>CAWAWG010000001.1:0-506156 GCA_963785645.1 uncultured Actinomycetota bacterium
CCGGGTACCAGCGCCTGGCGTCTCGGTGTTCTGTCGTACCAGCACGATTCACTGCGCTGGTACGGCGCGATCAGCGTGCTGCTTCGACCCGAGTACGTTTTTCACCGGCGCGCGCTCAGCGTCGTTTCTCGTCGGCCTGCGGAACCAGCGGAGGCCGTTGCCCTCGGCGCGGACCGGCTCGTCGTGGAAGTCTCCGTCAAGCCTTCCGGCTCGTCGCCCGATCAGACCGTCGAACTGGCCATGACCGAACAGGCGCTGACCGGCTTCCTGGCCTGGCTCGAAGCCTCACCGCCCGGATCTCACTTGGGTGATTTCGCCTAGCGGTCGCCGCCTGGGTGCCATAGGACGTCTCCTGCTTCAACGTTCGCTGCTCGGGCGAGGATGAACAGCAGGTCGGAGAGGCGGTTTAGGTACTTGGCGGGCCAGGGGCTGATTGTCGGGCCGTGGGCGGCCACCGCGGACCAGGCCGTACGCTCGGCGCGCCTTGTCACGGCTCGTGCTGTGTGCAGCAGGGCTGCCCCGGGGGTCCCTCCCGGGAGGATGAAGCTGCGCAGGGTGGGCAGGGGCGCGTTGTACTCGTCGCAGGCTTTCTCTAGGGCTGTTACGTAGCTCTCGTCGATGCGGAGCTGCGGGTACTCGGGGGGAGCCGCTGGAAGGGGAGTGGCCAGGTCGGCGCCGCAGTCGAAGAGTTCGTTCTGGATCCGGCGGAGCAGCTGCGCCATGTCGTCGGGGAGATTGCCCAACGTGATGGCAGTGCCGATCGCACAGTTGGCCTCGTCGGTATCGGCGTAGGCGGCCAGGCGGGGTTCGGTTTTGGCCACCCTTCCGCCGTCCGCGAGGGCGGTGGTGCCGTCGTCGCCGGTGCGCGTGTAAATCCTGGAGAGCACGACCGGGGTGTCGCGGCTGTCGTCGGTCATGGTCAACACCGTAGTGTAGTCACTCTAGGTAGTTAGCTGGCCGGTGTGATTATGGCGTTTACCTGGGTAGTGATGTGAATGCGCAAAGAAGCAGATCAATGAAAGTGACACTCGGTAGTCACACTTGCAAACTCGGGGTCCGGCGGTTCTCGGGGGCCCGCCGGACCCCGAGTTTGCCCAGGTTAGGCCGGAGTTTGCCGATAAGGTAACCGTGTGTTCGACTACGTGATCGTGGGCGGTGGGAGCGCGGGCTGTGTGGTAGCCGCCCGGCTTGCCGAGGACCCGGGCACCCGGGTGCTGCTCCTTGAGGCGGGGCCAGACGCCAGTGCCGTAACAGAGGTCCGCGTCCCCGCGGCGTACAGTCGGCTTTTCCGCAGCCAGTACGACTGGAGCTACGTAACGCTTCCGCAGGATCGGGCCGATGCGCGCCAGGTTTACTGGCCCCGGGGGAAGGCGCTAGGCGGCTCCTCGACGATGGACGCCATGGTCTACGTCCGGGGTAACCGCGTGGACTATGACGCGTGGCGCGACGAGTACGGGTGCGCGGGGTGGGGCTACAAGGAGCTGCTGCCGTACTTCCTGCGCGCGGAGGACAACGCCCGCGGCGCTAGCCCGTATCACGGCGCGGGCGGGCCGCAGCCGGTACAGGACCTGCGGCATAAGTCAGTCCACGCGGAGCGCTTTATCGAAGCGGCCATGCGGCGCGGCGCGCCGGCCAACGATGACTTCAACGGGGCGCGGCAGGAGGGCATCGGCTTCTACCAGGTGACTCAGCGGGACGGTGTGCGGTGCAGCGTCGCCGATGCCTACCTGGCGGTCAAGCCGCAGAACCTGACGGTCATCACGAACGCCCTCGCCACGGGCCTTGTCATCGAGGGCGGCCGTGCCGCCGGGGTGACCTACCGCTTTCAGGGCCGGGAGGAGACCGCACGCGCCGAAGCTGAGGTCGTCCTGGCCGCGGGCGCGATCGGGACGCCGCAGTTGCTCATGCTGTCCGGCATCGGCCCCGCCGACCATCTGCGGGAGCGGGGCATCTACGTGATCGCGGACATGCCCGCGGTGGGTGCGAACCTGATTGACCACCCGGCGGTGCCCGTGCTGTGGTCGACCCCCGGTGAGAAGGGCCTGTGGGAATCCATGCGGAACCGCGATTTCGCATCCTGGCGGATGACCCGCAAAGGTCCGCTTACGTCGAACATCGCCGAAGCGGGCGGGTTCGCGCGCAGCGAACCGGGGGCCGCCGCGCCCGACCTGCAGTGGCATGTCTTGCCGGTGGGCTTCCGCGAGCAGGGTCTCGCCGACCCGGCCCGGCGCGCGATGACCGTACTCGTCACGCTCGTCGATGTGGCCAGCCGGGGCCGCGTCAGCCTTGCCTCCCGCGACGCGAGGCACCGGCCGCTTGTGGACCCTGGGTATCTGTCTGACGTGCGCGACCTCAATGCGCTCGCCGTCGGGGTGCGGATGGCACGCGACTACGGGACCGCCGCGCCGCTGTCCAAGATGTGCGCCGAGGAGCTTATGCCGGGCGACGGCATCTGCACCGATCACGAGGTGCGCGACTTCATCAGGAGCAACGTGGTCACCGGCTATCACCCGGGCGGGACCTGCGCCATGGGCGGCGACGTGGCGAAGTCGGCGAGCGGCTACGACAGCGTGGCGGACCCGCAGCTCCGCGTCCGCGGCCTGTCGGGCCTGCGCATCGTCGACGCCTCGGTGATGCCGACGCTCCCGCGCGGTGACACCAACGCCCCGGTGGTCGCGATCGCCGAGCGCGCCGCTGACCTCATCGCCGGCCGGGCTCCGCTCGTCCCGGTGGATCCAGAGCTGGCTTCCGGCCTCGGCACCCTAGCGCCGTCGCTGCTTGGGCCGGTACAGGCGGCCGTGCAGGATCGTGACCAGCTTGACGAGCCGGTCCATGTCCGTGGACGTCCGGCTGAAGGTGGTGGTCCGCACCACCGGCTTCATCCGCTGCCTGGTGATCGACTTGGCCCGGGAGAACTCCCGCAGCCCGTCGGCCCCGTGGATCCGCCCGAACCCGGACTCGCCGGTCCCGCCGAACGGCAGCGACGGCACCCCGACGAACGAGATCACCGAGTTCACTGACGTCATCCCGGCCCGCAGCGACCGCGCGGCGCGCAGGCCGGCCTTTCGCCGCTTGGTGAACACCGCCGATCCAAGCGCGTACGGCGAGGCGTTGGCCAGCCGCACGGCGTCGGCGAGCGACGGCACCGGGGTGACCGTCACCACCGGTCCGAAGGTCTCCTCGCGCACCGCCGCGCTGTCCTCCGGCACGTCGACGAGCACCACGGGCGAAACGTACGGCGCCCGCACCGAGTCGAGGCCGCCGAAGGCCGCCCGCCCGCCCCGGGCCACCGCGTCGGCCAGGTGCCGCTCCACGACGTCGACCTGACCGGCCGAGCGTCATCGGCCCGTACGAGGCCGAGCCGTCATCCCCGGGCCGCAGCCTGCGATACCCGCTCCCCGAGCTTCTCGAGGAACGGGCGGTACACCGACTCCACGACGTATACCCGCTCGACGCCGACGCAGGTCTGCCCGGCGTTGGACATCGCGCCCCAGGCCGCGGCGTCGGCCGCCGCGTCCAGGTCCGCGTCGGCGGCGACGAGCAGCGCGTCCTTGCCGCCGCACTCGGCGAGCACGGGCGTCAGCGTCTCGGCGGCGGCGGCGAGCACCTTCCGCGCGGTGGCGGCCGACCCGGTGAACGCGAGCTTGTTCACCCCGGACTTGGCCAGCTCCGCGCCGGTCGCGCCGAGCCCGGTGACGAGCTGCAGCACCGGCTCGGTGTCGCCGAACACCTCGGAGAGCACCTCGCGTGAACGAGTGCACCAGCCACTGCCCCACGCCGGTGGTGAGCTCGGACGGCTTGAACACGACCGCGTTCCCGGCCGCGAGCGCGTAGCCGATCGACCCCATCGGGGTGAACACCGGGTAGTTCCACGGCCCGATCACGCCGATCACGCCGAGCGGCTGGTACTCGACGGAGGCCGCCTGGTTGAGCATCGCGATGCCCGACGGCACCCGCCGCGGCCGCAGCACCGACGCGGCGTGCTTCGCCGCCCAGTCCAGGTGCAGGATCGTGTTGACGATCTCCAGCGTCGCGTCGTCGAGCGGCTTGCCCGTCTCGTCGTGCACGAGCTGCGCGAGCCGCCCCATGTACCGGGTGAGGTGCGACTTCCAGGCCAGCAGCCGCAGCCTCCGCTCGCGCGAAGGAGAGCCCGCCCCACCAGGCCGCCGCCGTCCGTGCCCGGCGCACCGCGAGGCCGACCTCCCGCTCGCCCGTCGATCCGGTACGTGGCGAGCACCTCGCCGGTCGCCGGGTTGACCGACTCGAACGTCTCCCGCGCCGCGCCCCACGCCGGAGCGGTGGGTGAAACCGCATGACCTGCCATAAAGCAAGTAAATCATCTCGTGTCGGCCTGGGAAGCCCGAAGCCGCCCGTATGCCGCCGACGCCAGCCACGCGTGCCGTTCGCGTTGTCGCGAGTAATCTTGACCGTGTGCCGGACACTTCGCGGCGCGTGCCAGCCCGCCTTTCACCACACGATCGTGAGCTGCGCGGTCTCCGTCGACGGCTACCTGGACGACGCATCGCCGAGCCGGCTGATCCTGTCCGGCCCGGAGGACCTGGACGAGGTGGACGCGCTGCGCGCCGGGCCGACGCGATCCTGGTCGGCGCCGGCACGATCCGCGCCGACAACCCGCGGCTGCTGGTCCGCGACCCGGCCCGGGTGGCCGACCAGGAGGCGGCGGGCAGGCCGCCGCACCCGCTGCGGGTCACGCGTGACCGTCATCCGGCGACCTGAACCCGGCGGCCCGTTTCTTCGCCGGCCCGGGCACCCCGCTCGTCTACTGCCCGGCGCGCCGCCGCCATGGCGACGGAATGCCTAGGGAACGACGGCCGTCGTCATCGAAGTGGGCCGGAGCTCACCGCTCGCCGCTGTCCTCGCCGATCTTTACCAGAACCGGGGCGTGACGACCCTCCTGGTCGAAGGCGGCGCCCGCATCCTGCGCGACCTGCTGGCGGCGAACCTCGTCGACGAGCTCGGCCTGGCGATCGCGCCGTTCTTCGTCGGCGACGAGTCAGCCCCGCGATTCGCCCTGCCCGCGCGTTACCCGCACGACCCGCCGCCCCGATGACCCTGTCGAGCGTCCGCCGCCTCGGCGACCTGGTGGTCGCTCATTACCGGCTGCGACCCAGGCTGACTGCGTACGGCTACCAATGGATCATATTGATATCGCGCGAATAGGAATTGACAGGGCTTCGAAATCAGTGCCTGCAAGTGGCAGATATTGACGTGGAAACGAGATATCGGAACCATGGAGCGGGCGGACAGCGCTACCGTCTGGCGGGCATGCCGACGGCTGACCGCGCAGACGGGAGATGGCGCGGTGAAGGCTATCTGTCGTGGGATTGCACGGCGACCTGGCGGTCAAGCGTTTCCCGGTCGGCGACGCGCCGGTCACGTTCGGCCGCGGCGAGGACAACGACATCGTCATCCCCGATCCCGCGGTTTCCCGGCTGCACGCCGAGCTCCGGCAGGAAGGCCGACGGCTTCGTCATCACCGACCGGGGCAGCGCCAACGGCACCCGGGTGAACGGCGAGCCCGTCACCACCCAGCGTCTCCGGCCGGGTGACGAGATCCCGATCGCGACCCACCGGTTCGCCTTCGAGGCGGACTGGACGCGGCGGGCGGTGACCGTCCCCGTCAGCCCGGTGCCCGCGTCGACGTGGCCCAGGCCGCGCCCCAGCCCGGCGTCCGTCATGCGGGTCACCGTCAGCGGCGGCGGCCCGGTCGGCCTGGCCTTCGCGCTGCTGCTCGCCGACCTGATGGGGCCGAGGGTGGCGATCCGGATCTACAACGGCCGCTGGAAGCGGGACGGGCAGCCGGGTGGTGTGGAAGGGAATCGAGGAAGGAAACGTCCGCCGCCAGCAGGTCGTGACCATCCAGAGCCGCCAGTTCCTCAAGCTCCCGCAGGAGATGCAGGACTACCTGTTCACCCCGGGCAACTTCACCGAGATGTGGCCGACGGGACCGGACTCGGTCAACGACCTCGGCCCGCGCAACATCCGCATCGCCTACATCGAGGACCGCCTGCTCGAGCTCGCCAACCGCAAGCGCGGCCAGATCGAGCTCATCCCCGAGCCCTTCGACGCGGAGTCGGCCCGCAGCGAGATCGTCAGGCAGCACGTGCTCGCGATCTGCGAGGGCAGCAGGTCGCGCACCTTCTCGCACTTCAAGAGCAAG
Organism: uncultured Actinomycetota bacterium; assembly: GCA_963785645.1. GTDB lineage: Bacteria > Actinomycetota > Actinomycetes > Streptosporangiales > Streptosporangiaceae > Trebonia. The sequence goes on from CAWAWG010000001.1 coordinate 6,182, forward strand.
TTCGGCGCGGCCGACTTCAGCCTCTACGGGCTCGACGGCGAGCAGCTCTCCGACATGGTGCTCGGCCTGCGGGTGAAGTCGCTGCTGCCCGACCCCATGGCGGTCCTGCTGACGGTGGCGCAGAACCGGTTCCTGCTGAACTCGCTGAACGGCGAGGGGTTCCTGAACATGCGGCTCACCGACCAGGAGGCGAAGGAAGCGGTCGGGATCAACCCGGTCAAGCAGACGTTCACCGGCTGCATCCAGTCCGAGCCCTGCCTGCTCGAGCTCGGACCGCGCGGCGACTTCGTCTGCGGCACGCACCACACCCTGTTCCTGCCCGCCCTGCTGCGCGGGTCCGCGTTCTGGTCGCGGGTGCAGGAAGGGCTCGCGCTGTTCGGCGTCCCGCCGGAGAACCTGACCGCCGTGACCGGCTTCCAGCTGAACATGGTGCAGCGGCCGAGGTTCTCGGCCCGGCTCTTCCCGCCCACCGCGACGACGCCGGGGACGTTCGGCTTCCTGCTCGGCGACGCGGCCAACGCGATCCACTTCTGGCCGGGCCGCGGCCTGAACAGCGGGCTGGCGTCGGCGATCTCCCTGGCCCGGTGCCTGGCCCGGCCGCGGCGCGGCACGACGCTGCGGGACGCCGACTTCGTCCGGCACGAGGCCGTGATGTCCATGCTCCAGTACCGGCACAAGAGCCGGGCCTGGCTGCAGATGGTCACCGCCGACGACGAAGGCAATTTCCGCGCGATCAAGGACATCATCGCCCAGGGCATCGCGGAGGGCGAAGAAGGCGCCTTCGACCGGGACGCCGACCTTGAGGCGCTGCTCGCTGCGGCTGGCCCAGATCCGGGACCGCCTGGCGCCGCGCGTCGAGGGCATGCCGGACGACGCCACGCTGCGCGCGCACCTGGAGTCGCTCGACGGCCCGCTGCTGCACACCCTCCTGGTGAGCGGGCCGTGGGACACCGCGAACGTCGGCGGCGAGGAGGTCGACATCGACTGGCTCCTCGAGGGGCCGCAGCCGCGGCGCCAGCCGTCACCGCCTAGCCGCAGCTCCTGCCCCGCCACCCGCCGGGTAACACCGAAGTCCCGGTCAGCTGCCCCATTACGTCAGGTCACCCGGGCAAATGGCGATATAGGGCACTAATCGGCCGATAATCGGGCATCGGATGTCGGCTGGACGCGTTCGCTGGGCTACGTTGCGGCCCATGGGATTCTTCGACATGTTGGGTGCACAGGACGCCTACGACCAGGTCTACGACGAGCCAGCGGCCCCGCCACGAGATCACGCACGAGCTGCTGGCGGGCGCGGCGGGCTTCGAGGCGATGCGCATGTACGAGCATCACCGCGAGAACGAGGGCATCACCGAGCACCACGAGCTGGGCAAGGAGATGCTGGCCGGCTTCGCCGCCGCCGAGGTCGACAAGCACCTCGAGAACGGCTACTACGACCACCTGGACCGCGAGCAGGCCCAGCTCCAGGCCCAGCAGCAGGCGCTACCTCTACGACCAGCAGTACAGCCAGTACGACCCCAACTTCAACCCCCAGTACGCCCAGCAGCAGTACGGCCAGCCGGTCTACGACCCGAACGGCCAGCCCTACAGCCAGTACTAGCCCTACGCCAGTACTAGCAGTCACCACGGCCCCGGTCCGTGCCCCCACGGCCCTGGCCGGGGCCGTGGCCCCCAGCGCCAACCGGCATAGCGCCGTGGCCCCAGGCCGTAGGATAGCGCCGGGGACCAGGCGCCGGGCTAGCGCTGGGGGCCCCAGCGCCAGGCGGGTCGGTCCCCACGGCCCTAGTCCGGGCATCAGGGCTCTCGGTCGGCGAACCACGGCCCCGGTCCGGGCTTGCCCGGACATCGGGGGGTACGGGGGTCGTCCCCCGGGAGATATGCTGTTCGCGCCCGATAAGGTGGCGGTTTTTGCCATCGGGCGCATCAGAACAGCGTGCCCTCGCGTTCGATGCCGCGCATGGCGTCGTAGTCGAGGACGACGCAGCGGATGCCGCGGTCCTCGGCCAGCGTGCGGGCCTGGAGCTTGATCGTCTGGGCGGCGAGCACGCCGTGCACCGGCGACAGCAGCGGGTCCCGGTTCAGCAGCTCCAGGTACCTGGTGAGCTGCTCCACCGCGTCGATTCCCGCGTGCCGCTTCATCTCGACGGCGACGTGCTCGCCGGAGTCGTCGCGGCACATGATGTCGACCGGGCCGATCGGGGTGGGGTACTCGCGGCGGATGAGCCGCCAGCCGTCGCCGAGCAGGTGAAGCTGCTCGGCGAGCAGCTCCTGCAGGTGCGCCTCGACGCCGTCCTTGACCAGGCCCGGGTCGATGCCGAGCTCGACGGACGTGTCGGAGAGCGTTTCCTCGATGTTGATCGTGAGCGTCTCGCCGGCCTTGTTGGTGACCGTCCACTTGCCGGCGCCCGTGTCTCCGGGTGCTCGGTCAGCCGGCAGGGCGGCGACATCCAGTTGAGCGGCTTGTAGGAGCCGCCGTCCGAATGCACGAGGACCGACCCGTCGGCCTTGACGATCAGCAGCCGGAGGGCGGACGGGAGATGGGCGGTGAGCCTGCCGTCGTAGTCGACGCTGCACCGCGCGATGACGAGTCGCACACAGGCACTGTATTGCGGACTACCCGGTGCCGCCCACGCGTTGTTACTAGCGAACATGTAGTTAAATCCTCGCACCGATAGGCTTGATCGCCGTGAGCCCGCGTAAGACCCGGAAACCCCGGCCTGCCGCGCCGTCGGCGCCGCTTGGTCCCGAGCGGATCGAGGACTGGCCGGACGGCGACTGGGTGGTGCGCCCGGTGCCCGGCGCGGCGGCCGCCAAGCCGTACCGCTGCCCCGGCTGCGACCAGGAGCTGTACCCGGGCATCGCGCACGTGGTGGTGTGGCCGACGCACTCTGGCGCGGACGCGCGGCGGCACTGGCACACCGTGTGCTGGCGGCGGCGCCTGCAGCGCCGCCCCGGCCGATAGATCTGCGATAGCCAAGGAGAACGTGACCGATATCAGGGCTGCGACGGTCCTGCCCGCCCGGCGGACCCCGATCACGCTGACCACGGAGGACGGGCTGCGCCTGGTCGGCGAGCTCGCGCTGCCCGAGCAGACGTGACCCGGCCGCCACGCTCGTCTGCCTGCACCCGCTGCCGACGCACGGCGGGATGATGGACAGCCACGTGTACCGCAAGGCGGCGAACCGGCTGCCCGCGCTGGCGGACGTGGCCGTGCTCCGGTTCAACACCCGGGGGACCGAGTCGGAGCAGGGCAAGAGCGAGGGCGAGTTCGGCGGCGGCGAGACCGAGCGCTTCGACGTCGAGGCCGCGGTCCAGCTACGCCGTCGACGCGGGGCTGCCGCAGATCTGGCTGCTCGGCTGGTCGTTCGGCACGGAGCTGACGCTGCGCTGGGGCCTGCTGCCGGGCGTCCAGGGCGGCATCCTGCTGTCCCCGCCGCTGCGCCGGGCCACGCGACGAGGATCTGGATGCTGGGCGGCATCCGGCAGGCCGCTGACCGTGCTGGTGCCCGAGCTCGACGACTACCTGCGTCCCGACGAGGCGCGGCAGCGCTTCGCCCGGGTTCCCAAGGCGGAGGTGATCGGCGTGGATGGCGCCAAGCACCTGTGGGTGGGGGAGAACTTCGTCCGCATCGCGCTGAGCGAGATCGTCCGCGACGGTCAATCCGGCCGCGCTGCATGACGGGCGGACCCTGCCGACCACCTGGGACGAATAACCACTCCGCATCCCTAACAAAAAGGCGCAACATTCGCCGCAAATTAGACTTAAATATGATGGTTGGCTAAGCGGTAAGTAGTTATTTGTCCAGGAAATGCGGAAGGCCCGGACTCGACTTGGGTCCGGGCCTTCCGCATTTGGCGCACCCCGTCAGGCGATACCAGTTATTACTCGGTCCACCAGTTCTCGTCGTTCCTTGGCGTCGCCGTTCGCACTGGCGGGCCGGGGCGCGGTGCCGCTTCCCCGCCGGGCGGGAAGCCGGGGCGGGCGCGACCGGCGCGCTCTCCACGGCCGGCTTGACCGGCGCTGCTGCCACGGTCGGCTCCATCGGCGGCAGCTGCACGCCGAGCTGGCCGCCGAGCAGCTGCCGCACCTGGGCGAGGTGGGTGGAGATGTTGTCCTTCTGGCGGGTGAGCTCCTCGACCTCGCGCTGAGCGGTGAGCCGACGGCGCTCCGCCTCGGTCTTGGCCTCGCTGAGCGCCTGCTCGGCCTGCGCCTTGGCCTGCGCGACGATCTGGTCGGCGTTCTTCTTCGCGTTCGACACAAGCTGCCGGGCGTGCTGGTCGGCGTCGCGGCGGGTCTGGTCGGCCTGCGCCGACGCCTTGGCGGCCCGCTGCTCGGCGGTGGACGCGCGCTGCTCGGCCTCGGAGACCAGCTTCTGCGTGGCGGCCTGGGCGGCGGCGAGCCGCTCGGCCTCCTGGCGCTCGGACTCCTCGCGGCGGGCGGCGAGCTGGATCTCGAACTCGGCCTCGGCCTGCGTCCGCTGCGCCTCGCTCTCGTCCAGGATCCGCTGCGCCTGGGACCGCATCTCGTCCGCCTGGCGCTTGGAGGTGGTGAGGATCTCGTCCCGCTGCCGCTTGGCCGCCGCCTTGCTCTGCGCCACCTCCCGCTCGGTGGTGGTACGCAGCTTGGCGATGTCCCGCTCGGTGGAGGCCCGCTTCTCCGCGACCTCGTGGTCGGCCGTGGCGCGCAGCTTGGCGACCTCGCGCTCGGTGGTGGAGGTCAGCTCGTCCGCCTCGCGCCGCGCGGTAGTGCTGATCGAGTCGGCCTCGCGCTCCGCCGCACCGCGCACGTCGTCGGATCTCGCGCTTGGCGTTGGCGCGCAGCTCCGCGGCCTCGTTCTCGGCAGCGGCCCGCAGCTCGGCGCCGTCAACCTTCGCGGCCGCCTTGATCTCGTTGGCCTCGGACCGCGCGGCCTGCACGAGCTCGGTCGCCTGCTCCTCGGCGAGCCGTAGCAGCTGCTCAATGCGCGCACCAAGACCGGAATAGGTCGGCCGTTCCTGCTCCTGGATCTGCCGCTGCGCGTCCTGAAGGTCACGGCGAGCGCCGAGCGCGTCCTCCTGGTGCCTGCGCACCTCGTTGGCGAGCTGGCGGATGTGCTCGTCGACCTGGTGCGGATCATAGCCGCGCATCACCTTGGCGAAGTCGCGCGGTGGGGTCTCTTCGAAGAAGCTGGTCAGCTGAGCGTCAATGTCCGATTGCATATGGGCCTAATCCAAGCTAGACGGGGGACGGCAGGCGGGGCCGGAGGGCGGGAGATGGTCTCGCCAGTGAGAGGCAATCTACTCCGCCTCCGTTGGATCTGCGGGTGCTTCGATGTTCTGCGCGCGCAACGAACCCTTTTCTCCCGGACCTGGCCATCGAATAGTAACGGATCGGTCACGCCGGAAACCGGTGGTTCGTCAGAGGTGTCACTCTCTACCGAAAGTCTAAAGGTCACACTGGCATCATGTGTCCCTTGGTTAAGCCCAATAGATCACGTTTCATGCACCTCAGAAGTGTGCAAACAGTGCAATCGATCGCGCGCTCGTGAGGCCTGTCCGACGCCCGTTCGAACCGGTGCACTTGGAACTAGCGAGCCGGGCTGTACCAGTTCGGTCAGCACCCCGCCGAGGTCGCGCGGATGGAGGAACGCGATCGACGCGCCCATCGACCCGTGCCGGGGCCGCGAGTCGATCAGCCTGACACCCGTCGCACCGATCTCCGCCAGCGCCGCGGTCACGTCCGCCACCGCGTACCCCACGTGGTGCATCCCCTCGCCGCGCCGCTCGATGAACTTCCCCACGGGGGTATCGGGCGCAAGCGGCTCAAGCAGTTGAACATAGGAGGTCCCGGACTCGGTAGCGAGCATCGCCTCCCTGACACCCTGCTCGGTGTTGGTTTCCTGGCTTACCAGGGTGAGCCCGAAGAGGCTGGTGTACCGCTCGACGGCGGCGTCCAGGCTCCGGCAGGCGATACCCACGTGATCGATGGTCAGCAGCATGATGGGTATCGTGACATATAAGGCTGTTAGATACAGGAGGCGCCATGGGCGACCGTGACCCAGTGATCATCGGCGGAGCGCGGACCGGCATCGGACGGCTTCTCGGCAGTCTCGCCGGCTTCAGCGCGGCTGACCTAGGCGGGTTCGCGATCAAGGGTGCGCTTGACCGCGCGGGAGTGCGGCCCGACCAGGTGGACTACGTGATTATGGGCCACGTGCTGCAGGCGGGCACCGGCCAGATCACCGCGCGGCAGGCGGCGGTCAAGGCAGGCATCCCGATGACGACCCCGGCCACGGTCGTCAACAAGGTCTGCCTCTCCGGCCTCGACGCGATCGCCCAGGCAGCGGACCTGATCAGGCTCGGTGAGTTCGACGTCATCGTCGCGGGCGGCATGGAGTCGATGACAAACGCCCCGCACGTGCTGAAGAACTCCCGCAAGGGCTACAAATACGGTTCGGTCGAGATGCTCGACTCAATGGCCCTGGACGGCCTGACGGACGCGTTCGACGGCCTGTCGATGGGCGAGTCGACGGAACGCCACAACGCCAAGCTCGGCATCTCACGGGCAGACCAGGACGACTTCGCCGCTCGCTCGCAGCAGCGTGCGGCCAAGGCAGCCAAGGACGGCGTCCTCGCCGAGGAGATCGTCCCCGTCGAGGTCAAGTCGCGGAAGGACACGATCGTCTTCAACTCCGACGAGGGCATCCGGGCCGACACGACAGCGGACTCCCTCGCGAAGCTTCCCGCCGCCTTCGGGCAGGAGGGCACGATCACGGCGGGCACGTCCTCGCAGATCTCCGACGGCGCCGCGGCGCTCGTCGTGACGAGCAGAGGGAAGGCCGAGGAACTCGGCGCCACGATCCTCGCCGAGGTGGGTGCGTTCGGCACGGTTGCCGGACCGGACAACGGGCTGCACTTCCAGCCGTCGAACGCCATAAAGAAGGCACTCGGCAAGGCGGGCCTCGGCGTGAGCGACCTGGACCTGATCGAGATCAACGAGGCGTTCGCCGCGGTCGGCATCGCGTCCATGCGTGAGCTCGGCGTCAGCCCGGACATCGTCAACGTCAACGGCGGCGCGATCGCGGTCGGCCACCCGCTTGGCGCGTCCGGCGCCCGGATCGCGCTGACGCTCATCTACGAGCTGCGCCGCCGCGGTGGCGGACTCGGTGCGGCGGCACTGTGCGGCGGCGGCGGCCAGGGCTCGGCGCTGCTGCTGAAAGCCTGAACGCCACCGCTCTGTACAAAGAGGAATGTCGCCGGCTGGCCCGAGCCGGCGACAAGCGGCCCGGGCCGCGCGGGGAGGCGACCACCCGGCGTCCGGCCCGCCGTCAGCCGGCTGGCCGTCCCCGACCTGAGGATTTATCCGAACGGAAGCGTGCGTTGCGCTAACGAGCACACGGGAGTCGCCAGGAGTGGATGTGCGGGCGGCGGCTAGCTCTGGATCGGCTTGACCTGCCAGGTCTGGCCGCCGTCGGTGGTCATCCAGATGGCATGCAGGCCGGGAGCGCCGCCGAGGGCAACCCCCTGCTTGGCGCTGGTCATGCCCACGTAGGTGAACCCGTAGGTCTCACCCGACGAATCCGACAGCGTCGCCGCCTGCCATTGCGACGCACCAGGGGAGAGGAGGTAAATGCCTCCTCCGGTCTGTCCGCCGCTAGCGGCCGTCGCGAGGATGACGGTGCCGTCGGGCAAGATGGCCAGCGACTGGGGTGCGCCCCGGATGGCAGTTATCTGTGATGTGACGTTCGTCTGCGCCGTCCAAGTCGATCCGCCATCGGTCGACCCGTAGACGGTGATGCCGGCTGTCTGGCTTACGCAGGTCATCGCCAAGCGCGACGCGCCGGAGGCTGTCATCCCGGCCGCCAGCAGCAGGTCCTGCGGCAATCCGTCGTTGTCGGCAGCTCCCGGGGTGCAGGGGAGTTGCGCCGCCTCGTGCCAGGCGCTCCCGTCTAGGGGCCCGGCGTACAGGGTGCCGTCGGGCGCGACGAAGTAGCCGGTCGCCGGCTGCGTGCTGGTCCCCCCGGCGAGCTCGATCAGCGCGCTGGCCGGAGAACGGGAGGCCAGGCCGAGGTTGGCGGGGACGCCGGCGACGGGGGTCCACGTGTCGCTGCCGGCCGCGGCGGTTTTCAGCGTGTAACCCGTGCAGTTGGCGATGGTGTCCCCGGTGCTGCCTCCGGAGCTGGAGGAAGCGCAGTTGCCGAACAGCGCATAGGCGCGGCCGTTGAGTGTCTCCAGGTCGGTGACGGCGAGACCACCGGTTGGCACCTCGTGCCAGTGCTCGCCGCCGTCATCGGTCGCCCATAGCTCGGGGCCGAATGCCCAGCCGTACGTCCCGTTGAGGAACCGCAGTCCGCTGACGCCCGTCGCCGCGTCCGGGCCGCCCGTGGTCGGCGCCGGGCAGACCCGACCAGGTCTGGCCGCCGTCGTGGGTGACCGCGACCGATGTGCAGATGGACGAGTTCTGCTGGGCACCGCAGTGACCCGGCGTCCCCGCCGGCCCGATGATCCAGCCAGTGGTCAGTGAGTCCCAGGTCACCGAGAAGGGCGTGAAGTTAGGCGGCAGGTACCCGGGAGTGGTCAGCCCGGAGATGCTCGCCCCGGATGAGGCAGACGCGGATGGGCTTGGCTCCTCGCTCGCCGTCCCGAGGGTTGAGCGGGTTGGGGTGCCGCTTGGCGTGGCCGAGCTCCCCGACAGGCTGGCGTTGGTCGATGTGGTATTCAAGTGCAGCGACATGCTCACCGGCACCGCGACGCCGATCACCGCGGCGACGGCGGCGGCGCCCGTCAGCGAGACCACGGCCTTGCGGATCTTGCGGCGACGGGCTCGCCTGGCGATCAGGTCGAAGGTGCCCGACGGCGGCGGCAGCGGCTGCACCTGCTGGTTCAGCCAGCGATCGAGCGGATCGAGCTCGTCGTTAGCTGGCATTGGTCTTCCCCCAGTCCTGGCCACCGCCACGGCCTTCGTTGCTCTGCTTTCCCGCGTTGTTCGGCCTGTGCTGGATGGGCATGGGGCCGGTCGCGCGCTGCGCGAGCATTTCCTTAAGCTTTGCCCGTGCATGGTACAGGTCGGCCTTGATCGTCCCCTCAGGCCGCTTAAGCTGCGCGGCGATCTCCTTGACACCGAACCCGGCATAGTAGTGCAGCAGGAACGGTTCGCGTAGCCGCGCGGGCAGCGCGGACAGGAGTTCCCGGATGTCCACGTCCTGCGACGGGTCGGAGTACGGTTCCGGATCGGTGCCCGCCGCCGCCTTGGTGAAGGCACGGCGCTCCCGTTCCATTTTTCGCCAGTGGTCGCGGACCAGGTTCGTGGCGATCATGTAGAGGTAGCTCTGCGGGCTGTCGAGCTTGTCGATGCTTGTCCACTTCGACAGCAGCCGGACAAACGCCTCCGAGGCGATTTCGTGGGCGGTGTCATCGTCGTCCACGAGCCGCCTGACCCAGCCCGCCAGCTTCGGGTAGTGCGCGGCGAACAGTTGCTCGGTGAGGAAACGCCGTGCCCCGGTGCCCGAACCCCCGGTGACGATGGCGTAGGGCCCGCTCTCAGCGCCCGCGTCCATGCCCACCGGCCTGCCTCCTAGCCGCCCCGTCCGTGGTGCCCCTATTGAAATTGTGGCCGCAAACGCCCCGGTGCCGCCACCGACGGCCATGATGCCATCAGTCCCCGGCCCTGTGAGGGTATTTGGGAGGTACGTCAAGGGTTCCACACTTTCGCGCGGCGACAGGAGGCGGTTCACCCGAACCACCCCTAAAGACGACGTACCCCCCTCATCGGTTGCAGTGAATTTCCCGAGGCCGGGTTGCCGGCCCGCAACCGCAACCATCGGGGTTAGCGGACCAGCAACGGCAACCACGGACTACGTGCTCGGCGCCGTAGGCGCCGTCCCGGGCGCGGCCCGGCGAGGGGGATATGAAGAGTGGAGGGGCTCCCTTTGTTTTGGGGGAGGGACTCCCCCATGCGCAGGGGGGTCACCGGGGGGATTTTCCCCCGGGGGTAAGTTCAGCCGGGGCTGGCTACCGGGAGGCCTGCGGCCTCGGCGGCGTCCGTCAGTTGCTGGTCGTAGCTGATGAAGGCCGTCAGGTCCCGCTTGATGGCCAGCGCCGAGGCGAGATGGATCGCCGCGGTAGTCGAAAGATCGCCTGGTGGCTGGGTCGCCGCGTTGTCAAGCAGGTCGTGGCTGAGCGAGATGAGCGAGACCCGGCGGATCATCCGCTGGGCGCGTGGCAGCGCCCCGGGCTCGGCCTGCCAGATGGCGCGGAGCACCTCTGCCCGGTGCAGGGAGCTTGAGACGAGCGCCTGTTCGCCCCGCTTGGCGATGTAGTCGCTGAGCGCGGCGGTCTCCGGCTCGGCGAGCGCGAGCTTGACCAGAGCCGATGAGTCGAGATAGATCACGGCCTTTTCTCTTCCTCGGAGGAGCGCAGCTGCGCGAGCGCCTGGCTCGCGGTCGGCTGGCCGATGGGCGTTCCTTGGTACGGGTCGATATCGAGGATGCTGCCGTCATCCTCTGCCCGCTCGATTACGCCCTTGGCGATCCAGCGCTCAAGCGGGCTCTCCGGGTCGCGTACCGGGATCATCTGGGCGACGAGCCGCCCTCGGTTGGTGATGTCGACGGTATAGCCGCGTTCGACGAGATCGACGTAGACGCTTGCGTGCTGCCGCAGTTCGCGGATGCCGATCCGCTGGGACGGCATGTTTGATGTCGCGTGGTGCACGGGATCGCCCGCATACCCGAGATCCGGGTTGAGCGGCTTGCCGCGTCGCCGGTCGCCCTTCTGTGCCATGGGCCGACTGTAGCACATGACATGCTACAGCCGGCGCAATTTTGGCAACGAGTTGCCGACGCGTCGCTGCGTGTCGACTTCACGCACGGGCCAACAATGGTCACGATCACGCCAAGTTTTGATGCAGGATAGAAGCATGCAATCGCCGCGGGACTTCTCTATGTACGGTGCCGTCGACCTTGGCGCGCGACAGGCCGCCGCGCAGCGCAGGCAGCAGGCGGCACGAGCCGCCGCTGGCGCTGGCGACGGCGCTCCCGCGAGCGGTCCGGCATCGGCGTTCGTGATCGACGCAACCGAAGAGACCTTTAACGACGAGGTCGTGCTCAGGTCAAGGACCACGCCAGTGATCGTGGACCTGTGGGCCGACTGGTGCGGCCCATGTAAGCAGCTCAGTCCGGTGCTTGAGAAGCTGGCCGAAGAGGCCGGCGGCGCGTGGGTGCTGGCCCGGGTCGACGTTGAGGCGAACCAGCGGCTCGCCCAGTTGTTCCAGGCGCAGTCCATTCCGATGGTCGTCGCGATCATCGGCGGCCAGATGGTGGACGCGTTCCTCGGTGCGATGCCCGAGGCACAGGTCAAGCAGTGGCTGGCTCAGGTGCTCTCCGTCGCCGGGCAGCTCGGCGTCCAGCCGCCGGCTGGCGACGACGCAGAGCCAGGGGAAGCCGTGGATGACCTGCCGCCGGCGCTTTCCGCGGCCAGGGACGCGATGGAGTCCGGAGACCTCGACGCCGCGGCCCGAGCACTGGAGAAGGCACTGGCGGACGCCCCGGCTGACCCGCTCGCGAAGAACTGGCTCGCCCAGGTCAACCTCATGCGCAGGGTGTCTTCCTACGATCCGGTGACCGTCAGCCGGGAGGCGGCCGCGCACCCGGAAGACGTCGCCGCACAGCTCAGGGTCGCCGACGTCGCGATGGTCAACGGGGACGCGGAGAACGCGTTCGACCGGATTCTTGCCGTCATCAAGCGCACCTCGGGCGCCGAGCGGAACACCGCGCGCCTGCACCTGCTCGACCTCTTCGAGATACTCTCGCCCGACGACGAAAGGCTCAAAAAGGCCAGGACCCAGCTAACCCTGCTGTTGTTTTAAGAGGATTTAGCGAGGACGCGGAGCCGGGGCGTCTGGCTCCGCGAGGGCCTCGAGTGCGGGTAGTGCGGTCGCGAGCGCGGCGCGCTGATCGGTACTGAGCAGTGCCAGCCACTGGGTGAGCAGCGCGGTGCCCTCGGCCCGCAGCCGTTCCAGGGTCTCATGGCCCTTGGGGGTGATCGCCAGCGTCGATGCGCGCGCGTCCCTTGGGTCGGCGTCCCGCCTGACGTAGCCGAGCTCTTCGAGCACCGCCACCATCCGGGTCAAGGTGGACGGTGCGATGCCCTCCGCGGCGGCCAGGTCGCCGAGGCGCAGCGGTCCCGCCTGCTCCACGGTGGACAGCGCCGCCAGCTGCGTCGGGGTCAGCCCGGCCAGTTGATGCCTGCGCAGCCGCCGGGACAGCCTGGCAAGGGCAACCCGCAGCCGTGTAACGTCGATCGTGCTGGCTTCTGTGCGTATCTCGCTCACGCCGGCCGCCGACGGGCTTACCGTTGTATCCCGCGCCATGGATGAAGATTACGCGGTGCCGGGCCGACCTCAATATCCTTAGGGTGTTTCGAGTCTGTGTCGCCGGCGGCAGCGTTGCCTCCAGGCGGGCTGGTGGAAGGCGGAAGCGATATGACCATGGCGCCGAGTGTTTCTTATTCAATCACTGCGCGGCTTGAGGTAGCCTCGCACGGCCGTGCGGTCAGCGAGATCACCCGGGTCGTGGAACAGGCAGGCGGCGTGGTGACCGCGCTCGACGTCAACTCAGGCAACCGCGGGATGCTGCGGGTGGACGTGACGTGCGCCGCGACCGACACCGCGCACGCGGAGTCGCTGGTCGCCGCGATGGCGGCGATCCCCGGTGTTGCCGTGCACAAGGTCAGCGACCGCACGTTCCTCCTGCACCTCGGCGGCAAGATCGAGATGCGATCCAAGGTTCCGCTGCGTACCCGGGACGACCTGTCCATGGCCTACACGCCGGGCGTCGCCCGAGTCTCGCTCGCGCTGGCGGCCAAGCCCGAGGACGCCCGCCGCCTGACCATCAAGCGCAACAGCGTCGCCGTCGTAACCGACGGATCGGCGGTCCTCGGCCTGGGCAATGTCGGCCCTTACGCGGCCCTGCCGGTGATGGAGGGCAAGGCCGCGCTGTTCAAACGGTTCGCCGGTATCGACGCCTGGCCGCTCTGCTTGGACACCCAGGACGTCGACCAGATCGTCGCCACGGTCGCGGCCATCGCCCCCGGCTTCGGCGGGATCAACCTGGAGGACATCTCGGCGCCGCGCTGCTTCGAGGTGGAGCGGCGGCTGCGGGCCATGCTCGACATCCCGGTGTTCCACGACGACCAGCACGGGACGGCCATCGTGGTGCTCGCCGCGCTGACCAACGCGCTGCGCGTGGTCGGCAAGGAACTGGCCGACATCAAGATAGTCATGGCCGGCGCGGGCGCGGCCGGGACCGCCATACTCAAGCTCCTGCTCAGGGGCGGCGCAAGGAACGTGATCGCCTGCGACATCGACGGCGCGGTTTACCGGGGCAGGGAGGGACTGAACGAGAACCTCGCCTGGATCGCGGATAACACCAACACCGACTGCTACGCGGGCAACCTGGCGGGTGCGGTGAAGGGTGCCGACGTGTTCATCGGCGTTTCCGCGCCGAACGTGATCGGCGGGGACGACGTCAAGAACATGGCAGCCGGCGCGATCGTGTTCGCGCTGGCCAACCCCGACCCCGAGGTGGACCCGGACGAGGCGCGCGAGTACGCGGCCGTGGTCGCCACCGGGCGCAGCGACTACCCGAACCAGATCAACAACGTGCTCGCCTTCCCCGGCGTGTTCCGCGGACTGCTCGACGCGCAGTCCACCACGATCACCGACGACATGCTGGTCGCGGCGGCGTGGGCACTGGCCGACGTGGTACCCGCCGATGAGCTCGGCCCCGACTACATCATCCCGTCGGTTTTCCATCCGGACGTCGCCTCCGGCGTGGCCGCCGCGGTCCGCGACGTTGCCGAAACCGCCAAGAAGTTATCCTGACAAAGGTTAAGAACGCCGTTGTTAGAAGCGCACCTCATGACCCAACCTGCAGGATGATGGAGGCATGGACCACACGGGTTCGGATCCCAAGGCTGGCAGGCTGCTCGTCGCGACCCCGATGCTCGGGGATCCGAACTTCAAACGCACCGTGGTGCTCATCGTGGAGCACGAAGAACCCCAGGGGACTCTCGGCGTCGTGCTGAACCGGCCGACCACGATCGGTGTGGACCAGGTGCTTGAGCAGTGGACGGATCTCGTCAGCGAGCCCTCCGTGGTGTTCCGCGGCGGCCCCGTGGCCCCGAACAGCGCACTCGCGCTGGCCATGATCCCCGGCAAGGACGAACCGGTCGGCTGGCGGGCGCTCGATGGTGCCCCCGCCCTGGCCCGGCTCGGCCTGCTCGACCTGGACACACCGCCCCGGCTGCTCGCCCCCGCCATCACAAGCCTGCGCGTCTATGCGGGCTACGCCGGCTGGTCGCCCGGCCAGCTAGACGCGGAAATCGAGGAGGGCGCGTGGTACGTGCTCTCCGCCCAGCCGGGCGACGTATTCGCGGCGGACCCCGACCGCCTGTGGCGTCACGTCCTGCGCCGCCAAGACGGCGACATGGCCTTCCTAGCCACCTACCCCGACGACCCCACGCAGAATTTAGCCCCCGGGGGAAAATCCCCCCGGTGACCCCCCTGCGCACGGGGGAGTCCCTCCCCCAAAACAAAGGGAGCCCCTCCACTCTTCATATCCCCTCGCCGGGGCAAGCCCCGGGACGGCGCCTGCGGCGCCGAGTACGTGGTCAGTGGTTGCCGTTGTTGGTCCGCTAACCCTGGTGGTTGCTGTTGCTGGTCCGGTGCTTTTCCGCGTCATGGTTCGGGACGTAGCACCGTCAGGTCGGTGGCGGCGAAGTCGTTTCCGGTGCACAAGACCGGGTGCCCGGTGCGCTCAGCTAGCGCGTACGTGAAGCAGTCGCCGAAGTTCAGCCCGGCCGGATGCCTGCCCTTGCCGTATCTTCGCCAGGCGCTCACCGCCCGGTCCGCCAGTTCTGCGTCGACAGAGACGATGTCGATCTTCGCGTCGCGCAGGAAGCGGTCAACGACATCCTGCCCGGACGGCCAGAGTCGAGCCTCGATGACAAGGCCGAGTTCGACTCGGATGGCTGTCGGCATTAGCCGGGCGAGCGCACCTTCAAGGTACGCCGCGAGTTCGTCGCCTCCCGGTTCGCCGAGGATGATCGCGACGGCAGCCGATGTGTCGACGACAACGTTTCTGCCTCGCTCCGAAAGCGTCAACGTGGCAGTCCCGTCTCGTCGTAGCCGATGATGTCCTCTGGCCTCCTGTCGTCGGCGACCGGCAATGCCGCCACGTCGGCCGCGAGGCGTGCCAGTCGGGTACGCATGGAGGGCTCGTTATGCGTTGCGCGTTGACGGTCGAGTCGCTCCCGAAGCGCCGTCACCACTGCCTCGGTAAGGGTCTCGCCGGTCTCCGCCGCCAGGTCGCGCGCCAGTCTGTCCGCTTCATCACTCTTTATGCTCAACGCCATAGTAGAAGTATAGAATAGAAGATGGATTTCTACCATTACTCATTGGGTGTGGCGCGGACGCGGGTAGGCCGCACGAGCACGCCTGGAGGCGGTAAACTCAGTGACGTGAGCACCGAAGTAATGCCAGACAGCGACCTGAAGGTTCACGAAGACCTGAAGGTTGATACGTCTCATGGCGATCACGAGCGGTTCGCGCATTACGTCGACAAGAACGACATGATGCAGGCCTCTGTCTTCGGCACGCCCATCAAGGCGCTGTGCGGCAAGGTCTGGGTGCCGAGCCGGGACCCGCAGAAGTTCCCCGTGTGCCCGGAGTGCAAGGAAATCTACGAATCGCTGCCGCCCGGCGACGGCGACGAAAACGAGTAGTGTCGACTCTCCAAGAGTCAGCCGCCTCCGTTCTGAATCCTGATCTTCCTGTTCTTCGCGGCTGGCAGAAAGCTGCTTACGCAGAGTATTTTCGGCTCGCTAAGCGTGATTTCCTGTTGGTGGCGACCCCTGGCGCGGGTAAGACGACCTATGCCCTGACGATCGCCAAGGAACTGCTGACCAGGCGCGAAATCCTGGCGGTCACGATCGTGACGCCCACGGAGCACCTCAAGTACCAGTGGGCTCAGGCGGCGAAGCGGTTCGGGATCGCGATCGACCCGTCCTACCGGAACGCCCAGGGCAAGGCAGGCGCCGACTTCCAGGGCGTCGCCGTCACCTACGCGCAGGTTGCCGCGCATCCCGCGCTGCACCGGGGGCGCACGGAGAACCGCACCACCCTGATCATCTTCGACGAGATCCACCACGCGGCCGATGCGCTCTCCTGGGGCGATGCGGTGAAGGAAGCGTTCGACCCCGCCAAGCGCAGGCTCGCGCTGACCGGGACACCCTTCAGGTCGGACGCGAACCCGATCCCTTTTGTCACCTACGTCCCTGAAGCGGACGGATCCAAGCGCTCGGCCTCCGACTACGTCTACGGCTACGGGCCAGCGCTCGGTGACGGTGTCGTAAGACCGGTCATCTTTCTCGCCTACTCCGGCGAGATGCACTGGCGCACCCGGGCCGGCGACGAGATCAGCGCGACCCTGGGCACGCCCATGACCAGGGACCAGATCGCGCAGGCGTGGCGGACGGCGCTCGACCCGAGCGGCGACTGGATCCAACGGGTACTTGAGGCCGCCGACAAGCGGCTCACCGAGGTGCGGCGCGGCATGCCGGACGCCGGCGGCCTGGTGATCGCCTCCGATCACGAGACGGCGCGCGCCTACGCGGCGCATCTGCGGCGGATCAGCGGCGAGCGGCCGACCGTGGTGCTGTCCGACGACCCCACCGCCAGCAAGAAGATCATCACGTTCGCCCAGTCGACGGCCCGCTGGATGGTCGCGGTGCGCATGGTATCCGAAGGGGTGGACGTGCCCCGGCTGGCGGTCGGGGTCTACGCGACCAGCGTGTCGACGCCGTTGTTCTTCGCCCAGGCGGTCGGCCGGTTCGTCCGGGCCAGGAAGCGCGGCGAGACCGCGTCGGTGTTCGTCCCGTCCGTCCCCACGCTGCTGGGCTTCGCCGCCGAGCTCGAGGCCGAGCGCGACCACGTGGTCCGGCACCTCGACAAGGACCCCGAGGCAGAGCTCGAAGAGGCCCAGCGGGAACGCAAGACGCAGGACGACATGGAACTCGTGGGCCGGTCGATCGAGGTGCTGAAGGCGTCGGCCACGTTCGACCGGGTGCTGTTCGACGGCGGCGAGTTCGGCACGGCCACCGAGGCGGGCTCGGCCGAGGAGGAAGACTATCTCGGCCTGCCCGGGCTGCTCGAACCCGATCAGGTGACCACGCTGCTGCGCAAGCGCCAGGCAGCCCAGCTGGCGGCACGCTCGGCCGCCCAGTCGACCGCGAACGCACCGGGGGAGGGCGGGTCGGCCGACGGTGGCCTGTTCGCCGTCCCGGGCGGGGCGAAAGAGCCCGCGCCGAAGCCGCCAACGGTGAGCCGCGAGCAGCTCGCCGCGCTCCGTAAAGAGCTGAACGGCCTGGTCGGCGCCTGGTCTCACCGCACCGGGCAGCCGCACGGCGTGATACACAACGAGCTGCGAAATGCCTGCGGCGGCCCCGCCCTCCCGCAGGCTTCCGCCGAACAGATCAAGGCGCGGATCGACAAGATCCGCCAATGGGCGTTGTCGCGGCGTTAAATCTCAACTGGTGACCATGAGTCAGGCGGGGGAGACTTCGACGCCGGTGTGGTTCAGTTCCGTGATGGCCTCGGCGGTTGTGCCGGGGGCGACGCCGGCGGTTAGGCCGAGCAGGACCCGCGTCTTGAAGCCGTTGGCGGCGGCGTCGGCGGCCGTCGCGCGGACACAGTAGTCGGTCGCGATGCCGACGACGTCTACCCTGTCCACGTCGTGCGTGCGCAGCCAGTCGGCCAGGGGCGTGCCCGTGTCGTCCCGGCCCTCGAATCCGCTGTAGGCGGCCGCGTGCGCGCCCTTGCGGAACACCGCCTCGATCGACTCCGTGGCCAGGTCGGGGTGAAAGTCGGCGCCCGATGACCCGGCGACGCAGTGCACGGGCCAAGAGCGCGCGTAGTCGGGCTCGTCCGCGAAGTGGCCGCCGGGGTCGACGTGGTAGTCCTTGGTCGCCACCACATGGTCGTAACCGTGGTCGGCGGAGGCCAGCAACGAGCTGACGGACCGGGCCACCGCGCCACCCCCGGCAACCGCCAGCGAGCCGCCTTCGCAGAAGTCATTCTGCACGTCAACAATAATGAGCGCACGCACGCCTTTACCTTACGCGGCCGCTGTCGACGCAAGCCTAGGGTTCTTCGCCGTTGTGGCCGAAGACAGTCGGGATCGCGGGGTAGCCGCGGGACAGTTGGAGGGCGTAAGACGGCAGTTCGGCGAGGGACGCAATGTGGCGGGAACGGGCCTCGGCTAGGGGTTCGCGGCCGACGATCTTCCCCTCGCGGACGAGTTCCTGCTGCAGCACCCGGTCGGTCGGCCCGAGGCCGGTCGGCGGTGCTAGCAGGATCCGTTCGGTCGCCGCGTCGCCGGAAGCGGACCGCTCCCGCACCGCCCACTTGCGGCCGCCGCGTCCCGGTTTCCCCACCGATCGCTTGGCGACCGGCGTGAGCGCCGTGTAATCGAAGGGGTCGTCGTCCGCCATCGGTATGTCCGATCGGGCCACCAGCTTGTAGACAAGAGCGGCGGTCGGCGCCCCCGACCCGGTCACGAGCGATGTCCCCACGCCGTACCCGTCCACGGGCGCGACGGCCAGCCCGGCGATCGAGTACTCGTCGAGATCCCCGGTGAGGATGATCCGCGTGTGAGCCGCGCCGAGTGAGTCGAGCAGCGCGCGCACCGACACCGCCAGCGCGGGCAGGTCCCCGCTGTCGATCCGCACGGCGCCGAGCGACGGCCCGGCCGCTTCGACCGCTGCCCGCACCGCCTGCTCCACGTTGAACGTGTCGACGAGCAAGGTCGTGCCCGGCCCAAGCGACGTGAGCTGGGCCGCGAACGCGTCCCGCTCACTGTCGTGCACCAGCGTGAAAGCGTGCGCCGAGGTCCCGCTGGACGGCACCCCGTAGCTGAACCGCGCCTGCAGGTTCGACGTGGACGCGAACCCGGCGATATATGCTGCCCGCGCGGCCGCCACGCCTGCCCGCTCGTGAGTGCGCCGGGACCCCATCTCGATCAGCGGCCGACCGGACGGGCCAGGGCCGCCGGCGGCGGTCACCATCCGGGACGCGGCTGAAGCGATGGCGCAGTCGTGGTTGAGTATCGACAGGACCACCGTCTCGAGCAGCACCGACTCCGCGAAAGTGCCTTCTACGACGAGAATCGGCGACCCCGGGAAGTAAACGTCACCTTCGGCATAACCCCAGACGTTGCCGGAAAACCGATACGATGACAGATACCGGAGCGTGGTCTCGTCCACGATCTGGTTTTCCCGCAGGAAGGACAGCTCGTCCGGCCCGAAGCGGAATCGCTCAAGCGCGTCGAGTAGTCGGCCGGTGCCGGCCACGACGCCGTAGCGGCGGCCGTGGGGCAGGTGGCGGGCGAAGACCTCGAAAACCGCGCGCCGTGAGGCTGCACCGCTGCGTAGCGCGGCCTGGAGCATGGTGAGTTCGTAATGGTCAGTCAGCAGCGCGGTTGTCCCGCTGTTCACCGTGTTGGTCACAGGTGGAAGACTAAGCTGAGGGAGGTGCGGGTAAGTGAGCGTGGCACCCGCTGAGGTCGATCTGCCGTGGTCAGCGGACGAGGTAATACCGGAAAAGCCTTGGTTGACGATCGTCTGGAACGATCCGGTCAACCAGATGTCCTATGTGACTTACGTGTTCGAGCATGTCTTCGGATACCCGAGGCCGAAGGCGGAGAAGCTGATGCTCGACGTCCACCACAAGGGCAAGGCCGTAGTGGCCAGCGGCACCCGCGAGGCGATGGAGCGCAACGTCGAGGTGCTACACGGTTACGGACTCTGGGCAACGGTCCGTCAGGATACGTAGGAGCTGCAGACATGTTCAGGCCCCTAGAGGGTGGCGGCGCCAGCGTCTGGCTGTCGGCCGACGAGGCAACCCTGCTTCGGACTTTGGTAGTTCCCGTCATGGAGCTGCTCAACGATCCGGCCCGGCCTGCGCCACCGGCTGGGCCCGCGCCAGCCGAGTCGACGGATCTTTTCGACGATCTTGAGAAGATGTTCAACGAGACCACGGCCGCGCCGCCGGAAACGCCCACCGACCCGGTTCTCGCCCGGCTGCTGCCCGACGCGTACCAGGAAGATCCCGAGGCGGCGGGCGAATTCCGCAAGTACACCGAGTCGTCGCTCCGCGAGGCGAAGAAGTACTTCGCGCAGACGCTCCTTGAGACGCTGCCGCCCGACGGCGGCCGGGTGAAGCTCACCGCCGACCAGGCCAGGGACTGGCTTCGGGCGCTGAACGACGTGCGGCTGATGTTTGGCGTGCGGCTCGAGGTAACCGAGGAATTCGAGGAGCAGCTCGAGTCCCTTGACCCGAAGGACCCGCGGGTCACGGGCTTCGAGGTCTACGTCTGGCTGAGCGCCGTCCAGGAGTCCCTGGTCCGCGCGATCGCGGGATTACCCTGTGGTTGCCCTCGGCCCGCTTGTCGGTCGGCGCTCGGGTTGTTGTTAGGGTGCAAGGCGTGCTTACGATCTCGCGCGCCCTGGTGGACAGGATCATCGAACACGCCCGCAAGGACCACCCGGACGAAGCGTGCGGCGTGATCGCCGGCCCCGTCGGCAGCGACAGCCCGGTGCGGTTCATTCCGATGCTGAACGCCGCCCGCTCGCCGACCTTCTACGAGTTCGACTCGGGTGAGTACTTCCGGGTGTGGCGCGAGATGGACGACAACGACGAGGAAGCCGTGGTGATCTATCACTCGCACACGGCCACCGAGGCGTACCCGTCGCGCACGGACATCTCCTACGCGGGCTGGCCGCAAGCCCACTACGTCCTGGTATCTACGCGTGACGACTCGGATACGGAGTTCCGGTCGTACCGAATTGTCGACGGCGCGGTCACCGAGGAGCCCGTCAAGATCATGTAGCTCCTTCCCCCAGTACGATCCCGTGCTCCGGAATGTTCGGGCCACGATCAGGGTTGCATCCAAGGCGTTAGAATCGCCCGCGCAGCTTTGAGCGGGGGACGGGGCGTTTCCCCGAAGACGACTTAGGAGCTTGAAACACATGGCCATTGAGGTTCGCATCCCCACGATCCTGCGCACCTACACCGGCGGCGCCAAGGCCGTCGAAGGGTCCGGTGCGACCCTGGACGAACTGCTGAACAACCTGGATGCGGCCCATGGCGGCCTGCGCGAGCGCCTGGTCGACGGCGAGAAGCTGCGCCGCTTCGTCAACGTTTACCTCAACGATGAGGACGTCCGCTTTCTCGGCGGCTTGGAGACCCCGGTCAAGGACGGCGACACGGTGACCGTGCTGCCCGCCGTGGCCGGAGGGATGGTTTAAGTCTTCTCCAGAACGGATTCGTGCGATGCGTTACGACTCGCTGCTCGCCTCCCTCGGCAATACCCCGCTGGTGGGTCTGCCGAGGCTCTCCCCGTCGGACGATGTCCGGCTGTGGGCCAAGCTTGAGGACCGTAACCCGACCGGATCAGTGAAGGACCGCGCGGCGTTCTTCATGATCGAGCAGGCCGAGAAGGACGGCCTGCTCCGCCCGGGCTCGACGATTCTCGAGCCGACCTCGGGCAATACCGGCATCTCGCTGGCGATGGTCGCGAAGCTCCGCGGCTACCAGCTCATCGTGGTGATGCCGGAGAACACGAGCGAGGAGCGCAGCCAGATCCTGCGCATGTACGGGGCGGAGATCTTTACCTCTCCGGCCGCGGGCGGCTCGAATGAGGCGGTCCGGGTGGCGAAGCGGCTGGCCGCCGAGCACCCGGACTGGGTAATGCTCTACCAGTACGGCAACGAGGCGAACGCCAGGGCCCACTACGAGACGACCGGCCCGGAGATCCTCGCCGACCTTCCATCGGTCACCCATTTCGTGGCCGGCCTAGGCACGACGGGCACGCTGATGGGGACCGGCCGGTTCCTGCGCGAGCAGGTGCCCGACGTCAAGATCGTGGCGGCCGAGCCTCGCTACGGCGAGCTCGTCTACGGACTGCGCAACGTCGATGAGGGGTTCGTACCGGAACTCTATGACCCGTCGGTGCTGACCACCAGGTACTCGGTCTCGTCGGAGGACGCGCTGCGCCGCACTCGTGACCTGCTGTCGAAGGAAGGCATCTTCGCCGGCATTCGGCCTGCTGCGCCTTGCACGCCGCTCTCGGTATGGCCGCCCAGGCGGCTAAGGCCAAGGAGCGGGCCGACATCGTCGTGCTAATCGCGGACGGTGGCTGGAAGTACCTCTCCACGGGCGCTTACAGCGGCACACTCAGCGAGGCCGAGCAGAAGCTGGAAGGCCAGCTCTGGGCCTAATCTTTGTTCGGAGAGAGTACTGCTCCTGGCAGAATGATCTTCATGCGGCTTACTGTGGTGGGGTGTGCCGGGAGTTTTCCTGGTCCAGACAATCCCGCTTCTTGTTACTTGCTCGAAGCGGACGGGTTCCGCCTAGTGATCGACCTCGGCAACGGCTCGCTCGGCGCGCTGCAGAAGTACACCGGGCTCTTCGATATCGACGCCGTCTGCCTTAGCCATTTGCACGCCGACCACTGCGTCGACTTGTATTCCTATTCGGTCGCCAGGACCTACTCGCCTGCCGGGCCGCAGCCCGCGATCCCGGTCTACGGCCCGGCGGCTACCGTCGAGCGAATGAGCTATATCCACGGCCTGGACGGTGACGAGCTGGGTCTGACGAAGCGATTTACGTTCGAGACGCTCGAGCCGGGACGGATGACGCTCGGGCCGTTCGATGTCCAGCTCGCGCGCATGAACCACCCGGTGGAGACGTTCGCTTTCCGCTTCTCTTACCGCGGCCGGTCGCTCGTCTACACGGGCGACACGGGTGAGACGGAGGCCGTCCCCGCGCTGGCCGCCGGGGCGGACGTGCTCCTGTCCGAGGCCGCGTTCCTTGAGGGACCGGGGCTGCCGCCGAACATCCATCTGACGGCCCGCCAGGCGGGGATCTACGCGAACCAGGCCGGCGTGGGCAAACTCGTCCTCACCCACCTGGTCCCAGGGAACAGCACCGACGACGCTCGCGCGGAAGCCGCCTCGGCGTTCGACTGCGCTCTCGATATCGCCACCGCGGGCCAAGTCGTTGA
Organism: uncultured Actinomycetota bacterium; assembly: GCA_963785645.1. Taxonomy (GTDB): domain Bacteria; phylum Actinomycetota; class Actinomycetes; order Streptosporangiales; family Streptosporangiaceae; genus Trebonia. The sequence goes on from CAWAWG010000001.1 coordinate 29,278, forward strand.
CCTGTCCGGCTGAGTAGGGTGGAGGCCATGTTGCGTCCTGAAAGCTGGTCCAGGCTTACAGGTGAGAGTCCTGTTCGGGTAGGCACCGGAGCGCCCGGTAGCAGGCCCCGGTTCGTCGTGGAGACGCGGCGGGCTGAGCGGGGCGTCAAGAGCCACTTTGGTGGGAGCAAGCGTGCGGGCCGTAGCGTTAAGCGAACCTTGCAGCCTCGTCACAGCCACAACGGGGGAGCCGAGCCGCTCATGTCACGGCGAAGGCCATGCTCGCCAGGCCCTGTTCCGGGGTCAGCCTGGCGGGTCCTCCCGGGGTATGGAGGATGGCACGCGCGCACAGTCTGGGCTGGAACAGGAGAGGCCCGTCTGCCTGGCCTGCGTCGGGCGAAGACCAGGTGTATAAGCCGATGGTGAAGTCGCCTGGAGGGCAGCGGGAGTCCGAGGGGGCCGTAGTACCGCTGATCGGCGTGCAGCATAACGCGCCGGGAGGGAAGGGCCCTCACTTTGATCGCGCCTCTGGAGAGGGTAAGCGCAAGGGCATGGCCGGGTCTGCCTGGTCCAATTCCCCCGGCAGGTCACAGCCTGCTGTAGCGGGTCTCGTGCCGCCGCCGGCTCCGGTACGTGGTGGGCGGACCCTGTGAACGTGCGAGAACTTCAAAGGAAGCTATGGGCTGCGGCCAAGCAGTCCCCGGAACGTCGTTTCCATGCTCTGTATGACCGTGTCCACAGGGGTGACGTCCTGTGGGAGGCGTGGGAGCGCGTGCGGAAGAACCGCGGTGCCGCCGGGGTCGATAAGGTGACCCTGGCGTTCGTGCAGGAAGAGTACGGGGTTCACCGGATGCTCGGGGAGCTTCAGGCTGACCTGCGCGAGGGCACGTACCGTCCCGCGCCTGCCAGGCGCGTGGACATCCCGAAGCCAGACGGCTCGAACCGGCCGCTCGGCATTCCTTGTGTCCGTGATCGTGTGGCCCAGCAGGCGGCGAAGCTGGTGCTGGAGCCTTTGTTCGAGGCGGATTTCCTTCCGTGCTCGTTCGGGTTCCGGCCGAAGCGGAGCGCCACGCAGGCGATGGAGCGGCTCCGGGTCGCGTTCACCGGGGGCTGCCAGTTCGCGGCGGAGTTCGACATCGCGAATTTCTTCGGCGAGATCAGCCATGAGAGGCTGCTGGCCGAGGTAAGCCGCAGAGTGTCGGACCGCAGGGTGCTGAAGCTGGTCCGCCTGTGGCTGGAGGCAGGGGTGATGGTCGAGGGGAACCTTGAGCGGACGGTCGCCGGGACTCCCCAGGGCGGGGTCATTTCCCCGCTTCTGGCCAACATCTACCTGCACGTCCTGGATCGCGAGCTTGCCGCCCGCGGGGTAGGCGAGCTGGTGCGCTACGCCGATGACGGCGTGGTGCTGTGCCGCAGCGCGGCGCAGGCCAGGGCGGCCCTGGCAGCCGTGGGAGAGATCCTCGGCGGCCTGGGGCTCCGGCTGCACCCGGGTAAGACACGGACGGTAGACCTCAGGGAGGGCCGGGAGGGCCTGGACTTCCTCGGGTGCCACTTCCGTGCCCGCATGTCGGGGCGGATCTGGCAGGAGCGGCGCGTCCGGCGCTACTACCTGCACAGGTGGCCGTCCCAGCGGGCCATGAAGCGGCTCCGGGAAAAGGTCCGGGACCGCACTGGCCGCAACCGCGCGGGGCAGGACATCCGCGAGGTGATCGCGGACCTGAACCCGGTCCTGCGCGGCTGGGGTAACTACTTCCGCACCGGGAACGCTGCCGTCAAGTTCAGGCAGGCCGACGATTACGTCGTGCACCGGCTCTATGACCTCATGGTCAAGAAGCGGGGCCGGAACCTGCACGCCGGGCAGGCCGACGCCTGGACGGAAGACTGGTTCAACGGGCACGGCCTGCACCGGCTTCGCGGCACCGTCCGCTATCCGAGGGCAGCGTAACCATGTCAAGAAGATCATCGGTAAGCCGTATGCGGGAAAACCGCACGTACGGAATTGAAAGGGGGATGGGGAAACGGGCCTGCGGGCACCGCGCCCCTGACTACCAATGACACGTCCAGACGGAAGGGCCGCGAACGAGTTGCGGCCGGTGCGGTTTACCCGTGGGTGGCTAGAGCACGCCGAGGGGTCGGTACTCGTGGAGTTCGGCCGGACCCGGGTGCTGTGCGCCGCGAGCGTCACGGAAGAGGTGCCTCGGTGGCGGCGCGGGAGCGGCCTCGGCTGGGTGACCGCCGAGTACGCGATGCTGCCCAGGGCCACGAATACGCGCAACGACCGGGAATCGGTGAAGGGGCGCATCGGGGGCAGAACCCATGAGATCTCGCGGCTCGTCGGGCGGTCGCTTCGCGCCTGCGTCGACTACAAGGCGCTCGGCGAGAATACGATCGTCATCGACTGCGACGTCCTGCAGGCGGACGGCGGCACCAGGACCGCCGCGGTCACCGGCGGGTACGTGGCGCTCGCGGACGCGATCGACTGGCTGCGCAAGCGAGGCAAGCTGAAGGGCAGCCCGCTGGTCACCTCCGCCGCCGCGGTCTCCGTCGGGATCGTGAACGGGGAACCCCGGCTCGACCTCTGCTACGAGGAGGACTCGACGGCCGGGACCGACATGAACGTGGTGTGCACCGGGACCGGGGACTTCGTGGAGATCCAGGGCACCGCCGAGGGCGAGCCATTCTCCCGCACCCTGCTGAACAGCCTGCTCGACCTCGGTACGGCCGGCTGCGCTGAGCTGACCCGCCTGCAGACCGTGGCACTTGCGGCCGAGGCTCCCCGTGGCGGCTGACCGGCGCGTGGTGCTCGCGACGAGGAACGCGCACAAGGTCGCCGAGCTCAACCGCATCCTCGCCGATGCGGGGTTCAGCGGGGAACTTATCGGCCTCGACGATTTCCCCGACGCGCCCGAGGTGCCGGAGACGGGCAGTACATTCGCGGATAACGCGCTGCTGAAGGCCCGCGCGATTGCCGAGCACACCGGCCTGCCCGCTGTCTCGGACGACTCGGGCCTGACCGTGGACGCGCTCAACGGCATGCCCGGCATCCTGTCGGCGCGCTGGGCTGGCAAGCACGGCGATGACCACGCCAACCTGGAACTGGTCCTCGGGCAGCTCGCCGACATCGACAACCGCGGCGCCTCGTTCGTCTGCGTCGCCTCGCTGGTGCTTCCCGACGGCAGCCGGGAATGGACGACCACGGGAGTACTTTCCGGCCGCCTCACCCGCGAGCCGCGCGGCACCAACGGCTTCGGCTACGACCCGATCTTCGTTCCCGACGGCCTGGACACGACAACCGCGCAGCTAGCCCCGCGGGACAAGGACGCGATCAGCCACCGTGGCCGCGCCTTCCGCGCAATAGCCCCGCTCATAACAGCACTGCCCGCCCAGGGACCCCGGAGGTAAGAGCATGAAGCCCGTGCTGAGCCGTGATGCCCGTACCGGCGAGAGCCGGGGGCAGGTTGCCGTCGAGGCCGACGCCGCCGCGGTAGACGCGGCCGTGCGCGCCGCCTACGCGACCCTGGACACGCTCGCGGACCGGCCAAAGCGAGCGGCGCTGCTGCGTGCGGCGGCCGACGCGGTGGAATCCCGGGCGGCCGAGCTGATCGCCGCGGCGGATGCGGAGACCGCGCTCGGCGTGCCCCGGCTGACCGGTGAGCTCGCGCGTGTCGCCTACCAGTTCCGCTTCTTCGCTGACATCGTCGATGACGGCGCGTTCCTCGGCGTGGTTATCGATCCGCCTGACCCGTCCGCCGTCCCGCCGCGCCCCGAGCTACGGCGCTGGAAGGTGCCGATCGGCACGGTCGCGGTCTTCGCCGCCTCCAACTTCCCGTTCGCGTTCAGCGTCCCCGGCGGTGACACCGCCAGCGCACTCGCGGCGGGCTGCCCGGTCGTCGTCAAGGCACATCCCGATCATCCGCAGACCAGCGAGCTGGTCGCGGAGACCCTGCGGGCCGCGGCCGAGAAGGTGGGCCTTCCGGCCGAGGTGCTCCAGCTGGTCCACGGCTACCAGGCCGGCATCGACCTGGTTCGCCATCCGTTGATCTCCGCTGTTGGCTTCACCGGCTCCATCCCCGGCGGGCGCGCCCTGTTCGACCTGGCCGCGGCGCGGCCGTCCCCGATCCCGTTCTACGGCGAGCTCGGCAGCCTTAACCCCGTGCTCATCACCGAGCGGGCCGCGCAGACCCGTTCCGACGAGCTCGCCGCGGGACTTGTCGCCTCCTACACTCTCGGCCAGGGCCAGTTCTGCACCAAGCCAGGCCTGGTGCTTGTTCCGGCCGGCCCGGCGGGTGACGCGCTGACCAGGTCGGCTACGGAGGCAGCGTCGGCGAGCGCACCCGGCGCGTTGCTCGACGCGCGAATGCGGGAGCATTTCCTGGCTGGGTTCGCGGCCCGGGCCGCCACTCCCGGCGTCCGTACGCTGACAGCGGCCGCCGCCGCGCCCGCCGACGGCACCCCGCAGGCCGTCCGGGCCGGACTTCTCGAAGTCGATGCCGCCGAGCTCGGCGGCGACCTGCTTGAGGAGTGTTTCGGTCCGGTCACCGTGCTCGTCCGGTACCGCGACGCGGCCGACGCGGAAACGGTCCTGTCCCGGCTGGGCGGTAACCTCACCGCGACCCTGCACGCCGAATCCGGCGAGCCTGACGCCGCGGCCTGGCTCGGCCGCCTGTCCCGCTTCGCCGGCCGCGTCATCTTCGGCGGCTGGCCGACCGGTGTCGCCGTCGCCCCGGCCATGACCCATGGCGGTCCGTACCCCGCCGCCACGTCCCCTACGACCTCGGTCGGCGGCGCCGCTATCGACCGCTGGCTGCGTCCCGTCACCTTCCAGACGGTCCCGCCCGACCTGCTCCCGCCGGAGCTCTCCCGCCCCTGAACGGGCGGGGCGAGGAGATGGTGGCCATCGCGACAAGCGAGGCGCGATCTTGCGATAGCGTTTATCGTCTGGCTCAGAGATCCGCGATTGGAGGGGACAGTGACCGGAACACGGCTCGCGCCCGGTGATGAGGCACCGGACTTCACGCTGCCCGACGCCGACGGCAACCTGGTATCGCTGTCGAAGCTGCGCGGCCAGCGGGTCATCGTGTACTTCTACCCCGCGGCCATGACTCCCGGCTGCACGAAGCAAGCCTGCGACTTCACCGCGGCCCTGCCGGACCTCACCGCAGCGGACACGGCGGTACTCGGGATTTCACCGGACTCGCCGGCCAAGCTGGCGAAGTTCCGTGAGAAGGAGCACCTCGCCTTTCCGCTCCTGTCCGACCCGGACAAGGCCGTTCTCACCGCCTACGGCGCCTACGGCGAGAAGATGAACTACGGCAAGACCATCATGGGCGTCATCCGCTCCACGTTCGTCATCGGCGCCGATGGCAAGATCGAGAAGGCACAGTACGGCGTCAAGGCCACCGGCCACGTCGACCGTCTACGTAAAGACCTAGGAATCTAAGAAGACTAGTAAAATTCCGAACGGATGCGGCTGACTCTGGCCGGCATCCGTCCCTGCCAACGAGCAGGGCAACGCGGGCGTGGCGAAATGGCAGACGCGGCAGGTTTAGGTCCTGTTGGTGGAGACACCGTGGGGGTTCAAGTCCCTTCGCCCGCACTCTTCTCTAGGTTGATGTCAGTCAACGGCTTAAATTCAAAGTCAAAGGCTTCGGGGTCGTCTGGGGCCGCTTCGGATCTCCCACAGAATCCCCGCCCGGACGCGCCGGCCTCCGGCCTGGATCGCGCGGGCTAACGTCTTGCGTATCGCCTAGTTATTACTGTCGCCTTCGGCGTGGGGCTGACGCAGGGCCCTTGGGGTCAAGAGTTTTCCGCTTGGGCTGCCGCAGGCCGATCGCGGAGTTATTGCGCGCCTTCGGTCCGGCCCACAGGGTTTAGTGGGTCGGACCGACGAGCGCGCGTGGACGGCTTCCGCCCCCGCGACCTCAGCCACTTGTCTATTCCAGACCTGTAAGGAGCTGGAGTTTGAGAACTGGCTGAAGTTGAAGGTGGATGACGGCAATAGCATGTTTGAGACGTTGAAGCGGGTCTTCAGGATGCCGAACTCGAACATGACGTCGGCTACGCGCTGGATGCGGGTCGCGTCGAGGCCGATCGGGTAGTTGTCGAGTGCCATTACCGCCGCGATGCCCGCCGTCACCTGTCCGTTCTGCGGGCCGTTGAGCGACTCGAACGCTTGCTCAACCGCGCGCCGGTCGGTGTCGGAGATCTCTTGACCGACCTCAAGCGCGGCGAGGAACCGCTTCAGGGTGTTCGGGTAGTCCGCCGCCCACTGCTTGGTGACCACGTACCCCTCGATCGGGAATTCCGAGGTGGCACCCTGGTTCAGGTCCGCGAGCGGGACCGCGCCGTACTCCTGCTCGGCCTGGCTGGCGAACGGCTCGGGCAGGACGGCGGCATTGACCTTGCCGGACGCCAGCATGCTGCCCATCTGGGGGAACGGGATCGGTTCGGTCGGGAACTTAACGGACTTGGGGGATACGCCGTTCTCCTGGAGTACCGAGACGCCGAGCAGGTAGTCGATGTTGCCGGGCGCGTTCACGCCGACCAGGTGGCCCTTGAGCTGTGCCAGGGACTTGATGTTGGAGTTCGGCATGGTGAAGATCGTCTGCGCGCCCTGCTGCATGATCGAGCCCTCGGCGATGAGCTCGATCGGCTGGTGATCGACCGCCGCCTCGTTGATGTACGAGACGTAGTTTCCGCCCGTGATGTCGAGCTGGCCCTTGAGCTGCTGCGCCACCGCGGTCTCGGAGCTGACCGCCGGGGAGTAGTTGATCTTCAGCCCTTCCTTAGCGAACAGCCCGTCATGCAGCGCGATGAAGAACCCCGCGGAGTCCATCGCGGGCACCACGCCGACGTTCAGCGTGGTCTTCTCGGCCGGACCGAAGTTCGTCGGCAGGCTGCTCACCGCCGACGTCCCGCCGCCGATCGTGGACATGGAGGAAGAAGAGGAAGAGGAACAACCCGTCGCGATCCCGGCCACCGCCGTGAGCGCCACCGCATACGCCGCCGTTCGCCTGAAGCCACCAATGCCGGACAATGGAACCCCTCCTGAGCTAACCGATATCACCCCGTGACCAGGAAGGATAAACCAATATCGAATAACGATGACGTCAAATCCGAAAAATTGCGACAGTTACGTTACATTGTTGCAATGCGGTGAAAAAAGCCCCATAATGCGACAGATACGGATAGATACGGACATAATCTGGCATATGCCCCCACTCGGCCAGGCCCGTTGCCGGGACAGGACCCTCGCGGGAGATGCGGTGAGCCGGGGCAGCGTCACCCGCCGATGAGTCCAGGCTCGGGCTGGATCATCTTGGAGATCTGATACGGGACGGCCGCGTGGCCTGTCAGCCCGAACTCGAACATCGAGTCAGCGACCCGCTGCAGCTGCGGCACGTCCATCTCGAGCGGGTATGCGTCGATCGCCATGGTGTCGGCGATCATCTGCCCGACCCCCATGTACTTCTCGATCGCCGACTCCACGGCCGAACGGTCGGTGTCGGCCAGCTGCTGGCCTTGGTCAAGCGCCCGGAGGAACGCTGCGACCGTGTTCGGGTGTGTCTTCACCCACTGCGCCGTGCCGATGTAACCAGTGAACGGGAAGTTCTGCACGGACCCCTGGTCGAAGTCGGCGATGGGCACCGCGCCGTACTGCTGCTCGGCGGTCTCGGCCAGCGGCTGCGGCAGCCAGGCGGCGTCAACCTGCCCGGCCGGCAGCATGCTCAGCAGCGCGGGGAACCCCGCCTCCGGGGTGACCTCCTTGATGGCGCTCAGCTTGTAGCCGTCCTCGGCGAGCAGCGAGCCCATCATCACGTCACCGATATCGTTCGACGTGTTGAGCCCGACCCGGGCGTGTGCCTGGGCCAGCTCGGCAACGGTCTGGTACTTCGAGTTGGGCATCACGTACAGTGCCTCGGTGCCGGGCTGAATCTCGGAGCCAGCGGCGATGATCCGCAGGTTGACGGGCTTGACGGTCTGCGGTGTCAGGCCGAACTTGCCCGCCATCTGGGCCAGGATGAATGACACGTAATTGCCCGCGACCAGCTGCGCGCGGCCATTCTGCAGGTCGGGGATGGCCGCCTCGCCACCGGGAATGCTTTTGATCTTTACGGTCAGGCCCTGCTGCGCGAAGAACCCACGGGCCTGGGCGACGTAAAGCCCGCCTTCTTCTGCGGCGGGCACGGAGTCAATGGTGATGGTGCTCTGCTCAAGCCGGGCGGTCGCCATATCGGCGTTTCCTCCGCCAGCCGCACAGCCGGCCAGCGTCCCAGCAGCCACGACGGCCGCAGTTGCCGCGCTCAAACAGGACAATGCCCTAATCATCATTGGAAGCCCCCTCGACTCTCAGGGGCGACCCTAGTGCAATTTCATAAGATGTTCGGCGCACTTTATAATTTGCGAATAATGTCCGCTTGGGTAATTAAGTGACAGTTCACGGCAATTGCACTACCGGTAAACGACAATTATCGCTGACCGCACTAATTGCCTAAATAGTGCAGAACGGACCGCATTGGCTGAGCCGACTCCCCGCCACATCGAGGCAGTGCCCCCGCAGTGCCCCCGCAGTGCCCCCGTGGGGGGCACTGCGGGGGCGTCCTCCCGCGGGTAATACAGTTTCGACATGGCTGAGACCGACATCGAGATCAGGGACGCCGAGCGGGCTGCGCTCGCGCCGAGTGCGCTGATCAGTGAGATCGAGCGCACCCGGGCCGACCTTGCCCGCACGATCGACGAGATCGCCGACCGGGTGTCCCCTGGCAATGTGGCGCGGCGGGCGGCGGACCGTGCCAAGGAGCGGCTCAGCGAGGTCGATCCGCTCATCGGCGGCGCGGTCGCCCTGGCCGCCGTCAGCGTGACGTGCTACATGATCTGGCGCAAGCTCCGCAAGTAACAAGTAAGAGGCGTCCGCGCAGCCGGGCCTGATACAAGCGCGTCGTTTGCGATCAGGCCCGGCTCGGGGACAACCGGACTAGCCCGCGCTCTTCGTAAGGGCGTCGTACTCGGTGGGGGACAGCAGCCCCGCCGCGGTCTGCCCGTCAGCCACCCGGATCCGGAACATCCAGCCGAGGCCGTACGGCTCGGCGTTGATCAGGCCGGGATCGTCGTTGAGTTCCTCGTTAATCTCGACGACCTCTCCGTCCACGGGGGAGTACAGATCGCTGACCGATTTCGTCGACTCCACCTCCCCGCACGGCTCGCCCGCCGTCACCGCTGCCCCGACCTCAGGCAATGACACGTAAACGACATCGCCGAGAGCCTGCGTCGCGTAATCGGTGATCCCGATCGTGGCGGTGCCACCCTCGATCGCCACCCATTCGTGCTCCTGCGTGTACCGCAGTTCCGCGGGAACGCCCATCGTCACTTTCTCCTGTCGTAAAACGGCAGTCCGGTCACCTCGGCCGGCTCTGTCTTACCCCGGATATCGATCCAGAATGGTCCGCCCGGGTTCCCCTCGACGTACGCCATCGCGATCGGCGTGCCGAGCGTGGGGGATGGGGCGCCGCTGGTCACCACGCCCACCCGGTCACCAGCGGCGGATTGCCCGCCGTCGGACAACCCAGTGTCCGACAACCCAGTGTCCGACGACACAGGACCCGACAACACGGGGTAGCCGTGCCTCGGTACCCGCCGCGACCCTGCGAGCAGGCCGATGAGCGTGCGCCGTGGACCTTCGGCCGCGCGGGCGGCCAGTGCTTCCCGGCCGACGAAGTCGCCCGGCTTGTCGAGCCGTACCACGCGCCCAAGCCCTGCCTCGTAAGGGGTAACGTCTAGGCCCAGCTCGTTGCCGTACAGCGGCATGCCGGCCTCAAGGCGCAGCGTATCGCGGGCCGCGAGCCCGGCCGCCGGAAGGCCGCCCGCTACGGAGGCGGTGAGCGCGTCCCAGATCGGCTCGCAGTCGGCGGGTGCGCAGAAGATCTCGAAGCCGTCCTCGCCGGTGTACCCGGTCCTCGCGACCCACGCCGCGCGTCCGGCGACACTCCCGTATGCCCCCGCGTAATACTTCATCGAGGCCAGCGGGAGATCGGTGAGGGTAGACAGCAAGCCGCAGCCGTTCGGACCCTGTATGGAGATCAGCCCCGTGACCTCGGACTCATCCGTGACAGTGGTCTCCGGAGCGGAGCATCTTTTCCTCAGTTCCGCGAGGACCACCGACGTGTTGGCGGCGTTGGCGACGACAAGGAACCGGTCGGCTGCCTGCCGGTAGACGATCAGGTCATCGAGGATGCCGCCGTCCGGGGCGCAGAGCATCGTGTAGCGGGCCCGCCCGACGGACAGCTGCGACAGCCAGCCGCACAGGGCGTAGTCAAGCGCGGCGCCCGCTCCGGGACCGGTCACCGCGATCTCGCCCATGTGGCTCAGGTCGAAGAGCGCGGCACTGTCCCTGACGGCGTTGTGCTCGGCCGTCTCACTGCCGTAGCGCAGCGGCATGAGCCAGCCAGCGAACCCGGTCATCGTCGCACCGAGCCGCTCATGCACCGCACGCAGCGGAGTATCCCGCAAAGTCGAGGTCACCAGGCTGATCCTATCGGGGGCCGAACCCTCTTTTCCTGGTGACCAGAACGTGTTAACTCTTGGCTGCGAACGGCGGGAAGAGGCGGTTCGCCGGGTATGGGGAGGACATGGCGACTCTAACCCTTGAGCAAGTGGCCACCGAACTCGCGCGCACACCCGGCTGGCAGGTGAGCGACGGGCAGCTCACGCGGACGGTGACCCGCAAGGACTTCCGCGACGCGCTGCTGTTCGTCAACGCCGTCGGCTTCCTCGCCGAGCGCGCCGAGCATCATCCGGACATCCTCATCGCCTGGAACGCGGTGACTCTGACCCTGGTCTCGCATTCGGCGGGCGGACTGACCGAGAAGGACTTCGCGCTGGCCCGGCTGATCAGCGAGCTGACCTGAGGGCCTGCTCGTAGAGGGCACGCGCCGGCGGACCGAGCACGGCGCCGTAGAGCAGCGCCAGGTCGCTTGAGATCTTGTAGGTAGTGACCGCGACGACCGTGCCGTTCCCTGAGCGCGGGCCGAAGCCGGCGAGCCACGGCCCGCCGCTGTCTCCGGCGGTCATCCAGCACGGCGTCCGCACGCGGCCGGCCGACGCGGTCGCCTGCCCCGCGCAGTAGTTGAGGCTCAAGCCGCTGTAAGGCGGCTGCGCGGGGTAGCCGAACACGAACGCCTGGCTCCGCGGTGCCGAGTCCCGGCTGGCCGCGAACCGAACCGGCAAGCCGGGCGGTGGCTTCGCCGCGTCTGACCCGCCGTACAGGCTGGCGGTGACCTGAACGAAGGCGACGTCATACTGCTCGGTGTCGCCCTCGGGCCCGGTCCACCCCGGGGCGACGAAGAACCGGCGCGCCGTGTACTCGCCGTACGGCTCCACCCCGTCCCTGAAGTCCGGCACGAACATCCAGTTGATCGCCCACCGCCCCGCATTAGCGGTCGCCGCGTCAGACGGGCCGCCGCTGACGCAGTGCGCGGCGGTGAGTACCACCTCCACGTGCTTGGCGGCGACCAGGGTTCCCGAGCAGACGTAGTCTTCGTCGCCAAGGGTGAAGAAGACCTTCCCGACGGCGGCGGCCACCGGGCCGCCCCGCGTCCAGGCGACCCCCTCCCCCTCGGTATCCGCGGTCGCCACGGGCACGCTCCGGACCAGTAGCCTCGTGTGACTCTCAGGTTTCTCCGCAGTTGACCGGCTGCCGTTCGCGGCCCGCAGCGTGGCGGCCATCCGGACAGGTGTCCAGTACCGGACGGCCGCGGCCTGGGCCGCGGTGCCGACCGCCTCTTGCACCACCGAGTCTCCAGCTAGCCGGCCCACGTGGCCGGCGCTTGGCTGCGAGACCAGCGCCGGGCCGCCCGCCGCGATCGTGACCCCTGCGACAGCCGCGACGACAAGGTAACTAAACGTAGTTCTCATCGGTACCCGGAAGGCTATCCGCCACGTGACGTAGTCATCGCCAGCGACGCGCCGCAGTTGGGCACCCGTGGAAGAATGGCCGAGTGACTGCGACGACAGCCCACGAGACCCCCGCGGGTGCGATCCCGCATACTCCCAGGCGCAACGTGGTGATCCTCGGCTCGACCGGGTCGATCGGCACCCAGGCGCTCGACATCGCCCGCCGCAACCCGGACCGCTTCCGGGTGGTCGCGCTCGCCGCGGGCGGCGGCAATCCCGCGCTGCTCGCCCGCCAGGCGGTCGAGTTCGGCGTACCGGTGGTCGCGGTCGCCGACGAGGCCGCCGCTCCGTCGGTAGCCGAAGCGATAAGACAAGAGTCATCCAGAACGACCCCGGCCTACTCACCTTCGCTCCATGACCCGGCCGCGGGGGAGCCGGCGGGGCCACCAGGAAAGATAGCCGTAATGTCCGGCGTGGACGCGATATGCCATCTCGCGGCCCTGGAGTGCGACGTCGTGCTCAACGGCGTGGACGGCGCGGCGGGCCTGCGGGCAACCCTTGCCGCCCTTGACGCGGGCCGGACCCTCGCGCTGGCCAACAAGGAGTCGCTGATCATCGGCGGCCCGCTGGTCACCAGCCGGGCCAAGCCGGGGCAGATCGTGCCGGTCGACTCGGAGCACTCCACGATCGCCCAGTGCCTCCGCGCCGGGGCGAACTCCGAGGTCAAGCGGCTGGTGCTGACCGCGAGCGGCGGCCCGTTCCGCGGCTGGCCGCGTGAGCGGCTTGCGACCGTCACCCCGGAGCAGGCCCTCGCGCACCCGACGTGGAAGATGGGCCCGCTCGTCACGACCAACTCGGCCACGCTGGTGAACAAGGGCCTTGAGGTGATCGAGGCGCACCTGCTGTTCGGCTTCGGGCTCGACAAGGTCGACGTGGTGGTGCACCCGCAGTCGATCGTGCACTCGATGGTCGAGTATTACGATGGTGCGACGGTCCTGATGGCGTCGCCGCCGGACATGCGGATCCCGATCGCCCTGGGCATGGCCTGGCCCGACCGGGTACCCGAGGCGGCACCGGGCTGCGACTGGACGACGGCCGCGACCTGGACATTCGAGCCTTTGGACAACGAGGCATTCCCCGCCGTGGCGCTGGCCAGGGAGGCCGCCAGGCTCGGCGGGACCACGCCCGCCGTCTACAACGCCGCCAACGAAGCGTGCGTGGCCGACTTCCTCGCGGGAAGTATCTCGTTTACCCGGATTGTTGACACGGTGGCTCGCGTAGTCTCGGAGCACGACACGTCGCGTACGGGGGCGGCAACGCTTGAGGACGTCCTCGCCGTGGACGCTTGGGCCCGGGCCCGGGCGCGGGAACTCGCGCGGTAAGGAGAGGTAGGCGACAGTTGGACGCGCTTGGCTGGCTGATTTTCCTTGTTGCCCTGCTCGTGTCGGTGATGCTGCACGAGACCGGGCACTTCGTGGCCGCCAAGCGGTTCGGGATGAAGTGCACGCGCTACTTCGTCGGGTTCGGGCCCGACACTGTGGTCCACCCAGATGAGGCGAGACCGAGTACGGCATCAAGGCGCTCCCGTTCGGCGGGTTCGTCAAGATCGTCGGGATGACCTCGCTCGACGAAGTGGATTTTGAGGACGAGGACCGGTCCTTCCGCCGCGCGCCCGGCTGGCAGCGGCTGATCGTGCTCGCGGCCGGGTCGTTCATGCACTTCGTGATCGCGGCCGTGCTGATATTCGGGCTCGCGCTCGCCATCGGGGTCGAGAACGACAACACCACGCAACTCGGCACGGTCGCGACGTGCGTCCCGGCGAGCGAGCAGGCGCTCACGAACGGAACCGCCTGCACGAGCGGTGAGGCGAAATCGCCCGCGGTACTCGCGGGACTGAAGGTCGGCGACGAAGTAACGGGGTTCAACGGCACCGCGGTGTCGAACTGGACGCAGCTCTCCAATGCGATCTTGAAAGTCAAGCCCGGAACGCCGGTTTCGCTGACGGTCGAGCGCGACGGGCACCCGCTGACGCTGCACACGTCGCTCGCTGAGGTCCCCGGGCACGGCAGCTACTTCGGCATCGCGCCGACGACCGTCTTCCAGTCGCAGAGCCCGCTCGGCGCGATCAAGTACGTAGGCACCGGGTTCTCGCAGGTGGTGTCCGGCTCGGCCAGCGCGTTCGCGCACCTGCCGGCCGCCCTGCCCCAGCTCTTCGCCAAGGACCGCTCGTCGACCGCCGCGGGCAACGTGTCGAGCGTGGTCGGCGCGGCCCGCGAGACCGGCCAGGCGGTCGCCGCCGACGTGGGCTGGCAGTACAAGGTCAGCTTCGTGCTGCTGCTGATCGCGTCGCTCAACATCGCCGTCGGCATCTTCAACCTGCTGCCGCTGCTGCCGCTGGACGGCGGGACACATCGCGGTCGTGCTTTGGGAGCGGATCAGGGCCCGGTTCTACCGGCTCCGCCACCGCCCCGACCCCGGCCTTGTCGACTACCGCAAGCTGGTGCCGGTGAGCTTCAGCGTCTTCCTCATCCTGGTCGCCTTCGGGATGCTGCTCATCCTGGCCGACATCGTCAACCCGGTAAACATCGGCTAGGGTCCGGCGTCCCTCTCGCCCCATTCTCGTCGTACTTCCGCCCATCTGTCGGCCAGGCTCACCGGTGCGGGTAGGGTGAACGCGGGGCGACGGGGATGTGACGCCTTGTGGTTAGGCTGACGTTGGGGTCAGGTTGGGCGGGCAGCGGGTAGAGGGGCTGGGCGAGAATAGGCAGAGTACTCCCCGGGGGACGCCCCCGGACCCCCGGAGTGTGCCCAATACCCGACGGGATGGATTTCAATGAGCGTTGACCTTGGCATGCCAGCTACTCCTCCGGCGCCGCTAGCCTCGCGCCGGTCGTCGCGCCAGCTGATGGTGGGGAATGTCCCGGTCGGCGGGGGTGCGCCGGTGAGCGTGCAGTCGATGTGCACCACACTGACCGCGAACGTGAACGCCACGCTGCAGCAGATCGCCGAACTGACCGCCTCCGGGTGCCAGATTGTCCGGGTGGCGGTGCCGTCCCAGGACGACGCGGACGCGCTGCCCGCGATCGCGAGGAAGTCCCAGATCCCGGTCATCGCCGACATTCACTTCCAGCCGAAGTACGTGTTCGCGGCGATCAGCGCGGGCTGTGCGGCGGTCCGGGTGAACCCGGGCAACATCAAGGAGTTCGACGACAAGGTCAAGGAGATCGCGAAGGCCGCCTCCGAGACCGGCACCCCGATCAGGATCGGCGTGAACGCGGGCTCCCTGGACAAGCGGCTGCTCGCCAAGTACGGCAAGGCCACACCGGAGGCGCTGGTCGAGTCGGCGCTGTGGGAGTGCTCCCTCTTCGAGGAGCACGGCTTCCGCGACATCAAGATCTCGGTCAAGCACCACGACCCGGTTGTCATGATCCAGGCCTACCGTCTGCTGGCCGCCCAGTGCGACTACCCGCTGCACCTCGGCGTGACCGAGGCGGGACCGGCGTTCCAGGGCACGATCAAGTCCGCGACCGCGTTCGGTGCGCTGCTCTCGCAGGGCATCGGCGACACGATCCGGGTGTCGCTGTCGGCGCCGCCGGTCGAGGAGGTCAAGGTCGGCATCGGCATCCTTGAGTCGATGGGCATGCGCCAGCGCGGCCTTGAGATCGTCTCCTGCCCGTCGTGCGGCCGCGCCCAGGTGGACGTCTACAAGCTGGCCGAAGAGGTGACAGCCGGCCTGACCGGCCTTGAGGTGCCGCTCCGCGTCGCCGTGATGGGCTGCGTGGTGAACGGCCCGGGCGAGGCCCGCGAAGCGGACCTCGGCGTGGCCTCGGGCAACGGCAAGGGCCAGATCTTCGTCAAGGGCAAGGTGATCGCTACCGTGCCCGAGTCGAAGATCGTGGAGACCCTGATCGACGAGGCGATGCGACTGGCCGAGCAGGCCATGGAAGACGGTGCGCAGGACGCGCCCGGCCAGCCGATCGTTACTGTCAGCTAGGTCCCACCCCTAGACAGTTGATCTCGCCGACGTAGTCGTCTACCTGCTGGACCCCGATCCCTCAAGGCATATGCGGGAGGGGCGGGGGCCAGCCGGTAAGACGAGAATCTCGCCGACCCTCCCGGCCAGCGCCGCATGGGCGTCCGACGAGAGGAGGGCGTCCGTCACCAGCACGTTGATCTTGTCAACGGGCGCGAACGACGCCAGGCTAACCACCCCCCACTTTGAGTGGTCGGCGAGCACGACCACCCGGCGAGCCCGGTTGATCAGTGCGCGGTTGGTCTCCGCTTCGGCGAGATTCGGCGTGGTCAGGCCCACCTCGGGGTCGAGCCCGGTGCACCCGAGGAACAGCGTGTCGAAGTGGAGCGATCCGATCGTCAGGTCCGCCACCGGTCCGACGAGCGCGTCCGACGGCGTGCGCATGCCGCCGGTTAGGACCACGGTGCCGGCTTCCGGCCCGCGTGGCGGGCCGAACAGCCCCGCCACCCGTAGCGAGTTGGTGACGATGGTGAGCCCGGGCACGTCGATCAGGCACTGGGCGAGTGCGAACGTGGTGGTTCCCGAGGCGATCGCGACCGCGGTGTTTGGCCTGACCAGGGCCGCCGCCGCGCGTGCGATCGTGTTTTTCTCCGGGCGTTCGAGGACGAGCTTGTCCTCGAAGCCGGGCTCGTGACCAGCGTGAGAGCCCGGGAGGACGGCGCCTCCGTGGACCTTCTCGACTAGTCCGTCCTTGGCCAGCACCTCGAGGTCTCGTCTGATCGTCATGTCAGAGACGCCGAGTTGCTGGGTCAGATCGCTCACCCGCGCACTACCGTCGTTCCTGACGGCCTGCAGAATCAGCGACTGGCGATGTCTAGCCAGCATTCACTACCCCCTCAATAGTGTCCGAACACTTAAAAGTATGACGCTTGAGACGCTTGTTGGGTTACGGCCAACAGTGTCGGAAATTTGCTCTTGGCGCGAGAAAAAATTCGGCGGTGTGCACCAGATGCCGAATCTCGTTGCGCAAAGAGGCAAATTGCAACGATGAGTATCGATTTGGCGGCGCCACGTGTCGGAGTGACGCCGCCGGGTCATCGGCCTCAAGGCACCCCTCCAAACTCACCATGCGAGGGTTTCTGTTGGGACTTGGGGTTGAAAGGTCACTGTCTGACGTCATCGCGGCGACCGGGTGCCTGCGATACGGCAGGATGGAGCTCATGACTGCCTCCCGCACGGCGACGTCCGCCATAGCCCCGCTCGCGGCCCTGCTGGTGGTGCTCGGTGCATCTGCCTGTACAACGGGTGGCGCTTCGTCTGTGTCCCCGAGCGGCGCCGCCAGCACGTCCGCGGCCGCACCGGGCACCTCAGCGTCCGGGGGAGCCGCTTCAGCGTCCGGGAGCGCGGCGCCGGGGTCGGCGGACATCGTGCCTCATGCGTCCACCCTGCACTGGCAGCCGTGTGGCAGCCAGCTCGCCGGGTTGCAGTGCACAACCCTCCAGGTACCGCTGAACTACGCCGACCCGAGCGGCCGGAAGATCACGCTCGCGCTGGACATGGCCCCCGCGACCGCGCCCGCCGCCGAGCAGCAGGGCATCATGCTGACGAACCCCGGCGGCCCTGGTGCGCCGGGTCTGTCGCTGGCGGCCGAAGTCGCCGAGGGGATCAGCCCGCAGGTGGCCGCGACCTACGACATCGTGGGCTTCGACCCGCGCGGCGTCGGCAGCTCAAGCCCGTCGCTGAGCTGCGACCCGAACTTCTTCTCAGGCGTGCGGCCGGACTACATCCCGGCGAACGCGGCCGCCGAGCAGGTGCTCATCAACCGGGCGAAGTCCTACGCCGCCGCCTGCGAGCAGAAGTTCGGCTGGTTCCTGCCGTACGAGACGACGGTGAGCATGGCCCGCGACATGGACCAGATCCGGCAGGCCTTCGGCGTCAAGCAGCTGACGTACTACGGCATCTCCTTCGGCACGTACCTGGGCCAGGTCTACGGCACGCTGTTCCCGAGCCACGTCCGCCGGATGGTGCTCGACTCCACCGTGGACCCGACCGGCGTGTGGTACGCGGACAACATCAGCCAGGACTACGCGTTCCAGGGCCGGTTCGAGGCCTTCTTCGCCTGGACCGCGAAATACGACTCGACCTACCACCTGGGCACCACGACCGCGCAGGTGCAGGCGGCTTACTACAAGATACGCGCGCAGCTGGAAAAGACGCCGATCAACGGGCCGTCCGGCCCGCTGATCGGCCCGGACGAGCTTGACGACACGATCCTGCTCGGCGGGTACCTGAATGCGCTGTGGCCGGGGTTCGCGCAGGCGCTCTCGCAGTATCTCAACGAGGGGAGCAGCGCCGACCTCATCGAGCAGTTCCAGGACTGGGGCGCGCAGAACGAGAACGAGTTCGCGGTCTACAACGCGGTCGAGTGCGCCGACGTGAACTGGCCGAGGAACTGGGCCAAGTGGCAGTCGGACACTGAGCACGTCTACCAGACGGCGCCGTTCGAGGCCTGGGACAACGCCTGGTTCAACGCGGCCTGCGCGTTTTGGCCGGTAACCGGGCCGGCCAAGCCGTTCCAGGTCAACGGCGCGCAGTTGCCCCCGGTGCTGATGCTGCAGGGCACGCTGGATCCCGCCACCCCGTACGCGGGAGCGCAGGATGCCCACAAGCTTCTCCCGACCGCCCGCATGGTCGTGGTGGAGGGCGGCGGCAATCACGGCCAGTCGCTTGAGTCACCCCCCGACACCTGCGTGCAGAACTACCTCAACAGCTACCTGGCCACCGGTGCCGTTCCCGAAAAACCCGGCCTGGTCAACGCAACCTGCGCCCCCACGCCCACGTAGCCCCGACGCCCGTACCTCGCCGCGGCGAGCGCTGTCCGCTCGGCAGCGGGTGGCGGGGCTGGAGTGGGCGGGCGGTGCACAGTTCGCGCCGCCTAGAGCTAGGCTGGCAATATGTTGCGCGTTAGGCAGCGGTCGGACCAGGCGCGGCTGCTGGACGACCGCGACCGGGCCGCGGCCCTTGCGGTCTGTGCTGTCGACCCGGTGGCGAACGTGTTCGTCGAGTCAAGGATCAGGGCCTTCGGGCTCGATCCGGGGCGGCTCGGTGCCCAGATGTGGGGGTACGACCAGGGCGGTCGGCTGGTGTCGCTGTGCTACGGCGGTGCCAACCTGGTCCCGGTGCAGGCCACCTCGTCGGCGGTCGCCGCGTTCGCAGACCGGGCGCTGCGCCAGGGACGACGCTGTTCGTCCATTGTCGGGGCGTCGGCCGCGGTCAGTGAACTTTGGGGGATCCTGCGCCCGTACTGGGGGCCGGCCCGTGACGTGCGCGCCGCCCAGCCGCTGATGGCG
This sequence comes from uncultured Actinomycetota bacterium, assembly GCA_963785645.1. Taxonomy (GTDB): domain Bacteria; phylum Actinomycetota; class Actinomycetes; order Streptosporangiales; family Streptosporangiaceae; genus Trebonia. Next base: position 48,469 of record CAWAWG010000001.1, read on the forward strand.
ATCGACGCATCGTCGCCGGTCGCCCCGGATCCAGCGGTTAGGCGCGTTCACACCGACGAACTCGACATCCTGCTGCCCGCCTCCATTGCCATGTTCACCGAGGAGGTCGGAGTCTCGCCGCTGGCCGGCGATGGCGGGGCCTCTTACCGGGCGCGGGTCTCTGAGCTGGTCCGCTCGGGCCGGGCGTTCGCGCGTATCGAGGACGGCCGCGTCATCTTCAAGGCCGAGGTCGGCGCGGCCACTCCGCAAGCCTGCCAGGTGCAGGGCGTCTGGGTCCACCCAGAGCACCGCGGCCAGGGCCTGGCCGCCCCCGGCATGGCCGCCGTGGTCGCCCTGGCCCGCCAGTCGATCTCCCCGCTGGTGTCGCTGTATGTCAACGACTTCAACACCCCGGCCCGCGCGACCTACCAGCGCGCCGGATTCGCCGAGGTAGGCGAGTTCATGTCTGTTCTCTTCTAGGTGCCTGAGCTGCCCGGCCCGGATAAATCCCGGTCGCGGGTGAGGCGGAGTTTCTCCAGGAGGGGTGCGTAGGCTTCGTTCAGTGCGGTCAGGTCCTCGGGCTTGAGCTGGTCGATGAAGTGCTCGCGGACGCTGGCCACGTGGAAGGGCGCTACCTTCCCGATTGTGGCCAGGCCGTGGGGTGTCAGGACCGCGAACGTGCCGCGTTTGTCGCCCTCGCAGCCCTCCCGGGTGACCAGGTCCCTGGACTCCATCCGGTTGATCTGGTGCGAGAGCCTGCTGCGGGTCTGTGCGGTCCGGTCGGCGAGCTCGGTCATCCGCATGCGGCTGTGCGGTGCCTCTGAGAGCTCGACGAGGATCTCGTAATCGTGCATGGACAGCCCGAAAGGATGCAAGTCCCTGTCGAGCTGGCGCATCAGAAGCTGTGCCAGGCATATGTAGGCGCGCCATGCGGATTGCTCTTCTTCGGTGAGCCAGCGCGGGAGGCTGGTTCGCGGGGCACCGTCAGTAAGGGACTCTGTCGGCATACTAGGTAACCTACCTGTCGCCGTGGGTACCGGCATAGCCAAGGCCGCTGCGGACATGGCGCAGTGGCCGGTATTCAGTACGCAACGGGGGAACGCGCATCAAATCCGGTGCGGTAACGTCAAGCAAATGTCCGAGACCGCTGCTACCAATCGCGAGGGACGGCTGGCGTGGCTTGACGCCTTGCGGGGGTTCGCCGCGCTTTGCGTGGTCTTCGACCACGGGTCTACGCTGCTCCTCCTGCCGGTCCGGTCCTTCCTGTACCAGTGGCTTAACCTCGGTCAGTACGGCGTCTTCGTGTTCTTCCTGGTCAGCGGCTACATCGTGCCTGCGTCACTGGAGCGTAAGGGGTCGGTACGCGGGTTCTGGATCAGCCGCGCGTTCCGTCTTTACCCCATGTTCCTCGTCGCGCTCGTGCTCTCGGCAGTGGCCTACAAGACCGGGCACGGCACCATCGCGAACGCGGGAGAGCACCCGTTCACCGCCGTTCTCGGCTGGCTGTTCATGCTCCAGAACCTCCTCGCGGGCCTCAACGTCCCCGTCGTGACCTGGACCCTGTCATATGAGATGGTCTTCTACCTGCTGCTCGCCGCGCTGTTCAGCTGGGGTATCCACCGGCGCAGCGGCTGGTACGCCACGGCATTCGCGGTGGGGGCGGTGGCGCTCGGCGGCGTGATCCCGATGGGCGCGCTCGGCCACTGGTCGCAGGGCGCGGAGCGTGGCCTGGTCCTCGACGGGGTCGCGGACGGGCTCGTGCTGGCGGGCCTGGCCCTGACCCTGCTGTCGCGGTCCTGGCTGGCCAGAGCCGGGGCATCGCTCGCTGGGCTGGTCGCTCTCGTCCTGGTTACGTTCAACCAGACCTACCCCTACCCGTGGTCCGGCTGCGTGATCCTCGGCCTGATGTTCACCGGCACAATGATTTACAGAGCGTGGGGGAACGACAGCGCTGGGGGTAAGGTCCAGCGCCTGGGCGCGGGCGTGCTGGCGGTGCTTATCTTTGCCGCGCTTACGTTCGCTGGGGACTGGCACGGGGAACGGTACGGTCGTCACTGGCAGGTTCAGTGGACGACGTCGGTCCTGCTTGCCGGTGCGACGTTCGCTGTCGGCCTGGCCATACGGCGGGTGAGGATCCCTCGCTGGTGTGCCTGGCTCGGGATGATCAGCTACTCGGTCTACCTGCTTCACCCGCTTGTCTTCAATGCCTACCGTTCGATCCCGGTGCTGCACCGTAAGCACACGATGCCGGATCAGTTCCTTTTCTTCGCCGGGCTCCTCGCGGTGATAATCGGGCTGAGTGCCCTGACCTACTACCTCGTAGAGAAGCCGATGCAGCGACTCGGCCGCCGGGTGGCGGCTTGGGCGGGTCACGCGACGGTGACCGCGTCCGGTGCCGGTCCCTCCGCCCGGGACGGCGCGCCGACCGCGGCGAGCCGCAACGCGTCGAGCAGCACGGCGGTCGCGGGCGGGTCCGGCGGCTCACCGTAACGGACCGCGACCACGCACCTTCGCGTACCGCGCAGCCTGGCCGTGCGTACACCCGGGTTACGGGCCGCCCGCAACGCGAGACCCGGCAGCAGCGTTACCCCGAGGCCGGCCGTGACCAGGGCCTGGGCCGCGACGAAGTCGTCGGTGGTGAACGCGATCCGCGGGGTGAACCCGGCCGACGCGCACTGCTGGAGCAGGTGCTCCCGGCAGCGGTCACACCCGGCGATCCACCGGTGTTCCGATAGCCGGGCCAGGTCGGCTGGCCACAGCTCGGTCACCGCGGGCGCCAGCGGCGGCTCGCCGCCGCGCATTGCCGTGTCGGGCATGATCAAGTGCACGGCCTCCGACAGGAGCACCTGCTCGCGGAGGTCCTCCTGCTCCGCCACCGGGACCGGATCGTCGTCCTGACCCGCCTTGCCCGTGGTGGTCGGCGTGTCGCGCGACCCGCCCCGCACGCCTTCAGCGGACTCATGCCGGAATACCAGCGCCACGTCCACGTACCCAGCGCGGAGCATCCGCACCGCTTCCGGCGGCTCCGCCTCGGTCAGCCGCAGGTCGACGCTGGGATGCCGCTCGTGCAGGATCGCCGCCGCGGTCGGCACGATCGTGCCGAGGGCGGAGGGGAACGCGGCAAGCCGCAGCCGCCCGGCGCGCAGCCCCGCGAAGACCGCGAGTTCGTTCTCCGCCGCATCAAGGCGGCCGATCACCTCGACGGCCCGCTCCGCGAGCAGCCGTCCCGCGTCGGTGAGCCGGATGCCACGCCCGGCCCGCTGGACGAGCTTGGTGCCCGTTTCCGCCTCCAGCCGCGACAGGTGATGGCTGACCGACGGCTGGGCGTAGTTCAGCGCGTGGGCCGCAGCGGTAACCGACCCATGCCGGGCGACGGCAACCAGCACCCGCAGCCTCGTTACATCCAGCATGGGTCCGACTATAGACGTTATTAATTATTACGCCCAGACATCCATACCGGACCAATCGGTGCAGCTCACACGGCTCAGCACCATGCTCAGTTACGGGAGTTCCAACGGGCGGTCGCCAAGATGGTGGATCGCTGGACACGCCGGCACGTGCACAGCCATCCACCATCTTCGTCTCGGGTCGCGGGGCGCCCGGTATGGCCGTTTTTCACTGCGGCTCCCCCGGGGGAGAGACAGCGGAGATGCAGCGGAAAAACTGCGATGATGGTCGCGATGAGCCTGGACGAGATTGATGCGCGGATAGTTACCGCGCTGATCAGGGATGCGCGTGCGAGCTACGCGGTGATCGGTAACGAGGTTGGCCTGTCCGCGCCGGCCGTCAAACGGCGGGTGGACCGGCTCCGCGCCACCGGTGCGATCACCGGCTTCTCGGCCCGGGTTGACCCAGCCGCGCTCGGCTGGACGACCGAGGCGTACGTCGAGCTGTTCTGCGGCGGGAAGACGACGCCGGAGGAGATCGGCGCGGCCGTGCGGCGCCACCCCGAGGTGACGGACGCGTGCACGGTCACCGGCGAGGCGGACGCGCTCGTGCACATCAGGGCTTCCGATATCAGGCACTTCGAGCAGGTGGTGGAGCGGATAGCGGCCGAACCGTTCGTGCAGCGCACACGGAGCGTTATCGTGCTATCGAGACTGGTCGAGCGCGCGGATTCGATTGCCCCACATACTACTGCATAACGGGGTAGGGTCATGCCCATGCCAGAAACTGACAGTGACGTAGGCGCGGAGACTGCCCGCTTCCAGGCGTTTAAGAACCGGGATGACGACCTTCCGCCCGCGTGGGAAATGAAGGCTCCGGGGTCCAAGATCGGCCTGCTGGCCGTCATCGTGATTGTCGTCGCCATCCTGGCCGCGATTGTCGGCGCGCTGCTCGTCGGCTAACCTCACCTGACGATCAACCTGACCGGGACCTCCACCCGGCGCGGCGGCGCCTGGTCGCCGGCGAGCCGGCGCAGGAGCAGTTCGCCGGCCGTGCGCCCGATCAGCTCCGGATCGTAGATCGCCACGGTGACGGGCGGCGAGATCAGGTCCGCGAGTTCGAAGTCGCCGAACCCGATAATGGTCACGCCCCGGGGAGCTAGTCCCCGCAGGGCGATCCCCGTTCGCTCCCGGTCCGCGCAGAACACCGCGGTCACGCCAGCGCGAGCGAGCACTGCGGTGTCCAGGGTCAGCCACCCGGGATCGACGGTGAGCCCGGCCGCCGTCATGGCGTCCGCGTACCCGGCGCGCAGGGTTCGCGACAGGTAGCCTTCGGGCTCGCCGAGGAAGCCGATTTTCCTGTGTCCGAGCGCGATCAGGTGCGCGACGGCGGCGCCCGCGCCGCCGTGCTCGTCGGGGACCACCGTGTCCGCGTGCACGAGTTCCGGCGAGTGCAGGACAAACACCGTGGCGACGCCGGCTTCGATCTCGGAGACCAGGTAGTCGTGCGAGCCCGGCGTGGGGCTGATGACGAGCCCGTCAACCCGGCGGGCGCACATGGCCAGCGCCAGTTGCTCCTCGCGCCCGGAATCGCTGTCCGTCGAACCCGAGTAGAGCAGGTAACCGTGCTCTCGCGCGATCTCCTCAAGGCCACGGTAGACGGCCGCGTGGTCCGGGTCGGTCCAGGTGTCGGCGATGTAGCCGAGCGTCGCGGTATGCCCCGTTCGCAGCAGCCGGGCGGATTCGTTCCGCCGGAAGCCCAGCGCCTCGATCGCCCCGAGTACGCGCTCAGTCGTCTCCGGGGTCACGCCCGGCTCTTGGTTCACCACGCGGGACACCGTCTTCAGCGCGACCCCCGCCCTGAATGCGACGTCCTTCATGGTCGGGCGCCCCCCGGCCCGGCCATTGTCACCGGAATCCTGGCCACCGGAAACATGGCCACCGGAAACTGTGCCGGATGCACTATAACTGACAGTTTTTACCTGGTTACTCATGGCTCCCCCCGGTAACAGTTTGCTCAGCGGGAGGGCTCGGGACACCTGCCGGACGGCGGCAAATCGATGACGGTGACCCATGCCGGATCTCGGGGGTGCGGTGTTTGGAACGCGTCAAGATCCGCGGCCGGCCGGATGGTCAGCCGTATCCGTTCGGAATAATCGAGAGTGTGACCAGCAGCAACAGGGAGAGCGAGCGGCTGACCGCGCTCGGGGGACTTGCGGCGCTGTCCCTGGACGCGCTGTCAAGCGTGGCCTACGGGCCAGAGGCGATCCTCGTCGTACTCGTCACGGCCGGCACGACCGCCCTGCGGTACAGCCTGCCGGTAACGGTGGCGATCGTGGTACTCCTCGTCGCCCTGGTGATCTCCTACCGCCAGGTCATCGAGGCGTTCCCGAACGGCGGCGGCGCCTACGCGGTCTCCCAGCGGCACCTTGGCCGGACCCCTTCCCTGGTCGCGGCGGCGTCGCTGATCGTCGACTACGTGCTGAATGCCGCCGTCGGCGTCTCGGCGGGCGTCGAGGCGCTGACCGCGGCATTTCCCTCGCTGTACGGAGCGCGTGTCTGGCTCTGCCTGGCGGTGCTCGCGCTGATCACCGCGGTGAATCTGTGGGGGCTGGCGGAGTCGGCGCGGGTCTTCATGGTGCCGACGATCGCGTTCATCGTCGCGATCTTCCTGGTGATCGCCGTCGGGCTCATCCGCGCGCACCCGGCGGTGGCCCTGTCGCACGCCCTGCCGCAGGCCACCGACACCGTCGGCGTCCTGCTCGTGCTAAAGGCGTTCGCGTCCGGCTGCTCGGCGCTGACCGGCGTCGAGGCGATCGCCAACTCGGTGCCGCAGTTCCGGCAGCCGAGGGCGCGGCGCGCGCAGCACACGGAGGTGGCGCTCGGCGCCATCCTCGGCCTGATGCTGCTCGGGCTCGGCGAGCTTATCCGCCGCTGGGACGCGCTGCCGCAGCCCGGCACCACGGTCCTCGCCCAGCTCACCGCCGGCGCAATCGGGCACGGAGTCCTCTTCTACGTCATCCAGCTGATCACGCTGGTGCTGCTCGCACTCGCCGCGAACACCAGCTTCGGCGGACTGCCGGTGCTGCTCGGGCTGCTCGCCCGCGACAATTACCTCCCGCACGTCTTCGGGCTGCGGGCGGACCGCCGGGTGTTCCGCTACGGGGTCGGCGTGCTCACCGTCGCCGCCGCGCTGCTGCTCATCGTCTCCGAGGGCAACACCCAGGCTCTGGTCCCGGTCTTCGCCGTCGGGGTGTTCATCGGGTTCACGCTGTCCCAGGTGGGCATGGTCCGGCATTGGTACGGCGAGCGCGGGCCCGCCTTCCGCCGCAAGGCGCTGATTAACGGCATCGGGGCGGTGCTGACGTTCGCGGCCACCGTGATCGAGCTGGTCAGCAAGTTCCTCGCCGGCGCATGGCTGGTCGCACTGCTCATCCCGCTGCTTGTGCTGCTGTTCCTCTCCGTTTGCCGTACCTATGACCGGATCGGCGCCCAGCTTGAGATCGGCAAGGTACCGCCACCACCGGTGAAGCAGCAGTCCTTCGTGGTGGTGCCGGTGTCGGGGATGTCGCGCCTGACGGCGGAGGGCATCTCGACGGCACTCTCGCTCGGCGACGACGTGACCGCCGTGACGGTGGTGTATACGGACGAGGCCGACGACCCGGCCGACGTCCCTGACGTGGATTTCCGGGCCGAGTGGGAAGCCTGGCGACCCGAGGTGCCGCTGCTCACGCTCCGCTCCGACCACCGGTCGCTCGGCAAGCCGCTCGTCCACTACCTGCGCACGGTCGAGGCCGATCACCCGGACTGCCGCCTGGTCGTGCTGATCCCCGAGGTGGAGCCGTCGAAGTGGTGGGAGTGGGTGCTGCACAACCAGCGCGGCATCATACTTGAGCGGGCGATCCGCCGGGGTACGGCCAACGTGGTGCTGTGCCGCGTGCGCTACCGGCTGGCGACGCTCGCCGCGCGACCAGACGGTCATCGCGCGACAAGCGGTACATAAGGACGAGACCGGCGGTACATCAAGTAAAGGCGTGCGATACAGGAGCGCTTACGGCCCGCCGCGCCGCCGCCGTCGATGGCAAGATAGGCGGCATGCGTCTGCCCGCGGGGATAGGCGGTGACTATGTCACCGCGCTCTGAGCGGCCGGTCGCCGTGGTCACCGGCGCTAGCCGCGGCATCGGCTTGGAGGTCTGCAGGCAACTCGCCGCGCTCGGCTACGCCGTCGTGCTCGGTTCCCGTGACCTTCGCCGGGCGGAACTCGCGGCGAAGGAACTCGACGCGGCGGTGGAACGGGTCACCGGGGCGCACGTCGAAGTGGACAACTCGGTGAACGTCGAGCAGTTCGCCCGAGTGGGTGCGCGAACGGTACGGCCGGGTGGACGTGATCGTGAACAACGCCTCGACGGCTCCCGACCTGTGGGGGATCGCCGGGAACACGGACCTGTCTCCGGTGGCCGAGGCGCTTGATGTGAACCTGTTCGGTGCCTGGCGGGTGATCCAGGCTCTGCTTCCGCTGCTGCGGTCGAGCCAGCGGCCCCGCATCGTCAACGTGTCGAGTGAGAGCGGGGCCATCGCCCTGATGAGCGGCGGCCGCCCCGCCTTCAGCGTTTCGAAGGCGGCGCTCAACGCGCTGACCAGGACGCTGGCCGGCGAGCTGTACCGGGACGGCATCCTGGTCAACGCCGTGTGCCCCGGCCCGGTAAGCGCCGACGGCGCCCTGGGCAGCGGAAGGTCCGCTGCCCAGGGCGCCGCTAGCGTCGTCTGGGCGGTTACCCTGCCCAGCGGCGGCCCCACCGGCACCTTCACCAGGGATGGCCGCGAGCTGCCGTGGTAACGCTTTAATCCCTGGGTGGTATAGCCAGGGGCCAGCCGGCCCCCGCGAGGTGGGCGCGGACCCGGTTGATGTCCGAGGCATGCACCGGCGTGTCGGTGACCGAGGCGATCGCCTTCTTGATCGCCTCGGTGGACTCAGGATCGTCCGAGGCCGCCAGCTCGTGGGCGATGAGGATGAGCTCGTCGCTGGTGAGCTGGCTGCCGAGCAGGGCGATCAGCGGGATGTAGTCGGTCGGCGGCACGCCTTCTGGGTAGCCGGCCCGCAGCCAGTCGACGATCTTCTCGAGGAAGGGAGGAAGCGCCATGGTGTCTACTTCCTTACTTCTTCGGTGCGGGGTGGCCGAGGGTGTAGATCTCGTAGATGCTCCAGCCGATAGCGGCCAGGACGATGAGGAAAGCGATCGCGGCAAGCACCATGCCAAGTACGTTGCCGCCGACGACCACGTCGGAGTCGGCGCCGCCGTCGGCCCCCGCGGTCCGCGCGGTCTTCGGGCCCCACGACAGCGCGACCAGGCCGCCCGCGAAGAGGGCGGGCAGGCCCGCGCCGGCGAGCAGGCCGAACACGATGATCTTCCAGAGCGCGGTTAGGTTAACCCAGGACATTACAGAGATTCCCCTTTCTCGCTCTTAGGCCGCGGCCGTCTCGGGGACCTCGGTGCTGGGGGCGACCCCGCCGGTCCATTCCGAGTTCACGTTGTTGTGGTCCACCTTGGTGCCGCGGGAGCGCCAGTAGATAAAGCCGGCGATCCCGGCCAGGATGACGAGGTCCACGATGACGCCGGGGGTGCCGCCGATGCCGTAGGCGATGCCGTAGGCGGTCGCCCCGACGATCGCCGCCGACGGCAGCGTGAACACCCAGGCGGTGGCCATCCGGCCCGCCACGTTCCAGCGGACCTCGGCGCCCTTCTTGCCGAGCCCGGTGCCGATGATCGACCCGGTGGCGACGTGCGTGGTGGACAGCGAGTAGCCGAAGGTGCTCGACAGCAGGATGACGGCGGCCGAGGCGGACTCGGCGGCCATGCCCTGCGGCGACTCGATCTCGACCAGGCCCTTGCCCAGCGTGCGGATGACCCGCCAGCCGCCGATGTAGGTGCCGGCCGAGATGGCAAGCGCGCAGCAGGTGATGACCCAGACCGGGGCGTTCGAGCCCTTGTCCAGCGTGCCGTTGGCGATCAGGGCCAGGGTGATGACACCCATGGTCTTCTGCGCGTCGTTGGTGCCGTGCGCCAGCGAGACCACGCAGGCGGAGCCGATCTGCCCGATCCGGAAGCCGTGCCTGCGCGCGCCGTCGGTCAGCGACCTAGTGATCCGGTACAACAGCCAGGTACCGCACGCCGCTACGAGCCCGGCGATGATCGGGGAGAACACGGCCGGCAGGACAACCTTGGAGACGAGCCCGTGCCACAGCACGGCGCTGCCGCCCGCGGCGGCCATTGTCGAGCCGATCACGCCGCCGATCAGCGCGTGCGAAGAGCTGGAGGGGATACCCAGCAGCCAGGTCAGCAGGTTCCAGATGATGCCGCCCGCGAGGCCTGCCGCGACGACAGTCAGGGTCACCTTGCCGGTGGCGACGAGGCCGCTCGCGATGGTGGCCGCGACGGCAAGGGAAAGGAACGCTCCCGCGAAATTCAGCACCCCGGAGATCGCCACCGCTGTCCGCGGCCCCAGCGCCCCCGTTGCGATGGATGTCGCCATCGCGTTCCCAGTGTCATGGAATCCGTTGGTGAAGTCAAAGGCCAGAGCCGTGATGACCACCAAGACGAGTACCGTGTCATTACTCACAAGTGCGACGGTAAATCCCTCTTAGTAGGTTCCAAAGGCCTCCGAGAGTGTGCAGTTGCCAAACTTTAGGTTAACAAAAGATGATATTGGCTTCGTGCTTGTGTAGCGTTCATTCCTCCACTAACTTTAGTTCCCACGTTACTCATAAGCCGTCTCCATTTACGTGGGGACATTCGCCGTTTCCCGTTCGGTGGCGGTCTCGTCGCCCGGTGTTCTTCCCTCCGCCTACGGCCGTCCGTCCGGCGGTTGCCCTGTTCGCTCGCCCGGTTCCGTCCGCTCGCCCGGGTCCGGCGGCTGGTAGCGGTACCCCATGCCGGGCTCGGTGATCAGCCAGCGCGGCCGGGCCGGGTCCCGTTCCAGCTTGCGGCGCAGCTGCGCCATGTAAAGCCGCAGGTTGCCGCCGGCGTTGCCGTACCCGGGCCCCCACACGTCGTTCAGCAACTGCCGGTGGCTGAGCAGCTTGCCCGGGTTCCGCAGCAGCACCTCGAGCAGGTGCCATTCGGTCGGCGTCAGCCTGATGTCGCCCTCCGGCTGCGGGTCCGCCCCGATGGCCGCCGTTCTATCCTCCGAACGAGTCCGGCTTCCTCCCTCACCCGGCTCCTCTCCCTGAGGCGGGCCGGCCGACAAGGCTGCGGTCTGTGCGGCGCCAACTCCTACCGCGGCCTCGCGCGTGGCCGCCGCGTCGGAAGCACGGTACTCGGCATCGTGATTTCCGCCCGCTCCGGTAGCAGTTCCGTCGGCGTGCGAACCCGGCGCCCGGATGACGCGCTTCGCGGCCAGGTCGATAACCAGGTCGCCGAGCCGTACCCGGGGCGGCGCCTCGGCGGCGGGCGTGCGCCGGACGGCGGCGCGCATCCGGGCCAGCAGCTCGTCCATGCCGAAAGGCTTCGTCACGTAGTCGTCGGCCCCGGCGTCAAGCGCCTCCACCTTGTCGTTCGAATCGGCCCGCCCGGACAGCACGATGATCGGCACGGTGGTCCAGCCGCGCAGCCCGCCGATCACGTCGACGCCGTCCATATCGGGCAGCCCGAGATCCAGGATGACCAGATCCGGCGGGTGCGCCGCCGCCGCCTCAAGTGCCTGCGCGCCGGTCGCCGCAGTCGTCACGTCGTACCGGCGCGCCCGCAGGTTGATCCGCAGCGCCCGCAGAATCTGCGGCTCATCGTCGACAACAAGTACCTGGGTCATTCCCTACCCCTCAGTTCGGCGCCAACGGGGAGACCGGGCTGGACCTAGTCACCGGGGGCCGCCGGGAGGCTTACCGTCATCGTTAGGCCGCCGCCCGGGGTGTCCTCGGCGGTCAGCGTGCCGCCCATGGCCTCGGTCAGCCCGCGGGACAGCGCGAGGCCGAGCCCGACACCGGTCGTATTGTCGGTATCGCCCAGTCGCTGGAACGGGACGAACATGTGTTCCTTATCACCCTCGGAGATGCCCGGGCCCCGGTCGACGACGCGCAGCTCGACCCGGTCGCCGAGCGCGGACGCGGCGAGCAGCGGCGGCTTGCCCGCGGGGGAGTAGCGCAGCGCGTTCTCCGCGAGGTTCACCACGACTCGCTCAAGGATGGCGGGGTCGGCGCGGACGGCGGGCAGCAGTTCCGGTATCTCCACGATGATGTCGCGGCCGGCCGGACCCAGGGCGTCGAGCGCGAGGGCGACGATCTCGTCGAGCCCGGACGGCCGCGGGAACAGCGACAGCGCGCCGGCCTGCAGCCTGGACATGTCGAGCAGGTTGGCGACCAGGCGGGTGAGGCGGTCGAGCGACTCATCCGCCGTGGCCAGCAGCTCCTCGGTATCGGCGGCGTCCCAGAGCATGTCGGGTGAGCGCAGGGAGGTGACCGCGGCCTTGGCCGAGGCAAGCGGGGTGCGCAGGTCGTGGCTGACGGCGGCGAGCAGCGCGGTCCGCATCCGGTCGGCGGCGGCGATCGGCTTGGCCGCCTCCGCCTCGGCGGCAAGCCGCTGCTGTTCCAGCGCGACCGCCGCGTAGGCGGCGAACGCGCCGAGGACCCGGCGGTCGCCGGCGCGGAGCGGGCGGCCCGTCAGCGCCAGCGACAGCGAGTCGGTGACCGGGATGTCCACCTCGCCGGCGTCGGGCCTCGTGGCGGGGGACTCGCCCGCGCAGGCGACGAGCGCCCAGCTGGCCGCCGGGCTCCTGGCGGCCGGAGCCCCGGAGTCCCGGCGCTCGAGCAAGCAGGCCGAGGTCATGCCAAAGGCTTCCCTGGTCCGGTCGAGCAGCGCGTCGAGCGCGCCCTGACCGCGCAGGATGGACCCCGCCGTGGTCACGAGCAGTTCGGACTCGGCGTTGGCCCGTGCCGCCTGCTTGGTCCGCCGCGCGGTGGTGTCCACCACCCAGCTCACGGCCAGCCCGACGGCGACGAACACCCCGAGCGCCAGTGCGTTGTTGGCCTCCGCGATTGTCCAGTAGTGGATCGGCGGAGTGAAGTAGTAGTTGAGCAGCAGCGACCCGGCGATTGCCTCGGCCACGGCCGGCAGGAACCCGCCGACAAGCGCGACGGCGATCACCGCGACCAGGAACGCTAGCACGTCGCTGGTGAGGTTGATGCCGGACCGGTCGCTGGTCAGCGCGAGCGTGACCAAAGGTGCGAGCACCACGGCGAGTATCCAGCCGGCGAACTGCCTGCGCCAGGTGATCCCGCCCCGGTACCGGGGGAGGATGCCCCACCGGGCGCCCACGTGCGGGTGGGTGACGATATGCACGTCGATCGCGCCGGAGTCGCGGATGGTCCGCGACCCGATGCCGGGGCCGGTGAGCAGGGCGAGCAGCCACCCTCGCCTGCTGGCACCGAGGACGAGCTGGGTGGCGTTCTCCGCCCGGGCGAAGGTGAGCAGCGCCTCGGAGATCTCGTCCCCGACGACCTGGTGGTAGGTGCCGCCGAGCGACTCGACGAGCTGCCGCTGCCGGGCTAGGTTGGCCGGGTTCGCGCCGGTGAGTCCGTCTGACTTGCTGACATGCACCGCGAGCAGGTCGCCGCCCGAGGCCCGGGCGGCGATGCGCGCCGCGCGCCTGATCAGGGTGTCGCCTTCCGGTCCGCCGGTGAGCGCGACCACGACCCGCTCCCGCGCCTCCCAGGTGGAGGTGATGTCGTGCTCGGCCCGGTACCGCTGAAGCCCCTCGTCGACCTTGTCGGCCAGCCAGAGCAGCGCAAGCTCGCGCAGCGCGGTCAGGTTGCCTGGCCTGAAGTAGTTGGTGAGCGCCGCGTCGATCTTCTCCGGCGGGTAGATGTTGCCGTGCGCCATCCGGCGGCGCAGCGCCTCGGCGGTCATGTCGACGAGCTCGACCTGATCGGCGGCCCGGACAACCGCGTCGGGCACCGTTTCCCGCTGCAAGACCCCGGTGATCTGCTCGACCACGTCGGTGACGGACTCAAGGTGCTGGACGTTGACGGCGGAGATCACGTCAATGCCGGCCGCGAGCAGTTCCTCCACATCCTGCCAGCGCTTCTCATGCCGCGAGCCGGGCACGTTCGTGTGCGCGAGCTCGTCGACCAGCGCGATCTGCGGCCTACGGGCGAGCACCGCGTCGACGTCCATCTCTTCCCACTCGCTGCCCCGGTAGGCCAGCTTCTTGCGCGGGATGACTTCTAGCCCGTCGATCAGCGCCGCCGTCTGCGACCGTCCGTGCGTCTCAGCGAACGCGACGACCACATCCGTCCCGCGTTCCGCCCGCCGGTGTCCCTCGGAGAGCATGGCGTAGGTCTTGCCCACCCCGGCGGCAGCCCCAAGGTAAATGCGCAGCTGCCCGCGCGGCGTAACGCGGCCCTCGCTGTAACCGGCCATAGCTCAATAGTGCGGCACCCCCGCAGGTCACTTACGCCGGCCTAACGACATCCATGCAGTTACCGCGCGCAGGGACGACCCTGGCATGATCAGATCATGAGTGTTGTGAAGATCAACGCGATCACCGTGTCGGCGGACAGCGGGGATGAGCTGGCGCGGCGGTTCGCCGCCGGGCCGGCGCGGTGGACGACCAGGACGGCTTTGAAGGGTTTGAGCTGCTCAGGCCGACCGATGACCGGACGACGTGGCTGGTGGTGACCCGCTGGCGCGACGAGGAGGCGTTCACGGCGTGGACGAGCTCACCCGCCTTCAGCCACGGACACCGCTCGGCCGCTGAACGGGCCGGAGGCGAGGCGCCGAAACCAGTCGGTGTGCACAGCGAGATCTGGTCCTACGAGCCCGCGGGCGGCTCACCCGGTTCCTCGCACTGATCCAAGGCCGCTCCGGTCGCCCTGACCCCAGTGCCGTTCCGGAATGTCGGGCGCTGGCGCGCCCGACATTCCGGATATTTCACGAATCAGCCGGTTGTGCCTGCGTACAGGGTCAGCGCTTGCGCCAGGCGCTGAAGAAGTCCCGTGCCTGCTGTGACCGCAGCGGGACGACCGCGGCTATCCCGAGCACCCAGACCACGACGGTCGTGAACCGGGTGCCCGGGTCGTTGTGGGTGCCGAACACGACAACCAGCATGCAGATCGAGTAGAGGCCGAGCAGCACCGGGCCTGCCAGCCTGGTCCAGCCGCGCCCGCGCCGGGTGGCCATGGCGAGCCAGACCCAGCAGACGAGGCCGAGGATGTCGGCGATGAACCCGATCGCCATCGCGCCGGACATTGTGTTCTGGTAGTTCATGATGGCCGTTTGCGCGGCGGCCCGGCGGAATTCACCCAGCACGGTGTACTGGTTCGCGGCGTCCTGCGCCGCGGTGGCGGCATTGGTGTACCGGCGGAGGGTCACCAGGCTCAGCACCACGTCAAGCGCGGTGACGCAGAAGCCGATGTACATGAGCCTGATCGCCCGGTGCACCTTCTTCGGCACCTCGGCCGTCATCGGCTTCCTGCGCCCAGGCGCGTACCCGGGCAGCGCCTCCACGCCGCCCGGCTGCTGCCCCGGGTAAGAGGGAGCTTGACCGGGATACGAGGGCGCCTGCCCCGGATAGGGTGCGGCGGTTCCGAGCCCTGGCTGCCCGAACACCGCCTGTCCGTACGCAGTGCTCCCCGCGGACGGCTGCCCGGAAGGTGTCTGCCCGCCCAGTTGTTGCCCGGTGTACGGCTGTGACCCGGTGTACGGCTGCGGGGCAGATGATGGCGGCGGAATCGAAGAGCCCGGCGCGCCCGTGGCCGGGGCGGACCTGGCCTGCGCCGCGGCCGCGTAGTAGCCATCGGACAGCATGGGCGCGTGACCGGTGGGGCTCCCGACCTGGCCCGGGGACGGCGTCGCCTGGACCGTCGGCGTACGCATCGCGGGCGGAGACGACGGCCCGCCGGCTGACCCGGGCATTTTGCCCGCCCCTGATCCGGCCCCGTTTCCGGCCGATCCCGCATAGGGCACCGGCTCCGGCGGGGTGAGCCCGGCCGGAGTCTGGCCTGACCGCTCCGCGGCGATGACGCGGGCCACTTCCCCGGGCCAGAACGAGCCGAGCGACGCCGGCGTTTCGGGGCCGAGGGCGCCGATCATGGCGACCACCTGAGCCGGCGTCGGCCGCTGGGCGGGGTCCTTTTTCAGACATGCCTCGATGACCTGGCGCAGCCTTGGGGGGATCGCATTCAGGTCCGGCTCGGCATTGACGATCAGGAACAGGACCGACGCGGGGTTGTCCCCCTCGAAGGCCGATCTGCCGGTCGTCGCGTAAGCGAGCACGCAGCCGAGGGAGAAGATGTCGCTCGCCGGATCTGTCGGAGCACCTTTAGCCTGCTCGGGTGACATGTAGCCGAGGGTGCCCATCACCATGCCCGCCGAGGTCAACTGCGTCCCCTGGAACGGCCGGGAGATACCGAAGTCGATCACGTGCGGCCCGTCGTCGGCGAGCAGCACGTTGGCGGGCTTGAGGTCGCGGTGGATCACCCCGGCGGCGTGCACCGCGCGCAGCGCCTCGGCCAGTCCGGCCGCGAGCCGCCAGACCGCCGCCTCCGGCAGCGCACCGTACTTGGCCACGATCGCGGAGAGCGGCAGTCCCGGCACATAGGCCGTGGCCAGCCAGGACGAGCTGTCGCTAACGCTGGAGTCAACGACCGGCGCGGTGTACATGCCGCCGACCGCGCGGGCGGCCTTGACCTCATGGCTGAACCGGCGCAGGAACTCCGGGTCCCTGGCGAACTGCGAGTGGATGACCTTGATCGCCACGGCGCGTCCGGCGGGGGAGAAGCCGAGGTACACCTGTCCCATGCCCCCGGCCCCCAGCCGGGAGTGCAGCCGGAACTCCCCGATCATGCGGGGGTCCTCTGCGGATAGCGGTTCCATCCCTGCTCCCATGCCGCCGTGCCGCCTAGCCAGCGAACATAGCGCCAGCACGCAGAGACTACCCGCAATGCCCCCAAGAGGGTTAGCCCTTGGGCAATCAGGATTCCGCTGAGCTGGCTGTCTGCCCTTGCCTGGGCAATGAATTGAGCCATGCGCGGCAGGCACCGCGCATGGCTCTGGTCCGCCGGGGCGGCCCTGATCAGGTCGCGGTCTTGCGATCAGGGCCGCCCCGAGCCGGCATTCGAGGGGCCGGGATGGCCCCAGGAATCAGTGCCCCTGCCCCGGGAGTTCGTCGAGGGCGATGTTCAGTATCAGCACGTTCACCCCGGGCTCGCCAAGGAAGCCGAGGTCGCGGGCCTTGGTGTTCTTGGCGACGAGGGACTGAACGGTGGCGACCGGCAGGTGCCGGGCCGCCGCCACCCGCGCGACCTGGATCGCCGCGTACGCCGGGGAGATGTCCGGGTCGAGACCGGAACCGGACGACGTGACCGCATCCGGTGGGATCTTAGATACCGGCACGTTGTCGAACTTCGAGATCTGCTGCTGTAGCTGCTTGATGGTGGTCAGCAGGGTCGAGTTGTTCGGTCCGAGGTTGGCCGCGCCCGAGTAGCCGGGATCGCAGCCGTAGTCGTTCTTCGCGCCGCTCGTCGCGTTCGACGGCCGGGGCTGGAAGTACTGCGGCAGCGGGTTGCCCTTGGCGTCCACGAACTCCTGGCAGAGCAGCGAGGACCCGACGACTTGGCCCTTGTAGGTGACGAGGGAGCCGTCGGCCTGGTTCTTGAACGCGACCTGGGCGACGCCCCACATCACGACCGGGTAGACGATGCCGCACAGCACGGTGAAGGCGAGCAGCATGCGGAATGCCGCGATGTGCTGGCGGACGAGGGAAGGAAGACGATCCATGGCAGAGATCACCTGAATCCAGGGATGTTCATGATGATGAGGTCGATCCCCTTGATGCAGATGAAGGGGAGGATGAGGCCGCCGACGCCGTAGATCCAGATGTTCCTGGCGAGCATCGCGGAGGCGGACGACGGCTTGTACCTGACGCCGCGCAGCGCGAGCGGAATCAGCGCGATGATGATCAGCGCGTTGAAGATGATCGCCGAGGCAATCGCCGACTGCGGGCTGTGCAGCTTCATGATGTTGAGCTTTTCGAGGCCCGGGAAGACCCCGGCGAACATGGCCGGCAGCATCGCGAAGTACTTCGCGACGTCGTTAGCGATGGAGAAGGTCGTCAGCGCGCCGCGCGTGATGAGCAGCTGCTTGCCGATCTCCACGATCTCGATGAGCTTGGTCGGGTTTGAGTCGAGATCGACCATGTTCCCGGCCTCTTTCGCGGCCGAGGTGCCGGTGTTCATCGCCACGCCGACATCGGCCTGGGCCAGGGCGGGCGCGTCGTTGGTGCCGTCGCCGGTCATCGCGACGAGCTTGCCGCCCTCCTGCTCCTTCTTGATCAGCGCCATCTTGTCTTCCGGCGTCGCCTCGGCGAGGAAGTCGTCCACGCCGGACTCCTCCGCGATCGCCCGCGCGGTCAGCGGGTTGTCACCGGTGATCATGATGGTGCGGATGCCCATCGCGCGCATTTCCGCGAACCGCTCGGCGATGCCTTCCTTGATGATGTCCTTGAGGTAGACGACGCCAAGCGCCTTGGCCGTGCCGTTGGCCTTTTCCGCCACGACGAGCGGGGTGCCGCCGACCGAGGAGATCCCGTCAACCATCTGGCCCAGATCCTCCGGCGGAGTGCCGCCGTTGTCGCGGATCCACTGGGCCACCGAGCTCGCGGCGCCCTTGCGGACCTCCCGGCCGTCGGCGAGGTTGACCCCGCTCATCCGGGTCTGCGCGGTAAACGGGACGAACTCGGCGCCGGGCAACTCGCCGGGACCACGCTCGCGGATGTTGAACTGGTCCTTGGCCAGGACGACCACGGAGCGTCCCTCGGGAGTCTCGTCGGCGAGCGACGAGAGCTGCGCCGCGTCGGCCAGCGCCTCGATGGGGACCCCGCTGACAGGAAGGAACTCGGTCGCCTGCCGGTTGCCGATCGTGATCGTGCCGGTCTTGTCGAGCAGCAGCGTGTTGACATCGCCGGCCGCCTCGACGGCGCGCCCTGACATCGCTAGGACGTTCCGCTGGACGAGCCGGTCCATGCCCGCGATGCCGATCGCGGACAGCAGCGCCCCGATCGTGGTCGGGATCAGCGCGACGAGCAGCGCGACCAGGATGACCAGGTTCTGCGGTGCACCGGAGTAGTAGGCCATCGGCTGGAGGGTCACGACCGCCATCACGAAGATCAGCGTCAGCGAGGCGAGCAGCACGTTCAGCGCGACTTCGTTCGGCGTCTTCTGCCGGGACGCGCCCTCGACGAGGGAGATCATCCGGTCGATGAACGTCTCGCCTGGCTTGGACGTGATCCGCACGACGATGCGGTCCGACAGCACCTTCGTGCCGCCGGTTACGGCCGACCGGTCGCCGCCGGACTCGCGGATGACCGGGGCCGACTCGCCGGTAATGGCGGACTCGTCGACCGAGGCGACGCCCTCGACGACGTCGCCGTCGCCGGGGATGATCTGCCCCGGCTCGACGATCACGAAGTCGCCGACGGCGAGCTGGGTGCCGGGCACCTCATCGATCCGCAGCTGCGTGTCCCCCGGCTTCCAGCCGATCAGCTTGCGCGCTACGGTCTCCCGCTTGGTCCGCCGCAGCGTCTCGGCCTGCGCCTTGCCCCGGCCCTCGGCGACCGCCTCCGCCAGGTTGGCGAACAGCACGGTCAGCCACAGCCAGACGGTGATCGTCCAGGCGAAGATCGAGTTGTGGATGATCGCCGAGTAGGTGGTCAAGGCCGAGCCGACCTCGACGACGAACATGACTGGGTTCCTGATCTGGACCCGTGGGTCCAGCTTCTTGAACGCGTCGGGCAGCGACTTCCACAGCATGCGCGGGTCGAGGAGCCCGCCGCCGACACGGCGGGCCGGCGCGCCCGTTGGCCTGTCGGCGGTCGTCGCCGTGCCAGAGGCGGCGCTCACGGCGCTGCCGCCGGAGTCGACCGGGCTCGTTCCGGATTCCGGTGATTGTGACTTTGACTGGATCTCAGCCATCAGTGCAGTCCTTCTGCGAACGGCCCAAGCGCGAGCGCGGGGAAGTAAGTGAGGCCGACGAGGATGACGATCACGCCGACGAGCAGCGTGGCGAACAGTGGGCCGTGCGTCTTGAGCGTGCCGACCGATTCCGGCACCTTTTGCTGTCTGGCGAGCGAGCCGCCGAGCGCGAGCACAAAGATCATCGGCACGAACCGGGACACCAGCATCACCACGCCGCCTGCCAGGTTGTACCAGCCGGTGTTGGTGGTCAGGCCGGCGAAGGCCGAGCCGTTGTTGTTGGCCATGGAGGTGAACGCGTAGACGATCTCGGTCAGGCCGTGCGGCCCTGCGTTGAGTATCGACCGTTGCGGAACGCCGAAGCCCAGCGACATCGCCGCGCCGATCAGCGCGCAGAACGGGGTGGCCAGGATGTAGGCGGCCGCCCACTTCATCTCGGTCGGGCGGATCTTCTTGCCGATGTACTCCGGCGTGCGGCCGACCATGAGGCCGCCGATGAACACGGTCAGGACGGCCAGCATGAGCATGCCGTACAGGCCGGCGCCGACACCGCCGGGGACGACCTCGCCGAGCATGATGTCGAACAGCGCGATGCCGCCGCCGAACGCGGTGAACGAATCATGGAAGCTGTTGACTGCTCCCGTCGATGTGACGGTCGTCGATCCGGCGAACAGCGAGGAGCCGGGGATGCCGAACCTGACCTCCTTGCCTTCCATCGCGCTGCCCGCGGCCTGGAGCGCGGTGCCGGCGTGCTGCCACTCGAAGAAGCTGATGCCGCCCACGGCGCAGAGCCAGAGGAAGGCCATCACACCGACAAGCAGGTAGCCCTGCCGGTTGTCGCCGACCATCTTGCCGAAGGTCCGCGGCAGCGCGAACGGTATGACGAGCAGCAGGAAGATCTCGAACCAGTTGGAGAACCCGTTCGGGTTCTCGAACGGGTGCGCCGAGTTCGCGTTGAAGAACCCGCCGCCGTTGTTGCCCAGCTCCTTGATGACCTCTTGCGAGGCCACCGGACCGCCCACCATCGTCTGCTGGCCGCCGGTCAGCGTGGTGATCACGTGGGTGAGGTTGAAGTTGTCGATCACGCCGGTCGCCATCAGGACGATGCCGCCGATCACCGAGATCGGGAGCAGCACCCGGATGATGATCCGGGTGGTGTCGACCCAGAAGTTGCCGAGCCGGTCGGTCTTGGTCCGCATGAAGCCGCGGATCAGCGCGACGACGACGGCGATGCCCACGGCCGCGGACACGAAGTTCTGCACGGCCAGGCCGGCCATCTGCACGGTGTAGCCCATCGTGGACTCACCCGAGTAGTTCTGCCAGTTCGTGTTCGTGACGAACGACGCGGCGGTGTTCCAGGCGAGGAACGACGGTACGGCAGGCATGCCGTTCGAGTAAGGAAGGTGTTCCTGTATCCGCTCAAGCAGGTAGAGGAACAGTACGCAGACACCGGAGAACGCCAGCATCGACCGGGCGTAGCTGCCCCAGCGCTGGTCGGCCTCCGGGTCGATACCTACCACCCGGTAGAAGGCCTTCTCTGCCCGCAGGTGCTTGGGGGACGTGAAGATGCGAGCCATGTAGTCGCCGAGCGGCTTGTAGCACACCGCCAGTGCCGCGACGAGCAGCACGATCTGCAGGATGCCCGCGAATGCGCTGTTCATCAGAAGCGCTCCGGCCGGACGAGTGCGTAAATGAGGTAGATCGTCAGCAGGATGCCTGAGATCAGTCCGACCCAGTTCTCAGCGCTCAATGTTCTCTACCACCTTCACGAGGACGAAGAACAGGGCGAAGATAACGACCGTTATGCCGACTGTCAGCAAGTCGTTCATGGCAGCTCCTAGGTGTGACCGCGCGGGGCGGCCGCTCCCGTTTGAGACGGCGCGTGTCCGCAAACCGCAGGTTCTTCCGGGCCGCCGTCCTGGCCGGGCGGCGGCCCAATCCGGCGCCATCCGGACGCCCGACCCGCCCCAGGGCCGCACCAGCGGGCAAGGTCGAACATCCGCGACAACGTGGACGAGATAAATCAAAGCCCAGGTCAGCGCGATAAATTGCCGTCCTCACGGCTCCCATGCGGCACCGTCTCGGTTCCTAACAGACCTCATGCGAGAGCCCGGCGGACCGACCTCGGTCCGCCGGGCTCTCGCATGAGACCGGCTACGGTTAGCTGCGGCGTTACGCGTCTGGCGGGCGGGAGTTGTCGGGATCCGGCACGAGCACGCGGCGGCCGCGCAGCGACCACGGCAGCAGTCCCCGCCGCATCTCGTCCATCAGCGCCGACGGCGGCACCGCGAGCACGGGGCACCTGGCGTGCGCCAGGCAGTACCGTCCGACGGACCGGTGCAGCGCCCGGCCGATCGGGTTACGGCGCCCGGTGCCGATCACGAGCAGGTCGCCTGCCTGGTCGGCGACGGCGACGAGCACCGGCCCGGTGTCGCCGCGCTCTACCCGTGCCCGTACCTCCAGGCCGTCAGGGACGCCGCCGAGGCATTCGTCGAACGCACCGTTCAGTCGCTGCCAGGCCGCTTCTTGCCACACTCGCCGCAGGTAGGGGGAGGGATGGGAACGTTCGGCGAGGTCACCGCCCGGCGGTACCCAGGCGATGACCGGCACGAGGGGCACCCGCCGCTCCCGTGCTTCGTCGGCCGCCCAGTGCAACGCCTGCAGGCTGCCGAGCGACCCGTGAACTCCGACGACGATCCGGCGCACCGTGCCCACGATGCTTCGCCTCCTGACTCGGCCAGCGCTTGGTCTCATCCAACCGCGCCGCCCGGCTTGACCGCTTCCTTCCTTGCGGAACCCTAATGAAACATCACCAAACCGTTACTTTTGCGTCTCTAAATGATTACCGTCTGCATCAACGGTCAAAATAAACATCATGCCGAACGATGGAGTGTGTCACCTCCGGCGAATTCTGACTCTATCAAGATTGCTACACCTAGCAATCGATTGATGACTCAGTGTTTACTGGCATGATGGGTGGCATATGGACGACAAGCTATTCCCACAACCCCCGGGAGAAGCGTCCTTTGTGGCGATTGGTGACAGCTTCACCGAGGGTCTTAACGATGCCGCACCAGGCGGCGGTTTCCGCGGCTGGGCCGACCGGCTGGCCGGCCTGCTGGCCGCCGAGTATCCGGGCATGCGCTACGCGAACCTTGCGGTCCGCGGCAAGCTGCTACGCGAGATCGTGGCGGAGCAGGTACCCGCCGCGGTGGCGATGTCCCCGGGTCTGATCTCGATCGCCGGAGGCGGCAACGACATCCTCCGGCCGGGGGCCGATCCCGATGTGCTGGCCGAACTGTTCGACTCGGCGGCCGCCCGGTTGCGCGCCTCGGGAGCCCAGGTGCTGATGTTCACCGGCTTCGACCCGGTCGCCGTCCCGGTGCTCAGGATGCTGCGCGGCCGGATCGGCACCTACAACATGCACCTGCGGGCCATCGCCGACGCTCGCGATTGCTACCTGGTCGACCTGTGGTCGATGCGGTTCCTGCGTTCTGCCCGTGCATGGTCGCAGGACC
The DNA here is from genome assembly GCA_963785645.1 of uncultured Actinomycetota bacterium. GTDB lineage: Bacteria > Actinomycetota > Actinomycetes > Streptosporangiales > Streptosporangiaceae > Trebonia. The sequence goes on from CAWAWG010000001.1 coordinate 71,314, forward strand.
GGCTGCACCTGACCGCGCAGTCGCACCAGCGGGTGGCGCTGCGGGCGTGTGAGGTCCTCGGGGTCCCGATCACCGAGGACTGGCGGGCCCCGTTGGCCGCCGATCCGCCGCCGACCGCGCTTGACGCGGTGACCCGGGCCGCCTGGCTGGCCTCCCGCCGCGAGGACATCCGCTGGGCGAGGGAGTACCTGGCCCCGTGGATCAGCCGCCGCCTGCACGGCACCTCCTCCGGCGACGGCGTGTCCGCCAAGCGCCCCGCCCTGGAGGCGATCTCCCCGCCGATCGTCATGTGACCGCCCCGCCCCCGTCAGCTGACCGCCCGTCCGGAATTTCGGCCGCAAAAACCGCGGCTCGAAATTCCGGACATTTCATGAAATCAGCAGCATGTCGCCGAGAGTCGAAAAGATAGTGGATACCTGGATAGGTGATAGCGCGTACAACGATCCACTATCTTCGCCCAGGCCTTCCCCGCTCGCTGTTTCGGCTCCGGGGACCGCCATCCCGGGCGCTGGCCCGCCGCGACATGCCAGATATTTCACGATTCGTTCGGGGGCTACGCCTCGCTCGTGGCGATCGGCTCGCGCAACAGCGGTGAAGGGCGAACGGCCGCCTTAGGCCAGGCGAGGGCCAGCAGGACGACCAAACCCGCGACGATCGGCACCCACCAGATCCATATCGCATGCGACGGGCCCTGGGCCGCGGCCGTGAGGCCCCCGGCCAGCACGCCCACGGCGAACAAGCGAGGCCAGCTGAGCGTGGCCGCCGGGATCAGCGCGACGGCCATCGGGGGCCACGGGTAGTACGAGACCATCACCGGCTCGAAGAACGACCGGAGCGCCAGCGCGAGGGCGACCCACCAGAGCACGTCGGTGAGCAGTTCCGCCGACCAGGTGTCCCCGTCCCGCCGGCTGGCGGATTCGCCGTTCGCGCCATTGCCGACCTGGGACTGCCAGCGCCGGCGAATCGCCAGCGCGCACAGGCAGGCGAGGAAGATGGTGGCCAGCCGGAACGGCCCCGCGGCGACGTTCTGGTTGGCCATGTGCGGTGCGAGCGAGGTCCAGGCCGTCGGGTGGTTGATGACCGGGGAGTCAGGCTGACTGGTGACCGACGTGTAGGTGTCATGCCAGTCGGCGATCGCCGTCGCGGCAAGCAGCACCGCCGAGGGGAGCGCCGAGCGGATGAGGAACGGGACCATTCGTCGCCAGGGCAGCACCGCGAGCATCACCGGCAGCGCGAGCAGCACGAGGGGCTGCACGCAGACCGCCGCGCCGGCCAGCCAGCCCGCCAGGCTGAGCCGCCCCCTGCTCTGCGCCAAGATGGCGTACAGCAGCAGTCCGACGGCGACGGCGTCCTCCGGGTGGCCCCAGCGGGCGGACACGGACCACAGGATCCCGGCGCTCGCCGCGGCGAGCAGCCCCCGTTTCCAGAAGCGCACGCCGAGTTGCTCCGCGAGCGCGTCGGCGGCGAAGAGCGTGACGCAGCAAAGCGCGATCTGATACGGCCCGGCGAGCAGCCAGACGGGCGGGTGCAGGTTATGCGGGCCGGGGATGCTGAGCGACAGGCCGAGCGCCGAGAGCAGGGCCGCGCAGGGCAGCAGGATGACCGCGGCGCCGGGCAGCGAGATCAGCCCGGTTGGCGGCGCGTAGAGACCGCCGATGTTCCCGTGGGCCAGCCGGGTCGTCGCGATCAGCGTCCCCCACAGGTCGTAGGGCAGCGCCCACTCTGTCCGGCCGAGCAGCGACGGGCCCCAGGTGGTGCTGTACATCCCGATCGCCAGGAGCCCCGCCGATGCGATCAGCGGAAATATCCGCCGCCTAATTCGCTCCCGCATCACGCCTACCCCGGCCCCCCCTGCCTGCTCTTACTCGGCGTTCCGCGCCTTCGACGCCCGCCGGTGTCCCTAGTAAATCGCGTGTTAGATTACAAGGCGCCTGCCCGGCCGGTCATCCCCTTACCGGGCGACCCCCGCAGGCTGACGCCCCGGGCGGGCCGGGCTGCGGGGCGACGGCTTCCCGGGGCCCCGCAGCCCGGCCCGATGCCGCTGTCAACGCTTGACTCAGCCCCAGGTGATAACCCGTGCGGGCTTGATCGTGACGACCACGCGGGTCTCACCCGGCTTGTCCCGGTCGCGCAGGTCTGACCCGTACTTGGCGCCCACCTGGTCCGCGAACGCATAGTCGTCATCCGGGGTGATCTCCGCGTCGCCGCGCAGTTCGACGTACCGGTAGGGGTTCGCCGGGTCAAGTATGAGGAAGCTGGCCTTGGGCTCCGCCTGCAGGTTCTTCACCTTCTGGCGGGCGGTGTTCAGCGAGATCTGCACGGTGTCGCCGTCGGTGAGGAACCAGGTCGCCGACAGTTGCGGCCGCCCGCTCGCCCCGATGGTGCCGAGCACGCCGATCTGGGCGTTGAGCAGGTCCTTGTGCGAGTCGGGAATCTCATGATTTGTCATGCTTCGAACTCTACGACGTGGCCGGCCCCCGGTCGGCCGCAAGATCCCTAATGACCGTGCGGCCGGGGCAGGGTTGGCAAAGTTCCTCAGCCTCAAACAGCGCGGTTCCGTGCCCACCTGCAGGCGAATCGCCGGCCCGCGCGATGACCGCACGAAATTCGACTGGAAAGCGTTTCGCGGTGGTGACGCGGGTCAATCACAAGGAGTAGGGTCACTGTGAATTCTCCGCTCCCGACGGCGTAAGGGATAAGAGGCCGCCATGTACCAGCGATTCCCGGGCAACGGACAGCCGAGCGAGCCAGCAACGGCGGGCAGCGCTCCGCAATCGGTCCGGCGGGCTGCTCAGGTTATGTATGTCGGCCTGGCGGCGAGCCTGATTGGCATCGTCATCGATATGACCACGCTCTCCTCGACGCGCAGCGCGATCATCAATCACAATCACAATCTCACAGCGGCACAGGTCAATACCGCCGAACATGTGGAGATCGGTGTGTTCATCGCCGGCGGCCTGATCGGCGCCGCGCTATGGCTCTGGATGGCGCAAAGCTGCCTGGCCGGCAAGGGCTGGGCCCGGATCGTCTCGACGGTGTTCTTCGGCATCGAAACATTGAGCCTGATTATCAGTGGCAGCGCTGCGGGCAGCGTGACCCGGCTCTACAGCATTGTCGTCTGGGTGATCGGCCTGATCGCGGTCATCCTGCTGTGGCGGCGGTCATCGTCCGAGTACTTCCGGGCCCCTCGCTACTAGCGACAGCAGGGGATACCGGCTTCGCCCGCCCGGTCGGCACTTCCAGGGGGCCTGGGACGTCAGCCGTCCGGGAGGAATACGGTTGAACCATGAAACTTGGTCTGCACATCTCGGACTTCACCTGGGAGGGCGGCGCGCCCGGCCTCCGTCTCAAGCTCGGTGAGATCGCTCAGCGTGCCGAGCAGGCCGGCGTCGACCGGATCAGCGTCATGGACCACCTATGGCAAATCGGGCACATCGGACCGCCCGAGCACGAGATGCTCGAGGCCTACACCGCACTCGGCTGGCTGGCGGCCAAGACCGAGCGCGTCAAGCTGCTGACGATGGTAACCGCCGTCGTCTACCGGGAGCCCGGCCTGCTCGCGAAGGCGGTAACAACGCTTGACGTGCTGTCCGGCGGGCGCGCGATTCTCGGCATCGGTGCGGCGTGGAACGCGGAGGAATCGGCCGGCCTCGGACTGTTCTTCCCGCCGCTGTCCGAGCGGTTCGAGCGCCTGGAGGAAGCCATCCTCATCTGCAAGCAGATGTGGAGCGGCGACCAGGGCCCGTTCGACGGCAAGCACTACCACCTGGCCCGGACACTGAACTCACCGCAGGCGCTGTCCCGGCCGCACCCGCCGATCCTGATCGGCGGCGGCGGCGAGAAGAAGACGCTCAAGCTCGTGGCCCGCTACGGTGACGCGTGCAACCTCTTCGCCCTCAACCTGGACGACGCCGCGCACAAACTGGAAGTGCTCCGTGAGCACTGCGCCAACGAAGGCCGCGACTACGACGAGATCGAGAAGACCGCCCAGAAGAGCTACGACCTGGGCGAAAACGGCGAGAACGTCAACCAGACGATCGAGCATCTGCACCAGATGGCCGAGTTGGGCTTCACCCAGGCCCACGGCTCGCTGATCGGTGTCAGCAAGCCCGGACAGCTAGACCTGTTCGCGGAGAAGGTCATCCCGGCCGTCGCGAAGTTCTAGCCCGTGTTTCGCCAGCGGTCCGGGTTGTGCCGCCGTGAGCGGCACAACCCGGACCGCTGAAATGAAGGCGACCGGGCCGGTTGTTGCTCGCACTGAGGCACCGAGACTGCCCGCAAGTCGTCTGGCGCGGATCAGCCAGGTTCGATGGAACCAAATGGAACCAACGAGAGGACGTCATGTGACCACTCCAGCATCAGCCTCAACTCCCGCGGGCCCGCGGCGGAGGAAGCCGCCGAAGCTCGTTGAGGTCGTGTCCGTATCCGCGCTCACCCCCCGCCTGGTGTCCGTGCTTGTCACCGGCGATGACCTCGACGCATTCGCGGATGCCGCCCCGACCTCGCATATGAAGGTGTTCCTGCCCGCCGAAGGCCAGGACGCGCCGAGTCTCCCGGAGTTCACACCGGACGGCGTCGTCCACGCGGGCGAGGGACCGCAGCCAACGGTGCGCACCTACACCCCCCGCGGCTACGACCCGGCCACCAAGGCCCTGGAGATCCAGTTCCTCCTGCACGGCGAGGGCCCGGCATCGGCGTGGGCGCAGCGGGCCAAGCCCGGGGACAAGCTCGCGGTCGCCGGCCCTGGCGGCCGGTTCGCCCTTGAGTCGGCCGCCGAATACTGGTGGCTGGCCGCCGACGAGTCCGCGATTCCCGCCGTCGGCACCCTCCTCGAGGCCCTGCCCGAGTCGACCATCGCGGACGTGCACATCGAGGTGGACGGCCCGGAGGACGAGATCGGGCTCCCCGGCCCCGCCAAGACCACGATCACCTGGCACCACCGGCGCAGCAGCGACGCGTTCGGCGAGGAACTCGCGGCCGCCGCCCGCGCGGCGATCATCCCCGACGGCGCCCGGATCTGGGTGGCCTGCGAGTCGGCCGCGATGCGCGGCATCCGCCGCTACTTCGCCCGTGAGCGCGGCATTCCGGCCGCCCAGCTAGTCACCCGCGGCTACTGGCGCCTCGGCGCGCAGAACCACCCCGATCACGACTACGGCGACGACTAAATTTCACCGCCGAGTTCTGCCACCGCCGGGTGCCGCAAGATCAACCGATCAAACCCGTGATCCCGAACGAGTCCGGCTTGCTCTCGCGGCGAACTATTACTCATCGCGGGTTCGCCTGCGGGCCGCCCGGAAGTGCCTCCTCGCAGAGGTATACCGAATTTTGGTCGGAAACTGGTCCGACTTGCGGCAGTTTGTCCAACCAAAATTCGGTATACCTTTATGCTGAGAGGCATTGGGCGGGAGTGTCCCCTATGCGAATGGCGAAGGGCCGGCCCGTTGCGGCGGGCAGGCCCCTTCTATTCACGGCCCGGGTGGGCGGGTCAAGGAGTTACCCGGGCCGTGCTCCTTGGTGGCTGTTTCTCAGCTCGGCGTGATGCCGAAGGTGATTCTGTAGTCGCAGACCCCGGAGCAGGTGAAGACGCTGGTCGCGTCGTCGTCTACGTAGGAGTAGGCATACGGCTCGGCGGTCTTGAATACCGCGGCGTAGTCGACGGGCCACTTCGCCGGAACGCAGTCGGCCCTCGGTGCGTAAGGACCCTGGCAGCAGTACTGGTCTCCGCCCAGCCTCGCGCAGGCGGAGATGCAGCCGACGACGGCGGCGCCCACCTTCACGTCGAGCACGCTCGGGCAGGCAACGGCTTTGGTGCATCCGGCGGCCACGCACCCGTCCGGACTGATCTTGTCTACCGTCCCGCCCGACGAGTGGGTGATGTTGATATACATCGGCAGGTTGGAGCCGTCCACCATGCTCACGTCGTAGAAGTCCATGTTCTGCCACGCGTCGAAGTTGACCTCGGCGAGCGTGGCGGGGATCGTGCCCCAGCCCTTGCACTGGAACAGGCCGCCGCAGTCTCCCGTCTGGCACTTCCCGACGCCGGCGCTGTCGAAGTCGCAGCCGGTGCGACCCCAGAAGCGGGTGTTCAGATTGTTCGGCGTGGTGATCGTGACGCTCTGCCCGGCGGGCAGCACCCAGCCCGTGGCGCTAAGCGGCGAGGTCGCGCTGGGCGCTGCCGCGACCCAGATGGTCTGCGACATGTGGTTGACGAACGTCACCAGGCGCTGGTCGCCGCTGGGCTGGCCGGCGGCCTCCGAAGGGGGTGGGACGGAGGCCGCCGGGTCTGTGGGTGAGTGAGTGCTGCTTGGTGCGGCCGCGGCCGGCGTCGGCACTACAGAAGACGTTCGGACCGGCGTTGCGGTTGTCTTGACTTCATGCGCCGACGATTGTTTTGTCGTCGCATGGGCCGCGGCCGGACCCGACGTGCCGCCGGCGGTGCCGGCCACGCCCGCTGTGCCGCCCATGGGTGCCATGGCGACGGCGGTGACAGGATCCTGTCCGCTCGGCGCACTGGTGCCCAAGGCGGCGCAACCCGCCGTGAACGCGACCGCGGTCAGCGCCGCCGTCGTCACGAACGCCCTTGTATGCCAGGCTCTCCACCTGCCGTTGCCGCGTCTCCCGCGTCCCGCGTGACCGCCGAATCTCACCCGTGTCCTCCCTGCGCAACTTGGCTGCTGATATAGGAGACGGCAGCGAGACCAGCCCATAACAGTTTTCTCTGCGGGATTTCCGTTATCTGGGGACTCGCGTGGTGTCTCCTAGTTGTGATGAGAACTCCAGCAGGGGCTGATCCGGACCTCGCGACGGTGGTGGCCGCGCGACGAGGCGACAGGGACGCGCGTGACGCACTGGCCGCCGGGTACCTGCCGCTCGTCTATAACGTCGTCGGCCGGGCCATGAACGGCCACCCGGACGTCGACGACGTGGTCCAGGAGACGATGCTCCGCGCGCTGCGCGGCATCGGCGAACTGCGCGACCCGGCGGCGTTCCGCTCGTGGCTGGTGGCGATCGCGATCAGGCAGGTGCGCTACTCCTACCGGGACCGCCTGGCGCAGCCGCCCGCCGTGGAACTGGACGCGCCGGTCCCCGACTTCGTCGACCAGACCATCGAGCGGCTTGGCCTGTCCGGCCAGCGGCTCCTGGCGGCGGAGGCAACCCGGTGGCTCGATGAGGACGACCGGCCGGTGCTGTGCCCTCTGGTGGCAGGAAGCGGCCGGGCGAGATCACCCGCGCCGAGCTTGCCGAGGGGATCGGCGTGACCTACGCGCACGCCGGCCGTCCGGGTGGCACGGATGAAGGAACGCCTCGCCGCCTCCCGGATGATCGTGCACGCGCTGGAACGGGTCCCGCGGTGCGTGAACCTCGCCTTCACCGCCGAGGGGTGGAACGGCGAGCCGAGTCCGCTGTGGCGCAAGCGGCTGGTCAGGCACGTCCGGGACTGTGCGCTGTGCCTGACCGGTACCGAGCGGATGATCCCGGCCGAGCGGCTGCTCGCCGGGCTGCCGCTGCTCGCGGTCCCGGCCGGTCTCGCCGGCCGGACCCTCAGCCTGGTGGCCGGCGGTCCGTTCGCCCCCGCCGCGGCGGCCGGTCATTCGGCCCAGGCGACCGGGAGCAACGGGCTGAGCGGCCTTCGCGCCGCCCGCCACGCGCGGATCCTGGCGAAGGGCAGCGCCGTCTCCATGCCGCCGAAGCTGGTCGCCGTATCGGTCGCCGTGGTCACCTGCGCGGCCGGCGGGACGTTCGCGGTCACCCACGCGCACCATCCGCCGCGGCCTGCCGCGGTCAGCATTCCCGCGTCCGCATCAGCGCTCGCGGCCCCTCCGCTGCCCCTCGCCACCCACTCCGCGCACCTGACACCGTCGCCGAAGCCCTCGAAGCCAGCGCAGGCCGCTCAGCCGGCCCCGCGACCCAGACGAGCGAGCGCAAGGGCGTCAGCACCTGGAACTTCACCGGCGCGCAGCAGGCCCTGGCCGAGTCGGGCGCGTCCTGGTACTACAACTGGGGCGGCGACACCGAACGGAGTCACCGCCCCGGCCGGGGTGAGCTACGTCCCGATGATCTGGGGCGCGGCCAACGTCACCAGCGCCACGCTCTCCCAGGTCAGTCAGGAGGGCCGCATCCTGCTCGGCTTCAACGAGCCGGACCTGGCCAGCCAGTCCAACATGACCGTGGCGCAGGCGCTCGACCTGTGGCCCAAGCTGATGGCGACCGGCATGACCCTGGGCAGTCCCGCGGTGGCCGCCGGCGCCGCGACCCCAGGCGGCTGGCTCGACCAGTTCATGGCGGGTGCGAAGACGCGCGGCTACCGGGTCGACTTCATCACCGTGCACTGGTACGGCGGCGACTTCAGTACCGGCCCCGCCGTCCAGGAGCTCGAGTCATACCTCCAGGCGATCTACGCAGCGCTATCACCTGCCGATCTGGGTCACGGAGTTCGCGCTCACCAATTACAGCGGCGGGACGGAGACCTTCCCGACCGAGGCGCAGCAGGCCGCCTTCCTCACCGCGGCCACGAAGATGCTCGACGGCCTGTCCTACGTGCAGCGCTACGCGTGGTTCGCCCTGCCGACCTCGTCCGGCAGCGGCACGACCGGCCTGTTCAACCCCGGCCCGTCCGTCACCCAAGTCGGCCAGGCCTTCGAATCGGCACAGTAATTCCCCCGTATCCTCCGGATTTATCACTCTATGGTCCGGGGTTCACCGGTCCCTGGGGTGGGAACTCTGGTGCGTGGATCAGGTACGGGTAAGTCCGCGTCGGATGACGCACCGCGGGAGGATATGGAATGACCGCAGTCGACGGCTACGTCAAGAACAACGAGGAGTACGCGCTCACGTACGTCGGCGGGCGGCCGACCAGGCCCGCCAGGCACGTCGCGGTCGTTGCCTGCATGGACTCCCGGATGAGGATCTTTTCCCTACTCGGCCTCCGCGACGGCGAGGCGCATGTGATCAGGAACGCCGGCGGCGTGGTCACCGACGACGTGGTGCGGTCGCTGGCGATCAGCCAGCGGCTGCTCGGCACCCGCGAGATCATGCTCATCCATCACACCGACTGCGGCCTCCAGAAGACCACAGAAGACGAGTTCAAGGGCGCGATCGAGGCGGAGACGGGGATCAGGCCGCCCTGGGCCGTCGAGGCATTCAGCGATGCCGCGCAGGACACTCGTCAGTCGATCGGCCGGCTGAAGGCCAGCCCGTTCATCCCGCACAAGGACGCCATCCGGGGCTTCGTCTTCGATGTGGAAACCGGCCAGCTCCACGAAGTGAGCTGAAATCCCTCACCGGCCCCGGACGGTAGCCGCAGAGCCCGTAGACATCAGGGGAAAATGTGTTCTAGGGTGGGACCATGCGATCGACGCTGTACGAGTTCGCCGGCGGGGAGCAAGCGTTCGAGCCCTTCGCCGTTGCGCTGCACGCACGCTGCCTCGCCGACCCGGAACTGAATCACCCGTTCTCGCACCCCGGCCAGCACCCCGAGCACAACCAGCGGCTAGCCGCGTACCTGGCCGAGGCTTTCGGCGGCCCGGCCGGGTACTCGGCCGGATGCGCCGACCAGTCCCACGTGGTGTGGCTGCACGCGGGCAACGGCGACATGTCCGACCTGGGCCGACGCTTCGCCGACTGCTTCATGCAAGCCGCCGACGACGCCGGCTGGCCCAACGACCCGGAGTTCAGGTCCGCGATCCGCGCCTACATCGACTGGGCCGTGAACACGGTGGCGTTGTCCCACCCCGACGACACCGACATACCAGCGGGCCTGCCGCTGCCGCGCTGGTCCTGGGACGGGCTCCAGGGCTAGCTCGATCCGTCGGCATTTACGGCATGATGGGAGCCATGGACACCCCGCCGCGCCTCGCGCCGCTACTTGAGCAGTACGACTGGGGATGCCTGCGGCTGATCAACCGGATGACGGGCCCGGAGGTAGACAGCGGCAACGGCTCGCCGGTCCCGGCGTCCCTGATGACCGACGAGGAGTACTTCTGGGAACCGGTCCCCGGCTCCTGGTCGGTCCGGCGGCGCTCGGGGCAGCCCGCACCGCGCTCGACGCGGCTGGTCGGCGCCGGAGACTGGGGCCGCGACGGGTACAGCGGCAAGGAGCCCGACCCGCCGCCGTTCACCACGATCGCCTGGCGCCTCAGCCACCTCACCGAGATGCTGGCGATGCGCGCCGACTACTCGACCGGAAGCCGCTCCATGACCAAGGACACCTTCGTGGTCAGCGCAGACGCCCGCAGCGCGGTCGCCGACCTTACCACGGCGGTCGGGGCCTGGCGCGGCACGCTCCTGGGGTGCGATGACGCCGCCCTCGACACCGTCGGCTACAGCACCTACCCCTACGGCAGCGACGCCGAGGAGACGTTCATCGACATCGTGTGGTGGGTCAACCAGGAGGTCCTGCACCACGGCGCGGAGATCGCCCTGCTCCGCGACCTCTACCGCTACCGCGCCGGGCAGCCCTGACCGTCAGGACGGAACCTGCACCGTCGCCGTCTTGGTGCCGGTGCGTCTGGCGGTGGTCGCGGCCTTCCTCGTGGCGGTCGCGCGGCGCTTCTCGCGGGCATACATGAGCGCCTGCTTCCCGTCGCCCGGGCTGTGCCGCTCGATTTCGAACAGCGTCGTCGCCTTGATCAGGTCGCTCAGCTTGGCGTAGCCGTAGCTGCGGGAGTCGAAGTCGGGCCGCTGGTTGGTGATGATGTTGCCCACCGAGGACAGTGGTGCCCAGCCGTCGTCGTCGGACGCGGCCTCGACCGCGTTGCGCAGCAGGCTCACCAGCTCGGTGTCACCTTTGAGCTGCGCTGCCGTGGCGGACCTGGGCTTCGCCGACTTGGCACCCGGGACATCGGAGGCCGCGTCCTCGTCGGCGAACCGCAGGTTTTCGATATACAAAAATTTGTCACATGCGGCGACGAAGGGCTTGGGCGTCTTGCGTTCGCCGAAGCCGTATACCGTCATGCCGGACTCCCGTAGCCGAGCGGCGAGGCGGGTGAAGTCGCTGTCGCTGGAGACGATGCAGAACCCGTCGAGCCGACCCGAGTACAGCAGGTCCATCGCGTCGATGACCATCGCGGAGTCGGTGGCGTTCTTGCCGGTCGTGTAGGCGAACTGCTGGATGGGCTGGATCGACTGGGCGAGCAGCTGGTCCTTCCACCCGCGCAGGTTGGGCGCTGTCCAGTCGCCGTAGGCGCGCTTGACGTGCGCGGTCCCGTACTTGGCGACCTCCGCGAGCAGCCCCTCGGTGATGGACGACTGTGCGTTGTCCGCATCGATGAGCACCGCGAGCCTGGCGGTGTTCTCCGTGGCCATAACGTCCAGTATCCCCTGTATCTGATCAAGATTGTGGCCGATCGAGATCAGAGTCGAAGATCAAAGCCGTTATCCCGAACGAAAGCGGCTTACTCTAATCAGCACGACGCTTTGCCCGGTCGACGAGCGCCTGGACGCCGTCGAGGATCAGGTCGATGCCGAACAGGAACTGCTCGCGCTCGGAAGCCGGCTCGTCCGCCCCGGGAGCCCAGGCGATGCGGTGAAGGCGCGGGTAGGTCCGCGCGTCGACAAGCTCCCGCAGCAGCGCCTCGTAACTCTCCGGTGGTTCCGGCGCACCTCCGTCCGCGTTGGTTCCGTCCGCCCCGGTCCCGGTTGCCTCGCTCGCGTTTGCCGCGATGGCGGCCTTCGCCGCGCGCATGGCATCGGCGGCCATTCGCGCCTCGCTGAGCGTGTAGGAGCTGAGCAGGCCGAGGATCCGGAGCTTGTCGGGGTCCGCGATGCCCGTTCCGTCGAGCGCCCCAAGCCCCCGTTCCACGAAGTGCAGCGTGTTCGGCGCCGCCGGCGGAGCCGCCATCGGCATCTGGGTGATCCACGGATGGCGGTCGAGCATGTCCCGCTGGATGACCGCCCAGGTGCGCAACCGGGACCGCCAGTCGTCGCCCTCGATGACGAGGTGCTCCGCGCCGAGCGAGCTGGCGTTCCACATGAGCTGGAGCAGCTCTTCCTTGCTGCCGACGTGGCGGTAAAGCGACATCGTGGTGAAGCCGAGCTCGGCCGCCACGCGGGCCATGGAGATCGCCTCAAGCCCCTCAGCGTCGGCGACCCGCACGGCGGCATCCACGATGGCGTCCGCCGACAGCCCGGGCCGCGGCCCCCGCTTGCCGCGCTCCCGCCGTCCCCACAGCAGATCAAGCCCAGGCGGCAGCGGCCGCCGCCCAGCCTGCCCGGACGCCGCCTCAGCCATGGATCCTCCCGTCGCCCGCGCGCCACAGTCGCTGGTTCACGCTACGCCGTCCCCCGCCCGCCGATGACACGAGGGATGTTGGGAGCGCTGCTTGACGAAACTGTATATGGCGCATACTTTAAGTGTATGTCATACACAGTAAATGCGTAGGCATCCGCAAGGCCTACGGGGCCAAGACGGTCCTCGACGGAGTCGATCTAGCCGTGCCGAAGGGCCAGATCTTTGCCCTGCTCGGGCCGAACGGCGCGGGCAAGACCACGTTGATCCGCATCCTCGCCACCCTGCTGCGCCCCGACGCCGGCACTGCCACCGTGGCCGGCCATGACCTGCTCGCCGATCCGGTGGGCGTCCGCCGCGCGATCAGCCTCACCGGCCAGTACGCCGCCGTCGATGACATGCTGACCGGCGAGGAGAATCTGCGGATGATGGCGAGGCTGCGTCACCTGCCGCCGCGCGCGGCGCGGGACCGCGCCGCGCGCCTGCTCGCCGCCTTCGGCCTGGCCGACGCTCGCCGCCGGCTGGTGAAGACGTACTCGGGCGGCATGCGGCGCCGCCTTGACCTGGCGGTCAGCCTGATCACCCGGCCCGAGCTGCTGTTCCTGGACGAGCCGACGACCGGCCTCGACCCGCGCAGCCGGGATCAGCTCTGGCTGGTGGTCAAGGGCCTGGCCGAAGACGGCGTGACGGTGCTTTTGACCACCCAGTACCTGGCCGAGGCCGAGCAACTCGCCGATAGCGTCGCCGTGCTGCACCACGGCCGGATCGTCGCTCAGGGCACCGTCGGCCAGCTCACGTCCGGTCTGGGCGCCGCCAGCCTCGACGAGGTTTTCCTCGCACTCACCGACTCGTCAGAAGAGACCGTGGACGACTGGACCTATGACCGCGCCGCCGACCGCTACTACGCCCCGGAGGTAACCCGATGACGACCACCGCCTACCAGCCGGCCTACCAGTCCGCCCACCGCCCGGCCGACGCCCTCACCGACACCGGGGTGATGATCGCCCGCAGCCTGCGCCGCTCGGTCCGCGACCCCGAGGCCTTCATCACCGCGCTCGCCCTCCCGGTCATCCTGATGCTGCTGTTCGTCTACATCTTCGGCGGGGCGTTCAACGCCGGCATCAAAGCGGCCGGCGGCGGCGGGGCAGGCTACGTCAACTACGTGGTCCCCGGACTGATCGTGCTGTGCGCCGGCTTCGGTGCCGGCACGACAGCGGTCGCGGTCGCGACCGACATGAGCACCGGCATCATCGACCGGTTCCGCTCGATGCCGATCGCCGCCTGGTCGGTCCTGGCCGGGCAGATCGTGGCCAGTGTGGCCCGTAACCTGCTCGCGACGGCCCTGGTGATCGCCGTCGGCCTGGCCGTCGGCTGGCGCCCAACCGGCGGCGCGCTCGACTGGCTCGCCGCGGCCGGGCTGATCGTCCTGTTCATCACGGCCCTGTCCTGGCTGGCGGCCTGCTTCGGCCTGGTCGTGGGCAGCCCGGAGGCCGCGACCGGGGCCTCGTACATCCTCATGTTCATTCCCTACCTGAGCACCGCGTTCGTCCCCGCGGACACCATGACCAGGGTGCTGCGCCCGGTCGCGGCCAACCAGCCGTTCACGCCGCTGATCGAGGCGATGCGCGGCCTTTGGATGGGCCACACCTCGACCGGGGCCGCCGTCGGCCACGAAGCCCTGCTCGCCGTCGTCTATTTCGGCGCCATCCTTGTCCTCACCGCCTCCCTGGCCAGCTGGCTCTTCCGGCACCGCACGGCCGGCCACTGACCGTCCTCGACGGTCATCGCCCGGGTGAGCAGGAGCCACGGACCCGTTCGGAATACCGGGCAACAGCAACCGGGGCGGACCCGCGGGCGGGCGCGGCCCCCGCCAAGATCGTCGTGTGCCGCCCGGCCGGGCTATGGCCGGCCCAACGGCACACGGGGATCTTGCGGGCGGCCATATTCGCTTCGGGGTGCTGCGCGTTCGCAGGTAGCATCAGCTCAGGTTCATCAACGGAACCTCCTGATCCCATTCCGACGTCTACGTGAGGCGAAGCCGTGTCCCAGATCAAGATCCAAGTGCTCGACCGCCAGGCTCAGCGGAGTGAGCGCGAGGTGACGACGGGGACTAGCGCCGGCGACCTCTACGCCGGCGACCGGGACGTGGTCGTCGCCCGGGTCAACGGGCAGCTCCGCGACCTGGCCTGGGTGCTGTCCGACGGAGACGAGGTAGCACCGGTCACCGCCGACTCGCCCGACGGGCGCGCCGTGATCAGGCACTCGACCGCGCACGTGATGGCGCAGGCGGTGCAGCGGGCGTTCCCCGAGGCGAAGCTGGGCATCGGCCCGCCGGTGGAGAACGGCTTCTACTACGACTTCCAGGTGGACCGCGCGTTCACCCCCGATGACCTGAAGTCGATCGAGTCGCGGATGCGCGACATCGCCAAGCAGGGACAGCGCTTCGTTCGCCGCGAGGTGACCGACGCCGAGGCGCGTTCCGAGCTGGCCGATGAGCCGTTCAAGCTCGAGCTGATCGGCATCAAGGGTAAGGCTGGCGCCGACGACGAGGCGTCCACCGAGGTCGGCGCCGGAGTGCTGACCATCTACGACAACGTGGACGCCAAGACCGGCGAGCTTTGCTGGAAGGACCTCTGCCGCGGCCCGCACGTGCCGTCTACCAGGCATATCCCGGCGTTCAAGCTGATGCGCAACGCCGGCGCCTACTGGCGCGGCAGCGAGAAGAACCCGCAGCTGCAGCGGATCTACGGCACCGCCTGGGAGTCACGCGCGGCGCAGGACGCGTACCTGAAGATGCTCGAGGAGGCCGAGCGGCGCGACCACCGCAAGCTCGGCGCGGAGCTTGACCTGTTCTCGTTCCCGGAAGAGATCGGCTCGGGCCTGCCGGTGTTCCACCCCAAGGGCGGCATCATCCGGCGCGAGCTGGAGAACTACGCGCGCGTCAGGCACGAGGAGGAGGGCTACTCCTTCGTCAACACACCGCACATCACCAAGGGCCATCTCTTCGAGACCTCGGGGCACCTGCCGTACTACGCGGACACGATGTTCCCGCCGATGGAGCTTGAGGGCAGCGACTACTACCTCAAGGCCATGAACTGCCCGATGCACAACCTGATCTTCCGCGCGCGCGGCCGCTCCTACCGGGAACTGCCGCTGCGGCTGTTCGAGTTCGGCACGGTTTACCGCTATGAGAAGTCCGGTGTCGTGCACGGCCTGACCCGGGTGCGCGGCCTCACCCAGGACGACTCGCACATTTACTGCACACCCGAGCAGATGAAGGACGAACTGCGGTCCCTGCTCACGTTCGTGCTCGGCCTGCTGCGCGACTACGGCCTCGACGACTTCTTCCTTGAGCTGTCCACCCGCGGCGACTCGGACAAGTTCATCGGGGCGGAAGAGGAGTGGGAATCGGCGACCCAGACGCTGCGCGAGGTCGCCGAGGATTCCGGACTCGCCCTGGTGCCCGACCCGGGCGGTGCCGCGTTCTACGGGCCGAAGATCTCCGTTCAGGCGCGCGACGCGATCGGCCGTTCCTGGCAGCTCTCGACCATCCAGCTCGACTTCAACCAGCCTAAGCGGTTCGGCCTCGAGTACACCGCCGCCGACGGCACCCGGCAGCAGCCGATCATGATCCACCGGGCGCTGTTCGGCTCCATCGAGCGGTTCATGGGCGTGCTGATCGAGCACTACGCGGGCGCGATGCCGCCGTGGCTGTCTCCGGTGCAGGTGGTGGGCATCCCGATCGGCGACGCCCACGTCCCGTACCTCACCGATGTCGCGGTCCAGTTGGCCGTGCGCGGCATCCGGGTCGAGGTCGACGACAGCGCCGACCGGATGCAGAAGAAGATCCGCAACGCCCAGAAGCAGAAGATCCCGTTCATGCTCTTGGCCGGCGACGACGATGTAGCGGCCGGCGCCGTCTCGTTCCGCTACCGCAGCGGTGCCCAGCAGAACGGCGTCCCGATCGCGGAAGCCGTCGACGTGATCGCGGCGGCCGTGGAAACCCGCGCCCAGGTCTGACTGGAGGAGTCCCGTTCTTTTTGACGGATCGGGCCGAGTGAAACCCGTGGAGTGCGTGCAAAAAGAATAAGACTCCTGGCATCATGGCCCGTCGTGGAGCACACAACGGGCCATGATGCAACGGGCTATGAACTTGAGCGTGCGATCACCGCGGCCGGGCCCGCGCTGATCGCAGGCGTCGACGAGGTGGGCCGCGGCGCCTGGGCGGGCCCCGTCGTCGTGTGCGCGGCCGTCGTCAGGCCCGGTTTTCCGGCTCCGCCCGCAGGGCTGACCGACTCTAAACGCCTGACCGCGAAACGGCGCACGGAACTCGCCGCTGAACTCCCCGGGTGGGTCGAGGCATACGCCATCGGCTCGGCCGGCCACGAGGAGATCGACCGGCTGGGCATGACGGCCGCGCTCCGGCTCGCCGCGCGCGCCGCCCTCGGCGCACTCAGCCAGCGGCCGGACGTGGTGCTGCTTGACGGGAAGCACGACTACATCGGCTCGCCCTGGCGGGTCCGCACCGCGGTCAAGGCCGACCTGCGGTCGGTCTCGGTTGCGGCGGCCTCGGTGATCGCCAAGGTGTACCGCGACACGCTGATGGCCGAGCTGGGCGAGGCACACCCCGACTTCGCGTTCGCCGAGAACGCGGGCTATCCGGCGCCGGCTCATCAGCAGGCCCTGGCTGTGCAGGGCCCGACCCCGTACCACCGTCTCTCCTGGTCTTATCTAGACGACCTTCCCACTTGGCGTCATTTGCGTAGGCACCGGCCCGCGATCGAAGGCCAGCTCACCCTGCTTTAGGGCTAATCAAAACTAGTAAAGTTACGGGCGAGGATTCATTGCCGACTACCTCGGGGAAGTCTGCCTTGATGCTGCCGCGGCACGTGGCAGGTCGCGGCCCGTCCACGGGCAGTTGGAACGCATGCAGGTATGGAAGTCGCGAGGTCACTAACGGTGATTTCGACCCGTTCATGAGGCAAGGAGCGCAATGAGCGACAACGGCACCGGGCACCCCGGAAGAGTTAGCGGCACCGGGCCGGCGGTCGTCGCGACCACCGGCGCCGGCGGCCTCATTGATGTAGCGGGGATGACCTTCGATCAACTGTCCGCCGCGATCGGTGCTAAGGATTTGAAGCGGGCTCTGGACTACGTCCTGTCGTCCGGGCAAAATGGTAGCGGTTATCATGGATTCAGTAACCACATGGAACCGGGCCGCTAGCGGAGCACGCCGGCTGGGTCGATGGGTGTCGGCTTGACGTATCGGGGAAGTCACGCATTCCGGCGTATCGACAGTGGCAAATTCTTTGGCCGCTCAATCGAGGCCCAAAGGCTCAGCTCGCTGTGGCTGCAGAATCGCCTGACATTCCTTTCCGGTCCGGCCGGTATCGGCAAGACATCCTTGCTTGAGGCCGGCGTCCTGCCAATAGTCAACGGGAATAGGGTCGACCTGTTGCCGGTAGGACGCTTTTCTCGGGGCGCGAGTTCACCGATCGTCCCCCCGGGGCAGCACACGCCGTACACCCTCGCGCTGCTCCGTTCATGGTCTGATTCTGTCGCCTCGCTCCGGTTGACCCCCTTCACCGTGGACGAGTTCATCGCCATGCGGGCGCGGCGGCTTGATCCCTCGGTCCCGGTCCTTGCCGCCATCGATGGGGCCGACGACCTGACTGCCGGGCCGCAGTCGCGGCGTGCCCAGCGTCATCGCTTCCTGCGCGAGCTGGCCGACGCCCTGGAGCATCCGGCCCTGCACCTGCTCATCTGCGTCCGGGACGAGGCACTGCCCCGGTTTGCCGACGAGCTTGGCGAGGGAGCGCACCTCCGGCTGGCCGCACTAGAGCCGGAACAGGCGCGAATGGCGGTCGCCGGGCCCGGCGGTTTCGATCAGCGGGCGGCCGAAGACCTGGTCGAGGCCATCCGGACCATCCATTTCAGCGATGGCAACGGCAGCGAACGTCACCTGGTCGCCGATCTGGTGGAGCCGGCGCTGCTGCAGATCGCCTGCTCGTCGCTGTGGGAACTGCTGCCTAGCCGCACCACGATGATCACCCGCCGGGAGCTGCGGCGGCGGCGCGGCCAGGTCGACCATGCCCTGTCCGCGCACTGCGCCGCCGCCATCTCGACCGTGGCGGACGTCCATCGCGTGCCCGCCGAGGCGCTGAGATCGTGGCTCCTGACCACCTTTGCCGGCACCGGCAGCAGCCGGGAGGCGGTCGAGGGGACGGCGAGGACCGCAGGCCAGCCGAATACCGTGCCCCGCGCGCTCGAGGACCGTCACCTGCTCCGGGCCGGGGGCGGGCTCCCCGCGGGGACCAGGTCCTACCACCTCGTCAGCGACCGGCTCATCGAGCCGATCCGGCACGCCCAGCGAGACGTGCCGTCAGGAAATGATCCGGATGAATACCTGCAAGCCGCGGAACGCGCGCTGACCATGGGCGATAACACGCTGGCGGTGCGGTATGCGGAGCTTGCCCAGCTCGCGGCGGCGGAAGACAATCTCATACTTCACGGGAAGGCGCGGTCGCTGCTCGGCAATCTCGCCCGCGCCGAAAATGATCTGCGCCGGGCCGAGGAGCATTACCGTGCTGCTCTCGACCTGTTTGAAGCGGCGATGGAATACGCCACGGTGGCGCTGATCCTAGCGGCGATAGGCCGTACTCTGATCGCGCGCGGCGAGTTGGATGCCGGGGTGGAAATGCTGCATGCGGCCGTCCGGCGGCGGCCGGCCGATATGATCATTCAAACGGAGTTCTCCGCGGCCGTCCAGGAACTCATCTGGCAACTGCCCAATGGAAATGACAAGCCGGGGATCTCACCCGCCTGAACTCTTTCTCCGCGCCGCGCCCAGGTTGCGGCGGCTGACCGCCGTGTCCGGATGGCCGGTGCCGAGCACCCTGGTGCGGAGCCTGACAACCTCGTCAAGCTCCGCCTCGGCCTCGCTGATCCGGCCTAGCTGGGTGAGCACCACCCCGAGGTTGTTGCGGGTGGTGAGCACGCTGGGATGCTCCGCGCCCAGCGTCATGGTCCGGAGGTTCAAGACCATCCGGTACTGCTCCTCGGCTTCGGTCAGCCTGTCCTGCGCGTGCAGCACCACCGCCAGGTTGTGGCGACTGGTCAGCGTCTCAGGGTGCTCCGCACCGACGGTTGCCGTGCGCCGGGCGAGGATAGCGCGGTACTCGGCCTCGGCATCGGGCAGTTTGCCGGTGGCATGCAGCACTACGGCGAGATCGCTGCGTCGGGACAAGGTGACTGCCGCGTCGGGGCCCTCGACCTGACGCAGCCGGGTGTAGGCCGACCGGAACCCCGCCTCCGCGAGCTCGGGTCGCCCCTGGGACCATGCGGTCGCCGCGATGACGACCGCGTCCGCGGGTCCGGCGAACCGAAGCGCGGCCCGGACCGTTGGCTCCGGTACCGGCCGGACCTGTTCCCGCGTCCGCACGTCGACCAGGTAGTCGAACACATGGTAGGAGTCGTCGCCGGCCGGCCACAGCAGTGAACTGGCGGAGTCTCGGAGCAGCGTGGCCCACGCCAGTGCGTCCTCGGCCAGTTCCGGTCGAAGCATCGAGCCGCCCCGCTGTTCCAGGTACTGGTCACTCAGCTCGGCCAGCAGCGTTCCCGGCAGCGGCGCGGCGAACCCGGCGCGGCGGCAGTCCACGGCCGCGGTGACGAGAGCGGCACCGCGCGGGTGCTCACCGCGCTCCCATGCGTCGTCCCACTCGGTACGCAGCTGCGGCCCGCTCGACAGGTACTCGGCCACCCCGTAGCGGTCGGCGTGCCTGAGCGCGTCGGCGAGGCGCGAGTCCCGTGCGGCGAGCGGGAGGGCACGCGATCGTTCAGCTTCGCTGAACTCGCGGGCAACGACGATCCGCTTTTCGACCAGGTCAAGCACGGCCCGGCCGTCTCGCATTAACTGGTCGCCGGCCGGGCTCTGCGATATCCGGATCAGCCGGCTTTCCTCGGTGGCGCGCAGTGTCGCCAGGACAACCTGATGACGTCCCTGCTCGGCCAGTAGCCCGTAAATGGTCTTGCTGGTGACCGCGCCCGCCCCCAGGAAACGCTCCAGGCTGTCAAGCCACAGCACGCAGTCACCGGTGCCGCGCGCCGCCGTCAGCGCCGCTGGTATGTCCTTGGCGCTGTCCGGCGCGATAAGGGTATGACCAGGCAGCACCGCCTGGACGGCTTCGTAGCCGGTACGCGTCTTGCCCGCGGCCGCCGGGCCGACGAGCAGGATGAAGCGGCTGCTCGTCAGCGCCCGGCGCAGTTCCGGATCGATGTCACGCGGCACGTAGGGCGGGACCTGGCCGTCCTGGCCGTCCTGGTCGCCCGCCGGGCCGGAACGCGGGGCCGCGTGCACACCCATGCCGACCGGATTAACGATGCTCCCCACGAGCGGCGGCTTGCCGGCCGGCATGAGGATACCGCGATCCAGTTCACTGTTAACCTGGCGGCGCCGGTCAAGCGCGGCATTTATTAGCGGCTGCACGATCCCCGCACCGAACAGGGCAATCGCCGCACCCGCCGCCGACGCGCGTACGCCCCAGTTCGCCGACCTGACGGCATTCAGCGCCGCGGCTGTCGCCACCAGGCAGATTCCGGTCAGGATCAAGATCAGCGTGGTCTTGCGGCGCGCCATAGCTCACTTCCTCGTGATCAGAACCTCATTCAATACTAGCGATGACCCGGCATTTCCTGCGGTGCGACGCTAGGCGTGGTTGAATTCCCTCATGCGAGGAGATTGGGCGGCAGTCCCATTTCGGGAATTCGTTCTCAAAATTCATAGCCGGTGCGACCTGGCCTGTGATTATTGCTATCTGTACGCGATGGCCGATCATTCCTGGCGGTCTCAGCCCATGCGGATGTCGTCGGCCATCGTCGCGCAGGCCGCCGCCAGGATAGCCGAGCACGCCCGGCGGCACCGCCTCGCCGAGGTCACGGTGGTGCTGCACGGCGGGGAGCCGCTGCTCGCCGGGCCGGACCTCATCACGGAGACAGTAGGCGCGGTTCGCGCCGCGGCGGGGGGCGCTATTACCGTCAACTGCCACATCCAGACCAACGGGGTGCGCCTCGACGAGGAGTACCTCTCGCTGTTCAGCCGCCTTGGCGTCGGGGTGGGCGTCAGCCTTGACGGGGATCAGGCCGCACAGGACAGGCACCGCAAGTTCGCTGACGGACGTGGAAGTCATCGCAGCGTCAGCGAAGGGCTCGCGCTGCTGTCCGCACCGCGGTACCGGCACCTGTTCAACGGTCTGCTCAGCGTCGTGGACCTGCGCAACGACCCGCTGGCGACGTATGAGGCGCTCCTGCGCTACGACCCGCCGAAGATCGATTTTCTGCTGCCGCACGGCACCTGGGAAGATCCTCCTCCGCAGCGGACGGCGGACCCGGCGGCGACACCGTACGCGGACTGGCTCATCCCTGTCTTCGATGCCTGGTACCGCGACCCGCGGACCCAGGTGCGGTTCTTTGCCGAGATAGTCCGGGCGCTGCTCGGGGGCATCTCATCGACCGAGAGCGTCGGGCTCGCGCCGACAGCCTTTGTGGTAATCGCTACCGACGGCTCGGTGGAGCAGGTGGACAGCCTGAAGGCGACCTACCACGGGGCGTCCCATACCGGACTGCACATAACCCGGGATTCATTGGATGCCGCGCTGCTATTGCCGGAGTTTGCCACCCGGCAGATGGGCCTCAAAGGCTTGTGTGCCGAATGTCAGGAATGTCGGATAAGGCTGGTTTGTGGGGGCGGGCTATACGCGCACCGCTATAGGTCGGCGTCAGGATTCGCTAACCCCTCTGTCTACTGTTCCGATTTGATGCGCCTCATCGACCACATACGCCACACTGTGGAGGCTGACATCAATAATCGGCTGTCAGGACATGCGAGGGTGCAGAATGCACATTAACTACCATCGGCTGTCCGCCGAGCACATAGCCGCACTGGCGACGGGCGCCGGCAGCGCCGGGGCCGTCGATGTGCTCCGCCGGTCACAGCACAGCAAGCACGTACTGCTTTTGCGCGCGATCGCGGACGTGTCCCCGGCCGTCGCGGAGGCCTGGAACCTGCTGGCCCGCGTGCAGCGAGAGAACGCGGAGGCGGCGGCCGACGTTGTGCGGTACCCCGCCGTCGGGGCGTGGGCCTACCGCACCGTCCTGGCTTTGCACGGCGGCCCCGGGCACCCCGGTGCGACACCAGACGGGCTGGCCGCCGTCGCCGTGGCCGCCGCGGTCAAGGCCGGGACGCCGGCCGAACTCGACGTGCCTGTCCGCGGCGGGCGGCTGACCCTGCCCTCCATTGGCGCGGCCGAACTGCCCGCTGCCGACACGGCGACCGTGCTGGTAACGCGGGAGGGGACCATCCAGGTCCGCGGCGGCGGCAACTGCCTCACGATTCCGCGAGACCGGCGCCCAGTGCCCGGCTGGCGGCCGCTGCGCCCGGTGCTGCCCGGACTGGTCGTGGACGACTACGATCCCTTCCGCATGCCGGCGGCACCGCACGTTGCGACGGTTTCCGATCTCGGTCCCTGGCGTCTCGCGTTCGCCGACGCGCGGGCGTTGCTGCGCCGGCACCACCCGGAGGTCGCGGCCGAGGTGGAGGCCTTGGTCACGGTGGTGGTGCCGCTCGGCCAACCGCAGCACGGACAGGTCAGCTCCAGTTCACCCGAGACGTTCGGCGCCATAGCGATGTCCGAGCCGCCCGATCCCGTCGACCTCGCCGCGACGCTCGCCCACGAGACACAGCACATGAAGCTGTCTGCGGTGCTCGACCTGGTCCGGCTGATCGAGACGGATGACGGAACTCGCTACTATGCCCCGTGGCGGGAGGATCCGAGGCCGGCCAGCGGACTGCTGCAGGGAGCGTACGCATTCCTCGGCGTGACCGCGTTCTGGCGGAGGCAACGCCATGCGGCCTCGGGGCCGCTCGCGGAGATGGAGTTCGCCCGATGGCGGCACGCCGTCGCCCTGACGTGCGAAACGCTGCTCACCAGCGGCCAGGCTCACCAGCGACGGCGCGAGGTTTGTCGGCATTATGGCGGAAACGTTGCGGCCATGGCTTGATGAGCCGGTGACCGGCGAGGCGCAGCGGCAGGCGGACACGGAGAGCGCTTCGCACCTGGTCCGCTGGACGGCGCAGCACGGCCCGGTCCCCGTCTCCGGCTGACCGGGCACCGCGTCAGATCTGCGGAGAGTCGAAGTCGAAGTCCAGTCGGCGTCCTTCGGCGGCGACCAGGGTATCGGGGTGGTTGTCGCCGAGGATCAGCCGGTAACGGGAATGGGTATCGGCGAATAGCCGCTCCGCCTCGGTGGGCTCCCCGACGGCGCGCAGGTCGGATACGAGGTTGGCCGCGCAGCCGAGCGTCAGCGGGTGCTCGTCTCCGAGCAGAGCGGCCAGCCGCCGCAGTGAGTCCTCGCTGATCGCGCGGGCGCGTTCGTGATCGCCCAGCCTCGCCAGGTCACTGGCCAGGTTGACCGCCACCGTCAGGGAGTAATGGTGATCCCGGCCAAGCTTGGCGTCCAGGCCGACCAGCGCCCGTTCGTTCAACTCGCGCGCCCGTTCCAGGTGTCCGTTGACCCGGTAAAGCAGCGCGACATTGCCCACGCAGCCGTGGTAATACGGATGATCGCGGCCGTAGAGAACGCCGTATTGCTCGGTCGCCGCTTCGCTCAGCGTGAGAGCTTTCACGACCTCGCTGCTCGTGCGCTGAATGTTGGTCAGGCTCACGATCGCCGCCAGCGTCAGCGGCGCGTATTCACCGAAACGCCGCTGAGCCCGTTCGTAGATGCGCTGCGCGAGTTCTGCCGCGTCCGCATAGGAGACAGCGATTCGACGCAGCGCGATCGAAAGGTCGATCGCGGCCTCCAGGGTGCGCGGATGGTCCGCGCCCAGGGCCGCGATTCCGTATTCGTAAGCGTCCTGACCGACATCGCGCGCCTCGCTGTAGCTGCCGCACAACCGCAGTGCCCGCGCAAGTCCGCTCCACGATGGCAGCACTTCCTGGGCCGGGTACTCGGCGGCTCCCTCGCTCCGTAGCCGGTACGTTTCCGCGTACAGGTCGCGAGCCTCCGGGTACCGGCTGTTCAGCCCGTAATCGACCGCCAGGTTGTTAGCCAGGCGCAGTGTCTGGGCGTGCTCCTCGCCCAGTACTTCGCGATGCGTCTCAAGCGACCGGGCGTCCAGATCCAGTGCGTCCTCGAAGTCGCCCCGGGCGCGCATGTCCGCGCCAAGTCCGCTCGTCATACCGAGGGTGAAAGGATCGTGATCACCGAACGTCCGCCCGGCTACCTGGAGAGTTTCCTGGTCGAGGTTGTACGCATCGCCGTACCGGCCGAGGCTGCGGAGCACGTTCGCCCGCTCGCGCTGCGCGCGGAGCAGTTGCAGGTCGCCCTCGTCCGTCGACGGACGCCAGGTGCTGATGAAGCGCTCCGCGTAGCTGTCCGCGGCTCCCAGGTCGCCGGAGTTGTAGAGGTAGCGGATCATGTTGACCGCGAATTGCCGCACCGTCTTGTTCTCTGACAGCTCAAGTTGCGTCGCTGTCGACGACATGTGTGCCACGAGTTCGGCGAACCGCGGCCACAGCTTGTCGTCGTCGGGTTCCTGCGGCGCGCCCGTCGCGAGCATCAGGTGCGCCTCGGCCCGGTACCGTTCCTGCTCCTCGGGCGGCAGGTCATCCCTGAGCAGAGCCTGGATCAGCCGGTGAATGATGATCGTGCGGCCGTCGATCCTGATCAGGGCAAACCGGCCGAGTTCCCTGATCGCCCGGGCCAGCCGGATCGGATTCGCGAGCAGGTCGCGCAGCGGTGACTCCAGGGCCTGCGCGCCGCGCGGGAAAAGATCGCGCGGGATCGG
Source organism: uncultured Actinomycetota bacterium (assembly GCA_963785645.1). Classification (GTDB taxonomy): domain Bacteria; phylum Actinomycetota; class Actinomycetes; order Streptosporangiales; family Streptosporangiaceae; genus Trebonia. Next base: position 96,384 of record CAWAWG010000001.1, read on the forward strand.
CTCGGGTCCAAGGAATGCGCACAACCGGAGCAGCGCGACCGCCTCGGCCTGATAACGCTCGAGGGTCGATACCGAGAGATTCCAGGCGGCGGTCATCGAGAGCGGGTAGTCGGCGGACTTGCCTTCCGCCAGGAGGCTGACGGTGTGGTCCTTCAGCAGTCCCAGGTACTCATCGACCGACATGCCGGTTTCTGACTGCAGCGCGGCCGCCTGCTCAAGTGCCAGCGGGAGGTAGCCGAGCTCTCCGGCCAGTGCGGCCGCGGCGGCCTGATCCAGCTTGGTGCGGATTCGCCGGGTCAGGAAATCGATGCTCTCGTCTGGCGTGAAGACGTCTACCTGGACGGTCTCGACCACCGATTGCCAGCGGTGGTTGCGTGACGTCACCAGGACGTGGCCCGTCCCGCCCTTGGGGATGACGTCGACGAGGTCCTCGGGCTGGTCCGCGTTGTCGAAGATAAGCAGCCAGCGGCCAAATGGATGGCCGCGCCGCAGTGCGTCGAGCACTGCTGTCGCCGCGCTCTCGATGCCGGAGGCCGTGACGGACGGCAATCCGAGTTGGGGTGCCAGTGCCGCGAGGGACGCGCGGACGAGTGGCGGCTGATCCGCCGGGATCCACCAGACCAGATCGTAGTCTGATGCGTATCGATAAGCGTATTCGATAGCGACTTGTGTTTTCCCGACACCGCCCATGCCTTGCAAGGCGTGCGGCAGAACGACAGTAACCGAGCTGGCAAGACCGTGCCTGAGCTGCACAAGGATGTCTTCGCGGCCAGTGAAGTTTTTGTTCCGTTGCGGGACATTACCCCATACCTGTGGTATCCGGCCAGGCGTGCGCTCGGCACCGGAATCAGTCGCCGTCATCCATTAATCATAGATCGGCCATAGGTAATATTCCCGTGACTTCGCAGATACATTTATGGTCCGCCGTGGGCTCATATACGCGGCAAACGTCCATGATCACGATTCGCGGACGCCCCGGGATGGTGTTTTTCTTCGCGGTCCGCAGACCAGGCGCCAGCTCGGTGCCCCGGGCCGGCCTGCCGCGTCCCCCTTCCGGCACTACATAAGCATGTGATATAAGTTTCTTATGGAAAACTCCTCCGGCGACACGGCGCTCGACGCGCTCGCCGACGCGCTCGCGACCGACCTCGAACGGATCATCGGGCTGTTCCGCTCGCTCAGTCCGGCCCAGGGACTGTCGATGACCGCCGCCGCGACGCTCGCCGACATCGAACGTGCGGGTCCGCAGCGGCTCACCCTGCTTGCCGCCCGCGAGGGGGTAACCCAGCCGGCCATGACCCAGCTGATCAGCAGGCTTGAGGAATCGGGCCTCGTCCGCCGTGAGCCGAGCGCGGAAGACGGGCGGGTCGTGCTTGTCGCGATCACCGACGAGGGCCGGGAGACCCTCGCGCGCCGCCGGGCCAACCGCAGGGAGCGCCTAGCAGGCATCGTCGCCCGGCTCAGCCCGGAACACCAGGCGGCACTCGCCATCGCGCTGCCCGCGCTCGACGCGCTGGCCAGCGTCCACCGCGACGACGACCCCGCACGGGCAGACCACGCTAAGGCAAGGGCGCGCTGAGTGATCACACCGGATCGAGCTTCGCAGGCAAACCCGCAGTACTAAGGAGTGCACTTCCGATGAATGGCGCCCGTCACGGCTCCGCCGCCAGTCCGTTCAAGCAGCCCAAGGCGGTCTTCGCGGTCGCGTTCGCCTGCGTGGTGTCCTTCATGGGCATCGGCCTCGTCGACCCGATCCTGCCCGCGATCTCGAACCAGCTGCACGCCTCGCCAAGCGAGACCACTCTGCTGTTCACGTCGTACCTCGTCGTGACCGCCGTCGCGATGCTGATCACCAACTGGGTGTCCAGCCGGATCGGCGCCAAGCGGACGCTGATCGCCGGCCTGGTGCTGATCGTGGCGTTCGCGGCACTGGCCGGATCGTCGAACTCGATCGGCAGCATCATCGGGTTCCGGGCCGGCTGGGGCGTGGGGAACGCCCTGTTTATCGCGACCTCGCTCGCGGTCATCGTCGCGTCGGCGAGCGGCGGCTTCGCCGGGGCCGTCGTGCTCTACGAGACCGCGCTCGGCCTCGGCATCGCGGTCGGACCGCTTGTCGGCGGAACGCTCGGCGAGATCTCCTGGCGCGGTCCCTTCTACGGCGTCTCCGTGCTGATGGCGATCGCGCTCATCGCCACCGTGGTGCTGGTCGAGAAGACGCCGAAGCCCGCGCACGCGACGAGCCTCACCGCGCCGTTCAAGGCGCTCAGGCACCGCGGCCTGCTTACCATGGCGCTCACCGCACTCTGCTACAACTGGGGCTTCTTCACGATCCTCGGGTACGCGCCGTTCCCGATGGGGCTGTCGCCGATCAGGCTCGGCCTCGTGTTCTTCGGCTGGGGTACCTTCGTCGCGCTGTTCGCGGTGTTCGGCGCGCCGTGGCTCCAGGCCAGGCTCGGCATCGCCCGGACCATGTACATCAACCTGTCGGTGTTCGCCCTGATCACGCTCGGCATCGCCATCTGGACGCTGAACAAGCGGCGCTGATCATCCTGGTGATCTTGTCGGGCATCGTCTGCGGCGTGAACAACACGGTCACCACCCAGGCGGTCATGACCGTGTCCCCGGTGGAACGCCCGGTCGCGTCGGCCGCGTACAGCTTCGTGCGCTTCATCGGCGGCGGCCTGGCCCCCTACGTGGCCGGCCGGCTCGTGGTCGACGTGAACATCCACTTCCCGTTCTACATCGGCGCCGGCGCGGTAGTGCTCGGCATCGCCATCCTCGCCACCGCCCACGGCCTGCTCGGCGAGGCCGAACGGACCCAGGCGGCGGCCGCGGAAGCCGCCATCGCGCACGGCCCGGAATCCGCCGAGGCGACAGCCGAGCGCGAGCTTGAGGCCGAGGAGAGGGCCGAGGCCCTCTCCGGCGACGCCGACTGAAGACAAGATCAAAACCGCTCTCCCGAACGAGTCCGGCTTACTGCCCCGGGCAGATGACGAAGGAAACCCACTCGACTGCCCGCGTGCTCCCCGCTTTGCTGACCCGGCGGCCATTGTTTGCTTACCCGGTGCCCATGATCGTCGTGTTTGCTTACGAAATGACCATGATCGCGTCCGGTTTGCGGCAAATGCGGCACCGTCGGCTAAGTAAAGATGAGTTGAGTGGCCACGGAGTAAGCTCCTGGCCCCACCGCTATTGTCCGCGGGAGGAGGAGACGAGCGACGCGAATACCACGACCGAGCTGAGGTAATGGCCGGTCGAGGGGTCGAAGTCGCCGCCGCAGGTGATAAGCCTGAGCGCGGCGTAATGAGCCGGGGCGTAAATGATATTCGCCGGGTATTTGTCTTTGGCGTATTCCCGCACACCAGTCACGCGGAAGACAGCAGTTATTCCGTCGGCCAGCGTCACGTCGATGTGATTGCCGGGATGCAGCGCGCCGAGCCGGAAAAAAACCGCCGGTCCACGGTAACTGTCCACGTGGCCTTCGATGACGGCCGTCCCGACCTGGCCGGGCGTAACCGAGTACTTGTACCAGGCGGCCTCGTTGGCGCTCGTAACGAGGTTAGGCACCTGAATCGTGCCGTCCTTGTTGAGCCCGAGGTCGAGCAGTTTCGACTGGACGCCTATCTCGGGGATGGAGACCGACACCGGCGGCGACTGGTGCAGGGCCGGCCCTTCGCGGCTCCCGGTCCGATGTTCCCGGCGGCCGATGCCGCGGGAGACGGCGCGTGCTGCTGCGCCAGCAGTGCGACGAGGATGGCCACGGCGCCGCCGACGGTCAGGGAGATCCCGGCAAACCCCGTCAGCCTGACCCGGCCTCGGCCGCGTGGCGGCGCCTGCGGCGCGAACTGGCTGTCGGGCCAGGTCATGACCACGCGCAGCCCGGCGATACGCGGCCAGCGTCCCATATCGCGCGCCTTCCCCACACCTTCCGCAAGGCCTGTTACTGGCGTAGCCTAATGTTTCGATGGGAAACACGCTATTGCCCGTCCGTGCCGTTCATGGGCGGGCATCAATATGGTTGGCTGCGCGGCCGTTTCGCGTACCGGGAAATGCGCTGGTCAGCGTGCCTGGTGGTCGCCGGATGGCCGATTCTCCCTTTACCTGCCCGCCCGGACGGTTGATGTCTGGCGCTGGGGAAATTCATTACCTGCAGGGTTGTTGCCGCCGGGAGCGCCCCCAAGTACCCCCGGTGTCTGGTGCAAGTCTCAATAGCAGAGGCATGCCCAATGGAAAATCGAATTTATCGGACACGCATTCGAGGAGGGTTCATGAAGATGCGCCTTACCCCGCCCGACCCGGCTCCGGGTGCGTGGCTGATGGCGGGCCGCTCGGCCGCCGGGGTGGTTCTCCTCGCGGTGGCGGTTTCCGCCTGCAGCGGCGGCGGCAGCAGCGGGTCGTCGGTGCCGTCGGTCTTCACGCCGACAACACAGACGAGCGGGCATTCCACGAGCGGTCCGGGCACGCGCACCCCGTCGCCCACCGGAGGCGGCGGGTCGAAGTCCTCGCACCAGGCCAGTCATTCGAGCGGCGCAGGCAGCGCGTCGGCCCATGCCCCTTCCTCCTCGTCGCATGCCTCGGCTTCATCCTCGGCCTCGTCGCACGCGTCGGGCTCGGCAACGCCGACTCCCGCCCGTAGCAGCGCGACCCCCGCCCAGACGCACACGGCAACCCCGACCCACACAGCAAGCACGACCCACACGGCGGCCCCGGCGAGTCCCGCCTACCCCACGGCCGCGCCGCAGACCGGAGGCGGCGGCACGGCGGGACTCCAGGACGGTCTCCTGTTCGGGGTCGGCGGCCTGTCGGTCTTCGCCGGCCTCGGTACCCTCGCCTACCGCAGGCGCCTCTCCCGCAAGTTCGGCATCGGCCGGACCACCCCGCAAGACCGGCCAGACCGAGAACCGGCCGACCGCTAGCCGTTTCTACCTCCGCCGCCCGATCCGGAGGAAGACCAGCCCGAGGATCACGACGGGGACCAGCCAGCCGATGCCCCCGTGGGCGTGACCATGGACGCCGAACAGGCCGCCGGCAATGATCGCCGCGACAACAAAGGCGAGGATGATGCGTCCCGCCGGCAGGAAGTTCGGGCGGGGCGGTGCGCCCGGGGTGAACGCCGGGTCCGGCGTGGGGAACGCGGCCCGCGGCGAGACCACCGCGCCCCGCGGCGGCAGGTCGGTGAACAGTCCGTTGAGGTCGATCCCGGTGCGAGCCTGAAGCGCCCGGCCGGACCGCTCGTCGAACTCATCCTGGGTGATCCGTCCGGCCTGAAAGTGCTCGCTCAGCTCGGCGACGGCCTGGTCCCGCTCGGCATCCGACACCCGGATGTCGCCGCGCGAGAAGCCCCTCGTACCCGTGTCCATCGCTGATGTCCCCTCGTTCGACTCGGTGCCCGGTGCCCGTTGCATAGTCCTGGCATCCGCCACACTACGGACCCGGCGACGCCGTGCCATCGGCCAAAAAGTTGATTTACGACTACTACCGCGGGTTGACGGACGGATGGATATCAATAACAAACCCCAACCAACTGCCTCATAACTAGTCTTAGTCCTACGAAAGCCCCTTGAGGTGTCACCCGGAGGGATGTCAACGATGATGACCAAGAAGACCATCGGTACCACCGCCCTGGCCAGCGGACTCGCATCCGGAGCCCTGGTTGTCGGCCTTGCTCTCCCCGCGTCCGCCTCCGTTGCCGCCCCCGCGGCAACCGCCGCAGCTGCCGCCGCGCCCGCCGTCACCGGTTCGCCGGTGCCGGAAGTGGCGCTCAAGGGGTGGCCGGTGCTGCGCCAGGGTTCGAACAGCACCTGGCCCAAGGTCACCGTCCGCTCGCTGCAGTACCTGCTGGACGCCCACGGTGCGAAACTCCCGGCCGACGGCATCTTCGGCGCGAAGACGACCGCGGCCGTAGCGGCGTTCCAGCGCGCGCACCGCCTGACCGCCGACGGCGTGGTCGGCGCCCAGACCTGGGGTGCCCTCATCGTCACGGTCAAGCTCGGCAGCACCGGGTACGCCGTCCGGGCCGTGCAGGACCAGATTGACTACCGAGCCGCCAAGTACCACGTCTCGGTGGCCGTCGACGGCATCTTCGGCCCGACGACCCAGCTGGCGGTCCGCGCCTTCCAGGCGGCCGGGGGAGTCGCCGCCGACGGCATCGTCGGCCCGGTCACCTGGCAGGCCCTGGTCGACGAGTCCCCCGTCGCCTGAGGTCCCCCGTCGCCTGAGGTCAAGTCAATCCGAACGGGTGCGTGGCTCCGTCGCCGGGGCCACGCACCCGAACGCACTCGCGATGACCGGTCAGCGCCGGGAAGGCCACCAGACTCGCTTGCCGATCGTGAGCAGGCTGGCCGGGACGAGCACGGTGCGCACGACCAGCGTGTCGAGCAGCACCCCCAGCGCCACGGCGGTGCCGACCTCGGCGATGCTGACCTGCGGGATCTGGGTAAGCGCGGCGAAGGTGCCCGCGAGTACGATGCCCGCCGCCGTGATCACCCCGCCGGTGACCCCAAGGGCGCGCAGGGTGCCGTCGCGCAGCCCAAGTCCGCGCGACTCCTCACGGATCCGCGCGGACAAGAAGATGTTGTAGTCGACCCCGAGCGCCACCAGGAAGATGAAGATGTAGATCGGGATGCACCGACTGCACGCCCGGCGAAACCGAGCCCGTGCCACAGCAGGCTTGACAGCCCGAATGCGGCCGCGAAACTGAGCGCCGTGGTCAGCACCAGGACGACCGGTGCGACAATCGCCTGCAGGAGCAGCGCGATGATCACCAGGATCACCGCGAGCACCAGCGGGACGATGATGGCGTCGTCACGACCCGCCGTCTGGGTCTCGTCGTACGCGATGGCCGGGTTACCGCCGACAAGCGCATTCGGAGCTTCCTGCGAGAGCCGCTGGCGCAGGCCCACGATGGCCGTTGTCCCCGCCGGGCCGAACGGGTCCACCGACAGGGTCACGGAGTAACTGTCGTAGCCCTCGACCGGGGCACCGGGCGCCACCGAGCTGACGCCCGGCGTAGCGTGTGCGGCGGCCGCGGCGGCACCCGCCTCGCCCGGCGGTGCGAGCAGCACGAGCGGGTTGCTCTCGCCCGTGGGGAAGTGCGCGGTGAGCAGCCGCTCCCCGATCGACGCTACCCGCGTTGCCCTTCACGTTGTCGACCGGGTTGTTGTCGATGTGCAGCGATGCGCAGGCCGGCGCACGCCGCGCCGAGTGCCACGATGAACACGAGCGCGGTAGCGGCGGGATGGCGGGCGACCCGCGCGCCGATGCCGGCCCAGATCCGGGACTCCTCGCGGCCTGGTCAGCCCCCGCGCGCGGTATCCGGGGCCAGAACGCCGCCCGCCCGATGACGAGCAGCAGCGCGGGCAGGAACGTGGCCTGCGCGAGGAACGCGGCGACGATGCCGACCGCGCCAACCGGGCCGAGCCCGTGCAGCGAGGCGGAGTCGGCGGTCAGCAGGCAGAGCATCGCGCAGGTCACCGTGGCGGCGGAGGCGGCGAGCGTGGGCAGCGTGGCGCGCAGCGCGGTCGCCATCGCGCCCTCGGTCGTAGCATGGTGCCGCAGCTCTTCCCGGTACCGGTGCACCAGCAGCAGCGCGTAGTCACTGGCCGCGCCGAAGACCAGCACGATCAGGATGTCGGCGGACAGGCTGGACACCGTCAGGCCCGCGTTGGCCAGGCCGTGGGCGGACGCCTGGGCGACGATGATCGCGCCGACCGCGCCGACCAGCGGCAGCAGCCACAGGACGGGGGAGCGGTAGACGAGCAGCAGGATGACCGCCACGATGATCAGCGCCGTGAGCAGCAGGGCGGTCTGCTGGTTGCCGGAGCTGGTATCGGCGTTCACCGCCGCGGACCCGGTCACCGCGCCGGCGAGCCCGGCCGGCGCCCGGCTGCGGGCCCGGCGATCGCGTCGCGGATGGCCCGCACCGCGTTGCGGTCGGTATCGTCCGAACCCGCCTGCCCGGTGATGTTCACGGTGAACGCCGCGGCCTTGCCGTCGGACGACAGTTGCGGCGCGCCGGGCTCGGCCAGGCCGGCGACGTGACCGGCCAGGTTCGCGACGGCACCGCGCGCCGCGGCGACAGTGGCCTGGTCGGCCGGCGTCAGGCTGCCGTTGCCGCGCGCGAAGACGACGATGGCGGTGTCGGTCTCCGGCTGCCCGCTGGTGTGCCCTGCCGCCCGTGCTGTGGCCTGCGCGGCGGCCTGCTGGAGCAGCACGACCTTGGTCGAGGCGGCCGAGGCAGGCAGGTAAGCCGAGGCGCCGTCGTTGGTTGCCTTCGACAGGCTGCTTGACAGCCCGTTGAGCGCCACGATGGCGAGGATCCAGACGATCACCACCGGCCAGCGCAGCCGGCGCAGCGTCGTCGCGAGCCGGTCGCCCGGCGTTCTCGGGCCCCGGCGGGTACCGCCGTTTTGGGCATAGGTCATCGGAGCGGTGTCCATGTGGTCAGCTGCTTTCGGGAGAAAGGGGAGAAAGGGGGGAGGGGGGCGCCAGGTTAGCGGCGGCGGCTCAGCCGCAGAAAGACGAGGCAGAGGACCGCGACGGGCACGAGCCAGCCGAGTCCCTGGTGGCCGAAGTTGACGGCCACGTTCCCGCCGGCCAGGTTCCCGACGATGAGCACCGCGATCACGCAGGCGATGACGGCGCGGGCGGTGAGCGGTCGGCCCGCCCGCCGTCCAACCGCCCGTGGTCCGTCGGCGCCGGCCGGGACGGCGGGACTGACCGGGGCCCCCGGCGTGGGGATCGTGGTCTTCGGCAGGTCGGCGAAGAGCACACTGAGGTCGCTCCCGGTCCTGGCCCGCAGGGCCCGGTCCGACCGGTCGTCGAATTCCTCGAGCGTCAGCCGGCCGGCCTGGTAGTGCTCACTGAGCTCGGTGACCGCCTGATCGCGCTCGGCGTCAGACAAACGGATAGCACCGTGCTGGAAGTCCCCCGCTGACGTGTCCATGTTGCTGCCTCGCTTGGTCCGTGCGGCTGCCGGTGCTGGCATTCGCAACATTAGGGACGAGAGGCGTCCCGGGCATCGGTCCGCGAACTGACATCCCGATCTCAACCCGTGGGTGGAGAGGGCAGAGACGGGGCCGTCAGTTGGGGCGGGGCCGTCGAGTTGGGGAAGGCCAGGCCGTTGCGGAACGCGTAGCCGACGAGCTGGGCCCGGTCCCGCAGGCCGGTCTTGCTGAAGATGTGGTTGATATGCGTCTTAACCGTCGCCTCGGACACGAAGAGGGCCGCGGCGATCTCCGCGTTCGATTCCCCGGCGGCGATGTGCGCGAGCACCTCGGCCTCCCGCGGGGTAAGCCCCTCGGCGGTGTCGGCGGTCTCCGGCGGCCCGCCCTGTCTCCAGGAATCACGGAGTGCCCCGGCATTGCGGGCTCCGCTAGAGTCACCGGGTCCGCCGGGATCGCGGCCGGTGCCGAACCGGTCCCCGCCGCTCAGCGCGTCGAGCAGCCGCCGCTGCACGGACGGATCGAGTTGCGCGTGCCCGGCCGCCACGTCGGTGATCGCGCGCAGGATCTCGTCCGCGCCCGCGTCTTTGGTCAGGAAGCCGCGGGCGCCCGCCTGCAGCGCGGAGAAGACCCAGGCGTCGTCGGAGTACGTGGTCAGCACGACGACCGCGCTCTCTGGCCGCAATCGGCGCAACCGCTCCGTGGCCTCGACGCCGTTGCAGCGTGGCATGTTCAGGTCCATCAGCACGACATCGGGTGCCAGCTCGAGGGCCTGCCGGACGGCGTCCTCGCCGTCGGTCGCGGCACCGACGACCGTGATTCCGGGCAGCAGGCCGATCAGCGAGACCAGCCCCTCCCTGACGATCTTCTGGTCGTCGACGATCAGCACCCTGATCCGGCCTGGCTCACCCGCTGCCGCGCTCATCCGGCCGCCGTGCTGTGCGGCACTGTCTGTGGGCACTCGTGCGGCACTGTCTCGTGCGGCACTGTCTCGTGCGGTACCGCCCCGTGCGGCACCGGATGCGCGACCGGGCCGGTCGGCAGCCAGAGCAGGACCTGGAAGCCCCGCTCCGTCGGGCCGGCGGTCAGCCTGCCGCCGAGCAGTTCGGCGCGTTCGCGCATGCCGGTGAGCCCGTATCCGCCGAAGGTCAGCCCGCCGGGGTACGGCGGCGCCGTGTCCGCCGCGCGAGCGTCCTCGATCGCGAGTTCGATGTCGTCCGTACGGTAGGTGAGGTTTAGTTCGGCCCGCCCGCCGCGCCCGGCGTACTTGGCGGTGTTGATCAGTGCCTCCTGCGCCGTCCGGTAGATCGCGAGCCCGACTTCGGGTGAGAGCGGCCGCGGTTCGCCGGCCACGGCGAGTACCGCGTCGAGGCCGGTCGCCTCCGAGGTGTCCCTGACCAGACGGTCGAGCAGCGCCGGGCCAGGCAGTTCGTCGCCGCGCAGCGCGGAGATGGCCCGGCGGCTGTCCGCTAGTCCTTCGCGCGCGATCCGCTGCGCCCGGCTCACCTGTGTGAGCATCTTGGCCACGGTGTCCGCGTCTCGCGCGTCGGGATCGGCGGTGCCGCGCTGCCCGAGCAGCTCCGCGGTGTCGAGCGCCAGCACCAGGCCGGACAGCGAGTGGGCCAGGATGTCGTGGATCTCGCGGGCCAGCCGGGTCCGCTCGGTCAGCGCGGCGGCCTCCGCCTGCGCCGCCTGCGAGGCCCGTAGCTCGGCGAGCAGTCCCTCGGCGCGCGCCTGAGCTGCGTGCGCGCTGGCCTGCGAGGCTCGCGCGGACCTGGTGAACAGCCCGACGGTGAAGAAGAAGAACGCGCCCACGTCGTTGTCGATGATCTCCACCGGCGGCACTCGTGCCAGCAGGTACGCCAGGTTGGCCGCGACGAAGACGACGAGCCCGGCGACCAGCGAGAGTCGCGGCGGCAGTTGCATCCCTATGCTGATCAGCGCGAACAAGACGATGAGGTACCCGTCCTCCGTCGGCAGCAGGCCGATCTGCACGGCTCCGGAGAAGCCGACGATCACCAGCAGGGTCACGGTCCGTGCGCTGGTCTCCGTCCCGGTCAAGACGGCCCAGGCGATGCCGGCCACCGAGACGGCAAGCGCCAGCGCGGTCACCGCCACCGCCGGCGCGGTCTGGTGGAGCATCCCGTGGATGGCGCCGTACGTGACGATCACGATGATGATGGCGCACGCCGGCAACGCGAACGAGCGCAGCATGGCGGACTGCCGCGACTCGTCGTCATCTAGCGGCGACTGCATCATAGGATCAGCGTAAGTGCCAGCAGGGCAGCGGGCATCGGCGCACGGGTTGATAACCCGGGGGCGCAGCAGCCCCGGCAAGTAGTATCCCTCTCATGCCCAGCGTCCCCTCTTCACCAAGCACGGGCTCGTCAAGCACCGGCTCGTCCAGCCCCGTGCCGACCAGCCCCGTGCCGACCAGCCCCGTCCGGCTGACCGGCTGGGGCCGCATCGCGCCGACCACGGCCGACCTGGCTGCCCCGGCCAGCGAAGCGCAGGCCGCGGCCCTGCTCCGCTACCTCGCGGAACCGTCGACGAGCAAGAGCGGCACCGCGATACCGCGCGGCCTCGGCCGCAGCTACAACAACGCGGCCCAGTCCGCCGGCGGCGTTGTCATCTCGACCAGCAGGCTCAACAACATCGTCAGCCTCGACCCCGCCGCCGGCATCGTGGTCGCGGAGGCGGGCGTCTCCCTTGAGCAGCTCATGGTCGCCGGACTGCCGCACGGCTGGTTCGTGCCGGTTTCCCCCGGCACCCGCCAGGTGACCGTCGGCGGTGCGATCGCGGCGGACGTGCACGGCAAGAACCACCATGTGGCCGGGTCGTTCGCCAGCCACGTCACGAGCTTCGACATCCTCATCCCGCGGGCGGGCCAGGCCGGCCCGCTCACGGTCACGCCGGAAAGCGATCCCGCCCTGTTCTGGGCGACGGCCGGCGGCATGGGCCTGACCGGCTTCATCACCAGGGCGACGATAAAGCTCAAGCGGGTCGAGAGCTCGCTGGTCAAGGTCGATACGGTCAGGACGAGGGACATCGACGAGACGATGGCCGTGCTGGCCGAGCACGACAAGAAGTACGGCTACACGGTCGCCTGGTCCGACGACCTCGCGACGGGCAGGCACCTTGGCCGTTCGGTCATCACCAGCGGCGACTTCGCCGCTCTCGACGACCTGGACGACAGCCGGCGAAGCGACCCGTTCAGGTTCGATCCGCAGGCCAGGCTGGCCGCACCCGGCTTCTTGCCGCCGGGCCTGATGAACCGGTACTCGATCCGGCTCGCCAACACGGCCTGGTACCTCAAGGCACCGAAGCACCGCGAGCATGAGCTCCAGACGATCAGCCAGTTCTTCCACCCGCTGGACGGGATCAGGAACTGGAACCGCGTCTACGGCCCGGGCGGCTTCCGCCAGTACCAGTACGTCATGCCGTTCGGCGCGGAAGCGGCCGTGAGGAGAAGCTTCGAGCTGGTCAGCGCGCACCCCGCCCCGAGCTTTGTCACCGTGCTCAAGCGGTTCGGCCAGGCCGACCCGGGCCTGCTGTCATTCCCGACCGAGGGCTGGACGCTCGCGCTCGACTTCCCCGCCCGCACCCCGGGCCTCGGCCCACTGCTCGACGAACTCGACCGGCTGGTGGTGGCGAACGGCGGCCGCGTCTACCTAGCCAAAGACTCCCGGGTGAGCGCAGCGACCCTGGAGGAGATGTACCCGCGTCTCCCGGAGTTCCGCAAGCTCCGCGCCGACCTGGACCCGTCCGGCATCCTGGCCTCTGACCTTTCCCGCCGCCTGAACCTCTAACGCCGAAGGTCAAAATCAGGATAATCCCGAACGAATCCGGCTTCCTCCCACCCCGCCCATGACACTCAATAGGCGGGAAAAAGCGAAGCTGACCCCGTCTTTGCCTACGAAACGGTGCCAAATTTGCCGCATACCGGACGTGATCTTGGTCTTCTCCCAAGCAAAGACGACGATCATGGGCACCGTCTAAGCAAACAATGGTCGCCGAGTAAGCAAGGTGGCGAACACGGGATAGTCGAATGGTTTCCTTCGAGTGCCCGGACGCCGGCTGGCCCAATGCCGTTGAGTTAGCCGACCGGAGCGCGACCGACTGTCCTTTTTGCCTACTTTGTCCAGCACTCAGGTAGCTTTATTACATGATCACGGAATATTTTCATCTCATTTGATGAAAATATTCCGTGATCATGAAAATGATCGCTATCTTGAGCGAATCGCGACCATCTACAGCCACTATGCGAAGGAAACACGTGTCGCGCAGCCATCACGGGCACCGCGCGTTACTTAAGTCAATGGCATTGCCAGGCTGGCCGACTTCCCGAGGGTCACGAAACCTGATGTCGTACTAAGCCGTCTCGTCGGTGTCTTCAGCCGGTGGTTCGTCGCCTGGGAGGGCCAGGAAGAGCGCGGCCTCGTTGGCCTGCGCGATCGCCTCCCTGGCCTGGGCGAGGACGGCGGTCGCGTCGTCAGTCAGCCGGTGTGCGAGGTGGAGGTCCAAGGCGGTGTCGCCGATGCCGGCCAGGAGTTCGGCGTGCGAGTCGTCAAGTGCGTTCAGTTCCCGCACGATCGACTCCTTGCGGGTAGCGAGGTCGGCCCGGTCGAGCAGGTCGGCGAAGTTCTCCAGGTTGATAACCCGTCGCGTCGTATCGGCCAGCGCGAGTTCCTGCACCTGCCGCTGCCGGGTGACGATCGCGGCGACGTCCGGGTCGTCGGGAGAGACATCGCCGAGGATCTCCTGGTGCCTGGCCCGCACCTCGGCCAGCCGCGCCAGCCGTTCCGCGATCTCCCACAGGCGGTCGGGCAGCACCTCGGCCACCTGCACCGAGTCGATCCGCCCGGCCTTGACCACGCCCGCTGCCGCGATCCGGTTCCGTGCGTCGACCGCCCGCTTCCACAGCTTCCAGTGCCCGGCGTCGATGTCGGTGCTCGGCTGCACGTAGTGACGGTGCTGGCTGACCGGCGCGCGGGCAGCCTCGATCTCCGTGGGGCTGGACCGGCCGAGCAGCGACATCAGGAAGCCGGTGCCCGCGAACATGAGCATCACGTACGCGAGCGCGCCGTTGCCCATTCCCGCGCCCACGACCGCGAGGACGAAGAAGAACCCGGCGGCGAACGCACAGCCCTGGGTGCTGCCGGTCCGCGACGCAGGCTCGGGCACGGGCCCCCGGTAAGGGACCAGCTTCCCGGTCGACTGGGTGAGCACCTCCCGCAGTTCCTCCGGCAACTTCGGGTCGGTCACCACCGTGGCACCGTCGAGATATTCACCTGGCCAGGGCACAGGGCCATCGCCCGGCCGCTCGACTGGGGTCTCCGCACCACCCATATCCGGCATCACCCCCTATACCCGACATCGCCGCCCTTCCTAACCACCATAACCATTCGCGCAAGGGTTACTCAGTGGCGGCTCAGGTTGGCCGCACCACCCCGCAGCACGTACTTCTGGATCTTGCCGGTCGCGGTCTTGGGAAGTTCGGTCACGAACGTGACGCCGCGCGGTGCCTTGAAATGCGCGATCCGGCCCCGCACGAAGGCGATCAGTTCGTCCGCCGTCGCCGACGCGCCGGGCATGAGCACCACGAACGCGTAGGGCGTCTCGCCCCACTTCTCGTCCGGCAGCCCGACGACCGCGGCTTCGCCGACGGCCGGATGCCGCAGCAGCGCGCCCTCTACCTCGATCGAGGAGATGTTCTCACCGCCGCTGATGATCACGTCCTTGATCCGGTCGCGGATCTCCACGTACCCGTCCGGGTGCACGACAGCGGCGTCGCCGGTGTGGAACCAGCCGTCGCCCATCGCCTTCTTGGTCGCCTCCGGGTCGTTGTAGTACCCGTCCATGACGACGTTGCCCGCGACGATGATCTCGCCGATGGTGACGCCGTCGAGTGGAACCTCGCCGCCCATGTCATCGACGACCCGCAGCTCGCCAGAAGTAAGCAGCTCAACGCCCGTCCTCGCCTTAATCACGGCGCGGTCGGTGGGGGAGAGGTCCGCGTGCTCGGGCAGCGGTGCGCACACGGTGATGAACGGCGCCGTCTCGGTAAGGCCGTAAACCTGCGTGATATCCCACCCGAACCCGCCCTCGAGCCGTTCGATTGTCGCCGCGGCGGGCGGCGCACCCGCGGTAACTACGTGAACCCCGGCCGGCACCACCCCTTGGACCGAGGCCGGGGCATTGGCCAGCGTGATCAGCACCGTGGGGGCGGCACACATCCAGGTCACCCGCTCATCGCGGATCAACGAGAAGACCAGCGCGGGATCCACCTTGCGCAGGCACACGTGCGTCCCGGCAACGGCGGTCACCGTCCAGGTGTAGGTCCACCCGTTGGCGTGGAACATCGGCAGCGTCCACAGATAGCGGTCGCCGACGTCCATGTGCAGGTGCAGCAGGGTGCCGATGGTGTTCATCGCGGCGTTCCTGTGCGTGATCATGACGCCCTTGGGCCGGGAGGTCGTGCCGCTCGTGTAGTTGATGGTGAGCAGGTCGCGCTCGGAGATCTCCGGCTTGCTGAACGTCGGCTCGGCCGCCGCGATCAGCGCCTCGTAGTCGAGCCAGCCGTGCACCCCGTGGTCGGAAGTACCGCCCTCGAACGCGACGAAGTGCCGCACACCAGGCATCTGGTCGCGCACGCCGTCGACCGCTTCGAGGTAGTCGCTGTGCACGCACAGCACCGTCGAGCCCGAGTGGTTGACCATGTAGACGAAGTCATCCGGGGTCAGCCGGTAGTTCATCGGCACCAGCACCGCGCCGAGTTGCGGCACCGCGTAAAACGACTCAAGCTGCGCGTGCGTGTTCGGCGCGATGGTGGCCACTCGGTCGCCCGGCCGGACGCCGAGTTCCTGGAGGACGGCCGACCAGCGGTCGCACCGGTCGAAGAACTCCTCGTAGGTAAGCCTCATGTCGCCATCGACGACGGCCTCGCGCGCGCCGTGCAGGCGACGGGTACGGCGGGCGAACTCAAGCGGAGACAGCGGCGTTTCCATAACTCGCATACTGCCAGCAGAGCGCCGTAACTAACAGGCTTCGAACTGGCGACTCCCGCATCACGCTCCGGGCACCTCTCAATTCAGCCGGGTCACAACGTCGCATGTGGAATCATGAAGGCATGGATCTTCTCGCCGACCTTGAGGCCAGGGGCCTCATCCAGGACAGTACCGACGGCGACGCACTGCGCGCCCGGATTCAGGCTGGCCCGGTCGGCGTGTACTACGGCGTGGACCCGGCGGCGGACTGCGCCCATGTCGGCAACCTGATCGGGCTCCTCGTGCTGCGCCGGTTCGCCGACGCCGGGCATCACGCGATCGCGCTGGCGGGCGGCGCCACCGGGATGATCGGCGACCCGGGCGGCCGCTCAAAGGAGCGGAATCTGCTCGACACCGAGACCCTCGCCCGCAACACCAAGCGCATAGCCGAGCAACTGGAGCGGATCTCCCGGGTGTCTCTGGTGAACAACCTGGGCTGGACCGGGTCGGTGACGTTGCTCGACTTCCTGCGTGACATCGGCAAACACGCGAGCGTCAACCAGATGATCGCCCGCGAGTCGGTCAAGGCGCGCCTTGAGAGCGAGAACGGCATCTCGTTCACCGAGTTCAGCTACCAGCTCCTCCAGGCCAACGACTACCTCCACCTGTGCAGGCACCACGGCGTGGAGCTACAGATCGGCGGCTCCGACCAGTGGGGCAACCTCCTCGCGGGCGTGGACCTGATCCGGCGGGCGGACGGCAAGCACGTGCACGCGTTCACCTGGCCGCTGCTGCTCCGAGCCGACGGCAAGAAGTTCGGCAAGTCCGAGGAGGGCGCGGTCTGGCTGGCGGCCGACCGCACGTCGCCCTACCAGTTCTTCCAGTACTGGATGAACGTCGCGGACGCCGACATCGAGCGCTTCCTGCTCCAGCTCACCCTGCTGTCGGTCGACGAGTGCCGCGCGATCGCCGCCGCGCACGCCGAGGCGCCGTACAAGCGCGAGGGCCAGCGCCGCCTCGCCCGGGAGATCACCACGATCGTGCACGGCGCCGAGGCAGCCACCGCCGCCCAGGAGGCCAGTGCGGTGCTGTTCGGCGGCTCCCCGGCCGGCGCGTCGGCGCAGGCACTTGAGTTCCTGGCCACGGAGGTCCCGACCTCGCCGTTCACCGCCGGGGTCACGCTCGCGGCGGCCCTCGCGGCCACCCCGCTCGCCTCGTCGCTGTCCGACGCCCGCCGCACGGTCAGCCAGGGCGCCGCGTCCGTCAACGGCGAGGTAATCCAGGCCGACCGGCCGCTCGCCGAGGGTGACCTGCTGTACGGCCGCTGGCTGCTGCTCCGCAAGGGCAAGCGGAACTACCACCTGCTCGACGCGGCGACCAGCTAACCGCACCGCCCGGTACAGCTCTCGGATCATCCCGAACGGGTCCGTGTTCCACGTTCCCGGCTTATGCCGCAGCGGACCTCCGGCAATTCGATCCCCGCCGGTGCTGGCGTCCGGCCGGGTCACGGGTTACGGTTGCGCTGCGGTTCCTGGCTCCGCACCGGAGCACGGCTGTCCCCGGTCACGCCGGCGATGATCTCGGCTACCGGACCGGGTGCCAGCGTAATTCCCGTCGGTGGCCAATACTGGACCCGTGGCTGATCCGGCCAGGTCGCACCACCGTGCCTGCGATGTGTGCGTAATCATTGGCACCCGGGTCAGCTAAAGCGATTGAGCGCGTCCGGTACCTCACGACGCCCGACTGATCACCGTAAGGACATGTCATGACCAGTCAGCCAGGCCGCCTGGACAGCGAACGCCAGCCGCCCACACCGCCCGATGCCACGGAACCGGGCACGAGGCAAGGCTGGCGGGCAGTATCGATCGTCTTGATCGGGGCCTTCATGGCGCTGCTCGATACCACGATTGTGAATGTCGCGCTGCCCACGATCAGAACCAGCCTGCATGCATCGCCCGCCGGCCTGGAGTGGGTTGTCTCCGCCTATGCGCTCAGCTACGGGCTCACCTTGGTTCCAGCGGGCCGGGCGGGTGACCGGTTCGGTCACAAGCCGTTGTTCCTCATCGGCCTGACCATCTTTACGTTGGCCAGCGTGGCCTGCGGACTGTCGCAGAACCAGGGGGAGATCGTCACCGCCCGCGCGGTCCAGGGCCTCGGAGCCGGAATCTTCTATCCCGCCATCGCGGCGACCATCCAATTGTCGTTCACCGGGCCTGCGCGATCGAAGGCGTTCGGCGCCCTCGGGGCCACGATCGGCGTGTCCACCGCGCTCGGGCCGGTGCTGGGCGGGCTGATCATCGCGGGCGCGGGCGCCGCTGACGGCTGGCGTTGGGTGTTCCTGGTGAACCTGTTCGTCGGCGCGGTTGCGCTCCCGCTGGCCGCCTGGCAGCTGCCCCGAGCGCGAACGACCATTCATCGCCAGTTCGACCCGGTCGGCCTGCTCCTGCTGGCCGCCGGCCTGCTCCTGCTGCTGATCCCCCTGGTGGAAGGGGAACAGGCAGGCTGGCCCGTGTGGTGTTACGCGTGCTTCGGTGCCTGTGTGGCGGCATTTGCGCTGCTCGCATGGTGGGAGGTGCGGGCCGAGCGGCGCGGCCGGGACCCGCTGCTCAAGCCGAGCCTGGTGGCACAGTCGTCGTTCTCCGCCGGCGCGATCTTCGGCACTGTCTATTTCGCCGGGTTCACCAGCGTTTTCTTCACGATCTCAATCCTGTGGCAGGAAGGGCTGTCCCGCAGCGCCCTGGTCACCGGTCTTGTCGTCCTCCCGTTCTCACTGGGCAGCCTGGTCACCTCGGCGATCAGCGACAAGCTGTCGGCCCTGATGGGCCGGATGGTCCTGGTAACCGGCTGCGCGATGGTGGGAATCGGGCTCGCCCTGACGGCGCTGGTCATTCACCTGACCGCTCCGCTTTCCGTGGGCTGGTACCTTGTCGGCCCGCTGCTGTTCGCCGGGCTCGGCAGCGGAATGGTGATCGCCCCGAACCAGGACTTCGTGCTGACCCAGGTGCCCAGGCGCGAGGCGGGCACGGCCAGCGCCATACTCGGCACTGCCCAGCGCGTCGGCAGCGCGGTCGGTATCGCGGTCATCGGCACGGTACTGTTCGGCACCCTGCACGTCCACCCCGGGGCGAACGCCGTCGCCTCCGCGTTCAGCCGCAGCGCGCAGCTCGCCCTGCTGGCCAACGTGGGGATCCTCGCACTCGCCCTCCTGCTCGTACTGGGCCTGCCCCGACAAATCCCCAGACCAAAGCCGTAGCCACTCAGCCTGGACGGCTGGCCCCGACTCGCATTGGCGCCGTCGCCCCCGAGTTCAGATCATGATGATCAGCATGAAGGCCATGGTGACGCCCGTCATCACCCGGCCTGCCTTCGCCGCGCCGGGGGAAAGCAGCAGGCGCTCTGCGATATGCGCGGCCGAGTCGTCCCGCTGGGCGGACTCGGCCGCATCCGCGGTATTCGGCCGGCGCCGGGCGACGGACCCGGCCGCAGCGGCAGCCAGCGCGGACCCCGCGGGCACGAACGGCCGGGCCGCCCCGTGAACGTAGCCGTCCACGCCGGCCGGCCGGTCCAGGTCATGGACCGTGAACGCGACCAGCAGCAGCGCGAAGATCAGCGCCAGCGTCGGCGCTTGGAGGGTCGGCCCGCCGCCGGACGGCCCGCCCGCTATTGCGGACATCCCGCCCGTCCCGGACATGGACATGCCTGAGCCCACCCCGGACGGGCCCGCCAGAGCCGCGAACACGTAGAGCATCGCCGCGCTGTGCACCAGGTACGGCGCATAATGGCCGTCGGCCACGGCGGCGGCACCGTGTCCCCGGCTCTCCCGCCACAGGCACCAGGTGAACCAGGCCGTCATGACGGCGAAGACAACCTCCCAGCCGGCGTTCGGCAGGGTGCCCAGCCGGGGCACCAGTATGCCCGCCACCGCGATCCCGGTCAGCAGGGAGGAAACGGCTATGTCGGCGCCGGCGCCGCCGCGGCGGGTCCAGGCGCGCGCCGCCACCAGCTGCCCGGCACTCGCCTCGGCGACCAAAAGCATGACCGTGGCGAAGATCCCCAGGATCCAGGCGGGGACGCCCATGCCGATTTCCCTTCGAGGCGGTCAGCGTTGCCTTCGGCTCAGCCGGCTGCGGCTTCTACGTGGAAACTTTTCGTTTGGTTTGTCTGGCCGGCGCGGCGGCGTCGTGCCCTGTTGCCGCACCGGCCTTACTGCGTCAGGTTCAGGATTTCGATGGTGCCGTCGCCGTCGTCGGTGACGAATGCCTGGTGCCCGTTGGGCAGCACCGAGATGCTGGTTGGAGCCTTCCCGGTCGGGACCGTGCCGATGACGCGGTTGTCCGCGGTGTCGATCACCGTGACCGTGCTGTCCTCGTTGTTCGTCGTGAAGATGTAGCGCCCGTCCGGCGAGTACGCGATGTCCAGCGGGTTCCTCCCGACCGGGATCGTCGCGATCTCCTTGTCGGTCGCGGTGTTGATCAGATAGACGACGTTCCCGTCGAAGCTCGTGACCGCCAGGCGGCTGCCGTCGGGTGAGACGGCTTCGCTGTGCGGGGTCTCGCCGACCGGGATCTCGCCGATGATGCCGTTGGTGCTGGCGTCTAGGACCGTGACCATGGCGGACATGTGGTCGGTGGTGTAGAACCGTCCGTTTTTATCGAATGCGACCCAGTGCGGGTTGGCCGGGACGGCGATCTTGCCGATCAGCTGTTTGCTCGCCGTGTCGATCACGTCCACGACGTTCTCGTTGGCGCCGCTCATCGCGGTGTTGTGGTTCGGGACGTAGAGGTAGCGCCCGTCCGGGCTTGTCGTCGAGGGGCCCGGTGTGAAGTTGTCCACCGACACGGTGGACGTCACGGTGCTGGTGGCCGTGTCGATGAACGCGATGAGATGCACCGAGCTTTTCGTGTTGTAGACGCTGATGTAGGCGGTCCGGCTGTCGGGCGAGAACGAGACGAACTGAGGCGGTCCCTGGGGGATGTCGATGGTTCCGGACACCAGGTCAGTGGCCGTGTTGAGCACGGTGACGGTACCCGCGCCCGGATCGGCGATGTAGGCGAACTGTCCGTTGGGCGCGACCTGGATGTAGCTGGGGTTCTGGCCAATCTGGATCTTCCCCGCGACCGCGGGAACGGCGACGCTGCCGCCCGCCCCGGCCGCACCGGTCGGCGTCGCGGCCGCGTTCTTGGACGTGGCCGCCGGTGTCTTCGCGCCCCCCGCCGACGGGCTGCCGTGGCCGCCCGTCAGCGCCACCGTCACCCCGGCGGCGGTGCCGCCCGCGACCAGGACGAGCAGTGCCGCGGCGACCAGCCAGCCGCGGCCCCGGCGTCGGCCGCGCTGTTCGCCGCCGGGTGGCCTCGGCGGGACCGGCGGGACCGGCTGGCCTGCGGGCGGTAGCGGCGGGGGAGCCGCGATGGAGGTCCAGTTGGCGGTCGGGGCCTGGTAAGCGTCGGCCTGGTAGGCGTCGGCCGGCTCATGGGCGAGTTCAGTCGGTGGGTAGGCCTCAGCCGCAGGGCCGTACTGCCCGCCCGGATATGCCCCGGGCGGCGGACCGTACTGCGCCCCCAGGTACGCTCCGGACTCGGGCTCGGCCGGGTACGGCGGCGGCCCGGACCTGGGCAGGCGCATCGGCAGCGATCCGGCGCCCGATGGCGGGTCCGCCATCGGGCCGAGGGCCTCGCGGGCCGCGGTCATGAAGTCCTTGCAGCTCGCGTAGCGGTCGTCGGGGTTCTTGGCGAGCACCCGGGCGAATACCTCGTCGACGGCCGGCGGCAGGTCTGGACGGAAAACCGTCGGCATCGCCGGCGATTCCTCCACGTGCGCCCAGATGATCGCCGCGTCGAGATCCTTCTCGAACGGGACACGGCCGGTCAGCGACTCGTAGAGCACGCAGCCGAGCGAGTACTGGTCGGCGAGGCCGAGCACCGAGATGCCGCGGATCTGCTCGGGTGCCACGTAATCGATCGTGCCGAGAAACGCTCCGGTCGAGGTCAGCCCCGTCCGTCCGCCGAGGTGCTTCGTGATGCCGAAGTCGGCTAGGTACAGGTGGTCCGGGTCGGAGCCGTCATTCCCCCGCTCGACCAGCAGGTTTCCCGGCTTGACGTCGCGGTGGACCAGGCCCCGGCGGTGGGCGGCGTCCAGCGCCCGCGCGGCCTGATCGAGCAGGAAGACCGCTGTCTCCGGCTGCAGCCGTCCGCGTTTCTTGAGCATCTGCCGCAGATCGGTTCCCGTCACGCACCGCATCGCGATGTAAAGCAGGCCGTCGGCGGACCCCATATCGTGAATTGGGATGACATTCGGGTGGTTCATTGACGCGACGATCCTGGATTCTTCAAGGAACCTGGTGCGGAAGATGTCGTCGCTCGCCAAGACGGGATCTAGCACCTTAAGCGCGATTACATTGCCGAGGCGCGGGTTCTCGGCGCGAAACACGATGCTCATCCCGCCCCGTCCAAGGACGGAAAGCAGGCGGTACCCGGCGAACTCCTCACCGACAAGCGGCAACTCGGCCATGCCAACACTCCCACCCGGAGTCACCGCCACTCCGGGATCCAGCCCGGGTTACGCCTGGCGGTACCCCGCTCAATAATCGGACGGCCCAAGAAATAGTAAAGCCCGAGATGTCCCAGCGGTCAATGAGAAAGAATTCGGAGGGTAACCCGCGAGCTGGTGCCACTGTTACGGGTGTGGCTGAAAGAGTGCAATGTTACTGTTGAGAAGGAAATTTCGGGCTAACGACGTTCGTGGCGGGGTCTCAATGTCGACGTTTTCTTCACGAAATCACTCAGCGTATTTGGGGCTACTAGCGCGTCATTGAGGAATTTGACCGGTGTGAGTCGGCCGGACTCGTTCGGATGAGTTCGGGACAGCGGCCAGCGGATGCCGGGGCGGGCGCTGGAGCGGTACCGGGGGAGATCCGTGCTGCGTTGGCTAGGGGCCGGCGAGCGCGGCGGCCAGCAGAGCCTGCCGGTGGCGCTCGCACCACCGGCGGGCCCGCCCCGCCTCGGGGGCGACCGCGCGCCAGTGGTCAGCGAAGCCGGAGTGCCCGGCCCGGGCCGCGTCGGTGACGATCGCGTACGTCCAGTCGTGGTTGGTGACCAGCGCATTCGCGACCTGCAGCCGGGACGCGCGGGTGAGGCCGCTGGCGGCGAGAAAGATCCGGAACCGCTCGAGCGCACGTCCCTGGCGGCTGTCGGTAACGTCCGCCTCGTCCAGGAGCGGCACGAACGAGCGCGCCGCGGCGGCGAAGTCCCAGACCGCGCTGCCCGGTCCCGCGAGGTCGAAATCGATGAGCGCGACCGCGCGCCCCTCGCGGAACACGACATTCGCCGGGTACACGTCATTGTGGCTGACCAGGCCGGTGCGGTAGCGGGCCGGGACCGGCCGGGGCCACGCGTAGCCGGCCGGGTCGAACGAGGCGGCCGCACGGTGGTACCGGCGCAGCAGGTCCGCGACGCTGACCAGGGCCTCGTCGGTGAGCACGTCGGCGGCCAGCGGCGGGACCGCCGCCCGGCCCGCGATGTAGGTGAGCGTCTCGGTCGCCGGATCGGCGCTCAGCACCCGGGGTGCGCCGTCGAAGCCGGCCACGGCCAGGTGATCAAGCAGCGCGTGGGTGGCGGGCCAGCAAGGGGCGGTTGGCCGCATCACCATGTCGCCGACCCGGACGACCCGGCCCCGGTTAGCCGTACCGCCGCGCAGTGTTTGCCGACACGGGGCCGGCCCGCTCGGGGGCAGGCCGCCCTGCGGCGGGAGGTCGGCCAGCGGCGCGTCGGGTAGCGTCGCTTCAGCCAGCGGCACCCCAGCCAGCGGTCCGTTCGTCACCGGAGAAGCCGCGGCTGTGAGCAAGGCTGAGCAGGCGCCGGGCGAGCTCTGTGTGCGTGACAAGGCCATGGACAAGCCCTCCTCGGATCGCGGCCAGGACCGCTGGGCTTTTGTCGGCATCGTAGGCGACGCCAAGGACAAACGGGATCCCTGTGAACAGCGGGGCGGGCGTGACGATCATCCTGCTGTCGAGCGGTGTCGCGAGCGGGCAGCCGTCCGCGCCGATGAATACCCCGGCGAGTTCGGCGCGGACACCGAGTGCGGTGAGCGCGTCTCGTTCAACTGACGAGATCGCATCGTAGATTGTGGACAGCCCTGAGCTCCACGCGCCGATGGAGACCACCGCGATCGTCACGCTGGGGATGAGCGCGAAGGCCTCGGCGATGTCCCCTTGGCGGCGGATCGCGATCGCGGTCGCCGCATCGGAAACCAGCATCGGGGCGTAGAACACATGGGCGGTACCGCCGCCGACGCGGGCGACGCCGCGCACCAGCTCGAGCAGGTCCCTGCCGTCCGGCGGTGGCACCGCCCCGGTGAGCTGGACGATCGGGCACGGCGGCAGCTGGGTGAGTGCCGCGGTGAGACCGCTCAGCGTCCGGGACCAGGTCAGGCCGAGCACGTCGCCCGGCCTGATCAGGTCCATCAGTACCTGGCCGGCCGCCTCTCCCAGGCGCTGGCGCAGCGGTGACTCGTCCTCGGGGTAGTTGAAGACGAACGCCTGGCGCAGGCCGAAGGCGGAGCACAGCTCCGCCGACAGCCCAGCGTCGAGCGCGCCGCCCGGCAGGCCGATCTCGATACGGACGAGGCCGCTCTCCCGCGCCGAATCCAGCAGCCGGGCCACCCGGAACCGGCTGATTCCCAGCCGGTCCGCGATGTCGACCTTGGAAACGCCCTCCAGGTAGTACTGCCGCGCCACCCGCGCGGCCAGGACAACTTCGGACGGTCGGTCTGCCGACAAGCTGGCCATCTGTTCCTCCGTTGCACGCTCATCTGAGCGCACTTATCTCATATTTGCAGCTTTTCTTGACATTGCCTAGCTGAACATTCAGTGTGTTGGCAAGCACATCTGAGCAAGGATCGCTCAAATGAGCATAGCGGAGGTTTAATACATGAGATCGTCCAGGTTCGGGATCAAGTTCAGGAAACGCCGGCTTGCCGCCGCGGCCTGTGTGGCCGTGGCGGTAACGGCGGCCGCCGCGTGCTCGAGCAGCAGCTCGGGCAGCGGCACCAGCGCAAGCAGCGGCGGCAGCAACGGTAGCACCGGCACGGTGACGGTCGCGGTGGTGTCCAACCCGCTGATCACCGGCCAGATGATCCCGCTCACCCAGTCGGTGTTCGAGAAGGAAAACCCCGGTATCACGGTCAAGTTCGCCACCTACACCGAAGGCGACCTGCGGGCGGCGATCGAGAAAGACGTCAGCACGCACAGCAACTCGTTCAACGCCGTCATGATCGGCCCGTACGAGGCGCCGCTGTTCGCCAAGAACAACTGGCTGGTCGACCTGTCCAAGCAGTACGTCGCCAGCGACCCGTCCTACGACGCCTCCGACCTGCTGCCGGCGGTATCCAAGGCGCTGTCTTACAACGGCGACCTGTACGCCGCGCCGTTCTACGGCGAGTCGTCGATGCTGTACTACAACAAGACCCTCCTGGCGGCGGCGGGCATCACCATGCCCGAGCACCCGACCTGGACCGAGGTCGCCGCCGACGCGGCCAAGCTGAACAAGCCGGGGTCGGAAGCGGGCATCTGCCTGCGCGGCCTGGCCGGCTGGGGCGACAACATGGCGTCGCTCGACACGGTCATCAACACTTACGGCGGAGAGTGGTACAACAACAGCTGGCAGGCCCAGCTCAACTCGCCCGCAGACACGGCCGCCATCAACTTCTACGTCAACCTGATCAAGGCTGACGGCGAGTCCGGCGCGTCCAACGACAGCTTCAACCAGCTGCTGACCCTGTACGGCCAGGGCAAGTGCGCGATGTGGTACGACTCCACGGTGGCGGCGACCTCGCTCGCGACCACGTACCCGTCCGTCTACGCGAACACCGGCTACGCGTTCGCGCCGGTCGACAAGACCACGTCCTCAGGCTGGCTCTGGTCCTGGTCCCTCGGCATCCCGCAGGGCGTGAACGACCAGAGCGCGGCCTGGAAGTGGATCTCCTGGGCCACCTCCCAGCAGTACGACAGCCTCGTCGCGTCGAAGTACGGCTGGTCGGCGGTGCCCCCGGGCAGCAGGACCTCGCTCTACAGCAACCCCAACTACCTGAAGGCGGCCGCGCCGTTCGCCAACATCACCCTCCAGTCCATCGACGGCACCGACCCTGATCACCCGACGGTGAGCCCGGTGCCCTACGTCGGCGTCCAGTACGTCGACATCCCGCAGTTCGAAACGCTCGGCATGTCGGTCGGCCAGCAGATAGCGGGCGCGATCGCGGGCACGGAATCGACGAGCCAGGCGATATCGGCCGCCCAGTCCGATGCCTCGGCCTACACGCCGGCCGAGCTATCCGGCAGTAACTGACGTAGGGACAGTCAAGGACATGGCCGTTCTTGAGGACGTCACCTCGCCCCCCGCGGCCGGGCTCCGGCCGCGGGGGGTGAGTCAGCGCGAGCGATGGCAGCGGCGCCTCCCGCTGCTGCCCGCGCTGATCTTCACCATCGTCGTCACCCAGGTCCCGTTCCTGGTGACGCTCTGGTACAGCTTCCAGAGTTACTTCTGGAACTTGCCCGGCGGTGCGCACTGGACCGGGCTCTCCAACTACAAGGAAGTGTTCACCGACCCGAACTTCCGCAGCGCACTGTGGCGTTCGGTGACCATGACGGCGATCGCCGTGATCGTCGCGATGTTTCTCGGCATCCTGCTCGCGGTCCTGCTGGACAAGAAGTTCCTTGGCCGCGGCATAGTCCGGACGCTCATCATCACGCCGTTCCTGGTCATGCCCGCCGCCGCGGCGCTGATCTGGACCGGCCCGATGCTCGACCCCAACTTCGGCCTGCTCAACTGGCTGCTCGAGCCGTTCGGCGTGCACCATGTCGCCTGGCTGACCACGCACGCCTACGGTTCGGTGATCGTGGTGATGATCTGGCAGTGGACGCCGTTCATGACCCTGATCGTGCTCGCGGGCCTGCAGGGCCAGGCGGCGGATGTCCTTGAGGCCGCGAAGGTCGACGGGGCGAGCGCATGGGCAACGTTCCGCGAGCTCACCCTGCCGCACCTGCGCCCGTACATCGAACTCGGCGTACTGCTCGGCTCGATCTACCTGGTGACCGCCTTCGACCAGGTGCGGCTGATGACCAACGGCGGCCCGGGCACCTCGACCACGACATTGCCCTTCTACCTGTACCAGAAGGTGAACTACGCCTTCGATATCGGCGGGTCGGCCGCGGCCGGAGTGGTGACGGTCGTGCTGACGATCATCGTCGCCAGCTTCGCGCTCCGGCTGTTCGCCAGCGTCTTCCAGTTCGAGGAGGCACGATGACCGCGATAACGGCGACACCGGCGCCGACGGCGCCGGACTCGCCAAGACGCAGCCGCCGTGCCCGCGAGTTCTACGGCCTGGCGGGCTGGACGGTGCTCGGCTGGGTGGTGGGCATCGGCTTCTTCATCCCGGTGCTGTGGATGGTGATCACCGCGTTCAAGCCGGAGTCGGCCGCGGAGACCTGGCCGCCCAAGTTCACCTTCAGCCCCACCCTCAGCGAGTTCCGGACTGTCTTCAGCGGGATGGGCCCGTACATCGAGCACTCGGCGATCGCGACGGTCGGCTCCACCATCCTGGTGCTGGTGCTCGCGCTGCCCGCCGCGTACGCGCTGTCGATCCGTCCGGTGGGCAAGTGGCGCGACTCGCTGTTCTTCTTCATCTCCACCAAGATGCTGCCGGTCGTCGCGGCGATCGGCCCGCTCTACGTGATCGCGCTGAAGACGCACCTGCTGGACAGCCTCTGGCTGCTGATCATCCTCTACGCGGCGATGAACCTGCCGCTCGCGATCTGGATGATCCGCTCGTTCATGCTCGAAGTGCCAGGCGAGATGCTCGAAGCGGCCCGGCTCGACGGTGCTGGGCGGTTCCGGGAGATCACCGAGGTCATCATGCCCGTGGTGAGCCCCGGCCTGGTGTCCACCGCGCTGATCTGCATCATCTTCGCCTGGAACGAGCTGTTCCTGGCGCTCAACCTCACGGTCACGAACGCGTCGACCATGCCGATGTTCCTGATCAGCTCCGTTCCCCAGGAAGGCCTGTACATCGCGCACCTGAGCGCGGCGGCCACGGTCGCTTCCGTCCCGGTGATCATCGTCGGCTGGATCGCGCAGCGCTCGCTGGTCCGCGGCCTGTCGATGGGGGCGATCAAGTGAACTGTTATCGCCAAGGAAAATCTTCTTTTTCTTCCCGAACGAGTTCATGTCTGACGGAGGTCGCCAAGTCATGGCCGGAGTTAAGTACGTAGGCGTGAGCCGGGTCTATGCCAAGGGCGCCACCCCGGCCGTCAATGCGCTCGATCTCGACATCGAGGACGGCGAGTTCATGGTCCTCGTCGGACCGTCGGGCTCGGGCAAGACCACGGCGCTGCGGATGCTCGCCGGACTCGAGCCGCTCGACGGGGGCCGGATCGAGATCGCCGGACGTGACATCAGCGACGTCCAGCCGAAGGACCGGGACATCGCCATGGTGTTCCAGAACTACGCCCTTTACCCGAGCAAGACCGTGGCCGAGAACATGGGTTTCGCGCTGAAGATGCAGCACGTCCACAAGGAGGAGCGGGACCGCCGGGTCCGCGAGGCGGCGCGCATCCTCGACCTCGACGAGACTCTCCTCGACCGCAAGCCGAAGGCGCTGTCCGGTGGCCAGCGGCAGCGCGTCGCGATGGGCCGGGCCATCGTGCGGGAGCCGAAGGTCTTCCTGATGGACGAGCCGCTGTCCAACCTCGACGCGAAGCTGCGCGTGCAGACCCGCAGCCAGATCGCCGAGTTGCAGCGCCGCCTCGGCATCACCACCGTCTACGTGACCCACGACCAGGTGGAGGCGATGACCATGGGGCACCGGGTCGCCGTCCTGTCTGGCGGGAAGCTTCAGCAGTGCGCGTCTCCCCGTGAGCTGTACGACAACCCGGTGAACCAGTTCGTGGCCGGCTTCATCGGCTCCCCGGCGATGAATCTGCTCACCGCGCCGCTGACGGAAGCGGGTGCGTCCGTCGGTGGGACCTCCATTCCGCTTGCCCCCAGGGTCAGGGCCGCCGCCGCCCAGGACAAGCTCACCGAGCTCGTCATCGGCATTAGACCCGAGCACCTGCACCTGATCGACGGTGCGGGGACCGGGCCAAGCGCCGGCGGCGGCGCGACGGAGAGCGCATCCCTGAGCGGTGCGGTGATCTCGGCCGAGGTGCTGCTGGTGGAGGAACTCGGGGCCGACGCGCTGTTGCACGTCCGGCTCGCCAAGGAAGCAGGTCCAGCGGCTGGCGCCTCCCTGGCCAGTGATCCCGTGATCCGCGGCGGCTCCGCGGCTGGCGGGAACGTGGTGGCCAGGACCGAGGGCCGCAGGTCGCTGGCCCCCGGGCAGGGGGTCGCGTTCCGCGTCCAGTCGGACGACATCTTCGCCTTTCACCCGCTGACCGGGGCCCGGCTCGCATGACCGGTGTCTAGCCCGCGGGCTGAGCCCGCTTCCACGTCAACAGCTTCCGTCAAAAGTTTTGCCTCAACAGTGGAGGTTTCATGCGGGCCATTGTGCTCGACCGCCCTGGCAGTTTCCGGGTGGCAGAGATACCGGATCCCACCCCCGGGCCAGGCCAGATCGTGGTCAAGGTGGACTGCTGCGGGATCTGCGGTACCGACATTCACATCATGGACGGCGAGTTCCCGCCGACCCCTTACCCGATTACGCCTGGTCATGAATTCGCCGGCACCGTCGTGGCCGTCGGCAGCGATGTGCGGATCGACCTGCCGGTTGGCGCCAAGGTCGCGGTGGACCCCTCGCTGTACTGCGGCTACTGCCGCCGGTGCCGGTCCGGCCGGGACAACCTGTGCGAGAACTGGGCGGCAATCGGTGACACCGTAAGCGGTGCGTTCGCCGAGTACGTCGCGGTCCCGGCGGTCAACGCGCACCGGCTGCCGGACGGCATCGACGGCCAGCTCGGCGCGATGGTGGAACCGCTCGCGTGCGCGGTGCACGGCCTGCGTCGGCTCGGACCGCTATTCGGCGACTCCGTCGTGCTGACCGGCGCCGGGACCATGGGGCTGCTCCTGCTCCAGCTCTTCGTGCACTCCGGCGCGGGCCCGGTCACCGTGGTTGACCGGGTCCCCGACCGTCTCGAGGTCGCCCGCAAGCTCGGGGCCGCCCAGACGGCGGCAGGCCTTGATGAGCTGAAGGACGAGCGGTTCGAGATCGCGGTCGACGCGACCGGCGTTCCCGCGGTGGTCGACGGCGTGGCCGGGCTGCTCGACCGGGGAGGCCGGCTGCTCGTGTTCGGCGTAACCCCGGCCGAGGCGATGATGAGCCTGTCCCCGTTCCGCGTCTACAACGACGAGATCACCGTCACCGGCTCAATGGCGATCCTGCGCAGCTTCGCGCCGGCCGTCGAACTGATCGGCAGCGGCGCGATCGACCCGCGCCCACTGCTGTCCGAGCCGCTGCCCCTGGACCAGTTCGGCGAGGCCCTCCACCGCGTACGAACCGGCCAGGGAATCAAGTGGCACATCAAACCCGCATAACCCCCCGTCCCCGCCGTAACCCCGCAGCTCCCGCCGTAACCCCGCAGTCCCGACAGTAGCCCCGCTATCCCGACAGTAACCCCCGCAGTCCCGACAGTAACCCGGCTGTCCATCCGGCATGTCGGGCGCTGGCGCGCCACGACATGCCGGATATTTCATGAAATCAGAATAGGATATTTTATCGGTCGGGCAAGATCGCGGATCTGGCGAGTTCGCCATGGAGCAATGCCGGGAACTGAGAAACCGCTATGACTGGTGATGAGGTTTGCTCTCTAGGCACATAGGGCCATTTCGTGCTCCGCAAAAGCCGCATTAAGGGACAGCTACTCGTCGGTAATGGCCCTACGGCGTTTTGAAACGCCAGGGTTTCTGGTGTCGTCGCCCCCTGGTCGTCCCAGTACGCCGCCGACAGTGGACATTTGGGCACCCCCTGATGTGCCTAAACGTCCATTATCCCTGACGTTGCGGCTGACGCGGCCGAGACCGCGGGACCTTGGAGCTTCAATCTCTGTATGTGAATGGGCGGGGCCGGTGCTGCGGCCGGGATCAGTCCGGGGCCAGGGCTCCGTCCGATCGCATCGGCATCCGGCATGTCGGCGCTGGCGCGCCGCGAAATGCCGGATATTTCATGAGAAAGGACAGCAGCTTGCGGGACTCGAAAAAGGTAGTGGATCATGGGAGCTGCATCAATGGCTTACCCTGCCCGTGATTGCCCCATGATTCCGGCACGTCGCGGCGCAGGCAGGCTACGATATGCCGGAATTTCGCAAAACACGTGTGTGGTCCACCGTGAGGTTGAGGCGGGAGCTGTGGTTCTGTGATCGTTGTTGCTGGTGAGGCGCTAATCGACCTCGTGGTCAGTCCCGGCGGGGAGGTAGCCGCGCGGCCCGGCGGCAGCCCGTTCAACGCGGCGCGCAGCCTGGCCCGACTCGGCGCGGAGACGACCTTCCTCGCCCGCCTGGCCCGGGACGGTCTGGGCCGCCTGCTCCGCGACAGCCTCACCGCG
Source organism: uncultured Actinomycetota bacterium (assembly GCA_963785645.1). Classification (GTDB taxonomy): domain Bacteria; phylum Actinomycetota; class Actinomycetes; order Streptosporangiales; family Streptosporangiaceae; genus Trebonia. Next base: position 127,834 of record CAWAWG010000001.1, read on the forward strand.
GACGGCGTCACGATCGGCATCCCCGAGCCGTCCAGCACGCCTAGTACCCTGGCCGTCGCCACCCTCGACCAGGCGGGCAACGCGGGCTACGCCTTCTACCTCGATGGCACGGCCGGGGCGGACCTTGACTACGAGGCGCTGAAGAAGGCGCTGCCCGCCGATGCGACGGCGGTGCACGTCGGCGACCTCACCCTCGTGATGGAGCCGGTGGGGGCGGCCATCGAGCGGCTTATCCGCAGCGATGTCCCGGCCGGCACGCTCGTCCTGCTCGACCCGAACTGCCGCCCCAGCGCCGTTGCCGACCACGAGGCCTACCGCAGGCGCATCGGTGCCATCGCCGGCCGCGCCGACATCGTCAAGGCGAGCACGGAAGACCTGGCCTACCTGTACCCAGACCTGCCGCCCGATGAAGCGGCCAGGGCACTGCTCGGCAACGGCTCGGCACTCGTCCTGGTGACCGACGGCCCGCACCCGGCCCGCGCCTTCCTGCCGGACTCAGTCCTGACCGAAGAGGTCCCGAGCATCACCGTGGTGGACACCATCGGCGCGGGCGACGCGTTCGGCGGCGGCTTCCTGGCCTGGTGGACCGCGCACGGCCTGGGCCAGGCCGACCTCGGCCTGCCCGCTCAGGAGCGCGACGCGCTGGTCAGGGAAGCCCTCCGCGCCGCCGTCGCGGTCTCCGCCCTAACCTGTTCCCGCCCCGGTGCCGACCCGCCAACCCTAGCCGAGGTTCAGGCCAGGAACTGGTGGCCGTAGCGGTCGCCCAGCGCGGTATTGTCCCAGTCGGGCCGTTGCCCGTGGGTATGCTCGCCACCCGTGCGCGCGCCCGCTAGCTGTCAGTTCCGCGGCTCCGTCGATATACGGCGGTTGAACGGCCGGGGTCCGCACGGGTCGCCCGGGTACCCTCGGGACATATGGGGCATCCCGCCCAAATGCCGCTTTACAGGCGAGGCGCTGCGGAAGTCCCGGACAGGAGTGGATAGTTTTATACACCGGAGTGTGCAAAATTATCCACTGCGGCGCCCGTGCGGTGCGGTGGTCGCGGCAGGCGTTCCGAGGACCTCGGCACTTCAATCCAATGAGAGCGCCATTCCGCGACTCGGCGGACATTGAGGCGTCCAGAGCAAGCCGGATTCGTTCGGGATAATGCCTTACCGCTTACCCGGCGGTGCTCTGTACCGATGATGCTGGCGATGCCGACGATGTCGGCCCGCCCGTGGACGGCGCGGTGGCGTCCGGTGACATCGACATCCCGGGCTGCCCTGGGAAGATGATGTTGTGGTGGATGGCGTAGAACCAGTTCCACACCTGCTCGTGTGACGCATCGCCGCCGGTCGCGTAGCCGAGTAGCCGGCCGGAGTTCTGCGTCCAGACCATGACCGCGCTGCCGTCCGACTTCTGCAGGCAGAACACCCGGCCCATCGCGGTTTCTGTCGGCACGGTCCCGGACGCCAACTGCGCGACGGAGTACGTCGTAAGGTACTGGTCCGAGTGGTTCCAGGTACTTTCCCCGGTGGGGTCGGGCGCGACCGCGCTGCAGGGGTGCATGTTCTCGACAGTGCTGAAGGACTGATGGCCAGTAAGGTTTCCCACGATTTGCTGGTAGTCCGAGTACAGCGCGGCCAGGCTGGGATAGGTCTCGAAGGTCACGCTCGCGATCGCGGGAGACGGGCGTGCGCATTCGACCCGGGTCAGTGCCCGCTGGACGCAGGTGGACATCGGGAGCACGCCAGTGAACGCCTCGGTGTTGTCAAGGACGGAGAACAGCGTGCTTGGCGGCGGCGAAGACTCTGCCGCCTGATGTAGTCCGATGGACGAATCGCCCGCGTGGCTGACGAGCAACCCGGCCGCGGTGCCCCCCGCGGCGAGCACCGCGACGGCGAGCAGGGTCAGCATGCTCCGCGTACTGCGGCCATCACGCGACCGCCCGCGCACCCGGTGGTTGCCGCCGTGGGCCGGGAATGACGCCCAGCCGGGGTCGGATGCTCCGGTGGGCGCGGTGACGCTCACCGTCGGCTCGCGCGGGACGAGGCCACGGCCGGCATCATTCGGCATCGGAGCCGACATCGGTGCCCGCATCAGCGCCGGCCGGAACTCGCCCTGTTCCGGCACCCCCAGTGACGTGAAGTCCGGTGCCGGTACGCCCTGCGTCCCGATGCCGGGTGACCGGCGGCCCTGCGGTCTCGTGCCTGCCGTCGCGAGGGCGTCGCGGGCGGCGCCGATGAACTCGCGGCAGTCCGCATACCGGTCGTCGGGGTTCTTGGCGAGAACGCGGGCGAATACCTCGTCGATGGCGGGCGGCAGGTCCGACCGCAGCAGCGACGGCGGGGCGGCGAACTCGTGGACGTGTGCCCACATGATCATGTCGTTCGTTTTTTTCTCGAACGGCGCCCGGCCGGTGAGGCACTCGTAAAGCACGCAGCCGAGCGAATACTGGTCGGCTGCGCCGTGCACTTCGATGGCCTGTATCTGCTCCGGCGCGGCGTAGTGGATCGTGCCGAGAAGCATCCCGGCGACGGTCAACCCGGTCGGCGCGCCCACGTACTTCGTGATACCGAAGTCAGCCAGGTATACGTGATCGGGATCCCCGTCGTCGCCGCCCTGCGAGATGAGCAGGTTCCCCGGCTTGACGTCCCGGTGGACCAGTCCCCGACGGTGCGCGGCGTCAAGTGCCCGCGCGGCCTGCCCGAGTAGCTGCACGGCGGTATCCGGCGCCAGCCAGCCCTGTTCCTCGATCAGGTGCCGCAGGTCAGTGCCGGAAACATAACGCATCGCGATGTAAAGCAGGCCGTCGCTCGACCCGAAGTCGTGGATTGGGATGACGTGCGGGTGGTTCAGCGAGGCGGCGATCTGTGACTCGTCGCGGAATCTGGTTCGGAAGACCTGGTCGGTGGCCAGTTCGGGTGCGAGGACCTTGAGTGCGATCACGTTGCGCAGCCGTGGGTTCTCCGCCTGGTAGACGATGCTCATGCCGCCCCTGCCGAGCACCGCACGCAACCGGTAGCCAGCGAAGTCCGTGCCAACAAGCGGCAACTCGGGCATGCCTTCTCTCCATCCGGGATCACTGCTCCATCCGGCCTCAACTCCGGATGGCTGCCTTACGCGGTTCACCCTGCCCGCTTGTTATAACGGATAAATCCGGATTTGGGTTCACCGCGTTCGGGATGGCTGCCTGTTGTTATTTTCCGCTCAGCGACCCGGGGAGCGCCAGGTGGGCAGGCCACGGGATGAGCAGCCGGGCCCCGAAGATCACAGCGGCGGTCGCGACCAGTGCGAACAGCGCTACCCAGGCCCCGGCGGGTACCCGGGTGAGAAAGGCGAGTTGGTCGGCGTCGGACATCCCGGGGCCCGGACGTCCGGACACCAGGCGGCGTCCGGGAGGCAAGCGCACCGCCTTGGTCCGGGTCCGTGCGAGTTCGGCAACCGGCCGTACCCCGCCGAACAGCAGGAACCAGGCCACCGCATAGGCGAACGCCGCGCGCAGGGCCGGGTCGGCCAGCCAGATGACCGCGAAGAGCGCTCCGCCCGTCACCAGGACGGAGAGCACGCCGTACCAGTTGCGCACCATGACCAGCGTCGCCACCAGCAGCAACAGGAGCAGCGCGAGCAGCAGGGTCACCCGGTGTGCCGCGAGCAGCGCACAGGCGCCGACCCCGAGCAGTGGCGGCGTGACGTACCCGGCCAGCGCGGTCATCACGATCCCGGGCCCGTTCGCCGGCCCCGGGTAATTGTCTCCCCCGACGTGTCAGCGTGCAGCCGGATCCCCTCGAGCTTCCGCCCGGACAGCAGCGAGGCCGCTGCGTGCCCGCTCTCGTGCGCGATCGTGATCGCTATCCGGGTCATCCGCCAGAGCCGAGGGCTCGCCACGATGAGCAACGCGACGGCGGCACTCGCGGCGACCACCCATCCCGGCGGAGCGCCCTGCGCCCCAATCAGTCGATCCCAGAACACCGCCACGCACAAAGGGTATTCATTGCTTAAAACCAGCGCTTTAGATACGCCAACACGTCCGCACTCCAGCGGTTCCCGCATAAGCACATGGAAAAATGGTAACTGTAAGTAGTTGAACGTGTACTTTGCGGTCACGAACGGGGGCGGAAGTGTTATATGAGTGGTTCAGGCAGGCATGCGAGCGCGCCAGCACCGCGAAACCGGCTCCACGTGACAACGACGGTGGCCGCCCTGGTAGCGGTGACGGGAATCCTCGCCGCCGTGGCCGCTAACCCGGCCGGCCCGAGGTCGGCGGTTGGCTCCGCCTCGGTCCAGGTGGCCAGGGCGAACGCCGTACCCTCGATCATCAGGTTGAGACGGTGGCCGGGCGACGCGCCCATCGTGGCCGCGGCCAGCCGCGCCACGCCGCCGCTAGCGCTGACCGGCGTCGACCACCAGGACTGCCCGGCCGCGGCAACCGCGTGCGTCGATCTGACCAGGCACATTACCTGGCTTCAATCCGACGGCAGTATCACGTTCGGCCCCGTGGCGATGGAGCCAGGCGACCCGGCAGGCCAGCACCAGACCCCGCGGGGCACGTTCCAGGTCTTGTGGAAGGCCGGCCCGTCCCTCGTGAGCAACATCTACCACGAGCCGATGCCGTGGGCGACGTTCTTCGCGGCCGGCGGCATCGCGTTTCACGGTGGCAGCCTGACCGAATGGTCGCACGGCTGCGTGCACCTCACGGATGCGAACGCGCACTATTACAACGAGCATCTCCCGATCGGCGCGGAGGTCGTCGTCTTCTAACTCCGCTGCTAACTCCGCTTCCGGCTCCGCCCGCAGGCCGATCCGCCGGTGGCTGGCCCAGAGCGCGAACTGGTCGGAGAAGTGCGCGCTGGCCGGGTCGCCGGACGCGCCGCCAGGAATGACGAAGCTCGCGGAGGCAGGATCGGCCAGGTCTATAACCTGCCGGTACACCGACAGCGAGCTCACGGTGAACGGACTGCCCGGGCGCCAGCCGTAACCAGCGGCCTGGATGGTGTCGGCGTCCCCGCCCATCCGCACGCCGGAGAATTCACCGGCGAGAGGATGCACGCGCACCGCCCGGTGCACGTCACCCCACCGCCACTGCCTGGGATCCAGGCCTCCCGCCTTGACCGCGGCGCCCCACGCGCCGGCGAGCGCGTCAGGCACCGCGGCCAGCACCCGTTCCCGCCGCTCACGACGCTTCACCTCGCCAGCCGGTGCTTCGCTGTTTGTCCCGGGCGGGACGATCGGCACCGGCCCGCCGAGCAGTTCCCAGGTATCGTTGCCGAGCCAGCGCCTGATCATGGACAGCGTCGGCGGGAGCGCGCCCGACGTCATCCACCCCCAGGTCTGCGCGCCAAGCACGGGGCGGTACAGCGCCTCAGCGAGGGCCCGCAGGTAGCACGCGTACAAGAGCGCCGTAGCCGAAGTGACGGCCAGGTTCCCGTCCCAGCCGGCCAGCAGCGCACGGGCCGATTCGGCATCCTCGTCCTCGAACGGCCCGAGCTCGGTGAGCAGCCTGCCCCACCCGCGGGCCTGCACGGATACGGTATCCGCCTGCATCCCGGCCAGGTCGTCCGGGCTGAGCGCCGGAGCGTCGGCAAGCAGCGAGCGGAGCCGCTCGGCCCGCCACGGCTGGGAGAATGTGTAGGAGATGTAAGGCTCGTCCGCGTCGGTGATGACATTGTTGGCGGTCATCACGAACCCGGCCTCCGGGTCGACCGTCCGTGGCAGCGCCGCGAACGGTACGGTCCCCGTCCACTCGCAGGTGTCGTTCCAGCCCGGGACCGGCAGCCGCCGTCCCGCGTCGGATGACCGCACCGGCAGCTCGCCCCGGCACTGGTAGGCGATGTCACCGTGCCCGTCGGCGCAGACGACGTTGTTGACGGGGTCGACCCAGCCGTCCTGCGTGTCGGCGAACTCGGCGACGGTGCGCGCGGTCAGCATGGGCAGCAGACACTCGAAACCGCGGTTGGGCCGGTGAGTGCCCGTCCACTTGAGCACCAGGGCAAGTCCCGAGTCCGGGTTTCCGTGCACGACGGGCCCGTGCCTGGTGGCCCACACCGGGACGGTGACATGGGAGCCGCCGCGCACGTCGATCCGCTCGGGCCGGACATCAGCTTCCGCCCAGCCGGACGGTGTCAGGTACCGCCCGCCTTCGAACCGTTCCAGGTACAGGTCCTGCGTATCGGCGTCTCCGTGCGTGATCGCCCACGCGACCGACCCGTTGTACCCGAAGTGCGGGAAGCCGGGGAGTCCGGGGAATGTGGCCCCCGTGACATCGAAGTCAGGGCAGCTCACCCGGCACTGCCAGTAGACGTTCGGAGTGTCGAGTGCCCGATGCGAGTCATTGCAGATCACCGCGCCGCCGTGCGCGGTGCGCCGCCCGCTGACCGCCCATGCGTTCGACCCGGGCTCGACCTCGGCGAGGAACCCGAGGTGCCCTTCGATATCGCCGACGGCCTCGTCGAGCAGTTCGGGGATTTGGTGCGTCAGCCGCCCGTCGGCTGGCACCGCGACCGGAGACCCGGCCACCGGCCGGGTCTCAAGACGCTCGAAGGCGCTGGCGCCGGCCCGCGCGAGCAGCACCGCGTTCGCGAGCTTGTGCTGCCATTGCCCCATCTGGACATGCCGGACCAGGAATGCGGCGACGGAATGCCATGCCCGCCATGCCTCGACGGGATACCGTGCGGGCAGCGGCAGCACCCCGTCCGCGATGGCCTGGTTGACCCCGTCCGCGTAGGCCTCGAACACGGACCTGACCTGCGGTGACATCACAGTGAGGTCAAGCTGGGCCGCGGCGCTGAGCCCGAGCCGCCGGGCGAGGACGTCCCCGCCGAGCGCCGCGGACCCGGCGATCTCGGCCCACCGCCCGGCCGCCCGCCGCCGGTCGTACTCCATCTGGAACAGGCGGTCCTGCGCGCACGCATAACCCATCCCGGCCCATGCGCCGGCCGCCGTCTCGGCCCGCACATGCGGCACCCCGTACCCATCGCGCATGATCGAGAAAGTCCACAAATCAAGTATCCCGAACGGTGTAGTGCTTCGCCTTGTCGCGCCAGCCTGAACCCGAGGGCGGGGCGAGAGTTCCCGCGCTGTTCCCGCACCGTTCTCTACTAAGCCTAGTATTCCAATCGATAAAAATGGATATAGGGTTGTTGTCATGTCATCCGCTACGGCCCTAGAGGCGTTCCTGGCCGAGCCGCGCAACGTGATCGTGGCCGGCATCCGCAAGGACGGTCGCCCGCACCTGTCCCCGAATTGGTTCTTCTGGGACGGCGAGCACTTCTACGTCTCCACGACCCGCAAGCGCGCCAAGTACAACATCTTCCGCCGCGACTCGCGGGCCGAGTTGGTCGTAGACGACCCCGTGGGCTTCCGGTACGTGGAGATCCCCACTACGGTCGAAATCCGCGAGGACGTCCCGGCCAACATCTCCCTGTTCCGTGCGATCAGAGAGAAGCACGGCCGCGAAGCCCCGGCCGACGACGAGTTGGCAGCCCAGCTCATCGCCGACGACCGCGTCCTGCTGGTCTTCACCCCGTCCGCTCCGCCCTCCGCCTGGACCTCCATGAACATCGACTAGTCGGCGGCGCGGGTCGTCCAGTCGCGTATCGATCGCCAAGACGCGGAAGACTTCGGGCCCCTTCCGCGGCAACGGCGCTGTTCAGGGTGGACGCCGTCGCTCACGTCTGCTGCCTGAACGGCGTTGATCCGGGAATGTCGGGCGCTGGCGCGCCACGACATTCCCGGATATTTCATGAAATCGGCGTAGCGGACTTCGGAGCCCGGAAAGGGGCCGCGAAGACGGTGGATATCTGTACGCGCGATGGCGTCTACAACAATCCACCATCTTTGTCCAGACCCCACGGCTCGACGTTTCGGCCCCGGATTCCGTCATGTCGGGCGCTGGCGATCCTTTCCCCGAGACCGCCCGCTAGCTGACAAGCGCGGCGACGACCAGCACTCCGGTGGCGCTGACCTGAAGGATCGCGCCGAAGACGTCGCCGGTCGTACCGCCCAGTCGCCGCCGCGCCGTCCGCTGCAGCAGCCAGCCCGCGAAAAGCCCGGCGAACGTCGCGGCGAGCCCGCGCACCGCGAGCGCGGTTCCGGTCGTCGGCCCGCCAGGCGTAAGTCCGCCAACCGTGATCCCCGCGGCCGCGACGGCACAGGCCAGCGCGCCGACTGTGAGCGCGCGTTCCGCGGCTGTGGTCCGGTCGGCGACGAGGGCGCCGAACCCGCCGGGCCGCGCGGCGGGGGAGGAGGTCGCGACGACGACCGAGACCCGGCCGGTGACCTCGGCGAGGATCAGCGCCGCGACGGCGAGCGGCAGCCGCGGTATCGCGGCGACCGCCGCCACCTGGATGAGCAGCCCGAGGACGAGCGCGCCGACCCCCATGGGGCCGATGTCCGAGCGCCGCATGATCTCAAGCGCGTCGGCGGCGGGACGGCGGCTGCCGAGCCCGTCGGCGGTATCGGCGAGCCCGTCGAGGTGCAGGCCGCCGGTGAGCACGGCGATCACGGCGACACCGAGCGCCGCCCCGAGCAGCCGCCCCGGACTAGTCGGATTGAACGTGCAGACGGCCAGCATGACGCCGGCCCCGGCCCCGCCGAGCAGCAGCCCTATCGCGGGCAGCCACAGGATCGCGCGGGCGGCCACGTCATCATCGAGCATCCCGCTGACCCCGGCGGGGATCGTGGTGAAGAGGCTCACCGCGACCCGCAAGGACGACAGTTTTTGTTCGCTCACCGGTCGAGTGTCCGCTATCGCAGCCGCCGGGCGATGCCCGCGGTGCACATCCAGGCCTGCTCCGCGTCCGCGGCGATCCGGGCATTCAGCCGGCCAAGCTCGTCGCGGTAGCGGACCCCGGAGGCGGTGGCCGGCACGACGCCGAGCCCCACCTCGTTGCTGACCGCGACCACGAGTCGCCGCGTCGAGCCCCAGGCGTCGACCAGCCCGTCCATCCGAGCGGCCAGCTCCTTGTCCGCGCCGGCCCGGCCCGACCACACCCCGCACTCGTCCATGACCCCGGCCAGCCAGGTCGACAGGCAGTCCACGAGAACCGGGACCGGCGCGCGATCAGCGTCACCGAGCACGCCCTCTAGGTCGAGCGTCTCCAGCGTCGTCCAGTGCGCAGGCCGCCGCTCCCGGTGCAGCCGCACCCGCTCCGCCCAGGAAGGATCGGTGCCATCCACGGGCATGCCGCAGGCCACGTAATCCACCAGCGCCCGCCGGGCCAGTATCCCCTCGGCGGTCACCGACTTGCCCGACCGCGCCCCGCCGAGGACGAGCACTCGAAATGCCCGCCCGCGCCGCGGCCGGCCAGGCAGCGGAAGCACCCCGGGCGCGGCCAGCGGACGCGGACCGCCGTCGCGGACCAGCCGCATCATAACGAGCACCTTCCCGCAGACAGGAAACCGCGAATCAGAAGATCACGCCCCCGCCCACCCGTCAACCCGCTCACCCTGTCAGCGCTCCCAGACCCGACAGCCGCCCAGGCCGACCGCCTGTCAGCCCGCCCAGGCTCGACCCGACCACCCGCCCAGGCCCGACCGCCTGCCCAGGCCCGACCGCCTGCCCAGGAACAACCCTCCGCCGACCCAGAACGACTTGGGCCTACTACGGCGGCCGCACTTCCTTACTTTGTCCCGGCCGCGCCGTTTCGCTCGATGTCCGCTGCCTCGATTGTGATGGTATGTCCGACCCGGCGACGATCAATCGTGACACCAGGTTCACCTTTGCTTACCAAACGGCGCCACATTTGTTGCAAACCGGTCGGGATTATGGTCACCGGCTAGGCAAAGGCGACGATCTTGGTCGCCGGTTAACCAAAGAGGGTGCGGGTGGTCGCGGAAGCGGCCGCGTCCCCGGGGTCGGTGGTGGCCGAAGCAGAAAACCCGGGAAAGGGTGGCTGGTGCAGGCGCTTGGCTGAGGTGAGGGGCGCGCGTGGGTCACTCGGTGCGGGTCTGCGCAGGCTGGCCGTCCGTGGTGGCCGTCACCGCGGGCGGTGCCGGTGGCGGGGGTTCGGGTGACCACGTAGCCACCTGGCCAGCCTGTGTCGTTACCATCACGAGGTACGAGATAGAACCACCGAGTGTGCAAAGCGGTTGCCGGACCTTGGGTGTCGGTCGACTGCCGCCGGAGGATCATAAAGGGCTGCTGCGGTACTACTGCCGTCGCCTAGTTCCCTCGCCCAGGTCGGCTAGCGTTTATCGCCCTGTGACACGTGGGGTTGACGCTACTCTTGTGATCTCGGCACGCCCCGGCATTTCTGACGTAGGGCCAGTTAGCGCAATTTTGTGTCCTGATTTGATCGGATATGTGGAGCATGAAATGGCCCTATGTCGGCGAGGTTCCCCAAAAGGGCGGCTAGGGGGTCAGGGGCGCGACCCGGATGGGGGAGACGCGGGGAGGGCATCCCGACGGCTAAGGCCGGTTCATTATGGTGGGCACCGCTGTCGGCGTTGGCTTGCCGCTCTTGAAAGATCACGTCGATTTTCCTGCCCATGCCGCTGACGGTCTTTGCGAGTTCGGCCATCTGTTCTCTCATGGGGCCAACCTCGGCGTGCAGCAGGTTCTCGAAATAGGCTTCCGCAATGGAATTACCTATCTTCGGAAGATTCTTCTCGGGCTCTCCGTGCAGAATGTTTCTGAGGTGGTTATAGCGCCATCCAAGGACCACGGATATCGCTACCAGCGTGGAGCTGTTGTATTTCCGCTCCGGTTTTCTGAGGTAACGGATGGTGGTCGGCGACAACCCGGTTTCGCGTGCGACGTAGCTGATCGACATGTGAAGTTCGCTCATACGTTCGGTGACGGCCCGGCCGACAGCGGGCCAATCCCCGTCCTCGAGCGCATCCTCTGACAACGCAATTCCTCCGCGCCTTCCGCCTCGGCGCAAGGGTAGCGGATCGCTCGCGTCCTATGGCGCCTGGCGATGATTTTCTCGCGGCGTTGTCGATGAGCCTTCAAGTAATCAATCAATAATGACTTTATACAGTCAATTTTGAATTCTGATGAAAGGTTCCTTCTGGTCGAGCATGCTCGACTAGACTCCGCGGAATCGTGTTGTTATCGCAGAGGAAGGAACTGAGCACATGGCAGTGACATCGGCTTGCGCACTGGGCGCGGCGATTCTCGGAGGTCAGGCCACTTACCGGACGGTCCCTCTTCCCTGGTGGGCCGAATTCGCGCTGGCCGTTCTTGCCCTGATGGTGATGTGCCTGACGATGTGCTTGCGAAGCGTGGTTCCGCAGAACTCGCCAGACAGGCTGGCCTTGTGGCTTGACGGCTGGCGGCCAAGGCGCCGGAGTGCGAGGCGGTCGGCGCGGTGCCGCTCTCACAGGCCCGTGGGCGCTGCCGCTACCCAACAAGGCGGCGAGGCAGACAACCAAAGGCAGGCCCCCGCCGGAACTGACTGGCGGGGGCCTGCCTCATGAACTTCTAGCCGGGTCGGAGCCCGCTCCTCAGCCAACTATCTCCCCGGTGATCTGCTCCCGGTAGGCGTAAAGCTCCACTTCAAGCGGGTCGGGGATGGCCTCGGGGTCGGCCAGCAGCGTGTCGACGGCCAGCAGTCGCTGCTTCTCCGCGTGGCTCTCGCGGAGTTCGGAATTCGCGAAGAGTGCGGGACTCGCGGGAGGTTCCGAGCTTGTGGGGAGTGCGGGATTTGCGGGCAGTTCAGGACTCGCGAGGGGTGCGGGACTTGCGGGAGGTCTAGGGCTTGCGGGAAGTTCCGTGTTTGTGGGAAGTCCTGAGTTTGCGGGAGCTTCTGCGCTCGCGGAGAACTCGGCGTCCTCGGACGTTGCGTGACGCTCGGCCGAAGTGGTTCCGGGCGACTCGGCCGGGGTCCTTGGTGTCCTGCCGGTCATGACGCTCCCGTCCAGGCCTGAGATGCCCGGCGGTCGAACTCGGCATTCATGGCGTCGTAGCGGGCGGCGAGCAAAACTCGGGTCGCGGATTGCTCCGGCGCGCGTTCAAGTTCGTCGCGAACCCGGCCGCGCTCGGCCAGGAAATCGGGATCGGTGAACTGGTTGAAATCGAACTGTTCGGTGCTCTGCGATTGCGGCATGGCACTTGTCCCTTCGTGGATATCTCTGGTGCATCCCCGGCCCGGAGCGGGGGCGCGGAAACCCGGACCGGGAATGTGCATAAAACAATGCCTCAGCCGGCGTACCGTATGTAATAGAAACGCACCGTTGTAGACCCGCCACGCGCCACGTGTGGAGTACCAGCGAAATGTGTTCAGGGTCGATCAAGATGTGTGCAGGCCCCAATGATATGAGTAGAGGCCGAATCAGATGTGTGCGGCAACGGGCGTGATGTGTACGACAGAAGAAGTGATGTGTGTAGCCAGGAAACGTCACCTGTGTAAAGGCTGTGATGACAATGTCTCGACTGACCGAACGCGACCGGGAACGGCTGAGCCTGTTCGTAGACGAGATGCGCGCCATGCGCGAGCACCGCGGCTGGTCCCGAGCGGAGCTGGCCGCCCAGGCCCAGTACTCGGAATCGCTGATCGCGATGGTGGAGACCTACGACCGCGGCGTGACCCAGGGTCTCGCCAAAGCCCTGGATCGCGCGTTCCGCACTCCGGCGTTCACAGAGGACGCTCCGGGTCAGCCTGGCACGCCGGGCACGTTCGGTCGGATGTGGTTCAAGCTGCGCACCATATCCTTCCCCGAGTCGTTCCGCCCTTACGCGGAGTCGGAAGCGAAGGCGGTCGCCCTGCGGACATTCCAGCATTCGCTAGTGCCCGGCTTGTTCCAGACTGAGGACTACGCCCGCGCCGTCCTATCCACCAAGCCCGGCGCCACCGAGTCGGACATCGACGCGAGTGTCTCCGAGCGCCTCGCCAGGCAAGAGATTCTCACCCGCCACGACCCGCTCCCGCCCCGCGTGTACGCGCTGCTCGACGAGGGAATACTCTATCGTCCGGTCGCGTCAGCCCAGGTCATGCATGATCAACTTATTCGCCTCGTTGAGACGTCTAAGTGGCCGCACATCACCATCCAGGTCGTGCCCTACGTGGCTGGTGGGCACAGCGGACTGCTTGGTGCATTTAACATCGCTGAATTGCCCGCAGAACAAAGTATCGTGTTCATGGAGGACATCTCGGGCGGCCGCATCGCCGAGGATGCCGCAAGGGTGTCCGAGGTGGCGCTGCGCTTCGAGGCACTGAGGAGCGAGGCACTGCCGAAGACGGCTTCACGGAACTTGATGGCGAAGGTGGCCAACGAACAATGGACAGTCTGAACAGCGCCCCCTGGCGTAAGAGCACCTACAGCGGCAACAACGGTGGCGCTTGTGTGGAGGTCGCCACCTGGCGCAAGTCAAGCTACAGCGGTAACAACGGCGGCGATTGCGTCGAGGTCGCCACCTGGCGTAAAGCCAGCTACAGCGCCAATGACAACACCGACTGCGTGGAGGCAGGGGTCGCCACTCGCGGCGCCATCGTGATCCGCGACACCACCAACCGCGACGGCGCCGTCCTCGACATCCCCGCCGACGCCTGGACCCGCTTCACCGCCTCCCTCAAATAACGTTAACCGCCAGCAGGCCGCAGACGACAGACCAAACCTTCGTCTGCGGCCGTCAAATCCCGTCGCTCCAACCGAGCTTCCTCAGGGCTTCCCCTCTTTCACATCCCGCCTAGCCGCAACTCCCTTTGCCCCCTACCCCCGATACCCTTACCCTGCGGTCAGCCCTAGCTGCCCGAAGTGGACCCGGTAGCCTATCGGACGGTAGGTGGGCCGGGTTTCGCGTTTCAGGTCAAAGTGCGATTACTTCCTTGATCAAGGATTCCGCGCGCCGCCGCCAACTGCCGCCCTCCCCGTAGACATACACTGACTTTGCGGGGTACAGAGCGGGATATTCCGGGCGCGGTCACGCCGCGAACGCAGTGTATGTTGTCTCTGCCGACGGTGCTGAGGCCGAGATCAAGCGGCATTGCATCTGGAATGGCGAGAAGTCGCTCTTCGGTTGCCCGCATGTGATGGAAACTGGTCTGGCGTTCCCGGGTCGCGATCACTAAAGGAAAAAAGTCCGGAATAATCCGAAAAGCCCCCCGGCAGAGTGCTCTGCCGGGGGGCTTTTCTGGGCCTTTAGCCGTCGCCTTGGACGCTCATGATTGGACGCGGAGCCAGGCGGTGGTGTCGGGCGGTAGCAGGCTGCCGTCGAGGGGGCCGCTGGAGAGCAGAATCTGTGTCTGCGGCGGCAGCGGAACGGAGCTGGCCGACAGGTTAACGACGCAGCGCACCGTCGCTGGCACCTCGGATGCTTCGGCTCCGGCCGTATCCGCTTCTGCGGTGCCCTCGTCGGCCGGGTCCTGGCTGTCGGGGGCGCCGCGGTCGAAGGCGAGCACTCCGTCTGGAACCTCGAGCCAGGTCAGCGGGGTATCGGCAAACGCAGGCTCGGAACGGCGGATGCGCAGCGCCTCCCGGTACAGGTTGAGCATGGAGTCGGCGTTCGCTGACTCGGCCGCTACGGTCAGGTCGCGCCACTCCTTCGGCTGCGGCAGCCAAGGCTGGGCAGCAGCGTCGGCGGGGGAGAAGCCGAACGGCGCCTCCGTTCCTGACCACGGCAACGGCACCCGGGCGCCGTCCCGGCCGGGGTCGGCGCCGTCTGTGCGGCTCCAGATCGGGTCCTGGCGCAGCTCGTCCGGGATGTCCTGGACCTCCCACAGGCCCAGCTCCTCTCCCTGGTAGATGTAGACCGAGCCGGGCAGGGCCATCATCAGGAGCGCCGCCGCCCGGGCGCGGCGGGTGCCCAGTGGCAGGTCGACGGGGAGGCTGTGGAAGTACGGGCGTCGGTCCAGGCTGAACGCCGTGTCCGGGCGGCTGTACCTGGAAACGACCCGGTCCACGTCGTGGTTGGAGAGCACCCAGGTGGCGGGCACGTTGAGCGGCGCGTTGAGCGCGAGGGTCTCGTCGATGACCTGATGGAGGCCGGCGGCGTCCCACGGGCAGTTCAGGTACGGGAAGTTGAAGACCGTATTCAGCTCACCCGGTCCCATGTAGCGTGCCAGCCGGGTCGAGTCCGGCAGCCAGACTTCGCCGATGAGCATGCGCCCTGGCGCCTCGTCCGCTATGGCCCGCCAGGACTGGTAGATCTCGTGCACCTCATCGCGGTCGGTGTAGGGGTGCGCGGCTCCCGGCTCCTCGTCACCGGTGACATCTGGCAGGCTGGCGTCCTTGGATAGCAGCGCGGCCGAGTCGATCCGAATGCCGTCGACGCCCCGATCGAACCAGAACCGGAGCACGTCCTCGAATTCGCGCCGGACATCCGGGCTGCCCCAGTTGTAGTCCGGTTGCTCCGGCGCGAACAGGTGCAGGTACCACTCGCCGAGCGAACCGTCCGGCTCGATCACGCGCGTCCAGGCCGGGCCGCCGAAGATGGACTGCCAGTTGTTCGGCGGCAGCGAGCCGTCGGGACCGTGCCCCGGCCGAAACCAGAAGCGGGACCGCTCGACGGATCCGGGCCCCGCGGCCAGCGCGGCAACGAACCAGGGGTGCCGGTCGGAAGAATGGTTGGGCACGACGTCGATGATGATCTTGATCTCGTGCTCGTGTGCCTCGGCGATAAACGCGTCAGCATCGGCCAGCGTCCCGAAGACCGGGTCGATCGACCGGTAGTCGGAGATGTCGTACCCGGCGTCGGCCATCGGCGACGGGTACCACGGGTTAAACCAGATCGCGTCGATGCCGAGCGCGGCCAGGTACGGCAGGTGCGCCCGCGCGCCCGGCAGGTCACCGATGCCATCGCCGTTGCTGTCCGCGAAGCTGCGCACGTAGAGCTGGTAAATCGCGGCTTCCTGCCACCAAAGACGCGGCGACCAGGATCTGAGCCACGCGGAACTGGACGACCGGGAATCGGATGCCGCGGATACGGACGGCGTGTGCACGGGGAACCTGCTTTCTCCATTGCGATTGGGGAAACGGCATACTGCAGCGACCCGTTGGCGGTCGCGGGACTTAAAGTCGCGGGACTGAACAGGAAGGTCAGCCTCTGATGCCGCCGGCGGTGAGGCCGGCCATGATGTTGCGCTGGAAGATGAGGAAGAACGCGATCGTCGGCACCGCGGCCATCGCGGAGGCGGCGATGATCAGGTTCTCAGGCGTGCCGCCGCCGTATGAGGCCTGCCAGATGCCGACGTTCAGGGTCTCCCTGGTCGGGGTGTACCCGTACTCGACTAGCAGCGGCCAGAGGAAGTCCTTCCAGACAGCGACCAGGCTGAAGATCGAGACCACGGCGATGATCGGCCGCGAGATGGGCAGCACGATCTTCCACAGGATCATCAGCCGGGATGCGCCGTCCACCGAGGCCGCGTCGATGTAGTCCGTCGGTATCGAGTCGAAGAACCGTTTGAGCAGGAAGATGTTGAACGCGTTGGCCACCGACGGCAGCCAGATGGCGGCCGGCGAGCCGATCAGGTTCCAGTGGAAGAACGGAAGGTTGTCCACCGTCAGGAACTGCGGTACCACGAGCACGGTGACCGGGATCATCAGCGTGGCCAGCATAAGGAAGAGCACCACGTTCCCGAGCACGGGCCGAAGCTTGGACAGCGAGTACGCGGCGGCCACGTCGAAGACGAGCTGGAACGCCAGCGCGCCGACTGCGTAGTAGGTGGTGTTCCACAGCATCAGCCCGACATCAAGCCGGTCCCACGACTGCACGAAGTTCCCGGGGTTCAACTGATGCGGGTAGAGCGTGGGCGGTGTCGCGATCGTTTCCTGCGTCGACTTGAGCCCGTCGGCGAACAGGAAGTACATCGGCCCGATGAACACGAGCGTGAACACCACGATCGTCAGGGTCAGCACGATGCGGTAGTAGATCTTGCCACGGGGACGGTTCAGTGAAACCGGAGATATCAGCGTCCGCGTCGAGGTCGTCGGGCGGCGCCGGGATCCCCGGGCCCTGGTGGTGGCGGTGGCGAGTGAAGCCATGAGCCGTACCTCCTAGCCGCGCTCGCGGGTGACCCACAGGAACCCGCCGGAGAAGACGGCGAGCACCAGCATGAGGACCACGCCGAGCGCCGAGGCGCTGTTGTAGTTGCTCGCGCCGCTCATCGCGAACGCGTACTGGTAGATGAGCATGACCACGGACTGAACGTTGTCGCCCACGCCGCCGCCGCCGTTGGTCAGCACGAAGGACTCGATGAACATCTGCATGGTCGCGACGACCTGCAGCATCAGCAGCAGGACGAGGATCAGCCTGGTCTGCGGGATGGTCACGTGCCTGACCCGCCGCACGATGCCCGCTCCCTCGAGCTCAGCGGCCTCGTACAGCTCACCGGGGATGTTCTGCAGCGCGGCTAGGTAGATCAGCGTCGCGCTGCCCATGTTCATCCAGGTCGACGCGATCACGATGGAAATCATCGCGGTGCTGATGAACCCGGTGCCGGGACTCAGGACCCACTGCGACTGCGGCAGGTGCAGGATGCGCAGGATGTCGTCGAACAGCCCGTACTGCGGGTTGTAGAAGTAGGCGAACAGCAAGAGCGCAGAGGCGGGCGGCAGCATCACCGGCAGGTAGACGAGCGCCCGCAGGTAACCGCGCGCGTGCCGCAGCTCGTTCAGCACGATCGCCACAACGAACGGGACCGCGAACCCGAGCAGCAGCGCGAGCAGGGTGAACTCGATGGTGTTCCGCCAGGCCTGCCAGAACGTCGGGTCGTGAAAGATCCGGATGTAGTTCGCCCAGCCGGCCCACGTGTTCCCGCCGCCGTAGACCGGCTTCTGGAAGCTCATGATGACTTCGCGGACGATCGGGTACCAGGAGAAGAAGGAGAAGCAGATTACGGCGCCGATAAGGAACGCCCACGCCCCGGCGTTCCGCCGTGCCCTGGGCAGCAGCGCTTTCGGATGTCGGATGCTCGTGGCAGGCGGCGCTGCCACGCGACGCGCGACGCTGGTGACAGCGTTCGCCATTCGCCTCTCCTGTCAGTTGCGGTGAATTCGGTTGCGGTTAACGAGGTTGACCCGGCCCGGGGCGGGCGGCGGAGGGGTCGCCGCCCGCCCCGGGAGCGGGTGAGGGATCAGAAATAGAAGCATCCGAACGACTGCGGCTTACTCATTTCCCTAACCCGCGTTCGCCAGGATGGTGTTGACGTTGGTCGACGCGGTCTGGAGCAGCGCCGGGATATTCGCGTTGGGGTCGGTAAGCACGGACAGCATGACCGGGTCAAGCGTCTTGTAGACGGCCTGGCCATCGGTCGGCTCTCCGTCGCCCTTCTCCTGCGCGTTGACGAACGCCGTGTACTGCGAGACCGGAATCGTCGCGTACTGGCTCCGCAGCTGGTTGACCTTGGCTTCGGTAGCGCCGTCGAACAGCTGGGGCTCGGGGAAGCCGACCGGGAAACCGTCTGCCTTCTGCCGCTCGAAGTTGAACGTGTAACCGGAGCCGGGCGTGAGGCTCTCGAAGTCGAGCCACTTGATGCCGGCCTTGATCTGCGCCGGGGAGTCCTTCGGGGAGAACGCGAAGCCGTTGCCACCCGACAGCGAGCCCGCCGGGGTGCCGGTCAGACTGGGCAGCGGACCCATGCCGATGTCGTCCAGGTTGCCCTTGTCGGTCGGCACGATCACGTTGTAGATGTCGTCCGGCGCGGCGATGTACATGCCGAGCTTGCCCGCGGCGAACTGCTGCTGCAGAGTGCCCCAGGCCAGGCCCTGGGTGGGGCTCATCGCCTTGTCGGTGAACCGCAGCGTGTGCAGCGCCTGCAGGATCTGCTGGGCCGCGGGAGTGTTGAAGCTCGCCGTCGGCGGAGCGGTCGTGTTGTTGACCATCGAGCCGCCTACGGCGTCGATGTACGAGGAGAAGTGCCAGCCGCCGTTGTTGCCGGCGCTGTAGTCGCCCCAGCCCTCGATGCCGTTGCCGAGCTTGGCGATGGCGATGGCGTCCGTCTCGACCTGTGCCCAGGTGGTCGGCGGGTCATTCGGGTTGAGCCCGGCCTGGGTGAAGAGCTGCCGGTTGTAGATCAGCCCCTGGGTGTAGTTGGAGGTCGGCAGGCCGTAGAGGCTCGGGCCCGCCTTATAGGCCGCTAGCGCGCTCGGCACGATGTCGTTGAGCGTGGGCACGGTGGTTGAGTTCACATAGCTGGTGATGTTCGCCGCCTGGCCCGCCAGCAGCACCTGGGGCAGGTCGGTGAAATAGGTGTAATAGAGGTTCGTCTCGGTCCCGGCGCGCAGCATCGCGGTGAACTGCGCCGGCACCGCGTCGCACGGGTAGTTGTAGACGCTGCTGATGGTTATGTTGGGGTTAGCCTTCTCGAAGGTGGCAACGTCCTCCACCCATTCCTTGTGCTGCACGGGCTGCTGCGCCGCGGGCGGCGCGCAGTCGACGCTGATCGTTACGTTGCCGCCTGACCCGGTCCCAGAGCCGCCTGATGCCGAGGTACTGCTTGAGCAGGCGGCAGCGGCAAGGACGACCCCCGCCACGGCAGCAACCGCGACCACCGGGCGGTAGCGCAGTCTGTGATACATGCTGCTCATCGCTCCATCCCTTCCATGGGCTGAACATGGGCGATGGACACGCCCGTCCAGTTCCGCTCTGACTGTCGCGGTTGCCGGGTCGGGCTCCGTCGCCGTTAAGGGTGAACATACATACCGGAACATCTGTCGGCAAGATCACGATGATCTATTGCAAAGAAGCAACTTTCATACGCAGGTCTCCGACTGAGTTCTCAGAAGCGATGCGAAAAGGGCGTAAGGCCCGGTGGCCTGCGAATTCTCTGGTACGAGGTGGGTCACCAGCTGGTGGCACTGGGTGTAGATATCTCTCTGGTAACGCAATTCCTTGCGTCAACATGACATACTCTTGCGCCATGACACGTACGCCCGCCCGGCGACTAGCCGAAGTCGCGAAGAAGGTCGGAGTCAGCGAGGCCACCGTCAGCCGCGTGCTCAACGGCAAGGCCGGCGTATCCGACAGCACCAGGGAGTCGGTCCTCACCGCTCTTGACGTGCTCGGATACGAGCGCCCGAGCAAGCTTCGCGGCCAGCGTGCCCGGCTGATCGGCCTCGTGGTGCCCGAGCTGCAAAACCCGATCTTCCCCGCGCTCGCCGAGGTCATCGGCGCCAACCTCGCGCAACGCGGCTTCACCCCCGTGCTCTGCACGCGCACCGCGGGCGGCCTGTCCGAGTCCAACTACGTGGACATGCTGCTCGAGCAGCATGCGTCCGGCGTGGTGTTCGCCGGCGGAAACTACCACGAGGCCGCCGCGCCGCACGAGCACTACCGGCTACTGCGGGCCAGGGGCGTCCCGATCGTGCTGATCAACGCGGCGGTGGACAACCTCGGCTTCCCGTGCGTCTCGTCCGACGACGGGTCGGCCGCCACCCAGGCGTTCAGCCACCTGTCCGCGCTCGGCCACGAGCGCATCGGCCTGGTGCTCGGCCCGGAGGACCACATGCCGTCACGGCGTAAGCTCGCGGCCTTCAACGAGGCGGCCGAGCGCGCAGGGGTGAGCGTGGCCCCGGTCGAGCACGCCCTGTTCTCCCTTGAGGGCGGTCAGGCGTCCACCACCAGGATGCTCCGCGCGGGCGTCACGGGGGTCATCTGCGCCAGCGACGTGCTCGCCCTCGGCGCGATCCGCGCGGTCCGCCGGGCGGGCCTGACCGTGCCCGGCGATGTCTCCGTGGTCGGCTATGACGACTCGGCGTGGCTTAACTCCACCGATCCGCCGCTCACGACGGTCCGTCAGCCCATTCAGTCCATGGGCAGCTCGGCCGTCGCCCTCCTGGTGCACCAGATGGAAACGGTGATACCGCACCCGGAAGAGCTTCTTTTCGAGCCGGAACTGGTCGTCAGGGGCTCCACCGGCCCCGCCCCGCTCCGCGTAGCCTGAGGCGGTGCGGCACTGGGGCGGGTGGGACGGCGGAGGCACATGGCCTTGTCCGGACTCCCGCAAATTTTCGCCTACAAACTGCTCTTGCCCATGCTGCCGCTCACGTCGCAGGCCCTGGGGTCTCTAGGGAGGCTGACGCGCCACGCACCAATGCCGATGGCACCGTCTGTGCTGCCGCTTGCCTGTTGCGTTTAGGTGCTGTGGGCGTGCTGCCGCTAACGTTCCAGATCCGGCGGTCTTTGCGGGTGCTGACGCGGCTGGTGCCGGAAATCAGTTGACAATGAACAGCGGATCGCTGGCCGGCCGGAGGCTGGCCAGCGATCCGCTATGCGTTTAGTAACGTCCCGGTTCAGGCCGTCGTGGCCGCCGCGGTGACGCCAGCCGACAGCGGGTGTCCGATCGACTCGCCGGTGGCGGGGTCGAAGAAGTGCACCCGGCTGGTGTCCACGGCGAGCTTGAGCGGTGCTCCCGACCGGACGGTCGACCGGGAGGACACCCGCGCCGTCCACAGCGACTTGCCGCCGACCAGCGCGGACACGGTGTCGTCGGCGTCGTCGTCGCCACGGGCCGCGCTGGTGATCGAGGCGTGCTCGACCGGCGGGGCGTCGATGGTGAAGATCGCGTGGATCTCGGTGCCCAGGCCCTCGGTGACGCCGGCGGTGACGTCGATCCGCGGCCAGGACGAGTCGCCGAACTCGGCGTCCTCGAAGTCTGAGGGGCGGATGCCGATGATGATTTTCTTGCCGAAGTAGTCGTCAAGTCCCGGCTTGCCGGAGATCACCGCGGCCGGAACCGGCAGCTTGAACCCGGCGAACGTGACCGCGGGGCCGTCGTCGCGCACCAGGTCGGCCGAGGCGAAGTTCATCGCGGGCGAGCCGATGAACCCGGCGACGAACAGGTTGACCGGGGAGTCGAACAGCGTCTGCGGTGTGTCGACCTGCTGCAGCCGTCCGTCGCGCAGCACGCAGACCCGGTCGCCGAGGGTCATCGCCTCGACCTGGTCGTGCGTGACGTACACGGTCGTGGTGCCGAGTCGCTCGTGCAGCTGGTTCAGCGCGGCCCGCATCGACACGCGCAGCTTGGCGTCCAGGTTGGACAGCGGCTCGTCCATGAGGAACGCGGCGGGCTCGCGGACGATCGCGCGGCCCATCGCCACCCGCTGCCGCTGGCCGCCGGACAGCGCGGCGGGCTTGCGGGCCAGGTACGGCTCGAGGCCGAGCATCTCCGCCGCCTCGCCGACCCGGCGCTTGATCTCCGCCTTGGGCGTGTGCCGCAGCTTGAGCCCGAACGCGAGGTTGTCCGCCACCGTCATGTGCGGGTACAGCGCGTAGTTCTGGAACACCATCGCGATGTCCCGGTCCTTGGGCGGCAAGTCGTTGACTACGCGTTCACCGATCGAGATGGTGCCGCCGGTGATTTCCTCGAGCCCGGCGATCGACCGCAGAGCGGTCGACTTCCCGCACCCGGAAGGCCCGACGAGTACCATGAACTCGCCCTCCTTCACTTCAAGGTTCAGGTCGTCGAGCGCCTTGACGCCGCCACCGTAAACCTTCTCGACATGATCGAGCGCGATACGTGCCATTCGGAGACCTCCGTGTCCGATCCCTGCCCGCGGGTTGGGCGTTCAGCGCGCCCCGATCAATACCCACGGTACGTAATGGGCCAGTCAGTGTGAGTGACCCGTCAGTGGCAAATCATCAGAAGAGCCACCAACGGTCACTGTGATGGTGCCGGGCCCAACGATCCGCGTCAAGTCCCGCCCGGACTGTTTCGCCCGCGGAGAGGCTACGGAAGGGCTTTCGCCCCCCGCGCCGTGGCTGAGGTTTAAGGCCTGGTGGTTGCGGTCAGGAGGCGCCGCGCAGACCGCGGCGCCGCGCTGTGTCGGGGCTAAGGCCTAGCCGAAAAATGACCCATTCACTACGGTCGAAGCTGTGCGGCTCTGATCGCGAAGACCGCGACTGCGCCGGGGCCGCACGGCCGGACGAGCGCTGCGGCTGGCTGAGGTCGAGGAAGTTAGTTGTGAGGAAGTCAGTCGGAAGGTAGAGGGAGACCATGGTTTCAGATGCGTATGTCCCGACCCGCGAAGACCACTTCTCGTTCGGGATATGGACTGTTGGTTGGCAGGGGGTTGACGTGTTCGGCTCGGCGGTGCGTCCGCCGATGGCGGCCGACCGGGCGGTCCGCAAGCTCGCTGAACTCGGCGCCTACGGGGTGAACTTCCACGACAACGACGTGTTCGGCTTCGACGCTTCGAACGCGGAGCGGGATGAAAGGATCGCCGCGTTCCGCAAGGCCCTGGACGAGACCGGGCTGGTGGTGACGACGGCCACCACGAACCTGTTCGGGCACCCGATCTTCAAGGACGGCGCGTTCACCGCGAACGAGCGCGAGGTCCGGCGGTTCGCGCTCGCCAAGGTGATGCGCAACCTGGACCTCGCCGCCGAGCTCGGCGCGAAGACCTACGTCTTCTGGGGCGGCCGGGAGGGCGCCGAGTCAGGGGCCGCCAAGGACATCAGGGTGGCGCTCGACCGTTACGCCGAGGGGCTGAACCTGCTGTCGCAGTACGTCATCGACCAGGGGTACGGCATCCGGTTCGTGATCGAGCCGAAGCCGAACGAGCCGCGCGGCGACATCCTGCTGCCCACGCTCGGGCACGCGATCGCGTTCATCAACGAGCTGGAGCACCCGGAGATGGTCGGCGTCAACCCCGAGGTCGGCCACGAGGAGATGGCCGGGCTCAACTACGCGCACGCGATCGCCCAGGCGATGTGGCACGGCAAGCTGTTCCACATCGACCTCAACGGCCAGCACGGCCCGCGCTACGACCAGGACCTGCGGTTCGGCGCGGGCAACGCGCGCGGCGCGTTCTGGGTGGTGGACACGCTGCTGGCGGGCGGCTACGACGGGCCAGTTCACTTCGACTACAAGCCGCCGCGCACCGAGGACGACGAGGGCGTATGGGTCTCGGCTGCCGCCTGCATGCGGAATTACCTGATCCTGCGAGAGAAGGCGAAGGCGTTCCGCGCCGACCCGGAGGTCCAGGCGGCTCTCGCCGCCGCCCGCGTCCCCGAGCTCGCCGAGCCAACCCTGGCCCCCGGCGAGACCTGGCGGGACGTCCGCGACGCGACCGCGGACATCGACGCACTCGCCGCCCGCGGCATGGCCTACGAGCACCTCGACCAGCTTGCCCTCGAGCACCTCTACGGGGTCCGCTAACCGGGACTATCGAGGTTAGGGGCGCCCCCGGGAAGACGAGGTCGGGGGCGCCCCCGGAAGATAAGCATCTCGGTGGTAGCGTGCTGCCCTCACCGCCTTCACGCCATCGAGGACAGGTGTCCGCACTGGAGCATGCCGCGCCGGCGGCCGCGCAGGCCGCGCCCCGGCTGAACCGTCCGTTTGTCGCCACGCTGATGCTCGCGAACTTCGGCACCAACGTGGCGCTTATCGCGCCCATCCAGAACATCCTGCCCCGGATGGTCGAGTCGGCCGTCGGGTCGGCGGACAAGGCGCTCGGGCTCGGCCTGGTGACCGGGCTTCGGCGCGTTCGCGGCGCTCGTCGTCAACCCGCTGGCCGGCCACTACTCGGACCGGTGGGTCGAGCGCGGACAACAGGGCGGTCACGATACTCATCGGCCTGGTCACCGGCGGGGTGGCCCACGTGGTCCTCGGCTTGCAGCACTCCCTGATCGGCGATCGCCATCTGGTGGACGCTCTGCCAGGCCACGATCAACATCGCGTACTCGCCGATGTCGGCGATCGTGGTGGACCACGTCGACCGGCGGTCCTGGGGACTCGTGTGGGGGCTGATCTCGGTCGCGCAGGCGGTCGGGCTCATCATCGGCCTCGCCGCGGTCGTGCTCGTGTTCCCCTCGGTCACCGCCGGGATGACCGCCATCTCCGTCGGCTACGTCGTCTGCCTGGTCCCGTTGCTCGTCGTGCTGTACCGGCTGCCCCGGGTCAGCTACGCCTCACGGCCGCCAGACCGTGACCGCACGGCCGGTGCCGGCCGCCGCGTGCCGCGGCGCCGCCGCGGACGGACTCCGCGCGCTGCTGTCGCTCGAGCAGGGGTTCGGCCTGGTCTGGGTCGGCAAGTTCCTCGATCACGCTCGCGGAGACCATCGCCCTGCTCTACCTCTACTACTACCTCCAGGACGTCGTGCACTACCGCAACCCGGGCCAGGGGCAGCTGATCCTCGTCCTGATCGCGACGGTGGCGGTCATCATCGCGACCGTCGCCGTCGGGCGCGTCGCCGACCTGTCGGGCGGCTACCGCCGGTACGCGGTGCTCGCGTCGCTGCTGATGGCGGCGACCGGCTTCGTGCTCGCCGGGTTCGCCACGTGGGCCCTGGTGATCGTGTGCGCGTTCGCCCTCGGGGCCGGCTACGGCGCCTTCCAGTCGGTCAGCCAGGCGCTGTCCATGGTGGTGCTGCCCAGCCCGGCGAACGCGGGCCGTGACCTGGGCATCATCAACATCGCGTCCGCGGTTCCCCAGGTCATCGGCGCGCCCATCGCCGGGCTCGTGGTGGCGGGCGCGGGCGGCTACCGCGGCCTGTTCGTCTTCGCCGGCCTGCTCGCCCTGGCCGCCGCCGCGGTCTTCGCCCGCGTCCCGTCCGCGCCGTCGCCGCATCGCCACCGCGCCGTCGCGCTGCCTAGGGCTCCTGCCAGGCCGCCGCGTCGTCGCGGAGGGCACCGTACTGCTCGCGGACCCCGGGAGTCGCCGAAGCCTCGTGGGTCACCGACGGCCGGGCCGGCCAGGACGGGCGGCTCGGCGGTCCCGGCGAGCGCCCAGGCCGCCTGGCGGGCCGCGCCGAGCGCGACGTACTCGGCCGCCTCAGGCACCACCACCGGCAGGCCGAACACCGCGGGCGCGATCGCCCGCACCGCCTCCGACCTGGCCGCGCCGCCGGTGAGCACGATCCGGCCCGGGGTGATCCCGCACGGCCGCAGGCAGTCGATGGCGTCCGCGAGCGAGCAGAGCACCGCCTCGACCGCCGCCCGCGCCAGGTTCTCCGGCGTGGCGTTCGACGTGGTGAGCCCGCGCAGCACCCCGTTCGCCGCCGGCCGGTTCGGCGTCCGCTCGCCGTCGAGGTAGGGGAGCAGCACGAGGCCGCCCGCTCCGGCCTCCGCCTTCAGCGCCAGGTCGGACAGCCCGGCCGCGTCCACCCCGAGCATCCGCGCGGTGACGTCAAGCACCCGGGCCGCGTTGAGCGTGCAGGCCAGCGGCAGGAACCGGCCGGTCGCGTCGGCGAACCCGCAGACCAGCCCGGTCGGGTCGGCGGTCATCGCCGAGGTCACCGCGTACGCGGTGCCCGAGGTGCCGATCGACACCGCGACGTCGCCGTCCGCCAGGCTCATGCCGAGTGCCGCGCCCATGTTGTCCCCGGTGCCCGCCGAGATCGCCGCGCCCCAGGAGGTCCGCCCGACGACCTCGGCGGGCGCGGCGACCCGGGGCAGCGCGACCGGCCGCCCGAGCGCCCGCGTCCGCGTAATCGGGCAGCCAGCGGCCGTCGGCGGGGGAGAAGTACCCGGTTCCCGACGCGTCCCCCCGGTCGGTGACCGGCTCGACCGACGGGTCGCCGCCCGCGGCGCGCGGGCCGCCGCCGGCCAGCCGCCAGGTCAGCCAGTCGTGCGGCAGCACGACCCGGTGCACCCGGGCGGCGTTGCTCCGGCTCGCGCTCGGCCAGCCAGCGGAGCTTGGTGACGGTGAACGACATCGTCGGCACGGACCCGGTCCGCGCCGCCCACTCGCGCCGGCCCGCCGAACTCGGTGACGAGCGCGGCGGCCTGCGGTGCCGACTTCACGTCGTTCCACAGCATCGCGGGCCTGACGACCGCCCCGGCCTCGTCGACGCGTGACCATGCCGTGCTGCTGCGCGGCGACCCCGACCGCTTCCGCCCGCTCGAGCAGGTCGCGCCCGGCCGCCGTCAGCGCCTCCCACCAGCGGTCCGGGTGGCACTCGGTCCCGTCCGGGTGCGGCGCGGACGCCTCGGCGACGACCGCCCCGTCGTCGGCCCTGACGAGGAGCACCTTGGTTGACTGCGTAGAGGAATCGATCCCCGCGACCAGCTTCACAACGGTGACCGTAACAAGCTGCTGAGCCCGCGCGCGGTACGACCTACGCCGCGGTCGCGCCGCCGATCAGACGAGCCGAGAAGCCTATCCAGCCGAACGGTGTCGGCGGAAGTCGCTCGATAGCCCGCACGGCGCGTCGGCTCGCCGAGGGCCGCGGCGCATGGCGGTCATCTATCCCGCTCGGACTTCGACCGGAATAGTAGGAATACCGACTCGGCGGACAGCTGATCGCCGGACAACTGAGCCTGTAACCTGGCAACTATGGATGCATGGCGTGGCGCTGAGGTCCCGGATTTGCCGGGCAGCGGGGTGGAAGTACGGCTGCGAGACACGGCGACCGGGGAGCTCGCCGTCGCGGCCAGCGGGCACCGGGCGTCGCTGTACGCCTGCGGGATCACCCCCTACGACGCGACGCACATGGGCCACGCCGCGACCTTCACGGCCTGGGATCTCCTGGTCCGCGCCTGGCTCGACGCCGGGCACGAGGTCGTCTACGCGCAGAACGTCACCGACGTGGACGACCCGCTGCTCGAACGGGCCGAGCGGGACGGCGAAGACTGGCGGCAGCTCGCGCTGCGCGAGATCGAACGGTTCCGCGGCGACATGGAGGCGCTGCGCAACCTGCCGCCGACGTACTACATCGGGGCCGTGGAGGCGATCCCGATCATCGACACGTTCGCCGAGCGGCTCGCCTGCCCGCGGCGCGCTGTACGACCTCGACGGTGACGTCTACTTCGCGCGGGCCGCGGACCAGAAGTTCGGCGCGCTCGCCGGGCCGGGTACCGCGTCAGGGCTTTCCGTCGCGGAGATGACCGAACTGTCCGCCGAACGAGGCGGTGACCCGGACCGGCCGGGCAAGAAAGACCCGCTCGACCCGCTCGTCTGGCGGGCTGAGCGGCCCGGCGAGCCCGCCTGGGACTCGCGCTTCGGACCCGGGCGGCCGGGCTGGCACGTGGAGTGCGCCGCGATCGCCACCGAGTACCTCGGCCCGTCCTTCGACGTGCAGGCCGGCGGCAGCGACCTCGTGTTCCCGCACCACGAGATGAGCGCATCCCACGCCCGGGTCGCCTGCGCGCCCAAGCGGCGAGCAGGGCGAAGAGGATCACGCCTTCGCCCGGGTGTACGCGCATTCAGGCATGGTCGCTTACCAGGGGGCGAAGATGTCCAAGTCGCTCGGCAACCTGGTCTTCGTGTCCAGGCTGCGCGCGGCCGGCGTGGACCCGATGGCCATCCGTCTGGCGCTGATCGCTCATCACTACCGCAGCGACTGGGAGTGGACGGACGCCGTGCTCGCGCAGGCGCAGGCCCGCCTTGAGCGCTGGCGCGCGGCGGTGGCGCGGGCCAGCCTGGCCGGGGGATCAGTGCAAGCCGGAGCGTCTGCGGTCCCGCCGGCGGACGCGGTACTCGCGACGAGTCCGCGAGCGGCTCGCGGACGACCTGGACGCACCGGGCGCGGTTGCCGCGATCGACGAGTGGGCCGACACGGTGCTGGCCATCCCGGGCGGCGCGGGACCCGAGGACGCGCTCCTGGTCCGGGACACCGCGGACGCGCTCCTCGGCGTCGCCCTTTAGCGGAGGAGCAGATTACCTGCCAGTTCCCGCTCCCACAAGCGCCGCGTCCCGTCCCTGTGGATTTCCCGTGCGTTATCAACAGCCGCGCAACCCAGCTATCCCTGCCCGGATCCCCCCAAGCACGCTGGGTGCATGACACCTAACAGCACCACTACCTCGGCCCAGGCCGATGCATCCCGGCCAGCGGCCAGGGCCAGGGCAGTCCCGGGCGCGCCGGGCGCCCGGCATCCCCGGTGGCACGCTCGACGCGCGCGATCCCGCGGCTCCGGGTACGGATCGGCTCGCCGACATCCCTGCTTGCGGTCATCCCCGGCCTGCTCGGGTTCGATCCCGGGCACAGCATCGTCGTGGTCGGCACCGACTCGCGGAGCGCCATGGTCCGGGTCACGCTCCGCTACGACGTGCCCGATCCGCGCCAGCCCAGGATGGCCGTCGCCCTTGCCCGGCAGGCGGTCAGCCTGCTGGACACGCAGGGCGTCACCGCCGCGGTGATGGTGGGCTATGGCGCCGATGCGGCGGTCTCCCCGGTTGCCGCCGCGCTGCGCGAGCGCGCATCCCAGGTCGGGATCGCGGTAACGGAGGCGCTCCGGGCGGAGAACGGGCGCTACTGGTCCTACGTATGCGCCGATCCGGCGTGCTGCCCGCCCGAGGGCACGCCGTACGACATCACCGATCATCCGGCGGCGCGCGCGCTGCGGGCGGCGGGAGGCCGCGTGCTCGCCGACCGGGCCGCGCTCGCGGCCAGCGTCGCCGCGGCGAGCGGGCGGACCGGCACGGCGACGCGGCGCGCGACCAGGGACTTCCTGGCGAACGTGGTCCGGTGCAGGACCCGACTTGACCGAGCGGGCATGCCCGTCTCGGCGTCCCGGCTTACCGCCGTCCTCGGTGAGGTAGTGGTTCAGCGACGCCATACAGCGCTACCGTGCGGGCGAGCAGGTCCCGGTGGACCACGCGGCGTGGCTCACCGTCGCGCTTGCCCAACTGCGGGTCCGGGACGATGCCTGGGCGCGGATGGAGCCCGAGTACCAGGGTGCACACCTACAGCTCTGGACTGACCTGACCAAGCTGGCGCGGCGCGGTTACGTGGCGGCACCGGCTTCGCTGCTGGCCTTTTGTGCCTGGCAGGCAGGCGACGGAGCGCTGGCCAACGTCGCACTTGACCGTGCGCTCGCCGACAACCCGCGGTACTCCATGGCGCAGCTCCTGCGTGAGGCCCTCGACTCGGGCGCGCCGCCTTCGATGGCACGCCTGCCGATGACCCCGGAAGAGGTCGCCGCCGCCTACGATGCCGCCGAAGCCGCGGAGGATGCCGAGGAAGCCATCGTCGCCGCAGGTGAGGTAGGACGAAAGTGATTTACCCCGACCCGATACACTGCGTGAGCCGTCTGAGTGGCAAGGTGCGGCGCTTGCTCCGTTTGTGCAGCTGTGCGCATCCTTGTCCGCGAAGCGGGCAGGGAATCGGCGGGGCGGTGTCCACGTGGAATTGAGGAGGAGCACGTGACCGGCATCTCAGGTCTGCCGCCGGCTAAACGGGCGGCTCATGAGGCCGCCGTGGCGCGACTGCGCGACGCGTACGCCGCGGTTCCGGAAGGCGTCGCGGTCCGGCTGGCAAAGCCGACGTCCAACCTGTTCCGGTTCCGCGACTCGACGGGGCCTAGCGAGCGCGTCAGCCTCGATGTATCGGCCTTCACCGGGGTTATCCACGTGGACGCGGCCGCGCGGACCGCCGTCGTCGGCGGCATGACCACGTACGAGGACCTGTGCGAGGCGACGCTCCCGCACGGCCTTATGCCGCTGGTCGTCCCGGAGCTGAAGACCATCACGCTGGGCGGCGCGGTGACGGGACTCGGCATCGAGGCGACCTCCGTCTGGCATGGCCTGCCGCATGAGTCGGTGACGGAGATGCAGCTCCTCACCGGCGACGGCCGCGTCATCATCGCGACGAGGGACAACGAGCACAGCGATCTTTACTACGGCTTCCCGAATTCCTACGGCACCCTCGGCTACACTCTCGCCCTCACCATCGAACTGATGCCGGTCAAGCCGTACGTACACGCCCGCCACTTCGCCTTCAACGACCCGAAGAGCTGCATGGACGCGATCGCGGAGATCGCACGCGACGGCAGCTACCAAGGGCACAAGGCGGACTTCCTCGACGGGGTGGCGTTCAGCAACGCCGAGCTGTATCTCACGGTCGGGGCGTTCAGTGACAAGGCACCCTGGGTCAGCGACTACACCGGCCAGCAGATCTACTATCAGTCGCTGCGGGCTCACCGTGAGGACTTCCTCACGGTCAAGGACTACATCTGGCGCTGGGATACCGACTGGTTCTGGTGCGCCGGCGCGTTCGGTCTGAAGAACAAGGTGGTCCGCCGTCTGTGGCCGCGCCGGTACCGGCGCTCTGACGTGTACCGCAAGCTCGTGGCGCTTGACCAGCGGCACGGCCTTACCGCCGCGATCAATGCGAAGCGGCACAGCCCGCAGCGGGAGTTCGTTACCCAGGACGTGGAGATCCCGGTCGAGCGCGGGCACGAGTTTCTCGCGTTCTTCGCCGAGAAGGTGAAAATGACCCCGGTCTGGATGTGCCCGATCCGGCTGCGCGGCAACGAGTCCTGGACCCTCTACCCGATGCACCCGGGCGATCTCTACGTCAATTTCGGCTTCTGGGGCACCGCCCCGCTGCCGGCGGGCAAGGAGGACGGCTACTACAACCGGATGGTGGAGGAGGAGGTCAGCGCGCTTGGCGGGCACAAATCCCTGTACTCCACGGCCTTCTACTCCGAAGAAGAGTTTCGCAGCCGCTACAACGGTGTGGCCTACGACAAGCTCAAGGCCGAGTACGACGGCGGCGGCCGTCTGCTCACCCTGTACGACAAGGCCGTACGCCGCCGTTAGGCCTTTATTGTATCCACTTGCGAACCTTCAAGATAAAGGTAAAAGAATAAGGTTCGCAGAAGCGATAAATGGAAGGAATGTACATGGCGCTGGCCCAGGTGTTCGAGGCGATCGTTGGCCCGGATGCTCCGGTTGAATTCCAGGCATACGACGGGTCGACCGCCGGCACCCCCGGCTCACCGATCAAGATGACCGTACGTTCGCCGATCGCCGTGTCCTATCTGGCTCAGGCACCAGGTGCGCTGGGCCTGGCCCGCGCGTATGTCTCCGGTCACCTTGACGTGGACGGCAACATGTTCGTGGCCCTCTCCAGATTGTCCAAGGCGCAGGACACCAGCATCACCTGGGGCGACCGGATCAAGCTTCTGCAGGAACTCGGCGGCCCGAAGGTGCTGTTCCCCCGGATCGCCCCGCCGCCGCAGGAGGTCATCCCCGATCGCCGCCGGTTCACCATCGGCGCGATGCACTCCAAGAAGCGCGACGCGAACTCCATCTCGCACCACTACGACGTGTCCAACACGTTCTACGAGTGGGTGCTTGGCCCGAGCATGGCGTACACCTGCGCCTGCTACCCCACCGAGGACGCCACGCTCGAAGAAGCGCAGGAGTACAAGCACGACCTGGTCGCCCGGAAGATCGGGCTCAAGCCGGGCATGCGCCTGCTCGACGTCGGCTGCGGCTGGGGCGGCATGGTCAGGCACGCCGCCAAGAACTATGGCGTCAAGGCGCTCGGCGTAACCCTGTCCGCGGAACAGGCATCTTGGGCGCAGGAGGCGATCAAGCGCGAGGGCCTTGAGGAACTGGCCGAGGTCCGCCACCTCGACTACCGCGATGTCACGGAGACCGATTTCGACGCGATCAGCTCGATTGGCATCACCGAGCACATCGGCAAGGCCAACGTCCCTGACTACTTCAAATTCCTCAACGGCAAGCTGAAGGTCGGCGGCCGGATGCTGAACCACTGCATCACCCGCCCGGACAACACCGGCCCGTCCATCTACAAGGACGGCTTCATCAACCGCTACGTCTTCCCGGACGGCGAGCTAGAGGGCCCAGGCTGGCTCATGGGCGTGATGAACGACAACGGCTTCGAGATCAGGCACGAGGAGAACATCCGCGAGCACTACTCGAAGACCCTGAAGGCCTGGTGCGACAACCTGGACGCCCATTGGGACGAGGCTGTCGCCGAGGTCGGCATGGGCACCGCCCGTGTCTGGAAGCTCTACATGGCGGGCTGCATCCTCGGCTTCGACCGCAATGTGGTCCAGCTCCACCAGATCCTCGGCGTGAAGCTGGCCAAGGACGGGTCATCGGGAATGCCCCTGCGTCCCAACTGGGAACCGTCGGTGGCTCGGGCGCAGGAGTCTGCGTAAGTTCAAAGTCAAGATCCAAATCCGCGTGGTTGGCGGGCCATTACCTCGATAAGTGGGGAGGAGCGGGGGCGCCGGCGCCCCCGCTCCTGCCTGTGGCGGACGTTACCGGATCGTGCGCATGGCGTGCTGCTGCGCTGAGCCTCGTGGCGGCGGCCGGTACGGTAACCTTGAAGCATGCGTCCTGTCCGGCTGCTTCTTAGCTAGCCGCGCCGACTCTAAGCAGCAACGCTGCATCGGCGCGGCCGCTCCTCGTGCGCGAGGGGCGTTTTTTGTTGGGGCAGGCAGAGCGCCCGTATCCGGGGGCTCTGAAACCGGGCTGATCTTAGGGTGAGGACACGATGACTGCGGCCGAGAGAGCCGACGAGGCGAAGGCGTACGATCCGCGCGAAGTCCAGGACAAGTGGCAGGTCCGCTGGGCGGACATGGATCCGTTCCGTGCCAGCGAAGACCCCGACGACCCGCGGGAGCGGTTCTACCTGCTCGACATGTTCCCGTACCCGTCGGGTGACCTGCACATGGGGCACGCCGAGGCGTACGCGATCGGCGACGCGATAGCCAGGTACTGGTTCCTGCGCGGGAAGAACGTGCTGCACCCGATCGGATGGGACGCGTTCGGGCTGCCGGCCGAGAACGCGGCGATCAGGAACAACACCCACCCCGCGGACTGGACGTACAAGAACATTGACACGCAGGCGGCGTCCTTCCGCCGCTACGCGACATCGTTCGACTGGTCGCGGCGGCTGGCGACCTGCGACCCCGAGTACTACCAGTGGAACCAGTGGCTGTTCCTGCGGTTCTACGACCGCGGCCTGGCCTATCGCAAGGGCGGCTACGTCAACTGGTGCCCGCACGACCAGACCGTGCTGGCCAACGAGCAGGTCGTCAACGGCCGGTGCGAGCGGTGCGGCACCGAGGTCGTCCGCCGGGTGCTGACCCAGTGGTACTTCAAGATCACCGAGTATGCCGACCGGCTGCTGGCGGACGCCGCCGCGCTGGAGGGCAACTGGCCCGACCGGGTGCTGACGATGCAGCGCAACTGGATCGGCCGGTCCACCGGCGCCGACGTCGACTTTGTCGTGGAGGGCCGAGACGAGCCGGTCACCGTCTACACGACGCGCCCCGACACGCTCTTCGGCGCGACGTTCATGGTGGTCGCGGCCGACTCGGCCCTGGCGGGCGAGCTGTGCACCGACGCGCATCGGGCCGAGTTCGAGGCCTACCTGGCGGACGTGCGCAAGTTGACCGACATCGAGCGGCAGTCGACCGACCGGGAGAAGACCGGCGTCTTCCTGGGCGTCTACGCGGTCAACCCGGTGAACGGCGAGCGGATCCCGATGTGGGCGGCGGACTACGTGCTGCCGGACTACGGCACCGGGGCGATCATGGCGGTACCCGCGCACGACCAGCGCGACCTGGACTTCGCGTTGAAGTTCGGTCTGCCGGTCCGGATCGTCGTCGCCACGGACCACCCGGACCCCGCTGCCACCGGGACCGCGACCCCGGGTGACGGTATGCTGGTGAACTCCGGGCCGCTGGACGGGCTGTCCAAGAAGGAAGCCATCGGCCGGATCATCGCGATCCTGGCGGATAAGGGCCTGGGCCACGCCGCCGTGAACTACCGGCTGCGCGACTGGCTGCTGTCCAGGCAGCGGTTCTGGGGCACGCCGATCCCCATCATTCACTGCCCGTCGTGCGGCGAGGTGCCGGTCCCCGAGGACCAGCTGCCGGTCGAACTGCCCGACCTGCGCGGCGCTGATCTGGCTCCCAAGGGGGTATCGCCGCTGGCGGCGGCCACCGACTGGGTGAACGTGGAGTGCCCGAAGTGCGCCGGCCCGGCGCGGCGGGACACCGACACGATGGACACCTTCGTCGACTCGTCGTGGTACCAGTTCC
This sequence comes from uncultured Actinomycetota bacterium, assembly GCA_963785645.1. GTDB lineage: Bacteria > Actinomycetota > Actinomycetes > Streptosporangiales > Streptosporangiaceae > Trebonia. The sequence continues at coordinate 162,441 of CAWAWG010000001.1, forward strand.
GGTTCTGCTCGCCGCATTACGAAGGCGGGCCGTTCCGGCCGGAGGACATCGAGCGCTGGGCACCCGTTGACCTGTACGTGGGCGGCGTCGAGCACGCCATCCTGCACCTGCTGTACGCGCGGTTCTTCACCAAGGTCCTGCAGGACATGGGGCTGCTGTCGTTCGGCGAGCCGTTTACCCGGCTGGTTAACCAGGGCCAGGTGCTGAACGGCGGCAAGGCCATGTCCAAGTCCCTGGGCAACGGCGTCAACCTGGGCGAGCAGATCGGCCTGTACGGCGTCGACGCGATCCGGCTGACGATGATCTTCGCGTCTCCGCCGCAGGATGACATCGACTGGGCGGACGTGAACCCGGACGCGATGGTCAAGTTCCTGGGCCGGGTATGGCGGCTCGCGGCCGAGGTCGCAGCGGCCGGGCCGGCCAACCGCCAGTTCGGAGATGGAGATCACGACCTGCGCCGGGTCACCCACCATGTCATCGACGAGGTCACCCGTCAGGTGGAGAACCATCACCTGAACGTCGCCGTAGCCCGGCTGATGGAGTTGGTCAGCGCCACCCGTAAGGCGATCGATTCGGGTCCCGGTGCCGCCGACCCGGCGGTGCGGGAAGCCGCCGAGGCCCTGACGGTCATGCTGTCGCTCTTCGCGCCGTACACCGCGGAAGAGACCTGGGAGGTCCTGGGCGGCCCGGCGGGGCCCGCACGGATCCTGTCCGTGGCGCGGGCCGCCTGGCCGGCCGCGGACCCGGCTCTGCTGGTTCAGGAGAGCATCACGTGTGTTGTCCAGGTGAACGGGAAGGTGCGCGACCGGCTGGAGGTGTCCCCCGGCATCACCGAGGCGGAGCTGCGTGACCTGGCTCTGACCGCCCCGGGTGCCACCCGCGCACTGGCCGGCCAGGAGATCAAGCGGGTGGTAGTGCGCCCGCCGAAGCTGGTAAACATCGTCGCCGCGTGACCTTGCAGAGGGCACGTAACCGGGAAGGTGCCCAGAAGGGCACCAACCACGGGTCACGTCCTCAAGATCCGCGGCGACGCAGTCAGCCACTAATAAGCCCGGTCTCGGGCGTCCCCCCCGTCCATCTCAAACTCGACGCAGAACGGCTACCACTTTCCCGAGGATGGTCGCGTCGTCGCCGAGGATGGGCGTGAAGGCCGGGTTGTGCGGCATCAGCCACACGTGGCCGTCGCTCTGCTTGAGTGTCTTCACGGTGGCCTCGCCGTCGATCATGGCCGCGACGATCTCGCCGTTCTCCGCGTCCTCCTGCTGACGGATGACCACCCAGTCCCCGTCGGCGATGGCCGCGTTGATCATCGAGTCACCAGCGACCTTCAGCATGAACAGGCTGCCCTCGCCGACGAGTTGCCGGGGGAGCGGGAAGATGTCTTCAACCTGCTGATCGGCGGTGATCGGCACGCCGGCCGCAATGCGGCCGACAAGTGGCACGTAGGTAGCCTCCTGTGAGGCGATGTCCATCCCGTCGGCGGGGACCTCGGCCTCTGCGCTGCCGTTGGCCGCCTGCTCCGGGCGGACCGCGGGATGGCCGGGCAGCCGGACCTCCACCGTGCGCGGACGGCCCACATCACGGTGGAGGTAGCCCTTCCGCTGCAGGGTCGAAAGCTGATATGAGACGCTCGACGTGCTCGTCAGGCCGACGGCCTCGCCGATCTCCCGCATCGACGGCGGATATCCGCGCTTCTGCACCGAATCCCTGATGACCTGAAGGACCTTGCGCTGCCGCCAGGTCAGCACGTGATCGGGATCTGGCCGGTCAGGCGTCTCAGGGATCACTACGGGAACACTGCCCTTGGGCTTGCGGCCCGGCCTGCCCTTGGGGCGGACTGGTACGTCTGCGATTTCGGCAGTGGCGCGGTCTGCGGTGTTGTCCATCGGATGAACCTCCGATTCTTGGTTCGTCGCTTACGGATACGAGCCTAGTCGTAAATTGCGATATCACCAAACATCTGTTCGACGTGTCGCTTGATTGGCAGGGGTGCGCGGTACAAAGATGGCACTGTGCCGTTCGGTCGAACCGTTTCTCGATAGAACTCATGTATCATCGAATAGGTATTTGATAAGTGTGGTAGACGCGATGATACGGTCAACTAAGAGGCCAATTGTAACCATAAATGACGAATTAATGACAGGGGGTGAAAGGTTCATTCGAACAACTTGCCGCAGACCCGGGCACCCGACTGGTCGGCGACACGCCGGCGCGGGCTGGGATCCCCGGCTTCTGCCAGGATTTTTGGCTGCGATGGCCGTCTCCGCTTGCCTAGGGGTGTGGCTCTGGACTAGGTTTGACCACAACATCTAGTAGTTACAGTGATGTGGTTCGTCCACAGGTTGTGGATATTCCTCAACGTATGGGTACAACACCACGAATCTGTATGACACGGCAATCCTGGAGGGAAGAGCGTGTACTGTCCGTTCTGCCGTCACCCGGACAGCCGGGTTATCGACAGCCGGGTAGCGGACGACGGCACCGCGATCCGCAGGCGGCGGTCCTGTCCCGAGTGCGGGCGGCGGTTCACCACCCAGGAGTCGGTCATCTTGATGGTGGCCAAGCGCAGCGGAGTGACCGAGCCGTTCACCAGGGACAAGATCGTCCGGGGGGTGCAGCGCGCCTGCCAGGGTCGGCCGGTCGACGAGGACCAGCTCGCCATGCTCGCCCAGCGAGTCGAGGAGACGATCAGGGCGCGCGGCCTGGCGGAGGTGCCGTCTCACGAGGTGGGACTCGCCATCCTCGGACCGCTCCGCGACCTGGACGAGGTCGCGTACCTCAGATTCGCCTCGGTCTACCGGGGCTTCGAGTCGCTCGATGACTTCGAGAAGGCGATCACCGAGCTGCGTCAGCCGGCGGATGGCTGATGCCGGCGATAAGGACAACGGGGTCCGAGAACACGCCTAGGAGCAAGCAGACCGCCGTAGCGGGCGGGCGAGGCCGGACAGCGACAAGGCTGAACGGCTGTCTCAGTGCTGCCGTCACCTCGACGGTACAGCGTTCATCGAGCGCCGCAAGCCAGCACAGAGATTTACAAAGACGATGCTGACGGACGGATCCGGTGCGGGTCCACGGAACAGGAACGGGGAAAGAGAGTCATGACGGAAACGGTGAGCGGTCCGGCGGCGCGGAAGGGCAGGCGCGGCAAGGGCCTGAAGATGCGGCGCATAAACACGACGGCGGGCGTGCATCCTTACGACCAGGTTGACTGGGAGCGTCGTGATGTCGTGATGACCAACTGGCGGGACGGCTCGATCAACTTCGAGCAGCACGGTGTGGAGTTCCCGGAATTCTGGTCGGTCAACGCGAGCAACATCGTTACCACCAAGTACTTCCGCGGCGCGGTGGGCACGCCACAGCGCGAGTGGTCGCTCAAGCAACTCGTCGACCGGGTGACCAACGTCTACTCGGAGACCGGCAGGACCCACGGCTACTTCGCCACCGACGAGGACGCCGAGATCTTCGACCACGAGCTCAAGTACGCGCTGGTCCATCAGATCTTCAGCTTTAACTCCCCGGTCTGGTTCAACGTCGGCACGGCCGCATCACAGCAGGTCAGCGCCTGTTTCATCCTTGCCGTAGACGACACAATCGAGTCAATTCTCGACTGGTACAAGGAAGAGGGCCTGATCTTCCGCGGCGGCTCGGGAGCGGGCGTCAACCTCAGCCGGATCCGTTCGAGCAAGGAACTCCTCAGCTCCGGCGGCACCGCGAGCGGCCCGGTGAGCTTCATGCGCGGTGCCGACGCGTCAGCCGGGACCATCAAGTCCGGTGGCGCCACCCGCCGCGCCGCCAAGATGGTCGTCCTCGACGTGGACCACCCCGACATCGTGAACTTCATCGAGACCAAGGCCAAGGAAGAGAACAAGATCCGCGCCCTGCGCGACGCCGGCTTCGACATGGATCTCGGCGGGTCGGACATCATCAGCGTCCAGTACCAGAACGCCAACAACTCCGTCCGGGTCAGCGACGAGTTCATGAACGCCGTCGAGAACGGCAAGGACTTCGGCCTCAACGCGCGGCTCACCGGCGAGACCATCGAGACGGTCGATGCCAAGGGACTCTTCCGCAAGGTCGCCGAGGCCGCCTGGGATTGTGCGGACCCCGGCCTGCAGTACGACGACACCATCAACAACTGGCACACCAACCCGGAGACGGGACGGATCACCGCCAGCAACCCCTGCAGCGAGTACCTGTCTCTTGACAACTCAAGCTGCAACCTCGCCAGCCTCAACCTGATGAAGTTCCTGAAGGACGACGAGACCTTCGACGCGGCAATGTTCGCGCGGATGTGCGAACTGATCATCACCGCGATGGACATCTCCATCACCTTCGGGGAGTTCCCGACGGAGAAGATCCGCGACACGACCAAGGCCTACCGCCAGCTCGGCATCGGCTACGCCAACCTGGGCGCACTGCTGATGGCAACCGGCCACGCCTACGACTCCGACGGCGGCCGCGCGATCGCCGCCGCGATCACCAGCCTCATGACGGCGAGTTCCTACAAGACCAGCGCCGAGCTCGCCAAGGTCGTCGGCCCGTACGAAGGTTACGAGCGGAACGCGACCCCGCACAATCGGGTCATGCGCATGCACGCGGACGCCAGCGCGGGCGTCAAGCCGGTCGCGGGCTTCGACCAGACGATCCTCGACCTGGCCAACAAGACCTGGCAGGAGTGCCTGGAGCTGGGCCGGGCCAGCGGCTACCGCAATGCCCAGGCCAGCTTGCTCGCACCGACCGGCACCATCGGCTTCATGATGGACTGCGACACAACTGGCATCGAGCCGGACCTCGCCCTGGTCAAGTTCAAGAAGCTGGTCGGCGGCGGGTCCATGCAGATCGTCAACCAGACCGTGCCGCGCGCCCTGAGGAACCTCGGCTACCAGCCGGAGCAGGTCGAGGCGATCACCGAGTACATCGCCGAGCACGGCCACGTGGTAAACGCACCCGGCCTGCGCCACGAGCACTACGAGGTCTTCGACTGCGCGATGGGCGAGCGTTCGATCAGCCCGATGGGCCACGTCCGCATGATGGCCGCCGTCCAGCCGTTCCTGTCCGGCTCGATCTCCAAGACGGTCAACATGCCGGAGAGCGCAACGGTCGAGGACGTCGAGGAGATCTACTTCGAGGGCTGGAAGCTCGGACTCAAGGCCCTGGCCATCTACCGCGACAACTGCAAGGTCGGCCAGCCGCTCTCCGCCAAGAAGAAGACCGAGACGGTGCAGCAGCAAGCCGAACCCGTTCCTGCTGCTGCTGTGGTTTCTTCCGAGGACGCGAACCGGCCGGTCCGCAGGCGCCTGCCCAAGACCCGCTCGGCCACCGTGACCAGGTTCGACGTCGCGGGCGCGGAAGGCTACATGACCGCCTCAACCTACCCAGACAACGGCGTGGGCGAGGTATTCCTCAAGCTCGGCAAGCAGGGGTCCACCCTGGCCGGCGTGATGGACGCGTTCTCCATGGCGATCTCGGTCGGCCTCCAGTACGGCATCCCGCTCGAGTCCTACGTCGCCAAGTTCACCAACACCCGGTTCGAGCCGGCGGGCATGACCGACGACCCGGACATCCGGATCGCCACCTCGATGATGGACTACATCTTCCGCCGCCTGGCCCTCGACCACCTGCCTTACGACCAGCGCGCCGAGCTCGGCATCCTCTCCGCCGCCGAGCGTGCCGCTCAGCTCGCGGGCCAGGACCCGGCATCGCTTGGGGTCGAGGTAGACCCGGTGGACCTCGCCCAGTCCGCGGGGGTAGAAAACGGCGCGAATCCAGAACGAGCCCAGCGGACTGCCTCACCCAACGCTTCTGCTGCGGCCCAGTCGGCCGCGAACCAGCCGCCGGCCTCAGCGACACCAGCAGGCACGAAAGCCCCAGCCAGCCGCCCAAGCAGCCCGCACTCGACCGCCGAGCTGATCGAGTTCCAGCAGGGCCGCACCGCCGACGCCCCGCTGTGCCTCACCTGCGGCACAAAGATGCGCCCCGCAGGCAGCTGCTACGTCTGCGAAGGCTGCGGCTCCACCAGCGGCTGCAGCTAGAAGTGAGCGGTATTGCATCAGATGCAACATCCGGTACCGCTCGCTGGGCGGTGTAGTAGTCGCAGGTAGGAGGGGCGAACGGGAGCCCGTCTCCCGTTCGTCCCTCCGGATGAGGTACCGATCGCGGCTTGGCCAGTTCAATCGCCCGCACCGTCAGCGTCACCATGAGGGTTTCCCCTGACCATGCGGTGACGGGCGGACGTTGCTGCTGCCTTGCTAGGTACCAGCCATCACGGTGAAGGTGAACCCTGCGTTCGTCGGACGGCGCAACGGAATGTCGCATTTAATTCGGCGGATCACTTCGTTCCTGCTGAGGCCGAGCCCTTGGCTGATCAGCCGCTCCGGGCGGACCGGAACCGGGTCCTCGAAGACGACCTCCACCTTGACGGGGAACTCCTCGTCAGCCCATGCCGCCGGGATGTCCAGATCCCAGGCCCCGGACCAGTCCAGACAGAAGTGGTTACGCCGGGCGAACTGCGGATCCAGCAGCGTGGACGCTACCAGCTCCGGATCATTGGCATGGTAGCCGTCGAGTTCGGCCGGACCGAAGGACCTGACAGGTGCTCGCTCGCGAACGGTGAGCTTGCTGGTCCGGTCGCAGGACACGCAGCGGACCAGCAGCCACACGTCGAGCAATTTGCCGTTGGCGTTGACACGGAACCTGCCCTCGCCGACGGTGGCCGATTCTGACCGGCAGTCCACGCACCGCAGCGACAGCAGGGGCAGCCTGGTCCGGTGAACGACCCAGGGCAGCATGATATGAGGTTGTGAAGACATGAGCTCTCTGACCTGACAAGAGACCGATTGCGCGGCCTCAAACGCTGAATAACCGGGCGCGCGCAGGCAGCCCGGCATAGCCGACGCGACGGTCGGCCTACAGGTGAGCGGAAGTTGTCAGATCTAGAAAGCTGTTGGGGTCACGCGGTCTGCCCTCATGTCTTCGCTGCGATAGATCGCGAGAAGATTAGCTGCACGCGAGGGAAAGCTCAAACGGTTTCCCCCGTTCCCCTACCTGTCGGTCTCCGTGGCAGCGTCCAGGGCTGGCTTGCTGGGCGTCAGAACCTGACCTGCTCCTGGCCCGGCCGGGTAGCCGGGAGCGCTGGGCTGTGCGGGCACAGGTCACCCTGGCCCGCCGGTATTCCTCGAGAGAAATCTCTTGAAATATTTCTCTCGACAAATTACGTTTGAGACATGTCTCTCGACGAACCGGAAACAGCGCAGCCGGCCCACGGCACCGAGGTGCCGCCGGACATCAGGAAGATCACCGACGCCCGGACGCTGCGAGCACTCGCCCACCCGGTGCGGATCGCCCTGATCGAGGCACTGATACTCGGCGGCGCACTGACCGCAACCGAGGCAGGCGAGCGCATCGGCGAGTCACCGACCACCTGCTCGTTTCACCTGCGCCAGCTGGCCAGGTACGGGTTTGTCGAGGAAGCAGGCGGCGGGAAGGGCCGGGCGCGGCCGTGGCGCGTGACGTCGATGGGCTATTCATTCGGCTCGTTCCCCGACGACCCGGAGGCCGAGATTGCCTCGAACGCCGTGCTCCGCCTGTGGCGCGAGCGCTTTCTCGGCCGGTATCAGACGTGGCTGGAGACGAAAGCGGCTTATCCGCGACGGTGGCAGGAAGCCGCCGAGGACGCAGAGCACCTGTTCTACCTGACCGCCGAGGAACTGAAACAGCTCGTCCAGGACCTGAATGACCTGCTGTTGCCCCGGTTCCGGGACCGGCTGGCCGACCCGTCGCGGCGCCCAGCCGGGGCAGTGCCCGTTGAACTGCTGATGTTCTCCTTCCCGATAGAGATGCCTGCCGGCGATGACGGGCCCGTGCCTGGCGAGGGCGAGTCGTGACGCGCGGCCTGGCACCGCTGCGGCACCGCGGCTTCCGGTTCCTGGCGGCGGGGCAGTTCGCCTCGAACGTCGGCGACGCCTTCTTCGCGGTGGCCCTGCCGTGGTACGTGCTCGCCGCTCACGGCGGCCCGCTGCTGCTCGGCACCGTGCTGGTCGCCTACGGCGTCCCGCGCACCGCAACGCTGGCCTTCGGCGGGCACGCCAGCGACCGGTGGGGACCCTGGACGGTGATGATGGGCTCCGACGTGGTCCGCGCGGCCTGCCTCGCCGCCCTCGCCGTGGCGGCGCTAGGACCAGCGCGACCGGTGATCCTGGTGCCCATCGCGGTCGTGCTCGGGGCCGGGGAGGGGTTGTTCCTGCCGGGGTCGTTCGCCATCGTGCCGGCCTTGCTGCCCGACGCCGACCTTCAGGCTGGCAACGCGCTGACATCGGGTGGGACCCAGCTCGCGACGCTGGCCGGCCCGGCGCTTGGGGGTGCCCTGGTGGCCCTGGCCGGCGCGGTACCTGCGTTCGCGCTCGACGCGGGTTCCTTCGTCGTGTCAGCGGCGACGCTGGCCGGCGTCCGCTCGGTCCAGCGCCGGGCCCGGGTGGCCTCGGCTGGAACGGCTGCTCCGGCGTCTGCCGAGGCGGAAGTCGCGCCAGCGGAGGCTGTGGCCGCCAGGGAGCGGGGCGTACCGGCGCCGACGCTGCGTGGGCTGCTGCGCTCCCAGCGGGTACTCCAGATCATGCTACTGGTCACCGTCGCCGCCAACCTGGGATCCGGCGGGGTCGACAGCGTGGCCATCCCGTCGCTGGCTCACGGACCGTTGCGCGCGAACGCGGTGGGTTACGGCGCGCTGATCGCCGCTTTCGCCGCGGGTGCGCTGATCGGCACGATCGCCGCCGGCGCAGGCCGACCGCGCGCGTCGGCCCGCCATCATAGGCTCGGCCGCCTTCCTGGCCGAAGCGCTGTTCCTCGCCGTCGTCCCGTATCTCGGCGGCATCGCCCTGGCCGGCGCCGCGCTGGCGGTCACCGGGGTAATGAACGGCTTCGGCAACATCGTCATGATCACTGTTTTCCAGCGCTGGGCGCCCCCGGATCTGCTTGGCCGGCTGACCGGCCTGCTGCTGCTGGCCAGCTTCGGCATCTTTCCAGTCTCAGTGGCACTCGGCGCTGTGGTGGTACATGATCTCGGCCCGGCCCCGTTTTTCCCGATCGCCGCCGCCGCGCTCGCCGCGGCTCTCATCCTGGGCCTGAGCCAGCAGAGTTGGCGGACGCTCGGCGCCGCCCGCCGGCCCGCCGCACGGCAGGCAGCCGGCCAGGCTCGGCACGGGCCGCGGCGGAGGAAGCGAGTTACTGATGAGCAACTTCCACATACCCGACACCCTGGTCAGCTCGCACATCCGCGAGGTTGAGCGCCAGGTCGCCCAGTGCCGGGCCCGCACCAGGAACCGGCATCCGCAGTCGCGGGTGCCGCGCAGGCGGCAGCACTGGGCGGATCTGCGCAGCCGGATCGGCTTCGCGCTGGTCGAGGCGGGCCTGCGACTGGTCGCGACACGGTCGGACAGCGCCGGTTCCTGCGCTGAGCAAGGGTGGTAGGAACGCCAGCAAGCGCCCGACGGTACGCGTCGCACGGTCACGGCGGGAAGAGGACCCAGTCGGCGAGTAGCACCGCAGGGAGACCTGGACGGTGATAGCGCACGGCCGATGACTGCGGAGGCAACGGCAGCAGCAGAAAATTGCTAATCCAACTCACTAAACATGCTAATAGCGGCGACGATTAGGTCGTTTGTTAGGTTGGTTGGGATGTTCAGGTTCCCTACACCAGCATTGCCACCGATTCCATAGTGCTTGACGCTACGTGCCTAAGCCACTTCGCAAGAGCGGACAGGCTCGATGTCCTACGAGACCTGCTAGTCGGCAAAGAGTGCTGGACTACCGAGACGGTGCTGGCGGAGCTGAAGCGCGGCGTTCCTTTCCGTCGGCTGCGCCACCTGGAGAACCGGCTCGGCGGCCGTAACCTTCGCCGGTCGGGGCCTCTTCCTGGTCTTGGTGGGCCAGCAGCCAGTCGCTATCGGGCGATGGCGCGGTTATGCATTGCGTTCCGCGTATGGCACCCGGATCTCGCGTGCCCAGGAGGGGGCCTCGGGTGCCGTTTCGCCGAGCAGGCCGACGACGACTCGCATGCCCTTCGGCGCCGCGCCCGGCCATGGTGTGTGGCCGTCGGTGAGCACGACGCAGACGGCCGGGCGTGGCCGTAGCTCGCCAGCTGCCCGGATGCCTGCTCCCATGTCCGTTCCGCCGCCGCCCACGAGTGACACCTGCCGCGCGGAGCTGATCCGCTGCGCCGTCCCGGCTGCGGTGTCGCAAGCCAGTACGCGTAGTTGCCCTGGCCCGGCCGAGTGCCCGCACGATGCCTTCTACCTCGGCTAGCACCATGGCCAGGAGGTCATCGGACATGCTGCCCGAGGTGTCGCAGACCACAGCGATCTCTGGCACCGGCCGCCGCAGGGCCGGCAGGATCACGTCCCCCGACACCGACGACCGTCGCGATGGCCGGCGGTAGGAGTAATCGACCGCGCCGGACACTTCAGAGACCGCGCGGCGCAGTTCGGCCGCGAGCTGCCGCCGCCAGTCAACCCGCGGGGACAGCGTCTGCTCGGCCCACCGCAACATCCCGGCCGGCACGTTCCCTGCCTGCTTGGCGTGTGCGATCACGTCATGGGCGACCTGGCGCCGCAGCAGTTCCGACTGCCAGCCAGGCAAGCCGCCCGGGCACCCGCAGTCACCCGGCTGTCCGTCCGCGCCGCCGCCGCAATTGAGCCATCGGGCCGCACCGGTGTGTGCGCCGGGTGCGTAGTACTGCTCGGCCAGCAAGCCGTCCGCGAACCCGAGGTGCCGGGGGAGTATGGGCTGGCCCGGTAGGTCGAGCCCGGCCGGCACGAGGTCGTCGTTGATCTCCGCGTCCGCGGCGCGCAGCCAGGCCGGGGTGTCGTCCGGCCCCACACCGGCGGCGCGCGCCCGCTCCCCGTGCGTTCGCAGCAGGTGGCATACGTGGTGCACGAGCACGCTGCCGAGCTGGGCCGGCGTCCACTCGGCGACCAGCTCGGGGTCGGCGTGCATTCGCCAGCTCTCGTCCACCGAGACGGTCCCGCTGTCCGGCTCCGCGATCACCGTCGCGCCGAACACGCCCGTGGCCAGGTAGGGAAACCGGGTAGCGGCCCACAGCCGGCTCGCCGCCAGCCCTGGTAGGGCGCCGCCCCGTCCGTGTGGCCGGCTGGTCATGATCCGAGCAGGCCCGCGTCGCGCAGCACGGGAGCGAAGCGTTTGATCTCCTCGGGCATCGCGGTCACCTCCGGCGGTCGGCACCGGGCGAGTACGCGCGCCGCGACGGCGGCGACGTCGGGCGCGGCGTCGGCCGCCGCGCCTAGGACCTGCCAGCCGGCCGCCCAGCGTTCCTGGGTCGAGTTCGCGGCGACCGCGGACGCGACCGCGGCCAGCGCCGCGTACGCCCGGTCGCCCCGTTCCGGCAGCTGGAACGACGCCGGGTCGGCGAGCACCGCCTCGGGGTCGGGCAGGTCCATCTCAACGAGCCAGGCGAGGAGCTCCACCCCGGCGCCATCCCCGACCGCGCCCCTGATCAGCGCCGACCGCGCCTCGTCGGATGTTCCCGCGGCGCTGGCGGCCGCCATCAAGCGGGCGGTCATCTCCCAGGTCCGCGGCGATGGCCAGCCGCGCCCGGCGGCCGCGGCGTCCGACGGCGGCGCGCACGCCAGGGCAGGCCGGACATGCAAGAACGCGGCGACCAGCCCGCGCGACAGGATCTCCTCGGCCTGCCAGCCGTCCGGCAGCAGCGGGATCTCCGGCGCGGCCCAGCCGCCGGCCAGCCCGTCCGCGACCGCGCGCGGGTCGGCCTGCCAGCTCAGGTGGCACATCCGGTTTGCCAGCGGCGCGGACAGGTCCCAGCCGTCCGCGGCCTGCTCCGGCGGGTTGGCCGCGGCGACGACTGCTACCTGGTCCGGCAGCGTCAGGTCGCCGACCGCGCGTTCCAGCACGACGCGCAGCAGCGCGGCCTGTACGGCGGGCGGCGCCGTGGAGAGCTCGTCGAGGAACAGCAACCCGTGCCCGGCATCGGCGAGCCGCCGCGCCCATGTCGGCGGGGCGAATCGCACGCCGTCGCCGACCACGATCGGCAGCCCAGCGAAATCCGACGGCTCCCTGATCGAAGCGATGACCGTCTCGCAGGGCAGACCCATCGCCTCCGCCATCGCCCGGATCGCCGATGTCTTCCCCGTCCCGGGTGCTCCCCAGAGCAAAACTGGCACCCGGGCCGCCACCGCCACCCCAAGTGCCTCAACCGCCGGATTAGCGCTCATCCTCCCAGTTTGCGCCATAACCGCCACCCCTTTTTTCCTTCCCCGCGCCCGGTCTCGCCCGCGCTGGTCATGCCGAGCTGACCTGCCACTGCGGCAAGCCGCTCTCGTCGACGGTGCCCGTCACGTCAAGCGGAACCGGCTCGATACCCGGGGCCCGCAACGCTAGTACCTGAGCATCCGGCCAGCCGGGTCGCGTCACCGCAATCACCAGGTGCCGGGCGACGAGGGCCAGCCCGCACGCCCAGACCGAGGCGAGCCAGTTAGCCGGCAGGGCGATCCGCAGCCGCCGGTCCGCTCCCTTCCCGGTGAGCTCGACCGCACCCCAGGTCTCGTCGCCGGTCAGTTCCCCCTCCACCTGGTCGGGGTCGATGCCGATCCACTCCTCCGCGATCAGTGCGGCGCGGCCGTAGATGGCCGCGCTGAGCGCGGGGCGGTCCGCTTCCGCAGGCGGGTCGGCATGCGCGGCGGCGACGTGGCCGGCCAGCCGGAAACCGAACGCGGGTCCAAGGGCGAGCAGCGACAGAATGTCGGTCTTGCGCTGCCGCGCTCTGTCCATCTCGGCCTGGATCGCCTGCCGCAATGCCTGCGATCCGCGGCGTGGTCGCAGCGGCGGTGTGCTGGGAAACGAACTGGCGACCCCGACCCGGCCCAGCCCGGCTGGCCGCTGGCCGCTTCGACGGTATGCACGCTGTCCCACGTGACGGTGATGTGATCGCCGGAGTGACGTGGGCCGACCATCAGCATGGACAGATCCTCGTTGTGACGGTGCCATGCCTCGGCCACCTTCACGCAGCCGGCCTTCTCCCCGCCGAGTGCGGCGAGGACTAGCTCGGCTTCGGCGTCGGGATGCGACGGCAGCTCGAACGAGCCGGCCGCCCAGCGGACGGTGTGCCAGCCGTCCCCGCACGGCACCGGAGCCTCGCACGGAGGCAGGGAAGTGAACCACCCCTCGTTCTGACTGATAATTGCCTCCGTCCGTGCTTGTCAGCTCCAACGCAGCGGCAGGGTGGCGCGTACCTGTGCCGACCAGCCGGCCACGAGCAGTTCGATCGTAGAGCCGCGACCCAGCGGCGGCACGACGTCTAGGTACGCGGACAGTTCCCCGTCGGGCCGCATAACGGACACGTTCTTCCGGGTGGTGTGCCAGCGACCGGACTCGTCCCGTACCCACACCAGGGGTAGGGCGGCATCGCGGTTGTTTGTCCGCACGCCGGTTGCGCGGACATGCATAACGGTGCTGACCGCGGTGTTCTGCAAGCCATGGATGCGCAGTCTGATGCCGTCGAGTTCGGGCAGTGCGAGCGCCGCCCCGGCGCAGCCCTCAGCGACCTGTGCCGGACGCGGCTTGCGCCGGTGAATGTGCGAGAGCACGCTCAGCCACGGCTCGGGCAGGTCACGGGCAGGCGGAGCGGCAATGCCGTGGTCGGCAATGCTCAGGCTTCCGTATAGCGTGGCGAGCTGACCGGGAACCGGGCTGAGCGGGGATAGCACACCGGCCGCCAGCAGCGCGGCCACTATGTCGCCAATCCCGTGGGTAACGCGCCCAGGCAGTGTCGGGCGAAACCCGGTCACCTGACGGCCGAGGTCATGCGGGCTGATGAAATGCGCGGCGAGGATCTGGGCGACCATGCCGTGCAAGTAGTGCTCGCCCGGGGTGTGCGTGTCCCGGGTCAATGTTGCGTCCGCAGGCGTGGACCGCGGTTCGAGGTCGATCCGGCGGGTGGTGTCACCGGACTTGATGTCCAGCCAGCGGATGTCCGGCGGCGGTTCGGGGCGCAGGGTGAGGTCTCCGGTCCATTCGCTGCCGTCGCTTTCGCCATTGAGGGCGAACCCGTAAGAGTTCCCCTTGTCGTCGGTCGCGGTGAGCCGCTCCAGCCGGAAAATGCCGGGATAAAAGGCATGTGTACGCGACCGGCCGATCGCGGTAAGCCGCGCGTCGGTCCCGGCATGTGAGTACGCGAGCAGGTGAAGCTCACCGCGCTGGTCGTCGGCTGACACCGGCAGCATCATTCCCACCGAGGCGATCCGGTGCAGCACTGGAGCACCCGGCGGTCCGGGCGGAGTGCCGGGCGCGGCTGGCGAGACGGGCACGCTTGACGCCGTGACGCGGCGTATCCGTGCTATCTGCCTGTGAGCCATCGCTGCCCCCGTGGTGACGGGCGAAGACTCGCCCGGAGGCCGTACTTCGAGCGCAATACCGAAGTCGTCGTTGAGCGCCCCCACCACGCTCATCTCCACGGCGCCGACCGATATCAGGGCTTGCGCGACTCGGTCCATCCGCATACTCTGCGTCCTCAGCCTGCTCGGGCCGGGGTGCCGCCCACTCGGGGAGGGTTGCGCTGGCTGGCTCATAGCGCGACGCAGTTCGGCCTCCGCCATCTGCCGCAGATACGTCTCGGCCCGTATCCGATCCACGCCCTTATTGTCCACCCGCCGCTGGCCGGCGTCGGCCGCTCCAGCCAAGTCGTTCTCGCTATCGCGGCAGTGAGGAACGCTGCCGCGATAGCAATGCCGTCAACTATCTGCGGCTACCGCTATTCAGCGTGGCTAATCTGACGTTCCTTCCCGCCGCGCTGAGCTGGTGCAGGGTCCAGCCTCGGCCGTCCGCATCCAGCGGGCGGGTTAGCGTGGTGAAGATCTCCGCCGCACGCCGGTAGGACATCCGGGCCTGGCCGGTCACCCGGACCACGTCGGCTGCGGTGGCCCGCATCGGGGCTCGGCGGTCAGTGACGAACACCGGTCCCCACGTCCTTCCTGCCAGCAGCCAGCGCAGCAACTGACTCGTTCCCTTGCGCCACTCAACATCAGTTCCGGGAAATGGGTCGCTGGACCGGGGACGCGCCCGATGCCGGGACAAATCCAGTTGGTCCGCATCAAGCGACAGCACCTCTGTTATAGACGCGCCCGAGTCGTAGACCATCCGCCATAGTGCTTGCTCCCGCAGGCTTACTGGCAGCTGGAAAAGGGCGCCGACCTGCTCTTCGCTCAATCCACCCCCGGGGGCATCAGGGCGCCGGTGGCGCAGTCCCGCGGTCGGATCCGAGCAGATCCAGTCCTGCTCCCGCCACCAGCCAACAGCGCTGCGCAACGCAGACAGTTCGCGGTTGGCGGTGCGGGCGTCGGCCGTCACTGTCCGGACCGTGAACCGTGCTTCCAGCCTTTCCGCGGTAGCTGGCTCATCAAGCAGTGCGAGGGGTACGACCGGGGGCGCCGCCCCCCGGCGCTCCGTGCCATGCGGGACCGGCTTGCCAACGAGCGACCACGCCCAGCTGGCGAGCGAGATCCGGTACACGCGGCGGGACGCGCTGCTGAGCGCCGCCCGTTCGAGGTACTGGTCGACCGCGACTGCGTACTCCACCGGCACTGGCAATCCCATTCCTTCAGCATAGCCGCCCCGTAATGCGCATTTACTGCGGTAATTATCGGAGCGTCTGCCTGCGTATTTGCTTTATCCGTGGAGCATTTGGCATGGTAGAGAGCATGGCGTCGCCGATAATTGATTCATTGGATTTCCGCAGTAAATTCCGCGACGGCAGGCTTGGTGTCCTGGCTGGCCGCGACTTTCGCCGCTTTTACGTCGGCTATTCGGCGTCAATGCTCGGCACGGCGATGTCGTCGGTGGCGATCGCCTTCGCCGTGCTCGGCAACGGCGGGACGGCGACCGATCTGGGCATCGTGTTCGCCGCGAATATCGTCCCGATGATCGCGTTCATGCTGGGCGGCGGCGCGGTCGCCGACCGGTTTGGCCGTCGGCCGGTGATGCTGGCCGCTGATGTGGCACGGTGTGTGGCCCAGGGCGCCCTAGCCGCCGCGCTCCAGATGGGGCATCCGCGGCTGTGGCTGTTCGTCGCCGCTGCCCTTGTCGTCGGCACCGGCAACGCGTTCTTCCAGCCTGCCCTCGCTGGCCTTCCCGTGCAACTCGCACCCGGTGGTCGGCTTGGCGACGCGAACGCGCTGCTCGCAGTGGCCGGGCCCGCTGCCCAGGTCGCCGGGCCAGCCCTGGCCGGGATCCTGGTCGCGGCGACCGACCCGGCCATCGTCGTCGCGGTCGACGCAGCAAGCTACGCGGTCAGCGCCGCCGCACTGGCCATGCTTCGATTTCCCAGCGTGGAAGGTCTCGCCCCCAGTCGCTGCTCGAGCGACCTGGCCGCGGGCTGGGCGGAATTCAGTGCGCACTCCTGGCTTATGGCCACGACCATCCAGTCCGCGCTGTTCAACCTGCTGACCTGGGGGCCGTACCTGGTACTTGGTCCGGTACTGGCCCGCGACTACCTCGGCGGCGCGTCCGCCTGGGGAGCCATCTTGGCCTGTTATGGAGGCGGCGCGATCCTTGGGGGTCTGCTCGCGCTGGGCCGCCGTCCACGGCACCCGCTGGCGGTCGTGAACCTGGCTACGCTCGGCTTCGCTCTCCCGCCACTCGCGCTGGCCCTGCACCTTCCTGTAATCGCCGTGGCGGGAGGGGCACTGCTGGCCGGGCTGGGATCGGCGCTGGCCAGCGCGCTCGGAGCGACGGTGACGCAGCAGCGGATACCCGCGCAAGCCCTGTCCGGGTGGGGGCGTTCAATATGGTCGGCGCGTTCGCATTCGGCCCCGTCGCGTTCGCCGCCGCCGGCGCGGTCGCGGCCGTAGTCGGCGCCCGCGCCGTCCTCGGGTTCGGCGCCGCCTGGGCCGTCTTCGGCACGCTGGCCGTCTTCGCGGTGCCTTCCGTCCGCCGCATGACCTGGCTCGATACCGCTCCAGAGGACCAGCAAGCCAGGCCAGCGGAGAGAAATACCGCACACTCCGAGTAAGTGCACTCTTCGTGACCGTGATCCCCACAGGTCGTCAGAACGCGAGTGACCGTCACGAGAACGTCGCTACCGCGCAGACCCGCCGCAGCCGCGACGAGGTCGCACGCTTCTTCACCGGTCTCGACCTGGTCAGCCCGGGTCTAGTACAGCTTTCAGAGTGGCGCCCAAACCTTGGGGACGTTCCGGCCCCTACGTCGGGCTACAGCGCGGTCGCCAGAAAACCCTAAGCTCGATCTCCCCCGGGGCGACGTACACGCGAATCGGTGCACGCGGCTCCGCCAGGTGTGATGAGTCCAGGTTCCTGCGTCACAGTGACATGACCTCACTAGGTCGGCAGCCCGGTGGGCAACCGCACCTTCCCGGGACCCGCACCATTTCTGGTATTGCGTCGAAGACTCTGCAGCTCAGCAGAGGTTCGGTCGGGTTGCCGCCGCGCCGTGGTTGCAAGTTGGCTGTCGCTATCTGGGCCTGGATCGGTCAACTTCCCCGCCTCTTTGCTGAAATCTTTCATTAAGAGCTTCATATTTTGCAGTAAATATCGACCTTCGAACACCAGAAAATGCTGCAGCGTTGCTCGCTTGCCGACATGCGACCGGCCTAGTAGTGCGCACAGCTGAACAAAAGCCCGCTGACCTGGCAATCTCTCTCGGACGTCCGTTACAGGTTTGCTTTGATTCGTCAATCTCAACCTAAATATCGTCCAGATATTGCAAAGAGATGCTGAGAAGTTTAGCGTCATGGCCAAGCGTCGATGAGCAAGGCTCGGCGCTGAGCGTTGAGAGGAACAACGATGTTCCACTCTGTCCGAAATCTGAGACGCATGCTCGTCACGGGCGTCGCTGCCGCATCGCTAGCCGCGGCCGGCCTCGCGGCGATAGCGATCCAGCCTGCGTCAGCGGCGGTCAAGCCGGCTGCGACGGCGGCTGCGACGGCCACCGGCGGCAGCGGGGCAAGCCTGCCCTACACCGAAGTCCTGGCCCAGAACTCACCGAACACCGGGACGGTCATCGGCCCCAGCTACACGCAGGGCCAGCTCGCCGACGAGGCGGTCGGCCGCGAGGCCGTCACCCTGGCGGGCAACGGCTCCGGCCAGTCCGTCACCTTCACCACCCCGGTGGCGACCAACTCCATCGACTTCCGCTACAGCATTCCTGACAGCTCCGATGGGTCCGTCTACACCGCTCCGCTGTCGCTGTACATCAACGGCACCAAGCAGACTGACTTCACGCTGACCAACGCCTACAGCTGGTACTACGGCAGCTACCCGTTCGTCAACACGCCAAGCAGCGGCGACCCGATGCACTTCTACGACGAGGTGCACCGGCTGTTCACCACGACCTATCCGGCCGGCACCACGTTCAAGCTGGAGGTTGACTCGGAGGACACCGCATCCTCGTACACGATCAACCTGGCCGACTTCGAGAACGTCGCCGCGGCGCTGACCCAGCCCGCAGGCTCGGTATCGGTCGTCAGCGAGGGCGCCGACCCGACTGGTGTGAACGACTCGACCACCGCGTTCAACAACGCGATCGCCGCGGCCGGTGCGGGCGGGACGGTCTGGATCCCGCCGGGCACCTACAACATCCCCGGCCACATCATCGTCAACAACGTCACCGTTGCAGGCGCCGGGATGTGGTACTCCACCATCACCGGGACGGCGCCGGGCTTCTACGGCAACGGCGAGCCGAGCAACTCCCTGGCCGGCAGCACCAACGTGCACCTGTCGAACTTCGCGATCTTCGGCAACGTCCAGATCCGCGACGACAGCGCCCAGGTCAACGGCATCGGCGGCGAGCTGAGCAACTCCACCGTGTCCGACATCTGGATCGAGCACATGAAGGTCGGCGCCTGGATGGACGGGCCGATGACCAACCTGACCTTCAGCGGCATGCGCATCCGCGACACCACCGCCGACGGCATCAACCTGCACGGCGCCGTGACCGACTCCACCATCACCGACAGCAGCATCCGCAACACCGGTGACGATGGCATCGCCCTCTGGGCCGACGCCAGCGTCGGCGCCGACTCCGGCGACGTCATCTCCAACAACACCCTGCAGCAGCAGCAGCTTGCCAACGGGATCGCGGTGTACGGCGGCAACAACAACACCGTCACCGGCAACCTGGTGGAGGACACCGGCATCAACCAGGGCGGCGGCATCACGGCGGCGCAGCGCTTCGACTCCACCCCGCTCGGCCTGACCACCATCTCCAACAACACCATGATCAGAGACGGCCAGCTCGACCCGAACTGGCAGTTCGGCGTCGGCGCGCTGTGGTTCGACGGCGAGCAGGGCGCGGTCACCGGCCCGATCAACGTGACCAACGCGCTGATCGAGCAGAGCCCGTTCGAGGCGATCCAGTGGGTTGAAGGCACGGTCAGCGGGGTCAACCTCAACAACGTGTCCATCATCGGCACCGGCACCTTCGCCCTGCAGGAACAGACCGGCGGCGCGGCCACGCTCACCAACGTCACGGCCACCGGCGTGGCGCAGGCGAACGAGGGCAACGACCCGAGCTACAGCTGTGAGGGCACCGGCTTCGCGCTCACCGAGACCAACGCTCCGGCGTCAACCCGGCCGGGTGCAGCGTCGGCGACAGCCCGACCCCGGTCTACCCGCCGTACCCCGTCACCGGCGTCACCGCGAGCCCGACCGCGCTGACCTTCGGCCCGCAGGTAACCGGCTCTACCAGCGCCGCGCAGAGCGTGACGGTCTCCAACCCGACCAGCGCAGCCGCCTCGGTCTCGTCCATAACCGCCAGCGGTCCCTTCGCCGAGACCAACAACTGCGGATCGTCGATCGCGGCTAACAGCTCCTGTACGGTCAACGTGACGTTCTCGCCGACGGCGACCGGCGCAAGCTACCGGAAGCGTCACCATCAACGCCGGCGGCGTCACCAACACGGTGAGCCTGACCGGCACCGGCACGGCACCAGGACCGGTGCTGAGCGCCTCCCCGGCTAGCCTGTCCTTCCCCAGCCACCCTGGTCGGCAACTCCCCCGCCACCCAGACGGTGACGGTGACCAACTCCGGCACCACCGCCGCCACCGTCTCGAGCGTCGCGGTGACCGGGGCCTTCAGCCAGACCAACAACTGCACCACGCATCGCGGTCAACGGCACCTGCACGGTGACGGTCAAGTTCACGCCCACGGCGGCGACCAATACCGGCACCCTGACCGTGAACAGCAACGCCAACAACAACCCGCTGACCGTCGGGCTGAGCGGTAACGGCATCACCTCAACCACCAACCTCGCCCTGAACCAGCCGGCCACGGCGAGCAGCTCGTACGAGACGCTACGTCGCCTCGAACGTGACCGACGGCAACACCAGCACCTACTGGGAGAGCACCGACGGCGCGGGGTACCCGCAGACCATCACGGTCGACCTGGGCTCGGCGCAGTCGATCGGGTCGGTCACGCTGGACCTGCCGCCGCCGTCGGCCTGGTCCACCCGCACGGAGACGCTGTCGGTCCTCGGCAGCACCAACGGGACGACGTTCAGCCAGCTCGTCGGGTCGGCCGGGTACACCTTCAACCCGTCCACCGGCAACACGGTGACGATCAGCCTGCCGTCCGGGACCAGCGCCCGGTACGTGCAGCTGAGCTTCACCGGCAACACCGGCTGGACCGCCGCGCAGCTGTCGGAGTTCGAGGTGTTCCCCGGCGGCGGGTCGACCGGACGACCGGCAGCCGCGCTGACGGCGTCGCCCGTCGAGCGTGTCGTTCGGCAACACCAACGTCGGGCTCGACCAGCTCGGCGCAGACGGTGACGGTGTCGAACCCGGGCAGCACCGCCGCGTCGATGTCCTCGATCGGCGTGACCGGGCCGTTCAGCGAGACGAACAACTGCGGCACGTCGCTCGCGGCGGGCGCCTCCTGCACGGTCAGCGTGTCGTTCGCGCCGACCGCGGCCGGGGCGGCAACCGGGACGCTGTCGGTCAACAGCAGCGCGCCGGGCAGCCCGCTGACGGTGGCGCTGTCGGGCACCGGCGCCGCCTCCTCGACCACCGACCTGGCGCTCAACAAGCCCGGTCACCGCGTCCAGCTACACCCAGGTGTACGTGCCCGCCAACGCCGTCGACGGGAACACCAGCACCTACTGGGAGAGCACCAACGGCGCCTGGCCGGCGACCTTCACCGTGAACCTGGGCTCCAGCCAGACCCTGGGCTCGCTGGTGATCGACCTGCCGCCGTCGTCGGCGTGGAGACCCGGACCCAGACCCTGTCGGTGCTCGGCTCGACCAACGGCAGCAGCTACTCCACCCTGGTCGGCTCCGCTACCTACACCTGGAACCCGTCTACCGGCAACACCGTCACCATCCCGCTTCCGTCCGGGACCAGCGACCAGTACGTCGAGCTCAACTTCACCGCCAACAGCGTCCAGAACGGCGCGCAGATGTCCGAGTTGGAGATCTTCGCGCCGTGAGGCATCGGCCTCGGCGGCAAGCCGGGGCCTGAGTTACTCGGAACGGGGGCGCACGCGGCGAACCGCGCGCCCCCGTTTTGGTTGTACCGGCAGAACGGCCGCAGGCTAGGGGAGCGTGGACAGGTACGGTGCGACCGTGTCGGCGAAGTTGTAGCCGTTGGACGCGTCCCAGTTAATGGACCAGGTCATGACGCCGCGGATCGAGGGCTAGGAGGTCGACGGGACGAAGCTGCCGCAGTTGGCCCTGGCGGCCAGGCAGTCGAGCGCGTTGTTGACGAGCGACGGGCGACGTACCCGCTGCCCGCGGCCGAGGTGGAGGCGGGCAGCCCGAGCCCGATCTGCGACGCGGACAGGCCGCCTTCCAGCTCGGTGCAGGCGAGCGCGGTCATGAAGTTCTCCGTGCCCTCGGCGTAGACGTTCCCGTCGCAGCCGTTCATCGTGCCTGAGTTGTAGTACTGGGTGTTGATCATCGTGAGGATCGACTTGATGTCGAGTGCCAGCGCGAGGTAGTCGTCTGCCGGTCGACTGGGTGTCGACGGTCTGCGGCGCGAGGGTGATGATGAGGCTTGAGCCCGACGTCGCTTTCCAGTTGCTCGAGCGCGGAGGCCATGTAGGTCGGGTTGACGCCGTTCTCCAGGTCGATGTCCACGCCGTCGAACCCGTACTGCTTGATGAGCGAGTCGACGCTGCTCGCGAAGTTGGCCGCGCTCGTCGCGTCATCCACGCTGATCGTGCCGTTCGCCCCGCCAACCGAGAGGATGACCTTCTGGCCGCGCGAGTGCAGGGTTGCGATGTCGGCGATGAACTGCGGCCTGGGTGTACCCGCCGAGTGTCGACGCCAGCGTCGAGTCCAGGCTGAACGCGACCTGGCCCGGCGTGGTGGTCGCCGTGCCGAATGCCACCGCGACCAGGTTGTAGCTGGTGGGAACCTGGGCCAGGGTGAGCGGGGTGGCGTTGTTGGTGAAGTCCTGCCAGTAGCCCATCAGGATGTGCGCGGGCAGCGACCCGCCGCCCCCGCCGCCTCCCGAGGAGGCCGACGTCGTCGCGCTGACCGAGCTGGAAGCCGGGGACGTGCCCGCCGAGTTGTAGGCGCTGACCGTGAAGGTGTATGCCGTCGAGGCGGCAAGCCCGCTGATGGTGGCGGTCGTTCCCGTGACGGTCGCGGCCCGGTTGCCGTTCTCGTTCACGTAGTAGCCGGTGACCGTACCCGACGGCGCCGCCCAGGACAGCGAGACCGAAGAGGATGTGGTGCCGGTGACCGCCAGGTTCGCCGGCGCGGCGGGCGCCGTGGTCCCGCCTCCGCCGCCGCCGCTTCCCGCGGCGCCGGTGAGCGACAGGTCATCGGCGTAGAACTCCGGCTGCGCGTACCACCCGTGGATGTAGATGGTCACGCTGGTCGTGGCCGAGCCGGTGGTGAAGCTGGTGGACAGTTCGGTCCACGTCGTCGCGGACGGCGTCCAGTCGTCGGTATCGCTGGCGCCGGTGCCGCTGTCGCCGAGGTAGACGTAGTCGCCCTCGACCCAGCCGGTCAGCGAGTAAGTGGAGGACGGCTGGACGCTGACGACCTGGCTGCACTGGGCGTCGTCGCTGCCGGTGGGCGTGCCTGCCAGCGCGTAGGACGCAGCCGGCGTAGGTCGGCGAGGTGACCACGGTGTCACCGGACGAGCAGGTCCAGCCGGACGTGCTGCCGGCCGCGAAGCCGCCGTTGGCGAGCAGGTTGGTCTGGGCCGAGGCGGCCGGTGCCGTCGCGGCGACGCCGAGTCCGAGGAGTAGCAGGCAGAGGCGAGCAGGGACAGCCGTCGCGGGCGGCCCTTGAAGGTGGGCAGGTGGAAGGGGAAGTGTGCGGGCACGCGGCCTCCCGGGGGACGAGGTCGGCACGGCTAACTAAAGGCTAATTAATAAGTAACTTTCTTATTAGTTAGCTGACTGTAACCCTGCGATGCGATCGCGTCAACGTATTGACGTGGCGAAGTGCCGGAGTTACGGTTGGCACGATCTATTAAGAAACTTTCCTAAAAAAGGATGCGCAGCGGGAGACCGTTGCCGATTGTCTTCCGGGGGAGGTCCCCTCCTCCCTCCGGGAGTGTGGCCTGACCGGCCCCGATCGTATGACCAGCGATCACCGGGCCTGCCAAGACCGCATGGAGCGCCACGGTCCGTTCGGAACCATGGAGATGTTCGGAACCCATGGAGATTCAGCGAACGGACCGTGGCTGGCTCCGGCTCATTTCATGGCCCGCCCGCGCCTTCCGAGGTCAAGACCTCTGCTTGCCCGCCTTCTCATTGCTTACTTGCGTACCTGCATAGCCCTGCCATCGGTGCAGCCTGGCATTATAGACCGGTATAGACATGCGCGAGGTCCAAGAGAGATCTCCGCAAACGATGCCATGATCCCGCCAAAAAGCACACGAAAGCCGTAGCCTGTGCGGAGCGAGCTATGTCGACGGGCGAAGGGGCTATGGAGCGGTGCAGACCGACACGGCTGGCCTCGCGGATCCGTCACGGCCTGAGACCGAGGTAGACGAGAGCGGGGAAGCCAGGGGCAAGGTAGCGGGCGGGATCGCTCGCGGAGCCCTGATCGTCGCGGTCCTCACGGGGTTCTCCCGTGTCCTTGGCCTGATCCGTACCGTCGTGTTCGCGCACACGGTGGGGTCCGGGTGCCTCGGCACCGCGTACGTCACGGCCAACCAGGTGCCGAACCTCATCGTCGAGCTCGCCATCGGCGGCGCCCTGTCCAGCGCGATGGTGCCGGTGCTCGCACGCTCGGCGAAGCGGGCAGCGGCCGACCCGAGGGAGAAGGTCCGGGTCGAGCAGACCTCGTCGGCGCTGCTGACCTGGTCCGTCGTGATCTTGCTGCCGATCACTCTCGCCATCGCCGCTGTCGCCGTCCCCATCTCCGAGGCGCTGAACCCGGTCAACCCGAACGCCGACTGCGTCCACGCGGACATGATCAACGCGACCAGCCTCATGCTGATCTCGTTCGCACCGCAGATCCTGCTTTACGGCTTCTCCGTGGTGCTGTTCGGGCTGCTTCAGGCTTACCGGAAGTTCGGTGCCATGAGCCTGGCACCGGTGATCGGTAACGTGGTAACGATCACGTCCTACCTGGTCTTCTCGTCGCTAGACCACAACGCGCCGCTGGCGAGGACCCCGCTCACCGCGATGCTCGTACTGTCCATCGGGACCACGATGAACATCGGCATGCTGGTCATCGTGACTCTGCCGGCCACCTGGCGGCTGCACCTGCGCTGGCGGCTCACGCTGAAGTTCCCCCCCGGTGTGCTGAGCCGGGCCAGCGGCCTCGCCCTGGTCGGGGTGCTTGAGTTCCTGGCCGCGGACATCTACAGCGTTATCACGATCGACCTGGCCAACGGCCACGGCGATACCGGCGCCCTCGTCCTCGTCAACTACGGGAACCTCGTCTTCACCGCGATTGTCTCGGTGCTGCCGATCGCCATCGTGACCAGCGCCTTCCCCGTGCTGTCGGCGACGGAGGGTGATGACTTCGACCGGACGAGTGCCGGGTCGAGCCGTGCGGTCATGCTGATGTCCCTGTTGAGCACCGCGATCATGGTCGCGGTCGCGTTGCCCGCCGCGCACGTCCTCACTCAGAAGTCGGACCAGGTGGCACCGCTTGCCCAGGCGTTCCTGCTGTTCGCGCCGGGGGTGGCGGGCTTCGCCATCGTCACCAACCTGTCGCGGGTACTGTTCGCCCTCGGCAAGCTGAAGGTCGCCGGCATCGGCCTGGTCGCGCAGCAGCTGCTGCCGGCCGCGCTCTCCTTCCCGATGGTCCTGCTGGCGCCCCCGCGGCTGGCTGTCGGTGCGCTCGCGCTGGCCAGCAGCATCGGGCAGATCGCGACGGCTGTCCCCATGGTGGCCGCGACCAGGCGGCTGCGGGGGCGGCCCGCCCTCGCCGGGCTTGGCCACGCCACCCTCGCCGGAGTCGCGGCCGCCGCCGCCGGGGCCGCCGCGGGCCTCGCGGTCACGCTGGTCATGCCGACCGGCGGGGCCATTTTCGAGGCAGGGGCGGCGCCGTCGCGACGATCCTGGCGGTAGTGGTTTTCGGTGCCGTGGCGTACGCCCTTGACAAGGGAGACACCCGGACCGCGGTCGGGCGACTGCACCGGTTCACCCGGAACTTCACCCGGAAACGCACGTAAGTACCCAGTAGAGCAACTCGTCTGCGAATATCGGGGGCCGTCCCGTCGGAAGGTGCGGATAATGGTCGGTGTGCACCCGCGGGACGTGGCGATTCGGCCGGTTGAGGAGAGAGACCGGCCCACGGTCGAGTGGCTGACGGCTCAGCTGTGGGGTGCTTCTGAGATCGTCGTGCACGAGGGGGTCTTTTACCCGGCCGCACTGCCCGGCTTCATCGCCGAGCGGGCAGGCCGCATCGCGGGACTGGTCACGTTCGAGGTACGCCAGGGCATCCTCGAGATCGCCACGATCAACGCGCTTGACCTGTACCAGGGCATCGGCACCCTGCTGATCGAGGCGGTCCGCGCCGAGGCCAAGCGGCTCGGCTGCCATCAGGTCACGCTCACCACCACGAACGACAACATCGGGGCGCTCCGCTTCTACCAGCGTCGGGGCTTCCACCTCAGCGCAGTGCGCCCGGGCGCGGTGGACCGCGCCCGCCAGCGAAAGCCGGAGATTCCCCGCACTGGTGATTTCGGCATTCCCCTGCGCGATGAAATCGATCTCACATGTCACGTCTAAAAGAGAAAAATCAATAACTATCCCGAACGTATGCGGCTTCCTCTCCAACCTCACCTGGGCTCTTTCACCGCTGGCGGACATCGCAACGGGTGATCTTGGTGCGGCGTGTCCGCGCGCGTGCTGTCGCCCGCACCGTCCCATGCGCTATACAGGGATTTACCACTGTCCAAGGGAGCACGATGTTGCCAGCCGCTAAGGGCCGCACACCGGCGGACGAGCCCGTGCCGGTGGTCGACGGCGTTCACGCGGCGATCGGACGTGCCCCGCTGCTGCTGCGGCCGGTGCTCGCGGCGCTTTCCGTGGCCCTGCTGCCCTGGCTGCTCGCGCCCATCTGCGTCTTCCGCGGCGTCCGCACCGTGATGGCCTCGCTGTACGTGGCCGCGTTCTGGGCGTGGGTCTACTTCCTCATCAGCGCCAACCGGCTGAACACGCAGGCGTCTGCGACCGCGCCCGCCGCTCAGCAGGTACCCACGATGCCGCCCGCGTGGCTGCTTGTCATGCTGGCGACCCCGTTCCTGGTCGCGGCCTGCGCCAACGTCCGTCCGCTGTCCAGGTGGTTCATTCCCTGCCGGACCGTGGCCTGGTCGCTGCTGTGGTCGTCGCCTCTCGTCTTCTTCATCGTGCAGGCCTCGCCGCAGAACACGATGTTCGCGGTCATCGCCATCTGGGTGGTCGCCGCCGCGCTGATCGGCTGGCGGGCAGCGAAGGGATCGCAGGAGGCCCGCATGTTCGGGCCGGACGGCCCCTTGGCCGGGCACCCGGGCCCGGGTGCCGCCGGACCGGGTTTCACCGGACCGCCGCCACCTCCCGCGGCCCCGGCGGGCCCGGGGGGAAACGCACCCGGCAGGCGAATGGGCCCCTCGCCGAGGAACGGGCCAGGCGGGCACTCGCCGGCCACGTACGGCACCCGCGCGCAGGGGGTCGCCCAGGTCTACGCGGACCACGCGGCCAGGGAGCCTCAGCAAGCCGCGGCCATGGCGGCCAAGCTGGAGATCACTCCCCAGGAGGCGCTCGCCGAGCTTGACGGGATGATCGGTCTCGGACCGGTCAAGGAGCAGGTCCACTCGATCGCCGTGTCGATCGAGGCGGCCCGCCGCCGGGCGGTGGCCGGCTTCGGCACCGACAAACCGATGCGGCACTTCGTCTTCCTCGGCCCGCCGGGGACCGGCAAGACGACGGTGGCCCGGGTGGTCGGCAAGATCTTCTACTCATTCGGGCTTCTCGACAGCCCCGAGGTGGTCGAGGCACAGCGTTCCGATCTCGTGGGCGAGTACCTGGGGGCCACCGCGATCAAGACGAACGAGCTGATCGACTCCGCGCTGGGCCGGGTGCTGTTCATCGACGAGGCCTACAGCCTGGTGAACGAGGGCGACGGGCAGAGCGACCGGTTCGGTGCGGAGGCGGTGCAGAGCCTGCTCAAGCGGGCCGAGGACGACCGGGAGAACCTGATCATCATCCTGGCCGGGTACGAGAAGCAGACGGAGGCGTTTCTCGCGACGAACCCCGGCATGGCCTCGCGGTTCGCGACCAGGATCAGATTCCCCACGTACTCGACGGAGGAACTGCTCGCCCTGGCCGAGACCCAGCTCCGGGCCAGGCAGGAGGGCCTCACCCCGGACGCGCGCCGGGTCCTGTGGCGGATGCTCGACGAGGTGGGCCGCCGCCGGATCACCGACGAGCTCGGCAACGGCCGCTTCGTCAGGACACTCATGGAGAAGGCCGGCCAGGCCCGCGACGTCCGGGTGATGGGCGCAGGCGGCGACCCGCGCGCCGAAGACCTGCTCACGATCGGCGCCGCCGACCTGGAGCGGGCGTTCTCCGAGCTGACCTCCCGGCTGCGCGGTTACGAGGACACCCCGACCCTGGAATCCGCGATCGCCGAACTCGACGAGCTGATCGGCCTTGAGCCGGTCAAGCAGCAGGTGCGTGCGATCGCCGCCCAGCTCCGGGTCGCGAAGCTGCGGGACCGACAGGGACTGACCAGCCAACCGCCCGCTAGGCACTTCGTGTTCACCGGACCGCCTGGCACGGGCAAGACCACGGTGGCGCGGATCCTCGGCCGGATCTTCGCCGCGCTCGGCCTGCTGGTGCGCCCGGAGGTTGTCGAGGCGCACCGGGCCGACCTGGTCGGCGAGCACCTTGGCTCGACCGCGATCAAGACCAACCGCCTTGTCGACTCCGCGCTCGGCGGCGTGCTGTTCGTCGACGAGGCGTACTCGCTGCACAACGAGGGTTACTCCGGCGGCGACGCATTCGGTGCCGAGGCAGTTCAGACGCTGCTCAAGCGCGCGGAAGACGACCGCGACCGCCTGGTTATCGTGCTCGCGGGCTACCCGGCCGACATGGACCGTTTCCTCCGGTCGAATCCCGGCCTCGGGTCCCGGTTCAGCACCCGCGTCACCTTCCCGAGCTACACCGCCAAGGACCTCACGCGCATCGCTGTCATGCACGCCGAGCAGGCAGGCGACGCCTTCGAGCCGGAGGCCGTCCGCGTCCTGGAACAGATCTTCGCGCAGGCCGAGCGGGCCGATGTGATCGACCAGCTCGGTAACGGCCGCTTCGCCCGCTCCCTGTTCGAGCGCGCCTGCGCCTGCCGCGACGTCCGCGTCGTCCGCCTAGGCGAATCGGCCACGGCCGCCGACCTAACGACCCTAACGGCAGTCGACGTAAGAGGCGCCTACGCCGACCTAACCGTCTAACCGCCTAACCGTCTACCAGCGCTCCAGCGGCCATTCCATCGGTAGATGTCGGGCGCTGGCGCGCCACGACATCTACCGAAATTTCACGAAATCGGTCGCGGACCGCCGCGGACTCGAAAAAGATAGTGGATCGCTGTGCTTGCCATGGCATGTGTAGCGATCCACTATCTTCGCGCCGACTCGCCTTCCAGGCCAGCCGAGGCTCCGAGGCACCTCTCACGCCAGTGCTGTGGGCCCGCCTGCGCGACGAGGTGTTCCGCCACCTAAGAAGATCGGCCCGAGCTGAGCTGGCGGCCCACAACGGCGCCATGGCCGCGCCCGTACCCCGTCGGATGACTTTCAGGAGCGGGGCCGCCGGGGATGAGCCCGCGCGGCTTCGGTGCACCGATTGGTGTTTGATCGGGGCGCCGACCCGCGCGCAGGCTCATCCCTCGGCCCCGCTCCAAAGGTCATGGGACGCAACAAGGTGAAACACGGACCCGTTCGGAAGGACTGATCTTGTTGGACTTGACTTTGGTTTTTGACTAGTAAGCGACTCAGGAGTCGGGGTTGGTGAGGCCGTTGATGTCGTCGTCGCTGAGGCCGGTGGCCAGTTCGCGTAGGGCTATCTCGAGGGCGGCCTCGTCCGTGCCCGCCGCGTCAAGCACGTCCATTAGCGCATGCAGCACCATGTGCCGGTCCTCGCCCGTGTCGAGCAGCCGCTGCGCGGCGTCCCAGAGGGCGGGGGGTGAACCGCGCCAGAGCCGGTCCGCAAGGGCCAGGTGCCGGTCGATGTGCCGGCCGACGCCGGCCGCGCTCGGTGACCCGGTCCGCGTGTCGTGATCGGCGGCGAGCAGCAGCCGCCGGTCGGCCGGGTCAGCGGGATCGAGCTTGGACAAGTCGACTCCGCCGTGCTTGCCCTCGAGGATCGGGAACGCGAAGGCGCGCCGCGGCAGCGCCTCAAGGTCAGAGTCCGGCAACAGCCTGGCGACGAGTTTCTCGTCCAGCCCGAATTCGGCCGGATCCCGGTATATCCGGGAAAAGGTCGCCATCGAATCGAAGAGGACGTCCAGCGTCTGCCCGACGGCGGCGTCTGACAGCCCGCGCTTCTGGCCCGACCATCGGATCCAGGCGTCGACCGCGTGCGGCATCGCGTTCTGGTCGGCGACCGACAGCAGCACCTTGCGAGGCAACCAGCCGAGCATGAAGTTCTGCACCTTGGCCGGGGACATCCGCAGCGGCCGACCGCTGTCCTGGTCGCAGCCGAAGTCGATGATCAGGTCCGCGATGCGGCTGGCGGCCTGCAGGTCAGACAGCTCATCGACTTGGTCAGAGGCGAGGAACTCGGCGGCGAGCAGCGCCCGGCGCTCGGTTGACCACGGGTTCCGCTTGGGCCGCGGGACGCGGCTCGGGGCCGGAGGCAGCGCGCGAATGCGGGCCCGGATGAAGGCATGCCTGGCGGCGAACGAGTCGCTGACCGGCGGGTCTTCTCCCGCGTCGGTGGCGGTGAGTGCCGTCTCCAGCATCTTCCTCGCCTGCGATGGTTCGATCTGTCGGAAGCCGTCTTCCGGGCGGGAACTCACCCGGACCACCGCTGGCCGCCTGCAGTGATCGAGCAGCTTGGCAACCTGGGAGCTGACCCAGCCGTCCCTGAGCATGCCCGCCAGGTTGTAGTCGATGACCGAGACCAGCGCGTGCGGCTCTTCGCCCGCATAGCTGAAAATACAGATGATCTCGTCTTGGTCGCCCCACGCGTCCGGGTTCACGTAGCACTCGGCCGAGGAGACCGCGCCGAGGTGCTCGGACCAGCGCGGGGTACGCACCCCGGCCTCGATGAGCGTGATGGCCGCCTGCTCGGCCGCGGCCGCCTGGCGCGACGTGCCAAGACAGGCGATCCCGGACAGCAGCGCGAGCGCGGCAGGCGAGCGCTGTTGCGCGGCGTACTCGACAAGTCCCTCGCCGATCAGCTGCTCGACGCCTGTCCCGCCGATGGTGTGATGCCGCTGCGGCCACCACGTCCCCAGCAGGTCACTGACCAACAGTTCAGCGTCAAGCGCGCTGCGTACCGCGAGCAGCTCACGTGCCGCGTGCAGGAGTTCGTCGAACAGCGCATTGGGGGATGCGCCAGCACCTGCCTGGCTACGACGTCGGCTCTGCGGGCTCACCCTGATAGCCTCTCAGATCTACATATGTGAAATCGACGCTTCGCCCAGCTGCCCGCATCGGGTTGCGGGTGGCCGGGGAGAGCACATCATCCGTTGTAGGAGAATTTACCCATGCTGCCATCATTGTGCCGAGCGATGGTGGCTAACCTGTGCGTGTCGTGTTTCTCTGAGTCTTCGGGCACGGGATCTTCGATGCGGAGTCTTCGGGCTTGGAGTCTTCGGTAGACGGGCGGCGGCGGCGATTTGCACTTGGCTTCCATGCCGCTAGCTGGCAGCATCGGTACCTGGATTGTGGCACCCTTGATCTGAGCGGTTGCTGCGGGCACGCGCACCGACATGTCGCGCTGTCGTGCGGCTGGCAGCGCCGGGAAGGAGCCGCCAGTGGCATGCGCCTGCACGGTAGGTGAGGTGCTCGGTTGAGCGCCGACACTTCCGTGCCGAAGCAGCGGGAGGCCGGATTGGGTGAGTTCGAATCCTGGCTCCCGGATGCCGTGCTGCGCGACGCGCCGGCCGGGATGGCTTTCATCGACACCGACTTGCGGTTCGTTTGGGTCAATCCCGCGCTCGCTAAGATGTACGGCCGAGCGGTAAGCGACTTCACCGGACAGTCCATGGCCGCGGTCTGGCCGGCGGTGGACGCCGCTAGGGGCGAGGCCGCGCTGCAGCGGGTGCTCACGCAGGGGTGCCCGGCGACCGAGACATTCGAGACCGGTGCGACCGGCCCCGCTGATCCTGACACCCCGCCTGGCCAGCGGACATTCCACTGGTTCGGGGTGCGCGGGGCTGACGAAACGCTGCGCGGCGCAGGGCTGATAGTCATCGCCGGCACCGCGGGCCCAGCCACGGAGGAGGCGCTGCGCCGCAGCGAAGAGCGGTACCGGGCCCTCGTCCAGGGCGGCGCGCAGATCATCTGGGTGGCGTCGCCGGACGGTGAGATGCTCGAGGATTCCGCCGAGTGGCGGTGGATCACCGGGCAGACCGTCGAGGAGTTCTTCGGCAACGGGTGGCTTGACTCGATTCACCCTGAGGACCACGAACGGGTCGAGCGTGAATGGCGTGAGTGCCTGCGCACCGGCCGGATCTTCGATGACCGGTTCCGTATGCGGGCCAGGGGCGGTGCCTACCGGCACTACGACGTGCGGGCGGTGCCGATCGAACGGGACGGGAAGATCGCCGAGTGGGTCGGCGCCTGTACCGACGTGACCAGCCAGCGCGAAGCGGAAGAGATGCGGGGAAGGCTGACCGATCAGCTGTCGGCGGCGGCGCTGCGCACCGCGCGGCTGCAGCAGGCAACGGCGATGCTGGCCGAGGCCCTCGATGTTGAGCAGGTAGTCGAGGTGATAACCGAGGTGGGCCGCACCGCGATTGGCGCGCTGCGCTCGGCGGTCGCGCTCCTCGATGACGAAAAGCTCGGGTTGCGCGTGGTGAACCGTTCAGGACTCGCTCCCACCGGGCCCGACGGTGCCGGAGTCCGGCTCACGCTGGATACCCCGAGCGTCATGACGCGGGCGATCGCGACCCGCCGCCCGGTGCTCATCGCCGATCCCGAGGAGTTCAGGAGCCAGTTCGACAACGATCTGGACGCCGCGGACGCCGACCCGGCCACGAGCAGGCGGGTCATCGATACCGGCGACGAACAGGCCTGGGTGGGCCTTCCGCTGCTCGCGGCCGGGATGCCGCTTGGCGCACTGCGGTTCTCCTTCGGCAAGCCGAGGACGATCCTCGAAGAGGAACGGGTCTTCCTCGAGGCCCTGGCCGGCCAGTGCGCGCTCGCTGTCGAGCGGGCCGAGATGTACGAAAAGGAGCACACCGCCGCCGTCACCCTGCAGCGCAGCCTGCTGCCCGGCGAACTGCCGAGCGTCAAGGGGCTCGCGCTCGACGCCAGGTACCTGCCGAAGGCCACGGCCGTGGGCGGTGACTGGTACGACGTGTTCCGCCTGCCCGATCGGCGGCTGGCCGTCACGGTCGGCGACGTCATGGGCAAGGGGCTCCTGGCGGCCGCGGGCATGGGGCGGGTGCGCAACGCGCTGCGGGCGCTCGCGCTTACCGATCCGCGACCCGCGGCGGTCCTGGCCGGGCTCGACCGGCTGTTCACCGCAACCGAGCTCGAGGAACAGGTCACGACCGTCACTTACCTGGTCATTGACCCGGAAACCGGGGAGGGGCAGGCAGGGAACGCAGGCCACCCGCCGACGCTGCTGATGACGCCGGGCGCGATGCCGGTGCTCGACGGCGCTGAGGCGGGCACGCCGCTCGGCTGGGCCAGCCCGCGTCGGCAGCACGCCTTCCGGCTGCCACCCGGATCTACCGCTGTCTTCTACTCCGACGGCCTGGTCGAGAACCGGATGCGCGGGCTCGACGCCGGGCTCGACGAGCTTGTCAGGATCGCGGCCGACGCGCCGCCGGACCTGCTCGGCGCGCCCGGGCGGCTGCTGCAGTACCTGCTCGACAACATGCTCGCGGGCCACGAGCAAGACGACGACGTGACGGTGCTCGTGATGCACGTCCCGGTCGGCGATGCCTCCGATGACGGCTCTCCCGACCAGCAGTGGGCTCTCAGGTGACCCCCCGCACGCCTGACCGGCAGGGCGGACGTGTACAAGGCACTCCCGGTGGCCACCTATGGTGGTGGAGAGGAGGCGGGCGGGTTGGTGTCGATATCCCCAAAACGAACGGGAATCCATTTTCCCGGCACGGTCCAGGCGTCAAGACCCTCTCGGGAGGGCCCCATTAGCGTGCGTACGCAGCTCAGCCAAGCTACCCAGCGAAGGAAGAGGTGACCGTGGTGGTGAGCGCTGCCAACTCCGCGGCGCGCAAGCGCTCCCGGCCGTCCAGCTCCGCGGCCCGGGACTCGCGGGTACCCGATCAAGCGGCCGATGGCATGTCCGAGGCCATTATGTCCGAGACCACAGCGCAAGACCAGCGTTCAAGCGCGAACGGTCGTGCGGCCAAGGCCCGCGAGGAACTCGCGGCGGTGCCGTCTCAGGACCTGCCCGGTGACCTCGCGGTCGCGGACGACCTCGACGGGGACACTGACCTCGAAGGGGACGACCTTGAGGGCGACCTTGAAGACTTCGAGGATCTCAGCGACGACGATCTAAGTGACGATGCGCTCGGCGCGGAGGACCTGGAGATCACCGACTCGCCCGATGGCGACCTGATTGAAGCCGACCTGGCGGACGATCGGGAAGGCGACGAGCCACGGCCGGCCGCGGTGGCCGTAGGCGCAGTAAGCGCCGCCATCGGCGAGGTCAAGACGCCCAGCGAGGGCGGCGACGAGGAGATCCTGGTCTTCGGCGACGATGACGACGACCTCCCGGCCGCCCAGGTAGCTGTTGCGGGCGCGACCGCCGACCCGGTCAAGGACTACCTGAAGCAGATCGGCAAGGTCCCGCTGCTCAACGCCGAGCAGGAGGTTGAGCTGGCCAAGCGGATCGAGGCGGGCCTGTTCGCCGAGGAGAAGCTCGCCGAGTCCCACCGGATGCACGTGGACGCGCGCATCGACATGGAGTGGATCGCTGAGGATGGTCGGCGGGCGAAGAATCATCTGCTTGAGGCGAACTTGCGGCTGGTGGTGTCGCTGGCTAAGCGGTATACGGGGCGGGGGATGCTGTTCCTGGATTTGATCCAGGAGGGGAACCTGGGGCTGATCCGTGCGGTGGAGAAGTTCGATTACACCAAGGGGTACAAGTTCTCGACGTATGCCACGTGGTGGATCCGGCAGGCGATTACCCGGGCGATGGCGGACCAGGCGCGGACGATCCGGATTCCGGTGCACATGGTCGAGGTGATCAACAAGCTGGCCCGGGTGCAGCGGCAGATGCTGCAGGACCTGGGGCGGGAGCCGACGCCGGAGGAGCTGGCGGTCGAGCTGGACATGACGCCGGAGAAGGTCGTGGAGGTGCAGAAGTACGGGCGGAGCCGATTTCGCTGCATACTCCGCTGGGGGAGGACGGGGACAGCGAGTTCGGGGACCTGATCGAGGACTCGGAGGCGATCCAGCCGGGCGAGGCGGTCTCGTTCACGCTGCTGCAGGAGCAGCTGCACTCGGTGCTCGACACGCTGTCGGAGCGGGAGGCGGGGGTGGTCTCGATGCGGTTCGGGCTGACCGACGGCCAGCCGAAGACGCTGGACGAGATCGGCAAGGTCTACGGCGTTACCCGCGAGCGGATCCGCCAGATCGAGTCCAAGACAATGTCAAAGCTCCGCCACCCCTCCCGGTCGCAGGTCCTCCGCGACTACCTGGATTAAGGATGTGGGTAGAGGCCCCGCTCGGCGACTGGCCGCGCGGGGCCTCTGCATTGTCGGCTGCCCGAGAGGACTCATGGCATGGCAGTGACCAGGCTGGTCACGCTGGGCGACGCGGTACCGCTTGCTCGGCTGCTGACGGCGAATCGCGGCTACCTCGCCCCGTGGTCTCCGGTCCTGGCCGACCGCTATTTCACCGAGGAGGGGCAGCGCGAGGTTCTGGTGCCGCGACCTTCCCGGCACGGACGTGGCGAGATGCTTCCCCTGGTGATCTTTGGCACCGACGGCGCGGTCTGCGGGCGGGTCAACCTGAACAACGTCGTCCGCGGGGCAATGCAGGGCGCCAGCGTCGGTTACTGGGTCAGCGAATCCCATATGGGACTCGGCCTCGCCACCGCCGCGGTGGCGGACATCATCGACATTGGCTTCAGGGAACTCGGCCTGCACCGGCTTGAGGCGGGGACGCTCCTGCACAATACGCCGTCACAGCGGGTGCTCGCTCGTAACGGTTTCCGGCCATTCGCGGTCGCTGAGTCATACCTTAAGATCGCCGGGAGGTGGCAGGACCACATCCTGTTCCAGCTGCTGAACAAGGACTGACTGGCTAGGGCTGATTGGCCGCAAAAGCTGCCGCGGGCCGTGCCGATCCGTGACGGCACAGCCCGCGACACAGGACATAGACGACCGGCTAGCTCTCCGGCTTGGAGAGGCGCTGGGTCTCGTCCTGAATGTCGATGGCAACCTTCTTCAGTGCCGGCAGGTGCTCCCTGCTGTGGTGGGCGCAGAAGAGCAGCTCACCCGAGTTGGGGAGTAGGACGCGGACGTATGCTTGCGCGCCGCACCGATCGCACAGATCGAGTGCGGTGAGCGGCTTTGTGGGGGCAATAGCTCCGGTCACGTCGCCTTCCTCGTCTCATGCCTCCGGCTAATGCGTCCGGCTGGCTCCGGTCTGCTGCTGTGTCCGGACACTTGCCCTCCCATCGGGCCGACCCTGGGGGGACCCGTCCCGGCGGGGGGACAACTGCCTTACAGCACAGCACAACACATACCCCGGCGTCAGGCTTCCCGTAACCGGGAGGTGTACGCCACAAGCGAAAACCGCACTGGTCGCGTGGCAAGCCTTTGCAAGCCAGCGCGTTCGCCGGTGACGACACCACCGTGCGGTTAGTCACCGGTGAGCTACCCGTGCGGTTCATCTGATGTATACCCCAAACGGGCATCATGACACTTTTGATGGTGAGCATCCGCACCTTACGGTCCGCTTGCGTGGGCTTCCACGCTGGGCAGTTGTCCCTGAGACACGGTCATGTACCTGAGATGCCCCGAGGCGGCCCTGATACACGGCTGTCCCCGGGGGGGCACCCCGGTATGACCGGAAAGACGGGCAAACCGGCGTGGTGGCGCCCCGACAGTCAGCGGGGGGCGCTACTCTTCGAATGTGGCAGCCCCCGCTTGCCGCATAAGTATTCGAGAGGAGACCCGCCGCCCGTGCCACCGCTTACCGAAACCGTCCGGGCGACGGCGGAGCAGAAGGCCCCGAGCCAGAAGGCCCCGAACGAGAAGACTCAGGCCCCGAACCTGAAGACACAGTCGCGGCAGGAGGCCCGGCCAGTGGCCGATGCAACCGACTCTTACAGTGCGAGGCACCTGTCGGTCCTTGAGGGCCTTGACGCGGTTCGCAAGCGCCCGGGCATGTACATAGGCTCGACCGACGGCAGGGGCCTGCAACACTGCCTCTGGGAGATCTTCGACAACTCGGTGGACGAGGCCCTCGGTGGCTACTGCACCCGCATCGAGGTCATCCTGCACTCCGACGGATCCGCCGAGGTACGGGACAATGGCCGAGGCATCCCGGTCGACACCGAACGGAAGACCAGGCTCTCCGGCGTCGAGCTGGTGATGACCCGCCTGCACGCGGGCGGCAAGTTCGGCGGCGGCTCCTACACGGCCTCCGGCGGCCTGCACGGGGTCGGGGCGTCCGTGGTGAACGCGCTTTCCTCGCGGCTTGACATCGAGGTCGACCGGGACGGCCAGACCTGGACGACGAGCTTTCGCCGCGGTGTCACCGGCGAGTTCGCGGACAGTGATCCAAAGAAGGTGGGCCCGGACGCCGACTTCACCAGGAAATCCGGGCTGCGTCAGGTCGCCCAGGTCCCGAAGACCCGGACAGGCACCAGGATCAGGTTCTGGCCGGACCGCCAGGTGTTCCTCAAGGACGCCACGTTTTCTTACGACAGCCTCGCCGAGCGCGCCAGGCAGACCGCCTACCTAGTCCCCGGCCTGGCGATCGCGATCCGCGACGAGACAGCACACGCCGAGGACGAGGAAGAGCCCCGCGGAGCCGAGTACCGCTTCGACGGCGGCATCGGTGAGTTCTGCGAGCACCTGGCCACCAGCGAGAAGATCACCGAGGTGATCCGGCTAACCGGCGACGGCACGTTCACCGAGACCATCCCGGTGCTCGACGACCGCGGCCACATGACGCCAACCGAAGTCGAACGCAGACTCGACGTCGAC
The DNA here is from genome assembly GCA_963785645.1 of uncultured Actinomycetota bacterium. Taxonomy (GTDB): domain Bacteria; phylum Actinomycetota; class Actinomycetes; order Streptosporangiales; family Streptosporangiaceae; genus Trebonia. The sequence continues at coordinate 200,225 of CAWAWG010000001.1, forward strand.
GTGGCGGTCCAATGGGGCGCGGGCTACGACACGATCACCCGTTCGTTCGTGAACGTGATCGCCACCCCGCACCACGGCACCCACGTCACCGGCTTCGACCGCGCCCTGGTCCGGACCATCAACGACCAGTTGCGCGCCGCCCGGCTGCTGAGGAACGGCGACGAGCCGGTAACCAAGGACGACATCCTCGAGGGCATGACCGCGGTGGTCTCCGTCCGGCTGCCCGAGCCTCAGTTCGAGGGCCAGACCAAGGAGGTCCTCGGCACCCCGGCGGCGACCAGGATCGTTCAGCAGGTGGTCAGCTCCGGTCTGAAAGACTACTTTGAGAACCCGCCGCGAGGTGCGAAGCAGCAGGCCCGGGCGGTGCTCGACAAGATCGTCGCCGCCGCCAAGACCCGGATCGCGGCCCGCGAGCACCGGGAGAACCAGCGCCGCAAGTCGGTGCTGGCCAGCTCCAGCCTGCCGGCGAAGCTGGTCGACTGCCGCTCGGCCGACGACCGCAGCGAGCTGTTCATCGTCGAGGGCGACTCCGCTCTCGGCACCGCCAAGCTCGCCCGCGACTCCGAGTTCCAGGCCCTGCTGCCGATCCGCGGCAAGATTCTCAACGTACAGAAGTCGTCGCTGGCCGACATGCTCAAGAACACCGAGTGCGCCGCGATCATCCAGGTCATCGGCGCGGGTTCTGGCAGCACGTTCGAGCTTGACTCGGCCCGCTATCAGCGCATCATCCTGATGGCTGACGCCGACGTCGACGGCGCGCACATCCGTACCTTGCTGCTCACGCTGTTCCACCGCTATATGCGCCCCATGCTGGACGCTGGGCGGGTATTTGCCGCCGTGCCGCCGCTGCACCGGATCGAGCTGACCAACCCCCGCAAGGGCCAGCAGAAGTACATCTACACGTACTCCGACTCCGAGCTGCGCCGCACGCTGATCGAGCTGGAGAACAAGGGCCAGCGCTGGAAGGACCCGGTCCAGCGGTACAAGGGTCTCGGCGAGATGGACGCCGGCCAGCTCGCCGAGACGACCATGGATCCGAGGCAACGCATCCTGCGCCGGATCAGGATCGAGGACGCCAAGGCCGCCACCGACGTCTTCAGCCTGCTCATGGGCACTGAGGTAGGACCGCGCCGCGACTTCATCATCAGCGGCGCGAGCGAACTCGACCTTTCCCGCATCGACACCTAATACGCATCAAGGACCCGGAGCATGCCACCACGCCGCGGCGGGACGACCGCGCCACCTCCAGAAGAGTACGAAGAGAACATCGTCGATATCGACGTCACCGAGGAGATGCGCGGCTCCTACCTGGAGTACGCGTACAGCGTTATCTACTCCCGCGCGCTCCCCGACGCCCGTGACGGCCTGAAGCCCGTCCAGCGACGCATTCTCTTCCAGATGAACGAGATGGGACTGCGTCCCGACCGCGGCCACGTCAAGTGCGCCCGCGTTGTCGGCGACGTCATGGGCCGCCTGCACCCGCACGGTGACAGCGCGATCTACGACGCCCTGGTCAGGCTCGCCCAGCCGTGGGCGATGCGCCTGCCGCTGATCGACGGCCACGGCAACTTCGGCTCCCTCGGCGGTGACGACTCGCCCGCCGCTATGCGGTACACCGAGTGCCGCCCGACCGAGGCCGCCATGGCCATGGTCGAGAGCATCGACGAAGACACCGTCGACTTCGGCCCGAACTACGACGGCCAGGAGCAAGAGCCTCAGGTTCTGCCCGCCGCGATCCCCAACCTCCTGGTCAACGGCACGGCGGGCATCGCGGTCGGCATGGCCACGAACATGGCGCCGCACAACCTCACCGAGGTGATCGCCGCCGCTCGCTACCTGCTCAAGCACCCGGACGCGGCGCTGCCGCAGCTCATGAAGTACGTCCCGGGCCCTGACCTGCCGACCGGCGGCCACATTGTCGGCCTCGACGGCATCAGGGAGGCTTACGAGACCGGCCGTGGCATCTTCAAGACCCGCGCGACCACGAAGATCGAGCAGCTGAACGCGCGCAAGACCGGCATCGTCGTCACCGAGCTGCCGTACAGCGTCGGCCCGGAAAAGGTCATCACCCGGATCAAGGACCTCGTCCAGGCGAAGAAGATCACCGGGATCTCAGACCTCAAGGACCTCACCGACCGCCACCGCGGCCTGAACCTGGTCATCGAGGTCCGGGCCGGATTCAACCCGGAGGCGGTCCTCGCCGAGCTCTACCGGCTGACGCCGATGGAGGAGACGTTCGGCATCAACAACGTCGCCCTCGTCGACGGCCAGCCGCGCACCCTCGGCCTGAGGGAAATGCTCAGCATCTACATCGAGTACCGCCTCGATGTCACCAGGCGGCGCAGCGAATTCCGTCGCCGGAAGCGCCAGGACCGGCTGCACCTGGTCGACGGCATTCTCATCGCGCTGCTCAACATCGACGAAGTCATCCAGGTCATCCGCACCAGCGACGACTCCGCCGCCGCCAAGCAGCGCCTGTGCCAGATTTTCGACCTGACCGAGATTCAGGCCCAGTACATCCTCGACACCCCGCTGCGCCGTCTGACCCGCTTCGACAAGCTTGAGCTTGAGCGGGAGCAGGAGACGCTGCGCGCCGAGATTGCCGAGCTGACCGAGATCCTCGACAACGAGGACAAACTCAAGGATCTGGTCAGCGGAGAGATGGCCAGCCTGGCGAAGAAGTTCGGCACCCCCCGCCGCACGGTCCTGATGGAGGCCGGCGCGGCGGTGACCGCCGCCGTCCCGCTTGAGGTGACCGACGACCCGTGCCTTGTGGTGCTGTCGGCAACCGGCCTGCTGGCCCGCATCCCGGTAGAAAGTCATGGAGATTCCGAACGGGTCCGTGGCTCCGCGCGCCCGGCGAATGGCATCCCCAAGGGTACGGGCGTGGCCGATCTCGTCGCGTGCTCCGTCGCGACCACGGCCAGGGCCACGATCGGCGCGGTCACCAGCGCCGGCCGGATGATCCGGGTCAGCGTCATCGAGATCCCGACGCTGCCCGCCGGGACCGGCGGGCCGGGTGCGCTGGCCGCCGGCCACCCGGTCGGGGAGTTCGTGCCCGGCCTGGCCGACGGCGAGTCCGTGCTAGCCCTGGCGTCTCTCGACGGCGGTGAGGCAAGCGGGGTGGTCCTCGGCACCGCGTCCGGCGTCGTTAAGCGCGTGCAGCCCGACTATCCGGCCAATCGCGACGAGTTTGAGCTGATCACCCTCAAGGACGACGACCGGGTCATCGGCGCCGCCTACCTCACCGGCGACGACGCGGAACTGGTCTTCATCAGCAGCGATGCCCAGCTGCTCCGGTTCTCCGCGAACTCGGTCCGCCCGCAGGGCCGCCCGGCGGCCGGAATGGCAGGCATTCGGCTGTCCGACGGCGCCACCGCCATCTGGTTCAGCGCCATCGGTCCCGCGGTTACCAGGTCTGTCCTGCCCGCCCTGCCCGCCACCCCGCCCAACGGCCGCGCGGACAACCACGAGGCCGCCTTGGCGGCCATGGCCGACCTGCGGGCCGAGTTGAACGGGGAGGAGCCCGGTGCCACCGGTGCCTGGGCGACCACTCCGGAGGCCGCCACGGCTGTCCTGGTCACGGTGTCCGGCCGCTCCGACGCACTGCCGGGCACCGGTGGCGGGTCGGTCAAGGTCACCCCGTTCGCCGAGTACCCGCCCAAGGGCAGGGCAACCGGCGGCGTCCGCTGCCAGCGCTTCCTGAAGGGCGAAGACGGCCTAACCCTGGCCTGGATCGGCCCGTCCCCGGTCATCGGCGTCACCGAATCGGGCGTGGTCGTGAACCTGTCAGGCATGACCGGCAAGCGCGACGGCTCAGGCAATGCAATAACCCGCCAACTCGCCCACCTCGGCCACCCCTTCGGAATTTCCTGACTCTTCAAAGCCCTAGATCAAAGTCTCGGAGATCAAAGTCTCGGAGATCAAAGTCAAAGTCAAGGTCAAGGTCAAGACCTAATAAGTAGTGGCTGGGGGCGTGGGGGATTCCCGCCGACGCTCCTTCGGAAGGTCGGCGGCGAATCCCCCATCGCCCCCAGCCTGCCTTTACCTTGACAGTGAAATCCGTCCCGTCCGCCGATGGCCTCCGGCCTGCCATCGAGCCGCTCACGCATCACGTACTGCCCAGTAATGACATTTTCTGGTGCTGCCGAATGCGTGTTGCCTAAACTTGACTCTTGCCCATGCTGCCGCTAGAAATAGCGTAGTTATGGCACTTGGCGATGCTGCCGCATACGCATCGCGTCCCCAGGGCCCCTGCCCGGCGAACCCTGCCCGCACTACTGTGCGGCAGCTCTCTCAAAGTAATAATAAGAAGCTGCAAAAGCGGCAGGCCAGTGACTGTCATGGGGCGCTATAGGTGCCGCGTGAGCCCTTCAGCGTCAGGCCGGAGGCCGTCAGTAGCTGGGAGTTTTCTCTCGCAGCGACTGAGACAGACTGGGTGCACTGGGAGATTTCCTCGCGGCCTTCCGAAGGAGTGCCGCGAGAAATCTTCCCAGTGCGCCCGGCCCACCGTTTGACGTCTTGGTTTTGACTTTGGTCGTGTTGGTTTTGACTTTGGTGTTGGTTTTGACTTTGTTGGTTTTGACTTTGGTGTTGGTTTTGACTTTGGTGTTGGTTTTGACTTTGGTGTTGGTTTTGACTTTGGTGTTGGTTTTGACTTTGGTGTTGGTTTTGACTTTGGTCTTGGCTTTGACTTTGGTCTTGGCTTTAGGTTTTAGGTTTTAGGTTTTAGGTTTTGACTTTAGACACCGTTCAGGCGCCGGAGAAGCCACCATCGACATACACAGTCTGCCCCGTAATGTAGTCACTAGCAGTAGACGCGAGGAAGACCGCGACGCCGGCGAAGTCCGACGGCTCGCCGTTCCGCCCCATGTGCGTCCGCGCGGCCAGCCCCGCCGACCGCACCGGGTCGGCAGCCACCTCGGCGTTGAGCGGGGTCGGCACGAAGCCGGGGCAGACCGAGTTGACGCAGACTCCGTCGGCGGCCCAGGCCTCGGACTGCGACCGGGTCAGGGATGCCAGGCCCGGCCTTGGACGCGCCGTACGCGCCGCTGTTGCCGAACGCGCGCCGCGCCTGCTGTGAGGTGACGTTGATGATCCGGCCCCAGCCCCGGGAGGCCATCGCCGGGCCGAACCGCTGTCCGAGCAGGAACGGCGCGGTCAGGTTGACGCCGACCATCAGGTCCCAGTGCTCTTCGGACAGCGAGGCGAGCGGCGGGCGGAGGTTCACCCCCGCGCAGTTGACCAGGATGTCCGGTTCGCCGAACGCGGCCGCCGCCGCGGAAGCCCCCCGGCGCAACTCGTCTCGGTCGGACAGGTCCGAGCTCACCCACGCGACCGCGCAGCCCGCGTCGCGCAGCGACTTGCACGTAGCCGACAGCCTGGTTGGGTCGCGCGCCACGATGACGACCTGTGCGCCGGCCAACGCCAGCGCGGAGCTCATGGCCTCTCCGATCCCGGAGCTCCCGCCAGTAACAACCGCAACTCGGCCCTCAAGTGAAAACAACTCCGTCCAGAAACCCCGCCATGTCGAGAGTCCTACCACAGGGCAACCTCCGCGTGCGGGGGCAGACGGTCAAACGTTCTCAAAAAGGCAGAGATAGCAACAACCCGCGGATGGTGTTCATCCGGCCCGGCGTAGCGGTGTTTCCCCGGGTGATAACAGGATGGGACGGGCACCGATCAGGTTCAGCGCGTGCGCGGCGAGGCGGCAGCCGCTCGCCAGGGCCTCCATCGGCGGCTTCTTGTCCTGCCAGGGCGGCAGGAAGCCGGCGATGAAGGCATCGCCCGCCCCCGTTCCGTCGATGACCCGCTCAACCGGGGGAGCGGGGACCCGCACTGGGGGACGGCCGTTGGCGAAGAACAGCGCGCCGTCCGCGCCGAGCTTGATGACGACCTGCGGGTACCAGGCGGTGAGCACCCGGGCGGCCGCCTCCGGCGTCCTCCCGGCCGGTAAGCACCCTGGCCTGCGCGACGTTCACGAACAGCAGCAGCGCGTTGCCGGTCAACTCGAAGAACGGCTCGGCTCCGACCCGCTCGAGCGGGGCCGCCGAGGCCCCGTCGACCGAGGTCGACATGCCGACCTGTCCCGCGAAGTCGAGCGCCGCGAGCGCGGACGCGCGAGATCCCTCCGACAGCAGCGTGTATCCGGAGACGTGCAGGTGCGCACCCGGGACGAACAGGTCGTGCGGCAGGTCGTCGGGCGACAGCGCGGCGTTGGCGCCGGGGTCGGACAACATCGTGCGCTCGCCCTTGTGCGTGACCATGACGACGCAGGTCCCGGTGGGCCGCTCCGGGTCCATCACGAGCCGCGCGTCGACGCCGTAGCCCATCAGCTCCATGTCCCGGTTCCGGCCGGCGATGTCCGCGCCGCGCCGTCCGATGAACGCCACGTCGGCACCGTCCGCGCCGAGCCAGGCGGCCACGTTGGCGCCGGAACCGCCGCCGTGCGTCGTCACCTTCGCGGGGGTGTCGCTGCCGCGGGCGAGGGGCAGCGTCGCGTGCGCGACGGTATCCGTCATCAAGTCGCCAATGACAACGATGCGGGCCATGGTCGTCATCACCTCATCATCAAGCGGCTATCAGCCAGGGTGGGGCCTCGAACTCAGCCGCCGGGCGGCCCTGCGTCGATGCAGGCGGTTGGCGACGTGAAACCTGGTCAGGGACTCCCTACGGTATCCGCAACCATAGCGCCGCTGGCCACCGTCCAGGTAGGTAGTTATCCCATTGATGTGCGCAAGTAGCGGACCCGATCCCACGAACCGTGATCTATCGGGTCCGCACCGGGGGAGTACCTAGCCGCGGAGGAACGACAGGCGTACCTGCCTGTCCGGATTGTCGACGTTCACGTCTACCAGTGCGATCGATTGCCAGGTGCCGAGCGCCAGCCGTCCGCCGAGCACGGGGATTGTCGCGTACGGCGGGACGAAGGCCGGCATGACGTGCGACCGCCCGTGCCCGCGCGACCCGTGCACGTGCCGCCAGCGGTCGTCGGCGGGCAGCAGCGACGCCAGCGCGGAAAGCAGGTCGGCGTCGCTGCCGGAGCCGACCTCGAGCACCGCGATGCCCGCCGTGGCGTGTGGCACGAACACGTGCAGCAGGCCGTCCCCGCCGCCGGAAGCCGAGCGGGCGAACTCGGCGCACTCGCTGGTGATGTCTGCCACGGTGTCCCGTGCCCCGGTCGTGACCCGAATGATCTCGCTGTCCATATCTCAGGAATCATAGGCAGGATCTGCTGGCCAGCCTCATGATCGCCTACCATCCGTACACATGGCAGAGGCTCCAAGCAGCACTGGCGCTAACCTGCGGCTCGCGCGCCAGACGCGCGGGTTCTCGCAGCAGCAGCTCGCGTCCATGGCCGGGGTGAGCAGGCAGGCGGTGTCGGCGGTGGAGTCGGGACATTCCGATCCGTCGCTTCGGGTAGCGCTTGCCCTCGCCCAGGCACTCGGCCTGTCGGTGGAGGAACTATTCGGCCCGGGAGAGCCGGCCGCGCCGGTGGCCGCGATCAGCGTCGCCCCGCTGCGCGGCAAGACCGACCGGGTGGCGCTCGCCCCGGTCGGTGACCGGTTCGTGGCGTTGCCGCTGCGCGGCGACACGGGCGCGGGCCTTGGCTTCATCCCCGCCGGCGGCCTTGCCAATCCCGCGAACTTCACGGCTTCGCCAGCATTGGCAGTCGGGGGCAGCGCGGACGGCGCCGACGGGGCCGGACTTGAGCTGATCGCCGTCCGCCCGATCGGCCCGCCCCGTCCGACGCTCGTCGTGGCGGGCTGCGACCCGGCGCTCCCGTTGCTCGCCACCCCGCTTGCCTTGCTCGATCCGCCGGTCGCGTTCGCCTGGTGGCCCTGCGGCTCGGCCGCGGCGCTCCGCCTGGCGCGCCAGGGCCTCGTGCACGCCGCGGGCGTGCACGCGCAAGGAAACAGCCCGGAGGCGGGCCGCTCGCTCCCTGACGGCGCCGATGTCGTCGGCTTTACCGCTTGGCGCGAGGGTTTCGCCGTCCGGCCCGACCTCAAGTCGGTCGTCACCGGCCTGGATGCCATCGCCAAGAACCAGTTGCGTATAGTCAACCGCGAGCCCGGTGCAGAGGCCCGCCGCCTGCTCGACGCCGAGCGCGAGCGCCTCGGCGTGGACGTCGGGGATCTGATCGGCTACGGCACCCAGGCGGTCGGCCACCTGCAGGTCGCCTCCGCCGTGGCAGCCGGCCTGGCCGAGGCCGGCGTGGCAAGCGAGCCCGCCGCCCGTGCGTACGGCTTGGCCTTCGTCCCGCTCGCCGACGAACGCTTCAACCTGGTCATTCCGGCCGAGCATGCCGCCTCCCGTGAAGTGCAGGCCTTGCTCAAGGTCCTGTCATCCCCCTGGCTGCTCGCCCAGTTGGCCAGCCTCCCCGGCTACCACGCGTCCACCTGCGGCGACCGCCTCAAAACCTAGGTCGATGACCACGCTCAAGGTCGAAGACCAGAGCCAGTTAGTCCGAACGGGTTCGTGTTTCACCTGATCGCGTCCCATGACCCTCCGGCGCGGGGCCGGGGTGAGCCGCCACTTATCTCCAGGTCGTGACGCCGAGCGGCGCGGACGGCACCAAGCGGGTCGTAACGCTCCCGAATCAGGTTTCTGATATTCCCGCGCGCTATGGGCTCTCGCGGGGCTTTACGCCGGCCCTATTTCGTTGGGCCGCCCTGCGGTGCCGCTTGGGCAGGCATCCGTTACCCGTATCGCTGGGTTATGCCCGGTTGGCCGGATGGTTGCGATCCCGCATATGCGGCATAACGGTCGTGATCGTGGTCGCCGGGTCCGCGAAGCTAGCGTCGTGTCCGGGCGCAGCGGACGCAAATGAGCGAGGCGGGCCGGGCGGCGAGACGTTCCTCGCCGATCGGACCACCGCATATATCGCATATTTCGTACATGCCGGAACTGAGTTTTCGCAGCGCCGCGTCTATCGCCGCCAGATGTTCGCGGCCCTGTACGACGAGCGCCGCTATGTGCTGCCGCTCGAAGGCGACCGTCGCACCCTCCGGGTCGTGCTCGTCGTCGCCCCCGGCCGAACCCTCGCTCGAACTGGCAACGATGGCGGCGAACTCCCGCTCAAGTTCCGCGATCCGACCCAGCGTCTGGTCGCGATCGGCGTCCAGCCGAGACTTAGCGGGACCCCGGTCAGTCACTTGCGTCACCTATCATTAAAATGGCAATAACCCAGCGCCGGTGAAACAAATGTTCCGGCTTGTCAGGCATTGTGAAGGATATGACCCGTTCAGCCGCAAAGAGCTTTCCTGTCACGGTGACGCAACTCCCGGTGACGCGCTGTGAAATTTGCCAGCGTACCGTCGCCTATCGCCCCGGCGAGGCGAGTGAGGCACTGACTAAGCATTACAAGCTTCTGCACAAGGACGCACTCGGCGAGAAGCCGACGGAAACCGACGAGGATTAGTTTCCAGCGCCCTAACCCGCGCCGCAGCCAGCCATGCTGACCGCCGCGGCGCGGGCTGCTTGCGCTGCCTGGCCTCTGTGTTGTAGTGACTCAGTGTTGCCTGGTGACTCAGTGTCCGTAGACCGGCACGGTCAGACCGCGCGCGATCGTGTGGAACCTCAGGTTGAACCCTGCGACCGCGGGCGTGACGTCTGAGTCGATGCCGAGTTTCTCGACATCGAGGGCGTGCACGGCGAACACGTACCGGTGCGGGTCGTCGCCCGCGGGCGGTGCCGCACCGCCGAAGTCCTTGGTCCCGTAGTCGTTGCGCACCTGGAACGCGCCAGTGGGCAGCCCGGTGCCGTCCGCGGTGCCCGCGCCGGCCGGGAGCGACGTGACCGACGCGGGTATGTCGATCACGATCCAGTGCCAGAATCCGGATCCGGTCGGTGCGTCGGGATCGTAGCAGGTCACCGCGAAGCTCTTGGTTTCCGCGGGGAACCCGAACCAGGACAGGTGCGGTGAGAGGTTGTCCCCGGACATGCCGAAGCTGTTGTAGACATGCTTGTCGCTAAGCATCTCGCCCTCGGCGACATCCTCGCTGCTAACCGTGAATGCCGGGACCGGCGGCAGGAAGTCATACGGGAGCGGTGCGCGATCGGCCATCAGTGCCTCCTTGTATTTGATCCAAAGCGGTTGCGTCTCGGGGGACATCCCCCGTACCGCCGATGTGCGGTATGTGCCAGGCCCGAGGGAAACCATAATCGGACCCGGCGCACACCGCACCAAAGCTGTGGTGCCCTTACGTAGGCTCCAAACGACAGCCTGCCACCGTCCTGCCGTTTTAACCTTGTTCCGGGGACCTTCGAAGGCGGACGGGTGAAGCGACAGCACGCGGGACGGCGGGTGACCAGGCCCAGGCGGGTTAGGAGGCCGAGACGAGTAACGGCGCCCAGACGGGTCAATGGGCCTAGGCGCATGAGACGCCGCGGCCCCGGTCCGCGTGCCGTCCGGGCGAGACGGCCCGCCGTGCGCCGCGTCGGTCCCCTCGGGCCACGTCGGTCGGCGGTGCGCCGCGTCCTGCTCGCCGTCGCCCTGCTCGCCGTGCTGCTCTTCCCGCTCCCTGTCCTCGCGTCGGATACGCCGCCAGGACAACCCGCCTGCCAGGGCAGCGGCTGCCGCGCCCAGCCGGTATTTCCGCAGCGGTGGGCCGCGAAGCTCGCCGGCCCGTGGTCCGCTGGCACTGGATCCGGTACCGCGGGTGACGGGGGCACGGTGCCTGCCGCCGGCCAGGCCTACGTCGCGGCGGGCGGTGGGGTCGCGGTCCTCGGCAACGGACTGAGTGTCACCGGCTACCAGCTGAGCACGGGCCGGCAACTCTGGCAATCGACCCTGAGCGCGTCGATCGGGACGGTGATCGTGTCGGTGCGGGCCTGGCCGGGCGTGGACACGGTGGGGCTGCTCGCGCCCGACGGCAGTTCCCGGACCGAGGTCGTCATCGACGCGACGACGGGTGCGGAACTGCGGCGCTACCCGGCCGCGGTGTTCGGCGGCGCGGTCACGGCATCCAAGGCGACGACCGTCATCGTCGGTCCCGACGCCGTGACCAGCTACGACAACGCGACAGGCCGTGTCCGCTGGCAGCACCGGATCGCCGGGGACCTGTCGTGGCAGGTCGACGGCCAGAGACTCTACGTGGCGGTATCCGCGGGCGGATACCTGAGTTCGTCTCCGGTGACCGCGCTGGATGTCATTGACATGGCGACCGGTGCCGAAGGGACGCTGAGTTCCCCGCTCGGCAGCCCCTTTTCAGGAACGCTGGCGATGGCTGCGGGCGGCGTGGTGCTGTTCGCCTCCCCGGCCGGGGTGACCGCGTACAGCGGCTCGACGGGCGGCGAACTCTGGACGATACGCGGCGCGGTTCCCGAGGGAACCGACCCGGGGGCGGCGCTGGTCGACCTCACGTCGCCTGATGGCACGCTGGAAGGCGTCGATCCGCTCACCGGTTTGGTCCGCGACTCCGTCCCCGCGGCCGCGCCGGCCGGGGCGGCGGCCTGGTACGTGGTCCGTAAGGGGGTCGCGCTCGGCCTCGACAGCGGCGCGAACGGCATGGCCTGGGGCTACAGCATGTCCAATGGCCTGGTCGCGTGGACCTTGCCCGACCTGCCGTGGCCGCACTTCTTCTCCGACCTGTCGGGCCTGGGCGGCAGCGCCGCGGTCTCCGGTGACACGGTGGTTGTCACCGCGTGCCCCCGGCTTGCCGCATCCCCGGGAGTCTGCGCCGATCCGGAACTGGTAGATCTTAGCTTGTGAAGTCGATTTGTGAAGTATGCCCGCAAGCCGCGTGGCAGCGCACAGGGGTCAGCGCCCGGCTACCAGGTAGTCGCGCCACATGAACGCGTTTGCGCGGCTATTGGGCGCGGTTGACCGTTTCCAGCAGCGGTGGCCGGTGATCGGCTTCCCGGTCGCGGTCTGGTCGAAGTTCAACGACGACCAGGCCGGGAACCTCGCCGCGCTGATTTCGTACTACGCCTACGCCGCGCTGCTCCCGCTCCTCCTCATCCTGGTCACGGTGCTGAACATTGTGCTCAGGAACCACCCGACGTTGCGTGCTGACTTGCTCCAGTCCGCGATATCCCAGTACCCGGTGATGGCCCAGATCAAGGCCAACCTAGGGTCTGTTCCCGGCACGGGCCCGGCCCTTGTCATCGGCAGCGTCTTGCTGCTGCTTGGCGCCGCGGGCGTCGCGCGCGCAATGCAGAACGCGTTGTGTGTGGTCTGGGATATCCCGAAGGAGCAGCGCCCCGGATTCCCCTTCTCCTATCTGTGGGCCTTCGCGCTGCTGGCCGCCATCGGCGGCGGGTTCATCGTAACCACGTTTCTCTCCAGCGTGGCCGGGGGCGTCGGGCAGGTACTCAACGGGGCGGCCGCACACGTTGCTACGGTGCTGATCTCTCTGGTCGTGAACATCGGCGTGTTCTGGCTCAGCTTCCGGATCGCGACCGCACGGCAGGTGCCCTGGCGTCAACTGCGGACCGGAGCGGTCACCGCGGCTGTCTGCTGGCAGATCCTGCAGGTATTCGGCGGCTACCTGCTAAGCCACCAGCTACACCGTGCCTCCGAGCTCTACGGCACGTTCGGCATCGTGCTCGGCCTGCTCTCGTGGCTCTTCCTGCAGGCGGAGGTGACTCTCTACGCCGCGGAAGCGGACGTGGTCCTTGCCCGGCGCCTCTGGCCGAGGTCCATCCTCCGCGAGAAGAAGAGCCAGCCCGCGCAGGAAGGTCAGCCCGCCCAGGAAAGCGGGGGCGGGGAAGCCCGCCAGGACGACCGGTCTAGCCTTGAAGAGCAGCCTGGCCGCGACCGCCAGGCTGACGCGGGCGGGCAGGCTTCCACACCGCCGTCCGTGCGAGGCGAACCGTCGGCCAGCGATAAGAGCGATAAGAAGGCAGGGTCAGCCAGATGACGGATACCGCGCACGTCGTGATCGTCGGGGCCGGCTTCGCCGGCCTGTCCGCGGTAGACAAGCTGCGCAAGTCGGGCGCTGATGTCACCGTGATCGACAAGAACCTCTACAGCACCTTCCAGCCCCTGCTCTACCAGGTGGCGACGGGCGGTCTCAACCCGGGCGATGTCGCCTACCCCGTGGGCGGGTTCACCTTCCGGCGGGATGCCCGCTACATCCGGGGCGACCTCGTCGCGATCGACACGGAAAAACTGGCCGTCCGGCTCGCCGACGGCCGGGAGATCGGCTACGACTATGTGATCCTGGCCACCGGCGTGTCCGCGAACTACTTCGGTGTCAAGGGCGCGGAGGAGAACACCTTCGGCCTGTACACCCGCAAGGACGCGATCGTGCTGCGCGACCACATCATGAACGGCTTCGAGTGGCTGAGTGCCGACCCCGGGCATCAGCGGGAGTTCGCGGTCACCGTGGTCGGCGGCGGCGCTACCGGGGTCGAGCTGGCCGGCACACTTGGCGAACTGCGCAACGACGTGCTGCGCGCGACCTTCCCCGACGTGGATCCGGCCCGGCTGCACATCCGGCTGGTGGAAACGGCACCCGAGCTGCTGATGCCGTTTAACCCGAAGCTCCGCGCGTACACCAGGCGGCAGCTGGAGAAGCGCGGCATAGACATCAGGGTGAACACCACGATTCGCGAGGTGACCCCCGATCACGTGGTGCTGGCGGACGGGACCTCGGTGCGGAGCGACCTCACGGTATGGACGGGCGGGGTGGCCGCACCGGACTCGGTCGCCGCCTGGGGCCTGCCCCAGGGCAAGAACGGCCGGGTCCTCGTCGGGTCCGACCTGCGGGTTCAGGGCAGCGACCGGATTTTCGCGACCGGTGACATCGCACTTGACCAAGCCAATCCGTCGCCCCAGCTCGCGCAGCCCGCCATCCAGGAGGGCAGGCACGCCGCGAAGCAGATCATCCACGTGATGCACGGCCAGCCGACGGAGCCGTTCCACTACCACGACAAAGGCACCATGGCCACCATCGGCCGCAGCTCCGCGGTGGTGCAGCTGGCACAGGGCCTGCGCATCACCGGGTTGCTCGCCTGGTTCGCCTGGCTCGGCCTGCACCTCCTCTACCTGCTCGGCAACAGGAACCGGATCGCGACGATCATCAATCTGTCCTGGCGGTACGTCGCCTGGGGCCACGGCGGCGGTGTGATCGTCGGCGACGAGCCGACCGAGCCGCTGCGCAGCGACAGTGCCTCCCTGGGGGGGACGACCCCCCTGCAACCCCCCGCGCATGGGGGGGCTTTGCCCCCCCATAGCCCCCCCACGGGGGACAACGCAGAAACCGCGTCGCCCCCGCGCCGTGGCTGAGGCTAAGGCCTGGTGGTTGCTGTCGGGACAACGGAAACGTCAGGTGAACGAGCCGGGTAGCCGGGGATTAATTACGACTGCCTGTAGTAGTGTCGTGCCCGGCGGCCGACAGCGGCTAAGGTCGATGGTGCGAAAGGCGGACTTGGCATGCTGCGAGGAAGTAACGCGACCCGGCTTGCGGGTCTGGCGGTCACCGCGCTCCTAGCGGTGGCCGGCTGCGCGTCGTCGGGATCGTCGGGATCAGGGGCGCAGTCGACCGCCGGGCAGTCGCCGATGAGTTCCGCGAGTGCCGCCGCGATGGAGAACCCCAACCTCGACCTGGGTACGCCGCTCGGCGGCAAGGCCGCGCCTGACATCAAGCTGGTCAACCAGTTCGGCCAGCAGATGTCGCTCAGCCAGTTCCGCGGCCGGGTCGTCATGCTGTCCTTCGAGGACTCCGAATGCACCACCGTCTGCCCGCTGACCACGCAGTCGATGGTGCTCGCGAAGGAACTGCTGGGCAAGGCGGGCAACTCGGTTCAGCTTCTCGGCGTGGACGCCAACCCGGACGCGACCAAGGTGTCCGACGTGATGGACTACTCCCGCGTGCACGGCATGATCAACCAGTGGGACTTCCTGACCGGGTCGCCCGACGAGCTGAAGTCGGTGTGGAAGGACTACAACATCGCGGTGCAGGTTGAGTCAGGGCAGATCGACCACACGCCCGCCCTGTACGTGATCGACCAGCAAGGCAAGCTGCAGAAGGTCTATCTGACCCAGATGGCGTACTCGAGCGTCACCCAGTCCGCCCAGGTCCTCGCGACCGAGGTGGCCAGCCTGCTGCCCAGCCACCCGAAGCTGTCGAGCCTTGAGTCGCTGGGCACGATCCCCGCGCAGACGCCCGCGGCCACGGTCTCCCTGCCCACCGCCGCACCCGCCGCCAGCGGAACCGGCGCGGGTTCGGCGGCCGCCGTGACCCTTGGTCCGGGTGAGGCCCGCCTGGTGGTTTTCTTTGCGACCTGGCTGACCGAGACGTCCGACCTGAACTCCCAGCTGACGAGCCTCAATGCCTACGCCAAGGCGGCCGCGAGCAAACACCTGCCCGCGCTCACCGCGGTCGACGAGACCGTGACGGAACCGTCGGCCGCGGCCGTGAAGACCTATTTGCACCAGCTCGGGCCGCTGTCCTACCCGGTCGCGCTCGACGAGACGGGCCGGGTCGCGGATGGCTACGGTGTTCAGGACCAGCCCTGGCTCGTCGTCGTCAACAAGGCCGGGAAGGTTACCTGGCAGCATGACGGTTGGGTGCCCCTCGCCAGCCTCGAAAAGGCCGCCGCCGCGAACCAGTAACGCGTTCGCCTTAGGCGATCTCGCTGCGGTCAAGGGACGCGTGGCCTAGGACGATCGCTGTTTCTCGTTCGGCCATGTCGAGTAGCAGGCCGGTCGCGTCGAGGCGATTTGCCACCTGGCCGATTGCCTTGTTCGGGGTGGACTGCGGGCCGCCGGGCCAGCCTTGCCCACCGCCGTCGATCCGGTACAGCGTGGCGGAGTGGCAGCCGGGTCTCGTCCACGTCTTCCTGGTGACTGGGAGATCGGCGGATGCCATAGGCAGCTCTTCGATCAAGGGGGCGACGATGCTGCCGGTGGTCGTGATCCCGGTGCTGGTGATCCCGTTGCCGGTTGCCCAGTCGGCGACGACCGCCTCCGCGCCCGCGACGATGTCGTCGCCCGGCAGTTCCCCGTGCCTTACCGCGCGCCGCTTGAGTATCCGCCCGGACAGGCCGCGCCGGATAAGCTGACCGCCCTGGTACGGCGTGGCCGGGTCGCTGGTGCCCATGACGAGAACCACGCTGGCGCGCAGTTGCGGCACGGGAACCATGCGGCGGCTTTTCTCAAGGGTGGTCCCCGCGACAAGGAACAGGCCGGTAACCGGCAGCAGGCCGTTCCGCGCGACATGCTCGGCATACCGTGCGCCCTGTGAGATCCCGGTCAGGAAGACCGGCCATGACCGGGCTGCTCCGAGCCCTTCCAGATGGATGGCGAGTTCGGAGAGGAAGCGGGCGTCGTCCAGGTCCGGCTCCGCGGACGGTGGCCGCAGCGGGTGCCAGGCACCTTTCCAGCCATCGGGGAAGACCGTGGTAATCCCGGCGGCCGGGCCGCGCTGGGCGAGTCCCGTGAACCACGCCATCCCCTGCCCGTCCATGCCGGGCCCGTGCAGCGCGATTAGCAGCGGCGGTGTGGCCTGGCCGGGCTGCCGGGGTGCTCGGGCAAGCCAGTACGACCGCCGAACCCCCGCAACTTCGATTACTCCCCGGTCAAGCTCGCTGCCGCTGCGTGCCGCCATGAGAAAAGAGTAGATACCCCAGGCCCTTCGCGGGGGACATAAGTGAATTCATTCGGTCACGTGGAGAACTGAGGCTATTGCGGTGTCATGTGCCCTCCACGGCGGCCCGCGGGCAGCACCTCGCGATTTGACCCCAGAAAACTTCTGTACTAGAAGTAATATTAGTTCTGTTACAGACTTAATTGCAGTGCGGTGACACTGGTCGGCCTGGAGCGGCGCCAGCCTGGAGCGGCCGTTGGCGGCCGTTGAACCCGTGTCATCGCGCCCTGGCCCCCCGGAGGTCCTATGCGTCGGCTACATCGCGCCAGAGTCGGCTCGTGCTAGTGCTGCTACGCGAGCCAGCGCGGCCCGCCATGATCCGGGAACATCCGCTCGCGCCGTGGTTCGCGGTCATCTCGGTATGCTTCGGCGCGTTCATGGGCCAGCTCGACGCGAGCATCGTCACCGTTGCCTTCCCCGCACTGCAACGGCAGTTCGGCGCGGGACTCGCGTCCGTCCAGTGGGTGTCCCTCGCTTACCTGCTCGTGCTGACCGCGCTGCTCGTGCCGGCGGGCCGGCTGTCGGACCGGGTCGGCCGCAAGCTCATGTACCTTTACGGGTTCATCCTGTTTGCCGCCTCCTCGGCTGCGTGCGGGCTGGCGCCTTCGCTCGGCGCGCTGATCGCGCTGCGCGTGATCGAGGCCGTCGGTGCGGCGTTGCTCCAGGCGAACAGCGTGGCGCTTGTTGTTACGAGCGTGCCGACGCAGACCCGCCGGGCGGCGCTCGGCGTGCAGGCGGCCGCGCAGGCGGTGGGGCTGGCGTCCGGGCCCGTGATCGGCGGCCTGCTGGTGGCGGCGGCGGGCTGGCGCTGGGTGTTCTTCCTGAACGTCCCGGTCGGGGTGCTCGCGGTCGTGGCCGGCATTTACCTCTTGCCCCGGACGAGAGGGCTGGCCGGGCACCCGCCTGCCGGTCCGCCCCTGGCCGGTCCGTCCCACGTCCGGGAGCGTGGAGCCGACCCGGGCGGGGCGGCCCTGCTCGCCACGGCGACAACGGCGGGAATGCTCGCTATCTCCGCCCTGTCCGGGCTCGGCGCCCCGGCCTGGACGGCGGCGGTGTTCGCGGCCGTGGCCCTGCTAGCCGGCGTCGCCCTGCTACGGCACGAACGACAGGCTGCCGCACCGCTGCTCGACCTGCGCGCCATGGCCGCTTCCGGTAGCGGTGCCGCGCTGCTCGGCGCCCTGTGCGCTTACCTGGTCTTGTTCGGGCCGCTGGTTCTTTTCCCGCAGGTCGTCTCGGCTCAGGGCGGCAGCGCCGAGTCCGCGGGCCTGCTGCTCACCGCGCTGCCCGCGGGCTTCGGTCTCGCCGCGGCCGTCGCGGACAGACTGCTCCCGGTCGGCTGGCCGAATAGGCGCCGCTGCCTCCTCGGCGGCACGGTCATGACCGTTTGCGCGGCGGCGCTGGCGGTACCCGCTCCCCATGCTGTATCAGTGGTGCTACTTGGCCTGCTCGGCATTGGCCTTGGCGTCTACACCCCGGCGAATAACGCCGAGATCATGGCCGCGGTCCCGGTTGGGGACGCGGCCGCGGCGGGCGGGATGGTGAACATGACCCGAGGGACCGGCACGGCGCTCGGCGTGGCCGTCGTGACGCTCGGACTGCATGGCGGCACCCTCCTGCGGTCGCCGGAGGTCGGCATCGCGCTGTCGATGGCGGCGCTCGCCGCTGTCGCGCTCCTGGGAACGGGGGCGGCCCTGCGGGCCCGTCCGGTCGCGGATCGGGTCCTATGAGCGCCGACGGCGCTCCCGGTCGTGCGGGGAACAGCGCTGCGGGAAGCAGTGCTGCCGGAGACAGTGCTGCCGGACAAAGACCTCAGGCCGACGGACTGGCCGAGGGGATCGCCCGGCTACGCCGGGCCCTGCGTCGCGGTGCCCGGGTCGCCGATCCCGGCAATACCCTCGCCGTGGCCCAGCTTGAGCTGCTCGCGGCGCTGGCCGAGCGCCCAGGGTCGCGCCCGGGCCAGCTCGCCCGGCGGCTGAACATGCGCGCCAACACCGTCACGACGATCGTCAACGCGCTCAGCGCGCGCGGGATGCTGGAGCGGGTCACGGCGGACGACGACCGGCGCGCCGTCAAGCTCACGGTGACCGAGGCCGGCCAGCAGGCCGTGCTGTCCTGGCAGGCCACCAACGCCGCGGTCCTGCACCTGGCGCTGTCAACGCTGCCGTCCAAGCAGCGGCGCGCGCTAGCGGCCGCGGTCCCCGCGCTCGACGCGCTTGCCCGCGCGATCGACCAGCTAGCCGACCGGTCCGTGACGGCACAAGACCAGGACGCCGACTGACCCGGCTTAGCCCGTGATCCGGGTGACGGGCACAATGGGCGTGCGGGATCACCTGACACCAGGGAGCCAGAGATCACATGTCATGGTCAAGGCGGATGGCCGCCCTACTGCCCTGGACAGTGGCCCAGGACTCCGGCGGTACCGAGCCCGATCCGAGGTTCACGTTCGCCAACGAGCGCACGTTCCTGGCCTGGAGCCGGACCGCACTCGCCCTCGTGGTGGCCGGACTCGGCATCGTGCAGTTGCTCCCGCCGTTTCCCGGCGTGCCTGGCCGGCCGTCACCTGCTCGGGATACCGCTGATCGCGCTGGGTGCGGTGCTGGCGGTGGCGGCCTATGCCGAATGGGTGCACAACCAGCGCGCGCTGCGCCGGGGCGAGCCGCTGCCGCGGTCGGTCCTGCCGTGGATCCTGGCCGCCACGGTCACGGGGATCGCCATCATCGCTGCCGTCGTCCTGCTCGCCTCGGCCGTGAGATGAGCGGTCCAACCGGGCCGGGACGATCTCAGCCGGGCGACGACCCGGAGGAACGCGACCCTGGCCTGGCCCGGGAGCGCACGTCGCTGTCCTGGACCAGGACCGCGATCTCGTTCGCCGCGCTCGGCGGCGTGGTACTCAAGGCAAACGTCATCAGCGGCCTGATCATCCTCGCCATCGCCCCGGTCATCTGGCAGCTCGGCCGCGTCACGCGGGGCAAGGCCGAGAGCGCCGACCTGACCGCCATCGGCGCGACCAGGCTGTTCCTCATCGCCGTCTCGATCGTCGCCGTCTCGCTGCTCTGCCTGGTGATCGCCATCTTCGGCAAGGCCGTCCCCGGCGCACTTCGCTAGCCGCCGAACGCTGACGGTCCGGACGGCACCGGTCCGGACCGCACCAGCCGCAGCGGCATCGGCGATAGTAGGACTCATGGATAAGCGTCACCGGCCGCGTACGGCCGAGCTTCTTGACCTCCTCCCGCATCCGGAAGGCGGCTGGTACCGGGAGACCTGGCGCGCGGCGCCATCCTGGCAGCCCGACGGCTATCCGGGACCGCGAGCGGCCGCCACCGGCATCTACTTCCTGCTCTCCCCGGGCGAGGAATCCGTCTGGCACCGGGTCCGGTCGGACGAAGTCTGGCTGTGGCACTCTGGTGGCCCGCTGCTCCTGCTCGACGGCGGGGACGGCGAGGTGCCGTCAGACGGCCCGCTCGCCGTGGCCCTGGGACCCGACCTGGCCAAGGGCGATGTGCCGCAGCAGGTCATCCCGGCCGGCCACTGGCAGTCCGCCCGTCCCGCGGGCGACGCCGAGGTACTCGTCAGCTGCGTGGTGGCTCCCGGCTTCGACTTCGCCGACTTCACCATGCTCCGGCCGGACCCGCCGGCCCGTTCATAAATTCGTCCCGCTGAGGTCCGCGTCCCGTCCGTGATCGCAGTGACCTGGGGCAGCGAGCAGCGAGCAGCGAGCAGCGAGCAGTCGGCCGGCGAGCTTGGGGCGCGCCGGCCGCGTACCGATCCTGGACGGCCTGCTAGCTCGCCGGGAACGCCTCGGCCAGGGCGTCGGCGATGTCGGTAGCCCGGTGCGCGTAGCCGTTCGAGGTGTAGTGGATGCCGTCGTCGATAAACCAGGACTTCTGCGCGACGGCGGGCCAGTCGTAGATCCGCATGTTGGGGTACTGCGGCTGCGCCTGGCGCAGGGCCTGGTTCCACAGTTCCATGTTCTGCTCGGAGTACGGGCCCGTTGACAGCAGTGAGGTCACCTCGACCCACATGACCGGCTGGTTGCCGATCAGGTTCATCATCTTCTGGATCCGCTGGAGCCGGCCGACATTCGATCCGACGTACACATCGGCGGTGTCGTTGGTGCCGAGGGCCAGCACCCAGCAGCCCTGAAAGCCGCTCTGCTTGACCTGACTGGCCATGTCATAGGCGTTCTGGGTGCCGGGCAGCGACTCGACGACCGAAGTCGCGCCGACGATCTTCATGATCGACTGCTTGACGCCGACATCGGCGTAGCGAGCCGTGATCCGGTCGGCCGGGTCTGGCTCGTAGTCCGGGGAGATCAGGCCCTCTGATGTGGAGTCGCCGATGTGCACCACCGACGTGCAGGAGGTCCGCGGCGGCGGCGTCGGCAGTGCGGATATGACCGCGGCCGGACCGACGGCGACGGCCGTGACCCCGCGGGCGTGCCCGGCGGCCGCCTCTCCCGGCTTGGCCGTCGCCGTCGCCTTGCCCGGGCTGGCGAGGCCCGGGTGCTTGCCGTTTGAGTTGGACAGCCGCGCTATTGCCGTCGAGTCCGCCGCCGATAGCCGCTGCTTCGCCGCCGGCTGCGAGCTTGTCGAGGTGAGCTGGACGGCCGCGGTCACCCCGGCGGCGAGCACGGCCACTACGAGCAGGCAAAGCCCGCCGACCGCCTGCGGCGACCGAAGCGAATCGGGCCGCCTCATCCAGGTCGGGCGGCGCCTGCCGTCGCCCGGGTTCGCGTCAGGCTCGTTTGTCACGTCAGTACCTCCTGCTGCTTCGGCCTTGGTGGTTTCAGCTGGACTGACCGGAGCGATCCGGCGGACCCGGGCCCCCCGCCTGATCGGTTCCTCGATGAACCGCCAGGACACCGCCGCCGCGGCCACGGTGCCCACGATGATGGCCGCCGCCCGCCCCAGGCTCACCGCGGCGCCCGCGGTGCCGGCCGCCGCGGTCAGCACGATCACGGGGTAGTGCCACAGGTAGATGCCGTAGGACCGGACGCCGAGCCAGCGCAGCGGCCGGACGCCGAGCGCCCGTCCGAGCAACGACCCCGGCGTCACGACCGCGGCGACCGTGGCCGCCGTGGCCACCGACAGCACCACGAGGCCGCCCTGGAACATGAAGTCCGAGTACTGGTTCGTCCGCCACACCAGCAGCCCGATGACGGCAAGCCCGGCGATGCCCGCGGCGTCCAGCAGCCACCGGGCCGCCGGCGGCACAGCGGCTGGCCTCGCCGCCGCCGTCCCCTGCCGCGGCGGCGGGCCGGCGGGTTGGCCAGACGATCGCGAGCGCTGCTCCGATCAGCAGGCCGAAGGCCCGGGTGTCGGTTCCCTCGTACACCCGGGTCGGGTCATAGCCCGGCTGGTAGAGACGGACCATCGCGGCAGCGGAGCAAGCGGCGAGTACGAGCGTCACCCCGGCGAGCACCAACCGGGACCGCTTGGTCAGGTACGGTACTCCGCTGGAGCCTGCGACCGGAGTGGCGAGCCCCCCGAGCCCGTCTACCGGCCCGTGTCCGCGCCTGCGCGGCCGCCCCGCGAGCCACACGAGCAGCAGCACAACCCAGGGCCATACCAGGTAGAACTGTTCCTCGACGGCGAGGGACCAGAGATGATCGAGCGGGCCCGGCGGGGCGAACCGCGCGTAGTACGAGGAGTGCTGGTCGATGAACCACCAGTTGCTCACGTAGAACACGGAGGCCACGACGTTCCCGCGGAATCCGGCCACGAAAGGCCGGGCGAACACGTTCGACCCAGACCGTGACGACCGCGAGCATCACGAACAGCGCGGGCAACAGCCGCCGCGCCCGCCGCAGCCAGAAGTCGCCAAGCCTGATCCGGCCGCGCGCCGCCCACTGGCCGACCAGGATGTCGGTGATCAGGTAGCCGCTGAGCGTGAAGAACACGCCGACCCCGAGCAGTCCGCCCTGTGCCCAGCCGTATCCGAGGTGATAGGCGACCACCGCCGCAACAGCGAGTGCGCGCAGACCATCAAGACCCGGCAGGTACCTCTGGTCGCCTCTTACAGGTTCCGGCATTGTCAGCGCCCTCTCGTAGCTCAGCGATCGCTACAAATAGTAACCATCTCAATGCAAGGAGAAACCAGCGAAGGCTATCAACGCTGCCCGTCACGTTTCTGCCATAGCTCAGCGACTGACTAAAACGGGTCATCCCGAACGGGTTCGTGGTTCCTGTCATCGCAGCTCCGCTATGGCCCTTGTCGGCTGGCTTGGCATGGTGAGGTCCTCGCATACCTAGACGCCGCTTCGTCCGGTTTGGTTAGCCGTCGGCCTAAGACCACCCGGTTCAGATCTCGCCGAAGACCGGGGCGCGTTTCTCGAAGCGGGCGGTGACCGCCTCCACCTGGTTCGGGCTGCCGATCAGGGCGCGGATCTCCTCCCGCTCGGCGGCGCTGCCCGCGACCAAGCCGGCCCGGGAACCGTGACTGATCCGCAGGGGCAGTCGGCCGGTGCGGCGCCGTCCGGGCGAGATCCCCGGTGGCTTCAATGTGGTCGCGCTCCGTGTCGGGGCATTCTTCTTTCCAGGCCGGCGGCAGGCTCGCCCGCTCACTCAAGGCGAGCCAGTCCAGACCGTTCAGAATCAGTGGGAGGAAGAGATGAATACACCGTGGAGGCTGGTGCTTCCGCTTGCCGCCGCCGCCCTGGCCGCCCTGGCCGCGTGCAGCTCGTCCAGCTCCTCGACCACGAGCGGATCCGCCTCGAGCTCAGCCTCGAGTCCGGCGTCCGCCGCCTCGGGCCAGGAAATCGCCAGGTGAAGGCCGTCGCGCACGAGGTCTCCGGCCTTGCCGTGGCACTGCCGCGGCCCGGTGATCCCGCTGGCGGGAGGGCTGAACTGTGAACAGTTCTCCCGCCCCCGTTGTCGCCGGAGTTGACAGTTCAACTCAGTCGTGCAAGGTCGAGCTGCGGGATCTGGATGGCGGCCGCCTGCTCGGTGCCGGCTCGGCACCGCACCCGCCCGCGTTCGCGCCGTGCAGCGAGCAGTGGCCGTCGGACTGGTGGAATGCGTTCGAGGTCGCGCTCGACGCGGCGGTCACGGCCGCCGGGGTCGCCCGCACCGATGTCTCCGCGATCTCCGTCGCCGCTCAGTGCCACGGCCTGGTGGCGCTGGACGCCGACGGCGCGGTGATTCGTCCCGCCAAGCTGTGGAACGACACGACGAGCGCGCCCCAGCTTGCCCGGCTCCGCCAGCAGATCGGCGCCGAGGCCTGGGTGAAGTCGGTCGGCTCGCTGCCGACGGCCGCCTTCACGCTGGGCAAACTCGCATGGTTCGCGCAGCACGAGCCGACCGGGTTCGCCCGGCTGGCCCGGATCTGCCTGCCCCATGACTGGCTGACCCTGCGCCTGTCCGGGCGGCACGTCACCGACCGGTCCGAGGCGTCAGGCACCGGCTACTGGAGCGCCGCGCAGCACCGTTACCTTGACGAGTACCTGGATCTGGTCGACTCCGGCCGGGACTGGATGCCCATGCTGCCTGAGGTGCTCGGGCCGCAGGAGGCGGCAGGCCCGATCACCGCGGACGTCGCGGCCGCGCTCGGCCTGCGCCGGGATGTCGTGATCGGGCCCGGCGGCGGCGACCAGCACGCGGCGGCGCTCGGGCTCGCGGTCGAGCCCGGCGACGTGGTCTACACGATCGCGACCTCCGGCGTGGTCTTCACCACCGCGCAGGACCCCGTGTTCGACCTCTCCGGCATCGTCGACGGCGTCGCCGACTGCGCGGGCGGCTACCTCCCGCTGGTCTCTACGCTCAATGCGGCCCGCGTGACCGACTGGGCTGGCCGCATTCTCGGCGTGGACCACCGCGAGCTGGCCCGGCTGGCGCTGGCCGCGGACCCGCTTCGCTCCCCGGTGCTCGCGGCGTTCCTTGACGGCGAACGCAAGCCCGACCGGCCCGCTGCCAGCGGCCTGATGGCGGGGCTTACCTCCGCCACCACTCGGGAGGAGCTGGCGCGGGCGGCCCACGACGGCGTCCTGCTCGGCCTGGTACGCGGTGAGACGCTGATGAACGGTGCGGGCATCGCGACGTCGGGGAGGGTCCTGGTCACCGGCGGCGGCGCGCGTTCGGTCGCGTACCGGCAGATTCTCGCCGACCTGACCGGCCGCGAGGTCGTGATCGCCGACCCGGCTGACGCGGACGAGGCGACCGCGCGAGGTGCCGCCGTCCAGGCCGCGGCCGTGGCGACCGGAACCGGCGTGCGCGAGATGCGCCGAGCGTGGGCGCCACGGACCGAGGTGGTCGCGGCGCCGCGCCCGGGCACCGACGAGCTGCGCGAGCAGCTGATGGAACGGTACCTGGCGGTCGCCGACTGGACCGGCTACGACGGGCGGGCACAGCGATAACCGCCGAGCCGTACCTCACGTTCAATACGCAGCTTGTCTGTCGGCTGCGGGCGGCGGCCGCGCATCGTCGGTCTGTTGGGGGCGCTGCTATTCGCCGGGCTGTTTTGCGGCGACCTGGCCGACGTCCCCGTCAATCTCGGCGACATCCGCATCGGCTTCGGCGGCCGTGCGCTGATCAACCTCCGGCAACGTGGTCTCGCCCTCCTCGCCCTCCGAGTCGCCGCCCACGGACGCGGCCGCCTGGCCTTGCGGCGGCACAGCCACCCGCGCGCGTTCTTCGGTGCCGAGCACCTCTGGCTGGGTATCGGCACCCGCACGGCTCTCGGTGTCATCCGGCCCGGCTTCACCCCGGCCAGCGCCGGCATCTCCGTCATCGAGGCCCGGCGGTCGCACCGCCGCAGGCGTCGGCACCTGCTCCGGGCAGGCCAGCCGACGCCGGGCCAGCCGCAGGCTTCGCTGCTTGACCAGCCAGGCCGCGCTGTCGCCGGACGGACGCGGGGTGGACATCGCCAGCATGGCAAAGCCGACCGACCTGCTGACGCCGTTCGCCCACTCCACAAAGGTCAAGGTGGCATCTTCCGGCAGCATGGTCGCACTGACCGCCAGGGCGGCGGCAAGCGCCGTGCACCGGTCGCGTTCCAGCTCGCGCCATCGCTGCCAGGAGCCCAGAGCCCCGCTCATCCCGTACGAACTGGGGCGGCGCCGCGGCGCCGCCCGGAACCGGGCGAGTGCGCGTTCCGCCTCGCAGTCGGCTGCCTCCGCGAACTCCCGCGCCGCGTCTAGCGCATCGCACTGGGCGGAAAGCAGGTCAAG
Organism: uncultured Actinomycetota bacterium; assembly: GCA_963785645.1. Classification (GTDB taxonomy): domain Bacteria; phylum Actinomycetota; class Actinomycetes; order Streptosporangiales; family Streptosporangiaceae; genus Trebonia. The sequence continues at coordinate 225,983 of CAWAWG010000001.1, forward strand.
GGCGTCAAGTTCTGTCTCTGCCCACGACTGCACCAGGGAGATCGCACGGGTCACCCGTGGGTCGGTTTCCCGGCGGCCGCGCTGCGCCATCGAGGCCAGTTCGGCTGTATAGAGCACCACCTGCTTGCGCTGCTCCGCTGAGTCATAGCCCCGCGCCGCCAGCCATACCAGCCATTCCGGGTCGCGGCACGCGCGCCAGCACGATTTCAGGTCAGCGAATCCGGAAGCCCACTTCGCGAGCGGAACCGGCGCGGACAGTTCGTCCAGCCACGCCTGCCGCGGACTCGCCGTGGTCGCCGACACCAGGGCGCGTGACCCGAAAAGGCCGTGGACACGAGACCTTCCGAGTGAAACGGAAATCTCAACCATTCCCTCACCCCGCAGGAGCTAGCAGTCAGGGCGGCGGCACCGAGAGCCTTCGCCGTGGCGAACTTAGGTAAGCCTAACCTACGTCGTAGACACGCCCCGGGTCTACCAGTTCGTGATCTTGCCGGCTTCGCCGCGCGTGCTTGCGGTGGCGTGAATCCAGCCGATCGGCGGCCCGCGGCGCGAGTCTAGGCTGGTAGATCATTACGCACGCTATTTGGCGTCCGCAATGAGGCCTCATCTCAGATAACCAGAATGTAATGTTCCTCCCCCGCTCGGTTACGCGGCCGCCGCACGTTTCCTGGCCGGTGGCCGCTGTGCGAAGACCCCGTGGCGGGGCAGCCCACCCGGTGACCGGTCTCCAGCCATCGCCACTGCACAGCGGCCCCCGGCTGAAGCACGCCCGGCGGGACCGGATACCTCTAAGGTGCGCCCCTTAGGAAAGCCCGCGCGACACGATCTCGCCGGCCAGCGGTGTGATGGCCTCTGCGATCTGGGTGATGGTCTCCGCCGGGACCCCCGCGTCGGCGAGGGCGGCCGTGAGATGGACGGCGACCTGGTCGAAGTCGGCCTGACTGATCCCGCGGCCGGCGTGCACCTTCCGCATGTCGGCCCCCTGGTAGAGATCGGGACCGCCGAGCGCGGCGGCGAAGAACTCGACCTGCCTGCCCTTGAGTTTCGCCATATTCGCGCCCGCGAAGAATCCAGCGAGCTGCGGGTCGGCAAGAACTCGTACGTAGAAGTCGTCCACCACCGCGACGAGTGCCGGTTCGCCGCCTATCGATTCGTAGATGCTGGCTTCAGCGGCAGCTGTCATTAGCGTGGGTTCCTCTCATTCGCCCTTGCAAGGTCAGTCTGGCACAATATCACCTGCCTCGCCCGGTGAATATATCTCCGCCGATATCCTGTACTTACTCGCATTAACATCATAATTTATGCATCGAAAATGATGCCGAAAAATATTTCCTAAATTATACTATGCTGCGCTTATCGGACAAATGCACATTAACTGATTCCCGTGACCTGCGTCACAAAATTGTCCCCTTGGGGGACACGTGACCCATATAGCGTTATGGTAACGAAGCATTGTGAAGATGTTCTATTGACCTGAATCTATGAATACGTTTGCAGCTACCAAGGTCATAAATGGCTACTATGCGGAGGAACCGCAGTGGACGAACGGCGGCTGAAGGAGAGTTTCGCGCGTGTGGCGGCGCACGGCGATGAGGTGGCGCTCTTCTTCTATTCGCACCTTTTTCTCAGCCACCCGGAAGTTCGCGAAATGTTTCCCGTTTCCATGTCCGGTCAGCGGGACAAGTTGCTGAACGCGCTCGGGCGGATCGTCGCGGAGGTCTCCAGCCACGACACCCTGGTGCCGTTCCTGCAGGGGCTCGGCCGGGATCACCGCAAGTTCGGCACGGTGGCCGAGCACTATCCCGCGGTTGGCACCAGCCTCCTCGCGACACTCGCGCACTTCAACGGCACAGCGTGGAACGAGGACCTGGCGCGCGACTGGACGGAGGCGTACACGGTCATCGGCAAGGTGATGACCGAGGCCGCGGCCGAGGACGAAACCCAGAACCCGCCGTGGTGGGGCGCGACCGTGGTGGGCCACGACCGGCGGACACTGGACGTCGCGGTCCTGCGGATCGCGCCCGACGTGCCCCTGCGCTATGTCCCCGGGCAGTCGGTCGCGGTGGAGTGCGAGGCGAGACCCCGGCTCTGGCGCTACTACTCCATGGCTAACGCCCCGCGGCACGACGGAACCATCGACTTCCACGTGCGCCTCATCGACGGCGGTCCGGTCAGTTCCGCCCTCGTCAGGAGCGTGGGCGTCGGTTCCCGGCTCCGCTTGGGTGCCCCGGTGGGAACGCTCCAGCTGAATATGAACTCCGTGCGTGACATCGTGCTCGGCGCCGGGAGCACCGGCCTCGCACCGCTCAAGGCGATCATCGAGCAGGCCGCTAGCCTGGGCGATCCACCGCGGGTGCACCTCGTCTTCGGCGCGCGCACGGCCGACGGGCTCTATGACCTCGCCGACCTTGAGAAGATGGCCGCGCAACTGCCGTGGCTGACGGTGACGCCCGTGGTGTCCGACGAGCTTGATTACCGCGGAGAAACCGGAACTGTCGCGGACGTCATCGGCCGGCGTGTGCCGCGGGCCGACCAAGATGCCTACCTATGCGGCTCGTCGGCGATGGTCACTACGACAGTGGACCGCCTGCGATCGCTCGGCCTGCCGCAGGAGCAAATCTACGTCGAAGACTACGGCTGGAGTGAACTATGACTCGCGCGAACACGGGGCCGTTGACGCCAGAGCAGGTGCGTTCGGCGGCTTTTACTCCGACCCGGCTGGGGCGCCGCGGTCTTGACGAAGCGGAGGTCCGCGCCTTCTGCGAGTGGGTCTCCGACGGACTCACCCGGCTGCTCAATGACAACAGCATGCTCCAGGAGGAAGTCCTGCGGTTGCGCGAGCGGCTGCTTGAGGGCAAGGGCAGGTCCGGGATCCAGCCGGAGGACGGCTCACGTCCAGGCGGTGTACCTGCTGTCGAGGGCGCAGCAGACCGCCGACCGCTGCGTGGCCGACGCGCAGGAATACGGCCGGGAACTCGCCGAAGACGCCCGCATGCGCCGCGACGAGATTCTGCGCGAGGCGAAGGTACGCGCCAGCATGATCCTGGAGGATGCGCACAAGAGCGCGACCCGGGCCGCCGGTGCGGTCCCTGAGACCCGCGACCCGCTCCCCGCTGCCGAACGGCAGGAGCTCCAGGCGGAGATCGCCTATTTGCGCACGTTCAGTGACGTGTGCCGCACGCACCTGCGCGCATACATGGAGTCGCTCACCCGCTCCATCGAGGAGTGGGAGCGGGCCGAACGCAGCGGCTTGCTCGCGGCCAGGGACCAGAGCCCCCGCTCGCAGCAGCACGTCTGATCCGAACCAGGCCGGCGCGACCGCCGTGCCGGTCCCGGACCCCGTGCCGCCGGGAACATCCGGAACCCGTCCGTGATGGCGGGTTATGAAGCAACCCGGTGCCGGGTGGCGTAGCGCTCCTCCCGGTTAGCGCCTCCCCAGATGCCGAAGGCAAGGCGGTTGCGCAGGGCGAAGTCCAGGCACGGTGTCCGCACCGGACAGACCTGGCAGACCTGCTTGGCCTGGTCAGCCTGTCGCAGCGCCGGGCCGGCCAGTACCTTCGGGGAAGAACAGGTCGGGATCGTAGTGACGGCACGCGGCGCCGTCACGCCAGTCCGCGGAGTCGTCTCCGGCTCCCGTCGAGTAGCTCATCGTCGCTCCTCCCGCTAGGCGCGGCAGGCCCAGCCGCGGACGTGACCGCAATGGCCTGCAGCGGCCGCCGAGCCCGGTAGGCAAGGCTGTACAGACGCAGTGCGATCGCCCCGAGGCTGATGACAACGACAAGCGCTCCTGCCTCCGCCGCCGCGATGGCCAACTTGAACATGGCTAACATTCCATTTCTGTAAAACGTGGCGGATCTTATAAGCAAATTCAGCATGGCCTTCGCAGACACCACCCTCGAAGCTGGCGGCAGCACCAACCAGAGCAATTTCAAAGCGTTAAACGCCGACCTGGACCGCTGGACCAATGGGGCGTAGCGACTTGGAACACGAACCCGTTCGGACATCCCCTGCTTTTGACCTAGATGTTGGCCTTTGGACTTTGATTTTTGTTTTTGATCTTGGCCTTTGGACTTTGATGTTGACTTCGGTCACGAACGGGAGGAAGGCGGGGTCGTCCGGGGGATTGGCCCGCGACCCGAAGGAGTGTCGCGGGCAATCCCCCGGCGACCCAAGCCCGTCGCCCTTGGGTCTTGACTCTGGCCGTTGACTTTGGCCGTTGACTTCGATCTTGCCCCGAGGTGGCGTCCTGTCCGAGAATGCGGCGGCTGAGCGTCAGCCGGTAATGACGATGTTGTCGACCACGTCGTAGACGCCGGTGGCCCTCCAGGCGGCGTCAACCACCGCGTCGTGCTCGGCCCACGTGGTAACTTCCCCGCTCAACGTCACCGTGTTGCCAGAGGTGTCGACCAGGATGTCGCTGTCATCGTCGATCAGGGCGTGGCGGTCAAGCGCGTCCTGCACCAGCGACGTGACGTCTCCCAGGTCGGCATCGGAGATGATGTCGATCTCGTCCTTGACGTTGCGGACGCCAATCAGCCCGCCGACCGCGAGTTCGGCCGCGGTGCGCTGCGCACCGAAGTTCACGGCGCCGGTCAGCGTCAGGTTGCCGTCGCTCGCGGTCGCCTCGATGCCCGCCGGCACAGTGACATCCCACGTCAGAGCGTTGTTGGCGGCAGTGGCGAGCTCTACGTCGTCACGGTAGTCGCCGTCCGGGAGGTCGACCATCAGGTGGTTGTGCACGTTCTTCACGCCGACAACCCGCTGCGCGGCGGCCTCGGCTTCCAGGTACTGCGGGAAGCTCGGCACAGTGCCGTTGAGCGCGACATCCCCGTTGATGTTCTTCACGGTGATGGCCGTCGCGTCGACGAGTGGGTCGAAGGCCAGCTCTGCTTCGACGGCCTCGCGGATGTCCTTAGTGCTGCCCATGCTGCTTTCCTTTTCTCTGTAGCGGAGCGGCTAATCACCGCTTGTCCACAGTCCACCAGGCAATTCCTGGAGGGGAAAGACGGCGGTGCCTCTCGCTATATTGCCGTGACCTATATCGGAGCATGGAGACCGCCGGAAATAAGGCCCGTGGTTGGCGACACTGCGGTTGGGGACACTGCGGTCGATGACGCTGCGGGCAGCGGTATGCCTGACGGTGACCTGGCCGGGCGCGTGGTCGCTCATGAAACCAGGGCGTCGGGGAGAGCCGCCGGCATGAGCACGGAGGTGAGGCGCGTCAGCGCGATCACCCGCCGGACGCGGGGCGATGCCCGGAGCACGCGCAGCGATCCGCCCTCAAGCTGGAGCGCGCCGGCGCGTCGCCAGCAGTACGCTGATCCCCGCACAGTCGATGAACGTCACACCGGTCAGGTCGAGGGCGAGCCCGGCGCCGTGCCGCCGAATGACGCGCAGCAGCTGATCCCGCAGCTGCGGGCCGGACTGGATGTCGATCTCCCCGCTGATCGTCACGACCGGGCCCGGCCGGGTGCTGATGTTCAAGTAGCCCGTGTTGTTAAGGGGCACAGTGTTGTTCAGAGGGACAGTGTTGTTCGGGGATACTGTCTGCTCGCCTGTCATATCACGACGGTACGAACCGAGTTCGGCGATCGAATCCCCCGAACTCGTAGTGACCGCGGCCGGCCATCCACGGGGCCTATGGCTCTGTTGGCGCCGCCTCGGTCCGGATGCGGTGCCTGGCGGGTAAGCCCTGCTAGGGGAACGCGGGGTACAGCGCCGGCGGCGTATGCGGCCTGCCGACCGCGAACCTCCTAGTCCTGCCGTTACCACGCGCACGGCTACGAGCGCTCCGGGCTTGCGGGGCGGAGGCTACGAGCGGTCCAGCCGGGAGTATGCGGAAGCCTACGCGTTCGCGGGATTCGGTCTCGGCCGAAATACGGCAATCTCGCTGATGGGAGCCCAGGCGCCCATCACCGCGGGCGAGCCGCATACACGGCAAGGAACATAGGTGACAGAAATGACGGTAGATATCGGACTGGAGCGGACGCCCCGGCTGGGAACCCCGGGAACTTCCGCCTACCAGGGTCTTGAACTCCGCCATCTGAGGTATCTGGTAGCGGTCGCCGACGCCGGCACGTTCACCCACGCGGCCGAGCGGATGTTCATCGCCCAGCCAACGCTCAGCCAGCAGATACGGCGGCTGGAGGAGATGGTCGGCACCCCGTTGCTGCACCGTCGGCGTGACGGGGTGCAGCTCACCAAAGGCCGGCAGCGTGCTGCTCGAGGAATCGCGGACCGTCCTGTCCCTGCTGGAGCACGGAGTAACCCGGAGCCGGCAAGCGGCGGGCCTCGGCCGGCCCCGGCTGAGGTTCGTGCTGCCACCGAATCTGCCGGAGCGGCTCGCGGTGCCGGTAAGCTCCCGGCTGCGATCCGTCGCGGCCGCCGCCGAAGCCGACATCGAATGGCTGGAGACGCCGCTGGATGCCGCGTTCTCGCTGATCAGCCAGCGGCGCGCCGACGCCGGGCTCGGCTGGCTGACCTCTTCACCCGAAGCCTTGCCTGATCCGCTCGAGATCATGATCCTCGGCGAGTTCCAGCCGGAGATCTGGATCCCGGCGCGAAGCCGGCGACCGGGAGACAATCGGCCTGGATGAGCTGGCAGACATGGACGTGGTCCACGGCCCGCGCCGTACCAGTCCGGGCACCTACGACGCCTGGCGGGCGGTGCTGCGCGAAAGCCGGCCGCGTTTTGAGTTCACCGACCCGCCGTTCCGGCACTCGCTTCCGATGACGCTGGCCTTCGCGGCGGCCGCGAACCGCCCGACCGCGGTGCTGACCAGCCCGCTCCATCTCACAAGCGACCAGGACGCCCATACCTACGGGGGCCAACCGCAAGGGCACGGCCGCCACGACATGATCCGGGTTAACCTGCGGGACTCTCCGCTCACCGCGACCGCCGCCGTGACCTGGAGCGGCGACCTGCCCCGTCACCTGCAGCAGGTCCTCTTCGACACGGCCGACGCGGGGATCGCGTCGGCTGCCCCTTGCCGGCTCTTACCGGCTGGCTTTGAACGCGCGCCGTTGAACACCGCGGGCAACGTCGCGCTGACACTGAACCCATTCCGTCTCGGCTGTGACCAGAGCGTCGGCCGTGCCGCAGTGCTGCCACTGGGATCAGCGTGTTATTCGGCTCGTCACGTAAATTCCGCACAAGACGTAACCTTTGCATAAGACGTAAACAAAGCTCGCGCCACGCGATTCGAATTTACGTGCTATGCAAAGGTTACGGTCAACCCAGAAGAGCCGGCCATAGCTCCCGTCACGGGCATATCCGGACAAGTCGCCGTCGACCGCGACGCCAACAGGGACCATGCGTTAGGGCGGTTGGCGGGTCGCCGCCGCATGACGCTCCCCGGCAGTCAGCGACCGGACTGACCAGCGCGCGATGTCTGGAGGCCTATGCCGCGGCACAGCAGCAGACCTCGCCGCGACGGTGCGCGGGAGGCCGGGGTTTCCGGTCGTTACTGGTCCTTTGCGTGACGCTTGGTCCCGCGGCGTACGAGCCGGATGAGGTCTACCTGGCTGTGCACCCCGAGCTTGGCGTAGATCGCCGACAGGTGGTTGCGGACGGTGCTCTGGCTGACGTAGAGGTCCGCGGCGATGGCGGAGACCCGCTGGCCGTCGATCAGTCGGGTGAGCACCGCCCATTCCCGGCTGGTGAGCTTGCCGAGCTTTGGCTCGTCACTGAGGGTGGGCAGCCGCTGGAGCCGGGGGATCAGCCCGGCAGCGTGCAGTTCGTCGGCTATCCGCAGCATGTGGGCCTCGAGCTGTGTCTCGCGAGAACCTTCCTTTGGCGGCGAGTCAACCGCGGCGTCGTAGCGGATGAGCGCGAACGCCAGTGCGGGCGGATCGCCCGGTGAAATGGTGGCCAGGACCACCGTGACCTCGGTCCAGTTGTCGGATTTCACGCTCACCCGCAGCACCAGTCGCACCGCGCGCTCGCCGCGGCGGGCGTGCTCCACGGCCGCGAGGAAGGCGGGCATGTCGGAAGGGTGAACCACCCCGAGGACAGACTGGCCGGTGCATTGCTCCGGCGTGGGTCCCAGCAGCGGTGCGACATCCTGGCTGATCCGGTCGATCCGCCAGGAGCTATCGACGGTTCCGAGGACCACGCTTCCCGGTTCCGGGAACTGGGACACCGGCGGCAGGGCGCGGAACTGCTCGTCGTGAGGGGTCGAGGGACTGGCGGAGGCCAGCCCGACCCTGGTGCCGTCGACATCGACCGTGCTCACCCAGATCGAGAACACCTGGTCGGGGTCCTTGGGACTGGCGAGTCTGCGGTTCGTCTGGTATCCGGTCAGGTCACCGTCGGCCAGCGCCTGAAAGCCGAGCTGGGCCGCGTGCCGATCATCGGGGGACAGCCAGTCCAGGCTAGATGAGCCGGTGAGCGCGCCGACGGTGGAGCCGAGCGCGTCTGCCAGCGCCAGGTTCACGGCCAGGAACCGCCCGGACGGCAGGTCTACCGCCGCGAGCGGGACATCGGACGACCCCACAAGCGACTCGACCGTATCTGGAGACGGCGCCGCAGTGCCCGGTGCCGGAAGGCTGCTCCCTGCGGTGGGTACAGCAGCGCCGTCATGGCTGTTACTCATGAGTACCAGCATGCCCGGCGGAGCGCTCTCTGAATCCCGTGTTCGCACAGTGCCGTTATGCCGGATACCACGTGATGCCGACTGATAGCACCCTACGAGAAATCAGGATCAAGACGCCGATGGTGCACGCCGTGGGCCCACGACCTATGCGGGCGGGTGATCCGAGACATCTCCGTCTGACGCGCTGAGTGCGTGGGGGAGCTGCGCGCGGCTGGTGACGCCGAGTTTCCTGAAGACCTTGCGCAGGTGGTAGTCAACTGTGCTGGGACTGATGAAGAGCCGGGCGGCGATGTCCTGATTCGTGTCACCGCCGGCGGCCAGCCGGGCGATCTGCGCCTCCTGCGGGGTGAGCGTGTCCGAGGTCCCGGCGCGGCGCGCGGATGCGTGCTCGCCGACGGCGCGCAACTCGGCCTGGGCCCGGCGGGCGAATGCTTCCATCCCCAGCGTCCTGAATAGTTCGGTGGCGGCACGCAGCTGCTCACGTGCGCCGCGGCGGCGGCGCTGGCGGCGCAGCCACTCGCCGTACACGAGGTGGGACCGGGCGAGCTCGGGGGAGACCTGGCATTGCCGCAGGTGCTCGATGGACAGCCGGTACCCGTCCTCGGCCCTGTCCCCGTCCGCACCGTCGGCGAGCAACGCCTGGCTACGGGCAAGCAGCCCCAGCGACCAGTGAGTTCCGCAGGCCTCCCACCAGGGGGCAACGGCCTCGAGCGCGGCGGCGGCCGCCGCCTGGTCCCCGCACCTGACAGCCGCCTCGATCAGTACGTCCGGGCTCGACTCGTGGCTCAGCACCGGCTGGCTCGCCGCAGCCGTCAGCGCGTGCCCCAGCGCCGCTTGATAGTTGCCTAGGCCAAGTTCGAGCATGGCCAGGGCCTTGCGCACCCGCTGCACCCCGAGCCCGCGGCCCTGGTCGGCCGCGACTCGCAGCAGCCGGGCGGCGAGCGGGCGAGCGTTTTCCTCGTCCCCGCGCCAGGCCAGCATCTCTAGTTCCGCGTTCGCAAGGCCGTTGAGATAGGCGCGGTTACCCATGGCCTCGGCCAGGGTCCGCGCTTCCGAGATCGTGGCTTCGGCGACAGCGAAGTGTCCCTCAGCCAGCTGGCTGAACGCCTGAAATCCAAGTCCGACCACTGTGCCCGCGAGCGCTCCCTGGTCACGGGCCCGCGCCACCCACTGGCCCGCCAGCGCGCGCCAGGTGTCGTCGTCGTAGAGTTCGCTAACCGCGAGGCGGAAGGCCAGGAAGTGCTGCGGGGCGTCGTCGGGGACCGGCTGGCCGCCCGATACCGCGACGACGGCCTGGCGCAGCAACCTGGCGCCCACCGCGAAGCGCCGTTCCGCGACGGCGGCGAAGCCGTCGAGCAGCAGGTCATCCGGGGTTGTCTGCGATTCCGTGACGGCGGGCACCGACTGGAGCACCTGCAGAACTTCGGCGGTCCGGGTGGCGCCACCGTTCGAGAGCTGGGCCACGAAAGCTTCCAGCAGGGCACTGCGGGCCAGCCGGGTGTCATGCGGCGCGACCATCCGCGCCGCCGCGAGCAGGACCGATGTCGCCGCGGCCGGGTCACCCGTTGCGGACAGGATGTCGCCCTCAAGCCGCCTGGCCTGTACGGTCACGACCCGGTCCCCTATATCCCGTATATCAGGTGCGGCGCGGTCAAGCAGCGCTCGCGCTGCTGCGGTCTCTCCGGCCATAAACCTCGCCTCGGCCGCGGCGACCAGCCGGCGGACCCGGCGCGCCGCGTCGGGTGTCAGTTCCGCCGATCGCTCAAGGAACGCGGCACTGCTCGCCCAGCCGCCACGGCTACGGGCACGGCCCGCCGATCGGTCAAGCTCCCCGGCAACCTCCTCGTCGGGGGCGGAGGTCGCCTGGCCCAGGTGCCAGGCTCGCCGGTCCGGGTCCCGCACCGGATCGCTGACGGCGGCCAGCGCCTCGTGAACTCGCGACCGGGCAACGGAGGGCGCTCCGTGGTAGACGATCGACCGCATCAGCGGGTGCCGGAACCGGAGATTCGGCATGCCGGTCAGCAGCCGTTCGATTGTCGGCAGTTCCACCGTCTCCGGATCGATGCCAAGTCGGCTGGCCGCCCGCCAGACCTTTGCCAGATCGCCCGTTTGCTCGGTGGCTAGCACGAGCAACAGTGTCTGAGTATCGGCCGGCAGCGCCCGCACTCGGGATCGGTACAGTCTCTCCAGCCGTCCCCCGAACCGCAGCGGCCCGGTCAGCGGCACCGCGCCTGAGCGCTGTTCGGCGGTCAACTCACCGCCGAACTCGACCAGTCCCAGGGGATTGCCCGCTGTTTCCTTCACGATCCGCTCGCTAACCCGCGAATCCACCGGGCCGCCTGCCGCCGCGGCCAGCAGTTCGTGGGCCGCCTGCTCCGCCAGTCCGGTTACCGCTAGCTCCGGCAGCCCACGGAACACCCCCCGTTCCTCCGCGACCTGGACGGCGAACAGCATCCCGACCCGGTCGGCGAGCAGGCGGCGGGCCGCGAAGCTCAGTACTTCGGCCGATGCCTGGTCGAGCCACTGCGCGTTATCGATCACGCACAGCACCGGCTGGCTCGCCGCCGCGTCGGTGAGCAGCGTCAGCGTCGCCAATCCGATCAGGAACCGGTCTGGCGGAGGCCCCTCCGTCAGCCCGAACGCGGACATGAGAGCCGCGCGCTGCGGGGCGGGCAGCAGGTCCAGCCCATCCAGGAACGGCACGAGCAGCTGGTGGAGGCCTGCGAAGACGAGGTCGGTCTCCGACTCCGCCCCCGCCATCCGTGCCACGCGCATGTCACCGGCGGTGTCGGCCGCCCAGTCCAGCAGCGCCGTCTTGCCGATGCCGGCCTCGCCGCGGAGCACGAGCACCCGGCTCAGCCCGTCCCGCACTGCCGTCAGCAGGTCCTCCAGGGCGTCGACCTCCTTGCTCCGGCCCACCAGCATGTCAGTCGCTTCCATTCCGTGCTCGCATGTGCGCCCTGCGGTAATCGCATGTGCGCAATCCGGCTCCGGCCCTGGAGCATGACTCACCCCCCGGGACTCACCTAGCGATACTGCGTGGCCGACTGGTGCCGGTTCCATAGGCAAGTGGCCACATTTGCTAGACATGTGTCTGGATGCTTGCGGGTCCTCCCGGGGCTTCCCGGCCGCCCGTCGGCGGCATCGGTAACCATCGATCATGGTCGGCCCTTAAATCATGGCTCCTCGCCTGGTAGGTCCGCGTCATCAAGTTCTGGTGATTTCCGTCGATGATGGGGACGACTGGCGACGGTGTATGCGAGTTTCCGGTACATTCGATGCGTCTGGCATCCCCAAAACGGAGTCCGTATCAGTGACCGAGGTCCCCAGGTCAGCCCGCAGGGGTTCTCCCCGCCGTCCAGCCTCCGGGCCGTCGGGGCGGGCCGAGTTGACGGGCCGTGCCGCGGAGTGCGAAGCGCTGCTGAGAGTGCTCACCTCGGTGCGGGGCGGGTTCAGCGCCACCCTCGTCCTGCGCGGTGAGGCTGGGATCGGTAAGACGTCCCTGCTGGACTTCGCGGTCGAATCCGCGTGGGACTTCCAGACGCTTCGGGTCACCGGGATCGAATCCGAGATGGAGCTTGGCTACGCCGCGCTTCATCAGCTCGTGCGGCCGCTTTCCGCCGCCATCGATGACCTGCCCGGGCCGCAGCAGCGCGCTCTGGCCTCGGCCTTTGGGCTGGCCGACGGCGCCGCCCCCGATCGATTCCTGGTTGGCCTCGCCATTTTGACCCTGCTCTCCGAGGCGGCCAATGAGCGTCGCCTGCTCTGCGTGGTCGATGACGCCCAGTGGCTCGATCAGGCATCAGCCGAGGTGCTCGCCTTCGTCGCCCGGCGTTTGCACGCGGACCGGATCGCGTTCCTGTTCGCGGTCAGGGAACCATCAGAACACCATGTTGACCTAGAGGGGCTGAGTTCGCTCCGAGTGCCCGGGCTCAGCTCCGTGGCCGCGCGTCAGGTGATCACGGGACTTGTAGCCGGCCCGCTTGACTGGAGTGTCGGCGGGCAGATCGCCGACCGCGCCGCCGGGAACCCGCTGGCCCTGGTCGAGATGACCCGGGAGCTGACCGCGGATCAGTTGGCCGGGGCAGTGCTGCTGCCAGATCCGCTGCCGCTGGGCGAAGACGTGCAGCAGCGGTACTGGCGGAGGGTGGCGGCGCTGCCACAGCCTCAGCAGGAATTTCTGCTGCTGGCGGCGGCGGAACCGTCGGGTGACCTGGACCTGTTCGAGCGAGCGGTCACGCACCTGGGCCTTGACTCCAATGCCGCCCGCTCGGCCGAGATCGGCGGATTTGTCGACTTCGCCGGGCGTGTCACCTTCCGCCACCCGCTGATTCGCTCGGCCGTTTACACGGGGTCGCCGTTCCAGGCCCGGCGGCGGATTCATACGGCGATCGCGGCGGTCAGCGATCAGGAACGCGACGCCGACCGGATCGCCTGGCACCTCGCCGCCGCCGCGCTTGCCCCGGACGAAGAGATCGCCGTACTGCTCGAACGCTCCGCCGACCGGGCGAAGAGCCGGGGAGGGTTCTCCGCTGGCGCCGCGTTCCTGCGCCGCGCGGTCGAATTGACGCCGGACGCTGGCCGCCGAGCGGAGCGGCTGCTCGCGGCCGCCGGCGCCGAGTTCGCAAGCGGGCGTGCGGACAAAGCCCTGGAACTTCTAGATCAGGCAAGTCCGGACCTGGGCGCCGCCCGCCAGCAAGCCGAGGGACTTCAACTGCGGGGCGCGATCCAGTCCGCACTCGGGGAAGGGAACCGGGCCTCGTCCACCCTGCTGCACGCGGCGCAGGCACTGGCGCCGCTCGATCCGGGCGCTTCCAAGGACACCCTGGTCGACGGCCTGATTGCCGCGTTTTACTCCGGTCGTCAGGCACGGCTTGAGGCTCTTGAGGTTCTTAAGGAAGCCCGTACCGCCGGTCCGGAGGTCGGATCGGCCAGCTCGGCGGACATACCCGACCTGATCCTAGACGGTTACATCGCGCTGCTGACTCGCGACTACGACAAGGCCGGGTCCCTGCTGCGCCGTCTGGTCAGCGTGCTCGTGGCGGACGACCTCCCAGAGGAAGAGGGACTGCACTGGTACGGGTACGGGATGTGGTGCGCGTGCGAACTGCTTGATTTCGATGCATGGCAGCACATGGCCGAACGCTGGGTGGCGATATGTCGGGAAAAGGGAGCGTTGATGTCCCTCCCGCTCGCACTTGACTACCTAGGGACCGTGCAGGCGTTCACCGGCCAGCTCAGCGCCGGAGAGACCTCGAACGCCGAGGGCCGCGACATATTGACGGCGACAGGGAATCCCGACCGGCTCGGGAGCAGCAGAGCCGTGGAGCTTATCGCGCCGATGTACCGTGGCCGTGCCGTCGAGGTCCGGCAGGCAGCCACGGCCATGCTCCGTGACTCCGACGAACGAGGACAAGGAGCCGGCTTCTACTACTCGCACTACGTCCTCGCCATGCTTGAGATCAGCATGAACAACTACGACATAGCACTCGGCCACGCGCAGGTAGTTCTCAAAGACAACGGGCCGTACTTCGGTGGGATGATCCTGCCGGAGGCGGTCGAGGCCGCGGTGTACTGTGACGACCTGGTAACGGCGGAACTGGCACTGGAGAGGCTCGCCGTTCGAGCTGAGATGGGCCGGACCGAGACGGCGCGTGGCTTCCTCGCCCGTTGCCGTGCGCTCCTCTCGTCGGGCGACGACAGCGAGGCGCTCTTTACCGAGGCGATTCAGCACTTCGAGAACTGCCGCAACTCCCTGCAACTGGCTCGGACCCACCTCCTCTTCGGCGAATGGCTTCGTCGGCGGCGCCGACGCCTCGAAGCACGTCAGCAGCTTCAAAAGGCGCTCGACTTGTTCGAGATCATCGGTGTAGTCAAGTTCGTCGAGCGAGCCAGACTTGAGCTGGCCGCCACCGGAGTGCAAGCCAGCGAACAGGCCGTCCGGACCAGCGACCAGCTCACGGAGCGCGAATCGCAGATTGCCGGCCTCGTCGCCGCTGGCGCGTCCAACGCTCAGGTCGCCACCCAGTTGTTCATCAGCTCGAACACCGTCGACTATCACCTAAGGCACATCTACCGGAAACTGGGCGTGACCTCGCGCACCAAGATGGCCGTGGCCTTCCGTGATCGAGCTGCGGGAGCTTGACGCCAGAGAATCAGACGCCAGGGGAGCCTGACGTGGCAGTCGGCCAGGACGTTCATCCCGGGACGGGGGGAGTCGTTCCTCGTCCTGGCCTGTTCGGGAAGCTGGCCAGGTCGGCGCGCGTCACCGTTGTCTCAGCCCCGGCCGGGAGCGGGAAGACGGTCCTGCTGCGGTCCTGGATCGGCGAGGCAGGCCTGGCCAAGCGGGCCGCCTGGGTATCTCTGGGGCGCGACGATCGTGACCCGCAGCGGTTCTGGTTGTCGGTGCTGGACGCGCTGCGCCAGACGGTTCCAGGATCGCGGCTGGTCGGCGAGTTCACTGCCGCCCCGGACCTGGACGGCTGGACGGTGATGGAGCGGCTGCTCGAAGACCTGGCGCGGCTGGAGGACCGGGTATGGCTGGTGGTCGATGACGCGCACGAGCTAGGCCCGGCCGAGGCCCGGCAGCAGCTTGAGATGCTGGTGATGCGGGCGCCCTCGAAACTGCGCCTCGTGGTGGCGACCCGGCATGACGTGCGGCTCGGCCTGCACCGGCTGCGGCAAGAGGGAGAGCTGACCGAGATCCGTGCGGTCGATCTCCGGTTCAGTCCGGCTGAAGCGCGGACACTGTTCGGTACCGCCGGGGTAGTGCTGTCGGAGTCCGCGCTCACGGCGTTGTACGAGCGGACGGAGGGATGGGCGGCCGGGCTGCGGCTCGCGGCGTTGTCGCTTTCCGGGCACCCGGATCCGGAGCGCTTCGCGGCCGAGTTCTCCGGCAGCGAGCGGACCCTGGCGGAATACCTGCTGGCCGAGGTGCTGGAACGCCAGCCGGAAGAGGTCCGGCGGCTACTGCTGCGAACCTCCCTGCTTGAGCGGGTCAACGGCGAGCTCGCCGACCTGCTGACCGGGACCAGCGGCGGAGAGCGCGTTTTGCGGCAACTGGAGGAGGCGAACGCATTTGTCGTGTCGGCGGACGCCGCGCGCACCTGGTTCCGCTACCACCGGCTGTTCGCCGATCTGTTGCAGTTGGAACTGCGCCGTACCGCCCCGGACGAGGCCGTCGCGCTGCACCTGGCGGCCGCGCGCTGGCTGGCCGCGCGCGGGCACCCGATACAGGCGATCCGGCACGCCCAGGCGGCGCGGGACTGGCCGCTGGCGGCCCAGTTGCTGGCCGACCACTGGCCCCGCCTGTATCTGAGCGGACAGGCCGCCACCGTGCACGCGCTCCTATCCGGGTTCCCGGCCCGGGCTCGCGCGGCCGATGCCGAGCTCGCCGCGCTCACCGCGGCGGACGAGCTGGCTCAGGGGTCACTGGAAGCAGCGGAGCTGTATCCTTCGCGGGCGGAGCAGGGGCTGGCGTCGCTGGCCGCAGGCCGGCGGGAACGGGCACCGGTGCTGCTCGGCATGGTTCGCTTGCTGCTGGCCAGGCAGAGCGGTAACCGGATGGCGGTCATCCAGGGGGCGCGCGCGCTGCAGGCCCTGACCGCGGTCCCGGACGCCGCGCGGCCCTGCCTGGGCGAGGAATTGCGCGCTCTGGCGCTGATCAACCTCGGGATATCCGAGTTCTGGGCGGACCTGTTCACGGACGCCGAGCGGCACCTCGTCGTCGGCATCGCGCTCGCGCACCGGATCGGCCGGCCGTTCCTTGAGCTAAGCGGCCGGTCCTACCAGGCGACGATCGAGATGGTCCGGTCATCGTACGCGCTGGCCGTCCAACGTGGCCTGCAGGCGATCGAGCTGGCCGAACGGCACGGCTGGACCGATGAGCCGGCCGCCTGCGGCGCGCACCTGGTACTCGGATCCGTAGCGGCCTGGCAGGGGAGGTTCGCGGAGGCGGCAGGCTGGGTGGAGCGCGCCGAGCGGGCCGTCAGAGCGGAGGCGGACCCAGGGGCCGCGCTTGCCGTCAGTTACGTGCGCGGCCTGCTAGAGGTGGCGCGCGGCCGGGACACCGACGCGGTCGCCGCCTTGCGGTCGGCCGAGCGGCTCGCCGAGCCCTTGGCCGCGCCGCACCTCCTCGTCCCGCGGACGCGGGCGCTGCTCGTGCACGCCCTGGTGCACCTCGGCGACCTGGAAGCCGCCGAACGAGTGCTCGCTGGCCTGAGCAGCCAGGAGCGCGAGTGCGGGTACGCGCGCATCGCGACGGCGAGGCTGCGGCTCGCCCAGCGCCACCCGCGCGCGGCTACCGTAGCGCTGTCTCCGGTGCTGGACGAATCAGTCCCGGTTAGCCGGGTCAACTGGCTGGCGTACGCTTTCCTGCTTGACGGGCTCGCCGCGGACGCGCTCGGCGACCCGTCCGCGGCCGGGCGGGCGCTGGAGCGTGCACTGGATCTCGCCGCACCGGACAACATGCTGGTCGCGTTCGCGCTGTGCACCGAGCCGCACGAACGCGTGCCGTATCTGCTCAGGCGCCATGGGCGGCAGGGCACCGCCCATGCCGCGCTGATCGCCGAGATCCTCAGCCTCATGTCCGGGCAGGCCGACGGAAACGAGAGCCCGGCGGGATCTGCCACCCGGCTCGCCGAGCCGCTGAGCCAGGGCGAGATCCGGGTGCTGCGTTATCTGCCGACTCACCTGTCCGCCCCGGAGATCGCCCGCGAGCTGTCGTTGTCGGTCAACACGGTGCGGACGCACATGCGTCATCTGTCCGGCAAGCTCGGCGCGCGCGGCCGCTCGGAGTCGGTCGCGCGCGCCCGTGCGCTGGGCCTGCTCGCGCCGTCCCCCGCACACCCGGACGCGTTACATCCCCTGGTGGACCGCCCGGTGGTTTCCGGAGCGAGCCGGTTGATGGACGAAGAATATTCAGAACGGATACGGGTGGCTGCTACTCGCCAATTGCTCTCGGATCGCTGGTACGACCCCGGGCCGTGAATCAGTGCGATGCCGCGCCACGATTCCGTGCGATGATCTGGCGGTGGGCCCTGTCGAAGAGTCGGATTTCGCTGCTGGCCGTCCAGCCCACCCCCCGGTAGCAGGAGTCGGCGCAGGAGGAGTCGTTTCCCGTCCGGGACTGTTCGGCCTGCTCCAGATGTCGGCGCGGGCGACGGTGATCTCAGCGCCGGCAGGCGGCGGGAAGACGGTCCTGCTGCGGTCGTGGATCGGCGCGGCCGATCTGACCGAGCGAGCCGCGTGGGTGTCGGCGCGACGCGATGACCGCGATCCGCAGTGGTTCTGGCTGTCGGTGCTTGGTGCGCTCAGGCAGACCGCCCCGGCGTCGGTACTGGTGCGGGAACTGACCGCGGCGCCTGACCTGGACGGGTGGGTGATCGTGGAGCGGCTGCTCAAGGACCTGGTGCCGCTGGATGACCCGCTCTGGCTGGTGGTCGACGACGTGCACGAGCTGTCGGCCGACGCGCTGCGACAGCTGGAACTCCTGCTGATGCGAGCGCCCAAGCAACTGCGGTTTGTGCTGGCCACCAGGCACGATGTGCGGCTCGGCCTGCACCGGCTGCGACTGGAGGGCAAGCTGACCGAGATCCGCCCGGCCGATCTGCGGTTCAGCCTGGCCGAGGCGCGGGAGTTGTTCACCGCGGCGGGGATAGCACTGCCCGAGTCGGCGCTGGCGATGCTGCATGAGCGGACCGAAGGCTGGGCCGCAGGACTGCGGCTGGCCGCGCTGTCGCTTTCCGGGCATCCCGATCCGGAGCGGTTCGCCGCGGAGTTTTCTGGCAGCGAGCGGACGGTGGCCGATTACCTGCTGGCTGAGGTGCTGGAACGGCAGCCGGAGAAAGTTCGGCGCCTGCTGCTGCGAACCAGCGTGCTTGAGCGCGTCAGCGGCCCGCTCGCCGACGCCCTCACCGGGGGTACGGACGGGGAGCGGGTCCTGCAGGAGTTGGAGGGCGCCAACGCGTTCGCCCAGTCGGTGGACGCGGCGCGGTCCTGGTTCCGCTACCACCAGCTATTCGCCGACCTGCTGCGACTTGAGCTCCGCCGTACCGCGCCGACCGAGGTTGACGAGCTGCACCGGGCGGCCTCGCGGTGGTTTGCCGATCATGGGCATCCGGTCGACGCGGTCTGGCACGCCCAGGCGGCCGGGGACTGGGTCTCGGCCGCCCGTCTGCTGGCCGACCACTGGCCCAGTCTGCAACTGGACGGGCAAGCGGCCACCGTACACGCGCTCCTTGAGCGGTTCCCCGCCCAGGCCAGCGCGACGGATGCCGAGCTGGCGGTGGTGGCCGCGGCGGATGAGCTGGCGGCGGGGTCGCTCGCCGAAGCGGGGCGGTTCCTTGCGATCGCGGCCCAGGAGATGGCATCGGTGCCACCTGACCGGCGCGGGCAGCTGGATGTCCTGCTCGCCATGGTCCGGCTCCAGCTTGCCCGGCACCGGCTGAATCTCCCGGAGGCGACCGAGGCGGCCCAGCGGCTGCGGACCGTGGCCGACGCTCCGGGCGCGGCACCGCTCGGCTTGAGCGAGGAACTGCGCACGCTGGCGCTGATAGACCTTGGTATCGCCGAGTTCTGGGGAGCCCGCGTCGCCGAGGCGGAACCGCACCTGGAACACGGCATCGCGCTGGCCCGGCGGATCAACCGGCCGTACCTTGAATTCATCGCGATGGCGCACAGCACGTCGATCGCCAGCCTGCGGTCGTCGCCGTACGCGCTGGCGGAGCAGCGCGCCCGGCAGACGATCGACCTGGCCCGGCGGCACGGCTGGACCGACGAGCCCGCGGCCGGCATCGCGTACATAGGACTCGCGGCGGGGCTGATCTGGCGGCGACAGTACGAGGAAGCCGCGGACTGGGTGCGGCGCGCCGAGCGGACCCTCCGGGCGGAAGCCGAGCCCAGGACCGCGATCGCGATCCGCTACGTCCGTGCGCTGCTGGAACTGGCACGTGGCCGCGACCGGGAGGTCCTCGCAACCTTCCAGGCCGCCCAGCGGTTGTCCGTGCTCCTGCACGCTCCGGACTGGGCGCTCATGCGGACCCGGGCGCTGCGGGTGCATGCGCTGGTGCGGCTGGGCGAGATCGGGCGCGCCGAGCAAGACATCGCGGAAATCAGCGAGCAGGCCCGGCACAGCGGTGAGATGCGCATGGCCGAAGCGGCGCTGCGGATAGCCCGCGGCGATCCGCGCGCGGCGACCGTCGTGCTCGCGCCCGTCCTGTCCGGTGCCGCGATTGTGCCCAAGACGAACTGGCTGGCGCACGCCTGGCTGCTGGAGATGATGGCCAGGGACGCACTCGGTGATCGGGCGGCCGCGGGGGACGCGCTGCGCCGCGCGCTCGACATAGCCAGGCTCGATGGCGCGATCACCGCATTCCTTTTCCATCCTCCCGCCAGGGAACTGTTCGATCGCTATGCAGGCCAGCGCACCGGACGGACGGCTCTGGCGGCCGAGATCCGCGGTCTGCTGCCCGCCAAGCCGGAGCCAGGGACGTACGGGCGAACCTCCGGTGTCTTCGAGCCCAGCAGCTTCATCAGTGGTGAGGTCCAACGAGGCCGTCCCCCCGGGGCAGCGGAGCCACCCAAGACAGCAGACTTCTCCCTGCTGGCAGATCCGCTGAGCGAGAGCGAGATCCGGGTGCTGCGGTACCTGCTGACCAACTTGTCAGCTCCGGAGATCGCCCGCGAGCTGTCCGTGTCGGTGACCACCGTCCGCACGCACATCCGCCACGTATTCGCCAAGCTCGACGCACACCGCCGAACCGAGGCGGTCGAGCAGGCCCGCACCCTCGGCCTGCTCGCACCCTCCCCGAACATCCCCTAAGGATCAAGTCCATGCAATCCCCAGGGGATCAATTCCGCGCAATCACCCGCCCCATCTCGCGCAATCACCCGCCCCATCTCGCGCAATCACCCGCCCCGATCCGGTACGCGCCCCCATCCGGCATGTCGGGCGCTGGCGCGCCGCGACATGCCGGATATTTCATGAAACATTCCAGGGTAAATGGGCTCATGATCGCGGAAGATTTTCCTTTCACGGAACATTTGCAGGTTATTTGATGCTTTTCTTCCGTGAACATGGTCCAGCTGGCGGCCGACCGCAACCACCGGATTCGTACCCGGCGCCGCCTGGCGAGAGGGGACGTGGGGAGGGACTCCCCATACTTAGGGCTTAGGTCACCGGGGGGATCATTCCCCGGGGGAGATACCGCAGGGGCCGTCGCGGCCGACTAATGACCGGACGACCCCTGCCTTGCACTGATGTCAGCAGTTGCTGGGGGCTGGCTGTCCGGTGAACCGGCCGTCAAGCCAGTTCACCATGTCGGTCTGGTCCTCGATCGACGTCAGCACGTGATCGCCCACGTAGCTGTTGAGCTGGTCCGTGACGCCCATCGCGCACCACTGGCTGTGCAGTGTCGTTTCGACGCTGTACGGGATGACCTCGTCCAGGTAGCCGTGCGTCTCAAGTATCGGGACGTCAGGCTTGATGGTGCCCAGGTTGTTCTCGTTGAGTACCGCCTCCCACGGGGCGGTGGTGAGCGGGTTCGTGCCGCCAACGGTGTAGTCAGCGATCGACTTGTCGGCGTAGGCGAGCAGTGCCGGGATCTGGCACATCGTGTTCAGCTGCGCTATCGCCTCCTGCCCGGTCGTGGTCAGGGCAGCGTTCAGGTCAAGCGACGGGTAGGCGGCGTTGAAGCCGCTCGCCGTGCCGGCCAGGAACGCGAAGAAGGCCGTTCCGTTGATGTTGTTGGCGACCGCCTGGAGGTTCGCCGGGGTCCCGCCGATCGCGACGCCCTTCAGGTTCAGTTCGGGAGCGTAAGTGGGCTGCTCCTGGGCCGCCCAGCCGCCCGCGCCGCCACCCTGCGAGTAGCCCTCGACGCCCATCGGTGCGCTGGCGCTCAGCCCGGCGTCGGGCAGTCGCGTCGCCGCGCGGAGCGCGTCAAGAATCGCGTAGCCCTCGGGAATGCCGACGTTGTACTCCTCGGGACCGGGCGTGCCGAGGCCGGGGTAGTCGGTCACCACGACCGCCCAGCCCTTGGCGACCAGGTTGTTCACCTCGAACTGCTCGTCGAAGCTCCCCGCCGCCATCTCCACTGAGGGCGCGCACGAGAACCCCCATCCCTGGGTCCCGGCCCCGTATGCCACGATCGGGCGGGTACCGTCATACGCGGCGGTGGGCACGATCAGCGTTCCCGAGACCGCCGTCGCCGCGCCGTCCGCGTTGGTGGAGAGGTAGAGAATCAGCCATGCGTTCGTACCGGATACCGGTGAGGTGACGGCGCGGTCCCAGATGATGTCTCCTGGGCTGCCGGAGGGCAACGGACTCGGCGGAGTGTAGAAGGCGTCCCCCGACGGCGCCGGGAGGATGGCGCCCGCGGCCGAAGCTCCGGCCGCGGCGGGAGCCGTGGTTGCAGCCGAGGCGGCGGGCACCACCGCGAACGACAGAGCCAGCACGGCGGACATCGCTGTCAGACCGTGGCGAATCCAGGCCATAAGGCCTCCTTACCATTCGTGCGGATCAGCTGGCCCATTGGCGGAGCCAGGCGTCGAGTGCCCACCACCAGCGCATTGCGTCGGTGACGGACTCCCCCGGCCCACCGGCCGCCCCGAAGGCGGTGAGCTCTGCGAACCGGCGGAGCCGGTGCTTGACGGTGTTCGGATGTACGTGCAGCGCCGTTCCGGTCGCGTCGGCGTTGCCGCCGTGATCGAGATAGGCCAGCGCGGTCTGGGCGAGCAGCCGGTGAAAGTCCTTCGCCGGGTCGAGACCGTCCAGGAAGATGCCCGCGAGCGCGGCGCCGAGCTGCGGGTACGCGTCCACGGCAATCAGCGTCGCCAGATCGGTGACATCGCGCAGGCCGTGCAGCCCGCGCAGCCGCGCCGAGGCGAGCGCCGCCTGGCAGACCCGGTAGACGGCGGCCAGCTCCCTCGGCGGCTGCGCCGCCGACGCGACCACGGTCACCTCGGTGAGCTTCTCCCGCGCCGGCAGCCGGGGTGCCAGGCAGCACAGATAGCCGTCGACGAACCCGGCCGTGCCTCCGGCGAGCGCCAGTACCGCCTCAACGCGCGGTGCCAGCCGGGGATCGGTCACGTCCGCGATCAGGCAGTGATAGCGCGTCTTCTCATCCAGCCCGGCGTCGGCCGCGTCCGTCGCACGGTCGCCGTGCAGCAGGCCGCGCAGCGCCTGGATCCGCACCGCGTACCCGGTCCGCGCGAAGCTGAGCTCGGCCTTCCGGTAGCTGTGGATGATCTGGTTCTGCAGCTGCGTCGTATAGGAGTCAAGCTCGACGAGGGCATCGACCAGCGTTTCCTGCGCCATCGGGCGCGACCGTGCCTGCTCGGTGAACTTGAGCAGGACGTTCGTCCGCGCGGCCTGGAAGCCGTCGAGCAGCGCGCCGAGCGGCACCCCTTGCATAGCCCGCTCGACGGCCAGCGCGTCGGCCGCCTCGATACCGGGGCCGAGCCCCCTGGATTCCGCGAAGGCGCCGACCACGCTTCCCAGCAGGGCGGCGATCTGCCGCCGGACCTCGCACTCGGGCAGCGCCGCGATCGGACCCGATGCCTCGCGCGCCGCGTGCACCAGTGCGTCCAGGATCGCGGGGTCGCGGCACATCTCGCCGACAAGCTCCTCGAGGACTTTCCGCCCTGCTGGGTCACCCATGTCGTTCCCTGTTCAGGTCAGCCGATGGACGATGTTCAGGTCAGCCGATGGCCGGCGAGAGCGCGGCGATCACGGCGTCGGGAACGTTGGCAACCTTCGCGCGCTGCGGGAAGCTTCCGACCGGGACGCGGGCGACCTCCTGGCCCGTGGCGTAGCTGACGACCGAGACCGCGTCGCCGGCGCTGAGCACTACGAAGCAGTAGTTGCCGTCGGCGCTGTCGGTCGCCCAGTACGGGATGCTGCCGGTCGGGTAGGTGACCGTGGCGGTGGTCTGCAGTGTGGATGTCGACACGATCTTCGCGTAATCGTCGATCGTGCCGACATCGCACAGCTTGGTCCCGTCACCGGAAAGCGCGATGCCGTGGTGCGCGGAGTTCTGCGGGTAGCTGTCCTTGCTCTCCGTCGCGGCAGTCGCGCTGTACGGCTGGTTGACGGTCGCCAGGGTCGTGCTCGTGTTCAGGTCGTACTTGATGAAGCCGTTCAGGTAAGACAGATCCGCGTACATGGTCGTGCCGTCGGAGGCGATCACGAACGGCCGCAGGCCATATGGGAACGTCCAGACCTTGACCACCTGGAGCGTCGAGGCGTCCACCTTTTCGAGCTGTAGCTGGCCCTTGAGCGCATTGAGCGCATACGGCAGCGCGGTGATGCCGATGCTCTCGTTGTAGATGTACTTCCCGTCCGACGTGTACATGTTCCCGTGCGGGTAGGTGCCGGTGGGGAACTTGCCCACCAGCTGGCCGGTCGCGGTGTCGTATACCTCGGCGTCCTGCGCGGTCGTCGCCGACACGACCACCTCACTGCCGTCCGGCGACAGGGCCATGTGATCGGCGTGAATGCCGTCGACCGGCGCGGAAACCCACAGTTCCTGGTGCGTCTCAAGGTTGAATGCCGCGACGTCGTCGAGGTTCCCACGGGAGACGTACAGCGTCGTCCCGTCCGGCGAGACGGCGAAGTCGTCTATGTACCGCACGCCGCCCACGCTCGGGTCCACGGTGGCCTCGTCCGCCACGGCGAGCCCGTAGTCAAGCCACTGAGCGGGAGACCAGCTGGCCTCGAGCGTCTGCAGGTCGGGGATGACGCTGAACGAGCCGAGGTTGGCGTAGGTGGTGCCATCGATAAAGCTCACGGTTCCGGCGACGGCGTTGCCGACAAGCAAAACGCTCCGCGTGCCCGACGTGTCCGCTCGGGCGGCTGGCGCGGCGGCGGCGGGCTGCGCTACCGCGATCCCGGTTGCCAGCAGCAGCGAACCGGTCGCGGCGATGCGGCTGATTCTGGCTCGAGGTTGCCGAAACGTCATCATGGCGGCCCTTCAGGCTACTGGCGAGTAATTTAGTTCTTTCGTGCAGTGTGAGCCCGCTCGCCGCGCGCTGCCAAGGTTCCGAACGCCAACGTTTCCCGCTTTCATGGTCGATATCAGACAACGGCGGGACGGGAATCGAGCAGATTCGAACTCATATGCTGTGCTGAAACGGTTGATTTTGTTCGTTTGGGTCAGCGACCGGGATGGCTGCCCTTGTTGGCAGACCCAGTGAAGAGCTCAGCCGACGGGCCCCCTTGACCTGCTCAGCTGGCGGGCGGGCGGAGACGAGCATGAGAAAACCGGCCCCGGGTGCCGTCTGGCGGTGCCCCGGGCCGACGAGCTAGACGGATGGGCTGATCGCGGGCGCTCAGGCGGTCGGGCCGGGCTCCGAGCTAGCAGGGTGCTGCTCGACGGCGGCCGCCGACGGGGGCACCCGCCGCGGCGTCCAGGCGAAGGCAAGGGAACACCCGACCACCCCGAGCAGCAAGCCGAGGATGAATCCCCCGAGGTTTGACGTGATCCAGGAGCCGAGGGTCAGCAACAGCGCGACGATGATGTAGAACATGCGCTGGTCGGGGGAGAAGATCAGCAGCAGTCCGCACGCCACCATGAGGATCGGGACCGCCTGGCCGGCTAGCCCCTCAAGCCCGAAGTGGATGACCACGTGCAACGGGGCGATGCCGGTGGTGAAGATCTCACCACCGGCGAGCGCTATCAGCACGCCGCCAAGGAACGGCCGGGCGCGCCGCCACGCACGGAAAGCGCGCCAGACCCGGACTGGCGTCGGCGTACTCCGATGCAGGGCGGTCCCGCCCGGCTGGGCGTCGGCAGCCATGCTCAGCAGCCAGTTGCGGAGATGCTCATGCTGAGGCCGGGCAGGGTGAAGCTGGCCGCGGTGGTGGCGTAGTTGGTCTGCCTGAGGTTGTTGATCGTCACCTTGTCCGCCTGCTGCCCGAAATCGCCCGCGGGCCCGGCCTCGTTCGGCACCTCCGTCAGCGTGCTCGCATCCTGGCCGATGCTCATGTTGCTGAATGAGGCGTCCCCGCCGACCTGGGTCGAGTCCACGATAAGGGTGTCGGCGCTAACCGGGTTGCTGCCCGATCCGGCGGTGATCTTGAGGTACCCGCCACCCAGGGCGACACTCTGGCAAAGGTTGGTGAGGGTCGCCGACCCGATCTCGGACACGATCACGAAGACCTGCCCGCCCGTCTTGCCGGCATTAGGGCTGTTCGCGACCATTCTGTCCAGCGTGCCGAACTGCTCGAAGCCAGTGCCCTGCAACTGAGTAGCCGTGACGGTAAACGGGAGACCGGAGATCGAGAACTGCGCCGCCAGTGCGCCCTTGGCGGTCGCCACCACCAAGCCGCCGGTTATCGCGCCGGAAACAAGCATCATCGCGCCGAACCGACGCCAGCGCAGGCTGCCTTCCCTGCGCGGTCCGTTCGCAGGCGATTCCGGCTGTTCGGCCCGGGTTTTCTTGGTAAGCATCGCCACTCCCTCGCGGACAATGGTCAGAATTCTGTAGTCAGGCGCCAGCGACTAAAGGTGCGGTGTGGAAGTTACTCTCCAGTAGGCCTCGCGGTCAAGGCCTAATTAGTAACGACCGGCAGACCCTTTTTCAACAGTCAGTGGTGTCGCGTCGGCAGATCTGCGACGACCGTGGTTGGCTCTCTTTGCCCGCGGAACCAATGGTGAGCTGGCGTTCCGCCTCCTCACGGCCGACGAAGGGCGCCAGGGCGAAGTAGGTCAGCAGCGGCAACAGGTCAGGCAGTTCGGCGGCCCGCCCCTGAGCGACATAGCGGTAGATGGTGGAATGAATGCCACCGACGATGGAGTCGGCCAGTTCATCGGGCGCGGGCAGGGCAGGGCGCGGTGCGTCGGCAAAGAACGGCGCGAAGCGGCGCAGCAACCGGTCCCGCTCCCGGCGTCCAGCGGGCCCCACCGCGTCAACCTCGACGATTGCCATCACGGCGAACGCGGGCACGCTGGCCAGGATGTTCAGCAGGACTCCAAGCCCGGCCCGCACACCGGCCTGCCAGTCGCCGGCCTGCTCCGTAGGCGGATTCCATCGCGTGCAGCACCGCGTCGCTGCCGTACCGGTAGGTGGCGATGAAGGCGTCCTCCTTGCCCTCGAAGAGGGCGTAGAACGCGGGGCGGGTAACGCCCGCCGCATCGCAGATGTCACTAACCCGGGCCGCTGTGTAGCCCTTGCGGGCCACGGTCTGGGCCAGGGCGTCAAAGAGTCGCTCGCGCTGCGTGGCCGCGACGACCTCGGGCGGCACCCGGCTCGGCCCGCGCTTAATCGCCCGCGACGGGTCACGCCCGGGGCGCGCTCCGGGAAGCCTTACGCTTCCTGTGGCTAGTGTTACTGGTGAGTCATTCTGGGCATCCAACTTCCCCACCCTGGGCCCTTGACTAGAAAACCTCGAAGGGTTTAAAACTTCTTGGGTATCTAACATAGTCGATGTAGATGGACGTCGGCTATCAGCTAAGCCCATGTCCAGGTTAAATGCGAGCGTGCCTGCCAATGCGTCCCTGGAAAATGTTCAGGGCGGGAAACAGTGAAGGGAGCCGCTTCATTTAATCGCGACTGGGATCGGGGGGTGAGTGAACGATTGTCCTGATCACCCAATGGAGGGTTACATCATGCGCAAGCACCTGTACTTCGGGATCGCGGTGGGCAGCGTCCTGCTGAGCGCGGCCATGGCGCTGCCGGCCTTCGGCGGCCACCCCTGACGTGCTGACATACGGCAGCCTGGGCGGAAGCAACGTGGCGGTGGGCGACAGCGTTTCGGCCGCGCTAGCGTCCGGCACCACCGCGACCTTCGACTCCGACACATCCGACACGTCTGGCGTCACGTGCACCAGCTCCGACTTCACCAGCACCGTGACGGCGAACCCGGCCGCGAGCGGAGTCGCGACGGAATCGGTGACCGGTCAGACGTTCGACGGCTGCTCGTCCAATGTCTTGGGCGTAAGCGGAGTCAACTTCGTGACCGTGCAGAACCTGCCGTTCTCGGCGGCCGTGGACGACAGCACCGACACCATCACGGTCACCGGCACCTCGGCGGCGCCGATCCAGAGCACGGTGGAGCTGGACACCCTGTTCGGTGCGGTTGACTGCGTCTACCAGGCCGACAACGACACGCTGACCGGAACGGTCAGCAACACCGACACGTCGATCGACTTCAGCAACCAGCAGTTCGACCTGACCTCCGGCTCATTCCTCTGTCCCGGCAACGGATACTTCACGGCGTCCTACGCCCCGGTGCAGGACACCACGCAGGGCAGCGCCGCGGTCTATATCAACTAGCCAGTAAGCCCCACTCAACTAGTAACCCCTCAACTAGTGAGTGCGGAAGCCGGAGCCGTCACTTTTGGCGGCTCCGGCTCGCCCATTCAGACACCTAACTCTGCCACCGATCAACACTCTGCCACCGATCAACCCGCGACCAGCGGGAATGATGCTGCGACCGCAGTCCGTCGGCACGCCTGACTGCTAAGTTCCCAGCCCGGCAGACGACAACCGGTGGCGCCGTGACCCCTCAGCGACCCGCGACCACGCGACGATCTTCGTTCCCGAGAGCGGCCACACCGGCCTCCCTGCCAGTTAGCACATTTTCCTGTCCCGATTTGAAATGGTCTGTTCAGCGCGAAGTGGCCCTATGACAGCAGAACCGCGGAACGGCCGGTGAACGGGCGCATACGCAAGCCGAGTATTCCCGTGGGCGAAGACGCAACCGGCGCCTGCCGTACTACGGCGCCCCGCCTACCGCTGGCGCCTGCCCGCCCCCACCCGGAACGCTGTCCCCACCGGGAGCAGTGTCCCCACCGGGAGCAGTGTCCCCACCGGGGGTAGCGTCCCCACCGGGAGCAGTGCTCCCGGCCGAAGCAGCGCCCCCGGCCGGAGCGTCTTCCCCGTCCCGGGTGGCGCGCCGGATAACCGGCTGTCCGTAGCGGCGACGGAATAGAACGTAGGCCGGCAGGCCGGCCAGCAACGGAAGCCAGTAGGAACAGACCCGGTAGGCGAGGGTGGCCAGGAGGGCGTAGCTGCCGCGGACGCCGGCGAGGACCAGCAAGCCGCTTAGGCTTGCCTCGACGATGCCCAGTCCACCCGGGGTGAGCGGCAGCATCGCGAGGATGTCGGCGGCGGTGTAGGCCAGCAGCACCAGGGAAGGCTGCGGGTTTGCTCCGGTGGCGCGCAGGGCGGCCAGCAGGCAGGCGTAGTCGCAGCCGAGGCGGCCAGCGGTCAGCAGGACGGCCTGCCACCATTTCCGGCCAAGCACCGTCCGGATCGTGTCGCGTTCGGTTAGCAGCCGTTTGTCCAGGCCGGTCACCGGCGGCCGCCGGTTGCGGGTGACCCGGTTCCACAGGCGCTGGGCCGTGCGTCCGGCGAAGGCCAACGGCCAGTCGGTGCGCAGGATGATCGCACCGAAGACGGCGAACACGGCGAAGGCAGCGATACCAAGCAGCGCGGTATGGACGAGCCCCGGGCTGGCGGGCACGCCGGCCAGGATGGCGGGCAGCGAGAAAATGGGCAGCGCGAGCAGGCCACCGACCCCGATCAGCGAGAACGCGGTGAGCCCGCCGACGGCGTCGTCGGTGTCGAAGCCCGCGGTGGCTAGCATGCTGAACTGCGCCGCGGCACCCGCGGCGTCGCCGCCGGGCAGGCTGTCGGTGACCGAATTGCCGGCCAGCCCGGCGGTGACCACAGGGAACCAGGCATTAGTGCGCAGCGCCAGTCGCTGCAGGGCGAAGTTGCAGATGAACGAGGCCACTTCGCAGCCGAGCGCGACCGTGAACCAGATCGGGTTCAGCGTCGACAGCCGCGGCCATGCGCCAAGCACCGCGACGATCTCCGGTAGCAGGATGTAGATCGTCCCGCCCGCCACCGCGACGACAAGTGCCCGCTTGACCAGGGTTTGCCAGGTCGGCGGGTGTGCCTGGGCGGCGTCGATAGCCGCCGCCTTCGCCGCGACCGGCGCGGACCTGCCAGCACCCGGGCCCCCAAAGCCGGGCCTCCCCAGCACCGGGGCCCCGAGAACCGGCGCCCTCAGTGCCTCCGCCCCGAGCGCCGGTGCCCTCAGCGTCGGCGTCCCCGGTGCCAGGGTCCTGGCCGGGGCGCTGAGAGTTCCCGTGAGCCGTCGAATCGTGGTTCATTCGTACTGCCTTCTGCCGACGGCCCGCATGCCAGCCCTCCTCCGCTGCTGGAGTTATCGCAGCACCTGCCGCTGCCGGAAAGCAAAGAACCGCTGGCTACCCCGCAATCGATGCCACCTATTGGCTGCCTTGCGGTCGGTTCATAGCGCTGGCCAATAGCACAAGAGCCGCTGTCGCCTTCAGCATCGCGCGATTACCTAGTGAACTCTTCACCATGACCGATCCCGATCTGAGCGCGCAGCCCCCGCCCGGTGCCCGGCCTCAGCCGGAGCCGCACGCGGCCGACACCGGCGGGCAGGCGGCCGACAGCGGCGGACACACAGGCAAGCAGCAAGACGGGCCGCTCAGGCGGCCGGATGTACTCCGGCATCACCCGGCAGTACTTGAGCAGCAGGCCCAGCGGGCCCAGGACATACAGCTGCGGATCGCCGACTGGATCACGGCCTTCGCGGGATCGATGAACTTCGTCTACCTTCACATCGTGTTGTTCACGGTCTGGATGCTGTTCATCGAGTCCAAGCCGTGGCCGACGCTCACGCTGGTGGTATCGCTTGAAGCGATCTTCCTGTCTACATTCGTGATGATCGGCCAGAACCGGCAAGCGGCATTCCAGCAGGCCAAGGCCGACCATGACTTCACCGAACAGGAGTTGGAGCTCAAGACCAACACCGACCTCACCCGCGAGATCGACCGGCTGACCACCGAGCTGCACAACCGTCTGCTGAACCAGACCGCTGGCCAAGGGTCTTGAAGTTCTATCCGGACCAGCGGGTGGTCTGCCCTAGGGCACGATCACGAGAGGGAAGGGCGAATGGCGCGCCAGGCTGACGGGGACCGACCCGACCATGCGGTGGACGGCCTGCGACGAGCTTCCGATCACGATCGCCACGTTGTCGTCGGGGTGAGCGGCATGGACCTGCTTGGCCGCCCCGATGAGCACTTCGGTGACGTCGCTGATCATGCCCTGAGCGCGCTCAAATCGCCAGCGCTCCTCGCGGCCCCGCAACTGGTCGCTGACCTGGGTGCGCAGATCCCGCGCGAGCTCATCGAAGGTGATCTGCATCTCGGCCACAGCCTCAGGCGACATCGAATCCATAGCGGACATATGGGGAACATAAACGACGTCGATGCTGCCGACACGTCCCCGCAGCAGGGCGGCTGCGGCGTCCAGCGCCCGGACGGCGGGAGCGGACCCGTCGTACCCGACGACCAGGAACAGGTCTCCAGTGGTCGGCATGACTGTGTTCATCAGGACTCCCGGATCTTTCTGACTCTTTGGAACGCCTCGGGCAAGTTGCCCGTGGTGCAAGTTGCCCGTGGTGCCAGTTGTTGGTGCAAGCTGTCGGTGCTCAGTACACCGCAATTCATGCCCCGAAGGCCAAGACCCCTGGCCTAGCAGGCGATCGACGCTGGCTATTGGCGACCGGCTGGCCGCACGGATAAATCAACGGGGTGGACCAAACCGAAAAGCGACGCCTCGACGCGGCCCGCCAGCAAGTGAACGTCGCCCGCCAGCAAATGAACGTCGCCCGCGAGCAGGTAGACGTCGCCCACCAGCAGGTCAAGAAGCAGGTCAAGAAGCGGACCAAACCATGGCGGTCTATCATCGCGCTGGCTCTCGCGCTCCTCATGGCCGCCGTGTCCCGCTCGGCCCGGGCGGACGCGGCTAGCGCCGTATTCACCGGCACACCGTACCGGGCGCTGGGCCGCACCGGCACCGAGATCGCCGCGGACGCCGCTGCTGTGGCATTCTGCCTGCTCGCGTCGGCCGCCACCGCCGGGCTCGCGGGGAAGGCGCGGGATGTCCTGCGGCCGAAGGTCGGCACCGCGCACGCCGCGGTCGTCCGCTACACGGTTGTCCTGTTCGGTGGTCTCGCCACGTTGCTGATCACCCTGGAACTGTTCGGTATCGGGGTCACCCAGCTGCTGGTTGGCGGCGCGTTCGCAACGGTGCTCGTCGGCATCGCCGCGCAGCAGAGCATGGCCAACGTGTTCGCGGGCATGGTCTTGCTGCTCGCCCGGCCGGTCGACGTCGGTGACCTGGTCCTGATCAGGTCGGGGTCGCTAGGCGGCGATTTTCGCGGGAACGTCACGGAGATCGGCATTACCTATGTACGGCTGGAGACAGCGGACGGACCGGTGCATTTGCCCAACTCCCAGGTGCTCGCATCCGCGATCGCGCCATTGAGCAGCAGTCCGTCACCGAACAGCGACACGCCGCCGAGCGGCACCGCTGGCTAGAAGCATCAGCTATGCAGCCATTGCCCGCAGATGTTGGTCAGGTGCGCCCTGTTCCGGGTCCACTAGTGGTGAACGTTGTGGCGAAAGGAAATGTCATGTTCAAGTCATGGTCCAACTCACTCATCGCGCGGGGGATCCTCGCCTTCATCGTGGGGATCGTCGCCATCGTCTGGCCGGACGTGACGATCCTCGCGCTGGTCATCCTGTTCGCGGTATACGCGTTCATGGACGCGGGCATCGAGGCGGCGCGGGCGTTCAGCAGTATGGGCGCCGGGTCCGTCTTCGGGTACCTGCTGCTGTCGCTGGTCGACGTCGCAGCTGGCATTATTGCCCTCGCCTGGCCGGGGGAAACTGCGGAAGTGCTAGTCATCGTCGTGGCGATCTGGGCTCTCGTCGGCGGCATTGCCGAGGTCTTCGCCGGGTTCCAGAGCGGGGAGAGCGCGGGGACACGTGCCTTCTTCATCCTCGCCGGGCTAATATCGGTCGCCTTCGGTATCGTGCTCTGCGACCGCCCGAACGTCGGCGCCGTCACTCTGGCCCTGCTCTTCGGGCTGTACGCCATGGTCTACGGAGTCTCGTTGACCGTCATGGGGATTCAGGGCCGCAGCGCGGGCAACTCCCTGGACTCCGCCATATCCCAGGTTACCCAGGGCGTCTGAGCCCAAGCCGTTTCAGCCTTCGGGCCGGGCGCGCCACCGCGCCCGGCCCAGCGGCGATCCGCTAGCAGCGTCTACAGCTTCCTCGCGACGCTCCCATAGCAGTTCCCCGCACACCCCGTCAGATAACCCAGCCCCGCGAAACAACTCCGCCCGCAGGCGGCTGAGCGTGGCGCCCAGCCGCCCGTTCGCGTTTGCGCACGCGTAGGGTCCTTCCGAACGATCGCGGCTTACTCTGCTCCCGCACCCTTGCCGCTCTGCGCCTGGAGACGCCGACCCGGAGTGCCTCACCGCCCGCCTGTGCCCCGCCGCTGCCGAGAACCGCTTGTCTCGCTCGGCCCGCGCCGCTCAGGCGCCGAGCAGGTGTTCCATGGCGAGCTGGTCGAGCTGCTCGAACGCCATGCCGCGGGCCGCGGCCGCCTCGACGTCGAAGTCCTCGAAGGCGCTGCGGTCGGCGAGCAGGTCCGCGAGCTTCTCGCCGGGCGCGAGCGTGGTCTGGGCGAGCTGGTCGAGCCGCGCGGCGCGCAGGGCCTGCCGCACCGCCGGGTCGGCGCGGAAGGCGGCCGCCCGCTCGCGCAGGATCAGGTAGTTGCGCATGCAGCCGGCCGCCGACGCCCAGACGCCGTCGAAGTCCTCGGTCCTTGGCGGCTTGAAGTCGAAGTGCCGCGAGCCCTGGTAGCCGGCCGACTCGAGCAGGTCCACCAGCCAGAACGCGGCCCGCAGGTCGCCGGCCCCGAAGCGCAGGTCCTGGTCGAACTTGATGCTGCTCTGTCCGTTGAGGTCGATGTGGAAGAGCTTGCCGTGCCAGAGCGCCTGGGCGATGCCGTGCGGGAAGTTCAGCCCGGCCATCTGCTCATGGCCGACCTCGGGGTTCAGCCCGACCAGCTCGGGGCGTTCCAGGCTGTTGATAAACGCCAGGGCGTGGCCGAGGGTCGGCAGCAGGATGTCGGCGCGCGGCTCGTTCGGCTTCGGCTCGATCGCGAAGCGGATGGCGTACCCCTGCCCGGTGACGTACTCGCCGAGCAGGTCGAAGGCCTCCTTAAGGCGGTCGAGCGCGACCCGCACGTCCTTGGCCGCACCGGATTCCGCGCCCTCGCGCCCGCCCCACGACACGTACACCTCGGCGCCGAGTTCGACGGCGAGGTCGATGTTGCGGATGGTCTTGCGCAGCGCGTAGCGGCGCACGTCCCGGTCGTTCGCGGTGAACGCGCCGTCTTTGAACACCGGGTGGGTGAACAGGTTCGTGGTGGCCATCGGCACCCGCAGCCCGGTCTCGTCCAGCGCCGCGCGGAAGCGGCCGATCCGCTCGGCGCGCACGGCGTCGGTGGCGCCGAACGGGATCAGGTCGTCGTCGTGAAAGGTGACGCCGTAGGCGCCAAGCTCGGCGAGCCGGCGTACGGCTTCGACCGGATCGAGCACGGGCCTGGTGGCGTCGCCGAACGGATCGCGGCCCTGCCAGCCGACCGTCCACAGGCCGAAGGAGAACTTGTCCGCGGGGGTCGGGGTGAGTGCACTGCTCAAGGTAACGCTCCCAGGCTCGCCGCGCGGACCGGCACGCCCGCCGGTCCGCGCTATTGATCATGCGGACAACAAGTTAATAGCTGTGTCGAATCAGTTCAATGCCCTCTTGTACGAGTGCGCTACCGGGCCGAAGGTGCCGACGCGAGCCGCCCAACCGCGGGCGGGTCTCACGGATGTGCTCACATGCAGGCAATTGTGGGAGCATGGGCCCTGAGACGGCGTCGCTGGACGCGGCTGCGGGAGTCTTCACGGCGACCGCGTCCATGGGTCTTGCGTACTCGTAAACACTGGTGTTACGGTCCTCGCATCGAATCAGTTCAACAGTTGCCCAAGCCAACCGAGCGCTTGAGCCAACCGGGGCAGCTGATTCGACAAGTCACCTGAACGAGAGCACCTGGACGACAGGGCGGTAAGGAGCACGGGATGGCCGTCACCATCGCGGACGTCGCCCGGCGGGCGGGCGTGTCCCGCAGCACCGTGTCGTACGTGCTGAGCGGTGCCCGCCCGATCTCGCCGGAGACCAGCCGCCGGGTCGAGCAGGCGATCGAGGAGCTTCAGTTCCGGCCGCACGCGGGGGCCCGCTCGATCCGCAGCGGCCGCAACGGGGTCATCGCCATGGCCCTGCCCATGGTGCACGGCCCGCACAACCAGGCGCAGATGCCATACGTCTGGGCGGCCCTGACCGCCGCGCAGGACCTCGGCTTCAAGGTACTGATGCTGACCGACGACGACGGCGAGTCCGCGATCAAGGACTCGGTGGCCGGCTCGCAGGTCGACGGCGTGATGCTGATGGAAGTCCAGCAAAACGACCCGCGGGTGTCGCTGCTCAGCTCGCTCAAGTGCCCCGCGGTCCTGGTCGGCACGCCCGACGATCCCGCCCGGCTGCCGTTGACCGACTTCGACACGGCCCTGGCCGGCCGCTGTGTGCCGAGCATCTGCTTGAACTCGGACATCGCGGCGTCGGCTACATAGGTCAGTCGCCTGCCGTGTTTCGCCGTGACCTCGCCTACGCCGCGCACGCCAGGGACGGGGCGCTGGCCGCGCTCCGCGCGGCGCGAGCCCGCGCGGCCTGGACGGCCTGCGACGGGCAACCGGGCGACGTGGCGCGCGCCGTGGACCACCTGCTGGCCAAGGTCCGGGACCTAAGCGGCCTGATCGTCTACAACGAATGGGCCCTGCCGCTGGTGATAGACCGGCTGAATGGCCTCGGGCTGCGGGTGCCGCAGGACGTTTCCGTCGCCGCCATCTGCCCGGACGACCAGGCCGAACGGCTTCGCCTGCCCGCCACCTCAGCGTCCCTGCCGGTTGAGGAGCTGGCGCGGACCGCCGTCCGGCTGCTCGCCGGGCAGGTCAACGGGGAAACCGTGGCGTCGGTCACGATCCTGCCGCCGACGCTGAAGATCCGCGACACCACCGCGCCGGCCCCGGCCGGGAAGTCCGTTACCCCCTAGCCAGCCCCCCGCGTTCTTCCGGTGCCCGGGCGGTCCGGGTCAGCGTCACCGAATACCCGACATCGCCATACCCGACATCGCCGTACATCCGTCATCGAATCCACCCCGGATCTAATCCCCCCGTCATCAAAGCCCGTATCGAATCGATTCGAAAGGCTAAGGCCATGACAAAGTCGTCCCGCCGTACCCTGGCGCTCGCATCCGCCGCCTCGATCGCCTTGCTCGCCCTGGCGGGCTGCTCGTCCAGCGGCGGCAGCAGCGGAAGCGCCAGCTCGGGTACGGTCACGCTGACCGAGACGGACTACTACACGTCCGCCCCGCAGACCTCCCAGATCGCAGGTGTGCTGAACGCGTGCGCGGCCCAGGTCGGCGTGAAGGTGTCGCGCCAGCAGGTCCCCCGGACTCAGCTCTTGCCGAAGCTCCTGCAGGATGCCGCCGCCCGCTCACTGCCCGATCTCGTCATGGTGGACAACCCGGACCTGCAGCAGCTCGCATCGACCGGCGGGCTGGTCTCGCTCTCGGCGAATGGCCTGAGTACCGCCGGGCTCTACCCGTCGATCGTGTCGGCCGGCTCCTACCAGGGCCAGACGTACGGCATCGCGCCCGGGGTCAATGACCTGGCGCTGTACTACAACAAGGACGTGTTCACCAAGGCCGGGCTGACCCCGCCGGCAACCTGGGCCCAGTTGACCGCGGATGCCAAGACGCTCACTTCCGGATCGCGCAAGGGGATCGCGTTCTCCGCGGCCGCCACTGAGGAGGGCAGCTTCCAGTTCGAGCCCTTCCTCTGGTCCGCGGGGGCAGACCTCAACAACCTCGACTCCCCGCAGGCCGTTCAGGCCCTGACCCTGTGGAAGACGCTGGTGAGCGACGGGTATGCGTCCAAGTCGGTGGTCAACTGGAGCCAGTCGGACGTCGAGGCCCAGTTCCAGGCGGGCAACGCGGCCATGATGGTCAACGGCCCCTGGCAGCTCCCGCTGCTCAACGCCGCGACGGGCCTGCACTTCGGCATCGTCCAGATCCCGGTGCCCGCGGCCGCCGACCCGGCGGTCTCGCCGCTCGGCGGTGAGGTGTGGGCGGTCGGCCGGAGCAACCCCGCCCGTGAGGCGAAGGCCGTCGCGATGGTCAAATGCCTGCTGACCCCGGCCAACGCCACCCAGTGGTCGAAGGACGCCGGGTACATCCCGAGCAACGAGACCGCCGCGGCGCAACTGGCCAAGTCCGACCCGCAGCTCGCACCGTTCATCTCCGAGGTGGCAACGGCGAAGGCGCGCACCGCCGTACTGGGCACCGCCTACCCGAAGGTGAGCACCGCTTTGTGGAACGCGCTCCAGGAGGCGCTGGCGGGCGGGATGTCGGCGCAGGCCGCACTGTCACAGGCGCAGGCCCAGGCCGGATCCTGACGATGGCTTCGGTGCTCAGCGTGCAGGCCCCCGCCGCCGCGGCGGCGGGGGCCGCCCCGGGGCGGCGCCGACGGCGAACGGCGTGGAGCGCGGCCGGATTCGTCGTCCCGGCCTGGGTGTACGTGCTCTGCTTCTACGTCTACCCGCTGGTCGCCAACGTGAAGATGGGCTTCCAGGACTACACGGTCTCGTCGTTCTACACCGGCTCGGCGCCGTTCGTGGGGTTCGCGAACTACACCGCGCTCTTCCGCGATCCGCAGTTCGTCTCCATCGTCACCAACACCGCGCTGTTCACGATCGGGTCGCTGGCCTTCCAGTTCTGCCTCGGCCTGGCGCTGGCGCTGTTCTTCCGCCGGATCTTCCCGCTGAACGGCGTGCTGCGCTCGCTGCTGCTGGTGCCGTGGCTGCTGCCGCTGGTGGTGTCCGGGACCGTGTGGCGCTGGATGATGGACTACGACTCGGGCGTGATCAACCAGACGCTGCTGCACCTGCACCTGATCAGCCAGCCGGTCCCGTGGCTGGTGAGCACGAAGATGGCGCTGATCGCGGTCATCGTGGTCAACATCTGGGTCGGCATCCCGTTCAACATGGTGATCCTCTACGGCGGCCTCCAGTCCCTGCCTGAGCAGGTGTTCGAGGCGGCCGCGATCGACGGGGCGGGCGCGTGGCAGCGCTTCACGCGGATCACGCTGCCGATGCTGCGCCCGGTCATCCTCGTCGTGCTGACCCTCGGGCTGATCTACACGATCAAGGCCTTCGACATCATCATGCTCGTCACCCAGGGCGGCCCCGCCAACTCCTCGCAGACCCTGACCACCTACGCCTACGACCTGTCCTTCAACCAGCTGATGTTCGGTCAGGGCGCGGCCGTCGGCAACCTCCTGATCCTCGTCGCGGTCGTTTTCGCCGCCATCTACCTGCGCGCCGTGCGCGACTCCGAGGGGGGCGGCCGATGAGCACCGTCATCCGCCGGGCACCCATCGGTCACCCGGGCAGCAGATCGAAGCGGGTGCGCACGGTGCTTGGCACCTGCACCGGCATCGTGATCGTCGCGGTGATGCTGTTCCCGCTCTACTGGATGATCGACGCCTCTTTCCTGCGGCCGCAGGACCTGGTCAGCCTCACCCCGACCTGGTTCCCGGTGCACGGGACCCTGGCCGGTACCGCAGCGTGTTCAGCAGCCAGGGCGGCCACCTGATAGTCAGCCTTGTCGTCTCGCTCGGCACGGTGGCGGTGACCCTGGTGATCGCCGCACCGGCGGCCTACGGCATGGCGAAGCTGCGCGCACCCGGCCGCCGGGTGCTGCTGTTCGCCCTGCTCGTCGCCCAGATGATCCCCGGCATCGTGCTGGCCAACTCGTTCTACATCGTGGCGAACAGCCTCGGCCTGCTCAACTCGCCCATCGCGCTGATCCTGGCCGACTCGACCCTGGCCGTGCCCTTCGCCACGCTCATCCTGCACTCGTTCCTGCGCGGCGTGCCGGACGAGCTGGGCGAAGCGGCCGCGATCGACGGCGCATCCCGGCTGCGTACCTTCGTCTCGGTCATCTTGCCGGTGGCCAGGAACGCCGTGATCACCGCCGGGCTGTTCTCGTTCCTGTTCGCCTGGGCCGACTTCCTGTTCGCGGTCACGCTGACCACCCAGGACAGCCACGCGCCGGTCACCGTCGGCATCTACCGCTTCATCGGCGCGAACGTGACCCAGTGGAGCAGCGTCATGGCCACCGGCGTCATTGCCTCGATCCCGGCCGCCCTGCTGCTGATCATGGCGCAGCGCTACGTCGCCGTCGGTCTCGGCACCGCCGCGACCAAAGACTGACCGGGCCCGCCGCCGCAGACACAGTTCCCGCCGCAGACAAGTCACAGCAACACCTGACCACAGGAGAGTCCGTGCCCAACCCGTTCGTCGTCGCCGACCACACACTGACCTGGCGCAACGGCCAGCACATTTTGACCGTTCAGCCGTGGGGCGCCGACAGCGTCCGGGTACGCGCGGGCCTGTACGCAATCCTGGACGACCAGCCCGGCGCGCTCGGCGCACCCGCCCCAGAACCTGAGAAAAGCCGGATTGAGATCGATTCCGCAGGCGCCGATGCCACGGTCAACAGCGCCGCCCTGGTCAACGGGCGCGTCAGGGTCGAGGTGGCCCGGACCGGGCTGGTGTCCTTCCACGACACCGTCACCGGGGCGGAAGTCCTCAGCGAGGCGCCGGCCCACTTCTGGTGGCCGGGCTCCCGGCATTTCGAGCCGTCCGGGAGCGGAACGCACCGGATTGAGCAGCGCTTCGCCGCCTATCCGGACGAGCGCCTCTACGGGCTCGGGCAGCACGGCCACGGTCGGCTCGACCAGAAGGGCATGGTCATCGAGCTAGCCCAGCGCAACGGCGAGGTGTCCATACCCTTTGTCCTGTCCAGCCGCGGCTACGGCCTGCTATGGAACAACCCGGCGGTCGGGCGGGTGGAGTTCGCCGCGAACGGCACCCGCTGGGTCGCCGACCGTGCCCGCCAGCTCGACTACTGGCTGACCGTCGGCGAGAGCCCCGCCGCGATCATGACCGCCTATGCCGGAGCGACCGGCTTCCCGTCCGCGATGCCCGAGTGGGCTTCCGGGTTCTGGCAGAGCAAGCTGCGCTACCGCGACCAGGCGGAACTGCTCGAGGTGGCCCGCGAGTACGCTCGTCGCGGGCTGCCGCTGTCCGTGCTGGTGATCGACTACCTGCACTGGCGGCACCTGGGGGAGTGGGACTTCGACCCCGAGGCCTGGCCCGACCCGCGGGCCATGGTCGAGGAGTTGCGTGCCCTCGGCGTGGAACCGGCCGTGTCCGTCTGGCCCTCGGTCAGCCCGCTGTCCGAGAACTACATCCCGATGCGCGAAGCCGGCCTGCTCGCGGAGACCGACATCGGCACGCCCACGATCGCGAACTGGCCCGACGGTGACACCGCGGCCGAGATCGGCGTGGCGTTCTACGACGCCACCAACGGGCGCGCCCGCGACTTCCTGTGGGACAAGCTTGAGACGAACTACTACAAGCTCGGTATCCGCGCGTTCTGGCTGGACGCGTGCGAACCGGAGGTGCGCCCAGGCCCGCAGCACCTCAACTTCGCCGCCGGACCGGGCCATGAGGTCGCCAACCTCTACCCCCGTGAGCACGCCCGCGGCGTGTACGAGCACATGCGCCGCGCCGGGCAGGCCGACGTGCTGTCGCTCG
Organism: uncultured Actinomycetota bacterium; assembly: GCA_963785645.1. GTDB lineage: Bacteria > Actinomycetota > Actinomycetes > Streptosporangiales > Streptosporangiaceae > Trebonia. The sequence continues at coordinate 266,175 of CAWAWG010000001.1, forward strand.
CCCGCTCCGCCTGGGCCGGCTCGCAGCGCTACGGCGTCGCACTGTGGTCGGGCGACATCCCCGCCACCTTCCAGGCGCTCGCCGACTCGGTCCGCGCCGGGCTCAACGTCGCGCTCAGCGGCATCCCGTGGTGGAACACCGACATCGGCGGCTTCCACGGCGGCGACCCCGAGGACGAGACGTTCCGCGAACTGATCGTGCGCTGGTTCCAGTTCGGCGCCTTCTGCCCGATCATGCGCCTGCACGGCCACCGCGAACCGCGATCGAGCCACGGCCCGGTCGGCGACAGCGGCGGTCCGAACGAGGTGTGGTCCTTCGGACCGCCCGCCTACGAGGCGATCACCGCCATGCTGCGCCTGCGCGAGCGGCTGCGCCCCTACATCCACGCCCACCTGCGCGACGCCGAGCGCACCGGCATCCCGCTGATGCGCCCGCTGCTGCTCGCGTTCCCCGAGGACAAGGCGGCGTGGGAGATCGAGGACCAGTACCTGTTCGGTCCCGACATCCTCGTCGCCCCGGTCACGGAGTTCGGCGCCCGGCAGCGCCGGGTATACCTGCCGGCCGGAGCCCAGTGGACGCACACCGACTCCGGACGCCGCCACCCCGGCGGCGCCCACGTCACGGTCGACGCGCCGCTGGACAGCATCCCCCTGTTCGCACGCGACGAAGCCGACACCCCGCTGCCGATCGCCATCGACCGTGCCGCCGACACCCCCTAACCCGTACAACGGCGCGGATCCGCACCGCATCGCGGATCCGCGCCGTCCCGTAAGATCCTTTCTCCGGCGCTGACAGCGAACATCCCACGCTGGCCGAATCGGGTCAAAGAGTTAGCCGAGTCCCGGGACAGTGATGAACGCGGGAATGTGACGCGGCCGGACAGCGGCAAAATCCCGCAGGTTTACCGTCGCGACGGTAACGATCCCGAGTCGCTCGCAGATAGCGACCACGGACGCATCCGTGCCGCCAAGCCGGAGATCGGCGTACTGACGCACCAGGCCTGACATGCGCCGAAGGTCGGAATCGACGAGTTCCACCAGCTGGAAGGTGCAGTCAGGCCCCATGCCCACGCTGTCCAAGAAGGCAGCCTCGGCCGGCGGCCCCAGCGTCCTGTCGATGAGATAACAGGTCTCGGCTAGGACCGTGGCGGGAAGCATGAGTACATCAGACGTGCGCTTGAGCCAGTCCGCGCACCGCGCGTGATGCTTGTCCCTGCGGTCGGCAAGGGCGTACAGGACGTTTGTGTCAACAACGATCACGGAAAGCGAGGCTACTCGCCGAAGCCCCCCGCGAGGATGTCATCGACATGCTCGGATATATCGCTGCGTCCGCTGTCGCCGATTCCGACGAACGCTGGAAGCTGGCGTGCCTGCTGGACAGGTCGCGCCTCCGCGCCGATGAGCGGGCTGAGCAGTTCCAAGGCGCGCTCGGACTGTTCCTCGCCGAACCCGCCGACGAGCAGCTGCAACCGCTCCCACGCTGTCATAGGTCCATTCTAGCCGCCAGCGCGATAACTTGCCGGGCCCCGCCTCGGCCGGCGGTGTGCGTTGCCAGAGCAACGACGGACCCGTTCGGAAGACCTTTGATCTGTATTCCGAACGGGTCCGTGCTGCGCTGGTCAGGCCGATGGCTCCCAGCCCAGGGCCGGCCCGAACGTGTTGGCCATGTCCGTGAGCACCCGCACGTTCTCCGCCAGGCCGAAGGCGGGCGGCAGGAACAGCACCAGCTCATCGGCCGCACTGATCCCCGGGTCGGCGAGGATCGCCGCTGCGACGGCGTCCGGGTCACCGTGAAAGACCGGGCTGACCAGCATGCCCGGCGGCGCGGCGGAACGCCCGGTCAGGTTGAGTGCTCCCTCCGGCTTGGAGGCAGAGGGGCCCTCGGCCGAGGCGATGTGGCCGGCCTGCGATACTGAATAAACCCGCCCAATTTTAGGTTCTTCCCGCTGGACGACCTGGAACGAGCGGGCTGGGCCCGTCGCGCGGTGCCTGCCGCACGGCATTCGAGCCCGCGTACGAGAATGGGAGCGCATCGTGACAACCGAGAAGGCAATCCTCGCAGGCGGCTGCTTCTGGGGTGTGCAGGACCTCATCAGGAAGCTTCCCGGCGTTATCTCGACCCGGGTCGGCTACACCGGCGGTGACGTGCCGAACGCGACCTACCGGAACCACCGGGGGCACGCCGAGGCGATCGAGATCACCTTCGATCCCGACCAGATCTCCTACCGGGACCTGCTTGAGTTCTTCTTCCAGATCCACGACCCGACGACGCTGAACCGGCAGGGCAACGACCTCGGGACCAGCTACCGGTCGGCCATCTTCTATACCAGCGACGAGCAGCGGCGGGTCGCCGAGGACACCATCGCCGACGTCGACGCCTCCGGGCTGTGGCCGGGCAAGGTGGTCACCGAGGTGACGCCCGCGGGGCCGTTCTGGGAGGCCGAGCCGGAGCACCAGGACTACCTTCAGCGGTACCCCGACGGGTACACCTGCCATTTCGTCCGGCCCGGTTGGAAGCTGCCGCACCGCGCGGACAAGCTCACATCCTGACATCGCGCCCGCGCTTGGCAGGAGCGGCCGCCCCGGCCGGTTTTCCGGTGTCAGGCCGAGGCGGAGCCCTTGCTGCTGCCGAGCCTCGGGAACGCGGCGGTTGAGAAGATCACCTCGACCGGGATCTCGAAGTACTCGGCGATCCGCAGCGCCAGGTACAGGCTCGGGCTGTACTCGCCCCGCTCCAGGTAGCCGATCGTCTGGTAGTGCACGCCGAGTGCATCGGCGAGCTGCCGCCGGGAGACCCCGCGCTCGGCCCGCAGCATCGCGATCCGGTTGTAGACAACCTCGCTCACGCCTTGCCCTTCGCTCGTTCACGGTCTGCGCGAGCCGCGAACCGCCCGGTCATCCCGTCCCCCACTGGTACCTCATCCCGCACTGGCACCGGCTCCCACTCTGCCATCTGATCCCGTGCGTCATATGACCCGGGTCAGGGCCCGCTCCCGCCGGGCGGCCACCCTCGATCCGGCCTCGCGGCGGGCCGCCCGGCGCAGCAGGACCGGGGCAAGGAGCAGTCCGGCGACCGCCCAGGCGCCCAGCACGCCGGCCGTGGCAAGGTGCCGCCACGAATGCCCGATCTCCACCGCTGCCAGGTTGGCAGGCAGCAGCGCCGAACGCACGCCGAGCCCGAGCCAGTACAGCGGGAACGCCTGCCCGATCCACTGCACCCACGCCGACAGCTGGGTGATCGGGTAGATGACCCCCGAGACGAAGATCAGCGCCATGAGGCCGATCATCACCACGGTGACGCTGCGAGCGGAAGGGAGCAGCGAACCGAGCACGGCGCCGAGCGGCAGCACGGCCAGCAGCCCGAGCGGCAGCACCCAGGCCAGCGTGAGCCAGGTCGCGGTACGGCCGAGCGCGAGGCCGCCGATCGGGGTCAGCCCGACAATCAGCAGGCATACCGTGGTAAGCATGATGGTGCCGGATGCGACGACGATCCTCCCGATCAGGTAGCCGAGCATCCCGTTCGGCGTCGCCTTCGCGCGCAGCAGCGAGCCGTCCTCACGATCCGTGGTCAGCCGCATGCCAAGCCCAGCCATCCCGTTCAGGGCGATATTCACCACCAGCAGGCCGGCCAGGATGGTGCTGCCGATCGGGAAATGCGTGCCCGGCAGGTCTTTGTGCTTAGCGTCCGCCGCCAGCAGCATTACGACGCTTATCAATGGCAAGGGAAGTATTTCGAGTGTGTCTTCGATCATGGTGAAGCAATGCGACAGCTCGATCCACCCCTGGTTAAGTCCGGCCCGCACCGCCGCCCGGATCGCGCCGTCAGTCATGAGGTCACCATCCCGAACCTGCGCTCGGTCCCCTGGCCCGGCCCGGACTCGAACTGCTGCACCAGCGCCATGTAGGTCTCCTCCAGGCCGGCCCGGCTCACCTCCAGGTCCTCGACCGACCCGCCGTACTGCCGGAACAGCTCGCTCACGAACCCGGCCGGATCCGCCGCCGAATGCACGAACCGCTGCCCGTCCCGGCTCCACCGCACCTCCGCCTCGGCGGGCATCCGCCGGGCCAGCTCGTCGGCGGACCCCTCGGCGATGATCAAGCCGCCGGCCAGGATCAAGATCCGGTCCGCCAGCTTCTCCGCCTCATCCAGGTCATGGGTAGTCAGCAAGATCGTGGCCTCCTCCCGGTCCGCCAGCCGGTGCACCAGGTCATGGAACTCACGCCTGACCGCCGGGTCGAAACCCGCCGTGGGCTCGTCGAGGAACAGCAGCTCGGGCCGGCCGACGATGCCCATCGCCACGTCCAGCCTGCGCCGCTGCCCGCCGGAAAGCTGCCGGAGCCGCTTGTGCGCGTGCTCGGTCAGCCCGACCAGCGCGATCAGCTCGTCGGTATCCCACGGGCGGCTGGCCCCGGGGCCCGAGTACGGCGCGTAGAAGCTGCCGAGGTTGGCCAGCAGCTCGCGGACCCGCCATTTACCGTGGTCGCGCCACGACTGCAGCACCACCCCGATCCGCGCTCGCCAGGCTTCCCCGCCATGCGCCGGGTCGACGCCGAGCACGCTGACCTGCCCCGCCGACCGGATCCGGAAGCCCTCCAGGATCTCGACCGTGGTGGTCTTGCCCGCCCCGTTCGGACCGAGCAAGACGAGCACCTCCCCGCGCCGCGCGGTGAACGAGATCCCGCTGAGCACATCGGTCTTCCCGTACCGCATACGCAGGTCGCGCACGTCAACCACGGGCTCGTCACCGGGGCCCGCCGGCCGGGACGGGCCCGGCTCCGGCCGGGGTCCTGCCTCTTTCAGTGCCACACAACCTCCACTGCTGGGAGTATCTCCTATGTGACGAAAGATAGCAGTCATACTACATGCGACGCAAAGCTGCAGGTCGGAAGTCCCTTTCCAGGACGTGGGATAGGGCCGTCAGCTGTCGGCGAGCAGCTTGGCGACCGCCAGTTCGGCCTCGGCAGGCACCGGGAGCACGGCCGGCAGCGCAGGAACCGAGGGGAGCTGGCCCTGCGTCTCGTAGCGGCTGATCAGCCGCGGGTCGATGTACGACTTCCTGGTCACCGCCGTGGTGTCGCCGAGCAGTTCCGCGACGCCCCGGACGCACCTGGCTATCACGCTCGTGCGCCGACGGGCGGTGGGCGAAGGCTCCGCGTTTGCCAGCAGCAGCGCCATCAGGACGGTCGCGTTCCAGGTGCGGAACTCCTTGGCGGTGAAGTGGCCGCCAGCGCGGGTGGCGATGTAGTCGCTGACGTCGTGGGAGTGCAGGACGTGCCACGCAGTGCCCTGCTGCCAGCAGAAGAGCGCGTCGAGCCCGTTGTCGCTGCGGGCCAGCGACCGCACGGCCGGCACGATAGCCGGGTCGCCGACGGTGATCGCCCGCCGCTTGCCCTCCTTGGCGATGTAGTCGAAGACGATCCCGCCCCGGACCACCCGGACATGCTGCTTGAGCAGTGTCGAGACACCGAAGTGGTGATCAAGCTCGGCGTACCTTTCACCGCCGATGCGGAAAAGGCCGACGTCGATCAGCCGGACCGCGCTGGCGATGACCCGGTCGCGCCTCAGCCCGCGCGCCCGCAGGTCGTGCAGGGCGGCGGCGCGGAGCGCGGGCAGCGAGTCCGCGAAGCGCAGCATGTGCTCGAACTTCTGCTCGTCCCGCTGCTCCCGCCACTGGTCGTGGTAGCGGTACTGCAGACGTCCCCGTGCGTCGGTGCCGGTGGCCTGGATATGGCCAAGCGGGTCGGCTGAGATCCAGACGTCCGTCCAGGCCGGCGGTATCGCCAGCGCGCTGATGCGGGCCAGGGTCTCGGCGTCGGTGACCTGCGTGCCAGCGGTATCCCGGTAGCTGAAGCCCGGGCCCCCCGGCACCCGGGCAATCCCCGGGCCGCGCGGGTCGCTGCGGCTGAGCCCGCTGACCGCCGCCTCCTGCGCCTGAATCTGCTCTCGGTCACCGGTCACTTCAGAACTGTATCTCCGCACCGGCCGCAGGCCTGTATAGCCGCACGCTATACAGGCCGTTTGTGTCGGGGGACCGGCCGGACCAGTTCCAGGCTCAGCAGCCGTCATTGGCCTCCTAGCGGAGGCGTACATGACTGGGAGACCGGCAGCGTCAGGTGTTACTCGGCGGCTCGCAGGCGCTGCGCGATCTGCTCGGCGTAACCGACGGCTGGCGATCCCAGGTCCTTGGTGGACGCTGAGTCCAGCGTGGTGATGACTTGCGAGCCTAGCCGGACAGCCACGAGGGTCGTTCCGCCCTCGAAGAGGGGAGACACGATGACCGCCTTGATGGCCTCGTCCCCTACTCCCGGAAGCCGGCTTCGCGTCAGGGTGTTTGACGCGGTGGTGCCGTTGGACGGGTAGCTGAAGGACGAGCACTTGCCGAAGTCCTGCCACAGAGCCGCCATCGCCTTCTGTGCGTCGGTACCGGTGAAGATATCGATCTCCTCAAAGACCTCCTGCGACTGGTCGTCGCTCTCATAGTCGCCCTGCGCCCAGTCGCCGCTGGAGATGCCGGCGACCCGGATGTATGCCGACTGCGTAAAAGCTGTGCAGACCTGGCTGGCGGGCACCGGCTGAGCGACGTCGGATGGCAGCTGGCTTCCCGAGTTCCGCGTCGCAGACCCTGCCTTGTAGCCCTTCGGCATCAAGCTGGCGGGGAGCAGGACGCGGCTTAGCTGCGGACCGCTGAGCACGGGTGGCAAGGACGTCGTAGCCCGTGCGGAAGGCGAAGATGTGGCAGGCGGAGATGCCGTGGCAGCGGAGGGGCTGGTCGAGCAGCCTGCGATGAGGTAGGTCAGGGCCGCCGCCAGGCCGAGCAGCACGGGGAAACAGGACCTGGCCGCCGGTGAACTGGTTCGCATGAGAGCTCCGGATTTATGTGCAAAGGAGGATAATTCGTGGCGATCGGCGACAGCCAACCACATGTGAACTCGGTACACAAGTGATTTGCTTGTGGACATGTATAAGGGGATCATTTGCCCATGGCGGAGGAGACTCTGGTGGCGGCCGCTGACATCGCCCGGCTGGCGGGGGTCGGCCGGTCAGCGGTCAGCAACTGGCGGCGGCGCTACGCGGGCTTCCCGCAGCCGGTCGCCGGAACCCCGGCCAGCCCGCTGTTCGTGCTGGCCGAGGTGGAGGCGTGGCTTCGCGGCCAGGGGAGGCTGCTGGAGGTTCCGCTGGTCGAGGGGGCCTGGCAGGAATTGCGGGTCCACGCGGGAGATGATCTTCGGCTGGCCTCGGCGCTGGCCGATGCGGGCGAGCGGTTGGGATCGGGACAGGCGGCGGAGCCGCCTGCCGTCGCCGAACTGGCCACGGCGATCGGCCCCGTCGATACCTTCGAGGTCTTGCTCTCTCGCTTCCATGAGGCGCGGGTGCGCAGTGCGGCTGTGCCCGAGGCCGAGATTGCAGGACTCATGGCGGCCATCGTCAAGGGCGCCGCCACCGTGCTCGATCCCGCCTGCGGAACTGGCGAACTGCTGCTCGCCGCCCGGGATAACGGAGCCCGGCGGCTGCTCGGCCAGGACGCCGACGCCGACCTGGCCCGGCTGGCCGGGATACGGCTTCGCCTCGCAGCCATCAACCAAGGCGAGGCAAGCGACCCAGACCAGGCAGCGGAGGCAGGCGGAACCGGTGAAGCGATCGTGCGGGCAGGGAACGCGCTGTTCCGCGATGCCTTCCCCGGCACTGCGGCCGACGCTGTGCTGTGCTGTCCGCCGTCCTACCCGCGAGCCGAGGGCCAGGAGCTGAACGCCGCGGACGAACGCTGGGTGTACGGCGTCCCGCCGCGAATGGAGCCGGAGCTGGCCTGGGTACAGCACGCACTCGCCCACCTGTCGCCGACTGGGCTCGCGGTCGTCCTCATGCCCCAGGCGGCGGCCGCGCGCCGGCCCGGCCGCCGGATCCGGGCCCAGTTGCTGCGCAAGGGCGCGCTCCGCGCGGTCATCGCCCTGTCTGCCCCGAACCAGGTAAACCATCTGTGGCTGCTGCGGCGTCCGGCCTTCGAGGTGCCCGCGACCGTCCTGATGCTGGCCGGAGCAGATCCGTCGGCGGTCATCGCCACGTGGCGGCGGTTCACCGGCGACCCCCGGCATGAAGAGCCCGGCGTCAGCCGCGCGGTGCCGGTCATCGATCTGCTCGATGATGAGGTCGATCTGAATCCGGCGCGGTACCTGTCGACTGCCCTGCCCGCGGAACGATCGGCCGAGCGCTTCGCCCAGACGAGGGAAGTCCTCGCGGCCGTCGTGACCGGACTGCCCGGGCTCATACCCGACCTGCGGCCGGTCGGCCAGCCCCGGTCGCTCACCTTCGTCACCGTGGCCGAACTGGCCAGGACCGGGCGGGTCGAGGTGTACCAGGCGCCGGTGCGGGCGGATTCCAGTGCCGGTCCCGCGCCCCTGCTCACCGCGGACGACGTGATCGAAGGCCGCCCGCCCTCCGGCCACGGGCAGCCGGGGGAGCGCTGGGTTACTGTGCGCGCCGGAGATATCGTGGTGGCGGCCGCTGCCGACCGCCTCACCGCGCGCGTCGTGACCACCCCGGGCGCCATCCTCGGTCCCGGGCTTACGCTGCTGCGGGTGGACCCGGAACGGCTCGACCCGCATTTCGTCGCCGGGGCGCTCCGCAGTTCGGCCAACGGCCAGGCCATTACCCGGCAGACCGGGAGCAGCGGGCGAGCCGACATCTCGCGGGCGCGGATCGCGCAGCTCCCGCTGCCGGAGCAGCGACCCTATGCCGAGGCCTTCCGGCAGGCGGACGAGCTTGAGTCGGCCGCGCGTTCGGCCGCGGCGATGAGCACCGGCCTCGCGCAGCAGCTGGCCGATGGGATATCGGGCGGGGCACTGGAACCTCCAGACGGGCAGACGGACACCCGGCAGGCACGTTAAAGTCGGGCAGTCGCGTCGACCGCAGCCAAGGAGGCGGAGGGTGGGCCAGGAACAGGTCCTCGCCGGCCGTTACACTCTGGTCAGCCCGCTCGGCCGTGGCGGCTTTGGCCAGGTATGGGAGGCCCTCGACACCCGGCTCAACCGCAAGGTCGCAGTCAAGCTGCTCACCGCGGGCGCGTTCTCAGCCAGACCCGGCTCCGGCCCGGACGTCCGCCGGTTCACCCGGGAGGCCACGGTCACCGCCTGGCTCGTGCATCCGAGCGTGCCCGCCGTTTTCGACGCCGGGACCTACGACGGTGGCTTTTACCTGGTCATGGAGCTCGTCGACGGCTGCACGGTCGCTGACCTCGTCGCCGAGCAAGGGCCGCTTCCTGTTGCCTGGGCGGCGGGGATCGCCGGGCAGGTCGCCGCGGTACTCGCCGTCGCTCATCAGCGCGAGATCCTGCACCGGGACATCAAGCCGCAAAACGTCATGCTGACCAGGGACGGCACCGCGAAGGTCCTGGACTTCGGCGTCGCGGGCATCATCAGCCAGCGGATCACCAGCACCGGCGTCGCTCTCGGCACCCCCGGGTACATGGCCCCAGAACAACTGCACAACCTTCCGGCCATACCGCGGACCGACCTGTACGCTCTCGGCTGCCTGCTGTACGAGATGCTGGCGGGCGAGCCGGTCTTCACCGCGACATCACCGGCCGCGCTGATCCGCATGCACCTGGAGCAGGCACCGCCTCCGCTGCGCCGCCGCGACGTGCCGCCGCAACTGGAGACGCTGCTCTGGCAACTGCTCGACAAGGACCCGGTCCGTCGGCCGGCCGATGCCCGTCAGGTCTACGACCTGCTGCTGCCCTTCGTCTCACCACCGGGCCCGCTGGGCGACATCGACCCCGAGGCCTGGGGCCGGACCGGCATGCAGCTCTACGCACGCCTGCTGGCCAGGCTCTCCGGGGCCGATTCCGGCCGTGCCTATGCGAGCGGCCCCAGCCTGCCGGGCGCTCGCACCACCGTGCAGACGTGGAAGAAGCCGAACGACAGGAACGACGCGGGCTGGACGGTCCGGCACAGCCTGTGGCTGCTGCCGACCCTCCTGCTCGGCGGACTCGGAGCATGGCTGTCGTTCGGCTATATCGCGGCCCGCCACCAGCGGCTGCCCTGGCTGGGCGCCGCGGCCGCTTACCTGGCCCTGGCGGCAGCGGCAGTCACCCTCACCGCTATCGGTCCAGACCCCGCAAGCGGCGCCCTAGGTGTGGTTAACGACATCGGAGCCTGCTTTCTGCTGGCACTGTGGCCCGCCGCAATCATCCACGGGCTGTGGGTGAACTTCAAAAGCCGCCTTCCCCTGCTCAGGACCTCCCCAAGGTAACGTTCTTCATCCGTTCGCGGTCACCGCACTGGCAGGAGCGCCCAGGGGCATAGGGCCATTTCATGTTCCACAAAAGCCGCATTCAAGGACAGGTACTCGTCGGTACTGGCCCTATGTCGACGGGGACCCGGGAAATTCTCCGGCCGACCGATGGCTACCCCCGGTGCCACCAGTTCGCCGTCGTCTCAGGACATTGCCCTGGCCTGGCTGATCAGCGCTGCGGCCAGATCCCGAACGTGACCGCCCGCCGGAGCGGATAATGCGGCAGAATCTCCGCCTTCTTATCCGCCCACGCCGGCACCGCATCACTCATACGCCAAAGCTAGCCCGTCACTTGGTCGCCTGCCACTACCAGCGGCCTGCAGCATGGTGTCCCGCTCGGCCATCGGTTACTCCTGCTGTCGTTTGGCGGCGGACTGGCTGCCGTATACCGGGCGTGCCCGGCTTGGTATTCTCACGCTGTCCGAGCGCATGGAACAGGCCGGACTGGCAGACCGCCCTATAAACTAGCTCGGCAACTTCTTCATACGCAGCCGGCGACTTCATACGCAGCCGGCGGCGCGGCGCGGCGCGGCTTTCCCGGGAACTGGCGACCTCGGCGGCGCCTGCCCGGTAATACCGAGCCGAACGGAACGGGCGGCAGGAGCTTAATTCTGCCGTGAAGCCGATTGCCGAAGGTTCGTGACGGGACATCCCCCGGCGGGATGTGGTCAGGCTCTGTTTGCCGCCTCGTACTTGGTCACGATATCGGCGGGTACGCGGCCGCGGTCCTTGATGTCGATACCCTGCTCCCTTGCCCAGGAGCGGACCGCTACGGTGTCCACGGTGCTCGACTTGCGACTGCTGCGAGCCGTGCTCCTGCGAGCGGCGCCGCCGACCTTGCGGGCGTGAGTGACATACTTCCCGAGGGCTGAGCGGAGCTCCTCGTTGTGGCGGGCGTTGAGGTCAATCTCATATTCAGTACCGTCTAGGGCGAAGCGGACGGTGCCGTCTGCCTCGCCGCCGTCGATGTCGTCGATAAAGAGGGTCTGGATCTTCTGTGCCATGCCGCATACTCCGTGATCTCGATTGCTTGATTTACAGCAGAATAACGCGTCGCGAGTTCAAATCAAGCATCGAACGTCCAGCGTTTCTTATTTTTCATGCTATCGGGCTTATCTCGCCGACGCGGACTAACGTCTCCGTGACCGCATGAATACTCGCAGTTCGTTGGGCCTTGGCATGGATTCGTGCTGGTCGCGCTCACGCCAGCGTGCGCCTGAGGCGGCCGCGAGGTCGAGAAGTCCTGCATCTGCCACCCGGGCAACAGGCCGTAGAGCAAAGCGCCTGAGAATTCCCGCACCGACGCAACGGGCGCGGCGGACCCAAGCGAGGAAAGCAGGATACTCGGCCGGTCTCGTTTGCCGGCCGCTGCTACTCAGCCTTCCCCGCCGTGATAGCCGTTCAGTCGCATTGCATATCAGCCAACGTGTGCTGGGCGAGTCGAGTCGCGGTCTCAAGCGATTCTCCGGCAATGCTGGCGGCGTACGGCGTGCGTTCCGGGTCGGCCAGGTGGAGCGCCCGGGCGCGGCATCTGTGCCGGGTCGGCTGGGAGGAAGTGATGGCGCGGGTGTCGGCCGTGCTCGCGCCCCCGGCTGCCCTTGCGGAGACCGCGGGCTGACCCGCCACGTCGTGTTCGCGGCCCGTTCGCGCTGAGCTTCCGTAGCCCCGGCCGACCTGGTGCCCGGCAAGTCCGCAGGTCAGCCGCCTTTGGGTGGCGTATTGCGGTTCAATATGACACTCTGCCAGGTTGGAGTAACTAAAGGTAACTACCTGGGGAGCTAGATGCGGGGGCATCCTTCGCTGCCAAGCTGGGGTGTCCGCCTGGTTGGCATGCTGATGGCTTTGGCCGGCGTGACGGGCGTGCCTGGCGGTGGTCGGCTCGCTGCCCGTAGCGCAGGCCGTCACCTTCCCGGGTGCCAACGGTTCGTTCGGCCTCAGCCCGGCGCCCGGCGCCAGTGGACGTATCGCTCCCTACTTCATGCTGACGCTGGCCCCGGGGCGCAGCGCCGACGCCACTGTGCTGGTGACCAATAACGGGCACACTACCGAGACGCTGCGGATCGGCCGGTCCGCCGGGGTCACCGCCGGCAACGGGGGAAGCGCCTACAGTGGAGGCTTCCAGCCCTGCTCCGGTCCGGCCTGCTGGCTGAGCGGTCTGCCACGGACCATCACGCTGCCGGGCGGCACGACGGACGAGATGGGATTCCGGGTCCAGGTGCCTTCCGGGACAGCCCGAGGCAGTACCTCGCCGGGATCACCGCGGAACTCGCCACCGCGCCAAAACCGGTGCCGCTGGGCTCAGCCGGGCCTGCGGGGGGCCAGGCGATCATCGTCAGGCAGGTCACCGTCGGCGTGGCCGTGGCCGTGGGGCGGCAGGCATCGCTGATAACCCGGCTGCGGATCGCGCGTGTCTTCGGCTCGGCCATCGGATCGCTTGCCCGGCTCAACATCGTGCTCCAGAACACCGGGCAGACGTTCGCGGGGGCCTCAGGCAGCGCGGTTTGCGCTGGCCCGGGCAGTGCCCGGAAATACGCCGTATTCGCCGACACAGTGCTGCCGGGCGACCAGGCGGTCATCCCGGCCAACGCCACCGGGCTGGCCGAGGGGGCCACCCCGCGCTGCACGGTGCGGCTGGGCTACGGACAGCGACAGGTCACCGCCTGGACCGGGACAGTGGAAATCCCGGGCGGCCCGAGCGGCCATCGGGTCGCCGTCGCGAAGGGGGACTACGCGGTCCTGCCCGCCGGGGGGATCCCGGCGTGGGCGATCGCGCTGATGGCGCTCGGAGCGTTGCTGCTCGCGGGCATCGTCGTGCTGATCGTGCAGATGCGTCGTCAGCGACCCGGCGGGAAGTCTCGGGCTGGCTGAGCGACAGCGGAGGTTGATCAGGCCTCCGGCAGGTAAGGCAACAGAAGTTTTAGGGGGCTGAGTACATGAGATACCTCAGGTCGTTCCACCGGAGCCGGGCCGTCACCTTCCTACTGGTGGCCGCCGTGACATTCGCGTCAGCGCTACTGGCCACCGGCACTGCGCAGGCAGCAGCGTGCGGTGGCGCGGTGGCGGCGGGCACGACCTGCACGGTGACCGGCACCATGTCGCTTGGCGCGGGGACGCTGTCCATGACCTCGCCGACCGCGCTGGGATGGACAGCCACCATCACCGTGTGGACCAGCAGGTCAACGACACCACCGCCGCCGACCAGGGATACACCGTCGACGACGCCACCGGGAGCGCCCCCGGCTGGCATTCGACCGTGTCAGCGACCACGTTCACCACCGGCGGCGGCACGCCACACACCCTGGCGGACGCCGGGACGTTCTCCACCAACGGCAGCGTCACATCGATCAGCGGTACCGGAGCGCCGACCACCGCCTGCGCGAGCGGGTCGACCTGCACCGTGCCGACCAATACCACCACCTACCCGGTCGCCATCACCACCGCCGCGGCCACGCCGACAGCGTTCACCATCTACGACACCAGCGCCGGCACCGGCTCGGGAACGATCGACATCGGCGGGTCCACCGCGGCCAACCCGGTTGGGTGGTGGCTGAACATGCCCGCGAACACGCCGGCACGTACACCTCCACCATCACCCTGGAACTCATCTCCGGACCGTAACCGGCATTCCCTGGGCACCGCGGAGCTTGCCTCCGCGCGTGCCCAGCCGTGCCCGGACCGGGCGACAGCGTGATCATGGTGTTCTTCATGAGACACCCAGCCAGTACGGGGGTGCTGGTGAACTGCGTGTTGGGGGGAAATGAACGTCACACTGCCCGGTTCACCAGGGCAAAGGCCCGGCCGGGAAGCGGGGGAGCGGCACTTGCCCGGCGGAAGGTCGCACCCGGGGCGCGCGGCGGTGCGGGCACCGCTGCGGATCTGGCATCGCACCGCGTCCCTGGCCGCGTCCCGGCGGAGGGCGGCGGCTCGCGGCCGGACGGTAGCCGCAGCACTGATCCTGTTCGCCGGCGGCATCGCCGCGGTCATCTTTACACCGGGCAGCACGGCCAGCGCGGCAACTGCCAGCACCGATATCTCCGTCAGCCAGCAGACCATCTGCACGCTATCGGGCGGCCAGCCCTACTGCTGGGGCGATGACACCAACGGCGCCATGGGCAACGGCACGACCAGCACGAGCACGCAACTGTCGCCGGAGGCAGTGTCCACCGCGGGCGTGCTGTCCGGTGTGACGCTGAACGACATCACCACCGGGGAAAGCTACGCCTGCGGGCTGAGCACCGCAGGCGCGGCCTACTGCTGGGGCGACAACTCCTACGGCAACCTCGGCAACGGCAACACCACCAACCAGACGTTGCCGGTAGCGGTGTCGGGCGGCCTGACCTTCAGCCAGATATCCGCCGGCTGGGGCTCCACCTGCGGTCTCACCACCGGCGGTGCGATCTACTGCTGGGGCGGCAACTACAGCGGCGAACTGGGCAACGGCACCACCACCAACTCGGATACGCCGGTCGCGGTCACCATGACCGGTGCGCTGTCCGGCAAGACGGTCACCCAGATCAGCGTCGGCGGCCAGCCGGACGTCAACGGTGTTAGCAGGGAGTTGCCTGCGCAGTGGCCAGCGGTGCCGCCTACTGCTGGGGCTCTGGCTTCTGGGATCAGCTCGGTGACGGAAGCACATCGGACTCCGCCACCCCCACCGCCGTCACGAGCAGCGGGGTTCTCTCCGGCCAGACCGTCACCCAGGTGAGTGCGGGATATGCCAACACCTGCGCGGTGGCCAGCGGCGCGGCCTACTGCTGGGGGTGGAACGGCCGCGGCGAGCTCGGCAACGGCGCCACCACGGAAGAGGCCACCCCGGTCGCCGTCAGCACCAGCGGCGTCCTGTCCGGCACGACGCTCACCGCGATCACCACGGGAGCTGAGACCACCTGCGCCCTGGGCAACACGGGCAAGGCGTATTGCTGGGGCTACGGAGGCTCGGGCGAACTCGGCAACAACACCACCACAACCGGGCAGACCACGCCGGTAGCGGTGACGGTCGGAAGCACCAGCGCACTCTCCTCGAGCACGGTCCTTACCCAGATCACCACGGGCGGACAGACCCCGGGAGGGCAAACTACCTGTGCGCAGGACTCAAGCGGGACCGACTACTGCTGGGGCGCCACGGTCGGCAACGGCGGCAGTTCGTTCTACTCCGTCCCGGTCCTTGTCGGTCCGCAGGCACCCGTCGGCGTGACCGCGACGGCAGGCTACGCCACGGCCGCGGTGTCGTGGACCGCGCCGACGTTTCTCAACAACGGCACCCTGACCGGCTACAGCGCGAGCGTTAGCCCGGGCACCTCCAGCTGCACCCCGAGCGGGACGAGTTGCGGCATCAGCAACCTGACCAACGGGGTGACCTACACGATCTCCGTCTCCACTGTGGCCAGCACCGGTACCTCCGCGGCCAGCACGGCGACGGTCGTTCCGGGCGGGCTGGCCATGACCGCGCCGAGCTCACTGGGCTGGTCCTTGACCGATACGGGGGTTAACCGGTCTGTGGTGGACACCAATTCTGGCGACCAGCAGCTCACGGTCGCTGACAGCGCCTCCGCGGGCTGGCACGTCACGTTCACGGCCACGACTTTGACCACGGGCACGCACTCGCTGCCCGATACCGGGACCATTGCCGTCACGGCAAGCACCAGTTCGGTCTCCTCCACCGCCGCGCCGAGCGCCAGCTGCGCGGGTGGCTCGTGCACGCTGCCGACAAACACGACGACCTATCCGGTTCAGGTGAATACGGCGTCCAGTTCGCCACCCGTGTACACGATCTACGACACCTCCTCGGGCACCGGCGTCGACGAAGTCACGCTAGGCGGAAGCACCGCGGCTAATCCGATCGGCTGGTGGATAAACGTGCCGGCCTCCGCGCACGCGGGTAGCTATACCTCGACCATCACATTCAACCTCGTATCGGGCCCCTGACGTCTGCGTCCCCAGCCGAGCGCTGAACTCGCTGATCGGCGGCTGCCGCAGCTGCCGCGCGGTAACTCCCGGTGCTGCCTGTTCTGCGTGGCCCAGCTGTGGTAATTCGTTCCTAAATGTCATTGTTTGGTGCCATACTCTCCTGTGTCCCAAGAGGTCCGCTTGATTCCCTGTGACTCATCCGGATCCCGGAAGATCTGTCTTTCTCCCGTTTTCTTTCGACATAAGGAAGCGAAATGCTGCGTTCCCGAGTTAGAGCCGCCGTGACCCGGCGCCGTCCCCGTGCCGTGCTGGCGCTGGCGGCGCCTGTCGCGCTGGCTGGCCTGCTGCTCGGCCCCGTCTCTCCCGCCCACGCGGCCGGCCCGCTGCTGTACGTGCCGGACCTCTCGGCCAACACGGTGTCGGTCGTCGACACCTCCACCGACACCGTCACCGCGACGATCCCGGTCGGCTCGGAGCCGTACGACGCGGCCGTCACACCGGACGGCAGCCAGGTCTTCGTCCCCAACCGGGGCGACGGCACCGTCTCGGTGATCAGCACCGCCACCGACACCGTCACCGCGACGATCCCGGTCCTCGGCGGGGCCCAGGCCGTCGTCATCGACCCGGCCGGGCAGTACGCCTACGTCCTTAGCAACTCCATCTGGCTCTACCAGATCAACATCGCCACCGACACGGTGACCGGCCGCGCCCCCACCAGCCTCCACCCGGCCTCCCTGGCGATCTCCCCCGACGGCTCCACCGTGTACGTCGGCAACTTGGTCGGCGCCGTCACCGCGGTCAGCACCGCCACCATGACGGTCAGCCAGACCATCCCCGGCGCCGGCGGGGACAGCTGGGACATGGTCATGTCCCCCGACGGCAGCCAGCTCTACATCGCCGACAGCATCGGCATAGCGTCCGCGACCGTCACCGTCGTCAGCACCGCCACCGGAACGGTCACCGCCCGAATCCCGATCGGCCAGTCCGGGGACACCTTCGCCGGGATCGCGGTCAGCCCCGACGGGTCCACGCTCTACGTTACCGACGAGACCCTCGGCACGGTCCAGGCGATCTCCACCTCGACCGACGCCGTCTCGGCCACCATCACCGGGTTCGACGAGCCGACCGGGATCGCGGTCAGCCCCGACGGGTCCACCCTGTGGGTGGGCAGCGACAGCGACGACGCGGTCTCGGTCGTCGACCCGGCGTCCGGCACGATCACCGGCTCGATCACCGGCTTCCCCGGCAACACGTGGGAGATCACGGAGTACACGGGCCAATAAGACTTCATCGGCTTCGAGGCCCCGGTCTACCCCAAGCCCAAGCCCGAGGCCAACCAGGCCAACCAGGCCAACGCCGGTCAAACCATTTTCAAATCAACGGCCCCCGGTTACTCAGAAACACCGGCCGTCGCGCCTGTCCCCCAAGGCGGGCGCGGCGGCCAACTTCGCTACCACGCAGCAAGGCAACATCTGTGGCACCGAGTTGCTTGACCACAGCAGCCGGGCTCTCACCCCAGCGAGACGAGTTCTCCCAGTTCAAGGCCGTATGAGTGCGCCAGGCAGGATTCGAACCCGCGACCCGCTGCTTAGAAGATCGTTTCCTGACGTAGCGCCATCAGCGCATACCCAGGTCAGAGCCAATTTTTCGGTACCCGTGAGCGACCCTTGGTGACCGCGATTTACCGCCTTATCTGGCACGCCTATGGCACGTCGCGGGCGAGTTCGCCGCGCCTGTCGTCGCTGGGTTATGAGCCATACGACGTGCGTCAGTCTCCGGCGTCTCGCCCGATCTCCGGTGGGCGTGCTGACCTCGGCGGACTTGAGGCGCGGGTCGACGCCGAGCTTGGGCGTCTCCCTCGTCTCAACCCTTCCCGCTACGTCTCGTGCACAAATCCGTGCACAAATCGGGTCGGTGACCTGCGAGTTTCCGAGCACATTGGCGTGCACGCAGACCATGCTCTACTCCCCCGTTGCCTCGGCGGCCGCTGTTCTCGGGCCGTAGCCGATGTCTTCTTGGTGCGGCTCGCCGTTCGGGGACGTGGTGACGGGATACCGGCCGGGACTGGGGTCGGCTTCGGCGTTGGTCGCCTAGGTGAGTTGCTCGGCAAGTCGCTGGTTTTCGGTACGTGCGCTGTCGAGGTCGGTTTCTGCGCGTTCGGCGCGGATGCGGAGGGCGTCGCGAGTTTCTCCCAGCGCGGTGACGCGGGCGTTGGTGGCGGCGGTGCACTGGTGGAGTGAGCGCTGGTGGTCGGCATGGATGCGGGCGGTCTCGTCGGCTGCGACGGCCTGGGCGTGCTCAGATCGGGTGATGGCGGTGGCCTCGGACTAGCAGGCTCGGGCGGCGTCCTGCTCGCCCTGCTCCGCACGTGCTTCGGCATGGGTCTGCCGGATCTGATCTGCCACTATGACAGAGCAAACTATATCTCCATAAATAGGATTATTCGGGCACTTGTATTATAATGACTCATTATCAACAAACGTAGTCCTTTATATAACTGAATCTCCAGCCTGGAGAGGATTTCGGGAAGATGCCTGCACTTCGCACGTGAACGTGCGTAAAATAATTGCCACCCGCCTTCAATCATTACTGAACGGATATCAGAACGAATGAGCGAGCCGCACAACGAGAGCCGTGAAAATGACCGGGAAATAGATCAGTCTCAGACAAAACTTCGCGGCCTCAAAGCAGCGCAGCGACTCCGCCTCATTTGGCTGTGCGCCAGCTTGGCGTCCGTCGGGTTCCTCGGCTGGGCACTGTTGGTGGGCGTGTGGACTCACTACAGAGCTCCATTCAGCGTGATCGGCTTCATTGCAGTTACGATATCAACTGCAATTTCCGCCTGGCAAATCTTGAAAATGCGACCACAAGTAGGGGATAGTCAATATGAGCTGTCAGTTCTTCAAACCAAGCGCCTGCATCTCGCCGCAAGAGAGACCACAGATCCATTGGAAGCTCTTCGTATCTATAAAATTTCAGCGCTAAACGATCTCGAAGAGTATCGCCGATCGGCACGACGCAGCAGGCGAGCGGCCAACCTGCTCCAGTGGACAATCATAGTTGGATCAGTGACTGCGACGAGCCTCACGAGTGCAGATACCGGGAATGGCGCCAACTTGCAGTCATTTCGTTGGATTGCGGCAGGGGTGAGCGCAATAGTAAGTGTTGCGGCCGGGGTTGCAGGATTCTTTAAGTTCCGGGAAAGAAGCTTCAATCAGCAGCAAACGGCAGACGCTATAGACAAGAACTATAAAGCCGTTGAGTTGGGTATCGGAGAATATGACAACCTTGACGAGCGCAAAAGACTAGGCAAGTTCGCGCAACAGATTGAGGAAATTAAAGATGAGCAGCGTAAACGCGAATTGCAGTTGGAGCAGTCTACCTCTGAACGCCGCGAACGCCATTCTGGTTAGGTTCTCAGATACGCGCGGTCGATGCGCATAGAAGCGCGTATTTGACTCAGTCTGGCCTGGGTGACGCACACAAGCCAGACTGTCGGTTCATCCTGTCACCGTCGGCCCACCCACCGGGGAACGGGGCAAGCTACCGGACGAACGACCTAATGGCCCGCGGCGCAGGTCTGCTCGGCTTGCCCTGGGCCGATGGTGACGGGATGGGTAGACTCCTACCTCCTCAGCCACCCGCCAACCTCGATCAGGCCGTGGAGTCCGTTCCGGAGCCCGCGTCCCCGCCGGAGGCGTCAAATCGAGTGACGTTTGTCGGCCGGGACTGGTATGCATGCGTTCATCGATCTGCACAACGGGGGTCTTCAATGGCAGAAGTAGCGGCCCAGTCGAGCCCGGGTCCTGACCCCGGCGAGCTCCGAGGCTCGGCTGCCCGCAAGAGTCTGGCCGAAGATGCTCGCTGGGCGATGGACACGATCTTGTCTGGGAACGAGGTTCCTGAGTTCAGCCCCTACGTGGGGCTACTTCTCAGCCACCACTTTGTGCGCATCGCCTACGAGGGAGCAGACGCGATCCGGTCCGAAAATCCTCATGTGGGCATCCCAGGCCTGGCGGCCCTCCTTAAGGACTCGTTCGCCCAAATCACCGAGACCGCGCGGCATCTGACGAAGATGCTGGACAACAACAAGAAGTCCTACGCGGACATCCTTTCCGAGTTCGCCGCCGAGTTGGAAGAGCACCATAATGCGTTGACCGGCAAGGCGGTCCGTCTGGCGCGATGGCTAGAGACCGACCTAGGCCTGTTCCTTGTCGACGGCTCCCTGGTAGGTGCGTCTGTTCCGATCGCCTACCGGCTCGGCCTGGACCCTGTGCAGCCTGCCTCCATGTGGGGAGAGGACCTAGCCGCAATAACCAAAGAGTGGGGCAGCACCCTCATGGTGCTGGGCGCGGCCACACTCGACCCTAGTGAGCCAGCGGCCACCCTGGACCTGACGGGAGTCCGCGTCACCTATCAGGACCGACGAGCAGACAGGTACCTCGCGGGCCGCTTCGACCCGCACTTTCCCCTGGAACTGAAGCTCTTGATCCTCATGATCGAGGGCGATCTGAATACCGCCAGGCTCATACTTCCGCGCACAGCACGCGGCCACGAGAACGCAGAGTTCCGCGCCCGCACCGTGACCTGCTATCACTGCCTCAGCGGCCTTAAGAGGATCTGCGACCAGTACTCGGCCCTCAACACCAAGGCACTGAGCGGCCTGCGAACGATGCTTGCTGACCCGCCCGCGCAAAGGCTGCTGTCGCCGACCGGGCTGAAAATAAGAAACAGAAGCGTCCACTATGAGATGAACGATCCGGCGATCGTCCCCAACCTCGCTCGCCCTATGAACGGTCTCGTTGAAGCAATCTGCTCCACGTGGTCATGGGAGGGCTTCGACCAAGACGTACGCGAGCTCACGGAACGCTCGGCTGAGCTCATTGCCGACTGGAAGCCATAAAGATGGGTACGGATTTCACCCCTGGCTATCCGATTGACCTCCGGCCCCCGGAGCGTCGAATGCGGGCAGCGCAGGGGCCTGTCGGCGACTTTGAGGGAATGGCCGCTCGGGTTGTTGCTCGTCTGACCGGGGAACGAGTGGTCATCCAAGATGACGGCAGCAGGCCAGCCATGCCTGACATTCGAATCGACTATGCGACGAAGCCAGCCGCCTACGTTGAAGTCGTCGTCGACATCGACACTTCGTATGCGGCGATGGATGCCGCGATTTTCAAGGGAATGCAGACACTCCCGTCTGATCTCATCTGGTGGGCGCACCTGTCGGGACGCTCAAATGTGAACGAAGTCCGACGCAGATTGCCAACGCTACTTGAAGCCGACATATCTGACGAAGAGTTGACGCAACAGCTGGCTAGGATGGGCATCGATTCCATCGACGGGCCAGCGATCCCACGCCCTGGCCAGACTGGTGGCATCCACCTCGTCCCAACAGGCGTCACGGGGGCTGCCACGCCCGCGTGGGCGTCCTTCCTGGACTGGCTCGCTACCTTTCTGGCAGCGAGCAAGACTGACGACGTTCGGAGAAAGCTTGCAGCTACGAACTCACCGGAACGGCACGCCTTCATTGCTGCTTCGTTTACGACCGACGGAGATGCGTTCTTCGCCCTGAGCGAGGAAGGACGCCCCGAACTGCCCGTTAGCGGCCCTGTTCTGCCGCCTGAGATTACCCATCTCTGGGTTTGGACGACCCCCAGTATCAGTCGCTGCCTAGCCTGGTTCCCTGACACAGGTTGGATCGATGTCGTCAATCACTGGGCGACCGGCTAGCGCGACGCAAGGCGGCCCCGTTAGCCATAGGCAGGCTTTCCCGTAAACCGCGGTGCCCGCCGAGCTGCGTCGGGTCGGCCCGGCAGGGCCGCACGCACGACGCATGCGCGGCGGGCAACGACGGCGCGGAGCGCCGTCGTCTTGATCAAATATGGCTCAACTCGGCAGTGATTTCCGGTCCGGTCCGATCTGAACACTTGCTTGCAAAGTACATCCACACTGTCGGTTACCATCGCTGGCCTGGGACTCAACCTCTCCGGTGTCTGCCCTGGTGGACGGTTGTCCGGTCTCGTTGTGGTCAGGCGTAGTGGTCAAGTTCGATCGCGAACTGCCCGGATACCGAGTAGGACGATTCCACCATGCGCTAGCCTGGGCACGTTGGCCGGTTCTCCCGAAACGGTTGCTAGAACCGCATCCTTGCCCGCAACGGGCGTCCTTCCTTCAATCCCGGGCGTCTCGGTTCGTTCGGGCCACAGGAGAATGCCATGCCTAAGAGGGGCAAGCATGCTAGCCGATCGCGTCGGCTGAGCATTGGTCAAATGCTGCAATGGGGAAAGCGCCGGACTCACTACATCGTTCCGGCAGCTCAAATCGTGTCATCCATCGCCGCATGGATCGAGGTGTTCAGGCAGCGCTAAGCGGCGTCCATCCAAGGTAGTCCGCGGCCGCCTCGATCGGGCACGTAACGGGCACGGTCCCTGTCCTCGTCAGCTTGGTCCCGCGTCGGTTTCCTCGATCGTACCCGGCTTCAACCCGCACGATCCTGTCAAGTGCTGGGCTGGTTTTGCCCAGTCCGTAGGACGCGACCTAGGAGCGCTCTTGACGGCGACTATCTCAAATAGCGTTGTGCCGAAGGGTGAGGGGTGGTGTCCCCTTACCCTCTGGCTAGCGCCGAGCGACTGCTTTTGAACTTTCTCCGCCGATGGCATCGCCCTGGTGCTCCTCGTCGTGCGCGTGCGGGTCGGGTGCCCCTTCTCCCCTTGGCGACTGCCCTGCGGCTTCCGGCGTGCGTGGCTGGCGTGCAGCCGTTTCGTTGGTGCGGGTGCCACCTGCGGACAGCTCCGGGAAGTCCCTACCGCGCGCCCGGCCGCCGGCCGCCGCGCCGTCGCGCGGTAGGGCTTTCCCCTGCTGTCCCCAGGTCGAGTCACCAGGGCATCCCACGAAAACTGGCTGAACGCTTACAGAGAAGGTTGTCACAGCACCCGTTAACCGGAACCGTTAACCGGCACCAGTCGGGGACGGCACTCTAGTTACGGAGACGGAACATCGTCGTCTGAAGTGGTTCTGCGCACTTGCGTCAGGTATTACTGTCTAGAGCGTGACGGGCGCAAAGAGTGATGAACCGGGGCGATGGCGGACGTTTGGGGAGCGGACCGTATACAACGATCAGTGGGTCTGGCTCGGGCAAGTCGACGTTGAGGTGCCTGGCGGCGAACGGTACTGGCGGCCGGTGATCCGGCTGCATCGTGTGGCGCTCGTCGTCCTGCTGGACGATCACGACCAGGTGCTCATGCTGTGGCGTCATCGGTTCGTGCCTGACCTGTGGGGATGGGAGTTGCCCGGCGGCCTGGTGGACGCGGACGAGGAACCCTCGGCTGCAGCGGTCAGGGAACTGGAAGAAGAAACCGGCTACCGGGCAGGGCAGGTCGAACGTCTCGTCACATTTCGGCCGATGCCGGGGACGGTCGATGCGGAGCACTTCGTCTTCGTCGGCAGGAATCCCGAGCCTGTCGGCGACCCTACCGGCCTGAGCGGAGCGACGCGGGCGGAATGGGTGCCGTTGGAATCGGTACCTGGCCTGATCGACGCCGGGGATATCTGGGACGCGGGGTCTCTGCTGGCGCTCTCGCGGATGCTCATGAAGGGTCGCGAGTAGCACCGGGTCATTCTTGGTGGCTGCCCGCCATGCGTTCGATTTCGTCGAGTGCCAGGTGCCAGGGGTAGCTGTCGATCAGCGGTCCGCCGGTGTGCGGCTGGTGCGGCTCGATCGCGCCGGGGCCGAGCAGGATGCTTACGCCTTCGGCGCGCAGTGACTCGACGTTGCGCTGGAAGGGCGTGCGGCTGGCGAGTGCGGCGTTGACGAAGGGGAGGACGACGATCGGCAGTCCCATGGCGGTCTGCTCGGCGAGTATCCCCAGGGCGTAGGTGTCGCTGGCTCCCGTTGCCCACTTGTTGATCGTGTTGTAAGTGGCCGGGGCGACCGCGATGGCGTCTGGTATCAGTGACCTGGGCGAACCGGGCGGGCTGTACTGGCTGCGTACCGGGCTGCCGGTCAGGGCCTCGATGGCGGCCGGGTCGAAGAAGTCAAGGGCCGCGGGGGTGGCGATGACCTGGACCGTCCAGTCTCGTTCTAGCGCGAGCTTCACGAAGGTCCCGATCGCGCGGGCGGGGCCTGCTCCGCATACGACGATGGACAGGACCCGGTTGGGCGTCGTGCCGGTCATCGTGCAACCCCCATCTGCGCGGCGAACTCCTGGACGTCACGGCGGATGCTGGGCGGTGCTGAGGTGAGGAGGTCTGCGATGACCCGGTGCACGGAGGGGCGGCCCGCGACTTCCTCGTGCGCGGTTTCCTCGGCAGCACGCAACGCGATGTAGGCCTTGTCATGCTTGCCCCACTGAAGAAAGGCGCGGGCGGTGTCGACGAGCAGGGTTGCCCTGCGCTCGGTGACGGTGATCGTGCCGGGGTCGATTTTCCGCGCGATGTCGACGGCGGTTCCCGCGTCACCGAGGGTGACGGCGATGTTCACGCGGTGGAGCTTGGCGTTGGTGGGACCGAACGCGGTCCAGCGGAGGTTGCCGTCGAAGCCGAGCCGTTCCCCCGCGTCCTCGGCCTCGCTGAGTAGTTCCTGGGCGGCGCCGCGGTTGCCGAGTTGGGCGGCGGCGACAGAACCGCGCAGCAGTAGCGCCCCGTAGACCGATAGTGAATCCGGGGTATGCGCAGGGATGTCCCGGTCGAGTCGCGCGGCCTGGGTGCTGGCGGTCGTGATCGCGGTGCCGAGATGGCCGCCGCTCATCAGGGTGTGGGTGATGATGCGGGCGCTGGCGGCGACTGTGACCGGATCGCCGCTCGTCTCGGCGGCGCGCATGCTCCGGTCGGCGGCCAGGTAGGCAAGGCCCTGGTCGTCGAGTTTGAGCAGCAGTCCGGCGGCGACGTGGTGGGCATCGGCCGACAGCGCGAACGCGCGGCTCTGCGCCTGGCCGGTCAGGGTGAGGCATGCGGCGTGCAGGCGGGTGAGGAGCGCCGGAAGATACCTGATCAGCTCCGTGTAATGGCATTCCTGATACTGGCGGCGCGCGTCGTCGACAGCGGCCGTGAGCACTCTGATATCGGGGGACTGGGGTGGTTCGCCCGCAATGTCGGCAGCGTGCCCGGCAAGGACGGACGCGAACGGCTCCGCCTGGTGCGCAGACGCGTCCGGTGAGATGTCGCCGAACATTGCATTGAGCATGGCTGCGCCGGTCAGCCCGACAAAGATTCGGCGTCGCACCTCGTTGTCTTCCTCCTGCTCGTCCTCTGAATCGAGGTTAAGCAGGCCGTGGACGTAAGGCGACCGCGGGCCGGTGTTCGCTTCCCCCGGCACGATGGGTCCGCGTGACTTCTGGCTTGAGGGGTGAGGCGTTGCGCGGGGTGCCAGGCCGAGGATGGCCCGCGCGGAATTGGGCATGTTCAGGCCGTCCGCGATCTCCTCGAACTTGTCGAGGTGCCTGACCTCTTGGACGCCTCGCATGATGTCGCTGATCTTGCCTTGCGGCATGCCGCCGCATGCCATGCCGATCTGCGTCTGGCTTGCCCCCGTGTACTGCTGGACGAGTGCGAACAACCGGCCCATGTCACGATCGCGCAGGGCTGCGGCGGTCTCGGATCGCTGCCAGAACGAATCCGGGATCACGATCAAGTCGTTGGCGCGACCGGGCATCTCGTTGCCTGTCTCCTCGTGGAGCCGGTTTCCGTGCGTTAATGCGGAGTGACCGATTGCGAGCATATATCCCGAAGCGGGATACCGTCGCGGTATGGGCTGTGCTCCGTAACTCCGCAACGCTGGTGGGCATGCGCGGTGCACGTGGAACACATACGGCTGACTGCCCGTCATGCCGTGGATACGGCTGGAAGGTCCGCCGCTCGCGGCGGTCCCTGGTAATCGGAACCATCGTCCGCGGCACGGCGGAAACTGCCCGGCGCTCATGTCTCGACTGCCGCGGTACCGGGCACGCGGTGAGGGCCTAGCCATGACCCTCATCGACGCCGACGCCGCACGTGAAGCCTTCACCCAGCTCGAAGCACTAGCCGCAGAACTGGCCGAACGGAACTTCGAGACCCGCGTCACCAGCGACGGCGGGGCGCCGTGCCTCAGCGTCGTCAATCCGGCCGTGATCAGTTTGCACGAGACGATTGCTGTCGGGTCGGCAGATGACGGCGTGTGGTGGTTCTGGTGGTCGTGGGGCGACCGAATAGCGCGCATCACCGATATCGGAACGGCTGCCTTCAAGATCGCATACGTGCTGCTGCCGCAAGTGGGCGGTTGAGTTATGTGCGCTCTGCCCGGCCCGTCGACGCCATCGCGCGACCAGCCCGTGATCGTGTGGCTGTGGGACACGGACGGCCCTGACGGCAGCGCCAGCGGGGTTACCGACGACCAGGCCGCCGCGTGCCGCGCGGCTGAGGCAGGCATGACCTCGACTGGTGCGGCCACCGCCGTGGTGGAGGTTGCCACTCATCTCGATGGCGGCGGGTGGATGAGTTCCGGGTACCGCCGAACGGGACACTTGTGGACCGCTCGGCGACATGACGGCGGGGTCACGTGGACGAGGTCTCGCCGCTTGCTGGCGGCGTCGTGACGGGGCACAGCCCGAAGTACATACGGGCTGCCGAGCTGGTCCGCGCCCGCATCAAGGATGGGACGCTTCGGCCTGGCGAGTCCGCGCCGAGCGGGGCGGCGCTCGCTGTCCTGACGGGGTACTCGGTTCTCACCTGCCGTCGTGCGCTGCGGGTGCTAGTGAAGGACGGGACGTTGGCTCCTGGTCCCAGTCCGAGCGCCCGGCCGCGTGTGCCTGTCCCTGCCTCGTCTCCGGCCGGGCAGGCGCTCGCAGGGGCGGTGCGGGCGCTGTCGGCCGGGCTCGCCTCTCGCCGCCGTGCGGCCGGGCTCACGCAGCCTGCTCTGGCGGTACTGGTCGGCTGCTCGCTGACCACGGTGGGTCATGCCGAGACCGGCCGCCTGTGGCAAGGCCGCGACTTCTGGGAACGCGCAGATAAGCAACTCAGCGCAGAAGGGCAACTCCTGGCCCTGCACGACGCTTACCGCGCCGCAGGCGCCTCCGCCGACCCCGCCACCCCAGCAGAAGTCACCGCGACTGCGGCCACCGCCGATACTCCGTCGACTGTCGCGGTCGGTGCCCTTGGGCCGGTTGCAAGCGTCACCATCACCTGGGCCGATGGCACCGCCACTACCGTCTATCCGCCGCCGCCCGACGAGTTGGTACCCGTCGATGACGGCCGGCATCTGGCGACCCCGGCCCCTGAGACCCCCGCGCGGTCAGCGACCCCCGCCAACTGGCCGCGCGGGTAAGCTCCCGTGTTCCTTAATGCGGCAGGGAACGCGGTTGAGAAGGAGAGTCGGCCCCCACCGTCCGGGGGTCGGCTCTCTCCATTGACCGGGAGACGCGGCGCTTGCCGCAGGATCAGCGTTGGCACCGCGCAAAGCCCGCACATAGCGTGTGCCCGCGGGGCTGACAGTCAGCCTATTTGAGCAGTAAGGTGCTTGAGTAGCCAGGTAACTTGAGTAAGGCGCTATCATGCCATATGAGTACACACCGCCCAAATACGCGCAGGTGGTTGCAGAGATTCAGCGGCGCATCGAGTCGGGGCAGTACCCTCCGGGGTCGCTGCTGCCCAGTGAGCATCAGCTCAGCGACGAGTTCCAGGTTGCCCGGCCGACTGCGGTCCGCGCGCTGCGGGTGCTGCGCCAGGACGGCTGGATCGAGACCCAGCAGGGCAAGGGGAGCTTCGTCCGGGGACGCCCGGCGCTGGCCGGTCTGGAAGCGCGGCGTCCGGGCGAGGAAGCGCTGAACCGCGATGAGTCGGATGAACCGGGGGAGTTGATCGAGGCCGGGGTGAGTGACCCGCCTGCACGGGTGGCTGCGCTGCTCGGCCTGGCCGATGGCGCGGCTGTGCTCGCCCGGCGTCGGCTTGTCCGGCGTGACGGCGAGGCATCCGAGATTGTCACCTGGTGGGTTCCCTCGGCGCTGGCGGACGGCACTGAACTGACTGATTCGGCGCCGGTTCCCGGCGGGGTCCGCGCGCACCTTGCCCGGCGCAAGGGCGTCCGCGTTGATCACGTCGTCGAGCAGGTCGTTGCCCGGCACCCGACCGGCAGCGAAGCCAAGTTGCTCGGCGTCGGCAAGACGGCGGCGATGCTGGCTCTGTACGTGACCGGCCGGGACGCTTCCGGCACGTCCGTGCTGGTCCTGGAGCTTGTCATGCCGGGCGACCGGCACGAGCTTGAAGACGCCTACCAGGTCGGCTGAACCTCTCGGCGCTTCGACCACCTGATCACTTGACTAAGCAAGCTGTTGCCACTTACTGTAGATCTACTTGGTTAATCAAGTGGCCAAGCAATCAACAATCGAAGGTGGGATGTCAAGTGGCGCTACAAGGTCCGATCCCGATTGATTTCGGGCTGGTGTTCCCGGCCGGGGTGTACGCGGCCGGGGGCTTCGAGGCGGTGCGGGACTTCGACGCATCGACCAACGGCCGCTTCGTGCAGTCCAAGGACAAGGCGAGCGGGCTGCCGCTGTGGCAGGTGGAGGTCATCGACGCCGACAGGACGGCGCGGACCCGGACGGTCAAGGTCAAGGTGGCGGCGCAGGTTGAGCCGGTGGTGCCGAACGGTCCTGCGGGGTGCCGTTCGTGCCGGTGGAGTTCACCGGGCTGACGGTCACCCCGTACGTGAATCAGGCGGGGCGGCTCGGCTACTCCCTCAAGGCGTCCGGGGTCCGCTCGCCGGGTGGCCGTCCGTCCGGTCGCCCGGGGCCTGACAGCGGACGGGAGGCAGCGGCATGAGTGAGCAAGGGTCGTTCTCGCACCTGAGCTATCACGTCGGCGCTGACTGGCGCGTGCAGTGCAGCACCTACGAGGACACCACGCCGATCCTGTCACTGGGCGGCGGCCCGTCATCGCTCGCCATCACGACCAGGGGCAAGGTCGCCGACCAGGCTGCGGTCGACTTCGCGCGGGCACTCGCCCGTGAGGCGCAGCGATTCGCCGACGAGATGGAGCGCAAGCACGCCGCGCAACTCGACGGCGCCGCAAGCAGCGATAAGGCCGCTGGAAGCAATGCGGCCTGACCTGGCAATAGGCGGGGCGGCTGGAGTTCGTACCTCCGGCCGCCCCCGGTTTCCTCTCCTGGCTAGAGAGGTCTTGATCATATGCCTTCCTCCTTCAAGCGACAGGTCGCCGGGCAGCCGCTCGCGCAGGTCGACAACCCCGACCCGTTCGCGGTCCCGGTGTGGCGGTCGCCGGTCTACCAGACCCCGCACGCCGGTCATCTGGACCGTTCAGCTCGTCCGGCTCATCTGGCGCATCATCTGGTTCGTGCTGCGGCACCCCGCTCCTCGATGCCCTGGGCGCGCTGCTGGTTTTCGCCTGGCTCCGGCTTGGCTGGCCGGGCGTGGCGGCGTGGCCTCGGTGCTGGTCTTCGTCGACATCGGCGGGCCTGGTCGCGCTGTGGCTGGTACGGCCGGACTGGTTCACCCGGTTCGTTGTCGGCCCGCTGCTGGACGGCTGGCGGTACTGGTTCTACCGGCGCCGCTGGACGGCCGCGATGACCCTCGCCGGTCTCGCTCCCTCTTACCGTGGCCGCGTCCTGGTGCCGGTCCTCGCCGGTGTTCACGCGGCGGGCGCGGTGGACCTGGTCACGGTCCGGCTGGTGACCGGGCAGGCTCCCGACACTTCGCCGAGCGCACGACCAACCTCGCTCATGCCTTCGGCGCACAGTTGTGCCGGGTCCGCGACGCACGACCAGGCGCGGTGACACTGGAGTTCGTCCGGTCCGACACCCTCGCCGACCCGATCGGCGCGCTTCCCCTCGACCCGGTGGTGAACCTGGCCGCTTTGCCGGTGGGGCGGTGTGAGGACGGGACACCGTGGCTGCTGCGGCTGCTCGGCTCGCACGTGCTGATCGCCGGGGCGACCGGCTCGGGCAAGGGCTCGGTGATCTGGTCGGCGGTGCGGGCGCTGCTGCCCGCGATCCTCGGCGGCTGGGTCCAGGTCTGGGGACTGGATCCCAAGCGGATGGAACTGTCCTTCGGCCGGGACCTGTTCACCCGCTACGCCGACCAGGCAGCCGACATGGTCGCACTGCTCGAAGACGCCGTGACCGAGATGCACGACCGGGCCGCGAAGCTAGCCGGGACGACGCGCACCTTCACGCCGTCATCAGCGTTCCCGTTCCTCGTCGTGCTGGTCGACGAACTCGCATTCCTGACCGCCTACCAGCCTGACCGCGACCTGCGCAAACGGGCTGAGGCCGCGATCGCCACTCTCACCAGTCAAGGCCGGTCGGTCGGCGTCTGCGTCGTCGGCGCCTTGCAGGACCCGCGCAAGGACGTGATCAGCCTCCGCAACCTGTTCCCGACCCGCATCGCGCTGCGGCTGGATGAGTCCGACCAGGTGGACATGGTGCTCGGTGACGGGGCACGCGACCGCGGCGCACTCGCCGACGAGATCTCGCCGCTACCTCACGTCGGGGCGGGGGTCGGCTATGTCCGCCTGGAGGGCTCACCGCACGTGGTCCGCGTCCGGGCCGCGTTTGTGGCCGATGAGGACATTCACGCCATGGCCGACGTAGTGGCCGCCCGGCACGGGCTCGGCGGGGACGGTGTGCCGTGGACGGAGTAACGGGCGAAGCGACCGTGTGGCGCACCGACGACCCGTGCCCGGTGTGCGCGGCGGGCCTGTTCCTGATCGGCCATGGCGAACCCGTGCAGGTTCTGAGTGCTGGCTGTGCGGCTGGTCCGAACGCTGGGACCTGTCCGCCGATACCGACGACGGAAGCGGGGGTGATGCCGGGTGACCAACGCCGACGGGCGGAAGAAGACAAGGGCTGAGCGGCTGTCGATGCCGCTGGCCCGTGACGTGGTTAAAGACCTGGCCGTCGAGCACGGCGCCTGCATTCGGCCCATCCAACTGCGGCGCACCGACCTGACCACCGGCGCGACTGAGCCGGTCCTGGTGCCCTGCGGGCACACCCTCGCATCGGTCTGCCCGTCGTGCGCCGAACGCGCCAAGAACCTCCGTGCCGCGCAATGCCGGGAGGGCTGGCACCTCGACCAGGAACCGGTCATCGAACCGGACAACCCCACCGACGACCAGGCGTGGCTGATCCAGACCCGCGCCGACGCGCAGGCCGCACGGGACGCCGACGAGGCACGCGGCGAAGACATCACCGGTTGGGATGACGAGCTCGCCGACCTCGACGAGCAGATCAACGAGGCCGGGATGCGCGGCAACGTGCTGCCCAAACGGCCCGAACGGCGGCACCGCTCGACCAGGCGACGCCAAGACGCGCCGCCCCTGCCCAAGCGTGCCGTCGACCCCCGCACGGTCGGCAAGACCTACACCACGCCGGACGGCAAGACGTTCCGGCCGTCCCTGTTCATCACGCTCACCTGCCCCTCCTACGGGCGCGTCAAGGCCGACGGGACGCCGGTCGACCCGGCCGCCTACGACTACACCGCGGCGGCCCGCGACGCGCTGCACTTCGCCGCTCTCTTCGACCGGTTCATGCAGAACATGCGCCGCTTCACCGGCTACGACGTCCAGTACTTCGCCGCCGTCGAACCCCAACGACGCCTCGCCCCGCACGTCCACCTCGCCATGCGCGGCACCATCTCACGCGCCGAACTCCGCGAAGTCATCGCCGCGACCTACCACCAAGTCTGGTGGCCGTCCACCAACGAAGTCCGCTTCCACGGCGCTCACCTGCCCGTCTGGGACAAGGAAAAGGCCACCTACCTCGACCCCGACACCGGGGAAATCCTGCCGACCTGGGACGAGGCACTCGACGCCATCGGCGACGAAGACGAACCGCTGCACGTCGCCCGGTTCGGCGACCGCTTCGACGCCCAAGGCGTCCTCGCCGGGTCCAAGGACGCCAACCGCTGCATCGGCTACGTCACCAAGTACCTGACCAAGAACGTCGCCGACTGCCACCGGGCCGAGACCGACGACCAGGTGCGCCACGCCGACCGGCTCGCCGACGCGCTCCGCTACGAACCGTGCTCGCCGACCTGCGCCAACTGGCTCCGCTACGGCATCCAGCCCAAGAACCCCAAGCCCAACCTGCGGCCCGGCGCCTGCAGGGGCAAGGCCCACCGCCGCGAGTACCTCGGCTACGCCGGACGCCGCGTCCTCGTCTCCCGCAAGTGGTCCGGCAAGACCCTCGCCGACCACCGCGCCGACCGCAAGAACTGGCTGACGGAAACCCTCGGTCTTCCGGCAACCGACCCGACCCGCTACGCCTGGGAACCCGTCGCCCCCGGCGACCAGGACCACATGCCCACCGCCCGGCGACTGCTCCACGTCGTCGCCGACCGCATCCGCTGGCAACAGGCACTCGACCAAGCGCGAAGACGCGCCCAAGGACTGGCACCCGACGACATTTCGGCAACCGGGCAGGCGGCATGAGCGCGACCGACCGACTGCTCACCGTCGCCCAGGCCGCCGAATTGCTCAACACCTCCGAACGCTTCCCACGCAGGCTCATCGCCGAACGGCGCATCCACTTCATCCACATCGGACGCCATGTCCGCATACCCGAATCCGCGCTCCGCGAGTTCATCGCGGCCGGACTCGTCCCGCCCGCTGGCACGAAGAGAAGTAAGGCAGCGTAAATGCCCAACAAGAAGAGTCGCCGACGCCGTTTCGGCGCTGTCCGTGAACTGCCGTCCGGCCGCTGGCAGGCCCGCTACCAGGGACCGGACGGGGTCGATGCGTCCGGCCGACCAGACGTTTGCCACCAAGACTGACGCCGACGTCTGGCTCACCCGCAAGGAAGCCGAGATCCTTGACGGCGAGTGGATCGATCCTGAAGCAGGCAAGGTCAAGCTCGCCGACTACGGCGCTACTTGGATCGAGGAACGTCCGAACCTCCGGCCCAAGACGATCCGACTTTACCGCTACTTGCTGCGCAGCCACATCGCTGCGCACTTCGAGGGCGTCTCCGTGAGCGAGATCAAGGAGCCCCGGGTCCGGCGCTGGCGTAAGAAGCTGCTCGACTCCGGCGTCAGCGAGGTCACAACAGCCAAGGCGTACCGACTGCTCAAGGCGATTCTCAACACTGCCGTCGATGACGGGATCATCCGCCGTAACCCGTGCCGTATTAAGGGCGCGGGTCAGGAAGCATCGCCGGAGCGGCCGATCCTGTCGATTACTGAGGTCTACGCGCTCGCCGACGCCATCGACCCGCGGTACCGCGTGCTCGTCCTGTTCGGCACCTTCGCCAGCCTGCGGTGGGGTGAGCTGGCCGCGCTCCGGCGAAGCGACATCGACACCGCAAGCGGTGAGATCACCGTTTTCCGGCAACTGACAGAACAGCTCGGCGGCGGTCATGTCTTCGGGCCGCCTAAGTCCAAGGCCGGACGACGCGTCGTGCCGTTCCCCGAGTTGCTCAACACTGACGTGGCGCAGCACCTCGGCCAGTTCGCGGGGGAGGAGGACGACGCGCTCGTCTTCACCAGCCCGGCCGGAGCGCCGATGCGTCATAGCAACTTCTATCGCCGTGCGTGGCTGCCCGCGGTCCGCCAGGTCGGCCTGGTCGGCGTCCACTTCCACGATCTCAGGCATACCGGCAACACGCTGACGGCGGACGCGGGCGCGAACCTCCGCGAACTGATGGAGCGCATGGGCCACAGCAGCACGCGAGCTGCGCTGGTCTACCAGCATTCGACCAGCGACCGGCAGCGCACCATCGCCGACGCGGTCGGCACCGCGGCCAAGGCGGCGCTCGACCAGGCCAAGACTCCCAGGGGCGACGCCGCGCCATCTGGCACGAAAGTGGCACGCCGTCGCGGCAAATCGTCGTGACACGCCTCAGCGGAGAGCGAAAACCGACTCTGAGCTGCGTAGATGTTTGTGCGCCAGGCAGGATTCGAACCCGCGACCCGCTGCTTAGAAGGCAGCCGCTCTATCCGACTGAGCTACTGGCGCTCGGTGACCATTGTGCACGGCGTAGATCACGTGTCGGCCACGCTGAGGTCGCAGTCCGCGAGGGGGATACTTACTCTAATCAATATACCGAACGGATGCACCTGACTCCCCCCATATCACGTTTCATGTTTTTCGCGGCATTAGCGGCTAATCGCCAGTTGTCGACTGCATACCCCCCGTAAGGTGGGGTTATAGCCAACGCTCCGACGACGGAGGCCCGGTGAGTCGGTTCAAGGGGGCGCGGTTACATGACCGTCAGCAGCGACGCGACCAGCGGTATGTCGTCCGCATTCGGTGCTCGCCACCTCAGCCCGAACGTGTCCGGGTTCGTTCCCGCACCAGCCGACTGCTTCACGCCCAGGCCGCAGACCGGGTCCGGGTCGCTTTCCGCGCTGCCCGAGGGGCGGTGCCTCGTACTCACCGGGCCGCCGCGGCCGCGCGACGCCGCGATCTACCTGCCCGGCGGCACCGGGAAGACGCAGTTCGCCGCCCACCTGGCCCGCACGTGGCTCACCGAAACCCCGGACGGGCGGCTGATCTGGCTGGACGCCGGCAGCCGGGACGCGCTCCTGTCCGGCTACGCGCAGGCCGTGTCGGCGGCCAGGGCCGGTGCCTGGCCGATGACGATTCCCGCCGACACGGTGACGGCGGGCAGCGCGGAGCTGACGGCCCAGCGATTCCTCGACGGTCTCGCGGAGGCGAATGGGCCGTGGCTCGTCGTCATGGACGGCCTGGCCGACCCGGCGGACGCAGAAGGCCTGTGGCCGAGTGGTCCCGCCGGCCGTCTGGTGGTGACAGCCGGGCCCGGCATAGCGGTGCCGGACGCCGTGAACCCGGTCGTCTTCACCGTCGGGCCGTTCAGTTCACACGAGGGCCTGACCTACCTCATGGCCCGGCTGAGCGCCGATCCGGACCAGCGGATCGGCGCGGTTGACCTCGCCGAGGAACTCGGCTGCGTTCGCTGGCGCTGGTCCAGGCCAGCGCCGCGATCGCCAGCGCGGGCTTCAGCTGCCGGGATTACCACGACCTGTACATCAAGCGCCAGGAGCAGATCTTCGGCGCCTCGGGCGCCACGCCCGCCGCCACGGCGGTGACCTGGACCCTGTCCGTGGAGTGCGCGGACGAGCTCGCGCCGGGCGGCGCCCCCAGGTGTGCCTGGCGGTCGCGGCTCTCCTGGGTTCCACCGGGATTCCCGAGTCCGTCTTCGCGACCCGCGCGCTAGCCGACTTCGCCGCCCGTTCCCCCGACGGGGCGGACGGACCTGGCCGGGTCCGCTCCGCCCTCGCCAGCCTCCGGAACGTCGGCCTGATCCACGTCGAAGGCGGCCTGGTTTTCCTGCCGCAGGCCCTGCGGGCCGCGGTACTGGCCGCCACGCCCGACTCGCTGCGGGCGGAGGCATCCGCGGCCGCCGCCGCCGCGCTCCTCGAGGTCGTGGCCGGATGACACGGAACAGCCCGCCCTGGCGAGCAGGTTCCGGTCGGCCACGGCCAGCCTGCAGCAGGCGGCGGCCGATGCCCTGTGGACCGGCGGACCTACCAGGTCCTGTTCCGCGCCGCGCAGAGCCTCGACACGGCCGGGATCACCGGGCCGGCCGTCAGCCACTGGCGCGCGGTGGCCACCGCCGTCGAGCGACGGCTCGGCGCTGCCCACGAGGACGCGCAGCTGGCCGTCGCCCGGCTAGCCGGCGCGGCGCTGGCGGCCGGGCTCGGCAAGGACGCGGTCGCGCTCTACCAGCGAGTCATGGAGGCACAGGCCAGGTACCTGGGCACCGATCATCCGCGTACCGTCGCGGCGCGGGCAAAGTACGGTTCCGCCCTGCTCGCCGTCGGCCGGCCCGGCGACGCGATTCCCGTCATGGAAGGCGTCCTCGCCGCGTCCGAGCGTGCGAACGGCGTCAAGGGGGTGGACCCCCTGGCCATCCAGGACAGCCTGGGCACCGCTTACCAGGAGTCGGGGCGGCACAAGGACGCGATCAGGATGATCGAGCGCACGCTCGCCGAGCGCGAGCGGAGCCAGGGCCAGGATAATCCCGAGACGATCAGGACGCGGTGCCGGCTAGCGGGAGCCTGGCTGGACGCGGCCACCCCAAGGACGCGATCAAGCACGGCCGCCGCGCGCTTGAGGGGGCCGAGCGGGTGCTCGGCAAGGACAGCCTGGAGACGGTGGACGCGGTCACCGTGCTGGCGGCCGCCCACCACGCCGCGCGCCGGGTCAGGGACGCCATCTCGCTCTACGAACGAGCGCTGACCGACCGGGAGCGGGTGCAGGGAGCCGATCACCCGGACACGATCGGCGTGCGCGGTAACCTCGCGTCCGCCTATCTCGGCCGGCCGGATGCCGAGTGCGATCGACCTCTACGAGCGCACCCGGGTGGACTGCCAGCGCGTGCTCGGCGCGGACCACCCGGACACGCTGGTCGCGCGCGCCAATCTCGCGCACGCCTACTATGCCGTGGGACGGCTCTCCGACGCCCGCACGATCCTCACCGCCACCCTCGCCGACTGCGAGCGGGCGCTGGCCCCCGACGACCCGCTGACCGCCGCGGTCCGCGACAGCCTGGCCGCCATGGCCGACGCCTGACCTAGCCCGTAGGGGCGGAAGCTGGTAGTGCCGCACGCCGCGCTTGCCGTCGATCTCGAGCAGCGCCCCGCCAGAGACCCCGTCGCCGTACTCGCTGCCCGGGTTGATGGCCAGCGTCCGGCCGAGCCGGACCGCGCCGCGGGACTCGTGGATGTGCCCGTGCAGCCCGAGCATCGGCTCGTGCTTGGCCAGCAGTCGGCGCACTCCCTCCGAGCCGACCGACTGCATCACCACCGCGCCGCCCTTGACGACCGGCTTGAGCGAGCCGTCGAGAGCCGGCGCCTTGTCGATGGCGGTGCGGGCGGGCGGCACGTGCAGGTTGAAAATCGCCCGTTCCGGCCGCTCACCTGGGCGGCCAGCTTGTCGATGCGCCGCTCCAGCTCGTCGTCGTCCAGCTCGCGCGGGGTATGCCAGGGCGTGGGGTTGGAGTAGCCGTAGGAGACCATCGTGATGCCCTCGCCGAGGTCGACAAGCCGGTCCTCGGTCTGGGTCAGCACGGTCGAGTCGCCGCAGCATCCCGTGAAGCTCGGGCGGGTCGTCGTTGCCCTCCATCGCGTACAGCCGGATCCCGGTCCCGGACAGCCGCTCGGCCGCCAGGTCCAGCCACCGGGCCAGCGTCATGCCATCAGCGAGAGGAAGATCCCGTGCACCGCCTCGGGGTTGTCCCAGACCGCGTCGAGCTCCTCCTCGGTGGTGCGGTAGGGGTAGAACCCCATGTCCCTGATGCGCGTCTCGGTCGGCGCGAGCTCGTCCGCGTCAAGCACCCGGTCGCCGGAGAACTGGCTGACGCGGAAGCCGCCGCCCGCGGCGGCGACCACCGGCACCACTGCCTTGCCCGTCACGTCGCCGCCGAGAATCAGCACATCGGCGTTGTAGAACCGGCCCGCGTTCAGGAACTTGCGCCAGCACACCTCCGATCCGTGGATGTCGGTCGCGAAGTAGATCCGCATGGTCAACGGGTGACCTCCTCAGGCAGCTGGTACCAGCGCTTCCTGCGGCCCACCTTGGCCCGCAGCTGCCAGCCCACTGGACTTCGGCGCGGCGGCCAGCGCCTCGGTGATGGCCGCGATCCGGCCGGCGATCCGCTCCCGGTCGGCCGGCCGCGATACCAGCGCGCCGAGCAGGCCGGCGCACGCCGCGAGGTTGTCGGTCACGGTGGTGTAGCAGCCCCCAGTCGGCGGCGCACGCGCGCCGCCAGCGGGCCGAGGTTCAGCGGCCCGGGGCCGTCGGCGTCGCCGCGGCTCGTGGTCCCAGAGCAGCATCGCCGCGTCGGACAGGTCCTTGGCGTTGACCTCGGCGATCTGCAGCTTGGTGAGCAGCAGCTCGGCCGCGGCCAGCGTCTCCGGCTCGGCCTCGAGCCGGGTGCCGAGGTCGAGCGTGTGGGACATCTCGAAGGTGTCGAGGAAGACGTCCACCTGCCAGCCGCCTGGCCCGTGGTAGAGCAGCCGCCTGGCGCCGTGCGTGGCGTTGAACACCCGCTCGGGCTCGAATCCCTCCTCCTCGAGCAGGGCCCGCAGCGTGCGCGACTGCTTCTTGTGCGCCACCAGGTCGACGTCCGGGTAGCGAGCGGCCGAGCGCGGCGCGCGCCGCCGGCGAGCCGCGCAGCCAGATCGCCACGCCGCCGATCAGCCGGACCGGGATGGAGCTGGGCCGCGGCCGCGGCCACGATGGCGCCGCGGCACCATCCGGCGACCATGGCGGGCTGGCTGCCTCGCCCGGCGCCGGGCCCGCTCCACCCCGGGAGTACCGGCGACTCGGTAGGTTGCTCTCGCTCATTCCGGCGGGATCTCCGCGAAGGTCTGAGCTGAGCTGCATGCCCTGCGCGCGCCGCACCAGCCGGACGCCGATGTAGTAGACGATGCCGATCAGCGGGGCGGCGAACGCCTCGAGCATCGGCTTGAGCCCGAACTTCCCGCCGAACCCGGTGTGGAAGGCGACGTAGATCACGAAACCCCACGAGATCGCCGAAATCGCCGCGGCCATCGTGATGACCGGCACGCCCGGCACCGAGGCCCTGCGCCCAGCCAGGAGCCTGCGCGTGCAGCTGCGGCCGCCGCCACGGGGTGACCGCCGCCGCGATCGACGACGATGATGAAGGCCACGCCCATCACCGCGATGATGTTCAGCAGGTAGGCTGCCGAGGCCCTGGTAGATGTTCAGGTAGTTGAGCAGCTCCACGATGACGCCGATCGTGATGGTGGCGATCACCGGGGTGTGGAACCGGTCGGAGACCGTGGTGAGCTTCTCCGGCGCGAGCCGGTCGAAGGACCAGGCGAACATGTTCCTGGTGCCCATCATGAAGCCGGTCGGCGTCCACCAGATGATGGCGAGCAGGAAGCAGAGCGCGATGAAGACCAGCAGCCACTGCGGCCCCGGCAGGAAGTTGACCAGCGCGGGCAGGTACGGCTGGAACGACAGGGTCCACGTGCACCGTGCTGCCGCCGAACGCCAGGAACACCGAGCGAGCCGAAGAACTGGAAGCCGTAGTACTTGTAGATCAGCGCGGCGGCGACCACGTAGCCGATCGCCGAGATCAGCAGCGCGCCGAGGATCGAGGTGGTGGCGGTGCGCCGGACGTTGCGGATCTCGCCGGCGAAGTACCCGGTCCACTGGAACCCGGTGTAGACCTGGAACGAGTAGATCATCGCCGAACAGGGTGGCGCCCCAGCCGATCGCGCCGGCCGCGCTGAAGCCGAAGTGCCCGGCGGAGCCGAGCACGCGCGCCACGGTGGTGCCCGAGTGCGCGTTGAAGCGCGCTGTTGAAGTGCGCGTGGCTGCCGACCGCCATGTCGATCAGCCAGGCGATCATGCCGACCCAGACGACCACGAAGGTGACCAGCATGTACTTCGCGACCACCCGCACGCCGAGGATCATCACGGCCGGTGAAGACGACGGTCAGCACGGTCGCGATGACCATCAGCTCGGTCTTGTCCGGCGAGGTCAGCCAGCCGGCGATTCCAGCCCGGCCACATACGCGAGCGGACGGGCCCATGAGCGAGCATGTAGGTGAAGTTGAACGCGATCCAGGTCAGGAACACGAACGTCAGCGAGAAGTTCGTGAAGAAGCCGAGGAACGGGTTGAGCGTCCGCGACACCCAGACGTAGTCCCCGCCGGACCGCGGCATGATCACCGTGAAGTACAGGTAGACCAGGCCGCAGGTCGCCACCAGGGGCGTGGCCAGCAGGAACGACACCAGCATGTTGGCGTGCGGCCAGAACTGCGGCGTGAACGACATCACCTCGGTGATCCCGACCGGGATTAGGACCGCCGAGAAGACCAAGTTGAACGCGTCAAACGCGCTGAGTTCGCGGACGAGGCCGGTGGCGTTTCTGTACAAACAGGTTCCTGCTGCTCGCGGGCGGTTGCGCCCCTGCCCGGCGCTCCTGCGGTGGCCACTGCATCCTCCTGTCTGTTGGTGATGACTCAGTGATGAGTGGACGCCAACGTGGACGGTGCGACCCGTGCCGCACCATGATCCCGCAATTGTCTGGCAGCAAGATTTCAAGGTCAACAAGAGGGTCGCCGTGGAGAGGACGCAAGACGGCCCCGGCGGCGGAAACGCCGGCGGCGCCGGCATTCCCGTTGAAAGGGGTGCCTGTATCGAAGCGTTTGAAATTAATATCGTATTTCCTTGATGAACCGTTTGCTGAAATATTCAGTGCAGTCGTCGGGTCAATGTGCGATCGACCATCGATTAAAAGTTCGAACAAATTTGTAAATAACGATATAGCCTGTTCAGTCAACATCGAGACGGCGATGCCGCGATGCCGATACGTTTCGAAAATAACGGTCCGGCATCTAGCGCAAATGCCACCCATGTTGGTGGCGGAGAATCTTAAATAAGAAGGAAGAAGACTGAGCTGACGCACGCGTTCTACGTGCCGCAAGTCACAGGAGTGGCCGCATGGTGGTGCCGAGTTCCGACGATCAGGGACCTCCGCGAAGTGCCGGTCGCTCGATCGGGTCCTACCTCACCGTCAGGCTGGCCTTGCCCGCCGTCGGCCTGGTCCTCGTTTGGGCCGTCATCGCCGGCGCCGTGTTCGCCGGAGCGCTGCATCACGTTATCCGCCAGTCCGCGCACCGCGCGGTCATCGAGGCGATCGTGGTGGCCGGATCCGGTCTCCTCGTCGCCCTCGTCATCGTCGCGCTTATCTTGACCCTCGCCCGCCAGCTGGCCAGCGAGGCCGGCCGCCTCGCGGCGACCGCCCGCTACCTGGCCGACGAGCAGCTGCCGAAGACCGTCGCCCGGCTGCGCAACGGGGCCGGGTCGGCGGATGCCGCCCCGCAGCAGCCAGGCCCGCAGCAGCTGGTCACGTCGGTCCGGCCCGCCAAGATCTCCGAGTTCGCGGCCGTGACCGCGGCCCTTGCGAGCATGCAGGGCACGGCGACCGCGGCGGCAGCGGCGGAGGCGCGGCTGCGCGGCGGCTTCCGTCAGGTGCTGACAAGCCTGGGCCGGCGCAACCAGTCGCTGCTGCTGCGCCAGCTTCGCATCATCGACACGCTGGAGCAGCAGGCGGCCAGCCCGGCCGCACTGGCCGACCTGTTCGCGCTTGACCACCTCACTACCCGGATGCGGCGCCACGCAGAAAGCCTGACCGTGCTGTCCGGCGCCCCGGCCGCCCGGCCGAGGATCGGACAGGTGCCGGTCATCGACGTGATCCGCGCGGCCGTGGCCGAGACCGAGGACTACAAGCGGGTCATCGTCCGTACGGAAACAGAAGAAGTGGTCACGGCGGCCGCGGTCAACGACATGATCCACCTGCTCGCCGAGCTGATCGAGAACGCGACCCTGTTCTCGCCATCGGCCACCAAGGTTGAGGTCAGGGCCGAGCGGGTCGCCAACGGCTTCGCCATCGAGGTCGAGGACCGGGGCCTTGGCATCGCGCCCAGCCAGCTGAGCGACCTGAACCTGCGGCTGGCCAGTCCGCCCGACTTCGACCTGGTGGACGCCGACCGGCTCGGGCTCTTCGTCGCGGGCCTGCTGGCCAGCCGGCATAGCGTCGAGGTGTCGCTCAGCCCGTCGCCTTACCGTGGGACCAAGGCGATCGTGCTGCTGCCGGACGAACTCGTGCTGCCGGGCACCGATGCCGACGGTCCGGGCGGTGCGGCCAGGCTGCGCTCAACGAACGCGCTCTCCCTCATCGGCGCGGCCGCGTCAACCGCGCTGCCGGAGTCGAGACCGGCCGACATCGCCGAGCTCGCCGCGCAGCCCGCGACCACGTTCCATGGCCTGCCGCGCCGCGTCCGGCCGGACAAGCAGTCGCCTTCGGCGGAGCAAGACCGCCCGGCGCTGCCGGCCCGAGGGGCCAAGCCAACGGACGCGCCCGCGCCCGACGACGCGCGGCGGCTCGCCGCTTCTCTGCAGCGAAGCTGGGCCAGAAGCCGTGCCGATGATGACCAACAGCAGCCCGGCGAGCCGGATGACAGGCGGCTACACGGATGGACGCCGGACGAGGAGGAAGCGTTATGGCTATTGACGAGGGTGCGGGCGAGCGGGATCTCGCATGGCTGCTCGACGACCTCGCGTCGCGCGTGAAGGACTTCAAACGAGCCGTCATCCTGTCCAGGGATGGCCTGCTGCTCGCCGCGTCCAGGGACCTGACCAGGGAGGAAGGGGAGCACATGGCGGCGGTCGCCGCCGCCTTGCAGAGCCTGGCGACGGGCACCGGCGAGCGCTTCCACGTGGGCGGGGTCCGGCAGACGGTCATCGAGCTCGAACAGGGGATACTGTTCCTGATCGCGGCCGGCGAGGGCAGCTGCCTCGCGGCGCTCTGCCCGGCCGATGCGGACGCGGGCATGGTCGCTTACGAAATGGCGATGCTGGTCAAGCGGGCCAGACCGCACCTTATCTCGCACGCGAGGTTCCCGGCACGCGCGATCATAGGGGAGTGAGGGCGGTGCAGTCCGACGAAGACTTCCCCCAGCGGCGGCGATCCTTCGACTCCTCCGCGGAGTATCCCCCTGGGGGACGAACCCCCGAACCCTCGCCGCGGATGATCCGCCGCGATTCCGGGCCGGTGGTGCGCCCGTACGCGGTGACCGGGGGGAGGACGGAGCCCGCGGGCGAGGTGCTCGACGTGATCGCCGTGGTCGTCGCCATGCCGGGTGCGGACGAGGACGACGACCCGCAGCGCCGCACCCCGGAGCACCGCAAGATCCTCGCGCTGTGCCAGCGGCAGGCCACGGTGGCCGACATCGCCGCCGGCACCGGCCTGCCCCTCGGCGTAGTCCGCGTGCTGCTCAGCGACCTGATCCTGGGCGGGACGGTCACCGTGATCAGGAAGCGCCCAGCGGGCCTCCGGCCAGGCAACGACGTGCTCCAGGAGATACTCAATGGCCTTCGTGCCCTCTGATCACGCCAGCGACGCGGCACTGACCGCGCACAAGATCCTCATCGCCGGCGGGTTCGGTGCCGGCAAGACGACGCTGGTCAGCGCGATCAGCGAGGTTCGACCGCTGCTCACCGAGGAGCCGCTGAGCACCGCGAGCGTCGGGCGTGACGACCTCCGCGGCCTGCCGAACAAGACGACGACCACCGTCGCCCTGGACTTCGGCCGGATCACGATCAACGAGAGCCTTGTCCTGTACCTGTTCGGGGTGCCGGGCCAGGATCGCTTCTGGTTCATGTGGGACGAACTCGCCTACGGCGCCCTCGGCGCCGTCGTGCTCGCCGACGTCCGCAGGCTCGACGACTGCTTCCCTTCCGTCAACTACTTCGAAACGCGCGAACTCCCGTTCATCGTCGCCGTGAACTGCTTCGACGACGCGCCGCGCTACGACCTCGCCGAGATCCGCCTGGCACTCGACCTAGACGATGACGTACCGGTGGTGCTGTGCGACGCCCGTAACCACGCCTCGGTCAAGAACACCCTGATCCGCCTGGTCGAGAGCATCGTCGCCGGCGCGGCGTCCGCCCAGCAGCCCAGCATCGCCATCGGCCGCTAACCATCCCCGCCCCCCGCCGCCGACTTACACGGAGTTCGCGGGGGTAAACGCGCCCGATTCGTGAGTTTTTACCCCTCAAAGTCAGTGTAAGTCTGCTGGCGGGGCATGGAATCGGTGCTTGACCCGCCTCGTGTCGCGAGTTATTCTCAAATTGAGTTCTTCTTAGGGCGAGAAGAACGAAAGTTATTCCGAACGGATGGTGGCTGCCTGTGGACGTCAGCGATGACACCGAGAGCTTTCTGGCCAGCTACGATCCGCGTGCCTACGACCCGGTCGCGGTCACCGTCGACGTGGTGGCGCTGACGATCAGGGACGCCCAGTTGCAAGTGCTGCTCGTCCGGCGCGGCGAGCAACCGTACCGGGGGGACTGGGCGCTGCCGGGCGGCTTCGTCCGGCCGCGGACCGGCCCGCACGGTGACAAGATCCAGGAGGACCTGGCGCAGACCGCCGCCCGCGAGCTGGCCGAAGAGGCAGGCCCGCCAGCTCCGCGCCACCCACCTTGAGCAGCTTGGCAGCTACGGCACTCCGGGCCGCGACCCGCG
Organism: uncultured Actinomycetota bacterium; assembly: GCA_963785645.1. Classification (GTDB taxonomy): domain Bacteria; phylum Actinomycetota; class Actinomycetes; order Streptosporangiales; family Streptosporangiaceae; genus Trebonia. The sequence continues at coordinate 310,372 of CAWAWG010000001.1, forward strand.
GATGCGGGTTGTCTCCGTCGCCTACCTGGCGTTCGCCCCGGAGATGCCGGAGGCGACACCCGGCACCGACGCGGCCGATGCGCAGTGGTTTCCGGTGAGCGCACTCGGACTGACCCAGGCGAGCGGCACGGTTGCCCAGCGGCCGGGGACGACGCGCCCGCTCGCCTTCGACCACGCGAAGATCCTCGTCGACGGGGTCGAGCGGGCCAGGGCCAAGCTCGAGTACACCCCGCTGGCGACGGCGTTCGTCAGGGCGCCGTTCACGATCTCCGATCTGCGCGAGGTCTACGAGACCGTCTGGGACGAGAAGTTGCACGCCGGCAACTTCCACCGCAAGGTCCTCTCGGTCCCCGGCTTCGTCGAGTCCACCGGCGACCAAACGGAGACCGGCGGCCCCCGTGGCGGCCCCCGCGCCAAGCTCTACCGCCGGGGCGACGCGACGCTGCTCCATCCGGCCCTGCTCCGCCCGGCCAGTGAGGAAGCGGCCCGTCCCTGACCCGTCACAGGTCATCGAGACCCCCCGTGTGTTGTCGGCCGGCTGCCTCCGTCCGGCGGCACACGGGGACGGGCCGCCCCACCCCCCGTCCCTCGGGGCCGTCAAGATCCCGGGCGGCGTTAGGCCAGCTGCCACCGGCCTAGCGCTGCCCGGGGACGAGGCCGTCGCTACCGCCATCCAAGAACTCACCAGGTAAGGAGACCGCCATGGGAAGCGGCTACTGGTCATCAGACGTCTACGACACGGCCGAGCGCCTGCGCGGCGGCCGGAGTGCCTTCGGCTACAGCGATTCAGGTGCGCGCACGGTCCACCCGAGCCTCGACCCGTTCGACGTGGGCAAGCGGGAGAGCCGCGACAGCGACGAGCATCCGCGATCGCTCGCGATCGCCGTACTCTTCGATGTCACCGGCTCGATGGGCAGCGTGCCGCGGACGCTGCAGAAAAAGCTCCCACGGCTTCTCGGCCTGCTCAAGGACAACCGCTACGTCGCCGATCCGCAGATCATGTTCGGCGCGATCGGCGACGCGACCTGCGACCGGGCGCCGCTGCAGATCGGCCAGTTCGAGTCGGACAACCGGATGGACGGCGACCTGGAACACATCCTGCTCGAAGGCGGGGGCGGCGGCCAGAAGACCGAGTCCTACGAACTCGCCATGTACTTCATCGCCCGGCACACGGCCGCAGACTGCTTCGAGAAGCGCGGCAAGCGCGGCTACCTCTTCATCATCGGTGACGAGATGCCGTACCCGCGGGTCAAGCCCAGGGAGGTCAGCGGCTGGATCGGCGACGAACTGCCGCAGCCGGTCGCGATCCGCAACCTCGTCGCGCAGCTCACCAGGCGCTGGGACACCTATTACATCCTTCCCGAGGGTGCCTCCTACGCGGGCGACGGGCAGGTGCTCGGTACCTGGCGCCGCCTGCTCGGCCAGAACGTCATCGAACTGTCGGACCTGGACGCCGTGTGCGAGACGATCGCGCTCACCGTCGGACTCGGCGAGGAGGCGATCGACCTGGACGAGGGCCTGGCCGACCTTCAGGACGTCGGCTCGACCGCGGGCTCGTCCGTCGGCCGGGCGCTGGCGGGCATCGGCGCTTACCACGGGGGGACTCCGGGCAGCCGCGGCCGCGCCCTGGGCACGGCTCCGGCGCGCCGCGCCCTGCCCGCGCCCGGTCGCGGCGACACCTCAGGCGGACGCGGCCCGGGCGGACGCGGCCCCGGAGGCTCCGTCGACGGGACGCGGCCCGCTGACGTCCCGCCCGCCGACCGGGGAACGGGAGCCGGCGCGGGAAGCGGGACTGGCGGCGATGGCGTAGGTGCTGACTTTCCTCCCGGCAGCATCGCGCTGTGAACGGTCACGTGATCGTCGTCGACCTCGGCTACGGTGACGCCGGCAAGGGGACGGTCGTGGACTGGCTCTGCGCGCAGAGTGCGCAAAGCGCGCCGGGCCGCCCGGTCCGGACGGTGGTCCGCTTCAACGGCGGCGCCCAGGCGGCGCATCACGTGCTCACGCGCGTGCACAGGGGCGGCGAATACGCGTGCGGCGTACACAGGGGCACGCCGCACGCGTTCGCCCAGTTCGGCTCGGGGACGTTCACGCCCGGGACCCGGACCTTTCTGTCCAGGTTCATGCTGGTCGATCCGCTCGCGCTGGTCGCTGAGGCGGAGCACCTCGAGAACGTTGGCGTCCCCGACCCGTTGGGCCTCGTCGCGGTCGACCGGGACGCGCTGCTCACCACGCCCTACCACCGAGCCGCCAACCAGTCTCGCGAGCAGGCGCGCGGTGACGCCAGGCACGGCTCGTGCGGGATGGGCATCGGCGAGACGGCCGGCTATGCCCTCGCGCACCCTGAGGATGCCCCCCGCGTCGGCGACATCGCCCGCCCCGGCATGCTCATCAGCAAGCTAAGCAAGCTGCGCGACCGCCTCGCGGCTCCCATCCGGCCCTCGGATGTCCCGCCCCCCGGCGACATCGCCGCCGTCTACCGCGCCGTCGCCGAGCGGTTGACCCTCACCGGAGACGGCTACCTCAAGCGGCTCCTGCGGCTGGGGCCCGTCGTCTTCGAGGGCGCCCAGGGCGTTCTGCTCGACGAATGGCGCGGCTTCCATCCGTACACCACCTGGTCGACCACGACGTTCGAGAACGCGGAAACGCTGCTGCGCGAGAGCGGGAACGAAGCGGCCGTGACCAGGCTAGGCGTCACCCGCACCTACCAGACCCGGCACGGCCCAGGTCCGTTCCCGACCGAGGACCCGACCCTCGCCATTCCGGAAGCGCACAACGCGAACGGCCGGTGGCAGGGCCCGTTCCGCACCGGGCACCTGGACGCGGTGGCTCTTCGCTACGCCGCCGAGGTGACCGGGGGAGTCGACGCGGTCGCGCTCACCCACCTCGACACGGCCGAGCGGCATCCGGAGCTGGGCATCTGCCGCGCCTACGAGCTCGGCGGCACCGTCGTCGGCAGGATCGAGCCTGGCCCGCCCCGCGACCTGGCCTACCAGGAGTCGCTCACCGCCGCCCTGCTGAAGGCGCGCCCGGTCTACGACCAGGCCGAGCACGCCGCGGTCACCCGCCCGGGTACCGATACAGCGGACTACTGGGCGAACGCCGTCGCGGGGCATCCTGGGTGCGCCGGTCGTAATCCGTTCGCACGGCCCGGCGGTCACGGACAAGGTGATGGTCAAGGCGACCGCCAACGCGGCTGACGAGCCGTTGCGTTCAAGGCATGCCTTGTCACGATAGGGTTACGGTATGCCCGATAAGGTTCTCTACACCGCCGAGGCGACCTCCACCGGCGATGGCCGCAATGGCCACGTTGCCTCTTCTGACGGCCGGATCGACCTGGACCTGGCGTTCCCGCCGGAGATGGGCGGCACCGGCGCCGGGGTCCAACCCGGAGCAGCTCTTCGCGGCCGGCTACGCCGCCTGCTTCCACAGCGCGCTGCGCCTGGTCGCGGGCCGCGAGCACACCGCGCTCGGCGACTCCACGGTGACCGGCCAGGTCGGCATCGGCCCTGACGGCGACGCCTTCGGCCTGGTCGTTACCCTGGTCATCCACGTGCCGGGGGTCGAGCGGGACAAGGTCCGCGAGTTCGCCGAGGCGGCCCACCAGGTCTGCCCGTACTCCCGGGCGACCCGAGGCAACATCTCGGTCGAACTGCGCGTGCCCTGACCACAAGGACCGCGATCGCGTCAGCCCCAGCCCCGCCGGAAGCGGGCGATCTTGATGATGTGGGATACACAAGGTCTCCAGGGGCCTTGTGTATCCCACATCTTGTTCCGGAGGCGCGCAGCGGCCTGGACGCGCGACAGCGCGCCAGGAAAGCCGGTGCACTGCATCGCGGGGCGCTGTGCGGGGGCACAGCAGTGAGACCGTTTGGGGTATACGTCCAAGAGTTAGTCCGAACGAATACGTGTGATACAGGAGCCCCCATGACAGAGATTGACCTGGAGGCCATCAAGGCCGAGCGAGCGCGCCTTGAGGCCGCGTACATCACGCCGGGCCGCCCGGCGACGTCCGCCCGCGGCATCCATCACGCGGCGCTGATCTGCTCCGAACGTCGAGCAGACGATCAAGTTCTACCAGGGCATCCTGGAGTTCCCGCTCACCGAGCTGTTCGGCAACCGGGACTACAAGGGGTCGACGCACTTCTTCTTCGACGTGGGGAACGGGAACCTGCTCGCGTTCTTCGACTTCCCCGGCCTCGACCTGGGGCCGTACCTGGAGACGCTCGGCAACGTCAACCACATCGCGATCTCCGTGACCCAGGAGAAGTGGGAGCACCTGCGGGGCAAGCTCGACGCCGCCGGCGTGGAGTACCAGGTGGCGAGCGGCACCTCGATCTACTTCAAGGACCCGGACGGCGTCCGCCTGGAACTCCTCGCCGACCCCCTCGGCGAGATGTACGGCACGAAGGTCCTCTAGCCCGCCTAGGCATGGGTTAGCGGTTCGCGCGGAGCGACCTCTCGTTCGGAATCACCGGTTTGGTCTCTGCGCGGGATCCAGAGCCGGACGGTGGTGCCGCGTCCGGGGCGGAAGTGAGGTCGGCGTGGCCGCCGTGCGCGGTCGCGATCGCCTGGACGATGGACAGGCCGAGGCCGCTGCTCGCCGACCTCGGTCCCGTCGTGGCCGCCCGGCGCCGGGCGCCCGGCGGTGGCCGCGGCGAGCGCGCCGTCGCCGCGGTGGAAGCGGTCGAAGGCCATGGCCGCGTCGTGCTCCGACATGCCCGGTCCCTGGTCGCTGACCTCGATGACCGCGCCGCGCCCCTCGGCGTACAGCCGGACGGTGGCCGGGGTGCCTGGCGGCGTGTGCGTGCGGACGTTGCCGAGCAGGTTGGCGAGCACCTGCCTGATCCGGGGCTCATCGGCGGTGACCACCAGGCTGCGCGGCACGGACATGCGCACCTCGCGGTCCGGCTCCACCGCCCGGGCGTCGGCCACGGCGTCCTTGGCGAGGACGGTCAGGTCGGTCTCCGACAGGTCGAGCGACGACGGGCGGTCGAGCCGGGCCAGCTCAAGCAGCTCGGCGACCAGCATGGACATGCGCTCCGCTTCCTGCTCGATGCGCCGCATCGCGTTGGGCAGCTCATCGGGCCCGAGCGCGTTCGCCCGGTAGAGCTCCGCGTACCCGCGGATGGTGGTCAGCGGGGTGCGCAGCTCGTGCGAGGCGTCCGCCGCGAACTGCCTGACCTTCTGCTCCGACCGCAGCCGCGCGCTGAACGACTGCTGGATCCGGTCGAGCATCGTGTTGATCGCCGCGGCGAGCCGCCCGGTCTCCTGCTGGTCGCCGGCGTCGGGCATCCGCGCGGCCAGGTCGCCGCTGCGGGTGATCAGGTCGGCGGTGTACGCCATCCGGCGCAGCGGGGCCAGGCCGCGGCCGATCAGCCAGTTGCCGCAGACCGCGAGCAGGGCGATGAGCGCGCCCCCGGTGATCAGCTCGGTGCAGCACGATGCCGCTGCACGTTGCTCGACGCGTCGCTCGCCGGGCGGCCGACGATGATGATGGCCGGGCCCGTCGGCATGATCGTCCTTGGCCGACGCGGTGGCCTGGGCGGGCACGTGCGCCAGGCGGCGCGCACGGTCGGCGCGCCGCCGACCGTGAGGTTGAACGGCTGCTCGAACTCCGCCAGCTTGCCGAGCCTGGCCGTACAACTGCGTGCCATGGCAGGCCGGCGAGGCTGCGGACCTCCGCGAGCAAGGTGTCGGCGGTGGGCGAGGCGGCCGTGAGCGTGCCCGTCGTGCCGCTGTCGAGCGAGAGGTAGGCGGCGGCGAAGCCGTCGGCGCCCGCGGCTATCCCGGACACCGACTGCCGGGAGGCGAGCTTGACCTCGGCGTTGAGCTGGTTGCGCTCGAGCGTGCCGAGCACGACGGTGGTGACCACGCCCATCACCACGAGGAACGTCGCGGTCAGCGCGATCAGGCCGGCCAGCAGCCGGGCGCGCAGTGACGGCGAGCGCCGCGGTCAGCCGGCCGTGCCGCCCGATCGCGAGCTCACCGGAGCCCTCCTCATCGGCGAGCGGAGGCTGTAGCCGACGCCGCGCTGGGTGTGGATCAGCGGCGGGCCGAGCGGGTCGAGCTTGCGGCGCAGGTAGCTCACGTACGTCTCAAGCACCTGGGACTGCCCGGCGTACTCCCAGCCCCAGACGTTGTCGAGCAGCTGCTTGCGGGTGAGCATCAGGCCCTGGTTGCGCATCAGGTAGGCGAGCAGCCGGAACTCGGTGGGGGACAGCTCGACCGGGATGCCCGGCCCGGCGGACCGTCCAGTGGTCCTCGTCGAGTTCCAGGTCGGCGACGCGCAGCGTGGCCTGGCTGTCGTCGGGCCCGCCGCCGTCCGGCCCGTCGCCGTCGCCGCCCGCGGTGGCTGGCCGTGCGGCGCAGCACCGCGCGCACCCGCGCGACCAGGGCCTCGACGGAGAACGGCTTGGTGATGTAGTCATCGCCGCCGATCGTCAGCCCGGTGACCGTGTCGGCGGTGGCGTCCCTGCGCGGTCAGGAAGATGACCGGCACGTCGTTGGCCACCGACCGCAGCCGCCTGCAGACCTCGAACCCGTCGATGTCGGGGAGCAGCACGTCGAGCACGATCAGGTCGGGATCGTAGGCGTCGGCGAGCTGCAGCGCGTCTTCGCCCGTCGCGCCGGTGGTCACGGCGCAGCCGTGGAAGTTCAGCGCCACCTGAACGAGCTCGCGGATGTTCGGCTCGTCGTCGACGACGAGCACCTTCGGGTTCTGGACGCCTTCTGCCATGGGTTCGCTTGCTGCCAACGGGTCGCGGATGGGTTCTGCTGTCCATTGTGCCCGGTTTCCGCTGCCCGGGTATGCGTGAACCGGTATCTCCGGTGGTCGCACCTGGTGGATCGGTGCGGCGGCACCTGGTGACAGGTGCGGCGATCGCTGATCCAGGACAGGCGGTACGGCGACTGAAGGAGCGATAGGTAGAACTGCCGATCTTTGTGCCGTGCCGTTCCTCGCCGCTGCACCTGCGTGTAAAACTCGTCACACGCCACCCCAGCAATCCCCGGAGGCCCTTGATGACCAAGGCCCTGCGCCAACCGGAGGGCCTCGATGTCACGAGGCCGTCCCCGGCGCGGATCTACGACTACATGCTGCGCGGGAGCGCATCACTTCGAGGCCGACGCGGAGGCCGCGGAGCGCATCCTGACCGTGGTGCCGGAGATCAGGGACTGCGCCTGGTCCAACCGGGGGTTCCACCAGCGGGCGGCGGCCTGGATCGCGCGGCAGGGGGTCAGGCAGTTCCTCGACATCGGCTCGGGGCTGCCGACCGTGGGGAACACGCACGAGGTGGTCAGGAAGATCCACCCGGATGCCCGGGTCGTCTACGTGGACAACGACCCGATGGTGGAGCTGCACAGCCAGGGGATCCTCGACGAGTCCGGACGGGTCAGCGTGCTCTGCGCGGACCTGCGCGAGCCGGACTCCATCCTCGACCACCCGGCCGTGCGCGAGCTGATCGACCCGGCGGAGCCGACCGGCCTGCTGATGACCGCGGTCCTGATGTTCGTCGCCGACGAGGCGGACCCGTGGAGCCTGGTGGCGCGCTACGTGCGACGCGATGCGGCCGGGCAGCTACCTGGCGCTGTCGCACCTCACCGACGACGCCAAGCCGCCGCTGGCGGTCGACGGGTTCCGGCGCGTGTTCGACCACGCGACCGAGCAGATGCACTTCCGCTCGAAGGCAGCAGGTGGCGCGGTTCTTCGACGGGCTCGAGGTGGTCCCGCCCTATGCGGGCGCGGCGCCGGCGCTCACCTACAGCGGCCTGTGGGGGGCCGAGGACGTGCAGCTGGCCGACAGCGACGGCTCCCGCTGGCTGTACTGCGCGGTCGCCAGGAAGCCGTGATCTCACAGCTGACCAGGGAGGATGTCATCAAGCCGACGCCGGAGGAGCTGGGCATCGACCCGGCCGCGCTGGCCTGGGAGCGGTCCGGTGATGGCGACGGCTCGATCGAGGTCGCCTTCCCGCTCAGCTCCCGGTGGGCCCGCGGCGACTGGGTGCTGATGCGCGTGGCCGGCGATCGGGCCGCGGCGGGTCCTGGTGTTCGACAGGAACGAATGGGAGTGCTTTATCGACGGCGCCAGGAACGGCGAGTTCGATGACGCGGCGGACCCGGCCGCGCGAGCCGTAGACCGCCAGACGTCATAGCATCGCACCCTGCAGTCGGCAGGCCGGCATCCGGGCAGCTCTGGAGCCGTCGACCGGCCTCGTTATCGCGGCTGCGCCCGGCACCGCGCACCGTGCCGCTTCTCGCTGGGAAAATCGTCAGCAGTGCTGCAGAAAGCCCTTGATTTGTGAATCGCAATTTGGCTAAGCTCATGTACGCATCCGCAAGTATCGCGGGGGATGTGCTAGCCCGCCAAGTGCGCGAAATACCGACAAACCGGCAAATGTCATGTATTTCGGAGGGAGGCATCGATGAGCGATGACGCCTATGGCGCGACCGTCGCGAAACGGCGCCTGTCCCGGCGGCTAGCCGAGCTTCGCGGCAACACCGGCTATACCGCCAATCATGTCTGCGACATCCTCAACTGGGGCCGCGGCAAGGTGGGCCGGTTCGAGGCCAACCAGTGGAAGCGGCCGGAGATGAGCGACATCCGCGACCTCATCCGCATCTACGAGGTCGAGGGCGCGGAGCGGGACGAGATCGAGGAACTCGCGGTCCGCTGCCGGGTCCGCCCCTGGTGGCGGGAGTACGGCGAGATCTTCGACAACGAGTTCCCCGGCTACGAGAACGACGCGGCCACCATCCAGGTCTACATGCCGCTGGTGGTGCCGGGCCTGCTGCAGACCCAGGCCTACATGGAGGCCCAGTTCAAGTCGTGCGCGCGGCCGCCCGCCTGGCGCCGCAAGGCGGTCAAGGCGCGGCTGCGCAGGCAGGAGATCCTCGACCGCGCCGACGGCACCGCGCCGCGGCTGTCCGTCGTGATCACCGAGGCCTCGCTGCGCTACCGGTGGGGGATGCACAGCGACCGCAGGGAGCAGATCGAGCACCTGGCGGAGATGAGCAAGCGGCGCAACATCGAGCTGCGCATCCAGCGGTTCGATGACGGGCCGCCGACCGGGCCTCTCCATGGTCAACATCTTCGGCTTCCCCGACGACGAGCCGCCCATCGTGTTCGTGGAGACGGACTACTCCGTCGAAGAGGTGAGCGCGGCCGACGCCGTTCACGGTTACATCCAGTCGTTCGAGCGCGCGTGCGACGCGGCGCTCGAACCCGAGGACACCACGGTGTACCTCGAAACACTCGCCAAGAGAATGGAGTAACTGACCAGTGATCGACCTGTCTCAAGCCATCTGGCGCAAGGCCAGCCTGAGCGCGTACAACGGGGGCTGCGTTGAGGTCGCCGCCAACCTGCCTGGCGTCGCCGCGGTCCGCGACAGCAAGCGCCCGGAGGGCGGCGCGCACGTCGTCGACCGGGCCGCGTTCGCCAGGTTCCTGGTGGACGTGCAGGGGGGGCGCTACGACATCTAGGCATGCGGGCCTGATGTCGTGACGCACGGCACGAGGGTCCCCTGGGATGCACCCCAGGGGACCCTCGTGTTTTTCGTGAGCCCTGTCTCAGTGAGCCCTGGCGGCCAGTCGACCGTACCGCGGCCTGTCGCCACCATGCGAATCTACTCCCGCCGCCAGGGAGCGGCCAGGGCGAGCCGGCAATCGGTTGCTGCATGGCGCAATTGCATCAGCCCTGCGAGTCCTGTGAAACAGGTGACCATTGGGGATATCATCGATTGAGCGCGTCGATGTGGGCCGCTGACCTGCGAATTTACGCGTATTCATGATGCGGTTGCCCTCACATGCGGGACATGATCAGCCCACATAGGTAGCGCATTAGAAGGTCGTAGGTAATTGTACGGCTTCTTTTTTAAGATGTGTCGGATGTCGCATTTTGACCCGGTTCAAGAGGGCTGACAGTCCCTTATTGAGCGGCGGTTTCGCTTCCTTATCGGGGTCCGCAGAGTACTGTGAAGTGACGCACATGACTCAGAACATGTGCTTCACAGATTCGGAATCAGGGACCGGACGCGGGCCCGGCGGTCTGACCGACGGGGGCTCTGACGGCACGACGGTGGCTTAGGCCGGAGGCACCGATATGGATGACGGGTTGCGGATGGTGCAGACGCGCGCGTGCGGCGCGTGGGTGCTGCCGGGGGACCCAACCTGCGCGGGCGTCGCCCGCCGCCTGTTCCGGCGGGTGGCGGGCGAGCTCGCGCTCGACGCAGGAGGCCATCGACGACGGGGTGACGATGGTCAGCGAGCTGGCCGCCAACACCCTGCACGCGAGCCAGCGGCAGCCGCTTCCCGTGAACCCGGAGCTCTGGCTCTACCTGCGGGGCACCGGCCAGCGGGTGGAGCTCGTGTGCAAGGTCTTCGACACCCTCCCCGGCTGGGTGCGCGGCAACGTGCCGGGCCGCACCGTCTGCCGGGCGCCGGCCGACGCGATGAGCGGCCGCGGCCTCGAGGTGGTGCACGAGCTGTCCAGCGGGCGCTGGGGCGCACCACCTGACCAGGTCCCGGCTGTCCGGCACGGGGATCCGCGGCAAGGCGGTCTGGTTCGCGCTGCCGGTGCCCGCCGCCGGCGCCGTGGCCGGCAGGCAGCACCCGGTCACCGCCAGGGACGCGATGACCGAGCTGGAGAAGGACCTCAGCACCCGGGGGTTCGGCGGCAGGCTGGTGCGCGCCGACGACCACGCCGCCGACATGGCGGTGCTGTCGATCGCGAGCGGCCTGACGGTCTGGTGCCGGTCCGCCGCGGCCTGGCTCCGCGCGCCCGGCGTCGCCGCGCAGCAGTGGAGCTACTGCGACCTGGTCGAGGTGGGTGAGCAGGCCGTCCAGGCGCACGAGATGATCATCGCGACCGCGGACTCCTTTCTCCTGGTGGACGCGACCAGGACCGGCGCCTTAGCACGCGGTGCTAGCGCCTGCGCGACCGGGAGCGTCCCGTAGGCGCCGAGCACGTCGTCCAGAAGCGGTCGGCGTCGATCCCGGTCGCGACCTGCGTGTTTGGCCTGGTCGGCCGGCGTGCGAGAAGTCGGTCACCGTCATCCCGGACGTGAACGTCCCGTGCGTCTCCACCTGCACCAGCGCCGGCGTGTAGCTGAACACCGCGGGGTCGGCGATCGACACGATCGCGCACACGTCGTGCACCGGCGGCTCGCCCGTCGTGTCGTCCGAGTCCCGGTACTGCGCGAGCGCCGGGAGCAGCAGCTGCGACCCGAGCGCGCCGAGCGAGCGCATCCGCTCCTGGACGGCGGGCGTGGCCCGGGCGAGCAGCGTGACGTCGAGCCCGATCATCCGCACCGTCCACCCCGCGCGCGAAAACGATCGCGGCCGCCTCGGGGTCGGCCCAGATGTTGAACTCGGCGGCGTGGTTGACGTTGCCGCGCGACGCGGAACCGCCCATGATCACGAAGTCCCTGACCCAGGTCGCCAGCCGCGGCTCGCGGCGCAGCGCCAGCCCGATGTTGGTCAGCGGGCCGGTGGCGACCAGCGTGATCTCCCCGGGCGCGGCGCCGATGGTGTCGATGATGAAATCGATCGCGTGCCCGTCCTCCGCGGCCCGCGCGGGCGGCGGCAGGACCGCGCCGCCGAGGCCCGAGTCGCCGTGCACGTCCCCCGCGTGCGAGCGCCGGGCGCAGCAGCGGCGCGGCGCGACCCGGGGGTCACCGGCACGTCCTTCGCGCCGACGAACGACGCGACGGCGAGGGCGTTCGCGGTCGTCTTGGCCAGCTCGACGTTGCCGGCCACGGTCGTGAGGCCGACGAGGTCGATCTCGGGGGAGGCGGTCGCGAAGGCGATCGCGAGCGCGTCGTCGATGCCGGGGTCACAGTCAAGGATGATGGGGGTGCTCAAAGCGAAGGTACCGAACGGCTGCAGTTATCCGCCCGCGTCCACTGGACGTTCGACCGGCGGTAAACCGGTCCCGGGCGCTCCCGCTGGTTGATAGCCTCGTGCCGACTAAGGAGGTCATCCAGATGCACCAGCCGCCCATCCCGCACATCGACGCCGAAGACCCGGAGATCGCGGGGCTGATCCACGACGAGGCACGCCGCCAGGCCGAGAAGTTCCGGCTGATCCCGTCGGAGAACTACGTATCGCTCGCCGTGCTCGAGGCCTGCGGCACGGTGCTGACGAACAAGTACTCCGAGGGTTACCCCGGGCGCCGCTACTACGAGGGCCAGCAGCTCATCGACCCGCTTGAGTCGATCGCGATCGAGCGGGCGCAGGCGCTGTTCGGCGCGGACCACGCGAACGTCCAGCCCTACTCGGGCTCGCCGGCGAACCTGGCCGTCTACCTGGCGTTCGCCAAGCCGGGCGACACGATCATGGGGATGTCGCTGTCGGCGGGCGGTCACCTCACCCACGGCTCGCCCGCGTCGGTGACCGGCAAGTGGTTCCGCGCCGGTGCACTACGGCGTGCGCAAGGAGACCGGCCGGGTCGACATGGACGACGTCCGCGAGCTCGCGCTCGAAGGAGCGGCCGAAGATCATCATCTGCGGCGGCACCGCGATCCCGCGCACGATCGACTTCCCGGCCTTCGCCGCGATCGCCGCCGAGGTCGGCGCGGTGCTCGTCGCGGACATCGCGCACATCGCCGGCCTGATCGCGGGCGGCGCGCACCCGTCCCCGGTCGGCCACGCCCCGGTGATCACCACGACGACGCACAAGACGCTGCGCGGCCCGCGCGGCGCGATGATCCTCACCGACGCCGAGCACGCGTCGCGCGATCGACAAGGCCGTGTTCCCCGGCCTGCAGGGCGGCCCGCACAACCACACGACGGCGGGCATCGCGGTGGCGCTGCGCGAGGCGTCGCAGCCGTCGTTCCGCGACTACGCGGCGCAGGTGGTCGCGAACGCGAAGGCGCTCGCCGAGGCGCTCGCTCGCCCGCGGCTACGACCTGGTCTCCGGCGGGACCGACAACCACCTGCTGCTCGTGGACCTCACGTCGAAGGGGATCGCGGGCAAGCCCGCGGCCAAGGCCCTGGACCGGGCCGGCATGGAGCTGAACTTCAACTCGGTCCCGTTCGACCCGCGCAAGCCGTTCGACCCGTCGGGCATCCGCCTCGGCACCCCGGCGATCACCACCCGCGGCCTGACCGAGGAGCACATGCCCCAGCTGGCGGCCTGGATGGACGAGGCGATCACCGCCGCGACCAAGGACGACGAGTCGACCCTCGACCGCATCGCGGCCGAAATCCGCGACCTGCTGACCGCCTACCCGATCCCCGGCTGGTCTCCTTAGGTGTAGCGCAGGACCGTGGGCGGAGGGTGCCGCCCCCGTTCCTCTCACCTGAGATCACCCCTTGGGGGTGGTAGCAAGGGGGAGTTCCTCCAACAGACTGTGGCTTGCGGGGCACAGGACTGCGGCAGCTCGGGCGGGGTGCCGGTGAGGGGCGACGATGAAGGACACGCCAGCGCCGAAGCACGCTGCGGCGGGCCGGACGATGATCCTGCCGCTGGCGCTGGCCCAGTTCATCGCCAGCTATGCCGCCACGAACATGAACGTGGCGATCAGCTCGATCGCCAAGGACCTGGGCACCACGGTGCGGCGGCGTTCAGACCGCGATCACGCTGTTCACCCTCACGATGGCGGCGCTGATGATCCCCGGGAGCAAGCTGACCGATATCTGGGGCCGCAAGCGCTGCTTTGTCGCTCGGGCTGGCCGTGTACGGCGATCGGCGGGCTGCTCGCGCCTGCTCTCGCAGGGCCTGCCGCTGCTGATCATCGGGTATTCGCTGCTCGAGGGCATCGGGCTCGGCGCTGATGATCCCGCCGATCTACATCCTGGTCACCGTGGCCTTCCCGGACATCAAGGCGCGGGCCAAGTACTTCGGCGTGGTCAGCGGCGCGGGCGGCCTCGGCGCCGCCGCCGGGCCGTTGATCGGCGGCGTGGTGACCAGCGCGATCAGTTGGCGGGCCTCGTTCGGACTGCAGGTACTGGTGGTTGCCTGGATCATCGTGCTCGCCAGGAAGATCGCCGATCCCGGGCCGCAACAGGGCCGAAGCCCCGCTTTGACCTCACCGGGGCGGTGCTGTCCGCCGCCGGCCTCTTCTTCGTGGTGCTCGGGCTGCTGCAGTCCCGGACCTACGGCTTCGCCAAGTCGCGGCAGGACTTCACGCATCGGCGAGCACGGTGGTGATCCCCAAGGGGGGCATCTCTCCGGTGTGGCTCTACGTGGCCATCGGAGCCCTCTTCCTGTTGTGGTTCTTCCTGCTCACCCGCTCCAGCGGAGAAGAAGCACAAGGACGTACTGCTGCCGCTGCGGCTGTTCCGCAACAAGATCGCGAACCTGGGCCTCGGCACCCAGGTCATCCAGTGGCTGATCATGCAGGGATCATTCTTTGTGGTCTCGGTGTACCTCCAGGAAGTCAACGGCTACAACGCCATCAAGACCGGGCTGATCCTCACCCCCGGCACCATAGGCATCCTGGTCGCCTCGGCCGCGGCCGACCGGTTCGCTCGCCGGCACCCGCAGCGGTGGCTGATAATCGCCGGCTTCCTGAGCACCGTGGCCGGCATGATCTTGCTGCTGGTCCTGGTCAGGGCGCACGCGGGCATCTGGCGCTGGCTACCAGGGTTGTTCCTGTTCGGTATGGGAGTCGGGACGATGCTGACCTCCTCGGTCAACGTGGTCCAGTCCAGCTTCCCCGACACCGATCAGGGCGAGATATCCGGCTTGTCGCGCAGCGTCTCGAATCTGGGATCGTCGCTGGGCACCGCACTGGTCGGCTCGGTCCTGGTGGCCGTCAAGCTACCCGAGGGAAAGCCGTTCGCCGTCGCCATGACGATGATGCTGGTCATTGCCCTCATCGGCCTGGTCCTCGCCGTCCTGATCCCCCGCACAGCGATCGAGGCGGCAGCGACGCAGAGCCCAGGCGCCGAGCCAGTCACCCGGCAGCCGGCGCCGTAAACGCCGACGCTCCGCGCGCCGGCTCCGGCATCGGTTAAGGCCGGCTGACCCGCGGTTTTTGCGGCGCGGGCGGCCTGGCCGGGATCCGGTGACCTCGACCGGCCTAACGGCGCGGCTCCGCGCCGGTGACGCCGCCCGGGCAGCGGATGCCCTGCCAATGCGGGCCGTGCGTCCACCCGGTCGGCGAGGCAGCGGCCTGGGCGACGAGGTAACCGCAGTTCTGACAGCGCGGCAAGGCGCGCCGGGGCCGCCGCCGGGAGTGGGTCAGCGCCCGCCACAGGCGGACAACCGCCGGGACCGGTACCAGGCCGCGGTCGTACCTTGCCACTTCAGAAGAGCGATGCAGCCGCCTGCGGGCCCAGGCGGTCAGCGTGGTGTCGTCGGGCATCGGCGTCCCCCAGGACCCGGGCGTTTCGTCCGGGATATAGCTCAGTCCAGCGGGCCGGATGCCCGCTCATCAAGTGAAGGATTAGCACAAATCTCAGCAGCCGGTCGGGCCATGCCGGCACGTTCGCCGAACTCAACGCGGAAGCTGTACCGATTGTTATTGGCCGTTCGGTATGCGACCCCGGATGTACCGGCTACATGTCAGGCCGCACCCAGGCCCGCTTGGCCGGAGCTTCCGCGCTTGTCCAGATAATATCGGTTACATATTGATATACTATGATTTTGCGATGATTACTGTCCGTTAAAATATGCAGCTTAACCGGTAATATTTGACTACCTGTTCGAATGAATCTATATTCGATCTTACAGTCAGGTTCACCGGGCCGGGCGAATATGTGGTTAAGTCCGCCTTTCCCCGGGCGGCCCGGACCCGCGCGAGTCACGCCACATGGCGCCGGTGGCTTACGCGCGGGGCGCGCGGGAAGTGCGGGGCGGCGCATGGGCAGGGTGTACGGCGAGCCGGTTGAGGTTCAGACGAAGGAAGACGGCCGACCCGTAAGGTTCGCGTGGCGAGGACGGCTGTATACGGTCACCGTGGTGCAGGAGCACTGGATGGTCAACCGTGACTGGTGGCGGGAGTCAGCCCCGGTCCCCGCCCGCCCCGAGCTTCAGTTCTGGCGGGTCGAGGCGTCGACGGGGCAGGGGCAGCCGCGCGGCGTCTACGAGTTGCGCCGGGACATCGCCGCCAGCGCCTGGACGCTGCGCCGGATCGCCGACTGAGAACTTTTCTTTGCTGCTGCCGAAGAGTTGGGCCTGCGCGTCTAGGGCAAAAAGAGGGGTTCTCATGGCTCCGGAGTTCGCGCACCTGCACGTCGCGTCCTCGTACTCGCTGCGCTACGGCACGGCGACCCCGGCGGCGCTGGCCGCCCGAGCGGCCGGGCTCGGCCTGCCGGCCCTCGCGCTCACCGACCGCGACGGCCTCTACGGCGCGTTCAAACACGTCCAGGCCTGCGCGGACGCCGGGATCAAGCCGCTGCTCGGCGCCGACCTGCGGTTGTCTCCCGGGGGGACGACCCCCCGTAACCCCCCGATGTCCCGGACGGAGGCTTCCCTTCCACGCTTCGGCCTGGCTGAACGGGTGACGCTGCTCGCGGCCGGCCGGTCGGGATGGGCCTCGCTGTGCCGCCTGGTCTCCGCCGCCCACGCGTCGGCCGAAGTCGAAGCCGGCGACGATGCTCCCGCCGTCACCCGTGACCTGATCGCCGAGCACGCCGAAGGCCTGGTCGTGCTGCTCGGCCCGGCCAGCGACGTCGGCCAGGCGGTCGCCGCCCGCCGCCCGACCAGGCCCGGCGCGCCCTCGACCGCTGGCGTCACCTGGGCGTGGAAACCGTCGCCGAGATCGTCGATCACCTGGACCATAAGTCGACGTTCCGCGCCGCCCGGCTGGCCGAGCTCGCCCGCGACACCAGGACCCCGGCCGTGCTCACCAACGCGGTCCGTTACCTGGACCCGGTCGACAGCCTGACCGCCCAGGTGCTCGATGCCGCGCGGCACCTGGTCCCACTCGGCTCGCCCAGGCTCGTAACGCATAACGGCCGCGCCTACCTGGCGAGCCAGCAGGACATGACGGCCATCGCCAAGCGAGTCGCCGCGGCGATGACCGGCCCCGGCACCGCAAGCGCCGCCATCCTGCTGCTCGGTGAGACCGAGGAGCTTACCAGGAGGTGCATCCTCGACCCGGCCCGCGACCTCGGCGTCGGTTCCCGTCACCTGCCTGAGACCCGGGGTACCGCCTACGACCAGTACAAAGAGCTAAAGGACAGGTGCGAGCGGTCCATCCGGCAGGGCCGCTACCGGACGGCGAGCGCGGCCAGCCGCCCGCGTGGCCTTAGCCGCCTAAGAGCCGCTAAGCAAGCCCGCGACCGCCTCGAGCACGAGCTGGACATCATCGCGAAGACCGGCCTGGCCGCCTACTTCCTCACGGTGGCCGATGTCGCGGACCGGATCAGGCAGGCCGGGATCCGCTGCGCCATCAGGGGCTCGGGCGCGGGCAGCTTCGTCAACCACCTGCTCGGCATCAGCGCGATCGACCCGCTTGAGCACGACCTGCTCATGGAGCGGTTCCTGTCCCCGATAAGGAACACGCTCCCGGACATCGACCTGGACGTGGAGTCGGCCCGCCGCCTGGACGCGTACCGGATCATCTTCGACCGCTACGGCAAGGACCGCACCGCCTGCGTCTGCATGATGGAGACCTACCGGGCGCGCAGCGCGATCAGGGACGTCGCCGCCGCGATGTCACTGCCGCCGGACGAGATCGGCGCGATCGCGAAGTCCTTCCCGCACATCCGCGCCAAGCACATCACGGCGGCCCTGACCGAACTACCTGAGCTGCGCCGATCGAGGCTCAACAGTGATCAGCTGACGACCATATTCACCATCGCGCAGCAGCTAGACGGCCTGCCGCGGCATGTCGCCATGCATCCGTGCGGCGTGCTGCTCTCCGACCGGACCCTCCTCGACCGCACCGCCGTTCAGGCCAGCGCGGAAGGCTTCCCGCTCAGCCACCTGGACAAAGACGACGCGGAGATCGCCGGGGTGATCAAGCTGGACGTGCTCGGCGTCCGCATGCAGTCCGCGATGGCCCACGCGCTTACCGAGATCGAACGCACGGAAAGCGAGCGCATCGACATCGACACGATGCCCCGCGACGACCCGGCCACCTACGCGATGATCGGCCGGTCAGAAACGATCGGCTGCTTCCAGATCGAGTCACCCGGTCAGCGCGAACTCGTCAAGAAACTCGCACCGCGCGATGTTTCCGACCTGATCGTGGACATCTCGCTGTTCCGCCCCGGCCCGGTCAACTCCGACATGATCAGCCCGTTCCTGCGCACCAGGCACGGCCTGGCCGAGCCGCGCTACCCGCACGAGAAGCTAGCCGGCGCGCTCAGGGAGACCGGGGGAGTGGTGGTCTTCCACGAACAGGTGCTGCGGATCATCGACGTGATGACCGGCTGCGGCCTGGCCGAAGCGGACCTGGTCCGCCGTCACCTCTCCTCCGACGGCGGCCCGGACCGCACCGCCCCGTGGTTCCGGGCCCGGGCCGTTGCCCGCGGCTTCGACCCGGCGACGATCGAGCGGGTCTGGCAGGTGGTCGCCGCGTTCGGCGGTTTCGGCTTCTGCAAGGCCCACGCCGCCGCGTTCGCGATCCCCGTCTACCAGTCGGCCTGGCTCAGGCGCCATCATCCGGCCGCCTTCTACGCCGGCGTGCTCACTCACGACCCCGGCATGTACCCCAAGCGCGTCATCCTCGCCGACGCCCGCCTGTCCGGCGTCCAGATCCTCCCGCTAGACATCAACGCCTCGTCAGCAACCTGGACGGTATCCGAGGTCCCGGCACGAAATTTCGGGCGCAAAAACCACGCCTCGAAATTTCGGACATTTCATGAAATCGGCGGGCCACCACCTGACACCCTCGCTTCCGCCCAGCCAACGACCTCGTCACCAGGTCCCGCCGACGCGCCAGGCGCAACACCGGGTGCCCTTCGTTCTCCCTCGCCCGGAGGCGGGAGCGCCGACGGACTGCCTCCTAGCCACCCGCGCGCCGGACGCTCCGCCGCCCGCAGGTTCCCGGTCGGCCCGTTCCAGGCGCTCCCCCTTCCCGGCCGCGGTTATCTCCCGGGGAGTCACAGTGCTCCCCGGGAACACCGCAGACCCCGATGGCCTGTACCCCCCGATGGCCTGGCACTCGAGCCTCCCCAGGCGATCCGCTGCTCGCTGCGCGAGGTCAAGGGCATTAGCGACGCCGAGATCGCCCGCATCGTCTCCGGCCAGCCCTACACCAGCCTGCGCGACTTCTGGAACCGGGCCGGAGTCTCCCACCCGGTCGCAGAATGTCTGGTCCTCATCGGCGCCTTCGACTCTCTCTACGCCCCCGCCCCGCCCCTCTCTCAGAGGTATACCGAGTTTGGGGGGTACAAAGCCCTGCGAACCGGGCACGATCACGCGCGAAACTCGGTATACCTTGGCGACGGCCCGAACGTCCGGGTCCCGCCCCGCTCTCCGCTGCCCCCGATCTTGCCGGACAATGGCGACATTTACGGTATTTCCGATACGTCGGATGGAGTGCTGACGTCGTCCCGTCCGCCCCAGGTACCGCCGCGCCCTTCTCGCCGGGACCTGCTCGCGCGGGTCGGCGTCCTCGCCCGGCAGTCCCCGGTGACCCGCAAGGGCGCGCCGCCGGCCCTCGACCTGTTCGCCGAGGCGGGAGCGGAAGAGGCCGACGGCATGGCCGACCTGGTCCCGGCCGGCCAGTTCCGCGAACTCGACCTGACCGAGCGCGTTCAAGCCGAGCTTGAGATCCTCGGCTTCGAGGTAAGCCAGCACGTACTGAACTTCTACGCCGACCTGATCGCCGGCCTCGGCGTGGTCCGCTCGGACGAGCTGCCCGCCCGCGAGAACGGGGAGATGATCCTGGTCGCGGGGGCCAAGGTAGCGACGCAGACGCCCGCGGTCCGCTCCGGCCAGCGGATCATCTTCGCCTCGCTTGACGACGCGGCCGGCCTGGTGGACCTGGCGTTCTTCGAGTCGGTGCAGGACCGCTGCGCGGCCAGGGTCTTCGCCTCCTGGCTGCTGCTCGTCCGCGGCCGGGTCCGCCGGGCCAGCGCCGGCCCGATGGCGGTCACGGTCAACGCGACCGAGTGCTGGGACCTGCCCGCCCTCGAAGAGATCAGGAAAGCCGACGGCATGGACGCCGTCCGCGCCGCGATGCTAGTCGGCGACGCGGGCCCCGGTGCCAACCTGGCCCGCCTCCCCGATCCAGGCAGCGCTCCCGACCCCTTCAGCCCGGCGGATGCCGCCGACGCCGCGGATTCCAGTGACGAGGCTTCCGCAGGTTCCACGCTCCCGTTCGTCTATACCAATGGTTTCGCTCTCTCCCCGTACGCCGAGACGGGCGGCCCCGGCGGCAGCATCAAGCACCCGCCCCGCCCTCTCTGGCACGCCAGCCCGGGCAGCTCGGCCTCCCCGGGCGCCTGACTCGAATAACCTCGTGGTGTGGCTCGAGACGAACGCGGAGTGACACCGCAGAGCGAAGACTTCTCCGCCTGGTACAACGAACTGGTACTCAAGGCGGAACTGGTAGACCGCGGCCCGGCCAGGGGCACGATGGTCATCCGACCGTACGGGTACCGGATCTGGGAGCTGCTCCAGTCCGATCTGGACCGGCGGATCAAGGAGACCGGGCACCAGAACGCGTACTTCCCGCTGCTCATACCGCAGAGCTACCTCCAGCGCGAGGCGGAGCACGTGGAGGGGTTCGCGCCGGAGCTCGCGGTGGTCACCCACGCCGGCGGCAAGGAGCTCGAGGAGCCGCTCATCGTCCGGCCCACCTCGGAGACGATCATCGGCGAGTTCATGGCCAAGTGGATCAGCTCGCACCGCGACCTGCCCATGCTGCTCAACCAGTGGGCGAACGTGGTCCGCTGGGAGCTGCGGCCGCGGATGTTCCTGCGCACGACCGAGTTCCTCTGGCAAGAGGGCCACACCGCACACGCGGACGAGGCCGACGCGATGAGCGAGACCATGCTCTCGCTCAAGGAGATCTACACGCGCACCGCCCGCGAGCTGGCCGCCCTGCCGGTCGTCCAGGGCGAGAAGACCCCGGGCGAGCGCTTCGCCGGCGCGGTCCGCACGTTCACCATCGAGGCCATGATGCGCGACGGGCGGGCGCTGCAGGCCGGCACCTCGCACTACCTGGGCACGAACTTCGCCCGGGCGTCGAACATCCAGTACGCGGGTGAGGACGGCCAGCTCACGTACGCGCACACCACCTCGTTTGGCATGACCACCCGCATGATCGGCGCTGTGATCATGACCCACGGCGACGACAAGGGCCTGGTCCTGCCGCCCCGGATCGCGCCGTACCAGGTGGTCATCGTGCCGATCGGCCGCGGCGACCAGGCCGCGGAGGTCGCCGCAGCGGCGGCCGCACTCGGCCAGCGCCTAGCCGCCGGAGGCATCCGGGCGCACGTGGACGACCGCCCGCAGCTGTCGCCCGGGTTCAAGTTCAACGAGTGGGAACTGCGCGGCGTCCCGATCCGCCTGGAACTCGGCCCCCGCGACCTGGCCGCGGGCACCGCGGTCATGGCCCGTCGGCTCGGCGGGACCAAGGAGCCCATCTCCCTCGACTCCGCCCCGGCGCGGCTGGCCGACGAACTGGATTCCTTCCAGGACTTCCTGCTCGAACGGGCCACCGCGTTCCGTGACGAGCACACGGTGACCGTCAACGAGTGGGACGAGTTCGTCCGGGCGGTGGCCGCCGGCTGGGCCCTCGCCCTGCACTGCGGCACCCAGGAGTGCGAGGAAGAGATCAAGGCCGCCACCTCGGCCACCGCCCGCTGCATCCCGCTGGACGGGGCGGCGGAATCCGGCCGGTGCATCCGCTGCGATCTGCCTTCGGCCTACGGCAAGCGGGTCATCTTCGGGCGCGCCTACTAGGCCACGGGGCGGGCCGGCCGTCCGGCCCCGGCCCGGGTGGATTTGGCCGGCCTTCGGCGGTCTCGTTCGCGGCGTTAACGGCCGCTGCGCCGCGGTGCCGTCTACCCGGCGGTGGTACTCGGTGGCCGCGGCGTCGTAACGGCGCCTGAGTCCGGCCCGTTCCGGGCTGCTCTCCAGCGTCAGCGCGAGCCGATTCCGCAAGGCCGCCCAGTGCGCGAAGAACGCCGGATCGTCCAGCGTCTGGAGACTGGTGCCTGTTTCGTCATCGAAAGGCAATGGGTGAGCGCACACGATACGGATCCTCTTCCGTATTTGGCTGGCGTTGCAATTGTTTGTTCCGCTGAGCGGTCCACGTGCTTGCGGGCCGGAGCCGGACACGCGGACACGCGGACGTGCGGACGTGAGAGGCGTCGCCGGCGAAGCCGGATGGAGTCGTGCGCCCCGCCGGGAGCCGGGGCGCACGACGCTTGGGGGCCGGGATCAGGTCGCGGCCGGGGCGGCGGACTGCTCAGCCGGCATCGCGGGCGAGCGGCCGAACACCACTCCCTTGGCCTCCTTGCCCACGGCCGTCAGCAGGATGACGGCGCAGAAGACCGGGACCAAGGTGACCGACAGCGCGAACCCGTAGCCGTGGCTCTTGGCCAGGGCCTGCTGAATGGGCAGGTTGAAGGCCGCGATGCAGTTGCCGAGCTGGTAGGTGACGCCCGGATAGAACCCGCGGATCTCGTCGGGTGACAGTTCGGTGAGGTGGGCGGGTATCACGCCCCAGGCGCCCTGCACCATCATCTGCATCAGGAAGCTGCCCAGGCAGACCAGGCCAAGCGTGGTCGAGTAGGCGAACAACGGGATGAGCGGTAGCCCGAGCGCGGCGGCGAAGATGATGGTCCGGCGGCGGCCGAAGCGCTCGGACGCGGTGCCCAGGAGCGTTCCGCCGATGAGGGCCCCGGTGTTGTAGAGGATCGCGATATACAGCGCGGTGTTGCCGCTGAAGTGCAGTCCGTCCTTCAAGAAGGTCGGGTAGATGTCCTGGGTGCCGTGGCTCATCCAGTTGAACGCCGTCATGAGCGCGACCAGGTATACCAGGCGGCGCAGGATGGGGCCGCTGAACAGGACCTTGGTGGGGCTGGTGTGCCGGGCGCGGGTCTGCTGCCAGGTCTCCGATTCCTTGACCCGGGTGCGCAGCCAGAGCGACACCAGGGCCGGGAGCAGGCTGAACGCGAAGAGGCCGCGCCAGCCCCAGTCGGTGAAGTTGCTGATCAGCAGGTAAACGACCGCGGCGAGCAGGTAGCCGAGCGCGTAGCCCTGCTGCAGCAGTCCGGAGTAGAAGCCGCGCCGGCTGGCGGGAACCTTCTCCATCGCCAGCGCCGCGCCAAGCCCCCACTCGCCGCCCATGCCCACCCCGTACAGCAGGCGCAGCACCAGCAGCACGGAGTAGTTCGGCGCGAACGCGCAGCAGAAACCGACGACGGAGTAGAACGCGACATCGACAAGCAGCGGTATGCGGCGCCCGCGGCGGTCGGCCCACCAGCCGAAGATCATCGCGCCGACCGGGCGCATCAGCAGCGTGGCGGTGGTGAGGAAGGCCATCTTGGTCAGCGACACATGGAAGCTCTTGGCGATGTCCGCGTAGACCAGCACGACCAGGAAGTAGTCGAAGGCGTCCATGGTCCAGCCAAGCTCAGCGGCCAGGAACGCCGCTCTGGCATCCTTGCTCAGGGGCGGTCCGCCGCGTCTGATCAGTGACATGAAGAGTCCTCTCCGTCGAGAAAGGCGGCGGGATGGATCGCTCGTCCGCCTTGCGCCCCATGATGTGAGCGCCTGTGACTGGAGTCACTCTTCTGGTCATTGTGGACATAAAGGTTGTTGCGGTCCCGCCCCCGCGGTCGCGGCGGTGCCGAACCGGACGCCCTTGGCCTCCTTGCCCGCCGCGGTCAGGAAGATGACCGCGAGCAGCACCGGGATGAGCGTCCAGGTCAGCGCGAAGGTGTAGCCGCGGCTGCTGGCCAGCGCCTCCTGGATGGGCAGGTTCAGCGCGGCGAGCAGGTTGCCGAGCTGGTAGGTGACGCCGGGGTAGAACCCGCGGATGGCATCGGGCGACAGTTCGGTGAGGTGGGCGGGTATCACGCCCCAGGCGCCCTGCACCATCATCTGCATCAGGAAGGAGCCAAGCGCGAGCATGCCCGCGCCGCGCCCGGCGTAGGCGAAGATCGGGATGATCGGCAGAGCCAGCATGGCGGCGAAGATGATCGTGAGACGGCGGCCGAGCCGCTCGGACAGGGTGCCGAACATCAGGCCCCCGGCGATGGCGCCGACGTTGTACAGCACGGCGATCCAGGCCGCGGTGGTGGCGCCGAGGCCGGCGCCGCCGTCGGACGCGGACTTCAGGAACGTCGGGTAGATGTCCTGGGTGCCGTGGCTCATCCAGTTGAACGCGGTCATCAGCAGGATGAGGTAGCCAAACCGGCGAATGATCGCGGGCTCGCGCAGGATGTCCTTGATCGAGGTACGGCTGGCGCGCATCCGCTTCCGCGTCGCCTCCCACACCTCAGATTCCTTGACCCCGCTGCGCAGCAGGAGGGTGCTCAGCACCGGGATGATGGACAGCACGAAGATCCACCGCCAGTTCAGCCCGAGCGCGGAGTGGACCAGCAGGTAGGCGAGCGCGGCGAGCAGGTAGCCCATGGCATAGCCCTGCTGCAGCAGCCCGGAGAAGAAGCCCCGTCGGCTGGCCGGGATCTTCTCCATCGCCAGCGCCGCGCCGAGTCCCCACTCTCCGCCCATCCCCAGCCCGTAGATCAGCCGCAGAATCAGCAGGACCGTGAAGTCCGGCGCGATGGCGCACAGCACCCCGGCGCAG
This sequence comes from uncultured Actinomycetota bacterium, assembly GCA_963785645.1. Classification (GTDB taxonomy): domain Bacteria; phylum Actinomycetota; class Actinomycetes; order Streptosporangiales; family Streptosporangiaceae; genus Trebonia. The sequence continues at coordinate 335,040 of CAWAWG010000001.1, forward strand.
GAGTAGAGCAGCACGTCGGTGATCAGCGGTATGCGTCGCCCCGCCCGGTCGGCCCACAGCCCGAACAGCAGCGCGCCGACCGGCCTCATCGCCAGGGTGGCGGTGGTGATGAACGCCAGCTGGGTGCTGGTCGCGCCGAACGTCTTGTCCCGGGCGATGTCCGACAGGACAAAGACGAAGAGGAAGTAGTCGAACGAATCCATGGTCCAGCCGAGCAGGGCCACGATGAACGAGTTGCGCTGGTCGGCGGTGAGCCGTTCGGCCGTCTCCGGGCGGCGCAGCAGTCTCGGCCGGACCATCAGGTCATCCTCTCGCGCACGACGCCTTCTTCTCCCGCCAGCATGCGCATGTCCTGCCCGCCGGTCATCTTCTGGTCATTATGGTCACGACCAATGCTCCTGTTTCCGACCGCGGTTGTGTGCGACGATGCGCGGATGAAGGGCTTGGACGTCGAACGGTGGAGCCTGGCCCGCCAGCTGGTAGTGCTGCAGGTGGCCATCGTGGTCCTCACCATAAGCATCGAGGCCATGGTGGGGATCTACCGCTCGCCCGGCGGGCAGCGCCAGCTGCTCGGGCTCGTGGCGCTCAGCGAGGTCTCGCTGACCGTCGGCATCGCCGGGTCGCTGCTGCTGGCCTGCCGGGTCCGCCGCCAGACCTTCAACCTGGAGCCCGCCGTCATCGCCCGGCTCTACCAGCATCATCACGCCATGCTGCACGCGGTGAGCGAGGGCCTGATCATCACCGACCGGGACGGCACCGTCGTGCTGGTCAACGACGAGGCCCTGCGGCTGCTGCGGCTGCCCGCCGACAGCGAGGGCAAGCCGGTTGCCGAGCTGCTTTCCGGCACTGTGCTAGGCGACACCGGGCTGAGCGATACGGGGTTGACCGGCCCGGTGGTGACCGATACTGGGCTGAGCGACCCTGTGTTGACCGACACTTTGTTGACCGACACTTTGTTGACCGACACGGGGCTGACCGACAGCGGGCTGCTTGCCGCGTGGGCCGGCGACGGTGCGGCGGTCCGCGACCAGCTCCAGGTTGCCGCGGGCCGGGTGCTTGTCGTCAGCCGCAGCCCCGCCGAAGTCGAGGGGGTCCCCGTCGGAATGGTCACCACGCTGCGAGATCGGACCGAGCTGCAGCAGGCACTGCGGGAGCTTGACGACGTGCGCGCCCTGGCCGCGGCACTGCGCGAGCAGTCCCACGAGTCCGCCAACCGGATGCAGGCCGTCGTCGGCCTGGTCGAGCTGGGCCGCTACGACGAAGCGGTGCGGCTAGGTACCCGCGAGGCCGCGGCCGCGCAGCGGCTCAGCGACGAGATGGTCGGCCAGGTGGCAGACCCCGCACTGGCCGCGCTGCTGCTCGGCAAGTCGGCGCTGGCCGACCAGCGCGGCGTCGAGTTGCGGCTGCGCGCGCACGGCACGATCACCGCGCAGCGGATGCCGTCGCAGGACGCGCTCACCATCGTGGGCAACCTGCTCGACAACGCCCTCGACGCGGTCGCGGCCCGGCGCACCGCCAGTGAGGAGGGCGGCTGGATCGAGCTGGAGCTGGAAGCCGGCGACGAGGGCGCGCTGACCATCACCGTCAGGGACAACGGCCCCGGCATCAGCGCCGATAACCTCGACGCCGTCTTCACCGCCGGCTGGACCACGAAGCCCAGTCAGCAGCCCGGTGGCCGCGGTCTCGGCCTGGCCCTGGTCCGGCACACCGTGACCCGCCTCGGCGGCACCATAACCGTCCGCAACGACAGCGATGGCGGGGCCGTCTTCCAAGCCTGCCTGCCCAGTCGACGCGGCACTGGGCGCGCCGTCGCCGGGAGCCCGCCCGCATGATCCGTGTCCTGGTCGTGGAAGACGACCCGCTCGTCGCCGAGGTCAACGTCGGCTACATCGGCCGGGTGCCCGGCTTCACCGCGATCGGCGTCGCCCGCACCGGAGCGGAGGCCGTCGGCTGTGCGGTAAGCCAGCACGCCGACCTCGTGCTGCTTGACTTCGGCCTGCCCGACATGACCGGCATTCAGGTCTGCCACGCGCTGCAGACGGTGCGGGCCCAGCCGCCGGGCATCATCGCCGTCACGGCCGCCCGCGATGCCGATACCGTGCGGGCAGCAATCGCGCACGGCGTCATCCAGTACCTCATCAAGCCGTACAGCTTCGCCACCTTCCGCGACAAGCTCGACCGGTACGCCGCGTACCACCAGCGGCTGCCCAGCGGCCAGCTGACCGATCAGCCCGAGGTCGACCGCGCGCTGGAGACCCTGCGCGGATCGCCGTCGAACGCGCTGCCCAAGGGCCTGTCGGCGACCACCCACGAGCTCATCGTCCGTACGCTGCGCGACACCAGCGGCCCGGTGTCCGCTGCGGAGATGGCCTCCGCGACCGGCGTCTCCCGCGTCAGCGCCCGCCGCTACCTCGACCACCTGTACCAGAAGGGGCTGGTCACGCTCACCTCCCGCTACGGCAGCACCGGCCGCCCCGAGCACCGCTACCAGTGGTCGGGCCAGGACTGAACGCGCCACCGCCGCAGTCGCTGTCAACCTGAATGCCGCACCGGAATAGATGAAGCTTCAACTATGTTCTGGCGCGCATTGAACATCCCTAAGGAAGGCAGGACAAGGGTCCGATGCGCAAGACGGCTAGCACCACGGTTCCCGTTCACCCGCTGCTGGCGGAGCGCTGGAGCCCGCGCGGGTTCGACCGTGGCCACGAAATCGGTGACGATCACGTCGCCGCCCTGCTTGAGGCCGCCCGGTGGGCGCCGTCGGCGAGCAACAGCCAGCCGTGGCGGTTCCTGGTGACGCGCCGCGGCGAGCAAGCCCACGGCCGGCTCTTCGCGGCGCTTTACCCGGGCAACCAGGCCTGGGCCGGCTCGGCCAGTGCGCTCATCCTGGTCGCGGCCCGCACCGCCTCCGACGACGGTACGCCGCAGCCGTGGGCGCTGTACGACACCGGAGCGGCCGTGGCCTCACTGGTCACCCAGGCCCAGGCCCACGGGCTCGCCGTGCACCAGATCGGCGGCTTCGCGGGCGACGCCGTCCGCGCGGACTTCGGCCTAGACCAGGCGCTCACCCCGGTGGTCGTACTCGCGGTCGGCCGCAGCGACCCGGACGCGGAACTGCCCGGCCACCTCGCCGCCCGTGAAGCGGCGCCGCGGACCCGGCACCCGCTCAGCGACCTGCTGCTGGACAGCGCGGCCGATGACTACCTCAAGGCCGCGTGAGCGGGACACCGCGCCCGGCGACTGCCTCAGGGCTGCCTGAGCGGGACACCGGGTCGGGCGACTGCCTCGGGGCTGTATGCGGGACGCCGCGCCGGGCGACTGCCTCGGGGCCGCGTGAGCGGGACACCGCGCCCGGCGACTGCCTCAGGGCTGCGTGAGCAGCAGATGGTCCGTCCCGCTCGGGTTGCTGCAGTTTCCGGCATGTCGGGCGCTGGCGCGCCACGACATGCCGGATATTTCATGAAACGCTGCTACGCAGCGGGTTCATGATCGCGGAGGATTTTCCTTCCGTGGAGGATTTGCAGCTCATTTGATGTTTTTCCTCCGTGATCATGGACCGGGTCGCGGCGACGGCGGGACATCCCGGGCAAAGTGCGCACGCGCCAGGAACGGCACCCCAGCACGAACCCCTTCACCTAACCGCCGTTGTCCCACGGCGCGCCCACCGATCCCCGGCCTCCGGCCCCGGAATGTCGGGCGCTGGCGCGCCCGACATTCCGGAAATTTCGGTATATGTGCCGTCCGTCTCACGGGGTTGGTGAAGGCGCCAGGCGGCCTTGACGTTCGGGCCGGTCGAGCGGGCTCCGGTCCTTCTTGTTCCGGCCGATCTCCGCTCGCGGATAATAGCGGCCGCCGGGGCCAGGGATGAACCGGCCCGGGACGCACGGTACCCTGCGCCCGTGACAGGACGACCGGAAACAGGACGAGACGACAGCCAGGGGGAGGCATACCTGCTCGGCCTGCGGCTGCGCGGCAGACGCGTGCTTGTGGTCGGCGGGGGAGCGGTGGCCGCCCGCCGGGTGCCGAGGCTGCTCACGGCGGGTGCGGACGTGGTGCTTGTTTCGCCGTCGGCCACCCCTGCCCTCGAAGAGCTTGCCACGCGGGGCAGGCTCGACTGGCAGCGCCGTGCGTACGCCCGCGGGGACTGCGCGAGCGCCTGGCTGGTCGTCGCCTGTGCCAGCCGGCCAGAAGTCAACGCCGCGGTGGCGGATGAGGCGGAGGCTAACCGCACCTGGTGCGTACGCGCCGACGACGCGGCCGCCGCGACGGCCTGGACGCCGGCCTCGGGTGCGGTCGGCGACACCAGCGTCGGCGTGCTCAGCGGCGATCCCAGGCACAGCGCCGCGATCCGCGATGCGATCACGGCGGGACTGCGGTCGGGAACGATCGCGGCCCGTCATCACCGCACCAGGCTCGCGGGCGTGGCCCTGGTCGGCGGCGGCCCCGGGGATCCTGGCCTCATCACGGTCAAGGGCAGGCAGTTGCTCGCCGAGGCGGACGTCGTGGTCGCTGACCACCTCGGGCCGCGCGAACTGCTCGCCGAACTGCCGCCGGACGTCATCGTGATCGATGCGGGCAAGGTTCCCTACCGACGGCAGATGTCACAGGACGAGATCAACGAGGCGCTGGTCTCGCACGCGACGAGCGGGAAGTTCGTGGTTCGGCTTAAAGGCGGTGACCCGTTCGTCTTCGGGCGGGGAGGCGAGGAGATGCTCGCCTGCCTGCACGCCGGCGTGCCGGTGACCGTGGTTCCCGGAATCAGCAGCGCGATCGGTGTGCCGACGGCGGCGGGCCTCCCGGTCACCCACCGCGGGACGACGCAGGCCTTCCACGTGCTCTCGGTCCATGTACCGCCTGGTGACGAGCGCTCCACCGTGGACTGGCCCGCACTGGCCAGGTCTGACGGCACATTGGTGCTCCTGATGTCACTGGAGCGTATAGGGGCGGTCACGAGCGTGCTCATGAAGCACGGACGGCCGGAGAACTGCCCTGTTTCGGTAATCGCGGACGGTACCATGCCCACACAGCGCACAATTTATTCAACGCTAGAAGGCGTCGAGAGGCGACTAGTGGACGAAGGTGTCCGGCCACCGGCCGTGGTCGTTATCGGCGGCGTGGTGACCATCGCGGCCGAGCTGGCCGCGCTCGCTCGGGATTTGGGCAGCTGAGGCAATGTTAGCGAGCGCGGGATGATGGTTCCAGCGCGGCCCCTTCGCCGGTACCCCCGCTGGCGAAGGAAAATTAACGAGCATAAAACCAGGCGGGACCATGGAAGGTAAGGGTATGACGGCAGAACAATCGCCGTCGCCCGGTGATAACGGTGAGCAGATTGAGAACAATGAGCACAGTGGGACGCAAGCGCGTGGTGATGAATTGGCACACACACGTGATGCCCATTCGCCGGGACACGGGAATGAACCTAGTGTGACTACTCAGTCAACTCCCGGGGAACCGGCCCCCCGCAACCCCTGGGGTTCACCCGGCGGAGAGGCGAGCGAGTGGCAGCGCTCCCGGGTCCGGGTGGACGCTCGGCTACTCGAGGCGACCCTGCTGAACCTGCGCAAGCGCATCGCCGCGATCCCGCTTGTATTTGACATCGCCGGCGCCGACGAGGTAACCGCCGAGCGGGCCAAGATGCTGAGCCAGATTGATGACTACCTGCTGCCCCGGGTCCGCCAGTCCGCCGCACCGCTGCTCGTGGCTCTGGTCGGCTCGACCGGGGCCGGCAAGTCGACACTGGTGAACAGCATCGTCGGCACCCAGGTCAGCCTGACCGGGGTCAGGCGGCCGACCACCAACTCCCCGGTGCTCGCATGCCATCCCGACGACATGCACTGGTTCGCGGAGAACATGTTCCTGCCGACGCTTCCCCGGGTGCGCCAGGAGGGGCTGGCCCGGCCTGGACGCGACGGGCTACTCGTGCTGGCCGCCAGTGAGGGGATGACCAGGGGCATCGCCCTGCTCGACACCCCCGACATCGACTCTGTGGTGCGCGCGCACTATGACTTCGCGTACCAGTTCCTCGACGCCTCGGACCTGTGGCTCTTCATGACCAGTGCGAGCCGCTACGCGGACGCTCCGGTCTGGGAGCTGCTGCAGTACGCCAGGGACCGCGGCGCGGCGCTCGGCATCGTCCTGTCCCGGGTCCCGCCGAGCCATCGCACCGAGCTTGTCGCACACTTCAACGCGATGCTCGACGCCAACGGGGTCCAGGCCGAGAACCGGTTCGTCATCCCGGAGACGGGCATCGTGGACGGTTTCCTGCCGGACGATATCTTCCAGCCCATCAGGGACTGGCTGAACGAGACCGCCCAGTACACGGACCGCCGGGTGGCGGTGCTCAGCCAGACGATGTCGGGGGTGCTCGACACATTCAAGACCCGGGTGCCCCGGCTGGCCGCGCACGTGGACGCTCAGGTCGTGCTCAGCACCCGGCTGCGCCGGGAGGCCGAGAACGCCTATGCGGGCGCGCTCGCGGAATTCGACGAGAGCACGCACTCCGGCCGGTTGGTGGCGGGCGAGGTGCTGGCGCGCTGGCAGGACTATGCGGCAAGCGGTGACCTGGGCGCCGCGCTCCACGGCAGGCGCGGCATCTCGGTGGTACGGCGCGGCGGCAAGCGGGCGCGCACCGACGCCACAACCACCAGGTACGCGGCGCTTGAGGCGGCGCTGCGCGCGGCCCTGCAGGCGCTTGTCGTCTCGTTGGCCGACCGGGCGGCCGAACGGGTGGCCCGCGTGTGGCGGGACAACCCAGGCGGCGGCGCGCTGCTCGACACGGCCGAGGAAAGCAGGGTGCGCGACGAGCGCGCCAAGCGCGAGTTTGAGGCGGCCTTCGGTAGCGACCCAGAGGACCAGCCGGCCGCCGCGACCGGAAAGGAGGGGGCCTTCGACCGGTCTTCTCCCGACTTGCCGCTGCGGGTCTCGCGTGCCGTCAGCGCGTGGCAAGATCAGCTGATGCGACTCGTGCAGTCGGTTGTCTCGGGGCGCCACAGCAGCAACCCCGTGCGCGATATCGCCCCGGTAAGCGTGGTGGCCCTGGTCGCGATGCTCGGGGCGCCCAGTCAGGTTGGCGCGTTCGTCCCGGCTCCCCGGGAGACCGCCCAGGAAGGCAAGGACGGGATCGGCGCCGTGCCCAGGGAAGTGCTCGCCTCCATCATCGGGGACTCCGAGTCCGAGGAACTGATCGCGAGGGCCAGACAGGACCTGCGCCAGCGGGTCGGGCTGCTCCTCGATGAGGAACTGCTCCGGTTCGGCGAGGCCATTCAGGAGGCGGGCCAGGTTGACCCGGTTGCCGCCGTCCGGCTCTACCAGGCCGAGTACTCGCTTGAGGCGGCCCGATGAGCATGCTTCCGTCTCTGGACCCGCAGCGGGCGGGCGAGCAGAACCTGTCACCTCGTCTTGAGGCGCTCGCCGAGTTGGTGCGGATCGGCCGGGCCCGCCAGGGCCAGGGAAACGAGATCCAGGTGGAGACGCGCGCGTCTGGCCATGGTGGCAGCGGCTTCAGCAACCAGCTGCTCGATGACGCGGAAGCCGTGCTGAAGCGGGCGGGCGAACGACTGCGCCTCTCCAGCAGCCACACGGTCGTCGCCCTGGCCGGCGGCACCGGTAGCGGGAAGTCGACCCTGTTCAACGCACTGTCAGGGGCAACGTTCTCGCAGCCCGGGGTGACCCGCCCGATGACGCGGCACGTGCATGCGTGCGTGTGGAACATGCAGGGTGCGGCCCCGCTGCTCGACTGGCTCGGCGTGCAGCGCCGCCACCGGTACGCCAGAGCCAGTGTCCTGGACACCGGCGAATCGGACCTCGACGGGCTGATCCTGCTCGACCTGCCCGACCACGACTCGGTGGTCACGGCTTCCATGGCGGCGGTGGACCGGCTGTCCAAGCTGGCCGACATGGTCATCTGGGTACTCGACCCGCAGAAGTATGCCGACGCCGCCGTACACAACCGGTACCTGATCCCGCTGGCCGGCCACGCCGCCGTGTTCACCGTGGTGCTCAACCAGGTCGACGTGCTCTCGCCGCAGCAGGTCAGGGACTGTGAAGAGGACCTCCGCCGCCTGCTAGACGCTGAGGACCTGCTCGACACCCAGATCTACCCGGTCTCGGCCCGCACCGGCGAAGGCCTGGGCGAGTTGCGTGCGCTGCTAACGGAGACGGTGACGCGCAGCCGGGCGGTGACCGACCGGATCGCCGCCGACATCGACGCGGTTATCGGCGGTTTCGCGGTGTACGACGGTCCTCAGCTGGCACCGGACGCAGCCCTGGTCACCGAGGCCGGGACGCCGCCGCCAGCCGCACCGCTGGAAGACAGCCAGCCGAAGCCGCCATCCAAGCCGCCGTGGGATCTCACCGAGGAAGAGCGGGCACAGGTAGCGGCGCTCGCGGAGCCCGCGGCGGCGGCCCGGCCGCCGTGGGAGGACGCCACTCCGGACGGCACTAAGCGAGACGGCGTCGACCTGGGCGCCAGCGTCCCGAAAGAGGCGGCGGCCCGGCTCACTGAGGCGTTCGACCGGGCCGCGGGCCTGTCCGCGGTCGCGCAGGCCTTGGCGAGTACCCGGGAGGCGCAGGCGGCCCGGCTCACCGACTGGCCGGTTGGGCGGCTGCTCGGCGGCCGCCGCGACCCGATGCGCGCGCTGCGAGCGGCCAATGGAACCGCCGGCGCCACTGCTGACATATACGGCGGGCAGGCACAGCAGTCCGAGGTCGACAACGCGATCACGGCGTTCGCCGACACGGTGGGCAGCGGTCTAACCGAACCGTGGTCAGGCAGCCTGCGCGAGGCCGCCCGATACAACGCGGGCAGGGTGCCGCAGGCACTCGCGGGAGCCGTGCAGGCCGCGATCGCCGAGGTGAGGTCGGGACCGCCGGCCTGGTGGTGGCTCGTGACGGCCTGGCAGTGGCTGCTGACCGTGCTCGCCGCGGCCGGTGTCGCGCTCGCGGTGGTGATCGCGGTGGGCAGCTCGACCGGTCAGCACTCCGGTTGGATCGGAGAGGCTTCTTTGATCCCATGGCTGCTGATCATGGCGGCCGCGATGCTGGTGCTTGGTTACGTGACGGCGGTCGGCTGCCGCAACGTGGTCCTCGCCACCGCCGACCGCGAGCGGGATTCCGCCGAGCAGGCGATGCGCAACCGGGTCGCCGAAGTAACCCACGACCTGGTGCTCACCCCGACCGGCCGCGAAATCGCCCAGTACGAGCGGTTCAGGAGAGAACTGGTGGTCGCAACCGGCCGCTTACGCCCAGGCCACCCTCAGGGTGCCGACAGCGGCGTTCGGCTCGTAGGGCCATTTCGTGTAGGACATATGCACCGAAAATAGGTCAGGAAAATGTTCGAAATGGCCCTATGACGCTGCGGCTGAGGAGCGCACCCGGCCGACCGGAGGCCAGGCTTCCGGGCGGCGCCCTTTAGGTTGACGCATCGCTCTACCAGATCACGCATTGCACGATGACGTGGTCAACGATCACATCACCACTCAACCCGCCGTATGTCGTAGCCCCGTGCCCGTGGCCGGTGGCCGGTGGCCGGTGGCCGGCGGCGTGGCCGTGGCCCGCGGCGTTCTGCGGATACCGGGTTCAGGGACAGCTGTGGTCGCCCTGGTGCTCAGGCTCCTGCCCCGCTCGCGATCGCTCGGTCGTTCGTCTTTAGCGAACCTTCTCAAGGTCGAAGGCGGGAGGGGGCGGCCTTGGCCCGCAGCCGGACATTCTGGAATTCTGGCGGTCTGGCGGCTCTTTGCTGGTTGGAGCGTCCGTCACCATGACCGCACCGGGACTCGCACCCGCCGCACGGGCAGACATGTGGTGAACGGGAGGAAGCCGGACTCGTTCGGATGACTTGGCAGTGTTGCCTTGTAATGATGTAATCAATTTATGGGAAGCAGTGAACCCCTAGATGAGTACTCGCGGGTCGTGACCGGCGTGGCCGAGCGGCTCACACCCAAGGTTGCCAGCCTGCGAGTGCCGCAGTTCCGATCATCTGGACGCGGGTCGGGAGAGAGCCTCGGGTCCGCGGTGGTATTCACCGCCGATGGGTTTCTCCTCACGAACGCGCACGTCGTCGGCCGCGCGACCGGTGGGACGGCGACCTTTTCCGACGGCAGCACGTCGGCCTTCCAGGTCGTGGGAGCGGATCCGCTGTCTGACCTGGCTGTGATCCGCGCGTCGGGAGTGACACCTGAGCCCGCTGAGCTTGGCGAGGCGGACGAGCTCAGGGTGGGCCAGCTTGTCGTGGCGGTGGGCAACCCCCTAGGCCTGGCCGGCTCCGTGACGGCGGGCGTGGTGAGTGCGCTCGGCCGGTCGCTGCCGGTAGGAGAACACCGCCTCATCGAGGACGTTATCCAGACCGATGCGGCGCTCAACCCGGGCAACTCGGGCGGCGCGCTCGCCGACTCCCGCGCGCGGGTCGTTGGCATCAATACCGCGGTGGCCGGAACCGGGCTCGGGCTTGCCGTTCCGGTGAACTCGACTACCAGGCGGATCGTGTCGACCCTGATGCGCGACGGACGGGTGCGCCGCGCTTACCTCGGCGTGGCCGTGGTGCCCGCGCCGGTGGCGCCAGTCTGGCGAGGGAAACTCGGCGGGCGTGACACCGGCGTGCGCATCGCGTCGGTGGTGTCCGGCGGACCCGCCGACCGGGCGGGCCTTCGCGTCGGCGACCTGCTGCTCACCGCCGACGGGCGCGAGGTGACGACCGCGCAGGACCTGCAGCGGCTGATGTTCGCCGAGGCAATCGGTCGCCCGTTCCCCGTCACGATCATGCGCAACGGTGCCCTCGTCGATGTCATCGCGCAGCCGTCTGAGCTGGTAGCCGCCCAGTCGTAACCCCCATGCCTGAGCGTCGGTTATGCGAGGCTGCTTGAGGAACGGCGGTCGGCCGTCTTAGTGAGGAACCGGGCGGCGTCGCGCCGGCTGGTAAGGCGGATGAAGGTCAGGTCGACGTTGGCCGGATCCTTTGCCGCCAGGCCGTACCTTTCGCGGTACTCGCCGTGCTTGTGCCAGGCCCAGGCTATGACAGACTGCTGCGGGTCAAGGCTGAAGAAGTTCCGCCAGCGCTCCCGGTTGCCATTCCACAGTTCCTCGTGGCCGGCCGCCCGGCGGAGTGTCCGCCAGATGATCTGCCGCATCACGACGCGCTTCGGCAGGTCGAGCCAGATGACGGTGTCCGCGCGCGCCCAGATCAGTTGGCGGACCGCACCGTAGTTACCATCCATCACCCAGCCGTCCTCGGCGATCCTGGCGGCAACGGCCTCACGGAAGTCCTCCGCGGGCAACGGCACCCAGCCCGGCTGGTGGTAGACGCTGTCCAGCTCTAGACAGGGCACGTCGAGAATAAGGGCCAGCCTTCTGGCCAGCGTTGACTTGCCGGAACCCGAAGTCCCTACCACGGAGACTCGTCGCACGAGTGCGGACCATAGCACGCTGACCGGCATCGGTATCAACTGGTTTTCCCCAGCCCCGTCTGGTGGCGAGGGGGCATTTTGCCGGATGAGCTGCAGGATCGCAAATCGTTGTCCACAAGTGGCGGACCATTCCGGCCCGATATCCACAGGCGGCGAATTAGTTAGGCCAGGACGCGGTGTGGCCTGGCACGGTGAAGGTGTACCGACGGAGTGTGCCGCCGGGCGCTAAGGAACTCAATGGACCGGAAGGGGCTGGCCGCAAATGAGCCAGGACAATCAGATCACATTGCGCGGATACCTAACTGCCGAACCGAGGCTCCACCAGAAGACCCCGGCGGCGGTCCCGGTCACCGAGATCAGGGTGGGCTCGACCCCGCGGCGGCTGAACCGCGAAACGGGGGAGTGGCAGGACGCGCCGACCTCGTATTTCAAGATCAAGTGCTGGCGGCGCCTCGCGATCAACACCGCCAGTTCCCTGCACAAGGGCGACATGGTGTTCGTTCGCGGCAAGTTTTTCATGAATCACTGGATTGATAACCAGCAGCGGCCCAGGGCGACGCTTGAGATCGAGGCGGACTCTATCGGACACGACCTCACCTACGGCTGGTCTCGTTTCCTGCGCGGCTCGCGGTCGCAGTCCGGGCGGCAGGCGGACGTTAACGCGGGCGAGATGGCCCGACAGGAGGTCGGTTTCGCTGACCCAGGCGATGGCGACGACGAATACGCGGGCGAAAGCGACCCGGGCGAGTTGACGATGTCCGCCTTCGCTCCTGGCGATCAAGCTGACTCGGCCGACGTTGGCTTCAGGGCCGACCCAGGCGGCGACCCAGGCGGGTCCCAGCTGACGGTCACCTCGGACACGTCATCCATTTTGATCACGGAGAGTGATAAATCCGGTGACCACGAGTCCGGACGTGTTCCGGCCGAATCCGGGCTGACGGATGACCCCAGCCTGCCGGAAGCGGAGCCGGTACCGTTCTAGGCCGACCGGGGGACTGCCTCTGACCTGCCACAATCCCGTCCGTCGGCTGCCGCTTACCAATGTTCGTCACACAGAGTGATGAATATCGAATTCGCTGGCAGCCGACGGGGTGGCGGCCAACCTGGGAATTCCGGCCGCACGTGAAACACTTTGCATTTACTCTGTTACCTAGAGTGACTTACAAGTGCTGAGCCAGTTCCAGACGTCGGGGGAGTCTAAGGAAGGCGACAGGCAACGGCATGTCAGCAGTCCAGGACGCGGCCAAAGAGCAACTGCGCGAGAATCGCGGCGGCTTCTCGTGGGCATGGTCACGGAGGTGGCGACTGCTCCGCGAGCCGCTTTCGCTGATCGGCTACGTGACAGGCGTCCTTGCCTGCTACCTAGCGATCACCGGCTGGGAGGCGGCGTCGACCCCCGTGGTCGGTGGCGACATCACCTTGTTCGCCGCGCTGATGGGCTGCGGCGCCATCTGCGTCGAGGCCAGCGGGCGACTCGGGCAGCCGACCGGGGTCTGGCGGGATCTGTTGTCCGCCTGGTGGCTCCCCGTGGCGCTGCTACTGCCCCCGCTGTACGCACTGGTGGCGCCGGCGATGCTCGGACTGCTGAGCTATGCGCGGGTGCGCTCCACCCTGAATACACACAGCGCGGTGTACCGGCGGATGTTCAGCAGCGCGGCACTGGGCCTTTCCGGGGCGTTTGCCTCGGCCCTGTTCCGCTGGCTTACCCCGGTGAGCGAGCGGGGCCTGGCCGGGACCTGGCTGACTTATCCCGGGCCCAACGCATGGCTCATGCGCCCGCAGCAGGCAATGGTGGCGATTGCCTGCGCCGTTGTCTTCGGAGTGCTGAACGCTGGCCTTGTCGCGGTGGCCGCCTGGCTCGTGGACCCCGACGCCCGTCTCGCCGAAATGCTCTGGGACCGCGAACGGATGTTGCTCGACCTCACCGAGACCTGCGCGGGCATCCTGGTCACGATCGCCTGTGCGCTCAGCATGTTCCTGCTCACCATCGCTCTGCCTCCGGTCGTCCTGCTCCAGCGCAGTCTGCTCCACTCGCAACTCAAGGCGCAGGCGTGCACCGATCCCAAGACCGGCGTGCTGAACGCGGGAGCCTGGCAGGAAGAGGCCAGCCTGGCCGTCGACCGGGCGCGGCGTCGGCGCGAATCCGTCGCGGTCCTCCTCACCGACGTCGATTACTTCAAGCGGGTCAACGACACGTACGGCCACCTCATCGGGGACGCCGTGCTCCGGATGCTCGCCGCGGAGATGCGCCAGCAGGTCCGCGAGTCCGATCTGGTTGGCCGGTTCGGCGGCGAGGAGTTCTCGATCCTGCTCAACCGCACCACGGCAGCGGAAGCGGGCCGCGTCGCCGAAAGGATCCGTCGCGGCGTCAGCGTGGTCAGGGTGCTGACAGAGGACGTAATCGTGGGTGCCACGATCTCCATCGGCGTCGCGGTCCTCGGCAGTCACGGCGGCAGCCTCGTCGAACTGATCGAGTCGGCCGACAAGGCCCTGTACCGGGCCAAGCGTACGGGCCGCGACCGGGTATGCCTTGCTAACCGGAGCGGACGGAGCTAACCGGACGGACGGAGCTGACCAAGCCGACGGGGCCAACCGAGCCGACGGAACCGGCCAAGCCGACAGGACCAACCCGGCCGGCGAACGTTAACTTGCCCCTCGGGCCACCCGCTCGACCTTCATCTCGTACCGGCGGTTTCCGCCGTACCCGGCGCGTTCGGGCAGGACATCCGGGACATCTAGCCGGCCGCCGGGAATGAAGCGAGGGACGGCTGCGCTTACGGTGTAGGTCGGGCACGTATGCTGACAGTTGCCGATGGCTCACCGCTGCTCTGACTCTCTGGACGATGATCGGATATGTCGCACTTCTTGAGGATCACGCTGTGCGGATGACGGCAAGTGCCACGCTGAGCCCTTCCCTGACTTTTCCTGACGTACAAGAGGTCCGCGGGTCAGTTACCCGCGGCAATAGGTAGGTTGACGAGACATGCCCGAGTTCATTTACAGCTTGCGCGCCGTCCGCAAGGCGCACGGGGACAAAGTTGTCCTCGACAATGTCACGCTGAGCTTTCTCCCGGGAGCGAAGATCGGGGTCGTTGGCCCGAACGGCACCGGCAAGTCGACCCTGCTGAAGATCATGGCCGGGATGGAGCAGGTCTCCAACGGCGAGGCCCGCCTCATGCCGGGCTTCACCGTCGGCATCCTCGCCCAGGAGCCGAAGCTCAACGAGGACAAGACCGTGCTCGGCAACGTCGAGGAAGGCGTAGCCGAGACGAAGAAGCTCCTCGACGAGTACAACGAGATCGCCGAGAAGATGGCGACCGACTACTCCGACGAGCTCATGGATCAGATGAGCAAGCTCCAGGAGCAGATCGACCACAAGGACGCCTGGGACCTGGACAGCCAGCTTGAGCAGGCGATGGACGCACTTAGGTGCCCGCCGCCCGACGCTGACGTCACGACCCTCTCCGGCGGCGAAAGGCGCAGGGTCGCCCTCTGCAAGCTCCTCCTTCAGCAGCCCGACCTGCTGCTGCTCGACGAGCCCACCAACCACCTGGACGCCGAGTCGGTCCTCTGGCTCGAGCAGCACCTGGAGAAGTACCCGGGCACCGTCATCGCGGTTACCCACGACCGGTACTTCATGGAGAACGTGGCGCAGTGGATCCTTGAGCTCGACCGCGGCCACGCCTATCCCTACGAGGGCAACTACTCCACCTACCTGGAGACCAAGGCCTCCCGGGTCAAGGTCGAGGGCGCCAAGGACGCCAAGATGCGCAAGCGCCTCGACGACGAACTCGAATGGGTGCGGTCCAGCCCGAGGGCAAGGCAGACCAAGTCCAGGGCGCGCCTTGACCGCTACGAGGAGATGGCCGCCGAGGCGGACAAGAACAGGAAGCTCGACTTCGAGGAGATCCAGATCCCGCCGGGCCCGCGCCTGGGCAACTCGGTGGTCGAGGTCGAGCACCTGACCAAGGGCTTCGATGACCGCCTGCTCTACGACGACCTGTCCTTCTCCCTGCCGCGCAACGGCATCGTCGGCGTCATCGGCCCGAACGGCGTCGGCAAGACCACGCTCTTCAAGATGATCGTCGGCGACGAGCAGCCCGACAAGGGGACGATCCGCGTCGGCGACACGGTCAAGATCTCATACTCCGACCAGAACCGCGCCGGGCTCGACCCGAACAAGAACGTCTGGCAGGCGATCTCCGACGGCGAGACGTTCATCCACGTCGGCAACGTGGAGTTCCCCAGCCGCGCGTACGTGGCGGCGTTCGGCTTCAAGGGCGCCGACCAGCAGAAGCCGGCGGGCGTCATGTCCGGCGGCGAGCGCAACCGGATGAACCTCGCGCTCACCCTCAAGCAGGGCGGCAACCTGCTCCTGCTTGACGAGCCCACCAACGACCTGGACGTCGAGACACTGGCCAGCCTGGAGAACGCGCTGCTGGAATTCCCCGGCTGCGCCGTGATCACCAGCCACGACCGCTGGTTCCTCGACCGGGTCGCCACGCACATCCTGGCCTGGGAGGGCGGCGCGAACTGGTTCTGGTTCGAGGGCAACTTCGAGTCCTACGAGAAGAACAAGATCGAGCGCCTCGGCGCCGAGGCCGCCCGCCCACACCGCGTCACCTACCGCAAGCTCACCCGCGGCTAGCCGGCCAGCCACCAGCAAGACAGCACAACAGCGAGAGGGCGCGGACCGCTGCGACGGTTCGCGCCCTCTCGCTGTTGCTATCCCGAACGAAGGAGGCCTGCTGTGGACGCCAACCAGTCTCCCCCCGCCCCCGCCCCCGCCCCCGCGCCCGCGGCCGCGGACATAACGCCGCGGTCGTGCCCAGGTAGGCCTCCCACTGGGGATCGCCGTCGAACTGGGCGCCGATGAGGCGCCAGTGCGCTCCTTTCGGGACAGCGGGGACAACGGGGAGAGTCCAGCCGAGCTCGGAAAGCAGGCGGTCGGCCTTGCGGTGGTTGCACATCTGGCAGGCGGCAACGCAGTTCTCCCAGGTGTGCTGACCACCTCGGCTCCGCGGTAGCACATGGTCGATCGTCTCGCCGTGCCGGCCACAGTAGGCGCACTTGTAGTTGTCCCTGCGCATGAGCGCAGCCCGGGTCAGCGGGACGCGGTTGCGCTGCGGAATGCGGACGTACCGGCGGAGCCTGATAACGGATGGGGTGACTACCTCGAACCGGGCGGAGTGCAGCAGCTTCCCGCCGGTGTCGTCGTGCACAATCTCTGCCTTGTCGCCTAGGACTAGGCAGACGGCCCGCCGGAGACCGACGGTGGTTAGTGGCTCGTAGGTGACATTGAGCAGCAGAACGCGACGCACCAGGCACCTCCGCAGGTACCATTGTGAGGCGCCGCTCACACCGCCAGGGCAGGTCTGCCCCGGCGTGACCGAAGCCACGTGCCTCCGCCAATGCATCTAGAGTACAAGGCATTCCATGGATTCTTGGTTAATGCCTGGTAACGAGCTCCGGTTAAGGTACGGTTGTGGTTTCTTTCCCTGATGGCTCCCCCGTTCCTGGCGGCTACCCCGCCGCGCGCCGACTTGACCTGGTCGAGGATCTGCACGGCTACCGTGTCGCCGACCCGTACCGCTGGCTAGAGGACCCCGACTCGCCGCCGACGCGGCAGTGGCTGGCCGCCGAGGAAGAGCTCTGGGCCGACTACCGGGCCCGCCTGCCCCGCCGGGACCAGTTCACGACCCGCGTTCGCGAGTTGCTGCGCGTCGGGTCCGTCGGCCTGCCGGCCTGGCGCGGGACGACGCGGTTCTCCATGCGGCGCGACCCCGACCAAGAGCACGCGGTGCTCTACGTCGGCGATGATGCCGGCACCGGACGGGTGCTCATCGACCCCGTCTCGATCGATCCGACCGGGCGCACCACGCTTGACGCATGGCAGCCAGATAAAGAGGGTCGGCTCCTCGCCTATCAGTTGTCGCACGGCGGGGATGAGGAGTCGCTGCTGCGGGTCATGGACGTCGCGACGGGGGAACTCGTCGACGGGCCCATCGACCGGTGCCGGTATTCCGGAGTGTCCTGGCTGCCGGGCGGTAAGGCGTTCTACTACACCAGGCGGCTGCCGCCCGAGGCAGTGCCGGAAGGCGAAGCGCAGTACCACCGTCGCGTGTACCTGCACGTGGTGGGGACGCCGCCGGAGGCGGACGCGGAGGTGTTCGGCGCGGGGCGCGACAAGACCACGTACTACGGGGCCAGCGTCAGCCGGGACGGGCGCTGGCTCATCATCTCGGCCTCGGTCGGGACCGCGCCGCGAGAGGACATCTGGATCGCCGACCTGACCGCAGGCGACCCGGGGGCGCCCGTGCTGATCCCGCTCATGGTCGGGCTTGACGCGATGGCCTCGCCGCGGATCGGGCGAGACGGGAAGCTCTACGTGTTTACCGACCTGAACGCCCCGCGCGGCCGGATCTGCGTCGCCGACCCGCCAACCCTCGAAAACCAGCGGTCCGGACCCGCGGACTGGCGAGACCTCGTCCCCGAAGACCCGTCCGCGGTCCTGCGCAGCTACGCGATCCTCGACGGCCCCGAGCTGGCCCGGCCGGTCCTGGTGGTGTCGCGCACCCGCCACGCGGTCAGCGAGGTCAGCGTGCACGACCTGGCCACCGGGGAGCTCCTCCGCGCGCTCGCACTGCCGGGGATCGGCACGGTCGGCGGGATAGGGGAGCGGCCGGAGGGCGGGCACGAGGCGTGGTTCGGCTACACCGACTACACGACACCGGCCGTGGTGCTCCGCTACGACGCCGCGACCGGCACGGTCGACACCTGGGCGACTCCGCCGGGGGCCGCGGAACGGCCGCCGGCGGTAACCGCGTCGCAGGTGACGTACCACTCCAAGGACGGCACCGCGGTCCAGATGGTAATCATCGAGTCGGCCAGTGAAACACGGGCCCGTTCGGAAGCAAGGTCTTGCATTCTCTACGGGTACGGCGGCTTCGACATCAGCCAGACGCCCGGGTACTCGGCGAACATCCTCACCTGGGTCGAGGCGGGCGGCGTGTACGCGGTCGCCGGACTGCGCGGCGGCGGTGAGGAGGGCGAGGAGTGGCACCGCGCCGGGATGCTCGACCGCAAGCAGAACGTGTTCGACGACTTCCACGCGGCGGCCGAATACCTGATCGCGGAGGGGATCACGTCACGGTCGCAGCTAGCGGTGTGGGGCGGGTCGAACGGCGGGCTGCTCGTCGGAGCCGCCGTCACGCAGCGGCCAGACCTGTTCGCGGCCGCCGTGTGCTCCGCCCCGCTGCTCGACATGGTGCGGTACGAGCGGTTCAAGATCGGCGAGACGTGGAACGTCGAGTACGGCTCGGCCGCGAAGCCGGAGGAGCTCGGCTGGCTGCTCGGCTATTCGCCGTACCACCAGGTGCGGGACGGCGTCGAGTACCCGGCCGTGCTGTTCACCGTTTTCGGTAACGACACGCGCGTCGACCCCTTGCACGGCTACAAGATGTGCGCCGCGCTGCAGCACGCCACCGCCTCAGGCAAGCCCGTGCTCCTGCGCGCGGAGGGCCAGGTTGGCCACGGCCAGCGCGCGGTGTCTCTGATGGCGTCGCAGGCCGGCGACTGCCTGGCCTTCGTGGCCGACCAGACCGCCATGCTCGCAACGGATCAAGAGCAGGATTAATCCGAACGGGTCCGTGTTTCACGTTCATCGCGATTCATGGCTTCTTCTGTGTGGCAGGGAGCAAGGCCGACGCGAGCTTGGTCGTGAATGATTACTCTTTGGGGGCTGATGCGAAGCTGAGGAGGTCTGGCGTGCTTGGGCATGTACAGCTGTCGGTATTTGGCGCCGATCACGCGCCGGCCACGCTGATCGGCAGCTGCGGGAAGACCCCGGGGCTGGCGTGCCAGTTGGTCTGGGACGTGTCCCACGATGGCCGGGCGGCCACGCTGACCAGTGAATTCCTCGCCGGACCAGTGCACCTGCTGCTCCGCGTGCTCTTCGTCGTGCTGCTTGCCCTCGTTATCCAGTGGCTTGTGCACCGGCTGATCAACCGGCTGACCGAGCGGGCCGCGCAGTCATTCCTGCCACAGTTCCGCAACGGCATGACGGGCGCCCTGCGCGCGCCGACCCGGGCCGCGGCGCTGCGTCTCGTCCCGCGGCGTCCGGTCCGCAGGCGGCGCAGCGCCAGCGACGACTCCGTCGCGGATGACGCGGCGGCGGTGCGGGCCGGGTTGGCTGGCACCGCCGCCGGAACCTCGACCGACCAGGGAGCGATCAACGGCGCGGCCGCCCAGGCCGAGGTCGCGCTGGTCGACGAACGCCGCAAGCAACGGGTGCGCGCGCTCGGCGCCATCCTGCGCAGTGCCTCGTCGGTGACGATCTTCTCCATCGCCGGATTCGTCGTGCTCGGGGATCTTGGCATCAACCTTGCGCCGCTGCTGGCGAGCGCGGGCGTGGTCGGTGTGGCGATCGGGTTCGGCGCGCAGAATCTCGTCCGCGACTACCTGTCGGGGATCTTCATGCTGGTC
Organism: uncultured Actinomycetota bacterium; assembly: GCA_963785645.1. Lineage (GTDB taxonomy): Bacteria > Actinomycetota > Actinomycetes > Streptosporangiales > Streptosporangiaceae > Trebonia. The sequence continues at coordinate 354,923 of CAWAWG010000001.1, forward strand.
GAGGACCAGTACGGGGTCGGGGACGTGATCACGGTCGGCGATGCCACCGGAACCGTGGAGAACGTCACGCTGCGGATCACCCGGTTGCGGGATGTGAACGGCATCGTCTGGCACATCCGCAACGGCGCCATCGAGACCGTCGGCAACGAGTCGCAGGGCTGGGCGCGCGCGGTGATCGATTTCCCCGTGCCCTTCGACGCGGACCTGGTGACGACCAGGAACCGCTTGCAGGAGACGGGCGACGTGATGTGGAACGACCCGACCTGGCGCGCGGTCATGCTTGAGGCGCCCGAAGTGTGGGGCGTGCAGGAGATTTCGACCGACGAGGTCATCATGCGGATCGTGGCGAAGACCGCGCCGCTGCGCCAGTGGGAGGTTGAGCGGGAAATGCGGGCCCGGGTGAAGGCCGCCTTGCAGCATGCGGGGATCTTCCCGGCCAAGGCCGATTAGCCCGCGCGACCAGGTTGCCCGTGCTACTAGGCTGACAACGTTATGAGCGAGGAAAGCGAGAGCCCGGTCAGCTTCTACGAAGCGGTCGGCGGCGAGGAAACGTTCACCCGGCTCGTGCGCCGGTTCTACGAGGAGGTCGCGGCCGATCCGGTGCTCCGGCCGGTCTACCCCACGGAGGACCTCGGACCGGCCGAGGAGCACCTGCGGCTGTTCCTCATCCAGTACTGGGGCGGGCCGTCCACGTACAACGAGCTCCGCGGGCATCCCCGGCTGCGCATGCGGCATGTCCGCTTCCGCATCGGTGAGACCGAGCGCGACCAGTGGCTGAAGCACATGCGCACGGCGCTCGACGAACTGGCGCTGCCGCCGGCACTCGATGCACAGCTCTGGGATTACCTGGTGATGGCCGCCCACTCGCTGGTCAACTCGGTGCCGGAAAACACGCCGGGCCCGAGCGGACGCGGGGACCTGGGCATCACCCCCGCCTAACCGCGTCGGCGTAACCATGCCGCTCCGCGGACCACGGGTCGCGGAGCGGCACGGCCTGCCGGGCCTTACAGCAGCCGGTCCTGGCCGCCGGTGGTCGCCAGCGGCTTCGCCGGAGCCGTGATTTCGGCGGATTCGGCGGATTCGGCTCCCTTGCCCGCACGGCGAGCCACCGACCTGGCCAGCTGGGGCGCGGTCTGGAAAGTGCCCGAGATGAACCGCACGCCCGGGCCAAGGCTGATCTGGGCGGTGGCACCCGCGAAGTACAGGCCGGGGATCGATGATTCACCCGCCCGGTTGACCAGGGGGAGGTTAGCGCTCTTGCGGAGCGCCGACGTGATCTCGGCCGAGAGGAACGGCAGATGAGTTACGTCCATGTCGAAACCGGTTCCCGCTATGACGTGGTCCGCCTCGATGCTCGACCGCTCGGGACCGTCAAGCTCGAGCCGGACTCCGCTCCCCTTGGGCGCGGCCGACTTGACCTTGTGGCCCATCAGGATGTTGAGCACGCCCTCAACGCGGTCGCGGAGCCACCACGCACCCGACGGCCCCAGGGCGGCCCGCGCCATGCGGGTCCTGACGGCCCGGGCAGCAGTCGCCATGCGTCAGGCGAGTCATAGAGGGCGCACCCCCATCCCTCGCACAGTTTCGTCTGCGGCGTCCTGATGCGGTCGATAAGCCCGGGGTCCGGGGTTAGCTTCTCTTCCCAGACCCGCTGGTGCCCGCGGATGATGACCTGGACGTCCGTGCCCGCCTCGTGCATCAGCGCCGCGGTCTGCAGCGAGGACTGCCCGCCGCCGATCACCGCCACCCGCTTGCCGCGGAACTGGTCCAGGCGGTTGTGCACCGCGCTGTGCGTCATCAGCTCGGCGGGCAGCCCGGACAGCTCGCGGGGAGTGCGCGCGTACGGCAGGAGGCCCGTCGCGACAATCACCTGTCGCGCGAAGATCGGGCTTTCCTCGGCGAACTCCACCTTGAACCCGTCACCGCCCGGGACCACATTCGTGACCGTTATATCTCGGACGTCGGGCACCAGTTCTTCGGTGAACCAATCGGCGTACCCCAGGAAGCGCTCAAGCGATAGCGGCCCGATTCTATCAACATAGTCATTGAATCCATGGAGCGTGGAATACGTCGCGATGTCATATTTTTTCTTATTTGCGGACGAGATTACCGATCCATAAGGTTCCGACTTAAGGAACAACCCCGGGGGCATATGAGAGCGCCAAGTATCCATCGGTCGGCCGACAATCGTGTGTTCCACACCTTGGTGCCGAAGATGCGCCGAGATTGACAGGCCGAAAGGCCCTGCGCCAATGACGAGCACGTCGCTCTTGCCCACGAAGCGGCTCCCTCACATAAAACGTGTCCAGACTGTTATCGAGATGTTACCTGCTGGCGGCGTCACATGCGGCACAGACAGACCAACCAGACCGTACCCACAACTACGGGCTGGAAGGTGATAAACAGACTCAGCAGATAATAATCGGAAACCGCCGCGATTGTAGGCTGTCTAACTGGAACTCAGTCAAACCGTTAAATTCGTCCCTCGGGTGACGAGGTTAGCTGAGAGTTAGCTGTGACTTGGGCGGCAAACGTGTGTGTTCGCGGGGATTTTCGCGTTTAGCTGTGACCGGATCTTACGGGCCCGGGCCTTCGGTCGGGCGCACCGGCGTCATCCCGGCACGTTGTCGCCCGCACCGACTAGGACAAGGGTCGCAAGGGGATCAGCCTGCTGGTCATCGAGCGTGACCGGCCGGGTTCGAGCGCGGTCGCAACCTCGACAAGATCGGCCCGCACGCCCAGGACCGGTCCGAGTTCTTCTTCACCGCCGTCCGCGTCCCGGCGGCCAACCTGCTCGGTGGGGAGGGGAGCGGGTTGGCGTCCCTCATGCAGAACCTCCCTCCCTCCCTCCCTCCCTCCCTCCCTCCCTCCCTCGCGGGCGCGTGACGATCGGCGTCTACGCCCTCGCCCTCGCCGAGTGGGCCTACGAGGACACGCTGCGGTACGCGAAGGAACGCAAGGCGTTCGGCCAGGCGATCGCTGCCGGGTCACCGACCGCTGCGTCCAGCTCCACGGCGACTACAGTTACATGCGTGAATACTCCATGGCCAGGGCCGTGTCCAGGGCCTGGGCCGACAGCAGAATCCAGTCGACCTTTGGCGGCACCACCGAAATCCAAAAGGAAATTATCGCAAGCGGTCTGGACCTGTAACCCGCCAATCCGTGTGCATCTCGTCACCGTCCTGGCGCGGCCGCTTCGCCGGGATGCTGCCTTGCCTGAGGTCTGCTGACTGAATTTCCGTGGTGCGTCCGGCCCGGCGGCCACCCGTCATTGACGCACCGTTCGCCCCCGCTTAACCGACGCAACACTTGCTACATATCGGCCGCGATCGTGGCCATTTCCAAGCAAAGAAGAAGACGGGTTCCTCTTTCCGTTGACTGGTCGTACCCCGACAATTACCCGGCGGCGGCGGTCCCCGCCGCCAGCCCGGCGCGCGCCGGTTCCCGGCCGGCGGTCACGATCGCCTCGGGGCGTAGGGGAGCGGCATCGCGATCCTCCCGGGTGTAGCGTCGGCACTGTGGCCAGCGACACGGTGGTTAGCGGCACTGCGAACAGCAACGTGCTCGATGACGTTATCGACTGGCGGGACGGCAGCATCATCGCCATTGACCAGACCGCCCTGCCTCATCAGCTCTCCGTCGCCCGCCTCACCACCGTGGATGAGCTCGTCGACGCGATCGTCCGGCTCGTCGTGCGGGGTGCGCCGCTGCTCGGAGTGGCCGGCGCGTTCGGCGTGGCGCTCGCGGTTCGCCAGGCCGAACGCGAGGGGTGGGACGCGGCCCGGCTGGACGCCGAGATCAAGCGGATCGCCGGCGCTCGCCCGACCGCGGTCAACCTGCGCCGGGAGGCCCTCGCCGTCGCGGCCGTGCTCCCCGACGGGGCCGACGCGGTGGAGGCCGCCGCCCTCGCCGTCCGCGACACCGCGATCGAGGTCACCAAGCGCATTAGCAGGCGGGGGGCCGCACTCCTGATCGAGGAGTGCGGGCCGGGCCCGCTCAAGGTGCACACGCACTGCAACACCGGCGCCCTCGCCTGCCTGGGCTGGGGGACCGGGCTTGGCGTCATCCGGGGTCTGCGGGACCGGGGAGCCCTCGCGAGCGTCACCGCGGACGAGACCCGGCCGCTGCTCCAGGGATCGCGGCTTACCGCCTGGGAGCTTCGCCAACTCGGCATCGAGCACTACCTCACCGCCGATGGCGCCGGGCCGTTCCTCATCAGCCAGGGCCAGGCCGACGCGGTCGTCGTCGGGGCCGACCGGATAGCGGCCAACGGCGACGTGGCCAACAAGATCGGCACCTATTCCCTCGCGCTCGCGGCCCGCCGGGCCGGCATCCCGTTCGTGGTCGCCGCCCCGGAGTCCACGATCGACGAGGCGACCGGGAGCGGGGCCGGCATCCCCATCGAACTGAGGGCGGACGAGGAGGTCACCTCCTTCCAGGGCGTGCGGGCCGCGCCGGAGGGCACCCGCGCGCTCAACTACGCCTTCGACGTCACCCCGGCCGACCTGGTCACCGCGATCGTGACCGAGAACCGCGTGATCCGCCCGTAACGCGCACCCTCAGTTGGCGGGCAGGTTCCCCAGCTCGGCGCTGCGCTGCGCCGTCCAGCCGGCGGGCGGGACGATAGCCGCCCAGGCATCGGCTCCCTGAAGCATGCCGTAGGTGTGGCCATGCCCGGCGGGGACGGCGTTGGCCAGCGCCAGATCGGCCGCGACCTGCCAGAACGTCACGAGCGGATACCAGTGCATGGCCGAGGAAACGTCAGGCGGCGCCGACCCGCGCAGCCAGTCGGGCTCGTGGAAAGCCAGCGCCCAGGACCACCACACGATCGGGTCGGAGGTGTTCTGCAGGTACACCACCCGCGGCTCCGCCCAGTCCGCCGGTACCGGGCTGAGCTGACTGGAGTCGGTGATGAAACGCACCGTCGTGCCGCCCCGGTAGACCGGTTGCCACTCGGGCGTTCCCGGCTCGCGGTCGGTCGTGAACTGGGTCCACAACGTGTTGTCGTTGGTCGGTCCGACCCACAGCACCCCCGAGGTGCGGTTCCTGAGGTCGTTGACGCCGCTGAACGCCGCCTCGCCGCCGAACGACCCGAGGCTCTCGCCGAAGACGACGAGTTCTGGCCGGCGGTCGGCCGGGCAGCCGGCTCCACGTGCCGTACACCGCGTCGAACAGGTCGCGTCCGGCCTCCTGGGCGGGCCCCTTGTCCGCGACGAAGGTGATCCAGCTCGGCAGGAACGAGTACTGGATCGCGGCGATCGCGGTATCGCCGCCGTACATGTACTCAAGCGGGTCGATCATCGCGGGGTTCACCCAGCCGGTGCCGGTCGTGGTGGCGACGACGAGCACCTTGCGGGTGAACGCGCCAGTTCGTTCCAGTTCCCGCACCACTAGCGCGGACTCGTCCTCGATCGACGGCGCCGACTGCAGGCCCGCGTACACCCTGATCGGCTCCACCGCCGGCTGCCCGGTGAACCGGGCGATCTCGGTGACCGTCGGACCGCCCGCCACGAACGTCCTGCCCTGTCGGCCGAGCGTGTCCCAGGGCACGAGCGAATCCGGGCCACCCGACCGCATCGTGGACGTGGGCTGCGTGACGCCGGCCGCGGTCCCGCTGTCCGTGCTGCCGAAGATGGAGTTGGCCGCGCTAAGTGCGCCACTCGACAGCACCCCGGTTGCGAGCAGCAGGAGCAGCACGCACACCACGAGTACCACGACCGCGGCCCCGCCCCGGTCGGGCACGACCCGGCCGACCAGCCGGGCGATCAGCCGTACGACCCACCTGATCCCGCGCGCGACCATGATCAGGGCCATCGTCAGCGCCGCCGTCACCAGGACGACCAGGATGTAGTTGGCCTCGCTGGGCTGGCTCGCGTCGGTCAGTTCCCGAATCTGGTGCTGCCACTGGGCGCCAAGGACCCCGAACAGCGGTACCAGCACCACGGCGGCGACCCCCAGCGCCCAGCGGGCGACGCGCCTGGGCCCCGGGCCCGGCCGCCACGGGATCAGCGAGCGCAGCAGCCAGCCGATGAGCAGCCCGACGCCGTAGCCGATGGCCACGGTCACCGCGGACATCACCGCCTGGAGGTACCACGCCCTCGGCAGCAGCGACGGCGTGAGCGACAGGCAGTAGCAGACAAGCGCGCCGGTCAGGCCGGCCGGCGGGAAGCCGGAGAGGTAGCGCCGGGTGCGCGGGAACTGCCACCAGCGTGGCCGCGCCGGACGCTCGGTCGGTGTGCCCTGCTCCGGCGCCATCGGCCCGCCCGTCACCGCGGTTTCACCTGGGTTCGCCTGACTCGGCGGTGCCCTTGCCCGAGCGCTCCCGATCCATAACCGAGCCCCTTTCCCCGTCTGCGGTTTTCCCCTGTGCGGCGGCCCGTGTCCGGTGCTAGGCGGCATTCTCACGCTGGTCAGGCAGCCCGCGCATCATCCGGGACGGGTGAACCTCCCCGGGATGGCCGATGCCGCGGCGCCGTGGTGCCAGGCGTCGCGTTACGGGGTGGCCCACGCCCACACGGCGGCGGAGGCCAGCACGCTCAGCCCGTTCACCGCCCAGTGCAGGCCGGCCGGCGCGAGCAGCGACCCGCTACGGCGCCGCAGTTCGCAGAACACCACGCCGGAGGCCGCGGTGAACAGCACTGTGCCCGCCACCGTGATCAGCTGCGCGGGCCTGCCCCGGCCGACCGCGCTGCCGATCGCTTCGTTGTCCGCGGCAAGTCCAAGCGACGGCAGAATGTGCCACAGGCCGAACAAGGCCGATGAGACCGCGGTCGCCGTGGCCGTACCGTGAAGGCGGCGCAGCAGGCCCCACAGCACGCCGCGGAAGGCGACCTCCTCAAGCAGCACCGTGCCGACCGGGATGAGCACGAACGTGGTGAGCAGCGCCTGCGCCCAGTCCAGGTGGTACCGGCTGTCGCGGAACAACTCACGCGTCGGCGGAAGCAGCGCGCCGACGGCGAGGACCAGCGCCACGATGCCGACAATGGCGGCCGCCCACGTCATACCCCGCCGCCACGTCCCCGAGCCGAGGCCAAGCTCGGGCCAGCTCAGCCCGGCCAGCCGGGCGAGCCCGAGCAGCAGCGCCGCACACGCCGGCCCGACCACGAGCGACGCATGCGGCACCACGATGTCGACCACGTTGACGACGGCCAAGATGACAACTGTGACGACGACGGCCACTCCCGGAGTAAACCAGGGCGCTCGATGCACGCCGCCCTCCCGGCCGCCTACCGCCCGGGACGCCGGCACCGGGCCGCGCCCCGGGCGTCCCGGGCCGCGGTTCGTGACCCAACGCGGCAGCCCACGGTGCGCCCATGCCCCACTGGTGCTCAGATAATTCACCCCGTTATCCCGAACGACTTGTGGTTACTTCCGTCCCCCACGCGCGTCAGCAGGTGTGGGACACGGCCGACACGAGGTTGTTTCCGGCGGTGACGACCGACCCCGACGCCGAGGCGACCGCGGTCAGCGTGCCGCCGTTCAGGTTGTCCTTGGCCGCCGTGAGGCTCGATTTCAGCCCGGACAGGGCGTTCGACAGGTCGGTGATCTGCGGGGAGAACTGGCCGTGGGCGTTGCTCTTCACCACGCCCAGCTGCTGCTGGATCTTCGTGAGCTCGGCCGAGACGCCCGAGAGGCCGCTGGCCCTGACGTTGATGTTCTTCAGCCCGGCCACGTCGTCCTTGAGCTGGCCCACGCTCGCGCAGACGGCCGACTTGGCGCTGGCACTCGCGCTGGCTGCGCTGTTGTCGACACTAGTGGTGGCGCTTGAGCAGCCGGCCAGGAACGCCGTGGCCACGGTTACCGCAGCGCACAGGCCCTTGCATCGCCTTGCGATCATCTCTGCAGCATGCGCGATCCCCGGGCCCGCCGCGTCACCCGCGCCGGGTGACGGCCGCCGCGCCCGGCACGACGCTCAGGCCGACCGGTCCCGCAACCAGTTTCCGGCACCGTGAACCCATTGCGGGGAACTTGAACGAATTGACGTATTGATGCCCATTGATGGCGGTGATATAAAAACCTTGCGCGCGCATGCTGTAACAGATCGGATACTGGGAGTGACTAGTGCGTTCATCCCGCATGCTCGCTATCGGCGTTACCGCGCCGGTCCTGGGGCTCGCCGCCGCAATCACTGGAACGGGTATCCCGGCCCAGGCCGCTTCGGCCGTCCATTACGTCGCTCTCGGCGACTCCTACTCCTCGGGGCTGGGCGCGGGCGGCACCAGCGGATCCTGCGCCCAGAGCTCCAACGCCTATCCCGCCCTGTGGGCGAAGGCGAACTCTCCCGCGTCGTTCACGTTCGCCGCCTGCTCGGGCGCGACGACCAGCGACGTCATCGCAAGCCAGCTTTCATCGCTCAACGCGTCGACCACGCTGGTGAGCATCACGATCGGCGGCAACGACGTGGGCTTTCCCTCGATCATGGAAACCTGCGTACTGAAGTCCACCGCTTCATGCGAGAACGAAGTCACGGCAGCCGAGAAAATCGCCGACGACACGCTGCCGGCCCGGCTCGATACGACACTGACCGACATTCGCTCGCACGCGCCGGATGCCAAGATCGTCGTGCTCGGCTACCCCGATTTCTACGACCTCAGCGCCTGGCTGTGCATCGGCCTGTCCGGCGCCGATCACCAGGCCCTCGACAACGGCATCAACGACCTGGACGGCGTGCTCCAGACCGCCGCCGAGAAGAACGGAGACACCTTCGCCGACGTGCGTTCCCAGTTCTCCAGCCACGAGATCTGCAGCGGCTCGGACTGGCTGCACGCCATCACCCTGCCCATCGACACTTCCTACCACCCGACCGCGGCCGGCCAGCAGAGCGGCTACCTCCCGGCCCTCACCGCCGCCACCGCGACCAGTTAGCGCGCTGGCCAAACTAGCGGCCCCAGTGACGGCGCAGGTGGGGGATAAGGTCACCGGGCCGCTCGGCGGGGAAGAAGACCTTGGCCCCGTCGACCTCGATGACCTCCCGCGCCCCGGGGATGATGTCCCGCAGGAAGTACGCCCACTTGACGCCGAACGCCGCGTCACCGGTGCCCCACACCAGCAGGGTGGGGGCGTTGAGCGCGCGCAGCGGCTTGCTGATGGCCTCCATCTCGGCCGGCTCAAGCGCGGCGAGTATCCGCTCGAAGGCCCGGGCGCGCTCCCTGGTCCCGCCGATCTGGGCGACGTAACCGCGCCACTCATCCTCGGGAACCTCCTCTGGATGCTCGTACGCCGGCGCCGAGCGGGCTCGCGGCCCACGCCGCGGCGCCCTCGGCGGCGAGGCCGACAAGCAACTCCGCGAGCCTGCCCTGCCGCGCGAGCTGGATGACCTGGGCGAACTCCGGCGGCGGGAAGTTGCCCTCGCAGTCGCAGTTGGTGAGGGTGAACGTCCGGATCCGGTCCGGGTGGCGGGCGGCGAAGATCTGGGCGACGGCGCCCCCGGTGTCGTTGCCCACCAGGTCAACCTGGGTGAGCTCGAGCCCGTCGCACAGGTCGGCGAGAACCTGGGCCATCGCGCCGGCCGACATGTCGTCGCGGACCGGGGTGCCGCCGTGCAGCGGCAGGTCGATCGCGATGCAGCGGCTCGTGTCCTGTAGATCCTCGATGACCTGCCGCCAGAGCAGGCCGCTGGTGCCGATGCCGTGCACAAACAGCGCCACGGGCCCCGAGCCCAGTTCGGTGTAGGCGATCTCGCCCGCCGGAGTGTCCAGCGACCGGCGATGCGTGGCGAACGTGCTGACGTCCACGGAACCCTCCTTGTAACATACCGACTGTTGGTCTATTAAAAACATACCGACTATCGGTATGTCAATAGCTCTCCGGCGACGCGCGGGAGCGTGTCTCACCTCGCAGGTTCGCGTTGCACCGGACCGGCATCGGGGACACGACTGAGTCACAGCAGGTAAGAATGAATCCCATGACTGATCAGCAGGCCACCGCGGGCAAACGAGCGGCACAGGGCCGTGCCACCCGCGGCCAGCTCATCGAGGTGGCCACCCGGCTGTTCGCCGAGAACGGCTACGAGGGCACGTCGATCGAGGCCGTCCTGACCGCCGCCGGGGTCAGCCGCGGCGCGCTTTACCATCACTTCGCCGGCAAGGAAGCCCTATTCGAGGCCGTCGTCTCGGCCGTATCGGCCCAGGTCACCGCGGACCTCACCGAGGTCATCCGCGACTGCACCGACCCGGTCGACGCGCTGCGCACAGCGTCCCTGGCCTGGATCAACCTGGCCGCCGACCCGGTAATCCAGCGGGTCGTGCTCGTCGACGCGCCATCGGTCCTCGGCTGGGAGCGCTGGCGCGCCATGGACGACGGCCGCACCCTGGGCGCGGTGCGGATGCTGCTGCAGGGTGTCAGCGACAGCGACAGCAGCCGTCTGCCAGCGGAACTCGTCGGCCCGTTCGCCCACATGATCCTGGCCGCACTCGATGAGATAGTCCTGGTCATCGCCCGCGCCCCCGATTCCACCGCGGCGATCGCGGAAGGCCGAATGGCCGTCGAAGCCCTCCTAGAGCGCCTGCTGTATCTCTTATCTCCCCCAGGGGAAAATCCCCCCGGTGACCCCCCTGCGCACGGGGGAGTCCCTCCCCCAAAACAAAGGGAGCCCCTCCACTCTTCATATCCCCCTCGCCGGGGCAAGCCCCGGGACGGCGCCTGCGGCGCCGAGTACGTATCCGGTTGGTTGCCGCTGTTGGTCCGCTAACCCCGGTGGTCGGGATAGCTGGTCCGCTAACCCCGGTGGTTGCGGTTGCTGGTCCGCTGCCTTACCTGGGGAATGCCTGGTGGTTACCCGGGGGACTCCTTGGCGGTGGCTCGCTAACGCCGAGAGTCCGGCTCCGTATTGGAGCCGGACTCTCGGCGTTGAATCTGGGTGGTTATTCGTGCGTCTCTTGCCATTTCTTGCGGTTGTCCCATTGCTTTTTGATGATCCCCGCCGTGTCCCAGACCTCCGCGACCGCCGGGCGCATATCGTGCCGGTCGACGAAGTCGTAATGACGGGTGCGGAAGAATTCCGTGGTGAATGTCAACAACCCGCGAGAAAGCGGCACGCTGTCCGGGCGGCCGGCCTGCATCACGCCATCCCAGAGCCAGCGCAGGTCGCCGGCCAGCCAGCGAGTCCGGACGCCGGTCTTGTAGGACGTCACCTTCTTGATCGGCTGCCCCGTGCCCCACTGCCAGATCATCAGCGGGAAGTCGACACCCGAGTGGATCGCGTTCTCCAGCGTTCCGGCCAGCCTGGCGTTGATCTCCATGAGCAGCGGGCGGCCGCTCGCGTCACGCCGGAACTCAACCTCGGAGGGGCCCTCGACGCCGATGGTGGTGGCCAGGCTCACGGCCATGTTGAGCAGGTCCTCGGAGACCGGGATGCTCTCCCGCATGACCGACACACCGCCAAGCGGCGGGGTCGTGCGGAGCGCCGCGCACCCGCAGTAAGCCAGCACTTCACCGTTGACGATGAGCAGGCTCACCCCCTCGCGGCTGCCGGTGGCCAGTTGCTGCGCGATAACGTCGCAGCCGGTCGCGAGGAAGCGCGTGGTCGCCTCCTCGGCCTCCGCCTGGGTCATCACCTCAAGGGGGACCATCCGGTTGGCCACCGCACCGGTCCACGAGATCGTCGGCTTGAGCACGTACGGGTAGCCGAACTGCGCCTCGGCCGTGCGCAGGTCTTCGATGCTGGTCACCGTGACGGACTTCGGGTACGCGATGTCTAGCTTGGCCGCGACCTCAAGGGTGCGGGTCTTGTCGTTGGCGATCTCAAGCGCGGCCTCCGAGGCCACCGCGAGGAAGGCGCCAGCCTCCACGAACCGCTCCCGGTTCGGCGCCAGCAGCGTGGTGTTGGCGTCCCCGACCGGCAGGACGACCTTGATGCCATGCTCGCGGACGAACGCGAGAATCGCGTCTACGTACGCGGCGGGCTCGGTCACGTAGTCGGGCAACACCAGGGCGCGTGCGCAATAGCGGGACTGAAACGAAGGCGGGTCATGGCGCGGCGGGTATTGGCCCACGCTCTCGCCAATAGCGACACGCAGTCCCGCCCTGGCAAGGCTTCGAGCGCTCGTCAAGCTGTGCTTGTGCGAACCATCCAAGATCAAGACGTCGTATTTTTCAGACTCTGCCATTGAGGTATTCCTTACCCTTGCCGTACGAGGCCCCGCGCGCCGGTTTGAGTGGTGAAGAAGCCAGTATGCCCTGATGCGTGTGATCCCCGCGTACCAATCCCCAAATGGGGGGTTACCGCCTGCGCTTGCTTTCCGTTCTGGGTCGTGGGACTGGGGCAGCGAGCGTGTTGTGCCGCCGTCCCGGCCCGGACGGCGGTGGCGTCGGCCGCGTGGACACGCTCTAGATGCTCCCCCGTCGGAGCTTGAGCTTTGCTGGGTCGCGCCAGGCTAGACTGCGGCCCGTGCGAAGAATGCTGCTGACATCCGCCGGCATCCGGAATAATACCCTTAAGTCCGCACTTGCCGAGCTGGTTGGCAAGCGGTTCACGGCCGCGCGGGCGGTGTACATCCCGACCGCCTCGGTCGCGACGGCAGGCGATCACGGCTGGGTCATCGAGGACCTCGGACGCGTGCACGGCCTCGGCTGGCGGGAATTCAACATTCTCGAACTGAACGGCCTGCCCCGGCCGATGGTCCTGGACCGGCTGCGGCGGGCCGATGTCATCTACGTCGAAGGTGGCAATCACTATCACCTCGCGAACAGCGTCATCGCGACCGGTCTCGCGGCGGAGATGGCGGACATCCTGGAGTCGAAGGTCTATGTCGGCGTCAGCGCCGGCTCGATGATCTTCAGCCGGAACCTGTCCGCGCGGACAGGGGAGGCGTTCGGTGAGCAGGAGGACCTGCGGATCCTCGGTGAGACGCCCGCCCGTTCGCCATTCGGCCTGTTCGACTGGTACATCAAGCCGCACCTGAGTTCGCCGAGCTTCCCCAACCGGACCAGGAAGTGGTTCGAGAAGGCCGCCGCGCAGCTCGATTTCCCGGTCTACGCCATCGACGACGACACGGCCGTCCGGGTTCGCGGCGACGAGATCGACATCGTTTCCGAAGGCCAGTGGGCCCTGCTGAACGCCCCAGGGCCGGGAGGCCAGGAAAACCCGGGCGGCCAGGAAAACACTGTCACGGCAGCCGCCGAGGGCGATCAGCGCAAGCCCGTTCGCCCAGGCAGATCGTGGCGCCTCCCGCGCTCCGCGCGTCTCGGGTAACGTTCAGACATGACCACCACCACCGCGGCGCCATTCGGTCGGCTGATGACGGCCATGATTACCCCGATGACCCGGGACGGCGCGGTTGACTACGACGGAGCGGCCACACTGGCCGCCTACCTTGTAGACGACATGCGCAATGAGGGTCTTGTCGTCAACGGCACCACCGGTGAGGCGCCGACGACGACCGACGAGGAGAAAGCGCGCCTGGTCAAGGTGGTCCGTGAGGCGGTCGGCGACCGGGCGACGGTCATCGCCGGGGTCGGGACGAACGTCACCGCGCACAGCGTCGAACTCGCCAGGCAAGCCGAGAAATCCGGCGCGCACGGCCTGCTCGTTGTCACCCCGTACTACAGCAAGCCCGCCCAGGACGCCCTGGTCGCGCACTTCAGCGCGATCGCCGATGCGACCGCCCTGCCGTCCCTCATCTACGACATCCCAAGCAGAACCGGGATGGCTGTGTCGACCGATACCCTGGTCAGGCTCGCGGAGCACCCGAGGATCGTGGGCGTCAAGGACGCCAAGGGCGACCTCGCGGCGACCTCGCAGGTTCTGCGCCGCTGTGATCTCGCGTACTACTCCGGCGACGACCCGATGAACCTTCCCCTGTGGTCGGTGGGCGGGGTCGGCTGCATCAGCGTGACGGCGCATGTCGTCGGTGACCGCATCCACGCGATGCTCGAGGCGTTCACCGCCGGCCGGAACACCGAAGCGGCCAGGCTGCACCTTTCGATGTTCCCGGTCAACGTGGGCCTGTTCCGGAATCAGGCGGCCGTCCTGACCAAGGCCGCGATGGACCTGCTGGGCCAGCCGGGTGGGGGAGTCCGCGGCCCGCTGCTGCCGGCGAGCGAGGCCGAACGGCACACCCTGATAGAAGACCTGACCGCTGGCGGCGTGAAGCTGGAGATCTGATGAGCCAGGAACAACAGAATAAGAACGGTTCGCACGAGAGCCCGGTTCTTAGTGACTTCGTGTCGCTAAGAACGGGGTTCCGAACTATGGTGCCCGCAACTACGGGCCACGGAGCTGCCCGGTGAGCTTTCCTCATCCTGACCTGACCCCGCCGCCAGCGCTGCCGAGCAACGGCCTGCGTGTGATCGCACTCGGCGGTCTGGGCGAGATCGGTCGGAACATGACCGTCTTCGAGTACCGAGGGCGGCTGCTGATCGTCGATTGCGGTGTCCTGTTCCCGGACGCCGACCAGCCCGGTGTCGACCTGATCCTGCCGGACTTCCGCTACCTCGAAGACCGCCTGGACGACGTCGAGGCGGTAGTCCTTACGCACGCGCACGAGGACCACATCGGCGCGGTGCCCTACCTGCTGCGTGAGCGGGGGGACATCCCGCTTGTCGGGTCCAAGCTGACGCTGGCGCTGGTGAAGTCCAAGCTCGCCGAGCACCGCCTGACCCCGCGGGTAACGCAGGTCAAGGAGGGGGACGAACAGACGTTCGGACCCTTCGATCTTGAATTCTTCGCGGTGAACCACTCGATCCCCGACGCGCTTGCCGTGGCGATCAAGACCCCGGCCGGCGTCGTCCTGCACACCGGCGACTTCAAGATGGACCAGTTGCCGCTCGACGGGCGGCTGACCGACCTGGCCGGGTTCGCGCGGCTCGGCGACGAGGGCGTCGACCTGCTGCTCTCCGACTCGACCAACGCCGAGGTCCCCGGCATCGTCCGGTCCGAGCGGGACATCGCGCCGGTGCTCAACGAGGTGTTCTCCGCCGCCCGCGAGCGGGTCATCGTGGCCTGCTTCGCCTCGCACGTGCACCGCGTGCAGCAGGTGCTCGACACGGCGGCGAAGCACCGGCGCAAGGTCGCGTTCGTGGGCCGGTCCATGGTCCGCAACATGGGCGTCGCCCGTGACCTTGGCTACCTGCACGTACCGGGCGGCCTGCTCGTCGACCTGCGCGAAGCCGAGGAGATGCCGCCGCACGAGGTCGTGCTGATCTCCACCGGCTCGCAGGGCGAGCCGATGTCCGCGCTGTCCCGCATGGCGGGCCGCGACCACCCGATCCGCATCGCGTCCGGCGACACGGTCATCCTGGCGTCCTCCCTGATCCCCGGCAACGAGACCGCTGTCTACCGGGTGATCAACGGGCTGACCAGGCTCGGCGCGCGCGTGGTGCACAAGGAGTCGTCGCTGGTCCACGTGAGCGGTCATGCCCCCGCGGGCGAGTTGCTTTACCTGCTCAACCTGGTCAAGCCGCGCAACTTCATGCCGGTGCACGGCGAGTGGCGGCACCTGAAGGCGCACGCACGGCTGGCGTCGCTCACCGGGGTGCCCGACGACAGGATCGTTATCGCCGAGGACGGCGTGGTCGTCGACCTGATCGACGGGAAGGTCGCCATCAGCGGCGCGGTCGACTGCGGTTACGTCTACGTGGACGGACTCACCGTCGGCGAGGTCACCGAGACGCAGCTCAAGGACCGGCGCATCCTCGGCGACGAGGGGTTCATCTCGGTGATCATGGTCCTCGACTCGTCAACCGGCAAGATCGTCGGCGGACCGGAGATCCACACCAGGGGCTCGGGCATCGACGACGGGGCGTTCTCCTCCATCGTGCTGCCCAAACTGGAAGACGCACTTGAGCGGGCCGCGGGCGAGGGCGTAACCGACACCCACGCGATCAAGCAACTCTCCCGGCGAGTGATCGGTAAGTGGGTCTCGGACAACCTCCGGCGGCGGCCAATGATCATCCCGGTCGTCGTCGAGGTTTGATCGTTCGGATCGTGGTTTCACCTGGTTCGCGTTCCATGACCTTTTAGGGCGTGGGGAGAGCCGGGGCCGGGCGATCCGCCCGCGCGCTCGTCGGTCCACCGAACAACCCATCGGTTGACCGAAGGCGCGCGGATCGGACCGCCGGCGGCCCCGTCTCTCCACTCTCCGGAGTCAAAAACCAAGACATTACTGCGTCCCGGCTGCCGCGAAACGTCGCCGCCGACCTCCTTTAGCGCTTCATACATTGCTGCGTTCTGGGCTGCCGCCTGCGTCTCCGATGGCATTTCTCTAGCGCGAAGACATTGCTGTGACCAGGTCGGCTCTGCCGGGCTGGTCCAACGAGCGCGCGCTTTGCTTACCCGGTGACCATTCTTTGCTTACGTGGTGACCATGATCGTTCCCTTTGCTTATGAAATGCCCATGATTGTGCCCGTTATGTGGCAAATGCGGCACCGTTTCGTAAGCAAAGGTGGATGCTGCTTCGCGATGGCCGGCCGTCAGCACGGACAAATTGTCCCGATACCGGCAGCGCTTCTAATCAGGTTTAATTAGATTATTTGATGTGTATAAATCCGGTAATTGCGTTGTAAGCGGACAATTCTCGTGATCCTGGTTATGCTGATTCTTGCGCGCTTTTCTTATTGCCCGTTATTGCCGCCGGGTGCCGAGGTCTGGGGCTATGCTGCTATCTATTCCCCGGTGCCCATCTCGGATCACGCAAGCGGTAAAACGGGAGGCCTCGCGTGACGGATAGCCTGATTAGCAGCACAATCCTTGAGCTTTGTACCGGCAAGATCAGGACTGCCTTCAGGCAGGGTGCGCCGATACCGATTATCGCGGTCCGCGAGTCTGACGAGCGGCTGGACACGGAAGCAGTGGCGGCAGCCCGTGCGCGGGCCGCCACCGAGGTCCTGGAAGCGCTGTACGTTCACTACCGCAAAGGGCGGATGCCTCGCCAGCGCATTGAGGCCCTGAAGGTGAGCGCCGGCGGAAATGCCGCACCGCACGGCAGGCGACACGGCCGGATGGCCGGCCCGCCGCCCGTCGACTCCTCCGTGTACTGGGCTGCCATCGCGGCCGTGCGTGACCTGGCCGTGCCCGGCAACTGGAACATGTCCCTTGGGTCGCAGTACAAGCAGTTCGCGTTTCCGCGGTCCGCCAAATTGTCGGCCATCGAAGACAAGCTCGGCGTGACGGCAAAGCTTGCCGAATACCGCAGAGCGTTGCAAGAGAAGCGCGAGGCGGGAACCGGGAAACACGAAGCGGGCACCAGCTCCCGCGACGAGGTGGCGTCGAAGTTCCTCGCCTGGATCGGCCAGGGGGTCGGTCCGTCATCACTGATCGGTGCGCTGCTGATCGCCGTGATACCCGCCAGATTCGCCAGCCTGTCGTCGGGACGGCTGGCGATCATCTTCTTGGCGGCGTTCGCCGTCCTCGCCGGCGCGAGTGCGCTCCGGTTGCACCAGGCGCCGCTGGGCTGGCTCCTGCCCGCGAACCGGTGGTTCACCTGGACGACGTTCATCGCGGTCGGCGAGCGGGACGGCGACTTCGACCGGTGGTGGCAGCGCTTGTGGCCGCGCAGATCCCGGCTGGTGCACAAGGCCAGGGAGGAGTTCGTCCGGTGGCAGCTGAAAAAGGCGATGGGCCATGACGTCCCACCCGGGGTTGCCACCGAGCTAGGCATTACCACGCAGCAGGATGCGTTCCAGTTCTACCTGCGGCTCCGCGTTCTCGCGCTGCTCGACGACCTGCGCGCCAACCACCGCCGCTGGGCGTTTGACCTGCGGCGCAGGAAGCGGACGTGGCCGCCGGTGCTCTTCCTGCCCGAGGTGGACGCCTCGCCCGCCCTGCTCGCGCTGCTTCAGGCGATCAGCGACGTGCGGAGCCGCCGGAGCGAGACCGATCCGCTGCTGATCCTGGCAGCCAGCGAGCGACTGCACGAAAGCGACCAGAGAGCGCGCATCCCGTCGCCGGCGTTGCCACCGGGCCAGGATGAACCAGAGACCAAGTACACGGCGTGGCTGACGAGGATGCGTATCGACCAGTCGCCTAGCCTCGGCTCGCCCTGGCCGTGGGTCATGGACTATCCGTTCACGCCGGAGGAACTGGTACGCGTCTCGCCGCCGCGGAACGAGCCGGTCGCACGGCGGTCGCTGTGGAATCTGTGGTCCCGCTGGACCCTGGCGGTCCTGGTGGTCGTCGTGGTCGGGCTGGGGCTGTACGCGAACACCAAGCTCGGCGAGAAGTACTGCGGTGGCGGAATCAGTGACCTCTTCGATTCCAGTCACGACATCGTGTCAGACCCGGGCCCGGCCGGGGACCCCGCCCAGTGCGTGGGCATCGAGGTCAACGACACCCCGGCGTTCGTGCCGCCGGACGGTGGCGTCTCGCTTGCCGGTACGATCCCCGGCCCGGGCAGCTCAGATACGGGCGCCCCGGGCCCGGGCGGGCAGCTTGGCAAGGTCACCCTGGCAACCGTAGAGGAGGTTATCGACCGGCAGAATGAGAAGGCCGAGCAGTCCGGGGTCTATGCCACTCTTGTCTACGCGGGGCCGCTGACGGCTCCTGCGACGGACGAGGCGCAGGCGCTGAACGCGGTCAAGGAGCTAGCGGCCGTGGCCGCGTGGCAGGCTGACAACAATGCCGACAATAAGCTCCTGATCCGGATCGATATCGCGAACGGCGGCCTGGACCTCTATGACCAGCAGCGCATGGCCGACAAGATCGTCACCGCGGCGGAACGGGATTCCAGCATCGTCGGCGTCATCGGCCTCGGCCGGGACACATCCACCACGCCGGATGTCGTCAAGGAGCTCACGGGGGCGGGCCTCGCCGTTATCGCTACCACCAATTCCGACGACCAGCTGCCGCAGAACTATCCGGACTACTTCGGCATGGCCGCGACCAACGCCGAGGAAGCCTTCGCGCTGCAGCCCATTGCGAGAAGGGCCGCCAAAGGGTCCGCCGTCATCTTCGAACGGCCACTGAGCATGAACGACCCGTACAGCCAGCAGCAGGGCGCAGCGGCGGCAGAGATGCTCGGGAAGGCCGGCTTCACCCTGATCGGCGGGGGACCGCAGTACTTTTCCGTTGACGACAACAACGGGTACATCCAGGGCACGGAACTAGCCAGTACGGTCTGCGCCCCTGGGGTCAAGATATCCGTCGTCTACCTGGCCGGCCGTTCGGATGACCTGGCCGGACTCATGACATTTATCGGAGACAACGCCCCGTGCTTTGCCCGCCAAGTGACCGTGCTCAGCGGCGACGACCTGACCAAGAATGAGTACAACGAGAACAGCAATGCCTATCTGCCGGCGGGCACCACGCTGTATTACGTCGCCCTCACCAATACCGCCGTAAGCGGTCAGCAGTCCCATCTCAAGCAGGACCTCAACGCCGCCTACGACGTGAGCATCTCGCCCGCCGCCGGCAGCAGGAATCCATACACCAACCCGGTCTTCACCGACGGTGAACTGGCACTCGCTTACGACGCCGCCCAGGCGCTCTCCCAGGCCGCTCAGTCCGCCTACGCGGCGGCTGGGAGCCCGACCCGCTCCGGGATCGACTTGGCGCTGCGCTGCGCCGTGTCCCTCAGCGGAGGCGCGACGGGGACGATCGGGTTCACCGACGTCCACCACGGCGTCCAGGTCATGCGGGTCACCGAGTCAACGGGTGGAACGCCGGACCTCCAGCCCGAGCCCTACTACAACCGGCCTACGCACGGTGCCTGCCCGCCCCCAATCAGCCAGCCGGCCCCTCCAACCCTGGGGAACTGACTCGGCCGGAGGCAGTGGACGCCCGGCCAGGCAGGAGCGAACGACGACCCTGACCAGCCAGTTCACCGGCACCGGGGCTGCCACCCAGATCCACGGGCGGTACGGATCGAAGTGATTTGCGGGCATCTGTGCGGCCAGTGGGAGAAAGATGACAAATTTGTAACCTTCTCGGTTGAACCGAACGCCAGCTGGACCGTAAAACTAAGTATGGGCGTGGTGCTTCTCAGCGGTGATGCTGGGCGCGATCCTCTGCACAAGGGCCTAGTTGATATCGCGTTTCCTCTGGCAGCAGAGCTACAGCCGTTTTCGGGGTCGGTCGTACTGGCGAGCGTGCCAT
This sequence comes from uncultured Actinomycetota bacterium, assembly GCA_963785645.1. GTDB lineage: Bacteria > Actinomycetota > Actinomycetes > Streptosporangiales > Streptosporangiaceae > Trebonia. The sequence continues at coordinate 374,953 of CAWAWG010000001.1, forward strand.
GACCCCGGCTCAGGCATCAGGCGGCACGCTCGACTGGGACGAGCCTGCCGCCCGGCCGCGTGTCCTGGTCATCGACGATGAAGAGGCGATACGTTCCGCCCTCAGCCGCGCGCTGAGCATCGAGGGGCTGACGATCGAGCTGGCCGAGTCCGGTGAGGAGGGGCTGCGGCGGGCGCTGGCCGAACGCTACGACCTGGTCATCCTTGACCTGCTGATGCCCGACCTGGATGGCCAGGCCGTGCTGCGGCAGCTGCTGCGTGACAGGCCGGGGCAGGTCGGTCTGGTGCTGTCGTGCCTGACCGACGTGCGATCCAAGGTGGATTGCTTCGAACTCGGCGCCCGGGACTACCTGGCCAAGCCGTTCTCGCTCGCCGAACTGATCGCCCGGATTCGTAACCAGCTGCGCGGCGACCCCCTCGACCGGGTGATCCGGGTCGGAGGTCTCAGGCTGCACATCGGCCGCATGGAGGCGGATATCGGCCGCGGTCCGACGCCGCTCACCCGCCTTGAGTTCCTGGTGCTGCAGGGAGCTCATGGAACATGCTGGCCAGTCGGTCTCCAAGGGGCAGCTGCTGGCCTCGGTATGGGGTTACGAGTTCGAGCCGGAATCCAACATCGTCGGCGTGTGCGTCCGGCGGCTGCGGTCGAAGTTCGGTGACCAGCTCATCAAGACGGTGCGGGGTGAGGGATATCAGCTTGCCCTCGGGTGACCCCGGTCCTCGCTGGCTGCCGCTCGGGGAAGGGAAGCTGGATACCGTCTGGCTCGCCCTGCTGCTGCTGAACGTCGCCGCCATAGCGGTCTGGCATTCCCATGAGACCATCCCGTTCCACGTCGTCTCGATGTGCTTCGCGCTGCTCTACTGGCTGCGCGTCTGGCCGGCCGACCCGCTGCCGTGGGGTCTCGGCATCGTGCTCATCACCACCGTGACCGGCATCGCGCTCGACGTGCTGCACGACGCCGGCTCGCTGGAGGAGGTGACGGACATGCCGCTGCTCGCGACGATGTTCGTCGCCATCGTCTGGCACGCGAACCGCACGGTCACCGCCGACCGTGAGCTGCGGCTCATCGGGGAGAAGAACGCGCGCCTGCTCTACGCGCAACGCCGGTTCCTGCAAGACGCGTCGCATCATCTGCGAACTCCCATCACGATCGCGCTCACCCATGCCGAGTTGCTCGCCAAGCGAACTGACCGGGGAGCAGGAGCTGCGGGACATCCAGATGGTGATCGGCGAGATGACCCGGCTGCGCCGGCTGAGTGAACGGCTGCTCGTCATCGCCTCGTCCGAGGACCCGGACTTCCTGCGGTCAGAGCCGGTTGCCCTCGACGAGTTCGCGCTTGAGGTCATCGAGCGCTGGCAGCCGACCGCGCAGCGCCGCTGGAAGCTCGGGCGGCTGGACGCGGCAATGGTCATGGCGGACCTTGAGAGACTCGGCCTCGCGGTGGACGCGCTGCTTGAAAACGCGGTCAAGCTCACCTCCGCGGACGAAGTCATAGAGCTGTCCGTTGTCAGCGGCCACGCCGGCTGCGTCCGGATCGGGGTGAGCGACACGGGCAGCGGGATTCCCGCCGAGGAGCTGCCGCGGGTCTTCGACAGGTTCCGCACGGGAAGCGGTGACCGGCGGGTCCGGGGCACCGGGCTCGGGCTTGCCCTGGTACGCGCCGTCGCGGGAGCGCACGGCGGGTCCGTCACGGTGCGCAGCACCCTTGGCAAGGGCAGTGAGTTCGAGATCGTGCTCCCGTCCGCGGGGCAGGACCCGGTGGCGTAACCGAACGCTGCTCAAGGACATCCGCCGGTGATTTCGCGGCCCTTGGTTACGATATTACGTCACGAATTTATCCGCGAGTATTCTGCAAGAGGTTGTCCGGTCCGCCACGCTACGATTCGACAGGTTAGGTTAGCCTAAGCTAACTCGGAGGAACAAGTGCGGCTTTGCCTGGTCGCTTCCAAGCCAACCGATTCCGTTATTTTCGGCTTTCTTCCCGCGGCTGCCAGGCTTGGCCTGGACGTGATCCTGCTTACCGACAAGCCGGAGGAGCACAAGCGGGCCTTGCCACGCGCCCGGCTGAGCCGCGGCCGGGGCTGGTCCGAGCCGCGAGGCCGGTCAGGAACACCGGTCTTGTTCGAGACACGGGGCCGGTCCGGATCGTGGAGTGCGACGTATGGGACGCTCGCCGGCTGATCAGCGCGATCGCGGCCCTGCCGGCTCGCGGACGCGATCTTCTCCAACTCCGACCATCTGCAGACGCAGACCGCCTTGGCGGCGGCGTACTTCGGCGTGCCGGGCAAGGACTGGCGGTCGGCGATGCGCGCCAAGAACAAGTCGCTGATGCGCCGCCGGCTGGCCGAGACGGGCATCGAGCAGGTCGCCGCGGTCGAGATCCGCCCGAGCAGGTCGACGATTCAGCGCCGAACATCCAGCCACCGACCTGGCCTACCCAGCGGTTCTCAAGCCGTCCGAGGGGGTAGCCAGCGAGGACGTCATGCTCGTCCGCGATCCGGCGGAGCTGGCGGAGCAGATGCGCACGAGATCTTCGCCCGCCGGCCGGGCGAGACTCTGCTCGCCGAGCAGTACCTGCCCGGCGGGCTGCGCACCCTGGAGACGCTCGGCGACGGCGTGACAACATGGGTTCTCGGCGGATTCCAGACCAGCCTCTCGCCGCTTCCGTTCTTCATCGAGGAGCGGCTGACCTGGGATGCCTCCGTGCCGGAGACGCGGCCGCGGCACGTGCTCGGCGCGCTCGCCGAGCTCGGTGTCACGTTCGGCGCTTGCCACACCGAGTACGTCCTCGATGCCGAATGGCGCCGCGGCCTGATCGAGGTGAACGACCGGCATGATCGGCGACCACTGTGACTTCGTTCTTGCGACCTGCTCGGCGTTGACCTGTTCGAGCTGGTCTTGCGGATATACCTCGGGGAGTCCTGCCGCCGGGGCCGCCGCGCCGGCCCCGACCGGGCCCACGCGATCATCGATTACGTGGTCGCGGACGCCCGGCGTGCTCGCTGCGCACGCCGTCCGCCGGCCGCGCAGCGCGGTACCGAGCCCGGCGTCACTGCTCTCCTACCGGCCGCTGCGTGAGATCGGCGACCGCATCACGCTCACCCACACCAACCGCGACTACCTGGGCGTGATCACCGCGATCGGCGCGGAAGCGGCTCCGCGTGGAGCTGTCCGTGGCCGCCATGCGCGCCGCGGCGACGCTGGGACATCACGGGTCCGGTCTCGTGACGCCTGCGAGCTGTCCGGAGTCGAGCATGAGCTGGCCGCCCGGGTGATCGACACGTTGCTCAGGGAGGACTATGCGGGCCTGTCCCGGCGGGTGCGCACCGCCACGACGGGCCGCGTGCTCTGATCTTCCGGCCGGTTCCCGGGACCCGCGGACCGGTGGTGAAGCCTCGTGCTCCCGCTTGAGACGCGACGGATTCCTCGCCGACTTCGGATCCGCGCGTCGGCCGCTCTGAAGGCCCGGCGCTAGCCCTCGACGATGTGGAGCGCTTGCTGGCCGCGGTCAGCGATCCGCTGGACAGCGCCGGGGTCGCCGCGTTCGCCGAAGAATGCCGACAGGCGCTCGCCACCCTCGGGCTGCGGGAGCGCCACCTTCCCGGCGTCCGCGCCGGGCTCGCCCGGCTGTGGGCGCCAGTGGCCGACGAGCTGCCAGGCCTGGTGCGTCGCCCGTGCCTGACGCGTGTGCGGGACGGCCTGCTCGCCTACGAGGCGCTTGCCGCCACGATGCCGCATCCCGCCTACCCGACCTCCGAGTGCAGGCGCGGGTTCAGCGAGGACGACTCGCTGCGCTACACGCCCGAGTACCTGCCGGAGTTCGGGCTGCACTGGGTCGCGGTTCCGCGCTCCCGCCTGGTAGCGGTCGGCTGGCACGGCGACCGCCCGGCCTGGTGGCCGACCGTGCCCGAGGTGGGCCTGCCGAAGTCGCTCGCCGCCACCCACGACCTGATGCCTGTGCACCGGCTCACCGCCCGCCATGAGCTTGACCGTGCCCTGACGAGGCCGGGCACCGGGCTGGCCGATGCCAGGCGGCGGACTGGGCGAGATCGCGCCGGTCACCTGCCTGCGGGTGACCCCCACGCTGTCCACCCGGACGGTGTCCGTGACCGGCCAGCCGGCAGCCACATCAAGCTGCCCGCTCCCGACCAGCACCCTGGGCCTGCTGAACCGGCGGTCCATCAAGCCGGGCACCCTGGCGGACGGCGCGCTCGTGCGGAGCATCCTGGCCGCCGCCACCACGCCGACCCGCTGCTCGGTGGCCTGCTGCTCGCCGACGAGGGCACCTACGCGCATGCCGGCCATCCCTATCTCGCTTACCTGCTGCGCCGTCTGCCGGCCGGATTGGACGGTGCCGGATCGTGCCGCTCGCCGCGCTGCTCGCGCCGAGCCCCGTCGCCGCGGAGGCTGGCCGGCCGCTGGTCATCGAGGAACTCGCCGAGCTGGGCGTCGGACGGGGACCTGCCCGGCCTGTTCGGCGCCTACCTTGACGTGCTGTTCGGCGTGCACGTACGGCTGTTCGCCCGGTACGGCATCGCGCCTGGAGGCCCACCAGCAGAACACCGCGCTGGTGCTCGGCCCGCCGGGCCGAGGCCGCCCGCGGCGGGCACCGGCTGCTGGTGAAGGACTTCGACGGCACGCTGATCCATCTTCCGCGCCTGACCGCGGCGCTCGGACCCGGCGCGCCGGACGAGTCCGCGTTCGCGGATCCCCGCCTGGTCACGCGGTCGGATGACGCGCTCGCCGACGTCTTCATCACGATCACCGTGCACCTGTGCGCGGGCGCGCTCGCCTTCGGCCTCGCCGACCGGGGCGCCGCGCCGCTGCCGGACCTGCTCGCCCTGGTCAGGCAGCAAGCTGACGGCCGCGCTCGACCGGCATGCCGACTGGCCCGCGGCAGCGGTGCTGCGGGCGCGCGTGCTCGACGCGGACCGCCTGCCCGGCAAGTCGATGGTCACCGCGGGGACCCTCGTCGCCAAGTCGCGCACCGGCGCCAGCGACATCAACAAGTTCTACGGCACGAACGGCCCCAACTACCTGAAAGCGCCACGCTGACCCGAGGAGCTGTGAGTGAACCCGGACACGCTGACCGCCCAGGCACTGCTGAACTGCCTGGTACGCGAGGTATCGGCCCCCGAGGAGCAGGCGTGGGAGAGCGGCGGCCACCTGATGGTCCGCCTGGCCAGGTCGGACCGGCTGCTGCGGCTCACGCCGCGGCGCCCGTCGGCCGGGCTCGGCCCGCGGCTGACCGGTGAGGTGCAGCTGCGCGGACGGTGACTCGCTGGCAGCCGGTCGGCTGGGAGGAGCTGGCCCGCCTCATCGCCGAAGAGCTGACGCTGGCCACCGGCGCTCGCCAACGCCGAGTTCGCCGCGCAGGTGCGCAGCAGCCACGCGGCGATCACCGCGATCATGCAGGCCAGGCTGCCCAGGCAGGGCCCGGGCCGGCGCTCAGCGGTCCTGCCGGGCAGCGGCGGTGCGGGCGATCCCGCGCATTGACCGGTACCTGGCCAGCGAGCAGGCGCTGGTCGCCGGGCACCGGTTCCATCCCGCGCCCAAGGCACGCGAGGGCGAGCCCGCGCGACTGGCTGCCCTTCGCGCCCGGAAGCGCGGCGCAGGTTTCCGGCTGCGCTTCCTCGCGGTCCGCGACGATGCGCTGGACGCCGATGGCGACACCAGCGCCTTCGACCGCCTCGGCGCCCCGGAGCCGCCGTCCGGATACCAGGTGCTGCCCGCGCATCCCTGGCAGCTCCGCCTGCTGGCGCGGCGGCCGTGGCTGCGGCAGGCGTTCCGGGACCGCCTGCTCGTCGACCTCGGCGCCGGGCCACGGGACGTGGTGCCGACGTCCTCGGTGCGCACCGTCTACGATCCGGTGGCCGACGTCTTCTGCAAGTTCAGCCTGAACGTGCGGATCACCAACTGCGTCCGCAAGAACTCCTGGTACGAGCTCGCCGGCGCGGTCGCCCTGACCGGGCTGCTCGCCCCTGTCTTCTGGCGGACCTGGCGGAGCGCTTCCCCGGCACCGCCGTGCTCGGCGAGCCCGGGTACCGGACCGCTGGCGCTGGCGAGCCGAGGAAGCGGTCGAGGGCCTGTCGGTGATCGTCCGGGAGGGCCTGCGCGGGTGCCTCGCGCCCGGCGTGACCCCGCTTGCCGCGGCGCCGCTGGAAAGCACCGCGCACTGGACAGCCTCGACGCTGGACAGCCGGTGGACGCGCGCGCGGGCGGCCGGCGGCCTGCTCGACGGCCGGGATCCCGAGTGGCTGCTCGGCCTGGTGGGAGGCGTACCTGCGCAAGGTCGCGCCCCGCCGGTGCTGCACGCGCTCTTCGGCCACGGGGTGGTGCTCGAGCCGCACCTGCAGAACGTCCTGGTCGGGCGTGGACGCCGACGGGCTGCCGGTGCAGGCCATCTTCCGTGACCTGGAGGGCGTCAAGCTGATCACGCCCCGGCACGACGCGCTGCTCGCGACGCTGAAGCCGGGCGTCGCCCGCGCCCTCGGCCTACGACGCGGAACGCGGCTGGAGCCGGGTCGCCTACTGCCTGTTCGTCAACCACCTGGCCGAGATCGCCGCGGCCATCGCGGACCGCCATCCCGATCCGGGGGACGGCTCGAGGCGGACCTGTGGAACCGCGCCCGCGGGGTGCTCGCCGGGTTCGCGCGCGAGCACGGCTGGCCACCGCAGCTGCGGGCGATGCTGGCCGGGGTGCCGCTGCCTGCCAAGGCGAACCTGCGGCTGCGCTGGGCCCGCGGCGCGGACCGGGAGGCGGCCTACCTGCCCGTGCTGCAACCCGCTGAGCGAGCAGCGCGATCGGCTGGAGCAGCAGGATGACCTCGCCGATGCGTCGGCCAGGCGAGGATCGGCGGCCGCCGCGGCGCGGGCGGCGGCTCGAGCTGCCAGGCCCGGTGTACGCGAGCCTCGCGGAGCGCCTCGGCCGTGACGACGCCGCGCTGCCCGCTTACGTCTACGACCTGGACGGGCTTGCCGCGCACGTGGCCGGGATCAGGGCCGCCATCCCCGGCCGGTCGAGATCTACTACGCGGTCAAGGCGAACCCGGATCCCGGCGGTGCTGCGCGTCGTGGCCCGGCACGCCGACGGCCTTGAGGTCTCCTCGGGCGGCGAGCTGCGGCACGCGGCGGCGGCGGTGCCCGGCGCCCGGCTCGCATTCGGCGGTCCAGGCAAGACGAGCGCCGAACTCGCCGCCGCGATCCGCGCGGGCACGTTCCGGTTCCATGTGGAGAGCCCGCAGGAGCTGCGGCTCCTCGGCGCGGCCGCGCTGGCCGCCGGCCGTCCGGCCGACATCCTGCTCCGGGTCAACCTGCCCGGCGCCTGGTGCCGATCACCCGCGGGTGTCTGGCCGTCGCCCGCCGCGCTCCCGAAGCGGGCTGGTGATGGGGGAGCGCCCAGCTCCGTTCGGCATGGATCCGGTTTTGCTTGACCACTGCGCGCGGTGGCTCCGGGCGGCACCGGAGGCCGGGCAGGTGCGGCTGCGCGGCATGCACGCGCACCTCGCCAGCGGGCTGGACGCCGCGCGCTGCTCGGCTCGGCCGCCGCGCGTGCTCGATTTCGGCGCGGCAGTGGTGCGCCCGGCACGGCGTGCGCGAACCCGGAATTCAACCTCGGCGGGGGGATGGCGGTGGACTACCGGCGAGCCGGGCGCCGTGTTCGACTGGGCCAGGTACGGGCGCGGCCTCGCCCTGGCCGCTCGGCCAGGCGAGACCCTGCGCATCGAGCCCGGCCGGGCGGTGACCGCGTACTGCGGCTGGTACGTCACCCGGGTGCTCGACGTGAAGCGGAGCCACGGCAAGGCGTTCGCGGTGGTGGCGGGCGGCACGCATCACCTGCGGACGCCCGGCCGCCAAGGGACATGACCAGCCGTTCGCGGTCATGCCCCGTCGGCGCCTGGCCGCACGGCTGGACCCGGCCCGGCGGACGGCGCGAGCCGGTGACGATCGTCGGCCAGCTGTGCACGCCCAAGGACATCCTGGCCCGGCGACGTCACCGCTGGCCCGGCTGCGCGCGGGCGACCTGGTCGCGTTCGGGCTGGCGGGCGCCTACGCGTGGAACATCTCACACCACGGTTTCCTCATGCACCCGCAGCCCGGCTTCCACTACGTCGGCACCGGACGACCGGCGCTCATGAGACGTGGCCGCCGATCAGGTGCCCGATCCCGAAGGCCGCGCCGGTCGCCAGGAACGGCCGCGGTGAACTGGCGCAGTCCGCCGAGCAGCATCGACTTCCCGGTCAGCTTCGCCACCGCGGCGCCGCCGACGAACGCGGCCGCCGCGCGATGCTACCAGCGCCACGTGAGGTACGGGATACCCGAGGAGGAAGGGGCTGAGCGGGATCAGCGCGCCTACGGTGAAGGACGGCGAACGACGCGATCGCCGCGGTCCGCGGCGACGGCAGGTCATCGGGGTCGATGCCAAGTTCCTCGCGCACGTGCGTGTCGACCGCCCGGTCCGGGTCGGCGGAGATCTGCCGGACGACCGCCTCGGCCAGGTTCGGCGAGACGCCCTTCTCCATGTACATCTCGGCCAGCCTGCGCGAGCTTGCCCTGGGGGTCGCGGGCGTGCTGCTTCCGCTCCAGTCTCGACCTCGGCCTTGGTCAGCTCGTTCTGCGACCTCACCGAGATGTACTCGCCGGTCGCCATGGAGAACGCGCCGGCTATCAGGCCCGGCGATGCCGGTCAGCACGATCATGCCGTGCGCCGCTCCCGCCGCCGCCGACGCCTGCGATCAGCGAGGAGTTGGTGACCAGCCCGTCCATCGCGCCGAAGACGGCCGGGCGCAGCCACCCGCCGCTGACGTCCCGGTGCTCGCGCAGCTCCTCGTCGTCGTCGTCGTAGTCCGGCCGGTCCCTCGGCAGCAGCACGAGCCGGTTGCCGAACGGCAGCCAGCCCAGGATGCTCCTTGCCATTGCTCGACGAGCGCTGCGGAGCTCTCCTGACGGAAGGCGCCGGCGCCTCGTAGGTGTCAACCGGATCGCTGATCGGGAAGTCCGACAACAGCCCGGTGCCGGCCGCGCGAGCTCCGGGCGGGCCTGCCGCCGGGTGCCTGATACGCCTGCATCGGACCGCTCATGCCGGGCTGGTAGGCCTGCATCGGGCCGCTCATCCCGGGCTGATAGGCCTGCATGGGGCCGCTCAGGTCGGGCTGGAGGGTCATCGTGCCGTTCATTTCCGGCTGGTAAGCGGGCATGGGGCCGCTCATGTCCGGCTGATACTCCTGCATGCGGCCCGCTCATGCCGGGCTGGTACGCCTGCATCGGACCGCTCATGCCGGGCTGGTAGGCCGGCATCGGGCCGCTCATGCCGGGCTGGTAGGCCTGCATCGGGCCGCTCCGGGCCGGCCGGTAACCCGGCGCGCGACCGTTCGTCTCGGGCCGGTAGGTCGCACGGGGCCGCTGTACGGCGGGTAGCCCCTGCGACTGCGAGGGCCTGCCAGCGGGCGACGGCGGATAACCCCGGGCGGGCCCGCCGTTCGGCGGCCGGTAGCCGGGCATGGAGCCACTGGACGGCGACGGGTATCCCTGCCCGTTGCTCGGCCGTCGTGGCGCACTGCTCGGCGGGCGCCCGTCGCCCATCAGGTGCTCGGGCACTTCGTACGAGCGGCCCGAGCCGTAGTTCGGCTGCCCCGCGCTGCGGTGCCGGCCCGATCGGTGCCCCCGCACCAGAATCCGGATACCTCCCGTAGGGGGCCTCCTCGGGAGGCAATCCGTCCTCAGGAAGGTAATCGAACTCGCTCACTTCTCCACCTTGTCTTTATTTCAATCGGCCAGGCAGGCGTGATCCGCGCCGACCAGGATCGGATGCTGTTTCCCGTGCTATATCGGCGCGGTGATTTCGCGATGCAAGCATTTGCCGCTCCCAGGAAGCGCGGAATAGACGTCGTCCCAGAACGTAACGTGCTCCCAGATCTCCAGCCTGGCGGCTTCGATGAGCCGTTCGGCGTCCGCCTTGTGTCGTGGGCAATTGCCTCCCACAGAGCCCGGAAATGCTCCACCTCGATGGTCCGTGTGCAGGCCGAAGAACTCCAGGCCGGAAGTTACGCCGTAATGCTTGGGAAGCGCGCTGATGATGATCTCGTTGCGGCCGGGCACGGCGAGTTCCCGTCCGGCCAGGGCGGCCAGTGCCTCGTCGCCGGTGCGGTTCGCCGGAGAAGTAGCAGCGGAGGAATGACTCCGCGTAGGCGTCGGTCACAGGGAGCGCCGCGATGCGCGACGGGTCGTCGATGCCGAGGGCGGCCAGGAAGGACACCGCCAGCCCGTGGTGGTCTCCCTTGATCTCCTGCTCAGGCAGGTGATGAGTTCGCCGAGAACGCGCGGCACGTTCAGCGAGTCGCCGAACGCGCGCGCTCTTGGCGACGCAGAGGCCGAACCAGCGGTGGAACTGGTTGCGCCACAGGTAATACTGGCCGAAGACATCGCGGACGTGCTGCTGGATTGATCTGCCCGGCGGACAGATCAGAGAAGAAATCGCTCTCGGCGAGCCGGTCACGGACATATGATTCGAGAACTTGCTGACACGGCCCGGCTGTCGAGCGGTTCCATCTTCGTCTCCTTCGCCGCGCCCGGCCTTCCGACCGGGGCGGGCGTTGTCCATTAAGCGTTTCAGGCTGCGACCGAGCACTTATCCGGACAGGCAGGAGTTTACACTCCGTGATGATGCCGCAACGAGGGAATCCGCCGAATCGCAGCGTTACAAAAATATCATCGTGATCGTCCCGAGATAGGGGCAGGCCCTGGGCTGCGAGGATAGCGGGAAGTAATCATTACGCCTGATTCGTTTACGGCGATAATGGGTAGGCTAACCTAACTTCCGCTATCTCGGACACGGTGATCTTGGTTAGGCTTGCCTAACCCGCCAGGTGAAATATCGTACGCGGGTATAATCGCGACGCAGCCGTATGCGGCGAGAAGCGTGACTACCGAATTCGAGCGAATGAGTCGCCTCGTAGCGGATCTCTACCTTGGGCTGCCATCGGCGCACGACAGGAACGTCGGCGCCACCGGCGAGCCGCGCCATCGACCAGGCGGTAGGCGGCTTCCGGGCTGCTCTGCGGCCGGTGGATGACCTCGACTTCCCAGAGTTCACCCGTCGTCCGCCGAGATGCTCGGGCACGCCGGCCCGGCTCGGGATCGGGAGCGGGCGCAGGGAAGATACCCGCAGCGCGCCGCGCCGGAAGTCGCCGAGCCGGACCGCCGCGGCGTGCAGCGCGGCCTGCACCTGGGCAGGACTGGCCGCAGCGGCCGCGGTAGTGGGACAGCACGATCTGGCCCGCGTCGAATCGCCGCATGACCTCGAGGGCGGACTCCGGGTCCAGCCAGCCGAACATGTCCCCCGTCGGCAGCAGCATGATGGTCGCCGCGAAACGGTGCCCGCCGAGGTGCGAGCACTCCCAGGTGTCCCAGTCGGTGGCCGCGGCGATCGCCGCCGCTACCGGGCGGCCGCGCAGGGCGCAGCACTGGTCGCGCTTGCCGTTCGTGCACACCAGGGCCAGCCGCTGCGGCCCGGTGGCCGCGCGGTCTCGGGGATGGCGGCGGCGAGATCGAGGTCGAGCAGATCGGCGGGTTCGCGCCAGGAGCCCCACAGGACGCGCTCGACCCCGGGCGAGGTGTCGGCGAGCGCCCAAGCCAGGGCCCGGTTCCCGGCGCCGGACCGCGCCGACGGATGGCGGCCCGGCCGGCGGATCAGCAGGACATGGGTGTCGGCGGCCGTTGGCCGCGGCGGCGAGCTGCTTGGCGACGCCAGCGTCCATGTGCCTGCCGTCCAGCGCGGACCTCCCCAGGGGCCGGGCACCTCGAGCAGGAGAAACCGGGAGTAGCGAACGGCGCTGGCGTGCAGCGGTTCGCCGCGCATCCGCGCGGCGTCGGCGCAGCGCAACGCGGGCAGTTCTTCAGCAGGCGTCCCCGAGCTGTCGGCTCCCGTCGGCAGACCCAGGCAGGCCCGTCCCGAGGGCGACGCGCGGAAGGTGGATCCGTGTCATCCCTGCCGAGTCTCGGGCGAGCAGGTGTCTTACGTCATTGCCGTCCTTGTCGGGTGACAGCGTTGGACCCTGGCGAGTCGGTTCACGGTGCGGGTAAGTATTCGGTAATTGATCTTTCGCGCTGCGCCGCCGCCGACGGCGACCGCTCTGGGCGCGTCTTGGCTGTTCACGCGGCTGACGGGGTCGCCGGCGACATGCGGCCCGCTCGCGCAGGCGGCAGGAAGGCTCGACAGGCCACTAGGTCAAGCCTTCCCGGTTAAGGAATCATTACGAACTAAGGTAAGCCTAACCTATTGACTGCTCCCCAGTCTTAGGTAATCCTAACTTAGGTTTACCTAAACGCCTGAACCGCCTGCAGGCGCTGGATCCACGGGGGGACCGCCATCCTCGCAGAGAGGGACGACAACGTGGAGAGTGACGATGATCAGAGAGCTCGCGCAGGGAGCGCGGACGTTGCCCTGCCAGCGCTGATAGCGCTGGCTGTGCTCCTGCCCGCCAGCGCGTGCAGTTCCAGCGGTTCGGCCGGCCACGGCCGCTACGACTGGCGGCGTCCGTCTCCGCCGCCGCAGAGCAGCGTGCAATCAGGTGGACGCAGTGCTAACCGACGGCCCGGATCCCGGCACCGATCCGGTCGGCTATGCCGAGGCCCAGGTCCTGCCGCTGGAGCAGATCCACACCACGGACGCCACGCGTCGGCGGCGCGATAGCCGGTCTCGCCACCGCGTACAACGGCTACTACACCGCCAACGGCAAGGACAAGGCGGCGAACGCGACGCTAACGACCGCGATCAACCAGATCAACAAGCTCTGCCCCGGAGCGGGGGCGACCGCATGAGCCAGCAATCCACGAGGTTCCGGCTCGGCGGCGCCTGGCGCGTCCTGGTGGCCGCCACGGGCATGACGCTCGCCGCGGCCGCGCTTGCCGCCTGCGGCGGGGCGGCCTCGGGCGCCTCGGGCTCCGCCGGGTCCATCACCCTGTACAACGGCCAGCACGTGCAGACCACCGACGCACTGGTCAGCGGGTTCGAGAAGGCCACCGGGATCACGGTAAACGTTCGCAGCGACGACGAGGACACCCTCGCCGACGACATCGTCGGCGAGGGATCCCACTCGCCCGCCGACGTGATCTACACCGAGAACTCCCAGGTGCTGGAGTACCTCCAGGGCAAGGGCCTGCTGGCCTCCGTGGACGCCTCGACGCTCGAGGACACCCCGAGCCAGTACAACTCGCCGCAGGGAGACTGGCTCGGCGTATCGGCGCGGGTCAGCGTCCTGATCTACAACCCTGCCCTTATTTCGGCGAGCCAGCTGCCGACCTCGGTGATGCAGCTGGCCGACCCGAAGTACGCGGGAAAGCTCGCGATAGCACCGCAGGAGACCGACTTCCAGCCGATCGTCACCGACGTGGAGCGCGCCTACGGCCAGGCGGCGGCGCTGAAGTGGCTGGACGCGATCAAGTCGAACGCCGGATCGCACAACTATCCCGACAACGAGACCATCGCCGATGAGGTCAACCGCGGCGCGGCGGCGTTCGGGATCGTCAACCAGTACTACTGGTACCGGATGCGCGCCGAGATCGGCACATCGAACGTCCATTCGCAGATCGCCTACTTCGCGCCCCATGATCCGGGGTACGTGGTGGACGTTTCCGGTGCCGCGATCCTGAAGTCGTCCAAGCATAACGCCGCGGCGCAGAAGTTCCTGGCCTACGTCGTCAGCGCGCAGGGGCAGCAGATCATCGGCAACCCGGCCAAGTCGATCAGCTTCGAGTACCCGATCGCCTCCGGCGTGACCGGCCAAGCCGGCGAGACTCCGCTCGACCAGCTCCAGCCCTACCAGATAAGTATCGCCGAGCTCGGCACCGGGACCGCCGCGGTCGCACTGATGCGACAGGCCGGACTGCTGTGACCGTCTCCGCCGATACCCTCCCGAAGCCGGCTTCGCCGGGCACGTCCCCCACGCCTCCGGGCGGGCGTGCCCGGCGAGCCCGCCGCCCCCTGCCGCTGATCGTGGCCAGTTGCCTGGTTGCCCTGCTGCTGGCCCTGCCTCTGGTGTTCCTGCTGCTCGAGGCGGTCGGCGCCGGCACGTCGTCGGTAACGCAGCTGATCTTCCGGTCGCTGACCGCGCAGCTGCTGTGGAACACCATCAAGCTCACGGTCGTGGTGACCACCCTGTGCGCGATCATCGGCACCGGGACCGCCTGGTGCATCGAGCGGACCAACCTGCCGGGCAAGCGCGTCTGGGAAATCCTGGTCGTGGTGCCGCTGGCCATACCCGACTTCGTGGTGAGCTTCGGCTGGGCATCGCTGTGGAACTGGGTCCAGGGCTTCCAAGGCGCCGTCGTGGTCATGACGCTGGCCGTGTACCCGCTGGTCTACCTGCCGGTGTCGGCCAGCTTCCGGGCCGCTGACCCCGGCCAGGAAGAGGTCGCGCGCAGCCTCGGCGTCGGGCCGGTCCGCACGTTCTTCCGCATCACCCTGTCCCAGGCCCGCGGCGCGATCCTGGGCGGCTGCCTGCTGGTGGCCATGGTCATGCTGGCCGAGTACGGCGCGTTCGAGATTCTCGGCTACCAGACCTTCACCACCGAGATCTTCACCGAGTTCTCGCTGTCGTTCAGCGTGTCCGCCGCCTGTGCACTGTCCATCGTCCTGGTGGTGCTGAGCATCATGGTGCTGGCGGGGGAGGGGCTGACCAGGGGCAAGGGCCGGGTCAGCCGCGCGGGTCCGCTCGCCGCCAGGAAGCTGCCGCCGTACCGGCTCGGTAAGGCGCTGGTGCCCGTGCTGGCCGGCTTCACCCTGCTGACCGTCCTGGCGCTCGGAGTGCCGCTCGGTTCGAGCATCTACTGGATGTTCCAGGGCGGCGCCCACGCCATCACCGGCGTGACCCTGCCCACCGCCGCGCTGACCACGGCCGGCTACGGCATCGGCGCCGCCGCGCTGGACACCGTCCTCGCCCTGCCCCTCGCGCTGCTCGCGGTCCGCCACGGCGGCCGGCTCCACCAGTTCCTCGAGCGCAGCACCTACCTGGTGCTGGCCATGCCCGGCGTGGTCGCGGCGTTCGCGCTGTCCTACTTCACCGAGCGCTACCTGGGCGGCTTCGAATACCAGACTGCCCCGCTGCTGATCCTCTGCTACGCCATCATGTTCTTCCCCCTGGCGCTCGTCGGGGTCAAGGCGTCGCTCGCCCGTGCCCCCGCGAACCTCGACGACGTGGCCCGCTCGCTGGGCCAGCGACGGCTGGCCGTGCTGTTCCGGGTGACGCTCCGGCTCGCCGCGCCCGGCCTCGCCGCCGCGTTCTGCCTCGTGTTCCTCTCCGTCGTCACCGAGTTGACCGCGACGCTGCTGCTGATCCCGACCGGAGTGCAGACCCTGTCCACCCAGTTCTGGGCGTACGAGAGCAACCTCTCGTACGGCCAGGCCGCACCGTTCGCGCTGGTGATGATCGCCATCGCCGCGGTACCGAGTTATGTCCTTGGCCGGTTCTTCAACCGTTCCGGCGCAAGCCGAAGGGATGATAATCACATGACCCAACTCGCCGTCTCCGGCGTGGACAAGGCGTTCGGTGGGCGTTCCGTCCTGACCGGGGTGAACCTGGAGGTGCCCGAGAACTCGCTGACCGCCATCCTTGGTCCGTCGGGCAGCGGCAAGACCACCCTGCTGCGGGTGATCGTGGGCTTCGAGCACGCCGACGGCGGTACCGTGCGACTCGGCGGCAAGGTCGTCGACGGACCCGGCGCGCACGTGCCCTCCGAGCGCCGGCGCATCGGCTACGTGCCACAGGAAGGCGGCCTGTTCCCGCACCTGACGGTGGCGGCGAACGTCGCGTTCGGTCTCCCCCGGCGTGAACGGCGGGGCAAGGCCATCGGCGAACTGCTCGACGCGGTCGGCATGCCCGGCCTCGGCGGCCGCTACCCGCACCAGCTCTCCGGCGGCCAGCAGCAGCGGGTCGCGCTGGCCCGGGCACTGGCCATCAAGCCCGACCTCGTCCTGCTCGACGAGCCGTTCGGCTCACTCGACGCTAACCTCCGGGCCACCATCCGGGCCGACGTCAAGCAGCTGCTGCACGAGGCCGGAGCCACCGCGGTCCTCGTCACCCACGACCAGGACGAGGCGCTCTCCACCGCCGACCAGGTCGCCGTGCTCCGCCAGGGCAAGATCGTCCAGTGCGCCGCGCCGCAGGACCTTTATATGCGTCCGGCCGATCCGGAGGTGGCCAGCTTCATCGGCGAGGCGAACCTGGTCGACGGCGTCTTCGGCAACGACTCGGTCGAAACCCTGCTCGGCGCGCTGCCGGTTCAGCACAACGCGCTGCTGCGGCTCGACCCGGGCCCGGTCACCGTGCTGGTCCGCCCGGAGCAGATCGAGATCAGCCATCAGAACGGATCCAACGGCCTGACCGGCCGGATCGTCGCGATGGGATACCACGGTCACGACGCGGTCGTGCACGTCGAGCCGGATCACGAGAAGAAGCGCTCCATCATCGTCCGCACGCTTGGCGGCTGCGAACTTCCCGCGGGAGCCAAGGTCACCCTGCGCGCCCGCGGCCCGGTACCGGCCTGGCCCAGGGCCCAGGTAGCGTGACGACGCCCTTCTTATCCCGAACGGGTTGGTGTTTCACCCTCTCGGGTCGCATGACCTTTTAATGCGTGAGGAGAGCAGGGGCCGGGCGTTTTCGCCCGGCCCCTGCTCTTCGCTACGTGGTAGAGAATTACCAGGCGGGGGCGCCGAAGATGCCGCGGTACTTCGGGTCCGGGCCGGCCTTTCTTATTCTTTTTCTTCTTCTTTGACTTGCCGGCTGCCTGGTGCTCCTTGAGCACATCGGACGCGTGCTTGGCGATCTCGGCGAGTTCAGCCTGGAGCTTGCGGACCTCGCGGGCGCCCCAGATGGGGGCGCTGAAGCGGTGGTGAGTGATCGCGGTCACCATGAGGAACCGCGCGTCGGCCGCATCAACCCGTTCGTGCAGCCAGTCTGCCCGCTCCATGCCGTCTCCTTATGCCCTTGCCGCCGCGAATGTCCGCGACGCTCGACGTCGATACCCCGGAAACCCGCGACTCCGGTCGTCAGGCACCATCGCAGGCAACCGGAGCACTGTATACAGTATGGCATCGGCTCGGACAGGTACAGCGGCGGACACGTCAGAACCGGGCTTCCGTCACAAAAGAATAACGGAGGCTGTTCACCGGAGCATTCCAGTTGCCAGGAATACTCCTTACCGGGAAACCCTCACCTATTCCGGCTCAGCCGGAAACCCTCACCCGCTCGGCCAGCCGGACCACCTCGTGACGCAGGCGCTGCGGTGCCTGGCGGTAGTGCACCGCGTGGAAAGCCGCGTCCCCGGTCCGCCATCCCGTGACATCGTCCGCGTCGGTGGCCGCGGCCATCGCCTGGCATGAGTTCGCCATGGCATCGTGCCCGTCCCGGAGGGCCGCCAGGTCGTAACCAGGCTGTCGATCGCGGACAGCGTCCTGCTCGGCGGCTCCTGCCACGGCTGGCGCCGCCCGTCGGCACCGCGATCGACTCCGCCTACCAGGTCTTCCCCGAGCCGGTGCAGATGCGCGAGCGGCGGGCGGGTGCGCTGAGTGGCGGCCAGCAGCAGATGCTCGCCATCGCGCGGGCGCTAGTGGCCCTTCCGCGCGCCTATCGCGTCTCACGACCCTCGGCCGCGTGGCGGGTATGCCATATCCGTCTCGTACCCGGAAAAATGTCC
Source organism: uncultured Actinomycetota bacterium (assembly GCA_963785645.1). Lineage (GTDB taxonomy): Bacteria > Actinomycetota > Actinomycetes > Streptosporangiales > Streptosporangiaceae > Trebonia. The sequence goes on from CAWAWG010000001.1 coordinate 392,645, forward strand.
GTCCCGCAAAGTCAGTGCATGTTACCCAGCGGTACCAGGGACCGTGACCGTTCGAAGTCGCGGTCCCTCGTATCAGCGGTTCACGAAGTGTACTGCCAGGCGATCTTGATGGAATTGACGGGTGAGGCCAGCGTCCACCAGATCATGTCGCCGACATTGACCGTGAAGAAGTTCCAGCCGAGGCGAATCGGCTCTGTGCCACCTCCCTGGCGACGGAGATAGATCGACCGGGCCGGAACGTCCTGGTACTCGTAGGCGATATAGATCCCGCCTGCCCGGGGCAGGGATGCGATGTTGGTCAGTGGCCCGGTCTCGCCTTGGATCAGGATGGTCTGAGCATCGACCGCAGTCACCTGGTCTGCTCCCGGCAGGTCCGGTGAGAGCGCGAAGTCCTTGCGGGTGAGGCTGGAATCGGACGGTATGGTCATTTTGGGTACCCCCGTTGGCTAGACTCCGCCCCCTTTATCCCCGGTAACCAGCCATCCGATATCCCGTTAAGCAAAATTCTTGGTCTGGATTGACCAACCTAGACCAAGAACGCTGATTCCTCTCGGCGGGATCGTTGCCCATCAGACCAAGAGCAACAGGATAAAAATCAGTTTATTCGTCATTCCGACCATATCGCCGACGTAAGGGACGGGGTCACCTGACATAGGGCCACTTCGTGCAACGCATATCCGATCAAAGCAGGACACGAAACTGTGCTAAGTGGCCCCATGTCCCAATGCTACTCAGCCTGCAAGTCCCGATTCGGACAAACCGGGCAGTCGGGCGCCCGTGCCCCGCCTCCTGGTGTGCCGCCGGGGAGACATCCGATTTTGGCGGGCACGGAGCCGGACAGGCCGGGCACGATCGCGCGCGAAACGCGGTACACCTTCCCCGCCGGAGTTAGCGGGATATGCCCTCCCGGGACATCAGCGCGGCGCCAAGCCGCCGCGCGGTCCGGGGAGCGACCAGGACCCCGATGATCGCCGCGGCCAGCCAGGCGCCGGCCACGATGGGGAACCAGCGGCCGTCGCCGGTCGGGTACGGGTAGACGTTCCGGTAGATGGTGTAGCCGAGCACCACGATCCCCGCGATCGGGATGATTACCTGCCACATGGGCACAGAAGGCATCCGTCGCCGGACGAACACCAGCAGCGTCATGCCGATGGTGGCGAGCACGTAGGCAACGAGCAGGATCAGCGTGCCGATGGTCCCGGACCAGAGGAAGGCGTTCTCCGCCAGGGCGGACGGCGAAGACGAGACGATCACGTAGACGACGTAGATGATCGCGGCCATCACGGTGACCACGCCGGCGGCGGCCGTGGGCGTGCCCCACCGCGAGTGCGCCGCCCCGATCCCGCGCGCACCGAAGGAGTCGCGTGACATGGCGTAGATCATCCGCGCCGCGCCGACCGTGCAGGCCAGGCAGCAGCCGAATGCCGACACGGTCGTACCCGCGGTGATGATGTTGCCGACCCACGAGCCGACGTAGGACGACCCGAGGTCGCCGAGCAGCGACGCCGACGAGCCGAAGGACTTGAGTCCCGCCGCCGAAGTGCCGAATCCCATCATCTCGGCCGCGGTGACCACCACGTAGTAAATGCCGCCGAAGACCGCGACCCCCAGGATCGCCCGCGGAATGTCACGCGACGGGTTGCGCGCCTCCTCGCCCAGCGTCGCGGACGCCTCGAACCCCGCGAACGACAAGAAGCCGAAGACCACGCCAAGGAACAGCGCGGACACCGACGTGCCCGGGGCCAGGCTGAACACCGACCAGGTGAACGTCGACCCGCCCGGCGCCGAGTGCGAGAGCAGCTTGACGAACACCACCACGGTCACGACCAGGATCAGCGTGACCGTGCACACCTCCACGATCAGCAGCACGTTGGTTCCGCCGCGGGCGGGCAGCGCCGCGAGCAGCAGGGCGAGCGCGAGCACCACCCCGACGAGCAGCATCGGCGCCCACGACGGCTGGTTTTTCCACAGGCCGAGCGAGTCGAGCAGCCCGGTGCCGAAGATCCCGGCCGCCGCCGCGGTCGTCACCGCATAGAACACGTAGGTCCCGGCGAGCCCCCAGCCGGCTACCACCCCGGTCCGCGGCCCGAGCGTCGCGCCCACGAACGCGTAAACCGACCCGGAGTGCCGGTAGTACTGGCACAGCCGCGCGAACGTATACGCCACGAACAGCACGCCGACCGCCGCGATGAGGAACGCCAGCGGCACCGCCCGCCCCGCCCCGATCGCGCCCTGCGGGTTGATATTGGCCGCCATCGACGGCGCCATCAGCGCCAGCGACAGCCCGACCGCCTGCCACACGGAAAGCGACCGCTTGAGCCCAGGCCGCGCCTCGGAAGTCTTCTGGGCTGGAGCCGTCGCCATCGCTGCCTCCGTGGAGTGTGATCGCTAACAGCAGTGTGCGCGACGATTCCCGATACGGAAAGAGGGAATTCCTCCCATTGATAATCCAGAACGGATTCGTGCTCCGAGCCACCGCTCCATGACCTAAACGGGGACGGTGACGCGGAGCGACGATTCGTTCGGGCTAGGGACTGGCAGGCTCGGGCAGGACGGCGACCTGCTCGCCCGCGCCGTCAGTCAGCACGCCCGTCACCGATCTCGTGGGTAGAGCGTGAACAAGGCCGGGGCCACCTGCCCGGCGGGCATCTAGCCGGTCGCTTGGGTTGCCCGGGGCACAATCAGCAGCTTCCGGTTGTTTATTAAGGTGACGTGTTCCCACGGTGGTGGCACCATCAAGGGAACGTTCTGAGTCTGGAGGACGATGACAACTGCTTACAGCGAGCGGGCCGAGATGGACGCCGCGACGGGGGAGTTCGACCTGGAAGACCGGCACGCGCTGCGCCGCGTGGCGGGACTCTCCACTGAGCTCACCGATATCACCGAGGTCGAGTACCGTGCGCTGCGCCTTGAGCGCGTGGTGCTGATCGGCGTCTGGACCGAGGGTACGGCGCAGAACGCGGAGAACTCCCTCACGGAGCTCAGCCGGCTGGCCGAGACCGCGGGTTCCGTCGTGCTCGACGGCCTGATCCAGCGCCGCGGCCGGGTCGACCCGGCCACCTACGTCGGCGCGGGCAAGGCGAGGGAACTCGCCGGGATCGTGGCCTCGACCGGCGCGGACACGGTGATCTGCGACGGCGAGCTCAGCCCGAGCCAACTGCGTCGCCTTGAGGGCGTGGTCAAGGTCAAGGTCATCGACCGCACCGCACTGATCCTGGACATCTTCGCCCAGCACGCCAAGAGCCGCGAGGGCAAGTCGCAGGTGGAACTCGCCCAGTTGCAGTACATGCTGCCGAGGCTGCGCGGCTGGGGCGAGTCGCTGTCCAGGCAGGCGGGCGGCCGGGTCGCGGGCGGTGGTGGCATCGGGACACGCGGTCCCGGTGAGACCAAGATCGAGACCGACCGGCGCCGGATCAGGACGCGCATCTCCAAGCTCCGCGGCGAGATCGCCGAGTTCAAGGTCGGCCGCGAGGTGCAGCGTAGCCAGCGGCGGCGGCACGCCGTCCCGTCGGTGGTCATCGCCGGGTATACCAATGCGGGCAAGTCCAGCCTGCTCAACGTGCTGACCGGCGCGGGCGTTCTGGTGGAGGACGCGCTGTTCGCGACCCTGGACCCGTCGGTGCGCAAGGCCAAGACCCTCAGCGGCCGGCCCTTCACCCTGACCGACACCGTCGGTTTCGTCAGGCACCTGCCGCATCAGCTCGTGGACGCCTTCAGGTCAACTCTGGAGGAGGCGAAGGACGCGGACCTGATCCTGCACGTGGTGGACGGCTCCGACGCGGACCCGCAGGCGCAGCTGACCGCCGTGCGCGCGGTGCTGGCCGAGATCGGCGCCCAGGACGTGCCGGAGCTCGTCGTGATCAACAAGATCGACGGTGCCGACCCGGTGACGCTCAAGGCGCTCCAGCTCCACGAGCGGAACTCGGTGCTCGTCTCCGCGAAGACCCGTGAGGGCCTTGAAGAGCTGACTGCGGCGATCGAGGAAGGACTGCCCGAGCGGGACCACCTCGTCCGGGTCAGCGTCCCGTACAGCCGGGGCGACCTCGTCGCCCGGGCGCACGCCGCGGGCGAGGTGACCCGGACCGAGCACGGACCGGACGGAACCTTCATCGAGGCGCGCGTGCCACCGGAGCTCGCCGCCGAGTTGCGGCGGTTCGTGGTCGCCTAGCCGCGAAGCAAACCAGTTACCGGGCCGACTCGTCACCGGGCCAATCGATTGCGGGCCGCTCCCTCACTGGTGAGCGGCCCGTATCATACTCACGAGTAACTTAGGGCCGCCTGTGGTTTCCCTTATGGGACTTGTAAGGAAGCCCCTCGGTGCAATACCGTAACGGGATCGATATGTAGGGCGGTGGCGTCGCGGTGCCATCCACCGGAGCGCGCCGCGCGTATCGCCAGGTAAGTACGGTCAGCGCCGACGTCCAACATGCATGGCAGGTGGCCGCTCATGATTGCTGGAACCCAACCGCGTGGTTCCCTGCACGACAGGATTAACCCATGACCGCCCGGCTGCTCACAAGCATTGGCCGGCTGTGGACCGGGTCCGAGATCATCAGCAATGCCGCCATCCTGATCAGCGATGACCGCATTGCCTGGGTCGGCCCGTCGGCCGAGCTGCCCCGCAGCGTGCCCGGCGTCGTCGACGACATTGTCGATGTCGACCTGGTCGAGAACCTGGGCGGTGGCCTGGTCACCCCCGGCCTGATCGACGCGCACACGCACCCGGTCTACGCCGGGAACCGGTACGCCGAGTTGGCCATGCGGTCAACCGGCCTTTCTGACTCCGAGATCACCGCGGCAGGCGGCGGGATCTCGTCGACGATCACCGTGACCCGGGGGACCGACCCCTGGACCCTGTGCAACCACGTACGCGAGCGGCTCGCCTGCTGGCTCCAGACCGGTACCACGACGATCGAGGCGAAGACCGGCTACCACCTCACGCGGGACGGCGAACTGGCCGACGTGCGGATGCTCCGCTCGCTTGAGAACGAGCCCGGCATGCCGCGCGTGCACATCACGTTCTATGCGGCCCAGATGGTGCCGCCGGAGTTCTTCGGCCGCCGCAGCGACTACATCGACGCGGTCTCGTCCTGGTGCGCCGACGCTGCCGCCGTGGGCGCCGACAGCGTCGACGTCAACTGCGAGGACGGCCGGTTCACCGAGGAAGAGGCCCGCTGGATCCTGAATGCCGGGCGCCGGGCCGGGCTACTGCCCCGGCTGCACGCCTGCGGGCACGGACACAGCGGCAACGGCGCGGCCCGGGTCGCCGCCGAACTGGGCTGCGCGTCGGCTGACCTGCTGAACGCCGCGACCGACGAGGACGTGGCGGCCCTGTCCCGCGGCGGCGTGGCCGCCGTGCTCTCGCCGGGGTCCGCTCTTCAGCAGTCCACCAGGCCACCGGTCCGGGCGTTCCTCGACAAGGGCGTCGTGGTGGCGCTCGGCTCCGACCACACACCTGGCGGCGTGGGCATCACCTCGATGCCCTTGGTCATCTCCTTGGCCGTGTCCTACCTCGGCATGTCGGTCACCGAGGCGCTGCGAGCCGCCACCCTGGGCGGCGCCTACGCGCTGCGCGCCCCGGACCGCGGCGCGATGGTCCGCGGCCGCCTGGCGGACATCGTCCTCTGGGACGCCGACCACGAGGGCGCCTTCGCCTGGAGCTACGGCCTGCCTCCCCGCCGGGTCTGGCGCGGCGGCGAACCCGTCACCCCCTAACCGGCCCTGAACCCGCCGGACGTGGCATGCTTGCGTCCATGGCGAACCTGGCACCCCTGACGCTGATCGTGGGCGAGGAGGAGTTTCTCGTCGACCGGGCGCTGCGGGAGGCGGTGACGCAGGCGCGGACCGTGCTCGCCGAGGCCAGCGGGGGCGGCGACGGAGACCTGCATGACCTGGAGGCGTCCGCGCTCGGGCAGGGCGAGCTGGCCGGGCTTACGTCGCCGAGCCTCTTCGGCGGCGGTGCCGTCGTGGTCGTCAGGAACGCGCAGAACGCCGGCAAGGAGGTCGCCGCCGAGCTGGTGAAGTACGCCAAGACCCCCGCGCCGGACGCCGCCGTCGTCCTCACGCACGCGGGCGGGGCCAAGGGCAAGGCACTCGTCACCGACCTGGCCAAGGCCGGGGTGCGCCAGGTCGACTGCCCGAAGCTGACCCGGGCCAGCGAGCGGACCGACTTCGTGAAGAACGAGTTCCGCCGGGTAGGACGGCAGGCCGACGCCGACGCGGTCCGCGCCCTGCTCGACGCGATCGGCGGCGACCTGCGCGAGCTGGCCAGCGCCGCCGACCAGCTCGCCTCCGACACCGAAGGCAGGATCAACGCGGCCACCGTCGCCCGGTACTACCGGGGCCGTGCGGAGGCGACCGGCTTCAGCGTGGCCGACCACGCCGTCGAGGGACGGCTGAACGAGGCGCTGGAACAGCTCCGCTGGGCGCTCGCCACCGGCACCCCTCCCGTCCTGATCACCAGTGCCCTGGCCACCGGAGTGCGGCTACTCGGCCGGGTCGGCGCCGCCTCGCGCAACGCCAACCCCAACGCGCTCGCCGCCGAGGTCGGCGCACCCCCCTGGAAGATCGACCGCGTGCGCCAGCAGCTACGCGGCTGGCACCCCGACGGCGTGGCCAGCGCCCTGCAAGCCGTCGCCGAAGCCGACGCGCAGGTAAAGGGCGGGGGAGTAAGCCCCGAGTACGCCCTGGAACGCGCCATCCGCCAGATAGTCACCTATCGCGCCGCCGCCCGCTAATTAAATGGACTTTTGGTTGCTAGTTTTCGAGAGCTGGCGCAGGCCGGCTCTATATGAGCTCGGTGGAATAAGTGGCGATTGCTGCCCCAGCTCGTCGATATGACGACATAGTGCGGATAGGTCTTCCATCAGTTGTGCTCGATCTGCGCTGGTAGAGATCTTAAGCAGGAACATATCGAATTCTCGCCTCAGCCGGCCGTACGCAGCACCGGCGGTCCGGTACTCCGCCGCCCGTTCTGCGTAATCAAGGAAAGTTTGCAGTGCGCCAAGTATCGCGGCGCCAGTGATCAGAATTCCTGCGGTAATCCGCCAGTCCACCGATGGTGAAGACTGAATGGTCGCAAAGATTGATGTCCCTACAATAGCACCCAGTGCGGCGCTGGAAATACCAAAGATGCGGTTACGGGCGTCGGCTCGCTGGGCGGCGATGTAATGTCCGCGGTTGCTATGCCGAACCACCTGTCTATACCGCTCCGCCAGTGCCCGTATATCTTCGACGCCATCAGATTCACTTGACATCGACGCCTCCGCGCATCCGTTGATGCTGATATGTATTGACTGCAGAGTAAATCTATTGGTACAGCAGGGTATTGCTCAACCCCCAAGCCGCCCAGTGCTACGCATCCGGTTCCGGTGGCCCGCCGCACGGGGGCATGCCAGCATGGACCGCATGTCTCCCACTTCAGAAAGTCCCGCTGAGCCCGGCTTCACGGTCCGGATCGCGGAGGATGACGGTCGGCCCGTGGTCAGCGGCTACGACAGCATCGCCGAGGCGTACACGGCCGAGAACGAGCACAACCTGGTCAACGGCTACTACTGCCGGCCCGCGATCCTGGATCTGGCCGGGGACGTGACCGGACGCCGGATCCTCGACGCCGGCTGCGGCTCCGGTCCCATATCGGCGGCGCTGCGCGACCGGGGCGCCGTCGTGGCCGGCTTCGACTCCAGCGCCGAGATGCTTGAACTGGCCCGGAAGCGTCTCGGCCCCGGTCCGGACCTTCGGGTGGCCGACCTGGGCAGCCCGCTGCCATACCCCGACGGTGCGTTCGACGACGTCATCGCGGCCCTCGTCTTGCACTACCTGGAGGACTGGACGGCGCCGCTGGCCGAGCTGCGGCGCGTGCTGATACCCGGCGGACGGCTGATCGTGGCCGTCGACCATCCTTTCGCGATCACCCTTATGCAGCGCGAAGCCGGGCGCAAGCCCGACTATTTCGCCACTTACAGCCGGACCGAAGAATGGACCATGGGCGGCCGCCACACCGCCCAGCTGACTTTCTGGCACCGGCCGCTGCACGCGATAACCGACGCCTTCACCGCGGCAGGCTTCCGTATCGCCGTCATCAGCGAGCCGCCACCCGCGCCCGGCGCCCGCGAACTGTTCCCCGACGACCTCGCGGAGTTCCCCTCGGCGTTCCTGTGCTTCCTGTTCTTCGTCCTGGAGGCCATCTAAATGCCCGGTGAGAGGATGCCTGGCGTTTGCGGCGGTAACGCCGCATGATCACTGGTGATGACATTCTCGTGGCCGAGGCGGCATGCCACTGCTTCTTGGCGCCGCACGTCGAGGCGGATTGGAGCGGACCGGTCCCCGGCCTGGACTTCACCGTTGGATCCGTCGTCGCACACGCAGCCAACGGCCCGTTGTGGTACGCGCTGGACTTGTGGGGCGGCCAGGGCGATGACGCCGCCTTCGAGCTCAAGGTCAGAACCGACGCCGCCAACGCCGCGCTGGTGGTCAGCCTGCGCAGTGCCGCCCGAGTCTGCGCGGCCTCCGTAGATGCCGCACCCGCGGGTTTGCGGGGTTTCCATCCAGCCGGCGCCGCCGATGCCTCCGGTTTCGCCGCCATGGCCTGCGACGAGATGCTGGTCCACACCGATGATGCGGCCCGCGGCCTGGGTCTGACATTCGCCCCCGACGGCAAGCTCGCCGGGCGTGTCCTGGCCCGGTTGTTCCCCTGGCACGATCCGGGTGACGACGACGGATGGCAGTTGCTGCGCTGGGCCAACGGACGCATCGACCTGCCCGGGCGCCCCAATCAGAGGGGCTGGCAGTGGCACTGTGCCCCGGTGGCCGACTGGGACGGCAAGCAGTCGCTGCGCATTTGATGGCCGTCGTCCAGGTATCGGAGCAGCCTCATGGATCCGGTTAAGCGTCGTATCGGGACGCGGCCACCTGGTTATCGTACTGGTGGCGTACCACCAGTGGAGAAACTTCGAACTGTTGCGCGATCGCCTCCAGTGCGCTGTCGTCATTACTGCCAATATCGCTGAGCAACGTCTGAATGCCGCTGGCGGGGGCGAGTAGTTCCGCTGCGAACGCGCGAGCCGCCCTTTCGTCAGCGGAGCGCGTGGGGGAGAGAACGAATTGCCGCTGCCCCGGATGTGCCAGGACGCGGCCGAGTGCCCTCGCCTGGCCGAATCGAGTTGTGGCGGCGCCCAGGCCGTGACTCCCCAGTACGACACCGCATCGGTCTTGATGTACGGATGCGAACCCGTAGATGCCGTGTGAGGGAGCGCTGACATCTCCAACACCCACCCACGGAGATACATCGAATGGATCGGTGATAGCGAGCGACAGTTCCTGGCGCAGACGACGGGCCATGGCATATCCGGAGGTCCACGGTCGCTCATTATCCGCTTTCGCGCTCCTCGTTACCAAGCGGTAGAGAGGCTCCAGGGACTGCGCGGTGTCGTCGGCTGCGTGCTCGGCGGCAGAGATGGCCTGCCGAGCCCAGTCGACAGCGGCGTCCAACGCGCCGGAATCAGCGCTATCGAAGAAGTCATCGATGATATCCGCGGGCAGTTCTCGCGCCGCATCGATGATGGCGCTGGCAGTCTCGTCATCGACCGAATATGGGTCTAGTCCCATGCGAGCGGAAGTCTGGCAGAATTCTTGTTCTTCCACGCCGGTCTTCGCTATCTCGGACCACTCCTCTGTCAGAGGGGTCTTGGGCAATCCCGACTCTGCAAGCCGTTCCAGGACGTGGTCGATGATGGTAGCGAGATCAGTCCGGAATTCTTCGGTACGCACTATTCCGTGTCCCGCTGATGCGAAGCGAACAGGCGCTTGCTGGGCTTTGTCATCAAGCCACCAGACCAGTTGCGTGACGGCGCCCTCGGGGACGAGCGTCAAATCTGGCCATGCCATGCCGTCACCCGCGCCGCGTACGTTATGTTGCTTGAGCCACGGGTACGCCTGGACATTCCGCCAGGTCCAGTAGCGAGTATCGACTGCGGACGGGCGCAAGTGCGAACCGAGGAGCCACCAATTAGAGGCGATCCAATAGGCAAGCGGATATAGTGACCCGTAGACGGAACGCCGGAACGTGCCGTCCGCTGTTTCGACCTGGGTTACGCACTTGGTCCCAAGCCATATCTCATACCGTGCCCACGTCGCGGCCAGTTCCGGAGTCGTTACTCCCGGTGCGTCAAGCCATTCAATACGGACCTCGAACCGAGTACTCATTCGAGCCATCCCGGTGCATCGTGATCCTGAATCGGATATCCCTTGTACTGTCCAAGCCCGGCGTTGCTTAGGCGAGCCTCGTAAACTTGTGTCCCAACTCGCTTCCATACATAGCGAGGGAAATCGCCGTCCAGCGTCGCGCTAACGTCTCCTGTGCGGACGGCCTCTCTCAACCATTCGCGAACCTTATCGAAATCAAGTCCCCGAGGGCATCTGGTTGCATCGCTTCGGAGATTACCCGGTCCAGCGCTTGTGAGGTAATCCTTGTGCTCCGTACTGATCACATAATCTACCTCTTCGGCCATATCGGACAAATCTATCTACGTCCCCGGTGCAAGCTGGTCATCCTTGCGCGGCTTCTTACGATGTGGCGCTCGCATTAGTCCTCCTTGCTGCCAGATCGTCGGCCCACATGGCCGTCACAACTCTAGGGTAAACGTACCTTCTCTACGGCAAACGAGGCTTCGTCGCGCCTCACGTATCCAAGCGGTCGCTAACATGTCTCCCGCTTCAGAAAGTCCCGCTGAGCCCGGCTTCACGGTCCGGATCGCGGAGGATGACGGTCGGCCGGTGGTCAGCGACTACGACAGCATCGCCGAGGCGTATACGGCCGAGAACGAGCACAACCTGGTCAACGGCTACTACTGCCGGCCCGCGATCCTGGACCTGGCCGGGGACGTGACCGGACGCCGGATCCTCGACGCCGGCTGCGGCTCCGGTCCCATAGCGGCGGCGCTGCGCGACCGGGGCGCCGTCGTGGCCGGCTTCGACTCCAGCGCCGAGATGCTTGAACTGGCCCGGAAGCGTCTCGGCCCCGGTCCGGACCTTCGGGTGGCCGACCTGGGCAGCCCGCTGCCCCGTAACAGGCCCTAGCCTGAGAGTATGACGCGGCGGTTATCCCGGTCGGAGGCGGATGTGGGCTATCTGGTTGCACACCTTATGCTCACCGCCGAAGACGCCGGCATGCTGCGCCGTTTGCACGCTTCTGGCGGGGATACGGCCGTGCTTGCCCGGGTAAGGGAACTCGGCGCCGGCGCCGTGGAACGGCTCTCGACCGATCAGGCGTGGGGGCCTATTGACCTCTGCCTGCGCGGTTATTACCGCATCGGCGCGGGAGAGCCTGTCTTCGGCCGGCGAGACTACGACATCAGGCTGCTCGATACCGATGAGGTAACCGCTGCGGCGGCAGCCCTTTCCGGCGTTGGCCAGGCATGGCTGCGGGAGCGGTTTACGCAGCGGCTGCTCGCGCCTAACCCGGGTCCGGTCCAGCCCAGTCTGGGTGTTGACTTCGATGAGGTCTGGGAGCGCTTCACCCGGCTCGCCGGGTTCTTTGTCCGCGCCAGCCGTGCGTCGCGCTGGGTGCTGCTTTTCGCGGCCAGCCCGTACTGGCGCCCGCCCCGGCTTGAGACCGGCCCGGACGGCCGCGCCCATGTCGTTCGCCCGCATTACCGGCCGGAGGACTACACCGTTGACCCGAATTCGACCCGCTCGCTTCCGGCCTGCGGCGGAAGCTGGCCCTTCGAGGCCGAGTTGTCCGAACGTGACGGTGCCCTTTACACGTGGACCGAGGTAGACCGGTTCATCCGCGGCGGGCGTACCTGGGTGCGGATGACGATCCCCGGCGCGGAGTACTACATCGACGTCGAGAACGCCGACGACCGGATCGGGCGGATCGAAGCGGTCGATCCCCTTATCGCCTACTGGCTCGCCCGCCGGACCGACAAGTACCCCGTCGTACTGGAGGACTGATGGGCTGCCTGGGGGTGCATTTCTCGTTCCCGGCCGGCCAGGGGGGACAATTGTGGGACGGCGAGGAGGCGGCGCGTGCCTTCGTCGGAGAACTTGAGGACCGGTGGGATGCCGCTAACCTGCAGCAGAGCGACAAGGCCTGGGATCCCATCCACCGCTGCCTGGCCGACGGGACGCTGGCCTGGCTGGCGGCGAATGGCCGCTCAACGGCGCGGTGCTTGGCGGTGAGCCGATGTACCTCGGAAGCGACTACATCATCATGTTCCTCGACGATCGTGATGTCGCCGAGATCGCCGTGGCGCTCGACGAGGTGACTCAGCCATGGTTCCGGGCGCGGTTCTTCGCCCTGCCAGACCACGGCTACGAGCGCTCAACCGACGAGGCGGCCTTCGACTACACCTGGCACTGGTTCGAGCTCATGCGGGCCTTCTTCCGCAAGAGCGCTGACGAAGGCCTGCAGATAGTTTTCACCGCTGACCAGTGACCCTGGCTCGGGCGGCTTGACCTTTCCCCGGGGCAAGCCGCATGCTCGTGGAAGCCGGGCAGGTCGCCCGGCTCTGGAGGAGAACCGATGGACCTGATGACGATCGGTGCGTTTGCCGAGCGGACCCGGCTGTCGCCCAAGGCGCTGCGTCTTTACGGCCGGCTCGGACTGCTGACGCCGGCGGGACCGATCCCGCCAGCGGCTACCGCTTCTACCGCGAGGATCAGGTGGCCGGGGCCCGGCTGGTCGCGCTGCTGCGGCGGCTGGACATGCCGCTGCCGGTCATCGCGGACATCGCGGCGATGCCGCCGGGCGAAGCGGCGGAAGCGGTCGCCGGCTACTGGGCCGGCGTCGAGTCCGTCACGGCCGGCCGCCGGGTCCTGGCCTCTTACATCCAGGCGAAACTCACGGGAGCCGACATGGCCAGGTATGACATCCAGACCCGCACCATCCCCGAGCGCACGCTCCTTTCGATCAGCCGCCACCTGCACGCGGCCGAGACGGATGCTTTCTTCGGCGAGGCCTTCGCCCGGCTGCGTGGAGCCGCCGCCGGCGTGGAGGGCATCGCGGGCTGTCCCTTCCTCGTTTTCTACGGCGAGGTCAGCGACGACAGCGACGGCCCGATGGAACTGTGCCGCCCGGTGGCCCCCGGCACCGCCGTGGACCAGGCCGCGGCGACGGCAGGCGTTCAGCTCCGGGTGGAGCCAGCCCACGACGAGGTCTTCATCCGGCTTGCCCGCAAGGACATGGGCTGGCCCGCGCTCGCCCCGGCGGTCGACGCGCTTGAAGCCTGGACCCGCGACCAGCGGCGCGAGCCCGCCGGAGCGCTGCGCCAGGTCCTGATCGCCGACCAGCGGACCGCCGCCCCCGCCACCCCGGTGTGCGACCTCAGCGTCCCGCTCCGCTGAGGTCAAGATCAGAGTCAGTCCGAACGGTTTCGTGTTCCACGTGACCGCGTTCCATGACCCGCAGAGCGAGGAACACGGACCCGTTCGGTACCTCGGTTCCCTGCCCGCGGGAAAGCAGGGAACCGAAGTGACCGTCCGGGATCAGCAGCCGCCCGTGGTTAGCTGCCGCCCGTGGTCAGCTGCCGATGGTGGGCGTGCCGGATCCGATCGCCATCGCGAAGACGTGCAGCGCGGTGATGCCGTCGCCGACGCCCGCGCTCACCGTCGGCAGCGTGACCGAGGCGACGGTCTTGCCCGCCGCCAGCGGCACCGATGCGAAGTAGATGCTCACCGGGTGGGCGGTCTGCGTCGTGCTGGTGAAGTTCCAGCTCGTCGTGGTGCTGGCGACCTGGTCGCCGGACACCGCGGCGTTGTTGTACCAGTCCGCCATGACCAGGCTGTAGGACTGGGTGGTGCCGTCGGTATAGGTGATCGTCCCGGTCCCGCTGGCCGCACCGAACGCGCCGGAGCCGAGGAAGCCCAGGTCGGTCCCTGACCCGGACAGGTCGATCGTCTGCCCGTCGGCGATCACGTTGTCCGCGGTCCCCGACGCCGCGCTGGGCCAGGTGAACGTGGTCCCGCCGAACGTGGCCTGCCCGCCCGCGGTGAGCGGGGTCGGCGTGCCGGCCGCCAGCGCCTGGGCGGAGAAACTCTCCCCGGTGCCGTCGAAGTTGCCCGGCGTCGGGTCGGAGTTATCGGTGATGCCGACGTTGTCGTAAGCGGCGGCGAGCGAGGACACCGGCGCTCCGGTCGTCGGCGTCCCGGTTCCGGTCGCCATCGCGAAGATGTGCATGGCCGTGGTGCCGCCCGCGTTGCTGAGGGTGGGCAGCGTGACCGACGACACGGTCTTGCCGGCCGCCAGCGGCACCGATGCGAAGTAGATGCTCACCGGGTGGGCGGTCTGCGTCGTGCTGGTGAAGTTCCAGCTTGTCGTGGTGGTCAGCAGCTGGTTGCCGACGGCGGGGCTGTTGGCGTACCAGTCCGCCATGTTGAGGTTGAACGTCTGGCTGCTGCCGTCGGTGTAGTGCACGGTGACCGGCCCGCTCGCGGTCCCGTTCTGGCTGGCGCCGAGGAACCCGAGATCGGTCCCTGACCCGGACAGTGCGACGGTCTGACCGCCGGCGACCACGTTGTCCGGGCTTCCCGCCGCGGCCGAGGGCCAGGTGAACGTGGTGCCGCCGATCGTGACCGGCTGACCGGGGGTCAGCGCGGTCGGGGTGCCCGCGGCGAGCGCCTCGGCGGAGTAGCTGTCGCCCGATCCGTCGTAGTCGGCCGCCGCCGCATCGGAGTTATCGCTGATCCCGGTGTTGTTGTAGGCGGCGGCGAGCGAGGAGGCCGCGACCGCCACCGTCGTCGACGCCTCCACCGGGCTGGTCCCGGGCGCCGTGACCTCCGCCTGCAGCGTGCTGGTGCCGGCCGTGGCGTTGGCCGGCACGGTCACGGTGAAGTGCTCGGTGACGGTCTGCCCGGGAGCGATGTTGACCGGTGCCGGGCTGCTGACGGTCCAGCCGGCCGGTGCCTTCAGCGTGAACCGCGCCTGCGGCATCGCGTAGTCGCCGTCGTTGACCAGGGTGGCGGACACCGTGGCGTGGGAGCTGGCCGTCACCGCGGCCGGCGCCGACACGGTGGCGTAGCGGGCTCCGACGGTCCGGTTGACCGTGAAGCCGCCGTGCAGCGGCAGGTTGGCCGCGGCCGAGGAGTCGCCCACGTAGACGCCGAACGTGCCATCGGGCAGCACCCAGCCGTTGGCCGCGTCATCCCAGTACGACAGGTCGGAGCCGGTGAGGGTGAAGTGGACGGTCGTGGACTGCCCCGGCTTCAGCGTCACCTTCTGGAATCCCTTGAGCTGGCGCGGCGGCTCGCCTGCCGCCTTCGGGTCGTCAAGGTACACCTGGGCCACGTCCGAGCCGGTCACCTTGCCGGTGTTGGTGACGACGGCGGACACCGTCACCTGCCTGCCCGACTCCCCGTTGCAGCCGCAGGCGGGCGTTCCCGGGTTTGACGTGCCGTTCTGGACCTGCCCCGGGCTGACACTCAGGTTGCTGTAGTGGAACGTCGTGTAGGACAGGCCGTAGCCGAACGGGAACAGCGGGGTCTCGTTGTTCGCGTCGTAGTAGCGGTACCCGACGTCAATGCCCTCGGAGTACTGCACCTCGCCGCCGGTCCCGGGGAACTCGCTCGGGGTTGACGCGGGCACCTGCGACAGGTCGGTCGGGAAGGTGACCGGCAGGTGGCCGCTGGGGTCGGTCTGGCCGAACAGTACCGAGGCCAGCGCCGTGCCGTTGCTCTCGCCCGGGTACCAGGCGTCGACCACCGCGGAGACCTGGTTAATCCAGGGCATGGTCACCGGGGCGCCCGCGTCTACCACCACGACCGTGTGCGGGTTGGCCGCGGCCACCGCCGAGATCAGCTCGTTCTGCGCGGACGGCAGGTTCAGGCTGGCCCGGTCGGCCGCCTCGGACTCGGTGTCGTCGGACACGACCACCACCGCGGTGGAGGCCGACTTCGCCGCCGCGACCGCCTGCGCGATGCCCGTCGCCAGGTCGGACGGGGTGGCCCAGCTCAGCGACGCCGACGGGCCGCCGCCGGAAAGCGACAGCGTGTAGGTCTGGCCGGCCGTCAGGTTCACGCTGACCGAGTAGGTGGACACCGGCGGGGTGCCCGGGTTGGCGAGGATCTCCTGTCCGTTCAGGTACAGGTTGGTCGTCGTGTAAGAGCCGGGGTTCTGGAACGCCAGCACGTAGGTGCCGGTCTCCGGCGCGGTCAGCGTGCCGGTGTAGCTGCCGCCGTAGCCCGTCGCCGCGTACGCCGGGGTCAGGTCGGTGCTCGGGATCGGTGACAGTGACGTGTCGGTGGGCAGGCCCTGCACGTAGTTCACCGTGGTCCCGGACCCGGCCGCGGCCTGGATGCCCTGGAGCGGTGTCACGTTGAAGGTGGAGGTCACGTACGCGCTGCCGCCGCCGGTGTCGGTCGGCGCGGCGGAGGCGGCCGGGCCGATCACCGCCACGGTTCCCGCCTTGCTGGCCGACAGCGGCAGGGTGGCGCCGCTGTTCTTCAGCAGCACCGTGCCCGCCTCGGCGACCGAGGTGGAGACCGCCTGGTCCGCGGGGGTGGTGACGGTCGCGCTGGTCGTCCCGGTCGGCGGGTCGTTGAACTCGTTGAACTTGAACATCTCGGTCAGGATGCGGCTGACCATGCCGTTGAGCGTCGCCACGGAGACCTGGCCGTCCTCCACCGCCGCTTCAAGCGCCGGGCCGTAGAAGTCCGCTGAGGGCATTTCCTGGTCGTTGCCCGCGTCAGCTGACTGCACCGTGGAGTGGGTGGCCCCGTAGTCCGAGGTCACGAAGCCGGGATAGTCCCAGTTCTGATCCAGGGTGGTCTGCATCAGGTACTGGTTCTGGCAGGCGGCCTGGCCGTTGATCGTGCTGTAGGCGCACATGACCGACGACGCGTGCGCCTGCGTCGTCCCGGCATAGAACGCGGGAAGGTAGATCTCCTGTAGCGCCCGGGTGCTCACGATCGCGTCGTCGGCCGGGGTGTTGCGGTTCGTCTCCTGGTTGTAGACGGCGAGGTGCTTGATCTGCGCCATCTCGTCCTGGCTCTGCACCCCGTCGATGTCGGCGACCGCCAGCGCGGAGTTGAGGTACGGGTCCTCGGTGTAGGCCTCGAACGACCGCCCCCAGCGCGGGTCGCGGTCGATGTTCACCGTCGGCCCCAGGTCGATCATGGCCCCCTTGCCCCGTTCCTCCGACCCGACGACCTGCCCGTACTGGTAAGCCAGCGAGGGGTCGAAGGTGGACGCCAGGGAAACGGCGGAGGGCATCTGCGTCACGCCGGTCAGCCCGTCGCCGGCGCCGAGCGGGCCGTCTTCCTCGCCGATGGCCGGGATGCACAGGCTCGGGATCGCGGAGATATAGAAGACGTAGGGCTCGCTGGTTCCGGCCCCGGTCACCATGTTGATCTTGTCCGCCAGGGTCATCTGTGCCATCAGCAGCGACACGCGCTGCTGTATCGGCAGCGACTGGTTGAGCCACGGGCAGGTGGTGGTGTCGGCGGCGGTCACCCCCGCTGCCTGGATCGCGGCGCCGGAGGGGGCCGCGAGTGCCGCAATTGGCAGCGCCAGCGCCGCCGCGGCCGTCGCCACAATCCTGGGTATCCAGCGCTTCCTTGCACCGGGGAACGACTTCACGACAGCCTCCCATTACTGCTCAGCAGTCACGTCGTTCGTAGTCAAACCCCGCAGGAAGAGGCCGACAATACCCAACAGCCTTAAAAAGTCCTTAAAGCAACAGAAAAAAACTGTGAACATAAATATTCATCAATATAGTGTTTCGACGGATACGTTCCTGACCTGCTGTTTCACCGCCGAGAGCGTCGAATCGGTCCCCCGGCCGACCCTGCCCCGCCCGAGCCGTCGATCAGGCCTCACCAGGATTGACCACTGATGAATGTGCGTTTGCTGTGGCAATAGCGACAACAAACGCCCATCGTCGGGTCTGGTATCGGGCCTTAGTCGTCATGCCCCCATCATCGCGACCGCCCCAGTCGCCCCGCTGTCACGCCCCTGACACGGTGCAGGCCTAGGCTCCGCTCGCCGTCAGCGCCTCGATCTCGTCCGGTGTCAGCTTCAGTTCGGCGGCCGGCAGGATCTGCCCGAGCTGCTCGGTTGTCCGTGCGCTGGCGATCGGCGCGGCGACGGTCGGCTGGGTCAGCAGCCAGGCGATCGCCACGGCGCTCACCGTTGTCCCGTGCGACGAGGCGACCTGGTCCAAATGGGAAAGACATCAAGATCCGTACGTCCCAGGGAAACCATGCTGCGAACCTACCAGCCCGTGATTCGCGGCATCCCGCACCCCAGCCAGGCACGCCAAAACGCCGGAACGCCATCTGGCGTCCGGCGCGGCGGAAAACGGGGGTCAGGACGAAAGATCACTGACCAGGGTCAGCCCCCGAAACCGGGAGAGCTTAGGCCGCAGCCAGCTCGGCGAGGCGCTTGGAGATCGCCGACTTGCGGTTCGCGGCCTGGTTCTTGTGGATGACGCCCTTGGATACGGCCTTGTCCAGCTTGCGGGAGGCGGTCTGCATCGCGATCGTCGCTACCTCGACGTTGCCGGCCTCGACGGCCTCGCGGAACTTCCGCACGTAGGTGCGCAGCTCGGACTTGACGGCCTTGTTGCGCTGGTGCGCCTTCTCGTTCGTCTTGATGCGCTTGATCTGCGACTTGATGTTCGCCACGCGAATACGTCCTTTGTTGGTTTAAGTCTGCTGGCTCGCCCGTGGAACGGTCTGCCCGCCCAGAGCGGCAGTGTAAGTAATGAACCTTCTCATCCTGATGATGCTGATACAGCACGTCTTCCGACGAACGCCAGGATTAGAAGGTTCACAGGGCGCGAACATGAAGGATAGCCGAAGCCCCCGCGCTTCCTCAAACCAACGCGGTTTCCGCAGCGAGGAAAGCACGGGGAACATACCGCCCAAGCGAACTGAAAGACGAGCAGGGCAGCACTGCCCGGGCCCGCGGTCACGATACCCTGATCACGGGGACGCCCGCGCCAGGCAAGCGGGCAGCAGCCACGAGGCGGTAGCCGACAGGCGAAGCTGCCGCGACGCCCGCGACGTCCGCAACGCGCGCGCCGACCCAGGCAGATACGGCCCCGGCGCACAGCGAAACGGCGTGCGAACCCCGCCCGCGAACGTTCATGGAAGCATGGTGGCAATGAGCGACCCGGCCAAGGCGGCCCAGGGCCCAGCCAGTAAGGGCCAGGGACAGGGCCCCGGCACCGGCCAGCACGGACCAGGCCGTGATCCGTAACTTCTGCATCATCGCGCACATCGACCACGGCAAGTCCACCCTGGCCGACCGGATGCTGCAGCTGACCGGCATCGTGGACGCGCGGCAGATGCGCGCGCAGTACCTGGACCGGATGGACATCGAGCGCGAGCGCGGCATCACGATCAAGAGCCAGGCGGTCCGGCTGCCCTGGAAGAAGGACGGCACGCACTACGTCCTGAACATGATCGACACCCCCGGTCACGTCGACTTCACCTACGAGGTGTCGCGCAGCCTCGAAGCGTGCGAGGGCGCCGTCCTCCTCGTTGACGCCGCGCAGGGGATCGAGGCGCAGACCCTGGCCAACCTCTACCTGGCCATCAACGCCGATCTCAAGATCATCCCGGTGCTCAACAAGATCGACCTGCCGGCCGCTCAGCCCGAGCGCTACGCCGAGGAGCTGGCCGCCATCATCGGCTGCGACCCGAGCGAGGTTCTCAAGGTCTCCGCGAAGACCGGTGCGGGCGTCGAAGACCTGCTCAACGTGATCGTCGACCAGATCCCGCACCCGACGGGCGATCCCACCGCCCCGGCCCGGGCGCTGATCTTCGACTCCGTCTACGACACCTACCGCGGCGTCGTCACCTACGTCAGGGTCGTCGACGGCAAGTTCTCCAAGCGCGAGCGCATGCTGATGATGTCAACCCAGGCCGTCCACGAGACCCTCGAGCTCGGCGTCATCAGCCCCGAGCCGATCCCGTCCGACGGCCTCGCCGCCGGCGAGGTCGGTTACGTCATCTCCGGCGTGAAGGACGTCCGCCAGGCCCGCGTCGGCGACACGATCACCACCACGAGCAACGCGGGCGAAACAAGCGCTGGCCGGCTACGACCACCCCAAGCCCATGGTCTTCTCCGGCCTCTACCCGGTCGACGGCGACGAGTACCCGGAGCTGCGGGACGCACTGGACAAGCTCCAGCTCAACGACGCCGCCCTCGTCTACGAGCCGGAGACGTCCACCGCGCTCGGCTTCGGGTTCCGGTGCGGCTTCCTCGGCCTGCTGCACATGGAGATCGTCAGGGAGCGGCTTGAGCGCGAGTTCGACCTGAGCCTCATCTCCACCGCGCCGAACGTCGTCTACCGCGTCGTCATGGAGAGCGGCCGGGAGCTCACGGTGACCAACCCGAGCGACTTCCCCGGCGGCATCGACGGCTTCAGCGCCCCGCCGAGCAGCGGCCCCAAGGGCAACACCGGCGGCAAGATCAAGGAAGTCTACGAGCCGGTTGTCCGGGCCACGATCATCTCGCCGAGCGACTACATCGGCACGATCATGGAGCTGTGCCAGGGCAGGCGCGGCGTACTCAAGGGCATGGACTACCTGTCCACCGACCGGGTCGAGATCCGCTACACGATGCCGCTCGCCGAGATCATCTTCGACTTCTTCGACCAGCTCAAGTCCCGGACACGGGGCTACGCGAGCCTCGACTACGAGCCGGACGGCGAGCAGGTGGCCGACCTGGTGAAGGTCGACATCCTGCTCCAGGGACAGCCGGTGGACGCGTTCAGCCAGATCGTGCACTCGGACAGCGCCCGCGAGTACGGCCTGTCGATGACCGCCAAGCTCAAGGAACTGATCCCGAGGCAGCAATTCGAGGTGCCCATCCAGGCGGCGGTGGGATCGAGGATCATCGCCCGCGAGAACATCCGCGCGCTGCGCAAGGACGTGCTCGCCAAGTGCTACGGCGGTGACATCACCCGCAAGCGGAAGCTGCTTGAGAAGCAGAAGGAAGGCAAGAAGCGGATGAAGACGATCGGCCGCGTGGAGGTGCCGCAGGAGGCGTTCGTCGCCGCGCTGTCCACCACGCAGACCGAAAACCGGCCGAAGTAGCGGTATAACGCCTTCCCCGGGCGTTAACCGCGCGACGCGATGGCCAGGAAGATGAGCAGCCAGCCCGCGATTGCCAGGTAGCCGAGGACAAGCCCGGCGACGGCCATGCCGTCGCCGCGCTCGCCGCTCTGCTTAATCTGGCCGCGCGCGAGGTGCCCGAGTATGACCGCCGGGATGGCCGCCATGCCGAGCGTGGGGATCTCCGCGATGCCGCAGATCATCGAGGCGATCGCGAGCCCGTTGGTCGGCGGGGCCGGAACCACCGGCGGGTAGTAGCCGGCGTGGTACGGGGCGACGGGGCCGGCCGGCCCAACGGGCAGGTCGGCGACGATGGCGGACAGGTCCGCATAGGTCCGCGCCGCGAGCACCCGGCTGGACCTGGAGTCGTACTCCTCCTTGTTCAGCCTGCCCTCGCCGAACGCGGCCTTGAGCACGTCCAGCGTCCGTTCCCGGTCCGCGGCGGCGGCGAGCATCCCGGGCTGGACATAGCGCGCCTGCCCGTACGGGTACGGCCCGTACGGCGGCTGGCCGTAAGGCGCGGGCGAAGACCCGTAAGGCGCTGTCCCGTACGACGGCGGACCGTAGGACGGTGGCAGCGGAAAACCGTTGGAACCAGGCCCCGGATCTGAAGTCACCAGTACCTCCCGCCCATGTTGCTCTACATACAGCTTATCCTCGGCTCTATGCCTGGAACGCTGCCAGAGGGCGAACCGGTTCCCGATGACGGATCCCTGCCGTGTGAAGCGACCCAAGGATTCGGCGATACCCCGTTCGGAGTTTACGTACACGTACCGTTTTGCCGCACTCGGTGCGGCTATTGCGATTTCAATACGTATACGGCCTCCGAACTGGGCGTCCGCGGTGGTCAGGGGCATGTGAGTCCTGCCACCTACCCCGAACTGGTCGCGCTTGAGGCCGACCTCGCGGCCAAGATCCTGCCCGCGGCCGGCGCGCGGGTGAGCACGGTGTTCTTCGGCGGCGGCACGCCCACGCTGCTCGCTCCCGAGCATCTCGGCGGGATTATCAGGAAGATCGACGAGTGCTTCGGCCTGGCGAAGGACGTCGAGGTCACCGTCGAGGCCAACCCGGAAACCGTCGGCCCCGCCGAGCTGGAGCAACTGCGCGCCTGGGGAGTCACCCGGCTCTCGTTCGGGATGCAGAGCGCGGTACCGCACGTGCTGCGGGTCCTTGACCGCGAACATCAGCCAGGCAGGTCAGCCGATTGTGTTCGCTGGGCCCGGGCGGCGGGCTTCGAGCACGTCAGCCTGGACCTGATCTACGGCACCCCGGGGGAGAGCGACGACGACTGGCGGCGGTCGCTTACCGCGGCGATCGAGGCGGAACCCGATCACGTGTCCGCGTACGCGCTGATCGTCGAGGACGGCACCCGGCTGGCGGCGAAGATCCGCCGGGGCGAGATCGCCGCCCCCGACGACGACGCGATGGCCGACCGTTACCTGATCGCGGACGAACTGCTCAGCGCGGCCGGCTTGAGCTGGTACGAGCTGTCAAACTGGGCCAAAAGCGACAAATCGCAAAGTCGGCACAACCTGCTGTACTGGACCGGCGGCGAATGGTGGGGCTTCGGCCCCGGCGCGCACAGCCACGTGGGCGGCGTGCGCTGGTGGAACGTCAAGCACCCGGCCGCCTATGCTTCCCGGCTGTCAGCGGGCCGCTCGCCCGGCCGCTGCCCGCGAGCGGCTGACCGCCGCCGAGCAGCGGATGGAAGAGATCATGCTCCGCGCCCGGCTGGCCGAGGGCCTGCCGCTGCCCCTCCTCACCGCTGCCGCTGTGGCCGATTCGCAGCGAATGGTCGATGACGGCCTCATCGACCCCCCCGCTCACGCGGCCGGCCGGCTAGTCCTGACACTCCGCGGCCGATTGCTAGCCGACGCCGTAATCCGCGACCTCACCTGACGTGTTCAAAAGTATCCACTGCCTCGGTTGAACGCGCTTCACTCCTCGTCCGGGGCGGTGACGAAGTCGATGAGTTCCTCGACGCGGCCGAGCAGCTCCGGCTCCAGGTCGGCGAAGCTGGTCACCGCGCGCAGGATGCGGCGCCACGCAAACGCGACGTCCTGCGGGGTCTCGTGCGGCCAGCCGATCCGCGCGAGAACGCCCTCCTTCCACGACAGCCCCCGCGGCACATCCGGCCACGCCTTCAGCCCCAGCTTGGCGGGCTTGACCGCCGCCCAGATGTCGATGAACGGGTGGCCGACGACCAGGACGTTGGGGTCGTCGCCGACCGCCGCGGCGATCCGGCTCTCCTTGGACCCGGCGACGAGGTGGTCGACGAGGACGCCGAGCCGCCGTCCGTCCTCCGGTTCGAAGTCGCGGACGATGGCCGCCAGGTCGTCGACGCCTTCCAGGTACTCGACCACGATGCCGACGTCGCGCAGGTCGTCGCCCCAGACCTTCTCGACCAGCTCCGCGTCGTGCTTGCCCTCGACGTAGATCCGGCTGGCCTTGGCGACCTTGGCCCGCTGCTGCGGCGCGGCGACGGACCCGGAGGCGGTCCGTCGCCCGACATTGCCGAACATTTCCGGTTTCGGCGAAGGCTTCACCAGCGTGACCCGCTTGCCATCCAGGAGAAACGTCCCAGGCAGCGGGAACACCCGTCGCTTGCCGAACCGGTCCTCAAGCGTCACCGTGCCCCGCTCGATCGCGACCACCGCGCCGCAGAACCGCCCCTCGAAGTCCTCGACCACCAGGTCGCGCTCGGCCTCCACCTCCGGTACCGGTCCCTGCCCGGGCTTGGGCTTGCGGTTCTCCGGTGCGAGAATGTCACGTCCGTACTGTCGGCTTTGCACCTTTCGCGCCTCCTCGGCCCTCAACGACCCTCAACTCGCGGCCTGCCCGGTCGCTCACGGAAGCGTAACCGTCACCGCAGCCTTCTTGCCGTCCGGAAGCTCTCAGGAGTTAATAGAATTGGCACTCAAGGATGCTGAGTGCCAAGGAGGTGAACACGGTGCTTGACGAGCGCAAGCTGGCAGTACTGCGCGCGATAGTCGAGGACTACGTGTCCACCACCGAGCCCGTAGGGTCGAAGTCCCTGGTGGACCGGCACGGTCTCGACGTGTCGCCCGCAACGATCCGCAACGACATGGCCGTCCTGGAGGAGCAGGGATTCATCGCCCAGCCGCACACCAGCGCCGGCCGGATCCCGACCGACAAGGGCTACCGGCTCTTCGTCGACCGGCTGTCGTCCGTTAAGCCGATGTCCGGCGCCGAGCGGCGGGCGATCGAGACGTTCCTGGCCGGCGCCTACAGTCTCGACGAGGTAGTCGCGCGCACCGTACGGCTGCTCGCCCAGCTCACCAGGCAGGTGGCGGTCGTGCAGTACCCCTCGCTCTCCCGGTCGTCGGTGCGGCACATCGAGCTGGTATCGCTCGCGCCGCAGCGGGTGCTGCTCGTCCTCATCACCGACACGGGGCGGGTGGAGCAGGCGGTCGTGGACCTGCCCGATGCCGCGGCACCCGAGTCGATCGTGCATCTGCGCGCGGTGCTCAACGCGTGCCTGGACGGACATAAGCTTGCCGACGCGGCCCTGACGGTGTCCGGCCTGGCGGACCGCATCCCTGTCCCCGAGCGGCCGAATGCCGGGGCCGTCTTCTCCGTTCTCCTCGAGAGCCTCGCCGAACGGCACGAGGAGCGTGTGGTCTTTGGCGGTGCCGCCAACCTGGCCGCCCCCGATTTCGGCAAGGGGCTGCGTGACGTGCTCGAAGCACTGGAGGAACAAGTGGTACTCATGCGGCTCCTCGGAGAGGCCGCGAGTCCGTCCGCCCTGACCGTACGGATCGGTGCCGAGACGGGTATTCAGGGAACGTCCGTGGTGTCGGCCGCCTACGGCGCCGGCGGCCAGGCGATGGCCAAGCTCGGCGTGCTCGGGCCGACCAGGATGGACTATCCAGGCACGATGGGCGCGGTACGCGCCGTCGCGCGGTACGTCGGGCAGATTCTCGGGGAGTCATAAGTGGCTGAGGACTATTACGCGCTGCTCGGGGTTCGCCGCGACGCCTCGCAGCCGGAGATCAAGAGCGCATACCGCCGGCTGGCGCGGGAACTGCACCCTGACGTTAACCCCGACCCGGATACGCAGGAGAAGTTCAAGGAGATCACCCAGGCGTACGAGGTCCTCGGTGACACCGAAAAGCGTCAGATGTACGACCTGGGCGGCGACCCGTTCGCGGCCGCGGGCGCCGGCGCGGCCGGGTTCGGCGGGTTCGGCGGCGCGGCCGGCTTCCCGTTCAGCGAGTTCGTGGACGCGGTCTTCGGCGCGGCCGGCGCCGGCGCCACCAGGGGACCGCGCAGCCGGGCGCGGCGCGGCCGGAACGCGACCATCAGGATCGAACTTGACCTGTCGGAGTGCGCGTTCGGCGCGACCCGGGAGCTCACCGTGGACACCGCCGTGGTCTGCCCGACCTGCTCGGGCGAGGGCACCGCGCCGGGCACGCACCCGGAGACCTGCCAGGTCTGTTCCGGGCGCGGCGAGATCAGCCAGGTCCGCAAGTCGTTCCTCGGCCAGGTGGTCACCACCCAGGCCTGCCCGAACTGCGGCGGCTACGGCACCATCCTGCCCCGCCCCTGCCCCGAGTGCGACGGCGACGGCCGGGTCCGCACCAGGCGGACGATGAAGGTCAGGATCCCGGCCGGCGTCGAGGACGGCACCCACATCCAGCTCGCGGGCGAAGGCGAGACCGGCCCGGGCGGCGGCCCGCCCGGCGACCTGTTCCTTGAGGTGGTGCAGCGCCCGCACGCGATCTTCGAGCGCCAGGGCGACGACCTGCACTGCACGCTGACGATCCCGATGGTCGCGGCGGCCCTCGGCGCGACCGTCTCGGTGGAGTCCCTCGACGGCCCGAACGAGGTGGACATCCGCCCCGGCTCCCAGTCAGGCCAGGTCATCCCGCTGTACGGGCTCGGGGTCAAGCACCTCAACGGCACCGGCCGGGGCGACCTGGTGATCCATGTCACGGTCGAGACGCCGTCCCGCCTCGACGCCGAGCAGGAAAAGCTGCTCCGCGAACTGGCCAAGCTACGCGGCGAAGAGCAGCCGCCGGGGAAGTTCCAGCCGGGGCAACAAGGTTTTTTTTCACGCCTCCGCGACGCATTTAACGGACGGTTAACTGAGTTACTTACGCGAAGATCAAAATCTTGATCCCGAACGGGTCCATGTTTCACCTGGTCGTCGATCCATTGCTCTTGAGGCGTGGGCGAGCCGAGGCGGGCGGCAACTCCGCCTACCAGCGCCCGACCCGGCTCAGCAGGATTGCCCCCGCTGTCACCCCGGCGGTGGAAGTGCGCAGTACCGTCGGCCCCAACCGCGCCTCTACTGCGCCCGCGTCCCTGAAGATGGCTCGTTCGGTCGGGCTGATTCCCCCCTCGGGGCCCACAAGTAGCAGGATGTCGCCTGTCTCCGGCAACGGCAGTTCGTGGAGCTTGGCGGGAGCGTCGCCTTCCAGGACTATCGCGCGGGCGGCGGTCGCGACGCGCTCGGCAACAGTAGCCGTCGAAGCCAGATCCGTTATCTCCGGGAGCCACGCTCGGCGAGACTGCTTAGCTGCCTCGCGGGCGGTTGCCCGCCATTTGGCGAGGGACTTCGCGCCGCGCTCGGCTTGCCACTTCGTTATCGAGCGTTCGGCGGCCCACGGGATCACGGCGTCCACGCCGACCTCGGTCATCAACTCGACCGCAAGTTCACCCCGGTCGCCCTTGGGCAGCGCTTGGACGACGACAAGGCGCGGCTGCGGCGGCGGGACGATGTGCACAGCGTTGATGTCGAGCGTGACGAAATCCTTGCCAACGCCGGTAACGGTGCACTCGGCGAGCATGCCGGCCCCGTCGCTCACGTCGGCGCGCTCGCCTGGCCGCAGCCGCCGTACGGTCGCCGCGTGGTGTCCCTCCGGGCCGGTCAGCGTCAGGACTCCTGGCGCCAGACTGCCAGGCGGCACCAGGAACACCGGCGGGCCCGCGACCGGCATGAGCGATTCCATGTCGGCCAGGTTAGCGGGGGACCGCTGCCCCGGGAGCTACCGCTGCCGAGGGTGCCCGCGCCGGCTGCCTGCGGGCCGCGTTCCCTGCCTGCCCCGGCCAGACGGGGCAGGCGAGCTTGAAGGACCGGGCCGCGGGCCTGCCGATGCCCGTGTCGACGCCCGTTTTGACGCCCGCGGCGAGGCCCACGTTGATGTCGTACCCGGTGTCGCCGTGGACGTCGTCGGCGTCCGCGACCGGCTAGGCGCCGTCTGCGTCGGTGACGATGACCGCGTCGGCGTTACCACGGAAGGCGCGGGTATCCAAGACGACGAGGCACCGCCCGCCGTCGGCGTCGCCGGGGCCGGGGTTTTCGTCGGAGGAGTCACGGGGCAGGTCGCCGCGTTGGTACTCGTGTGAGTAGCCTGGCTGGTCGGCGTGGCCGAGGGCTGGGTGAGCGGAGGCAGAACCTGGGTGGCCGGGATAGCGCCAGCCGTGACAGCGGTACCAGACGCCGTCGGCGCCACGCTTGCCGGGGTCAGCTTCACGCTGGTCGAGGCCGGGGGCGTGGCGGCGGCCACGCACCTGGCGCTCGATATCCCGTGCAGTGCCGGAGTCCGCGACCGCCGGGGGGAAAGGTTGGTGCCGGCCGGTCCGGATTGCCCGCCACTCGACGAGGCACCGCCCGCCGCCGGCGTGTCACCGCCGCCAGTCTGCGTCCCGTTACCCTCGGGCCCGGCGCTGCCCCGCGTCGCCCCGCCGCCACTAAGCGAGGTGCTCGTCTCAAGGAGCGCGTGGCGGACCGGCTGAACTCCCAGGGAGGCGCCGACGATGACGGCGGCTCCAGCGGCCACCGTCACGAGCCGGAGCCACCGGGTGTCCCACTCCGGAAAGTTGCTCCGCCGTGATCGCCGCTCCCGGACCGCCGGGAGCCTTGGCCGCGATTCCTGCCAGGCCCAGTGACCGCGCCAGGTCCAGTGGCGAGCCCGATCGACGAGACCGGCCAAGACGCTGACCAGCCAGGGACGCGGTGAGCGGCCGCCGATCTGAGCGCGGATCCGGTCGAGCCCTTCAGAACTGGGCTCGACCTCATGGGCTGCCTCGGACAGGGCCCGGCGTAGCACATCTTCTAGGCCGTCGTCGGGTGAGGTCATGCCCTCCGCTCACCTGCCCGCCGCATGATTATGTCTCCTGCTCCAGGATTGACTTGAGCGCCGCCATGGCCCGGGCCGTGTGGCTCTTCACGGCTCCCCGGCTGATCCCCATCGCCTTGGCGATGTCCGCCTCCGAGAAGTCACCGTAGTACCGCAGTACGACGGCTTCTCGCTGACGCGACGGTAGCGTGCGCAGCGCCGAGGTTACCGCTGACCGCTCCATGAGTGTCAAGGCGGCGTGCTCGGCGCTTTGCTCGTCCGGGGCCGGCTAGGCGGATGCATCTCCACGACCTTGCGGTGCCGCAGCACCGATCGTGACCGGTTGACGATCGCCTGCCGCAGGTAGGAGAGCGCCTTCTCCGTATCACGCAGCCGTCGCCACGCCAGATGCATCGCCTCGAAGGCGTCCTGCACTACTTCCTCGGCCGTCTGGACGTCGTGAACGAGCATCACGGCGAGCCGGACCAGCTGGTTGTAGTGCGACGTGTAGATCTCGGTGACAGCATCGGACGCGTCCCAGATGCGCGTTGCCGGGACGTGTGTCGCCTCGGGCAGCAGGGTGCTGGCCGCGAGTGTTTGCGTCACGTCCGTTGGACGCTCCACCCCATCCGCAGGTTCACCGCCGGCGCCGAGGTTTCCGCTGCCGTTAGGTGAACTTCTGTTACCCGGATCGGGCGTCGGGTTGAGCCTGGCTGTGCCGGGCAGGCTCCCGGTGCCGTTGACGGCGAAAGGCTCGCCGCCGGCGTCCGCGCCGCCGGCCCTTCCGCCGGTACGCGCATCAGGGACCGGATCGCCCGGCGGCGCGCTGAGAAAGCCGACTGTCGCGGGCGCACGCCTGAAGCCAGCATCAGAACCGCCTAGAGCCGTTCCCATGAGCTGGCCGTCCACGACAGTGTGCGCAGGCTTACCGCCCACGCCTGTATCGATTCATAATCACGTAGCGCAACGAAGCAATACGCTGCGCAACGAATTTATAGTGCCGAACCCTCATTCGGTAACCCCACCCCAGAAACCGCCGCAGGATTGCGGAGAAGCCAGAATATCCGTTATCTGGGAAACAGGGCAGTGGGCAAAGGTCCCGGATCTGTCACATGTTGAGCGGGTCCGATATGTTACTGGGGAGTAATTTGCCGGCGGGGCCGCCAATTGCGCATAATCGGCGGCCGCATTTGCTTGTGCCGTTCGCGGTTCGCGCGCCGCGTGGGCCCCGGCCTGTCAACCGGGCGGGCGGGCCGCGGGCACCGCGGTCGGCCGGCCTCCCGCTGGGCCGTCCGGCACCGCGCACAACCTCTGGCCACTATCATCGTGATGTGCCAGACTGCTTGTTCTGCGGGATAGCGGCCGGACAGATCCCGGCCACGATAGTGCTGGAAGGGAAGCGGACCATCGCCTTCCGCGACATCAACCCTCAGGCGCCAACGCACGTCCTGGTGGTGCCGAGGGATCATTTTCCCGACGTGGCGGCCCTCGCCGCCGCGGGTGGGGGGCTGCTTGACGAACTCGTCGGTACGGCGCGCGAGGTCGCGGTCGCCGAGGGCGTCGAGCCCACCGGGTACCGTCTCGTCTTCAACACCGGCCGGGATGCGCAGCAGACCGTCGGGCATGTGCACGCGCATGTGCTCGGTGGCCGTCCGATGACCTGGCCACCAGGCTGACCCGAGACCGGGCGGCGACCCGTGAGCCGCCGCGACCGCATGGGTCAGAGGATCGCAACGAGAGCAGTGAATTGACAGATACGCGCAGTGACACTCCGGGTTCCACGATCCGAATCGTTATTCCCGATGGCCATTCCATGGTCGGCCTGCTCGGAACCAGAGACGAACTGCTTCATGTCATCGAGGATGAGTTTTCTGCGGATATTCACGTCCGGGGGAACGAGATCACAGTCTCGGGCCCGGCGGCGGAAACCGAGCTCATCGGCAGGCTCTTCAACGAGCTGCTCGAATTGCAGCGCAAGGGCGCCGAGCTTTCTCCGGACGCGATCGAGCGCACCGTGGGGATGCTCCGCGGGGATCACGGCGAGCCGGGTGTGCGCCCGGCCGAAGTGCTGACCCAGGGCATCCTGTCCTCCCGCGGCCGCACGATCCGCCCGAAGACCCTGAACCAGAAGCACTACGCCGACGCCATCGACAAGCACACCATCGTGTTCGCGATCGGCCCGGCCGGCACCGGCAAGACCTACCTGGCGATGGCCAAGGCGGTGAAGGCGCTGCAGGCCAAGGAGGTCAACCGGATCATCTTGACCCGCCCGGCGGTCGAGGCGGGAGAGCGCCTTGGCTTCCTCCCCGGCACGCTTTACGAGAAGATCGATCCGTACCTCCGCCCGCTTTACGACGCGCTGCACGACATGGTGGACCCGGAGACGATCCCGAAGCTCACCGCCGCGGGCACGATCGAGATAGCCCCGCTGGCCTTCATGCGGGGCCGCAGCCTCAATGACTCGTTTATCATCCTCGACGAGGCGCAGAACACCACGCCCGAGCAGATGAAGATGTTCCTGACCCGCCTCGGGTTCGGGTCGAAGATCGTGGTCACCGGCGACGTTACCCAGGTCGACCTGCCGGAAGGCCAGGTGAGCGGCCTGCGCGTGGTGCAGGACATCCTCGGCGATATTCCTGACATCCACTTCGCCCGGCTGACGAGCGTGGACGTGGTCCGGCACAAGCTGGTCGGGAAGATCGTTGACGCCTACGAGCGCTACGACGCCAAGGCACAGCCGAGCCGCGACCATGGCGCCGAGCTGCGCCGGCCGCACCACAGACAGAGCAAGTAAGCAAGCACAAAGACGGGGAACACGAAGGTGAGCGTCGATATCAACAACGAGTCTGGAGTCGCGGTAGGGGAGGACGCGCTCCGTGAGCTCGCGCAGTACGTGATAGGCCAGATGGAGGTCCATCCGCTGGCCGATCTGTCCATGCTGCTCGTCGATGAGGCGCACATGACCAACCTCCACGAGAAGTGGATGGAGGAGCCCGGGCCCACCGACGTGCTGTCGTTCCCGATGGACGAGCTGCGCCCGCACTCGATCGCAGGCCCGAACCGCACCCGGGGCCGGGACGAGGACGACAGCGAGCCGGTTCTCCTTGGCGACGTTGTGCTCTGTCCCCAGGTCGCGGCCGCGCAGGCGAAGCAGCACGGGCACTCCACCCAGGCCGAGCTTGAGTTGCTCACCGTGCACGGCGTCTTGCACCTGCTCGGCTACGACCACGCGGATCCCGAAGAGGAAGCCGAGATGTTCGGCCTGCAGAACGAACTGCTGCGTGACTGGCGAGATCAGCCGGCCAGCGGACCGCCGCCCGCGGGCGAAGGGCGGGAAGGACAGGCCTGAGTGTCGCCCGCCGGGTGGCTCTTGATCGCCGCGATTGCCTCGATAATCGCGGCGGGCTGGTTGGCCGGGGCACAGACGGCCCTGGCCAGGACCGATTCCGACGGCCTGGACCGCTACGGCAGCCTGCTGATGCTGATCAGAGTCTGTGCCGAAGTATCTGGTGCGGTCTGCGTCACCCTTGCCTTCGCGCACTGGCTCGGCGGCGGCTGGCAGGTGTTCCTCCCCGCGGCCGGCCTGCTCCTTGTCGCGCGGTACGTACTGATAGGGGTGGGGCCGCGCGGCATGGGCAGGCGGCGCGCCGGAACGGGTGGCTGCCGCCGCCCGCGGTCTTCTCCGCCCGCTCTACGCCGCCCTCGGCCCGGTGGCGCGCCTGCTCGACACGGTGACCAGCGCACTCCCGTTCGGCGGTCAGGGCGGCGATCCCGAGCTGAACGGCCGTCCTGGTGTCGAGGACCTTGTCGACTACATCGAGTCCCAGGACGAGATCGAGCCCGGTGAGCGTGAGATGGTCCGCTCGGTCGTGGAGCTCGGCGACACGATCGTCCGTGAGGTCATGGTGCCGCGCACGGACATGGTGTTCGTCGAGCGGGAGAAGACCCTGAACCAGGCACTGTCGCTGGCGCTGCGCAGCGGCTTCTCCCGCATCCCGGTGACCGGGGAATCCACCGACGACGTGATGGGGATCGCCTACCTGAAGGACATCGTGGCCTGGACCCACGAGCACCCGGACGATGAGGGGGAGGAGCGGGTGGAGAAGGTCATGCGCCCCGCGACCTACGTCCCCGATTCCAAGCCGGTCGACGAGTTGCTCCGCCAGATGCAGCTGCAGCGTATTCACGTGGCGATCGTCATCGACGAATACGGCGGCACGGCGGGCCTGGTCACGATCGAGGACATCCTCGAGGAGATCGTCGGTGAGATCGCCGACGAGTACGACAACGAGAGCGCCCCGGTCGAGTGGCTGGCCCCGGGCACGGCCCGGGTCACGGCCCGGCTCCCGTCGCCGACCTTGAGGACCTCTTCGGCGTCACGGTCAGCGCGGAAGACGTGGAAACGGTCGGCGGTCTCCTCGCCCACGAGCTCGGCCGCGTCCCGATCGCCGGGCTCTGAGGCCACGATCGCCGGCCTGCACCTAACGGCGGAGAACATGGCCGGCCGCCGCAACAAGCTGGGCACGGTCCTCATCGAACAGATCCCCGCCCAGCAGCAGGAAAAAGACTAAACCCAAGGTCATCCCGAACGGATCCGTGTTTCACCCAGTCAGCCAACACCTCCGGCCGGCAGTCCCGGCATGTCGGGCGCTGGCGCGCCACGACATGCCCGGAATATTTCATGATCTGATCCCGGTATCTATATCCCCGCATGAAGGCGCGGGCCGATGCTCACTACACTGCTCCCGTGAGCGATGCGACTGCCGGGAATGGCCTCGACCCGGAGGACGAGAAGATCATTACCCTGGCCCGGTCGACGCGGGCCCGGGTGGCCGCGTCCGAGGGCGCGGCGGTGCGTGACGAGACCGGGCGCACCTACACCGCCGCGGCGGTGGCCCTGCCGTCGCTGCGGCTGTCCGCGTTGCGGCTCGCGGTCGCGATGGCCGTCTCCTCTGGCGCGGAATCCCTGGAGGCCGCCGCGCTGGTCAGCGACTCAGATCCCGACCCGGGCGACCTAGCCGCCGTCCGTGACCTCGGCCCCGGCGCTCCCGTTTTCCACGCCGCGCCTGACGGCAAACTCCGCGCGACGCTGGTCCCCTGACCGAGCTAGGACCGCCTGGGCAGACGCACCGGGCGCGCGGGCATGTCGCCGCGTAGCAGCCTGTCCATCAGGTCCGCGAGTCCGAGCGGCGAGATCCGCTCGGTCGCCGCGCGCAGGTCCTCGACGCTCCACCAGCGGTGGCCAGTGATCATGGAGCGCTCAAGGTCCTCCTGACCGTCCATGTCCAGCTTCCTATGGGAAACGCGCAAGAAGAAGAACGAGTGCGCGCCGAGGAACAGCTTGTCCTTTTCCTCGGCCACCCACAGACCCGACGACGTCGCCACGACCGGCCCGAGCTCGGCTTCGGTGGCGGCGAACCCGGTCTCCTCGAAGAGTTCCCGCACGGCGGCCCCCCGCACCGTCTCGCCCCGATGCACGCCACCGCCCGGTGTGAACCACCACCGCTCCCCGTCCTCCTCCCGCGCGCTGAACAGCAGGACCCGTCTCTCCGGATCGGCCACTAGAATCCGCGCGGTCGGCCGCCAGATGGGAGTCCGGTTCACAAATCAGACATTATCCGCTCAAGCGTGACCCCGGTACCGGTCCGCCGGCCTCGTGGCCTGCGCCCAACGGGTGATCCGGATGCACGACAATAAATGGGTGAACCAGCCGCGAGTGACCGAGAAGAAGACCGGGCGAGCCCGGGGAACCGGCGCACCCGCTGGCTCCGCGCCGCGAGAGCCCGTCTTCCGGTCGGGCTTCGCATGTCTCGTCGGCCGCCCGAACGTCGGCAAGTCCACGCTGACCAACGCCCTGGTCGGCGCGAAGGTCGCGATCACGAGCAACCGCCCGCAGACGACACGGCGGGTGATCCGCGGCATCGTGCACCGGCCCGATGCCCAGCTGGTCATCGTCGATACGCCTGGCCTGCACCGGCCAAGGACGCTGCTCGGCGAGCGTCTCGACAGCCTGGTCCGCTCCACGCTCACCGAGGTGGACGTGATCGGATTCTGCGTGCCCGCTCCGGACAACGTGGGTCCCGGCGACAAGTACCTGGCCAGGGAACTCGCCGCGCTCAAGGGCACCCCGGTCGTCGCGATCGTCACCAAGGCCGATGAGGTCTCACCGGAGCGGATCGCCGAGCAACTCCTGGCGGTCAGCGAGCTGGGGGAGTGGGCGGACGTAGTGCCCGTTTCCGCCGTGGCCGGATTCCAGCTCGACGTGCTCCAGGACATCCTGGTCAGCTACCTTCCGGAAGGTCCGGCACTCTATCCGGACGGCGAGCTGACCGACGAGCCCGAGCAGATCATGGTCGCCGAGCTGATCCGCGAGGCTGCCCTGGAGGGCGTCCGCGACGAGCTGCCGCACTCGATCGCGGTGCTGGTCGAGGAGATGGGGCCGCGCGAGGATCAGCCCGACCTGATCGACGTGCACGCCGAGCTGTACGTCGAGCGTCCCAGCCAGAAGGCGATCGTCATCGGCACCAAGGGCGCACGTCTCAAGGAGGTCGGCACCCAGGCTCGCCAGCAGATCGAGGCGCTCCTCGGCAGCCGCGATCTACCTCGACCTGCACGTAAGGATCGCCAAGGACTGGCAGCGCAACCCGAAGTACCTGCGCCGCCTGGGCTTCTACGACTGACCGGCGACTACGACTGACCGGCGACGGCGAGTTCAACCGCGTGGAAGTCGGGCGAGTCCACCTCGAAGCCCATGACCTCGTTGACCGCGATCATGTGAGCGTTGCTGGTCGCGTTCCCGGTCTCGATCCGCTCGACCGTCGGCTCGGACCTCGGCCAGCCACTCCAGCATCGCGGTCTTCACCAGGAGCCCGAGCCGGTGCCCGCGATGCTGGCGGGTCACCGCGGTCAGCCCCTGATACGCGCACTGGGGATCGCGCGGGTCAACCGCGAGCTCCGTCATCGCTGCCAGTGCCCCGCTCGCCGCATGCACCGCCGCGATCCTGTAGACGTGTAGCCCCATGACCGCCAGCACCGCATCGGCGCGATCCCGGACCAGGTCGCCGTTCCAGACCTGAGCCTCGTAGCCCGCGTCGTGCGGGGCGTCGGCGTAGGCGTTCAGCACCCCCGCCAGCGACTCCAGGTACTCCGGCGGCGTCGGTCCCTCCCAGCGGACCAGCGTGTATCCCACGGCGACAGCGGCCGCCTCCGACCGCAACCGGGCGATCTTTTCCGATGGGACCGCACGCAGGTCGAGCCGGGCGGAGCGTGCCGGCCATTCCCGGCTTCGCGCCGAGCGCGGCCGCGAACGCATCGCCGGCCGATCCGTCCCTGACCTGGCCCCGGAGCACCGAGCGGCCAGCGGCGGCGGCCCGCTCCGCGGCATGCCGCAGCAGGTCCCGGCCCAGTCCCCGCCGCCGCGCCGCGGGATCGATGGTGATCAGCAGGTCGCCGCGGTCGCGGTTGGCCAGATCGGGCAGTTCAAGGCGGTACCAGGCGACGACGCTACCCGGCCCGGCTCCCGGGACGAACCAGGTCTCGGCCGGGTCGCCGGCTAAAGCCGAGGCCCAGCCAGCCGCGGAGCGTCTGCTCCGTCATCCGCCACCCGGCCGGGTTGTCGATGTCCTGGGACGCATTCAAGATCGCCAGGCAGCCGCGGAGAGCCGCGGTATCCGCCGGTTCCCACCGCACGATGCGCACGCCGCTAGTCAACCGAAGCCCTTCCACACAGTGCCACTGAAGCCAGCATGGACACTAAACGATAATGCCGCTAAACGCGACTTCACTGGACATTTAACCGCAGTAGGGCTCAGCGCATGTCAGCGACGGGAATCTCGTAGGACCGCCAGCCGGGCTCGACCACCTGGTAGCCGAGCTGCTCGTTGACCGCGATCATGTGCGCGTTGCTGGCCGCGTTCCCGGTCGCGATCCATTCAAGCTGCGGCTCCGCCGAAGCCAGCAGCTCGAGCATCGCGGTCTTCACGAGCAGACCGAGCCGGTGACCGCGATGCGACCTGATCACCGCCGTGAGCTGCTGGAATCCCCACTGGGGATGCTCAGGATCGACGACGACCTCGCTGAAGGCGGCCATCTCGCCGGTCGCGTCCGCGATCGCGGCGACGCTGTGCCCGCGCAGCAGTCCGGCGCGCTGCGGGATTCCCGTCCGCTCGCGGACTCGCTGGGCGTCCCAGATCTCCGGTTCCTCGTTCTCGCCGTGCGGCGCGTCGTTGAAGGCGTTCAACACCTCGGCCATCGGCGCGTAGTACTCCTCAGGGACCGGCCCCGGTCCAGGAGACCAGCGAGTACTCGGCGGCGGCCTTCTCCGCGGTCGCGCGCAGCGAGGCGATCGTCTCCGCGGAGATCTCCCGCAGGTACTGGATCCGGCGGACCTCCTCCAGGTCAAGCCGTGCCCCGACCGCCTGCGCGAACGCCGTCTCCGGCGCTGCCAGCGGTCGTCGTGGCGCTGAACAGGGTCCGGCCGTGCCGCTGCGCCCGCGTCCCTCGTGTCGAAGCAGCTCACGCCCGATGCCGCGCCGCCGCCGGGCGGGGTGCACGGTGGGGCCGCCGTCGGCCTTGTCGAGGTTCTCCAGGTCGGGCAGACTCGATCCGGTAGTAGCCGACGACCGTGCCATCCTCGTCGAAGGCGGCCCAGGTCTCTCCAGGAGTCAGGTTGAAGCCCTGGCGGAGGTACATGCCGAAAAACCCGTACGACGACGGCGGCTCGACCGGCTCGTCGTCCTTGTGGGCGGCGAGCATGACGTCGTAGCACCCCCGCGCGGTTCTCTCGTCAGCGAGATCCCACTGTTCGATGCGCATCGTCCAAGCCAACCCCAGCGGCCGTGAGATCGCCACAGATTTTTTGACCTGCGCATCGTTGCGTCCGAGTATACTACAGACTAAATGCGATCATCATAAGCGATCCATCGCCCGAATCGCGGTACGCTAGGCCGCCGGGCTAACTACCGAAGGGACGGACATGCTCCTTCTCATCTGGGGCCTGCGCGTCATCTACCGGACGCTCGGCCGCGGGGTGTTCTTCTGCCGCCGCTGCGGCGGTGACCGCGAGTACCGCCACCGGGCGGGCCGCCGGTACATCACGGTCTTCTTCATCCCGCTCATCCCGCTGACGAAGACCGGTGAGCACGTGCAGTGCCTGACCTGCAGGACCCGGTACGTCACCGAGGTGCTGAAGCTGCCCACCACGGTCCAGATGCAGACTGGCCCTCGTCGCGGGCATGCGGGCGATGGTCGCCATCATCCTGCGGGCGGGCGACCCGGCCAGCCCGCTGTCCCGGCGCCGCGCCCTCGACGCCGTGACCGGCGCCGGCGAGAGCGGCTACGACGAGGACGCGCTCGAAGCGGACCTCGGCGAGCCGGCCGACACCGCCCGGCCCAAGATCGGCGCGCTCGGCGCCCAGCTCCAGATCGAGGCGCGCGAGTGGTGCCTGGCCGAGGCGATCAGGATCGCGATGGCGGACGGCCCGCTGACCGGCGCCGAGCGCGCCGCCGCCGAGCACCTGGCCGCGCTCCTCGGCATGACCCAGGCCCAGGCCATCGGCGTGATCGCCCTAACCGAGCAGAACGCTGTATTACCCCCGGGGGAATCCCCGGTGACCCCCCTGCGCACGGGGGAGTCCCTCCCCCAAAACAAAGGGAGCCCCTCCACTCTTCATATCCCCCTCGCCGGGGCAAGCCCCGGGTCGGCGCCTGCGGCGCCGGGTACGCAGTCAGTGGTTGCGGTTGTTGGTCCGCTGCTTTCTCCGGGGGAGTCGCAAAAGCGCTCGCCCCCGCGCTGTGGTTGCGGCAACCTGGGCCGCCTGCGCCGCGCCGTGGCCGGGGTTCGCGTCAGCGCCGGATTACCCGCGTCTGACCTGCGGGGTCTGGCATGGGCGGGGGCTGCTGGAACCACGGATCCGTTCGGGCTGATATGCTCTCCGCTGCTATGTCGCACGAGCTGCTCCTCCTTAGCGGCCGCGGCGGGGGCCTATAAAGGCTGGCTCCCTCGTCGCGGGTCCTTGGCATGTCCGCTGGCCGCCAATCGGACAACATCACCACCGCGAATCACGAAGGACTAAAGCAGCAATGACGCAGCCATCTCCGGGGAGACGACCCCGTGCACGTATCCGTCCGTAGCGCCCGTGTACCAGCAGCCGAGCGGCATGCCGTGCCACCGGTACACCCCGTTCAAGCCGGTTGACCTTCCCGACCGCACGCTGGCCGAGCAAGGCCATGACCAAGGCCCCGCGCTGGCTGTCCACCGACCTGCGGGACGGCAACCAGGCGCTGATCGACCCGATGTCGCCGGCCCGCAAGCGGGCCATGTTCGACCTGCTGGTCAAGATGGGCTACAAGGAGATCGAGGTCGGCTTCCCGAGCGCGAGCCAGACGGACTTCGACTTCGTCCGGGAGCTCATCGAGGGCGACAAGATCCCGCAGGACGTGCGCATCTCGGTGCTGACCCAGGCCCGCGAGGACCTGATCGAGCGCACCGTCCAGTCCCTGGAGGGCGCGCAGCGCGCCACGGTGCACATGTACAACGCGACCGCGCCGACGTTCCGCAAGGTGGTCTTCCGCAACGGCCGCGAGGAGAGCAAGCAGCTCGCCGTCGACGGCACCCGGCACGTCATGCACTACGCGGAGAAGATCCTGGGCGACGCACCGACTTCGGCTACGAGTACTCGCCGGAGATCTTCATGGACACCGAGCTGGACTTCGCCCTGGAGACCTGCGAGGCGGTCATGGACGTCTGGCAGCCCGGCCCGGGCCGGGAGATCATCCTCAACCTGCCGTGCACCGTCGAGCGCTCCACCCCGAACGTCTACGCGGACCAGATCGAGTGGATGTCCCGCAACCTGTCACGGCGCGAGCACATCTGCCTGTCCGTGCACACCCACAACGACCGCGGCACCGCCGTCGCCGACGCCGAGCTGGCCGTGCTGGCCGGGCGCGGACCGGGTCGAGGGCTGCCTGTTCGGCAACGGCGAGCGCACCGGCAACGTCTGCCTGGTCACCCTGGGCCTGAACCTGTTCAGCCAGGGCATCGACCCGATGATCGACTTCAGCGACATCGACGAGATCCGGCGCACCACCGAGTACGTCAACCAGCTGCCGGTGCACCCGCGCCACCCGTACGCGGGCGAGCTCGTCTACACCGCGTTCTCCGGCTCGCACCAGGACGCGATCAAGAAGGGCTTCGAGGCCCTGGAGGCGGAGGCCGCCGCGGCGGGCACCCGTTCGGCGAGTACGCGTGGAACGTCCCGTACCTGCCGATCGACCCGCACGACGTCGGCCGCTCCTACGAGGCCGTCATCCGGGTCAACAGCCAGTCGGGCAAGGGCGGCGTCGCCTACGTCATGAAGACCGGCCACTCGCTCGACCTGCCGCGCCGCCTGCAGATCGAGTTCTCCAAGGTGATCCAGGTCGCGCACCGACGAAGAGGGCGGCGAGGTCACCCCGGCCGAGATCTGGGACGCGTTCAGCCGCGAGTACCTGGCCGACGGCTCGGTCGCGCTGCTCGACCACCAGTCCTCGTCCGTCGTCGACGGCAAGCAGAAGCTCAGCGCCGCGGTCTCGGTCAACGGCGAGCACGCACGACGTCGAGGGCACCGGCAACGGCCCGATCTCCGCGTTCTGCGCCGCCCTGGCCTCGGTCGGCATCGACGTCCGCGTCCTGGACTACGCCGAGCACGCCCTCACCGAGGGCACCGACGCCCAGGCCGCCGCCTACGTCGAGGTCGAGACCGGCGGCGCAGGTGCTGTGGGGCGTCGGCATCGACACCAACACGGCGACCGCCTCGATGCGCGCGATCCTCAGCGCCGTCAACCGCTCCCGCCGCGCGTAACGCGCACAAGTCATCCCCAGCATCATCCGAACGGGTCCGTGCTCCGCCTCCATCCGAAACATGGCCCTGGCGGCGGTCAACCGAGAGCGGCAGGCCCCGCCCATCCCGGCAAAACATGCCCAGGGAGGGCGGGGCCACGCAATGCGCAGAACCCCTAAACAAGTTAGCGCCGCCCACCCCGCGCATTTCTCCCGCGTGAGCCTCGCGAAATTTCACCCGCAAAAACCGCGGGCGAAATTTCGGACATTTCAACATTTCGGCACCCGCTATAACCCCGGGTGCGCTAAATGATCACGGGGCTTTTTCCTACGTGTTAATTAAGCAGGTTATAACCTGCTTAATTAACACGTACATGCTCCGGTCCGGCGACTTGGCGGCGTACGGGACAATGGAGGGGTGCAGGGGTACCGGGACGACGGGGTCGTGCTGCGGACGCAGAAGCTGGGCGAGGCGGACCGCATCATCACCTTGCTCACCCGCCACAACGGCCGCGTCCGGGCCGTCGCCAAGGGGGTCAGGCGCACCAAGTCGCGGTTCGGCGCGCCGGCTTGAGCCGTTCACGCACGTGGACGTGATGGTCCACCCGGGCGGTCGCTCGACATGATCACCCAGGCCGAGGTGATCAGGGCCTACGGCACGCCCCTGGTGAGCGACTATCCCAAGTACACGGCGGGGACGGCGATGCTGGAGACCGCCGAGCGGTTCACGCCGGTGGAGAAGGAACCCGCGATCCGGCAGTTCCTGCTGCTCATCGGCGGCCTGCGCGCGCTCGGCGACGCCGTGGACCCGGTCGACCCCGGCGACCGGGCGACAACCCGACTAGACGAGCAACGAGCCGACGACGACCGAGCCCGCCGGAGTCGACGAGCTCAGGCGACGGCGACGACGCCCGAGGGACTGCGACGACCCGGCGGCGTGAGACCCGCGGCGCCGGCGACCGCGAGAGCGCCGCGCGATCCCCGGATGGTGCTCGACGCCTATTTCCTCAGGTCGCTGACCTTCGCCGGCTACGCCCCGGCGCTGGAGGAATGCGCCCGCTGCGGCGCCCCCGGCAGCGGCACACGGTACGCTAAGGCCGC
Organism: uncultured Actinomycetota bacterium; assembly: GCA_963785645.1. GTDB lineage: Bacteria > Actinomycetota > Actinomycetes > Streptosporangiales > Streptosporangiaceae > Trebonia. The sequence goes on from CAWAWG010000001.1 coordinate 433,706, forward strand.
CAAGCCGCTCGTGGCGTTCGCGGTGGCGGCGGGCGGCATGGTCTGCGCCGACTGCCGCCCGCCGGGGTCCGCGTCGCCCGCGCCGCAGACGGTGGCGCTGATGGTCGCGCTGCTGCGGGGCGACTGGGACGAAGCGATGCGGAGCGAGCGCAGGCACCGGGTAGAGTGCAGTGGCCTGGTGGCCGCGTACCTGCAGTGGCACCTGGAGCATTCGATCCGGTCGTTGCGTCATGTGGAGCGTGCTTGAGCAAGACCCTCCGGCCACGGGAGCCCCGCCCGGTCAGGCCGCCGTACCCGCACCCGAGCGGCATCCGCCCGCCGGAGATCCCGCGTGAGCTGGTGCCCCGGCACGTCGCGATCGTGATGGACGGCGACGGCCGGTGGGCGAAGGAGCGCGGCCTGCCGCGGACCGAAGGGCACAAGGTCGGCGAGGCCGCCCTGATGGACGTGCTCATGGGCGCCATCGAGCTGGGCGTCAAGTACATCTCCGCGTACGCGTTCTCCACCGAGAACTGGCGCAGGCACCCGGACGAGGTCGCGTTCCTGATGAGCTTCAACCGGGACGTGATCCACCGCCGCCGGGAGGAGCTCGCCGCGGCCGGGCGTCCGGATCCGCTGGGCGGGCAGGAGGCCGCGGCTGTGGCGCTCCGTCATCAGGGAGCTTGAGGACGCGGAGCAGCTGAGCGAGGAGAACACCGTCCTGACGCTGCAGTTCTGCTGCAACTACGGCGGCCGCGCCGAGATCCTCGACGCCACCGCCGCGATCGCCCGCGACGTGGCGGCCGGGAAGCTCCGTCCCGACAAGATCACCGAGGAGCTTTTCCATCGTTACCTTGACGAGCCGGATATTCCGGATGTCGACCTGTGGGTGCGCTCCTCCGGCGAGCAGCGGCTTTCTAATTTCCTGCTTTGGCAGTCCGCTTATGCGGAGCTTGTCTTTCTCGACACGCTCTGGCCCGATTTCGACCGGCGGCATCTTTGGCATGCCTGCGAAATCTTCGCCTCCAGGGACCGCCGGTTCGGCGGCGCGATCCCGAACTCCGTGGCGCAGCTGCACAGATCTGAGCTTGCTGATTAGCCTGAGTACTCGTAAGCGAGAGTAGCCAGCGCATTCCGGGGAACGATACGTCCTCGGGATGTGCTGGGATTGTCGGCTGCTTTAGCCTATTACGGTGCCCAGCCCCCTATATGGCCATAACAGCAGCCTGCATAACGGAATGAACCTTTTATCCTCATGATGACGGAATTCGGGAAAAAGGCTCATCGGACGACGCTACGCAAAACAGGGGGGCAGATGCGTCGCGTGATCGCAGCCGCAGTCATGGGCGGGCTGGTGCTCGGGGGAGCAGTGGCCGCGCCGGCGGTCGCCGCAGCCAGCGCCGCGGGCAAGGGGCCAGCTAAGGCCCGTCCGGCCGCACCCGCGAAGTCACCGGAGGGCAGTAAGACCACGGACGGCATGAAGACCGTGGTCTACGCGGGCTACGAGTTCCAGGTCCCGGCGAGCTGGCCGGTGTACCGGCTGGACGAGCACCCGCGGACCTGCGTGCGCTATGACGTCCACGCGGTCTACCTGGGCACGCCCGGCACCGAACATGCGGTGCCCGGCCGGGGCCGTCGGCCGGACCCAGACGGTGAGCATCATCCCTGGCCAGGGCGCTGCGGCCGGGCCTGGCGGCGGGAGCACCGGCCACACCCCGGCATCCGAGGAAGCCGCCGGCACCGAGATCCAGCGATTGCCCGCGGTCCACAGCGCGATCATGCAGAACGTCGTCCAGCACAACCTGGAGGTCGAGCTCAGCGGTACGTCCGGGGCGACTGTCCTCGGTACCTACGGAACGGACCCTGAACTCGTCGAGCGGTGCTCGCCACCCTGCGCCCGGCCCCGGCGCTCGGCACCGACCGCCCAGTCGCCGTCGCCGCCAGGCGGGACAACCGCCGGAGCCAGCCAGCGGGCCGAGCTATCGTCCGAGAATGTGCCCATGGCACCGCCGCACGCATCCGCCGCGCCGGCCCGGCCGCACCCAGACCCGGCCGCCAAGGCGTCGGCCACCAAGGCAGCAGGCGCCACCCCGAATCCGACGTACACCAACTGGCGCGGAGTTCCCACCAACTGGCCGGTCGAGATCGTGCAGCCCTCGCCGCCGCCGCGGCAGCCGACGCCACCAGTGCCCACCCCATCCGGTCGGCGGCTTCGACACCTGCACCGCCCCGTCGGTCGTCGACGATGAGCGCCTGGCACAGCGACTACTCCGCCGTCGGCGTCTACTCGGCGGGGCGAACGCGGCCTGCGCGGGCGGCAACCTCTCCGCCAGCTGGGTGAAGACCGTTGCCGCCGCGGGCTGGGGCCTGCTGCCGGCCTACGTCGGGCCGCAGGCTCCGTGCTGGGGCGGCACCGGCGTCCCGATCGATCCCGGCAGCGCGGTCGCGGAAGGCAAGGCGGCCGCCTCGGACGCGGTCAGCGACGCGCGCGCCTTCGGCCTGGCCGCCGGTTCGCCGATCTACTACGACATGGAGGCTTACCGGGGCAGCGCGAGCTGCACGACCACGGTGCTTGAGTTCCTCGGCGCCTGGAACCAGCAGGTGCAGGCCGAAGGCTACGTGACCGGCATGTACTCGAGCCAGGACTCCGGCATCTGCCGACATGCAGACAGGCAACCGCCGACAAGATGGTCGGCTTCACCCCGCCGGAAGCGGTCTGGGTCGCGCTGTGGGACAACGTCCCGACGCTCAGCGGCGGCGAACGTGGCCTGGCCGCTGGCCGACCGGAGCAAGCAGTACACGGGCAACGTCAACGAGACTGTCGGCGGGATCACCCTGGAGATCGACAAGGACATCGTGGACGGGCCCGTGGCGCGCGTTATCCCGGGGCTGTGCCCCAGCGCAGGTGCGGAAAGTGGTTCGCACGAACCGCCGTGGACTCATAAGCTCACGACATGGCCCTACGCAGCGACCGTCTTGACGCCATCGTCAACCTGAGCAAGCGACGCGGATTCGTCTATCCGTCAAGTGAGATCTACGGCGGTTTGCGTGCCGCGTGGGACTACGGTCCGCTCGGCGTAGAGCTGAAGAACAACGTCAAGCGCCAGTGGTGGCGCTACATGGTCCAGGAGCGCGACGACATCGTCGGCCTGGACTCAAGCGTGATCCTCGCCCGCGAGGTCTGGGAGGCCAGCGGCCACGTCGCGACCTTCACCGACCCGCTGACCGAGTGCCTCAACTGCCATCAAGCGCTTCCGCGCGGACCACCTCATCGAGGCCTACGAGGAGAAGCACGGCCACGTCCCGGCGGGCGGCCTCGACGACATCAACTGCCCCAACTGCGGGGTCAAGGGCCAGTTCACCGAGCCGAAGCAGTTCAACGGCATGCTCCGCACGTACATCGGCCCGGTCGAGGACGAGAGCGGGCTGGCGTTCCTGCGCCCGGAGACCGCCCAGGGCATCTTCATCAACTACAAGAACGTGCTCACCACGAGCCGCAAGAAGGTCCCCTTCGGCATCGGCCAGGTCGGCAAGTCGTTCCGCAACGAGATCACGCCGGGCAACTTCATCTTCCGCACCCGCGAGTTCGAGCAGATGGAGATGGAGTTCTTCGTCAAGCCGGGCACCGACGAGGAGTGGCACCAGTACTGGATCGACCACCGTCTCGCCTGGTGGACCGGCCTCGGCGTGAACCCGGACAACCTCCGCAAGTACGAGCACCCGAAGGAAAAGCTCTCCCACTACGCGAAGCGGACGGTCGACATCGAGTACCGGTTCGACTTCCATCGGCTCCGAGTGGGGCGAGCTTGAGGGCATCGCCAACCGGACCGACTTCGACCTGAGCTCGCCACCAGAAGGCCTCCGGCGTGGACCTCACCTACCTGGACCAGGAGTCGGGCGAGCGGTACACCCCCTACGTCATCGAGCCCGCGGCCGGCGCCGACCGGGGCACCCTGGTCTTCCTCCTCGACGCCTATCACGAGGACGAGGCGCCCGACGCCAAGGGCAAGCTGGAGAAGCGCACGGTCCTGCGCCTCGACCCGCGCCTGGCCCCGGTCAAGGTCGCGGTCCTCCCGCTGTCCCGCAACACCGACCTGTCCCCGAAGGCGAAGGACATCGCAGCGATGCTCCGCAAGCGGTGGAACACGGACTTCGACGACGCCCAGGCGATCGGCCGCCGCTACCGCCGCCAGGACGAGATCGGTACCCCGTTCTGCGTCACGGTCGACTTCGACACCCTCGAAGACCAGGCGGTCACGGTCCGCGACCGCGACACCATGACCCAGGAACGCATCGGCATCGACGCCCTAACGGGTTACCTCTCCGACCGCCTCCCCCTGTTGTAGGACGGCGGCGTTCGCCCCAGATCAACCCCAGGATCATTCCGAACGGGTCCGTGTTCCACCTCACCCGTCCCATGACACCGGGAGCGGGCTCACAACAGGGCGGACATGATCGCGTCAAGGGTTTCCTTGGCTGTCGTCGCCGTCCGGCGGCCGGCGGGGACGTCGGCCCTTGAGGCGCGGTCGTAGACCTCGGCCGCGGCCTGGTGGAAGCCGTCGGGGAGGCCCGCCGCGCCCATTGAGGCGGCGATTTCCTCCATCTCGGCGACCCAGCGCCAGCCCTTAGCGGCCGCCGAGGCGGCCGAGCGTTCGGATTGGGCGGTGAGATTCGGCTGGGAGAGCTGCCACTCGGCGAGCAGCGTCCGCTCGACGCCGTTCGCCCGGGCGAGTGCACGGGCGGCAAGCAGCAGGGCGGAGCTGCCCTTGGTCCAGGCGGCGTAGGCCATCTTGACCGCCGAGGCGGCGTACGGCGGGCCTTCGGCGATCCGGGCATCGAGCCGGGACCGGTTGAACAGCGCACGGACCTCGCTGGCCTGCTCGCCCGACAGGTAGAGCCGGGTGTGACCGGCGGCCTCGGGCGGCTGGCCGATGATCCCGCCATCGACATAGGCGGCACCCGCGGCGGTAACAACGGCCGCGACCTGCTCGGCGGTTGCGACCGAGATGGCGTTGGCATCGACGTAGCACCCGGTGTACCCGGCCGCGGCGACCTGGTGCGCCACGTCGAGAGCCGCGTGCGGCGGGCAGATCGACAAGATCACCGAGGACTTGGCGATGAGCCGGTCGAACGTGACCCCGGTCAGTTCGCCGGCGAGCGCGCGCCCCGTCGTCGCCCGCGACCGTCTGGCGGGATCCCAGAGCACCTCGTGACCAACCGAGACGAGGCAGTCGCCCACGGCGGCTCCCATCTCACCGGGATGCAGTAGCCCGACCGTCGCCATGGGCCCTCCAGCGCATTAGGCAGCTGTGCTTCCCACTTACCGTGGCACACTGTTAACTGCTGTCTCCCCGTCATGACAGCGCTGCGCCGCGGTTCGTGGCATTCGCCACTATTGTGCCGGTCCGTCCCACCAGGCAGCCGCCCGGGTCGCAAACCGCAGCAGAACCGGTACCTGCTTTCCGCCTATTTGAACCGGCGGTCCCCGCCCGATGACACGTAGCCGTACGAAAATCAGAAAGCGATACTCGCCGCCGTGGCAAGGCTTGTCGGGATCCGGAGCGGCGTCAATTTGCCGTGGCTGATCACCTCGAAGTGCACGCCGGTCGCGGGCGGGCGGTTTTCGATGTAGTGCCATACCGCGATGAGCGTGCCGCCGGACGGGCTCACCCAGAGCAGGGAGGTGTCGGCCCCTCCCGCGAGGGGCTTGCCATTCTGGTCGAGCGGCGATGTCACCTGGTAGTCGAACCTGGACTGAGTGGCGGCCGAGGTCCCCGGCCGGAGCGGGTCGGTGACGAAGCTCGCTACGAAGGGGGACGCACCCGACTTCGGTTGCGCGTAGTTCGTGCAGCTGACCGTCTTGCCGTCGGCACTGAGCAGCGGCGGCCATTCGCCGACGGCGTAGCATCCGGACCCGTCGCTCCACGTTAGCTTCCCCGACCAGAGGACCGTGCTGTCCTTCGCCAGGCTGTCAGTGGTCGACCCGGTGACGTCCAGCCTGCTTACGGTCGCGGTCGCCGCGCCCGATGACAACTCGCGGGACGTGGCGAGCGCGAGCGCCTGGTCCCCGTCGATCCAGGTCAGGGCCGACGCCTGCGATCCGGTCCCCCCCAACACGGTGGCAAACCTGGCATTCGGGTCGTTCTCCACCCAGTCGTGCAGCAGCCGACCCGTGGCGACCGAAAGGACCTGCACCTCCTGCCAGTTCTGGGTCTCGTCGGTCACCGGGAAGTAGGGGGTATCGGCTACGGCGAGTTCCTGGCCGGACTGCGACAACGCCGTGGCCCAGATCTGCCCGGGCGCCGGGGCGTTGTAGCTCTCGGCCTTATTGGCCCACGACCACGGCGCGATTGGCAGCCGGCTGAGGCGGACCGGGTCGGCGGCACCAGGGGTAAGCCGCAGCTCGTACCAACTGGCGCTCAGCGTGGCGCCCTTCGTCGGGAGGAATGACGCGGTGGAGGACGTCACCGCATAGGCGATAAATGTCAGGTCGTCGGCGGCCGCGGTCACGCTTTCGAAGGCCGTGTCGGCGGGTGGTGCGAAGGTCGCCAGCGTCTTGCCGGTTAGCGCGTCCCCCACCACGATGCTGCCGTACTGGACATCGTTGCCTACCTTCGGCGACGTCTGTGCGACCGCCTTGATCGCCGCGTAGTAGCGCGGAGTGCCGCCCGGGCCGGCCATTGAAGGGCTCGTGTTCACGGGAACCATCCCGTTGCTTATGGAAGCCCGGCCCCTCGTTCGGTATGTCCTTGACGAACACCAAGACGAGGGCGAAGACGACGACCGCGGCGGCGGCGGCGAGCGGGGCGCCCCAGGACCACCAGTGCCGGACGCCGCGTATGCGGCGGCGCTCCCCGGCCGTCGAGAATCCGGCCGTCAGCCGCAGCGGCGGCGCCTCGGTGACCGTGCTGGCGAAGTCCCGCATGGCCGCTGCGGTCTCGTCCGCAAGCCAGGAGTCGTCCCGGCTCGGGTCGTTGTTTTCGTTTAGCACAGTCCCTCCCTGAACATGAGGCCGAGTGACGCGATGGCGCGCGAGGTGGTGGACTTGACGGTGCCCAGGCTGACGTCCATGGTGCGGGCGGTCTCGGCCTCGGACAGTTCGAGGTAGTAGCGGCAGACGAGGGCCTCGCGCTGCCGGACGGGCAGCCGCCGCAGCCCGGCGAGTATGCGCCGCCGGTCCTCGCTGATCATCGCCATGGCCTCGGCCGACGGCGGTTCCCCGAGGTCAACGGCGGCCACCCAGTCCCGTCGGTTGCGGCGGGACTGCCGCCTCAGCGCGTCCCGGCATCCGTTGAGCACCGCCGACCGGATGTACGACTCCGCCTTCGCCGGCTCGTTGAGCCCGTGCCAGCGGCGGTACATGCCGAAGAACGCATCCTGGACGACGTCCTCGGCGGCGCCCCGGTCGCCGAGTATGAGCAGCGCGATCCTGATCATCCCGACGGCATGCGCCTGGTAGAGCGCGGTCACGGCACGCGCGGCATCGTCTCCGGGCGGCCCGTGATGTCGCCCGGGCAGATAGGAATCGGTGTCCACTGTGTCCACGGGAGAGAGACGACGCAAACGCGACAGGGTTGCTCCAATCGCAAGAAATCATCCTCCCGCAATAGCGGGTCCCCCGCCGGACCTACCAGGCGATGTCTCCTGCGAAGGCCGGGCTGAAGCCCGGCGGGAAGCGCAGCCGGGTGGGCGTGCCGTGGCTGATCGCGTAGACCTGTACGCCCTCGCCGTTGGACTGGATGGTGCCGTACTGCGTGACGCCCCATTCCGCGATGAGCGTGCCGCCGGACGCACTGGACCACAGCACGGAGCTCACGAACTCGTTCTTCGCCGTTGTGAGGTCGGTCCGGCCCGGCCCGGCGCCCGTGGTTCCCGCCCTGAGGGGGTAGGTGACGAACGCGGCGCCCGTCGTGCAGGTGAATGTCTTGCCGTCGGCGCTGATCACGGGCGGCCACTGGAGCATGTAGCCGCAGGCGCTGCCCGTACCGAAGTTCCCGCCGACCTGAACGTGGCGCAGTACCGTGCTGCCCGCGATCAGGTCGAACGCCGGCCGGCTCGTCAACGCCTAGCCTGCGTACGGTCTGCCATGCTACGTAGTCGTTCTTGCCGGCGCGCGTGGCCGTGCCGAGCGTGGCGAGGGCGAGCGCCCGGTCGTCGTCGATCCAGGTCAGGGTGGGCGCCTCACTCAGGCCGGACACCGACAGGGACGGGTTAACCGTGCTCCACTCGTGCAGCAGTGTTCCGGTGGCGACCGAGAAGACCTTCACGGCCATGACGTCTGGGCCGGGAAACTCGGCCACGGCGAGTTCCGTGGCCGAAGCGGACAACGCGATGGCGAAGGTGCCGTAGTTCACGGCGAGGGACGTCTGCGCCTTGACGGGCAGGGCGGTAAACCGGACCGGGTGCGCGCTGCCCGGGGCGAGGTGCATCTCGAACAACTCGTCAACGGCCGGCGACCCGTGGCCGACCTGGCCGGCCACGACGAACGTCCGGTCGTCGTCGGCCGCCGCCACGCTCTCGAAACTTACCCCGGCGGGCGGCGTGACGGTCGCCAGCTTCGCCCCGGTAAGCGAGTCACCCACCACCAGCGGGGTGGTGATGGCGGGGGGCTTCTTCCCGGTGGGCTTGCTTACCGCCCGCTGGACGGCCACGTAGTACCGGGGAATGCCATCGGGGCCTGAAGCAGGACTTGTGACGGAGCTGGAGTAAGCGGTGGGAGCCACGACAACGCTGCGAGCCTCGGGGCTTACGTTCCCAGGTTCCGCCCTTCCGTTCGGGATGTCCCTGATGAGCACCAGCGCGACGGCGAGCGCGACGACGCAGGCGGCGGCGGTGACCGGGGCGGCCCAGGACCACCAGCGGCGCGGGGGAGTCCGGTCACCCCGCAGGCGGCGCCGGACCGGGGACCGCGGTTCCTCCGTGGCTGCCTCAAGCCGGAGCGGGGGCACATCGCGCACAGTCGACGCGAGGGCGTGCGTGGTGGACCGGATGAGGTCTTCTTCCCTGCTCATGATCCATCCTTCAGGGTCCGGCCGACGGCGTTGAGCGCGCGGTGGGTGGCGGACTTGACGGTGCCCAGGCTGACCCCCATGGCCTGCGCGGTCTCTTCGACGGACAGGTCGAGGTAGTAGCGCAGCACGACCGCTTCGCGCTGCCGTCGCGGCAGTTTCCGCAGCGCGGCCGCGACCGTGCGCTGCTCCTCGCTGAGCAGCACGCTGGCCTCGGCGGACTCGGTCGGCCCGGCCGCCGGGCCGAACCCGGCGACCGGCTCGAACCCGTCAAGGTCGCCGCCGCTGCCGGCGCCGGACCACAAGCCGAGCCGCGATCTGCGGCGCAGCGCGGTCCGGCAGCCGTTTACGACGCTGACCCGGAGGTAGGCCAGCGGCGCCGCCATGTCGGATACGCGGTCCCAGCGGCGGTAGAGGCCGAGGAACGCATCCTGCACGATGTCCTCGGCCGCCTGGCGGTCGCCGGTGATGACAACCGCCAGGCGGACGAGGCCCAGGGCATGCTCGGCGTACAGGGCCGTCACCGAGGCGGCCGCGCCCGGTGACATCCGCGTGTCAGCGATGTCCACGTATCAGAAACTCCGCCCGCGCCGGAAGGTTGCCTCTCGCCCGCCGGGAATCGTGCGGGCCGCTTGCGTCCGGTGCTCGCGCCGTCAGCATCATTGCCGCCGCGAGGCTTCCCTGTCGACCGCGTGCACGCAGTGTGAGCGGCGTCACCCGGTCAGCCCGGGCCGCGGCGCGGCCTGAATTAGTAAAGGAAGCGTCAATTTGGGCGCCCGGCGTTGGGGTGTAATTCCCAAATCTGAATTGCCGAAGTCAGGGCCCAGGTTCATTCATCCGGTCTAAACCAGCGGTCTATACCAATATCTGTGAATAGGTCTAAACCAATGGTCAGACCGGCTAAACCTGCTCTAGCGCCGTGTTTTACGCCACACTATAGACCCCATTGTCCGAGTCTATCGATTTGTGTACCGTCATATTTTTAGACCAGACAAAGCCGGGTAGGGTCCGTACAACGGAACGTACCGGCGCAAGGAGCGTTTTCAGTGCCGAAGCTCGTATATGACTTCACAGAAGGTAACAGGGATCTCAAGGACCTCCTGGGAGGGAAGGGCGCGAACCTAGCCGAGATGACCAATCTCGGCCTGCCGGTGCCTCCGGGATTCACGATCACCACCGATGCCTGCCGCTACTACCTGGCGCACGGCACCGCTCCCGACGGCCTTGACGCTGAAGTCAGCAGCCACCTTGACGCACTGGAAAAGGCCATGGGCCGCAAGCTCGGCGACCCCGCCGACCCGCTCCTGGTCAGCGTCCGGTCGGGCGCCAAGTTCTCCATGCCCGGCATGATGGACACCGTCCTGAACGTCGGACTGTCGGACGAGTCCGTCGACGGGCTCGCCAAGCAGTCGGGCAACGAGCGGTTCGCCTGGGACGCCTACCGGCGGCTGATCCAGATGTTCGGCAAGACGGTACTCGGGATCGACGGCGAGCACTTCGAGCACGCCCTGGACGACGCGAAGAAGCACGCCGGCGCGACGAGCGACACGCAGTTGACCGCCGAGGACCTGAAGGCGCTCACCCAGTCCTACAAGGAACTGGTCGTCAAGCACGCGGGCCGGGAGTTCCCGCAGGATCCGCGCGAGCAGATGAACCTCGCGGTGATGGCGGTCTTCGACTCATGGAACTCCGGCCGCGCGGTGCTCTACCGCCGTCAGGAGCGCATCCCGGCCGACCTCGGCACGGCGGTCAACATCGTTGCGATGGTCTTCGGCAACCTGGGCGACGATTCGGGCACCGGCGTGGCGTTCACCCGTGACCCGGGCACCGGGGCCCAGGGCGTCTACGGCGACTACCTGCAGAACGCGCAGGGCGAGGACGTCGTGGCAGGCATTCGCAACACGGTGCCGCTGCAGGACCTTGAGCGCATCGACCAGGTGTCGTACGACCAGTTGATGGCGATCATGCGAACGCTGGAGAACCACTACCGCGACCTGTGCGACATCGAGTTCACCATAGAGCGCGGCAAGCTCTGGATGCTGCAGACCCGGGTTGGCAAGCGCACCGCGGCGGCCGCCTTCCGCATCGCCGTCCAGCTCGTCCAGCAGGGCATGATCGACCTGGACGAGGCCGTCACCCGGGTCAGCGGTGAAGAACTGGCCCGGCTGATGTTTCCCCGCTTCGACACGTCGGGGAGCGAGATCACGCTGATCACCAAGGCGATCTCCGCCTCGCCGGGCGCGGCCGTCGGCAAGGTCGTCTTCAACTCGGCGACCGCTGTCGCCTGGGCCGCGGCCGGCGAGAAGGTGATCCTCGTCCGCCGCGAGACCAACCCGGAGGACCTGCACGGCATGATCGCCGCCGAAGGCGTCCTCACCAGCCGTGGCGGCAAGACCAGCCACGCGGCCGTGGTCGCCCGCGGCATGGGCAAGACCTGCGTCTGCGGCGCCGACGAGCTTGAGGTCGACGCGCGCGGCAAGCGGTTCACCGCGTCCAGCGGCATCACCGTGAGCGAGGGCGACCTGATCTCGATCGACGGCTCGTCCGGTGCGGTGTACCTGGGCGAGGTGCCGGTCGTCGCGTCCAACGTCGTCCAGTACTTCGAGGGTGAGCTCAAGCCCGACTGCGACGAACTCGTCGCGGCCGTGCACACGATCATGACCCGCGCCGACGCCGTGCGCCGCCTCGGTGTACGCGCCAACGCCGACAACGGGCCCGACTGCGCGCGGGCCCGGCGGTTCGGCGCGGGCGGCGTCGGCCTGGTCAGGACCGAGCACATGTTCCTCGGCGAGCGCCGCCAGCTGGTCGAGGACCTGATCCTCGCCGAGGACGACGCACAGCGAAGAACGGCCCTTGACGCGCTTGAGCCGCTTCAGCGCGGCGACTTTACCGAGATCCTTGAGGCAATGGACGGGGTGCCGGTGACGATCAGGCTGATCGACCCGCCGCTGCACGAGTTCCTGCCCGACTACACCGAGCTCAGCATCAACCTCGCCCGGGCAGGCGACAAGGCGACCGACAAGGACCTGCGGCTGCTTGAGGAGGTTCGCCGCCTCCACGAGCAGAATCCGATGCTCGGCCTGCGCGGCGTCCGGCTCGTGCTGGTCATTCCCGGCCTGCTTGACATGCAGGTCCGCGCGATCGCCAGCGCGGCCGCGCAGCTCGTCAAGGCGGGCCGGACGCCCAAGCCGGAGATCATGATCCCGCTGACCGCGACCGTGCAGGAGATGGAGATCAGCCGCGAGCGCGTGGAGAAGACGCTGCATGCCGTCGAGGAAGAGACCGGCGTCCACGTTGACATCCCGATCGGCACGATGATCGAGGTGCCGCGCGCCGCCCTGACCGCGGGCGAGATCGCCCGGCCGGCGGAGTTCTTCTCCTTCGGCACCAACGACCTGACCCAGATGACCTGGGCGTTCTCCCGGGATGACGTGGAAGGCGCGTTCTTCGCCCCCTACATCGACATGGGCATATTCGGCGTCTCCCCGTTCGAGACGATCGACCGTGACGGCGTGGGGCGCCTCATCAAGATCGCCGCCGCCGAGGGCCGCGCCACCCGGCCCGATCTGAAGCTCGGCATCTGCGGCGAGCACGGGGGCGACCCGGCGTCCGTCTGGTTCTTCCACGAGGCCGGTCTCGACTACGTGTCCTGCTCGCCGTTCCGCGTTCCGGTCGCCCGCCTTGAGGCCGGCCGGGCCGCGGTATCCACCGGCGGCAGCGACACCCGCTGAGAGCTACCGGACCGGGGCCGCGCCCAACCGCGTGCGCGGCCCCGGGCCACCTAGTGTTAGCCGGGCGGTTGCCCGGGCAATGCAGGTAGGAGGCCTGGAATGTCGGATCCGTGGGTCACACTGGATAAGTGACTTACCGTCCGGGCGATGCCGACCGCTGGGTGGCCGAGCCGGCCAAGCGGGCAGGCCGCACCGAGTTCCAGCGGGACCGCGCGCGGGTCCTGCACAGCTCCGCGCTGCGCCGGCTGGCTGCGAAGACGCAGGTGGTGCGGGCCGGTTCCGGTGATTTCCCGCGCACCCGGCTGACCCATTCCCTCGAATGCGCGCAGATCGGCCGTGAGCTTGGCGCGGCGCTCGGCGCCGACCCCGACCTGGTGGACGCGGCCTGCCTGGCGCACGACCTCGGCCACCCCCCGTTCGGCCACAACGGCGAGTCTGCCCTGGCCGCGCTCGCGGACGCCGGCGGCCCGCTGGCCTGTGGCGGCTTTGAAGGCAACGCCCAGTCCCTGCGGCTGCTCACCCGCCTTGAGCCCAAGGTGCCGGGCGCGGGCCTCAACCTCACCCGCGCCACCCTAGACGCCGCACTCAAGTACCCGTGGCGCCAGGAACCGGCCCAGGCGCCCGCGCCCGCGGCGGAGAATGCCAAGCTGCACGTGCCCGTGAAGTACGGCGTCTACCAGTCCGACATTTCCGCCTTCGAGTGGATTCGCACCGGGGCGCCCGCCCGCCGCCGCTGCCTTGAGGCCCAGGTGATGGACTGGGCCGATGACGTCGCCTACTCCGTTCACGACGTAGAAGACGGCCTGCAAGCGGGCCTTGTCTCCCTGAAGAACCTAAGCGATCATTCCGAACGGGTCCGTGTCTCCGCGGTGGCCCTCGCCCATTACTGCCCGCCGAAGTGGCACGTCACCCCGGCCGAGCTGGAGGCGGTCTTCGCCGAGTTCATGCGGCTGGACTGCTGGCAGTTCAGCTTCGACGGCGGCCCCGGGTCCCTCGTCGCGGCGAAGAACCTGACCAGCGAGCTCGTCGGCCGCCTCTGCCAGGCCGCCGAGGACGGAACCCGCGCGGTGGCGGGACCCGCCGCGCTCAGCCGCTACGACGCCGACCTCGTGGTGCCCAGAAGGCAGCTGCTTGAATGCGCACTGCTCAAGGCGGTCGCCGCGCACTACGTGATGACCCGCAAGGACGCGGTGACGGAGCAGGCACACGAGCGCGAGGTGATCACCGAGCTAGCGCTGGCCATCGAGCGGGGCGCGCCGGCCACCCTCGACCCGGTCTTCCAGCCCGCCTGGGACGGCGCGGCCGACGACCAGGAACGCTACCGGGTCATCATCGACCAGATAGCGTCCCTAACCGATATCTCCGCCCTCGCCTGGCATGACCGCCTGACGTAACTCCGCGACCTTGGTGCGCATTGTCCAACGAAAGATGATTTGTTCGTCATTATCTCCGTCGAACGTCCCTGCATCGGACGCATGGACCCGTTCGAAGTGCTCGTATCCGCCGTTGTGGGGAAGCTTGACCTTGAGGTCGTCCGGGTTTACCCGGTGGAGTCGGGACATCTCCGGAATGCTGGCGGGACCCCCTCGAGAATAGCCTCAACAGATCCGGTGCCTGAGCCTGCCTTTAGCGTTTCTGTCATCTGGGAATCCTTCGCTGGGATATCCGCGGTCCGTTCCAATGAGATAACAAGATCTCCGGTATGGGAACTTCGTCACATGAACGGCGGTTATGGCGCCAAGCGGCCAGAGTCCCAGGGAACGCGGTAGATGCTGTACCGCTCGCCGCTCGCGGGGTCCTGCCGGGTCGCGACCCCTCGGTGTCGTTCAAATGCTGCTCGCCGGCGCCGAACGCGGATGCGACCGAATGCCCGCATCCCGGTAGCGGCGACCAAGACCCTGCGGCGACCAAGACCCTGCGGCGACCAAGACCCTGCGGCGACCAAGACCCTGCGGCGACCAAGACCCTGCGGCGACCAAGACCCTGCGGCGTCCTAGCCTGGCATCCGGTATGTCGGGCGCTGGCGCGCCACGACATACCGGATATTTCACCATATAGCGGTCAGGTAGACCGTATTCGCAAGGCTTGCCGGGTCGTGGAGGTTGCTTGCCTGCCCCGTAGGGTGGATGTCAGCACATTGGGCACAGGCGGTGGCACTGGACACTTGGAGGCGGCAATGACGACGTTTGTGATCGTGGGTGGCGGGCTGGCCGGGGCGAAGGCCGCCGAGACGCTCCGGACCACGGGCTTCGACGGCGAGGTAGTGCTCTTCGGCAGCGAACAGGAGCGCCCCTACGAGCGGCCGCCGCTGGCCAAGGGCTACCTGCTGGGCAAGGCCACCCGCGACTCGGTCTTCGTCCACCCGGCCGACTGGTACGCCGAGCACAAGGTGGACCTGCGCACCGGCACCACCGTCGCGATGATCGACCCGGCCGCGCATCTGGTGACGTTCGACGGCGGCACCATTCACTACGACAAGCTCCTGCTCACGACCGGCGCGTCGGCTCGCCGCGTCGACGTACCGGGCGCCGGTCTCGGGAACGTGCTTTACCTGCGGACCCTGCCTGAGTCGGAAACGCTGCGCGCGGCATTTACGCCGGACGCCCGCGTGGTGATCGTCGGCGCCGGGTGGATCGGCCTTGAAGCCGCCGCGGCGGCACGGACCGCGGGTTCCTCCGTCACGATCGTGGAGCCCCAGCCCGGTGCCCTGTACGGTGCGCTCGGGCCCGAGGTTGGCGGAAAGTTCGCTGACCTGCACCGCCTCCACGGCGTGGAGTTCCGCTTCGGGGAGTCGGCCGCCGAGTTCCTGGCCGCAGGCCCCGGGTCCGCCCAGGTCGGGTCGGTCGTGACGACGGCGGGTGCGGAACTGCCCGCCGACGTGGTCGTCGTCGGCATCGGCGCGGTACCCAACGACGGCCTCGCCAAGTCGGCCGGCCTTGAGGTCGATAAGGGAGTGGTCACCGACTCCGCGCTCCGCACGTCCGACCCGGACATCTTCGCCGCGGGCGACGTGGCCAGTTCCTACCACCCCCTGCTGGGCCGCCACCTGCGCATGGACCACTGGTCCAACGCACTCAACGGCGGCAAGGCGGCGGCGCTGTCGATGCTGGGAGAGCAGGTCGAGTACGACCGGGTGCCGTATTTCTACAGCGACCAGTACGACCTCGGCATGGAGTGCGCGGGCCTGCCGCTGCCCGGCACGTATGACAACGTCGTCTACCGCGGCGACCGGGACACGCTCGAGTTCATCGCCTTCTGGCTCAAGGAGGGCAGGCTGGTCGCGGGCATGAACGTCAACATCTGGGACGTCAACGACGACCTCCAGGGGCTCATCCGCTCCGCCAGGCCCCTAGACCCGGCCCGACTCTCCGATCCCGCGATCCCGCTAGCGGAAGTCTGACCAAGCCCGGCTGTCGGCAGGAAGCACGCCGGCCTTAGGTGCTTCCCGTCGACAGCACCTAAGACCGGTCGGGACCGCAATGCCGCGACAGCGTAAACGCACGGTCGAACAGCACACGGTCACGATCAGCGGCATCCGCATGTCCTATGAGACCTGGGATTCAAGGAAGCCGTCCTAACCTGGCTCCTGGCGTAGGACTGAGCAAGTGCTCGACCGCAACCTGCACCGGTGGCCCGCGCCGCCCACATTTCCGATATTTCAACATTCGGGTGCTTCGGGCGGCATCCATGATCACGGAAGATTTTCCTTTCGCGGAATATTTGCATCAAATAAGCTGCAAATATTCCGCGATCATGCTAGCGGCTCCCTGATGATGAGACGTTGCCTCGTGGGCCTGCCGTCTTTTTGGTGATAAATCCGGCAGGCTGGCTGGATTGTCGGGGCATTGCCCGATAATCGGCTGCGTGAGTCACGGAACCTCTCCCAAGTTGCGGGCACTCGCTCGCAACCAGGCAGGTGTTGTGAGTCGGAAGCAAGCTCTGAGTTCGGGGCTAACGCGTGGAATGGTTGAGGCGAAGGCTAAGTCAGGCTGGTGGAAGCAGGTCCACACTGGCGTCTACGCGACGTTTACCGGAACCATAAGTCGAGAGTCGCTGCTGTGGGCGGCGGTCCTGTATGCCGGGCCCGGTGCTTATCTCAGCCACGAGACCGCAGCTGAGATCAACCGGCTCGCAGATGGCCCTTCGCCGGTCATTAACGTGACCATTCCGGCAAATCGGCGCGTCAAGGCACCTGAAGGTATTGTTATCCACAGGTCGTCCCATAAGCCGATGATATGGACTCCACCAGGGATCCCGCCGTACAGCATCGCCGAGGAGACGGTCATCGACCTCGTGCAGAAGGCGCCACATAAGGATGACATCATCGCCCTCGTCACCAGCGGCTTCAACAGGAAGCTCCTCACGGAAAGCTATCTGCGGGCGGTGGCGGACACCCGTAAGAAGCTTCGCTGGCGGCGCGAGCTAGACGAGATCATCCCGTTGGCCGCCGGGGGCGCGCACTCGCCGCTTGAGTACCGGCACGACCAGCACGTGCAGCGCGCCCACGGGCTTCCCGAGCCGGTCAAACAGGCCAGGTTCCGTAAGCCAGACGGGACCACCGGCTACCGTGACCGCTATTACCCCCAGTACGGCGGCCTGGTCATCGAGTTGGACGGCAAGCGCTTTCACCCAGATGAGCAGCGCGACCGAGACCGGGAGCGCGACAACCAGGCCGCGGTGACCGGATCAACGCTCCGCTACGGCTGGAACGATGTCACCCGCAGGGCGTGCGAGACCGCGCGGCAGGAGGCTGACGCCCTCCGTCACCGAGGCTGGACCGGCACGCTCAAGCCATGCTCATCCGACTGCCGGGCAGTGCCCCGGTCAGAGTCGGCCCGGTCAGGGCAGGCCCGCTTAGATCGGCCCCGGTCATCCCGGCGTTCGCCGTGACCGGGCTGGAGTCGCTGTCAGCCGAGGCGGGACACCCGAGCAGGGTTTCCAGGACCAGGGCGGTGTCGGCCAGGTCGGGGAGCACCGCGTCGGCGCCCGCCGCCAGCAGCTCGGCGGCCGAGTAGGAGCCGGTAGCGACGCCCACTGCCCGGGCCCCGGCGGAGAGCGCCGCGGCAACGTCGAGGGGGGTGTCCCCGATCACCACGGTGGACGGGCCGGCGAAGGCGGGCAGCAGGAACCGCCCGTGCACGGCCGCGGCCCGGCGCCGGGCCACCTCGACGAGCTGGGCGCGGTCTTCGTGGTCGTCACCGTAAGCCCCGATGCACAGGTCGAGCCACTCGCGCAGACCGAGCGCCGCGAGCTTCACCTCTGCCAGGAGGCGGATGTTGCCGGTAAGCACGGACTGGTGCGCATGCTGGCCCACCAGGTCAAGCGCGGCTGCCGCCCCCGGCAGCACCTCGCCGCGCGCGGCCACCGCGGACCGCATCGACGGCGCGTACGCGCCGAGTCCGGCGATGAACGGGTCGACGTACCGCCGTGGCTCGCGCACTCCCGCGAGCGTGAGCGTCTCCAGGATGATCGCCCGGTCCGTCCTTCCGGCCATCGGCGCGTGCACCGACAGTGACCGCCCGAATAGCTGGAAAAACACCGCGTTGTACAGGTCACGCCCCACGCCGTCCGAGTTGAGCAGCGTGCCGTCGATGTCCCAAAGGACTAGGACCTCGTCCATGACAGAGTGCACCCCTAGTTCCGGTCATGCCGCCGGGAGGTAAGCGGGTAAGAGATTGGAAGGTACCGAGAAACTCCGCGAAGCAACTAGATGGCTCCCCGTTACACTCCGAATACCCGCGGATGCCGTCCGCTAAGCCAGGAGCAGCTCACCCCCGCCCGGTGACCGCGATGGTCCCTCTGGGCGGCCGGGTATTTTCCTCCGGATTTCCTGCGGAACGGCTACCACCCCTAGACCGGCGGCAACCCGGCAGGAGATTGTCGTGGCATGGAGCGGAATCGCTACGCTGACCTCCTGCGGGTGCTGGCGATCGGTGGCGTGGTCTACGGCCACTGGCTACTGGTCTCGGTCACCTACCGCGACGGGCAGCTATCGGGCGTGGACGCACTTGACGTCATCCAGTGGGCGCGGTGGGTCACCTGGGTGTTCCAGGTGATGCCGGTGTTCTTCCTCGTCGGGGGATACGTCAACGCCGGGTCCTGGGCGGCCCGCCACGCGGCGGGGGAGACCTGGACCTGGTGGGTCCGCGACCGGGTGGTACGCCTGATGTGGCCGACAGCGGTCTACGTGGCGGTGGCGGTGGCCGCGGTCACGGCCGCCCGGGCGGCGGGCGCGCCCGCGGCCGAGGTCGCCGAGGCGGGCTGGCTCATCGCCCTCCAGCTGTGGTTCCTGCCGGTATACATGGTGCTGATCGTGCTGACCCCGGCCATGCTCGCCGCCCACCGGCGCTGGGGCCTGCTGGTCCCGGCCGCGATGGCCCTGGCGGCCGGCCTGGTGGACATTCCCGTCGCCGGACCGCTGCACGTGCACGTCATCGGCTACCTGAACTACCTGTTCGTCTGGGGGTCCATCCATCAGTGGGGCTTCTTCTGGCGGGACGGCTCCCTGACATCGCCCCGGTGGCGCCCGTACGCGCTGGCGGCCGGCGGCGGCGCCCTGCTGGCGGGCCTGGTCACGTCGCAGACCTTCGCGGCCGACATGGTGGGCTCGGGCAACACCAACCCGCCGTCGATCGCGCTCCTCGCGTTCGCCGCGGCCCAGGTGGGGCTGGTGCTCGCGGCCGAGCCCTGGGCGTCGAGGCGGCTGTCGAAAGATCGCCTGTGGCAGCCGGTCAGGCGGCTGAACTCCCTGGTCATGAACGTGTACCTCTGGCACTTCGTGCCCGCGATCGTCGTCGCGGTGGCCTTCTACCCGGCCGGCCTGCTGCCTCAGCCGTCCGTGGGATCGGCCCGGTGGTTCGCGCTGCGGCTGGTCTGGTGGGCCCTGCTGACCGCGGTGCTCGTCCCGCTCGTCATCGGCGTGACCCAGGCCGAGCGGCCGATGCTCCGGCTGCCCGCGGGGCTCGGGCGGCCCGGCCGCTGGTCGCCGCCGCTGCTGCTCGCCGGCATCGCCGTATCCTCGGTGGGCCTGGTCCGGCTGGCGATCGGCGGCTTCGCCCCGGGCGGAAGCCCGCCGCCCCTGGTACTCGCGGCCTTCGCGGTCGGCCTGGTAGCCGTTCTGTTCACCGGCCGGGCCCCGGCCCAGGACACGCAGCGGCAGGCGCTCCCCCCGGACCTCCCCCAGCGGAGCAGCTCGAACACAGGGGCTTAAATACAGAAGTTCGCCCGCAGACCGGCATACACTCGGCTCCATGCCGGGTCGCATTCGTCAGGAAGACATCGCCGTCGTTCGCGAGCGGTCGCCCATCGCAGACGTGATCGGTGAGTACCTCCAACTGCGCCCGGCCGGCGGCGGCAACCTCAAGGGCCTGTGCCCCTTCCACCAGGAGCGCACCCCGTCGTTCAACGTCACGCCGGGCAAGGAGCTGTACCACTGCTTCTCCTGCGGCGAGGGCGGCGACGTCATCAAGTTCGTCATGCAGATGGAGCAGCTGCAGTTCAGCGAGGCGGTAGAGCGCCTCGCCGCGCGCGTCGGCGTCGAGCTCCGCTACGAGGCGGGCGGGTTCGTCCCCGGGCAGGAGACCGGCCAGCGCCGTCGGCTGATCGAAGCGCACAAGCTGGCACAAGAATTCTATTCCGAACGAATACGTGATGACTCGGCCCAGTCAGCTCGCTCGTTCCTCTCGGAGCGAGGCTTCCAGCTGGCCGATGCCGATCAGTTCGGTGTCGGCTATTCCCCGGCGGCCTGGGACGAGCTGACCAAGCACCTCAAGCGCCGGGGCTTCAACGAGGACGAGCTGCTCAAGTCCGGCCTGGCCCGCAAGACGAGCCGCGGCGGCATCATCGACATGTTCCGCGGCCGGCTGCTGTGGCCGATCAGGGACCTGACGGGAGAGACGATCGCGTTCGGCGCGCGCAAGCTCGACCCGAACGACGACGGTCCCAAGTACCTGAACACCCCGGAAACGCAGATCTTCAAGAAAGGCCAGGTGCTTTACGGCGCCGACCTGGCCAAGCGGGAGATCGCCAAGCGGCGTCAGGCGGTGATCGTCGAGGGGTACACCGACGTGATGGCCTGTTACCTGTCCGGGGTACCGACGGCGGTGGCGACGTGCGGCACGTCCTTCGGCGAGGATCACGTGAAGATCCTGCGCCGTCTCATCATGGACACCGACGGGTCCTCCGGCGAGGTGATCTTCACGTTCGACGGCGACGCGGCCGGCCAGAAGGCGGCCCTGCGCGCGTTCAGCCTGGAGGAGAAGTTCGTCACGCAGACCTTCGTCGCCGTCCAGCCCGAGGGTCTCGACCCCTGCGACCTGCGGCTGAAGCACGGCGAGGCCGCCGTCCGCGACCTCGTGGCCCGGCGGGTGCCGCTGTTCGAGTTCGCGATCAGGTCGGTGCTCGCCCGGCATGACCTGGAAACGCGCGAAGGGCAGTTCGCGGCGATCGACGAGGCCGCGCCGATCATCGTCCGGATCAAGGACCGGGCGAAGTGGAAGCAGTACGCCGTCGATCTCGACCGCTGGATCGGGTTCATGGACGAGCGGTACATCCTCGACCGGGTGCGCGGTGCCGCCGCGGCAAAGGGGGCCGCCGGGCCAAAGGGAGCCGCCGGCGCAATGCGGGCTACCGGGGCCATGAAGGCAGGGACAGGCACCGCCAATCGTTCGGGATACTCCGCTGAGGCACCGGAAGCCAGCGGTCAGCGTGGCGCCGGCGCGAGCCAGGGGCGGTCCGCGCAGAACCGGACGGCACAACCGTACGACCGCTCCGACCCGGTGCTGCGGGTGGAGCGGGAGGCACTCAAGCTCGCGGTGCAGTGGCCGGCGCTGACCGGCCCCGAGTTCGACGCGCTCGGGGCGGCGTCGTTCAGCGTGCCTGCCCACGGCGCCGTGGTCGGGCTGATCGCCGGCTGCGGCGGAGTGGGCGGCGCGGGCCGGGCCCGTGACTGGGCGGCGGCGCTGCTCGACGCCGCGCCCGACGACCGGGCCCGGGCGTTCCTGACCGAGCTGGCGGTGGAACCGGTCCAGGTGTCCGGCGAGCCGGACGAGAAGTACGCCGACGTCATCCTGGCCCGGGTGGGGGAGCTGGCCGTCGGCCGGGAGATCGCCGCGATCAAGGCCAAGCTCCAGCGGATGAACCCGGAGGAAGACCAGGCGGCATACGGCCGGATGTTCGGCGACCTTGTCGCGTTCGAGCAGCGCCGCAAGTGGCTGCTCGAACGGGCCACCGGCACCTGATCCAGAGACACTACCGGTTCTTCTTACACAGGTTTCCGGCAGGTTAAACCTCAGGTCACGGTAATAAAATTGGGTCCCCCGAAACCGGGGTGACGGGGAGCACACTGGTCGGGTGAGCCTCACCGTAGTAACGAGCGGACCATCGCTGACAGCGCAGTTGACGGACCTCGTGGCGCTCGGGCGCTCGCGGGGCTTCGTGACGATGGGGGACGTCACCGCGGCAATCGACCGGGCCGAGCTATCCGGGGACGCACTAGACGGTGTAGTGCGGGTGCTCGCCGACGAGGGCATCGAGATGCTCGATACCCAGGTCGAAGAGGAGCCAGATACCAAGATCTCCGATACCGACGCCGATACCGCGCGCCGGGCCGGGACAAGCGACCTGGTGCGGATCTACCTGCGGGAGATCGGCCGGGTGCCGCTGCTCACCGCTGAGGACGAGGTCGAGCTGGCCAAGTCAATCGAGGCGGGCCTGTACGCCGAGGAGAAGATGAACGGCGGGTTCACCTTCTCCAACGGCGACCGGGCCGACCTGGAGTGGCTGGCGGCCGATGGCGTCCGCGGCAAGCAGCGCCTCATTGAAGCGAACCTGCGGCTTGTCGTATCGATCGCCAAACGGTACATCGGCCGGGGCCTGGTGTTCCTGGACCTGATCCAGGAGGGGAACCTGGGGCTGATCCGTGCGGTGGAGAAGTTCGACTACACCCGCGGGTACAAGTTCTCGACCTACGCGACGTGGTGGATCCGCCAGGCGATCACGAGGGCGATCGCCGACCAGGCCCGGACCATCCGGGTACCCGTGCACATGGTGGAGACGATCAACAAGCTCGCCCGGGTGCAGCGCCAGATGCACCAGGAACTCGGGCGCGAGGCGACCGTCGAGGAAATCGCCGCCGAGATGGGCGTGGAACCGGAACGGGTCGCGGAGATCCAGCGGATCGCGCAGGAGCCCGTCTCGCTCCAGTCGCCGATCGGCGAGGAGGAGTCCGACCTCGGTGACTTCATCGAGGACGCCGACGCCGTGGTGCCGATCGAAGCGGCGGCCTTCATCATGCTCCAGGACCAGCTCGACCGGGTGCTCTGCGAGCTGTCCGAGCGGGAGCAGCGGATCATTCAGCTGCGCTTCGGGCTCTCCGACGGGCACCCGCGGACGCTGGAAGAGGTGGGCCGGGAGTTCGGCGTGACCCGCGAGCGGATCAGGCAGATCGAGTCCAAGACCCTGGCCAAGCTCCGGCATCCGTCGCGTGCCCTGCTGCTGCGGGAGTACCTGGACTAGCCTCGGCGGGCCCTCCGGGCCCGCTTGCGGGCGGGTGCCTCGTGCAGCAGTACCCCGGAGGTCCTGGCGAGGAATTCGGCGTAGGTGTCAGGCGCGGCGTCAGGATTGTCGACGTACTGGTCCATGGCGGTCCTCCGCACCAGCATCAGCCGCTGTGCCTCGTTCATCTCGCGAACCGCGTCCGTCAGCTTGCCGGCGGCCCGCAACACTTCCGTCATCATCTGTGGCCTCCTTCGGTGTTCTGTATCCAGACTCGCAGTAAGACCCGCCCGTGACCATTGGGAAAAATCCTTAAACCTGGTAAGCCGAACGACTTGTCATGCTTTGTCCGCCTAAGTCGGCCGCATCGGCGGCCTGGAATCGATTAGCGGGAACGTCGGACCTCAGCGGATAATAGAGACATGGGCATGCTGGTGGGACGGGACGCGGAGCTGTCCCGGCTGCGCGCCCTCCTGCACGATGCCGCCGCCGGACGCGCGGTGACCGGGCTCGTCAGCGGCGACGCCGGCATCGGCAAGTCCCGTCTGGTCGCCGAGGCGATGCGGATCGCCGAAGGTGACGGTTTCACCGTGCTGTGCGGCCAGTGCGCGGAGATCGGGGACAGCGTCCCCTACCTGCCGTTCGCCGATGCGTTCCGCGCCGCGCCGCCGCCCGTCGAGAAGGCCATCAAGGCCCGCCCGGTGCTGTCCCGCCTGCTCCCGGACGGCGACGGGCAGGCCCACGAGGCGGACTGGGCCGGCCTGGCCCGCCAGCAGATGTTCGGCGCCGTGCTCAGCCTGCTGTCCGAGCTGGCCGCCGGCAGCCCGGTCCTGCTGGTCGTCGAGGACCTGCACTGGGCCGACGCCAGCACCCGCCATCTGGTCACCTTCCTCTCCCGTATGCTGCACCGCGAGCGGGTCGCGATCATCGGGACGTACCGCACCGACGACCTGCACCGGCGGCACCCGCTCCGCGCCGTCATCGCGGAGCTGCTCAGGCTGCCGATGGTCGCGCTGGTCGAGCTCGAACCGCTCTCCGTGGCGTCCCTGGCCGAAATCCTGTCCGATGTGCACAGCGCCCCGCTGCCCTTGTCGGCCGCCGCACTCAACTCCCTGGTAGCGCGGGCGGAGGGAAACGCCTACTACGCCGAGGAGCTGCTGAACGCCTCGTCCGCTGACAACGTCACCGGGGGCGCGCTGCCGACCGGCCTGGCCGCGCTGCTGCTGTCGCGAGTGGAACGCGTGTCGGACGCGGCGCAGCAGGTGCTGCGGGTCGCGGCCGTTGCCGGCGGCGGCGCCGACGACCTGGTCCGGGCCGCCTCGGGCCTGCCCGACGACGTCTACGAGGAGGCGCTGCGCGAGGCGGCGGGCCACCAGCTGCTGGCTCCCGACGGGCCTGACGGATACCGGTTCCGGCATGCGCTCTTGCGCGAGGCCGTATACGAGGACCTGATGCCCGGCGAGCGGACCCGGCTGCATGCCCGGCTCGCCAGCCTGCTCGCCACCGCGTGGGACACCGCCGGGCCCGGTGCCGCCGCCGAAATCGCGCACCACAGCATGGCGAGCCACGACATCCCCGGTGCGTTCGCCGCCTCGATCCAGGCCGGCAACGAGGCCAGGCGCCTCGGCGCACCGGCCGAAGCGCACCGCCACTACGACCTGGCGCTGGAACTGTGGGTGCGGGTGGCGGACGCGGAGCGGATCGCGGGCATGTCGCGGGGCAAGCTCGGCCTGAAGTCCGCCCTGGCCGCCGCGGCCAGCGGCGACGTGCCCCGGGCAGTGCACCTGTTCCGCCGCATCCGCGACCGGATCTCCCGCGCGGACGAGCCGGCCGAGAGCGCCGAGCTGCGCTGCCGGATCGGGGAACTGCTGGCCTATCACCTGCTGCAGAGCGAGAACCATCAGTGGTACGCCGAGGCACTCCAGGTGGCCGAGGCGACCGTGCAGGAGACGCGGGACGACCCGCCGACCTGGTACCGGGCCCGCGCGACGGCGACCTACGCGATCGCGCTGATGGCGGCCCACCGCGACGAGGAGGCCAGGGACTGGGCCGGCCGGGCCCGGGAGGCGGCTTACGCCGCCGGGTCGATCGCGGTGGAGGCGGACGCGCTCGCCACCACCGGACAGCTCGCCCTGCGCACCGGCAACTCGGATGAGGCGATCGGCATGTTCACCGCCGCGATCGAGCAGGCGGGAGCGGCCAGGGCGGTCACCGTTCGGCTGCGGGCCACCTACCAGCTGGCGACCGAGCGCCTGGTCCGGGGCGAGCTCGCGCAGGCCGCCGAGGTCGCCCACCGCGGGTCAGACTGGGCCGAGGCGGACGGACTCGGCCTCGCGCCGTTCGGCCTGGACCTGCAGCACCTGCACTTCCAGGCCCACTTCGCCGACGGGTGCTGGGACCACGCGCAGGAGCTCGCGGACGGGTTCCCGGTCCGGGTCACCCGGCAGGCGGAGGCCCTGCTGTCCGCGATGGCGCTGTTCATCGACGTGGCCCGCGGCAACCCGGCGGTCGGCGAACGGCGGACCTGGCTCGAGCCGTTCTGGGGCGATGTCTTCGTCGCGTATATCGCCCGCGGGATCCTCGCCGAGCACGCGCTGTGGCGGGGAGACTGCGAGCGCGCCCTGGCGGAGGCGCAGGCCGCGATCGACGCGGACGCGTGGCCCGCCCACACCCCGTCGGTCATCCGGGTGACGGCGATCGCGCTCGCGGCCAGGGCCGACCGGGCGGCGCAGCTGCGCGCGACGGGGGATGCCGCCGGCGCGGACGCGGAGGCCGCCGCCGGCGCCGCGCTGCTCGATGTGGCCAGGGAAGGCGCCAGTTACCCGGCCCGGCCCAAGGCGGTGCTCGGGCCGGAGGGCCGCGGCTGGCTCGCCCGCTGCGAAGCCGAGTACGCGCGCCTCACCGGGGTGAACTCCCCGGCCAGCTGGGAGCGGGTGCTCGCTGAGTTCGGTCCCGGCTACGTGTACGAGACGGCGCGCACCCAGTGGCGGCTCGCCGAGGCGCTGGTGGAAGCCGGGCGCCGCGACGAGGCGGCCGCCGTCTGGCGCGCGGCGCGCGATACCGCGTCCCGGTTGCGGGCGGCGCCCCTCGGCGCGGCCCTCGACGCACTCGCGCGGCGCGCCCGCCTGGACCCAGGCAGCGGGAGCCGCGGCGGGAACGGGCCCGGATCAGCCCGGGTGAGCCCGCTCGCCGCCCTGACCGACCGCGAGCGCGAGGTGCTGGTCCTGCTCTCTAGAGGCATGTCCAACCGCGAGATCGGCACGGAACTGTTCATCACACCGAAGACGGCGAGCGTCCACGTATCCAACATCCTCGGCAAGCTGGGCGCGGCCAGCCGCACAGAAGCGGCCGCCATCGCCTACCGCGAGGGCGCCGACCAGTCCTAATCATGGTGGCAGCCCTGTGGACCGTGGTGATGGGCTCCGGCGGTAGGACTCGAACCTACGGCCATCCGATTAACAGTCGGACGCTCTGCCAACTGAGCTACGCCGGATCGTCGCATGCGGCGGGTTGGTGAACCCGCTGCTGTGCTTGGGATAAGCGTAGCGCACGGCGGGGGGTGCGCGTAGCACCTCGGCCGTCTACGGTGCCCGCGGTCCAGGGATAACCGGGCTCAGGGTGGGTAGTCTCCGCCAACGAAGGACAGATAGCCTGGAACAGCCAGCGTGTCATGGCGCTGGCGAGCCGGAACGCATGCGGCGCCGGAGATGGGGATGGTCAGCGCCATCGACGCCGCGCACTGGAAAAAGGGGACCAGATGCGATACAAGGCAGTTTTTATTGCGGGCGCCGCAGCTGGCTTCGTCGCCGGCACCCGGGCGGGCCGCGGCGTCTACGACAAGATGGTCGCCTACAGTCAGCAGATCGCTAGCCACCCAAAAGTGCAGCAGGCCACGAGCGCCGCCCAGACCAAGGCCACCGAGCTGGCGAAGACCGCGGCGGCCAAGGCGCCTGACTACGCCAAGAACGCGGCGTCCTGCGCCGCCAAGACGGCACAGGCGCAGGTCTCGCAGGTGCCGAAGTACGTGTCGGGTGCCAAGCAGGCGGCGGCGAGCAAGCTCCCGGCGCGCCTGGGCGGGACCGGTGGCGCGACCGATGCCGACCCCGCCGCGGACGGCACGGTGACAGGCGCACAGGACGACGTCGCGGCCGACGGCAACCTGGTCTACCCGGCCGAGGGCTCGCCGTCTCAGGCAGACGGCGCACGCAGCCACTACACCCCCGACACACCCGCCTAAAAGCACTCTCCTGACCCGCTGACAGGCTGGCCCGACTCCGCGTCGGGCCAGCCTGCTTGCTTTTGTGTGGCCGCCGAGGCGAGGCCCACGGGCATTGCCGGGGGCGTGGGGCGGCCGAGACTTGGCCGCGGATGTCCGGCCATCCCCCTGCTTATAGATAAGTATCGATATTTCGAGCTTGCGGCTCGGGTTTCCGTTGTGTAACCGATCGATCCCCGGTTCGGTGAGTGGACCACTCCCATCGCCACACCAGTGACCCCTAGGTACGCTCCCGCCAACGTGTAAAAAAATTAATAGGCGTGGAAATCCGCTCGAAAGGAAATGGGGCCATGATAAGACGACCCATAATTAAATGGGCGCTCGCCGGTGCCGCCGTCGTGGTAAGTGTAGCGGCGTGTTCTTCGGGGTCATCTAGCTCAACATCTTCCAATTCTTCCTCCGCCTCTAGCCCCTCCGCCTCAAGCTCTTCCGCGGCGGTCAAGCAACAATACACCGTCGGATTTTCTAACCCAACGGACGCGCAGCCCGTGCTCCAGGCTTTCCAGGCGGCCCTGATCGCCGCGGGGAAAAACCTGGGTATCAAGGTCGTCGCCATGGACGCGGATCTCAATGTCCAGACCCAGGTATCCAATATCCAGCAGATGGTCGCCGAGCACATGAACGGCATCATCGTCTTTCCGCTGGCCCCGAACACGCTGAACCCGGCGCTCACCCAGGCCCGGGCGGCTGGCATCAAGGTCCTGGGCTTGAACGCGGTCATACAGCCGCCTGCGGCGGGAGCGAGCATCGCGCCCTATAACGCCAATTTCGACCAGGGCGAGGATTACCAGGGTGCCAGTCTCCTGGCTCAGTACGTCAGCCAGCAGATCAAGGGACAAGGGAATGTCCTTGGTCTCGGTATAGGTGTCCCTGTGCCCTCACTGCAGTTCCTGCTGCAGCAATACCAGGCAGACATGAAAACCGCGGCAAGCGGCGCCCAATGGCTAGAAACGGCGTCGAATGCGACCGATGACATCGCGGGCGGTCAAAAGGCCGCACAGGAAGCTGTGACAAAGTACCAGGGCAAGATAAACGCCGTTATGGCGTACAACGATGACAGCGCCATCGGCGCGTCCATCGCGTTTAAGGAGGCGGGGGTCAAGAACCCGATCATCGTCGGGATGAACGGTGACCCGGAGGGAGTCGCCGCCATCGAGGACGGCCAGATGTCCGCGATGATCGACATCGTTCCCTGGCGCGAGGCGCTCATCGGTGCCGCGATGATGGACCGGCTGCTTACCGGCGAGTCCGTGCCCACTTGGGTGGCCACGCCGGTCGAGATGTACACCAAGGCCGACATCAGCACCCGGCTGGACTGGAACAAGGCCGTAACGGAGATCCAGGACGGCACCCTGAGCTGCTCGAACGGTGGATGCCCGTCCTCGGTCTTGGTCGGCAGCTGACGATGACGCCGCAGGCCCCGCTGCTTGAGCTGACCGGGATCCGGAAGAATTTCGGCAACACAGCTGCCCTTCGCGGTGTGGATTTCCGCGTGGCGGCCGGGGAGGTGCACGCCCTCCTCGGCCAGAACGGCTCAGGCAAATCCACCCTGATGAAGATCGCCTACGGTGAGATCGCCCCGACCGGCGGCCAGGTACGGGTAAACGGGGCCGCCCGGGTGTTCGCCAGCCCCCACGCGGCCAACCAGGCGGGGATCGCGGCGGTCGCCCAGGAGGTTCCGGTCGTCGCCAGCCTCAGCGTCGCGGAGAACGTGCTGCTCGGCCGCCTGCCCCGGCGGCTTGGCCGGATCCGCTGGCGGGCCGCCCGCCAGCAGGCCGGTGACGTGCTGGATTCGCTGGGGGGCAACCTGGACCTCGACATGCCGGTAGCGGACCTGGGACCAGAAGAACGCCAGGTCGTCGCCATCGCGCGGGCGCTGGCGGTGGACGCCAGGATCCTCATCTTCGACGAGCCCACAAGTTCGCTGTCCGCGGCCCACGCCGCGTCGCTGTTCCGGATGATCAACGATCTGAAGGCACGCGGCCTTGGCATGGTCTTCATATCCCAGCGGCTTCAGGACGTGGCCGAGGTGGCCGACCGGGTCACGGTGATGCGTGACGGGGTCGTGGCCGGGACCCTGTCCAAACAGGAGGCGACCAGCGACGCCATCACTCAGCTGATGATCGGCCGGTCGCTCACCGACTACTTCCACAAGGGCGAGGCCCGTGCGGGTGAGCCCGCACTTGAGGCAGCGGGGCTGAGCGTCCCCGGCGCGTTCGAGAACGTGACCTTCAGCGTCCGTTCGGTGAGGTCCTTGGCCTCGCCGGTCTTGTCGGATGCGGCCGGGTGGAACTGCTCCGTTCCATCTACGGCGCGGGCCCGCGGCCGCACGGTGAGCTGCGGATCATGGGCCGCCCGCACCGGCCGAAGGGACCCGATTCCTCGGTCCGGCTGGGTCTGGCGATGGTCACCGGCGACCGCAAGGAAGAAGGGCTGGTACTCCCGCACAGCGTGCACCAGAACCTGATCATGGTGCGCAACCGGCGGCTGTCCCTGATCCCGCTCCGGCATGGCCGGGACCGCCACCTGACCCGCGACCTGGTGAACCGGTTGCGTATTCACCCTTCGGACACCAGCGTCACCGTGGCGCAGCTATCCGGAGGAAACCAGCAGAAGGTCGCGCTCGCCAAATGGCTCGCCATCAGCCCGCGGGTCCTGCTGCTCGACGAGCCCACCCGCGGTGTCGACGTGGGTGCGAGGTCCGAGATCTACCGGATCATCGATGAGCTGCGGGAGTCGGGCGTGGCCGTGGTCGTGAGCTCGTCGGAGAATCCCGAGCTGCTCGGGATCTGCGACCGGATCCTGGTGATGTCCCGAGGTCGCGTGGTGGCCGAATTGCCGGGCGACGCGACGGAAACGGAGTTGGTGGATTATGCCTCAGGAGCCCTCGATTAGCCCGCTCGAGCGGCCCGCGGTCGCCGAGCAGACGAGTATCACCGTGGCCGGCCGGGCCTGGGCACCCCGGGTCGGCAAGCGTGTCCTGGGCCGGGTCCGGCTCTACGCCGGAGCACTGACCGCCCTGGTCATCTTGTGTGTCTACCTGACCGTGACCCAGCAGTTCTTCCTCACCAAGGCCAACATCCTGGACATGCTGGCCAGCAACAGCGACCTGATGCTGGTGTCCATCGGCATGACGTTCGCGGTGCTCAGCGCCGGATTCGACCTGTCCGTCGGGTCGATCGTCGCCGCCAGCGGCCTTGCCGCCTACGGCGTCGCCGCCGCGCACCTGTCCCCGGTCCTGGTCATCCTCGCGACCATCGGCCTTGGCATCGGCATCGGCGCACTGGTCAACGGCATGCTCATCGGCGGGTTCCGGCTCAACTTCTTCGTGGTCACCCTCGGGTCGATGACGCTGATCAGCGGCCTTACCGCGGTGCTGACCAACGGTCAGACCAAGCTCATCACCTCGGGCGGGGTATTCGCCGCCATCGGTAACGGCAGCGCGCTCGGCGTGCCGGTCCCGGTCTGGATCTGCCTCGCCGCGCTGGTCCTGGCGGCGGCCGTGCTGCACTACACCCCGTTCGGCCGGGCCGTGTACGCGGTCGGCGGGAACCGGGAAGCCGCCCGGCTGGCCGGGATCAACGTGACCCTGGTCATCATCCTCGTTTACGCGATCACCGGGATGAGCGGCGCGCTGGCCGGCCTGGTGGATGCCAGCGGGCTGGCCTCGGCATCACCGACATCCGGATCGTCGCTCGCGCTCACCGCCGGTGCGGCCGTCCTGCTCGGCGGGACGAGCTTCTTCGGCGGCATCGGGGGAGTGGGCGGCACGATCGTGGGCGTCCTGCTGATCAGCGTGCTGCAGAACGGCCTGGGGCTGATGGGTGTCTCCTCGTTCTGGCAGGGCGTGGTGACCGGCGCCGTGCTGATCGCCGCCGTCATCATCGACCGGCTGCAGACTCCCGCCAGCAAACGAAGGTGATTACCCCTGACGTTATCGGGAGCCGTGGGGAGCCGGGCCGGGTGTCGCCAGGCCCGGCTCCCCGCGGGAAAGAGCGAACGCGGCCGGGCGGGCTCAGTGCGCGAGGTAACCGCCGTCGACCGGGATAACGGCACCGGTGACGAAGGACGCGTCGGGGTGCAGCAGGGCCAAGACCATGTGCGCCACCTCGGCCGGAGTGCCCCAGCGGCCAAGCGGCACCGACGCGAGCAGCGCGGCCTGGACCCCGGGATCCGGCGCGGCCGAGTTCATCGGCGTGCGGATCGGCCCCGGAGCCACGCAGTTCACGGTGATCCCGTCGGCGGCCAGTTCCACGGCGAGCGATCTGGTCAGGGCCATCACGCCGCCCTTGGTGGCCGAGTACCCGGCCCGTTCGGCCGCGCCGACGGCGCCGAGCACCGACCCGATCGTCACGATCCGCCCGTAGCCCGCCTCGCGCATCGCGGGCAGGACGGCCTGCGCGGCCACCCACGGGCCGAGCACGTTCACCCGCAAGGCGGACTCGAGTTCGCCCGGAGTGAGAGTGCCGAGCGCCCCCCGGGCCAGCACGCCGGCCGAGGTGACGAGCCCGTCGATACGCCCCCACCGGTCGAGCGCCGCCTGGGCGACGCGGTGCATATCGGCCGGCTCGGTGGTATCCCCGGCGATCGTCAGCGCGCCGTTGCCTAGATCCTTCGCGGTGCGGTCCGCGGTACGGGACGTGACTACCACGCTGGCGCCGGCCCGCAGCAGGGCACGGGAGATTCCGAGCCCGATCCCGCTCGCACCTCCGGTGACGACAAAGACGCGGGAACCCAGGGAATCGGTCATAGACGAATAGTCCCCGATGCGCGGCCGCGATGCCGAATACCCGGTCCACCCAGCGAGACGGACCGATACCGGCCGACGGAACTCCCCGTTACGTTCAAGAAAATTTCGTCCGCACCAAACTTCTGAGGCACCACCCATCCCGCACGCGCCAATTCCCGAACACACCAATTCCGAACATATAAAGGGAGACGTGACCCGTGGGCATCAAGCCACCGACGACCGAACATCTGCGCCGGGCCGCGGCGGACCTCGGCCTTACCCTCGCAGCGGCCGACATCGAGGAGTTCACGGAACTCGCCTCGGACACGATCGAGACGCTTCGCCCGCTCGACGACGTGAGCGACAGCCTGCCGGAGGTTATCTATCCCAGGACCCCGGGCACCCGCCCCTCCCCGGCCGAAGATCCGCTTCATGCCTGGTACGTACGGACCTCGATCCGCGGAGCGGCATCCGGTCCGCTGCACGGCAGGCAGGTGGCGCTGAAAGACAACATCTGCCTGGCCGGCGTGCCGATGATGAACGGTGCCTCCGCGCTGGAGGGCTACGTGCCCGACGTCGACGCGACCGTCGTCACCCGCGTGCTCGCGGCCGGCGCGGAGATCGTCGGCAAGGCGCACTGCGAGTACTTCTGCTTCTCGGGCGGCAGCCACACGAACGCGACCGGACCAACCCACAATCCGCACCGGCCCGGCCACACCGCAGGCGGTTCCTCGTCCGGATGCGCCGCGCTCGTCGGGGCGGGCGAGGTCTCCATGGCGATCGGCGGCGATCAGGGCGGCTCCATCCGCGAGCCGAGCGCGTTCTGCGGCGCCTACGGTCTCAAGCCGACGTACGGCCTGGTCCCCTACACGGGCATCTTCCCGATCGACCAGACCATTGACCACGCCGGGCCGATCACGTCCTCGGCGGCGGACAACGCGCTGCTGCTCGAAGTGCTGGCCGGCCCGGACGGACTCGATCCGAGGCAGGTATCGCCACGGGTCGAAAGCTACACCGAGGCCGTCGGCAAGGGGGTCGACGGACTCCGCATCGGGGTGCTGGCCGAGGGGTTCGGCCAGCCGAAGGCCAGCGCGCCGGTCGAAGAGGCGGTGCGACGGGCCGTGGCCCGCCTAGCCGACGCCGGTGCCCAGGTCAGCAGCGTTTCGGTGCCGATGCACCGGGAGGCGATGAGCATCTGGGCGGCCATCGCGGTCGAGGGCACAACCGCCACGATGCTGGACAACGGGGTCGGCTACGGCGCCACCGGACTGCACGTGACCGGCCTGGCCATCGCGCTGTCGGCGTGGAGATCGCGGGCCGACATGCTCTCCGAGCCGATGAAGGCCGCCCTGCTCACCGGCCACTACCTGCGAACCGTGTACGGGGGAAGGTACTACGCCAAGGCACAGAATCTCGTCCGCCGCCTGCGCCAGGAGTACGACAAGGCCCTGAGCCAGGCCGACCTGCTGGTCATGCCCACCGTGCCGTTCACCGCCCCGCCGCTGCCCCCGGGGCGCACCAGGGCCGAGATGCTCCTGCCCGGCTTCGATCCCATCGTCAACACCGCGGCGTTCGACTGCACCGGCCACCCGGCGATGTCCGCCCCCTGCGGCATGCACGACGGCCTTCCCGTCGGCATCATGTTCGTCGCCCGCCACTGGGACGAGCCAAGCATCTACCGCGCCTCCGGCGCCCTGGAAGCAGCCGGCAACTGGCGCCACTGGTGACACCGGCCCCGGTGCGCTGAGATCTCCGGCGGCGTTGCGGCCCCCTCGAGAAATCCGCAACGCCGCCGGTGATCTACCTACTTCTTCTTGCGACCGGCGCCGCAGATCGTGCCGATGATGGCACCCGCGACGGCGCCGGGGACGGTCCCGATGACGGGAACGACGGACCCCGCCGCCGCGCCGGTCGCCATTCCGGACCAGAATCCGGCGTAGCCGCTGATGAACCGGTACGCGGCCTCCTTGTTCTTTCGTTCCTGCTCGCAATCTGAGCAGGTACCGCTGGAGCACATGGCTTCCTCTTCTCTCCCGGGGTTAGCCGGGTGCCCGTCGTGGCTCTGCGGACTGGGGCGTGACCTTGGCTACTGCGGACCGAGAACGGTGAGGTCGATCAGACCGGCGGCGTCAAGCGTGAGAAGTGAGACGGTCATGGTGGCCATCTTCCCGATGATCTTGGCGTCCTCTTCCGACGCGCCCGACGCCTTAGCGATTTCCTTCGCGACCTTGCCGGCCGCCCATCCGGCACCAAACATGTGCCACCACCTTGGCTTGAGGTATCGCCCCGGCGATGAGCCATCTGAGGACCAGACGGCCGATGACGCCGACTGGCTCGTGTTGACCGACGGGGCCGGGAAGCGGGTACTCGCTTTCAATCAGGTGGCAGAACTTGCGCGGGCGACATGGCCGGCAGATGACGTGCCCAAGCAGGGGTACTCGGTCGGCCCGGTGCCGGAGCAGGTCCCGGGCCACCAGGCCGGCCGTCGCGCAGGTAGGGATTGTAGTAGTGACGCCGCACGTCGGCGGCCTCCGGCCGCAGCAGGAGCTCGCGCAGCCGGTTCTCATCCCATAGGTCGATGATTACGCCGGTGTCCTGCTCCTGCCCGGCCTTCCAGCGCTGCCACCACTGCGTAGTGGGCGCGTCCATGCTCACCGAGATACACAGGATCCATTTCTGCAGCGTGTACCCGTTGCTGGCGGCATGGGCGAGTGCGGACGCAAACGACTTCGTGATCTGGTCCTGCTGGCTACGGCCGACCCCGCGGGTGAAGTACTTGGCCTGCCAGACCGTTACCTGCCCGTTCAGGTCGCCGGCCAGGACATCGATACCCCAGTCGCCAGGATTGGCAAAGACCAGGTTCCCTTGTCCCGATGTCGCTCGGACGAGGAGCCCCAGCATCTGCTCGAAATCCTCACGCGCCCCGGCCGCGCCAACCCGGGCCTCATGCGACGCGAAAGTGATCATCGGCTGTTCTGACACCATGCGCTCGCCCACCCCTGGGTCGTTACAGATCGCCAAGCCGAGCAACGGCGGCCATTTCTCCCCATCGGCCGCCGCCCTGAAGAATACGACTTATACCCATCAATCGCAGGTATTCCTGATTAATCGTCCGCAGCCCCCGCGTTTAGCGGAAGCAATTGCCGCTCAGCATTAGCCAAGCGCTTATTTTGTCGCGGCACTGGACGCGCTGGGTACCTCGTTCGCGCCGTGCCTCCATCCGGTGATGGCAACAGGTTGCGTTCACATAGATCTCATTCATCACCGTGATCACAAAATCGGATATTTTCTTATACAAAACGTGACCGGCTCCGTAGCGTAAATCCATGCTGCCGGTGCGTGTGCAACCTGAGCCCGCCAGTTGCGTCCCTCCCAACTTAACAATATTCTTAAGGACGTGACTCATGCCCCAATCTGGAGACCGAACCTCGGCGCAGTGGGAGATCCTGCTGACCGCCGAGGTCGAGGCTTTCCTCGACGGACTGTACGAGTCGGACCCGGCCAGCCACCAGCTGGTGAACCAGGCAATTCTGGTCCTGGAACGCAACGGTCCGGCAGAAGGGCGCCCGCTGGTGGATTCGGTCACCGGGTCGAAGCTCGCCAACATGAAGGAGCTGCGGCCACCGTCGGCTGGCCGCAGCGAGATCCGTGTCCTGCTGGCGTTCGACCCCTGGCGAGCTGCGATTCTGCTCATCGCTGGGGACAAGTCTGGGCAGTGGGCGAAGTGGTACCGAACGGCGATCCCGCGTGCCGAGCAGTTGCACAGCGAGTATCTCGTCGAGCGCATTAAGGAGACGACTGGTGAATAACGTGTCACGCTGGCGCGACTCAGGGCACCTGGAGCGCGCGATCGACACTGCCGGGGGACAGCAGGCCTTCGACGCCGCCGTCGCCGCGATGCTCGACGACGCCCGCGGGTGGCGGCTGGCCGAGATGCGCAAGCGGCGCGGGATGACACAGGAGCAGGTCGCCCAGCGTATGGGCGTCTCGGTGGCCCGCGTCTCCCAGATCGAGAGCGGTGACGTCTCGACCCAGGAGGTACTGAGCCGCTTCGTTTCAGCCCTCGGGGGCACCCTCAAGCTGATCGCCGACTTCGGCGACGAGATGCTCAAGCTCGCCTAGGCGTACCGCTCAGCTGTCAGCCCGCGGCTCCCTCGTTGCCGCGGTAGGCGGTGATCGTCAGGCGCCAGCGCACCTCGCCGGCGGCCGGGGTTACGGCGCAGTCGCCGTCGCGGGCCTGCGCGAGGTCGAAGACCCGCCCGAGCATCGGTTCCACGCCGATGCTGCGGTAGGGACCGCTGGACGGGAATCCGCCGAGGTTTCGCCAGAGGGCGACGGAGGCGGGCTGACCGTCGGCCTCCACGGTCATGCGCAGCCGGTCCGCGCCGTCGTAGACGACCGCCGTGGCGGTGGACCCGGCGCCTGCGGCACTACACCCGGCACCGTACAGCACCGCGCCGACCGCGCTGCCGTCATCGGGTCCCAGCGCGTCCAGCCGCAGGCCCGGCCGGCGCGGGCCAGTCGCCCTCGATCCAGTCGGCGCCATCCGGCCAGGGGTGACGCAGGTACGGCGCCGCCTCAGGAAACAGGCGCGCCTTGGTGGCCGGATCTATCCCGAGCGACGCGTGCCCGCTCAGTTCGAGCAGCGCGTGCGCCGGCCCAGACGAACCGGAAGCCCGGCTCGGCCGCGAGGCGGTACTCGGCGACGACCGCGCCCGCCCGCACGTCAATGCTCCGCGCGAGCTCGAACTGCGGGCAGCGCACGACACAGCCGAGCCCCGCGACGGTCCATGCCCGGCTCCAGGCGTCACCGTGGTCGGGGGTTCCGCGCACCGTCGGTACGCACTCCTCAAGTCCGCCCGCGTCGGCGAAGGCGTCGCCGGGAACCACCTGCGCGCGCCGCGGCTCATCCCGCTGCCAGAGCCATTCGCGCCCGCCGGCCCGCAGCGAGGTCCACCGTCCGCCGTGCGGGTCACGCATCGACCGGCCGCGGTCAGCGGTCGACGATCACCACTCGGCCAGCGAGCCGTCATCGTGGCGCCAGACCGGGTTGCGCCACCGGTGGCCGCTTCCGGTCGGCGGCGCGCACGGCGCCCTCGTCGATGGTGACGCCGAGCCCCGGCAGCCTGCGGCGCACGGCATGACCATCGACGAAGCGGAACGGCTCGGTGTCCATGACGTACGACAGCAGATCGGCGTCCTTGTGGTAGTGGATGCCGAGGCTCTGCTCCTGGATCAGCAGGTTCGGGGTGGCGAAGCCGACCTGCAGGCTCGCCGCCAGCGCGACCGGTCCGAGCGGGCAGTGCGGGGCGAGCAGGGCGCCGAAGGTCTCGGCGAGCGAGGCGATCCTGGTCACCTCGCTGATCCCGCCGGCGTGCGACAGGTCGGGCTGCACCACCGCTATCCCGGCCTGCAGGACCGGGAGGAAGCCCGCCCGGCCGTAGATGCGCTCCCCGGTCGCGAGCGGCACCGGGCTCGCGGCCACCAGGGACGGCCAGGACATGGTGGTACTCGGGCAGCACCGGCTCCTCAAGGAAGAGCGGCCGGAACGGGGCGAGTTCCGGCAGCACCCGCCGGGCGGTGGCCGGCGTGAACCGGCCGTGGCCATCGATGGCCACGTCCCGGTCGCTGCCGAGGGCCTCGCGGGCGGTGGCCGCCCGCTGCGATGACGGCGTCGACCTCCGCCGAGGTGGCGATCGGCGACACGCGTCCGCAAGCGTTCATCTTCACCGCGGTGAACCCGGCGTCGACCTGCGCCGCGATCGCGTCCGCGAGCTCCGCAGGCTCGTCGCCGCCGACCCAGGCGTACACCCGGACCAGGTCGCGCACCGGGCCGCCGAGCAGCGCGTATACCGGTGCGTCGTAGACCTTGCCCGCGATGTCCCACAGCGCCTGGTCGAGGCCGGCGACGGCGCTGCTGAGCACCGGGCCGTCGCGGTAGAAGCCTGCCTTGGTCAGCACCTGCCAGTGATCGGTGATCCGCAGCGGGTCCTGGCCGAGCAGGTACTCGGAGAGGACGTCGACCGCGGTGCGCACCACCTCGGCGCGCCCTTCCACGACGGGCTCGCCCCAGCCGACGATCCCGTCGTCGGTCTCGATGCGGCAGAACAGCCACCTCGGCGGCACCAGGAAAGTCTCGACCCGGGTGATCTTCACCGGCCTTCCGATCCGGTGCGTAGCCGCTCCTCGTCGCTGATCGCCTTGTCGAGCAGGGCGCGCATGGCCGCCTCGCCCGCGTCGGCGTCCTGCGCCCGCACGCCGTCGAGCACCGCCCGGTGGCTGGGCACCGGATCGTCTGACGTGTCGTTGGTTCCGTGTACCAGCTGGTCACGGGCGGCGAGCGCCGATTCGAGCACCGTCTCCATGCGCTCGAGGAGCTCGTTGTGCGTCGCGGTCAGCAGGGCATGGTGGAAGGAGATGTCGGCTTCCACCGCGCTCTGCGAATCGTCTGCGCGTGGACATCGCGGCGAGCGCCTCGTCGAGCCGGGCGAGGTCGTCGTCGGTGCGCCGCAGTGCCGCCAGTCGCACCGCGGCCGGCTCGACGATGCTGCGAACCTCCTCAAGGCTGCGCAGCAGCGAGGTGCCGGTCGCCACGGCGAACTGCCAGCGCAGCACGTCCGGGTCAAGCAGGTTCCAGTCCGCCCGCGGCCGCACGATAGGTGCCGCGCTTCTGGCGCGCACCCACCAGCCCCTTGGCCGCCAGTACCTTCAGCGACTCGCGCATCACCGTGAGGCTGACGCCGAACTCCGCCTGCAGCGCGGTCAGGTCGAGCGTCTCGTCCTCCGCGAGCTCGCCGCTGAGCACGCGCCGGCCGATGGCGTCCACGGTCTGGCCGTGCACCCCGCGGTTTCCATACAGCGACATGTCTCTTATCTTCCTTCGGATTCCGGGGATCAGGCCGAGGCCTTGGCGACGGACCAGCCGCCGTCGACGACCAGGCTCGTCCCGGTGATGAACGAGGCCTCCGCGCTGACCAGGAAGGCGATCGCCGCCGCCACCTCCGCCGCGGTGCCGAATCTGCCCGCGGGAGTGGCCGCGACGGTCAGCCGTGCGGTCCGTCTCGCCGATGCTGTCCCACGCCGGTGTCATGATCGGGCCGGGCAGCAGCGCGTTCACCCGGACCAGCGGCGCGTACTCGACCGCGAGCTGTCCGCACAGCCCGATGAGCGCGGCCTTGGCGGCGGCGTAGGCCGGATGAGCGGGCAGGCCGAAGCGCGCGTGCACCGAGGAGACGAGCACCACGCTGCCGCCGCGTTCCCGCATATCGGGCAGCACCGCGCGCACGCCGAGGAAGGCGCCGGTCAGGGTGACGGCCAGTTGCCGGTCCCATGAGGCACGGGTGGTCTCGTGCGCGGCGCGTACGTCGGACGCGTACGCGTTGCTGACCAGGATGTCCACCGGGCCGTAAGCGTGAGCGGCGTCGATGACGCGGGCCCAGTCCTGCTCGTCGGCGACATCGGCCCGCACGAAGCTGGCCCGCCCGCCGGCCTCGGCGATCAGTTTGCCGGTCTCCTCCCCGCCCGGGGAGATATCCGTGAGGACGACGGCGGCGCCCTCCCGTGCCAGGCGCTCGGCGGACGCGGCGCCGATGCCCGACGCCGCGCCCGTCACCACGGCGACGCGGTCGGCGAATCGGTCCGGCTGACTCATCTGGCGGTAACTCCTCACTCCCGGCCCCCAGGCTCGGCCTTCAGGAAACAACACAGCCCTGCCTTCAGGAACAACCCTAGTTACGTCTGGTGAGAGCCGGACGCCGCCCGGCCCGCCATTTCACCCCGTCACTTCACCGCTCCCAGGTTCAGGCCGGCGATGAAGTGGCGCTGGAAGCGCAGGAAGACGGCGACGGTCGGGATCGCGGCGATGACCGAGCCGGCGGCGATGACGTTCCAGTACGACACGATACTGTCCCTGCAGGCCGAGCAGCGCCGGGGTGACCGGCATCTTCGACTGCGGTGATCAGCACCGTGATCGGCCACAGCAGGTCGTTGAAGATCCAGGTGAACGACAGCGCGCCGAGCGCGGCCAGCGCCGGCCGGGTCAGCGGCAGCACGATCCGCCAGTAGACCTGGAACGGCCCGGCGCCGTCGAGGCAGCGCGGCCTGCTGGATCTCCGCCGGGATCGTGCGCATGAAGCCCTGCAGGACGAACACGTAGAAGCCGAGGCCGAAGCCGACCTCCACCGCGATCAGCGTGGTGAGCGAGTCGTAGAGCCCGAAGACCTGGCTCAGCTTGGCGACCGGCACCAGCAGGATCTGCGGCGGCAGCAGGTTGCCGCCGAGCATCAGCAGGATCAGCGTGCGGCGCAGCGGGATCTGGTAGCGGCTCAGCGCGAAGGCCGCCATCGAGGCGAGCAGCAGCGTGAGCGCGACCGCCGGGAACGCTGACGATCGCGCTGTTGATCAGCGCCTGCTCCATGCCGCCGCCGGTCCAGGCGGCGGCGTAGTTCCCCGGCGCGAACGAGTGCGGCAGGGCGTTGAGGCCGTTGCCGAGGACGTCGTCGGTCGAGCGGAAGCTGATCACCAGGATCAGCGCGATCGGCAGGAACCAGAGCAGCGCGAGCAGGCTCGCGCCGGTGTGGAACCCGGCCGTGCGCAGCCGTTTGCCGCGCGGCCTGGGCGCGGCGGCGGGCGCGGCGCGGCCGCGGAGCGCTGCGGTGCGGTCGCGGCCATCAGTCGCTCTCCTTGAAGGCGCGGACCAGGTAGCTGACGATGACGCCGAAGGCGAGCACGAAGATCGCGACGGCGAGGGCGCAGCCGTAGCCGTAATCGGTGTTCACGAACGCGGTCTGGTACATGTACGTGCTCAGCAGCTGGGAGGAGTTGTACGGGCCGCCCTGGGTCAGCGCCCAGACCACGTCGAACGAGCGCAGCGAGTCGATGACGATGACCGACAGGACCACGGCGTTGACGCTGCGCAGCTGCGGCAGGGTCACGTTGCGGAACTGCTGCCAGGCCGAGGCGCCGTCGACCTTGGCCGCCTCGTAGAGCGCCGGGTCGATGCCCTTGAGGCCGGCCAGGTACAGGACCATGACGTAGCCGATCTCGCGCCACAGGGCCGGCACGATCTGCGCGTAGAGCGCGGTGCTCGAGTTCGCCAGCCACGCGTGCTGCAGGCCGCCGAGCCCGATCGCCGACAGCAGGCCGTTGACCATGCCGTTCGGCTGGTACAGGGTCTGCCACATCAGCGCGGTGGCGGTGAGCGAGAAGACCACCGGCAG
Organism: uncultured Actinomycetota bacterium; assembly: GCA_963785645.1. Classification (GTDB taxonomy): domain Bacteria; phylum Actinomycetota; class Actinomycetes; order Streptosporangiales; family Streptosporangiaceae; genus Trebonia. Next base: position 475,141 of record CAWAWG010000001.1, read on the forward strand.
GAACAGCGCGGCGCGGTAGATCGCGATGCCGCGCCGCTCGCGCTGCAGGAACAGCGCGCAGCCGAGACCGCCGGCCGCGGAGATGCCGCCGAAGAGCACCAGCCAGATCGCGGTGTTCTTCAGCGCCTTGCGGAAGACCGGGTCGCCGAACATCCGCCTGTAGTTGCCGAGGCCGGCGAAGGTCGGCGGGTTCACGCCGTTCCAGTTCGTCAGCGAGATGTAGAAGCCCTGGATCGCCGGCCAGAACACCATGCACCGACCTCGACCAGCAGCGGCACCAGGACGAACGCGACGACCAGCGGGGACGGGCGCGACCGGCCCGGCCCCGCGCGGCCCCCGGGACCGGGCCGCCGCGGGCAGCGTGGAGCGCCGGCCGCGGGCTCGCGCCTGGGTCGACTGGAATGTCACGCGGTCTTCCACACCTGCTCCGCCTGGGACTGCCAGGTGGTCAGGATCGAGGTGAGCTGGCCGGGGTTCTGGATGAAGTCGATCAGCGCGGTGTTCGCCGTGTTCTGCAGGGCGTCGGTCGAGTCCCGGTTGAAGAACTGGGTCAGCTGGCTGGCCGCGGCCAGCATCGCCTTGCCCTTCTGCACCAGCGGCGTATGTCGGCGAGGCGGCCTGCGGGTTGGCCGGGATGACCGTGCCGGAGGAGGTCTGCGTCCACAGGTTCTGCGCCGCCGGCGTGGCCATCCAGGTCATGAAGTCCATGCACGGCCGGCGGCGTTGTGCGTGCGTGAGCTGGCGAACAGGCCGTCGGTCGGCGCCTCCTCCGCGTCCGGGACGGACGGGTCGATGACGGGGAACTTGAAGAAGTCGAGGTCGTCGAGCGAGCCCTTCGGGCACCGCGTCGGCGAAGAAGGTGCCGGTCAGCAGCATGCCGACCTGGCCCTGCAGGAGCTGGTTGGTGGCCTCCTGCCAGCTGACCGCGGTGCCGTTCGGGTCGAAGTACGGCAGCACCTGCTTCCAGGTCGTTGAAGATGTCGACCACCTTGGGGTCGGTGAAGCTGTGCTTGCCCTGGAGCAGCGCGCGGTGGAAGTCGGCGCCGTTGAGCCGGATGTCGAAGTAGTCGAACCAGGCCGAGGCCACCCATGCGGTCCTGGCCCGGCGCGCCGAGGCCGATCGGTATGACGTTCTTGGACTTGATGGCCGCGGCACAGCTTCAGGAAGTCGGACCAGGTCGTCGGCTCGCTCAGGCCCCACTTGGCGAACTGGGACTTGCGGTAGAACACGCCCCACCAGTAGTAGTCGGTGGGCACGAAGATCTGCTTGCCGGCCGTGTCGGTGCTCAGCGACTTGAGCGCGGCCGGGTAGTTGCCCATGGTCTTCCAGGCTTCGCTGACGTCGAGCAGCAGCCCCTGCGAGGCGTAGTGGTCGGCGTCGTTGCCCGCGTACCACGTGTAGATGTCCGGCGGGTTCGCGGAGGTCAGGTACGTCGGCAGCAGCGGCTGGTAGGTGGTCGCCGCCACCGTGTTGAGCTTCACCGTGTACTTGCTCTGCTTGTTGTACGCGGCGACCAGGGCCTGCATCGCCTGTCTCCGCCAGCGGCGAGGACAGGTCGGACTGCAGGGTGATCGCGCCGCCGGCTGGGCCGAGCCGCCGCTGCTCGCGGTCGATGTGGCGCACCCGCCGAGCACCGCCGCCGCGCCGAGGGCCCCCGCCCCGGCGAACAGGCCGCGGCGGGAAAGGTGTATAGCTGGACATTGACTGCTCCCTGTGTACGGATGGGGCGGGTTGCGACATGCTTCAGAGCTCGATCAGGTGCACGTGCCCGTCGATGCCGCGGTAGGTGATCCAGGCGTAGCCCGTCGTCGCCGGCCGCGGCGCCGAACGCGCCGTTGTAGTCGTCGCTGGTGAACTCGCCCCGCTCGAACCAGCCGCTCCACGAGCCGGAGGCCAGGTTGTTCTCCCAGAGCGTGTAGTCCGAGGCGCGGGCGAACAGGTACACGCGGCCCTCGGTCTCAAGCAGCGTGGGACTGTCGCTGACGGTGCCGCCCAGGCTCGTCCAGCCGGACCACTGGCCCGCGGCGCGCGGACGTGTTCAGCCAGACGCTGTCGTCGTTGGCGCGGATCGGCGACGTACGTGGTCGTGCCGTCGGTCACCGCCGAGGGCCGGCCGTAGACGGACAGGCCGGCCGGGGCGCCGATGGCGCTCCAGCCGCCGGCCGCCGCGCAGGGTCCAGATCTGGCCGTCGGTGCCGGTGGCGGTCAGGGTCCATGCGCCGGGGCCGGTGTAGGCGACGGTCGGCGCGTCGGCGAGGCTGCCGCCGAGCGAGATCCACGTACCCCAGGCGCCGCCGCCCGCACCGCTAGGAAGGTGCGCCGGTAGGCATGCCCGTCGGTGCCGAGAACGAACAGGTCGATCGAGCCGTCAGGGGCCGCGTAGGCGGCGGGCTGCCCGGCGATGCGGCCGCCGACCGGGCCGCCGAGGTCGGTCCAGGCACCGGTCCAGGCGCCGGAGTTCGCGGTGGTCTGCTCCTCGAGTCCGCCGTTGGCGCCGCGCACGAACGCGGCCGAGTCGGCGTCGCTGACGCGGACCAGGGCCGGGTCGCCGGCCGCGTTGCCGCCCAGGCTGGTGCCGGGAAGCGCGTCGGTACCGGCCAGCAGCAGCATCGCGGTGCCGTCGGCCGGCACGGTCGCGGTGTAGGAGCCGGTGAACGGGCCGAGGCTCCGCCGGGCGGTGAGGTCGCGCACCGAGACGCTGCCGGACAGGCCTGCCTCGGCGAACTGGACCGTCATGCTCTGCGCCGTGTCCGAGGTGTTGAGCAGCACGACGGAGCGCCGCCCGCTGCCCGACAGCACCTTGCTGTACACGGTGCCGTTCGCGGTCGAGTCGATCGCGACGCCCTGGATGTCCAGCGGGTCCTGGTCCACCGCCAGGATCTCAGGGTTCTTCAGCACGTCGATCATGCTCGGCGGCAGGGTGCGCGGGTCGGAGCCGAGGACGAGCGGCGAGCCCATCTCGGCCCACATCTCGAACTGGGCGATGGACTGGGTCTCGTCGAGCTCGTAGCCGCCGCCCGATAGCTTGCGCATCGGGATGAGGTAGTCCGGGTCGTTGTAGTGGCCGGGACCCTGCGCCTCGGGGTGCGCCTCGTTGTCGTCGATGTTGCGCAGCACGTCGGCGAACTCGCCGGCCGTCGGGGTGCCGTAGGCGATGTCCGTGTCGGTCCGCCAGGAGTCCGCGATCGTCGGCCCGAACGTGTAGTTGTACCAGGCGTCGTCGGTCGCCGGGTTCGGCTCGCCCCACGCCGGGGTCAGCGGATTGCACAGGTTCAGCAGCATCTTCCGGCCCGATTTCGCGACCGCCTGGCTGAACTGCGCGTAGGCGGGACCGGGGGCCGTGTCCTCGGCGATGCCGCACAGGAAGTCGACCTTGATCGCGTCGATCCCCCAGGCCGCGAACTGGTCGGCGTCCTGCTGGTAGTGGCCGCCGCTCGCGAGGCCGCAGTTCACGCCGTTGTACACCCCGGCGTCGGTGTAGATGCCGGCCTTGAGTCCGCGCGCGTGCAGCCACTTCACCAGCGCGGGGATGCCGTCGGGGAACTCGGCCGGATTCGCGACCAGTTCGCCGCCGGCGTTGCGCGGCGGCGAGGCCTGCCACCCGCCGTCGAGCCAGACGTAGTCGTAGCCGGCCTTCGCCAGGCCGCTCTTCAGCAGGAAGTTCGCGACGCTCTGCACACCGCTCTGCGTCACCGCCCCGCCGAGTGTGTAGTACGTGTTCCACCCCATGTAAGGGGTCGGATCAAGTCCGCTGTCGTAGTACGCCGGCGAGCCCTGAGCGCTGACTTGGCCGGCTGCGCCACGGCGGCCGGAACGGCGGCCGGACCTGATGCGGAGGCGGATGCCGCGGTGGCGGCGCTCGCCGCACCGCCCTGAACCGACAGGGCGATGACCGCCCCGACGGCCAGTGCCGCCGGCGTCCACCGCCGCCGGGCGCGTCGGCCTGAGCGCCGACGCCGTGCGCGGAACGAATCTGGCATGCGTTCGAATCTCCGTCGTCGTTGACTGCTGAGTGCCGTTCACCCCGGCAAGTTCGCCGGCGACCGGGGGAGCAGACATGACGGTGCCACACGCGAGCAGACGCGTCAAGAATTATTCATAATTAATGGATTATTGTCGCTAGCGACAACGGGCCGAGCCGCGAGCAGCGAGGAGGGACAAGGAAGAGCGCGTGCCGGTGGCCGTCCGCGCGGGATCTGACCGCGGTCCCGGCCGAGCTCGCCGGTGATCCAGAACGAAGGGTGGCGCCTGCTGGAGGTCACCGGCCCGCGGCCGCGTGTACCGAGCGCTATCGATGCCGGCCGAAGCGGGCGGAGCGAACATTCATGGCATACACGTAGAGTTACTAATTTGTAGTGCAGAGCGCGTAATTATTCTTAAGAATTGACTAGAGTTCCCTGTAGTTGCCCTGTACGTCAGTCGATGCTCACAAAATCCAGGCCTGGGGGATTAGTGGATGCCACCGACTCCGGGACAAGCCTTGACGTGCCGCCGCAGGTCGCACCCTCGCCTGTCCCGCGATTCCGGTTTGCTGTAGTCCGGCGGTTCATCACCGGCGCTCCGCGCACAGTGCTGTCAGGAAAGACAGTGCTGTCCGGAAAGACAGTGCTGTCCGCAAGCGCGGTGTGGCAAGGACTGATCGCGCTTGCGATCTACCTGACCGTGTTCATCGTCGGATACGGACGGCCGCTGGCCGCCCATCTGGACGTGCCGGATCTGCGGCAGTACTGGACCGACCCGAACTTCTACACCTGGGCCATGCAGTGGTGGCCCTATGCGGTGTCGCACGGGATCAACCCGCTCTACTCGCACCAGATCGGGGCGCCGGGCGGTTACAACCTGGCCTGGGCGACCACCACTCCCTCCGTGGGCCTGCTCATGTGGCCGGTCACGGCCGTGTTCGGCATCCTGGTGTCGTTCAACGTGATGGTGCTGACCGTGCCGGCGGTCTCGGCCTGGGCCGCCTTCGTGGCGACCCGCCGGCTGACCGGCCGGTTCTGGGCGGCGCTGCTGGCCGGCACCGTCTACGGACTGACACCGTTCGAGCTGGTGCACGACTGGCAGGGGCAGCCGAATCTCACCGTGATCGCGCTCCTGCCGCTCATGGTGTACCTGGTCGTGCGCTGGTGGGACGGGTCACTGGGCCGGACCTGGTTCGTGGTCTGGATGACCGGCGCCATGGCCCTGGAGTTCTACACCTTCAACGAGGCCTTCGTCGACATGACCGTGGTAGGGGCGGGCGGCCTGGTGATCGGCTTCGCCGTCGCCGGCCGCGCCAACCGGCGACAAGGTAGCCAAGCTGAGCTTGCTCACCGCCATCGCCTACGTCGGCGCGGTCCTGCTCGCGTCGCCCTACCTGGTCTACTCGCTGCGGCACTACCCGAAGGCGTTCAGCAGGCAGCTGCCGGACTTCTCTCTGCACCTGGTCCGAATGGTGCTGCCGGTGTCGGACAAGCTCTTCGGCGTAACGTCGCTGATCCGCTACTCCAACCACCTGGGCCGCGTGGACATCGACGACTACCTGGGTCTCCCGCTCCTGCTGATCCCGTTCGCGCTGGTCCTGTTCGCCCGGTCGAACCGGGTCGCCCGGCTGCTGGCCATCGGGCTCGTATTCGTGACCGCGCTCGCCGCGGGCCCCACCTTGATCATCGGCAACAGGGAACTCGTCCACCTGCCGTGGGGCGGCCTGTGGAGCCTGCCGATCGCGCGCAGCGCCGAGCCTTCCCGGCTCATCATCTTCGTCTACCTGGTGGCCTCGATCGCCCTGGCCCTGTGGCTGGCGGCGCCCGGCCAGGAGCAGGCTGCATCCTGGCCGCGCGCTGGGGCCTCGGCCTGCTGGCGGTCGCGGTTCTCCTCGCTGACCTGCCCACATCGAACGAGGCGGTGGATCCCGTCCCGCTCGGCTATCAGCCGCCGGCGACGATGCGTCCGGCCAACCAGCTGCCGCCGTTCATCACCGATGGCCTGTACCGGCGGTACCTGCGGCCGGGCGAGACCGTCGTGATCGTCACCTACCGTGGCAACGCCGGGCTGCTGTTCCAGGCCGACGCGGACTTCTACTTCCGGATCGCGGGCGGCTTCATCAACGACTCGCTCACGACGCGGCAGGACGCCCTTCCGGCCCCGGTCGGGGAACTCGGCCACGCCACCCCGGCGCGGATCGCGCAGTTCAAGAGCTACGTTCGCTCGGCTGGCATCGGCGCCATCGTCGTCGAGCAGGCCTGGGCCCAGCCGTGGATGCTGACCGTCTTCCGCCAGGCCGGCCTGCGCGGCACCTCGGTCGGCGGCGTGACCGTTTACAACACCGGCGACGGGAATGCCGGATAGAGAATCCAGGGCGGATACACACAGTTACTAAATTGTTGGTGCGGGCTCGCATATCCGCTGAAGACCTGGTTAGGGTTCCCTGCAGTTGCCCTGTGCGTCAAGCACTGTACGACGGGCATGCGCGAAACGCGGGGGACACGTGGATGCCACCAGCTCGGGGACACGGCCGGCCGGCGCGCTGCGGTTGCCCGTCGCCGTCCGGATCCCGAGCCCGGCGCTTCAGGGACTGCTCGCGCTCGCGGTCTACCTCACGGGTTTCATCCTCGCGGCCGGGATGCCGCTCATCAGCCACCTGAACGTGCCGAACCTCAGGCAGTACTGGACCGACCCGCAGTTCTACGCCTGGTCAATGCGCTGGTGGCCCTATGCCGTGTCGCACCTGGACCAACCCGCTGTACTCAACCGAGATCGGGGCGCCGCAGGGCTACAACCTGGCCTGGGCGAGCACCACTCCTTCCGTTGACCTGCTGATGTGGCCGGTCACGGCCGCGTTCGGCGTGCTGGTCTCCTACAACTTCGTGCTGCTGCTGGTGCCGCCGGCCTCGGCCTGGGCGGCCTTCATCGCCGCGCGCCGGCTGACCGGACGGTTCTGGCCTGCGCTGCTGGCCGGCGCCGTCTACGGCTTCTCTCCCTACGAACTGGTACACAACTGGCAGGGCCAGTCCGAACCTCACGGTGATCTTGCTGTTCCCGCTCATGGTGTACCTGGTGCTGCTGTGGTGGGACGGCACCTTGAAAGGGCCGGGGTTCGTCATCTGGCTGACGCTCGCCATGGCTCTGGAGTTCTACACCTTTAACGAGGCGTTCGCCGAGATGACCGCGGTATGGGCGGGCGGGCTGGTGATCGGCCTTGCGGTCGCCGGGCGCGCCGCGTGGCGCAAGGTGGCGCGGCTAGCCGGGCTGGCCGCGGTCGCCTACGCCAGCGCCGTCGTGCTGGCCGCGCCGTACCTGATCTACGCGCTGCGGCACTACCAGGGCGCGCTCACCAGGCAGCGGCCGGCCTTCTCGCTGCAGTTCGTCCGGCTGATCCTGCCAACGTCGCAGCAGATGTTCGGCCTGACTCCCACGTTGATCACCTACTCCAACCGGATCGGCCGGACCGGAATCGACGACTACGTGGGCATTCCGCTGCTCGTCATCCTGCTGCTGCTGGCCGTGTTCGCCTGGTCGGACCGCCGATGCCGGCTGCTGGCCATCGGCTTCGCGTTCGTGCTCGCGCTCGCCGCCGGTCCCGTTCTGGTCATCACCTCCCGGAGCACCTTCGCGCTGCCGTGGGCCACGCTGTGGACCCTGCCGATCGCGCGGAGCGCCGAACCCTCACGGTTCATCGTCTTTCTTACGCTGGCACTGGCGTTCGCGCTGGCGCTCTGGCTGGCGGCCCCGGCTAAGAGCAAGCCGGTCCTGGCGGCGCGCTGGGCCCTCGGCCTGCTGGCGGTCGCGGCCGTCATCACCGACACGCCCACGTCCTATCAGGCGATAAGTCCGCTCCCGCCCCCGCCGTACTACCTACCGCCCGCTTCCATGCGAGCCGTCAACCCGTTGCCGGCATTCATCACCCAGGGCCTTTACCGGCGCTACCTGCGCCCGGGTGAGATCGTCGTGGTACTGACGCACCGCGGTAACGCCGGGATGCTGTTCCAGGCCGCCGCCGAGCTTCTACTTCAGGATCGCCGGCGGCTACATCAACGCGTCGCTTACGCCGACCGACGCCATCCCGCACGCTCTCACGCTGGCCGCCCACCCGAGCCAGGCCGCGGACCAGCTGCTCGCGGACTACCTTCACTCGTCCGGGGTGGGCGCCATCCTTGTCGAGCAGGCCTGGGAAGACCCGTGGATGAACAACCTTGACACCAAACTCGGCATGCACGGCCCGTCGGCAGGCGGCGTAACCGTCTACCCCGTCGGGCCGTGGCTCGCTAGCCAGGCTCGTTTGGCGGAGCTGTCCCATCGAGCTCACGAGGCTCATCTTCACCGTGAGACTCATCGGCCCCAACCGGCACAACGGACCTAACCGGCGCATCGTCCGGCTGCTTGCTGGTGGCCAGCATCCGGGGCAACGCCGACCAGAAGGTGCCCTTGCCCGAATGGTTATGGGGCTTCACCTTCAGCGACACGAACGCGAGGGCGCCGGTCGGGATCGGCAGCCAGAAGTTGACCACCCGCCAGCCGAGCACCCCGAGCGTGGCCACGCTCCTGGTCACGCCGAAGCCGACGAGCAGCAGGGGGGCGATGGAGTCCACCACCCCGAGCCCGCCCGGCGTGATCGGCAGCGCGCCCGCCACGTTCGCGATCCCGTAGGCCGCGAACAACTCGATCGGGTTGGCCAGGTGGCCGAACGCGGCCACGAAGCACCACAGCGAGGCCGCGTCGAGCAGCCAGTTGAGCGAGGCCCACACCAGCGACCAGGCCATGACCCGCTTATCCCGGGCGAGGAGCGAGAACGACTTGGCCGCCTCAAGCACGGCCCGCTCAACCCGCTCACCGCTCAGGAACGGCACCTTGTCGCCCACCACCCGCAGCACCCGGGAGGCGAACCCCGCCCCGCGCATGATGCCGTACACCAGGATCCCGACCCCGGCCAGCACGATCGACCCGATGATGGCGACCGTCGCGTAAATGGGCTGGAATCCCGCGAGCGGGATGGAGATGATCAGCGAGAGCCACAGGAGCACGTTCAGCACCACGGTCGAGCCGATCCCCTTGGCCGCCATCATCACCGTGGCGTCGTTGCCGGAGATGCCCTCGTTCGTGAACAGCTTGAACCCGAGCGCCGCGGTGCCGAGCGTCCCCGCCGGGATGACGTGCGCGACCGCCGCCGCCGACAGGTCGATGCGGAACAGCGTCCACAGGCCCGGCTTGGGACCAGGCGGCAGCAGCACCTTGGTCAGCACCGCGTAGCAGAACAGCGACACGCCTTCGAGCACCACGCCCGCGGCCACCCACCAGGCGCTCACCCGGCCGAGCAGATACAGGTTCTTGCTGGCGCCGACCAGCTCGGGCACGACCAGGTACTCGATCACCAGCGCGAGGATGAAGAGGAGCGCGATCCGCCGCGCCGGCTTGGCCAGCAGGGACAGCCAGACCCGCCACGGCAGCGACAGCCAGGCTTGCCACGGCCGCCAGCGATCCCGCGGGCGGCTGGGTGCCGTGTCGGGCTTGTCGTTCGCCGCCGGTTCGCTGCTCACCGCCGGCTCGTCGTTCGCCACCGGCACGTCGTCGCTAGACCACATGCTCCACAGCTACCCGATTCTCCAGACCTATCGCCTGGCTCGTGGTCGTTTGCCCGGAACCCCGCCGCCCCCTGCGCAGAAACCCGTGATCCACGGCAAACCCGTCAGCTGAGATCGCCCCCGGCCCTGCGTCAACGGCGCGGACATTAGGAGTATTCCGCACCAATCCGGCTTCCTCCCACCGGCCCCCCTTCGCCACCGTCACCGGGCGCGGGCCAAACCCGGGCCGCAACGCCGACGGGGCGGATCTGATCGCAAACCGCGATCGGATCCGCCCCGTCGAATCGAGCGGCTTGCGCAGATCAGCCCGCCGGCGCCGCCATCGGATCGATGCCCTCCAGGTCGGACTTCTTGATCCGGATCATCACCAGCGCGATGACCACCGCGAGGAGCGCGATCCCGGACGACACCAGGTACCCCCGGCCGAACCCGTAGGCCAGTGCGTGGTTAGACATCGCGACCTGCGCAGCCTGCGACAGGTGGGTCGTGCCCGCAGCGGCCGCGGCCGAGTGCAGGTTCGACGCCACCGCAGACCACGCAACCGTGCCGAGGATCGCCAGCCCAATCGACCCGCCAACCTGCTGCCCGGTGTTAAGCAGGGACGACGCCACCCCGGAGTCCCGGTTCGGCACCTTCGCGAGCGCCACCAGGGACAGCGGGACGAACGTCAGCCCCATCCCGAGGCCGGTCAGCATCATCGGCCCGAGCAGGCCGCCGGCGTACGTGCTGTGCTCCGTGATGCGAGACAGCCAGAACATGCCGCCGGCGGCGAGCAGCGGCCCGCCGGTGATCAGCGGGCGCGCCCCGATCCGCGCGACCAGTTGCGAGGAGAGTCCGGCCCCGACCACGATCAGGCCGACCATCGGCAGGTACGCCACCCCCGAGCGGACCGGCGAGTACCCCCAGACCTCCTGCACGAACAGGGTCATGAAGAAGAACATCCCGAAGATCGCGGTGCCCACGCACAGGCTGATCAGGTACGCCGCGGTCCGGTCGCGGGACGCGAGCACCCGGGGCGGCACCAGGGCGTGCTTCGACCGGGCCTCGATGAACGCGAACGCCCCGAGCAGGACCACGGCCGCCACCAGGCTCACGATGACCTTGGTGCTACCCCAGTGCGAGACCGCCTGGCCGTTGGTGAACGTGGTCGCCGCCTCTGACAGCCCGTAGACCAAGGCCCCGAGGCCGAGCGACCCGGTGATCGCGCCGGGCAGGTCGAACCGGCCGCGCACCCGCTCCGACTCGCGGATGACCCGGGGCGCAAGCAGCACCAGGATCAGGCCGATCGGCACGTTCACAAAGAACACCCAGCGCCAGTCGGCATAGCTGGTCAGCAACCCGCCTGCGATCAGCCCGATGGCCGCACCGGAGATGGACACGCCCGCGTAGACGCCCATCGCCCGGTTCCGCTCCTTGCCCTCGGGAAAGGTGACGGCGATCAGCGCCAGCGAGGCGGGTGCGGCGAGCGCCCCGCCGATGCCCTGGATGACCCGGGCGGTGAGCAGCCAGGCCTGGTCGGTCGCGAACCCGCCGGCCAGCGAGGCGAGTGCGAACAGCGCAATGCCCGCGATGAAGACCCGCCGTCGTCCGAGCAGGTCGCCAGACCGCCCGCCGAGCAGCAGCAGGCCGCCGAAGGCGAGGGTATAAGCGTTGACAACCCACTCCAGGTTCGTCCCGGAGAAGTGCAGCGCGTCCTGGATATGCGGCAGTGCCACGTTCACGATGGTTGCGTCGAGCACGACCATGAGCTGCGCGGCCGCGATGACCACGAGCGCTAGCCCGAGCCGCTGTGGCCTGGGTGCCGCCTCCCCGGCTGGCGGCGTGTCGACAGCGGAAACGGCTGGTGCCGTACCTTCCGTCTGTCCTGAGGTTGTTGACACAGAATTTCCCCTTCGTCCGCTCTCTTGAACTTCAAAATCCCTTAAAGGTCATTCCGAACGGGCAGGCTGCTTCGCCGTGTCCGCCCCCTGGCTGGAACGCGGTGTTCCCGCTCGGTCAGGTCGATCTGTGGTCGCGAGGGCCGATAACACCCACGCTAGGGCGCATCGCGGCCACTTTCTGTCCGCGATTCGCCTGCTGGTTGATCTTCCGGTTCTTTACCTGCTGGTTCACCCGTGCCGGCGTCGCCGACCTTGACCGGGCACGGCGTGTCCAGCATCTTCCGCAGCAACCCGAGGAAGCATCGCCGCTCGGCATCGTCAAGGGCATAGCACCACGGCATCTTCGCCGCGAGCTGGGCCATCAGCCGCTCCTTGGCGGTCAGGCCATCTGGCGTCAGCACCAGGTTCTTGATCCGCCGGTCCCGCTTGCTGGCCTCGCGCCGGACGAACCCGCGCTTCTCCAGGGTGTCGGCGATCGCGGTGACGAACGACGCGTCGCACCCCATCCGCTGCGCCAGCTCCTTCATCGGGAGCCCGCCCTCGAGCTTGAACAGCGCGAGCAGATCCGGTGGCGCGATCGCGAAATCCTGCGCGATCGAGTGCCCGATCGTCCCGGCCCGCTTGACCAGCGTGGTGAGCGCGTCGAGGATGTCCCGGCTCAGCGCCGGTGCCGAATTTTCAGCCCGCGCCGCGTCCGGTCCCTGCATCTCGGTGCCCATGACCCACTAAACAGTTGAGCTACTCAACCTATTCCTACCCTCCTCCACCATTAGGACGGGATACCGAGACCAGTTGTGACATCCCTCCATCGGGCAGACCCCCCCGCCCCGCCGGACTCATCGCCCCGAGCTCCCCTGACGATCCCTGCTGTCTCTGTGTAATTAGTGAATAGCGCCAAGTAATGACGAGAGCTGGCAACCACGGGGCCGCTCATGGCGTCCTAAGAGTCGTGACCAAGCAAACGGAGAGCTCTCTGAAGCGCCGCGCATTTCTCGGCATCGCCGCAGGCGGGGCCGCCGCGGTCGCCGTACCAGGAATCGCGCACGCGGCGGTCAACGGGACGGTCGCCTCGTCTGGCATCCTCGCGAGCGCGGCCGGCCCGACCCCGGCCGACTGGACCGCCCTCGCCAAGGACCTGGCCGGCACGCTTGTCCGCCCCGGCGAGTCCAGCTACGCGACGGCAAAGCTGCTGTTCGATCCCCGGTTCGACGGCCAGGCGCCGGCCGGGATCGCCTACGTGAAGAACGCGCAGGACGTATCGACGTGCCTGGCGTTCGTCCGCAAGTTCGGCCTGCCGTTCGCGGCCCGTTCCGGCGGGCACAGCTACGCCGGCTGGTCGGGCAGCAGCGGGCTGATCATCGACGTCTCGAACCTGAAGACGGTCGCCGTGTCCGGGACGACCGCCGCGGTCGGCGCCGGCACCCGGCTCATCGACTTCTACAACGGCCTCGCGGCCAAGGGCCGCGCCGTGCCCGGCGGTTCCTGCCCGACGGTCGGCATCGCCGGCCTGACGCTCGGCGGCGGCAACGGGGTAACGTCCCGGGCCTACGGACTGACCTGCGACAACCTTGAGTCGTTGCAGATCGTCACGGCGAACGGCGCGGTCCTCACCGCCACCGCCGAGGCGGCTCAGCACGGCGACCTGTTCTGGGCGTGCCAGGGCGGCGGCGGCGGAAACTTCGGCGTGGTGACCTCCTTCACGTTCCGCACGGTGCCTGCCCCGGAGCCGGTGCTCTTCTCCCTGTCCTGGCCGTGGTCGCAGGCGGCGCGGGTGGTTGCCGCCTGGCAGGCCTGGGCGCCGCACGCCCCGGACGCGATGTGGTCCAACCTCCACCTGGCGGCGGCCCCCGGCGGCAAGACCCCGACCGTCCAGGTTGGCGGCTGCTACCTGGGCAGCGACGGCGATGCCGCGAACCTGCTCAATCAGCTCTACGCGAAGGCCGGCTCAAGCCCGTCGAGCCACTTCCTCAGCTACCCGCAGCCCTTCCTCACCGCGATGCTGGCCGAGGCGGGCTGCGGCTCGATCGGCTACCAGGCCTGTCACCTGCCCTGGTACGCGAGCGGCGGCAAGCTTTCCCGCCAGCCGCAGTTCGCCAAGTCGGACTACTTCACCACCCCGCTGAGCAATTCGGGCATCAGCACCCTGCTGGCCGGCATCGTGGCACTGCAGCGGGTGGCGGGCGGCGCGGGCGGCGTCGGCGGCATAGCGTTCGACGCCCTCGGCGGCGCGGTGAACCGGGTCGCGCCCGGTGCGACGGCCTTCGTGCACAGGAACGCCCTGTTCGGCGCCCAGTACACGACCGGCTGGACCAACGGCGCGGGCAGCACCGGGATAAACAACCAGCACACCTGGCTGCGTAAGTACTGGTCCTCGATGCGTCCCTACGCGAGCGGCCAGGCCTACCAGAACTACATCGACCCGGACCTGACGAACTGGCAGCAGGCCTACTACGGCGGCAACTTCGCCCGCCTGGCCGCCGTCAAGGCGAAGTACGACCCGACCCGCCTGTTCACCTTCCCCCAGGCCATCTAGGGCTTCCAGGGCACCGCGGCCGCCGGTGTCCAATCCAAAGATCGGACACCGAGGTATACAGGGCATGAATCGATGCCCTGACCGAAACAACTGCCGCCCCGCGCCGCCTGGGATGCCGGGTGTCGCGGGGCGGTCAGCGCCTGGCGCTTCCCGCCCCCCGCTGAGGGGGTACGCGGAGGGCAGGAAGCCGATCTCGTTCGGAACTACCTCATTTGATCTTGGGTTTCCGGTCAGCGGCCGCGGTGCTGGGACCGAAGTTGAGGGTGTAGCGTTCACGCGCGTCCACCGGTGGGCACAGCCTTAAGTACCTTAAGCCACTATTAAACTATGCCTTATTTCAAGATGAAAACTTAGCGTGACCGAAAACCTCGGTCAATAGGGCAAAACAGCCGATTGCGGACGGCTGACCCTTACGAAGTATCGGATGGATAGGCGGGATATATCGTGATCAGGCGCGTCGAGTCTGACGGACGCATGCGCAAGCGCGGCACGGTCCGCGCCCTGCGGCGGGAAAACAGGGCCGCGGTCCTCTGGTCGCTCTTCCTGGACCAGCCGCGAACCAGGCACGAGCTGAGTGTGACGACCGGGCTCAGCGCTGCCTCGGTGACGAACGTGATCCGTGAGCTGATCGACGAGGGCATCGTCATCGAGACGGGGCTGGCCGAGTCGGACGGGGGGCGGCCGCGGGTTGTGCTCGGGATGAACCCCCAATACGGCTACGTCATCGGCGTGGACGTCGGTGAGACGCGGACCCGGGTCGAGCTCTTCGACCTGACCATGGCCGGGCGGGCCAGGGCGGAGTACGCGCTTGACCGCGTGGTCGAGCACGACGTGGACGTGGTCGTGCAGCAGATCGTGGCGGGCGTCAACGCGGTGATCGCCGACAGCGGAGTCCGCTGCGACAAGATCCTTGGCGTCGGCATCGGCGTGCCGGGCGTCATCGAGCAGGGAGCCGAGGCGGTTGTCCACGGCCAGACCTACGGGTGGGACGCCGTGCCGCTCGAACGCCTGCTGCGTGCGCATCTGGACCTCCCACTTCTCTTTGACAACGGGGCGAAGACGATGGGCCAGGCCGAGCTGTGGTTCGGGGCCGGCCGGGGCACGCAGCACGCGGCCGTGGTGCTCGTCGGGTCCGGCGTGGGCGCGTCGCTGATCTCCGGCGGGACCACCTACCAGGGGGCGACCTCCAGCGCGGCCGAGTTCGGGCACGTCACCGTCGTGGTCGGCGGCCGCAAGTGCCGCTGCGGGGCAACGGGCTGCCTTGAGGCCTACGCCGGCGCGGAGGCGATCCTTGAGCGGTACGGCAGGCCGATGGCGGCCGACGACCAGGAAATGGCGCTCGCGGAGCTGATCGGCGCGGCCGGCACCTCGCCGCTCGCGGCCGCCATTCTCGACGAGACCGCGCTGTACCTGGGCGCGGGTATCGGCACCCTGATCAACATGTTCAACCCCGAACGGGTCGTCCTCGGCGGATGGGCAGGCCTTGCGCTCGGCGAGCGGCTGCTGCCGGAGATCCGCGAATCGGCGCGGCAGCATTCCCTGCGGCACCCGTTCGCCTCGACATCGATTGAGCTGGGCACGCTCGGCCCTGGAGTGGTGGCGCTCGGTGCGGCGACGCTGCCACTGGAATCCTTTCTCAACGGCTCCTGGGTGTCCGCCCGCGGGCTCAGCCGCGAAAACGCGGCCGAGCCCGACGGGCCTGGTGCACGTCAGACGGCGGTGTAGACCTGGAATTCCCAGAGGCTGTAGCCGTATTGGGTGGCGCGGGCGGTGCCGTACATGCGGATGTAGCGGCCGGTGCCGGTGGCGTTGAGGGTCTGGTCGCCGCCGGTGCCGGTGGTGGTTGAGTAGATGGTGGTCCAGTTGGTGTTGTCGGTGGATACCTGGATCTGGAAGGCGGTGGCGTAGGCGGTTTCCCAGTCGAGTCCGACCTGGCAGATGTTCTGGTCGGAGCCGAGGTCGACTTCGAGCCACTGGGGGTCGGAGAAGGCGGAGGACCAGCGGGTGCCGAGGTTGCCGTCGACGGCGGCGGAGGCGGGGAAGCTGGTGCTCTGGACGGAGGACGCGGTGGCGGGCTGGTTCAGCGCCACGTTGGTGGTGCCGCAGGTGCCGCCGGTGCCGGTTCCGCTGCTACCGCTGGTGTAGACCTGGAATTCCCAGAGGCTGTAGCCGTATTGGGTGGCGCGGGCGGTGCCGTACATGCGGATGTAGCGGCCGGTGCCGGTGGCGTTGAGGGTCTGGTCGCCGCCGGTGCCGGTGGTGGTTGAGTAGATGGTGGTCCAGTTGGTGTTGTCGGTGGATACCTGGATCTGGAAGGCGGTGGCGTAGGCGGTTTCCCAGTCGAGTCCGACCTGGCAGATGTTCTGGTCGGAGCCGAGGTCGACTTCGAGCCACTGGGGGTCGGAGAAGGCGGAGGACCAGCGGGTGCCGAGGTTGCCGTCGACGGCGGCGGAGGCGGGGAAGCTGGTGCTCTGGACGGAGGACGCGGTGGCGGGCTGGTTCAGCGCCACGTTGGTGGTGCCGCACGTGCCGCCGGTGCCGGTGCCGGTTCCGCTGCCGGTGGGCATCGTCCACTGCTGGTCGGTGGCGCCGGTACAGGTCTCGATATCCAGCCGTGAGCCGGTATTACCTCCGGGGTCGGTAAGACACAGCCCGGAGCTCGGGTTGACCAGTTCTTTGTTGGATTCGCTGGTCCAGCCTTGGGCCGCCGTGCCGTTACACGGGTACCAGTCGACGTCGGTGCCGCTAGTCGTGCCCGCACTCACCACGTCGAGGCAGCCGCCCTGCACCCGGACCGTCCCGTCGGTGTAGGTGGACCATTCCTCGCCGGGGTCGGCGTCGCAGTTGGCCAGCACCATCGGGTTGCCCTCGGTGTTGAGCACGTTCTGGTTCGCCAGGCAGAGCCCGTTGTAGCCGCCCACTTCCCCGGTCGCGGTGGCGGTGGCGGTCGGCGTGGAGTTGCCGCCCTCCTCGTAGACGGCCACGTAGCCCACGCTCATCGACGCGCCCGAGGTCGTGGCGGACGTCGGGGCCGTGCAGTTGCACTCGCCGTCTGGGTAGTTCCCGCCCATGGCCAGGTCGAAGATGATGAAGAAGCCGTGGTCGATGGCCGCCTGCCACGCCGCGGTGCCGACCGAGGCCTCGGTGATCGTGGACTCCACGGTCCCGTCCATCAGGAACTGCAGCGTCTCGGCGCTGGTGTTCGTCCGGTTAACGATCACCGAGTACGTGTGGTAGCCGGTCTGGCAGGAGGACGACGTGTCCGGGCAGGCGGTCAGCGCGTGACCGCTGCTCCCGGCCGAGTCGTGCAGCGTCTGGGACGCCTCGTTCAGCCCGTTGACGTCCTCCATCATGTCGATCTCGCCGGACTGCGGCCAGCCGCCGCCGGCCCGCATGGGTGAGCCGAGGGCCCAGAACGCGGGCCAGTAGCCGAGCCCGCTCGCCGGGTTCGGCTGCTCGATCTCCGCGGTCATCTCCAGCTCGCCGCCGGCCGGCGCCTCGAAGTCGTCGCGGGTGGACTCGATCCTGGCGCTCGTCCAGTTGCCGCCGTTGTCGATGGCCTTGAGCACCAGGTGGCCGTTCCCGTCCAGGTACACGTTGCTGGTCGAACTGGTCGTCTGCTCCGTCTCGCCGGTGCCGTAACCGGTGCCGATGTCGTAGAACCAGTTCTGTGCCGACGGGGCGGATCCCGCCGCGCCGGCGAAGTCGTCGCTGAATACCGTGTTCCAGCCGGACGGGGCCGACGGCACGGTGTCTGCCTTGGCGGGCGCGACGGCCAGCGCCGAGAAGACGACCGCTGTCAGGCAGCTGGCGAAGAGCAGCAGCACGCCGATCAGCGTTGGCCGTCGCCGGGCCCCGGGGCGCGGCAGCCCCGTCCCGCTGAATGTTTGTTGGCTCGTCATTGGGTCTCCTCAAGGGGCACCGCAGGACAGCCACCGCGTTTACATTCGTTCCATTTCTTACATCTTTTACATTCCGGTAACGGTGGCTTACCCCTCGATGAAACATGTAGCTAACACTTAGTTCAAGTCTTATTTAAAGTAAAATACCGTTAATAATCTGTTGACTCGGTGTGCAAGCGTGAGCGGAAAGCGGCCGGGAGACACCCGGCGATCAGCCGTTGCTTGAGGCGGCCCAGATGTTAATGCCGGCCTCAACCGCGTCCCGGTCGATGGCCTCGATCTCGTCTCCCGTGAAGGAGGTCTTCGCCGCCGCGGTCAGGTTCTCCTCCAGCTGCGCCGACGGAGGACGCGCCGATCAGCGCCGATGTCACCCGGTCGTCGCGCAGCACCCACGAGAGCGCCATCTGGGCGAGCGTCTGCCCGCGGGCGGCGGCGATCTCGTTCAGCGACCGCACGTGAGCGAGCGTGCGGTCGCTGAGCTGGTCCTGCGACAGCGATCCGTTCCGCGCGGCCCGCGATCCGTCGGGGACGCCGTCCAGGTACCTGGTGGTCAGCAAACCCTGTGCCAGCGGGGAGAACGCGATGCAGCCGACCCCGAGGTCGCCGAGCGTTTCGAGCAGTCCGCCCTCGATCCAGCGGTTGATCATCGAGTACGACGGCTGGTGGATCAGCAGCGGCGTGCCCATCGACTTCAGGATCGCGTACGCCTCGCGCGTGCGTTCCGGCGAGTAAGACGAGATGCCGGCGTAGAGCGCCCGGCCGGATCGTACCGCGGTGTCAAGCGCCCCCATCGTCTCTTCCAGCGGCGTGTCCGGGTCGAACCGGTGGGAGTAGAAGATGTCAACGTAGTCGAGTCCCATGCGCGCGAGCGACTGGTCGAGGCTGGCCAGCAGGTACTTGCGCGACCCGTGATCACCGTAAGGCCCCGGCCACATGTCGTAGCCCGCCTTGGTGGAGATGATGAGCTCGTCCCGGTACGGCCGGAAGTCCTCGCGCATCAGCCGCCCGAAGTTGATTTCAGCGCTGCCGTAAGGAGGCCCGTAGTTGTTCGCCAGGTCGAAGTGGGTGACGCCGAGGTCGAAGGCGCGCCGCAGGATCGCCCGCTGCACCTCAAGCGGCGACCCGTCGCCGAAGTTCTGCCAGAGCCCGAGGGACACGGTGGGCAGCGTGCAGCCCGCTGCGCCCGACCCGGCGGTAGGGCATCTTGTCGTCGTACCGGTCAGCGGCAGCAAGGTAGGTCATGGCAAGAGTCTCCCACGGCGGCGCAGCGGACGCCCACGGGGAGCCCGGGGGACACGGCGGGCGGGCGCAACCCGCTCCGTCCGGTCCCGGCGGAGGAGATTTTGTCGTCATACTTGTCTACAGAAATGCCATAACCGGGGGTTCGTGAGCGTCGCTAACGAGCTTGGTGGGATGATTTCGGCTGACGGAAGGATCCCTCACATGTGTACGTACATAACCGAGAAGATCGCGATCGAGGGCAGCGCCAAGGGTGCGTCCGGATGGATCAAGGTCACCGACGGCAGCGTTTACCTGGACCACCCGGTGCACGCGCCGTTCGGCCACACACTCAACATCGACTTCCTCGCTCCCGAGCTCGGCCCGTCCGGCCGGGTGGCGGTCGAACTCAGCCAGGAGTCGGCGCGCGCCCTGGCCAAGGCGATCGAGGCCGTCCTCGACGCCGCGCCGCCCGGTCTCGAATAGCACAGTCTCGAATAGCACAGTCTCGAATAGCACAGTCTCGAATAGCACGCCCGTTCGTAACCCGATAACCCCGAACATCCCTGGAACAGGAGACACAGATGTCTGACGCGCTTCTCGCCGAGACCATCATGATCACCGGCCACAACGGCGACACGATCGAGGCCTACAGCGCCCGTGCGCTTGACGAGAGCCCGCGTGGCGGCGTGGTCGTCATCCACCACATGCCCGGTTACGACGAGCAGACCAAGGAGATCGCCCGCAACTTCGCCTACCACGGCTACAACGCCGTCATGCCGAACCTGTACTGGCGCGAGGCCCCCGGTGCCAGCCCGGACGACGCGGCGGCGGCGGCCCGCGCGAACGGCGGCGTTCCCGACGAGCGCCTGGTCGGCGACGTGGCCGGCGCCATCGCCTACCTCAAGGGTCTGGGCAACTCCAACGGCAAGGTCGGCACGATCGGCTACTGCTCCGGCGGCCGCCAGTCGTTCCTCGCCGCGGTCAGCCTTGACCTAGACGCGGCCGTCGACTGCTACGGCGCGTTCGTCGTCGGCGCGGTCCCCGAGGGCCTGCCGCTCAAGGTCGGCCCGATCGTGGACAAGACCCCGACCCTGTCCTGCCCGCTGCTCGGCCTGTTCGGTGCGGAGGACAAGTACCCGTCGCCGGCCCACGTCGCCGAACTGGAAGAGGCACTGAAGGCCAACGGCAAGACCTACGAGTTCCACAGCTACCCGGACGCCGGCCACTCCTTCTTCTCCGTGAACCGCCCCGCCTACCGCCCCGAGGCCGCCACCGACGGCTGGGCGAAGATCTTCGCCTTCTACGGCCAGTACCTCTCCGCCTGACAACCCAAAGTCCAAAAGCACGAAAGGCAGTATCCCGAACGACTTGTGGCTCCGCGGGTCCGCCCACGCCAACTTCCCCAGCGCGGCGGCCCCCGCGGCGCCACACTCAAAGACATACTCAGAGACACCCTCAGGGCAAGCCCCCGAATGTCGGTAGAGCATGGCAGGATGCCCAGATGAAGTTCACGGTAGAGCGCGACGCGCTAGCGGAGGCCGTCGCCTGGGTGGCGCGGGCGCTGCCGACCAGGCCGGTGGTGCCGGTCCTGACTGGCTTGCTGCTGCGCACGGAGCCAGCAGACGCCACCCAGAAGACACCGGGCAGCCAGGCCGCGCAGGCTACCTCACCCTCTCCTGCTTCGACTACGAGGTATCGGCCCGGGTGAGGGTCCGGGCCGAGGTGGCCGAGCCCGGCACGTTCCTGGTCCCAGGCCGGCTTCTCGTGGAGATCGTCCGCTCCCTGCCGCAGCACCCCGTCGAGTTCGGTGACGACCCGGATGGCGTGTCCGTGACGTGCGGCGACGCGGCCTTCATGGTGACGCCGCTGCCGCTCGCCGACTACCCGCAGCTGCCGGAGCTGCCGCAGCTAGCGGGGACGGCGGACGGCGGCGCGCTGGCCGCGGCGATCGGCCAGGTGACCCCGGCCGCCAGCCGCGACGACACGCTGCCGATGCTCACCGCCGTCAACGTCGAGCTTGACGGCAAGACGATGACCCTGGCCGCGACCGACCGCTACCGGATGGCCGTCAGGGACCTGGACTGGAACCCCGCACCGGGTGCGGGTGACCAGGGCCGGATCGCACTGCTCGTACCGGCCAGGACGCTGAGCGATGCGGCCAGGATGATCGGCCACGACACGGAGGTGCGGGTGGTGCTGCGCCACGGCGGCGACGGGGCCGGCGCCGGGGGGCAGGACGGGAGCGGTAGCCCCGGGGCAGCCGAGGCCATGATCGGCTTCGAGGTCGGGGAGCGCCGGCTGACCACGCGCCTGCTCGCCGGCGAGTTCATCCGCTACCGGTCGCGCTTTCCCGACGAGTTCGGCTGCACCGCGGAACTGCCCGCCGAGGCGTTCGCCGAGGCGGTGCGCCGCGTCGCGCTGGTCGCCGAGCGCGGTACCCCGGTGCAGCTCACGTTCGGCCCCGGCCGGGTCACGATCGCCGGGGCGACGCAGGGACAGGCGAAGGCCAAGGAGTCGGTGCCCGCCGACTTCTCCGGTGACGAGCCGTCGATCGCGTTCAGCCCGCAGTACCTGCTCGACGGGGTGGTCGCGGCCACCGCGGCACCGCCGGGCGAGGCCGCGTCCGAGGCCGCGCGGGTGAGGCTGCGCTTCACCAGCGCCGACCAAGCCGGCGGTGATCACGCCTGCGTCCGCCGCGCGGAGGCGACTTCAGGTACCTGGTGGTCCCGCAGCGCTTGCCGTGAGCACGGACCGGTTATGCGGTTACGGCCACAATCCGGACCCGCCCGGGTGGTACCCGCCATGCGGGACGGAGTGGCCGGACGATCCAGGCGGGCCGCTACTGGTGGTAGACGCCGTGCCGGGCGAACATCAGCGCGGTGAACAGCCAGATCAGCATGGCGAGCAGCAGCAGCGACAGCGCGGCGAACCGGCCCGCGCGGTCGGACGGCGTGCGGACCCGCTGCGGCCGCGTGGTCTGCAAGTCGGCCATGGACGTACTCGCGGCGTGCCACGGCCGGTCGCGCGTGAGGCCCGCCAGGTGGCCGCTCGCGCCCGGTCTGGCTCGCCAGGGCAGCCGCCCGGGTCCGGGCAGGTCGGCCATGATCCGGGTGAGCTGCCCGAACGTCTTCGACGAGAACACCGCGTCGAGGCGCTCGTTCAGCTCATCGAGGGTCAGCCGGCCAGCCGCGTAGTGCTCGCCAAGGTCCGCCGCCGCTGCGTCGCGTTCCGCGTCCCCGATGCGCAGCGCGTGCGGCCCTCCCGCGGCCGCAGCGGGCGTCGCCGCCGCCACCGGGAAAGGGAGCGTAATAACGCATCGCCATCGCACTTCCCGTTTTGTTCGGAAGTTCGGTCACTTCCACGATAAGTCGCGAACAGCGATTTTGTCTCCCGGCGGGAGGGCGATCAGCGGCGACGCGGTCCAGCGGCGCCGGCGCGGGCCGCGAGCCGCGCCGCATCCCGCGGCGCCGACCGAAGATCATGAACAGCAGCCGTCGCAGCAGCGCGAACGCCGCGAGGATCAGCACGATGCCCAGCGGCCGCCCGGTCCCGATGCCGAACACCCCGAGGATCCCGATCATGAACAGCACCGAGAGCAGGACGCTCGTGCCCACGAAACTGCCGATGCCGCGTCCCGCCGAGCACCGGCCGTCGTTGGCGCGCGCCTGCCAGTCGTCCGATGGGCCCGGCTGCGTCCACGGGCCCCGTCCCGGGGCGCCCGGCTCGCCGAAGGGCCGCGGACCGCTGGCCGCTCCCGGGAGTGCCCGCGCTGGCCCCGCCGTGCCCGCTCGACGGCAGGTCGGTGAACAACGCGTTCAGGTCGCCGCGCGTCTTGGCGGCGAAGGCCGCCGACAGCCGCTCGTCCAGTTCGTCCTGGTTGAGCCGCCCGCTGGCGAAGTGCTCGCGGAGCTCGGCCGCCGCGGCTTCCCGCTCGGCGTCGCCGACCCGCATCTCATATCCCGCAGCCACAGTGCTCCTCCGAACCCAGCACCTGAAAAACCCACTGCCCTTGCGCGCTGGCACAAGCCTTGCGCGCTGGCACCAGCGATTGTGGGTCCACGATATATCGCGTGTCCGTCGATAGCAACCGCTGCCGGCCGGGAGTGCGGCCCGGCTAGTTGAGGAAGTAGCTTGAGCCGCCGTTCTGCGGGTTCGTGACGAGCGCGTAGATGGTGATCGGGCTCCCGTGCGCGAACTTCAGCGTCAGCTGTATGTCCTTGCCGTCGTACATCGCCCCGGCCCCGCTGATCAGCAGGTGATAGCTGTTGGGAATGAGCTGCGTGGTCGCGTCGGAGGGGATCGGGATCGACGTCACCGTGCGCATGACCACCGGGGTCTCACCGTCGGGGACCGGACCGCGCAGCTCCACGGTTCCGCCGACGCTGGTGGAGACCGACGTCAGCGAGTCGGCCTCCCCGTTGTTCCTGATGTCCAGGTAGCCGACGGTCGTCTGGCCGGTAGCGGTCGGCTGCTGCACGTAGGCGCCGGTCAGAACGAGGCCCGACCCGCCCGCGTGGTTTTGCGAGGCGCACCCCGTAGCTCCGACGGCGATCACCGCAGCCGCGGCAGCAAACTCAAGAGTCCGGGGGAGACCTTTCACGGCTAAATACTATCCATGTGCGACTCTGCTCCCTGCCTGGAGCCTGTAAACGCGGTAATCTGGCTCCCAAGTGCGGGTGGACTGTGGCGGGAGTGACTGGGTCATGGATGATCAGGCGGCGCCGGTCGTCGTGGTGCTGCCGCAGGAGATCGACGTCACCAATTCCGAGCAGGTCCACCAGGAGCTGCTCGCCGTACTCACGCCGGGCGTGAACACGGTGATCGCGGACATGATGTCAACCGTCTTCTGTGATTCCTCCGGCGTGCACGCGATCATGCGCGCCTACGAGACCGCCGCCGCCCGTGACGTCAGCATGGTGCTGGCCGTGTCGTCGGCCACCTCGGTGCGCCGCGTGCTTGAGCTGATCGGTGTCGGCCGCCTCATGGCGGTTTACCCGAGCCTTCAGGAAGCCCTGGATGCGGCTTAGGACGTCCTGCGGACCGCGATCATCGCCACGTCGTCCTCGCTGGAGCCGAAGAGCGACATCACGTGGTTGGCGAATGCCTCGACGTCATCCGCGGCGGCCTCGGCGGCCGTGGCCCGCAGCTTTTCCAGGTTGTCGTCGAGCAGGATCCGCCGGTCCTCGACCAGGCCGTCGGTAAAGAGCAGGGCGGTGCCGCCGACGGGCAGGACGTCCGTCTCCACGTGCGGCTCATGGCGGGTCAGGCCAAGCATCAGCCCGCCCTCGCCGGCGTACCTCGCTCCGGTGCCGTCAGCGAGCAGCAGCGGCATGTGCCCGCAGTTGACGATCGTGAGCTCACCGGTCGCCGGGTCGGCGAGCACCAGGCACAGGGTGGCGATGATGCCCGGGTGGAACCGGCGCAGCACCTTGTTGACCAGGCCGGTGATGGCCAGCGGCGGATGGCCTTCGCTGACATAGGCCCGCAGCGCGTGCCGCAGTTCTCCCATGATGGTCGCGGCGTGCAGCGAGTGCCCCTGCACGTCGCCGATGGCGATAAGCACCTTGTCCTGCCAGCACAGCGCCTCGTAGAAGTCGCCGCCGACCTGGGCGTGGTCGCTGGCGGGCGCGTAGCGCACCGCCATCTGCAGGCCGGGTATCTTCGGCAGCGCGACGGGCAGGAAACTCCGCTGCAGGGTCATCGCCACCAGGTGCTCTTCTGCGGACGAGCGCAGGGCCTCGACGCCGATCGCGACCGACTGCGCCAGCTGACCGAGAATCTGCAGGTCTTCGTCGCCGGAGATGCCCGCGCGGTCCACGATGACAGATGCCGCTGCCTTGCCCGGCCTGGTTCGCGCGGCGGCCAGGTAGACATCGGTGCGCAGGGTGGAGTCGGGGACGATGCGCAGCCACTCATCCCGGCTCACGGCCGCCAGCGCGCTGGCCTGCTTGGGGCCGAGCACGTGGTCCGCGACCCGGGCCGCAAGGGCGGGCGGGCCGCCGCGTCGTTCCGTGCCCGGGCTGCCGGGCCGGGCCGATGTCCTGCGGCTCTGACCGTCCGGCATCTCCAGGATGAGAATGACCTCGGCGGAGAAGATCCCCGCGGCACCAGTCACCGCCGCCGCGGCCAGGCCGTCAAAGGTCTCGGCGGCGTTGATGCCGAGAGTGACGCCGGCCAGCTTGCTGAGCATCGACGCGGTCCGTTCGGCGCGGTGCCGGGCGCGGGAATAGCGCAGGGCCGCCATCACCGTGGCGAGCAGTTCCGTCGGCTCCGTGGGCTCGACCAGGTAGGCATCTGCCCCCTGGGTCAGGCCCTGAGCGCGGTCGGCGACGCCCACCGCGGTGGCGGACACCTGGATCACCGGGGTGCCGGCCGTCCGCGGGTCGGACTTGATCAGCCGGCAGACGTCGAAGCCGCTCATGTCGGGCAGGTTCACGTCGAGCAGTACCAGCTCGGCCGCGCCGACCAGGCCGAGAGCCTCCTGCCCGGTGGCGGCCTCGGTGACCGCATGACCCGCCCGGCGCAGCCAGGTCGCGATGACATAGCGCTTGGCCTCGTCGTCGTCCACGAGGAGCAGGGTTCCGGCTGGGTCGCTCATCACGGTGCCTGGACCTCGCGGATGGCGAACGCCAGCCGTTCCCTGGTGAGCTCTTCCTTGCGCAGCAGCGCCGCGGCGCGCGGCGGAGGCCGGCATGTCGAGCCCGGTGATGATGATCGCGGGCAGGGCGGCCGGCAGCCGGCCGAGCAGCGTGTTCCCGTCCATGCCAGGCATCCCCATGTCGGCGAGCACGAGGTCGACGTGCCCGGTCGCGATGGCGGACAGCGCCTGCGCCCCGTCATCGGCCTCAATAATACGGTCGGCGATACCCGCGAGCATCGATTTCACCACCTGGCGGAAGCCCGCGTCATCGTCGGTGACGACGACCGTGCCGACGGAGGGAGTTCCATGCGGGAGGCTGAGCACCGCGGTCGTGCCCTGGTCTTTTCCGCTCGTCAGTGTCAGTTCGCCGCCAAGCAGCCGCGACAGCCGCCGGGCGTAGGGTAGCCCGAGGCCGGTGCCGCCCCGCCTGACGCCCGGCACCTGGTAAAACTCCTCGAACACGCGCTCAAGCTGCTCGGCTGGTATCCCGGTGCCGGTGTCGGAGACCCGTAGCTCAACCCGCCCGGGTACGGTGCGCACGGAGAGCCGGACCTCGCCGCTGTCGGTGTACTTGATCGCGTTGGACAGCAGGTTGCGCAGGATGGCGGTCAGCGCCATCTCGTCGGTGAGTATCGTGGCCGGTGCCTCCTCGGCGCTGACCACCACGTCCACCGGTTTGCCCTCGGCCATCGGCCGGGTGAGCCCGCGCAGGGTGGCGAGCAGCGCGGGCAGGCCGACCTCGGCGGGGTTGATGACGAGCTGACCGGACTCGGCCTTGGCGACGTCAAGGAGGTCGCCGACCAGGGTGAGCAGCGTTCCCGCGCTGCTCCTGATCAACTCCACCTGGTAAAGCTGCTCGGCGTCGAGGCCGCCCGCCGGGTCGGCCAGCAGCCGGGTAAGCCCGATGATGGAGTTCAGCGGCGTCCGCAGCTCATGGCTGACGTTGGCCCAGAACCGGTTCTTGGACTCGGACGCGGCTCTTAGCTGCTCGGATCTCTCGTCCAGCTCGCGGTACAGCGCGACCACGCCGCGGTTGGTCTGCTCAAGCTCCTCGGAGAGCTCGCTGTACAGGGCCAGCACGCCGCTGTTGGTCTCCTGGAGCTCGGCGTTGAGCAGCAGGAGCTGCTCCTTCTGCCGGGTGGTGTCCTCAAGCGCCGCGATGAGATCCTGGTTGTTACGTCGCAGTTCTTCCAGCGTGGACTCCGGAATCATTGTCGCCAGCCGCTCGCTGATACCACGTATGTCGGGGGCGGAATTCCGCGGCCGCCGTTTCGTCATCCGGACAACCCGCTGGTGCCGCGCGCCGGTGTTCACCGCTCCGGTGTCTATCAGGACCGGGTCCATCAGGACGGTGTCCATCAGCCGGGCCGCCGCGGTGATGCCCTCCTGGGGGACCGTGCCGTCGACCGTGACGGTGAGCACCAGACTTGTCTCGTCCGCGCCGAACGCGATGACGGCGGTCTCGCCCAGGGTGACCGCGCTCCTGCTCACCTCGCTGAGCGCGGTGGCCACCCGGACCTGGTCCTGGTGCTCAAGGCCGAGCCCGGCGGCAAGTTCGCGGCCGAGCCTGCGCGCGGCGAACACGCCGGCCAGGTCGCGGACGCGCAGGCTGGCAAGCTCGTCGGTCATGGCTTGAGCACCAGCACTCCCGCGTCGTCACGCCGGGAACCGGCCTGAGAGAGCAGCGCGGCCGCTACGACCAGTGGATCCATTGTGTTCAAGCCGGGCAGCGTGGCCGGCTGCCAGCGGCTGCTGAGGCCGTCGGAGTGGAGAATGATCGCCGCACCGGGCGGTGCGTCGTATCCGAACTGACGGATGGAGCGCGCCTGATGGCCCGCTATCCCCGGCACCGAGATCATGCTCCGGCGCGTGCCATCGGCCAGGATCACCGCGGCGATGTTGCCGAGGCCGGCGAACCGCACGACATCGCCGGCCACCTGGACCACACCGAGGGCTCCCCCGCGCGTGTGGGCCATCCGCCGGTGCGCGCGCTCGACGAGCACGGCGGGCTCGCCCTCCGGATCCTCAAGCACCGCCGCCACCGCCGCCATCGCGGCCCGCGCGGCCAGCGGGCCGTGGCCGAGACCGTCGCAGAGCACCCCCGTCAACTGGCCTTCGATCTCGGCCGCACCGAAGACGTCCCCGCACTCGCTCTCCCCGGTGATCGGCCTGACAAGGCCGGCATAAGGCACGGTACCCGGGTGCGGCTCGGGCCAGAACCTGGCCACCAGCACCGTTCCGTGGCCGGGCACCGAGTACAGGTCGCAGAAGTCGGCCAGCCGCCTGATGGCGCCGAGCCCGATGCCCAGCGTGCCGCTCGTGGAGTGACCGTCGCGCAGCGCCTCGTCCGCGTCGCGGAACCCCGGTCCCGCGTCGATGGTCAGCATCTCGATCCCCGGCTTGCCGTCCTCCCGGGCGATGCGCAGCAGCATCGACCCCTGGCTAGCGTGCTTGTGCAGGTTGGACGCCGCTTCCGTCACCGCGAGGGCCAACTGGTCGACCCGCGTCTCGGGGAAGCCCAGCTTGCTGGCCAGCGTCAGGGCCGCAGCACGGCAGGCGGCGGCCGCGCTTGGCTCCTCGACCCGCAGCCAGCGCATGTCTTCCGGGCCCTGGGCGGCCAGCAGCCGGCTCAGCGCGACCACTTCACGACCATGACACTCGTGCCGGTACCGGGCTTGGAGTCCAGCTCGAACTCGTCGACAAGCCGCCGCGCGCCGGAAAGCCCGAGTCCCAGCCCGTTACCCGACGTCCAGCCGTCCGTGAGCGCCAGATCCAGGTCGGGGATGCCTGGTCCCTCATCGGTGAAGCGGAGCTTGACGCCGGTCCGCCCGTTGGGCGACTTGACCACTTCGATCCGGGCGACGCCGCCGCCGCCGTGTATCAGCGTGTTCCGCGCGAGTTCGCTCGCGGCCGTCACCAGCTTGGTCTGGTCCACCAGGGACAGGCCGTTGGCCGCGGCCGCGGTGCGTACCTGCTGCCGGACGCGGACGACATCGTCTCCCGACGTAATAGGCACCTCGTCCATCAGGACTTCCCGTTCAGGATCTCCAGGCCCTTCTCGGCGTTGAGCGCGGTCCTGACCCCGCTCAGGGACAGCCCGAGTTCGGTCAGCGTGATCGCCACCGCCGGGCGCATGCCGACGATGACCGTCTCGGCGTCGAAGAGCCGCGATATCGACCCCATCATGGTCAGCATCCGGCCGATGAACGAGTCGACGATCTCGACCGCGGTGATGTCGATGATCACCCCGTTCGCCCCGGTGACGGCCAGCTCGTCAGCCATGTCTTCCTGGAGGCGCATGACGGTGTCGTCCTGCAGGTCGATCTGGATGGAGACGAACAGCGTCTGCCCGATCCTGAGGATCGGCACCCGCTCCATAACTGGATCCGGCTCATGCTGAGGCCGCCGGCACGACCTTCAGCCCGGCCTGCCGCAGCGCGAGCGCGAGCGCGTCGGCGAGCGTCGCCTTGGTGGCGATGTCGCCGAACTCGATGCCGAGCGACACGATCGTCTGCGCGACCTGCGGCCTGATGCCGGAGATGGTGCACTCCGCGCCGAGCAACCGGGCCGCGCTGACGGTCTTGAGCAGGTGCTGTGCGACCTCGGTATCCACCGTGGACACGCCGGTGATGTCGATCACCGCATGGCCGGCCCCGGTCGCCACGAGTGTGTCAAGGAGCTTCTCCATCACCAGTTGCGTGCGGGCCGAGTCGAGCGTGCCGACGAGCGGCACCGCGATGATTCCGTCCCACAGCCGTACGACCGGCGTGGAGAGCTCAAGCATCGCGGTCGTCTGATCGGAGATGATCTGCTCGCGCGCCGCCGAGTACGCCTCGAAGGTCTGCAGGCCAAGGTCGTCGATCACGCGGGAGAACGCGAGGAACTCGGGCACCAGCTCAGCGGTGTCCGCCACGAGTTCGTAGACGGCTTCCTTGAGTGAGAACACCCCGAGCGCGGTCTCGCTTGGCGTGAAACCGTTCCTGGCGCGGCTGCGCGAAAGCTCGTCAAGGTACGCCCGCAGCTCCCCGGCGGCGTGATCGTCCGCATCGGACAGTGCCCGGATGATCAGTCCGTAAAGATCACCGAGGTCGCGTCGCACCTCGTCAAGGGAGGTCCGACCGCGCACGCCGACGACAACTAGCTCACTCCAGCGGCCGACGACCTTGTCCCGGTGGTCGCGCAAGTACTCCGCCATGCGGGTACCACTAACGTCCATAATGTCTTCCTATTTATTAGTAATTGCTAAAGAAGTTATTGAGCCTCCCAAGGGTACATCGGGAGGCGGTCTCGGCAGCAGTGCCCGTCGGATACCCGCTTTAACGAAACCCTAACGCAGTTCCCAGCGAGGGTCCTTGACGCACAGTGCCCCAACACGGTGCCCCGAACACGGTGCCCCAACACAGTGCCCCAACACGGGGCGCTAACACGGGCCCCCGACGCAGGGACATGTGCATCCGGATGACCGTCCCGTTCTGGTCGGAGTGGAGATCCACCCGGTCACAGACCTGGTGGACGAGCCAGAGGCCGTGGCCGCCGTTGGCGTCCGGATCCGGCGGCCGAGCTGCCGGCCGCCGGATCCGCGATGACCCCCTCGTCGCGGATCTCGCAGATGACCTCGTGGTCGTCCGACCAGATCTCTATCGACCCCGGTGACTTGGCATGCCGGACGGTATTGCCGGCGACCTCGCCGACCGCGATCACGAAGTCGACCACGCGGTCGTCCGGCAGGCCCGCCATCCTGGCCTGCTTTTCCGCGAGCGCGCGGACCTCAGACAGATTCGTGGTGTAGACGAAAGGCATGCTGTGGTCTCCCGGGGGTGACCCCCCGTACCCGCCAGGTTGGGCGCCCCCGTACCGCCCGCTGTCCAAGGGGCGTGGCGTGCCCGTGGGTTGCACGGGCGAGCGGGATTCTTGGAAATTCTGTTGTCGAAACATGTTCAGCCACTACGGCCGACCTTCCAACTGGCCACGGCGTCGCGGGCCTCCGGTACCGGCCACCGGTGGCTGTCGATCATCACGAAGTTGAGTCCGGCATCCACGCCCCTGACCGCCTGCTCGAGCGTGTGGGTCTCGTTGAGCAGGAAGGATGCCGGTATCCGGCAGCCTTCGAGGAGGGCCCGACCGCTCGCGCCGAGGAATTCGATGCCGCCCGCGTCAAGCCACTCATCAGCCAGCATCTTCGTTCTGCGCCGAAACCGACTATGACGGGGGCGTCGGCCTCGGCCGCCGCGAGCACGGCCTCGAAGGGGAAGCAAGCACCAACTGAACCAGTAGAGGGCACA
>CAWAWG010000002.1:0-553114 GCA_963785645.1 uncultured Actinomycetota bacterium
TCCCGGATAGCGGGAACGATACCTTCCCGGCGCGGGGAGTGAAGAACCGGCGACCAGGGGCCAGGCTGAGAGCAAGACTCGGTGGCTGTGGATCGCTCGCGCAGTTGACCTCAGTCCGCTCACAGGGAGCCGATAGCAGTGCAAGATCAAGGCCGCGTAGCAGCCCCAGTCAGGGACCGGGCTACCAGAAAACCCGTGAACCGCTCGGCCCCCGCCTCGCGTGGGCTGATGGGCTAGCTGATGCCTGCCCTGTCTCGGCAGCCGGCCATGCTTCCATCGGGGGCCGTGCCCGGCTATGACCAGGCCGTGCTGGTGACGGGTCCTGCCAGCGTCCGGCACGAGCCGGATGCGGCCGCCCTGGCCGTTGCCACCCTGGCGGTGGCCGTGCCCGCTGACCGCCAGCCGCGTAACACCGTAATGCTCGACTTCAGTCAGCCTCGCGGACTCGTTCCCGGGCGGTTGCGACCAGGCGCCGCTGTTCGTCCTGTCGCCCGCAGAGGGCGGCTGGCGGCCTTACACCCTGGTGTCGTTCACCGGGACAGATGCGCTGTTCATCGCGCTGGACGGCCCGCCGGTTGAGGGTGACCCCCGGGACCCCCGGGTCGTTAACGAGTGGGTCGCGGACCTGTCGGCCCGGCACCGGGCGCACGCCGCCCGGTTCAACAACCATCAGCGCTGGTTCGTCAACGCGCATCCGGGCCTGGAGATCGAGCAGAAGTTCACGCTCGCCGGGCGGCCGGACATCTGGCTCCTGGCGGCCCGCACGCGGGACCTGGTCGCCGCCGGGGCCATCGACGGCTGGATTCCCGAGCACGGCAGCAGGGGCGGGTTCGAGCAGTGCGACTTCCTCAGCCACATCTAAGAGATCGCCGCCCCGGAGCCGGAGCGCGGCTATATCGCGTTCATCCCGGCCGTTGACGGGAGCTGGGGCATCCGGCGCAAGTGGTTCACCGGCGATGCGGTGATCCGCCGGGAAAAGCTCACGGGCGGGCTCGATCTCGGGCCGGACCCGGACCTCCGCGCCGTCATCAGGGACCGTTACGGCCTGGCTCCGTCGTGGGGCGGCTGCTACTGGCGCGTCCGCTGCAACGTGCTGCTGGAGTCGCTGCGCAGCGGGCACGTCTTCTCGGTCATGTTCGACCGGTCCACCGACTCGGCCGGGCGGGTCCCGGACCTGCACCAGGCGGAAGTCGAGTACATCCGCAGCCGCGTGATCAGCGGCCGGCCCGGTGACGGCCTCATGGGCGAGTTCGGTCAGCTGTGCGCCTGGACGCGCCAGCTCCTGGACGGGTACGGCGTGAATGCCGAGCAGGACAACCTCTCGAAGCTGACCTGGCTCCGCCAGGCGGCGCAGGACCGCCCGCCGCAGCAGCCGTTACCCGCTCGGGGACCGCAGGTGGCGCGAACCCAGCTTCCCGGACCCCGCCGTGCTGCAGCGGCACTTGCCTGTAGCGTGTCCAGGTGACTTCCACGGGGCTTGACCAGCGCACGCTCGACGCCTTGCTTGCTGATGCCCGTGCGGCGATGACCGAGTACGATGACGCGCTGGCCTGGCTGGAGATCGCGGTGAAGGGGCCGATGGAGCCGGTCGCGGCCGAGGTATGGGCGTTCGACGAGTCATTCGCGCGCGTGCTGCTGGTGAGGCACCGCTGGCGGGGCTGGGTCCCGCCGGGCGGGAGGGTTGAGGCCGGGGAGACTCCACAGGAGGCGGCCCGGCGGGAGTTCCGGGAGGAGACCGGCCTCCACGGGCGCCTGCTGGAGACTCCTGCCGCCGTGACCGTGCGGACCTACCGGGAGGACTGGACGCCCACGCTCGGGCTGTCGTACGCGGCCGTCCTGGACGGCTCTCTCGTCCCGGCCGGGGAAAGCCGCCAGCCCGCCGCGTGGACGCCGCTGGCGTCTGACTGGGAAGGGGCCTTCCCCGGCGACAGGCCGCGGATCAGGGCCTTCGCCGGGCACCTGAAGACGACATGGCGGCCAGCGGCCCCCTAAACGGCATCCGCCCTCGCCGGAAGCCTTGTGGGACGAGCCTTGCTTGCGGGCACGGGGGCTACCGCCTTGGCGGGCGCGGGCGGTCACACTTCGGCGGTGACGACGAGCCAGGCGGTAGTCACCGGACGGGAAGCGTCGGCTCGGGCATAGGCCCGCTCCAGGATTTCCATGCGCTGCTCGTAGGTGAACGGGCCTGGCGGGCGGGCGAACGCGGGAATCGACAGCCACGCGCGTTTCTCCTCCAGCGTGCCGGCGTGCGTGACGGTCTCCGTGCCCAGGACCGTGAAGCCGGCAGCGCGGAGCTGTTCCTGGACCCGGCCGGCTGTCAGCGGCGCGGCCGGCCGCGGGTCCGGGAAGGGCGTGTAGCCGTACTGCTCGGCGGCCACGACGGTGATCAGCTCATTCAGGGACGGGCCTGGGCGCGGCTCCGTTCTCGCGGGGCGGAGACCGGCGAAGGACCCGCCGATGTTGAAGACGAGCCGGCCGCCGGGGCGGAGAACCTTTTTGACCGAGGCGAAGACGGCGGGGGTGTCGGTCTTCCAGATCGCCGAGTTGCACACCACGGCGTCGGCGGGCTCGCTGATGTGCCGGGCCGCGTCCTCGGCTCGCGCGGTGATCCAGCTGACTCTTGGGTCGGGCAGGGCACGGCGGCCGGCTGCCTGCATGGCTGCGGCGGCGTCGACGGAGATGACCCTGGCGGCGGGCGGGAGGGTCTCAAGCAGGACGGCTGCGGTGGCGCCGGTGCCGCCGCACAGGTCGACCACGAGGCGTGCTCCTGGGAGGGATGCTCGTTGGGCCAGGTCGCGGCTGGTGAGAGTGTAGAAGGGGTGGTCGCGGGTGAAGCGGGCGTAGAGCTGGGCGTTGAGGTTGTCGTCCCAGCCGGCGACGGCGTCCAGGGGCTGCATGGGGTCCTTTCCGCAGTAAGGCGTGCTGGCCTGGCTGCTGGCGTGACGGGGTTCAGAACAGTGATCCCTGGAGGGGCATCGCGGGTGAGGTGTAGCTGCCGATCAGGACGCGGCGTCCTTTGAGGGCGTTGAGGTCCAGGACGTAGCGGGTGTCGTCGTCCGGGGCGAGGCGGACGAGGGCATGACTGCCCGAGCAGGACTCCACCTGGAAGCCGTGCTCGCCTTCGCGGAGGTCGTGCGGGTAGGCCAGCCGTTCTCCCTGGCGCGGGGCGCGCAGTTCGGCCCCGCAGGCGGGCGGCGTCCACTCTTCGGGTTCGGGGCTGAGGCCGAGGGCGGTCAGGGCAGCGAGGGCACGGCCGACGGCGGCGTCGTGCGCGGTGCGAGCCTGGCGGGGATCGGGGTCGGTGAGGGCGGCGAGTTTCGCCGGCCCGCGGACGGACTGGGCCAGGCCGGCGTCACGGCTGAGCGTGGCTTCGAGGACGCGGACGGCCCGCCCGTCACTCGCCTGCAGGAGGTAGGTGGCGTGCACGGGACCTTGCTCGTCCAGCCGCGAGACGCGCCGCGGGGCCGCCGCGGTTCCGACCTTGGTGGCGGCGTGGGCGAAGGTGGCGACGTAGAGCAGGTGGGGCTGGTCGAGGTAGGCCGTCAGCGCGGCGGATGCGTGGCCGCCCTTGTGCGCGTGGTGGGCGAAGCGGAAGTCATCACGTCCAAGGCACGCCGCGCACTGCCCGCCTGGGCCGGCCTGCGCCTGCTGCGGGCACGGCAGCGGCTCAACCTGGAAGGTGCCGGCGAAGCCGTACCTGCCGGTGCAGAACCGCCCGCCTCCCGCCGCCTTCACCCCGATCCGCAGCCCCATGACATCGACGGTGCCCAAGGTGCCGCTGGTGGTGTCGGCCTGCAGGAGCGACGGCGCTCCCGAGGCCCACGTGACGCCGTGCCACAGGTAGGGGCGGCCCGGTGCGAAGTTCACGTTGCCGAGTTCCTCTCTTTCTTGGTGCGGGCGGGCGCGGTCAGGCGATGCCCAGCCGCGTCTTGAGCATGGCGAGCGCCTGGTCGAGCAAGGAGTCCGGGGAAAGTGCGGTCACGTCGATGGGTTCCCAGCCCTCTTGCCCGGCTTGCTCGCGCAGACGGGCGCTGACGTCGTCCTGGTAGCTGACGAAAGCCTGCCCGGTGCTGCCGGTTCGCCCGGCCTCTAGCGGGGTGAACCCGCCCTTGCGCCGTAGGGCCTCCTCTGGGGTGACCTGGAGGAACAGGACGAGGTCGGCAGGCGTGAGGTGGGCGAAGACCTGCGGGGCGAGACCTGCGGGAACGCCCGGGTTGGCCGCGTAGCGGGCGGTGATCTTGTGGTGGGCGTTGTCGAGGATGACGTGGGTTCCGGCCTGGAGCGCGGGCCGGATGACGAGGCGGTCCTGGAGGCTGTACCAGGCGGCCAGGGCGAACAGCCAGTAGTGGTCACCGCACGCCGCGCCGACGGCCTGGTCGCGGCGGTAGACGATGGCGTTGAGGCTGTCGAGGTAGGCCGACAGCGCGGCGTCTGCGGGGACTTCGGTGGTGTGCTTGCCGATGAGCACCGCGTCGTGGCCGGCGCCTTTCAGCGCGCCGTGCAGCGCGGCGGCCAGCGTTGACTTTCCGGCGCCGTCGATGCCGGCCACGGTGATGAGCTTTCCGGCGGGCTGGGCCGTCATGGGCGTGTGCCTCCTGGGTGAGAGTGGCGGGGGATGGACCGCAGCCGGGTCCTGATGATCTCGTGGATGCGGTCGAGCAGCCGGGCACGGCGCTCGATGACGTGGCTGAGCCGCTCGTTGGACAGGTCGGCCGGGTAAGCGGCTGCGAGGTTGTTGGAGATGACGTGGAGGAACCCGAACTCGATGCCGGCGGAGGCCGCCGCGCGTCCCATGTGCCCGATCTCGGGGTCAACGAACAGGCGGCCCGCCTGGCCGGCGAGCCAGCGGGTGTCTTCCAGCAGGATCGACGGAGAGGTCACGTGGACGCCCTGGCGGATGTCCGGCTGGCCGTCGGCAAGGTCGGCGAAGACATTCCTCCATCGCACCAGGCCGTCGTCCAGGATGCTGGTGTCGCCGGTGGCCAGGCAGGTGTTGGGGGCGATGGCGGGGTCGAGCGCGCCGACCTTGCCGATGTAGGCGACGCGGCGGGCACCCAGTGCGGCCAGGCGGGACACGACGCGGCCGGCGACGTCTCCCCAGATGCTGTGCTGGTAACCCAGGTACAGCACGCGCCGCCCGTGGTGCTCGGCGCGCTGCCAGGCGTACCCGTGGCCCGCCGTCCAGGCGGCGGGATCGGTGAAGTGCGCCAGGCCCCAGCCGAGGACGACGAGGTCGTCGCCCGACGGGTCCAGGTCCAGCCGGTCTACAGCCGCCGCGCAGGTGCGCTCATCGGGCAGCTCGTAGCCGACCTGGCCGTGGTAGCGGCCGACCAGGCTCAGGTAGGTCGCGATGATCAGCACGTAATGGCGGACGTAGTCCGCGCCGGGGAAGCACTTGATGACCAGGCAGTCGCCCTGCACCTCGGCGGTGGGCCGCTGCCAGTTGAACAGCTTGTCATTCTTCTCGTTCGCCGACACCACACAGGCCCGGTCGTAGGCGCCGGTCACGCGGATACTTGCCCAGTCGCGCTCGCAGAGCAGGTGGTGGGCCTTGATCTCCAGGTAGCGGCGCAAGCTCGGCACGCTCATCGTGTGCCGGTGCACATCGATCGGCGAAGCCCCCAGCGCGCTCTCCTCCGAAGGCAGGGCGGTCACCGTGCCGCCCTGACCTTAATAGGGCACCCCGCGGCGTCACGGACGGCCTGGATGTTATAGCGGATCAGCGCGAACCTGTCAGGGTCGATGTGCGTGACCGTCTCGACGCGCGGAGTCGGGGGCTTGTCGTACGGGCCGCGGGGCAGCATCCGCACCCCCATCATCCCGAGCAGGACCGGCGCGGCCCCGTCGACGGAGCTGATCCAGGCGTGCGCGCGCTGCGAGATCAGCTCCAGGTGCCCGGTGCGGCCGAAACCGAGCAGCCGGTAGACCAGGCCAGGGATGACCCGCCCGTTCTCTTCCAGGTAGGCGGTCGCCGCGACGCGGTTCTTCGCCAGCTCCCGGCTCGGCTCCCTGGACCGCGAGGCCGGGAAGGCGATTGCGCCGGTGTAGTCGCGCGATGCGAAGTGGTCGTAGACCTGGTGCCACTCGCGGTCGCCGGCGGCGTGGACCACCGCGCACAGCCGGAACTCATCGGTGATTTCGAGGATCTGCCTGGCCGCGAGGTCACTGGCCCGGATGGTGCCCGGCCCGTCGTGCATCACGTCCGGCAGGATGATCTCCTGGGCGCGGACCGCCCGCGCAGCGCGGACCAGGCTGGCGGCGGGCAGGGCCTCGCCGAGGTCGAAGACGCCGTTGTCCACGATGACGGCCGCGCCCAGTTCGGCCTCTTCGAGGAAGAACGCCCGGTACTCCGGATTGGCCAGGACGCGCTGGGCGGCCACGTGGTGGACGGTCGCCGGGTCCTGGGCGGCGAAGTCCCGCAAGTAGGCGGCCGGCGCGATGACCGACACGTTGATGCCATGGGCTGCGTTACCTGCCACGCTCGTCACCCCAGATCAGTACGTGCTCGCGGACGGTGAGGTTCCAGCCGCGGGCGAGGGCCGCATCAGCGGCCATCCGCAGCCGCCCCGTGATCGCGGCCGAGGTGGTGCCCTCGGGAGACAGCCAGATCTCCGTCAGGCCGAACTCGCGCTGGAGCCCCGTGATCTCGTCGAGGTCGCTGGCGCCGCAGACGACGAATTTCCACCGGGCCTGGCCGCTGGCCTGGAGTTCCCGGATCGCGTCCGGCTTGATCCGCTTCTTGCGGGGCACGGCGGAGGAAGCGAGCTTGAGGCCGGCGTTGAATGTGGCTCCCGCCGCGATGAGGTCTCCGCCGGGACAGATGGTGGCGTTCGTCTCGATCTCAATCTGCCGCCCAGTCCGCCTGGCCTGGGCCGCCAGGTGAAGCAGCGTGTCCTTGCGCAGCAGCGGCTCGCCGCCGGAGGCCACGATCAGGTCGACGGGCGCGATCTCCGGGTTGGCGGTGGAGGGGTCGAGTCCCGTCAGGGCGTCCCAGATCTGCTCCGCCGTCAGGTGCTTCACCCCGGCGGTGAGATCGTGCCTGGCACCGTTCCAGGTGTACTCGGTGTCGCACCGCATCGGGCCTTCTGCCGGTGTGCGCGCCTCGGTGGGCACCCTGGAATAGCCGCAGGTCAGGTTGCAGTCCATGAAACGGACGAACAGGGCTCGGCGGCCGAGGCTCGGCCCCTCGCCCTGGAAGGAGTAGAACAGCTCGGACACCGGCACGGGCTGCTGCCTGGCCGGTCCGGTAAGCGGAAGGGTCTCGGTTGTCATGGCGTTCCTCTCGGGGCCGACGGTCATGCGGCGGGCTCGGGCCGGTACTCGGCCCAGGTGGCGGCGGTCTCGCTGACACGGACCGCCGCGACAACGGCGGCGGGCGGCAGGGCGAGGCTGGCGGCGCACCAGTCGAACAGGACCCGGGCGAGGTTCTCGCTCGTCGGCTCGGCGTCGATGACGTCGTTCAGCATCCGGTGGTCGTACGCCTCGGCCAGGTGCCGCCTGAGCGGGTCCAGGTCGGCGAAGTCGGTGACGAACCCCGGCCCGGTCAGCTCCCCGGCGGTGACGATGACCTCGACGGTGTAGGAGTGGCCGTGCGGCCGGGCGCACTTGTGCCCGGCCGGCAGGCCGCCCAGGCGGTGCCCGGCCTCGAAGGAGAACCGCTTGCCGATCGCGTAGCTCATGCCGCCCCCCGCCGCGGGGCCTGCGCCAGGTGCAGGAACTCCGCCCGCGCGGACGGGTCGTCGCGCAGCAGCCCGCGCGTGGCGACCGTGACGGTGTCGCACCCCTGGGCCTTGATCCCGCGGCGCGTCATGCACAGGTGCTCGGCCTCAAGCACGACGCCGACCCCCCGGCACTCCAGCCGAGTCTCCAGGAAGGAAGCGACCTGTTGGCCGAGTTCCTCCTGGACCTGCATGCGGGCGGCGAACGCCTCCACTGCCCGCGCCAGCTTCGACAGGCCCGCGATGCGCTGCCCCGGCAGCACGCCGACCTGGGCAACGCCGGAGAACGGCAGCAGGTGATGAGCGCAGACCGAGGTGAACGGGACGTTCCGCGCCAGCACGAGCTCGTGCTGGCCCTCGGCGTTGGGGAACGTGGTGAACTCCCACGCCGGCGTGCACAGCAGTTCCGCCAGGCCGGCCACCATGCGCGCGGGAGTGCGCCGTGCGGCCTCGCTGCCAGCGGGAACGCCGAACGCCGCCAGCAACGCGGCTGCGGCCCTCTCTGCAGCCTCAAGATCGAAGTCGGCGGAACTGAGATTCCCGGGCACTAGCGTCAACAGGCTCTTTCCAGGCGGCACTGCGGGTTCCTTTCCGTCAGCCGGGCCAGCTGCCTCGGCCAGCTGCACACCCGGGTTGCCCAGGGGCTGCGCGCTTCCGTTCATGAGAATCCTTTCCTGCGGGGTCCTCAGTGCGAAGAACGTCCGGCCATAGCCCTGTTGGTCTGTTTACAGACTTATGAGAACACGCCGGATCTAGTGTGTAAACAGACCAACAGTGGATAGAGTTGTGGTTCGTGAGCGACACGACGGACGGCAGGTCATTGCAGTTGCGGATCGCCGACGCGATCCGCGCGGGAATCGCCTCAGGCCAGTACCCGCCCGGCTCCAAGCTGCCCGGCCTGCCGACGCTCGCGCAGACCTACAAGGCGAGCCTGGTGACCGTCCGGCTGGCGCTCGCCCGGCTCCGCCAGGAAGGACTGATCATGTCCCAGCAGGGCGTCGGCAACTTCGTCCGCGAGCAGCCCCCGGTCCGCCGCTACGGCATCGGCCGCTACAGCCGCTCCGTCTGGGCCAGCGAGGCACCCCAGCGGCTGCTCGACGCCGAGGGCGCCGCCCAGGGCCGCGCCGTCGGCCAGGAAACCCAGACCGCCCAGGAGCCCGCGCCCGCCTGGGTCGCCGAGCGGCTGGCCGGCGTCAGCGAGGGCGACCCCGTCCACGTCCGCCGCCGCGTCACCACCATCGACGGCGTCGTCAACCAGTCGGCCGACAGCTACTTTTCCGTCGCGACCGGCGAGCGCAACCCCGACCTGCTCACCGGGCGGGGAGCGGGCGGCCACATCGCCCGCATCAACGCGGTATCGCCCGTCACCGAGGTCCAGGAGGAGATCACCGCCCGGATGCCATCCAGCCCCGAGGCCGCCCGGCTGAGCATCCCCGAGGGAACGCCCGTCCTCGACGTCATCCGCACGTACCACACCGCCGAGGGCGCGCTCGACGTCGCCCGGTTCATCATCCGCGCCGACATGGCCGCCTTCGACTACCGCTTCCCCGTCCCCGACTAGCCGCACTCCAGCGCCGCGCCAGTGCACGGTACTCACAGCCGTTTCAGGGCCGCAGCGACCCTCCGTATCGTCTCTGGCCTGGGTTCCGTCCGGCCCGAAGCACCGGGCTTCCATCTCGGCACAGGAAATGACGGCCCCTGCGCCCCCAGCACTCGCAACGGCAAGGTCTCCCGCGCCGCCGCATGCTCCGGCCTTCGCGCCGCCATAGCGCCTGCCTGGGGAACTTGCACTGGTCATGGCAATCGTGCTTCTTCGCAGCTCAAGGCGCGCGGGCCGGCGAAGCGCCGCTGCCTGCTGGTCAGCCATGGCCGCCGCCTCCTGCCGGAAGGGCCGTCGGGCCGGGAAGCAGGTCGCTGAGGGCGCGGGGCCGGCCGAGGATCACCGGGAGCAGCGCCAGGCGGTGCCTGGAGCGCGTCGATCAGTTGCAGGAGCTGGCGGATGTCGTAGATCCCCTGCCGCGTGCCGACCTCCCAGTACCAGATCGCGCTTTCCGACAGGCCCGCCCGATCCCCTCCTCGGGAGAGGGAACGCCTGCCCCCGGAGTAGGTCACCGTGGTCTGCCCGCCCACGGCGAACGCGCTCTCTTCCCGCGCGGCTGCCAGCAGGGTGCGCAGCCACCCGGCCGACGGCACGATGTCCGGGTCGGTGACGGCGACGAAGTCGCCGCGCGCCGCGCAGATACCGCGGTTACGGCCGGCGCTCAGCCCCGGCCTCGGCTCGGCCAGGACCCTGACCGGGAACAGCCGCTCCGCGGCGGCCACGGCCTGGGTCGCCGGCCGGAGCGGACCTGGCGGGTCGTTGTCCACGATCACCGCCTCCATCTCATCCGGCCCGAGCCCCTGCCCGGCGAGCGCCGTGAGGAGTCCGGGCAGGGAGCCGGCGTTTCCCCGGACGCTCACTACGACGGAGACAAGCGGGTGGGGTTTTTCCACCTCTGGCCTCCTGTCCTGCTCGCGGCCAGCGGCCTCACGGCTGCTGAGATTGCGGGCCTCGGCGTCGGCGGGCTGTTTTCAGGGGCCATTGCAAGTTCTCCTTGATGCTGAGCGTCATTACGACGTCACCGTGCGGCTCGCCGGGCGCCCGGGACAATGGGCCGTGCGCGCCTGGTAAGTCGTTTGCGTATCGGGTAAATCACCTTCCGGTACCGGTCGCGAGCGGCTTACGCTGGCTGGAACGGACCGGGCAGGGCTGGCGGGATGGCAGACGACCTCCGATCGCTCCTGGCATCGCAGGACATCCGGGACGCCGTCCGGCAGCGCCGGTACGGCGTCGTGCTGCGCCGCGCCCGCCAGGCCCGGGGCCTGACCCAGTCGCAGGCCGGGGAGCTGGCCGGGTACTCGTGTGCGACGATCTCCCGGTTCGAGACCGGCAGCAGGCGGCTGGCCGACATCGACACGCTGCGCCGCCTGGCCGGGGCGCTCGGCGCGGCCCCGGAGGTCTTCGGGCTGACGCCGGAAACGGGAGAATTTCCCGGCGGTGCCCGCGCGGGCGCTGTGCCGGGAGAGGCGCTGGTCGCTACAGTGGTCACTGGCCTACCACTGGACGGTGACGACGTGCGACGCCGGGACATGATCACGGGCACCGCAGCCCTCACCGGGGCCGCCGCGCTCGGCCGGGTGCCGGGCATCGCCGGGGCGCCTGGCCGCCCGGCGGCTGGGCTGGAGAACGTGCTCTACGGGCAGGCGGACGCCGCGCCCGTCCCCGCAGGCAGGCTCCGCGCGGCGATCACCGCAGCGCGCGGCGACTTCCGAGACGCCCGTTACGACCGGGTGCCGGCCGCGCTCCCGAAGATCATCGCCGCCGCCCAGGCGACCCGAGACAATGCCGGGTCCGGGGAGCGGGCCGAGGCCAGCGGGCTGCTCGCCGACGCCTACCTCTTGGCCGCCGACTTCGCGGTCAAGGTCAACGACGACCCGCTGTCCTGGACAACCTCGGACCGGGCGCTGCAGGCCGCCCAGGCCAGCGGCGACCCGCTCGCCGTCGCCGACGCCCGCCGCGCCGTCGCCACCGCCATGCGCCGGGCGCACCACCCCGCCAGGGCCGTCGACCTGCTCATCCGCGCCTGCCGCGACATCGAGCCGGACGGGACCGCCAGCACCGACCAGCTCGCGACCTACGGCAACCTGCTCACCGTCGCCGCCTACACCGCCGCCACGGCCGGCAACCGGCGCGCGGCCGGGGAGTACATGGCCGAGGCCGCCTCCGCCGCCGTCCGGCTCGGCAGCGCCACGAGCAGCAGGCAGCCCGCGTTCGGCCCGGCCGGGCTCACGCTCTACCAGGTCAGCATCGCCCAGGTACTCGGCGACAGCGGCACCGCCATCGACCACGCGCGCACCATCCGCGCAGGTGACATCCCCACTCCCGAACGGCAGGGCCGCTACTGGGTCGACGTCGCCCGCGCCTGGCACCAGTGGGGCAAGCCGGAGGCGTGCTACAGGTCCCTGCTCGCAGCCGAGCGCGCCGCGCCCGCCGAGGTCCGCTACCGCCCGCCCGTCCACCGCATGACCGAAGACCTGCTCCGGGCCGATACCCGCAGTGCCCTGCCGGGGCTGCGCGACTTCGCCCGCCGGGTCGGCGTGCCAGGCCACTAGCGGGCCAGCCCGTGATCCCGGCGGCGGGGGTTACTCATTCCCCTGCCCCGGTTGGCGGGTCGTCGGCCGTCGGCGTGACCGGCTTGCCCCGGGTTTCGAGTTCCATGGCGATGTCCGCGCGCAGCGTGTCTAGCTTGATCGCGCCCGAGTCCAGCCCCAGCGCATGGTGGTTGTCGTACAGCAGTTGCGCGGCGTCATGCGCCGCGTCGTAGGCGCGGGTCAGCAGGTTGAAGCTGTTGCGTGACAGCACCGTCAGCAGGCACTCCACCGGGCAGTCCCGGGTGACCGGCCCGTGGTGGGGCATCCTGCTTCGGGGCGCTGCCGTCAGCGGCTCATCCATGGCCCGCCCGCCCCGCCTCAGCCGGGCGCACGAGCGCCATCGCCCGCGTGACCGCCTCCACCACCGAGCCGGCGATGGCGGCCGGGTCGGCGGCCTGGCCGCACACGCCCGGTGCGGAAACCATGGCGGCATCGGCCAGGTAGTCGCGCGTCCAGGTCAGGCCGCCATCGTCAGCCACGCAGACCTGCCCGCAGCCGTCCCCCGG
Source organism: uncultured Actinomycetota bacterium (assembly GCA_963785645.1). GTDB lineage: Bacteria > Actinomycetota > Actinomycetes > Streptosporangiales > Streptosporangiaceae > Trebonia. The sequence goes on from CAWAWG010000002.1 coordinate 12,416, forward strand.
CCCGGGAACGGTAACGACGATCTCGGCGAAGACGTCGAAGGCGGTCTCGTCGCAATAGACCGTCAGCTCCACGTCCAGGCCCCGGGCCTTCAGCTCCAGGCCGACGGTGCCCTTGAACGTTATGTTTTCCCGGTGGTGCCCGGAGGCCAGGCGCGGCTGCGGCCCGCTGCGGCCAGTCAGCAGGACGGTGGCCAGGTCCGCGGTCAGGTCCGGGTCGGCGTCGTCTGCGGACCAGGGCCAGAACTCCCACTCGGCGCTGCCGCCCTCGCCGACCGCCAGGGTGCAGCGCGCCCCCGGCCAGGCAAGGTCCAGGCGGCAGCCGTCCGGGTCGGCGGGCGGACGGACGTCGAGGCCAGCTCGGGCCAGGCCGTCGGCGACCAGGCGCAGCAGCTCGCCCGGCGCGGTGGGATCGGCAAGGCAGGTGGTGTTCATGTCGGGTCGTCCTTCCGGTCATGATTGCCGCCGAGGACGGCCAGGTGGGCGAGCAGCGCAGCCGTCATATGGCGGGGGTCGCCGGGCTGCTCTTCCGGCGGCTGGTAGTGCCATTCGACTTCGATGCCGCCCCAGGTCGCGGTCGCCGTCTCGCCCACTTGGACCTGGGAGCGGGCGGGGGCCGGCAGGCGGGCGATGACCTTGGCCGCCTGTGCCGGGGTGCAGCCGGTGTAGTGACAGGCGGCCGAGCCGTCGTTCTCGGCGCTGACCTCCACGTCGGGCCGGCCGGGCAGCCCGGTCACCTTGAAGACGGCCGGGTCACGGCCAGGCGGGAAGCTCACCTGGTAGCCATGCGCTTCCAGCCGGGCGGCCAGCGCCCGCGCCGCCGCGCCCGCCGCCATGGGAAGCGCCATTGCCTGCCGGTCAGCCATGGCCGACGCCTCCTGGCGGGAGGGCGGCCAGGCCGGACAGCAGGTCGCTGAGGGCGCGGGGCTGGCCGAGGATCACCGGGAGCAGGGCCACGCGCGGCGCCTTCAGCGCGTCGGTCAGTTGCAGGAGCTGGCGGATGTCGTAGATGCCCTGCCGCCGACCGGCTTCCCAGTACCAGATCGCGCTTTCCGACAGGCCGGTTCGCTCGCCCAGCTCCCGCCGCGACACCCCGGCCGCCGCCCGGTAGATGACCAGGACGGCCTGGAAGTCCAGCCGGGCCAGGGCTTCGCGCATCGGCGCGGTGTTCCACACCCACTCCGCCAGGCCATCGCCCGGGTCAGCGGGGTGCTCCCGATCGAACAGCGCCCGCCGGCACGGGGTGCAGAAATCGTCTGGGTTGTAGCCTGACAGGCGCGTCTTGCGGCAGGAGCCGCAGACTCGTGCCTGTGCCACCGGCCCAGCGTGGCTCATCCGGCTTCACTTCCGTCCGCCTGCCGCGTGCCGCCTCGGACCAGCGCGAGCCGGCCAGGTGCCGCCGCAGCAGCGCCGCCGCCTTCTGCCAGGCCGACCGCGCCCGCCGGGCCGGACACCTCGATTACCAGGCGGGCCGGGACGTACGGCAGCGTCAGGGACATGCCGCCGGCGACCGCCGAGGCCGGCACGTCACCGGGCTGCCGGCCCGGGTCCTGCCCCGGGCCGGGGCCGCTGTCCGGTGCCGCCGCGTCCGCGAGCGCGACCAGTTCCCCGCCCGCCTCCAGAACGTCATCCAGGCGGGCCGCCACTCGCAGCGACGGCCGTTCCCGGCCGTGGACTACCTTCGACAGGTGCGAGGCATCGCACGGCACCCGGCGGGCCAGCTCCCGCAGCGACAGGCCGCGCGCCTCCGCCAGCGCCAGGACCCGCTCCCCGAACAGGGTCTGCGGGGGCAGGCGGCGCATCAGCACCAGCCGGTCATGCTGCGGCAGGCTCTCGTGATCGGCCAGGTCCAGCAGGCACAGCACGTCGGTCTCGTACACCAGGGCCAGCAGGCACAGAACGTACACCGACGGCCTGCGCTCGCTGTTCGGCCACTGCTCGATCTCGCACAGGTGCGGGCCGGTCATGCTCGCCCGGCCGTCGGGGTCGGTTCCCTCGCCCGCCGCAAGCTCGTTGAACCGCGCCGCCGCCTGGTCCTGCGTCCACCCCCAGGCCAGCCGGTACGCCTGGCGCGGGCGCGCCTGGTAGCGGCGGGACACCTCGGCGGCGGCCTCGTCATAGCCGAACCCCAGGGCGCGCATCCGCTCCCGCAGCCCGTCCATCTCCGCCTTGAACCCCTTGCGTCTGACCGCAGCCGGCGCCTGCGCCGTGGCCCCTCGGATGGCCTGGCTCACCGTGAGGACTCCCTTCGCGTAGCTCTCATGTCCTTGCTCTTCGGGCGCGAGAGGCACCCCTGATTCCGTGAGCCACCCGGGGATGCCGGCTCACGGCACCAGGGCGCTGCCCGGCCTGGTGCGCGGCCCGCCCGAGAGCATGACGCTTGGTCGCGGGCCGCTCACCGACCGGGTTCCATAAGGATGCTCCGTGTCATTTGCAAAATGACAGTGACGGAGCAGAGCTGAAACAGGCCAGTCAGTGACAGAGTGGCCTGGACGGTATTGCGGTAAAGTCGGGTTCGTGGCACGCTGTGCGCAGACGTCACAGCGGGAGGCAGGACGAGCATGAATGAGACCCGGCCCGGCGGCCCGACCGTGCTGCGGATGATCCTGGGCCGCCAGCTCCAGGCGCTACGCGAGAAAGCCGGGATGAGCTTTGACGACGCGGCGGCGGTGATCTACACCTCCTCGGCCACGGTCCGGCGGATGGAGCGCGCCGAGGGCGCCCTCAAGCCGCTGAACGTCAAGTCGCTGCTCATGGCCTACGGCATCACCGATGTCCGCGAGGTCGACGCGTTCCTCGCCCTGGCCCGCGACGCATCCAAGCCCGGCTGGTGGCACAGCTATGACGACGTCCTGCCCGCCTGGTTCCGCACCCTGATCGGTCTGGAAGAGGCCGCCTCGCTGATCCGCGGCTACGACCCGCACTCGGTCCCCGGGCTCCTCCAGACCCCCGGCTACGCCCGCGCCAACGTCCAGACCGGCTTCCCCGACGCGGCCGAGGACGAGGTCGCCCGGCGTGTCGACCTGCGGCTGGCCCGCCAGCACATCCTCACCAGGCCCGACCCGCCCCGGCTGTGGCTGGTCATCGACGAAACCGTGCTCACCCGCCCCGTCGCGACCACCGGACCCGAGGTCATGCGGGAACAGGTCGACAAGCTGATCGAGGCCGCCGGCCAGCCGAACATCACCCTCCAGGTGCTGCCCCTGGCCGCCGGGCTGCACCCCGCCGCCTACGGGCCGTTCCGGATCTTCCGGTTCGACTTTGACGGCCACGAGCAGCCCGACATCGTCTACGGCGAGTCGCTGACCAGTGCCTTCTACATCGACAAGCCCGACGAGACCGCGCTTTACGCCCAGGCCCTGGACCGCATCAGCGCCCAGGCCGCCCCCGCCAGGGAAACGGCGGGAATCCTCCGGAAGATCCGCAAGGAGATATGAAACCTATGGAAGCACGCAATGGCAGGCCCGCTGGCGATCTCGGTGCCGACGGCTGGGTCAAGCCCTGGAGCAGCCCCAACGGCGGCGACTGCCTGGAGGCGAAGAAGCTCCCCGGCGGCCGGGTCGCCCTGCGCCAGTCCACCGACCCGGGCGGCCCCGCGCTGATCCTGGAACCCGGCGAGATCTGCGCCTTCGTCAACGGGGCCAAGGCCGGGCTGGCCGACGACCTCCTGGCCTGACACGAGTGACAGCCGGGGACATTCCAGGACGCGCGGTGTCCTGGAATGTCCTCGGCGTAGCCCAGCAGGAACCCGCGAACCGGGGAAGGATAGAGGCGTGATGGACAGCGAGACGGCTGCGTGGCTCCGCCAGCAGCGCGAGGACCGGGGCTGGTCGAAAGCCGAGATGGCCCGCCGCCTCGTCCAGGCCGGGCGCGAGGCCGGCGATACGGCCGTCCCCGAGCTGAGCGGCATGCTGCACAACATCCACCGCTGGGAACGCGAGGGCGGCATCTCCGAGCGCCACAAGCTCCACTACTGCCGCGCCCTCGGCATCCATCCCAGCCAGTTCGGCCCCGGCTCCGTTGACGAAGGCGCGGACGCACTGACACTAGTCCCCTCCGGGGAGGCCGACCCTGCGGCTTCGGCCGCTGTAGTGCCCGTGCAACGCCCGGCCGCCGTGGCCGGGCAGGACGGCCTGTGTCCGCCGGCATCCGCCGCCATCGCCTACCGTGGAAGGCAAGGCCCCCTTCCGGGGGAGTTCGCGGTCAAGCAAGAGGTCACCATGGCGGCACACGAGGGCAGCGACCACGCTGCGGAGCACGAGCAGAACGGCATCGGCGAGGCCACGCTGGAGCAACTCCGGACGGACCTGGTCCGGCTGTCTGGCCTGAGCAGTACCGGGTCTCCCCTCCCTGCGTTCCAGGACATGCGCAGGGTCCGCGACCGGGTCTACCGGCTGCTGGACCGGCGGCAGCGCCCGGCCGAGCAGGCTGACCTGTACTTCCTGGCCGGGTGCCTGAACGGGCTAATGGGCATCACCGCCAACCGGCTCGGGTACCCGGACGCCGCCGAGGAGCTGATCCGGGCTGGCTGGGCCTATGCCAACATCATCGACCACAACGCGCTGCGCGGCATGCTGCGCGCGAGGCTCTCCTACGTCATGTACTGGCGCGGCTGGTACGCCGAGAGCCGTGACCTGGCGGCCGACGGGCTGCGCTACGCCCCGCAGGGACCGATGGGCGCCAACCTGCACCTAGAGCACGCCCGTTCGCTTGCCCGGCTGGGCGAGGCGGACGAGGCCCGCCAGGCGGTCGGGCTCGCGCACGTTGCCAGGGAAAGCGGCTACACCGACGACCTGGTGCAGATCGGCGGCGAGGAGTTCGCCCTCTCACGGGCCACCACCTACTCCATGGCCGGGACAGCGCTCGCAGAAATCAGCGGCGACGAGCGGGAAGCCGCCGGCGAACTGGAGCGTGCCATCAGCCTGTACGACGAGGGGCCGGGTTCCGGCGAGCAGCACGGCTTCGCGAGCAAGGCGCTGGCCGGGGCCGACCTGGCCGTTGTCCGGCTGCGGTCCGGCGCGTTGGACGGCGCGGTGGCGGCACTGGGGCCGGTCCTGGCGCTGCCGCCCGCGCAGCGGGTCGGCTACGCTGACCACCCGGCTGGGCCGGGTCCGGGAAGAACTGGCCGCGCCGGTCTTCCGGGGCTCGGTGCAGGCCCGCGACCTCGGCGACCAGATCGAGGCGTTCGATCGCGAGGCCGTCACCGTCGGGCTGCACACCCTGTCCTGATGACCGCCGTCCGCGAGCCGAAGGATGCGGCACGAGGGCCAAGGACGGCCCCAAGGCATGACTTGGCCGGCCAGGTGACGTAACGGTGGAAGACGACGAGTTCCGCCGCCAGTTCGATGCCGTGCTGGCCGTCGTCTGCCGCCGGGTCGGCGTCCAGGTGCGAGGCGCGGAACTGCTGCGGCTGAACAGCAACGCGGTCTTCGCGCTTCCCTCCGCCGGCCTGGTCGTCCGCATCTCCACCAACCTCGCCGCTCTCGACCGCATCACCGCGTCGCTGAAGGTCACGGCCTGGCTGGCCGAGAGCGGCTTCCCGTGCACGGCCCCCGCGCCCGTCACCGGGCAGCCCTTCACGATCGACGGCAGAGTCGCCTCGGTGTGGCGGTACGTGCCAGAAGCAGCAGGCTCCCCGGCCTCCGCTGGCGATCTCGCGCGCCTGCTCAGGGACCTGCACTCCCGGCCGTTGCCGCCGTCGCCTCCGGGAACGCTCACCGACCCGCTGGCCAACGTCGCGGCCGCCCTGAAGTCAGCTCCGCCCGGTGCCTTGCCCCTCCGGGACCGGGACTGGCTCGCCGGCCAGATCGCGGAGCTTCGCGGCAAGTGGGCGGAGCTGCGCTTTCCGCACTCCCCCACCCTGATCCACGGGGACGCCCATCCCGGCAACCTGATCAGGGCACCGCGCGGAGCTGTCGTGCTCGGCGACTGGGACCACGTCGCCACAGGGCCTCCCGAGTGGGACCTCGCCCAGGTCCACTACACCAGCAGGCGGCTCGGCTACCCCGCACGGGAGGACGTCGAGGGCTTCGGGGCCGCCTACGGGTGGGACATCCGCGACTGGCCGGGCATCGAGATCCTGGTGGCCGTCCGCGAGGTCAGCGGGCTGAGTCCCTACGTCCGCAACGCCTGCGCCCAGCCGTTCGCGCGGCGGGAGCTTGCCATGCGGATCGGTACGCTTCAGGCCGGCGATCACTTCGCGCGCTGGAACCGGCCCGGCTCCGCAGCGCCCCGGCAAGCCCAGGCACATCCCGGGCCATCAGGCTGACAGCAAAGGACAGGCCGCCCGGTCAACCAGTCGGTCATGCGGCGGCCCGTCCAGTCGCGGCAGGCGAGGCCAGGGTCATGCCCGTCGCGACCGGCCAGCAGTAACCTTGCGGCCGACGCCGGCGTAGATGCCGAGCTTCTCAAGATCCTTCGGGCGAGGCTGTTTGCCGTCGGGACGCCACAGCGGGGCCTGCACCAGGCCCGGCTCCAGCAGTTCGAACCCGTCGAAGAACGGCAGCACCCGCTCGCGGGCGCGGAGAACCAGCGGGGCGGTCGCGTTCTTGTATCCGGCAGCGGCCTGGTCCGCGTCGGCGGGCGGGTGGAAGTCCAGCGTCCCGTGCGATAGGGCCAGGTAGCTGCCCGCCGGGAGCGCGTCCCGCAGCGTGGCCACGATCGCGGCCAGGTCCTCCTCGTCCTTGATGAAGTGGAGGATCGCCACCAGGAGCAGGGCGACCGGCCGGGTGAAGTCGATCAGCTCAAGCAGCGCCGGGTGGGCGAGGATCGCGGCGGGGTCACGCAGGTCAGCCAGCACGATGCCGGTAGTGCCGCTGCCGGTCAGCAGCGCGTTCGCGTGGACGTTGACGATCGGGTCGTTGTCCACGTAGACGACCCGGGTATCAGGCGCGGCCCGGCCCGCGACCTCGTGCACGTTGCCTGCGGACGGGATGCCCGTGCCGATGTCGATGAACTGCCGAATCCCCGCCTCGGCGGCCAGGAACCGCACCGCCCGCTGGAGAAAGGCCCGGTTAGCCAGCGCAATCGCCGGGACCTCCGGGAAGTCGCGCAGGATCCGCCTCACCGCCGCGCGGTCAGCGGGGTAGTTGTCGTTCCCGCCGAGGTAAGCGTTGTACATCCGAGCCGGGTGCGGCTTGCTCGTGTCGATCTCCGCAGCGGCGAAACCGGGCTCCATCGCGTCCTTCCCGTCAACTGGACATGGCCGCTGCCAGCATGCCGCCGCCACCAGCCCCGGGGAAGGTGCCAATCCGGGCCAGTCGGGGACACCAAGCCGGCGCCCGGTGTCATCAGAAGGAAGAACCTGGCATTCGGCGCTGGCCTGAGCGGGAACCTCGGTTGGCGGCGGTCATGGATCAGCCGTGGTCCTGCGATGTACCTCGGCCGACCCGTACCAGGACGGATCCGTTCAGGAATCCTTGTTCAATCCGGCCGCGGGTGCAGGAAGTACTTCTGGGCCGCGACCAGTCCCGTGACGGGTACCCAAGGATTAGCCGAGCGTTCCGCATTACAGTAGGTTGGCGGGAGCCAGGAGGCAATGGCTTTTATGGCCTGATGTTCCGCGTCCGAATATGCTGAGGCAGCTCGCAAGATCACGAATGAGGTGGCCATGCCCGACGCCGTCGATCCCAAGCACTGGCTCAAGTTCTGCCGTGATTTTCTCCCGGGCATTCTTGCGAATGTCTCCAAGGCAACCGACGATGAAGCGGCCATGGCAGCGGACGACGTCATGCTGCGAGCAGAAGCGGTAGCCCGCATGGACCGGAAGACCCGGGAAATCCTGGCCGCTCCAGCCTATGAGGAATCTTACGAGTACGATCCCGCTGATGCTCCGCCGTGGCTCAAGGCCCTCACGACGTTGGTCATCCGCAACAGTCAGCTTGAAGAGCTGCACACCAAGGGACTGATCGAGCAGGGGGGCATCGCGGCCATCACCGAATCCGGCGTAGGGCCGCTGTCGCATCTCCTCGCAGCTGGCGGACCGCTTGATGGTGAGGTTACGGGCAGCCCGTTCGCCGGGCTCACTGAAAGCTATCCTCGCGCTTGGGCATGTCTAAGCGCGCTCCAGCTGTGCATAAACGCCGGCGGCGGTCGCGCGGGCTACCGGCTGCCCGATGCGCCGGTTCCAGAGCTTCCCGACATCTCAGAAGTGGCAGAGGCGGCGACCACCGAGATCTCCGCCAAGGGCACGGGAATCCTCGAAGCGGTGGTATTTAGCGGCGTTGACCCGAGATTCGACCCGGAGAGCTATAGCCTTCTGAAGCGGGCTCAAGAGGAGAATGACGGTCTAACCTTCGGCTTCACCAGCCTCAGCAGGATCTCACGCGATAGCCGGAAACTGTTCCGCGTCCTAGAGTTCCTCCTCGCGCATGACACGAAGCTAATCACGACTAATCACCTGATCACGGGAAAGGAAGTGTGGTTCAGGAAGGGCTATTACGTGAAGCCGGACTCAAGGAACTTCGGAAAGGGAATAGATGACCCTCGGGGGATGAGCGGCTCATACCGGAAGACAGCCGAGTCTTTCATTCGCCTTGTGAATCAGCCCGGGTCCTCTCCGGCTACCGGACTGGACACGGACAACGCTATCCCCGCCCTAAACTCCGACGTGACCCACGAGTGAAGAGCGGGCATTGACCATGGAGTACCGGCGAGCAGCCCAGGAGGATGCCTCGCCCGCAGTTCCTCGATTCGGGCAGCCGGGCCAGGCAGCAAGCCCATGGCCAGAGGCCCGACGCCCCGCTGCCCGCGGTTCTGGAAAGGTCAGCTATCCGGCAGTACTGGCTGACGGCACTTATTCGGATCGAGCGGTATTCCCTGGTGCGGGGGGTGCTTACCCAATCGGCGAGGTAGGTGGTCCAGTCGCGGCGGTCACCGCGAGCACCCACTGCCCGGCATGGTTCCCCACCCACGCCATCAACGGCACCCGTTCAGTCAACGGCGGCGTGCGCTCCGCCAAGAAGGCCGGCCTTGTCCCTGCCCTTGGCTAGGCTGCCGGGCATGGCCACGTCAGGAAGCCCGGCGGAAGCGGACATGAGCCACCTGCTGACGGCGGATGCCGACTCCTGGCGGCTGGTCGTTCTCGTGAACGGCCTGCCCGCAGCAGGCAAGACCACCCTCGCCAGGGCTGTGAGCCGCAGGCTGTCGCTCCCGCTCTTCAGCAAGGACGTGATCAAGGAAGCGCACGCCGACATCTTCGGGGCCCAGCCGCCGGACGGACGGCCGCAGCGCGCGTGGAACAGCCAGTTCGGCGCCGCCGCGAACACCACCATGTGGGCGCTGCTGGCCGACTCCCCGGGCGGCGCCGTCCTCGAGTCCACCTGGCCGGGCCAGGAGACCTGGAGTTTCGTCCAGGCCGGGCTCAGCTCCGCGGAAGTGCACGCGCCCCGCCAGATCTGGTGCGAGGTGCCACTCGCCCTCGCCAGGGAACGCTTCGCCGCCCGCCACCCGGACCGGCACGCCATCCACGGCGAGCCGCCTGATGATGAGGAATGGTCGCAGCGATGGGCACTGGCCACTCCCCTGCCGATCCCCGACACTCTCCACGTAGACACCACAGGCCACGTCGACCTAGACACGATCGCCGACTGGTGCAGGTGCCCGCGCTGAGGCCGTTACATGATCGCCAACGAAGGTTTTTAAGGTCGCCTACCGACGCGATCATCTGCTCCAGCGTCCTGGCCTCGGCGAGTTCGATGGCGGGCCGGTCGAGGACATCAAGCTGGACACGGAGCGTCGTACTGGCGGGGAGAATTTATTCGGGAGGCGCGGTCGGCCTTACCGCGTCGTAGCGGAGTCCGCTGAGCAGCAGCGCGACCATCCGGTGGGCGCGCGAGGTGTCGTCGCTTCCTGGCGGTGGAATGCAGAGATTCGCGATCGCGCCAAGCAGATCCAGCGCATTCGTCCCGGAGCCGATCAATCCTGCGTCCTGCGCCCGGTCAAGGAGGATCTGAAGCGCTGGCCCGACGTGTTCCTCGAAGTACTCGCGCAGGCCGCTGAAGGCGGGATCCCCGGAGTGGAGCGCGGCTGCCAGTCCGTGCTTCGTTGCGACGAAGTCGATGTAGCGATCCACCCAGCGATCCAACGCGTCGCCGGGCTCGTAGGACCCGGACAGGGTCACGGCGGCTGCGAGGAGGTCGTCGATCTCGCGGTGGAAGACCGCCGAGATGAGCTCGGCCCGGGTGGGGAAGTGGCGGTACAGCGTCGCGGTCCCGACGCCGGCCCGGGCGGCGATGGCGCGCACACCGACGTCGACGCCGCTGCTGACGAACTCCTCCTTGGCCGCGGCCAGCAGTGCATCGACGTTGCGCTGTGCGTCGGCACGGGGCATCGCTCACCTCCTTGCTAAGTGGGACAACGTCCCATATAGTCCTTCAGTAGTGGGACGATGTTCCGCTTATCTCAGTCTACGGCTTCCGAGGCAACATCATCCAGGAGAAACGATGCAATACCGCACCTTCGGCAAGACCGGCATCAAGGTCAGCCCCTACGCGCTCGGCGCGATGATGTTCGGTGCTGTCGGCAACCCGGACCATGAGGATTCAGTCCGGATCATCCACAAGGCACTCGGGGCCGGGATCAACTTCATCGACACCGCCGACGCCTACTCCCGCGGCGAGTCCGAAGAGATCGTCGGCAAGGCGATCACCGGTCGCCGGGACAGCGTCGTGCTCGCCACCAAGTTCGGGCTTCCGATGGACCCCGACGACCCGAACCAGCGGGGCGCATCCCGCCGCTGGATCATGCGGGCCGTCGAGGCCTCGCTCCGGCGACTCGGCACTGACTACATCGACCTGTACCAGATGCACGTCCTCGATCCGAGCACGGATCTCGAGGAGACGATCTCAGCGCTCACCGACCTGGTCCGCGCCGGCAAGATCCGCGCCTTCGGAGACTCCAGGCTGCCGGCGTCCGGCATCGTCGAGGCGCAGTGGATCGCCGAGCGCCGCGGGCTCGAGCCGCTGCGCTCCGAGCAGCCACCGTACTCAATCCTCGACCGCGGCATCGAACACGAGATCCTGCCGGTCGCCGAGCGCTACGGCATGGGCGTCCTCGTCTGGAGCCCGCTCGCCCAGGGACTGCTCACCGGCCGCGTCCGCAAGGGGCAGGCGACCGACCTGCGCCGCACAAGGATGTTCCGGCACATGCGCGACGAGCGCCGCCTGGACGCCGTCGAGCAGATCATCCCGGTAGCGGAGCAGGCCGGCCTCAAGCTGACCCACATGGCCGTCGCGTTCGCGATCAGCCACCCCGGGGTAACCTCGGCCATCATCGGACCGCGCACCATGGAGCACCTCGACGACCTGCTCGCGGGCGCGGATGTCGCGCTCTCCGACGACGTCCTCGACCAACTCGATGCGATCGTGCCCCCGGGAACGGACATCGGCCGGCTCGACATGGCCTACACGCCGCCGGCAATCCTGAACCCCGCACTCCGGCGGCGCGAAGCGACCAGCCGCTCTGCGACCTGATTTCCGGCCAGCGCAGGGGGAGCCGACGGTTTTGCCGCCCGCGGCCATGACCCCTTATACCTGGCCAGGCGGCCAGCCGCCCGGCTGCTCCCGTCACAGAACCAGCCAGACCAAGTGCCGCCGCCATCGAGCCCGGCAGCTCATCGATCTAGGCGGGGAGCGCACTGTGACAGCGAACCGTGCGACTCACGGCAGCGAACTGTCCCGGTCGAACTTCACGGGACACTCCGGAGCCCTGGTGCCTGCGGGGACCCGGGCGGGGACGGCTCGGGCAGCCTGGCAGGGTGCGGCACCGCATCCTCATTGACTCCGGCGTGTGGCTCGGTCGCGGTGAGCTGCGCAGGTGCGGGCACGCCGCCGTCGGGGCGTTCGGCGGCCGATGCCGGGTTGTGCCCGGCCAGGCCAACGAGGGCGAATGTGAAGGAAGTGATGGCCAGGAAGACCCAGCCGGTGTCGAAGCTCGTGCGGGATACGAGGTGCCCGAAGATGATCGGGATGAAGAACCCTCCTATTGCGGCCAGCAGGAGCATCAGGCCGGTCGCGGTGCCGATGTACAGGTGTTCGATGGGGCAGACCCGGGCCGGTACCGCCAGCCAGGCGGCGAAGCCGAAAATGAGGAAGAAGGAGCACCACCAAGGGTGCTCCTTTACCGGTTTGATTTGCGCTTAAACGCGCGAAACCGTCGCCTGCCTGCTCCAATTACACCGGGTCACGAACATCGCGGTTCTCCCGGCGAAAGGGAACCTATATCACGTCCAGCGCGGTGACGTCCCGTGCCCGAAGGGAGGCTAATTACCCAAAAGGTACCATCCTGTTACAGCGGCCGGAACGCACGCGAATGTCGTAAGATATCCCTCCTGCGCGTAAACATCACCGTAGTACACGCAGTCGTAGTACGTCGGGAACCACTCATCGATGACGCTGGCCGAGGCAGGCGAAGCAGCCGTACGAACCGTCGCCGCCGAAGCAGAGGTGGTGCCGGCGATACCCAGCCCCAAAACGGCGGCGGAAATGACACCGCCTACCGCTAGTTTCCGAAGATACACGAATACCCTCCTGTCGCCGGACAATACCCGGCCGAGAGGCTCCGGGCTGCCTGTCAGTATGTGAGCAGAATTAGCATACTGTCGACGTGTCGGTAAGATCACAGGATTTCCACTTTTTCCGGAAGTCAACTAGTAAGGAAATGGCTCGCAAAAAAAGAGCCACTGGGTCAGCATTCTTTTCGTAAGCATTTGAAGGATTGGCGGATTTCAGACGTATGCAATTGGCGCCCCGGACCAGGCATGGAAGCGCCGCGGCCGCGGAAACGGCTCCAAAGGTCCCCGGGTCTACGACCGGGCGGCCGCGACCCGGCCAGAAGACGGAACCGAGCCGCCCGGCTGGCTCGGCTACGCCGGGTCGTAGGCCAGGTTCGGCCGTAGCCACTTCTCGGCCTCGCCGGTGCTCATCCCGCGACGGCGGGCGTAGTCCCCGACCTGGTCGCGGCCGATGCGGCCGACGGTGAAGTAGCGGGACTCCGGGTGCTCGAACAGCAGGCCGCTGACGCTGGAGGCGGGCGTCATCGCGAACGACTCGGTCAGGCCCATGCCGAACGCCTCCGCTTCCAGCAGCCCGAACAGCTCCCGCTTCAGGGTGTGATCGGGAGATGCCGGGTACCCGAAGGCCGGGCGGATACCGCGGAACCGCTCGGCGTGCAGTTCGTCGATGTCGACCGGGCCGTCCGGCTCGAACCAGCTGCGGCGGGCTTGCAGGTGGACGTGCTCGGCGAACGCCTCGGCGAGCCGGTCGGCCAGGGCCTTCACCATGATCGCCTTGTAGTCGTCGCCGTCGGCCTCGTACTTCGCGGCGAGGTCCTCGGCGCCGTGGATGGCGACACCGAACCCGCCGATGTAGTCACCCTCGGGCGCGACATAGTCGGCGAGGCAGCGGTTCGGGCGGCCTTCGGGCTTGACGGTCTGCTGCCGCAGCATGGGTATGCGCAGCGGCACCGCGTCGGCAGCCAGCGGCCACCCACCGGCGGCCGGGTAGATCAGGATGTCATCGCCATCGGCGTGCGCGGGCCAGAAGCCGTAGCCGCCGCGCGCCGTCAGCAGCTCCCCGGCGACGATCTCGTCCAGCAGTTCATTGCCTTCGTCGAACAGCTCCCGTGCCTGGGGGCTGTCGAGAATCGCCGGGTACTTGCCCTTTAGCTCCCAGGCCAGGAAGAAGAACTGCCAGTCGATCATCTCCCGCAGCTCGGCCAGCGGCGGGGTCACCCGGCGGACGCCGGTGAACGCAGGGACCGGGATCTCCGCGAACGAGGGGGTCTCCGGGTTGCGGCGGGCGGCGTCGATGGAGAGCATCGGCTGGCTGCGCCGCGTCTCGTGCTGCTCGCGCAGCCGCTGCTGCTCCACCCGGTTCCCGGCGTCCAGCTCGGCGGCCCGGGACGGGTCGAGCAGGTGCTGGACGACGCCGACGACGCGGGAGGCATCGATCACGTGCAGGGTCGGCCCGGTAAAGGCGGGGGCGATGCGGACGGCGGTGTGCTGCTTGGAGGTGGTCGCACCGCCGATCAGCAGCGGCTTGGTCATGCCGCGCCGCTCCATTTCGGCCGCGACGCTCACCATCTCGTCCAGCGACGGGGTGATGAGGCCGGACAGGCCGATGATGTCGGCGTCCTCGGCGATCGCGGTGTCGAGGATCTTCGCGGCCGGTACCATCACGCCCAGGTCGATGACCTCGTAGTTGTTGCACCCGAGGACGACGCCGACGATGTTCTTGCCGATGTCGTGCACGTCGCCCTTGACGGTTGCGAGCACCACCTTGCCGTTGCCGCGCGGCCGGCCGGTGCCAGCGACCGCGACGTCAAGGCCGGCCGCCAGCCTGGCCTGCTTCTCGGCCTCCATGAACGGCTCAAGGTAGGCGACTGCCCGCTTCATCACCCGGGCGGACTTCACCACCTGCGGCAGGAACATCTTGCCCGCACCGAAGAGGTCGCCCACGACCTTCATGCCGTCCATCAGCGGACCCTCGATCACCTCAAGCGGCCGGGTGACCTGCTGCCTGGCCTCCTCGGTGTCGGTCTCGATGTGGTCGGCGATGCCGTGGACGAGCGCGTACGACAGCCGCTCGGCCACCGGCGCCTGCCGCCAGGCGTCGTCGGCGACCTTCCGCGCGGCGCCGCCGCCCCCGGACTTGACCTGCTCGGCGTACTCGACCAGCCGGTCGGTGGCGTCCTCGCGCCGGTCGAACAGGACGTCCTCGACGAGTTCGAGCAGCGCCGGCTCGATGTCCTCGTACACGACGAGCTGACCGGCGTTGACGATGCCCATGTCCAGCCCCGCCCGGATGGCGTGGTACAGGAACGACGCGTGCATCGCGCGGCGCACCACCTCGTTGCCGCGGAAGGCGAAACTCAGGTTGGAGATGCCGCCGCTGGTGCGGACGCCCGGGCAGCGCTCCTTGATCAGGGGCAGCGCCTGGATGAACGACTTCGCGTAGCCGTTGTGCTCGGCGATGCCGGTGGCGACCGCGAGGACGTTCGGGTCGAAGATGATGTCTTCCGGGGCGAAGCCCGCCCGCCGGGTCAGCAGTTCATAGGCGCGGGCGCAGATCTCCACCTTCCGTTCGGTGGTATCCGCCTGGCCTTTCTCGTCGAAGGCCATGACCACCGCGCTGGCACCGTAGGCCTTGACCTTCCGCGCGTGGTCGAGGAAGGACTCTTCGCCCTCCTTCAGGCTGATCGAGTTGACCACTCCCCTGCCCTGGACGCACTTCAGCCCGGCTTCGATGACGCTCCACTTCGAGCTGTCGACCACTACCGGGATCCGGGCGACCTCGGGCTCGGTCGCGATCAGGTTCAGGAAGGTCGTCATCGCCTGCTCGCTGTCGAGCAGGTCCGCGTCCATGTTCACGTCGAGCAGGTTCGCGCCGCCGCGCACCTGGTCCAGGGCCACGTTCACGGCGGACTGGTAGTCGTCGGCCTCGATGAGCCGCCGGAACTTCGCCGAGCCGGTGACATTGGTCCGCTCGCCGATCATCACGAAACCGGTGTCGGCGGTGATGGCGAACGGCTCAAGGCCGGACAGCTGGGTTCCGGCGGGGCGGTCACGGCGCACTGTCCGGCGGCCCCGGGCGGCCTCAGCGATGGCCGCGATGTGGGCCGGGGTGGTGCCGCAGCAGCCGCCCACGATGTTCACCAGGCCCGCGGCGGCGAACTCGCGCAGGTAGTGCGCGGTCTCAGCCGGCGTCTCGTCGTAGCCGCCGAACGCGTTGGGCAGCCCCGCGTTCGGGTGGCACGCCGTGTACGTGCCGGCGACCTGGGCCAGGTCGGTGATATGCGGCCGGATCTCCCGGCCGCCGAGCGAGCAGTTCACGCCGACGACGAGCGGGTCCGCGTGCCGGATGGAGTTCCAGAAGGCCGTGACGGTCTGCCCGGACAGGGTCCGCCCGCTCAGGTCGACGATCGTTACCGATAGCCACAGCGGCAGCTGGGGCGCCACCTCCCGCGCCGCCTTGATGGCGGCCTTGGCGTTGAGCGTGTCGAAGATCGTCTCGATCAGCAGCAGGTCCACGCCGCCCTCGGCGAGCGCGGCGATCTGCTCGGCGTACGCGGCCTGGACCTGGTCGAAGGTGACGGCGCGGTAGGCGGGGTCCTCGACCTTGGGTGACAGCGAGAGGGTGACGTTGAGCGGGCCGACGGAGCCGGCGACGAACCGCGGGCCCCCGGCCTGGTCCGCCGCTTGCCTGGCCAGCTGGGCGCCCCGCACGTTCATCTCGTAGACCCGGTGCTCCAGGCCGTAGTCCGCCTGGCCGATGCTCGTGGCGGTGAACGTGTTGGTCGTCGTGATGTCGGCCCCGGCCGCCAGGTACTGCCGGTGTACGTCGAGCACGAGGTCCGGGCGCGTTATGTTGAGCAGGTCGGGGTCGCCGGCGGTGTCGCGGTCGTGGCCGTTGAGCCGGTAATCGGCCGGGGACAGTCCCTTGGACTGGATCATGGTGCCCCAGGCGCCGTCCAGGACGACGGTTCGGCGGTCAAGCAGTTCGACCAGGTCCCTCATTCTGCTACCTCCTGAGTGGCCGCGGACGCGGTGCTGCACAGGAGGCGACCTTGGTCAAAGCCAGACGCACGAAGTGCACCGCACGTGGAGACCGAGCGTGGCGGGTGGTAAGCCCGTTGCAGCGCCTCTCGGTCTGCTCGCTCTATATTAGGGGCCTCAGCACATTTTATCGAATCCGATCTTGGGGCAGACCACAAGTGGCCGGCCGCGCTGTCCCCCGCCCGCCTTCGGCCGGAAAGGCCGGGCAGCGCCCCCGGCTCCAGCCAGGAGACACAAATTGAACTAGCTAGCGGTAGTCCGTTAATTTCGGACTACCGCTAGCTAGTTCATGGTCAGTGGATCGCCACTGCGAATATGTGCATGGCAGGGGTGCCTGAGGCCAGGTTCCCGACCGCGGGCAGGGTGATGCTGGCCACGGTCTTCGCCGCGTTGACGGCCACGTTCTCGGAGAAGATGTCCACCGTCTGGGTGTACTGGGCGTTGCCCTGGATGTTCAGGTAGGCGGAACTGGCCGCCACCGCTCCCCCGGCCGGCGGCGCCGTAGACCACCAGTCCGGCGCGGTCAGCGTATAAGCCTGCGTCGTGCCGTCGCTGTAGGTGATCACCCCCGAACCGCTCACCGGACCGTAACTGCCCGACAGCAGGAACCCCAGCGTGCTCCCCGACGCCCCCACCGTAACACTCTGCCCATCGGCAACGGTGTTGTCCGCCGTCCCCGCCGACACATTCGGGAACGTGTACGTCAGCCCGCCCGACGTGACCGCCGCCCCCGGAGCAGCACCCGCCGCCGTCAGCGCCTGCTCCGAGAACGACGACCCGTTCCCGTCATAATTGCCCGCATTCGTCGCCGTGTTACTGGTAATCCCCACGTCATTGAACGACGAAGCCAGATTCGGGGAACCAACGGAGAGCGCGAATATGTGCATGGCGGGGGTGCCTGAGGCCAGGTTCCCGACCGCGGGCAGGGTGATGCTGGCCACGGTCTTCGCCGCGTTGACGGCCACGTTCTCGGAGAAGATGTCCACCGTCTGGGTGTACTGGGCGTTGCCCTGGATGTTCAGGTAGGCGGAACTGGCCGCCACCGCTCCCCCGGCCGGCGGCGCCGTAGACCACCAGTCCGGCGCGGTCAGCGTATAAGCCTGCGTCGTGCCGTCGCTGTAGGTGATCACCCCCGAACCGCTCACCGGACCGTAACTGCCCGACAGCAGGAACCCCAGCGTGCTCCCCGACGCCCCCACCGTAACACTCTGCCCATCGGCAACGGTGTTGTCCGCCGTCCCCGCCGACACATTCGGGAACGTGTACGTCAGCCCGCCCGACGTGACCGCCGCCCCCGGAGCAGCACCCGCCGCCGTCAGCGCCTGCTCCGAAAAGGACGACCCGTTCCCGTCATAATTGCCCGCATTCGTCGCCGTGTTACTGGTAATCCCCACGTCATTGAACGACGAAGCCAGGTTGGTGGCCCGGTCAAGTCCGATCTGCACTGGTCCGAGGTGCCGGTCGGTCGTCGCGACCGATCCAGTGACCTGGGCGAACGGCAGCGAAGTGGTGGGAGCCGAGGTCTGCTCGACCAGGTACGAGGAACTGGCACTCATCGGGACTGTGAACGTGCCGGCCGTCGTCGGCGAGACCACCACGGCCCCGGTCGACCCGTTGACAACCTCAACGGACTGACCCGGCCACGGGCTGCGCATGTTCAAGGTCTGCGCGCTGCCCGCCTCGATCGCCACTGTCGCGATGCTTCCGCCCTCGACCTGGACATCGACCTTCGCGTTGCCTTGGATGCTGACGGTACCGCTGACGTTCCACCCGCTCGGCCAGGCGGGCGCAATACGGAGGAGCCCGTCGTAGTCCTGGACAAGGGCCTGGTCGAGCGCGTAGCTCACCCCGGATGACTGCTCGATGTAGGGCTCGGTGCCGACGTGGCCAACCACGTCCGAGAGTCCCGAGATGTAGACCTGCGCGTACTCGGTGTTGGCGACGAGGTCCGATTCCACCTGGGAAGCGAGGTCAAGCCGCGCGGCGTCGATCGCGTCCATGCTCCAGTCGGCCGTCGTCGGTCCGTTGGGCCGGGCGTCGTAGGTACGAACCGCGAGGTTATAGAGGCTGGACGTGTCGCCGATGACGTTGTAGGGGTAGACCGGCTCCAGGCCGATGTTCTCAAAGTTGTGCAGGGTTGCCGAGGGCTGGTAGGAGTCCCCGATCACATCGGTACCCTGCGCGTCGATGCTGGCGGCCGCGGCGGCCGAGGTCGGCTGCGGGTTGAGCAGCTGGGTAAGGTTCGACTGGCTGACCCGCGGGTAAGGCTCGATCTCGTTCTCGGCCGTGTGCAACTGCGACACCAGCGATGAGTCGGTGTTGAGCAGGGTGGCCGCGCTGATGGTCGCCGGGAAGAGGGCGGTCATGGCGGCCATGTCGTCGGTGGGGTCGGTGACGGCCCACTGGGATTCGTGAGCATTCGCCGTGGCGTGCAGGTATCCGTCCGATCCCAGCGTTTGATAGCCGAGCAGGAAGATCGCGGCCTGCTTCATGATCGGGTAGTAGGTCGAGAGGAAACTCGTGTTCCCGGTGTCCTGGTATTGCTGCCATATGTCCATCGCGAGCTCGGCGCCGCTGGTGATGTTCAGGGCGTTGTAGCTCGGGCTGTCGGCCTGACTGCAGGATGCGTTACCCGTGCCGCCGATGTACCAGCCGTTGCCGTTGTAACGCATCGTCTCAGGAACGCACGCACCGGCCGTGCCGCCCATCTGCGCGGTCGTCCACGACTCGATGTTGGAGAGGTTGTTCAGGTAGAGGTTGAAGATCGGGATATTGAGCGAGAAGTTTCCGGAACTCATGTTTTCGGATATCTGGGTGCGCAGGTCATAGAGCCAGTACGCGGCGGCGTCCCAGGGCGAGGTGTCCTGGCTGAAGTTGAACAGGTCGGCGAGGCCGGCCTGGCTTGCGGGATAGGTGCCGCGCATCGAGGCAGCCTCGAAGTAGAGGTAGAGCGTCCGGATGTTCTCCAGGTACTGGCCTGAGCCGTCGGTCGAGGTGATCTGCATGAGGTTGCTGTTGGCCCAGTAGCCGTTCCACCAGGACGACTGGGCGCTGAGCAAGGACGACTCGGTCGCTGTCGCATCCGACCCGAGCAGAGCGCTCGCCGTCGTCGCCGCGTTACCCCCCGTCCAGGTGGGCGCACCGACCACGATGCGGTAGCTGCCGTCGCTGTTCGGGTTGAACGTGACCCCGACTTCCTCGGAGTTGACGACAGATGCGGATACGTTCCGGCCTCCGGCCGTGATGGCTGCGAGCGAGCCGAAGGTAGCGCCGGATCCGCCCGGCGTGACGTTGTCGGTCCAGGTCTCCGCCAGGGTTCCGATGGCGCCGGACGCCGCCGCCGTTGGCGAACGGCCCGACCAGAGCCCCACCGTCGCCGTCTGCTGGACCGACGGATTGGCGCCGGTCACATCGACGATCAGCTCGTCCTTGTTGGCCGGCACCCAGGCCTTCAGCGTCATCCCGCCGCCCGATTCGTTCAGCACGCCGTTGTAGAGATCCAGCGTGGCGCTGAAGTTCGAGGCGCTCGTCATCGGCGCTAGACCTGGGATGTCTACCTGTCCAGGTGATTTGCGATCCGGGAAGGTGTCGTCACGGTTAAGCTGCGCCGTAAACCCGTTGGCCGCCCACTCGGCAACGCCGAGGGAACCGTTGCCGAGCGGCAGCGACTGGGTCGCGGCCGCGTTGGGGGAACCGAGCACAACGTCGGACTCACCCACAATCCCGGCTACGTTCCGCGAGAACTGGCCCGACTGCCACGCCGTGGTGAGCGAACTCGCCGCCGCGGGACCCGCAGAACCTAGCGTGACCGAGACGAGGCAGGTGATCGCCAAGATCACCGGAGCCAAAACCGTCATCCACTTGCGCGACCAACGAGCACTCACCGCTGAGCCTCCCAGATTACAGACATTGGATGTCTGTCGACTTACGGTAGAGTGCCCTCAGGAGACGACACAATGGGTCAAATCCGCTCGTTACCAAATCGTGATCTGAGGGTCGTTCCGTCACCGGCAAACCGGTCAGGCGAGGTCCCGGCGGGCCTCAGCTACTCTTTACGAGTTGTGACGGGATGTCTGGCAGGATCACCGAGGAGAGTGCGCACTTGGGGCTTTCCAATGAGGCAATCGACAAGATCAAGGACATGATCGTCTCTGGTCAGCTCCGGCCCGGCGATCGGCTTCCGCCCGAGCAGGATCTCGCGGCTGAGCTCGGCATGTCACGCAACATGCTGCGCGAGGCAGTGCGGGCCTTGAGTGTGATCAACGTCCTCGACGTCCGTCGCGGAGACGGCACCTTTGTCACCACCCTGTCCCCGTCGCTGTTGCTCGACGCACTGACCTTCATCGCTGACTTCCAGCGCGACGACACCGTGCTGAACTTCATCGAGGTCAGGAAGCTCCTGGAGCCGACGGCAACTGCACGGGCCGCCGCCGTGATCCTCGACGAGGAACTGGCTGGACTCGCCGAACTGCTCGACACGATGCAAGAGGACATCCTGATCGACGACCTTGTGCTGAAGGATGCCGAGTTCCACCGGCGGATCGTCGCTACAGCGGGCAACCCCGTCCTCGGCTCGGTCCTGGAGACCATGTCACGGTCCCAGCATCGGGCCGGGGTCTGGCGGAGGGTCCTCGAACACGGCGCTTTCCAGCGCACCCGCAGTGAGCACCTGGCCATTCTCGACGCGCTCCGGCGGCGCGATCCTGAAGATGCGTGGGCCTGGACTCGAGTGCACATCTCGGCAACTGAACAGTGGCTCCGGAGCCGGGTAGCGGCCGATCCTGGCACCGATCAAGCCGACCCGCCCTCCCCCGGCACGGCTAGTATGCGCTGAATGGCCCCTTCCCCGCTATCCGCGCCGAACGGGTAGTACCGTTCCAGTCCCGCGACCAGCTTGCGGCGCGCGCCGCGCAGCCGAGCATGCACGGTTCCCTCCGCCACCGATTCCGGCAGCAGATTCTCCACAATCTTTCTGTTTTCGGGAAAGGCCACATGCAAATCGCTAAAAGTAAGCAGTTCGACCAATAAACGTATAAATCGAGCTTATCCGATCATATTCGCAATCTAGCCTGGTTAGCGGGACTAAAGAGCCACTTTAGCGAGATCGCCGAAGATATGCCGAAGGGTAAGGCACTTTTCGCGTACCTTTTTCGATGATGTTCGCTGGAGGCTCTGCATGTTTGCTCGTCTGCCCGGCTGGTCGAGGATCAGCGCGGCATCGGCCCTCGTCCTGCTGGCCGGCCTGACCGCCGCCTGCTCATCATCGAGCCCGGCTTCCACCGCGAACGCCGGTAACGTGTCGGCGCCGGTCAGCGGCGGAACTCTGAACTATGCGATCACGTATCCGATCGGCAGCCTCGATCCGGCCGTGAGCGACCTTGACGACGTGGCGATCATCGACAGGGACATCTTCGACTCGCTGGTCGTGCAGACCGGTGCCGACAGCTTCGGGCCGTGGCTGGCCACCCGCTGGACGATCTCGCCCGACGGCAAGACCTACACGTTCTATCTCCGCTCCGGTGTCAAGTTCCAGGACGGCACGCCGTTTACCGCCGCCGCGGTCAAGACGACGCTGGCCCACGCGGTGGCGCCCGCCACCAAATCTCAGCTGGCGGCGTCGCTGGTTGCGCCCTACGCGGGCGCCACCGTGATCAACGCGCACACGATCTCGATCCGGTTGTCCGCGCCCGATAACTCGTTCCTGCAAGCACTGTCGTCCCCGTACCTCGGGATCCAGAGCCCGATCGAACTCGCCAAGCCGGCCAGCAAATACGTGCCCGTTGGCACCGGCCCGTACAGCTACGTGGCGTGGAACATCGGCAAGAACGTCATCCTGCAGCGGACGGCGCAGTACACCTCGCCGCCGTCGAATGCCACCCACACCGGCCCCGGCTACCTGAGCAGGCTGGTATTCGACTACATACCCGAGGACGCGACCCGCTACGGTGCGCTGACCAGCGGGCAGGTCCAGGGCATCGAGGAAGTCCCGCCCATCGACATGAAGGACCTAGCCGCCAACGCGAGCTTCCGCGTCCAGCAGTCGCTCGTCCCCGGCCTGAATTACAACATTTACCTGAACAGTACTTCCGGCCCGCTGACCGACCCGCTGGTCCGAACCGCCTTGGCGGAATCCATCAACATCCCCGGCCTGGTCAAGAGCATCTACCTGGGCTTCTACCAGACCGCGGCGGGCGCGCTCGGGGCGCCGACGCCCAACTACGACAAGCCGGCCGTCGGCCTGACCACCCAGTACAATCCGGCCGCCGCCGAGAAGCTGCTCGACCAGGCCGGGTGGACCCATACTGACGCGGCGGGCTTCCGGACGAAAGACGGCAAGCAGCTGAGCATCCTGTGGCCCTATCTCCCGTTGAAGAACAAGGAAGAGCGGGACGTCGTCGCGGAGGGCATCCAGGCCGAGGCCGCGGACGTCGGCATCAACATCGAACGGCCCACGCTCGACACCGGCGCGTACCTCGCCGATCTCGCGGGCGGCAAGATGGACATGTTCGACTACGCCGAGGAACGAGACAGCGCTGACGTTCTGAGCTGGGCTTTCGACGGGAGCGAGACGCTGGCCGCGGGAGGCGGCAACGTGTTCAGCGTCAATAACGCGCAGCTCAACTCGTGGCTCAGCCAGGCGACGCAGACGACTAGCCCGTCCGTCGAAGCGACTGACTACGCCGACGCACAGCAGTACGTGCTGGAAAACCACCTGGTCATCCCGGTCTACGCACCGGAGTACACGCTCGGGGAGACGAGCAGTCTGCACGGGGTGACGTTCGACCCGCAGGCAGACCCGCTGTTCTACGGCGCCTGGCTGAGTTCGTGAACCCGCTGCATGTCAGCACGGCGCGCTGGCTGCTGAGACGGCTGCTCCTGTCGGTCCTGGTGCTCTGGGGCGCGGCCACGCTGGCCTTCGCCGGCATGCACCTGCTGCCGGGCAATCCCGCCCAGGTCATTGCCGGCGGCCCGCTCGGCCAGGTGTCGCCGCAGGTGCTAGCCCTGGTCGACGCCGACTACGGGTTCCGCAAGCCGCTGCTGGCCCAGTACGCGATCTTCCTCGGACGGCTGTGCCACGGCGACTTCGGCATGTCGTATCAGCTCGACAAGCCGGTCCTGTCGGTCATCGGCGTACAGCTCTGGCCGTCGGTCTCGCTGGCCGTCGGCGCGGCGGTGATCGCGGTGCTCGCCGCGGTCACCATCGCGGTCGGCACGGCGTCCCGTCCCCGCGCCGCCATGGTCGCCCGCTGGATCGACCTGGCCTTCGTGTCCACCCCCAGCTTCTGGGTCGGACTGCTGCTGCTCGAGGCGTTCTCCTTCCGGCTGCACCTGTTTCCTGTTGTAGGCGACGCGGGGGTGCGGTCGCTGGTGCTGCCCTGGATCACGCTGGCGCTGCCGGTGACCGGCGCGCTGGCGCTAACGATGTCAGAAGGCATGGAACGAGCCCTGGAGCAGCCGTTCGCCGTGACCGTACTGGCGCGCGGCGCCACCCGGCTGCGGCTGCGGCTGCGGCATCTGCTGCGCCATGCCGTGCTGCCGGCGCTGACCCTGGGCGGCCGACTGCTCGGTGAACTCGTCGGCGGCGTCGTGGTTATCGAGACCGTGTTTGCCCGCCAGGGGATCGGCACCGTGACCGTGACGGCAGTCGAGGGCCGTGACCTGCCCGTCGTCACCGGCATCGTCATGCTCGCCACGGTGACGTTCGTGGTCATCAACATCTGCCTTGACCTGCTCTACCGGGTCATCGATCCGCGACTGAGAGCGATGCCGCTATGACCGCCGCCACGTCCGAGCAGTCGTCGACAGGGTCCTCTTTCGTCGCGCTGCCCGCCGCGCGACGCCCGGCGCGGGTGGGGCTGATCGTCTCGGCCGGATTCCTCGGCCTGGTGCTTGCCGCTGCCATCCGCCCGCAACTGTTCGCCACTGGGCCCAACGTCATCAACGTCCTGAACACACTCGCGAGTCCGAGCGCCCATCACCCGCTCGGCACCGATCAGCTTGGCCGCGACACCTACAGCCGGCTCGTCTACGGCACTCGCCCGGCGCTGCTGCTCGGCATCGGGTCCGTCGCGCTGGCCAGCGTGCTCGGCTCCGTCTGGGGGTTCGTCGCGGGGCTGGGCGGCCGGGTGACCGACGAGGTCGCGATGCGCGCCGCCGATGTCTTCCTCGCCTTCCCCGCCATCCTGATGGCGCTGCTCGTCGTGGTCGTACTCGGGCCCGGCTTGCGTAATACCGCCATCGCCATCGCGGTCGCGATCTCACCCGGCTTCGCGCGGATCGTCCGCGTGCAGACCATGATCGTTCGCGACTCCCTGTACGTCCGCGGGTCGGTAACGCTCGGCATCCGACGAAGCACGATCTTGGTCAGGCACGTCGTGCCGAACGTGCTCAGCCCGCTGCTCGCGGTGGCGGTGATGTCCGTCGGCACCGCCATCGTCGCGGGCTCGTCGCTCAGCTTCCTCGGCCTCGGCGTGCAGCCACCCACCGCCGACTGGGGCGCCATGCTGGCCGAAGGGCAGAACTACATGCAGGCGGACTGGACGATCGAACTGTTCCCAGGGCTCGCGATCACCCTGACCGTCATCGCGCTGAGCATGGTCGGGCGAGCGCTGCAGGGACACATCGAGGGACGTGAGAGCCGGTGAACCCGGAGGCGCCACTGCTGGCCGTGGCTGGGCTCACGGTTGATTTCGTCACCCGCCGCAGCCAGACGACCGCGGTGCAGGACGTCAGCTTCACCGTGCACCGCGGCGAGTGCCTGGCCATTGTGGGCCAGTCCGGCTCCGGCAAGAGCGTCACCGCGCGGGCGCTGCTCGGGCTGACCGGTACCGGCAGCGTGGTCCGGGCCGACGGGCTCTCGTTCGCCGGCGTCGGGCTCACCGGGCTTGACGACGGCGGCTGGCGCCAGATCCGCGGCCGTCAGATCGGCTACGTCCTGCAGGATGCGCTGACTTCGCTTGACCCGCTGCGCCGGGTGGGCGACGAGGTACGCGAACCCATCGACGTGCACCGACTGGGCAGCCGGAAGGAGCGCGCTGCCCGCGCCGTCGACCTGCTGCGCGACGTCGGGGTCCCCGAGGCGGCCCAACGCGCCCGCCAGTACCCGCATGAGCTCTCCGGCGGGCTGCGGCAGCGCGTGCTCATCGCGTCGGCGCTCGCGGCCAACCCGTCGCTGATCATCGCCGACGAGCCGACCACGGCGCTCGACGTGACCGTGCAGGCGCAGGTGCTCAGCCTGCTCGCCAGCAAGCGCGACCAGGGTACGGCACTGCTTCTGATCAGCCACGATCTGACCGTGGTGGCGGGCATCGCCGACCGTGTGGCCGTCATGGAGTATGGCCGGATCATCGAGGAGGGCCCGGTACAGCAGGTACTCGACGCCCCGCGGCACCCGCACACCGTCGCGCTGCTTGCCGCCGCTCCTTCGCTGCCGTGCCTGGCCAAGCCGCTCGGCCCGGCGTCCGCGAGCGGCCCGGTGACGCCGGGCCGACTGGTCGACGGGCTGGAGTCCGTCGCGCGGGAGTCAGCCACGCTGGAGCTCGGCGGGCCGGCGCCTGCCACGCCGGAGCCCACGCCGCCGCTGGTTGACGTCCAGGCGGTGACGAAGCGGTTCCGTACCCTTTCCGGGCACACGCAGGTGGCGGTCCGTGACGTCTCACTGCAGCTGCAGCCTGCGGGCGCCGTCGGCATCGTCGGCGAATCAGGGTCGGGCAAGACCACCTTGACCCAGATGATCCTTGGGATGACCGAGCCCGACAGCGGGATGGTGCATCTTGACGGGCAGCGATGGAGCGGGCGGCGCGAACGTGACCGCCGCCCCGTCCGCCCCCGCCTGCAGGCGATCTACCAGGATCCGCTGAGCTCGTTCGACCCTCGGTTCACCGTCGCCAGGATCGTCGGCGAGGCCATCGGGGCGGCCGCAGGCGGGGCAGGCGGTGGCCGACTCGGGCGCGTGCGGGGCCGGGCAGGCCGGGAACGGATCGCGGCACTGCTCGGGGAGGTCGGACTCGACGCAGGCCTGCTCGACCGCTATCCGACGCAGCTCTCCGGTGGTGAACGGCAGCGGGTCGCCATCGCCCGGGCACTGGCGCCGCAGCCCGACGTCCTCGTCTGCGACGAGCCCGTGTCGGCCCTCGATGTCTTCATCCAGGCTCAGATCCTCGCCCTGCTCGGCCGGATCCGGCGGGAGCGGAAGATGGCGTTGCTGTTCGTCTCCCATGACCTCGCCGTCGTCAGCCAGGTCTGCGACCAGGTCGTCGTGATGAAGGACGGTGCGGTCGTCGAGGCGGGAGACGTACAGAGCGTCTTCGGTGCGCCGCGGCACCCCTACACGCGCTCGCTGCTTGACGCAGTGTCACCGGTCGTGCTGCCGGCCGGGCGGCAGCCGACAGCGACGTAGGGCTGACGGCGGCAAGCTCGCGGCGGTCGAGTCGCGGTGGTGCGGTCGAGTCGCAGCGGTCAGCTCGCGGCGACGGCCTCGGCCGGTCGGGACGCGTGCAGGGCGTGCCAGAAGTCTTCGAGGATCGTGCCGAGGATCCGCTCCGCGTCCTGCTGGATGGCGCACGAGTTATCGCGCAGGTCGAGGTGGCCCTCGAGGAGGAAGTAGCTCTGCATTACCTGCCGGGGCCCCAGCGACTGGAGCACCGGCCGCAGGCCGTAGTCGAGCGCAAGCACGTGCGCGATGCTGCCGCCGGTGGCCAGCGGAAGGACCGCCTTACCTGACAGCGCCCGCTGCGGCAGCAGGTCGAGGAACACCTTGAGCAGCCCCGAGTAGGCGGCCTTGTACGTAGGAGTGGCGATCACGACGCCGTCGGCGCGGGCAAGGGCGAGCACCGCCTTGGCGATGGCGGGGTGCCCGGCATCGCCGCGCAGCAGAGGCTCAGCGGGCAGCTCGCGCAACCGGACGTGCGTGACCTCGCCGCCCCGGGCGGCGAGCCGACGCATCACGTAGTCCGCGACGCCGCCCGTCTTGGAACGCTCTGACGGGCTTGCGGATATTGCCAGCACGCTGGGCATGCCTTCTCCTGTCCCGCTCAGGCGAGCGTCTGCTGAGGAATGCGGGTACCCAGACCGGCGATGGCCGGCAGGACACCCTCGGCGAACAGGCGCATGGACGCCTCGGCGGCTTCCGTCGGCATCGCGCCGTACTGAAAGCCCCCGCTCAGGTAGGTGACACCGGATGCCGCGATGGCGGTCACCTGCTCGACGATCTCGTCCGGGGTGCCCGCAAGCAGCGTTTTGTACGCGAGTTCCTCGTCGGCCGGGTCAATCTGGTCGGACGCCGGCACTCTGCCACCGACCGGGACGCCCCCTTTGGCCAGAGTTTTCGACATGAGTATCTGCCGCGCCGCCTCTCGGGCGGCCAGCCTGCGGCCGTCCGGGTCATAGGTGCAGTACACGTAGCGGTTCGCCGAGAACTCCCGGCCCGCGACCGTGAGACCCGCCTGTTGGCTCAGCTCCTCGATCTGCCGCCACTGCGCGGCCAGTTCATTGGGATTCGCCAGGGCTAGCCCCATGAAGTTGAAGCTCCGATCCACAGCGAACCGGATGGACTCGGGGGTCACCGCGGCCGCCCAGAACGGCGGATGCGGGCGCTGCACGGGGCGAGGCAGCACCGTGACCGGGGTGTTGATGTTGTAATACTTGCCCGCGTGACTCAGGTCGGTCTCAGTGAGGAGACGGCGGATCAGATCGACCGACTCCTCGAACCTGGCACGGCTGTCGGCCAGGTCCTGGCCGAATCCGGCGAACTCATGCGGCTGGTAGCCGCGCCCGATGCCGATGTCGAGACGCCCGCCCGTTACCGCGTCCAGCGTGCTCACATCGGCCGCCAGCCGGCGCGGGTCCCACAACGGCACGACCAAGATCCCGGTGCCAACCCGCAGGTCCGGCGCCACGGTGGCCGCCTTCGCGAGCAGGATCAGCGGCGAGGCGCTGAGGCTGTACGTCGAGAAGTGATGCTCGGTAATCCAGATACCCGCGAAGCCCTTGTCATTCGCCCATTCCACTTGCTCGAAGAGTTCCTTGTATTTCTGTCTGGTCGTGGCTTCTTCGATGCCCTCGGACATGCTGAGGTAGGTTATTCCTACGCGCACTTCGCTCCTTAAATCCGGCCCGGCGAAGCACCGGTGGGGGCTGGACAATTATGGCCAGTATGACGCTGTCGGCTAACGGTCTCCTTGCCGGACGCTAAAGCGGGTCAGGGCGACGCGCTCACCTTATTGCGATGCCAGGAAGCATTGGTTAGGCTCGATTAGACTCAAGACCAAGACAGCATTAGAAGTGAGGCGGCAAGCGGCAATGCGCGTTATCGCAGAGCAGAGCCGGTGCATCGGTGCGGCACAGTGCGTCCTGACCGCGCCGACTGTTTTCGATCACGACGAGAACGGCCTTGTGGTCGTACTCGATCCTGAGCCGGACCAGACGTTGCACGCGGCCATACGTACCGGTCTGTTGCTGTGCCCTTCCGGAGCGATCCGGCTGGCCGATCAGTGAGCTGACCGATCAGTAGGCCGAGCGCCTGCGTCGGACGGCGGGGGCAAGCAGCGGGATCAGCACCTCGTCGGTTATCGCCACCACGAGCGCATCGGGCAGCGCGGATCCGTCCATCGCCCGACTGCGCAGCAAGGCCGGGCCGATATCGGCGATTAGATCGGTGACCAGCGCTTCGTCGGTCTCCCCGCGGTCGGCGGCGCGCCGCAGCGCGTCAAGCACGGCCTGGTGGGCGGGCGCGAACACGCGCTCGTTCACCATCGCCCGGCAGTCACCGCCAACCTCGGCCGCGACCAAGTGGAAGGCAATGCCGTCGGCGGCCACGAGCGTCGACCGCAAGGCGCCGAGCAGCACGAGCAGGTCCTCGCGGAGCGTTGGCTGCGCGGGAATGTCCGGCATGGCCGGCATGCTCTCCCGTAGTGCGTCCAGCACCAGGGCTTCCTTGTTATCCCACCGGCGGTAGAGGACAGCCTTGCTCGTCCCCGCCGCCACCATGACCCGGTCCATGGTTAGCCGCGCATAGCCGACCGCCTGGATCTGGTCGAAGACCGCGTCGAAGATCGCGCGCTGCAACGCGGGGCCACGGCGGCGCCCGGTATTCGCCGGGGACCCGTGCGTTTCTTCATCCGGGGCCGGTGCCTGATCCCGACCTGCCGGCAGCGTCGCGGGCTCTTGCCCGGCCACCCGGCCACCTCCTCGGTCACTGGTCAGTCCGCCGCAATCAGCGAACGATTTCGTTCCCTAAAGCCTCCGTCTCATGCTACCGTACCCACAGAGTACGTTTTCGTTTCTAATATGAACAGGCTTCTGTCGCAGCCCCGACTCTCCCACGGAGGGACGATGTCCGCCTCACCCGCCACCACGACCACTGGGTCCGGCTTGGCGCGCCCAGACCGGCCGGGCTTGATCCTCACGGCCGTCGCCGTGAGCCAGCTTATGGTGGTCCTCGACTCAAGCGTGGTGAACATCGCGCTGCCCCGCATCCACACCGCACTCGGGTTCTCGCCCACGGGCCTGTCCTGGGTACTCAACGCCTACACGCTGACCTTCGGCGGCCTGCTGCTGCTCGGCGGCAGAAGCGGTGACATACTCGGCCGCCGCCGGATGTTCCTGATCGGCACCTGGATCTTCACGATCTCCTCGCTGCTGGCCGGCCTGTCGCCGACCGGCTGGTTCCTGATCACCGCACGGGCCCTGCAGGGGGTTGGCGGTGCCATCGCCTCACCGACCGCGCTCTCCCTGATCGCGACCAACTTCCAGGGGCCGGCCCGGGCGAAGGCGATCGGCGTCTACGGGTCGGTTTCCGGCGCCGGCGGCGTGGTCGGCATGATCCTCGGCGGCGTGCTCACCGAATGGGCTTCCTGGCGCTGGACCATGTTCATCAACGTTCCCATCGGCATCTTCGTCGTGGTGCTGACGATGCGCTACATCCGCGAGTCTGACCGCACCAGCGGCGGCGAGTTCGACATGGCCGGCGCGCTGTTCGCGACGCTCGGCGTGAGTTCGCTGACCTATGCGCTGATCCGCAGCTCCTCGGCCGGCTGGGGCGACCCGCTGACGCTCGTCACCGCAGTGGCCGGCGTCCTGCTGCTGGTGTCGTTCGTCGTGACCGAGCGGCGGGCGCGCGAGCCGCTGATGCCGCTTGAGCTGTTCCGCAATCGCAACCGGGCAAGCGCCAACCTGCTGTTGCTGCTACTCGGCGGGACGATCTTCGGCGCCTTCTTCTTCGTGACCCAGTTCCTGCAGAACATACTCAAGCTCAGCCCGATCGAGGCCGGGTTCGCCTTCGTGCCGTGGGGCGTGGGGATCTTCATCTTCTCGCAGTCCGTCAAGGCGCTAGCCGAGCGATTCGGGATCAAGCGGGTGCTGATCGCCGGCGCAATCTCCACCTCGGCGGCGGCTATCTGGCTGACTCAGATCAGCGTGCACAGCTCTTACTGGGTCTCCGTCTTCGGCCCCATGGTGCTGTTCGGTACTGGCATCGGTTTGCAGTTCGCGCTCGTCACCCGGCTGGCGCTGAGCGACGTCGAGCCCCGTTTTGCCGGCGCCGCTGCGGGCGCGCTGAACGTGTCGCAGCGCCTTGGCGGGTCGCTGGGCCTCGCCGTGCTTGTCACGGTCTACGGCACGGTGATCGGAACCGACCACAGTGCCGCCAGCATCGTGCATGGCTACCAGTGGGCCTTCTACGTCGCGGTCATCTACACCGTCGCGGCTCTGCTGCTGGCGGTGTTCGGCCTCACCACCGCGCGCCAGTCACAGCCGGCCGCCCCGGCCGCAGAACCCGCCCGCCAAGCCGGCTAGCGGCGGCGGCGCACGCCAAGCGCGGCCCGGCACACCATGACAAGGGGTGGGTGCCGGGCCGCGATTGGTCGTTGGCGGGCAGGTGGGTGCCTGTGGTCAGACCGGCAGGCCGAGGTTCTCCCGCAGCGTCGCGCCGGTGTAGTCCCCGCGGAAAACGCCACGTTCCTGCAGCTCCGGTACGACCGTCTTAACAAATTCGTCCAGGCCGGTTCCGCTGATGTGGCCGGTGAGCACGAACCCGTCGGCCACGTCGCTCTGAACTGCCTCGTTGATCTGCTCGGCGACCTGGCCTGGGGTGCCAAGGAACGTATGGCGCAGGGTCACCTCGATGACCAGGTCCCTGATGGAGAGCCCGCGGGCCTGGGCCAACTCGTGCCAGGCGACCGCGATAGCCGAGGGCGGCTTACCGCCGGCCGTGTACCCCGCGTGCGTCTTGACCTGGCGGACCCCCGGCGGCGGGGGAACCGGGCCTTCCGGGTCATATCCCGATAGATCCTGGCCCCACACCTGCTCCAGTCTGGCAATGGCATTCTGCGGTGTGATCTGCTGCCTGGCGACTTCCCTCGATCGCTCTTCCGCGTCTGCGCGCGAGTCGCCGAGGATGAACTGGCTGCCGGGAAGTATCTTGATGGACCCCGGATCGCGACCGGCGGCGCGCGCCCGGGCATGGATATCGGCGTAGAAGCCCCGGCCCGGGGTCGACTCCGCGTACTGGCTGAAAATGATGTCAACGGTCTTAACCGCGAACTGCCTGCCCTCGTCGGAGTCGCCCGCCTGGATGAGGACCGGATACCGCTGCGGGCTTCTGGGCAGGCTGAACCGTCCCGAGATGTCGAATTGCTCGCCCCGCCACTCGTACCTGCCGACGGCGGAATCAGCCAGGAAACGCCCGCCTGCCTGGTCTGCGGTCAGCGCCTCCGGCGGCCAGCTATCCCACATCGCTCGCGAGGCGGCCACGAACTCCGATGCCCGGCGGTATCGCTCCGCATGGGGAAGATAACCGCCGAGCCGGAAATTGACGCCAGACGCGGGATCCGAGGTGGTGACGATATTCCAGCCGGCTATGCCACCGGACAGGTGATCAAGGGTGGAGAACTGCCGCGCGAGGTCGTATGGCTCGTTATACGTTGAGCTAACGGTCGCTACCAGCCCAATGTGGCTGGTAACGGCGGAAAGAGCGGTCAACGCGGTCACGCCATGATGACGACCGCTGATGTCCAGCTCGTAGAACTTCCCCTTGTGCTCACGCTGCTTGAGTGCCTCGGCCAGCATGAAGAAATCGAACTTGCCCGCCTCGGCCGTCTGCGCGGCGTGCCTGATCGTTTCGAAATCGATCTGACTTGGCGACTTCGGGTCTCCCCATACGATCCAGGGGCTGCCGTGGGGGAACCCGGCGGCGAGGATAACCTGCTTGCGTGGTCTAGAATCCGGCGAGCTCATGATTGGCGCACTCCCCATTTCATGCGGCGTAACGGTTAGCCGGCTTACCCAGCCCAAGATGGTCACGCAGGACGGCGCCGTCGTAGGAGCGCCGGAACAGGCCGCACGCCTGCAGTTCGGGAACGAGGCCACCGGTGATGGCGACGAGGTCATCGGCGGCCGACGCCGGACGCAGCCGGACGCCGTCAAGCCCGGCGCTGCGCCAGGCGTCCACGACCGCGCCCAGCTCGGCGGGCGTGCCGGTGAACGTGCTGGCGTCCCCGGCTTGGTCCGGCCCGGCTTGCCTCCCCTCGCCTTCCCCATCCCCGGCCAGGTCGTCCCAGCGCGCCTTGCGGTCGGCGGCGCTGCGATGGTCCGCGCCGAGAAAGACGACCAGGTCGGCGAAGATCTTCAGCGCCGGACCGCGACGGTCTGCCCGGGCCTCCGCCTCCCGTACGTCCGCCACGATCCGCCGCACGTCGACGGCATCGCGCGGGGTTACGTAGACGATGTCCGCACTGCGGGCCGCTAGCTCGAGCGTGGCGGTGTCGTGCGCGAGGACGGCCACCACCGGCTGGCCTTGCGGCGGGCGCGGCGTGACGGATGGTCCCCTGACTGAGAATCTCGTGCCATGAAAGTCGACGTAGTGCAGGCGGCTGGCGTCGAGATAGCGGCCGGTGCCAAGGTCCCTGATGACCGCGTCATCCTCCCAGCTATCCCACAGCCTGCGCACCGCCTCAACCACGTCGGCGGCCTCCGCGAGCAGATCCGCCTCGAGCTGTTCGCGCGACGCACCCGCCCAGACCTCGAAGTCGGACGGCGGGCGTCGGCCAAAGTGCCGCGCCTCGGCCGCGGTGCATGACACCTTCGGCTGCCAGCCCGCTCGGCCGCAGCCGACGTAGTCCAACGTCGCGATGGCCGTCGAGAGATGGAACGGCTCGGTGTGAGTGACGGTAGCGACCGGCACGAAACCGATCCGCCGGGTCAGCGGCGTCATACCCGCGGCGAGCTGAATCGCGTCGAGACGGCCGGTGAAACGGTCGGTCCGCCAGCCCGCCTCCCCGTCAGGCGAAGACTGCGCGCTGAGAGCGTCCTCGATGGTCACGAAGTCCGCCAGCCCCCGCTCCGCCTCGATCGCCTGATCAGCCCAGTAGCGCAGGCGGAAGAACTCCGCGGCCGGGCAGGGGGCGAAACGCCAGGCGGCCGGATGCCAGCCGGCCCCCTGCAGAGCGATGGCGAGATGGACCGGCGCGGAATCTGACACGACTAACCATGCCTTTCTGGTGCTTCCTTCCTGGCGCTCACCAGGTGACGACAAGTTCTTGCAGGCCCTGCATGGTGCCCACCTGTCGCATGGGAACCTGGTCGGCGGGCACGGCCAGGCGCAATCCAGGTATGCGACCGAAGATCGTGGCGTACGCGATCTCCAGTTGCAGCCGA
Organism: uncultured Actinomycetota bacterium; assembly: GCA_963785645.1. GTDB lineage: Bacteria > Actinomycetota > Actinomycetes > Streptosporangiales > Streptosporangiaceae > Trebonia. The sequence goes on from CAWAWG010000002.1 coordinate 46,617, forward strand.
GCCAGGTTCTGGCCGAGACACTGGTGGATGCCGTATCCGAAGGTCATGTGACGTCGGCTGCCGCGCCCGATCCTGAGGTCGTCAGGATCTGCGTGCGCCGCCGGGTCCCTGTTGACCATCGGGGACGACACGACGACGCCCTCACCGGCCTTGATGCGCTGCCCGTCGATCTCGATATCCGCCTTGGCCCACCGGACGGCGGCGAAGTCGGTCACCGCGATGACCCGCAGCAGTTCCTCGATGGCGACCGACCAGGACACCGCACCGGTCTGCACCGCGCGGAGTTGGTCGGGATGCTGCAGCAGGGCCAGCACGCCGGCCGGGATCATGGAGGCGGTGGTCTCCAGCCCGGCGATCAGCAGCACCACGGCGATCTGGACCAGCTCGCCGTGGCTGAGCTCTGACTGGTTCACCAGCGTGGCCAGATCGCCGATCAGCCCCGGCTGCGGATCGCGCTCCTGCGCCGTCCCCAGCGCGTCCAGGTACCGCGCGAGCTGACCGCCGGCTTCCTGCGCGCTGGCCGCGTCCGCAGCCTGCATGATTCCGGCAGTCGCCTGGTCGAAGAACTCGGCATCGGAGACGGGCAGGCCGAGCAGTTGGAACATCACCCGGGACGGGATCGGTACCGCGAAGTCCGGCACCAAGTCGGCGGTGCCGCCGCGAACCAGCATCCGGTCGATCAGATCATCGACGATCTCCTGGATGACGGGACGCATGGCCCGGGTCTGCTTCAGCCCGAAATACGGGCTCAGCAGCCTTCGGTGCACGTCGTGCTCGGGGGGATCCATCCCGACGAGCACCAGCTTCCTGGCCGCCTCGGCTGACAGGTTCGGCGCCATCGACGGATACTCATCGCGGCTACGGTCGGAGGAGAGGCGCTCGTCGGAAAGCAGCCGGCGGCCGTGCGAGTAACCCGTCACCAGCCATACGACCCGGCCATTCCACAGGGTTACCTGGCTCATCGGCCCCCGGGCGCTGACCTCACGATAGTAAGCCGGCGGCTCATATGGACAGGATCGTCTCTGCGGAAATACCGGGATGTCGGTCGCGCTGCCGGACAAGGCAACCTCCGTGCCGCGCTGCATGAATGCAGGCTTGTTATTTCTTAATGAGTTCCCTGTTGACCATAGGGGCTTCCCTGCGGCCCGGCAAGAGCGTCGATGTCTACCTGAGCGGCGCATTAGAACCGCTTTAGAAATGCTTTATAGCAGTGCTCACCAACGGCCAATATCGCAGTACTATCCGTCTTGTCGCAGGTGGCAAACACGTAATCTCCGAGATATGGCAGAGGAACTTCGATGACCACGTTCTCCATCCTGGACCAGGGCCCCGTCGGCAATAACGCGAGCCCGCTGCAAGCGATACGCGACTGCGTGGACGTGGCCGCGAGCCTCGACGGACTTGGCTACGCGCGGTACTGGGTCGCCGAGCACCACGGGACCGCCAGCAGGGCGATCTCAGCGCCGGAGATCCTGATCGCTGGCCTAGCGCAGGCGACCGAGCACCTCCGGGTCGGGGCCGGCGGGATAATGCTGCCGAATCACTCCCCGATGCACGTGGCGGAGCAGTTCCGGCTGCTCGAAGCGCTCTATCCCGGCCGCATCGACCTGGGTATCGGCCGATCGAGCGGCACTATCGACGCGGCCACCGCCGCCACCCTGGCGAGAGGATCCGACAGCCCCGAGGAATTCGCACGCGCACTGGGGCTGGTGCTGGACTTCGGCGCCCTCCCCGGCGGTACCGGGATCCAGGTCATGCCGGACGATGTACCGCTGCCGCCCGTCTACCTGCTTGGCACCAGTCCGGCATCGGCCGAGCTTGCGGCCCGCCTCGGCCTGCGCTACGCGCTGTCAGCCGGATTCCGCGACCCGGACGTCGTCGCCCAGGTCTTGCGTCATTACCAGGCGAGCTTCGTACCGACCCGGCACGGCGACCAGCCGTACGCTGTGCTGGTGCTGCGGGCCTGGGTCGGCGCGGACGACGAGCACGGCGAACTGCTCGCCGCACCGGAACGACTCGCTAACGTACAGCAGTTGGCCGGGCATCCGGCCCCGTTGCTGCCCGCAGCAGCCGCGCTCGCGCACCAATGGACCGAGGCGGAACGCCGCGTCGGTGGTCGGCTGGATCTCCGGTCCGACATCGTGGGCGGCCCGGAGCACGTCCGGGACCGGATCGACGCGGTCATCGCGGCCAGCGGCGCCGACGAGATCATGATCGTGGCCAACACGTACTCCCCTTGCGAGCGGATTGGCTCGTTCCGCCGCCTCGCCGAGGTGCTGGGCTTCGCGCACGACCGGGCCGGCCTCAGCACCGCGAAAGGGCCGCTTTAGGTGTCCAGCCGATGCTAAGTCACTATGGAGCCCACACAGATCCGCATCCTGTCGGTCGGAACCGCGTTGCCCGGGCCTCCCGTGCGCAATGCCGACCTAGCCCGGCGATTCGGCATGGACACCCTGTGGGAACAGTGGGTCGACACGTTCATCGGTACCCGCACCAGACACCTCGCCGTCGACCTCGACACCGGCGAGGTCCGTTACACGCTCGCGGACCTCGGGCATGCCGCGGGGCGCGACGCGCTTGCGGCGGCCGATCTCGGCCCGGCGGATATCGACCTGGTCGTCATGGGCACGGCCACGCCGGACAACCTGATGCCGGCGACCGTGAACATCATCGCCGACATGCTCGGGATCGATGGCGTGCCGACATTCCAGCTCCAGTCCGGCTGCGCCGGCGCCTTCCAAGCGCTGAACGTCGCGCGGCACATGCTGCTCACCGGGCAGTGCCGCAACGCACTGGTCCTCGGCGGCGACGTGATCGCCAAGCACTACGACCTCACCCTCGACCTGCGCAGCCTGCCCCCGGCGGAAATGGTGAACGTCGCGCTGTTCGGAGACGGTGCTGGCGCGGTGGTGTTGAGCACCACCCCGCACCCGGACACCGCGGTCGTGCGCCAGGTCTTCACCAGGCTGACCGGCCTGAACCGGGCGCCCGGACAGATACTGGAGTGGTTCGGTCCAGCCGACCACGCTCCGGGCCGTACCGGCTCGCGCGAGGATTACAAGGCAATCGAATCATCGGTGCCTACCATGGCGACCGAGATCCTCGCGGAATTGCTCGGCGAGCTGGGCTGGGCGAAGGACGACGTGGATTACATACTCCCGCCCCAGCTATCCGGGCGAATGACGCGGCGCATCATGGACATGCTTGACGTACCAGAAATGCAAGAGATCACCTGCGTCAGCGAAACCGGGAACAACGCTAATGCGCTCCCATTCCAGCAAATCGAGCGCGTGCTACCGAAGCTCAACGACGGCGACCGGGTCATAGGAATCGCTATCGAGTCAAGCAAGTGGATCAAAGCAGGCTTCGCATTGGAAAGGGTGTGAGCAGATGGCCGCCATAACCCCCATAGCCCGCCAGCGCAGGCACACGCTTTACTTCTTGCGCGAGACGAGAGCCTTCGCCCCGGTCTTCCTTGACACCGAGGTCGACATGAGCGAGGTCAAGGGCCGCCGCGCGGCGCGGCGGCTGGTCCACGGTCAGCTGCGTGCTCTACGCGGCGGCCCGGGTGCTGGCCAGCCACCCCGAGGCGAACGCGGCCGTGCTCGACGGCATCAAGCCGCGCGTTGCCAGGTACGCGGGGGTGCACGGCAAGGTCACCCTGGACAAGACCCTGAACGGTCACCGGATCGTTCTCGCCGCCGTCCTGCGCGACCTGGACCGGGTCAGCCTCGACGACATCCAGCGGCAGATCGAGCACTACCGTGACGGGGACCCAGCCACGATGCCGGAGTTCGCGGCGCTGCGTACCCTGCACGGCCTGCGCTGGCTCGGTGCCTACCGAGCGTTCCGCAAGGTCGTACGGCCGCTGGAGCGCAGGTCCGCGATCTGGGGCACATTCTCGGTAACCTCTCTCGGCCACCGGCCGGTAGACAGCTTCCACTCGGTCGGCGGCACGACGATCACCCTCGGGCTCGGCCAGGTGACCGACCGTCCGGTGGCACGCGACGGTCAGGTGGTGATCGCTCCCGTCATGCGGCTGAGCCTGGCCTTCGACCACCGGGTGATCGACGGCGCCGAGGCTGCCGACGTGCTCGGTGAGATCAAGCACGCGCTGGAGAACTTCACCGCCACCGAGGCGAGGTCCACCGAGGCGGTGGCGGCCCGATGAACGACATCGCCGAACTCAAGCACTACGTGGCCGCGCACGCCGAGTCGCTCGGCATACCCGGCGAGCATTACCGCCCGCTGCTGGACCGGATCACGCACGATGGCTCAGGCCCCGGGTCATGGGTCGGAGAATGGGCGGACTACGGGGATACACTCGCGGCTCAGGGGCACTGGCTGGAGGCTTCCCAGCACTACAACTTCGCCCGGTTCCCCTTTGTTGACGGCCCGGCCCGACAGGACGCCCTAGACCGGTGCGTGCGCGCGGTCGACCGGTGGCGCCGCGACTTTCCCGGCATCGAGCGACTCGACCTCAGCCTACGCGGCGGCCGGGTTGGCTGCTGGGCGGCCTGGCTCGACGAGGAGCCGCCAAAGCCGTTGCTGGTGATCACCGGCGGGATTGTCAGTATCAAGGAGCAGTGGGCGCCGGTGCTGCTCGTCGCCCGCCAGCTAGGCCTGTCCGCGGTGGTCACCGAGATGCCTGGCGTCGGGGAGAATACGATGCCTTACACGCCGGAGAGCTGGGAAATGATCCCTGCGGTGCTTGACGCCGTCCAGCATCGGGCCGACGTGACCCAGTGCTACCTGATGGCCATGAGCTACAGCGGTCAGGCCGCGTTCCGCGCCGCACTCGAGGAGACCAGAATCCGGGGCATCGTCACCGTGGGAGCACCGGTCCAGGAGGCGTTCGCGAACGCCTCCTGGGTCCGCACGCTGCCGCAGGTGACGCTGAGCACTCTTGCACACATGACCGGCGCGCCAGTGCGCGATCTCCCGGGCCTGCTGCCCCGGTGGGCCCTATCGGGCGCTCAGCTCGCGGCGCTTTCCGTGCCGGTGCGCTACGTCGCGAGCAGCAGAGACGAGATCATCCCGTCGGGTGACCTGCACATACTCCGCCGACATGTGCGGGACCTGCGCGTGCTTGAGCATGACGACGTGCACGGAGCACCGACCCACGCGGCCCTGACCAGGCAATGGATGATCGACGCGCTGGGCGAGCTGGCCCGCGCCGGGTCGACTACTGCGCAATAACCTACTTTAGCGATCGGCAAGGACGATTAAAATGGCGCCCGGCATGCTCGATTAGAGCTGGAATCCGCGTGCGGTTGAAGTTCTCCCGCTCGACGAAAGGTGAGCACGACCAGATGACGAAGGCGAATGATGACCCGATCGCTATCATCGGGATGTCCTGCCGGCTTCCCCAGGCACCAGACCCGGAAGCATTCTGGAAATTGCTCTGCGACGGCACCGACGCCATTACGGAAGCTCCCGCTCACCGGTGGGATGCGGAAACCCTCAGCGAACTCGGAATCCGTCACGGCGGTTTCCTTGACAGGGTCGACGAATTCGATGCGGCCTTCTTTGATATATCGCCTCGTGAGGCGACGGAGATGGATCCGCAGCAGCGCCTGGTGCTGGAACTCAGCTGGGAAGTGCTTGAGAACGCCAGGATCATCCCGGCGAAACTGCGCGGGAGCCGGACCGGGGTCTTCATCGGCGCGATGGCGAGCGATTACGCCGGACTTCGAGACAGCCGGCGGACGCCGATCGGCCAGCACACCCTGACCGGCCAGGCCAGGGGCATCATCGCCAACCGGGTGTCCTATGCGCTCGGGCTGACCGGGCCGAGCGTCACCGTTGACAGTGCGCAGGCCTCCGCTCTGGTCGCGGTGCACATCGCCTCAGAAAGCCTGCGCCGCGGCGAGTCCGCCCTGGCGATCGCCGGCGGGGTGAACCTCAACCTCGCCACCGCGGGTACCGTCGGCGCCGCGAGGTTCGGCGCACTGTCACCCTGATGGCCGCTGCTACACCTTCGACGCGCGCGCAAACGGGTACGTCCGGGGCGAGGGCGGCGCCCTCGTGCTGCTCAAACCGCTGGCCCGTGCGCTGGCCGACGGCGACGACGTCAGCTGCGTGATCCTGGGCAGCGCGGTCAACAATGACGGCGCCACCGCCGGCTTGACCGTGCCAAGCGCGAGCGCGCAGGAATCGCTGCTGCGTGACGCCTACCAACGGGCCGCAGTCTCCGTGCGGGAGGTGCAGTTCGTCGAGCTGCACGGCACCGGCACCAAGGCGGGCGACCCGGTCGAGGCGGCAGCGCTCGGCCGGGCGCTCGGCCAGGCACGGGCGGACGGAACCCAGCTGCTCGTCGGGTCGGCGAAGACCAATGTGGGCCATCTGGAGGGCGCCGCGGGCATCGTCGGGCTGCTCAAGGTGGGGCTGAGCATCCGGCACGGCCAGCTGCCGCCGAGCCTGAACTACGAGACGCCGAATCCCGCTATCCCGCTGCGCGCACTCAACCTGAAGGTACAGACGGAACTGACGCCATGGCCGAGCGCGAACGGCGCACTGCTTGCCGGGGTCAGCTCGTTCGGCATGGGCGGCACGAACTGCCATGTCGTCCTGTCGTCGATCCGTGTCCCGGTCCGGGACCCGGACTCGGACTCGGATCAGGGCTCTGCTGACGACGGGGCCCGGGTGCACCAGATCCAGCCGCCGCTGCGGAGCAGGCGCATCGTCGCCCGGTCCTGTGGCCGCTATCCGGTCGTGGCGAGCCCGCGCTGCGCGCGACCGCCGGACGACTGCTGGCGCATGCGGCTGCCCATCCGGAGCTGGCGCCGGCCGACGTTGGCTGGTCGCTGGCCGCCACTCGATCGGCCTTCGCGGACCGGGCGGTCGTCGTCGGCAAGGACATGGCCGACTTGCGGTCCGGCCTCGCCGCCCTGGCGGCGGGCGAGCAGGCGCCGAACGTGGTGCGCGGCCGCGCTGCGGGCGCCGCCGGAGAGCTGGCGGTGCTGTTCAGCGGCCAGGGCAGCCAGCGGCCGGGCCTGGGGCGCGAGCTTTACCAGGCGTCCGGCCTGTTCGCCGGGGCGCTGGATGAGGTGATCGCTGCACTAGACGCGCACCTGGACCGCCCGCTGCGTGCGGTGATGTTCGGCGAGCACGGACCAGCCGATGCCGCCCTGATCAACGAGACCGCGTTCACCCAGCCCGCGCTGTTCGCGCTCGAAGTCGCGCTCTTCCGGCTGATCGAGTCCTGGGGGGTGCGACCAGACTTCCTGATCGGCCACTCGGTCGGTGAGCTGACGGCCGCGCACTTGGCCGGGGTGCTGAGCCTGCCCGATGCCGCGACGCTGGTCACGGCACGCGGACGGCTCATGCAGGCGCTGCCGGCGGGTGGCGCGATGATCGCGATCGAGGCCGCCGAGGACGAGGTGGCGGCCAGGCTCACCGGCCAGCTCAGCATCGCGGCGGTCAACGGGCCGCAGGCCACGGTGATCTCAGGCGACGCGGACGAAGCTGAACGGCTCGGGGCGTTCTTCGCCGGCCTCAGCCGACGCATCACCAGGCTGGCGGTCAGCCACGCCTTTCACTCGGCACGGATGGAACCAATGCTGGCGGGGTTCCGCGAGATCGCCGCCGGACTAAGCTATGCCCCGCCGCAGATCCCCGTCGTATCGAACGTCACGGGCGAGCTGATCGACGGCGGCCTGCTCGCCAGCCCGGAGTACTGGGTCAGGCACGTACGCGAAGCGGTACGGTTCGCGGCCGGCATCGACTGGCTGGCCAGGCACGGGGTGACCCGCTATCTCGAACTTGGCCCGGATGGCGCGCTCGCCTCGGCCGCCAGGGCCTGTCTGGCCGGATCCGGCACTCCCGCCAGCTTTGTCGCCGGGCTCCGCCGGGGACGGCCCGAGCCGGAGGCGTTGATGACGGCCATGGCGGCGAGCTACGCCGCCGGAGCTGACCTGGACTGGGCCGCCGTGTACGGCGATTACCGGCCGCGCCTCGTCGACCTGCCCGGATACCCGTTCCAACGGCAGCGGTTCTGGCTGCCCGACGGGGCTGCACCGCCGGTTCCCGGTTCGCTGCCACGGGCGGCTGCTACGGGCGAGGCAACTCCGTCCGGGGCGGCTGGTCCGTCCGGGGCGGCTGCGGGCGGTCCGTCGACGCCGGATCTTCCTGGTGTGCCGCTGCTCGCGTCAGCGCTGCTGGACCTGGTCCGCACGACGGCGGCGGTCGTGGCGGGCTACGTCACGCCGGATGCGGTGGATCCGGAGCGGACATTCTCTGAGCTTGGGTTCGACTCGCTGACCGCAGCGGAGTTCTCCGAGCGGCTGGCCGAAGGCACCGGTCTATCCCTGCCGCCCATGCTGACCTTTAACTATCCAACGCCCGAGCAACTCGCCCGCTACCTACTTGCCGAGCTTTCCGCAACCGCGAGCGGACCGGCCGACGTGGTCAGCGCGGTAGTTGACGAGCCGGTTGTGGTGGTGGGGATGGCGTGCCATTTCCCTGGCGGCGCGGACAGCCCGGAAGAGCTGTGGGAGCTGGTCGCCTCGGGCCGGGACGCGGTCAGCGGGTTCCCCACCGACCGGGGCTGGGACCTCGACGCGCTGTACGACCCGGAACCGGGCAAGACAGGCAAGACTTACGCCCGGCGCGGCGGGTTCCTCGGGGATCCTGGCGGCTTTGACGCGGGCTTCTTCGGCATCTCGCCGCGTGAGGCGACGGCCATGGACCCGCAGCAGCGGCTGCTGCTCGAGACGGCGTGGGAGGCGGTGGAGAGCGCCGGCATCGACCCGACCTCGCTGCGCGGCAGCCGGACCGGCGTATTCGCCGGGGTGACGGCGGCGGACTACGGGCCCCGGCTGGACGAGGCGGCGGAGGGCTTCGAGGGCTATCTGCTGACGGGGAGCACGTCGAGCGTCGCGTCGGGGCGGGTGGCGTACGCGCTCGGGCTTGAGGGCCCGGCCGTGACTGTCGACACCGCGTGCTCCTCCTCCCTGGTGGCGATCCACCTGGCGGTGAACGCGCTGCGGTTCGGTGATTGCGACCTGGCGATCGCCGGCGGCGCAAGCGTCCTCGCGACACCGGGCATGTTCATCGAGTTTGCGCGGCAGCGCGGGTTGTCCGCGGACGGCCGGTGCCGGTCGTTCTCGGCCGATGCGGACGGTACCGGGTGGGCCGAGGGTGCGGGCCTGGTCCTGCTGGAACGGCTCAGTGCCGCCCGGCAGCGCGGGCACCGGGTGCTCGCGGTCGTGGCGGCTCGGCGATCAACCAGGACGGGGCCAGCAACGGCCTGACCGCGCCGTCCGGTCCTGCTCAGGAGCGCGTCATCCGGCAGGCCCTCGCGGCTGCCCGGCTGCAGCCCGCCGACGTCGACGCCGTCGAGGCCCACGGCACCGGCACGCGGCTGGGCGACCCGATCGAGGCGGCCGCGCTCGCCAGCGCCTATGCCCCCGGCCGGGACCGGGCCCAGCCCCTGTGGCTCGGCTCGCTCAAGTCCAACATCGGCCATGCCCAGGCCACGGCCAGCGCCGGCGGCGTCATCAAGATGATCACCGCTATCGGCCGCGGGATCCTTCCCCGGACGCTGCACGCGGGCCGGCCCACCCCGCACGTCGACTGGGACGGCGGGCCGCTGCGGCTGCTGACCGAGCCTGTCCCGTGGCCCGACCGCGGGCGGCCGCGGCGCGCCGCCGTCTCTTCCTTCGGTATCAGCGGCACCAACGCCCACCTCATCCTCGAGGAGCCGCCCCGCGGCACCGCCGAAGGCGGGCCCGCCGAAGGCCGGCCGGAGGGAAACCCGGCCGGCGCGGGAACGCCCGCCGGCCAGCCGGGGCTGCCTGCTGCCTGGGTGCTGTCGGCCAGGACCGGGGCGGGGATCGCCGCCCAGGCGGGCAGGCTCGCCGCGTACCTGGGCCGGCACCCTGACCTCGGCCCGGCCGACGTCGCCTGGTCGCTCGCCACCTCACGGGCCGCCTTCGGGTACCGGGCCGCCGTCACCGGCGCCGGCCGCCCTGAGCTGCTGGCCGGCCTGGCCGCGCTCGCCGGCGGCCGGGCTGCGCCCGCGGTCCTGCGCGGTACCTCTTCCCACGGCAAGACCGCGTTCGTGTTCTCCGGGCAGGGCAGCCAGCGTCCCGGCATGGGCCGCGAGCTCTACCGCGCCCACCCGGTCTTCGCCGCCGCCCTGGACGAGGCCGCCGCCGCCCTCGGCCCGCACCTGGACCGGCCCCTGCTGCCCGTCCTGCTCGACCCGGGCAGCGACCTCGTCCACCAGACCGCCTGGGCCCAGCCGGCTCTTTTCGCCCTTCAGGTCGCGCTCCTGGCCTTCCTGCGCGGCCACGGCATCGCCCCCGACTACCTCGCCGGCCACTCCGTCGGCGAGGTCACCGCGGCCTACGCGGCCGGGATCTTGTCCCTGCCGGACGCCGCGGCCCTGGCCGCGGCCCGCGGCCGCCTGATGCAGAGCCTGCCCGCCGGCGGTGCCATGGCCGCCGTCGACGCGCCCCCGGGCGAGGTCAGCGCCCTGCTGGGCTCGGAGGCCATCGCCCGGACGGGCACCGCTGTCATTGCCGCCGTCAACACCCCCGACACCGTGGTCGTCTCCGGCGACCGCGACGCGGTGGCCGCTGTCGCCGCCGAGCTGGCCCGGCGCGGCCGCCGCACCCGCATGCTCCGCGTCAGCCACGCCTTCCACTCGCCCCGCCTCGACCCCGTCCTGGAGGACCTGCGCGGCATCGCCGGCACGCTCGGCTACCAGCCCGCCGCCGTCCCTGTCGTCTCCACCCTGACCGGGACAGCCGCCGCGGGCAGCGACCTGCGCGACCCCGGCTACTGGGCCCGCCAGGCACGCCAGCCCGTCCGGTTCGCCGACGCCGTCACCGCCCTGCACCGCGCCGGCGTCACCCGCTACCTCGAAATCGGCCCCGACACCACCCTCACCGCCGCCATCCAGCGCACCCTCAGCTCCCCAGCCGCCGGACACGCCCCCGCTGCCGCCGCCGGGCCCGACCCGGCCATCGCCGACCCGGCCGCGCCCGGCTCCCGCGCCGAACCCGCCCGCGACGCCGCCATCCAGCCTGCCGGCTTCGGCAGCACGGCGCCCGCCTGCATCCCGCTGCTGCGCCCCGGCCGACCCGAACCCGATACCCTCGCCGCCGCGCTCGCCCGCGCCCACATCGCCGGCGCCTCCCCCGACTGGCACGCCCTCTACCCCCGCGCCCGCACCGTTGCGCTGCCCACCTACCCCTTCCAGCACCAGCACTACTGGCTCAGGGCGCCGTCCCCGGCCGCCGGGGCGGGCACGGTCTCGACCGGGCACCCCTTCCTCACCGCCGCCGTCCCGCTCGCCGGGCGGGACGAGACCCTGCTCACCGGCCAGATCTCACTCCGCGCCCACCCCTGGCTCGGCGACCACGCCATCAACGGCACCGTCCTGCTCCCCGCAACCGCATTCCTCGACCTCGCACTCACCGCCGGCCGCCATACCGGAACCGGGCACGTCGACGAGCTCACCATCCACACCCCGCTGCCACTGACCGCGCGGGACAGCGTGCACGTTCAGGTTGGCGTGGGGGCACCCGATACTTCCGGACGCCGCCCCATCGTCATCCATGCCGCCCCGGGGCCGACCGGCCCGTGGACCGAGCACGCCGCCGGAACGCTATCCGCCGTCGCCGCCGTCACTCCCGGCGCATCCCCGCGCTCCTGGCCGCCCCCCGGCGCGGAATCGGTCCCGGTCGATGACCTTTACCCCGACCTGGCCGCCCGGGGCTACCAGTACGGCCCGGCCTTCCACGGACTGGGCGGTCTTTGGCACGACGGTGACATCGTGCACGCCGAAATCACGTTGCCGCCCGGCCTGGACGCCACCGGCTACGCCCTCCACCCGGCCCTTCTCGACGCCGCCCTGCACCCTCTGGTCAGCGCCGCCGACCGCACCGTGCTGCCCTACGCCTGGACCGGCGTCCAACTGCTGCACACGCCCGCCCCAGGCGCGCTTCGCCGCATGCTCGCCGACGCACCCGGCACGCTCCATGTCACGCTGGCCCCCGCTGACACACCCGGCACTACCACTATCGCCATCACCGACCCGGCTGGCACTCCCGTTGCCACCGTCGACGCCCTCGCTATGCGGCCCGCCGCGTTGCCCGCGCACGACCTGTACATGCTCGCCTGGGAGCCGATTCAGGCAGCCGCCCCGGCCGGGGCCACGGACCCGCGCGCGGGGACGGCGGAGGACACGGGCACTAGCACAGGCGTAGGAACGGGGACGGGCGCGAGCGCCGGCCTGGCCGGGGTCGCAGGCACCGGTACCGGCAGCCCGGTCCTGGTTTACGTCGAGGCCTCGGGGGCGGACCCGGTGGCGGCCGCGCACCGGGCCGCCGCCGACGCCCTGGCCCGCGTTCAGGACTGGCTGAGCGCCGACCGCCACCCGGATGCCCGCCTGGCGTTCATCACGCGCGGCGCTGTCGCCGCCCTCCCTGACGACGCTGCCCCCGATCCCGCCGCCGCCACTGTCTGGGGGCTCGTGCGGACCGCCCAGAACGAGCACCCCGGCTCGTTCCTCCTCATCGATCTCGATTTTGACCTGCCCGGCACCGGCACCGGCACCGCGCTCGCTGCCGCACTCGAACTCGCCGACCGCGAACCCCAGCTCGCGGTCCGCAACGGCACCCCGCACGCACCGCGGCTGCGCCCCGCGCCCGCCCTAGCCGAACCGCCCGCCGCCGTTCCCGCCGCCCTTGACCCGGACGGGACCGTCCTGGTCACCGGCGGCACCGGCGCCCTCGGTGCCATCACCGCCCGCCACCTCGTCACCAACCACGGTGCCAGGCACCTGCTGCTCGCCAGCAGAAGCGGACCCGACGCCGACGGCGCCGGCTCCCTGACCGCCGAACTCGGCGCCCTCGGCGCCACCGTCGCCATCGCCGCCTGCGACACCGCCGACCGCGGCGCCCTCGCCGCTCTCCTCGACCGCATCGACCCCGGCCACCCGCTCACCGCCGTCATCCACGCCGCCGGCATCCTCGACGACGCCGTCATCACCGCCCTCACCCCCACACAGCTGCACGCCGCCCTGCGCGCCAAGGCCGACGCCGCCTGGCACCTGCACGACCTCACCCGCCACCAGCCCCTCGCCGCCTTCGTCCTGTACTCCTCCATCACCGGCACCACCGGCAACCCAGGACAAGCCGCCTACGCCGCCGCCAACACCTACCTCGACGCCCTCGCCGCCCACCGCCACGCCCACGGCCTGCCCGCCACCTCCCTCGCCTGGGGACCCTGGCACAACACCGGCATGGCCGCCGCGCTCAACGAGACCGACGTGGCGCGGTGGGCGCGCCAGGGCGTCACTCCGTTGGGCGTTGCGGAGGGGCTGGCCTTGTTCGACACTGCCCTGGCGGCCGATCAGCCCCTGCTGATCGCGGCCCGGCTCAACCCTGGTCAGGCGGACGCGGTCCCGTTGGTCTTTCGCGGCATCGTCCCCCGCACCCGGCCGCTCTCGCGGCGCGCGGATTCCACCTGGGCCGCGACGATGGCCGCGTTGCCCGCGGCGGAACGGCGTGACGTCGTGCTCGCGGCCGTGCTTGAGTGCGCCGCGCTGGTACTCGGGCACGCTAGCTCAAGTGCGCTGAGCGCCGACCATGCGTTCCGTGAGCAGGGCTTCGACTCACTCGCCGGCGTGGAGCTGCGGAACCAACTGCACTCGATCACCGGGTTCCGCCTGTCGGCCACGGTTGTATTCGATCATCCGTCGCCGGCTGCGCTTGCTGACCATCTGCTGGCGCTGCTTGCCGGCCAGTCCGGCACCGTGCGTCCGGCGGCGGTCGTTCCCGCCGGCTCTGTTACTGGCCTTGCTGACCCGGTTGTGGTGGTGGGGATGGCGTGCCATTTCCCTGGCGGCGCGGACAGCCCGGAAGAGCTGTGGGAGCTGGTCGCCTCGGGCCGGGACGCGGTCAGCGGGTTCCCGGCCAACCGGGGCTGGGACCTCGACGCGCTCTACCACCCTGACCCCGACCACCCGGGGACCTCGTACACGCGCGAGGGCGGCTTCTTGCATGACGCCGATCAGTTCGACCGGGAGTTCTTCGGTATCTCGCGGCGTGAGGCGACGGCGATGGACCCGCAGCAGCGGCTGCTGCTCGAGACGGCGTGGGAGGCGGTGGAGAGCGCCGGCATCGACCCGACCTCGCTGCGCGGCAGCCGGACCGGCGTATTCGCCGGGGTCATGTACGACGATTACGGAACCCGGGCCGGCGCGGCAGCGCCGGAAGCCGAGGGCTATCTGCTGACGGGGAGCACGTCGAGCGTCGCGTCGGGGCGGGTGGCGTACGCGCTCGGCCTTGAGGGGCCCGCTGTCACGGTGGACACGGCCTGTTCGTCTTCTCTGGTTGCCATGCACCTTGCCGCACAGTCGCTGCGCAACGGCGAATGCGACCTCGCCCTGGCCGGCGGCGTCACCATCATGGCCAGCCCGGCTACCTTCATCGAGTTTTCGCGGCAGCGGGGGCTGTCGGCTGATGGCCGGTGCCGGGCGTTCTCCGCGGATGCTGACGGTACCGGGTGGGCTGAGGGCGCGGGGCTGGTCCTGCTGGAGCGGCTCAGTGCGGCCCGGCAGCGGGGGCACCGGGTGCTGGCCGTGCTGGCCGGCTCGGCGATCAACCAGGACGGGGCCAGCAACGGGCTGACCGCTCCCTCCGGGCCAGCCCAGGAACGCGTTATCCGGCAGGCCCTGGCGGCCGGCGGGCTGCAGCCCGGCGACGTCGACGCGGTCGAGGCCCACGGGACCGGCACGCGGCTGGGCGACCCGATCGAGGCGGCCGCGCTGGCCAGCGCTTACGGTCCCGGCCGGGACCCGGCCCGGCCGCTGTGGCTCGGCTCGCTCAAGTCCAACATCGGCCATGCCCAGGCCGCCGCGGGCGCCGGCGGGGTCATCAAGATGATCGCCGCGATCAGCCGCGCGATCCTGCCCCGGACGCTGCACGCCGGCCAGCCCACCCCGCACGTCGACTGGGACGGCGGGCCGCTGCGGCTGCTGACCGAGCCCGTCCCCTGGCCCGACTACGGACGGCCGCGGCGCGCGGCCGTCTCGTCCTTCGGCATCAGCGGCACCAACGCCCACCTCATCCTGGAACAGCCTCCCGGCGAGACCGCCGCGGAGCAGCCCGCCGGCCAGGCGGCGCCCCCGGCGGGGCTGCCCCCGGTCTGGACGCTGTCGGCCAGAACCGAGGCAGGGACCGCAGCGCAGGCGGCCAGGCTCGCCGCGTACCTGGGCCGGCACCCCGATCTGGACCCGGCCGACGTCGCCTGGTCGCTCGCCGCCGGCCGGGCCGCCCTGGAGCACCGGGCCGCCGTCACCGGTGCCACCCGCGCCGAGCTGCTGGCCGGCCTGGGCGCGCTTGCTTCGGGCGGCAGCGCCCCCGGCGTCCTGCGCGGTGTCCCCAGCGGCGGCAAGACCGCGTTCGTGTTCTCCGGGCAGGGCAGCCAGCGTCCCGGCATGGGCCGCGAGCTCTACGACGCCCACCCGGTCTTCGCCGCCGCCCTCGACCAGGCCGCCGCCGCCCTGGACCCGCACCTCGACCGGCCCCTGCTGCCCGTCCTGCTCGACCCGGGCAGCGACCTTGTCCACCAGACCGCCTGGACCCAGCCTGCCCTGTTCGCCTTCCAGGCCGCGCTGCTGGCCCTGCTGCGCGACCACGGCATAGCCCCCGACTACCTCGCCGGCCACTCGGTCGGCGAGATCACCGCCGCCTACGCGGCCGGGATCTTGTCCCTGTCCGACGCCGCCGCCCTGGCCGCGGCCCGCGGCCGCCTGATGCAGAGCCTGCCCGCCGGCGGTGCCATGGCCGCGATCGACGCACCCCAGAGCGAGGTCGCCGCGCTGCTGGGCTCGGAGGCCGTCGCCCGGGCGGGCACTGCCGCCGTCGCCGCGGTCAACACCCCCGACACCGTCGTGGTCTCCGGCGACCGCGACGCGGTGGCCGCTGTCGCCGCCGAGCTGGCCGGCCGCGGCCGCCGCACCCGCATGCTCCGCGTCAGCCACGCCTTCCACTCCCCGCGCCTCGACCCGGTGCTGG
Source organism: uncultured Actinomycetota bacterium (assembly GCA_963785645.1). Lineage (GTDB taxonomy): Bacteria > Actinomycetota > Actinomycetes > Streptosporangiales > Streptosporangiaceae > Trebonia. The sequence goes on from CAWAWG010000002.1 coordinate 62,651, forward strand.
AGGACCTGCGCGGCATCGCGGGCAGCCTCGACTACCGGCCCGCCGTCGTCCCCGTCGTCTCCACCCTGACCGGGACAGCCGCCGCCGGCAGCGACCTGCGCGATCCCGGCTACTGGGCCCGCCAGGCCCGCCAGCCCGTCCGGTTCGCCGACGCGGTCACCGCCCTGCACCAGGCCGGGGTCACCCGCTACCTCGAAATCGGCCCCGGCACCGCCCTGACCACCGCCATCCAGCGCACCCTGGCCGCCATCACCGGGGCCAGCACCGGCACCGGGGCCGCAGCCGCCGGCGGCGGGACCGCGGGGCCCGGGTCTGCCTGCATCCCGCTGCTGCGCCCCGGCCGACCCGAACCCGATACCCTCGCCGCCGCGCTCGCCCGCGCCCACATCGCCGGCGCCTCCCCCGACTGGCACGCCCTCTACCCCCGCGCCCGCACCGTTGCGCTGCCCACCTACCCCTTCCAGCACCAGCACTACTGGCTCAGGGCGCCGTCCCCGGCCGCCGGGGCGGGCACGGTCTCGACCGGGCACCCCTTCCTCACCGCCGCCGTCCCGCTCGCCGGGCGGGACGAGACCCTGCTCACCGGCCAGATCTCACTCCGCGCCCACCCCTGGCTCGGCGACCACGCCATCAACGGCACCGTCCTGCTCCCCGCAACCGCATTCCTCGACCTCGCACTCACCGCCGGCCGCCATACCGGAACCGGGCACGTCGACGAGCTCACCATCCACACCCCGCTGCCACTGCCTGCCGACTCCGCCGTCCAGCTGCAAGCCACGGTGAGCGCACCAGACAATGCGGGCCGGCGTTCCCTCGTCATCTACTCCGCTTCCGGCCTGGCCGCCCCGTGGACGAAGCATGCCATTGGCACCCTGTCTGCCGTGGCCCCCGCTGCGCCCACCGCGTTGCCTCATTCCTGGCCGCCGGCCGACGGGGAATCGGTCCCGGTCGATGACGTTTATCCCGCCCTCGCCGACCGGGGCTACCAGTACGGCCCCGCGTTCCGTGGGCTCACCGGCCTCTGGCGCGACGGCGACACGCTGCACGCCGAAATCACGTTGCCGCCCGGCCTGGACACCGCCGGCCATGCCTTCCATCCCGCCCTCCTCGACGCGGCGCTCCACCCCGTACTTACCACCACCGACCTTCCTCTCCTCCCCTACAGCTGGACCGGCGTCCAGCACTACGCCGCCGCTGACTCCCGCGCGCTGCACGTCACGCTCGCGCCCGGCGGCGCGCCGGACAGCGTGACAATCACCATCACCGACGCGGCCGGCGCCCCCATGGCAAGGATCGACGCCCTCGCGCTGCGATCCGCGGCACTCTCCGCAACCGACCTGTACACGCTCGACTGGAAGCCTATCCAGAGCCGGCCCGGTCAGGGCCGCAGACACCGCCACCGGCACCGGCAGCCTGGTCCTCGTTCACGTCGAGACCTCGGGGGCAGACCCGGTTGCGGCCGCGCACCTGGCCGCCGCCGACGCGCTGGCCCGCGTTCAGGACTGGCTGGGCGCCGACCACCGCCCGGACGACCGCCTCGCGTTCATCACGCACGGGGCTGTCGCCGTTCTCCCTGACGACGCTGTCCCCGATCCGGCCGCCGCCGCGGTGTGGGGGCTTATACGGACGGCGCAGAACGAGCACCCCGGATCGTTCCTCATCATCGATCTCGACTTTGACCTGCCTGGCGCTGACCCCGCGCTCGCCGCCGCACTTGAACTCGCCGACCGCGAACCCCAGCTCGCTGTCCGCAACGGCATCCCGCACGCGCCGCGGCTGCGTCCCGCGCCCGCCCTAGCCGAACCGCCCGCCGCCCTTGACCCGGACGGTACCGTCCTGGTCACCGGCGGCACCGGCGCCCTCGGTGCCATCACCGCCCGCCACCTCGTCACCAACCACGGCGCCAGGCACCTGCTGCTCGCCAGCAGAAGCGGACCCGACGCCGACGGCGCCTGCGAGCTGGAGGCGGAACTCGCCGCCCTCGGCGCCCAGGTGACGATCGCCGCCTGCGACACCGCCGACCGCGGCGCCCTCGCCGCTCTCCTCGACCGCATCGACCCCGGCCACCCGCTCACCGCCGTCATCCACACCGCCGGCATTCTCGACGACGCCGTCATCACCGCCCTCACCCCCACACAGCTGCACGCCGCCCTGCGCGCCAAGGCCGACGCCGCCTGGCACCTGCACGACCTCACCCGCCACCAGCCCCTCGCCGCCTTCGTCCTGTACTCCTCCATATCCGGCATCACCGGCAACCCCGGGCAGGGGGCCTACGCCGCCGCCAACACCTACCTCGACGCCCTCGCCGCCCACCGCCACGCCCACGGCCTGCCCGCCACCTCCCTCGCCTGGGGACCCTGGCACAACACCGGCATGGCCGCCGCGCTCAACGAGACCGACGTGGCGCGGCTGGCCCGGGCGGGCATCTCGCCGCTCCCGGTGGATCGCGGCCGCGCCCTGTTCGACCTCGCGCTGGCCAGTGAGCGGGCGCTGCTCGTCCCCGCCCGGATCAACGTGGCCGCGCTCCGCGATCGCGGTCCGCTCCCGTCGGTGTTCGGCGAACTGGTGCCGCGCCCGGTCGCGCGAGCCGCGGGTAACGCGGCGACACGGCTGGCTCCGATGACCGATGCCGAGCGACGTACGTCCGTGCTCGCCCTGGTGCGCGACCAGGTATCCGCAGTGCTCGGGCAGCAAGCCGACGAGGCCGTCGATATGCACCGCGCCTTCACCGAACTCGGCTTCGACTCGCTGACGGCGGTCGAGCTCAGGAATATTCTTAGCACCGCGACCGGGATCGCGCTGCCCGCCACCTTGGTGTTCGACCATCCGACGCCGACGGCGCTCGCGGACCACCTCGTTGCCGAGCTGACCGGGTCGCGACGGTCCCGGGAAGATGACACGGCCGCCGCGCCGACCCCGCTTGCTGACCCGGTTGTGGTGGTGGGGATGGCGTGCCATTTCCCTGGCGGCGCGGACAGCCCGGAAGAGCTGTGGGAGCTGGTCGCCTCGGGGCGGGACGCGGTCAGCGGGTTCCCGGCCAACCGGGGCTGGGACCTCGACGCGCTCTACCACCCTGACCCCGACCACCCGGGGACCTCGTACACGCGCGAGGGCGGCTTCCTTTACCAGGCCGACGAGTTCGACGCTGACTTCTTCGGCATGAGTCCCCGCGAGGCGCTCACCACCGATCCGCAGCAGCGGCTGCTGCTCGAGACGGCGTGGGAGGCGGTGGAGAGCGCCGGCATCGACCCGACCTCGCTGCGCGGCAGCCGGACCGGCGTATTCGCCGGGGTCATGTACAGCGATTACGGCGCCCGCCTGCACCAGGCGTCGCAACCGCAGGCTGATTTCGAGGGGTACCTCGTCAGCGGGAGTTCCGGTAGCGTCGCGTCGGGGCGGGTGGCGTACGCGCTCGGGCTTGAGGGCCCGGCCGTGACCGTCGACACCGCGTGCTCTTCCTCCCTGGTGGCCATGCACCTCGCCGCGCAGTCACTGCGCAACGGTGATTGCGACCTTGCCCTCGCCGGCGGTGTCACCGTCATGGCCAGCCCCGCCACCTTCATCGAGTTTGCGCGGCAGCGCGGGTTGTCCGCGGACGGCCGGTGCCGGTCGTTCTCGGCCGATGCGGACGGTACCGGGTGGGCCGAGGGTGCGGGCCTGGTCCTGCTGGAACGGCTCAGTGCCGCCCGGCAGCGCGGGCACCGGGTGCTCGCGGTCGTGGCCGGCTCGGCGATCAACCAGGACGGGGCCAGCAACGGCCTGACCGCGCCGTCCGGTCCTGCTCAGGAGCGCGTCATCCGGCAGGCCCTCGCGGCTGCCCGGCTGCAGCCCGCCGACGTCGACGCCGTCGAGGCCCACGGCACCGGCACGCGGCTGGGCGACCCGATCGAGGCGGCCGCGCTCGCCAGCGCCTATGCCCCCGGCCGGGACCGGGCCCAGCCCCTGTGGCTCGGCTCGCTCAAGTCCAACATCGGCCATGCCCAGGCCGCGGCCGGCGCCGGCGGCGTCATCAAGATGATCACCGCTATCGGCCGCGGGATCCTTCCCCGGACGCTGCACGCGGGCCAGCCCACCCCGCACGTCGACTGGGACGGCGGGCCGCTGCGGCTGCTGACCGAGCCTGTCCCGTGGCCCGACCGCGGGCGGCCGCGGCGCGCCGCCGTCTCTTCCTTCGGTATCAGCGGCACCAACGCCCACCTCATCCTCGAGGAGCCGCCCCGCGGCACCGCCGAAGGCCGGCCCGCCGAAGGCCGGCCGGAGGGAAACCCGGCCGGCGCGGGAACGCCCGCCGGCCAGCCGGGGCTGCCTGCTGCCTGGGTGCTGTCGGCCAGGACCGGGGCGGGGATCGCCGCCCAGGCCGGCAGGCTCGCCGCGTACCTGGGCCGGCACCCTGACCTCGGCCCGGCCGACGTCGCCTGGTCGCTCGCCACCTCACGGGCCGCCTTCGGGTACCGGGCCGCCGTCACCGGCGCCGGCCGCCCTGAGCTGCTGGCCGGCCTGGCCGCGCTCGCCGGCGGCCGGGCTGCGCCCGCGGTCCTGCGCGGTACCTCTTCCCACGGCAAGACCGCGTTCGTGTTCTCCGGGCAGGGCAGCCAGCGTCCCGGCATGGGCCGCGAGCTCTACCGCGCCCACCCGGTCTTCGCCGCCGCCCTGGACGAGGCCGCCGCCGCCCTCGGCCCGCACCTGGACCGGCCCCTGCTGCCCGTCCTGCTCGACCCGGGCAGCGACCTCGTCCACCAGACCGCCTGGGCCCAGCCGGCTCTTTTCGCCCTTCAGGTCGCGCTCCTGGCCTTCCTGCGCGGCCACGGCATCGCCCCCGACTACCTCGCCGGCCACTCCGTCGGCGAGGTCACCGCGGCCTACGCGGCCGGGATCTTGTCCCTGCCGGACGCCGCGGCCCTGGCCGCGGCCCGCGGCCGCCTGATGCAGAGCCTGCCCGCCGGCGGTGCCATGGCCGCCGTCGACGCGCCCCCGGGCGAGGTCAGCGCCCTGCTGGGCTCGGAGGCCATCGCCCGGACGGGCACCGCTGTCATTGCCGCCGTCAACACCCCCGACACCGTGGTCGTCTCCGGCGACCGCGACGCGGTGGCCGCTGTCGCCGCCGAGCTGGCCCGGCGCGGCCGCCGCACCCGCATGCTCCGCGTCAGCCACGCCTTCCACTCGCCCCGCCTCGACCCCGTCCTGGAGGACCTGCGCGGCATCGCCGGCACGCTCGGCTACCAGCCCGCCGCCGTCCCTGTCGTCTCCACCCTGACCGGGACAGCCGCCGCGGGCAGCGACCTGCGCGACCCCGGCTACTGGGCCCGCCAGGCACGCCAGCCCGTCCGGTTCGCCGACGCCGTCACCGCCCTGCACCGCGCCGGCGTCACCCGCTACCTCGAAATCGGCCCCGACACCACCCTCACCGCCGCCATCCAGCGCACCCTCAGCTCCCCAGCCGCCGGACACGCCCCCGCTGCCGCCGCCGGGCCCGACCCGGCCATCGCCGACCCGGCCGCGCCCGGCTCCCGCGCCGAACCCGCCCGCGACGCCGCCATCCAGCCTGCCGGCTTCGGCAGCACGGCGCCCGCCTGCATCCCGCTGCTGCGCCCCGGCCGACCCGAACCCGATACCCTCGCCGCCGCGCTCGCCCGCGCCCACATCGCCGGCGCCTCCCCCGACTGGCACGCCCTCTACCCCCGCGCCCGCACCGTTGCGCTGCCCACCTACCCCTTCCAGCACCAGCACTACTGGCTCAACCCCACCCGCAGCAACATGGCGGCGGCGGACCGGGCCGCTCACCCGCTGCTGACCACGGTCACGGAACTGGCCGAGGGGGCGGGCCTGGTCTTCGGCGGGCAGGTCAGCCTCGGCACGGCCGACTGGCTCGCCGACCACGCCATCAACGGAACCGTCCTGTTCCCCGCCACCGCGCTGGTGGAACTGGTCCTGCAGGCCGGCCGGCAGGTCGGCCTGGATCAACTCGCGGAGCTCGTGCTCGAGTCTCCCATGCTCGTCCCCGCGCATGGGGCCAGCCTGCTGCAGGTCCGCGTCGGCGCAGCCGACGACTCAGGGAACCTGCCCGTGACGATCCACTCACGGCCATCGCGCGAGGAACCGTGGGTCAGGCACGCCAGGGGCACGCTGACCGCCGACCCGGGCGATGCGCCAGAGGGGCCGGGCGAGTGGCCGCCGCCGGGGGCCGAGCCAATCGACACCACCGGCTTTTACCAGCGGCTGGTCGAGGACGGCTACGACTACGGGCTGCCGTTCCAGGGCCTGACGGCCGCCTGGCGCTCGGGCGTTGAGCGCTACGCCGAGATCCGGCTACCCGATGATCTAGACACCGCTGGGTACCTGCTCCATCCGGCGCTGTTCGACGCGGTACTGCATGCCCTGCTCCTTGACGGCGGCCAGCGCGTCCTGCTGCCATACACCTGGTCAGGCGTGCGGCTCTTCGCGACGAGCGCACCGGGCACCGCAATCCTGCGGGCGAGGCTCTCCCGCACCGTCGATGACACGATCGCGATCACGGTCAGCGACGTTAGCGGCGCCATCGTGGCGGCGGTGGATTCGCTCACGCTGCGCCCGCTGCCGGCCGGCGAGCTGGCCGGCCCGCAGGGTGCGGGCGATCTATGGCGAGTGGCATGGGAGCCTGGTTCGTTTGCTCCGGGAGCGGGGGATCCGACTGTGGTCGTGGTCTCGACCACAGCCGACGATCCGGTTGCGGCCGCGCACCGGGCCGCCGCCGACGCGCTGGCCCGCGTTCAGGACTGGCTTGCCGCCGACCACCCGGCCGGGGCCCGCCTCGCGTTCGTCACGCGGGGCGCCGTTGCGACTGTACCCGGCGATCCTGCCCCGGATCCGGCCGCCGCCACGGTGTGGGGGCTTATACGGACGGCGCAGAACGAGCACCCCGGCTCGTTCCTCCTCATCGATCTCGATTTTGACCTGCCCGGCACCAGCCCCGCGCTCGCCGCCGCCCTCAGCGGCGACCAGCCGCAGCTCGCCCTCCGCCACGGCACTTCCTACGCGCCGCGGCTGCGCCCCGCCCGTCCGGCCGCCGCAACCGCGGGCCGCACGCCGCTCGATCCGGACGGGACCGTCCTGGTCACCGGCGGCACCGGCGCCCTCGGCGCCATCACCGCCCGCCACCTCGTCACCAACCACGGTGCCAGGCACCTGCTGCTCGCCAGCAGAAGCGGACCCGACGCCGACGGCGCCGGCTCCCTGACCGCCGAACTCGGCGCCCTCGGCGCCACCGTCGCCATCGCCGCCTGCGACACCGCCGACCGCGGCGCCCTCGCCGCTCTCCTCGACCGCATCGACCCCGGCCACCCGCTCACCGCCGTCATCCACGCCGCCGGCATCCTCGACGACGCCGTCATCACCGCCCTCACCCCCACACAGCTGCACGCCGCCCTGCGCGCCAAGGCCGACGCCGCCTGGCACCTGCACGACCTCACCCGCCACCAGCCCCTCGCCGCCTTCGTCCTGTACTCCTCCATCACCGGCACCACCGGCAACCCAGGACAAGCCGCCTACGCCGCCGCCAACACCTACCTCGACGCCCTCGCCGCCCACCGCCACGCCCACGGCCTGCCCGCCACCTCCCTCGCCTGGGGACCCTGGCACAACACCGGCATGGCCGCGCACATCGACTCCGCCAACACGGCCAGGATCGCGCGCACCGGCGTCACTCCGATGACGGCCAAGTCGGGGCTTGCCCTGTTCGACGCCGCGCTGGCCAGCACCGAGGCGCTGCTGGTCCCCGCAGTCCTCGATCCGCGCGCGTTCCAGACCGGTAACACGCCGGTCTCTTCGTTGCTGCGCGGCCTCGTCCAGGCCCCGGCGCCCCCCGCAGCGGCGCAACGGCCGCGGCGCAAGCTGGCGCAGCGTCTCGCGGAAGTTCCGGAAGCGGACCGGGAAGGCGCGGCACTTGACCTCGTCCGGGCGCACATCGCCGCCGTGCTCGGCCATCAGTCCAGCGCGGCCGTCAGCGTCACCCGCGGCCTGCTTGACATGGGCTTCGACTCGCTCACGGCGATCGACCTGCGCAACCGGCTCGCCGACGACACCGGTCTCAGCCTGCCGGCGACGCTTGCCTTCGACTACCCCACCGCGCAGGCCCTCGCCGGCTATCTCCGCTCGGCGGTCAACCGGGAGGCGGGAGCCGAGCTGCTGCGGAACCTGGACGGGCTCGTCGCCGTGCTGCCGAGGGCAGCCGACGACGAGCAGCTGGCGGCGGCGTTCGCAACCCGGCTGCGCGACATGCTCGCGCAACTGGAAGGGACCGATGGCGACCGCGGCGGCGATGCCGACGGTGGACTGACGGATGCGTCGGACGAGGAGATCTTCACCATCATCGACAACCTCAGCATTTCCCGACCCAGCTGGGAGGGTTGACCTGCACATGACGACGAACGGCGACAAGGTCCGCGAATACCTGAAGCGGGCAACGGCCGATCTGCAGCGGACGACGGAGCGGCTGCGCGAGGTCGAGGCGCGCCAGACGGAGCCGATCGCGATCGTCGGGATGGCCTGCCGCTACCCGGGCGGCGTGCGGTCGCCTGAGGACCTCTGGCAGCTTGTCGCTGACGGTATCGATGCCATCGGGCCGTTCCCCGACAACCGGGGCTGGGACCTGGCCGAACTCTACGACCCCGATCCGGACAAGCCCGGCAAGGTCTACGCGCGCGAGGGCGGCTTCCTGTACGACGCCGATCATTTCGATGCGGAATTCTTCGGCATCAGCCGGCGCGAGGCGCTGGCCATCGACCCGCAGCAGCGCCTGCTGCTCGAGGTCGCCTGGGAGGCGATCGAACGGGCCGGCATCGATCCTGGCGCACTGCACGGCAGCGCCACCGGGGTGTTCGCGGGCGTGATGTACGACGACTACGCCCTCCGCCTCCTGGACCGGACGCCGGACGGCTTCGAGGGCTACCTCGGGATCGGCAGCGCGGGCAGCGTCGCCTCCGGCCGGGTCAGCTACACCCTCGGCCTGACCGGTCCCGCCGTCACCGTCGACACCGCCTGCTCGTCCTCACTGGTGGCCCTGCACCTGGCGGCGGAAGCCCTGCGCCGGGGCGAGTGCGATCTCGCCCTGGCCGGCGGCGTCACCGTGATGGCGACGCCCACCACGTTCCTTGAGTTCAGCCGACAGCGCGGGCTGGCACCGGACGGGCGCTGCAAGGCGTTCGCGGACGGCGCGGACGGTACCGGCTGGGCCGAGGGCGCGGGCCTGCTGGCGCTTGAGCGAGTCGACGACGCGCGCAAGCGCGGCCACCCGATACTCGCGCTGCTGCGCGGTACCGCCGTCAACTCCGACGGGCGCAGCAGTCAGCTGACCGCGCCCAACGGGCCGGCTCAGCAACAGGTCATCCGGCGAGCGCTCGCCGACGCGAACCTAACACCAGCCGAAGTCGACGTCGTCGAGGCGCACGGCACCGGAACGAAGCTCGGCGACCCGATCGAGGCGCAGGCGCTGATCGCCACCTACGGGCAGCACCGGTCCGCTGACCGTCCCTTGCTGCTTGGATCGGTGAAGTCGAACATCGGGCACGCGCAGGCGGCCGCCGGCGTGGCCGGCGTGATCAAGCTGGTCGAGGCGATGCGGCACGGCATGCTGCCGAGGACCCTGCACGTGGACCAGCCGACGCGCCAGGTGGACTGGACGGCCGGCGCGATCCGGCTGCTCACCGAGCAGGTCCCGTGGCCCGGCAGCGAGCACCCGCGGCGCGCCGGGGTGTCCTCGTTCGGCGTCGGCGGCACGAACGCGCACGTGATACTCGAAGAGGTGCCCCGGCCGCAGCCCACGCCGACCCCGTCGTGGACGGGGCCGGTTCCGCTGCTGATCTCCGGGTATTCGGCGGCCGCACTCGGCGCGCAGGCCACACGGCTGCATGAGTTCCTCGACGCCCGTCCGGACCTGGACGTGGTCGATGTCGCGCACGCGCTGCAGCGGACGCGGTCCGCGTTCGCGCACCGCGCGGCGGTCATCTGCCGCGATCGGGAAAGCGCGCTGCGCGGGCTGGCGGGGCTGGCGGCGGGCGGGACGGGCGGCGCGGTTAGCGGGCAGGTGCTTGGCGCGGCGGCGCCGGTGTTCGTCTTTCCCGGCCAGGGCGCTCAGTGGCAGGGTATGGCGGCCGATCTGGTGACGAGCTCGGCGGTGTTCGCCCGGCAGCTCGAGGCCTGCGCCGAGGCGCTCGCGCCGTACACGGAGTGGTCGGTGCTTGACGTGATCGCGTCGAAGCCGGATGCGCCCTCGCTCGACCGGGTGGACGTGGTCCAGCCGACGCTGTTCGCGGTGCTCGTCTCGCTGGCCGAGTTGTGGCGTTCCTTCGGGGTGCGGCCGAGCGCGGTGATCGGGCACTCCCAGGGCGAGATAGCGGCCGCTTACGTGGCGGGCGCGCTGTCGCTCGGCGACGCGGCGAAGGTCGTCGCGCTGCGCAGCCGGGCGCTGACGAAGATCGCGGGTACGGGCGGTATGGCCGCCGTCGCGCTGCCCGCCGACCAGCTCGCCGCCCGGCTTGGCGGCCAGCTCAGCGTCGCCGTAATCAACGGGCCGGACGCGACGGTCGTCGCCGGGGCCGTCCAGGCCCTGCGTCGCCTGGTGGACGGCTGTGAACGCGACGGCATCCGGGCCCGGGTGCTGCCCGTCGACTACGCGTCGCACAGCGCTCAGGTGGAAGCCGTCCGCGCCGAACTGCTCAGCGCGCTCGACGGGATCGAGCCGCGAACGGTGGATATCCCGTTCTACTCAACCGTCACAGGGCACCTCTTCGACACTGCCGGGCTCGTCCCTGACTACTGGTTTCGCAACCTACGGCAGACCGTCCAGTTCGATCAGGCGCTCAGCGCCGCCATCGCTGACGGGCGCCGTCTGTTCATCGAGTCAAGCCCGCACCCAGTGCTTACTTTGGCCGCGCAGGAGCGGTTCGACGAGCTCGGAACTGAGGAGCCCGCCGTGGCCGTCGGCTCGCTGCGGCGCGACGAGGACGGCTGGGAATGCTTCCTGACCGCGCTCGCCCAGGCGCACGCGTACGGTGCCACCGTGGACTGGGCGGCGTTGTTCGCCGACCGTGCGGTCCGACCCGTGCACGATCTGCCGACGTATCCGTTCCAGCGCCGCAGGTACTGGCTAGACGCGTCGGAGGCCGCCGCCGACGCGACCGGGCTCGGGCTGACGCCCGCCGGTCACGCGCTGATCGGCGCGGCGGTGGAACTCGCCGACGCAACCGGCACGGTGCTGACCGGCCGACTGACCGCGCGCGCCGAACCCTGGCTCGCGGAGCACAGCGTGCAGGGCACCGAGCTGGTCGTCGGCGCGGCCATGGTCGAGCTGGCACTGCGCGCGGGGGCCGAGGTCGGCCTGCCGCGACTGGACGAGCTGGTGCTCGAGGCAGCGCTGCCCGGCCCGTCCCACGGTGACCGGCGCTTGCAGGCCACCGTGGACGCCGCCGACGCTAACGGCCGGCGTGCAGTCGCGGTCTACTCTCAGGCCGGCGGGGCATGGGTGCGGCACGCCGCTGGGTACCTGGCGGGTGCCTCGGATACGCACCCGGAGGCGGAGGCGGAAGGGATGGTCGACTGGCCGCCGGAGGGCGCTGAGCCAATCGAGGTGTCCGGCTTCTACACGGATCTTGACGCGCTCGGGATCGGTTACGGGCCCAGCTTCCGTACGTTGCGCGCAGCCTGGCGCTCGGGCCAGGACCTGTACGCGGAAGTGCGGGTGCCGGTCGGCGTCACCGTGGACAAGCTGGGCGTGCACCCGGCGCTGCTTGACGCGGCGCTGCAGCCGCTCGCACTTGACGCGCTGCACGCGGCCCGGCTGGACGGTGCGCCCGCCCCGATCCGGCTCCCCTTCGCCTGGAGCGGAGTGCAATTGCACGCGATCGGCGCGACCAGCGCCCGGGTCCGGCTGACGCCAACAGGCCCGGATGCGGTTGCGGTAGCGATCGCGGACCCGGCGGGCAACCTCGTCGTGACAGTCGATTCCGTGGTGTCACGGCCGGCCGACGCCACCGCGCTGGCCGCGCTTGCTGAGGCGGCCCGGTCCGGCACGCCGTCGGCCGCCGCGCTCAAGCCGGCGGCGGAGCTGCCCAGACGCGCCGCTCGGGAGGAGGTGGCCGCGACCGGGGCGCTGCGCGACCAGCTACTCGGGCTCGGCACCGACGACCAGACCCGTATCGTGCTCGAACTCGTCCAGTCGCAGGTCGCGGCCGTGCTCAAGCACGACGGCCCCGGACCCGTCGCCGCCAGCAAGGCGTTCAGGGAACTCGGCGTCGACTCGCTCGCCGCCGTCGATCTGCGTAACCGGCTGGGCGCGGTGACCGGCCTGCGGCTGCCCTCCACGCTGGCGTTCGACTACCCGACCCCGGCCGCGCTCGCGGGCTACCTGCGTGGCCGGGCTCTCGGCGAGCAGTTCCGGCCGCGCGCGAGCGGCAGCCGTCAGGTCGCCCGCCGACGATCCGATCGCCATCGTCGGCATGGCCTGTCACTACCCCGGCAACGTGGACTCTCCCGAGGATCTATGGCGGCTGGTGCGGGAGGGCGTTGACGCGATTGGCCCGTTCCCGCGCAACCGAGGGTGGGATCTCGATCGGCTCTACGATCCCGATCCTGACCGGCCTGGCACGGTGAGTACCCGCGGGGGCGGTTTCCTACCCGATCCTGGCCTGTTCGACCGGGATTTCTTCGGCATCAGTCCGCGCGAGGCCGCGGCCACGGATCCGCAGCAGCGGCTGCTGCTGCAAACCGCCTGGGAGGCGATCGAGCGCGCGGGCATCGACCCGTCCTCCCTGCACGGCAGTGCCACCGGCGTGTTCGTCGGCATCAACCTCAACGACTACTGGACCCGCCTGTTTCCCGGGACGCCGGCCGAGTTGGAGGGATACGTCGGAACCGGTAACGCGGGCAGCGTCGCGTCCGGCCGGGTGGCGTACGCGCTAGGGCTTGAGGGCCCGGCGGTCACTCTGGACACCGCCTGCTCGTCCTCGATCGTGGCGCTGCACCTGGCGGCGCGGGCACTGCGCGACGGCGAGTGCGACCTCGCGCTGGCCGGAGGCGTGACGGTGATGACGACGCCGCACCTGCTGCTTGACTTCAGCCGGCAGCGCGGGCTGTCGCCGGACGGCCGGTGCCGCGCCTTCGCGGACGGCGCCGACGGCACCGGGTTCTCCGAGGGGGTCGGCCTCGTACTGGTCGAGCGGCTGTCGCGAGCACGCGAACTCGGCCATCAGGTGTTTGCGATCGTCGCCGGCTCTGCGGTCAACTCCGACGGTGCCAGCAATGGCCTGACCGCGCCGAACGGCCCGGCTCAGGAGCGGGTCATCCGCCGGGCGCTGGCCAGCGCCCGGCTGCGACCAGCTGATGTGGACGCGGTCGAGGCGCACGGCACCGGCACCAGGCTCGGTGACCCGATCGAGGCCCACGCGCTGATCGCCGCCTACGGGCAGGACCGGCCCGAGGGCAGGCCGCTGCGCGTCGGCTCGCTGAAATCCAACATCGGGCACGCCCAGGCGGCGGCCGCGATCGGCGGGGTCATCAAGATGGTGATGGCAATGCGGCATGAGGCGCTGCCGCGGACCCTGCACGCGGACCGGCCGAGCCGCCAAGTCGACTGGGACTCCGGCACGGTGGCGCTGCTCACCGAGGAGGTGCCCTGGCCGCAGCCGGAAGGCCGGCCGCGCACCGCGGGGGTGTCCGCCTTCGGCATCAGCGGCACCAACGCGCACGTCATCCTGGCACAGGCCGACATCGCGGCACCGGCTGACGCGATCGCCGATTCAGACGGCAAGCCAGACTACGAGGCAGACGGCGAGTGCCCGGCGCGGCGGTACCGCTGCTGCTCTCCGCCCGGACCGCGGCGGCGCTGCCGGCCCAGGCCGGACGGCTGCGCGGTTTCCTGCTCGAGAACCCCCGAGCCGACGTGTCGGACATCGGCCGGGCATTGCTCACGACCAGGGCGAGTCTCCCGCACCGTGCGGTCGTGGTCGCTCGCGATCACGACGTGGCGGTTCATGGCCTGACCGGGCTAGCCGACGGCCTGCCCGGGCCGAACCTGGTCAGCGGCGAGGTGGCCGGCGACGGCAAGGTCGCGTTCGTGTTCCCTGGCCAGGGGTCGCAATGGGGCGGGATGTCCGCCGCGCTGCTGGCTGAGTCCGAGATATTCCGCGAGCACCTGACCGACTGCGCGGACGCGCTGGCACCTTACCTGGACTGGTCGCTGCTCGACGTGCTGCGCGAGCGTCCGTCCGCGCCGTCCCTGGACCGAGTGGACGTCGTCCAGCCCGCCCTGTTCGCGGTGATGGTGGCACTCGCGGCGACGTGGCGCTCGTTCGGTATCCGGCCCGCCGCGGTGGTCGGCCACTCGCAGGGTGAAATCGCCGCCGCGCACATAGCCGACGCACTGTCGCTTGACGACGCGGCCCGGATCGTCGCACTGCGGAGCAAGGCAATCGCGGGCATCGCGGGCAGCGGCGCGATGGCGTCGGTGCCGCTGCCCGCCGACCGGGTGCGCGGCGAGCTGGGCTCCGGCCTGTCGGTCGCCGCGGTCAACGGCCCGCTTTCGACCGTCATGGCCGGCGACGCGGCGGCCCTGCGGGAGCTCGTCGAGTCGTACCGCGCCCAGGACATAGCCGCGAAGATGATCGGCGTCAACTACGCCTCGCACTCAGCCTCGGTGGAATCGGTCCGCGACGAGCTGCTGGCCTCGCTGTCGGGCATCCGGCCCCGGACAGCCGGCACCGTGTTCTGGTCGACGGTTACCGGCGGACCGCTGGACGGCAGCGAGCTGACGCCGCAGTACTGGTACCGGAACTTGCGCCAGACCGTGCGGTTCCGAGAGGCGATCGACGCGCTGGCGGTCGCCGGGTACCGCAGCTTCATCGAGACAAGCCCGCACCCGGTGCTCACCACCAGCGTTCAACTCTGTCTCGAGGTGGCTGACGCGGTCAACGGGACGCTGGTCACCGGGTCGCTCCGACGCGACGAAGGCGGCTGGCAGCGCCTGTCAAGCTCGCTTGCGCAGGCCCACGTCCACGGGCTACCCGTCGACTGGGCTCCGGCGTTCCCTCGCCGCCTGGCTCGGCACGTTGACCTGCCCACCTATGCATTCCAACAGGAGCGCTTCTGGCTGGACGGCCAGGCCGCGAGCAGGTACGACCCGGCCGACACGGGCCATCCGCTGCTCGGCACGGCCATGCCGCGCGCCGCCGGCGGTGTGCTGTTTGCCGGTCGGTTCTCGCCCAGAACGCAGCCGTGGCTGGCCGATCATGTCGTCGCCGGGATGTGCGTCTTCCCTGGCACGGGGTTCGCGGAGCTGGCGGTGCGAGCGGGCGGTCAGGTTGGCTGCGCCGGGCTCGACGAGCTGATCATCGAGACGCCCCTGGTGCTCCTGGCGGATCGTGACGTGGAGATCCAGGTGAGCGTGGACGAGCCGGACGAGTCGGGACGACGACGGCTCACCATCCACTCGCGCCTGCCGGACGCCGACGACCCGGGCTGGTCAGAGCGGCAGTGGACGCGCAACGCCACGGGCCAGGTCGCCCCGGCCGGTCGCGCCGAGCCCCGGTGGCAGGGCGAGTGGCCGCCGCCGGGTGCCCGGCCGATCGACCTCGACGGGCACTACGAACAACTCGACGCGGCCGGATTCCACTACGGCCCTTCCTTCCGCGGACTGGTCAGCGCGTGGCGGGACGCCGAACGCGCCTACGCGGAGGTGCGACTGCCCAATGACCTCGACCCTTCGGGTTTCGCGATTCATCCCGCCCTGCTCGACATGGCACTGCACATCCTGGGGCTCGGCGGTGTCCTTGACGAGCCGGGGCTGCCGTTCTCGTGGACCGACGTGACGATGCCGGGCGGCCAGGCTCGCTCGCTGCGGGTCCAGGCGACGCCGAGCGGCGCCCGGCTCGGCTGCGGTGCGCATTGCCGACGGCACCGGGACCCCCGTCTGCTCGATCGGCGCCCTCACCGTCAGGCCCGCCGATATTCGCCAGCTCGCGGCGCTGGGTGGCGCGGCCGCGGATAACCTCTTCCGCGTCTCGTGGACGTCGGCCCGGGTCGGCTCGGCCCCGCCGGCCCCGGCCGGCTCGGCCCTGCTGCCGGCGGCCGGTGGACGCTGGCCGGCCGCGACCTGTTCGGGGTCGCCGACGCGGCGCTGGCCGCGGGCAACCAGGTGACCTCGGTTTCCAGCCTGCACGAGGCGGCCGACGCCGAACCGCCTGACCTCGTTATCGTCTGCGTGCCTAAATCCGGCGACGCCGACCAGCCAACCGCGGTGCGCGCCGCCACGGCGCAGGCGGCGCAGCTGGCACGCGAGTTGCTGGCGGAGGACCGGCTGGCCGGCGCACGGCTGGTGTTCCTGACCGCCGGCGCGGTCGCGGCGCGCCCAGGCGACCGGATAACCGACCTGGCGGCCGCCGCCGTCTGGGGGCTGATCCGCTCGGCGCAGGCCGAGCATCCCGGCCGCTTCATTCTTGCCGACGTTGACGGTCTCACCGGTACCGCCGACGTTGCCGACCTTGCCGGCGGCGCTGTGCGCAGGCTGCCGGAGGCGCTGGCCCTCGGTGAGGCTCAAATCGCCGTCCGCCCTGACGGCGTGCTGATTCCCCAGCTTGAGCGTTTCGGCACGGAGGGCTCGCTGCGGCCGGCGGCGGATCGCCCGCCCTGGCGGCTGGGACTTGCCGCCCGCGGCTCGCTGACCGGGCTGGCGCTGTTGCCGACGCCGGAACCCCCGGCGCCGCTCGCACCCGGACAGGTCCGGGTGGCAGTCCGCGCGACCGGGCTGAACTTCCGTGACGTGCTGAACGCGCTGGGGATGTACCCGGGACAGGCGCCGCTGGGCAGCGAGGGCGCGGGGGTGGTGCTGGAGACGGGCACGGAAGTCACCGGTCTTTCGCTCGGCGACAAGGTGCTCGGGCTGTTCGGCGACGGCTGTGCCGGGCCGGTCGCGGTGACCGACGCGAGGCTGCTGGCCCGGCTGCCAGGCGGCTGGTCGTTCGCCGACGGCTCCACCGCACCGGCGGTCTGGCTGACCGCCTACTACGCGCTGGTCGAGCTGGCGCGACTGACACCGGGGCAGAAGGTTCTCGTGCACGCAGCCACCGGCGGCGTGGGCATGGCGGCCGTGCAACTCGCCAGGCACCTCGGCGCCGAGGTGTACGGCACGGCGAGCCCGGGCAAGTGGCCCGCGCTGCGCTCGCTGGGGCTGGACGACGAGCACATCGCGTCGTCAAGAACGACGGAATTCGCGGACAAGTTCTTGGCCGCCACCGGCGGCCGCGGTGTTGACGTGGTGCTGAACTCCCTGACCGGGCAGCTCATCGACGCGTCGCTGCGGCTGCTGCCGCGCGGCGGCCAGTTCATCGAGATGGGGAAGGCGGACATCAGGGACCCCGCGGCAGTGGGCGCGGAGCGGCCAGGGATCAGCTACCGGTCGTTCGACCTCACCGAGGCGGGGTCGGAGCAGCTGAACCGGATGCTCGCGGACGTGCTGGCCTTGTTCGACGGCGGGGCGCTGCAGCGGCTGCCGGTACAGGCCTGGGACGTACGGCGCGCGCCGGACGCGTTCCGGTTCATGAGCCAGGCCAAGCACATCGGCAAGGTGGCGCTGACCGTTCCTGTACCGCTTGACGCCAACGGGACGGTGCTGATCACCGGCGGTACCGGGACCTTGGGCAGCCTCCTGGCCCGGCACCTGGTGACCAGGCATCAGGCCCGGCGACTGCTGCTGGTAAGCCGGAGCGGCCCGTCCGCGGCCGACGCCGCCGAGCTAGCCGGCGATCTCGCCGAGCTTGGCGTCACCGTTGACATCCTCGCGGCCGACGTCGCCGATCGCGACGCGCTCGCGGCCGTGCTGGCACGGATACCAGCCGAGCATCCGCTGACCGCGGTGGTGCACGCTGCGGGCGTCATCGACGACGGCGTGATCGGGTCGCTGGCCGCGGAGCGGATAGCGACGGTACTGCGCCCGAAGGCCGATGCCGCCTGGCACCTGCACGAGCTAACGCGCGACCTCGACCTGGCCGCGTTCGTCCTGTTCTCCTCCGCGGCCGGCGTCTTCGGCGCAGCGGGCCAGAGCAGTTACGCTGCCGCGAACTCGTTCCTTGACGCGCTCGCGCAGTACCGGCATGACCTCGGTCTGCCGGCTACCTCGATCGCCTGGGGCCTGTGGGAGGACCGGAGCAAGCTCACCGCTCACCTGGGCACCGTCGAAACGTCACGGCTGCGCCGCAGCGGCCTGCTACCGCTGCGCCAGCAAGCGGGCCTGGCCGTGTTCGACGAGGCGTTGCAGCTCGACCGGGCGACCGCGGTGGGGACCGGCATCGACGTGCGTGCGGCACGGGACAGCGGCGAACGGCACCCGCTGCTGCGCGGCTTGCTGCCGACCGCGAGCCGACCGCTTAACCGCGCGTCGGCCGGCTCCGGTCCGACCCTGGCGCAACAGCTGTCCGCCGCTGCCGCACCGCAGCGTGCGGCCCTACTGACCGAGCTGATCCGCGGCCATGCGGCCACCGTGCTCGGGCACGCAAGCCAGGACGCGGTCGATGCCGACCGGGCGTTCAAAGAACTCGGCTTCGACTCTCTGACGGCGGTCGAGCTGCGCAACCGGCTCAATGTCGCATCGGGGCTACGGCTGCCGCCGACGGTCGTCTTCGACTACCCCACCGTGTCCTCGTTGTCCCGGTACCTGCTGGCCGAGCTTGTTCCGGCCGAGCCGGTACCCGGTGCCCCGACTAACCCGGCTGACGCGCTGGACCCGGCAGAGCTGGACGCGGACGCGCAGTCGGCGAGCGCAGCAGAGATCCTCAGGCTCATCGAGACCGAGCTGGGCCGCGGGGCCACCATCACTCCCAGCAGCACTCCCAGGGAAAGTTGACGCACATGGCGGACGAGCAGAGCCCTGCCGGCCACAACGGCCGGCCCGAGCCGGTGGCAATCGTCGGGCATGGCGTGCCGGTTTCCCGGCGAGGTACGAACACCCGAGGACCTGTGGGATCTGGTGGCGGCCGGCCGGGACGCGATCGGCCCTTTCCCCGACGACCGCGGGTGGGAGTGCGGGCGCGGGCAGGACGACGGGGACGGGCGGGGCGACGGACAGCTGAACGGCGCGGGCTTTGCGCGAGCGGGCGGCTTTCTCGCCGACGCCGGCCTCTTCGATGCCGGCTTCTTCGGCATCGGCCCGCGTGAGGCGTTGGCCATGGACCCGCAGCACCGGCTGCTCCTTGAGGTCAGCTGGGAGCTGCTCGAGCGCGCCGACATCGATCCCGCCAGCCTGCACGGCAGCAGGACCGGTGTCTTCATCGGACTGATCGCCCAGGAGTACGTGTCGTTCTCGGCCGGCTTGCCGACGGACCTGCAGGGCTACCTGATGACGGGGAACGCTGCGAGCGTGGCATCTGGCCGCCTGTCCTACACCTACGGCCTGGAGGGCCCGTCCCTGACGGTGGACACGGCCTGCTCGTCGTCCCTCGTGGCCCTGCACCTCGCGGGCCAGGCACTGCGCGCGGGCGAATGCGATCTGGCCATCGCCGGCGGCGTCACCGTGATGGCCACCCCCGCCACCTTTGTCGAGTTCAGCCTGCAAGGCGGGCTGGCCGCCGACGGGCGATGCAAGCCGTTCGCCTCGTCCGCCGACGGCACCGGTTTCGCCGAGGGCGCCGGCGTCTTGCTGCTTGAGCGGCTATCCGACGCGCGCCGCCAGGGTCACGACGTGCTGGCGCTTGTCGCCGGATCGGCGGTCAACTCCGATGGCGCGAGCAACGGGCTGACTGCGCCCAACGGCCCGGCGCAGCAGCGAGTGATCCGTCAGGCGCTGGCCACCGCTGGCCTGCGGCCACAGGACGTGGACGCCGTCGAGGCGCACGGCACCGGGACCACGCTCGGCGATCCGATCGAGGCGCAGGCGCTGCTCGGCGCCTACGGCCGGGACCGACCCGCCGAGCGCCCGCTGTGGCTGGGGTCGGTGAAGTCCAACATCGGCCACACCCAGGCGGCGGCCGGCGCGGCCGGGGCAATCAAGATGGTCATGGCGATGCGGCACGGCAGGCTGCCGCAGACGCTGCACATAGACCGGCCGACGCCGCACGTCGACTGGGACGCGGGCGCGGTCCGCCTGCTCACCGAGTCGATGGCCTGGCCGGAGGACGGCAGGCCGCGGCGGGCTGGCGTCTCGTCCTTCGGGATCAGCGGCACCAACGCACATGTCGTGCTTGAGCAGTTCATCCCTGAGCAGCCGCCGGGTCCACCCCGCGACCCTGATCAGTCATCGGACCGGCTTGCGCGCGCAGTGCCGCTGACGCTGTCGGCCAAGGACGAGCCTGCGCTGCGGGCCCGGGCCGCGCAGTTGCGGGATTTCCTGGCCAGCGGGGCCGCCCTGTATGACGTCGGGCTGTCGCTGGCCCGGCACCGTCCGGCCTTCAGGCACCGGGCCGTCGTGCTGGCCGATGATCTGGACGCGGCCGCAGCCGGGCTCGCGGCGGTCGCGGCGGGCAAGGCGGGCAAGGTGGTGGCGCGCGGCAACGCGACACCGGGCCGCAAGATCGCCTTCATGTTTACCGGTCAGGGCAGCCAGCGACCAGCCATGGGGCAGCAGCTTTACCAACGGGAACCCGTGTACGCCGCGGCTCTGGACGCTGCCTGCAGCCATCTTGACCGGTTCTTTGACCGACCCGTCGCCGAGATACTGAGCGCCGCGCCCGGGCACCCGGACGCCGCGCTACTTGACCAGACCGCTTATACGCAGGCCGCGCTGTTCGCGACCGAGGTCGCGCTCTACCGGCTCGTCGAGTCCTTCGGCGTGACGCCGGATTACCTCATCGGCCACTCCATCGGCGAGCTCGTGGCGGCGCATGTAGCGGGAGTCCTCACGCTGGCCGACGCGGCGGCCCTGGTGGCGGCGCGGGGCAGGCTCATGCAGGCCGCCCCGACGGGCGGGGCGATGATATCGGTCCGGGCCGGCGCGGAGCGGCTTGGCGATACGCTACGCAGCCACGCAGAGCGAGTGGCGATCGCGGCGATCAACGCCCCGGCCTCGACCGTGCTGTCGGGAGACGCCGGGGCCATCGACCAGATCGCGGCCGAGCTGCGGGACCAGGGGATCAAGGTACGGCGGATGCGGGTAAGCCATGCCTTCCACTCGCCCCACATGGAGACCGCGGCGGAGATCTTCCGCAAAGTCGCGGCCAAGGTGGTCTTCGCGGCGCCGAGGATCCCGGTGGTCTCTAACGTGACCGGACGGCTGGCCACCGCCGATCAGCTGGCGTCGCCGGAGTATTGGGGCCGGCACATGCTCGGCACCGTCCGATTCCTCGATGGCATCCGCCAGCTCGAGGAACTCGGCGTCACGCTCTTTGCCGAGTTCGGGCCGGACGCGACGCTCAGCGGGATGGGCGCCCAGTGTCTCGCCGACCCGGCCGCCGACACGCTTTTCGCGCCGGTGCTGCGGCCCGGTGATCCCGAGCCGCGGTCGCTGCTGATGGCGCTCGCCCAGCTGGACGTACGCGGCGTCACGGTCGACTGGCTCACGGCCGCGCGGTTGACGCAAGCGCAACGGGTGACGTTGCCGTCCTATCCGTTCCAGCGGGAAAGGTACTGGCTGCGGAGCAACTCCGGCGCGCAGCGCAGCGTCGTCAACAGCGGACCCGCCAGCGGCGCCGGACACGGTGCCGAGGCGACCGATACCGCATCCCGGCTGGGCGCGCTGGGCGACGAGCCGAAGGGCGAGCAGGAGCGGATCCTGCTCGACCTGGTACTGAACCACGTGGCCGAGGTGCTAGGGCACGACTCAGCGGCGGTGATCGACCAGGACAGCCTCCTGCTTGAGATCGGCTTCTCCTCGTTTACCGCGCTGGAGCTGAGCAACCGGCTGAAGGAAGAGACCGGGATGATCCTGCCGCCGGCCGCGATCTACGACCATCCGACGCCATCGGCCCTGGCCGGCTATCTCCGCGATGAGCTGGCCCTCCGCGATGAGCTGGCCGGAGAACGATGAGCTAGCCAGGGAACAATGAGCTGGCCAGGGACGGGGACAACGGCCTTCACCGACGGTAAAGCACGATGCTCGACTCGTACAGCTCGTGCGCCACGACCGGGCGGAACTGGCGGAAACCGATCGCACCGCAGAAGGGCCCGGCGACGCCGACAGCAGTGATCGTGGCCTGTTCCCCGGTCGTCAGCCTCGCGTCGTCGACCAGTCCGCCAGTGCGAATGACGTTACCGTCCGCGAGCGTGATCTCCTCGCTGAAATAGGCGATGTGATGGCCGTCCTCGGCGCGCTTGTACAGCATCTGACCGACTCCCCGGGTCTGGCCGATCAGCCCGCCGCCGGCATCGAAGAGCTGGTACTCGACTGCGGCCCGGTCGTTCACCGTCGGGCTGCTCCCGGAGAAGTCGTCGTTGTTGGAGTCGTACTTCAGCAGCTTCTCGCTCAGGTCGGTGAGGACCAAGGCGTTGCCGGGGTCCGCGACGAGCGGGTCTCCTGGTGACGGCGCCAGCGGCGGCACCGCGAACGTCGTGATGGCCCACGTGGCGATAGGCGTGCGTAGCCGGAAAGTCATCGATCAGTCCTCTGCACCGAGACGGGTAGCCTTTTTGAAGGCTAGGCGGACGGCCTGAACTGGTCCTTGCGAGCCGCTGAAATGGCTGGCAGGCGGGGCAGCCGACGCGCTTTGGCGGGACGTTAGCGGCGCATCGCATGATGGCCGTCATGGACCTGATCGACTATTACGCCCAGGCTTCAGGCACCGTCATCGCAGTCGTGAGCGCGGTGCGCGATGACCAGCTCGGGCTTGCGACGCCGTGCCCGGAGTGGGACGTGCGCACCGTGATCAATCACATCGTGCTCGGCGGCACCCGGGTGGCCGCCTGGCTGACTGGGCAGCCTGGCCCCGCCGTGGGAAGCCGATTACCTTGGTGCGGATTTCAAGTCAGACGTGACCGCCGCCGCCTCGCGTGCTGGCGAGGCATTCGGCTCGCCGGGGGCACTGGACCGCGAGGTGCAGGCTGCGTTCGGGCCGGCGCCGGGCAAGCTTCTGGTGCGCATGCTCGTCAACGAGTTCCTGACGCATGGCTGGGATGTTGCCAACGCCACGGGCCAGTCCACCGACCTCGCGCCGGAGATCGCCGAACTGGCGCTGGCCGACTCCCGGGCCAGGTTCGGCGGTGGGCCGCGGCAGCCCGGCGGGCCGTTCGGCCCGGAACGTGCCGCCGCAGCCGACGGCACTGCGGCGGATGGGCTCGCGGCGTTCCTCGGGCGGCGGAAGCTCGCCAGCGGCGAGCGAGGCTGATAAGTCCAGCCCGGTCCCGGCCATTCCCGATAATTCCTACCATATTGGTGGATATATGATCGGGAACTGCTATTATTTGGTAGTAATGACTGCCAACATCCTTACTGACCGGTTTGCCTGCGGCACCGTGCGGCAGGTCGAGCTGTCCGTGCTCCGCGCCCGGCTGGCAAGTGTACGGGACGGCCGCAGCGGTCTAGTCGAGGTCGGCGGCGACCCCGGCACTGGCAAGACCCAGCTGCTCAGCTCGGTGGCCGCCGAAGCAGCCGACCTTGGGCTGGCCGTTGTCTGGGGCCGCGGCATGGAGTCAGACCGCCATATCGATTTCCGGTCGCTGACGGAGCTATTCGACAATCGGGCGCAGCCCGGGACCAGGCAGGCGGTCTCGACGCTGGTCAGCCACGCGGTTCGGGACCAGATGCAGGCCGACCCGCCGGCCCGCGTGACTCAGCCGCTGTCCGACGCCGAGTACCACCACCGGATCTACCCGGCCCTGCGTAACCTGCTGGCCGAGGTGACCGGCGATGGGCTGGTCATCTTGCTCGACGACTTTCACTGGGCGGACAAGCGATCCGCCTACTTCATGAGCTTCCTGGCCAGTCATCCGGTGACGGCACCGTTGCTCGTGGTCATCTCGCACCGGCCACGGCAAGCTTGCCCACGGCTGCGAGCCGCGCTCGCCGCCGGCGCCCGCGCCGGCGGCGTCGACCAAGTCGCACTCGGACCGCTGACCGTCGGGCAGTCGGCGCAGATCCTCGGCACGCACCCGTCCGAGCAACGCCTGCGCGAACTGCACGACCTCAGCGGCGGAAACCCCCTCTACCTGCTCGCGATCGCCCAGACCGGGCTGCCGCAGACTGCCAACGGGATCGTCGTCCAGCACTATTCCGCAGTTCAGCTCTCCGGCGACATCGCCGCGCTGCCGCCCGACAGCGCGCTGGTGGCAAAGGCCGCCGCCGTCGCGGGGCGAGATTGCGACGTATCGGAACTGGCGGAGATCGCGGGGCTCAGCTATGAGCGCGCCGGCACGGCCGTGGCCGAACTGTGCGAACGGGACGTGCTGCGGCAGCTCCCGGACGGCTCCGGCCTCCGCTTCAGGCATCCGCTGCTGCGGGACGCGGCTTACTCCAGCACGAATGCGTACTGGCGGGTCACCGCCCACCGCCGCGCGCTCGCCGTGCTCACCCGGCGCGGCGCGGCGGCGGTCCAGCGGGCGATCCACGTCGAGCGGTCCTGGGGCGCGTTCAAAGCCGAGGACCTCGCCGTGCTCGAGGATGCGGCGGCTGAGTCCATGGTCGCCGCGCCGGACGAGGCGTCCAGGCTGCTTAAGGTCGCCATCCGCCGGACCGCCGATCTGGCGGCCAGAAGCCGCCTGCGGCTGTCCCTGGCAAAAGCGCTCATCGCCCAGGGCCAGCTACCCGGCGCCCTGAGCCTGCTGTACGACATGATCCGCAACGACCCAGCGCTGACCGGGGCCGCGCGCGCCCCCGTGGTCGCGGAGTGCGCACTGGTAAAATGCCTGCTCGGCCAGTATGCGGAGGCGAACGCCATGATAAGCGCGGAGCTCGCCGCGCTATCGACCGCCGAGCCGGCCGCACGCGTGCGACTGGTCGCCCGGCAGGCGATCATCGGGCTGCTCGACGGCGAGCTGCCGGAGTGGACGGCCGTCGAGGCGGCGCTCGAGCACGCCCGCGAGCTGGCCGACCGGGTCGCCGTCACCGGGGCGCTGGCCCTGCTCGGGCTGATGGCCGCCTACAAGGGCGACATCAAGCGGGCGGCCGAGCTGGCAGACGAATGCACGGCAGGCATTGACGAGCTATCCCAGGCCGAGCTCGCGGACTTCCCTGACCAGCTCGCGCTGCTTGGCTGGACCGAGCGCATACTGGCACGGTTCGCCGCAGCCGAACGCCACTTGAACCGGCAGGTCTACATCCTGAGGCAGGCCGGCACGTGCTGCATGCTGCCCATCGTCTTGCTGCAGCTCAGCATGAACTACCAGGCGGTTACCCGGCTGTCTGAAGCACGCAGCGCCGCCACGGAGGCAACACGGATCGCCCGTGATCTCGGCGCCACGGACATCATCGAACTGGCGACGATGCTGGAGGCCGTCTCGCTCGCGTGGACGGACCGGCGCGACGGCCGGCACGTCGTCGCGCAGGTCGACAAAGCGCTCGCCAGCCGGCGGCCGCGGAACTGGTGGTTCGGTTTCTACTCGGTGCTGGCACTCGCACTGATCCTGCAGGAGGAAGGCCAGCACGAAGCCTGCGCCACCCTCGTGCTGCACGTCGGCGGCGGCCGGGACCTGACGCGCATCCCGTCAGCGATCAGGCCGCACTGCTTTGAGATGCTGGCCGGCGCGGCTGCGCAGAGCGCCAACGCCGAGGCCGCGGCGCATTGGGCCGAGCGGGCGGCCACCGCCGCCAGCAGCCTCGGGCGGCCATATCAGCTCGGCTCGGCGCTCCAGGCCAGCGGGCACCAGTTCGCCGCCCAGCGTGCGCATGCGATGGCGGCCAGTCGCTACGGGCAGGCCGCCGAGCTGTTCGGCACGGCTGGCCTGCCTTCTGGCCAGATCCGGGCGCTGCTGCTTGCCTCGCGCAGCGCCGGGCTGAGCGGGCACCCCGCGCAGGTGCTCACCCACCTCGCGCTGGCCAGGCATCTCGCGCTGGAATCGGGGTCGCCGCGGCTAGCCGAGGATGTCGAGCGCGCGCACCGCGCACTCCTTCCGTCGGCCGCCGCCGAGCCGCTGCCTGCCCAGCCTGCCGACGACGTCGACCTGTCGATCCTGACGAGCCGGGAGCGGGAAATCGCACGGATCGCCGCCAGCGGCAAGCGGACCAAGGACATTGCCCGGGAGCTCTCGGTGAGCCCCCGCACCGTCGACACGCATCTGATGCACGTCTACCAGAAGCTCAACATAACCTCGCGAGCGGCGCTCGCCAGCCTGCTCGCGCGGAGCACCTGAACGGCCCTTCCGCCAGTGCCTGGCCACACTGCCAGTGCCGGGCCGTACTGCCGACAATGGGTTATACCGCCAGCCGCTCGTCATCGCCGCGGAGGATCGCGTGGTGCAGCTCGCGCAGCGAGCGGCAGGGCTCAAGACCGAGCTCGCTGGTGATCGTGGTCCTGGCCGCCTGGTACACCTGCAGCGCGTCTCCCCTGCGCTCGCAGCGGTACAGCGCAAGCATGAGCTGGCTGTAGAACGCTTCGTGCAGCGGGTGATCGCCCACCATGCCGTACAGGAAACCGACCATTTCCCTGTGCCGACCGAGAAAAAAGTTAGATTCGATCAGCAGCTCGGTGCATTCCAGCCGCAGCTCCTCGAGCCACGCGGCGAACCGGGCGACGATCTCACTATCCCGCAGGTCATGCAGCACCGGGCCGCGGCACATGTCGAGCGCAGCGCTAAACGCGCTGAACGCCTCTTCGTAGTGCCGGGCGCGCATACTCGCCCGCCCCTTCTGCACCAGTCGCCGAAAGACCATCAGGTCGATTTCCTCGGAACCGGCGTCAAGGAGGTAACCAGGCGCCCGGGTAATCAAGGCATCCTGCCCGGAGACGGATTGCGCGAGGAACTTGCGCAACTGCGATACGTAGACGTGCACCCCTGCGTTGGCCCGGCGCGGCGGAGCGTCCCCCACAGCTCGGCGAAGAGCTGATCGGTGGACACGATCTGATTGGCTCGTATGAGCAGGACAGCGAGCAGGATCTTTACCTTACGTGCCTTGATTGTGTGAACGCGGCCATTGTCGACCACGCGCAATGGTCCCATAATCTGGTATGTCACAAGGACTCCAAGCTGACCTAGTTCATATCAGTCGCGTCATCGAGACCTTCGCTTCGGCTTAGGACGAGTCTCGGTCCTCCGCTGCCGTCAGCACATCCGAGAAATTACGTATTTCTACGTATGCCGACGTCATTTCGCATTCGCGTCGCCTACACGCCAAAGACTGACGACCGGAATTAGCGCCGCTTCAGCGCCGCACCCGACGATGGAAGCATGAATCCTCACGTGAGCGAGGGCGGCATCGTGGATGCCGGCCTCGCCAAGGACGACGCCTGGACCGAATTGGCGCGGCTGCAGCGGGCCGGCTCGATCGCGGCGCAGTACCCGGCGGTGCGGGGGCTGCTTGCTCGCCTGACCGGCGAGCAGTTCCGCCGGGCCGGCCATCTGCTATCTCGGGTGCCCGCGCAGCAAGTGCTTACCGCGCACCCGGACACGCCGCAGGTGACCGTGGCCGTCACTGGCCACAGCACGCTGAACCCGCTGATCGGCCCGCTCACGGCGGAGTTCGCCAGGCACGGACTGCTGCTCCGTCCGCTGCTTGGCGACTTCGACAGCTACGTGTTCGACCTCGCCGATCTCGACAACGGGCTGTACGCGGCCCGCCCCGACCTCGCGCTGTGCGTGCTCGATCCGCAGATCGTGTTCGACGAAGTGCCGTCGCCATGGCGACCGCAGGACGTGTCGCAGGCCTTCGAGGACAGGCTCAGGGTGCTTGACCATCTGGCCGGCCGGTTCAGCGCGGCGGGCCATGGCGTGCTCGTGCTCAACACGATCCCGCTGCCCAGGCACCTGGCCGCCCAACTCGTCGATCATCGATCCCGGGCCGAACTCGGCGCGCTCTGGCGGGAGGCGAACGCCAGGCTGCTCCGGCTGACCGCCAACTACCCCGGGGTGGTCGTCCTCGACGCCGACACCCTGATCTGCGACGGGCTCGCGGTCACGGATCCTCGGCTGAGCGTCTACGCCAAGGCGCACCTGGCACCCGACCTGCTCGCGGCGTACGCCAACCAGGTCGCGCACCTGGCGCGGCATGTGACCGGACGGACCAAGAAGGTACTCGCCGTCGACCTGGACGGGACGGTGTGGGGCGGGGTGCTCGGCGAGGACGGGGCCGAGGGCGTCGTCGTGGCCGACGGCTACCGCGGCGAGGCCTTTACCGTGTTCCAGAAGACGATCAGGCAACTCGCTTCCCAGGGCGTCCTGCTGGCCGCCGTCAGCAAGAACGACTTGGAACCGGTGCAACGGGTGCTCCGCGAGCACCCGGAGATGGTGCTCAGCGAACCGGACTTCGTGCGGATCGCGGCGAACTGGCGGCCCAAGCACGAGAACCTGCTTGAGCTGGCGGCGGACCTCAATCTCGCCCCGGACAGCATCGTGTTCGTGGATGACAGCCCGTACGAAGCCGGGCTCGTTCGCAGCGAGCTCCCCGAGGTCGCCGTCGTCGAGGTAAACTCCGAGCCCGCGCTGCACACGCGCAAGCTCCTGTCGGACGGCTGGTTCGACACCGTAGAGCTCACCGCCGACGACCACGAGCGGCCCGCGCGATACCGCGAGGAACTTGCGCGGAAGGACTTCCTCAGCTCATTCGACTCCGTCGAGCAGTATCTGCGGGATCTCGGGATCAGCGTCCGCGTGGCGGCGGCGGCCGAGCAGGAGCTCGGCCGGGTGTCCCAGCTCACCCTGCGCACCAACCAGTTCAACCTCACCACTCAACGACTGCAGCTCGCCGAGGTCAGGCAGCTCGCCAGCGACCAGAAGGTGCTGGTCCTCGCCGTGCGGGCGGCCGATCGCTTCGGCGACAACGGTCTCGTCGGCACGGTGATCGCCCGGCGCGACGGCGACACCCTGCATATCGACAACTTCGTGCTGAGCTGCCGTGTGTTCTCACGTGGCATCGAGCAGGCGACGCTGTCAACGATCCTGCGGCACGCGCGGTCAACCGGCGCTAGTTCGGTCGCCGCCAGCTACCGCCGGACGCCGAAGAACCGCACCGTCCGCGACTTCTACCCACGGCACGGCTTCGCGATCGCATCGGAAGACGGGGAGACCACGACGTTCCGGCATGACCTGCGCACCATCGCGCCGCCGCCCGAGCACGTGCGGCTGACAGAAGAGCTGGAAAGGACAGCAACCGCATGAACGCCATAGCCGACTTCCTCACGATCATCCACGACGAGCTCGGCCTGGAGCTGACGAGGGAAGACGCTGACAAGCACCTCGACCAAGTCGCCGGCTGGGAGTCCGTGCAGCTCCTGATCCTGCTGACCGCGCTCGAGCGGGAGACCGGGCACGCCATCGCGCTGCCTGACGTGCTGGCGGCGACGAGCCTGGCGGAGATCTACGCCATCGTGACCGGCGATGCCGGCTAGGAGCACTCCCTACCTGGACCGGCGCCCAGACCCGGCCGACCAGCTGAGGCTGTTCTGCTTCCATCACGCCGGCGGCGGCGCCGCGTCGTTCACGGGCTGGCGTGAGGCGCTCGGGCCTGCCGTTGCGGTGTATCCCGTCCAGCTGCCCGGACGGGAACGGCGGACAGGCGAAGCACGGATCACCGACATCGCCCGCCTCGTCGACGAATTGGACCGGCAGGTCGGCCCCTGGCTTGACCGGCCACACGCGTTCTACGGCCACAGCCTGGGCGCACTGGTGGGCTACGCGCTCGCACAGCGGCGGCTGGCCCGCGGTAACCCCGCGCCGGTCCGGCTCATCGCGGGCGCCTACCCCGGACCAGCGCTGGCCGCTCCGCTCTCCGCCGTGCCCGCGCTCGACGACGAGACGCTGGCCACGCTGCTGGTGGACATCGGCGGCATGTCAGAGATCGTCCGCCGCTACCCGGAGTGGACCGCCGCGGCCATCGCCCTATTCCGCGATGACCTGAGGATCTGCCACAGCTACCGGGCACCGGCCGTCGACCGCCGTATCCCGTGCCCGATCGACGTCTGCACGGGGGTCTGCGACCCCCTGGTCTCCCGCACCGCCGCCCACGCGTGGGCGGCGCACACCACGGGCGGGTGCGAGGTACACGTGCTACCCGGTGGGCATCTTTTCCTTACGGAGTCGCGCGAGCGCTTGCTGAGCCTCGTCCGTGGCCTGCTCTCGGGTCCGGCCGCGCTGACCGCGCCGCTCCGCTGACCGCGCCGCTCCGCTGACCGCACCGCTATGGGGACTGCGCCGCTACGGGGACCGGCGGAAGCTACCGAGGCGGGCGCGGGCGGACAGGCCGCGCCGCGCCGCGCGGTCCACGGCGCAGTTCCGCCACGATGCCATCCCATTGCCGTAGTTCCGCCGCAGACAACAACGGTTCGGCCCGGTCCCCCTGCATTTGCTGCACCTGGTAAAAAACCGAATGGTCGGGCAGCGCATACATTGTCGCGCCAAAGTCGACCAGGAAGTCGAATGCGAAACGGAGCACGCGCCTGCCAATGCGAATACACCGTCGGCGCTGCGGCGAACCCGGCATGATCCCACCTCTCGCGCTCATCGTTTCAGCGCGCGCTAAAGCGCCCCTTGCGCCGTTCCAAAGCAGCGACGTGCTAGAGCGGCACCTTAGCGGCGCGCTAGCAGTCGGCCGCATGCTGACGGAAGGCAGTAAATGTGGCAGCTGAGAGCAAAATCGAGTCGTGACTATGTTCAGGCGAATCGCCGTCGTCAACCGGGGTGAAGCGGCGCGTCGGCTGATCGCGGCGGTACGAGAGTTGAATGCCGAGCGGGTCCCGGCCGAGGGACAGCCGCCGGTCCAGACGATCGCGCTGTACACCGAGTCCGAGCGGCACGCTCCGTTCGTGCGCGAGGCGGACCTGGCCTACTGCCTCGGCCCGGCGTCGGCGCGGCCGTACCTGGACCTGACGGTGCTCGAGCGCGCGCTGGCCGAGTCCGGCGCGGACGCGGCCTGGCCAGGCTGGGGCTTCGTGGCCGAGGACCCGGCCTTCGCCGAACTGTGCGACCGGCTTGCGGTGACCTTCATCGGCCCGCGCGCGGAGGCGATGCGCGCGCTCGGCGACAAGATCGGCGCCAAGTTGCTCGCCGAGGCGGTCGGGGTGCCGGTGGCGGGGTGGAGCCGCGGCCCGGTGCGAACCTTCGACGAGGCGCTGCAGCAGGCGCAGGTGATCGGCTATCCGCTCATGCTCAAGGCGACGGCGGGCGGTGGCGGCCGCGGTATCCGCGCCATCGGCTCAGCGCAAGAGCTGCGGGCGGCATTTCAGCGCACCGGCGACGAGGCCGCGCGGGCGTTCGGCAGCGGCCTGCTGTTCGTGGAGCGGCTTATCACCGAGGCGCGTCATGTCGAGGTGCAGGTGATCGCCGACGGCCACGGCACCGCCTGGGCCCTCGGCGTGCGCGACTGCTCTATCCAGCGGCGCCACCAGAAGGTCATCGAAGAGTCGGCCTCGCCGCTGCTGTCGCCGGAACAGGCGCGGGAGCTGCGGGAGTGCGCGCAGCGGCTCGCCCTGGCGGTCGGCTACAGCGGCGCGTGCACCGTCGAGTTCCTGTACCACCCGGCCACGAGATCCTTTGCGTTCCTCGAGGTCAATACGCGGCTGCAGGTTGAGCACCCGGTCACCGAGATGACCGCCGGTTTCGACCTGGTGAAGGCGCAGCTGCACGTGGCCGCGGGCGGGCGGCTGGCGGGGGAGCCGCCGGCGGAGCGCGGGCACGCGATCGAGGCACGGCTGAACGCGGAGGATCCGGACCGGGACTTCGCGCCCGCGCCGGGCCGGGTCCAGTTGCTGCGCTGGCCGACCGGTCCCGGGATTCGCATCGACACGGGGGTGCTTGAAGGCGATGTCATCGCGCCAGAGTTCGACTCGATGGTCGCCAAGATCATCGCGGTCGGCCGGGACCGCGCCGAGGCGCTGGCGCGGCTGCGCCGCGCGGTAGCGGAGACCACCCTGATCGTGGACGGCGGTACGAGCAACAAGAGCTTCCTGACCGCGTTGCTCGAAGCGCCCGAGCTAGTCGAGGCGACCGCCGACACCGGCTGGGTGGACCGGGCCCGCGCCGAGGGCCGCCTGGTCGCTCATCGGCATGCCGGCATTGCCCTGGCGGCCGCCGCGATTGACGGCTACGGGCAAGCGGAAAGCGTCGAGCGCACCCGGCTGCGAGAGTCAGGCCGCGGCGGCCGCCCACACGTGCATCACGAGCCCGGCCAGGTCATCGAGCTGAAGGTTGGCGGCCGACCGTACAAGCTCCGCGTCGCCCGCGCCGACGCGGAGCGCTACCGCGTCCGCATCGAGGATGCGGGCGGCGAGGCGGTCGCCTTCGACGCCGTGCTGACGCGGCTGGACGCGCACTTCAGCCGGCTGACCGTGAACCGGCGCTCCTACCGGCTCACGACCGCCATCCACGGCCCGGTGCACGTGGTCGAGGTGGACGGGGTCACCCACCGGGTCAGCAGGGACGAAGGCGGCGTGCTCAGGGCCCCGGCGCCCGCCCTGGTGGTCGCCGCACCGGTCGCTGTCGGCGCCGAGGTAAGGGCGGGCGACCAGGTGCTGGTGCTTGAGAGCATGAAGATGGAGACCGTGCTGCGCGCGCCGTTCGACGCGCGGGTGCGAGAGCTGCTCGTCTCGGTGGGCAGCCAGGTTGGGTCGGGCGCGCCGCTGGCGCGGCTTGAGCCGACCAGGGCTGCCGACGCCGCTCCGGCCCGGCCGCCTGCGTCACCGCCGGCCGACCTGATGATCCCGCCGCCGACCGGCGCCTCGGCCGCGGAGCGCGCTGCCGACGCGCTGGCCCGGCTGCGGGGCCTGGTGCTCGGCTTCGACCTGGCGCAGCAGCCGCCGGCGGACGCGATCGCCGGCTATCTCGCCGCTAGGGACGCGGCCGTCGCCGCCGGCGCGCCCGTACGGGAGTGGGAGCTGGACCTGGTGACAGCGTTCACCGACCTCGCCGAGCTGTCGGCCGGGCAGCCGGACCCGGACTCGCACCGCAGCCCGCGCGAGCAGTTCCACGCCTACCTGCAGAGCCTGGACGTGGACCGGGCCGGGGTATCGACGGAGTTCCGCCGCGCGCTCGGACGCGCGCTGCGCCACTACGGCGTCACCGAGCTCGACCCGTCGCGCGCGCTGGAGGAGTCGGTGTTCCGTATCTTCCTCGCCCGCGAACGGTATGGTACCGGGGTTCAGGCGGTTCGAGCGCTGTTGACGGCCTGGATCGCCGACCCCGCGCTTGCGCAGGCGCGCGGGCCACTCGACCGGCTGGTGCGCAGCCTGCAGGCCCGCTCGCCGTCGGCCGCCGATATGGCCCGCGCGGTGGCGTACCGCTGGTTCCACGGACCAGACGCCGCCGCCGCCCGCGCGGCGGCGCTGGCCGCGGTCCCCGGCGAACTGCGGGCGCTGGCCGACCTGCCGGACGGGCCGGAGCGCGCGCGCCGGATCGCGGCCTTGGTCGACATTCCGCAGCCGCTGGACGGCTTGCTCGCCGACCGGGTCGCGGGTGCGTGGCCGGTGCACGAGCCGATGCTTGAGGTGTCGGCGCGGTGGCACTACGGCCTGCAGGATATGCGCGCGCTCCACACCGGCCAGCTGGCCGGGCCGGCCGTTCGTGAGCTGCGACTATAACCTGGAGATCCAGCCGAACCGGGCATCGGCGACCACCGCGGTCGTCACCGTGGGCCGCTTCGCCGAGCTCGTGCCCGGCAGTGCGCTGGCGGCCGGCCTGCGCGCGCAACTGCGGGCGGCCCCCGAAGGCCGCATCCGGGTGGCGGACCTGTACCTGACCTGGACCGGCGCTCCCGCCACCGCGCACGAGCGGTCGGCGGCACTGCACCAGGCGCTGCTCTCCTGCGGCATCGCCGACGAGGTCAGGCGCATCGTGGTCGGTGTGGCGAACGGCGGTCAAGCCGGCCCGGGTGTCGAGTACTTCACCTTCCGCCGCCGGATGGCCACCGGGGCCGGCGAGTTCGTCGAGGACACCCTCGTCCGTGGCGTGCATCCGCTGGTGGGACGGCGACTGCACCTCTGGCGCCTACAAAACTTCCACGTCACCCGCGTCGCCGACCCCAGTGACGCCGACGCGAACGCCGACGCGCCTGCCGACGTGTTGCTCTATCACTGCGTGGCCAAGGACAACCCGGACGACCAGCGTTTGGTTGCACTCGCGCAAGTGCACCGATTCGAGGTCGCGCGCGACGGCGACGGCGCGATCACCGAGATCGCGGGCGCGGAGACGGTGCTTGCCACCTGCGCGGCGGCCATCGGCCGGGCCCGTCAGGATTTCGACCCGGCGGGCACATGGCTGGACATGAACCACGTCTGGCTCGACATCCGCCCGGTGGTCGACGTGCCGCCCGAGGATCTGGCCGCCTGGCAGCGGGCCACCGCGCCGGGGGCCGCGCAGGCGGGCATCGAGGAAGTCCTCGTGCAAGGCCGGCTAGTCGACCGGGACGGCGCGCTCCGCTACGTGGTGACCAGGTTCTGCTACGAGCCGGGCGAAAGCGTGGCCGTCTCGGTGGAAGAACCGCCGACGCAACCGCTGCCGCCGCTCAACGACTACGCCCAGAAGGTGCTGCAGGCCCGCCGCCGCGGCACCGCGTACCCGTACGAACTGGTGGGGCTGCTGGCCGGACGGCACGGCGACTTCACCGAACTCGACCTGCGCGAGCGTGATCTGGCCCCGGTCGACCGGCCACCCGGTCACAACAGCGCGGCGATCGTGGTCGGCCTCGTTTCCACACCGACGCCGCTGCACCCCGAGGGGATCAGGCGAGTGGCGCTGCTTGGCGACCCGACCAAGGCGCTTGGCGCGCTGGCCGAGCCCGAGTGCGCCCGCATCATCGCGGCGCTTGACCTGGCGGCACGCGAGGGCATACCGCTTGAATGGTTCGCCGTGTCGGCCGGCGCACGCATCTCCCTGGACTCCGGCACCGAGAACATGGACGCGATCGCCCGCGCGCTGCGCCGCATTGTCGAATTCACCCAGGCCGGAGGCGAGATCAACATCGTCATCGCGGGGATCAACGTGGGCGCCCAGCCGTACTGGAACGCCGAGGCCACGATGCTCATGCACACCAGGGGGATCCTGGTGATGACCCCGGCCTCGGCCATGGTGCTTACCGGCAAGCAGTCGCTCGACATCTCCGGCGGCGTGTCTGCGGAAGATAACTTCGGTATCGGCGGGTACGCGCGGGTGATGGGCCCGAACGGGCAGGCCCAGTACTGGGCGCCCAGCCTCGCCGCCGCCCGCGACGTGCTGATGAGCCACTATGCGCACACCTATGTCGCCGACGGCGAGTCGGTACCGCGCCGTGCCGAGACCGCCGACCCCGTAGCGCGGGACGTCGGCGACTATCCGCACAGTCATCAGGACAGCGACTTCGCCACGGTCGGCGAGATCTTCTCGGCCGCGACGAACCTGGACAGGAAGAAGCCGTTCGACATCCGCGCGGTCCTGCGGGCCCTGGCCGACCAAGACCACCAGGTGCTTGAACGCTGGGCCGATATGGCCGAGGCGGAAAGCGCCGTGGTCGTGGACGCGCGGATCGGCGGCTGGCCGGTAAGCCTGATCGGCATCGAATCCCGCCCGGTGCCGCGCCGCGGTTTCCCGCCCGCGGACGGCCCCGACCCGCTGACGGCGGGCACGCTGTTCCCGTTGTCGAGCAAGAAAATCGCGCGCGCGATCAACGCCGCCTCAGGCAACCGCCCGGTGGTGGTGCTGGCGAACCTGTCGGGCTTCGACGGCTCACCCGAGTCGATGCGCCGCCTGCAACTCGAGTACGGCGCCGAGATCGGCCGCGCCATCGTCAACTTCGACGGCAAGGTCGTGTTCTGCGTGATCTCCCGCTACCACGGCGGCGCATTCGTGGTGTTCTCCAAGGCGCTCAACGAGAACATGACCGTGCTCGCGGTAGAGGGCTCGTTTGCCTCCGTCATCGGCGGTGCACCCGCCGCCGCGGTGGTATTTGCTCGTCAGGTCGACGCGCGAACCGCCGCCGACCCGCGCGTCACCGCCCTCGAGGCCAACGTCGCCAACGCCACCGAACCGGAGAAGAGAGCCGAGCTCAGCAGTGAACTGGCCGAAGTGCGGGCCGGTGTCCGGGCGGAGAAGCTCTCTGCGCTGGCTGTCGAGTTCGACGCCATCCACTCCGTCCAGCGCGCGGTCGAGGTCGGCTCTGTCGATGCCACCATCGCCCCCGGCGATCTGCGGCCCGTCATCGCCGAACACATAGCCGCCTGGATGCGCACTCGACACGGTAGAAATCGCGAAATATCTGGGCATGTCGCGGCGAGCAAGCGCCGGCATTGACATCGGCCTAAAATGTCCAGAAATGTCGATGACTGCTGGGATACTCCCGTCTGATGGTCAAGGGATCCGGTTGGCCGAGTGTGGTTATGCGTAGACGTGCGCGAATGCTCGCCGCCGGATTTCCCTGGCTCGCTCGCATGTCACTTCGACGCAAGGAGATGGACTGATGCGATCCCGCACCAGACCCGTGACGGCCCGGCGCTGGCGGTTCCGTGCCTCACTGGCGATAGCGGTGCCCGCCTCGGTGGCCGGCCTGCCGTTCGGCCCGGCCGGGCCCGCGCACGCCGCCTGCCTGCCGGTGTACGTGCCGGACACCAACGCGGACACGGTCTCGGTGATCGACGCCTCGACCAACACGGTCACCGCGACCGTCCCGCTCAGCACGGACCCGGAATACACCGCGGTCACCCCGGACGGCAGCCAGGTCTTCGTGACCTCCAATTACTCCGTTTCGGTGATCAGCACAGCGAGCGATACCGTCACCGCGACCGTCCCGCTCAGTGACTACACGTCAGACACTGGCGGGTACGCGAGGCAAGTCGTCGTTGACCCGGCCGGTGCATTCGCCTACGTCGTCACCCAGGCCGGTTACGTGGTGCAGATCTCCACCGCCACCGACGCGGTGACCGGAGCGGTCTACCTGGGCAACATCAGCCCGCGCGCCATAGCGATCGCTCCCGACGGCGCCACCCTGTACGTCAGCGGCCTGTCCGGTTCGGTCGGCGTCGTCGACACGGCCAGCCTCACGGTCAGCTCCGTCATAAGCACCGGCGAATCGCAGAGCTTCGCCATCGCGGTCACCCCCGACGGCAGCGGGGTCTACGTGGCCTATAACCACGGCATCAACGTGCTCGAATCGGATGTTGCCGTCATCAGCACCGCGACCGGCCAGGTCACCGCCCGCGTTCCGATCTCCCCGATCCAGGACAGTCTCGAGGGGATCGCTGTCACCCCCGACGGTGCCTCGGTCTACGTCACCGTCGGAGACCAGCACGAGATCGCGGTGATCTCTACCGCGAGTAACACGGTCGCCGCCACGATCCCCGGGCTGGCGCAGCCGGTCTCGGTCGCGTTCGACGCCGCCGGGACGACCGCTTGGGTCTCCCAGCTGGACGCCGGCAACGGCAGCGTTGCCGCGGTCGACACGGCGTCTGACACGATCACCGGCACAGTCTCCGGCTTCCAATTCCCGTTCGGGCTCTCGGTATCGGGCTGAACCTCTGTCCTGACGGCCTCTGCGCCAGGCAACGGGCCGATTGCGCTACCCGTCACTTCCGGTAGCCCTCTCGGTGCACGCCCGCCCGCTGTCCCGGCCGCCGCCCGTCGGCCGGGACAGCGCGATGCGGGAGGAGGAAAGGATCAGATCCAGCCGAGCGCGGGGCCAAGCAGGCCTCGGTACCACATGTGGGACAGCCAGTCCGGGTACGGGATGGCCTTGGCCCGTGAGGATCGGATAGAAGTACCAGAACACCACCAGGACCGCGAGGACGTAGGTTCCGGCCACCGCTGCTCCGGTCGCCCTGCGTGGCCGTCTGGCGGTGGCCGGGCCGAGGATCAGCCCGAGGCAGAGCACGATGCAGATGATGATGAACGGCTCGAAGTCGAGGGCGTAGTAGTAGAACTTGGTCCGCGAGACGAACGGCAGCCAGCTCGCCCATCCGGCGAAGATGCACAGCAGGGCCGCTCCCGCCCGCCAGTCGCGGCGGGTCGCCCACCAGATCAGGCAGACCGCTATCGCCGGGAGGGACAGCCACCAGATGGCCGGGTTCCCGATCGCCAGCACTTCCCGCACGTACGGTCCGACGACTTTGGGGTTCGTCTCGACGTGCAGGCCGGCCGGGTCGGTGTAGGTCTGCCAGAAGAAGGCCACCGGACGGGATATGACGAACCAGTCCCACGGCTGGGACTCGTACGGGTGGGGGACGCTCAGCCCCACCCCGAACTGCAGCATCTCCTTGTGGTACTCGTACAGCGAGTACAGCTGGGAGATGACCGGGATGTTGATCCCGTGCTGCTGGGCGTAGTCCCGGTCGTACCCGGTATTCGTGACGAACCAGTTCATCCAGGTCAGCACGTAGGTGACGAGCGGGATCAGGCCGAGCGTGACCGGCAGCCACCGGCCGTCCCTGACCAGCGCACCGCGCCAGGGGCGGCGCAGCCCGGCGGTGCGGCGCGCGCCCAGGTCCCAGGCGATGCACAGCGCCGCGAAGGCGAAGATGTACCAGATCGCGTACTGCTTGGAGGCGCACGCGAGGCCGAGCATGATGCCCGCGAGCACCCGCCACTTCCTGATCCCGAGCCCCGGGCCCGCCTCGTCCCCGGGGCGCAGCACCACCGCCTCGGCCAGCCGCGCCCGCGAGACGTCGCGGTCGACGATCAGCGCGCCGAACGAGGCCAGCAGGAAGAACATCAGGAAGATGTCGAGGATGCCGGTCCGGCTGAGCACGAATTCGAGGCCGTCGAGCGACAGCAGCAGCCCGGCGGTGCAGCCGAGCAGGGTGGACCGGGTCAGGCGCCGCGCGACCCGGCACATGACCAGGATGGCCAGCGTACCGAACACGGCCGAGGCGAACCGCCAGCCCAGGGTGGTGAGGCCGTACATCCACTCGCCGACCGCGATGAGCAGCTTGCCGATCTCGGGCTGGACCACGTACTCGCCGCAGCCGGTGCCCGAGCAGGCCTGGAACAGGCTCTCGCTGAAGCGCCCGGCGATGATCTGGTTGTTCGCGTAGTCCGCGGAGAACTGGGGCGGGCCAACCCAGTACCACTCGACCCCGTGCCTCAGGATCGACCACGCGTCCTTGGCGTAGTACGTCTCGTCGAAGATGATCGCGTCCGGAACCGATAGCCGGCTGAACCGGAGCCAGCCGGAGAACAGCGTCACCAGCAGCGGTGCCGATCCAGCCCCAGAGCCGGTCGTCCGGCATCGGGCTGATCAGCCGGGCCCGCAGGGCGGCGATACGCTCGGCCGCGGCGGTTCCCGGCCCGGCGGCCGGGTGAGCGGAGCGGCCGGAGTACGCAGTGCCGGCCCATGCGGGCGACGCTGCTGCGCCGGCATCGCCGGCGCGGTCAGCGTCGCCCTGGCCGCTGTCCTCCGGGTCTGTGGCCGGCTGGCCGTCCGCAGTAGCGCTCATCGCACGCCATGCTACGAGGAGAAAAGCCCGTTGGGCCCGAAACGGGCACCGAACTTCATGACGACCGCGATTATCCCAAAGCAGACATGCGGCCCGGGCTCGCCGGCGCAGCCGTGAGCCCGGGCCGCACGACGTCAGGGATGATGGACGTTCAGGCACGTCAGAGGGTGCCCAGATGTCCACTGTCGGCGGTGTACTGGGACGGGGATTTCGCTAGTACATGGCATCGGGATGAATCCGGTTCCGCAGCGGCTGACCGGACAGGAACCGGT
Source organism: uncultured Actinomycetota bacterium (assembly GCA_963785645.1). Lineage (GTDB taxonomy): Bacteria > Actinomycetota > Actinomycetes > Streptosporangiales > Streptosporangiaceae > Trebonia. The sequence continues at coordinate 102,342 of CAWAWG010000002.1, forward strand.
TGAGGTTGCCGGCGAACAGCTGGCTGATCAGGGTGTCCTCGTCCGGGCTGAGCGCCGCGGTGTGCGGTGAGATGATCACGTTGTCCATGTCCCACAGGGGACTGCCGGGATGCAAGGGCTCGGCTTGCGTTACGTCGAGGACGGCGCCGCGGAGCCGTCCGGTTCGCAGCGCCTCGATCAGCGCGTCCTCATCGAGGGCGGTGCCGCGTCCGACATTGACGAGCACCGCGTGCCGTGGCAGCTGGGCGAGCTGACCGGCGCCGATCAGGGCGGTGGTCTCGGCCGTGCCGGGGAGCGCCAGCGCCACGTAGTCGGCCCCGCTCAGCGCCCGGCTGAGGTCATCCGGCCCGACCAGGTGCTGCACGGGCAGCGGCCCGGCGGAAACCGGGTGCCGCCGGACGCCGGTCACCGACATGCCGAGGGCGCCGGCCCGCTCGGCGATGGCGCAGCCGACCTGGCCGAGACCGACAACGGTGAGGCGGCTGCCCGCCAGCTGGCGCATCGGCCAGCGGTCGGGCCAGCGGCGTTCCCGGGCCAGCGCCCGGAGCACGTCGATGTCCTTGGCGAAGGCGAGCATTCCGAACAGCGCGAACTCGGCCAGCGGGACGGCGTGCACGCCCGCGCTCTTGGTAACCGGGATTTCCGCGAGCCGGGCGGCATCGATACCCGACCGGCGGACCTGTTCGCCCGCCCCGCTGGCGGTCCCGTGCACCCAGGCAAGTTCTGGCGCCATCTCGACCAGGTAAGCGAAGCCCGCGGGGGAATCACCGGGGAACCCCAGGGCCACGTTGGTCGCGGCGAGCAGTTTCTCCCATGCCGCCTGCTGCCCGGCATCCCTGACGAAGTCGGGTGAACCCTTGTGGTCGGCCGGGAAGCGCTGCACCGGCATCAGTCCCGGCTCGTAGCGGAGCTGTACCTGGCCGGCGAGCGGTGCGATCCGCTCCCGCAGCGTGGCGATTCCCCGCTCGGTCAGCGGGACCAGGACGGAGACGGTCAGCCGGTCAGCCATGCCGGTCAGCTTCCGGGAGCGGCCGGGGGGCCAGCAGCGCCTTGATGACCGAGCGTTCCGCGATGTCGTCGAAGGCCCGCTGGTACTGCTCCAGCGGGTAGACGGTGGTGATGGAGGCGGCGTCGAGCCTGCCCGCCGCCATCAGGGCGAGTGCCCGGTCCCAGCTGGTGTACTCGGACGACATCGACATATGGATGGTGAGCGAGCGGGCCATCGCGTCATCGAGCGGCACCGGGACTGGCGTGCCGTCGCCCAGCCCGAGGCAGACGATCCGCCCGCCGCGGCGGGCGCTGCCGATCGCCTGCGCCAGTCCGGCGGCGGAGCCGGTGGTCTCGATGACCAGGTCGGCCCCGCCGGCCGCGCCGCGGCTCGCTACCAGGCCGGCCAGGTCCGCACCGCTGGCCGTCGCGGTCTCGAGGCCGAGGGTCCGGGCCGCCGCCAGCCGGGATGCGCTCGACGGACGCCCGGCCAGCAGGACCGAGGCGGCCCCCTGGGCGGAGGCCAGCATCGCCGACAACAGCCCGATCGGCCCGGGCCCGATGACAAGAACGCTCTCCCCGGCCCGCAGCCCGCCGCGGTCAAGCCCGGTCAGGCAGATGGCCGCCGGTTCGGTGACGGCGGCGGCGCGCACGCTCACGCCGTCCGGCACCCGGTGCAGCAGCCTCGCGGGCAGCGCTACGAGGTCGGCGAACGCGCCGTCGATCCCCCAGCCGGGCGAGCGCTTGTCCGGGCACAGGTGGATGGCCCCGGTGCGGCAGGAGAAGCAGCGGCCGCAGGCGAGGGTGTGCTGCTCGCAGACGACCGCGTCGCCGACCTGCCAGCCCGGTGCCGGCTGGCCCTGTGTTGGCGGACGCTGTGTTGGCGGACGCTGCGGCGACTCCTCCGCCAGCGGGCCGACGTCGACGATCCGCCCCGTGTACTCGTGCCCGAGAACCACCGGCGGCCAGTTCTTGTGCTCGTCGCTGGCGATGTGCAGATCGGTGCCGCAGACCCCGCACGCGTCCACCGCCACGACCACCCAGCCCGGCTTGGCCACCGGTTCCGGCCAGTCGCGGCGCAGTTCGACGTGGCCCGGACCCGGCGCGGTCTTCACCAGTGCCCTCACGCGGCCGGTCCTTGGATCAGGACCTTCAGCTCCTGGCCGCCGCGCAGCCGGTCGATCGCCGCGGCCCCGTCGGCGAGCGGCACCACGGCGGTGACCAGGGCGTCGGCGTCGAACCGGCCGTCCGCGACGAGCCTGACGGCGGTGTCGATGTCCGACGGTGTGTAGACCCGGGTCCCGATCAGGTGCAGCTCGCGGAAGAGCAGATCCTGCAGGTCAACGCCGCTGACTCCGGGGTAGACACCGCAGGTCACGATCGTTCCCCCGGTCGCTGCCCACCATGAGCAGGTCGGTGAGACGGCCGGATGGCCCGTGCAGTCGAAGACCACCTGCGCGCGATGGCGCAGGGCGGCATCGCCGGAGTCCACCACCTGGTAGCCGGCCGTCCTGGCGGCCTGCGCCCGGTAGGGCGCGGGCTCGCTGACCGTGATCTCGCCCGCGCCGGCCAACCGGGCGCAGGCGGCGACCACCAGCCCGATCGGGCCGGCCCCGATGACATGGACGCGCTGCCCGAGCCGCAGCCCGGACCGGCGAACGGCCCGGACGCCCACGGCGACGGGCTCGATCACCCCGGCGCGGCGCAGGTCCAGGCCGGGCGGCAGCGGGACGACCGCCTCGGCGGGGACGCTGAGCTGCTCGGCGAGGCCGCCGGGGGCGTCGATACCGAACAGGCCGAGGTTGTCGCACAGGTGCTCGAGGCCGTCTCGGCACGCGGCGCAGGTGCCGTCGCTGATCAGCGGATTGACCAGGACCGGGGTTCCCGGCGGATACCCGCCGCGGGAATCGGCGATGCGGCCGACGACCTCGTGTCCCAGCACCAAGCCGGGCTTGGCCCGCGGGTGAGAGCCGTCCACGATGTGCAGGTCGGTGCCGCAGATCCCGACGTAGGCGGTGTCGATGACCACCCGCCCGCTCTCGGGGCGGGGGCGGGCGACCTCGCAGAGCACGGCCGCCCGCCCGTTCCAGGCCAGGGCACGCATGAGGCTAGGCTGCGCTGACACCGGCTCAGACGCCCCAGATCTTCTGGTAGACGGCCTGGTAGCCGTTCTGCGGATCCCACGACGTGCTGGTTCCGACGTTGGCCTTGTCGGTGACGTGCACCGGCGGCACGTAACCGCTTGGCGCCACCTTGTGGAAGGCCCGGTTGAACTCGTCGATGATCTGCCAGCCCTCCTGCTCGAGCGGCTCGGGCACGGTGACGGCCTGGAACTGCGCGCTGGCAATCCGCTGGAAGGCGGCGGCGGAGCCATCGCCCGCGCCGACGTTGTAAGGCGGCCCGTCGCCTGCATGGCCCGCGGCCCGCAGCGGCGCGGCGGCCTGGTCGAAATACAGGTCGTTGATCGCTACGGAGTAGGTCCACGTGCTGCCGAGGCTCGTCGTGAGCGAGGAGAACTCCTGCGGTTCGCGGGCCTCGGCATCGGCGATGGGGATATTCGCCACCTGAAGGACCTTCACTCCAGAACACGCGGTCAGGTCGGCCTCGAGCATCTTGGCCTTGCCTGCCGCAAAGGGGATGGAATTGTCGGTGAACACCACGACACCGGCCTTGCCGCGGAGTTGGCGATGATCCAGTCCGCGCTGATCTGCGCGACGTCCTGGACCTGGGTGGTCACGTTGGTGAACAACTTGGGGTTGGCACTCGGGCCCGGATTGTTTTCCGCGTGCCAGCCGATTAGCGGTATTCCGGCCGCGTTGGCCTGCTTCACCTGCGCTTCGGTGGTGCCGGGGTCGAAACCGCCGATGACGATGCCGGCCGGGTTCAGCGAAATCGCCTGGCTGAAGGCGCTGGAAATCCCGGCCGGGGTGCCCTGGCCGTCGATGACCCGGACCTTCCACCCGATCGCGGCGGCCGCGTCCTGTACGCCCTTAGCGGCGCCGGCGACACCCGGGGTTCGTCATGGTCTGCGCGACATAGACGATGAGCTTGTCCTTGGCGGCCGTGGGCCCTGTCGTCGGTCCGGTCCACGGGGCGGCCACGTTGCTGGCCGCCGCGACCGCGGCCTTGGCCGACGCGACCACGCTCGGACACGAGCTGGTCCCCGCGCCGCTGCCGGCCGAGCCTGCTGCTCGTGGTGGTGCTCGCGCTGGTTCCGGTCGTGGAGGTTCCGGTCGTGCAGGCAGCCAGGACCGTCGCGACAATGGCACCGCCAGCCAGGGCGGCCGCTCTTCGGGCATGGAAAACAGGCATGCTTGATCTCCTTTGGTGTGAAATGCGCTGCAAATCGAGCGTGATGAGTTCGGTGCTGCCGCGGGTCAGGCCGCGGGCGACGATGCCGGGTCGCTCACCCCTGCGGTGGACCGGCCGTAGCGGTGACATCAGGCACGGCGGAGGCGTCCACCGCCTCGGCCGCAGGCACCGGCTCGCCGGTGTCCGCAACCTCGGAAGGCGTCCCCGCAGACCGCCCGGCGGCGCCCACCACGGCTCCGGCGCGCTGCCGCCGCCGGGACGCGAATCCGGCCAGTCCGACCGCCGCGAGCAGGGTAAGCCCGTTGAACATGGGGGTGACCCAGAAGGCGGCGCCCTCCTGCTGCAGCCCCGACAGGCCGAAGGCGAGGACCGCGACCGCCACCAGCGTTCCGAATGCGTTGGCGCGGCCTGGCTTGATCGTGGTGGAGCCGAGCAGGGCACCGACGAATGCGGGAAGCAGGTAGTTGCTGCCGATGCTCGGATCGCCGATCTGCTGCTGAGCGGCCAGCAGGATCCCGGCGAACGCCGTCACCAGACCGGAGCCGAGGAAGGCGTAGGTGACCACGCGCCTGCTCGAGATGCCGACGAGTTCCGCTGCCCGGGGACTGGCGCCGACAACATACAGGTGCCGTCCGATCGGCAGATACTCCAGGCAGGCCCACAGCACGACCACGAGCACGATCACGTACCAGAACGTGACCGGCAGGCCGAGCAGCGTCGAGTTGGTGAGGTCGGTGAAAGAGCTGGGCAGCCCGCCCGTGTCCGGGCACGATCTGGCTGCCGTTGGTGATCCAGCCGGTGACCGCGTACAGGACGCTGCCGGTGCCGAGCGTGGCGATGAACGAGTCGATCTGCCCGAACTCCACGAGCAGGCCGTTGATCACCCCGACGGCCGCGCCGCCGACGAGGATGACGAGCGCCACCAGCGGCCAGCTGAGGTGGTACTGCACGAGCAGCCACATGGCCACGACGCTCCACAGCCCGACGCCGTAGCCGATCGACAGGTCAAAGCGGCCGGTGACGATCGGGATGGTGGCGGCCAGGGCGAGAATTGCCGGGATCGACTGGTCGGAGAGTATGGACCGCATGTTGGTCGCCGTCGGGAAGGTCGACGGGAGCAGCACGGCGAACAGGCCGAAGATGATGACGGTGATGCCGAGCAGGCCGTAGGCACTGGCCAGCGATCCGCCTGGCCGTCGGCTGAGCCGGGGGTTCACAAGCCCGCTCCGGCGGCGTGGGACACGAGTGCCTGGACGGTCAGGGAGTCACGCGGGATCTCCCGGACGATGCGTCCGTCCCTGAATACGAGCGCCCGATGACTCACCTGGGCGACCTCCTCGAAATCGGTGGAAATGAGCAGTACGCCAATGCCCCGGGCAAGCGCGTCGTCGAGCAGGGCATAGAGGTCGCGCTTGGCGCCGACGTCCACCCCCGCGGTCGGCTCCTCAAGGATGAGCACCTTCGCGTCGCTGGACAGCCAGCGCCCGAGGATGACCTTCTGCTGGTTGCCGCCCGACAGGGCCGACACCGGCAGCGCCGGGTCGGCCGGCCGGACGCCGAAGCGCTTGACCAGATCGGCCGCGATCCGCCGCTCGGCGCGGTTGCTGCGCAGACGGCGCAGGCGCGGGTGGCCCGCGCGCACGCCGGGAACGGCCAGGTTCGGCCGGAAGTTCTCGGTGACGGTCAACGTCAGGGCAAGGCCCTCGTCGGCCCGGTTGCTGGTCACAAACCCGAGCCCGCGGCTCACCGCGTGCCGCATCGTGGAGGCCCGGTACGGCCGCCCGGCCAGCGTCATGCTTCCCCCGTAACAGGGGAGATCGCCGAGCACCGTGCGGCCGATCTCCACGTGCCCCGCGCCGGCCAGACCGACCATGCCGAGGACCTCGCCGGCCCGCAGGCTCAGCGAGACCGGCCCGACCCGCTCGCCGACCACGCCGGCCAGGTCAAGCAGCACCGACTGGCCGCTGGCGGGGGCGGGGGGCGGGGGCGGCACCGGCATGCTGCCCACGATCGCGTGGACCACCGAGTCCGGGGTCATCGCCGTGAGCGGGCCCTCGGACACGACGACGCCGTCCCGCAGGATCGGTTACCCGGTCAGCGATCTCGAATACCTCGTCGATCCGGTGTGAGACGTAGATGAGCCCCATGCCGTCGTCGCGCAGCCGGCGCAGCACCGTGAACAGGCGGTGCGTCTCGTCCACCGGCAGGCTCGCGGTCGGCTCGTCGAGCACGAGCACCCGGGCGTCCACCACGAGGGCCCGGGCGATGGCGACCAGCGAGCGGTCGGTCCGGGACAGCTCGCTGACCAGCGCTCTGGGGTCGATATCGCTGCCGATCAGGGCAAGCGCGCGCTTGGCCTGGGCAGCGGTGGCGGACCACCGGATCAGCCGTCCGCGGCGGGAAAGCCGGCGGCGAGCGCGATGTTCTCGGCCGCCGACAAGCCGGGGACGAGCCCGAGATCCTGGTGAATGAAGGAGATCAGCCCCTGTGCCTCCGGGCTGCCCAGCGGTTTCCCGCATACCGTCACGGAACCGGTGTCCAGGGTGTAGACGCCGGCCATGATTTTGATGAGGGTGGACTTGCCCGCCCCGTTCTGCCCGAGAAGCGCCACGATGGACCCGGGGTAAACGTCCAGGTCGACCCCCGACAGCGCCCGGGTCGACACCGAATCGTTTGGTCACCGCCCTCGCCACGATCAACTGCGTGCCGTCGGCAGTCCCAGCCTGCCCGGCAGCGGAAACCTGCGAGTACCGCGTCGGCATCCAACGCCCTCCGCCTTCATCCATGGCATGAACGCCGCGGGTTCAGGTCGCATCTTCCTCGTCTGAGTTCAGGATGCTGAACGACGTTCAGCCGATTGGCAAGGGAGTTACCGACTTGTTACCGGGCCGTAAGTCCAACGGGTAGACCTGCAGCAGGACACTCCGCGGCATGCCGGGAAATGTCCCGGCGGCACCGCTACCGGACGAGTACCGGCCGGCCTGATGTACAGAGCCGCCGGCTAGCTCCGGACGAGCATGGGGTTGGACAGCGCGGACGCCACCGCGCGCAGCTCGGCCAGCAGCTCGGCGAGCGTCGGCGGGCCGAGTGACGCGCTCGCCGCGGTCGCGCTGATCGCGAAGGGATCGCTGTCGGTGCGAAATCCCGGGGTCGCGATCGCGACGCAGGTAACCCCGGGCGTGGTCTCCTCCTGGTCAAGCCCGTACCCGCGCTGCCTGGTCAGCGTCGAGTTCGGCGTACAGCTCCGCGATGTCGGTGATCGACTTCTCGGTCAGCGGCGGCCAGCCGGACCTTTCCCCGCAGCCGTTCGGCCAGCACCCCGGGCTCGAGCAGCGCAAGCAGGGCCTTGCCGGTGGCCGTGCAGTGCGCCGGGAAGCGGTCTCCGATGTTGGCGGTCAGCCGTATCGGCTGGGTGCCGTCATAGCGGGCCAGGTAGAGAACCTCCAGGCCGTCGAGCACGGCGACCCGCGCGGTCAGCCGGCTGATGTTCCGCTGCTTCCTGCACGTCGAGTAGAACTCCTGGACCTGGTCGACCGTGGAGAGGTACGCGCCGCCGAGTTCCACCAGCCTGCGTCCGAGCACGTAGCCCTGATCGCGCCTGCCGAGCAGACGCCCGAGCTCAAGGCCTGGCACAGGTTGGAGGTCGAGGACTTGGGCAGCCCGAGCGTCCTGGCGATCTCGCTGATCGATAGCGCGCGGCCCTTGGCCTCGGCGACGACGTCAAGGATCGCGGTAGCACGCGTTACGGCTGGTGCGGAACTCTCGTCGCTGGCCATGTGGATGCCGTCCTCCCGATTAAGATCTCCTGCCGATGGGACCCTGGCGTTCAGCATATTGGACGATGCCGCCTACGGGGAGCCTCATATCGGCCCGGGATCGCCCGCGGCCCGGCCCGGCCCGTTCGGTGGCGGGGGGTCACGGCCCGCGCGGCCGCGGCTGTCGCAGCCACGCCCGGCATCAACTTTTTCGTTCAATATCTTGGTCACTGGACAGCATATTGTTATGCTCTCGACCGTGGATAAGACACCTTCAGGTACCGCGGCGGAGCCAGGCAACGGCCCGGCGGTGACAGCCGGGGAATTCGCCGCGCTGTTCGACCGGATCCGCCGGTGGCCGGCGGACGGCGTCGTGCCGGACGAGCGCGGTATGGCAGGGGCGACGGACCCGGATCCGTGCTCGCGGCGGCCGCCAGCGTACGTTCCGGCCAGCGGGTCAGCCTCTCGCTCCCGATTAACCGCACCGCCGGCCCGACAATCCCCGGCCTGCGCTGCACCACATGGTCGACCTGGGTGACGTGGAGGCACCGGAGCCAAGCGCGCACAAGGACTTCATCGGAGTCGACTACCACGGCAAGGCGATGACGCACCTCGACGCCATCTGCCATATCGGCTACCGGGGCCAGCTGTTCGGCGGCGTCGCCAGCCGGGGCGCCTTCTCTTCTCTCGGCTCGTCCTGGGCCGCCGTCACCATGTTCACCGACGGGATCATCGCGCGCGGCGATACTGATCGACATGCCGCTGGTGGCCGGGTCGCGATGGCTGGAACCGGGCACCGCCGTGCGGGCCGGCGATATCGAGGCGCCGAGGCCGCGCTCGGCGTGCGGATCGGGCCTCGTGACGCGGTCCTGCTCCGCAGCGGCGTCGGCGCCAGGCGTGCGGCGCTCGGCGCATGGGATTCCAGCGACTTCAGTGCCGGGTTCCACGTCGACGCGATGGAATTGCTGGCGCACCGGGAATCGCGCTGCTCGGCGCGGACGGCGACAGCGACGTTCGCCCGTCTCCGGTCGCCGGGGTGCACTCCCCCATCCACGCCCTGGCGCTGACGGCGCTCGGCATACCGCTGCTCGACAACCTCGACCTGGAGCGGCTGTCGGCGCCTGCGCAAGGCGAGGGCGGGTACACCTTCATGCTCGTCGTGGCCCCGCTCGTCGTGCCTGGGGGCACCGGCTCGCCGGTCAACCCATCGCGGTGCTGTGATGCGGCCTTCCGAGTCGGCCTTTCCCACGACCTGAAGGGCACCGGACGGCGAAGATCAGCTGGGGCGACATCGGCCTGTCCGAACTCGGACGAGGCACGGCGTCAGCCTGGGAGTTCCTGGCGCCCGATGACGGCGCGCTCACGGCCGAGCATGTCGACGGCTACGACGCGGTGCTGTTCGCCGCCCCTTCGGTCACGGCCGCGCACGCTGGGCGGCCGGCCGTGCCGCCCGCCGTGCTCGCCCGGTTCGGGGTCGGGGTCGACTCGGTGGACCTCGATGCCTGCACCGGGCGGGCGTCGCCGTAACCATCACCCCCGATGGGGCCCGCCGGGCCGTCGCCACCGCGGCGCTGACCCTGATCCTCGCGGTCAGCCACAACCTGCTCGCCAAGGACCGGCTGGTCCGCGAGGCCAGGGTGGGAGTCGAAGCTGGAGCCTGATGGGCCGGGGGCTGACCGGGCGAACCGTGGGGACCATCGGTCTCGGCAACGTCGCGAGCGAGCTGTTCCGCCTGCTTGAGCCGTTCGCCACGGTGAACCTCGCCTACGACCCGTACGCCGACCCGGCCGTCGCCGCCAGGCGGGGCATCCGGCTCGCGGAGCTGGACACGGTGCTGCGGCGAGAGCACAGGTCGTGGTGATCACCCCGGCGCCTGACCGGGAGACCAGGCACTTGATCGACGCCAGCCGTCTGTCTCTGATGCGGCCCGGCGCCATCGTGGTCAACGTGGCTCGCGGGCCCATCGTCGACGAACCCGCGCTGGTGGCGGCCCTTGCCTCCGGCCGGCTGGCCGGGGCGGGCCTTGACGTCTTCGAGACCGAGCCGCTGCCCCCTCGAGCGCGCTTGCTGACCATGCCGAACGTGGTGCTCGCACCGCACGCGCTCGCCTGGACCGACGAGATGGCGCTCGGAAACGGGCGAAGCGCGGTCCGGGCGATCTTGGACGTGCACCGCGGCCGCGTCCCGGCGATGCTGGCGAATCCGGCCGTGGCGGCCAGTCCCGCGTTCCTTGCCCGGCTCACCAGGGAGGGCCGATGTCAGCCGTAGCGTTTCTCGGCCTGGGAACCATGGGCCTGCCCATGGCAGGCAACCTGGCCGGGGCCGGATTCGAGGTCCGGGCCTGGAACCGCAGCCCGCGCGCCGATCCCGCACCGTCCTGCTCCACCCGGGCCGCCTTCACTCAGGCCGCCAGCCCGGCGGAGGCCGCAAGCGGCGCTTCGGTGATCGTGACCATGCTTCCCGACCTGCCCGAGGTCCGCGCTGTCTGCGACGGGCCGACGGGCGCGCTGGCTTCCGCCCGTCCCGGAGCGGTGCTGCTCGTCATGGGCACCGTTTCCCCGACGGGCGTGCGGCAGTACGCGGCCGAACTGGCGGCCAGGGGATTCGAGCTGGTCGACGCGCCGGTGAGCGGGGGCGACGTCGGTGCCCGGGACGGCACGCTGTCCATCATGGCAGGCGGCACGGACGCGGCGATGAACCAGGTGATGCCCGTCTTGCGGGCGATGGGCTCAGTCATCAGGCACTGCGGGCCGGTCGGCTCGGGCCAGCTCGTCAAGGCCTGCAACCAGATCGTCGTGGCCGCTACGCTCACCGCCCTGGGGGAGGCGCTGGTGCTCGGCCGCCGCGGCGGAATCGACACCACGATGCTGCTCGACGTGCTGGCCGGCGGCCTGGCCGGCAGCCGGGCGCTTGACGTCAAGCGGGACAAGCTGGTCAGCCGCACCTTCGAGCTCGGCGGATCGGCCAGCTTCCAGCACAAGGACCTGGGCTTCGCACTGGAGGCGGCGCGGGCCGCCGGCGTGGCCTTGCCGCTGACAGCGGTGGTGGACCAGCTCTTCGGTTCGATGCGCTGGACCGGCCGGGGCGGCCTCGACCACAGCGGGATCATCCAGGTTCTCGAGGTCTTGTCCGGCGGGGCCGAGCACGATGAATGAGTCTGCGGCCTGCCCGGCGGCCCGCATCTGGCTGGCCGGCTGATGGGCAGCGGCAAGTCCACGGTCGGCGCTGCGCTGGCGGGGCAACTCGGCTTCCGTTACGTCGACAACGACGCGGCGATCGCGGCGATGACCGGGCAGACCAGCACCAGCCTGGCGCTGGCAGGCGGCAGCTCGCTGCACGACGGCGAGCAGCGGTACGTGCGGATGCTCGCGGGCGCCGAGCCCCCCGTCGTCGCGGGGATCCCGGCCAGCGCGGCCGATCGCCCGGCCGATCTTGAGCTGCTCGCCGCCACCGGGATGCTCGTCTACCTGCGCGCTGAACCCGCCATCCTTATCGCGCGGACCGCCAATGATCCGCCCCGGCCGTGGCTGGCCGAGTCACCGGCGCAGGTCATGACCATGATGTTCCGCCGCCGTGACCCGGTGCTCACCGAGCGAGCGCATATCGTGGTCAACGCCGCCAGGCCCGTCGCCGAGATCACCGCCCTGATTATGTCCGCGGCTAAGGCAAGCCGAGACGGCCGGCCATGAGCTCATGTCCTGCGGGTTATCCCGGTGACTTCCCATGTCCGGCCAAGGGCGCTGCAATACAAGGCCACAACGACAAGGACAAGGCCGTGTTGCAGCATGCCGCTCTGGGGGTTCGCCAGGAGTGCCACGGCGAGGCCGAGCTGCGCTGAATAGCCGCCAGCCGAAATCACCGCGAAGGCGATATTCAGCTCTCTGGTCCGAAAGCCGCGGGAGAAGTTTCCCGCTCGCCTTGCCCGCGGTACCAGCCGCCTGGTGGCGAACAGGCCGACAGCCGCCATTGCGAGGCTGGACAGCCCCAAGTCGACTGCCCCTCCGGTCAAGGCCACGATCGAGACCATAAAGATGTCGACCAGGCCGACAAACGCGCTCCCGGCCAGCACGGTTCTGTTCTCCCGGGTGGTGGGGTCCGAGTCATCCGCGTTGACGACCGATACGGCGACGACCAGCAACCCGAGGATGGCAGCGGACGCGCCCGCGCTTGCGATGAAGAAGTCCTCATAACGGCCCACCACAACACCACCCCACCAGATCCGTCGATGACAGTTCCGCCGCTGCTGATCAACGGGTAACAGCAGCCGCTTAACGAGTTCAGGCCGACCCCGGTAACCGAATCTGAAAGGTACTACAGGACAGAACGAGTCGCCGCCGTCTCCTAATACGCACCAGAGGATGAAACGGATTGCCTGCAGGACCGTCCGTTCCGGGTCCGTCCGCACCGTTCACGGTGCTCGCTGCCGACGTCATTGTCTGTTCCGTTTCGTGGGCGGGGACGGCGACAGGCAGGCGTCGACGGTCAGCTCGAGGTCCGCCGGATCATAATGCGGATACAGAACGACGGCAGCGCTTGACCAGGTCCGTCCGAGGCCGGCTGCCGCCGCGCCCAGGCGTGCGCTCGCGTCCGGGGCCAGCAGCGCGTCCGGGGCCAGCAGCGCGGCGAGGCCGCGGCGGCCCTCAATGGCGGCCGGCGGCCCGGTAAAACCGTCGGCGGCCAGCCAGGCGGCCTCGACCCCGTCCGCCGCCGCTTTCCCGTTCTGGAGGTCGGCCGCGGCTTCGCCAGCGAGCGCGAGCAATCCGGCGGCCTGGGTCGCCGCGACGCCGAACCCGTGTGCGGTCGCGTCCGCGGACAGGCCGAGCAGGCGCGCCGCCGCCGCCGCGGCCCCCAGCCGTCCGAGGACCGGAACCGGATCGAAGGCACCCAGCGAGCCGGCCAGCCAGGTGTCCAGCCGGGCGGTGATCTCCAGCCCGACGGCGACGGCCTCGGCCACCGGCCGCAGCCGCAGGTCCCGGGCACCCGCGGTGGCCCGTGTTCCCCCGTTAGCCCGTGTTCCCCCGTTAGCCAGTGTTCCCCCGTTGGCCAGTGCTCCCCCGTTGGCCAGTGCTCCCCCGGTGGCGAGCGCCGCCGCCACCACGACGGTCGCGTAGCCCGCGGACGCCGTGCTCGATGCGGACACCGTGCTTGATGCGGACACTGTGCTTGATGCGGACACTGTGCTTGATGCGGACACTGTGCTTGATTCGGATACTGCGCTCGACGCGGCCAGGGCCGTCAGCAGCGCCGACCACGGACGCCGCGTAGCGTCCGGGACGCCCGGGCACACCGGCTTCCGGCGGGGTGCCGAACGAGCTGGCCAGTTCCGCCAGGACGTTGACCGCCGGGCTGCCCGCCCCGGCCACCGCGTGGCCGACCACGGCGGAGATAGCACGGGCGGCGGCGGTCCGCGCCTGGTCAGGGATCGCGTCCCCGCCTGCGGCAAACCGGGCGAGGTCGAGGGTCAGGGTGGTCATCAGCCTTCCGCCGGGGTGATCGCACGGGCGAGAGCGGTCAGGGCCGCAGGCTCATCGAGCCGGCTGGCGGCCACGATGCGCTCAGTGCGGCCGGGCAGGACCGGTTCGATCAGGTCGCGGGCCTTCGCCGTGAGCTCGTCGTCACTGAGCGGGCGGGCAAGGCTGCCGCGGGCATGGGTCACGTGGTCGCTGACGGTCGTGCCGTCAGTCGAGGCGGACCTCGACCAGCGCCTCGTCACGCGCGATGCCGGGACTGGGCACGAACCTGGTGACGCTGCGCAGCCGCCGCACATCTGGGCGGGTCACCCGCTCATCGCTGAACTGCTCGCGGGTGAGCGCCCCATCGGCAAGGGCCGCGGCGATGGTGTGCGCGGCACTGAACCGGGCCTGCATGCCGTCGTTCGGCTGGAGCCGGCCCATCAGCTCCACGACGAGCGGATGACAGTGCGCCACGATCTCCGTAACGCGATCCGGGCCAGGAACTCGCGGCGACAGCGCGACCGCCGCGTCAATCAGCGGGTGGCTCACGATGCCGCACGGATACGGCTTAAACGTGTTCTTCTCCAGTTCCCACTGCTCCCCCAGCCCGGCCAGGAGTGCGTCCGGGTTCGCATCAGGGGTGAACACGGCGAAGAAGCCGCCGGGCCGTTCGAAGATGTTTTCCGGCCCGGGGAAGCCCCGCTGGGCGAGCAGCGCGGCGAGCAGGCCGTTGGCCGCCGCCTGACCAAGGTGAAAGAGCTTGGTCATCGAGCCGAACGCCTCGCGCTGCCCGAGTGGCATCGTGGCCGCCAGTCCCGTCGCTGCCCGCAGTCGAGCCGCGTCCAGGCCAAGGAGCACGGCGGCCGCCACGGCGGCGCCGACGACGCCGCAGGTTCCGGTGATGTGCCAGCCGACGTCGTAATGGCCGGGCGAAACGGCGTTCCCCAGCCGCAGCTGCGCCTCGACCCCGAGCGCGTAGGCCCTCAGGACGGACTCCCCCGTTGCCTCGTTCACCACGCCGAGCGGCAGCACCGTCGCCAGCGTCGCGCCTCCGGGGTGGATGACGGTGGCGAGGTGGGTGTCGTCGAAGTCGTCGTGGTGGGCCGCGATTCCGGTCGCCAGCGCGGCGCCGAGCAGGTCCAGGCGTTCCGCCCGTCCCGGCACCGGAGCGACGGGCCTGCCGCCGTGCGCGCGGGCGTAGCCGGCGGCGATATCCACCGCCGGCGACCGGCTCGCGCCTATCGCGGCCGCGAGAGCATTCAGCAGGGTCCGCTGCGCGGCGTGCTCAGCGGCCAGGGGCAGCGGCCGGCCAGCCAGCCCGGTCAGCGCGGCGCAGAAATCCGCGGTGATGCCCGACGTGATGGGATGCATGCCGCGAACGTACGCCGCGCCCCAGTGCCGGCCAACAGCGATGCCGGGTTTTTCCTCGGCCGGGCAGCACGGTCCCGGTCCGGGCCGCCCGGCCGTTACCGCCCGGCGGGCTCCCGGTCACCGGGCTCGCCGGGCGGTGCCGCGTCCCATAGCTCGGTGAGCTCAGCCAGGCGCTGGTCGCGCCAGCGCACCCGGTCCTCCCAGGCGTCCAGCGGCAGCAGCTCACGCCGTCCGGCCGCCACCACGGCGACCAGTTCCGGCGTCCACGGGTCATGCTGCCCCCGCTCCTCGCCCATGCGCTGGTAGGCCGGGCCCATCTTCGCCGCGTGGGAGGCGATACCGCCCCGGGTGTTGAGGTCGACGGTCTCGAACGGGCCGACGACGCTCCACCGGCGGCCGAGCGCGCCGCGCATCACCTCGTCGATGTCGTCGACGCCTGGCCACGCCGTCCCGCACCAGGCAGTAGGCTTCGCGGAGCACCGCCCCCTGGAGCCGGTTGTAGATGAATCCCTCGATTTCCCGGCGGACGATGACCGGCCGCAGGCCGACGCCGCGATACCACGCGCGGGCGCGGCCGACCGTGTCGGCGCTGGTCCGCTCCCCCGGGACCAGCTCGATCAAGGGAAGCAGGTGCGGCGGGTTGGCCGGGTGGGCCACCAGGAACCGCGCCGCCGCCTGGCCGGGCAGTTCGGCCGCCTGCAGGCTGGGCACGATGGCTGAGCTGGAGCTGGCGATGACCGCGTCCGGGTGCGCGCCGGGCACGACGTCCGCCAGCAGCTCCCGCTTGACCTCCAGCCGCTCCGGCGCACACTCCTGGATGAGCGCGGCGCCCGCGACGGCGTCGGCCAGGCTGGCGGTGAATCGCACTCGCGCCTGAACGGCGTCGCAGGCCAGAGCGGTGGCAGCGGCCCGCTCGGCCAACTCGGTGCTGGCCCGCTCGATCGCCCCTGGCAGCGGGTCCCACAGGCGCACGTCGGCGCCGCCGCACGCGAACCGCAGCGCGAAGGACACGCCGATCGAGCCGGGCGCCGAGGACGGCCGCGGCGCCGCCGGACGGGCGGCTCACGCCGGCTCCCAGGACCGGTCTCCGGCGTAACCCTTTTCCAGGATCGACAGGACGCCTTCTCTGGTCAGCTCGCGGGGGTTGTTGTCGGTCAGCCGGGTGGCGAGCAGCGCCTGGTCGGCGACGTAGCCGAGGTCGCCCGCGGCCAGGCCTAGCGCCTTCAGGTCATCAGGTACGCCGAGCGCGGCCAGGATGGCGTCCACCCGCTCGATGCCCGCCCTGGCCTGGCTGAGCTCGGGCTGCCCCGGCTCGCAGGCGCCGAGCAGGCGGCCGGCCTCGGCGAACTCGGCGACCCTGGTCGGCAGGTTGTAGCGCATCACGTAGGGCAGGAGCGCGCCGACGCCCAAGCCGTGCGGGGTGTGCGTCAGGTTGCCGACCGGCGACTGGATCGCGTGCGCGGCGGCGGTGCCCGCCGTGTTGATGGCCAGGCCGGCGCAGTACGCGGCGAACATCGTGTCCGACCGGGCTCGCAGGTCGGACGGGTCCGCGGCGACGGCTTCCAGCGACATACCGGCGAGGGTGAGGCCAGCCCGGGCGTAGACGTCGGCCAGCACGTTCTTGCCGACGTACAGCTTGCGCGTCAACGCCTGCGGCGATGGGTTCTTCGCGCGCGCGGTGAAGGCCTCGATCAGGTGGGTCAGCGCGTCCGCCCCGGTCGCGGCGGTCAGGCCGGGCGGGCAGCTCAGCGTGAGCTCGGGGTCGATGATGGCGGCAACGGCCTCCAGGTAGGGAGAGGCGACGCCGACCTTCATGCCCTTGTCGCGGTCGAAGATGACCGAGATACAGGTCACCTCGGCGCCGGTGCCCGCCGTGGTCGGGATGGTGACGACAGGCAGCCCCGGCCCGGGAACGAGGAACTCGCCGTAGTAGTCGCGGACGTCGCCGCGGTTCGCCAGCACGACCGACACCACCTTGGCCAGGTCCAGGCAGGAGCCGCCGCCGATGCCGACGAGGACGTCGACCTGCTGGCCGGCAAAGCGGCTGACCGCCTCGGCGACGTTCTCGCGGGGCAGCTCGGCCTCGGCCTCGGCGAAGACCGACACGTCGACGCCCTCCGCCGCAAGCCCGTCGGTGAGCTCGGTGAACTCCGCGGTGGCGGCCATCCGCGCATCGGTGACCACCAGTGCGTGCCGGCCGAGCGAGGCGACGATCCGCGGCGCCTGCCGGCGCTGCCCCGGTCCGAACAGGACCGCCGCGGGCTGGCGGAGCAGCCCGAGGCCGGCGGAGTTGACCGACGGGACGGTCGCGGGCAGGACGCGGGACGGCACGGCGCTCATGATGCGAGGGCTGCTTCCTCGTCGACGGTGATGGCGAGATACTTGGGCTCGAGGAACTCGTAGATGGCGTTGTGGCCGCCCTCGCGGCCTAGCCCGGAGGCCTTGACTCCGCCGAAGGCGGCGGCGGGGTCGGACATGATCCCGCGATTGATGCCGACCATGCCGAAATCGAGGTGCTCGGACAGGGCGATGGCGCGGGACAGGTCGCGGGTGAACAGGTAGGCGGCCAGCCCGTAGCCGGTGTCGTTGGCAAACTCGATCGCCTCGGCCGCCGTCCCGGCCCGGTAAATGGTGGCGATGGGGGCGAACAGCTCGGTGCTGCACAGCTCGCGGTCGACCTGGCTGACCTCGAAGACCGTCGGCTCGAAGAAGTAGCCGTCGCCGGGCAGCGGTGACCCGCCGGCCAGCAGCTCGGCGCCGGCCGGCCGAAAGCGTCGACCAGTTGCCGGACGTTGTCCAGCTGCGGCCGGGAGATGATCGGGCCCACGCTCACGCCAGGGTCGAAACCGTCGCCGACGCGCAGGCGGCTGGTCGCGGCGACGAACTTCTCGGTGAAGACGTCCGCTACCGCCTCCTGCACGATGATGCGGTTGGCGGCGACACAGGCCTGCCCGGCGTTGCGGAACTTGCAGATCACCGCCTGCTCAGCGGCGAGGTCTAGGTCGGCGTCGGCCAGGACCACGAACGGGCCGTCGCCGCCAAGCTCCATCGAGGCGTTGACGATGCCCGGGGCGGCCTGGCCGAGCAGGGTCGCGCCGACCCCGGTGGAGCCGGTGAAGCTGATCTTACGCAGCCGCCGGTCGGCCATCACCGCCGCCGAGACAGCGGAAGAAGTCGTGGTGTGGATCAGGTTCACCACCCCCGGCGGGAAACCGGCGTCGTGCAGCACCTCGACGAACAGCGAGCAGGTCAGCGGCGTCTCCTTGGCGGACTTGACCACGGTGGTGCAGCCGGCGGCGAGCGCCGCCCCGGTCTTGCGCGCGATCATCAGCAGCGGGAAGTTCCACGGCGTGATCAGCAGCGACGGGCCGACCGGCTGATGGGTGGTGACGATGCGGTAGCCGCCGTTCGACGCATCGGCGTAGGTACCGTGCAGGTGGGCGATCTGCTCCGTGTACCACAGGAAGAAGTCGGCCGAGAGCTGGAACTCGGCTCGCGACTCGGCCAGCGGCTTGCCGCTTTCCAGCGTCATCGTCTCGGTGATCGCCGCCCCGCGCTCGATGAGCAGCCGGTGCGCCTGGTGAAAGAGGCTGGCCCGCTGCCGCGGCGGGACCGCGCGCCAGCTGGCCTGCGCGCCGGCGGCGGCGTCCAGGGCGCGCAGCGCGTCACCGGCCGTGCCGTCCGCGACCCGGGCGATGTCCCGGCCGGTGGCCGGGTTCACCACCGGGAAGGTCCCGGCGGCCGGCTGCCAGGCACCGTCGATATACAGGCCGACCGGGATAACGTGGTCCCTCAGCGTCGCCGTGCCTGCGGCCCCTGCCTGGATCGTCACGCGCTCCTCCTTAATGCACTGCCGCCCGAATGCACTGCCCGCTCGCGGGCGCCGCTCGTCGCGGGCCGCGCCGGGCGGCGGCTAACGGGTCTGTCGCGTCGAACGGTAACTTCGGCTAGGCGCCGGCGGCGGAATTGGGTCGATTTGAGACACCGGGCGGCGCGGGGCAGCCGCGCCGGGCGGCGACGGCGGTCCCGGGTGAGGACATAGCCGCATCAGGCAGGACACCGGGCGGCTGCGCCAGGCGCCGCAGCCGTCGGTACAGGCCGCCCGCCGCGCTTGCCCGGGTCTGAACCGGGGCCCGCTGCCAGGTTTGCCGGGTTTCGCCAAAGAATCTTGTATCAAAATGAAACACCCCTGGTGCTGCCGTTGGGCTGGCGTTTCTTTATTGTTTCGGATTAGCAGCGCTCTCAACGGCGAGCGAGCGATCGGTGAGCTCGTAGTCGCGTCCGCCGATCACATCCCCGTGGAGGCCATCGTGCCCTCGAGCAACTACGCCGACCGCGTGCAGCGGGCCAAAGAACGGTTCCTCTCCACGCCGGAGGCGGAGACCAGCGTGGACCCGGCCCTCCTCGAGTCCTGGCAGCGCTCGAAGACGGCGCTCGGCACGCCGACCAGCCTGAGCGCTGTGCCGATCGTGGACGAGTCGGCCCTCGACGGGCACCTGCTCGACGTATTCCAGGCCCCGCTGGCCCGGGTCGCCGATGACCTGGCAAGCACCGGCCTGGGCCTGCTGCTCGCCGACGCCCGCGGGCGGATACTCCAGCGCTGGTCGCACGACCGCACGGTCGTCAACCACCTGGACAACCTGGGCACCGTGCGGGGGGCGGTGCTCGCCGAAGACGTGGTGGGCACCAACGGCGTCGGCACGGTCGCGGCCACTGGCCGCAGCTTCCAGGTCAGCGGGACGGAGCACTTCGCCGACCTGTACTCGCGCGCTGTCTGCACCGGCGCTCCGGTGCGGCACCCGCTCTCGCACAAGCTGCTCGCCGTGGTCACCATCTCCAGCGAGATCTCCGAGCAGGGCAGCCTGCTGAAGGCTCTCGTCAACTCGGTCACCGCCCAGCTGGAGCAGCAGCTGCTCGACGTCGAGACTCCCGCCGCCCAGCGGCTGTACGCCGAGTTCGTGCGGGCCTCGCAGCAGCAGGGCGGCCCGGTGCTGGCGTTCGGTCCGCAGGGCCTGGTGATCCAGAGCCGCCGGGCCAGCAGGCTGTCCAGCAGCGACCTCGCGCTCATCGAGCAGAGCTGCGGCGCTAGGCCCGGGCCGGGACGCCTGGTGGTCGAGCTGTCCGGCGGCACCACCGAGGCGCAGCTCACCCCGCTGGAGGAGTCGGCAGGCTACCTGGTCACGCTGGCACCCGCGCGCGAGGGCTCGGCCACGGCTATCGGGCCTGCCCGCTCGCAGCTCATCGGCCGGTCGCCGGAATGGCTGGAAGTTACGCACGACGTGGCCAGGCACCGGGGAGGCAAGCGTCCGCTGCT
The DNA here is from genome assembly GCA_963785645.1 of uncultured Actinomycetota bacterium. Lineage (GTDB taxonomy): Bacteria > Actinomycetota > Actinomycetes > Streptosporangiales > Streptosporangiaceae > Trebonia. The sequence goes on from CAWAWG010000002.1 coordinate 122,534, forward strand.
CATCGCGGGCGAGGCGGGCACCGGGAAGACGTCGCTGGCGGCGGGCCTGCCGTGGCCCAGGCGGGCGGACGCGGCCTCGCTGGTCATCGACGCCGCCGAGCGGCACCTGCTCGGCAACCGCCGGTGGCTGCAGAAGATCGCGGCGTCCCTCCAAGCCGCCGCCCCGCTGGTCGTGCGGGGCATCGAGACCCTCGACCAAGGGTGCCTGGACGCCCTCCATTCGCTGGTGGACCGGAACGAGCGCCGCGGCATGGTCGTGCTGACCATGATCACCGACCAGCCGGAGCAGGCCGAGCGGTGTGCGGTGCGGCTGGGCCTGGACAGCGTCTGGGTGCCGCCGCTGCGGGACCGCTCGGTCGACATCCCGCTGCTGTGGCGCTACTTCGCCACGATCCTGTCGCCCGGGGCAGGCCTTGAACCCCGGCCGGAGGCGGCCGAGCTGCTGCGGGCGCACGCGTGGCCTGGCAACGTGCGGGAGCTGCGCACCGTCATCGAACGGATGACCCTGACCGGCAAGCGGGGCGCGGTGCATCCGACCGACCTGCCCGAGTACATCCGCAGCGCACGGCCGCTGACCAGGATCGAGCGCCTCGAGCTCGAGGCGATACGGCGGGCGCTGCAGGAAGCCGACGGCAACCGCTCCCGCGCAGCGGAGATCCTCGGGCTGTCTCGCGCCACCATTTACCGGAAGATGCGCGCCTACCGGCTGACCGCTTAGCCGCCGCGTCTGCGAGAGGCAGCTGCTCCCAGGCCGTTGAACGGCCTGGGAGCAGTCGTGTTTTCCGGCCGTCGGCCGTCGCATTTTGACGCAGCGGGGTCTCACACTGAACCGAATCGGGACGGTGGCCTGCGGCGAAACTCGTAGCAGATCAAGTCCAGGCGGCGCCTCGGCGGCCGGTCCCGGGCAGCCGCAGCTTTCTGTGGGCGGCGCCGGCGCGCTGTCTGGCACCGCTCTCCCGAACGGAACCCCCATGAAGTCACCAAGCATACGCGCGACCGCCGCGGCGGCCCTGGGCTCGGCGGCGCTTGTCCTCAGCGCCTGCAGTGGCGGCAGCCACGCCGGGGGCGGTGCGTCCGATGCGGCCGACCTGGCCGGCCAGAAGGTCAACATCGTCGGCACGCAGAGCCAGATCGAGCCCATCACCAACTTCTGCGGCACCAAGCCGATCACCGTGGCCCTCGCGGACGGCTTCGGCGGCAACGCGTGGCGCAAGACCAGCCGGGCGCTGTTCACCGCCGACGCCGCGAAGTGCAAGAACATCAAGAAGATCATCTACACCGACGCGCAGGACAACCCGCAGAAGGCCATCTCGGACATCAACTCGCTGGTCGCGCAGCACGTCAACGTCATCGTGGTGTTCGCCGACGCCGGCCAGGCGCTGCTGCCGACGATCAAGAAGGCGACGGCGGCCGGCGTCAAGGTGGTCCCGTACGTTGGCTCGCCCGGCGGGGTGCCCGGCCAGGACTACGTCGCCTTCGTCTCCGAGGACATCAAGAGCTACGGCGCCGTCCTGGCCGCGTGGACGATCAAGCACATGGGCGGCAAGGGCAACCTCGTCATGCTCGGCGGCATCGCCGGCAACTCCTACTCCCAGACGGTGTTCGACGGTGTACAGGCCGAGGCGGCCAAGTACCCTGGCATCCACCTGCTCAACCCAGGCGGCCCGATCGCCACCGACTGGGTGCCCGGCACCACCCAGCAGGTCGTGGCCGGCCTGATCACCAAGTACGGCACGATCAACGGCATCGTCTCGGACTACGGCGGCGGCTCGGCCGGCGGCATCCGCGCCTTCCTGGCGGCCGGCAAGCCGATCCCGGTGTGGTCGGCCAACGATTCCAACTCCTTCGCCTGCCTGTGGTACCAGTACCACAAGACTGAGCCCACCTACCAGATCGCGACCGAGTCCTCGCGCAACTGGACGGTCGAGGTGGCGCTGAACAAGGGGCTGGCCGCCTACAACGGGATCATCGACAACGAGCCCGACACCTACGAGCTCAACATCATCGAGGACTCCACCAACCCCTCGATGATGCCGAAGTGCGTCCCCAGCCTGCCGCAGGACGCCATCTTGTCGTCCGGCCTCACCATTGCCCAGCAGCAGCAGCTGTTCGGCTGACCGGCCGGGAACGCGGATGAAGAGACTTAGCGGCAAGGTGGCCATCGTCACCGGCTGCGGGCGCGGCATCGGCAAGGACGTCGCCGAACTGTTCGCCGAGGAAGGCGCCACCGTCGTCGCCACCAGCCGTTCCATGGAGCCCGGGGTGCGCGACGACATGGACTGCCTGCGGCTTGACGTGGCCAGCGAGCAGCAGTGGATCGACCTGGTGGCCGCTGTGGTCGCCCGGTACGGCCGCGTCGACGTGCTGGTGAACAATGCGGGCATCATCGCCTACGAGACCCTGCACGAGCTCAGCGTCAACGAGTGGAACGCGGTGGTCGCGACCAACCAGACCGGGGTCTGGATCGGCATGCGCGAGGTCATCCCGCACATGATCGCCCAGGGCGGCGGCTCGATCATCAACGTCTCCTCAATCTGGGGCACGGTGGCGGTGTCCGGGGCGCACGCCTACCACGCCACCAAGGGCGCGGTGCGCAACATGTCCAAGAGCGCCGCGATCTCCTACGCGACCGACAGCATCCGGGTCAACTCGGTCCACCCCGGCTTCATCCGTACGCCGCTCACCGAGGCGCAGGCCCCGGAGGTCAACGAGTACGTGGTGAGCCAGACGCCGATGGGCCGGGCGGGCGAGCCGCGCGAGGTGGCGAACTGCATCCTCTTCCTTGCCTCCGACGAGTCCAGCTTCGTCACCGGTTCCGAACTGGTGGTCGACGGCGGCTACCTCGCCCAGTGATCCCGAGGGAACATCCATGACTGATACTCAGCTCCCGGACGACGGATTCCTCAGGCGATCGGCTGAGGGCGCGGAGGACGGCCTGGCCGCGGGCGGGCGAGGCTCTCCGGCTCGAAGGGGTCTCCAAGAGCTTCCCCGGCGTACGCGCCCTGAGCGGAGTAAGCCTGACCGCTCGCGCCGGGGAGGTGCACGCGCTGGTGGGCGAGAACGGCGCGGGCAAGTCCACGCTGATGGCCATCGCCTCCGGGGCGCTGGCGGCCGACAGCGGCACCGTGACCATCGGCGGCCGGCTGCTGGACGAGGCGTCACCCGAGCGGGCGCGCGGGTACGGCCTCGGCATCGTCCGCCAGGACCCGGCGCTGCTCCCCGACCTGACCGTGGCCGAGAACATGGCGATCGCGATCGGGCTCGATCGGGTCGGCGGGCTCGGCCGGGCGGCCGCCTGGGCACAGCAGCGGCTGGACACCTGGGGAATGGGCATCGACGCGCGCAGCCGGGTGGCCGACCGGCCGTGGAGAGCGGTTCATCGTCGAGATCAGCAAGGCGCTGGCGCTTGAGCCACGGGTGCTTGTCCTAGACGAGCCGACCGAGCACCTGGGCCAGGAGGAGACCGACCGCCTGTTCGCGCGCATCCGGCAGGAGACCGCCAAGGGCGCGGCGGGGTCTACATCTCGCACCGCATCCCGCAGGTCAGGCTCATCGCAGACCGCATCACCGTGCTGCGGGACGGCCAGGCCCAGGGCACCTTTCACGCGGCCGCCGTGGACGAGCAGCAGATCGTCGAGCGGATTATCGGCCGCTCGCTCGACACGATCTTCCCGGTCAAGGGCCACCTGACCGGATCCGTCCGGGCCACGGACGCGCTGGAGGTGACCGCGCTGCACGGGAGCCGCATCCGGGACATCTCGTTCACCGTCAAGGCGGGCGAGATCGTCGGCATCGCCCGTCCAGGGCAACGGCCAGTCCGAGCTGCTGCGGTCGCTCGCTGGGCTCGAGCCCGCGCACGGCACCGTCCGCATCGCCGGCGGCGTGGTAAAAACCGGGGAGCAGCTACGCCGCGGCCAAGGCCGGCGCTGCCTACATCCCGGCGGACCGGCGCGGCGAGGGAGTCTTCCTCCCGCTGTCGCTGGGCGAGAACATCGTGGCCGCGTCGCCGCCCGCCGCCTCGACGGGCGGCGTGGTGCGCGACCGCCGGGTGGCGGCGATCGCCCGCGAGCAGATCGGCCGGCTATCCATCCGGGCCCCGTCGCACCGGACCGTCATCGCCAGCCTCTCCGGAGGCAACCAGCAGAAGACCGTCATGGCCCGCACCCTGCTCACGCGGCCCAAGGTGCTGCTCGCGGAGGAACCGACCCAGGGGGTGGACGCCGGCGCCTCGCGTCGACATCTACCAGATCCTGCGCGAGGCGGCCGACGCGGGTGCCGCGGTCGTGCCGGTGTCCTCGGACGGCGTCGAGCTGGAGGGGCTCTGCGACCGGGTGCTCATCATGTCCCGCGGCCGGATCGTCGCCGAGCTGACCGGGCCGGAGGTCAGGGAAGAGGACATCACCCGGGCCGCGGTGACCGCGGATTCCGCGGTCGAGCGCCAGGCCGGGTCGCCGGGCCGGCGACCCGGGCTACGGCGCTTCCTGCGCGGCGACAACTCCCCGCCGCCATCCTCGGCGTCTCTTCGTCGCGTTCGCGATCGCGATCTCGGCGGCCAACCCGGACTACCTGTCCGGCTTCGACGTCACGAACCTGCTCTTCGCGGTCGCGCCGCTCATCTTCGTGGGCGCCGCCCAGCAGGTGGTGGTGCTCGGCTCCGGCTTTGACCTGTCGGTCGGGTCGCTGATGGGCTTCATCGTCGTCATCGGGTCGTTCTGGATCACCGACGGCGGGCCGGTACTGCTCGGGTTCGCCGCCGTGATCGCCGCCGCGGCGGCGGTCGGCCTGGTCAACGGCGTCCTCATCGCGCGGCTGAACATCAGCCCCATCGTGGCGACGCTCGCGATGTCCATCGGGCTGCAGGGCGTCTGCCTGGCGCTGCGCGCGACCCCCGGCGGGACGATCTCCACCGCGGTGTCCGACGCGGTGGAGGAGCAGGCCGGGGCCATCCCGGTCGCCGTCATCGTCGCCATTGCCGTCGCCCTGGCGCTGGAATGGGCGATGCGCCGCACCCGGTGGGGTCTCGACCTGCGCGCGGTCGGCTCCCGGCAGGACGCGGCGGCGCAGCTCGGCGTGCGAGTGCCGACCGTCCGGCTGCTGTCCTACCTGGCCGCGCGCTGCTCACGCTCCCGGCCGGGATCTTGCTGATGGCCCAGGTGGGCGTCGGCGACGGCAGCACCGGCCAGCCCTACACGCTGTCCTCGGTCACCATAGTCGTGCTGGCCGGCGCCAGCGTCTTCGGCGGCCGCGGCTCCTTCATCGGCATCATCGCGGCGGCGCTGTTCGTCGAGGAGCTGCTCAGCGCGTCCGCCTTCCTCGGCCTGTCCCAGGCCTGGGCCTACTGGCTGCCCGGGGGCCTCACGCTCGGCGCGGCCGTCCTTTACGCGCAGTTCCGGCGGGCGAGGAGGACCCGATGAGCCAGCCGATGGCCAAGCCGGAGCGGGACACCGTGCTATGGCAGCGCGTCCTCGCCGGCCGCGCCAGCACGATCTGGATCGCCACCATCGCGTTGTTCGTCATCAGCCCGCTCGTGGCGCCGGGCAGCATCGGGAGCGCCGCGCTGCTGAGCATGCTGCCGTTCGCCGCCGTGCTGGCGATCGTGTCCGCCGGCGAGATGCTCGTGGTGCAGCAGCGCGGCCTCGACCTGTCCGTACCGGGCCAGATGGCCTTCGCGGCCGTGCTGGCCACGGCGCTGCCGGTGAGCGACGGCCTGCCGGTCTGGTTCGCGGTGGCGCTCGGCATCGCGCTGCCCGGGGTGGTGGGCGTCACCGTCGGCCTCCTGGTAACCAAGACCAAGACCATGCCGCTGGTGGTCACCCTGGGAACGAACGCGGTGCTGTACGGGATCGTGCTGTCGGTCTCGAACGGAACCCCCACCGCAGCGTCCCCGGGCCGAGCAGCTTCGCGCTGGCCAAGATGGCGGGGGTACCGAACACGGTGCTGATCGCGCTGCTGCTGCTGATCGTAGTCGGCTTCATCACCCAGCGGTCGGTCGTCGGCCGGCGGCTCACGGCGGTGGGGGTCAGCGAGCGCGCCGCCCGCACGCTCGGTCTGCGGGTCGACCGGTACCAGGTCATCGCGTACGGGTTCGCCGGCCTGTGCGGCGCCGGCGGCGTGCTCCTGGCCGGGCTACACGCAGAACTCAGCCCTGTTCCTCGGCGATTCCTATCTGCTGCCGACGGTGGCCGCCGTCGTGCTGGCCGGGACGGCGCTGACCGGCGGCCTGGCCAGCGTCGTCTCGGCTGGCGTAGCCGCCCTGTTCCTTACCCAGCTCGACCAGCTGCTGCTGTCGATGGGCTGGCCGGAATCGACCCAGCTCTCGGCCCAGGCGCTGGTGCTGATCCTGGTGGTGCTGGTCCGCGAGGCAGTCCCGCTGCTCGCCCGATGGCGCGGGCGACGCGCCGCCACGCATACCTGAGAGGAGAAAGCTCGTGTCAGTACCGACCCCAACCGACCCGCTCGGCCGGGCCTACTTCGAGTGGACCGCCGAGTTCACCCGCTTCCCCGGCCTGTCCCTGCCGCTGCTGCGCTGGGTCTTCGAGGACTGGCAGCGCATCACCGCTGAGCCGGAGGACGTCACCTACGCCTCCGTCACGATCGGGGGCGTGCCCGGCATCAAGGTCACCCCGCTGGGCGCGGACCCGGCCCAGGTGCTGCTGGTGCTGCACGGCGGCGGCTTCGCGCTCGGCTCGTCGGCCAGCCACCGCAAGCTCGCCGGCCACATCGCCAAGGCCTGCGGCGCGACCGCGTTCGTGGCGGACTTCCGCCTCGCCCCCGAGCACCCCTATCCGGCGCAGATCGACGACGCCTCGTCGGTCATCGGCGCGCTGATCGACGACGGGATCCGCCCCGATGACATCACGCCCGTCGGCGACAGCGCCGGCGCCAGCGTCGCCATCGCCACCGTGCTGCGCCGGATGCGTCGCGGCGAACCGGTTCCCGCGCAGGTCATCACCATCTCACCGTGGCTCGACATGGAGAACTCGGGCGCGACTATCGACACCAACGACGCCACCGACTTCCTCATCAGTCGCGAGGGCCTCCAGGGAAACATCGACCTGTACCTCAGCGGCGGCGCGAGTCCGACCGATCCGCTGGTCAATCCGCTGTACGCCGATTTCAGCGGGTTCCCGCGGCTGTTCGTCACCGCCTCCGACGCCGAGTCGCTGTTCGCCGACGCCGAGCGCCTGGACCGCATCGCCCGCCGCGACGGCGCCGACGTCACCTTCTCGGTCGCCCACTGCCAGCAGCACGTCTGGCCGCTCCAGGCGGGGAACCTGCCGGCCGCCGACGCCTCCATCGCTGAGATCGCCGCCTGGTACCGCGCGGCCGACCCGACCGTACGGCCGCCGAGCCGACCTTCACGACCTTGAACTGAAAGGCACGAACCAATGACCGACAGCGCCCCCTGCTACGACGCCATCGTGGTCGGCGCCGGCTTCTCCGGCCTGGCCATGCTCCACCACCTGCGCGGCATCGGCCTGAACACCCTCGTCCTGGAGGGAGAGAGCTCTATCGGCGGCACCTGGTGGGTGAACCGCTACCCGGGCGTGCGGACCGACAGCGAGTTCAGCTACTACTCCTTCTCCTTCTCCAAGGAGGTGCGCGAGGAGTGGACCTGGACCGAGCGCTACCCGAGCGGCAAGGAGGTGCTGGCCTACCTGCAGTTCGTCGCCGACCGCCTCGACCTGCGCAAGGACATCCAGCTGAACGCGCGGGTGGCCTCGGCGCGCTGGGATGACGCGGCGAACCGCTGGACGGTTACGCTCCAGAGCGGCGAGCAGGTCAGTGCCACCTACCTGGTGAGCGCCATGGGCGTCCTGTCGCAGGCGATCTACCCGGCGATCCCCGGCGTCGGCGCCTTCCAGGGCGTCAGCTACCACACCTCCGGCTGGCCGGCCGAGGGCGGCGCCGACCTCCGGCCGACGGGTCGGCCTCATCGGCCTGGGCGCCTCGGGCATCCAGCTCGTCCCGGTGATCGCGCCGCAGGCCGGCGAGTTCTTCGTCTTCCAGCGCACCCCGAACTACGTGGTGGAGACCAACAACGACCCGGTGACCACCGAGCAGATGAGCCGGGTGCGCGAGCACTACGACGAGATCTACCAGCGGGCCGCCGACCACCCCTTCGGCGTCGACATGGTCGCGGCCGATCACAGCGCGCTGGAGGTCTCCGCCGAGGAGCGGGACCGCATCTTCGAGAGCAAGTGGCGGGAGGGCGGCTTCCACTTCGCGAACGAGTGCTTCAACGACCTGGCCACCAACGCGGACGCCAGCGAGCTCGCCTCGGAGTTCATCCGCAAGAAGATCCACGAGATCGTGGCCGACCAGGCGACCGCCGACCTGCTCTCGCCGCACAGTTACTCGTTCAACGGCAAGCGGGTCCCCACCGGCCACGGCTACTACGCCGCCTTTAACCTGCCGCACGTGCACCTGATCGACACCACCGAGACCCCCATCACGGAGATCACCGCGCACGGCGTCCGGGTCGGCGACACCGAGTACCAGCTCGACGTGCTCATCTACGCCACCGGCTACGATGCCATGACCGGCACGCTCACCAACATCGACATCATCGGCACCGAGGGGCTGACGCTGCGCGAGGTCTGGGAGCGCGACGGCCTGCGGACCAGTCTCGGCATCTCGGTGGCGGGCTTCCGAACTTCTTCATGTCGCTTGGGCCGCAGACGCCTTACTCCAACCTGATCGTGCCGATCCAGCTCGGCGCCCAGTGGCTCGCCCGGGCGATCGGCTGGACCCGCGAGCGCGGCATCACCCGGATGGAGGCCACCCGCGAGTCGATGGAATGGTGGGCGGCCGAGAACGAGCGGGCCGGGAAGGCCACCGTTATGTACGCCGAGGGGAAGAAGGCCAAGGCCTGGTTCCTTGGCAAGAACGTGCCGGGTAAGCCGGAGGAGTTCCTCGTCTACATGGGTGGTGGTCACCTGTACCAGGCCTTCTGCCGCCTGGCGGAGGAGGAGGGCTACGCTTCGTTCCTCAGCGGCCAGCCCGCCACGGCCCCGTAACCGGGGACGAGATCCTCGCTAGCCCCCTCCCCGGCCGCCCGCCCCGCCTCCGCACCTGCGCACGCAGCCCTCGCCGAGCCGCTATGCGGCCCTGGCTGCCACGCCGACAGGGCGCGCAGCCCGCGGGGAAGCATAAGATGCAGCCAGTGGCAGCCTTGATCTGCTTCTGGCCGCCATTCTTGGGCTTGGCATGTGCTGCTGCTGCTGTTGTATGGGTAATTCCGCGCGGAGGTGCAAGCCGTGAGCGTCCCCGAGGGGATCATCTTCAAGAAGTGCTCGCTGGAATGGCATAAGCCCGCTACCAACAAGGCCTGCGCAGCAGGCGACTGCCAGCACACCTGCCCGGGGAACCAGATTGAGCAGTGCCCCCATGCCTGGACCTTGCGCTACTCCGTGAAGAGCCGCCAGCATGAGCAGTCGTTCAGGGACGATATCGACCCGGCGAATGGACAGGTGAAGTTCGGGAGCGGGAAGGCAAGAGCGAGGGCCGCCCAGCTCCGGCTGGCCCACCGCAAGCGGGCGAGGGAGCCGGCGCTCGCCGCCTGGGGGGACGGGAGCCGGGAGGCCACGGAGCCGACGAGACAGGGGACCCGTTCGCGCTCCTGGCCCTGCTGGGCGAGCGCGGGTCACCGCAACCACCTTGCGCGCCCTGGCCGGGCTGCCCGACGCGGTAAGGATGGCCATCGTTGACACGATCATCAGCATCGACCGCGCGCAGCGCTCATGACGCGCGGCGGGGCTGCCACAGATATCACGGCCTGCCGGCGGCGAGGGCGCTGGCAGGCGCGGTCGCCACGACCGGGATGCGCGGGCTGCCCCACAGCCGTTGGAGACAGCCTCGATGGCGGCTAGCGGACTAACCCCGGAATACGAGGAGCAGATCATGGCTGGGCTGCTCCGCGAGCGTGTCGGCATTGACCCGGGCAGGGTAGGGCCTGTGGTGGACCTCGCCGCCATCGGCCTGGTGAACGGCGCGTGGCGCAACACCTGCGTCGAGCGCTGGCATGCGGCGGGCCGGCTGGAAGACGGCGATCTCCTGCGGGCCAGCAGCCACACCACCTGGCGCGTCTGCCAGCTCGTGCGACGCTGGATGAGGGAGGCCGGCCTGGACGCCGGGTCGCCGGCATCGGCACTTGACGAGGCCACGGCGGAACGCGCCTGGCAGCTGGCGGGCAGGCTGTACGCGTGGCTCGCCAGCCCGCTCGCAAGCTCCCCACAGGCGTGACGCTGGGTCAGCTCGCGGGCGACGACCTGGCCGAGTACAAGGATGACGCCGACGCAGGCCTCAGCACGTTCGCCCTACAGGCCGATGAGCGCGGGGTGCGGTTCGGCCTCGCCCGGGTCGCGGTGCACGGCGGGCTGGCGTGCTCGCACTGGTGGGGGCACCCGGGCTGGCCTGCTCAGGTGGGCGAGTTCATGAAGGTGCTCGGCGACCCGGCTGGTGACCACTGGGGTCCCGGCGGCGAGTACCGGGCCGGACTGCCCGCTGAGCCCGCGGACGTGGCCGACCGCGCCCGGCTGCGCCGGCTCCTGCTATCGCGGCCCTGGGAACTGAGCACCGACGGGGCCCAATGGGTGGCCGACGCCGGCATCCGGTACATCACGGGCGGCTAGCTAGCGTCCTGCTGATAGATGGCAACAAGCCTGCGCGAAGATGCCATCCTCACTGGATCCCTACAGCGGTTGTTGCGGGATGCCACATCTGCCTCCGGTGGCCCTTCGTGTATCTCGCGTGTCCCGACCGTGTACCTGGCGGGAAACGACGCTGGTCAGCGCCCTGATGTACCTGGCCGGGAACGGCCGAGCGGCAGGCGCGGCGAGAAGGGGTACGCCCGGCGGCACAGCGGGCCAGCCGGGCTTCGGGCAGGGCAGGTACGCGCGCAGACGGCGCGGCCGGGGCGGCATCGGTTGCCGTCCCGGCCGCGCCGTTCGCGCGGGCCGCGCGTTACAGCGCGCTGGGTGCGGCCTCCGCGCTCGCGGCGGGGTCGCCCGCCGTGTCCGGGGCGCAGGTCCAGGACGATCGCCCGTGCTGCTTCCCTGAGTAGTGGTGTCGTCACCCGGCGATGATCTCAAGCCAGGTCTTTCCCGCGAGGTACGGCGAGGGAGGCTTTCTACCTGGGCACGAGCCAGCCGTCCAGTGCGAGCGACAGGTGATCGGCGGTGGCCAGGGAGGTCTCGGTGATCTCTTGGACGGCGTTCGGGTCGGCGTCGCCGTGCACGGCGATGTCGGTGAAGGTGGGCTGGCGCAGCGGGTCGCTGTGCCGGCTGGCGATGGTGACGGTTGCGGGTGCGCCGGTTTCCTCGTGGACGCGGCGGGCGATCTGGGCGGCGTGGACGGAGTAGACCTTGCCGGCGTGGTAGACGGGGTTCTTCCCGAAGGCTGCCTCGGCGCTCTTGGGCCGGTGCAGCGGGATGTACCCGGCGGGGGTGTTCCCGCGGCCGACGAACCCTTCCTCGCCGAACTCCAGGCACGACCCGGTGCCGAGCAGGTAGCAGCGTTTCCCTCGGAATGAGTTGGCGTCCCCGGTGTTGAGGGTCAGCCGGTGGGCCGCCGTGCCGGCCAGGACGGTGCCGGCGAGCTGGTCCAGCTCGCCGTGCACCTTGGCTATGACGGCGTCGTAGGCACTGGTGTCGCTCGCGGCGGCCGGGTGGACGGCGACGTTGACGGTGATGTTGAGGTGCTGTCCTTGCCGGACGGTCATGACCTTGATGTCCTGGCCCAGCTCGGGGTGGCGGGGGCCGGCGCCTTCCCGGTTGAGGTGTCGTTCCAGGGCCAGCGTGACCCGCTCGGCCGGGGTCTCGGGGTACCAGGCGGTGACGACGGCGGTGTCGCTGGCCGACAGATAGGCGAGTTCGGGCAGGTCGTCCAGGCTGGCAGGGTGGAACCAGGAGGGGAACCGGGACCGGCTGGTCGTGGCGTGCTCGATGCGCAGCCAGCGGCCGTGGTCGAAGTGCGGCAGCACGGTGGCGAGGTAGCTGCGGGCGGCTTCCTCGAACAGCTCCCGGTAGGGAACGGGCTGGCCGGCGAAGCTCGCGGAGACCCGGCCGCCGATGACGAGGGTGACCGGCTCGGTCATCTCGAAGTCGCCCAGGCCGATGCGGCAGTGGCCGCCGCGCAGGTACAGCTTGTCGAGGTTGTGGTGCAGGACCGCGCCGTACTGCTGGAGGCAGTGCCGGGAGTAGGCCACCGACAGCCGCTCGGCCAGCGCGTCAGCGAGCGTGTCGGGATGCCCGAGGCCCTTGCGCTCCACGACCTCGGCCGGGGCGCTGGCCGGGCCTGGCTCACGGCGGACGGTGATCATGCGCGGGTTCCGGGGGCGGGCAGCGGGGTGAGCAGCCGGGTGATCGAGGCGTCCTCGTCGGCGGTGTAGGGGATGCCCCGGCCGACGATGACGGGGCGGGCGGCGGCGGTCTGCCCCATCAGGATCGAGGCGGCGGCGGCGATCTCGTCGACCCGGTTCATCATCGGCATGCTCGGGTTGCCGAACAGGTCGGCGTCGCTCTGGGGCTGCTCGGCGTGGCGGATGCCGGCGATGCCGATGGCGGCGCCGATCGCGCCCTCGCGTACCGGGCTGCCGAAGGAGTCCGAGACGATCACCGCCGTGGTCGCGCCGGTCAGGTCGCGCAGCCCGGCGCGGATGGCGCGGGCGGAGGCGTCGGGGTCGGCGGGCAGCAGGACCGCGTACCCCTCGGCCCGGTTAGCGACGTTGGACATGTCGACCCCGGCTCCGGTGCCGGTGAAGCCGAGCCGGTGCACGGTGACGACGTGCCGTCCGCGGACCTCGGTGACGGCGGCGGACTCGTCCAGGTAGAGCTGGCACAGCCGGGCGTCCCGGCCGGTGCGCCCCGCTAGTTCTTCCGCTTCGGGGGTGGGGGTGACGTCGGCGAGGCGGACGATGCGCCCCTCGGCTTTGGACACGACCTTCTGCGCGACGACGATGACGTCGCCGTCGGCGAGGGCGAGGCCGTCGGCTTCGGCGGCCTTGGCGATGAGGGCGGGCAGGTCGTCGCCGGGCTGGATGAGCGGTATCCCGGGCAGTGCCCGGAACCGCATGTCCCACGTGGTCATAAGACGGCTCCTCGGTTGGCGGGGGAACGGGCGGGAACGAGTTGGCGGGCGAGCGCGGCGGCGGCGGTGTTCCCGGGCTGCCTGGTGCCGCGGGTGCCGCGTGCGGCGGCCTCAAGCACCCGCAGCACGCTACCAAGCAGGTCGTCGCGGTCGTGCCAGTCGCGCGGGGTGAACATGCCGGGCAGGTGCGCGACGGCGGCGGCGTTGGCGTGCTGCTCGCCGGCGCGGTGCAGGTCGGCGGTGACCGGCAGGGCGACCGTGGGGATGCCGCAGCAGGCGGCCTCAGCGAGGGTGTTGCGCCCGGCCCGGGTGATCAGCAGGTCGTGGCTGGAGTACAGGCTGGCCAGGGGTACCGGCCCGCTGGCGACTCGGAGCCAGGACCGGTCGCCGCCGCGCCGGCGGGGCACGGTCGTGTCAGCGCCGGGCACGACCAGGACCGTTCCGACAGCGCCTTCGGCGGCGAGCGGGTCGAGCACGTCCAGCACCCGTTCGAGTGCCTGGTCGGTCTCGGCGCGCAGCCGGGGGCTGCCGAGCGACCCGCCGCCCGTGGTGACCAGCACCCGGGGCGGCCCGGCCGGCGGCTCGTAGCCTCCGGGGATGCCCTGGCACAGGGCGGGGACTTCCAGGCACCTGGTGCCGGGGACGAGGTCGGATCGGGGCGCGGGCTCGGTGCAGGCGAGGCTGGAGATGATCACCGCGTCGCAGTAGCCGAGCAGCCGCCTGTTGACCCGGCGGAAGGCGTTCTGGGGGCCGTCCAGGTCGTGCGGGTTGGCCAGGTAGACGACCGGGGCGTCCAGGTGCGCGAGGGTGACCGGCAGGAAGAACTCCCCGTCGATGACGACCAGGTCGGCGTCGCGGGCAAGGTCGAGGACGTGCAGTGCCTGCGGGGCGACCGAGTCGATGAACAGCCCGTCCGGGCTGCCGAGGTCGGTCACGTCGTGGCCGAGGCCGGCCAGGAACCGGGCTCCGGCACTGTAGGACGCGAAGGACGCCCGTGCCTCGCCCGTGGCCGCCAGGGTCTGGGTGAGCGCGAGGGCCGGGGCGACCCGGCCGAGGCCCGGTGCCCCGCGGCAGACCGCGAGGATGTTCACGTCGTCCCCGTCCCGTGCCCGCTGCTGGCGGCGAGTTCCCTGGTGGCCGCGACGAACGATGCGGCGTCACCGGGCACGGCGGCGCCTGTCTTCTCCTTCAGGATGCCGGTCACCTGCTGCCCGGCCGGCGTCAGGGCCTCGTCGGGCGCCTGCCACAGCCCGGTCAGGGCGGAGGCGGTGCCGCCGGCCGACAGCCAGCACAGCAGCGCGTAGTCCGACAGGTTCCAGCAGGCCAGCCGCTCGGTCTCGACCTGGCGGCGGAAGTCGGCGGCCAGGGTCTTCATCTGCGGCTGGGTGAGGGTGGCGGTGGCGAAGTACTCGTGGGCCGGGTCGTAGAAGTTGACGTGCTGGCGGATGCGCCAGTCCGGATCGAGGATGCGGAGGCCGAACCGGTGCGGTATCCGGTCGAACGTGGACCCGGGCGTCAGGTAGAACGGCCCGCCGCCGACCGAGTCGAACCCGATCCGGCTGATGCCGGCGAGGGTCTGCCCGACGGTGTCCCCGGTTTCGCCGGGCAGCCCGATGATGAAGTTGCCGTGCACGAAGATGCCCTGCTCGTGCAGCAGGTCCACGGCCCGCGCGATCTCGCCGGGGTCCTTGGCGTGGTGCTTGCCGACCCGCACCCCGGGAGCCAGGCTCTCGATGCCCAGGAACAGGGCACGGCAGCCCGCGCGGGCCATCCGGGCCGCCAGGGCTTGCGTCGATGTCGTGCGGGTAGGCGTAGGCGCTCCACTGCACCGGCAGGCCGCTTGCGGTGACCGCGTCCAGCAGCCGGCCCAGGTCCGGTCCGAGGCTGCTGAGGCTGGAGTCGACGAACCGGACCCAGACCGGGTCGTGCCCGGCCGCGAGGGCGCGCAGCGTGCCCAGGGTCCGCTGGACCGGGTCGACGGCGAGGCCGCCGCGCAGCACCGGGTCGGTGCAGAACGGGCAGTGCTGCCGGCAGCCCCGGGAGAACTCGACCGGGAACACCGGGAAGTACCGGCCGTCATCGGGCCATACCGAGTAGTCGGGGGCGAGCGCGTCCATCCTGGCCTTGCCGTCCCCGGCGGTGACGACGACCGGGCCGTCGGGGGCGCGCCCGGCGGCGAGGGAGGCGATGGCCGGCATCGCCTCGGGGAGGCAGTCGCCGATTCCTGCGACCGCGAACGCGGGTGCCGCTTGCAGTACGTCAGCACCGAGGAGGGTGGCGTGCGGGCCGCCGACCGCCGGCAGCACCCCCGCGTCCCTGGCCGCCCGCGCGAGCCGGGCACCCTCGGCGAAGTCATCGATGTACAGGCTGAACGCCGCCGCCCGCGCCCCGTGCCCCAGCGCCGACGGCCAGGAGCCGAACGTCAGGTCCGCGAGGACCGGCTCCATGCCGGCGGCGGCCAGGTGGGCGGCCAGCATCGTCAGGCCGAGGTTGCGGTAGAAGGCGCCCAGCGGGCGGGACGGCTCCGGCCGCACCACCAGCACCCGCGCCCGGCTCACTGCCCGCTCCTTCCGGCCTGGGCCCCGGCCGGGCCCGGGGCCAGCGCGGCGATGTGCTCGGCGACGGCGGCGGGCGGGCCGGCGACGTACCGGGACCGTTCCAGCAGCCGCTCCAGCGTCGCCGTGCGCCCGGCGTGGGCGGCGGGGTCGTCCAGCGGCGGGACGTACGGGCCGAACCTGCCCCCGGCCAGCCACGGGGTGCTGCCGCCCCGGATGTAGCGGACCGCGTTCTCGTACAGGTTCAGCCGGTGCACCACCGTGTCGCCCGGCTCGTCCACCAGCTCCCGGTAGCGCGGGTCGACGTGCACGAACACCGCCGCCACGAGCGGGACCGGCGTGAGCGCCGGGGCGATGCCGAGCCGGGCGGCCGGCAGCGTGCGCTTGGCCCGCCACGAGTCGGCGACCTCGCCGGGGAACAGGCCGAGCAACTCGGGCATCACCCGCGCGACCGAGGCGTGCCGCAGCCGCACGTGCCGCGTTCCCGCCAGCGCTTCCGGCGTCCCGCCGGGGCCGCCGGCCACGACCAGGTCGTTGCCGATCATTGCGGCCCCGTGGTCCCGGCACAGCCGCAGCAGGGTCGTGGTCTTGCCCGCGCCCGGCGTCCCGAGCAGCAGGACTCCCCGGTCCTGCCAGCTCGCTCCCGCCGCGTGCAGCGTCACGAAACCGGACCGCTGGAGCCGGTTCTCCAGGACCAGGTACGCCAGGTACAGCAGCCCTTCCTCGGACACCTCCCCGAGGCTCCCCGGACCGCGAGGCAGGACCGCACGCCGTCCCACGAGGCGCCAGGCCGGCGCCGTGTCGTCGTGGACCAGGGACGCCGAACCGCGCGCACCCGGCGGGCCGGGCAGCGGGGCCAGGCTATACATCGGCGGCTCGCCGTGCGCGCACAGCTCCGCGACCCCGGCGGCCAGGTCGAGGGGCGTGCAGACGGTCACGCTGGTCGGCCCCAGGCTCATCCGCCACCACGACGGCCCGCTCATGCCGCTGCCTCCGCCCAGGGTCCGGTGCGGAAGTCCATCGCCGGGCGGGCCGTGAAGCGCAGCCGGCGGCGCGCTATCGCCGCGCTCACCAGGGCGGATTGCTCGTCCAGCAGCGCGTCGATCGCCTCCGGGCTGCCCAGCCGCCCGATTTCCCGCCAGAAGGCGGCTACCCGGCACAGATACAGGGCGACCAGGTGATCGCGCGCCTCGGCCGGCCTCCCGTCCGCGAGCGCCGTCAGGGCGTCACCGAGCACCTCGGCCCACAGCGCGGCGGGCATGTCCACCAGGCCGTCCGGTCCCGGTGCGGCCCCGTCGAGGCACGGGAACACCTCGGCGACCGTCCTCGAATGGCCGGACAGGTAGCGGGCCGCCTGCCCGAAAGTCCGCTCCGTCAGGTCAGCACCGGGGCGGACGGCTGCGCCGTCGGCGGTCGAGCGGGCCTGCACCCGCGCCACGCCCGCCGGGCGCGGCGCACCGGACAGGTAGGCCAGGTGCCACAGCGCGTCGATGACCTGCTGGCTGATCTTCACGATCTTCGGGAACCCGGGGTTGTGGACCTTGCGGCCCAGCGGGACCTGCGTGATCCGGTGCCCTTCCCGGGCCGCGTTGCCGGTCAGCCAGATATCGATCCCGTACAGCTGGGCCGACTCCGGAAGCGGCCAGGTCACCGCACGCTCGATGAACCCCCGGCTAAACGCGAAGTCCCCCGCGATCGGCTGCTGCACGTCCACCCCGAGCACCGCCGCCAGCAGCGGGCTCGCCAGGTGACTGGTGGCGTTGCCCTCATAGCGGTTGCGCCGGTACACCGGCACCGCGACCGCCGGGCCGTCGCAGTCGACGGCGCTCAGCAGCCGGGTCACCCACCACGGCTCGCCCGAGCGCACGTCGCCGTCCAGCACCACGACCCGCTCGGCACCCAGATCCAGTGCCGCGTGGAAGATCGCCAGCAGGTTCGTCCCCTTGCCCGTCCGCCGCGCCCCCGTGGCCACGGTCAGCCGCCGCGAGCGCGCCGGGCACCCCAGGAAGACGGCCGCAGTGCCGTCGGGACTGTCGTTGTCCGCGTTCACCAGGACCGTGACCGCCGACAGGCCCGCGCGGCCCAGGCCCGCATCGGCCATCGCGACGACCCGGCCGATGGTCAGCGCCTCGTTCCGCGTGGGAAACCCCGCCACGACAAGCCGGGCGCGCGGCCCCGGGGTACTCGGGCGGCGCCGGGCCGCCGTGCTGGAAGCGAGTGCCTGCTCGCTCATGATCCATCTCCTTGGTGCTGGGCGTCCTTACGACGTCACCGTGCGGCTCGCTGCGTGTCCGGGACAATGGCGCGTGCGCGCCTGGCAAATCATTTGCGTATCGGGTAAATCACCTTCCGGTACCGGTCGCGAGCGGCTTACGCTGGCTGGAACGGACCGGGCAGGGCTGGCGGGATGGCAGACGACCTCCGATCGCTCCTGGCATCGCAGGACATCCGGGACGCCGTCCGGCAGCGCCGGTACGGCGTCGTGCTGCGCCGCGCCCGCCAGGCCCGGGGCCTGACCCAGTCGCAGGCCGGGGAGCTGGCCGGGTACTCGTGCGCGACGATCTCCCGGTTCGAGACCGGCAGCAGGCGGCTGGCCGACATCGACACGCTGCGCCGCCTGGCCGGGGCGCTCGGCGCGGCCCCGGAGGTCTTCGGGCTGACGCCGGAAACGGGAGAATTTCCCGGCGGTGCCCGCGCGGGCGCTGTGCCGGGAGAGGCGCTGGTCGCTACAGTGGTCACTGGCCTACCACTGGACGGTGACGACGTGCGACGCCGGGACATGATCACGGGCACCGCAGCCCTCACCGGGGCCGCCGCGCTCGGCCGGGTGCCGGGCCGCCGGGACGCCCCGCCGCCCGGCGGCCGGGCTGGAGGACGTGCTCTACGGCCAGGCGGACGCCGCGCCCGTCCCCGCAGGCAGGCTCCGCGCGGCGATCACCGCAGCGCGCGGCGACTTCCGAGACGCCCGCTACGACCGGGTGCCCGCCGCGCTCCCGAAGCTCATCGCCGCCGCCCAGGCGACCCGAGACAACGCCGGGTCCGGGGAGCGGGCCGAGGCCAGCGGGCTGCTCGCCGACGCCTACATCTTGGCCGCCGACTTCGCGGTCAAGGTCAACGACGACCCGCTGTCCTGGACAACCTCGGACCGGGCGCTGCAGGCCGCCCAGGCCAGCGGCGACCCGCTCGCCGTCGCCGACGCCCGCCGCGCCGTCGCCACCGCCATGCGCCGGGCGCACCACCCCGCCAGGGCCGTCGACCTGCTCATCCGCGCCTGCCGCGACATCGAGCCGGACGGGACCGCCAGCACCGACCAGCTCGCGACCTACGGCAACCTGCTCACCGTCGCCGCCTACACCGCCGCCACGGCGGGCAACCGGCGCGCGGCCGGGGAGTACATGGCCGAGGCCGCCTCCGCCGCCGTCCGGCTCGGCAGCGCCACGAGCAGCAGGCAGCCCGCGTTCGGCCCGGCCGGGCTCACGCTCTACCAGGTCAGCATCGCCCAGGTACTCGGCGACAGCGGCACCGCCATCGACCACGCGCGCACCATCCGCGCAGGTGACATCCCCACTCCCGAACGGCAGGGCCGCTACTGGGTCGACGTCGCCCGCGCCTGGCACCAGTGGGGCAAGCCGGAGGCGTGCTACAGGTCCCTGCTCGCAGCCGAGCGCGCCGCGCCCGCCGAGGTCCGCTACCGCCCGCCCGTCCACCGCATGACCGAAGACCTGCTCCGGGCCGATACCCGCAGTGCCCTGCCGGGACTGCGCGACTTCGCCCGCCGAGTCGGCGTACCAGGCCACTAGCGGGCCACCCCGTGATCGCCCGCGACGGGAGTACTTATTCGAGGCGGGCGGTATTCCCTGCGCGGCAGGTGCTGCGTTGCGCGGCCAGCGGCCGGGGCGGGAATTCATTCCCTTGCCTCGGCTGGCGTGGGCTGGGGGTGGTGGAGGGTGGTCACCCGTTTTTGCGCGGGGCATTCGGTGCACTCCAGGCGCTGGGAGATCAGCACGTTGTCACTGGCGGCGGGGTCTCGGCTGATGTCCTCGGTCACCCACAGGTGCCCCTCCCCGCCGCAGTCCCCCATCGCGGCGCGGACGAGGGCCAGCAGCTCGTGCTCAGTGCCGGCGCTGGCTGTCGTGCCGCCGCCTGGGGCGGCTGACTTGCTGCGGTTTTCGAGTTCTGCGGCGATGTCCGCGCGCAGCGTGTCCAGCTTGATCGCGGTCGGGTCCAGCCCGAGCGCGCGGCGGTGATCGTACAGCAGACGCGCGGCGTCGTACGCGGCGCGCAGCTTCCCGTCGTTAAGGCTGTCGAACATCGCGGGTGCTCCTGTCACTGGCGGCATGGGTACGCGGTGCGCGTGGTCTCGCGCGGCCGGAGGCAAGGTGACGGGCGTGTTCCGGCCGTGCTGGAGCTAAGGGGCTGCGGGGTCGCCGGACGCGGCAGGCGGTGCCTCAAGGACAGCCCAGACGGTCTTGCCCGGGGACCCGTCGCCCGCCGGGTACCAGCCGGACCGGGCGCTCAGCTCCTGGACCAGCAGCAGCCCGCGCCCGTTCTCGTCTTCCTCCCCGGCGTCCCCGGCCTGCGGAACGCCGGGGCAGAAGTCGCGGACGAGGATGGTCAGCTCGCCCCGGTCCCGGGTGAGGACCAGAGTGAAGAAGGCCGCCCCTTCGCGGCGGGACGCCCGCAGCGCGTTCGTCGCCAGCTCGCTTACCACGATGTCTGCCGTGTCGGCCAGGTCGGCCACTCCCCGCTCCCAGAGGACCTCGCGGGTCCAGGCGCGGGCGCAGCCTGCGGCGGTGAGGACAGCGCCGAGGCCGAGGAAGGCACCCGGCGGCCGGACCAGGGCCGACCGGAGCCGGCCAGGGCACGGCTGCTTGCTGGCTGTCCTGGGTGCGGTCGGGGCGGGCATGATGTGCCTCCGGGGGTTGTGCTGCTGGCGGTGCCCTGGGCGGGCCGCCCGGCCCGGGGCCGCCGTCCCGTTCCGGCTGGTGCGCCGTGGCGAGAGTTCCGGTTATGCGGTGGCCTGCGCCGGTGCAGGCTCTGGCGGGGTGATTGCCGGTGACTGGGGGCGATAGCCGCGCTCGGAGGGGGGCAGCACGCCGGAGTCCAGCAAGGTTCTCGCGCTGGTGCCCGGACCCCAGGCGAGACTGCGGCCCGCCTGAGGTTCGGGCAGCAGCGCGGTGGCCGCGTCAGCGGTCAGGCTCGGGTCAGCGTCCTGGGGTGACCAGGGCAAGTACTCCCACTCGGCCCGGCCGCAGTCCCCGACCGACAGCCAGACACGCGCTCCCGGGCAGGCGATGGCGAGGCGACAGCCGTCCTCACGGTCCGCCGGACAGACGTTAAGGCAGCTCCCGCACAGGCCGTCTGCGATCAGGTGCAGCACCTCGCCCGGGACGGCCGGCCCGGCGATGCTAACAGCTGTCGCCGCCCTGGGGAGTGCTGCTGCGTGCTGGTCAGTCATGGCCGGGGCCTCCTGCCGAGAGGGGCCGCCGGGCCCGGCATGAGGTCACTGTGAGCATGGGGCTGGCCGAGGATCACCGGGAGCAGGGCCAGGCGCGGCGCCTTCAGCGAGTCCGCGAGCTGCAGGAGCTGGCGGATGTCGTAGATGCCCTGCCGCCGCCCGGCCTCCCAGTACCAGATTACGCTCTCCGACAGCCCCGCCCGCTCGCCCAGCTCCCGGCGCGATACCCCGGCTGCTGCCCGGTAGATGACCAGGACGGCCTGGAAATCCAGCCGGGCCAGCGCCTCCCGCATCGGCCCGGTGCCCCACACCCACTCGGCCATGTCATCGCGTACGCCCGGGTCTGCGGGGTGCTCCCGGTCGAAAAGCGCCCGTCGGCAAGGGGTACAGAAACCGCCCGGGTTGTACGCCGACAGGCGCGTCTTGCGGCAGGAACCGCAGACCCGCGTCACCGGCCCAGCCTCGCTCATCCGGCTTCACTTCCGTCCGCCTGCCGTGTGCCGCCCCGGACCAGCGCGAGCCGGCCCGGTGCCGCCCCGGTGCCGCTGCCGTCCTCCGCCAGGCCGACCGCGCCAGCCGGGCCGGACACCTCGATCACCAAGCGGGCCGGAACGTACGGCAACGTCAGCGACATGCCCCCCACTAGCCGGGGCCGACAGTTTGCTGGGTGGGCGGGCCGGGTCCTGCCCCAGCTCAGGGCCGTCGCCCGGTGCCACCGCATCCGCGAGCGCGACCAGTTCCCCGCCCGCGTCCAGCAGATTATCCAGCCGGGCCGCCACTCGCGGGG
This sequence comes from uncultured Actinomycetota bacterium, assembly GCA_963785645.1. Taxonomy (GTDB): domain Bacteria; phylum Actinomycetota; class Actinomycetes; order Streptosporangiales; family Streptosporangiaceae; genus Trebonia. The sequence goes on from CAWAWG010000002.1 coordinate 144,423, forward strand.
ACGGCCCCTTCCGGCCGTGGACCACCTTCGACAGGTGCGAGGCATCGCACGGCACCCGGCCGGCCAGCTTCCGTAGCGAAAGGCCGCGCGTCTCCGCCAGCGCCAGGGCCCGCTCCCGCACGAGGTCTGCGCGGGCAGGCGGCGCGTCAGCACCAGCCGGTCATGTTGCGGCAGGCTCTCGTGATCAGCCAGGTCCAGCAGGCACAGCACGTCGGTCTCGTACACCCCGGCCAGCAGGCACAGCACGTACACCGACGGCTTGCGGTCGCTGTTCGGCCACTGCCCGACCTCGCACAACTGGGAGCCGGTCATGCTCGCCCGCCCGTCGGGATCGGTCCCCTGGCTCGCGGCAAGCTCGTTGAACCGCGCCGCCGCCTCGTCCTGCGTCCAGCCCCGGGCCAGCCAGTACGCCTGGCGCGGGCGCACCTGGTAGCGGCGCGACACCTCGGCGGCGACCTCGTCACAGCTGAACCCCAGGGTGCGCATCCGCTCCCGCACCCCGTCCAACTCGGCCTTGAGGAAGCCGCCACGCTGATCCGGGGCTACGAGCCGCACTCGGTACCCGGGCTCCTCCAGACCCCCGGCTACGCCCTCGCCAACGTCCAGACCGGATTCCCCGACGCGACCGAGGAAGAGGTCGGGCGGCGCGTCAACCTGCGGCTGGCCCGCCAGCACATCCTGGCCCGCCCGGACCCGCCCCGGCTGTGGCTCGTCCTTGACGAGACTGTGCTCAGCCGGGCCGCCCCGACCGCCGGACCCGAGGTCATGCGGGAGCAGGTCGACAAGCTGATCGAGGCCGCCGGGCGGCCAAACATCACCCTCCAGGTGCTGCCGCTGGCCGCCGGGCTGCACCCCGCCGTGTACGGGCCGTTCAAGGTCTTCCGCTTCGACGGCCACGACCAGCCAGACATCGTCTACGGCGAGTCGATGACCAGCTCCTGGTACATCGACAAGCCCGACGAGACCGCCGCCTACATCCAGGCCCTGGACCGCGTCAGCGCCCAGGCCGCCCCGGCGGCGGACACCGTGAAGATCCTCACCGAAATCCGTAAGGAGCTATAAGCAAATGAACGAAGCCCGCAACGGCATCCCCGCCGCCGACCTCGGCACCGACGGCTGGGTCAAGCCCTGGAGCAGCCCCAACGGCGGCGACTGCCTGGAAGCCAAGAAGCTCCCCGGCGGCCGGGTCGCCCTGCGCCAGTCCACCGACCCCGGCGGCCCCGCGCTGATCCTGGAGCCGAACGAGATCCGCGCCTTCGTCACCGGGGCCAAGGCCGGCCTGGCTGACGACCTCCTCGCCTGACCAGCAGGCAGGGACACCAGCGCGGCTTCCCGGCACGCCCCGTGCCTGGGAAGCCGCGCCATCAGCCGCAAGACACCTACCCGGAGGGACCGAGCCGCGATGGACGCCGAACTCGCAGCGTGGCTGCGCCAGGAGCGCGAGGAAAGGGGCTGGCCCAAGGCCGAGATGGCCCGTCGCCTCGTCCAGGCCGGGCGCGAGGCCAGCGACAAGTCCATGCCCGGTGCCAGCGGCATGCTGCACAACATCCACCGCTGGGAACGCGAAGGCGGCGTCTCCGAACGCCACAAGCTGCACTACTGCCGCGCCCTCGGTATCCAGCCCGGCCAGTTCGGCCCTGGTCACACCCAGGAGGCACCGGACGCAGCGCCTGCGGGCACGGCCCTGGCGGTCTCCGCCGCCCTGCCCGCCTCGCCGGCACCCGGCCAGGTTCCCGCCTCTGCTCAGTCCGGCCGGCCCCCACCTGCCGATATCGGCCCTCGTCGCTTACCTTGGAAGTCAAGAGCCCTTTTCGGGGCGTTTGGCTGTCGAGCGAGAGGTGCTGATGGCAGCGAACGAGGGAAGCGACCACGCCGAGGAATACGAGCAGCACGGCATAGGCGAGGCCACGTTCGAGCAGCTACGCGCGGACGTGATACGCCTGTCCCGGCTGAGCGATACCGGCTCGCCGCTTCCGGTATTCCTGGACATGCGCCGGGTCCGCGACCGGATCTACCGGCTGCTGGACCGGCGGCTGTGGCCGCGCGAGCAAACCGACCTGCATTTCCTGCTCGGCTGCCTGAACGGCCTGATGGGCATCACCGCGAACCGGCTCGGCTACCCCGACGCCGCCGAGGAACTGATCAGGGCCGGCTATGCCTCCGCCTCCGCGATCGACCACCGGCCGCTCCAGGCGCAATTGCGCCAGCAGCTCTCCTCCATCGTCTACCTGCGCGGCCGGGTCGCCGAGAGCGATGAGCTGGCCGTTGCCGGACTGGAGTTCCTGTCGCTGGGACCGGAGGCCGCCCACCTGTATCTCAACCACGCCCTCGCGGCGGCAACGCTCGGCGACGCGGACACCGCCCGGCAGGCGGTCGCCCAGGCTCACGAGGCGCGTAACAGCGGCTACAGCGACGACCTGCTGGAGATCGGCGGCGAGTTCGCCGTCTCGCTGGCCACCCACCATGCCCTGGCAGGCCGTGCCCTCGCCGGCATCGAGGGCGCAGAGGGCGACGCGGCAACCGAACTCGAACGCTCGGCCAGCCTCTACGACCAAGGCCCGGGACCAGGAGAAGAACACTGGTTCGGCGGCAGGCCCCTGTCCGGCATCGACCTGGCCGTCGTCCGCCTCCGCTCGGGTGCCCTGGACGGCGCGCTGGAAGCGCTGGTACCCGCCTTCGCCCTGCCCGTCGAGCAGCGGATCTCCGACTTCACCACCCGACTGGCCCAGGTCCGTGGCGAACTCGCCGCCCCGGTCTTCCGCGGCTCGCCGCAGGCCCGCGCCCTCGGCGACCGGATCGAGGAATTCGGACGCGCGGCCGTCACCACCGGACTGCACTCGCTGACCGGCTGACCAGGCGGGGCACGGGTAGCCGCAGGCGCGCTAGCGGGAGATGGTGGCCTTCCAGTTGCCGCGCGCCAGGTGGATCTTGCCGCCTTTCGGCGGGATGAACACCTGCGCGCCGTAGAGCTGGAAGTAGCCATGGCGCAGCCATTCCTCGCGCAGGCCGTCGAGGATGTCCCACAGGCGGCGCGGCCCGCCCTGGTGAACAGTGGGAAACTCGTCCCCGGTGGCGGTAGCCCTCGCCCAGGACCCGTCGGGATGGGTCATCCAGGCGGTGCGAGTGTCGTCGTCCTCGCGGTACCAGTGGCTGATCCCGGGCGCGGTGACCTCCAGCACGGACGCCAGTTCCCAGGACTCGCGCACATCGACCACAGGGTAGCGGCCCGGCCCGACGTGGTCGCCGTCCGCGTGCCCGGCCACCGCGAGCAGGTCACCATCGCCGGGCGGGTAGTCCGGGCCGCTGCGCGCCGCCATGAACCCGGCCCGGTCCCACTCGACCTGCCCGGTCGCCCACCCGTCGTCACCTTTGGTCGCGGTGATGATGATCATCGTCCGGGCCAGCACGGTCACCAGCCGCCCGCCGGGGCGCAGCGCCGCCATCCAGCTCTCGGGAACCACCGGGACCGACATCATCGACACGATCCGGTCGAACTCGCCCGGCAGCGCCTCCGTGGCGTCGCCGGTCACCAGACGCGGCCCCAGGCCGATCGCCGCCAGCCGCTCGCCGGCCGCCTTGGACAGGTAAGGGTCGACGTCGATGCTGGTGACGGAGGCGTCACCGAACCGGGCAGCCAGCAGCGCGCACCCGTACCCCGAGCCGGTGCCGACGTCGAGGATGCCCGCGCCGTCATAGAGCCGGGCATGGCGGTACATCCGCACCACCAGGCTCGGCAGCGTCGAGGACGACGTGGGCAGCCCCTGCGGCACGTCACCCGGCCCGGCGTGATCGGCGTGCCGCCCCCCGATCGCGGTGACCAGCGTCTTGTCGCTGTAGGCGGCCTCAGCCCACCGCTCCTCATCAGCCGGGCCGTCAACAAGGCGGCTTCCTTCCCACCAGCGGGGTATGAACACGTGCCGGGGCACGGCGGCCAGCGGCAGGTGCCAGTGCGAGTGCGGGTCGGTGACCGCCCGCGCCAGCGTGCGGGCTCGCAGTTCCCAGTCCATCTGCTAGACGCCATCCTCCTCGTATTTCGGGACGCACGCGGGGATCACCGTCGGCCGACAGTCGTCCCCGTCCAGATCCGGATTGCACTTCTGATCCGGGCCGCAGGGATCGGGATCTTTGCCGGCGCGAGGCTCCGGTATCCCGGCGACCACAGCCCGCCATCGCGGCCCGGCCAGAACCTGGCCCAAGCCTCCGCGCAGCACGTTACCGGCAGGAAGCCACCGCGACATCACGCACGGCCAGACATCGCCGTCCGGCGAGACCGCCGCCACCCCCCGGCCGCAGCGCCCGCACAGCTCAGCCACCTCACCAATGGCAGCCCCGGGCTCGGCCGCACGGCCGATGCGCCGCACCCGGTCAGGGGCACTCACCCGGGTCACGCCCAGGACTGCCAGCTCCGCCTGTCCCGCCCTGGCGTGCTCGCGGCCCGCCACGTCGACCATCCCGGCGCGCAGCGGGATGCCGCGCCGGACCGCCTCGGCGATGTTCGCCTTCGTCCGGGCATAGGCACTCTGGCGGCCGGTGACCTGGGCGTGGGCTGCCGGGTCGGCTGTATACCAGCTCGTGGCCAGCGAGACTCCCGGCAGGGACAGCACGTCCCACTGGGCCGGGGTCACGTGCGTCAGGTTACTGAAGACCTCCACGCGCAGATCCACCGCGACCGCGTGCCGGACCAGCGCGCACAGCCCCGGGTGGAGGGTCACTTCACCGCCGATGAACTGCACCGCCCGGACCCCAAGGCCGGCCGCCTCGCCGATCACCCGCTCCCAGTCCCGCGTGGTCATCACCCCGTGCGTACCCGACGGTCCTGACTCTGCAAAGCAGTGACCGCAGGCCAGGTTGCACCTGCCGGTCAGCTCCAAGGCCAGGAAGGTCACCGCCGGAGCCGCTTGCTGTACTTCCGCCATGAACTTTCACCTCGCACCGGCCAGCGCACGCATGGCCTGCCCAGAGCATAACCAGGGACACGGCGGAACGAAACGGGACAATGACGGCCAGTAAGGGACAGCGACTGCGCTGCGACGCCGAACGGGACTCGGGGCTGCGCCGCCAGCGCACCTGGCACCTGGCACCTGGCACCTGTCAGAGGCTTGCGCTGCCCGTCGTGCTCTCGCCTGTCTTGCGGCCCACGCCGGCGTAGATGCCGATCTTTTCCAGGTCCCGGGGGCGGGGCCGCTTGCCCTCCGGGTGCCACAGCGGGGCCTGGACCAGCCCCGGTTCCACCAGGTCGAACCCGTCGAAGAACGATGACACCTGCTCACGGCCGCGCAGCACCAGCGGGGCGGTCGCGTTCTTGTACCCGGCAGCAGCCTGGTCCGCGTCGCCGGGCGGGTGGAAGTCCAGCGTCCCGTGCGACAAGGCCAGGTAGCTGCCCGCCGGGAGCGAGTCCCGCAGCGTGGCCACGATCCCAGCAGGATCCTCCTCGTCCTTGATGAAATGGAGGACCGCCACGAGCAGCAGCGCGACCGGCCGGGTGAAGTCGATCAGCTCAAGCAGCGCCGGGTGGGCGAGGATCGCGGCGGGGTCACGCAGGTCGGCCAGCACGACACCCGTGGCGCCGCTGCCCGTGAGCAGCGCGTTCGCGTGGACATTGACGATCGGATCGTTGTCCACGTAGACGACCCGGGTACCAGGCGAGGCCCGTCCGGCGACCTCGTGCACGTTGCCCGCAGACGGGATGCCCGTGCCGATGTCGATGAACTGCCGAATCCCCGCCTCGGCCGCCAGGAACCGCACCGCCCGCCCGAGAAAGGCCCGGTTAGCCCTGGCAATCGCGGGGACCTCCGGGAAGTCGCGCAGGATCTGCCTGACCGCCGCGCGGTCAGCGGGATAGTTGTCGTTCCCGCCGAGGTAGGCGTTGTACATCCGAGCCGGGTGCGGCTTGCTCGTGTCAATCTCCGCAGCGGCGAAACCGGGCTCCATCGCATCCTTCCCGTCACCTGACATGGCCGCTGCCAGCATGCCGCCGGCTCCCGCCCGGGGGAAGATGACAATCAGGGCCAGTCCCGGACCCCAGGCCGCGCCCCGTGTCCTGAACAGTCAGTAGCAGCTGACAGCCGGCGATGCCGACGGCGGGACCGCCGACGTCACAGGCTAGCCCGCGAGCGCAGCATCCCCGCTGCGCATAATCTGGCGGGACAGCGCGCAGCGCGGCTACGGCCGGGCAGGCAGGTCGGCAACCATACCGATTGCCGTGGTCCGCAGATGGGATGGGCCGCGCGGCGAGGTGCCTGCCGTGGCAGGCCCTTTTCCGCGCGGCCTTCCCCCGAACCACGCTTGCGCCTTTCAGCGCACGTGGCTCTCCGGTGACTTACGCCGTGGCGTGGGCAGGGTGCCCGTGGATGGCGTCGTGGCAGGTGCGGCAGACGATGAGGGTCTTGCGCCGCATCCTGGTCATTTTCGCCGCCCAGGCGGGCTGTCCCGGGCCGGGTTGCCCGAGGCTGGCGAGCTTTTTGACCTGGTGGACCAGGACCGCGCCCGCTTCCTCGCACAGTTCGCAGTGCCGTTTCAGGAGCCGGGTGACCAGTTCCTTGCGCGGGTAGGCGACCGGCCTGGGTATGGTGTCGTGCAGTACCGCGTTCTTCTTCCGCACCAGCGGAATCCCGCCGAACCGGGCTACCAGGTCCGGCTTGCCGTCACGCTCGATCCTGGCTTCGAAGCACGTGCGCAGCCCGTGCGGTGTCTCGATCTTGGCCTTGTACCTGGCCGCGGTCTTGGTCACCGTGGACTTGTGCTTGGCCGCCAGGGTCTTGAGCATGGACGTCTCGGCGTCCCAGCGCAGCGCGCCGAGCCGCCAGACGTCATTGGCGAGCAGGTAGTAGCCTGCGATGCCCCGGTACTCGGCCCCGTAGACCCGGACGATGTCGTAGTCGTCCAGGTTCAGCAGGGCTGTCCGGCGCTCGGGTTTGCCGTGGCGCCGGTAGAGGGCTCGCTTGGCCCGGATCACGTCGAGCGGCACGCGCAGCGCGATCGACCCGTTGGCCGCGCGGCGGCCTCCGGTGATCTTGCGGTCGGCGTGCTGCACGGTGATCTCGTAGCCGAGGTATCGTGCCGCCCGGGTGCGGGCGTGGGTGACCAGTGTCTTTTCCGGGCTGAGTTCGAGCGCGAGTTCGTCGCGCAGGAACCCGGCCAGCTGGTCTTTGATGTGCTCGGCTTCGGCTTTCGGCCCGGTGAACCCCAGGAGGTGATCGTCGGCGTAGCGCGAGTAGCGCAGCCGCCGGTACCCGGGGTCGTCGGGGTCTCCGAAGGGGAGGGCGCGTGCCTGCCGCTGGCAGCGCCGGGCCTCGGCCCGGTCGCCTTTTCGGCGGGCTTGCCTGAGCCGGTAGCGTACCTTTCCGTACTCGGGGTTTTCTTTCCGGCGTCCCCCTCGGGTGTACTGCGGTATGAGGACTGTCTCGGCGAATTCGTCCAGCTTGCTGAGGTAAATATTGGAGAGAATTGGTGAGGCCACGCCGCCTTGCGGGCATCCGCTGAGCGTTTCGTGGTATTTCCAGTCTTCCAGGTACCCGGCTTTGAGCATGTTACGGATGAGCCGCAGGAACCGGTTATCGTGGATCTTCTCTGACAGGATCCGGACCATTACCTCGTGATCCAGCGACCCGAAGCAGTCAGCGATGTCACCCTCGATGAACCACGTCGTCCCGGTCCAGCCTATTGCCACGTCGGTCAGTGCCGTGTGGCATCCCCGGCCGGGCCGGAAGCCGTGCGAATGGTCGGAGAACGTCGGCTCGTAGTATGCTTCCAGCAGGAGGCGCACTACTTCGCCGACGAGCTTATCTGACCATGTCGGCATGCCCAGCGGGCGCATTTTCCCGTTCTTTTTCGGAATGAACGTCCGCCTGGCGGGACTGAAGCGGTAGCGCTCGGCGCGCATCGCCCCGGTGATCTTGTGGATCTTGTCCTCGGACATGCCGTCTGCGGTCTCTGCGCTGGCTCCGGGGGTCATCGCGCCCTGGTTGGCGTAGATCTTCCCGTAGGCCAGCAGGTAGAGGTTGAAGTTGAACATCTGCCGGTACAGCTCGTTGCACGGCAGGCCGCGCCTGCCTCGTTCGCGGAGGACACCCAGCACCGTCTCGGCGTTCTGCATTTCGCATACCTTTCCGGTTCCTTGATATCCGTCACCTGTGCCCCTTCGCCCTGCGGGCGGCCTTCCCGCCCTCCTTGGCAGGTCGTTACTCCTGCGACTAATACGGGCACTCTGTCGCCATAGGACTCGCGTCCCTTAGGCGATCCCACGTTCGTCAGTTCCATACGTTGCCAGCATGATTTAGGCGGCCCATTCATCTCCTTTAATTCCCTCGCTGGGAATCGCTCCCGGCCCGGAGGCTTGCGGCAGGAGTACACAGATCCTGCCGCAGGGCGGGCACCGGTTTCAGGCGTCTTTCCGGCGGACGTGCGCATTGCGTCTCCTGGAGATTAGGCTTCAGGCAGTCTAGCTTTCGCCGTGTCATGCAGATCCCCCAGCGCATCACCCCGTACGCCTGGGCGCGACCGCTGGTTTCCTGGCATGCTATTGTCCCCGGGTCGGCCTTTCGGCTCCGGGTGAGCCATCGGATCTAGAGATATGCCTCCAATCTCTCCCCGCTTTGCGGGGCATATGAAACTGCGCCTCGTGGCGCACATGTACCTGCGATATACCTGGTCCGGCAGCCGACGTCGGCGACCTGCACGACAGCGGGCAGGCACCGCCGCCCTCGCTCATCTGAGCCAGGTACATGCGCGGTTGACCGCCAGGCGGAGACATCAGCAGGTGGCTCTGCGTGAGGTCCTGGGCGAGATTCCAGTCCCCTGGCCAGCACCTCCGCAGGCATGCCGTCAAGAGACGGCATTGCCTGCGCGGACAGTTCATCCCTGAACATGGAATGCAACCTCTCCTCCATCTTCCGCCCTTCGATTTCTGGGAGGTCGCGCGCTCTCTACCTATAAAGACGGGTCACGGGGGAACCCCGGTTACCGTCGCCGAACAAATAGCGATATCTCGGTGACCGCGATATCTCGGTGACCGCGGTGACGGCCGAGCCAGCGCCGCTCGCTGGGAGCAAGCCCGCGGGGCATTTGTTTGCCTGGCTGTGGTACTAAATAGGCGGCCGGCTTGTGCCGTCCAGCGACACCCGGCATGCGGCGGACGGCCAGGCGCGGCAACGACTGCCTGGTGCGTGTGCGATGTCAGGACAGCGGAAGCACTAGGGAGAGATCATGGGCGTGCGTCCTTCTGCCCCCTCAGTGTCGGCGCTGCGGGCTCGCTATGAGCAGCGCATCGATCGGCTGACCGCGCTGCGGCAGGTCCGCAGTGAGCTGGTGAGCCTGGCCGGGCTGATCGGCAAACCGGTGCTCAACCAGTCCGGGCAGCAGATAGGCCACGTGTCGGACGTTGTCGCCCGGTGGGACAGCAACCAGCCGTACCCGCCGGCGACCGGGCTGGTCGTCCGGGTTGGCCGGCGCCGTGCGTGGCTGCCGATCGATGCGGTGGAGGAAGTCCGCCGTGACCGGGTCCGGCTGCGCACGGCGCGGCTGGACCTGCGGGATGTTTCGCTCCGCCCCGGCGAAGTCGAGCTGGCCCGCGACGTCATCGATCACCAGCTGGTCGATACCGACGGCGCCCGGGTCATCCGCGCCTCGGACCTGTACCTCGCACGGGTAGCCGACGTCGTGCAACTGGTCGGCGTGGACGTCGGATTCAACAGCCTGCTGCGGCGGCTCGGCCCCGCCCGGTTCCGGTCCCGGCCGACCCCGGACAAGGTCATCGACTGGGGCAGCATCGCGAGCTTCGGCTCGCAGCAGGGACCGGGCGGCACGTTGCAGGCATCGGGGCACGGGCTCCAGCGGCTGCGGCCGGGCGAGCTGGCCGACCTGCTGGAGGACCTGGGCCGCACCGAGCGCCGCGACCTGCTCGCCCAGCTGACACCGGAACGGGCAGCCGATGCCCTGGAGGAGATGCAGGAAGAGGAACTGGTCCAGCTGCTGCGGGAGTCCGGCACCGCGGACGCGGCCGCGCTGCTGGGCCGGATGGAGCCGGACGAGGCCGCCGACGGGCTGCGCGACCTGGAACCGGACGAGCAGGAGAAGCTGCTCGCCGCGATGCCCGCCGAGGCCCGCGACCGGGTGGCGACGCTGCTGGCCTACAACGAGCGGACCGCGGGCGGGATCATGACCACCGTCCTGGTCACCGCGACCCCGGCGGAGACGATCACGCAGGTCCGGGACCGGCTGCGGGCGAACCAGGAGCATGCCGTGGACCTAGCGGGCATCCTCGTGCTCGGGGAAGACGGGAAGCTGCTGGACGACGTGTCGATGACCGAGCTGTTCCTGGCCGATCCGGAAGCGACCGTGGATTCCCTGGTCGGGCCGCCCTGGCCGGTGACCGTCAGCCCGGACGCGGGCGTGGACGAGATCGCGGAGCAGCTCGTAGAGACCCGGCACTCGTGGGTGGTGGTGGTCGATGAGGAAGAGCGGCCACTGGGCCAGATCCTGGCCGACGACGTGCTGGACATGCTGGTGCCAGGCCGGCCCCGGTTCCGGTTCCCCCGGCGGCTGTCATGAGTGAGGTGCGGGAGGGAGCGCCGCCGTCCCCGGGTGAAGTGGCGGCCGGCCCTCACCGCCGGACCGGACCGGCCCGGCGGCCGCTGTACCGCCGGATCCTGGTGCTGCTGGCGTTTATGGGGCCGGGGATCATCGCCGCCAACGCGGGCAACGACGCGGGCGGGATCGCGACCTATGCCAGCGCCGGGGCCCAGTTCGGCTACCGGACACTGTTCGCGATGGTGCTGGTGACCGTGGCCCTGGTCGTGGTGCAGGAGATGTGCGCACGGCTGGGCGCCTACACCGGTGAGGGCCTCGGCGCGCTGATCCGCGAGCAGTTCAGCATCCGGGTCACGGCGTTCGCGCTCGTCGCGCTGATCGTCGCCAACGTCGGCCTGGTGGTCTCGGAGTTCGCCGGGATCGCGGCCGCGATGGAGCTGCTCGGCGTCTCAAGGTACATCAGCGTCCCGATCGCGGCCGTCTCGATCTGGGCGCTGGTGGTCTTCGGTTCCTACAAGTACGCCGAGCGGCTGTTCCTGGTGCTGAGCCTGGTGTTCTTCGCCTATCCGGTCGCCGCGTTCCTGAGCCTGCCCGACTACGCCCAGGCCGGGGCGGACCTGGTCTACCCGCACTTCCTGGCAACGAAGGCGTTCCTGTTTCTCGTCGTGGCGCTGATCGGGACCACGGTCACCCCGTACATGCAGTTCTACGTGGCCTCGGCGGTCGTGGACCGCGGGATCGGACCGGCGGACTACCCGGCCGAACGGCTCGACACCGTCTCGGGGTCGATCTTCTGCAACCTGATCAGCATCTTCATCATCGTCGCGACCGCCGCCGCGATCCACGTGCGCGCTCCGCTGGAATCAGCCAAGCAGGCCGCCCAGGCGCTCGCGCCCGTCGCGGGCCGGTTCGCCACCCAACTGTTCGCGGTCGGCCTCCTCGGTGCCAGCGCGCTGGCCGCCGCGGTCGTCCCGCTCTCGACCGCCTACGCCATCAGCGAGGCCGTCGGCGTCGAACGCAGCGTCAGCAAGTCCTTCCGCCAGGCCCCGCTGTTCCTCGGCCTGTTCACCGGCCAGGTCTTCATCGGCGGGGCAATCGCCCTGATCCCCGGCAACCTCATACAGCTCCTGGTGGAAGCCCAGGTCCTGAACGGGATCATCACCCCCATCCTGCTCACCTACGTCCTCGTCCTCGCCAACCGCGCCAGCGTCCTCGGCGACGCCGCGAACGGCCGCGTCTTCAAGATCGTCGCCACGATCTGCGTCGCCACCGTCGCGGTCCTGTCGGCCACCGTACTCGTGCAAACCGTCCTCAGCGGCTTCGGCATCGCCTGACAACGCGCTCGGCCCCGGGCAATCACCACGGTCCGTTCGGGAAAAAGATCTCTCAGTCCGAACGGCCGGTGGTTTTACCCTTGGGGCCCGCAGTCAGCTGGCCCCGATTCGGCCGTTACCTTGCCGCTCGGTAACGCCTGGTGGCATTCTGGCGGTATCACCTTGCAATAAGTGATTAGCGTATTCACTCCCGTAGCGGATCGGAATGATCTCCGGCCAGGCACACGCTTAGGAGCGATCTGTGGGTGGGCTCGGGGTGTCCTTTCTCGTCGGCCGGGCGAGGTCCTCATGGTTGCTCCTGGCCTGCGTCGCCGTCACGGTCCTGTTCACCACCGCGCTCGCGGCCAGCCTGTGGACCTTCGCCGCCGACGCGGTCGCGCCCGCCGTGCAGAGCACCCTCGCCGCCCCCCAGGAGCGGTCGATGGCCGTGTCCGGCGTGATGGACGATGCCGGCCAGGCCGCCACGGACTCGCAGCTAATCCGCACCACGCTGCGCAATGCGTGGCCGGGGGTCAGCTTCCAGATGACGAGCGCGCTGTGGGCGCAGCCGCTCCAGTTCTCCTCTTCCGCCTCCGGCACGGCTGATCAGACCAACATCACCGACATCCAGCCCGCGTCGCTGGAAGGACTCAGTGCCCAGGCGACGCTAGTGGCCGGGACATGGCCAGCACCGCCGCACCAAGGCAGTCCCCTGCCCGTGGCACTGCCGGCGGTGGTGGCCGGGCAACTGCACCTGACACTGGGTTCGGTGCTGACCGGCAGTCCGGCGACCGGCGGGGCGGCGGTTGCGCTCCAGGTGAGCGGCCTGTTCCGGGAAAGCAACCCGACGTCGCCGTACTGGGCGCTTGACCTGCTGCCCAGCTCGGGAAGCAGCGTCCAGAACGACAGCCTCAGTTCTCCGATGGGTAACGCCGCGATTGTTACCGTCACCTACGGACCCGCGGTGGTGAACCAGGCCGCCTTCGACGGGGCGCTCACCGCGGTCAGGGCTTCATGGCTGGTGCTGCCGCAGGCGCCGCCGCTCGCCCGCGGGAACATCAGCGCGCTCGCCGCGAGTACCAGCGCGGCGGTCTCGCAGCTGAGCGTGGTCCTGCCTAAAGGACTCCAGGTGAAGTCGAACCTGCCAGCGGTCCTGGGCAGCATCGCCAGCACGATCGTGCTCACCCGTTCCCTGTTCACGATCGCCGCCTTGCAGCTGCTGCTGGTGACCGGGGCTGAGCTGGTGCTGGCCGCACGGCTGCTGGCCAGCCTGCGCGAGGAGGAGTCAGCACTGCTGCGGGCGCGCGGCGCGACCAGGTGGCAGGTGGTGCGGCCCGGGCTGACCGAGGCAGCGGTGCTCGGCGCCGTGCCCGGGCTGGCGGGCGTGCTGGCCGGCCCCCGCCTGACCAGTATGCTGGCCGGCCTGGGCGGCGTGCGCCTGGCCGGGTATCCGGGCGGCGGCATCACCCCGCTGGCCTGGCTATCGGCCCTCGCCGTACTGGTGCTGTGCACCGCGGTGATGGCGTGGCCGGCGCTGCATGCTCTTCCCCCCGATGCGGCCAGGCTCCGCCGAGGCCGGCCTGCCCGGCTCGCGGGGATCGCCTGGGCGGGCGCCGATCTCGCCTTGCTGGCGCTCGCCGCGGTCTCGGTATGGCAGCTGCGCGGCTATTCGGCGGTCGCGCACCCGGCCGCCGGATCGCTCGGGATCGATCCCGTGGTCGCCGTCGCCCCCGCACTCGCACTGGCCGGGATCGCGCTCATCCCGGTCCGCGGGCTGCCGCTGCTGGCCAGGCTGGCCGACAAGGCGACCTACTACGAACGGCGGCTGGCCGCCGCCATGGTGAGCTGGCAGATCGCCCGGCGGCCAATCCGCCAGGCGGGGCCGGCCCTGCTCGTCGTCGTCGCGACGGCGACCACGACGCTGGCGCTGGCCGGGTACGGAAGCTGGCGGCAGTCGGCAGCGGACCAGGCCGCCTTCGCGGTCGGCTCGGACGTGCAGGTGAACTCCGCGGGCGCGCTGCCGCCGGGCGCGACCGGGGCGATCTCCCAGGCACCAGGCGTCACCGCGGCCACGTCGGCCAGCGTTGCCGACATCGGCAGCGGGAGCCAGCTGATCGCGCTGGACGCGAGCACCGCGGCTAAAACGATCCTGCTCCGCCCAGACCTGTCGCCGCTCCCGCTGAGCGCGCTGTGGCAGCGCATCACCCCGTCGTCGCCATCCGGTCTGCCCCTGCCGGGCCAGCCTGACCGGCTGGCGGTCCTCGCGGCCCTCGGGCCGGGTCCCGGCACCAGCTCGGCCGAGCTACGCCGGAATCTCGGGCCGGTCCAGGTCACCGCCTCGATCCAGGACGCGACCGGCGCCACCTACCAGCTGCCCGCCGGCATCCTGCCCGCCAACGCCCGGCCACGCTCCCTGGACGTCACCCTGCCGGGTCTGCGGCAGGCTAGCTATCCGCTGCGGCTGGAGGGTCTTTCGCTGAGCTACAGCCTGCCGCCGTACGACCCGGCGAACCCGGCCTTCACTCTGACCGCCGGCCTCAGCATAGAGTCCTTCGCGGTGGCCGACAGGGCCAGCGGGCCGTTCAGCAGCCCGTTCAGCGACGGTGCGGCCCTCGCGACGTGGCAGTACTCGGAAACGGCGACCCACGTACCGACCGGGGCACCTAACCAGTACGGACAGATGCAGCCAGCGAACGCGATCATCCAGGCCCCGCCCGGTCAGGTGATCAGCCCGGCGCTGCAGCGCCAGGTCGCTTCGGTGCCAGGGGTCGTTTCCACCGCCGCGGCGGTGGTCGATCCGGCGACGCTGCCCTCCGGGTCAGAGCTGTCCGTGATGTTCGTCGACCCCGCCCGGTACGCGGCCGTGGTCGACCAGGCACCAGGTACGGCGTTCCCGCTCGCCGCCCTGTCGGAGGCTGCGCCGCCCGGGAATGGCGGTCGCGGCCAGGCGGCGGCTGTTCCCGCGGTGGCCACCGCCGCCGCCGCGCAGCTCGTCGGCGCGGCGCCGACCGCCGTCAACATAGGGACCGGCACCATCCCTATCCAGCTAGCCGGACGGCAGATCAGCGGCGTGGCCGGCTCGAACCCGGCCAGCACCGTCGTGGTGCCGCTGCGGGCGCTCGGGCCCAACCCGCCCGGGACGGATCTCATGCTGGTGGCCGGGCCCGGGCTTGACGGGGCACGGCTGACCGCCGACGTGCGCCGCGCGCTGCCGGGCGGGTCGGTCACGTTGCGCGCCACCGCCCTCGCCGCGATGACCACGGCGCCGGTCGCGCAGGCGGCGCAGGCGGCGCTCACCCAGGCAATGGCGACCGCGGCCGGATTCGGCGCGCTCGTCCTGCTCCTGTCGCTGCTGCTCACCGCGCGGACCCGCGATATGACGCTGGCGGGGCTGGCGACGATGGGGCTGCCGAGCTGGCAGGCTCAGGCGCTGCTGGCAGCCGAGACGCTTCCCCCGGTCGTGGCCGCCGCCGCCGGCGGCGTCGCGTGCGCCTGGCTGCTCGCGCCGCTGGTCGGGCCGGCGCTGAACCTGGCGGCGTTCAGCGGGACCAGGTCGGCCGTCGCGGTAACTCCCGCCGTGGCCCCGCTGGCTGCCTCCGCGGCCGGGCTGGTGCTGGCCGCGCTGCTCGTGCTGGGCACCCAGGCCGTGATCACCTACCACCGGGGCAGCGCCCGGGCGCTGCGGATCGCTGACTGAAGCGCGGGGCGGGTCGGGTGCTTCAGCGCTACGGGCCGACAGTCCCGGCCGCGGCCGGACGGTGCGCGAACCGCTGCCGCAGGTGGGTGAGGCCGGGGGTGGCGTAGATCTCGGCCTCCCGTTCTGGTGCGCGGCGGCGTTCGGCCAGGTGCAGCAGGTCCACGCAGGCCAGCACGGTCAGCGACCCGGCGAGCCAGATCCCGAGAACGAGCAGCGGATGGAACAGGCTGACGTCGGGGAGGTAGACGACGTCGCGGGCGGCGGACACGATGGCGCCGTTGGGCAGCCATGGCGCCACCTGCCGGAAGCCGTCGGGCAGGAACGCGAACGGTACCGTCCCGCCGGACACGGCGTTACCGATGACAACGAAGGCGAGTGCGGCCAGGCCGGTTCCCGGCAGCCCGGTGACGGCCTGGCAGGCGGTGACGAATGCCACGAACGTAAACGAGCCGAGGAAGGCAACGCCGATCAGCGCTCCGCTCGCGCCAGTCAGGGCGCCGAGGATCGGGTCGAGCACGAGCACGCTCGCGCAGGCGGCCAGCAGGGCGAAGAAGACCGCGGCGGTGATCCGCCACCACACCCGCAAACGCCTGCCGAGCAGGAACAGGCCGATGCTCCCGATCACGCTCGGGATGAGCAGGCCGAGCTCGAAGACGAAAACGGACAGGCCCGCATGGTCGCCGGGCGGCAGCGGCGCGACGTCCAGCGGGCGGCCCGGGCGGTGCAGTGCGGTCGCCGCGGCCGTGAGGGCGGCGGTGACCGCCTGCTGCTGGCTCGTTCCGGCCGCGCCCGCCGTCACGATCGTCACCGGGCCGGCCGCGCCCGCGACCAGGCCGCCTGCCGCCGACTGCGACCGGACACGGTCGATCACCGCTTGCGCGGACGGCGCGGTCACGACGGTGAAGCCGCCCGGTGCCGCATGGGCGAGCCCGCTGGTCAGCTCGCGGGTGAGGCCGGCCGGCGCGGCCACGGCGATCCGCACTCCGTGCGGTGCCGGGTCGTGGTCGGCGAAGCCGAACGAGAGCGTGAGGACGAAGGCGATCACGGCGGCCGCGGCGGCGACCGCGAACAGCCGGCCGGGCGACGCCTGGCGGTGCGGTCGCGGGATTTCATGCATGGGGGGTCCTCCCGGTACGGGCACCGCCTGGCCGCTAATGACCAAACGGTCATTAAGAACGTTATCATGCGCCGCCCGCTAATGACCACTTGTACACTTAGCGCATGGACGACCAGCCGGACTGCCCGCCGCCCAGACGCCGGCGAAACCCCGATGCGTCACGGGCGGCGATCCTCGCGGCCGCACGCGAGGTGTTCACCGAGCGCGGCTACGCACGCGCGACCATCCGCGAGATCGCGCGCCGGGCCGGCGTCACGCACGGCCTGGTCATGCGGCACTTCGGCACCAAGGAGAGGCTCCTCGTTGAGGCGCTACCCGGGCCCCGGGCCACCGCGGGTGCCCTATCCGGCGACCTGGCCACGCTCCCGGAGCGGGTCGCGGAGGTGTTCGTGGCGGAGACCGAGTCCGCGGGCGACGACGGGCACGCGATGGTTGCCCTGATCCGCAGCGCGGCGTCGGGCGAGGAGGCGGCGATGCCGCTCTACGCGGCGCTGGAGCACGAGGTCTCCACCAACTTCCTGAAGGTGCTCGGCCCGGGTTCCGAGGTATACGCGGGCCTGCTCGCCTCTCTCTTCATCGGTGTCATCTTCGGCCGCAAGGTCGCCCGCACCGGCGTGCTCGCCGAACTCACCACCGACGAACTCGTCGGCTACCTGGTCCCGGCGATCCGGGCCCTGCTCGCCCCGCCCATCGCCGCCGCGGAAGGCCGCCCACCCGCCTCCTGATCTCCTGCATCCTTGAAGAAGCTGGACACATCACCGCCAAGGCAAGCGACAAATCACCGGCTGTATCGCGTATATTGTCGGAGGAGTAGAGCTAGATTTGCCTGCCAGGCTCCGAACGGTGCACGGGGGAATACGTGCCAGACTTCTACGTCCACAGGAACTCCGAGCAGCGGCTTCGCGACCTGGTCGCGGGGCTACGGGTCGTGATCGTCAACGGTCCGCGTCAATCAGGAAAGACGACACTGCTGCGCATGTACCAAGAGCAGTCTGCCGCCGCCTACGTGACGCTCGACGACGCTTTTCAGTTGGCGCAAGCGCGGGATGACCCGGCGACCTTCGCTGCTCAGGGGGCACGACCGTTGATCATCGATGAGGTGCAGCGGGGCGGCGACGACCTGATCCGCGCCATCAAGATCATCGTAGACCGCTCGCAGGACCGTGGTCAGTTTATCCTGTCCGGCTCGGCGCGGTTCCTCACCATTCCGACGCTGTCGGAGTCGCTCGCGGGACGGGCCGGTTTCTTGGACTTGTGGCCGCTCAGCCTGAGCGAGCGCACCGCGGGACCAGCCGACTTCGCGGACCGGCTCTTCAGCGAGCAGTCCAGTCTCCTGGCCACCCGTCAGTCCCCGTGGACGCGAGACGCCTACCTGGATTTGATCACTGAGGGCGGCTATCCGGAGGTCTTGACGATCGGTATCCCGGCCGTGCGGCGGTCCTGGTATGAGGGCTACTTGAACACGGTCATCGTCAGGGACATCGGCGATTTCGCGTCCTTGCGCGACGCCGAGGTTATCCCGAAGGTCCTAGGCCTTGTCGCGGCGCGGGCCGGCAGCCCGATGGTGCACGCCGATGTCGCCCGCGACCTCGCGGTCAGGCCAGATACGGTCCGCAACTACTTGGCCTACCTAGACATCGTGTTCCTGACGGCCACCGTTCCCGCATGGTCAGGCAATCTGACATCGAAGATCACCAAGACGCCCAAGGTGTTCGTCACCGATTCCGGGCTCGCCGCGAACCTGCTCAGAGTCACCGCCGATACCCTGCGTGCGCCCGGACATCCCGCCCTGGGCGGCCTGGTGGAGACCTTTGTACTGTCGGAACTCGTGAAACTCCAGACTGCCAGCGATTCTGGTTTCACCATTTATCACCTGCGCGACCGGGAGGGTGCTGAGGTGGACTTCTTGCTCGAAGGCCCCGATGGCAAGGTCGCGGGGATAGAGGTAAAGGCATCAGCCTCACCCACGGCCAGTGATGCCAGGCACCTGCGCTGGCTCAAGGGCAAACTAGGCGATCGGATGACCGTGGGAGTTGTCTTGCACCTTGGCAGCGCCGCTGGATCGTTCGGCGACAACATCTACGCCCTGCCTGTTTCAGCACTCTGGGAGCACCGCTCCTTGCCACGAAGCTGAGATCGGCCGCACATCGGACTCCACCCCAGTTGCTGTCCCGGGCTGCGTTCCGTCGGTAGGTCGTCAATGCGGCATGGAAACGACGGTCACGCCTATATCGTTGCCGGGAGCGGACGTTCCCCTCTCTGTGATGGAACTCGGGATGGCGGTTCTGCTCAGCGGAGTGGATGGCTGGCGAAGAAGGCCTCCATCACCTGCGCCGCGTCGGTCGAGTCGGTAGTGCGGCCGGGCCCGCTGGGCACGGTGGCACCCGGCCATGTGTGTCCGCCGCCGACGATCCGGTAGTTCACAACCGCGGTCCCGTCGGCGCAAGACGACCATGTGCTCCGGATGACGTCGGGTGCGATGCTCAGGTCGGTGACGGAGCCGTCTCTGTACCAGACTGGCGCCGGGCGGGCAGAACAAGCCAAGTTCCGGGATACGGAGCCGACACCCGTGCTGGCGGGCGCTCGGCTCGGCGGCACCGGCCGGACCGAGCGGGGGCGGCCGCTGTCGCAGCGGGACCCCCGCTCTGCCCTGACCGGGTGTGCCTGCCTCCTTACGGAGCCATCTGGGACAGTCGACTTCGCTGAAGCGCTCGCGGGCAGGCGGCCGTAGTAGTGGCAGAACCAGAGGTTCGGAAAGCGAGGTACTTGCCATGCCTAAGGCTAGAGCCGTTACCGACGCGACCTTCGATGCGATGGTCAAGCGCAGCAGGAAGCCGGTCGTCGTCGACTACTGGGCCGACTGGTGCGGCCCGTGCCGGGCGATGGCCCCGGTCCTGGAGGAGATCGCCGCCGAGTACGGCCACGCGATCGACGTGGTCAAGATGAACGTGGACGAGAACGACGACACCTGGAACACGCACGGTATCCGCGCGATCCCGACCCTGAGCGTGTATAACCACGGCAAGCTCGTCAAACAGCTGGTGGGCGTTAAGCCCAAGGCTGAGCTGCTTAAGGAGCTGGCCGAGTTCATCGGCCCGGGACAGCAGACAATGATGCCGGGCTAGCGCCACGGCAAGCTAATGCCGGGCAGCGAGCGCCTGGCGCTCGCTGCCCGGCGAGGTACCGGTGGGGCGGTGGGCTCAGAAAATAATTCCGTAGACCCGGGCGTGCGTGTCAGTCGCTTACCAGCTCCAGCTCTGGTAGTTATCCCAGTTGTAGCCGTCGATGTCGTCGGTGTAGACGTTGCCGGCCCCATTGCTGTCCAGGCACAAGCCGGTCGCGACATCTTCGAAGGTATGACCCTGTCCTGCGCCGCCGCCGGTCCATTCCTGATAGGCGTCATCCGCATCGCAGGCGTCGGTGTAGACCTGGCCGGCGGAATTGCTGTCCAGGCACAAGCCGGTCGCTTGATCCTGGAGGCCAAGGCCGAGGTTGCCGTTGCTCCAGACATTCCAGTTCTGGTACTCGTTGCTCCCGTTGCAGTCGTTGATGTTGTCGGTGTATACGTTGCCGGCCCCATTGCTGTCCAGGCACAAGCCGGTCTGAAAGTTATACAGCCGACTCGTAAAAAGTATCGTGGACGCCGACGCCGAGGGGGTGGTCAGGGTAACCGCCAGCGCCACCGCCCCCAACGCGGCCGCGCAGCCAGCCAGCCTGCGCGAGCCGAGCGCCCGAAACCTACCGAGTAGGTACATACTTCCTCCGTGTCATCTGGCGCGCCGACTCGCGCCGCCCGCCGGTTCCATGGCATTTAGCCCGCCACCGGATGGGGGCGGGCTGGACCTTCACACCTCGATACGCCCCGGGCGGGCTCTTTCTTCAAAGACGACAAGGGCTGACCCGGCCGTCTGTCTAAGAAACTGATCTGGCCCGAGAGATAACAGGGCAGCGTCGCTGTCGGACGGCAGGTCGTCCGGCGATGCGGCGGGCGGAGCAGGAGTGTCGGCGCCCGGCTCGCTGGCCGCGGACCGCCGGGCCACGATGACCGCTCCGGCCTCGGCGGCGAGCATGACCAGCATCACGGACGGCAGCAGCACGACGCGCAAGGACTGTGCCCAGTCGGCTGCGAGGCTGCTCACGGTCACGAAGGCGAAACCCGCGAAGACCACCACGCCGACCCCGAGCCAGGCGGCCAGGCCGACTGGCTTTGACAGCCAGATGCTGTGCTCGGGTACCCCCGCGTTCACCGGCACGCGCGCACCGGCCGGCAGCGTCCGTGCCGCGTACCCGGCCGCGACCGCCATGCCGAGCAGGAACAGGCCGCCGATCACAAGTGCGCCTACCACCGGCTCGTCCCTTCAGCTGCCATGTCTTGAACGGTAGCCTCACGGGCCACCGTAGCAGGGCGAAATCGCAGACTCGTAAGGACATCTAAAGGGCCGCCAACGGTTGGCTGACTATGGCTTGCGGCCAACCGCGCACCAGATTGTCGACTTGCCCGCGCCGTCGACGCCGGGAACGGGGTGCCATTCCTCGGTTCGCACCAGTCCGGGCTCGATTAGGTCCAGGCCGTCGAAGAACCGCCCCACCTGCTCGCGGTTCCGAAATCCCGGCGCCAGATGGACCATCTGGGTCACGATTTCCTGCAGGCCGTCCAGGGTCTCCGGCTCCAGGAGGTCCGAGCCCGCGTGCGAGATGACCAGATAACTGCCGGACGCCGTCCATGATCCTGGCGAGATCGCGTGCGGGTCATGGGATGGATCGCATAAGATGCGAGCAGCGTTACCGCCACCGGGCGGGTGAAGTCAAGCAGTTGGCGGGCCTGGCGGATGATGGTGCCGGTGTCACGCAGGTCCGCGTCGATGTACTCGGTGGCGCCCGCCTCGCTGCTGGTCAGCAGCGCGCGAGCATGCGCGAAGATGGGACATCGTCTCCGCAGGTCAGGCTGCACCTGAGCCACGGCAGGTCTCGGCCTAACCGGGGGCGGGCGGCGAAACCGTCGAGGAAGACGGCGGTGATGTCCTCGGCGAGTTGGCTGGTGGGGTATTCGCCGGCCGGGTGGTGCCAGTGCACGGAGAGCCACACGGCGTCGCGGATCAGCCGGTAAAACACCCGCGGGGCGATATCGGACCGGAAGCTGCCCTCGGCGACGCCCTTCTCGATCACCAGCAGCCAGGTGCGCTGGATGTCGGCCGCGCCCGCCAGCACGTCGGCGAACCGCTGACGCTCGCGCAGGTACTGCAGTTCGTTCTGGTAGATGGCGGTGGCCTGAGGCTGCTCGCTGGCCACCTGGAGCGAGGTGAGCACAAGGTCGTGCAGACTCTCGGCCGGGCCCTTGCCGCTGGCCAGCACCGCGGCGTAGCGGCTCTGGATGGCACGCAGGTAACCGGTCAGGATCTCCGCGACGATGGCGTCCTTGGACTCGAAATGGTGGTACAGACTACCGGAGAGCATTCCCACCTCGTCCGCGAGCTCACGGACCGTGCTCGCGCCGATGCCCTTGCGGGCAAAAAGTTCCGCCGCGCTCGCAAGGATGACGCCGCGACGGTCCTGAGGCTCATTCATGCTGGTGAGGCTATCAAGCGCTTGATCGGGAGGCTGAGCCGCCCGCCGACGCCCGGTGTACACTACTAGAACACGTTCTAGTTTGATGGAGGGCGGATGCGGATCGCCTACACCGCCGAGCAGGAACGGCTGCGCCGGGAGCTGCGCGGCTACTTCGGCCAGCTGATGACGGACGAGGTGCGCGCCGCGATCGCCGACTCGGCCGAGGGCGACCACGGGAACGGGGACGCCTACCGCGCCGTGGTGCGGCGGCTCGGCGCGGACGGCTGGCTGGCACTCGGCTGGCCGCAGGAGTACGGCGGGCGCGGCGGGACCATGCTCGACCAGCTCATCTTCACCGACGAGGCCGCGATCGCCCAGGTGCCGGTCCCGTTCCTGACCATCAACACCGTCGGGCCGACGATCATGCGGTTCGGCACGCCGGCGCAGAAGTCGCTCTACCTGCCCAAGATCGCCGCTGGCGAGATCCACTTTTCCATCGGCTACTCCGAACCGGG
The DNA here is from genome assembly GCA_963785645.1 of uncultured Actinomycetota bacterium. Lineage (GTDB taxonomy): Bacteria > Actinomycetota > Actinomycetes > Streptosporangiales > Streptosporangiaceae > Trebonia. The sequence goes on from CAWAWG010000002.1 coordinate 167,139, forward strand.
GGCCGGCACCGATCTCGCCTCGCTGCGGACCACCGCCGCCCGAGACGGAGACGAATACGTCATCGACGGCCACAAGATGTGGACGAGCCTCATCCAGTACGCCGACTACGTGTGGCTCGCCTGCCGCACCGACCCGGCCGCTCCCCGGCACAAGGGACTGTCGATCATCATCGTGCCCACCTCAGCCCCCGGCTTCTCCTGGACGCCGGTGCGGACGATGGCGGATGTCATGACCAGCGCCACTTACTACTCAGCGGTGCGGGTGCCGCTGTCCGCCCGCGTCGGCGCGGAGAATCAGGGCTGGTCGCTGATCACCAACCAGCTCAACCACGAGCGGGTGGCGCTCACCTCGGCCGCACCGGTGCTCTCCGCCCTGGCGTCGGTGCGGGAGTGGGCGCAGGAGGCGAAGCTGGCGGACGGGCGACGGGTGATCGACGCCGAATGGGTCCGGCTCAACCTGGCCCGGGTCCACGCCAAGGCGGAGTTCCTCAAGCTCATGAACTGGCGTATTGCCTCGTCCCCGGCGCCGAGCGCCTCCCCCGGGCAACCGGCGATCGGTCCGGCCGCGGCGTCTGCCACGAAGGTGTACGGCACGGAGTTCGCCGTGGAGGCGTACCGGCTGCTGATGGAGGTGCTCGGCGCTCGCGCGCTGCTGCGTTCCGGTTCCCCGGGTGCGGCGCTGGCCGGGCGGATCGAGCGCCTGCACCGCGCCGCGCTCATCCTGACCTTCGGCGGCGGGACGAACGAGGTGCAGCGCGACATCATCGCGGCGGCGGGACTCGGGCTGCCCGCCGCCCGCCGTTGATCCGCCAGCTCCCTAAGGCCCAGTTCTAGGAGACCAGTCATGGACTTCTCGCTCAGCGAGGCGCAAACCGAGATCGCGGGGCTCGCGAGGAAGATCCTCGTCCAGCGGGACACCCCGCAGCGGCAGTGGGCCGACCTCGCCGCGGCCGGCGTGCTCGCGGCCGCGCTGCCCGAGTCGCTGGGCGGTGCGGGCCTCGGCTTCCTCGAGCAGTGCTCCGTGCTCACGGAAACCGGCCGGGTGGTGTCGCCGGTGCCCTACCTTTCGTCGATCGTGCTCGGCGCGGGCGCGATCGCCTCGTTCGGCACCGCGGATCAGCGGCGCCGCTGGGCCGCGCCCGCCGGGGACGGCTCCGTGCTGCTCACCGCCGCGCTGACGGAGGAGGACAGCGACGATCCGGCATCGCCGTCGGCACTCGCCGAGCGCACGGGCGGCGGATGGCGGCTGTCCGGCGTGAAGACGGCCGTGCCCGTCCTGCCGCGGGCCGACCTTGTCCTTGTCCCGGCCGCGACCGCGGACGCGACCGCCGATGAAGTGCTGGTGTTCCTCGTCCAGCCGTCGGACGACGGGGTCGCGGTGCAGCCGCAGCAGCTGACGGACGGCGCCGAGGCCGGCCGCCTGGTACTCGCGGACGTCCTGCTGGACGACAGCCGGGTGCTCGGGCAGCCGGGACGCGACGGGGACCCGGCGGGCTGGCTGGTGGCGCGGGGCACCGTGGGACTGTGTGCGGCACAGGCCGGCCTGGTCGGGCGCGCGCTGGAACTGACGGCGGAGTACGCCCGCCGCCGCGAGCAGTTCGGGCGGCCGATCGGGTCGTTCCAGGCGGTGGCCCAGCGCCTCGCCGATGCCTACATCGACGTCGAGGCCGTCTGGCTCACGATGTGGCAGGCCGCCTGGCTGCTCGCCACCCGCCCGCACGACGACGCCGAAGCCGTCGCCGCGGTCGCCACCGCCAAGTTCTGGGCAGCGGACGCGGGCCACCGCGTCGCCCACACCGCCGTCCACGTCCACGGCGGGATGGGCATCGACACGTCGTACCCGGTGCACCGGTACTTCACCGCCGCCAAGCGGGCCGAGTTCACCCTCGGCGGCGCCACGGCCCAGCTGCGCCGCCTCGGGGATGTCCTCGCGGCCGAGGAGCTCTAGCGGATCAGGTCCGTCACCCGCTCAAGCAGGCGCGGGTCGCAGCTGACCAGCAGCGTCGTCAGGACGGTTTCCTTCCAGCGCCCGATGTCCTCGGCGATCTTGGACCAGGAACCGATCAGGGCGACGTCCTCCACCATGCGCATCGGGACCGCGGCGACGGCACTTCGGCTGTCCCCGGCTAGGTAGAGGTCCTGGATCTTGGCCGCCTCCGCCTCGTAGCCCATGCGGGCGAAGACCTCGTAGTGGAAGTTGAGACCGCGGGCGCCCATGCCGCCGATGTAAAGGGCGAGGGCGGGCCGCAGCCGGTCGGCGGCGCGTTCGAGGTCGTCATCGACAACGATGCCGAGCGGGCCGCCGACGACATCGAAGGTCTCGCCGGAGCGGCGGGCGCCGGGACGGGCGAAGCCCTCGGCGAGCGCCGCGGCGTAGAAGTCGTTCATCTTGGGTGAGAAGAACATGGGCAGCCAGCCGTCGGCGATCTCGGCGGCCAGGGCCACGTTCTTCGGTCCCTCGGCGCCGAGGTAGATGGGGATTTCGGTGCGGTACGGGTGCAGGATCGAGCGCAGCGGCTTGCCGAGCCCGGTCACCGGGCCCTCGCCGGCCGGCGCCCGCAGCGGTAGCTGGTACTGCCTGCCGTCGTAGCGGACCGGCTCCGCGCGGGCGATGACCTTACGCAGGATGTCCACGTACTCCCTGGTGCGTTCCAGCGGGCGCCGGTAGGGCTGCCCGTACCACCCCTCCGTCACCTGCGGGTTGCTCGTGCCGATGCCGAGCAGGACCCGGCCCTTGGTGAGGTGATCCATCGTCATCGCGGTCATCGCCAGGGTCGCCGGGGGCCGCGCCGACAGCTGCGAGATCGCCGTGCCCAGTTGGACGCGCAGCGTCCGCGATCCGAACCAGGCCAGCGGCGTCCACGCGTCGCTGCCGTAGGCTTCCGCCGTCCAGACCTGGTCGATGCCGAGACGGTCGGCCGCGGTGAACTGCTCCGCCGCTCCCGGCGGCCGTCCCGCGCCCCAGTAGCCGACGTTAACCGCGGTCTTCATCGCAGCTCGCTCAGCCGGCGCAGGGCCGCGTCAGTCTCGGCGACCAGCGTCTCGATCACGTCGGCGACCGGGCGGATCTCGCTGATCCGGCCCACGATCTGCCCGGCGGGCATGGGCACCAGGTCCGGCTGCCCCGAGTGCATCAGGCGCTGGTGCGCCCCGGCGACGAGCAGGTTCTGCAACGGCATCCGGAGCGGCTCGGGCGCGCCCGGCTGTTCCCAGGAGGCCGTCCAGCGGTTCTTCAGCAGCCGGGCGGGCTTGCCGCTGTAGATGCGCGAGCGGACGGTGTCGGAGGACGTGGCCGCCAGGAGTGCCTGCTGAACCGCGGTCGCGGTCGTTGTCAGCGCGTATTCGCTGGTGAGCAGCCAGGCCGAGCCCATCCAGACCCCGACGGCGCCGAGCGCGAGCGCGGCGGCGACCTGGCGGCCGCAGCCGATCCCGCCTGCGGCGAGCACCGGCACCCGGTCGCCGACCGCGTCGACGATCTCCGGGATGAGCACCATGCTCCCGATCTCGCCCGTATGCCCGCCGGCCTCGTAGCCCTGTGCGATCACGATGTCCACACCGCTCGCCACCTGCTCGCGCGCGTGCCCCGCCTTCCCCGCCAGCGCCGCCACCAGCGTGCCGCGCTGGTGAGCGGCGGCGATCAGGTCCGGTGGCGGCGGGCCGAGCGCGTTCGCGATCAGGCGCGCGGGATGGGCCAGCGCCACCTCGGCCTGCTTGCGCGCGACCGAATGCAGCCAGCCGAGCACCCCGTCGCCCGACGGCGCGCCGTCGGGCAGCGGCGGTACGCCGAGAGCGCCCAGGGTCCGCTCGACGAACTCGCGGTGCGCCTGCGGGATCAGTTCTTCCAGGTCCCGCGCGGCTCCCTCGGCCGGGCCCCGGGCCGGCATGACCACGTCCACCCCGTAGGGCCGCCCTCCGGTGTTCGCGTCCATCCAGTCCAGGACCTCGTCCAGTTCGGCGGGGTCGTTGAACCGCACGCAGCCGAGCACACCCAGCCCGCCGGCCCGGCTGACCGCGGCGGCGACGTGCTCGGACGGAGTGAACCCGACGATCGGGCAGTTCGATGCCGAGCAGGTCGCAAACGGGTGTCCGCACGGTCATGGGTCAGGCGTCCTCTCTGCCTGATGCGGCCGGGGCTTGAGCGGCGTCGCCTGGCTGCCGGGCCGGAGGATGTTCCGTGATGTACTGACGTGCCCAGCGGTAGTCGGCCTTGCCCGATACGGTGCGGCCGACCGATTCCACGAACCAGACGGTCCGCGGCACCTTGTAGCCGGCCAGCTGACCGTGCACATGAGCCTGGAGCGCGGCCGCGTCGGCGGCGGCGCCGGGACGGAGCTGGATCAGCGCGGCCACCCGCTGGCCGAGCCGGTCATCGGGCACGCCGATGACCAGCGAGTCGAATACATCGGGATGGGACTTCAGCGCGCCCTCGACCTCTTCCGGGTAGACCTTCTCGCCGCCGGTGTTCACGCAGGTGTTGCCGCGGCCGAGCAGGGTTATCGTGCCGTCCGCCTCCACCCGGGCCAGGTCGCCGGGTACCGAGTAGCGTTTGCCGTTCACCTCGGCGAACATCTCGGCGGTCTTGGCCGGGTCCTTGTAGTAGCCGAGCGGGATGTGGCCGCCGCGGGCCAGCTTCCCGGTCTGCCCCGGGCCGCACGCACCGCCGGCCTCGTCGATCACGATGACGTCAGGTCCGGCCGTGACCGTTGGACCGCCCCGGTGCTCGTCCTCCGCGCTGACGAACGCGATGCCCGCGAAGCCGGTCTCGGTCGAGCCGATCGCCTCGCTGATGAACACGTTGGGCAGCGCGGTGCGTGCACGCGTCCTTGACCGCGGGCGAGAACAGCGCGGCCGTGGAGTTGAACGAGACCAGCGAGGACGTGTCGTAGTCGCCGGCGGCCAGCGCCTCCATCATCGGCCTGGCCATCGCGTCGCCGATGACCGACAGCACGTTGACCCGGTGCCGCTGCACCGCGTCCCAGACCGCGTGCGGATCGAACTTCGGCAAGATCACCGCCGTGTCCCCGCCGAACAGGCAGCCGAGCGTGGCCACCATGGCGGCGCCGTGGATGAGCGGCGCGGGCGCCATGCGGACCATGCCGTCGTCCTCGGCGCCCGCGCGGGACTGCGCCCACTCGTCTTCCAGCCGCTCGCCGGTGATGAAGTCGATGCCGCCGCCGAGCGTGCGCCAGATGTCCTCGTGACGCCACATGACGCCCTTCGGCTGCCCGGTGGTGCCTCCGGTGTAGATGATGTAGATGTCATCGGGGCTGCGCGGGCCGAAGTCACGCGCTCCCGACGCGGCCGCCACCGCCTCGTCGTAGTTCCCGCCGATCACCACGCGGGGCAGTCCCGCGGGCACCACGGCGCCACGATCGGCGACAGGTCCTGGTCGTGGACAAGGGCGGACAGGTCGGCGTCCCGCAGGTGGTAGGCCAGCTCGTTATGCAGGTAGCGGTAGTTGATGTTGATGGCGACGGCGCGCAGCTTGATGGTGGCGAGCAGCGTCGCCACGCTCTCCACGGAGTTGCGGGCGTAGAGGCCGACATGGTCGCCGGGACCGACCCCCTGGGCGGCCAGGTGGTGCGCCAGGCGGTTGGCCTCGTCTTCGAGCCCGGCAGTAGGTGACCTGGCGGTCGCCGCAGATCAGCGCGACCCGCTCGGGGAAGGTGTCGACGGCATGCTCGAACAGGTCGGCCATGTTCAGTGCCATGGATAGAAACTAGAACGTGTTACTGTTTTCAGCAAGCCGGCGGAGCGCCGTACGAGGAGGACTGAGACGAGGCGGGTCGGAAGCCCGGGAGCGGAGAGCACACCTAGATGAGCGAGCAGCCCCACGCGCTCATTGAGCAGCGCGAACACGTTCTAGTCGTCACGATGAACCGTCCCGAGGCGCGCAACGCGCTCAGCTCGTCGATGATGGCGCTGATGCACCAGGCCTGGGACCGGGTCGACACCGACCCCGGCATCCGGGCGTGCGTGCTTACCGGGGCGGGCGGCGCGTTCTGTGCGGGCGCCGACCTCAAGGCGATGACCAGCGACCATCCTGGTTCGCGGCTGGGAGACGTCGATCTGTCGGTGATAGAGCCGCTGCTCAAGGGACGCCGCCTGACCAAGCCGCTCATCGCCGCGGTGGAGGGGCCCGCGATCGCCGGCGGCACCGAGATCCTGCAGGCGTGCGACATCCGGGTGGCCGGCGAGGGCGCGCGGTTCGGCGTCTCCGAGGCCCGCTGGGGGCTGTTCCCGCTTGGCGGCTCGGCGGTACGGCTGGCCCGGCAGATCCCGTACACGCTGGCCGCCGACCTGCTGCTGACCGGGCGGCACATCACCGCCGCGGAGGCGCTGTCCATCGGGCTCATCGGCCATGTCGTGCCGGACGGGCAGGCGCTGGCCAGGGCGCTGGAGATCGCCGCCGTGATCGCCGCGAACGGCCCGGTAGCCGTGCGCGCCATCTTGGCCGCGATGCGGGAGACCGAGGGCATGGCCGAGAATGACGCGTTCGCGGTCGAGGCCAAGATCGGCGCGACGGTGTTCGCCAGCGACGACGCGCGGGAGGGCCCGCGTGCCTTTACCGAGAAGCGCCGCCCGGAATTCCGCGGCGCGTGACCGGGCCTCTACCGCGGTAACCGGGTTCGCGCGTAGCGTAGGCGGCGTGGCCGAGACGACGTGGCTGGACGCCACCGCGCAAGCAGAACTCGTGCGCCGCGGTGAGGTGCGTCCCAAGGAGCTGGTAGAGGCGGCTATCGCCCGCATCGAGGCGGTCAACCCGCAGCTGAACGCGGTGATCAGGACCCGGTTCGACGCCGCCCGGCTTGAGGCCGCCCGGCTTGAGGCCGAGTCCGACCTGCCCGACGGGCCCTTCCGCGGCGTGCCGATCCTGTTCAAGGATATCGGCTGCACCGTGGCGGGAGAGCCCACGGCGTTCGGCATCGGGCCGATGCGCGAGCTGGCCTGGCCGATCACGTCCTACCTGGCGCAGCAGTTCCGGGCGGCCGGCTTCGTCCCGCTCGGCCGCACCAATGTGCCGGAGCTCGGCACCACGGTGACCACCGAGCCGCGAAGCTTCCCCCCGGCCCGGAACCCGTGGAATCCCGGCCATTCCACCGGCGGTTCGTCGGGCGGGTCGGCCGCGGCGGTGGCCGCCGGCCTGACGGCGGTCGCGCATGCCAATGACGGCGGCGGTTCCATCAGGATCCCGGCCAGCGAGTGCGGCCTGGTCGGGCTCAAGCCGACCCGCGGCCGGGTGAGCCAGGGGCCGCTGGTCGGGGAGGCGTGGGCCGGCGGCACGATCGACGGAGCGGTCGCCCGGACGGTCCGGGACGCGGCCGGGGTGCTGGACGCGATCAGCAAGCGCATGCCGGGCGAGCCGTACTACCCGCCGCCGCTGCCGGGCCCGCTGGCACGGGAGGTCGGCGCCGACCCGGGACCGCTGCGGATCGGGTTCGTCGACCGGCCCGGGGCGGAGGGTTTTCTCGATGACCCGCAGTGCCGCGCCGCGGTGGCCGGCGCCGCGCGGCTGCTTGAGTCGCTCGGTCACCACGTCGAGGAGTCCGCGCCCGCCGCCATGTCCGAGGTGGAGTTCCTCGGCCATTTCAACGCGATCATCGCCGCCGACGTCGAAGCGACGCTCCGGGCCTTCGAGATGCTACTGCGCCGCCCGATCGGCGAGGACGAGATCGAACCGCGCAACGTCGCCTACCGGCGGGCCGGCCGGGAACTCGGCGCGGTAGCCTACCTGGAAAGCCGCCGGTGGTTCGGCATGTGGGCACGACGGATGGCGGACTGGTGGGAAGGCCACGACCTTCTCCTGACCCCCACCCTCGGCGCTCCCCCGCCCGAACTCGGCTGGTTCACCGCCGCCGGCCCGGAGGAAGAGGGGTCGCGGGTCGCCAGCTTCGTCCCCTACACCGCGCAGTTCAACATGACCGGTCAGCCGGCCATCACCCTCCCCCTGCACTGGACGCCCGACGGCCTCCCAGTCGGCATCCAGCTAGCCGCCCCCTACGGCCGCGAAGACCTCCTCATCCGCATCGCCAGCCAACTAGAACAGGCCCAACCCTGGCACCACCGCCACCCCCCGCTGCACGGGTAACCCGCTCCCGCTCCGGCCCGGGATCGTCCCGCTCAGGTCCCGGCGAGCACTGCCGACCTTGCAAGGGCGAGGTCCGGCCGACTCCTCCCGACTCCTCCCGACGCCTGCCCGACAAAAGGGACATTCCTCCCGCTTGCCCGCTTTCACCGGACGCGGCCCCGCCTCGGGTGCTGGCCGCACGTTTGCCGCCCGCGGGCCACCCCGGCGGCGCAAACCCTGTAGCTCCTGCCGCTTGGAAGATCAACACCGGTTATTCCGAACGAGTCCGTGCTTCGCCTCCCCGCCCACATGACACGCCGGGGCAGGCAGAACACCCCAAGATCGAGTTTTCCAAGCCGGGCGCTGTGAGCTGGACACCGTGCAGTAAAGCGCCGACCCCTCGCTGCCCGGCGCCACCTGTCCGGTTCGCCGGGGCACAGTATGTCCGCCGCCGCTACGTGGAACCTTTTCGTTAGATGGAGCTTTCGCACGTGTGGGACGTGTCTTGTTTCCACATAGAGAAAAATTTCCAAGATCTTTCGCTCGATCGCAACAGCTGCGGTGCGGAGGCCGAACTCGGCGCCGACGGAAACCGGGGCCGGGCCGGGATGCTAGTCCGCGAGGGTCCAGACGTAGGTGGTGCCGTTCTTGTCCGCGACGGCGAGCTCGTCGTAGGTGTCGTCGAACGCCAGCGAGACCACCCCGGCGCCACCCGGGTCGGTGAGCGTGCCCATTGACGCGCCGGTGGAGGCGTTCCACAGGTAGACCGCGTCGCCGCTGCCCGCGGTGGCCAGGGTGCTGCCGCCGAAGCTGATCGCCACGGTGTCCACGCTGCCGCCTGGGTCCTGCACCGACCTGATCAGCTTGCCGGTGGCCGTGTTCCACAGGTAGGCCCGGCCGTCGCGGTTGCCGGTGGCCAGCAGGCCGTTGCCGGCGTTGAGCACGCCGCTGCCGTAACTGAAGACCGAGCAGTTGACAACCGAACCGTCCGGCGGCTTGAGTACCGGTCCGAGCTTGCCGTTGTTCGCGTCCCACACGTCCGTCCGCCCGCTGTCGTCGCTGGTGGCCACCGTCGCCGCGTCCACGCTGAGCGCGACGGAGGTGAGGGCCGCCCCGCCGTCGGGATTTGTCAGGGTCACGGCCGGCGCGTTGGAAAAACCGACGTCCGTCCACACGTCCGCGCCCGTCCCCGCCGCGTCCCCGGTGGCGATGGTCAGGCCGGAGAGCGCGATCGACCCCGGGTAGAGCCGTTCGCCGACCGGCAAGTTGCCTGAGTCCGAGTCCCCGTCGCTGAAGATGTAGGCCGCACCGCCGCTGGCCTGCACGGCCATGGTGTCTCCGCCGGCGCTGATCGCGGCCCGCTGGAAGTCGGGCCCGCGCTGCGCCCCCACCTGGCCAGTTACCTGGCGTGCGGTCATGTCCCAGGTGTACGCGGTGCCGTTCGTCCCGACGCTGATCAGGTTGTCGTCAGAATCGAACCCGGCGGCCACGTTCGGCACCGCGCCCGGGTTGGTGAACCGCACGGGCGGCCCGGTCACCGCCCCGCTGCCGCCCTGCTTCGCGCCGCCTCCTCCGGTGGCAGACGCGGAAGCCTTCGGCGCGCCCGCCTGGCGGGTGGTTCCCCCGCCCGTGCTGCCGCTTGAGACCTGCGGCGGCGTGCTTGTCCCGGGGTAGACCAGGACCGCCACGATGACCGCGGCGCCGGCCAGCACGACGGCAGAGGCGGCGGCCAGCACACCCCGCCGGCGCCCGGCCGGCGGGCGTGACCGATGCCCCGGGCTGGCCGGCGGCGCACCGCTGGCCAGTCCGCCGGTGACGGGCCCGCCGGTGAACGGGGCGTCGGTGACCGGAGCGCGCTCGCCGGGTACGGTCACCCAGCCGGGCGATCCGTTCGCGAAGGGTGCCGCCGACGCGCCCGGTGCGGGCATCCCGCCCGGCCCGGACTGCCCCGCAGACCGCGGACCCGGGTACTGAGGACCAGAGTGCCGCTGTCCCGGGTACTGCTGCCCCGGATACTGGGGCGCGGGGACGGTGTAGGGGCCGACCCCGAGCGCCGCGCGCAGCGCGTCGGCGAAGGCGCCGCAGCTGGGGTACCTGGCGGCGGGATCCTTGGCCAGGGCCTGGCCGAGCACCTGGTCCACGGCGCCGGGCAGATCCCGCCGGCGAGCGGCCACCGAAGGCGGCGAATCGTTCAGGTGCGCCCAGAGCACCGCCATCGGTGCCTCGCGGGCGAAGGGCAGCGCCCCGGTCAGCATCGCGAACGCCACGCAGGCCAGTGCATACTGGTCCGTCTGGAAGTGCGCCCGGCCGCCGGTGATCTGCTCGGGGGCGGCGTAGTCCACCGTGCCGATGAACTGCCCGGTCCCGGTCAGCCCGGCCCCGGACGCGGTCCCCTTAGCCAGCCCGAAGTCCGACAGGTACGGATGATCGGGGCGCCCCGGGCTCATGTCGACCAGGACGTTGGCCGGCTTCACGTCCCGGTGCACGAGTCCGGCCGCGTGCGCCGCGTCAAGCGCCGACGCGACCGGGGACAACAGGAACGCGGCCCGCTCGGCCGGCAGCGGCCCCTCCCGGCGCATCACCGAATGGAGATCGCCACCGGAGACGTAGCGCATCGCGAGGAACAGTACCCCGCCGGCCTCGCCCGCCCCGTAGACCGGGATGATGTGCGGATGGTCGACCGCCGCCGCGGCCCGCGATTCCCTGATGAACCGCTCACGGAACCCGTCGTCTCCGGCCAGCGTCGGCGCGACGACCTTCAGCGCGACCGTCCGTCCCAGTCTCTCGTCCCTGGCGCGGAACACCACGGCCATCCCGCCGGCCCCGATCCGCTGCTCCAGCTGGTACCCGGCCAGCACCGCCCCCGGCGCCAGCACGGCCTGCGACCAGCCGACTCGCCCGGACGACGACAGGCCGGACGACGACTCGCCAACCACGGGCACCTCCCGCCAAACCCGACCGTAACGCCCCAATAGTGGCAGTTGCGCATGCCCGGCGCGCTCGGATAGAAGCACCTCGATGTTCCCGTACGTTACCGTCGGCACTCCCGCGCCGGAACGGCCAGTACGACCACTGATACCAGCACCGCACCCGTCGAACGCGCAGGTCTCACAGATTGAGGGCCGAGGTCCGCACCGCACCGGCGGTGCGGCGGATGTTTCGCCCGCCCCGGTGCAGTGTCGCTGACCGACGGATCTCGCCGCACGGCGGGCGGCCCGGGCGCGTGCCGGATATGCCCGGAAGATCCGGCCGCTCCCGCGACGCGGCCCGTTACCGGGTCAATTCCGCAGGTTATAACCTGCTTTATTGACCACTAAAGCGAAAACCTTGGCGGCCGTCCCGTCGCCCGCAGCGCCTCGCCCGCACCGGGATATTCAGGCACCATGTCGCGCACGTCCCGGGGGCATCCCGGGTGGACGCGTCACCGACCCAGGCCTTTCAGTCCCGGTAGGTCCGTCGCGTCAATCCCGGTAGGTCCGTCGCGGTGGCGGTCGGCCGTTAGGCCGGACCTTCCGCCGCGACGCTGGGAGCGGACCCGGTCTCAGCCGGCGCCGCCAAGACGGAGTAACGAAGTGCGGTTGCCGTATCGGTCGTTAGCGGGCCGCCATGCCTTAATCGTGCAGTTCTGGTAAACATTCGTTCGCCGCTGGAGGGGAGGAAAGGAGTTTGCCTGCGGATGGCGAACTGGTAAGTGCCTGGATCACTTTCAGTTTTCACTCGGGAAGTCTTACGGGTTTTAACAGGAAGTGGATGTTTAGGAACGTCGCGACGTTCCTAAACATCCACTGTGCCCCGCCGCCGGGAGCGTCCCGGCCGTTCCGGCCCGATTTAACTTTGGGTTTTCTTCTTGGGATTCGCGCCCGCCGGCTTGAGTGACGCGCAGGCCGCCCGTGCGGCCGCCGGGATCCCGCCGCCGCCCTTGTGCGCGCCTGCTGTGCCGGTCGGCTTCGCGGTCGGCTTGGCCGTCGGCTTCGCGGTCGGTTTCCCAGTCGGCAGGACCGCACCGTGCGCCTTCAAGCAGGTGGGAATAGGCTGCCTTGCTCGCGTTCACGCTAATCGCGGGTGAACCCGACCCGGCGGCAGCGGCCGGGGCGGATGTCGCGGAAGATCCGCACGCGGTTGCGAGCAAAAGTACACCGCTCCCGGCGACCGCCATCAACCAGGAGCGCGAAGCGTTTCTCACGGTGGAACGAAAGGCAGGGGACATTGTTCTACCTCGATTCACGATGAGCAGGCTTGCCCCCGCTCCCCGCCATCGGGGAGCCAGGCCTGCGGGGCCAGACCGTCAGACAGAGATTAGAGCACGCACATAGGAATGGCACAATTTTGCGGAAAAATAACCGAATAATTACGCTCTGGCCATAAGGCTTCGCGAACCGGTGCCCACTGATATGGCGGTGAATCTCGCCGAGATACCACCATTCGTTCGGGAGAAGATTGCTTTTAAATAGCGCGGTCGCGAGCGGACCAGTAGGGATCGCGAAGCCGACGCTTATAGAGTTTCCCGTTGGGATCGCGCGGCAGTTCCGCGGCGTAGTCAATGGTTCTCGGCAGCTTGAACCGGGCGATCCGCCCGTCGAGGAAGGACAGCAGTTCCGCGGTCAGTCCGGGGCCCGGCGTGACCCCGTCCGCCGGCTGCACCACGGCCTTGATCTCCTCGCCCCACTCCTCATGCGGGATGCCGAAGACCGCGACGTCGTCGACCGCCGGGTGGCAGGACAGTTCCGCCTCGATCTCCGCCGGGTAGATGTTTACCCCGCCCGAGATGATCATGTCGCCCTTGCGGTCGCAGAGGTAGAGGTAACCGTCCGCGTCCAGGTAGCCGATGTCGCCGACGGTGAACATGCCCCGGGCCCGCGAGGCGAGCGTCTTCTCTGTGTCCTTGTGGTAGTCGAAGGTGGACGTGCCCATACGCAGGTAGACGAGCCCCGGCTCCCCCGTCGGCAGGTCGTCGCCGTTGTCGTCAAGAACCCGCACCGCTGATCCCGGCCACGCCTGGCCGACGGATCCGGGCCGGGCGAGCCACTCCCTGGCGGTGATGCCGGTGCCGCCGCCTTCCGTCGCCGCGTAGTACTCGGTCACTACCGGTCCCCACCAGTCCAGCATCCGCTGCTTTACTTCGCGCGGGCACGGCGCGGCGCCGTGGATGGCCGCGCGCAGCGAACTGACGTCGTAGTCCGCGCGCACCGGCTCGGGCAGCGCGAGCAGCCGCCGGAACTGCGTCGGCACCATGTGGGTGTGGGTCACGCTGTGCCGGTCGATGAGCGCGAGCATGGCCTGCGGATCGAACCGGTCCATCAGCACGACCGGGTGGCCGAGCTGGAGGGAGATCGTCGCGAAGTTCAGCACCGCCGTGTGATAAAGCGGCGAACAGCACAGGTGCACATGGTCATCGAACGGCGCCAGGCCGAACAGCCCGAAGAACCAGGTGCTCGCGCCGGGCGGGCGGTCCGGGTCCTCGCCGGTGAGCGCGCGCCGCACGCCCTTCGGACGGCCCGAGGTGCCCGAGGTGTAGACCATGGGAGCGCCCATGGTGCGCTCTCCCGGGCACCCCTCACCCGCGGCGCCGAGCGAAGCCAGCGGCGTGAACCCGGGAACCGCGCCCACGGCGAACCGGGCGCCGGGCGCGATGCCCGCCTGGTCCGCCGCTGCCGCCGCGACCGCGGCGAACCGCTCGTCCGCCACGAACGCGCCCGCGCCGCTGTCCGCGAGTATGTAGGCGACCTCGGCGGCGGCGAGGTGCCAGTTCAGCGGCACCACGTAGAGTCCGGTCTCCATCGCCGCGAAGAAAAGCGCGAGCGCGGCCGAGCCGTTGGGCAGCATTCCGGCCACGGTGTCGCCCGGGGTGAGCCCGAGCGCTTGCAGGCCGCGCGCGATCTGGTCGGCCCTGGCGGCCAGCTCCTGGTAAGAGACGGCGGTGCCGTCGGGCTCGATCACCGCCGTGCGGTCCGGGCGCTGCGCCGCGATGGTCCACAAGCCAATGTCGTCGCTCACCAGCCCAATCTAGAACGCGTTCTAGATTGGGACAAGCAATTACTAGAACACGTTCTACAATGAGCGGGTGAGCGACACCCCGCTGCGTGCACCGATGGAGATCGCGTTCGACTACACGCGGTCGCTCGGGCCGGTGCTCAGCCAGTTCATGACCGGACTCAGGGAGCAGCGCATCCTCGGCGCGCGCGGCGCGGACGGGCGGGTGCACGCACCGCCGTTCGAGTACGACCCGGTAACGTACCGCCCGCCGGCCGAACTGGTCGCGGTCGGGCCGGCCGGGACCGTGCTGACCTGGACGTGGCTGCCCGAGCCGCTGCCTGACCAGCCGCTTGACCGCCCGTTCGGCTGGGCGCTGATCCGGCTGGACGGCGCGGATACCGCGATGCTGCACGCGGTGGACGCCGGCTCCGCCGCCGCGATGCGGACGGGGATGCGGGTCCGGGCACGCTGGGCAGCCGACCGCAACGGCAGCATCCGCGATATCGCCTGCTTCGAGCCGTGCCCCTCGCTTCCGGAAACGCCGCCAGGGGCAGCAGAGACAGCCGCGGTGCCAGAGACAGCCGACGCATCCGGGGCATCCGGCGCCGGGGCAGCGGGCGATCCGGTCACGATGACGCTGGCTCCCGTACGGCTGCGCTATCAGCACACCGCGTCCCTCGCGGAGAGCGACTACCTGCACGGGCTGGCCGAAGGGCGGCTGATCGGGCAGCGGTGCCCCGCGTGCGGGAAGGTGTACATCCCGTCGAAGGGGACATGCCCCGCCGACGGGGTGCCCACCGACAGCGACGTCGAGCTTCCCGACACCGGGACCGTCACCACGTTCTCCGTGGTGAACGTGGGCTACCCGGGGCAGGAGGTCAAGCCGCCCTACGTGGCGGCCGCGGTGCTGCTCGACGGGGCGGACATCGCCTTCCAGCATCTCATCCTCGGCTGCGACCCGGCCGAGGTGCGGATGGGCATGCGGGTGCGGGCGGTATGGCGGCCCCGGGAGGAATGGAGCACGACCTTCAGGAACATCAGCCACTTCGCGCCGGCCGGCGAGCCGGACGCCCCGTACGAGTCCTTTGCGAGGTTCCTGTGACCGAAGTGGCCGTCGTCGGATTCGCCCAGTCGCGCTGCCAGGTCCGCGACGACGCGACCACCAGCGGGGTGGAGATGCTGGTGCCGATCTTCGCCGAGGTGCTCGGCGCGGCCGGCCTGACAAAGGCCGACATCGGGTTCTGGTGCTCGGGGTCGTCGGACTACATGGCCGGACGCGCTTTCTCCTTCGTGCAGGCGGTGGACGCGATCGGCGCCGTTCCCCCGATCGTGGAGTCGCACGTGGAGATGGACGGGGCCTGGGCGCTGTACGAGGCGTGGGTAAAGATCGTGTCCGGCCAGGCGCAGACCGCTCTGGCGTACGGCTTCGGCAAGTCGTCGGGGGCGGAACTGCGGCGTGTTCTGGCCCTGCAGCTCGACCCGTACCTGGTGGCCCCGCTGTGGCCGGACTCGGTGTCGGTCGCGGCGCTGCAGGCGCGGCTCGGCATCGAGGCCGGGCTGTGGAGCGAGAAGGACATGGCGCAGGTCGCGGCGCGCTGCCGGGCGGCGGCGGCCGCCAATCCAGCGGCTCAGGTGTCCGGGGAGGTCGCGATCGAGGACCTGCTCGGCCGTCCCTATATCGCCGACCCGCTCCGGGCGCACGACTGCGCTCCGGTCGGCGACGGGGCCGCGGTCGTCGTCTTGGCGTCCGGCGAACGGGCGCGTGAGCTGTGCGACCGGCCCGCCTGGATCACCTCGTTCGGGCACCGGGCGGGGTCCGGATCGCTGGGGGCGCGGGACCTGCTGAGCGTAGACATCGGGTCCCTCGGCTCCCCGGAGCCGGTGGACGTGGCCGAACTGCACGCGCCGTTCACCCATCAGGAGATCCTGCTGCGCCAGGCGCTCGGGCTCGGCTGGCCCGGTGACTTCGGCCAACCGGTCGAGGTCAATCCGTCGGGCGGTGCGCTCTGCGCCAACCCGATGTTCGCCGCCGGGCTCGCCCGGATCGGCTGCGCGGCGCGGGCGGTCATGTCCGGCCGCGCGGAACGCGCCCTGGGGCACGCGACCAGCGGTCCCGCGCTGCAGCAGAACCTGGTCTGCGTAATGGAGGCACGGTGAAACTCGGAAACACGGGGAAACTCGGAAGCACGGGCAAAGCCGCGGTTCTCGGTGTGGGACAGACCCGGCACCGGGCCAAGCGCACCGACGTGTCGATCGCGGGACTGTGCCGGGAGGCGGCGGACCGGGCGCTGGCCGACGCCGGGCTCACCTTCGCCGACATCGACGCGGTCGTGGTCGGGAAGGCGCCGGACCTGTTCGAGGGCGTGATGATGCCCGAGCTGTACCTGGCGGACGCGCTCGGCGCGGTCGGCAAGCCGCTGCTGCGGGTGCACACCGCGGGCTCGGTCGGCGGCGCCACCGGTATCGTCACCGCCAACCTGGTGCAGGCGGGCGTGCACCGGCGGGTGCTAGCGGTGGCGTTCGAGAAGCAGTCGGAATCCAACGCCATGTGGGCGCTGTCCATCGCGCCGCCGTTCAGCATGCCGGTCGTGGCCAGCGCCGGCGGGTACTTCTCTCCGCACATCCGCGCCTACATCCGCCGCAGCGGCGCGCCGCCGCACATCGGGGCGATGGTCGCGGTCAAGGACCGGCGGGGCGGCGCGCGGAACCCGTACGCCCACCTGCAGCAGCCGGACATCACGCTGGAATCGGTGCAGGCCTCTCCCATGCTCTGGGACCCGGTGCGGTACGACGAGACCTGCCCGTCGTCGGACGGGGCGTGCGCGGTGGTCATCGGCGACGAGGCGGCGGCCGGTGCCAGCCAGGGGCCGGTGGCATGGATCCGGGCCACCGCGATGCGGACCGAGCCGACGATGTTCGCGGGCAAGGATCCGGTGAACCCGGCGGCGGGTGCCGACGCCGCGGCCGCGCTGTGGCGGCAGGCCGGCATCACCTCACCGATCGACGAGATCGACGTGGCCGAGATCTACGTCCCGTTCTCCTGGTACGAGCCGATGTGGCTGGAAAACCTCGGGTTCGCCGCGCCCGGCGAGGGCTGGCGGCTGACCGAGGCGGGTGAGACCGAGATCGGCGGCAAGCTGCCGGTCAACCCGTCAGGCGGCGTGCTGTCCTCCAACCCGATCGGCGCGTCCGGCCTGCTCCGGTTCGCCGAGGCGGCGCTGCAGGTGATGGGCAAGGCGGGCGCGCACCAGGTGCCGGGTGCGCGCACCGCGCTCGGCCACGCCTACGGCGGCGGGTCGCAGTACTTCTCCATGTGGGTTGTCTCAAGCGACGATGCGGGTCGCTAGTAACTGACCGGCAGCCGCTTTATACCGTTCAGCCACCCCGAACGCAGCCGCTCCGGCTGGCCGACGAGACGGATGTCCGGCATGGCGTCGGCGATGGCGTTGAAGATCAGCCCGATCTCCATCTTGGCGAGGCTGGCGCCCAGGCAGTAGTGGGCGCCGAACCCGCCGAGCCCGACGTGCGGGTTCGGGTCGCGCCGGATGTCGAACCGCTCCGGCTGGTCGAAGACATCCTCGTCGAAGTTCGCCGACCGGTAGAACAGGCCGAGCCGCTGCCCCTGCTTGATCTGCTGTCCGCCGAGCTCGGTATCGGCGAGCGCGGTGCGCTGGAACACCGTGACCGGCGTGCCCCACCGGATGATCTCGTCGGCCGCCGTTTCCGGCCGCTCCGCCTTGAACAGCTCCCACTGGTCCGGGTGGTCGAAAAAGGCCAGCATCCCGTGCGAGATCGCGTTGCGGGTCGTCTCGTTGCCCGCCACCGCGAGCATGAGCACGAAGTAGCCGAACTCGTCCGGCGACAGGTGCTCGCCGTCGATCTCCGCGTTGACCAGCTTGGTGACGATGTCATCGCGCGGGTTGGCCGCCCGGTCCTCGGCCATCTCCATGGCGTAGGCGAGGATCTCCATCGCGGCGACGGTCGAGTCGCCCTCGAATTCCGGGTCGTCGTAGCCGATCATCTCGTTCGACCACTGGAAGATCTTCTTCCTGTCTTCCTGCGGAACGCCGATCAGGTCCGCGATCGCCTGCAGCGGCAGCTCGCAGGCGACGTCCGTGACGAAGTCGCCGGTGCCCTCGGCCAGCGCGGTGGCGACGATCCGCTCGGCCCGCTCGCGCAGGTTGTCCCGCATGCCGCGGACCGACTTGGGGGTAAAGCCGCGGGACACGATGCCGCGCACCTTGGTGTGCTCCGGCGGGTCGATGTTCAGCAGGATCACCCGCTGCATCTCGATCGAGTCCCGGCCGATGTCCTCCTGGAAGCGGATAAGCGCGGTGTTCTCCCAGCTGGAGTACAGCTCGGTCCGCCTGGAGACGTCGAGGATGTCGGCGTGCCTGGTGACCGCCCAGAAGCCGTCGTCGTCGAAGCCCGCGGAGCCCCGGCGCTGAGCGTTCCACCAGACCGGCGCCGAACGGCGCAGCTCGGCGAACTCCTCGGACGGGACCCGCACGGCGTAGAGATCGGGGTCGGTGAAGTCGAAACCCGGCGGTATGCCCGGTGTGGTCACGACTACCTCCAGAGGGTGCCCAAAAATGAAACGTGTTCTATTTTAGTTACAGTACACAAGCTTGCCTGGCCGAACCATAGCCGGACAATACGTTCTATAGCGAGAGGGTGATCCTGGTGGGTACCCCGGTGATCGTCGAGGCCGTACGCACCCCGATCGGCAGGCGCGGCGGCACGCTAGCCGGACTGCACGCCGCCGAACTCCTCGGCGCGGCGCAGGTCGCCCTGCTTGACCGGGCCGGCCTTGACCCCGCGGCGGTCGAGCAGGTGGCCGGCGGCTGCGTGACCCAGGCGGGCGAACAGTCGAACAACGTCACCAGGACCTCCTGGCTGCACGCGGGCCTGCCGTACCAGACGGGCGCCCTGACCCTCGACGCCCAGTGCGGTTCCGCGCAGCAGGCCGTCCACCTGATCGCGGGCCTCATCGCGGCCGACGCGATCGGCGCCGGCGTCGGCTGCGGGGTGGAGGTCATGTCGCGGGTGCCGCTGCGGTCGAACGTCGGCACCGGGGTCGGGTCCCCGCGGCCGGACACCTGGGACATCGACCTGCCGAACCAGTTCGTCGCCGCGGAAAGGATAGCCCGGCGCCGCGGGCTGACGCGCGCGGAGACCGACGCGTTCGGCCTGCGTTCGCAGGCGCTGGGCCGGGCGGCAGCGGCGGCGGGACGTTTCGGCCGGGAGATCACGCCGGTGAAGGCGTCCGGCGGACTGGTCGATCGTGACGAGGGCCTGCGCGAGACCAGCCTGGACGCGCTGGCCCGGCTCAGGCCGGTGGTCGAGGGCGGCGTGCACACGGCGGGGACGTCCTCGCAGATCTCCGACGGCGCGGCCGCCGTCCTGCTCGCTGACGCCGACCGGGCGCGGTCGCTCGGCCTGCGGCCGCGAGCACGGATCGTCGCGCAGTGCCTCATCGGCGCGGAACCCTACTTCCACCTCGACGGCCCGATCGCGGCGACCCAACGGGTGCTCGCGGCCAGCGGCCTGACCCTCGCGGACATCGACCTGTTCGAGGTCAACGAGGCGTTCGCCGCCGTGGTGCTGTCCTGGCTGCGGGTGCTTCAGCCCGACGAGCAACGGGTCAACGTCAACGGCGGCGCGATCGCCCTCGGGCATCCGGTGGGCGCCACCGGCGCCCGGCTGATCACCACCGCGCTGCACGAACTCGAAAGGCGCGACGCAAGCACCGCCTTGATCACCATGTGCGCCGGCGGCGCCATGGCCACCGCCACCATCATCGAGCGCCTGTAGCATCCGGACCCGCCAGCTACTTTTCGTGACTGGTGATGAAGCTTGCCCTCCCCGGTCAGGGCGCCGGCGGCGGCGCCGGCGGACATAGGGCCATTTCGTGTTCGAAAAATCATGTCAAAACGGGCATCTACCCGTCAGTACTGGCCCTATGCCGCTGGCAGCCGGAGAGCACGCCCCGGGACGCCCGCGGGCAGGCCTCCGAACCGACCCCTTAACTTCCTGGCGTTGCGTCATGGCGGATACAACGATCCACTATCTTTTCGAGTCCCGCTGTCAACGAGTTCAGTTCATGAAATATCCGGAATTTCGGACCGGCGAAGACAGCAGGCCGGACGACGGCCGCCCGGGAAGACTGTGCAGCGTGCGGGGCGGCTCGTACTATCGGGATTGAGGCACCGTCGGCGCTTGTGCTCCCCTCCCCCGCCGGCGGAACCGTGCACAGTGGAGGTGGTTCTCGTGCAGGTGGGTGCGGGCGAGAACCTCGCCCAGGTCCGCCAGGCCGAGCTGGTCAGCGCGGAGCGGCACCGGATCGCACGCGACCTGCACGACAGCGTCGCCCAGTGCCTGGTCGGCATCGGCATGCACCTGGAATGGTGCCGCAGGCACCTGGACCCGAGCTCCCCCGCCTACGAGCGGCTGGTGGCGAGCAAGGAACTCGCCCGGGCCGGCCTCGGCTGGGTTCGTTCCGCCGTCGAGGAGCTGTCCGGTTTCGAGCAGCCGGGCATGAGCCTGGGACAGGCGCTGCGCGACCTGGCGGCGGATTTCCGCTCCGCCGGCCAGCTGCGGGTCTCCGTGCGGGTGACCGCGTGCCAGCGCCAGCTTCCCGCCGCGGTCGAGCACGCGCTGTTCCAGATCGCCCAGGAAGGACTGTGGAACGTGGTGCGGCACGCCGACGCCACGCAGGCGTGGCTCAGCCTCGCGTACACCGAGGATCAGATAAGGCTCAGCGTCTCCGACGACGGCTCCGGCGACCCCGCCGCCGTCGGCCGCCGCGGCACCGCGGAGATGCTGAGCGGCCCGCAGAACCACGGGCTGCGGAACATCGCCGAGCGGGCGGCAGAACTCGGCGGCGAGGTGAGACTGACCCGGCGGCGGGGCGGCGGCCTCCGGGTCAGTGTCCGCGTGCCCGCGCAGGCGGCGAAGGGGGCATGAGCCGCACCGAGACGGCACTCCCCGTCCGGATCCTCGTGGTGGACGACCACACGATCGTGCGGCAGGGGCTGCGCTCGATCCTCGACCTGGAACCGGACTTCACGGTGGTCGGCGAGGCCGCCGACGCCGAGCAGGCCGTCACGGAGACCGCCCGGCTGAGCCCCGACGTGGTGCTGCTCGACCTGATGCTCAGCGACCGCGCGCCCGCGGAGGGCCTTGACGTCTGCGCCGAGCTGCGCGAAAAGCACCCCCGGGTAAACATCGTCGTGCTCACCACGTTCCTTGACGAGCGACTGCTGCTCGGCGCGCTGCGGCGCGGTGCGAGCGGCTACGCGCTCAAGGACGTCGACACGGTAGAACTCGCCCGCATCATCCGCAGCGTGCACAGCGGCCAGTCCGCGTTCGACCCGCGCAGCGCGAAACTCGTCGTCCGCTCGCTGACCGGCGAGCCGGGCCCGCCGGCCCGGCCGCTCAGCGAGCGCGAGCTCGAGGTCATCCGGCTGGTCGCCCAGGGCGCCACCAACCTGCGGGTCGCCCGGGAACTCTACGTGAGCGAGAGCACCGTCAAGTACCACCTGCGGACCGCCATGCGCAAGCTCGGGGCAAGCGACCGGACCGAGCTGGTCTACCGCGCGAGCGCCAAGGGCCTGCTGTAGGTGCCTGTCCGGTCGGCCAGGCGGAGGCCACCCATTCGCGCAGCAGCCTGTTGCGCGAATGGGCCAGATGTTCCGCTGGTCGGAGCGGTGACGGCCGGTAACCCTGATCCCTAGCATCGGGCGTAACGGACAAAAATGGCTGACACAGAGAGGTGCGCCATGCCAGGAAACCGCGCCGTCGCCTACATCAGGCCGGGGCACGTGGAAGTCCAGACGATCGACTACCCGACGCTTGAGCTGCAGGACGGCCCCGGCGTCAACCCGGCGAACGTCGGGCGCAAATGCCCGCACGGGGCGATCCTGCGGGTCGTCTCGACAAACATCTGCGGCAGCGACCAGCACATGGTCCGCGGCCGCACCACCGCCCCCGAGGGGCTCGTGCTCGGGCACGAAATCACCGGCGAGGTCATCGAAGCCGGGCCTGACGTGGAGTTCATCAAGGTCGGCGACCTGGTCAGCGTGCCGTTCAACATCGCGTGCGGCCGCTGCCGCAACTGCAAGGAGCGCAAGACCGGGATCTGCCTCAACGTCAACCCCGACCGGCCGGGATCCGCCTACGGCTACGTCGACATGGGCGGCTGGGTCGGCGGCCAGGCCGAGTACGTCATGGTCCCCTACGCGGACTTCAACCTGCTGAAGTTCCCCGACAAGGACCAGGCGATGGCCAAGATCCGCGACCTGACCATGCTCTCGGACATCTTCCCGACCGGCTACCACGGCGCCAAGACGGCCGGGGTCACCACCGGGTCGACCGTCTACATCGCCGGGGCCGGCCCCGTCGGCCTCGCCTCGGCGCACTCGGCGCAACTGCTCGGGGCGGCGGTCGTCATCGTCGGCGACATGAACCCGGAGCGGCTCAAGCAGGCCGAGAGCTTCGGCTGCGAGACCGTCAACCTGGCGCAGGACGCCGCCCTGGCGGACCAGGTCGAGCAGATCCTCGGCGAACCCGAGGTCGACGCGGCCGTCGACTGCGTCGGGTTCGAGGCCCGCGGGCACGGGCACGGTGCGGGCGAGGCCCCGGCGACCGTGCTGAACGACGTCATGTCCGTGGCGCGGGCAGGCGCGGGAGTCGGCATCCCCGGCCTCTACGTGACCGGAGACCCAGGCGGCATCGACGCGGACGCGAAGGTCGGCTCGCTGAAGGTGCGCCTCGGCCTCGGCTGGGCGAAGTCGCACTACTTCACCACCGGCCAGTGCCCGGTGATGATGTACCACCGGGGCCTGATGATGGCGATCCTGCACGACAAGGCGCACATCGCCGACGCGGTGAACGCCACCGTGATCTCGCTCGACCAGGCGCCCGACGGCTACCTGGACTTCGACCACGGCGCCGCGCGCAAGTTCATCATCGACCCGCACGGCCTGATCGCCGCGTAACGCGGCCCCAGGACGGGGACACCGCCCCCGTCCGCATCCAGGCGGACCTGGGGCCCGCACCGGCCCCAGGTCCTCGCCTTCCCGCCCACGCGCAGCACGGACCCGTTCGGAATGATCAAATGCTCTATCCCGAACGAAGGGATGCTGCGTGCCCCAGCTCAGCCCCACCAACAGCCCGGCGCACTGCCTCCCCCTGCTCATTTCCGGCCACCCGAACTTTCCAGCCGCGCGAACGTCGCCGTGCGGCGGACGACGCATGACCGTTACACACGGCCCTTCTTGTTACACAGACGTCGAATAGGAGGCATGCCGGAGAAACGCCGTCCCGAGACGCTTTGGCAATACCTGTCAGTCGACAGGTATTAGGTCCACCAGCCGCCATCGCAAGCGCCAGGGGCAGCCATGACGTCCACCACCGAAGAACCAGTAGAGCGCGCCGACCTGGAGCGCTTCGGCTACAGCCAGGAACTCCACCGCCGGGTCGGCACCTTCGCCTCCTTCGCCGCCGGGTTCTCCTTCGTCTCCATCCTCACCACCGTCTTCCAGCTGTTCTTCCTCGGCTTCGGCTTCGGCGGGGCGGCATTCTTCTGGACCTGGCCGGTCGTGTTCGCCGGCCAGCTGCTCGTCGCACTGAACTTCTCCACCCTCGCCGCGCGGTTCCCGATCTCCGGCGCGATCTTCCAGTGGTCGTCCCGGCTGGCGGGCTCGACGTTCGGCTGGTTCACCGGCTGGATCATGATCATCGGGCAGACGCTCACCGTCGCCGCCGCCGCGATCGCGCTGCAGGCAGTGCTGCCCTCCATCTGGACCGGGTTCCAGATCGTCGGCGGCCCGGGCGCCAACAGCTCGCCGACGTCACCCACCGGCGCGCAGAACGCGGTCATCCTCGGCGTGATCCTGCTGGTCGTCACCACCACGGTCAACATCATCGGGGTGCGGCTCATGTCGGTCGTCAACAGCACCGGCGTCGTGCTCGAGATCCTCGGCGTGATCGCGATCGTCATCACGCTGTTCGCGCACGCGCGCCGGGGCCCGGGCGTGCTGCTGCACACGACGGGTGCGGCGCCCACGCCGGGCTCGCCGTACATCTGGGCATGGCTCGCCTCCGGGCTGATGGCCTCCTATGTCATGGTCGGCTTCGACTCGGCCGGCGAACTGTCGGAGGAGACCCACGCGCCGCGCCACATCACCCCGCGCACCATCATCCGCGCGCTCGTCGTGTCCGGCGTCGGCGGCGCGCTGCTGCTGATCAGCGCCCTGATGGCGGCGCCGAGCCTGACCGACGGCAACCTGGCGACCGTCGGCCTGCCGTACGTGCTCACCTCCGTGATGGGCAGCGTGGCCGGGAGGATCATGCTGGTCGACGTCACGATCGCGATCTGCGTGTGCACACTCGCCTGCCAGACTTCGGGTTCCCGGATGATGTACTCGATGGCCCGCCAGAAGGCGCTGCCCTTCCACCGGGTGCTGTCGCGGGTCAGTCCGCGTACCGGCACGCCCATCGTCACCTCCATCGTGGTGGGCGGCGGCGCGGCGCTGGCGCTTGTCGTCAACCTGGGGCAGTCCGCCGTCTTCACCGCGCTGTCCAGCCTGTGCATCGCGATGCTGTACATCGCCTATCTCGGCGTGACCGGGCCGCTGCTGCTCACCCGGCTGCGGGCCGCTCGCGGTGTGCCCAGCGCCGCGACCGCCGGCGGCACCGACGAGCACGGCAAACCGCTGTTCAGCCTGGGCCGGTGGGCGATTCCGGTCAATTTCATTGCCGTCCTGTACCAGGTCGTAGCGATCGTCAACCTGGCCTGGCCGCGCGCCTCGGTCTACGACCTGACCGGGCACACCTGGTGGCTGCGGTGGAGCGCGGTGCTGTTCATCGGCATCACACTCGTCATCGGCGCCCTCGTCCACCTGCGGCTGCGGGCGGGCGCCAGCTCCTTGGAGGCGTCCGCCGTCCCCTCTGCCGTCCCCGCGGCCGAAGCCGCCTGACGGCACCCGGCACCGGCTCACCGACGCCGTCGGCCTGGCCGGATTGACCGTCATAAGCGCATCAAGACTTCCGCGGCCGACGCCGAGAGTTAGGCACCTTACGGGCCGGACTCTCGGCGCCAGCGGAAACCGTCACCGCTCTTTGCTCACCCGACGATCGCCGTCTTTGCTTACCCGGTGACCACGAATGCCGTCTTTGCCTAACGGATGACCATGATCACGACCGCTATGCCCGGTATGCGGCACCGCCGATTAAGCAAAGACGCGTACCGGCCCAGGGCACCCAGCCCGCTTGATCGGACATAAAACGCAAAACGGGAGACCAGGCGCCTGCCGGACCGGCATCGGCGGGGACGAAGGAGCGAAGTGCGGCCGTGTCCTGGCCGCCCAGAACGGAAGGGAGCCTGGCCGTGGCCACTGCCGCCGACGAGCACGACACCGATACCGTCCTCAGCGCCCGCGCGGATGCGCGGGCGCAGGGCGACAAGATCGCGGAAGCGATGCCGTACCTGCCCGCGAGCAGCACGCCGTTCCCACCGCCCGGGGTCGAGCCGAGCACGCTGACCTGGGCCGAGACCGTTGCCGGGGGCAACTACACGCACAAGGTGGTCGCGCGGGGGACCCGGGTCCGCCTCGAGGACGTGGCGGGCGAAGCCTGCGCGCACCTGCTGGTCTTCAACGCCGCTGAGCCGTGGGAGCGGCTCAACACGGCCGACACCGTGAAGATCCCCTGGCAGGCCTACCTCGGCGCGGGGCACCCGCTGCTGTCCGGCGACGGCCGGGTCCTGGCCACCATCGTGGCGGACGACTCCGGGCGGCATGACGCTCTCTGCGGCACCTCCACCGCGCGGGCCAACCGGGCCAGGTACGGTGACTCCGCGCCGCAGGGGCCAAGCCCGTCGGGCCGGGAACTGTTCACCCTGGCCGCCGCCAAGCACGGGCTGGCGCCGCGCGACCTTCCGCCCAGCGTCTCCTTCTTCAAGGGGGTCGTGGTGGGACCGGACGGCGAGCTCACCTTCGCCGGCACCGCCGGGCCGGGCAAGTCGGTGGAACTGCTCGCCGAGCTGCCGCTGATCATCCTGATCGCCAACGTCCCGCACCCCGTCGACCCACGGGCAGCGTACACGTGCGGCCCGCTGCGGGTGCATGCCTGGAGGTCCCGGCCGACCGGCCCCGCGGACCCCCGCTGGAACGCCACCCCCGAGGCGACGCGCTACTACCTCAACACCGCCGACTACGCCGACGCGAGAGGGATCTGATGACGGTCATCACCGACGCCGCGGGCCGGACGCCGGACTGCCCGGGGGACCTCGGGCAGGTCCTCGATCCGGCCCGCTACGCCGCGGGCACCGTGCTCGACCTGGCCGGGCCGCTTTCCGACGGCGAGATCCGGCTCGACGAGGTGATCCCGGCTCGCGCCCCGTGGTCCGCGGTGGTCGCCGCGGGCGACGTCCTCACCATCGTCGACGTCGGCGCCA
Source organism: uncultured Actinomycetota bacterium (assembly GCA_963785645.1). Lineage (GTDB taxonomy): Bacteria > Actinomycetota > Actinomycetes > Streptosporangiales > Streptosporangiaceae > Trebonia. The sequence goes on from CAWAWG010000002.1 coordinate 193,640, forward strand.
ACCAGTCCGCCGACTGCCTCCTGTACAGCGCCCGCGACACCACCGAGCGTTATTCCGTGCCGGACACGATCGCGTGGGGCGGCAACGTGTACGTACGGACCGGCACGGTGCTGCGCTCGAACGAGGGCAATCCCCTCGCCACCGTGATCGCCAACGAGATCGACCGGCAGGACACCATCGGCGGCGCCTGCGGGAAGGAGTCCAATACCCTGCGCTACGGCCACCACACCGCGTCCGAGCACGGATGCCGGGAGAACTTCCTCGCCGAGGCGGCGAAGTACGGAATGGGCGCCCGTGACCTGGTATCCAACCTCAACTGGTTCATGAACGTGCCGATCGAGGCCGACGGTGCGCTCGGCATCGTGGACGGCATCTCGGCGCCGGGCAGACGAGTGGCGTTCCGCGCCGAGACGGACATTCTGGTCCTCGTCTCCAATTGCCCGCAGCTGAACAATCCCTGCAACGACTTCAACCCGACCCCGCTGCGCATGATCGTCACGGCGGGGTCCGCCCAATGAGCGAGCTTGCGAGCGAATCAGTAAGTACTGTGCGTCCGCGAATGCGGACTCCGAGCGCCAGCGAGGTGGCCGGATGAGCGAGCTTGCGAGCGAATCAGTAAGTACTGTGCGTCCGCGAATGCGGACTCCGAGCGCCAGCGAGGTGGCCGGATGAGCGAGCTTGCGAGCGAACCGGCAAGCGCGGACCAGCAACCGCAACCCACCGGAAACGGACCCGGCGCCACAGGCGCCGTCCCGGGGCCTGCGGCGGCGAGGGTAACCGGGATGGACTCCCGCGCATGGCTCACCACGGGGAAAGCAGCGGACCTGCTACCGCAACCACTGACTGCGTACCCGGCGCCGCCGGCGCCGTCCCGGGCGCTGCCCGGCGAGGGGGCTATGAAGGCGAGTGGAGGGGCCCCCCTTTGCTTTGGGGAAGAGGCTCCCCATACTCCGCAACGGCCACCCGAGGTGGCAGCGGACCGGCAACGGCAACCACCCGATACGTACCCGGCGCCGCAGGCGCCGTCCCGGGGCTCCGCCCCGGCGAGGGGGATACGAAGGGAAGTGGAGGGGCTCCCTTTGTTTTGGGGGAGGGACTCCCCCACATGGGTCACCACGGGGAAAGCAGCGGACCTGCCACCGCTACCACTGACTGCGTACCCGGCGCCGCAGGCGCCGTCCCGGGCGCTGCCCGGCGAGGGGGCTATGAAGGCGAGTGGAGGGGCTCCCTTTGTTTTGGGGGAGGGACTCCCCCATGCTTGGGGGGTCACCGGGGGGTCATCCCCCGGGGGAAATACTGCCTGGGCGTTCGACACCGTTCTGGTCGCCAACCGCGGCGAGGTCGCCCGCCGTGTCATCCGGACCGCCCGCGAACTCGGGCTGCGGGCGGTGGCGGTGTACTCGGAGGCGGACCGCGCCGCGCCGCATGTCCGCGAGGCCGACGACGCGGTGCTCATCGGTCCGGCCCGGCCCCAGGACTCCTACCTGAACGTCGACGCCATCCTGGCCGCGGCGAAGTTCGCCCGGGCAGGCGCGATCCACCCTGGGTACGGCTTCCTGTCCGAGAACGCCGACTTCGCCCGGGCGGCCGAAGCGGCGGGCATCGCCTTCGTCGGCCCGACCCCGGCGCAACTGGAGGCATTCGGCGACAAGCACACGGCACGGGAACTGGCCCGCGCCGCCGGCGTGCCGATGATGGCGGGCAGCGGCCTGCTCGCCTCGGCCGAAGAGGCCGTAGCGCAGGCCCGGGCCATCGGCTTCCCGGTCATGGTGAAGGCGACTGGCGGGGGCGGGGGCATCGGCCTGCGGGCCTGCGCTGACGAGGCCGCCGTGGCCGAGGCGTTCGACCGCGTGCAGCGGCTGGCGAAGGAAAACTTCGGCGCGGGCGGCGTGTTCCTGGAGCGCCTGGTCCGCCCGGCCCGTCACGTCGAGGTCCAGGTCTTCGGCGACGGCACCGGGCGGGTCACGGTGCTCGGCGACCGGGACTGCTCGCTGCAGCGGCGCAACCAGAAGGTCCTTGAGGAGGCCCCGGCCCCCGGGCTGCCGCCGTCACTGCGCCGGCTGCTGCACAAGGCGGCGCGTGACCTGGCCGCTTCCGTCGGGTACCGGTCGGCGGGCACGGTCGAGTTCGTGTACGACCCGGTGCGGCAGGAGGCGTCGTTCCTTGAGGTGAACGCGCGGCTCCAGGTCGAGCACCCGGTGACCGAGGAAGTCTTCGGCGTGGACCTCGTGGAGCAGATGCTGCGGCTGGCCGGCCAGGGCCCCGGCGGCGTCGCGGCGTTCATGGCGGCCCGGCCCGTGAGCCGCGGCCACGCCGTAGAGGCCCGCGTCTACGCCGAGGATCCCGGCCGCGGCGGCGCCCCGAGCCCCGGTCTCGTCACGTCCGTGGCCCTGCCCGGCGATCCCGTCCGCGTGGACGCCTGGATCGAGGCGGGTGTTGAGGTATCCCCGTACTACGACCCGCTCGTCGCGAAGATCATCGCGCACGGCGCTGACCGGGACGCTGCCCTGGCGGCGCTCGGCCGCGCCCTCGCGGACACCCGGGTCGACGGCGTCGCGACCAACCTCGGCCTGCTGCGCGCCGCCGCGGTGCGGCCGGACGTGCGGGCCGTCGCCCACTCGACATCCACCCTGGACGGGGTGACCGATCCGGAGCCGCGGATCGACGTGCTTGAGCCGGGCACGCTGACGACGGTGCAGGACTGGCCTGGGCGGCTGGGGTACTGGCAGGTCGGCGTGCCGCCGAGCGGGCCGATGGACGAGGTGTCGCTGCGCGAGGTCAACCTCGCCGTCGGCAATCCCGAGGGCGCGCCCGGCCCTGGAGGTCACCGCGACCGGGCCGACCCTGCGGTTTTCCCACGACACGCTGATCTGCCTTGGCGGCGCGGTGTCGGACGCCGCAGTTAGCACCACGGGACCCGGCACCACGGGGCTTAGCCGGACCGGGGTCCCGTGGTGGACGCCGGTCACCGTGCCGGCCGGGGCCGTCCTCGCGGTCGGCGCGATCCCCGGGCCGGGGCTGCGGACCTACGTCGCCGTGCGCGGCGGTCTCGACGTGCCGCGCTACCTGGGCAGCGCGTCGACCTTCACCCTGGGCCGGTTCGGCGGCCACGGCGGCCGGGCCCTGCAAGCGGGCGACGTGCTCCGCCCGGGCACCGCGGCACCGCTTGCCGACGCGGCGCCAACCCCTGTGGACCGCCGCCCGGCGATCGTCCGCGACTGGGAGATCGGGGTCACCGAGGGGCCGCACGCGGCACCGGACTTCTTCACCCGCGCGGACATCGACGAGCTGTACGCCTCCGCCTATACCGTTCACCACAACTCCGCGCGTACCGGCGTCCGGCTCATCGGCCCGCGCCCGTCGTGGGCACGCGAGGACGGCGGCGAGGCCGGGCTGCACCCGTCCAACATCCACGACGTGCCTTACGCCGTCGGCGCGCTCGACTTCACCGGTGACACCCCGATCATCCTCGGACCGGACGGGCCGAGCCTGGGCGGGTTCGTCTGCCCGGCCGTCGTCGCCAGCGGCGAGCTGTGGAAGACGGGCCAGCTGCGCCCGGGAGACACGATCCGCTTCGTGCCCGTGAAGGAGAGCGACGCGGCCGCGCTGCGCGACCGCCGCGCGGTGCCTGCCCTGGTGCGCACCGGGGGCGACGGCGACGACGGCATCCTGGCGCGGCGCGAGGCGGGGAGAGATACGCCCGCCGTGGTCTACCGGCGCGACGGGGACGACAACGTGATCGTCGAGTACGGCGACCCGGTGCTCGACCTGGGTCTGCGGATGCGGGTGCACGCCCTGCAGGAGGCGCTGCAGGCCGAGGGCCTCGACGGGGTCATCGACCTCACCCCCGGCATCAGGTCGCTGCAGGTGCACACCGACGCGGGCAAGCTGCGGGCCAGGTCGCTGCTTCCCCTGCTGCGGCGGGTCGAGGACGAGCTTCCGGCGGCGCATGAACTGCGCGTTCCGTCGCGCAGCGTGCGGCTTCCGCTGTCCTGGGACGACCCGGCGACCCGGCTGGCGATCGAGCGGTACATGAGCGGGGTACGGTCCGACGCGCCGTGGACGCCCTGGAACATCGAGTTCATCCGGCGGGTCAACGGCCTGGCGACGGTCCAGGACGTCCACGACATCGTCTTCAGCGCCCGGTACCTGGTCCTCGGGCTCGGCGACGTGTACCTGGGTGCGCCCGTCGCCACCCCGGTCGACCCCCGGCACCGGCTGGTGACCACGAAGTACAATCCGGCGCGCACCTGGACGGCGGAGAACTCAGTCGGCATCGGCGGTGCGTACCTGTGCATCTACGGCATGGAGGGTCCGGGCGGCTACCAGTTCGTCGGCCGGACCATCCAGGTGTGGAACCGGTTCCGGCGCGCCGGCCTGTTCGCCGAGCACCCTTGGTCCCTGCGGTTCTTCGACCAGATCGAGTGGTACCCGGTCAGCGCCGAGGAACTCCTTGACCTGCGGGCGGAGACCGACGCCGGACGAGGGCAGGTCGCGGTGACCGAAGGCTGGTTCGACTACGGGTCCTACACCAGGTTCCTGGCGGAGCACACGACGGGCATCTCGGCGTTCCGGACCCGGCAGGCGGCGGCGTTCCAGGCCGAGAAGGAACGCTGGCGGGCCTGCGGCGAGTTCGACCGGGCCGACGCGGAGCCCGGCCGTGACCGTCGCCGCCGACGCGGTCACGCTGCCCGACGGGGCGACACCGGTGCAGGCACCGTTCACCGCCAGCGTCTGGCAGGTGGCGGTGCGGCCGGGCAGCCAGGTCGCACTGGGCGACAAGCTCGTTTCGCTGGAGGCCATGAAGATGGAGACCGTCCTGCCCGCACCGGCCGACGGGACCGTGGCCCGCGTCTACGTCAGTCCAGGCGACCAGGTGACGGCCGGGCAGATAGTGGCGGCGGTGGTGCCCCACGACGGCACCAGGAACGCAGACGCCGGGGGCGGCGACCGCGCCGGAGCGGCCGGATGAGCCGGGTGATGGTCAATGCCGTCGCGCGTGTCCGCGCCGCGTACGCGGCGATCGACGCGGCCGGCCGGCCAGAGGTCTGGATCACGCTGCGGCCCGCCGCCGAGGCCCTGGCGGAAGCGGCCGGAATCGACGCCCGCGCGGCCGGCGGCGCCGACCTGCCGCTGGCCGGGCTGGTCGCCGCGGTCAAGGACAACATCGACGTGGCGGGGCTGCCCACCACGGCGGCCGCCCCCTCGTTCGCTTACCAGCCGGCGGGCGACGCGACCGCCGTCGCCCGGCTGCGCGCCGCCGGCGCGGTCATCCTCGGCAAGACCAACCTCGACCAGTTCGCCACCGGCCTGGTCGGCACCCGCAGCCCGCACGGCGCGGTGCGCAACGCCTGGGATCCCGCCCGGATCTCCGGCGGGTCAAGTTCGGGCTCGGCCGTGGCGGTCGCGCTCGGCCTCGTCGACCTGGCCCTCGGCACCGACACGGCCGGCTCGGGCCGGGTGCCCGCCGCGCTGAACGGCGTGGTGGGCGTGAAGCCGACGCGCGGCGTCATCCCCGCCACCGGCGTGCTGCCGGCCTGCCGTTCGCTTGACTGCGTGACCGTCTTCGCCCGCTCGCTTGACCTGGCCGGGAAAGCCGTCGCGGTGATGGCCGGCCCAGACGGGCGCGACCCGCTGGCCGCTCTGCTCGGCGACCGCCCGCGGGGTGCCTGGCGGCTGCCCGCCGACGCCAGAGCGTCCGGGGTCGGACCGCCGAGGGTCGCCGTCCCGTTGCCTGCCCAGCTCGACGGGCTCGCCGACGGCTGGGCGGAGGCGTTCGCCGCCGCGGTGGCCCGCCTGCGGGCGGCGGGCGCCGACACGGCCGAGGTCGACATCACTCCCCTGCTCGAAGCGGCCGCGCTGCTGTACGGCGGTGCGTTCGTCGCCGAGCGGTATACGGCGGTCGGCGGGCACATCGCCGCCAACACCGGGCTGATCGGCACGGACCTGGACCCGGTCGTCGCCCGGATCATCCTCGACGGCGCCCGCTTCACCGCCGCCGAACTGTTCGCCGACCACGAAAGGCTGGACCGCCTGGCAGCACGGGCCGCGGCCACGCTTGACGGCTTCGACGCGCTGCTCACTCCGACGACGACGACGCACCCGACGCTGTCCGACGTGGCCGCCGACCCGGTCGGCGTCAACTCCCGGCTCGGCCGGTACACCAACTTCGCGAACCTGCTCGACCTCGCTTCGGTCGCCGTCCCCGCCGGGACGGTACGCGGACTGCCGTTCGGGATCATGCTTACCGGCCCGGCGGGCAGCGACGAGCGGCTCGCCTGGATCGCCGGGCGCTACGACCAGGCACCGGTCGACCTCCTCGTCGTCGGCGCGCACCTGTCGGGCCAGCCGCTGAACCACGAGCTTCTCGCGGCGGGCGCCACCCTGGTCGGTCCGGCCGCGACCGCGAACCGCTACCGGCTGTTCGCCCTGGACACCACGCCGCCCAAGCCGGGACTGGTGCGGCAGGCCGAAGGCGGCGAGTCGATCGCCGGCGAGGTGTGGCGGCTGCCCGCCGCCGGGTTCGCGCGCTTCCTGGCCGGCCTCGCCCCGCCGATGACGGTCGGCCGGGTCTTCCTCGACGACGGCCGTGACGTGCCCGGTTTCCTGTGCGAGCCGGCCGCCGTGACCGGTGCGGATGACATCACCGGCTACGGCGGCTGGCGTGCGTGGCGAGCGCGGCTGGCATAATCACTGCGTGGCAGAAGCGCAGCTAGGCCATCGGCGGGCCGGCCGGCCGCGGCTCCGCCCGGCAAGCGGCGCCGAGGTCGCGCCGCGCGAGGAGATCCTCGACGCGGCGGCGGAGCTGTTCGTCAGCCAGGGCATCGCCGCGACCACCACCCGGCAGATCGCCGACCGGGTCGGCATCCGCCAGGCTTCGCTTTACTACTACTTCGCGGGCAAGGACGAGATCCTGCTTGAGCTGCTCATCCAGTCGGTGCGGCCGAGCCTGCGGGTGGCCGGGGAACTGGAGTCCCGGTGCCGCGACGATCCGGCGGCGGGGCTGTACGCGCTGGCCCTGATGGACGTGGCGACCCTGGCCCGGGCCCCGCACAACATCGCCATCCTCTATCTGATGCCCGAGGTCCAGGCGGAGAAGTTCGAGTCGTTCCAGGCGGAGCGGGCGCAGCTGCAGGCCGTCTACGGGCGCCTCGGGCAGGCCGCCTCGGCCGGTCACGGCATGGACGAGGCGCTCACCGCGACCCTGCTCATGCAGCTCGTCGAGTCGGTCATCCAGCTGCGCCGGGTCGGGGAGCTCCGCGAGGGCTGCGGGCACGAGATCGCGGCCGCCTGCCTGCGCCTGGTCGGCCTCGGCCCGGCCCAGGTCGCGAGTGCCCGCGCCGCCGCCAGCGGGCCGGCGCCCCGGCCCATCTCCCAGGCCGCGGACAGCGGCCTCTAAACGGCTACCCAATGACGGTAAACGCTCCCAGTTCAAGGTCCTTGCGAACGCTATCTGGGTCGAAAGCCTTGCCATGCATGGCAATATAAACGCCTGGCGGGAGCGCAGCGCAATATGCTATAGCCGCACCCAGGTTAAACATCGCATCCGAAATTACACCAAAGCTATATGGCACCATCGCCCCAGTCAGTACGATGGTCTTCGCGGAGCAGGACCTGGCTCTTGCCAGCGCCTGGGCCGTCTCAACCATCGCAGAGGTACCATGCGTAATAACAATCCTGTCTTCCTCTGAGGCGCTGCAGGAAGCCGCTATTCTCTCACGATCCGCGACTGTCAGATCTGAGCTCTCTTTCAGCAATACCTCCTCAATTACTATCTCGTCAACCAGACGAGCGCGAGTAATCATCTCAGGCACCTGAGTACCGTCAAATGCCAGTTCCCCGGTCCTCGGATTGTATTGCTTGTCTATCGTGCCGCCTGTAACGATCAAACGAGTACGCACGCTGTATCTCCCTTGTCTCGGCCTGCTCCGGCTTGTCTCGGCAAGCGGGGCGGTCAGCTGACCGGTGCGGTGAATGACCGGAAGGCCTCCCACGCGTCGTTGTGAAGTTCGAATCCGATTCCGGGAACGTCTGGAAGGCCGATACGGCCGGCGTCGACCGGCAGGGCGGGCGGCGGGCCGTGGAACGGGTGGAAGGCCAGCGGGTTGACCTCGGCGCCGCCGAGCCCGAGAGCGGCGACGAGATGGAGGCTGAACAGGTGGCCGCCGTGCGGCCAGAAGGCGCGCCGGGGCCAGCCGGCCGCGGTGAGCGTGTCTATGATCCGCAGGTAGCCGGGCAGACCGTAGCAGTGCACGGGATCGAACAGGAGAATGTCGCTGTCGCGCCGCAGGCCCGCGTACTGGTCGAGCAGCGCCGCCTCGGCCGCCGAGAACAGCGCCTCGCCGGCGGCGATCGGCGGACCGTAGCACGCGGCGACGCGCGCGTGCGTGGCGAAATCCAGCGGGTCGCAGATGTCCTCGAACCACCAGAGCCCGAATCGGCCGAGCGCGGCGGCCGCGGTGAGGGCCATGGCCGGGCTGAAGGAATTCATCGCGTCGACGGCCAGGTGCCCGCTGCCGTCCAGTGGCCCGGCGGCGGCCTCGACGCGCCGCAGGTCGTCGTCCAGGCTGGCAGCGCCGATCTTGATCTTCACCCGGGTGAAGCCGAGGTCGGCGAAGTGCCGTACCTCCCCGGAGAGGGCGGCGAGGTCATCGTCTGGGTACGGGTATCCGCCGCTGGCGTAGACGGGGACATGCGGTGCGGCGACGTCGCGGCCGAGCCGGCCGGCCAGGAACTGGTGCAACGGCACGCCGGCGATCTTGGCCGCGGCGTCCCAGAGAGCCATGTCGAGGGTGCCGACCGCCACGCACCGTTCGCCGTGGCCGCCGGGCTTCTCGCCGGCCATCATGACCGTCCAGGCCCGGAAGGGGTCGAGGTTGGCACCGTCATCGGCGGCGATGTCCTGCGCGGACGCTCGCAGCAGACGAGGCGCGAAGCGTTCCCTGATCAGACCGCTCTGGGCATAGCGCCCGACCGAGGCGAACCCGTAGCCGACCACCGGCCGCCCGTCGCGGACGACGTCGGTGACAACGGCGACCAGGCTGGTGGTCAGACCACCAGAGGGGATACCCGGATCGCGGTAGCGGGAGATCCCGATCGCCCGTTCCCTGATATCGACGATGCGCATTCGGCGTCCTCCGCCGCTCCTGACATAAAGCCGTGGAAAGCGCTCCGATCGTAGCCCGGGCGGCAACCGGACGGCACCTGCCCCCGGCCTACCGGGGTTGAAAGACCTGGGTCGGTGACGCGTCCACCCGGGATGCCCTCGGGGGCGTACGCGGCATCGTGCCTCAATGTCCCGGTGCTGGCGAGGCGCTGCGGGCGACAGGACGGTCGCCAAGGTTTTCGCTTTAGTGGTCAATAAAGCAGGTTATAACCTGCGGAATTGACCCGTTCACGGGGCGTGTCGCGGGAGCGGCCGGATTTTCCGGGCATATCCGGCGCGCGCCCGGGCCGCCCGCCGCACGGCGAGATCCTCAGGCCGGTGACACTGCACCGGGGCGGGCAAGACATCCGCCGCGGCGCCTGCGCGGTGCGGACCTCGGCCCTTCAACCCTGTAAGACGTGAATGCCAAGTCTGCTCTCCTGCTGTTCCGCACTGACTCAATGAAGCAGCGGCGTATACCCGGTCCCACGGGAACTCGCCATGGCAGTTTGGCCGGCGGCTACGGCATGAGGTACAGGTCCCGCGGGCTGACGAGGCGGATGCGGTCCGGATCACGGGCGGCCTGTTCACGCAGATCGCGATCGAAGCCCGCGGCGCTATAGCAGGCGAGGATGGTCATCCTGGTGTCGAACTTGCGGGCAGCGAGCAGGGCCGCAGCCCGTTCGAGACGGCGGAGGTGGACCATCCCCATCACTTCGCCCCACTTGGCTTCGCCCAGGGACAGGATCCGGCGGGGCTCGTCAAAGGCGGGGACGGCGAGTGCGGCAACATCGATCTGGAGCTGGGACTTGCCGGCGGCGTCGTTGACCGTTCCGCTGCCGACTTCGGCGGGCAGTTCGCCAAAGGCGTCCGCGCCGTGCAGGGTGGCATAGGACCGGCAGAGCGCCTCGAAGTGCGGGCCAGCGATCTGGGTGCTGAAGGTGCGCTGGGCCGAGCGCCAGACGGCTTCGGCGAGGCCAAGTTCCAGTTCCGGCCAGCGCCGCCGCATGATCGCCTCGTAGAAGGTGATGAGCGGCTCGATGATGCGGTAGGTGGAGCGCCCGGCGCGGAACAAGTCCGGCTCCCTGCTGATGAGGGCGGAGTCCTCAAGGACGGTGAGCGGATGGGTGAGCTGGTCGGACTTCCGGCCGACGTAGGTTCCGATCGCGCCGTTGGTGGTGTGGCCGAGGGCGATGGCGGCAAGGACGGAGTGGTAAATCGCTGGCTCGCGGATGTCGGTTTCCTCTGCCAGCAGGTAGCGCGCCTCACGGAACAGCGGGGTCAGCGGGTTCAGGGCGGTACGGACGACCCAGGCGTCGAAGTCGTCCGGCCCGCTGGGAGCATCGCCCCTGGTGAACTCCCGCCGGTAGGCCGGGGTACCGCCCGCGACCATGTGCACCTGCATGGCCAGGTGCGGGTCGTCGAGACCCCAGAACGTAGCCGCGTCCTGGTACGAGAAAGGGTGCACGACGAGTTCAAGTCCGGCCCTCCCCCGCAGCGGGGCGCGTCCGGAAAGCAGGCCGCCCATAACGCTCATCGCCGATCCGCACAGGATCAGGCGTACAGAGCTGTCCTTCGCCGTGCCGCCGGGGCCAAGTTCGCGCTGGATGATGGACGGCAGGGCCGGCGACACGCGGGTGAGGAACGGGAACTCGTCGATCACCACGAACGTAGGTTCCCCTGTGTACTGGCGGAACAGACGCCGGATGGCGTCGTTCCAGTCCCGGAACGGCGGGTCCACCACCTCGCCGGAGTGCCGGACCAGGGTCTCGGTGAACAACCGGAGCGACTCCGCCTCTGTGGCTTCGGTGGCGGCAAAGTACAAGCCGCCGATCTCCCGGGCAAGAGCTTGCAGCAGGAAGCTCTTCCCTTGTCGACGGCGCCCGCTGACCACCCCGAGCGTCGCGCCCAGCCCGGCATCGGATGCGAACGCCGCCAGCCCCTGCCACTCGCGGACCCGGTCGAAAACCTGATCCGGCTTCACTAGTGCCATAACTCAGATGATAGCGAGTTGCAGCCGAATCGAGAGTTATAGTTCTGAGAATACAACTCTCAGAACTATAACTCTGTAAAGTTGCTGATGCCCGGGGGCCCGGTCAGGATGGTCGGGACGTACTCGAGCAGCTGGATGCGGGCGTCGAACGTGCGGCTGCTGATCATGTCCAGTGCGACATCGGGATAGCCGTCGTAGATCCGTTCCCGGCCGCTGCTTCCGGTGATCACGGGAAAGACAACCACGCGGAAGCGGTCAACGAGACCGGCCTTCAGCAGCGACCGGCACAGGGTGAGGCTGCCGATGGTGCGCATCGACTTGGCGGCCTTTTCCTTCATCTCCCGTACGGCCTCAACCGGGTCTTGCACCACGAGCTGCGTGTTCGCCCACGAGAGGGGCGCGCGCAACGTGGTCGAGAAGACGACCTTCGGCATGCCCGCCAGCGCGTCGGTACCGGGCTCGCCCTCCGCCGCGAATCGCGACATGAGGCGGTAGGTGGTCGCGCCCATCAGGACCGTGTAGTCCGCCTCTGGCTGCTCTCCCAGCCACCCGAGGTACTCAGGCCCTTCAAGCCCCCACCAGCCGGGCCAGCCGTCGGCCGCCGCGTAGCCGTCCAGCGAAGTGATGAAGTCGATGAGGAGTTCCGGCATAGCGGTGTCCCTTTCCCTGAGCTGAGATAGCGGCTGCCGCCTACTCTGCTACGACGGCAGGAACTACGGCTAGGACGCGCGGCGAGGCCAGAACTCATCGCCAGCGCGCGCCTACTGTCATAAGCCGCTGCCGGCCCAGCCCCGCGCCCGTTTCTTACCTGGCGAGCGCCTGCCCGAGCTTTCCGGCTCGATTACGGGGCCCGGCGGGACGGTCCAGACGTGTTAGCGTCTTACATGATCACTGCCGCGGACGTGCGGGAAGCGGCGATGGCCTTGCCCCGCACGGAGGAACATCTCATCCGCGACTTCATCAAGTTCCGCGTCGGGAAGATCGTCTACGCTTCGATCTCGCCCGACGAGAAAACGCTGGGCTTCGGTTTCCCGAAAGAGGAGCGAGCGGCGCTCATCGACAGCCAGCCGGACCGATTCCTCTGGCCGAAGCTGTCCGACCAGCGGTTCCACTGGATTAACGCTCGGATGGCCGTTCTTGACGCCGGCGAGATGCGGGAGCTGGTCATCGACGCCTGGCGGATGGTCGTGCCGAAGAAGGTCGCGGCGGCCCACCTCGGGCGCGTAATCGACTGAGGGCAAGCGGCTGGGCAGCGGGCAAGCCCCCCGCGCATTCCTCAGGACGTTACGGGCAACGGTGGGCTATTCGCTATCTTTTGCGCACGCATGACCGCGCGGCCGCTGCGAGAATGTCCGCATGGACGAACGCGCGTGTCCCTGCGGCCTCGGCGACGAATATGACTCATGCTGCGGGCGGTTCCACTCCGGGACCCCGGCGCCAACCGCCGAGTCGCTAATGCGCTCCCGCTACAGCGCGTTCGCGGTCGGCGACGTCAGGTACCTCTTGCGCACCTGGCACCCGTCCGGTCGCCCGCGAGAACTCCAGCTCGACCCGGCGCTGCGCTGGACCCGGCTGGCGGTGCTTGAGACCCAGGAGGGCGGCTTCTTCGATACCGCCTGGCACGGTGCGGTTCCGTGCCATCTACGTCCGGGAAGGACAACGGGGCGTCCTCGCCGAGACGAGCAGGTTCGTCCGGGAGGAAGGAGTCTGGACCTATCTCGGTCCCGCCAGCTGACCGGGCGGAGCCTGGGAGTTCCGAAGTCAGCCGCCCTCGTTCTGACTCCTCATGTCTGTCTCGCTGACGGGAGGGGGCGCCGGTTCCGGTCGCCGGGCGGCGGATTAGGGTCTGGTCCTGTCAGCGGTGCGGGAGCCGACGGAACGGATGGTGCGGAGCATGACGGTGGCCAGCCGGCTGTACGCGGCGCTGGCGGAGGTCGGGCCCGCGCTGACCCGCGAGGTTGACGTGCAGCGCGATGTCGTGGTCCGCGCTCCCGACGGCACCCGCCTGCTGACCGATGTCTACCTGGCCAGGCCCGGCCTGCCGCTGCCGGTCATCCTCGTGCGCTGTCCGTACGGGCGCGGCGGCGCCTACGGCACCATCGGCCTGCTCTTCGCCGAACGCGGTTACCACGCGGTCATCCAGTCGACCAGGGGCACGTTCGGCTCGGGCGGGTGCATCGACTTCGACGCGGAGGCGGCCGACGGCCGGGCCGCCGCTGACTGGATTATCCGCCAGCCGTGGTCTAACGGAGCGATCGGCACCTTCGGCGGCAGCTACCTCGGCTTCACCCAGCTCGCCCTCGCCTCGACCAGGCCGCCGCAGCTCAAGGCCATGGCGATCTCGATCTGGGGCGCCGATCGCCGCACCTACTACCAGGGCGGCGCCTTTACCCTGGACCGGGCGCTCGGCTGGGCCTTCATCCTGGAAAACCAGGAGCTGCCGCTCGGCTTCGCTCGCATACCGCTTCGCGCGCACAAGGCACTCGTCCCGGCGTTCGACCATCTCCCGCTGCTCGACGCCGACACCGTGGCCGTCGGGCACCCGGTCGGCTTCTACCGGGACTGGCTCGACCCACGACAAGCCCGGCGATCCGTACTGGGCACCGACCGACTTCCGCCCGATCCTGAAAGACCTTGGCATCCCGGTCACCATGACCGCAGGCTGGTACGACATGTTCCTGCCGCAGATGCTCGCCGACTACCAGGAACTGTGCGACGGAGGCCAGGAGGTGCGGCTGCGGGTCGGCGGCTGGCACCACACCAGCCGGGGCCTGTTTCGCCAGTCCCTGGCCGACGCCTTCGACTGGTTCGGCACGCACCTGCTGGGCCGCACAGCGCCGGCAGGCCAGCCCAGGCTCCGGGTGGAGGTCACGGGCGGCGGCGGGTGGCGCGACCAGGCGGACTGGCCGCCGCCGGACGCGGCCGCTCAGCGCTGGCATCTTCGCGACGGCGGCACGCTGGGGACAGACGTCCCCGCGGTCAGCGCCCCGGACCGTTACACCTACGACCCCGCCGACCCGACGCCGTCGGTCGGCGGTGCCACCCCGGCGAACAGCGGCCCGCGCGACAACCGCGCGCTCGAACAGCGGCCCGACGTTCTTACCTACACCAGCGAGCCGGTGACCAGCCCGTTCGTGATCACCGGAAGCGTTACCGCGGAGCTGTTCGTCGGCTCAAGCCGTCCCTGCACGGACTTCTTCGCCCGGCTCTGCGATGTGGAGCCCGGCGGCAAGTCCCTGAACATCACGGACGGCATCCTCCGCCTGACCGGCGCGACGCAATCGCCCCAGCGGATCATCGTCGACCTGCTGCCCACCGCGCACCGGTTCAGGCCCGGCCACCGCATCCGGCTCCAGATCTCTAGCGGCGCCCATCCCCGTTACGCCCGCAACCCCGGCAGCGGCGAGCCGCTCGCGACCGCGACCAGGCAGTACACCGCACAGCAGACGGTCTACCACGACCCGGCCCGCCCCTCCGCCGTCCTCCTGCCCGTCGTTTCCGACGGCTGACGGAACCGGCATCACCCGGCACTGGATGGGGCGAGCCGGGCACGCACCGGAACCCTTCCGGGAGAGCGGCACCTGACCGAGGCAGCCGACTGTCTTAGGTGCGCCGCCAAAGCCGAGAACCGGGTGCGCGGGAGGTGCCGGGCTGGGCGTAAGGTTCAGCGTGTGCCTGCGCTCGTTGACCAGATGGCCTCTTCTCCCCTGCCGTTCCTGATCGCCGAGGAGAGGCAGGGGAACAGGCAGGCGCGAGAAGCGCTGTTCTGCTCCTACAGCGTCGATCTCGGGTACTTCGAGCAGACGATCCTCGGCCCCGTGGAGGCGACGGGAGCGCGGGTCACGGTGGTCGGGGACTCACGCGCCTCCGATCCCGCCCCCCGGCCGGGGCCCGGTTCCCCGGCAGCACTGTCCGCCGGAATCCGCTACGTACACGGGCTGGCCGCGCCCGGCGCCGGCGGCCTGTTCCATGCCAAGCTCATGGTCGTCGCGGGGCGTGAGCGAGCGCTCGTTGCCATCGGGTCCGGCGACCTGTCACCCGGCGGGTGGGGCCTGAACAAGGAGGCATGGACGGTCGCGACGGCGGACCGCGAGGCGTGCCCGGAACTGGTCGCCGACGTGGCCGACTGGCTGCGTTCCCTGGACGACCTGTGCACGCTCGCGCCGCTGACGGCAAGCGGGATTTCCCGCACGGCGGCGCTGCTTGAGGAACTCGCGATCGAGGCCGACATCGTGGACACCGGGCACCGCCTGGTCCACACCAGCGCCGGGTCCATCGCCGACCAGCTGCCGGACGGCGAGGTGGACCACCTGCGGCTGTACGCACCGTTCCACGACGAGCGCACGGCCGCTGCCGGTGAGCTCATCGCCAGGCTGCGCCCGGCGCGGGTGACGATCGCGGTCCAGTCCGGTGGCCGCACCGTCATCCAGCCGACCGCCCTGCGCCGGGTCATCGCGGCGGCCGGGATCCCGGTGCAGATCGTCGAGGACGCCGCCGAGCAGTACCGCCACGAGACGATCATCGAGGCCGTTCGGCCGGACGGCAGCCGCTGGGTCTTGACCGGCAGCCCGGATCTCTCCGTGCGGGCCCTGCTGACGCCTGCCCGGAAAGGCGGCAACGTCGAGGTCGGGGTGGTGTCGCGCCCGGCGGCGAGCCTGTTCCCGGTGGCGGCCAGACCGCTCACGCTTGAGGAGGTCCCGGCCGTGCGGCTGCCGGCCAGCGCGCAGGCCGTACCGGACGACGGCGCTGTCTTGCTTGGCGCCACCCGGGCTGGAGACGGTCTTGAGGTGACGCTCGCGCGGGCGACGACGTGGCCGACACGGCTGGAGGCCTCCCGGGCGGGCGGCTCCGACGTCTGGGAGGCGATCGGGACCGCGGCGGCCGGCGCCGCCGACCATATGCTCGCGGGCGCGGACCGGCCGGGCGGAACCCGGGTGCGGTGCGCGGCGGACACCGGCGGCGCCCCGGGGCCGGTTGTCTTCGTCAATGACCCGGAGCTGGCCGTACTCCGGGCACGGGGGCACACCGAGCACGTCCAGGCGGGTCAGCCCGGGCCGGCCGAACTGATCGCCGACGCGCAGCTCATGGAGCGCTGGCTGGCCGACGCCGGCTTGCTGGCCGACGCGGGCCCGGGCGACGCGGCGGGCGGCGGGTCACGCCCGGACGCCGACGAGGAGGGCTGGCTGGCCGACGCCGACGATGCGGTGACCAGCCTCGGCACCGTGATGTTCCGCCTCGCCCTGGGTGAGCTGCCCGCCGGCCTGGCCGGTTCCGCGTTCGCACCCGCCCGCAGCCTGCCCGGACCAGAGCGCCGCAAGGTCCGCCGGCTGCTGACGGCGGCCGCGGGCAAGCAGGCGGCCCCCAGGCCCGCCATCGCCCGCCTGGCCCTGCTCACCCTGGTCCTGTGCGGGGCGGAGGCAGGGATCTGGGACGGTCCCAAGGGGCCAGAGGGCTGGGTACCCGTCTGCGCGGAGGCGGTCATGAACCTGGTCCGGGGCGACATCCCGGAGCGGCTGGCCGCCGCGGCCGCCAGCTGGGCGGCCCTCGCCGTGTACCTGATGCGCGAACACCGCCCGGCGGGCGGGACGTCGCCGGAAGCCGCCGCCTACGAGGAAGCCCGCGCGGCCGCGGCTCCCCTGCTCCCGGGCGCGAGCGCGGCACTCGTCGCTGATCTGGCCGCGCCGTTCACGAACGGGAGCGGGTTCCCGGTCGACCCGGACGCGGTCATGCACGTGACCCAGCTTGCCGGGCAGGAGGACCCGCTCGCCGACGCGATCGACGCGATGGCCTCGGCCAGGCCGGACTGGTCGGTACACCGGCACGGCGGCCTGCTGCTCCACGTCCAGTCCGGCGGCCGTGGCACCTTCCTGCAGGCGGCGGAGACCCTGGAACGCGTGCCGGGCGGTACCGACGCGGCCGTCTGGGCGACGGGCAGCACGCCCGCGTGGGCGATCGCGGTCCGGTTCGAGGGTGCCCTCATCCACGTCGAGAGCGACGCCCGCGGCCAGCTGCTGTGGCGGCACTACCGGCTGGGACCGCTGGCCACGCCCACCGCGCTTGCCCGCAACCCGGAACTCGCGGCCCGGTCGCGCATCAACCACGGCGCCCTCAAGAACCCGTTCCCCGAGGCCATCCGGGCACTGGTGGCAACGGGAGTCGACCTGTCCGGCGGAACCCCGTCGGACTGCCCGGACTAGCCAGCCGGATCCCTGTAGGCGTGCGCACCGCGACTCCGCGACTCATGATCCCAGGTCTCCCGAGGAAAGACTGAGGACGCCAGCTTACCCAGCTTGCCACTCATCTGAAGTGGCTGGGTAAGTTGGGTGTGTTGAATGGAGGCGACGACTGGATGACAATGCGCCGCGCTCCCGGCAAGGGCTGCCCGATTATCATCATCTGCGGGTAAACTCAGCCGATTCCCGGGGCTCACGGCGGCCCTAGTGTCTGGGTGTGGAATCCCGGCAGTTGAACGGCATCGCGAACAGGCGCTTTATGACTCGAGGTCCAGTACGGCCGAGCGCTAGTGGCCAGGAGAGCACAAGAGCCGACCCTGTTCGGCCCAGAAGTCGCCGTCATGGTAGGCGGTGCCTAGCGTCCATCTTGCGCGTGCCCGAACTGCTGGCGTCAACCGCGTGGTGATCAATCATTGAGAACGGCGCCCTGTTCAACCGGGCCGGTGGACAAAATGGCGTCGTCACGCCAGAATCAAGACTATGAGCGAGTACAACCATGATCTCCAAAGCGAAACACCAACGGCCATTGAGAGATATTGGAGATATTTCCGTCGCTGACCAGCGAAGTTAGAGGCATCAGGACAGTAATCTCGCACCCGGCCAGGAAAGCGAGCGTGCAGTATCTCTAGGACATAACCGGGGGGTGCGGCTCGGAGACTCTCGGGCACTACGGTTATGGCGAGATGGATTGGCGCAGCGTCTCTCGAACGATATCCACCCGGCTCCGCACAGCGAGCTTGACGAGAATTCGCGAGATGTAGGTCTGGACGGTCCGCCGAGACAAGAACATGCTCTTGGCGATGTCCGATGTCGAATCTCCTCTTGCCATCAAGGCGGCGATCTTGACCTCGGTCGGGGTAAGCGACTCCCAACCGGAAGCCACATGCTGTCCGCGCCGACCGCGCGCGCCACGTCTGATGCCGTAATGGCGAAGCCGCCCCACGGCCCGCCGGATGTCCCAGTGTGCCTGTAGCCCTTCGTACAGGCCGACCGCCTCGTTCAGGGCAGTCCTGGCAGCCTCGTCCCGGCCCTTCTCGGCCTGCACGACGGCCAGGTCCTCCAGCGCGGCGGGCAGTTCCACCGTCGGCCCGACCGCCCGGTAGTGCATGACAGCTTCCTGGAGCAGGTCCGGATCCGACTCAAAAAGCCCGCGACACCGGAAGCTGGCCACGCTAGCCCTGGCCGGCTGGACCTCTGCCTCGGCTTCCGCCTGGCATGCGTGGACCGCGGTCTGCGCCATCTGCCTGTCACCCACGGCGAGCGCGAACCTGACCAGATCCGGCAGCCATTGGTGGATCAAGGTCATCTCTCCGCCGCGCCGCGGCAACATCTCAGCTAGCGTCAGCATTGCCTGGCCCGTCTCGCCACGCTGTTCCAGTGCCAGTGCGTGCGCGGCGACCAAGAAGTCCTGGTTCTCCCGGTCCGAGATCGTCTGGATGGGCAGCGCAAGGCCCTGACGGAGCTGTTGGTCGGCAAGCGTGCGTTCGTCCCGGCGAACGGCGATGAGTGCGGACACGCCATGTACCAGCAGTGCAGACCAGCGCTCGCGCAGAAAGGAATGCGTCAGCCCGGGAGCATCAGCGTCATCCGAGCCTATCTCGGCGAGCGCGTCGTCCCACTGGCCGAGCCAGTAACGCAGCACCGCCGCAGTGACCCATGTCGCGCGATCGGGGTACCCGCTTTGCCGGGCGAGTTCACGGGCCTGCCGGAGGGCCACCTCGGCCTGTGGCCAGCAATCGAGGTTCTGCAGCGTGAATACGCGCGCGTCGAGGGCGAAGGAGCGCAGGTCCGCATGGCCCGGATCGTCCCCGAGCACGTACAGTGCCCGGTCTATGTGTCCAAGCGCGCCCGCGTGGTCGCGCTTAACGGAACTTGTCAGCCACAGATCGGTCAGGGCGTGCGCCGTCGCGCGCGGATCGCGGATATCCTCGGCGGCGATCAGGGCCTGGGCCGCGAGCGTGTCAGCAGTGTCCAGGTCGCCGCCGGCTGACCGCTCAAGCATCGCCAGCAAGGCCAGCATCCGGGCCCGCCACTTGCCGGGCAGGCGAGCAGATGCCAGTGCGCGCCGAATGGTCGCGATCGCGTCATCGTTCTGCCCCTCGCTGACTTGTGCGCGTGTCAGCGCCCAGTATGTCTCAGCACGCCGCTCCGGGTCGGTCATCGTTGTCAGCGCCCAACTGGCCCGCTTGGCCGCTTCCTCATACGAGCCGACGGCGAGCAGGGCCCATACCAGGCTTGCCGTGAGCCCGTCCCTGGCCTCTTCGCGGGCGGGCGTCCCGGACAGCTCACGGCGCAGTAGGTCGGCAGCAAGCTGCGGTGCCCGGGCGGCCAGCGCGGGCCCGGAATCGATGAGCCAGCTACGGGCCCAGTCCCCGCCCGGCCGGCCGGCGGCGGAAAGCTGCTGGGCGACGCTCAGGGCATCCATTCCTGCGGCTGCGAGTTCCCGTGCCGCTTCGGCGTGCAACGCTGTACGCAGCGCGGTCGGCATGCTCTCGTACAGCGCCTGCTGGATGAGCAGGTGCCGGAAAGCCAGTTCCGCACCGGAGCCGATCAGGATGCCCGCTTCCACCGCTTCCTGAACGCCAGTCATCAGTTCTGACGCCGGGCGGCGCGAGACCACAGCCAGGTCGGTGACCGCAAACGTCCCTCCGAGCAACGCGGCCATCCGCAGCATCTGCGCCGTCTCGGCCGACACGAAGCTGAGCCGGTCATCCAGCACGGCGGCCAGGGACGCGGGCAGATGCTCTCTGGCAGTCGAAACCTCGGCGGCGGAGCCGATCTTCAGTGCCTGCTCGCGCATCAGCGCTTCGATCAGCTCACGCACGTACAGCGGATTGCCTGCTGCCTGCGTCGTCAGCTGGCGCAGCGCATCCCCGGGCGGCGATCCGAGCATCGCCGTCACCAGGGCAGTCACGTCGGTTTCGGCCAGCGGGCCAAGCGTGACCACCGCACCCCCGCGGCGGATGACGGCCGTGCGGAGCTCCTGTACCTCCGCCCGCCGCGGAGTTGGCCGAGATATCCCGACAAGCAACAGCCGCAGCTGGTCGATAGAGGCAGCGAGCTGGTACCAGACGGTCAGCGACGCGTCGTCGGCCCACTGCAGATCGTCTAGGACCAGAACCGTGGGGCCTGCGGCGCACAGCTCGTCCACCAGTGCCATCAGCACCTCGATGCCGGTGGCCGACGTATCACCTTCCATAAACAGTCTTAGCCGGAGGTCACGGATCTGGTCGGCGGCTTTCGCTCGCTGCGGGTCCGGCGAGTCGGGCCGGACCTTGAGGCAGTCGAGCACCACCTGGAGCGGCAGCCGCTCGGTGAGCTTGCCCGCAACGCCCCATCCGATATCCCATTCCGGGCCGCTGCCTGACGCTATGGCCTCAGCGACCAAGGACGATTTGCCGATGCCGGGCTCACCCTCGACCCAGACCACCGCTCCCTCACCACGCCCGAACGCCTCGACGCCTGCACGGAGGGCCGCGAGTTCCCGCTCGCGGCCCACCCACCAAGACGGCCGGTCAATAGTCCACATATCGGCAACATTATCTCGCCCGCCAGGTGCGACATATACGTCATGTCATCATCTGCTATAGACGAAAGTAATTCATTATATTCTGGCCACGCAGAATCCAAGAGCGTGAATAATGCCAGCATTATCGCATGCTCTTTTGAGCAGGTACGCTCTTTTGAGCAGGGTGCAGCTCTTCTGAAGGGAGCTCTGACCAGGGAGTTTACCGGATATCCGGGTGATGAGTGAATTTGTCTTCTACCGTCGTATTCAGGGGAAAGAGACCGGGATGGGCTCGCTGATCGAGGAACTCCGCCGGCGGGAGGACGCTGCCCGGGCCGAGGCAGACCGGCGGCGCAGCCGGATCGAGGAGCTTTCGGGGGATCTGGCCGGGGCAGCCCGGTCATCGGGCCGCGGTTCCGGACGTAGGCACACCACGCTGGTTCAGCGTACGGGCCGCCGACGGGTCGATGATCCGCGCCCTTGAGTCCAGCTCTCTGGCGAGATTCCGCCACATCTCCGCGTATGTGTGCGCGAGTTCCGCAACGAGGGAGACGCAGTGCGGGGGGACGCCCGTGGCGACATCTGGCAACTGCCCTGCGGCAACCGCATTGACGTGAAGCAGTCGCAGCGTCCCTCTTCCTCGCTCGCTGCTGCGCAGCGAAGGATCACGCGACAGTTTCTCGACCGCGGAGGCCGGATCGCTAGGGATTGCTGGCCGCAGACGCACCGGAGTGACCGGTACTGGTGGCCGCAGACGCACCGGAGTGACCGGTACTGGTGGCCGCGGACTCACCGGACTGGAATGGGCGACCGGGGCAGGGCTTTCACCTCTGTCGCCTGCCGGGTGCTTCCCCGGTACCACTGGTTCGCCGCGCTCAAGACGCTTCCTTACATCAAGAACGGTTGCCGGCGATATGCCTGCGGCACGCGCTATATCACGCAGGGATGCCCCCGGCTGCTGATTCAGCAGTTCAGCTGCGCGCCGACGGCCCTCTTCGACATTCAGGGGATGGATCCTGCCATCTCGTCCGACTCGCGCGTTCAACTTCGGCACCTGCTCACCAGAACCCTTTCTGATGCTTGCCACGGTCTTCGCCGTCAAGCCAACTGAATGACCTATCGCACGGTCAGACAGGTGCGGATGCGACACGACGATCCGCTCGGCGGCGGCACGGCGGTCGGCCCTGGACAGCGGTAGGCCGTGCGCGATGTTCGCCTCGACGGCGCGCAGGAAGATGTCTGCTTCGCGTCCATCGAAGAAGACGACGTCTATCGCTTCCCGCCCCTGCAGGGATGCCGCCATCAGACGGTGCATCCCATCGATTACTTGCATAGTGCGCTTGTCCACCAAAATCGGAGGCAGCGGCGCCTCGGTATCAGCGAGCCGCACTATATGCTCCTTGTCCTCGCCGTTTTGGCGAGGTGAGTCCGCCGACCGGAGCGTGAGCAGAGGAATGGACACCACTCCGGTGATCTCCCCAGCCTGGGCCCCCCGTTTGCGGGCACCCTCATGCGCGGGTTCCGCATTACCTGCTGGGCTCACTGGTTGGGCTGCACCGTCACCTGAGTGGTCCACCGCATCTTCCCTTCGTTGGGTTCGGTCGAGCCGCACTTCACCTCCCGACACAACCAGACGGTGCCTGCCGGTAACTAGTGGTCGGTTGACGTTAATTTGCCGTACACCACGCACTATCTCACCCACTTTCCACCGCTCTGAGCTGGTCTGCTGTTGCGGAACCAGACGATATGCGACAACTACTGTCGTACTCTCACTACAGTCACTACAGTTCTCAGGACAGACGGGCGACCTCAGTGATACCGGCGGCGCGATGGGCAGATGGTGGACCTGCCCACCTATGCGTTCTAGCACCAGCGGTACTGGGCAAAGGCCTCGCGGCTCCCGGGTGCCAGCGGCCGGGACGATGCCGGGACGGCCGCGGGGGCTTGGTTCTGGACTGCGGTCGAGGGCGGGGACCTGGCCGGCCCGCTGGACGTGGACGGGCAGCGGCCGTTCAGGCTCGGGGCCATCACGGCGAACTGGAAGGGTATCCGGGAAGCAGCGATACCCGCTATCAACGAACTTGGAATTGACTAAGCGGACGACTGGGCCGCAACGGCAGCCGGGCGCTGCTCGCTCCTGACGACGAGGCAGAAGGGCAGTACTGCCGGTCGACCGAGGTGCCGGGTGGGGCCGAAACGGACGTGGTAGACGTGAACGAGACCTCCACACACGGCAGAAAAGGGGCGCACCCTCACTCAGTGCCACGGCAGAATGAGGCGCATGACGGAACTGGACGAACACGGACGTCCCGAGCCCCCGCTCGCCGCTGACGAGGCGGCGACGCTGCTTGGTTTCCTTGACTATCAGCGCGCCACCTTGGCCTGGAAGTGCTCGGGGCTGGACGCGGCCGGCCTGCGGGCGACGACAGCGGCCTCCACGATGACCCTGGGCGGCATCCTCAAGCACATGGCCCTGGTGGAGCACGGCTGGTTCTCCCGGACCCTGCACGGCCGCGAGTACGCGCCGCCGTGGGACACGGTGGACTGGAAGGCCGATCGCGACTGGGAATGGCGCACGGCGGGCGGGGATTCCCCAGACGAGCTTTACGCCCTGTGGGACCGGACCGTGGAACAGTCCCGGGCCGACGTCGCGCAGGTGCTGGACAGCGGCGACGGGCTCGGCCAGCTGGCCCAGCGAACCTGGCCCGACGGGCGTTCACCGAGCCTGCGGTGGATCTTGTGCCACATGATCGAGGAATACGCGCGGCACAACGGCCACGCCGACCTTCTCCGCGAGTCAGTTGACGGAGCCACCGGCGAGTGATCCCAGCCCGAGATCACTCTTGAGCAACACCGGGTTGGCTGGCCCGATGAGTCCCGGCAGTCGGATTATGACTGCGCCTGCTGGCGGGTGTTGTGGAAGGCCGTGACCCGCCACCGCCCGTCGTTCTTAATCAGCACGAAGGTCTGCACAGATTTGTGGTCTGGGCCTGTCGCGCCCTGGCCGGCGAGCGTCACCACACCCGAGACGACCATGATCGCGGCGTCCGGGCGGAGGAACCGCAGCGACGCGGGCGGTGCGGATTCCGCGTGGTCGTCGACCAAGACCATCCGGAGAGCCGGCCAAAGGCCCGTCAAAGAGCGGCCGGTGACCGTCTTCGATGGCCCGGCGCCCGCGCCCGTACATCCCGTTCCAGGCGACGAAGTCGGCATCGTCGGTGAACAGCGACGCGTACTCAGCGGCGTCACCGCGGTTCCACGCCTCTTGCAGGGCCTGGCCGAGCTCAAGGATCGCCTGACGTTCAGCCGACTCGTGGAACATGGGTACCTCCAGGTATCTCAGTCGTTCTCCGCGGTGGCCACCATCGAATTCTAGGCCGGACATAAATTTATGTCAAACCTAAACTTGTGTCCGTCATAATCCGGCGATAGCATGGCCCCATGGCCACGGGACTGCGGGAGCGCCGCAAGCAGGCGGCCCGTCAGTCCATCTCCAGCGCCGCGATGGCGCTGTTCGAGGCCGGGGGTTTCGACGAGGTGACGATCTCCCAGGTCGCCGACGCGGCCGGGGTGTCGAAGATGACCGTGACGAACTACTTCCCGCGCAAGGAGGACCTGGTCTTCGACCAGGCCGAGGCGACGATCCGCAGCCTGGCCGATGCCGCCGCCGCCCGCGCGCCCGGCGAGAGCCTGCTCGCGGCGATCCGCCGCGACTATGCCGACCGGATCGCCGCGGGCGACGTTACCCTCGGCCCGCCCGACGCGACATTCGCCCGGATAGTCCAGGGCAGCCACGTGCTCACCGCCCGGGGCCGGGAGATCGAGGACCTGCGCGAGCGGGCGCTCGGCGACGCCATCGCCACCGAGACCGGCACCGACGACCCGCAGCAGCGGATCGCGGCAGCCCAGCTCGCGTCGGTTCACCGGGTGCTGTTCGGCGAAGGCGCCAGGCGCATCCTGGACGGCCAGCCGCGCGACGAGATCTCCCAGATACTCGCGGCAGTCGCCCGCCAAGCCTTCGACCTGCTCGAACCGTCCCTGGGCGGCTACCGCATCCGGGCCTGAGCTTCGCAGGCACAGTCGCATCATGCTGGGCGCGCGGGAACATCGCCAATTACTGGAACATGTTCTAGTTTTGAACTATTGTCGGGACAGTCCGCGCGAGAGGAACAGTCAATGAAGACCAAGGCCGCGGTCCTCTGGGATCTGAACGAGAAGTGGCAGGTCGAGGAGGTTGAGCTCGACGCACCGAAGGAGAGCGAGGTCCTGGTCAAGCTGACCGCGAGCGGACTCTGCCACTCCGACGAGCATCTGGTCACCGGCGACATCCCGATGCCGTTCCCTGTGGTCGGCGGCCACGAGGGCGCTGGCATAGTGGTCGGCACCGGTGCCGATGTCACGCATGTCGGTGAGGGCGACTCCGTGGTCCTCAGCTTCCTGCCATCTTGCGGCCGGTGCTCGTATTGCGCCCGCGGCATGCAGAACCTGTGCGATCTCGGCGCCTTCCTTATCAACGGCCCGCAACTCGACGGCACCTACCGGTTCCATGCCCGCGGCCAGGGGCTCGGCCAGATGTGCCTGCTCGGCACCTTCTCCGAGTACACGGTCGTCCCGGCGGCGTCGGTCGTGAAGGTAGACGACGGCACCGCGCTCGACAAGGCCGCGCTGGTCGGATGCGGCGTGACGACCGGCTACGGCAGCGCTGTGCGTACCGCCGAGGTCAGGGCAGGCGAGACGGTCGTGGTGATGGGCATCGGCGGTATCGGGATCAACGCCGTCCAGGGGGCCAGGATCGCGGGGGCGCGGAACATCATCGCGATCGACCCGGTGCAGTTCAAACGCGACAAGGCCCTGGAGTTCGGTGCCACGCACACCGCGGCCACGGTGGAGGAAGCGGCCCTGCTGGTGGCGGAACTGACCCGTAACCAGATGGCCGACTCCTTTATCATCACCACCGACGTCGCCGAGGCCGACTACATCGGACCCGCGCTCGACCTGGTCGCCAAGCGCGGAAAGGTCGTCATCACGGCCGTCGGTCACCCGGACGCCGACCAGATGAGCGGTTCCTTGTTCCTGCTCACCATGATGGAGAAGCAGATACGGGGCTCGCTGTACGGGTCCTCCAACGCCCAGCACGACATTCCCCGGATGCTGGACCTCTACAACAAGGGGCAGCTTAAGCTCGACGAGCTGATCACCAGGGAGTATGCCCTGGAAAACATCAATCAGGGCTACGAGGACATGCGCAACGGCCTCAACATCCGCGGGCTGATCCGCTACTGAGCCGGACCGGTGATGCTCGGACCCGGGAACGGCCGATTGCCGCTTCCGGGCCCGACCACGCTAGGGCGGCGAACAGAATCGCCCGGGCCGGGATAACGGCCCAAGGGGCCACGGCTCTTTGACTAGGCGTTCCCGCGGGCCGGTGGAATTCCTTTGGAGCGGGATCCGGGCGGCTTGCCTTATGCGATTGCTTATGAGGCTGCCGACTCGGTTTTTACCGGGCAGATGCTCTGGTAGGGCAGGCCCGGAGCGTACTGTGCCCATTCGGCGGGAGTTAGCGACCGGCCGGCCGATGCACACAGAAGCTGCCCGGGATCTGGCAGGTAGGCCACGTCCCACAGTCGCACCGCGTCGTCCTCGCTGCCGATGGCCAGGGTCTCGCCGTCCTGGCCGAACGCCACCGAGTCGATCACCGCACCGCCCGGGGCCGTGAATTCGGTACACCTTTCCTGGGCCGCGTCGGCGACCAAGATCAACTTATGTTAAGGGCGCGTCTCGAAATAACACGCGGGTTCCGGTTCTGGCGCTCTCTAGTGTGGTATGCGGTCCCGTGACCTGCAGCGAGTCGTTCCCGGGCCGCAGAGCGGCGGCCGATTGTCCTCCGACATCACCGCAGGCCAAGCAGGTGAGCATACTCGCGGGGACAGAAACAGAAGTCTGCGTGTTAATAATCTGCGCGCTCTAAGTGGCATTGCACTCCGGTGTGCAAAACTATCCACCGCAGTGCCCGTCCCTCCGCCAGGCGCGGCGATGCGCTGATGAAGGCGTAACGGCGAGGTTGCGCTGGCCGGCCCGGGTTCTGGGTTCGCCGACAGCCTGCGGACGGAGCGGGTGGAGAGCGCCAGCGCGTTTCCTCCGGTCACGAGAAGGCCGGCGGCGATTAGCGTCGTTCCGGTCCCGGCCGCTGCGGCGACGGGCCCGACAGCGAGCAGCCCGAGCGGCCCCAGCACGAATGACCCGAGGGCGTCGTAGGAGCTTACCCGGGACAGTTTGTCGCCCGGGACGTGCTCTTGCAGGGCTGTCGTCCACAGCACCTCGAACACGTCGGCGCAGATCCCGTTGCCCAGCATCGAGATCGCGGCCAGCCATGCCGGCGCATGGACCGCGAGCAGGAAAAACGGCGGGACGAACCCGAATGTGGCGAGCGTGGCGAGACGGAGCGGACGCGCCGGGCGCAGGCGCATGACGAGGAAACTGCCGGCGACCAGCCCGACGGCGTTGGCGGTGACCACGGCGGACCAGGCGAGCGGACCGCCCCAGTACTCCCTCGCGATGACCGGGCCGAGGACGTTGACGCAGGGCGAGAAGCAGAAGTTGACCAGCGCGAACTGGGCGACGACCACCCAGACCCACTGGCGGGACCTGAACTCCTGCCAGCCCTCGCCAAGCTCGGAGATCAGCGCTGTGCGCCCTGCGCCGAGCCCCCTGCGCGGGGCGCGCGACGTGAGCACGAGGAGTGCCGATACCGCGAACGTGGCGGCGTCGATACCGATGGCCCAGCCTGCGCCTGCTGCCACGATGACCGCGCCGGAGATCGCGGCGCCCGCGAGGCTGGCGGAATTCTGCGATAGCCGGATGAGCGCGTTAGCGGACTGCAGCTGCGACGGGTCCACGATTTGCGGCACCAGGCCGACCGATGCGGGAATGAACATCGCGTTCGCGGCGCCGTTGACCGCCGAGAGGGCTACCAGCGGCGCGACCGGCGGGTTGCCGGAAATGAACAGCGCGGCGACGGCCGCCTGGGCGGCAAATGCCAGCAGGTCGGATCCCACCATGATCCGGTAACGCGGGAAGCGGTCAGCGAGCGCGCCGCCGAACATGAGGAACACGATCTGCGCGATCGACCGCCCGGCCAGCACCAGCCCGAGCTTTCCGGCCGAGCCGCCGGGCTCACCGAGAACAGCGAACGACAGCGCGACGGGGGCCATCGACGTGCCCAGCAGCGACACGGCCCGGGCGAGGAAGATATTGCGGAATGGGGGCTGCCGGATTATCCGCAGATCGCTCTTTCTCACGGACCAAAGTATGCGTGCGCCAAGACCGCCAAGAAAGAAAGAATTAAAAGATAAAGGTCACATACGCCGCTGGAACAACTCAGAGCGGCAAGTCGTTATTGAAATACAGAAAGAAGATTACGGCCGTCATTCTTCTTAGCCAAATTGCACTTTACCACGTTCCGGGCGGGCGAGCAGCGGCTTCGGTACTTACAGGAAATACATGGAAGTTCCCGGCAAGCCCGGGATCGCGATGACGGCATCCCCCGCCGATTCAGGCCATCGGGGATGCCGTCGCTGCCGCTGGCGGCGGTCTCAACGCGGTGGGTAGATTCGTCGCTAGGAGAGGGCGAGGATGATGACTTCGCCGGTCGTCGACTCGCCCTTGGCCCGTTTCTCGACCAGGGTGACGGTGGCGGCCACTGTGCGCAGCACCTGCGGGTCGTCAGCCTCTGACGCCGTTTCCTCCGGCACCGTGTCCCCCCACACCGCGGCCCCCGGTACGGCGGTGCCGCCGGCCAGCGCGAGTGCGACTGCTCGCAGCGCCGCCGCGTCGGGCGGGCTCGGGGGCTGGTGCGTGGCGGACATCGGCAAGCAGGCGTCGGTCAGCCGGCTGAGACCCGTTACCTGGTTCCACTCGGCTGCGCCCTCTCCCCGGGGGGATCTGGCTGCCATCAGGTCACGCAGCACGTCGGTGAGCGGACTGCCGAGATCCGCCGTCAGCGGCGCGGTCTCGTCAATCCCGGCGCGGGACGCGAGCGCGACCGCGAATGCCAGGTGGGGGTCGGCGGCCAGCGGGAGCGCAGCGCCGCCGCCCGACGGCGGGTTCGCGGCCAGTACCTGGAGCAGGGTACTGGCGAGCGGTCCGCCGGCCACCCAGCGCAGCGGGAGCCCGAGGACTCCGGGTAGCGGCAGCGCCGGGTCGAGGACGGGGACTCCGGCGAGGCCGAAGACGCGGGCGAGGTCGGGATCCTGGGCGTCAGGAATGCTGCGGGCCAGCGAGTAGGCCCGTACGAAGTCGGCGGCGTGCACCTCGGCGAGTTCGACGGTATGTGCGAGGTCGAAGGCGAAGGCGCTCAGGATCTTCAGGTCCACGTCGATGGCATCGGCAAGCTCGACGGCGCGGGCGCGGGCGACGCGGATGGCGCTCGCGAGATCGCGGAAGACGGCCTCGGCCAAGGCACGCGCGGGCGCGAGATCGAGGGTGCGGATGAGTTCCGGCGGGGCGTCACCGGTGAGCGTGATGGCGGCGGAGCGGGTGAGGGCGTGAGCGTGAGCGTAGGTGAGGACGATGGCGTGGGCGTGGGCGTGCATCAGGTCGACGGTGCGCCCGCCGGAGTTGGCGCGGGCGGTCAGGTCGCTGGCGAGGGCCCTGATCAGGGCGCGGACGTCGTCGAGGTCGCGGGCGACATCAAGGGCAACGTCAAGGACCGCCGCGGTGAGCACCTGGGGCAGGATGGAAGTGTTCCGTAGGTCGACGGCGACCGCCTGCCGGATCGCGGCACCGGCCAGCTCGTGCGGATGGGGCTGCCCCGGCCGGAGCCACAGCCCCGGCGTAACGGCCCGGCTCGATGCGGCACTGCCTGATGCCGTACTGCCCGATGCCGTACTGCCAGACACGGGGGACGGCTGCAGGGTCCAGGCGCTTGTCACCGCGGGCGGGAGCGCCGCCGACAGGACGCTGGAGATGACCTCTTCCTTGAGCTCGTCGTGGCGCGGGAGCCTGACCTCGATGCCCGTGCCGGCCGCGGTGATCGAGTTCAGCCAGGTCACGAAGGCGCGCGCCTCGGGTCCCCACATGCCGGTGGCCGGCTGGTGCGAAGAGGGGTCACATGAGCCGTCGGGCCGGGGAGCCTGGGTATCGGCGAGGAAGAGCCAGTAGAGGTCCGCGGGAACGGCCTGGGCGCAGATCCGCGCGCCGGCGGCGGTAGTGCGGGTCCGGCGGATGAGCCGCGCCGCCTGGACGCCGGCGATCAGCCTCCGGTGCTCGGGCGGGCAGCCTGGCTCGTAGGCCCGCCTGCGTTCGCGGTCAAGGCGATGGCGCAGGTCAGGATCGATCTCGGCGCTGGCCTCGGCACAGTCGAAAGCCAGGGTGAGGGCGGGGATCGTGCCGTTGTCCAGGCAGGCGCGGACGATCGGGCTGACATCGGCGCTCGCCGCGTACAGCAGGATGGTCTCGTGCCACCAGGGGTCGCCGACGTCGCCGACGAGGACCTCCGCGAGGTAAGGGTTGGCGCTGACGTGCCGGGCGGCCAGGTACTCCTGGAAGGTCAGGTGGGTGAAGGCATACCGGCCGGCCGCCGGCTCGACGAGCAGGCCGTTGAGCGAGATGTCGTCGAGGAACGCCTGGCCGGTGACGGACGCGGGGTACCGCTCCAGGCGGGGCCCGAGGATCTCGCCTACCCGGTCGGCGCTGAGCTCGGTTACCCGCTCGCGCATCATCTGGTAGGCGAGCGCGGCCAGCAGCGCCTGCTTAGCGGGCCAGGGCAGGAGTTCGGGCAGGTCCTTGGCCTGAACCCGCCGTGACACCAGGACCTGGCAGATCTCACCGTAGAGGTCGGCGCGGCTGCCCGGCAGCGCGCCGCGGTAGCGGTGCGCGGTGGCGATCATGGTCAGCAGCAGCGGATTGACCGCCAGGTCGTACAGTGCCGGATGCTCTCGGAGCAGGGCCGTGAGCCTGGCGGCGGACTCCTCCGCCCGCATCCGCACGGCCTTTCCTGAGGTGCCGGTCGCGTGCCGTTCGGCGGCCAGGTACCAGCGGTCGAGGAACAGCTGAACCTGCTCCGCGGTGAACGGCCGGACCACAAAGACGTCCGCGTGGTCGGCCAGCGAGCCGGGGAGGCCGTGCGACCTGGCGGTGACCACGAAGTGATTGTCCGGGTAGGCGGCGATCTGGCGCGCTACCCAGTCGGCCACCACCAGGCGGTCGTCGGCGCGGGCGACCTCGTCCAGGCCGTCGAGCAGGACGAGGCACCGGCCGCGGCCCAGTTGACGTTCCCACCAGCCGCCAGGCTCCTTGCCCGCCACGCCGCCGACCGCGGTCCGTATGACGTCCGGCAGGGAGACCGCCGGGTCGGCCACGATCGACCGGGCCCGCTCGCGGAGCGCGAGCAGCACGGGGACGCGCCTGCGGCCAAGGTTCCCGCGCCAGGCCGGCCGGGCACCGCGGCGGGCGGAGTGCGCCAGCAGGGTGCTTTTCCCGCTTCCGGGCGGGCCGACCAGCGCGAGGACCAGGCGCGGGCGGCGGTCGAGAAGGTCGCTGATCGACTGTCGCGCTGAGATGTCCTCGGCCACGGTGCCGGTCGGTCGCGGGCCGACCGGGCCGTCGGAACGCAGGGCCCGGCTGACCAGCGCGACATCGACGTAGACGTCGCCCAGCTCCGGGATGTGGTCACCGCCCGTCGCGAGATCTTGCACGTCGATGTACTTGAGCGAGTCAAGCACCCACTGCCGGTACCGGTGGCCGTACCCTGGAACGGCCGTCGCCTGCACAATCTGCTGCCACGCTGTCGCGGTCAACTGAGCTCCCTCTCGCGGTCAATGAGCTCCCCTGCCCGATGCCGGAGGAAATGTCAGCTTATCGGGATAGCGCCACCGTGCCCGGAGGTCGCCCCGACCGCACGCGAGCACGCGGATTCGCCCATGCTCAGTTGGCCCGTGTTTGATTAGCCCGTGTTTGACTAGCCGGCGGGCAGGCCGAGGGTGCGCAGGTGGCGGTCGACGGCGCGGGTGACGCGCTCGGTGTCGCCGGTGGCGAGCAGGTCGAGCAGCGCCCCCCGCAGCACAGCGAGCAGCAGCGTCCGCTCGGCCTCCGCACCGGAACCGTCCGCACCGGAACCGTCCGCACCAGTGCCGTCCCCGTCAGCGGCCTGGCGCTCGGCGAGCAGGTCAAGCCAGTCTCGTACCGTGTTACGGCCGAATTCGGCCCAAGGTCCCGGGTCGCCGAGCAGCGAGCGCGCGTACCCCTCGACCCACAGCGCGAGCAGCCCGCGGTGTGACGGCTCGGCCAGCCACGCCCAGACGTCCCGGGCGGTCACCGCGAGCCCGGTGTGCCCGTCGCGCAGTTCCGCGAGATACCGGAGTTCTTCTTCTCGTGCCCGCGCGAGCAGCGCCCGGGTCAGCTCCTCTTTAGACCCGAACAGGAACAGCAGCACCCGCGGGCTCGATCCGATTTCTCTGGCGATCGGCCGCAGCGACATGTCCGCGAGCCCGTTGCCGAGCACGTACTCGTAGGCGGCTTCCAGCAGTTCCTGCTTCCGGGCGGAGTCGGTCACGTGCGTATCCTCCCCCCGGGCGCCTCTCAAAGGTCACGTTCGTACACCTGGCCGATCAGGTCGGCGCCGAAGCTGTGGTGCGGTTCCTCGTCGGCGAGGGTGAACCCGCGGGACAGGTAGATCCGCCGCGCCGCGGCCAGCGGGTGGTTGGTCCACAGCTTCATCCGCTCGTAGCCGGCTTCCCTGGCGAAGCCCAGGCACTCGTCGACCAGCCGCACGCCGAGCCCACTCCCCCGGGCGCTCGGGTCAACGAGGAGGATGCGAAGCTGCGCCGTCCGCTCGTCCGCCGCGACGCAGAACACGCAGCCCACCCGGCGCCCGCACCGCTCGGCGATCCAGGCTGCCTGTCGGGTATCTTCGCGGCCGGTCGCGTAGTCGGCGACGATCTTCGCCACCAGCGACTCGAAGCTGCTGTCCCAGCCGAATTCCCTGGCGTAAAGCTCACCGTGGGCCATCACGACCCAGCCCAGGTCCCCCGGCTGGCCCAGTCGGCGGACGGACGTCTCTTCCGCTGGCATCTTCGCCTCCACAGCACTGAAACGGTCAACTGAAACAGTCGTTTCAGTGCCATGCTAACACGCTGCCCGCCCGGCGCCGAGGCCCCGTTCGGCTGGGCTGAAGGATTGAAACCACCTTCCGTTCTGGACAAGAGATCTTCATTCCGAACGGATGCGGGGTGCCTCCCGCTCCTCCCCTGTCCTCAGGCCGGTCGGCGACCCTGATCCGGGTGCACCGATTCGAGTGCACCGAATGAGCCGCGCCGCGGTCAGCCCGTCAGGTGCCGGCCGGTTAGCCCGGCTACCGATGGCCGGGTGTCGATCCAGTTGACCAGCAGCCGGCGCTCGGCGAACAGCCACTGGCCGTCCTGCTTGACGAACTCGTCGAGATACCGGATGGACGCGACCATCAGCGTGCGCTGCCCGTCCGCGGCGACGGAGAGATGGTGGGCGAGGCAGTAGCTCTCCCCCGTTGCCCGGTCGCCGTCAAGCGACACGGTGCTCTGCCCGTTGAAGTGCATGGTCGCGGCGTAAATGTTGAGGTTGTCGAACACCGGGGCCAGCGACTCGCGCCCGTGCAGTTCCTGAGTCGGTTCCGCGCCCTGTGCGCCGGAGACAGGCGCGTCCATGAACACGAGGAAGCGCGTGTCCTCGGTGAACAGGGCCATCTGCCCCTTGGCGTCGCGCCGGTCCGCACAGTGGGCGTAGGCGTCAACCAGCTCGCGGATGGCCAGCCGGTCGGCCGCTTCTTCGGGTGAGATCGTCGTGTGAGGCGCCACCGGGCCGCTCCCTTCACTGAAACTATTTGACACGTGTATAAAAGCAGCGATCGTGGCATAGTGCAAGTCATGCGAACCCCGGATCCGCGTATCACCCGGACCGCCCGCGCCTTTGAGCAGGCGGTCGTCGAGCTCGCCGGGCAGCGGCCCGTCTCGCAGATCACCGTCGCGGACCTCGCCGAACGGGCCGGGGTCACCCGGGCGACGTTCTACAACCGCTACAGCAGCCCGCTGGAACTGCTCATCCAGGTGCTCGACGCCGACCTGAAGCGCTGCCTGCGCCTGCGGGAGACCCGGCAGGCGGATGGCCTGCATACCGTCGAGCAGGTAGTACGCCTCACGGTCAGCGATGTCGCCGATCACGTTGAGCGGTTCATGGCCGTGTACCAGCACGTCCTGCGCGATCCGGCCGGCCAGGGAGTGTACGAGGCGCTTATCCGCTACTTCACCGACCGCGCCCTCGCGGTCTTCGCCCGCTCCGCCCACCCGGACCTGCCCAGGGTCAACCACCAGGTCATCGCGCAGTTCTTCGCCTACGGATTCGCCGGCGCCATCAAGGCCTGGCTCAGCGACGACACGGTGACCAAAGCGGACCTGATCGAGGCCGCCGTGGCCTGCGCCCCTCCCTGGTGGAGCTGACCGAGACACAACGAAGGCCGCCCGGCTGGAGCGGTGAGTCCAGCACGGGCGGCCGTCGGTGTTGCTCTTCTGTTGTCGTGGTCGGCCGGCCCCCGCCGCGACCGGGAACCGCCGGTCTCAGAGTGCCGCCAGCGCCTCCTGCTTGGACACCGCCCGGCCCAGGGCACCGAACTCGTGCAGGTCGCCGAACACCTCGATGCGGATGGACTGGTCAAGGCCGCCGATGCGGACCGGCTCGTAGCCGCTGACGCGGATCAGCTCGGCTACGGTGTCGCCCGCGGCGGTGTCGTCCGCGGCGTAGAACCCGACGGCGAGCTCCGGCTCCCGCCTGGTGGACGCGGCCAGGGTGGGAGCGGAAAGGCCGCTGAACGCCTTGACCAGGTTCGCCCCGGCCGGCAGCTGGGCGGCCAGCAGCTGGCCCGACGACTCCTGCTCGCCGATGATCTTCTTGAAGCCCCCGTTGCCGTCCGGGGCGACCGGGTTCGACGGGTCGACAACCACCTTGCCGGCGAGCCGGTCACCGTACTGGGCAATCAGCTCCTGGAGAGCGTCCAGCCACACGGCGAACACGAGCACGTCGGCCCGGTCGACCGCCTCGTCTACGGTCACCACCTCGGCGTGGCCGTCAAGGCCGGAGGCCACCTTCGTGGCGACTTCCAGGTCACGGCCGGCCAGGAGGAAGTCCTGACCGCCGGCCGCCAGGTTCGCCGCGAGCGTGCCGCCGATGTTACCGGTACCGATGATGGCAACAGTCTGTGAAGTGGTCATTGCCGTTCACCTTTCTAGACATGAACGTCGGCCCGACGCCGGCGCTTTACTTGATCGCTCAAGTTGAACCCTAGCCGCTCTCAACTTGAAGAGTCAAGTCATATGGGGGCCGGAAACGAGCGGCTCACGTGAACTGTCTGTCTCGTCCAGGGAAATCACGGGCAAAGCCGCCGGGATCCGCCTGGTCACGACTCCGCTGGGCACGAAGTCGCGGAGGGTGAAGGCGGAATGCGGCGGCCAGGGCCCGCGAAGCTTTAGCCGGCGACGGGATGCGCTACGCGCTTCTTGCTGTTATCCGGCGGCAGCCCGGCATCCTTACGGATAGTGGATAGTTGTGCACGCTATGGGGTGTATAACTATCCACCATCTTGCCGTCGGCAGGGGCGCGACCGAGTAAGCCGCCCCCGTTCGGAATAACCTCGGGCGGTAGCGGCGCGGACCAGCGGCGAGCCGTCCTCCGAAGGGGGACCTCCTGCCTGTTGGCTGCCGCTACCCGGCGCCGACGGAGCCTGGGTAAAACAAACGCGGGTGACGCCGTGCTTGCGGCCGACGCCGGGCTTCCGCAGGGGCTGGGCAGGCAGTATGCCGCGCGGGAAATCGCGGTCAGCGGCGCTTGTCGGCCCCGATGCCATTCAGTTCGCGCAGCGTGTCCCCGGGGATGGTCAGTGCCGCGGCGGCGACGTTCTGGCGCAGGTGCGAGACGGTCGAGGTGCCCGGGATAAGCAGGATGTTCGGCGAGCGCCGCAGCAGCCACGCCAGTGCGACGGAGGACGGGGTCGCGCCGAGGCGGGCGGCGGCGCGCCGGAGGGTCAGCGACCTGAGCCAGAAGATCCCGGCCAGCGGTGAATACGGGACGTAGGCGATGCCCTGCTCCGCGAGTGAGTCGATGAGCTCGTCGTCGGCCCGGCTGGCGACGTTGTAGTAGTTCTGCACGCAGACGACCGGCGCGATGGCCTGGGCCGCGGCGACCTGCTCGGCGTTGACCGCGCTAAGGCCGAGATGCCTGATCAGGCCCTCCTGCCGAAGCTGGGCCAGCGCGGTGAACTGCTCGGCGACGAACCAGGGCTCGGTGCGGCCGTCGGGGACGCGCAGGTTTACCATGTCAAGCGCGTCGAGGCCGAGGTTGCGCAGGTTGTCGTGGACCTGGGCCCTGAGC
Organism: uncultured Actinomycetota bacterium; assembly: GCA_963785645.1. Lineage (GTDB taxonomy): Bacteria > Actinomycetota > Actinomycetes > Streptosporangiales > Streptosporangiaceae > Trebonia. The sequence continues at coordinate 229,909 of CAWAWG010000002.1, forward strand.
TGCTCCGGGCTTCCGGCCGGCAGCCAGCCGCCGCGGGCGCCGCGGACCGCGCCGACCTTGGTGACGATGCGCAGGTCGTCCGGATAGGGACGCAGGGCCTGGCTGATGAGCTGGTTCGTGACGTGCGGGCCGTAGAAGTCGGCGGTGTCGATGTGGTTGACGCCGAGGTTAACGGCCTCGCGGAGTACGGCTACGGCATCGGCCGGACGGGCCGGCGGGCCGAAGACGCCGGGGCCGGCGAGCTGCATGGCGCCGTACCCCATGCGCGCGACCGTCAGGTCATCCGCCATGGTGAACGTGCCGCCGGGAACCGCTTTGACTGTCATGGGTCTTTCCTTTACCTGTCGGAGAGGACGGTAGCTGCCACAGGGGCGGGATTTAACTTGATATATCAAGTCAATAGTGATGATTCAGCCAACGGGCCGTGGTATGTGCGGCTAGCCCATTCCCGAGGTGTCGATGCGCGACACGATGCGGTCGGCAACCAGGCCGAGCCGTTGCAGTTCCCTGGCCGACAGGGCGTCGACGACCAGCGATCGCACGTAGGCCACGTGACCGGGGGCCGCCTCGGCCAGCGTCCGGTAGCCCTCGTCGGTCAGGATGGCATTGGTGAACCGCCCGTCCGCGCCGTCGGCCTCGCGGCGCATGAAGCCCCGGCACTCCAGGCGCTTCACGAGGTGCGACAGCCGGGACAGCGACACGTTGGTGAGGCCGGCGAGCGTGCTCATCCGCATGGTCCTGCCCGGCTTGGTGGACAGCATGGCCATCACCTGGTACTCGACCAGCCCGAGATCGGCGGCGCGGCGCAGCCGCTGATCGATCGCCCAGGGCAGCCAGATGGTCAGCCGCACCACGGACAGCCAGGACTCCAGTTCCGCTGCGGTCAGCCACTTCGCCGGCGGCTCCCCGGTGCCGGCGACAGCACCGTCGGCCATCGGAACGAATTCCAGGTGACTTGAATTATCAAGTGATTCTTCGCATTCGCGCGATGACGCCTGCGTCTGCGCCGGGACAGTCAGGATGTCGTCCTTGTTACTCATATCGGGACCCCCTCCACGAGGCCGGGGCCCGCGCCGGACCCTATTTGACTTTAATCATCAAGTCATGTCGCACCGGCTAGCTGCAGGCCGGCATCTTGCCGCGACTTGACTTGAGTCATCAAGCCACAATAGCCGATATTCACTTGAAGAAACAAGTGAAACACGCAGACTGGCACCCCGGGGCCGTGCCGTCCGCTTTATTCCTGACATCCGGTCGGAGCGTGGTTCAGCGGCGCCCTGGAGCTGGCCGGCCAGCTCCAGGGTACGTCGCGGTGCGGGCGCTCGACCTTACCAGTGGTCCCAGTGCGTCAGCTCGGATCCGGGTATCCGGCGGGCCCGCTTGAAGTCCGTCCCGATCGAGTAAGCGACCGGGAAGAGCCCGCACTGGGTGACCTCGGGGTATGGAATGCCCAGGATCTCCGCGACCTCTTCCTCACGCTTGAGATGCTCGGTCGTCCAGGCGGCGCCCAGCCCGCGCGCGCGGGCGGCCAGCATGAAGCTCCACATCGCCGGCAGGACCGACCCCCAGAACCGCGATTGCTCCGGCACGGTCGGCGACCCGAGCTTGCGCCCGGTGCCGCACGCAATGACCAGCCACGGAGCCCGGTGCATGTTCTCGGCCAGGTAATTGCCCGATTCCAGCACGCGGGCGAGCCGCTCGCCCCGCGGGTCGCCCTCCGGGTACGACGGCAGGGCGCCGGCCCCGGCGCCGGCTGTCCACGAGTCGCGGTAGACCGCCGCGATCTGCCGCTTCACCTGCTGGTCGCCGACGACGATCCAGTGCCAGTTCTGCTTGAGACCGCCCGTCGGCGCCTGCAGCGCGATTTCGATGCACTCCTCGATAAGGCCGCGTTCCACCGGCCGGCTGAAGTCCAGGCGGAGCCGGACGGTGCGCGTGGTGGTGAGCAGCTCATCGGGGGTAAGGTCCAGGGCCACCGTCTGGTCGCAGCGCGTCGGGCTCGTCAGAGGGTGGCCAGGTCGATGTTGTACACGTGGGCGGCGTTCTCGCTGAACACCTTGCGCCGGAAGGACTCGTCGACGTTCTTGAATGTCGGGACCGCGTTGCGCAGCGGCTCGGGGAACAGGCAGGTGGGGTGCGGGAAGTCGGTCTCGAACATGCAGTTGTCCACGCCGATCCGCTCGATGGAGTCGATCAGGGTGGGGCCGTTCTCGAACCAGAAGCACGCGTACATCTGCCGCTTGAAGTACTCCGAGGGAAGCAGCGACAGGCCGTGCTGGGCCGCGTTCTCGTCGGCGTGGTAGTCCAGCGCCTCAAGCATGAACGGGAGCCAGCCGATGCCGCTTTCCACCGACACGATCTTCAGCCGGGGGAACCGCTCGCACAGCCCGGACAGGATCATGTTCGCGACGAGCCGGGCATTTGCCATCTGCAGCATCGCCGAGCCGACGGCGAGCTTGCTGTTCGCGTCCATCGACGGCCACGGCGAACCGCCGTTGAACGTCCGCTGCGTGGCACTCGCGCCGCAGTGGAAGTTCATCGGGAGCTCGTGCTCCTGCAACTCCTGCCACATCGGGTCCCAGAACCGCTCGGAGAGGTCCGGCATGCCCTGGTTCTGCGGGTCGGCGTTGGTGATGACCCCGTGCAGGCCGAGCCCGGCGATGCGCTTGATCTCCTGGACCGTCCGGTCGATGTCCCACCACGGCAGCAGCCCCATGCCCATCAGCCGGCCGCCGGACTCCCGCTGCATGTCGGCCATCGCGTCGTTCCAGATGCGGACGATCGCCATCCGCAGCTCGTGGTCGCTGATCCGGAAGAAGTTCTGGCCGCCGAAGCCGACCACGTTCGGGAACAGGATCTGGCCGGCCATCCCGAGCGCGTCCATCATCGCTATCCGCGGTGCCACGTACGAGGCCGCGAGCGAGGACTCGTCGAGCGGCCACTGCAGGAACGTCGCGCCCTTGACCTTCTCGTTGTTCCGGTTGATCACGCTGCCCGCGCCGGCGGGCCCGAGGACCTGGTACCCGTCGACGATCCACATCGGCGAGTTCACGTGCGGCCCGGTCGTCCCCAGGTGGGAGACCTGCTCGCGCATGTCATCGGTCAGGTCCTGGTTCAGCACGACCCTCGGCACGCGGTCCGCCAGGTCTTTGGGGGCGCGCGACGTCCACAGGTCCGCCGGCTCTGTCAGGTGCGTGTCGACATCGATGATCTTGATACCGCGCATCGACTCGTCGACATCGTCGAACAGCTTCGTCGCCTCAACAGTCACCGTAGGCCATCCTCTCGACATACCGGGCTGAGCCCACACCCCGCGGATACCTGCCGGCGGCGTGCTTTCCTACCAGGAACCTTAAACGCCTACGGCCATCGAGGCAACACTGGTGTTGAAAATTCTCCCGGCGGGCTCCGCGGCGGCGGGTGCGCAGGCCCGCTCTCGGCCCCGGCCCGGGCGCGGAAACGCGGCCGGCTCCGCGACTCGAACCGGACACAAGGAGAAGTCCTTGGCGTCAACGGCCGTCCATCGGCACGGAGTTCCGCCCCGGTGAGTCGTCCGGCGAGAGTGACGCACCGGCTCGTCGGCATGTGTCAACAGAGATGTTGACACAGATTCTGATCGGGCCTACGTTCGAGGGTGTTCGCCGCCCAAGGGCGAACCGTCAGCCGCGCCGTACCGCTCAGGGGACCGACCGGCATCCGCGTCCGCTGCTGACGGCGATCTTGAGTGAATAAGGTAAATATGCCAGGACTCAGACTAACTACCCAGGACCGGATCGCCGAGGTCGTCATCGACCGGCCGCCGGTCAACGCGCTGTCCCGCGAGACCTACCAGGAGATCAAGGAGGTCTTCGACAGCTTCCGCGACCGGGACGACATCTCCGCCGTCGTCTTCACCGGCGCCGGCGACCGGGTCTTCTGCGGCGGACGCGACATCCACGACCTCAAGGTCGAGCGATCCGAGCCTGCCTCGGCGAACATCGGCGACCCGATGTACCGGGCCCGCGAGGCGTTCTTCGCGGTGCGCCACTGCGCGGTGCCGGTGATCTGCGCCGTCAACGGCGCGGCAGTGGGCGCGGGCGTGGCCCTGGCCGCGGTGAGCGACATCGTCCTGGCGGCCGAGAATGCCACCTTCGCGCTGACGGAGATTGACGTGGGCGTGCTCGGGGCGGCCTCTTTCGCCCAGTGGATGGTCGGGCCGGGCAAGGCGCGGCGGATGTTCTACACCGGCGAGCGGGTCCCGGCCGCTGAGATGTACCGCCTGGGCGGAGTCGAGACCGTGGTGAGCGGTGACGACCTCCTCGCCGAGGCCCGCGCACTGGCCGGCGTGATCGCCGCCAAGGACCCGGTGGCCATCCGCATGGCGAAGGCGTCGGTCGTCCGCACCGACACGCTGCCGCTGGAGGCGGCCTACCGCACCGAGCAGGACTACACCCGTCACCTGTCCGCGTACGCTAACTCGGCCGAGGCCATCGCCCGCTTCGTGAACAAGGCATAGCGGCGGCCGCGGCAGATGTCGCCGGCCCGGTGGAAACCGCTCCACCGGGCAGGCGACATCTCGTCACCCGCGGCAGCGCGGGTTGTGCGCTGCCTGCTACAGCAACCACAGCGCGGCGCAGCCGCAGGCGGCCCGGTCTTGGGGCCGCCTCTCGACAGCAACCGCAGCGCGGGGGGCGGCGTGGTTTTGGCGCCGTCCTCCCGTGGGGGGGCTACGGGGGGGCGGAGCCCCCGCCGTGCGCGGGGGGCCGAGTACTCCAATTTTGCATTCACTGATGAAGTTACTTACTGGCGAGGGGCAAAATTGGAGTGCTCGCCAGGGGGGTCGCCCCCCCGCAGGCGATACAGCACCTTCCGGCCGCCGATCCGGGACAAGCCGGCCAGTCCCATCGGGGCCTTGATCATGAAGACCATGATCAGCAGGCCGTAGAGGACCTCGGAGTAATTGCTCGCGTCCTGGCTGGCGTTCGCCGAGCTCGCGAACAGGCCGATGAGGTTGGGCAGGAAGACCGGCATGGTGGTGACGACCAGCGCACCGATCAGCGGCCCGGCCTCGCTGTCAAGGCCGCCGATGAGGATCATGGCGATGACCGAGATGGACAGCGTCAGCGTGAAGCTGTCGTACGAGACCAAGCCGGTGAAGTGTGCCGTCAGCCCGCCCTGGACTCCGATGATGGCCGAGGTGATCATGAACAGCAGGAGCTTGTAGCGCGCCACCGGAATGCCCATCGCCGACGCGGCGACCTCGTGATCACGGATCATCCGCCAGGCACGCCCGCTGCGCCCGCTGCGCAGCCACGAGACGAGGATCAGGGTGGCGACGACCACGCCGAACAGCAGCCAGGCCCACTGCGCCGACTGCTGCCCGAGGGTCCCGGTAAAGATGGGCTTGAGGAAGAATCCGGCCGCGCCGACCGTGTCGCTCTGGTACTTCTGCCCGATGAAGTCGGCCAGGTAGAACGCGGCCAGTGTCGCCAGGGCCAGGTACATGCCGCGTATCCGCAGGGCCGGCAGGCCCACGATCAGGCCGCCCGCGGCACACGCGATCGCCGCGACGATCACGTCGAGAGGGAAGGGCACTCCCGCGCGGTTCGCCCACACCGTCGCGAAGGCGCCGAGGGCCAGGAAGGCCGCGTTCCCGATGGATACCTGTCCGCCCGTTCCCATCAGCAGGTCGAGCGCCATGGCGCCGATCGCGGACAGCAGGATCGTGTCAACGGTGTAGATCGAGAACGACGAGCCGGCCGCCGTGAAGTAGACGACAACGAGGAAGGTGACTGCGATGATGATGTACTGCTGCCGGATGAGCCCCCGCCAGCCGAAGGCACGGGCCGGCGCGGCGCTTTCCCTGCTCGTCAGCACGCGGGTCATGACTCACACCCGCCTGACTGCGCGCGTGCCGAGGATGCCTTGCGGCAGGAACAGCATGACCGCGAGAAGGACAAGATAGGTGACAACCGTGACATAATCTCCGCCGATGTACGCAGAAACGAAGCCCCCGATCAGCCCGATGCCGAAGCCGCCGATGAGAGAGCCGGGAATGCTGTCAAGCCCGCCGAGCAGCGCCGCGGGGAAGGCGAGCAGGGCGAGGTCCTCGATCCCGGTGTTCACCGAGTTCACGCTGCCGTAGGTGATGCCTGCTATGCCGGCCAGCACGCACGCCAGGGCCCACGATCCGAGGTAGACCCAGTGGATGTTTATGCCGCCCTGGCTGGCCAGCAGCGAGTTCTGTCCGGCGGCCCGTATCCGCACGCCGAGCGAGGTGTAACGGAAGACGAGGACAATCGCTACCGTCAAGACGACGGTGAACCCGCTGAGCTCAAGCGACGCGGTCCCGAAGGTGGCTCCGAAGATCGTCGTGGAGCCGGACGAGAGCCCCGGTATCGTGATCGAGTACTGCGTCTGCGGAAAGACCAGCCCGATGACGCCGTCGGCGACGGCGGCGAACCCGAGCGTCGCGATGACCGCCACGAAATGGGGGCGCCCCACCGTGGCACGCAGGGCGATACGGAACAGCAGGGCGCCGAGCATGCCCACGATGCCCAGGCTGATCAGCGCGAGCACGGCGAACGGAAGACCCGATCCGCTCTGCATCCGCCCGACGATGAGGGCGGCCAGCAGCATGAAGCTGCCGTGCGCGAAGTTAAAGGTCTCGGTCGCGCGGAAGATGATGACGATGCCGAGCGTCACCAGCGAGTAGATCGCACCGAGGGTGAGGCCGCCGACTACCGCGGCGGTGAGTTCAGACATCCGTGGTGGCAACCTTCTCGTCGCGGGCGGACGTATCGCCCATCATGGTTACCCGGAACGCCGCCGAGTCGAGGACTTCGCCGGTCGGCCCGTCGAGCGCGACCGACCCGGAGGCCAGGCCGAGCACGCGGTGAGTGACCGCCCGGACCAGATCCATGTGATGCTCGACGATCAGCATGGGGATCTGGAACTCCCGGTGGATCTTCAGCATCATGTTCCCGATCCGCACCCGCTCGGCGCGGTCGAGGCCCGACGAGGGCTCGTCGAGCAGCAGGATGCTCGGCCGGGAAATCGTGGCCCGGACGATGTCGACCATCTTGCGCGGGCCGTAGGCCAGGCGGCCGGCCTCCAGGCCGGCCAGGTGCGCGAGACCGAACAGGCCGAGCAGTTCCATCGCGTCGGCGCGCGCATCGCGTTCCCGCTTGCTTACCTTGCGGCGGCGGACCACCTGGTCCGCCAGCGAGTACCCGATGGTGGTGTGCGCGCCGCACAGCACGTTCTCCAGGACGCTGAACGAATCGATCAGCCGGGGGTCCTGGAAGCTGCGCCCCACCCCGGTGCGCGCGATCGTGGTCGGGTGGGCGTTCGTGACGTCCTTCCCGTAGTGCCTGACCTCGCCGTTTGCCTTGGGAACGAGGCCGCAGATCGCATTGAGCAGCGTGGTCTTGCCTGCGCCGTTGGGGCCGATGACCGCCACGATGTGGTCGGCGCTGACCGACGCGGAAACGTCGGTCAGCGCGCGCAGGCCACCGAAGGCAACGCTGAGGGCACGGACCTCGATGGCGCTGGGACGCAGCGCAGCATCGCGTGTGGTGCCGTCCATACTCCACTGGTGATCTTGGTTCACGTCCGTACCTTTAGCTGCCTTGTCTTAGCTCTTGGTGCACCGTGTTACTGGACGGGAACCCGTCAGCTGGCGACGTTGATCGGGGCGCTTTCGGTGAACTTGCCCGTGGCCGGGTTGTAGCTGCGGAACCGCACGGTGCTCACGGCGACGTGGTTGGTGATGCTGAACGTCACCGGCCCGTAGGAGACGCCGTCGGGGATGCTGAGGTCGGAGACGTGCTGCAGCGCGTTGTTGAGCGCGCGGCTCGTGCACTGCGTACCGCACTGCTTGAGCGCGTCGGCGAGCATGTAGACCGCGACCCAGCCGGACATCGCGAAGAGCGAGCCCGACACGTCCGACTGCTTCCCGTACTTGGCGGCGGCGGCGAGGAAGGCCGGGGTCTCATTCGCATAGGGATCCGCCGACAGGGCGTAGTACTTGGACGAGTCGATCTGCTGGAGCGTCTGCTGCGCGCCGCCGGACGGGATGCCGACCTGCAGTGCGGTCACGCCTGCTTCGGTGAGCGCCTTGGACACGACGACGGTGTCATCGGTGGCACCCAGGGTCAGGACGACGTCCGGCTTGTCGCGGGCGATCGCGTCGGCCTGCGTCGCGAAGGACGCGAGGGGCAGGTTGTACTGCTGTGCGGCATTGACCGTGGCACCCTGCGCCTTGAGCAGCTTGGTGACATCCGTGATGATCAGCTGGACGTAGGGCGAGTTGATGGCGGCGACGTCGACGACCTTGCCGGCCAGGTTGCCCTCCTGCTGCTGGACGAAGGTGAACATCGCCTGCGCGTCCTGCTGGGCGGTCAGGCTGGGCTGGTAGAGATAAGCCTGCGCCGGGTAGACGGAGGTGTCGCTGAGGGCCGGGCTGAGCAGGGGGACCTGCGCGGCCTGGGCAAGCTGTCCGATGGCTGACGCGTCCGCGGATCCCGACAGCATGAACAGCGCGAGGGGGCTGGTCGCGAGCGCCTTCTGCGACGCGGAAAGCGCGGTGCTCGCGCTTGACTGGCTGTCGGTGACCGAGAGGTTGAGCTTCTTCCCGTTGACGCCGCCGTCCGCGTTGATGTTGTCCACCGCAACCTCAACGCCGGCCGCACCGGGGGCGGAGACGCTGGCGAACGGGCCGGACAGGTCCGAGATCAGGGCAAGGTTGTACGAGCCGCCGCTCGCCGCGGCGCTGCCCGATCCGCTGGCGCTGCTGCTACTGCTGCTGCCACCGCCGTTGCCGCAGGCGGTGAGGGCCACGAGCGGCACGGCCAGCAGACCGATGGCAAGGGTCCGGTAACGTCTTGCCCCCGGGTAACTCGGTCTCGCTCTCATCGATGTATGTCCTCTCGTTTTCATTTTCTTTGCATGAATCGCTTTGTGCCGTGAATCGCTTTGTTGCGTGAATCGCCCGTGCTGGACGAGGTTCCGGCCCAGGAAGGGGCCTGTGCCGTAAGAACTTGACCGCGGCGACCTACGCGCTGGCGTATCCGAGGTCAAGCAGGTCGGTATTCGCGAAATCCGAAGGTCGTCCGCGCTTTGTGGTGCGGCCGCCTTCGAGCAGGTAGCAGTACTGCGCGTTGGTCACGGTGTGGGAGGTGCTCTCGTCGATGACGAGGCACGCGGTCCCCTGAGCGGCAATGGACTTCAGGGCAGCGAAAAGGGGTTCCCGCAAGCTCGCGTGCAATCCGAGTGTCATCTCGTCAACGATGAGCAGCCGCGGACGGTTGACCAGTGCCCGGACGATCGCAACCATCTGCTGCTCCCCGCCGCTGAGCTTGCCCGCGGTCTGCTTCATGCGCTCGCGGACCCGGGGAAACAACTGCAGGCCGAATTCGAGCATCTCCTCGCGCTCGGCATGAGACCGGTGCAGCCCCGCCGAGACGAAATGCTCGCGCACGCTCAGGTTGGGGAAGATCTTGTTGCGTTCGGGAACAGCCGATATCCCGAGCTTGGCGAGGCGGTGCGGCTCCCGTCCGGTGACATCCGCACCGTCGAAATAGACCTTGCCGCGGACGATCTTCATATCCTCGGTCTTGAGGAACCCGCTCAGCGCACGGCAGGTCGTTGTCTTTCCCGCGCCATTCGCGCCGATCAGGGCGACGATCTGTCCCTCATCGACCTCTATCGAGACGTCCTCGATGCCGAGGGCGCCATTCGGATAACGCAGCGCGAGGCTCTCTGCCTTGAGAAGCATCTACGCCCACCTCTCTTTGGTCCTGAGACCGGGCCCTATTCGGCTCCGCTCAGCGCTATCGCCGGCTTTCCCTGGCGGCGTTCTGCGAGTACTTGTAGCCAGCCTGCCGGCCGCCGTCGATGACGTGCTGGACGCCGGTGATAAAGGCCGCGTCGTCACTCGCCAGGAAGGCAATCAGCGCGGCCACGTCCTCCGCCTCGGCGATGCGCCCCAGCGGCGGCAGGTCGGGCGAACCGGATGAGCCGATGACCGAGGCAACCGCGCTGCTGTTGCTCATGGGCGTGTCGACCTTGCTCGGGTGAACGGAGTTCACCCGGATGTTGTACTGCGCGAGCTCGATGGCCGCGCACCGGGCGATCATCGTGTTCGCGGCCTTGCTCGTGCAGTACGCGGAGAGCCCCTCGACGCCCGCTTGCCCGGCGACCGAGGACACGATGACGATGGAGCCCCCGCCGCTGGCCCGCATCGGGTCGAGCACCGCCTGGATGCCGTGCACCGCGCCCATGGCGTTGGTCTCGAACGCCCGGCGGAAGTCATCAGGCGATGCCTTCTCGAAGGGGCCGGAGAGCATGATCCCGGCGTTGCAGACCAGGACATCGGGGCTGCCGAAGGCGCCCTGGGTGAGTTCCACCGCCTCGCGCCAGTCCTCTAGGCTGGTCACATCCAGGTACACGTACCTGGCGGCGGGCCCGAGGCTGTCCGCGACGGCGCGGCCGAGGTCGTCGCGTATATCCGCGATGATCACCCGGGCGCCCCCGGCCGCCATCCGGCGGGCGGTCGCCTCGCCGATGCCGCGCCCCGCGCCGGTTACGATCGCGACCTTGCCGTGCAAGGGCTGGCTTGAAGTTTCGTCAGTCATCGATCTTTTCCTGTCAGCTTCCCAGCAGGAACCGCACCCAGACCGGGCAAATTGGTTTTGATTAAACGGCCGGTGCTCGTCGCTCTGGCGAGATCGGCCGTTTCGGATCAGGTTCGCTTATTCGTTAGTGCGCAGGCTCAAAGCGCGGCGGGCGTTTCTCGCGCCACGCCGCGACGCCTTCGCGATGGTCGGCGGAAGCCAGGGCCGGGACCATGAGCCTGGTCGCCTGGTCATAGGCGTCCTGGAGAGACAGCCGGTCGGCTTCGGCGAGCTGCTGCTTGATCGTCCGCCAGCTCGCCGGGCGCGCCGGTGCGCACCAGGTCGCGGGCGTAGCTGAGCGCCTCCGGGAGCGTCTGCCCGCCCTCGACCGCCCGGTTCACCAGCCCCATGGCCGCGGCCTCGGCACCGGTGACGGCACGTCCGGAAAGCAGCAGGTCAGCAGCGCGTGACCGGCCCACCAGCCGGGGAATGAGCCAGGCGGCACCGTGTTCGGCGACCAGGCCGAGCCGGGCGAACGCGGTGGTGAGCTTGGCGTCGGCGGCCGCGATGCGAATGTCGCACCACATCGCGAGCATGAAGCCGAGCCCGGCCGCGGGCCCGTTGATCGCCGCGATGACGGGCTTGGGAAACTGGGCCAGCTGGCAGAACTGCCGCCGGCCCTGCGCGATCGGCCGGCCTGACCCCCTCGCCGAGCATGTCCATCGAGGCCCCGGCGCAGAATCCGCGGCCCGCGCCGGTGACCACCACGACCCGGACCTCCGGGTCCGCGGCGGCACGGTCGAGCGCGCCGAAAAACGCCGCCTCCAGGGACAGCGTCCATGCGTTGAGCTGGGCTGGCCGGTTGAGCGTCAGCTGGACGATGCCCGGCTCGTCGGCGTCGACGATCAGCTCTTTCGTCTCCATGGGGACAAGGTAGTCGCTGCCCAGCAGCACGTCAACGGTTACGTTGACAAGAGGCCTTAGCCTGGTGCCATGGAAAATCAACGGCCGGTAGCACGGGTGGCGGTGATCGGCGCCGGGATCATGGGCGCCGGGATTGCGCAGCTGGCGGCGACCGCAGGATATGAGGTCGGCCTCTTCGACGCCGATCAAGATCAGCTGGCCCGGGCCCGTTCGCAGACGGAAGCGAGCCTCGCAAAGCTGGTATCGAAGGGCATCATCAACGAGAGTGTCAGCACTGCGTGCGCTACAGCGGCTGCACCACCGCGGATCCGTTACCGAGGCGGCCGACGGGGCGGATCTCGTCATCGAGGCCGTTGTCGAGCGACTCGCGGTCAAGCAGGCCATATTCACCGAGGCCGCGGCGGTCGCGGCGCCGCACGCACTGCTGGCCACGAACACCTCGCAGCTGTCCATCACCGCGATCGGCAGTGCGGTTCCCGCTGCCAGCGACCGCGTTGTCGGCATGCACTTCTTCAATCCGCCGGTACTGATGCGCCTGGTCGAACTCGTCGCGGGACTTGAAACCAGCGACGCGACCATCGCGACCGCGAAGTCCTTCGCGATGAGCATCGGCAAGGAAACCGTGGTCTGCCGCAAGGACAGCCCCGGCTTCCTGACATCGCGCATCGCGGCCATCGTGCGGCTGGAGTGCATGCGCATGCTCGAAGAGGGCGTCGGCAGCGCCGAGGACATCGACCGCGCCCTCCGCCTCGGCCTCAACTTCCCCATCGGACCGCTGGAGCTCGGCGACCGCAACGGGCACGACACGTTCCTGCTGGCGGTGGAGTCGATGTCGGGCACCCTCGGCGAGCGGTTCCGGCCGACCGTGGGCCTGCGGAACCTGGTCGCCGCCGGGCGGCTCGGACGCAAGACCGGCCGCGGAATCTATGCGTACGACGAGCACGGCGCGATCATCCGCCCTGAGTAACCAGGTCCCGCTGCGCCATCGGGAGGATCCGGACCGGACAACCGCGTCCCATCGGCCTAAGTCAACGTGAGTGCCGGCCAGTTAGGCACCCCCGGAACCTCTAGATGCTACAGGCCAGATGTGTTCTGGAGTGCTCGCGATGTGATCAACCTAGCCTGTTCAACAGAAGCGTTGACAATAGATGGACTTCTCTCTAGCCTCGGATACATACCAAGGAGCAGCGCGCACGCTCGCGAGGCGGCCCCACGTCCCCGTAGCCGGCGTACCGCGGTGCTCCATCGATTGCATGCGCGCAACCGCGCATGTCTCATCGGGCGGCGCGGCAGCGGATCGCTACAGGAGTCAGTCGAGTGGACGCTATTAATCCCGAGGGCCTCGAGGTACCCGAGCTGGAGGAGATCGCCAGGTCGGCGAACATCCCGACGCTGCTGATGGTGATCTACCAGGTAACCGGGGACAAGCGCTGGCTGGAGCCTCCCTTTCAGCCGACCCGGACCAAGGGCTTGAGCGACCATGATTCTGGGGGACTCCCGGAAAGCATTCAGGCCGAGATCAGGCACGCGGCCGCACTCGCTTTCCGTCACCTGCAGGAGGGCAGGCCTCCGGCCATCGCCATGCCGACGCCCGAGCAGACGTCGGTAATGCTCGGGGTGTGCGTCGGGGAAAGCGTCGATGACAGCTACGGGCAGATGTTCTCCGAGGAATTCCGCCGCCGGATCGGGGCCGCCGATATCGCGGCCTCCCCCGCCAACGCGTCTGACGACTTCCGCGTGCTCGTGATCGGGGCCGGGGTATCCGGCATTATCGCGGCGCAGCGGCTGCAAGAACTTGGTTTCTCATATCTTCTGGTCGACAAGCATGACGCGCCGGGGGGGAACTGGCTGGATAACCGCTATCCAGGCGGGGGGGTCGATACACCCAGCCACCTGTACTCCTATTCTTTCGCACCGCACGACTGGGGATATCATTTCGAGCTCAGGGAAGCTCTCGAAGAATACTTCAGCAAATCCTTCGACCTGATCGGGGCACGGCGGAATACGCGTTTCGGTACGTCGGCCGTGCGCGCGGAGTACGACGAGGCGGCGGCCCGGTGGCTGGTGACGCTCCGCGCCGCGGACGGCACGCTCGAGGTGCTTGTCTTCAATGCCGTCATCACCGCGGTCGGCATACTCAACCAGCCGAAGCTTCCGAACGTGACCGGTCTCGACCGGTTTCGCGGCCCCTCGTTCCACTCGTCCTCGTGGCCGGCGGATCTCGACCTCAGCGGCAAGCGGGTGGCGGTGATCGGCAACGGCGCCAGCGCGATGCAGATCGTCCCGGCCATAGCCGATCAGGTTAACGAGCTGGTTATTTTCCAGCGCACTCCGCAGTGGGTAGCACCGTTCGAGAAGTTCCAGCAGCCCATCGACGAGGGCGCCCGTTACCTGCTGCGCACGTTTCCCATTTACCGGGCGTGGTACTTCCTCAAGCTTTACTGGCAGTTCGGCGACAAGGTCCTTGACTCACTGCGGAAGGACCCCGAATGGCCCCATCCGGAGCGCGCGGTCAATTCAAGGAACGACGTCCACCGCGAGTTCTTCACGCAGTACATCAGGGACGAACTGGGCGACCGGACAGACCTGTTTGAAAAGCTCGTGCCGACCTATCCTCCCTATGGCAAGCGGATCCTGCTCGACAACGGCTGGTACCAGGCGCTGTGCAAGCCGAACGTCAAGCTGGTGACCGAGGCGGTCGCGTCCGTCACCCCCACCGGGGTGGTCACCACGTCGGGCAGCCCGTACGACGTCGACGTGCTCATCTGGGCAACCGGGTTCGAGGCCTCCCGGTTCGTTTCCTCGCTGGAAGTGGCCGGCCGCGGCGGCGAAACGCTTCTTGAGACCTGGGACGGCGACGACGCACGCGCCTACCTGGGCGTCAGCGTTCCCGGATTCCCGAACCTCTTCATGCTCGGCGGCCCCAACTCGTTCCCGGGCAGCGGCAGCTTCATGTACTTCATGGAGGTGCAGATGAGATACATCGCCCGCCTCCTCACGGAGATGCGCCGGACCGGGGTAGCGGCGATCGACGTGCGCAAGGACATCTTCGACGAGTACAACGAGCTGGTCGACCGTACGAGCCAGCAGACGGTGTGGACGCACCCGGGCACCAACACCTACTTCCGCAACTCCCGGGACCGGCTCGTTTTCGTCTCGCCGTTCCGCAACGTCGAGTACTGGACCCGGGCCCGGCAGTCCAGCATCGCGGACTACGAAGCGATCGAGGCCGCGCAGCCGGCGTCCGCCGATGCCGAGCCGGCCTGATCACGGCGGCCGGAAGGCCGCCGGCGCAAGCGAACACTGCCCGCGAAGACCCTGACGGGAAATCCCGGGCCGGGAAACACCGGCCGGAAGGTGGGAGATGGCGAATCCGCCCGTCGACGCCGCACTGCTGCTCCTGCGAGCGACCATCGGCGTCACGATGATGATGCACGGATACAACCACTGGCGCGGCGGCGGCAAGATCGCGGGAACGGCGCGCTGGTTCAGCGGCCTCGGCCTGCGGCACGGGACGCTGCAAGCCTGGATGAGCGTGGTCACCGAACTGGGCGCGGGCCTGCTGCTCGTCGCCGGGCTCGCGACCCCGCTGGCGTGCGCGGCGGTGATCTCGGTGATGCTCATCGCCGGGCTGCTCGCGCACCGCAAGAACGGGTTCTTCGTGTTCCGTGACGGGTACGAGTACGTGCTGGTGCTCTCGGTCGCCTCGCTGGCGCTCGCGACCCTTGGCCCGGGCCGGGCATCGGTGGACGACGCCGCGGGAATCATGGTCACCGGCTGGGCAGGCGGCGGCATCGCACTCGGTGTGGCCGTGGCGGCGACGTCGGGCATGCTGGCCACGTTCTACCGCCCCAAAGCCTAGCGGCGTATCTGGTGCGAAGCTATTTCAACATGTATGTTGACTTCAATGGGCACCCGGTGGCCGAGACCTGGTTTCGCGCACAGCTCACTTGAGCCGAGTTAGGAATGGTCGATGTTCGTACACGAGGTAATAGCAAGGGAAGTGGCCGCGACCGGTACTGACACCGTGTTCGGCCTCCTCGGCGACGCGAACCTGTTTATGGTCAACTCATTCGTCAAGCAGCAGAACGGCACCTACGTGTCGGCGGCGCACGAGGCGAGCGCCGTCATGATGGCCTACGGCTACGCGTCCCGGGGCGGGCGTCTCGGGGTGGCGACGGTAACGCAAGGGCCCGGCCTGACCAACACCGCGACCGCGCTCACCGAGGCCGCCCGGTCGAGCAAGCCGGTGCTGGTGATCACCGGGGACACTGCCCCCGGCAACAAGCTCAACCAGCAGACCCTTGACACGGAGCCGTTCGTCGCGGCGACGGGGGCCGGCTACGTCCTGGTGGCACGGCCGCAGGACGCTGCCTCGGCCGTGCGGACCGCCGTCCGGCGGGCGCTCACCGAATCGCGCCCCTACGTGCTGAACTGCCCGACGGAATATCAATGGCAAGTGGTCGGCCCGGGCGCGGACGACGCGGGCGGCGACCCGTGGCCGGACCGCAAGGAGCGTCCGCTGGCAGCACAGGAGGCGGTCGAGGAGGCGCTCGGCGTCATCGCGGCCGCCCGGCGGCCGCTTGTCCTGGCCGGCCAGGGCGTGACCGGCAAGGAGCAGCGTGAGGCCGTTCTCGCGTTCGCCGAGCGGATCGGGGCGCCCATCGCCACCACGCTGCGGGCCCGCAACCTGTACAGCGCGGCCGAGGGATGCGTCGGCGTCTGCGGGACGGTCTCGACCGAGCCCGGTGTCCTGGCCATCGGCGAGGCCGACTGCGTTGTCGCCTTCGGCGCGAGCCTCAACACCTGGACCACCGTCCGGAACTCGCTCGTCCAGGGCAAGAGCGTCGTGCAGGTCGACATCGACCAGGCGCGGTTCCGTCCCGAGGTGCCGGTGACGGTTGCCGTCACCGGTGACGCGGCCGACGTCGCGCAGCGGTTCACCGAGCTGCTTGACGCCGCGGAGCTGCCGCCCTCGGGCTTCCGTAAGCGCGTCGGCGCCGGCCTCAGGCAGGCCGACCTCAACCACGAGGCGCCACTCGGCTCGAAGGTAACGCTCGCGGGCGTGCTCAGCGCCGTCAACCAGGCGCTGCCCGCGCACCGGACGGTGGTTTACGACGGCGGCCGGTTCCAGGGCGAGGCCTTCAAGTACTCGTGGAGCACGGACTACCGGTCCGAGGTGCCGACCACCGACTTCGGTGCCGTCGGCATGGGCATGGGCGCGGCCATCGGAGCGGCGGCGTTCGCCCGCGACGAACCCACCGTCCTCATCACCGGCGACGGCGGGTTCATGATGAACGGGCTGGCCGAGCTGCACTCCGCCATCCGGGCCGGCCTTTCGCCGATCGTCGTCATCTGCAACGACGGAAGCTACGGAGCCGAATACGACCAGTTCCTCGCGAAGGGCCTGGACCCGGAACTGTCGCTGTTCCAGTGGCCCGACTTCGCCGAGGTGGCGCGCGCGCTGGGGGCCGAGGGCCTGACGGTCGAGTCGGTGTCCGACGTCGCCGCGGCGGTAGCGGCCTGCCACTCCCCCACGCGTCCCGTGGTCATCGACGTCCGTATCGCGCCAGGAGACATCCCGGAGGTTCCGCATTGACCGCCCGCACCGACGATGCGAACAAGCCCGCGGCCACGGCCGGCCCGGGCCAGGCCCTGACCATCGCCAGCGCGCTCGACGTGGCAGCGCGGCGGTGGGGCGAGCGGACCGCCGTTGTCGACGGTGACCAGCGGTATGCGTACGCGGAGCTAAGGCAGCGGGCGCTCCGGGCGGCGAACGGACTGGCCGGACTCGGGGTCAGGAAGGGCGACCGGGTCGCCATCTGCCTGCCGAACGGGATGGACTGGGTCGTCGCCTTCTTCGGGGCCGTCTACGCCGGCGCCGTGGTGGTGCCGCTGAACACCGCGCTGTCGGCCAGGGAACTGCAATACCAGGTCGGTCACTCCGGCGCGTCGGTGCTGATCGTCTGCGCCAGCTACCGGAACCGCGACTACCTCGCGGTCGCCCGGCAGGTGGCAGCCGCCGTCCCGCACCGCCCCCGGCTGGTGGTCGCGGGCGCGGACGGCAGCGAGGAGGACGTCCTCCCCTGGGCTCGCCTTACCCTGGACGCCCCGGACGACGTCGCCCTGCCCTCCCTGGACGTGTCCGACCCGGCGATCATGATGTACACGTCGGGAACGACGGGCCGTCCCAAGGGCGCGGTGCAGACCCACGGCTTCATCTCGACCCTGTTCGGCGCGGTCGACCGGCTGGAGATCCGGGAGACCGACGCGCTGGTGCTCTACCTTCCGCTGTTCCACATCTACGCGCTGGTCGCCGGCCTGATCCTGATGACGCTGGCCGGCGCGCGCGTGGTGCTGATGCCGCGCTTCGACGCGGGCGGCTCGCTGCGGCTGATCCAGCAGGAGCGCGCGACGATCATGTACGGCATCCCGACCACGTACATCGACCAGCTGGGCGACCCGGCGATCGACACGACCGACTTCAGCTCGCTGCGGTACGCCTTCACCCCGCTCACGTACGACCTGTGCCAGAAGGTGCGGGACAAGATCGGGACCGTGTGCCTCAATCCCTACGGCATGACCGAGACCTCGGCGCTCTCGCTGGTGGCGAGCCTGGACGACCCGCCGGAGATCGCCGTGCGCACCGTGGGGCGTCCGCTGGGGGACCTGGAGGTCAAGATCGTCGACGAGGCGACCGGCGAGCCGGTGCCAAGCGGCTCGCCGGGAGCGCTGCTGATGCGCGGGCCGTCGGTCCTCTGGAAGTACCACGAGCAGCCCGAGGCGACCGCCGCGGCCATCGACGCGGACGGCTGGTTCAATACCGGGGACCTGGCCTGCGTGGACGAGGCCGGCAACGTCACCTTCCTCGGCCGGCGCGGAGACGGCTACCGGGTCGGCGGGGAGATGGTGGACCCGGTCGAGGTCGAGGCGGCCATCCAGTCGCACCCGGCCGTGCTGCGGGCGGCGGCCCTCGGGATCCCCGACGAACGGCTCGGCCAGGTCGGCTACGCCTGGGTCGAGGTGCGGGCGGGATCCGGCGTCGGCGAGCCGGAACTGCTCGCGCACGCGGCCGGCCTGCTGGCACCGTTCAAGGCCCCCCGCGAGATCCGCATCATCAGCGAGCTGCCGGTGACGCCGAGCGGGAAGGTGCAGAAGTTCCGGCTGCGGGAGTCACTCACCGCCGAAAGCGACTGACCGGCCGGCCTTGTTCAGCGGGTGCCGCCCGCAGAGTTCAAGGTCTTTCAGAGATCCACCGAACGGGTCCGTGTTTCAAGCCGCCGCTGCTCCGCTCTTTCCCGTGTGGAGTAAGGCCGTGATCGCCGGCCTTACTCCACACGGGCGGCAGGCGCTCGGATAAATCCGGCCGGCGCTGACTGTTGCTGTTATGCGAATGCACCGGCGTGCGCGAGTTGGCGCATGCGCTTCTTGCTGTTATCATCCGGTGCCGCTTAGCCCGCGAGGCTCGATTCGGACAAACCGCGACAGTCCCGCGCCAGCCGCTCCCCCGTGATGTGCCGCCGGAGAGGTATACCGAATTTGGCGGGTACAGAACCGGATATACCGGGCGGGATCGCGCGCGGAACTCGGTATACCTTGCTCGGCCGGGCCGTGATCAACCTCGGCTAAGTGCATCGTGCTAATCGTCGGGCTAAAGGGGCTGCGGTCTGTGCGCGGCTGAGGTCTGCTGCCGCTTAGCAGTCGCATTTGGCGGGGCGATCTCCACGGAATCGTTCGGGATGACCCTGGTTCTTTACCCGGCGGGAACACGCCTGGGGTAAAGCGGCGGACGGCTCGGGATGCTCTCGCCGAAGGGGGTCTACTCGGGCGAGTTGATCTGATGCCGGCCGCGGAAGAACGGAAGCGGAACGGAGCTGCGCGGGTCGCCGAGTGCGCGAACGCGCCCGATGCAGATCTCGTGGTCGCCCGCGCCGTAGATCACCTCGATGTCGCATTCGATCCAGGCGATGACATCGTCGAGCCGGGGACAGCCGCCGTCCGACAGCGCCCAGCCGACTCCCTGGAACTTGTCCGTTCCGGTACGGGCGAAGCTGCGGCACACGCCTTCCTGGTCGGCGGCTAGCACATTGACACAGAAGCGGCCGCTTTTCCTGATGGCCGGCCAGGTTTTTGAGGAAAGCGCCGCGCAGAAGCCAACCAGCGGCGGCTCAAGCGAGACCGAGAAAAAGGATCCGACCGTCAGCCCGACCGGCTCCGGCCCGTCCATCGCCGATATCACCGCGACTCCGGTGAGGAATTGCCCGAGCACGCGCCGGAAGACTTGAGGCTCGATCGTCGATACCGCAAGGCTGCTAGCCGCTGATCCAGGCGTAGTATCCATGATCATATCGTATGAATTGCCAGTCTGTTTTTCAACATCCATGTTGACTGAATTTGACGTATCGGCGGACCGCTCAGCGGTCTCTGCGCTCGAGGAACGCGGTCATGCGCTCGTACTTGTCCGCGCTGTCGAACAGCAGCGCCTGGGCCGCCGTGTCGAACTTGGTGGTGTCCGGGCGGTGTGCGCGCAGCGCGAGCTTGGTGAGCTCAAGGGCGCGCCAGGACCGTTTCGCGATGCTCTTGGCCAAGGACTCGCCGCGCGTCGGGAGATCGTCGGCGACCTCGTCGACCAGGCCGGCGGCCAGTGCCCCGGCCGCGTCGAGACGGACCCCGGCGAGCAGCATGCGCCGCGCGGTGCCGAGTCCGACGAGCTGCGCGAGCCGCCAGTTCCCGCCCGCGCCGGCCAGGATGCCGAGCGAGAGCTCGGGCTGGGCGAAAACGGCCCGCGGACTTGCGATCCGGAAGTCGCAGGCGAGCGCCATCTCGCAGCCGCCGCCGAGCGCGGGACCGTCGACCAGCGCTATCGTCGGCCAGCGGTGCGCCTCCAGCCGCTCGAACAGCCCGGCGTTGATCGCACGGAGCGCGTGATCGGACCCGCGTTCGCGCATCTCGCGGATGTCGGCGCCCGCGGCGAAGATGCCGGGGGTGGTCGAGTGGACCAGCAGGATAGACGGCGTCCGGCTGGCCTGTGCCAGTACCGCGTCGAACTCGGCGACCATCGCCTCGTCGTGCGCGTTACGGCGGTCCGGGCGGTTCAGGCCGACCCACCACAGTTCGCCCTCCTGACGGACGAGGACACTGCTCACGGGGCCTCAAGCAGCAACGCGATTCCCTGGCCGACGCCGATGCACATCGTCACCACCGCGCGCCGCCCGTCGCGCCGCCGCAGTTCACGGGCGGCAGTAAGGGCAAGACGGGCGCCGCTCATGCCCAGCGGGTGCCCGAGGGCGATGGCACCCCCGTTGGGGTTGACGTGCTCCGCGTCGTCGGCGACCCCGAAGTCGCGCAGCACCGCCAGCGCCTGCGCGGCGAACGCCTCGTTCAGCTCGATCACGTCGATGTCGCCGATCGAGAGGCCTGCCTGGTCGAGCAGTTTCCGCGTGGCCGGGATCGGCCCGAGGCCCATGACCCTCGGCGCCACGCCGGCGGTCGCGGCGCCGCAGACCACGGCGAGCGGCGTCAGCCCGAACCGCTGGACCGCACGCTCGGAGGCGAGCAGCAGCGCGGCCGCGCCGTCGTTCACCCCGGATGAGTTTCCGGCCGTGACGGTGCCGTCGGGCCGGAAGGCGGGCCGGAGCCCGGCGAGCTTGCCCGGGTCGGTCTCACGGGGATGCTCGTCCCGCGACACGATCGCCGGCTCGCCCTTGCGCCGCGGCACCGGCACCGGCGTGATCTCGCCGTCGAAGTACCCGTCCGCCTGGGCCTTGGCCGCCCGCTGCTGGGAGCGCAGCGCGAACGCGTCCTGGTCGGCGCGCGAGACCCCGCGCTCGGCGGCGACGATCTCGGCGGTCTCCCCCATTCCGTCGGTGCCGTACATGGCATGGAACGCGGGGTTGACGAACCGCCAGCCCATCGTCGAGTCGTAGATCTCGGCGGCCCGCGCGAACGGCGAGGCGGCCTTCGGTATGACGAACGGCGCGCGGCTCATGCTCTCCACCCCGCCCGCGACCACCAGGTCCGCTTCCCCGGTCCGGATCGCGCGGGCGGCGGCCGCCACGGCGTCGGCCCCCGACCCGCACAGGCGGTTGACCGTCGCGCCGGATACGTTGTCGGGCAGCCCGGCCAGCAGCAGGGCCATCCGGGCGACGTTGCGGTTGTCCTCCCCCGCCTGGTTGACGCAGCCGAGGATGACATCGTCCACGGCGGACCAGTCGACGCCAGGCAGCCGCGACCGCAAGACCCGCAGCACGTGCGCCGCGAGGTCGTCCGGACGTACGGCCGACAGCGCCCCGGCGTACCGGCCGATCGGCGTCCGGACACCGTCCACAAGGTATGCCACACTCATTGCGGCCACCACTCCCCTTTCACGCTGAAAGCTGCTTCGCGAGCCCGCGCTTCGCCCGCTCGAGAAACGCCGCCTCGATGCCGGCGAAGGTGCCGAGGATGGCGGCGGCGGCCTCCCCGGTGGCGCCTGGTTCGCATACTGTCGCGCCCGCGTGGCAGTCGAGACGCAGGTCGCTCGCCGTAAACGTCTCCCCGGACAGGCACAGGCGCCGGATCCACGGATCGGGCAGGAAGCGCCGCAGCGGGGCGACGTCGCTGTCGATTCCCAGCTTGACCTCGGGCATCGCCAGCCGGGCGGACCGGGAAATGACCAGGATGTCCGCCGACAGCGCGATGAGCAGTCCGACCCCGACGGCGGCGCCTTCGACCGCCGCGACCACCGGCAGCGGGTGATCTCGCACCGCGGTGAGGCAGTCAGCCGATTCCTGCCCCGTCGCGGCGTCGGTCAGGCCCGGCTGGTTCACGTCGAAGCCGGCCGAGAACCTGCCGTTGGCCCCGGTGAGCAGGACCGGCAGCCGGCTGTCGCCCGCCTGCTTCAGGTACGCCCGCAACTGCCGGAACATGCCGACGGTGAAGGCGTTGACCGGCGGGCGGTCGAGGCAGATGCGCGCGACACCGCCCGCGAGGTCCAGCCGGACCTCCGGCGGGGGCGGCCGGCCAGGGCCGAGGACAGGGGGAGCGATCACAAAACAGCATTTTATCAACACTTGTGTTGAACGTAAAGAGCCGGACAACCCGGTCACCGATTGCGCCTCGTTCCGGGCAATGCGGTACCCAAAGTCGGCGCTTGCGGAAGAAAGCGGAAGGCAGCAGAAAGGGACAGTTCTAGCGGATCATCACGCCGGTCAAGATGATGTCCGCCATGCCGTCGGCAACATCATCCGCGTCGAGAACTCCTCCCGGCACAAACCACCGGGACGTCCAGTTGAGCATGCCGGTAATCGCCTTGGCGAACACTTTAGGCGGCAACGACGTCTGGAAGACACCGTGCTTAATTCCGTCCCTGACAACCTGCTCGACCAGGTCTTCATAGCGGCGGCCGGAGGCGATGAGTTCGCTATTGAGCTGCTCGTCGACGATCGATGACGAGTCGCTGTTGCGCAGGTAGATATACAACTGGGGATAGTGCCGCTCGAAGGACCGCATGAGGACCCGCATCGAATTGCGCAGCCGCACGTCGGGCGTGGCGTCGCTGGCGGCCACTTCTTCGAGCCCGGAAATCATGTCGGCCAGGCCATCGTGCATGGCCGCACGGAAGATGGCGCCCTTATCCGCGAAGTAGTAGTAAACCGTGGCGCGGTCTACGCCGGCCTCTTTGGCGATGGCGTCGACAGTGGTGCCGGCATAGCCGTTGCGCTCCAGTACAGGACCGGCCGCCTTGAGGATCATGTCGCGCTTGGCCCCGTACTGTGCACGGTCCCGCTGCTGGGCGGCCTTGCGCTTCATCGCGAGTGTTGGCTGTCGCTTTGCGCCACTCATTTATCGTCCAATCGGCTGCACGGTGGTCCCCCGTTGATCATAACCCACCGTCCCTTCGGTCACAGCAGGAAAACAGCGCTCCCGCTAACAGCCCGGCCAGACCAGGTCACCGCCATGCACGGTAGGTAGTTTCAACGTGAACGTTGATCATGCGGGAGAAGCCTGCCGCTGCCGCTCCCGTATCTCCGCGAATGCGACGCGGGCCGGGTCGAGGTCGTCCCCGCGCCCCCGGGTGAACTGCGCCGCGGCGGGCGACGACCAGTAGGCGGGCTCCCCGAGGCTCCGCGTCCAGTCCACCGCCGTGGCCCGGTTCGCTATCTTCCATGTCCCCTCGAAGCGGGCGAGACGGTCGATGTAGCGGCCGCCCATGATGACCGCTTCCGAACCTCCGGAGGCAACGAACTCCGGGTCGCCGATGAACTCTATATAGCAGCAGTAGTAGCTTTCGCAGACCGCCTCGTCGCCGGCGATCTCCACCAGCTGGTTGGCCACGAAGTGCTGCTTCCTCCCCCGGTACTTGGCCTTGTCGGCCAGCCAGTCCGCGAGCCCCGCCGCCGTGCCCTGGTACGCGCCGTGGTCGTCGATCGCCGTCGGCAGGTAGCACTCGGCCACCGTCTGCCAGTCCAGGCGGTCCGTCCCGTGACAGTACCGGAGCACGCAGTTCTTGATCTCACGCTCGTCCAGCAGCAGTTCAAGCCGGGGATCGACAGCGTTCCTCGTCTCTTCCACGAGCATCTCCTCAGTTCTACCGGTCAGACTCCTGCGGCTAGCACCGCCTCCCCGGCGGCTGGCCCGCGGGGCACCGCACCGGGCGGTGCCCCGCCTTCCCGCCTGCTGGGCAGCTTGCTGAAGCGTTCCCAGGGCGGTCTCGTCGCCGGCCTAGCCGACGCCGGACGAAACCGGCACGGTGTAGTCGCTCTCGTCGCGGATCCGGGCGACGTTGTCGCGCACTTCTTCAAGCGTGAGGTCCAGGTCGGTGAAGCCCGGGGTCTCGGCGACGAAGATGCGCGCCACGCGGCCGCCCGCTGCCCGCCAGACCTCGCCGGTTACCTCGCAGTCCTCGTGCACCAGGTAGGCGGCGACCGGCGCGGCCCGGTCCGGGGTGCACGTCTCGCGGATCCACGCGAGACGGCCGGCCGGGTCCGGGGTCATGCCCGTCGTGGCGTGCCTCGCGGCCACGGTGTAGGCGATCGGGGCGATGGCGTTGACCTTGATGTTGGCGGTCTTGCCGCGGTTGGCGAGGTGCCGGGTGAGACCGTACGCTCCCGCCTTGGCCGGTCCGTACAGCCAGTTCTCGCCGAAACCGGTCGCGGCCTCGTCACCCTCGCGCGTTCCGCCGGCGCCGGACCCGTACATGCCGACCCCGGAGACGGTGATGAGCACGCGGCCGTACTCCTGCTGGACCATGGACGGCCACAGCTCGCTCATCACCCAGACGGCGCCCTTCAGGTGGAGGTCGAGGTGGTGATCCAGGCTTCCGGTGGCGGTTCCGGCGTTGTGGATGAAGATATCGACCTTCCCGAACCGGGCAAGCGCCTCGCGGGCCAGTTCCCGAGCGCTGTCCTGTCCGGCCAGGTCGGCGTACAGCACCTCGGCCTTCCCGCCGCCACGGCGAATCGTCTCGATGACGGCGGGATCCGAGGCGTCGTCCCCTCGTTCGACGGACTCCGGGTTAAGGTCGTTCACCACGACGGTCGCTCCCCGGGAGGCGAGCAGTTCCGCGTAGGCGCGGCCAAGGCCGCGGCCCGCTCCCGTGATGAGGGCCACCCTGCCGTCGTATCGCATTTCGCTCAAATCAGTACTCCTTCGTAACCGCTATCGCGTGACTACGCGTGCGCCAGGTCGCGGTCCAGCCCGAGCGTGATCCGGCTCGACGGCGCGGGAAAGCGGACGAGGAGCAGTTCGCTGCCCGCCTCGGCGTCGACGCTGAAGCCCTCGCCCGGATCGGCCCACAGCCCGGTGTGCGGGCCGAAGTCCGCACCGCCGTGGGCGAAGCTCCCCGCGGTGGTGAAGGCGAACGCGGGGCGACGGTCGCTCTCGCTGGCCGCGACACCGAACGATCCGTTCTCGCGCCACTGGACCGACTCGATGGCCAGCCCGTTCTCGGTAAAGGTGCCCAGCTCGCGGCTGCGCGTGGCGCCGCCGCCGTCGGACCAGCCGAAGGCCGCGGGAGTTATCACGATCGGCTGCCGGTACCGGGGCTTCTGCGGTTTGTAGGGCTGGTGGAATACCTGCTCCCAGATCGCGTTCAGCGGGTCCTTGTTGTAGGGGTGCCCCCGCTCGTCGACCGACCGGTATATGCCGTCACTGAATTCGCCGTGCTTGGCCAGTTCCGCTATGGCCTCGTCGCTCTGCTCCTTGGTAATGAACCGGTCGCCCCATTGAGCGATCAGGACCAGGGCGCCTTCGCACTTCTGCGGGCCGTAATAGGCATTGGCCGGGAAGTAGCCGACGTCTCCCTCTTCGAGCATGCCGAAGCCGAGGTCCATCCGGCCGGCGGCGGCAAAGCGCAGCTGCTCGAAGTCGTGCCGGTGCCTGACCGAGGAATACGCGCGGTCCCCTTCGCCGAAGCGCTCGAAGCGAATGTCGTAGCTGACCTGCGTGCCCCCCTCGGCGGCGCGAATCACCTTGCGGTATACGTCACCGCCGCGGGGATTGGGGAGCACCAGATCCCATGCCTGCCGGGTGGTGTCCACGATCCGCATTCACCCTCTCCTTTCGCCGGTAACTGGCGCATCGCCCTTGACTGGCACGCCGGGCGGCCGCGTCACGCCGGGATGAGCGGCCGGTCGAGGTCGCCGCGCCACTGCGGCTGCACGTCCGGCGGGGTCAGCACGTCGGCCTCGTCAAGCCCAATCCGGGTGGCGAGCTTCTCCAGCGCGGCCAGGTCGAACCCGAAGACCTCGGCGGCGGTCGTGCCGAGCATCTGCTCCGCCTCCGCGGCCGGGACCTGCTCGGTGCCGAAGGTGGCCTTGACGTAGTCGTGGGTGCCGTACCGCCAGGCGCCCTCGCTGTGCGGGAAGTCCATGCCGATCATCATCTTGTCCACGCCGATGCGCTGCCTGGCCGCGACCTCGGCGCGGGAGAAGAGCGACGACCCCAGGTGGCACTGCCGACGCCAGTACTCGCTCGGCCGCATCGGGACCACGTCGCGGATGTCACGCTTCAGGTCGCTGCGCTCCCAGGCGTGGTCCATCCGGCTCAGCATGCCGAGGACCCAGTCCGAGTGGGTCTCGGTGAAGACGAGCTGCAGGTCAGGGTACCGCTCCAGGATGCCGCCGAAGATGAACGTCGGCAGCAGGTTCCTGACACTGGTGAAGATGTCGGCGCCGACCATCGCCCGGGCGGAGGTCAGCGTGACGGCACCCGTGTACACCGGGAGCGTGGTGGCGATCGCGACGTGGCAGTTGACGACGAGGCCAAGCTCCTGGAGCGTGGCCCAGATCGGGTCGTAGCGCTGCTCGTACGCGCGGTCGGTGCCCGGGAGGGCGGGCAGCGCGATGCCGGCGAAGCCCATGTCCTTGACGGCCCTGATCTCCTTGACCGCCGCGTCGACGTCGTGCAGGCTGATCGCGGCCATGCCCCGCCAGCGCTCGGGCGCGTGGGAGCGGAAGTCGGTCAGCCACCGGTTGTACGCCCGGTACCCGGCGCTGAGCTGGTCGTCGTTCGGCGCCGGGAGGTTCAGCGTCGCGGCGTGCGTCGGCGAGCTCATGAGGAACGGTGTCCCGAACTCCTGGAAAAGGACCTCGGCCGCGATCCCCTCCTTGTCGAGCTCGGCGACGCGCCGTTCCGGGCTCCAGCTGGCATCCAGCCGGCCCGGGTCCGCGACCTTCCTCTGCCATTCGGCGGCGGGCTCCGGGTCGAGCCGGTTCGATGTGTTGGTCGAGTCGAAGGTCTTCACTCCGTACTTGGCGTAGTCGACGAGGAAAGACTCAAAGTCTTCCAGGTACGCCGACTCCAGGTACGGCCGGTAGTCTTCCATGCGCGCCGCGACATGCCCGTCGCTTGAAATAAGCGTAAACCGGCTCATCGTTGAGCACCTTCCTTTCCTGTACAGCTACTGCGGGTTGAGTCTGATGCACCGAGCACGCCGAGCACCGCGGCGTGTCCGGACGACAAGGGGGCGGCCGCACCGGAAGCACCGCCGGCCGGTATCTACTGGGAGCGGAGGAAGCCGGCCGAGCGGAGCGCCTCGGTCTCCTGCCGGGCATTGCTCGTGATCCACCACGTGTCGGCACCGACCGCCAGGAGGCTGAACCCGCGCTCCGCGAGCGCCAGTGCGCCCGCCGCGCTGGTGGACGGCATGCCAACGGCCACGCCGTGCTCCGTGGCGACCTTGCGCACGTGCTCGATGCCGTCGGCATGCGGGCCGGGGACCGGGTCGTTGCCCGGCGGCAGGCCCATCGTGATGGCCAGGTCTCCGGGACCGATGTAAATGCAGTCGACGCCGGGCACCGCGGCGATGTCCTCGACGTTCTCCACGCCGACCGCGGTCTCGATCATGACGATGCAGCTCACGCTCTCGCTGACCACGGCCGGGTCGCGGCCGAAGGTCTGCGAGGCACGAACGGGGCCGAAGCTCCGCTTCCCCTTGGGGAAGATCCGGCAGGCCTCGACTGCCTCGCGAGCGTCATCGGCCGACTCGATCAGGGGAAAGATGACGCCGTGGGCACCCGCGTCAAGAACCCGGCCGGCGGCCGCGGCGTCCCGTGAGGGCAGGCGGACGATGATCGCCGTACCGGTCCGGGAAAGCGCCATGATCGCCGTCAGCAAGCTGTCGTAGCTCCATAGGCCGTGCTGGCCGTCGAGCCCCATCCAGTCGAATCCCTGCAACCCGATGACCTCGGCGGCGAACGGCGACCCGGCCGAACACCACCCCCCGAACAGCGGCTGCCGCGCCGCCAGGCGGTCCTTGATCGGATTGCCGGCCATGATGCCCTCCCGAGGGTTCAGTGCGGACAGGCCTGCCCGCTGCGGGTGGCCCAGGACAGGAAACGCTCCCGGGGCCTCCTGGACGAGACGGTCCGATCGTAAATCTCTACGTTCTGATATGTCAACGTTGGTATTGAAAACTGGAAAGGGAGTGCGGTGGCGCCGCAGGTGCCCTGGTCGTCGCAATCGCCTATCCGGCACTATGAACTTACGCTCTTAACCAGCGCCTGCCTCGTGCCGCAGACCGATCGCGGCCCCCGCGGCAGCCCGCCCGCGCCGCCCGCCGCGCCCGTCATCGCGATTCTTCAACAACATCGTTGACATGACTATCACTCCTGGTTAGGGTGACTGGCAGCCACACCACCCCCGAGCAATGGCCCGCGAGGCCAGCGCCTCGTCTCAGGCTGGCAAGTGACCAAGGAGGTCATTTCAGTGAATACCGGACAGCAGGTCCCTGGCAGCCAGTCGGCATCCCTCGGTGAAAATTCGTTGAAGCTAGGTGTCTTCTGCCTTAACGTCAGCGGCGGCATGATGCTTTCCGGTGCCGCGAAGCCCAAGCTCGAATGGGACGAGAACGCATTCGTCGCGAAGGTGGCCGATGAGACCGGATGGGAGTTC
The DNA here is from genome assembly GCA_963785645.1 of uncultured Actinomycetota bacterium. Taxonomy (GTDB): domain Bacteria; phylum Actinomycetota; class Actinomycetes; order Streptosporangiales; family Streptosporangiaceae; genus Trebonia. The sequence goes on from CAWAWG010000002.1 coordinate 258,801, forward strand.
CTGCTCCCCATCGGCCGCTGGCGCGGACACGGCGGCAAGTACAACGCCAACGCCGAGCAGTACGAGTGCTTTACCTGGGCGGCGGCGATCGCCGCGCTGACGTCGAGGATCCAGGTCTTCTCGACCTGTCACGTGCCGATCTTCCACCCGGTGCTCGCCGCGAAGATGGGCGCCACGATCGACAACATCAGCAGCGGGCGCTGGGGACTCAACATCGTGGCCGGCTGGAACGCCGCCGAATTCGGGATGTTCGGGATCGAGCAGCTGCCGCACGACGACCGCTACCTGCAGGCGGCCGAATGGCTCGACGTGATGGAGTCGCTCTGGGCCAAGCACGGCGAACTCGACCACCAGGGCAAGTTCTACGACATCAAGAAGGGGTACCTCGAGCCGAAGCCCGTCCAGCAGCCGAGGCCGGTGATCATCGCGGCCGGCCAGTCCCGCGCCGGGCTGGACTTCGCCCTCACCCGGGCGGACTACTGCTTCGTCGGCAGCGACAACTTCGAGCTGCTCGAAGACACCGTCACGCGGTCCCGGGAGCACGCCGCGGCCCTGGACCGCGAGCTCAACTGCTTCACCTTCGCCACCGTGGTCGTCAAGGACACCGAGAAAGAGGCCAAGCGCTACTTCGAGTGGTACGTCGACGAGCTCGGTGACTTCGAGACCGCCCAGCGGCTGGTGAACAACATACTCAAGGGCGGGGTACAGAGCCTGCCGCCCGAGGTCATCGCCAAGCAGGCGCGCGCCTTCGTCGCCGGCTGGGGCGCGCTGCCCCTGGTGGGGACGGCCGAGCAGGTCGCTGACATGCTCGTCCGGGCCAACAAGATCGGCATCGGGGGCGTGGCGATGGGCTGGCTCGACTACACCGAGGGGATCTGCCGGTTCAACACGGAGGTAATGCCGCTGCTGCGCCAGGCCGGCGTGCGGTCCGCTGTCTCCCGGTAGGTCAGGTCACGGCAGGCCGGCTCACGGCGGGCCGGAACCCGCCGGCCCGGCGAACAGGTGCGTTTCCGAGCCGTGCCGGTGCTGTTCCATGAGTGCCGCGAGCCTCGCGTTGTCCGCCTCGCGGAGCGCGCCGATCATCTCGGCGTGCTCCGCCAGGACGGTCCGCCGGCCGTCGGCCGAGTACAGGTACATGGCGTGGTACGGCGCGGCCAGGTCCCACAGCCGCTCGATCTCGTCCACGATCAGCGGGCGGGGCGACAGCCGGAAGATGGCGAAGTGGAAGTCCTGGTTCCTGGCGCGCAGCTCAAGCAAGTCCAGCCGGCCGCCGGCGTCCGCGACCGCGTCGGCCAGGGCGGTGATCTCCGCTAGCTGCTCGTCCGAGGCGCGCGGCAGGTCGCGGATGACCTCTGCCTCCAAGAGGCGGCGCATGGTGTAGATCTGGCCGAAGTCGTCCTGGCTCAGCCGCCGGACCGCGTACCCCACGTTGGGGATATGGCGCACCAGGCCCTCCGCGGCAAGCTGCCGCAGCGCCTCGCGTACCGGGAGGCGGCTGACCCCCAGGCCGGCCATGTGCTCCTGCCGCACCGGATGGCCCGGGAGGAGCTCCCCGGAGACGATCATCCGCCGTACCTCGTCGGCGACCCGGCCGACGGCCTGTGCTGGCCCCGTGTGTGCTGGCATGCCCTGTCCCGGCCCGGCTCGTGCGCTCAGGCCCGCTGCCTGGGCGGATTGCGGTCCCAGGCTTCGCTTCCCTTGCGGGCCAGGGACCACATCTGGGCGCCGCGTTCGATCTCCACCGCCGCCGGCCAGGATACCGGGCCCGAGCCGAGCTCCAGCGTGAGGCTGAGCTTGACCCTGCGGGTGAGCTCCGGGTCCTTGGCCGCCAGGGCGGCCAGCTCCAGCGCGGCGGGCAGCAGGTCGTCCGCGTCACGGGCGGCATAGGCAAGGCCGCACGCGACGGCCTCGACGCCGGACAGCGCCCGGCCGAGCAGTGCCATCGCGGTCGCCTGCTGGTAGCCGATCCGCCGGCCGAGCAGCGCGATGTGCCCGCCGCCCGGGTGGATGCCGCGCGCGAGGAAACCGGAGTCAAGGACCGCGTCCGGTGTCACCAGCATCAGGTCGGTGGCCAGCGCGAGGTTCATGCCCGCGCCGACCGCGCCGCCGGTGACCAGCGACAGGGTGGGAACCGGGAGCGAGCCGACCCGGGTGAAGGACCGGTACAGGGCGGAGATCGACGCGACCGCGGCCGGGCTGGCCGGATCGGCCGAAGACGCGGCCAGGATACGGGTGTCGGCCCCGCTGCAGAAGTACCCGCCGGCCCCCGCGACCAGCACCGCGCCCACCCCGGCGTCCGTCTCCACCTGGTCGCAGAAGTCCTCGATACCGGCCGCCATCTCCAGGGTGATGGCGTTCTTGCGACGCGGGTTGCTCAGGGTCACGGTGGCGACGCCGCCGTCTCGGGTGACGATGACCCGTGGCTCTTGGCCCCCGCCTGCGTGTTCCGTGCCTGGCTGTTCGGTCATGCGGTGCCGCCTCCCGGGCTGGTGATGGTGCTGGTCACAGTGCTGGTCACAGTGCTGGTCAACAGGGGCCAGAGCTGGCCGGACGCCTCGTCGATGAGGCCGGCGATCCGGCGGTGCCAGTACAGCTCGTTGCCGAACTCCTGACGCCAGGACCACAGCCGTTTGGTGTGCTCGCCGAGCTGGTGCTCGGCGGTGTAGCCGATCGCCCCGTGCACCTGGTGCCCGGCCCTCGCTACCGCGAGCGCGAGCGCGGACGCCTGGGCCTTGGCCGCCGCTACCGGCAGTTCGGCTCCGGGCGCCTGCCCGGCGAGTGCCAGCACCGCCGCGTCGGCGGCGACGCTGACCGTGGCCGCATCGGCCGCCAGCCCCGCGATCAGCTGTTGCACGGCCTGGAAGCGGTCGAGCGTCCGGCCGAACTGCACCCGCTCACGGGCATGTCTGACCGCGAGGTCGAGCACCGCCTGCGCCGCACCGCCGACCTGCACCGCCCGCGCGGCCGCGCCCAGCAACTCGGGAACGCCCGCTGCCATCGTCCCCGGGCGCCCGAGCTGGGCCGGGGCTACGCCGTCAAGGACCGCGGTGTCCCGGTGCTCGCCGGCCAGGTTGGCCCCCGGCCGCACCGACAGACCCCGGGCCGCCACGGGCAGCAGGGCCACGGCTGGCCCGTCCGCGGTCTCGGCGATCGTCACCAGGTAATCGGCGTCGCGAAGCCACGGGACGCCGGGCACGATGCCGGCGAGCCGGCCTGGCCCGGTCGGCGGTCACGGTGCCCGTGGCGGCGGTCAGTACGCCGTCCGGCAATCCGATCCCGGCGGCGGCGAGCAGCGGTCCGGCCAGGAAGTTCGCCTCCGCGACCGGCAGCGGCACCCGGTGCCGGGCGGCCTCGGCCACGACGACGGCCGCGTCCCGCAGGTCCCCGCCGCTGCCGCCCAGTTCCTCCGGCACGGTCAGGGCGGTGAAGCCCAGGCCGGCGAGGTCCTTCCATGAGCCGGGAGCGGCGCGCATCACGCCGCCCGCGGCCTCGGCGATCTCCTTGCGCTCGTCGCCTGCCGCCCATCGGGACACCGTCGTGCGGGAAGCGAGCAGCAGTTCCTTCGCCACGATGCCGCGCAGCACCTCGGTGGTGCCGCCGCGCAGCGTGAACGCGGGCACGTGCAGGCTCGCCTCGCCGACCAGGGCGGCGAGCGGCTCCGCGCCGTCCCCCACATGACCGCTGACCACGTCCACCACCTCGCCCTCGAAGCGGGTCCCCAGGTCCTTGACGAGCGCCGCCTCCGTGGCCGGGTTGCCGCCGCGGTCGAGCTCGCCGGCGACGGCCGCCGACAGCTGCCGCAAGACGGCAAGCCGGGCGGCGAGGCGGCCCAGGTCGGCTCGGGCCGCCTCGCCCCCCGGCCGGCTGGCGGACCACGCCGCGAGCACCGGCATCGTCGACAGGATCCGCTCCGGTCCCGACCGCTCGTTGCCGAGCTCAGCGGTCACCTGCCGCCAGCCGTCGCCTCGCTGGCCGAGCAGCGCCGATTCCGGGATGAGGGCGTCGTCGAACACGACCTCGTTGAAGTGGTGCGCGCCGTCGATCGTGATCACCGGCGAGATGCGGACACCGGGATTCGGCAGGTCCACGATGAACTGCGACAGGCCCGCGTGCCGGCTGGACTTGCGGTCGGCGGCTGCGTCGTCGACGGCGGCGTCATCGGTCCGGGCCAGGAGAATCATCGCCGTCGCGATGTGCGCGCCGCTCGTCCACAGCTTCGTGCCCGACAGCCGCCAGCCTTCTCCGGTCAGCCGGGCCCTGGTCCGCACCGACGCCAGGTCGGAGCCGGCGTCGGGCTCGGACATGCCGATGCAGAAGATCGCCCCGGCGCTGGCTATCCGCGGCAGGTAGGCCCGCTTCTGCTCTTCGGTGCCGTTGCGCAGGAGGCTGGGCGCCATCTGCCGGTCGGCGAACCAGTGCGCCCCCACCGGTGCCCCCGCGGCCAGCAGTTCCTCGGTCACCACGTACCGTTCAAGTGCCGAGCGCCCGTGCCCGCCGTACTGAGCCGGGATGGTCATGCCGACCCAGCCCCGTTCGGCCAGCCGCCGGCTGAACGCGACGTCGACGCATGACATCCAGGCATCCGCCGCGGGCCGGATCGCCCCGCTCGAAGATCTCGCCTTCGAGGAAGGCCCGGACTCGCATCCGCAGTTCACGCAGCTCCGCCGAGGGCGCGCCCACCGCGCTGAGGTAGACCGTCACGGCGTGCCTCCATCTGTGCTTCCCGCACTGTACTTCGCTTCGATCGTTCACCAAGATTGAATCCAATCTTGGATCAGAAGTCCAGAGCAGGCGGCCACCTGATTGGCGGCACCTGGTCCGGTTTGCCGGCTGATGGGGCGATTCGGAAATTCCGCATCTCAGAACGGTTGCGGCTGGCTCCGGCACTTCCCGTTCCTCCCTAGGATCGTCGCATGCCAGGTGGGGTGGGGATTCTGGTCGCGGGACGCTACCTGCTGTCCGAGCCGGTGGGCCAGGGCGGCATGGGCCGGGTCTGGCGTGCCCGTGACCAGCTTCTTGAACGGGAAGTGGCGGTCAAGGAGATCCTGCTGCTGCCCCAGTCGCCCGCGGAGCGGGCCGGTCTCCTCACCCGCGCGATGCGCGAGGCGCGGGCCGCCGCCCGGCTGGACCACCCCGGCGTGATCACCATCTACGACGTGGTCGAGCACGACGACGCACCGTGGATCGTCATGCGGTTCGTTTCCGGCCCGTCGCTCAGCGCCGAGATCGCCCGTCTCGGCCGGCTGCCCTGGCAGCGGGCGGCCGAGATCGGCGAGCAGGTCGCGGACGCTCTCGCGCACGCGCACGCCGCCGGGATCGTGCACCGCGACCTCAAGCCGGACAACATCCTGCTGTCCGGGTCGTCCGGCGAGCGTGCCATCGTGACCGACTTCGGCATCGCCCGGATCATCGACGCCACCACCGAGCTGACCGGCACCGGCATCCGGATCGGCACGCTCCACTACATGGCCCCCGAGCAGCTCGAGGACGACCTCATCGGCCCGCCTGCGGACCTGTGGGCGCTGGGCGCCACCCTGTATACCGCGGTGGAGGGCACGCCGCCCTTCACCGGGTCGAGTCAGGCCGCGATCATGGCCGCGATTCTCACCAGGCCCCCGGCCCCGTCCGAGCACGCGGGCCCGCTCCGGCCCCTGATCGACTCGTTCCTGGCCAAGGATCCCGGTGCGCGCCCCACCGCGCGGGCCGCCGCCGCTGCCCTCAGCGCCGCGGTTGCCCCTAGTACGGTGCGGGACGAGCCGGCCGCAGCCGCGGAGGCCGCCCGCCCGGCCCCCGTCGCCAAGACATCCGGGCCCCATCCGGCGACCGCGCCGCGGGCTCCGCTTCCCGACACGTCAACGATTCCGCGGCGGTCCGCAGCCTCCGGCCCCGGTCCCGGGCCCGGTCCAGGCGCCGGCAAGCCCCCGGGACCGCCGCGCGGCAAGTTGCCCCCGGTCGCGGCGGTAGCCGCCAGCGTGCGGGCCAATCCTCGCCTGGCCGTAGGAGCGGCCACGGCGGCCGCCATGGTCGCCGCCCTCATCCTGGCGGTCACCGTCTTTTCCCCGTCGCCCGCCCGCCGAGCGGGCTCGACCTCCGGCGGCGCCTCCGCCCCGGCCTCATCGACCCGGTCCGCCGCTACCGCCCCGGCCGGCTCTCGCCGCGGCGGTCTCGGGGGCGGCGCCGGGCGGCGCAACCGCCGCCTCGGCCTGTGGCACCCGGCCGGGCGTGGCGGCGACCGGAACGCCGATCGTCCTCGGTGCGATCGACACCAAGCAGCCCGGCACCGACTTCAGCGACATTGAGAACATGGCCGCGGCGTACTTCGCGTGCGTGAACGCCAACGGCGGCATCAACGGTCACCCGGTCAGGTACCTCCCGCTGACCGAGCAGACCGACTCTTCCCAGATCGCCTTGCTGGCCAAGCAGCTGGTTACCAGCGATCACGTGGTCGGCATGGTGGGCAACAGCTCGATCATCGAGTGCTCGGTGGACGCGGCCTACTGGAAGAGCGTGGGCATCGACGTGCTCGGGGCCGGCATCGACCCCGGATGCTGGTCCACTCCCAATACCGCCTCGGTCGACATGGGCCAGCGGTACTCCTCGGACGGCGCTGTCTCCTACGTCATCTCCAGGGGCGCCACCAAGATCGCATTCGACCAGTCGAACGTCCCCGGCACCGCCTACATCGCGGGCGGCCCCAGCGCCGTGGCCGCGGCGGCGAAGGTGCCCGTCGCCGATTACACCGAGAACATCCCGCTGGCCAGCGCCAGCTCGGTGGCGGTGAAGCTGGTTGACGCGGCCGGGCCCGCCGGCGCGGTGGTACTCAATTTCAGCCCGCCCGAGGCGCTGCTGATCCTGCAGGCCGCGCAGCAGCTCAACCTGGAGGACCGCGTCAGGTACTGGGCCTGTTCCAGCGAGTGCGACACCGATTTCCTCGCCAGCGCCCTGCGCCCGAGCTGGAACGGCAAGCTCTTCGTGAACGCCGAGATGACTCCGCTGGACAACGACAGCAGCGCCACCGCCCGGCTGTTCGAGGCCGTGCTCAAGCAGTACGGGTCGGCCGTGGCCGGCGGCGTCGGCACGTTCAGCGAGATGGGATTCGCGGACGCCGAGATCGCCGCGCACGCACTGGAGTCAGTGACCGGCCCGTACACGATCGCCTCGGTCAACGCGGCCATCGAGGCGGTCGCGGGCTACCGCACCGGGCTGCTCTGCCAGGGCTTCACCTACGGCCGCTATGCCGAGCACATCCCGAACAACATGGACTACACGGTTACCCCGGACCAGGGCCGGCTGGTGCTGGCCCAGGGATGCACCCTGATCTCCGGCGCCGACCCGCAGGTCGCCGCTTACCGGGCTCTCGCAGGCACCGCGCCAGCGGTGCCATGACGACGGAAGTCCGTCAGCCAGCGGGATCCTCCGGCGGGTACCGCCCTCATGCCGGGCGGTACCCGCCGGTATCCCGGCCCCCGCCTACTCGCGTGCGAGCATGGCTTCTGCTTCCCGTTCCATATCCAGGTACGGTTCACCGCTGACGTCGACCGCGACGCGCTTGATCGTGCCGCCGGTGAACCGGTGCGGCGGTGCGCCCGGGTAGTCGTCGGTGACCGCGGCGCCGCTGTCGCGGCCGACGCACAGGCCCTCTCCGGCCACTTCGAATCCCCCCGGCTGGACCTTGATGCGGCCGTCGCCGACCTTGCGGTCGCCGTAGTAGAGGGAAAGGACGCCGGTCGCCACGCCGGGTGCGTCCTCGCCGTCCTTCTCGAACGACGCCGACAAGAGAAGGTTCTCCCCGGTTGGCAGGTCCTCGCTCGCGCTGACCTTCTGCTCGGTAACACCCACGAAGCTGTTGACGTAGTGCAGCCGGTTGTCCTTGGCGTACAGCGCGTGCCCGCCGAACTGCGCTCCGTGCGCGAAGAGCACCCCTTCCGCCGCCCGCGGGGCCGGGATGTCCACCTGGGCCCCGATGGCAAAGGAGCGGTTGTGCACGTTTACCGCCTGGACCTCGGGCACGTCGGCGACGTCGGGGTAGTAAATGTACCGGTCGCGCGGGCTGGCCAGCCGCGGCCTCGGCGTGTTGAAGATCTCCAGGGCGGAGCGGTCATCGAGCGGGAAGGCGCCGTTGGCCCCGGCTTCCGCGAACCACAGGTTGATGAGCTCGCCCAGCCGGTCCGGGTACTCGGCGGCCAGGTTGTGCAGCTCGGCCCGGTCGGTGTCGGTGTGGTACAGCTCCCAGGTGTCCTGGTGGAAGTGACTCCAGCCGCTGATCGTCGGGTGCGTGGTCACCGCCTTCCAGCCGTCGTGCCAGATCCCGCGCGAGCCGAGCATCGAGTAGAACTGGGTGTGGCGCGCGGACGGAGCCGACGGATCGCCGAAGCAGTACCGCATGCTCACTCCGTCGAACGTGGCCTGGGTGTAGCCCTTGATCGTCTCCGGCGGCGTGACGTCGAGCAGGTCGAGGATCGTGGGCACCAGGTCGATCGCGTGGTGGTACTGATGACGCACCTCGCCGCCGTGCCCGAGGGTCGGCGGCCAGGCGATGATGCACGGGTCCGCGGTTCCGCCGTTGAACTCGTACCGTTTCCACATCTTGAACGGCGTGTTGAACGCCATCGCCCAGCCCGTCGGGTAGTGGTTGTAGGTCTTCGGGCCGCCGAGCTCGTCGATCATCGCCAGGTTGGCTTGCAGGTCGTCGGGGATGCCGTTGAAGAGCTTGTTCTCGTTGACCGACCCGTTGGGTCCGCCCTCGCCGGACGCGCCGTTGTCCGACACCACGATCACGATCGTGTTGTCGCGCTCCCCGGACTCCTCCAGGTAGCTGAGCAGCCGCCCGATGTGGTGGTCGGCGTGCGCCAGGAATCCGGCGTAGACCTCGGCCATCCGGCAGAACAGGCGCTTCTCGTCGGCCGAGAGGGAATCCCACGGCTTGGTGTAATCCACTTCGGGGAAGGGCTGGCCGTCCGGGCCGGTGCGCGTCTGCGGTGTGCCGATCGGGTTGACCGGCGGCAGCGTGGTATCGGCCGGGACGATGCCCATTTCCTTCTGCCGGGCCAGGGTCTGCTCCCTGATGGCCTCGTAGCCCAGGTCGAACCGGCCCCGGTAACGGTCGATCCACTCCTTCGGCGCGTGGTGCGGCGCGTGGGACGCACCCGGCGCGTAGTAGAGGAAGAACGGCTTTTCCGGCGCGACCACCTTGGCGTCCTTGATGAACTCGATCGCCTTGTCGGTGATGTCCTCGGTGAAGTGGTAGCCCTCCTCCGGGAGTTTCGGCTGGTCGACCGGGTGGTTGTCGTAGATGAGTTCCGGATACCACTGGTTGGTTTCCGCGCCGAGGAACCCGTAGAACCGCTCGAACCCGCGGCCGCTCGGCCAGTTCCGGCGAGTGGAGGCCAGGTTCATCTCGACGGTGGGACACAGGTGCCACTTGCCGACGGCATAGGTGTTCCAGCCGAGATCGCCAAGGATCTCGGAGATCATGCCGTTCTCCGGCGGGATCATGCCGCTGGCGTTGGGGAAGCCGACCGAGGCCTCGGTGATGCACGCCATCGAGTTGCGGGTGTGGTTGCGGCCGGTCAGCAGGCAGGAGCGGGTCGGCGAGCACAGCGCGGTGGTGTGCCACTGGGTGAAGCGGACGCCGGAGGCGGCGACCCGGTCGATGTTCGGGGTCTCGACCGGCCCGCCGTAACAGCCCAGGGCGGAGAACCCGACGTCGTCCAGCACGATATACAGCACGTTGGGTGAACCGGGCGGCGCCTTGGGCGGCTCGAACGGCGCCCAGTCGGGCACCGAGTCGCGGATGTCAACGTTGATCGTCCCCTTGAACGGTTCCCGTGCCATGCGACCTCCGTCTTCGCAGCGGTTTTGCCTTGCCAGTATTCGGCGGCCGGGTCCGGCGGGCATCACCCCCGCCGGGGGATCTCCCGCCCTCGGCATAACTCCGCGTAGCCGTCCCGTCCCGTGGCCGACGCCGACTCCGCGCCCGGTGGCGAACCGGGCCGTCCGGCCGGCACCGCGGCGCGCCCGGCCCGCGGTCGCGGGCAGGTCATCCGTGGCCGGATGACCCGCGGCGGTTTCAGGCGGTCAATCCGGCGACGGGCGCCGGACACAGCGGAAGCCCAGGTGCGAGGTCGACGTGTCGACGGGCTCGGCCATCCGGGCGGCCGGCCGGTAGCGGCGGCAGTAGTTCGGTGCGCACAGGTGCGAGCCGCCCTTCGTGACCTTGCGCGGGACGCGCGCCGGGTCCCGCGGGTCGACGCTGCGCTCGCGGTCCTCCGCGTCGCGCCGGGGGCCGGCGTCCGGGCCGGTGCAGCACCCGCGGGCGCCGGCGGGATGCCCGGCATACCAGTCCGACGTCCACTCCCAGACGTTGCCGATCATGTCGTACAGGCCGTAGCCGTTAGCCGGGAACGCGCCGACCGGGGAGGTCCGCTCGTAGCCGTCCTCCCGCGTGTTCCGCCAGGGGAACTCGCCGTGCCAGGTGTTGGCCATCAGGCTGCCCCCGGGGCTGAACTCGTCTCCCCAGGCGAACTCGGCACCGTCGAGACCGCCCCGCGCGGCCAGTTCCCACTCCGCTTCCGTGGGGATCTGTTTACCCGCCCAGGAAGCGTAGGCCAGCGCGTCGGCCCAGGCCACGTGGACGACCGGATGGTCCGGCCGGCTGCGGACGGAGCTGCCAGGTCCCAGCGGATGACACCAGTCGGCACCCGGCACGGGCCGCCACCAGCGGTACGGGTCGGCCAGGCTGACCGGCTGACCGGGCGCCACGAAAACCGATGAGAACGGGACAAGCAGCTCCGGCCGGGCACCCGGGTAATCGGCCTGATCTGGTGCCCGCTCGGCCGCGGTGGCATAGCGGGTCTTGCGCACGAACCGGGCGAACTCCCTGTTCGTGACCGGACCGGTGTCAATCCAGAACCCGTCGACCGTGACCTTGCGGACCGGTCCCTCCTCCGGGTAGTGCCCGTCCGAGCCCATCAGGAAGGTCGCGCCGGGAATCCACGTCATGCCGTCCACTGCCACCCCCTGCCCCTGCCCCCTGCCCGGTGTCGCGGCCGCAGCCGCAGTCTGAGTCTGCGGCGGACGGGCCCCTGATGTCGTCATCCGCCGCGGGTGACCAGCGGTGCCCGGATGTCGCCGGCCTTCCCTGCTGACCCGTCCGACGTGCGGTGATATGAGCCGAGGGGACGAGGCCCGGAGGTAACATTGTGTAATGAGAGTGCTTGGCGGCGGCCGGGGGCTGGCATCCTGATGGATGCGCGGCCGGACGACCAGATCGCGGAGGAACAGGCCGCGCTGCGCCGGGTAGCTACCCTCGTTGCCAGCGGCGCACCGCCGACGGAGATCTTCGCCGCGGTCGCCGCCGAGGCCGGCGGGCTGCCGGCGCCGACCTGGCCGGGCGTGGGCCGGTACGACGACCGCGGGGCGACGGCCTACGTCGCGCGGTGGAGCATGCATGACCAGGGTCGCGCGGCGCACAGGAGTCCGCGCCCGGGTGGCGTGAGCGCACTGGTGCTTGCGACCGGCGAACCGGCACGCGTCGATGACCTGCCCGGGGCCTCCGATCTGGCCGCTGGCGGGTCCGGCATCCGCTCTGGCGCGGGGGCGCCGATCAGCGTCGGCGGCCGGCTGTGGGGTGTCCTGTCGATCGGGTCCACCAGCAAGGACCGGCTGCCCGCGGACACCGAGGCCCGGCTGGCCGGGTTCGCCGAGGTTGCCGCCACCGCCATCGCCAACGCGCAGGCCCGCATGGACCTGCGCCGTTACGCCGAGGAGCAGGCGGCGCTGCGCCGGGTCGCCACGCTGGTCGCCAGCGGCGCGGCACCGGCGGAGATCTTCGCCGCGGTCGCCGCCGAGATGGGAACGCTTCTCGGCGCCGACCTGACGACCGTGGCCCGGTACGAGCCAGGTGAGATGCTGACCGTGCTCGGCTCCTGGCGCAGTGCGGGCACCGTCCTGCCGTCTACCGTGGGGACCCGGGTCGCTCTCGGCGGGCAGAACATGTCCACCCAGGTCTTCCGGACCGGCCGACCCGTCCGGTTCGACCACTACGCCGGCACCGACGGGGGCGGCCGCCGCGCTCGGGCGCGACTGGGGTTACCGCGCGGCGGTGGGCGTGCCGGTCACGGTCGAGGGCCGGCTGTGGGGGCTGATGAGCGTCGTATCCAGCCGCGAGGACCGGCTGCCCGCGGACACCGAAGCGCGGGCGGCCGGATTCGCCGAGCTGCTGGGCACCGCCATCGCCAACGCCCAGGCCCGCATGGACCTGAGCGGCTACGCCGACGAGCAGGCGGCGCTGCGCCGGGTCGCCACGCTGGTCGCCGGCGGCGCGGCACCGGAGAAGGTCTTCGCGGCGGTCACCGAGGAAATCGGGCGGGTGTTCGCCGCCGATTTCACGAGCATGGACCGGTACGACCCGAACGGCATGGCCACGACCGTGGGCATGTGGAGCAGGACGGACACCCCGTGGCCGATGAAGATCGGCGACCAGCTGGAACTCGGCGGGCGGAACGTGACCACGCTGGTGCACCAGACGGGCCGGCCCGCGCGGATCACGGACTACGGCGGGTCCTCTGGCGCCTTCGCCCGGGCGGGCCGCTGCTGGGGCTTCGGCACGGCCGTCGGGGTTCCCGTCACCGTCGAGGGCCGCCTGTGGGGCGTCGCCCTGGTGGCGTCCGCGAGCACGGAGAAGCCACCGCCCAATGCCGAGACGCGACTGGCGGGCTTCACCGAACTGGTCGCCACCGCGGTCGCCAACACCGAGGCGCAGGCCGCGCTGGCCGCGTCCCGGGCCCGGATCGTCGCCGCGGCCGACGAAGCCAGGCGGCGCATCGAACGTGACCTGCACGACGGCGCGCAGCAGCGGCTGGTAACCCTCGTCCTGCGGCTCCGGCAGGCCGAGGCGACGGCACCGCCAGGTGCCGGCAACCTGGCCACCCGGCTGGCGGAAGTCGCCGACGGGCTGGAAGCCGCGCTGGAGGAACTGCGCGAGATCGCCCGCGGCATCCACCCGGCGGTGCTCGCCGACGGCGGACTTCGCCCGGCCCTCGGGGCACTGGCCCGGCGCTGCCCGCTCCCGGTCGACCTGCGGGTCGACGTGACCGGCAGGCTGCCAGGACCGGCCGAAACCGCCGCCTACTACGTGGTATCAGAGGCGCTGACCAACACCGCCAGGCACGCCGGAGCGACCACCGCGCGGGTAGCGGTGGCCGCCAGCGAGACTACGCTGCGGGTCAGCGTCCGCGACGACGGGCGCGGCGGCGCGGACGCCGGCCGCGGTTCGGGCCTGACCGGACTCAGGGACCGGGTCGAGGCGCTCGGCGGGCGCGTCGCGCTGCACAGCCCGGCGGGCGCGGGCACCGCACTTGAAGTCCTCATCCCGCTCATACCGGCCCAGGTCAGGCCCTGAACAGGCACCACCTTCCGTTCGGGCGAACCGAATTCAGTACCGGGCTAGAACGGGTAGCCGGGGCGCCCGGTGTGCTGGATCGTGACCCAGCGCTGCTCGGTGAATGACTCGATGCCGGCCGTGCCGCCGAACTTGCCGTAGCCGGAACTCTTCACGCCGCCGAAGGGGGCCATCGGCTCGTCGGCGATGCCCTGGTCGTTGATGTGGACGATTCCCGACCGTACGCGGGAGACGACATCCAGGGCCGCGGCGAGGTCCCGGGAGATGACCCCGCCGGTCAGCCCGTACTCGGTGTCGTTGGCCAGGGCGATGGCGGCCTCAGCCGAGTCGACCGGGTGGATGACCGTCGCCGGCCCGAAGATCTCCGAGGCGAAGATGTCCATGTCGGTGGTCACGTCGGTGAGCACGACCGGCCTGATGAGTGTCCGGTTGGGCCCTTCGATCGCTCCGTCGCCGGTCAGCAGGGTGGCTCCCTTGGCGGCGGCGTCCTTGACGAGCGCCGATACCCGCTGCGCACCGCGCTGGTTGATGAGCGGCCCGACGACCGTCGCCGGATCGGCGGGGTCGCCGACCGGCAGCGCCCTGACGCGCTCCACGTACCGGCGGGTGAACTCCTCGACCAGGCTCTCGTGGATGATGATCCGGTCGGTTGACATGCAGATCTGCCCGGAGTTCATGAACGCGCCGAAGACGGCGGCGTCGACCGCGAGGTCCGGGTCGGCGTCCTCCAGGATGATCAGCGGGTTCTTCCCGCCGAGCTCGAGCACCGCCGGCTTGAGCTGCTGGGCGGCCTGGACCCCGATGATGCGCCCGACGTTGGTCGAGCCGGTGAAGTTCACGTTGCGCACGCGCGGGTCGGCGATGAGGGCGGCGACCACCTCGCCGGCGTCGGCCAGGTCGTTGGTGACGACGTTGAGCACCCCGTCGGGCAGCCCTGCCTCGGCCAGCACATCGGCCAGCAGCAGGCCGCAGGTGACAGGAGCGTCCTCGCTCGGCTTCATCACCACCGTATTGCCGACGGCCAGCGGGATGGCGATGGACCGGATGCCGAGGACCAGCGGCGCGTTCCACGGCGAGATCGCCCCCACCACACCGAGGGGGACCCGCTGGGCCATCGAGTAGGCGCCAGCGATCGAGGTCGCGAGCAGCTCACCCGCCGGACGCGTCACCGCGGCCGCGGCCTCGCGCAGCACCTGGATGCAGAAATACACGTTGAACTCAGAAAAGACCCGCGACGCCCCGGTCTCCTGAGCCAGCGCCGCGATGGCCTCCTCGCTGCGCTTGGCCATCACGTCGGCGGCCCGCAGGAAGATCTCGCGCCGCTCGAACGCCCCCATCTTCGACCAGCTCGGGAACGCGGCCTCGGCGGCGTCGGCCGCTCTGGTGATGTCCGCCGACGTGCCGGCGGCGACGCGTGCGTAGACCTCGCCGTCCCACGGTGAGATGTCGTCGGCGAATCTGCCGGTACTCGCGGCGACACGGCTGCCGCCGATAAGCAGGCCGCGCTCGGGCGGGTCGCCCGGTTGCCGGGTTCCCGCCGTGGTGGACTCGACCGAGATCTGGACGCCGGCGTCCGTGGCCTCAGACATTGCAGACTCCGCTCTTGCAGGTGAACGCCACCGCGTTCAAGGGCGCTACTTGCCGGGCAGCGCCTGACCGGGCCAGATGCCGTCGGACGGCCGGCATCCTGAGCACCGGCGGGTCCGCTGCAACTGGCCGGCCGGGACTGCCGCCGGGCGATTCCCACAATCTCTGCCGCGCAGGTGACAAGTCATCACCAGATCCCAGTGATTAAGCGTTCGCTGTCCCGCGAGGGGCCCGCAAGCGGAGTCTGCACTGGCTGGCTGACTGACGCAGACCAGTTGAGGGCTACACGAATGATGTCGACTATGGACGACCTGTGCTATTATGAATGCCCTAAGGAAATGTTCGGTGTTCGGTATTGACCGAACACCGAACACTTGGTCACCAGCAGCCGGGTAGACCTTGCCACTAGCCCGTTCGAGTGGCCGCTCGCGCACCCCCTCTTCGTTGCGCTCGACCTCGCCAGGGACACAGGACGCGGCCGCGAGATCCTCAATGCCTGGACTCCCCCGGCAAGGTGGGCACGTGTCTGGTAGCCGCGTCGCGATGAAACTGCAGGCCATCATGAACCGGGCGGTCTCAAAACAAGGCACCGATCTACAGGACATCCTCCGTCTCCTCCTCGACGCGCAAGCCCGCCCCGCCGCACTGGACCAGATCGGAACGTGCGATGCGGCAATGGCAGCCGACATCGCAATCCACGTCGATCTCTGGCTCGTACGCAACCGCGCCCAGGCTCTGCGGTGGATCCACGGCGCAGGCGGCTCAGACCTAACCATCGATGACCTCGACCTCGTCGCAGAACTCCTGCTCGAAGCCTGCGAACGGGAATGACCCCGCGAAACCTGTTCCGCCCCGAACACCATCGGCGTGTCGGACTGAGATGCTTACAGCTCGGCGGCGGTGACCTGACTGGGCAGTGACCCGGGCCGCGGGGCGGTCAGCCGCGTTGCCGGGGGGCGGCCAGCGGCGCGGCCAGCATGATGCCCGCGGCGCCGCGGGCGATGAGCTGCTCGTCCCACGGGCGGACGTCAACCTGGATGTCGCGCGCGCCCGGGATCAGGTGGGCGCTGAGCGACCGGTCGAACTGCGCGGCCAGGTACGGCCAGAGCTGGGTGATCTCGCCGATGATCACCAGGGCCCGCGGCCCCAGCAGGTTGACCGACCCGGCCAGGACCCGGCCGAGCAGGGACCCGGCCTGGCCGAGCAGGGACCGGGCGCTGCCCGCGCCGCGGTCCGCGGCCGCCCGCAGCGCGTCGAGGTCCCCGTCGGGCGGGATGATGCCGCGCCCGCGGGCCCGGCGCAGCAGCGCCTCCGTACTCACCTGGGTCTCCAGGCAGCCGCGGTTGCCGCAGCTGCAGACGGGGCCGCCCGGCCGGATCGGCACGTGCCCGAGTTCCCCGGCCGCGCCGACGGCGCCCCGGTACGGCGCGCCGTCGAGCACCAGGCCAAGACCGATCCCCTGCCCGATCGCGACGAGCAGGAAGTCGGCGCAGTCCGCGCCGGGCCCGTACAGCCGCTCGGCGGCGGTGACGGCGCTGATGTCGTTGTCCACGAACACGGGCAGCCCGAGTTTCTCCCGCATCTGCGCCGCGAGCGGCATCCCGGTCCAGCCGAGTCGCACGGACATCCGCAGCGTGCCCGTCTCGGGATCCACCACGCCCGGCACCGCGATGCCGACGCCAAGCAGCGGCAGCCCGCCGGCGGCCGCGTAGTCGATCTCCGCGCGGATGAAGTCCTCGAGCAGTCCCAGCGCCCCTGGCATCTCGGGATCGAACTTCCTGGTATCGCCGCGCACGATGGACGCGTCCAGCCTGGCCAGGACCAGGGTGACATGCTCGCGCGCGACCTGGACGCCGATCGCGTGCGCGGCACCGGGGACCAGCGCTACCGGAATCGAGGGGCGGCCGCCCTTGGGTACCCGGGGACCGCCTTCCGCCACCAGGCCGCCGGCGATCAGCTTGCGGGTGATCGACGTGACCGTGGCCGGGCTGAGTTCAAGCCGTTCGGCGATCTCCGCCCGGCTCAGCGGGCTGTGCCGGGCTAGCAGCGCGAGCACTGCCGTGCTGGTCATGTCCCCCGAGATTGAACCCGCACCCCAGCGCATTTCCACCCGTCCCTCGCGCCAGCACGTGCCCGGTGGTCGCAGCCCGCCTGGGAATGCGGGCCTTGACAGCCGCGGCAGCGGAGCATAGCGTCCGCACCATAATTCACGCCCGAATTATGTGGAGTGCCCGTGAGCTTTCGACCACGACGACGTGCGATCCTGCCCCGTGCCGCTACCGCGGCCGCGGCCCTCCTGCTACCCCTGGCGCTCGCTGCGATTGTAGCTCCCGCGTCCAGCCCCGCCAGCGCGGCGACCACCACCGCGGTCGTGACCGCCCCTGCCCAGACGATCGCGGGCTTCGGCGCCTCGGGCGCCTGGTGGGTCAACGACCTGAACAACTTCTCCTCAACCGTGCAGAGCCAGGTGGCAAACCTGCTGTTCACCAGCAGCGGCATCGACCTCAGCCAGTACCGCTACAACATCGGCGGCGGCGGGAAAGGCGTCAGCGTCGCCGCCCGCGCCCCGGAGAGCTTCCTGACCAGCTCGGGCACCTACGACTGGTCCAACGACCCAGGCGGCCAGTACTTCCTCAAGGCCGCCGCGGCCGACGGCGTGCCCGACCTGATCGGCTTCGTCAACAGCGCACCGGCCCAGTACACGACGAACGGCGAGAACTGCGCCGGCGAGATCAACACCGCCGACGACGCCGCCTACGGCACGTACCTGGCGACGATCGTGTCCCATTTCGCGTCCGAGGGCGTCACCATCAGCCAGGTCAGCCCGATGAACGAGCCCGACAACTCGTTCAGCTCCTGCGGGCAGGAGGGGATGGAGGTCCCGTCGACCGAGCGGGCCGGCGTGATCGACGGCGTCGGGGCGGCGCTCAAGTCGGCCGGCCTGTCCGACGAAGGTCATCGCCGACGAGTCGAGCGAGACCACCGAACTGCTGTCGGAGGCACCGACCTGGCTCGCGGACGCGAGCGCGCCCTCGTACCTGGCGGCCATCGCGCACCACACCTACGACAACCCCTCCGACTCCACGCTCGAGCAGGTCGGCGGGCTCGGGGATGTCAACGGCAAGCCGGTCTGGGCCTCTGAGATCTGCTGCCAGATCTCCGGGGGCGGCGGTTACGGCGCGCAGTACGACCCGACCATCGCGGGCGGCCTCACGCTCGCGAACTACATCTACACCGACTTCTCCTACGCCGACGACAGTGCCTTCCAGTGGTGGACCGCGCTGTCCTCCGCGCTCGGCTGCGATCCGGCGACCAGCAGCACCTGCGCCACCAGCGTGAACTCGAACTCCACGGGCTGGAACGACGGCCTGATCTACTACGACCCGGACTATGCCTCGGACGGCAACCAGAACCTCTATTTCACCAAGCGCTACTACGTGCTCGGGCAGTACAGCAAGTACGTGCGCCCGGGCGCGGTGCGCTACGGCGTGTCCGGCTCGCCGTCCGGGGTGCAGACGATGGCCTTCTTGCATAACGGCCAGTGGACGGTGGTGGCGAACAACACCAACACCTCCGCCACCACCCTGAGCCTGAACCTCGACAGCGGCACCCTGACCTCGGCCGGCGCCTACCAGACCGACGCGAGCGAGAACATGGCGAGCATCTCCGCGCCGAGCATCTCGTCCTCGACGATCAGCGCCTCGCTGCCCGCCCAGAGCGTTACCACCTACGTCCTGACCAGCGCCGGCTCCGCCTGGCAGCGGCGGCCAGAGCGCCCAGGAACTCGTCGGCAGCCAGTCCGGCAAGTGCCTGGACGTGCCCAGCCAGAGCACCACTAACGGCACCCAGCTCGACATCTACACGTGCAACGCGGGCACCAACCAGGAATACACCCTCGCGCCGAACGGCGAGATCACCGTCTACGGCAGCAGCAAGTGCCTGGACGCGTACGGCGAGGGCAAAACCGCGGGCACCATCGTGGATATCTACACCTGCAACGGCGGGAGCAACCAGCTCTGGCAGGCGCACCCGGACGGCACCATCACCAACGACGAGTCAGGCCTCTGCCTGGACGTCTACGGCCAGGGCACATCCAACGGAACCGACGTAGACCTCTACACCTGCAACGGCGGCAGCAACCAGGTGTGGGCGCTGGGCTGATCTCCGGTGCTGGCCGCCGCCACGAGATGGCGGCGGCCAGCACGTCGCGTCTATCCCAGAGTAATGTCGATGAACGTCTTTCCCGTGCCGCCTCCAGGATCGGGGATAACTTCCGGGCCCGTGTTTACCGGCAACGGTCCGGCGCAAAGCGGATTGGGATACTGAGGCCCGGTGATTGTCACGAAACTGAGGCAAAGAGTGACCCCCGCGGCCGCGTTGCCTGACCAGGTACCTCCGGTGAATACCTGAATGCCTCCCCCCGGAGCCGAGTTGGGAACCACGGCGCAGCCGCCGATTACGGTGAGGCTCCCGTTGCTTTCCAGCGTGCCTAGTGCATGGCATCCCTGTCCGATATCGGAGATGACGTACGACCCTGACAGGGACTGAGCGTTAGCAGGCACGGCAGTCAGCGCCGTGCCCATAGCGGCAGACGTCGCCAGTGCGGCTAGCATTCCGAACATGCGGTTTTCCTTTCGTGGCGGACCTAGCGTTAACTGAGGTATCCCGGGATTCCACAAGATCGTTTCCGGCCGCGCGGCATTTCTACTGTCGTTCCGTGACGGAGAATACGTAGCACTGCCATGGCGGCAGGTCCACGAACAGTCCCGGTCCGGCCAGTTCGTCGCCGGCCCGGTCGAAGGCGGCACCCGCCAGCAGGTCCGCCAGCCGCCAGCCCCGTCCCGGCAAGTCCGGCCAGCTCAGCGGGATGCGGCCTTGGGCGGGCTGGTCGGAGAAGTTGACCACGATGAGATGCCGGGCACCGCCGTCGGCCGCCCAGGACCAGGTCAGCAGGTTGCGGCCCGAGTCGTTGTCCGGCCAGCCGACGGCCTCGTGCAGCTGCCAGGTGCCCGCCCGGACCCGGTATCTGGCCACGTCGTCGAGCAGCCGCCGGTACCAGTCGGCCAGTCCCTGGTCGGGCGTCTCCTCGGGCCTGCGCGACAGGAACACCGGCGGGTGCACGCGGCGGCCCTCGAACTGGCCCTCATGCCACAGCGTGGCACCGGGAAGCGTCGCGATCGCGACGGCCGCGGCCCGTTCGGCTTGCGCCGGCAGCCGGCTCGCGACCCGCGGCTCGTCGTGATTTTCCAGGAAGCGCACGAGGCGGGACTGGTAGCCGGGGTCGGCCGCCAGGTGAGCACGGACACCGGTCACGTCCCCGCTGATGAGCCGGTCGTAGAGCCGCTTGTCGTAGCAGTAGTCGAAGCCCTGCTGCTGAAGCGTCCATTCCATGTCCCAGTAGGCCTCGGCGAGCAGGACGGTCTCCGGATGCCGGGCGTGCAGGGCAGCGATGACGGCCGGCCAGAACTCCTCGTCCGGTTCCGGGCCAACCCGGCCGCCCCAGGTCTTCGCGAATACCTGATTCGTCATGAGCATGGCCATGTCGCAGCGGATCCCGTCGCATTGAGCGGCGATATCGGCCAGCGTCTGGCTGGTCGCCGCCCGCAGCGCGGGCGAGAACGCGTTGAGCTGTACGACATCCGGCCACGGCGGGAAGTACGGGTCACGGCCGTGAGCCAGGACGCGCCCCTCGGCCCGCAGCCAGGCGCCGGGCTCGGCCCCGAGGTCGGACTCCGTGCCGTTGACGAAGAGCTCCGGGTCGCCGCTCACCCAGGGATGGTCGGGGGCGACGTGGTTGGGCACGTAGTCAAGGACCAGCCGGACCCCGCGCGCGGCAAGCTCGGCCCGCGCCTTCCCGAGCGCTTCCGGTCCGCCGAACGCGCCGTCCACGACATAACGGCGCACGCAGTAGGGAGATCCCATCACGTCGTCGGCCCGCACGTCCGGCAACGCCGCCAGGAACGACGCCTGCAGTTCCTCGTTCGCGTTGGCAAGTTCGAGGCCGGCCGGGCTGCGCTCCCACACACCCATCAGCCACACCGCGTCGACGCCGGGCAGCGTGACACTGTCCCAGACGTCACCGGGCACGTCGGCCAGGGTAACCGGCCGCCCCGCGGCCCGGGCCAGGTCGCCGAGCCAGATCGCCGTGTTCACCTCATAGATCGCCTGCCGGTCCGGCCACCCGTTCGCCATCCCATTTCCCCCTCACTGCGGCAAGACCCCGCGGCTGCCGGTCCGGGCTTATGGCCGCGTTGATCCCTCGTCGGTCACATCCTTCCCCCGCCTACCGGGGTTGAAAGGCCAGGGTCTGCGACGCGTCCACCCCAGGATTTCCCTGAGGGACATGCAGGGCATCACGCCTAAATGTCCCGGTACAGGGCGAGGCGCCGCGGGCGTCCCGGAGTGCAGTGGATGTTTTTGCACACCGGGGTGTACAAAAACATCCACTGCGATGCCCATACGGTGCGGAACTCGGCACTTCAATCCGCTTAGCGATCTCTCCCCCAAGGAAGCACGCAAGCCCGACATACATTCCTATTCGCCCGACGCCGCCGAGGACCGCTCCCCGGACAAACAGGCCGAATCGCCCCCTAAAGATCCCAGACACGAAAGCAGGCATTGTTACCGATGCGGTACTGCCATACAGAATCACGAATCCTTCCGGAAAGACCAGAAGCCTTATCCCGAACGAATCCGCGTCTGAACCTTCCCCGGTCCCCTCATCCCCCGCCGGCCCACCCGCGCTACGCGCTTCTTGCTGTTATCCGACGACAGGCCAGTATCCATACGGATAGTGGATACTTGCACACGCTATGGGGCGCCGCCAGGAACTCAGGAAGCCGCCGTGACTGGTGATGAAGCTTGCCCTCCCCGGTCAGGGCGCCGACGGAGGCGCCGACGGACATAGGGCCATTTCGTGTTCGAAAAATCATGTCAAAACGGGCATCTACTCGTCAGTACTGGCCCTATGCCGCCGGCAACCGGAGAGCACGCCCCGGGACGCCCGCGGGCAGGCCTCGGAACCGACCCCTTAACTTCCTGACGTTGCGCTATGGGGTGTACAGGTATCCACTATCTCGCCTGCCGGGGAGCGCGCTACGCGCTTCTTGCTGTTATCTCTGAGCAGGTCAAGCCGTGGACCGCGGACCGCGCCCTCTTCGGGGGTGCCTAGCTGCCGAAGGCGATGGCGAAGACGTGCAGGGCCGGCGTGCCGGCTGACAGGCCCTGGCTGACGTCGGGCAGGACCAGCCCGACGACCGGGGATGTCGAGTTGAGGGCGACGGTCTGTTCGTACGCGTAGACGGGGTTGTCGTCCTGGGCGTTGCCCGGCGTGTTGCGGTACGCCATCGTGATCGCGGCGGTTGAGCCGGTGGACGGGCCGTCGTACCAGTCCGCCGTGTTCAGCGTGAACGCCTGCGTCGTGCCGTTCGCGTACAGGATCGTGCCGGAGCCGGAGGACGGGCCGTAGGTCGCGGTGTCCAGGAAGCCGAGCTCGCTGCCCGAGCCGGCGACCGAGATCTCCTGTCCCGACGCGACCACGTTGTCGGCCTGGCCGGCGGCGGCCGAAGGCCAGGTGAAGCTCAGCCCGCCCGCCGTGACGGCCGAGCCCGGCGTCACCCCGGCATTGGCGAGGGCGGTCGCCGAGAAACTGTAGCCGGATCCGTCCAGGTCGGCCGCGCCGGTGTCAGAGTCCGTGGAGACGCCCACGTCGTCGAACGCGGCCGCCAGCGAGCCGTACGGGCTCTCGACCTGCGTGGCTCCGGTCAGGACGCCGCCGGCGAAGCTGGCCACGGCGGTGAACGCGTACGAGCCGGGCGCCGGGGCGGCGGCCGGCGTCACGGTGAACGTCGCGGTCGCGGTGCCGCCTGGGCGCACGGTTCCGAGGTTGACCGGACCGCTCGCCGACCAGCCGGAGGGCGCGAGCAACGTTACCCGGGTGCCCAGCAGCGGTGTCTGGGCCGGGTCGGCCACCGTCGCGGTGACGGCCACCGGCTTGCCCGCCGCGGGGTACGGCGTGGCCGTTTTCACGGACAGGTACGGCTGCGCCGGGACCTGGAACGAGCCGACGGCCAGCTGCGCGGTGCCCGGGTCGGTGACGGTGATCGTGTGCGGGCCGGACGGAAGCGACGGGTCGGTGAACACCGTCTGGTCCGGGTCGGGGAACGCCGAATAGGTATTCACCGACCCGGAGGACTTGCCGTCGATGCTGATCTGCGCGTCGCCGTTGGCCGGCCCGGTGTCGGTGACGAACGCGATGCTCCGGCCGGTGAAGTGCAGCGTCACCGCGGCCCCCTGGTCGCTGGTGGTGTGCGTGTCGCCCTGGTCGGACAGCGTGCCCTGCGCGGTCCAGTCGCCGGTGTAGCTGAGCGCCTGGCTGTCGTCGTCGAACACGGTGCTGCCAGACACGGGCGACGTGGGCTGCGGCTGCGGGCCGGCCGTGTTCATGATCGCCTGGGCGGCGGCCGGCCAGGCACCGTCGGTGACGATCGTTGGGGCGGTGTAGCTGATGTCGGTCCCGTTGTTGTTGACCGACGTGGTGGCGGAGTAGTTGTCCGGGCCGATCGTGATGTTGTTGATGGTCGGGGTCCACATCCCGATCCAGTTGCCGCCCGCGGCGAAGTTCACCACGTTGTCGTAGGTGTGCCAGTACGAGCTGCCTTCGTCCTGGTAGAGCATGTTGTCATCGTGGTTGCCGATGGACACGTAGTTCCCCGCGAGCATCGAATCGACCCCGGCGCCGTCTTCGCCCTGCCCGCCGTTGGTGTAGATCGGACCGCCGTCGTACAGGGTGTTCATCACGTCGTGCACGTAGTTGTCGGTCACCACGTTGCCGCCCGCGTAGTTGGTGCCCTGCTCGCAGCTGGACAGGCCCTGCGCCGACTGCATGCTGCACGGCGAGGCGTATCCCCAGCCCCAGCCGATCGACATGCCGGAGTAGGGAGTGTGCCCGATGTCGTCGTGCGTGACCGTGAGGTCGCGGGTGTACCCCGCCCAGACTCCCACCGTGTCGGAGTAGTCCTGCCCGACGTAGGAGATCGAGTCGTCCGAGATCGTGTCACCCGTGGTCATCAGCGCCGCGTCGCTCTGGAAGTAGTCATCGACCTCGCCGACGGAGACGCCGCCGCCGGAGGCGTCGGCGATCACGCTTCCGGTGACCGTTGAGTCCTGGGTGCCGTCCGCCAGGTCGACCCCGGTCGCCCCGAGGTGCTCGAAGTGGTCCCCGGCGAACGTGATGCCCGAGCCGCGGGAGACCGTGACCGCCGCGGGGACGATCACCGGGGCCGGCAACGCACCCGAGGTATCCCACAGCACTCCCGCCTGGTTGTCGATGTATCCGGTGGTCTCGGGGAGGTTCCAGGTCGTGTAATCGAAGCCGATGTTCTTGAACGCGATGTCCTGCACCGGCTGGATCGCGTCCGGGGTGACCTCGAAGCCGTTGACGGTCAGGTAGGTGCCGCCGGTCTTTACGACCTTGACCGTGTGCGTGCCCGGGGAGAGACCCTGGACGGCGTAAACGACCTGCTGGGCGAGCCGGGTGCTGCCGCTGGTGTCCTCGGTGTAGTCCTGGCTGGTGTCCTGCTTGCCGTCGACGTAGACATCGAAGCTGCCTTCGTCGTCGTTGGTCTCGCTCAGCACCTCGAGGCCGGTGCCGGTGAACGTGTAGGTCACCGAGTCGCCGTTGCTGGGGGTGTACTCCAGCTCGTTGTCCAGGTCACCGAGATTCCGGTTGGTGCTCAGCTGCCAGCTGCCGCTGTACGAGGCGCCCGCCGCGCTCTGGTTGACCGGGGCCAGGTGACCGGGCGTACCCTGCAGGGTCAGCAGGCTCTGCGACACCGGCAGCTCGACGTCCGCCGTGGCCATGGCCTGGCCCGGCTCGGGGATGTAGTAGAGGTACCGCCCGGTCTTGTCCAGGTAGAACTGGCCGGGCTGGGTCAGCAGCTGGTAGGCGTCCTCGACCCAGGAGATGCCCGACATGGCAGGCAGTCCGGAGCCGTTAAACGGGAAGCCCAGGTTGGGCACGTCAAGGTTGTTCGCCTGCCAGCAGCTCGGCAGGATGTTGATATCGGACCCGCCGCCTGCCGCCGCGGTGATGCTCTGCACCGGGCAGCTCTCGTGCTTCCAGTCGCTGTTGTCGACAACCTGGATCTGGCTCTGGTTGGTGAACGAGGCGTAGGAGGCGTCGGTGGTGCTGAATCCGGTGGCGGTGACCTGGACCCCGGCCGGCGACCCGGCGCTGCGGGCGAGCTGGGCGCGCTGGCCGTCGACGAACAGCTGCTGGCCGCCGGCCGCCGCCTCGGCGGCGGAGACCGGGGCGCGCCAGATGTCGAGGCCGGCGTTGTACCGGGTGAACCCGGTGACGCGTTCGGCCCCGCTGATCACCGGCGACTGCCCGGGCAGTGCCTGCCAGACGACGTCGTACCCGTTGCTGCCTGAGTCGGCCGGGCCGAGCGTGAACCCGTCGGGCACCCGGTACGTCCCGCCGGCCAGGTCGACGTCGATGTCCGCCTTCATGCCGCGGTCGAGCTGCTCGACCCTGGCCTTCGCGCCGACGAGGCCGCACGGGGCGGTGGCACCGCATGCGCTTCCGGTGCCACCGGGCGAAGCGTAAAGCACCACGCCGGGATTTGCCGGCGACGCGGCAGCGGCGGTGCCGGCTGTCGCGGCGAAACCACTGGCTGCCAGGCAAAGACCGGCGAGCACCAGGACGCACTTGGGGATTCTCAACATTTTCCCATCCGGCAGCAGGCAGTTAGGTCATATGTATCCGGGGAGAATCGTGTCATAACCGCCACCACGTGGGCAAGATCACGTTAATTCATCCGATGTATGTCGCTTCCTGTGCGCTGTTACAGAAGCGACATACATCTCACAGAGAGGAGCTCCGCTGCCGGAGTGCCGTCACCGACAGAACGAGGAGGATCAGTCCGGCCGCAGGTGCCTGCGCCAGGGCGGCGGAGGGACCCCAGGCGTCGGCGGCACGGCCTGCGAGGGTCGCCGCCACGGCCAGGCCCGCCGCACTAGCGGAGTTGTTCCAGGTAAAGGCCTGGGTGAGGACCGCCGGGTGGACGGCCCTTTGCGTAAGGACGTTCAGCAGGGTGAGCCCGGCGGTACCGCCGCGCCGGGAACCCAGCAGGGCAGGGGGCTAGGCGACCTCGGCGATGGCCTGGGCGAACTGGGCCTGATAGAGGCGCTGGTAGGCGCCGCCCGCGGTGACGAGGGATTCGTGGCTGCCCTGCTCGACGATGTCGCCGTGCTCCATCACCAGGATCAGGTCCGCGTCCCGGATCGTGGACAGCCGGTGCGCGATCACGAAGCTGGTGCGCCCCCGGCGCAGTTCGCCCATCGCCCGCTGGATCAGCAGCTCGGTGCGGGTGTCGACCGATGACGTGGCCTCGTCAAGGATGAGGATCGCCGGCTCGGCGAGGAACGCGCGGGCGATCGTGATCAGCTGCTTCTCCCCGGCCGACACGTTCGTCCCCTCCTCGTCCAGGATCGTCTCGTAGCCGTCCGGCAGGGTACGCACGAAATGATCGACATGCGTCGCCTTCGCGGCCAGCACGATCTCCTCCCGCGTGGCGCCGAGCTTGCCGTAGGCGATGTTCTCGGCGATGGTCCCGCCGTACACCCACGCGTCCTGCAGCACCATGCCCGTCTTGGACCGCAGGTTCTCCCTGGTCA
Source organism: uncultured Actinomycetota bacterium (assembly GCA_963785645.1). Classification (GTDB taxonomy): domain Bacteria; phylum Actinomycetota; class Actinomycetes; order Streptosporangiales; family Streptosporangiaceae; genus Trebonia. The sequence continues at coordinate 285,469 of CAWAWG010000002.1, forward strand.
TATCCGCGGTGTTGACGCCGTCGAGGGTGATCCGGCCGCCGTCCACCTCGTAGAACCGCATCAGCAGGTTCACCAGCGTGGTCTTCCCGGCCCCGGTGGGGCCGACGATCGCGACCGTCTGGCCCGGCTCCACCGTGAGGGACAGGTCCGTGATCAGCGGCTTGTCCTTGCTGTAACTGAACGAAACGTGCTCGAATGCCACCCGCCCGCTGACTGCCCCGAGTTCGACGGCGCCCGGGCGGTCGGGCTGCTGCTCGTCGGAGTCGAGCACGGCGAAGATGCGCTCGGCGGAGGCCGCGCCCGACTGGAGCATGTTGGCCATCGAGGCGACCTGGTTGAGCGGCTGGGAGAACTGCCGCGAGTACTGAATGAACGCCTGTACATCGCCCAGGGACAGGGTGCCGGAGGCGACCTTGAGCCCGCCGATGACCGCGACGAGGACGTAGTTGATGTTCCCGATCAGCATCATCATCGGCATCATGGACCCGGCGATGAACTGGCCGCGGAAGCTGGCGTTGTAGAGCTGCTCGTTCTGCTCGTCGAAGACGTCGGCGGCCTCCTGCTGACGGCCGAAGACCTTCACCAGCGAGTGTCCGGCGAACATCTCCTCGATGTGCCCGTTGAGCTTCGCGGTGGTCATCCACTGCTTTACGAACTGCGGCTTCGCCCGCTTGCTGACGACCCGGGCCAGCAGCACCGACAGCGGCACGGTGACCAGCGCGATCAGCGCGAGCAGCCAGGAGATCCAGAACATCACGATCAGCACGCCGACGATGGTGAGGACGGAGATCACCAGCTGGCTCATGGTCTGCTGGAGGTTCTGGGCGAGGTTGTCGATGTCGTTGGTGACCGTGGAAAGCACCTCGCCCCTCGGCCGCCCGTCGAAGTAGGACAGCGGGAGCCGGGTCAGCTTGGCCTGCACCTCCTGCCGCAGGCGGAACATGGCCCGCTGCACGATCGTCGCCGTCATCCGGCCCTGGGCGACGCCGAGGACAAGCGCGACGAGGTAGATCAGCGCGACCTCGCCGAGCGTGCGGCCGAGTGCGTCGAAGTCGATCCCGTGTCCCGGCGTGAGCGCGATGCCCCGCAGCAGGTTGGCCTGCGAGGTTTGGCCCCGGGCCTGGAGACCCGCGATGACCTGCGCCTTGCTGGCACCCGCGGGCAGGTCCTTGGACACGAAGCCGGCGAAGATGATGTTGGTCGCCTGGCCGAGGACCTTCGGGCCGAGGACCGACGCGGTGACCGAGCCGATGGCCAGCAGCGTGGTGACGATGAGGAGCGGCCGCTCCGGGCGCATCATGGCGATCAGCCGGCGCAGCGATCCCTTGAAGTCCTTCGCCCGGTCGAGCGAGGGGCCGTTCATCCACGAGCCGGGACCGCCCTGGCGCGCGGGGGCGCCGGCCCCGCCCGGACGGCCGACGCCGCCGCCGGGTCCACTGGGTCCGCTACGTCCGTCTTTGGCCTCGCCCGGACGGCCCGGTGCGGCGGTCATGCGGCCTCCCGCTCTGTCATCTGGGAGAGCACGATCTCCCGGTAGGTCTCGCTTGACGCCATGAGTTCGGTGTGGGTTCCGGTACCGACGACGCGTCCAGAGTCGAGGACGATGATGCGGTCGGCGTTCCTGATGGTGGCGACCCGCTGCGCCACGATGACCACCGTGGCGTCCCTGGTCTCGTCGGCCAGCGCGGCCCGGAGCCGGGCGTCGGTCGCGTAGTCGAGCGCGGAGAACGAGTCGTCGAAGAGGTAGATGTCGGGCCGGTGGACCAGCGTCCGCGCGATCGCGAGGCGCTGCCGCTGCCCGCCGGAGACGTTCGTCCCGCCCTGGCTGATCGGCGCGTTCAGGTCCTTGACGAAGTCGGCCTGGGCGACCTCAAGCGCGCGCCACAGCTCGTCGTCGGTGGCGTCCGGGTTGCCGTAGCGCAGGTTCGAGGCGATGGTGCCGGAGAACAGGTACGGCCGCTGCGGGACGATCCCCACCGCCTTGGCGAGCACCTCGGGCGCCAGTTCCCTGACGTTCACTCCGCCGACCCTGACCTCGCCCTCGGTCACGTCGATCAGCCTCGGGACGAGGTTGAGCAGCGTGGTCTTGCCCGAGCCGGTGGAGCCGATGATCGCGGTGACCTCGCCCGGCCCGGCGCTGATCGATATGTCGCAAAGCACCGGCTGCTCGGCTCCCGGGTAGCGGAAGCCGACGTCGAGCAGGTCAAGGTGCCCGTGCGTCCTCAGCTCAACGACCGGGGCCAGCGGCGGTTCCACGCTGGTCCGCGTGCTCAGCACCTCCTGGATGCGGTCCGCGCACACCTCGGCCCTCGGCAGCATCATCAGCATGAAGGTCGACATCATCACGGCCATCAGCACCTGCATCAGGTACGACAGGAACGCGGTGAGCGCGCCCACCTGCATTGACCCGTCGTTGATGAGGTGGCCGCCGAACCAGAGCACCGCCACGCTCGACAGGTTGACGATCGAGAGCACGACGGGGAACATCATGCCCATCAGCTTGCCCGCACCGAGGGAGACGTCGTAAAGGCTCTTGTTGCCGCCGCGGAAGCGCTCCGTTTCCGCCTCGTCGCGCACGAACGCGCGGACCACCCGGACGCCGGTGATCTGCTCGCGCATGATCCGGTTGATCACGTCGAGCCGCGACTGGACCAGGCGGAACAGCGGCCGCATCCGGCCGGCGATGAGCGTCACCGCGATGCCGAGCAGCGGGACGATGACGAGCAGCAGGCTGGAGAGTTCGACGTTCTGCCGCAGCGACAAGATGATGGCGCCCACGCCCATGATCGGGGCCGCGAGCATCATCGTCAGCGTCATCAGCACGAGCATCTGGACCTGCTGCACGTCGTTCGTGGACCGGACGATCAGCGACGGCGCGCCGAACTGGCTGACCTCGCGGACGGAGAACGACTGCACCCGCTCGAACAGCCCCTTGCGGATGTCCCGCCCGATGGCCGTCGCGGTGCGCGAGCCGAAGTACACCGCGGTGACCGCCGCGACGACCTGGCCGAGCGCCACCGCCAGCATGATGCCGCCGGTGGACACGATGTAGCCGGTATCGGCCTTGACCACCCCGTTGTCGATGATGTTCGCGTTCAGCGTGGGCAGGTACAGCGCCGCGATGGTCTGCGCAAACTGGGCGACCACCACGATAAGCAGCCATTTGCGATATCGGCCCGCGAACTCACGGACCAGTCGGAACAGCATGAGGAGATCGCTTTCGGTCAGGGATTGCCCGGGGACGGTCAACCGGGTGTTTGCAGTCTGGCGGATACGGCGGGGTCAAGGCGAACGATTTTGCGCTGGGCAGACGACCCGTAACAGATTACCCGCAAGGGGAGCTGGCGGGTTGACGCCTAAAGTTCGCGGACCACGATGTCCAGCGCCGCCGGGGCATCCGCACGGCCGGGCGCCGGGCCGGGCTCGACGGTGTAGCCGAGGGCACGCGCCAGGTCGGCGAACTCGTCCGGCTTGCGCCGGCCGCTGCCCCGATTCCAGCAGTGCCCGGGTGAGCCGGCCCTTCGTCGCCTTGTTGAAGTGCGAGACCACGGAACGGCTGACCGCGCCGCCCGACTCCCGCTCGTGCAGCACCCGCACGGTCACCGCGTTGGCTCCGGGCGCCCACAGGCCGGCGTATGCGCCCGACCGCAGGTCCACCACCAGCCGGTCACCGGCCCGCGCCGCCAGGGGAGCGCGCAGCGCCTTGCGCCAGGCCGATGAGACCGGTCCCACCGCGGGCAGCTTCACCCCCGCGGAGCAGCGGTAATGCGGAATCCGGTCACTCGGCCGCAGCACTCCCCACAGGCCGGAGAAAATCAGCACGTGATCCGTCTCGACGCCCCGGCGGTGCAGGCTGGGCAGGTCGAGGGCGTCGTAAAGGACGCCGGTGTACACCTCGCCCGCCGGGCCGGCCGGCGCCGAGCGCAGTTCCCGGTTGCCGGCCAGTTCGTCTGCCTGGCCCTTACTCAGGCCGAGCACGTCAAGCGCGGCCGAGGCCCGGCCGCGGGCCAGCCGGACCAGTGCCCTGAGCAGTTCGGCCCTCGTCGCCCTGAGCTCGGGCAGCACCAGGGAACCAAGTTCGACCGGGGCAGTGTCGACCGGGAAGCCCTTGGTTTCCGATGGCGGAAGGAAGATAAGCACCGTGGAAGCGTACCCGGGCCGGCGGCGCGGACCGTGGCCCGCGGGCAGTCAGCCGCCTCCGTTCGGGATACAGATTTTGAGTTCTCCGAACGAGTCCGGCTTACTGCCCCGCCGTCAACGTCGAGTTCGCGGCGCGGGAAGCGGCCGGCCGGGTCTCACCAGCTGAACTCCCAGCTCATGGCGGCCCTTTCGATCAGCAGTTGCGCTGGCCGGGGCACCCCGGGGCCGCAGGTCGCCGACCCGAGGCCGGTGACTCCGGCGGCCAGGTGAACCCACAGCAGATCACCTTCCCGCAGCTGCGAGTCGTGCCCGGCCCGCTCCAGTTCGGCGGTGGACCACGGGCGGATGGCCAGGTCGAACGGCTGATCCCCGGCCACCCGCAGCGTGGCCGACGGGGTGGTCAGCGTGAACCAGCGGACGGCGGACCGGTTGCCGTTCTCCTGGGGAACGACGTACCGCGTCTGCAGGTCGCGGACCGTCGAGCGGTGCCGCCCGGTCCAGGCGGCCGAACGGGAGTCCGGATACGTCTCCCCCGGCCCGAGCCCGAACCACTCGACCACCGCACCGCCCGGGTCGTCGACTCTGAGCGCGAAAAAGATCCCGAGCCGGGGCAGCGGTATCTCCAGCCCGTTGCGCCGTTCAACGGCCGCCGCCAGCCGCAGCCCGGCGTCCGACGTCTGCCAGGCGAATTCCGTGTCGAATCCGATGTCGGTGCCGGCCGCGCCCCAGCGCGAACGGGTGCCGTAGCGACTCTCCACCAGCCGGTCGAAGCCCGCCGCCCGCCACCGGCTCTCCAGACCGACCTGCTCGTCGTTGCCGACGGCCCGGTCGTTGTCGGTGGGCGCCCGCCACACATCGAGGCCGCCGCGGGCAATCGCGAAGGGGCCGAGGCTGGCCGGCGGGCTGGCGGGCACACCCGCTATACCGCCCGGGCGGGGCGGGCGGGCCGCGCGCACCTGCCGCTGCGTGCGGCTCACTGGGTGCCCGGGCGGCGCGAAGGCGGTGGCCTCCGCCTGGACGGCGCTGACGGTCACCCATACCTCGCCGTCGCCCGGCGGCTCGGCGACCGCGGCGCGCAGCGGGCCGGGCAGCGCGACCGTCCGCGAACTGCGGGCGGGCACGTCGGGCACCCCGAAGCTGCCGTGGGCGAGCAGCGCGCCGTCGGTTTCGGCCCGCCAGTCGAACCTGATGTCGGCCGTGGAGCGGAAGCTTCGCCGGTTGCGGATCTCCAGCGAATCCGCGGACAGCGTCAAGGCGACGGGAGCGATCACCGCGGCGAGTTCGGCCAGCGCCGGGGACGGCGTACGGTCCGGCCGGACGAGACCGTCGATGACGAAGGACCCGTCGTGCACCGCCTCGCCGAAGTCGCCGCCGTACCGGTAGGAGTTCCCGACCCGGATACCGTGGTCGATCCACTCCCAGACGAACCCGCCGGCCAGCCGCGGCCAGCGGTCGAAGACCGCTTCGTAGTCTGCGAGCCCGCCCGGGCCGTTGCCCATCGCGTGCCCGTACTCGCAGACCACCACGGGGGCCGCCCGGCGACGGCGGTCGGCGGCGGGATCGTCAAGCGGCGGCTCGCGCCCCGCGCCGATCGCGTCGAGTTCGGCCACGCCCGGGTACATCCGGCTGTAGACGTCGGCGCCCTCGCACCGGGTGTCCTGCTCGTAGTGGACCGGGCGGTACGGGTCCCGCCACCGGGTCCAGCGGGCGTTCGCCGCCAGGTTGCGGCCCCAGCCCGCCTCGTTGCCCAGCGACCACATCACGACGCAGGTCGCGTTCTTGTCCCGCTCCACCATGCGCGTCATCCGGTCGGCGCACACGGCTGCCCACGCCGGGTCGTCGGAGGGATTGCCCCGCCACCCCGTCTCCGCGAAGCCGTGGGTCTCGAAATCACACTCCTCCATGACGTAGAGCCCGTAGCGGTCGCACAGCTCAAGGAAAAACGGATCGGGCGGATAGTGGCTGGTCCGCACCGCGTTGATGTTGTGCCGCTTCATCGCCGCCACGTCACGCTCCATGACCTCGGGCGAGACAGCACGGCCACGGTCGGGATCGAAATCATGCCGGTTGACGCCGCGGAACACCAGCGGCTGGCCGTTGAGCCGCAGTACCCCGTCGCGGATGTCGACGGTGCGGAAGCCGATCCGCGCGCGGACGGTCTCGGCCTCGTTCGCGATCACGATCTCATGCAGGGCGGGCTGCTCCGCCGACCACGGCTCCACGTCCGGCACCCGCAGCGGAACCCCGGCGGCGGCGGTCAGGCCGAGTCCGGGCAGGCTCACCCGGGCCGGTCCCCCGTCTCCCGATACGACCGCGACCAGCGTGCCCGCCCCCGAGACGTGGTCGAACGACGCCCGGATCTCCACGTCGCCGAACGAACCGGGCGGCCGGTGCAGCAGGGTCACCGGCCGGAAAATCCCGGAGAGCCACCACTGGTCCTGGTCCTCGAGGTAACTGCCGAAGCTCCACTGATGCACCCGGACGGCCAGCAGGTCCGCTCCCCCGGTCAGCTGGCCGGTGACGTCGAACTCGGCGGTGAGCCGGCTTCCCGATGACCGGCCCACCGCCGCGCCGTTGATCCACACCTCGTACCAGGAGTCGACGCCGTCGAACCGCAGCAGCACCCGCCCGCGCTCCCAGCCCGGCGGCCGGACGATGACGGTGCGGTACTCACCGGTCGGGTTGGCGTCCGGCACCCGCGGCGGATCGACCGGGAACGGGTACCGGACGTTCGTGTACGCGGGGGCGCCGTACCCCTGAAGCTGCCAGTGCCCCGGGACCGCGACGGTGTCCCAGTCCAGGCCCGGGTCGGCCGGGTCCCGTCCGTCGCCGGCCGTGGGGACAAGGGCGAACCGCCACCGGCCGCCCAGCGGCAGGCTCCCGGCGCTGGAATGCGTCCGGGCCCGGGCGCCGGTGACGCCCACGGGCGGCTCGACGACCTCGTGCCGCCGCAACGGCGCGTCCCAGGCCGCTTCCGGCGTCACTGTGCGGTCGGGGCGGTGGAGCCCCGGACGATGAGCGGCGCGTCCACGAGTATTCCCCGGCTGGGGTTGTCGTTGCCGGCGATAAGTTCAGTGACGCGGGTGAAGACGGTCCTGGCGATTTCCCGGAGCGGGATGCGCACCGAGGTGAGCGGCGGGTCGAGGAAAACCGCATAGGGAAAGTCGTTGAAGCCGGTGACGGCTACGTCCCGTCCGGGCGTGAGGCCGTGGCGGTGCAGTGCTCTCATCACGTTGGTGGCCAGTGCGTCGGTGTCCGTGCTGATGGCGTCGATGGCCGGGCGGGTGCCGAGGAACACCGACACGGCGGCGTCAACCTCGTCCGCGTCATGAACCGTGATGACTCCGGCCGGCCTCCAGGCCGTGCGTGCGCAGCCGGGCGTCGAATCCCCGCCGGCGTTGCCGCACCCACGGGATCTGGTGGGCCGAGCCGAGATAGGCGAGGCGACGGCGGCCGAGTGCCACCAGATGGTCCACGACCGGGCCCATGGCTGCCTCGTTGTCGATATCCACCCAGGTCTGCGGAAGGTCGGGCGCGGTGCGGCCGAACGCGACGAACGGGAACCGGTGCTCGGCCAGGAACGCGGCGCGTTCGTCGCCCGGCACCGTCTCGGACAGCACCATGGCATCGACGCGGCTGCTGGAGATGAGCCGGTGGTACACGTCGAGTTCGTGGCGCGGATCGGCGGCGGTGACCAGGACGGCGTAGCCGGCCGGGGCCGCGGCGCTGACCAGGCCGTTGAGGAATTCGTCGAGGAAACCGGTGAGCGAGCGCTCGGTGGTGAATTCGTCATTCGGGTGAATGGTGTACCCGATCACGTTGGTGCGACCCGACTTGAGGCTTGCCGCCGCCGAATTCGGGTGGTAGTCGAGATCGCTGATCGCCTGCTGCACGCGTTCGATGGTGGCCGGCGCGACCCGGTGCGGCGCCCGGAGAACGTTCGACACGGTCTGCGCGGAAACGCCTGCGCATCCGCGCGACGTCGCTCATCGCGACCCGGGATGAGCGGAAGGGTTGTTCCGTGGATTCCGCAGGCGGCGTTTCGTTGGTCGTCATGCCCGTTCCGGTGTGAGGGTGGCGGTGCCGGCGACGGGGATCGCGAGGGAGGTCACCGGCGCGATGAGCACCTGCCGCCGGTCGTCGACGAGGTTGCCGCGGCAGTCGCGGATGACGACACGGTTGTTGCTTTCCCGGCTATTGCTTTCCCGGGCGGGCGTGGCCCGGATAATGAGGCCAGGGTGCTGCGTGCCGTTCACCACCACATGTTCGCGCAAACCGGCGCCGGTATCCACGGGCATGTCGCTGTAGGCCGCGGTGACGCGCCTGCCGTCGCGTTCCGCGTCGACCAGCGGGTAGCGCAGGTCCGGCCGCCGCGGCCGGATTGAGCCGTCAAGCAGCACGTCCTTGTACGCCTGGGTGAAGGTGACCCAGTAGGTGAGCATGTCGCGATGGTCCGGCGGGAGCTCGTCGAGGAGTACGGAGACCTGCGGCACCGAGAACAGGGCGTTGATGAGCTGGAGGGCACCTGACTCCGGTGAGCCGTGCGGATTCCACATCATCATGTCGGAATGCACGGCCCGGCCACCCGACAGCAGGCGCAGGTCGACGGTGCGGACGCGGTTCTGCCCGGCGTCGAACGGGCAGTCGCCGGCCCGCAGGAAGTTGCTGTACTTCCACATCCGGGGCCCGGTGTACGGCTGGCGGAACTCGATCAGCAGATCCTCGCGCAGTTCACGGCCCTGCGTGATGATCGCCGCCAGCAGCCGTTCCGCCCCTTCGCTGACGGTCGCGCAGTCGGTGCCTTCGCGGGGACGCGCGGGGAACCGGGCGAAATGGTCGAGGAAGTCGAGTTTGACCCCGTCGAGGCCGAAGTCAGCGATCCCGCGCAGCACAACGCCGGCCAGGTACTGGCGCACCTGGGCAAAGCGCGGGTCAAGCACGTAGGCGCCGAGGCCCTCGTTCCAGCCGAGCGTATAGTCGGCCAGGGCCTGGGCGGCGCGGCTGTTCTTGCCGAGCAGCGGCGGCGCGTACCACAGGACGTACTTCAGGCCGAGCTGCTGGATGTCGCGGACGTGGCCGCGCATGTCGGCGAAGACCGGCGACGGCTCCCAGTCCCCGCAGTACGCGTAGCCGCGGCCGGTGTCGGCGGTGTGCCATCCGTCGTCGACGACGATCGCCTCGAATCCCATCTTCCTGGCCTCGGCGGCCTGCGCCCGGATGGTGGCGGGGGTGATGTGCTGGTGCATGGAGTACCACGTGGAGTAGGCTGGGCTGCTCGCCTGGGCGGGAACCGGCAGGAGCTCGCCGCCCAGCTGCTCCTTCCACCAGCGCTCAACGTCGGCCAGCACCTCGCTGAAATGAATCGGCCGGGTGTCGATGCGCAGCTCAAACGAGCCGGCGCCGAGTCCGCTCGCCCGCTCGGGGACCGTCAGGGTCACCAGGCAGTCGTTCGTCTCCTCTTCTACCCCGAAGACCGCGTCGACGTCGGACCCGGCGGTGCTCAGGGCATAGGTGAGGACGTTGTCGTCGTTGAGATCGACCAGGCTGCGTACCGGCGCGCCGTCCACCGTGTCGATCTCGACCGGGGCGGCCCACGAAGCGCTCAGCACGGTCACGTGCTCGTTGGCGGGCCGCCACTCCGTCACCGGCATCGCCAGCGGCCAGCGCCAGGTCAGCTGCGGCGCCTGGCAGCCGGGGTTGGCCGCCCAGTCCAGGCTCAGCGTGGCCACGCCGTCGTGCGCTGACGCCGCGGTGCACACCATGCCGTCCAGTTCGATCTTGAGCGTTGCCCCGGCGGCATCAAGCGTGACGGCCAGCATCGCGTCACCGTCTTCGTGCGCCCGTGTGTTGTTCGAATCCATCGCGAAGTCATCTACTCCTGGTATCACGGCGCGCTCGTCTAGCTGGCGGCCACGGTCCTGGTGGCACCTACTGGCACATCTAGCTCGGCCACAGCATGGAGCCGGCCATCGATGACACGGGGGCGGGCCGGGACCTCCTTTCCGTCTGCGTACAGGAATTCATGCTCGCCAAGGACGGCGGCCGCCCAGCGCAGGTCTCCCGGGCCGCTGGTCACGTGCATCGTGGTCTGGAGATGCCCGTCCTGCCGGACCCGGATCCGCCAGCGGCCGAGCGCGATTCCGTCGGCCTCGATCCAGCTGAGCGATCCCGGCAGGTGAGATGCCGTCCGGACCAGCCCGTCGGCCGCGCGGGCGGCTATCCCCAGCAAGCCCGCCGCCACGTGGTGCACCGTCGTGAAGGAGACCTCCGGGTACTCATCCCGGCTGGCCAGCGCGTAGCTCATCCAGCGGTAGGCGACGTCGTCGCGCCCGTACCGCCAGAACACCTCGGGGAGGTACGTCGCGGCCTCGATGTTCGGCGGCGGGGTCTGGCGGAGGTTCTCCTCGATGAAGTCAAGGAAACGGCTCATCCGGGGTCCTGGCTCCACGAGGCTCTTCGTCGCGATGAACCAGCTCGACTCGGACCCGTAATCGAAATCCGGCCGGCCGTCAGTGCCGAACCCGCGCGCGAACGCGCCGGCCTCCGGCGACCACCAGCGGCGGGAGAACCGCTCGGCTATCCGCCGGGCCTCGCCCCGGGCGCCGTCGCCGCCGGGTATCCCGCGGATGTCCAGCGCCGCGGCGAACCGCTGGAGCGCCGCGTACTGGCAGGCCACGCCGTCCGCGGCCGTCAGCAGGGGCCGGTCCGGATCTTGCTCGTTGTAGGTCGCGATACCGGCGAAGATGTCCCCTAGGCCGCTCGCCTCCGGCACGCCGTCGCCGTCACGGTCGTGCAGCGCGACGAAGCTGGACAGCGACCGCCCGTAGTACCCCCACAGATCCGGATCGGTCAGCCACCGCGGGTCCCCCGTCCACTGGTACTGGTCGATCCCGCACTGAGTCAGCTCGAACACGGCCGGAATCTCGCGGACGAAGCAGTCGTCGCCGCGGAAGTCCAGGTCAGCCGCGGTGCCGTCGAAGTGGAACGACCACAACGGGTACCAGCCGCGCTGCTGCGTCGCCGACCGGGCGAAATGCCGCAGCATGGCGAAGTTTTCCGCATCAAGCCCGAGCAGGTGCGCGCCTGCGGCCTGGTGCACGACATCGCGCAGGTAGAACATCGGCCGTGACGGGTAGCCGGCCCAGTACGACGGCAGCACGCCCGGCGCGGTACCGGTCTGGACCCAGCGCAGTGCGCGTTCCACGGCCCACTGGAATCCCTCCGCCAGGGACGCGTCGTCGCACGCGACGGTCGGCGCCGCTTGCTGCAGGAAGCTTGTAGCCAAGCAAACCCCTTCTTATTCATCAGCGGTAACAGACTAAAGACGGTGTCAAGTGGTTAAGTAATTCGGCCGCGTTCAAACCTACTTGCCTCCCGTGAAGGTGACACCATCGAGGAAGGCCCGCTGGGCGACGAAGAAGAGGATAACGCAGGGCAGAATCATCACCGTCGTCGTCGCCATCAAGCCGGGCGTGTTGGTCGAGTTTACGGACTGAAAGCCGGCGAGGGCCATCGGGAGAGTCTTCCAGCGGTCGCTGTTGATGTAGATGGTCGGGCCGAGGAAGTTATTCCAGTACCCCATGAAGAGCAGCACAGACGAGGCCATCATGACCGGACGTGCCAGCGGAGTGAACACGGTCCACCACATCTTGAACCACCCGCACCCGTCAATGACAGCGGCGTCGACGAGCGACTCCGGCAGCCGCCGGTAAAACTGACGGAAGAGGAAGATGTAAAAGGGTGAGGCGAACAGCGAAGGGATGATCAGGGGGTAGAGCGTATTGATCATCCCGAGTTCACGGAACAGCTCGTATTGCGGCACCAGCGTGACCTCACCTGGCAGCAGCATCGTGGCGAGCACGATCACGAAGAGCACCGGTGTGCCGCGTACCTGCATGCGCGCGAAGGCGAAGCCGGCCAGCGAACTGGTAAAGACCGTCGTCACGATCGGAATGATGGTGGTGATCAGCGAATTGCCCAGGTACTCCCAGAAGGGAAAGGTGCTGAGCGCTTGGGCATAGTTGGACCACAGCCAGTGCTGAGGGATAATGCCCGCGCCGCCGGTGGCGACATCGGACAGCGAGCGCAGCGAGGTGGCCAGCATCCACAGGAACGGGTAGACCATGACAACGCCGCCGGCCGCGAGGACGAGGTAGAGCCCTCCGTGCCGGGCCAGCCGGAGCGCCGAGGAGCGGTCAGGCGTCCACGGGCGCCGGGCGGGCGGACGGACGGCCGCAGCCGCTACCGGAGTGAGTTCTGAAATCCCCTGACCGGCGCTCATGCCGTTGCTCCGGCCAGGTCCGATGAGCGCTCCCGCCTATTGCGCCGGTGCCTCTTGCGGCGCTGCCGTCGCTGCTCCGTCTCGTAGAAGACCCATGCCGCGCTGCTCCTGAACACGATCACGGTGAGGATCATGATGACGATGAACAGAATCCAGGCGAGCGCGGACGCATAGCCCATGTTGAAATTGATGAACGCTTGCTCGTAAAGGTAATAGACATAGAACAGCAGTGAATTAGACGGTCCCTCGCCGCTGCTTGTGACCACGTATCCCTGGGTGAAGGTTTGCATGGCCGCGATGATCCCGGTGATGAGATTGAAGAAGACCACCGGGCTCATCTGCGGAACGGTCACACTCCAGAATTGCCGGATTGGCCCGCCGCCGTCTATCGAGACCGCCTCGTAGAGGTAGCGGGGAACGTCCTGGAGCCCGGCCAGGTAAATGAGCATCGTGTTGCCGCCGATCGTCCACAGCCCCATGAGGGCGACCGTCGGGACGGCCCACCCGGGGTCCGCGAACCAGGCGGGGCCATGGATCCCGAGCTTGCCAAGGAAGTCATTGGCGAGTCCGTACTCGGGGTTGAAGACAAACAGAAAAAGAACGATCTGCGGGACGCCGGTGACCAGGCTCGGGAGGTACCAGATGGTACGGAAGAAACGGATTCCCCGCGCCTTGCTATTCATCAGGATGGCGACGAGGAGACACAGGACGACCTGCATGGGAACGCTGATGAGGGCGTAGATGAGTGTCACCTTGAACGCCTGCAACACCAGCGGATCGTGCAGAGCCGCCGAGTAGTTGCCGAAGCCGACCCACCGGGGCGGTGTTATCAGCGTCCACTTGGTAAAGCTGATGTAGGCGGCATACGCCATGGGCCCCAGGGTGAGGGTCACGAAACCGATGAGCCACGGGGACACGAAGACCCAGAAGCCGGCGGTTTTCTTCGTGACCCGGCCGCTCTTGATCAAGAGCAGCAGGGTCACGGCGAGAATGGCGTACAGTGCCGCGAGAATCAAGACCACAGGGACCAGGGGCACCAGCGCGGTGGGGACCCTAATGTCGCGGCCCAATTGCGCCAGGTCGTTGATCAGCGGATTCATGGTGAGGTCGCGCTTAGCTGCTCAGCGAGCTGCTCGACAGCGTCTGCGCGCACGACTTCTGAGCGGATGCGAGCGCCGGGCCGGCGCTGCCGTGGCCCGTCCCCGCCGCGGTGTCGCTGGAGAGGTCATTCGAGAGGGCGGTTTCGATCTGCGGATCCTTGCCGACCGAGGGCCAGATCGGCTCGATGCCGGCGTCGACCGCGAATGCGCCCATGTTGTCGGCGGCGGGCAGGTCGGAGTAAGCCTTGGTGATCGCGGAGGAGATGATCGGGATACCCAGCGTGTTGCCCTGCTGGACGAGCAGGTCCTGCGCGGCGGGGCTGGTGCTCATCCAGTTCACGAAGCTCTCCGCCGTCGTCCGCTGGGCGCCGGCGGCGCTGTTCAGCACGCCGAAGTTGTCGATCTCAAGCGGCTCGCCCTTGCCCGGCATAGGGATGAACTCCCAGGGGACGTTGCTTGCCGTGTAGTTGGAGATGTCCCACGGCCCGGTGTCGGGGACCATCGCGAGACGGCCCGCGTCGAACCACTGGGTCATGTCCTGGCCGAGGGCCGCCTCGTAGCTTGGCGCGAAATCCGAGACCGTCTGGGAATTGATGATGAGGTTCAGCGCGCTGACCGCCTGCTGGCTGTCCAGGGTGCACGTCGTGCCCGCGGAGTTGTACACGCCGCCGCCCTCCGCCGCCAGGAACCCGTCGAACCAGAGGTCGGCCGAGCCGTAGACGCGCTGCTTGCCTGAGCCGTGGGAAAGCTTGGTCGCCAGGGTGGCGAACTGACTTACCGTCATGGGCACGGTCGTGCTCGGCAGCGGCACGCCCGCCTGCTTGAACAGGGTTTCATTGACCGCCATGACCTTCGGGTCGCTCTGGAACGGCAGCGCGTAGAGCTTCCCGTTGTACATGCCGCCGTTGATCACGCTCTTGTTGGCGTACGGTGCGGTGCTCGCCGACAGCGGGAGCAGGCTGGAGGCAAAGCCGGCCAGCGACGTGTTGCTGATCTCCATGACCTGCGGGGGCGCGCCGCCGGCGATGGAGGAGAGCACCTTCTCCTCGTAGTTGTTCTGCACCCAGGTCCCGGTCACCGGACTGGACGGATGGGCCTTGTTCCAGGCCGCGATGATCTCCTTCATCGTGGTGGCCTGTGGGGCCGAGCCCCAGAAGTCAACGGTGATGCCGGCCCCCGAGGAGGACCCCGACGACGAGGCAGGCGCCGCCGCGCACGCGGCGAGGCCGAGCGCTCCGATGGCCGCCAGTGCGGCGGTGGCCGTCAGCCTCGAACGTGTGATGTGCGTACTTCTGGACAACCAGGGCCGGATCATCCTTGGCCCCCCCTGTTCCCTCTGTGTGACATGTGATGACTATAGGTGATTTGATCGATAAATTTTATCGATCAAATCCGTCTAGCCTGGGACATTAGATGGGGAGCAACCGCAGTGTCAAGCCCTTGGCGCGCGGGTTAAGGAGCTTACCTGCCCTGGACGGCGCGCCGCCCAGGGCAGCGCCGCAGGTCAGCGGCGCTCATGACCGCTCCACGGTCAACCGTGGCGGCAAAACCCGGCATCTGCCGGGGCCACGCGGCCCAGCCGGTGCGCGGCGGTTTTTTTGTTAACCTTCTTGCCAATTACCGCAAGTCCGCCGAGATTGGGTTTGTGAAACTCTCCATACCTGCACAAAAGTTCACACTCCCTCGCATCGTCGCTGTCGCGGTGGCCGTTGGCGTCGCCGGGGCCGCAGTGTTCGGCTCCGGCCCGGCCCACGCCGCCGCAACGGCGCGCGCCGACAGCGCGCAGGCAGCGGCGCTGGCAGCCTGTCGATCACCGTGCATCCGGACCAGCTCGGCAACCAGCTGCACCAGGGATTCATCGGCCTCTCCTTCGGCGCGGCCACGGTCGCGCAGGACAACTACGCGAGCACGGACCTCGGCGGCTACCTGCGGACGCTCGGCCGCACCGGCGTGATCCGCATCGGCGGCAATTCCGGCGACACCACCTTCTGGACCTCCACCGGCGAGCCCGCGCCGTCCTGGGCCACCAGCGGCACGATCACCCCGGACAAGCTGCGGCATCTCGCCGCCATCGTGCGGCCCGCCGGCTGGAAGGTGATCCTGGCCGTCAACCTCAAGTACCCGGACCCGGCCCGGGCCGCGGACGAGGCGAAGTACGCCAGGCAGATCTTCGGCGGCTCGCTGCTGGCGATCGAGATCGGCAACGAGCCGAACTTCTACTACAGCGACGTGGCCGCGTACTACACCGATTTCGAGGCCTATGTCGCCGCGATCGAGCAGGCCGCACCCGGCGTGGGCATCACCGGTCCCGACGCCGAGACCAACCACAGTTCGTGGCTCGGCGGGTTCGCCGCGCTCAAGGCCGGCCACCCGGACGTCACCGAGATCACCGACCACACCTACCCGACAAGCGCCTGCACCGGTTCGACCGCGACCATTCCGGAACTGCTTGGCACCGCCTCGGTGCAGTACGAGACCGCCAACGCGCAGGCGGCGCTCAGCGCGGCCGCCCAGCTGGGCGTGCCCGGCCGCGATGACCGAGACCAACTCCACGGTCTGTGCGGGCACCCCCGGGGTGAGCGACGCGTTCGCCTCGGCGCTGTGGGCACTGGACTACAGCCTGCTGATCGCGCAGCAGGGCATCGTCAACGCCGACTTCATGGGCGGCACGAACGCCGCCGGGTGCGACCCGTACACTCCGCTGTGCCCGACAACCGGCGACCTCACCGCCCGGCCGATCTACTACGGCCTGCTCGCGACCGAACTCGTGGGCACCGGCCGCTTCGCCGCGCTGGACAACCCGGACGCGGCGGACATGCGCGCCTACGCGGTACGCAGCGGCCAGCGCCTGACCGTCGTCCTCGACGACGTCCAGGACCCGGCGGCCAACGGCGCGACCACGGTCACGCTCAACCTCGGCGGCGACTTCTGCTCCGGGCGGCTCACCGCGCTGACCACCTCGTCCACGGCGGGCCTGGCCGCGACGACGGACATCACACTCGGCGGACAGCAGGTCGGTCCGCACGGCAGCTTCCTGCCGCCGCGGTCCGCTCCCGTGTCCGTCCACGACCAGACCGCGGCCGTCACGGTGCCCGCGGGCAGCGCCGCGATCATCCAGTTCGACCGGGGCGCCTGCCGCGGAGCGTGAAGCCAAGCCGACAACCGCAACTGGCTGAAGTACGGTTCACCGCACTTCAGCCAGTTGCGGTTAATGGCATCGGAGGTCCAGCGGGAGCAGAGCCGGGCTACCGGGAGCGGATCATCGCGGCGTAGTTTTCATGGGCGGGCAACCAAAGCGGCGCACAGTTTGTGTGGTGTGTATGAAACCCACGTTGCATCCCCCGGAGGACCTCGGTGAGGTATTCCGGTTGCACCGCGCCGACCTGGTCCGGCTGGCTGCGTTCATCGTCGGGGAGAGGGGGACCGGGGAAGATGTCGTCCAGGACGTGTTCGCGCGGGTGCACCAGCGCGGGCGCCCGCTGGACGGCGACGTGCTGCCCTACCTGCGCGCCGCGGTGGTCAACAGCTGCCGTAACGCGGTGCGGCGGCGACTGCTGGTCCGCCGTCACGCAGAGAAGCAGTCACCCTGCCCGCCGCTGACCGCGGAAGAAGCCGTGATGCTGTCCGAGGACCGCAGGCAGGTCCTGTCGGCGCTGGCGGCTCTTCCCCCGCGGCGCCGGGAAGTACTGGTGCTCCGTTTTTACCTGGAGCTGTCGGAGGCGGAAACCGCCGCCATGCTCGGCATCAGCCCCGGCACCGTCAAGTCCACAACCGCCCGGGGACTGGCGGCCCTGGCCCGCGCGCTCAAGGAGACATCATGACCAGCCAGGACGAGATCACCCGGACCGCGGACCGGCTCAAGGACGCCCTCGGCGCCGCCGCGGACCTCATGGCGGCCGGCGACGGCACCGTTCGTGCCCAGGACTCCAAGGTCAGGTACATCAGGTGGTGGCTGTTTCCGTCGTCCGCCGTCGCCAGCATTGTCGCGATCGCGCTGGTAGCGCTGTTCGTCGGTCATCCGGCCATAAACACAGGCGGGCGGACCGTCACAGCGGCGTTCTTCGGCCCGGTGCACCTGGTGAACGCCTCGGCACCCGACCCGGCGGTGCTGAACAGCCCAGGCGTCCAGGCGGCGCGCAGCGGCGTGGTGAAGATCACCGGCTCCGCGCCGAGCTGCGGCGAGATGATCGAAGGATCGGGCTTCGTCTATGCTCCCCAGCATGTGATCACGGCCGCCCACGACGTCGCTGGCATCACTCAGGGACAGACGGTGACCACGGCCGGCGGCGTGGCGTACCCTGCCACGGTCGTCTTCTACGATCCGCGGGCCGACATCGCGGTGCTGGACGTGCCCGGCCTGAACGCGGCCGCGCTGCGGTTCAGCCCGCAGGCGAAACCTGGCGATAGCGCGGTGGTGGCCGGTGCTACCCGGAGAACCGGGCGTTCACGGCGGTGCCCGCACGGATCGCCTGGGTGCTGCGGGCCGAGGGCACGAGCATCTACCAGACCGGCCATGTCGACCGGCAGGTCTACGAGATCCGGGCGCTCCAGGCCGGCGACTCCGGCGGGCCGCTGCTGAGCCCGAGCGGAACCGTCGACGGCATGGTGCAGGACGTGAATGCCGGGGTGCCGGACACCGGGTTCGCGCTGACCGCCTCGTACATGCAGGCCGACACCGAAGCGGCCGCCAGCGCGACGGCGCCGGTGCCCACCCAGGGCTGCACCGGGTCCTAGTCCGCCCGCCCCTGCCTCCCTGGCCGGCCGCCCTGCGGCCAGGGAGGGTCCAGGCCTCCATCGCCTACCTCGCACTCAACCTTGCCGGTTCCTCGATACTCGCTATCGTTGCGTTGGAGCAGCACTCCTGGGGCTTCCTCCTGCTCGAGGGAGTGTGGGCCGCCGTGTCCGCAGCCGCCCTGGCTTCCGCTGTCCGAGGCGAGAAAGGTAGATCTCGTCTCTCGCCCGCTTCACTCGTCGCCCACCTTGCAAGGAGCAGGAAGTTGGCTGGAGAGACCCGGCTGTCGGCGCTGCTTGGCAGCATGCGCCCGGAGCTTCACCCCGGTGAGTACGTGTTCACCTCGGCCTCCGATGCGGCGGTCCCGGCGGGCGTGGCCCCCGTCGTGACGGTCGCGGAGGAAGAGGGCCTCACCATGGTCCTGCGCAAAGAGGACGCCGACAGGCTCGGGCTGGGATACGAGTACGTGGCCGGCTGGATCACGCTGCGGGTGCATTCAGCCTTGGAAGCCGTAGGTCTGACGGCTGCCGTATCCGCAGCGCTGGCCCGTGGGGGGCTTAGGGCTTGCAGATAAATAACACGCCGTCTTGATCTTGACCTGGATAGTTGACGCCTGCCGATCTTGCCAGGTCGTAGAGGTCGTCAAGGCTGGCGAGGCGGTTTGGGTACTGGTGGATGTTATGCCCGGTTTGCTCTAGGAGCTGACGGATGTCGCGGATGCGCTTGCTGACGGTTTCGGGCCGGACGCCGAGCAGGGCGGCGATGGCGGCCTGGGGCAGTCCGAGGCGGTGGTGCAGGATGGTGGCGAGGAGCCGGTCTGCCAGGGTCAGGGCGGGACGGCGGCCGGGACCCGGGGCGTTGAGCCGGGGCCTGTGGCCGCGGCGCTTGTCCAGGCTGGCCTCCCTCTGCTGGTCGTGCAGGGTTATCAGCTCGGTGATCAGGGCGTCCCAGCCGGCGGCTGGCAGCCCGGTCAGCGCGGGGTGGCAGAGCCAGGCCAGTCCGGGGCTGGGCTGGTCGAACGGGTCGGGGGCGCTGGGAGGCCGGCCTTGCCTGGGCGGGCGGAAGGAGTGCTCCCAGTTGCCGTGCTCGTGCGGGCGGAGGGTGTAGTTCCAGTCGCCGTGCCAGTCGTGGCGGTCCAGCGGCAGCGCCTTCATCTGCGCGTCGCTGACCTCGGCCCCGGTCGGGTACTGACCGTCGTCCAGCTCGGCACGGACCTTCAGCCCGGTGCGGGTGGTGGTGGCGGCGATGGTGTTGACGACGACCTCGTGGCTGGCCAGGGGCCTGCCGCGCCAGTTCATGGTGATGTGGGAGAACAGCCGGTGCTCGACCTTGTTCCACTTCGATGTTCCCGGCGGGAAGTGGCAGACGGTGACCTCCAGGCCGGTCTCGACGGCCAGGGCGGCCAGTTCCGCTTTCCAGGCCCGGGTGCGGTAGCCGTTGGAGCCGCCCGCGTCGGCGGTGATGAGCAGCCGCCGGGCCTGCGGGTACTCTTCGTGCCCGGCGGCCTTCCACCAGCGGCGGACGGACTCGACGGCGAACGCGGCGGTGTCGTGGTCGGTGCCGACGTTCACCCAGCCGGCGTTGGCGGTGATGTCGTAGATGCCGTAGGGCACGGCCTTGCCGACGGCGTCTTCGGGGAAGTCATGGACGAGCGCGGCCGCGGGGCTGCCCTTGGGCCGCCACTGGCGGCCGGCGTTGCTGAAGTCCCCGACGAGTTCCTTCTTCTTGGTGTCCACGCTGATCACCGGGTCGGCGGTGCCCTGGTGGGCCTTGGCCTGCTCGCTTATGCAGCGGAACTGGCCGTCCCGGTCCGGGTGCTGCTTGCCCTCGACCGTCTTGACGTTGCCCTGCAGGCTGAAGCCCTCGCTCCTTAGCAGGTCACCGACCGTGTCGGCGGAGACCTTGCGGCCCTGGGCGGTCAGCTCGGCCGCCAGGTCGCGGGTCGACTTCGTCGTCCACCGCAGCGGCGTCATCGGGTCGCCCCGCTCGTCGGGCTCGACTAGCGCCAGCAGCGCCGGGAGCAGGCCCGGGTCCAGGTCAGCGGCCCGCTTGCGGCCCCCGCCCGGACGCCGGACCCGCCCCAGCGGCTCCGCCCCGGCCTCCAGCTCGCCCGCGCCCAGCGACACCGTGGCCTCGCGGACCCCGGCGGCCCGGGCCACCAGCCGGATCCCGCCGTGCCCCAGCGAACGCGCCTCGGCACCCATCAGCAGCCGCCGCTGCCGCTCGTCCAGGTGCGGGAAGATCACCGCGAACTTCGCCACCAGAACCCGCCCGATCTCCTCCAAGCCGTCCATACCACAGCAGCATGCCGGAAACACGGAAGCTACGGGTTATTTTCCGGCAAGCCCTTAGCTGCAATGTCGTGGCTGGTTTCTACCATGACCACTTGTTCGTCCCGCACGACAGCGCCGCCCAGGCGGTCAAGTTGCTGGAAGGCCTCGCTCAGCAGGCGCACGCCGGACCCGGTCACCCGCGCCGGCCGGCGGCTTCGACCTGCTTGACCGTCTGCCGCAGGTCGTCGGGAGTACTCATCGGGTAAGGCACGCTGTCAACCTGGTCGCAGAGGTCGACGGCGATGATGTCCGCTCCCTCCTCGGCCAGCCGCAGGGCATGGGCCCGTCCCTGTCCGCGGGCAGCTCCGGTAATGAGGGCGACCTTGCCCTGTACACGGTTCATCGGTGCCTCAGGCTTCCGCGACGGCGAGGGCGGGGGCACTGGCCAGCACCGGGGCGAGCAGCCGCCTCGCATCCGAAGCAGTGATGACGTCCGCGGGGTCAGGCTTGGTGACCTGCCGGGTGCTGCCGTCCTCGTAGACGTGCTCGCCCTTGAGCCGTGCGTGTTCGTCGTAAGGCCACACCATCGAGTAGACATGCGTGACCAGGTAGGTCGCTTCCGGGTCATCGATGTCGGTGCCGTCCGCCGCAAGCAGCGAACCGGGCACGAACTGGCGGAAGAGCGCCTCGGCGGCGAAGCCCCAGTCGGCGACGGCGACTACCTGCTCGACGGGCCAGAGCACCATGGCGCCGGATCCCACCAGTTCCTGGTAAAAGGAGGTGACCTGGCCGCGGCCGTCGAGCACGAAGCTCTTGCCGTCCCAGTTCATCCGGTAGACGGGATGCTCGACCATCATGTCGGGCGCCATCATTTCGGGATAACGCTGGGTGACCTCGAGCAGGCCGTGGGCCCGGTAGTTCAGCAAGATGGCCCGGTGGTGCGGGTTCTCGGTCTGCCGGATCAGCTCATCGAGAGTGTCGAACATCCCGACAAAGCTGGCTTCGTACTGGCTGGTCATGGCGGCGCCCTCCACGGGAAACGGTCCGGCTCTTCGGCGAACCGGGCCTGTTTGCCGATCGTGTACCTGGCCGTGAGGTGGCGTCCGTCTGGAAGACGCCGCTCATGTTCGGGAAAGGCGAAGGCCGCTCACCACCGTCGCGGCCGCGAACAGCGTGTCGATCTGCGGTGATCCGGCATCGCGGAGGGCCGCGAGCAAGATGACGGTCGGCGGGGCGTCGGCCAGCGGCACGAAGGCGATGTCCTCGCGGCGGAAGACCTGCGCCGCCGTGGCCGGGACGATGCTGATGGCCACTCCGGCCGCGGCCAGCTCAAGTTGCTCGTCGAAGGTGTGAATGACCGGCCCGTAGGGGGGAGAGGTCCCGTCCGGCCGGGGATCAAGCGACCACCACCGCCGCCACTCCTCCGGAACGTTCTCGGTGGTCACGCGGACCTCGTCGGCAATATCAGCGCAGTGCAGGCTCGCCCGGCCTGCCAGGGGATGGGCAGCGGACAGCATCACCATCCGGGACTCGCGGGCGATCTCAACGGTCCTGAGCTGCTGCGAACCGAGCGGGCCGCGCACGATCGCCGCGTCGACCTCGCCGGTGAGGACCGCCTCCACCTGACGGGCGTAGTCCAGGTGCACCATGTCGATACCGGAAACCCGGCGCACGCTATTCGAAGGCGGCGACGAGGTGCGGCGTGAGCTCGCCCGCGGCCATGGTCACGAACCCTAGCCTCAGCGTCCCGGTTTGCCGCCTCAGATGACGGTTCACGACCTCGGCCAGGCCCGACGCCTCGCGCAGAACGGCCCGCGCACGGCCGGCCACCTCGGCCCCGATGGTCGTCAGCTCGGCCCCGCGCGGATTGCGGTCGAGGAGCCGGACGCCCAGTTCCTCCTCCAGTTTCCGCACCTGCTCGCTCAGCGCAGCCGGTGAGACATGCAGCGTCGCCGCGGCCCGGCCGAAGTGCCCGATCTCGGCCACCGCGAGGAAGTAGCGCAAACGTCGCGTGTTGACATCCATGTCGGTGAACTCCGCCCCGCGCTGCCCTGCTCTTCGGAGCAGGTTAACGCTGTCGAGCCGCAGGCACCAACAACGCCCAGGCAGGCGTCCTGAACGCGTCCGATGATCATCCGCTGGATTTCGGGCCCCGCATCACCTGACGCGCCGCAGAGCGAGGAGCCGCCGGCGCCGCGGGCAGCTCAGCCGGACCTCGGCGTGGTGACCGTGGCGGAAGCGTAACCGCAGCCGGGGGTCTCGCACAGGGTCACGATGCCCCGGGGGCCCTTCTTGATGCCGGCCTCGGGGTGGCCTTCCTCCCAGCCGGTGTATTCGACCGTCTCCTGCCGCAGGGCGCGCTTGCCGCACCGCGGGCAGCTGCCGAGGGCGGCATCGCCCCACCGGGCCAGGGGGTTAGCGAAAAACAAGGCGCCCGCTGTCAGCAGCCCGGCGATCGCGAACGCGATGACGCCGATCGCCAGCAGGCTGGTTGTCACCGTTCCCAGGGGCAGCAACGGTACCGACTTGATAAGCGGTCGCAGCCAGAAGAGCAAGAACCAGCCGATGGCGGCGAAGAGCGCGGCCAAGGCGAGAGTGGCGAACAGGTTGGCGCCCCGTTTATGCGACTTGCGCTGGCTGATCGCGGCATCGATCAGCAGATCCTCGTCCGTTTTCGGCATGACCTAAGTCTTGCACCTTTCCCGCTTTGCGGCGCACAGTCGCATCCGGGCGTGCTTGCCACCGATGCGCGCACCTGAGCAGGCGGTAGACCCAGCTCACCCACCTTCACTTATGCATGCTTCGTGCATGAATTCTTGGTAGCCTGCGAATATGAACGAGTCTACGGAAACGGGGATCATCCAAGTTCGCGACGTCGATCCGGCGACGCTCGTGGTCCTGCGCGACCGAGCCAGATCGCTCGGCCAGTCACTGTCGGCCTATCTGCGAGACCTGATGGATGCCGATGCGGCCGCAGAGACCAACGCCGAGGTAATCGCCCGGATCGCCCGCGACCGGGAACCGGTAAACCTGTCCATGGACGACATCCTTGCCGCACGCGATGAGGGACGGCTTTGAGTCTCACCTACGTGGTCGACTGTTCCCTTGTCATCGACGCTCTGTCCGCACGGCAGGGCGACGAACTGCTGCGCCAGCGGCTGTCCGCCCCCCGCACCCTGCACGCGCCGCACCATCTCGATGTGGAGGTCGCGTCCACCGTGCGCGGACTCGCTGCCGGAAAGAAGATCAGCGACCATCGTGGTGAGCAAATGCTCGCCGACTACGCTCGCCTGCGGATCACCCGCCACCCGGTCTGGCCTTACCATCCCCGGATGTGGGAACTGCGCCACAACCTGGGAGCGTACGACGCCGCTTACATCGCACTAGCAGAGGCGCTCGGCTGTGAACTGCTGACCGGCGACGTCAAGCTCCAAAACGCCGCTGGACACCACGCCGCGGTGATCGTCTCCCGTTAAGGCCCATCCAGGCTGGAGATAGCTGCCTACCACGGTCACTGGAAGTGGCTTTCCACTCATCTGCCCACCTCCTGCCTGGGTCCGTGGCCGGGAGGGGGGAAGATCCGGGTCTCGTACTCGGTTCCGGCGTCGGCGGCGTCGGCCATGCGGTCGTAGGCGGCCAGGATTAGTTCCTTGACGCGCCGACCGCCGTCGTCGTCCTCGCCTTCCCCCTGTTCGAGGCTGTCGGCGCGCGTCTGGAGGGTGGCGGTGATGTACTCGACGTCGTCACGGTCGTCGATACCGTACAAGCGGAAGAAGAACGCGTCCAGTTCCGCTCGCAGGCTGGCCCGCCGGTCGGGGTCCCAGGCGAACGGATCCTCGCCGCGATCGTCCAGGTCCCGGGCCAGCGGGCTCATGTCGGGCGAGGTGTACACCAGTTCAAGCACCCGGGGCACGATGAACGGCAGGTGCGGCTCCAGCGTGTCGGGAGTCGGCACGGGCAGCTGCTTCCAGTGGGCCGCCCGCACGGCCGGGCCGTCGATCTTCTGCCGGGCCACGTAGTCGAAGACCAGCGAGCTCTGCGCGGCGATCAGGGCTGCGGCGAACGGCGGGACGACCCGCGGCAGCATCAAGGGCAGGGAGCCGGCCACGCCCGCGCGCGGCAGGAACACCGCGACGGCTGTTCGATCAAACGGGGGCCGCTCCTGCACGGGCACGCACCAGGCGCACAGCCATTGCCACTTCCAGCCGAGTTCCGCGAGGCGGTCCGCGACGCCGGGACGCTGGGCGGTCTCGCCTTTGCGGTGGACAGTGACCGGCCCGTGCTCGGCGATCCAGTGCCGCGCCTTCGCGACCGTGTGGTCGAACCGGTCTATCATCGGGGGCTCATAGACCGGGAGCATGTACCGGCCGTCGCGGGTAAAGGCGGTTCGCGCCGACTCCCAGCCCTTGTCTCGCAGTTCCTGCTCAGCGTGGAACAGCCCGGTGTCGGCGGCGGCCCGGGGGAAGGCCGTTTCCAGCCTCAGCTTCCACGGGTTCCCGCCGGGCCGGGTCTCGTCCCACAGGACCGGCACGCGACGGTAGACCGCCGTCACGAGCGCGGCGTCCCGGGAGCCTTGAAAGGGCGGCAGTGCGCCGGTATTCGGGTTAACGAGCCCGGCCACGCCCGGCGCCAGCGTGAACGACCGGCCGCCGTCGCCGAGGTCAGCGGGGCCGTCGAGCCGGAACGCGAACCTGGCCGCGCCTGCGCGCACAGGGTCGCCAACCACAGTGTCACCAACCACGGGGCCGCCAACCACGGGGTCGCCGACGAAGGTAAGCAGGCAGAACCGGGGGTCGGGACCGGTGAAGTCGTACAGGGACGCGAGCGCGCCGCGGTGCATCAGGCCGCCGAGCAGGTGCCTCGCGCCGGGGGCGGCCGCGATCCCCTGGGCAACGGCGCAGCCCGCGCGGCCCTCTGGCGCGAGGATCGTCGTAACGCGCTCCGTGAAAAGCTGGTCCGTACGCAGCGCCGACACGCCCGGCTCGGCCAGTCCCGCCGCACATTCGGGATACGCTCCCGAATCCGTGGCGAACCGGAAGACCGTGCTCTGGCCATGGCGGTCGATCTTCTCCCGGGGCGGGGCGGACAGGACGCAGCTAAAGCCGCCATGCCACCGGGTTTCGCTCTCGGAAACACGGAAGACGTCGGGGAACTCAAGGTCCCAGTGGAAGAACCGGTACTCATCGCCCAACCGGTCAATCTCGGCGAGGGTTTCGGGGAGAATTCCTTCTGGCCCCCGCTCCCGGAGGTCCAGCAGGACCCGGTTGACGACCGCAGGCGGCGCGTCCGGCGTCTTGACCCAGGCGAAGGCCGCGCACCAGGCGTCGGCGACCAGGCGTTTCGCGCGGAAGGCAGCCGAGTCGCGCCACTTGCGGTACTCGGCCGCCTGGTGGCCGTCGGCCGGCGCCCCGCCGGGCAGCCGCCCGATCTTCGCCAGGGACTTCGCCAGGGCCTCGTTGGCGCGGGAGTATCCGCCCTGCTCACTGAACAGGGTGGCCTGCCCGGGGTCCGGCTTGGCGTTGGCGCGGCGCAGGGAACGGGCATGCCTGCGGTCGTCGCCGTCGGCCGGCCGGAACGCCTCGTCGGGGATGCCGCTCTCGATCAGGTCCGGACTCGCGCCGATCAGGGCATTGCCCGGTCGGATGTGCCCGTCAAGGAAAGGCGGCGTCATCCCCGGGACGTCGGCCGCCGCCCGCAAGCGGTCCTTCGTCCGCTCCACCGCCTCGCCGCTGACGTCCACGCCGTAGAGGCAACTGCCGACCACCTCGCGCATCGCCCGCCGCAGCGCTTCCGGCGAGGGGTTCTCCTCGCGGGCCTCCGCCATCCGTCGAGCGATCCGGCCGGCCGCCGCGACCAGGAGATTACCCGCGCCGCAGGCCGGGTCGCAGACCGTCACCGCCAGCAGGGCCCGCGCGACTTCGGCGGCTTCGCCGGCGCTCTTCTTCCGCTTCGCCGCCCGTCTACCCCGCTCGACCGCGGCGTCGAGCACCGGCTCAAGGGCACTGTCCAGGAGGCAGTCCACGAACGCCTGCGGCAGGCAGTCGGTCACGGCCTTAATCACCTCCAAGCCAGACACATCATGCCATGAGGCGCCCCATCTAAGGCCACGTAAACCTCGTCGGGCTGGACGTCCGGGACCACGAACCGGCGTGTAACAGACACCGGCGCCAGCATCCTGGGTCGTGCGCTACCAGGAGGAACGTCCCGGGGTAGCGGTCCAGCGCCGCACATCGGCGACCTGACCGTGAGCGGTCCCCGCATCAGCCCGTCTCCCCCGGGTTGCCCTCGTCCGGCAGCCAGGCCTGGTACGAACACGCCTGGACGCCGTTAGCTCGGTGCGCCAGTCCGGCCGCCAGCGGACGAGCAGTGGCGGTGGGCTCCGGAAGTCAGCCGCACCCCGTTCTGGATGACCCACTGCACCCGCCGCTCGCCCAGCCGGGCCGCCAGGAGTCCAGCTGGGTGGCGGGGACCAGGATCGGTCCGGCAGCGGCTATGCCTCCGGCAGGACCGACACCGCGTTGGTTCGGCAGAGGTCGGCGAGGGCCGCGAGAACCGCCAGGCCGGCCAGGAGCGCCTCCTGGGGCGCGAGCAGCTTGTCGGCCACCAGCGTTTCCAGCGGGTTCTCCGATGTCGCGCTGTCGGGGTCGAACTGGTCGAGTAGCGCGGTGTCGGCCGGGTCCGCGAAGAAGTAGGCGTGTGCCACCCCGCAGGCCAGCGCCCGCGTGACGGCGGCCCCGGTCAGCCCGGCGGACAGGCCGAGTGGTGCGAGTGCCACGTCGAGGACCGGCTCCAGGAACTGCGTCACCGGGGCGATCCGGTCCTCGGCGATCACCGCGCGGGCCGCCTCCACCAGGGCGCTCCCGATGACGGAGACCGGGGCGGTGACGATCTCCTCGGCCTCGGCATCACTGACCGGCCGCCCGAAGTGGCCGGCCTCCCACTCGACGACCGGGGCGAGGTGCTCTAGGACCACGCCGATCGCCGGGCCGGCCGCGGGCAGCCCGTCGAAGACGACCGCCCTGATGAGCAGGAAGGCGACCGCCTCCCTGACATTGCCGTAATCGAGCATGGTCTCGGTCGGCGGCAGTACCGCGTCGGCGGCAGGCGGCGCAGCCGCGGCCCGGGCGATGGCCGGCTCGGTGAAGAAGAAATCCCCGAGCGAGCCATCGTCCCATCGCGGTACCTCCGCGAGGACCGGCGTCGCTCCGCCCCACAGCATGGTGATGGCATCGTCCATCGCCGTCTGAGCGGCGGCGGCCTGCCCGGCAACCCGGCGCAGCGTGTCGCCGAGCGGGCCCGGCTGGCTCAGCGCCGCGGTCAGCCGCCGCTTGACCTGCTCTTGCTCGGCCCTCGACTCGATCTCCGTCCGGGACGGCCCGATTCCCGCGCGCCGTCCGGCCTTCTTCTTGCTCGCCTTTCCCATGGGCACTAAACGTATTAGATGTCGAGCAGCTCGGCGGACTCATAGGACGGAGAGTCCGCCCGGGTGGCGAAGCGTGACGCCAGCCTGACGAGTCCCGCGTCGGGCGCGCCCCGCTAGCGAAGCCCAGGGTCGCGGGCGTGAAACACGAATCCGTTCTGGATGATGGTTTTGGTCCGGCCGACGCGTCTCAGGTCACGTCGCTGGGCCCCGCGAAGATGGTAAGGTCACGCGTTTCCTACGCCTGGTAGCTGTTTCCTCCGCCCGCCGTATATGGCGGCCGGCCGTCCTCATAGGTTCCGGTTGAGTTACGCCGTCGGCCGGTAAATGTCCTGCAGCGTGATGAGGGCGAGCCGGGAATCCTCCTCGGCCGCAGTCCGCAGTTCCAGGTTAAAGCCGGCGGCCGAGTAGCAGGCCAGCACACATTCACTGGTATCGAAACTGACCGCCAGCAGGTCACGGGCGCGTCGCAGGCGCTCGACGTGCCTGTGGTCCATGACCTCCCCCCACTTGACCTCACCGAGCGAAACGATGCGCCGTGACTCTCCGGGCGCGGCGGGCGCGAACACAACTACGTCAACCTCGATCTGGCTCTTGCTTCCAGGGTCATTCACAGTGCCTGACCCGACCTCTCCAACCGGGATGCCGAACAAGTCCGCTCCCGAGGACTGAGCGAAGGAGCGGCACATCGACTCGAAATGCGGCCCCACCACCTGGCTCAGGAAAGCCGCCCGCTGATCGCGCCATACGGCCTGCGCATGCCCCGCTTCGAGCCGGAACCACTCGGGACGCATGATGGCCTCGTAGAAGTTAATGAGCGGCTCAGCCACTTGGTAAGTCGACCGGCCGCGGCGGAACACATCCGGCGCCCTCACAACCAGTGAGCAGTCCTCCAGCACGTTTAGGGGATGCGTTAGGTCTGCCGCCTTCCGGCCGATGAAGTTGGCGATGCCTCCGTTGGTGCGGTTGCCCGCTGCGACGGCACCGAGAACGGAGTGATAGAGAGCGGGGTCACGAATCTCGGTCTCCTCAGCGAGGAGGTACCGCGCCTCCCGGAACAGCGGTGACTGTGGATTGAGAACAGTTCGGATAAGCCACGAGTCGAAGTCGTCCAGACCGTCGGGTGCGTCGAACGCGACGAACTCCCGCCGGTATGCGGGCGTCCCGCCAACCACCGAATGCAGCATCACGGCAAGCCTCGGGTCCTCCGCCCCCCAAAAGCTGGCCGCATCCCGGTAGCCAAACGGGCGGACAAGCAGTTCCAGGCTCGCCCGACCGCGAAGCGGCGCCTGGCCGGCGAGCAACTGCCCCATTGTCGCCATCGCAGAGCCGCACAGCAACAGCCGCGCCATGCTGTCCCGTCCTGCCCCGCCCGGCCCAAGCTCACGCTGAACGACCGACGGGAGCGAGGGGCTGGCCTTCACCAGGAACGGAAACTCGTCGATGACCACCACGCGCGGCTCGTCACGCACTGAGGAGAGCAGCAAGCGGATCGCGTCACCCCAGTCCCCGAGAGGCCTGGACACCACGATCCCCTGCCGGGTAAGAGCGGCAGCGAACGCACGAAGGCTCACCGCCTCCGTCTCCTCCAGTGCCGGGAAGTAGAGTCCCCCCGTTGCCGTGGCGAGCGCCTCCAGGAGGAAGCTTTTACCTTGACGGCGCCGCCCGCTAACCACTCCCAGCAGAGCCGTGCGGTGCGCGTTGGTAGCGAACCGGTTGAGTCCGCCCCACTCCCGGTCGCGATCAAACACATGCTGAGGCTTACTAACCACTGCCCCTCCGTCAGCGTCATACATGATTATACTTTTCAAAAGTATAGTCATGTATGACGTCGGCACTTGGTGAGGACCTCATCCATCATCACCGGGGACTGTGTGAAGGCACCGGGCCGTCACCCACGACCGCTGGTTCGCCCGCACCTTCGACCGCTTCCTGGTCTTCGGCTCCGACGGCATCGTCCGCGAGACCTCCGAGCCCATCTGGGACGAGACCAGGGTCAAGCGCGCCCGGTAACAGGCCGCGCCGCCCCTTCTCGTGTCCTTGTTGTCCCGAACGTGCCAGCGAGGAACTGCGCGGCGATCTCGGCAATCGCTGCGGCCCGAGGGTTGTTGTGCGCTACCTCGGCCGTTGCCAACCCCAGTTATTTCCCGCGGGCGTCTACAGCTCCGCATACCGCTGGCAAGTCGCGCTCATTCCGGTTCATGCCGTCTCCTGGTCAAGGAGGGTTACGCATAACCAAAGTCCGATATTACCGGTCATTGGAGCAAATCCACCCGAATCAGACAAGGGTAGTATTTCATACATATCGTCACCATGTCGGCGTAGCGCCTGGCAGACTGGCCAGTTCTTCGAAGATAGTGGATATTTAGGCGTGCTATAGCACGCCGCCAGGAAGTTAAGGGGTTGGTTCGGAGGCAGGGCCGTTTCAAGGTAGCTGTCTGTGACTGGCGCTACGCTATGTAGCCATGAACTGAAGGGCTCGCGTCCGGTCGCCAGCTACCCACTCCGTACTTTCCTTGATTTTATTGATACCTTTTAGCCGGATTAGCCCCATTGCAAGGCTGTGGATGCTCGCGAGGACCTGCGGCCCGTCTCCGGTCCATGTCTGATTATGATCCTCGCGGTATACCGTGTCGCGGGGGTAATGGCTCATATTTTCAATTCCCCAATGACTTCTCTTGTGCCGGTTCAGCGTGGCAGCGCTCATTCCATTTGCGTCGGCACTGGTGAGCAGCAGTACCATTTCCTTGCCGATCCGGTCGCCGGAGACCTCGAATACCTCGCGTATGATAATGGCGGCTTGCGCGGCCCCGGGGAAGTCGATCCCGCCTGCGTCTGCGGTCCAGCAGGACCATGTCTTTCGCTTGCCGCGGGAACGGTCTTCCATGATGTCGTGGGCCTCTCCGCGGAGAAACGGCAAGACGGCGTCGAATGCGGCGCGCTGCAAGGTCGGCTGGTTGCCCTTGACGGTCATGATGTAATGCCATCCTGGTCTTTTCCTGATGGCTTCCGCAGTTTCTTTCTGGGTATGAGCCGCGTCAAGCGTGAATACTGCCGGATCACTTTCCGGAACCGGCATGGATTCCAGCAGTGAGCTCGCCCGGGTGGTCTCGTTCGTGCCGTCTGGCACCCTGACCTGGGCAACAGTGATCCCTTCCTCCCGAATCATGGCGGAGAACAGGGTTACCTGCTCGTTTTCCGTGGTCCACGCGCCGCGCATTACCTTCCCGTCTACAGAGATATTCCACTGGCCTTCCATGTTTGCCGCAGACTGTGCGGCGAGCCAGCTCCCGGTCACCCTGTCCATGTGATCGCCGTCAATCCCGGAGAGCACCAGGCGGATTGTCCATTTACTCGGGCACTTGTACCTCGACCTGAACCAGTCCCATTCGGCGCCCAGTTTCCCTAGTAGCGACTCCGTCATGTCACGGGCCTTCCTGGCGATCTCGGAGTATCCCTTCGCTCCCGCCAGAGCGGCAACGACACAGACCGCTAGGACGAACGTCAGCGGGTGCTGCTTTCCTCTCGCCCTGCGCGGGTCGCCGATGGCTTCGAGCATTTCGAGAAGGCTTGATATGTCGGCATTCGAGCAGAATTCACGGGATGCGGGGCAGTCGCAGTTTGACTGCGCGTACGAACAATGGGAGAATAGCAACCGATGGCCTTCTCTTACTGAATTATGGATGTGTGGTAACAACCATTATTCACGAAAAAGAGAGGGCCATCTTCTGTTATTGGAGAAGTTGCAGGTAAACAGCCCGGGATATTTCGCGCTATCCCGCGCGGAGCTTTCCCACCTTCCTGCAGCCGACCAGTTGACTACCATATGTGTTCGAAACTTCACTTGCAGCTACCTTAAAACAGCCCTGGTTCGGAGGCCCGCCCGCGGGCGTCCCGGGGCGTGCTCTCCGGTTGCCACCGGCATAGGGCCAGTACTGACGAGTAGACGTCCTTTTTGACATGATTTTCCGAACACGAAATGGCCCTATGTCCGCTGGCCCCGCCGCCGGTGCCCTGACCGGGGAGGACAAGCTTCATCACCAGTCACAGCGGTTTCCTAAGTTCCTGGCATTGTGCTATAGCATGCTCAGGTATCCACTATGTTTGCTTGGCGCCGGTCGGCGTCCGGTTTGCCGCCGTTTGTCCCGACGGCAGATGGCACACCCGGGTCCGGAGGCTGGGGACCAAGGATCTCTGGAATCAGATATTTCGGGCATTGGTGGGCCGACAGACGGGATGCGGGATATAAAATGCCCCTCTGGGGGCTTAAAGTATCCCGCATGCTCACCAACTTGGCTCTCCGGGCAGGGGTCGGCTGCTCGGAGAGCCGTATCGGTCACCGGACGTGCATGGGCTGAATGCTTGCACCTCAAGGAATTTGCATAATTTCTCTACTTTCGCGCATCGTATCGATCCTGTTGTTTATCGCGGGCAGTGCGCCTGGAATCATCCGTTACCGGCGAGCGGACAGTACGCGTTGCCATATGAGCTACGGCTCAAATATGTCCAACACGAGACTGATCACGACCCACCTGCGCGTCCCCCATGCCGCTCCTCAATGTGCCGGGACAGGGCCAGCGCAGTTTCGTTATTTCTCCTGGTCAGGGCAGTAAGACCGATGATTTTACCCTTGCTTCTCCGCGTTACATTCTGTTCCCCTCAGCCTTTCCCGCAGAATGTACAGGCAAGATTCGAGAACGTCGTCAAGCAGGGACTCGGGATTGGCCAGGAGTATTTCGACGGCCACCATCATCGCGGCCGCGGGTGGCATGTTGCTTATCGCCGCCTCAACGGTCATGGGTCCGTTCATCGTTCACCCTCACTTACTCGCCATTTGACCATGCTTTGCGAGCACGCTCAGTTACTTCTATGGTTGATTGGTCGTAGAGCATTGTCAGTACGGCATAGTCGAATGACGATGCCGGCAGCCGTTCCAGTTCGTCACGCATCTCCGCTCGCCTGTGGAGGAGCGCGGAATCGTCTAGCTGTGTGAAGTCGTCATTGTCATCCATGACCATTTCCTGGTGTGCCATCGTTACGCCTGTTTCCGGGTACCGCTTACGACTCTGGCGGACCCTTGTGATGTGCCTTGTGGTGTTCGGGGCATCCCCGGCGGCGCAGATGGTGACGGACACGCATACCGGGGATGCATGACAACGATGGACCCGGAAGCGTAGCGTTGTGAACATTACGAGCGCCGCTGCCACATAACATTGTGATCAGCAAGACCGGCAAGAAAACGGAGGACCACCCCATGCCGCGAGTGAGGAAGCTCGACCCAACGGTGTCGCCGCTGCATTTCTTCGGTGCCGAGATACGTCGTGCCCGCGAAATAGGAGGCATGACGCTCGCGGAGTTCGGCGCGCTTGTCCCGTGTGACGCTTCGCGGGTCAGTCGTATAGAGGCTGGCCTGCTTATGCCTGACGATGCGTTTGCGGCTGCCGCCAATCGTGCGTTTCCGCAGATGGACAGCTGGTTCGGGCGGTTTTTCGACTCACAAGGGAACTGGGACGCAGCCCCGTACCCGCCCGCGTTCCGCAACTTTGTGACCGACGAGTCAGAGGCAACAGCGCTGTATGTCTTTGAGCACTCGCTGATTCCGGGGTTGCTCGCCACCGAGGATTACAGCCGTGCGGTGCTGAGCAGGCACCCGAACGTCAGCGAGAGTGCCGTGAGCGCACGCGTGGCGGCCCGTATGGCACGACAGACAATCCTGGATCGCGAGGTACCGCCGCGCCTGTGGGCGGTCATCGATGACGCCGTACTGAGCCGACGGGTGGGTTCCGCGGAGATCACCCGCGATGCGCTGCGTCATCTTGCGGATATGGCAGGTCGCCCCGCGGTCACCGTACAGGTGCTCGCGGACGCGGGGGCGCACGTAGGTTTGTCTAGTCCATGCACGATCGCGGAAATTACGGGTGCCGTGATCAGCGTGAACGTAGATGATATAGCCGACGGACGCGTCATCGATGACGCAGACACGGCGAGCGATATAGCGGCCAAGTTCCGATGGCTCCAGGCAGAGGCGCTGTCGCCATCCGCGTCGCTCACCATGATCGAACAGAGGGCAGAGTATTGGAACGACACCACAGCACCTGGCGTAAGTCGTCTTACTCCGGTACCAACGGCGGACAGTGTGTAGAAGTAGGCAATGCCGGGAGCGTCACGGTCCGGACACCCAGGACCGCGACGGCGCTACGCTCAACGTTCCCGCGCACGCGTGGGCGACCTTCACCGGCAAGATCCAAAACGAGATCTAGCCCTCGGCAGTCCCCCAAGAACGGCCAAGTTCCGGTGACGCCAGAAGAGGCGCTGTCGCGGTCGGCATCGCTCACCATGATCGAACAGAGGACAGAGGACAGAGGACAGAGGAGTGGAACAGTACAACGTCACCTGGCGTAAGTCGTCTTACTCCGGTACCAACGGCGGGGACTGTGTCGAAGTAGGCAACGCCGCGAACGTGGTCACGGTCCGGGACACCCAGCACCGTGACGGCGTGACGCTCAGCGTTCCCGCGCACGCGTGGGCGACCTTTACCGGCAAGATCCGGAACGAGATCTAGCCTTGGAAGTCCCCAAGAACGGCTGTAATTGACCGAACGGCGATGGCCCGCTTGTCGCTTCTTGCCGAGCGGGCCATCGCTTGCGCAAGACCTGCAAGGTCGTTTGGCACGAGAGCGGCGGTCTCACCGTGCGCTAGGCAGGAACGCTGTCGCCATCGCGCGTGCCGCCTGGGATAACCAACCACATGGCGCGCGACCGCTCGCGAAGTCTGG
This sequence comes from uncultured Actinomycetota bacterium, assembly GCA_963785645.1. Lineage (GTDB taxonomy): Bacteria > Actinomycetota > Actinomycetes > Streptosporangiales > Streptosporangiaceae > Trebonia. The sequence goes on from CAWAWG010000002.1 coordinate 320,190, forward strand.
ACTCTTAGCGTGAAACACGAACCCGTTCTGGATGAAGGTCTTTGGTCACTGTCACGGCGGCTTAGGGTACGTCGACCTCGGTGACCTGGCCGTTGGATACCATCAGTCGGCGGGTGACGGACACCGATTCCAGCATCCTGCGGTCGTGCGTTACCAGCAGGAAGGTCCCGGGGTACTCGTCGAGCGCGGACTCTAGCTGCTCGATGGCGGGCAGGTCGAGGTGGTTGGTCGGCTCGTCGAGGACGAGCAGGTTGACTCCGCGCGCCTGCAGCAGCGCGAGCGCGGCCCGGGTCCGTTCCCCTGGCGACAGCGACGAGGCCGGGCGCAGCACATGGTCTGCCTTGAGGCCGAACTTGGCCAGCAGCGTCCGGGTCTCCTCGGCGACCTGGCCCGGTGCCTGGGCGGCGAACGCCTCGAGCAGCGGCACGGGGCCGTCGAAGAGCGACCGGGCCTGATCCACCTCACCCACCGAGATCCCTGACCCGAGTGATGCCGAGCCGGAAGACAACGGCACCCGCCCGAGCAGCGCGCCGATCAGCGTCGACTTCCCCGCTCCGTTCGGCCCGGTGACGGTTACCCGGTCCGCCCAGTTCACCTGGAGGTTCACCGGTCCGAGGGTGAAGCCGTCGAATGACACGACCGCGTCGCGCAGCGATGCCGCGACCGTTCCCGAGCGCGGCGCCGCCGCGATCGTCATGCGCAGCTCCCACTCCTTGCGCGGCTCGTCCACGACCTCGAGCCGGTCCAGCATCCGCTCGGTGATCTTGATCTTGCTGGCCAGCTTCTCCGTGCGGTTGACCTGCGCGGAAAGCCGGTGCTTGTCCTTGTCGGGCGCCTTAGCCCGAGCCTGCCGCACACCCCGGTCGGCCCAGCTGCTCTGCGTCCGCATCCGGTCGGTCAGGTCCGACTTCCGGTCGGCGTACTTGTCGTAGGCGTCCCGCGCGTGCTGCTGGGCGATCGCCCGCTCTTCCAGGTACGCGAGGTACCCGCCGCTGTACAGTCGCACCGTCTGCTGCGCCAGGTCGAGTTCGAGCACCTGGTCGACCGTCCGTTCCAGGAAGGCCCGGTCGTGGCTGACGAGCACGGTCCCGGCGCGCAGCTTCATGACGAAGTCTTCCAGGATGGCGAGCCCGTCGATGTCCAGGTCGTTGGTCGGCTCGTCGAGCAGGAAGATGTCGTACCGCGACAACAGCAGGGACGCGAGATTCGCCCGCGCCGCCTGCCCGCCGGACAGCGAGGTCATCGGCGCCTCCAGCCGTACGGTAAGCCCGAGCGAGGCGGCGACCTTCGCGGTCCGCTCCTCCAGGTCCGCGCCGCCCAGGTTCATCCACCGTTCGAACGCCGTCGCGTACGCGTCGTCTGCCCCCGCCTCCCCGGCCTCGAGCGCGGCGGTCGCCGTGTCGAGTTCGGCGGCGGCGCCGGTGACTCCGGTCCGCCGCTCGATGAACGCGAGCACGCTCTCGCCCGCCCGCCGTTCCGGCTCTTGCGGCAGGTACCCGACCGTCGCCGTCGGCGGGTTCAGCGACACGGACCCGGCCTCGCGCCCCGTGCTGATGAGCCCCGTGCTGATGAGCCCCGTGTTGACGAGCACGCTGTCGTCCAGCCCGGCGAGCATGCGCAGCAGCGTGGACTTCCCCGCCCCGTTGGCACCGACCAGCCCGATTACCTTGCCCGGCGGCACGACGAGGTCGACCCCGGAGAAGACAACCCGGTCCGCGTGCGCGGCAGACAGCCCCTTGGCCGTTAGTACAGCATTCACCCGACAAATCTAGGGCAACTTATCGCCCGGCCCGACAAGCTTGCTCGGGACGACGCGGCTAGGACCACCAGCGCACGGAGCTTACTCGCGCATAAGGGAGATCGCCAGGTTCGGCACGACGAAAGACACGAGGTACGTCGGCCAGACCCTGGCTCCATGACAGCGGAAGTCGATGGCTTCGCCCTCGGCCACGTCGAAAGACAGCTTTCGGCTGGAGTACCGGCCGCGCCGTATCCGCACGGTGTGCTGCCCGGGCTGGAGCGGAATCTCGACGGTCTGGTCGTAATCGATCGAGGCGACGTCCTTGCCGTCAACTGAGATCGCGAACCGGCCGCGCCGGAGCTCAACAGCGAAGCTGATCCTGCGCGTCATCCTGAGCGTTGCTGACATTGTTATCCGCCCTTCTGCGGGCATCTTAGACACGCAGGCCCCGGTCCGGACCCGCTGGGGCGCGCTGCGCGTCGATGCAGGGCAGGACGGAACTCGGCGCGTCGAGCATGACCACCGCGAGGTCGGTCAGGATCAGCGTGAACGGTGCCAGCGGCGTGACTTCGTCAACGCCGGCCTGGCTGTCGCGCTCCCAACGGGCCAGGCCGCTGGTCAGGAACCGGACGGTCAGCGCGACCCGCTCGATGGCCTCCAGGTGCGGCAGGTGGCTCAAGTGCGCCACCATGAGCTGCAGTAGTTCGGACGCTGCCGGGTCGGCCCGCCGCTGGCTGAACCACAGCGGCTGGTCCAAGAGGAGCATCTCGGACAGGCGCGCCCAGTACGACGGATCGCAGCGCAGCATCTCGGCGGCGAGCGGCTGAATATAGGCCTCGACCAGTTGGCGGGCGGTCCGATCTTCTGGTCGCGGCAGCCTGGCGATGAGGTGCCCACGGTGCTCGGCGATGGGGTTCTCGTGCCGTTCGCAGACCGCGTCGATCAACCCGGGACGGGAAGCGAAGTGGTACGTGATCGCCGACCGGTTGTGCTGGCCGGCCGCGTCGACTATCTCGCGGTTCGGCACCTCAAGCCCGCGCGTGGCGAACAGCCGCTCGGCGGCCGCCAGCAGGCGCAGCCGTCCTTCCGCGGGCCGCACCGGACCGACGCCGCGAGACGCCCGCCTACCAGCCAACAAGAGTTCAGCCACGTGTCCAAACATTATCCACAACATCGGACAAATAAACATATATACGGTTAAATCTAAGCAACCCTCCATCCCTCGGAGAGTGACAGAAGACCCGGAGCCGAGACGACGACGGTCCTCGGCGTCCGCGGAGTGGCGCTCCGCCTTGGCCGGTCGCCCTCGCTTACGTCTGTGCCTGCGCCTGCGCCGGGAGAGCGGCACCAGGCTGATCTGCCTCCGCGGCGGCCTTAATGGAAATCCATTAAGTTAAATCTTCCCTGCGCCGGCGCTGGCCGCGTCTCTCCCAGCAGCGCACGGCAAATCGGCCCCGGTGGCCTAATACTTTCGCATTAATCGCGATAAGCCACTTTTGTCATTCCTGCTGCCTTTGCCGAGCGTTCATCCGGGCGCGTGATGCTCTTCGGCTGTCGATGCCTTGGCAGCCGGGTCGTGCTATCTCGCCTGGCAAGGCGAACCTCCGCTACCCAGGAGAGACAGAGGCGTGACCTTGGAATTCCGGAAACCTCATCATCGACGCCGCCTGGCCGGCGTCACCGCCCTGGCCGCTACCGTGACCGCTACCGGGCTGGTCGCCAGCGGCGTCGCGAGCGCCACGGCCGCGCCGGTACTGCAGACCCTGACCTATACCGCGACGGGCCCGGGCGGCAGCCTCTACCATCCGGCCGGCGTGTCGGCCTTCGACGGCAAGGTGTACGTGTCGGACACCGGCGCGAACGTGGTGGCGTCGGTAACCGCCAGCGCTACCACCGCGGTCGCCGGGTCGCTGTCGGCTTACGGCGAGCACGGTGACGGCGGTCAGTCGGTAGACGCGTCGCTGTACCACCCCGGCGGCACCGCCGAGGACACCGAGGGCGACATCTTCATCGCCGACAGCGGCGACAACGTGGTCCGGGAAATTACGTCGAACGGAGTGATCCACCGGATCGCGGGCACCGGCACCGCCGGCCGGGGTTACGCGGGACCGACGGGATTCCCCGCCACGCTGAGCTCGCTGGATCACCCCCAGGACGTGGCCGTGAACGCTCAGGGTGACGTATTCATCGCCGACACCTACAACAACCGGGTCGTGAAGGTAACCCCGCAGGGACAGGTCGTCGCCGTGGCGGGCGACGGCGTGGCCGGCTATTCCGGAGACGGGAGCCGGGGTGCCTCCGCCGAGCTGAACGAGCCGGCCGGGGTGGCGCTTGACTCGCAGGGGAACCTGTACATCGCGGACTCGGCCAACAACGTCATCCGGCGGGTGGACGCCAAGACCGGCATTATCACCACGGTCGCCGGCGACTACGCCGCGGACGCGGCGAACGGCGGACTCGGCGGTTTCTCCGGTGACGGCGGTCCCGCTACGAAGGCACAGCTGGACGACCCGCAGGGCGTGGCCGTCGACGGCGCGGGCGACCTGTTCATCGCCGACACCTTCAACAACGCCATTCGCGAGGTCAACCCGGCGGGAACCATCTCCACCGTCGTGAACTCCGCCTCCGCGGGCGGCGCCCCGTCCCCTGGCGGTGAGAGCAGCGGCGCGGCCCCGACGGCGTCGAAGCTGAACACCCCGTACGCGGTCGCGATCGACCCGAGCACCGACGATCTGTACGTCGCCGACACCAACAACAGCAAGATCGCCCAGGTCACCAGCCTGGCCCAGTCCGGTGATGCGAGCGGCCCGACCGCTCCGGCTCATTCCTGACGCGTCCGCGACGAGACGAAGAAGAGACGTTCATGACTGACAAGCGCAAACGTTCGTTCGGCCTGCGGATGAACCGCCGCAGCTTCGTGGCCAGCGCGGCCGCCGTGGCGGGCGCCGCCGGGTTCGCGGGGCTGCTGCCAGAGAAGCTGGCGAAGGCCGCGACCTTGAGTCCCCGCGAGTTCGACCTGTCCCAGGTCAAGCACCTGGTCTTCCAGATGCAGGAGAACCGCAGCTTCGACCACTACTTCGGCACCTTCCCGGGCGCGCGGGGATTCAGCGACCCCACCGCGATCCGGCTGCCCACCGGCCGGCCGGTCTTCCAGCAGCCCGACCCGGCCAACCCGGACGGCTACCTTGAGCCCTGGCACATGTCCACCATCACCACCGGCGCCGCGGCCGTGCCCAGCCTCAGCCACGACTGGCGCGACCAGCACGCTTCCTGGAACCAGGGCGCGATGGACGGGTGGCTGCTCACCCACATCGCCTCCGACGGCGAAACGAACGGCTCGTTCACCATGGGCTACTACACGCAGGAAGACATCCCCTTCCACTGGGCCCTGGCCAAGGCGTTCACGCTGGCGGACAACTACCACTGCGCCGTCATGGGCCCGACCGACGTCAACCGGATCTTCTGGGAAGAGGGCGGCAACGATCCCCAGGGCAAGGCAGGCGGCCCGGTCCTGGAGACCGGCGGCGTGCGGGACCTGACCTACGAGAGCGGCCCCGAGACCCTGTACAGCGCCGGGATCAGCTACAAGTTCTATCAGGGGATCGGCTGGCCGCAGGACACGATCACCACCTACTTCAAGCAGTTCCAGACCCCCGGGCTCGTGCCCACTGCCCTCTATAACGCCGTGACGTCAACCGGCACGTTGTGGGGCGACGGCACGCCGGGCGGGATCGGCGACCCGGAGAACCCGACGCCGGCCAGCAACTCGGAAATGGGCTTCGAGGAGGACTGCGCCAACGGCGTGCTGCCCGACGTGTCGTTCATCGGGTCCAAGTCCGGCTACGACGAGCACCCGGCGGCGATCCCGGCGGCCGGCGCCCAGTTCCTCGCCACCAAGCTGGAGGCCCTGGCCGCCAACGAGGAGCTGTGGAACACCACCGTGTTCATCATCAACTACGACGAGAACGACGGGTTCTTCGACCATGTCGTCCCGCCGACGCCGGACCCCGCGAAGTACCCCGAGGAGTTCATCTCCCTGGCCTCGCCGGCCGGCACCCCCGGCGGCGGGTTGCCGCTCGGCGCCGGGTTCCGGGTCCCGGCCTTCGTCATCTCCCCCTGGTCGGTGGGCGGCCAGATCTTCTCCGAGGTCTCCGACCACACCTCCTGCCTGCGCCTCATCGAGGCCGTGGCGGCGGCCGGCGGCCTGTCCGGCAAGGGCCCGGTCACTTTCCCCAACATCAGCCGCTGGCGGCGGGCGACCATGAGTAACTTCACCCAGGCGCTGAACCCGGGCGCGGGCAGGGCCGCCCCCACCAGCACCCAGTTCACCGCCGCCACCACGGCGGCGAACCTGGCCGCCCAGCAGACGGCCTCCCTGCTGCCGCTGCCGAAGCGGCCGGGAGCGGACCAGCAAGCCTCGCTCACGCTCACTCCGGCTTCCGGCCTGGTCCTCGCGCCCGGTGCCTCGGCGACGGTGGCGGCGACGTTCAGCAACAACGGGCCGGGGGCGTTCAGCCGGGTCAGCCTCACCGTCAGCGGCGCGCCGTCCGGCTGGAAGGTGACCGCCGCCGGGGCGACGACCGCCTCGACCATGGCCGCCGAATCGTCGCTCACGGCATCGTGGCAGGTAACCGCGCCAGCGAGCGCAGGCCCGCAGATCGCAGCGCTATCGGCCAAAGCGTCCTACACCGACGACGCGACCCGCGCCGCCGGGACCGTCACGGTCCAGCAGACGCCCGTTCCGGCACCGGTCGCCAACCTCGCCGATGACTACGACAACGTAGGCATCTCGCTGGACAGCGACCAGGGGGCGGCGAACTTCGACGGCGGCGGCTACAGCTACTCGGCGACGACTCTGACGAACGCCGGGCTGACGCCCGGCGCCACGGTCACCGCCGACGGGCTCGCCTTCACCTGGCCCAACGTCGCCCCGGGCGCACCGGACAACGTCCTGGCGGCCGGGCAGATCATTCTCCTGAACGGGACGACGGGACAGACCACGCTCGGCCTGCTCGGCTCCTCAAGCAACGGCTCGTCCTCGGGCACGATCGCCATCTTCTACACCGACGGCACCTCCTCGACCGGGACCGTTTCGTTCAGCGACTGGGCCGGCGGCCCAGGCAACGGGGACACGGCGGTGGCGACCATGCCCTACCGCAACAGCGCCAGCGGCTCCCAGTCAATCAGCATGTACGTCTACGTCACCACGGTTGCGGTCGACCCGGCCAAGACGGTCGAATCCGTCGTCCTGCCCAGCGTCAACAACTCAGACAGCGGCACCGCCATGCACATCTTCGCCCTCGCCCTCGGCTCGTAAGGGCCGAGGCCGCTGACTGCCCCGCGCCCGGCAGATGCCGCAGTAGGCACCGCCAGCCCGGCCGCACGCACCATCGGCCGACGAGCGCCATCCCCGGGGCTCGGGGAGTTCCTCCGAGCCCCGGGGCAGTCGTCGTCCCCGGGACTCCGCCCCGGGAGGGAGACATGGGGGCCGGAAGGCTCTGCCCCTCCGTTGCGAGTCAGCCCCGTGGCAAAGGAGCACTATGGAGACTGTCCGCCACTTCATCGGCGGGAAGCACGTGTACAGCACGCTCAGGAAGAGCTACGGCGTGACCGACCCCGCCACGGGGAAGGAGTATGCGCAGGTCGAGGTCGGCCTCGGCGCCGACATCAACCAGGCGGTGCTCGCGGCACGGACCGCCCTGGAGAGCGGTCCGTGGCCCGGGATGGCGGCACCGGACAGAGCACGCGTCTTGCACGGCATCGCGGATGCGATCGACGCCCGGGCCGGCGACATCGCTGCCGCCGAGGCGCTCAGCACCGGCCTGCCGGTCACGCAGGCCGGGGAGCGGGCCGCGCGGGCGGGCGAGTTCTTCCGCCTCTCGGCCGAGCTGATCCTGGCGCGGGGGGCGGCCGGGGAACCCTCCGGGTCCAGCTACGTGGTTACCCGCCCGGCGGGCGTCGCCGGGCTGATCACCCCGTGGCGCCTGCCGTTCTTGGCGCAGGCGCGGGTAATCGCGCCCGCCCTGGCCGCAGGCTGCACGATCGTGCTCAAGCCGGATGAGTGGGCGCCGCGGCCGGCCGCTCTGCTGGCGGAGATCACCACCGCGGCGGGTCTGCCCGACGGCGTGCTCAACATCGTGCACGGTTCCCTGCACCGCAAGGCCCCTGGTACCCAGGCCAGGGACGCCCTGATCGCACACCCCGGCGTGGCCCGGCTGTCCTTCGCCGGCGAGGCGGCCGACGCGGAGCAGGTCACGCTCGAGGCCGCCAGGCAAGGCAAGAACCTGTCCACCGAAATCGACGGCAGCTCGCCCTGCCTCATCTTCGCCGATGCCGACCTCGATCAGGCGATCGACAGCGCGCTGTTCGGCGCGTTCGCACTCAACGGGCAGCGGCGCACCGCTACCTCGACGATCCTGGTCCAGCGTTCCATTTACGACTCCTTCGTCAGTCGCCTCGCGCAACGGGCGGCCCGCATCCGCGTCGGCGACCCGGGCGACCCGGCCACGCAGATCGGGCCGCTGCCGCACGCGGATCACTACGGCAAGCTCGTCTCTTCCGTGCGACTCGGTCTCAGGGAAGGCGCGCGCCTGGTGGCGGGCGGGCTGCGGCCGACCGGACTGCCCGAAGGAAACTACCTCGCCGCAACCGTGCTCGCCGACGTGCTGCCGGAAATGAGGATCTTCACCGAGCAGATCTGCGGGCCCGTTGTCCGCCTCACGCCGTTCGACACCGACGAAGAAGCCGTCGCACTCGCCAACGCTGTCACCTGCCCGACGGCGGCCTACATCTGGACCGCTGACCGGCGGCGAGCGCACCGTCTGGTGCCGGCCATCGAGTCGGCAAGCACCTGGGTGAACTCCGGTAACCCGCAGGACCTGCGAACCGCGTCCGCGGACATCGACGTCGACTTCTACGTCCGGTCTCGGACCGTGCACATCGCGGCCGACGACGCGCGCGGGCCGCTGTTCGGTGCCTGATCACCGCGGATCGGCGACGAAGGGACAGCACCCGGCCGTCAGCACGCATGATTCACTTGGTCCTGAACGGATCGGGGTACCTGCCCCACCTCCTAATGTGCTGCCGGAGAGGTGTACCGAGTTTGGTGGGCACAAAACGGCACATGTCGGGCGGGATTACGCGCGGAATTCGGTATACCTTGTCCCGCCCTTTTGATTTGTTGGCGCTTTGGCGAGATCACAAGCCGTGTCGGCCATTTTCACGGGACTCCGATTGCACCTCTGATAGCGCGAGGTGCAGACCAACTGGCGTTGCGATGAGCTGGCGTTGCGACGAGATGGAACTTGCTTGTTTTCGGGCAAGCAATGGTCACAACAGTATCTTAAACAACAGACTTCAATAGAATCTCACATTAATCATTGACAGATTTGATAGGTATTGATACAGTTAGTTACCTCTCGTTCACATGTTTAAACCACCACGTCGAGGTCCGGTGGCGCACCGAGTCGGATTCAACTAACCGAGCCATGCTGACGACTGAGTTTTATTCGGGGACAATCAGTGGATAAGCAATCGGCCATATACCGTGCCGTCCCGGCGCTGGCGGATGTGCCCCAGGTGCCGTTGATCGACTTTGACCTGGTGCGCGGCCCGGGAGGAGGGGACCCGGTCGGCTCGCGGTTGCTGCTGCACGGCTTCGGCGGCGACAAGCACCAGCTGCGTCCCCTGGGCGAGGCTCTGCCGCAGGACGACGGCGTGATCTCCATGTATCCCTCACTGCGCGCTCACGGTGCGAGCCACAGACCGCCGTGGGGCTATTCCGTGCTTGATTTCGCAGCCGACATACACCGGGTGGCGGATCTGCTGCCGGCCCCGGTTGACCTCATCGGGTACTCGTACGGCGCCCTGGTCGGTGCCGTTTCCGCACTGACCTGGGGCGTCGATTCTGTGCGGACGCTCACGGTGATTGACCAGTCGTTCGAGGCCGACCCGGCGCAGTATGTCAAGGATGACTGGGCCGAGGGCAGTTACCTGCGCTTCATGTACGGGTACGCCGGCCTGCTCGACCGGCTCGACATCCCGGTGCTGCTGCTGACGGGCGAGGACAGCCATATGGTGAGTGCCGCCGAACGGGACCGGCTGCTGGCCCGCTGCGGCCCGCGGCTTGAGGTGGCGCCCGTGCCGGGCACGCACGCCACCTGCCTGCACGACCCCGCGGGCGTTGCCCGGCTGATCACGGACTTCCAGGAAAGGAACGCAGGGTGCGGCAACCGCCGGTCGTGAAGGGCTGGACCGGCGCGCCCGGGCCGGCCCGCACGCTCGTGCTGGCTCAGCTGATCACCACGATCGGCAACGGCGCCTTCGCCACGACCTCGGCACTGTATTTCACCCGGGTTATCGGCTTCACCCCGGTGGCCTTCGGGCTCGGGCTGAGCCTGGCCGGCGTGACCGGAGTCCTCGCGGGCGTACCGGTCGGGTACCTGTCCGACCGGCGCGGCGCGCGCGACGTCGCCGTGGCTCTCATCGCGCTGAGCGGCGCCGCCGTGGCGGTCTACACCGTGCTGCACTCTTATCTCGTCTTCGTGCTCGCGGCCTGCTGCTTCGCGCTCTTCGACCGCGGCGGGTACGCGGCGCGGCAGGCGCTGATGGCGTCCGTGCTCACCGGCCACGACCTGGTGCAGGCGCGAGCCAGGCTGCGGGTGGTAACCAACGTCGGCATGTCAGTCGGTGCCGGCCTGGGCGCGATCGCGCTGGCAGCAGGCTCGCCCCTGGCCTACCGGATCCTGCTCGGCGCCGATGCGGCGTCCTTCGTCGGCTGCGCCCTGCTGCTGCGCCGGCTGCCCGCGGCCGGACGGTCCTCCGCTCAGTCAGCGGCTGCCGGGCAGGCCGTGCCGGAAACCGTCGCGGAACCCCCGGCGGATGTGAACGCGCAACCGCAGGCCGGCGGCCCGCGGCGCCGCCGGGGCTGGCAGGGTCTTTGGGGCTGGCAGGGTCTTTGGGGCTGGCCGGGTCTTTGGGGCTGGCCGGGCCGCCGGGGCCGGCGAAGTCGTCCGGATGGCACCGGCAAACCGCGCCTGACCGTGCTGCGGGATCGCCCCTACGCGCTGATCTCCCTGGTCAGCATGATCTTGTCGCTGCACGCCCCGCTGCTCGACGTGATCATGCCGCTGTGGATCGTCCGGCACACGGGGGCACCCAAGGTGCTGATCTCCGCCCTCTACATTCTGAACACGCTCACGGTGGTGCTGACCCAGGTGCGGATCTCCCGTCGCATCACCACCCTGGACGCCGCGGTGCGCGCATCCCGAGCGGCCGCACTTGCCCTGGTCGGGGTGTGCGTGCTGTTCGCGCTGTCCTCCGGGCGATCCGCGCTGCCGGCGATCCTGCTCCTTGTCGCCGCGGGCGCCCTCCATGTCTACGCCGAGATGACGCAGTCCTCGGCGGGCTGGGTTCTCGCCTTCGACCTCGCCCCAGCCGACCGGCAGGGCCAGTACCAGGGGCTGTTCAATTCGGGGCTCGCGGCCAGCCAGATGATCGCGCCGGGCCTGCTGACCGCGCTGCTCATCGGCTGGGGAGTACCGGGCTGGCTGGTGCTTGGCGCGGCGTTCGCCGCCGCCGGCTACGCGACCGGGCCGGTCACCCGGTGGGCGCGCCGGACCCGCGAGCTGTTCGCGCCCCCTGAGCAGTACAGCGTGACCAGCACGGCATGACCAGCAACGCCGTGATCAGGAAGGAGATCATGACCAGATCAGAATCGACCGCGCGCCAGGGAACCGGTCCACGCGATGCCACCGAGCTGACGATCTGCGACCTGTGGCAGCAGGTGCTCGGTGTCACCTCGGTCGGCGTGCATGACGACTTCTTCGTGGCCGGCGGCAACTCGCTGCTCGCGATCAAGGTCGTGGTGGGCATCCGGCGGTACTTCGGCGTAGATGTCACCGCGGGCGAGCTGCTGGAGGCGAACACCGTCGCCAAGCTGGCCGAGATCGTCCGGAGCGGCCGGGACGAGCCGCCGAGCCCGCTGATCCGGCTGCGGCAGGGCGATGCCGGGCTCGCCCCGGTCTACGGGCTGCCCCCGGTTTCCGGCACGACGCTGGTCTACGTGCGGCTGATGCGGTCACTCAGCCAGGCGCGCCCGTTCTGGGCGCTCCAGTCGGTCGGTCTGCAGCCGGGCGAGCAGCCGCTGGACAGCGTCTCCGCTGTCGCGTCGGATTTCATCGCCCGGGCCCGGGCGGTGCACCCCGCGGGCCGGCCGTGGAACCTGATCGGGTTTTCCATGGGCGGCGTCTTCGCCTACGAGGCGGCCAGGCAGCTCGGCGCGGCCGGAGAACGAGTCGGGCTGGTCGGCCTGCTGGACACCCGTCCGTTCGTTGATACCAGCGGCGACACCGACTACGCGCTGCGGGCCCTGCTGCAGCGGGCGCTGCGGGTCGACCTTGACCTGGCGCAGGTGCGGGCGCTCGCTCCGCCGGAGCGCGCGGCCCTGCTGCTCAAGGAGGCGGTCGCGGCCGGCACCGTCCCGGCCGACTTCGACGAGGACCGGCTGCTCCGGATGGTGGACATGTACCAGTACAACCTGGACGCGCTGGCCGGCGACGACCCGGCCTGGCTACCAGGGACGCCTCACCCTGTACCGGGTGACCGACCACGCGATGGAACCGGTGCTGCTCCCCCACGACCTGGACTGGTCGCGCCGGGCAGCGGAAATCCGGGTGCACGACGTGCCGGGACACCACTTCAGCATGATCGAGCCGGGCAACGTAGAAACGCTGGCCGCGCTGATCGACGCAGCAGCGGAGGACTGATTCGCCATGACCGAGAGCACGCAGACTCCCGCGCCCGCCCCGACCGCGATCGCGCTGACGCCCATCGGCGTCGTCCGCGGCGGCCGGGTCACACCCGAGGACGACTACTGGGGCTCGGTGACCTCGGTCATCGAGCTGGATCCGGCCCAGCTCAGCACCGAGGCCGTCCGGGGCCTTGCCGACTTCTCTCACCTGGAAGTGGTCTTTCATTTCCACCGGTGCGATCCGGACCGGGTGGAGCGCGGCTCGCGGCACCCCCGCGGCCGGGCCGAGCTGCCGCTGACCGGGGTGCTGGCGCAACGCGTCAAAGACCGCCCCAATCACCTCGGCGTGTCCCGCTGCGAGCTGGTTTCCGTGGACGGCCTGCGGCTGCACGTGCGCGGTCTGGACGCGGTGGACGGCACGCCGGTGCTTGACGTGAAGCCGTTTCTGCTCTCGATGATCCCGCCGACGGCGGCGGTGCGGGAGGCCGGGTGGGTGGACGCGGTGATGGAGCACTACTACGTCGACGAACCCGGGAAGGCAGGCTTCGCATGAGCACCTTGGCCAACGACACCTCGAACGAACTCGAGCTCAACCTCGGTGTGCTGCTTGCGCGCAATCCGCACCTGAACGTGCCGCGCGATCAGTACAACATCAATGTCACGTCCAACTCCGGCGACCGGCTGGACCCGGAGCAGGTCACCGGTGAACTGGAGTCCTTCCCCGGGGCGGGCCTGCCCGCCCACCTGTACTTTCACCTGCCGCTGTGCAACTACATCTGCCACTTCTGCAACTACGTGAAGCGGCTCATCCCGCGCGGCCGGGAGGAGGACGCCCTGCGGCTCTGGCAGGACCTGCTCATCGACGAATCCCGGCGCTACCTGGACCGCTTCGGCTGGATAGCCGAAGCCCGGATCGAGTCCTTCTACATAGGCGGCGGGACCGCCGCCCTGCTGCTCAACGACAGGGAAACGATCGCACCGCTGGTTGAGCACGTCAGGTCGCACTACCAGCTGACGCCGCAGGTCGAGTTCAACATCGAGGGCAACCCGGAGAACTTCACCCGCGACAACCTCGCCCGCGCCCGCGACCTCGGGTTCAACCGGTTCAGCCTTGGTGTGCAGTCGCTGCAGGACGAGGTCAACGAATTCACCAAGCGGCGGCACAGCGCGGCGGCGTCGCTCGCCGCGATCGAGAACCTGCTGGCCACCGGGTGCCCGTTCAACGTCGACATGATGTTCGGCCTGCCCTACCAGACCCCGGAATCGGTCCGCCGGGACCTGGTCACGCTGACCGGGCTGGGCGTGCCGACCATCACCATTTACCGCCTCCGCAACGCCGACCGGGCCGAGATGGGCATCGGCAACAGCGCGATCTGGAACAACCCCGCGGTACGGGAGCGGCTGATCAGCCAGGGGTACTTCCCCGACCTGGAGACCACGTACCTGATGCGCCAGAACGCCGTGGAGGTACTGCTCGGCTCCGGGTACCGCCCGAGCCCGTGCGGCTGGTGGAGCAGGCCGGACACCTACCCGGGCGGCAACATCCCCCAGACGTCCAAGAACAAGTGGGAGCACTACCACACGATGCTCGCGCACGGCCCGGGAGCGTACGGCTGGCTCACCGGTGACCGCGAAGAGTTCGTGCAGACCCACAACACCACCGACATCTCGGGCTACGTCAACTTCATGCGGGGCGATCCCGGCCTGCCGCTGGCATACGGCCGCAAGCTGGCGGGACACAAGGCGATCGGCACCGCGCTCGGCTTCAACTTCAAGGCCAACCAGCCGATTGTGCTGCGGCGCTACGTCAGCCAGTTCGGCGCCGACCTGCTGACCACCGAGCCGTTCGCCTCGGCCTTCAGCGACCTGCTGGACCGCGGCCTGGTCGAGCTGAGCGCCGACGGCGGCGCGCTCCAGCCGACCCTCGACGGCGAGGCCCTGCACGAAGAGATCATCCAGCACTACTTCCATGAGCGTATCGGCCTTTCCGATGCGCCGGTATGCCGCCGCGGATGACGGCCGCCGGTACCGTCGTCCGCTGGCTGGAGCCTGCCCGGCCAGCGGAGAGCCAGCCCGAGGGCGAGGCTGAGCGGCTGGTCTCCGCGCTGCACGGCGCGGAGACCAGCGTCCTGCTGAGCGGCGGCTCCGCGGCCGCCGTGCACGCGCTGTGCGCACTGACCAATCCCGGCGGCCACGTCATCGTCTCAGCCGGGCTGTACGCGCCGCTCGGATCGTTCCTTGAGGACCCCTTCGCCCGGCTGGGACGCGACGTCACGTACCTCGACTGCGCGGACGTGGCGGCGGTGGCGGCCGGCATCCGCGCTGAGACCCAGCTCATCTTCGCGGAGTCGGTGGCCGATCCGCTGATGCGGCTGACCCCGGTCAATGAACTCGCCGAACTCGCGCACGGGTGCGATCTGCCGGTGCTGGTGGACAACACCGGCCTGTCGCCCGCGATGGCGCGTCCGCTCGACATGGGCGCGACTGTGGTGGTGGAGAACTGCGTACCGTACCTGTCCGGGCCCGCCGGGGTGGACGCCTCGGTCGCCTGCGGCCCGCGCCGCCTGGTGCGGCGTATCGCTGCCCAGGCACGGCCGGCGGGCGCCGCGCCCGGCGCGTGGTCCAGTGCCATGCTCAGCCAGGCACTGCGCACCCTGGAACTGCGGATGGCCGCGCACGAGCGCAACGCGGACGCGATCGCGCAGTTCCTGCGCGGTCACCCCGGCGTGGCCGCGGTGTACCGGCCCGGCTTCGACGACGCCCCGTGGGCGGTAGAGACCCACCGCGGCTTCGGCGGCCTGCTGTCCTTCCTCCCCCGGCCCGGCCTGCCCGGCGCGGCCGTGCTCCGGGAGACGCCGTCCCGGGAGATGCCGAACGACCCGGTCAGCCTGCCCGCGCTTGACTTTCCCGGCGCCGCCGGAGCGCGGCACCGGGAGCAGATGGGCGTTCCGCCTGGACTGGTGCGGGTGAGGGCGGGCCTTGAGCCTGCGGCCGGACAGATCGCCGCACTGCGCGGACTGCTCGACGCCGCCGCGGGAGAGCGCTGATGCTGGCGGGCGTGGACCTCACGGGGCTGCGGGAACTCGCCGCGGCCTGCCAGGAAGAATCCTGGGAAGCCATGGTCAGCCTCACTGTGTCGGGGCGGCTGACCCCGGACGGGACGGCGGTGGTGGCCTGCCTGCCGATGCTGGTCGGGCCGGCCCGCGTCGTCCGGCCGTTTCGCATCGCCTTCGACGCGTCCCGTTCGCCGGCGCCCGGTGCCGGTTCGCCCGCGCCGGTCGACGGGCTGCTGGCCGCGGTCGGGGCCGACGCCGCGGCCACGGCCGCGATCTCGCTCGCGCTGCAGGGCGCCGACCCGACCCGGATCTCAGCGCGCACCGGACTTGACGGCGCGGGCGGCATCGGCTGCTGCCTCGGCATCTCCGGCGCGCTGGCCGACGCGCAGGCACGGACCGCGGCCGAGCACATCCGCCGGTTCGGCGTCATCCAGCGCACGGTCGCCGAGCCGGCCACGGTACGGCTGCGGGTCACGGGCGGCGGGCCGGTCCCCGGACCCGGGCCGGACGACGTCGCGTCCTGCCCGGACACTCCGTTCCCGGCCCGGTCGGTCCAGGTCGAGTGGGAGACCGGCAGCTACTCGGTCGCCCGCGCGGGCGGTGCGAGCGTGCCGGTTGACCAGCCCAAGCAGCTTTTCGGAGGCGACCGCGGCCCCGGCCCGTACGAATACCTGCTCGCGGCCGTGGCAGCGGAGGCGCTGAGCTGGCTGGCCCGCGCGGGCGCGGAGGTGCACGTGTCTGCCCGGATTGACCTGCGGGGCATGCTCGGCGTCGCCGACAGCCCGGTCGGACTGCGGGACCTGCTTGTCCAGTTCCTGCTGCCAGCCGACTCGCCCGCGGTGGCATCGTCCGCGGTCAGCGCGGTCGGTGTTCCAGCCGAGCTGACCGCGTGGGCCGCAGACGGCGCCGTACTGCGCATTGTCCGGCGGTCGCAGGAAATCGCCGTCTCCGTCCAGACCGGACAGTACGCTGACTCGTCGCCCGCTCCGTCCGTGAGCCCCGGTGAAGGTCACTCTCTTTCCGCCTGAACGCCTGAACGCCTGAACGAGGAGACAGAAGATGCCCAGGGAATGGGACGCCAAGACCTACGACTCGCTGCCGCTGCCGCACAAGTTCTGGGGCAAGCGCACGCTCGCCCGGCTGCCACTCGAAGGTCACGAGACCGTGCTCGACGCGGGGGCCGGCACCGGAAGGGATACCGCCGTCCTGCTCGACCTGCTGCCAGCGGGCCAGGTCATCGCGGTGGACAGCTCGACCGCCATGCTGGACCAGCTCCGCGGGAAACTGGACGGCAAGCTGGACCGGGTCAGGGTGATCAACGCCGACCTGACCGAGCCGCTGCCGGTCGAGCAGCCGGTCGACGCGGTGTTCAGCGTCGCCACCTTTCACTGGATCCACGATCACGCCGCCCTGTTCGCCAACATCGCCCGGGTGCTCCGCCCCGGCGGCCGGTTCGTCGCCGAATGCGGCGGGCAGGGGTGCGTGGCCCGGGTGCTGAGTGCGGTGGAGGCGGAACTGGGCCAGCCCGCCGACGCGGCCAACTTCGCCGGCCAGGACGAGACCGTCAAGCGGCTGGAACAAGCCGGCTTCACCGACATCGAGGTCAGCCTGCTCGACGACCCGGCCCGCCTCGAGCCGGGCGAGCAGTTCTGGAGTTACCTGGGCACGGTCGTCATCGGCCCCTACCTCGACCGGCTGCCGCAGTCAGAGCACCGCGCCTTCGTGCAGCGGGTGGCCGCCCGGCTGCCCGAACCGGTGGTCGACTATGTCCGGCTGAACATCACCGCCCGGCGCGGCTGCAGCCTGGCGGCGCGAATGAGGCCACCTCGCTGGCGCTCGGAGTCCGCATTCGCGGACGCACTGTGGTTGCCGATTCGCTGGCAAGCTCGCTCATGACCGACGCCCGGGTCGCCGTCGTGTACGACATCGGTTCCGCCTCGCCCCTGGAGATCAGCAGGCTGACCCGGCTGTTCGCCCCGATGGCGGTGCTCCTCGGCGACTCGGCGCACGCCGCCGCCATGGCGTCGTTCTTCGAGGAGTTCGATGCCGTGCTGCCTGCCTGCGCCTCCGCCGCCGAGCAGGCCGAGTTCCTGGCCCGCTGGCGTCCCACCGGGATCGTCACGTTCAGCGAGCGGATGCTGCCGCGGACCGCGGAACTGGCCGCGGCGCTCGGCCTCCCGGCTCACTCCCCGACGGTCGCCGGCCTGCTGACCAGCAAGCACCGGCAGCGTGCGGCCCTGGCCCGGGCCGGGATATCTCCGGTGCGCAGCGAACTGCTTACCGCCACCGCGCAGTGGCCGGACGCCGTTGCCCGGGTCGGGCTGCCCGCGGTGGTGAAGCCCTGCCAGGGGGAGGCGAGCCGGAACACCTACTTGGTGACGGACTCCGCGGAGGGCGGCCGGCTGGTAGGCAGGCTCCTCGCGCAGGACGAAAGCGCTCTCGTAGCCGAGGAGTACCTGGCCGGCCTGCCCGAGCCGCGGTACGGCGATTTCGTTTCCGTGGAATGCGTGACGGTGGACGGCGCCACGGCGCCGATCGCGGTCACCGGCAAGTTCCCGCTGACGCCGCCGTTCCGCGAGGCCGGAAGCTTCTGGCCCTCGCACCTCACCCCGGCCGAGGAGCGGGAGGTGGCCGGTCTCGCGACCGCGGCGGTCCGGGCTCTAGGCATCGGCGGCGGCCTGAGTCACGTGGAAATCAAGCTCACCCCGGCGGGCCCGCGGATCCTCGAGGTAAACGGCAGGCTCGGCGGCTGCATCGCCGAACTCGCGCTGCGGGCCGTCGGCATCGACCTGTGCGAACTCGCCTGCCGCCTCGCGCTCGGCGAGACCCCGGAGGTACCGCCGGCGACCCCGGACCGGGTGTACTTCCACCACAATTCCCTGGCGCCGACGTATCCGTGCACGGTGGCGGAGATCCGCGGCGGACTGGCCGCCTCCCAGGTACCAGGTATCAAGCGGTTCCGGCCTTACGTCGCCGTCGGCGACCGCCTAGCCGGCGGCGTGGACACCCAGCGGCTGGACCTGCTCGCCGGCGACGCGCCCGACCATGCCACGATGTCGCAGATCCTCGCGGCGGCGCTGCGGCAGATCACGTACGTCTTCGACACGGACACGGGCCGTCGCACGCTCCCCGCCGCCGACCTTACCGTCACCTGCCGGGCGTCCAGCTGAGGAGTAGCCCATGGCACCGACCGCACCGCGGTGCATCCACCAGGCCGTCAGTGCCCAGGCGAGGCGGAACCCGCGCGCGGCGGCACTGGTTTACCGCGGTGCCGCCACCGACTACCGCACGCTCGACGCGGCCGCCGATGCCTGCGCGGCCGAGCTCGTCCGGGCCGGCATCCGCCCCGGCGCGATCGTCCCGGTGATCCTGCCGCGTACCCCGCACCTGATCGTGGCGCTGCTGGCGATACTGAAGTGCGGTGCGGCCTACGCCGCGTTCGACCGCAGGTGGCCCGCGGAACGCGTAGCGTCGCTGCTCGCGCTGGTCCAGCCGCCCCTGGTGATCGCCTGCCCGGACGATCTGGTGACCGACCGTCCCCGCTGGGACCCGAGCACGCGCGACGTTGCCCGCTGGGCCGCGACGGGCGCGGGCGCACCCGGTGAAGAACACCTAACCGCGGCTGCCGACCCGGACGCCCCCGCCTGCGTCTTCTTCACCTCAGGGACAACCGGGGCGCCCAAGGGGGTGGTGTCACCGCACCGGGCCACCACCCGCCTGTTCGCCGGGGACGGCCCGCTCGCCTTCGGCCCGGGCCGGGTCATGTGCCAGGCCGCACCGCCCGCATGGGACGCCTTCAGCCTGGAACTCTGGGGCATGCTCACCACCGGCGGCACGGCCGTCATCGTCGAGCACGACCACCTGCTGCCGCATGTTCTCGAGCAGTTGGTGAGCGAGCACGGGGTCAACACCCTCTGGCTCACCGCGTCGCTGTTCAACCTGTTCACCGACCTGGAACCGGAGTGCTTCACGGGGCTGGAACGGGTCATCACCGGCGGCGAGAGACTCTCCGGGCCGCACGTGGGCCGCTTTCTTGACCATCACCCCGGCATCGGCCTGACCAACGGCTACGGTCCGGTCGAGACGTGCGTGTTCGCCACCTGCCACTCCGTCGGCCGACCGGACCTCGACGCCCCGGACGGCATCCCGCTCGGCCGCCCGGTACCGGAAACCCGCGTGCACGTCATCGACGGGGAAATATGCGTCAGCGGCGCCGGGGTGGCCCTCGGCTACCTCGGGCAGCACGACCGCACCGCGGACCGGTTCGTAGACCGTGTCATTGACGGCGAGCGGGTCCGGGTCTACCGGACCGGCGACCGCGGACGGCTGGACGCCGGCGGCGTGCTGCACTTCCTGGGCCGCGCCGACCGCCAGGTGAAGGTGCGCGGCTACCGGATCGAGCCCGCCGAGATCGAGTCCGCGGCCGGCCGCCTGACCGGCGTGCGCCAGTGCGTGGTGGTCCCCGTCCCCGCCGCGGACGCCCGGCCCGATTCCTACGAGAAGCTCGCGCTGTTTTTCACGGCCGGGGATTGCGCCGCGGCCGACCCGCTGACCGTCCGCGAGCGCCTGGCCGCCAGGCTGCCACGGTACGCCGTGCCCGAGATCATCCGGCAGGTGCCCGTCATCCCGGTGACCGCGCACGGCAAGACCGACGCCGGCGCGCTCCCTGGCGACCCTTAAGCCCTCGCTCGGCTAACCGGCGGGCTCGTTGCTAGGCCGGGGCTGCCCCGCATGCAGCCGACGCCTCGCCCGGGCTACTACTGGCTCTGGCCGCCGTCTCCCGGCTGGACCCCGGCCTGTACGTAGCCGACAAACAGCGCCGGGCCCCGGAGGGTGCCGGAGCACTCGCCGTATCCGCCAGCTGGAGTCGGCATGGAGAGGAAGATGGCGGCATGCTCACCCGGCGGGTACACCCGCAGCCCGCGAACCGGGACCGGCTTGCACTGCGACGGCGTGAACGCCGCGGCGTCCACGACGTCGAGCGGGGCCGACGCCAGCGCACCTGGCGTCAAGATCACGGTCTTCTCCGCGCTCCCGGTTGGATCCGTCTCCCGCACGGCGGCGGCGCCCACCTGATGGCCGTCCGCGCCGGCGACCCAGGAGACGCCGGGGTAACCGTACAGCGTGCACGTAAACGGTCCAACGTTCCGCAGCTGCAGACCCGTGTGGTTCTGGGACATGCCGGCCCCCTCGCCACCGCCGAGGCTGAGCTGAAGATCGGCCGACGTACACGCCGGTGTCCCTGACGCGGCAGAACCCGATCCGGCGGCACTCGTCGCAGCAGCCGACGGCACCACGCTCGCGGCCGGGGTACCCGAACCCGGGGCACCGGACGCGGAACTAGCGGGGGCGGCAGCCGATGTTGACGAGGCGGCACATCCCGCGGCGAGTACACCCGCAGCGAGCAGCGGAACGGCAAGCAGCGTATTTTTCACGGGTCCTCAATCCTGGCCGGACGTGCGTAACGTCGATATCCGTTTACTACTGCCCTCTACGACGCCGCGGCGCCTTCCCCGGTTGGGCCGCGTCTCCCGCCGGGACCGGAACCCGGTGCCGGTGCGCGCGCGTGTCCCGGGCGAGCGGGCCGGTTCCGGCCAGCGGCGCCCGTCTGGGCACGCTGGCGTCGAGTGCCCGGCCAGGTTGTCCGCGGAGCCCCGGCGCCCGTCGACGGCGGCGGCGCGGGCTGCCCTGGCACGGCTCGTCGGCCGGCCGGGACATCTGTCCTATTAAAGCTTAGATATTTGCTTTAAGTGGCACTATGGCTGGCGAACGAGAGGTTCTGCGAGAGAGGAACCTGAATCTCACAGGGTGTAATTCGCTGGATTTGTTTAAGAGATTTCTGCGCCTGGCGCTGATGAGGCAGTCCCGTCGAAGGAGCGGTCAGTCCCTGCCGGGCGCGGCCAGCGGCCAGCCCCCCTCCGCGAGGCGCGAGCGGACCCGGGCGACCTCGGAATCGCTGACCGGAGTGCGGGTGATGGCGCCGATCGCCTTCTTGATCTCCTGCGCTGACTGCGGGTCGGCGGAGAAGGCCAACTCGTCGGCGATCAGCGTCATCTCATCGTCGGTGAGATGGGTGCCGAGCAGGGCGACCAGCGGTATGTAGTCGTGACTGGGCACGCCGTCGGGGTAGCCCGCGCGGAGCCAGTCGACGATCCTGGCGAGGAAAGCGGGAAGCGCCATGGTCCTTCACCGTGCCTTCTTGTGAGCCTGCGGGCCGCCAACTGCGTGCGCAGACGCGACTGGCCGGCCTGGTCCCTTTCATGATGCCCTGGCGGTGCCCTCGGTCACCGGCACAGCGAGGAAGCAGACGCCGCAAATGCCTGTGCCGCCGGGCATTGCAGCCGGCGCGTAGGATCGAGCGGTGGCCGAGGTCCGGGAGTGCGCGCAGTGCGGGACCTCGTTCACCCCGGGGCGGGAGCACGCGCGGTTCTGCTCGGCCCGCTGCCGGATGGCGTGGAACCGTGAGCACGCCGGGGTGGCCGCCGCCCCGGCGGTCGCGATCGGCTGGTCCGTCACCGCGATGACCGAGGCAGCCGGGCGGCTCGCCGCCGCAGGGTGGGAATTGCCCCGCCTGGCAGCCGCCGTCGCGGAAGCCGTCTGGTGGGTCACCCTGGTGGACGCGACGCTGGTCCGCTACCACCCCCGCGACTACGAGACGGCCCTGGCGGGCACGGGCGCGCGGCGGCGGGAGACCGAGGAGACCCTGGCGGGCCTGCGGTACGTCCGCAACCAGCTCGGCAGCTCAGCCGACCCCGCCGCCTTCATCCGCCCGGCCGGCGCGGCGACGACAGCATCGCCTGGGCGTGGAGCCCGCTGCCCGAGCCGGACCTCGAAGCGCTCACCCCGCGGGCACGGCAGTGGGAGCTGGGCCGCTACCGTGCCTACCAGGCGCGCCTGGCCGGGCACGGCATCGCGGCGACCTTCGCCCGCTGCACCCAGTTCCTCACCCGGGCCGCGAGCCTCCCCGGCACTGCCTGGCCGGGCCAGGCCGCCCGGGACCAGGCCGGGGGAAGATGACCCGCAAGCCCGCGCTCACGTCCCGTCAGCTTCTTGTTCACCATCTGTTCACCATGCGGCTAGCCTGGCACGGTGACAGCCCTAAGCCCGGCGGCAGCCCGGCCGGTATCCCCGGGTACCGCCGACACGATGCGTAACATAGCGTGATGGCGCAAGCCCGACAGTCCGAGCAGCCCGGCCCCGTCCCGGGGCCGCGACCCGGCCGCGACACCCCCCGGACCGGGAGATACGACAGCGTGCCCGCCGGCAGCGGCCTGGCCTGGTCCCTGACCGCCGTGTCCGGTGCCCTGCGCCGGCTCGCCGCCGCAACCGACACCCCGCAAGCGGTCACGGCGGCCACCGAGGCCCTGTGGTGGATCACCACCGCTGACGCCGCCCTCAACCGCGACCACCCCGCGCCCTGCAGCCGCGCCCTCGCCGCCCTCGACCCCGCCGCCCGCCGGGCCGTCGAAAGATCCCTGGCCGGCCTGCGGTACATCCGCGGGCAGCTCGGCTACCACGCCGACCCCGCCGACTTCATCCAGGCGCAACCCCGCCCCGGCAGCGGCAACGGCACGCCCGCAGCCTGGACCTGGAGCCCCGTCTCCCCGCCGTCCCCGCAGCGCGGCGGCGCGCGGGAGGCCAGCCCGTACCGGGAATACCGGGCGCAGCTCGCCGGACGGCCCCTCGCCGAGGCACTGAAACTGACCGCCGGCTTCCTCGCCCAGGCCCACGCCGCCGCCAGCGCCCGGCCCGGCGGCATCTCCGCGCCGACGGGCTAGACCGCACCCGCTACGCTCTTGGGATGGTCGGACACCGCAGGGAATTCGACGGCTCGCTGGAAGGCATCGAGGCCAAGGTCATCGAGCTGTTCGCGATGATCGCCGAGGACCTGCCCGCCGCCACCCGGTCCCTGATCGGCGACAGCGGCGAGACCGCCAGGACCCTCGCCGGGCGCGAGCAGGTCATTGACGCCCTCTACCTCGAGATCGAGCACCTGGCCAGCCGGGAAATCCTGCTCCAGGCACCCGTCGCGTCCGACCTGCGGTTCCTGCTCACCGTCCTGCGGGTCGCCCCCGAACTCGAACGCTCCCACGACCTCGTCATCAACATCGCCTCCCGCGCCGGCCTCATCCCGGCCACCGACCTGACCCCCGCCGTCCTCGACCGCACCGCCCAGACAGCCGACCTCGCCTCCGCCATGTGGCAGCAGGCCGCCGACGCCTGGTATAACCGCGACCGCAGCGCCGCCGCCGCACTCAGCCAGCGCGGCACGGAAATGAACCAGCTCCACGCCCGCCTGACAGCCGAGATCGCCGCAGCCCGGATGCCAGTTCCCACGGCAATGGAGATGGCACTGACAGCACGCGACTACGAGCGCCTCGGCGCGCACGCCGTCAACATCACCCGCCGGGTCATCTACCTCGCCGGCACGGGCTGACACGCCCGGCTCCCGGCCAGCAACCGCGCAAACCTGAACCGACCGGCCAACCGCGCGGGCCTGTCGGGCCCGTTACCGTCACGAAATATGGGACAGACCCACCACGGTGACCATAGTCGTCGTCTTTGCCTAGCTTGATCTCCATCGCCGCCTGGCAGGCGCAACGCGTCCTGCCTGGCCCCCGCGGCGTACTCGCCGAGCACCGCCGCGTTGTCGTTCAGCGGTTGATGACGGTCAGCCGCCGCCCACAGGCCGCTGCCATCGCGCTGATCCGGCGCGGGAGGCCCGGGCCGGAGATGATCAGGTCTCACTGATGGTCCTCTCGGGTCCTTTCCCGCTCGTACCGTGAGTCACTTACCTTGTTACGCACACCGCGGCGCGAACCTTCGACCGGCCGCAAACCGGTGTCAGGCTCCCGGGCAGCCCCTGGTGTCGCGGACTTCAGGTAACCGCTCACGCTCAGACCCAGCCGGCCAGGCGCGGCACCCACATCCGGACACCGACGATAAAAGTCACCCCATCGTCTTGACGCTTCCCGTAAAAACTCCTCAATATGAAACAGGAGAGCTCATGACAACGTTGTCATCGCCCTGCATGCCCGGCGACCCAAGTCAAGGTGAAACAGCGGTGGTCATCCGCCGAGGACCCTAGTTCCCGGGCGCTGATCCCCTGCGGACCCCTGGCGAACGCCGGCGCGGTGGCAACGTCGGATTTGCCGAGGAGGTCCAGCGTTGAAACGGAAAAGAACGTCAGGCATCGGCCACTGGCCGGCTGTGATCGTCCTAACGGCGGCGGGCACGCTCACGCTGAGCGGAGTCGCCGCAGCCAGCACTACCCCAAGCCCGAGCGCTAGTGCGTCACCCAACCCCTCCGCCACCGTCAGTGCGTCCGCCGCGCCTTCCGCCTCGGCGTCCGCCGCGGCGCGAAGCGGCGGCAAGAAGGGCGGCACCTGCTCGGTGACGGACAGCGGGCGTCTCACCGACTGCCAGCGCCCGTTGACAACGACCAGCTCCCGGCCGGCGCCAAGAACACCGCCGGCGTGGGCAGCCCGGTCACCGACCTGGCTTCCCTCGTGGACGCCCGCACCTGGACCACCGGCGGCGGCAACACCTTCCCGGGCGCAGAAGTGCCGTACGGGATGGTGCAGTGGTCCCCCGACACGCTGCCGGACCGCAACGCCGGCGGCGGTTACAGCTACACCGACACCACCCTCTACGGCTACAGCCTGACCCACCTGTCCGGACCCGGCTGCGGCGCCGCCGGCGACGTGCCGATCCTGCCGGTCACCTCGGCGCTCCCGTCCGGAACCGACCCGAACAACGTGACCACCGCGCTCACCCACACCGGCGAGGTCGCGCAGGCGGGCTACTACTCGGCGCAGAGCAACGGATCCAGCGCCATCACGTCGGAGTTCACCGCGACCACGCACAGCTCGATGGGCCAGTTCACGTTCCCGTCGACGACCACCGCCGGCTTCGACATCAAGCTCCAGGGCAGCCAGAACGGCGTCACGGCGGACAGCGCGCAGATCGTCGGCAACGACGAGGTCCAGGGCTCGGTGACCAGCGGCGACTTCTGCGGCGAGTCGACCAACGACGGCCAGTCCCAGCTGTACACGGTGTACTTCGACATCAAGTTCAGCGAGCCGTTCACCTCGTCGCAGGTGATCACGAACTCGGGCCAGACCGACCCGGCCGCGGTCTACGTGGGCTTCGACACCACGTCCAACCCGGTGGTCCAGGCCAAGGTCGGCATCTCTTACGTGAGCGCCGCGAACGCCCAGCTGAACTGGCAGACCGAGAACCCGGGCTGGAACTTCGCCGCGGTCAAGGCCGCGGCGCAGACTACCTGGGACAAGCTGCTCGGCAAGATCCAGGTCTGGGGCGGCAGCTACTCGCAGACCCAGGAGTTCTACAGCCTGCTGTACAAGGACTTCATCCAGCCGAACGTCACCAGCGACGTCAACGGCCAGTTCATGGGGGCCGACGAGAAGGTCCACACGCTGGCCAGCGGGCAGCAGAACCAGTACGGCATCTACTCCGGCTGGGACATCTACCACACGCTCGCCCAGCTACAGGCCATGCTCGACCCGTCGGCCGCCTCCGACCAGGCGCAGTCGCAGGTCAACTACTACGCGGAGGACAGCCTCCTGCAGCAGTGGGGCTACCTGCAAGACAACAACTACGTGATGGTCGGCGACCCGACGCAGGCGATCATCTCCGACTACTACGCGTTCGGCGCCCACGGATTCGACACCAAGCAGGCGCTGGCCGACATGCTCAAGCAGGCCACCACGGTCAACGACGTTGAACCGGGCGCGGCGCTGGAAACGAAATACGGCTACCTGCCCGAGGACGGGACCTACGGCTGCTGCAACTTCCACGGTGTCGTCGCCAGCCTGCTTGAAGACGACAACGCCGACCTCGCCCTGTCGAACTTCGCGAGTTCGCTCGGCGACAGCAGCGATGCCGCCACGCTCACCAAGCGGGCCAACAACTGGGAGAACAACTTCGACCCGAACAACGACCTGCTGACCGCCCGGTACGAGAACGGGCAGTTCGAGCAGGGCGTCGTCCCGCTCACCCAGCAGAACAACGAGCCGGACTACGTCGAGGGCGATGCCTACGAGTACCTGTGGGATGTGCCGAACGACTACCAGGGGCTGTTCAACCTGCTCGGCGGCGACGCCAAGGTCGTGCCGGCGTTGCAGTCCTACCTGTCCCAGCCGAACGGCTACGGCATGTACGACGAGATCTCCAACGAGTTCGACCTGGGCGAGCAGTTCGCGCTCGACTACGCCGGCGACCCGGCCGGGACGCAGGCCGCGGTGCGCAACATCGAGAACACCGTCTACCTGCCCGGGCCGAGCGGACTGGCCAACAACGACGACCTCGGCGCGGAGAGTTCCTCCTACCTCTGGCAGATGCTCGGCCTGTACCCGGAGAACCCGGGCACGGACACGCTGCTGCTGAACAGCCCCGGGTTCCCGCACGAGCAGATCTCGCTGGCCAACGGCCACACGATCACCGTCAACGCACCTAATGCCTCCAGCGAGTATTACGTAAGCTCGCTGAAGATCAACGGCACGCCCGACCAGAAGCTCTACACGTCGTTCAGCACCCTGAGCAAGGGCGCCACCCTGGACTGGACGCTCAGCCCGAAGGCGACCGGCTGGGGCAGCGCGCCGCAGGACGCGCCGCCGTCCTACACCGCGGGTGCCTCGGCGACGGTGGGCTACCTGGCCAGCCCGACCGCGACGGTCGCGCCGGGGAGCTCAAGCACGCTCACGGTCGGCGCCAACAACGCCACCAGCAGCCCGCAGAAGGTGAAGGTGAGCATCACCGCGCCGTCCGGAGTCACGATCACGCCCAGTTCGGCCACGATCGCGGTCCCGGCGCACGGCACGGGAACTACCAAGCTGACCGTGGCGGCAGCGGCTAGCACCGCGCAGAACTTCTACTCCGCGCCCGTCACGCTGACCACGGAAAGCACTGGTACCACCCAGTCGCTGAACGAGACCATCCTGGTCGCCAGTCCGGGAAGCCTGCTGTCGACGTTCAACAGCGCCGGCATCGCCGACGACAGCAACCCGTCGCTGGCGGACATCGACGGCGACGGCAACTCCTACTCCAGCCAGGCACTGGCCGCCGCCGGGCTCTCCGCCGGACAGAACGTGACGGTGAACGGCGTGACGTTCGCCTGGCCGCAGCCGTCGGCCGGCTTCCCCGACAACACCATGCCCGAGGGACAGCAGGTGACGGTGAACGCGGCGGCTGGAACCCAGACGCTGGCGTTCCTCGGCTCGGCCACCGACGGAGACGCCACCGGCGTCGCCACGCTGAACTACTCCGACGGCAGCACCAGCAACTACTGGCTCGGGTTCAGCGACTGGACGCTCGGCGGCGGCGGAGGCTCGCCGTCATTCGGCAACCAGGTAGCCGCGACCACGGCCTACCGGGACTGCGCGGGATGCTCCGGCGGCCAGGATGCGGTAAAGACCTACGTGTTCTACGCGGCGATCCCCGTCAACCCGGACAAGACGCTGACCAGCGTGACCCTGCCGAACGGAACCGCCGGCGGCACGGAGCACATCTTCTCGATCGGCACGTCGGCCACCGCGGCGACCGGTCCGGTCGTCACCTCGCTGAGCGCCGCCAGCGCCCAGGCTGGCCAGCAGGTGACGATCAACGGCTCCGGCTTCGGCTCCGCGCAGGGCAACGGTTACGTGGCCTTCAGCGACAACGGGGCGAACTGGGGTTCACCCGGCAACACCGCCGCCTTCACCGTCGACAGCTGGAGCGACACGGCGATCACCTTCACCGTGCCGACCCCGAGCGGGACAAACGGCGAGTATCACGTGTGGGCGGGCACGCCGGCGTCGGTGACCGTGGTCGACAACTCGGGCAACATGTCCGCCAGTCCCGAACTGGCGATCACGCCGACCGCCAACCCGGCCGACTACTACAACAACGCAGGCATCTCCGACGACACCAACACCTCGTGCGCCAACTACGACGGCGACGGGTACAGCTACTCGGCGCAGGCCCTGTCGGCGGCCGGGCTGACACCCGGCGGCACCGTCAGCGCCGACGGGCTCACGTTCACCTGGCCCAACGTCGCGTCCTGCGGAGAAGACAACATTCTCGCGGCCGGGCAGACGATGCTGGTCAGCGGAACGGCCGGGGCGAGCAAGCTCGGCCTGCTCGAGTCGTCCTCGAACGGCGGGAGCTCCGGTCCGATCACCATCACCTACACCGACGGCACATCGACAACCGAGACCCTGACGTCCAGCGACTGGGCGAACGGCCCCGGGACCAACGAGACGGCGGTCGCCACCATGGCTTACCGCAACATGGACAGCGGTGGCTCCCAGAGCATCACCATGTACGTCTACGCCACGACGGTCCCGGTCGACACGGCCAAGACGGTGGCCTCGGTCACCTTCCCGAATGTAAGCAACAGTGTCGGTTCCAGCACGACCGCCATGCACATCTTCGCGGTCACCACTGGATGACGACTCCTTGACAAGCGCCCGCCGTGGCCGCACGGCGGGCGCTTGTTACTCTCAGCGCATGCGTCCCACGATGAAGGACGTGGCGATCGAGGCGGGGGTCAGCCTGAAGACCGTCTCCCGGGTCGTCAACAGCGAACCAGGCGTCACGCCGCTGACCGAGCAGCGGGTCCGCGAAGCCATCAAGACGCTCGGGTTCCGCCGCAACGACAGCGCGCGCCTGCTCCGCACCGGACAGGCCGCGACCGTCGGACTGGTCATGGAGGACATCGGCGACCCCTTCTACTCAGCGCTGCTACGGGGGGTGGAAAGCGTCGCCCGGGCACGCGGTTCGCTGGTGCTCAGCGGGTCCAGCGAAGCGGATGCCGACACCGAGCACGAACTCGCCCTGGCGCTGTGCGCCCGCCGGGTCGACGGGCTCATCATGATCCCGACCAGCGACGACCATAGTTACCTGCAGTCCGAGGTGCAGGCCGGCGTGCCCGTGGTATTCGCTGACCGGCCGCCCGGCCGGATCGCCGCCGACACCGTGCTCAGCGACAACGCCGGCGGCTCGCGGAAGGCGACCGCTCACCTCATCGCCGGCGGCCACCGCCGGATCGGTTACCTGGGCGACAACCCCGACATCTTCACGGCGCGGGAACGGCACAAGGGATACCTCGAGGCGATGTCTGATGCGGGCGTGCCGGTCGCGGAGGCATGGATCGCCATGGGCCCCCCCACCAGAGGCCGCGTGTGGGCGGACCTGGAGCGGATGCTCGCCGGTTCCGAGCCGGTTACGGCGCTGGTCTGCGGAAACAACCGCATATCGGTGCTGGCGCTGCATGCGCTCGTGTCGCTGGACGTCACGCTGGCCATGGTTGGCTTCGACGACTTCGAACTCGCCGACCTCCTCCGCGTGACGGTGGTCGCGCAAGATCCCGCTGAACTGGGCCGGCAGGCCGCCCACCTGCTGTTCCAGCGAATGGACGGCGACCCCGCCCCGTCGCGCCGCATCGTCATCCCGACCCGTCTGGTGCAGCGCGGATCCGGCGAGCTGCCTCCTCGCGCCCTAGGCGTTTTACCGCAGTCGGGCAAAGGGCCACCGGGACGCGGCCCGACCGCTTGGAGGAATGAGCTGAGTGGTCGAAGCACGATTTCGTTCGGATAAATATCTTTGATTTATCAGAACGAAATCGTGCTTCGCGCGTACCGCCAGTGACCAAGCAGGAGCACGCTACACCGAAGGACATGACCGCGGCAGCCGAGCGCCTGGGCCCGCCCGCGGGTTCAGAGCAGCGGCGAGGCCATGCCGATCATGTCGTCGACCAGTCGGGTGCGAAAGGGCTGGGCCTTGACGATTTCGGCTTTGACGGCGGTCGACTGGGAGAGGTAGCCGAGCTGCCGCTGACGGACGGACGCGGTGAGGCCGGGGTCGAGGACGAGCAGGTTGTTCTCGAAGTTGAGTTCCAGGCTGCGCCGGTCCATGTTCGCCGAGCCGACTAGGGCCATCCGGGCGTCGACGGTGATCGACTTGGTGTGCAGCAGGCCCAGCGGGTATTCAAACAGGCGTACGCCGCAGGCGAGCAGGTCCGGGTAGGCGCTGCGGCTGGCGGCGGCGACGAGCGGGGAGTCGTTGCGTGCGGGCACGATCAGGGTGGTGATCACGCCGCGGCGCGGTGCGGCGCACACCGCCCGGAGCAGGGCCTCATCGGGCACGAAGTAGGGCGTGGTGATGATCAGCTCGTGCTCGGCGGCGTACAGCGCGCTGACGAAGGAGTCCGACATCGTGTTGCCGGGGGTGGTCGGTCCGGTGCCGAACATCTGCGCGACCGCGCCCCCGCGGTGCTGCTTGGGCTCCGGCGCCGCCGCGGGCAGCCCGTAGAGGTCCTCGCCGGTCTCGGCGATCCAGGTGGCGAGGAAGATGTGCTGTGCCTGCCGGACGACCGGCCCTTCGCAGCGCAGCAGGATGTCGATCCAGGGCGCGTACTTCGGCTTGACCCGGAACTGCGGATCGGCGCAGTTCTGGCTGCCGCAGAACGCGATCCGGTTGTCGATGACGACCAGCTTGCGGTGGTTGCGCAGGTCGACCCGGCCCACCGCGAAGCCGCCCAGGCGGGGGATGTCCTCCAGCGCGGCGACCAGGTGCACGCCGGCCTCGCGCAGCTGGCGCCAGCGGGGGCCGCGGATGAAGTCGCGCGACCCGAGCGCGTCGGCCATGACCCGGCAGGCCACGCCCCGGCGCGCCGCCGCGCTGATCGCGTCGGCGACCCGGCCGCCGTTTCCGTCGTCGAGCCAGATGTAGAAGCTGAGGTGGATGTGCTCGGTCGCGGCATCGATCGCCTCGATCAGCCCCTTGATCGCGGCGTCGCAGTCGCGCGTCGGCTCGGCCGGGGAAGCGCCCGGGTCGCCAAGCAGCACGATGCGGTTGCCCGGCGTCGGGCCGAAGCCGTTGATCGACCGGCACAGGTCCGAGACGCTCGTGGCAGCGGGATCGCCGGGCCTGGCGCCCGCCTCGTTCGGTGCCGCCAGGCGGCTTTCCGCGTCGCGGAGGCGGTGGGTCCGCTCGCGGCCGATGCTGGTCTCGCCGAGGAGGAGATAGGAGACGACGCCGAAGACCGGCAGGCACATGATCACCGCGATCCAGGCCACCCGCGAGGCCGGCGTCCGGTCCGGCCGGGTGATCGCGCGCAACACGGTCGACAGGCTGATGACGAACCCGCCGACCGCGACGACCGCCCCGATCAGGTCATCGGACGTCCCGCTCATGATGGCTCCTCACGCTCAGGCCACCTGGGCCCTGGCACTGCACCGACCTGAACCATATCGACGGGACAGACCGATCTGCCACCGGGGTCAGAGCTGCTCGGAGCGACTACGACGCTGCACCGCCGCGGGCGAGCCGGGCGCGGATCTTCTCGGCTTCGGGATAGCCCAGGTGGTCGTAGAGGTCAAGCGCCTGCTGGTAGTGCTCATGGGCGTCACCGGTCCGGCCGAGGACGTCGTGGGAGCGGCCGAGCCCGGCATGGGCGCGGGCTTGCTGCTCGGTGTTAGCGACGCCGCCCGCAAGGGCGAGCGCGGCCAAGTGGTGGGACATGGCGTCAGCGGCCCGGCTGGCGGCGAAGGCGGCCTCACCCAGGCCGTTCAGCGCCACTGCCTCGCCCTCACGATCGCCACCCTGGCGCGATAGCGTAACGGCTTTGCGGTGATGATCCGCGGCTTGTTCGGGATCGCCGAGGTGAGTGCAGATCGTTCCCAGGCTGGACAAGACCCATGCCTGTCCTCTCTGGTTGCCCAGCTGCCGGAAGACATCCAGGGCCTGCCGGTAATGTTCCGCGGCTCGCTCCATTACCCTAACCAACCTCGAAAATGGAGAAGCCGGGATTGACTGGGGATTCGAGTCCTCACTCGGCATCGTCATCCAGCGGGTTCTCACCGTCAGCTGGAACAACCTCAGCCTGACCGGGCTGCACAACAGCTTCCCTGACGACGACGTCATGTTCTCCGCCGACTACGGGAATCTCACCGACGTCTTCAGCGGTCACGGGATCGTGCACGCGGAACTGACCGGGAACGTCCTACTGATCTGGGGCGGTGTCTGCACCCTCCTCGCCCCGCAAGACGTTGAGACCATCACCTGATTGCCGGTGCCGATCGCATGGAGTTCCCCCGGGGTGCCCCCGGGGGGAACTCCGCGCTGTCCCGACCGCCCCGCGCTGCCGGCCCTACCGATTATTCGATGAGTATCTATATTTAGGTCAGCCAAGATGGCTGTGTCCATTGCATATCGATAGTTGTCGACGCTTATCGCTGACGCCGACGATGACATTTTCGTTATGAATCGATAATAAATACACGAGACCTAACACGCCTCGTGCTCATTACCCTCGTCTTAAGTGACGAGGAGAGAAACTTGCGCCTTATTGATAAAGTTGCATATTGCATGGTGGTGGCCGTTCCCATGGCAGTTCTGGCGGGCTGTTCCGGCGGCAGCCCGGCCAGCACCGATGTGGCGCTTGCGTCACCCCAGAAGGCGACATCCATCACCATCGACGCGGTGCCCACCGCGGACGCGACAGGGCTCTACATCGCCTATGATGACGGGCTCTTCGCGAAGCAGGGGCTGACCGTGAAGATCGACCCGATCGACGGCGGCGAGTTCGGAATCACCGACCTGCAGGACAACAAGGTCCAGCTCGTCGAAGGGAACTACGTTTCGTTCATCCTGGCCCAGATCGCCGGCAAGTTCGGATTTCCCCCTGGCGCCGCCGTCAAGCCGGTCAACCTCCGCATAATTTCCAACGCGTCGCAGATGCAGCCAGGCAACCAGGCACTCTACGTGCTGCCGAACTCGCCGTACAAGACGGTGGCGGATCTGGCCCGGGACCACGCGACGATCGGCATCAACTCGCCGAACAACATCGCTCAGGTGCTGCTCAGCTCGCTGTTGACGGAGAACGGGCTCAAGCTCAGCTCGATCAGCCAGGTTGTGCAGCCGGCCTTCCCGCTGATGCCCGCCTACCTGGCCAAGCACAAGATCGACGCAGCCTGGCTACCCGAGCCGTTCGGTACCGAGGCCGAGCAGGACTACGGGGCGGTGCAGCTGGCCGACTTCGACCAGGGCTCGCTTCAGGACTTCCCCATTGGCACCATTGTCGGCGATACGCAGTGGGTGCAGGCACACCCCGGCACGATCGCGGCGTTCCTGCGCGCCCTCGACGAGGGCCAGCAGATCGCCGACTCCGACCGCCCCGCCGTTGAGAAGGCGCTCGTGAACCACACCGGGGTCTCGAAGCTCGTCGCCGCGACGATGACGCTCGACACCTACCCGCTGGTCATGGACGTGCCCGTGATGCAGCGGGTCTCCGACGCGATGTTTGAGTTCGGCGTGACACCGGGACTAAAGCACCCCTACGACATCGCCAACATGATCCAGCCGGAACCCGGTGAAATCAAGTGACGCATCCAGTCGAGCTGCAATAAAGAAGGAACGGGCCGCCGACTCCTGAGCCGACGGCCCGTTCTCATAGCAACTGGGGAATTCCGCACTTGAGGCCCTACATGGACGATGATCCGCATGGGCCCATAAAGTGAGGCCATGGTGTCAGCTGCGCTCGATCTGGTGACCCACGACAAAGCGCGGCCGGCATTCCCGGCCTCGTGGCTGGAAGGTTATACCGATAACACCGCCGCGTTCCCAGCCGGCCGACTGACCAGCGATGAGCACCGGAACCGAAGCCGGCCAGCGCCGCCGGCGGCGCCTGCGGCTGACCCCGATGCCGTCTGTCCCGGTCGAGTTCACCGGGCAGCGGGCCGGCGAGGGACCGCTCACCATGGGCCAGCGCGACGTCTACACGTGGGTAAGCTCGGCCCCCGACCTCACCTACGCGACCCTGTACGCCGAGCTCCCGGTGCCGGCGACGGCGTCCGTCGACGACGTGGCCGGGGCGGCCGCGGTGCTGATCGCGCGGCACGAGACCCTGCGCACCACGTACCTGCCCGGCCAGCCGCCGCGCCAGCGGGTCGCGGCGTCGGGCATCCAGCTGCTGGAGGTCTGTTCGCCCGGTGAGGGACCGTGGGGACCGCCGGACCGCCCCGCGGTGGCCGAGGCACTGATCCGGTGGCTGCGTGAGTCACCCGATCCGGCGCGGCGGCCGGTGCGCATCGCGGTGGCCGTCGCTCCCGACGCGGGCGACCGGGTCATCGCCTGCGCGGCCGGGTTCACGCACGTGGCCGTGGACCAGGGCTCGATCGAGATCATCAAGCGCGACTTCGCGGGCCTTCTTCACGATGGCGCTGGCGATCCCGCGCGATGGCAGGCCGGCCGTCCCGGCCACCAGCCGCTGGACCAGGCCGAACTGGAGGCGACGGCGGCCGAGCGGCACAAGGCCGACGCCGCCCTGGCGTACGTACAGCGGCAGTCGCGGCGGATCCCGCGCTGCCTGTATGCCTTGCCGGGCACCAGGACCAGCGGTGAGTCGGTGGCGGTGGAGCTGTCGTCGGCGGCCGCCGCGATGGCCGTGCGCCGGGTGGCCGCGCGCACCCGGACCAGCCGGTCCAGCGTCGTGCTGGCAGCCGTCTGCGCCGTGATCGCCCGCCGCGCCAACTATCCGGAACTGGTGATCCCGTTGGCGTCAAGCAACCGGTTCGAGCGCCACCTGGTGAACTACGTCGGCGCCCTGGCCCAGCTCGCCATCGCCACCGTCGAGACCGGCGGAAGAAGCTTCGACGAGCTGGCCGGTCACACCTGGACCACGGCGATGGAGGCAAACCGGCACGCGAGGTACGACAGCATCAAGCGGGACGCCATGAACGACCTGATCGAGCACGAACGGGGCCTTCGCCTCGACTTCGACCCGTTGTTCAACAGCCTCGTCCCTGCGTCCTGGTCCGGACTCACCGCAGGCGTCGGGTTCCAGCCCGAGGAGATCGACGTCGCGCTCGCCCGGACCGAGCTGCGGTGGCGCCCGATGCCGGACGGCAGAGCGTCGATCCGGTTCAGCCTCAACCAGGTCGACGGCTGCCTGCGGCTGGACGGGTGGAGCGGCGACACCGGCCTGGTGCCGCGGGCCGAGCTGGAGTCGGTCCTGCTGGCCGTCGAGCGCCTGCTGGTGGCGGCCGCGCACGGCGACGTGGCCGCCAGCCGGATGCCCGAGATCATCGGCCTGGAACCCATCCCCGGCACCCCGGACCGGATCCTGGTAGACCACTGCTGGGTCGACGTAGCCGCCGTGCAGCGCCTGGTCGACGAGGCCGTCGCACCCGCCGCCGCCCGCGTCTTCGCCTCGGCCGGCGGCCGGCCGCTCGTCGCCTACCTGACCGCCACCACCGCCGCGGACACCCCCGAGCAGGCGCACGCCCGCTGCATGGCCGCCCTCGCGCACCACCTTACGGCCATCACCCCGCGCCACTACGTCGTCTGCCGCACCGCGCCGTCCGACCCGGCCGACCCCGCCGCCTGGCCGGTGCCCCTGGCCGCCGGCACCGGTCGCCCCGGCTGGGGCGGGATGCCATGACGGACCAAGTCGTTGTTCAGTTCGCGGGTGACGGCTCAGGCACCGCGGAGCTCAGCTGGGGCCAGGAGCAGATCTGGTCTGTCATCCAGGAGAAGGCCAGCTCTTTGCCGATGGGCGGCGCCCGGGCACTGCCGCCCGGCCAGACCGTGGCGGACGTCGCGGCCGGACTGAGCTTCATCATGAGCCGCCACCAGGCACTGCGCACCAGGTTGCGCTTCAGCCCCGACGGGCAGACCCGGCAGGTGGTGGACGCCTGCGGCGCGATCACGCTCGATGTCGTGGACGCGGGCGACAGCGACCCGGGCGAGGTGGCGGCCGCCGTCGCCGCCGGGTACAAGGCCAGGAAATTCGACTATGAGCGCGATTGGCCGCTGCGGATGGCCGTGATCACGCACCATGGCAAGGCCACGCATGTCGCGCAGGTGATCTGCCATATCGCGCTGGACGCGTTCGGCCTGGCCATACTGTACGACGACTTCGACCGGCGCGATGAACGGACCGGGCCGGTGACCGCGATGCAGCCGATGGAGCAGGCCAGCTGGCAGCGCGGTCCGAGCGGACGCCGTGCGCACGAGGCGTCGGTGCGTTATTTCGAGCGGCAGGCCGGGCTTGCTCCCGACCGCCAGTTCGAGGCGTCGGCCGACCCCCGGCGGCCGCGTTTCTGGCAGGTCACCCTCGACTCGCGGGCGGGCTACCGGGCGGCGGGGATGCTCGCGGCCCGGCTCGGCCTCGGCACGTCCCCGGTGCTGCTCGCCGCGTTCGCCGTCGCCCTTACCTCCGTTTCGCTCAGCCCCCGGGTCGCGGCGTACGTGGTGGTGAGCAACCGGTTCCGGCGGGGGTTCGCCGACTCGGTCAGTCCGGCGATGCAGGCCTGCCTCGGCGTGATCGACACCGGCGCCCCGTTCGAGGAGGTGGTCCGACGGGCCTGGAAAACCGGGCTCGGCGCGTACAAGCACGCCTATTACGATCCGGCGGGTATGAACGAGATACACAGGCGGCTAGTGGCCGAGCGCGGCACGGAGCCGGACTGGAGCGTGGTGTTCAACGACCGGCGGGTGCTCAGCCGCGAGTTCGCGGACACCGTTTCCGCCGACGGAGCGCTAACGCTGCGCGACGAACTGACCCGGTCGACGCTGACCTGGGGCGACCGCAATGACATGCCCCAGCAGAAAGTCTTCCTGAACATCTGCGACGCACCGGACACACTGTGCTGCGAAATGTGGGCGGATACCGACTTCGTGAGCCCGGCGGACATGGAGGGGCTCCTGCGGCGCATCGAGGCCGTGCTCGTCAATGCCGCGCTAGCCGATGGCGCGCCCACCGGAAGTGCCAGTACGCAAAGCCAATGACGTAAAACACGAACCCGTTCGGCGGAATTTTCTGCTTTTTGCCGCTGCCTCCGGTGCTCATATATCCAGCACCGTCAAAAAGAAGAGGGTTCCGTATCCCAATGAAAAAAATGATCCCGAACGAGGGCATGCTTCGCGTGACCTGAAACATGAAACGCCCGGAGTTCGGGGGTGCTCGCAGGTGGGCTATTCACCGGGCCGTCCGGCGGCGGTCGCGGGCGGCGAACAGCGCGCGCAGCAAGTCGTCCAGCTCGATGTCGGACAGTGCCGCCAGCCCGGTCTCGCCCGTGGTCTCGGCGATGTGGGCGGAGTTCAGACCGGCGGATACGATCTCGGCGAGTGCCGCGATCGTGGGCGTGTCGACGATGCGGTGGACGGCCAGCTCTACGGCATAGGTGTCGGCGACCCAGGCGGCGAAACGGACCGCGGCCAGCGATCCGGCGCCGAGGCGGAACAGGTTGTCGTGCACGCCGACCGGCTCGGCCGCGTCGAGCAGGTCGGCCCAGATCCGGACCATGTCCGCCTCGACCGGGTTACGCGGGCCCTTCGGCGACGGCACCAGATAACCTCGTGTTCTTTATAGCCGGGTTCCCGCCCGATCGCGGGCATAGGATAGAGGGAATTTTGCGGCGGCAACGGCCACGGTACCGGACGAGGGACTCGCGGCAACTGCGGAATTCCGCACTTGGGGCCGCTATATGGACGGCGACCGCGACCGCCCATAAAGTGAGGCCATGGCGTCAGCTGCGCTCGATCTGGTGACCCACGACAACGCGCGGCCGACATTCCCGGCCTTGTGCCTGGACGGTCATACGATATTGACCTACGGCGAGCTGGCCGAATTGGTCGGCGAATTCGAACGGGCACTGCGCCATGACGGCAAGGCACTGGTGCTGTGCGCGGGAGATCGCGATCTGCCCACGCTGCTGGCCTACATCGCCGCACTGCGCCTAGGGCACGCCGTCGCGTTCCTGCCCGCTTCCGATGAGATAATCGCGGCCTACCAGCCCGACTTCGTCGTCCCGGCGCCCGGCGCAAAGACCGGACTGGATGATCTCGGCTACCGTCCGGCCGCAGAACTGGTCGCCGGTACAACGATCTTCCAGCGAAAAGCCGGCCGGCCGGTGACATTTACCCCGACACGGCACTGCTGCTGGCCACGTCGGGCTCGACCGGCAGCCCCAAGACGGTACGGCTGTCGTGTTCCGGGCTCGCCGACAACACCGCCGCGGTCATCCGCGCGCTGGGCATCACCGCCGCCGAGCGCGCCCCGACCACGCTGCCGATCACGCACGCCTACGGATTGTCGGTGCTGAACACCCATCTGCTGGCTGGCGCGGGCATCGTGCTTGGCGACCGGTCGCCGCTGTCACTGGCGGCGTGGGACCATCTGCTCCGTTCCGGGGCAACGTCGTTCGCCGCGGTGCCGACGACCTACGCGGCATTCGGCCCGGCGCACGTCAAGCTGCTTGGGCCGCAGCGAGATCCGCACCATGACCCAGTCGGGGGCGCGGTTGGGC
Organism: uncultured Actinomycetota bacterium; assembly: GCA_963785645.1. GTDB lineage: Bacteria > Actinomycetota > Actinomycetes > Streptosporangiales > Streptosporangiaceae > Trebonia. The sequence goes on from CAWAWG010000002.1 coordinate 359,049, forward strand.
GACGACCTGACCATGCGGCTGGTACGGATGATGGACCAGCGAGACGGCCGGTTCTTCGTGATGTACGGCCAGACCGAGGCGACCTCCCGGATCGCCCGTCTGGACCCGGCCGACCTGCCGCGCGGTCTCGGCTCGGTCGGCACCGCGGTACCGGGCGGCGCCATCACGATCCGGCCGGCGCCGGTCCACGCGCGGTCCGTGCCCGGCGAGGGCGCGGTCCACTACCGCGGCCCCGGCGTCATGCTCGGCTACGCGACCAGCCGCGCGGACCTGCGCCTGGGCGCCGAGGTGGACGTTCTGGACACCGGCGATCTGGGGTACCTGCATGAGGGCTTCCTGTACCTGACCGGCCGGGCCAAGCGGATCGTCAAGGTGCTCGGCGTCCGGACCAGCCTGGACGACCTGGAGCGCCTGGTGGAACGGCCGGGCCACCCCGCCGCGGTGATCTGCGGCACCGACGACGTCGTGCACCTGGTGGGCGCGGGCGACGCGGCCGTGCACGAGCAGCAGCGCCGGCAGCTGGTCGAGTCGCTTGGGGTGCCCAGCCGGCACGTGGTTTTCCGGCCCGTCGACCAGCTCCCCCGGACACCCGGCGGCAAGGTCGACTACCGGGCACTGGCGACGATCACAGATTCGCACGGGAGGCCCGATTGATGAAGCTGACGCACTGGCGGCAACTGTCGGACGGGGGACCTGATCTCGTCCTCTGCCTGGACTTTCCCGGTGGGCGCGCGGCGGCGGGCTTCGCGGAGCTGGCCGCCGGGGTGCCGACCGACGCCTGCTTCCTCCATCGAGCAGGCCGGCGGCGACCCGCTGGCGGTGTGCGTCGACCGCTGGGTCGCCGAGCTCACCGCGACCGGCCGCCCGGTGCGCGCGGTGCTCGGATACTGCAGCCGGTGCCGCGCTGGCCACCCGCGTCGCCGACACGATCGCCGCGACCGGGCCGCCGCCCATGGTCGTGCTCTTCGACGCCGTGCCGACGACCGGTGACTCGCTGGCCAGCCAGTTCCGTGGGCGCTGGAGTCCTCCGCCAGGCATCTGACCGCGGACGAGCTGGCGGACGCCCGCGAGCCTGTCGGAGCAACTGGTGGCGACGTACCCGGACGACCTGCCGCGGATCGCGGCGGCCTTGACCGACCGGTACGACCGGTTGATGCGCGCGGTCGCCGACCGGCTGTCCCTGCGCCCGTCCTCCGCCAGGAACTCACCGACGGGTTCACCGCCTACCTGGACTACCTGCTGCTGGCCAGCGAGGGCGGGTTCGACATGCGCACGACGACCCCGCTGTTCCTGTGCTCGGCCGGCTACGAGCCGCCGGTGGAGGGCGCGCGAACCATCGTGCTCGACATCGGCCATGTGGACCTGTTGCGCGCCCCCGAGGCGCACAAGCTCGTCGCCGATCTGCTGACAGGAGAGCATCCGTGGTGACCCTGCCTGAGATATCCGAGGTACTGTCCGCGCATCCCGGTGTCCGCCGAGCCGAAACCGCGATCGTGCGCCACGACGGGCGGGACGTGGCCATCGCGGCCGCCGAGCTGAGCGGGTACGTGAGCGGGCCGATCCTGCGCAACCACGTGCGGCGAGAGCTGGGCGAGGACAGCGGACTGGCCGGCGTGCTGATCGTGGAGCACATGCCGATGGCGGACGGCGCGGTGGACGTCGAGTACCTCGCCTCGGCCGTGGCCGAGGGCCGTTGCATCCTGTTCGAGGATCCGCGCGATGACGTGGAACGCCGGGTGGCGGCGATCTGGTCGGCGCAGATGGACGTACGGTCGGTCGGCGTGAACGACGACTTCCTGGAACTGGGCGGCGACTCGCTGTCGGCCCTGCGCATCATCGCCGCCATCGAGACGGAGTTCGGCCGGCCGCTGGACGTGTTCGAGTTCATGAGCGCCGCCAGTGTCCGCCAGCTGGCAGAGATCCTGCGGTAACGATGGTCTTGTCCGTGCGCCGCCGGATCGCCGACATCGCCCGTGCCGAGCCGGGAGCGGACGGCCCTCGTCGGTTTCGGCACCGACCTGGCCGAGCAGGTCCTGTCCTGGCGGGAATTCGCCGACCGGGTCGCGGACGCGGCCGACGAACTGCGCGCGGCGCTGGACCGGAGCACGCGGTCGTGCGCCGTCGTGCCGGCCGGCAACACCGCTGCCCGCGGCCATCGGCATCGCGGCGGCGCTCGCGGCCGAGGTGCCGGTCTTCCCGCTGAACCCGGCCACCCCGCCGGCCGAGCGGGATGCCCTGTTTCGCCTGCTTGGCCGGCGGTTCGGGCACGTCTACCTGATGGACGCCCAGCTCCGGCCGCAACGGATCGACTTGCCCGCCGGACCCGAGCCGCCGGCCGGCGCGCGAGCGCCGTGGCGTACCTGCTGGCAACCGGCGCGAGCACGGGCATTCCGAAAATCTCCGCCCGGCCGGGACCACTGCGCTACGACCCGGCCGGGACGCCGTCCCTGGTGATCCGGCAGACCGGCTGGCGCACCGGGCAGCGGCAGCTCATCGTCGGGCCGCTGTACCATGCCGCCCCGTTCACCGCGTTCCTCGACGCCCTGCTTGACCGCAACACAGTCGTCCTGCAGCCGTTCTTCGCCCCCCAGTGGACGGTCGAGCTGGTGCGCCGGTACGCCATCGAGTGGCTGCAGCTGACCCCGGCGCACATGCGGGAGATCCTGCGGCTGCCGGACCTGGACCCGGCGGACTTCGCCAGCCTGCGGGGCATGCTGCACACCGCGGCCCGCTGCGACGCGGACACCAAACGCGGCTGGATCGGCCTGCTCGGCCCGGAACGGGTCTACGAGCTGTACGGCGCGACCGAGGGGGTAGGCGTGACGCTGGTCCGCGGCGACGAGTGGCTGGCCCGGCCCGGCACGGTCGGGCGCGGCTTCCTCACCCAGATCCGCATCCTGGACGACGCCGGCAACCCGGTCCCGCCGGGCACGGCCGGCACCGTGTTCATGCGGACCCCGCAGCGGGTCGGCCGCTCCGATTACGTCAACGAGCAGGCCATCCGCACCACTCCGGACGGGTTCGCCACGGTCGGCGATCACGGCCGGCTGGACTCCGGCGGCTATCTCTACCTGGAACCGCGCGACCACGACATCATCAACGTAGGCGGCGAGAAGGTCGACCCGGATGAGGTCGAGGCGGCGTTGCGGGATCACCCCGCGGTCATCGACGCGGTCGCCGTGGCCGTGCCGCACCAGACGCTCGGGTCGGTGGTCGGCGTGCACGTGGTGCTGCGCCCCGGCGCGAGCGTGCGCAGGGCCGAACTCGCCGCGCATTGCGGACGACGGCTGGCCAGCTACAAGATCCCGAAGCAGTTCACGTTCGTCGACCAGCTCCCCCGGTCGGCGGCCGGCAAGATCCAACGCTGGCGGCTGGCCCCTTATCACGAGAACGGTGCGACCCGCCATGAATCCTGACCTCGACGATATGACCGGCGCCGGCTACCAGCCTCCCCGGGACCCGGTGGAGATCTGGCTGGCCCGTCAGTGGCAGGACATCCTGGGCTTCGCCGTCGGGATCCGGGAGAACTTCTACGCCATCGGCGGCAACTCGCTGGACGCGGCCAGGGTGATCGACGTCATCCTGGTGGAGTTCGGCGTCCAGCTTCCCCTGAACGTGCTGACCGAACAGCCGACCGTGGAAAGCCTGGCCTCCCGGCTGCGCGACCAGGCCGGGCGGCTGTCCGGCCCGCTCGTCGCGATCCAGGACGGCGACGGCACCCGTTCCCCGCTGTTCCTCGTCCACCCGGACAACGGGCTGGCCGGCCGGGTACTGCCGGCTCGCCTATGCGCTGGGTGAGGAGTTCGCTGTATCCGGCCTGCAGGCGGCCGGCCTCTACTCCGACACCGAACCCCGTCGCACGGTGCCGGCGATGGCCGATGCCTACGTCGACGCGGTCCGGGCGGTACGCCCCGCCGGTCCCTATCTGCTCGGCGGCTGCGGGATCGGCGCGGCGATCGCCTACGAGATGGCCGCGCGGCTCGACGACGTGTCGCTGGTGGCCGTCATCGACGCTGAACTGCTCGAAACCGGCCCCGTGTTGCCGGTAAGCCCCGTGTTGCCCGTAAGCACAGTGCCCTGGCTGCCCGAGCCGCCCGGGCAGCTGGACCTGCCGCGGATCCTGGCCAGCTGGCAGGAGCGTGACCTGGTACCGCGGGACGTGGCACCCGAGTTCGCCGCGCGCGCGCTGCGCGTGTGGCAGGCCAACCGGGACGCCTTGGGCGACTGGCGGCCATCGCCGTACGCCGGGCCGGTCGACGTCTTCGGCCGCCGCCGGGCACGGCCCTGCCCGCGACGGTTGTCCAGCGGACACACGAGTGCGGCGCGGATGGAGGCCTGATCAGCGCGCTCCGCAAGCTGATCGGCTGACCGGCGATGAGCGCCGGAACCGAAGCCGGCCAGCGCCGCCGACGCCGCGTCCGGCTGACCCCGATGCCGTCGATCCCGGTCGAGTTCACCGGGGAGCGGCCCGGCGAAGGACCGCTCACCCTGGGCCAGCTCGACTGTTACAGGTGGCTGGGCCTGGCCCCCGGCCACTTCTTCGCGACCCTGTGCGCCGAGCTCCCGGTGCCGGCGACGGTGTCCGTCGACGACGTGGCCGGGGCGGCCGCGGTGCTGATCGCGCGGCACGAGTCCCTGCGCACCACCTTCGTGCCCGGCGAGCCGCCGCGCCAGCGGGTCGCGGCGTCCGGCGTCCAGCTGCTGGAGGTCTGTTCGCCCGGGGAGGGACAATGGGGACCGCCGGACCGCCCCGCGGTGGCCGAGGCGCTCGTCCGGTGGCTGCGCGAGTCACCCGATCCGGGGCGGCGGCCGGTGCGCATCGCGGTGGCCGTCGCTCCCGACGCGGGCGACCGGGTCATCGCCTGCGCCGCCCGGTTCATGCACCTGGCCGTGGACAACAGCGCGATCGAGATACTCAAGCGCGACTTCGCGGGCCTTCTTCACGATGGCGCTGGCGATCCCGCGCGACGGCAGGCCGGCCGGGCCGGCCACCAGCCGCTGGACCAGGCCGAACTGGAGGCCACGGCGGCCGAGCGGCGCCGGGCCGATGCGGCGCTGGACTACCTGCGGGGGCAGGAGCGGCGGATCCACCGTTTCCTGTACGCGCTGCCGGGCGCCCGGACCGGCGGCGAGCCGCTGGCGGTGGAGCTGTCCTCGGCGGCCGCCGCGATGGCCGTGCGCCGGGTGGCCGCGCGCACCCGGACCAGCCGGTCCAGCGTCGTGCTGGCGGCCGTCTGCGCCGCGGTCGCCCGCCGCGCCAACTATCCGGAACTGGTGTTCCCCCTGCTGTCGAGCAACCGGTTCGAGCGCCACCTGGTGAACTACGTCGGCTCCGTGGCCCAGAGCTCCATCGCCACCGTCGAGACCGGCGGAAGGAGTTTCGACGAGCTGGTCCGCCACACCTGGACGCGGGTAGTAGAGGCGAGCCGGCACGCCAGGTACAGCATGGCCAAGCGGGCCGTCATGAACGAACTGATCGAGCACGAACGGGGCCTGCGCATCAACTTCGCCCCCTTGTTCAACAACCTCGTCCCCGAATCGTGGTCCGGGCTCAACGCGGGCATCCCGTTCCAGCCCGAGGAGATCGACGTCGCGCTCGCCCCGGCCGAGCTGCGGTGGCGCCCGATGCCGCACGGCAGCATCGACGAGGGAACGCCGATCCAGTTCCGGCTCAACCAGGTCGACGGCTGCCTGCGGCTGGACGGGTGGACCAGCGACACCGGCCTGGTGCCGCGGGCCGAGCTGGAGTCGGTCCTGCTCGCCGTCGAGCGCCTGCTGGTGGCGGCCGCGCACGCTGACGTGCCCGCCAGCCGGATGCCAGAACTCATCGGCCTGGAACCCATCCCCGGCACCCCGGACCGGATCCTGGTAGACCACTGCTGGGTCGACGTAGCCGCCGTGCAGCGCCTGGTCGACGAGGCCGTCGCACCCGCCGCCGCCCGCGTCTTCGCCTCAGCCGGCGGCCGGCCCCTCGTCGCCTACCTGGCCGCCACCACCGCCGCGGACACCCCGGAACAGGCGCACGCCCGCTGCATGGCCGTCCTCTGGCACCACCCCACGAGCATTACCCCGCGCCACTACGTCGTCTGCCGCACCGCGCCGTCCGACCCGGCCGACCCCGCCGCCTGGCCCGTACCCCTGGCCGCCGGCACCGGTCGCACCTGAACCGCAAAGCAGTCACCACACGACGGGAGGTTGCGTTTTAGTGCCAGCGACGATGCGCCTGGTACCGGTAAAGTTCTCCGGTACTCGCTCCGGTTCAGGTCCTCTCACCCTAGGCCAGCGGAACGTGCTGCTATGGGCGGCGGATCAAACCGTTTTCGCCGCTGTGCAATGGCAGACCTTCAATCTCGCACCGGACCGCTCGCTGAACGATGTGACCAGGGCGATCGGCCGGCTCATCAGCCGGCACGAGTCACTGCGAACCTTGTTCACGATCGGCCCATCCGGGGAGTGGACCCAGCAGGTCTCGGCGTCCGGTGAGCTGCTGGTCGAGATCCACGAAGCCGACGGCCGGCTAGACGCCGCCGAGGCGCTGCTCAAGCAGCGGCTGAACACGCCATTCGCGCTGGACGCAGAATGGCCGATCCGGGCCGCGGTCATCACCTCGGGTCTCGTTCCGGCGAAGGTTCTGCTGGTTCTCACGCACATGGCCGCCGATTTCGCCTCGCTGGATATCATCGCCCGCGATTTCCGGCGGCTGATGCGCAGCAGCACGGGCCACGCACCGGGGCCGTCGACCCTCCATCCGCTGGATCAGGCCAAGCTTGAGACGTCGCCGCTGGCCCGGCAGCGCGCCGAAGCCGCGTTGCGGTACTGGGAAACTACCCTGCGCGGCACGCCGCAGTGCATGCTCGCGGTGCCGGGACACCAGTCCGCGAACAGCAGCCGGCGGATGGCGACCATGCGTTCGCGGGCGGCGGCACTCGCCATGGCCAGGATCGCGGACCGGACCCACGCAAGTCAGTCGGTGGTGATCCTCGCCGCCGTCGCGACCCTGCTCGGCCTGCGCACGGTCAACGAGCGGTTCCAGATCACCTCCCTCTGCGCGAATCGCGTCACTCCGGCCACCCGCGACTACGTGGGCACGATCGCACAGGACGCGCTCATCGCCGCCGACCTGACCGCCGAAACGTTCGACGGGATCATCCGGGCGACCCGCACCGCCGCGCTTACGGCCTACTATCACAGCCAGTACGACGCGGAGAGCCTCTGGCAGATCATGGCTCAAGTCAACGAAGACCGCGGCATCGAGACCTACCGCGACTGCGTGCTGAACGACTTGAATGGTGCCGCGGTTCAGGTCCAGACGGGGCGCGTCGGCAGCTTGCCGGAAATGGATGACGCGGCGAATGCGATGCGGGACACGCGGCTGGTGTGGACCGACGCCGATCCGCGCCCGTCGCTGTTCTATTTCGAGGTGTTCAGGCTGTCCCGACATGATGTGAGCCTGTCGGTGTGGGCCGACGAGAGCCGGTTCCCTCCCCCGGAGGTTGAGGACTTCCTGCTCGCCGTCGAGCGGCTGCTGGTCGCCGCCGACCGGCGGGACGTCCCGGCCCGCGATATCGGCGAACTGGCGGGCATCAGGCCGGTGCTCCGCGATGCGTCCTGGCGGCGGATCGACACCTGCTGGGTCGAGATGCCCGCCGCCCAGCAACTCCTCGACGACGTGGTCGCTTCGGTGCCGGGCATCGACGCCGCTCAGGTCTTCTGCACCCGTGATGCCGCCAGCACCCGGACGGCGCAGGCGCTCGTGGCCTACACCTCGGCGTCCGGCGACTGGATCACCCCCCAGCTCCTCCACGCGCAGTGCCGGCAGCGGCTGGCCGGCCGCCCCACCGCGATGACGCCCGCCTGGTACGTCATCTGCGACCGGCCCCCGGACGATCTGGCGCGGTTGGAGCTGTGGCGGCGTCAGCCCGTCCGGGTCGAGGGCTCCGGTCGGGCGTGAGCTGTGTCTTCGGGTTCGGACATTATTAACCGGAGGGGTACGGATGGACGATGACATTCCTCAGCCGCCGACGGCGGACGGGCCCGGGCCCGCGAGGCGCGCTGACCCGCCAGCGGCCAGCATCTCGGCCGGAGACATGCGGGCCTTGCGGGTGTTCCGCTCGACCGCCAGGGCCGCCGGCGGCATCCTCGACCTGGTCATGCCGCTGCGAGTCGGCGGCGGCGGCCCGGCGCTGTTCTGCGTACATCCGATGATCGGCCTGAGCTGGTGCTACCTGGCCCTGCTCCCGCACGTCGATGCCACGTATCCGCTCTACGGCCTGCAGGCCCGTGGCGTGCGGCGACCCGAGCCGCTCCCGGTCACCATGCGGGAGATGGCACAGGACTACGCCGACCAGATCCGGACGGTGCAGCCGGCCGGCCCCTACCATCTGCTCGGCTGGTCACTGGGCGGGAATATCGCCTTCGCGATCGCTGAGGAACTCGAGCGCCGCGGTGAGCTGGTCGGGCTGCTCGCCATCCTGGACTCGAATCTGGCCGACCTTGACACGCTCCCGGTGAGCTTTGAGCCCGCGACCTTCTACAACATGATCCTTGCGCAGTTCGGGTACGCGCCCACGATCCCCCCGGCCGATCCAGAACCGGAGGCGCGGATGCTCGAACTGGTGCGCCGCCGGCCTGGCCGGGGGCTCGGCGACTGGCCGGACGAGCGGGTGCACGCGCTGCAGCGGGTCATCAAGAACAACGTCGCCGTGGCGGCCACTCACCAGCCCGGGCGGGTGCACTGCCCGGTGCTGTTCTTTTCTTGCCACGGCAGTCCCCTGGCCGAGAAGCTGGAAACCTGGCGGTCGTTCGTCGACGGTCCCATCGAGGCGGTCGAGCTGGACTGCCACCATGACCACGTACTGCTGCCCGAGCCAGTGGCGCGGATCGGGCCGGCGCTCAGCGGACAACTGGCCCGCGCCGCGGCCGCTTACCCGGATTCCAGGAGCACCACGGGCGCGTCCGGCCACGCTGAACTCGACGCGCTCAGCGACGAGAACCTGGACGAGCTGCTGCGCGCGGCGCTGGCCGAGCGCAACCGGCGCCGGGCGACCGCGAACGGCCCCGTCGGCTAACCAGGGCGTGTACCGGTGAAGGTCTCACGACAAAGCGCCCTGCCCGGCGAAGGCCGCCAGGCACAGGTACCGCAGCCCTGGATCGTAGTCGGCGATGGCCAGGGCGCCCCGGCCTGGCACCGCTGCCCAGGCCGCGAGCTCACACCAGACTCCCGTTAGCGGCTGACCCGACGGCAGCGGCACCGACCGCCAGCCCGGCACGTCGCCGCCGACCAGTGACGCAAGGCCTTCGCCGAGCACGAGGGAGCGCTTCTCCTCGCCCGTCTCAGTCAGCGGCAGGGCGGCCAGCTCACGAGCGAGGATGACGGGCACCTGCCCGGCGGTCACGCCGGGCAGCACGCGGACGGCGCTCAGCAGCGGAGCGCCGTCTTTACCCGGCCGGCCCGCGGCCGGCGCCGGCTGGGCGTCGCACAGCATGGCGAAGGCGGCGTGCCGGACCGGCAGGGTGGGGGGCGGGGAGGTCGGCCGGGTGGGGGGCGCGGGCGGGTCGTAGTCCAGCCGCGCCTGCTCGGCCAGGGCGACCAGTACCCGGTGGCAGCCGCCGCTCACGGCGTAGTCGCGGGCCAGGCGCAGGGCGGTGAACCCGGCGGCGCATCCCTGGTCGCATACCGCGAACGCCAGGGGGCTGCCCGGGCAGAGGTGGCTGAGGAACGTGGCGGTCGCCCGCTCCGGCCACACGTCAGGCATCGCGAACCCGAGGATCAGCACGTCGACCGGCTCGGCCGGCGGCACCAGGAAGCCGATCAGCTCGGCCAGCATCTCCCCGTAGGAGTGCCCGCCGCTGGCATCCGGGCGAAGCGGGATGCCGTAGGGCCGGACCAGGTCGCCGACGAGCTCAGAGAAAGCCGGATGACCCGCACGGTCCGAAGAACCCGGGAACTCCCGCCACCGGGCCCGGCTTACCGCTATCGCGGTGCCCGTGTTGCCCGCCGGCCGGGCGCCGTCGTGACCGGGTCTGGTGACGTAGGGCCGGTTCAGCTCGCCACCGTCATCTGTCCGGCGATGAAGTCCGCCAGCCCGCCGATGCAGGCCATGTCGTCCGGCTGAATCTCCTCGACGTCGATCTGGATGTCCAGGGCGTCTTCCAGCCCCAGCATCAGCTCCAGCGCGGCTACCGAGGTCATGCCGAGATCCTCCATCAGGCGCGTCTTCTCGGAAAGCTCCGGCCCGCCCGGATGGTCGGCCGCGAGCACCTCCGGCAAGAGGGCGTAAATGCACTCCATGACGCGTTCGCGCGCGGTGCTGCCGCTCATGTCCCACCTCTCTCCTGGTGTCCGTAGAAGTCAGTGCTGGAAATCCGCTAGTGCTCGAAGACCATGGCCGAGAACGTGGCGCCGAGCGCCGCTCCCGCGGCCGCGATCACGTAGGTGTCGCCGGCCACGAGCAGGCCGCGTTCGGCCGCGGTCTGATAGTTGATGAAGGCGTCCGCGCAGAAGCCGTGACCGATCGACGCGACGTTGTCGAGCAGGACCTTCTGCACCGGGTAGTCCAGCAGCCGGCAGACGCGCCGCCACGAGACCTTGTTCACGTTGTGCGGCACGATCAGGCTCACGTCCGCCAGCCGCCGCCCGGCCTCTTTCACCGCGAGCGTGATCACGTTGGCGAGCGCGGCCGGAGACGCCTCCTGGAAAGCGCCGAGCAGGTCCGGGCGCTCGGCGAGATCGCTGTCGAATTCCCCCCGCGACTCGGCCGCGTAGGCCAGCAGCCGGTCTCGCGGGCCGCCGTAGCTCACCAGGCACGCGGCTGAGGCCTCGGCGAAGAAGGAGGTTTCCGGCACTATCTGCGCCACTCGCGTGTACGCCTTCTCCCCGGCCACGACGAGTGCGAGGGCATCGGTGTCACCGTCGGCGGCAAGGAGCTGCCCAGCCAGGTGAATCGCCTGAAGGCTGGTGGCACACGCCTGGTGCGTCACGGTGAACGCGACCGCGTGATCAAGCCCAAGCCGCTGGGAAAGCTCATGCAGCGGGTTCAGCGGGAACGGCGCCGCCACCGGCATACTGCGCGCGTAGAGAACGTAGCGGACCCGCTCCCGCTGCCCGTTCAGGCCGCGCAGCCGCGACGCCGCGCTCGTCAGCAGTTCCAGGAGCGAGCGGTCCGGATCCCGGCTGACCTGCGACAGCCCGTGGTACCGCTGGAACACCTTTACCTGCATCGGACTGAGATCCAGCTCCGGTGCAAGCGATTCGATCGTCACCCGCTGCGCCGGCACGTAGGCAGCGACCTCCGCCAGTGCGGTCACCGGCGGGGCTCCGCACCCCAGGAGCCGTCACCCTCGAACCGGACAATGACCGTTTCTGCCACAGGATTCCGCCCACCTTCAGCCGTCCGGATAATAACCACACGACCGCCATCCGGCGCCAGAGGTGACGGTGACCGCGGCGAGGAGGACTGCGATGACTACGGACGACCTGGTCGAGGCGCTCGCCGCGGCGACCGGCGACGAGTCGCTGCTGAGCGGCGGCATCAGCGCCGCGACCCGGCTGGACAGCGACCTGTGCCTCGACAGCCTGGAGATGGCGGCGCTCAGCGCGCTGCTGCACAGGCGGTTCGGGCCCGCGGTGGACCTGACCGGGTATGTCGCCGGACTGGACATCGACCAGCTCATCGGGCTGACCGTGGCCGACGTCACCGCCTACGTAACCGGGTGTACCCAGTGAGCGAGAGGGACTCCCCCATGCGCGGGGGGGTCACCGGGGGGGTCGACCCCCCGGGGGAAAAACAGTGCCGGTTCCTGATCGTGTCGCTGCCGCTGACCGGGCACGCGAATCCCGCTATGGCCGTGGCGGACGCGCTCCGGGCACGCGGCCATGAGGTGGCCTGGTGCGGCTCGAAGGCGTACTTCGGTCCGCTGCTCGGCCCGGACGCGGTCCTGTTCCCCACCGGGACCAGGCTCTTCCGTGACCAGGCGGGGCACGGAATCGCCGCGCTGAAGTCGCTGTGGCAGCAGTACGTCATCCCCATGGGGCGTTTCATGCTGCCCGCGGTGGACCGCGCCATCCTCGACTACCGGCCAGACGTGGTCCTGGCCGACCAGCACGCGCTGGCCGGGGCGCTGGCGGCGCACCGGCACGGGCTGCCGTGGGCCACGCTGGTCACCGGGGCCATGGAGCTGATGCACCCGCTCGCGGCACTTCCCCGCGTGGACGCGTGGATACGTGCTCAGCTAGCATCGTTTTGCCGGGACGTGGCCAGCGACGGGGCGAATGACGGGCTCGACCCGCTCTTCTCGCCGTACCTGGTGATCGCGCTCACGACCTCGGCGCTCACCGGTGAGCAGCCGTTCCCTGACCATTTCGCGCTGGTCGGGCCGGCCATGCTGGACCGCCCCGGCAGCTTCGCCTGGGACTGGCTCGATCCCGCGCGGCGCAAGGTCCTGATCAGCGTCGGCACCCTGGCGACCGGCCTGGCAGCGGATTTCTACCAGCGGGCCGCGGCCGCCGTCGCTCCGCTCAGCGCCGTCCAGGCGATCATCGCCGGGCCGCCTGAGCTGGTGCCTGACCCGCCCGGCAATGTGCTGGTGGCGTCTTCGGTGCCGATGCTGGCGCTGCTGCCGCGGCTGGACGCGGTGATCAGCCACGGCGGCATGAACACGGTGTCCGAGACCCTCGCGCACGGCCTGCCCCTGATCGTCGCCCCGATCAGGAACGACCAGCCCGTCGTGGCCTCGCAGGTGGCACGAGCCGGGGCCGGCATCCGGGTGCCGTTCAGCCGGGTCCGTCCCGCCCAGCTGCGCGAGGCCCTGATCACGATCCTCGACGATCCGTCCTACCGGCGGGCCGCCGAGCGGATCAGCGACTCGTTCACCGCCGCGGGCGGAGCGCCGGCGGCGGCGGTGCGCCTGGAGTGCCTCGCTCAAGTAGCACGCTAGTCGCCCGCGCTGCCCCGCTCTAGCCTGTGCCTGTGCGTATCGGGTAACGCCGGCAAACAGGAGCAGCGAATGATCGAGACCAGAGGACTGCGGAAGGTGTACCGCACGAAGAAACGCCGCCAGGTCACGACTGTCGACGCGGTGCGGGGCATCGACCTGACAGTCGCTAAGGGCGAGATCTTCGGGTTCCTCGGCCCCAACGGCGCGGGAAAGACGACGACGCTGCGGATGCTCGCCACCCTGCTGGCACCCGACGGCGGCGAGGCCATCGTCGCCGGAGCCGACCTGCTGGCCGACCCGCGCGAGGTTCGCCGCCGCATCGGTTACGTCCCGCAGTCGGGCAGCACCTGGGACGAGGTCAGCGCCCGCGAGGAGCTGACGCTGCAGGCGCGCATGTACGGCGCGTCCAAGGCCGACGCGTCGCTCGCGGCGGACGCCGCCATGAACTTGTTCGGCCTGGCCAGCTACGGCGACCGGTGGTGCAAGACCTATTCGGGCGGCCAGCGGCGCAAGGTCGATATCGCTCTCGGGGTCATCCACCGCCCGCGGGTCCTGTTCCTCGACGAACCGACCACCGGCCTCGATCCGGCGAGTCGGATCAATCTGTGGGACGAGGTCAACCGACTGCGCGACGAGGGGATGACGATCTTCATCACCACTCACTACCTGGAGGAGGCTGACCAGTTGTGTGATCGGGTCGCGATCATCGACCAGGGGACGATAGTTGCCGAGGGCACGCCCAGCGAGCTCAAGCGGGAGGTGGCCGGCGACGTGGTCAGCCTGGTGCTGAACGGCTCCACCATGAAGGCGGCCGAGGTGCTGGCGGGCCAGCCCGATATCTGGGTACTGGAAGCCCAGCAGACGGACAGCCTGCGCCTGCGGGTGGAGTCCGGTTCCGCGGCGATCCAGCAGATCATGCGGACGCTGGACAGCTCGGACATCGAGCTGGGCGCGATCGAACTGCACCGGCCGAGCCTGGACGACGTGTTCCTGGCCAAGACCGGCCGCTCGCTGCGGGACGCGTGACGCGGTGGCCCTCGCCCATGACGTGTGGCTGGTGTTCCAGCGCCAGATGCTGCTGGTGATCCGGACCCCGATCTGGATCGCGGTCGGGATCATCCAGCCGATCATCTACCTGACGCTGTTCGCGCCGATGCTGAAGCACGCGCTGATAGCCGTCGGTGCCCCCGACACCAACGCCGAGGCGTACCTGGTCTACGTGCCGGGCCTGTTCGTCTCGATCGCTTGCTTCGGCGGGATCTTCAGCGGGTTCGGCCTGCTGGCGGAGCTGCGGGCGGGTGTCATCGAGCGGGTCAGGGTGACCCCGGTAAGCCGCCAGGCGCTCCTGCTCGGACGAGCGCTGCGCGAGGTGGTGAACATGTTCTTCCAGGCACTGATCATCACGCTGCTCGCGATCCCGCTCGGGCTGCGCGTCCCGGCCGGGAACCTGTTGCTCGCCTACGTGCTGTTCATCCTGCTGGCCCTGATGTCGGTGAGCCTGTCCTACGGCATCGCCCTGCAGATACGCAACGAGGCCGCGCTCGGGCCGGTGTACAACACCATTTCCCAGCCGATCGCGCTGATCGCGGGCGTCCTGCTGCCGATCGCGTTCGCGCCGCTGTGGCTCCAGCGGATCGCCGACTGGAACCCGTTCTACTGGGCGACGTCCGCGATGCGCGCGCTGTTCGCCAACCACCTGGACCAGAACGTGGTCTGGCAAGGCGAGCTCGTCGTGGTGGGGCTGACCGTGCTCAGTCTCGCCTGGTCGACGCGCCTGTTCGCGCGCAGCCTGAGGTAGGCCCCGGTGACCACAGAAGCAAGCCGGAACGGCCCCGATCAGACCGGCCAGGCGCCGCGGCCGCAGGACCTCTACCGGATGATGCGGCTGATCCGCCGGTTCGAGGAGCATGCCCTGGAGCTGGTCAGGTGCGGCGAGATCATCAGCGGCATCCACTCCTGCATCGGACAGGAAGCGGTCGCCGCCGGGACCGGCGCCGCCCTGCGCCGCGATGACGTCATGCTGGCGAACCACCGCGCGCACGGCCAGCTGCTGGCGAAGGGCAGCGAGGCCGGCCGGCTGCTGGCCGAGCTCGCGGGACGCACCAACGGGGTCGCCCGCGGCCGGGGCGGCTCGTTTCACCCCTCCGACTTCACCGTCGGCGTCTTCGCGTCGTCCGGGTCGGTCGGACACGGCGGACCGCTGGCCGCGGGGGCGGCCTGGGCGCTGGCCCGGGCGGGCAGCGACCGCGTCGCGGTCAGCGTGTTCGGTGACGGCGCCGTCAACCAGGGCGCGCTGCTCGAGACCTTCAACCTCGCCGCGCTCTGGCGGGTGCCCGTCGTCTTCATCTGCGAGAACAACTTGTACGCGACCACGCTCCCGGTCGGTGCGAGCGTAGCGGGCTCCATCACCGGACGGGCGGAAGCCTTCGGCATCCCGGCCGAGTCGGTGGACGGCATGGACCCCGAGCCCGTGTACGCCGCGGTTGCCCGGGCCGTGGCCCGGGCCAGGGCCGGCGACGGACCCTCGTTCCTGGAGTTCCGCACCTACCGGTTCGGCGGGCACCACACCTTCGAGACCACGACCAGGCTGCGGTACCGCGATCCGGCCGAGGTTGCCGCCTGGCAGGCCCGCGACCCGCTGGCCCTCCAGGCCGGGCGGGTAGCGCAGGCCCAGCGGGACGAGATCGACGCCGAAGTCGAGGCCACGCTGGACGCGGCCGTGCGGTTCGCGCTGGCGGGCCCGAAGCCGGAAGTTGCCGACTCCCGCGAGTACCTGTACGCGTCCGGTCTGCGCACCCGGCCGGGTGTGGCGGCCAGTCCAGAGGAAAGGACGGTGCCCCGGTGAGCAAGCTGTCGTACACCCGAGCCCTGAACCTCGCGCTCGCCGCCGAAATGGACCGTGACCCTACGGTGTTCGTGATCGGCGAGGACGTGCGGCACGCGCTCACCAACGTGACCGCGGGCATGTTCGACCGATTCGGCCCCGAGCGGATCATGGAGATGCCCCTGTCGGAGCAGGGCTTCACGAACTTCGCGACCGGCGCGGCCATGGCGGGCATGCGGCCGGTGATCGAATACCAGATCCCGTTCCTGCTGATGCTCGTGTTCGAGCAGATCGCCAATCAGGCCAACAAGTTCTCGCTGATGAGCGGCGGCCAGGGCCGGGTCCCCGTCACCTACCTGCTGCCCGCCGCCGGCTGGCGGGTCGGCTGGGGAGCGCAGCATTCCGACCAGCCGTACAGCCTGTTCGCCCACTACGGAGTGAAGACCGCGGTCCCCGCCACCCCCTCCGACGCGTTCGGCCTGCTGACCTCGGCGATCAGGGACGACGACCCGGTGGTGGTGTTCGCTCCGATCGGCTCGCTGGCGATTCGCGAGGACCTGGTCCAGGGCGACCTGGTGCCGGTGCCGCTCGGCACCGGACGGATCCACCGGGAGGGCCACGACGTGACCGTCGTCGCTGTCGGGCACCTGGTGTACGACGCCCTGGCGGTCGCCGGCCAGTTGGAGGGCCAGGTGTCGGTCGAGGTGTTCGATCCCCGGACGCTCTATCCCTTCGACTGGGACGGCCTGGCCGCCTCGCTGGCCAAGACGCGCCGCCTGGTTGTCATCGACGACTCGAACCGGACCTGCGGCATGGCCGCCGAGATTCTCGCCACCGCCGCCGAGGAGATGCACCTGATCGCCCCGCCGCGGCGGATCACCCGGCCGGACGCCGCGATACTGGGGTTCGCGCCGGAACTCGACCTGGCCCTGCAACCGAGCAGGCAGCAGCTGGCCGACATGGTGCTCGACGTGGTCAAGGCCGAGTGGTCGCCACCCGCCGCCCGCCCCGCCCAGCTCCGCGTTGTCCGGCGAGCACCCGGCCAGTGAACTCGCGGTGATGACGGTCGGCGGGTTTTGCGCGGTCGTGGCCGCCGGTCATCCACGACCGCGCTGTAGTGAGCCGTCAGTTCGGTTTCGGCTTCGTTAACGTTCCGGTGCTGGAGTGCTGCGTCACGTGCTCAAGCCGGGCGGCGAATTCCTGCCAGGCTTCCGATGAGCTACGGGCAATCTGGGCGACCGCCTGCGCGCGGTGCAGCGGAACGCTGCTGATCAACTGCTCCCAGACCGCGGGACTCATCGTGTGCAGGGCCAGCAGCCGCAGCAGCGCACGGCCCGTCTCGTTGTAACGCAGCGAAGGATCGTTGCGCAAGCTCTCCAAGATCACCGGGGCCATCCGCGCGGAGACGGAGCGCTCCCGGGCGCCGCCGTCCTCGCCCCTCGGCTGAGATCCGGCCGCGGTGATCCCGACCGGCGCCGACCCGGCGGCCTGGGACCCCGTCGGCTGGGACCCGCTCGGGTCCCGGTGCCGCAAGGGGATCGGATCGAGGCCGTTGCGCACCCGTTCCCGCACATCCCTGGCCGTACCGGCAGAGATCCTGGCCCGCGTCGCGATCTCGCGGATCGCCATGTCCGGATTCTGGGCGATGAGGTCACTCGCGATGCGGCGGCCCGCGGCCGGGCTGACCGGCCTGATCCTGCCGTCGCGGCCGATCCTGTCCGGCAAGTGCGGAATTTCCGCACTTGTCCGGCGCCGGATCGACGCCACCGTCTTGCCCGAGAGTCCCGCGGCGCGCGCGATGGCCCGGTCCGACCAGTGCGGGCTGGAGCTGAGGATCCGGACCGCGGCGGCTACCCGGTCTGCGCGAGTCAGGGGCAGCCCGTGCGCGGCGTTCAGCCGGACAGCGAGCAGGAATGCCTCGTCCTCGGGTCCCTCGAACAACCGCGCTTCTATGTACACGACCCCGCTGAGCATCGCGGCGCGGACCCGGTGCATCCCGTCGATCACCTGCATCGTCGCCTGATGCACGACAATCGGCGGCAGCTCATCTTCTATTTCGACCAGGGCGCGAACGTGTTTGCTGTCTTCACCCTTAACACGCAGCCAATTAGAGAGAACCAGGTCGGCGACTGGAACTCGCATAGTCGGATATTCACTCAGGTCGAAGTCACCAACCGCTTGAAGCTGGCCTTTGAGCGCTACACTCGGAATATGAGGCCCCGCCGGGGGCAGCGCATATGCCGGAAGCTCGCCAATCATAGGATGGGAAAGCAGCGCGCGAAACTAACTTGCAAAATTTACCCCCTGACTCTTAACGTTGTCTTCAGGGTCCGGGTAAAAGACGTGAGTAGCGTACCGCGACCTGTCGCGCGGGACAATAGGGACATCGCGGACGGTCGATTACGGCTTGCGCAAGTATGCGGTACAATTAAGTGAGACTTGCGGCGCTTTTCAGGAGTTCAACAGAATATTCTTACATGTAATTCATGTAAGAATATTCTTCTGACATTGTCGCCTTGGTGAAGAAAAACTTCACCCGATGCGACTCGCACCCGGGTCGCGGGCGCAGGTTTCCAGGATCGCCGCATGGCCTCTGACCTGCGGGCTAAGCAAAAGGAAAGGAACGCGAGACTGTGCACAAGCTCGGCTACGACAAACGGCTATTGCGCGCCTGCCCCTTTCCTTTTACCCTGACCTGGGTCCTGCACGTGACCAGCGCCGGGCACTGCCGCGGGCATCGCACTGAGCGGAAACCAAGCAGGGCCGCGACGCGCTAAATGAGCGGGAGGCAGATCCGTGAGAGGGAGCAATCCGCGGGCCGTGCTGGCTGCGGACATGGAACTTGGCGCGGGCAACGTGCTGCTCAGGCTCGCAGAACACGGCGCCGATCTGGACATGCCCCGGGTGACGTTCGATACCGACGTCGACGCGAATCCCGCGTGGACCCCGCTGTCGCTGCGCACGCTGACGCAGCTGGCGGCCGCCCGGGCCGAGTGGTTCGCCCGGCACGGCATCGGGCGACGCGACCCGGTCGCGGTCTACGTGACCTCAGCGGCCGACGTGTTCCTCAACTTCTTCGCGCTGACCTGGCTCGGGGCGATACCCGCGCTGATGAACGGCAGCATGCCGCCCCAGGTCGCCGTCGAGTTCATCAGGCGACTGGGCGCGGTCGGAGTCCTCACCGACGACGACCACTCCTGGCTGGCCGGCCGTGACCTCGCCGCGCCGGTCATCGGCTACGCGGCGGACACCGGGACCGGCGACCCGGCCGCCGCGCCCGCGCACTACCGGCACCACCCGGATGACCCGGTGGCCATCACGCACTCGTCCGGCACCACGCGCATGCCCGCCGCGGTCGTGCACTCGCACCACAGCCTGTTCGCGGCCGTCCGGGCGGTCCGGCTGACGGAGCCTCGGCAGCACGGCCCGGTGCGCGAGATGTCCGCGTTCCCGCAGGCGCACACGGCCGGCGTCATCGTCATGAACGAGGCGCTCTGCAACGGGTACGAACTGCTGTGCCTGTCGGCGCAGGGCAGTGCGTTCGGGAAGACCAGTGCTGCCGGGAAGACCAGTGCTGCCGGGAAGACCAGTGCGTTCGAGAGCAGCGGCGAGATCATCCTCGACGCCATCGAGCGGTGGCGGCCGACCGCGGTGTACGGCTTCGCCGTCACCTGGGCCGAGCTTGCCCGCTACGACCTGACGAAGCGCGACGTCGGGTCGGTCCGGTTCTGGTCGAACAGCGGGGACTGCGCCCACGAGGCACACATCCGCCTGCTGATCGCCGTCGGCAGTCACCACGCCCGCTCCGGCGGTGCCGTGGTCAGCCTGCCCGGCTCCAGATTCAACGACACGCTCGGCTCCACCGAGATGGGATACGGCGGGTTCGGCATCAGCCACCGCCCCGGCAGCGAGCGCTACGGCCGCTGCGTCGGCAAGGCCCAGCCGTTCGCCGAGGTCATCCTGGTGGATCAGCAGACCGGCCAGGAGGTCCCGGTCGGCGAAATCGGGATGGCGGCCATGAAGTCGCCGACGCTGGCGCTCGGGTACTGGAACGATTCCGTCAACACGTTCCGGACCCGCCTGAACGGCTACTACCTGACCGGCGACCTGATGTACCGCGACGAGGAAGGCTACTTCTACCACGTCGACCGGGCCAGCGACGCGCTCGACCTCGGCGACGGGAAGTGGCTCTACACCGTGCAGTCCGAGGAGCGCATCCTCAGGCACTGCCCCGACGTTCGCGACTGCACGCTCCTGGCGGTACGCGGCGACGACGGCGGGCTCACCGTCGACGTACTGCTCGCGTTGACCGAGGACGCCGACCCCGACCGCGACCGCGAGGCGGAGGTCCGCGCCGCGCTCGGCGGGGCGGCGGGCGGGGAGGTCGGCCGGGTGGCCGGCGGGGAGGCCGGCCGGGTGGCCGGCGGAGGCCGGCGGGTGGCCGGCGGGGAGGCCTGCCGGGTGGCCGGCGGTAGGCCGGCCGGGTGGCCGGCGGAGGCCTGCGGGTGGCCGGCGGGGAGGCCTGCCGGGTGGCCGGCGCGGGAGGCCTGGCCGGGTGGCCGGCGGGGAGGCCTGCCGGGTGGCCGTGGCGGGGAGGCCTGCCGGGTGGCCGGCGGGAGGCCGGCCGGGTGGCCGGCGGGGAGGCCGGCCGGGGGCCGGCGGCCTGCCGGCGGAGCTGCCGCTGCGGGTCGTGGCCGTCCCCGAGAGCGAAATGGTCCTCGGGCCGACCGGCAAGGTACGCAAGTTCCTCATGCGCCAGCGGCTGCTGGCCAGCACCGGCGCCTCCTGACGGCGGAGGGCGGAGCTAGCTGAGACGAAGGGCGGCCCGGCTGATCATCGGCGACGCGGCGACGTGAACCGGCCGGTTCACCGGACCTGGCCGGCGACCCTGATATTCCAGGCATGTATTGCGCTGCCTGCTCTCTGTAATTCATATACCGGGCGGTCGTAAGCGCTCGCCTTAATTCCCGGTTATTCGCCATTCTCGTTTTAGCGCGCAACAGCCGACCGGGCGCCCCGTGAGACCTGTACTTTTTACACCCTTGCCTAATCAGGCTGAAGGAGTAAGTTGAGTTCTGGCCAAGCGAAGCGCTTCCTGCCTGCAGAGGACCGCTGACGGGTCATTGTCCGATGCCCTGACGGTTGCCTTTACGAGTTGCCATGAAAGAGCAGCCGGTTTTAGGGCTGACCCACGACTTAGGGCATGCGCGGGCAAGAAAGGAGAATCCGGGTGACGGGCTTTTCCACGCAGGTAAACGGGGGGGCCAATCCTCTGCTTGAGCCCGAATGGGTTGACGAGGTGCTGCTGGCCGGCGCCGCGGATGACGTGTGCCTGCACCTCGGGGCTCCGGTCAGCCGGGGCGAACTGGGCCGGCTGGTAGCCGAGCGCCGCCGCGCCCTGGCTCAGGCCGGGCTGCGGCGAGGCGGTTCGGTCGCGCTGTGCCTGCCGCCGTCGCTCGCGTTCATCGCCAACCTGCTGGCCTGCTGGCAGATCGGCGCGCAGGCGTCCCTGCTGGACCACCGGCTGACCGCGTTTGAGGTGGACGTCGCGTTGCGGCGGCTGTCGCCCCAGGCGGTGGTGACGGCCGGGTCCTCCGGCGGTGGCGGGCCGCTGCGGGGCTTCAGCGAGGTCGCCGAGCGGGTAGACGCCTACCCCGGCCAGCCGGCCAGCACGAGCCACGCCGTCATCCAGCTCAGCTCCGGCTCCACCGGCCCCTCCAAGATCATCGCCCGCGACGCCGCGAGCCTCGTCGAGGAGGTCAGACGCTACACGCTGATCGACGGGGTTCCCCGCGGCGGCGAGCGCATCGTGTCGCTCGCCTCGATGGTCCACGTGCTCGGGCTTGTCGGCGGCCTCCTGTACAGCCTGCACGCCGGCGTGCAGCTGACCATCCCGGTCCGGACAACCGCCGACGGCATCCTGTCCGCGCTCGCCGACAGCGAGCAGCCGACCACGCTGCTCGGCGTCCCCTTCCACATCGAGCTGCTGGCCTCGGTGCTCCGGCCGCCGAAGCTGCCGCAGCTAACCGGCATGACCACCGGCGGTGAGCTGATCCGCCCCGATGTCTACGCCGCGTTCGTGAATCGCTACGGCGTTCGCCTGGGCAACATGTACGGGATGACCGAGGCGGGCGTCATCGCCACCGACCTGTTCGGTGACCACCGGCCCGCCGTGATGCCTGCTCCCGGCATCACCTTCCGGGAGCAGGACGGGGAACTGGACCTCGCGCTGCCCGCCTCGCCGTACCTCGGCGAACAGGATCCCGGCCGCTGGTCGGACGGCTGGCTGCATACCAGGGACGCGGGCACCGTCGATCCGCGGACCGGGCTGGTGCGGGTGCTCGGCCGCCGTGACTCCCAGGTCTCAGTCGGCGGCCTCAAGGTGGACCTGACCGAGGTCGAGCAGACGCTGGCCGCGTTCCCCGAGGTCGCCAGCGTGGTCGTGATCCATGATCACGCGATCGAGGCGTACCTGGTGCTCACCGAGGAAGCCGAGCTGCCTGCCGTGGAACGCCAGATCACGACCCGGCTTGCCCCGTTCAAGCGACCGCGGCGCCTGCACGTGGTCGAGCAGCTGCCGCGCACGGCTACCGGGAAGCTCGTGCGCAGCCGCGCTGCCCTTCGCGACGCCACGCCGGACCACCCGGGCCTGCCCCGCCCGTCCGCGAGTGCCGAGCCACTTCCCTAAGAGAAAGCGCCGATCATGATCGATGAGATCCGCCAGTTCGTGCTCGATTCCCTGACCGAAATGAACTACAGCATCGAGGACGTCGACGACGACACCACGCTCGGCCCGGCTGGCGCCGACCTGGAGTCACTCGCGCTCGCCGAGCTCGCCGTGCGCGTCGAGGACCGGTTCGGCGTGCGGTTCGATGACGACGAGTCTGAGCAACTCGCCGGGATGACCGTCGGCGAGTTCTGCCAGACCGTCGCGCTGCGGATCCGGTCCGCGCCGGCGCGCTGACCATGTCCGGAATGCTGGAGCGGTCCGAGGTGGTCGCGATGCTCGCTACCTACGGGGACCGCCGTCCCGAGCAGGTGCCGGAAGCGATCGACTCCCTGGAACTGGCCTGGCTCGTCCACCAGGTCGAACAGCGTTACGGTGCGCTGGACATCGACGACGACGCAATCGCCGCCATGGCCACCGTCACCGGCGCGGTCGACGTGCTCCGGGACCTGAAGATCGGGTCGGCCCGTGAGTGAACCGGGTCGGCCCGTGAGCGATGAGCGCGTCCGCCGGGGAACGGGCGAGGTGGTCGTGACCGGCAGTGCCGTCCTGTCCGCGTACGGGCCGGGAACCGAGAACCTGCTGCGGGGAGTGCTGTCCGGCCGGCCGGCCTTCGCGCCCGTGCAGCGGTTCGACGTCAGCGCCCGGCGGGCCGGCTTCGCGGCTGCCACGACGGCCAGCCCGCAGCTGGACGCCGAGGTCGCCCGCACCGTCCGCGAGGCGTGCGACGACGCCGGCCTCCCGGCCGCCGACCGCGCCCGCACCCCGCTGTTCCTCGCTATCCACGGTGACCCGGCGGCCGCCCGGGCCACTGCGTCAGGCCGGGTCACCGGGGCAGGCCGGCCAGCGCTCGGGCCGCAGGCATTCGCCGCCGCGGTCGCCCGTGCCTGCGGCCTGGCGGAGCGGGACCTGCGCTGCTACACGTCGGCGTGCGTGGCGGCCAGCAGCGCGATCGGTGACGCGGCCGCGATGATCGCCCGCGGCCTGGCCTACCGCGTCGTCGTCGCGGGCGGGTACCTGGTGGAACCCGACCAGTTCGCCCTGTTCGACGCCGGCCGCATGCTTGCCAGCGACGGACAGGTACGACCGTTCAGCGCCGGACGGCGCGGGCTGCTGCTCGGCGACGGCGTCGGCGCCCTCGTCATCGAGTCCAACGAGGCCGCGCGGGCGCGGCGCGCGCTGCCCCTGGCGCGGATCGCGGGCTGGGGCCGCAGCGGCGACGCCTACCATCCCTGCCGGCCGCGCCCGGATGGCCACGGCCTGGCCCGGGCGATCACGGCCGCGCTGCAGCGGGCCGGTGCCGCGGCGGCCGGAATCGGCTACGTCAACGCCCACGGGTCGGGCACCGCGGCGAGCGACCCAGCCGAGGCAACCGCGCTGCGGCTCGCGCTGGGCGATGCCGCCGGGACCGTGCCCGTGAGCTCCACGAAGTCGCTGCACGGCCAGGTCCTTGAGGCCTCGGGGGTGCTCGAGCTGATCGTCACGCTGCTGGCCCTGCGCAAGGGCATGCTCCCGGTCAACGCCGGCTACCTCGGCGCCGACGACGGATGCAGCCTCCGGCTCGTCCTGGACGAGCCGCTTGCCACCGACGCGGAGCTCGCGATGAGCCTCAACTGCGCGTTCGGCGGGGCGAACACCGCAATCGTGGTCGGGCTGCCGTGACGCCGCCAGAGCGCAGCGCGCCGGCCCGCCTCGGCCCGCTGCTCGCGGCCGCTTCCGACGCCGGCCTCGTGGTCGCCTCGGCCGCATCCTGGCCCGAGGCGAGCGCCGATGACGAGGTCCCGCCGCTCGCCGGGTTCATCGAGTCCGCCTTCAGCCCGCTGCTGGCCGAGGTCGCGGCCCGGGCCCTGCGCAGGCGCCCCGAGCCGTTGGCGCCCGGCGCGGTCACCGCCATTGTCATGGTGACGGCACTCGGCGACACGACGAGCGCGGCCATCGTCGCCGCCGCGGTCGACGTCGGCAAACGCGTCTCCCCGCTGCTGTTCTTCCAGTCCGTCCCGAACGCGGTCGCCGGCTACCTGGCCGCCCGCTGGGACCTGACCGGCCCGGTGGTATGCGTCAGCGGGATGAAGGCGGGGCTGGGTATCGCCGCGCTGCTGATCGACGACGCGGACGCCGACGAGGCCCTCGTCGTATCGATCGACCTGGCGCCGGCGGGCGACGGCGTGGACCGTGGCGCCGCTCTTGTCGTGACCCGGCCAGACCGGAACGTTGCGGTAACGGCATGAACTTCGAACGGGAGACAGCGATGGGAACCCTCAGTATCGACCACATCGAGTTTTATGTCGGTGATGCGATCGCGATGACGCAGTCCTTGTGCAGCGTCTACGGCTTCCGTGTCCACGGCCGCGGCGGGCCGGAGACCGGCCTGCCCGGGCAGCGCAGTGTTCTCCTCGGCCAGGGCGACATCCGGATACTGCTGACCTCCGGGCTGCACGGTGACCACCCGGCCAGCCAGTTCGTCGCCAGGCACGGCGACGGCGTGGCGGTGATCGGGTTCCGCACGGACGCCGCCGCCGCTTACGCGGAAGCGGCCGGGGCGACGAGCACCGGCCAGCCCCGCTCCTGGGAGAACGACAGGGCCCGCGTCGTCACCGCGGAGATTGCGGGTTTCGGCGAGGTGGTCTACCGTCTCGTCGAGCGCCACGGCCTGGACGCCGAATTCCTGCCCGGCGCGATCGTGATGGAGCCTGCCGCCGCCGGAGCGGACGGGGACCTGCTCACCCGCATCGACCACGTGGCGCTGTGCGTGCCGGCCGGGGACCTTGACCCCACCGTGGCCTTCCACGAGCAGGTGCTCGGTTTCACGGTCATCTTCCAGGAGTACGTCGAGGTCGGCGCCCAGGGCATGCTCTCCAAGGTGGTGCAGAGCCCGTCCGGCGGCGCCACGTTCACCATCATCGAGCCGGACCTCAACCGCCAGGCCGGCCAGATCGATGACTTCCTGGCCTGGCACGGCGGTGCCGGGGTGCAGCACCTCGCGTTCCTGACGCAGGACATCGTGCATGCGGTGCGGACCTTCACCGAGCGCGGTGCCCGGTTCGCGGTGACCCCGTCAAGCTACTACGACATGCTGGGCGCCCGCCTCGGCGAGACCGAGATCCCGCTGGCGGCACTGCGGCCGTTCGGCATCCTGGTCGACCGCGACCACTGGGGGCAGATGTACCAGATATTCGCGAAGTCGACGCACATCAGGAGCACGTACTTCCATGAGCTCATCGAGCGCCGCGGCGCGCGCACGTTCGGCATGAGCAACATCCCGGCGCTGTACGCGGCGAAGGACCGCGAACTCGCCGAGATCCGCCAGATGACCGGGACGACCCATGCCTGACCTGGTCACGCCGCCGTTCGCGCTCACCGAGCGGGAGCGTTCGCTCCTGCCGTCAGGCTCCGATATCGAGTTCTACGCCGAGCACGGCTGGTACCTCAGCAAGAAGCTGTTCACCGACGACGAGATCGATGAACTGCTCGCGGCCAGCGAGCGGTACTACGCGGGAGAGCGCGATCGCACGCTGCCGCTGCGGCCACCGAAGCTGGCCTACTGGGACCCGTCCAGGGGCGACGTGCAGCGGCACAACGACTACGTGCACTACGAGCACGACGGCATCGCGGCTCTGCTGCGAAAGCCGCTCATCGGCGCCGTCGCCGCCGCCCTGGCCCGCAGCGACGAGATCCGCGTGTTCCAGTCGACGCTGATCTACAAGCCGCCGATCGCCGCCGAGCCAACGAACTTCGTGCCCTGGCATTTCGACAAGCACTACTGGTCGACGTCGATATCGGACAAGATGCTGACCGCCTTCATCCCGTTTCACGACTGCGACGAGGAGATGGGCACCATCACCATGGTCGACGGCAGCCACCGGTGGCGTGAGACCGGCGGCGATGACACCGTGACCCGGCACTTCGCGGAGCGCGATCCGGGCGACCTGGAGAGCATGCTCGGCCGGAACGCCGCATACAACAACGCCGACGTGGTCAAGGTTCCGATGATCATCCCCAAGGGCCACATGAGCTTCCATCACTGCCGGACGTACCACGGCAGCGAGACCAACCGCAGCCCGCGTCCCCGCCGGGCCATCTCATTCCACCTGCAGGACGGCGAGAACGCCTACCGCCGGTTCGAGCTGAGCAGCGGCGAACTCCTCGGATACAACCACGACGTGCTGGTCCGGCGCCTGCCGGACGGACGTCCCGATTACAGCGATCCTGACTTCTGCCCGGTCCTGTGGCGCGGCCGGACCACTGACGGCATCGGGCACCGCGCACTGGAGGTTGGACATGTCGCGTTATCTCTGGGGCCAGCGGCATCCCGAAATCGACCGCCTTGAGGAGGAGATCGAGCAGGCCAGGCAAACCGTCGTCAAGCACCCGCTATACGCGGCGCTGACCAGCCAGCACGCGATCCGCACGTTCATGGAGCATCACGTGTTCGCCGTGTGGGACTTCATGTCGCTGCTGAAGTCGCTGCAGCGCAACCTCACCTGCGTGGAAGTGCCGTGGGTGCCGACCGGGCCGACCGGCAGCCGCCACCTCATCAACGACATCGTGCTCGTCGAGGAGAGCGACGAACTCCGCGGCGGCTTCATCAGCCACTTCGAGCTTTACCTCGACGGCATGACCAAGGCCGGCGCCGACACGTCGATTATCGACGCTTTCATCGGCCGGCTGCGCGCCCGGCGGCCGGTGCTGGCGGCGATCGATGAGGTGCGGGTGCCGCCCCCCGCGGCCGAGTTCGTCCGGCTCACCTGGGACTTCATCGAGAACGCGCCCGTGCACGCGCAGGCCGCGGCGTTCGCCTTCGGCCGCGAGGATCTGATACCGGACATGTTCCAGCAGGTGGTGAACGTAAACGAGCGGGTCGGGTCGCTCGGCACATTCGTCGACTACCTGTCTCGCCACATTCAGGTCGACAGCGAGGAGCACACGCCGATGGCGATGCAGATGCTCGCCGACCTCTGCGGCCAGGACCGCGCCAAGTGGGCCGAGTGCGGCGAGACGGTCAACCTCGCCCTGGACGCCCGGGCCCGCCTGTGGGACGGCATTCTCGCGGCCATCGGCGAGAAACCACCATCAAATACCTAGGGACACCGAACGAGTTCGTGTTTCACATCACGCGCAGCACGAACTCGTTCGGTATCCTCCTGCCCTTGACCTTGACCGCGCCCGTTGTACCCGCCTGGCGACCATTCTTTGCTTAAAAGGTGACCACAATCGACACCTTTACTTAGCAGGCGACCATGATCGCGACCGATATGTCCGGGATGCGGCGCCGTCTGGTAAGCAAAGACGTAGGAGTGGCGGCCCGTTCCGGGATTCCGCGACATACAGGCCCTGAACGGCCGGGGCCCGAGACCGGTCACCCATGATTCCCTCGGACATACGAGTCATTGCACCCGTATGTCCCGGGGCAGGCGAGACCCCGTGGCGCGTCCCCGCAGCGGGCAACGTATACCGATTTCGGGTGGGACAAAGCGGGACATGCCGGGTGCGATAATGACGCAAACTCGGTATACCTCAACGTTTCGATGGGTGCCGCGCGCCCGCTCCCGGAAATGAAATGACCGCGTGGCCGTGCAGGGGTGGAACCAGGTCATGGCCGCGGCATCAGTCCCGCCGGTCACAGTTGACGGGCGGCTGCCGGGTCAGCGCTAGACGGCGACGGTCGCCGCGACCTCATTCGGCCAGGCCGTGGCCTGGGTGACGAACGGAGCGGCGCCGGCCAGCGCCACGGCCGCCAGGAAACCCGCTGGCGCCGGGACATCGGCCACCTGGTGAGCACCGGGCGGGTCGGTGCAGCTGACGACATCGCAGCCGAGGACCGCGATCCCCAGGTTCGGCCACAGCCGGCCGCCGGCCGCCTTGACGACCGCCTCCTTGCGGGACCACAGGCGGGTGAACCGCTCTGCCCGCGCGCTCGCGTCGCGGCCGGCCGCGACGTACTTCGCCTCGGCGGGCGGGAAGAAGCGGTCAGACATCGCGACCGCGTCCAGGCGCGGCACGAGGTGCTGGATATCGACCCCCACCGCGCGGCCGGCCGCGATGGCCACCGCGACCAGGTCCGCGGAGTGCGACAGGCTGGTGGACAGCCCCGACCACGGGGCCGCGAGCGCGGGCTTGCCGTAGGGGCCCAGATTCCAGCGCAGCGCCGAGGGCGTCACCCGCAACGCGCGCCCGGCGAGAATCCGGAGGGCGCCGTGCGCGACCGTGTACTGCCGCCGGTCGCGCTGGCTCAGGAATGCCGCGGCCCGTGCCCGCTCGCTGTCGTCGAGGACGTCCCGGCAGCGGGCTTCCGCCTCCGGCGGCAGGTCCACCGGAACGATCCAGACGCGAACGAGGCCAGTCAAGAACGGATACCGGCGATCATGGCAGCGAGCCGGCGGACTCCCTCCTCAACCTCGTTCGTTGCCAGCGCGCTGCACGACAGCCGGATCGCGTGGCTGCCACCGCCGCCGGCATAGAAGAAGCTCATCGGCGTCCACAGCACGCCGTAGTCCCGGGCGGAGAGCTCGAGCAGCTTCTCGTCAGCCCGGAAAGGCACGCCGAGGACCGCGAAGAAGCCGCCGCTCGGCGTGTTCCAGGTGATCGCCGGATCGGCGAAGTGACGCTCGAGCGCGGCCAGCAGTGCCGCCAGGTTGCGCCGGTAGAACGCGATCTTCTCCTGGTTCGCCGCGCGCAGGCTGTACCCGCACGAGACGAGCACGCCGCCGATGACGGCCTGAGCGATCGGGGAGGTATTGAGGGTGACCATGCTCTTGACTGTCGAAAGCTCATCAGCCAGCAGGCTGCGGTGGCCATCAGCGCTGACAACGGCCTGGTCCGCGACCAGGAAGCCCACCCGGGCGCCGGGGAACACCGACTTGGCGAACGAGCCGAGGTAGATGACCCGCTGATCGGTGTCCAGCGACTTCAGCGTCGGCTGGTGCCGGTCACCGGACCCGAACAGCCCGTACGGGTCATCCTCCAGGATCAGCAGGTCTTCATCGGCCGCGACCTTGAGCAGTCCCCGCCGCGCCTCGTCGCTCAGTGAGACACCGGATGGGTTGGCAAAGTTCGACACCACATACAGGGCACGCGGACGACGGCCGCGGCCGCGTTCCTTCCTGGCGACCCGCGCGACCGCTTCCGGGCTGAGCCCCTCGGATGTCTCCGGCACCGGGACCACGGGAACGCCGAGTACGCGCGCGGCACCGGTGAGTCCGACATAGCACGGCTCGGTGGCGAGGACGACATCCTCGGGCTCCGCGACGAGGCCGCGCAGGGCGATGATCATGGCCTCCTGGCAGCCCGAGGTCACCATGATGGACTCTTCCGTAACGCTGATGCCCTCGTCGATCTCCAGCATCCGCGAGATCATCAGCCCGAGTTGGCCGTTGGTCCGGCCGTACTGCAAGATGGCCTGCCGGACCCGCGCCTCGCTCATCC
Organism: uncultured Actinomycetota bacterium; assembly: GCA_963785645.1. Lineage (GTDB taxonomy): Bacteria > Actinomycetota > Actinomycetes > Streptosporangiales > Streptosporangiaceae > Trebonia. The sequence goes on from CAWAWG010000002.1 coordinate 388,958, forward strand.
CCCCAGCGCGCAGGTGGGCGACATACGCAGCCAGGTAGCGCTCGATGTCCGTCACTTCATAGAACTCGTCGAATGGCCGGCCCGCCGCCAGGGAAATCGCCGCGGGAAAACGGCTGGCGATTTCATTGAGAAAATTCATCGACGCCGCCACCGGGTCGGTAACCGACGTGTGCAATGTGTCGCGCGCTAGCTCAACCATTGGGCCAGTCAACCCGCCCTCGTGACATGATCGCATTGGCGATCAACTGCGCAACATTGTCCCGCAGCCGGTATTTACGCGTCAAACAGTACATCGTGGCAATGGCAGCGACAATAGCTTACGATGACGCTCGCGGAACCTCGTGCGCTCTATCATGCGCCACTGCTGCGCGGTTCTATCGTGAGGCGGTGTCCGGGCAAGTATGGAAGCTGACCAGCCGATAACCGAAAGGACGTGGGCCATGCCGCTTGACCCGCAACTGCAGGCAATGCGCGACGAGCGCGAGCGCGCCAACGTCCCGCCGCTGTACAGCATGTCGCTAGCCGCCGCCAGGGCCGCCGACCTCGCTTCGATCAGGGACAGCGGCGGAGAGCCGGAACCGGTCCACGAGGTGGCCGACCTGACGATTCCCGGGCCTGGCGGCGACCTGCCGTTGCGTCTGTACCGGCCCGCGGCCCAGCGGCCGCTGCCCGCGCTGCTTTACTTCTTCGGCGGCGGCTGGGTGCTTGGCAGCATCGACACGGCCGACGGGGTCAGCCGCACCCTGGCAAACGCGTCCGGCGCCCTGGTGGTCGTCCCCGGCTACCGGCTAGCTCCCGAGCACCCGTTTCCCGCGGCCGTCGACGACTGCTACGCGGCGCTGCGATGGGTCGCCGGGCACGGCGCCGAGATCGGCGCGGACCCCGCTCGCCTGGCGGTCGGCGGCGACAGCGCCGGCGGGAACCTGGCCGCGGCGGTGACGCTGCTCGCCCGGGCCGATGACCTGGCGCTGGCCGGCCAGCTCCTCGTATACCCCAACACCGATCAGCTCGCCGATGACTGGCCCACGCAGGGCGCGGACGACCCGTTCCTGTTCAACCGCCGCTCCGTGGCCTGGTACCGGCAGCACTACCTGCCGGGTCCCGGCGACGCGGTCAGCCCGCTGGCCTCTCCGCTGCGCGCCGAGAGCCTCGCCGGACTGCCGCCGGCGCTCGTCATCACCGCCGAGTACGACCCGCTGCGTGACCAGGGCGAGGCGTACGCCCGCCGGCTCACCGACGAGGGCGTGCCGGTCGACCTCAGCCGTTATCCCGGTATGGCGCACGGCTTCTTCACGATGACCGGAACGCTGGCTGCCAGCCGGGCCGCCATCGCGCAGGCAGCGGCGCACCTCAGGAAATGCTTCGAAGCCCGGGAGTGACAGCGGCGCTTGACCGGATTCGCGGTGGCGACAACGGCGTGTTCGCCCGGCCGATGGCCGACTCTGATACCGGGTCGCTGCCCTGCGCTGCCGCCCTTGGCCGGAGGTCCGCTCCGGCGTTCCGATGTCATGTGCGCGTCCGTGTGGAACACGGACCCGTTCGGATGACTGCCGCTGATTTTGATCTTCGGCCGGACGGTTGCTACCTGAGCCCCGGCCCTGGGTTCCGGCATCGCCGGGTCGAACCCGACCCGGCCGGAGCTCCCGGGGCGCGCGAAACCGTCATTAGCGAACGGCTCCGACCGAGGTCAAACGGGTTGCGGGCCTCCAGCGGCCGGCGTAAACCGGTTGTCCGTTCGATGTAGACCGGTCATGCTCTTGCGCAATGCATCATGGCGATATGGCTCTCATGCGCGGCAACCCGATCCCGGTCTACTACCAGCTCAAGACCTTGCTGACCGAGGAGATCCGCAGCGGTGTCTACGGGACGGACGGACGGCTGCCGACCGAGCACGAGCTCTGCGAGCGGTTCGGGCTGAGCCGGACTCCGGTCACCCACGCGCTGACGGAACTGGCCGCCGAGGGTGTGGTACTCCGCCGCCGCAGGCACGGCACGTTCGTGAACCCGCGCTGGCTGGGCCGCCAGGACGGTTCCAGCGAGGTGCGGGTGCTCGCGCCAAAGGTTGACCTGTGGGAGCCGCACCTGCGGGCGATGTCGCCCGGGGTGCGGCTGTCGGTCGCCCACACGGACCTGAACGACCTGCATGCCGCCTTCATCCGGGCGGTGGCCGAAGGCCGCGCGCCGGACCTGGCCATCCTCGACTCGGTGTGGGTGGCGGAGTTCGCCGCGTCCGGGTTCCTGTGGCCGCTCGAGGAGCTCGACCCGGCCTGGGTGGAAAACGACCTGCGCCGCGATTTCCTCGAGCCGTTCGTCGACGCGCACCGCATCGGTGCCGGCACCCAGGCGGTCCAGGCGGAAATGGACGTGGCCGGAATCTGGTACGACCGCGCCGCCGTCGGTCCCGGCATCCCCGGCACCTGGGAGGAACTCCAGGAAGTCGGCCGCCGGCTGGCCGCCGAGCGGGGCGGCCCGGTGCTTGTCATGCCGGCCGGGCCGTCGGCCGACGAGTTCGCGACCTACTGCCTGGTCGCGCTGCTGGCCTCGAATGCCGTCCGCGTCCTCGGGCCGGACCGGGTGACGCTCGACTCGCCCGCGAGCGTGGAGGCCATGCGGCTGCTGCGGACACTGGCGGACGAGAAGGTGCTGTCCATCGAGGCGGTTGGCCGGGAGCGGGACCGGCCGATCCAGATGCTCGCCCGCGGCGAGGCGCTGCTGGCATTCGGCGGCAGCTACGAGGCCCCCGCGCTCGCCGGCTACGCGGGCCGGGAACTGGACGGGCTCACCGGCGCGTTCGGCTTCATGCCGGTGCCGGCCGGGCCGCGCGGTCAGTCCTCGGTGGTGGTCGGCGGCATGGCATACTGCATTCCCCGCCAGGCCAAGCAGCCGGCCGCGGCGATGGAGGTGCTGAAGAGCGCGGTCGCCGGCCCGGCGATGATGACTTTCTTCGCCCAGACCGGCCAGATCCCGCCCCGCCGCTCGGTGGTCGCGGAACTTGGCGGCCGTTCGCCGTTCCACGCGTTCACCGCCGGCCTGCTCGGCCGGGCGGTGACCCGGCCGGTCACCCCGGCCTATTCGCTGGTTTCCGTGCAGCTGAGGGCGATGCTTGAGGCCGTCCTGGCCGCGCGGCTGTCGCCCGAGCAGGCCGTCAGCAGGGCTGCGGACCTGATCAGCGCGGTGACCGGGCTGCCAGTCGCGCACTGACGGCGGCCCCGTCGCCCGGTCCCGCCCGGGACCGCTAGCTCTGCTGCCCTTGGGCGCGTCCCCCCGCGCCTTACCCGTTTCCTATGTCTTGACTGCCCCGACAAACGGACTATTGACGGCATACGGGACACCGTTCATCATTTGCAGCATACAAATGACAAATGGACTTCCGATGATGCGGCCGGTTGCCGTGGCGAGGGTGCCTGGTTAGGCCGGGAGTTCGGCTCTTGGGCGTGCTGTGGAGGCAAAGGTGACTCTAGGTTCGATGCCCGTCAGGTCGCGGTCGCGGTCCTGGTCTTGGTCGCGGGGAGCCTGAGGCGCCGTGGCCGCCTTCCTCGTCAAACGGCTGGCCCTCGCGGTGGTGACGATCTACGTCGTCATCACGCTGACGTTCTTCATGATCCGGCTCATGCCGGGCAACGCCATGACTTACCTGGAGTCTCAGCTCTCCACGCAGGGCGCCCTCAGCACCCAGGAGATCGCCCAGAAGGTCTCAGCCGCCTACGACGTACAGACGAACAGCCCGCTGTGGCAGCAGTACCTCGGCTACGTGGGGAACGCCTTCCGTCTCCACTTCGGGACGTCCATCCTTAATCCCAGCCAGTCCGTGCTCAGCGTCGTGGCGGGCGCCCTGCCCTGGACGCTGCTGGTCGTCGGGCTGGCCCTGCTGATCAGCTTCGCCATCGGGGTGGTGGTGGGGACCCTGATCGCCGCGTTCCCGCAGGGCTTGCTCTCGAAGCTCGCGACGGGCGTCGTGTCGTTCATCGCGGCGGTGCCGAACTACATCGTCGCGCTCGTGCTGATCTACCTGGTCGCCGACCGGGCGCACCTCCTCCCGGCGTCCGGCCCCTACTCGCTGGAGACCACCCCCGGGTGGAACGGCCCGTTCATCGCCAGCGTGCTGCAGCACGCGACCCTCCCCGTCCTGTCCTACGTGATCGTCGCGTTCGGCAGCTGGGCGCTCACCATGAAGGGCTCTGTGTCGACCATCCTCGGCGCGGACTACGTGCGGACCGGGGAGGCGTGGGGGCTCGCCCGCTGGCGGGTAACCCGGTCCTACATCGGCCGGAACGCCATGCTGCCGATGGTGACGAACCTCGGGCTCTCGCTCGGGTACCTGTTCGGCGGCTCGGTGTTCATCGAGACCTTCTTCGTCTACCCCGGCCTCGGCTACTACCTGATCCAGTCGGTCAACGAGCGCGACTACCCGGTGATGATGGGCTGCTTCATCCTGATCACGGTCGCGGTGGTCGTGTCCAACCTCATCGTGGACCTCATCTACCCGCTGGTGGACCCGCGGATCATGAGCCCCGGCGGCGGGCGAGCGGGCCTGACCGCCCGCGACCTGACCGCCAGCGGCCTGGCGGCGGAGAGCCAGCAGGCGCCCCGGTCTGGTTCGCGGGCCGGGGAGTCCGCGGAAAGGCCGGTCGCATGAGGCTGCTCCGCGACCTGTGGCGGATCTGCTGGTCCGACAAGCCCGCGCTCGCCGGCGGCGTGGTGATCCTGATTTACCTCGTCGTGGCAGTCGTCGGGCCGATCGTGACGCACGTCGGCTACCAGCAGAACTCCTCGCTCGCCTACCTGCCGCCCTCGCGCCGGTACCCCCTGGGCACGGACTTCACCGGCAACAGCGTGCTGAGCGAGGTGATCGTCGGCACGCGGCCGATCATGGAGGTCGGTATCACCGCGGCCGTCATCGTGGTGGTCGTAGGGGTGACGGTCGGCCTGGTCGCCGGCTATCTCGGCGGCGCCGTCGACCAGGCGATAATGCGCGTCACCGACGTATTCCTCACCCTCCCCGGCCTGCCCCTGGTCATCGTGATCGCGAGCATCGCGCGGACCACGTCCCCGTTCGCGCTGGCCGCGATCTTGTCGATATCGGGATGGGCCGGGCTGTCCAGGGCGGTCCGCTCGCAGGCGCTCAGCCTCCGCACCAGCGACTTCATCGACGCCGCCCGGGTGCAGGGACTCCCGCTGCGCAACATCATCGCCCGCCAGCTGCTCCCGAACATCGGCCCGTACGTGGCCATCCACTTCCTGCTCGCGGTGACCGACGCCATCTACGCCGAGGTGGGCCTCTACCTGCTCGGCGTGGCACCGATCTCCGGCACGAACTGGGGGATCATGATCAACCTCGCGCTCGGCCAGGGCGCGCTCTACACCAGCCAGAGCGCGTTCTACCTGTTCTCCCCGATGCTGGCGATCGTCTTCCTCCAGGTCGCGCTCGTTTACTTCTCGCGGGCGATGGACCGGCTGTTCAACCCCAGGCTCCGGGTCCAGTGATGGCCGGCGACAGCACCCGGCCGGTCCCGGTGAACGACGCGTTCCGCGCGGCCGGGCCGGGCGACGCGGCCGGCGGGCAGCGGGACTCCCTGCTCGACGTGCGGGGTCTGACCGTGAGCTTCGGCGCGGTGCGCGCGGTCGAGGACGTGAGCCTGTCCATTCCCAAGGGCACGATCTACGGCCTGGTCGGGGAGTCGGGCTGCGGGAAGTCGACGCTCGCGTACTCGCTGCTCGGCCTGGTCCCGCCGCCGGGCCGCGTCATCTCCGGCGAGGTCCGCTTCCAGGGCGCGGATCTCGCCACGATGAGTTACTCGCAACTGCGGCAGCTGCGGGCCAGGCACATCGCGGTGGTGTTCCAGTCCGCCATGAGCGGGTTCAATCCCGTGCTCACCATCGGCACGCAGGTCGAGCACGTCCTGCAGGCCCATCCGGGCGTGTACCAGAGCCAGCAGGAGGGCCGGCGGTACTTCGAGGAGCTGCTCCGGCTGGTCCGGCTGCGGCCGGACCAGGTCTGGCGGACCTACGAGAGCCGGGCTCTCCGGCGGCATGAAGCAGCGGATCGCCATCGCTCTCGCGCTCCTGCTCAAACCCGAGGTCCTGGTCCTCGACGAGCCGACAACCGCACTCGACGTGCTCAGCCAGCGGCTCGTCATCGACATCGTCAGGGACCTGCACGACACGCTCGGCGCGACCGTGGTGTTCGTCACCCATGACCTGGCCGTCGTCGCCGAGCTGGCCGAACGGGTGGCGGTGATGTACGCCGGCCGTCTGGTCGAGTCGGGCACCGTCGAGGAGATCTTCTTCGACGACCGTCGGCACCCCTACGTGAAGGCGCTCATCTCGGCCATGCCGAGTCTGACCGCCGACCCGGCGAACCTGAAGTCGATTCCCGGCCAGGTGCCGGACCTGAGTGCCCTGCCGCCGGGCTGCCGCTTCGCGCCACGCTGCCCGCTCGCCCAGGAGGTCTGCCGGCAGGCCGAACCGCTGCCGCTGGCGAGTGCCTCGGGTCACGCGGTCGCCTGTCATGTCGTGAACAGCGAACCGGAAGGGGGGATCGCGAGTGACCCTGCTGAGCGTTGAGTCCGTGTCGCACCGCTACCCGCGGGCCCGGGACGACCGCTCGGTGCTCCGGGAGGTGAGCGTGCAGATCGAGCCGGGCCGGACCCTGGCCGTGGTCGGGGAATCCGGGTGCGGGAAGACCACGCTGGGCCGGGCCGTCGCCGGCCTGCTGCGGCCGACGGCCGGCACGGTGCGCTTCGAGGGCACGGACATCTGGCAGGCGCGCGGCGCCGACTACCGCCGCTACCGCCGCGCGGTCCAGCTCGTCCACCAGGACCCCTACGGGGCGCTCAACCCGGGTATCACGGTGGAGGAGACGCTCGCGGCGGGCCTGCGCCATCACCGGGTCGTTCACCGGCGTGAGGTCGGCGGCGAGGTCCGGCGGCTGCTCGGCCTGGCCGGCCTTGACACCGGCCGTTCGTTCCTTGACCGGTACCCCCACCAGCTTTCCGGCGGGCAGCGCCAGCGCCTGGTGATCGCCCGGGCGATGGCGCTGCGCCCGCGCCTGGTCGTGGCCGACGAGCCGGTGAGCATGCTCGACGTGTCGCTCCGGATCTCGGTCCTCGACCTGCTCAGGTCGCTTGGCGCGGGCCAGGGCCTGGCCTACCTGTTCATCAGCCACGACTTCGGCGTCGTCCGCTACTTCGCGGTCGGCGGACAGCTCATCGTGATGTTCTTCGGCGTGGTGGTCGAAAGCGGCCCCGTCGAGGACGTCATCGCGCGGCCGCGGCACCCCTACACGTACCTCTTGCTGGACGCTATCCCCGAACCGGACCCGCGCCGGGCCCGCCGGCCGCGATCGGAGGCGGCGCGGATCGCGGCCGGGCGCATCGAGGCGGAAGCGGCGGCCAGTGGATGCGTCTTCGCCAACCGGTGTCCCTTCGTCCAGGACCAGTGCCGCCGGGAGAGGCCCCCGAGCAGGCCGGTCGACGGAACCGACGGGCACCGCAGCGCGTGCTGGTACCCGGAACTGGTCCCTCCGGTGGTCAACGAGCCAGCCGCGTCCGTGGAAACCACGGCCGGGGAGGTGGGCTGAGCATGGGACGGCTCGCGGCGCAGCTGCTGGTCAGGGTGGGGCTGGTGATGCTGGCGCTGGGAGTCTTGGGCCGCCTGCTCCCGATGCCGGACCGGGCCGACGTCATGGCGGACGAGTTCGCCATCGCGGTCAGCCTGACGCTGGTCCTCGCGGCCTCCCTCTACCTCGCGGCAACCATGGGCGCCCGGGAAGGCGAACGGCGCACGACGAAGAGGCATCCGACGTCAACGGCACGTACCGGCGCTAAGGAGACGCAGTGAGAACAGGCATCAGTGCACCAGGAAGACCCGCCCGCGGGAGACGGGCGCTCGCCGCTGCCGGCGTCGCCGTGATCGCGCTGGTGGCGGCGGCCTGCACCGGCAGCAGCGGAGGAAGCGGTTCCTCGGGCGGCGGGACGGGCGCGTACCTGAAATGGGCTCCGTGCTGCAGCTGGGGCACCACGTGGTCGCTCAACTGGTACAGTCCCATCTCCCTCGGCATCGGCGAAGGGCTGATCCAGCTGCCGCTCGCGGTTGAGGACGACCCGAGCCTGACCAGCTTCACCCCCCAGCTGGCCACCAGCTGGACGGTAAGCGGCGACACCCTGACTATCAACCTGCGGTCCGGGGTCAACTGGCAGAACGGCAAGCCGGTCACCAGCACCGACGTTCTCGACACGTTCGTGCTGAACGGCCTCGGCGGGGCCGGCGGCGTCACCGCCGCCGCCGGGACCGGCGGATGGTCGTACATATCCAGCGTGAGCGCGCCGACCGCCACCCAGGTGGTGGTCTCCACCCGGCCGGGCACCAACATGACGCTGCTCGAGGACGAGCTGCTGCCCGCCACCATCCTGCCGTCAAGCACCTACGGCCAGTTCGTCACCCCGTCCCTGGAGCAGGACGACGCCGCGTACTACGCGGAAGACACCAAGAACCCGGCCGCCGCCAACAAGATGCCACAGTACGCGGCGATGCAGGCGGCCTATAAGCAGGTCGCGGCCGACAACGTGCCGAAGCTCATCGGCGACGGCCCGTTCGAGCTCAAGGCCATCGACACCGCCGAGGCCATCCTCGTGAAGTGGCCGGGCTTCTACGACGCGGCAAACATCCACGTCCCCGGCATCGACTTCCTCAACGACCAGAACCAGGGCATCTACCCGCTGCTGCTCGGCGGCCAGGCGGACTTCTCCAACGTCTACATGTCGCCCGCGATCCTGAAGGAGTGGGAGTCGACCTCGGGGTCGAACACGGCGATCCCCGAGGGGTTCACGTTCAGCATGGTGTTCAACAGCCACGCATACCCGCTGAACATCACGGCGGTGCGTCAGGCCCTTGCGTACGTGATACCGCGGGCGAACATGGTCTCCTCGGCCTACGGCGGCAGTTCGGTCAAGGATCGCGGCGGCGTCCAGAACACCGTCGTCGACGGGCTGCCCAGCTACCTGAACTCGCTCTACCTCACGCAGAGCCAGATCGCCTCGCTCAACCCCTACCCGGTGGACGCCGCGCAGGCCGCCGCGCTGCTCAAGTCGGCGGGGTTCCGCCAGAGCGGCGGCCGGTGGATCATGCCCAACGGCAAGCCGTTCACCCTCTCGCTCCTGGTGAACTCCGCGAACAGCGACATCGTCTCCTCCTACGACGAGGCCGCCAGCGCGCTGACCGCCTTCGGCATCCCCTCCAGCCTCGACGCGACCCAGGGCACGATCGTGAACGAGGACCTCTTCAACGGTGACTTCCAGGTGTCCATCTACCTCAAGGGCGGCCCCAACCCGCTGTACAACAACATCGACCAGATACTGGGATCGATCGGCAACTTCGAGTCGGTGGGCAGCTACGCCGGAGACAGCGGCGTGGGCTTCGGGCCGACGATGACGGTCCCCGGCCTCGGCACGGTCAACGTTCCCGCCACCATCGACCAGGAATCGGAAACGGTAGGACCGGGGACGCAGCTGAACACCCTCGTCTACGACTGGGCAAAGCTGATCAACCAGCAGGTGCCCTACATCACCTACGCGACCAAGGTCTACCAGTTCCCCTACTCCTCACAGCACTTCACCGACTGGCCTCCGATGAACGCGCAGGGGACCAGCACGTTGTGGGACATCCTCGGCCAGGGAAACCTGAGCCAGGGCCTCTCGCTGATGCTCGAGGCCGGCGACATCCGGCCGAAGAGCTGAGCACTGCCGGTGCCGGTGCGGCCTGCCGCACCGGCACCGGCATCTTGTCCGCCAACGAACAACCGCGCTGCCAAGCGAGCCCTGAGGAGCAGATCAGATGCATGACGACCGCCTGCTGACCGAGCAGCGCCTGGACCGGGTCCTGAAGGAGCGGATCCGGCCCGCGGTGCACGGGGCGACGGAGCCGTTGCGGGTGGCCGCCTGGCACGTGCCCGGCGAGCCGGTGCCGCCGGCCGAGGGCCTGGCGGCCGAGTACCAGCCGTTCGAGGTGGGCGGCGCGTGGGGACGGGCCTGGGGTACCACCTGGTTCTCCTGTCAGGGGACGGTCCCGGCGGAATGGACGGGGCGGGACATCGCGGCGGTCATCGACCTCGGCTTCGGCGACGGCTTCAGCGGCTTTTCCGCGGAGGGCCTGATCTACCGGCCGGACGGGTCCCCGGTGCGGGGGCTGCACCCGCGGCAGCGTTCGGTGCGGCTTGACTGCCTGGCGCCGTCCGGCGCCACCGGGTGCGGCAGCCCCGTGGTGGGCAATACTGTGCGGTTCTTCGTCGAGGCGGCGGCCAACCCGCTGATAGAGCGACCGGTCACCCAGCTCGGGGACACGCTCACCGCCGGGGACGCACCGCTGTACCGGCTGCGGCGGGCCGATCTCGCACTATTCCACGCCGACGTCTGGGAACTCGTCCAGGACCTGGAGATACTCGGCGAGCTGATGCATGAGCTGCCGGTCGACGGGGCGCGGCGGTGGGAGATCCTCCGGGCCATCGAGCGGGCACTTGACGCGCTTGACCTGGGCGACGTGCCGGGCTCGGCCGCCGCCGCGCGGGGCGAGCTCGCCCCGGCGCTGGCCGTGCCCGCGCACGCGTCCGCGCACCTGGTCTCGGCGGTCGGGCACGCTCACATCGACTCGGCGTGGCTGTGGCCGCTGCGAGAGACGGTCCGCAAGGTGGCGCGGACCGCGTCGAACGTCACGGCGCTGATGGACGAGCACCCGGAGTTCGTCTTCGCCATGTCCCAGGCGCAGCAGTTGGCATGGATAAAGGAGCACCGCCCGGAGGTGTTCGCCCGGGTCGTGGACAAGGTGAAGACGGGGCAGTTCGTGCCGGTCGGCGGCATGTGGGTAGAAGCGGACACCAACATGCCCGGCGGCGAGGCGATGGCCCGCCAGTTCGTGCACGGCAAGCGGTTCTTCCTTGACCAGTTCGGCATCGAGACCCGGGAGGTCTGGCTGCCGGACTCCTTCGGCTACTCCGGCGCGCTGCCTCAGCTGATCAAGCAGTCCGGCTCGCAGTGGTTCCTGACCACGAAGATCTCTTGGAACCAGGTCAACCGGTTCCCGCACAGCACCTTCGACTGGGAGGGCATCGACGGCACCCGGGTGTTCGCCCACCTTCCGCCGGTGGACAACTACAACTCCGAATTCTCCGGCCGCGAGATGGCCAAGCTGGTGCGCAACTTCCAGGAGAAGGGACGGGCCCGGCGGTCGCTGGTGCCGTTCGGCTACGGGGACGGCGGCGGCGGCCCGACTGCGGAGATGCTGGCCCGGGCGCGGCGGCTGCGCGACCTGGATGGCTCGGCCCGCGTGCAGATCGAGAAGCCCGCCGACTTCTTCGCCAAGGCCCAGGCCGAGTACCCGAACCCGCCGGTGTGGGTCGGGGAACTGTACCTGGAACTGCACCGCGGCACCTATACCTCTCAGGCTAAGACCAAGCAGGGCAACCGGCGCAGCGAGCACCTGCTGCGCGAGGCCGAGCTGTGGGCGGCCACCGCGGCGGTCAGGACCGGCCACCCGTACCCGCACGAGCGCCTTGACCGGCTGTGGAAGACCGTGCTGCTGCACCAGTTCCACGACATCCTGCCCGGCTCGTCCATCGCCTGGGTGCACCGTGAGGCCCGCGCCACCTACGCGGCGGTCGCCGCCGAGCTCGAGGAGATCATCGACGGCGCGATCCGGGCGGTCGCCGGGCCGCGGTCCGGCGGGGAAGCCGGCACCGCGTTCGATGACGGCGACGGCATCGTCTTCAACGCCGCGCCGTTCGAACGCGACGGCATCCCGGCCATGGCCGCCGGACGCCCCGTGCCCGCCGGGGGCGCCCTTGAGGCACGGCCGCTGCCTGGCGGCGGCTACCTGCTGGACAACGGCCTGCTCCGGGTCGTCATCGACGAGCGCGGCCTGGTCACCTCGGTCACCGAGCTGGGCGCCGGGCGGGAAGCGCTCCCGCCCGGCGCCGCCGCCAACCTGCTCCAGATCCACCCCGACTTCCCCGCTCACTGGGACGCCTGGGATGTCGACCGGTACTACCGGAACACCGTCACCGACCTAACCGACGTCACCGAGCTCGAGCTGTTCAAGAGCGAGGACCCGGCCGCGGACGCCGGCGCCGCCACGGTGTCCGTCACCCGTTCCTTCGGCGCCTCCGTCGTCACCCAGTTGGTCACGCTGCGGCGCGGCGTCAGGCGCCTCGACTTCGAGACCGAGGTCGACTGGCATGAGCGTGAGAAGATCCTCAAGGCCGCCTTCCCCGTCGATGTCCGGGCCGATCGCTCGGCCGCGGAAACCCAGTTCGGCCACGTATTCCGTCCGACCCACTGCAACACCAGCTGGGAAGCGGCCAAGTTCGAGATCTGCGCCCACCGCTTCCTGCATGTCGGCGAGCCGGGCTGGGGTGCCGCGGTCGTCAACGACTCCACGTACGGCCACGACGTCACCAGCACGGTACGCCCCGACGGCGGCACCACCACCACCGTCCGGCTGTCGCTGCTGCGCGCCCCCCGCTACCCCGACCCGGACACCGACCAGGGGGTCCACACGTTCCGCTACGCCTTCGCCCCGGGAGCCCAGATCGCCGACGCCGTCCGGGAGGGATACCTCATCAACCTGCCGGAACGCCACCTCCGGGGCACGGCCGCGTCGCCGGTACGGCCTCTGCTGGCCGTGGACAACCACGCGGTGGTCGCCGAAGCCGTCAAACTCGCCGACGACCAGTCCGGTGACGTCATCGTCCGCCTCTACGAATCCCGCGGCGGCCGGGCCGCCACCCGGCTCACCGCGGACTTCCCCCTGGCCGCCGTTACCCCGGCCGACCTGCTGGAACGCCCCCTGCCCGGTACCAGCCCGCTGCCGGTCACCAGCGGCCCCATGGCCGGCAGCGGAACGGTCGAGTTGTCGTTCCGCCCCTTCGAAATCCGCACCATCCGGCTGCACCGGCCCGATCAGTAAGGTCAAGCGGACCAGGCATCAGCACCGGTTCAGATCAGTGAGCTCGCGTCGCGGTCTTGGAAGTGCTGCCATGTTGCATAAAGGCCTGTCATTGCCCCGTATATGGAACGCCACCGGTGTGAGGACCCCATTATTGCGGCGCAGGCTCCGGTTTGCCGCTCTCAGTTCGCGGGCCCGGGATGCCGAGGGCGCGCGGTCCAGCCAAACAATAACCATGGCTTCACACCACTTCACGACGACACCGAAAGAATAGTCACCGGCTCGAACCGTTTTACGCAGAACACGAGAGCATCGGATATCCACCTCCTCCCATGAAACCCGAGAGTTGTTAAGGTGGCGCGAATAAAGCGGCGAGTACTTTCTTTGCGACGATATATGCCATAATCGGCGCAAGCGCCGTTTGGTTACGATCCGGGGAGCGGTCGGATTGATCTCCTTTATTGGTAACGGTCGGTAATCGTGAGTCCGGTGGCACTCCAATGGGCTGATGAACTCGATGGCTGGCTAACGGAGGCGGTTGGCCTCGCGGAGAAGTTCGGACTGCATGAAATCGGCGTATCGCTGCGCCAGTTGCGTGTGCGAAGCATCCGGCCCGGGTTCCGCATCTGCGTGTCGGGGGCATCCGCATCCGGCAAGTCACAGCTGATCAACCAGCTAGTGGGGCAGGAGGTGCTGCCCGCTGGCGGCGGCCCTTCGCCGCCGGTTCCCGTGTTGCTGGCGGCTGGCGGGCAATCATGGGTCGAGACACTGGAACCGGGCAAGCCCCCGGAGCGCTACGCGCTGGACGCCTCGGGCTGGGCGCAGGTCACCGGGCGTCCGGTGACGCCCCGGCTGCGGGTCCGCGTCAGCACCGACAGCGCGTGGCTGCGCGAGCATGACATTGAGCTGCTTGAGGTCCCTGGATACGACACGCTTGACCAGGCACAGCTCAGCATGGTCGAAGACGGGCTGGTCGGCGGCGACGCGGTGATCGTCGTGACCCGCGTGCCCGGGGCGTTCGGCCTGGCTGAGCGGGCCTTCGTCGCGGAAGAGATCCCGGGCGGCGGACAGGCCGCCGCGGTGCTGGTCGTCGTGTCGAGGCTGGACAACTTGGGAGAAGACGCGGGGAGCGTCGTGGAGCGCATCCGCGCCCTCGCCGCCGCGATCACGCCCGCCATCGCCGTCTTGCCGGGACCGGGCGGTACTTCGGCGATGGCATCCGACCCGGCTCGCCTCGCGGACCTGCGGGCCGCGGTCGACCGTCTTGCGAGCAGGAAAGACCGGCTGGCAGCGAAGGCCCGGCAGATCGCGATGTCGCTGGCCGGGGAGTGCGCGGCCATGATGTCCGTCGCGAACGAGGGCCTTGCCGCCACAGCGCTCAGCCGGCAGGCGCGCGAGCAAGCACGGCGTCAGCTCGATACCGAGGTCGCCCGTGGTGACATCGACTGGGACCGCATCCGGGCCGAGCTGGAACGCCGGCGGCTCGCGGTAGCCGACGCGCTCCGCCAGCGGCTGGAGGCGGGCCGCGAGCAGATGGTCGAACACCTGACGCTTCAGCTCAGCGCTCACCCCAACCCCAAGGCATTCTGGGAGCAGCAGCTGCCCTACGCCGTCCGCCGGGAGATCTCGGCGGCCGCGGCGGCGCAGACGGCCGCCCTTGACCGGCAGGTCGCCGCGGACGCCGCGTGGCTGGAGCGGACTGTCGGCCATGTATTCGGCCCGCAGGCGGGCACGGCCCCGCCGCCCGCCACGGCACCGGGTCCGCTGCTCCAGCCGGCGCAGGCGCTCGCCGACCCGCCCGCCGCGAACCGGCTCGAACTCGCCGACCCGCACAACCAGGGACTGTGGATGCGCCTGGGCGCACGGGCCGGCGTGGCGCTCGCCGGCGCAGGTGCCGCCGCCACCTTCGCGTTCCCGCCGCTCACTATCCTCGGCGCCCTGGGCGGCGCCGTTCTCGGGGACGAGGTGCTGTACCGGCCCTGGGTAGCGGACCAGCGCCAGAAGGTACAGGTCGCGCTGCGGGCCGCGGTGGATGCCGCGATCAACGCGCATATGCGGGCCGTCCTGGACCGTACCAAGGCAGCCTACGCCGCGCTCGCGGAATCGACCCGGGCCCGTCAACGGTCCTGGCAGGCGGCCAGGCTCGCCGCCGTCGCCGCCCCAGGGCCAGAACCCGTGCCCTGGAATGAGCTTCGCGACGCGGCGGGCGCGCTCCGCGGGCGAATCGACAGTGCGCTGAACGGCACGAGCGAGGGGGCGGGCGATGAGCCTGGATGACCGCTACCAGGAATGGAACCGGCAACGGACCGCGCTGGCCGGGCTGATCGAGTCGGTCGGCGAAGTCGCCGCGGTCGTCGACGCGCACGTGGCTGCGGAGCTAGCGGCAGCTCGGGCGCAGTTGCTGGCGGACTCGTTCCGGATCATGCTTATCGGTGTTTTCGACGCGGGAAAGAGCACCCTCATCAACGCGATGCTCGGCGAGGAGCTTCTCCCGCGCGGGTACAACCCGTGGACCGCGTTCACCACCGTGCTGGAGTGGGGCGAGGCCCGCCAGGCTCGGCTTTACCAGCTTGAGGAGTCGGGGGCTGAACGGCCCAAGCCCGACGTCGTCAGCATCGACCAGTACCAGCGGCTGGTGCAGCTTGAACTGGGCGCGGACGGGCTGTCCCGCCGGACCAGCGCCTACGGTCGGGCGGTTGTATCCGTGCCCGTGCCGCTGCTGGCCAACGGAGTCGAGCTCATCGACTCGGCGGGCGTTGACGAGGACCTGGACCGGGAAGAGATCACCCTTGGCTTCCTGACCAAGACCGACGCGATCATCTTCGTGACCAAGGCGGTGGGCGGGTTCAGCGCGCAGGAACGAGGCAAGTACCTGTCCCAGATACGGGGCCTGGGACACGCGGACATCTTCGTCGTGGTCAACCGGTTCGACGACATCGATAACCCCGGTGAAAGGGAACGGGTGCGAAGCAGGGCCCTCGGTCTCGCGGCGGAGTTCACTACGGATCCCGCGCGCAGGGTCTTCTTCACCTCCGCGCTGGACGCGCTGAAAGCCCGCACCGGGCTCACCGGCGCGCAGAACCTGCAATCCTCCGGCGTTCCGGAACTTGAGCAGGCGATAGCCGACTTCTGCCAGCACGACCGGCGCCGGGTGAAGCTGGGCAAGCCGGCGAAGCTGCTGGAGCTGGACATCCTCAGCCTCCAGGACCGCATCCGCGACCAGCGCGGCATGCTATCCCGCGACGCCGACGAGCTCACCGCGGCGTTCCAGGCGCAGGCGCCGGCGCGGGAGAACCTGGCGCTACGGCGCAAGGCCATCAAGGCGGAAATGCAGAACTGGGTCACCGAGACCGGGCAAGAGATCGGGCAGGCCGCCGAGGACTTCTACCGGGCGCAGGCGGCGCAGGTCGCCGACTGGGCTGAAGGCCTGGACCGGACCGAGCGAATCAAGGTGCTGACCCTTCACCCCAAGGACAACCTCAACAAGGTCGCCAAGGAGATCAGCGAGGGCCTTGCCCGGCGGCAGCGAGACGACTTCATGGAGAACTTTCTCGGCGGGACCTTCGAGGCGCTTGCCGGACAACGGGAGAGCGACCTCAAGCTGCGGCTTGGCCCGGCGCTGAAAGAATACGTCGCCAGCGTCCGCGCGCTGCGCTCCGAACTGCAATCGCCGGGCATAACCGCGCAAAGCGATGTGATTAAGCAGGCGTCCGCGGTGGACCGCGTGATGTCCGCCATTCTTGGCGTCGCACTGCCCGGCCTTCCCGGTTTCGTCGGCGCCCAGTTCGGCACGAAGGAGATGCTCATGGCGGCCGGGCCGGTGGTCGTCGCCGCCGTGGCCGCGCACTTCGCGGCGTTCGCCTTCCCGCCGGCGGCGATCGCCATCATCATCAGCGGCGCCGTCGCCTCCGGGGGAATCGCGAGGGGGCGGATCGAGAAGAAGGTCAGCTCCAAGATCAGCGAGACCTACGCGGACAAGCTTCGCGCCAGCGCGCCGGCGCTTGGACGTGAATTCGCCAATGCGGTCAAGCCCAAGCTCTCCGCCCTCCAGGCAGAACTTGACGACGCCCTTGAGGAAGCGGAGCAGGCCATGAAGCAGGACGTGGAACAGGTGCTCACACGGCTGCGCGGCGACCAGGCGGAGGTCAAGGAGCGCCAGCAGGCACTTGAGGACGCGGAGAAGACGCTTAACCGGCTCGGCCGCGATCTCAGTGACTTCACCGGCGGGCTCTACGGAACCGGAAGCTGAGCACGCAGTTGCCGCGCATCAGCACTGACGGGGGGCGGACGCTGCCGCCCGACCTCGCGGCCCAGTTCGACCAGGCAGCCGTGCTGCTCGCCGGTTCTCCCGACGGCATTCCCGAGCAGCTCGCCGCCGCCCGCAAGGTAGCGACCGAGCCGGGAACCAGGGTTGTCCTCCTTGGCCCGTTCTCGGCGGGCAAGTCGACGTTGATCAACGCGCTGCTTGGCTCGGCGCTGATGAAGACCGATGCCAACCCGTCCACGGCGATTCCAACGGTGGTGAGCCACGGGCCGCACATTCGCATCACCGGCGTCACGGCCGACGGCAAGGAGAAGCGGCTCACGCAGGAGGCATACCAGCGGGCGTCAGCCGTGGACTCCCCCGCGAGCGTCCCGCTCCGGTTTGCCCGCATGCAGGTTCCCGCGGCTGAACTGGCTGACGGCCTGGAACTGGTCGACCTGCCAGGCCTGTTCGACCAGGACGAGCGGGACGAGGTGACGAAGGAGTTCCTGCACAGCGCGGACGTGGTTCTCGCGGTCACCCCGGCCGTCTCCGGACTCACCCTTTCCGAGCGCGCGTTCCTGAGCGACCTGGCCGCCCTCGGAATCCGGAACCTGATCCTCCTGGTCACCAAGCTGGACCGGGTAGAGCCTTCCGAGGTCCCGGGCATCCGCACGCGGGCCGTCGGGCTTGCCGCCGCGGCCGGCATCCCGGCCGAGCGGGTTATCTTGGTGGCCGCCAAGCGGGCACTCACGAAACAGGCGGAAGACGCCGCCGACCCTGCCGATCACGGAATGACCGACCTAGTGGCGGCGCTGCGCCAGCTCACCGGGGAAACCGGAGCCGCCAAGGACGCACGCGCCGCGCAGCGGCTAACGGCGCTGGTCGCGCAGGCTCGCGAGCAGGCCGGCCGCGGCAGCGGAAGCGCTCTCACCACCCGCCTCATCAAGCTGGCGGAACTTGAAACGCGCTGCCTGGCCGCCATGACGGACAGCGCGGACCCGCGCACCATAGGGCAGTTCGTCCGGGGGCTCCAGCCGGTCACGCTGCCGCCGCCCGGTCCGGAACGGGCAGGCGTCGTACTGCGCACCGCACTCGCGGCGGTCAAGGCGTCCGCGGCCGACGGGACGCGGCTGGGGATCGGCCAGCTCGAAACGCTGACCGGGCGGGTCAGCGACGCCGGCACCCTGGCACCTGGCGACGTCACGCAGCTCAAGCGCGCCCTCACCAAGGCGGCCAAGGCTCTCGCAGAGACCTCCGATGAGCTGCGAACTGACCTCGGCAAGCTGGCGCAGGCGGACAAGCAGGTCCGGCGGCTCGCGGTGACCGCGCCAGACGACGTCAAGCGGCAGCTCAAGCGCACCGCGGGCGACCGGATGAGCGGCTTTCGCAAACGCGTCAAGAGCGACGCGGAGAAATGGGCGGGCTCGCCTGACTCATCGCTAACCCGGGGATCCGCCTTCAGCTGGCGGGACACCGTTTACGGCCATGTCGGCACGGTCACCCAGCGGCTGCTCGACCAGTTCACGGCCAAGTACCGGACCTTCGTGTCGACGGACCTGCGGCAGCGGTTGCAGGCCGAGGCGCAGGGTCTGGTCGCCGCCGCGAACGACCGAGCGAAGTTCGACAAGGCGCTGGACAGCGTGAACGGCATACTCGCGGGAATGAAGGCCCGCCGCGCCCTGGCCCCGGCCCGCGTCCAACGGCCCGCCGGCGGAGGCCTGCCACGCACTGTCCCCTCATTTTCAGTGCCGTCCCTCAGCACAGACGACTTCCCTGATCTGGCCAGGAAGGCGCGGGACGACAAGCTCAGGGCACGTAACAGCTTTAGCTGGGGAGTTGAATTCGTTGATTTCGGCCCGCAGGCATTCCTGCGGATCTACTTCACTCCGCCTGTGCTGAATGCCTTCAAGGACTGGAGCGGCAAGGCAGTCCACCGCGCGCTGGACAAGCGCGTCGGCTCCTGGGCCGACAAGGTGGCGGGTATCGTGGCCGAGGCCGCCACCGAACGCCAGCGGGAACTCGCCGCCGGGGCGGCCGACATGGCATCCGCCTGCGCGGCCGCCAGTGCCGATACTCACGCCGAACTGGTCCGCACCGCGCGGCTGAGCGCGGAGTTGTCCGCTCTCCGCCAGTGCCTAAACGTCAGCTAGCGGCCTTCAGCTTTTAGGCCGGTAGATATCGGATCCCGGATCGTGATGTACGTACTCGCCGGTGACCGGGTCCCAGCCGTCTCCTTCGGCGCCGACAGGGGTGACCGGATGGGCCGGGACGTCCTGCGTGTGCGGACCGTCGTAGACCGAGCTTTCCCCGAAAAGCAGGTCCGCTTCTCCCTGGCCGTCAGGGACGCCTGCCGACCAGTCGACAATTGACGAGTCACCCTGGCCCGCGGACAGGTCCGGGTTTATGCTCGGATCCCACATCAGGTGCTCGTTCCCGCCGGAAATTTCGTGGCTGAAGTCCATTTCGCCCGATCTCACCCCGCTACGGACTCGCTCATGTCACCTTCATTGTAGCTGAGCATCCCGATACACACCGAAGACGAAAAGCTGATATGTCTTCCGGTAGACATTCAGCCCGGGCACGCCCCGTGACCGGGCTGCCCCGGGCCGGACTGGTGAACATGCGGGATACTTTGAGCCCACGGAGGGGCACTTTGTATCCCGCATCCTGCTCGCCGGCGGCGACCGCCTGGAATGTCCGCCGCCAGGCGGCGGCGTGCCGGATGCCGGGGCAGCCTCGCACCGGTTGCCGTCACGCAATGTTACTGGCGTGAATGTTGACGTCTTCCAGATCTCAACGAAGACTATCCTTTATTAACAAGCGGGCTGCTGTGGGCGCCATTCCGGGGCCCACGGCAATTCGAGCTAATTGCCTGCATGTTTAACACGCTGCGCCAGCTCGGCGGCGTGTTCGGGGTCGCGATCTGCGCGGCGGTGTTCGCCGCCCGCGGCGGCTACGCCTCATCAGCGGCATTCGTCGCCGGCTTCGGCCCCGCGATGGGTGCCTGTGCGGGCCTGGCGGTGGTCGGCGCCATCGCCGGCCTGCTCGTACCTGGACGCCGTTCCGCTCCCGGCGCGCCTGCCGCCACGCCTGCCGCCACCACCGGGCATCGGCGGACCGAGGCCGCTCGTTCAGCCTGAGCGCTGCCCAGATACCCGTTACACGCCCCTGACAAAATCGGCGCGGCCCGCTGGGTGCGGGCCGCGCCGTCGGGGCCGGGCCGGGGAAACTGACCGCTTGCCCGGCTCCGGGCCGGCTGTGCCGCCGGGTGGCGGCGACCGGGGAAAGGCGCACTGTTCTCTCGTTGCCGGTCCGGGGTCAGACGACGAGCCGGAACGGAGTCTCGAGCGACTCGGTCAAGGCCGCCATCCACCGGGCGGCCAGGGCTCCGTCGATGGCGCGGTGGTCGGCGGACAGGACGAGGTTGGCCGCGGTGACTACGGCGGGTTCCCCGTTGACGACCTGTACTGTCGGCCGGGCGGCGCCGACGGCGAGGATCGCGGACTGCGGGGGGTTGATGATCGCGGAGAACTCATCGACGCCGTACATGCCCAGGTTGCTGATGGCGATGGAGCCGCCCTCGAGGTCCTTTTGCTGGAGGCGGCCGGCGTTGGCTTGCTCGACGAACGCCTTGACCTGTGCGGAGATGACGCTCAGCGAGCTCTTCTCGACCGCGCGCAGCACCGGGGTGACCAGCCCGCGTTCGGAGGCGATCGCGACGGAGACGTCGACCGTGTCGAATCGGCGCAGGGCCTCGTCGGTCCACACGACGTTGGCGTCGGGTACTTCCGTGTGGGCGACCGCGATGGCCCGGATGAGGAAGTCGGTGACCGACAGCCTGACCGGGCTGGCTCCGTTCAGTTGCGTACGCAGGTCAAGCAGGGCGTCAAGCCGGACGGTGCGGCGCAAGTAGAAGTGCGGGATGTCCTGCTTGCTTTGCGTCAGGCGGCTGGCGATCGCGCGGCGCAGGCGTGAGTGCGGGATCTCGGTCCACCGGCCCTGGCTCGCGGCGGCGCTGGCGGGGGCGGCGGTGCCGCGCGCGGCTTGGGCCGTTACGGCCGTGTCGGCAGGCTGGGCCGTAACGGCCGTTGGGGCCATTGGGGCCGTTTCGGCCGGGGCCTGCTGGCGGACGGCGCTGACCGCGGCCTGCACGTCGGCGCGCCGGATGCGGCCGTTGGGCCCGGTTCCGGCGATGCCGTCGGCGGACAGACCGGCTTCCCTAAGCATCTTGCGAGCGAGTGGTGAGATGAAGAGCCGGGCTGCGGCGGGGGCTGGCGTCTCGCGCTGCCGGGACGGGTCGCTCTCGACGGCATCGGGGCGGCCGGCGGCGGCGGTCACGCCGAGTGCGGTGAGCAGTGCGTCGGTGTCGCTGCCGGCCTCGGCGGCGGTGCCGAGCAGCGCCATGGGAGCGCCGACTTCCACATGGGAACCCGCGTCGGCCAGGATCCTCAGCAAGGTCGCGTCGGTCTCGGCTTCGACCTCGACGGCTGCCTTGTCGGTTTCGATGAGAGCGACGGGGGTGCCGGCCGCGACGTGGTCACCTTGATTTACCAGCCATTCGGAGATGACGACTTCGGTGGCGCCCGCGGCGACCTCGGGGACGGGGAGCAGTTCAGCCATCGGGATTCCTACTTGTCTGGGACCTCATGGAGGGCGCGGCGGGTGTCTGCACGAGCGTTACTCGGCCGCGATGGCGCGGAGCCGGGCGAGAACCTCGTCGGTCTTGGCGATGGCCGCGCGCTCGAGGACCCGGCTGATGCTGGGGGAGGCTTCGCCGCCGGTGACCCGTTCGATCGGTGCGTCGAGCCAGTCGAACAGGCGCCGCTGGATCTCGTCGGCGAGCCAGCCGCCGTAGGACGTGCCGACGGCTCCTTGCTCGACGATCAGCACCCGGCCGGTCTTGCGCACGCTGGCCTCGATGGTCTGCCAGTCGAGCGAGGCGCGGTCGAGCCACCGCAGGTCGATCAGGTCGGCCGAGATGTCCGGGACCTGGTCGAGTGCCTCGGCGCAGTGGCCCACCATGCTGAGGTAGCTGATCACGGTGAGGTCGTCGCCCTCGCGGCGCAGCGCGGCCTTGCCGACTGGGATGAGGTAGTCGAGGTCGTCGGCGGGGCCGACGCCGGTGCTGGGGTAGAGGTCGACGTGTTCGAGCACGACGACGGGGTCGTTGCAGGCCAGCGCGGTGTTCATCAAGCCGACGTAGTCGAACGGCGTGGAGGGGGCGACGACCCTGAGGCCGGGTGCGGTGGTGAGGATGCCGGCCGGGTCCATGGAGTGCTGTGAGCCGTAGCCGGTGCCGGCGGCGAGCTTGCTGCGCAGGACGAACGGGACCGCGCTCTCGCCGCCGAACATGTGCCTGGCCTTGGCGACCTGATTGAAGAGCTGGTCGGCGGCCACCCACATGAAGTCGGCGTACATGAATTCCACGACCGGCTTGAAGCGGCCGTCAAGTGCCATGCCGCCGCCGAGCCCGGCAAACGCGTTCTCGCTGATCGGGGTGCCGAGGACGCGGTCGGGGAACAGCTCAAGCGGCTTCTTCGTCGCGCCGTTCGTGCCTCCCTTGAGACGGTCGACGTCCTCGCCGAGGATCACGATCGACGGGTCCGTCTGCATGCGGCGGGCCAGCACGTCGCTGACGACGTCGATGAACCGGCGGTCGGTGAGCTTTCCCGAGAAGGTGCCGGCCTCTTCGTACCGGGAACCGTGAAGCTCGCTGAGGTCGCCGCGTATGCCGACGTCCACGAAGCCAGGGTCGGGCCACCGGTCGCCGACGATCCTTCGCTGTCCGGGCTTGCCTCCCGGGAGCGGCTCAAGGAAGGAGTCACCGATAGTCTTCATCACCGCGTCGGCCTCGTCCTTGGCCGCGTCGATCTCCTGCTCGGTCAGCAGGCGGCGGGCGATCACGTGCCTGCGCAGCGCGGCGATCGGGTCGCGCTCGCGCCAGGCCGTCTCCTCCGCCTTGTCCCGGTAGCCGAAGGCCGAGCCGGGGTAGGGGCCGTTTTGATGGAAGTACCGGTACAGGTCGGCCTCGATAATCGTCGGCCCGTTGCCCGCCCGCATGTGCGCGAGGGCTTCGGTCGTGGCCGTGTACACGGCGAGGGCGTCCATCCCGTCCACCCGCCAGCTGGGGATGTTGAACCCGGGCCCGCGGGCCGACAGGCGAGGCTCCGCCGTGGACTTCGAGACCGGGGTGGCGACCGCGTACTGGTTGTTCTCGATGAAGAAGCAGATCGGCAGTTTCCAGGCCGCCGCGAGGTTGAATGTCTCCAGGACGGAGCCGATGTTGACCGCCCCGTCACCGAAGTAGGTGACGGAGACGGCGTCGGTGCCGGCGTGAAGCATGTTGAAGGCGAAGCCGGCTGCCTGGGGTACGCCGCCGCCGACGATGGCGTTGGTGCCCATGGCGCCGGCCTCCCGCCACTGCAGGTGCATTGATCCGCCCCGCCCCCGGCAGTAGCCTTCGGCCAGCCCGCAGATTTCCGCCAGGGTGCGGCGGAGGACCTCGCGTACCTCGGTGGTGAGCTCGGGCAGGGCGCCGGGCTTGGGCACCACCACATGCCCGAACGCCTTGGCCAGGAACTGGTGATGTCCCCGGTGCGAACCGGTGACGAAGTCGTCCGAGCGCAGCGGGAGAACCGATCCGACCGCGCCGCCTTCCTGCCCGATGCTCGAGTTCGCCGGCCCGTTAATCAGCGACTGGCCCGCGAGCTCTAGGACGTACTCCTCGAAGGAGCGGATCCATTGCGCGCGGCCGAGCAGTTGAAGCAGGACGTCGGCGTCGGCAGACGCCCAGTCCTCGTCGTCGGTCGACACCTGCACCCAGGGTGCGGCGGCGACGAGCTCGTGGTGTGTCGGCATGCGTGCTCCAGACAGGCGGTAGCCGGGGAATCGGGGGATGGTTTCTCAAGGGAGCACGCGAGCTACGAGGCGGCCAGGCCGAGGTCTTCGCGGAGCCGGTCGAGGTCCTGTCCTCCGGCCATCTCGTGGATGAGCTGTTCTTCGGTAATCTTGCCCGCTTCATGCTGGCCAATCACGCGACCGCGGTTCAGCAGGGTGAAATAGTCGCCGACGAGCAGGGCGTGGGCCGGCGAGTGAGTGATGAAGAAGACAGCGTGGCCGTTTTCCCTGGCGAGCTGGATGTTCTTGAGGACGATGCCTGACTGCCGCACACCGAGCGCGGAGGTGGGTTCATCGAGGATGAGAACCCGGGCGCCGAAGTAAACGGCGCGGGCGGTGGCCGCCGACTGGCGTTCGCCGCCGGAGAGGGTGCCGACCGGCTGGTTGACGTCGCGGATGTCGATGCCCATCCGGGCGAGCTCGGCCTTGCAGATCTCCCTGGAGCGTTTGACGTCGAGCAGCTTGACCGGGCCGACGCCCTTCTTCAGTTCATGGCCGAGGAAGAAGTTGCGCCAGACGGGCATGAGCGGCTGCATGGCGAGGTCCTGGTAGACGACGGCGATGCCCGCGTCGCGGGCCTGGTGCGGAGACGAGAAGCGGACCAGATCGCCGTCGACGTAGAGGCCGCCAGAATCGGGGGCGTGGAACCCGGCGAGGGTCTTGATGAGGGTCGACTTGCCTGCGCCGTTGTCGCCGAGGATGCAGGTGACCTTGCCGGCGTAGCCCTTGACGGTGACCCCGTTGAGCGACCTGACGATGCCGAAGGACTTGACGATGTCGCGTGCTTCGAGGACAGGCACGGGCGTTGGAGTGGTCGCCTCAGCGGTGGTCTCGGCGGTCATCGGCTGGCCTCCAGTCGTTTGCGGATGATGATGTTGAAGATGACGGCCGCCAGCAGCACGGCGCCGAGGAACGCGTAGTAGAAGGTGCTGTTCCAGCCCTTGTAGAAGATGCCGACCTGGACCATGCCGAAGATCAGGGCGGCGGCGGATGCGCCGACGACCGATCCGTAACCGCCGGTAAGCAGGCAGCCGCCGACCACTGCGGCGATGATGAAGACGAGTTCCTCGCCGACACCTTGGTTGGTGGTGACCGTGCTCAGCTGCGAGACGCTGATACTGCCGACGAACCAGGCCATCACGGAACTCGCGGTGAACAGCCCGATCTTGACCCGGCCGACGGGCACGCCCATGCCCCGGGAGGCGGCGGGGTCACCGCCGACGCTCATGATCCAGTTGCCGATCGCGGTACGGCTCAAGATGATCGCGCCGATGGCGGTGAAGACGATCCACCACACGATCGAGATCTGGATCGCTACCCCGGCGACAGTGAAGCTGCTTCCGGTGATGTCCTTCAGGACGCTGAACCCCGGCACTAGGTTGATGCCGGTGACCAGGACGTTACCCGTGAGCAGCTGGGTGATTCCGGTGTTGAGGCCCTGGAGAATGAAAAATGAGCCAAGGGTGACGATGAAGCTCGGCAGGCCGGTACGGGTGACCATCAGCCCGTTGAACAGGCCGATCCCGACC
Organism: uncultured Actinomycetota bacterium; assembly: GCA_963785645.1. Taxonomy (GTDB): domain Bacteria; phylum Actinomycetota; class Actinomycetes; order Streptosporangiales; family Streptosporangiaceae; genus Trebonia. The sequence goes on from CAWAWG010000002.1 coordinate 414,563, forward strand.
GCGAAGGCGAGCGATACCAGCAGCGCCGGCCAGATATTCCAGTTCAGCTTGGTACAGAGCAGGCCGGTGACCAGCCAGGTGGAGCCGATCATCACGCCGGCCGAAAGGTCGAACTCGCCGCCGATCATCAGCAGGGCGACCGGGACGGCGGACAGCCCGATCAGCGAGGAAGGTTCGAGCCAGGTCGAGATGGCCCCGGGCTCGGTGAACGATCTGGTGCCGATGGCGAAGAACAGGAAGACCAGGATGATGCCGGCGACCGCCCCGAAACCGGGGCGGCCGACGACGGTGCGAACAACGCCGCTCTTCGTCCGGCGCACGTCGCTTCGCTGCCCGCGTCCGGCTTGCCCGGCGGGGTTGTCTTCCGTCAGTGCTGAGTCCCGTTTGACGAGCGGGCTGTTCGCTGCGTTCATGGGGTTACCGCATTCCCTTCGCGCTCAGTGCGATCACCTGGGCGGCGTTCGCCTTGGTGACGAAGTTCGGGCCGGTCAGCACGGCGCTGCTCGGCCGGATGCCGTCCGTGGCGTACAGGTACGCGATGACGACCGACAGGTACCCCTGAAGGTAGGGCTGCTGGTCCTCGGCGAAGGCGATCTGGCCCGACTCGATATCCTGGAGAACCTGCGGCGACAGCGTCCAGGTGCCGACCGTGACCTTGCGGTTGATCGCGGCCGCGGCGGCCACGGCGAGCGGCGCGATGGGCGCGTCGAGGGTGAACACGGCGTCGATGGACGGGTTGCTGGCCAGCTCCGCCTGAATCTGCTGCTGTGACCCGGTCAGGTCGGTCGTGCCGTTGACGTACATTTCGGTGTACTGGCCAGAGAAGGCGCTCTTGATGCCGGAGCAGTAGTTCTCCAGGTCGGTGTTCCCGCGCTCCTGGACGACGCACAGCACGTGCTTGACACTGAGGGTGTCGAACTTCTTGCCCACGCCCACCCCGGCGACGGTGGCGTCCTCGCCGACGTGGCCGAGGGACCCGGTCGATGGTGTAGACGCTCGTGCCGGAGTTGATCGTGAACACCGGCACCCCGGCGGCCTCGGCGGCCTTGATGGGCGGCGTGAACGCCGTCGGGTCAGCCAGCGTGGTGATGATGGCCGCGGGCTTGGCCGCCGCGGCGGAGTTGATCAGCTGAACCTGCTTCTGGACGTTGCCACCGGACGCCGCGTAGTCCAGCTTGACGCCGAGCTTCGCGGCGGCCGCCTCGGCGCCGTTCTGCACGACGGTCCAGAACGAGTCGCCCGGGCTGGCGTGGGTGACCATGTCAATGGTCAGGCCCGAACTCGGTGTCGTCGATGCGGTCGAACCCGTTGCCGCAGCCTGTGCTCGTGCTCGAGTGCTGCCCCCGCCGCTGCTGCTGGTGCTGCTGCTGCACGCGGTGAGCGCTGCCGCAGTCGCCAGCAGCGCGGCACAACTCGGTGATCGTCAGTGATCTCTTGCCGGTGAAATTTCATGGGGCTCCTCCTGGAACGCCTCTGTTGCGATGAGATTTGCCAGTAACTAGATCCGGGGTCGGGTGACCCCGGCTGGGTGATAGCCGGAGCGGAATTCGCTACCGCTCGCGGCTCGTGCGAGAACTGCTAGGGCAGGCTGTGCAGCCGCTGGGCGATGACGTTCCTTAGTTGCCAGCGGCAGGCGTGACGGAGCAGGCTGAAGCGGTCAGGGCGAGCGCGGTGTCACCAGGACGGCGACGCCAGACATGCGTTTGCGTTGCGCGTGCTCATCGTTGAGCCACACTCCTTCACTGGGGATCTAGTTGAGTGGAGTACTGGCGCGTTCAGGGATCAGCTGAGCGTGCCGGAGCCGGGGTCGAAGTACGAGCTGATCCCGTCCGCCTGGTGGTGCGGATGGTGGTCGAGGACCGGTAGCAGCGCGAGGCGGGTTCGCCTGATGTGGCCGGCCAGGGTCCGTTCGGCGTCCTGGGCGTCGGACCTGCGGATGGCGTCTATCAGCAGCCGGTGCTCGGCGTTGATGACCCAGTCCCGGACGTGGCCGGCACGTTGTACGTATGCGCGGCGGTAGGGCTGGGTGGTGTTCCACAGCCTTTCGATGAGTTCACCGAGCTCCCGGTACGGGTTGCCGGCGTAGGTCAGCAAGTGCAGCTCCCGGTCGAGGCGCAGGAACTCCTCGATGTCCTGGTTGGCTTCGATTCGCTCCTGGATCTGATCGAGTTGCTCCAGGGCCGTCTGGGATAGATTCGGGATGCTCTCGGCCAGGGCGAGCGGTTCAAGCCGCTCCCGCATCTTGTAGGCGAGCTGGCATTCATCGAAGTCCATCTGGGCGACCCAGGCGCCCTTGTTGGCCCTGATGACGACCAGGCCCTGGGACTGCAGGATGCGCAGCGCCTCGCGGACGGGTATGCGGCTCGCGCCGAGCGCGTCCGCGACTTCCTCCTGACGGATCCGGGCTCCCGGGGCCAGCGCCCCGGACAAGATCTGCCCGCGGAGGTGGTCGGCGATCCTGTGGCTCGCGACCTTGCTGTCCAGCGCGCCGTCCGGGGCGGTGGCCGGCCTCTCTGATGTGGTCATGTGCCTACCCTGCCGCTCCCTGTCCGTCGTGTGCGCGATACCACGCGCGGCCGCGCGGATAGGAGACCAGTTCGAACTGAGCACCCCAGGGGGCAAGAAAATAGACCCAGCGCTGACCCTCGTGAGGCCCGGCGCTCGCGGTGGGTTCTCCCAGGACCGTGACCCCGCGTGCCTTCAGGTAGCGCACCCCGGCGTCCAGGTCATCGACGTACAGGGCCACGTGGTGGCCGCCGACGTCGCTGTTTCTCGGGGGCGTGGTGCGCTGGTCGGGCGCGGTGTACTCGAAGACCTCAAGGACCGGACTTGAGCCGCACCGGAAGAAACGGATGCGGGCCACGGCGCGGGGGTCGACGTTGAGGTGCGTCTGCATCCACGCGCCGTCCTCGTCTGCCAGCGGGCCGAGCGAGTAGAGGTATTCGCAGCCGATGACGTCGACGAGGAACCGGGTCGCCTCCTCGAGGTCCGGCACGGTCAGCCCGACATGGTCCAGACCGGAAAGACCGGGAAGCGAGCCCGAAGCGAGTTCACCCGCGCAGTGCCCGGCCGGGTATTCCGTCAACTCGCTGCTTCGTCCGTAGGTCTCGTTCATCGGCTACCTTCCTCCTTCCAGCTCTTTCCCCGCTGTGATGTATCCATCGTGCTTGGATCAGGACGGTAGGCGCACCACGAAGTTACGTCAACCGCTGGACCAAAAAAATCTGGTCAAAGGTTTGCACAAAGGTCAGAGAACCTAAGCTCAATCGTTCTCTTGACGGACACGAAACTCAGGGCCAAGCTAGGGATACTCGAATGTATCCAGATATCCAGACTGGTGAATATCGTAGGCAGCTTGGCGGCCGTGGAGCCGGGAAGCACGATGCGGCTGCATCGCTCTCCCATCAGGACTGGAAGACAAGCAGAAGACAAGAACAGGACCATGACCATGGCTTCAGATGCCTCGATCGCGCGGCTCGGGCGCACCGTCCGGCTCGGCTTCGTCGGCGGAGGGCTGGACTCGGTGATCGGCAGCGCTCACCTGGTCGCCCTCCGCGCCGACGGCATGGCCCAGCTGGTAGCGGGCGCGTTCAGCATCGATCCGGAGATCTCCCGGCAGACGGGGCGCTCCCTGCTGCTTGACGAGAGCCGGATCTACTCCTCGTGGCAGGAGATGCTGGCGGACGAGCAGCGCCGGGAGGACCGTATCGACGCGGTCGTGGTCATTACACCCCCCGCTCTCCACGGCGAGATCTCCTCTGCCTTCCTCGAGGCCGGCTTCCACGTGCTGTGCGAGAAGCCCATGACGGCCACGGCGGAACAGGCCGAGTCGCTGCACGCCGATGTCACGAAGAGCGGGCGCGTGTTCGCGGTGGCGCACTGCTACACCGGATACCCGATGGTCCGGGAGGCCAGGGAACTGGTGGCGGCCGGCGCGATCGGCGAGATCCGGATGGTGGAGGCCGAGCACGCGGCCGGCGGACCGGACATGGTGCGCGAGCCCGCGGACCCGTCCAAACGGCACTGGCGCTTCCGTGAATCCTCCATGGGCAAGGCCAGCGTCCTCGGCGAGGTGGGCTCCCATCCGCACAACATCGCCGAATACGTGTCAGGCCGCCGGGTCGCCTCCGTCTCCGCCGCCCTGCGGACGCTGGCCGCGGACCGCGAGGTGTACGACAACGCCTACCTGACCGTCGAGTACGAGGGCGGCGCGGTGGGCCGCATCTGGTCCAGCTACGTCGCCGCGGGCAGCGAGCACGGACTGCGCTTCCGGATCTTCGGCGGCGAGGGCAGCCTCCAGTGGCGACAGGAAGACCCGGAGTACCTGTGGCTGCTGCGCCCGGGCGAGCCCGCCCAGCGGATCAGCCGCGGGCTCGCCTGCACCGGCACCGCCGCACACGCGGCCACCCGCATCGCCCCCGGTCACCCCGAGGGCTACCTGATGGCGTTCGCCAACATCTACCGCGACTTCCTGGCCGGCGTGGTGCTCTACAGCCTCGGTGAGGACCCCTCGCCTGCGCTGCGCATGCTGCCCACGGCCGACGACGGACTGAGCACCATGCAACTGATCAAGTCGGCGGTCGCCTCGGATGCGAGCAACGGGCAGTGGACGCGGGTGCACCACGGGTTGGCGGGCGGGCAGTGGTGAGCCGGGTCGACCTGATCGCCGCCTGCTGGACCACCGCGGGTGACGCCGTGCCGCTCGACGGCAGGCAGGACAGCCCGCTCTCGCTTCCGGAGCGGATCTCGGCGGCGTCCGACGCGGGCTTCGCCGGCTTCGGCATCGTGCACAACGACCTGGCCAACTACCTCGCCACCGGGAACGACCTCAAGGAACTCCGCCTGCGCCTGGACGACGCCGGCATCCGCTACGTCGAGCTGGAGTTTCTCAGCGACTGGTGGCTGCCTGCCGCCGAGCGCGCGGCCTCGGACGCCGTCATGAGGCTACTGCTGGAGGCGGCCGAGCCGCTTGAGGCGCACCACGTCAAGATCGGCCCCGACATCGTGCACATGGATTTCGACCTGGACCGGTACGCCGAGCGCTTCCACCGGGTCGCCGACGCGTTCGCCGGGGTCGGGACGAGCGTCGCGCTGGAGTTCATGCCGTTCGCGAATATCGGCACGCTCGCGCGGGGCGTGGACGTTGTGCGGACCGCCGGGCACGCGAACGGCGGTCTCATGGTCGACCTATGGCACCTGATGCGCGGTTCCGGCACCTTCGACGAGCTCAGCCGCGTGCCGCTGGAATATATCGCCGGGATCGAGCTCGATGACGGCGCCGCCGAGCAGATCGGCACCGGCCACGAGGACACCGTGCTCCGGCGCAGGCTCTGCGGTCAGGGCGACTTCCCGGTGGCCGACTTCATCAGGACCGTACGGTCGCTCGGCTGGGAGGGCCCCTGGGGGGTCGAGATCATCTCCGCGGAGTACCGGCGGCGGCCCGTGCCGCAAGCCGTCGCGGAGGCGTTCACGACGACGATGGCCAGCTTCGCCGAGGCGAACTGAACTAGACCACGGAACGAAAGAGACATCACTATGGCAGTGGTCGCGTTTCTCGGACTCGGGCGCATGGGGCGCCCGATGGCAGCCAACGTGCGCCTGGCCGGGTACGAACTCGTCGTCTGGAACCGGACGGCTGAGAAGGCGACCGAGTTCGCCGCCTCCTACGACGCCGCCGCGGCCGCGTCCCCGGCGGAAGCGGCAGCGCACGCCGACATCGTGATCTCCATGCTGGCCGACGACGCCGCGGTGATCGAAGCGCACGCCGGCGACCGGGGCAGTTTCCGCGCGGTGCGTCCCGGGGCAGTCGTGGCGGACATGAGCACCATCTCGCGGCAAACGGTTCGCGACCTCGCCAAAGAGGCGGCCGGCCAGGGAACTGCGTTCCTCGACGCGCCGGTGTCCGGAAGCGTCGCGGCAGCCACCGATGCGGCGCTGACCATCATGGTCGGCGGTCCGGAAGCAGCAGTGGAAGCCGCCCGCCCGGTTCTGCGGGCCATGGGGGATCCGGTTGTGCACATGGGAGACAGCGGCATGGGGGCGGCCATGAAGCTGTCGGTCAACACGGTGGTGCACGCGCTCAACGGGGCGCTCAGCGAAGCGCTGGTGCTCGCCGAGCGCAGCGGCGTCGACCGCCGCGCCGCGTACGAGGTGTTCCTCAACAGCGCCATCGCAGCCCCCTTCGTCCGCTACCGGCAGGCCGCCTTCGAACGGCCCGGGCAGGTCCCGGCCATGTTCCGGCTGACCCTCGCGGCCAAGGACCTGCGCAACGCCCTGCAACTGGCGGCGAGCGTGGGCGCGGACCTGCCGCATGCTTCCGGCGCGCTCACGGTGCTCGACCGCGCCGCCGAGGAGGGCTACGGCGAGGACGACGAGTCCGCCGTCGCGCAGTACCTGCGCACCAGGTGACCGCAACGACCCCAGGACGACCTGACGCGCCCTGTGCGCGCACAACGAATGGACCATCATGACGAGCAGTACGCCGGCACTATCGCCGGCCGCAGCCCCCGGTCACATGTCTGTCGACTATGAGGAGCGCGTGGACTTCGACCGCCTCCGCACCTACCGGCTCGCCCGGGCGAAGGCATCGCTCGAGGCCAGCGAGTGCGGGGCGTTTCTCCTGTTCGATTTCTACAACATCCGCTACACGACGCAGACCTGGATCGGCGGTGCGCTCGGCGACAAGATGACGCGCTACGCGCTGCTAACCCGTACCGAGCCCGCGCCCTACCTATGGGATTTCGGGTCGGCCGTGCGTCACCACCAGCTCTACTCCAACTGGCTGCCCGATGAGAACTGCCGCCCGGGAATGCTCGGCCTGCGGGGGGCCGTGGCCCCGTCCGCCGGACTGATGGAGAGCGCGGTCCGCGAGATTAAGGGGCTGCTTGAGGACGCTGGGGTCGCCGACCTGCCCGTGGGAATGGACATCGTCGAGCCGCCCTTCCTCTTCGAGATGCAGCGCCAGGGCCTTAAGGTGATCGATGCCCAGCAGTTGATGCTCGACGCCCGCGTCATCAAGTCACGGGACGAGATCATGCTGCTGACGCAGGCGGCCGCGATGGTCGACGGCGTCTACCAGGACATCACCGAGGCGCTCAAGCCGGGCATCCGCGAGAACCAGATCGTGGCGCTGGCCAACAAGAGGCTCTACGAGATGGGCTCGGACCAGGTCGAGGCGGTCAACGCGATCTCCGGCGAGCGCTGCAACCCGCACCCGCACAACTTCACCGACCGCTTGATCAGACCGGGCGACCAGGCGTTCTTCGACATCATCCACAGCTACAACGGCTACCGCACCTGCTACTACCGCACGTTCGGCGTGGGCAGCGCGACACCCAGCCAGCGCGACGCCTACACCCGGGCCCGGGAGTGGATGGACGCCGCCATCGAAGCAGCCAAGCCCGGAGTCACGACCGATCAGGTGGCCGCGGTCTGGCCCCGCGCCGAGGAGTTCGGATTCGCCAGCGAACTGGCCGCGTTCGGCCTCCAGTTCGGTCACGGCCTCGGACTCGGGCTGCACGAGCGCCCGATTATCTCCCGCCTCAACAGCATGACCGAGCCGATTGAACTGCGCGAGGGGATGGTGTTCGCGCTGGAGACCTACTGCCCGGCCAGCGACGGCTTCTCCGCCGCCCGCATCGAGGAAGAGATCGTGCTCACCTCTTCCGGACCCACGGTGCTCACCCTCTTCCCCGCCAGAGAACTCTTCGTCGCCAACAAGTACTGACGACCGAACGGAGCCTGCCCGTGCATACCCTCGAAGAGATCGAGAAGTCCCTCGGCACCATTCCCAAGGGGCCGGTGGTCGGCGGCGAGATCCTGACCGGCGCGACGGTGACGGCGGTCGTCGATCCCGCGACCGAGCAGCCGCTGACCGAGATATCCCTGGCTAGCGTCGACGACGCCGTCCTCGCCGTCGACGCGGCTGAAGAGGCCATGCCCGCGTGGAACGAGCTGAGCCCGCGCCGCCGCAGCGACATCCTACGCAGGGTCTTCGACTTGATGACGGAGCACTCGGACGCCCTGGCGCGGCTCATCGTGCTCGAAAACGGCAAGTCCTACGCCGACGCCGCGGGCGAGGTCGCGTACGCCGCCGAGTTCTTCCGCTGGTTCTCCGAGGAAGCGGTCCGCCTGTCCGGATCGATCGAGACCGCACCCGCGGGCACCAACCGCATCATGGTGCTGCGGCAGCCGATCGGCGTTTCGCTGCTGATCACGCCCTGGAACTTCCCCGCCGCGATGGCGACGCGGAAGATCGCCCCGGCGCTGGCCGCCGGATGCGCCGTCGTGCTCAAGCCCGCCACCGAGACGCCGCTCACCGCCCTGGCAATCAGCGCACTGCTGCGCCAGGCGGGCGTCCCTGACGGCGTGGTGAACGTCGTACCCTCCAAGCAGTCCAACGCCCTCGCCGCACGACTGCTCGACGACGACCGCGTCCGCAAGGTCTCGTTCACCGGCTCCACCGAGGTGGGCCGCATCCTGTTGCAGCACGCCTCCCGGACGGTGGTGAGCGCCGCGATGGAGCTGGGCGGCAACGCCCCCTTCCTCGTTCTGCCCGGCGCCGACATCGACCAGGCCATCGCCGGGGCCATGGTCGCCAAAATGCGCAACGGCGGCTCGGCCTGCACCGCGGCCAACCGGTTCATCGTGCACAGCTCGCTGGTCCAACCGTTTTCCGACGGGCTCGCCGCCGCCATGGGCCGCCTGCGCATGGGACACGGCCTGGACGACGGCGTCGACGTCGGACCCCTTGTCAATGCCAAAACCCGTGACAAGGTCTCTGAGCTGGTCCAAGGGGCCATCGACCAGGGAGCGGTCACGGCGGTCGGCGGTGGCGCGCCGTCTGACGGCCGGCGACTTCTACGCGCCCACGGTACTCACCGGCGTGCCGGAGGACGCGACCATCCTCAGTCAGGAGATCTTCGGCCCGGTCGCGCCGATCGTCGCGTTCGATGACGTCGCCGAGGCCGTCGCGCTGGCCAACAACACCGAGTACGGCCTGGTGTCCTATGCCTACGGCGGAGACCTCGCCCAGCTGCTGCGGGTCGCGGAGCAACTCGACAGCGGCATGGTCGGGCTCAACCGGCCGGTCGTCTCCGACCCCGCCGCCCCCTTCGGCGGAACCAAGCAGTCCGGTCTCGGCCGCGAAGGCGGCCACGAGGGCATGCTCGAGTTCACCGAGAGCAAGTACATCGCCGCGCAATGGTGACGACGAGGAGCAGCAACATGACCGCATCCCGATTCAACGGCAGCGTCTGCCTGGTAACCGGATCCGCCCAGGGAATCGGGCTGGCCACCGCGCGCCGCCTCGCCGAGGAGGGAGCCACCGTCTTCGGCCTCGACATCCACAAGCCCGCCGAAGAGGTTCCAGGCGTGATCCCCATCATCGGCGATGTCACGAGCCTTGAGTCCTGGCAGGACGCGCTTCGCGCCACAGCCGACGCCGGGCCCCTCGACGCGCTCGTCAACAACGCCGGCACGGTCGGCGCTTACGAGACCATTACCGAGATCGGCCTGGAGGACTGGGAACGAGTCGTCCGCATCAACCAGACCAGCGTCTTCTACGGAATGCGAACCGTGCTCCCGGGCATGACCGAGCGCCGGCGCGGAGCCATCGTGAACGTCTCCTCGATGTGGGGCATCATCGGCGCCAGCGGCGTCGCCGCCTACCAGGCATCCAAGGGCGCGGTCACCATGATGACGAAGAACGCCGCCGCAACCTACGCAGCCAGCGGAATCCGGATCAACTCAGTCCACCCCGGATTCATCGTCACCCCCATGACCCAGGCCCAGGACCCCGCGATCTCCGACGGACTCGTCAACCAGACCCCCCTCGGCCGGGCCGGGCAGGCCTCCGAGGTCGCAGCCGCCATCGCCTTCCTCGCCTCCGACGACGCCTCCTTCATCACCGGCGTCCAGCTCCTGGTCGACGGCGGGTTCACCACGATCTGACCTGGCCGGGCGGCAAAACCGTGCCGTACCCACCTCCGGGACTTTGACCACATGAACGACAACAATGGAGGTAACACATGCTCCGCGTAGCACTCTTCGGCGCGGGACGCATCGGCCAGGTCCACGCGCGTTCGGTCGCCTTGCACGACGAGGCGCGGCTGGCGTGGGTGATCGACCCGGTCCGGCCCGCTGCTGAGGCGCTCGCAGACCGGTACGGGGCCAGCGCCGGCACCGTCGTCGACGACGCACTCGGTGACCCTTGTGTCGATGCCGTCGTGATCGCATCGCCCACCCCCACCCACATCGACCTGCTACAGCGGGCAGTCCTTGCGGGCAAGCCGGTGCTCTGCGAGAAACCGATCGACCTCGACCTGCCTAAGATCGACCGCTGCTGGACCGAGATCGCCGCACACCAGCCCACGGTGATGATGGGCTTCAACCGGCGCTTCGACCCGACCTTCCGGCAGATCCGCCAGCGTATTGAACACGGCGAAATCGGCACGCTGCGGGCACTGCGGATCACCAGCCGTGACCCGGAGCCGCCGCACCGCTCGTACCTGGACGCCTCCGGCGGCATCTTCCGCGACATGACAATCCACGACTTCGACCTCGCGCGCTATTTTCTCGGCGAAATGGCAGAGGTCTACGCTGTCGTCGCCGACGACGGTCACGGCGAGATGGCGGCCGCGGGCGACGCGCACCAGGCGATGGTGCTGCTGCGCAGCCGGCAAGGCGCATTGTGCTCGATCACCAACAGCCGCACGTGCGTCTTCGGCTACGACCAGCGCATCGAGGCGTTCGGTGACGGCGGCATGCTCGAGGCGGCCAACCAGACGCCGGTCAGCGTCCGCGCCTACACCCCGTCGGCCGCCGAGAGCATGGTGACCTACCAGCACTTCTTCGTGGAGCGCTATCGGGAGGCCTATCTCGCCGAGTTCAGTGAGTTTGTGCGCACGGTCCGTGCGGGCCTGCACCCGGCACCCGGATTCGCTGACGGGCGCGCCGCCCTGGCCCTCGCCGAGGCCGCCGTCGAAAGCGCCGCCACCGGGCGCGCGGTCGCCGTGCCCAGCGCAAACACCACATCCGCCGTCGCCGGCGACAGCATGAAGGGAGCACTGACATGATCATGGACCGGGTTGCCGTAGCCCCGATCTCCTGGGGCGTATGGGAAGGTCCGGCGGCCGATATCCGCGCCAGCGTGGCCTACCTGCGCGGCCTCGGCATCTGATCATGGAACCGCTCCGGATCGGCGTGCTCGGCGCCGCCCGCATCAGCGAACTCGCCATCGTCAAGCCAGCCGGCGAGCTCGGCCACCGTCTCGTCGCGGTCGCGGCCCGCGACCGGAACCGCGCCGAGGAATTCGCGCGGCGTAACGGCGTCGAACACGTCCGCGGCTCCTACCTCGACGTCGTCACCGACAGCGAGGTCGAAGCGATCTACAACCCGCTCGCCAACAGCCTGCACGGCACCTGGAACATCGCCGCGATCCAGGCCGGCAAGCACGTCCTCACCGAAAAGCCCTTCGCCAGCAACGCCGACGAGGCCCGCGAGGTCCGCGACGCGGCCGCATCGGCCGGCGTGACCATCCTCGAAGGCTTCCACTACCTTTACCACCCGGTCACCCAGCGCCTGCACGACCTGCTCGACGCCGGTGAACTCGGAGACCTGCGCGCGGTCGAGGTCGACATGTTCATGCCCGCCCCGGACGACGACGACCCGCGCTGGTCGTACCAGCTGGCCGGCGGAGCGCTGATGGACATCGGCTGCTACGCCCTGCACGCCCACGGCGTCCTTGCCCCCTGGGCGGGCGGGCGCCCCAGGCTGGTCACCGCCCGCAGCGCCGAACGGCCCGGGCACCCCGGCGTCGACGAATGGCTCGACGCCGAACTGGAGTTCCCCGGCGGCGCCACCGGACGAGCACGTTGCCACATGGCCGCCGGGTACCGCAGCTACACCTACCGGATCATCGGCAGCCGCGGCGAGGCGACCGCCGCGAACTTCGTTCAGCCGCACGTCGACGACCGCGTCACCGTGACCACAGCCGACGGTACCCGCGTCGAACGACTCGGCCGCCGGTCTTCCTACGCCTACCAACTCGAGGCCTTCGCCGCGCGGCTAAGGAACCGGACGCCGCTTCGGAACGACGCCGACGACGCCGTCGCCGCCATGCAGCTCATCGACGCCTGCTACCTGGCGGCCGGCTTCGCCCTTCGGCCGCACGGTCAACCGATCACCTGGCCCGGCGAGACCACGGGGTCGACGCCGGAGAAGATGACCGGTCCGCGTGCCCCGCAGCCAGCTCCTTAGCCGTCAGTACAGCATTCACCCGGCAAATCTTGGTCACCCTGTCGTCATGTCCGGCAGGCTAAGGTGGCTGAAGGACCCTGACCGGACAATGCCGGGAAGATGGAGGCAAGCACATCCAGGCCGCGGACATCGACCGGAGTAAGAATTCGGTAAGGACGGGACATTGGGCGTTAACCAGCGGGCGCAGATTCAGATGAGCGATGAAGAGGTGGCGTCCTTCCTCGGGCAGCGCCGGACGGCGACGATGGGGACGACCGGCCCCGCCGGATTTCCGCACCTGGTGGCGATGTGGTACGGCCTCCTCGACGGGAAGGTGTGCTTCGAGACCAAGGCGAAATCGCAGAAGGTTGTCAACCTGCTCCGTGACCCGAGGATCAGCTGCTCGGTCGAGGCGGGGGAATCCTACGATCAGCTGCGCGGCGTCGCGATCGAGGGGATGGCCGCGATCATCGACGACCCGGCAAGCGGCGAGTACTGGGCCGCGGCGGTAAGCGTGTTCGAGCGGTATCAGGGCCCGTACACCGAGGAAATGCGGCCGCTGGTGGAGCAGATGATGCACAAGCGGATCGTCGTCCGGATCGACCCGGTACGCGTCAGGTCCTGGGATCACCGCAAGCTGGGGCTGCCCGCGATGCCCGTCGCCGGAACGACGGCGCAGTACCGGTAGACGGGACCGGTATCGGCTGAAACCGTACGCCTCGGGTGCGTCCTTGTCATCCGTGCTCCCCGTTGTGCGCGGCCGCCCGCGGTCAGGTCCCTTGATTGCCCTCGGGCTGCCGGGCCGACAGCTCGCCGGCCGGGCCGTAGCCACGTTCGCGGTCCACTTGGCTTCGACGTTGCCGGCCCGCCAGTAGACGAGGGCGACGGCCCAGACCAGGATGAACATCCCGGCGATGCAGAACCCGGCGACGTTGATGTTGAAGTTGGCCATCAGGTTCCAGAATGAGCCGCCCAGGTGGAACTCGCTGGTGAAGACGCCGAGGATCTCGATCGTGCCGATGATGAACGCGGCACCGATCGACAGCGCGGTGATCACCAGGTTGTAGTACACCTTGCGGACCGGGCGGGCGAAGGCCCAGCCGTAGGCGAAGTTCATGAACGCCCCGTCGAGGGTGTCGAACAGCATCATGCCGCCGGAGAACAGGAACGGCAGCGCCAGCACGGCGAAGTACGGCAGCCTCTGGATCGCGGCGTAGGTGGTCGCGGCGAGCAGCAGCACCTCGGTGGTCGTGTCGAAGCCGATGCCGAAGACCAGGCCGACGAAGTACAGCTGCCAGGTGTGGTTGATCGACCTCATCAGCCGTCCGAAGAACCGGTACATCAGCCCGCGGGCCTGGAGCTGCGCCTCCAGTTCGGCCTCGTTGTAGGTGCCCTGCCGCATCTCGCGGAAGACCTTGAAGATCCCGGCCAGCACGATGAGATTCAAGATCGCGATCAGGTACAGGAACCCGGCAGACAGGCTGGTGCCGATGGCCCCGCCGGCGGTCTCGTACGCCGAACTGGGGTCGACCATCGCGCCGAAGACCGCCCGCGCCGCGAAGACGATGCCGACGCCGACGCCGACCGCCACGATGACGGTGGAGTGGCCGGCGGAGAAGAAGAACCCGGTACCGAGCGGCCGCTTGCCGTCGGCCATGAGCTTTCGGGTGGTGTTGTCGATGCAGGAGATGTGGTCGGCGTCGAACGCGTGCCGGAAACCGAGGAACCACGCGGTGATCGCGACCCCGATCCCGACGCCGAGGCCGGCGCTGCCGCCCTCGCCCTTGTAGGTGAAGTGGTGCGGCATCACGTGCAGCACGTAAATGCCCCAGCCCACCACGTTGATCGCGAGGATGAACGCGAGCATCGCGCCGAAGCGGCCCACTCGCTCAGGGTCATCGAGTTGCGGATGGCCTTCAGCCGGGACGTGGCAGCGGACAATGTTGCCCGAGACAGTGCCAATGAATTCGTCCTTCTTCGAGGACTGGTTCACCAGGCAGGCCAGGACAGGCGACCGGACTCGTCCCCTTAAGGGGCTTGACCGTTGCGGGACAGTGCCGGGCTCGCACCGGACTTCGCTGATCTGGCTGCCGCCCCGGGGTTCCGGGACCATGGGCACCGTATATCGGCAACCGAGAAACCGTCAAGACTGAGCAGATGATCAGATATCAAGCCGATGCTCCCCCACTCGGACTTCCGTGAGGGCATGAAGCGGCCCGGTAATGAGATCGTTTGTATATGAGTACTTGAGTGTTTCTTATGGTGAGTTAAGTTTGCCGTGCCTGTAAAGCTGGTGGCGCTGCGGGACAGGTGAGTTGGGGGGGGCCTCAGGTTGACCTGACAGCTGAATAAAGGTGGGTTGCTGTGCCCCAACTCAGCCGCCGGCGCCGCATCGCGGTTCTTGGCATATGCTGCCTGAGCTTGTTCATGTTCGGACTTTCGGCCATCAGCTCTGAACTGGGCTTTTAAGCGGCTCGCTCGTATTCGCTGATGAGGCCGCCAAGGACGGCCCGATGCTTGATCCGCTCCTGGGAAAGGTCTGCGACCGGGTGATCGGGCCGGGGCGGGCAGGGCTGGCGGCTACGACGGGGACGATGTCCGTTGTAATGGGCCCCGGAGGTCTTCACGTTTCAGTGAAGACCGGACGGAGGATCAAGATCTCCACGTCCTTGGCGGCCTCGCTTCGCCCAAGTAGCGCCAGCCAGCCGAACAACCGGACCATGAACAGGTAGATGAGGCGAATGAGCCGAGCGCAAGCGTAAACCAGCAGGTCAAACCGGCGCGGAGTTTTGTCACAGCACAAGTGCACACGGCGGCGAGCAGGTCTCAGTCGTTGCCGTAGTGGTAGCGTGCCTTGAGGATCTTGACCTCTTTATCATCGGCCCGGTAGACCAGCCGGTGCTCATCGTCGATCCGGCGCGACCAGTAGCCGGAAAGGTCCCCTTTGAGGGGCTCCGGCTTGCCGATGCCGCTGAAGGGATCCCGCTGGATCTCACGGATCAGGCGGGTGATCCGGGTAGCCATCTTCCGGTCCGAGCCGAGCCAGAACAGGAAATCTTCCCACGCGTCGGGATCGAAGTAGATGCTCCTCATACCTCGCCCGCAAGGGACTCCAGTTCCTCCGTCGTCTTAGCAACGGAGGACGTCCCCGCCTTGTCCCGAGCGACCGCCTGCATCAGCCGCCGGGCGTTGGCCGGGGACCGCAGCAGGTAAATGGTCTCCTGCCAGGAGTCATAGTCATCGGCGGACATCAGCACGGCATCACCGGCCTTAGAGGAGATGCGCACCGGGGCATGGTCGTCGATGACCTGCTGAATAAGCGGGAACAGGTGCGTGCGCGCGTCGCTAGCAGTGATGGCCATCTTGTTACCCACCTTTCAATACGTACGATAAACGGTACCACACAAGTACGATTTATTGTACCACTTACTGGTAGTCAGTGCTGGAGCGCCGGGACTCGGCTGCGCCACTCCGGGCTAGGCCCGGCCGGGCCTGTGGGGTTCCAGAACTCGGCCACTGGTCTTGACCTGGTCTTCTATGCGGCTCGCTCGTACTCGTTGATGAGGCCGCCGAGGACAGGTCGGCGTTTGATTCGCTCTTGGGAGGGGTCGGCGAGATCGAACGTCGCGGCTGACTGCCTTCACCTTCGGCGGTGCCCTGGCGGAAGGGCCAATAGCGGCCGCCCGCGTTGACCCTCCCCTTAGGGGAGGGCCCATACTGGGCAGATGCCAGCCGCCCTGACCATCGGCGACTTCTCCCGCGCCACGCACCTGAGCATCAAGACACTGCGCCACTACCACCGCATCGGGCTCCTGGCGCCGGCCGACGTCGACGCGGACAACGGGTACCGCCGCTACACGACCGACCAGATCCCGGCGGCCCAGGTCATCCGCCGCTTCCGCGACCTCGACATGCCGCTGGACCAGATTCATGCCGTGCTGGCGGCCCCCGACCTGGCCACCAGGAACGAGCTCATCTCCGCCCACCTGGCGAGCCTTGAGCAGAACCTGGCCCGCACGCAGTCCGCGGTCGCCTCGCTGCGCGACCTGCTGGGCCGCCCGTCCGCCGCCGCCCCGATCACCCACCGCCGGGTCGCCGCGACGATGACGGCGGCCATCACCGCCGTGGTCACGATGGACGAGCTGGTCCCCTGGTATCTGGGCGCGCTCGGCGAACTGCACGCCACCCTCGACGCACGGGGCGTGCGCCCGTCCGGCCCCGCAGGCGGGATCTTCGCCGGGGAGCTGTGGGCGGACGAGCGGGGGGAGGCCACGCTCTTCATCCCGACCGCGGCCGAGGTCCAGCCGCTAGGCCGGGTCGAGCCTGCCGTCGTGCCCGGCGCCGAGCTCGCGGTCATCGTGCATGCCGGTTCGCCCGCCGACTTGGACCGGTCCTACGGAGCGCTAGCCGCCTACGTGAGCAGCCACGCGCTGCAGGTGGACGGCCCCATCCGCGAGTACTACATGGTCGGCCGCCAGGACACCGCCGACGAGAGCGCCTGGCGAACCGAGGTCGGCTGGCCCATCTTCAGCACGGGGGCGGCCACGTGACGGGCACCGCTTTTGCGAGGCGCCCGCCTCGTCAGGAAAAGTAAGATTCCCTTATGGGTTACTCGGCTGCAACCCGTGCTGGAGCCATGATCGAGCGGCTGGCTCGGGCGAGCGTGTCCGGTACCGAGTTCCAGTGGTCTGCGCTGGACGAACTGCGCCGGATCATCGGCTTCGACTCGATGTGCTGGACCAGCGTCGATCCCGCGACGTGGCTCCCGTCCTGGTCCATTTCCGACAATCCGGTGGTTGGGCGGCACCAGCGGTCGCTGCACCGGTCGTGGCCCACGGCGCGCGACCTGACGGCGCTGGCCGAACGCGGATTCACCGCGACGAGCGCGAGCACCGACGGCGACCTGGCCCGCGACCGGTACTGGGCGGAGATCGGCGGTCCCGCCGGGCTGGGCGACAGCCTGTCTCTCTCGCTTACCGCCGACGGTGCCTGCTGGGGCATGCTCCACCTCTACCGCGAGCGCTCTGATCCGCACTTCACGGCGGAGGACGCCTTCTCCGTGGGACAGACCCTCCCGGTTCTGGCGCGCAGGCTGCGCCGTGCCGCGCTCGAACCCGTCGGTGGTCCGCCGAGCGATGACGAACTGGGCACGATCGTGGTCGACCGCGACCACCAGTCCGTCGCGTCCACGCCGGCCGCGGACCGCTGGCTCTCGCGGCTCCCGCAGCCGGTCCCGGGCGGCGATCCCCTTCCCGGTTTCCTCTACGCCCTGGTGGAACGCGTCACGCCCGGTGACCTCGGGCGCGCTACCCCGGATCGCCGGTCACCCCGGCTGCGCATCCGCGCGACGGACGGCACCTGGCTCCTGCTTCGGGCCACCTCGCTGTCGGAGTCGCCGACTCTGGGGCACGGGGCCGTGGCGGTCACCATCGAGCCGGCTCGCCGTGCCGATCTCCAGCACCTGATCATGCGCGCTCACCAGCTCTCCGACCGGGAGCGCGAGGTCGCTGCCCTGGCCGTGAGCGGGCTGACGAACCCCGACATCGCCGAGGCCCTGTTCATCACCCGGTACACGGTGGCGGACCACCTCAAGGCGATCTACGGCAAGATCGGCGTCTCGTCACGCGGTGCGCTCGCTCTCGCGCTGTCCGGCACGGCCGGGAATCCCACACCTTAGGGATATCCCCGCAACCCTCGGCCCGGCATGGTGGTTCCCATCAGAATTCGACAACCACCGAACAGGTAGTGACTGGTTCTTATGCGTATCCTCTTCAGCGCGGTTCCCGTCGCCGGCCACGTGCTGCCCGTAACGCCGATGGCCGCTGCTGCCGCAGCCGACGGCCACCAGGTCGCCATCCTGACGTCCGGTGACCTCAAGGGGCTGCTGGCCCCGTTCGAGGTGCTGTCCGCCGGGCCGTCCATGGAGGTCTGTGCCGCGGAGACCGTCAAGCGCCTCGGCAGGCGCTGGGCAGGAGTGGGGCCGGAGGCGGCGGAGATGTTCGCCGGCACGCGCGTCGACCTGACCTTCGACGACGCATGCATGCGGGCCGGTGAGTTCGGCGCCGAGCTCATCATCTGCGACGCGCTGGACTACGTCGGGCCCGCGGTCGCGGCCACGCTGAAGGTACCGTGGGCGGCCCACGGAATCGCCGGCGGCATGCCGCCCCAGTTCGCGCAGGCACTCGACGAGCGGTGGGCGTCCCAGCTCGCGCAGCGCGGGCTGACCGGGCCCCCTCGGCTAGCGTACGTCGATCCGTACCCTGACCTGCTGCACGGCGCGGGCGCGCCGCCTGCGGAAGACCGCGTGCCGGTCAGGATCATGCCGTACGACCGCAGCGACGCCGTCTACGAGTCCCCGGCGTTCGACCGGCCCGCTCCCCGGGTCCTGATCACGCTGGGCACGACGTTCCAGGACCGTGACATGGAACGGGAGTTCGTCCGGTCGGCGGCGAAGGCCGGCTTCAACGTCCTGATCACCGGAGCTGCGGACGATGAGGCCGCCCAGGCGCCGAACGTTCGTCATGTGGGATTCGTACCGCTGGCCCGCATCCTTCCCGATGCGGACGTGGTGGTGTCGGCGGGCGGCACCGGGACCGTGCTCAGCGCGCTCGCTTCCGGACTGCCCATGGTGATCCGCCCGGTCGCGGCCGACCACCCCATCAACGCCGCCCGGGCCGAGAAGCTGGGCGCGGCCCGGGTCATCACCGACCCTGCCGACGCTGGAACCGCCGCGCAGGAGGTCCTGGGCGACCCGGCCTTCCGGCAGGCGGCACGAGCGGTTCAGGAGCAGAACCAGGCCCTGCCGTCCCCGGCCGAGGTCCTGCGCAGCCTGGTGGCACTCAGCGAAGCGCGTTAAGGGCGGCGTCGGGCTTGCCGCGTAGCGTCAACTACTTGCCGGGGGCGATCAATCACGTCGTGCGGCGCTGGGTTCTGAGCGGAACACGGTTCGGCCAACTCGCTGAGAGTGCCCGGCATCGCGGGCGCGGGCGGCTTGGCGGCCCATGTCGCGACGGTGGTCAGGCTGTGCAACTGGCGCTGAGACCGAGTGCCTGGCCCCGGAGCGCTGTCATGCGCTCGCCGGGCTCGGCCATCTCCGTCAGGATCAAGGCCGGCACCACGGCACCACGGCGATGCCGGCCACCCGACAAAAATGGATTGATAAAGAGATGAATGAATTGACTTGGAGTCGAACGCGGTGAGGCGTCAGACAGCACAAGCCGCGAGTCGCGATGAAGCGCAGGCTTTACCCGGCGGCGGCCGGCAGCAGGACCTGCTTGATTCCGGCTGACCCGTCCAGCACCGTCTGGTAGGCCTCGGCGCTCTTCTCCAGCGGCCATGTCTTCACGGCCGGCGGGGTAAGGAGGCCGCGGTCGAACAGCGGACGGAGCTGGTCGAAGATGCGCGCGACATCGGCCCCGTCCGTGAACACGCTGGCGAGTCCCGTGACGTGCAGCTGCCGGTTGTAGATCTCGGCCACGGAGAAGCCGGCCTGCGGCTCAGGGGAGCTGAAAATCCCGGCCATCCGGCCGCCGAACCGCAGGCTGTTAAGAGTGGGCACGAACAGCGAGCCGCCGACCGTGTCCAGGGCCGCGTCAGCGCCGCGGCCGCCGGTGAGCTCGAGCACCGCCTCGCGTATGCCGCTTGAGGTGCTGTCGATGAAGTGCCCGGCGCCGGCGGGCTTGCGCCGGCCGACAACGACGGTCTCGGCGCCGCGCCAGCGGGCGATCTGGCTGGCGGCCTGGCCGACCATTCCCGCTCCGCCGGTGATGAGGAGCGTCTCGCCGGGCATGAGCTCCATGATGTTGATGACCGTCTGCCAGGCCGTGAAATACGACCGGCCGACAGCGGCGGCCTCGGTCATCGTCAGGCGCTCAGGCTTGCGCGACAGCCACGTCTCGGGAAGGGCGACGAAGCGCGCGTGCGTGCCCTGCCGCTTCGTTCCCAGCGCCATCCCCAGCGACGGCCCGCTGCCCCACACTTCCTGGCCGGCGTGGTCGCCGTCGGAGACGACGACGCCGGCGTAGTCACCGCCGGGGACCACCGGGAGCGGCGTGCCGAGGTAACCCGCGGCGTTGACGACGTCGAGCGGGTTCACCGCGGCCGCGTGTACCTCGACGAGCACCTCCCCCGGGCCGGGCTCCGGCACCGGCTCGGAACGATAGGCCAGCGACTGCGCCGGCGCCCCGCTGGCTTCGATGACGACTGCGTCCATCTGCTTGGTGTCCGTAGACATGACTCAGATCCTTTCGTGGTTTTACTGGACTGGTGCTTGCCGCCGTCCTCAGGACAGCGGCACTTCCGCGGCGAGGCCGGCCGGGGCCCGGTAGGCCCCGGTGCGGCATCGTCCGCCGCGAAGTTCCCTACTGGTCCGCGTGCTGCGGGTGTCTTTCGCGCTCCACCGGTTCTCGTCAGGCGGCAACGCCTACCACCTGCGCCAGGGGAGCGGGTTCCCGCCGGATGAGGCGGGCCAGGTCGCGGCTGTCGGTGTAGACGTCGCCGCGGGCGACTACCGATCGAAGATCATCGATTGAGGCCTGGGTAAGTGCTCGGAACTGGCAGCTACTCGGACTGCCAGGTGAGCAGGTCGAACTCGTTGCCCTCCGGGTCGGCGAACGTGGTCCAGCGGACCCCCGGGACCTTGAACTCGTTGAGCCGCCCGGCGCCCAGGCTGATCAGCCGCCGGGTCTCCTCCTCGTGGCGCTCGGTGAGCAGGTCGAGATGGAGCCTGTTCTTGACCGCCTTGGGCTCGGGGACCTTCTGGAAGAACATCCGGGGGCCGCTCGCCGGGTCGGTGGCGTCGACCGCCACGTTCTCGTCGGTCGCGCCCGGGCTGACCGGGCGGCCGAGGACCCTCCCCCAGAACTCCGCCAGGGCGGCGGGATCGGCGCAGTCGATGCTCAGAGCTGCGACACTCAGGCTGACGTCAGGGACAGGTGCGTTCATAATCGTTTCCTTCCGGTGGTTGCGTTCAGGCCCGGGCCGGCCGTCGCGGCCGACTGCCTTCACCCTCGGCGATGCCCTGACGGGAGGGTCAATAGCGGCCGCCGACCTGGACTCTCTCCTAAGGGGAGGGCACATACTGGACACATGCCAGCCGCCCTGACCATCGGCGGCTTCTCCCGCGCCACGCACCTGAGCGTCAAGACACTGCGCCGCTATCACCGAGTCGGACTTCTCACGCCGACCGACGTCGACGCGGACACCGGGTACCGGCGCTACACCACCGACCAGATCCCGATGACCCAGGTCATCCGCCGTTTCCGGGACCTGGACATGCCGCTGGACCAGATTCATGCCGTACTGGAGGCCACTGACCTGCGTGCGCGTAACGAGCTGATCGCCGCGCACCTGGCGAGCATGGAACAGGACCTGGCCCGCATGCAGTCCGCGGTGGCGTCGCTGCGCGACCTGCTCGCCCGCCCTTCCGCCGTCGGACCGGTCAGCCACCGCCGGGTCGGCCCGGTGACGGCGGCGGCCGTCACCGCCGTCGTCGCGATAGCCGACCTGGTGCCCTGGTACCTGGGGGCTCTCGGCGAACTGCACGCCACGCTCGACGCGCGGGGCGTGCGCGTGTCCCGCCCGGCGGGCGGAATATACCGTTCTGCAGGGCGGTGATCACCAGCAGCGTCCACTTGTCCCCGACCCGTGCCGCATCCGCGAACCAGCCCCAGATTTCGCGGCATTCCGCCTCGCTCAGCAGTGGGGGTGTCAGCGCGATGCCGTCATTCTCCAGGCTGGCGCGCACTGCGGCACAGTCGATCACGTTGCGCCGGTTGTCGCCATCCGGGGAGACCGGATCGTCGAACAGGCTTGCGCTCAGGTCCATCAGGGGTTCCTCTGCCGGATCTCACACTGCCGGCTTGGCCAGCACGCTCGCGGTCATGACCGAGGGTTCGCTGCCGCGCCTGTCCCAGGTAGTTGCCCGGATGGAGCAGCGCGGCTGGGTGCGCCGCACCCCCGACCCCGCGGACGGCCGCTACACCCTCGCGACCCTGACCGACGACGGCCTGGCGAAAGTGACCCAGGCCGCGCCCGGCCATGTCCAGGAGGTCCGGCGCCTGGTCCTCGACCCGCTGACCAAGCCCCAGTCCCGGCAACTGCGCGAGATCAGCCGACGCATCATGCGCGCCATTGACCCCGACACCTAGCCCCCTGGGTGGATCTCAGCAGGTATGGAAGTTGGTTACTCAAGGTAATCGGTTCACTGGCGGGTATGCCCAGGTTCTTCGGGGGCCAGCGAGCCACTCCTCCAGCCACTCCCCGACCGTCGGCGCCTCCTGATGCCGGCACGCGCCCTTCGGGTGCATCCGTCCGTGAACCATGATCCCTCCTCCAAGGCAGCGATCCCGACCCAGGGGCAACCTCAGCGCCCCAATCTTTCAGTACAAGTAGAGGTGTTCACGTTAATGCGGGCCACCGTCCTAGCGGGCAAGCGGAGCGAGGATATGAACGTGCTAATCGCCGTGGATGACTGCAACTCAAGCGAACGCCCTCGCGCTCACGACCACACTCCGACAGGCCAATCCGGTCCTTGCTAGAAGTCTTCGTCCTCAACCCGGACTCGGGCTCCCGCCTGCCGTGCTTTCTCTTCGATATTCCCCTGATCTCCAACGGCAGTGGTAAGTGTCAGTGACATAGTCAGAAGCTGATGATCTGCCGTGGCATTCACCGAGTCCACTACCTTGGCGAGCTCCCGCAGCAACTGCCAGACCTGCTCACGGACCTCCGGCGACGTGATGCTGCGGTTCACAAGTTCGATGATGTAGCGTTTGTATGCGGGAGCGCCGCCGGTTGCCAATGCGGACTGCGTCCCTGATGTAGTGGCCGAGTCGGCCCGGTACAGCTCATCTCTCGAGTCGGGGTTCCGCAACGATTCGCCACCACGCGAGGAGCCGCCAGGTACGTCGGTCGTTGACGTTGTTCCGGACATCCCCGTCGTGGCGGCGGTCGGAGCCGTAGTGACACGGCGGCGCAATTCTTGGCTGATTGAGTTAATGGAGATCTGCGACGGCGAGCCTACCGTCAGGCGGTTACCGTCGGAGTCGATCAGTTCCCAATCACCACGCACGAGTTCATGGATAGCGCCGCGGATGTCATCGGTTGACGGCACAAGCGGGAACGAAGGGTTCTTGTAAAAGGACTGCACGACCTCCTTGAGCGTCAGGGTTCGGTCGAAGCCGCCGAGCAAGGCGGCGAGATAGTCGGCGGACAGACCCGCGACAATGCTGGCGCGGCCAGCTTCCACGAGCGCGGTCCATAGCTGGTCACCGCGGAGCGATGTTCTCGTGTCGTCGTCGAAGCGTTTGAACTCCACCACGAGGGTGCCGGCACGCACCAGGTAGGCGTAGTGCTGGAACGCCTTCTCCAGATCCTTGCGTAGCTTGCCCATCACCTCGTCGTGCTTAACGTTCGCCTCGCGCAGTTCATCGACCTCATCGGGGTTGATCTGCTTGAGCACGTGTCGCCACGCGAGCACCTCCCCGGCCCGCTTTCGCGCGATCTCCCGGCGCTGCGTGTTGACGCATACGATGACACAGCTCGCAGCGTTATCGACTCGCATCGGGGTGGGCCCTAGGCCGAGGATAGCCGTGATTTCGGCACGGCTAAGCGCATCCCTACCGTTGAGCAGCGTCCACCGGCGCGGGTCCAGCACGACCAGCCGGTTTGCCGCCGAGTCGATACCGTCGAAAACCGCCTCCAGGTCGATGGGGGCCGCCGCGTTGGGCGCATCGATGAAGCTGAGTTCATCGAACGGGCCCTTGCGCGCGAGTTTCTGCACTGTGTCCCAGATCAGTTGGTCGCGCGCAGCGGGGTCGATGAGAGACAGCGACGCGGTGAAGTACATCCTTAGCGTTTGCTTGATCGACAGGTAGTACCGCGCAGGCGCGTTGGGGGGCGCGGTGATCTCCAGCGCGCCGAGTCCCTCATCTCCCGTCAGCGCGTTGAATACTTCCTCGGCCTCGGTGTACGGCGTGCCGGGCAGCGGTTCCGGCTCGAGAATCGCGGCGAGAAGTTCCGCCTTCGTCGCACCGCGCCCGGCACGGGGACGGCTCACGAGCGAGTAGCAGAACAGCGCGCTAGCCATCCGGACAGCCGCAGCCCCCTGCCCGGCCGTGACGCCGTCCGAGCGAAGCCGCGCGTCAACGGCGACGGCGCGCCCACCCGACCCGTCGCTGCTCGTGATGTCGGTTGTGGCGACGGACCGGAAGCCCTGGATCGCCCGGTCATTGTTCATGAGCAGGCCGGACGACAGCACCTGCTCAAGCGCGACGGTGAGGGGGATGTCCCCGACGCCGATCAGGGCCGGGGCCCAGCGCCCGGCGCGGTGCTCGATGACCCAGTGCAGGGCCGTGCGGGCGAAGATCGCGACGGTGGAGCGGACGCGCTGGAAGTTCTGGACCTGCGACCACTCCTGCTGCACGAGCCGCATCAGCTCGGGATGGAACGGATAGTTCGCTGCGACGCGGTCGCCGAAGCCGGCAAGTCCCCGGTTCGAGCCGAGCTTCTCTAGGGCCTTGTCCCGCCAATTGACGTCGGCCGCGGCCCGGTAGGCATGTGAGAGTTCAGCGGTCGGCAGCGGCCTGCCGGTGCTTTCGAACAGTCGACGCTGGATGATGGAGGCGAAGTCTTGCGCCTCGGTTACCGCTACGGTTGTGCCGTTACGGACTAGGCGCTCAGCAATGTAGGAGCGAAAATCTTCCGCTACGGGCGGGTACCCGAGCTCGTCAAGCTCACTGCGGATCATGACGATGACGAACGCAACCTGCGGGACGTCGTCGCATGCATCCATGAGCGCGTTGAGGAAGGCCTTCTCGTTCGGCATTCCCTGGGCATTGCTCGCGTCCGACAGCTGCAGCGCATAGTCCATCAGCTCGTCGAGCAAGATGAGCACCGGCCGTCCGACAGCACGGAGCGATTCCTGGAGCGTGCCCTTGTTCGGACCGCTTGCCACATATCGCTGGTAGCGGTCCATGTCACCGGTCGACCAGTCCCCAGATGAATCGCTCAAACAGGGTCGTCGCCGGCCCGAAGATCTCGTTCGTCTTGCCGGGGCTGAAGTAGTCCGCGGTAGAGTACGACGGCCTTCGTGCCGTTCAGGTCGACATCCAGCCCGCCCTGCTCTGCCTCCATCCGCACGAGGCGGCCGAGTGCCGTAGCGAAGAACTCATCCGGCGACGTCGCCATGTGGTATAGCCCCACGAGGGCATGACTCTTGCCGCCGCCCATCCCCTGATCGAGGTGAAACAGCGCCGTTGTGTCCATGTCTGTGCCAAGGCGTCGTGCAACACGAGCGAAGAACCCGACAAGGTTAGGCGTCGGTTGCGTGATGTCAGCGTAGTAGTCGACCTTCCGGTACGGGACATCGACAGTTTGATAGACAGCCTTGTGCAGGCTCATCTGCAGCTCGCCCACCGAGCCGTCCGACGCGGCTACCTCAGACCGCAGGGCCAGAACATCCGCCCAGTGCGGCACGGTGCTCACGCTCATCGTCATTGCTCCTCGGGCAGGAAGCCGAGGGTCAACTGGTCTTTCATGGTGCGCTGCTCTGTGGCCACGCGTTGTGCCAGCGCCGCGATGGTGCTTGCGTTGCGCTGAACCGCGGTGAGCGCCTTGGCAACGGGATCACTGGGCGGCAACTGGCGGACAATTTCACCTACCACGGCCCAGAGATGCGCATCGGTCGGCTGTCTTTCCGCAGCGTTCAGCACCGATGCCACCGCCTCAGTTGCCTCCTTGTCCCATGCTGCGGCCATCGCGCGGGCCACCTCGAAGGTGGACGATCGCTCCGTAACGTGGTCAGGCGAGTCAAGGCGCAGTTTGAATCCGCCCTTGCTCTCTGTCAGCAGCGGGCCGCGCATGTCCGCGATACGCAGGTTGTCGGCTTGCGCCAGGAAGCGCGCCTCGCCTTTCGGCACATCGGCTCGCGCGTACAATCGCTGCCAGAAAACGGCGAACCGCGTCGGTGCGTCGAACGTCTCCAGCGGGAGTTCGTCGAGTCGCAGCGCCGTCGCGTCGCGGACAGCGGTGCGGGCGAGCGTCAGGTAGCGGTCGAGGTCCGCCAGACTCCCATCAGGCTTGAGAACCTTCAAGTAGCGCCCGTAAACCTCCATCGCCGGGCCGTATGCGGCCATGAGCTGATCGGTCAGTGCGAGTCCATCGCGGTCCCATTCGCGGACCGCCGTCTTCACGGCTTCTGCCACCTCACGGTCAACCTCGGATGCAGTCGCGACCCTTCGGCCGGACGGTGCGACGCGGCACCCGATTGTCACGGTGACCTTGATACTCGCCACCCCAGTGGATGCGGTCTCGGTCCGCGACGGCCAAGAGCTTGTCACCACAAAATCCGTCTCGTGCAAGGCGCCGAGTAGCCGTCGCCAAGCATCCAGGTCAGAGTGACCGAAGACGACGACGAGATGTCCGTCGGGGCGCAACACTCGCTTTGCTTCGCCGAAAGCGCGGCTAAGCATAAGTTCGTAGAAGTCCTTCGTACGGTGCTCGCCAGGCGCGTTGCCGCGCTTGACGATAATCTCGTCTGGCTTGGCTTGGAGCGAGCCATCAGTAAACAGGTCGGGAAACACGTCGATGAGGGCGCGCCGCAGCCACACATAGAACAAGTCGGACGCATCCAAATAGTCGATCATGTTGTAGTACGGCGGATCGGTGATGACGGCATCGACGGTGCCATCACGAAATGGCAGGGCAACAGCCGACGCTCTCCGAAAGCGGCCAGGACGTCCGTGCGGAGATTCCTCGAGCACCTTCTTTAGCGCATTGATCCCGCTCTCGCTGACGCTGTTCCACGTCCCGGGACCGTCGCCAGGGCCAGCCTCAACGTAGTCGAAGTTGAACGAGACCTTGCTTTCGTCGGAGAAAACATCGGCAACTTGCACGCGGTTTTGGGCCGTGCCGTTCGCGTTCCCGTGGCTCAGCAGCTTCGCCCCTCGAGTAGCGCGCCGGAGTTGACGAGGCAGATTCGTTGCTGCGTACCCTGCGAGAGCCGCAGCATAGTCGTCGCTCATACCGGCTTCGAGCAGCTCATGGTGAATCGCGCGGATCGCGCGCACCGTCTCAACAAACTTAAGCGTCTGCCTGCCGTTCATCAACTCGCCGTACGTGCGGTACCCGTAACCGCTCGCCCGGACGGTGTCTTGGTTGCCCGCCGGGATGGCCTCAGTCGGCACAGAAGAGAGGCCCGACCATCCATCCGAAGAACTCGCATCGACCGACTCGGCCATCCGGCGTTCCTCCGCAGTCGCCTTCCTGAAGACTTTTCGACGACCATCGGGCTCCTCCCCGACGGCAAGCAGGACGTCACGAAACTGGCCCGCCATGCCGAGTGCCTTCACGCTATCGAGGCTGTGGACATGGCGGCAGAACAGGCAGCGCGCGCTCTTTCCCGTTCGGCCCGCCGCGGCAGAGAATGTCGGCTCCTGATCCGGGGTTCCCTGAATGACCTCGGACCGCCAGTCATCGCCGTCTGCGACAAGACGCAGGGACTGGCCCTCGTCATCGGTCTTGCGGTACGGGTGACGGAGAACCATCGAGCCGACAAGAGGGAAGCAGCGATGGCACTGGTCGCACGGGATGGTGATCGCCCACAGATACGCCCATGGGAAGGACTTATCGCCAGGTTGCTTGTAGTAGTCGGCTACTGCGTCCGCGACGCGCCTACCCACCTCGCGCGTGACCGTGCGAACATCGGCGAGCAGGCGCGGCTCCGGTTGGTCGAACAGGCGATTACGGTGACCGTTGGCGGCTGCTGAAAACGGTAGGGGAGGCTCCGCCGACCAGTCGCGCAGCGGGAAATCGCCGAGAAGCCG
This sequence comes from uncultured Actinomycetota bacterium, assembly GCA_963785645.1. GTDB lineage: Bacteria > Actinomycetota > Actinomycetes > Streptosporangiales > Streptosporangiaceae > Trebonia. Next base: position 442,621 of record CAWAWG010000002.1, read on the forward strand.
CCCGCCGAGTGTAGCCACGGGACTTAGATCGGTTCCCACGGCAACTGCGTTCACCCGAGCGGCCTCGAGGGGGATGATGCCGCGTCCGCTGAAGATGTCGAGCACGACCGGACGGCCCGCGGGATACTGCGTGGCGATCGCCGCACGAAGCCGACTTAGAGCACCCTCGTCGCCACTCTTGATGGCCGCACGGACATCCACCCGCAGATCGTGGAGGTCGGGCAGCAGCGTTGTGAGGATCGCGGCACGCGCCTGCGCAATCGGCCGCGACGCAAACCACGTAAACAGCGCCTTCTCACTGCGGCCGGACCCCGCTGGTGTACCGACCGCTACGTCGACTTCGGCGCACGGAAACCACTGGTCGATCATCCTGCTGCGCGTGTCTAGGACGGCGGGCGTCTCTGCTTCGACACCCACAAGACCAGCCTCGGCGATCGTCACCGCACGTCTCCCATCAGTCGTCGCAAGTCAGTCACCTTGATCTGAAAACGTTCGATACGGCGCGGCCCTGACGCCAGCCTGCTCGCCGGATCTTGTGCGCGCACCACGACCGTTGGTGACGCTGCACAATCGACAACGATGTACAGCCAGTACTCCGCGCTGCGCTGCTGCGCTTGAGCCCATTCATGCTGCTCGAGCCACACGGGCGCCAGCCTGCCTCGGAAGCCCTTGACCTCGACGAGACGCTGCTCGTGCGTGGTCCGGTGGCGGGCCAGCAGGTCATACCCGACCCCCGCCGTTTGCCGGTCGTCCACGTCGAAGCCGAGCCGTTCCAGCTCGGTCAGCACCGTGGTGACGGCGACCGCTTCGCTATCAGGATCATGGCCGAGATCCGTCACGCGAGCACCGCCGAGGACATGTGCCCACCCCACCAGCCGGGGCGCGCTCGGTGCCACTTTGGTGATGTCATCGAGCTGGGCGACGCGTTGTGCTTTGAGTTCCTCAACTTGGAGCATGCGCTCGCGCCGCACTGCGGTTGGCAGCTCCTCAAGTTCTGCGAGGTACCGGTACTCGAATTGATCCAGCTGCTGGCGCGCGCGGTCCACCCACGCCTTTCGTTCGGCACGGGCTTTGTCGATGTCACGGCTCAGTGCCTTGCGCGCCTCCTGTTGTCCCTCGGCACGCATGGCTGGGAGGAGCGTTGTCGCGCCACCAGATGGTCGCTCGTCCGGCCGTGCCGGGCGGAGGTTCATCAACGATTCCCAGGCGGTCTCGAATGCCCCGGCGCCCGAGAAGCGAATAAGCAGAGGCGTCTTACGGCGCTGGCGGCGGATGCCGTCGTGGATTTCCGTCTCGGCGTCGTAGAGCAGCAGCATGTAGCTCGTCAGTGAGGCGGTGTCGACGAACACCGTGCCGCGGATGAGGTCCGGCTCACCGATTCGGAGCGCCACTTGGACGAGCTCGGCGAACGGTTCCTCGGTCGGGCCTAGGACGACGACGTCGTCGAGACCTTCGGCGCCCTCGTTGATCGCCTGGCGCACGGACGCGCCGTCGGCGGCGATGAGCCGCTCCCGCTCGCCTCCCAGTGCGGCGGGAAGGCTCGTGGCCGCCACGACTCGCCGGATGCCCTTGGCAGGCCCAGGCTCAAGGCTCCAGCGTTCGGCGTGCGCAAGGGCATCGATGAAGCCGTCGACGATAACCGGGTTGATCGCTTCCAGGCGGTCGCTGCGGAATCTGTCGAGTGCCGCCTGCGTATTGGTGGGAGTGCGGAGGCGGTCTTCGTCGCGGACGAGTTCCTGCGCCTTGCTAACGAGTTCTGAGGCCTCCGGGACGGCGATCCGCGCGAAGGGCGAGCGTTGTGCGTCGATGAGGGCGCGGGTGTAATCGAAGCCAGCGCGTGATGCTGTTGCGTCGAGGAGATCGAAGATCCTGCCGTGCAGGGCCTCGCCTGCCGCCTCGAGGTTGGACAGCATCACCTCCTGAACGCGGCCTTCGCGTGTGTCGGGAGCGACCAGGTGATAAATGTGCACTGGTTTGCTCTGGCCGATGCGGTGCAGGCGCCCCATGCGCTGCTCAAGGCGGACCAGTGACCAGGGGATGTCCCAGTCGATCATCACGTAGGCGGATTGCAAGTCGATTCCCTCGCCGCCCGCGTCGGTGGACACGAGCACCTGGAAATCCCCGGCGAGGAACCGCTGCTGAAGATGGTCTCGTTCTTTGTGGCTCACAGCCCCCTCGAGGGTCTCCACTGTGTAGTCCGCAGCTTTGAAACGTTCTGCCAGCCAACGGGCGGTGTCCGCGAATTCGGTGAAGACAAGGAGTTGCCCATTATTAGGGACGATGTCATGGAAGGCGAGGAGCTTTTGCATGCGGAGCCATTTCGCCGGCGGCCCAGCGTCGGAGGCGATCCGGATCTGCTCCAGAACGCCAGCGACTGCGGTGAGTTCCTCGGGCTTGTTACGGCTGCCCGCGGTCACGACAGCCTTCTCGGCACGGTCCCAGGCGTCGTCATCGTCGATCGCCAGGCTCAGGTCACCGTTTGCCTCGGCGAACTCGTCCGGCACAGACGCGTTGCTCCGGGCGGCTGCAGGCCCCTTGAGAGCTTCGCGACGTCGGCGGATCGTGGCCTCGGCCGCGACGAGCGAGGACGCGGCGCGCTTGCCGTAGATGGATCTAGCCAGGGTTGCGTTGTCACCGTAGAAGGCGTCGACGTAGTCCATCACCGCCGTGTAGGCGGCCAGTTCCGGCGCACTCAGGACGATCGGGACCGTCTCGGCGTAACGCGGGGGAAAGAGGGGGTTACCCTCAAGGTCCTTGAGCTCCTCCTTCATTCGACGCAGGAATGTGAGCGTCGAGGGGCGTAGCGGACTGTCATACTCCGTCCCCCTCGGATCCCACGGATAGAGCATGGGATCGAGCAGATTGAGCAGACCCCGGAAGAAGTGCTCTTTCCCTCGATGGGGGGTCGCGGTAAGCAGAAGAAGATGGTGCGTTCGGTTCGCGAGTTCCCTGGCGGCGCCGAGGTACCTGGAGGTGGGAGTCAGCCGATGGGCCTCATCGAAGACGGCCAGTGACCATGATGCCCGGGCGCCCGCCACCTTCCGGCGCACATCGACGTTGTACGTGTACAGGTCAACGCTGACCACCCAAACACTCACGCGAGGATCGAGGTCCCGCGGGTCCCGTGCGACCTCGGGTGTGATTTGCGCGGCATCGATGGCGAAGTAGCGTTGCAGATCTCGCTTCCACTTTTCAACCAGGTGGGCGGGCACCATGATGACGCTCCGGCCTGGCACAAGCCCCCGGCGAGCGCCCTCCGCGATGTACATCCCGGTCATGATCGTTTTGCCGGTGCCCGGCTCATCCGCGAGAAGGAAGCGGAGCCGGGGTTGTGCGAGCATGTGGGTGAACACGGCCTCGTCCTGGTGCGCGTAGGGCCGCAGTGGACGCGTTGCCAGGACCGCGGAACGGATACGGGGAGCCGCATGCTCCATCCAGCGGCCCCACATCGTCGCCAGTGCCCGGATCCCGTTGCCTCGCGCGTCGTTGACCGGCACCTGGGAAGCAGAGAGATCGCTCGCAGTGAGTGCAGCATCCGTAAGAGTGCCGTCGCTACGGCGCACCACAAGGTCGGCTCCGTCGGCTGTAGGAGAGGCAGCAATGACAGTGACTAGCTCGCCGTCAACTCGTATCTGGCTGCCCGGCGCAGGCAACGACGCCGCGTCAGGGGTGCTCACACTTTCTCTCCTTCGATAGTTTCCGCCGCCTTCCAGGGATCGCTGATGTTTAGGCCGTCTCGTCCTGATCTAGCCCGTACAAAACATCCGATAACATTCGGGACAGATAATCAAGAACGCCGGATTACCGCCGATTCCTGATCGTGAACAAGTTGAGGCGAGTCGAGCTTCGGGTGGCGCACCCCATCCCATGCATGCCGTTTAGTTGCAAAAAAGGACAACCGTGGGAGTAACGTCCCGTGAACATGCGTGAGGCTATGACCAGTAAGCGGCGCCGGTTACGATGTAATTCCCTCATGTGATGGTTTTCAGGCACGTCTCCAAACACTTAGTGATCCCCTCATCCGCACCGTGCCGACGGATCTCAGCGATATTGGTCGCGGGCTATCGCTGTCAGCCGCGCCCGGAGAAAGCCCGTATCACGGCGGTGTTCCACCGTCGCGGGACTGAACCCGCCGCCGTGATCACGCAGCAGCGCCCGGCCCGCGGAATGGGCCGCGATGCGGGCCGAACACCTGGCTGAGCTCGTCGACCGCGCCACGGAGCACCCGCACCGACTCCTGCCCCCGCTGGCCCAGCACGAGGGCCGTGCCGAGCAGTCCCGCCGTCCGCGCCCGTGCGGCCGGCTCGTCGGTCAGTTCCAGGGCTTCGCGCAGATGGCGGGCGGCAGCCGCTGGGTTGTGCTGGATCTCGTCCAGGCCGAGCGCGACCAGCAGTTCGGTCCGCGGCGCGGGGCCGGCCTGTTCGCGCAGTGCCCGCTTGAGGTAGGCCGCCGCCACTTCGGGCGCGCCACGCCCGCGCGCCACCCGGGCCGCATCCTGCAGCGCATCGGACGGCCAGCTGGCCCGGTGGTCGTCGCCACGGCCGTCGCCGCCAGGGATCTACCACCGCACGAAGACCCGCAAGGAAATCGACTTCGTCGGCGAACCCCTTGCCGCACCGCATCCTCGATCAGGGATCGCCGCTGACCGAAGCCAGGCTGCTCGACCCGATGGCCTAAGACCGCGGCCGCCGCACTGGAAACAGGCCCCTACAGCGAGGACCCCTGGTCGAAGCTGGTCGAGGTGATCACGCTGGACCAGGCGGCACGGGCGTTCCTTCCCTGAACCCGCCCCGAACCAAGGACAGGTCGAGCCGCTCGGCCTTCCGCGCCAGCATGTACAGCCGGGCGTGGGTACGCTGCTCCGCACGCACAGGGCGAAGCCCTGCGCCTGGTCGTACACGGCGACCTGCGGAACCTGGACATGCCGCCGGACCCACGGCAGGTCCTGCCGGGCGGCTAGGTCCACCGCCCACCACGTCATCAGCGCCCCCCGGCCGCACGGCCTTCACAGCCGGGTCGGTGACCGACCCCGGCAAGTAAAGAGCCGACTCCGACCGCTCCTCGTCCGTCCATCCCCGCCACTTCTCCCGACGCGACAGCCTGAGCGCAGACATGATCTCCACGTCCTTGGCGGAGTCGCTGCGCGCCAGCAGCACCAGCCAGCCGAACACCCGCACCGTGAACAGGTAGACCAGGCGGATGAGCACGAGAGCCGAGCGTAAAGCAGCAGGTCGGCCCTGCACTCAGTTTTGGCACAGCACAGGGGCGACCGGGCCGGGCGTTCCGGCCGCGGAAGAGACTTGCGTTCTCATCACTAACGACATATCGTTGACATGTCGGCGACATGATCCGACAGGATCGAATCCCTCGTCGCCGCATCTAGTGTCTTCGAAGGAGACGTCATCATGAGGAACTTTGATCCGGGCCATGAGGGCCCGCATCCCGGGCACCGCGGCCACCGCCGCGGCGCGGAGAGCCGTCACGGAGAGGCGTCCGGCGGCCGCGGAAGCGGCCGGCCCGAGCACCGCCACGTTCACGGCGGCTTCGGCCCCGACTTCAGCTTCGGCCCCATGGGCCCGCGTGAGCGCGGCCGCGGACGCGGCCGGGCCGGACGCGGCGACGTGCGCGCCGCGATCATCTCGCTGCTGAGCGAGGAGCCGCGCAACGGCTACCAGATCATCCAGGAAATCAACGAGCGCACCGGCGGCCGGTGGCGGGTGAGCTCCGGCTCCGTCTACCCCGCGATCTCCCAGCTGGAGGACGAGGGGCTGATCGAGGCCGCCGACGGCAGCGGCCGCAGGCTGTTCGCGCTGACCCCGGCCGGCCGCGAGCACGCCGAGCAGAACGCCGGGCACCTCGCCCAGCTCTGGGAGGCCGGCGCCGAAGACGCCCGCTTCGGCGAGTTCCTGCAGTACCGCGAGCTGATCGGCCAGCTGGCGGCCGCGACCAGGCAGGTCGGCGACGTCGGTACCCCGGCGCAGCGAGAAGAGGCCAGGCAGGTGCTTATCCGCGCCCGCCAGTCGATGTACAAGCTGCTGGCCGCCGACGCGGCCGAGGATGCCGCCGAGCCGCGCGACGACGGCTGAGATGCCTCCGCGCGCGGCCGAGGATTACCTCCGGACCATCCAGGCCCTGCACGACGACGGCGTTGAGGTTATCCAGGCTCGCATAGCCGAGCGACTGGGCAACAAAGCGCCGTCGGTGGCGCAGATGCTCGAGCGCCTCACGACCGACGGGTACGTGCGACGCTCGGGCCGGCTCGTTCACCTCACCGACCGAGGGCGGCAGGTCGCAGCCGAGGTCACCAGGAAACACCAGCTCGCCAGCCGGCTGCTGATTGACGTCCTCGGCATCCCCGACGAGCTGGCGCGAGCGGAGGCGGACCGCTGGGAACACGTGATGTCAGACGACGCGGCCTCCCGGATCGCCGCCCAGCTGGCCGGCTTCGCCAACCGTGTACCGGCGGTACCGGCGCAGGCCCGCGCGGCCACGGGGGCACGGCCTCGGCCCGGCCCTGGACCCGCGCGAAGAAGACCGGCTCTGGACAGTTAGGTAAGGCTAACCTAACCTAAGTCGGGTCAGTGGATCGGCCGCCAGTCACAAGCACCCGTGCCAGCACACCGCCTGGCACCTTCCCTCAGAAAGGTGACAATGAGCGAATCGACGATCAACCTGGCGGGCCGCGCCCGGCCGGCGCGCCCGCAGGCGGTCCTCACCGTACTGCACCGGGAGTGGCTCAGCCCCCACACGGTGCGGATAACGGCCGGCGGCCCGGGGTTCGAGGCCCTGCGCATGAACGAGTTCACCGATAAGTACGCGAAGCTCATCTTCGCCGACCCGGCCCTGGGGCTCAGGCCACCCTACGACCTGGCGGCCCTGCGGGACTCACTCGCGCCGGACCAGCGGCCGGTGACCCGCACCTACACGCTGCGGGGAGCCGACGTGCAGCGCCAGCAGCTTGCGATCGACTTCGTGGTCCACGGGGACAAGGGGATCGCCGCGCCCTGGGCGGCGCAGGCGGAGCCCGGCGACACCCTGACCCTGTCAGGGGCCGGCGGCGCCTACCGCCCCGTTCCCGGCAGCGACTGGCACCTGTTCGCCGGGGACGAGTCTGCCCTGCCCGCGATCTGCTCCGCCCTCGAGGCGCTGCCCGGCGATGCCCGCGGCCTCGCCTACCTCGAGACGTGCGACCCCGGCGAGTACCTGGACGCGACGCCGCCCCGCGGCGTTGACGTCATCTGGCTGCACCGGCAGGAACCGGGGAGCGAGCCCGACCTGCTGGCTGACGCAGTGCTGGCCGGCCCTGGCTCCCCGGCCGGGTCGACGTGTTCGCGCACGGGGAGCGCGAGTCGATGAAGGCGGTCCGCGCGGCCCTCAAGGCCCGACTCGGCGACAGCGACCAGCTATCCCTGTCTGGCTACTGGGCATCCGGCCGCACCGAGGACGTGTTCCAGTCCGAGAAGCGCCAGCCGGTCGGGCAGATTTAACGTCTCAGCTGGTTGCGGACGACCAGCAGGGTCGCGGTGAAAGCATGAGGGGCGTGAGGCCCGTGAGGCGGCACCAGCCGCGCGGTGGTTGCTCGCGCACCCAGAACCTCTACCGCTCGAATACTCGATTGTGAACCGCTCGCTGCGGATAAAGCCTTCTCGCTGGGTCTCCGAAACCCTGTCCGCGTTGGGTTGGGACTCTCTCAGTAAGATTCGAGTGGTACCAGTTTCTGCTGGACCCGGGCGGCGTCGGCGGTGCGGTGCTGTACCCGGTACAGGGTGAGGGCCTGCTGCCAGGCGCTGCGGGCCTTGTCGTGCCGGCCGTCGGCCGCATAGACCTCAGCGAGGCGGGTCAGGATGTCGGCTTCTCCACGGCGGTGGCCGACCTCGCGGCAGATGGCGATGGCCTGGTTGTAGTAGCTGATGGCCCGGGCAGAGCGGCCGGTGTGTACGGAGATGTAGCCGAGGGTATCCAGGGTCCCTGCTTCCCCGGGCCGGTAGCGGTGACGGCGGTGCATCGCTAGGGCGGCATGGCTGGCGGCGGCGGCCTGGCTGAGGTGACCGAGACAGGCGTGGTACCAGCCCACCGCGGTGAGCGCACTGGCCTCACGCACGGGGTTGTCAAGGGTCTGGAACAAATGGTGGGAGCGGGTGGCATGGATCAGGGCCTGATGGTAGTCCTGCTGCTGTTCCCAGATGTTCGCCAGCGCCCAGAGGTTGACAGCCAGGCGAGCGGTGTCGCCGAGGCGTTCGGTCAGGACTATGGCACGGGTAACGTGATCCAGCGCCTCGGCGCGCAAGCCGAGGTTGCCGCAGGCTTCGCCAAGCCACCGGCGGGCGTCGGCTTCCAGAGCCGGCTGGCACATGCGGGTAGCAGCGCTGAGTCCCGCCTGCCAGGTCACGAACTCGCTGCGAGAATCTCCCTGCCGCTGGTGGTATGGGCTCAGTGCGCATGCCAGCTGCCAGGCGTGCGAGTGCCAGCCCTGTTCGACAGCCAGGGCCTGGGCGGAGAGCAGGCACGAGTGCTCGCTGTCGAGCCACGCCAGGGTCGCCGCGACGTCGGCGGGCCGGTACGGGATGCAGCCAGCGGCTGGCATGCCCAGTTCGATCGGTGCGCGGTGCGGGGTGAGCATCCGGTCGGCGGCGACGGCGGTATGCAGGTAGAAGTCGGTTACCCGCTGCAGCGCGGCGGTGCGTTCTGCCTCCGGCTGGTCAAGGCTGGCCTGCTCGGCGGCGTGCAGGCGGACCAGGTCGTGCATGCGGTGCCGACCCGGGCGATCCTCGTGCAGGACGGAAGCCGCCTCCAGTTCCCGCAACGTCGTTTGCGTCGCCGCGGGAGTCAGCGCGGTCAGCGATACCGCGGCGAGGAAGCTGATGTCCGGCCCCGGAGCGAGCGCGAGCAGGCCGAGCACCCGCGCGGCCCGCAGGCCGAGTGTGTGATAGGACCACGACAGCGTCGCCCGCACGCTAGCCGTTAGGTCAGCGGCATCCAGCGTGTCCAGCCGGGTCGCCGCGTCCCGCAGCTCGGTCGCGAGCACGGCCAGCGCGAAGCCTGGGCGGGCAGCGGCCAGGGCGGCCGTAATGCCGATCGCCAGCGGCAGTCCCGCACAGCTCGCCAGCAGCTCCGCCGTCGCCTCCGGCTCGGCGGCCAGCCGGGCAGCCCCGAGATGACGGGCCAGCAGTTCTCGCGCCTCGGCCCCTGGGAGTACGCCGAGATCCAGCGGGCGCGCGCCGTGCCGGACGACTAGCCCGGTCAGCGTGCGGCGGCTGGTGACCAGCACGACGCATCCGGCACCGCCCGGCAGCAGCGGGACCACCTGGCTGGTAGTGGCGGCATTGTCTATCACCACCAGCATCCGCTTCCCGGCGACCAGGCTGCGGTACAGCGCCGCGGCCGCCTCCGGTTCAGCCGGAGCGGCGGCCGGGTCGATGCCGAGCCCGCCCAGCAATCCCCGGATCGCGGTCTGTGCGGGCACCGGTTCTCCCACGGGGTCGAAGCCGCGTAGATTCACCCAGAGCTGACCGTCGGGGAACCGGTCCAGGTGCTGGTAGGCCCAGTGCAGGGCCAGCCAGCTCTTGCCCATGCCCCCGGTGCCGCTGATGACCGAGATCCCCGTCAGGTCGGCCGGGTCCGCATCGCCGTCCAAATCGGCGGTGAGCCGGGCCAGCTCACTGCTGCGGCCGGTGAACAGCCGGGGCCGGGCCGGGAGCTGGCGGGGCACTGCGGGCCGCGCCGGAGCAGGTGCCTCACGGGCCCGGACGGCCAGTGCCGGGTCGGCGGACAGGATCCGCTGGTGCAACCGCCGCAGTGCGAGGCCAGGATCAGCGCCGAGTTCCTCGGTCAGCAGGCCCCTGATCCGCTCGTAGTGCGCTGCCGCGTCGGTCTGCCGCCCGCTGCGGTACAACGCCAGCATCAGCTGCCCGGCCACCCGCTCATCGAGCGGGTGCTCGGCAGCCTGAGCGGCCAGCCTAGGCAGGAGTGCGGTGTGCTGACCCAACCGTAGCCGGATATCGGTAAGGTCCAGCCGCGCCGCGTGTCGTTGCAAGGCCAGCACGGCCCGGATATCACCGACCCACGGGGTATCCAGTCCGGCGAACGGCTCACCACGCCACAGCCCGAGCCCTTCCTCCAGCAGCGCGGCGGCAGGCTCGTCCGTCGCGCTCCCGGCCCGCGAGATCAGGCCGTGGAACCGGTGCAGGTCCACGGCCTGCTCATCGACGGCGAGCGTGTACCCGGGCGACTGCCAGGTGATCGCCAACCCGCCGGAACCGGTCAGTACCCGCCGCAGAAACGATATGTAGGTCTGCACCGCGCCGGCCGGGTCGGCGGGAAGCCGATCCTGCCCCCACACCCGGTCCACCAGTTGGCCGACTTCCACCACGCGGTTGGGCTCGGCCAGGAGCATGGCCAGGACATAGCGCTGACGGGCATGGCCCACATCGACAAGCCGCGCGCCGTCGCGTACTTCGACATTGCCCAGGAGGAAGAATTCCACTGCAACCTCGGCTTCCAGGTCACTATTCCGCGTACCGTTAAAATGTCGCGGTCGGCGAGACGCGCGTTTCTGTGACTCGTTTACCCGGCTTGGCTGTGCTCCTTGATCAAGCGCTGAGTACCTTCCGGCGCTGGACTGGTGCGATAAGTGGCACGATGGCCGGCTCGTTATGAGCGGGCGGCCGCTGCCGCCGGGACCTGCGGGGCCGTCCCGGGTTGCAATGCCCCGCGCAGGGCCGCAGCACCGCCCGCTGATGAGGTTTCGTAGATGAGCACGCACTCGGCCTGCCCGGTGGTCCATCCCCGTTTGGATACCGGGTCACGCCGAGAGTGCGCACCCGCCGGGTCGCTACCTGCATGACGAATAATACGTACAGACGCTTGAGAAAGATTGCGTGCACGGCGGTCCCCGTGAGCAGCGCCCGCAACGCCTGGTCCAGCTACGTCAAACGGCTGTCCGGCTCGGGCATGCGACCTGCCGCCGCAAGACAATATGACCTATTGGTCTGGACGAATAGGTCATAAGGCATCAGCACAATTCGGCCCGCGGTCCGGAAACGACGGGAAACAGCCGGCATCGACGGGATAGACAGGACACGGCAGCGGGGCGCCCGGCGCCTGCCGGTAATCTCATCCGCGCAGCTCATGCGGCGTGATCGTACTCGTTGAGTATCCCGCCGAGCCGCTGATGCCGCCGGATGCCCAGATGGGCGACGTGGTCCGGGTCAGTGGCTGGCGGCGGCAGCGGACGCAGCGGCCTGGCGTTCGTGATGCCCCGGCCGGGCCGGTGGCAGTTGCCGAAGGCCTCGAATTCCCGCAGGGCGCAGAAGGCGGTACCGGTCCCAGATCAGCGTGTGGTCCAGGGGCTTCCCGCGGATGAGGGCGAGACGTTGTCCGGGCGGGGTGAGTATCCGGACAACCGGGCCTCCAGGATTTCCGCGCGTCCTTGCGCGGCGAGTTCGCCGGTAAGGCCGAGCGGAGCGAGGAGCACGGGACCGTTCGGGATGATGATTTTGGATTCTTCCGAACGGTCCCGGCTGACTGCCGCACGTCGCATGACTTCCGGACCGGTGGTTACGCGTTCTCGCGGAGGAAGACGCGGGAGCCTAGGGTCAGGCAGACGATGGCCAGGGCGGCCGCGACCGCGACGCCCTCCAGCATGATCGTGTTCCAGTACTGGCCTGTGTACGCCGAGCGCATGGCGTCGATGATGTAACGGAACGGGCTGATCCGCGCGATGCCCTGCAGCCAGCCGGGTCCCAGCGTCATCGGCAGCATGATCCCGGACAGCAGTACCAGCGGCATGATGACCGAGTTCAGCAGCGGCGCGAAGGCGTCCTCGCTCTTGATGAGCAGCGCGATCGCGTACGACACCGACGCGAGGCCCATCGCGACCAAGACGATGAACCCGAGGCCGATCAGCACCGCGCCGACCGGCGCCCGTAGCCCGAATGCCACGCCGACAAGCACCAGGATCACGGACTGCAGGACCAGGGTGATGGTGTCCCGCAGCACCCGGCCGACCATGATCGCGAGCCGGCTCGCCGGCGTGACCCGGATCCGCTCGATGACCCCGGCCCGCCAGTCCCCGATGATGGCGAACCCGACGAACGTCGAGCCGAACAGGCCAAGCTGGATCAGCAGCCCCGGCACGAAGAACCGGTACGCGGCGGCGGTCCCGCCGCTGCCCGCGGCGCCGAGCGCGGCCGCGGGGAGCTTGGTCAGCAGGGGGCCGAAGAGCACGAGGTACAGGACCGGCTGGACGACCGCGATGATGACCCAGGCGGGGTTTCGCAGGCTGGCCCGGAGCTCCCGGAGGAAGACGACCCTCGTGTCACGGAGGAAAGACATGTCAGTTGCCCCTTGTCGCTAGCTCTGGCGCCGGGATGGTCTCCGGCTGCGCCTCCGTCTCCGGCGTGTCCGCCGGCTGCGGTTCCGCCTCCTCCCGCAGCGACCGGCCCGTCACCGTGAGGAATACGTCATCGAGCGTGGGCCGCGACAGATTGATGGAACGCAGGGTGATACTCGCGTCATCGAGCATCCGCAGCAGCACGGGCAGCGCCTCCGCGCCGCCGGCGACGGTCAGCCGCAGCGCCCCGTCCTCGGCGGCGGCGATGTCCCGCACCATCGGATGTCCGGCGAGCAGCGAAAGCGCTGTCTGGCCGGTACCTTCGTCGGCCAGCAGCGTCACGACGTCGCCGGAGACGCGGCGCTTAAGCTCCTCCGGCGTGCCCTCGGCCACGATCTCACCGTGGTCGATGATGAACACCCGGTCGCACAGGGCATCGGCCTCTTCCAGGTAGTGCGTGGTGAGGAAGACCGTGGTGCCCAGGTCGTCGCGCAGCCGCCTGATGTGGTTCCAGAGGTTCGACCGGCTCTGCGGGTCGAGGCCAGCAGTGGGCTCGTCGAGGAAGATGAGCGGCGGCTCGTGCACCAGGCCGAGGGAGATCTCCAGGCGTCGCCGCTGGCCGCCGGAGAGTGTCTTGACCATCCGCTTGTCGAGCCCGCCCAGGTCGAGCCGTGCCATCAGCAGCCCGGCGCGCGCCACCGCGTCGGCCCGGCCGATGTGGTAGAGGGCCGCCTGGTCGAGCAGTTCCTCGGCGACCAGGCACTGCGGATCGGTGCCGCCCGCGGTCTCGCCGATCGCCTGCGGCACGTAGCCGATCCGCTTGCGCACCCCGCGGGGATCGCCGAGCAGGTCGACGCCTGCGACGGTGGCGGTGCCCGCGGTCGGCCGCAGCAGTGTCGTGAGCATCCGCAGTGTGGTGGTCTTGCCCGCGCCGTTCGGCCCGAGGAATCCCACGATCTCGCCCGGCTGGACGGTCAAGTCCACCCCGCGCACGGCAGCGACGCTGCTCTTGCGGGTCTTGAACGTCCGGGCGAGACCGGTAGCCTCGATGATCGCCATGGTCTTCCCTCCGTTTCTTCTTCGGAACTATGCGAGGCCAGGGCCGAGCAGCCCCAGCGCGGCTGACGCCATGGTGGTGATGCCAGAACGAAGGGTCGGCACTGGATCGACGGCGAACCGGCCGGAGTGATTGGGCGGCAGGGCAGCCATCTTTTCCCGCGGCGAGCCACCGGGGACCGTGCCGCGCCACCGCTCCAGGCCGACGCAGCCGATCACCCAGTAGACGACCGGTACATCGGGAGGACCGTAGATGCCCGTTCCAGCCGGCCCGAACAGGGGGAAGTCCTCGGTCGCCAGCGAGCCCGGCCAGGCCATCACCCGGTCGCGCCCGAGCAGCGACTCATGGACGCCGCGGACGACCGCCCCGTAACGTGAGTCGCTCACGGTAACGGCCGACCGTGATCGCTCGCAGATATGAAATGCCTCAGTGTCCCCGGCCTGCTGGCGCTCGCGGAGTATTGCCGCGAGCGTTCTGGTCAGCTGCGCCAGCCTGGCCTCGTCGCGGCAGCGCATGGTGAGGGAGATGCGGGCCTCGCCGGGAACCACGTTGGCGGTCGTTCCGGCGTGTATCGAGCCGATGCTGACGACGGCATCTCCGTGGCCGCCTCCTTCGCCGGCCGCCCTGTCTCCGCCGTCACCCTCGTTGACCGCTGCGGACTGCCTGAGCGTGGCGACGGCGGCGACGGCAACCTCGATCGGGTTGGCGGCCGGACGCGTCGTCGCGGCGTGCCCGCCGGGGCCGGTGACGACCAGGTCAACGGTCACGCTGGCCGCGAACATGATGCCGTCGCCGTGCGCGGCGAAGCCCGCGGGCAGCGGTGCCACGTGCTGCCCGAGCACGACGTCGGGCCGCGGGAAGCGGCGGTAGAGGCCGTCAAGCAGCATCGCCCTCGCGCCTGCCAGCGTCTCCTCCGCTGGCTGGCCGATGACGATCAGGGTGCCGCTCCAGTCAGCCGCCAGCCTCGCGAGCACCCGCGCGGCGCTGACCGCGGACGCCGCATGGGCGTCGTGGCCGCAGGCGTGCATCGCCGCCCCGTCGTCCCCGCTTGCCGACGCGGGCCGGACCGTGCTCGCATAGGGCAGGCCGGTGCGCTCGACTATCGGCAGCGCGTCGAGTTCTGCGCGGAGCATCACGACGGGGCCGTTGCCATTTCGCAGCACTCCGACCACGCCGTGACCGCCGACGCCCGCGGTGACCCGGTACCCGGCATCCCCGAGGGCGGCCGCGAATCGCGCCGCTGTCTGGCGCTCGTGCCCGGACAGTTCGGGAAAGCGGTGGAATCGCAGGTAGAGCTCGAGGGCTTGCGGCAGCACGGTGCGGATTTCCCCGGGCACCAGTGCCCTGATCGCCTCGGCGTGCATCGTGTCATCCTCTCTGCCTGGTGGCTGCCCGGTGGCTTGATGGCCTAGTGCCGCCGTCACGGGAATGGATGCGGGACGAGGTGCAGGTCGGCAGGGGTCAGGTCGGCAGTGCGCCACCCGGCTCGCCGGTAGGCCGACAGCAGCCGCGGCATGCGCAGCGCGCGCTGCCGTGACCAGCCGAAGTCAATTGGCAGCAGGCCGGGCACGAGCACGCAGGCGGTATGCAGGCCCGCCATTCGCTGCTCGGCGCAGGTCTGGTCGACGATGATCACCTCAAGGCAGGCCCGCTCCACCTGCGACTGGCAATAGCGCAGGTCGTCAAGGATGTCTGTGGTCCGCGGGCGGCGCGCCTGCCACGACGCGTAGACCTCGGCGCCCGGCCGTGCGGCCGTCGGCTCCAGGTAACGGCGTGCGCGGGCGGTCATCTCGGGCAGCGCGAACAGCTCGGCGTGGTCGGCCAGCTCGGTCACCTTGGTGAAGTCCGCCGCCATCGCGCGGAGCTGGCTGCCACGACGCTCGACCGCGCCGGGAAGCGACGGAATTGCGCTCAGCACCTCCGACAGGGCTGCGCTGAGCGCCGCACCGGGTTCCAGGCTCGCACCCGCGGCGAAGGCGAGGGCGCCGTTCCCGCCGTCGCTGCGAACCGCCACGCTGGTGACGACGGGGATGTCGATATCCACCCGGTTGTCGAAGGCGTGCACGTCGTACCCCAGCAGCCGGGCCCGGTCGAGCATGGACCGCAGTACGGCGCTCTCACTGCGCGCGATGTCGATCCTCGGCAGGCGGGCCCCGCCGTACCAGCCGAGCAGGAAGGCGTCCCGTTCGACGAGTTCAAGCAGCCCGAACAGGGCGGCCTCGGCCAGGCTGGCCCCGCTCGCACAGCCATTGGAACTCTCGAAGACGAAGCTCTCTCCCCCGGTGCCCGTCCCGTAGTAGGCCAGGTACAACGGGACAAGAACTGGCCGCCGTCCGGTCAGTGAGTAGCCCCATACCCACGGGATCTCGCTGACCGGGTCAAAGGGATTCAGCGGCGGGTCTGTCCGGTAGGTCTGCGGAGCGTAAGAACCGACCGACAGCGGGTCCACGGCGATGTCACGCACTTTCTCGTAGCAGGCGTGCAGTACACCGCCGTGACGCCGCATCTCGGTGCTCGCGTACCGTTCAAGCCCTTCGAGCAGCGCCAGGTCACGGCTCGCCCGGTAGGAGCTGCCGTGCCCGCTCCACGTCATCTCGTTCAGACCGCCGTGGCCGTGCTTCATGACCCGGCCAATCACCGGCGCCGTGATGGGTGCATCAAGCTGCCTGACGGTGCGCGTACCGAGCACCCCGCACACCGGATTCACCAGCCCGTCGACAAGCAGCGGGTAGGAGCCAGGCGGCCGGGCCCGGTAGGTCGCGGGCGACGGCTTGGGCCGTGCGGTCAGCTGGACCTGGATCGCGCCGTCGGACGCGGCTAGGTCATCTTGGCGGTCTGGGCAGTCCGGGCAGCGGGGGTCGGAGATGATCGGCACGGTTCGCATCCGCAATGTCCGCAGGTCGATCCGCGATACGACGCGATCGCACTGGAACCGGTGGCCGGCGCGGCCCGCCACGACCGCGCGGTAGAGTTCCCAGACGGCATCGACCAGGTACGGGATCGGTACCGGCCAGTGGCCGGACGCGCGGGCCGGATCACCGAATTCCAGGGCCTCGCGTTCGCCTCCGCCGCGCAGCCGCTGCCATCTCATCGCCAGGCAGTGCCCGCATGCCGCGCGTCGGCGGTCTGCTGCGCCGTGCGCCCCGCCCCAGGGCCCGAGGAGGACCGACTCCGGGGTGACGTGCACGAGGGCTTGTGCACGCAGCCCGGCGAATGGGTCGCGCGCCGCGTTCAAGGTGTCGGTCCCGCCGAGCGGCACGACGACGGGCGCCGGCCCGTGCGGGCCGCTGCGCGCGCGGGCGCCGAGTAGGACCGCCAGCTGGCCGGCCGCCTGGGCCAGCGGCGGCTGGCTGTGTGGCACCGCCCCGGGGGCGCTCGCCTGGTCGCTCCTCGTGGCGTTCACGGGATGCCCGCCGCGTGCAGGCCCAGCCAGGCGGCCGCGGCCAGCAGCGCGCCGCTGGTGACAATGAGCGTCGCCGCGTAACCGGCGTAGACGCACCGAGCGCGGGCCGAGTAGCCCGCGCTCGCGTCCCGTCCCCGGCCGACGCCGGCCAGCCGCAGGTACTGGAGGCTCTCCTGGCACAAATGACTCACGTTCAGTGCGCTGCTGACCGCCAGATACCCGTCCATTCCCGGCCAGGGCAGGCAGTTGACCAGGCCGAGCACGCTATGGGCCAGCAGCAGCGTCCCCGTGGCGTCGCGGATCTCACCGGACGGCAGAGCCAGCCAGCAGGCGAAGAACGGGATCAGGAACACCCAGTGGGAGACCGGACCGGCTAGCACGGCGCTGACGCGCTGGCGACGGCGCGGGAGCACTAGCACCTCCTGCGACCGGCAGTAGAAAACGACGAACGGCAGGTTCCAGCGCACCCCGATCCGTGCGTCGCGGACCCCGAGATGGAAGGTGACCAGCGCATGGGCCAGCTCGTGGAACACGGCGCCGAGGCACAGCAGGACAAACAGCGGCAGCAGCAGCCAGGGAGCCACCAGCAAGCCCCTGGCCTGCGACGCCAGCTCGGGCACGCGGTCGGCAAGCGCCGCCAGCACTCCCAGGGCGGCGATCGCCGCCCCGCCGAGCAGGTAACCGCGGACGCGGGACGGCAGCCGTGGGTGCATCGGCCGCGCGAACGCGGAAAGGCGTGGCAGCATGAGGTCTCCGCGCCACCGGCCCGCCCGCGCGCCGACGGCCGGCGCCTGCCTGTCCCCTTCCGGCGGGGACGGCGACGTCACGCGTGGTGGCGGCGCATGGCCCGCCAGCAGATTCCTGCCGCCGAGCAGGGCCAGCAGGCGCGCCCACTCGGCGGTCCCGAGGCGACGCCCGAAGCGGGCCGCGTACTGCTCGCCTATCTCAGACAGCGTCTGGCGGCCGTCGAGGCTGGAGAGGACGAAGTGCTCTTTCGCCCCCAGCTCGTACAGCCGACCGCGCCGGGGGTCGAGGACGATATGCACCGTCCGGGTCCCGCGCAACAGGGGAGGACCGATGCGGACCTCCGCATGCCTGCTCGGGCGCAGGTCCAGGGTGAGCGTTTCCACGGCTACCGGCCTCCGGATCCGGACGATTCCTTGAGCGCCTGCCCGAGCAGGTGATAGAGGTAAGCCTCACGCGGGATGGTGACGTTCAGACGGTTGTTGGTCATATGCGCGTAGGAGGACATCACCAGCTTGAGGGCGGCGACGGGATCCGTGACGACCGGGTCCCGATGGCCGTTTGGCCCCGCGAAGATCAGGTCCCCGGCCTCGGCCAGTCCGACGACGCGCTGTCTCAGTTCGGCGCAGTGGACGGCCCAGCGGCGCGCGAACTCCGGCAGGCGGCCGAGTTCCTGGGCCACGATTGCCGCCCGGATCTCGGCGAAGCGGCGGCCGAGGCGGACGGCCCGCTCAGCGGGATAAACGTACCGGTCGGGGGCCACCTGATCCGTGTTCGGCGGCGCCGCCCGGTCCCAGAACTCGTGACTCCACCGCAGGTACTGCGACTGGTCAGTGATATCCGGCAGGAAGGTGGCGACCATGACCATCATGAGCTGCACGGAGAATCCGAGCAGCACCGTGGTCAGGTGCAGGTTCACCTGCCCGGCGGCCGCTAGGGCCAGGTCCGAGGAGTGCCTGAAGTGCCATTCAGCCAGCTCGACGCCGACCGGCCCGCCGTATCGGCCGTACTCCGGCTCATAGCGTTCCCAGCTGAACGAGTTGTTCGGCCGCAGCCTTGGCCCCCCGTCCGCGTCAAGGTACTGGGCCCGTTCCGCCTCGGAAAACTCTTGCTCGAGCATCCCGTGGTACACCTTGATCGCGCCTTCCGGCCGCTGCCCGTACAGTGACGGCTTGGCGGTAAGAAAGGCCGTGACGGCGGTTTCCACGCGCTCGCGCAGTTCCGGGGCCGCGGCCTGCGACGCGGGCTTGAGCCGGAGGCGTACGTGCTGCCCCTGCAGCCAGTAGTTAATAAAGAAGTAGCCCGATATCAGGTCACGCGAGCCGAGTTCCGCGACGAGCGGCGCGACACACTGAAGCAGGAGCGACCGTGGCGGGCAGGCATAAAAGACGTAGACCGCCTGCCACTGCCCCTCGGCGGCGTCCGATTCCAGGACTTTCGCGGTCACGGGTGCCCGTCCTTTCTGGTTGTTCTTCCTGCCCGCCGCCGTGGGGCGGCTGTGCCGGGCCAGGACCGCGCTGTCGTCTCCACGACGAGTTCCGCCACATGATGGCCGCGTGCGGACCGCACGAACGCCTGGTCCGGCACGGGCAGCGCCTCACGGAACACGACTTGGCCGGCATGCGCCGCGAGCATTCCGTCCAATACGGTCAGCGACAGGACGCTAGCGAAGTCGACGTAGTGCGGTTTCACGCGGCTGGGCCCCGGGTTGAGCCGATCCCCCGGCTCCGGCGATTCCCGGTAAAGCGACACGTAGACCTGCTCGGGCAGGCCATGTCGGCGGCACCACGCTCGCCAGCGAAGGAACCACTCGCTGTCATCAACTGCTGGTGTCCTGACCGGCAGGCCCGCAAGCGTTGTGGTCCAGCTCCTGCGGCTCAGCACCACGTCCCCGCAAGAGACGCGCGGACGCCGCAGCACCCCGGCGGCTGCCGGGGCCGACGGGCAGGCACCGGGCACCGGGCCGCGATCGGTCGCCGGGACTCCCGCCCAGACGTCCAGGTCGACCAGGGACGGCGGCGAGAAGAGCATCAGGGTACGCGGGATCTCCGGGAGTGCCTCCGGCAGGAGATATCCCAGGTACACGGGAATGACCTCGCATCTCAGGCGGACGGAGCGCAGCACGAGCCGATCGCCAACTTCGTCGTGCTCGACGCAGAGGTCCTCGAGCGGGATACGGGCTGACGGCGGCACCGAACTCGTCTCGCCCGGACAGATCAGTTCGAAATCTGTCAGCCTGTCGTGCAGGTTGAGGTTGCTGGTGTTGAAACCGCCGGTCAGCTCCGCGAACACGGCTCCGGGCGGCTGCGCCGCCCGGAGGTCGGCCCGGATCGCGCCGCCCAGTCCTTGCGGGCCGAGGTCCGCGAAGCAGTGCAGGAAGCGGGAGAAAGGCCGCGCCAGTCCGGACCACCAGCCGTTCAGCACCGCTATCGTCCGCCCGTCGTGGCGTGCGAGCTGGAGGAAATGGCTTTGCGGCCGGAATCCGCCGCCAACATCGCGCAACTCGCCCGCCACGGCGTCGATGAACGCACCGTCAAGCACCAGCTCACGATCGTCGCCGCTGGCGGAGAGGACCCGCATCCGCCGGGCGAACTCGGCGCGCGCCCTGTCGATGGCGGTAATTTCCGGCCGGGCCAGCCAGTTCTCTAGCGGAACGTACTGTCCATCGTCGTTGAATTCGCGCCGGCCCGAACGCACCGCGAGGTACTGGTGGTAAAGCTCCTCATGGAAATCGTGCACCAGCCCGAGCAGGTCACCGCACCTGCCACCGCGTCCATACCTGGCAAGGAAGTACCCCTTGAGCGTGAGCCGGTCCGGCAGCAGCTTGTCGAAGGCGGGCGAGATCGCGGTCAGGGCACGAAGCGAGTCCCCGATCGAGTCCGTGAAGGCACCGACGTCCAGGCTCGGCATCGCCCCGTCGACGCGGACATCCTCGTACAGCATCGTCTGCGGGAAGGCCGCAGGCCCGCTGCTCAGCGCGCCCGGCAGGTCGTCGAGCCGCTGACGGAGGGTGGCAAGCAGGCTCCGGCGCTCCGCAAGCCCGGCCGCCGGGTAGGAATCCTGAACCGCGATGAGCTCATCAAGGCGCGCGCACAGTCGGGCCGCCCAGGCCGTGCCCAGGCTGGCCACGGCAGCGCGGAACCCGCGCACCGGATCCGGGCTGTGGATGTCGACCGCTAGGTCTGGCACCTGGACAAGGCCGAGCCGCACGAGCGCCTGAAGGAAGCGGTCCGCGGTGTCCGGGCTGGTGTCCCCGGCATCGGCGAAGCGGGCTAGCAGTTCGCCGTAGCGTAGCCGCGGCTGCCGCTCGAGCAGCCCGAAGACGTTGGCGATGCCACTGTAGTTCCGCAGGTACAGCAGGCTGTCCCGGACGAAGTCGAAGCTGACGGCGGCCTGCTCGGAGCCCTGTGTCACGGTGCGACGGACGAAGCGAATCCGCTCCGGATCCTGGCTCAAGCCGGACACGATGGTTACCGGCAGGTCCATCCGGAAGGTGTCGTTGGCCAGCACCAGGTCCGCTATCCGGCCGAGGACCGCGACGTTGAGCCTGGCGCAGGCGGTCCACTCGTGGCCGATGACGACCGGCGGCAGGCCAGCGGCCCGGTCGATGGCGGGATCGCCGACGAACACGCCGACGGCCACCCCCGTGAACGTGCTGAACGGGCTGGTTTTGCAGGCGGCCCGGTAGACGTACTCAAGCAGGGAGCGTTCCATCCTGCGCTGTCGCTTGGTCAGCTCCCCGGTGCCATGGGCATAGGAGTCTAGATACCGGTCCAGCGTGGGCGACGCGAGCAGCAGGCCCTGCCTGAAACCAGGTTCCGCCGCGAGCAGGCGCAGCGCGGCCCGGGCCCGGCTCATCTCGCCGGCCATGATCGCGGGTCCGGCGAGGCGTGTTTCCGCCAGCCGTTCGCGGTCCGCCAGCCAGCAACTGAGCTGGTCGCCCAGCGGTTTCCTGACCGCCGCGGCAATGCGGCGCGCGCCGGGCAGATCACGGGGGAGCCTGTTGTTGAACAGGTCCCTGCGCAGTTGCACGAGGCCGCGCCTCAGGTCGTCGTCGGTCATTCCGCCAACGACATCGCGCAGCAGGTCGCCGAGCCCCGCGCCGCGGGCGGCCAGCCGTTCTTCCAGCGCACCGGCCTGATCCGCCCATTCGCGCAAGCGCGGAGCGCGCAGCGGCTGCACCGCTTCGATCGGCAGGCCGGCGACCCGCATGACGAACATCTCACCCAGGGACCATGAGTCGTCGCACACTGAGTCCGGCCAGCCCGGCGCGGCGTGCTCAGCGCCGCCGGTCAGCTGCCGCAGGTCCGTCTTCATGACAACTCATATCGGAAGCTGGCGGCATCCGGACGCTCACTGCCGACCATCAGCAGCAGCAGCGGTACCTGACCGGTCTCGGCGAGCCCCAGCTCCTCAATGTAGGAGACATTGTCGAAGCCGAGCGCCGCGCCGCAGCCCAGTCCGATCGAGGCACACGCCAGGTAGGCCGCCTGGGCGGCGGCGCCGACCACGGCGTTCACGAGCCGGTACCCGGGACCGCCCAGGGCATCGAGTACGGCGGTCGCGCGGATAGCGGGTACCACGACGGCGCTGGCCTGTTCGAGGTTGTAGTTCGTAAGGAAGTAATTGGCTTGGAGGAACGGTCCCGGCGAGCCCGGTTTCCGCAGGATCAGCTCGTTGGCCGCCGGGTCGAACTCATAGGCACCCGGTTCGACGCCGTCCACGTGGTTGACGAACACGTACATCGTGGCCAGCTCAAGCCCCTGCCCTGGCCGGGTGACGTCGCAGCCAAACGCGCCGCCGGCCGCCGTGGCCGCGAGCACGGTGGCGAGCTGGTCGCCGCGGACCGGCCGGGCACTGGTGAACTGGCCGAAACTGCTGCGCCGGGCGCGCAGTGCCTCCCCCGGTGGCACATCCAGGCGGCACGCCGCGGGCAGCCCGGTCCTCGGTCCGGCGGCTGGCCCCGCCGTGGCGGCGCTGAGCGCCTCCGGGGCGGGCCGCGCCGCGGACGTTGCGCTAGTCGCATGCTGCATCTCCCGCCCGGCATCGAAGACGACGACACGCCGTGACCGCTCGGATTCTGTCAGGCGTACCTGGTGCGGGCCGCTCTGCGGGGGGACATCCCCCGGCTGCGCCGGCCGGTCGGCACCCCGCCAGCGCAGCGGTACGACCGCGAAGATTCCCTCGGCATCGCCGTCCACCCCGAGCAGGCTGGCGATCCGCGATTCGTCGAACCAGAACCACGGCTCGATCCTCATGCCGCGCGCGCCGGCCCACAGCCGCCAGGTCCCGATGACGGTGCCGATGTCCATGGTGACGGCATGGAAGCTGAAGCTGTTGTACTTGAACGCGTTCTGCCAGAACTTGATGCCGAGCACCAGGAACTGATCGGCATCAGCCCCGGCCGCCTGCGGGCCCAGTGCCGCCCTGATCTCACCGGTTACGTCACCGGTAAGGAGGCACTGCATCGCGTGATGCGCTACCGAGTAGTAGTAAACCCCGGGCGGCAGCGATCCGCTCGCGCCGCTGACCCAGTAGATGCTGACCGGGAACCGTCCGCCGCCAGAGGCCGCGCCGCGCCCCCACTTGGCCGTCTCGTAATCCGACCACGCCGCACTGTCGTCGTTGGCATTGATGTCAAGACGTCGCGATAGCGGCGCGTAGGAGTCGAGCAGCATGCCGGACAGCAGGGCCAGGTCGAACGGCTCGCCGTCGCCGGCGGCAGCGCCGAACAGAGCATCGTGCAGTGTTCCCGAATCGGCGGCGGAGGACCGCGAGAGTCCCGTCGGCGCTGCTCCCGGCGGCAGGGCGAACAGGGGAGCGTCCTGGTAGAACTTCCAGCACCGGGGCGCGTCGGCCCAGTCGATCTTCCAGTCGTAGGGCGGCATCCCCACCCGGCAGCGACGGATAACCGCGCCCAGGTACTCGTGCGCATAGCTCATCCCGCGTGTCCTTTCTGGGTCTGTGCTAGTGGTGGGATCAGGGGAAAGGGTGGGGCGCCGGATTGAAATCCGACGGCGTAAGGTCACGGTCGCGCAGCCCGGCCTGGCGAAGCGCAGTGCGCAGTCGTGGCAGGAGCAGCGCCCGCTGACGGTGCCAGCCGAAGTCGATGGGCAGCAGCCCGGGGACGATCACCTTCACGGTGTGCAGGCCAAGGTCGCGCTGGAGCGGGAAGGTCTGGTCAACCACGATGACGTCGAACCCGTGGCTGGTGATAGCGTCCACGCAGTGGCGCACGTCATCACGGATGTCCTCTCCTGGCTGGAGCGGGACCGGTGCCCGCGCGTAGACGTCGGCGATATCACCGGGGGCAGCGCCGTCTCGCTGGCCGAGGAGGAATCCCGCATAGCCCGACATCCGGGGAAGCCCGTACAACATCGGGTGATCGTGCAGCCCCTCGACCTTGCCGAAATCGTCCGCCATCGCGTTCAGCTCACTGAGTCTGGATTCGGTCCAGCCGCGCAGCTGCACCGCGTCGGTGGCGATCTCCGCCAGTCCCGAGCGCAGCGCCGACTCCGGGTCGAGGCTGGCCCCGGCACCGAAGCACATCGCGCCGAGGCCGCCGTCGCCGCGGGTGGCGGCCGCGATGACGACCGGAATGGGGAACGTGATGCGCGCGTCGAAGAATCGCGCTGTGTACCCGTGCATTTCCAGCCGGCCGACCATTTCCCTGGTTGTCCGGTCCTTGCTGCTGCCGGGGTCGATTTCGGGAAGCGGCGCCTGCCCGTACCACGCCAGCAGGAACGCGTCGCGCTCGATGACCTCCATCAGCCCGAAATAGACGGCCTCGGATACCGAACTGCCGAGTGCGCATCCGTTGGAGGACTCTTGCACGAACCTATCCGCGGCCGGTGCACCGTGATAGAAGGCGAGTACCTCCGGAACAAGGACCGGTGTGCTGTCGCGCAGGGAGTAACCGCGGGTCCAGGCGATCTCCCTGTCTTCGGAGAACGGGGCAGCGCTGGTGTCGCCCGCGTGCAGCTCAGCCGAGTAAACACCGCATTCCCGCGGGTCGAGCACTCGTTCGCCCTGCTCGCGCAGCGCGCGCAGTGACGCCACGCGGCTGGCCCGGCCGGCTCTGGGCCGCCGCATGCCCGCGTACCGCTCCAGACCCTCAAGAACGCCTACTGCCTTGCTCGCCCCGTAGCTTGACGCGTGCCCGGCCCAGCCGACCGGGAGAAGATATCCTCCTGATCGCTTCAGGAAGCAGCCGTACGCCGCCGCGGTCGACGGCAAGGCGAGATCCAGGCTCGGCTCCGGGCCGAGCAGGCCGCAGACCGGGTTCGCCAGCGCGGCTGCCGGGATCGCGATGTCGCCGAGCGGGCGGGGACGGAACGAGGTCGCGGTCGGCTTCGCGGCTGGCTCAAGCTCGATTACCGCAACGGTATCGTCGGCCGGTCCGCAGGCAGGGCAGTCGGGATCGGGGGCAAGCGGGACACCGATGGCCGTACCGGTCGCCAGGTTGACGTGGAAGACCTGGTCACGACCGTCCTTGCCGGGCAGTTGCCCGGTGGCCGTAGCCGCGGCGACCAGCGCGGCCAGGGCGTCAACCACGAAGGGCGTCAGGTACGGCGGCCGACCCGCCGCGCTTGTCGCGCCGCCGAGTTCCAGTGCTTCGCGCAGCTCTTTCTGCCGCAGCGCCTGCCAGTTCCGCGCCACGCAGCGGGCGCAGGGCCCGCTGGGGCGACTGGAGCCGGGGCCACCGCCCGCCTGCAGCGGGCCGACGATGGCCGTACCGCCGTAGATGTGCACGGGAATGACCCGGCCGGCGGCGCTGTCCGCAAGCATCGGCCCCCCGGACGCGAATTCGTCCCGCGTGCCCAGTGCCCTGACAGCCACCGTCACGTCCGCTGACCGCGGCTCGCCTGGGCGTGCCTGCGCCCGGAGCCGCCCTTGGATCAGCCGCTCAAGGAGCGAGCAGAGCGTCGGCGGGTCCTCGGCGACCGGGGCGGATCCGAGGCTCGCGCCGACGGTCGCGGCGGTCACGACGGCCGTCCGGTCAGCACGACCCGAAGGACGATGAGCCCGCGTCGCCGGAGGTCGTCGGCACCGGTATAGGCGGCGAGCGCTTGCTGTCCCATGGCCTGCAGACGGCGCAGCACCAGCGCGGGCGAGGTGGTGGCGGTGAGGTCCGGTACTGACTCGCAGGGGGCCGGCAGGCTCCACGGGTCGAACTCGCCGACAAGTGGCAGGCCAAGGTCGAGGGGGACGCCGGCGGACGCGTCCTGGGCGAGCTGAACCGCCCCGACCAGGTCGCGCAGGGCATCGCCGGCGGCCCGGTGCCAGTTCGCGTCGCAACCGACAGCCCACCGCGGCACCCCGGTAACGGGGTCGTTCGCTCGCGCCAGCAGCACCTTCGGCGCGGCCGGGTCCGGTTCGGTCAGGTCGAGGAGCTCCGCCTCAAGGTCGGTGTTCTTCGCCGAGGACAGCAGGAAACGCAGCTCCGGGTCGTCGTGCAGGGCGTCGAGCCGGACCCGGCGAACGCCGCGCTGGCCGCGGGCCGCCGCCAGCAGCGCCTCCTGGCTCAGG
Source organism: uncultured Actinomycetota bacterium (assembly GCA_963785645.1). Taxonomy (GTDB): domain Bacteria; phylum Actinomycetota; class Actinomycetes; order Streptosporangiales; family Streptosporangiaceae; genus Trebonia. Next base: position 468,685 of record CAWAWG010000002.1, read on the forward strand.
GCGGAGAACAGCCCGGTGTATGCCGCCTCGCCGGCCGACCCGCCGACTCCGGTGCCCGCTCCGCTCGGCAGGAACGCGTGGTCGGCGTTGGCGACGCCGAAAGGGCTGATCGCGGACGCGGGGACAAGCGCCTGCTGACCGTCGGGCAGGGAGGTGGCGATCACCCAGCCCGAGATCTCGCTGGCCGGCCCGCCGGTCCCGCTCGCCACCACCAGGCGGGCCGGATCGACCGACGGTACGGCATGCCGGGTAGCGGCCAGTTCCTCCCCGGTCAGCACGTCGTTCGGAGGTACCACGGCCGCGACGTAGACGGCCGCCGCGGCGCGCAGTGCCCGCAGCCGCGCGGCGGCGACGTTGTGCGTGTCGAAGGCCGCGATCGTCCTGTCCCGGCCACCTGCCGCAGGCAGCGTGATCCTGCTGATCTTGACCGGGATCTGCGTCACCCATTCGTCATCGAAGGCGCGGAACACCCCAGCTGCCGGCCCGACCAGCTCGCTCTCGACGGCCAGCCGGGCGAGCAGGTCACCGGCCTCATGGTGGGTGTCAGGCGCGGTGACGGCGGGAGCGGTCAGCCGCAGGCCCGCCAGGCTCACCGTCTCCGCGGCCCGCTGAGCCCGGCAGAATGGGCAGCGGGGGTGCTGGTGCACCGGCTCCACCGAGGCGTCCAGGGAGTCCATGTCCTGGACGATGGCCTGGCCGCGGGTCTCCGGGGGTGGCGCCTGGGTCAGCAGCCGGAAGACCTCGTAGCCGACCAGGTTGCCGAGCATCGCGGCGACATGGCGGCCCGGCGTCCGGTCAAGCGCGCCGGTTTCCGGCAGGCAGGCCCGTTCCCACAGGCCGGCCCGGACGAGCGGCCCGAGCTGGCCGTCAGCCGCAGCGCGGCGCACGCCCAGCAGGGGCCAAGCGAAGCGGTCATGGACGGTCCCACCACGGCCTGGCGGCCAAGGGTGGTCACCGGCAGGATCGTGCAGCCCTGGGGCAGCCCTGCCCGCAGCAGCCCGAGCATCCGGTGCGGCGCGCTGGGACCGGTGAGCACCGCGACCTCGTACCCGGTAAGGTCCGGTTCGTCACCGTCCAGCCCCGGTACCAGCCGGATGGCGGCGTCGACGCCACGCGCCGCCATCGCCTCCGTCTCGGCGCTGACGTCGGCGAACGCATTCCCGGCGGCGGTAATGCCGGACGGAACGTCGAGCCCGGCGCACCCGTTGCGGATGAGGGCGAGCGCACACCAGCGGGCCACCAGGTCATCGCCCACGACCGCGATCCGCGCGTCCCGCAGCCGGCGGAAACGCCCGGCCGCACCGTTCTGGAAATGGTCGATGTAGGCAAGTTGCGTGGCGAACTCGGCCGACTCGGCATCGGTCAGCAGCGTCCGGGCCAGGTCGGCGTCGCCCGCGGGCACGTCCCTGGCGAACCCTCGGCCGATGAGCGACTGCACCATGGCGCCCACCATCTGGCGGTGCCCCCGCGGCAGATCGCCGCAGAGATCACCGAGCCGGTGACTGCCGTCCAGGTACGGCACCAGCAGCTCCGCGATCTTGTAGGCGGACTTGGCGGTGACGCGGAAGCCACTGTCGGGCGCGTGGAAAAGGACGCCATCCGCGGTGCGGGTGAACAGCACGTCCCGCCTGATCCGCGGGCGGGTATCGGCAAGCTCGTCGAAGACGTCAGTCATTTGGGTATCCTCGGTTCTCTGTCCGGGCTAGCGCGAAAGCACACAGCAGATCCTGCATTCGGTATTCAGCTATCGCCTCGTCCTCCAGCAGGCTGCGGTCGATGAGGCGTTCAATGACCGGTTCGGCGTCCTTCTCCGGCCGGTCGAGAATTTTCGCGCAATCGGCCAAGGTGAGCGGTTCGGGGCCGCGGCCCCCGATCGCGCGGAAGGCGTCGGCGGCATCGGCATCGAGTGTTTCCAGGTATCCCGACAAGAGCGCCGTCACCGATCCGCCCGGGTCACCAGGCAAGCTGAGCAGCCGGATCGGGTCATCGCGCAGCCGCTCGGTCAGCTCCTGAAGGGTCAGGCGCGCGCTCGTGGTCAACCGGGTCGCGGCGATCCGCAGGGCGACGGGAAAGTGTCCGCACAGCGCGGCGAGCTCTTGTGCCGCCGGGATATCGCGATCAGGCTGCGGCCCCAGGATGGCCCGCAGCAGCGCCTGGGAATCGGCCGGATCGAGTGCAGTAAGACGGTGCAGCGACGCCCCCCTGGCGGCCGCGAGCGACGCCAGGCTCAGCCTGCTGGTGACAACCAGTACCGCGTTGCTATCGGTCAGCAGGAAGGGACCGAGCTGGCTGACGCTCTGGACGCCGTCCACGATCGTCAGGACCCGCTGGTCGCGCGTTGCGCCGTCATAGCCGGGCGCGAAGCTCGCCCGTTCGGCCGCCATTCGGGCGTCCCCGCCGGTCTCGTGGTCAGCCAGCCGCACGAAGCGACAGCCACCGGGAAACTCCTTCTTCAGCGCGTGCGCGACGTGCGTGGCCAGAGCGGTTTTGCCGATGCCCGGCGGCCCGGAGATGACCGCGACGACCGGGCCTGCGCAACGCTGGGTGAGACGTCGGCGCAGTTCAGCGGTCTCCAGGGCACGCCCGGCGAAGTCGGGCAGGTCGCCGGGCAGGCGGAACCGGCCAGACCTGTCCGTGACGGTCGCCACCGCCCGGCCGGCAACCGCGCTGAAGCGAGCCTGCGCCGCGGGCCGGATGGCCTCACCGCGCAGGATGGACAGCTCCATCCTCTGGAGTCCCTGACCGGGATCGATGCCGTATTCCTCGCCCAGGTACTGCTTGACGGAACGGCAGACGCCAAGGGCCTCGGCCGTCCTGCCCACCCGGTAGAGAGCCTCGGCTAGCTGTTCCCATAGCCGCTCATGCCCAGGATGAGCCAGCGCCATGGCCCGCAGCCCAGGCAGGGCCTGATGGTACTGGCCGAGGCTGAACTGAAGGTCGAAACACCGTTCGCTGGCTTGTATCCATTCGTCGCACAGCCTGGGCACCTCGTCCCTGTGCAGCAGCTCGGACTGGATATTCACGATCGGCGTGCCCCGCCACAACGCCAGGGCCCGATTCAGCAGCCGCAACTCCGCCTCCGGGGCGGGTTGCGTCTGCGATGCCTTCAGCAGGCCGCGGAAGGCCGCGAGGTCCAGGGTCTCCTCGCCGACCGGGAGGCAGTAGCCGCCGGGTACCGTCCTTATCGCGTCGTGCGCGACACCGAACTTCGCGAATAGCTGACGCAGCCGGAGGATATAGGTCTGCAACGTCGCGCGGGCCGAGTCAGGAGCCGCATCGCCCCATATCACCCGTTGCAGAAATTCCGCCGATATTACCTCGCACGGCCGCAGCAGCATCGCCGCGAGCAACATCATCGGCTTTGAGGACGGAAGAATGACGGTATCGCACTCGTTGGACATCGTCATCGGGCCGAGCACGGAGAAGGATGTTTCATCTCGCACGGAAAGCCTCCCTTCTCTCAGGGCATAGAGTGCGGCCGGTGCGGTTACGTACGCAGTCTGCAAGGGGGCGCTTTGGTGCTGCTTTGGCGGGATCAAAGCCCGCTGGCATCTTTAAATCCGAGCTGTTATTCGCCGCAGCCAGCGCCGGCGCGACGATTCGGCAGTCGAGGTTGCGGCATCAGTTCACCGGTCCGGCCACTCGGGTGGCCCTCTGACTGCCCCTCGTGTTGCGCAATGTCCAGGACAGCCGGGTGGACGTGCGTGCCGGGGGCTGCCGGCCAGGCTCACCGCCGTGGCGCCGGCCCACGCTCAGCGCCCGCGGACATGCGGCAGAACTTCGTCGATGAACAGCCGGAGACTGGGCCGCATCGTCTCGCCCCGCTGGCCGCCGTAATCGACGTTCCAGAGGCACACATCCGGGGCAAGGTCGGCGTACAGGGCCCTGATCTGCTCGATGACCCGGGCGGGCGTCCCGATCACGGCTGTGCCGTCCTGCCGCAGCGCTTCGTCGGTGATCGCGGCGAAGCCATCGCCCATTTTCTGGTATCCGCGGTAATTGTCCGAATAAATGTTCGTCCACGAGGCCGCCGCCTCGGCACTCACGTCCAGGTACTCCCGCATGTACGGGACTGCCGTGTCGTATGCCTCCGCATCGGTGGGGGCGACGTAGAGCGGGATGCTGACCGCCACCCGCGGGCGTAGACCGTCGTCCTTGTGCTTGGCGGCGAAGGTGGCCCGGTACAGGCGGATCAGATCACGCGACCACTTGAGGTCGCTGCGCAGCGGCGACAGGGAGATCAGCAGGCCGTGACCCTGCTCGGCCAGCCAGACGAAACTCTCCGGTGAGCGGATCGCGGCACCCCACACAGGCGGATGCGGGCTCTGCACAACCGCCGGCTGCGAGGTGGCGCCGGCGAAGGAGAAGAACTCCGTCTGCTCGGTCACCTTCTGCTCCGTCCACAGCCGGATCACAGCCTTGATGCACGCCTGGAAGCGAGCGCGACTGGTGGACAGCGGCACGCCGAACGCTTCGAACTCGTATGGCAGCCAGGCACGGGCGAAGCCGACCTCAAGGCGGCCGCCGCTGAGCACGTCGACCATCGCGGCGTGCGCGGCCAGCTGCACCGGGTGGTGAAAGGCGGGCAGCACGCAGCCGGTCATCAGGCGGATGTTACTGGTCTGCGCGGCGACGGCGGCGAGGAAGGTGAGCGGGCTAGGGCAGTAGCCGCCGTAGTCGCCGAGGTAGTGCTCGGTCATCTTCACGTAGTCGAGTCCTCCGGCATCCGCGTCGCGGGCGAGGGCAAGCACGTCCTCGTAGTAGCGCACGGCGGAGCGGCGGGCCAGGCCGGCAGTCCGGCAGCAGCGAGATGCCGTGCCGGATCCGGTCCGGGGTACGGGAGGCTAGGTCGGTGCCGAGGGTGAGAGGTTCGGTAGTCATTGGAGGGTTCCCTTCCTGGTCTCGATGCGGGGCGCCTGGATCCATTGAGCTTGACGGCGCCCACAGATCGGCCGGCACATCGCTTGCACATCGCCTGACAGCCCGGGTGACCGCCGCATTGTCAGCAAGATGCGACGTCTCGGAATCGGCACTGCCTAACGAGACCGCGCTGACATTGCCCGAGCTCCATCGGCAGGCGCTGCGGATGCGGTTCAGCGCTCAGCCGCACCACGGTCGGCATCGCGCTCATCGGTGAGCTCATGACGCCGGTACAGAACAGATAGGGATCTCATGCTGCTGGGGGCCGCGGGATGGTGATCCCGCGGCCCCCAGCGGTAACGGGCTGGAATTGGTGGTGCCGCTCAAGCGGTGCAGCTGCAGGTGCTCGTCGTGCTCGAGGTCGAGATGATGGAGTTGAGCGCCATGTCGCCGCCGTCGAAGTCGTCGATCTCGAAGGTCTCCGACTCGATCGCCAGCAGTTCCTGCGCCAGGCCGTGGATGTCGTTCATGATGATCCCTTTCCCTGCGGATCAGGATGATCCGGCCGTTCCGGATCGATGCCCTGACTCAGTTATGCCAGGGGGCCCAGACAGGTCACTGGACAGCGCGCTGACACCTCACTCACACGCGTGCTGCCCCATCCCGGACCACATTGCGGTACTCCCGGAACTTGGCCCCTGGATGTGACCTGGGACGATGGGCGACCGTGCTGGTTCGCCTGATCTATCGCTCCCTGGCCGCGTCGCTGCCATGGCTTGCACTGCCGCGGCCGGTTGACCGGATCGGTATCGCATTCTAAGTTATGTATTCAAAAGTTAATTCATCCGCGTGACGGGCCAGGAAGGGACGACAGTGATGACCGAAACCGGCACCGGGTCGGCGCAGACCGAGCAGACCCGGCACCTGGTCTCCGAGTTCTACCGGATCGCGACCGGGCCGGCGCCAGCAGCACCCTCGCCGACCTGATCCACCCCGATATCGTCATCGAGGAACCGGCCTTCTTCTTCCACCGCGGGATCCACCGGGGCGCAGAGGCGATGCGGGGCATCTCCCCCGTCGTCGGCGAGCTGCTGGACCGCACCAGCATTCAGATGAAGAGCATCGTGGCCGACGGCGACAAGGCGTTCGCGGTCTTCACCGTGGAGATGCTGGACAACCGCGACCTGGCGCTGATCGCCGAGTACTGGGAGGTCCGGGACGGCAAGCTCGCCCTGCTGCGGATGTTCCCGCACGACCCCTCGCCCTACATGGCCCGGCAGAACCGGATCGTGCGGGCGCAGGCCGACGCGATCCCGACCATCTCGCTCTGACCCCAGAAAAGGACCGGCATGCTGACCCCGCGCGAGATTTCCGATCGCCTCGAGATCCAGGACCGCATCGACCTGTACTGCCACGCCCTCGACGACCGCCAGCTCGACGAGCTGGATCAGGTCTTCCTCCCCGACGCCCGGCTCGACTTCACCTGCCTGGGCCTGGCCCCGATGACCTGGCTGCAGATGAAGCAGCGACTGCGGGCCGGCCGGGCGGTCCCCCACGAGCAGCACCTCTACACCAACGTCCACATCACCTTCGACGGCGAAGACACCGCCCGCACCCGGTCGAAGGTCTACAACCCGCAGGCGATCCCCGGACTGGACGGGAAGATCCACTTCTTCGGCAACCACGGCGTCTACTACGACGAATGGGTCCGCACCGCGCCCGGGTGGCGCATCCGGGACCGGCGCTGGGAGCACAAGTTCTACAGCGGCGACTACCCCTTCGACCGCCCGATGCCCAGCGCAGGCTGGTTCGAAATCATCGAGCAGGCCGAGGCCGGCCGACGCTGACCGGGCGCGCGGCGCCGGCGAAAATGCCCATGGTCTCGCCGAAGGCGCGCCGATGCTGATCGTTGACACCGGGCCGCTGGTGGCGATGCTCAATGCCAAGGACCCCTGGGCCCCGATGACACGATGCCGGAGCGATTTCTTCGCCGCAACTGATTGAGCCTCAGCGCGCATTGAAGCCCGTGCAGCATCCTCGGCAAGCTCCAGGTATTGTCTCGCTGGGAGGTCAGGACCGTCGTGCAGCACGGTGCCGACGTGATAGTAATCAGCCGCGAGGATGGCCTTTGCGGAGAGGAAGGCGAGTATGGAATCTGGGCAGTGGCCCCGGGGATACCCGCTGAAGCGGCACGACAGTCACGTGGCCGAGCAGATGGTGGCGCGGGCGGCCGGACTGGCCCGGGACTCCCATGCCCGGACCAGGCACGCCGCACTGCTGATGAAAAACGACAGCATGCTGGGCTGGGGAATCAACGGGGTACCGTTCCCCGGAGAAGACCACTGCTACTGCAAGTTCGCCGGCTTCGGCCACCATGACATGTGCCGGACCCACGCCGAGCAGCGGGCAATCACGCTGGCACGCGAAGGCGACGGCTGGCGGCTGCTGTCAGGAGCGAAACTGATCTACGTACGCCTGGAGACGGACGACTCGGTGCGATTGGAAAGGCCGCACTTCTGCCCCCGTTGCAGCCGCCTCGCCTTGTCCCTGGGGGTGTCGGAGTGGATCTTCGCGCTGTCCGAGGGCCTGGTCGGCTACTCCGCCGCCGACTACGATGCCATTTCGCAGCTCGGCTGGTTATACCAGTACGAACCGGGAGGCGGTCCGCACGGGTCTTTCGACCGGCCCTCACCCACCGGGTGGCGGTACCGGGTGGCGGGCAGCGATCCCCGTGCGCAGGTCCTCCACAATCTGCGCGAGACGCCCCACGAAGTCCGTGGCGGCGTGGCCAAGCCGGGGGTCCTCGTTGTAGAGCCGCCGCAAGGTCTCGGGCGGGTGCGAGTACTGCCAGAGCATGCCCCCCCGTTGTTTTGGCGGACTGCGGAGAACTTCTCCGGTTACAACCGAGGTGCTCCAGGCTGCGGCCAGGCGGTTACGGGCTGCCCGTGGCCGGGCAGCCCGTGTGATCCGGCTGAGGCGCCTCAGAACTTGCCTGCGGCGACGGTGGCCAGCGTTACCCGGGAGACGTGGTAGTAGGTCACGCCGGTGAGTTGCCCTCCTGGCTGGCGGTCCATGGTGACGACCGGAAGCCCCGTGCCTGCGTTGATGACCAGCACCTCCTGCGTCGGCCCGGACGGCGACTGCCAGGTCTCCGACAGCGTCAGCGTGGACTGCCCGTCGGTGGTGGCCGGCGTGACGGTGACGTCCGGCACTGTCGACAGGAGGCGGAGCACTCCGACCCTGGCCTGCGGGTTGCCCGCCCCGGCGTTGAGCGCGTCGAGGCTGTTCGACCATATCTCGTTGTCGGCCTGCCGCTCGGGGGTCAGCGGCTTGCTGTTCTTGGGCGTAATCTGCTTGGGTGTTACGCCCGGGTCCAGGTTGGCAACGGCCATACGCGCGCGGGCGGTGGTGATGTTGCCGTGCACGGCGTACAGCGCCGCTGCCACCTCGCGCTCACCTTGGCTGGAATCGTCATGGTCGGCGATCGCCTGCGGCAGGCCGCTCTCCGTTAGCGCCCAGTAGTATTTTCCGCTGTCGGTGAGCAGGTCGACACCGTTGCCGCCCGGTTCAGCACTGGTTGGCGACTGGTTGCGGATCTCCAGCGTCGCGTCGCCCGGCAGACTGGTTTCGTGGATCTCGATATAGTCGGCCAGCTGCGCCAGCCGCGGGTTCCCGGCCGCAGCCGCCGAATCGGTGGCGCCCGCCGTCGGCCCGCCGCCGGCGGCCGCGGGGTGCTGCTGAGGCGCGGGCGAGGACGTGACGCTGAGCGCCACCACCGCCGCTGCCACCCCGGCCGCTACGGCGGTGATCCCGAGGCCGACCTTGCCGCGAGTACCCCAGGTCAGCTTCCGGAGGTGACTGCCCTGGCGCGGTCCCGTCTCCGGTCGGGCACTGACGGCTAGCGCCCCTCGCAGCGTCGTCCTGGCTGCCTCGAAATCCTCGGCTCGAAGTGGTGCCGCGTCCTTCATGCGGCTGAGCAGGTCCATCTCGTCATGCATCAGCTGGTCTCCTTCACAATGTTGAGGTCGTTGACTAGTGCGACTATCCCTGGTGCGTTGCGCAGCGCCATCCGTGCCTGGTGCAGGCGCCAGCGGGCTGTCCCCGGCGGCATGCCAAGGGCTCGCCCCGCGTCGGCAACGGTCAAGTCCTCCCAGGCGACCAAGGTCAAGATCTCCCTGTCCTCCGAGTTGAGGCCCGCCAAGGCTCCGCGCAGCACCCTCCCGGCGTCCATGCGGCTGTCCACCATGGGCCACGGATCCCATCCGGCCGCCATGCCGGACATGTCCGGCACCGGCTCCTCGGCCGGGCGTGAACGCCAGTGACGCCGCAGCGTGTTGCGTGCCACCCCGAACAGCCATGGGCCCGCATCGGGAAACGAGCGGTCATAGCTCCCGCGCGACGCCAGAGCCGCGACCCACACCTCGCCGAGCAGGTCTTTCGCGGCTTCCCGGCCCGCCCGCCGCACGAGGTAGGCCCCCACAGCGGCCTCGTGACGGCGGACCACCCCGACAAAGGCTTCCCCGTCGCCGGCCAGCGACCGCGCGATCAACTCCGCGTCAGATTCCACAGCCCTCCTTCTGTCTTGGATGCCTTACACCCTGGAATTGCCAACCAGCGGCCCCAAGCGTTGGCGCTTCGGTCTCTGACGTCGACTCCACCCTGGATGCGGCTGGTCCCCCGGCGCGACGTGACGCGCCGGGGGACCAGCCGGGCGGACCCGTTGGGATACCGGGCGTGAGCTCGCCCGCCAGCTCCTGCGCGCGGTGAGGCACTGGACTAGTTCCGCGCCCGGCTAGGGCTGCCTTGGCCGACGCGGCAGGTTACCTGCGGCTATGCACAGATAGGCCAGGACAGGGTCGCGGGGCCTGCCTGGTTAGTCGCCGTCAGGCGCGCCGTGTCGTCCGAAGCGTGGAGCGCCTCGGCTACAGGGGTCACCGTCAAGCCCCTTACCGATGCGACAGCATGACGGCAGGCCGGCTTGTCGCGTCAGTCGTGGGTCACGAGCGGTTTCTCCGGCAGCAGCGGCAGCGTCTGCGGCAGGGAGTCAAAAGTGATCCGCTCGCTGAACACCGGCATCGGGTCCACGGCTCCCTCGGCGACGAGTTGGAGCACCGCCGGCAGGTGCGGCGTGATGTCCGGGCGCCCGGTCGTCAGGGTGACGGCGTTCATGTACATCGGCCCGGTCGGGACCTTGACGCCGACGAAGTAGATTCCCGCACTGTGGCAGTGACCCCCAGGCTCGGTCGCCGCCAGCGCACTGGTCAGGCCCTCGGGATGCCCGGCGGCGTCGAAGGTAAGCGGGAACTCGGCGCGATCGAGGTCCGCGACCGACGACGCCGCGTCGGCGCCGTATACCGCGGCGATAGCCCGGCGCCGTTCGCTCCTGTCGACGTAGGCGACTCGCTGGCTGCCCAGGGCCCGGGCGAAGGCACAGGCGTACAGGCCGATGCTGGTGCCGCCGAATATCAGCAGCGGGGCACCCGGCGACCGCGACTGCCCGATCAGGACACTCCGGTAGGCGTCGGTCAGGTTGTCCGATGCCGATGCCACCGCCGCCAGGTCCACGCCCGCGGGCACGCGAACCAGGTTGCCGCTTGCCCACGGCACCCGCACCAGCTCGGAAAACAGCCCGCCCCAGTGACCGCCCAGCGGCAGGCCGAACATGGCGTAGCGGGGCACCGCCAGGCACCGGCTCGGCGCTCCGGCCGAGCAGGACGCGCACCTGCCGCAGGAGACGTGCCACGGCACCACCACGATGTCACCAACCGCGACCTCCGACACCTGCTCACCGAGCGCGACAACCTCGGCAACGCACTCGTGGCCGAGCGCAATCTCGCCCTTGAACGGCGTACGTCCCGCGACGACAGCCCGGTCCAGGTCGCACGTCGTCGCCACGACCGGACGGACCACCGCATCACCGTGCTCAACCACCTCCGCGTCCGGGGCATCCCGCCACCGCAGGCTCCCGGGACCGGTAAATTCCAGCACGCGCACGGCAACCCTCTTCACTGGACTGAACTTCCAACGGCACTGCGCCAGCACCGGACACCGGGGCTTCCTAACCGGGCCTTATCCGACTCCGAGCCGTGCGCCTCCGCCGACCACGAGGAAACTCTTGACCACTGAGAGTCTCGCAAGATAGCGGGTGACTGAGCATCACCCAATGGGTGTGAGGGACCGCCGTACACCGGCATGCCCTCGCTCCCGGTCACCTGAAACGACACTTGCCGGGAAAGGACGGCGGCCCGCGATGACATCCCGCCTGTGCACGAGCGACCATCAGGGACAGGCGATGCCAGTGAGGAAGCCGCCGGATCACGCCAATGAGGTGATTGCCCGCTCACCCTGACCGGCCTCAAGCTTTGACGCGTCTTGAACCCCGACGCGAAAGAGGTGCCGTGTGCTGCTGCTCCCGATCGAGGACCTGCGGGCACGCGGGGGTGCGGCGTAGGTGGCAACCGCACGTCAGTGGATGGCCGGCACGCGGCCGCGTACCCTGCCTGCCGCCATCGTCCCGGTTATGATCGGCTCGGGAGTTGCGGCTGGCTACGGCGGTTTCTCTCTCTGGCGCGGCGCGATCGGGCTCGTCGTGGCGCTGGCGCTGCAGGTCGGGGTGAATTACTCGAACGACTACAGCGACGGTATCCGCAACACGGATGCCGCGGGCAGGCGCATCGGGCCCATGCGGCTCGTCGGCTCCGGGCTCGCCGCGCCCAGGCACGTGCTGCTGGCAGCTTTCGCGTGCTTCGGCGTGGCCGCCGCGGCCGGGCTTGTCCTAGCGGCGGTGACCACCTGGTGGCTTGTCCCGGTGGGCGTGTGCTGCGTACTTGGCGCCTGGTCCTACACCGGAGGGCCGCATCCCTACGGGTACATGGGACTCGGCGAGGTCGCGGTATTCGTGTTCTTCGGCGTTGTCGCGGTCACGGGAGCCGCGTTCGTGGAGATGGGGCGGCCGTCATGGCTCGGGCTCCTGGCCTCAGTACCCGCCGGGCTGCTGTCGTGCGCGCTGCTCATGATCAACAACCTGCGGGATATCAAGTCTGACCCGCTGTCGGGGAAGCGGACGTTGGCGGTGCGGATAGGTGAGGCCCGCAGCCGCACCGTCTATACGCTGTTCCTGCTCTTGCCGTTCGCCCTCGCGGCGGCAACGGCCGCCGCCCGGCCGTATGCGCTGCTGACGTTGCTGGCACTGCCTCTCGCTCTACCGCCGCTGCGCGTCGTGCGCGGCGGCGCGACCGGACCAGCACTCATCACGGCACTCGGTCAGACCAGCCGGCTGCAGATGGCGTTCGGTCTCGCCTTCACCATCGGCCTCGCGATCCACGGCTGACCGGAGACGCCCACTTACCCCATGCTCAGTTCCCGTTCGTCGGCTGGGCTCGGGCCCAGCGCCGGCCGTTGGCTGGCCGAGGCAGCCGCCTCCGGCACCGGCCGCGTCCGCTCGAACATGGCCCGCGCCGTCGAACTGGCCGCTGTGGTCGGCGCGGACCTGTATACGCGTACTCAGGACCTAGGCAGAGGGGCCGTACGGGCGGCGGTCACAAGCACGCGCAGCAGGCGGCCATGGTCGGCGTCGGCCTGGGCGGGGAACAGGAAGCGGCGGCGCAGGAAGGCATAGGACAGGTTGTTCCGTGGGTCGACCAGCGCCTGCTGTCCGCCGGCTCCACTGTGCCCGAAGGAACCGGCTCCGAGGACGGGGTAGATCTCGGACACGGGATGGAAGCCGACCGCCCAGGCCTTTGGCTGGCGAAGGACCAGGTCGAAGCCGTTGGTCTGGATCTGGGCGAACTGGTCCGCCGTTGAGGGCGCGAGCAGCGGGCTGGCTCCCTCGACGGGGCTGACGAGCGCTGCGTAGAGCTTTGCCAGATCGCGAGCGGTGCCGACGCCCCCGAACGAGGCTGGCCCCTTCGAGCGGATCACCGGAAGGTTGGGCAGCTCCCACACCTCCCGGTTCTGCGGGTGGTGGCGATTGAACGCGATCCCGCTCAGGCTGTTGGGGGCGGTGGCGGCCGCTGCCAGCTCACGGAACCGCTCCGGTGTCGCCACCATCGGCTGCGCGGGCAGGAACCGGTGATCCTGGTCGGCGGGCAGGCCCAGGTGAAGGTCCAGCTTGAAGGGAGCCCGCAGCCGCTCGGCGAAGTGATCCTGGACGGTGCGGCCGGTGGCGCGGCGCACTACCTCTCCGCTCAGCGCCCCCATGACCAGGGCGTGATAGCCAGATGCGGTGCCCGGCCGCCAGAACGGGCGCTGCGCGCCGAGACGGGCTGCCACGACCTGGTCATCGGCGAGTTCCTCCATGGTGAACCCGGTTTCGGCGCCCACCAGGCCTGCCTGGTGGGATAGCAGCTCCCGCAGCACGATCTCCTGCTTGCCGTTGACTGCGAACTCCGGCCAGTAGTGGCTTACCTTCTGGTCCGGGTCCAGCGCGCCGTCCTGGACCAGAAGCGCGACCACCAGGTGGGTCAGCCCCTTGCTGGCCGAGTAGATCCCCATCAGCGAGTCCGGCCCGGTCTCCGTCCCTGCCCACAGGTCCACCACTTTCTCGCCATGGCGGTAAGCCGCGACCTGTGCGCACAGGTTGCCGCCCTCCGCCGCCAGGATCGCGGCGAACTCGTTCCGCACCGGCTCAAACCCGGCAGCCACCGTGCCCTGCACTCCGCGCACCGTCAGCTCGTTCTGCTCTGCCATCTTTTCCCTCTCAACGACGTTCTCGTGGCGTCCGACCGGGCCGGACAGCCCCAGGCTAATCGATTTTGTGACCAATGGAAACTAATATAGGTGTGATCCAGCGGACGCCCGGCTGGTCCGGCCGCCAGACGCTTAAGCTGGGTCGATGCACACTGTGGCTAATGCCCTAGGCTCACGGCCATGACTGAGGTTGAAGGAGCGCGGCGGGGACCCGGCCGCCCCCCGCAGATCAGCCGGGACAAGATCGTCGAGGCCGTATCATCGGCCGAGAACCTCGACACCCTGACCATGCGCGAGCTGGCGGCCCGCCTCGGCGTCAGCCATGCCGCCCTCTACCGGTGGGTCAAGAACCGCGACGAACTGTTCGACCTCGTCAGCGACGTGCTAGTCGACCGCATCCTGGCCCCCTCTTGTTCTTGCCCGCCAGCCGACGCGGACGACATGGGCTGGCTGGCACAGGTCGCCTGGGCCATGCACGACCAGTTCCTCGCCCTGCCCGGCTACGCGACCCACCTGTCCCGGCCCCATCGCCACAACGCCCACTCCATCAGCCGACTCCGGGGCGCGGTCCTCGAGGCCTTCACCCGCGCCGGGGTCAGCGCCGAGATGGCCGAGCAGAGCTGGTACATCTTCATCATCTGCATGGTCGGCTGGCTCGCCGCCGCAGAGAACCCCCTCGACCTCGGCCCCACCGAGGCACGCTTCGAGCTGTTCCTCGGCACCTTGCTGCGCGGGCTGCCCGCCCGCGAGCCCGGGACCGGACGCCCGGGAGCCCCCGCCCACCCCTAGCCGCGCATACCCGACCGCGCCCGGCCCGCCAACAGCACGGATTCAGCACGCGGTCCGGAAACGACGGCAAACAACCGGCACGTTCCGGACAAACGGGACACGAGACCGGGCCGGTCAACTCCAGAGCGGACCGGCCCGCCTTCGGTGTACGCGATAGGCATATCCGCAGGTCAGACTACCGAACGTCCAGTCCGGTGACCGCCCGCCCGATGAGCATCCGCTGGATCTCGCTGGTGCCCTCGAAGATCGTGAAGATCTTGGCGTCGCGGTGCCAGCGCTCGACCGGGTACTCGCGGGTGTAGCCGTTGCCGCCGAGGATCTGGATCGCCTGCTCGGTCACCCGGACGGCCGTCTCGCCGGCGACCAGCTTGGACATCGAGCCCTCGGCATGGGTGAACGGCTTGCCCTGGCGGGCCATCCACGCCGCGCGCCAGGTCAGCAGGCGGGCCGCGTCGACCGAGGCCGCCATGTCGGCGAGCTGGAACGCGACGCCCTGGTTACTGCCCGATCGGCTTGCCGAACTGCACGCGCGTCGCTCGCGTACTCCGCGGCGAACTCGACGGCGGCGCGGCCGACGCCGACGGCCATCGCGGCGACCGACGGGCGGGACGTCTCGAACGTCTTCATCGCGGCCTGCTCGCCGCCGCGGCCGCCCTCGCGGACCCGGGCGAGGCGGCGGTCCAGCTTCTCCTTGCCGCCGACCAGGCAACGGCCGGGGACCCGGACGTCGTCCAGGATGACCTCGGCGGTGTGCGAGGCGCGGATGCCGTGCTTCTTGAACTTCTGCCCCTGGGACAGGCCCTTCGTGCCGGGCGGCACGATGAAGCTCGCCTGGCCGCGCGACCCGAGTGACGGGTCGACCGAGGCGACGACGACGTGCACGTTCGCGATGCCGCCGTTGGTCGCCCAGGTCTTGACGCCGTTGATGACCCACTCGTCGCTGCGCCTCGTCGTAGACGGCGCGGGTGCGGATCGCGCGCCACGTCGCTGCCGGCGTCCGGTTCGCTTGAGCAGAACGCGCCCAGCTTGACGTCCGCCCCGTCGCCGAACATCTGCGGGCACCACTCGCCGATCTGCTCCGGCGTCCCGTTCGATACGACGGACACCGCCGCCAGGGTCGATCCCACCAGCGACAGCCCGATCCCGGCGTCGCCCCAGAACAGTTCCTCGTAGGCGACAGGGATGCCGAGCCCGGACTCCTCGAAGAACTGGGTGGCGAAGAAGTCGAGCGAGTACAGCCCGATCTTCGCCGCCTCCTGGAGGATGGGCCACGGGGTCTGCTCGCGCTCGTCCCATTCGGCCGCGGCGGGCCGGATCACCTCCGCCGCGAACTCATGCACCCAGTCGCGCATCTCGCGCAGGTCACTGCTCAGCTCCAGGGAGAACCCCGGCGACGGCTCGCTCATGTTACTGAACAGTAACATGTCCGCCCGGCACGGGGAACACCAGACCAGAGTTCAGTCAAAAGAAATTCATTCCGAACGATACAGTGCTCCTCATCTCCGTCAACTGGCCTCTTTCGCGGGCGGCGCAGCGCTTCGCGCCTCTTGCTGTTATCCGTTCATCCAGCCCGGCTGTGCGGCCAACTTACCGGGGTTGCAAGGCCGGACCGGTGGCGTCCACCCGGGATGCCCTCGGGGACGTACGCGGCACCGTGCCTAATGTCCCGGTGCGGGCGAGGCGCCGCGGGCGACGGGACGCTCGCCACGGTTTTCGCCTTACTGGTCAACAAAGCAGGCTATAACCTGCGGAATTGACCCGATAACGGGCCGCGCCGCGGAGCGGCCGGATCTTCCGGGCATATCCGGCACGTACCCAGGCCGCATGCCGTGCGGCGAGATCCGTAGGTCAGTGACATCGCACCGGGCGGGCAAAACATCCGCTGCGGTGCCCGTGCGGTGCGCACCTCGGCCCTTCAACCCCCGCCGGTACTGCGGCAGCAGCTTGTGGCCTTCTAGAGTCAACGAGAAACTAATTTCAGTGGTATTGGACCATGATCGCGCCCGGCGGACGCTGCGTCACGTGGCGGCCGACCCGCAGACTGGAAGGGCGCAGCAGCGCTGACGCCTTTCGTTCTGGTGGCGCTGGTCCGCGTGGTTCGCTGGGTCTGGGGCCCAGAATGAGAGGGTTCGCCGGGAGTGGCGGGTCTTGACAGGTGATGCGGGAGGCAACAATGAGGAAGCTGGCGACCGACCGGGCGGGGCTTGAGATCCTTCATCTCGGGGACTGCTTCCTGCTGCTCAAGTCGGTGCCGGTGGGGCGGATCGGGTTCGTCGCGGGCGGCGAGGTGGTGATCTTGCCGGTGAACTTCCTGGTGGACGGGCAGGACGTCGTGTTCAGGACCGGCGGCCGGGTCCAAGCTGTCCGCCGCCGAGGTCGGGCATTACGTCGGGTTCGAGGCTGACTCCTACGATGCGGCCGCCGGGACCGGGTGGTCGGTCGTCGTCAACGGGCTCGCGGAGGTCGTCGAGTCTGACGAGGAAGCCGCGCGACTGGACACGCTCGGGCTGTCGTCGTGGGGCGGAGGCGCCGACGGCGGGTGTGGGTGCGGATCAGGCCGATCGTCGATCACCGGGCGGCGCATCGCCCGAGGCCGTTGCGCACGGACTGAGGGCGCGCGGAATGACCGCGCCCGCGCTATCCCTCGCTCAGACCGCGGGCTGTGCGGTGGCGCGGTAGGCCTCGACGGTCTGCAGCTTGTGCCAGCGCGCGTACCGTTCGATCTCGGCGGGGTCGCCGCCCTCGAGCAGTTCGATGAGGCGCTGTGTGCTCGCCGATGGCCGCCTTGGAGCGCTCGGGCAGGTAGGTGAACATCGTGTCGCGGATCGCGGTCGAGGCGCTGGTTGGTCTGCTCGAGCAGCTCAAGCAGGTAGGTGTTGGCGCAGCGGGCGATGATCGCGGCGTGCAGCCGCCGGTTGAGGCGGCTGAACTTGGCCAGGTCGCCCTCGGCGGCCACCTGCTCCATCTCGGCGGCGAGGCTGCCTGACCTTGGTCAGGTCGGACGGCTTGAGGTGCGCGGCGGCGTCGGCGGTGGCGGCGCCTTCGAGGATCGCCACCGCGACCATCTGCTGCTCCCACGCGGTGGTGTCGACCGGGGCGACGATCGCGCCCACGTTGGGCTGGAACTTGACCCAGCCCTCGGCCTCGAGACGGCGCAGCGCCTCGCGGACCGGGATCGCACTGACGCCGAGTTCCCTGGCGAGGCCGTCGATGTTCAGCCGGGCCCGCGGAGCGAACGCGCCGGAATGGATCCGGTCCCGCAGAACCGTGTACGTCCGCTCCTGTTTGTTCACGCTTCGAGCGTAGCGGCGCCAGTGCGGCGGCTGTCGCACTGCCGTGACCGGGCATTTGCGCGGTTGTCCGCATATTCAGTCGAGCGACGAGGCCGGCTCAGCGCGAGTCCCACGAAGGCCGCGAGCTGGACGACCGCGTGCGCGAAGAGGGCGTCCGCCGGCTCGAACGACCCGACGAACTGACCGAACAGCTCGAAGCTGATCATCCCGAACAGCTGCGTCCACGCGATCACGCCACGGACAAGCACGTCCGCCGGGACGGCCGCGGATGCGCGATCCCGCGGCCTCCGATCCCGTGGCCGCCGTCAGCGCGCGCGAGTTCCACGGAGCACCGTGGATGCGCTGCTCAGCGAGCGCGCTGGATACGCGGCAGCGCCTTCTCCCGCGCCGCCGAGCTCGCCGCCGGCAGCGCGCGCTCGAACGATGCCGGCGAACAGCAGCGGCACACGGGCGGCGGGGCCGACCGTCGCCTCGGGAGCCCGGTAGCCGGGCACCGGGGAACCGTAGATCAGCGCGTACTCGTGCGGGTTGGACCGCGCCCAGCCGCGGATGGCGTGGCAGGCGGCGACCCAGCATTCCCCGGACGATCCCGCGGCGGGCGCGGACACCGCAAGAGCCGACACCGTATTAGCCGCCCGTGTATCGGCAACGGCCCTTCCGCCGCTTCGCCGACGCGAGTCGTAAGCGTCGATGATCAGAGCGGTCAGCAGGTCGTCGCGGCTCGGGTAATAGCGGTAAAGCGCCGACGACACCATGCCGAGCTCGCGTGCCACGGCGCGCAGCGACAGTCCGTCGGCGCCGCGTCGCCGCGAGCTGCCGCCTGCGCCTCCTCCTTGATCTCCCTGGTCAGCTCGGCGCGGGCGCGCTCGCGGGCGGTGGCGGCACGCGGCGGGGTCATCGGCGGGCATCGACTCTCCCACTCCTTACACAGAGATCATCTGACCACAAACGAGAGCAGTGCTCTTGACAGCGCATGCCCCGAATCGTGTTCACTGATCTTAACAGAGAGCGGTGCTCTCGAAAGAGACCAGTGATCCAAAACAAGCGCAGCGCCCTGAAGAACGCAGTGCCCCTGAAGAACACGCGAGGACAGCCAGACATGAACGCCACCGAGACCCGCTACATCAAGCCCAAGTCCGCCACCAACGTCTTCAACGACACCGTGGGCCGCCTGACCAGGTTGGGCATCAGCGTCTACGGCTCGCGCGTCGCTGTACGTCAAGGGCCGCAAGTCCGGCGAGTGGCGCACCACCCCGGTCAACCCGCTGCGGCTCGCGGACGGCACGAGGTACCTGGTCGCCCCGCGCGGCAACACCCAGTGGGTCCGCAACCTGCGCGCCGTCGGCACCGGCGAACTGCGCGTCGGCCGCAAGGTCGAGCCGTTCACCGCGACGGAGATCGCCGACGACGACAAGCCCGCGATCCTGCGCGCCTACCTGAAGCGCTGGAAGTTCGAGGTCGGCGTGTTCTTCGACGGCGTGGACGCCAAGGCCCCGGAGGAGAAGCTGCGCGAGATCGCCCCCGGCTACCCGATCTTCCGCATCAGGCCGACCAGGTAGCCGAACCCACTGCCCGTTTCATGAAATATCCGGGCATGTCGCGGCGCGCCAGCGCCCGACATGCCCGAAGGCGGCGCTTGAGATGTCAGCCAGGAGGGCTGACGCGAGGATGGTGGATGGTTAGACCCGCGATAGCGAGTACAGCGATCCACTATCTTTCCTGAGCCCGTTAAGCCACCCCGTCGATTTCATGAAATATCCGGCATGTCGCGGCGCGCCAGCGCCCGACATGCCGGATGCGGAATGCCGGGCATGCGCGCCTGATGTTCAGGGGAAGACGGCATGTTCGAGGGGAAGACGGCATGTTCGAGGGGAATTCGACCATGTTCAGGGGGAATGCGGCCGGGACCCCTCACGGGGGCGAGGGGTCCCGGCATTTCCCGGCTGGCCAGCACTAGATGATGCGGTGCCGGTGAGCGGGCGGCTAGTACTGAACGAAGATCTTGGTGAAGTCCAGCGGCTGCTGGCTGATCTCCGAGCACGCGGGCAGGCCGCTCACCGACCCGCTGCACGGCTGGTCCCTGTCCACCGACCAGAACGCCAGCCTGCCCAGGTGGTTCGCTTCGGCGAAGCTGACGAGCGTTTGCGCGTTCGCCTCGGTGAACACCTCCGCCGGGTCGTCGTTCTGGCCGATCATCGGCGTGACGCCGATGTTGGCGTAGGTGTCGCCCGGCCAGATGGTCTTGACGAACGCCAGCGTGCCCTGCGCCGCCTCGACCGCGTAGCTGCCCATGTTGGCTCCGCCGGTGTCGAACGTGCCGTAGAAGTCCATCGCCATGACGTTGATGACGCTGATGCTGACCCCGTCGGCAGCGGCCTGCTGCAGGAACGCGTCGCCGTTGTAGTCCGGCCCGGTGGGGAACGTCGGGATCGTGACCGAGACCACCAGCCCGGAGTTGGCTGATTCCAGCTCCTTGAGTGCCTCGAACCTGAGGTTATTCGACGCGGTGTCCGCGATGGCGGCTCCCTCGATGTCGAAGTCGATGTGGGTGACGTGCAGCGTGTTGATCACCGACTGGTAGGCGGCCTCCAGCGAGCTCAGGCTCGTGCAGGACTGCGCCAGTTCCACCCCGTCCTCGCCGCCGAACGAGACGATCGGGGTGGCGCCCTCCGACTCCGCCTTGGTGATCTCGCCGGTCACCGTGGGGTCGTTGGTGACCGGCAGCGTGTCACCCCAGATCGGCGTGCAGCCCGACCCGATCACGAAGGCGGCGGTGAACGCCTTGAGCCCGGCCTGGGTCGCGGCCTGATCGAGCATCGGCTCCTGGAGGTTGGTCATGTCGGCGTAGGGTGCGACGGCGAAGCTGCCCCGCCCCCGCTGCCGCTGGTGCTGGATGAGGTGGTGGCCTGCACCGGCCCGGACTGCGGCCCCTCCCCCGCCGAGTTGAAGGCGGAGACGGTGAAGGTGTAGGCGGTTGAGGCGGTAAGACCGGAGATCGTCGCGCTGGCGCCGGTGACCGATGTGACCCGCGTGCCGTTCTGGTAGACGTAGTAGCCGCTCACCGTGCCGGACGGCGCGCTCCAGGACAGCGACACCGAGCTGGACGAGACGCCGCTGACGGCAAGTCCGGCCGGGGCGGCGGGCACGGTGGTGCTGCCACCGCCAGCCGGGCCGGTCAGCGACAGGTCGTCGGCGTGGTAGGTGCCCTGGCCGTACCAGCCGTGCACGTAGACGGTGACCGACGTGGTGGACGAGCCGGTGGTGAAGGTCGTCGAGAGCTGCTGCCAGCTAGCGGCCGACGCTGTCCAGTTGCTGGTATCCGATGTGCCGGTACCCGAGTCGCCTATGTACACGTACGCGCCCTCGACGTAACCGCTCAGCGCGTAGGCGCTAGACGGCTGCACCGGGACCGACTGCGAGCACTGCGCGTCGTCGGAGCTGGACGCCGCCCCGGCGAGCGCGTACGTCCCCGAGTGCACGGGCGACGTCACCACGGTATCGAGCGGTGAACACGACCAGCCGGCCGTCGTCCCAAGCTCGAACCCGGGATTGACCAGCAGATTTGTCGCCGCGGCAGCGGGCCCGGCGGCCAGCACGGGGACGGCCGCGGTGGTCAGCATTCCGAGAGCGGCGATGACAGCGATAACAACGAGTCGCCTCAGCCGAGGCAGGCCTGCGGGAGGCCAGAGACAAGGTCCGGGCATGCGGTCTCCTTGGTCCGGTACTCGCCTCGCTCCGCTGTGTGTCCCCGGCGGGTACTTACAGGAAAGTTTCCTAATATCTAGCCCGCCGCACGCCCCTCGTCAACCGCCCGCGAGAGCACAGCGGGCCCGCAGCGGCAACCACCGGCCAGCAGACCAACAACGGCAACCAACCGAATACGTACCCGGCGCCGCAGGCGCCGTCCCGGGGCTTGCCCCGGCGAGGGGGCTATGAAGGCTAGTGGAGGGGCTCCCTTTGTTTTGGGGGAGGGACTCCTCCATGAGTGGGGGGTCACCGGGGGGTCATCCCCCGGGGGAGATACAGCGGGGATTTTCCCCCGGGGGAGATTACGCTTTTCGCATGAGCAGGCTCAGGGTTCTCTTTATCGGCGGTACTGGTGTCATCTCGTCGGCCTGCGCGCGGGAAGCGGTCGCGGCCGGCGACGTCGAGCTGTTCGTGCTTAACCGGGGGCAGTCGGCCGTCCGGGCGCTTCCGGCGGGGGTGACGGAGCTGCGCGGGGATGCACGGGACCCCGGATCCGTTCGGAAGGCCGTGGCCGGTCTTGACTTTGACTCGGTTGTTGACTTCGTGGCCTTCACCACCGGCCACGTGCGGGCCGACCTGGAACTGTTCCGCGGACGCGCCGGGCAGTACGTGTTCATTTCCACCGCTTCCGCGTACCAGACCCCGGTGTCCCGGCTGCCGGTTACCGAATCGACGCCGCTGCGGAACCCGTACTGGCAGTACTCGCGGGACAAGATCGCCTGCGAGGACCTGCTCGTCGCCGAGTACCGGGATGACGCGTTCCCAGCGACGATCGTGCGGCCGTCGCACACCTACGACGCGACCAAGACCGTGCTGTCCGGCGGGTGGACGTCGCTGGCCCGGATGCTCGCGGGGAAGCCGGTGATCGTGCACGGGGACGGCAGTTCGCTGTGGACGGTAACGCACAACACGGACTTCGCGCGGGCCTTCGTACCGCTGCTGGCAAATCCGCGGACGCTGGGTGAGGCGTTCCACATAACGTCCGACGACGTGCTGACCTGGGACCAGATCGCCTACGCGCTCGGGACCGCACTCGGCGTCACGCCCCGGATCGTGCACGTGCCGTCCGACGTGATCGCGGCGCACGATCCGGAGTGGGGTGCCGGGCTGCTCGGGGACAAGAGGCACTCCATGGTGTTCGACAACTCGAAGGTGAAGTCCGTCGTTCCCGGGTGGCGGGCGGTCGTACCGTTCGAACGGGGCGCGCGGGAGATCGCCGACTGGTACACCGCCGATCCGTCCCGGCAGGTCGTAGACGCGAAACTGGACGCGCTCATGGACAAGCTGGCCGCCGACTTCGGCGTATAGCCGCGCCCGGCGGGTCGGCGAACGGCCGTTCAGCCCGGGAGCACACGGCATCGCGGTCCGTGCTTCGCCGATCCCGCGCTCCGGAAGCAAGCGTGGTCAGAAACCCGCACACTCCGGGAAATAGCGGAACCGCTTTTTACTGTTATCATCAAGCGGATGTCGGGTCATGCGGGTGACCGGCCGCCGTGGCCTGGCCTTCCGGCGCCCATGTTTCCGCGGGCACTCAGGGCGGGAACGAGAGGGAAGCCGCATCCGTTCCGCATAAGTACCGGGGTTTTGATCTTGCTACAGGACCCCGCTGAGGAGAATGAGTCTATGACCTCGAATGTGGCTTATCAGGGCTACGCCGCTCCCGGACGGACGGCGACGCTGTTCGGGCAGACCATGGGGCTTGTCGCGTTGACCGCCGGGTTCTTCGCCGCCGGGGCGTATGCCGGGCGGAACCTGTCGGAGGGGGCCGTGATCGTCTCGTGGATCGCGGCCTTCGTGGTGCTGATGATCATGAACTTCGTGGCGCGGCGTTCCGCGCCGGCGGCCACCGTGCTGCTGGTGATCTTCGGGGTGCTGATGGGGGTGGCGTCCGCGCCGACGCTCGTCTGGTATGCCACGACCGATCCGGCCATCCTGTGGCAGGCCGGCGGCGCGACGGCGCTGTTCGTCGGGGCGTTCGGCGCCTTCGGCTACCTGACCCAGCGCGACCTGGCGGCCTGGCGCCGGATCTCGTTTATCGGGCTGATTGTGCTGCTGCTCGCCGGGATCGTGCTGATCTTCGTGCATATCCCGCACGCGTCGCTGATCTACGCCATCCTCGGGCTTGTCATCTTCGCCGGGCTGACGGCGGCCGACTTCCAGCGGCTGCGCCGGTCACAGGGGCTCGACTCGGCGCCGCTGATCGCCGCGTCGATCTTCCTGGACATCCTCAACGTGTTCTGGTTCTTCCTGCGGATCTTCTCCGGCTCCCGGGACTAGGGCGCCGCCGAACATCCTGGTGGAGGCACATGGCATGGAGCCGATCCGGCCGGCACCGGAGGCCACGGAGCGGGGCGGCACCGACCTGGACGGGCTGCTGACTCTGGTGGGAGGAGGCGACCAGGCGGCGTTCGAGACGCTGTACGACCGGGTCGCCGCTCCGGTGTTCGGGCTGATCCGCCGGGTGCTGCGGAACCCCGCGCAATCGGAAGAGGTCGCCCAGGAGACGCTGCTCGAGGTGTGGCGGAACGCGGCGCGCTTCGACCCGGGTCGCGGATCAGCGATCACCTGGGTCATGACGATCGCGCACCGTCGTGCCGTCGACCGGGTCCGGGCGGAGGCCGCGGCCGCGGAGCGGGAGAGCCGGGCCGCTTCCGCCGCGGCCCCGGTTCCCGTGGATGCGGTGGCGGAGGCCGTGGAGTCCTCGCTCGCGGCCGAGCGGGTGAGCCGCTGCCTGGGCAGTCTGACCGAGTTGCAGCGTGAGTCGATCACGCTCGCCTACTACGCGGGGTACAGCTATCCGCAGGTCGCTTCCGTCCTCGGGGTGGCACTCGGCACGGTGAAGACCCGGATCAGGGACGGGCTGAAGCGGCTGCGGAACTGCCTGGGGGTGAGCTGGTGAGGCTTCCGCGTTTCCGGCTGCTGCGTGACCCGCACGCGCTGGCCGGCGCCGTACGCGCTTGACGCGCTCGGCGACGCCGAGCGCGTGCGGTTCGAGCGGCACCTGACGACGTGCCGGACCTGCCCCGGTGAGGTGCGCGGGTTCGCCGCGACGGCGACCGTGCTCGGCCTGGCCGCCGCTGTCGCGCCGCCGCCCGCACTGAAGGGACGGGTACTCGCGGACGTCGCCGCGCTTGGCGGGGCGCGGGCAGTCGACACGGAGATCGCCAGCCCTGCTGTCCGCGCCGGACGCGCTCGTCGCGAGCGCGGCCACCTCGGCGGGCGGAACCGCGACGGTCGTCGCGTCGCGGAGCGCGGCGGCGATGGTGTTCACGAGCACGGGGCTGCCCGCGCTGCCGCCGGCTTCGGTCTACGAGCTGTGGTTCATCGGTGCCGGGGGCGCGCGGCCCGCTGGCCTCGTGCCTGCCGCGCCGCCCGGTGGGCACGCGGGCACACCGCCGGTGCTCGCGTCCGGGCTTTCCCGGCAGGATGCGATCGGGGTCACGGTCGAGCCGGCCGGCGGCTCGGCCGCGCCGACGTCCCCGCCGATCGTGGTGCTGACGCTGGCCGGATAGGAAACACCAGCCGCACAGCAAAGCCCCTCGCCCGCCTTAACCAGACCGTTATGCGAGCCGTCGCACGGGACCGTCTAATCGAATGTAAATTCGCCTGAGTTGTCGGATATATCCGGTGTGGCGGTACCCTGCTGCGGTGACTACCGCCAGCGAAACCGAGATCTCCGTTGACGACCCGCGCCGGCCGGAGGTGCGGGCACTGCTCCAACGGCACCTGTCGTTCTGCCAGTCGGAGACGCCGCCGGAGCACAGCTTCGCGCTCAGCGTGGACGGGCTGCTTGACCCGCGGGTGACATTCGTCAGCTTCCGTGACGGCGACAGGGTGCTCGGCGTAGCCGCGATCAAGGACCTGGGCGACGGTCACGCGGAGATCAAATCGATGCACACGACGGCGGAGGCCCGTGGTCGCGGCGTGGGACGGGCGCTGCTCGGCCACCTGATCGGCACCGCCAGGGAGCGCGGATACCGCCGCGTGTCCCTGGAGACCGGCACCACACCGGGGTTCGCGGCGGCGCGGGCACTTTACGAGTCCGCCGGCTTCACCCCCACCGGTCCATTCGCCGGCTACCCGCAGACCATCGACAACACCTTCTACAGCCTCGCCCTCTAGCGAACGCCCGAGGGCATCCCCCGGGGAAAATCAGCGCGAGGACTGGTCCGCGGCCATCGCCAGCAGCTCGGCGGCATGCGCCTGGCCGAACTCGGAGTCTTCCAGGCCGGCCAGCATGCGGGACAGCTCGCGGACGCGGCCCTCGTGGTTCAGGCGGATCACGCTGGTGCTGGTGATCGAGCCGTCACTCGACTTGGCGACCACCAGGTGGTTGTCGGCGAACGCGGCGACCTGGGGCAGATGGGTGACCACGATGACCTGGGCGAGCCGGGCCAGCTTGGCGAGCCGGCGGCCGATCTCCACGGCGGCCTTGCCGCCCACGCCCGCGTCAACCTCGTCGAAGACGAACGTCGGGACCGGGTCCGCGCCGGCGAAAACCACCTCGATCGCGAGCATCACCCGGGACAGCTCGCCGCCGGAGGCGCCCTTGTGCAACGGCAGGGCGGGCGCGCCGGGGTTGGACGCGAGCCGGATCTCCACGTCGTCGGCGCCGTGCGGTCCCGGCTCGCCGAGCGGGGTGAGGGCGACGGAGATCCTGGCGTGCGGCATGGCGAGCGCGGTCAGCTCGGCGGTGACATCCTCGGCGAACCGCTCCCCGGCCTCCGCGCGCAGCCGGGTAAGCCGGTCTGCCAGCTCGGTGACCTGCGCCTTCAGCTCGGCCTCTTCGGCGGTGAGCGCGGCGATGGTGTCGTCGTCGTTGTCCAGCTCGGTGACCCGGTCCGCGGCCAGGCGCGCCCACTCCAGGACGTACGCGATGTCGTCGGGCTCCTCGGCGGCACCGCGGCCCCCGTCCGCCGCACGGCGGCCCGGCGCCGGCGAAGAGGCCCACCGCCGGCGCCGGTCGGCGTCCTCGGCCGTCCGGCCGCGGCACGGTCCGGCGGCGGCCAGCCACCGGTGTCCCGTTGATGTGCGCGTTGACACCGCCTGGCCCGTAGAGCCGGATGATCCGGGCGAGGGCGGCGCGCCGCTCCTGGACGGCGGCGAGCCGGGCCGGGTCGGCGTCGATGCCCTGGATGTAGGAGGCCAGCTCGGCGGCGACCTCGGAGACCAGGTAGGCGGCCTCAGACAGCCGGGCAGCCACGCCGTCGATCTCGATGTCGTGGCGGCGGACGGCGTCCAGTGCACGGCGCGCGTGGCCCAGCAGTGTCACCGCGTCCGCGCTCTCGTTGCCCGCCGTCGGGTCGCCGAGCAGCGCCTCATGGGCGGTGGTGGCCGCGGCGTGCAGTGAGTCGGCGTTGCCCAGCCGCTCCTCCTCCGCCCGCAGGGCCGCGGCCTCGCCTGCCACCGGGTTGAGCTTCTCGATCGTCATCCAGGCCCGCACGCAGTTCCTGGGCCTCGGCGGCGCGGGCCCTCGCCTGGGTCGTCAGCGTCGTGAGCTCGTCAAGGACCTTCCGGTGGCGGCCGTAGGCGCGCTGGTAGTCGGCCGAGCACCTCGGCGAGGACGCCGCCCGCGTACTTGTCGAGCGACTCCCGCTGCCGGCCGGGCTTGAGCAGCTGCTGCTGGTCGGACTGGCCGTGCACGGCGACCAGGTCGTCGGACAGGTAGGTGAGCAGCGACACCGGGACCGAACGCCCGCCGGCGAACGCCCTGGACCGTCCCTCGCCCGATACCGTCCTGGTCAGGACGAGGGTGCCGTCCTCATCGAGATCACCGCCCGCCTCCTCGACCTGCTGGGCGACCTTCCCGCGCGCATCCGTGCGCAGGCGGCCTTCGACCGAGGCACGCTGCGCCCCCGGGCGGACCCGGGCCGGGTCGGCGCGGCCGCCGAACAGCAGCCCGAGCCCGGTCACGACCATGGTCTTGCCCGCGCCGGTCTCGCCGGTCAGCGCCGTGAAGCCGGGCGAGAGTTCGAGCAGCGCGTCGTTGATGACTCCGAGCCCGG
Source organism: uncultured Actinomycetota bacterium (assembly GCA_963785645.1). Lineage (GTDB taxonomy): Bacteria > Actinomycetota > Actinomycetes > Streptosporangiales > Streptosporangiaceae > Trebonia. The sequence goes on from CAWAWG010000002.1 coordinate 496,067, forward strand.
TGATGCGCACTTCCTCAAGCATGACCGCCAGCCGTCTCCTTCTCGACCCGCCCGCCTCGGCCCAACCCGCCCACTCCGGTTGGCCGACACTGGACGGATCCGCTCCGCCTCGACACGGCCGACTTTACCGTCGCGGCCGGCCGGGCGATGAGCGGTCCCTGTGCCTGCCGGCCGTCAGCTGACACTCTGTGCCTGCCGACAACCGGTGCTTCCCGGCAACCGGCGCCTGCCGAAAATCAGTGTCTGCCGCCAATCTGCTAAGCCTCACCGTACAAGCCGTCGCCGACACTCCCGCCGCCGACTGTCCATCCGGCTGGCCAACCGATACCGCGATCGTTCGCTTAAATGTTTGTATTCAGTGTCGCGCGGCCGGCCCGTCCAAGCAAATATTTCGGAACGGAAGTTGAGTGCGAGTCACCGGCACTGCTAGCGGCCGGAGCGGGCCGGCCGCGCCAGCCGGTCACGGGAAGATCGAACTTGGCGACCAGACGGTCGGTGAACTGACCGCCTGCGGGCTGCCCGCCGAGGTCGTGCAGCCGCGCCAGCAAGACCGGCAGCTCTCCCTTGCGCACTTCGATCCTGGCGCCCGGCGGGAGGTCGTACCAGCGGCGGCCGTCGCACCACAGGACCGCCCGCTCCGAGCCCGGTGGCCCCGGCTCTCCGCTGCTCGCCTCGGGATTGGCCGGGTCAGGGCCGTCCGTCTCGGCGGGAGCCGCTCACCGCTCTCATGGACGAGTTCTACGGCCAGGACCGACTGCGGCGAAACGACCAGGGGCCGCGCGAAGAGCGCATGGGCCGCGAGCGGCACCATGAGCAGTGCCTCCACCTCCGGCCAGACCACCGGGCCGCCGGCGGAGAACGCGTAGGCGGTCGATCCCGTCGGCGTCGCGCACACCACGCCGTCGCATCCCCAGCGCGACAGCGGGCGGTCGTCTACCTCGATGACGACCTCGATCATCCGCTCGCGGGCGGCCTTCTCCACGGTGACCTCGTTCAGCGCCCAGGTCCGTGCGATCTGGGTGCCGTTTTCCCTGGCCACCACGTCAAGGGTCATCCGCTCCTCGACGCGGTACTCTCCGGCCAGGAGGCTATCCACGGTCTGGGTAAGCCCGTCGGGTTCGGCCTCGGCGAGGAAGCCGACGTGACCGAGGTTCACGCCGATGAGCGGGGTGCCCGCGGGGCGGGCGAGCTCCGCGGCCCGCAGCAGCGTCCCGTCGCCGCCGAGGACGATGACAAGTTCCGCGTCCGCCGGCGGCCTCCGGCCCGGCGGGAACCACGGTCGCGCCGACGCATTCGAGAGCGGGGACTTCGGCCTCGGTCACCCGCACAGCGACGCCGGCCGCCGTCAGCTGCTCGATGACCTGCGTCGCGCTGCGACGCGCGCTCTCCCGGCCGGTGTGCGCGAGCACCAGCATCGTCCGCTTTGATTCACCCATCGCGTGCAACTTACCGCGCCGTCCCGACAACCCGGGCACGCGGACGGCGCTCCGGGCTCATTCCGGTTCCCGCGGCGATCCCGCGCGGCAATTCGAAGATCTTGGATGGGTACGGATGAGGCTCGGCAGCCACGAGTGCGGGTCACTCCCATCTCTTCAAGGCCGTCCGGGCGATGTGACCGCGGTTTGCGATCGATCACCGAGACGGAGTCGCGCGCAGCTTTTCGTTCCAACATCTGGGTACGGGAGGGGCCTCCCCGGAAGCTAACTGCGGACCGGACTCGATCGCCAGGTGCAGGGCGGTCTCGTCCAGCGGGGGTGCGCCACGCCGGAACCAGACGAAGTATTCCACGTTGCCCGATGGCCCCGGCAGCGGACTAGCCGTCACACCTCTTACACCTAGTCCCAGTGATAGGGCGGTGTCACAGACCGAGCGAACCGCGGCGGCCCGGTCCTCCGGCGACCTGACCACGCCGCCCGCGCCGACCCGGCCCTTGCCGACCTCGAACTGAGGCTTGACCATGAGCGCGAAATCCGCGTCCGGCGCCGCGCACGCGACAAGCGCCGGCAGTACCAGAGACAGCGATATGAACGACAGGTCGGCCACGACCACATCCGGCGGCGGGGCCACCAGGGCCGGGTCGAGGGAGCGTACGTTCACCCGGTCGAGCACGGTCACCCGCTCGTCCGTGCGCAGCGACCAGGCAAGCTGGCCGTACCCGACGTCCGCCGCGACCACGTGCGCCGCGCCCGCGCGCAGCAGCACGTCGGTGAAGCCGCCCGTTGACGCGCCCGCGTCAAGGCAGCGCTTGCCCGCCACCTCGAAGCCGGTGAATGCCGCCAGGGCCCCGGCTAGCTTGTGCCCGCCGCGCGAGACGAACTGCGGCACCGAATCCGCGTCGTCCGTCACCGTGACCGGTGCGTCCCTGGCCACCTGGGTAGCGGGTTTGGCGGCCAGCTGCCCGCCGACCGCGACCCGGCCCGCCGCGATCAGCTCGGCCGCCTGCTCCCGCGACCTGGCCAGGCCCCGCCGGACAAGTTCGGCATCCAGCCTCCCGCGCACCGTCACGGCCGACGCCCAACGCCACCCGGCCGCGGGTCACGGCGGGCGGCGCGGGCCTCAGGCACTGGGGCGCCGGGGCCAGGAGCCTGGGCCGGGGACCGCCGGCCGCGCCGGGCCCGGCTGCGGCCGGCGGCCACCGGGCGGGAAGGCCCCTTGGGCGCCCGGCTGGCCCAGCGCGCGCTGCTCGCCAGGCCGGCCGGGCTCGCCGGGAAGCTCGCCGAGGATCTCGCGCAACTGCTCGTGGACCGCCTCGAGGATCGCGGGCCGCTCGGCCAGGTCCGCATCCCCCAGGGAAGACAGCGCCTCGACGGCCGCGTCGACACGAGAGTCACCGGTGGCGGCGAGAGCAGGCCGAACCCGTTCTGAATCCATTGTGTCTTATCTCCTCCGGTGCCGGGTGACCCGGTTCGTCTTCCGGTACGCTACCCTCCCGCGTGAACGGTACCGCCCAACGAGGAGCGAGGCGCACATGACTACGGCCGAAGAGTGCCGGACGGCACTGCAGAAGCTAGCGGGCCGCCTGTCGGAGCTCAGCCCGGCCGAGCGAGACCAGTATTTCGGCAACCGGACGATCAGCGTCACCATTCCCGATCTCAACGTCACCTATCTGACCGTCCTTGGCGCGGGCGCCGATCCGGTGCGGGAGGCGGCGCCCGGCGACCCGCCCGCCGACATCCGGCTGACCGCCAAGAGCGATGAGGTAGTCGCCCTGGCCGAGCAGCCGATGAACATCGCGCGCGCGTGGATGGGCGGACGGATCAAGATCGAGGCGTCGGTGAAGGACCTGTTCCGCCTGCGGCGGCTGCTGTAGCGGGCACCGGTGCTCAGCCGAAATACCGAGTGTTAGCCGGAACACTGAGTTAGCAGAGGCGTGAGGGGAAGGCGTGCTGGAATGATGGTGCCATGGGAGAGCTGATCTTGCTGCGGCACGGGGAGACCGAGTGGTCCCGATCGGGCAGGCACACCGGGCGGAGCGACATCCCGCTCACCCCGAGGGGAGCCGTCAGTGCGGCGGCACTCGCCCCCATGGTCGCCGAGCGGGTCGCCGGCGAGCGCCTCGTCGGGGTGTTCTCAAGCCCGGCCCAGCGGGCGCGCCGCACGGCCGAGCTTGCGGGCCTGCGGGTCACGAAGACCGATCCCGACCTGTGGGAATGGGACTACGGGGGCTACGAGGGGATCACGACCGCCGAGATCCAGCGGGAGCAGCCCGGCTGGTCCCTGTGGCGGGACGGTGTCATCCCCGGTGACGCCGACCACCCGGGGGAGACCGTCGAAGACGTCGGCGAGCGGGTCGACCGCGTGCTCAAGCGGGCCGCGCCGCTGCTGCCGCACGGCGACGTCGCCCTGGTCGCGCACGGGCATGTGCTGCGGGTGCTGACCGCCCGCTGGCTCGGCCTGGCACCGACCGACGGGCGGCTGTTCCGGCTGGACACCGGCACCGTCTCTACCCTCGGCACGGAGCACGACGAGCCCGTGATCCTCAGCTGGAACGTCCCGCCGCCAACCTAGTTCATACCGCCCGGTTCACGCGTGCCCGGAGTAGTCCGGCGCATCGGATTCCTCCGCGGCACGTTCCTCCGCGGCACGTTCCTCCGCGGCACGGGGGCGCGGGACCTCGGAGTCGTGCGGGCGGGTCTCGTCCGTGATCCAGGTGAGGAACGACGGCGAACCGGCGACAAACCGCGTCGCGAGGATCTCGGGCTCGTCATAGCTGTGCCGCTCGGCCAGGAAGCCGGCCAGCGCCTCGTAGCGGTCCGCGGGCAGCTTGAAGAAGACGAACCACTCCTCGGAGCGCTCAAGTTCGTCGTTCCACCAGTACGTGGAGGCGACGGGGCCGGCAACCTGGCCGCACGCGGCGAGTCGCGCCTCGACCGCCGCCCGGGCCAGCTCCATCGCCTCGGCCCTGGAGTCGGTCGTCGTCTGTACCTGCAGGTATTCGCCGCTCTCGCGCTCTTGAGCAGTGGTTACCGCGTTGTTGCCTGCCATGCCACCTGATGGTACGCCGACCTGCGATAGTACGCTTACGAGGCTCGGCGCCAGTGCCGGCAACCCAGCCGCGGCCGGCAACGCAGCCGCCCGGTGGCGCAGTACCGGCAAACACGGGGCCCGGGGAACACGGGACAGCGAGCGCACAGGGAGTTCGATCGTGGAGCTGATTCACTCGGGGAAGGTCCGGGAGGTCTACGCCGACGGTGACGACGTGCTGCTCGTCGCGTCCGACCGGGTCTCCATCTACGACGTGGTGCTGCCGACGCCGGTGCCCGGCAAGGGCCGCATGCTGACCCAGTTGTCGCTGTGGTGGTTCGACCGGCTCGGTGACATCACGCCAAACCACGTGATCTCGGCGACCGACGTGCCCCCGCAGTGGGCGGGCCGGGCCATCCGCTGCCAGCACCTTGAGATGGTCCCGGTGGAGTGCATCGCACGCGGCTACCTGGCCGGCCTCGGCCTGGCCGCCTACAACGAGACCGGGACCGTATCCGGCGTGCGGCTGCCGCCCGGCCTCGTCGAAGCGTCCAAGCTGCCCGAGCCGGTGTTCACGCCCACCACGAAGGCGGCCGCCGGTCACGACGAGCCGATGACCTTCGCCGAGGTCGTGGAGGTGGTCGGCGCGCAGACGGCGGAAGAACTGCGGCGGATCACCCTCGAGGTCTACCGCCGCGGCGCCGACCTGGCCGCTGAGCGGGGCATAATCGTGGCGGACACCAAGCTGGAGTTCGGCTGGGCGAAGGACGGCACGCTGGTCCTCGCCGACGAGGTGCTCACCCCGGACTCGTCACGCTTCTGGCCGGCCGGGTCCTACTCCCCCGGCCGCCCGCAGGACTCCTTCGACAAGCAGTACCTGCGTGACTGGTCGACCTCGGTCAGCTGGGACCGCACCGCACCCGGGCCGGCGATTCCAGCCGACGTCCTGGACGCGCTGACCGCCCGGTACGCGGAGCTTTTCGAGAAGATCACCGGCCGGCCGGTGGCGGCCTGACCCGGCCCAGCCACCGCTTAGCGCCACTTCATGGCCAGGAAATAACCGGGGGTTCCCGCCAACAGCCGGTAACATTCTGGACAACGGGTCCGCCTGACGTGCGGATCCGCTGTTATGAAGTCCGATCACGATCCGGGGAGAACCGCTGTGGTGTCTCAGGCGAGCAGGCTGGCCGACGTCCGTTACGACATTCGCGGACCGGTACTGGCTCGAGCTCGCGAGCTTGAGGCGCAGGGGCACGAGATCATCAAGCTGAATATCGGGAACCCGGCCCCCTTCGGGATGTTCGCCCCGGAGGCGGTCCTGTCGAGCGTGACCGGCTCCGTCGAAGACTCCCAGGGGTACAGCGACGCGCGCGGCATCGCGCCGGCCCGGGAGGCGGTGGCCCGGTACTTCGGGGCCCGGCTTGGCGTCGCGGGCGTGACACCCGATGACGTATACCTCGGCAACGGCGTGTCCGAGCTGATCGTGATGGCGCTCCAGGCCCTGCTCAACCCCGGCGACGAGGTCCTCGTCCCGTCCCCCGACTACCCGCTGTGGACCGGCGCGGTGAACCTGGGCGGCGGCCGGGCGGTGCACTACCGGTGCGCGGAGGACCTCGACTGGAACCCGGACGTGGAGAACGTCGAGTCGCTGGTGAACCCGCGGACGCGGGCCCTGGTGATCATCAACCCGAACAACCCGACCGGGGCGGTCTACTCGCGCGAGACGCTCCTCGCGCTGCTCGACGTCGCCCGGCGGCATGAGCTGCTGGTGCTCGCCGACGAGATCTACGACCAGATTCTGTTCGACGGGGCGGTCCACCACAGCGCGGCGTCCCTCGCGCCCGACCTGCCGGTGCTCACCCTCGGCGGCATGTCGAAGAACTACCGGCTGGCCGGGTTCCGCTCCGGGTGGCTCGTCGTTTCCGGGCCGCGCGCGCCGCTCGCGGAGTACCGCGAGGGCCTGGAACTGCTCGGCAACATGCGGATGTGCCCGAACGTCCCGGCTCAGCACGCGATCCCGGCGGCGCTCGACGGCGGGATCGACATCACGCCGCTGCTGCTGCCCGGGGGGCGGCTGCGCGATCAGCGGGACGCCGCCTGGTCGCAGCTGACGGCGATCCCCGGCGTCGACTGCTACAAGCCGGCCGGTGCGCTCTACCTGTTCCCCCGGCTCGACCCCGAGGTGCACAAGATCGTCGATGACGAGCGGATGTGCATCGACCTGCTTGAGCAGCAGCACCTGCTGCTGACCCACGGTACCGGGTTCAACCTGCCGTCCACGGACCACATCAGGGTGGTGTTCCTCGCCCCGGTCGAGGTGCTGTCCGACGCGATCACGCGGCTCGGCGAGTTCCTGGCGGCGTACCGGCAGTAGCGACCAGCACTTCTTGCTGTTATCTCCAACATCTCGTGCCACGGATCGACATGGGGCCACTTAGCGCAGCCTGACCACCGGACTTAACGGGATATGTCAGGACAGCAAGGAACACGAAATGGCCCCATGTCCCTCCGCAGCCACGGCCAGCGGGCAGATTGCCGTCAAAGCGGGAGCGGATGACGCCGCGCGGGGGAACAATACTGCTATGGCTACGCATGTCGCGCTGCTGCGGGGGATCAATCTCGGCGGCAAGAACAAGGTAGCGATGGCAGACCTGCGCGCGCTGGTCGGCGAACTCGGGCACGCGGACGTGGTGACGTACATCCAGAGCGGGAACGTGCTGTTCACCGCGCCGGCGGACGCCGACTGCACCGAGGTAGCAGGCGCCATCACCGAGGCGATCTCCACCCGGCTCGGGGTGAGCGCACCGGTCGTGGTGGTGACGCGGGAAGAGCTCGGCCAGATCCACGCCGCCAACCCGTTCCCCGATGAGCCCGACCCGAAGCGGGTGCACGCCGTGGTCCTCAGCGCCCCCCTCGGGGCGGAACTGACCGCCAAACTGGACGCCGCGATCGCCCAGTCGGCCGCCAAAGGCGCCAAGGACGCCGCCGCGACCGTCGGGCGGACGCTCTACCTGCACACGCCCGCCGGGTACGGGACGAGCGACCTGGCGGCCGCGGCGCTCCGCATTGTCAGCTCGCCCAAGGCAGGCGTGACCGGGACGGCCCGCAACTGGGCGACGATCACCAAGCTGCTCGAACTCTGCGGCAGCTCGGAGCTGTCATGAGAAGTCAACCCCATGAGCAGCCAGAACGAATACGGCTTACTCGGTCACGCCGCCCCCATCACCAGCGGCGGCGGCGTGCCAGGTAGCGCGTCGGATGCCACCGCTAACGCGGTCAACCCAGCCTCGACTCACTTCCCCGCACGCCGGGGACGCCGGGCAGCTTGCCTGGGGCTCATGGGGCCGCGACGCGGCGGCTCTAAAACGAGCATGTGGCGGATACGAGATGCGGGCTAGAAAGAGCTGCCCGTCTGCGCCGTAACGGCGTGCGCCTTAAGCCAGGATCGTCCAGGAGTGCGGCGGGACGAGCAGCGGGTCGGGCGGCACCGTGCCCGCCTCGGCCGTCTCCGCGACCGACAGGCCGTCGGCGTTCACCGCGAACCGGAACTCGGAGTCGCCGGTGTTCAGCAGCAGCAGGGCCTGTTCGCCGGGCCCCTCGCCGCTCAGGCGCAGCGCCAGGGCGGACGGCTCCAGGTGCTCGGCCGCCGTGCGGGCCCGGACCAGCCACGGGTGACGCCGGCGGAACCCGATCAGCCGCTGGTGCAGCCGGTAGTAGCGCCATCCGTCGGGCAGCAGCTCCGCCGGAGAGGCGGGGAACGCGGGCCTGACCTCGTCGTCGCCGCCCTCGCGGTGCTCCTTGAGGCCGCGAAATCCCTGCTCGTCCCCGTAGTAGACGCTTGGCACGCCGCCCACGCAGCACAGGACGGCGAGGGCGTGCGAGAAGTGACGGTCGTCGTTCAGCGTCGTCGCGAGCCGGGTTACGTCATGATTCCCGACGAACGTCTGCGGCAGGCTCCCGTCATCGAACGAGTCGAGGAACGCGTTGTGCCTGCCGAGTGCGTGGTCGAGCTCGTAGAAGTTGCGGTCGTTGAGCGATGACCAGACCGCCTTCCACAGCTCGTACTGGGTGATGGAGTCCAGCCCGGCCTCGGCCGCGTAGGCGGCGTAGTCGCCGTGGATCATCTCGCCGAGAAACCAGGCGTCAGGGAACGCCGCGCGGACGGCGGGCACCGCCTTGGCCCAGAACGACGGCGGCACCGCGTACGCGGCGTCGAGGCGCCAGCCGCCTGCGCCCCGGCCAAGCCAGTGGCTCATGACCTCGATCACGTAGGACAGGACGGCGGGCTCGTCATGATCCAGCTCGACGAGCTGCCCGTGGCCCTCGAAGACCGCGTAGTCCGACCCGTCGGCTGTGCGCTTGAACCAGTGGGCCGCCGGCGTCCCGGTCCGCCGGCCACCGCCGCCCTGAAGGCGGGGAACCCCCGGCCGACGTGGTTGAACACGCCGTCGAGGATCAGCCGCAGGCCACGCTGGTCGGCCGCGGCCACCAGGGCGTCGAAGTCACCTTCGTCGCCGAGCCTGGCGTCGATCCTGAAGTGGTCGACGGTGTCGTAGCCGTGCGTTTCCGAGGCGAAGACCGGCCCGAGCAGCAGCCCGTTGCAGCCGAGTCCTACCGCGTAGTCGAGCCACGCTTCCAGGCGCCCGAGCCGGTGCCTGACCGGCTCGTGCGCGGGCAGCGCGGCCCGCTCCGCGCCCGTGAAACCGAGCGGGTACACCTGCCACAAAATGGCGTGATCAGCCCATGACGTCACCCGTTCACGCTACCGGCTCCGCCTGGTCACCGCCTGGGTTCACGCCGCGAGTGAGATTAAGAACAGGTATCCGTAAAAGCAGCAGCCCGGTGCAGCCGGGTCACCGGATGCGCCATGATCTTCCCGCAAGCCCGTGCGCAGGTCAGGCCCGGTCGGCCGGGTCATTCCTGGCCCGGTGCTGTCAGCTCGCGCGGCAGGCATGGTCAGCTCTATGCGCTCGCGGGCCACCCGGGGAGAGTCACGAAATTGTTTCATCACCACGCGCCTGATCACGGACACGACCGGCCGCTGACCGAGGCCGAGCGGGAAAGGCTCCTCAGCGAGGGAGCGGCCATCCAGGGGACGGTAATGGAGAACGAGCCCGCCGCCGACGACCGGCGGATATCGCGGGTGCGCGTGTCCGTGTCATTCAAAGACGGTCAGCTGGCTGAGTTTCACGAGGTTCTCGACAATCTTTACCAGCCGGCCCCCGGCAGCCCGGAGGCACGGCGCCTCGCGGAAGTGCGCGAGGCCGAGCAGCTCCGCCATCCGGACCGGATACCCAAGATCCAGCTTCCGCTGTCCCTCGGGGAGCGGGTCCCCCTTCGCTACGATGCCGCGGAGCGGAGCAGGATGGTCATTGACGTGCCCGCACTGCGAAAGCGCGCGCTGCACGACTACATCAAGCGGGAGCAGCAGCCGAGGGAACAACCGACCGCTCGCCCGGGCGCCGGGATCGGCCCGCCGTGGGCGGTGCCGGCCCGCTGCCCGAACTGCGGTGCGCCGGCCGACCAGGCGAAGGCAGCCACGGACCGCGACCCGCATTGCCTGTTCTGCCAGCAGCCACTTCCGGTGACGCCGCTGCGCTGACGGGTATTTCCTGCCGCCAGGTCTTACTCGAAGTCGGACGGATCGCCCGCACCGCGGCGCACGATCTCCGGCTCGTCGCCGGAGAAATCGATCACCGTGGTCGGCTCGGTGCCGCAGTCACCGGAGTCGATCACCGCGTCCACGGACGTCGCCCAGCTGCTCGTTGATCTCCCAGCCCTGGGTCAGGGGGTCATCCTGGCCGGGCAGCAGCAGCGTGCTCGAGACGAGCGGTTCGCCGAGCTCCGCGAGCAGCGCCTGGGTGACCGTGTGATCGGGAATCCGTACGCCGATGGTCTTCTTCCCCGGGTGCTGCAGGCGGCGGGGCACCTCCTTCGTCGCGGCCAGGATGAAGGTGTAGCTGCCCGGGAGTCGCCGCCTTGATGGCACGGAACACCCGGTTCGGCACGTGCACGAACTGGCCGAGCTGGGCGAAGTCCTGGCACACCAGCGTGAGGTGGTGCCGGTCGTCGAGCTGGCGGATCGACCTGATCCGGGCGATACCGCCGAAGTTGCCGAGCTGGCAGCCGAGCGCGTAGCAAGAGTCCGTCGGGTAGGCGATCACGCCGCCCTCCCGCACGACGTCGGCGACCTGGGCGATCGCGCGACGCTGCGGGTTGGCCGGATGGATGTCGAAGTACCTGGCCATGCGACGAGTGTAAGGGGCACCCGGCTGACTCACCATCCCCGGCTGGCTCGTGCGTTACCTTCAGCGCCGCGGCGGCGCTCGCCGCCGGCGGGTGCGCTAGTTTCTGGGTGTGACTGACGGGCTAGCCGATTCCTTTGACCCCGGCCTCTTGGGGACGGGTCCTTGGGGCACTGATCCTTTTGACACCGCCGGCCTGCGGGCCCGGGTGCTTGATGCCTGGGCGGCGTCCCCGAGCCGGTTCCGTGAGGATGCCAACGCGGAGGAGGACTACGCGCTCGGCGGGTACCGGGACCGGGTGATCGTGGAACTCGCGCAGAACGCGGCGGACGCCGCGGTTCGCGGCGGCGTGCCCGGGCGGCTGCGGCTGACGCTGCGGGACGGGGTTCTCGTCGCGCTGAATACCGGCGCGCCGCTGGACGCGGCCGGCGTCGAGGCGCTGTCGACGCTGCGCGCGTCGAGCAAGCGCGGGACAAGACCCGGCCGGCCGGACGGTCGGGCGGTTCGGCGTCGGGTTCGCGGCCGTCGTCGCGGTCAGCGACTCGCCGCGCATCCGGTCGGCGAGCGGAACCGTCGAATGGTCGCGGGCCAGGACCAGGGAGCTTGCGGGTGCCATCCCGGCGCTGGCGGGCGAGATCGAGGAGCGGTCGGGTCACGTGCCGGTGCTGCGGCTGCCGTTCGCCGGCGGCATGACGGAAGACGAAGCCGCACCGGTCCGGACGGCCGGACCGGGCGCTGCCAGTGTCACGTCCGCTGGAGTCACGTCTGGCGAGTTCGTGACGGCGGTCGAGTTGCCGCTGCGGGACGGCGCCGCCGTCGATCTGGTCACCCGGCTGCTGGCCGAGACCGGGCCGGCGCTGCTGCTCGCGCTCCCGGCTCTCACCCACGTGGAGATCACGGCCGGCGGCGCGACCCGGCTTGCTCACCGCGGTTCACGACGGCGATCTCTCGGCCATCACCGTCAACGGCGTGCCAAGCGCCTGGCGGGTAGCCAGTTCGGGCGGCGAACTCGATCCTGCGCTGCTCGCCGACCGGCCCGCCGAGGAACGCGTCAGGACATCATGGTCGGTCCGCTGGGCGGTGCCAGTCACCCACGGGCCCGTCAGTACCGGGCCGCGCGCCGACGGCGTACCGACCGGACGGTTGCCCGAGGGGGTCACGGCCGTGGTGCACGCGCCGACGCCGACCGACGAGCCGCTCAGCCTGCCCGCCCTGCTGCTCGCGTCGTTCCCGCTGAGCCCGGACCGGCGGCACGTCGCGCCCGGCCCGCTGACCGATTTCCTGGTGGAGCGCGCGGCGGACGCCTACGCCGCCCTGCTGCCCGCGCTGACGCCCCCGCGCCCCGGGCCTGTCTGCTCGACCTGGTGCCCGGGCCGGTTGGCCAGGGCGAGCTTGACGCCCGGCTGGCCCGCGCGATCGTGGCCCGGCTGCCCGCGGTACCGTTCCTGCCGGCGGTCGACGACGGGAACGACGCCGTCGACGCTCCTGGATTGAACGACGTGGTCGTGGACGGCATGGCCTTCGGGAGCGGGGCCGGGGACAGCCGGCGTGGCGGCGGCGCAAGGCCTTCCGGCAGCGCCGCCGGGCGGGTCCGGCCACGGGACGCGGTGCTGCTCGGACCGCGGCGGCCGGGCTCGGCGTGGCTCGCGCCGGTGCTGCCGAACCTGGTCGCCGGGCCACCGCCGGCACCCGGCGTGGGCGGTGCTCGGGGTGCGCCGCGATGCCGCTCGCGGAACTGGCCGACCTGCTGGCCTCGCTCGACCGGGAACCGGCCTGGTGGCACGGGCTGTACGCGGACGCTGGCCGGCGTGCCCGCCGAGGAACGGGCCGAGCTCGGCGCGCTGCCGGTGCCGCTCGCCGACGGGCGGCTGGTGCGCGGGCCGCGCGGGCTGCTGCTTCCCGGACAGCGGGCTTGAGCACGGCCGGCTCGCCGTGCTCGGGCTCCGGGTGGTCGACCCGGAGGCGGCGCACCCGCTGCTCGCCCGGCTCGGCGCGGTCGAGGCGACGCCGCGCAGCGTGCTCGAAGACCCGGCGACCCGCGCGGCCGTGGCCGAACTCCTACGACGGCGCCGTCGAGGCCGCCTACGACGACGACTCCCCCCAGCGGCTCGCGGACGCGGTGCTCGGCCTGCTCGCCGCGCTGGACGTCGCGCCCGGTGAGTACCCGTGGCTGGCCGAGCTGGCGCTGCCCGGCGCGGACGGCGACTGGTACCCGGCCGGTGAACTGCTGCTGCCCGGCGCGCCGCTGGCGGACTGGTGGCCGACGACGCGCCGTTCGGCACGGTCAGCCAGGACTTGGCCGGGCGGCATGGCGCGAAGCGCTGGAGGCGGCGGGCGTGCTGTCGTCCTTCGGCCTGCTGCGGCGGAAGACGTCGAGCTCGACGAGTCCGCCATCGACCTGGACCTGGACGGCGCCGACGACTGGGCCGCCGACAGCCGCGAGTCGCTGCGCCTGCGGCCGCCGGCCGGGCATACGGGATCCGGCCGGCCCCGATGCCGCCAAGACTGCCGCCGGTCGCCGTCGAGTTCACCGCCGTGCGCGACCTCGACCTGGTCGACCCTGACCGCTGGCCGCAGGCGCTTGACCTGCTGGTCCGGCCGCCGCTGCGCGCGGCGCTCACCGAGCCGACCCGGGTCCGCCTGCCCGACGGCGGCTACGCGGACGTCCCCTCCTACACGGCCTGGTGGCTGCGCCGGCACGTGACGCTCGGCGGGCTGCGTCCCCGCGACCTGCGGACCGCCGGACGCCGACCCGCTGCTGGCCGGCCTGTACACCGCGATCGGCGAGGCAGCGCCGACGGAGACAGCGCCGACGGGGGCGCGCGGCTGCTCGGCGACCCGGTGATCGCCCGCGCGCTCGGCGTCCGTTCCTCGCTCAGCGACCTGCTCGCCGAGCCCGGCGGCGCGGACGAGCTGCTTGACCGGCTCGCCGACCCGGCCCGCCCGGTCACCAGGCCGCAGCTGCGGGCGCTGTGGTCGGCGCTCGCGCTACCGGCCTACCCGGATGAGGTCAGTCCGCCGGACCGCGTTCGCGCGGTCCACGGAGACAAGATCATCGTCGCCGACGCCGCGGACGTCCTGATCCTTGACGCGCCCGACCTGTGGCCGCTGGTGGCGGACCGGCCCCTCGTGCTCGTGCCGTACCCGCACGCGGCCGCCTCGCCGATCTGCTTGACCTGCCGCTGGCTTCTGAGGAGGTCCGCGGGGTGATCGAGTCGGCCGGGGAACGCCGCCCGGTCCCGGACGTGGTGTCTGACGTGCTCGCCGGAGGCGCCCGCGACCTACCGCGAACATGACCGCCTCGACGTCGGCGGCACCGACGTCCCGTGGCGGTACGCCGACGGCGAGCTCCACGCGTCCACCGTCGAGGGCCTGGCCTACGGACTGGCCTGGGCGGCGGGTCAGTGGCACGCCCGCCACCTGCTGGCCGCCTTGCTGATCAGCCCGGAGGAGACCGCGCGGCTTCTGGCCGAGTCCGACCTCGACGCGTGACCCGGGGACGCCGTTGAAGACGGCGGCGCGAACGGCGCCACCAGGTCGCAGAAATGCGAACCGGGCGCGGGCGGCACGAACCCGTTCGGATGATCCCTGATTGCGACTTTCGCCGTTAGCGGGCAGCCAGGTGGCGGTCGAAGTCTTCGCCGAGCATCTCGCGGGAGATCTTCGACAGGACCTGCTCAAGTTCCGCGTGCTGCCCGGGGGACCAGCCCGCAGGCTGCGGTCCCCCGGGGGGATGATCCCCCGTACCTCCCGCCGGTCTCCCGGGCGCGCTCGGCGACGTTTCCGCTGATGTCGTCACCATGGGCTGATACCCCGTTGGCGACGGGGGCCAACTCCGGCCCGCGGGGTCAGACCGGCCCGGAAGTACGCCAGGTGTACAATGTGCAGGTAAACGCGCGTTGGAAAGCACCGAAGGGGTACGCGCCATGACCGAATACCTGATCGCGGCCATCCTCTTCGTCGCAATGATCACCACTCTCGTCTACCTCTGGAAGCGCGAGCATTCCTGACCTGCCCGGGGAGCCCGAGCGGCACAATGTCACCATTTCGACGCATGCCGTTGGTTGCCAATCGAGCGTCGGTCGCTGACACTTTGCTGTGACTCAGCGCCGGTACAGACGAATCGCGGTGGTCACGGGAGCCCTGGCCGCCTGCTGCCTCGCGCTGTCGCTGTGGATAGCCGCGGACGCCCGTGATGACGCCTCGTCGCGGGCCGTCTCGTCGGCGGCGCTCGCACCGCACCCTCCCTGGGCCGCGACCGGCCGCACACCCGGACCGCTTCCGCCGCCACGCCGCTGGCCGCGTGCGAGGCTCGGATCGAGCACGGGGCGCACCGGGTCCCGACCGTCGCGATCGTCGGCGCGTCCTACACGGCCGGGGTGGGACCGGACAACCCGCGGCTGTCGTGGGCGGAAGGCCTCGCCCGGTCACTGCACTGGAACGCCGTCATCTACGGGGTCTCCGGCGCGGGCTACGTCAGCGCCAGCGCCAGCGGGCGCGGGCCGATGGCACGCATGCTGGACCAGGAGGGGCTGCAGAAGCTCGGTCCGGCCCTCGTGATCGTGCAGGCGGGACACGACGACGTCGGCGTCCCGGCCGGCCTCGAATGGCAGCGGGTCGGCGCGACCGTGCGCCTGATCCGCGCCGCGGTGCCCACGGCGCAGATCGCGCTGCTCACCACCTTCGCCGTCTCGCCCGACGGCTCGCCCGCGCTGTGGCAGACCGACCAGGCGATCGTGTCGGCGGCCACCTCGGCGGACCCGGACGTCGTCATCATGGACCCGCTGGCCGGCCGGTGGACGTACCCGCACGCGGGCGGAGGCCTGCATCCCACCGCGGCCGGCGACGCATGGATCGCGCGCACGGTGGCGGCCGTCCTGCGCGCGCACGGCGTGCTGCCCGCGCCGGTGACCTCGGCCGCTGCGGTCATCTGCGACATCTCGGTCGGCGTCGGGGAAGCCGGCGAACACAACCGCCTGACCGCGCCCGCCGAGCGCCGCGCCAAGTCCCGCGTCACGATTTCGGTGATCGTGGAGTTAGGCCAGCGTCGCCTGGAAGTGGGTGAGGAGGGCGTTCGTCACCGGGCCCGGCTTCTCGTAGTGGGCGAAGTGGGAGGCGGCCCGGATGACGGTCAGCCGGGCGCCGGGGATGTTGCGGGCCGTGTAGGCACCGACCGAGGGGGGTGCGGCGACGTCTTCGGCACCGCAGACCACGAGGGTGGGCGCCTTGACGCTGCCGAGCCGCGGGCGCAGGTCGAGGGCGGCGATGGCCTCGGCGCAGCCGGCGTAACCCTCGGGATCGGTGCCCTTAAGCATGGCGACGACGGTCTCGACCCGCTCCGGTTCGCTGGCCACGAACCGCGGGGTGAACCAGCGCGGTACGACCAGGCCGGCGAGTGCCGCCATGCCTTCCTTGCGGGCCAGGGCGGCCCGGTCGTGCCAGGCCTGCGCATCCGGCATGGGGGTGAGCGCCGCGCAGCAGACGGCCAGGGAGGTCACCCGCTCGGGGGCGTTGGCGGCCAGCCAGATGCCGGTCATGCCGCCGAGGGAGACGCCGGCGAAGCCGAACCGCTCGATGCCGTAGCCGTTGAGCGTCGCCAGGACGTCGGAACCGAGCTCGGCGATCGCGTACGGGCCTTTGGGCGCCGGGGACTGCTCGCCCGGGACGCCATGACCGCGGTGCTCGTAGCGGACCACCTGGAAATAGCGGGACAGGACCGGGACCTGTTGCGACCAGACGTCGCGCGTGGTGCCGACGGGGTTGCCGAGCACGAGTACAGGGGCATCCGCGGGCCCCTCGATGGACGAGACCAGCAGCTGCGCAGACACGAGGGAAAACCCCCAAGGGTATCGGATGAGGCACAGTGTCGGATCAGGCCAGTCGAGGCACAGTGTCGGATGAGGCACAGTCTCGGGTCGGGCCCAGCACGCTTCCTGCTGGTACCTCGCGGAACCACGCCGGGCCGGATGACCGGGCTAACAAAAAGGACCGCAAGCAGCACAATAGGGCAACCAGGATCCGCCGTGACGCGAGGGCTCCGCGCCAGGGCGGAATGCTCCAGATTTCTTGCTGTTATCACATCACGGTCCTTGCGCGGGCTCCGCGCATCCACCGGCCCGTTACGAGTCCTCCTGCTCCCGGTACTCCTCGATGGCGCGGGCGGCGATGGCGAACGCACGATTGGCAACGGGCACGCCGGCGTACAGGCCGACCTGGAGCAGGACTTCCCGGATCTGCTCCTCGGTGAGGCCGCCCCGCAGGGCGGCCTTGACATGCATGTGCAACTCGTCCTCGTGCTGCAGCGCGGCGAGCACGGTGAGCGTGACGATGGACCGCTCCGGCCGCGTCAGGCCGGGACGGGACCAGATCTCGCCCCAGGCGTACCGGGTGATCCAGTCCTGGAACGGCGCGGTGAACTCGGTCGTTCCGGCCAGCGCCCGGTCCACGTGCGCGTCTCCGAGTACGGCCCGGCGGACCCGCATCCCCTGCTCGGTGCGCTGCGCATCATCCACGGGCGACCCCGCCCTTGCTGTTATCCGAACGGTGGGCGGCCAGGGCGGCGGTGATGAAGGCATCGGACGCGCCCAGATAGGCGGACGGGTCCAGGGCCCGCTCGACCTCAGCCGGGGTCACCCCGGCCTGGGCTAGCTTGCTCTCGATCTCGGGAGTGGCCAGCAGCACGTCGCCGAACGGGACGCCGGACGACGCGGACCTGGCCGCGGCTACCGCCACCAGGTCGTGGGCGGCAGGCACGCTGAGCGAGCCGCGCAGCAGGGCGGTGATCCGCTCGGCCAGCGGCAAGCCGCCGGCCTCGGCCAGGTTGGCGGCCATCCGCGCCTTGTCGACGTCCAGGTTGGCCAGGAGTTCCCGCGCCCAGGCGGCAGCCGAGACGACGAGCTGGAGCAGGTGGCTGTACGGCTGCCACTCGGCGTGCCAGGCGCCGGCCGCGCGCTGATACTCCTGCTCCGCGCTTGCCAGCAGGGTCGCCAGCAGCCCCGGTGCCTGCTTGGCGCAGCCGAGGACGGCGACCGCGGCGACCGGGTTGCTCTTGTTCGGCATCGCGGACGAGCCGCCCCGGCGCGGACCAGAGCCCCCGAACTCGGAACCCTCGGCGACCTCCCCCACCTCGGTCTGTGCCAGCAGGGTCACGTCGCGGGCGATCTTGGACAGCGCCGCGCACGCCCGTGCGGACGCCGAGCCGACATCGATGATCCGCAGGCGCTCGGTGTGCCAGGGCAGCGGCGGATCGGCTAGACCGAGTTCCTCCGCCATGAGCGCCTTCACCCGCGGGCCGGCCTCGTCAAGCGAGGCGAGGGTGCCCGCCGCCCCGCCGAGCTGGACGGCGAGCCTGGTATCCCGCACGAACGCGAGCCACTCGATCGCGCTGTCGAGCCCGGCGAGCCAGCCCGCGGCGACTACCCCGAAGGTGGTGGGCACCGCCTGCTGGAGGAGCGTCCGGCCGATCATGAGCGTGCCGCGATTCGTGTCGGCCAGCCGGGCGGTGGCGTTGGCGGCGGCCGTCAGGTCGGCGACGGCCTGGTCGAGCGCGTCGCGGGCCAGCAGCATCGCGGCCGTGTCCATGATGTCCTGGCTGGTGGCACCCTGGTGCACGGCCGACCGGGCCGCGGATTCCGTGACGCGCCGGGCGAGCACCCGGGCCAGCCCTGGCACCGGGTTGCCGGTCAGCACCGCCGCCCGGCCGAGCTCCGCGAGGTCAGCCTGGCCGAAGTCACCCGCGTCCGCGGCCCTGGTCACGGCCGCGCCCGCTCCGTCCGGTGCGAGCCCGGCGCGCTCAAGCGCCCGGGCCAGCGCGGCCTCGGCCGCCAGCATCGACCTCAGCCAGGCGGCGTCGTCCGCCACCGCCCGACCGCCCGCGCCGGTACCGCCCGCGCCTGGGCCACGGGCAAATATGCCGTCGAAGAACCCCGGCCGGGCAGGGGAAGCCGCCGGGTCGCTCGCAATATTCACTGCCTTGGCTGATCCGTCATTCTGGTCAGTCATGCCCGGATGTTATCGTCCGAACATGACCGTACTACCCGTAGGCGGCCCTGGGCTGCCGCAACGCCGCAATCTAGTCACCGAGATCCCTGGCCCGGCCTCGCGCGCGCTGATGGAGCGCCGTTCGGCGGCCGTGGCGCGCGGCGTCTCGACTACCCTGCCGGTCTTCGTCACGGCCGCGGGCGGCGGCGTGCTGCTCGACGCTGACGGCAACTCGCTCATCGACTTCGGCTCGGGTATCGCGGTCACCTCGGTTGGCAACGCGGCAACCGCCGTGGTCGACCGAGTCCGGGCCCAGGTGGCCCAGTTTACCCACACGTGCTTCATGGTCACCCCGTACGAGGGGTACGTGGCGGTCTGCGAGGAACTGGCCCGCCGCACGCCCGGAACCTACGAGAAGCGCTCGGCCCTGTTCAACTCGGGTGCCGAAGCGGTCGAGAACGCCGTCAAGATCGCCCGGCACCACACCGGCAGGCAGGCGGTCGTCGCGTTCGACCACGCCTATCACGGCCGGACGAACCTGACCATGGCCCTCACCGCGAAGAACATGCCGTACAAGCAGGGCTTCGGCCCGTTCGCGGGTGAGATCTACCGGGTGCCGATGGCGTACCCGCTGCGCTGGCCCGACGGCCCGGAAGCGTGCCAGGCCGAGGCGCTGAACGTGGTCAAGCAGCTGATCCACGCGCAGGTCGGCGAGCAGAACGTCGCCGCGGTGATCATCGAGCCGATTCAGGGCGAGGGCGGGTTTATCGTTCCGCCGGACGGGTTCCTCCCCGGGCTGGCGGCGTTCTGTCGCGAGAACGGCATCGTGTTCATCGCGGACGAGATACAGTCCGGCTTCTGCCGGACCGGCGACTGGTTCGCCTGCGAGCGCGAGGGCGTCGTCCCGGACCTGGTCACGACGGCCAAGGGCATCGCCGACGGCCTGCCGCTGGGCGCGGTGACGGGCCGCGCGGAGATCATGGACGCGGTGCACGCCGGCGGACTCGGCGGCACCTACGGCGGCAATCCGGTCGCCTGCGCCGCGGCCCTCGGCGCGATCGAGACCATGGTGACGCAGGATCTTCCGGCCCGGGCGCGCCGCATCGGCGAGATCATGCTCCCCCGGCTGCGCAAGCTCGCCGAGACCCACCCGGTCATCGCCGACGTCCGCGGCCGCGGCGCCATGATCGCCGTCGAGCTCACCAGGCCCGGCACCCTCGACCCGGACCCGGCAGCCACCTCGGCGGTCGCCGCGTTCTGCCACGCGCACGGCCTCGTGGTGCTCACCTGCGGCACGTTCGGCAACGTGCTGCGCTTCCTGCCGCCGCTCGTCATCGGCGAGGACCTCCTCGAGGAGGGCCTCAACATCCTGGAAGACGCCTTCGCCTCGCTGTAATTCCCCGGTCAAAATCAAGATCAGCATTCCGAACGGTTGCGTGCTTCGCCTCCCGCGTCCATTACCGCCGATAACGTGGCGGGGCCAGCCAGGGTTCCCCCGACTGGCCCCGCCGCGCTCCCTGCTAATGCCCTGACTACCTGTGCGCGGCCGACTGATTCGTCGAGTCGCCGCCAGACTCCTCGTCGTTGCCAGTTGGCGCGAGCAGCCCGATAATCGTCCGGATGCCGACGCGGGTCTCTGCTACTCCCATTCGCAGTTCCGCGAGGGAGTCGGTGTGCTCCCGCAGCACATTGGTGTGCTCCCTGAGCGCGGCGGTGTGCTCGCTCTGCGTAAGGTGCAGCGCCTGCAGCATGCCCTGCTGCCTGACGAAATACCCGCGCATCTCACCAAGGTCCGCGTGGATCGCGTCCAGCGAACCCCGTTGATTGTTGATCTTGTCAACGTGCTTGTCACTCACGTCCTCTAGCGTAGCCAGCCGCGCCTCGGTCCTGCGCTGCCACTGCGTGAACTCTTCACGGGTAACGGTCATGACATTTCCTTTCAAGCACTATCCGCCCCTTCCTCGTTTGGCGGGCACAAACGTAGAGGGAATTGACGGGGAATGCAAATCGGCAAAGTTGCCACCTACAATGTGGCAACTTTGCCATTCGCAATGCCGTGCGCAATTGCTTGTGGGAGATGATCGCTGGCAGGCCGGACCGCTTTCTGCTTAACCGCAAACTATTGCTTTTGCAATGAGCGCTATTGCTGGCTGACGATTGTTATGTTGCCGCCGCCGGTGGTCACGGTGATCACGTGCTTGGATGACGTGTTCTCCGGGACTGACGAGTCACTGACGCTGCCGCCGTCGGTGTGCGCGGTGATGCGGTACTGGGTACCGCCTGGCGGCAGGACGAGCGTGATGTCGCCGCCCGAGGTGTTCACCTCGACGTTGCCAGGGACAGCGGCGAAGTCGATCTCGATGTTGCCGCCGCCGGAGGTCGCGGTGACCGTGTTCGACGTGACAGCGGTGGCCTGGATGTCGCCGCCGCTGGTATTCGCAGTAATCTCGGGTGAGCTGACCCCGGATACCGTGATGTTCCCCCCGCCGGACGAGGCGGTCACCCGGCTCGACGTGACAGCGGTGGCCTGGATGTCGCCGCCGCTGGTATTCGCGGTAATCTCGGGTGAGCTGACCCCGGATACCGTGATGTTCCCGCCGCCGGACGAGGCGGTCACCGTAGGCGCCGTCACCGTCGTCACGCTGATGTCGCCGCCGCTCGTGTCCAGGCTGAGCAGTCCTGAGGTGTGATCGGCGGACAGATTGCCGCCGCCCGAGGAAAGCCTGACGGGGGCGCTGATGCCGGTGACCGTGGCGTCGCCGCCGGCGGTGCTCGCCGTGACCGGCATCGTGGCCGGGAGCGAGATCGTCGCGTCGAGCGCGCAGTTGCCAACCCAGCTCTCCGCACAGTGATAGCCAAGCGCGGTGCCGCCGGCGGCGGCGGTGCGCTCGGTGAGCTTGGAGCGGACGAACGTGTAGTGGGCGGTGCCGGTAAGCGTCGCCCCTCCGGTCGCGGCCGGCTTGATGGAGAGCTGACCGCCGTCCGAGCTCACGGTCAGCGACTTGGTGCTGGCCGGGGCGGTATAGCTGACGGAGTAGCGCCCTTCGGCGAAGTTCGCGACCAGGTTGAAGCCGTTGTATGCGATGAGACCCAGGCAGAGGGGAACGCCGACGACGAGGACCGCGATGCGGCCCGGGGTCAGCGGGATCGGCCCCCTGGTCGGCGGTGACCCGGTCAGCGGTGACCCCGTCGTTTGCGGTGCGGTAGCGGCCATGGTGATCAGCTCGTTCCCAGGTAGCGGAGGACCGCGAGGACGCGGCGGTGGTCGCGCTCGGTCGGTGCGAGCCCGAGCTTCATGAAGATGTTGTTGATGTGCTTCTCAACCGCCCCGGCCCCGACGACGAGGGCGGCGGCGATGGCGGCATTGGTGCGGCCTTCCGCCATGAGCGCGAGGACCTCGCGTTCCCGCGGGGTCAGGTCGCCGAGCGGATGGCGGCTGCGGGCCAGGAGCTGGGCGACGACCTCGGGGTCGAGGGCGCTGCCGCCCGCGGCGACCCGGTGCAGGGCGTCGAGGAACTCCGTGACGTCGGCCACCCGGTCTTTGAGCAGATAGCCGACGCCGTGCGGGCGCCCGGCGATCAGCTCGGTGGCGTAGCGTTCTTCCACCCACTGGGACAGGACCAGGACCCCGACGTCGGGCCACTGGTCGCGCACGAGCAGTGCCGCCCGCAGGCCCTCGTCGGTGAACGTCGGGGGCATCCGCACGTCCACGACGCACGCGTCGGGCCTGGTCTCGCTCACCGCGCGGAGGAACCCCTCGGCGTCGCCCGCGGTGGCGACGACCTCGTGGCCCGCCTCTTCAAGCAGCAGGGTGAGACCCTTGCGGAGCAGGACCGAGTCCTCGGCGATCGCTACGCGCATGACACTCCTGTCGCCGCCACGGCCTTCCCGGTCAACCCGGCCTTCGCTCAGCACGGCAGTATCGCGGAGATGATCGTCGGGCCGCCGGGTGGCGACTCGACATACAGCGCGCCGTCGATTCCCGCGATCCGGTCGGCGAGACC
Source organism: uncultured Actinomycetota bacterium (assembly GCA_963785645.1). Classification (GTDB taxonomy): domain Bacteria; phylum Actinomycetota; class Actinomycetes; order Streptosporangiales; family Streptosporangiaceae; genus Trebonia. The sequence goes on from CAWAWG010000002.1 coordinate 518,760, forward strand.
GCGCAGCCCGGCGCCCGCCGCATCGGCCCCGCCGATGCCGTCGTCGCTGACCACGACGTTGAGTGCCAGCCGGGCCCGGCGCGCCATCGACGACCACGCGCACGTGGGTGGCGCGGGAATGCTTGGCGACGTTGGTCAGCGCCTCGGCGACCGTGAAGTACGCGACCGCCTCCACGGCGGGCCGCGGCCGTACCGGCACATCCACGTGCACGTCGGTGGGCACGGTACAGCGGGCGGCGAGGCCGGACAGCGCCGCGTCGAGGCCGCGGTCGGTGAGGACGGGCGGGTGCACACCGCGGACGAGTTCACGCAGCTCGACGAGCGCGGCCTTGGCGTCGGTGTGCGCCTGGTCGACGAGGGCGGCGGCGGCGTCGACGTCCTCGGCGAACTTCGCCTTCGCCCGGCCGAGTTCCATCGCCAGCGCGACCAGCCGCTGCTGCGCGCCGTCGTGCAGGTCACGCTCGATCCGCCTGCGCTCGGCCTCCGCCGCGTCGACGACGCGTTCCCGGCTGACCTCAAGCTCGGTGACCCGCGCCTTGAGTTCCGCATCGCGGGGCGGGGCCAGCAGCCAGCGGGCCAGATTGGCATCCGCGGACGCGAGGGCCCGGGTGAGCGGCGGGGCGGCGAGCAGGCAGACGAGGCCGAAGGCGCCCGACACCGCGAGCAGCGCCCGGCCGCCGGGAATGAGGTTCCCGTTGATCGAAGGTCCGCCGCCGGGTAGTTCGCTCGCGTACAGCGGAAGGGTGAGACAGGCAGCGCCCGCCGCCCAGACGACGATCGCGATGACCGCGGCGGTTACGCTGGCTGGCAGGCGGAGCAGCGCGTACCCGATTTCGCCCCAGGTCGCGCGGCTCTTCATCAGCGACATGGTGGCGATGATCTTCCACTGGTAGCGCCCCCGCTGATCGGCGGGCCACCGGGGCAGCTTCCGGTCGAGCAGCAGCGCGAACCGGCGGCGCTCAACGGCGGCGAAGGCGCTGGAGAGCCGTACCGTCACGCCCGTGACCGGCAGGCCGACGAGAGCCAGCGGCATCAGCCCGAGTCCGAGCGTGAGCCCGGTGACGACGACCGTGAACGAGGCAATCCCGAAGGCAAGGCCGACCAGATGATGGATGAGGGCGAGCCAGGTGCGTGCCGACACCAGGCCGCGAATGAGCGACATACCTGTGACGCTAGGCGATAGTGCCGCTCCGCGGCCAGGCGGCCGGCCTACCGAACCAAGGTTGGGTTAACCCCACTCCCCCCGCCGCCAGGTCACACCACAGCGTTTGAAACACCAGAATTTCTGGTGCCGCCGCCCCCTCCCGGACCCGGTCGTCCCGGCACGCCGCAGACAGTGGACATTCGGGCACCCCCTGATGTGCCAAACGTCCACCATCCCTGACGTAGCGGCGAACCACCGGATTAGCCAACCAACCACGGCAACCACCAGGTCAGCGGACCAACAACCCCAACCAACGGGGTTAGCCACCAACTACGGCAACCGCCGGTTCAGCGGACCAGCAACCGCAACCAACCACCCACGTACTCGGTGCCGCAGGCGCCGTCCCGGGCGCCGCCCGGCGAGGGGGATATGGGGGAGGGACTCCCCCATGCGCGAGGGGGTCACCGGGGGGTCGTTCCCCCCGGGGGAAATACTGGTTAACAATGGTCTGTGTGACCAGCGAAACCGAGCGCGAGAGCGTGACCGGGACACCCGAGCTCTCGGTGTCCGGGCTCACGGTGCGCTTTGGCACACTCACCGCGCTTGAGGGGGTCAACCTCGCGCTGCGGGCCGGGGAGGTCGTGGCCCTGGCCGGAGAGAACGGCGCGGGCAAGACCACCCTCATCCGGGCCATCGCGGGCGACGTCGCGCCGGTGTCCGGATCGATCCGGGTCCGCGGGCAGGCAGTCGCGCCCGTCCCCGCCGCCGCCACGAAACTCGGGGTCCGCGTGGTCTGGCAGGACCTGGCCCTGTCCGACAACCTGGACGTCGCAGCGAACGTGATGCTCGGTAACGAGCGGCGCATGCACCTGATCTCCGACGTGCTGCTGCACAAGGACGCGGCCCGGCTGTTTGAACGGCTGGGCATCCCGCTGCGGGAAACCACGAAGTCAGTCAAGCTGCTGTCCGGCGGGCAGCGGCAGATGGTGGCGGTCGCGCGGGCGATGGCCCGCAACCCGCGGATCCTGCTGCTCGACGAGCCGACCGCCTCGCTCGGCGTGCGGGAGGCGGCGCACGTGGAGCGGCTTATCAACCGGCTGCGCGCGCAGGGGACCACCATCCTGCTGTCCGGGCACGATACCGAGCTGATGTTCCGGCTCGCCGACCGGATCGTCGTGCTGCGGCACGGCCGGGTGGTGACCGAGGTCTCGCCGAGCGAGGTGCACCCGGACGACGTGGTGGCGCTGGTCTCCGGCCAGCCGGTCGACTCCTCGGCTCGCTTCCAGCTCATCCGGTTGCACGGACTGGCCGGGCGGCTCGTCGCCGCCGACCCGTCCTCCTCGCTCTCGCTGATCCTGTCCGCGCTCGGCGCGGCCCTCGGCAGCGAGCGGCTCGCCATCCACCTGCTGGAAGACGGCTCCCTGGTGCGGGCCGCGTCGCTCGGCATGCCCGAGGCGCTGCTCGCCGCCTGGGAGCGGCTGCCGGTCGGGGCGGCGGGCGGGCCCGTCGGGCTCGCCGCCCAGCGCCGGGTGCCGGTGATCGAGGAGGACCTGCGGGCCGGCGGCGGCTCCTGGCAGGTCTTCGGCAACCTCGCCCGGCCGGCGAAGGTCGCCAGTTCCTGGTCGGTGCCCGTGCTCGGGCCGGGCGGGCTGCTCGGCGTGATCACCGTCTTCCGCGCGATACCGGGCAAGCCGCGCCGCGACGACCTGGACCTCGCCGCTCTCTACGCCGGGTACGCGGCCAGCGCCATCGAACGGGACCGGCTGCTTGACCAGGTGACCGCGCGCAACCGGCTGCTCGAGACGATCAGGGAGATGCTGCAGACCCTGGCGGGTCCCGTGCCGGTCGAGGCGGCGCTGCGTATCGCCCTGCAAGCCCTCAGGCACGGCCTGGGCGCTAACGAGGTGGTGCTTGTCACCACCGTGTTGTCTGGAAGCACGGTGTTGTCTGGAAGCACCGTGCAGGCCACTGCCGGGCAAAGCGGTGCGATGGTGTGCCGCGGCTACTCAAGCGAGGCCGCGGACTGGCGGGACGGCGCGGGCTACCGGGCTGGCACCGGCATCGCCGGGAACGGCGACCGCGGGCTGGCCAAGCATGACGTGCCCTCGGCGACGCTCGCGGCCGTCACCGCGGTACTGAACCGGCGGGACCCGGACGGCGTCGCGGTCAGCGGTCAGGCCAGCCCGGGCACCCTGCGCACCGGAGGCGGTGCGGGAAACGGGAGCAGGCACCTGTCGGTCACCTTCGCCGCGCCCGACGGGCGGACCGTGCTGCTCGCCGGCTGGCGGTACGGCACCAGGCCGGACGACGCGACCGACCTCCTGGAAGACGCGGCGAACTCGCTGGGACTCGCACTCGAGCGCGAGCGGGCGCTGCTCGCCCAGCAGGAGGCGATGGCGCTGCGGCAGTCACGCGAGCTCCAGCGGACGTTCCTGCGCAGGCTCAGCCACGAGCTGCGCACCCCGCTCACCGCGATCACCGGGTACGCGACCAGCCTGCTGCAGCAGGACGTCACCTGGGACACGGACTCGCAGCAGCGGTTCCTGTCCCGCATCGCCGCCGAGTCCGCCCGGCTCGGCCGCCTGGTCAACGACCTGCTCGACTTCTCCACGATCGAGTCCGGGATCTTGCGGCTCAACTGTGACTGGTGCGACATCCCCCTTGTCCTTGACGCGGCGGTGGCCGTCCTGCCGCCGGATGCCGCATCCCGGGTCACGGTCACCGGCACAACGGGGCTGCCGGTCATCTGGGCCGACCACGACCGGCTGGAGCAGGTGTTCGTCAACCTCCTCGGCAACGCGCTCGGCCACAACCCGCCAGGGACGACGGTGGCGGTCAGCGTGGTACCGCGCGGTCAGGGGCCGCACGGGCCGGGCGCGGTGACCGTCCGGGTGGCCGACGACGGCGACGGCCTCCCGGAGGAGCTGGCCCGCGCCGTCACCCAGGCGGCCGGGCAGCGCGATCCGCGCTGGCACGACGTCCTCGCCTCCGGCACCATCCGGCCGCGGCGGCGCGGCTCGGGGGCCGGGCTCGGGCTGTCCATCGCCAGCGGGATCGTGGCCGCGCACGGCGGCCGCCTGGAGCTCGAGCCGACCGAGCGCGGCACCTGTTTCCTGATTACCCTGCCGGTAGAGAAGCCCGTCGGCATGACCGTCGACAAACCAGCGCCCCCGGACCCGGCACCTGCGGCCGAGCCGACGGCGACGACATCCAGTGGAGTGAAGGCAAGTGACTGAGCCCGCCATACCAACCCGCGTGCTCATCGTGGAGGATGACCCGAACATCGTCGACCTGATCAGGTCGAACCTGGCGGTGCGCGGCTTCGACACGCTCGTATCGTTCGACGGCAGCAAGGCACTGACGCTGCTTGAAACCGAGGAGCCCGACATGGTGCTGCTCGACCTGATGCTGCCCGAGGTCGACGGCTTCGAGTTGTGCAGGCAGATCCGCGAGCGGTCCAACGTGGCCATCATCGTCGTGTCCGCCCGCGGCGGCGAGCGGGATAAGGTCACCGCGCTGAACATGGGCGCCGACGACTACATGACCAAGCCGTTCGGCATCGAGGAACTCCTGGCGCGAATCCTGGCCACGCTCAGGCGGACCCGCCCCGCGGAGGCGCTCACCGAGGTCGCCCCTTCCGTCATCACGATCGGCGACGTCGAAATCGACCTCGTCGGCCAGCGGGTCCGCCTCTCGGGCGATGAGGTCCACCTCACCCCGACCGAATTCGCGCTGCTGCGGGAACTCGCGATCAATCGCGGCAAGCTGTTGTCCCGCGCGCACCTGCTCCGGCGCGTCTGGGGGCGCGGCTATGAGACCGAGACGGAGTACGTCAGGGTATATATCAGACGTTTGCGGGCAAAACTCGAACAACCGGGCGGTCCGCCGCTGATCGTTACGCAGCCACGGGCCGGCTACCGCATCTCCGGCGAGTGACGTTGGCCAATGCACGCCGTACTGATGTATCGTCCCCCAAGCGGATTGCATCTGCCAGATTAACGTCAGGGAAACAGTAATGTCACAAAAAGGTATCGAAGAGTACCGTGACCAAACTGCAACCGTCCGCGCATTAACGCTTTTTTAACGGTTTTACGAAAGTGTTAACGGGAACGTTTCTCCGCGCAGTCCTAGCATTTCCGCCAATAGCTTGGTCGAATTATGACCGGGCTATACGGATCTGGTCTCGCACATGCCGTCCGCGGCATGTCGAAGTGAATGTGAGCGAGGTACACCGTTGTATTCCGTATCAGCACGGGCCGGCCTGACCGCGGCCGCCGCCCTGGCCGCGGTGCTCGTAGCCGCCGGCTGCAGCAGTTCGAGCAGTTCCAGCAGCAGCTCCACGCCGGCCGCGTCGACTTCAAGCTCGGCTTCCGCCAGCACGTCGGCCACCGCGAGCAGCGCGTCGATCTCGGTAAGTGACCTTACCAACTCCTTCTCCGCGATGGCGGGGCTCCAGTCGGTCGCCGCCGCGGGCAAGGGCAGCATCACGGTGATCCTGCCGGACACCGTATCCTCCACCCGTTACGTGGAGTTCGACGCGCCGTACCTGAAGCAGGCCTTCACCACCGCCGGCCTGTCTTCCTCGGACTTCACCGTCGAGAACGCCCTCGGCCAAGACGCGACGCAGTTCAGCATGGCCCAGTCGGCCATCACCAAGGGCGCCAGCGTGCTTGTGGTCGACCCGCTCGACTCCGGCGTCGGTGCGCACATCGAGTCGTACGCCAAGCAGCACGGCGTGGCCGTCATCGACTACGACCGCCTCACCCTGGGCGGCACCCGCTCCTACTACGTCAGCTTCGACAACGTCAAGGTCGGCCAGGTCATGGGACAGGGCCTGGTGTCCTGCATGACGGCCTGGGGCGTCAAGAGTCCGAACGTCATCGTGATGAAGGGCGCGCCGACCGACAACAACGCCACGCTGTTCGCCCAGGGGTACGACGGCGTGATGGCCTCGTACTTCTCCTCGGGCCAGTGGAAGGACGTGGTCAACCCGGCCGGGACGTGGACCCCGGCGACCGCGCTTTCTGAGTTCCAGCAGGCGTACACCGCGCACAAGAACATCAACGCGGCGCTCATCCCGAACGACGAGAACGGCGCCCCGATCATCCACTACCTGCAGGGCCAGGGCGTGAAGGCGAAGACCTTCCCGACCACCGGCCAGGACGCCACGCTGACCGGCCTGCAGAACATCCTGACCGGCTACCAGTGCGGCACGGTCTACAAGCCGATCTACGAAGAGGCCCAGGCCGCCGCCGCCCTCGCGCTCTACGTGCGGGCCGGCCAGACGCCGCCGTCGGCGCTGGTGAACAGCTCGACCGAGGACACCACGGCCAAGGTCAGCGTGCCGTCCGTCCTGCTGAGCCCGGAGTGGGTCACCCCGTCCAACATGAACTCGACGGTCATCGCCGACAAGTTCGTGCCGGCCAGCCAGCTCTGCGCGGGCTCCTACGCGAGCGCCTGCACGGCTGCCGGAATCTCCAGCTAAGTACCACTGGCATCTCTAGCTGGCATCTCCAGCTAGTTAAGCCTAGGTTAAGGAAGCACACCGCTCGTCGGGGTGCGGGCCCGCCAGGCCCGCACCCCGACGAGGTGATCAGGCAGGATGTGACCGTGAACGACGCTGAGCCGCTGCTGCGGCTGCGTGGCATCGGGAAGAACTTCGGACCCGTGCACGCGCTGACCGACATCAACCTAGACATCCCCGCCGGCCAGGTCACCGCCCTGGTCGGTGACAACGGCGCGGGCAAGTCGACGCTGATCAAGACCATCGCCGGTATCTGGGAGCCTAACGGCGGCGAGATCATCTGGCAGGGCAAGCCCGTCAACTTCCACTCGCCCAAAGAGGCGACGAACGCGGGGATCGCCACCGTCTACCAGGACCTGGCGCTCGCCGACAACCTCGACATCGTGCAGAACATGATGCTTGGGCACGAACTGCTCAAGGCCGGGCTGCTCGACGAGATCACGATGGAGCAGTCGGCGAAGAAGACCCTGGCCGACCTGCGGGTCACCACGGTCCGCAACATCCGCCAGCCGGTCGGTTCGCTGTCCGGCGGGCAGCGGCAGGCAGTCGCCGTGGCCAAGGCCGTCATGCTGGACGCCAAGCTCGTGGTCATGGACGAGCCGACCGCGGCGCTCGGTGTCTCGCAGACCGCGCTCGTCCTCGACATCATCGAGCAGCTGGCCAGCCGGGGCATCGGCGTGCTGGTGATCTCGCACAACCTGACCGACGTGTTCCGCGTCGCCGACCGGGTCGCCGTGCTGTACCTCGGGCGCATGGTGTCGAGCGGGCCGGTGGCCAACTACGACACGAACTCGACGGTGCACTGGATGACGACCGGCACCGCCCCCAATGGCAATGGCCGTGCCGTCACGCCGCAAAACACCCGGAGGGCTGAGCCGTGACGTCTGTAAACCAGGAGCCGGCCAGCTCCGAGCCCACTGAGCTGATCACCTCACCCGACGCGTCGGCCGACCTCCTCGCCAACTCGCTCGGCGACTACCTGCGGATCGTCTCCAGGCGGATCCGCGCGGGCGAGAGCGGTGCGCTTCCCGTCATCGCCGGCCTGGTCGTCATCGTGATCATTTTCCAGGTCAAGAACTCGCTGTTCCTGTCGGCGGGCAACCTGGTCAACCTGATGGACCAGTCGGCGTTCATCATCACGCTCGGCATGGCCGAGGTCTTCGTGCTGCTGCTCGGCGACATCGACCTCGCCGCCGGCTTCACGGCCATCTGCGCCGCCGTCGTCACCCTCTGGATGCTCGCACTGGGCGACCCGTTGTGGGCCTCGGTCCTCACCGCGCTCGCCGCTTCCTCGGCCTACGGGGCGCTGCAGGGAATCATCATCGCCAAGCTGCGGCTGCCGTCCTTCGTGGTGACCCTGGCCGGCCAGCTGGGCCTGTCCGGCCTGCTGCTCTACCTGATCAACGCGACCGGCAACATCGGCGTCGGCGGCGTCATCAACCTGCACAACTCGATCATCAACGACATCGAGGGCGGCTACCTCAACCCGACCGCCACCTGGGTCGTGATGATCGTGATCGCGGCGCTGGCCGGCCTGGTCATCTTCTACGGTGACCTCCGCCGCCGGACGGCCGGCCTGGTCGCGCCGCCGGTATCGGTCACCCTGCTCAAGGTCGCGGGGATTATCGTCGCCGCCGTCGTCGTGGCGGCGATCGCGAACCAGAACCGCGGCCGGCTGATCGTCCTCGAGGGCATGCCCTGGAGCGTCCTGGTCGTGCTCGCCATCTTGTTCGTCTGGACGGTGCTGCTCGGCCGGACCCGGTTCGGCCGTTACCTCTACGCGATCGGCGGCAACACCGAGGCGGCACGGCGCGCGGGCATCAACATCGTGCGGGTCCGCACGGTCGCCTTCGCGCTGTGCGGTCTGACGGCGGGCATGACCGGCATCATCTACACCTCCTACCTGGGGTCGATCTCCACCGGCGCGGACGGCGGCCAGAACGTGCTGTACGCCATCGCGGCGGCGGTCATCGGCGGCGCCAGCCTCTTCGGCGGGCGCGGCAAGATGCTGCACGCCGTACTCGGCGGCCTCGTGGTCGGCGTCATCTACAACGGCCTTGAGCTGCTCGGCCTGTCCCCCGCGGCCCAGCTGATGTGGACGGCGCTCGTGCTGCTCGCGGCCGTCATCGTCGACCGGATTACCAGGGCCGGGTCGGCGGGCTAGGCCGCGCTGCTGCCGCCAGGCAACATCGGCTGCCCGTTAACTGTTAACGATATCGTTAACAGTTAACGGGCAGTAGCGTTTTCCCCTGGCGGCGGCAGAGCCGGGCCGTCGCAGCAATTCCCCCAAAAGCCAGATTATTCTGCAAACGTTTTAAACCCGGCTTTATACCCGCGAAGTTCGCAGTGGCCGGCCACATTCGCTCGGGATTTTCGTCGGCGCCAGGAGTCCGGCCTATATCTACCAAACACGCATCCACCCGATTCCGCAACCGGCGGCACCGGGACGCATAGAACTTGATCTGGGTGTACTTATGCCGATAAATACGGCAAGTTTGGCAATCGACAGGAGTCTTCCCCGCGGGGACCCGCCGGCCGAGGACAAGGGCCCGTGGGCGGCGAGACGGCCGGACGGGGCGATAATGGAGCGTGAGCGACGGTTCTGGGCGGCGGCCCGTGCAGCCGGTGAAGCCCGTGCAGCCAGTTAGGCCGGGGCGACCAAGCAGGACGGGACGCACGCGGGCCGCCGTGCACCAGGAGGTGCGGCTGGGTTCGGCGGAGATCGTCCCGGATCTCGACCGAACGGATGCCTGGCTGCTGTTCATCGACGGCGTCCCGCAAAGCGGCGTCGACCTCGTCGATCCGGGATACCTGGAGTTCGAGTACGTCCGCCGGATCGGGCACGTCGCCGACCTGGCATTCCCGTCCGGTGAGCCGCTGCGCGTGCTGCACCTCGGCGGCGGGGCGCTGACGCTGCCGCGCTATCTTCAGCACACCAGGCCGGCCTCGCGACAGCTCGTCGCCGAACTGGACGATGCACTTACCGGCCTCGTCCGCAGGCACCTGCCGCTGCCAGCCGGGCACCGCATCCGGGTACGCGCCGCCGACGCCCGCGCCGTCACGGAGTCGGTCCAGGCGGCGAGCTACGACCTCGTGATCGCCGACGTGTTCGCCGGGGCGGTGACCCCCGCCCACGTGACCACCGCCGAGTTCGCCGCGGCGACCGCACGGGCGCTGCGGCCCGGCGGGGTGTACGCGGCCAACGTGGCCGCGGGGAGGACGGGCGCCCGCGGAGGGCTCGACGGGGCGCGGTCAGCGGTTGCCACCATCCGTTCGGAATACAAGGAAACGTGCGTGGTCGCGGAGGCGAGCGTGCTCCGGGGCCGGCGCCGCGGCAACCTGGTGATCTTCGCGAGCGACCGGCCGCTGCCGGAGGCGGAGCTGGGGCGGGCGGTGGCCGGGCGACCCGTTCCCCGCCCGGCTCGTAGCGGGCGAGGACCTGCGGCGCTTTGTTTCCGGCGCGCCGGTGGTCACCGACGCCGCCGTGGCCGCTAACGTCTCAGCACCGTCTGAAACCTCTCCGCAGTCAACGAACTGGTAACGCACGCGATTCCAGCATTGCGCGACGGTACATTCTTCTACGCTTGGGCCATGGACTTGCCCCCCTCAGGTTGGTACCCGGACCCTTACGGTACGCCCAGTTTGCTGCGCTGGTGGGACGGGTCGGGCTGGACCCAGCACACCCATCCGGACGTGACGGCGGGTGCGGGCGGCGGGGACCCGGCGGCGACCGCTCTGCAGTCGACCGCGCTGCAAGCCACCGCCGTCCAGAGTCCCGTCCACGAGACCGCCGTCCAGGGCGCCGGGGTGCAGGCGACCGCCGTACAGCCCGCGGCGACCGCGGTCCAGGCGAACCCGCTGCAGGCAGGCGCGGTGCCCTCCACCGACTGGCTGAGCAGGACCAGGCCGCCCACCGGGCGGCCGACCGCGCCGCAGCCTGCCCTGCCCGCTTACCCGGGGGCCAATGTCGGGGTGGCGCCCACCGCCTACCAGCCGCCGGTCACCACCGGGCAACCCGGGCAGCTGAGGCAAGCCGGAGGAATCGGCCAGCCCGGCGGGATGCAGCCGACGCCTGGTCAGCCGACGATGGTGGTGCAGCCCGGATATCCGCAGCCCGGCTCGCTGCCGCTCGGCGGCGGCGGGCAGGCGGGCGGCGGCGACGGCACGCAGGTGCTCTTCCTCGGCGGCGACGCGTGGCAGGCGCCCGGCGGGCCCGCGCCGGGCAACCCGTACGGCTACGCGGAAACGCAGCGGCGGCGGCGTAAGCGGGTGGTCATCGGCCTCACCGTCGGCACCGCGGTCGCGGTCGCGGCGATCGTGATCATCGCCACGAGCCTGAGCAGTTCGCCGTCCACCCCGGTCGCCGACCAGACGGCCGCGGCGCCGGCTCCGCCCCGACTGCCTCGGCCCCCACGCCTGCTCAGTCACCGTCGCCGACCGCCACCGCGTCACCCACCGCGACGGCGACGGGGTCGCTGCTGACCGACGGACAGGCGGGCCTGTCCTACACCCAGCTTTCCTCGCCCTGGCAAGGCGCTTCGTGCCCCAGCTCACTCAACAACGGGGCGTTCCCCTGGACGGCCGGCGAGTACGCGGCCGCGGGGCAGATCAACAGCGGGTCGACCACCTGGTACGGGGAGGCCTGCTCCGGACTGCTCCCGCAGCAGTACGGCTACAGCGGCACCTCCAACCTGCAGACCACCACGGAGAACCTGGCGCAGACCTTCTCGAACGCGTACTACGGTGCGCTCGACCACAGCATCAGCCAGGAGCAGGACCAGCCGCTCCAGGTCAGCGGGCACGCCGGCTGGGAGGTCAACTACGACGTGACCTACACGAACGCCACCGACCAGGGGGCCACCTGGAGCGATGAGCAGGCCGCGGTGGTGGTCGTCGACAACGGGACGGACCAGCCCGCCGTCTTCTTTACGTCGATCCCCCAGAACCTCAACGAAGACAACATCAACACGCTCGTCTCGTCACTGCAACTGACCTCGGGATCGACGACCGCCGGCCAGCAGGACACCGCTACGCCCACCGACAACTCACAGGACGGCGGGAACGGCGACAACAACGGCAACGGCGGGAACAACGGCAACGGGGGGAACGGCGACGGGTCCGCCGGGTCTAACCCGTGAACCCCTGACCAGTCACGCCGACCCGGGATGAGGCCGGCGACCCCGGCAGTGACCGCGCGCCCCGCCGATCCGGCCGGATCACTGCCCGGCAGGCGGGGCGACGCCGTCTAGCCGGCGCAGCGCGTCGTCGTCAAGCCGCAAGCCTTCGGCGGCCAGGTTGTCCCGCAGGTGAGCAACCGAGCCGGTCCCCGGGATGAGCAGCATGTTCGGTGCGAGCTGGAGCAGCCACGCCAGTGCGACCTGCGCGGGGGTGGCACCCAGGCGAGCCGCCGTCTCGGCTACCGCCCGGCTGTTGAGCACGGGGTTTTCCTGGCCGCGGGGCCAGCCAAGCGGGCAGAACGGCACGAACGCGATCCCCCGGCGGCGGCATTCCGCCAAGACGGGAGTCCCGCTGCGGTCGGCCAGGTGAAACATGTTCTGCACGCAGACGATGTCGGTTCCCGCCAGGGCATGCGTGAGCTGTTCGAGGCTGATGTTGCTCAGGCCGATCCCGGCGATCAGCCCCTCGTCGCGGGCCGCCACCATCGCGGCCAGCTGGTCATCGAAGCGGGCGTTCACCCGGCCGTCACCCGGCAGGCGCAGGTTAACGGCGGCCAGCTGACCGAGCCGGAGACTGCGCAGGTTGTCCTCGATGCCCGCCCGCAGCTGATCCGGGTCGTCGAACGGGAGAACGGCGCCGCCGGCGCCGCGCCGGACCGCGACCTTGCTGACGATCGCAAGCCCGTCCGGGTAGGGGTAGAGCGCCTCCCGGATCAGGTCGTTGACGACGTCGGGTCCGTAGTACTGGGCGGTGTCGATGTGGTTGACTCCGGCGGCCACCGCCGTCTGGAGCACCCTGACGGCCGCGGCCCGGTCGGGCGGGGTCCCGAAGGCGAACGGGCCGGCGAGCTGCATCGCCCCGTACCCTGACCGCCGGACCGGTATCTCGCCCAGTGCGTAACTTGACATCGCGACGGCATTCGTACCGGGCTGGCCGGCCGGGTCAAACGGTGGCATGAGAGATCTCCTGGTCACGGAAGACAAGATGTTGTGCGGATCGGCGCGGGCGTCAGGTCCAGAGGCTGCGCGCCTCCGGCTGGCCGCCGTCGGGCGGAAGCTGGCGGACCTCGAGCAGGTCCAGACCGAGCGCCTCCAGTTCCGCCAGCACGCCGTAGAGCGCTGAGCGGTCAAGCGGCCCGGTGAGCACCGTGTGCGCACCCTGCCGCCTGGCAGTCATCTCCGGGAACGCCGCGAGCATCGTCGCACCGAGGTGCCCGTTGATCCGGATCGTGTACAGCGCGGGTGCCGGGTCCATGTCACCATATTCGGCGGCCGGCAGGTGAAGCCGCATCGCCGGAATCAGGTGACCTCGCCGGCGGGCCGGCAAGCAGGAAAATACCGTCACCTTACGGTCCGTAACAAGGTGAACATCGTCCGGGCATCACCGGGATCCGGTGATGGCCGATCACCAAGGCAGCGCACAGGATGGAAGCCGACCATCAGACACTGCCGCCAGGTACGTGCGCGAGATTCTATGGGAGCTATCGTGACATCACCTGAGTCATCCGAGCCGGACTACGCGCCCGTCCCCCGGTCGGCGCTCGGCCCCGCACTCAACGAGCAGGGCTACTACGTCGGCCGGGTCGAGCGGAACCTGTACTACGTGACCGACGGCGTTTACCAGTCGGCGTTCCTGACGACCGCGGACGGCGTGGTGCTCTTTGACGCGCCCCCGTCGATCGGTCACAACATCCGGCGCGCCGTCGACGAGATCGCCGCTGCCAACGGCGTGAGCAACAAGCTCACCCATCTCGTCTACTCGCACCATCACTACGACCACAACGGCGCCTCGTCGATCTTCGGCAGCGACGTGGTCCGCATCGGGCACGAGGAGACCACGCGGCTGCTGCTGCGCGAAGACAACGGGGACCGGCCGCTGCCGAACGTGACGTTCGCCGACACGTACACCCTGGAGGTCGGGGGCGAGCGCGTCGAACTGGCCTATCACGGCCCCAACCACACGCCGGACAACATCTACATCCACTTCCCCGACCACGACACCCTGATGTTCATCGACGTGGTCAACGCCGGCTGGGTGCCGATCTACAACGTCAACCTCAGCGAGGACATCATCGGGTACATGCAGGCCCCGGCCCATGCCCTGGCCTACCCGTGGACGCACTTCATCTGCGGGCACCTGGGCAGGCTCGCCACCCGCGACGACGTCGCCGTGCACCAGCAGTACATCGCCGACGTCGAGGCCAGTTCGAAAGAGGCGCTCGCCTCGGTCAACCCGGTGCCCTACTACGTCAATGCCGGGGAGAACGTCTGGGCCGGGATCAAGGGCCACCTGAACGCCGTCACCGAGGCCGCCGCCGCGCCGGTCGTCGCGAAGTACACCGGCGTGCTCGCCGCGGCGGACATCAAGGACTTTACCTACACCACGACGTTCCAGATCATGCAGTCGCTGCGCCTGGACAGCGGGCCGAGCGGTCCGATCCACGACTGAGCGCGAGGCGCCCCTCCCGGCCGGGCGGGCACTGACCCACTCCCGGGTGCCCGCCCGGCCCCGCTCCGCCCGCCCGTGAGATACGGCTGGGCGGCCGGAGGAACCACGAACCCGTTCGGACCGATATCTCTCGTTCTCAGTGCTTGACCTTGAATTATCCCGCCGAACGAATCCGGCTGACTGCCGCCCGATCCACCAACCGAGGTTGCCTGCCATGCCTGATCCCCGGGGCCTTCACCAGCCGCACCGGTCAGCGGCCGCCGAAGCGGCTGGCGGGGCCGGCTGGCGCGACGCGGTCGGACGGCCGTAGGTTGTCTGAGATGAGCGGCGATATCTCCGTGCCTGGAAGCTTGCCCGCGGTCATCGGCGTACGGGGGGCCCGGCACAACAACCTGCGGGACGTCGACGTGGACGTGCCGCTGTGGCGGACGGTCGCCGTGGTCGGCGTGTCCGGCTCCGGCAAGACCTCGCTGGCCATCGGGACGCTGTACGCCGAGGGCATGCAGCGGTTCCTGGACAGCCTGAGCACCTACAGCCGCCGCCGGCTGAGCCAGGCCCAGCGGCCGGACGTGGACCGGATCGAGCACCTGCCGGCCGCTCTGGCGCTGCGGCAGCGCCCGCCGGTACCGGGGCCGCGCAGCACGGTCGGCACCATGTCCGAAGTGCTCAACGTGCTGCGGCTGATGGTGTCACGGCTCGGCACGCACCGGTGCCCGAATGGTCACTGGGTCGCGCCGTCGGTTGACACGCTCCAGGAGGAGATCGTCTGCCCGGTGTGCGGCGTGCGGTTCGAGCATCCGAGCGCCGAATCATTCGCCTTCAACTCCTACGGCGCGTGCCCCGCCTGCCAGGGGCTGGGCGTGCGGTCCGAGGTCGACGTCGCCGCCCTCGTTCCCGACCAGGACAAGACGATCGCCGAGGGCGCGGTGCTGCCGTGGAACTCCGGCGGGCGGCGGCTGTCCATGTACGCCGCGGGAGAGCTCGGGGTCCGGCTCGACGTCCCGTACCGGTCCCTGACCGATCGCGAGCGCGACATCGTGCTGCACGGCGATCCGGTCCGGCAGCAGGTTACCCTGACCTCCGGCCGGAACGCGCGGACGGTGCAGCTCTCGGTCAACTACGACAACGCGGTCGCCGCCGTCGAGCGCTCCCAGCGCAGCAACAACGAGCGCACCCGCCGCCTGGTGCAGCGCTTCCTCGTCACCCGCACCTGCTCGGTGTGCCACGGCACCCGGCTGCGGCCGGAAGCGCTGGCCGCACAGCTCGGCGGACGGAACATCGCCGAGATAAGCGCGCTCACCCTGAACGAGCTGCGGGACTTCGCGGCCGGCGAGCCCGCGGAGCTGCCCGCCGAGCTGAGCCGGCTGACGGCCGGCCTGCTCGCCGAGCTGAACGGCAGGCTCATGCCGCTGCTCGACGTCGGGCTCGGCTACCTCACCCTCGACCGGGCCGGCGCCTCGC
Organism: uncultured Actinomycetota bacterium; assembly: GCA_963785645.1. Lineage (GTDB taxonomy): Bacteria > Actinomycetota > Actinomycetes > Streptosporangiales > Streptosporangiaceae > Trebonia. Next base: position 534,515 of record CAWAWG010000002.1, read on the forward strand.
TGTCCACCGGGGAGCGGCAGCGGATCGAGCTCACCTCCACGGTGCGCGCCAGCACCACGGGCATGCTCTACGTGCTGGACGAACCGTCGGTCGGACTGCACCCGAGCAACGTAGCCGGACTGCGCCGGACGCTCGCGGCCCTGGCCGGGAACGGCAATTCCGTGGTCGTGGTGGAACACGAGCGGGAGATCATCGCCGCCGCGGACTGGGTCATCGAACTCGGGCCCGCGGCCGGGACCGGCGGCGGCACGGTAATCGCCCAGGGCACGCCCGGCCAGCTGGAAACGGACCCGCACTCGATCATCGGCCGCTTCCTCGCGGGCGCGCCGGCCGTCACCCGCGACCGTCAGGCGCGGCCCGAGCCCGCCGGGCAGATCGTCCTGGCGGTCAGCGACCTGTACAACCTGCATGACGTGACCGCCGCCTTCCCGCTGCACCGGCTGACCGCGCTGGCCGGGCCGTCCGGGGCCGGCAAGACCGCGCTCGTCCTGGACAGCCTCATCCCGGCCGTCCGGGCCCGGCTGGCCGGATCGGCGCCACCCGGGCACGTCTCCCGCCTGGACCTGGCCGGCATCCGGCAGGTCGTCCAGGTCGACGCGACGCCCATCGGCCAGAACGCGCGGTCGACGCCCGCGACCTACTGCGGGGCGTTCGATCAGATCCGCCGGGTGTTCGCCGGGTCCGCGGATGCCCGGCGGCGGCGCTGGAAGCCGGGGCATTTCTCGTTCAACACCCGTGAAGGACAGTGCCCGACCTGCCGCGGGCTCGGCCACATCGACCTGGACGTCCAGTACCTGCCCGACATCAGCGTCCCGTGCCCGGCCTGTCACGGTGCCCGGTTCAACGACGCCACCCTGGCGGTCCGGGTCGACGGCCTGACCGTCGCGGACGTGCTCGGCCTGACCGTCGACGACGCACTCAAACGGTTCGCGGACCAGACCCCGGTCGCCGCGGCGCTGCGCCCGGTCAGCGAGGTCGGCCTCGGCTACCTCCGGCTCGGCGAGCCCACGCCGTCCCTGTCCGGCGGCGAATCGCAGCGCCTGCGGATCGCCACCCGGCTGCGCAGCAGCCAGCGCGACACGCTGTACGTATTCGACGAGCCGTCCACCGGCCTGCACCCGCTCGACGTCGCCACGCTGGTCAGCGTGTTCGACCGGCTGCTGGAGGCGGGCGCGACGATCATCGTCATCGACCACGACCTCGACCTGCTCGCCGCCGCCGACCACCTCATCGACATGGGACCGGGCGGCGGTCCGGAAGGCGGGCACATCCTCGCGGCCGGCCCGCCCGAGGACGTCGCACGCACCCCGGGCAGCCCGACCGCGCCGTGGCTAGCGGAGCACCTCGGGCCGTGAAGCCTTCGGGCCCGGCGCTAACGGAAAACTACGAGTTCACCGGGAAACCCAGGTTCACGCCGCCGTGGCTCGGGTCGAGCCAGCGCGAGGTGACCACCTTTCCGCGGGTATAGAAATGGACGCCCTCCGTCCCGTGCACGTGCGTGTCCCCGAACAGCGACGACTTCCAGCCGCCGAAGGAGTAGTACGCCATGGGCACCGGAATCGGCACGTTGACGCCCACCATGCCGATCTGGCACTCGGAAACGAACCGCCTGGCGGCACCGCCGTCGTTCGTGAAGATCGCGACGCCGTTGCCGTACGGGCTGCCGTTGACCAGGTCCACCGCGTCCTCGTAAGACCCGGCGCGGACCACGGAGAGCACCGGGCCGAAGATCTCGTCCCGGTAGGCGGTATTGTCCGGCGTCACCTGGTCGAGCACGGACGGGCCGAGCCAGAACCCGCCCGCACCCCCGCCGGTCACCGGGTGCTCCCGGCCGTCGACCTCCAGCGTGGCCCCCTGACGGACCCCGGAATCCAGGTAAGACGCGACCTTGTCCCGGTGCGCCCCGGTGACCAGCGGCCCCATCTCCGATCGCTCCGCACTGCCCGGGCCGACGGCCAGCTTGGCGATGCGGTCCTTGATCTTCGCGATGAGCTCATCGCCGACCGGATCCACGGCAACCAGCGCGGAGACCGCCATGCAGCGCTCCCCCGCGCTACCGAAACCGGCCGAGACCGCCGCGTCGGCGGCCAGGTCAAGGTCGGCGTCGGGCAGGACGACCATGTGGTTCTTCGCCCCGCCGAGCGCCTGCACCCGCTTGCCCGCCCGCGTGCCCGTCTCGTACACGTAGCGGGCGATCGGGCGTGGAGCCGACGAAGGAAACCGCGGCGATGTCCTGGTGGGTCAGCAGCGCGTCGACCGCGACCTTGTCGCCGTGCACGACGTTGAACACCCCGTCGGGCAGGCCGGCCTCGGCCCAGAGCTGAGCGAGCAGGACGGAGGCGGAGGGGTCCTTTTCCGACGGCTTCAGCACGAACGCGTTGCCGCAGGCGATCGCCACCGGGAACATCCACATCGGCACCATCGCCGGGAAGTTGAACGGGGTGATGCCGGCGACGACGCCGAGCGGCTGCCTGATCGAATAGGAGTCAACGCCGGTTGACACGTTCTCCGAGAAGCCGCCCTTGAGCAGGTGCGGGATGCCGCAGGCGAACTCGACGACCTCAAGGCCGCGGGCGACCTCGCCGGCGGCGTCGGCCGCGACCTTGCCGTGCTCGCTGGTGATGAGCGCGGCGAGCTCCGCCGTGTGGCTCTTGACCAGCTCGCGGAACGCGAACAGGACCGTGCTCCGCTTGGCCAGCGAGGTGCGGCCCCAGGACTTCGCGGCCGCCCTGGCGGCGGCCACCGCGTCGTCGACGTCGCCTGCCGCGGCGAAGTCGACCGTGCCGGTGACCTGGCCGGTCGCCGGGTCGTAGATATCGCCCTGGCGCTGGGCGGTGCCGGTCCAGGGCTTGCCGCCGATCCAGTGCGTGACGTGCTTTGCTGCCATGGTCACCCCGCCGCCTGCGCGTCCACGGCCGCCAGGGCGTCGACAAGCAGGCCGAGGCCCTCGCGCGCCTCGGCCTCGCTGAGCGTGAGCGGTGGCGCCATGCGCAGGGTCGCGCCGTTCAGGCCGCCCTTGCCGACGAGCAGGCCGCGCTTCCTGGTCTCCTCCATGGCCTTGGCGGCGAGCGCGGGCGACGGCTCGCCCGTGGCCGGGTCGGCCAGGTCGACGGCGAACATGAGGCCCTTGCCGCGTACGTCGGCGACGGTCTTGAGGTCGCCGGCCGCGGCCTTGAGCCCGTCGATGACGATCGTGCCGCAGACGGCGGCGTTGCTCTGCAGGTCGTGCGAGAGCACGTAGTCGAGGGTGGCGTTGCCCGCGGTGGTCGCGATCGGGTTGCCGCCGAAGGTGGAGATGCCGTTGCCGCGGATGCCGTCGAGTATGTCGCCGCGGCCGACGACGCCGCCGATCGCGAAACCGTTGCCGAGGCCCTTGGCGAACGTCATGAAGTCGGGGGTGATGCCGTGCGCCTGGATGCCCCAGAAGTTCTCGCCGGTGCGGCCCCATCCGGTCTGCACCTCGTCGGAGATGAAGAGGATGCCGTGCTCGTCGAGCACTTCCTTGTACGCCTTGAACAGGCCTTGCGGTGCCATGGTGAAACCGCCGACGCCCTGGATCGGTTCGGCGATCAGCGCGGCGACGTCGCCCGGGTGGACGGCGGCGGCGAGCAGCGCGCGGAGGTCGGCGACGCAGGCGTCGATGTATTCGGCGTCGCCGAGGGTGCGGTAAGCGGACAGCTGCCGGTCGGTGCCGTGCAGATAGTGGGTACCGAACGGGTCGTTGCTGCTCGCCTTCCAGCTGGCGTTCCCGGTGATGGCGACGGTGCCGAAGGTGCGTCCGTGATACGAGCCGCGCATCGCGAGGACCTGGTTGGCCTTGCGGTGGGTCAGCGCTGCCGCGAGAGCGGCCTCGTTCGCTTCGGAGCCGGAGTTGGTGAAGAACACCTTGGCGTCCGGGATGCCGGAGAGCCCGGCGATCTTCTCGGCGAGTTCGACCTGGCTGCGGATCAGGTAGAGCGTGGAGGTGTGGTAGATCCCCGTCGCGATCTGCCGCTCTACCGCCTCGCGCACCTCGGCGATGTCGTAGCCGAGCATGTTGGTGAGGATGCCGGCGAAGAAGTCGAGGTAGCTGTTGCCCTGGGCGTCGGTGACGCGGCAGCCTTTGCCGCTGACGATCTCGATCGGCTCGCTGTAGTTGGTGCCGACCCAGCTAGGGATGACCGCACGGTGGCGGGCGAAGAGATCAGACATGCTCTCAGTCTGCCCCCGGTTGACGCGGCAGCCTAGCGACACACTGCCACAAATCCTCGGCCTTTCTTTACATACTGTAAAGTCAAGCGGGAATGACGCTGACTTTGCGCGAGGTGCTTGACCTCGAGGTGGTCCGCCGCGGCTCGCCGCACGTGGTGGCGGGCTCCGGGCGGCTCGACGTGCCCGTCCGCTGGGTGCACGCGCTCGAGGTGGCGGATGTCGGACGTCTGCTGCGCGGCGGGGAGCTGGTGCTTTCCACCGGCATCGCGCTGCCGGAGTCGCCTTCCGGGCTCGCCGACTACATCGCCTCGCTGGCGCAGGTCGGCGTGGCGGGCCTGGCCGTCGAGCTCGGCCGACGGTACAAGGACGCGCTGCCGCCCGCGCTCGTGACCGCGGCCGAGGCCCGGTCGGTGCCGTTGATCGAACTGCGCCGCGAGGTGGCATACATCGAGATCACCGAGACCGTGCACGCGCGGATCATCGACGAGCTGCTTTTCTCGCGGGCCGCGGCCGCCCTCGCGCTCGGCCGCCTGCTCACCTCCCAGGCTGAGTCGCTGGAACGGCAGGCCCACCGGACGCTGATCAGTGCCCTGATCGAGGGCTACGGTTTCGCGCCGGACAGCAGTTCCGCAGCCGGCGACGGCGGCGAGGCCGCCGCCAGAGCGCGGGCGATGGGCGTGGAGGTGACCGGCCGGGACCTGATCGCCGTGGTGGTCAGGCTGCCGGCTCCCGCGGCCGCGGCCGGGCCGGCCGCCGTGCCCGGCGCCGGCGCCGCCCTGCTGCCGTGACCAGTGCGGCGGAGACGATGGCGAGCGCCTGCCGGAAGGCCGGCGTGCCCGCGCTGGTGGGTGCGCTCGACGACGTGCGGGCCGGCGCGCTGCTGTCGCTGCCGCCGGGCGCGGATGACGACAAGCCGCTGCGCGCGCTCGCTGCCCGGCTCGCGGGCACGGACCCGCCCGGCCCGGTGATCGGGGCCAGCCGGCCCGCCGGGTCACTCGGCGAGGTACGGGACGCGTTCCGTGAGGCCCGGGAGGTCGCCGACCTGGCTGCCGGGAACCCCGACGGCGCGGGTCACCGTCCCTATTACCGGCTCCCTGACCTGCGGCTGCGCGGCCTGCTGCACCTGCTGCGCGACGACGCCCGGCTGCGCTCGTTCGTCGAGCGGGAACTCGGCCCGCTGCTGTCCTACGACGCTGAGCACGGGACCACCCTGGTCACCGACTTGGCGGCCCTCCTTGAGACGGGCGGCAACAAGGCCCTCGCCGCCTCGCACGCGCACCTGGCCCGGCCAACGTTCTACCAGCGGCTCCGCCTCATCGAGCGCATCCTCTCGGTCAGCCTCGCCGACCCGGAATCCCGCACCTCCCTGCACGTCGCCCTGCTGGCCCACCAGGAAGGCCGCTGACAGCTGTTTCCCAGGGGGGCTCCGCCCCCCTTCGACCCCCCAAACCAGCGTCCCTGCTGCTAGCAGCATCAGGCTCCCCGGCCAGACCCCTCGCTCCGCTCGGGACCCGGCGCGGGATCACCTGATCGCGCCTGTGCTCACTCGCTCCGCTCGCTGCGCCGCGCGAGCCACCGTATCCCCCAGGGGGGCTCCGGCTCTGTCCCCCTTCAACCCCCCAAAACCAGCCTTTGGCTGCGGCGTGCGAGCGACCGTATCCCCTAGGAGGGGCCTGAAGTCTCGCGCACTATCTAACACGCCGCTGCGGGTGCGATAACTGGGTGGACCGGAAAGTACAGCCCTGAGCGGGCCCGGAAGGCGCGGTCGCTTACGCTTGGCGTCGTGGTCAGGTCTGTCGACAATGACGTATACGAGCGGCTTGGCGGATCGTGGTGGGATGAGACGAGCCTGCTCAACCTGCTGCACGGCAGTGTCACGCCGGGCCGGTTCGCGTATTTCCGTGATGTCCTGGCCCGGCGGCTCGGCGCGGGGGCGGCCGGGCTGCGGGTGCTGGACATCGGCTGCGGCGGCGGGTTCCTGGCCGAGGAGTTCGCGGCCCTCGGCTGCCGGGTGACCGGGGTCGACCCGTCGTCGGCGTCGGTCGGCGCGGCGCACGCCCACGCGGCCGGGCGCGGCCTGCGGATCGACTACCAGGTCGCGGCCGGCGAGGAACTGCCGTTCCCCGACGCCTCCTTCGGCGTGGCCTGCTGTTGTGACGTGCTGGAGCACGTATCTGACGTGGACCGCGTGATCGGCGAAACCGCCCGGGTGCTCGAGCCCGGCGGCCTGTACCTGTTCGACACGATCAACCGCACCGTGACCAGCAAGCTGCTCGCCGTCAAGGTGACGCAGCAGTGGCCGTTGACTCGTCTGACCGACGTGGCGGTCCACGACTGGGACATGTTCATCACACCCGCCGAGCTGGCCGCGGTCATGGAACGCCACGGCCTCACCCTCGGCGAGACGGCCGGCCTGGGGCCACGAGCGAAGCCCGGTACCGTGCTGCGCAGCTATCTCAGCGCCCGGCGCGGACGGATCAGCTACGGAGAGCTCAGCCGTCGCCTTGACGTAGGGCAGGTGACAAGCACAGCCGTCTCCTACCTGGGATTCGCCACGAAAACACAGCGGTAACGCGTGACCTGGTCAATTACCCGTGGTCCGCGGGCAGCCGCTGTAGGGGACCTGGCTGAGGTCGGCGAAGCCGGGCAGGCTGGCGGTGAATGAACGGCCCTGTGCCAGGTAATCGACGCTGAACTGGACCGGCGCCGGTGCCGGGCACCGCATCTGGACCTGGAACGTGGCCGTCAGCCACGTGCTCTGCCCGGGCGTGAGCGTCGGGATGTAATCGGCCTCGTCGAGTCCGTCGAGTATGACGCCGCAGGTCGCCCACTGCCAGGTGATCTGGCTGAGGCCGCCCAGCGGAAGTACGGACTTAGCCGACAGAAGCGTGATCGTCGCGGTGGACTGGTTCGTCACCTGGACACCCAGCTGGAGCTGGTGCCCGGTCTGCACCGAGCAAGCGGCGGTGTCCTGGGTGAGAGCGAGTGAGTTCGCGAACGAGAACACCGGAGCGGGCGTCGACGCGCCCGAGGCCGACGGAGACGCGGTCCCCCTTGGCCCGGTTACCTTCGACACCGTCCCTTTCGACACTGTCCCCTTCGATACGGGGGCCGCCGCACTGCCGCGCGCATGCTGGCCGCCGGCCGCGTACCCGGCCCCGAGGCCGACGACGAGCGCGGCGGCGGCGAGTATGCCCGCGCGGCGTGACGGCCGCCAGCCCGGCAGCCGCGACCGGAGCCAGCCCGGCAGGCGGAACTCCCGGCCCCCTAGCTCCACGAGGTCATCGGCGTCCGGTTCATCACCCATGCGCCCATTATCCTCGTCGTCGGTCGGAGAAGGTCAGGGGTTAGGGCCCCGGGCTTAGCGAAGAGCGCCGCCTTAGTAGGCGCTCAGGAAGTTCTGGACCTCGGGGGCCGCGTACTGGGCGCCGTAGCCCGAGTCGAGGACCAGGCAGGCGACCGCGAGGTTCTGGCCGGTGTCGAAGGCGACCAGCCAGCTGTTGGGCTTGCCCTGGTTGCTGATGTCGGCGGTCCCGGTCTTGGCGTAGACATCCGGGCCGAAGCCGAGGCCGGCGGCCGTGCCGGTGGTGACGACCGCCCGCATCATCTCCTTGAGGTCCGCGTCGGTCGCGGCCGGCAGCGGCGTCGCCGTCACCTGCTTGACGCCGGAGACCAGGATCGGCTGCTCGAACGTGCCGGTGTCCACCGTCGCCGCGACCGAGGCCATCGCGAGCGGTGAGGCTTCGAGTTCCCCCTGGCCGAACGCCTCCTGGGCGAGTTCGGCCCCCGAGGCGTCGGCGGGTGCGTTGAAGTAGGACGCGGAGAGCCCGGTGATGCCGATGTCCCAGCTCTGGTCGAGGCCGAAGTACTCCTTCGCCGTGCCCGCGAGCGCCCCGGAAAGGTGCTCATACTGGCTGGTGAACGCGTTGTTGCAGGACTGCGCGAAGTCGGTGATGAACGGCGTCCCAGCCGGCTCGGTCTCGTTCTTGTCGTTGTGGAACGTGATGCCCTGCACGGTGAACGTCTCCGGGCAGGCGACCGGGCTCTGCGGCGTGAGGTCTCCCGCGTCGAACAGCGCCGCCGACGTGATGATCTTCATCGAGGAGCCGGGGGCGACGTCGGAGGTCAGCGCGAAGTCGTTAAAGCCGTCGTTGTTGGCGATCGCGAGGATCTTGCCGGTCGACGGCTGGATGACGACCATCGAGCTCTCGGCGTGCATCTTCACCGCCGCCTGCGCCGCGGCTTCGGCGGACGGGTTGATCGTGGTGTCGACCGCCGCCACGTTCTGCGGGTCGAGGATGACGGCCTGGCTGTTCTTGACCGGCGTGCCCGCCGTGGTCTGGACTTCCACGTCAAGGCCTGCCTTGCCCTGTCCGGGCGGCGCGGACTTCATCAGGTCGGCATCGATGTTGGTCAGCCCTGGGTCGGTGTAGGCCTGCAGGTTCCCGCCATCGGCGTCGCCGGCCATGCCGACGCTCGGCGCGACCTGCACCGCCGCCAGGTGCGTCTTGGCGGTGAGGCCGGGACCCATCACGCTGGGCTGCCAGGCGACGAACCAGATGTTCGAGTTCGCCTGCTGGTATGCGACGAGCGAGGAGTGGTAGCCCCACATGCCGTGCAGCACGGTCGCGCCCGTGCCCGCCGATACCGAGGCGGTGGCGGCGAACGTATCGGTTTCGCGCGGCTGTGCCGTCGTCGACCCGGCGGCGTTGGCGGTGCCGTCCTGTCCGAAGGCGATCTTGCCAAGGCCGAGGTACTTGGCGTTGGCGGCGAGCGCGGCCTCGGCGGCGACCGGATGATTGGTCAGGTTGGCCGCCTTGCCCAGCTGGCCCTTCTCCCAGTCCGTCAGGAAGGCGGACGCCACCTGCCTGCCGTCTTGCTGCGGCGTCGAGCCGGTCGGGATCATGCCGGTGACCGGCACCTCGGGCGGCCGCTTGATCACGAAGACCGCGGTCAGCGCGATGGCCGCGACCACGGCGAGGCCGCCGGCGGTCGCCGCGATGAGAACCTTGCGGCGCTTGCCGGAACGCCGGCGGCCGCCGCCCCCGTCGTCGCCTCCAGGCGCACCAGGTGCAGGTCCCCCCGGTTCCGGCGGCTGCTGCTCATTGCCGGGCGCCGCGTAACCCGCCTGCCCGTACCCTTGCTGCCCGTGGTTCGGCTGACCATACGCCTGCTGCCCGTAAGCCGCCTGCTGCCCGTAGCCGGACGGCCCGTACCCCTGCTGGCCGCCGTACCCCTCGTGCCCGAAGCCCTGCTGGGTGGGCTGGTTACCGTACCCGTCGGCGCCGTATCCCGGCCCACCGTACGTCTGCTGCCCGTAGCCGGGCGGCGCGTTCCCCGGAGCGGGCGGCCCGAACGCGTTCTGGCCGTGGGCTTGGCCGGCCTGCCCCGGGGCAAACTGCCCCTGCGCTTGGAAGCCTGGCCCGTGGGAACCCGGCTGATGCGCGCCCGGCCCGCTGTGTCCCTGACCGCTGGGCCCCTGACCGCTGTGTCCCTGACCACTGGGCCCCTGACCACCGGGACCCTGGCCACCAGGACCCGGCCCGTACGAGCCGCCGCCGAACGACCCCTGCTGCCCCGGCGGCCCTTGAGGTACTTGCCTGCTGTGCGAGCCCTGCGCGTGCTGGCCAGGCGCGTGCTCCGCCTTAGAGTCCTGGCCCGCGGCCCCTTGGGGATGCTGACCCTTTTCGTCGTGGTCCAGCCCGTTCTGGCCCTGTGCGTTCCGGCCCCGGGCGTGCTTGCCCTGTGCCTTCTGGCCCAGCACGTTCTGCGGCGTCGTCACGGCCGGTTGAACGGAGGGCTTCTGCTGCTCGTCGCGTGCGTCCCACGGTACGGGTGAGCTGCTGTGGCTCGGGTCGCTCGTCACGTTACGACGGTACCTAGCCGTGTCAATTCGCGATGAATAATGCCGCAATTCATCTGGCCTTTTGCGGCGGCGAGGCCCGGGTTGGGTGATGCGGCGTTCCCCGGCCGGCCGACAGCTCGTACGATTGGCGCGCGCGATTGGCGCGCGAGCGTGAACCGTAACGAATTCGCATCGAGTTTTCACGGTCAGCCAAGTCGGTCCGGCGGGTCCGGGAATCGGGCCCGTCACAACCGCGGGAGCCCCGTCTTCCCGGGCCGCCGACTCCGGGAACCGATGGCCGCAACGAGAGCAGCACCCCGTCCTGCCCGACGCGGAACGGGCACGTCAGGTCAGCATCCGGCCCCCCGTTCAGTAACCCCTTGCACACAGCGCGGAGCAGGGCGAGACGACAGCCCCGCACGAGCACACGGCCGCCGCCGGCAACCGCGACAGCACCCAGTGCACCCGGAGCGCCGCAGCGGGGCTGCACTGCTGGCGGTTCAGCAGACAAGTACGCGGGCTACCGAGCGCTGGACGAAGAGGACCGGTGCGTCGTCGGCTAACTAAGCTTCGGCCACCGGCGACCCGGGACACGTACCGCGAAATGATGGGAACCGGTGCCGCCGACGGTGAAATACGGTCCCGTTCTGATAAATACAAAAACTCTTATCCGAACGACTTCGGCTTACTCTCAGTGAGACCATGACAGCCGTTGCCCGGCAAGCGAATCGGGAGTAGCGGAACACCGGGGCACTGCTCAGCCGAGCCATTCGATCCTGGTGCCATGCGAGTCGGTGACGGCGATAGGCTCGGAGCCGTCCCGCACCAGGACGAAGCTGCGGGCGTCCCGGTAACGCGGCCGGCCGACCGGGCCAGCGCTAGGTAACGGCGCTTGGTGTCTGTCGTATTCTGAGTCTGGCTCCGACGCCGATCGAGTTCTCTGCTCTCGGCTCTCCGATGGCCGGTTTGTGCGGTCCTTCATCTGGCCAGACGCGTTCCCAGTTCCCTAGCGGGCTATTCCGCCTGCTAACCCGCCATACGGCCTGTACGAGAGGAGTTCGCTGTGCCGTCATACATTCTTACCGGAGCCCCCGGTTCCGGGAAGACGGCTGTCCTGCGCCTGCTGGAAACCAGCGGGTACCCGGTCGTCGAGGAGGCCGCGACGGATGTCATCGCCCTCGGCCATGCCCTCGGCCAGCCCGAACCGTGGCGCGACCGCGACTTCATCGACAAGGTCATCACGCTGCAGCGCCAGCGGCAGGACCCGCTCCGGGTACCCGAGGGAAGCGCGGTCTTCTTCGACCGCTCCCCCGTCTGCACCCTGGCTCTGAGCCGTTACCTGGGCTTCCCCGCCTCATGCCTGCTCGATAAGGAGGTCAGCCGGGTGGTCGCCGAAGGGACATACGAGCCGATGGTCTTCTTCATCAGGAACCAGGGCTTCGTGCAGCCCACCGCCGCCCGGCGGATCAGTTTCAATGACTCGCTGGCCTTCGAACGGCTCCACGAACAGGTGTACGGCGAGCTCGGATTCCGCCTGGTCGGCGTGCCAGCCGGCCCGCTAGCCGACCGGGTCGACCTGATCCAGCACATGATCAGCCAAATTGCTTCGGTCGTCGGCAAACCAGTATCACGGTCGGAAACGACTGGCCTGCGGTAACCGCTCTACCTGACGGCCGGGCAACTGGGGCAGCCTCAGCACCGACCTCCACGCCAGCCAATAACGGGGCTGCCGGGTTGCCGGCCGGATTGGCCCGCGGCCGTACCGGCAGCGTGCGGGCGAGTATCGCCTCGACTACCTGGTCGAGGGGCTGCCTGGCGTCGACGGGGACCGCACCCGATGCGCGCAGGCCGTCCTGCAATGCCGGCAGCTTGCGGCACAGGTACTCGCGGGTGTCCCCGATGCGGCCCCAAGAGTGGTAGTCCCGGCGCGCATCCAGTCGTGCCAGCATCGTCGGCTCGTCTATCTCCAGCAGGAACACCTGAGCGAAGCGGGCGGCCACCTCGGGCTGGTTGGCCGCACCGCCGCAGACATACAGGGTGGCCGGCGCCGCGGCCCGGATCAGTGCGTCCAGCCGGGCCGGATCCCAGGCCCAGCCGTGCCGGTCAAGCCAGGCCAGGTCCGGCGCCGCCGGCACTTCCGTCACCACGGCGCCGGCCGGGTCGACGAACCGCGCGAGCAGCGGGTCGTCGTCGGCATCGAGTGATGCCAGGCCCCGGCGGGCGAGCACGGCGGCGACCGCGGACTTCCCGGCGCCGGAGCAGCCTGCGATCTGGACAGCGTTCATCGGTAGTCATCATCGGCCAGCTCCGGTAGCGAGCGCGAACGATTTTGCGATCCGGAGGCGCACCGTGTTTCTGGAAGCCGACCGGGCGGAACGCAATTTGGAGCGCCGCACGCACCGAATTGCTGCACAGTCACCGTAGACATTCAGCCTGGGCACTCCCCGTGGCCGGCCTGCCCTGCGGACAGGACGGCCGCCCAGCCCGGAGCACCAGGCTGGCGAACACGCGGGATACCTTGCAGCCGGCAGAGACAACATGTACTTACTTTGAGGGGTGACCGTGCCCGGCTTGCCCTGTTTTTAACCCCGCAAAGTAAGTACATGTTCCGCGGTCAAGCCACGTGGGGCGCTTGGCGTCCCGCGTCCCGCGCCGATTGTCGTCACGCAACGTTACTGGCATGAATGTTGACCAGTCACCGCCAACGAATTGTCGACTTAGGGTAATAGTGCCACGTCGCAACAGATAGCGGGTAACTGAACATGCCCTGTCAAGGCAAGGAATCGCCTGCCGCAAGGAGGCGGGAAAGATATGCCGGGTTCGCGGCAATGCGAGAAAATTAGGGAGCTGCTGTGGCTGTTGATGAAATTCGCCCCTCCCGCCCAGGAGACCCACCGGAGCACCCCGGGACATACTGGGGTTGAACCCGTACGGCACTTCAATCTCTCATAGGGCCATTTCGCGCAGGGCAAAAGCCACATACAGGGACAGCTACTCGTCAGTAATGGCCCTATGACACCGACGGCCGGGAAGTAACCCCTGGATGCCCGAAGCAGGCTTCCGAGCCGAGGCTTAATTTCCCGGCATTGGGGTTCGCGAGGTAGTCCCGTCCGGTTTGTTAGCTTTGAACGTTAACATTCACGCCAGTGACGTTGCGTGACGGGAATCGGCGCGAGGTCGCCCTGGCAACGAGCATGCCGCCGGCCTGGAGGCAGACATTCCAGGCGGTGGTCGGCCAGGCGAACAGGACGCGGGATACAAAGTGCCCCTCCGGGGGCTCAAAGTATCCCGCATGTTCACCAGCCCGGCGCCCCGGGCAGGGCGGCCGCTCAGCCTGGGGGGCAGCCCGGTCACGGGGCGTGCCCGGGCTGAATGTTTACCTTTGAACTGCTCGAACGCAGTACACGTCCACCGGGAAGTTGGCCCGCCTGACCGCGGTCTTGGTTGAATGTCGGGGGCGGGTCTTAGAGTCGCCTCATGCGATTCGGATTCGTGGTGCCGTACGCGAACGCGCGCGAGTTCGCGGAGCTGGCCGCGCTCGGCGAGCGGCGCGGCTGGGATGCCGTCTTCACCTGGGAGGCGGTCTGGGGCGAGCACGCGTGGGTCGCTCTCGGGGCCGCCGCGATGGTGACGGAGCGGATCAGGCTCGGCACGCTGCTCACCCCGGCCTCACGGTGGCGGCCCTGGGACCTGGCGTCCGCGGTGGGCACGGTGGACCGGCTCAGCGGCGGGCCGGGCGGTGATGACCGTGGGCCTCGGCGCGCTGCACGAGGGGTGGACCGCGTTCGAGGCCGACGAGGGCCGCCGTGCCCGCGCGGAGAAGCTCGACGAGTGCCTGGCCATCTACGACGGGCTGATGCGCGGCCAGCCGTTCAGCTACGACGGCAAGCACTACAGCGCGCGGCCCACCGACCTTCTCGTGCCCGACCCGCCGGCCCAGCGGCCCCGGCCGCCGGTCTGGGTGGTCGGCGCCCGGGTCGCCGGCCGGGACCGCCCAGCCGTCGCTGGCGCGGGCCGCGCGCTGGGACGGCCTGCTGCCCGCCATCTTCGACAAGCCGGGTGACGGGCGTGACCCGTCCGGGCCGGACGAGCTCGCATCCGTCGTCGCCGAGGTGCGGGAACTGCGGGCCGCGGCCGGGCTGGCCGAGGCGCCCTACGACGTCGTCATCGAGGCCGACAGCAGCCGGCGAGTTCGTCCAGCTCGACCCGCCCGAGCCGGAGTCCTGGGCGGCGGCCGGTGCCACCTGGTGGATCGAGAGCTGGTGGACGCATCGAGCGCGGGTCCCGACGGGCTCGCCGAGGTACGGCGCCGGATCGAGGCCGGGACCGCCATCGGCGGCAGGTGCGGTTGCCTCAGCCCTTGCCCGGGTTGAAGATGCCCAGCGGGTCGAGCGCGCGGCGCACCGCCTCCTGCATGGCGAGCGCGCCCGGGTCGAGTTCACGGCGCATGCCGTCTCGCTTGAGCAGGCCGATGCCGTGCTCACCGGAAACGGTCCCGCCGAGCTCGATCGCCGCGTCGAGGAGCTCGGTGAAGGCTGCCTGGGCGGCGAGCCGGGCGCCGTCGTCACCGGGCGGGGTGATGATCAGCGGGTGCAGGTTGCCGTCTCCGGCGTGGGCGACCGTCGCGATCGTGACGCCGTGCCTGGCGGCGATCGCCTCGATCCGCGCGAGCATGACGGGGACGGCCGAACGGGGAACGCAGACATCCTCGGTGAGCACCGGGCCGAGCCGCTCCAGCGCCGGGTAGGCGAGCCGCCGCGCGTCGAACAGCGCCTCGGCCTCGGTGTCGTCGGTGGACTGCGCGGCCCACAGCGCGCCGGCATCGGTCATCGCCGCGGCGACCGCGTCGGCTTCTTCGCTGCCCGCGTCTCCCCGGCGTGTCCACCCGGGCGAGCAGCAGCGCGGCCGCGTCGGCCTCAAGCCCGAGGTGCTTCCACTCCTCGACCGCGGTCAGGCACGCCCGGTCGAGGAACTCAAGCACCGACGGGGACAGTCCCCTGCCGGGTGATCAGCGACACCGCCTCGCCCGCCGCACCAGGTCGCCGAAGGCGCCGACGACGGTGCGCGGCGTCCCGGCGAGGGCCGGCCGCAGCCGCAGGGTGACTTCGGTGACCACGCCGAGCGTTCCTTCAGATCCGACGAACAGGCCGGTCAGGTCAAGTCCGGCCACGCCCTTGCTGGTCCGCCGCCCGAGCCGGACGACGTCGCCGTAGCTGAGCGGGCCGACCGCGGTCGCACCGTAGCCGACGGCCGCCGGGAACCGCCCCGGTCACCGCGCGCAGCCCGAGGACGTAGTCGCGGGTGACGCCGTACTTCAGGCAGCACAGTCCCCCGGCGTTGGTGGCGACGTTGCCGCCGATCGTCGACCAGGGCGCGCTCGCCGGGTCCGGCGGGTACCACAGGCCGTGCTCGGCGACGGCCGCCTTGAGGTCGTTGTTCACCACGCCGGGCTGCACGACGCAGGTCATGTTGTCCCGGTCGATCTCGAGCACCTGGTTCATCCGGGACAGGTCGAGCACGACGCAGCCGTCGGTTGCGTTGGCGCCGCCGGACAGTCCGGTTCCCGCCCCGCGCGGCACGACCGGGGCGCCGAACTCCGCGCAGGTGGCGCACCACGTGACGCACCTCGGCCTCGGTCCGCGCCCGTACCCCCGCCACGGCCCGCCCGACCGGCGCCCACTCCGCCTCGTCATGGGAGATGGCGGCCAGCACGTCGGGGTCGGTGACGAGCCGGCCATCGGGCAGTCCCCGGCCGAGCGCGCCGATCAGGCCGGCGGCATCGTTTTTCGGGGTGACATCGGTATCGGGCTGTGCGAATTCCATGAACCAGACATTATTAGACGCCTATCAGCCGGCCGCGTGCCGCCTAGCCGGGCGACAGGACCGGGAGGCCGGTCTCCTGCGCCGCCGCGGCAAGCCGCTTGTCGTAGGTGACAAAGGCCGACAGGCTCCCTCGCATCGACGACGCCGCCGCCAAGTGGATGGCGTCGAGCGTGCGGAGAAACGGCTGCTCGATGGCGGCGGCCTCGTCGAGCACCCGGGTACTCACCGCGATGAGGTCGAGTCTTTCCCAGACGCGCTCGGCGTAGCTCAGCTCGGCCCGCAGCCGGGGCTCGTCGATAAGCCGCCCCCGGTCATCGTGATTAATACGGCGGACCGTCCTGGCCAGCTCGGTCCTCGCGATCTCCGACGAAAACCACCGCGTCGCCGGCTGCGCGTCGATGAACGCGCCAAGCGCCTCGCTCTGCGCATCCTCACGGATCAGCTTGAGCAGGGCGCACGTGTCGAAGTAGATCATCCGCGCTCTTCGTCGCGCATCGCGATGAGCGCGTCAGACAGCGACACTCCGTCCTCCCTCGGGGGAAGCGGCTTCCAGCCGGCCAGACCGACGGGGTTCTTGGCCGGGATGACCGCGCCGCTCTCAAGCATCTCGGCGAAGGCCCGCTCGGCGGGCGACACCGGGATGAGACGGGCGATCACCTGCCCGCGCCGGGTGATCTCGCCGATCTCCTCGGCCTCCGCCAGCTCGTCGATGACCTTGGCCGCGTGCTGCTGCAGCTGCCTGATCGTCACCTTACGCGGCGGACCCGACCCGGTCCGTTCCTCAAGGAGTGAAGTCATGTATGTCAAACTATCATAACGACGTCGTTTACTCCAGTGTGCGTCACTCGTCATCCATCGACGTCATGGTGACTCTTGTGCCATCGCCGACGCACCGGCCGGCACTCGTGTCACTGACGCCAGGCGCGATGATCGGCCACGACCCGGCCAGGAAGGCATATTCCGGGACGAGAAGCCGGGGGTTCTTGCCGTTCTAGGCGAGAAAGAGCAGGGTCCCTGACGGCCTGCCGGTGCCCGGCCATCGGGCGAAAAGGACATTCCCCCTCCGCCCGGCCCCGGCTCCCGGGCCGGCGCGAGGATGGTGGATCGCTGCACACGCTGGAGCGTGCTCATCCATCCACCATCTCAGCACCGGCCGGCCGGCCCCGGTCTGCCCGGCTCTTGTGCGGTCCACTCCCCCTGGCGCTTCAATTTCTGTAAGTGGCCGAGAACGCGGCCCACCCCGGCAATACTCTGACCATCCCGAGGCGGCAGGCTGATGGCTTGTTCCCAGCTTGGACGCCATTGCCTGGCGTCGACCACGCCGGGCGGTATCAGGTCCAGCGGGCCGAAGAAGCTGGCGAACTCCGCCACCGGGTGGTTATAGGCCCGGGCGGCGCCCTCCGAGTAGGTACCGAACGCTCTCTTCGAGGCCTCACCGTCGCCCCGGCCGACGGACAGGACCACGTAGCTCCCCGGCGCCAGCGCGGCGACGTACCCTGCTACCAGGGTCCGCGCAGCCTCCGGCGTGAAAAAGTGCAGCAGGGAGCCCATCATCAGGCAGGCAGGGGCCGACAGGTCGACGCCCGCGCAGACGGCGTCGAGTATCGCGGCCGTCTCGCGCACGTCGCCGTCCACCACAGTCACCCCGGCGTGTCCCTTGGCGAGCCGTTCCCGCATGTGAGTCAGGACGACCGGGTCGTTGTCGACGTACGCGACCCGCGCGCCGGCGATGACCGCCCGCGCCGATTCGTCGGTATTCGGCACGGTCGGCATTCCGCAGCCCAGATCGATGAACTGGCCGACGCCCTGGTTCGCCACCCAGGTAACCGCACGGGAGAGGAACTGACGGTTCTCACGGACGACGTCGACAAGCGGAGGGTAGGAACTGAGTATCCGCTCTGCCAGTCCTCGGTCGGACGCGAAGTTGTCCTTGCCGCCAAGCAGGTAGTCATAGACCCGCGCGATGGACGGCATGCTCGGGTCGAAGTCGGCCACGAACCGCATCTTACCGACCCATTTGCGCGATAAGCCCAATAATCGATATACCCCAAGGTCAAGGGCATAAGGGGCAGGCCGGAGTCCACACTGATCAGCGCCGGGACTAAACGATGACACTGGCACCCTCCAGATGCGAACACTATCAGATTAGACATCATCTAATCTGATAGCAGCGCCCGAAGTTCGGTAGACGCTTACCGGTTCTGGCCGGGCCAGGATCCAACGGTCTGCGGCCAGTCGCCGCGTTGCCGTATTCGGCGGGCGGGTCGTCGGGCCTTTCGACGTCGGGCCGCCAGGTGCCGGAGCGTTCAAGTTTCCGTTGCCGACGGACGGTCAGGCCAGGCGGGCGGGGAAACCTCCGGTGGCGACCGGGCCCCAGCGGACCGGGGTGATGCGGAGCAGGGACTTGCCCTGCGTGACCATGGCCTCGCGGTAATGGCCCAGTCCGGGTGCTCGCCGGAGATCGAGCGGTAGTAGTCGACCAGTGCCTCCACCGTTGGGGACGTCGAGCACCTCGGCGGTGCCGTCGACCTGGACCCAGGGGCCGCCGAAGTCGTCGGACAGGAACAAGACGCTGACCTGCTCGGGAGCGCGGCGGGCGTTGCGGGTCTTGGCCCGCTCCGGGTACGTCGCGATGACGATCCGCCCGCGGTCGTCCACGCCGCAGGTGACGGGCGAGGCCTGCGGGCCGCCGTCCTTGCGCGTGGTGATCACGATCGCCTGATGGCCGGACCTTGATGAAC
>CAWAWG010000003.1:0-1064976 GCA_963785645.1 uncultured Actinomycetota bacterium
GACGCTGGTCAGCAAGAGCGACCGCCCCGGCCGCGTCCACCGCAAGCTGGTCCGTGAGGGATCGGTCTCGCCGGGCGTCGGCTACACCGTTGACGTGGTCCGGTACGAGGGCGGCCACGGCACGTTCAGCGCGCCGCGGCACAAGCACAACTTCGACCAGATCCGCTACGTGGTGACCGGCACCCCGGACTTCGGCCATTACCAGGTGGCGGCGCCGGGCCAGTCGGCGTTCTTCCCGGCCTGCGCGGCCTACGGCCCGGAGACGATCGAAGAGTCCGAGATGCTGCTGATCCAGTGGGGCACGCACTGGGTGACCCGGGAAGACCACGACAACACGTACACCGCCATGCAGCAGGCCGGCGAGTTCAGGGACGGCTACTACGTGACGGTCGACGCGGACGGGAACGAGCACCGCGCCGACCCCCGCAACGCCATCTGGGAAGCCTTCAACCAGCGCGAGTTCGTCTACCCGGTACCGAAGTACCCGCAGCCGGTGATCATGGAGCCGGAGGGCTTCGAGTGGCCGGCCGGCCGGGCGTCTCCGCGAAGGTCATGGGCCGGTTCACGCAGGACGACGTGTACATCGCCAACTACCAGTGGGCCGAGGCCGGCGGCGTGCTCACGCTCGGCCCGGAGCGCACCCAGCTGCTGTGGGTCATCGACGGCCAGCTCACCACGGGCGGCGTCTCCTACGACCCGGCCACCGTCATCTTCTCGGAATTCGGGGAGACGACCGAGCTGGCGGGCACCGCAGGCGCCCAGGCGGTCGTCTTCGGCCTCGCGCTTCCGGTCAGCGTCCCGGTCTGAGCGTGGCCGGACCACTTGACGGGATCCGCGTCATCGACCTGACCGTCTGGATGTCGGGGGCGATCGGCGCGATGCTGCTCGGGGACCTCGGGGCGGACGTGATCAAGGTCGAGGGGCCGACCGGGGACCCGGTGCGCCGCTACGTGCCGATCGGCGCGACCGGCCCGGCCAGCGCACCGGGCGGGGTGAACTACGCGTACGACCTCTGCAACCGGAACAAGCGGCAGGTCACGCTCGACCTGCGCGATCCGGCCGACCGCAGCCGGCTCTACGAGCCTGGTGCGGGACGCGGATGTCTTCATCACCAGCATGCGCGCGGACACGCTGGTCTCGCTCGGCATCGACGAGCAGTCCGTCAAATCGGTCAATCCGGCGATCGTCTACGCGCGGGCGGGCGGTCTCGGGCACACCGGGCCGCGGGCCGCCGACCGGTGCCAGGACATGCTCGGCATGGCCTATGCCGGCCTGCTGTTCACCGCGTCGCCGGAGCCGGACGAGCCGTTCGCGCCGCCGGGCGCGACCAACGACGTGCTGACCGGGACGATGATCGCGTTCGGGGTGCTCGCCGCCCTCCTCCAGCGCCAGCACTCGGGACACGGGGAGACGGTCCACGCTTCCCTGCTGCACACGGCGCTGTGGACGCAGCTGATCCAGCTCGGCACCGCCGCGAACGCGCCCCAGGTGCTGGTACCGCCCAGGTCGCGGCGCGAGCCGCGCAGTCCGGGAGTGAATCAGTACCGCTGCTCGGACGGGCGCTGGATCGCCGTCGCGGCCGTCACCGCGGACGCGTGGGCCGCCTTCACGGACGTGCTCGGCCTTCACTTCGCCGACCCGCGGACCGGTGCTCCCCGGCCGTACGCCGACGTGCTCGCGCAGGCGGGCGAGGTGCGCGAGCGGCTGGACGAGCATTTCGCCAAGCAGCCCCGGGCCCACTGGCTCGCCCGCCTGGAGGCGGCCGGCGTCTGGTGCACGCCGGTCAACACGCTCGCCGAGGTCATGGCGGACGAGCAGGTCAGCGCGAACAAGTACCTGAGCAGCCTCGACGACGGCCTGCGGACCGTGGCGATGCCGTTCACGCTGGCGGGCTACGAGGCTCCCGTCCGGGCCGCGCGCCCGCCGGGCGAGGACGACGAGGACGTGCTCGGCGGGCGGGAACCACGGACCCGTTCGGCATAATCTTTTTGATCTTCCTGAACGGACTGTGTTTCACTCCGGCCTGCGGGCTACAGCACGGGCGTGGCCTGCCCGCGGGCGCGCCGCTGCTAGCTGCTCTTGTCCAGGACCGCGACGACCTGCTCGGCGACCGGGGCGGCGCTGGCCGGGTTCTGGCCGGTTACCAGGCGGCCGGAGACCGATACCTGGGGCTCGAAGTTCGGCGCGGCCACGTGCTTGGCGCCGCGCTTCTCCAGGGCGGTCTGCAGTAGGAACGGCACCACGTCGGTGAGCCCGACGGCGGCCTCCTCCTCGTTCGTGAACGCCGACACCTCCTGGCCGGACACCAGATAGCTGCCGTCCGACAGCGTGACGTTCACCAGGGCCGCCGGGCCGTGGCACACGGCCGCCACGACGCCGCCCGCCTCGTAGATGTCGCGGGCAAGGCCGGCCAGGGCGGTGTCGTCGGGGAAGTCCCACATCGTGCCGTGGCCGCCGGCGTAGAAGATCGCGGCATAGTCCCGGGGTTCGACCTGCTGCGGGCGCAGCGTGTCGGCGAGCTTGCGTGACATCTCGGCATCGCCGAGGAACGCTTTCTGGACCGGATCGGAAAGGTCGGCGCCGTCCTGCGGCGGCTCCCCGCCCTGCGGGCTGGCCAGGTCTACCTGGTAGCCGGCCCGGCTGAACACGTGCCACGGGTAAGCGGTCTCTGAGACGTAAAAGCCCGTCTTTCCGGTTCCGCCGAGGTCGTCGTGGCTGGTGAGGACGACGAGGATCTTCTTGTCACGGGTATTCGTCATGTAATCATGATGTCACACACAGCTCTCCTTGCTGGTTAGCGGCGGGCTGGAATCAGGGAAGGCGGCTGGTGGCCCGGCTGAGCGCCGCCTGCGCCTGGTGCCAGAGATCACGGACCAGGTCCGCGGCGGGGACGCTGGTCGTCAGCGGGTAGGCCTGGCCGGCCTACAGGTTCACGTAGCCGGCCAGGCCGGCCTGGCGGGCCGCCTTCCGCATCGGCGAGGTGAGGTGGTGCACCTCCGGGTAGGCGGCCGGGGCGGTTTCCGAATGGGCGCGCAGGAAGGCGTTCTCGATGCCGCGGGCGGTCCGGCCGCTGAACGCGCGGGTGAGCCTCGTCGGAGCCTCACCGTGCAGCGCGGACCGGTGCACCGCGGCGGTCCCTGCCTCCGGGCAGTCAAGGAACGCCGTTCCGACGACGGCACCCCGGGCGCCCAGGCACAGCACCGCGGCGATCGCGGCGCCGGCCGCGATGCCGCCGGCCGCCACGACCGGCGTGGCCACCCGCGCCGTGACGAGCTGAAGCAGCGCGATGAGTCCGACCGCGTCCTGCGGGGCATCGCCCGGCCCGCCCCGGTGCCCGCCCGCCTCGCTTCCCTGGACGACCAGCAGGTCCGCCCCGGCCGCGGCCGCCCGGCGCGCCTCGTCCACGGTAGTCACCGTGACCCAGACCTCGGCTCCGCTGGCCCGCAAGCCGGCGACGACGCGCTCAGCCGGAATTCCGAACGTAAACGACACCACGGCCGGCGGGGCGCCCGTCAGGTACCCGATCTTGGCGTCCCAGTCGTCGTCGTCGTGCCTGGGCTCGCCCAGGCGGGCACCGGTGCCGGACACATCGCCGGCGATTTCCGCGGCGAAGTGGCCGACTTCGGCCACGTCCCCGGCCGGACCGGGGACGAACAGGTTCACCCCGAACGGCCGGCCGGTGAGCTCATCCGTTCGCCGGCACCGCTCTGCCAACTCGGCGGCGGACAGGTAGCCGGCGGCGAGGAAGCCGAGCCCGCCCGCGCCGCTCACCGCGGCGGCCAGCTCGGGAGTGGACGGCCCGCCCGCAAGCGGTGCCAGCACGATCGGGATATCGCAGCTGTCGAGGATCATGCTCTCATCCTCCACCAGCGTGACGGCTGTGCACCGTGGCGCTGGTCACGGCCAGCCGAACCCGGAGGAATCCTGGTTCGCGGGCGGGAGCCGCGCGCCCGCGCTTGACCTCAACTGAAGTTGAGGTTCTATCCTCGGCCTGGTGAGCACAGACATGGCCAGAACATCGACGACGGCGGCCGGGCCGGCCGACGGAATCTGGGCGCCGGCCCGCCGGTCGCTGACGGTCGGTCTCGTGCTCGCGGTCACGTTCGTCGCGTTCGAGGCGCTGGCGGTGGCCACTATCTTGCCGCTGGTCGGCCGCCACCTGGGCGACCTGCGTCTCTACGGATGGGTATTCAGTGCCTTCCTGCTGGCGAGCCTCATCGGGATCGTGGTGGCCGGGACCTTGGCCGACCGCATGCCGCTGGGGCGGCCGATGCTCTGCGGCCTTGCCCTGTTCGCCCTCGGCCTGGTCATCGGCGGGACCGCACCGGACATGGCGGTGCTCGTGGCGGGCCGGGCTGTGCAGGGCCTTGGCGCCGGGGTCGTGCCCGCGGTGGCGTACGTGGCGATCTCCCGGTGCTATCCCGAGCCGTCGCGGCCGCGGATGTTCGCCGTGCTGTCCACCGCCTGGGTCGTGCCCAGCCTGATCGGCCCGGGCATCGCCGCCCTGGTGGCCGCGGCAGTGGGCTGGCGGTGGGTTTTCCTTGGCCTGCTGCCGCTGGTAATGGCGGCGGGAGCGCTGGTCGTCCTGGCCTTGCGGAACGTCCCGCCCCCGGCGAGTCCGGGCAAGGCCCCGGTGCCGTACCTGGCCGTGCTCGGCGTGGTCGCCGGCGCGGGCACGGCCCTGGCGGCGCTCAACTCCGGCGTCGTGGCCGTGGCGGCGGCCGGCGGCATCGGCGGCGCGGTCCTGCTCGCCGCCTCGCTGCGCCGTCTGACGCCGCCGCGGAACCTGTCGGCCCGGCCCGGACTGACCGCCACCATCCTCAGCCGGTCGCTGCTCACGTGCTGTTTCTTCGCGGGCGACGCCTATGTCCCGTACGCGATCGTGACCGTCTGCCATGCCCCGACGGCGCTGGCCGCTCTCGCGCTCACCGCGTCGACCCTCACCTGGACGGCGGGATCGTGGGTGCAGGCCCGGTACATCGCCCGGTACGGTCCGCGCCGCCTGGTCCGGATCGGCGAGTGCCTGGTCGCCGTCGGCCTCGCCGTCATGTGCGTCGTGCTCCTGCCGTCGGTGCCTCCCGCGCTGGCGATCGTGGCCTGGGCGCTGGCCGGCGGAGGGATCGGCACCGCCTACGCGCCGCTGTCGGTGACCACGCTCGACCGCGCGGCGCCGGGCGAGGAGGGCCGGGCGACCTCGGCTCTCCAGCTCTGCGACGTGCTCGGCCAGGCCCTCGGCACCGGAGTGGCGGGGGCGATCGTGGCCGCCGCCACCGCCGGGTTCGGGCACCGCCCGGCCGCCGCGCTGGCGTTCTCGTTCGGCATCGCGGTTGCCCTCGCCGGGGTCGTCGCCGGGAGCCGGCTTCCAGGCCGGCTCACGTCATCGCGTTTGACGGACGAATCGGCCGGTAGTTAACCGAACCGGGATTCCCGGCGCGTCGGGAGATATCGTTATACGGAGGCTCGCACCACGGTGGCCCGCACAGCGGAACTGACAAGGACCCGGCACCGGTGACGGCGCAGGACCAGACCGTCGAAGCCGAGCCGCTCGGTCCGGGGGAAACAGCCCGTGCCGTCGTCGCCGACGGCCGCGCCGTCCGGGACGCCATCGAGGCGGTCCTGGCCGCGCCGGGGGAATCGCGCGACGTCGCGCGGGCTGCGTACGAGGCGGTGCGCGACCGGATCGCCGCCGACGCGCTCGACGCGATGCCGGTGGACCGGCTCCGGGATCTCGTGCGCGGCAAGGTCACGTTCGCGCCCCTCATCGACGCGGGCTTCGAGACGGTCGGCCAGGTCCTCGCCGCCGGCCCGGAGACGCTCAGGCGGATCCCGGGGGTCGGCCGCCGGATGGCCAGGCGCATCACGGCCGCCGCGGCGCAGATGCGGGAGTCCGTCGAGAACGGCACCCGTGTCCGCATCGACCCGGACGCCCGGACTCCCGAGCAGAGCGCGCTCGTCGCCGCGCTGCGCCGCTACGAGCGCACCAGGTCCGCCCTGAAGGGCCCGGACCTGAGTCCGCTGGCGAGCGACATCGGGCGCCGCCTCGACCCGGCCGCCCGCGGCGCGAGCCGGTGGAGAATGCTCTTCACGTTCTCGGGGCGCAAGAAGCAGGAAGCCCGGGATGCCCTCACCGAGCTGGATGCGATCCTCAGCTCCAAGCCGGTCACCACGGCCCGCAAGCGGCTGTCCAGGGCCGAGGCCGAGCTGGAGAAGGCCGGCAAGGAACCGCGGGCCACCCGGCTGTGGAATGACTACCTCGCCCGCCCCGTCGCCTACAACGGCCTGCTGATCGAAGTCGCGGAACTCGACCCGGCCCGGGAGGCCAGCCAGGGCTTCCTGCCCGCCGACATCGCCGAGCGAGTCCGCGTCCTGCCCCTTGACCAGTCCCTGCTCAAGACACCGCTGCGCCGCTACCAGGCCTTCGGCGCGAGATTCGCGCTGGTCCAGGAGCGGGTGATCCTCGGTGACGAGATGGGTCTGGGCAAGACGATGCAGTCGCTCGCCGCGATGTGCCACCTGGCGGCCGAGGGCGCGACGCACTTCCTGGTCGTCTGCCCGGCGAGCGTGGTCATCAACTGGACCCGCGAGGTGGAGCGGCACACGCTGCTTGAGGCCCGCCGGCTCCACCGGCCGGGGGCGAAGCGGCAGGCGGCCGAGCAGGAGTGGGCGGCCAAGGGCGGCGTTGCCGTCACGACATTCGAGGCGCTGCGCACCATGCCGGCCGACCTGGACGTCTCGCTGGCGATGATGGTCGTCGACGAGGCGCACTACGCGAAAAACCCCAACGCGCTGCGTACCCAGGCGGTCAGCGAGTGGGCGGGCAGGAGCAGGCGGACCCTGTTCCTGACCGGGACGCCGATGGAGAACCGGGTGGAGGAGTTCCGGGTGCTGGTCGGGCACCTGCGCCCGGAGGTCGCCGAAAATCTGGACGTCGCGGAAGAGTCGCTTGACGGCACCCGGTTCCGGGAGCGGGTTGCGCCTGTCTACCTGCGGCGCAACCAGGAAGACGTGCTCAGCGAACTGCCGGACCGGCTGGAGACGCAGGAGTGGGTGGCGCTCGAGGGGCCGGCAATGGGCGCGTACCGCAACGCGGTACTCGAAGGGAACTTCATGGCGATGCGCCGGGCCGCGTTCGACCCGGGAACGGTCAAGGGGTCGCAGAAACTCCGGCGGCTGGTGGAGATCGTCAGCGAGGCGGCCGACGGCGGGCGCAAGGTCATCGTGTTCTCCTACTTCCGCGGCGTGCTCGAGACGGTGATCGAGGTGCTGTCCGGCGCCGACGGCGTCCCGGGCATGCCGGTCATCGGACCGCTGACCGGAAACATCCCGCCGGCCGACCGCCAGGCGATGGTGGACAAGCTCACGAACGCCGAAGGGCCCGCGGTGCTTGTCTCCCAGATCCAGGCGGGCGGCGTGGGCCTGAACATCCAGGCCGCGTCCGTGATCATCATCGCCGAGCCGCAGCTGACGCCGTCGATCGAGGATCAGGCGATCGCCCGCGCGCACCGGATGGGCCAGGTCCGTCCCGTGGACGTGCACCGGCTGCTGTGCGAGGACAGCGTGGACCAGCGGGTCCTCGAACTGCTGGCAGGCAAACGCGAGGCGTTCGACGAGTACGCACGCCGCAGCGACATGGCCAAGGCGACGCCGGACGCGCTGGAGACCGGCTCCGAGACCGAGTTGCGGCAGGCGATCGTGGCCGCGGAACGCGCCCGGTTCAAGGCGGCGTGATCCGGCCCCGGCGTTACCCTCGTGGGGTGACAGAGCGCGTGGTGACCGGATGAGCCCGCTGCGGATCTGGCTGGTGGGGTTCGGCGCGGTGGGCAGATGGCTGGCCGGCGCGATCGACGCGCAGGCGGAGCGGCTCGCGGACCGGTACGGCCGTGAGCTGACGGTTGTCGGGATCGGGAATGCCAGGGACGGGTTCGCCTACCGCCCGGACGGTCTCGACCTCGCCGCGGCGCTGGCGGCGAGCGCCGGCGGGCAGCCGGTCACCGGGCAGCGCGGGGCCCGGGTGTGGCCGAGCGCGATCGACGGGCTCCGCGCGACCGAGGCGGACCTGCTGGTGGAGGTGACGGCCAGCCCGCCGGCTGGCGGCGAGCCGGGCCTGACCCATATGCGGGAGGCCTTGCAGCGCCGGATCCCGGTCGTCACCTCCAACAAGTGGCCGGTCGCCCTGCACGGGACCGAACTGGCCGCGCTGGCCCGGCGGCAGGGGGTAGCGTTCCGCGCCGAGTCCACGGTCATGTCGGGGACGCCGGTGCTCAGCACCCTGACCGAGGGCCTGGCCGGTGCCGCGCCATCGGCCCTGCGCGGGGTGCTCAACGCCACCGCCAACTTCATGCTGTCCCAGATGGCCGGCGGCCTGTCCTACGAGGAGGCCCTGGCTCAGGCCCGGCGCTCGGGGCTGGCCGAGCCGGATCCGGCCGCCGATGTCGAGGGGCATGACACGGTGGCGAAGGTGATGATCCTGTCGGCACTGGTCTTCGGCCGACCGCTTCAGCGCGATCAGGTCACCTGCCGCGGCATCACCGGCATCACCGGCCGGCAGGCCCGCGCAGCGGCATCGGCGGGCGGACGGCTCAGGCATGTGGCGACGCTCGCGTTTTCCGGCCCGGACGGCACCGGCACCGTGACCGCCCGCGTGCAGCCCGAGACCGTTCCCGCCGGCGACCTGCTGGCCCGGATCGACGGCGTCACCAACGCCGTGGTCTGCCAGGCGAGCCCGGTTGGGGAGGTCACCGTTATCGGGCCTGGCGCCGGGCCGCACCTGGCCGGCCAGGGAGTGCTCAGCGACGTCATCGCGGTCATGAGATGCCAGCCACCCGGGACGTCGTTAACCGTTGCAGAGCTCGAAGAGCCAGCGTCGGTCGCCGGACCCGCGAAGGCCCGCGGCTAAGCCGCCCCTCGTCCACCTCACCAACTACCAGACGTGACCGCCAGGCCCGGCAGGAGAGGAAATGTCGGGGCCCGGAGCGTTTTCAGCGGCTTAGGCGCCGGTAGCGGTGCAGGGACAGCGGGAAGAAGACGGCGGTAAGCAGCAGCGGCCAGGCGACCGCCATGATGATCGCGTGGCTGGTGATCCAGGACGGGTTCACCCCGACGGGGTCGCCGAAAAGCTGACGGGCGGCCGTGACGGTTGACGACAACGGGTTCCACAGTGCGATGGCACCGAGCCAAGCGGGCATGGTGGAGACAGCGACGAACGGATTGCCCAGGAACCCGACAGGAAATTCCAGGGTCCGGACGGCGGTGACCGCCTCGGGCTGGTGATAGAACCGCAGCCCGAGGTAGACGCCGACCCAGACGAACGCGAACCGGAGCAGCAAGAGCAGGCCGAGCGCGGCGACCGCACGGGCGGCGCCGAAGTGCGGGTCCCAGCCCGCTGCGAATCCGCACGCGGTGAGCACAGCCAGCGCGACCGCCGAGTTGAGCATGTCCGCGGCCGCCCGTCCCGCGATGACGGCTGAGGCTGTCATCGGCAGGGAGCGGAACCGGTCGGTGACCCCGCGGGCGGCGTCGGCGCTGACGGCGGACAGGGTGGCGCCGATCCCGAACACCATGGTCATGGCGAACATGCCTGGCATGAGGAAGTCGCGGTAGTCACCGCCGCCCGGCACGGTCATCGCCCCGCCCAGCAGGTAGCCGAACATCAGGACGATCATGACCGGGAACACCAGGGTGTTAGCGATCACCGCACCCGGCTGCCGCCTCCAGTGAGCCAGGTCGCGGCAGGCGATCACCCACGTGTCCCTGATTGCCCAGCCGATCCGCGAGCGGATCGTCCGCGGGATGTCGGGTGTGAGCGCGACAGTCATGACGTGGTCACCTCGGCGGCCAGGACGGTACCGGCGCGGACTTGCTGCCGCCCGGTCAGGTGCAGGAACGCGTCGTCCAGGGTGGGACGGCGCACCGTGATGTCCTCAGCTGCGATGTTCGCTTCGTGCAGCGACCCGATGATCTGGGTCAGCGCGGCGAGGCGGTCGGTGACCGGGACGCTGAGTGTCTGACGGTCATGATCGAGACGCGCATCCGTGCCGAGCCGGGCCCGCAGGAGCCCGGCCGCGGGGATCAGGTCGCTGGCGGTGCGCACCGTGACGTCGATCAGGTCTCCCCCACCCAGGCGGGCCCTGCCGCTGGCGGCCGTGCTGGCCTGCTCCGCCGCCATGGCCACGGCGTTCTTCCTGCTCTCGCTTTACCTGCAGCAGGTCAGGGGACTGTCCGCGCTGCGGGTTTCCGCCATCTTCCTGCTGCCCGGCCCGGCCGCGGTCACCGCCGGGCCGCTGGCGGGACGGTTGATCCGGCGGTTCGGTGTCCGGCCGGTCCTCGCCGCCGGACTGGGCACGGCAGCGGCAGGACTGGTGATGCTCAGCTTTCTGCGCGCACCCTACGCCGGGCTGCTCATCTTTCCGCTCGGCACCGGCCTGGCCTTCTCCGCCGCGCTGGTCAACGCGATGCAGGACACCGGAGCGGCACCGGCCAGCCTGGCGGGCGCCATGGTCAACACGGCGATGGAGACCGGCCCGCCGCTCGGCCTCGCGGCGCTGACCTGGGCCGCCGCCGCCTACTCGCGCGATCCCGCGGCCGGCTACCCGTTCGCGCTGCGGACCGCCGCGCTCCTGCTCCTCGCCCTAGCCCTGTTCACCACAGCCATGTTCACCACCACCAGCCGGCGCACAGGCCGCCACCAGGAGGAAAAATGACCCAGCGGTTCACCGGAAGGACAGTCCTGATCACCGGCGGCGGCTCCGGCATCGGCCGCGCCACCGCGCTCGCCTTCGCCAGGGAAGGCGCCGCCGTAGCCGTGGCGGGCCGGCGACGCGAGCCCCTCGACCAGACCGTCCGGCTGATCAAGGACGCCGGCGGGCAGGCGAGCGCGGTCACCGCCGACGTCTCCTCGCCCGCCGACGCCGAACGGCTCGTCGCCGCCACCGCCGACCGCCACGGCGGCCTGCACATCGCGTTCAACAACGCGGGAATCATCGAGGCCGGGCCGCTGGCCGACATGGACCCCGCCGCCTGGGACCGCCAGGTCGCAGTCAACCTGACCGGCATCTTCCTGGTCATGAAGCACGAGATCAGCTGCATGCGGGCCGGCGGCGGCGGCGTGATCATCAACACCGCCTCCAACCTCGGCGCCCACATGCGACTGCCGTTCCTCGGCGCCTACGCCGCCACCAAGGCCGCCGTCAGCGCCCTGACCAGGGCAGCGGCCCGCGAGTACATCGCCGACGGCATCCGCATCAACGCGATCAGCCCCGGCCCCATCGACACTCCCATGTCACTGCGTCCCGGCGAGACCAGCGCCGACCGCGACCAGCGCCTGGCAGGCGCCCTGCCCGCGGGCAGGGCCGGCACCGTCGCCGAAGCCGCCGCCGCCGTGCTCTGGCTCGCCTCCCCCGAAGCCGGATTCACCGTCGGCCACGACCTCGTCATCGACGGCGGAGCCAGTGCATGAGGTTCTACCGCCGACGCGGGTCTTCTGGACACGCGCTCCGTAGCCGACTACGTCGAAGAACCCGGACGGCGCGAGCCAGGTCAGTGAGCCGCGATGGCTATCGTTTCGTGCCGATTCCGCACAAGTGCCACTCGGCTCCGCGGTCCTCCGCTGACCGCTCCGGAACGACCAGCCGGAGGACCGGTCTCTCGCCGGCGTCGTCCTCTTGGATGCTGCGGAGTGGATCGTCTAGGTCAGGTCTCCACTGCGCAGGGGACACCAGGCCAGGCTCGGCCAGCGTGAACCCGTCGAAGAACCGCATGATGTCAGTGCGGCTGCGCGAGATAAGCGGGGTATTCCAGTGCAGGTCCTGGGTCATCTGGAAGAGCGCCTTGGCCCCTTCCGGATGGATCTCGTTGGTCATGTGGCTCAGCGCCAGTTGGCTGCCCGGCGGCACCGCGTCGCGGAACCGCCGCACGACCGCCCACGGGTCCTCCCTGTCCCACAGGCAGTGCAGGACGCAGATGAACATGATCCCGACTGGCTGACTGAAGTCGAGTACGTCACGTACCTGCGGGTCGCTGAGCACCTGCTCGGGTTCACGCAGATCCGCCCGGAGCGTGACGACATTGGGGCCAGCCATCAACGCGCTGGCGTGAGAGGAGACCATGGGATCGATGTCCGCGTAGACGACGCGCGCGTCAGGCGCTGTCCGCTGCGCGATCTGGTGGGTATTGGCCATGCTCGGCAGCCCTGAGCCAAGGTCGAGGAACTGACGGATTCCCTGGCCAAGCATGTAGTCCACCATCCGCTGCAGCAGGTGGCGGCCTTCAATAGCAGTGTCGGCGGCGAGTGGCACGCCGATCTTCACGGACATTTCCTCAACCGCCTCGGCCGCCCGCCGGTCCGCCTCGAAGTTGTCCTTGCCGCGCAGGTGGTAGTTCCAGACACGAGAGGTGTTAGGAAAGCGAACGCCGAGCGGATCATTGGACTCCGGCTCGGAGCCTGCTGGAGGCGAGGCAGACATCGGGCATCTTCTTCCACGTGCGGGAAAGGACACTTCCGATATTAGAGGAGATAAGGGTGCGTCATGCGGCACATCAACCCGGCGTGCTGCCTGGTCTCCTGGTCCAGGACCAACGGCCAGTTTCCGCGGGTGGATGGCCCGCGAGAAGGCGGATGCGAGCGCGGATTGGGCCCGTGACGATCGCGGTCAGCCGCCAGCGGCGCGATGGATCAGCGCGAGGAGGGCGAATATCCCGCCCTGTACCGGCCGGGCCTGGAAGGCGACCTGGTCGCCGCTGATCGTGTCGTACAGGTCGCTGAACGGGACCCGGCTCGGCGTCGTGTTGGCATAGGTGTAGACCTGTTCGATCAGCTGTTCGCTGACCGGGTAGCCCGACAGCCAGGCGGCGGTGAACATCGCCCAGTCGGACTTGGCGTAACTGTGCGGTACCTGCAGCGGCAGGCCGAACCGGTTACTGACCGACTGATACCAGGCCGACTGCTCGGCCAGGACGGACGACGGGATCAGCCCCGTGCCGAGCAGTCGGTCCGCGAAACCGTTGTACGTGGTCCCCCACGTTCCGTCACCGCCACCGGACCCGTTATAGGTGAGGTCGAGGTGCGCGGCCGATGGGTCCTGGGCGTGCGTCACCCAGTAGGAGATGAACTGCTGCGCCTGCCCCCGGTAGCTCACGGCGTCGGCGGCGTTGCCGATTGCCGCGGCGATCTTGCCCATCGCGGCGACGGCGATGACTCCCTTCAGCGCCAGGTTGACGCTGTGCGCGATCGAGCCGGCGAAGTCGTCGGTCTGGTTCTGGTAGCCGGGGTCGGGCAGGTTGGCCACCAGGTAGTCGGCCCACTGCTTGAAGATCGTGTAGTGCGCGGTGGCGAAGGCCTTCCCCGGCCCGGACGCCTGCTGGATGTAGGCGGCCGCCATGATCAGCATGTTGCCGGATTCCTCCACCGGCATGTTCTCCCCGCCGCCGTCGTTGTGCCCCGAGGCGACCGGGTAGCCGGAGCCGAGGTCATGCGGGGCGAAGGGCTGCGGCCACAGGCCCGACTCCGCGTACGACAGCAGCGGTTCAAGCAGCAGGGCGAGGTAAGCCGGGTCGGCGTAGATCCAGGCGGGAGAGGCCGGGAAGAGCACGTCGACGGTGGAGACGTTGCCGTCGCTGGATATCTCCTTCAGGAATGCCCACGGCTGGCCGTCCGGGCCGACGACTAGCTCGGTTCCGCCGTAGGCCTGGCGCAGCGCGATCGCGCACAGGCCCGCGTAGGCCGTCCCGCCGGCCGTGGTGGCCTCACCGGTGATCTTGGCGTCCAGGCTGTCGGCCCGCTGCTGGGCCGCGGCAAGGTCGCCGTGAAAGAAGCCGAGCATGTCCTGCCACGAGGAGAAACTTGCCGTCCACAGCGGCTGCAGGTCCTGCCCCTGGTAACTGACCGCCGGGGTACGGACCAGCCCGATCGACAGCGGCACCGACCGCACCGTGCCGCCGACCTGGCCCAGGTCGGCACAGAAGCCGAATACCGGCCAGTCGTCCTGGATGGCGCGATAGTTGGCGTCGTTGGTGTTGGCCAGCACCCCGTTATCGACGAACTGGGCGCGGACCACGATGTCCTGGCCAGACTGGAAGCTCAGGCCGGAGGTAGCAGGCGTGGACCATACGGTGGTGCCCCAGGCGGCCTGCTGGTTCTGCTCGGTAAGCGGCTGCTGACTGGCCAGTTCGACGGTCCAGGCCTGCAGCGTGCCGCCGCTGTAGCTCACCTGCGCCGACGCCCAGGTGATCTGCTGGCTGTCGTCGGCGCTGCACCACTCGCCGCTGATGTCGGCGTAGACCTGCACGTCATGGCTCTTGCCGTCGATGCTCCGGACGCTGATAAGCACGTAGCTCAGCGGGACCGACTGGCGCTTGAGGTCACCCGGCTCGACCGGGGACAGGAATTCCAGCGTCAGCCCGACGCCGCCCCCTGCCAGGGTGAACACGGTACGGGTCGGGGTCACCTCCAGGCCGGTCTGCTGCAGCGCCCGCTCGAAGCCCTGGACAGTCGAGGGAGCACCGTAATTGCCGTTCGGAACGGTCAGGATGATTCCCGCATCGCCCATGAACAGGTAGGAGACGCCGTCGATGCGGGCGATGCCGGCCATGGCGGTGGTATGTCCCTGCCAGAACTCCTGCCACGTTGCTGGAGAGACTGTGGCCGGCAGCCACGTGCTCAGGTACGGGCCGCGCACCGCGAGCGGCGCGGCCGGCGGCCGGATCGGGGTGGCCGCCAGGTTCCCGGCCGCCGCCGTGGTCCCTTGCGCGGTGACGGCGGCGCCAGCCCTCGCTGGCGTCAGCGCGCCGGCTCCCGTGATGACCCCGGCCAGGCCGCCTGCCGCGGCGACACCGCCCGAGTACCGCAGGAAGTCACGTCGCCGGGGCATGCTTAACCTCCGATCCGGAACGCGGCAGTGCGTCCTCTTGAGGATTTTCACTCCTTAATGTGCATTCATGTCAAGACATGAACCTAATGATCGGCATCATCATGTGTATATCCGTTCATAGAAGTACAAACGCGATGACAATGTCGTCGCAGGAAGGACCTCCATGGCGCCGACGCTGAGGCGTCAACGACGATCTCTCCGGCCTGAGTCCGATGCACTTGCGCATGCAGCCCTGGAACAGGTACCCGTAGGCAGTGGCGCCGTACGACTAAGAAGGCGGAATAAGCGGCCGTTTGGTGCCACACTGTCCCCGGGCGGGCGGATCCTTCCGCGTCCGGAGGAGGCGTGGGTGAGCAGCGAGTTCAGCGCACAGCAGTATGCCATGATGGCCAGGCTGGTGCCGGGCAGGCAACTGGCCGGGTACGTGATCGAGGAGCAGGTCGGGGCCGGCGGGATGGCTGTGGTCTTCCGCGCTCGTGACGGGATGCTCGGGCGGCTGGCTGCGTTGAAGGTTCTCTCCCCGGCACTGGCGAGCGACCAGGAGTTCCGGGCCAGGTTCCTGCGAGAGTCGCAGGCGGTCGCCTCGGTCGAGGAGCCGCACATCATTCCGGTGTACGGAGCCGGGGAAGTCGACGGTGTACTGTACATCGCCACCAAGTTCGTATCCGGCGGCGACCTGGCCGGCGTGCTGCAGCGGGCCAACGGGGCACTCGAACCGGGGCGGGCGGCGGCGTTTATCGAGCAGGTGGCCTCGGCGCTTGACGCGGCGCACGCGGCGGGCCTCGTACACCGGGACGTCAAGCCGGGCAACATCCTGGTCGACGTCGTGCCGGGGCGCGGCGAGCATGCCTACCTGTCGGACTTCGGCCTGAGCAAGGGGGCGATGACGGCCTCCGGGCTGACCGCGACCGGGACGTTCCTCGGGACGCCGGACTACAGCGCGCCGGAGCAGATCAGGGGTGTCCCTCTCGATGGGCGGGCCGACCAGTACTCCCTCGCGTGCATGGCGTTTGTACTGCTCACCGGCAACCCGCCGTTTCGCCGGCCCGAAAGCATGGCGACACTGTTCGCGCACCTGAACGACCCGGTGCCGCCGCTGGCCAGTTACCGGGGTGACCTGCCGCCTGGGACTGACGCCGTGCTCGCGCGCGGGCTCGCGAAGGAGCCGCGGGACCGGTACGGGCGGTGCGGTGAGTTCGCGGCGGCGCTACGGGACACGCTTGCGGGTGGCGGCCGCCCCGCGTCGGCCGACACGCGGGCCGGTGCAGACTCGGGCTGGGCGAACCGGCCGGGCACCGCGCAGACGCGGCAACAATCCGCTCCGCGGCCGTCGCGGCCCTCGTACGCGCCGGAGACCGCCGTGCGGTCAGACACGGCAAGCGAAGCCGCGCCCGCGACGGAGACTTCCGCCTCCTGGTCAGCACACCCCGGCACCGTACAATCGCCGGCCCCCGTGTTCCCCCCTGCTGGGGCGACATTTCGCGGGGAGGAGGCGGCGCCCCGCACGGCGCTGCCCGGACCGGCCGCAAAGACAACGCCCCCTGCGGTCAGCGGAAGGCTCATACAGCGCCCCGCCCCGCCACCGCCCGCGGCGGGGCAAGGCGGCAAGCTGCCGCTCGTCAGCCGCTCCGCGGTCATTGCGACCCTAGCCGCCGTCGCGGCCCTGCTGCTCCTGTTCCTGCTGCACGGGCTGGGGCTCGGCGGGTAACGGACCGCAGAACAGGTGACGGAGCCGTCCAGACCCGTGTCCGCACCAGTACTCATGATTACCGGCGCCTCTTCCGGCATCGGGGCGGCCACCGCGCGGCTGGCCGCCCGCCGGGGCTGGCGGCTGGTCCTGGCCGCCCGCACCAGGCACCTGACCGACGCGCTCGCAGCCGAACTGGGCGGCCCCGCGGCCGCCCGCGCCGCCTGCTGCGATGTCAGCGACTGGGACCAGGTCGCCGCCCTGCCCGAACTCGCCCTGGACGCCTTCGGCCGTCTCGACGCCGTATTCGCCAACGCCGGCGCCTTCACCCCCACGTCCTTCCTGCACGGCACCGGCACCCCGCAGCAATGGCGCGAGATGGTGCTCACCAACGTCTACGGCACCGCCCTGACCGCCCGCGCCGCTCTGCCTCACCTGGCCCGCGCCCGCGGGCACCTGATCCTCACCGGCTCGGTGGCCGGCCGCGTCACCGTCCCCGGGCAGCTTTACTCCGCCACCAAATGGGCGGTCACCGCCATCGCCCAGTCCATCCGCGCCGAAGCCACCGCCACCGGCATCCGGGTCACCCTCATCCAGCCCGGCCTCACCGACGCGGGGCCGACCTCGCCCGACCGCACCGCTGACCCGCAACTCGCCCCCGCGGACATCGCGCGCGCGGTCATGTTCGCCATCGACCAGCCGCCCTCGGTCGACGTCGGCGAGATCGTCATCCGCCCAACCGGTCAGCAGCCCCACCGCTGACCCCCGGACCGCCGGAACGACCTGATCGATCTGAATAACGGGGACGTATCTAAACAAATCAGGTTGGGAGGTTCGGCGCTCCATGATGCAATGCCACTTAGAGCGCGTCTCGAAATAACACGCGGGTTCCGGTTCTGGCGCTCTCTAGTGTGGTATACGGTCCCGTGACCTGCAGCGAGTCGTTCCCGGGCCGCAGAGCGGCGGCCGATTGTCCTCCGACATCACCGCAGGCCAAGCAGGTGAGCATACTCGCGGGGACAGAAACAGAAGTCTGCGTGTTAATAATCTGCGCGCTCTTAACATAAGTTGACCTTGGTCGGCCGGCGCGACCCAGGAAAGGTATACCGAATTTTGGTTGGACAAACTGCCGCAAGTCGGGCCGGTTTCCGACCAAAATTTGGTATACCTCTGCGAGGAGGCACTTTCAGGCCGGGCAGGAAGACCCCGTCCCGGGTAGCGCCGGAGCGGCGGCGCGGGCTGAACCGGGCCCCGCCCCCGGTGAACGTCCCGGGCAGCCAGCGCCAGGGCTGCCCGGCCGAAGGTCGCATCGGTCGCGGCGCGCACCGCGTCGACGTCGATCCCGACCGTCGTCAGCGCGCCCCGGTCCAGGTCGTCGAACAGGCCGGCCCCGGACAGGCGGACGATCTCCGCCTCGACGCGCCCGGGTGTGACGCCCTGCTCGCGCAGGACAGTGCCGGCCGGCTGGTCTGCGGCGGCCAGCGCGAGCAGGTAGTGCTCCTCGCCGAGGTAGGGATGCCCGAGCCGGGTGGCGTGCTCATACGCACGGATCGAGATGGCACCTGCGTCCCGGGTCATGGTGTGCTGGGTCATGACTGCCCTCCGGTCCGCTTGCCGTGCTTGCGGTGCACGGTCTGCTTGGTCACGCCGAGCCTCTCTGCGATCTGCTGCCATGACCACCCAGCCCGGCGGGCGTTGTCGACCTGGAGGATCTCCAGTCGCTCGCTGAGCGCTCGCAGGGCCGCCACCGCTTGGAGGCCCACGTCGGGGTCGGCGCTGGCGGCGTCCTCGGCGATGTCGCGCACAGGCTTCAAACCGTCAGCGTATGCTGACGAGATGTCGGCCGTTGAGTACCGCACGGCGGCAACGACAACCTGTTAGCGGACGTCGTAGCGGTCGGCGTCGAGGACCTTCGCGAAGGCGGCGGCGAAATCGGCGGCGAGCTTCGGCCCGGCGTCGGCGGCGGCGTACACCTCGGCGAGGGCGCGGAGCTCGGAGTTCGAGGCGAACACCAGGTCGTTCCTGGTGGCGGTCCACGCGCGGCCGCGGCTGGTCGTCCCCGCGAAGCGCTCTGCGCCGGCGTCGGCCGGGTGCCATTCGGTGCCCGGCTCGAGCAGGCTGACAAACCAGTCGTTGCTCAGCAGGCCGACGGTGTCGGTGAGGATCCCGTCCCGCGACCCGCCGTGG
This sequence comes from uncultured Actinomycetota bacterium, assembly GCA_963785645.1. Lineage (GTDB taxonomy): Bacteria > Actinomycetota > Actinomycetes > Streptosporangiales > Streptosporangiaceae > Trebonia. The sequence goes on from CAWAWG010000003.1 coordinate 18,739, forward strand.
TTCGCGCCCAGCACCCGCAGGCCGCCGATGAGCACGGTAAGCTCCGGGGCCGTTAGCCCGAGCAGGTTCGCGCGGTCGAGCAGCGCGTACTCCACCGGCCGGCCGCTGTTTTTGCCGAGGTAGTTGCGGAAGCCGTCCACCTGCGGACGCAGGTACTCGAAGGACTCCACGTCGGTCTGCTCCTGGGTGGCGTCGCCGCGGCCGGTGGTGACCCGCACGGTGACCGGGAAGCCGGCGGCGGCGGCCGCCCGCTCCACCGCCGCCGCGCCGCCCAGCACGATGGTGTCGGCGAGCGAGATACCGAACCCGTCCTTGACTGTGCGCAGCGTCGCGAGCACCGTGGCCAGCTCGGCCGGCTCGTTGATGTCCCAGCTTTTCTGCGGCTCGAGCGCGATGCGGGCCCCGTTGGCGCCGCCGCGGTGGTCGGAGCAGCGGTACGTCGAGGCTGCGGCCCAGGCGGTCTTGACCAGCTGCGGCACCGTCAGGCCGCTCGCCAGGATTGCCTGCTTGATCGCGGCGACCTGATCGGCCGGGACCGGCCTGCCCGCGGGGACCGGGTCCTGCCAGAGGAAGTCTTCGGCGGGAACGTGCGACCCGCGGTAGCGCGACTTCGGGCCCAGGGCGCGGTGCGTCAGCTTGAACCACGCGCGGGCGAACGCGTCGCTGAGCGCCTTGTGGTCGTCCTTGAACCTACGGCTGATCGCGCCGAATTCCGGGTCGAAGCGCAGGGCCAGGTCCGTGGTGAGCATCGCCGGGGCTCGCCGGCCGCTGCCAAAGGCCTCTTGGACCAGGTCGTCCCCGCCGTTGTCCTTCGGCCGCCACTGCTTGCCGCCGGCAGGCGAGGTCGTCAGCTCCCACTCGTAGCTGTAGAGGATATGGAAGAACTCGTTGTCCCAGCGGGTCGGGTGGTAGGTCCAGGTCACCTCGAGGCCCGAGGTGACCGCGTCCGGGCCGGCGCCGGTGCCGTAGCCGTTCGCCCAGCCCAGGCCCTGCCGCTCGAGGGGCGCGGCCTCCGGATCGGGGCCGAGCTTGTCGTCGGGGTGGGCTCCGTGGGTCTTGCCGAAGGTGTGGCCGCCGGCGATCAGCGCGACGGTCTCTTCGAGGGTCATGCCCATCCGGCTGAACGTTTCCTTGATGTCGACCGCAGCGGCGAGCGGGTCGGGGTCGCCGCCGGGACCCTCGGGGTTGACGTAGACGAGCCCCATCTGCGTCGCGGCCAGCGGCTCGGCGAGGTCACGCTCGACGGTGTGACGCGTATCGCCGAGCCAGGTGGCCTCCGGGCCCCAGTACACGTCGTCGGGCTCCCAGACGTCGGGGCGGCCGCCGGCGAAGCCGAGCAGCGCGACGCCCATCGACTCCAGGGCGACGTGGCCCGCCAGGATGAGCAGATCCGCCCAGGACAAACGCTGGCCGTACCTCTTCTTGACGGGCCACAGCAGGCGGCGGGCCTTGTCGAGGTTGATGTTGTCGGGCCAGGAGTTGAGCGGGGCGAACCGCTGCTGACCGGTGCCCCCGCCGCCACGGCCGTCGGAGAGCCGGTAGGTCCCGGCCGCGTGCCAGGTCATCCGGACGAAGAGCGGGGCGTAGGTACCGAAGTCGGCCGGCCACCAGTCCCGCGAGTTGGCGAGGACAGCGTTGACGTCCGCCTTGACCGCGCCGAGGTCGAGTGTCTCGAAGGCCCGGCCGTAATCGAAGTCGGCGCCGAGCGGGCCGGCTCCGGCCGGGTTCCTGGCGAGGATCTTGAGGTTCAGCTGGCCGGGCCACCAGTCGTGATTGGCCTGCTCATGCTTGACGCCGCCCGGCATTTCAGGCGGCCACGGAGCGGAGAGGAGACTGCGGAGTAGCGAGGTAGTCCCGGGCCAGGTTGTCGAGGAACGAGAAGAGGGCGTCGTTCATGGCGTCGTACGGGTCCCCGCGAAGGAAACTCGCCGTCTCCACGTAGCGCTCACCGGACCGCCGCGCGAGTTCCGCGGCCGAGGCCGCGATGAGCGGCGGTATCGACTCCCGGGTGAACTCAAGGTGGCACTGGAACCCGTAGGCCAGCTCCCCGTAGCGGATGATCTGGCGTGCGCATCCGTCGCTGGCCGCGAGCACGGCCGCGTCCGGGGTGAGTCCGGCCATGTCATGATGCCAGTGACCCGCGTCAAGGGGCACCGGAAAACCGGCCAGGCGGCGGTCAGCCCGGCCGTCGGCGGTCAGCCGGATCGGGAACACCCCGATCTCGGCTTGTTCGGACGGCCCGGCGGGTGCGCCCAGGGCCGCGCCGAGCAGCTGCGCCCCCAGGCAGACACCCATGACCGCTCTTCCCGCGGCCACCGCATCGCTGATGAGGGCCTGCTCGGCGGCGGAGTCGAAATACGGGCACTCGCGGAGCGTGGTGCCCGGAGACTGGGGGCCGCCCATGATGACCAGGAAGTCGATCCCGTCCGCGGTGGACGGCACGCGGTCGCCCGCGTAGACGCGCGAGCAGGAAGTGAGATGACCGCGGTCCGCCGCCCACGTCTCGATCGCCCCCGGGGCTTCGTACGCCTCATGCACGACGAGGTGCACCTTCATTCCTGTCTTCCTTCCCTCGGCACCAGCGCGCCGGCAAGACGAACCTAGATCAGTGGTTGCCTGTGAGGCAAAGTTAGTTGTCTCACAAATCGAGCACGAGCCGGGGCGTGAGCGACCGCGAGACGCAGATCATCATGTAGCGGTTGGCTGCCTTCTCCTTCGGCGTCAGGACCGAATCCCGGTGGTCGGGAGTGCCCGCGAGGACGGCCGTTTCACAGGAGCTGCAGATCCCCTGCTCGCAGTTGCTCATCACCCCGGGAACCCGCGCCCGGACCGCGTCGAGGACGGATACGCCGGCGGCCACCTCGATCGTGAGTCCCGACCGGGCCAGCTCGACCTCGAACGGGCGGTCGCCGTCCGCTGTGCCATCCCCTGGGGCCGGACCGGCCGAAGCCGTGAAACGCTCGATGTGGACCGTCATGTCCGGACGGGTGCTCACGCCGACGTCGGTCGCGGCGGCGAGCATCGCGGCCGGCCCGCAGCAGTAGGCGGCGGCGCCGGCCGGCGCAGCGGCGAAGGATCCCGCGAGGTCGGGCAGGCCGAGCTCGTCCTGGGGGACGACCTCCAGGTGCCCGCCGGGGAGCGCGGACAGCCGGTCGAGAAACGCCATGCTCGTGCGCGTGCGGCCGCCGTAGACGAATGTCCACGGTTTCCCCGCCCGTGATGCTGAGAGCGCCATAGGCAGCAGCGGCGTCACGCCAATTCCGCCGGCGATAAACAGGTAATGACTGGCGGGCTCCATGTGAAATGAATTCAGCGGAACGGATGCGGGCAGTTCGATCCCCGGCACGGCTATTCGATGGATCTCCGCGGACCCGCCGCGGCCATTCTCAACGTTCAGTACCGCGATGTGGTACGAACCGCGGTCACGAGGATCGCCGTGCAGAGAATAGGACCGCACGAGGCCGGACGGCAGGTGCAGGTCGATGTGTGCTCCAGGGTCCCAGCCGGGCAGCGGTGATCCGTCACCGGCGCCTAGTTCGATGCTGACCACCCGGTCGGCGGGCGAGCGCACCGACCGGATGGCAAGCTTCGGCGGGGCGGTGTCGCGCGGCGATGACGTCATCGGCGACGACGCTCAGATGACGTCAGGCACGACGTCACGCCGGGCGTCCAGGCCGTTCACGACCGGGGCGGGTACGGATTCCGCGCGCTGTTCGTGGGCCGCCAGAGTCGCCTCGAGGTCCGCCTCGATCTCGCTGAACAGGGTCCGCCGCCGACGGCTCAGGATGAACAGCCAGGCACCGCCGACGGCCAGGTAGAAGAGGAAGATGTACGGGAAGATGTCCGTCGGGAACGGCGGCACCGGGTAGAAGCTGCCTTCCGTCGGGACCAGCAGGCAGAGGCAGGCGATCACCGTGATGACGATGTGGCGCGGGCGCAGTTCGCCGCGCTTCTTCAGGTAGACGGGTGCCGCGACGGAAATCGCGAAATACGACGCCAGGAATCCCCAGGCTGCGAGCGTGCCCGCGTTATCGAAGGTGTTCAGCGGATTGGTGAAGATTTCCAGCACGGTCGGGATCAGGAACATGACCACGATGTAGACGCTGGTTGCGATGTGCGGTGTCTCGTTCCGGCCGTGCGTCTTCGCGATCTGGTGCGGGAATACGCCGTGCTCGGCCATGGGCAGCAGGATCCGCGATCCCGCGTTCAGGCAGGACAGCGACAGCCCGAAGAAGCTGATCATCGCGCACAGCGATATCGGGATCTTGAAGAAGGACACTCCGTAGGCGGCGGCCAGGACGTTGAGCGGAGCGTCCATGGCGGACAGCGGGGTGCTTGAGCCACGGGTGCCGAAGACCTCCACGTAGCCCATGATCACCATGAACAGGCCGGTCAGGATCAGGCTCATGATGACGCCGCGCGGCACGCTGCGCAGCGGGTTCTTCGCCTCGCTGCTGAGCGCGGTGGCGCTCTCGAAGCCGACCAGGCTGAAGATGCAGGCCACGACGGCCAGGCTCATGCCGTGCAGGCTGACGCCTTTGAGGGTGAGCTGGCTGGTGTCCGCGGTGAACCCGTGGGCGAAGAGGACATATCCCGCCAGGCTCAGGATGCAGGCGACCGAGAGTCCTTCCAGGGCCAGCGTGAGATAGGACGACAGCCGGATGTCCTTGTAGGCGATGAACCAGCACAGCGCGGCGCTGACGGCGAAGAAGAGAACCGGTCTGACCGTCCCGGTGTAGCCGAGGGCGCTGAGCAGCTGCTGGGAGAAGATCGCGAAACCGGTAAGTCCGGCGGTCCCGATGAGCAGGTAACACCACAGCAGGGTCCACCCGCCGAGCACGCCGGGAACCGGGCCCAGGCCGCGGGCGATGAACGTGTACTGCGCCCCGGGTGCGGCAGACCGGCGGGCGAACACGTTGATGCAGAAGACGACGAACAGCAGCATCACGGTGCCGAAAAGGTACGCGAGCCACGTTCCCTCGCCCGCGCTGGCGAACGCGAGCGGAATGATGAGGACGGCTGTCATCGTCGGCGAAATCACCGCTATTCCCTGGCCGAGAATAGCGGGAAATCTCAGCGAGCCGGTCCGGAGACCTGGCCCTCCTTGGGTTGTTTTAGCCGGGGCGATGGTCATGAGCTGGCCCTTCGTTCGGGGCGGGAAGAGATTGCTAAGAGTGCCCCGACTGCGCCGTCGGCTGGCGATGCTGGAGATAGGGTGAAAGCTCAGCTAAGGAACGACTGCTCTTTGAGCAGAAGGTCCTCGTAGAACGCGCCGAACTTGCGCGTGGGATGCCGGATCGCAATTTCGAGCACCCACAGGTCGGGATTGGGCCGGATGTCGGCCTCGGCCAGGGAACCGTCGTAGAGCGCCTCGTGCGGGAAGTCGCCCAGCCGGTGGCCGGAGAGGTCGAGGTTGAGCTCCCAGCCCAGCTCCTCGGCGCGCTTGACGGCGTAGTCGTAGAGCGCCACCCCCGTCATGCCCGTGGTGAACCACTGCTCACGGACGTCGTCCCACAGCGCCTTCACGTCATGGGCGGCCTTGTGGTGCTCCGGGTCGTCACCGAAGACGAACGTCTGCCCGGCGTCGCCCTCGGTGTCGCCGTAGACCGGACCGAGGTCCAGGAAGAAGATGTCCTGTTCGCCGAGGATCACGCCGGGGTCGGAGTCGGCGTTGAAGTCCTTGGTGGTGTTCGGGCCGAACCGGACGATGACCCGGTGCCAGCCCTTACGCATGCCCAGTTCGCCGAGCATCTCGCGCGCCATGGCGACGGCGTCCTCCTCGACCATCCCGGGAGCGATCTTCGCGGAGATCGCGGCGATCGCCTGGTGCAGGCGCTCGCGGACATCTAGCAGCTTCTCGGCCGCGTAGTTCGGACCCGTTGCCTCGTAGTCAATCTCGGTAGTCATGGAAAGCCTCTCGTCGCCGGAGCCGACTGCTGACGTCGGCGTACTCGGGACGAGGCTAAATCGCCTGTTACCTAATAGGCAACACTCGTTGCCACGATTAACAACGTCTTCACATGCGGCGGCAGGCGAAGCGGACCGTTAACATCACCGACGCCGTTCCGGCAACGGAGCGTGCGCTAAGGCCGCAGGTTGCGTCGTCAGTGCTGGATCGAGTTGATTTCCGGCCGGTAATCGGCACTCACCAGGAGCAGGTCCGCCCCTGCGCCCCCGGCGGAGAACCGGTGCGGGCGAGTCGCGTCAAAGTGCACCGCGGTATCCGGGCGCAGCTCATGGAGGAGGCCGTCGAACTCCAGCTCAAGGACCCCGCGGAGCACGTAGATCCACTCCTCGCCGCGATGGTGCGCGGGGGCCGGGGGCTCTCGGTCGCAGGGAACGTGCACCCGCAGTGCCTCAAGTGCCCGCGACCCGGGGAAGCCGCTGTTCGGCGCGATCTCCAGCCCGGCCGCCACGATCCGCGGCGTGTCGGGCGCGAAGGTCGCGAGCGCGGCACCCGCCCCGTCTTCACCGAGAAGCGCGCTCACCCGGGTGCCGAGCGCGGCGGCCACCTCGACGAGAATCCCGACGGAGGGCTGGCGGTCCCCGGATTCCATACGGGAGAGATGGGCCTTGGAAACGCCGACCGACGCGGAGAGCTGATCGAGGGTCAGCCCCCGCGCCTCCCGCGCCGCCCGCAGCCGCTCGCCAAGCGCACTCACGGCAAAGCCACTCTTCATGAGCACCAAGGCTATCCGGCGATTGCCTAACAGGTAAATTTCGTTGCCTCATGTTAGCGCACGGTAACCCATCCGCCCGCTCCGCGACCCGCTCGCCTGCACTCTGTCCCGGACGAGGCCCGCGCGTGGTCGGCGAAGGCACCAGCGGCTCCTTTACGCAGTGACCTTGACCGCGAACGCGGCCAGGTTCGTCATTGTCCGGCCAACCTTCTCTTCCAAGGTGAGGCGTTCCCTGAACCGGCCGCCGAGACCCACCACCGGCTTCTTGCCCCGCAGATACAGGGAGCAGGCCAGGTCGGTGCAGAGGTAGGTGCCCACGGAGTTGCCATGCTGCCCGGCCTGGCCTGCCTTCGGTGCCACCATCAAGGTGACGCCTCCGGTGTGGCTGGTCAGGCAGAACGAGCAGATGTTGCTTCGCTTCTGCAACGGGCTGGGGCCGGGGCAGCGCAGAGCGATGCCGGTGAGGTTGCCGTCCAGTTCGGCAACCAGGTATGCGCGTTCGGGAGACTGTGGGTCTCGCCAGCCGAGAAAGTCCAGGTCATCCCAGGGCAACCCGGTAAGGTCACGGGGCACGTTCAGCCGTCTTGCCTCGCCCTTGGTGCAGTTCACAAAGGCGGCGCGGATCTCAGGCTCCGTTAGCGGCTTCACGTTCGGCAGGCTAACTCTGACGGCCCCTCGTAGATCTGGGTGATCGTGGACCCGCGGGCAGTTTCCGCAGTTAGATCGCATACCATTCGCCGGGATGTCAGCACGGATTCAGCACGTCGGCCTAGTAAGCGGGGCCGGGGAACTGGACGAGGTAGTCGAAGTTCCCGGCGCCGACCGTCCGCCGCAGCTTCGCCATGTTGCCGTAGGTGTCGTCGCGCGGGCCGTTGATGTAGAACGGCTTCCCGTCGCGGCCGAACGTCACGTCGCTGCTGTCTGCTTCCCAGTCACCGAGAAGCGCGGCGCCCCTGGCGAAGTCGGGATGCGGTTCAAAGCCCAGGCTCCGGGCATAGTCCACCGCCCCGAACACGACGTGCCGGGCCAGGTCCAGCGGCGCCGCGACGGAGGCCTGGCCGGGCCACGCACTGAAGAACGTCCGGGTAAAGTCCGGAAGCTTGCGCCGGTCCATCGTCTTCGGGCCGTTGGTGTCCTTCACACCCAGGCAGAAGACGTCGACCAGGAACCCGCACGCCACGACCGTGCTGCCGGTGTCCCGGGCTAGAAGGATCCCCACCAGGCCGGACTCCCCAGACTCCGATTCCGCGGCTGGCAGGCCGGGCCAGTCGTCGTGCCCGGTCACGCTGAGCCTGTCTGACCAGTGTTCGGTTACCCAGCAGCCCGCCACCGGCGCCTCGCGTTTGGGTGCTTGTGCCCCGATCGCCCTGATCAGCGGGGTCACGTCGGCGGGACGCAGGCCCAGTGCGCGGGCGATCTCCTTCGGTGTGCGGCCATTCTGCCGCAACTCCGCCACACGTTCCGCCAGTTCGCTGCTCACTATCGCCTCCCGGGAGCCGCATGCGAGGAACATCCGGCGCATCGCTGGGTCACGCGCCGATCCTCTCGCATCGGGCGGCCGCGACGAGCCAGAAACCGTCTTTCTCCCCGTCCGGCCCTGGCATAGTACTTTCTCGTGACAGATCTGGGAGAGCTGCGCATTCCGGCAGCGATGCGGGCGGCCGCGGAACAGGTCATCGGGCTGACCGACCAGGTATGCGCTGACCTGCTTGACGAGGAGTACGCCGGGCTGGCCCGGCATGTGGCCGCCAAGCTGGCCCGCAAGCGGCCGTCGCCGTTGCTGGCCGGCCGGGCCGCGACGTGGGCCGGTGGCGTGGTGTGGGCACTCGGGCAGGTCAACTTCCTGTTCGACCGGTCGACCGAGCCGTACGTCGCCCAGGACGCCCTGGCGAGTGCATTCGGCCTCAGCAAGTCGACGCTGGGCCAGAAGGGCAAGCAGGTACGCGACATGCTGAAGATGACCTGGGGAACGCCGGAGTTCCTGCGGGCCGAGATAACCGACGCCAGCCCGGTGATCTGGTTCATCGAGGTGAACGGGCTGCCGTTCGACGCCCGCGAACTGCCCATTGAGATTCAGGTGGAGGCGTATCTGAAGGGGATCATCCCGTACATCCCGGACCTGGGACGCGACGGGACAGTCGCCTTGACGGCTTCTCGGTCCTGACGCCGCCCTGCCTTACAGGCCGAACGCCGCGTCCAGCTTGGCGATGAACGAGTACTTCCGTCGCTGCCGCTCCCGCAGGCCTTCCAGGTACGCGCCGAATCCGGCGGCGTCGCCCGCACGCTCGTAGTCCTCCCGCAGCCGCTTGAGGGCCTTGACCGCCTTGGGGTAGCGGTACTTGTCGCCGACTTGCTCAACGCCCAGCTCGATCAGCCGCGCCAGCGGCCCGAGCACGTCCGCCGGATGCCCGCCCTCCCGCAGGCTGATCAGCTGCAGCCATTGCGACTCACTGACCTGATCAGGCTGGTCCGCCGCGGTTGACCAGGCCTCGTCCGCCAAATCTTCGTGGAGCAGCACAGAAATCAGCTCGCCCAGACGGACCCGCCGATACTCGTCCATGCGCGCTCGCCCGCGCATGAAGCGCCCAGCGCTGGGTCACGCGAGATGTCATTCCGCGGCGCGCCACCGCGCACCGCGCGGCCAGGCTGCTCGGGGTCTCAGCTCCGTGGTTGTGGCCTGACCTGGAGGCCGACCGCGGCACAGCCTCTCAGGCGGAGATCGTCACGCTCTACCCGCACCGGTCAGATGTGCCCAGGCGCTCACGACGGCAAAGCCTAGCCGCTGGCAGCGGAGAGGCACCATGAGCAGGCCTCCGTGTACTAGCAGCCAGTCGGCGCGTCCGGTGACGCTAGTCCCAGCACGGATTCAGCACGGCGCCCGGAAACGACGGGAAGTAACCGGCATTAACCGGACAATCAGGACACGAGTACGGGCCGCCCAACTCGTCGGCCAGACGGCCCGTACACACCAAACGCAACCCGAGAACCCGCAGGTCAGCGCCGGAATACACCGACTTCAGCAGCTGCCTCGCCATCACCATCCGCTGCACCTGGTTCGTCCCCTCGTAGCTCTGGGTGTTCCCAGAAGTTCCGCCGCCCCGTCCGGGGACCTGGACAGGGGCTGTGCTAGCCGGTCAGGAGAAGGTCAGCGGCGCATGTACCCAGCCCTGGCGCAGCAGCTGCCGGATCTCGGTCACCTCGCCCGTGACCTCGATCGTGGCGAACGTGCTCAGCAGCGCCTTGTACAGCTCGCGGGCCTCAAGGCGGGCGAGGTGGGCCGCGATGCACAGGTGCGGCCCGTAGCCGAACCCGAGGTGGGCCGAGGCGTTCGGCCGCTCGATGTCGTACGTCCACGGGTCCTCGAAGACCTCCGCGTCCCGGTTGCCCGCGTCGTAGAGGAGGTAGATCCGCTGCCCGGCCTTGATGTCCACCCCGCGGACCTGCGTGTCGGTCATCGCCGTGCGCAGGAATCCCCGGGCCGGCGTCGTCCAGCGCAGCGATTCCTCGATCGCCCCGTCGAGCAGCTGCGGAGTGTCCCTGAGCTTCTTCAGCTGCTCCGGGTGCTCGGCGAGTGCCAGGGCCATCCCGCTCAGCAGGGAGCGGGTCGTGTCGCTGCCTCCGGCGAGGAACAGGCTGCAGTAGGCGAGCAGCGTATCCTCCGAGATCGGCTTCCCGTCGAGCTGCGCCGCGAGCAGGGTGGAGATGAGATCCTCGCCGGGATCGGCCCGCTTGACGGCGAACTGCGCGCGGAAGAAGTCGTTCATCTGCGCGAACTGGCGGATCGCCGCCCGGATGTTGTCCGCGCCGTGCACCAGCTTCAGCGATTCGAGCGCGTCGCTCCACCGCCGGATGTCGGCGTCGTGGCCGTCCGGCAGGCCGATGAGCGCCACCGCCAGCCGGACCGGCAGCACGGCGGCGATCTCCTCGACGAAGTCCAGGCTCTGGCCCGGCCTGATCTTCCCGACGAGCTGGTCGACTTCCCGCTTCGCCTGCCCGCCGAGCCGCTCAAGGGACCGGGGAGCGAAGATGCGGGTGGCGACGCCCCGCAGCTCGCGGTGCCGCGGCGGGTCGGCGTACGCGAACTGTTCCCCGGAACCGTAGAGCGTGGCGTACACCTCGGTCTCGGCCGGGGTGAGGCGCAGCTGGTGCAGATGCAGTCCATGCGAGGAGGAGAAGATCTCCGGCCTGCGCGCCGCCTGCCTGATGTCCTCGTGCTTGGTCAGCACGAAGACGTCAAGCGGCTCGTAGTAGAAGACCGGAGACTCGGCGTGCAGTCGCTCGTAGCTTTCCCGGCGGCCTTCGAAGTAGAAGTCGGGGTCTTCGATGCGGATGTCTTCGGCTGCTAGCGGCTTCATCCTTGCCTACTCACTTGAGATCTGCCCTGGGACGATTCCCGGCGGCGCGGGCTAGCCCGCGTCGCCGATCAGGTCGGCGTACGTGCCGTGGTGCACGGTAAGGCCCCCGTCGGCGCTGAACAGGTGCCCGGTCACGAACCGGGACTCGTCGCTGGCGAGGAAGGCCACGACGTTGGCGATGTCCTGCGGCTCCCCTATGTACGGGGTCAGGTGGTTGCGCGCGAGCGACTCGCGGAACTTCGCGGACGCCGTGTTGGCGGTGTTCTGCCGTTCCACCTTGACGAAGCCGGGCAGTACCGCGTTGCACCGGATGCCCTTGCGTCCGTACTGGGTCGCCACCGCCCGGGTGAGCTGGGCGACCCCGGCCTTGGACACCCCGTACGCCGTCTGCATCAGCTCGCCCGCGAGCGCCGACGCGGACGAGGTGTTGATGATGCTTCCGCCGCCGCCGCGGATCATGGCCGGGACGGCGTGCTTGCAGCCGAACATCTGGCCCCGGAGGTTGACGGCCATCGTCAGGTCCCAGTGGTCGGCGTCCTCCTCGGCCACCGGCCTGTCCTTCGGCACGAGATGCATCGCCGCGGCGTTGTTGTGCACGATGTCCAGCCGCCCGAACCGCGTCTCGGCGAGCGCTACCGCCGCCGCGACGTCGGCTTCGGCGGTGACGTCGCAGCGGATGACCACGGCCTGCCCGCCGGACGCCGCGATCTGCACAGCGGTGCGCTCGGCCGCCTCAAGGGCGATGTCGGCCAGGATCACCGCGGCGCCGCGGACGGCGAGCGTTCTGGCGGACGCCGCGCCGATGCCGGTCGCGGAGCCGAAGACGATCGCGACACGGTCCTTCAGGGCAGTGGTCACTTCTCCTCCTACACGTACCGCGAGGGCTCACGGTCGAGGATGACCGCCTTCGTCTCCAGGTAAGGCATCAGTCCCTCCCGTCCGCCCTCGCGCCCGATGCCCGACTGCTTGAAGCCGCCGAAGGCGAACGCGTGCGAGTTGCGGTGCGCGTTGTGCCCGACGGTGCCGGACCGGATCTGGCGGGCGAATTCCCAGGCGCGGTTCTCGTCGTTGGTGAACACCGCCGAGTTGAGCCCGTAGACCGAGTCGTTCGCGATCGCGATCTGGTCCTGCTCGCTCTTCGCCGGGATGACGCTCAGCACCGGGCCGAAGATCTCGTTGCGGGCGATCGTCGAGCGGTTGTCGACGTTGCCGAAGACGGTGGGCTCGATGAACCAGCCGACGTCCAGGCCCGCCGGGCGGTGCCCGCCGGCCGCCAGCGTGGCGCCCTCGTCGCGGCCCTTGTCGAGCAGCCCGTTGATCTTGTCGAGCTGCCGTTTCATGGCCACCGGACCCATGTCGACGTTCGCGTCGAACTGGTCACCGACCCGCACCTTGCGGAACTCGGCGCTGAGCGCGTCCACGAGTTCGTCGTGGCGGTGCTCGCTCACGATGACCCGGGTGAGCGCCGAGCACACCTGGCCGGTGAGCTCGGTGGCCGATTCGGCGAGGGAGGCCGCGGCGGTGGCGATGTCGTAGTCGTCGAGGACCAGTGCCGCGGACTTGCCGCCGAGCTCGAGGTTGACCCGCGCCACCCGCTCCGCGCAGATCCCCGCGATCCGCTTGCCAGCGAACGTGGAGCCGGTGAAGCTGATCTTGTCGACGCCCGGGTGGCGGACCAGTTCCTCGGAGGCCTCGCGGTCGGCGGTGATGATGTTCAGCACCCCGGCCGGCAGCTGGGCCTGCTCAGCGACCTCGGCCAGCAGGTAGGCGGCGACCGGGGCCTCCGGCGCCGACTTCAGCACGACCGTGCACCCGGCGAGCAGGGCCGGGGCGATCTTCCAGCTCATCGCCACGATGGCCGCGTTCCACGGGATGATCGCGCCGACGACCCCGACCGGCTCCCGCACGAGCCACCCGTAACCGCCGCCCGCCGGCTCGTGCCGCTCGATGAACTCGAAGGAGTCCGCCAGGCTGGCGTAGAAGTCGTAGATGCCGGGGATGCGGGCGCCCCGGGCGACCGCGTCGACGTGCAGGATGCCCATCTCCGAGGCCCAGATGTAGCTCAGGTCCGCGGCCCGTGCGCGCAGGCCGTCGGCGATCGCCCGCAGGTACCCCGCCCGTTCCTCGGGCCGCATGCGCGGCCACGGCCCGCGGTCGAATGCCTCCCGGGCCGCCGAGACCGCCCGGTACACGTCCGCCTTGCCGGCCTCGGCCACCCGGGCCCAGACGTCCTCGGTGGCCGGCTGGACGACATCGATCAGGTCTCCGCTGCCCGGGGCGACCCATTCACCACCGATATAGAACCGGTCCGGGTACCTAACGGGCATCACTTGTGCCTTGCCAGTGGCCATCGGCTGAGTCTCTCCTCACGAGCCTCGCTGTCCAACGAGTACGCCATCGCGATACTTGACTTCACAATGACATACATATTTGTATACATTAATAGGTTACCATTTTCCCCGCAACCGCCGTGCACCGGGTCAGCCGGCCGCGTCGGCTGACGATGCCCACGCCGTCGCCGGACCGAGCAGCTGGCCGCCGTCGACGACGAGGGAGGTGCCGGTTACGTAGGTCGACTCGTCCGAGACCAGGTAGAGCAGCGCGTCGGCGATCTCGTCCGGCCGGCCGATCCGCGGGATGGCCATCCGCCCGAACCACGCGTCGTGGTCGAGGGCGGCGAAGTCGGGACCGGAGTTCATCGGCGTCTCGACCCCGCCCGGGTGCAGCGAATTCACCCGGATGCCGAGCGGACCGAGTTCCCGGGCGGCACAGCGCGCGTAGGTCGCGTTGGCCGCCTTGCTGCTCGCGTACGGAAGGAACCCGCCGCCGCCGGTGAGCGAGGCGATCGATGACACGAAGACGATCGCGCCGCCGCCCGCGGCCCGCATCGCCGGCACGCAGGCCGACGTGCCGAGGGCCGGTCCGAGCACGTTCACCTCGAACGCGAACCGCATGGCGGCCTCGTCGGCCTGCTCCGCCGTGCCCCGGATCATCACCCCGGCGTTGTGCACGAGGATGGTCAGCGGACCCGCGAAGCGCTCGCCCGCGACCCGGACCGCATGTTCCCAGGCGGCCTGGTCCCTGACGTCCAGGTGGACGTAAAGCCCCTGCCCGCCCAGTTCCGCGGCCACCGCGGTGCCGTCGTCGTCGAGCACGTCGGCCAGCACGACGCAGGCACCCTCGGCCGCGAACCGGCGGGCGGCCGCGGCTCCGATGCCGCGCGCGGCGCCGGTCACGAGGGCGACGCGCCCGGCGAGGCGGTTCATGCCGCTGCCGGTCGCCATCTACGGCCTGCCGCCGGGCGGGAGGCTCGCGACGAACTCCGGATCGCGGCCCGGCTTGCCAAGACCGCGGGCCCCGGCCGGCGAGCCGATGTCGTCGAAGAACCGGGCGTTTACCTCCAGGAACGGCTCAAGCTCCGGGGTCAGGTCGAAGCTGTAGTAGATGGCAGACACCGGGCAGGCGGCCTCGCATGCGCCGCAGTCGATGCACTCGCCGGGATGGATGTACAGCATCCGCTCCCCCTCGTATATGCAGTCGACCGGACACTGCTCGATGCAGCTGCGGTCCATGACGTCGACACATGCCTGTGTCACTGCGTATGTCATCGCACTCCTCGCAATTGATTGCTGCCCGGCCCGGCCCGAGGGACCAGCCAGCCGCCGGACGCTCAGCCGCCGAAGACGCTGACGGCCGCGATCCGGTGCCGCAGCGGCGCGGTGACGAACTCGAGCAGCACGACCGCTCCGGCCTCGGCCCGGGCGATGCCCTTCTTGAGGCTCGCCGCGACCTCGTCGGGGCTGGTGACCCGGGAGGCCTCCGCGCCGAGCGCGCCGGCGATCTCGGTATACCGGCCCGACAGGGTCTTGAGCCCGAAGCGCTCCTCGGCGATGCGCTGGTGGTCGCCGTATCCGGTCATCTCCGAGTTGTTCACCAGGACCACCAGCACCGGGATCTTGTTGCGGACGGCGGTCTCCAGCTCAAGGCCGCACTGCCCGAAGGCGGCGTCGCCGAGGAAGCAGACCGACAGCTTGTCCGGCGCGGCCACCTTCGCACCGAGCGCGAGGCCGAGCGAGGAGCCCAGCGGGGTGCTGTTCCCCCAGCCCAGGTAGCCTCGCGGCCGGGTGCTCACGTAGTGCGGCGCCAGGTGGTCTCGCGGGTAACCGGAGTCGTGCGTGATGACCGTGCGGGCCGGGTCGACCGCGGCCATCAGCTCGCCGACCACCCGCAGCGGACTGATCGGCACCTCGTCCGAGGCGAACAGCGGACCCCACTTGGCCGCCGTCCGCGCGGCCGCCTCGGCGACTTCGGCCCGCGTGTCACGGCCGGCGCTCGCCGCCTTGCGTGACTTCAGCTGGTCGCGCAGCCCCTCGGTGAGCTGCTGCAGGACCAGCTGCGCGTCGCCTACCAGGCCGCAGGCGATCGGGTACTGCTGCGCCAGGTCATCGGGGTCGTTGGTGGCCTGGATGATCGTCTTGCCCGGCCCGAGCTGGAAGGAGCCGAGCGTCGTGATGAGGCTCGCGCCGACGCTCAGGATGACATCGGCATCGGGGACGAACGCCTCGATGCCCGGGCTGACCGCGGTGCCGCCGGAGCCGATGGACAGCGGGTGATCCTCAGGGAACGCGCTCTTGCCCACGTAGGTGGTCGCGACCGGCGCGTTCAGCAGCTCAGCGAATTCAACCAGGGCGTCCGTCGCGCCGGCCCACAGCACTCCCTGCCCGGCCCTGATCAGCGGCCGCTGCGCGTCGAGCAGCAGCCCGACCGCGCGCTCGACGTCGCGCGGGTCGGCGGCGCTCCGGTACCGGGCCGAGGGCGTGTACCCGAGCACCCCGTCGCCGGCCTCTTCCTCGGCGACGTCGAGCGGAAGCTCGACGACGACAGGACCGGGACGGCCTGAGCGCATGAGCTGGAACGCGCGGCGCAGTTGCTCGTGCGCCGTCTGCGGGGTAGTGATCCGCGCAGCCCACTTCGTGATCGGCCGGAATGCCTCGACCGCGTCGAAGGTGGTCCGCAGGCCGAGTTCGCGCCGCGGGTTGCCGTTCGGCAGGAGCAGCAGCGGGACCGAGTCCGCGTAGGCCTGGGCGATCCCGCCGAAGGCGTGCTCCGCGCCCGGGCCGTGCTGGACCATGGCCACGCCGATGCGCTCGCCGTTCGAGGTCCGGCTGTAGGCGTCGGCCATGTTGATGACGCTGCGCTCCTGCCTCCCCACGATCGGCCTGATGCCGACCTCGGCCGCGGTATCGATCATCTTGTTGGCCGGGAAGCAGAACACCTGCTCCACTCCCTCGCGCCGCAGTACCTCGGCGACCGCCTGGCTAGCCTTCATGCCTTGTTCCCTTCACCAGTGCCTGCCCTCGGACAAGCGGCGCTCCCGGCGGCGCGGGCCGCAAGTCGCCCGCGCCGCTGCGTCGACCGTCTCGAATTCATCTCGTACTGAATTCATCCAGTGCCGAATACAGCCTATTTTGAATTCATTCTTGCATACATTTTGTCCGGAGCATAGACCCCCGCGCCTGGTGAGCGGCCGCGGCCCGGGTAACGGGCGCAGCGCGACGATGTCAAGGGCGACGCAGTTCGTGCCGTCCCGGTCGACCACCACCCGCAGCGGGTTGACCTCGATCTCGGTGAGGGCGGGCGCCTGCGACACGTACGCCTGGGCAATCGCACGGGCGGCCCGGGCAAGCACGGGGAGGTCGGCCGGCGGCCTGCCGCGGAACCCCGCCAGGTGCGGCCACAGCCGCAGGCCGCGCAGCGCCCGCAGCAGTTCCGCGTCGTCGAACGGGATCGCCAGGTGCGCGACATCACGGTCGATCTCGGCGGCCACGCCGCCGGCCCCGATGGTCAGGACCGGGCCGAATACCTCGTCACCGTGCGCGCTCACCAGCAGGTCGAGTCCGTCGGCGACCATCTCCTGCACGAAGACGCCGTCGGCCGCGATCCCGAAACCGGCCAGCCGCCCGGGCGAGGTCATCTCCTCGAAGGCGGCCGCCGCCAGCGCGCCGCCGCGGACGCCAAGCCGCACCCCGCCAACCTCGGTCTTGTGGATCAGGCCGGGCGCGCTCAGCTTCATCGCCACCGGTCCCGCGATCCGGTCGGCGGCCTCGGCGGCCTCCCCGGCGCTCGCGGCGAACACCTCCAGGGGCGTGCGCACCCCCGTGCGCTCCCCCGCCGGCGACAGCAGTTCCCTGGACTCCTCGTAGCTCAGCGCCCGCTCGGTGCCGGCCGCCGCCGGCTGCGGTTCCGCCGCGGCCCGCCTGGTCTCGTCGGTCTCGTCGGCACCCTGGCCGGCCCGCCATTCGGCGAAGCGGCGCAGCGCCTTCACGGCCCGCTGGACGCCGTCGATCGGCGTCAGTCCCGCTGCGTGCAGCACCTGGTAACCGCCCCCGCGGCGCGGCGACATCCACACCGGGATCAGCAGGGTGCCGGTGGACCGCGCGATCTCGACCGCGTCCCCGCACACGGCTACGGTGTCCTGCTCATAGTCGGCCGGCATGGCGAACAGCACGGAGCCGACGTTCGGATCGTTGCAGATGAGCTCGAAGACGGCCCGGTTCAGGTCGCCGTCGGTGAACACCTTGGTCGTGAGGTCCACCGGGTTGTCCACGAAGCCGAAGGCCGGGGCGCGCGCCGTCAGCGCCGCCAGGGTTTCCGGCTCGAAGATCGGCGAGCTTCAGCCCGGCGCTGCCCACCAGGTCGGCCGCGAGCGACGCGGTACCGCCGGAGAACGAGTAGACGCAGGTCCGCGTCACGTCGCGGTCGGTCACGCCGAGCGCCCGCGAGAACAACTCCAGCGTCTCGCCCAGTTCGTCGACGTCGTCCACCCGGACGACGCCGTACTGCGCGAACAGCGCCGACGCGACCGCGTCGTTCCCCGCGATCGAGGCGGTGTGCGACGCGGCCGTCTTCTGGCCGTACTCCGAGCGCCCGACCTTCAAGATCACAATCGGCTTGCCTGCCTTGCGGGCACGGCGGGCCACCTCGAGGAACTTGCGGCCCTCGCTGAAGCCCTCCACCACGGCGCCGATCACCGCAATCCGGTCGTCGTCCAGCATGTGGTTGACGAAGTCGGCGATGTCCAGGTCGGCCTCGTTGCCCGGCGAGCACCACAGCCCGATGCCGAGCCCGCGGTCCATCCACTGCATGAGCGCGCGGCCGATACCGCCGCCCTGCGTCACCAGACCGACCGGCCCGCTCGTCACGTCCGCGCCCGCCACCGGCGACATGCTCAGCAGCACCCGGTCGGCGACGTTGGCCAGTCCCGGCGAGTTCGGCCCGTAGACCCGCATCCCCGACGCGCGGGCCAGCCTGACCAGCTCCTGCTGCTGCGCACGTCCGGCCGCGCCGGTCTCGGAGAATCCCGAGCTCAGCACGACCAGGTGGCGCACCCCCGCCGTCGCGCAGTCCTCGACGGCGTCGAGCACCCGGTCGGCCGACAGGAGGATGATCGCCACGTCGACCGGGTCGCCGGGCACGTCCGAGACCCGTGGGTAGCACCGGTCACCGAACACGGTCTCGTACCGCGGGTTGACCGGCACCGCACCGCCCGCGATGACCGAGTTGTTCCTGACGTTGTTGTACGTCGAGTACCCGAGCGACCCGGGCCGGTCGGAGGCGCCCACCACAGCGACCCGGTGCGGGCGCACGAGCCGTGAGATGTCAGCGAATGTCCTCGACGAGCTCATCGCGCCCCTCTGCTGCTCACGTGGTCCAGACGACCACCAAGGTCATGAGCCCGACGATCAGCGGCTCCAGGCTGACTGTACACGAAAATGCATGCATTTATAAGTACAGAATCCGGCACCGCGACCTGCCGCGGACCCCGGGCCGCCGCGCCCGCCGAGCGCCCCCGCCGCCGCGTCCGCCATGGAAATCAAAGATCTCCGCCCGAACGGATACGGCTTACTGTCCTCGGCAACATGACCATGAGGCCTGCTCGCGGCGCTTCGCCTCATATGGGCGTCGGCTCAGTCGCCGTCTCCACTAGCGTCCCCGGGCGGGGCACAGCCGGGCCGGAACGGCGGTGCCAGTGTGATCCGTGTGACAGCAACTGCCCGCCGCGCCCTGTGCGCAGCGGCGGTCACCGGGGAAACTCCGCACAGCACGTAAATTCCGCACAAGACGTAAACAACGCTCGCGCCACGCGCTTTATTTGCGTCGCGTGCAAAGTTTACTCGCTGCTGTCCAAGTCCCGGGCGTCACACGGCAGGCACAGCCACGGGTTACCAGGGCCACGGCGCCAACCCCGGATGACCTCTATGTCCTGCGGCGTGTTCTTGACGGATTAACGCGCATTCAAGTCAGCTTCTGGCGCGGATTTCGTCGAGGAGTTGGGGGACGACGGTGAACAGGTCGCCGACGACGCCGAAGTCGGCGATCTCGAAGATGGGGGCCTCGGGGTCCTTGTTGATCGCGACGATGGTCTTGGAGGTCTGCATGCCGGCCCGGTGCTGGATGGCGCCGGAGATCCCGACGGCCAGGTACAGCTGGGGGGAGACGGTCTTGCCGGTCTGCCCGACCTGGAACTGGTGCGGGTACCAGCCGGCGTCGGTGACGGCGCGGGACGCGCCGACCGCGGCGCCGAGGGAGTCGGCGAGGGCCTCGATGATCTTGAAGCCCTCCGGCGACCCGGTGCCCCGCCCGCCGGAGACCACGATCTGCGCCTCGGTCAGGTCCGGCCGCTCGCCCTTCTCCGCCGCCGCCCGCTCGGTGACCCGGGCCGTTCTGGCGGCGTCCGAGGCGGCGAACGCCACCGCCTCGACCGCGGCCGCGCCCGGCGACGCCTCCGGGCTGACCGCGTTCGGCCGCACCGCGATGACCGGCGTCCCGGTCCGCACCGTGGAGTGCACGGTGATCGCGCCGCCGAAGTTCGGCTGCTCCGCCACCGGGGAACCGTCGTCGCCGGCGGTCACGCTGACCGCGTCGGTCAGCACCCCCGACCCGGTCTTGACCGCGAGCCGCCCGGCGATCTCCTTGCCCTCCGTCGTCCCGGCGACCAGCACCGCGGCCGGCGCCACCGCGGCGACCAGCTGCGCCAGCAGCTCCGCCGCCGGCGCCACCACGTAAGCGGCGAAGTCCGGCGAGTCGGCCACGTAGACCTTCTCCGCGCCGTACTCGCCCAGCCGGGCAGCCGCCGCATCCCCGCCCGGCCCCGTCCACACCACGGACGGCGCGCCGAGCCGCCGGGCGGCGGTCAGCAGTTCCAGGGTGACCTTCTTGACCTCGCCGTCAGCGCTGTGCTCCGCGAGGACCAGTACCTCAGCCATCGATGTCCCTCCGGTCCTCAGATGAACTTCCGCCCGGCGAGGAACGCGGCCGCCTTGCTGCCGCCGTCCCCCTCGTCCTTCACCGCTACCCCGGCCGCCCGCGCCGGGCGGGCCGCGAAGTCCGCCACCCGCGTGGCGGCGTTCGCCAGCCCGGCCGAGGCCGCGGCCCCGGGCAGCTCGGCCAGCGTCAGCACCTGCACCGGCTTCTTCTTCGCCGCCATGATCCCCTTGAACGTCGGGTACCGCGGCTCGTTGATCTTCTCCACCACCGACACCACCGCCGGCAGCGGCCCCGTCACCACCGCGTACCCCTCATCGGTCACCCGCCGGACCGTCACGTCAGACCCGTCGACGTCGACCTTCGACGCCAGCGTCAGCTGCGGCACCCCGAGCCGCTCGGCCACCATCGCCGGCACCACCCCGGTCCGCGCGTCCGTCGACTCCGACCCGAAGATCACCAGGTCGAACCCCACCTGCCGCAGCGCCGCGGCGAGAGCCGCCGACGTCGCCAGCGCATCCGACCCCGCCAGCCCGTCATCGAGCACGTGCACCGCCCTGCCCGCCCCCATCGACAGCGCCTTGCGGACCGACTCCGCCGCCTTGGCCGGCCCCATCGACAAGACCGTCACCTCGCCGCCGTGCGCCTCGGCGATCTTCAGCCCCTCCTCGATCGCGTACTCATCAAGCTCGTTGATCAGCCCGTCGAGCGAAGCCCGGTCCAGCGTGCCCTCCGGCGTGAGCGTACGCTCAACCGCCGTGTCAGGCACCTGCTTAACGCAGACGACGATATTCATCGGTAACGCCCCTTCTCTGCGGCCTGATACCGGTCAGAAGCTCTCTCGGGGCTGGTAGACGCCCCATACACCGCGAAGCAGGTGGGCGACCTCCCCGTCTGCGGCCCGCAGTTCGAGTGCCCGCGCGAGAGCCGGGACATTGCCGGCCCTCCCGGCGGCATCCTGCCGTATCACCCTCGGACACACCATCATGAAACTTGATATCACCAGACGATACTCAGTCTCGTACGCCTGGCGCAAGTAGTCGGTTCACGCGGACCAGGAGATGTCACGCTAAGTAGCCGACGCCACATCGCACTCACTTGTCACTAATTGTAATTAAATGAAGACATTCAGTTACTGTGCGTGTCAGACTTACCGCATGGCTCACTCCCCTCACCCCCAGGCCGCCTCCGAGTTGCTGGCCATCCCCGTCATCAGCGACCGCGATGTCCTCGACCGGGTCGCCGCCATCGTCTACCCCGCCGCCAGGCGGTACCGCACCCTGTGGCTGTTCTTCCTCCAGCACGACAGCACCCAGGCCAACCTCGTTGTCCCCATCGACGACATTCCCGAGCGACCGGAAGCGCCGGTCATCCACAACGTCTGCTACGTCGCCTCCGAGTCGATCACGGCGGCCGAGAGCCTGCGGAGCGTGGTCATCATGCTGAGCAGACCGGGCACGCTGCGGCGCACCGACGGCGACCGGCACCTGCTGCGCGCGTTGCAGCACGGGGCCAGCCGGCACGCGACGCCGGTCCGGATGCTGGTCCTGGCTACTCCCGAGGGCGTCCGCGAACTCGGCCCAGTCCGGCCGGCGCGGTAAGGAGGTGCGAAATGTCAGCCTTAGCCCGGCATTGTCCGGGGAACCTACAGGTGGAGGTGCCTGCCGTCGCGGGCTCCCGGTCCTGGCCGCCGCATGAGTTGGAGTGTTCGGTAGTGACAGTCGCCCCCGATCGTTCGGAAGAGAATTCCCAGGTAACGGCGGCCGTCCGCCATCCCCTGGCCCCGCTGACGGTGGCGGAGGCGGGCACCGCGGCCCGCGCCGCGCTCGACGCGGTCGGGCCGGACACCCTGCTGGCCTACGTGGCGCTGGCCGAGCCGCCGAAGGGCGTGGTCCGCGGGTGGGACGGCCTGCCGGTGCCGCGGGCGGCGCTCGCCGTCGTGTGGTCGAAACGGGAACGGCTCACCTGGATGGTGACGGTCGCGCTGGAATCGGGGGCGGTCACGGCGAAGATCCCGGTGCCGGGCTCGCAGCCGAACCTGACCGCGGACGAGTGGTACGGCAGCGGCGAGCTGTGCAAGGCGGACCCCGGGTTCCGGGCCGCGCTCGCCCGGCGGGGCATCACCGACCTGTCGACGGTCCAGGTCGACGCCTGGCCCGCGTCCAACTTCGGCCTTGAGGTGGACAACTCGGGCCGCCGGCTGGCCCGCTGCGTCGCCTACATCCTCGACGGCCCGCAGGCCAACCCCTACTCCCGGCCGGTGGAGAACCTGTTCGCGGTGATGGACCGGGACACCGGCGAGGTGATCGACCTGCAGGACGGGGACATCGTCCCGGTGCCGCGGGCGGCGAACCGCTACGACGCGGCGAGCGTCGCCGCGCAGGGGCCGCTGCGCGAGCTCGCGCCGCTGCAGATCCTGCAGCCCGACGGCCCCGGGTTCACCGTGGATGACGGCTGCCTGCGCTGGGGCCCGTGGCAGCTGCGGGTCACCATGCACCCGATCGAGGGCCTCGTGCTGCACGAGGTCACCTATATCGACTCCGGCCGGCCGCGGCCGATCCTGTACCGGGCGTCGCTGTCGGAGATGGTCGTCCCGTACGGGTCGATCTCGATGAACCACTGGTGGAAGAACGCATTCGACGGGGGCGATGCGGGCCTCGGCCGGATGACCACCTCGCTTGAGCTCGGCTGCGACTGCCTGGGCGAGATCGTCTACCTGGACTCGGTCGCGGTGGGCGACGACGGCACCGCGAGTGCGCTGAAGAACGCGATCTGCCTGCAC
The DNA here is from genome assembly GCA_963785645.1 of uncultured Actinomycetota bacterium. Classification (GTDB taxonomy): domain Bacteria; phylum Actinomycetota; class Actinomycetes; order Streptosporangiales; family Streptosporangiaceae; genus Trebonia. The sequence continues at coordinate 41,820 of CAWAWG010000003.1, forward strand.
GAGGAGGACTACGGGATCCTCTGGAAGCACGTCGACCCCGGCAACGGGGCCGCGGAGGTCAGGCGGTCGCGGCGGATGGTGGTGTCGTCGGTCGCGACGGTCGGGAACTACGAGTACGGGTTCTTCTGGTACTTCTACCTCGACGGGACCATCCAGGCGGAGGTGAAGCTGACCGGCATCATCCAGACGCAGGCGGTCGCCCCGGGGACCCGGGTGCCGTACGCGAACCTGGTGACGTCCGAACTGGCCGGCCCGCATCACCAGCACATCTTCAACTACCGGCTCGACGTCTGCCTGGACGGCCCGGACAACTCGGTGTTCGAGGTGGATGCGGTGCCGGTGCCGACCGGTCCGGACAACCCGTACGGCAACGCGTTCACCGCCCAGGTCACCCGCCTGGAGACGGAGCTGCAGGCGCAGCGGATGGCCGCCGCGGAGAAGGCCCGCTACTGGAAGATCGTCAACGAGCACGTAACCAACGCCGCGGGCGAGCCGGTCGCCTACAAGCTGATACCGCAGCACGCCGGCGCGCCGCTGCTGGCCCAGCCGGACGCGGCGATCTACGCGCGGGCCACGTTCGGGACCAAGCACCTGTGGGTGACCCCGTTCAGCGCCGCGGAGCGCCGGGCGGCGGGCGACTTTCCCAACCAGCATCCGGGCGGTGACGGGCTGCCGAAGTGGACCGCCGCCGACCGCCCGGTGGCCGACACCGACATCGTGCTGTGGCACACGATCGGGGTGACGCACTTCTGCCGGCCGGAAGACTTCCCGGTCATGCCGTGCGAGTACGCCGGCTTCACGCTCAAGCCGTTCGGCTTCTTCGACCGCAACCCCGGCATCGACCTGGCCCCGTCCGCCGCGGCCCACGGCGGCCACTGTGTTTCCGGGGGGCAGTCAGGATAACGGTGCCGTCAGGATAACGGGGCCGCCGGCGGTTATCGCGATGGTGTGCTCGGCGTGCGCCGCGCGGCTGCCGTCGGCGGTACGGATCGTCCAGCCGTCCTGGTCCAGGTAGATGCCGTCCGTGCCGCCCGCGATGAACCAGGGCTCGATGGCCAGCACCAGGCCGGGGACGAGGCGCATCCCGCGCCCGGCCTTGCCCCGGTTGGGGATGTGCGGGTCCTCGTGCATGGTCCGGCCCACGCCGTGGCCGCCGAGGTCCGTGGAGATGCCGTACCGGCCGGCCCGGCCGACCCGGCCGATCGCGGCGGAGATGTCGCCGAGCCTGCCGCCGGGCCGGGCCGCGGCGATTCCCGCGGCGAGGGCCGCCTCGGTGGCCGCGATCAGCTCCGCGTCACCGTTGGCGGCCGTCCCGACGCAGAAGGAGACGGCCGCGTCACCCACCCAGCCGTCCAGGGTGGCGCCGGCGTCCACGCTGAGCAGGTCGCCGTCGCGCAGCCGGTAGTCATCGGGGATGCCGTGCAGCGCCGCGTCGTTGACCGACGTGCAGATGACGGCGGGATACGGGACCGGGGCGAACTTGGGGTGGTAGTGCAGGAACGGCGAGGTCGCTCCCGCCTTGGCGAGGACCTCCCGGGCGGCCGCGTCGAGCTCCCTGAGCGTCACGCCCGGCGCGGCGACGTCACGGGCCGCCGCGAGAATGTCAGCGACGACCCGCCCGGCGGCCCCGATCGCGTCGATCTCCCCCGCCGTCTTGATCTCGACCATCCGCGTCCCTCCGACCGGCGACTTCCCGTTCCCAAGAGCAGGCTGCCTCCTCCGGGAGATTCCTGTCTGCCCGACGATACCCGCCCGCAGTCGCGCACCGGGCCGCATCGCCTCGCGGCACACGGAACGCACCAGGCACTGTTACGGCAACCGCCCGGCGGCCGGACCCCGATCCGGCCGGGTGCCGCCTCGTCAGCGGCTCCGGTTTCGACCGGTACCGAACGGAACCGGCGTACTTCCCACCCGCCGCCATCTGCCTGTACCCGCCGGGCAGGACACGGTCACCCTCAGGCAGGGAAGCCCGGCCGGGCGCAGGCCCAGTTGCGCACTTCGTTGCCAACTCTGCTACTTTTGCGCCAACAGACCGGGGGATCATTGGCAAAGGCGCTGGGTTCTAGGTTCGTCATTACGCAACTGCCTGCAATCGACGGGACGCCGAAGCAGCTATCGCCGAGTTGCGCACCGGCCTGTCCGCCGCTAGTGGCCGCTTACAGGGCAGGCTCCGCCCATGTGCGTCGCCTCGGCAAGCAGGCCGCGCGACTGCTTAACGCAGGGTCGCCGTGAACCTTGCCCAGGCGGCGGCCGGAACGCTCAGCGTAACGCCTCCGCGGTTGGTTGTGTCCCGGACCAGGATCACACCGTCCCCGGCCCCAGTCTCGACGCAGGACCCGCCGTTCGCGTCGGAATAAGAAGACTTCCGCCAGTCCATGCCTCCGCCATCCTCTCGAACATCCACGTCGCTGCTTAACGCAGGGTCGCCGTGAACCTTACCCAGGCGGCGGCCGACACACTGAGCGTGAAACCCTCGCGGTCGGTCGTATCCCGGACCAGGATCACACCGCCCCCGGCCGCAGTCTCGACGCAGGACCCGCCGTTCGCGTTGGAATATGAAGACTTCCGCCAGTCCATGTCTCTGCCATCCTCTCGAACATCCGGAGCGAATCGGATGCTCTATAGCTCTCGGAGTGAATGGTAGTGAACAAGTGCAGCAGCGACGACACGGTCTCCTGGTCCGTGTAGACAAAACCGCCAACGACGTGCTCGGCGTAGGCCGCCTCGTCCGTGACGATCAACTCGGAGGCATTGGCCGGATGGGCGGACGCTGGCAGGACCTGCATCGTGACGTGGGGCCGACGGGCAATGTCGACTAGGCTCCGCATCTGCGCGGCCATGATTTCGGGTGATCCCACCTCGCGGAGCAGCGACAGTTCATCGATCACAAAAAATGACAGTGGCGGTTTCTCCCGCATCAGCACCCGGCGCTGCCTGACCATACGCGCATCCAGCCGGATAGCCACCATCTCATCAGTAACGCCTAGCGATGTCTCGAGCAGCGCACGCGCGTAGTCCTCCGTCTGCAGGAATCCATGGATGACCCCAGGTGACCACGCGCGCAGAGTCGTGGACTTGTCTTCATACTCGGTCCAGTTGCGGAAACCCGGCGGCGTCCACAGCTTGCTCTCTTCGTAGTACTCAAGAAACCAACCCTTACGCCCAGGGAAGACGGCGTCGCAGGCTTTCGCCGTCTTCTCGTTTGGCGGGCGTTTCCCGTTTTCAATCCTGCTCAGCGTGGTGAACTCGATGCCCGTTCGGGCAGACAACTCCCGAAGCGTCCAGCCGTGCGCGAGCCGTTCCTTCCGCATCTGACGGCCGAAGTGAGTTGCAGCGAGATTCATGGATTTGGCTGTCATAAAAACCAGTTTGGCATGTTTATTGTCCGTGACGAAGCCGACACGCCAGGCTATTCGCACGTTCCGCTGTCGCTCGCGGCGTGCCCCTCCAAGACCGCGGCGGCAGCGGGACGCACCACCAAAGCAGGCCGCACCCACCAAGGACAAGGCAATGAACGATGACACAGATCTGACCCAGCTAGGCGACCCGGAGTTCCTGGCCGAGCGGCGCCGGGTCCGCGACGCACTGGAGCGCAAGCCAACCGCCCGACTCACCGCGCGTTACGAGCAGCTCGACGAGGAGTTCTTGCGCCGGGCGCGGATCGCATGGAACGGAGACCAAGGATGAACGACGACACAACCGCACTGATCAGCAACCTGCCGAGGGACGTTGCGCGGGCGCTAGCGGTGGAAATACTGCTGACCGAGCCCGAGACCCTAGGCGACGATGTCCTCGAAAGTTGCCTATACCTGCTGCAAGAACGCCTAAAGGGGCCATCAGAGCATTCCGGCGAGGCGGACCAGCCGTGAACGATCTTACTGGCAGACGCCGCTCCTAGAAGTCTTCAGGAAGGCCGTCGGGCAGCGCCTCATCGTAGTCCGCCATGATCAACGTCGGCGGAATGAACGACGGAAAGCTCATTACCCGACCGGAGTCTCGTTCGATGACGTAGGTCAAACCACCCCGGCGGCCTTTCGCGGCGTTCCTGTCCAGGAGCCATCCCCGGTCGAACTCCTTAAGTTCCCAGCCGCTTTCCACATCCGCCGACAGGGCTCCGCAGATCTTCTCGGCGACAAGTCCAGCCTGTTCACGGGTGATCATTCGCGGCGACCTTTCCGTCTGGATCAAAGAAGATGGCGTCGGAGAACCTCATCAGGCTTTCGTCGAACCGGACCTCATGCAACACCGGAGGCCAGCTTCCCACACGGTTCGACGTTGGTTCTGCGCTCATCCGGATCAGTGGCCGCACGAAAGCGCCCCCTGGCGTTGCTCGCGTGGTGGCGGAACGTCAGGGGGCGCTTGAGGGTGCTAGCTCAGCCCATGCCGATGGTCTTCAGGAAGCCCTCGGCGACGGTGCTGTAGTTCTCCTTGTTGATGCTGGCGGCGATGTTCATCTGGATCAGCGCCTGGGTGGTTAGTTTCGCCGAGACCGCATTGAGCGTGGCCGTAATCGTCGGGGTGACGTCGGCCTTGTAGACGAGCGGTATGACGTTCTGCGCGGCGAAGTTGTTCTTCGGGTCGGCGAGGGTGACGAGTTTATCGGTTGCGATCTGCGGTGTGGTGGTGAAGACGTCGGCGGCCTGTACCTTGCCGCTGGTCAAGGCGGCCAAGGTGATCGGGCCGGACTCGTCGAGCGGGTCGAAGCTCTTGAACGTCAGGCCGTAGTTGGCCTTGAGCCCCGCGATGCCGTAGGGGCGGGTCTTGAACTCAGACGGGGCACCGAGCACCATGCTGCTCGCGTACGGCTTGAGGTCGGCTATCGACGTGAGGTGGTACTTGGCTGCGGTCGCCGCGGTGACGGTCACCGAGTCGCTGTCCTGGGCCGGGGCCGGATTCAGCACCTCAAGTGACGGCGGCAGTTTCGCGGCGAGCGCGGCATCGACCGCTGCCGTGCTCTTCGCGGTGGACGTCGGGTCGACCGCCACGCTGAGCAGGTCGCCGTTGTACTCGGGGAAGATGGTGATGGCGCCCTTCTCCACCTGCGGGTAGTACACCTCGCGGGAGCCGATGTTGAGCTTGGTTGTGGCCTTGATGCCCTTGGCCTGCAAGGCGAGCGCGTAGACCTCGGCGAGCACCTCGGACTCGGGGAAGTTCGCCGACCCGATCACGACTGAGCCGGACGCGGTGCCTCCGCCGAGCGGGTTGCTTGCGCCGCCCGAGGCGGACGCGGAGGTGCTTGCCGCCGGGGCGGACGACGCCGGAGCGGAGGAGGAGCTTGACGAACTGCTGCTGGAGCAAGCGGTCACGGCGGCGAGGCCGACGACCGCGAGCGCCGCGAGGCCGCTCGTCGTGGCGTTCCTGAGAGTCATATGGATTTCCTTTCGGACGGGTTGGTTTATTCGGTCTTGGCCTGCTTGCGCAGGCCGGCCGGGATGACCAGCCTGGAAAGGCCCGCGAACAGCACGAGCACGAGAACAGCGAGAAGGACGACGAGCAGGGCGCCGCCGGCCACCGGGCCGTACTGGTCGCTTGCCAGGCCGTCGATGATGAAGCGGCCGAGGCCGCCGAGGCCGATATAGGCGGCGATCGTCGCGGTCGCCACCACGAAGATCGCAGAGGTACGCAGGCCGACCAGGATCAGCGGGAGTGCGTTCGGGATCTCGACCCTGGTCACCTGCTGCCAGGGGGTCATGCCCATGCCCGCGGCGGCATCCTTAATGCTCGGGTCAACCGCCGCGACGCCCTCATAGGAGTTGACCAAGATCGGCGGGATCGCGAGGATGACGAGCGGCAGCAGCCAGGTGAGCACCGAGAACCCGAGGAACACCGCTAGCAGGATCAGCAGCCCGAGGGTGGGGATGGCCCGCCAGGCGTTGGCGATGTTGATCACGACGACGGCGCGCTTGCCGCCCCGGTGCCCGATTGCGACGCCGACCGGGATGCCGATGAACGCGGCGATCAGCAGCGGCAGGGCGCTGTAGCCGAGGTGGGCGACGATCTGCTGCGGGATGCTGCCGGACCCGTGCCAGTTGGCGTCGGTCGTCACCCAGTCCCAGGCCCAGTCGAGGAAGCTCACGAGGTGACCTCCGTCAGCTGACGCAGCCGTTGCTGCCGCCGCCTGCGCTCCGGCCGCGGCGCCCACGGGGTGAGCACTCTCTTGATCGCGACCAGGACGAGGTCGCATACGAGGGCGAGCACGATGACCAGGAACAGGCCGACGTAGATCTCGGTCGGGAAGGACCGCTGCAGCCCGTCGATGAACAGGTACCCGAGGCTGGACACGCCGATGAGCTGGCCGAGACTGGCCAGGCTGATGCCGGAGACCACGCCGACGCGCAGTCCGGCGATGATCACCGGGACCGCCAGCGGAAGTTCGACGGTCACCAGGCGGCGCAGCGGGCCGTAGCCCATCGCCGTGGCGGCCTGCGTGACCGCGGCGGGAACGCCGCGCAGCCCGGCCACGACGTTCGGCAGGATGACGCACAGCGAGAACACGGTGAGCGCGATGATGACTGTCGTGTCGGTCAGCCCGAACGCCGGGATCAGCGCGATGAACAGCGCGAGCGACGGGACCGCGTACAGGATGTTGACCGCGGCGAGGACGGGCGGGTAGAACCAGCGCCATCGCGCGGCGACGATTCCGAGTGGCAGCGAGATGACCAGGCCGATGAGCGCGGGGACCACCCCGAGGTAGATGTTCTCGCGGGTCAGCTGCCAGATCAGCGAGGCATTGCTCGGGATCCAGGACCACATCATGACGGTGGTCCCTCCTGGGCGGGCTGAACCTGCCTGGTGTCCTGTGCGGGTCGGCTGTACTCCAGCTGAACGGCCGCAGCCTGGATGGCCTCCCGCTGGATGGCGGAGCGGAGCTGGTCAAAGGTGGCCACGCCGAGCAGCATGCCCTCCTCATCCACGGCGACCGCCAGTCCGGCCGGGGACAGCACGGCAGCGTCCAGGGCGGCCCGCAGCGAGTCGCGGCCGACGGTGAAGGGGTGACCGACCGGCTCGGTCCGCACCTCGCTAAGCGGGGTGCCGCCCGGTAGCGCGGCGAGCGTTGTCGTGTCGACCCAGCCGCGGGGGCGCCCGTCCTCGGTCACGCAGATCCACGGCGGGCCGGCGGCCAGGGCTTCCGCGACGGTCGCGGCCACGGGCAGCACCGGGCCAGCATCCAGGGTCATGCCCGCCGTGGAAACGAACGACAGCCGCCTGATGCCCCGGTCGAAGCCGACGAAGTCGGCCACGTAGTCGTCGGCGGGCGCGGCGAGCAGTTCCTCAGGCGGGGCGACCTGGGCCAGCTTGCCGTGCGGGCGGAACAGCGCCACCAGGTCCCCGACCTTGATGGCCTCCTCGATGTCGTGGGTGACCAGCACGATCGTCTTCTGCAGCTCGGCCTGAAGGGACAGCAGCAGGTCCTGCAGGGAGGCGCGGACCAGCGGGTCGACGGCGCTGAACGGCTCGTCCATCAGCAGCACAGGCGGGTCGGCGGCGAGGGCACGGGCGACTCCGACGCGCTGCTGCTGACCGCCGGACAGCTGGTACGGGTAGCGCTTCGCCAGGACCAGGTCGAGACCGACGAGGCTGAGCAGTTCCCTGGCTCTGTCCCGGGCCTTCTTCCGCGTCCACCCGGTGAGCACGGGGACCGTGGCGATGTTGTCCTCGACGGTGCGGTGCGGGAACAGCCCCGTCTGCTGGATCACGTAGCCGATGCCGCGGCGCAGCAGCGCGGGGTTGCCCTGCCTGATGTCGGTGCCGTCGAGGAGGATGAGACCCTCCGTCGGCTCCACGAGCCGGTTGATCATCCGCAGGGACGTGGTCTTGCCGCAGCCGCTCGGGCCGACCAGGACCATCGTCTTCCCCGCGGGTATCTCCAGGTCGAGCCCGTCGACGGCAACCGTTCCGTCCGCGTACCGCTTGGTCACTGCCTCGAACGTGATCAAGCCGCCGCCAGGTGTCTGCGCATAAACCACTCTTTTCCGCCCGTATTTGTCTGAATATACCGGCGCTTACGCCTGGCTATCACCCGGTTCGCTGGCCCGAGTCGCATCCAACCACCCTAACCGGCATCCCCGGCCATCCCCACACAGCGGGTTCACCCATAGCTAACGATTTGGACTTCCCGCACGCGCGCTTCTCATCCCTGCCCGCGCGGATTCCTGGGGCTGGCCTTGGTTACACACCGTGGACTAGCTACTCGCCGGTGGCGGGGCCGCCAGCCGATCCGCGCGCGATTCGCTACCCGATCTGAGCCGCCCGCGAGGCCGGGTAGCTGGTGAGCGCGCCCGGCCCGGTTGGGTACGGTAACCGCGTGGACAGCGACGACCTTGCCGCGCGGCTGCGCGAGATCTGCCTCGCCCTGCCCGAGGTGACCGAGCGGCCCTCGCACGGCACACCGACGTGGTTCGTACGGGACAAGAAGTCGTTCGTGCAACTGTGGGCCGACGGGCATCACGGCAACGACTTCCCGCACCTGTGGTGCGCGGGGCTTCCCGGTGCGCAGGAGGCGCTCATCGGCTCGATGCCGAACCGGTTTTTCCGGCCGCCCTACGTCGGCCACCGGGGCTGGATCGGCGTGCGCCTTCATGGCGACGCCGACTGGACCGAACTCGCCGAACTGTGCGCCGATGCGTACCGCGCGGTCGCCCCCGCGAAGCTCATCGCGCTCCTGGACGCAGTTTAACCTGCTCGGCACAACATTCCCCACTCGTAGCAGCCGCAGCCCAGGACAATCACGGTCGCGGGACTTCGCCCAGCGCCGCGCTACTGATGCGGGCTATGCCGCCGAACTGCGGCACTGCTGCCTGGCCGTCCTATCCTTGAGCGAGGTGGCACCGCGGCGTGGCCCTCGGCGGTGTGCACCGGCGGGAGTCAGGGCCGGGTGGGCGGCAGGCCGCCGACGGGTGTTACCTCGGGGAGCGCGGCGGCACAGGTCTGGGCGAGCGGGAAGAGCACGTCGGCGACCTCGGCCAGGCCGACGGCGCCGATCCGGTTCCAGGGGCGCCCGGCGGCCTGATCGGTGGCGGCCTCCACCGCGTCGTGCGCGGTGCGGCCATCCGCGGTCAGCTTGGCGTCCTCGCCGATCCAGCCGCGCTCGGTCAGCCGGGCGGCCGCTGCCTCCCACTCCTCGTCGGTCCAGCCGCGGACGGGCTGCATGAGATCGCGGGACATGTCCTTCGCGCACCGCAGCACGACCGCCTCGCAGCCGTCGATGTCGGCGGCCGCCAGCGCGGCGAAGTGACCGTCACCACGGTGCTCGCGCAGCAGCGTCGCCGCCTGCCACAGCCGGGTCATGGGGTCGTCGGATACCGCCAGCGCCGAGTTCGCCGCCGCCAGCACGCGCCCGGCGAAGTCCAGGTCCTCCGCCGCCCGCCACAGCAGGTCGGCCGCCTTCGATGCCTCGGCCTCGCGGCCGGCCAGCAGCCGCCGCAATGCGGCTGCCGCGCCGTCCTCGCGTACCGCGATGGCCTCCGGCGGGGTGATCAGGTCCCACACGCCGGGGATCGCCCGGGCCACGAAGGGCGGCGCGAAGTTGTAGAACGACGCGGCAGCCACGGCCGCCTGCGCGCCGCCCAGCGGCGCGGCCCGCCCGGCGAAGTAACCGCGCCAGAAGCCGCGCAGCCCGGCCTCGGTGAACGCGCGCAGTGCCTCGGGCGCGAAGTACGTGACATCGTGGACCGGCTCGAACATCGTCCACATCGCCCGCGCCGCGCTCACCGTGTCCGCCACGGCCGCTCCTTCCTCCCGCACCGTCAACTTCCTCCCGCCGTCAACCTTAGGGGAACGCCGCCCGGGGGAAGATGGTGCGCGGCTTGCCGTCAGTAGCTGCGGCCCGCAACCGAATCGCCAGTTTCCCGCCTTCGACGCTTCTTGCTGTTGTTAGGTTGTGCTTTCCGGTTCCCGGGGCGTCCGCCCGTCCAGGGAGGTGTCGTACTGGGAGGCCTGGATGTTGTAGAGCTCGGCATACTGGCCGCCAAGGGCCATCAGGTCGGCGTGCGTGCCGGACTCGGCGACCTTGCCGTGGGCGAGGACGTAGATGCGGTCGGCGTGCCGGACGGATGCCAGCCGGTGGGTGATGATCAGCACGGTGCGGTCGCGGGCGAGGGTACGCAGCGAGGAGAACAGCGCGTACTCGGCCCGCGCGTCCAGGGCGGCGGTGGGCTCGTCCATGATCAGCAGCGGGGCGGTGCGGTAGAACCCGCGCGCGGCCGCGATGCGCTGCCACTGCCCGCCGGACAGCTCGGCGCCGTCCTTGAACTGGCGGGCCAGCAGCGTGTCGTAGCCGCGGGCGAGTTCCGCAATCACCGTGTCGGCGCCGGAGGCGGCGGCAGCGGACGCAAGGAGCGCGTCGTCGAGCGCGCGCCCCATGGTGATGTTGTCCCTGACGTTGAGCGGCCAGTTCCCGTGGTCCTGCGCGATGACCGCGATCCGTTCCCGCAGCGGCTCACCGTCCACGTCCGCGATCGAGACGTCGTCCCACCGCACGGTCCCGCCCTGCGGCCGGTACAGCCCGGCGAGGACCTTGGCGAGCGTGGTCTTCCCCGACCCGTTCTCCCCCACCAGGGCGATCACTTCGCCGCGGCCGATCTCGATCGACACTTCCCGCAGCGACGGCTCATCCGCTCCCGGGTAGGCGAAGGTAACGCCGGACGCGACGATCCGGGCGAACTCCGGCGGCGCGCCGGCCGACCCGGACAGCGGGATCCTGGCCCGGGCATCCTCGCAGAATGAGAGATAGTCGGAGAAGTACAGACCGTCCTCGTAGGTCTGGTTGACCGAGTACATCAGCTGTTGCAGCGACGCGGCCGCGGAGCGGAGCGCGAGGACCGCGGTCCCCGCGACCGACAGGGCGAGGATGCCCGTGGCGAGCAGCACGCCGAGCACCGCGTACACCCCCGCAGTCGCCAGGCCGCCCAGGGAACTGCCGACGACCTTCGTCATCGTCTGCTGCTGCGCGGCCCGGAGTTCGGCGCTGCGCGCGTAGGCTGCCAGCCGTGACACGCGGCCGACCATGTAGGCCCGCATGGTGAACGAGCGGAGTTCGGCAGCCGTCCGGCGGTCGGCGATCAGGCTGGCCAGGATGTACTTGCGCCGGTAGGAGTCGATCAGCGCGAACCTGGTCAGGTAGTTGATCCGCGCACTGCGCACCGCCGACCAGGCGCCGGGCAGCTGGGCGATCAGCAGGACGGCGAGCAGGACGGGCTGGAGCACTCCCACGACCACCGCTGCGGACGCCAGCCCGGCGAACGCCGTGACGAAGTTGATCACATCGTTGACCAGCGCCGATGCCGAGCTCACGCCCCGGTCGCGGGCCCGTTGCATCCGGTCGTGGAAGTCCGGGTCGTCGAAGGCGGCCAGTTCCACCTGGGTGGTGAGATCGTACAACTGGACCTCGACGACCTGGTCGACCTGGGGTTCAAGCCGGCTCTGGGCCCACCCGGCCGCCGTCGACACACCCGAGCGGATGGCCGTCGAGGCGGCGACGACAATGAGCGACGGCAGCGCGGCCCGCACCCGCTGCGGGGTAGGTCCCCCGGCGAACAGCGCCTGCAGCACCCCCGTGGTGGCGAAGAGCGCGTACCCGCCGAACACGCCTGAGGCCAGGTTGAGTCCGATCGTCGCGGCGGTGTCCCGTTTGCTCGCCGACCAGCCGAGGCTCACCGCCTGCCGGATAAGCGCAGGGAACCGGCGCGCGACATCGCTGAACTTGACGCTGGCCAGCCGCTGGTCATAGGCCCGCCAGTAGGCCGCCGTGAGCTCAGCCGTCTCGTGATCGTCAGCCTTTTCCCCGCCCGCCTGATCCGTGCCCGCCTGCTCGCCAGCGGCCGATCCCTTAGGTATTCGGCGTATCCGCCACGCCGCACCGCGAACGCGCGAAAGCCCGCGCCACCACCGCCCCATGACACGAGTATGTGCCGCCCCACTGACATTGGGCCAACGGATATATCCGTGCATGACCGATACTGACGAACGGCCCGAGTCATCTACCCCGGAGCCCGTCGTGGCCCCGGAAACTGTTACCGTCGCGTAGCGACGGACTGCGGCTTGCCGCAGGCCTTCTGGCCAGTACGTCAGATACCGCTGAATGAGCTCTGATCCACTCAGAGGTCGTTGGACAAACCCAGTCCGTCAGCTCCATGGCATCCGCGTGCAACTGGGCGAGCGGACGGTTGTGGACTGGCTCGTGGTGCGCGATCCGGTTTCGCAACTGATGGAGCCCGGAGACCCGGTCGAAGACCAATCGGCGACGCCCCTGACCTGGAAATGCCTCATACAGGCAAGTACGCCACAGAGAACGCTCGTAACGGCCGGCCAGCAGGAACCGCCAGAATCCAAACGGCAATTCAGCCACGACACGTCCTGGTGTCTCCGCGCGCCCACCCGCGAGCGCACGTCGGGTAGCGGTTGCAATGTCCTGGTTAGTTTCTGCGTTGAAGAGATATCCCAAGGCGGTGTACCAGCGGGTATGGCCGACGGCGGTTACCGACCACGCCTGCAGTCGTTCGTGCATGGCGTTCCGTGCCAGAACCTCAACGTGGCCGATTAGAGTCCAGAAGGCTGCCGCCACCTCTGCGTTCCATCGGTAGAGCGCGATGGCGCGATCCAGATCACCGCTCATCGCCGCCCGGTACGGTGACAGTCGTTCGACAGAGAGGCGACGTTCAATCAAAGTCATGTCGGCTTGCTTCAAGGAAGCTTCTCCAGTATGCTCTTCTACGAAGACCCCGGTCGCCTCTGCATTGCATGCCGCCGGGGTTACGTCTTTTCGGGGCGCAACCCTTCAGACAGCGTGCTACTCAAGGTCCGAAAAAAATTCCTCAACTGTCTTGGCGATGAGGGCACGCCGGATCCACAAGTCAGCCGATTCGATGGTGAACGCTTCAACCGCCTGATCGCAATCTAGATCGGAAACGGCGACGCCGCGCGCGGCCAGGACCTCAATCAACCCGAGGGCTACGCCCTCGATTCGGCCGAACCTGATCCAGTAGACGGGATCATTTCGAGGACCGCGTGACACGGCACTCCTGAACGGGGTTTCAACGATAGGGACGAAGACTTCGTCGATCGTGGTCACGGTAGCCGCGCGGGTAGTCCACCCCTGGAGCTCGTCTAGGTTACTGCAGCCACTGATCAAGGCACGGGCCTGGTTCGTGACCGAGATGCCGCGGGCGTCCAGGACCATCAATAGTGCACTTGCTGCTGCATCCAGCCACCCTTCTTCACGACCTCGACTGGCGATGACCTCGACACAGTTGTCCTCGAATTGGCGGTGCATGATTTCCTCTCTGACTCGGCTGATTCCATCGGAGGAGCATTGCAGCTCACTGACTCCGGAGTACGACACCGAGCATATGTCAGTGAATTGTATTTCGCCATGAAAACTGGCTAATAGCATTGCATTGCGCAATTCGCTGACGTTAAAAGCATGTCATTGCCAATAGCAGATTGCCAAATTTGGGTCTGAGGACTGAGCAATAATGAGCGCATAACACGACCGTACGACGGCGACCGCGTCTGTCGCGGGACTAGGCGGCCGGCCCGGTGATCCGGCGCGGGCGATGCTGCATTTTCATCCCGACCGGCTGGCGGGCGGAATGCCGCGCCTGAGCAGTCGCCGTGAAGCCTGGACGGCGGATGAACCGTGGGCGTCAGGCGCCGAAGCCCCAGTCCAGCATCGCGGCGGCGTCGGAGGCGGCGGCGGCCAGGGTGGGCGAGTCAACGCTCGACGAGTCGAGCACGACGCCGATCAGGGTGGTGTTCCCCTGTTTCGCCTCGAACAGGAAGCACTGCCCGGCCGCGCCCGTGAACCCGGTCTTGATGCCGACGGCGCCGGGGAACTGCCCGAGCAAGGGGTTGAGGTTCCTCCAGGTATGGGCCAGGTGGGCGCCGGTGTACGCGACCTTGTACTCGCGGGTCGCGACGATCGCCGCGAAGGTCCTGATCTTCATCGCGTCCCGGCCCAGGGCCACCAGGTCGTGGGCGGTGGAGTACGTCGTGTACTCCCCCGGGTCAGGCAGGCCGCTGAAGTCAGAGAAATGCGTCTTCGCCAGGCCCAGTTCGCGGGCCGTCGCGTTCATCCGCGCGATGAACGCGCTCAGCCCCGGCCCGTACGCGTCGGCGAGCGCGTAGGCGGCGTCGCAGCCGGACGGCAGCATCATGGCGTAGAGCAGCTGGAGGGTGGTGAGCTTCTCCCCGGGCACCAGGCCGGCCGTCGACGCGTCGTATTCCTCGTCGTAGGCGATGATGCCCTCCGGCACGGTGATCACCCGGTTCAGGTCAAGCCCCGGGGTGGCGAGCACCACGTACGCGGTCATCACCTTGGTGACGGAGCCCATCGGCCGCTTCACCACCGACGCCCTGGACCACAGGTCGGCGCCGTTCGCCGCGTTCGCCAGTTCGGCGGAGGGCGCCCAGACACCTGCGGGCGACACCGCCCGGGCGGTCCCCGCTTCCCCGACGGCAGCGCCTGCGGCAGCCCGGGCGCCCGGGGCGGTCACGGCGCCAGCTACGATCAGGCCGGCGACCACGGCACCGGCAGCCAGCCCAGTGGCGATCCGCATCGGGCGCTCTCCTCTCACGGCCGAACGAAGACAAACGCATTCTCGCAGCGCCGCCTTCCGCTGGCTGCCCGATGCGATTGAATCTCCTCCGAACGGGTGCGTGCTCCGCCTGGAGGCGGTGCGCGTCGCTCCGTTCCGATGGCGAGCGCACGCTTGTGCGACTAGCCTGCTTGGGATACCCGAAAGGGACACGATGGTTGATATGGATACTTGGTGCCCGTCTTGCGGGTACTCGATAGACCCGGGGACCCGGTTCTGCGGTGGCTGCGGACACCAGATCGCGGCCGCGGACGGCGCACCCGGGACTCAGTCATCGACGGTTACCATACAGTCACCGGGTGCGCCGTTCCAAGGCTACGCGGCACCCGGTGCGCCCCTGGCGGCCACCGACCCGATGGGCGCCCCGGTGTCCGCCCCGATGGGCGCGGCACCACCGCCCCCGGTCGGTAGCCCCATGCCGTGGCCGCCCCCGCCGACGGGAGCACCGGTGATGCCCGCGCAGCCTCCCGGACCGGCCGGCCCGGCGGGCCGCAGGCGCCGCCCTCGGACACGCTGGAACAGATGCTCCGTCCGCAGGGCCTGTTCCAGAACCGGTTGCCGCCGCCGGCCGACTGGCAGCAGCCTTACCCGCCCGCACCGGGGGCGTACCAGCCCGGCGCCCAGTACCCGCAGGGGGTACCCCACCCCCAGGGCACGCCGTATCCGCCGGGCAGCCCGTATCCGCCGCCTGGAGGCCAGTACCCGCCGCCCGGCGCCGCCGCGCCGCCCGGGCCGCCTCAGCCGTGGCCGCAGGTCCCGGTAACGACGGGTGCGCCCGCGCTGCCCGCAGGCCCGATGCCGCCCGGCGGCCAGTATCCGCCGGGCGGCGCGTACCCGGACCCCTACGGGAACGGGCAGTACCCGGGCGCGCAGTACGGGCAGGACCAGTACCCGCCCGGACCGTACCCGCCCGGAGCGTTCGGGCCCGGCGTCCAGTACGGCCCGGACGGCAGGCCGGCCGGCGACGGCGCGGCGCCGGGTAAGGGGCTCCTCGGCAAGCTTCCGTTCAAGCGGCCGCTTGTCCCGCTGGCCGTGGTGGCGGGCCTCGTGATCGTCGTGGTCGCGGCGCTCACGCTGTCTTCCCGGGGCGGCCCGTCCTCCAATACCGCGGGCAACGGCGCCGCGGCGCCGGCCGCGTCCTCCGCTACCGGGACCACCGCCATGACGGAGCAGCAGGCGGCGACCGCGCTGGCCGGACTCCTGGCCCAGAGCGGCACCGACCACTCGGATGTCAACGCCGCGGTCGGCAACGTAGAGGCCTGCAAGGGATTGACGGCCGACGCGCAGACCCTCGACAAGGCGGCCGCGAACCGCCAGACGCTGCTGTCGAAGCTGGCACAGCTGCCCGGCCGCTCCGCGCTGCCCGCCGCGATGATCTCCGACCTGACGACCGGCTGGCAGGCGTCCGCCACGGTGGACACGGACCTGGGGAAGTGGGCCTCGGCCGAGGCCGGTCACTGCAAGAAGAACGACTTCAAGAACCCCGCCTACGCGGCGTCCCTCCCCTATGACAGCAAGGCGACCAACGGCAAGACCGCATTCGTCGGCCAGTGGAACGGCGTCGCGCGGAAGTACGGCCTCTCGGTCTACTCACCGTCCCAGATCTGATCCGCGGTGACGGGCCGCCCCGCTTGCGTCCCGCCGTCTTCCCTCATGCCCGCACATCGGGTTGGCACGCGGTAATCGCTCCCCTACTGTTGTTGAAAGGGGTGGGCCGATGAACGCGATTGGCGGTACCTGCCTGGTCTGCCAGGCAGAGCTGAGACCTAATACGCGGTTCTGCCCGCGGTGCGGGCGGCCGACGGGCAACGCCCGGCCGGGGTCTGCTCCCGGCCTGCCCGTTCCTGATGAACAACTGCCCGACCAGACGCAGCCCATCCAGGCCCTGCCAGGCAACCCGGCGCCCGGCAGGCCGTGGCCGGGCAGCCCAGGCCCAGGACAAGAACCCGGCAGCGGGCCTGGATTCACCGTCGTGACGCCGCCGGCGCCGGCGGCGCCTTCCCCGGCGCCGCCCGATGCAGTGCCGCTCAGTACAGCGCCGCCCAGTACAGCGCCGGAGTCTACGCGCTGGGACATGACCGTGACGGAGTCTGCCTTCCCGGCCGGACCGCAGGCGCCCGCCCGCCCGCCGGCGTCGTGGCCGCGGGCACTGCCGAGTCCCCCGCCGCCCCAGCCGCCGCCCGCGTACCCGCCCCCATCGCATCCGGCACCGTCGTTCCCGCCGGCCGCTGACCAGCACCCGGCCTATGAGCAGCAGCGGCCGCCCCAGCCGCAGGGCTTCGACCCCTTCCGCCCCCAGGTCCCCGCAAGGCCCGCGGAGAGCGGGCCCGCAGAGATGGGCCCGGCACCGACGGGACCCCCGCCTGGGTTTACCCGCCAGCCGCCGCGCAGGCATGACGGCCGTCGCTCGGGCTCGTCCCTGACCCTGTGGATCGTCCTGGCCGTGTTCCTTGTCGGCGGCGGGACGGCGGGATTCCTCATCGCCCGCCCGTTCAGCCACCAGACGCTCAACGAGACCGCGAGCACCGGCACGGGACCGGCCGCACCGGGCGGGTCGGCCGCCAGCTCCGGCGCGGCTGGCGCCTCGTCCGCGAGCCCCGGCGCGTCCGGCAGCGGAAGCACGCCGTCGTCCGCCCCCTCCTCAGCTCCGGCAGTGACCGAGCAGCAGGCCGCGACGAGCGTCGCGGCGATGCTGTCGCAGAGCGTCTCCGACCGCGCCGCGATCAGCAGCGCCGCCAGCGACGTCGGCGCCTGCGGCCCGGACCTGGACTCGGACCCGAAGGTCTTCGACGACGCCGCCAGTTCACGCAAGTCGCTGCTGGCCAGCCTGACCGCACTGCCGGGCCGCGCCGCGCTGCCGCCCGCGCTGATCAGTGACCTTACCCAGGCCTGGCAGGCGTCGATCGCCGCTGACCAGGCGTACGCGCAGTGGGCGAACGACGAGATCACCCAGGGATGCGTGCAGAACGACACCAGCGCCCCTGGCTACCAGGCGACCATCACGCCGAACGCCAATGCGACGAAGTACAAGACCGCCTTCGTCGCCGGATGGAACCCGATCGCCGCCCGGTACGACCTCACGCAGTACCAGCAGGATCAGCTTTAGCGCATCGCCGTCCAGATGAGAGACGAAAGGGCGTTGATCGTGTCGATGCCGTACTGCTCGGACGGGTTGCCCGTGGCCAGGACGGCGACCAGGTAGTCACGGCCGTCGCCGGAGACCCAGCCGACGCTGTTGATCTGCCAGTCGGTACTGGCGTCGTTGAGCGGAAGCCAGCCGTTCTTCAGCGCCACCGTCACCCCGGCGGGAACACCGCCCGAGACCCCCCAGCGCTGATCGGAAGCGACATTCTCCATCAGGGACAGGGCGTAGGACCGCTCCGCGTCCGACAGCAGCGGGCGCGGTCCCGGGACGATGAGCTGCTTCAAGAGGGCAAGCTGATCGTACGGGACCGTCGTCGTCAGGCCCCAGCCCGGCCAGGGGAACCCGGCGCACGTCACGCACGCCGACGGAGTCGTCCTGGTGAGGCCGGCCGTGTCGTTGTACGCGCCGATGCCCGGCGCGCCGCCGGCCTCGTACCACAGGGTGGTGGCGGCATCGTTGTCGCTGTCCTCGATCATCGACCGGGACAGCGACTGGTTGCCCGGCGACAGCGCGGTGCCGTTCTGCCTGGCGAGCAGCGTCTCCAGGATGTCCAGCTTGACCACGCTGGCCTCCGCCTGCGCGGGCCCGTCGCCGAGCCGCCACGACTGGCCGGTCCTGACGTCGTAGACGGCGGCGAGGACGGTGCCGGCCCGGGTCGCCACGTAGGAGACCGCGGGCGACGACAGCGGGTCCGCATGGCCGCCGGCTGCGGGCGCCCCGGACCGCGAACTCGCCGGCGGCGGTATCGCGGCCAGGGATGCGGGCGGCGATGTCCCGGCCGACACGGTAGCGTTCAACGCGGGCGGATGAGTCGGGCCGTGGCCGCGGAACGCCAGGAACACCGCGAGCGCCACGGCCGCGGTGGCCGCGGCGACGGCGACGGCACGCCCGGCGCTGACCATAATCCCCACCCCTCTGCCCGCCGCGGGCCCCCCGGACCCGGAAACCTCCGGGCATAGTATGCCGTGCCCGAGCCGCTGGGACCTATTCCGGCGGCGTGCCCGGCTGGCCAGCCAGGCGCCGGAATGACGCGGCCCCCGGGCCGGCAGCGGGTGCCGCCCCGGGGGCGCGGGTAAAACAGGGCAGCGAATGCGGGTTACCGCCCGCTACAGCCCCGCCTGGGCGCGGAGCTGTGCCGCCTTGTCGGTGCGCTCCCAGGTGAAGCCGTCGCCGCTGCGGCCGAAATGACCGTAGGCCGCCGTCGGCCGGTAGATCGGACGGCGCAGCTCAAGGTCGCGGAGGATGGCGCCCGGGCGCAGGTCGAAGTTCTCCCGCACCAGAGCGACGATCGAGTCGCGCGAGACCTTCTCGGTGCCGAAGGTCTCGATCAGCAGCGACAACGGCCGGGCGACGCCGATCGCGTAGGCGACCTGGACCTCGGCCCGGTCGGCCAGTCCGGCCGCGACGATGTTCTTGGCGACATACCGGGCGGCGTACGCCGCCGAGCGGTCAACCTTGGACGGGTCCTTGCCGGAGAACGCGCCGCCGCCGTGCCGCGCGAAGCCGCCGTAGGTGTCGACGATGATCTTCCGGCCGGTCAGGCCGGTGTCACCGACCGGACCGCCGATAACGAACCGGCCGGTCGGGTTCACGTAGAACTCATCGGAGAGGCGGTCGGGGTCGTACAGGTCGGCCGGCAGCGTCTGCAGCACGACCTCCTCCCACAGCGCCTCGGGCAGCTTGGACTCCACGCCGTCCTGGTGCTGCGTAGAGATCAGCACCTTTTCGATCTCGACCGGCTTGCCCGCGTCGTCGTAGCGGACCGTCACCTGGGTCTTGCCGTCGGGGCGCAGGTAGGGCAGCAGACCGGAGTGGCGGACCTCCGACAGCTTCTTTGACAGCTTGTGCGCGAGGATGATCGGGGTCGGCATGTACTCGGGTGTCTCGTTGGTCGCGTAGCCGAACATCATGCCCTGGTCGCCGGCACCGATCTTGTCGAACGGGTCCTCCGAGCCGGCGATCCGGTCCTCGTGGGCGGTGTCGACGCCCTGGGCGATGTCCGGGGACTGGCGGTCCATCGCGACGATCACGCCGACCGCGTTGCCGTCGAAGAAGTACTCGCCGTTGTCGTAGCCGATCTCGTTGACCACCTTCCGCGCCACGGCGGCGTAGTCGATGGTAGCCGCGGTGGTGATCTCGCCGGCGACCACGATCAGTCCGGTGGTGAGCAGCGTCTCGCAGGCAACGCGCGAGTAGGGGTCCTCCGTGAGTGCCGCATCGAGGACAGCATCGGAAATCTGGTCGGCAATCTTGTCCGGGTGCCCCTCTGTCACCGACTCGGAAGTAAAGAGGAATCCGCTATCCGACATTGTTGTCTCCTGAAGTCTGGAAGTCTGGCGTCTCCCGAGGCGGGAGGGGCTGTCTCATGAGGTTGTTAGTACTGATCGGATGATCGCCGCGCCAGATACCATAGCGCGTCGTTTGCTTCGCGCCATCTCCGGCACTCACGCCGGGGCCGACCGCCGACGGCCAAGCGTACTCCTTGATCAGCCGCGGGTCCGCCAGGCCGCGCAGGGGCTCCCGCCGGGTATAAATGACGCGAGTGCGGCGAGGGAAGGCTGCGGGAAAGCCTTCGAGCCTCACGGAAAGGAATTTCCGTCGGATGCCTGTCATCGATACGCACGCTCACGTCTTTCCCGGCGACTTCGGGCCCGTGCCGGCCGGGTGCGACCCGGCGGTGTGGCCGTCCGTTGAGGACGGTCCGGAACCGGATACCAAGCTGCTCGTCAACGGGCCGATGCGGTTCCCGGCCGACCGCGTCTGGTTCGACGCGGAAAGGCGCCTGGATGCCTCCGCCGCCTCCGGGCTTGACGCCGAATTGCTCTCCCCGTTCCCCGCGCTGCTGAACTACCGCGTGCCCGGCCCGGTCGGCCGTGACCTGTGCCGGGTGACCAACGAGTACATCGCCGGCCTGGTCGCCGCCTACCCGGCGAGGTTCTACGGGCTCGGCACGATCCCGCTGCAGGACCCCGACCTGGGCACCGCCGAACTGGCCGAGATCGCCAAGCTCGGCCTGGCCGGCGTCGAGATCGCCTCGAACATCAACGGGGTCTCGCTGCACGATCCCCAGCTGGACGGTTTCTGGGCCGAGGCGGAGCGGCTGGGCACCGCGGTGTTCGTCCACAGCATGCCGGCACCGTCAGACCGGATCCCCGGTCCTGCCGTCGCGACGTTCGGCGTGGGTGCCGAGGCGTCACTCGCCGCGGCCTCGGTCATCGCGGGCGGGGTCGCCGAGAAGTACCCGGGACTGAAGATATCCTTCAGCCACGCTGGCGGCGGGTTCCCGCTGCTGCTGACCCGTGCCCAGTGGTTCTGGGGCAGGACCTGGAATGAGGAGCCGCCGCTGCCGGAGTCGGAGCGCCCCGATGCCGCACCGTGGTTCGCCGAACACGGCCCGATCGAACTCGCCCGCCGGTTCTACTACGACTCGCTCGCGTTCGACCGGCGCGCGATCAGGTACCTGGCCGATATGTTCGGTACCGACCGCCTGCTCGTCGGCTCGGACTACCCCGCGATGACCCGCGAACGCCCGATCGCGCGCACGCTGCGCTCGATGGGGCTTTCTCCGGCAGAACTCGACGATGTCCTGTGGAACAACTGCTTCCGTTTCCTTGGCGTCGACCCGCCGCGGCTACCGGGGAACCGGTTACCGCTCGGGGAGCTGGATCTCGGCGTAGACGGCCCGGTGATCGCTGCCGGGAAGAAAGTGCACCGAGTACCCGAGCACCGCGCAGCTCCGGTCCGCCAGCACGTGGTCGAGGGTGAGCACCGGTCCCCGCCCCGGTATCCCCCAGGTGGGGGTCAGCGCGTCTCCCGTCTGCCGCGCGGCGTCGGCGTAACCCAGGGCAAGCACGCGACGGAACGCGGCATGATCGAGGGTGGCGTTGAAGTCGCCCGCCAGCACCCGGGGGCGCTCCCCGGGGGGAGGCAGCACAGCGAGGTCTTCCCGCCACCGGGCAGCGCCGCGCCGCCCGGGCCTCGGCGCGACCGGGTGCACGCAGACAAGTTCCACCGCTCCGCCGCCGGGCAGCTCCAGCTGGGCGGTCGGCTGCGCCATGTACACCGGTGCCACCACCGGGCCTTCGCGAAGCGGAAACCGGGAGTAGATGCCCGAGCCGCGCGAGCCGCCCCACAGCTCGAGCCGCGCGTGCGGCATCAGGTCTTCGAGGCCGGCCTGCTTCAGGCGGGTCACCGCCTCGGCGGTGAGCTCTTGCAGGAAGAGCACATCGGCGCCAGTCTGCTGGACCCGGGCGACGAGTACTTCCGCGTCGGCCCGGCCGAAGTACAGGTTTGCGGTGAGCACCCGCAGCATCCGCCCGCCGGCCCCCGGCTGGGGCCTCGGGATCCGCCGCGGCCGTACCACCAGGGCGAGCGCCGCCGCGGCGAGCGCGGCCGTCGCGGCCGGTCCGCGCCGTCTGGTCAGGGTCAGGCCGAGCGCGGCCCACGGCGCGGCCGCGGCCACCTGCGGGGTGAACGGTACCAGCGGCACCGCCAGCGTCTCGGCCCGGCGCAGCCGGTCGGCCCCCGCGACCCTGGCCACCGCCCACCCGGCAAACCCGCCCGCCACCAGCCACGAAACACTCGTAACCCTCGACCGCACGCTCGTCACGAACACACCCTATGGCCTCACGCCGAGTGAAGGAGCCAGCGGGGACAGGGCAGCGGTTTACTCACCCAGGAGCC
This sequence comes from uncultured Actinomycetota bacterium, assembly GCA_963785645.1. Lineage (GTDB taxonomy): Bacteria > Actinomycetota > Actinomycetes > Streptosporangiales > Streptosporangiaceae > Trebonia. The sequence goes on from CAWAWG010000003.1 coordinate 64,242, forward strand.
AGTGACCGGGGGCGATCAGGTCGCGCGCCTTGTCCGGCCCCCACGATCCGGGCGCGTAGGGCAGCACCTGGGGCGGCCGGGACAGCAGCGGGCTCGGCGACGTCCCAGACCGCGGCGAGCCCGTCGGGGCGGGTGAACAGCGAGCGGTCGCCGAGGAGCACGTCGTGGATCAGCCGGACGTACGGCGGCAGCGGGTCCGCGCCCGGCAGGCCGGCCAGCGGGATGCCCGCGTGCGCCACGTCCAGGTTCAACCCGGGGCCGGGCTTCTTCGCCACCAGGGAAAGGTCGATCTCGCCGTCTCCGGCGAGTGAGAAGCACAGCACGTTGGCGTCGGGGGGCAGCTGGCCGCTGAGCGGTCCCGGCGGGTCGCGCAGGATCAGGCTGACCCGCTGCGCCGAGGCGGCCAGCCGCTTGCCGGTGCGCAGGTAGAAGGGCACGCCGCGCCAGCGGTCGGTGTCGATCCACAGCCGGGCGGCGACGAAGGTATCCCGGTCGGAGCCGGGCTTGATTCCGGGGACATCCCGGTATCCGTCGAACTGGCCGAGCACCACCTCGGCCGGATCCAGCGGCCGGAACTTACTGATGATCTCCTCCCTGGCGGCCTGCAGGTCCAGCGCGCCCAGGCTGGCCGGCGGCTCCATGGCGACCTCGGCGGCGACCTGGAAAAGGTGCGTGACCAGCATGTCGAGCACCGCACCGGTGGCGTCGTAGAACTGGGCCCGGTCGCTGATGTCGAGCGTCTCCGGCACGTCGATCTGCACCGACTCGACGTGTTCGCGGTCCCAGCACGAGGCGAACGCCGCGTTGGCGAACCGCAGCAGGTGCAGGTCCTGGGTGGCTTCCTTCCCGAGGAAATGGTCGATCCGGTACACCTGCTGCTCGTCAAGGACCGAGTGGACGACCTGGTCGAGTTCGCGGAAATCGTCACCCGACGTGCCGAAGGGCTTCTCGTAAACCACGCGGGCGCCCGCGGAGAGCCCGTGCTGGCCCAGCGCCTTCGTCAGCTCGCCGAAGGCAACGGGCGGAACGGCCAGGTAGTGGACGAGCTGCGGGTCGCCGCCGAGCGCACCGCGGGCCTTGCCGACCACGTCGAGCAGGCTGCCGGGGTTGTCGGTGCTGAAGCCGCCGCCCGCGAAGAACAGCCGCTGGCGAAGGCGTCCCATCGGCCGGCTCCGGCTCGGTGCCTGACTTGACGAGCGCGGTGCGGACAAGGGCACGGAAGTCCTCGTGCGCCACGTCACCGCGGCCGTTCCCGACCAGCCGCCACTGGTCCGGCAGCAGCCTCTCCTGGGCCAGCCGGTAGAACGCGGGGAGCACCATCCGGCTCGCCAGGTCCCCGGTCGCGCCGAAAAGGACGAAAACGGTCGGCCCGGGATCGCCTGCGGGCCCGCTGCCGTGCACTGCCATGGTGTCCATGAGGCAACGCTACCCTTCCCGATGACAGGGCATTCCACTCGGCTGGCCGCACCGGGCAGCGCCGTTCCCGGCCCGGCCGGCTGCGTGTCGTCGCCCGGCGGCCCCCGCGTGTCATGATGGTACGCGTGGGAGGGGCGCAGAGCACCGGACCGGTTAACCAGAAGACGCAGGACCGCGACCCGCCTGGGTCAGCTTCCCGGGCGCCGGATCCCCGGGCAGACACCTCCCGGATGGTCGCGCGGGACGATCTCGTCGCGTTCCTCGACCGGGCGGCGGAGCGGAAGGTGACGGTCATCTCGGCGCCGGCCAGGCAGCGGCAAGACGTCGCTGCTGCGCGCCTGGGCGGACCGCCCGGGCCGGGCCCACCGCATCGCCTTCGTGTCGGTGCGGCGCGGCGAGCAGGACGCTCATCAGTTCTGGCTGGCTCTGCTCGCCGCCGTCCGCCGTGCCCCCGCCGGGGACGGCGACACGGAAGCGCCTGGCCGCGACGCCGGACCTGAACCTCCGCACGCTGGCCGACGCGGTACTCTCGCACCTCGCGGACTACCGCGGCCGCGTCATCGTGGTCATCGACGACCTGCACGAGCTGAACTCGCCGGAGGCCGTCACTGAGCTCACCCGGCTGCTGACCAGCCTTCCCCCCAACGGTCACGCGGTGCTGTCGACGCGGCATGATCTGCGGTTGCGGCTGCACCAGCTGCGGCTGGCGGGGGAGCTGGCGGAGATCCGGGCGGCGGACCTGTGTTTTTCCGAGGGCGAGACGCGGGAGCTGCTGGCCGCGTCGGGGATCAGGCTGTCGGCGGCGGGGACGGCGCTGCTGCACCAGCGGGCCGAGGGGTGGGCGGCGGGCCTGCGGCTGGCGGTGCTGTCGCTGGCCGGGCACCCGGACCCGGAGCGGTTCGTCGAGCAGTTCTCCGGGACCGACCGGACGGTCGCGGAGTACCTGCTGGCCGAGATGCTGGACCGCCAGCCGCGCCCGGTGCAGGACCTGCTGCTGCGGACCTGCCTGCTGGAGCGGGTCAACCGGGAGCTGGCCGACCTGCTGGCCGGCCGCCCGGGGTCGGAACCGATCCTGCTCGGCCTGGAGGACGCGAACGCGTTCGTGGTCTCCCTCGACCCGGAGCGGACCTGGTTCCGCTACCACCACCTGTTCGCCGACCTGCTGCGGCTGGAACTGCGCCGGACCCTCCCGGAAGAAGTCCCCGTCCTGCACCGCCGCGCCGCCGCCTGGTTCAGCGGGCACGGCCTGTTCGCCGACGCCATCCGGCACACCCAGGCAGCCGGCGACTGGCCCGACGCCGCCCGCCTCCTCGCCGACCACGCGTTCACGCTGACGATGGACGGGCAGCAGCAGACCGTCCGCGCGCTCCTGCAGGCCTTCCCGCCCGGCACGGATCACCCCGAGCTGGCCCTGATGCACGCGGGGCGTAACCTCGCGCAGGGGCGCCTGGACGAGACCGCCGCCCACCTGACTGTCGCCGAGGCCTATGCCGGCACGACGACGCCAGACCGCCAGCGCCGGCTGCGGGTGGCGATCACGTCGCTGAAGCTGTCGCTGGCCACCCGGCGCGGCGACCTGGCCGAGGTCACCGAGCAGGCCAGACTCCTCGACTCTCCGGTAACCAGCCAGTCCGAGCAGGACATCGCGCTTGACGGCGACCTGCGCGCGGTCGCGCTGCTGAACCTGGGCGCCATCGAAGCCTCCCTGGGACTCGACGGCGCCGAGCGCCACCTGCGGGAGGGTGCCGTCCTGGCCCGGAAGACCGGCCGGCCCTACCTCGAAGTCAGGTGCCTCGTCCAGCTCGGAACCGTGTCGAGGATCCGCTCGCTCGCCATCGCCCAGCGGCGCTGCCGGGAGGCGATCGCGCTGGCCGAGCGGCACGGCTGGGGCACCGAGTGGTTCATCGCGCCCGCGCTGGTCACGCTGGCCGGCACGCTGGTGCTGACGGGCGAGTTCGACGAGGGCGAGCACTGGCTGCGACGCACCGCGCAGATCCTGCGAACCGACCACGGGCCGGACATCGGGCTGCTCGCCCGCCTGGTAAGCGGGATGCTGCTTGCCGCCCGCGGCCGCCAGCCGGAGGCGCTCGAGGAGTTCAGCGCGGCCGAGCGCCTGCAATCGCAGCTGGAGGGACCGCACGTCCTGGCGAACCAGGTGACCGGCTGGATGCTGGCCACGCAAGCCCGCCTGGGGATACTCGCCGAGGCCGGCCTCGGCCTCGCGGCGCTCGCTGACAAGCGGGCCGGCTCTGGTGAGATCCGCAATGCCCGCGCGGTGCTCTGCCTGGCGCAAGGCGATCCGGCGGGCGCCCTGGACGCGCTGCCGCCCGTCCTCGACGGCACCGCACCGGTGATCGGGTACGTCACGGTGGTGGAAGCCCACCTGCTGGCCGCCCTCGCCCACCGGGCTCTGGGCGACCAGCGCGCGGCGAACCGGGCCGCCGAACGCGCGCTGGCCCTGGCCGAGCCGGAGCGGCTGGTGCTGCCGTTCGCGATGACGGGAGCGGCGGATCTGCTGGAGGCACTGTCCCGGCACGAGACGGCGCATGCCGCGCTGCGCGCCGACGTCCTCGACACACTGCGCGGGTCCTCCGCCGGCCCGCCCGAGGAGCTGGCGCCGCCGGCCCAGGAACTCAGCCCGAGTGAACTGAAGGTGCTGCGGTACCTCCCCACGAACCTGTCCCGGCCGGAGATCGCGGCCGAGCTGTCCATCTCCCTGAACACGGTCGGCACGCACCTGCGCCGGATCTACGCCAAGCTCGGCGCCGACGACCGCTCCACGGCCGTCCGGCGGGCCCGCGAACTGCGGCTCCTCATCGCCGACCGCGCCAGCGGCGCTGCCCGCGCACCGCGCTGAGCCAGCCGTCCAGCACGATCTCGCAGGTGACTCCGGCCTAACCGCGGGCGCCGGCCAGCAGCCGGAGCGACCGCGCGCGGTGCACCGCCGAGGAGCGGTCACTGGCCTGCAGCTTGGCGTAGATGCTGCGGATGTGCGTATTGACCGTGTTCACCGACACCGACAGCTCGGACGCGATCTCCGGCCGGGACAGGTTCGTGGGGAGGTACCGCAGCACCTTCAGCTCGCTCGGCGTGAGGTCCGCTTCCTGCCCCGCCACCGGGTCGCCACCGCCGGGCGACGTGCCTTCCAGGGCATTGAGGATGTCGGCGCGCAGCGCGGCGTGCTCGCTCTCGTGCCTGGGCAGCGCCTTCAGCAGATCCGCCGCTCCCGTCATCGCGAAGGGCAGGACCAGCCGGTCGGGCTCGGCCAGGGCCAGCGCGCGTTCGGCGGCCCGGTTCGCCGCGCGCTGGTCGCCCAGGGCCCGGTGGGCGAGGGCGGCCAGCAGGTGGGCTTCCACCACCGTGACGTACCCGATCACCGGTGCCGTTCGGTTCAGCACGTCCCTGACGGCGGTGAGCGCCTCGGCCGGGTCGCTGTCGGCGAGGCAGATCACCGCGCGGGCATTGGCGATCTCGCCGCAGGCGGCCCGCTCGCCGTCCAGCTCCGCGAGCGCGGCGCGCGCCTTCCCCGGCATCCCGGCGCGGGCCTGCGCGGCCAGCGTCCAGCCGGTCACCTGGTTCGCCAGGGCGTGCGTTCCCTCCATCTGCGACTCCAGCCTTCCGGCGATGCTGAATTCATCGAGCGCTTCGCGGTGCCGGCCTCGGCAGGCATGCAGCAGGCCCCGCGTGTGGTGCATCAGCAGCCCGACGTCAGGGCCGGCGTCCGCGTGCCGGGCCTGCTCGGACCGGATCAGCCACCGCTCCGCTTCGTCGAACTGCCCCAGCCATACCATCGTCCCGGCCAGCGTCTGCAGCGCGGGCGCGATCACCGGCTCGGTGCCCCAGCCGTGCCGCTCCGCCAGCGCGATCGCCTCCCGGCAGCGCTGCTGGGTAGTGGCGAACGGCTCGATCTTCGACGCGAACCCGAGCTGCGCCAGGCAGCAGACCTCGAGATAGGGCCGGCCGATCTGACGGGCGAGCGCGGCCCCCTCCCGCAGGTGGCGCTCGGCGTCCGGGAGCCCGAGCGACCATGCCTCGATGGCGCCCAGGTTCAGCAGCGCCACCGCGCGCAGGTCGCCGTCAAGCGCGATGTCCTGCTCGGACTGCCCGGTTACCGGAGACGCGAGGAACTGAACCTGCCCCACCACGCCGGCCAGGTGACCGCGCCGCCGGGCCAGCCACACCTTCAGCGACGCGATCGCCACCCGCAGGCCGCGCCGGCGGCCCGGCGGTACCGTCTCGGCATACGCCTCGGCGGTCGTCAGGTGGACGGCCGCCTCGCTCAGGTGCCCCTGAACGATGTCGCACCCCGCGCGTACCGCGGCCAGCTCGGGGTATTCCGCGCCGGGCGGGAAGGCCTGCAAAAGCGCCTGGATGCCGGCCGTGTGGCCGTCGAGCATCAGGCTGAGTGAGTGGTCGGCGAGGAGGCGGGCGGCGTCGGGCCAGTCGCCGGCTGCCTGGGTGTGCCGGATGGCGTCGGCGAACAGGCCGTGCCCGCTGAACCAGGCGGCGGCGCGGCGGTGCAGGACGGGGACTTCTTCCGGGAGGGTCCGGCGCAGTTCCAGCCGCAGCAGGTCGGCGAACAGGTGGTGGTAGCGGAACCAGGTCCGCTCCGGGTCGAGGGAGACCACGAACGCGTTCGCGTCCTCCAGGCCGAGCAGGATCGGTTCCGACCCCGGGCGGCCGGCCAGCAGGTCGGCCAGCTCCCGGTTGACCCGCTCCAGCAGGCAGGTCCGCAGCAGCAGGTCCTGCACCGGGCGCGGCTGGCGGTCCAGCATCTCGGCCAGCAGGTACTCCGCGACCGTCCGGTCGGTCCCGGAGAACTGCTCGACGAACCGCTCCGGGTCCGGGTGCCCGGCCAGCGACAGCACCGCCAGCCGCAGGCCCGCCGCCCACCCCTCGGCCCGCTGGTGCAGCAGCGCCGTCCCCGCCGCCGACAGCCTGATCCCCGACGCGGCCAGCAGCTCCCGCGTCTCGCCCTCGGAAAAACACAGGTCCGCCGCCCGGATCTCCGCCAGCTCCCCCGCCAGCCGCAGCTGGTGCAGCCGCAACCGCAGATCATGCCGCGTCGACAGCACCGCATGGGTACCACCGGGAAGGTGCCGCAGCACCCGGACGAGCTGATCGAGGGTCTCCGGCGAGTTCAGCTCGTGCAGATCTTCGATGACCAGCGTGATGCCGCCGGATACGGCGGCGAGCTCCGCCAGCACCCGGTCGGCCAGCGCCGCCGCGTTGAAGTCCGGCGTCGCCGCCGGCCGCTCCTCACCGCCGGCCGCGCGGGAAGCCCGCTGGACGGCCTCAAGCAGAGCCAGCCAGAAATCCTGGGCATCCACCTGGTCGCGGCGTACCTGCACCATGGCGAGCCGTCGCCGCTGGCCGGGATGCTTTGCCCAGGCGCACAGCAGCGACGTCTTGCCGCTGCCGGCCGGAGCGGAGATGATCGCGACCTTCTTCTCCGCCGCCCGGTCCAGCACGGCGAGCAGGCCTGCCCGGTCGATCAGCCGGGGTGGCGCCTGAGCCACCGTCACAAGGCCTGCCCTGGTTTCGACGCCCACAAAGCTAGCCTAAGCGCCGCGGTTCCTGATCACACCATCTGAGTACCGGCATGCGCACCCTCACCGCACGGAGTTCGATCATCGCGAACCGGCCGGGTACGCGGCGTGGGCCGGCGGAATCCGGCCAGGCGGACGCTGTCAGCAGGCCTTCGCCGCCTGCGCGGTGATGTCAGCGTAGTCGAACGGGTTGAGCGGCGCGTTCCCGCCGGAGAAGGCCGCGGGGAGGCCGTCGGGCCACGTGAAGGACAGGCGGGTCCAGAACCACCTGCCCGGGCCGGAGACGAAGCAGACCAGCACCGGCTTGCTCAGCGTCACTCGCACCGGAACCGCGTGCAGCGTGCCGGCCGCGCAGTTCGGCGTGCAGTCGTCTAGCTTCTCGGTTCCGGTCCCGACCGCGACGGTGGAGTTCCACGTCTGCCAGGTCATGTCGAACAGCCAGGCCGTGCTGTCACCGGACAGCTGGCAGCCGGTCGTGCACGCCGGGGCATGCACGGTCGTCCCGCCGACGGATCCGCCCTCCGCGAGGTAGACAACCGGAGCCGGGGCCGGGGTGCCGCTCACCGCCGCCGGGCGGGCGGGCAGTGCGGCCGACGGCCGGGCCGCGCCGCTCACGCTTGAAGTCCCGGTCCCGCAGCCGGTTACGAGCACGGTCAAGACGGCGAGGGCCGCGGCGGGCAGGAAGCAACGCGTCAACGGAGCCATGAGAGCACCAGCCTTAGAGTGAAACCTGAATGTCACCGGCTAAGACGCGCACCGCGGCCGATCCGTTGCAGCGCAGTCCCCCGCTACCCGGGCGCTGCTGCGGTCCGGGCGGGAGACGCGGGCTTGCGCGCTACCAGGATGTCGCGGGTGATGGCTTGATCGACGCGGTGGCGGAAGCCCCGGTACGGGGCCGAGTCGAGCACTTCGAGGCCCGCGGCGGCGAGGGCGCCGGCGGCGTCCTCGCGGCGGGCGACGTGGATATTCCAGGAGATTCCGAGCGCGCCGCCGGGACGCAGAGCCATCGCCCAGGCCGGGGCCGCGGCCTGCAGCAGGTCGAGCGGGCTCCTGGCGAGCCGGTCACCGGCCGGTCCGGGCGAGTGACTGCCATGCTGGACGCCGTACGGCAGGTCGGTGACGACAAGGTCGGCGGACGCGGGGCGGAAGAACTCGCCGATGCGGGTCGTGTCCGTTTCCACCACCGTTAGACGCTGGACGTCTCCGGCTTTGTACTCGTCCTTGGTCGCCGCGAACTGCGCCGTAAGGCGCCGTGCCACGACCTTGCGGTCGCGTCGGACCGGGGAGAAGTCCGCCTGGTGCTTGAGCCGCTTGTCCTTGAGCCAGCGCTGGATGAACACCGCATAGGCCTCGATATCCCGCGCGTCTATATCGGCGCCGCAGGCGTCGAAGCCGTACATCAGCGCCTGGTTGAGCGTGGTGCCCCGGCCGCACAGCGGATCAAGGACGGCGAGCCGCCTGCTGTCGAGCTCACCGGCGAACGCCGAGGACGCCAGGGTGACGTTGAGCAGGAGCTTGGTGAACTGCTCGTTGGTCTTCCCCTGGTACTTGAGTATGGTCAGCAGGTCGTCGTCAAGGCGGTCCAAGCGGCGCAGCGGCACTGGCCGCAGCAGTTCCCCCGCGGTGACCTGGACATCAGCGGCGCCTTGGGCTCCGGCGGGCCACCGGACATCGGCGGGGGCGACCTCGAACAGCGCGTACAGCGAGGACAGGTTGGCGAGCAGCGCGACGTCCCGCTGCGACAGGTCGCCGCCGTCGAACGTGACGTAGGGGACGCCACCTATCACTGTCTCCGCGACACTCTCCGCGTCGGGCCCGCCGTCCGGCAGCGCCGCGCTGAGCACGGCGAACTCGGCCCGGGCGAGCGCCAGCGAGGCTTCCGCGTAGACGCGGTTGTGCGAAGGCAAGATCAGAAAGGCGTATCGGCTCATGACGCTCAGACCCTAGCTCATGGCGACGGCTTCCGCCCCGGCCAGGCACGCGGGCGGGTGCCCCGCGTCCGGCCTTCCGCTGGTTCAGCGGATGCTCAGGCCGGATTCGACCCTGAGCCCGTCATTGCCGAAGTACGGCGGGTCAAGCACGGTTACCGTCGCCTGGTCGCTGGCCGGCGGTCCGGGCAGGCGGCAGGTAAATGCCGTGCTGCCGGTGCGCAGGTCGGCCTCCCAGCCCGCACCGCTCGGCCGGGCGGCGGTCACGGTGCCGGTCACGACGAGCCCGCGAGCCGGGTCGGCGCCCGCGGTGACCCGGTCTGGATGCACGCCGGCGACGAGGCCAGGCTGCGCGGCGGGGACGAAGCCCAGGTAGCCGACGAGTTCGGCGACCCGGCGGGAAGCCGGCGCCAGCACCACCTCATCGGGTGCGCTGACCTGGAGAATCTCGCCCCGGTCCATCACGGCCAGCCGGTCGGCGAACGCCTGCGCGTCGGACAGCTGGTGAGTCACCAGGAGCGCCGGCACAGAGCGTTCCGTGGTGAGGTCCTTGACGAGCGAGGTGAGCGAGCGGCGCAGTGCCGCGTCGAGGGACGCGAACGGCTCGTCGAGCAGCAGCGCGTCGCAGTGCGCGAGCAGCAGCCGGCCAAGGGCCACCCGGTGCCGCTGGCCGCCGGACAGCCGGGCCGGCATCGCGGTCAGCAGCCCGTCGATGCCGAGCTGCCCGGCGATCGCGGTGAGCTCGGCCGGGCCGACCGCGCCCGACTTCGCGTAAGCGAGGTTGGCCTGCACGGAAAGGTGGGGGAAGAGCCCGGGGTCCTGTCGCAGCAGCCCGACCCGGCGCTGCCAGGGCGGCACCTCGACCGGCCGCAGGCCGGCCCGGTGCTCATCAGCACGGTGCTCATCAACACGGTGCTCATCAACACGGGGGCCGACCGCGCTCAGCACGCGCCCGCCCAGCTCGACCAGGCCCCGGCGCAGCCGGACCAGGCCCGCGACCGCCTCGAGGACGGTGGTCTTCCCGGCCCCGGACGGCCCGAACAGCGCGACTCGTTCCCCGTCCGCCACCGACAGCGCGGCGCGGACGGCGAAGTCGCGGCGGTCAACCTCTACGTCGGCGTTCAGCACGCGCGCTCCAGACATAGGCGGCGAGCGGCAGCGGCAGCGCGACGACCAGGAGCACCAGCGCGTACGGCAGCGCCGTCGCCAGGCCGGTCTCCTGCAAGGTGGTGTAGATCTGCAGCGGGATCCCGAAGGGGTGGTAGGCGATGATCACGACCGCGCCGAACGCGCCCATCGCCCGTGCCCACGCGGTGGCGAGGGCCATGGAGAGCCCGGGCGCGGCCAGCGGGAGGGTGATGCGCCGGAAGACGCGGAAGGGCCGGTCGCCGAGCAGCCCGGCCTGCTGCTCAAGCCGGGTGTCGACCCCGCCGAACGCGGCCTGCGCGCCCAGCACGTAGTACGGGGCGGCCTCGTAGACCTCGGCGATCACCAGGGCGAGGAACGTGTTCGTCGCGTCCTGGTGCAGCCAGCCGAGAAACTCACCGATCGGCGTATACGGGCCGACCATGAAGACCAGGAGCAGGCCGATGACCAGCGGCGGGAGCAGCAGCGAACACAGCAGCCCCGCCTCCCAGATCCGCGGCAGCGGCAGCCGGCCGCGGGCGAGCATCCAGGCGAGCGGCGTGCAGACGCCGACGAGCACGACGAGGGTGACCCCGCCCGCCTCCAGCGACGTGACCAGCGGGTCCAGGTCGCCGGCCCCGGTGAGCGCGCTGGCGACCTGCCCCGGGGACAGGTGGATGAGGAGGGTGATCACGGGGCCGAGCAGGGCGACCCAGATCACCGCCGCCCCCGCGACGGAAAGAACAGCGGATACCGAACGGATCCGCGGTCCCCCTGGTCGCGCCCCGTTTACCTTGCCCGGGGGCAGCCCGGGCCCGACGCTCGCGTCATCCCGGACCACCCCTCCAGACGCGGCCGCCTGCGGGCTAGGACCCCAGCTCAACTGAACTCTCTTAATCCTGTCCTTCGTCCCGAAGGCCTAACCGGCCGACGGCATCAAGGCGATGGCAGTTCACTGGCGACGGGCGCGGGCACGTCACTCTTGGTACCGACCAGCGTCGGCGTGAGCACGGTGAACCCTCCCTGCTTGTACTGCGCGAGGCCGGCCGGCGAGAGCGTGTACGCCACGAACGCTTCGGCGGCCGGGGTTGGCGTGCCGATGATCGTGATGTCGATGTCCTGCGGCGAGCCGGTCTTCGTCCCGGTCTTGATCGTAACTGACGCGGTCTTGTAGGTCGACGCGAGCGCGGCGCTGCCGAGGTTGATCGCGGCCGGCAGCGGGATGTAGTCGAGACCGAGTTCCTTGGCCTGGGTAATGAAGGCGCTCGACGCGTCGAGCTGGCCGGACTGCAGCGTCGAGTCGAGCGAGGACTCGGCGTAGATCTGGCTGGAGTTCGACGTACCGGTGTCGGTGGTGCCGAGGATCTTGGACACGGTGTCCGACGGCAGGTTGTAGTACTTCTGCGCGAGCTCGAGCATGTAGATGAAGTCCCGGCCCTGCGGGTCGGTGTTCGGGTCGGTGCGCCCGAGCTTCAGGCCCGGCGTCTGCAGCAGGGTAGAGAACAAGGTGGACAGCGGCTTGGAGCCGTCGGCGTAGGCCTTGAACTCGCTGGCGTACTTCGACTTGGGGTTGTAGGCAATCACCATCGACGTGCTCGCGTACTGGACATACCAGCTGGTGAACTTCGGCTCGAGCGGCGTGATGTTGTCGCCACCGACCGCCTCGAACACGTTCGGCTTGATCTCGCCGGCGGAGATCTCCTGCTGAAGCGTGCCGGAGGCGTTACCCGTCCCGGAGTACCCGGCGCCGGTGGCGGCGGTGAACGCCGGCTTCACGTCGGTCTCGTTCAGGTACTCAAGGGAGCTGGCGTAGGCGACGTTGGCGGTGCCGGACACCTTGCTCGACGACGGGCTCGCGCTGGCGGACGACGCGGACGAAGACGCCGCCGCGGACGAGGAAGAAGACGATGAGGAAGAACTGCAGGCCGCGGCGGCGAGGCCGAGACATGCTATGCCGAGCACGGCGGCGACCCGCCTGGTAGAGGACCGGAATGTAAGCATGTTCTCGACCCTAGCTACCGTCACTTGCGTCACGCAATAAGACCGGACACCGCTACTCCGTACTGTAACCTGCGGAGCACTCCCCGCCTCGTTCCGCGGCATCGCCGGACGCTGACCGAAATGACCGCCGAGAGTCTCCGGGTACGCGGACAGCGCACGATACCCGCTGATCCAGCCATTTTTTCGTCACCGGTAGCGAAGATTAGATTCTTGTCCGCTTATACCGATAAATCCGGTAGGGATCATCGTTATAATGACGAGATGCGCCGCCGAGCATTCCCCGCACGGCTCGTCGGGCGCACACGAAGGCGCCTAAGGTCGCCCGCCAGGCGGAGCAGGAATTCTTTCGGAATGACGGCTTTTGGGTATTGCCGACGCGGAACACAAGAAGCAAGTCTGTCATTGGGCAGCTGTCACAATGACCCCGTCTTGCGCTTGGGCGGATGATGACAGGCGCGGATCATGGCAGGAAGAGTGCGCCCACTCCTCGGGAGGATGTTGCATGAAGACGCGAGCAGCGGTACTCAGGGACGTCGGCAAGGAATTCGAGATCGTCGAACTCGACCTCGACGAGCCGAAGACCGGGGAGGTCCTCGTCAAATTCGCCGCGTCGGGGCTGTGCCACTCCGACGACCACCTGCGCACCGGGGACATCCCGGTCCGGTACCCCATCGTCGGCGGCCACGAAGGCGCGGGCATCGTCGAGCAGGTCGGCAACGGCGTCACCCGGCTCGCGGTCGGCGACCACGTGGTCGGCTCGTTCCTGCCGGTCTGCGGCCGGTGCCGGTTCTGCGCGCGCGGCCAGTCGAACCTGTGCGACTTCGGCCGGTTCCTGTACGACAACTGCCTGCCGGACGGGACGTTCCGCTACCACGAGGGCTCGACTGATTTCGGGCAGATGTGCCTGCTCGGGACGTTCTCCGAGCGCGCGGTGCTGTCGGAGGCCTCGGTGGTGAAGATCGAGAACGACATCCCGCTCGAGCTCGCGGCGCTGACGTCCTGCGGGGTGCCGACCGGTTTCGGCTCCGCCGTACGCTCGGGCGAGGTGCGGCCGGGTGACACCACCATCGTCTACGGCGTCGGCGGCGTCGGCCACAACGCATTGCAGGGCGCCTCGATCGCCGGCGCGCGGTACGTCATCGCGGTGGACCCGGCGGAGTCCAAGCGGGCCTCCGCCCTCAACTTCGGTGCGACGCACGCGGTGGCCACGCCCGAGGAGGCGCAGGCGCTCGCCCTGGAGCTCACCTGGGGGGTGGGCGCGGACCAGGCGATCGTCACCATGGGCGTGGTGACCGAGGATGTCGTCTCCGCCGCGTTCAGCGCGATCCGCAAGCGCGGCATCGTCGTGCTGGCCGGGCTCGCCGGGCCGGCCAGCAAGACCGTGCACGTCTCCGGGTTCGAGCTGGCACTCTTGGAGAAGCGGCTCCAGGGCGCGATATTCGGGTCGTCCAACCCGTTCGACGACATCCCGCGGCTTCTCGACCTGTACCGGGCGGGCAGGCTCAAGCTGGCCGAGCTGATCACCACGCGGTACACCCTCGACCAGGTCAACCAGGGCTACGAGGACATGATGGCCGGCCGCAACATCCGCGGCATCATCGTCCACGATTGACGCCTGCCCGCGCTACCTGGGCCGCTGCCGCCCGACTCGTTTCGAGCCTGACTAGTTTTGGCTGAACTGCTCGAATGCGTAGTCGGGGGCGGGGCGGGATGTCGTGGCGCGGAACATCGCGATCTCACGGACCAGAAGCGAGCGTTCCAGCCGCAGCCGGTCAAGCGCGGTCGGGGCGGCGAGCAGCGACTGGCGCTCCGGCAGGTCGATGATCATCGCGGCACCGACCACGTAGGACAGCAGCACCGGCTCGTCCGGCAGGTCGGCGACGCTGATCACGCCGCCGCCCCGGTCGGCCAGGGCGTTCAGGTAGGCGCGAAACCCCGCCTGTACCCGGCTGACCGCGAATGCTTCCGCATCCCCCGCGTCGGACCGGGCCTCGTCCTTGAGCGGTTCGATTTCGCCCTGGTAGTACGGCAGCGAGTCGTCCACCCGGAGCAGCCGGAACCGCTCGGTGCCCACGGTGGCCAGGTCAAACCGGCCGTCGGCATGGGCCGCGATCTGGCGGACGGTCGCGACGCAGCCGATCTCGTGCAGCGCGGTGGTGCCGTCGGTGCCGACCTCGCGCCCCTTGCGGATCGCGATCACTCCGAACCGCTGCGGTTCCGGCTGCGTGCGCAGGTACGCGACGAGCAGCCGGTACCGTTCCTCGAAGATATGCAGCGGCAAGCGCATGCCCGGGAAAAGCACCGTCGACAGCGGAAACAGGGGCAGCAGCTCGCTCATATTCAGAAATTACATCCCAGCTTGGAAGCGCGCCTTATGCGCCGCGCGGTAATTTCGTCGCCCAGCCCCCTGGGCGTCGCTTACCCTACACGCAACTCGCTGACGGAACCAAACAGCCGGGGGCGGCGCAAGCCGAGAGATCCGTGAGCCTGGCCCTTCTCGCCCGGTCCGCTACGTTCGCTCGTCCGGCACCGGGCGATGGGTCGGGCACTCCGCGCTTCTTGCTGTTATCAGGGAGACCGCGGTGCGACGGGACTCGCTGATAGCGGGCGCCTCGTTCAGAACAGCGGCCGCCCGTCCCCGCCGGGCGGCGGAACAGGGCGGTGATCGCTATGCGGGGCCGGCGATGGTTACCGACGGCTCGTGGCGGACGGGAAAGTTCACCGAACTGGCGATGAAGCACTTCTCGCTCGCCTCCTCGTGCAGCAGCACGGCTTTCTCGGCCATGGCCGCGTCGGCGACCGTGACCCGCGGGCGCAGCACGACCTCGGTGAAGTGGCCGCCGCCGTCTTCGGTCTCGGCCATCAGCCCGTACGGAGCGTCGTCATAGGCCGTCACGACCACGCCGGATGCCGCGCATACGTGCAGGTAGGACATCAGGTGGCACTGCGAGAGCGCGGCGACCAGCTCAAGCTCCGGGTTCCACCGCGTTTTGTCGCCACGGAAGACGGGGTCGGAACTGCCCTCGACGACCGGCCTGCCTTCGGCGGTGACCTCGTGGTCCCGGCCGTAGTCGCGGTACCCGCTGGTGCCGGTCCCCCGGTTGCCCGTCCAGGTCGTTGTCAGGTCGTAGCGGTGCGTTCGCCGCACGCCCATGGTCACCTCCGCCGACTCTGCCGCCGGGCTGCCGCCGGCGGCGTACCGCCCTCTATCCCACCATGGACCGCCGGCCGCTGGCGGCCGGTACCGCCCCCGGTTCGCCGGCCGGCCGGGTGACACGGGTCAGCCGGGCCGGCGCCTTGCGCCGAGCACGGGAAGCAGCGGGCGGACCGTGCGGCGGGCGAGGCACCCCTGCCAGACGCCGAGGCTGTAGGCGACGTCGTCCAGCAGCCGGGCGGCGACGTAGCGGGCGGGGTCGAGCGGCGGTCTCCGGTCGGCCCAGTCCAGGAGCGGCGGCGTGAGGACAAGGGCCGCCAGGGGCAGGCGCAGCTTCTTGACGGCGAGGGCGGCCGGGATCGCCGCCGGCCACCAGGTCCGGGAAACGGCGCTGCCAACAGGACGGGCGGCGGCGGCGGTTCCGCCGCCGGCTAGCCGCAGCGCCAGCCCCCAGGCGGCACTGCCTCGGGGCAGAGCCGCACTGCGCCGCCGTTTCTTGCCCGTAGCGCAGGAAGAGCATTGCAGCGGATGTTTTTGCACGCTCTGGTGTGCAAAAACATCCACCAGGCCCGTTCCCGGCCGGCGCGCCCGTTCCTTGCCCCTAGCCTCACGGGGCACGCCGCGCCTGTTGCTGTTATCCGGACGCAGGGCCGACCGGTTGCCGCCTTTATCCCCGGACCGGCCGCATGGCCGACCGCCGGGGGAACCGGCATCCCGCCAGCGGTCAAGCAAGATGCCCGGCCCCGGCCCGCGCAAGCGCTTGATGCTGTTATCACTGACCGGCCCGGGGAGCGGCCAGCGTTCGCCGGTGACCCGGGAGATGCGCCGGGCGAGGAGGGCGGTTGCCGTCGCCGTCAGCGCCGCCGCGGCAACCGCGGCCGGCCAGCGCCGCCGCCCACGCACCGGCCGTCCACCAGGAGACGTAGAGCGGGCGGACCGCGCCCGGGTGCAGTTCCTCCAGGGCGGCGGCGGAGGTGCCGTAGTCGGCGCGACGGGCGAACCAGGCGCGGAACGTTACCCGGTGGTCGTGGCCCATGACCGCGCCGGGCTCGTAGCGGACCCGCCAGCCGGACGCGGACATGCGCCACACGAAGTCGACGTCCTCCCCCACGTACATGCCGTACCTGAATCCGTCGCCGGCGGCGGCGCTTCTGACCACGAGGGCCGCGCCCGGCACGTAGCAGACGCGGGCACCGGGGCGGACGATCGACGGGCGGGCACCCATGTCGAGCGTCGAGCTCGCGCCCTCGTAGCGGGCCAGCCAGCCGGCGCCCTGCTCGTGGGGAACGATCCTGGGCGCTACCGCGCCGACGGCCGGGTCGGCGAAGTGCGGGAGCAGTCTCTCCAGCCAGCCCGGCCGCGGCACGCAGTCGGAGTCCAGGAAAGCGACGAACTCCGTCTCCGCCGCGGCCAGACCGGTGTTGCGGGCGGCACCCGGTCCGCCGTTCACGGGCCGGCGAATGGCAACCGCCCCGTGCTCGGCCGCGATCCGGCCGATCGCCACCGGGTCGGCGGACGCATCGTCGACGACGATGACGTGCGGGAGATCCCGCAGGCCGGAAAGGCACCGGGCCAGCTCCGCGGGCCGGTCCCGGACCGGGATCACGACGGTGACGCCGCTTGTCAGCGGGTAACGGGGCAGGACCGCGGCCGAGACCGCCCCGACGGGATCGCCGCCGGACCGCGGCATCGCGCCGCGCCGGTCCGCGTGCTCGCCGTGATCGCTGTCGTCTCCAGGCTCCCTGTGCTCCCTGTGCTCCCTGTGCTCTCCGGGGTCTCCGGGGTCTCCGTGCGTCCCGCGTCGGGCGGCGAAGTCCGGATGCGCGATGCCCGCGTCGAGGAGCTTGCGCGCCAGCACCCGGGCGGCGGCACCGGACGGTACCGGCGCTCCGTCGAACCAGCAGGCGACCTGGCGGGCCCCGGCTTGGGTCAGCCGCAGCACCCGGACCGGTGACCCGCCGACGAGCACGGCCCCGCCGGCGACCAGCCGGGTTTCGCTATCGGGCAGTATCCGCATTCCAGCCGGCACCGCGGCGCCATCGGCGCCATCGGCGCCGGCCGCGCGGTCAGCGCCTCCGCTCTCCCTCACGGATCACTGACGGGGAGAGAGCACGTCCTTGACGAGCGGGTTGCGCTTGCCGCCGTCGGGCAGCGGGGGGGATATCCCGATGCGGGCCAGCCCCGGTACCGCGCCGAGCCGATCTGTCCCGGGCGGCCAGGCGACGCTGCCTGACCGCGGCTCGGGGGACGGCTACCCGTCATACCGGATGATTCCGGAAATCTGCGATTATGTCGAGACGGGCCAAGCACCCGACACACCGGATGCGGCAGGCCGGACCGGGCAGGCTGCGGCCCCGGCCAAAGATAGTGGATCGCTGGTCACGCCATAGCGAGGTCAACCATCCACCTTCTTCCTGCCCGCGAACGGCCCGGCTTCGATTTCACGAAATATCGGGCGCGGCCTGGCAGCAGCCGGATGCCGCGCCCGGCGCCGGCGCCTGGAAGCCGGCCAGCGGGCTCTCGTCGCAGTCGTGGGCCGGCGGACGGCGCGGGGAGATCGATACCGGGACGGGACGGCCGGCCGCGCGCGACCCCGAACTCGACGGCCCCGAATCTCGACGGCCCAGTCCTCGACGGCACTGTCCTCAACGGCACCGTGCGGTGCGAATGGTCGCCCGACGGCCGCGGCGCGGCCACGGCGGAAGCGGACACCGAAGCCAGCGCCGCCTCGCCGTAGCCCTGCACGCACTCCGGGTCGGGGCCGTCGAGCGGCAGCCCGGTGAAGAACTTCGCGGCCATGCACCCGCCCCGGCAGGAGTCGTAAAAGCCGCACGACCTGCACGCGCCGCCGGTGTCCGGCCGCCGCAGCGACTCGAACAGCGACGATGTCTTCCACACCCGCTCGAAGCCGCCAAGGGAGCGGACGTTCCCCGCCAGGAAGTTCTCGTGGATCGCGAACGGGCAGGCGTACACGTCCCCCACCGGGTCGATCAGGCAGACGACCCGTCCCGCGCCGCACAGGTTGAGGCCGGGCAAGGCAGAACCGAAGGCCGACAGGTGGAAGAAGGAGTCCCCGGTCAGCACCTGCTCGCCGTGAGCCACCAGCCACTCGTAGAGTTCCCGCTGCTGCGCCGGCCGCGGGTGCAGCTCGTCCCACACATCCGCCCCCCGGCCGGACGGCCGGAGCCTGGTCAGCCGCAGCTGCGCACCGAAGCGGTCCGCGATCGCCTTGAACTCCTCGATCTGCGGGATATTCTGCCGGGTCATCACGACCGAGAGCTTGAACCCGGTGAAACCCGCGTCCCGCAGGTGACCCATCGCCCGCATCGCCGTGTCGAACGACCCGGGCCCGCGCACGGCGTCGTTTACCTCACGGGTCGCGCCGTCGAGGGAGATCTGCACGTCCACGTAGTCGGAGACGGCCAGCCGCGCCGCCGCGGCGGCGTCGAGACGGACCCCGTTGGTGGAGAACTTCACCCCGACCTGGTGCGCGGTCGCGTAGTCGACCAGCTCCCAGAAGTCCGGCCGGACCGTGGGCTCGCCGCCGCCGATGTTGACGTAGAAGACCTGCATGCGCTCCAGGGTGTCGATGACCTCCTTGCACTCCGCGGTGGTCAGCTCGCGCGGGTCACGGCGGCCAGAGGACGACAGGCAGTGCACGCAGGACAGGTTGCACGCGTAGGTGAGCTCCCAGGTCAGGCAGATCGGCGCGTCCAGGCCGAGCTGGAACAGGTCGGTCAGCTTCCCGGGTGCGGCTGCCTTAGCGGCCAGGTCAGGAGCGAGAGTCATGTCTTCGGTGATCATCCTTGAGTCGGCAAGGGCGGCGAGGGCGCGCGCGTAGCGCAGGGAGTTCGGCCTCCGTCACGCCCGAGGCGAGGCAGGCGGACCGGGCGCTCGGGTGGTCGGCCAGCGACCTGACCACCGCCAGCACCGTCTGGTTCTTGAGGAATGACAGCCGCCTGGTGCCGAAGTGGTACAGCAGCGCCCCGAACGGCTCGGGCCGCATCGACACCCGCGGGATCGACCCGCCAGGCGCGGTCAAGGTCGAAGGAGCACGGGCAAGCGGCCTAGTAGACGCCGCACATGCCGTCGATCGAGACCTCTTCGACGAGCAGCTCGTCGCTGGTCAGGGCGTCCGTCTCCGCCTCGTGTCCCCGGTGCGGTAACCTCGGCCATGGGAACCTCCGCGCATTAGTGGCACCAAGTGCCACGGAAATATTGGCACGGAGCCTAAACGGCACCGCGTGCCGAAATCAAGAACCGCACGGATTGTCACCACTCCGCCAGTCTCAGCGGGCGTAAACTGGGCACCCCCACCGAGGATGGTGATCCCAGTGCCGGCATCCGCGGCCGGCTCAGCGGCCCCGGTCAGCCCGGGCCGCCGACGGGCGACCTCGCGCGCGGAACTCGAGCAGACGGCGTTCGCCCTGTTCGCGGCGCAGGGGTTCGACGCGACCACGGTGGACGAGATCGCGGCGGCCGCGGGGATCGGGCGGCGGACGTTCTTCCGCTACTTCCCCTCCAAGAACGACATCCCGTGGGGCGACTTCGAGGACGAGCTCGAACGCATGCGGGTACGGCTGAAGGCGTGCCCGCCGCAGGTCCCGCTGATGGACGCGATCAGGGTCGCGCTCATCGACTTCAACCGCGTCGCCCCCGCGCAGGTGCCGCTGCACCGCCGGCGGATGGAACTGATCCTCCGCGTCCCGACGCTGCTCGCGCACTCCACGCTCCGGTTCACCGCCTGGCGCGAAGTCATCGCCGAGTTCGCCGCCGAGCGCACCGGCCGCCGTCCCGACCACCTCGCGCCGCAGGCCATCGCCCACGCCGTCCTCGGCGTCGCCGTCGCCGCCTACGAGCACTGGCTCGACGACCCGCACTCCGACCTCGGCACCCTGCTCGACAACGCAATGCGGGAACTCGGCGCCGCGTTCGGCGCGGACCTCGGCTGAACTCGCGCACAGCGGCCCGTCACCGCCAGCAGGAACTCTTCTTCCTTAGCCCGAACGAAACGGGCTGACTCCCCCACGCCACGCCCATTGCGCCTGCCTGTCGTTGCGGGACGCCAGTTGCTGTTATCAGGACAGCTTGGCGGCTAGCAGCCGCATGAACTGGCTCTGCACCGCTCCCTGCACTGCGATTTCCAAACAGTGCTTTTAAACAGTGCTCTTGACAGTGGCCGGAATCGGCGCCGGGGTGAAGTTGAACAGCCGCTCGGCGTTGCCCCGCATGACCTTGTACGGTCGCCGGCGGACAGGCCGGCCAACTGCCCGCTCATCAGGTCGCCGGAGTTCGGCCAGCTCGAATCGGTGTGCGGGTAGTCGGTCTCGGCCATGACGTTGTCGACGCCGATCTGCTCGATGAGCGAGACCGCATCGGGCTCGTCGATGAAGCAGCCGAAGATGTGGTCGCGGAACAGCTGCGACGGCGGTATCGAGTAGTCCAGCGCCTCGGCGCCTATCGCTGATGCTGACGCCCGACAGCATGTCGCCCTCCACCTCGCCGCTGGCGGCCCAGTAGCGCTGGCGGTCGAGCGTGTAGTCCGAGCGCTGCAGCACCCACGGAATCCAGCCGAGCCCGCCCTCCGACAGGCAGATCTTGAGGTCGGGAAAGCGCGGCAGGATGCCGCTGAACAGCCAGTCGATCGTGGACAGCAGGAGCGAGGTCGGGTTCATCGCGACGGTGGCGATCATCGGCGTCTCGGCGGACGTCTTCACCAGCGACGAGGACGATCCGAAGTGGGTGCACAGCGGCATGCTCGCACTCGGAGGCCGCTTCGAAGACCGGGTCCCAGTACCGGCCCCGGTCGTGGTGCAGCGACGGCAGGCCGAGCGGCGCCGGATTCTCGCTGAACGACACCGCCTTCGCGCCACGCCCGGCGCAGCGCCGGATTTCGGCCGCGGCCAGCCGCGGGTCCCACAGCGGGACGATGACCAGCGGGATGTAGCGGCCGGGCGCGTTGCCGCACCACTCGTCGATCATGAAGTCGTTGTAGGCGCGCACGCACAGCTCGCCGAGTTCCTTGTCCTTGCCCTCGTAGAACGTCTGCCCGCACAGCCGGGGGAAGGACGGGAAGCACAGCGAGGCGAGGATGCGCGCCTGGTCCATGTCGGCCACCCGGGCAACGGAGTCGTAGCAGCCAGGCCGCATGTCGGCGTAGGCCAGCGGCAGGGGGCTGAACTCCTCCTTGGTGCGGCCCGCGGCCGCGGACAGCCCCAGCGTCGGGATTCGCTTGTCCTCGTAGAACCAGGCCTCGCCCTTCTCGTCGGTCAGCAGCCGCGGGGCCGGCTGCCTTGAACTTGGCCGGCAGCCGGTCCTGCCAGACGTTCGGCGGCTCGATGACGTGGTCGTCGACCGAGATCAGCCACTCCGCCGCCAGGCCGCCGTCACCCGCGGACTCGATGACACCAGTCATGACTATCGTTCCTTCCTGTCGAGGACCCTGACCTACGCTCGGATCGTAAGTTCGGCCGGAAACACAAGTCAAGTAAGCACTATACATTTTAGATTGGGAAGGTTTCGCGAAATGTCAGGTGATGTCCCGGGACAGCTACTCGTAGTACTGGCCCTACGTCGCTGGCGGCCGGGAAAGCAATCCCCGGCCGCCCGAAGCAGGCGTCCGAGCCGAGCCCTTAACTTCCCTGCATTGGCTCTTGGCGGCGTCGCCGGACCGCCGATTTCGCGGAATATCCGGAGTGTCAAGGGCCCGGCCGCCGCCGAGCAGGCGGTCGTCGATGCCGAAGGCGGGAGTGCGGGGGCCGGTTAGGTCATGCGGCGGCGGGCGCGGAGCAACGATCCGTTCGGAATCATCTTTGTTGTGACGTTGATGCTGGAAGGCACCGACGCCGGGCGGCGGATCGTCACCCTGGACAAGGCCGAGCCCGGGCTGGAGTCGAGGATGCCCGCGGCCGGTCCGGCGGACTTCAGTGCTTGCCGATGACGACCGGGTCGTCGAGCGAGGCGGTTCCCTCCCCGGCGCGGATGTTGCCGGCGACAAGGTACCTGCCCGTCTCGACGATCTCGATGTTCTTGCCGTCCGGATCCTTGAGGATCATGAACTTCGACCCTTCGACCGGGCCATCGGGTGTGACCTGCGGCTCGGCGTGGATGGTGTAGCCCTTGCCGGTCCACTCCCGGTAGGCCGCGTCGATGTCCTCCACCGCGAAGCAGGGGTAGGCGTAGCCGACGTCGTCCTGCCGCCCGTCGTACGCCGGCCGCCGCACCGGGTGGAACTCGATCAGTTCCAGGATCACGTCGCCGACCGCCAGCAGCGCGACGCGCTGCTCGTGCTCGGGCAGGCCGAGGGCCGTCGCGGTCTTGGCCCCGGCGTGCACCTGCAGCGCCATTCCTGGCACCACTCCGAATGCATCCTCGAAAAATTCGAGGGTACGCTCCAGGTTCGAAACCGTGATGCCGATGTGGTGGAACTTCACGCCGATAGCCAATGACCGCTCCCTTGCGACCTCAGTTGTAGGGCTTGCGCCGGTCTCGGGGCTTGCGATGGGCACGGCCCGCGTCGACCATTACCCGGCGCTCCGCCCATCGACGTTAAGAAGTCTAACATGTATAGTACTTACTAGCATAGTAGTAGCCGCCGTCGAGGAGGCCCCGTGACCAGGTTCGTCGCCTTCGAGGACACCGAGTACCAGCGGGTCGCCGAGCACGGCTTCGACAGCCACGTCTTCTTCGGCGCCCGCAGCCACTCGGGTCCGGGCCCGCAGGTCTACATGAACAACGTCGACCCGGGGATCACGCTGAGCGCTCACTTCCACCGCATCGACCAGTTCCAGGTCTTCTTCGGCACCGACGGGGCGCGCTTCCAGCGCAAGCCGATCCCCGCGGTGTTCGTCCACTACGCCGACGCGTTCGCCACGTACGGCCCGTTCTCGGCGGCACCGCACGCGGCGCTGCTCTACGCCACGATCAGGGCCCGGTCGGACAACTACGGCGGGGTCATGCCCGGCGCCCGGGGCGAACGCCCCTACCTCGGCCGACGTCACCTCTCGGCCGGGGTGGACGGATGGGACCAGGCCAGCCGCCGGCCGCGGGCGCGGTGGAGACGGCCGAGGTCCTTCCCCCGGCCGCCGACGGCCTCGCCGCCCGGCTCGTGCGGCTGGGCGCGGGCGCGGCCTGGAGCCCGCCCGAGCGCCGGCGCCACCTCCGGCCGCGCGCTATGCGTCCTGGACGGCGAACTGCGAGCCGACGAGGCGTCCTTCGGACCCCGTTCGATCGGCTGGCAGTCCCTCGCCGACCCGTCGCTGGCCCTGCGGGGCGGCCCGGACGGCTGCGCCCTGCTCGCACTGGACTTCCCGCACCCGCCAAGCAGCGCGGCCGCGAGGAGCACGCCTCAACCGTTCCGCGAGGCTAGCGCGGCGGCCTCGCATACTGACGCTCACGAGCGTCTCGGCGCTTCACCAGGCGGCGGGCAGGCCGGGAGCTCCTAAACCGAGGGCGTCGCTGAACTCACGTCATCCGGCCGTGACCGAAGTGTCGGCGGTGACGCCGTATCACTGCCGACATCACCGTGCCATTTCGCTCGTCACGTAAAATCGGCACAACCGGTAAAATCCGCGCAAGACGTAAACAAAGCTCGCGTGGCGCGACCGAATTTACGTGCTGCGCAAAGTTTACCGGCTATCCGGAACCGGTCATGGATCATCCCGGATCACCGCCGCCCGGTCCGTCTGCCGACCGCACCCGGCGCGGCCCCGCCTCCGTCCCGCAGCATGCGGGGAGGGCTTGCATCATGCGCGGCCCCGGGGACGGTAAACGGTTTACCAGGAGAAGGACAGGCCCAGGTCGACCGGGAGGACGATTCCGGAGATATAGCGGGCCTCGTCCGATGCCAGGTAGGCAACGGCGGCGGAGATGTCCTGGGTCTCGATCCACGGCTCACCGAGCGGGTGCATGGCGCGCATGACCTTCTTGGCGTCCTCGAGGTTCGGCTCGGCCGACCCCGGGCTGAAGATCTGGTAGAGCCGGTCGTTCAGCACGAAGTCAGTCGGCACGGCCGTCGGGGCGACGCAGTTGATCCTGATCCGGTGCGGCGCGAGGTCGCTGGCCATGGAGCGCATCATCCCGATCACGCCGGTCTTGGCCGCGATGTAGGCCGACAGCTGGGGCGCGGCCTTGATCGCGGCGGCCGAGGAGGTGATGATCACCGAACCGCCGCTGCCCGCCGCGATCATGGACGGCACGGCCGCCGAGACGGTGTGCCAGACGCCGGTGAGGCAGACGCCGATGACGTCGTCCCACTCCGGCTGGGAGATTTCCCAGAACGGCCGGGAGTTGATGCCGATCCCGGCGTTCGCGATGACGATGTCGATCGGCCCGATCTCGGCGGTCCCCTCCTTGATGATCCGCTCGATCTCGCCGCGCTCGCGTACGTCGGCGCGGCCGGCGTAGACCTTGCCTCCGGCCTCCTCGATCAGCCTGACCGTCTCGTCCAGGTCTTCCTGCGTCGCCTGCTTGTACGGGACCGTGTCGTAGGTGCACAGCCCGTCGAAGCCGATGACCGACGCGCCCTCGGAAACCAGCCGCAGCGCGTGCGATCGGCCCTGTCCCCTGGCCACGCCGCTGATCAGCGCGACCTTGTCCGTCAAGCGTCCCATTGTCATCCTCTCGAAGTCGGAAAAGTAAAGCGCGCGGCCGCTAGCTGCCTCCGGAGGCGATCACGTCGCCGACAAGCCGCTGGAAGCGCGCTTCGATCCTGGGCAGCGAACCGGGGTGCGGTGCCAGCAGGAACTGGCCCGACTCGACGGCGTCGAGGATCTGCCGGGCCAGGCCGTCCGGCTCGAGCAGGTGGCTGGTGCTACCCGTGAACGTGTTGGGGTTGAGCTGCGGTATGACGCCGCGATCGACCTTTGGCCGGTACCGCTCGGGCCGCTCGCGCGGGCCCTCCGTCATCAGCTTGGTGCGGGTGGGGCCGGGGCACACCACGGTCACCCCGACGCCGTCGACGCCGTCGGCGCGCAGGTCGGCCGCCAGCGTCTCGGACAGGGACATCACCGCGTGCTTGGCGGCGTTGTACGGGCCGTTCAGCGCGACCGTCGTCAGCGCGGCCATCGACGCGGTGTTGACGACGTGCCCGGACCCCTGGGCGACCAGGTGCGGCACGAACGCGGAGATCCCGTGGATCACGCCCCAGAAGTCGACGGCCATGATCCATTCCCACTCGACCCGCTCGAACTCCCACATCGGCAGGTTCTTGCCCACGGTGCCGGCGTTGTTGCAGATGACGTCGACCCGGCCGAACTCGCTTACCGTCTGCTCGGCCAGCCGGCTGACGTCCTGCGCGGAGGTCACGTCGGTCCGGGCGGTGATCACCCGGCCGGGCAGGCCGGCCAGCCGGCCTGCGGCCCCGGCGAGCGCGTCCTCGTCGATGTCGGACATCACCACGTGCAGGCCGACCTTCGCGAACTGCTCGCACAGCGCGAATCCGATCCCGTTGGCCCCGCCGGTGACGACCGCGACCAGTCCAGGCTCGAGCTTCATTGATCATGCCCCTTTTGAATGCTTAGATGCCGATGCGCTGCGCCAGCAGTTCGCGGTGGTATGCGGGATCGCCGAACAGCAGCTCGCTGCTCTTCGCCCGCTTGAAGTACAGGTGGGCCGGGTGTTCCCAGGTAAAGCCGATGCCGCCGTGGATCTGGATGTTCTCGGCCGCGGCGTGCAGGTAAGCCTCCGAGCAGTACGCCTTGGCCAGGCTCGCCGCGACCGGCAGTTCGCCGGCGTCATTGGCCACGAAGCAGCCGTAGTAGGCCGCCGAGCGAGCCGACTCCACCTCAAGCAGCATGTCGGCGCACTTGTGCTTGATCGCCTGGAAGCTGCCGATCGGCTTGCCGAACTGCACCCGCGTCTTCGCGTAGCCGACGGCCATGTCCAGCACGCGCTGCGCGCCGCCGACCTGCTCCGCGGCCAGCGCCACGGCCGCCAGGTCGAGCATGCGGCTGACCGCGGGCCAGCCCCCGCCGTCGGCGCCGACCAGCCGCGCGGGCGTGTCGCGCAGCAGCACCCGGGCCTGCTTGCGGGTCTGGTCCATCGTGGCGAGCGGCTCGACGGCAAGGCCGGGGGCTCCCTTCGTCACGGCGAAGACCGACACTCCGGCCGGCGTCCTGGCCGCGACGAGGATGAGGTCGGCGACCGCGCCGTCCAGGACGAACAGCTTCTCGCCGGCCAGCGTCCATCCCCCGTCGGCCGGCGTCGCGGGCAGCGACACGCCGGCCTCGTCCCACCGGCTCGACGGCTCGGCCAGCGCGACCGTGCCGATGAGATCGCCGCTGGCCAGTCCGGGCAGGTAGTCGGCCTTGGCGTTCTCGTCCTCCGCGGCGAGCAGCAAGTTGGCCGCGAGAGCGACCGTCGCGAAGAAGGGCGCGCACAGCAGCGCCCGGCCCATCTCCTCGAACACCACGGTCAGCTCGGCGTAGCCGAATCCGGAGCCGCCGAACTTCTCGGGGATGGCGAGTCCCTGCAGTCCGAGTTGCCCGGCCGCCAGGCGCCACACGTCCGGGTCGTAACCCGGGCCGGTCTCCATCAGCCGGCGGACCTCGGGCTCGGGCGACTTGTCGGCCAAGAAGCGCCGGACGACCGCGCGCAGCTCCTCCTGTTCGTCGCTGAAGGCGAAATTCACGCGATCCCTCCGCAGCCGCTCGTAAGTTAGTAAGTACTGTATTACATCCGATGGCGCGGGTCCATGGCAACCGGAGCCGCCCCGGCCCTCGCCGGCAGCACGGCCCGGGGAAAGCGCCAGGGCGGCTTCGGGAAGGACCGTCCGCTCACTGAGCGAGCCGACGGCCGGCCGATGCGGGCGTACTACTGCTCACCATTTCGACTTAGGGCCATTTAGAGCAGTTTCCTGACCTAGTTTCGGATGATATGTGGAACACGAAATGGCCCTATGCCTGCCCGGCGACGGCGGCACCCCCGCGCGCCTGGAGGATCCAGAGCTCCTCGGGGTGCCCGGTCCGGCCTGCCGGGCGCTGGCGCGCCGCGACATGCCGGAAATTTCATGACTTGCGGCAGGGACGCGCCTGGCGCTTGTACCTGGCATGGCTGCGCGGCGGGTCAGGAACGGGCGGGCTACCGATTCGGACTGTCAAGGCCGGCCGAGGATGCGGCGGCCACCTAGCCGGCGGCCACCGGCGACCTGGAGGAGGAGCAGGTGGATGCCGGTGGCCGCTACTGCGTACGGTCCTTCAGCGTGGTCGTCGCGACCCACGGTGCGGCGCGACTCACCGCTGCCCGTACCGCATCGGACATCGGCTTTGTATAGCGTTTACTTGTCTTAATCGGCCCGCTCCCCTAACCTGCAAGGAGACCTGCTGTGCACAGAAGGGCGGCGAGCCGGATGGACTACTCGATCTGCCTGGCCACGACCGGCGCCGGGCTGTGGACCAGCCACGACGCGGGGAAGAGCTGGCGGCTGTCGGCTTGCGACAACCCGAAGTACCCCTACGAGCTCTGCGTCCGGGCCGTCGCCGCGGTCGCCGCGCAGCCCGGGGTCGTCTGGGCGTCGATCGACGGCGAGCACGGCGAGGACGTGGTGGCGAAGAGCACCGACGGCGGCAGTACGTACGCCTTCGCCGCGGTCCCCGCGCCCGGCCGTCAGATCTGGGCGCTCGCCGTCGACCCGGGCGATCCCGGCACGCTGCTGGCCGGGCAGCTGGCCCGCCGGGCTGTACCGGAGCACCGACGGCGGGGCGACCTGGTCGGCCCTCGACACCGGGGTGGCCGAGGCGGCGAGCATCGGCCACACCCGCGTCACCGGCATCCGCTACACGGACATACCCGGGGAAATCTGGGTGTCGGTGGAGATCGGCGGGCTGCTGCACAGCACCGACGGCGGCGACACCTGGCAGCAGGTGCACACCGACGGCGGGCGGGTGCTGCTCGGTCCGGGCGAGGTGTGGACCGACGAGCGGCACTTCGACATGCACGATGTCGCGATCGGACGGGCCGTCGACGGCCGGCGGGCCGTTTTCGCCGCGACGCCGATCGGCTTCTTCGGCTCCGAGGACGACGGGGCGTCCTGGCGGTGCACCCGTTACCCGGTCGAAGGCGGCTATGACGCCTCCTTGTTCTACAGCCGCAGCCTGCACGTCAACCCGGCCGAGCCGGCGACCGTGCTGTGCGGCGTCGGGCGGCGGCCGCCGGACCACGGCTCGCTCGGCGGCATCAACCGCAGCGTGGACGGCGGGCTGACGTGGCACCCGGTCAGCCCCGTCCTGCGCTCGGTCGTGTGGAAGATCACCGCTCACCCGGCCGACCCCAGCCTGCTGGTCGCCGTGACGCTGTTCGGGCAGGTTCTCACCTCCGCCGACGGCGGCGAGCACTGGCAGCAGGCCGACCGCGAGTTCGGCGAGATCCGCGGCGTCTGCATCGCCGGCGCATAGGCAGCACACCGTATGGGCGCAAGGAGCACACCATGACCTGGGACTATGACCTCTACATCGACGGGAAGAGCACCCCGTCGGACGGTGACGGGCGCATCACCGTCCTGGACCCGGCCACCGAGGAAGTGATCGGCAGCGTCCCGGACGCGACCGTCAGCGACCTGCGGCGCGCCATCGCCTCGGCTCGGCGGGCCTTCGACGAGGGCCCGTGGCCCTGGCTCAAGCCGAGCGAGCGGGGCCAGGTCATCGCCCGGATGGCGGAGATCCTGACCGAGCGGCACCCGGAGCTGCACGAGCTGATCGTCGCCGAGACCGGCGCCACGGTCGGCGGCAACAGCATCGGCACGGCCGACTTCATCCAGTGCGCGGGCGCGGTCAACGTGGCGCACTGGTGGGGCGCCAACGCGGCGTCGGCGCTCGACTGGGTGGAGTCCGGCCTGCCGACGCCGGGCGTGACCGGGCTTGGCGGCAACATCCTGGTGCGCGAGCCTGGCCGGCGTCGTCGGCGTCATCACCCCGTTCAACTACCCGTTCCAGATCAACCTGTTCAAGGCCACGCCGGCCCTCGCGGCCGGCTGCACGGTCGTGCTCAAGCCGCATCCCTGGACGCCCCTGGACGCGTTCGAGATCGCCCGCGCCGCCACGGACGCCGGGATGCCGCCGGGCGTGCTCAACGTCGTTCCCGGCGGCACCGAGGTCGGCCAGGAACTTACCAGCAGCCCGCTGGTCGACGTCATCACGTTCACCGGCTCGACCGCGACCGGACGGCGGATCATGGCCAGCGCCGCCAGCACGGTCAAGCGGGTCGTGCTTGAACTGGGCGGCAAGAGCGCCCGGGTGGTGCTCGGCGACGTCTCCGAGGCCTACGCGGCGACCATCGGCTTCACCGACGTCCTGGCCCACTGCGGGCAGGCCTGCGTGGTGCAGAGCCGGCTGCTGCTCCCCGAGCGGCTCCGCGACGCCTATGTCGACGGCGTGCACCAGGCATTCGCGGCCGTGCGGATCGGCGACCCGCGCGATGAGACGACGACGCTCGGGCCGCTGATCCGCGCGGCCCAGCGGGACCGGGTGGAGGAGTTGGTCCGGTCCGGCATCGCGGAGGGTGCCAGCGTCCTTGTCGGCGGAAAGCGCCCGGCTGACCAGCCGCGAGGCTACTTCTACGAGCCCACGGTGCTCATGGATGCCCGCAACGACATGCGGATCGCGCAGGAGGAGATCTTCGGGCCGGTGCTGTCCGTCATCGGCTACGACGGGACGGACGAGGAGGCCGTGCGGCTGGCCAACGACAGCATCTACGGCCTGGCCGGCGGCGTGGTCTCCAGCGACACCAACCGGGCGTTCGGGGTGGCCCGGCGCATCAGGACCGGGATGATCTCGGCGCAGACCGAGGTCAACGGGTCCGTGGCGCCCGCCGCCGGCGACGCTCAGGGGCCGGGATGGGGTGCCTACCCGGGCCCGATCGGCTCAAGCGGCGCCTTCGGCGGATTCAAGCAGAGCGGCATCGGGCGGGAGTGGGGCGGCCACGGGATGGCCGAGTTCACCGAGCTCAAAGCCATCAACTGGAGCTGACATCCGCCATCGTGACCGTGCCGGGCCTGGTAGTTCCAGGCCCGGCACGGTGGTTCCAGGTCACGCCGGCGATGAGCAGCATGCCGCCGCCGAAGTCGGCGACCAGGTTCAACGGCGCGTGCGGGCGTTCGCCGACCCGGCCGAGCGGATGCAGCGCGCCGGACAGGCCGAGATAGTTGATATCGTGCCCGGCCCTGTCCCGCAGGGCGCCGTGCTGGCCCCAGCCGGTCATCCGCCCGTACACCAGACCCGGGGTTGAGCGCCAGGCACTCCCCCGGCCCGAGTCCCAGCCGTTCCATCACGCCGGGACGGAAGCCCTCGATGAGGACGTCGGCGCGCGCGGCCAGCCGGAGCACGACCTGCGCGCCGACCGGGACCGACGCACCTCGGCTCCCATGTCGGCCAGCATCATGCAGGCGAACGGGCCCGGGGCCGCGCTCGCCATCTCGACGACACGGATCCCGCTGAGCGGTCCCCTCACGAGGCTACGCCGAGGTACCGCCGGGTGAGCTCGTCGCCGTCGAGTTCGGCGGTAGGGCCGGCGAACGCGACCGAGCCGCGGTCAAGCAGGTAGGCGGTGTCGGCGATCTGCAGCGCGCGCGACACGTACTGCTCGACGATGAGCAGTGCCGTTCCCGCCGCGGTGATGTTCACGAACGTCTCGAAGATCCGGTCGACAAGCACGGGGGCCAGCCCGAGCGAGGCCTCGTCCACGACCACCAGCGAGGGCTCGCTGAGCGTGGCCCGGGCCAGGGCCAGCATCTGCTGCTCGCCTCCGCTCATGCTGCCCGCGACCTGCCCGAGGCGCCGTCCCAGCTCCGGGAACATCTCGGCGATCCGGTCGATGCCGGCCCCCTCCGCGCCGCGCTTGGCCTGCAGGATGAGGTTTTCCCGGACCGTCAGGGACGGAAAAATGCCGCGGCCCTCGGGCACATGGCACAACCCGGCCCGCGCTACCCGCTCCGCGGGACGCCCGGTGATTTCCTGGTCTCCCAGCCAGATTCGTCCCGACATCGGCCGCATCAGCCCCGAGATCGTCCGCAGCAGCGTCGTCTTCCCGGCCCCGTTCGGCCCGAGCAGCGCCACAACCGACGCCTGCCGATGTTGATCGAGACGTCGCGCAGCACGACCGTCTCGCCGTAGCCGGCGGTGATGTTCTCCGCCCGCAGCAGTTCCTCCGGCTCAGGCTCGGGAACGCCCGGCGTCCTCGCCCCTGGCCCGGCGACATCCGGCACGCCGCTCACCCTCCCGCCATGTTGACGCTCTGTGCATCCAGCTCAGAGCGTGCGTCCAGCTCGGAGTTGCGCTCGCCGAGGTAGGCGGTGCGGACGGTCTCGTTCGCGGTCATCTGCGCCGGCGTGCCCTCGAAGATCAGCGAGCCGAAGTCCAGGACGTATACATGCCCGCAGATGCGCGTCACCAGCTCCATATCGTGCTCAACCAGCAGCACCGACACACCGCGCTCGGCGACAAGCCGCTGCAGGATGGTTCCGAACTGGTAACTCTCGGCGGCGTCAAGACCCGACGAGGGCTCGTCGAGCAGGATGACGTCGAACCCGCCGGCGAGCACGCGGGCCAGTTCCACGAGCCGCTTCTGCCCGGTCGACAGCAGGCCGGCCTGCGTGCCCGCCAGGTGCCTGATGCTGACCGCCGTCAGCGCGCTGGCGACGGCCTCGTCCACGTGCCGGGCCTGCGCCCGGCTGGCGGCGAGCTGCCGCAGCGGACTGGCACCGGCCAGGCCCGCCTCGCGACCGAGCGCGACATTCTCGGCTACGGTCAGCGAGTCGAACAGCTGGGCCTTCTGGAAGGTCCGTCCGAGACCCCGCCGGGCCCGTGACGACGGACTCGACCGGGTCACGTCGCGCCCGTGCAGGATGACCCGTCCCTCGCTCGGCCGCAGCAGGCCGGAGCACGCGTTGAAGATTGTCGTCTTCCCGGCCCCGTTGGGGCCCACCAGTCCCACGATGCGCCCCATGGGCGCGCGCAGGCTCACCTCGCGTACCGCGGTCACCTGCCCGTAGCGGACGGTCAGGCCGGTGACCTCCAGGCCGGACGCGCCGGTCGCGGGCGCACCGTCCTCGAGCCGCCTGGAGGATCTCGGCGGCACCGCGCCGGCCTCAGGCGCTGCACCGGCCTCAAGCACCGCGCCAGCCTCAAGCACCGGGCCCGGCTCCAGCCCCGCGGCACCCGGCCCCTCAAGCACTGCCCCCTCCAGCACTGCCCCCTTAAGCACTGCACCCTCAGGCACGGGGGCGCCCGGCGGCGGAGCCTCAATCGGCCTGCGACGCCCGAGGCGATCGAGGAACTCGCGCAGCCGCCGCGGCGTCCTCGGCACGCGGTCGGCCTGCAGCGCGAAGAGCACCGCGAAGAAGCCGGCCGCGATCTCGATGTAGGTGTTCACGTTGGACGCTGTCCAGTATCCGGGCAGCACGGCCAGGCCGAGGGCTCCGAGCACCGCGTACCAGGGGTCACCCACCGTCGCGATGACGACCACGGCAAGCAGCGTGAGCGAGTTGAACGACGGGTAGCTGCCGCCCGCGCCGAAGTGAAACACCATCGCGAGCAGCGCACCGGACACGCTCGCCATGGCCGCCGAGATGCAGAACACGACCACCTTGGTCAGGTTGACGCTGGCGCCGTAGGCCTCAAGGCCGAGCGGGGAATCCGCCATCGCGCGCAGCAGCCGGCCGAGCCGGCCGCGCTGAAGCACGAGGGTGAGCGCGGTGGCGAGCACCACGATCAGCAGGATCACGTAGTAGAAGCCGGTGTCGGTGCTGAGGTTCCAGCCGCCGATGGACACGTCGGGCCGCGGCGCCGGCACGCCGTCGGTGGCCGAGCCGAACATGTAGGACTGGTTGTAGAACATCTGCTCCACGAAGATGCCGAAGCCGAACGTCGCCAGGGCGAGGAACACACCCGACAGGCGGATGGCGGGCACCGCGAGCAGGGCTCCGATCGGAATCGCGATCAGCGCCGCGGCGAGCAGTGCGAACAGCCAGGGCACGTGCGAGTCGCCGGCCAGATGACCGAAGGTCGCCGCGCCGATCGCCGCGAAGGCGTACTGACACAGCGAAAGCTGGCCCGACGTCCGCACCAGCAGGCCGAGCGAGAGCAGCAGCAGGACGTCGACGAGGAAGGTCGACCAGACGGCGATATTGGGCCCGGCGAAGCCCGGGACCGCGACCAGGGCGATGAGCACCACGGCAGCGAACCCGCCGCGGACAAGCGGCGGCGCGTAGTAGGGCGGCCGGGTGACGCGGGTGACGGTAACCCGCCGTTCCATCAGCAGGCGTCTCGGCGTGACCAGCAGGACGATGAACAGGATCGCGAACGGCAGCGACGCGGGCAGCCCGCCAAGCAGCGGTACCTGGACGACGTACTTGCTCGCGAGCGCGCCGGCGATGCCGACGAACAGGCCGCCGACGAAGGTCAGCGGAAGGTTGGAGAAGTAGCCGATGGCCGCGGCGCCGAAGGCCTGTACGACCAGCATCGTGATGATGAGCGCGTCCAGGCTGAGCGCCGGAGCGAGCATCAGTCCCGACAGCGAGGCGAACACCGAGCCGATCAGCCACGCCCACCGCCGTACCCGCACCGGGCTCTCCCCGGTGAGCGAGAGCAGGGCCGGGTTGTCGACCACGCCGCGCATGGCGATGCCGGACCGGAAGCGGCGGAAGAAGACGTAGAGCACGATCGTCAGCACGATCGATACCGCGGTGACGATCATCTGGTCGTAGCCGACGTTGACCCCGAGGAGGTGGACCGAGGTGGTCGGCAGGAACGAGGGGATGATCGACTGGTTGTCCCCGTACCAGAGCGTGCCGACGCCCAGGACGACGAGCGAGATGCCGACGGTGGCCACCACGCTCACCTCGACCCCGGCGCGGCCCAGGGCGCGGGCGAGCCGCTCCATCAGCAGGCCCTCGATCGGCGCCAGCACCCCGAGGCAGATGAGCGCGGCCACGGGCCACGGCCACCCGTGCTCGTCGTGCAGGAAGTAGAACACGAAGATCGACAGCGCCGCGATCGACCCGTAAGCGAAGTTGAAGATGCCGGCCGTCTTGTAGGTCAGGACGAGACCGGTCGCCGCCAGGCCGTACACCGCGCCGGTGGTGATGCCTACGACGATAAAAGGCAGGAACTCGGACATCGGCGTCGCGCCCTCTCGGCTTGGTACCCGGCGCCTATTGCTTCGGCAGCCGCGCGTAGCCGCGCGGCCCCTCGAAGCTGTTGGCCGGAACCTCCTTGAACAGCCCGCCGAAGGCGTCGCTGAGCTCTTCCACGGTCCACTTTCCCCGCTTGACGATCATGTCGCTCAGGTACGGCATGCGCACGTGGGCGACGATGCCGCCGTAGACGATGAAGGTCTGGCCGGTGATCTCGCTGGCCGCGTCGGTGGCGAGGAAGGTCACGAACGGCGCGATGTTGGCCGGGTCCATCGCGTCGAAGACATCCTCGACGGTCTTGAACTCGCCCGCCCGGCCGGAGTTCTCGAACGTGGTCGTGGTCAGGCGGGTGCGCGCCCGCGGTGCCACCGCGTTGACCGTGACGCCGTACTTCGAGGTCTCCTTGGCCACCGCGAGCGTCAGCCCGACGATGCCGAGCTTGGCCGCGGCGTAGTTCGACTGCCCGACATTGCCGAACAGGCCCGACTCGCTCGTGGTGTTGATGATCGCACGGTGGGCGGTCGCGCCGGCCTTGCTCTGCTCGCGCCAGTAGGCCGTAACGAGCCGCGTCGGGAGGTAGTGGCCCCGGACGTGCACGTCAAGCACCGAGCCCCATTCGGCCGGGTCGGAGCTGAACACCATGGCGTCGCGCAGGATGCCCGCGTTGTTCACCAGGATGTCGATGCCGCCGAACGTGTCCACCGCCTGGTCGAGCAGGCTCTGCGCGCCGGCCTTGAGGCGACGTTCTCGAAGTTCGGCACCGCCTCACCGCCCAGCGCCTTGATCTCCTCGCACACCTCGGCGGCCGGGCGCTGGTCGCTGCCCTGGCCGTTCCAGTCGCCGCCCATGTCGTTCACGATGACCCGGGCACCCGCGGCGGCCAGCGACAGCGCCTCTTCCCGCCCGATTCCCCGGCCCGCGCCGGTCACTACGGCCACCCGGCCGTCCAGAAGCCCCATATTGCCGTCTCCGTTCCTGCTCACGATTGCCATCTGCGGTGGCCTGCGCCCTTGTCTCACTCCGGCGTCTACACCGCGGCCTTCTCAAGGATGTGGACGCCGCAGGCCGAGCCGAGGCCGATGACATGGGCCAGCCCGACCCGGGCGCCGTCAACCTGCCGGTCGCCGGCCTCGCCCCGCAGGTGCGTGGAGAC
The DNA here is from genome assembly GCA_963785645.1 of uncultured Actinomycetota bacterium. Lineage (GTDB taxonomy): Bacteria > Actinomycetota > Actinomycetes > Streptosporangiales > Streptosporangiaceae > Trebonia. Next base: position 99,691 of record CAWAWG010000003.1, read on the forward strand.
CTCGTAGAGCCCGGCGACCCCGGTCGCGCCGATCGGGTGCCCCTTGGAGATCAGGCCGCCGGACACGTTCACCGGGAGCCGCCCGTCGCGGCGGGGGGCACCGGAGTCGATGAAGTCGCCGGCACCGCCCGGCTCGCACAGCCGCAGGTTGTCGTAGTGAACCATTTCGGCCGTGGCGAAGCAGTCGTGCAGCTCGACCAGGTCAAGTTCCTGCGGGTCCGACCCCGGCCAGCTCGTAGGCCTTGTCGGCGGCGCGCGCGGGTAAGCGTGTTGATGTCCGGCTGCGCGTGACCGCTCGGCGTGTACGGGTCGGTGGTGAGCACCGAGGCGCTGATCTTCACGCTGCCGGTCGCGGACCGCGGCGCTGAGCGCGCGCCGCTTCGAGTCGGAGACCAGGACCAGCGCGGCCGCGCCGTCACCGGTCGGACAGCACATGAGCACGCTGTTGGGATAGGCGATCATCTCGGCGTTCATGATGGCGTCGAGGTCGTATACGTCGCGGTACTGCGCGAGCGGGTTCAGCGAGGAGTGGAAGTGGTTCTTCTCCGCGACCTTGGCGAACTGCCGGAACGTCACGCCGTGCTGGCGCGCGTAGTCCATGCCGGCCTGGGCGAAGACCCCCGGCATGAGCCCGGTGCCGAGGACGCCCTCGGTGCCCATGACCGCGCCGAAGCGGCCGCTCGGGGTGAAGACCTTGCGGTCGGCGCGGGCTTTGTTCGCCGCGCCGAGCATGCCCATCTTGCCCATCTTCTCGACGCCCACAACCAGGGCCACGTCGGCCTCGCCGGCCTGGATGGCCAGGTGGGCGACCCGGACCGCGGTCGCCCCGGTCGCGCAGGCGTTGAAGACGTTGTAGGTCTCGATGCCGGTCTGGCCGATTTGCTTCTGGATGCGCTGGGCGACCATGCCGTTGGACTCGTAGGCGTTGCCGACGGCGAACACCTGGATGTCCTGGATCGTCAGGTCCGCGTCGGCGAGCGCGTCTAGCGCCGCACCGGCGCCCAGGTCGATCAGATCACGGCCGAGTGCCGACCGAACGGCGTCATAGCGGCGCCGATAATCCAGGTCGGTTGACTGCTCATGAGGCAGGATCCTGTTCGTCTTGTGCGTAGCCGAAGGCCACAGCCTCGGTCCCGTCGTCGTCGGTTCCGGCCACGAACGTCGTCAGATGAACGCGGCCGCCGAGGTGGACTGCCTTCGGGTCGGGGTCGACGTCGACGAGATCGGCCTTGATCACGCCCCCGCCGTCGAGTTCCACCACGGCCGAGATGTAGGGCGCGGGAACGTTCGGCGCCGCCCGGTGGACGATGGTGTAGCTGCGCAGCATGCCGGTGCTCGCAACCGGCACGGTGTCGAACTGCCGCCGTCCGCAGCTGGCGCACGCGTTACGGCGATCGAAGAAGGTCGCGCCGCAGCTGGCGCATCGCTGGGCGACCAGGTGCGGTGGCCCGTCACCGCCCAGCACGAGGTAACCGACCATCGGGATCTGGGCGGCAGAGGTAGTCATGACCACACCATACAAGTAAAGTACTTACTACCACAATAGCCTGACGGGAGACGTTGTCCCGCGCCGCCGCTGGCTGATCCGCCTATCGAACCAGCGCTTGCCTGGTCAGGTTCTTGATTGGCCGGTACCCGGCGGACGCGTAACAGGACAGGAATCAACTGATCACATATAGATAGTAGTTACTATTCGACTTGCGCTTCCGAGGCACCGAAGAAGGAGTGACAGACGTGACCCTCGAGATGGACCTCGGCCCGGACGCGCTCGCCTACCGCGCGCCGGGTCCGCGAGCTGGCTCTCCGCGTGCGCCCCAGCCGACCTGACGGGGCGTGGATGTCGACGACGCCACCCCCGAGCAGGGCTCGGGACCTGGAGGCGTGGGCCGAGGACATCCACCGGGCGGGCTACATGTGCGTCACCTGGCCGGCCGAGTACGGGGGCCAGGGGCTGTCGCGGGTCGAGTCGGCCGTGCTCGACGAGGAATTCGCCCGGGCGGGCGTCCCGCGGATGACCCGCGGTGTCGGCGAGTGGCTCGTCGCTCCGGCGATCCTGCGCTGGGGCACGCCGGAGCAGAAGGCCTACTTCCTGCCGCGCATCGCCGACGGCACCGACCGCTACTGCCAGGGCTTCTCCGAGCCCGATCCGGCTCCGACCTCGCCTCCATGAAAACCGCGGGACGCGTCGACGGTGACGAGCTGGTAATCAGCGGGCAGAAGGTGTGGACCTCGGGCGCCGAGCGCGCCACCATGCTGTTCTGCCTGTGCCGGACCGACCCGCAGGCGCCGAAGCACCGCGGCATCTCCTACGTCCTGGTACCGATGCGCACCGGCGACGGAGCCGAGCAACGGCATCGAGCTTCGCCCCATCCGGCAGATCGACGGAGACGCCGACTTCACCGCCACGTTCCTCGACGACGCCCGCGCACCGCTCGGCAACGTCATCGGCGGCCTGAACAACGGCTGGCGGGTCACCATGACCACGCTCGGCAGCGAGCGGGCCGGCGCCAGTTCCACCCAGCACCTCCCGTTCGCCCGGCAGTTCTGGGCGGCCGTCGACATCGCCCGGGCGAGGGGCCTGACCGGGACGCCCGGGTGCGCCAGGAACTGGCCTGGGCCTTCACCCACGTCGAGATCATGCGCTACCAGGGTCTGGCAGCGCTCGGCAACGCGGTCAGCGGCCGGGAGCCCGGCCCGGGAGCGTCGGTCCAGAAGATGTTCTGGTCCGAGTACTCGCAGCGGTTCCTTGACCGGGTCGCCAACCTGCGCGGCCCGCACGCCATGCTGCTCCCGGATCAGCCGTCCGACAGCTACGAGCCGGACGACTGGACCCTGGCCCTGCTCCGCAGCCGGGGCAGCACGATCTGGGGCGGCACCGCCGAGGTCCAGCGCAACATAGTCGCCGAGCGGCTCCTCGGCCTCCCCCGCGACTGACCGCTGATGCCCTCCCGATTTCATGAAATTTCCGGCATGTCGTGGCGCGCCAGCGCCCGACATGCCGGAGGACGGAAATGATTGGGAACGACAGTCAGCCGGTCCCGTTCGGAATGATCCCGATGTGGATCCAGAACGGAAGCGGCTGACTCGGATGCGCCCGCTGGACTTCCCCAGCCGGCGGGCGGCCGCGCGGCCGACGTACCAGGGCGGTCAGCGGGCGGCGTACTTATCGAGCCAGGCCAGGGTCTGGGCCCAGGCCGCCCGGGCCGAGGGCTCGTGGTAGGTGCTGCGCAGGTCGCAGTGGAAGCCGTGGCCGGCCGCGGCGTACCGGCTCACCTGTCCCGGGGCCGGCGACCGGGCGATCTCGCGCTCAAGTGCGTCGACGTCGGCGGCCGGAATCCACTGGTCCAGTGCACCGTAGCAGCCGAGCAGCGGCGTCGTACGGGCCGCCGCCACCTCGGTGAACGCGGGCACCGAGAAGTGCGGCTCGCTGATGCCGGCACCGTAGAAGGCGACCGCCGCACCGAGCCGGCGCGCGCCGGAGGTATAGAGCGCGACCGACCCGCCGAAGCAGAAGCCGACCGTGCCGACGTTCTGCGGCCCGATGCCGCGCGCGCCGAGTTCGGCGACGGCGTCGTCCACGTCGGCCATGACGCCGGCCCGGGTGAGCTGCAGGGCGTGCGGGCCGATGGCCGCCGCGGCCGCCTGCTCCGCGGCCGGGTCGCGGCCGTCGACCCCGTCACCGTGGTCGACGTCGTAGGCGAACGCGGGCGAGCCGCTGCGGTGATACAGGTGCGGCACCGCCGCCGACCAGCCGGCGGCGGCCAGCCTGCCGCCACGTCGAGCAGGTAAGGCGTGACGCCGAAGGCCTCCTGCAGCACGATCACGCCGCCCTTCGGCTCGGCGGACTCCACGACCGTTACGTGCTCGACGGGCACCAGGGTGCTCCTTCCGCTAGCGGGTGACGACTCGCGTTACGCCGGTCAGACCGGCGCCGGCTTGAGCATCGCGCCGGCGTCGACCCGGATGTTGAGGCCGGTCATGTAGCGCGATTCGTCGCTGGCCAGGAACGCCACCAGGTTGGAGACGTCCTGAGGCTCGATGTACGGGACCGGCATCGCCTGCATGACCGGGAACGCCTCCATCGCGTCCTCGCGGGTCGGCTCCGCCAGGTCCGGCCGGAACGCCTTGTACACGTCGATGTTGTGCAGCAGGAGGGTGTTGACGTTGGTCGGGTGGATCGCGTTGATCCGGACGCTCTGCGGCGCCAGCTGCAGCCCGAGCACCTCGACGTAGCTGGCGATGGTCCGCTTAGCCCAGGAATAGCCCGTCCCGCCGGGGCCGAGGCGCTCGGTGGCGCCCTCGATCATGCCCGCGGTCGAGCCGGTGACGACGATCGAGGCACCCGCCGTCAGGTGGGGCAGGCTCACGGCGACCGTGTTGAGCACGCCGATGAGGTCCACGTCGGTCGCGTCCACGAACGCGTCGCACATCGGCCCGCCCTGGCCCGGGAAGATGCCCGCGTTGCACAGCACCACGTCGAGGCGGCCGAACGCCTCGAGCCCGGCCGCGAGCGCGGCGGCCACGTCGGCGCGGATCCGCACGTCGCCGACCGTCGCTGACGATCTTGCGGCCGAGTCCCTCGACCCCGGCGACTGTCTCGTCGAGTTCGGCGCGCGTCGCGAGCGGGTAGTTGACGGTGTCGATCTGCGCGCACAGGTCCAGCGCGATGATGTCCGCGCCCTCGCCGGCCAGCCGCAGCGCGTGGCTGCGGCCCTGCCCGCGGGCCGCCCCGGTGATGAACGCGACCTTGCCCTCAAGCCGGCCCATTGCCGTGCCTCCCTGGTCTCGTGTGCATGGATGCTGGGTTCACGACGCGCACGTGTAGGTTGTGCCGAGGGTGGCGAACTTGCCGTCCTTGACCTGGAAGTAGAACCAGCACGGCAGGCTCGTGGCCTTGCCCTTGGTAAAGGTCAGGGGCGCGGTCAGGCCGCCGAGCGTCTCGCCCTTGAGCGCGTACAGCCCGGTGAGCACATCCGCCGGCGTCGGGTTGTTCCCGAGGTTCCCGGCCTTGGCCGCGGCCTGGAACAGCAGGCCGGCCGCCCACATCATCGTCGCACCGGGGTTGTACTCGGCGCTGCTCGTCAGGCCGGGCTTGTAGGTGTTGAGCGCCTGGACCATGGCCGCGATCGCGGGGTTGCTCGTGTCGGTGGCCGCCAGGTTCGTGAGCTCGCCGACGGCTCCGTTGATGGCTGAGTTGCCGAGCAGGGAGTTCGCCAGGGAGTTCTCGGCCGCGATGTAGGTCGGCTTGTACCCCTGAGCCGCGCAGCTCTCGACCACCGCCAGGGTCTGCGGCGGCCCGTTCGCGACGAACACTCCGTTGGCCCCGGACTGCTCGGCGGCCAGGCACGGTGCGGTGTAGTTCGGCGCCGCGCTCGCGATAGCGCCCGAGTACGAGATGTTGACGCCTTCTGGCGTGCCGAGCTTCTGCAGCACCGGGGGAAGCTCGGCGCAGATCGGGACGCCCTGGCAGTACATGACGCCGAGCTTGTCCACCTTGGCCGTCTTGGCCGCGGCGACGATGCCGGGCGGGATGCCGTCCGTGGTGCCGCCGGCGGTGAAGAAGTAGGGGTTGCTCGCGTACAGGTCGCTGTCGAGGTTGCCGCCGACGACGGGAACCTTCGCGCTCGAGATGTAGCTGCCGAACGCGGCGTCCACGTTGCTGTCGTCGATGATCGCGATGACGTGGTCCTGGGTGACCATCTTGGTGACGGCCGAGAGCGCGGTGCCCGGGTTCTGCGAGTCGTCGGAGGTGAACAGCTGGACCGGATGGCCGTCGATGCCGCCGGCGGCGTTCACCGAATCGGACCACGCGACGATCATGTTGCTGAACATCGTGAGGGTGGCGGCGTTCGTGCCCGAGCACGAGCAGATGACGCCGATGTTGTAGGGCGAACCGGTTGCCTTGCTCGCCGCGGACGCACTGTTCGATCCGGCACCGGCTGATCCGGCACCGCCTGCCGTGGCCCCGGACGACGAGGTACCACTTGAGGCGCTGCTACACGCGCTCACCGCGAGCACGGCGACGCCAAGCAGCGCCGCCGCCCATCGGATTGGTCTCATGCATATCTCCTGGTCTTGAGCCGGTCAGTGGTCAAAGCCCGCCCCAGGCAACTGACCGTGTGACGAAGATAACTAGCGATCAGCCAGAGCGCAAGTGAGTGCTATACAACATTTCTGCCACGCCAGGCGTCGGGCACGCGGACGTGCCCGGGCCCGAGGTCGCCGACCCCGGCGCAGCCGAGGAAGCCGAGGGCCCGGTTGAGGTCGGCGTCGAGCAGTTCCAGGACGCGGTGCACGCCCGCGGCGCCGCCGACGGCCAGTCCCATGACGTACGCGCGGCCGATGAGGACCGCGCGGGCCCCGAGCGCCAGCGCCTTGGCCACGTCCGCCCCGCTCCTGATGCCGCCGTCGAGCAGCACCTCGGCGCGCCCGGCGACCGCGTCGAGCACCTCGGGCAGGGCCGGCAAGGTGGGGCCGACACCGTCCAGCGTGAGGCCGCCGTGGTTCGAGACGACAACGGCGGCGGCGCCCCGCGCGACCGCCTGAGCCGCATCCTCGGCCGTCAAGACCCCCTTCACCACCAGCGGACCGCCCCATTTCCCGGCGATCCAGTCGACGTCATCCCACCGGAGCGGGCGGGCGCCCGGGGGTGCGGCGGCGGTCCCCAGCGCGTTGTTCGCGACCGCCAGGCGCACCCCGTCCCGCACGAAACCCCAGGTCCACCGGGGATGCCGGATCAGGTCAGGCGCAAGGCGGGCGGCCGTGCCCGCGTCCAGCCGCAGCGGCGACGCCTTCGGCCGGAGCCCCGAGTCGACGGTGACCACCACCGCGTGATAGCCCCGCGAGCGGGCCGCCGCCAGCTGGCGCTCCACGGCCTCGCGGCCGCCGAGCGCGGTGGTGACCTGATACCAGAGCACCGACCCGGGCGGCACCGGGATCTCCTCGATCCGGTGCCCGGCCGCCGGGCTGATCGCGCACACGGTGCCGAACCTGGCAGCTCCCTCGACAGCGGCCAGGACGCCCGCCGGGTGCTGCAACCGCAGCGCGCCGACCGGCGCGAGCAGTACCGGCGCGGCGACCTCGGCGCCCAGGACGGTGGTGCGCGTGCTGCGCGGCTCGCGGACGTCGGCCGCGCGCGGGCGGAGGGTGACCTCGCCGAACGCGCGGCGGTTGGCGGCGAACGTCACGCTGTCGTCGGCGCCGCGGCTGAGCCGCTCGAACATCGCGGCGGGGAGGCGGCGCCGGGCCAGCCGCTCGGCCTCCGCCACGGAGTCGAAGCGCCGCCAGTAGCTGAGGCCGGCCTGGGGGCCGTCGGGGGAACTAAGCCTGCGCGATGCCACGGGATTCTCCGATCGCATGTGTCGGTGCACGGATGCAATACAAGTAAGTACTTACCATTGCTATCGACCGCCAGCCCGGCGGCCGCGGTCTCAGGGAAGGCGGTAGATCACAGTGACCCAGCATCCGGATGCGTTCGTGACCATCACCAGGGTCGTCACCGGGCCGGGGAGCACCGCCGCGGTGCTCGGTATCCTGCGCGAGATCGTCGCGCTTGACGCGGATGAGCCGGGCACCCTGGTGCAGTCCGTCCAGCTCGACCGGGCCGATCCCTCGGTGATCTGGCTCTACGAGCTGTGGGCCTCCGCGCAGGCGCGGGAGGCGCACCGCGCGAACGGCGCCGCGCAGCGCGAACGGCTCGCTCCGCTGGTCAGCGCACCCTTTGAGGTCCACGAGTGCACGCCCCTGTTCGGGTACGGCCTCGACCTCGAGGCGATCGCGGGCGGCGCCTGACGCCTCAGGCCAGCCGGACAGGAAAGAGCTCGATCGTGAGGACGCCGTTACTGACGAAAGGCAGCTGCTCGAGGGCGGACCGCGCGGCGTCCTCGGACTCTGCCTCCACCACGGTGTAGGAGACCGAGCCGTCCAGCCGCACGTAGAGCTGCTCGATGACACCGCGATCCCGGAGCGCCTGCACGCCGCGGGTCTCGGCCTCCTGGTACGGAGCCCGGTCGGCGGCGGTCGGCCTGGCCACCACGAAGAACTTCACGTTTTCTCCCGCAAGATGCTGCTCGCACTTTTGCTCACAGCCGCTGGCCGCGGCTGCGAGCTTTGGTGTATGTAGTTTGTATAGCACTTACACCCAAATATGTCAGGAGCCCGGAATGGACCAGCTGCCCGCTGACGGCGTACCGGGTGACGGCGTCCTGGTGGCGGCGGCGGAGACCGATCCCGCCGTCGTCACCGTCACCCTCAACCGGCCGGAACGCAAGAACGCGGTGAGCTGGCCGATGTGGCGCAGGCTGCTGACCGTCTTCCGCGAGCTCGCGCTCGACCCCGCTGTCCGCGTCGTCGTGCTGACCGGTGCCGGGGGCGACTTCTGCTCGGGCGCGGACCTGGCCAGTCCTCCCCCTGACCTGCATCCGCTGATCCAGATGGACGAGATCAACAACGTGGTCCTGGCGCTGCACCGGCTGCCGAAGATCACGATTGCCCGCGTCGACGGCGCCGCCGTGGGCGCCGGGATGAACCTGGCCCTCGCCTGCGACCTGGTCGTGGCCAGCGACCGCAGCCGGTTCGCCGAGATCTTCGTCCGGCGCGGGCTGTCGATCGACTTCGGCGGTTCATGGATCCTGCCCCGGCTGATCGGCCTGCACCGGGCCAAGGAGCTGTGCCTGGCCGGCGACATCATCGATGCGCCGGAGGCGGCGCGGATCGGTCTTGTCAACCGGCTCACGCCGGCCGCGGAACTCGACAAGGCGGTGACCGAGCTGGTCGAACGGATCAGCCAGGGCGCCCCGGTCGCCCAGCTGCTCACGAAGCGGCTGCTGAACGAGGGACTTCAGTCCACCCTGGAGCAGGCGGTCAACCATGAGGCGATGGCCCAGGTGGACAATCTCGGCTCCGCCGACGCCGCCGAGGCGCGGGACGCCTTCCGGCAGCGGCGCCCCGCCAGGTTCACCGGAGGCTGGGGCCGCGGCTGACCCCGCCCCGCTGACCCGTCGCGGGTGAGCCGGGCGACTCACCCGCAGGGCCCTAATTCGCCGGGCCTGGACGCCGGGGAGCCGGGCGATCCATTCCTCGCGCAGCTGCCGCTTCAAGATCTTGCCGGTCGCGTTCTGCGGCAGGGCCGCGCGCCGGATCTCCCACCGGGTCGGTACCTCGAAATAGGCCAGGTTCTGCGCGGCGAAGGCGGCCAGTTCGTCCGGGCTGGTCTGGTCGCCCTCGGCCAGCACCACCACGGCCGCCAGTTCTTCGCCGAGGTGCTCGTGCGGCAGGCCGAGCACCGCGACCTCGCGGACCGCGGGGTGTTCCATCAGGCGGTTCTCGACGTTCGGGGTGGCGATGTTCTCCCCGCCGCGGATCACGATGTCCTTGCTGCGGTCGGTGATGTAGAGGTAGCCGTCCCCGTCCAGCCGGCCGATGTCGCCCGTGTGCAGCCAGCGGTCCCCGGTGATCGGGCCGTCCTCCTCCGGGTGATCGGGGTCAGGCCAGTAGCCGAGCATCACCGACGGAGCTGCGGACCATGATCTCCCCGCACCCGCCGGAATCCGGCTGGGCGATGCGCAGGGTCACCACCTTCAGCGGCTTGCCGACCGCGCCGGGCCGGCTGAGCAGTTCCCTGCCCGCCGCGGTGACGAGCACCCCGCCCCCTTCCGACAGCCCGTAGGTGACGGCGAGGCCGCTCGAGGCGGCCGGGAACCACCGCGGCACCTTCTGGCGCAGCTGCATCCCGACCGGCGAGCCGCCGAGCCCGACCGTGCGGACGCATTCCAGGCCCGGGTGCCCGCTTTCCTCCATCCAGTCCATCACCCGGCTGACCATGGTGGGCACGGTGGACCAGACGGTCACCTGCTCGCGGTCGAGCAGGTCCACGACCCGCTTCGGGTCAAACCGGCCCTCGGTGAACACGAGGGTTCCCCCGGCCAGCATCGGGGTGATGATCTGCTGCAGTCCGCCGACATGGAACAGCGGGATGCTGAGCAGCGACCGGCTGGGCGGCGGCAGGCCGGCTCCGGCCCCCGGGAGCCGCCGGGTCAGCAGGGCGAGGCTCTGCAGCGTGGCCAGGACGCCGCGGTGGGAGAGCACGGCGCCCTTCGGCAGCCCGGTGGTGCCGGAGGTGAACAGCACCACGGCCGGGTCGTCCTCGGCCGCGGAGCCGTGCCCGGCTGCCGCGGCCCGTTCAGTCACCGGGGGCTCGCCGGCCGAGATCGCCGCGGCCAGGTCGGCGAGGTCCAGCCGGGCCTGGCCGTCCGGCAGCTTCTGGGCCCGTGCGGCGTCCGCGAGGACGAGGGCGGGGGCCACCCGGCCGAGCGCGTGCCCCAGCTCGACCTGGCTCCACCAGGCGTTGCCGAGCACCACGATCGCGCCGGCCTCCAGGATGGCCCAGTAGCCGACGACCCACTCCACGGAGTTGGCGCCGAAGAGCATGACCCGCTCACCGGGCAGTACCCCGTGCTCGCGCAGCAGCACCGCGGCCCGTCGCACGGCGATCTCGTGCTGGTCGAAGGTCATCCGGCGCCCGCCCTGGACGATGTACTCCCGGTCGCCGAACCGGCGCCCGTCGATCAGCAGGTCGGCCAGGTGGCGGCGGCGCCGCAGGAAGCTGAGGCACGGGTACCCGAGCACCTCGATCTCGGCCACCTCGCTCCCCCAGGCGCTGCCGGTATCCGCGGCGGCATCCGTCGTCCTCGGCAGCACGGGTGTCCTTGGCGGCACGGGCGCCGCCAGTGGGCAGGTTGGATCTCACCATGCCATAAATACAGTGGGTACTTACTTCAAGTCAACGGGGGCCGGTGTCGCGCGGCAGTCCGAGCACCCGCTCGGCGACGATGTTCTTCTGGATCTCGTCGGTGCCGCCGCCCAGCCGCAGACCGGGCTGGCCGAGCACGAGCTCGGCCCACAGGTAGGTCCCGGGCTCGCCGGTATCGGCGATCAGCCGGGGGCCGAGGGCGACCGAGACCAGGTGGCACAGCGCGGCCAGGTTGTTGGTCAGCGCGATCTTGCCCATTGACATCTCCGGCCCGGGTCGCTGGCCCGCCTTGCGCCGCGCATCGGCGCGCAGCCGGGTGAGCCTGGCTCACCGCGAGCGAGCAGTGCAGCCGCATGAGCTCGTCGCGCACCGCCGCGTCGTCCAGCCGGCCGAAGCGCCGCAGCAGCCCGGCGATCCGCTCGGTGCTCAAGATGCCGCTGCCGCCGGCTGCGGGCGCACCGACCGCCGCCCGCTCGTTCATCAGCGTCGCCACGACGACCTCCCACCCCTGGTCGACCTCGCCAAGGCGGAGTTCGTCAGGAATGCGGACGTCATCGAGGAACACCTCGTTGAACGAGGCCCCGCCGGTCATCTGACGGATCGGGCGCACGGTGACCCCAGGCGAGTGCATGGGCAGCACGAACGCGGTCAGGTTGCGGTGCCGCTGCCCGGGTCCGCCGGTGCGGCACACCAGCAGGCCCACGTCGCTCAGGTGAGCCCCCGAGCTCCAGACCTTCTGGCCGTTGACCAGCCAGCCGCCGGAGTCGCGGACCGCCGCGGTCGAGATCGAGGCGAGGTCGGAGCCCGCGCCGGGCTCGCTGAACAGCTGGCACCCGACGATGTCGCCGCGGTGCATCGCGCGCAGGTAGCGGCCCTTGGCGGCGTCGGTGCCGAAGGCAGCGATCGTGGGCGCGACCATGCCGAGCCCGATGTCGTAGAGGCGCTGCGGCGGGAACGCGTGCGCCCGCTCCAGCCGCAGGTAGGCGCGCTCGTGCGCGGCGGACAGGCCCGCCCCGCCGAACTCGACGGGACCGCTGAGCCAGCCGAAGCCCGCGTCGAAGCGCTCCTGCCGCCACGCCCGGGCGGCCGCGAGCTCGGCCTGCTCCTCCTCGGGGGCCAGGTCGGGAAACAGCGCGACCCGTTCCCGGGCCGGTGCGGGCATGCTGCCGCCGGCTCCATCCGGCGGGCCGGCCTCGCGTCCGGGCCGGGCGGCCGCCGCCTCGATAAAGCCGGCGGCAGCGGCGAGGAACCCGGCCGGGACATCCTCTTCTGGGGTCACGATCGCTTCTCGCCTTCTCTCGCCATTCGATAGTAAGTGTTATACCATCTTGTTGCCGCCGACGGAGACGGAGAAGCATGCCTATGTTCCAGCACCGGGGGGACCCGGCCGGGTCGGCTCTCGACGGAATCAAGGTCGTCGACCTGACCGTGGCCCGGGCCGGGCCGGCCGCGGTGCGCCTGCTCGGCGAGTGGGGCGCCGCGGTGATCCGGGTGGAGGCGCCGGGCGAGGGCCTCGGCATCGCGTCGGACCACCGCAGCTCGGACTACATCAACCTGCACGGCAACAAACGGCTCATCACGGCGGACCTCAAGGACGCGCGCGGCGCGGCGATCGTCCGCCTGGCTGATCGGCGACGCCGATGTCGTGATGGAGAACTTCCGCCCGGGGGTCGCCAGGCGGCTCGGGATCGACTTCGAGACCCTGGCCGCCCGGCACCCGCGGCTGGTGTACGGCAGCATCTCCGGGTTCGGCCAGGACGGCCCGCTGGGCCAGCGGGGCGCGGTGGACCAGATCATCCAGGGGATGAGCGGCCTGATGAGCCTCACCGGCGAGCCGGGCACGCCGCCGATGCGGACCGGGATCGCCATCGCCGACATGGCCGCCGGCCAGTTGCTCGCCACCGGTGTCCTGCTCGCCCTGCTCGAGCGGACGCGCAGCGGCCGGGGGCAGTGGGTGCAGGTCTCCCTGCTCGAGGCCCTGCTGTCGATGCTGGACTTCCAGGCGGCCCGGTGGACGGTCGACGGCGAGGAGCCGGGGCAGGCCGGGAACCAGCATCCGACGATCACGCCGATGGGCACGTTCCGTACGGCCGACGGCTTCCTCAATGTCGCCGCGCCGAACGACCGGCTCTGGCAGAAGCTGCGGGACGCGCTGGGCCGGCCGGCTGCTCTCGACGACCCGCTGTTCGCGAGCGTGCCCGCCCGCCAGGCCAACCGCCACCGGCTCAGGGAACTGCTCGAGGCCGAGTTCGGCCGCTACCCGCGCGCCGAGCTGGTGAAGCTGCTCGATGCCGCCGGCGTGCCGTGCGGGCCGGTGAACTCGGTCGCCGAGGCCTTCGCCGAGGACCAGGTGCGCCATCTCGGCGTGGTCGCCACCGTCGAGCATCCGGCGCGCGGACCAGTGGGCGTGCTGCACTCCCCCATCCGGATGAGCCGCAGCGGCGCCGCACCCAAGACGCCGGCCCCGCTGGCCGGCGCCGACACCGACGAGGTGCTGGCCGAACTCGGCTACGGCGCCGACGAGATCGCGCGGCTGCACGCCGAGCACGTGGTCTGACCGGCTTTCCACTGACGAACGGAGCAGGACCAACCGCATGCGGCTCCAGTACGACACAGACTCGCTCTACATCGGCGGCCGCTGGTCGGCCGGAACCGGCCTGGCCGGAGGCGACATGGGTCGCCCCGTCCACGGAGGAAACCTACGGACGATCGGTCCAGCCCACCGTCGCCGACGCGGACGCGGCCGTGGCGGCCGCCCGCCGGGCGCTGCGCGACGGAACCTGGCGGATGCGGTCGGTCCGCCAGCGCGGCGACGTGCTCCGCCGCGCCGCCGCGCTCATCGAGCCCAAGGTCGCTGGCATAGCGGTCACGTCGGCGTACGAGATCGGCGCGCCGCTCGGCGTCACGACGATGTTCGCCCGCGTCGTGTCGACCGTCGTCAACCGGATGTGCGACCTGGCCGCGGGCGTTCCCGACGTCGAGTCAGGCACCGGCCTGTGGGAGTTCGAGGTCCAGCGCGGGCCGGCCGGCGTGGTGCTCGACATCGTGCCGTGGAACAGTCCCTTCACCGCCACGATGATGAAGTCGGCGCAGGCCCTGCTGGCCGGGTGCTCAGTCATCAGCAAGCCGCCGCCGTCGGCCCCCTTCGCCGTCCGGGCCTGGGCCGACGCGCTGACCAAGGCAGGCCTGCCGGAGGGCGTGTACAGCATTCTTCCCGCCGAGGCCGAGGTGAGCGAGCACCTGGTCGCGCACCCGGGCGTAGACCTGGTGGTGTTCACCGGCGGCACGCCGGTCGGCCGCCGGGTGGCGGAGCTGTGCGGCCGGGCGCTCAAGCGGGTCATACTCGAACTCGGCGGCAAGTCGGCCGCGATCGTCCTGGACGACTCCGTCGTGCCGGCGGCCGCGGACGCCGTCGCCTCGGGCGTGTACTTCAACTCCGGCCAGATCTGCAGCGCGCTGACCAGGATGGTTGTCCCGCGCAGGTGCGTCGACGAGGTGGTGGAGCGGCTCCGGGCCAAGGCATCGGCCCTGGTGATCGGAAGCCCCTTCGAGCCGGCGACCACCATGGGACCGCTGGCGTCACGGTCGCACCAGTCGCGGGTACTCGACCGGATCGCCGCGGGCGAGAAGGACGGCGCCCGGCTGGTGTTCGGCGGCCGGCGCCGCGCAGCCAGCCGCGCGGCTGGTTCGTCGAGCCGACGCTCTTCGTCTCCGCCAACGACACCTCGATCGCGCGCGAGGAGGTCTTCGGCCCCGTCGTCACGGTGATCCCGCATGACGGCGACGACGACGCGGTCGAGATCGCCAACGACTCGGACTACGGACTCGGCGGCGCGGTGTTCGCGTCCGACGAGGAACGGGCCCGCGGCGTCGCCTCCCGGCTGGACACGGGCAGCGTCACGGTCAACGGCTACACGACCAACCTGCTCGCTCCCCGCGACCCGCACAAGTTCTCCGGCAGCGGCTCGGTGACCGGCGTGGCCGGCTTCCAGTTGTTCCGTGCCAGCCGGCTCGTCAACCTGCGGGCCGCCGCGGGGGCCTGGGCGCCGGCGACGCTGTTCGCCGGCGCCGACTGACCTCGACGATTCCCCGACGGCCGTTCCCTCGAAATCACCGTCCCCGTCCCCGTCCCCGATGAGGAGATCCGCATGTTCATCACGCTGTCCCAGTTCCGCGTCGAAGGCGACGGCGCCGCGTTCGACGAGTGGATGCTGCCGCTGACGGACAAGATGCGCGCGCTGCCGGGCAACGTCCTCTACCGGCTGCTGCACGACCCGCGCGATCCCCAGGCCCGGGTCCTCACCGAGGCCTGGGAGACCGAGCGGGATCACCTGAACCACCTGGTGGACCCCGATCACGTCGAGATCATCGCGCTCGGCTCCGAGAAGGGCATGCGGGACGTGTACGTTCATCACTGGAGCCAGGCCGGGGGACATATCGAAGCGCGGCCGCGAGCGAACCGAATACCGGCTCGCCGACCGCGGCGAGCGCGGGGTGAGATGTACCGGCTCATCGACGAGTTCCGCGCCGCGCGCGGGCTGCCCGCCGGGAGCCCGGGTCAGGCCGGTGCGGCTGACATAAGGAACACGCGGCGGGCGTGGCGGCCGCGTGTTCCTTTGGCGTACCCCAGGCCGCGGCCCGCGCCGACCCGCCGGCATCGCACTTCAGGCCGACTTCTCGCGAACTCCGCCGGTGAAGAGCACCGTCAGCCGCTGGGCCGTATCCTGCAGGTCGGCCTTGCGGTGGCGCAGCCTGAGGTCGAGTGCGATCGCCCACTGCGAGCCGAGTATGGCCCGGCGGACCAGGTCGGGCTCAAGACCGCGCTCGTCCCAGCCCATCCGCTCGGCGATCAGCTGGCCGATGTGGTCGAGGGCCGGCTTGAGCGAGGTCTGGTAGAGTTCCCGGCCCTTCGCCAGCTCGGAGTACAGCGCGACCGCCTGGACCGCCGCCATCTCGGCGTAGAAGCGCAGGCACCGCTCGTTGACCGCGTCCATGAAGGCGATCGGATCGAGGTACGTGTCGAAGTACGTCTGGATGTCGTAGGCCAGCGCGGACAGGCCGATCCGCAGCGGCTCGAGAATCGAGGCCTCGTACATCTCCTCTTTCGAGGCCAGGTGCCGGTAGAGGAAGGCCTCGGTCACGCCTGCGCGCTCGGCGATCTCCTTGGTCCGCGCGCCGCTGTAACCCTGCTCGATGAATACCTCGGCCGCCGCGGCGATGATCTTCCGGCGGCGCTCGGCGGCGGAGAGCCGGCCTTTGGGGCGCGAAGGCGACGACTCAGACACGCGTGCAGAATATCATCGGCGGCGGCTCCTCAGCGCTCTCCCGGGCCCGCCCCGGGGCGGGCGGTCACGGCGGGCCGTAGCGGCTCACCCGCCGGTGAACTGCGGCGGCCGCTTCTCCAGGAACGCCCGCTGGCCCTCGGCGAAGTCCCGCGAGGCGTAGCACGCCTCGACCGCCGCGCGGATGGCCGGATCGTCGCGCAGGGCTCCGGTGCCCGCCTGGGTGCGCAGGGCGAGTTTCGAGGCCGCGAGCGCGAGCGGCGCGTTGCGCGCGACCGCCGCCGCGGTCTCCTGGACGAGGCCGCCAGCTGCTCCGGCGGCACCACCTGGTTGACCATTCCCGACGTGGCCAGCTCGGCCACGTCGAATGACCGCGCGGTGAAGAGCATCTCGGCTGCCCGCGCCGCCCCGATCGCGGCCACGAGCGGCTCGACCTCGACGTAGCCGAGTCCCAGCCGCGCGGCCGGTATCGCGAAGCGGCTGCCCTCGGCGGCGAACCTCAGGTCGCAGGCGAGGGCCAATTCGACGCCGCCGCCCACGCAGGCGCCCTCGATCATCGCGATCGTGGCCCGGTCATACCCGCGCACCTGATCGAGCATGGCCGTGTACTCGGCCTGGAAGGTGGCGAGCACCGACCGCCCGTCCGTATCGGCGAAGTCGGTGATGTCCACGCCCGCGGCGAACGCGCGCCCGCCGGCGCCGCGCAGCACTACGACCCGCACCCCCGGGTCCCTGGCCAGGCGGCGCAGGACCTCCGGCAGGGCCCGCACCATGGCCCGGCTGAGGGCGTTACGGCGTTCCTGATTGTTGAGTACTACCGTCGCGATGCCGCCGTGCACGGTCACGTCTAGCTGCTCGGTTCCGGCGTCGACCCGTACGGGACCGGAGGTCGCGGCAGTCGCTGGCATGGGTGACATAGTATGTATTGCGATTACTCTTGTCGAGAGAGCTCGGTCCAGGAAGCACAAGGGAGAGCTGCCGGAGGCGCGCCACTCGCGAGACCGGGTGTTATCGTTTGCAACGGTGAGGGTGGTACGGTTCCCAGATGGTCGCAACGCCAGCACAACCGCAGGTACGCAAGCGGCTTAGCGCGGCCGAGCGGCGGGCCCAGATCATCGCCAACGCCCGCGAGGTGTTCATCGAGCAGGGCGTGAACGGAGCGCGTTCACGGGATATCGCCCAGCGCGCCGGCATCACCGAGGCCTACCTCTACCGGCATTTCCACTCCAAGCACGAGATCTTCATGCTGGCCATCGACCGGCCGATCGACGAGATGATCACGCGCCTGCGGGATGAGACCCGCGAGCTGGCCGCGCGCAGCGACGTCGAGCGGATCGACGTGCTGCTGCGCTCGCACGAGCTGCTGCTTGGGTGCATGGTGGAGATCGCCCCGCTGGTCGCCGCCGCCCTGCTGTCCGACAGCGGCTCGGGCGATCAGTTCTACGCCGATCACCTGTTCCCGCGCCTGCGCAATGTCCTGGCGCTGGTGATCCCCGACATCACCGGTTACCCGCTCAAGGCGTTCCAGCTTGACATGTTCGTGGACGCCATGATCGGCATTCACATGACCATCGCCCTTGAGGCCCTCCTGGAGAACAAGCCGGTCGACGTGCCGACCGTCGCGCGCCAGGTGACCACGATGTTCGCGGTCGGCGTCGGGCACACCGACAAGCCGGCCAAGCGCGGCGTCGCGAAGGCCGCCAAGGCCTGACCGGCCGGGCCCGTTCACCTGCCATCCTTTTCGAGTCTCCCTGGGCGGTTGCGCCCGGCCTGCGGAATGCCGCGGGATGACGTGAGGATGGCAGATCGCTGGATACACGGCAGCCAGCCCCTTGCCTGACGGTCACCGCAACACCTGGCTTCTCAATTGCGAAGTAACTACTTGACAAACTTAGCGGTGGGGGGCAAGGTCCGAAGCGGAGACAAGTAGCCCGAACGGAGTCCCAGATGTCGCAGTCCACCATCGACCTGAATGCCGACCAGGGCGAGGAGCGCTACGCCAAGATCACCGATCAGGCCCTTGAGAGCCTGCGCAAGCTGATCGGCGTCCCGATCGTGGACACGGTCGAGCCGTGGTGCTACGAGGCCACCCGGGACAACATCCGGCATTACGCCAACGGCATCGGCGACGACAACCCGCTGTGGTGCGACCCGGAGTACGCGGCCCGCACGGCCTACGGTGACGTGATCGCACCGCCCAGCTTCGCCTTCGCGCTCAGCCGCATCCTCTCCGGCTACGTGGGCGGTCTGCCCGGCGTGCACGCGATGTGGGCCGGGGCCGACCTCACCTGGCACCGGCCGATCAGCCGCGACACCAAGGTCGCCGCCTCCGCCCACCTGAAAGACCTCGTCGAGCACCAGACGCGCTTCGCCGGGCGGGCGTTCCAGCAGGTCTACCACGTCGAGCTGTCCGACCAGCAGACCGGTGCCCGGCTCGTCTCCGGCGACTCATGGTGCTTCCGCACCGAGCGCGACGCCGCGCGGGAGCGCGGCTCCAAGTACGCCGAGCAGAAGGCGGGCGGCAAGACCCGCTACACCGACGAGGACCTGCGGGCCGTGTACGACCTGTACGACCAGGAGGTTGTCCGCGGCGCCGAGCCCCGCTGCTACGAGGACGTGCAAGTCGGCGAGCGGCTTCCCGTCATGGGCAAGGGACCGATGACGGTCACCGGCTTCATCGGGTTCGCCCAGGGCTGGGGCGGCCTGTACATCCGGGCCAACAAGCTCGCCTACCAGCTGATCAAGCAGCACCCCGGTCTCGGCATCAAGAACGAGCTCGGCATCCCCGACGTCCCCGAGCGCGTCCACTGGGAGGACGCGCTGGCCCTGGACGTCGGCACGCCCGGGGCCTACGACTACGGCCCCGAGCGGTACTCCTGGCTCACCCACCACCTGACGAACTGGATGGGCGACGCCGGATTCCTCGCGCACCACCAGGGGCAGATCCGTCACCACAACGTCGTCGGCGACAACCTCCGCATCACCGGCACCGTGACGGCCAAGGGCCGAGACGACCAGGGCCGTCAAACTGTGACGGTCGAGCAGCGGGCGGAGAACCAGCACGGCCACACCTCCGCCATCGGCACGGGCGTCGTGGTGCTCCCCACCCGGGCCTGACGCGGGAGGCCGCCATGGACTTCGATCTCTCACCGGCACAGATCGAGCTGCAGCAGCGCGCCCGGGAGGCCGGACTGCGGTGGCGCGGCCAGCACGAGTCCTGGGACCGCGAGGACGCCAGCCCGTACGCCGAGATCGCCGCTTCCCTGCGCAACGCCGGGCTGCTCGGCCTGACGATCCCGGTGGAGTACGGCGGGCAGGGCGGCACCGCCCTGGATTACGTGCTCGTGGTCGAGGAGCTGTTCCGCTCGTCGCAGAGCTGGATCCTCGGGGAGCCGCCGTTCTGCACCACCGGCCCCGGCCCGTCCATGATCATGCTGGCCGAGTCGGAGGACACCAGGCAGAAGTTCCTGCCCGACGTCGTGGCCGGGGTGACGGGATGCGCGATCGCGCTCACCGAGCCCGATCACGGCTCGGACCTGACCGAACTGGAGACGGTGGCCGAGGAGCGGGGCGGCGAGTACGTGCTGACCGGCAGCAAGCGGTTCATCACCGGGGCGCCGGAGAACGAGCTCTACGCCGTCTTCGCCCGCTTCGACGGCGTCCCCGGCGCCCGCGGCGTGGGCTGCGTCCTGGTCGAGAAGGGAACGCCCGGCCTGGAGCTGAGGCGAGGGGCACGCTTCGTCGGCTCGCGCGGGCTGCCGCACGGCGAGGTGCACATGCACGGCTGCCGGGTGCCCAAGGTCAACGTGATCAGCGGAGCCGGCAGCTTCGCGACACTGATGACCGCCTTCAACATGGAACGCCTGCACAACTCCATCTACAGCCTCGCCTTCGCGGAGGCCGCCTTCGAGGAGACGGTGGCCTACTGCGAACAGCGCCAGTCGTTCGGCAAGCAGATCATCGAGTTCCAGGCCACCTACCACGCGCTCGTCGACATGTACCTGGCGATCGAGGCACACCGGCTGCTGACCTACAAGGCGGCGGCCACCGCGACCGACGGCCGGTTCCCCCGGCCGCTTGAGTCGACCGTCGCCAAGCTGTCGGGAGCGACCATGCTGCCGGACCTGACGCAGAAGGGCCTGCTGCTGCACGGCGGCGACGGTGCCACCCTCGACTTCCCGATCCAGCGGCTGCACCGCGACGCCATCGCGGCGATGGTGGCAGGCGGATCACCGCCGGTGCTGCGCAACACCATTGCCGCGCAGCTGTTCCCGCCCCATCGCTTCCGTCAGAAGTAGCCCGCCCGCAGGAGGCCTCATGCCGCTCGATCCCGAAGTCGCCACCGCCGCACCGCAGTCCGACGTCGCCGATTCGTGGGATGCCGACCGGGTGCTGCTTTACCATATCGGGCTCGGCGCCGGCGCCCGCCCGACCGATCCGGCCGAACTGGCCTACGTGAACGAGCGCCACCTCAAGGTGCTGCCGACCTTCAGCGTGATTCCGGGCTTCGAGGCGGTCCGGCCCGCCATGCAGGGACCCGGGCTGGATTACAAGATCTCCCGGATGCTGCACGGCGAGCAGGAACTCGTCGTCCACAACCCGCTTCCACCGCAGGCCAGCGTCGTTACGACCCCCGCGGTCGAGGCCGTGTACGACAAGGGCAAGGCCGGGCTGCTCGTGCTGCGGGGCGACACCCGCACGGCCGACGGGACACCGCTCTGCACCAACCGCTTCCGGCTGTTCATCCGCGGGGAGGGCGGCTTCGGCGGTGACAGCGGCCCCGGGCCGGAACCGTGGGAAGTAAGCGGCGAGCCCGGCCCTGCGGGTCGAGGTTCCGACGCTGCCGCAGCAGGCCGCGATCTACCGGCTGTCCGGTGACCGCAACCCGCTGCACATCGATCCCGGTTTCGCCGCGCGGGCGGGCTTCGACCGGCCGATCCTGCACGGGCTGTGCACGTACGGCATGGTCGCCAAGGCCCTGGTGGACGGCCTGCTCGACGGCGACACGGCGGCGGTGGGAGGCTGGACGGCCCGCTTCGCCGGGTCCGTCTACCCGGGCGAGACCCTGGTCGTGTCCGCCTGGAAGGACGATGACCGCTTCCTCGTCAGGGCCGAGATCGCCGGGCGCGATGTCGTCGCGCTGAGCAACGGCGTGCTGCGGCTGCGCTGAGCCGGCGGCCGCCCGCGGCAAGGCTGATCAGGGCCTGATGGAAAGCCCTGATGGAAAGCACAGCTCCCGGGCCGCTGAAGCTTCTTGACTTTGCCAGGGAACTGGACCATGAAGATTCAATACTCGCCAAGTCCGTCGCGGCGCATCTCTGGGGATTGGTAAAGTGCACCGAACTTAGGTCGCGCGTTATCTCGTGACAATAGCGCCCCTCGGAAGTGATAATGAGGCCGCCCGGGCCGTGACGGAATGCATCTAATGGCGCAGCTCGGTTACAACCTTCGATACCGTGCGACGGCCGTCGGACGGTCCTATAATGCCGGCTCTGGTTCAGGCGCCGGACATGACCGACTTGGAGGAGTGTTCAGCTGATGAATGGCGCCGCCTGAACGCAATCATTGACCGTGAAATATTTCGAGATTGTTCCGGCAGCATTCCGATTCCACAGCATAACCCCAGCTCACAGCACGTGAATAGTGCCACCGAGCGGGACCCGCATAGCGAATCACGCTCGAACGTGACCTATGTCACAAATCCGGCCTCTTGCACCATTCGACGAACACATTCAATATTTATCCAACAGAAGGAGACACAATCATTCCTTCTGTTTGGTATCCGAGTCCCCAAAAGGGGACTAAAGGAAAGAGGTATTGTCATGCCCGAGCTATTCGACCTGGACGTCGAGGACATGCCCGAAGCTGAGATCGTTCCAGCCGGGCGCGATGGCAACAAGAGTGGCTGGCCAAGTGTTACCACAGGTTGCGGTACTTGGCGTTAGGAACTTATACCCAAGGCGCCTGAGGCTCGCTGCTATGAAAATGCTGGTGGGCCTCAGGCGCTGCTTTGCCCGCAGGCACTGGTCGGCGGCGGATTCTCCAGGGAAGCCTTCCGCGGCCATTCTAAAATTCGCGATGCGGAAATCTGCCCGGCCGCTGCTGAGGAGGGTTATTCAAAACCCAAGGAAATGGCTTCGTTGAAATCTTTATCGGGTGGGCCGGTTCGACCAGCCTTCGTATCGATCTAAGTAGCGGACAACGGCCTCCCCGGCCGTTAGAAAGGAGTTACCACACAACACTTTCAACTCCGGGGAAGCCGTTGCGGTTCGAGCGTATTTCAGGGCTGAGCGAAGAGCAAATCGACGAGCTTGAGCGTCGCGTGGCGCATTTGCTCGAAAGGCCGTGGCAGAAGAAGCTGGGAAGGCCGCGCGGCCTGACCCTGCGCGAAGCGCTGGTAATAACCTGCGGCTACCTTCGGCAGAATCTTATCGAAGATGCCTGGGCCGATATATTCGGCGTCAGCCAGGCGACGGTATCGCGCTACATTGCTCTCCTCACGCCACTGGTAAAGCAGGCTACTGCGCGGGAACGCCCCTCGCGCACAGCGGCCATGCGGGCGGTCAGGAGTACAATCGCACTGGTAGACGGCACGCTGTGGCCGTGCTGGTCCTGGAAGGGAAAGAAGAAGCTGTGGGCTGGGAAGTACAAGACCACGGGCCACGGATCACTGGTCATCACGAGTCTCCAAGGGCGCGTTATCTACATCTCCGATCCGGTCACCGGAAATCAGCACGATATGAGAAAGCTAAAGGGTCAGGCCGTCGAGAAGGTCCTCAAGAAGGCGCGCGGAGTTTTCGGCGACAAGGGATTCATCGGGACGAGCTACATTACGACCCCGATCCGGAAGCCGAAATCGCGAAAACTTCTCGAATGGGAGAAAGAGTGGAATCGACAGGTTAGCTCGTTCCGTGCTCCGGTGGAACGGGCGATCGCGGACCTGAAGGCATGGCGGGCGCTCTTCACGGATTACAGGCGGCCGCTCGACACCTTCGAGGTGTCATTCCGTGCCGCTACCGGCCTCTATTTCTTTAAGGCGAGTTTTGAATAACCCTCGAGGACTCATGAAATCGGATTTCGAATTTGGCCAGCACATGCTGCTCCGACTGCCGCTGCACCGGCGGGAGGAGGTGCTTTTCGACCCTCGGCCAGACGATGATCAATCCGGGGAAGATCCGTATACGATCGAGTCTCTCACCGCGTTTCTGCGTCGGCCCCGGCCGCCTTTGTTCGATGAGGCCATCGAGATCTCGAGCCCCGCCCTGGCGCGGACTTTGCACCAGGTCCGCGACGGTCGGCGGGTGAAGCCGGGTGAGATCCGGCGCGCGTCTGAGGCCTTGAGCCGGTACCAGGTCCGGGCTGCGACCCGGTGTACCCCATTCGGCCTCCTGGCCGGCGTGGGCGTACTGCGTTTCGGCGAGGAGACGGAAGTCGCCGGCTCCGGAAGTCACCGGCGGTGGGCGAGCGTCGATCAGGGCTGGTTGATCGCCGCGGTCCGGGCGATGGAGCTGGATCCGCGGGTTCGCGGGCGCTTGCAGGTCCAGGCCAACGCTCTCGCGGCGCAGCGCGGCGGACGCCTGGAGCTGCCGTTCGCGATGGACCTGCGCTCCCCCGCCAAGCCGCGCTCGGTGCGGGCCACCCTCGCCGTCACGGTTGCGATCCAGGCGGCCGCTGAGCCCATTGCCTACGGAGAACTGCTTGGCGTGCTCACCGCCGGCTTCCCCAGCGCGCCGGCGGCCTCCCTGGCCAACCTGCTCGGTCAGCTCGTAGAGCTGGACTTCCTGCTGACCGAGTTGCGTCCGCCTAACGACCATCCCGATCCGCTGGCCCATGTGCTTGGCCTGGTCCCCGAAGCGCCGGGGCTGCAGCGGATCAGCCGGGCAGTCGCGGACTATGCAAGCAGGCGCCTCCCGGACAGTGCCCCGGATGAGGCCCGCGAACTGGCCGGCCTGATCGGCGCCGCCGTTCAGGCCGACGCCCAGGAGCCGGGGGTGCCGCTGGCCATCGACGTCGGACTTGACCTCGATGGCACACTGCACCGCAGCGTAGGGGAAGAGATCGCTTCGGCCGCCGGGGTGCTGTGGCGGCTCGGGCCTGACACCACCGGTGCACCGCCGGCCTTGACCGCTTACCACCAGGAATTCGTGGAGCGTTACGGGATCGGGCAGGCGGTGCTGTTGACGGAACTGCTCGACGCCGAGAGAGGCCTGGGCGCGCCCGCGGAATATCAGTTCCCGCACGGCGACCGGACCTCCCCGCGCCCCGAACGCGACCGCGAGCGCGACCGGATACTTTTTGAACTCGCGTTCGAGGCACTGCAGGACGGCAGAGAGGTAGTACTCGATGCCGCCACGATCGGGCGCCTGGCGAGAGCGGACAAACCGCTGCCGCCCCGGGGGCTGGATCTCCACGCCGAACTGGTCACCGCCGGCCCCGCAGCGGTGGACGAGGGACAGTTCCAGGTCATCCTGACCCCGCGGCCGGGCAGCCTGACCGCCGGAGCCACGTTCGGACGGTTCGCCTACCTTCTGGGCGGTGCGCCGTTGCTGGAAGAGGTGGCGCAGCGACCTCGCCCGGGCACCCTGGCCGCTCATCTGTCGCACGGTGTGCACCTGGCGCGCAGCCGCAATATCGCCCGCACCGCGCACTGGCTGCCGAACCGGGTGACGGCCGGGGTCTTCGGCGGGGAACGTCCCGGCGACATATCAATCGCTGACCTGGCCGTCGCCGCCGACGAACAGCGGCTGCGGGTGTTCTGCGTCAGCCGGGGGCTCGAATTGGACGCCTCCGCTCACTTCATGCTTAATCCCGCCGGGACCAGCCCCAACGAAGCCAGGTTCCTCCACGACGTCAGCCTGATGGCCGCTGGGGCCTTCTCCAGCTGGAGCTGGGGGGAGGCGGAAAACCTTCCCGTGCTGCCTCGTGTGCGCTATCAGCGCACGGTGCTCGCGCCGGCGAGCTGGCGCTGCACGGGGCTCGTGCTCGACCGTTCGCTCAGCTGGCCGGGGTGGCAGGAGGCCTTCGAAGAGTGGCGCGGACGCCGGTCGGTGCCGGACCGGATCCGGCTGGGCACCCACGACCGGCAACTGCGGCTTGACCTGCGCAGGCAGTGGCACCGCAGGCTGCTCAGAGCGGAGATCAACGAAGCCGCGGACGGTGCCCCGGTCGTCCTCCAGGAAGATCCCGCGGCTCTGGGCGGTGCCGGGTGGCTCGGTGATCCCGGGGTGGTCGCCGAGCTGGTCGTGGCCCTCCGCTCGACCGCCGCGCCGCTGCCCGGCACGCCACTGCCCCCGGTGCGCCTGGCCGTCGGTGCCCCACCTGCCCGGCGGACAGTGGCTGTACGCCAGGCTTTACGCGGCCGCCGGCCTGGCAGCGGGCCCTGATGGCCGGCGCCGTACGCGAGTTCGTCTCCGGGCTGTCGGGGCTAGTCGATGAGTGGTTCGCGGTGCGCTATGCCGATCCCGAGCCGCACCTGCGACTGCGGCTGCACGGCGACCCGCGGTCCCTGTGGGGAACGGTACTGCCCCGGCTGAACCGGTGGCCGGCGAGCTGATCGAAGCTGGCCTGCTACGACGCGTGGACCTCGGCGACTACGAACCGGAGACCGAGCGGTACGGCGGCCCTGATCTGCTGCCGCTGGCCCACCGCGTATTCCACGCGGACAGCGTTCTTGCCTTCGCGCTGCTGGCGGGCGATCTCGACCGGCAACCGCCTGGGCCGTGGCTGACCGCGGCGCTGAGCGCGGTCGATCTGGTCTCCGCGTTGTTCTCCGCGACACCGCTTGACCCGGACGAGTGGATGCTACGGCGGATCCGCAAGTCCCAGTCCCACCATGCCCGCGTCCGGCCGCATCTTCCTCAGTTGCTCCGGGCCGCGGCTGGAACGGACTCCGGTTCGGACTGCGCGGAGCCAGGTCCTCCCCCGCAGTTGTTCGCCGGGGGAAACCTGGCGGGGCTGTGGAGGGCCCGCACCCGGTCGTTGCGGGCCTACGGCGAGGCGCTTCATCAAGCCTGCGCTGGCCGCGGCTCTGAGCCGGCGGACGGGGCGGCGCTCAGTTTGCTTCACATGCACCACAATCGCCTGATCGGCATTGACCGGGACAGCGAGCAAACTATGCTTGCCGCCGCTCGCGGTATCGCCCAGTCCCGCCACGGCCGGCAAGAAACCGGGCGGTGATGGACCCGGCGAGCGATGTCGCCCGGCGCGCCGCTGGCGTGGTGTCCCAGGTCGCCAGCCAGTTGGCAGACCCGGCGAAGGTCGATGAGCTGGTGCGCCTCAGCGGCGACCCCCTCTGGCGGCCCGACTCCCTCGCAGCGGGCTACCCCGCGCTCGCGGCGCTGTTCGCGGTCTTGCCAGGGAGCGAGACGCGGCAACTGGCACACCAGTACCTCGCCGCCGCGGTACGCCAGCGGACCGTCGCGGACGGCAGCGGGCTCTTTTTCGGGAACATGGCTCTGGGATACGCAGCACTGCTCGCCACCCGGTCGGACGGCGACTACCAGTCATTGCGGGCAGCATCCGCCGCCGCCGCCGAACGGGCGGTAGCCCGACGCGTCGAGCAGATCGCGACCCGGTCGGACACAACTGGCTACGACACGATTTACGGACTGGCTGGAATCACCCGGTACCTGCTTGCCACCCACGCCGGCCAGGCGTTGCGGACAGCATTGGCAGCAACGGTGTCGCTGGCGCGCCCGTGCCTCGTACACGGTCGGCCGCTTCCGGGCTGGTGGGTGGCCAGCGGCCCTGATCTCCGACCGGGCGGTGCCGGCTTCCCCGAACGGCCACCTCAACCTGGGCCTTGGTCACGGCGTCGCAGGACCACTCGCAGTGCTCTCGCTGGCCCTGCGAGCCGGCGTGAGCGTGCCGGGTCAGCACGAGGCCGTCGAAACGATCGCGCGCTGGCTGGCCGACCGGGTGCGGCATGACGATCACGGCCCCTTCTGGCCTTCGTACGTGACCTTCGAGGAGGAGGTCGGCGACATGACCACCGCCCGGCCGCAGACCCGCGCGGCTTGGTGTTACGGAACTCCTGGGGTTGCCCGCGCACTGCAGCTCGCGAGCATCGCCCTGTCCGAACCCGCCTGGGGCAACCTGGCTGCCGCTGCCATGCGCTCGCTGCTTGACCGTCCCCAAGACGACTGGCTGATCAGGGACGGATCCGTGTGCCACGGCGCTGCCGGGCTGCTGCACCTGACAACCACTATCGCCGCCGACTCCGCGGACCCAGGGCTGCGGTCACGGCTCCCCGGCCTGGCGCAGTGGGCACTGGACTTCCTCTGCGCGGACACCGCATCCGGCTTCCTGGTTCCGCCGCCACCGGACCTGCCCGCCCGCCCGGAGCCTGGCGGGTACCGGCTGGGCCTCTTGGAGGGCGCGTCAGGAATCGCACTGGCACTCGGCCAATTCGCCGGAGTGCTGGACCCCGGCCCGGACCCGGCCGTGCCCTGGGACGCCGCGCTGCTCCTGCACTAGCGCTGCGCGCGGATGGCGGCCGGGAGGGCAGCCAGCACCAGGATGCCGGTCAGCGCGAACGCCGCCGGATAGCCGGTGCGGGCGGCGAACAGGCCGAAGACGGCCGGGCCCGCCCCGTATCCGGCGTCATAGGCGAGGTTCCACACTGAACTGGCCTGAGCCTCCGGCAGCCGCTCGATGAGCAGCGCGAACGTCGCGTTCTCGATCACACCGAACCCGGCGCCGAAAAGCACCATGCTCGCGAAAACCATGACCGGCGAAGCCAGCCAGATCATCGCGGTCAGGCCGAGGGCGGCCGCGCCAAGCGCCGGGATGAGCAGCCGCGCGTGACCGTAGCGGTCGCCGTGCCGGCGGCCTGCCAGCGGCTGAGCGTCGCCGCGACCGCCTGGACGAGCAGAGCGGCCGAGGCGAGGCTGCTCGGCACCCCCTTAGCGAGCGGGAGGAACGAGTCGAGCACGCCTGGCCGCGACGGTGCAGGCGGCAAAGATCAGCGGCAGCCGCAGCGTGCCGCCCGGTACCCGCCGCGCGGGCGCTGTCCGCGTCGCATCCGCGGATCTGGGATACGGCGATCCGCGGGGCAGCGCGGTCCTGCGCGAGGTGCTCGCCGGGTACCTGCGGCGGGTGCGTGCCGCCGACGCCGACCCCGGGCGGATGATCGTCAGCACCGGCTGCGCGCAGGGCATCAACCTGGTGCTGCGCGCGCTGAGCCGGGAATGCGGCGTTTCCTGCGTGGCCTTCGAAGACCCGGGTTACGGTACCGCGCAGTCCGACGAGACTGTCCGGGCCGCCGCGGCGATGGGCCTGCGCGCCGCGTACGTGCCGGTCGACGAGGAGGGCCTGGTGGTGAGCGCGCTGGCGGCAAGCGGAGCCCAGGCTGTCGTCGTGACGCCCGCGCACCAGTCCCCCACCGGGGTGGTCCTGTCCGCGGCCCGCAGGCACGCGCTGGTGGACTGGGCCCAGCGCGAAGGCGGGTACGTGATCGAGGACGACTACGACTCGGAATTCCGTTACGACTCCGATCCGGTCGGCACGCTGCAGGGACTGGCCCCTGATCAGGTCTTCCTGATCGGCACGGCCAGCAAGGCGCTGGCACCCGCGGTTCGGCTCGGCTGGGTCCACGCGCCCGCACCGCTGGCCCGGGCCGTCGCCGAGGAGAAAGAGATGAGCGACCGCGGCTCGTGCACGATCGACCAGCTCGCCCTGGCGACCCTGCTCACATCGGGCCGCTACGACCGGCACCTGCGCCGGATGCGAACGGTCTACGCCGGCCGCAGGACCGCGCTGGTCGAGGCGTTCGCCCGGCATTCGCCCGGGATCCGGCTCACCGGCCTGGCGGCCGGATTCCACGCCGTCGCGCCGCTGCCGGCCAGCGCGGACGAGGCGGCCGTGGTCGCGGCGGCGCGGGAACGGCGGGTCGGGCTGTACGGAATCGGCGACTACCGCGGCACGGCCGACGCGGCGGCACCGCCCGCGCTGGTCATCGGCTTCGGCAACGTCGGCGAGCGAACCATCGACCCCGCCGTCGCCGCCATCGCCGACCTGCTCGCCTGACCGGCCTAAACGGACCGCGGTCGCCCTCCCCGGATGGATAACCAGCAAAATCCTTACTCCGAACGGATCCGGCGTGCCTGTCCGCACGCCGCCTGGCTTCCGGGCCGGGGCTTGCGGCCAGCGGGACCCTGGAGGTAACTAGATGCGCTCGGCGCGGGCCGCCGCCGGGCCGGATCACCGCGATGACGTAAGTGTTACAGTGCTGATAGCTGCTCGTTGCGGCTTCTGCGCTGGTCCTGGTAGGCCGGCAGTCTTTGAGGTCAGGCTATGCGCCTGAATATGGAAAGCGATCCGGTCGCGACGCCACCAGCGCTGCTAGTTGTGACCGGGGTCATCGACTGGAGCACGATCGCGCAGTTCCGGGCCCGGCTGTCCCGGCTGGTGTCCGGCCCGCGACCGGACGTCCTGGTAGACCTCAGCGGGCTGCTGTCCTGGTCGCCGGAGGCGCAGCGGCTGCTGGCCGCTGCCACGGGGGAAGCGCGCCTGCACGGGGGCCGGCTGGTGATGTCCGGGCTGGCACCGATCCCCGCGTGGCAGGCGGGCGACTGCGACCTGCCGGGTCTCCAGGGCGTGCTTGAACACGCCGCCGGCGAAGCCGCCTGAGCCGGGCAAAGGGCACTGCCGCGATCAGACGGCCCTGCCAGAATGGGTATCCGGCGCGACGGTGCGCGCCAGGAAAGCTGGCAGAGGGAGGACCGGGTGGCGATAACGTTTGTCCTTGGCGGCGGGGCGGCCGGCAGTGACGGGTACCGCGGCACGATACAGGCGGTTGTTCTCGATCCCGCCGCTGGCACGCTGACCCATCTGGCGGTCGAGCCGGAGGGCCGCCGCGGCCTGGCCCGGCTGGTGCCGCTCGATCTTGTTGACGCGGCAGCGGGCGCGGTCCGGCTCCGCTGCACCGAGGCGGAGTTCCAGGGCCTTGAGCCGGCGGAGGAGACCTTGGCCGAGTTCACGCTCGGTTACGAGGTCCCGGTCCAGTTGCTGCCCTCCGGCTGGCGCGGCACGGGCGGGCCGGTCACCCAGGGCGACTCGATCCCGCGGATCCCGGAGCAGGAAACCGTCGACGTCATACCCCCGGGCGAGGTGGAAGAGCACGGCGGCGAGCCCGTGCACGCTGCCGACGGCAATATCGGGCAGCTCCGCGCCCTGCGCATCGATCCGGCGAGCCGTCAGGTGACCCACCTGGTGGTCAGGGAAAAGCACCTGCTGGCCCGCAGGGACGTCGCGATCCCGTTCAGCAGCGTGACCGGATTCGATGACGGCATCCAGCTCAGCCTGACCCGGCAACAGGTACGCGACCTGCCCTCCGACAGCGACGATCCCGCCACCACCTAGCGGAGCAGGACGCCGATCCCGGAGCCGCGAGCCCTGAAGATGATCACCCGGGCCCGGCCCGGCCAGCCGGGAAAAGCCAGGCGGCAGGCGGGTAACCGGTGGCGGGCGGTCGGACACTAACCGGTGTGAGCCGAATCGCAGCCTCGCCGTCTGTTGGAGGACCGCCGTGACGACTGTCCGCATCGTTCCTGTGCGCCATATCCGGCCCGCACGGGCCCCGGACGGGAGTGAGGTGCCCGGCTGGCGGCCGCATCAGCGTCTCATCGTGCTGGCCGACACGGTGCCTACCGAGAACGGGGGCCACCGGGCGGTGCCGCTGTGGCTAATTTTCCACAAGGGGCTGCTGGGCCGGCTGGGCCCGCCCGTCGCGGACGCCGAGGTGGCCAGCGGCCTGCTGGAGAGCGCGGTCCGGCTGCTGGGGGCGGCCGGGACGGCGGTGAGCGCCGTGGACATCGAGCCGGCCAGCGCCGATGTGCCCGAGCTGCGCTCGGACACGGTCACGGCGCGCGTCGCGCTGGCCACGGCCGCGGGAACCCGGGCGGTCACGGTCAGCGCCGAGTACGGCCTGGCGCTGGCCGCCGTGGCCGGGGCGCCGGTCCGGGTGGCCGATGCGGTGATGGACCGGCTCGCGGTTCCGGTGCCGGGCGAGGACATGCCGACGCCGTTCCTGCCTCCGGCGCAGGCCCGGCCGCCGGGCCGTCCGGCGTGCCGTTTCGAGCCGCGGAACATGGCGTTCACCGACGGCCTGGACTACTGGGAACTGGCCGGCAGCTTCTCCGCTGACGGCCAGCCGGCTGGACCGGACTACTCCTGTGCCGCCGCGGACCGGTCCGCGGTCTTGGCCGCCACGGCCGGAGAACCCGCCGGCTCCGCCGTCCTCGTCCAGGCCATCGTCGCCGAGGACTACCGCGGTGCCGCGGTCACCTTCCGCGGACAGCTGCGCGCCACCGGCATCGCCGGCCAGGCCGGGCTGCACCTGACCGTGAGCACGCCGGGCGGGCCGCGCCCGCCCCTGCGCGACCACGGCAGCAGCCCGGCCGCCCCGGGCAACGGCGACTGGACCTGGCATGAGGTCACGGTGCCGGTCCCCGGCGCGGCCGCCGTCATCCGGTTCGGCATCTCCCTGGCCGGCCGCGGCCGCATTGAGCTGCGCGGCGCGGAACTGTTCCCGGCCCAGGCGGGAACCGAGGAGCCGGGAACCCGGGAGTAAAGCCAAGCATGGACATCACCGACGGCGACCTGGTCCGGCTCGCCCGCGACGGCGACCCGGCCGCGTTCCGGCTGCTGGTCGAGCGGCACCGGCCGATGGCCCGCGCCCGCGCGGGCCGGCTGTGCCCGCAGCCGGACGACGCCGACGACGCCGTGCAGGACGCCTTCCTGCAGGCGTTCCTGGCGCTGGACCGGCTGCGCGACCCCGACCGGTTCGCCGGCTGGCTGGGCGGCATCGTGGCCAACGTCTGCCGCGCGCAGCGGCGCCGGGCCCCGCTGACCCTGCTCGGCGACTGGCCCGAGAACCTGCAGCCCGCATCGGACGGCAGCCTGCCGTCGGCCGAGGACCTGGACCGCGCCGACGTGCTCAGCCACGCGGTCGCCGCCCTGCCCCCCGGGCAGCGCCACGCCGTCACCGCGTACTACTACGCCGACCAGCCCGCCGGGCTGGTCGGCACCACGCCCGGCGCGGCCAAGGCCAGCCTGCACAAGGCCCGCCGCCGGCTGCGCGAGTACATCACCGCCCACCGCCCCGACCTCATCCCCGCCGCCTCCCGGAGTATCCCCATGACCGCTGTCCGCATCGCGCACGCCGACCCCTGGCCCGGACGCACACCAGACGGGAGGATGGATATCCGCCACCTGCTCGTGGTCCTCGCCGACACCGTGCCCGCTGAAGACGGCGGCCACCGGGCGCTGCCGATCCGGTTCCCTGGCCCCCAACGCGAGCTCTGGCGCCTGCTCAGCCGCCCCGACGACCTGCACGAGGAGGACCTGCTGGGCGATCAGGCCGAGGAGATGACCGGCCGGCTGCTGCAGGCGGCCGGGATCACCCTGGCCGGCGTGACCGTTACCGACCTGGGCCCGGGAGTGATCGCCACGCGGATCGACGTCGCCGGGCCCGGCGGAACCCGGCCGGTCACCGCCAGCCTCGCCGACGGCCTGACCCTCGCCGTCATCGCCGGCGCGCCGCTGGCCGTCGACGACCCGGTCATGGACCGGCTCGCCCGGCCCGTCACCGGCCCCGACCTGCTCAGCCGGTTCCGCAGCCGGGAGACACCCTCCAGGCCGTTGAGACGGCGGTTCGAGCCCCGCAACCTGGCGTTCGCCGACGGGCTTGACCGATGGCAGCTCGGCGGCACGTTCCTGCGCCTGGGCACCGGGCTCGACTACTCCGCCACCGCCTCCGGCGGGCGTGCGATCCTGGCCGCGGCCGTGCCCGAACCCGCCGGATTCGCCTTCCTCAGCCAGGAGATCGAACCCGACGACTACCGCAGCCGCACCGTCACCTTCCGCGCCGAACTGCGCACCGCCCGGGCGGACGGCCGCGCCGGGCTGGCACTCCGCGCCGCCGGCCGGGCCGGCCCACGCCACCGCGGGCGGCCAGCCCGGATCCCTGGGAAGACCCGGCCAACCACATCGCCTTCACCTCCGCAGCCGGCGAGTGGGCTCAGTACGAGGTCACCGCCCAGATCCCGCCGGACGCCGGACGGATCAGGTTCGGCATCTTCCTTGACGGCGCCGGTCAGCTCGAATTCCGCCAGCCTGAACTAGCGCTGCATCCGCCAGGCCAGCAATAACGCCGTCCAACCGGCTCTGCCCGCCCACGCCCGCAACCGCCGGGCGATAACCGGTGGCCGGGGAAAACCGGCATTCAGAATTCAGCCGGCGAACTGCGGCTAAGCGGGGCAAGGTATACCGAGTTTCGCGCGTGATCCTGTCCGGTATGTACGGTGTTGTACCCGCCAAAATCGGTATACCTCTCCAGCGGCACGCTGCTTGTTGTCCGAATCGAGACCCGCAAGCTAAGCGGCATTAAGCTAAGGCCCGAGATGTCGACGTGGCGGTGCCGGAAGGGGCGCCCACCCGGGCGCGACCGAAATAGCATTGGCAGATGCCAGCTCAGCCGCCGTCCGGCCCGCGAAGCCGCGGTCTTACCCTTGCCGCGGCACGCTGGCCGGAGGTCGAGGCGAGCGGGCGGCGGGTGCTTGTCGTGCCGGTCGGGTCGCTTGAGCAGCACGGAGCGCACCTCCCGCTCGACACCGACACGCGGATCGCCGTCGCCGTCGCCGAGCGTGCGTGCGCCGGGCGGGACGGGGTCGGGCTCGCGCCGGCGATCGCGATCGGGGCGAGCGGCGAGCACGCGGACTTCCCGGGGACGCTGTCGATCGGTCATGTCGCCTTGTCGACTCTGCTGGTCGAGCTTGGCCGTCACGCATCCCGCCACTGGCCGGCGATGCTGCTCGTCAACGGGCACGGCGGCAACGCGGGCGCGATCAGCGATGCCCTCGGGAAGCTGACCGCCGAGAGCCGCGACGGCCGGGTGTGGCACGCCGGGGTGCGGCCGTCCATGCTGGCAGCCGCGGGCATCACCCTGTCACCGGACGCGCACGCGGGGCGGGTGGAGACGTCGATGATGCTCGCGCTCGCGCCGGGCGATGTCCGGCTCGGGAAGGCGGCGGCGGGCGAGACCAGGCCGGTGACGGAGATCATGGCCGCCCTGCGGGCCCGCGGGGTCCGGCCGGTCAGCCCGAACGGAGTGCTCGGCGACCCCGCCGGCGCGTCCGCCGCCGAGGGCGAAATCCTGCTCGCTCTGCTGGTCGCGGACCTGGCGGCAGTGCTGGACCGGGTCACCGGGACGGTCGGCGGCGTAACTTAGCCAGCACATCGGGCAACCTTTGCGATGCCGACGGCGTCTAACAGGCGAAGCGCTGGACTAGGTCAAGGAGGCCGTGGATGTTCGGCAGCAGATGGCGGCACGGCAAGGTCGCGGGGCTTGCGGCGGCGGGGGCGGCTCTCGTCATAGCTGCGGGCGCTGGCGTGACCCTGGCGGACGGCACGGCCCCGCCTCACCCGGTGGCCACGCAGGCGGCGGCGCACCTGGTGGTGCAGCAGCCCGCCGCCGCGCGGACGGCCGCCGAAGGGCCCGCGTCGCAGCAGCCAACGGTAAACCGCGCCGCAGTGCCCTGGGGGCCGGTCGGGCCTGACTGGGTCCTCGACACTTACTCGACGGGCACCAGGACCAAGCCCGCGCCGACCACCCTTTACCTGGTCAGCCCGGCCGGCGCCAGGTACCCGCTGCTGTCGTGGCCCGTGTCGGCCACGCCGGCGCCGGCGCCCGTGGCCTGGGCCGGGGACAAGACCGAGGCCCTGTTCCGGTTGTACCTGGCTAACGGCCAGCTAGGCGGCTACGGCGAACTGAACCTCACGACCGGGAAGATGACCCGGATGGCGTTCGCCAGCGCGGCGGCGACGCCGGTCGGTTACACCCTCCCGACGGGCGCGCAGGTGCTCGGCGTCACCCAGGCCGGGCCGGACTCCGACGCCACGGTTGCCCGCTACACGCGGGCTGGCGCCCTGGTGAAGACGCTGGTCGCCGGCGTCCAGGGGTTCAGCGGCGTCAGGTACTCACCCGACGGGACGAAGCTGGCCGTCTCCGCACCGGGCGGCCTGCTGCTGGTCAGCAACGCGGGCGGTGTACTCAGGAAGCTCCCGGTGCCCGGGCCGGCCCGAAGACGTCCTGCGGGCCGGTGCGGTGGTGGAACGCCACCACGATCCTCGCGGGCTGCGGCAGGCTCTGGCTCGTTCCCGACACCGGGGCCAAGCCGTCCGCGCTTACCCCGGTCCGCGAACCCGGCAACCCGGCGACCGACCTCGGCGACATCGACGCCTGGCAGCTGCCGTCCGGCCTGTACCTGCAGTCCCTCGGCGCCTGCGGCACGCTGGAGCTCAATAAGCAGGCGGCGAACGGCTCCGTCGCCAGGGTGACCGTCCCGGGCATGACCGACAGTCCCGTCGTGGTGACCGCTTCCGGGTCGCAGCTCCTGATCGAGCAGCGCGGCTGCGAGGGCAGCGGCGGCCAGCTCGCCTGGTTCGACCCGGCCACCAGCGCCGAGCACTGGCTCTTCACGACCGGTGCCGGTTCGTCCGCCGTCGCCTACGACAGCCCGGAAAACGGGGACGTGTTCTAGCGGCGGCTGGTCAAGGGGCGTGCTCGGGGGCGCAGCCGGTGCGCAGGACCCGCCTGGTCGACGGCGGGTCGACCGCGAGCAGGCGGGCGGGGCGGACCGGGCGCCGGACCAGTTCGCCGCCGCAGTTGGGGCAGACACCGCGCAGCACGTTCTCGGCGCAGTCACGGCACCAGGTGCACTCGTACGTGCAGATGAACACGTCCGGGGACGCCGGATCCAGGTCCCGGTCACAGCACTCGCAGTTCGGTCGCAGCTCAAGCACGAGACCATTATCGCTGCCCGCCCCCGGCCCCCGCCGCCGCCGGCTAGCCGCGGCCCGCTCGTAGAGCTGTTGGACGGCGCTGAGGATTCCTATGGCGGGAGGCTTTAGCGGCACTGGGGATGCCGATGCGGGGGCGGCGGGCGGTCGGCCGGTGGTGTTTTCGTTGGCGGCGGCACCGTGCCGATGAGGGTGCGGGGGGCTGGGCCGTGGGCGTGCCCGGCTGCCTGAGATGACGGTGCGGCGGCGGGTTTGCGTCGCTGGTGTTGCGGATGCGGCGGGGGCGGCTGGGAGGGGTTGCCCTTTCTGGCGTGCGCCGGCACGGTGAGCAGGTCGGATAAGGCGCGGCCCTCCCCGTGATCTTTTGGCGGAGACCGGGGAGGGCCGCAGGACGCGCGGAGGCGTCGTGCTCACGGTAAACGGTGACAGGGCTGTGGTCGAACGGCAACTGGCGGGCGGGGAACTGGCGTGCCCGTCGTGCGGCGGGGTGCTGGGCGGGTGGGGGAACGCGGCGGAGCGCCGGGTCCGGGTTCTTGAGGGGGATGACGTGCGCTTGCGCCCGCGCAGGTCGCGGTGCCGGGGGTGCAGGGGCACGCACGTGCTGCTGCCTGCGTGGTGCCTGTCGCGGCGGGCGGACGCGGCCGGGGTGATCGGGGCGGCGCTGGAGGCCGCGGCGGCCGGGGCCGGGCACCGGAGGATCGCCGGGCTCCTGGGCCGGCCGGCGGCGACGGTGCGGGGATGGCTGCGCCGGTTCTGCGGGCGGGCAGAGCGGGTGCGGGCGTTCTTCACGGTGCTGCTGGCCCGGACCGCCCCGGATCCGGTGATGCCGGCCGGGGCGGCGGGCCTGGTCGCGGCGGCGGTGTCGGCGATCGCGGGCGCGGCGGCCGCTGCTGCCGCTCGCTGGCCGCACATCGGCGAGGTGCCGGTGTGGGCGGCGGCGTCGGCGGCGAGCGGCGGGCGGCTGCTGGCGCCGGGGTGGCCGGCGGCGGGGCGCAACGCGAGCTGACCCGTTACGCGCCGCCGGAGCGGCGCGGGATGGTTTCCCGGTCATTTGCAGGCAGACCGGAGGAGGTGCCCTGGTGGGCATGAGCAAGGCTGAAGAGGAAGAGCAGGCGCGGCTGGAGCGGGCCCGGGCGATCGGGCTGTTCCGGTACATGCTGATCCGGGAGGCCGCCGACCCGGCGCTGACCTCGCGCCAGCGCGGGGTCATGGTGCGGGAGATCGCCGCCCGCGAGCACGCCGACGCGTCCGGGCGGCCGGTGCGGCTGACCCGGTGGACGCTGGACCGGTGGATCCGGCTGTGGAAGGAGAAGGGGTTCGACGCGCTGGTCCCGGACCCGCGCCAGTCCCAGCCGCGGACCCCGCCGGAGGTCATGGCGCTGGCGGCGGCGCTGAAGAAGGAGAACCCGGCCCGGACCGCCGCGCAGGTGCAGCGGATCCTCAAGGCCCAGTCCGGGTGGGCACCCGACGAGCGGACGATCCAGCGGATGTTCAACCGGACCGGGCTGACCGCGCTGGCCGCCCCCGGGGCCGCGCCTGTATTCGGCCGGTTCGAAGCTGACCGGCCGAACGAGATCTGGACCGGCGACGCGCTGCACGCGATCCGGCTGGACGGCCGCAAAACGTACCTTTTCTGCTTCATCGACGATCATTCACGGGCGGTGATGGCCGCCCGGTTCGGGTTCGCCGAGGACGCCATCCGGCTGGCCGCCGCGCTGCGCCCGGCCCTGGCCTCCCGCGGCGTCCCCGAGCACGTCTACGTGGACAACGGCAGCGCGTTCGTCGATGCCTGGCTGCTGCGGGCCTGCGCCCGGCTCGGCATCAAGCTGGTGCACTCCCAGCCGGGCAGGCCGCAGGGCCGCGGCAAGATCGAGCGTTTCTTCAGGACCGTGCGGGACCAGTTCCTGGCCGAGCTGACCGAGGACCGCGCCGCCCAGGTCAGGGACCTGGCAGAGCTGAACCGGCTGTTCACCGCCTGGACCGAGACGGTCTACCACGCCCGGGAGCACTCCGAGACCGGGCAGCCGCCGCTGGCCCGGTGGGAGGCCGGCGGACCGTTCCCCGTCCCCGCCGGCCCGGACCTGGCCGACGCGTTCCGCTGGGCCGAGTGGCGGACCGTGACCAAGACCGCGACCGTGTCCATGCACGGCAACCGCTACCAGGTCGACCCTGCCCTGGCCGGGCGGCGGGTGGAGCTGATCTTCGACCCGTTCGACCTCACCGTCCTGTCGGTGCGCTCCGGCGGCCAGGACGCCGGCACCGCGACCCCGCACCACATCACCCGGCACGCCCACCCCAGGGCCCGCCCGGAACCCCTGCCCGGTGACGACGCGCCCCGCGCGACCGGCATCGACTACCTCGCCCTGCTCGGCGAGCGGCACGACAGGCAGGCCGCCGGCCCGGTCAACTACGCCGCCCTCATCAGCCCCGCGCCCGGCAGCGCCAGCCAGGCAGGAAGCCGGGGACTCCCGTGCATGACTTCCGGCAGGCCATCGACCTGGACCAGCTCACCAGCGACGACACCGTCACCCTGGCCCGCACCGCCGCCGAGGCGATCCGCGGCCTGAACCACGCGACCCGGCACGAGAACGGCCTGGGCCAGCCGTCCGCCGCCTACGACGTCCTCGGCGCCCTGTCCCTGGCCGCCTCCCGCCTCGGGCAGGCCCTGGCCCAGATCGCCCGCTACCTCGACCAGGCACTGGCCGCCGGGCGGCTCGGCCACGACCTCGGCGACGACCCCTGCTTCGCCGTCGAGACCGCCGGGCTCTTCCTCGACGACGCCCGCCTGTCAGCCGCAGCCCTGGCCGGCCACCTCGACGCCGCCTGGCAGCAGCTCGCCCTCCTCAACGGGCACCCCGCCCCCCGCAACCGCAAGGACCAGCCGTGATCGACAAGCTCCAGGCCCACTACGGGTTCACCCGCATGCCCTTCGGCCGCGACCTGGCCCCCGGCATGCTGCACCGCCACGCCGCCCACAACGAAGCCGTCGCCCGCATCACCTGGTGCATCGCCGAACGCGCGATCGGCGTTATAACAGGCGAAGTCGGGGCGGGCAAGACCGTCTCCGTCCGCACCGTGCTGGCCGGCCTGGACGCCTCCCGGCACACGATCATCTACCTCCCCAACCCCATGATCGGCGTCCGCGGCCTCCACGAGACCATCGTCGCGACCTTCGGCGGCCAGCCCGACCGGTCCGGCTCCCGGCTCACCGCCCAGGCCTCCGCCGTCCTGGCCGCCGAGCGCGACGAGCGCGGCCGCCTCCCCGTCCTGGTCATCGACGAGGCCCACCTGCTGCGCTACGAGCAGCTGGGAGACCATCCGCATGCTCACCAACCACAACCTCGACGCCGACTCACCCCTCGCCTGCCTCCTCGTCGGCCAGCCCACCCTGCGCCGCACCATGAAGCTCGCCGTCCTGGCCGCCCTCGAGCAGCGCGTCGCCCTCCGCTACGCCATGCCCCCCATGACCAGCACCGAGACAACCAGCTACATCACCCACCACATCAAGCTCGCCGGCCGGTCCGACACCCTCTTCAGCGACGACGCCACCAGCCTCATCCACGTCACCGCCCGCGGCTACCCCCGCGCCGTCAACAACCTCGCCCTCCAGTCCCTCGTCGCCACCTACGCCGCAGGCAAAGCCATCGTCGACGAGCAGGCCGCCCGCGCCGCCGTCACCGAAGTCACCGACACATAACCACCGGCACCTCGCCCACAGCCACCGGCACCACCACCACCAAAGCCCCGCAGCCACCCCGGCTGCGGGGCTTTAACACATCCCCACATCGGCACCGTCAGCGCCGCCTTCATCGGCATTTTCAGTGACGCGCAACAGTAGCCGCAGGGCACGGTACCAGGCGTATCTCGCCAGGATAGGTAGCCCTTCCCGCATGACCGCGCTCCGCGCCTCATGCTGTTATCACGACCGGTTGCGGGCAGCACAGAGATAGTGGATGGCTGAGCACGCTATCGCGCGCCGGGTGGCCCGGGGGAATCTCACCCCTGGGCTCTCACAGAACGGAGCGTGACAGTCTCCCGTCACTCCGCTCGTCCCGTCTGTAGGCTGTACTTGAAGTCGGTCATCCAGGCCCAGTGCGCGAACAGGCGTGGCTGCCTCGCGGTCAGCCCGTCCCGCCATCTGCGGGCCTTCTTGAATGTCCTGAGCCGTTTGTACTTCCGTTCGGCCCAGCGCACCAGGCAGGTGCTGATGCGCTGGAGCAGGCCGTTCAGCGCGGTCCTGTAGAACCTGCCGCAGCAGGTCGTCCAGCCCCGGATGACGGGGTTGACCCACGCGGCGGTGTCTTCCAGTTCGGTGCTGCTGCGCGTGCGGGTGCGCCAGGAGCGGACTTCCCCGCTCATTCGCTTGAGGGCGTCCTTGCCGGCCGCGGGGAGGAAGGCGCTGAACATCGCGCCTTCTCCCTGGCGGGCCGGGGCCTGCCTGGCGCGGAACGTGCAGCCGAGGAAGGTGAACGGCGTGTCCGCGCAGTCGCTGCGCCGCCGGTTCCTGTCCTTGCAGTACACGATCCTGGTCTTGTCCGGGTGCAGCTGCAGCCCGGCTTCGGCCGTCCTTTCCTCCAGGGCAGCGAGGACCTTGCGGGCCTGCTGCTCCGTCGCGCAGTGCACCACGGCGTCGCCGGCGCAGCGTTCGGACTCGACCGCCGGGAACTCCCGTTCCGGCCACTTGCCGAACGCGCAGTGCAGGAACAGGCTGGCGAGCACGGGGCTTGCCGCTGAACCCTGGGGGTTCCCCTGTCCCGTGCCTGCGTCCTGCCGCCGGGCATCACGACGGGAGCGGCCAGCCATCTTTTCACGCAGAGCACTATCCAGCGCTGCTCGTGCGTGACGTTGGCCTGGACCGCCTTTATGACCAGGTCCCATGGGACCGAGTCGAAGAACGCCCGGATGCCGAGGTCGATCACCCGGCTCTTCGCCCAGCACCGCTGGCGGCACACGGCCACCGCGTCCAGCGCGCCCTTCCGCGGCCGGCAGCCGTAGGAGTCACCATGAAAAATGGCTTCCGTTCTCGGCCCGAGCGCCGGCGCGGCCACTGTCTGCGCCACCCGGTCGCCGGCAGAAGGCACGCCGAGCATTCTCGTGCCTCCTGAGGACTCCGGTATCTCCACCGCCCGCACCGGCGGCGGGAAGTACGTGCCCGACGACATCCGGTTCCAGACCTTGTAAAGGCTGTCCTTCAGGTCCTTCTCGAACATCTCGACGGTCACGCCGTCCGCCCCGGCCGCACCGCCGTTCGCCTTGACCTGCTTCCAGGCCCGCCGCACCAGCTCCTTCGGTACGGCAAACGGCTTTCCGTCCAGCCCTGACATGCTCGCTCGCCTCCTCCCAGGGCCTAGGCCCCGGTTGCCCGGGCAAACAGTGTCCAGATGAGCCGGCCCCTTCGCTCCGCCCGCATTACACGGGCATCGCCGCTGCTACGGGCCGGTCCGCCGGCGCGCGCCGCGACGGTACTCAGCACCTCGCCGTTCCGGCGGCCTGGTGCGCTCCCTCTCGCGCCCTGACGAACGCGGTATCGGCACGCGCCTTCCCGTGTTTCCGCACGCAAGCCGCAGACCGGGCTCGCGCCACCTGCACGCCGGGCACCGCCTGGCCAGTAAACGGGTATCCGCCAGGCTCATCCCGGGGCGGGCATTATCGCCCCGGTTCCGATGCCGTCTTCTTCTCTCGACGCTTCAGCGGTGGTTCACCCGCGTTCGCCTTCCCGGTCCCCGCCTGACAGCTCACCGCCGCCTTTTCCGCATCGCTCAGCACCGCAGTCTTCAGCCAGGGCACCATGCGGCGGCTTGACGCCACCCCCCGCAGGGCCGCGCCGAAGGGCCACGAAACCTTCATCTCACGTGCAGCAAGCATCAGTCACCGCCTCCTACCGAGGGCGACTCCTTTCCGCGCACACGGCACAAAACGCCAGGAACTCAGGAAACCGCTGTGACTGGTGATAAAGCCTGCCCTCCCCGGTCAGGGCGCCGGCGGCGGCGCCGGCGGACATAGGGCCATTTCGTGTTCGAAAAATCATGTCAAAACGGGCATCTACCCGTCAGTACTGGCCCTATGCCGCTGGCAGCCGGAGAGCACGCCCCGGGACGCCCGCGGGCAGGCCTCCGAACCGACCCCTTACCTTCCTGGCGTTGCGCCATGGCGGGAGCAGCCATCCACCGTGATTCGCACGCCAGGCGGAGGGGCCAGGCGTGGGAATCAGCCGCCCGGGACCGTGACGCGGGCCTGGAGAGAAGGGTGGCGGGGGGCGCGGCGCACGGACTGGTTCGGGAGGTTCCCGGTGGTTGAATTTGCTACTGGAGGTTGCCCGGGGCGATGGGGCTGCCGTCGTGCTCGTGCGTGGCGGTCAGGTTGTCGTCGGCCTTGTACTTGTCCGCGGCGGGGCCGCTGGCGAAGGCGCGCAGCACGTTGGTCGTGACCTGGCGGACGAAGTCCGGGGTCGCGCCGCCGATGCCGTGCGGCTCGTCGCCGTAGATCGCCTCGACCCAGCGCATCGTGCCGCTGTTGTAGACGCCGGCGCCGCCGGCGTGCGTGTAGTAGGCGGAGTCGCCGTAGCTGGCGACGCCCCCGCAGGTCAGCGGGGAGTGCGAGAGCACCTCGATGGGACGCTGCACGGGGTAGGCGGGGTTGACCCGGTCGTACTCGACGCCGACCAGGTGCGGGAAGCTGTCTCCGGCGCTGACCCCGGTCCCCTGGTAGACCCAGCTGTCCGGCGCGGAGACCACGAAAGCGGCGTCCACCGGGTAGCCCTCGTAGATCGTGCCGGTCAGCGTTGATTCCGGGTCGGAGTTCGGCGGCTCGCGCCAGTCGCTGGTGACCTCCGACGGGTCCTTGGCGTACTCCGGGTCTTGCTGGTAGGCGGTCTTGTAGCAGACGACCTCGCGTGCGTCTCCGAGGGCAGTCGGCTGCAGGCGGGTCCGCCTGAACATCGCGTTCGCACCGAAGAACGCGATGTTCACGCCCTTGTCGCGGGCCGCCGTGACGTTCGCGCGCTCTTGCGGCGTCCAGTACTCGTCGTGGCCCATGGAGATCAGTGCGCTCGCCCCGTCCAGCAGGTGCGGGTCGGCGTCGATGTCCATGCTCGTCACGTAGGCGAGGTCAAGCCCGCCCGGCTCGGTGGTCAGGAACTCGGCCAGCTTGACCAGGTTGCGCTCGTAGGTGAGGAGCATGCTGGCGCCGGTTGAGTCGTAGGGCCGGTCGAGGCTGACCACCAGGGAGCGTTCGCTGTAGGCACCCGACGGGCCCTGGTAGAGGTCGTAGCCGCCCCATGTGTTGTACGCCTGCCAGGTCTGCACGCAGCTCTTGAGCACGACCTTGCCCGCACAGGAGGGCGACCGGACCGTGACCGGGACATAACGCTCCGCGCCGGAGGCGGCGGTCAGCTTCACCAGGTACACGCCGGGCTGCCAGTCGTCCGTCGGGACCTGGAGGACGGGGTCCCAGTCGGTCGCGACGGTGTTGGTGGCATCCGTTACCGTCGCGGTCTTCTGGGTACCGCCGCGGACCGTGCCCGACTTCCACACCTGGCGGGCACCGTGTCCCTGGTACCAGCCGAGCCGGTAGGCGGCCGCGGTGAAGCCGCGCGAGGTCGTGGAGACGAACAGGGGAAGCGACTCCCCCTGGGCAACGCTCGCCTTCCCGGCATAGCCCTCGATCTCGTGCTCGGCGCCGACGGTGTGAATGACCCACCCGTCGGTGCCGGGCAGCGCGTTTTCCAGGACGGGGTTGCGCCACGACCGGGCAGGGGAGGCGGCTGGCCGCCCGGCCGCGGCCGGGCGCACGACGTTGCTGCAGGCCGATACGGCACCGGCCACGCCGGCCGCGGCCAGGCCCAGAAACGCTCTCCGAGTCGTCTGTCCGTCCACGCGCGTA
The DNA here is from genome assembly GCA_963785645.1 of uncultured Actinomycetota bacterium. Taxonomy (GTDB): domain Bacteria; phylum Actinomycetota; class Actinomycetes; order Streptosporangiales; family Streptosporangiaceae; genus Trebonia. The sequence goes on from CAWAWG010000003.1 coordinate 143,404, forward strand.
AGCATCCCACGCACATGTGGTTATATGTACAGGTACTTTGCGATCTGTAATGAACGCGGTAAACCGGACATCGGCCGCCGCCCGCTTGACCGGACAGTCCCTGTGTCTCATGTGCTTACGGGTACTCACCGTGACTGTACCCGGGGCGATCGCGCCTAACCGAGCGCGTCGATCAGCGGGGCGAGAGCGGCCGGGTCGTCCCCGGGCGCGGTCAGTATTACCCCGCCGATCAGCGGCCGGGCCTTGGCGAGGAGGCTGGCGGCAAGCTCAAGGCCGACGGCGCGGCCGCCGGACCGGCCTGCCCGGTCCATCGTGTCGAGGACCGAACCGGGGATCGTCACTCCCGGCACCTCGTGCGCAAGGTAGTCGGCTTCCTCGAACGAGGTCAGCGGGACGACCGACAGCAGCAGCGGGACGCCGGCCCCGTCGAGTGCCTCCACCAGGCGGCTCAGCGCGTCGAGCTCGTAGACCGGGCGGCTCACGAGGAAGTGCGCGCCCGCCTTGATCTTCGCCCGCGCTCGCGCCGTCTCGGCGGCGTGGTCCCTGGCCGTGGGGTTGACCTGCGCACCGATGCAAAAAGAGGTCCGCGAGGTCAGCGCGAGCCCGTTTGAGTCGCGGCCCGCGTTGAGCCCGGCCAGCAGCGTCGCCAGGCCGACGGAGTCGACCTCCCACGTGCCGTCGACCGCCGGGTAATCGCCGAAGACCGGCGGGGATCCCGTCGTCGCCACCACCGAGCGGATGCCGAGCGCGTGCGCGCCGAGCAGGTCGGCCTGGAGCGACATGATCGTCTTGTCCCACGTGGTGACGGTGGCGATCGTCTCCACGCCGGCCCGCTGCTGCAGGGCGAGCGCGATGCCGAGGGAGTCCATGTGCGTGCGGGCGTTCTCCCTCGGCTGCACGAAAACGAGACCGATGCCCCGGTCGGCGAGTTCGGCCGCCATCCGTTCGGCGTCGCCGGCGTACCCGGCCGCGGGCGGCGTGATCGAGGCGGACAGCACGAACCGGCCGGAAGACAGGTAATCGGCGAGCGAACCGGACCCGAGGCCGCCGGCCGGCTCCGCGACGTGAACAGGAGCGGGCGCGGTGACGGGCGCGGGGGACGGTGCTTTCCGGGCTTTCTGGGCTTTCCGGGCCGGGCCTTTCTGCGCCGGGCCTTTCTGCGCCGGGACCCTTCGGCCGGCGGCTGCGTGCGCAGTATCTCGGCGGCGGCCCTGATGTGCGTCGGCGTGGTGCCGCAGCAGCCGCCGACCAGGGTCACGCCGGCGTCGGCGAACCGGCTGAGATACCGGGAGAAGTACCCGCCGTCGATGGCGAACTCGAACGAGCGAGGCCCGGTCCAGCGCGGCTGGCCGGCGTTCGGCTGGGCGCTGACCGGCACCGCGGAGTACCGGACGAGGTCCTCGGCGACGACAAGCATCCGCTGCGGGCCGATCGTGCAGTTCGTGCCGATCATCGCGGCCGGCAGCGAGGACAGCACGGTCGCGACCTCGCGCGGGGTCTCGCCCCCCAGGGTGTGCGCGTCGTCCGCGAACGTGGCCTGCGCGATCAGCGGCAGCCCGGTGACGGACGCGGCCACCGAGACGGCTTCGACCAGCTCGTCCAGGTACCCGAACGTCTCCAGGATCAGCAGGTCGACGGCGTCGTCCGTGACCAGGGCGAGAATCTGCTCGCGCAGGACCTCCGTCCGCTCCGCGGCCCCGACGCGGCGGCGCTGCAGCGCGGTCACCGCGGGCGACACAGAACCGGCCACCAGGACCGGACGGCCGCAGCGGTCCGCCGCGGCCCTGGCCAGCCGGACGCCCGCCCGGTTGATCTCCGCGACCTGGTCGGGGAAGCCGTGATCGGCGAGCCAGAGCCGGTTCGCGCCGAACGTGTTGGCCTGGATGATGTCCGCCCCGGCGATCAGGTAACTGTCGTGGATCGTGGTGACGAGCCCGGGGTCGGAAAGGTTGAGCTCTGGCAGCGACCGGTCAAGCGCGGCCCCGGCCGCGTGCAGCATCGTGCCCATGGCACCGTCGCAGACGAGCACGCGCCCGCCCGACAGCAGCTGCCCCGCGCCGGCCGAGCCTGACGATGATGGCCCGCTCATAGTCTCCCGCCCTCGCTACGGCTGAAGCTTGTCACGACTGGGCCTCGGGCAGCGCCTCGAGTATCTCGAGTGCCACCTGGGCGATCAGCCGGTCCCGGTAGTTGTCGAGCCGCAGCCCGGTGATCTCCTCGATCCGCTTGATCCGGTAGGCCACCGTGTTCGCGTGGACGTGCAGCAGCCGCGAGGCGCGCTGCGGGCTGTTGTTCTCCCGGAAGTAGCAGGCGAGAGTCGACAGGTATTCCGACTTGTGCTCGTGCTCGTGCTCGGAGAGCTTGCCCAGCACCTCCGCCGCGAAGGAGCGCAGCTCGTCCAGGTCGGGCACCTGGAGCAGCAGCCGGTGGATGCCGAGGTCCTCGAACGCGGCGACCGAACTGGTCCGGCCGAGCCGCCAGAGCGTCTGGGTCGTCCGGTGCGCCTGGTCGTAGGAGCGGGCGATCTCGTCCGGTGCCCTGCACGCGCCGCCGATCCCGATGACCACCTTCGCCCCGGGGAACAGCTCGGCGAGCCGGGTGAGGCACGCCTGGCCGAGCTTGCGCGGGTCGGGCGAGGCGGCGGCCACCACGACCACCTCGGCCTCCCGGGCGGAGACGATGGCCTCCGGCGCCCTCGTGGTCATGAAGTGCTCGATGGACTCCCTGATGCGCTGGCGCAGCGCCTCGACGTCGGCCGCCCGGGACGCGGGCAGTTCGAAGGCGATGGCCGCCACGTTGTGCGCTCGCGTCGGGTCGTAGCCGAGGTGCGCGGCCCACCGGGCGGCGTCCGCGGCGTCCCGGCCCCGGCCGAGCAGCAGCCCCTCCACCAGGTCGTCGCGGACCCGGCGGGCAGCGGCGGCCACCACCCGCTCGCGGCCGAGTATGACGCCGCAGATGGTCGCCGCGTGCTCGGTGACCAGCAACGACATGTCCTCGCCGAACGACTCGTCGGCGGGGTCGAACGTAATCAGGTACGACGGCACCTCATCGCCGACGAGGATCGGCGCCACGATGATCGCCGGCACCCCGCCCACGTTCGGCAGCCGCAGCGCGCGCTGCGACTGCCGGGAGGCGCGCAGCACCTGTCCGAGCCTCGGGTGGACAACATGGTCCCGCACCAGCGCGGCGGCCTTCTCCGGCGGCAATCCGGGCGATGCGGCGGTCTGCACGTCCATGAGCTGGCTGACCACGGCCACGGTGGCGTGCACGCGCTCGGAGATGAGCTGCACAACTCCGGCCAGATCCGCGTCCTGCAGCGCGAGGCCGGAAAGGTGCCGGTAAATGGTCACCAGCTCGCGCAGCACGGAGTTCTCTCGGTCGACGTCCCGCAGGCTCTCCCTGGGCGTCGGCGCTGCATTCAGCCGGCCAGCCGCCGGCGTCGTGTCCGGCATGGTCACTGCACTATACGACCTCGGTCTAGGTATGTCGTTTGTGGAAATCCACAACCGGTTCCGTACCAGAGTACGCAGCCCACAGCAACATCCGGACAACGATTGGCCGCCGGAAGGCGACAGCGGCTGTGTCCCGGCACAGCACCGCAGCCTTGAACCATCGCAGGCCGGGCGTTATGTTACGAGAACTCAACAGACCCTCGCCGACCGCACAAAGGGGCCCTTGCGTTGCTGGAGTACCGCGACATCTACGCAGGGGGCCGACTGGTCGGTTCGGTGTCGTCCGATGTGATCACCATCGTCAACCCGGCCACCGAGGAAGTCGTCGGCGCGGTCCCGGCCGCCGTCAGCGCTGACGTGGACCGCGCCGTCCGCTCGGCCAGGCGCGCGTTCGATGACGGCACCTGGGCAACCCGCACGCCCGCCGCGCGGGCACAGGCTCTCGACCGCCTGGCGGCCGCCCTTGAGGCGCGCACCGAGGAGGCAGCACGCCTCGTCACGGCCGAGATGGGGATGCCGATCTCCCCCTCCCGCCGTAACAACGCCGCCACACCGTGCGCCATCCTGCGCTACTACGCGAACCGGGCGCGCACCATGGGCACCGAGGAGCCTCCGGCCGCCGTCTCCTGCACCGGGCGGACCCTGGTCCGCCGGGAGCCGGCCGGGGTCGCCGCGGTCATCACGAGCTGGAGTTACCCCATCATGCTGGCGTTCCGCCAGCTGGCGCCTGCCCTCGCCGCCGGCTGCACGATCGTGCTCAAGCCGGCCGCGGCAACCTCGCTGTCCGCCTACATCCTCGCCGAGGCGTTCGAGGCCGCTGACTTCCCGCCCGGGGTGTTCAACCTGGTCACCGGCACCCACCAGACGGCCGACGAACTCGCCCGCCACCCCGGCGTGGACACGGTGTCGTTCTCCGGTCCGGCCAGCCAGGGCCGGCGGATCGCGTCCGCCTGCGGCGCGGAGCTGAAACCCGCGCACCTGGAACTCGGCGGGCAGTCCGCCGCGATCATCCTCGACGACGCCGACCTGTCCGCGGCCGGCGGCTCCCTCGGGGCCCTCATCTTCGGCAACGCGGGCCAGACGTGCTTCGCCATGTCCCGCGTGCTCGTCCCCGAGCGCCGTTACGACGCCATGGTTGACGCCCTCACCGAGCAGGCGGGCAAGGTGCGCGTCGGCGACCCGCTGGACGAGGGCACGACCATGGGTCCCCTCGCGTCGGCGCGCCGGCGGGCCGACGTAGAGGCGCGGGTCCGGTCGGGTGTCAGCGAAGGCGCCCGGGTCGCGCGGGGCGGCCGCCGGCCCGCCTCTCCGGTCCGGGGCTACTTCTACGAGCCGACCGTGCTCACCGGGGTGACACCGCAGATGCCGATCGCCCGGGCGGAGATCTGCGGCCCGGTTGCCACGGTGATCGCCTACCAGGACGAGGCCGAGGCCATCAGGCTGGCCAACAGCGGCTTCTGGCTCGCGGCCACCGTCTGGACGGGTGACCCGGAGCGCGGCCTTGACATCGCGCGGCGGACCCGCGTCGGCACCTTCAGCATCAACCTGAGTGAACCGGACAGCGGCGCCCCGTGGGACCGGCACGGCCCGAGCGGCACCCCTTACGGGCCCGGGGAGATGGATGCCTACCTGACCGCCAAGACCGTGCACCTGCCGTAGCGGCCGGCGCTTGCTGATGCCCGGCATCACATTGTTAGCGGGATCAATAGTTGCCGTTAAGCAACTATAAGCTAGTCTTGATTGACGTGGCGACGACGAGCAGCGAGCAACGGGCCGGCAGGCAGGGCGGGGACGGGCCGGGGTCCCTGGCCGGCGACAAGCAGGGGGCCTACAAGTGGGTGGCCCTGTCGAACACGACCCTCTCGATGGTCATGGCGACGATCGACGGGTCCATCGTCATCATCGCGATGCCGGCCATCTTCCGCGGCATCCACCTGAACCCGCTCACTCCGGGCAACGTGACCTACCTGCTGTGGATGATCATGGGGTACCTGCTCGTGCAGTCCATCCTCGTGGTCACCCTCGGCCGCCTCGGCGACATCTTCGGCCGGGTGAAGATCTACAACCTCGGTTTCCTCGTCTTCACCCTGGCCTCGATCGGCCTGTCGTTCGACCCCTTCCAGGGCCAGAGCGGCGCGCTGTGGCTCATCGGCTGGCGGTTCGTCCAGGCGTTCGGCGGAGCCATGCTCATGGCCAACTCGGCGGCTATCCTCACCGACGCGTTCCCCGCGGGCCAGCGCGGGACGGCGCTCGGCATCAACCAGGTCGCCGGCATCTCCGGCCAGTTCGTCGGCCTGCTGCTCGGCGGCCTGCTGTCCGCCTGGGACTGGCGGGCGGTCTTCTGGATCAACCTGCCGTTCGGCCTGTTCGGCACCATCTGGGCGTACAAGTCGCTCAGGGAGATCGCCAGCACGCGCAAAGCGCGTATCGACTGGCTCGGCAACCTCACCTTCGCGGCCGGCGCGGGCGTCCTGCTCACCGCGATCACCTTCGGCATCCGCCCGTACCACAGCGACCCGACCGGCTGGGCCAACCCCATGGTGTTCGGCGGCCTGATCCTCGGCATCGCACTGCTTGGCCTCTTCTGCTTCATCGAGTCCAAGGTGAAGGACCCGATGTTCCGGCTGTCGCTGTTCCGCATCCGCGAGTTCACGGCCGGCAACGTCGCCTCGCTGCTCGGCGCGATCGCCCGCGGCGGTCTCCAGTTCATGCTGGTCATCTGGCTCGCCGGGATCTGGCTGCCGTTGCACGGCTACGATTTCACCGTCACCCCGCTGTGGGCCGGGATCTACATGCTGCCGCTCACCGCCGGGTTCCTGGTCGCGGGCCCGGTCTCCGGCAGGCTGTCGGACCGGTTCGGCGCCCGCCCGTTCGCCACCGGCGGCCTGCTCGTCGCCGCCGTCTGCTTCACCGGCCTGATGCTGCTGCCGATCGACTTTCCCTACTGGATGTTCGCCCTGCTGATCTTCGGCAACGGGGTCGGTTCCGGCCTGTTCGCGGCACCGAACACGGCCGCGATCATGTCCTCGGTTCCCGCGCAGGACCGCGGCGCGGCATCTGGCATGAGCTCCACCTTCCGGAATTCCGGCATGTCGCTGTCTATCGGCATCTTCTTCTCGCTGATGATCGCGGGCCTGGCCAATACGCTGCCGAAGGCGCTGACCTCCGGGCTGACCGCTCAGGGGGTGCCGCTCGCGCAGGCGACCTCGATCGCGCACCTGCCGCCGGTCTCCACGGTGTTCGCCGCCATGCTCGGCTACAACCCGGTGGCCAGCCTGCTGGCGCCCACCGGACTGCTGCGCACCCTGCCCGCGAAGAGCGTCGCGACGCTCACCGGCAAGCAGTTCTTCCCGACGCTGATCTCCGGCCCGTTCCACCACGGCCTGACGATCGTCTTCACCGCCGCGGCACTGATGGCGCTGGGCGGCGCGGCCGTCTCGTGGACGCGCGGCAAGAAACCGTCGGCCGAATCCGCCGAGCCCGCGGGCGTCATCACCACGGACGTCATTGCCACCGACTCGGTCCCGGCGTCCGAGTAGCCGCCAGGCCGCCCCTGCTAGAGGACCGGCAACTCAGCCGAACCGCCCGGCGGCTTAGCCTGGGTGTCATTCCGAACGGGCGCGTGCTGCGCGACTGGCCCGCGCCTGACGGTCATCGGCGGAGGACGAGTAGGCCGTTTTCGTTCGGGATATCCCTGATCTTCTCTCCGGGCGCGGGCCGGGTCGAGACTACCTCCGCCGGCGGGTTCACGCGGTAAAATCGCGGCGTGCCACGATATGAGTTCCGCTGCCGCTCCTGCGGTGACACCTTTCTGCTGACCCGCCCGATGAGTCAGTCGGGCGATCCGGCGACCTGCCCGCAGGGGCACGACGACACCGTCAAGCTGCTCACCACCGTGGGCATCGGCGGGCTTTCTGCCGGCGGCGGCGCCCCCGTCAGCGGCGGCGGAGGCGGGTGCTGCGGCGGCGGGTGCGGCTGCGGCTGAGCTTTGCCGTGATCCCGAACGACTTCGGCTGACTGCCTGCCGCCCCGTCCCTTTGGGCTGCTCCCGTCAGCGCGGACGCAGGCGGGCTGTCATCCGGCGGCCGTGCCACTGGCCGGGCAAAGGCTGCGGACGCGGCCGGCCTGTCTGCCGTTTCCCGCCGGGCGCGTGAAATGTGCCGCCGACGCCACTGCCTTGGCGCCGACGGCACATTTCTCCCCCTCGCCCCGCGCCTCCGGGTTGCACTGGCGCGCTTGTTGCTGTTATCAGGATTATCCCTCGGCGCCGGCTCTGGCCGCTGTCGACCGCGCCCACTGCGTCGTGGAGATGACGCCGAGGATGAGGACGGCGTAGCCGCAGCCGGCCATGATCCACCAGCCGGAGTGAGCCGCGCTCAGGAAGCCCGCGTGCATGGAGCCGCGCAGGCTGGCCGCGAGGACCGAACCGACGATGGCAACGCCGAGCGACTGGCCGAGCTGTCGGCTTGACGAGTTCATGCCGGACGCCACGCCGGCCTGCGACCTGGGCACGCCCGCCATGACACCGTTGGAGATCGGCACGTTCACCATGCCCGCGCCGAACCCGAACAGGCCGTAGGTGACGATCAGGAACAGCGGGCCGCTGGTGGAGCTGAGCTGGGACAGCGCCGCGGTCGACAAGGTGAGCGCCGCACCGGCGATCACGAACGGGACCCGCGGCCCGCCCCGCGCGACGATCCGCCCGGAGATCGGCGAGGCAAGGGCCATCATGCACGGCATCGGGAGCAGCGTCAGGCCCGCCCGCAGTGCGCTGAAGCCGCGTACATCCTGCAGGTACAGGGTGGTCAGGAAGAGGAACCCGGCGCTCGCGGCGATGGCACAGACGGCGGTGGCGTTGGCGGCACTGAACGGAACCGACTTGAAGAACCGGAAATCGATCAGCGGCTCGGGGCGGCGCGGCTCGTAACGCAGCAGCAGCCCGAGCGCGGCCAGCGAGAGCAGGAAGAAGCCGAGAATATCCGGTGAGAACCAGCCGTTGGACGGGCCCTGGATGATGGCGTACGCCAGCGAGGAGAGCATGACGATCACCAGGATCTGACCGAGGGGATCGGCCTTGCGGCCTCTGGCGGCCCTCGAGTCCGGCACGAGCAGGGCGGTGAGCGAGATAGCCGCGAGCCCGACCGGGATGTTCGCCCAGAAGATGCCGCGCCAGCCGACGGAGCCGACGAGGATGCCGCCTGCCACCGGGCCGAGGGCCATGGACAGCCCGGATACGCCGTCCCAGACGCCGATCGCCTTGGCGCGCTCCTTCGGCGCGCTGAACACATTCGTGATGATGCCGAGCGCCGCGGGATTGAGCATGCTTCCGCCGACCCCCTGCAAGACGCGGAAGGCGATCAGCCACGACAGCGAGGGCGCCAGGCTGCACAGCCACGACCCGAGCGTGAACAGGCTCAGGCCGACCTGGAAAATGGTGCGCCGGCCGATCCGGTCGGCCGCGGCCCCGGAGAACATCAACAGGCTGGCCAGGACGATGGTGTAGCCCGCGACGGTCCACTGCAGCCCCGTCACGCTCGTATGCAGCGATCGGCCGATCTCGGGGAGTCCGACGTTCACGATCGTGTTGTCAAGGCCCACCATGAACAGAGCCGAGCAGCAGACCGCGAGCACAATCGCGCGGCGGCCGGAACCGATGGCTACTGTCAGTGATTCCGCCGAGTCGTGAACCGCGGGGACCACGGAGACCGTTATAGGAGTAGAGGCCGGTACTGCTTCGGCATGTGATCGTACAGATACGTTCTGTAGCCGAGATTGAGCAGTAGGGACCGAACGCATTGCGCACCGCCTGGGGGGTCAGCGAGTGTTATGCCTTACATGACATTACATTGCTGCGCGCTGTAGTCAATAGGTAACACCATGAATTGACTAATTGCTTCTCCAAGGGCGCAACTTGCGTTTCACCTGAACGCTTCCGCCACGTTCGCCCAACACGAGGCACCGTGCCGGTCTACATTTAGGCAGGATGCCGTCATGTCGGCGGCCGCGAGGCGGGTGGTTGACGGCATCCTTTCGCAAGACGCGTGAGGAGCGAGGTGGGGCGTGTCCGACGGGGGATATGCGAGTCGGAGGCTGCTTCAGCTGGTGATGCCCGTTTTCCCCGATCGCCGGATGTTCCGTATCCACGACCCGGAGGTGCACCCGGACGCGCCCGGCGGGCCGCTGCCGCCGACCGGCGTCCTGGTGTCCGCCAACCGCGAGCAGCTCTGGATCGGTTCGCTACAGCAAGACGTCGACGTCCGCCTCGTTCTAGAGGAGTGGGACGGCCAGCCGCTGCTGCCCGACGCCTGGGACGAAGAGGCCAAGGCGCGCCTGTACCTGCGCGGACGACTCTCGGTCGACATGGGCTCGGCGGGGTCTGCGGTGTCCGCGCTGCGGCTGTCGGGCGGCGTCGGCAACTACGAGGTCCGCGTGTACGCGCGCTACCGCGAGGCGGTCGTGCAGATGTACGCAGACCTGTTCAACCAGCACCGAGATCCGCTGTCCGATGAGTTCCAGCGGGAGAAGCGCAAGCTGGAGGGGGTCGAGCGGTACCTTGTCCAGCTCTGGCGCGACTCGTAACCAGCCGGAGCCGCCAGCCGCCCGCGCAGCGGTAGGCAGACGCCGCTAACCCGCGGTGCTCTGCGCCACTCCGCCGATCCGCATCGGGGCGCTTGTCGACGGCTGCGGGGAAGACAGCCTGTTGAGCGGCGTTTTTGAGGTATGCGCGCGGAAAGGAATCATGGCGTAAACGGTCAGTCCTATGACGGCGAGCAGGACGACGGTACAGATCGAGCCGATTATCTTGCCCCGGGTGGTCCGGAGCCCGGCGGCCGGCCCTGGCCGCTTAAATGAGGACAGCCTGGTCGCAAGACGAGGGTCCTCCGCGGCAAGCCGCCGCTCAATCTCGGCGAGCATGCGCTGCTCGTCCATTGACAGCGCCATAGCGCCATACCTCCGCGTTCCACGCGCCAGATGGGAACTCATCTAACTATCCCCCACGGGGAGTGGTTTATCCAATCGTTCTGACTTTGTGCCCGACCCTTTTTGAAACAGACAAGAACTGACTACGGAACGCGTTCAGATATAACTAAAATCGTGATCACCACCCGGCGGCCACCCGACGAGGACCGAACATATGTTTGCCATCATCGAACGCCGGTTCTACACTGTCGGTTATGCGCTGGGACAGCCTGCTCCTCGATTCGAGCGACGCCCGAGACCCCGCCGGCGGGGCCGCGCTGCCGCTGATCGAGCGGAACGCCGTCACCCGGACGTTCGACACGCCCGAGTTCCGCGGCATGACCTTCTACGAGGTCCACGCCAAGTCGATCGTCTCCGAGGTCCCCAAGTCCTCCCGGATGATGTTCCGCTTCACCGTCAATCCCTACCGGGGATGTCAGCATTCCTGCCTGTACTGTTTCGCCCGACAAAGTCACACATATCTGGACATGGACGCGGGGCGGGACTTCGATACCCGGGTGGTGGTCAAGGTCAACGCGCCCGCGTTGCTCCGGGCGAGGCTGGCCTCACCCGGCTGGGCGGGCGCGCACATCGCGATGGGCACCAATGTCGACTGCTACCAGCGGGCGGAGGGGCGGTACAAGCTCATGCGCGGCATCATCGCGGCGCTGCGGGACGCCGCTAACCCGTTCTCGATCCTCACCAAGGGGACGCTGATCCTGCGCGATCTCGATCTGCTCCTGTCCGCGGCCGAGGTGACCGACGTCGGACTGAACGTCTCGGCGGGATTTGTCGACAAGTCGCTATGGCGGGCCATCGAGCCCGGGACCCCGGCGCCGGAGCGCCGCCTCGATGCATGTGCCGCGCTCAATGACGCGGGGCTGCGCTGCGGTGTGCTGATGGGGCCGGTCGTGCCCTACCTGTCAGACTCCCCCGCCCAGCTCGCCGCGGCCGTCCGGGCGGCCGCGGCGGCGGGCGCGGTGCATGTCACGCCCATCGTGCTTCACCTACGGCCCGGTTCCCGTGAGTGGTTCCTCGGCTGGCTCCGCGAGGCGCACCCCGGCCTCTTGCCCCGTTACGCGGAGCTCTACGGGCACGGCTCATATGCACGCAAGGACTACCAGGCCCGGGTCACCGGACAGGTCCAGGAACTGGCAGAGCGCCTCGGCGTCGGCAAGGGCGCGACCGGAGGCGCCGACCCGGGGCCGCGCGGACCGCGGCCCGCTGTGCCGCCGGAAAGCACGGTGCCGCGGGAAAGCACGGTGCCGCCGGGGAACAGCACTCCGCCCGCCGCTGCGCGGCACGAGCAGCTCACCTTGCTGTTATCCGGATTCAGGTACCCGGGACGCTCCTAACGAGATCCAGGTACCCGGGACGGGACGCCGGTCCCGGCCGCCCGCTCGCCAACCGCCCGGCGGCCTGCCCGGGACAGCCGAGCGCCGCGCGACCCGGCCGCATGGCCGGGGTCGCGGCGGGATCCGCCGCGACCGTGACGCATGCGGACCGCGCTGCCGGGGGAGACCAGCCCCGCCAGTCCAGGCGGGATCAGACAGCATTGACCAGCATCAACCCGCATTAAACAGCGCGCTATTTACCCACCGGTAGCCTTTTAGGGTAATCGGGACTTAGCGGATTCCGCTTGGCCAGGATGCCCAAAGGTTACGGATTCCGCGAGCAACCTGGCACCAGGGATAACCGTTTCCAGCGCCAACAAGCAGGGGTAAAACGGATTCCGTGGACCCGGGGCAATGCCACTGAGTCGGGCTCGAAGGTAAGCGAACACTTAACGAGTTGCAGAGGAAACAGAGAGAAACGGCTCCGCAAACGTTCGCAGGCTTTCGCAATCGTTCGCATTCGGCCAGCCCGGCTACCCGGCCCGAGGCACGCCGACCCAGTCCGTGCCGCCTTTGCCTGCCCCGGGCCGCCATCGGCGGAGGGGGCGGCACCAAGGCTCCCGCTTTGCCTCCGGTGAGGGGATCTGCATTAGAAAGCGAGGAAAGGAACGCCGACAGCCATGCGACCGTAGATATAGGTGATGTCACGTTATGGCCAGATCGGTGGCAGAGATCACAGATGCACGCGAGTATTAGCCCCATGACGATTCCAACGGAACTCATCGGAGAGCCGACCGCTGAGTATCCATGCCCGCCGCTTGGCGCGGCGGAACTCAACGCTGCGGATGCCGAGCGCATGGCCGGCATGTTCAAGGCGCTGGCCGACCCGGTTCGCCTCCGGCTTTTCTCCCGGGTCGCCGCGCACCAGAGCGGAGAAGCCTCCGTTTGCGACATTCAGAACGTGGGCGTCTCGCAGCCCACGGTCAGTCACCACCTGAAGAAGCTGAGGGAGGCAGGCCTGATCATCTCCGAACGAAGGGGCACGTGGGTCTACTGCAGGGTCGCTCCTGGCGTACTGCCCGCGATGGCGCAGATGCTCTCACCGCGAGAGCCGAGCAACTGACACGCGCCGCGAGCCGACCAGGTACCTGCTCACCGGGAGCGAGCAGAATGCCCGGCGGTACGCGGAACACCCGGTATGGGTGCGGACACGCCCGCTGGCGCATGGTGCCAGCCGGGCGGTCCGCGGCCCCTACTAGAATTCGCTGTTATGGCAGAGCCGTACGGGAACCACAGCGACCCCAGCGAGCGGCAGGGCAGGGACCGATACGGCGAGCGGCTGGTTGTCCGCAGCGCCGTGATTCCCGACCCCGGTGAGGATTTCCTCGACCAGGTGCCCGAGCCGGCGGTCGTCGCCTGGGTGCGGCAGGCCGCGGGCCTGGCCGGGTGGGGTGAGGCCGCGCGGGTGACGCTGCCCGCTGGGGCAGACCGGTTCACCGCCGCGGAGAAGTGGCTCCGCGAGGTCGCCGACGGCGCGGATGTCGACGACCGGGTGCGGCGCCGCGGCTCGGGCCTGGTGGCATTCGGCACCTTCACGTTCGATGACGCGTCCGACGGTTCTGTGCTCGTCGTGCCTCGGGTGATCCTCGGCCGGGACGGCACGGGGAACGCCTGGCTGACCACCATCACGCCAGCGGGAGAGTCCCCGTGGACGCCCGGCCCGTTTCACCCGCCGGTGCCGCCGGGCGACCTTCGCTGGCACGACGGCTCGCTTTCCGCGCCGCAGTGGGAGCAGGCGGTCGACGAGGCCGTGCGCAGGATCGCCCACTCCGCCGACCTGCGCAAGGTCGTACTCGCCAGGGACCTGTACGCGTCGGCCGACCGGTCGATCGACCCCCGGGTGCTGCTGCGCTGGCTCGCCGCGCGCTACCCCGGCTGCTTCACCTTCGCCTGCGACGGGCTGCTCGGCGCCACCCCGGAACTGCTCATCCGCAAGGACGGCTGGAAGGTGAGCTCCCTCGTCCTGGCCGGCACCACGCCGCGCGGCGCGACCCAGGCCGAGGACAGTGCCCTCGCCCAGGCCCTGCTCGGGTCGGCCAAGGAGAACGAGGAGCACCAGTACGCCGCGGCCTCGCTGCGAGACACCCTGTCGCCGCTCTGCTCCGCCATGTACATCACCCCGCGCCCCGAACTGATCCGGCTGCCGAACGTCCAGCACCTCGGCACCGGGGTGCGCGGCACCCTCGCCGCCGCCAGATCCGCGCTCACGCTCGTCGCGGCGGTGCACCCGACGGCCGCCGTCGGCGGCACGCCGACCGACGCCGCCGTCGAGGTGATCCGTGAGCTTGAGTCCATGGACCGGGAGCGGTACGCCGGCCCGGTCGGCTGGATCGATGCCGACGGCAACGGCGAGTGGGGCATCGCCCTGCGGTGTGCGCAGCTCGAAGGGAACCGGGCGCGGCTGTTCGCGGGCGGTGGCATCGTCGCGGGTTCCGACCCGGCCGCCGAACTGGCGGAGACCGAATCCAAGCTCCGGCCGATGCGCAACGCCCTGGAACAGGCCGACTAGCGGCAGGCCGAGTGACGCGCCGGCGGCGTCTGGCGGGAATGGGCGGCGCCCACCGGGGTACCGTGGGACCGGGCCAGGCCCGAGGATGTCTCGCGGCCGTGCGCTTCGCCCGCTACCTGACGGTCAGGCGACGGGACAGGCCGGTGGTGCCCGGCAGGGTGATCAGGTGACCGGCGGGCGGGCTCGGCACGCCCTCGCGGAGCATCCAGTGGTCCATGTAGATGCCGGCGGGCACCCAGTAGTTTTCTGACTGCAGGTAGCGGCTGATCACGACGCAGCCATGCCCCTGGCTGGCGCGGCCGGGATGCTGCGATGGCACCCAGAACGCTCCCTTCGCGTCGTGGACCACCACCGGCGCGAGATCCACGATCTCGCCCCGCTCGACGTACTCCCAGAACCGCCCGTCGTCAAGCGGGCATGCGGTGAACGGCGGCCACCGCATGGGCTCGCTGCCCGCCAGGGCGAGCACGCGGACCTGCGGCACCGCTGCCGTTTGTCGACTGTGAGCCGCCGAAGCCGAGCGCCCGTGGTAGACAGAAAGCATTGCCGTCGCCTGCCGGTCGCTGACCCAGCCAAGCAGGGCCCCGTCCCTGGGCACCGGCATGCCCTCGGTAATGACCCGGTGGCTGATGACCGGCACCGGCGTCCCCGGCGCGATCTCCTGGCACTCTCCCTCGGCCCGGTTCCACGAACAGAGCGCGAAGCACCCGGCCGGGTCCTGGCTGAGGATGTAGAAGCCGGACCCTTCGAACGCGCGGTGGCGCAGGACGATCGAGCGGTGACGGCCACCGGAATGACACGGCGGAAATGAATCCTTTTCATCCCGCCCGTGCAGCGAAGATCTAACGCTCCCGGGGTCATCGGGATAAGAAAAATTCACTGCTAGGGGGTAGGACCGGAAAAGCCGCAGGCATGCGGCGAACGACGCTGCCCCGGACAGGGCGTGAACGAACACTGGCTGCTCTCCTCGCGTTCCCCCTGGCCGCGCCCGCCGCATTCGACGAGGTCTGAGGTAGAAGCCGGTAATAACGTGAGTACGCTGAGGTACATGCTGCTGCGAGTCACGTCAGAAGACATCGGTCACTTGACGCATATCAATGCGGCGTCAGCACTCGGATATCGCAATAGAGTGCCGCGTGTGCCGCGCCACGCCTAGCACCCCACCGATCTGGGACTGTCCAGGCGCATGCCTACGTTTTGCGCATAACGGGCCAAGACGCGCGCGGTTCCTTATGAGCGGCCGTTCCTTATGACGACCGCGCGGGCCGCGGCCACGGCCCGCGCGGTCGCAGCGGCCGCTTCGGAAAGGCCAGTCGAACCGGGAACCCTATTCTTCGCCCATGCCTCAGATTTTCACCTGGTCGGCAGAATCAAGGAGAATAAGGTTCCGTCGGCAGGTGAAAGCGGACGCGCCACTCGGGTCAGGGACGGGCGTTGCTGGGGCGACCCTTGAGGCGTGCCGCGTCCGCTGGTACCTGCTGCGAGGTTCCGTTACTCATGATGCCGTCCGGGACCGGGCAGACATCGGGCAGTTGACGGATGTAGGTGCGGTCAGGCCGTCATTCCGCGATGAGGGTGGGGAGCAGGTCGCGGGCGGCCTGGTCGCCGTGGGCAGTGCCGCCTTCGGCGGGACCGGGGTCAGCGGGACCGGGGTCGGCCGGGCCGTGGAGGCCGGACAGGTCGGCCAGGAACCGGGCGATGTCGGTGGCCGCGCCGGGGGCGGCTGGCCCGCACCGCGCCGCGCGCATCGCGGCGAGGGCGCCGGGGTCGCGGCGCAGCCGGCCGATCTCCGCGGCGAGCTGCCGGGGCCGCGGCGCGTACACGCCCGCGCCGGCGCCGGTGACGAACTCGGCGTTGCCCTTCTCCTGGCCGGGCACGAACGAGGTGAGCACGAGCGGCGCGCCGCAGCAGGTCGCCTCCGCGATCGTGCCCGGGCCGGCCTTGCCGACCACGATGTCGGCGCAGCGCAGCCAGTCGGCCATGTTGCCGACGAAGCCGTGCGCGGTGAGCCGCCCGCCGCCTGCCCGGCCGGCGAGCCGGGAGACGCGCCGCTTGAGCGAGCGGTTCCGGCCGCAGATGACGGCGACGTCCACGTCGTCGACCTGCCGGAGGATCGCGGCGGCGCGGCGGCGCAGGCCGCCGGAGCCCTCCGCGCCGCCGGTCAGCACGACGAGGAAGTCGCCGTCGACGCCGAGTTCCCGCTTGAGTTCCTTCCGCTCGGCCTCGCCGAGCGGCGGCTGGCAGAACTCGGCGGCGACCGGCAGGCCGAGGGGCACGTAGCGCGTCGGCGGCCATGCCCGTCCTCGGCGCAGCGGGCGGCGATCTCCTCCGACGGCACGACCACCCGGTCGACGGCGGCGTCCCGCCAGGACAGGTGTGCGGTGATCAGGTCGGTGATGACGGTGATCGACCGGCGGGCAGCGCGCCGGCCGACGGTCGCGCGGCGCGGACCGCCGGGTCGGCGGTCATCGGGTGGAAGGCCACGATGAGCGCGGGCCGGCAGGCCTCGGCGGCCCGCGCGACGCTGCCGTAGACCGGGGCCATGACCGTGCGCCGGACCGCGGACGAGGACCCGCGGTGAGTCGCTCGCCCGCCAGAACAGCCACCACAGCCAGGGGGTCAGCCGGATGCACGGGCCCGTAGAGCCCGGCGAACCAGCGCAGCAGGCGGGGCACGTCGGGGCCGCGCAGCGGGTCGCAGATGACCGGGACGAACCGGCCGGGCAGCGCGCGCTCCAGTGCCTGCGCGACGGCCGCCGCGGCGCTGCGGTGTCCTCCGCCGGTGTCTCCGATGAGGAAGAGCAATGGCAGGGGCGGCTGTTCAGGGCGTGGCCATCGCTCACCTTCGCTCGTGTACTGTTCTGCTGTCCCACGCCGGCCGTGCCGGCGCGCGAGTGCGCGGTAGATGGATTCCCACCGGGCGAGCAGGCGATGCCGGTCGTGGCCGGCGATGATCCGCGCGAGGCCTTCGACATCCGCGCCCGCAGGCCCGCGTCGCGGCAGAGCAGGCCGAGGCAGTCGGCGACCTCCCCGGCGTCGTCCCGGCCGGGCCAGGAAGCCGTTCTCGCCGGCGTGCACGAGCTCGGCGAGGGCGCCCGCGTCGACCGCGACGACCGGCAGCCCGCTGGCCATCGCCGCCATGGTGACCAGGGACTGCAGCTCGGCCTGGGACGCGATGGCGAACACGTCGGCGAGCCGGTACAGGCCGGGCAGGTCGTCGTCGGGCGACGAAGCCGGGGAACCGGACCCGGTCCGCCACCCCGTAGTGGCGGGCGAGGGACCGCAGCCTGCCCTCGTCGGGACCCGTCCCGGCCGAGGACGAGGAGCGGGCCGTCTGTCGCCGGCGCCGTGAGCACCAGGTCACGGCGCGGCGAGCCTGGCGACCGCCGCGATGAGCACGTCCGCGCGCTTCTCCGGGCTGAGCCTGCCGACCGACAGCGATGACCGGCCGGCCGGCGGGCAGCCCGTAGCGCGACCGCAGCGCCTCTACCGCCCGGGCCGGGCGAGAACCGGCTCCAGGTCGACGCCGTTCGACACGGCCTGCGACGGCGCCCGCAGCCCGTGGCCGCGCAGCAGCCGCAGCGCGGTCGCGGTCGGCGCGGTGACGAGGTCGCAGCGGTTGGCGAACCCGGTGACGAAGCGCGTAGAAAGCCGCGTCCCGCGCCCGCGACGCGGGCCCGGCGGCCTGCCCGGCCGCGCGCCGACGCGGGCCAGACGTTGAGCGGCAGGTAGTGGTTGGTGTAGACGACGGGCACGCGCGCCGCCGCGCCGCGCCGCCTGGCCGCGAGCGCCGAGCGTCAGCGGCGAGTGCAGGTGCACCACGTCGGGCGCGAAGGCGGCGATCAGCTCGCCGGCCGCGGCCGGCGGCAGGACGCCGAGGCGCTGGCCCTCGTACCAGGGCCACGGCACGGAGCCGCGGTAGGTCGACGGCCGCCGGCCCGGCCTGGTGGCCACGGCGTCCGGCCGCCGCCGCCGTGCACGCTGGTGCCGGCGCGCTGGTGCTCGGCGCGACGACCGTCGACGGCGTGGCCCCGCTCGGCCAGGCCCGCGGCGAGTTCCCTGGTCACCGTCGGGACGCCGCCGACCATGGGCTCGTACTGGTCGGTCACGATCATGACGCGCAGCTCAGCCGGCCCGCGCGCCCGCTGCTCAACGCCGGTTCCCGCGGGCATGGCCGTCAGCGGGCCCAGGGCCGGCGCCCATCACGATGCCATCCCGGTACCATGATGCCAGCGTTGAGGTAGTAACGGTAGTTGCCATCGCCCGGAAAGGATCGTGGATCGGGTCAACACGCTGGTGAACGAACGGCCAATGCCCGGCAGCCGCACGGTGACGTTCCTCGCGCGCCATGTCTACCGGGAGCGCCGTCACAGCAGCCGCAGCCAGCTGTCATGCAGCGGCCAGGTGGCGCGCAGCGTGCCGCCGACCGGCAGCGCGGCCCAGTCGCGGTAGAGCCGGCGCACCCCGGCGGCCGCCACCCGGATCTGCTCGTCGGTCGAGCCGGGCGGCCAGGCCGCCGCGCCCGGCCCGGTGTCGCGCAGCCGGGCCCGCACCCCGTCCGGGGTGTCGGGCCCGTCGCCCCAGCGGTTGAGCACGGCGTTGACGGCGGCCTTCGCGACCGTGTGGGCGGGCCAGTTCCGGCGCGAGGTCTCGAACGCCGCGTCGGTGACCAGCCTGAGCGCGTTCCGCCGGGTCACCGCCCGGTCGCCGGCGCGAAGCCGCCCCGCAGCGTGCCCCACAGCCCCTCGTCGAGGCCGAACACCGACTCGACGACCAGGTGCGGCAGGTCGTGGATGACATGGACGGCCTCGCGGCGCGCGGTCCCGTCGGGGAACGACAGCCAGGTCCGGTCGCCGCCGGCGTCTCGCCCTTCACGATCGCGACATCCGCCACCACGCTGAACGCCGGTGCCTCTGCGCCGCTCTCCGTCACGAAATGACACGATAGCGTCGCGGCCGCCGGGAAGCAGGGATTTTCGCGGGCGTGTCGCGCGGCGCGTCGCCCGGCCCGCGGCCAGTCGCCCGCGGGGTGCCGCGCGGACGGCCGTGTTGTCAGTTTCTCTTGTTATTCGAGGGGCTGGCGGGAGACGCGCGGACGGCTGGCGGCCGCCGAGCAGCCACGCGGCGGCGGCCCCGATCAGCGGCATGCCGATGACGAGCAGGCCGAGGTCGCTCCACGGCACGTTGCCGAAGGTCGCGCGTGAGGTCCGCGTGCGCCCACGCGAGCACCGCGAGGCAACCCCGCCGCCGCGCCGAGCGCCGCGCCGAGGAAGGCGATCACGCCCGTGGTGACGCCAGTCAGCGCCCGCCTGGTCCGGGCGCTGGCGCCCGCCGCGGTGAGGGTGCGCAGGTCGCGGAGGGTTTCGCTGCGGATCAGGCCGACGGTCATGCGCGAGCACGCCGAGCGCGAGCAGCAGGCCGCCGACGGTCGCGCCGTTGCTGATCTCGCCGAGGCTGAGCTGGCCCGGACTTCGTCTCGATGGTGGTGCCGAGGCCGAGCGCGGCCTGGCGGGCCGCGTTGACCTGCGCCGGGGTGAGGGCGGACGGCGCCTGGATCAGCCAGCCGACAGGGACGGTCGTCTCGTGCAGCGCCTTGACCGCCTGCTCGGTGATCACCGTGTTCGGCAGGGCGGTGCCGGCCGGCAGCTTGCTCACCTCCTGGATGACCGGGTTCAGTATGCACGTCCCCGCCGGGCAGCCGGGCGGCGACTGGGCCAGGTAACCGCCGCTGACCAGCGCGAGGCCGCCGGTGGACGGCAGCAGCGCGCGCACGGTGAGCACGTCGGCGGCCGGGTTGAGCTCGCTCTGGCTGATGCCGAACGCCTTGAGCAGCGCCGGGGTGGCCACGTACAGGCAGGCCGCCGGACCCCCGGCCGTGCAGGCTGACGATCGCGCCGGACACGTTCTGCGCGGCCTGGCCCGGCTGCGACACGTTCGCGCTGACCGCCAGCGTCGAGCTCAAGCGGCGCGGGCGCGTGCAGCTGGGCGGCGATGGCGTCCGCCTGCTGCCGCGTCGCGGCCAGCTTGGCGGCGGGGGTGGACTGCCCCGGCTGGTACTGGGTCGGGTCGTTGCCCGGGTTGTAGAGGATGAGCTGGTTGGCGGCCATGTTCGGCGCGATGTAGTCGAGCGCGTCGTCGTACCTGACGCTGGCGATGATGATCGCGACCGTGGCGATGAACACCGCGAACGAGACCGCCGCGAGCGCGGCGCCTGACCTGGACCGGTACCGCGCCAGGTCGCGCAGTGCCAGCCGGGAGGCCAGCGGGGCGCGCCAGGCCAGCCGGGCGAGCTTGTCCACGATGAACGGCGCGAGCAGGGCGCTGGCGATCTCGCAGCAGAGCAGCCCGGCGATGACGAGGTACGCCGGCGCCTCCGCCGCCGCCTCGCGCCGCCGGAGAAGAACAGCACGAACAGGCCGGCGGCCAGGAAGATGAGACCGGGCCGCAGCGACCGGCTGACCAGCTGCGGCGGTTCGACCCGGCCCGAGATCGCCGCGACGACCGGGACCTTGCTGACCGAGCGGCCCGGCCAGACGGCGGCGATGACGGAGGTGGCCACGGCGAGCAGCAGGCCGATGATCACGGCCGCCCAGGGCAGGTTGAAGCGGGTCGATGCGGTGCGCGGTGGCGGTCGCCAGGTGCGGGTAGTACCAGAGCCAGCCGCCGAGCGCGGCCGCGCGCGCCGATGACCGCGCCGATCACGCCGCCGAACAGGCCGTCGGCGATCAGCACGAACCTGACGTCGGCCTCGGTCGCGCCGAGCGAGGCGAGCATGCCGAGCGCGCGCTGCCTGCGCTGTGCCATGACGGTGAACGCGGCCGTGGCGACCAGGCCGATGAAGACCAGGCCGATCACCGAGACGATGAGCACGATCGTCGCCGGGGAGAGGATGGAGTCGTCCGGCGGCGGGCGCGCTGACGACCGCGCTCTTCGGTATGACGTCGCCGGCCGCGGACGCGGCGGCGGAGTCCATGGACTCGCCGAGGAAGATCCGCACCGGCCGGAGCCGCTGAGCTGCCGGCCTGCGAGCTGGCCGGGGGCGACGAGGGCGAACTCGTCGAGCAGGTTGGACGGGTCCTCGACGATGCCGGTGACGGTGAAGGCGCGGCCGGCCTCGGCGCCCGTCCCCGCCGGGACGTGCCAGGTCGAGCCGATCCGCAGGCCGTACAGCTGGGCGAGCCCCGAGGTGACCGCCACCTGCCCCGGCCCTGACGGGTAATGACCGGAGTCGAGCGCGAGCAGCACCTGGGTGTAGGGCGCCGACGGGTCCTGGGCGCGCAGGTCGGCGCCGCCGGCCTGGCCGGTGGTGATCGGCTCGTCGTAGACGACGCTCGCCTGCCCGTAGGCCTTCTCGATCTTCGCGATGACGCGGACAGGCCGGGCGTGTTGCCGGGCAGCTCGACCAGCGTCTGCGCGGTGCCGTAGGTGCCCGCGTTCGGCGTGCCCGGCGTGGCGGAGGCGACCGCGATGCCGAGCAGCGTCGCGGCGGAGGCCACCGCGATCAGCAGCACGATCAGGATCCGCTGCTTCCACTCGCGCAGCGCGAGGCGCACCGCCCAGCGGGACAGCGTGCGGCGGGCCATCGCGGCGCGCCGCGGGTCCTCTGGCTCGCGGACCGGCCGGTCGTCGCGCGCGTAGATGGTCATGCTCATGACGACTGACTCCAGCAGCGTCTCCGGGCCCGCGGGGGCCGCGGTCTGGTCGACGATGCGGCCGTCGCGCAGGAACACGACCCGGTCCGCCCAGGAGGCGAGCTGCGCGTCGTGGGTGACGACGACGGCGGCGGCGCCGCGCTTGCAGTAGGTGTGGATGAGCCGCATCACGGCCTCGCCGTTGGCCGAGTCGAGCGCGCCGGACGGCTCGTCGGCGAGCAGCAGCGAGCGCTCCCCCACCACCGCGCGGGCGATCGCGACGCGCTGCCGCTCGCCGCCGGACATCTGGTCGGGGAAGTGGCGGGCCCGGTCGCCGAGGCCGAGCTCCTCCAGCGCCTTGAGTGCGGCCAGGTGCGCCTTGCGCATCGAGGTGCCGTCGAGCTCAAGGGGCAGCGACACGTTCTCCGCCGCGGTGAGCCCGGGCAGCAGGTTGAAGTCCTGGAAGACGTAGCCGATCGCGCGGCGGCGGATCCGGGACTTCGCGCCGCCGGACATCCGCAGCGTGTCCTCGCCGTTGACGAGGACGGCGCCGGAGGTCGGCTCCTCCAGCGTCCCGGCGATCGTGAGCAGCGAAGACTTGCCGGAGCCGGACGGGCCCATCACGGCGACCATCTCGCCGGCGGCGACGGTGAGGGAGACATCGCGCAACGCCTGCACCTCGGCGGCGCCCCGGCCGTAGACCTTGGATACGGATCGCAGTTCGAGAACGGTCATCGCCTTACTCCCATCTTGGGTCGGGTAGGCAGCCCGGCGCTCACCGCCGCGGCGGCGGCCTGGGCGGGATTCCAGCCGTCGGCCAGGGCGCGGCGCAGCCGGGCCTCGGCCGAGTCAAGCCAGCGGACAACGGAGTCGATGCGGAACAGCTCGGAGTCGACGACCAGCGAGAACGCCACGTCCCTGCCGTTGTCGTCTTCCTTCAGCCTGGTCCACTCCTGCATGAGCTGGATCAGGTAGCGGCGGTGGGCCTGGATGATCTCGGACACGTCGGTGCCGGGCACCCGGACGGCGATCAGCACCTTCATCACCAGGTCGTCACGCGGCGGGGTGGACAGGTCCGGCGGCACGCGCAGCCACTGGGCCAGCTCGGCCGACCCGGCTTCGGTGATCTGGTATGCCTTCTGCGGGCCGGGGTCGCCGGACTCGGAATCGGCCGCGGTCACCATTCCGTCGCGCTCAAGCCGCTGCAGCGTCGTGTAAACCTGCCCGACGTTCAGCGGCCAGACCTGGCCGGTGTTCGCCTCGAACTCCTCACGGAGCTGGAGCCCGTACTTCGGACCCGCGCTGAGCAGTGCCAACAGCGCATGACGAACGCTCACGAACACCTCCGGTTGCAGTATTAAACCCTGTATAGCTACGGGTAGCATACTCGGTATATACATGCTTCGGCCATGCCGCTCGGCATTACTTCGGGGACATCTCAGGGATCACCCTGAGATGCCGGCTGCGCGACCAGGTCGGTCTGCACCGCGTGCTGTATTCCCCAGGGGGCTCCGCCCCCTTCGACCCCGAAACCAGCTTCGGGTGCCGTGTGCGGATCAGGCTCCCCGGCCAGACCCTCGCTCCGCTCCGGACCCGGCGCGGGATCGCCTGATCGCGCCTGTGCTCACTCGCTGTGTTCCCCAGGGGCTCCGCCCCCTTCGACCCCCGAAACCAGCTCCCTGCCGCTAGCGGCATCAGGCTCCCCGGCCAGACCCCTCGCTTCGCTCGGGACCCGGCGCGGGATCGCCTGATCGCGCCTGTGCTCACTCGCTCCGCTCGCTGCGCCGCGCGAGCCACTGTATTCCCCAGGCCCTTCAAGCCCTAACCAGCTTCGGCTGCTGTGTGCATCAGGCCCGGCCGGCCCTCGCTTCGCTCTGGGCCCGGCGCGGGATCGCCTGATCGCTGCGCCGCGCGAGCCGCTGTTTGACCTGACACGGTGCCGCTGGTCGTCGGACACCCGCCCTTTGCGATCTTGTAACCCAAAAGGTCCGCTCAGCGGACCTGGGTCATTCTCCGTACGGGACGCAGACCACATAATGGGGCAACTAACGATGATTCCCAGCAACTGCAATGATTCACGAGCTATCCCGAAGAAAGCTCGCCGAGCGCAGCATACCGGTCACCGCCGACAACCGCCTCGCGCCAGTTCAGGCTGGCATCAGCCGAGCGCTCTTAGCCCAACTAAATCTGCCGCGAATTCACTGGCGAAACCATCACTGCTCGCCGCAGTTCGCACCTTAATGTCCGCACGAGCACACGGGAGTTGTCCGCACCGAGCCCTTTCTGTCCGCGCGGACATTCACGCCTGGAATCGCTATTCACGAAAGATAGACGATCAATGAAAAAACCACGCTCAGCTCTTGCATTCACTGCGGGAATGCTCGCACTTGTGTCCATCGCCGCATGCAGCGGCGGAAGCAGCAGCGGCGGCAGCGGCAGCGGCAGCGGCAGCGGATCGACAGCCGCCAAGGCGACCAGCCAGAACCCGACCGTGCTGACGGTGGCGTCCGCGATCGCGCCCAACAGCCTGAATCCCGCCCTGGGCGGCTCGTCCGACCCCCAGCAGTACTTCTTCGAGCTCGACTACGACTCGCTGATGAGGGTGGATGCCAACGGGAACGTCGTTCCCGACCTCGCGACGAAGTGGGGTTACGTCGGCAGCGGGAACAAGACCTTCGACATCACCCTGCGCTCGGGAGTCACGTTCAACGACGGCTCGAAGCTAACGGCGGAAGACGTCAAGAACTCGCTCGAGTACTACGCGAAGGCCGGCGGCCCGCTCGCTTCCGACCTGACCGACATCGGCTCGATCGACGTGCTGTCCGGCCTCGAACTCAGGCTCAACCTCAAGACCGCAGACCCGATGATGCCCTTTTACCTGTCCCGGCCCACGACCGGCGACATCATCAGTCCGATCGGGCTGGCGAATACCGGGCAACTCGGTACCACGACGCACGGCGTCGGGCCGTACGTGGTCGACACCGCCGAGACGGTCTCCGGCCAGACTTACACCTACGTGCCCAACCCCACGTACTTCGACAAGTCGCGCATTCACTGGAAGAAGGTGGTCGTAAAGATCATCACGAATGCGAACGCCACGCTCGACGCGCTGCGTTCCGGGCAAGTCGACTACGCCCTAGGCGACGCCAGCACGGCCGCAGCGGCGAAGTCCGCGGGATTCGAGCTCTACACAGCGCCTTACTCCGTCATGCAGTTTCAGATTCAGGACCGCTCGGGACAGATGGTCAAGGCGCTCGGCAACCTGAAGGTGCGTCAGGCAATGATGTACGCACTCAACCGCAGTTCGCTCGCCTCGGGCCTGTTCGGCTCGTACGCCACGGCGTGGGATTCATCCTTCCTCCCGTCGGAGGCCGGATACTCCCCCGCTCTGTCGAGCGGGTACGCCTACGACGTCACCAAGGCCAAGCAGTTGCTGGCACAAGCGGGGTACCCGAACGGCTTCACGATGCCCGTCACCGTGAACCTCACCGGTGTCGACGAGCCCGAGGCCGCGCAGGCATTCGCGGCGGAGATGGCGCAGGTCGGGATCAACGTCCAGATCAACGTTCCCGCGAACGTGAACGTGCTGTTCGCCACCTATCAGAAGTACACCGGGATGATATTCGACTACGGAAGCGGAGCGACCCCGCCGTACGTGGAGGGGAACGACATGCTCTACAGCTGGGGCAACCCGCTGAAGGTGGATGACCCCCAGCTCGACACGCTTTACAACGCGGCGGCCGGCGCATCGTCCCCGGCGGTACAGCAGCAGGACTGGCAGGCCTTCGATGCCGCGTTCTCCGCGCTGGACTGGAACATCCCGATGTTCTCCATGGACAAGATCATGTACGCGCGGCCCGGGCTCGCCGGGATCAACCTGTCGCAGGCCAACCTCAACCCGGATCTGACCAACCTCTACGACGCCAGCTCGAATCGTCTCGGAGAGAAAGGCCTGACGTCATGTGGCGAACCAGCGCGATGCGGATCGTGCAAGCAGTGCCGCTGCTGTTCCTCGTCTCGGCGCTCACCTTCTTCCTGCAGCTGTTCATTCCTGGTGACGCGGCGCGGGCGATCGGCGGCCTGCAGGCCTCCCCGCAGGCGATCGCCGCGCTGCGGCACCGGCTGCACCTGGACGCCCCGGTCTGGGTGCGCTACTGGGACTGGCTGAGGGGCGCCGTCCACGGCAACCTCGGCCAGTCCATCATCAACAACCAGTCGGTCACGCAGATGCTCAACCAGCGGCTTCAGGTGACCCTTTCCGTGGTGATCGCGGCGACCCTGCTCTCCATGGTCATCGGCGTCATCCTGGGCATGGCCAGCGCCCGGGGCGGGCGGGTGACGCGCTCGCTCGCGGAGATCGGCTCGGTCGCCGGGATGACACTTCCCGCGTTCTGGATCGGGCTCATCGGAATCATGATCTTCAGCACCCGGCTCGGCTGGCTGCCCGCCAACGGTTACGTCTTCTTCGGCGCCTCCGCCGGGGGCTGGGCGCGGTCGCTGGTGCTCCCGGTGGCCGCACTGATGTTCGCGGGGATCACCGTGATCGCCAAGCAGACCCGCGAGCAGCTCGACGACGTGATGGGCCGCGATTTCGTGCGGAACCTGCGGGCAAACGGTGTCAGCGAGCGGTCCATCCTGCTCAAGCACGCCCTGCGGCACGTTTCCATCACCGTGCTCACCGTGGCCAGCAACAACCTGATCGGCCTGCTGGGGGCGGCCGTCATCATCGAGCAGCTCTTCGGCCTGCCCGGACTCGGCAGCGCCGCCGTCAGCGCCGCGTCGACCGGCGACCTGCCGGTCATCCTGGGAGTGGCGATGTACTTCACCCTCATCGTCGTCGCGCTGAACCTGCTCCTCGATCTCGTCATCGGCTGGCTCAACCCGCAGGCGGTCGCGGCATGACGATCAAGGAGGCAACGGTGACAAGCCAGGACCAGGCGGCCAGGACCCCGCGGCCGGGGGAGGGGCGCCTGCGGCCCGCCGTCTGCGCGGTCTCCTGCGCAGGCCGCGGATCGTGATCCCGGCGCTGGTGCTGCTGCTCGAGCTCATCGCGTGCTTCGGCGCCCCGCTGCTCGCGCCTTACCAGCCGGAAGAGCCCGACTTCACCGCGACGCTCAGCCTGCCCTCGGCGCGGCACCTGCTGGGAACTGACCAGCTCGGCCGGGACGTGCTGTCCCGGCTGATGTACGGCGGCGTACCGATGTTCCGGGATATCGCGATCGCGATGCTCCTGACGCTGGTGATAGCGGTCCCGCTCGGACTGATCGCCGGCCTGAAGCGCGGCCGGGTCGACGCCGCCCTGATGCGGCTGGCCGATGTCGTGATGTCGGTTCCCGGCATCATCTTGCTGCTGATCGTGCTGGCGCTGTTCTCGCAGAGCATGACCGCCGTCATGCTCGCGGTCGGTGTGCTGTCGGCTCCCGCGATGATGCGGGTGGTACGGTCGGCTTCGCTGTCGGTCGGCCGCGAGACCTATGTGGCCGCGGCCCGCGTTTCCGGGCTCGGCGACTGGGGGATCGCCCGGCGGCACATCCTGCCCCGGATCACCGGACTCATCGTGGTGAACGCGGCCCTGCTGGCCGCCAGCGCCCTGCTCATCGCGGCGGGGCTGAATGCCATCAGCCTCGGCGTGCAGCCTCCCGCGCCGACCTGGGGGAGCATGATGGCCGACGCCGCCCAGGCGCTGACCCAGGACTGGTGGCTGCTCATCCCGACCGGCGGCATCGTGGCCCTGACGGCGGCGGCGCTCATCGTCCTCGGCGACGGCGTCCGCGACGCGCTGGCCGAGCGGTGGATGGGCTCGGCGGAGGAGGCCTCGTCTCGGGGCCGCCGGAGGAGGGCCGCGGATGCGCACGCGGTCACGTCCACGGCGCCGGCCGCCTCGGGGGAAGCGTGGCTACTCGCAGAACAGGACCCCGTGGTCCGGATGACCGGGGTGACCGTTACCGCGGGCACCCCGGCGGGCGAGGTCGAGCTGATCAGCGACGTCAGCCTGACTGTCGGCCGCGGCCGGAGCGTGGGCCTGGTCGGCGAATCCGGCTGCGGTAAGACCGTCACCGGCCTGGCGCTGCTCGGCATGCTGCCCAACGGAGTGCGCGTTTCCTCGGGGTCGATCGAGATCGACGGTGTCGACATCACCTCGGCCTGCCCGGCGAAACTGCGGGCGATGCGCGGCGGGACCATCGCGTTCATCTCGCAAGAGCCGATGGTGGCACTCGACCCGCTGTTCACGATCGGCCATCTGCTGCGCGAGGCGGTGCGGTCGCACCAGCGGTTGAGCCGGCGGGATGCCTCGGTCCGCGCACGGGACCTGCTGGCCCAGGTGCAGATCCCCGACCCCGACCGGGTACTGAAGCTCCGGCCGTCACAGGTCTCCGGCGGAATGGCGCAGCGCGTCTCGATCGCCGTCGCGCTGGCCGGGCGTCCGCGCATCCTGGTCGCCGACGAGCCGACCACCGCCCTCGACGTAACGGTGCAGCGCGAGATCGTGCAGCTGCTCCGCACTATCCAGCAGGAAACGGGGATGGCGCTCCTGATCATCAGCCATGACTGGGACGTCATCGCGGAAGCGTGCGACGTGGGCCTGGTGATGTACGCGGGCCAGGTAGTGGAGGGCGGTCCGGCCGGGCGCGTGATGGCGGCCCCGATGCACCCCTACACGCGGAAGCTGCTCGCGGCGAACCCGCGGCTGGCCGCCGTGGGCGAGGAGATTCCGACTATCCCCGGCACGGTACCGCCTCCCGGCCAGTGGCCGGCGGGCTGCCACTTCGCGGACCGGTGCCCCGACCGGGCTCCCTCGTGCACGGCACAACCGATCCCGCTTACGGAACCCGGTGGCAGCGGCGTTGCCCGCTGCATCCGGTTGGGCGAGCTACTGGAGGTGTCATCGTGAGCACACCCGACGAGCCGTTGCTTGACATCCGGGGCTTGACGGTGAACTACCACCGCCGCGGCAAGGGCACCGCGGCGATCACCGACGTCTCGCTCGACATCAGGCCGGGCGAAACCGTCGCCCTGGTCGGCGAGTCCGGCTCGGGAAAGTCGACCCTCGGCCGCGTGGTGCTCGGGCTCACGGGGGCGACCGGCGGCTCGGTCCGCTTCCAGGGCGAGGACATCACCCGGGCGTCCGGAGCCCGGCGAAAGGTACTGAGCACGGATATCCAGGCCGTGTTCCAGGACCCCAACGGGTCGTTCAACCCCGCGCTCACCGTGGGGCAGGCCCTGGCCGAGCCGCTGTCGGTCCACACCCGCGATGCGCGGGCCATCTCAGCCCGCGTGGCCGAGGTGCTCGACCTGGTGGGACTGCCGGCCGGAGCGGTCGGCCGGTATCCCCGGCAGTTCTCCGGCGGCCAGCGGCAGCGGATCGGGATCGCCCGCGCCCTGATGATGTCGCCCAAGCTCATCGTGTGCGACGAGCCGGTAAGCGCGCTTGACCTCTCGGTCCAGGCGCAGATCCTCAACCTGCTGACGAGGCTGCAACGGGAGACGGGCGTCAGCTACCTGTTCATCTCCCACGATCTCGCGGTTGTCCGCCACGTGGCACAGCGAATCGTCGTCCTGTACCGCGGTGACGTGGTGGAGAAGGGGGATACGGAGGACGTCTACGCCGATCCCGCGCATGCCTACACCCAGCGGCTGCTGTCCGCGGCCGGGATGCGCGAAGCCCCGGGCACCGGCCTCCCAACCACCGGCCTTCCAACCACCGGCCTTCCAACCACGGGCCTCCCAAGCACGGGCCTCGCCCGCTGACGGCCGCGGGTCATCCGTCGCGGATGACCCGCGGACGGCCGCCGGCTGGTCGGATCGTCGGCATGATCGGAGGTGGGCCATGAATCCGGACGAGGCTTACCAGCAGGCAGAGGCGGCGGTACGGGAGGCCGAGGCCGAGGCCGCGGCGGCCGAACGGGAGGCCGAGCGGTACTCGACCTTCGGGTCGGCGCCTGACGGCGGCGACCTGGTCAGCAAGCTGGAGGACCTGGCCCGGCTGCGCGAGTCGGGCGTACTGAGCGCCGCGGAATTCGAGGCGGCCAAGGCCAGGCTGATCGGCGAGTCCGGCGGTTGACCCCGGGGGCGGGTGTCACCGCGGCGAGCCGGTTCCCGCCGGGTGATCCGACGTGCCCGGGCCCTAGGACATGGAGCCGGCCAGATCGCGGGTAGACCGGAAGCATGGCGTCACGTGAACGGCACCCCGAAGCGGCGAGACGGTCCGGATATGAGGGCTCCGGCGGCCGGTACGGCCTGTTGCTCCTGGTCCTCATCGCGACGTACCTGCTTCCCGCGTTCATTACGGGGGTGCTGGCTGACGACCTCCAGGTCGGCCTGGCCGCCGCGGTGCTGGCCCTCGCGCTGCGCACGTCACCGCTGCCGGGCCGGTGGCCGGTGCTTGTCGCCGCCGGAACGGCCGTCGGCTCCGCCGCGGCGATCGGCGCGCTGCTGACCGCGACGTCGGCCGGGATAGGCCTGGCCGACCTGTGGAAGGCGCTGATGCTCTTGCTGACCGCGGTGCTGATCGTGCGCCGCGTGGTGGCCTGGCCCGCCGTCACCGTGCAGAGCATCTACGGGGCGCTCAGCGCCTACCTGGTCACCGGGCTGATGTTCGCGACCAGCTACGCGGCCATGCAGCACCTGGGCGAGACGCCGTTCTTCGCTGACGGGCAGCCTGCCTCCCTCCAGACGTTCCAGTACTTCAGCTTCACCACGCTGACCACGCTCGGATACGGTGACTTCACCGCGGCCGCTAACGGCGGCCGCGCCGTCGCCGTCCTGGAAGCGCTGGCCGGCCAGGTGTACCTGGCCACGCTGGTGGCGCGGCTCGTCTCCGCGTACCGCTCCCCGGCCCAGCAGGACAGGCCCGCGCCCGGCTATTCCCAGGCGCACCGCCGGCCCGTTCCCAGGACCGCTGCCTGCCCACGGTCGCGGCTCACCCGCCTGCCGCGACGGGCCACCCCGCCGGGGCGATAAGACGACAGCGGCGTCCGGGCAGCGCGGACCGAGGCCGGCCGCGCCTACAGGTAGTCCTTCTTCCGCATCCAGATGAGGGTGGCCCAGCCCCAGATGGGCGGCAGGTACGAGGTGAACAGGCGCTGGATGAACACCGCGGCGGTAGCGTCGGCCTCGGCGACGCCGGCCGCGGTCAGGCCGAGGATCATGCCCGCCTCGACCACTCCCATACCGCCGGGCGACGGCGAGACCCCGCCGAGGATTCCGGCCAGGGTGATGACCACGATCAGTACGGGCAGCCGCAGATGGTCATCGAACGCGCGCAGCGACACCGACAGGGCCATGATCACGAGCAGTTCCCCGGCGAACGAGCCGCCGATCAGCAGCACCAGCTTGCGCGGCGAACGGGCGACCTGGGCGAAGTTTCGCCACACGTCGCGCACCTTGGGCCGCAGCTTCGCGGCGGCCAGCCGGCGCAGCCGGGGCACGGCCAGCGCGAGCCCGGCCACCACGGACACCGCCACCACGGCGGCCAGGATGATCCAGACCAGCTTCGAATCCCCGCCGGACTGCGGCGCGGCCTCGATATGGACCGATCCCCAGGCGAACGGAAGGGACACCACGAACAGCACGACGGTGGCGATCCAGCTGGCGGCGGTCATGATGGCGCCGGAGCTCAGGGCGACGGTGGCGTCGTAGCCCTGCTTCTGGAAGAACCGGACCCGGGTGGCGAACACCGCCGCGGCACCGCCGGCCAGCGCGCTGAAGGAGTTGGCGACCTCCACCGCCACCACCCGGCCGTACGGGAGCGGGCCGGCCACGCTGCCGACAGCCTCGGCGGCGCCAGCAAAATTGCCCAGCTGGGCCAGGACCAGGGCCGCGATCACCCACAGCCAGTCGGCCCCGATCACGGTGTCGAACGACCCGGCGACGTCGATGAGCACCCCGATCAGCGCCCAGCCGCCGATCAGCGTGCCGACGATCATGATCAGCGTCGGCCAGCTCACCCGGCGCGGTTCGGCCAGCGCCGGCACCTCGATCGAGGCGGCCCGGGCGGCCCGCCGGCGCACCTCCTCAAGCAGATCGCGCCGCCCCCGCAGGCTCCGGCCGAGCAGCGGATCGAGCGCTGGCTTGTGCAGCTGCCGGAGCGCGCTTTCCACCAGCTCCGGTGCGAGGCACCGCGCCGCGGCGGCGGCGGCGCGCTCGGCGCCGACCGCCAACGCGGTCGCCGCCATGGCTCCGGCCAGGTCACGATCGGTCTGATCGGCCCGGGCACTCGCCGAGGCGTTGCGGAAGTCCGCCAGCACCATGCGCTGCGCTACCGGGTCCGCGAGCAGCGCGTCGCCGCTGACGGCACCGTGGGCGATCCGGGCGCCGTGCAGGGTCAGCAGCTGCCGGTACAGGTCATCCAGCGTGGCGTCGGTGATGCCGGCCGGGTCGGCGTCGGGCAGCGCGGTTCCGGCTGGCAGCCGGCACACCAGCAGCGCGTCCTTGGACGGCCCGGCGGTTGCGGCCTCGACGACCTCGGGAACCGCCACCCCCGCCCGCTCGGCCCGCAAGGTGAGATAGGCCTGGTGCTCGACCTGCTGCAGCCGGGTGATGGTCAGGCTCGGCCCGGAGTCCCGGTACAGCAGGAACCGGCCGGCCTTGGTCAGCAGCCGGGCATCGGCTGCGTCGCGGCCGTAAACCTCGATCGCCAGGCGATCGGTCCCGTCCGACTGGCCGGTCCCGGTGGCCTCGAACTTCGCCACCCCCCAGACCTGCCGGGCCGCCGGACGGACATCGCCGGCGCAGACGCCGAGCTCGGCCAGCAGCAGCCGCACGTCCCCGGCCGAGGGCAGGCCGAGCGGTGAGCCGAAGACGAGCCGGACCGCCGCCGTCGCCCCCCAGCCGATGGCCAGGCTCCCCAGGACGTTCAGCGGCAGCCCGTAGCCCCCGACCGCCGAGGCCAGCGCCGCCAGGGCGATGAAGATCTCGATCAGCCGCTGCACGCTACGCGCCAGGTAGGGCAGCGCCGCCGTGGCCACCGCCGCGAACAGGGCGACCTGCCAGACCGGGAAGCTCATGGGGTACCCGGCGATCACGATCCCGGCTGGCCGGCCGCCGCGATTGTCTAGCCCGGCAACCAGCACCCCGCTGAGCGCGGCCGCGCCGGCCGCGCTCAGCCCGATGTCGCGCGCGACATCCCAGCGGCGGGTGACCAGGACCAGTGCCGCCAAGATGACCGCGACGCCAGCCGACCCGGCCTGGTAGACCACTGTCACCAGCCAGACAATGCTCCGCGGCGGCGGATGGATGACCTGGGCGATGGCCTGGTCGACGCGGGAGTTGTAGCGGATGACGAGCAGGCAGCACCCCAGGGCAACGGCCGCGGCGGCCAGGCGCACCCCGTCGCTTCCGCGACGGCGCCGCCGGCCGTCGCCCACCGGGGCGAACAGGGCCGAACGCCATTCGCGGAGGAACTGACGCTCCCCGCCGGACCTCGCGGCCGTGACGAGGGATTCAGTCATCTCGCGGCCGCATGCCGCTCAGGCCGCCAGAACCTTGGCCTTCTCTCGTTCGAACTCCTCGGGCGTGATCACTCCCCGGTCCCGCAGGCCGGCCAGCTTGGTCAGCTGGTCCGCCGAATTCTGCGAGCCCGCGGCCTCCTGGACATAGGAGCGGAATTCCTTGTCCTGCTGCTGCGCCTCCCGCACGGCCCGCTCGTGCATGCTGCCGCCGCGGACGATCAGGTAGCACAGCACACCGACGAGCGGAATGAAGAGCACGAACAGGAACCACAGCGCCTTGGCGAAGCCAGAAAGATCACGGCTGCGGAAGATATCGATCATGATCCAGATCAGAATCCAGATCCACAGAACCCAGAGGAAGATCTCGAGGATCGTCCAGAATGCGCCAAGCAGCGGGTAAGAGTAGGAACTAGCGAGCGGCATGGCATCTCCGTAAACGGGAACGGCGCGTATTGCGCGCCATATTTGGGAGAGTCACACCCCGGCAGTTCCGCCGCATCACCCACGCCGGGTGATTACCCGGCCGGGCGCCCCGTCGCCGCCAGCAGCCCAGTTCTACCGGCATAAGGCGGTGTCGTCGTCACCGGAACGGGCGAGCTGGTCGTAGGCGGGGGCGAGGAGACCGGCGAGGTCCTGGCCGCGAACCTGGACCGGCGGCGGGTCGGACAGGCGCAGGAGCAGGTCGGGCGGGGCGACGGGGCTGGGCGGCAGGACGCGCAACCGGGCCTGGCTCAGGCCGGGAGACCAGAAGTCCGCCAGGCAGTCCGCCAGGGGCGGCCCGGTCACCTCGGACAGGGCCGCCAGGGCGGGGCTGGTCCCCGCGACGCGGTCGTCCGCGTCGCGGGACGGGCCGCGGCCGGGATCGCGGGTGCCCGCGGCCTTACCGCGAAGCGCGGCGAGCAGCTCGTCGCGCCCCTTGCCGCGCCAGGCGAGCATCTCGAACGGATCGGCGTCGAACGCCTCCGCCAGCACGTAGCAGACCGCGGCCAGGTGCTTGCAGGGCATCCCCCAGTCCGGGCAGTTGCAGCTCATTGACAGGTCGCTTGACGACCCGGGGAACAGCGGTGTCCCGCAGTCGCTGAATACCTGCTCGATCTCGGGCGGCATCTCGCCGGCCAGCAGCCGGGCGCGGAACAGCGCCTGGCCGGCCAGCCGCGACTCGACCTCCCGCCACTGGGCGGCGGTCAGCGGCCGCACGGTGATCGACACCTGGTACGGCTGGGGCCGTGAGCCCTGAACCCGCGCGGTGACCTCACCCGTGGCCAGCTTGAACTGGATGACCTGGCCCCGGCGGGCGTACGAGCGCCCCCGTTCCAGACGGCTGCTCATCCCGTAGGAGTCAAGCACGGCGATGAACCGGCGCGACCACCACTGCTCGCCGATCGCGCCGCGCTTGCTCCTGGCCTTGATACCGCCCTCGACAGCGATCGGACCCGAGGACTCCCACTCGTACCAGGGGCTCACGCCGACACCGCCTCGGGCGCCAGCGCCAGCACCTCGCGCAGCGCCGCGGCGGACAGCCCGGTGAGCCAGCTCTCGCCGGTGCCCACGACCTGCTCGGCCAGCGCCTTCTTCTGCTCGATCATGGCGTCGATCCGTTCCTCCAGCGTGCCCACGCAAACGAACTTGCGAACCTGGACGTCACGGCGCTGGCCGATGCGGAAGGCCCGGTCGGTGGCCTGGTCTTCCACCGCCGGGTTCCACCACCGGTCGACATGGATGACGTGGTTCGCCGCGGTCAGGTTGAGACCGGTACCGCCCGCCTTGAGCGACAGCACGAACAGCATCGGCTCGCTCGCCTCCTGGAACCGGGCGACCATCGCATCCCGCTGCTTCTTAGACGTGCCGCCGTGCAGGAAGAGCACCGGACAGCCGATCCGCGCCGCCAGGTGCGGCTGAAGCATCCGGCCGAATTCGGCGTACTGCGTGAAGCACAGCGCCTTGTCGCCGTCGGCGACGATCTCCTCGCCCAGCTCCTCCAGCCGGGCCAGCTTGCCCGATCGGCCGGGCAGCCGGGAGCCGTCGCCGAGCAGCTGAGCCGGGTGGTTGCAGACCTGCTTGAGCTTGGTCATGGTGGCAAGCACGAGGCCGCGCCGGCTGATGTCGTCCGACGCGTCCTCGATCCGGGACAGCATGTCGGTGACGGTCGCCGCGTACAGACTGGCCTGCTCCTGAGTCAGGTTGCACCAGACCTTCATCTCCTGCTTGTCCGGAAGGTCGGAGATGATCGACTTGTCGGTCTTCAGGCGGCGCAGCACGAACGGCCGGGTGATCCTGCGCAGTTCCGCTGCGGCCTCGTCCGAGCCGTGCCGCTCGATCGGCACCGCGTACCGCTCACGGAACGCCTTCTCCCCGCCGAGCATCCCCGGGTTGGCGAACTCCATGATCGACCACAGGTCCGACAGCTGGTTCTCCACCGGCGTGCCGGTCAGCGCGATCCGGGACGCCGCGGGCAGCGCCCGGACCGCCTTCGACTGCCGGCTGAGGTGGTTCTTGATCGCCTGCGCCTCGTCGACGACCACCCTCGCCCAGGTGACGGCCGACAGCGCCGGCAGGTCGCGCGTCGCGGTCTGGTAGGTGGTGATCACCAGGTCCGACGCGGCGACCGCCGCCGCGAGTTCGGCGCCGGTCAACCTCTCGGCCCCGTGATGCACGTGCACGGCCAGGTCCGGGGTGAACCGCCCCGCTTCCCGCTGCCAGTTCCCGACCAGCGACATCGGACAGATCAGCAGCGTTGGAC
This sequence comes from uncultured Actinomycetota bacterium, assembly GCA_963785645.1. Lineage (GTDB taxonomy): Bacteria > Actinomycetota > Actinomycetes > Streptosporangiales > Streptosporangiaceae > Trebonia. Next base: position 179,538 of record CAWAWG010000003.1, read on the forward strand.
CAGCGGAGTCATCCCGAACGAGGGCGGGTTCCACGCGCTGTGCCCACAGCATCGACAGCAGTTGGACGGTCTTCCCGAGGCCCATGTCGTCGGCGAGGATCCCGCCCACGCCCACCCGGCCGAGGAACGAAAGCCAGGACAGCCCGCGCTGCTGGTAGGGCCGGAGCGCGCCGCGGAAGCCGTCCGGTGTCTGCGCCGGTTCCAGCCGCTCGTCCGCGTTGCCGGACAGCAGGTCACCGAGCCATCCCTCGGCGTCTACCTCGATCAGCGGAAGATCGTCCGGCATCCGGCCGGTACCGATGACCGCGCCGAGCGTCTCCGCGGCCGTCATGGTGCCGGACTGCCTGCCTTCGATGAACTTCAGTGCCGCCCGCAGGTGCCGGTCGTCGAGTTCCACCCACTGTCCCCTGATACGGACGAGGGGCACCTTCAGCCGGGCGAGTTCGGCGAGTTCTTCTGGCGTCAGCACGTCGTCGCCCAGGGCCAGGTCGTACCGGAAGGACACGATGTCCTGCAGGCCGAACTGGCCTTGCCGCGCCGACGCGGCCGAGCCGCCCGATGACGACCGGGTGGTCAGCTTCACCCCCAGCCGTGCCCTGCGGGCCCAGTCCGGCATGAGTACGCCGAATCCGCTCGCGGACAGCAGCGGGCCGGTCTCCCGCAGGAACTCAAGTGCGCCGGCGGTGCCCACCGTGACCTCGGCCGGAGCGGCCTGTCTGAGCGCGTTGTCGAGGGCCGGGAACAACCTGGCGGCCGTGCCGAGGCCGGCGAGCAGTTCTTCTTCCGGATAACCCGTGTGCCGCGCCATCGCGCGGGTCATCCAGCCGTATCCAGCCCCGGCCCATACGTCCTCGGCGGGCAGCATCAGGCTCGGGTCGTCTACCGACTGGAGCGAGAATTCGACCCGCCAGGCATCGGCGGCGTCCCCGCCGTCGAGGACTTCAGTCGCTGTGGCGGCCGGTCCGGCGTGGGCGAGGACGGCTGCCTCGTCGTCGGCGGCCGGCTCTACCAGCCGGAAGCAGGCGCGGACGGAGCGGTCAGGCAGCGCGGCGCTCGCCAGCCAGCGCGAGAGCGCGTCCGCCAGGTCCCGTGCCTCGCGCTCGTCCGTCGCGTCCGCCACTTCGACAGCAGGCTGCGGAGCGGTCAGCGCGAGCAGCATCCGTTCGGATATTCCTATCCGGGCGGGACGGCGGCCTTTGCGCGCCGGCAGCAGGGCACCGGGCAGCCGGGTGCGCACGGATGCGTCGGCGACGGCATCGAGCATGTCCGCGAGCAGCGGCCCCGGCGCGGCGGCCGGTGCCCCCGCACCAGCTGGCGCACCCTCGGCAAGCGGCTGCGCGGCGGCGAGAGCGCGGCAGGCCGGCGGCATCGCGGCGGCGAGCTCGCGGGCGTGGCGGGCGTCGGCCGCGGCGAGCACCGGGCGCCAGCGGGCGGCGTATCCGCCGTCTTCCTCGGCGAGGACGGGCAGTACCCGGCCGCGCGCCGCGAGGTCATCGGCGAACCGGGCGGCCGCCGCCAGGTAGCCGATCGAGCCGCTGACCACGACATCGCCCGGCGGCAGCTCAGCGAGCAGCGTGAGCAGCGGCAGGACGGCCACGGTTTCGAAGACGAGCGCGGGCACCCGCCATGCGGCCAGCGCCGGAGCGCGCTCGGCGGCCGAGGCGGACGTTTCCCGCTGTTCGGAAGCACTGTGTCCGGAAGCACTGTCTTCGGAAGCACCGTCTCCGGAAGGGCCCGGCGGCGGGCGGAGGAGTTCCGGCGAGGCGAGCGGCCCGCCGCCCGTGGACGGCAGGCGCAGTGTCAGCTCGTCGTCGACCGCCTGGCCGGCCAGGTCCCGCACGGCCCCGGCACCCGCGAGCGCGGCTGCCAGCTCGCCCGGGGCAGCGGCGAACGGGTGCGGGCGGGGTGCGCGGGGCGGGCGGCCGGTTCGCGGTGCCGCCTGCGCGGGCAGCGCGGAATCCTCCGCCCATACGCGCAGCGCGCCGTGCGCCCAGATTCCGTGGATTACCAGCATCGTGATGACACCCCTGGGAAAGCACGCTAGCAGTCCGCTCCGGGTCCTCGGCCCGGATCTCCTTCGGCCGCGGCATGCGTTGCGGATATAGTTCGCCGCTCACCTTGTGGGCCACAGCGCTCTGCGGCTCCCTGCCGTTCCCAGCGCACCACGATGCCGCCCCGGCGGTCGCAGTGCCCAGGGCTGGCGGACATCGCGATGCGGTTGCGCGCGGCCTCCGGCCGATGCGGCGGGATGGAAGCAGGCTCCGTCAGCCGGGAATTGCCGTTGCTTTCGGCTGCGATCCTCCCGCCCGATTCGGCCGCCATTAAGGCGAAATGCCAAAATTGACGGAACTCTTTTCCGCGCTAAAAGCTCAGGCCGGACGTGCCTCCTCTCGTATGGTGGGGTAAAAGGGTTCTGAACTTCCCACTCAGCCAGGTCGTCTCCCGCGCGGGCCAGCGCCCGCACGGAGGAATCGGAGCGCGGATGCAACCGTTTAAGCTGCCTGATTTCTACCTGCCGTATCCCGCCCGGTGTAATCCCAGCCTGGAAACGGCCCGCGTGCACAGCAAATACTGGGCGCGGGAGATGGACATGATCGACGTGCCCCAGCAGGGCAGCGTCATCTGGACGGAGCGGGATTTCGACGCGCACGACTACGCGCTGCTGTGCAGCTACACCCATCCCGACGCCACGCCGGCAGACCTGGATCTGATCACCGAGTGGTACGTCTGGGTGTTCTACTTCGACGACCATTTCCTGGAAATGTTCAAGCGCAGCCGCGACCTGCCCGGCGCCCGCGCATACCTGGACGCCCTGGCCGAATTCATGCCAGTCGACGGCGAGATCAGCCCGGTCCCCGGGCAACCCGGTCGAACGCGGCCTCGCCGACCTGTGGGCCCGCACCGTCCCCGTGCACACGGCGGACTGGCGCCGCCGGTTCGCGGAGAGCACCAGGAACCTGCTGGCGGAGTCGCTCTGGGAGCTGGCCAACATCAGCGAGGGGCGGCTGGCCAACCCGATCGAGTACATCGAGATGCGGCGCAAGGTGGGCGGCGCCCCCTGGTCGGCGAACCTGATCGAGCACGCGGTCGGCGCCGAGGTGCCCGCGCCGTTCGCGGCCACCCGGCCGCTGCGAGGTCCTGCGGGACACCTTCGCCGACAGCGTGCACCTGCGCAACGACCTCTTCTCCTACCAGCGCGAGGTGCAAGAGGAGGGCGAGCTGTCCAACAGCGTGCTGGTCTTCGAGCGCTTCCTCGGCCTCACGACCCAGCAGGCCGCTGACGCGGTCAACGACCTGCTCACCTCGCGGCTGCACCAGTTCGAGCACACCGCCCTCACCGAGGTGCCCGCCGCTGCTCGAGGAGCACGACGCCGGCCCGAGGTCGCGCATCGAGGTCGGCCTGTACGTCAAGGGGCTGCAGGACTGGCAGTCCGGCGGCCACGAATGGCACATGCGGTCCAGCCGCTACATGAACTCCGGTGCCGCCGAGGCGGAAGACGCCCGCGCGGCGGCCGTGCTCCGGCCGCGGCGCGGCGTGCCGAAGGGCCTGGGCACCTCGGCCGTGCGCGCGGCCGCCTCGCTCGCCGCACCGCGCCGCAGCGGCTGCGCAGCTTCACCCACGTCCCCTTCCAGCAGGTCGGCCGTATCGCCCGCCCGGCGATCTGCCTGCCGTTCCCGGTCACGCTCAGCCCGCACCTGGACGCAGCCCGCGAGAACCTCGTGCGCGTGGGCGCACCGGACGGGCCTGCTGTCGGAAGGGCTGTGGGATGAGCGCAAGCTCAGGGCCTACGACTTCGCCCTCTGCGCCGGCCGGCATCCACCCGGACGGCAGCCCGGCCGAACTGGACCGCGCCAGCGCGCTGGCTCGCCTGGGGAACCTACGGCGACGACTACTATCCCGCGGGTGTTCGGCCGCGGGGCCGATCTCGCGGGCGCCAGGGCCTGCAACGCCCGGCTCAGCCAGTTCATGCCGGTCGACGCGGCGAGAGCCCGCTCCCGTCAACCGCTCTGGAACGCGGCCTGGCCGACCTGTGGTCGGCCACGACCGCATCGATGGACGCAGCGGCCCGTGCCGCGTTGCGCCGGGCCGTCGAGGAGATGCTCGACAGCTGGATCTGGGAGCTGGCCAACACGGTCCAGAACCGCATACCCGATCCGGTCGACTACATCGAGATGCGCCGCAAGACGTTCGGCGCCGACCTCACGATGAGCCTGTCGCCGCTCCTCGCACGGCAAACGGATACCCGCACGAGGTCTACCGGAGCCGCCCGGTCCAGGCGCTGGAAAACTGCGCCGCCGACTGCGCCTGCCTGATCAACGACCTTTACTCCTACCAGAAGGAGATCCAGTTCGAGGGCGAGATCCACAACTGCGTGCTGGTCGTCCAGAACTTCCTCGACACCGACCGGACGCGGGCCATGGGCATCGTCAATGACCTGATCACCGCCCGCATCCAGGAATTCGAGCACGTCGCCGACCGCGAACTGCCCGTCCTGTTCGAGAGCGCGAACCTCGATGCCGGAGCCCAGGCCGCGCTGCGCGGCTATGTCGGGGAACTGCGGAACTGGCTGGCCGGGATACTGCACTGGCATGAGCAGACCCGTCGCTACGCCGAGGCAGACCTGCTCGCGAACAGCCGGCCGGCGCGTCCGGGCACACCCACCGGGCTCGGTACGAGTGCCGCGCGTATCACCGGGGATCCGGCCGACCGCGCGCCCGGTGTCCCGTCGCATTCCCTCCTGGTCGAAACCACGGCACCTAGCCGGTGAACAGCGGCTGAGCGCTGCCTGGAGCACAAGTCCGGGTCCCGGTCGGCGATCGCGGACCGGGACCCGGGGCACCCGGGCGATGCGCCGCGTCGCGGCGCTAGTTTCCCGGCAGGCTGCTACAGGTGGACGCCGCCGGAGATGAGCGTGAGGGTGCCGCCGCCGATCCAGACCGCGCCGCCGGCGTCGGTGGTGACGTGGACGCGGCCCCGGCGGCCGAGTGCGGTGCCCTGGCTGGCCGTGTAGGGGGCGGTCGCCTTGCCGGACGACAGCAGCCACATGGCCAGGGATGCGTTCAGCGACCCGGTCACCGGGTCCTCGCCGGCACCGCCGACGAGCGGGGTGAAGGCGCGGACCTCAAACGCTTCCGGCGAGCCGGGCGGATAGGGGCCGACGACCCCGATGTCGCGCGACGTCGCACCCGGCGTGAGCGCGAGCACGGCGTCGGCGCTCGCCAGTTCGACGGCGACCCAGCCCGGCCCGTTGTCGGCCCACTGCGCGTCGACGATGTCCGCGCGCTTGATGCCGAGGCAGCCGGCGATCTCATCGAGCTCCGGCCCGTCGACCGGGCCCGAGCGGATCAGCGGCGGCGCCTTGAATGCCAGGTGGCCGTGCGGCAGCCGGCGGACGGCGACGAGACCGACGCCGCACTCCTGGACCACCACGTCGTGCCGGGCGGAAGAGCCGCCCGCCTCCAGCCAGGCGTGCGCGGTGCCGAGCGTGGGATGTCCCGCGAACGGCAGCTCACGCTCCGGCGTGAAGATCCGTACCCGGTAGTCGGCGCCCTCGTCCACCGGGCTGAGCAGGAACGTCGTCTCGGACAGGTTCGTCCAGTTGGCGAACCGCCGCATCTGCGCGTCGGTGAGGCCGTCGGCGCCGTGAACCACCGCGACCGGGTTGCCGAGGAAGGCTTCCTCGGTGAACACGTCAACTTGCCGGAATAGCCGGTGCACGGTCTTCATCCTAACCGTCGCCCGCGGTCCGCTCACGGGCCGCCGCCGCGGGATACGTTGGGCCCCCGGGGGGCCCAACGTATCCCGCGTCATGTGCTTGGCCGCCGCGCGGGCGGCGGAACGCGGCCCGCCGGGCCGGCGTTAGGCGGGGGCACCCGAGCGGGCACGGCAGCGGGCCAGGAGGTTGGCGATGACCTGGTGGCCGGAGCGGCCCGCGGCCGTCAGGATCGACTCGGGGTGAAACTGCACCGCCCAGCGGCCTGCCGCGTCATCCTCGATCGCCATGACCGCACCGTCCGGGGTCGCCGCGGTGACAGTGAAACCGCCCCGCACGTCCTGCTCCTTCGCGTACAGGGAGTGATAGCGGGCGGCGGTGAACTCCGCGGGCAGGCCGGCGAGAAGGGCGCTCTCGTGCCCGCCGCGGACCTGGACCCGTCCCGGCTTGCCGTGCTGCGGCTCGGGGAGCAGCGACAGTTCCCCGCCGGCGTGCTCGACCATCGCCTGCAGGCCCAGGCAGACACCGAACGCGGGCAGCCTGCGCGCGTCGAGTTCGGTCAGCAGCTCATGGCACTTGAAGTCCGTCGGGCGGCCCGGTCCCGGCGAGAGCACCACGAGGTCCGGTGCGATCTCGTCGAGCAGGACGGCGGGGAACCCGGCGCGCAGTGTCGTGACCTCCGCGCCGTGCTGGCGGAAATAGTCCGCCAGCGTGTGCACGAACGAGTCCTGGTGGTCCACGAGAAGCACGCGGAACGGAGCTGGCTCAGCCTCGGGCACGGTGCCTGCGGGGAAGTCGGGGTCCTCGGCGTAGTCGGCGGAGCCGCAGGCGGCGATCTCCGCTTCGGCCGGGCCGGTCAGGGCCCGCTCGGCGGCCGCCCGCGCCTCCTCGACTTCGCGCAGGGTCTCGAGCAGGGCGCGGGCCTTGATGTGCGTCTCGCGTTCCTCCGATTGGGCGTCGGAGTCGTACAGCAGGGTGGCACCGGCCCGGACAGCCGCGATGCCCCCGGTGATGTGCGCCGTCCGCAGGGTAAGGCCGGTGTTCATCGAGCCGTCGAAGCCGATCTTGCCGACCGCCCCGCCGTACCAGCGGCGCCTGGAGTCCTCGTTGTCCTCGATGAACTGCATGGCCCAGGTCTTCGGCGCGCCGGTCACGGTCACGGCCCACATGTGCGTCAGGAACGCGTCGAGTGCGTCGAACCCCGAGCGCAGCCGGCCCTCGATGTGGTCGACGGTATGAATCAGGCGGCTGTACATCTCAATCTGCCGTCGCCCGATCACCTGCACGGTGCCGGGAACGCAGACCCGTGACTTGTCGTTGCGGTCTACGTCCGTGCACATGGTCAGCTCGGACTCCTCTTTCGCCGACCCGAGCAGCCGGGCGATGTTGGCCGCGTCCTCCAGCGGGTCCGCGCCGCGGGCGATCGTGCCGGAGATCGGGCAGGTCTCCACCCGGTCCCCGTTCACCCGCACGTACATCTCGGGCGACGCGCCGACCAGGTACTCCCCTTCGCCCAGGTTGAACAGGAACTCGAACGGCGCCGGGTTCCGTTCCCGCAGCCGCTCGTAGAAGCGGGAGGGCGACGCGCACCGTTCGTAGAATACGTGGCCGGGGACCACCTCGAAGAGATCACCGCACTTGAAGCGCTCCTTGGCCTGCTCCACCACCGCCGCGTACCGGCCGGGGACGGGCTGCGGCGGCAGCGTCCCGGTACCGGTCCCGAGCTCCGGCGTGGCCGCGGTGTCCCTGGGTATCCCGGTCGTCGAGGCGGTGCCGGCCAGGTCTCCGCGCACGGCCGTGCCGCCATGGCCGGGACCGGCAGTACCCCGGTCAACGGTGAACTCGTAGGAGAACCTGACCGCTTCCTCACGGCGCAGGTCGACCACCCAGATCTCATCCGGCAGGTGCAGTACCAGGTCACGCTGGCGGTCGGACCGGTCGATGACCAGGCGCACCGGCTCAAACTGAAATGCCAGGTCGTACCCGAACGCCCCGTAGAGCCCCAGATGCGGGTCGGCGCATCCGAACACGGCGGAGATCTCCCGCAGCACGCTGAACACGGTCGGCCGGCGAGACCGCTCCTCCTCGGTGAACGTCCGCTCACCGCCTTCGGGAACGTAGACGGTCACCACCCCGTCGGGCAGCTCACCGGCATCCGGGGAAGACCCGGCCTGCTCCACGCCCGCCCGCAGCATCGCGGCCCGGATGACCGGCATCAGGACCAGGCCGCGCTGGTTGAGCGCACGGGCAGTCACCTGCCTGCCCCGGCACGCGATCTCGACCGGCGGGTTCACGTACGCCAGGTGCCAGCGGGTGTAGCGGCCGGGATACTCCATCCCCGAGCTGAGCACGCCGCCGCGCCGGCGGTCGACCAGCGCGGCGATCCGGGTCAGCTCGGCTGGGTCAAAAGCGCTGGCGGTGCGGGTAATCGTGACGCCACCGCCGACAGTGAATGAGTCGGACGTCGTCGCGTAAGTGTCCACCGTTGGGCCTCTCGGGTCAGGTCTGGCCCGGTACCGGCGGAAGAAACGAAAAACGACCGCCGTTTCCGGGCGGTCGCTATGACAACAATAGCCAGCACCGCCTACCGGCGGCGCCACCACTGAAGATCAGCAAACATTCTCATCGCCGCTTACATTAGCATCAGCGCCGCTCGTCTGGGCCGAGTTCCACTTGCCGTATTCCGGTCAGTTCGCCGCTTCCCGCGGGTTCCCGCCGTCAGCTGACGGGACACGGGCAGGCCGAGCCGGTGTCAGGCATCCGCCAGGCAGCGGCGGCGCCGTTAATCAACTCGGCGGCCTCCTTCAGCTGGCCGTTGCCGGCGGCGGCGACGTCGTGGCCGGACAGGAAAGCGGTGACCATCGGGAGCACCGCGGGATCGCCGAGCAGTCCGCCGTGGAAAGCGGGAACGACGATCACCCCCGATGGCAGTGCGCACTGCGGGAGAGTGACCGCATCGGCGAGCGGGACCACGGCGAGCCAGCGAACTGACCCGCCCGCCGGGTCGCCGTCCGCCGCGTCGATCGCGTCGTCGAAGTACCTGGCGCCGAACTCGCTGACCGAGCTGAGCAGGTTCTGCGCACCGCTCGGACCGTAAGGCGAGATGCCCCCGACCAGGTGGTTGAGTTCGTCGAGGGCCGCCTCCGAGACCGAGGCGCCGTCCGGGCCCGGTTGGGCGGTGAGCTGCCCGGGCCCGAGGATCGGGCTGAGCAGCACCACGGAGGAGACGGGCAGCCCGGAGGTGCGCGCGAGCATCGCGTAGACGCCGAGTGTCCCCTCGCTCTCCGCGACGACGGCGACCGGCCGCCCCGAGGCGGCGTGCAAGGCGCGCACCTGCGCCGCGATCCGGTCGCCGAGCACCGGCAGCGACAGGTCATCGGCGGACGCGCCGCTCGGCACCGGCTGGCCGTTCGCGTTCAGGCCGGCATAGGAGAACTGGCGCACGGGAACGCGCGGCAGCATCTCGCGCAGGCCGTTGGCGGCGTCGCAGCACGACGACCCCCAGCCGCCGACCACGAGCACCGCGCTCGCGGTCGCGGCCGTCACCGTGGCGGCCGGGGGCGTGACCGCCTGCGCCGGGGCGGCGGCGCCCGCCTGCCCGGGGGCGCCGGCCTGCGCCGCCAGCGGCACGGGATTGGCCGCGGGGCTGATCGGAAGCTGGATCGTCCCGGTGAACAGGAGGCGAGTCACCCCGACCACAAGGACGACCACCATGACCGCCGCGATGGGCGCGAACGGGAGGCTGGACAGCATTTTCGCGGGCAACGACGCATGCGGTCGCGGCTGCAGCCGCGCGGCCGTCCGGGCCAGCCCGTACCAGGCCCTCGCGTTGACCAGGCCGGCCGCGGCCTCGGCCGCGAGAGCCTCCCCGGTGGACAGGTGCGTGATCACGGCGGCGGCGATGGTCGCCGCGACGAAGCTGACGAGCAGCCACAGCACCGTGCGGGCCGGCGGCAGCCGCCGCCACCAGGCGGTGACGGCCCCGCCGTGACTGAGCGCGACGACGATGCCGAGCATGAGCGGAAACGCGGCCAGAAACGGCCAGGAGAACGGCAGGACGGCGGCACCGAAGGCCAGGGTGGCCGCCGGCGACAGCAGGACCCAGGCCAGGAGGGTCAGTGCCGCGAAGGACGCGATGGCCCGGCTGACCCTGGGTGCGGGGGTACCGCGCGGCCAGGCCAGCCTGAGCAGGGTCACGTCGATGACAGCGCGCGCGATCAGAGCGGCCACGACCACGCCGCCGAACCACAGCCAGGACTGGGTATCGGTGAACAGCCAGCGCAGGTCGTGATAGGCGGCGAGCGACGGGAGCGCCGTGGCCTGCGGTGCGACGGAACGGGCGCTCGGGGCGAGGAACGTGAGCAATCCGCCCTCTACCACGGCACCGCCTGCCGCGGTGAGGATCAGCCCTCTGTGCCGAAGGAACCCCTCGGCTGGAAGTTCCGTATCCATATGAGACCCGGGTGGAAACGGAAATCCGCCCTCATGGCAGCCGAACACTCTAACCGGAGGGTACATTCCAGATATTGGTCACGATCCGGTATAGCGCCCGGCAGTCCCGTAGAGACCCTGTTCCCCGGCTGGCCGCCCTGACACCGGGCCGGCGGCCGGGGCCCGGCGGCCCGGTTCGGCCGGCCGAAGCTCGCGCTACCAGCGGGTAGGCAGCCGCACCGGGTGCTGATACGGTCTGGCCAGGGCAACGCGGGCACCAATCGGAGGACTGGATGAGCGGCACGACGACCACGCTGGCTGGGCTTTCCTCGCTGAAGGGGCAGGCGCTCGGCGTCAGCGAGTGGTTCGAGGTGAGCCAGGACCGGGTGAACATGTTCGCCGACGCGACCGACGACCACCAGTGGATCCACGTGGAGCCCGAGCGGGCGGCCGCCGAGTCGCCGTTTGGCGGGCCGATCGGCCACGGCTTCCTCACCCTGTCGCTGTTCATCCCGATGTGGTCGCAGGTCCTTCAGGTGACCGACGCGAAGATGGGCGTGAACTACGGGCTCAACAAGGTGCGCTTCCCCGCCCCGGTGCCCGTCGGTTCGAAGATCCGGCTGGCCGCCACCCTCGTTGACGTGGCGGAGGTCAAGGGCGGGCTGCAGCTGACCGCCAGCGGCGTCATCGAGCGCGAGGGCTCCGACAAGCCGGTCTGCGTCCTTGAGGCGGTGAGCCGCCTCTACGGTTAGGCCCGTCGCTGCGGCTAACGCTGTCTCCGCAGCGCTGTAACCTGGCGTAGTGCTTGATCACGACTGGTTCTGCGAGCGGGCCGAGAAGGAAATCTCCGCGCTCTCCGCTGTTGTCGCCGACGCGCCCGACGTCGCCCTGGACGTAGCGAGCTGCCCCGGCTGGACGGTCGCGGACCTGGCTCAGCACATCGGAGCCGTCCACCGGTGGGCGACCCTCATCGTCGAGACCGAGGCCGCCGCCCGGGTCCCGTTTCCCCAGCCCGCATCGCCGTGGGAGTCGGCCGACGGCTGGGCGCAGTGGATCGCGTCGGGCGCGACGCCGCTGCTGACCGCGCTCCGCTCGGCGGGACCGCTCACCGCCGTGTGGTCCTGGGGCCCCGGGCGGACGTCCGGCTGGTGGGCACGGCGGATGCTGCACGAGACGACCGTGCACCGGGCCGACGCGGAACTCGCACTCGGCGTCGGCGACCCGGTCATCGACCCGGTCGTCGCGGCCGACGGGATCGACGAGTTCCTGTTCAACCTGCCGTCGGCGCGGCGCCCCTACCAGCACCTCGCGTCCCTGCCGACCGGGGCGTCCCTGCACCTGCACGCGACGGACACCGACGGCGAGTGGGTGATCCGGTTCACCGACAGCGGCATCGCCTGGGAGCGCGGACACGAGAAGGCCACCACCGCGATCCGCGGTCCGGTGGCGTCGCTGCTGCTGTTCACCTACGGGCGGCTGCCCGCCGCCGATGACCGGCTGGCCTCGTTCGGCGACGAGTCGATCCCGCCGCTGTGGCAGGAGAACACGGCACTGTGAGCCTCGCCCGCTGACGGCCAGGAGCCGTGCGGGACCGGAGCAGGCCGCCGTCGTTCGGGATGAGCCGCCTTTGGTTTTTCTAGAACGAGAAGCCGCCGGGACGGGAGTTGCGGTCGGCCAGCAGGCCCGCGAGGGTGGAGATAGCGATCTCGGCCGGGCGTCCGGGAGCCGATGTTGAGGCCGATCGGACGGTGCACGCGGGCGATGTCACCCGGGGCGACACCGAGGGACTCCAGCGCGGCGACGTGCGGGCCGGCGTGCCGGGGATTGCCCATGATGCCCACCCAGCGGGCCTTGGTGCCGAGGGCGTCACGGAGCGCCGCGCCCAGTTCCCCTCGGTGGTGGTCGGTAACCACGACGTCGGCGCCGTCCAGGTCCCCGGGTACGGCGCTGAGCACCGGGAAGCCGGCCATCCGGGCGGCGTCGGCCCGGCCCGGGTCGGGCTCGACCAGCAGGGTGCGGTAGCCGGCGTCAGCGGCGTAGCGCAGCAGGTACCCGGCTACCGGGCTGGCGAACACCGCGACGAGCGTGCGGTCGCCGCCGGGAGCACCGCCGGCCGCCGAGGCAGCCGGGGCGGAGGCCGTGCCTGCGGCCGGGCCGGTGGCTACGGAGGCGCCGTGGGCCACGGAACAGGCGTCATTCTCTTCTGCCATGGCCTCTAGTCTGCCGCATCGGGCCTAGCCCGCGGTGACTAAGGTAGCCGTCTATGGACTTCCAAGAGGTTGTGCGGCGGCGGCGGATGGTGCGGACGTTTACCAGTGAACCGGTCCCGCTGGCCGCGCTGAACAGGATTCTTGACAACGCGGTGCGCGGCCCGTCGGCTGGCTTCTCGCAAGGGCAGGCGTTCCTGGTGCTGACCGAGGCGGCCGACCGGGAGAAGTTCTGGGCGCTGGCGGGCGAGGCAGTCGCTTCCTCGGCTCAGACCGCGCCCCTGGTCATCGTGCCCATGTCGAGCAAACGGGTGTACCTCGACCGCTACGCGCAGCCCGATAAGGGGTGGACCGACCGGGACGAGGCGCGGTGGCCGGTGCCGTTCTGGCACATCGACACCGGGATGGCGGCCCTGCTGATCCTGCAAACCGTGGTCGACGAGGGGCTCGGCGCGGTGTACTTCGGGATCGTGCCGGAGGCGGTGCCCCCGTTCATGTCCGCATTCGGCGTGCCGGACGACCATGAGCCGATCGGGGCGATCGCCATCGGATACGACGCCGAGACGGCAAAGCGCGACCTGCGGTCGAGGCGGCGCAGCCCGGACGACGTCGTGCACTACGGACGGTGGAACGGCTAGCCGTCGTGCGGCCGGACCGTGACCCGCTCATGCGGCCCGTCGGCCTGCGCCGACGGCACGGGCGGATCGGCGTGGCCGGCCTCTCCAGCCTCCTCGGCCTCCTGCGCGACCTCGCCCGCGTCCGCGGCCGCCTCTCCCGCCGCCTGGACCACGGCCGCCGCCTCGGCCTCGTCGGCGGGCGGCGGTGCGGTGAGCCGCCAGGCCTCGCGGACGATTACCTGGAACGCGCCCGCGGCGGGGATAGCGAGCAGCGCCGCGACGAAACCGCCGAACAGGCCGCCGATCCAGTCGCCGAGCGACGCGGCCACCAGGACGGAGACCAGGACGAGCAGCGGTGAGATACGGACCGTCTTCGACATGATGACCGGGTTGAGCACGTGGTTCTCGACCTGCGTGTACACGAGGAAGACGATCAGCGTGACGATGCCCGCGGTGAGCGACTGGAACGCGGCGAATATCACCACCGGGATCCCGGCCAGGGCGCCGCCGATCATCGGCAGGAAGTCGACCAGCGCGACCCACAGCGCCCACAGCACCGGGAACGGCACGCCGAGGGCGACGAGGTCGACCAGGACGACGAGCCCGCAGATGACCGAGGTCAGGAAGTTGCCGAGCATGTACCCGATGACCGAGCGGTTCACCTCGGACGCGATCGCCTGCGCCTCTTCCGCCTGCCTGGGCGAGAGCAGCGAGAGGATGCCGCGCCGCAGCCGCGGCCCCTCAAGGAGCAGCATCAGCACGAGGATGAAGATGGTGAGCAGCTCGATGAGCAGCGACAGCGCGCCCTTGCCGACGGCCAGCGCCGGCTTGGAGATGTCCTGGCCGAACGTCACGAGCTTGGACGAGTTCTGCTGCACCCACTGCTGCACGTGGTAGTGCTTGACGAGCTTCCCGTACCAGTCCTTGCCCTGCTCCGCCTGCTGGACGTACGTGGGCAGGTTGTCCGCCAGGTGGGTGATGGCGCCGGCCAGCGGGTAGCCGAACGCGACGACCAGGCCGAGGAACGCCAGCACCATGAGCACGGCCACGACGGCCACCGCGAACCCGTGGCGCTTCACCACGTACCGCTCGATCAGCCCCACCACCGGGTTGAGTATCAGCGCGAGGAAACCCGGCGACGAGCAGCAGCAGGACGACGTCGCGGAGCCGGTAGATCAGCTTGCCCGCGAGGAAGAAGACGGCGGCGGCCACGAGGGCAGCGATGATGGTCCGCAGCGGGACCTTGCGGAACTCGGCCGCGGCCCACAGCCGGCTGAAGCCGGTATCCGGCCGGCCCGCGGACGCGCGCACCGTCCTTAACGCCTTGCGCCCGCACGTCCTGTTCCCCGGTCACGCCCGGCTGTCCCGTTCGCCAGCGCGCGTTTGCGACCGCGATCGTCCCTCGTCGCGTTCTGGCGGCGCCGCTGGCCGCTTCGTCGCCGCTTTCTGGTCCAGGCACGGGCGCGCCCTTCCGCTCGCTCACGTCTACAGCATGTCAGCTTCCCCGAGTACTTGATGTCATCCGGGCCGCGATGCCTTTTCTTAGCCGGCCACCATCAGGGGATCACGTCAGCACGGCAGCAGCCCGGCCGCCTGCTTGGCGGCGAGCACCCGCTGCGCCGCGGCGTTCACCGTCGCGCGGAAGGAGGCGTTCTGCGATGCCTTGCTGAGCACCCCGGCCGCCATCTGCTCGGCCGGGGCGAGGGTCTGCGAGGTTACGAGGTCGCCGCCCGCGGTGAGGAAGCCGATGGCCCGCGACGCCACCGGGACCGCTTGCACGGCGGCCGCCTCGCCCAGGTCATCGGAGACAATGACACCGTTGAAGCCGAGCCCGTTCCGCAGCAGCCGCATGATCGCCGGCGAGAACACCGCCAGCTGGGTCGGGTCGATCCGCGTGTAGGTGGCGAGTGCCACCATCACCATCGGGACCTGCGCGGTGACCGCGGAGCGAAACGAGTTCAGGTACGGGGTCGTCCGCGGTCGTGACATTGTCGACCACGTTGGAGGTGAAGTCGGTGTTCCCGGCCACCCGGCCGAGGCCGGGGAAGTGCTTGGCCACGGTCATGACCCCGGCGGCGGCCATTCCCTGGATGAAGGCGGTCCCGTGCTCGCCGTTGGTCACCGGATCGAAGCCGAACTCCCGGTCGAGCTCCCCGATCGGCGCGTTGCTCTGCGCGGTCGCCTGCGGGACCACGTCCATGACCGGCGCGAGGTTGAGGTTGACGCCGGCGGCGCGCAGGTCGGTCCCCCAGTCCGCCGCGGCCGAACGCAGCGTGCCCGGCGCCCACGTGCCCTGGACGAGCTCGGACGGCATGGTGGCGAATCCGGGCCCGGTGAGCTGCTGGACCTCCCCGCCCTCCTGGTTGGCCGCGATAAAGAAGCGGACCCCGCCGGTCCCCGACGGCGCGAGTTCCTGCATCGCGGCGGTCCGCGCCGCGAGCGCGGCGGTGCCGGCGTCGGACTGGTTGAGCAGCAGCGATCCGAAGTGATAGGCGCTCTCGGCCGCGGACAGCCCGGATCCCGCGGTGTCGCCGTCCACACCGACAAGGAACAGCTGCCCGACGCGCTGGGCCAGGGTCAGGTCGCCAAGCACCTGCGCCGCGCACGCGGCGGCGGGCGACCCGGTCGTCGGCGAGCCTGCGCGGCACCGCCGACGACGATGCGCCCGGCGAACTCGCCGCACCCGGCCGGTCCGACGCGGTGCCCGCCGACTGGGACGCGCCCGTCGGCGCCGCGCTGCCCGTGCAGCTTGCGGTGGCAGCGCACGCGAGAGCAAGCACGCACGCGACTGCGTACGATCGCCATCGGCTCCGGCCCGGTTGCACCCCACGACTCTAGCGGCAATTCAGCGGATGCCGGCCACCTAGCCGAACCCGGGAAGACCGAACGGCAATGATGAGTCCGAACGGCCGCGGCTTGCTCCCGTCGCTCCCATGACCGCCACCGGAAAGCCAGCGGCCAGCCGCCTGTTGCTGTTATCCGGTATGAATGCCAGGCTCCGGCCGCCCGCGGGCCGGGACAAGAAGATGGTGGATGGCTGTACCCGCGATAGCGATATCAGCCATCCACTACGTTGCGATGGGGGCCAGGCCCCGGGCCAGGGTGGCCAGGAACGTCCGGTAGGTCTTCTCCGGGTCGGGAGTGAGGACGAGGCCCCTGAGTTCGAGCGCGACCGCGCCGTGCACCCCCGACCAGATCTGCTGGGCCGCCTCCACGGGGTCGGGAGCGGCCAGCGCGCCGACCGCCACGGCCAGTTCGACGATGCGCACCAGCGCGCCGAAGGTCGCGCTCGCGTGCTCCGCGACTTCCGGGTTGTCGCGCTCGTGCGGGATCGCGTCCTCGAACATGATCGCGTAGAAGTGCGGATTGGCCAGCGCGAACCGGCGATAGCTCAAACCGCAAGAGATGAAACGGGCGCGGATGTCTGGCTCGGCGGTGTCCGCCATGGCCGCCTCGAGTGACGCGCGGAGGCGGTCGAAGCCCCTGATCAGCAGCGCGTCGACCAGGCCGTCCTTGCCGCCGAGCCGGTTGTAGACGCCCATCGGGGCGATCCCGGCCTCGGCTGCCACCGCGCGAACGGTCAGGCCGCCCGGTCCGTCCCGCACCAGAACCGTCTCGGCGGCGGTCAGCAGCTCGCGCTCTACATCCGCCGACGGTGTCCGGCCGCGGCGCGCACTCGGGCGACACGCTTCGTTCATGCGGACCATCTTCTCTCATCCAGGCCGCTTCCCCGGTCCCCTTGACAGCTTATAGAACGATGTTACATAGTTATGGAACAACGTCCTATAATGAATCTCACCGGGGGTGTCCCATGAAAGCCCGCACCGGCAGCTCAACTACCGGCCAGACCGACAGGCGCTGGTGGATCCTGGCCGTGCTCTGCCTCAGCGTCCTGCTCGTCGTCGTGGACAACACGATCGTCAACGTCGCACTGCCGACGATCAGCCGTGACCTGCACGCCTCGACCTCGGCCCTGCAGTGGGTGGTCGACGGGTACACCCTCTCCTTCGCCGGGGCCCTGCTGCTCGGCGGCAACCTCGGCGACCGCCTCGGCCGGCGGCGTTTCCTCCAGCTCGGCCTGCTGCTGTTCGGCCTGTTCTCCGTGGGTGCCGCGCTGTCCCGCGGCACCGGCGAACTGATCGCCGCCCGGGCCCTGATGGGTCTCGCCGCGGCGCTCGTTTACCCAGCCACGCTGGCGATTCTCAACAACGTGTTCACCGTGGCCCGCGAGCGGGCCGTCGCGATCGGTGTCTGGGCGGCGGTCTCCGGGCTCGCCGTCGCGATCGGCCCGGTGGCGGGCGGATCGCTGCTGCGGTACTTCTCCTGGTCTTCCGTCTTCTACGTGTCCGTGCCGGTCGTCGTGCTCGCGCTCGTCGCGGGACGCCTCCTGCTGCCGGAGTCGCGCGACCCCCACGCGGGACGGTTCGACCCGCTCGGCGCGATCCTGTCGGCCTCCGGAATCACCCTGCTGACCTGGTCGATCATCGAGGCGCCGCAGCACGGGTGGGGATCATTCGCCACGGTCGGCGGGATCTTGGGCTCGCTGGCGATCCTGAGCGCCTTCGCCTGGTGGCAGGTGCGGCGGCCCGACCCGATGCTCGACGTGCGGCTGTTCCGCAACCCGCGGTTCAGCGCGGCGAGTGCGGCGATCGCGCTGGCGTCCTTCGGTCTGTTCGGATTCATCTTCATGATCACGCAGTACTTCCAGGTCGTCCGCGGTTACGACCCGCTGGGGGCGGGGCTCGCCACGCTGCCGTTCGCGTTCGTCACCGCCGGCTTCTCGCCGGTCGCGATGCTGCTCATGCGCCGGATCGGCACCAAGCTGGTGGTCGCGGCGGGGCTGACGATGATGAGCGCCGGTTTCGCGGTCGCGGCCACCACCACGGTCGACTCGCCGTACTGGGGCACGGTCATCATCGCCATGGCGCTGATGGCGGCCGGCCTCGGGCTGAACACCGGCCCGGCCACCGACGCGATCATGGGCGCGCTGCCCCGGGAGAAGGCCGGCGCCGGCTCGGCCGTCAACGACACCACCCGCGAGGTCGGCGGCACCCTCGGCGTCGCGATCGTCGGCTCCGTGCTCAACTCCGCCTACGGCTCGCACGTGCTGTCCGGCCTGACCGCGCTCGGCGCGCCCGCCGCGACGGGGCACCTGGCCGGCCAGTCCGTCGTCGCCGGCATGACCGTGGCCTCCCGGTTCCCCGCCCCGCTGCGCGACGCCGCGCAGGCCGCCGTGCGGTCCGCGTTCATGACCGGCGCCCACCGCGGCTCGCTGGTCGCGGCCGGGACCGTCCTGGTCGCCGCCCTGGTTGCCCTGATCTTCGTGCCGGCCCGCCCGGCAGCGGGCGAAGACCTAGCGCTCGTCCGAACGGAAGCGGCGGACTCCCTCCCCTCCATGACCGAGGCCAGCGCCTGAGCGAGTCACGCCAACCACGGTCTGGCCGAGGTGCCCGCGCGGCCCCGGCCAGACCGCGTTTCCGCTGTCCGTACCGAATCCCGTGGCCCAACCGAGACCAGAGGGCGGAACCGGTGCCGTGATGACCGGCGTCCAAGTGGCATGAAACTGAGAAAAGGCCGCCCGTTCGTTCTCGCCCTTGGCGCGGTGCTGGCGGTGGGATGCGGCTCGGTGACCTCCGCGACCAACGTGGCGCACTCCGCCAGCATCACGGTCGTAAGCAGCCACTCGTCCCCGGCCCCCGAGGAGCGCGCCGAGGCCGGCGCCAAGGCGATCCTCGGGCAGTTCGTGCCGCCGCCGGGCGCGGTCCGCCTGACCAAGCGGCCGGCCCTGCCCAGCGGATCTCCGGTGATGGACCTGACCTCCGCGACGCAGGCCGACGCCACCGGGTACTGGCGGGTGGACGGGTCCGCGACGGCGCTGCTGGCGTGGGAGAAGGCGCATATCTCCCGGAGCTTTTCCCGCCAGGACGTGATCATCGGGCCGCCGAGCTGGAACACCGTGTACTCGCTGCCCCCGGTGCCCGGCGTGCTGCCCACCCGGGAGATGAACGTGCAGTTCTACGACACGGGCGGCGGGAAGACCGTGATCATGGCGGAGGCCCTGGTCTCGTGGGTGCCGCCGCGCCCGGCCGCCGAGGTGATCCCCGGCTCGGTCACCGTCGTGACGATCGCGCCCTCAGGGCCCTGGCCCGGGACAGCTCAAGCGCCGGTCACGATCACCTCGGTACCGGTCGTGCGGCGGCTGGCGGCGCTGGTCAACGGGCTGCCGCTGTCGACGGTGAACCAAGGTACTCCCTGTCCCATGGGGTCGGGGTTCACGCTGACGTTCCGCAGAACCGCCAGCGGGCCGCCGGCCGCGGTCGCGGACGGCCCCGGCGCGTGCGGCCAGGTGACATTCACGCTTAACGGCAAGGGCGAGCCCGCGCTCCAGCCGCCGGACTCCTACCGCGCCGCCGTCCTGAAGATCGCCGGCCTGCACTGGAAGCTCGGCTAGCTTATGGATGCGCGGCCGGTCTCGTTACAGCGACATCGGCCGCGCATCCACGGAAGAGCGAGGGATAGCGGGGGATATTGCCCGCACCAGTGCGGCCGCTCAGCCCGGGTAGCCGGGCGGGCAGGCCGGCGACAGGTGAGCGTACGAGCCGGTGCTCCACAGATTGGCTTCGCTCGCCCTTCGCCGGTAAAGGGCGCACAGTTTCTTACCTGACGCCAGGACGTAACGCATGAGGTCCTGGGGAACGGCCGAGTACCGCGGCGGGCTGGCACGGAGCGCGCTCCGCACGGAACTATCGGCGGTTATGTAGGCGGCGCCCTCGTTGTAGATCCAGTCGATCAGCGCGTCGAACTCCGGCTGCGTGAGCGGCGTGGCGGGAATGCCGGCCTGCAGCGCCGGCCCGAATCTCGTGTCGGCATCCGACTGGAGCAGCGCCTGCCCCTGCCGCACCGTTATGGTGCCCCACTTGCGAAAGTCGGCGGCGGTGCACGGGCCGGCGTGAATCTGGTGCCCGTACCCGATGGTGCAGTTCCTGGCCGGTGCGATGCCATCGTAAGGGGTGGCGCTGAAGCCTTCGTAGGCGGCGATGAATGCCGCACCCGACGCCGACAACGTGAGGTCCGCGGGCAGCCGCGGACCGCTCGGCGGCGGCGGGGTGTTCGCCACTGTGCCGTCCTCGGCTGGGCCTGGACTCGCGGCCCGTGCCGTCAAAGCCACGCTGGCAAGCGCGACCACGACAAGCACGCCGATGAACAACTGCGGTCTTCCCCGGGCCATGGTGCCCCCCGCGAACTCGCCTCCCTTAGCCGAGCCCGCCCCCGCGAGCTCAGGGTTTCGCTATCGAGTTATTCCCCGCCGTGAGCCAGCAACGACATTCATAAAATTATTATTCGCCTTTGACTGATTTCCCGGTTAATTCGAGGATTTGCATCATGTACCGAGTTTGCGGGGGTACAAAGCTGCCGAATCGGACGGGATCACCCCGCGAACTCCGATGCCGGGGAGTTAAAGGGTTGGTTCGGAGGCCTGCCCGCGGGCGTCCCGGGGCACGCTCTACGGTTGTCGGCGGCATAGGGCCAGTACTGACCAGTAGACGCCCGTTTTGACATGATTTTCCGAACACGAAATGGCCCTATGAGCCCGACGCCGCCGCTGGCGCCCTGACCGGGGAGGACAAGCCTCATCACCAGTCACAGCGGTTTCCTAAGTTCCTGGCATTGCCGTGAACTCGGTACACCTAATGGGCCGCCGGCACCTCAGGCGATCGTGTTGCGCAGGGCGCCGACGCCGGTGACCTCGACGGTGATCACATCGCCGGGCTTGAGGTAGAGCGGCGGGGTGCGCCGGTGCCCGACACCGGACGGCGTGCCGGTGAGGATCAGGTCTCCGGTCTGCAGGGCGGTGAACTCGGAGATGGTGGCGATGAGCCTGGGGATCGGGAAGATGAGCAGGTCGATGCTCGAGTCCTGCACCTTCTCGCCGTTAAGCGTGGTCGAGATCCGCTGCGCGGTGATGTCCACCTCGTCCGGTGTGACCAGGTACGGCCCGACCGGGGTGCAGCCGTCCCAGGCCTTGCCCTGCATCCACTGGTGGGTCTTGTACTGGTAGTCACGCATGGAGAGGTCATTGCCGACGGTGTAGCCGAGCACGTGGTCAAGGGCGTCCGCCTCGTCGATGCGGCGGCCGGGCTTGCCGATGACGACGGTGAGCTCGCCCTCGTAGTCGACCTGGCCGGATCCGCCGGAGATGTCGATCACGGCGTTGGCCCCGGTCAGGCTGCTCGCGAACTTGGGAAACAGCACCGGGTAGTCCGAGTCGCCGCGCCCGGTCTCCTCGATGTGCGCCTTGTAGTTGAGGCCGACGCAGATGACCTTGGCCGGGTTCGGCACCACCGCCCGCAGCCTGGCCGCGCTGGCCGGGAACTCGTCCGCCGCCCGCCGCGGCGCGGCGGCCAGGACCTCGGCGGTGGTCGCCTCGCCAAGCTCGGTCAGTCCCGCGAGGGGGACGAGCCGGTCGCCCCGAAGCTCGGCGACGACGGGCGCGCCGCTGCGGTCGTAGGTGGATGCGTAGCGCATGACGTAAGGCCTCTCAGGTCGCCTGCCGGGAGCCTGATAAGCGTACTGTCCCGCCGGCCGGCCACCGGGCCGCGCCCGGGCACTCCGCAAGCCCGCGGCACTCGCTAAGCACTGCGCAATAGGTACACGGACTTTTCCGTAGATTTACCTACGTTTCGCTGGTGCCAGAGTTTCTGGTGGTGCCGCAGGGTACTCTGACTGCGTTGTGACGCGATCTGGCCTGATATTGGACGACCGTTACCGGTTGGATGAGCGGATTGCGGCGGGGGGCGTTGGCCAGGTATGGCGCGCGACGGACCTGCTGCTTGAACGCCCGGTAGCGGTGAAAGTGCTGCGCCCAGAGTACTCCGACCACCCGGAGACGCTCGAGCGGTTCCGCAAGGAAGCCAAGAATGCGGGCGCGCTCAACAACCCGCACGTCGCGCAGGTATACGACTACGGGCATTCCGGGCCTGACGGCTCCCCGTACCTGGTGATGGAGTTCGTCGACGGGCCGTCGCTCGCCGATCTCCTCGCGGTCGATCCCATCGATCCCGCCCTCGCCCTCGACGTGATCGCGCAGGCGGCGGAGGGTCTTGCCGCCGCGCACAAGGCCGGCGTCATCCACCGGGACATCAAGCCGGGAAACATCCTGATCAGCAGCGAAGGCAAGGTCAAGGTCACCGACTTCGGTATCGCGCACGCAGCGGGCCAGGCACCGGTCACCCAGCCCGGCCTCGTCATGGGCACCACGCAGTACATGGCGCCCGAGCGGATCGCGGGGAGTCAGGGAACGGCGGCCAGCGACCTGTACGCGCTCGGCATCGTGCTGCACGAATGCCTCACCGGGGTGCCGCCGCACGACGGGACCGCGGCCGAGGTGATGGCCGCGCACCTGTACATGCCGCTCCCCCCGCTGCCCGCCGATGTCCCGGCCGAGCTCGACGTCCTGGTCGACCGGTTGACCGCCAAGGACCCGGCGAGGCGGATCAGCGGCGCGCGGGAGCTCTCCGGCCTGGCCGCCCGGCTGCGCGACTCAATCGGCGCGTACGCCCCCGGGCCGCCCGCGCCCGGCGCGGCTGCCAGGTTCGGGGCACAGTCCGGGCCTGCCCCGGCCAGTTCGAACTCCGTTCCGCAGGCGGCAGGACCCGCATACGAGCAGACGGCCTACTGGCCGGGCGACGACGGGCCGGCCGGCGGCGGGCAGGCGGGCGGCAGCGGAGGGGACTTCAGCGGAAGCACCATGCTGCTGGCACCGCCGGACGGGCAGCGGGGGCCGGCCTGCGGCTCCGGCGACTGGAACGTGCCGCCGCGCATGTCGCTGCCCACGGCTGCTTTCGGTCAGCAGGGGGCCAGTCCGCCCGGCCGGAGCCGGCCGGGCGGGAACCAGCGGCGGCGAGCCGTCATCGGGCTCGGTGTCGCCGTGGCGGCGAGCGGCGCCCTCATCGCGCTGCTGCTCTCCGGCGTGTTCCGCAGCACGCCCGCCGCGAACCAGTCGCCGGGCGGATCGCCGGCCACCGGGACTCCGGCCGTGAGCCGCGTCCCGTCGCACGGCCCGTCTGGCGTGTCCCGCACCGCCAGGCCCGTGGGCGGGGCCGCCCGGCCCAGCACCTCGGCGGCGCCCGCCGCCACCAGCGCGCCGGCCACGCCGAGCGCCACCGAGCCGTCGGCGCAGCCGTCGACGCGCGCAAGCAGCAGTTCGCCCGCCGGCTCGGCCACCGGCGCGGGCACACCGACCGGTGGCGCGTCAACCGCACCGTCCAGTTCGCCGGCGACCAGCCCGGGCGGCCGGTCGAGCCCTCCGCCGAGCGGTGCCCCGTCGCCGACCTGCGTCCTTATCTGCCTCTAGCAGGGCGCCGGGCGCTGGGCCGCCCGCTGCGGGCGGATATTTCCGGACTCGGCAGCGGCTGCCGGCGACGAGGACGCGGGTGCCTGCCCGGAAGAGCAAGCCGATCCAGAACGACAGCGCCTGGCTTTAACGCCGCCACCGATCTGCGACCCGGTGACGCGGCGCGCGGAGCACGAACCCGTTCCGGCTGACGCTCTTGTCCGGTTTCACCGGGAAATGCCGGGGCATCCGGGCTTATCGTTTTCGTCGGAATCGGCGCTTACGCCGATGCGACGAGGAGACGGACCTATGACATCGTGGGTCGTGTGGGCGGTCACGGCGGCCGTCGCGGGGCTGATCGGATTCACCGGGACGTGCTTCAGCGTCCGCACGCTGCGTTATGTCACCGCGGGAGCCGTGATCGTGCTGCTCGTGGCGGTCACCGCCTACGGCCAGACGCCGGCCGGCGGCAAGGTGCAGCCCAACCTGGAGACCGCGTTCGCGTTCGGTGCCGACCGGCTCGCCGCGGCGTGGTTCCGCCCGCTGTGGGCCCTGTGGTCGTCAAGGCACGCACCCGCGCCGGGGCGGCTCGGCTGGTCCGTCATCGCCGTCACGCTGCTGCTCGGCTACCGGCAGGCGGAGAAGTGGGCGCTGCACCGCTCGGCCCCCCAGCTTGACACGACGAGGCTCACCGACGGACAACCGAGCATCACCGGGGACGGTTCCGCCGACGCCGGCGGTGACAGCGGGCCGACCGCCGGGCAACGGCACGACTGGCTGGCCGCCGAGGTCAGGTTCCGGCTCGCCGCCGTCGACGTGTTCTCGCCGCCCATCCTGCCGGGCGGCACCCGGTCGGACGCGCTCGCGTCGATCGCCGAGGCGAGCGGCGTATCCGGGGGCGGCCTGGCCGGCGCGGTGATCCGCTTCGCCGGCACCCTCTGGCCCACCCCGCGCCGCTTCGAGCTGCGCGTCTGGGTGGAAGGTACGCCCCGGGAGCAACGGCGCGGTCCCCAGACGGCGTTCGCGCAGGCGCGGACGGCGCTGACCAGCGTTGGCCGGGGCGGGGCCGACCGGGCCCGCCGGGAGCCGGTGCAGCCGACGCGGGTGACGGTCGAGATCGACGCGCCGCAGTCCGGTGGCACCGTCGCATCCAAGACCATCGTGGCCGCGGGCATCGACGACGCCGCCTCCATGGTCGCCGGCTACGTCGCCCGGCAGATCTTCGCCCGGGACCCGGCGACCCCGCCCTGGTCCTACGGCGCGGCGGACGGCCGTGATCTCGGGGCGCTGCTGCTCGCCCGGCAGGAGCGGGTGTACGTGGAGAGCACGGAGGACGTGCAGGCGTCCCGTCGCCGGCAGATCGAGCTGCTGCTGAACGTGACCGGTGCCGACCGGTGCGCCGGGGTCGTCCGGTACGAGCTGGCCCAGCTTGAGGACCTGGAGCGCGACCATCTCGCCGCGCTGCGGCTGCACGCGATGAACCGCGAGCAGTACCCGCGGTTCTTCCGCGGCACCTACCGGCTGTGCATGTCGCTTGAGATGATCGCCGACCCGGAGTTCCCGGTCAGTTACCCGGCCTCGGCGCGGATCGTCCTCGACGAGACGCTCGACATCCTCTACCGCGCGGGAGTCGCGGACATGGACCGGTGCGGCCTGGGCGACATCCACCTCAAGGGCGGCGGGGAGGGCGAGGGCCCGCACGTGCTGTCGCATGAGCTGCGCGAGACGCTGCTCAACGCGGCCCGGCTCGAACTGCGCACGCTCAGGCACCTGCTGGCGTTCCCGGCCGTTGCCTGGAACACGTTCCGGCGCCGCGGCGAGCGCGCGGTGTGGCGGCCGCACTGGCGGCTGTCGAGGCGCCAGGAGTTCAGGGACGGCGTCTGCGTCGCCGAACTCCTCATCGCCGTCAAGCACCGGCTGAACGAGAAGTACCTGGTGGAAAAGGAACGCGCGAGCGGAATGCGGCCGGAGCGGACGGGGCGCGGCGCGGGCTTTATCGAGCGCTGGTGGCAGCGCAAGGGGCTGCGCGTCGTGACGGCCGTCGTCGGCGACTCGGCGGCGGTCCGCACCGTCCTGTGGGCGCCGTTCGATTCCTGGCCTCAGCCCGGCCGCGCCGATGCCGGGCAGAGCCGCACCGTCTGGATCCCGCCGACGCGCGACCGGGTCCGTTGGCTGCCCTGGCAGGCGCGGACCGCGTCCTGGCAGGCCGCCTACAACACCGCGTGCCTGTACGCGGTGCTTCTCCAGCAGAACCTGGCCGACGAGGAACATGTCGTCGCCAGCCTGCGGCGCCTGGTGAACAACCGGGACTCCGGCCTGGAACGGCCGCACGACTGGATATCCAACGACCAGGACTTCGCGCCGCTGCTCCGGGAGGGGTCGCGCTACCCCAAGGTCAGGGCGTTCCGCGAGGCCCTGGAGCGGCGCGACTACCCGGCGAAGCAGACCACGGGCCTGCTCCAGGTCGCCCAGAGCGACCCTGAACCCTCAGCTGACCTGGCCGCCAGCGGTGACCTGGCCTAGAGCCAGGCGGGAAGGACCGGGGCGTCCCTGAGCCCGGCGGCCGGGCGGCCGGTCAGGTAGGCGGCCAGGTCGGCGAGGGGGGCGCTGACCGGGATCGCGGCCCCGGCCCCGGCCACTTCCCAGGTGCGGCCGGTGTCGGTGGCGGCCACGGCGAGGGCCGGGCCAGCCCCTTCCGCAGACAGCGCCGTGGCCGAGCGCCTGGCGGTCACGTCGTCGAGCAGCGCAATCAGGAAGTCCGCGGGCAGGTCCGTCCACCGGGTACCCGCGTCCAGGTCGACCGCGTGGACGTAGACCTCGCGGACGCGCATCCACGGGATCTCGCTGGCACTTCGGGTGAGGCCCTGCGCGGTGACCACCTTCGCGTCCCAGGCCTGTCCGGGCAGCGAGTCCAGGTCGGCGGCGAGCGCCCGCGCGGACGACTCCAGCCACGCCCTCAGCTGCGCCGCGGCCAGCTCCGCGCCCTTGGCGATGCCGGCGTCGCGCTGCTCGCTTGAGTCGTACATCCGCCGCTCCTCGCCGGTGCGCGCCCAGTGGACCAGGTTGCGCAGCGCACCGGCGTTGGCGGCGACATGCGAGAGCAGGTAGCGACGGCTCCAGCCGGGCAGGGCCGTCGGCGCGTCCAGTTCCTCGTCGCCCAGCCGGGCCGCGTCGGCGAACAGCTTGCCGGTGCCGTCCCGCATCCAGGCGAGGTCCTGTTCCGGCTTCATGATCGCCCCTTCCCCGGCTTGTCCGAGGTTCTACCTTAGCGGGGCCGCTTAGAACGCGGGCGGCGCGACCACCTCCACGTACGTCTTGGCCTCCTGGAACTCAGCCAGGCCGAGCGGTCCGCGCAGCCGACCGACGCCGCTGCTCTTGTAGCCGCCCTCGGCGAATCCGTCGTCAAGAGCGAAGTAGGTGTTGGTCCAGACCGTCCCGGCCTCAATGTCGCGGCTGACCCGGCGGGCGCGGGCGCTGTCCCGGGTGAATACCGCGGCGGCCAGCCCGAACTCGGTCGCGTTGGCCCGGCCGACCGCGTCCGACTCGTCGTCGAACACCTCGAACGTGGCCACCGGGGCGAAGATCTCCTCCTGCACCAGGGGAACGTTCACGTCCTCGACCTCAAGCAGCGCCGGCCGGTAGAACGACCCGGCCGCCAGCGGTCCGTCGGTCACCGGGCCGCCGCGGACGACGGGCTTGGCGTAGGACAGCGCCGATTCGACCAGGGCGTCGACCCGCTCGACGGCGGCCTTGTCGATCAGCGGCCCCATCTGAGTGTCCGGGTCGTCGCCCGGGCCGACCTTGATCCCGGCCAGCAGCTGCGCCAGCCGGTCACGGACCGCGTCGGCGACGCCGCGCTGGACCAGGATGCGGGTACCCGCCATGCAGAACTGCCCCGCCGTCACCGTCAGCCCCCTGGCCAGCAGCGGAATCGTCGCGTCAAGGTCAGCGTCGTCGAAGACGACCATGGGGGACTTGCCGCCGAGTTCGAGGTTGACCCGCTTGAGCGCCGCACCCGCGGCGGCCCCGACCTTCCGGCCGACCGAGACGCTGCCGGTGTAGCTGACGACGTCGACATCGGGTGAGTCCACGAGCCGGGGGGCTCCGGTGTTGCCCGACTCCGTGAAGATGTTCACGATCCCCTTGGGCAGGTCCGCCACGCCCGCGATGATCTCCGACACCAGCGCGTTGGCGAGCGCGGTCTGGGCCGGCAGCTTGGCCACCACGGCGTTGCCGGCCGCCAGGGCCTGCCCGAGAGAACGGATGAAAAGGACGACCGGGGCGTTCCACGGCACGATCACCCCGACCACGCCTGCGGCTCCGCCAGCGTGCTGAAGAAGTGCCCGGGTTCCACCTCAGCCGAGATCCCGGTGCTGGTGAGCGCCTGGCTCGCGCTGTAGCGCAACGTGCGGGACGCGAGCACCGACTCCAGCCTCGCTTCGAACATGATCTTGCCGTTCTCGCTGCTGAGCAGCCGGGCCAGCTCCTCCGCCCGGTCATCGAAACGATCCGCCAGCTCGGCGAGGACCTTGTACCGCAGCGCCCGGTCACGTCCCCAGGAGGTGGCACGGAAAGCCCGCCGGGCCGCCGCGATGCCCGCGTCGGCCTCGGCCTGCCCCCCGTCGGCGAACTCGCCCACCACCTCGCCGTTCGCGGGGTTGAACGACTTGGAAATGGTGGCAGACGTCCGCCATTCGCCGTCAATCCAGTTCTGCGCGATGCCGGTCATGTCGTCTATTTCCTTCCGGTCCGCGCGGCGCCGCCCCGCGGCGCCGCGCAAGCGATCTCGTTAACTGGCCGCCCGCCCGGCTTGGTCAGCCGGGCTCCGTCGTGGTCAGCGCCCGGGTGAAACGGTCTCCGGCGGGCCCCCGTTGGGCGCGAAGACCTTGCCGCCCGGGCTGACCGCGGACGGAGCGGCCGCTGAGCACATGCCGCTTACTCTTGTCCCCCGGCGTCCATCATGTCCAATGACATCTGATGATGACGGCCAGCACGACCGGTGATAATGGCGGGCGTGGAGTTGCGTCATCTTGAGTACTTTCTCGCCGTCGCCGACACCGGTAGCTTCACGCACGCGGCGAAGGCGCTGCACGTTGTCCAGTCGGGCGTGTCAGCGACCGTCAAGGCGCTGGAGCGGGAACTGGGATCGCCGCTGTTCGACCGGAGCCCGCCCGGTGTCACGCTGACCGCGGCCGGGCGGGCCCTGCTGCCCAGGGCCCGGGAAACCCTCGACGCCGCGCACGCCGCCAAGGACGCCGTTAACCGGATACAGGGCACGCTGCACGGCACGGTCACGGTCGGCACCCTGACCGCGATCAACCTGGTCGACCTGCCCGGGCTGCTCTCAGCGCTGCGCGCCCGCCACCCCGGCATTACCGTCCGGCTCCGCAGCGCCGTGACGGGATCGGCGGGCCTGGCCCAGGAACTGCGCGACGGTCAACTCGACGCGGCTTTCCTGTCCCTGCCCGGTCCGGCGCCGGCCGGCCTGAATGTCCGGCTGCTGGCCGCGGCCCCCCTGCTCCTCTACGTGCCCAGTTCGCATCCGCTGGCCGGGACCGGCCGGGCCACGCTGTCGCAACTGGCGCAGTTCCCGTTCATCGACTCTCCGCCCGGCTTCGGCAACCGCATGCTGGTAGACCAGGCGTTCACCGCCTCGGGGGTGGAACGGGAGGTCACCCTCGAAATAGCGGACATCGCAATGGCCGCCAGCTTCATCCGGGCGGGACTCGGGATCGGCTTTCTCAGCCGTTTCCTGGTCACCGATCAAGCCGGGCTTGACACCGTGCGGGTCGCGGATCACGAACTGCGCTGGGAACTCAGTGTCGCCACGGCCGCGACCCGACGACCCGGCGCGGCCACCGAAGCGTTCCTCACCCTGCTCAGTGAACGGCACCCATCACCGCGGGCGTCAAATCACCACGACTGGTAGTCCACTTCCGGACGGCCGGGGAGGATCGTGGCGGTCACCTCGCCGAAGCCGATGCGGCGGCCGGAGGCACCCGGGGCGGTGGCGGTGATGGTTACCGTGTCGCCGTCCTCCAGGAAGGTCCTCGGTTCGCCGTTGACCGTGACCGGCTCCGCGCCTCCCCAGGTGAGCTCGATGAACGCGCCGCGCTGGGCGCGGCCAGGTCCGGACACCGTGCCGGACGCGAACAGGTCGCCGGTGCGGGTGGCGGCGCCGTTCACCGTCATGTGCGCGAGCATCTGGGCGGGTGACCAGTACATGCTCGCGTACGGCGGCCGGGACACGACCTGGCCGTTCCACTGGACGGCGAGGTCGATGTCCAGGCCCCAGTCCTCGCTCTCCCGCAGGTAGGGCAGCGGCGGCGGGTCCTGTCCCGGCAACGGGACGCGGGCCGCCCGCAGCGCGGCGAGCGGGACCACCCACGGCGACACCGAGGTCGCGAAGGACTTGCCGAGGTGCGGCCCCAGGGGCACGTACTCCCACGCCTGCAGGTCACGCGCGGACCAGTCGTTGACCAGGACCGCGCCGAACACATGCTCAGGGAACGCGTTCACCGGCACCGGCGTGCCCAGGGGCGAGCCGGCGCCGACGACGAACCCGACCTCCGCCTCGATGTCGAGCCGGACCGACGGGCCGAACACGGGTACCGGGTCACCGGGTCCCTTGCGCTGCCCGGATGGCCGGATGATGTTGGTGCCGGAGACGACGACCGTGCCCGCCCGGCCGTGGTAGCCGACGGGCAGGTGCTTCCAGTTGGGCAGCAGCGGCTCGGCGCTGGGCCGGAAGAGCCGGCCGAGGTTGGCCGCGTGGTGCTCGGAGGCGTAGAAGTCCACGTAGTCGGCGACCTCGAACGGCAGCCGCAGTTCCACCTCGCGCACCGGGAAAACGGCACCGGACGGCACGCCGCCCGAGGCGACCAGTTCGGTGATCCTCGCCCGCGCCGCCGCCCAGCGCGCCGGGCCCTCCGCCATGAACGGGTTAAGCGACGGTGCGGCAAACACCTCATCGCGCAGCGTCGCCGCGAGGTCGATGACGCTGTCGGCCACCCGCACCCCGGCCCGGGGCGCCGCGCCGCCGACCGCGAATATCCCGTACGGCAGGTTATCGAGCCCGAAGAGCGATCCTGGCGGGATCTCGATCATCCGGCCAGGCTGACTCGCGATCCCTTTTCCCTGGCGACCCGGGCCTCCTTGATGACGCGCTCCGCCTCGGCCCGGTCCATCCAGCCACGGACGTCGGTGGACTTGCCCGGCTCAAGCTCCTTGTAGATGTCGAAGAAGTGGCCAATCTCGTTCAGCAGGTGGCGCGGCACGTCCGGCAGGTCCCTGATCCGGTTCTTGCGGATGTCATGGGCGGCGACGCCGAGCAGCTTCGCGTCCGGACCGCGCTCGTCGGCCATCCAGAACACCGCGACCGGGCGCACCGTCACCAGGCAGCCGGGGAACGTCGGCTCGTCCAGCCAGACAAGAATGTCAAGCGGGATCGCCGTCCTCCGCGAGGGTGCCCGGGATCTCGCCGTAGTCCAGCGGGTAGACCGTCGAGGTAAACAGCATCCGGTCCAGCCGGATGCGCCCGCTCTTGGGCTCAACCTTGTACTTGTTACGCGACCCTTGCGGGGTTTCGACAATGACCTCAACGTCCATAATCGGGCTCCTTCGGCGGGTGCCGCCCCGGCCTCGCTGCTCTCGGGTCCGGGCTCGGCTCTCAGGTCCGCCTCAGGCATACCCCGCAACGTACCGCTCACACAAGGGACATCTTGCGTTAAAGAACCGCACTTCTCCCACCGGGAATAGAGCTGCGGTACTCATGTGACTGACGGTGCTTTCGGTACGGATGAGACCTCAGCCGACAGCCGGTCAGCCACGGTGAATGCGATGGGACACCATGCCGCGCTGCGCCATCATCCTGGCCGGGCTCAGGCCGAGTGCGCCGCCCGCCGGGAGGGTGGTCGGGTCCACGCCGACGCCCAGCAGCGTCCGGGTCACGCCCTGGGCGGAGTCGAGCAGGTCATCGAGCGCGCGGGCCAGGTGCGCGCCGGTCACCGTCGGCACCGCCCCGTCGCCGCCTGCCCCGTCGCCGCCAGATCGCGGCGCGCCCTCGCCCGTCGTGTCGCCGCCCGTCGTGTCGCTGGCCGTCGTGTCGCCGGCCGGCCCCTGGGTGTCATGAAGCGCTTCGAGGACGCCGCGCCTGATCAGTTCCTTGAGGAAGGACGCGGTCGTGCCGTCGGTGCGCTCGACCGCCGTGGCGACGTCCTCGGGCGTCAGGGCCAGGGGGACGCCCCGGCCGTAGAGGGCGAGCAGCCGCTCGCGGGCGGCGGCGTCCGGCAGTTCGATCTCCACCGCGACGTCGACCCGGCCGGGCCGGGCGGCCAGGGCGGGCTCCAGCAGGTCGGCCCGGTTGGTGGTGAGCAGGAACAGCAGGTCGGCGTCGGCGGCCGCGCCGTCCATCGCGTCGAGCAGGTCGAACAGGACCGGGCTCGATGCTCGGGCCCATCGAGCGGTCCTCGGCGACCAGGTCGACGTCCTCCAGCACGACAACGGCTCGGCTGCAGGTCGCGGGCCAGCTCGGTGACCGCGCCGACGCCGATCAGCGCGCGGCCGGTAAGGACAAGCCGGGTGTAGCCGGTCATCTGGCCGAGCAGGTAGCGGGTGGTGTGCGTCTTGCCGGTGCCCGGCGGGCCGTAGAGCAGCAGGCCGCGCTTGAGGTGCTGGCCGGCGGCGAGCAGCGCTTCCCGGTGCGCGGCGACGCCGAGCGCGTGCCGCTCCACCCGGGCGAGCACGGCATCCGGGAGCACCACGTCGTCGCGGCGCAGGCCCGGCGGCGACGGCGAAGGTGAGGACGACGCCGCCCATCGGGTTGAGCGTCACGTCGAGCAGGTGGCCGCGGTAGACGTTGAGCGCGGAGCGGAGCTGGTCGAGCTCGGCCAGCACGGCCTGGGCCTCGTCGACCGGCAGGCCGGCGATCTCGACCTCAAGGCCGTGGTGGTGCTCTCCCGGGCGCCTGGACCATGAGGACGTAGCGGCCGCGGGCGTCGGTGACGAGCAGCAGGGCCAGCTTGAGGCAGCCGAGCGTCGAGGCCGGGCCGTTCGGCAGGTCGACGAGCGTCGGGCGCGATCAGCCGCAGCCTGCGCGGCACCGACTCGCCGCTGACGAGCTGCTGGAGCTGCAGGCTGTAGTGCGGCGGCAGCAGGACGCCGCGGACCTCGACGGTGCGGCCGGGCGTGCGCCGACCACGCGTTGAGCGCGGTCTGCAGGTTGACGTGCTCGAAGACCGGCAGGTCGCGGCTGACCACGGAGTGCGCCGCGCGGTCGGGGCCGAGGAAGCCGCCGACGAGGACGCCAACCTCGTTGCGCCTTCGCCGTCGTCGGCCGCGTGGATCCAGTCGAGGAAGGAACGGAAGGCCGCCGCGAACTCGCGTGCCTCCGTCTCGGGCGCTTGGTCCGGCATGCGACCAGGCTAACAACTGGCCGTAACTGGGTAATAGCGATTTTTCGGAATCAAGCAATATCGCGATCATGCCGGACACGGAAAGGTAACGACAGCGCGACCGGACCAAAGTCAGCCGCGTTCGTCGGGATGCCCCAGGCGGTACCGGGTGACGGCC
This sequence comes from uncultured Actinomycetota bacterium, assembly GCA_963785645.1. GTDB lineage: Bacteria > Actinomycetota > Actinomycetes > Streptosporangiales > Streptosporangiaceae > Trebonia. The sequence goes on from CAWAWG010000003.1 coordinate 212,410, forward strand.
GGCGCGGCGCGTGACCGATCCCGGCCCGGCCGGGCTTTTCGCTGTTATCAGATTCGGATATCGCGGATGATTACCCGGTGCCGCATGCCGCGCGGGCGGGCGGCGCCGTCCGCGGCGTCGGCGGCCGAACCGCGGCCCGGGGTGCTTCCGCACCACTCGCCGGCCGCGCGCGCCTGCTCGGCCAGGCCGAACCCGTCCGCGTCGCTCGCGCCGAACAGGTCGGGCAGCCTGCCCGCGTCGCTCACCGAAAAGCAGCTTCGCGATGCCTCGCATGCTCGCCACCTCCTTCTCGTCCTGAAGTCACGATATAACGTAAATGACCCCGGTCTAGCCACGCGGCCAGGCGTTCACCCGTTAGACATACGGCGGTTAAAACGGCCGGGGTCCGCGGCAATCACCCGGGGCGCGGAACTATCCACCGCGGCACCGTGGCCGGCCGGGCCGGTAAGATCGGCAAAGGCCAGATGATGCCCTGGCGTGGATGCGCAGCTTCCCGAACCGCCGCAGGAGCGGCTGATGGCCTCTGCTCCGATCCCGCGTGACCGAGGAGTCGTTTTCCGCGTGCCCGAGCCAGCCGCATCCGGTGCCGTCCGCGTCCGGCTTCCCAGGCGGTTCGCCGGCACGCCGGCGATTCCGGTTCTCCCCCGACGACCGGCCGGCGGATCGCGGTGCCGCGGGCGGACGGGCGGACGGTCGCGGCGATCTTCGCGGGCGGCGCGCTCGGGACCCTGGCGCGGGCCGCGCTCGCCGAGGCGTTCCCGCACGCCGCGACCGCGTGGCCGTGGCCGACGTTCGCGGTGAACATCGTGGCGGCGTTCCTGCTCGGGTACTTCGTGACCCGGCTGCAGGAACGGCTGCCGCTGTCGAGCTACCGGCGGCCGCTGCTCGGCACCGGGATCTGCGGCGGGCTGTCCACGTTCTCCACGATGGAGGTGGAGATCCTGAAGATGCTCAGCGCGCACGCTACGGGCTGGCCGCCGGGTACGCCGCGGCCAGCATCGCGGCCGGGTACGCGGCGCTTCACCTGGCGACCGCGATGGTGCGAAGGGCACGGGTGCGGCGATGAGCGCGGGAGTCTGGGTCGCGGTGGTGCTGATCGGCGGGGCGGGTCGGTGCTGCGGTTCTACGTCGACGGCATCGTGACCTCCGCGATCCGGCCGCGACTTCCCGTACGGCACGCTGGCGGTCAACCTGTCCGGCGCGGTGCTGCTCGGCCTGATCACCGGGCTCGCCCTGGGCGGCGACGCGGCGCTGCTGGCCGGCACGGCGGCCGTCGGCTCCTACACGACGTTCTCCACCTGGATGCTGGAGACGCAGCGGCTGACCGAGGAGCGGCAGCACCGCAAGGCGGCGCTCAACATCGTCGTCAGCCTGGTGCTCGGGGTGCTCGCCGCGGAACTCGGCCGGCTGATCGGGGCGCACCTGTGAACGAAGAGGCGGTCAAGCTCACCAGCTACTTCGGCGAGCGGCACCGGGCCTCGCGGGGACGGTTCTCCGCCGACGCGCTGCTCGACCTGTACGGGCAGCACGAGGTCGCCACCAGCATCCTGCTGCGCGGCGCCGAGGGCTTCGGCGCGAAGCGCCATCCGCGCACCGACATGTCGCTGACCCTGTCGGAGGACCTGCCGCTGATCGCGGTCGCGGTCGACAGCCGGGCCCGGATCGAGCCGCTGGTCGAACCGACCGCGCGGATCACCGGGACCGGGCTGGTCACCCTGGAGCGGGCGCGACTGCTGCGCGGCGACATCAGCGCCGAGGACGTCACCGCGGTGACCCCGCGCTACGGAGCGCACGAGGAGACCAAGCTGACCATCTACCTGGGCCGCCAGGAGCGCGTGTACCGGATGCCCGCCTTCATGGCCGTCTGCGACCTGCTGTACCGGCGCGGCGTCGCCGGGGCCACCGCGCTGCTCGGCGTCGACGGGACCGCGCACGGCAGTCGGGAGCGGGCCGCCTTCTTCAGCCGCAACGCGGCCACGCCGATGATGGTCATCGCGGTCGGCTCCAGCGAGCGGATCCTGCGCGTGCTGCCCGAGCTCGGCGGCCTGCTGCACCGGCCGCTGCTGACGCTCGAGCAGGTCCGTATCTGCAAGCGCGACGGCGAACTGCTGGCCACGCCCTCGGTCCTGCCCGACACGGACGAGAGCGGCATGCCGGTGTGGCACAAGCTCATGGTCTACACGTCCGAGGCCGCCCTGCACGACGGCCAGCCGGTGCACCGCGCGATCGTCCGTCGGCTGCGCGCCGCCGGCATCAGCGGCGCGACCACCCAGCGGGGCATCTGGGGCTTCCACGGCGACCACGCACCGCACGGCGACCGCCTGCTGCAGCTCGGCAGGCACGTCCCGGCGGTCACGATCGTCGTCGACTCCCCCGAGCGGGCCGCCGCCGGCTTCGCCATCATCGACGAGCTCACCGCCGGACAGGGCCTGGTGACCAGCGAGTGGGTGCCCGCCATCCGGCCGGCCGGCCGGCGCCGGCAGCACCCGGCCGCCTGAGCGCGGCCCGCGGCCCGCGGCCCCTTTTCTGGGGTTCGAAGTCAGCCGGGTTGCGGGGTACACGGCCTCTGGGGGACAATGAATTTGTTGTACGGCGATGAGGCTCGCCGTAACCGCGCGCGGTTAGCGCGCTAATGGCTTCTACCCCTTCAGTGGCTTTCGGGTCGTGCGGGTAGGAGGCATCTCGGTGGACGAGGTACTGGAACCACCAGGCAATGAACGCGGGGCCGCGCGGTGAGCGCGGCCGTACCGATCCCCGTCATCCAGCTGCTCCAGGTCCTCACCGTCGCGCTCGGCGCGCCCGGGGTGATGGGCCTGATCGCGAAGGTCGAGGCGCGGTTGCAGGGCCGCCGGGGACCGCGGGTGCTGCAGCCGTACTACGACCTGGCAAAGCTGTGCCGCAAGGAGGCACTGGCTCCGCTGGGCGCGAGCTGGTTCTTCCTGGCCGCGCCGCCGGTGGCGGTGGCCGCCTATCTCACGATCCCGCTGCTGATCCCGGTGCTGACCACCTACGGGCTGCCGCTCGGCTACATGGGCGACATCCTGGGCGGCGGGTTCCTGCTGTCGCTGGCCGGCTTCGTGGTGGCGGCCGCCGCCCTGGAGACCGGCAGCCCGTACGCGCAGCTCGGGTCGAGCCGGGCGAAGACGTTCTCCGCCATCACCGAGCCGGTCGTGCTGTTCGTGGTGTTCACCGTGGCGCTGCTGACCGGCACCGACCTGCCCTACGCGCTGGCCGCCACGGTGCGGTCGTCGGCCGGGCAGGTGATCCGCCCCGCGCACCTGCTGGCGTCCGCCGCGCTGTTCATGGTGATCCTGCACGAGACCGGCCGGATCCCGGTGGAAACGCACTCCGGCACGAACGAGTTCGGGATGATCGAGGAGGCCCGCTCCTTCGAGCACTCGGGCCCGTACCTCGCCCTGCTGAAGTGGGGCTCGATGCTCAAGCAGTTCATCCTGTTCACGATCCTGTGCGACGTGTTCCTCGCACCCTGGGGCCTCGCGTCGACCCAGCGGCTCGGCGCCGTGCTGCTCGCGATCGTTGCCCTGCTCGCGAAGGCGGCCGCGGTCGGCGTCGTCGTCGCGGTGATCGATGACTCGTTCGCCAAGCTTCGCCTGTTCAAGATCACCGAGTACGCGTCGGCCGCGTTCCTGCTCGCGGTGCTCGGCGTGTTCACCCTCTACCTCGGCGGAGGCTGAGCCGATGAGCTCACCGGGTGTCTACGAAGGCGCGGCGAACGTGATCGCGGCGCTGATGCTGGTGCTCGAGTTCGGCCTGCTGCGGCAGGCTCTGGTGCGGGACCAGGTCCGGCTGTACGCGGCCCAGTCGGCGCTGATCTCCGTCCTCGCCGTCGTCATCGCGGCCGACCGGGGACTGCCCGACCTGTACGCGCTGGCTGCCCTGTCGGCGGTGCTGAAGGTGGTCGCCGTGCCGCTGGTGCTGCGCCGCCTCCTCGGACGGCCGGTCGGGGAAGATACACCGGGAGTGCCCGGCAGCTACACGCTGAACCCGGCCACCGCCGTGCTGGCCAGCATCGGCCTGGCCGCGTTCGGGTTCTTCTGCTTCGGCAACCTGGGCATCCGCAGTGCCGAGGCGCCGACCACGGCCCTGGCGGTCGCGGGCGCGATGGTGTTCGTCGCGTTCGGCCTGATGATCGTGCGCCGCGACGTCGCCTCGCAGGCCATCGGGTTCTTCTCGCTGGAGAACGCGATCTCGCTGGCCGCACTGGTGGTGGCGGCGGGGCTGCCGCTGCTGCTCGAGACCGCGTTCCTGTTCGACCTGCTGCTCGCGGTGGTCGTGTTCGCGATGCTGATCCGGGCGCACCACGCCCGCGCGGAGTCGCTGTCGACCGCCGACCTGACCCGGCTGCGCGGATAGGGGGCGGCAGTGCTCGGCATCATCCTGGCCCTTCTCATCGTCCCGCTGGCGGCGGGCCTCGCCTGCTTCCGGGCACCCGCCCGGGCGGCGGCCGGGATCACGATCGCCTCCGGGACCGCGTGCTGCTGCCTCGTGCTGGCGATAATCCCGGCGGTCGCGCACCGGACGCTGAACTACTGGTCGTACCTGCGCGCCGACGCGGTCAGCGGAATCTTCCTGCTCGCCGCCGGCTTCCTGTACGCCGCCGTGGCGGTGTACGCGGCCGGGTACCTGGAGCACCATGACGCCAGGTACGCGCGCCGGTTCTACCTCGGCTTCAACGTGTTCGCCGGGGCGATGCTGGCCGCGCCGCTGATGAGCAGCCTGGCCCTGCTGTGGATCGCCGTCGAGGTCACCACGGTCGTCTCCGCGCTGCTCGTCGCGATCGAAAACACCGACGGGGCCGCCGAAGCCTCGTGGAAGTACGTCCTGATCGCGTCGGCCGGCCTCGGCCTCGGCCTGCTCGCCACCATCTTCACCTACTACGCCGGGGCCCAGGTGCTCGGCGCCCACTCCAACCTCGCCATCGAACCGCTGCTGGCCGCCGGGCCCCGGCTGCCGAAGACACCGGTCGAACTGGCGTTCCTGCTCGCCGTCCTCGGCTACGGCACCAAGGTCGGCCTGGTCCCGGTGCACACCTGGCTGCCCGACGCGCACTCCGAGGCCCCGACCCCGGTGTCCGCGCTGCTGTCCGGCGCGCTGCTGGCGACCAGCTTCTACGCCATCCTGCGGTTTTACCAGGTTGCCGCGGCGGCGCTCGGCACCGCCATCCCGCGAGACACGCTGCTGGCCTTCGGCATCGCGTCGCTGCTGCTGGCCTCGCTCTACCTATTCGGGCAGCGGGACGTCAAGCGGCTGCTCGCGTACTCCAGCGTCGAGCACATGGGCATACTGGCGATCGGCGTTTCCTTCGGCGCGCCCGTCGCCCTGGCCGGGGTGCTGCTGCACGTGCTGGCGCACGCCGCCGCCAAGGGGAACGCGTTCATGGGCGCGGGCGTGTTCACGGTCAAGTACGGGACCAAGCAGATGTCCGCGATGCGCGACGGCCTGCGGCTGCTGCCGTGGAGCGGTCCCCTGTTCCTGCTGTCCGTCTTCGCGCTGTCCGCCTTCCCGCCGTTCGGCGTCTTTCGCAGCGAGTTCGAGATCGTCGCAGGCGGGCTGAGCAGCGGCAGCGACACCGCCGCCGCGCTCATGGTAATCCTGGTGACCACAGCGTTCCTCGGGCTCGTCACCTCGGCGACGGGCATGCTCCTGACATCCCCGCCCGGCCAGAGCGCGGTTCCAGGGCCGCAGCCTGGGCAACCGGAAACCGCAACGGATGGCGCCGCACCCGCGGAAGGAGCCGCCGTCGCGGTGAAGTCCCGGACGCAGGCAGCCAGGCCGCTGACCCGGGGCGAACCGAGCGCCTTCATGGTTGTCCCCGTCCTGGCGGGCCTCGCGGTGCTGGTCGTGCTCGGGGTGCACCCGCCCGGCGAACTGACGGACCTGATCACCCGGGGCGCGGCCCAGCTGGGGACGCCATGACAATCACCAGTACCGAACCAACCGTCGCGGCGCTCTGGGAAGCGCTCGCGGCCAGGGTGGCCCGCGGCGAGCGGTTCGCCGGCCTGTACGCGGCGCGCAGCGGCGGCACCGTCACGCTGACCGCCCACGTGGCCAGGCCCGGCGAGGTCGACCGGCTGGAAGCAAAGCTTCCGCCCGGGGCGGTCGGCTATCCGGCGCTCACCCCGGTGATCGGCGCCGCGTTCTGGTACGAGCGGGTGATCCACGACCAGACCGGCGTCGTCCCGGAAGGCCATCCCCGGCTCGCGCCCCTGGTCAAGCCCGGCCGCCCGGAAGAGCACACGCTGCCCAGGCACGTCGCGGGCTACGGCCTGTTCACGATCCCGCACGGCCCGGTCCGCTCCGGGGTATTCGAGTCGATGGAGTACCTGGTCGAGACGCCCGGCGAGGCGATACCGCACCTGAACATGCGGATCTTCTACAAGCACCGCGGCATCGCCGCCCGGTTCGCCGGCCTGACCGTCAGCGACGGCGTGCTGCTGGCCGAACGGGCCGAGGGCATCGCCTCCGTCGCCCATGCCCTCGCCTTCTGCCACGCTATCGAGGCGATCGCCGGCTGCGCGGTGCCCCGCGAGGCCGCCCTGCTCCGCGTCGTGCACGCCGAACTGGAGCGGATAGCCAACCACCTTGACGTCGCGGTACGGCTGGCCGACGCGGCCGGGCTGGCGGTGGCCAGCGCCCGGTTCGCGCTGCACAAGGAACGGGTGCTGCGCCTGGTGAGCGGGCTGTGCGGCAGCCGCTTCGGGCGCGGCGTCGTCGTCCCCGGCGGGGTATCGGCGTCGTGGGGGGCCACGGCGGGTCATCTCGCTAAGCCGGGAAAGAGCCCCGCGCAGATCCTTGGCGCGCTCGGCCCGCTTGAGAAAGAGATCACCGCGGACGCGGAGCTGCTGATGGGCACCTCCTCGTTCCTCGACCGGCTGCGCGGCACCGGACCGCTCACCGCGGCCCGCGCCCGCGAGCACGGTGCCCTCGGTCCCGTCGGCAAGGCCTCCGGGTATGCCGACGACGCCCGCGGCGCGCGCCCCTACGACGCCTATCCGCTGCTCGGCGCTGGGCTGGCCGACACGGGGCTGGTCGACACGGGGCCCGTCGGCCGGCACTCCGGCGGCGACGCCATGGCCCGGCTCCGGGTCCGCCTCGACGAGACAGCGCAGGCTTTCCGTCTCATCCGGCTGGCCTGGTCGGATTTTCCCGAACGGGACCGGCTGGCTCTGATGGCGCCCTGCGATCTGCCGGACGGCCGGGCGACCGGCTGGGCCGAGGCGCCGCAGGGCGAGGTCCTCTACGACGTGGCCATCGAGGACGGCCGGATCGCGTACTGCCAGCCGAGGTCGGCCTCGTTCCACAACCTGGTGCTGATGCACGAGGTGTTCGCCGGCGACATCCTCACCGACTTCCCGTTCATCGAGGCAAGCTTCGGCCTGTCCGTCGCGGGAGCGGCCCTGTGATCGGCGGCACTGTGATCGGCGGCACGGTGGTATGTGGTCACGGTGCCGGGCGGGGAGGGAGAACGATGAGCATCTGGGTGCTGCGCGGGCTGCGCGACGGGGTGGTGACGACCCGCTGGCCGCGGCGTCCCGATGAGTACGCGGACTCCTGGCGCGGCCCGGCTACGGTGCTCGCCGGTACCGATGTCCCGGACGCCGGGAGCCCCTTCGACCGGGCCGAGGTTGAGCGGCTGTGCCCGACCGGGGCGATCGAGGTGATCGACTGGCCCGGTATCGACAAGCCCAGGGTCGACCAGGGCCGGTGTGTCCTGTGCGGGCGCTGCGTGGCGGCCCGGCCCGACCTGTTCGCCTGGTCGTCGGGCGCGACCGGGTCGGCCGCCGCGGCAGTTGCCCGGCGGGCCCTGGTGGTCCCGGCGGAGCCGGAGACGGACGAGGCCGTCGCGGCCGCCCGTGACGAACTCGCCGCGCGGACCGCCGCGCTGCGCCGCAGCGTGCACGTCCGGCACGTGGACGCGGGATCAGACGGCAGCGAGGAGTGGGAGATCCAGGCGCTGCTCGGCCCGGTCTACGACATCCACCGTCTCGGGGTGTTCCTCACCGCCAGCCCGCGGCACGCCGACGTGCTGCTGGTGACCGGCGCGGGAACGGTCGGCATGACCGGGCCGCTGCGCACCGCCTACGACGGCATGCCCGATCCGAAGGTGGTGATCGCCGTGGGCACCGACGCCGTCAGCGGCGGGCTGCTGAGTGACCGCCTCACCGGGGTAGACGGGGCGGTACCGGTTGACGTGTGGGTGCCGGGAAGCCCACCGAGCCCGTTCGCCATACTGAACGCCCTGCTGATCGCGGCCGGCCAACTCGTGACGGGCACCCGGCCGTGACCGCGGTCTTCGCCGCGGGGCTGATCCTGCTGGCCGCGGCCGCGGCGGCCGGCCTGGCCGCCTGGCACCCGGGCCGGCTGCGCGGTGCGCCGTATGCCCTGGGCGCGGCCGGCTCGGCCTGCCTGGCCGCCGTCGGCGGGTCCGCGCTGGCCGGCCAGAGCGTCCGGCTGAACGTGGCCGGGTGGCTGGCCCCGCCCGCGGGGACCAGCCAGGGCAGCGGTCTGGCCGTGGACCCGTTGTCCGGCCTGTTCCTGGCGATGGCGTTCGGCGCGGCGGTGCCGGTGTCGGCCGCGTTCGCCAGCTGGGCGGCCGGCCCCGGGTCAGCCGGACCGGAGCCAGCGGCCACCCGGATGCTGGCACAGGGGTACGCGCTGGCGCTCGGCGCCACCGCGGTGATCATGACCGCGCAGGACGCGTTCACCGCGCTGTTCGGCTGGGAGGCGCTGACCGCCGCGTTCTACCTGCTCGCCGGGGCCAGGCGCGGCGAGGCTGACCGGGGCGGCGCCGCGCGCATCACGGCGGGGTTCGGGAAGGTCAGCGGCGCGGCGCTGCTCGTCGGGCTGCTGCTGCTCGCCGTGCGGTCGCACTCGATCGCACTCGCCTCGTTCTCCCACGTGCCCGGCAGCGCGGCCAGGACCACGGCGCTGGTGCTGCTGGTCGCCGGGTTCTCGGTCAAGGCCGGCCTGGTGCCGTTCCAGGTCTGGCTGCCGCGCGGCTACGCGGCCGCGCAGGCCCCGGCCCGGGCGGTCATGGCAGGCGTGTGCGTCAACGTCGGGTTCTACGGCCTGTGGCGCACGCTCGCGCTGCTGGGTCACCCGCCCGGCTGGCTCGCCGGGATCCTGCTGATCCTCGGCGGCCTCTCCGCCCTGCTCGGCATCGCGCACGCGGCGGTGAGCAGCCGCCTGTCGCGGGTGATCGCCTACTCGAGTGTGGAGAACAGCGGGCTGATCATCACCGGGTTCGGCGTCGCGCTGACCGGTGCGTCGGTCGGCAACCAGCGACTGATCGCGGTTGGCCTGCTGGCCGCGACGCTGCAGATGATCACGCACACCGCCGCGAAGTCGCTGCTGTTCAGCTCCGCCGCCGGCCTCGAAGCGGTAGCGGGCAGCGACGACCTCGAAGTGCTGCGCGGCATGGGCCGCCGGGCACCGTGGAGCGGCACCGGCCTCGCGGTGGGCTCGCTCACGCTGGCCGGGCTGCCGCCCACGGCGGGGTTCGTGTCCGAGTGGTTCCTGCTTGAGTCGCTGATGCAGCAGTTCAGGGTGACCTCGCTCGGCGGCCGGCTGACGCTGGCGCTGGCCGGCGCGGCGGTGGCACTGACCGCCGGGTTCGCCGGGGTCACGTTCGTCCGGCTGGTCGGCCTGGTGGTGCTTGGGCCTGCCGGTCCAGACCGGTCAAGGCGCGGCGAATACGGCTGGGCCGGGCGCGGCGCGGTGGCGCTGCTCGCGGCCAGTCCGCTGGTGATCGCCGCGCTTACCCCGCTCGAGATCCGGGTGATCGCCGCCGGCCTGTCCCCGGTCGTCCCGGGCGGGCTCACCACGGGAGCACTCAAGTCCCCGTGGGTGGTGCAGCCGGTGTTCGCGGGCTTCTCCATCCTGTCGCCGTCTTGGCTGTGCATCGAGATCCCGGCCATGCTGGTCCTGGTTATCCTGCTGACCTTCGCCCTGTCCGGACGGCGGCTGGTGCGGGTGCGCCGGGTCCCCGCGTGGCGCTCGGCGACGATCGGGGTCGACGGGGCCGACTCGTACACCCCGTTCGGCTATGCGAACCCCACCCGGCGGGTGCTGGCCAGCGTGCTGCACACCCGGGCCGGGGTGGAAGAGCTCGCCTCCGGACCGGGCGGTGCGGCCGGGGGATACGACGATGAGCGCGGACCGCACCTGCGCTACACCTCCGACGTGGTCGAAGTCGTGGAGAGCTGGCTGTACCGGCCCGCGGCGCGGCTGTTCGCCGTCGCGGTCGCGACGGCGAAACGGGCGCAGTCCGGCCGCCTGGACGCCTACCTGCTGTACATGCTCATCGCCCTGGTCGCGGTGGTCGCCACGGTCGCCGCGCTCAGGTGAGCAGGCACGGCACAGCATGATCAGGGGTGCACTAAGCGGCCGTTTGGAAGAAGACGGGCCAGGCTAACTACGCGCGGCTTGCTCCCCGGACAGGATGAGGCGAACGCCGGTGGTGGTCTGTTCGTAGACGGGTTCGGCAAGGCCGGCGAACCGCATCTCGTCGAAGATCCGCTTCACCCCCTCCCCTAGTTCCTCGCCGATGTGCAAGTCCGCACAGACCCGGGCGATGCGCGGATTGCGGGGAAACCTGGTGATCTGCGAGGGTCGAGAGGGATTGAGCAGGCTGAGGAACCGGCCGGGATTCTCGATCTCGATCCGGTTAGGGAAGATCTCAACCCGAATGTGGTCAGTCATGCTGTAGGAACGGTGAATGACGGCGTTGACCAGCCCTTCGTTCCAGGCGCTGCGAGGAACGATGGGGGTCGCCTCGAACCGGCCAGACGCGGCGAGATGCTTGCGGCGAGGCAGGAACTCATCGACAGCGGCGATCGCCTCAGGGATACAGCGCGGGATCGGTCCCTCGATGCGCCGGTCGGCTCCTGCCTCAAGGCTTAGCCGCGCACCGGTGCCGCGCTCGGCGGACAGGTATCTGATGACACGGACCTGAGCGCCGGGGAACACGTCCTGCGGGCGCTGTCCGGACAGCAGGTAAGCGGCGTTGGTGACCTCGCCGTCACGAGTGACCAGGTTGCGTGCCCGCATCAGGGCATCGATACTGCTCGCCCCGATGCCCTGCCGGTAGTCATCCAGGAACAGCTCGTCCAGGTCGCCCCGCGTGACCCCACGGCAGGGGAATCCGTCGAACTGCGCCTGCCCCTTGTCGAATTCGAGTTCCTGCCGCTGGGCATAGCCGAGCTTTCTCGTCTCGTCCCCGATGCGGAGGTAGCACTCGCCGGTCTTGACCTCGTGCACGCGTTCATCTGAATCGACCCGGATCACCAGCAGCAGGTCATCATCGCCACGGCTGTTGACGCACGCGACCTCGCTGACGGCCATCCTGGTCGGCGGAACGGTGAAGTCAATGGCCGCCTGCCGGAAGGCGTTCACCTTCTCCGGATACTGGCCGCATCCCTCAACCTGGCCGTCACGAAGACCGATCACGATCGTCCCGCCCTCGGCATTGGCGAACGCCGTAAGCAGAGGACCGAGGTCCTTGGGCAACGTCCGGACGCTCTTTCGATCGAACCACTGGTTCTCCGGCAGCTCCAGCAGGGCAGCTCCGGCTTCCGCCGCCGGGCGCGAAAGCGCGGCCTCCACCTGCTTATCAGGCATTACATCCTCCAAATACGAATTTAATAGCCGTGTAAGACACTTTATATGTAGCACATGGTCAGATAGTTGCCAGCCCGCCGCGCAGCGAACATGCCGAGGTTCCCCAACTGCCCGGTCGCGGGCGGACAACGCCAAGGCAGCCAGTATAGCAGTCGAGCATAGTCGTTGATTGTCACCTATCTGCCGCGCTCGGCCCGTGCGCCGAGACACCGTCGTCGCCCCTGCTTGCCTCCGCTTCTAACCCGGCCGGACATGGGCGTCCGCCGGCGAGGTCATCGAGCAGGGGCCAGCGGTACATCCAGGTGGGCGCTGCGGCGAACAGCCTGCGGAGGCGCCGGCGAATGCGGCTGCGGCAGATACGCCGCGCCGCCCGCGTGCCGACCCCGGAGAGGCTCTGGCGGGGGCAGGAGCGGAGAACGGAGTCCGCCGGAGGGGCACCAGAGCAAGAAGGAAAGGCGATGGATGAGGCATCCGGCAAGCTCGCGGAGCTAGACGACTTCCAGGTAATCGCAGAAAGGCTCCGGGTGATGGACACGATCGCCGCACTCACCGACCGCTACAGGAAACTCAACGAGGAAATGAGCAGGAGGCCCGCACTGTCATGGATGCTCCCCTAACCGTCTTCACCAGGCTCCCGGCCAACGCGGCCCGCATGCTGGCCGTCGAGACCCTGCTCGCCGACCCCGAGGCCCTGCAGGACGATGTGTTGGAGTCGTGTTTGTATTTGCTCCGTGAGCGCCTGAGGGCCTCGTGACCAGCACAGACGACGATATCCCGCCGCATATGCGGCTGGCCGAGGCGGTGCGCCGCGACATCATCTACGGGCACCTCCCGCCCGGTGCGCTCATCCCCGACCGGGACTACGGCAAGCGGTACCACGTCGGCCCGGTCACCGCGTACCGGGCCGTCGAGGACCTCGAACAGGAAAACCTCATCCACCGCCGCTCCTACAACATGTACGCCGCACCAGGCGGGCCGCCCCGCCCCGCCGCCAGCGCCCGCCTCGGCACCATGCTCGCCCAGCTCCGCGAAACAGCCCGCCGCACCCCCGGAGACCTCGCCACCGGACGGTGGAAAACCGAGCACGTCACCGACGCCGAAGCGGGCACCTGGCAGCCGCGCGACTTCTGGCAGGCCATGGACACCAAGCTCGGCGCCGACGGGACCCTCCTGAAAATCCACGACAACTACTACGCCGGCCCCGCTCCCGCCGTCCCCGATCCCGGGCCGCCCGACCCCGGCCCCCCGCACGTCCCCCGCAAGGACACTGCCGCCGTCGCCGCCCAGATCGCCGCCCGCCTCAAAGCCCGCGAATGGGCACCCGGCACCAACTTGCCCGGCCAGCAAGACCTCGCCGACGACCACAACACCCAGCCCACCATCATCAGCCTTGCCCTGCGCCAGCTCGCCGAGCAAGGCCAGCTCACCCCCGTCCACCTCGGCGGCGGCCGCTACGCCTACCTCGTCCCCAGCCCCGGCCACCCCGCACCCGCCCCACCCGGCCGCGTACCCGCCGCCATCATCGTGGTCTGGGACGACGGCACCAGCACCCGCCACCCCCTGCACCCCGCCCGCCCCCGCAAGAACAAGGCCCAGCCACCCTAAAAGAAGAAGGAGAGGGAGAGCCAGCGTGAACCCGCCCCTTGCAGCACCCGCCGGCACCGCAGAACTGCTCACCGGCGACGAACGCGAAGCAGTCCGCCAGGCCGGGCTCCTGCACCAGCTCATCAGCAAACGCATCATCGCCCACGGCCCCGCAAGAGACGAAGACATCACCGAACTCACCACCGCCATCCACGTCATCCAGCGGATGGTCATGGGACAAGCCGCGGCCCGCGCCTACCCCGGCCGCTACCGCCTCCTCGGACAGGTCGTCCCCATCACCGAAGAACTCCAGTAACCCGGTAAGCGACAGTTTTAACCTTAATCGGCCGGGCCCAGGCGCCAGCGTTGCATGAAGGGGGACCTGACGCCGGCCGGCCGGGGCTTGACGCCGGCCGGCCGCAGGGCGGCGCCGGCGGCGGCGGCCGGCCTGCCGGTGAGCAGTTCGATGTGGTGCAGGCTGAGGCCGCAGCCGGTGTACAGGTCGCTGACGAGGCCGGCGGTGAGCGGCTGAGGGGCCGGGAACCGTCTCCAGGGCGCTCCGGTCAGGTTGACCACGGGGACGCCGTGCCGATCGAGCACCCGGCGGACCTCCGGGTCGGCGTACAGCGCGGCGAGCAGCTCGATTTCCGAGGGCCCCCGCCGGGATGAGGGCGCTAGCCGGGCGGACAGCGCTTGACGCTCCCGCGGCTCCCGCACCGTTGCCCGGTCGAAGAGTTCGTCTTCCGCGGCCCGGCGGGTCAGGCGCCGGGCCGCACCGCGCGGGCTCATGGCGCCCGCGGCCTCGTACAGCAGGCGGGTGATCAGCTCCCGGTCGACGCCGGTGGCCGCCGCGATCTTGTTGAGCGGCAGCAGCCGGCAGTTGCGCAGATGCACGGCCCGTTCGGGCAGCGGCGCCCCGGGAAGGTCGCCGGGACAGCCCGCGTCCGGGCCGGCACCATAGACCTGGCTAGCACCATAGACCTGGCTAGCACCGTCGTCCGGGCCGGCACCGCCGGCCAAGCCGGCCCTGTCGTGCGGGCAGCAGCCCGCGAGGCATTCCTCGCTCACGCCGCGCAGCCTCCACCATCAGATCTCGCTGGCAGGGACCGTTGGCGGGTATCCGCGTTTGACGGCGGGCCCCTCCGCCTTAGCTGGCTATTATGCCAGGCCGGAGGGGCCCGCCAAGCCTGCGGCGGCACGACGGTGCCCTGGTGGGAGGAGCACCTGAGGTGCTCCTCCCACGGGTATCAGAACGCCTTGACCAAAGTGCCCACGGTGACGTGCGGGTAGCTGAAGCCACCGAAGTTGAGCAGGGCGGTCTGTGAGTACTGGAGCTGCAGGAACTCCCTGCCGTCGGGGCCGCGGACGGTCTCGATGGCGAATGCCGAGTCCAGGGTGAGCGTCTCGGCGTTGGTCACGATGAACGGGATGTTGTCGATGCCGCCGGCCTGGGCCGTCGACGTGATGAGCCGGGTGATGGTCGTGAGCGTCTGCCCGGCGGACGCCTGTGCGGCCAGCATCTGCCGCAGCAGGGCGTTCGGGTCGTCGATGACCTCCTGGGTCACCCCGGCCGGGACGGGCGCGGTGCGGAAGCGGGAGTCGCCGCTCAGGTCGTACTCCGGGAACGGGTTGCGGGTGCCGGGCGCGGGCGGCGGCGACCCGACGGGGAACGGAACGGTGTTGGCCGGCGGAATCGTCGGCAGTCCGTCCGGGACCACCTCCTCGGTGAATCCCACGGTGCAGACGGCGTTGCCATGCGGGATGGTCGCCAGCCGGGCGATGCTGGCGCCGGCCTGCGGCGCGGACGTCTCCGGGATCGTCAGCCACAGCCCCGGCTCGATGTGCAGCGCCTCGCCGTTTACTCCGTCGGTGACCCGGTGCAGGTAGGTCACCCCGTAAACGGCGATGTCGTCCTGGGCGGCTGCCCCGGTTGAAGACGGGCGACCCGATGGCGGTGAACTCGATGGTCTCCCGGAGCAGGTTCAGTTCGAGGAAGAACCCGTCCGGGTTGCCGCCGGAGAAGTCGGGTCGCGCGATCATGCTGAACCCGGTGCCCTCCCAGAAGCCGGGCAGGTCCTTGAGCGGGCCGAGGTTCTCGGCGGACGCCCGCTGCGACGGCACCGCCCGGTAGACGGCGAGCCCGTCGACGGACGGGACCACACCCGGTGTCCCCGGCTGGGCGGTGGCCTGGGTGTCGGTCATCGTGCTTCCTCCTCCCGCGGGTCCGCGTAGCCGCTGGAGCTGCTTCTCCAGCGCCTCGATGGCTTCGCCCGCCACCGTGTAGGCGTCGGGTACTCCGGTCACCGGCTCGTCCTCGCCCGGGATCCAGAACTTCCGCCTGGTCAGGTGCAGCGGGCTCGAGGAAGGCCGGTGATGGCGTTGAAGACCTCGATCAGCAGCGGCCCGTTGTACCTGGGCAGCACGGCCGGCAGGAAGACGTTCCACGGGATCCAGCTGTCGAGCACGGCACCGCGGTCCGGCGCGGACACCTGCACGTAGTTGAGGCGGCCGGCCGCGGCGAGTTCGCGGACCTCCCGCTTGAAGGATTCCGGGCCGCTGCTGCCGAGAACCACGTGGGCGATGTCCACGACCGCCCCCACCTGACGGCTCGGCACGCCTTCCAGGAAGGAGAGCACGTCGCCGAGCATGTTGGGCGCCGGGGTCTCCCAGTGGTCGACCGGCTCGATCGCCACCTTGACCCCGCGCCGCTCCGCGTACTCGCCGACCTCCTGCAGCACCGGCCGGGCGTCGCGGTACCCGGGCCGCGCCCAGTCCTGGAGCGCGTCGCTCCATACCGGCTGGCCCGAGCTCGTGACCGGGAACACGTTGTACGGGAAGACGATCGGTCCCGCCATGATGTTCCCGCCGAGCGCGGCGGTGATGTCCACCCGCGACTTCAGGTAGGCGGCCGCCTGGCGCTGTTGGCCGGGTCGGGCGCGGTGGGGTCGTAGTCGGTGGTGGCGGCCACGTTGGTGGTGAAACCGACGTCGTCAAGGCCGGCCCGGTCGAGCGTGCGCTTCAGCTCGGCGTAGGCCTCGACCTCGGCCCGGTGATCGGCGCCGGACGCCGGGAACATGGGCATGTCGAAGCCCTTGTAGCCGAGGTTCCGCAGCTCCCTGATGTGCCCGGCGATGACTTTCGCGTACTCCGCGTCGCCCGGCCGCAGGTTCGTGGTGAACATGAAGAAGCTGAGGTAGATGTCCCGCTCCGTGGTGCTCATAACGGGCTCACCACCCGAGGACTTCGCGCAGGTAGGCCCTGGCCTTGAGCGCGTACTCGAGCGGGTTGGCCTTCGCCGGGTCCTGCTCGGCCTCGACGACCAGCCAGCCCTCGATAGGCGGCCGCGCCCAGCGCCTCGAGCACCGGCACGAAGTCGATCGCGCCGTCGCCCGGCACCGTGAACACCCCGTCCAGGATGCCCTCCTGGAACGACAGGCCTTCCTCCCGGACCCGGCTGACCACCTCCGGACGGATGTCCTTGAGGTGGACGTGGCCGATACGGTCGGCGTAGGCGTACGCGGCGGCGACCGGGTCGTCTCCGGCGAAGGCGAGGTGCCCGGTGTCGAGCAGCAGGTGGACGAGGCCGGGGTCGGTCGATGCCATCAGCCGGTCGACGTCTGCCCTGGTCATCACGCCGGTGCCCATGTGGTGGTGGTAGCTCGAGCCGCATGCCGGCGTCGACGGCGATCTTGCCGAGCCGGTTGAGGCCGTTCGAGAGCCGGTCCCACTGCCGGTCGTCGAAGATCGGGCGGTTGGCGAACAGCGCGACCGGGAGCACGTGGGACGATCCGCCGAATTCGGCGACGACCAGCTCGTTCCCGCCTGCCTGCCTTGATGAAGCCGAGCGTCTCCTCGAACGCCTCGATCGTCTGCTGCTCCATGCCGTTGATCGTGAAGTACGTGCACGTCCACGGCTCGGAGACCCGCAGGCCCCGCAGGTCGAGGGCGGCCTTCAGCTCGACGGGGTCCTTCGGGTACTTGTGACCGATGCTGCATCCCTGGAAGCCCGCCAGCGCCATCTCGCTCACGCACTGGCCGAACGGGATGCCGATGTCGATCGGCGGGAAGTCGTCGTTCCACCACAGGGTCGGCGTAACGCCGAGCCGTACCCGCTCCGGAGTCAGGTTCTGTATCACTGTGCCGTCTCCTTCACTTGATCCGTAACGAACGGTTGTGTCTGCGCTCCGCGTTGCAATGGCACTTCCGCGAGGGGCAGGCCGAATGGCGCCCGGGCCGCCGCGGGCGCGGCGAAGAAGGTCTCCTCACCGGGATCGGCGGGAAGACCGGCGCGAACGCCCACGAGCCGTAGCCCGGCGCCTTCGCGCCCGGCGGGTTGCTGCCGATGGCGCGCCACAGCAGCGCCTCCGGGTAGGCCTGCGGCGAGGCCGGTGAACGTGCCGTCGTTGGCAGCGCGCCGTAGGTATCGGTCCAGTCCGGCGGCAGCTCGAACCAGATCCCGGCGTACCAGAGCTTGATGACGTTCCTGGCGATCGGCGCCGAGCTTGTCGTCGCTGAATACGAAGGCGGCCAGTGCCCGGGCCCGGGCCTGGGCGTCGCCGCCCGCCGAGTCGGCCAGCGCCTGGTCGAGGCGTCGAACAGGTCGGTCAGCACGGATCCTCGCCCACCACGCGGGTCACCACCGAGCAGGAAGATCCCCGCGCTGGCCGGTGCCCTGCAGGTCGAACTCGCTGAATGCGGTCACCTCGGCCGAGAACTCGACAAACCGCCGCGCCAGTCGCCGTCACCGCTCATGACGTGCTCCTCTCGAATTCGGCCGATCTCGAAGGTCGGGAGCGGCGTGCAGCCCGTCGCGGCCGGGAAGCGGGTTGCGGATCAGCCGGTTCCATGTCGTCGCGGAGCCGGAACATCCACGGCACGGCTTCGGGCAGCCGCTCGGCTGGCCGTTGAATGCCTCGGTGAGGAGGGCGAGGAACGCCGGCGTAGTCCTCGTTGAACGCGCGCGCGGCGGCGAACAGCTCCGAGCCCGCCGGGTAGTCGGCGAGCTTGGCGTTCGTCATTCACCGGGTAGACCGCGTCCCAGTCGACATGAACTCCCGGACCGGCTGGGAGTCGCCCGGCTGAGTCGCCCTCCTGGTAGTAGCGGCCGAGCTTGAGCTGCCGAACCGGTAGTAGTGGGCCAGCTCGCCGCGTCGTCGTAGATGCCGCCGCCCAGGCCCTCGCCCTGCTCGGCGATGAAGCTGCAGCGCCTCGAGCGCTGAGTCCAGGTCGGTTACCGGGATCGCCAGCCGCCGCCGGAGTAGAAGTACTCCGGCGCACCTGGTGGTCCGGGTTGCCGGTGAACAGCTCCCGCCCCTCGGCCTGGTACTGCTGGTCGAGGAACTCCAGGCCGCGGATGATCTCCTCGTAGAACTCGCCGATGCTGCAGAACCGCAGGCCGGAACCCAGGGGGTCGGCGACGAGCAGCTCCGGTGCCTTCGAGTCGCGGCTGGTCTTGATGAGCCGCCGCCCCTCGGGGGCCTTCCCTGGCCGCTCGATCTGCAGGAAGGTGTCGACGGCCTGTCGGCCGAGAACGGCTGCAGGTCCACGACGAAGTCGTCCTCGCCGTCTCGGCAGCGCCGTCGGGTACGACGGCACGAACTCCGGTTCGGTGAGGTTGGGCACGCCGCCGACGGCGTTCATCACGTTCGCGACCAGCGTCAGGTGCAGCATCTCCTCCACCGCGACGACCCGCAGGATGTGCCAGGCAGGCGAGTTCGATCCCGGGTGCAGCGAGTAGAGCGCCGTGAGGTACGGCGGGATGGTGGCGTGCTCCAGCCGCAGCGCCGCCTTGAGGTACGTGATCAGGTCGTCGTGGCTGGTGATCTTCGGGGTCGGCGTAGTCACTGGTTGCTCCCGGACAGGGCGACAGGGGCCTGCTCGGCCCGCAGCTGCTGGATCATGTGTCCCGCGCGTCTTGAGCGCCAGCGCGGCCATGGTCAGCGTGATGTTGGAGGTGCCGATGGTCGGCATGGTGCCGCCGCCGACCAGGTACAGGTTCTGGTGGTCCCAGGAGCGCTGCGCGGCGTCCACCACCGAGTTGGACGGGCTGGTGCCCATCACGTGCGTCCCGGCCAGGTGGTTGCCGCCGCGGATGGCGTAGCCCTGGCCCTCGATAGCTGACGTAGCCGTAGTCGGTCGGGTTGTAGGCGCGTGTAGTCCTCGGCGCCGAGCCGGGCGAAGATGCCGCTTGGCCAGCCGACGCCCGAAGGCGACCCCCCGCATGGTGTAGTCGGGGATGCTGTACGAGATGACCGGACGCATGTTGCCGAGCTGGTCGCGGTAGGCGGGGTCGACGCGTGACCCGGTTGCTCTCGCATCGGCGGCACGTCGACCATGAACGCCAGCAGCAGCTGACGGGAGATCTGGTCGATCAGCGCGCGCCGCAGGTCGGGACCGAACTTGTTCCTCGCGTCCACGATGTGCAGCAGGTCGCTGACCGGCGAGCCGGTCGCCCAGCCCCAGCCGTCGTTGTGGATGTCGACGGCGAAGCCGGCCTGCCGGCGCGCGGAACGCGCCGCCGCGCAGGTCGACGATGCCGCCGGTGCAGTTGGTGCCCCGTCAAGGTGCCCGCCACCTCCGGCAGCAGCGCCCAGTTCAGCAGGTACGCGTGGTCCATGAGGTTGCGGCCCATGAGATCGCTCGAGCGACTGCAGGCCCGAGGCGAGCATGAGCCTGGCGTTCTCGACGGCGTTGGTGGCCAGCACGAAGATCCGGCCGCGGGCCGTGCCGTTGACGTACTGCGGCGAGGCCGGGTCGTCGTAAGCGCGGAACTCGACGTGCGTGACGCGGCCGGTGTCCAGGTCGATGTGGACCTGGTAGGCGACCGCCTGGGTGAGGATGTCGACCGTGCCGCTTCTGAGGGCCTTGGCCAGGGTCTTGCCCGCGTGGTACTTGGCCTGCACCGGGCAGATCGGCACGCAGTTGTTGTTGCCCTGGCAGCGGCCGCCCTCCTCGATCTGGTGGTCGCTGACCGCGCCGTCCGGGATGTAGCCTTGCCCGCCGTCGTAGGCCGGGTTGGGGATGCCGTTGCGGCCCTGCGGGAACGCTCGGACCTGCGAGCGTGAACTGCTCGCCGTCCAGCTCGACCGGCATGCCGTTGATGCCCTGGCCGACCATCTGGTCCAGGTAGGACAGCGGCAGGCCGCGCATCGGGAACACGTAGCCGGCGGGAAGGTGATGCCGAGGTAAGCTCTGGTCCTCGACATCGGCGGACACGCCGATCTCCCGCTCGGCCTGCCGGTAGTACGGCTCGATGTCGTCGTAGCTGAGCGGCCAGTCCAGGCCCTGCCCGTAGCGGGCTTCTCATGTCGAAGTCCTCGGGCAGCATGCGCATGCGTCTTGGCCTCCCAGTGCATGGTGGTGCCGCCGAGCACCCGGGTGTAGGTCGTGTCGGTGGCGAACGGGCCGTTCTGCACCAGGTAGGCCGACGCGTCCGGCTGGCCCGGCGGGATCTGCCGGGCGTCGGTTGCCTCGGGCATGGGCACGTTCGGGTTCACGCGGGTAGGGCGACTGATTGTCCTTGCCGATGGCGGAGTAGAAGGGGCCAGATAGCCCTCGTAGCCCTCGAAGGCTGAGGTCCGGCCCGGTCCGGCCTCGAGGATGAGGACCCGCTGGCCGGCCTCGCTGAGCTGGGTGGCGATGATCGCGCCGGCGATACCGCCGCCGACGATGACAGCGTCGTAGACCTCTGGGAGACGGCTTTCGCGTCGGTCCGCGTGAGCGCACCTGGTGGGAAGATCACTGCGAGCTCCGTTCTGGTCGGCGGTCCGTTACCGGTCCGCGATCCCATTCGAATGTGGGCCCGGCATGACGAGTCGCCGGGGACTTGGAGACGCCGCGCGGCAGCGGGTTGGCCAGCAGCACGAGCGCCTGGTCCCGGAGCCGGAACATGGTGTGCACCGCGGCGAGCAGCGCCTCGGGACTGGCCGTTGAATCCCTCCTCGATGTCGCGCAGCAGCCTGGACCAGGTCCGGTTGGCCGCGTCCGAGGCGGCCCGCAGCTCCGGATCGGCGTAGTCGTCACCGCGCGGGTTTGCGATCATCGGGTAGACGGCGCCGAAGTCCACCCCGAGCGGCGGGCCGGTCGGCTCGCCGGCCTCTGTCGGCCGGCCGGTAGGCCCGGTCGCAGGCGAGCTGCTTGAACCGGAAGTAGTGGCCGAGGTCGCCGTCATCGTCGTACATCGAGGCAAGGTCGCCCTCGCCCTGCTCGACGATCTCGGTCAGCACCGCGATCGCGGACGCGAGATCCTTGACCGGCTGTATGCTGCCGCCGCCCGCGTAGTAGTACTCGCTGGTGACCTGCCGGGCCGGATCGCCGCAGAACAGCGCCTGCTCCCCGAGCTCGGCCGCGGCCTGCTTGAGCCCGTCGATGATCTCCGCGTAGAACGCGCCGATCGTGGTGGGCTTGCCCATCACGGAAGCGGCGCGGGCACGGTGGACGGCCGGCCGGCGGCCGGCCACCAGCGGGTGACCGGGGTCGATCGGGTGGTGGTCGTACTGCGGGTTCTCGACCTTGAGGAACTCCTCGACGCCCTCCGGGCAGAACGGCAGCAGGTCGACCACGGTCCCGTCGGGGAGCTCGTGCGGGTAACGGGGCACGTGCCCGCCGGCACCCGGGGCTGCCCGCCGATCGCGTTGAGCACGTTGGCCGCCAAGACCATGTGCAGCATCTCCTCGACGACGACGGACCTGATGACCAGGCTCGCCGCGTCGTTGGAGCCCGGCCGCAGCGAGTAGAGCGCGCACAGGTAGGCCGGGATCGTGGCCAGCTCAAGCTCGACCGCGGCCTGCAGCAGGTCCCGCAGCCGGGCGGTGTCCGAGTGCCGGGCGTTCACCGGGCCAGCTCCTTGACCATCTGGTCGGCCGTGCGCAGGCTCAGCGCGGCCATGGTCAGCGTCGGGTTCGAGGTGCCCATCGTCGGGAAGCGACCCGGAGCCGACCACGAACAGGTTGCGGTGCGCCCAGGAGCGCTGGTCGGCGTCCACCACCGAGTCGGCCGCGGAGTGCGCCCATCGCGTGGGTGCCGGCGAAGTGGCCCATGCCGTGGTAGTGGAACTCCCGCCCGCCGTGCCCGCCTGCTGTCCCGGAGGTTGGCGGAAACCAGCTGCCCGCGTCCGGATCGGTGCGGTCCTCGATGCCCGGCCTGGCTGAACACCCGCTGGTAGACGCCGCGTCGCGGCCGCCATGCCCGCCAGCGTGTAGTCGTCGATGTGGTAGCTGATCACCGGGCGCGGGTTGCCGAGCGGGTCGACGTACCGCGGGTCGATCGGTACCTTGTTGTCCGGTGACGGCAGCTGCTCGACCGCGAGGGAGAACCTGACCTGCCGCGGCAGGGTCGTTTCCAGGTGACGCGCGCAGCCCGGCGCCGAACATTCCGCTGGCCGTTGACCGCCGCCGCCACGCTGGTGTCCGGCGCCCCGGTCGGCGCCCGCCACCCGTCGTTGCCGATGTCGAAGCGGAACGCGGCGTGCGACGCGCGGAACTCCCCGCCGCGCAGGTCGTCGATCCCGGCGGTGGACAGCGGGCCGCGGAAGGCGCCGACCGGGACGGGCGACAGCCCCCACGCGTAGAGCGCGGGGTGATCCATCAGGCCCTCGCCGACGCGGCCGCTCGCGCCGCCGAGCCCGGAAGCCAGCAGCAGCTTGGCGTTCTCGACGGCGTGCGCGGCGAGCACGTAAGCGCGGGCCCGCGCCGTGTGGCGGGTGTGCCGGGGCGAGTCGGGCGTCGTAGCGCTGGTACTCGATGCCGGTGACCTGGCCGCTGGCCGGGTCGACGAGGACCTTCGACGCCACCGCCTGCGCCATCACCCGCAGGTTGCCCCGGTCGGCCTGGGCCAGGGACTTCTGCGCGTTGTACTTGGCCTGGATCGGGCAGATCGGCGTGCACGCGGTGTTGCCCGGCGCAGCGCTGGCCCAGGTCGCGGCCGAGCGCCTGGCCCTCGCCGCGCTCGTCGACCGCGCCGACCGGCTCGTAGTCCGTCGCGCGGGATGGAGTTGCGCGCCGCCGGGTAGCTGCGGACCCTGCAGCGAGAACGGCTGCCCGCCCAGGTCGACCGCCATCCCGTCGATGGCCGCCGCGAGCACCTGGTCGGAGTAGCTCGGCGGGATGCGCGCGCATCGGGTAGTCGTAGCCGTCGGGAAACTCGATCGCCGAGGTGCGACCTGGTCGGCCACGTCGGCCGACACGCCGATCTCCCACTCGGCCTCGCGGTAGTACGGCTCGAGGTCGGCGTAGCCGAGCGGCCAGTCGCGGCCGACGCCGTAGCGGGACCGCAGCTCGAAGTCCTCCGGGCAGCATCCGCAGGCACACCCCGAGCCAGTGCAGCGTGGACCCGCCGAGCAGCCGGGTGTAGCTGCTGCCGTACTTGTCCGGGCCCGTGCTGGACGAAGTAGCCGTCGCCGGACGCGCAGGTCGGCCGTGTCCGGCTGCGGGGCGCGCCAGCGCGGGCGGCCACGCCGACTCCGGTCCCTTGCCCGCGGCGCCGTAGAAGTGCTCCAGGTGGCGCGGTGTAGCCGTCGAAGCGTCCAGGCCGTCGCCGGGCCCGGCCTCGAGCACCAGGACCCGCAGCCCGGCGTGCGTGAGCCGCTTGGCGATCAGCGCGCCGCTGACGCCGGCGCCCGACGATCGACGACGTCGTACTGCTCGTCGGCGGGTCGTCCGGTGACGCTGAGCGCCTGGCCGGCGGTCATGCGACTGGCCTCCGGGACGCTTTCGGTGGCGCCACGCGCCATGCGCCGAAAGCCCTGCTGGCGGGCGCCTGCCGGATGCGCCCCCGCCGCGACCCACTGCAGGCCGGCCTGGTAGGCCTGCGGCCGACACCACGTCGGTCGGCGTCCGGTGGCGAGGCGCCGTAGGCGGCGCGCCAGTCCTCCGGCAGCGCGGTCCAGGTGCCGCAGTACCACAGCAGGATCACGTTGCGCGCGACCGGCCCGAGCTTCGGGTCGTCCAGGATCGCCTAGGCCGGCGTCACGCCTCCACGTCCGTCCGCCCGGAAGCGCCGACTGCGCCAGCACGCGCCCGAACGTCCGGAGCAGGTCGTCGAGCACCCCGGCGGGCAGCGCGGCATCGAGCGGCGCGCAGGTAGGACCTCGGTCAGGCCGGTGCCGACGAGCTGCACCCGGCCGTAGCCGGTCAGCAGGGCCGACAGGGCGAGGAACTGCTCGCCGCGGGCCCCCGCCACGCGTCGGGCGAGCCGTCGGCGGCCGTCGGCTCCATGACCGGGGCGGCGCCGGCGCCGGGCGGGCACGGCCGGTATTCCGTTTCCTGGACATCTCAGTCAGCCCTGGACGCGCCGGCGCTTCTGGCCCGGACCGCCGAGAGGAACGCCGCGTAGCTCCAGGTGAGGTTCCGCACGCTCTTCTCGATAGCCGGACGTGCCGTCGAACTGCTCGCTCAGCTCGAGGTTGTCGCTGTGGTAGACAACCGCGCGGAGCATGGCGTCGCCGGCCAGCGTCGCAGGGCAGACGACCGCGTCCGTCGGCGCGAGTGCTCGGCGCCGGATCCCGACCTGGGCGAAGAACGGCGCCGACAGGTCGTCGAACGGCAGCGCCTGCGCGGTGGCGATCTCGCCGGCCAGCCGGTAGTAGAGCTCCGCGAAGTTGGCGGTGCACAGCGCCCACGGGTGGCCGCCGACCACGTGGTCGGCCGTGTCGCCGTCGTAGGTGTCGCCCGGGTAGCGGCCCATCAGCGGCCCGATGCCGCGCTGATCGTGGTCGGCGACGTTGACCGGGTAGACAGACGGCGACCCGGCGTCGGCCCACTGGCCGCGCAGCAGCGCCGCGGTGGCGAGCAGCTTGGTGTCCGTGCACGGCGATCGCGCCGTAGACGGCGGCGATCACGATGTCGATGTTCGGGTCGTACCCGGGATGGCCCGGGTCGGACACCGCGCCGTCGCCCTGCGCCTCGCCGAGCAGGCTCAGGTAGCGCGTGCCGTCCCAGTGTCCCGGCAGGGCCCACTCAAGCCAGGCGATCGCATCGTGCGTGCCCGGCGGCACCGTCGATCCCGAGCGTATTGGCGGCGATCGCGCGCAGGCACCTCAGCTGGGTCGCGCGGGCGAAGAACGAGTAGCCCGGAGTGCTCCTCCCACAGGTTGGTCGTCGGCTCGGTGTAGTGACCGAGCAGGAAGTTCAGGTTCGTGCCGATGACCTCGCGGCGCGAGCTGCTGCGTGGCCTGGTCAAGCTGGCCGAATGCCTGGAGGATGGCCAGCGTCTGCAGGGCCGGCCCGTCGTTCTGCTCGACTCCACGGCCTGGACTGCCCCTCGATCGTGTAGCACGCGTGCGCCAGCGTCGGCGTGGCGTTGTCCTGGCAGGTCTTGGCGAATGTCACGTAGTCGATCAGCGGCTTGACACCGCCCTGGGGCGAGGGCGGCATCGCGCTGGCCGCGATCTCCATCGCGGTGATGGCAGCGTCGCGCGTCCAGTTGAACACGTAGTCCTGGTCGACGCCCGGCTGGTTGGCGGGATAGGAGGGCGCGGCGATGACGCAGCCGGGCCGCGAGAACTGTCCCGGGTCCGCTGGATCGGCGAACAGGTACCCGTCGCTCGCGACGTTGCGCAGCATCAGCGCGAACATATGCTGCGCGAGTACCTGGAAGTCAGCCTGCTCGGCGGATATCTGGACACGCCGCGTCGGCAGTGTGGCATTGGGTGAGGCCGGCCTAGCACGCACGAATTCCGTGGCAGGCGCGATTACCATTGAGGTCATAAGAGGGGCCCCCGATCGTAAGCCTCGCGATAAGCGAGACTACATATGTCGCGGCCGCCCCGCGCGGCCGCCACTAATCCAGGCTAATAAGCCCGAATCTCCCCGAATTACCCGCGGGCCATAGCCGACGCAGGTTTTCACCGGCACCGTCATACCCGTCACCTCCCGACATAAACAACCGGAAGCCGACTAGGCGACTATTACTTCTCGCGGGTCCACGCCAGTTCGTTGATAACGGTGGTCCCGTCGCCGAGGTGCATCGGCGGTGTACGCAGGACAAGCTGCCCCGATTCGGCGGTAAACGGTCGAACCTGGCGCTGACCAGCCCAGTTCTGGAAAAGACTGCCTTCGATCTGATGTACCACATTCTGACCTTGCACCTCATAGGTGCCGAAATAGGCGAGATACGTGGAATATGCCGCTGCTCGCTCGTCCTCGTCGCCCCCCAAGGGGTCATCGGTCGCCAGATCCTTCCGGTCCGGCCCGGTAATCTGCACGGTCATCCGACCATCGTGTGAGTAATTCAGCACTCCGCGCGCACCCTGGCCAAGCGGATAGGTAACGGTGCCGTCGTCGGCTATTCTGCGCCAGGCGACCAGGGTCCATGCTCCTGCGATTTTCTCTGCCATGACTGGAGCCTCGCATCGCATCCCAACGAGTGTCAAGAAATCATTTGAAGAGTTTACAGATTACCTTCCCTGGATATTAGGACCTCATTTTCCTACAGATGTTTCTTTTCCACAAATGCAGGAACAAAAGGAGAAATCTCTACCCGCGGCGGCCCCTCCCCCGCCCGCGATCGGCATCATGGGCCGCGCGTCCCTCGATGTCATGCTCGTCGCGTTCGTCCCCGGCCTGCGCCGCCCCCCGCCCCCGCCGCTCCATCACGACCAAAGACGACCAAGGTGTGAAATTATCGTTATTAATCATGTGCAGTCGACTATCTCCTATAGCATCGGCCTCATGACTTCCAGGGAAGGCACGCTGCGGTACGAGTGCCGGACGGCAGCCGGATGGGGCTGTGCGGTACGTGGAATCTACGGGTAATTTCGCGTGAAACACAGACTCGTTCGGAATAAATAATAAAAAGAAACAGTGCCGAACGTGTTCGTGGTTGACCGCTTCCGGCGGATATCGTCATCGGCGTCGAATACGGGGAGCACCAGGGGGTGGCACGCTCGGAACACACATTTGCCGGAGTACGAGCAGAAGCAAGCGTGCAGGTCAGAAACCCCGACAGAGCACCACGAATTACCTCCACCTTCAGCTATCACTCAGCTTCTGTTCATATTAAGTGGAATATCGCGGCTAACCCTAAAGACAAGACATGACATCGTCCCGGCGGCCGATCGCCTCGCCGCCCGGGAACTCCACCTCCAGCTCGCGGGGCGCATGTCCGCCTCGCCGTAACGGGAGCTCTTAGTGACCGCCACACCCACACGGGCCGACCAGTCACAGTCCGCGCGCGCCGGCACCAGCAGCCGTGTGTCCCGGCTGCTGCGCGCTCATCCGGCCGACCCGGCCTGGGCCAGGCCCGCGCTCGCCGGGCTGCTGCTGGCCACCGCGCTGCTCTACCTGGTCGGCCTCGACCGCAACGGCTGGGGCAACGAGTTCTACGCCGCCGCCGTGCAGGCCGGGAGCAAGAGCTGGAAGGCGTTCCTCTTCGGTTCGCTCGACTCAAGCAACTTCATCACGACAGACAAGCCGGCCGGCTTCCTGTGGGTGACGGAGCTGTCCGTCCGCGTCTTCGGCCTCAACTACTGGAGCCTGCTCGTCCCGCAGGCCCTGGCGGGCGTGGCCACGGCCGGCGTGCTCTACACCACCGTGCGCCGCTGGTTCGGGCCGTCGGCCGGGCTCGTCGCCGCCGCCGTGATGGCGCTCGCCCCGGTCGCCGCGCTGATGTTCCGGTTCGACGACCCGGACGCCATGCTGACGCTGATGATCACGCTGGCCGGCTACGCCATGACGCGGGCCATCGAGTCGGGCCGCACCCGCTGGGTCGCGCTGGCCGGGGTCTTCCTCGGTGCCGGCTTCCTGTGCAAGTTCATGGCCGCGTTCATGGTCCTGCCGGCCCTCGCACTCGCCTACCTGTGGGCTGGGCCGCCCAGGCTCGGCCGGCGGATCGGGCAGTTGCTGCTCGGCGGCGGCGCGCTGGTGGTCACCGCCGGCTGGTGGATCGCGCTCGTGCTGCTCACGCCCGCCGCCGACCGGCCCTTTGTCGGCAGCTCCACGAACAACAACATCCTCAATCTGATCCTCGGCTACAACGGGTTCGGCAGGCTCACCGGCAACGAGTCAGGCAGCGGGTTCCTGGGACTCGGCGGCTCCGGGGGCGGCGGCGGCTCCGGGGCGGCGCACGGCGCGGCCGCGGCCGGCCGCGGGCCGGCGGCGGATCGCCGTTCGGCGGCTCGGGCGGGATCACCCGCCTGTTCTCGGCCCAGTACGGCGGGCAGGTCGCCTGGCTGATCCCGGCCGCGCTGGTCGCCATCGTGGTCATGCTGTGGGTGACCCGGCGGGCCGGGCGAACCGACCGGACGCGGGCCGCGGCGCTGCTGTGGGGCGGCTGGCTGCTGACTGCCGGGCTGGTGCTCAGCTTCATGTCCGGCATCAGCCACTCCTACTACGTGGTCGTCCTCACCCCTGCCATCGGCGCGCTCGTCGGGATCGGCGCCACCAAGCTATGGGAGATCCGCCGCGACTGGTTCGCGCGCGTCGCCCTGGCCGTGACCCTGCTCCTGACCGGCGGGTGGGCCTGGGTCCTGCTCGGCCGGAACGCCGGCTGGTTCCCGTGGCTGCGCGTGGTGGTCGCCGCGGCCGCCATCGCGGCCGCCTGCCTGATCCTGGCGGGGTTCGCGCTGCGGGCACGCACGGCCCTGGGCCGCACCGGCCTGGGCGCGGTCCCGGTATCCCTGGCCCTCGTCGCCGGGCTCGGCGGTCCGCTGGCGTACAGCGTCGAGACCGCCGCGACCGCGCACGGGGGGTCGAGCCCGTCCGCCGGTCCCGCCGTGACCTCCGCCTTCGGGGCGAAAGCGGGCCGGGGCGCGTTCGGGAACGCCAACGGCCGAGGCGGCGCGGGCGCGGAGTTCCGCGACCGGTTCCCCGGCTTCGCAGGCGGTACAGCAGGCGGTAACCCGGGACGCCGGGCGGGCGGCGCCGGCGGGCCCGGCGGCAGCACCAGCGCCAGCTCTGCCCTGGTCAAGCTGCTGGAGACGGGCGCGTCCGGGTACAAGTGGGCCGCTGCCACCGTCGGGTCCGACAGCGCGGCCTCGATGGAACTGAGCACGGGCGGCGACCCGGTCATGGCGATCGGCGGCTTCAGCGGAAGCGACCCGACGCCCACCCTGGCCGCATTCGAGCAGATGGTCGCATCCCACCAGGTCCACTACTTCGTGGCCGGCGGTGCAGGAGGCGGCGGTGCCGGGAGCGGCGGGGGCGGCGGGGGCGCCAAGCTCGGCGGCGGAGTCGCAGGCGACAAGTCCGGAAAGGGCACCGGCAACGGGAAGCGCGGCGGCAGCGGATCCGACTCCGCGCAGATCACGTCCTGGGTGGAGAGTCATTTCACCGCCGAGACGGTCGGCGGCACGACGGTCTACAACCTCACCGTGCCGAACGCGGCCGCATAGCGGCCACTCCCGCTGTTTCCTGGCAGCGCCGGGAGTTAGGCACCGCATAGGTGCCTAACTCCCGGCGCCGACATCTGAAAATTAGATCTTGGCCGCGGATACCGGGCCGACCGGTAACCGCAACACGGAAAGGACCTCATCGAGACGGCCGGAACGGGCCTCGTCGATGAGAACCTGCAACTGATCGGCACTCATCTGCACCCGCTGGCCGAAGTCATCGGTGATGACGATCCGCCGATCCGGCGGCGCATCCTGGTCGACAAGCAGCTCCGGGCAGCCGCAACTGCACTGACCGCACAGCAAGACAAGCCTGGTAAGACGCTCGGTATTGTCATTCATTTCCGCGCTCCCTTCGGGTACTGGCTCCAGGACGAGCATTACGCCCCACATTAAATAAGTCAACGGAAAGACCAGAATTAATTCCAGACATTACCGGAGCTACGCCGCAGAAACCGCTTATCCCGCTCACTAAAATACCCCCGTGCGGTTTATCAAATACCCGGGTCGGGTTTAGCTAATACCCCCGCCCGGTTTCACCGATCTGGCCGAGGCGGTAGTGGCCTGGAGTAGGCGCGGGCGGCGGCTTGTCCCGTGACCATGCGCTGGATGACCCGGCCAGTTCGTCTGAGCTGATCGTCACGGAGGACGCCGCGTACGTCGAGCACCTGACCGGCGGGCTTGTCTATACAGATCCAGAATCGGTTACCCCCTTGCTTCGTCTCTTCACTACGATCAACAGCGAAAGCAACAAGGCTAGTGAGACGGTAGCGGCGATCGAGAGGCTAGGCGAGCTATGGACTGGCGGAAGTCCACTTATTCAAACGCTCAGGGCGGCGCGTGCGTAGAGACTGCCAACGACGGCGGCGTGATCCTTGTCCGCGACACCATGAACCGTGGCGGTTTCACGCTGAGCGTGCCCGCTGACGTGTGGGCGAGCTTCACGGACTCGCTCAGGTAGCGAGCCCGGCACACGGGAGCCTGCCCTGACGGTTGCAAGCCGCCTCCCGTCTGCTTTGGCCGGACAGGTTGTGTCCGAGGAACGACCCCAGGTTCTAGGCGGCCAAGGGGGTCGTTCTTTTTGCTGCCGTCCCTTGTTAGCGGCGGCGCCCCCTCCTGCCCGGACTGTGCCAACGGATGGAGCCTTGGCAAGAGGAGCGACCGGGGCAGGATCTGCGTGAGGCGCTCGCGCCGCTCCGTCACACCAGGAAGGGGAACTGATGGCGCTGAGAGACGAGATCATCCAGGCCGGGGACCTGGAGACCCGGCTTTCCGCCCTCGGCGGCTGGCACGGTGACACCACAGGTATCCGCAGGGATTACCGGATCGGCTACGACGACGCGATCCGGGCTGTCGCGGAGATCGGGCAGGCGGCGGTGGAACTGGAGCACCGGCCGGACATCGACATCCGCTGGAGCAAGCTGACGGTGTACCTGACCACGCACACGGCGGGCGACGTGGTAACGGAACTGGACCTTGTGACGGCTGCCCGCATCGATGAGATCGCCGGGGGCCACGGCGCAAGCCTGGCTGCCGGGAAGTAATGCGTGGGTGCCGGTCGCCAGGGCGTTCATCGTTGCGCCGATGCGCTGCTCGGCGTTGGCGCTGGCGTGAATGTAGAAGCGCAGCGTGGTCTCTATCGACTGGCGCCCTAGTACCAGGCTGATGTTGGCCAGCTCGCGGGGGTCGGCGTCTAGTGCCGCGGCCAGGGCTATTTCCTTACCATGGAGAGGATAGTAGGGGCCGTGCACTCTGTGACTGTATGACCGTTGTCCCAGGACTGGCTGAATAACTGCCAGTATGAGATCCTGCAATACCATGGATGAAGGGTTGCCTCCCGAACCAGCAGCAGCGAATCGCGATAGCGAAGCTGGCTCATTGAAGCCACATCCGGAACCAGATCCGAATCTGGTGGTTCTGGCCGACCGGGCTGTCGCCGCTGGGCTGACTGCCGCATGGACCAGGTTCAAGGACCAGAATGGAATGTTTTCTGGTCCACTCTCATTGAAGATCAAGATACCTTCCGGGCACCGTGTTCGAGACATACATCTCAGTGCGACCGACGCCGAAACGCTAGCTCCGTTCAATTTTGAGCGATGGACCGTACTCGGAGAGTATGAGGCCATTTGGGACACTGCTAGCGACACGATCCTGGCAGAAGTGCGCCTCAGAGCAAGGTCCGTCCTATCTCTCAAGAAAATTCCGGGAATAGTCGCCGAACGCGCGGTGTCCGCGACAGGGAAAGAGCGGAATTTCTATCGATTGGCCATCCAGTCCCCCACCGGCGGCGTTTCATTGGAATTTTACGATCACTGCCCACCGGAAGTCGCTGCCCTCAAGGGCCAATCCGCCCTGTTCGGAGCGGGGATAACGATCTGCGGTGTCACTACTGCCAACCACAACGAAGCACTGAAGCTACTTCAGGATATAACAAACTCTTTCTTTATCGATCTTGATATAAACCATGGCATTGCAGCGAATCTGGTTAGAGCTTACGACGCGGAGCTCGCCGCTCAGAATGGTTACGAACTCGATCATCAGAGCATCGTTGCGCCGAAGTTCCCCAATGTGAGTCACGATCAAGACGCGGCCGCCTTGTATCTATATGCCCGCAGCGTGAATCAAATGCCGCTACTCGAATACCTTGCAAATTATCAGGTAATTGAATTCTATTTGCCTAGATACACCAATAGGTCCTCAATAGTCACCCGCGTTCGCAGCATACTCGCAGATCCGGCCTTCGATTACAACAACGATCACACCCTTGGGCGCTTTCTGGAAACATTTGCCCCAATCGCCAAAAAAGGGATCAGCGAGCGAGAGCAAGTCGCGGCTACTATAACTTTCTGTATCGACGACGCGACTATTTTGGCTTTCTTGGCAGACAAGCCAGAGCTGGCTAAAGCCCTCGCAGACGAGAGCCGGATTCGCGGAGTCCAGGTAATCGATGTCGCGAACCGGGAAATCCAGTTGGTCCGACAGGTCGCGAGCAGAATTTATGATCTTCGGTGCAGGATCGTTCATGGCAAGGATAGGGAGTCAGAACGACCACTCCGCCCGTTTGATCGCGAAAGCCGTCTGATGCGCCATGATCTCACTCTTATCCGATTCGTGGCTCAGCGAGTCCTGATCGCATCGAGTCGCCCGGCCTCCTGGTAGTCGTTCCCAAGCGCTACGGCCCTGCCGTACCCAAGACTCACCGATGTTCCTAGACAGCGTTCGCGCTGTAGCTTCCCCGGTGCCGTCCGGGCAGGCCCGCCGCAGGGAGAGAGAACGCGACAGCGGCAGAGGGTCTGGGGACCTTCCGTGCCCTTGACTGCCCCAAGCCCTCCGAGCGACTCTGAGATGGCGCAAAAACGCGCAACGCGACGAGCAAGGGGTAACTCATGACGCTACGCTTTGTCGGAATCGACCCGGACACGGGCGGCGACCACTGCCCGGCTGTGTTCATCGATGAAGAGACAGGCGACTTCCTGCTCCAGGGCTGGACGGTCACCGACCTGGATACGCTGTCGGCCATTGCCGGGCACAGCCCGATCGCGGACAACGAGTCGGTGGTCAGGCTTCCGGCCCGGATGCGGCACATCATCTTGGAGGCGGCTAGTGGGCACGGTACCGCCGTTCCGCGAGCTGATCGCGGAGACGACGACCTCGGCGGCGCACCTGGAGACCAGGGACAGCTACACGCCGTCTGATCCCCAGTTCCAGGACTGGCTAGCGGGCAGGGCGGTTCCTGAGCCTGCCCTGCCCGACTGGCACGCGCTGGTACGCGCCCACGTGGCACGGGGCGTGAGGTTCCGCCGCGCCCGGGTCGTTTCTGAGCCGCTCGCGCCGTACATCCGCTTCGAGCACTCCATCACGGACGCCATGAACGTCGACGCGGGCGAGGACGTGCGCTGGCTTCCACGGCGCTCGGCGTCCGACCTTTGCATTCCCGCCAATGACTTCTGGCTGTTCGATGACCGGCTGATCCGCTTCCACCACTTCTCGGGTGAAGGCGAGATCGTAGAAGACGAGCTTTGCGACGACCCGGCCGTGATCGCCCAGGTCAGGACGGCGTTCGAGTCCATATGGGACCGTGCCGTCCCTCACGCGGACTACAGGCCCGTCTAGGGTGGCCGTCTCCCCTTCCTCCAGTGTCCAGCGCGCCCGGCAGGACCTTGCCGACCGCCTGCGCGATATCCGGCTCGATGCGGGGCTGTCCGGGCGTGACCTGTCCAGGGCGGCCGGATGGCACGAAGCCAAAACGTCACGCATCGAACTGGCGAAGCAGGCACCCAGCGACTCCGACATACGGGTCTGGTGCGAGATCTGCCGGGTTCCCGACCAGGCGGTGGACCTCATCGCCGCTTCCCGGGCCGCCGACTCGATGTACCAGGAGTGGCGGCGTCTGCACCGTACCGGCATGCGACGGCTCCAGGAGACGCGCGGGACACTCTACGAGAAGACCAGGCTCTTCAAGGTCTACATGTCCACCGTGGTGCCGGGGTTCATCCAGACGCCCGGCTACGCCCGTGCGCTGATGTCCGCCATCACCGAGTTCCAGCAGACGCCCGACGACGTCGAGTTGGCCGTCGCGGCGCGGATGAAGCGCAACCGGGTTGTCGGCTCCGAGGGACGCAGGTTCGTGATGCTCATCGAAGAATCGGTCCTGCGGTACCGGATCGGCGGCCCGGACGTTATGTCCGCCCAGCTCGGTCACCTGCTGAGCGGCACGGCGCTGCCGAACGTCCGGATCGGCATCATCCCGTTCGCCGCCGACGCCAGGCCGATGTGGACGCTGGAAGCCTTCACCGTCTTCGATGACACCCGGGTCCACGTCGAGACACTGACGGCACAGGTCACGGTCACCGCTCCGGGCGAGGTCGTTGTCTACCTGCGGGCATTCGACCAACTGGCGCGGCTGGCCGTCTACGGTGCTGATGCACGGGCGCTAATCACGCATGCCATCAACGCGCTGAGCTGATTGCCTCGCAAATTCGCGCAAATTCGTTTACCGATGTGCGCCCGTGCGGGCAGCCTTTTACTACGTTCCGTCGCTGCCGACCTTGCGGCAAGACACCCGGCAGCGAAGGGACGCCAGGGGCCGCTGTGCAAGCGACGGCGCGGAGGTCCCGACGCCCGGGTGTTCGTACGTCCAAGGCCTGCCGCTCGGTCTAGCCCACGGTTGGACACCCCGGCTCCCCGTCGCGCGTCGCCACAAGAAAGCCGGAAACATGCCATCGCTGAACCAGCTCCCCGAAGACCAGCTCACTGCCGCCCGTTCCGCCACCGATGCCGTGATGAAGCTCAAGGCGTACCTGCCCAGCGGTCTGCTCTTGATGCTGCTCGGGCGATGGCGCGACGAAGCAGCCGACGCCCTAGGCATCGAGCGCCGTGAACTGCCGTCACGCGGCAAAGAGCGCCGGACCCTGGACCAGCTCACAACCACGGAGCTAACCGTCCTCTCGGGCGCTGTCGGCATTCTTACTGAGGTCCGCTTCACAAGCACGATGGACGATCCAGAGCTTCCCCGGCTGCTCCGTGAGTTCGGCAAGGCTCTGATTGCCCAGAAGACCGACCGTGAGCAGATACGGGCGTCGATCGCGTCATGACACCCGTTGAGGTCAACGACACCCGGATTACCGAGTGGCGCAACACCGGGTACCCGTGCAAGGTCATCGCTGCCGAGATCGCGGAGTGGGCGCTCAAGCAGGACCGTGGCACGCTGCTGCCGGGCAATGATTTGTTCGCGGGCGATCTCGGTATCGTCGCTTCAGCGACGACGTGGAAGCGGGCGAGAGTCTTCCTTGCCGCTGTCGGCGTCCTCTGCCGCAACGACGGTCCTTATCTGGTGTCTTTAGGGTTCCCCCGGTGCTGTTTCCCCAGCACGGGCTAGGCGGTGCATGACCCGACCTCGCGAGCAATTGCGGCGCGCCAGGGGGCCATCCCGTCCCACCACGAATCTCTCAGCAAACGAATACCAGGCAGCGGCCCATGTCAGGTACGACCCTGGCACGGGTAACCGCGAACCAGAACGGAGACATGAGTTGACACCAGTCGCGAACGACCTGCCCGGATCGGCAATTGTGTCCGTCTTGGGCGGGCAGGCTGACCGCTCCCAGGCAGCCGTCGCTGCCGCCTACCTCGGTGGGCTAGTGGGAGGGCGGGGGCTCCGTCTCGGGTCGCGTACCTCGCCTATGGCGATAGCGCAGGCTCACCAGGTCGCCGGGCAGCTCAATTCCCTCGTGCCCGGTCTCGAAGTCTCGATCAGCGGCATCCAGACCGAGGCCGACCAGTGGGCGGGCGACCTTGCGGCGCTCGGCGGCAAGGGCGCGTTCGTCAAGACGATCGACCGGGCGCTTCTGCTCGGTGAGATCGACGCCGCCGTCCACTGCATGAAGGACGTCCCCGGAGACGTGCCGCTCCCCGAAGGGGCTGGTCTTCGCCGCCTACCTGCCCCGCGAGGACATCCGCGACTGCCTCGCCTTCCCTCTCTTGTCGCCCATGGAGACGCTGGCTGACCTGCCAGCCGGGGCGCGGATCGGAACATCGTCGGTGCGGCGCAAGGCGCAGCTCGGACGGCACCGCCCCGACCTGGCGGTCCAGCGAATACGCGGCAACGTGAACTCCCGGCTGCTCAGGCTCGACGAGGGAGACTTCGACGCCCTGGTCCTCGCCCGGGCCGGGCTGGCACGGATCGGCTACGCCGACCGGGCAGCGGAGACATTCGACACGGACATGATGTGCCCCGCTGTCGGCGCCGGCGTCATCGGTATCCAGTGCCGGACGGACGACAAGGGTCTGTTCGAACTCCTACGCCTGCTCAACGACGCCGACACCCGCACGCACGTTGAGTGTGAACGGGTAATGCTCCACGGGCTACAAGGTCACTGTAATTCGCCTATTGCGGGGCACTGCGCAACCACCCCGGACGGTCAGCTAGCGCTCAGGGGCATGGTCTTCACCCGCGACGGCGGCGAGTTCGTCCACGCGATGGAATGGGGACCCGTCAGCCAGCCTGCCGAACTCGGCGCGTACCTCGCGGGCGTGCTGCTCCGCAAGGGCGCGCGGGACCTCATCATGGGCATCCCGCACTGATCAGACACCCGCGAGGCCACTTGTTCCAACCTAGTGTCCTGAATCATTAATTCCTGGTTACCTTGTAGGCTTGGCTCATGGCGAGTCCGAAGCTTGAGCCGCTGGTGCTGTCCGATGACGAGCGGCGGGTCCTGGAGGGATGGGCGCGG
Source organism: uncultured Actinomycetota bacterium (assembly GCA_963785645.1). Taxonomy (GTDB): domain Bacteria; phylum Actinomycetota; class Actinomycetes; order Streptosporangiales; family Streptosporangiaceae; genus Trebonia. The sequence continues at coordinate 249,187 of CAWAWG010000003.1, forward strand.
CGGCGGAAGACCGCGCAGGCGCTGGCACTGCGGTCGCGGATCATCCTGACCTTCGCGGCCGGTGCCAGTGTCAGCGCGGTGTCCGCTGAGCTGGGGATATCACGGACAACGGCGGGCAAGTGGCGGTCGCGGTTCCTGGAGGCGCGGCTGAAGGGGCTGAACGACGAGCCGCGGCCCGGCCGCCCGCGGACGGTCACCGACGAGCACGTGGAGAAGGTGATCGCCGCGACGCTGGAGCAGGTGCCGCCGAACGGGGACACCCGCTGGTCTACCCGGTCGATGGCCAGGTCAGAGGGCATGTCCCAGTCGGCGGTCTCCCGGATCTGGCGGGCGTTCGGCCTCAAGCCGCACATCGTCGAGACCTGGAAGCTCAGTACCGACCCCATGTTCATCGACAAGGTCCGCGACGTCGCCGGCCTCTACATGAGCCCGCCGGAGAACGCCCTGGTCCTGTGCGTGGACGAGAAATCGCAGATCCAGGCCCTGGACCGCACCGCCCCGATCCTGCCGGCGCTGCCCACGACCCCGGCCCGGATGACCCGCGGCTACGTCCGCCACGGCACCACCAGCCTGTTCGCCGCCTTCGACCTGGCCAGCGGCTCCGTCATCGCCCAGCCCTACCGCCGCCGCCACCAGGAGTTCCTGCGGTTCCTCAAGCTCATCGACTCAGCCGTCCCGAAAGACCTGGAACTGCACCTGGTCCTGGACAACTACGCCACCCGCAAGACCCCGGCGGTCAAGGACTGGCTGCTCAAGCACCCCCGCTTCCACCTGCACTTCACCCCGGCCAGCTCAAGCTGGATGAACCTGGCCGAGCGCTGGCTCGCCGAGCTCACCAGCCGCAAGCTCCGCAGGTCAGCCCACCGCAGCGTCACCGAACTCGAAAACGACATCCGCAAGTGGATCAACGAGTGGAACAAGAACCCCAAACCGTTCGTCTGGACCAAGTCCGCGGACGAGATCCTCGAAACACTTGCCGCCTACTGTGAACGAATTACCGATTCAGGACACTAGTGTGCCACGCCTGAAATCTTCGACAAATATTCGGCCAGGGAGTTGAGGATCTCCTCGGCTGTCTTCGTCCAGGCGAACGGCCTGGGGTTCTCGTTCCAGTGCTCGATCCAGTCGCGGATATCGGCTTCGAGTGCCTGGACCGACTTGTGGACGCCGCGGCGGATCTTTTTGTCCGTGAGGTAGCCGAACCAGCGCTCGACCTGGTTGATCCAGCTTGACCCGGTCGGGGTGAAGTGGACGTGGAAGCGGGGGTGGCGGGCGAGCCAGTCCTGGATGACAGGGGTCTTGTGGGTGCCGTAGTTGTCGCAGACGATGTGGACGTCCAGCCCCGAGGGGACGTTCTTGTCGATCTTCTTCAGGAACTTGAGGTATTCCTGGTGGCGGTGGCGGCGGTGCAGTTCGCTGATCACGGTGCCGTCTTCGATGTTGAACGCGGCGAACAGGCTGGTCACGCCGTGGCGGGCGTAGTCGCGGGTGCGCCGCTCGGGCATGCCGGGCATCATCGGCAGCACCGGCTGGGACCGGTCCAGGGCCTGGACCTGGGACTTCTCGTCCACGCACAGGACGACGGCCTTCTCCGGCGGGTTGCGGTACAGGCCGACGACGTCGACCACCTTCGCCACGAACAGCGGGTCGGTGCTCAGCTTGAACCCGTCGATGAGGTGCGGCTTCAGGTCGAACCTGCGCCAGATCCGGCCGACGGTCGACTTGCTCAGGCCGCTGCGCCCGGCCATCGAGGCCCGTGACCAGTGGGTGGAGTCCCTGGGCAGCTCCTCCAGAGTGGCGGTGACGACCTCCTCGACCTTGTCCGGCAAGATCGACGGCGGCCGTCCCGGGCGCTTCTCGTCGGTCAGCCCGTCCAGCCGCTGCCGGACGAACCGGCCCCGCCACCGGGCCACGGTGTGCTCGGTGGTCCGCAGCTCAGCGGCGACCCGCCTGCTGTCCTTGCCATCGGCGCAGGCCAGTACGATCCTCCCCCGCAGTGCCAGCACCTGCGAGGTCTTCCCCCGCCGCGCCCACAAGGCCAGCTGGGCCCGCTCAGCATCCGTCAGCACCAGGCCGGCCTTCGGCCGGCCCGGCCGGGCACTGTCCGCCAGCCCGGCAACGCCGTCCCTCGCGAACCGCTCCCGCCACTTGCGCACGGTGTCCGTGACGAGCCCCAGCTCAGCTGCCACCCCCGAGTTGCCGCCAGCCGAAGGCTCCGCGCAGGCCAGCACGATCCGCGCCCGCTCCGACAAGCGCCGGTCACCCGACGCCGCCAGGCGGCCAAGCTCAGCACGAGCCTCATCCGACAACGCCAGCGGCCCGATAGGAAGCGACATAACAACAGCCTACAGACTTATGACGATAATCTCAGGCGTGGCACACTAGTGTCGCGTGTCTCTAGTTCTTTGACGGTCTGATTTTCGCGATGAGTTCGTCGGCGTCTTTACTCCAGGCAAAAGGCTGGCAACGCTGGTTGTAGGCGTCGATGAACCGGCCGATCGCGGCGGTGAGGTCTTTCACGGAGTGGAAGGTCCCGCGGCGGATGGCCTGGAGGGTGATGATGCCGAAGAAGATCTCGACCATGTTGAGCCAGGAACAGCTGGTCGGGGTGAAGTGCAGGGTGACGCGGGGTTTTCCGCGAGCCACTTGCGGACCTCGGGGTGCTTGTGGGTGCCGTAGTTGTCCAGCACGACGTGCAGCTCTACTGCGGGGTGGGCAGCGGCGACCTTCTTCAGGAAGCGGAGGAACTCCTGGCGGCGGTGGCGGGGGTAGCAGGCGTCCGCGGTGATCTTCCCGGTGGCGACTTCCAGGGCCGCGAACAGGGTCGTGGTGCCGTTGCGCTTGTAGTCGTGAGTGCGGCGCTCGGGCAGGCCGGGGCGCAGCGGCAGCATCGGCGCGGTCCGGTCCAGCGCCTGGATCTGCGACTTCTCATCGACGCTGACCACGACCGCGTTGTCCGGCGGCGAAAGGTAGAGGCCGACGACGTCGCGGATCTTGGCTCCAGCTGCGGGTCGGTGCTGAACTTGAACGTCTCGAGCCGGTGCGGCTGGATGCCCCACTTGCGCCAGGCCCGGGCCACGGTCGCGAAGGAGATGCCCAGCTCGGCGGCCATGAACCGGGCCGACCAGTGCGTGATCCCCAGCCGCTCCGGCGGCCTTCCGTTGTTCACCAGGGTCGCCGCGGCGATCTCGATCTCGTCGATCTCCGCGGGGCGGCCGCTGCGCGGGGCATCCTCCAGCGCGGCGATCCCACCGGACTCGTAGCGCTCCCGCCAGGCGATCACTGTCGGACGGGACACGCCGGCCAGCCGGGCGATCTCGGCGTTCGGCACCCCGTCCGCGGCCAGCAGGATCATCCGCGCTCGCTTCGCCAGCCCGGACGGCACGCTCGGCAGCCGCGCCAGGTCACCCAGCTTCTTGCAGTCGCCCTCGCGCAGGACCAGGGCAGGAGCAAAGGACATGCTCCATCGTCCCGCCAATCACACCGTAAAACAACTTACGACACGCGACACGGGGCCAATCCGGCTGCGATTAAGTGGCGGGCGAAACTTAGCTCATAGCACTTCATCGATGATGCTTCGGTCTCGTTTTTATGGGAATATCGTCATGCATGGTTCCGCCCAGATGGGGCCTGGCTCGCAGTTGCTAGAGGGTGAGACAGTGGCGAACGCTAATGCGCAAGAGAACTTCTGGAAACGCATTACTAGTATATTGGCCCGGCCGTGGTGGGCGGGAGTCGCCGTCGTCGTGACAGTGGTATTGGCCGTGGTTGGGTATCTGCTGGCTTCTGGTGGTTCATCGAACAGCACAGAAGTCAACAATGTGCAAGGTCCTTGTAATGCGGTAGGTAATGACAACACAGCCAACTGCGCAAGCCCGAGTCTGGGGGCCGGGCGATGAACAAGTGGTCGGCGTTCCGAGCCCGACGAGGCCTTCCGTTTCTTCTGGCCTGCGCAGCGCTGGCAATGGCCGCCTGCGGGACCAATACTACAAATAACAACAACGGGTCCTGCAATGCAGTTGGCGGCAGCAACTCCGTGGAGTGCTCAGCCCTGCATTCCGGAGCGGCAGGCACGGCGACTGCCACTGCGAGTGCCCGGGCTGACGCATCCGGGGACGCCGCCTCGCCGCAGGCGGCAGAGTCGGGCGCGGCGCCCTTGCCTACGAGCACCACGCCACATCTCTATATTTACCCAGGAAACGGCACGATCGCGGCATTGCAGGTCAACAGCACGGCAATGTCCGGTACGTCGCCGGGTGAGATCATTGTGCCTGGCGGGACGATAGAGGACAAGTACGGCTCGTTTATACCGGCGCCGACCGGCTGCGGCAGTACGAACGATACTTATCCGGGGTGGTGGGTGCCGTACGCAGCTTCCTCGGCTTCGCGTTACGCAGGCCTTGGCTGCGCCTTGTTTCAGGGTAAGACTGTGAGCACGATAGCAGACGTGGTGGTGGCCAAATGGGATGAGCTCCCTGCGCCGTACACGGGAAGCTACGTCGCCCAGTGCATTACCTACCTGGCTTTCTCCCCGAACGGAACCAACCCGGTCGGCGCGCAAGAGGGCGTCGAAGTGTACTGGACCGGAACTGCCTGGAAAGATGTTCCCAATGTTTACGGGGACTCGTACTATGACTGTCATTGAGACGTTCCCTCCCGGCCTGTAACCGGCGGCTGACCGTTAAGCAGATTTAAAGAGATATCCCCCTGCACGCCGTTCCCCCTCCATGGCGCCCGGGGTGTCCGCAAAGCCGCAGGCCGCTAGATATTGATTCGCTTACCACCACTGACCCCTTGGAATCAGTCATCTAGTGTGCCACGCCTGAAATCTTCGACAAATATTCGGCCAGGGAGTTGAGGATCTCCTCGGCTGTCTTCGTCCAGGCGAACGGCCTGGGGTTCTCGTTCCAGTGCTCGATCCAGTCGCGGATATCGGCTTCGAGTGCCTGGACCGACTTGTGGACGCCGCGGCGGATCTTTTTGTCCGTGAGGTAGCCGAACCAGCGCTCGACCTGGTTGATCCAGCTTGACCCGGTCGGGGTGAAGTGGACGTGGAAGCGGGGGTGGCGGGCGAGCCAGTCCTGGATGACAGGGGTCTTGTGGGTGCCGTAGTTGTCGCAGACGATGTGGACGTCCAGCCCCGAGGGGACGTTCTTGTCGATCTTCTTCAGGAACTTGAGGTATTCCTGGTGGCGGTGGCGGCGGTGCAGTTCGCTGATCACGGTGCCGTCTTCGATGTTGAACGCGGCGAACAGGCTGGTCACGCCGTGGCGGGCGTAGTCGCGGGTGCGCCGCTCGGGCATGCCGGGCATCATCGGCAGCACCGGCTGGGACCGGTCCAGGGCCTGGACCTGGGACTTCTCGTCCACGCACAGGACGACGGCCTTCTCCGGCGGGTTGCGGTACAGGCCGACGACGTCGACCACCTTCGCCACGAACAGCGGGTCGGTGCTCAGCTTGAACCCGTCGATGAGGTGCGGCTTCAGGTCGAACCTGCGCCAGATCCGGCCGACGGTCGACTTGCTCAGGCCGCTGCGCCCGGCCATCGAGGCCCGTGACCAGTGGGTGGAGTCCCTGGGCAGCTCCTCCAGAGTGGCGGTGACGACCTCCTCGACCTTGTCCGGCAAGATCGACGGCGGCCGTCCCGGGCGCTTCTCGTCGGTCAGCCCGTCCAGCCGCTGCCGGACGAACCGGCCCCGCCACCGGGCCACGGTGTGCTCGGTGGTCCGCAGCTCAGCGGCGACCCGCCTGCTGTCCTTGCCATCGGCGCAGGCCAGTACGATCCTCCCCGCAGTGCCAGCACCTGCGAGGTCTTCCCCCGCCGCGCCCACAAGGCCAGCTGGGCCCGCTCAGCATCCGTCAGCACCAGGCCGGCCTTCGGCCGGCCCGGCCGGGCACTGTCCGCCAGCCCGGCAACGCCGTCCCTCGCGAACCGCTCCCGCCACTTGCGCACGGCGTCCGTGGACGAGCCCCAGCTCAGCTGCCACCCCCGAGTTGCCGCCAGCCGAAGGCTCCGCGCAGGCCAGCACGATCCGCGCCCGCTCCGACAAGCGCCGGTCACCCGACGCCGCCAGGCGGCCAAGCTCAGCACGAGCCTCATCCGACAACGCCAGCGGCCCGATAGGAAGCGACATAACAACAGCCTACAGACTTATGACGATAATCTCAGGCGTGGCACACTAGCGGCCAAGTGGGGAAACCACGACCGTGCACGCTGTACAGCGTTCCCGCGAATCCTCCAACTACAACGGCCGCAACTCCCGCACGCGGCTGATCGCGCGCCACGATCCTCACTGTTGCTCACGCTGTGAAGGCTATCCCGCGCGGGGGACTTACGACGAAGAACCGAAAGCCGGTTCCCCTCCGACTAGGCGCGGCGCACCCGCCTGATTGGCCGTTGACAAGCGTACGAGTAACTACCCTCTCGACCCTGCCCGCTTGTCGGCGACGGCTGAATACTGGATTGGCCGACGTTGACACCCGCTGAAGTGTGCCGATGCTTTCGTCATGAGCCAATCGGGGCCTTGTCAACGTAGTCTGGTTGACAACAGTGCCTCGCGAAAGTACGGTTTTGCTGTCTTGAACAGCACAAACATAGGGTCGCTCCACGTCGGATGCGCCATGTGGAGCTACGCACCTTGGCAGGGGCGCTTCCTGCCCCGGTCATCGTCACCGCGCGACCGGCTCAGCGCCTATGCCAGCTGGTGCAACGCCGTCGAGGGCAATACCACCTTCTATGCGACGCCGACCGTCGAGGTGGTGAAGTCGTGGGCCGAGCAGACCAGTCCTGGCTTCCGCTTCCTGCTCAAACTGCCGAAAACGGTCACCCACGAGCGGCGACTCGCCGACGCCGATGAACCGCTTCGCGCCTTCCTCGCGGCGATCGAGCCCCTCGGGCCCCGGCCCCCGCCCTGTGGGTCCAACTGCCGCCGTCCTTCTCCCCCGCCGACCTCGGCGCGCTCGGCGGTTTCCTGGCCCGGCTCCCCCGTGAGTACCGCTACTGCGTCGAGGTCCGGCACCGCGCATTCTTCGAGGACCAGCACTCGCAGCAGCGGCTGGAGCAGGTTCTCGGTGCCGTTCGGCGCGGAATGGCTGACCTTCGATACCACCGTGCTGTTCGACGGCCCACCGGTGAGCGCGGCCGAACGGGAGGCATGGACGAAGAAGCCGCGCCTGCCCCGCCGCTCACGGGCGCTCACCTCCCACCCCGTGATCCGGTACATCGGCCGGGACGACGCCGCCCGGACGGTCGCCGGCTGGCAGCCCTGGCTCGGCGTCGTCGCCGGCTGGCTGCGCGAGGGGCGCTCCCCCACCGTGTTCATTCACACGCCCGACAACGTCGACGCGCTCGAACTGGCCCGCCGCTTCCACGACCAGGTACGCGTCCTGGTACCCGAGGTCAGCCCGCTCCCCGAGCCGGTTCCGGCCGGCCCGCCCACGCTCTTCTGATCCGACCGGGCTGACCGGAAACCGCCGTCTTACCCGTCATGGCTGCCGCTCACCGACCAGGCGGCGCAGGCGGTGCGGGTCGGTGATGCCGTCGACCGCGGTGATGCGGCCGCCGGCGACGGTGAAGGCCATGAGGGCGGCCGGCCGGCCGCGCAGGGTGACGAGCACGCCGGCGGCCCCGTTGACGAGAACCGGGCGGAACTCGGCGTGCGGGCTGGCGCCGCCGAGGACGGCACCGGACACGGCGGCGGCGCCGCGCAGCACCGCCGGCGCCGCCGGCGAACCCGTCGGTGCGCAGCACGACGTCCGGGTCGAGCAGTTCGACCAGCGCGGCCAGGTCGCCGGCCCGGGCGGCGGCGAAGAAGGCGCTGACCACCGCCTGCTGGGCGGCGACGGCGCTGTCCGGTTCGCGTCGCGCCCGCCACCCTGACCCGGTGCCGGGCCCGGCTGGCGAGCTGCCTGGCGGCCTCCGGCGTGCGGCCCGAGCATCGGGGCGATCTCGCCGAACGGGAAGTCGAACACGTCGTGCAGCACGAACGCGACCCGTTCGGCCGGGGTCAGCGTGTCGAGCACCACCAGCAGCGCGAGCCCGACCGAGTCGGCCAGCAGCGCCTCCTGCTCCGGCGTCGGGCCGTCCGCCGGGCTGAGCACCGGATCGGGCACGCGCGGGCCGGCCAGGGTCTCCGGCCGGGCGGCGCGGGCGCGCAGCGTGTTCAGGCAGACCCGGCTGACGATGGTGGTCAGCCAGCCGCCGAGGTTGACCACCTCGTCGGCGCCGGCCGCGCTGAACCGGACCCAGGCCTCCTGCACGGCGTCGTCGGCCTCCTCCAGCGAGCCGAGCATCCGGTAGGCGACCGCGCGCAGCCGGCCGCGGTGCTCCTGGAACCGCTCCGCCAGCCAGGCACTCGTCGCCCGAGGATCCGGCCGCTCGTCCTGGCAATCCGACGGGTCGGCATCATCGGAATAAGGTGTCTCTTCGCGCACGCCGGTCACGTTCCCTCCGGCTCCCGTGTCAGTAACAGTGACACGGGAGCCCGGCCCGGTGTGACACCGGCCGGCAGCATGGAGGGACGAAGACGTCATGCGAGTTCTAGTAGTAGGCGCGAGCGGCGCGATCGGCCGCCGCCTTATCCCCCAACTGGCCGAGCGCGGCCATCAGGTCACCGGTACCTCCCGGTCGGCCGCCAAGGCGGGCTAGCTGGGGTCGCTCGGCGCCGAGCCGGCCGTGCTCGACGTGCTCGACGCAGGCGGCGGTGCGCGCCGTGGTCGACCGCGGCCCGTCCCGACGCGATCATCTACCAGGCCACCGCCCTGTCCGGCGTGGGCTTCTCCCGCAACATGGACCGCGGCCTTCGCGACCGACGAACGCGCTGCGCACCGAGGGGCACCGACAACCTGCTGGCGGCCGCCCGGGAGCAGGGCGTGCCGAGGTTCATCGGGCAGAGCTTCGCGCCCTTCCGCTACGCGCACGCCGGCGGGCCGGTCAAGGACGAGAGCGACCCGCTCCTCGCCGACCCCCCGCCGTCGGCGCGGCGGATGTTCGCCGCCATGGCGCACGTGGACGCAGGCGGTCACCGCCGCGGGCGGGATCGCGCTGCGCTACGGCGGGTTCTACGGCGAGGAGGACGCCATGGTCAGGGCGGTCCGCAAGCGCCAGTTCCCGCTTATCGGGGACGGCGGCGGCATCATGTCGTTCATCCACCTGGAGGACGCGGCCGCCGCGACCGTGCTCGCGCTCGACGCCGACGGCCCGGCCATCTACAACATCACCGACGACGAGCCCGCCCCGATGCGCGACTGGCTTCCCGCCCTCGCCGCCGCCGTCGGCGCGAAGCCGCCCTATCACGTGCCCGGCTGGGTGGGCGCCTGTTCATGGGCAAGACGCTGACGATGATGACCGAGGCCAGGGGCGCGTCCAACGCGAAGGCCAGGAAGGAACTCGGCTGGACCCTCCGCTACCCAACCTGGCGCGACGGCTTCCCCGCCGCCTACGGCCGCTAGCCCTTGCCCGTGCTGGCCCGGAGCCTGGCCCGGTGGTCGGTCCTGGGACTCGCGGCGGGAGTGCCGCAGCCGGGCTCCAGGAGCGGATTAGTAATCGTCCCAGTGCGGCGGGCGGTCGCGGTAGAGGCGGTCGTCGGCCGACTCGGGGTACTCGCCCCAGGCGGCGTCGGTGTCCTCGCGGCTCTGCTCGGGCAGCACGGGCCCGCCGCGCGGGCGCAGGTGCGCCGGGGCGGCGGCCTCCTGCGCCGGGTTCCGGCATCGGTCGACGTGGTGATGTCATGCTGCCTCCGGTCGTCCGCCGACGGGAGGCCCGGCGGGCGCTGCCGCAAGCCTACCGCCGGACCGCCCTCGCGACCGGGCCGCGCCAGCGGGGTGTCACCGGCTCCTACCTCGCCGTATGCGGGAAATGCGGCCTGAGCGGGGAAGCCGCGCCCGCTACGGCCAGCTGCGTCTCAGTCTGTTAACGATAACTTTTCTGCGAACGCAAGTCTAGATTGTCACCACAAGTCGTCCTATTGTCATCGTTATCACGTGACTGGGGTCACAGAGCCCAATCAATGTGATCGTTAACATCAGCCTACGGAGTTCCCCTTCAACGGAGACAGCTGGAGGTCCGCGATGAAGAAGATCGACCCCAAAGTCGATGAGGCGATACAGACGCTGAACATGAAGGACGGGCCGTCGCGGCGCAAGCTGCTGGCGGGAACCGGCCTGGTGAGCGCTACGGCGGCGGCTTCGGCCCTGCTCGCGGCGTGCAGCTCGTCGAGCAGTGACGGCAGCAGCGGCACGGTCGAAGATGACGGAGTCGGCCGCGGCCGCGGTCGCGGGCAACTTCCCGAAGACCCCGGCCTGGCAGTTCTGGTTCGTCAACCACGTCACCACGAACCTGTTCTTCACGCCCGACCCAGTACGGGTTCGCCGACGCGGCGGCGCTGCTCGGCCTGCCGACGCCGAACTGGGGCGGCGTCGCCCAACTCGAACCTGGCCAACATGGTCACCTACATGCAGACCGCGATCAGCCGCCAAGGCGGACGGCATCGCGACTGGCGGTCATCAACAGCGACCACCGCACTTCACCAGCGCCGGTGTCGCAGGCGATGAACGCCGGCATCCCGGTCGTCACCTACAACGCGGACGGCCGATCTCGTCAACGGCGTGCCGCGAGATCGGCACCAACCGGCTCTGCTACGTCGGGCCAGGCGCTGTACCTCGTCCGGCCAGCAGATGGGCGAGCAGATCAAGGGTCCCTGGCGGCCGGGCGAGATCGTCATCTTCATCGCCACCCCGGGAACGGGCAACATCCAGCCCCGTTACGACGGCGCCGCGTCGGTGCTCGGCAGCGGCTACCGGTCGACGAGGTCGGCGACCGGCGCGACGACGACGCCACGAGCTGTCGGCGGAGAAGGCGTACCTGCTCGGCAACAAGACCACTCAAGGGCGCGTTCGCGGTGGACGCGGGCTCGACCGAGAACCTGCGGCGCGCAGCTGACCCAGAACCGGCCTGGTGCGATCCCGGCCGGCGGGTTCGACACTGACCCGCGGCACGCTGGCCGCGACTCCAGGCCGGCAAGGTCAACTTCACCATCTACCAGGACCCGTACCTGCAGGGCTTCCTGCCGGTGCTCTACATGTACCTGTACAACCTGACCGGCGGCCTGTGCTGCCGCCGGACACCGACACCGGCCTGACCGTTCGTGACCAAGTGCAACGTCGGCCCGTACCTGACTCGAACACCAGCTACCAGGGCGGGGCCTCGGCCCAGGCCGACGCTGTGCCGCGGCCGCCGGCGCCATCCAGACCGCCGGCGGCCACCACCAGCACCTGACCGGCCCGGAACGGCACTCGGGCGGCCCGCGGCGGTACCGGGCGGCAGCGAGGCCGCCCCGTGCCCCGCGGCGCTGGACGGCACGGGACGCGCCGGCGGGCGGAGCGCATGAACGGAGTGGACATTTCTCGTGAGTGAGACATGGCCGAGCGAGCCCGCGCGGCGCACGCCTCCGGCGGGCCGCGGCGACCGGGCAGGGAACGACCGGCGCTGGCGGTAGCTGCGCCGGGCAGGGCTGTTCCTGGCCCGGCAGCGGGAAGCGACGGTCTTCGTCGTCGTGGTCGCTGCTGTTCATGTATTTCGCGTCATCAACCCCGGGTCCGGCTCGGCCTTCTTCACGAGGCCGACCTGGTCAACCTGTCTCGACCCTGGTCGCGGCGCCGATCATGATCATCGCGCTGGGCGAGGTGCTCCTGCTGATCTGCGGCGAGATCGACCTGTCGGTCGGCTTCATCGTACGCGTTCGCGCCGTTCCTCATGTACTTCCTGGTCCACTACTACGGCGTCCCCGGCCTGCTCGCGATCGATTTCGCGCTGCTCATGTCGGGGCTGGTGGTCGGCCTGGTCAACGGCGTTCCTCACGGTCACGCTGCGGCTGCCCTCGTTCATCACCACGCTGGGCACCGGGCTTCATCCTGCTGGGGCTGATCGCGCACCACGTCGCACGGCGAGCCGGCCCGCATCCCGCCGACGTGCTCGGCATCGGCAAGTGGATCGGCCAGGCTACGCGTGGTCGCGGACGTTCGTCTGGGCGGTGGTGCTCACCGTGGTGTTCCATATCGTGCTGCACCAGGACCCGCTGGGGGCTGCACACGATCGCGGTCGGCGGCAACCTGCTCGGCGCGCGCGAGGCGGGCATCAACGTCAACCGGATCAAGTACGGCAACTTCATGCTCAGCGGCGTGCTCGGGGCGCTCGTCGGCCTGCAGACCGTGTACTTCACGAACAACATCGACCCCCACCGGCGGCGCTGCGTACCACGCCGATGTTCTACGCGGTCGCCGCCGCGGTGATCGGCGGCACCGCGATGCTCGGCGGCACGGGGACGATCATCGGCGCCTTCCTCGGCGCGGTCGTGCTCGGCCATCCTGCACCGACGGGCTTCCGATCATCGGGGTCAGCGCCGACCCGCTGCACATCGTCTTCGGCGTCGCCGTCCTGGTCGCCATGATCGCCAACGTCCAGCTGGCGCGGCTGCGGGCGAGGGGAGAGCGCGGTAACACGTGACCGAGAACGCGGCACCGCACACGGCGACGTACTGCGGGTCGAGCACGTCTCCAAGAGCTACGGCGCGGTGACCGCGCTGACCGACATCAACCTGCGGCTCGGCAAGGGCGAGGTGCTCGGCCTGATCGGCGACAACGGCGCGGGCAAGTCCACCCTGCTCAAGATCATCTGCGGCTTCCAGCCGCCGAGACTCCGGGACGGATCGTGCTCGAAGGCGAGGAGGTGCACGCTGCAAGTCGGTCGACCACGCCCGGTCACTCGGCATCGACGCCGTTTACCAGGACCTCGCGCTGATCAACCAGCTGACGCGTGTACCAGAACATGTTCCTGAACCGGGAGAAGGTCCGCTGGGGCCGCTGCTGAACAGCCGGGCCATGCGCCGGGAGGCCAAGGAACACCTGGACGAGATCGGCGTGCGGCATCCCGGACATCAACGCGACCGTCGCCCAGCTGTCCGGCGGTCAGCGGCAGGCGATCGCGGTGGCCGCGCTCGGTGTTCTCCAACCCCAAGATCCTGCTCCTCGACGAGCCGCTGGCCGCGATGGGGGTCAAGGAAGGCTCGATGATCCTGGACCTCATCACGCGAGCTCAAGGAGCAGGGCGACGTCTCGATCATCATCATCGCGCACAACTACGGCCAGGTGCATCGAGGTGTGCGACCGGGTCAACCTGATCCAGGGCGGCAAGATCACCTTCGACAAGCGCAGCGACGAGACCTCCGCCGACGAGCTGACCGAGATGGTCGTGGCGGAGTACCGCAAGGCCCTGCAGGAGCGCCGCCGGGGCAGCGGCGGCGTAAGGCGACCAGGCCCACCGATGCGGGCGCGGCTCAGGGAGCCGCGCCCCGGGCGGCGGTCGTTGAAGCGCCTGTCGTGCCCCGCCCGGCTGGTCAGGCCTCAAGGCGCAGGACGCAGGCGGACGGCGGATCGCGGAGGATAACGGTGAGCGTGCCGCGCGTCCGCGTCCCAGCCGGCCTCGGCCCCGGCCTGCGCGCGGGTAGAGCACGCGCGGGGTCACCCGGGCGCCGCGCAGGTGCGGCAGCGGCAGCGTCACCGCGGCCGGAGTCCGCTCGCCGCCCTGGCCGCGGCGCCAGACCGCGAGGTGGCTGCCGCCCGGCGCCCGCAGGCCGAGCGCGACCCACGGAGTCGTCCCAGCGCGGCAGGCCGAGCGGCCAGAACGGCACCGACCGCGCGATCGCCGGCCGCAGCGACTCCTTGTAGACGCGGACCGCCTCGGCGACCAGCTCCCGCTGCGGCTCGCTCATCCGGTCGAGGTGACCGGACAGGTGGATCCGGCCGAGCAGGGCGTTGACCATAGTGAACGCGATCTCGCCGGCGCTGAACTCGGGCTGCGGGTAGGCCCAGACGGCCGCCTGCTCGGGCGCGATGGCGGCGGGCGCGGCGGCGGCGATCGGCGGGTAGCGCAGGTACTCCTGCTGGTCGCTGGTGGACTGGAGCTGCATGCGGGACAGCAGCGCGTAGTCGGTGCGCATGCCGCCGGAGGAGCAGTTCTCGATCACCAGCCCGGGATACCGGTCAAGCACGGCGTCGAGCCAGTCGAGCTGCGCCCGGTTCGCGGCGAGCAGTCCCGCGCCGGCGGGCAGGCCGCCGCTGTCGGGACCGGGTCCGACGCTGATGTTGTAGTCGAACTTGAGGTAACCGACGCCGAGCTCGCCGACCAGGAAGTCGATCACCTGGTCCAGGTGCTTGACCGCGGCGGGATGGCGCAGGTCCAGGTGATAGCGGCCGTGCTCGACGACGAACTGCCCGCCGCGCTGGAAGAAGGCGTCCGGCGGGAAGCTGCCGGGCGACCTCGCTGCGCACGCCGACCACCTCGGGCTCGACCCACAGGCCGGGCACCATCCCGGCGTTCCTGATGCGGTCGAGGACCTCGGCGATCCCGCCGGGGAACCGGCTGCGCGAGGGACGCCACTCGCCGACCGTGTCCCACCAGCCCTCGCCGACCTCCGCGTACCAGCCGGCGTCGATGCAGAAGTACTCCGCGCCGACCTCGGCGGCGGCGTCGATCAGCGGCAGCAGGCGCTCGGTGGTGGGATCGCCCATCAGCGTGTTCATGTAGTCGTTGAAGATCACCGGCAGCCGGCGAGCCGTCGTCATGCGGGCGGCGGATCGCGCGCCGGATGGCGGTGAGCCCGCCGATGGCGCCGTCGAACCCGTCCGGGCTGACGGCCACGCTGGCGGGCACGGTGGTGAACGCCTCGCCCGGGCCGAGCGTGACCTGCCAGTGGTGCTCGCCGTCCACCGGGCCGAGGAGCGCGAGGTAAGCGCCGCTGACCCCGCCCGCGCGCCTGTCGGGCGGGACCATCGGGCACCAGCCCCGGAGAGTGGCGGGCGGACTCGCCGACCTGCCAGTGCCATCCGCCGTTGTGCTCGATCTGCCACGCCCAGGCGTGCCCGGTCCGCCTGTTCACGACCACGCCGGCGGGCAGGTACCGGCCGGTCGACCAGGTTCCCGCGCTCGACACGCTGAGAGCAGCCGCGCGGGTCGGCGCCGAGCGTCGAACGGTCCAGGTCGGGCAGGGCGTCGCGCAGCGCCCGGGCCTGCCAGCGGCCCTCGGCCATCCAGTCGTTCTCCGCCCAGCGCACTTCCAGGTCCGCGAGGTCATCGGGGCCGGTTCCCGTGCCGAGGCCGCCGCACGAGGAACGAGGTCACCGACTGGACGGTGACCGGCTGCTCTCCCCGGTTTTCCAGGCGCACCCAGGACCGGAGCGCGCCGCCCGCGGCCTGGTGTCCGCATCACTGCCCGGACCGCCCGGACCAGAGGCCAGGATCCGGTAGAACACCTCCGCCCGCAGCCCCGTCACCGGGTCGTCGAGGTCAACGCGCAGTTCCCGCCAGGAGCCGCCCTCATCGCGGCGTACGTCATGGCCGGCGTAGCGGAACCGGTGGCCCGCCTCGGACTCGCAGTACCGCCTGCCCGACCAGCTCCGCCCCTCGCCGGCCACGATGACGTCGAGCAGCGGAAGGGCCGCGTCCGACGACCGGTCCCGCAGGTCCGCGGTTCCCTGGGCCGCCAGCCTGATCAGCCGCGCCATCCCGTCGGCGCCGACCTCGACGCACAGCTCAAGGCCGTCGCCGGCCCAGTCGATGAGCTGCGGGAGCTGTGCGTTCCTGCCAAGCCTTCCTCCTCAGTCCCAGTGCTTGCCATCCCCGGCCGGCGTTGCGACGATGCTAAGTCGTCACGTTTTATCCCTTGACTCCGCTTCATGTGAACGTTCACAATCCTGGCATGGATGTGACCGAACCCACAAGTGGCCGCAGTGCGCGGCCGGCCAGCATCCTGGACGTGGCCGCCGTGGCCGGAGTCTCCTACCAGACGGTGTCCCGGGTCATCAACGGGCATCCGAGCGTCCGTCCGGCTACCAGGGAGCTTGTCCTCGCCGCCATCGAGCAGCTCGGCTTCCGCCCGAACCGGGCGGCCAGGGCGCTGCGCGGTGCGCGCGCCCGGTCGGTCACGGTGGTCACCGCGAACACATCTCTGTACGGCTACCAGGCGGCCTTGCAGGGCATCGAGGAGGCAGCGCGGGCCGCCGGTTTCTCCGTCGGGGTCCGCGTTGTGGAGTCTGACCAGCCGGCTGAGGTGGCCGCCGCGGTGAAGCGGGCAGTCGAGCCCGGCGGGTCACTGATCGTCATCGCCTACGACCGGGCCGGCACCATGGCGCTGGACGCCGCCCCACCGGAAATCCCCATGGCGGCGCTGGTCGAGACGCCGGCTCTCGAGCCCGCGGCGGACAAACCCTGGGTCTGGCTCGACGACAGGAAGGCGGCCATCGAGGCGACCCGCTACCTGCTCTCGCTTGGCCACCGGACCGTGCACTACCTGGCCATCCCGTCCTCGACGCACACCAGTCAGCGGCAAGCGGGGTGGCGCCACGCGCTCGAGGAGAGCGGTGCGCCGGTGCCGGCCCCGGTGCAGTGCGGCTGGACACCCCGCTCCGGCTACCAGACCGGGCAGCAACTGGCCGCGGATCCCGAGGTCACCGCCGTGCTCTGCGGCAACGACGAACTCGCACTCGGCGTGATGCGCGCCCTGCACGCGGCGGGCCTGTCCGTCCCCGGCCATGTCAGCGTCGTCGGATTCGACGACATACCGGTGGCCGAGTTCCTGACCCCGCCGCTCACCACCGTGCGGCTGGACTACGCCGAACTCGGCCGGGCCTGTTTCTCGCTGCTGCGGTCGGTGATGGAGCCGGCGACCGCGGATCCGGCGACCCCGCAGCCAGCCGCCGACGAGCCCCACACCCGACGACGGCCCGAGCCCGAACTGGTCATCAGGGAAAGCACGGGACCGCCAACACTGCCGCGCGGGCCCGGCCCGGCCCGCGCGGCAGGCACTTGATGCACGCCCCCCAAGGAAGTGAAGGAGCATCTCGTGATTGAAAAGATATACGCGGCCTGCCGCGGTCGTTCCGGCGGTCCCGCCCGGACCCCGGGTTCCAGGCGCGGGCGAAGAGCCCGCATCCTGGCCGGCGCGGCCCCGGCGGCGGCCTGCGCCGCGCTCGCCCTCGCCGCCTGCGGCGGTCCCGCCGCGTCAACCGGCACCGGTTCCGCGTCCGGCGGATCCGGCGGCGTCGTCAACATCACCTGGCAGACCATGTGGTCAGGCGCCACCCTGTCGCTGCTCAGCCAGATGGTCAGCGAGTTCAACTCCACCCATCCGAACATCCACGTCACCGAGTCCAACATCCCGAGTTCGACGGGCGACGCCAAGCTGCTTTCCGAGATCGCGGCCGGCGACCCGCCCGACGTGTTCACCGAGTGGAACCCGGTGCTCGGCCAGTACGCGGCGGACGGGTCGATCCAGTCGCTCCAGCCGTACCTGACCGGGACGTACGCGGGCCTGGAGAAGTGGCTGTACCCGATCGCGCTGCAGGGCGGCCAGTACGACAGCACGCTGTACGCGCTGCCGATGTCCATGAACTCCTGGGCCCTGTACTACAACAAGTCCATACTGAAGGCGGCCGGGATCGCCTCGCCGCCCACCACGCTGGCGCAGCTGTACGCGGACCAGGCCAAGGAGTGGAAGCTCGCCGGCGGCAAGCTGAGCCAGATCGGCTTCTACCCGGACTACATCTCGGGCGGCTCGGGCTTCGAGCAGTTCGCCAGCTTCTTCGGCGCGGTCAACTGCCTCAACTCCTCGGGGCAGTACGACCTCGAAAACTGTGCGGGAGCGAAGACTCAGGCGAACTGGCTCGCCCAGTACGACAAGTACCCGTACTCGCTGGTCGATGCCATGTCGACCGCCTACGGCAACGTCGCCGGCGGCAGCGACGACCCCTTCGTCGCGGGCAAGGAAGGGTTCGAGATTGACGGGCCGTGGGAGGGCGCCCAGAGCATCCCGGCCACCAACCCGGCGATGGCCAGCAACTTCGGCGTCGTGGCGTTCCCCGGAACGGTGGGCGGACCCAGCACGTTCGGCCAGGGCAACTACAACATCGTTCCCAAGGGGTCGGCGCACCCGCAGCAGGCGTTCGAGTTCATCGCCTGGCTGGCCGGCTACAACAACGAGACGTTCAACTCGACGATCGACCCCAAGGGCGGCTGGATGCCGACCTCGCCCACGGTGATCCAGCAGCCCGCCTACCAGGTGTGGCTCAAGGCCAATCCGTGGCTGAACGTGTTCGTCGAGCAGATGTCGAGCCCGTACTCGCAGACACCGGCCCTGACCAAGACCGAGTCCGAGTTCCAGATCGCCGAGGCATCGGCCAGCGAGGGCATCGGCGAGCATTCCATGACACCGCAGCAGGCGCTGGCCTATATCGACCAGCATGCCAACAGCAGCGCCGGCAGCTAACAGCTCCGGACGCCAGGACAAGCCAGGAACGCAGGTGGAGGCAGGCATGCAGATGGCGGCACCGGCGGTACGCGCGCTTCGGTCGCCCCAGGCGAGGCGGCTACCGGCTCGGACTGTTGTTCGTCAGCCCGTGGATCATCGGGTACTGCGCGTTCTACCTCTACCCGTTCCTGGCGACCATCTACTACAGCTTCACCAGCTTCACCGGCATCGGGAACCCCACTTTCACCGGGCTGTCCAACTACTCGGACCTGCTGCACGACGCCATGTTCCGCACCGCCGTCTGGAATACCGTCTACTACACCGCCATCGAGGTGCCGTTCTCCACGGTGGCCGCACTCGGGCTGGCGCTGCTGCTCAACATGAACGTGCGCGGCCAGGCAGTCTACCGGACGCTGTTCTACATCCCGTCGATCGTCCCCGTGGTGGCCTCCTCGCTGATCTTCGTGTGGATCTTCCAGCCCTCGTTCGGCATCGTGAACGGCCTGCTGTCCGATGCGCACGTCAACGGGCCCGCCTGGTTCTTCTCCATCGCCTGGTCCAAGCCGACGTTCATCCTGCTCGGGCTGTGGGCGCTCGGCCAGCCGATGGTGATCTACCTGGCCGCGCTCCAGGGGGTGCCCAAGGAGCTGTACGAGGTGGCGGACCTGGAAGGCGCGGGGCCGTGGCAGCGGCTCCGCCACGTGACGCTCCCGCAGATCAGCCCGGTCATCCTGTTCAACGTGATCCTGGCCCTGGTGGTCTCCATCCAGTACTTCACCCAGGCCCAGGTGATCGAGAGTCCGCCGGGCAGCCCGGGCAACTCCACCATGTTCTACGTCAGCTACTACTACCAGCAGGCGTTCCAGTTCCTGCACCTGGGTTACGCCTCGGCCATGGCGTTCCTGATGTTCGTCGCGGTCCTCATCGTCACCGTGGTGCTGCTGCGGACCTCGTCCCGCTGGGTCTACTACGAAAACGATCAGAGGTGAACGCCATGCGCAGCGCGCCGACGCAGCTGTCCGACTCTTCGCCCTCGTCCCCGGCGCAGCCGACGCGGACCCGCGACGGGCGCCGCGGCCGACGGGCCCGGATCCGGGTCTTCGGCGCCGGCCTGTCCAAGCACACGGTGCTCATCGTGCTGTCAGCCATGTTCGCGCTGCCGCTGGTGTGGATGGTCGGCACCTCGGTCAAGACCGCGCCCCAGGCGCTGCAGCTCCCGGTGGTGTGGTGGCCGCACCCGTTCGTGTGGAGCAACTACCCGAACCTGTTCGCGTCGCTGCCGATCTTCCGGTTCTTCTGGAACACCTTCCTGTACGCGGCGGTCACCATCGTCGGGGTGCTGCATTTCGAGCAGCCTGGTCGCGTACGGATTCTCCCGGCTGCGCTGGCCCGGCCGGGACACGGTCTTCTACGTGATGCTGATGACGCTCATCCTGCCGTTTGCCTGCACGCTCATCCCGCTGTTCGTCATGTACAAGAACTTCGGCTGGATCGGCACTTACCTGCCGCTGGAGGTGCCGACCTTCTTCGGCAGCTCGATCTTCAGCACGTTCCTGCTGCGGCAGTTCTTCATGACGATCCCGCAGTCGCTGTCGGAGGCCGCGCGGATCGACGGCGCCAACGAGTTCTATATCTACAGCCGGATCATCCTGCCGCTGGCCAAGCCCGCCATGGCGATCGGTGATCCTGTTCCAGTTCATTTACTGCTGGAACGACTACCTCGGACCACTGGTCTACATCAGCAACACAGAACTCCTACCCGCTGTCGCTCGGCCTGGCGCTGATCCTCGGGGAGTACACCACGAACTGGGCCTGGGTCATGGCCGGCGCCACCGCGGCGACCGCGCCGATCGTCATCCTGTTCTTCTTGACCCAGCGCACTTTCATCCAGGGAATCTCCGTTACCGGCCGAAGGGATGATGCGCCGATGACCAGCCGTATCTTCGGGACCAGGCTCATGGCCGCGCTCACCACGCTGTTCAACGCGCTGGCGCTGAACCTGGCGCTGATCGTGGCGTCCCTGCCGCTGATCACCGCGCCGACCGCGGTCAGCGCGGCGTCCGCCGCGCTGGACCGGTGGGCGCGGGACGGCGAGGACCGGGTGGTCAGGCAGTTCATCGTCGAGTTCCGGGCCCGCTGGTCCGCGCGGGTCATCCTTGGCGTCGGCGGCCCGCTCGGCGCCGTCGTGCTCGGCGGGGCCGAGGTCCGGCACTTCGCCCGCGAGGCGACGCTGACCGGCCGGGCCGGACTCTGCCTGGCCGGCGCGGCGCTGTTCATCACCGTGGCCGCCCTGGGCTACGTGGTCCAGCTCAGCGCCGACGAGCCCGGCATGCGGGCCGGTGGACCTGTGGTCGCTGGCGGCCCGGCTCGCGCTGCGGAACCTGCCGGTCGCCGGGGTGCTGTCCGCCGTGCCGGCGGCGGGCCTGACCCTCCTCGTCGCCCGCGACCCGGCCGCGCTGCTCCTCGGCCTGCCGCTCTTCCTGCTGCACGCGCTGAAGCTGGTCGCGCGCCCCGGGCTGCGCCGCGCCCCCTTTCCACGACCACCGGCTTCTCCACGACCACCGGCTTCTCCACGACCACCGGCTTCTCCACGACCACCGGCGCGGGCATGACCTCCGATGCGGCCGCGAGCGACGGCTGAGGGGAGCACCCGGGGCAGCCGCCGGGCCAGCCCGCGGGCTGGTCTGCGAGACTGGCCGATATGGCCCACCGCTTCGATCACCGAGGTGCCTCGCCCATGCCCCAACGCCAGTTCCCCAAGCCGGACGAGATCTTCGAGCTCATGCGGTTCAAGAAGCCGGAGCTCGACGCGAAGAAGCGCCGGCTCGAGGCGGCGCTGACCATCTACGACCTGCGCGACATCGCCCGGCGCCGCACGCCGAGGGCCGCCTTCGACTACACCGACGGCGCCGCCGAGTCCGAGATCTCGCTCGCGCGCGCCCGGCAGGCGTTCCGAGGACGTCGAGTTCCACCCGTCCATCCTGAAGGACGTCTCGGCCGTCGACACCTCGACGACCGTCTTCGGCGGCCCGTCGGCGCTGCCGTTCGGCATCGCCCCCACCGGCTTCACCCGCCTGATGCACACCGAAGGCGAGACCGCGGGCGCGGGCGCGGCGGGCGCGGCGGGCATCCCGTTCTCGCTGTCCACCCTCGGCACCACCTCGATCGAGAACGTGAGGGCGGCCAACCCGAACGGCCGCAACTGGTTCCAGCTCTACGTCATGCGCGACAGGGAGATCTCCTACGACCTGGTCCGCCGCGCGGCCGCCGCCGGGTTCGACACGCTGTTCTTCACCGTCGACGCCCCCGTCGCCGGCGCCCGGCTGCGCGACAAGCGCAACGGCTTCTCGATCCCCCCGCAGATCACCCTCGGCACCGTGCTCAACGCGATTCCCCGGCCCTGGTGGTGGTGGGACTTCCTGACCACGCCCAAGCTGGAGTTCGCCTCGCTCACCTCCACCGGCGGCACGGTCGGCGAACTGCTCGACGCGGCGATGGACCCCACCATCAGCTTCAAGGACCTCGACGTCATCCGCGAGCTGTGGCCGGGCAAGCTCGTCGTCAAGGGCGTGCAGAACGTCGAGGACTCCCGCACCCTCGCCGACCTCGGCGTCGACGGGATCGTGCTGTCCAACCACGGCGGCCGGCAGCTCGACCGCGCCCCTGTCCCCTTCTACCTGCTGCCCGAGGTGGTCAAGGCGGTCGGCGGCCGGACCGAGATCGCGTCGACACCGGGATCATGAACGGCGCCGACATCGTCGCGTCGATCGCCCTGGGCGCCCAGTTCACCCTGGTCGGCCGCGCCTACCTGTACGGCCTGATGGCGGGCGGCCGGTCCGGCGTCGACCGCGCCATCGAGATCCTCCGCGACCAGGTCGTCCGCACGATGAAGCTGCTCGAGGTGGCCAGCGTGGCCGAGCTGAACCCCGGGCACGTCACCCAGCTGCGCCGCCTCGCCCCGATCAGGGAAGGCGGCAGCTGAGCACCCGCCTTCCGTTTCAGGTTCCCGGGAGCCACGACCGCACGGCCAAGGCAGAAGGTAGGAAGTTCCGAAGTCAGCCGTTTCCGTTCGGAATAGAAAAAACAAAGAATGCGCCCGAACGAAACCGGCTGGCTCTGGCAGCGCAACGTCACGCCGAACGGGCGGGCGGGCGCAATCAATGCGCCTGACTGCTAGCTGTGCCGGCGGCTCTTCCGCCCGGCCAACCGGCGCAAGCGCTTCTTGCTGTTATCAGTAACCTGACAAAACCGGCTCGACTGGTCTCATTGCCTTGGTCTATCGCGACATTGACGGCGATGTCCGCACCGCCGGCCCCGGCGGCACCGGGATATGGGAAGCTAGGGGCGGACGATGCCGAAGGGACCTGCCTGTGCCTGAACAGTCGAATAGCGAGCCGGCGCCGCAGCCGGTGGTCAGCCCGCTGACCGCCGCGGCGGTCTTCCTCGTACTCACCATCAGTCCCGGTGGCGAGGACGTGGTCCGCGACCTGCTGCCGGATCTGTCCGGCCTGGGGCGCTCCGTCGGGTTCCGCATACCGGAAGCCTCGCTCCAGGTGGTCACCGGGATCGGGTCCGATGCCTGGGACCGGCTGTTCGATGGCCCGCGGCCGCGTGAGCTGCACCCGTTCCGCGAGCTCGCCGGGGCCAGGCACACGGCCCCGGCCACCCCCGGTGACCTGCTGTTCCACATCCGGGCGAACCGGATGGACCTGTGCTTCGAGTACGCCACGCAGGTGATGAGGCGGCTGCGCGGCGCGGTCGGGGTAGCCGACGAGGTGCAGGGGTTCCGCTACTTCGACGAGCGGGACCTGATCGGCTTCGTGGACGGCACCGAATCGCCGGGCGGCGCGGCCGGAACGAGTGCCGCTATCGTCGGCGCGGACGACGACCCGGACTTCGCCGGCGGCAGCTACGTGATCGTGCAGAAGTACCTGCACGACATCCCGGCCTGGAACACGCTGTCCGTCGAGGACCAGGAGCGGGCGGTCGGCCGGACGAAGCTGGACGACATCGAGCTGCCCGACGAGATCAAGCCGGCGAACTCGCATGTCGCGCTGAACACGATCACCGGACCGGACGGCGAGCAGCGGCAGATCGTGCGGGCGAACATGCCGTTCGGCAACCCGGGCCAGGACGAGTTCGGCACGTACTACATCGGGTACGCCGCCACTCCGGCGGTGACGGAAGAGATGCTGTCGAACATGTTCATCGGCAAGCCTCCGGGTAATACCGACCGGATCCTCGACTTCTCCACCGCCGTCACCGGGTGCCTGTTCTTCGCGCCGTGCGCGGACTTCCTCGACAACCCGCCCGGGCCACCCGGTGATACCACTACCGCAACCGCGGTCGCTGCCTCGGGGCCGTCCGGCGTACCCGGGGCATCGGCGGACGCGCGGCCGCCTGGCGACGGGTCGCTCGGCATCGGTTCTCTCAAGCGCTAGCC
Organism: uncultured Actinomycetota bacterium; assembly: GCA_963785645.1. Lineage (GTDB taxonomy): Bacteria > Actinomycetota > Actinomycetes > Streptosporangiales > Streptosporangiaceae > Trebonia. The sequence continues at coordinate 272,929 of CAWAWG010000003.1, forward strand.
GGCCCGGACGCCAGGCAGCGCTGCCTACCTAACGACAGTGGAAAGGGAAGCGATGAACAACCTGTACCGCGAGCTCGCCCCGCTCTCGGCCGCCGCCTGGGCCAGCGTCGAGGACGAGGCCAAGCGTACGTTCGCCCTGCACGCCGCCGCGCGGAAGGCGGTCGACGTGACCGGGCCCGACGGCCTGGCGCTGGCGGGCATCGGCACCGGGCACGTGACGGAGGTCGCCTCGCCGGCCGACGGCGTGACGGCGTCCCTGCGTGACTGGCGGCCCGTGGTGGAGCTGCGGGTACCGTTCACGCTTGCCCGCACCGAGATCGACTCCGTCGAGCGGGGCGCGCTCGACCCGGACTGGCAGCCGGTCAAGGACGCCGCCAAGAAGATCGCCTTCGCCGAGGACCGCGCCGTCTTCGACGGCTACGCGGCCGCTGCGATCACCGGGATCCGGCAGGCCTCGTCCAACCCGGCCCTGGCGCTGCCGGGCGAGGTGCGGGATTACCCGGAGGTGGCCAGCAAGGCGGTCAGCCAGCTCCGGCTGGCCGGCGTGGCGGGCCCGTACTCGCTGCTGCTGTCGGCCGACGCGTGGACGGCGGTCAGCGAGACCTCGGACCACGGCTACCCGATCCGCGAGCACCTGGCCCGGGTGCTCGACGGCGACATCATCTGGGCGCCGGCGATCGAGGGCGCGGTCCTGCTGTCCGGCCGCGGCGGCGACTTCGAGCTCCGCCTCGGCCAGGATCTGTCGATCGGCTACCAGTCGCACGACGCGGACTCGGTCCAGCTGTACTTCACCGAGTCGTTTACCTTCTCGGTCTATACGACCGAGGCAAGCGTCGCCGTCACGGCCTAGTTTCCCGCGCCCGCCGGCGAGCGGCATGACGCCGCTCGCCGGCGGGGGGCCGGGTGCCTCAGTGGCCGACGGAGGCCCGCTCCCCGGCTAGCGCCTCGCCGGCGAGCCGTTCGTCGAGGACCCGGCCCTCGATGTCCGGGTCGGGGACGTACCGCGCGAACCACCGCGGGTGGTACCAGATCCGTGACCCGATGATCGCCATGACGGCCGGCACCAGCGTGAGCCGGACGACAAACGCGTCGAGGAAGACGCCCGCGGCGAAGCTGAAGCCGATCGCCTTGATGGTCGGGTTGCTGGTGAACATGAAGGCCACGAAGATGGAGAACATGATCAGGGCCGCTGCGGTCACCACGCGGGCCGAGTGCCCGGTGCCCTGCTCCACGGCGCGGCGGCCGTCGCCCCCCTTGGTGTACTCCTCCTTGATCCGCGACACGACGAACATCTCGTAGTCGCTGGACAGGCCGAAGATGATGGCCAGCATGATGATCGGCAGGAAGCTGATCGTCTCCGTCGGGGTGATGCCGAAGATGTGCTGGCCCCAGCCCCACTGGAACATCGCGACCTGCGCGCCGAGCGCCGCGGACATCGAGAGCAGGAAGCCGAGGATGGACTTGATCGGCACCAGGATCGTCCGGAAGGCGAACGTCAGCAGGATGAACGCCAGGCCGACCACGACGATCAGGAAGATCGGCAGGGCGGCGGACAGCTTGGCCGAGACGTCGATGTTGGACGCCGTCGTGCCGCCGACCAGGATGTGCGCGCCCGTGCTGCCCTCGATCGCGGCCCGGTCGCCGCGGATCGTGTTCACCAGGGTGGCGGTGACCGGGTCGTTCGGTCCCGACTTCGGGATCACCTTGATCAGCGAGATGCCGTTTTGCGTGGTCACCGGGGTAACCGTGGCGACGTCGGGCAGCTTCGTCAGGGCCGCCGCCATCTGGCTGGTGGCCGCGGGGCTGTGCACGTCCTGGGCGACGATCAGCAGCGCGCCGTTGAAGCCGGCCCCGAAGCCTTCGGTGGTGAGGTCGTACGCCTGGCGGTCGGTGGAACTGGCGGGATCGGATCCGGCGCCCGGCAGGCCGAGCTGGATGGACAGCGCGGGAATGGCGAGCGCGCCGAGCAGGGCGATCGCGCCGATGAGCACGGGCACCCGGCGGCGCACGACGAACCGGGCCCACCGGGCGCCGGCCGGGCTGTCCGGGTCGGCGGCGGTCCGGCGCGCGGTCCGCTCGGCGCGCGCGCCGAGCAGCGGCAGCCGGGTGAACTTAGCGACCTTCATGCCCGCGAAGCCGAGCAGGGCCGGCACCAGCGTGAGCGCGATCAGCAGCGCGACGGCGACGGATGCCGCGGCGGCCAGGCCCATGACGGTCAGGAACGGGATCCCCGCCACGGTCAGGCCGCACAGCGCGATCATCACCGTCAGGCCGGCGAACACGACGGCGCTGCCCGCCGTGCCCACGGCAAGCGGCACCGATTCTTCCGGTGTCATGCCGTTGAGCAGGTTGGTCCGGTGCCTGGACAGGATGAACAGGCCGTAGTCGATACCGCAGGACAGCCCGAGCATCAGCGCGACCGTGGTCGACGCCGAGGCGATCGTCACCACCGACGCGACCGCGGTGATGCCCATCAGGGTGGTGATCACGCCGACGATCGCGCCGAGGATCGGCATGCCGGCGGCGGCGAAGGCGCCGAAGGTGATCATCAGGATGAAGAACGCGATGACGATGCCGATCAGCTCGGGCGTCTCCGAGATCTCCACCCGCCAGCCGGGGTAAACGCTGCCGTTGTACTCGACCTGGACGCCTTTGGCCTGCACCGGTGCCATCGCGGCCTTCATGGCGTTGAGGCTGGCGTCCTTCACGTTTGCCGCCGGCGCCGACCACTGCACCGTGCCGAGCGCGATCGTGCCGCTTGGCGATATCAGCTTGCTCTGGAACGGCGTGGTGACGGCGGAGACCTGCGGAATCGCCTTGAGGCCGGCCATGGCGGACTCGATCGCCGCCTTGTCGGCCGCGTCGGTGACCTTGCCGGCGCCGGTGCCGGCGGCGCTGTGGGTGGCGAAGACGATCGTGGTCGAGCCGCCGCTGAAGGCCGGCAACTTGGTGGTCAGCACGGCCGCCGCGTTCTGCGACTCGGTGCCGGGGATGCTGAAGGTGTCGTTTGTCTTACCGCCGCTGGCCTGGGCGATCGCGATGGCGGCGATGGCCGCTGCCAGCCAGAGCCCCAGGACCAGCCGCCTTCGCCGGTAGGCGAAACGGGCAAGTCGGTACAGATAACTCGACATGAGGCAACCCCGGAGGTGGTGTATGTGCAGAAGGTATCGGCCACGCTAGGCGATTCACTAGCCGTACGTCAAGTGAATCACCAGCCGTTTGGCAAGTGGATAACTAGCCGTACGGCTAGTGACTCAATGGCTGCCGGCATTGTATACTGCGATCGGTCAACGAATGAGGAGTCCGCGATGGCGACGCCGGTACGGGGTATGTCAACCCGGGCAGCGCAGGCCGAGCGGACGAGGCAGCAGATCCTCGAGACAGCGCAGCGGCTGTTCGCCGAACACGGCTACGATGCGACCTCGCTGCAGATGATCGCCGATGAGATGGGGCTGACCAAGGCCGCCGTCTACTACCACTTCCCCGCCAAGGTCGACATCAGGCACGCGATCCTGCTGCCCCGAGTCGAGCGGCTCGGAATGCTGCTCGATGAGGCGGCCGCGCTCCGCGGGCGCCGGGCCCGGGTCGAGCACCTGGTGGACGGCTTCGTCGACTTCTTCGTCGAGACCCGCCAGTACCCCCTGACGTCAAACGATCCCGCCGCCAAGCGGGAAAAGCTCGACGAGGAGCCGCTCTCGATCCGCCGGCGCACCCTCGCCCTGATGTTCGGCGACAGCCCGACCGGCGCGGAGCGGATCGCCTTCAGTGCCTTGTCCCACATCCCTGAGTACCTGCCGGAACTAGCCGACCTGTCCGACGAGGAACTGCGCGAGGCGCTGCGGACGACGATGCTGCACCTCCTGCGGATCCCATCCCGGGCTCAGCGCTGGGCGCGGATGAAGCCCTGCATTTCGACGAACGCGCTCACCGCGGAGCCGCGCAGCCCTTGATGGGGAGACCAGCCGTCAGCCGCGGCCGGCGCGGGCAGCCCGATGGGCGGCTAACCGGAGGGAACGACCTGTTCCGGCGGCGTCACGAGCTCGCCCGGAGGTTTTCCGTGACCGTTCACGATCCCTGCGGCTAGATCGGCGAGAAGGGCCAGGGCGAGGACGGTGCCGGCGCCGACGGCGGCGCCGGCCACGGTGTCGGTGAAGTAGTGCCAGCGCAGGCCGATGACCCCGGTGGCCACGATTGCCGTGATGACGCAGGCCGCGGCCACGAGAGGCACGCGGACCGGCCGCGATCCGACCGGCTGCGGCGGGACGAGGAGCAGGACGGCGAGCGTCGCGGTCAGGGCCGTGGCGGCGCCGGTGTGCCCGCTCGGGAAGGCGACCTGGCCGAGATAGGTCCGATGGAACAGGTGCTTGAGCAGCCCGTCGTCTAGGGCCGTGGCGACCGGGACGGCGGTCAGCGCGAGCACCGCGCCGTTAAGCCGCCGAGCGATCAGGCAGCCGACCGCGATGGCGGCGCTGATCGCGATGGCCGGGATGAGCGTCCCGGGGACCGCGAGCCATTCGAGCAGGGTTCGGTGGCCGCTGAAGAACTCGATCACCGGCGAGTCGACCGCGTTATCGAACCCGTCCGGCCCCGTCTGCCCGTTGAACAGCAGGCCCAGTACGACGGTGACGATCACGCACGCCGCCAGTGCGAGTCCCGCCCAGGCACGGCGGGTATCTCCAAGCAACGGCCGGCCGAGCCACGCCCGCATGGCGTCCTCCCCTCATGCCCTTCGTGCACATGACATCGCCGTGATGGCCTGAGATACGCCAGATCCGGTCCGGTGTCAGCGGCTGGTCCCGGTCGCGGTGTTCGCGACTACTGTGTGGGTCAGGAGGCTGCGATGCGGGCATGGCATGTGGACCGGCCGGGGCCGGTCGGGACCGGCGACGGGTATCCCGGGCCGCTGACGGCGCGGGATACCCCGGTGCCGGAGCCGGGGCCGGGTGAGCTGCTGCTGCGGGTGCTTGCCTGCGGGGTGTGCCGCACCGACCTGCACGTGACCGAGGGCGACCTGCCGGTGCACCGGCCCGGGGTGACGCCCGGGCACGAGGTAGTCGGCGAGGTGGCGGCGGCCGGACGGGGCGGCACGGCCGGATTCGCGATCGGCGACCGGGCCGGAGCGGCCTGGCTGCGCTCGACCGACGGCACCTGCCGGTACTGCGCCCGCGGATCGGAGAACCTCTGCCCGGCCTCGACGTACACCGGCTGGGACGCGGACGGCGGCTACGCCGAGTACCTCACCGTCCCGGCGGCGTACGCGCACCGTCTCCCTCGGGGGTACTCGGATGCTGAGCTCGCCCCGCTGCTGTGCGCCGGGATCATCGGGTACCGGGCACTCAAGCGCGCCGCCCTGCCGCCCGGCGGGCGGCTCGGCCTGTACGGCTTCGGCGGCAGCGCGCACCTGGCCGCGCAGGTCGCACTTGCCCAGGGCGCGAGCCTTTACGTGATGACGCGCGGCACTCAAGCGCAAGAGCTGGCCCGGTCACTGGGCGCCTCCTTCGTCGGCGGGGCGGCCGACATGCCGCCGGAACCGCTCGACGCCGCAATCCTCTTCGCGCCGGTCGGCGACCTGGTGCTGCCCGCCATGGCCGCGCTCGACCGCGGCGGCACCCTCGCCATCGCCGGGATCTACCTCACCGACATCCCGGTCATGTCCTACGACAAGTACCTCTTCCAGGAACGCCAGCTCCGCAGCGTCACCTCCAACACCAGACAGGACGCCAGGGAGTTCCTCGCCTTCGCCGCCGAGCACAAGCTCGCCGTCACCACCCACGAGTACCCGCTCGACGCCGCCGACCACGCCCTGGCCGACCTAAAGGCCGGCCGCTTCGACGGCGCCGCCGTCCTCATCCCCTAACGCGGACACGGGTCTTACCGAGCAGCGTTTCGCACGGACGCACGAGCAGCCGCCTCGGAGGCGCTGACCTGGCTCAGACTCGCGCCGTGTCCTTGCTGAAGCGCCAGACCGCGCCCACGGCGAAGATCGCCAGCCACGCGATGACGTTGACAACCCAGGTCCAGTCCACGCCGCCGCCGAGCAGCGGCGCGTGCACCAGTTGGTTAAGCCCGTACTCGGGAGACCATTTGGCGATGTCCTGTATCGCCTGCGGGAGCAGGCTGATCGGGATGAACAGGCCGCCCACGAAGGCGAACAGCGACATGATCAGGCCAAGAAGCTGCGGGACGGCATCGGGGGGCACGAGGAAACCAATGAACAGCCCGAATGCGGCGAAAAGCAGCGAGCCGATCCAGACGCACAGGGCGCTGACGATCCACAGGTAGACGGGCATGGAGGCCTTGTGGGTCAGGATGCCGCCGACCACGTTCACGACAGCAATCGGGACGAGCCCGAGAACCAGCGCGGTCGCCACCTTCATGCCGATGTAGGCGGCAGGCGATAGCGGCGTCAGCCGGAGCTGCCTGCTCCAGCCTTGGGCGCGCTCGACGGACACCCCGGCGCCCGTATAGGTGGTCGAGAATATGGCGCCGTAAAGCGCAAGGCTGACCAGAACCCATGCCGCGTAGTTCCCGTGGCCGTAGTTGCCCGTCGTGTTGGCTTTATTCAGCCCGAAGGCGAAGAAGAAGACGACCGGGACGATGACCGTGATGATGACGGCGCGCGGGTTCCGCCGCAATCGGCGGATCTCCAGGTTCAGCGCTGTCAGGTTGAAGCCGCCGAGGGCCGGAGGCCGCCGACCGCTCAGATCTGGCACTGGCGTTGCAGTCATCCGATCGCTCCAGTGTTCACGGTGCCTGGCTCGGCGTCGTCGCCGGTCAGTGCGAGGAACGCGTCTTCGATGCCGCGAGCGGTGATTTCAAGGTCCTTGGCTGAGGTTCGCGTCAGCAGGTACCTGGCCACCGCGTCGCTGTCGTTCGCATGGATAAGGACGGTCTCGCCGCGGATCTCCACGCCGTCCGCGCCGGGAATGGCGCGGAGTTCGGCCTCGCTGGCCTCAGCCATGGTGGCTCGCACGGTCCGGCCCGCCGACATCGCCTTGATCTCAGACGCGGTGCCGTCGGCGATCTTCTGCCCGTGCCGGAGCAGGATGATCCGGTCGGCGTAGGCGTCCGCTTCCTCCAGGTAGTGCGTGGCGAACAGTACCGTCCTGCCCTGCTCGGCGTCCTTGCGGATCGACGCCCAGAAGCTGCGCCGCCCCTCGACGTCCATCCCTGTGGTCGGCTCGTCCAGGACAAGCAGTTCGGGGTCGGAGACCAGTGCCATGGCGAACCTGAGCCGCTGCTGCTCGCCGCCTGAGCACTTTCCCACCCGCCGGTCCGCGATCTGAGTGATTCCCGCCCGGCCCAGCACCTCGGCCGTCGGCTTGCTCTGTGCGAACAGGCTGGCGGTGTACTGCACGGTCTCCTCGACGGTCAGGTCCTTCAGCAGCCCGCCCGTCTGCATCACCGCCGAGACCAGGCCGCGAGTGACTGCCTGCCGAGGCTGCAGGCCGAAAACGAGTGCCTGCCCGGACGTCTGCCGGGACAAGCCGAGGATGATGTCGATGGTGGACGTCTTGCCCGCGCCGTTGGGCCCGAGCATCGCCACGATTTCTCCCGACGCGATGCTCACGTCGATATCTCTGACCGCTTGCACCGGCCCGAAATGCTTGCTGACGTCCTTCAGCTCAACGGCGAGCGGGACAGCACTCATCATGGCTCTAGTCTGGCAGCCCCGGCTTAGATGCCGCGACTCATTAGGATTACGCATTACGGCGTACGTCCCTTGCTGGCGGACGTTCGCCGATCCGGGCAGGTCCGGGTAAGCCCGCACCGCAGCCCCGACCGCCCGGTCACCGATCGCCTGCGACCACTGACCGGGCAACCGGGACTGCTCGTCTAGTTGCTGAACACCTCGTTGGGAGAGATGACCTCCTCGTTATCGGCGCTTATCTTGGAGGTGTATTCGATGTAGGTGGTGTAGCCGGTCCCGTTGGAGGCGGACAGCTGCCAGGGGCCGTAGTGGCCAGTCGCGCAGGGGATCCCGGTCTGATAGAACAGGTCTCCCGTGCTGTCGTCCATGACCCAGAGGAGTATCGACGCGCACCCGCCGGGGAGGGCGTTGATGTACGTGTCGGGCTTTACGCCCGTGCTGTCGGCGCTGATGCAGGCCTCGATGCCGTTGCGCGAGGTGCAGCCGCCGCCGGTGGACGCGGATGCTGCCGCCGGGATGCCGATGGCGAGCGTGGCCGCAGTGAGCCCAGTCGCAACGGTGGCAAGCATTCGTCGAGTGCGCATGGTTTCCCTTCTCGTTCTGATGTGAGTACGTCCCCGGACCGTGTGCGGGTGCCGAGATGCGAGTCGCTGGTCCCGGATGAGGTTTGTTCACTGGAACCCCTGCCGAACCGCGCACATCAGCCACGCTCTCAGGCAACACTGGCATCCCGCTGGGATCCCGCTGGGACCCCCCTGGCGGGGCTGATCAGCGCGGGTTACAGACCCCTGAACCCGTTCACCTGAACCTAAAGCCGACGAGAGCACCGGAACTGTCGGCGACGCCGCCGGACGATTAACGGCTCAGGCACTAGCGCTGGCAGCTATCCCGGCGGTTTCAGTCCAACCCGGACTGTAGAAGTTCAGTTCCTAGACAAGGTAATTCGCTCACCCAAATGACAGACTCAGGGGCATTGGATTCACTGTAAAACTCTATTCACTTACCTTTTACATGGGAGATAGAAGTATAGGTTCATTCCGAACGGGGGCGTGGATGATGCCTTTCAGCTCAGCCACTTCAGCGCATAAGGCGTGGATCCGGGCGGCCCGTGGACTTCACCTGACAGCGATGACGTAGCGGAGCAGGGGCAGGGTGCCGAGCGCCCCGACCTGGTATCCGGCTGCCGCCGCCAGCTCGTCAAGCGGACCGACCGTGGCCGCGGCGTGCCGCATGCGGGCCGCGCCGCCGTGCAGGCGCAGGACCCGGCGGGACGGGTCGAAGTCGGCGACGAGCAGCCGCCCGCCCGGGCGGGTGACCCGGAACATCTCACCGAATGCGTCCCGTCGCTTGCGTGCGGGCACATGGTGCAGCGCGAGGGTGGAGGTGACCACGTCGAAGGCACCGTCGGGAAAGGCCGACAGGTCCTGCGCGACGCCAACGGCGAAAGACGCGCCGGCCGGCCCGCGGCGGCGGGCGTGGGCAATGGCCGCTTCCGACGGGTCGAGCCCGGTCACCGCCCCGGACGGCCCGGCCGCCGCGGTGAGGAGCCGGACCAGGTAGCCGCTGCTGCAGCCGACGTCGAGGACACGGTCCCCCGGCCCGGTTCCCGACAGTTCGACGATCCGCCGGTAGACACGCCCGCGCCGTCCGCCGAAGGCCACGCTCGTCACCAGCCCGTTGAGCCGGAACTGGTCCAGCGCGGTCCCCGCCCGGCGCTGCCGTCCGTGCGCCCGCCTGAGCACCCCGTACATCCCGATACCTCCCGTACTTAGGACTAACTTAGTCATGAGTAATATTAGTCATGACTAAGTTACTTGGCAAGGCGGGTGGCGGGCAGTGCGATGACTACCGGATTACTCGGTGATGCGGCGCCGGAACAGCCAGGCGGCGAGGGGCGCGGCGACCGCCAGGATGAGGGCCGACCATCCCAAAGAGGCCAGCACGGGGTGCTGCATGGGCCACGCGTTGATCGTCGCGGACGGGTTGGGGTTGCCCCAGAGGTGACGGGTGCCGGCCGTCACGGCGCTCACCGGGTTCCAGTCGGCGACGCCCCGGAGCCATCCCGGCATGTGCTGGGTCGGGATCATGGCGTTGGAGACGAAGGCAAGCGGGAAGAACACGATGAATCCCGTCGAGGCGGCCGACTCAGGGCTTTTGCTGGTGAGTCCGACGCATAGCGCGATCCAGGTCAGCGAGTAGGCGAAGAGCAGCACGAGGGCGAACCCGCCAGCGACCGGTCCCGGGCCGGCGTCCGGCCGCCACCCGACCGCGAGCCCGGTCGCGCCGACGATGAGCGCGCACAGGACGAAGGTGGCGAGGTCGGCAAGGGAACGGCCCACCAGGACCGACGCCCGCCATATCGGCAGGGCGCGGAACCGGTCGATGATGCCCGCGTGGAGGTCGCTGCTCAGCCCGACTCCGGTGCCCAGCGTGGACGTCACGAGGTTGAGGGAGAGCAGGCCGGCCAGGACGTAGTCCTTGTAGGTCCCGTGGGGAATCGGGATGCCGCCGCCGAAGATGTAGACGAACAGCGCCGTGAAGATGACGGGCTGCACGGTGACGTCAGACGAGCTGGGCCGGCTCGCGGGAGATGTGCACGAGGTTCCGGCGGGTCATCGCCCACACGTCGTGGATCCGGCGTGCGATGCCGGTACCCGGTTCGCGCGAGAGCGCAGCGCCCGCCGGCGCTGGCGCTGCGGCTGGCGTCATGACCGTGCTTCTTCCGGCGCCCGGACGGCGCTGCGGCGGCTGCCGGAATCGGGTTCGCCTGAGGCTCCGTCCCCGGGATGAACTCCGGTAAGGGCGAAGAAGACGTCGTCGAGCGAGGGCGGGCGGACCTCCACGTTGTCAACGGCGATGCCGTCACGGTCAAGCGCGCGGACGATCGAGGTAGCCAGTCCGGGGACCGCATCGACCCCGGCACTAAGGCGCCGCCCGTCATCGCTCACCTGCACCGGCCCGCTGACAAGCGAGGCGACGACCCCGGCGGCGGCGGCAGAGGGAGCCGCCAGCGTCACCTCAAGGCGGGCACCCCGGCTCGCCTCCTTCAGCTCCCGGGGCGTGTCGTCGGCGACCACGCGCCCTCGGTCGATGACGACGATCCGATCCGCGAGCGCGTCTGCTTCATCGAGGTACTGGGTAGTCAGGAGCACCGTGACTTCCTCTGCGAGCAGCTGGCGGACCGCCTCCCACACTCGCTGGCGGCTGGCCGGGTCCAGGCCGGTCGTGGGCTCGTCGAGGAACAGCACCGGCGGGCGAACCATGAGGCTGGCCGCCACGTCCAGCCGACGGCGCATCCCGCCGGAGTAACCGTCCACGACCCGGTCCGCCGCACCGGCGAGCTCGAACTGCTCAAGCAGTTCCGCCGCCCTCGTCCGCGCGGGGCGCCTGCCCATCCCGCTCAGCTCGCCGACGAGGACGAGGTTCTGGCGTCCGGTGAGCAGGTGGTCGAGCGTGGCGTCCTGCGCCGCCACACCGATGCGCCTGCGGACCCGGTCGGGGTACCGGACCACGTCGGTTCCCGCCACCACCGCCCGGCCGCTGTCGGGGAGCGCGAGTGTCGTGAGCACGCGCACCGCCGTCGTCTTGCCGGCGCCGTTGGGGCCAAGCAGTCCGAGCAGTGTGCCCGTCGGGACCGAGAAGTCCACGCCGGCCAGGGCCTGGGTCTTGCCGTAACGCTTGGTCAGCCCCTCGACTTCAATCATGTATCGGCTCATGGCTCCACCTCTTACCAGCCAGGTTGACGGCGACCAGAGGTCCGGTGATGGCTGGTGCAGCCATCACCGACCGACTTTAGATGCGAGTCACGCATCTAAAGTCGGCTCAGGTTAGCGCGCCGCGATAAGATGCGCAAGAAGTATCTTGGAGGTTGCGATGAGCCGAGCGTCCGCACCCACGTCAGTCACCGAAAAAGACCAGCGCCCGTCGCCAGGCCCGGCGACGGCGGGGCACCGAGCTGGAGACGGCCGTGCTCGAAGCCGCCTGGGACGAGCTGGGCGCGGTCGGCTACCCCGGGTTCACCCTCGACGGCGTTGCCGCACGCGCCGGGACCAGTCGTCCCGTGCTTGCCAGACGCTGGCCCAACCGGGCGGAGCTGGTCATCGCCGCCCTTCGCCACCACGCCTCGTCCGCGCCCATGGTCCCTCCGGACACCGGCACGCTGCGGGGCGACGTGCTCGCAGTGCTGCGCAAGATGTCCGCCGACGTCGGCCAGGTCGCCGGCGTCGTCAGCTTCGTGTTCGCCGACTACTTCAGCGCCACCGGGCAGCCACCCGCAGAAATCCGGCAGCAGTCGATCGCCGGGCGCGGCAGCATTATGACCGCCATCATCGAGCGCGGCGTCGAACGCGGCGAGATCGACCCGCGCCGGCTCACTCCCCACATCGCCTCGCTACCGGTCGACCTCGTCCGCCATTACCTGATCATGAACCTGGCACCCGTCCCCGACGACACCCTGGTCGAGATCGTCGACCGGATATTCCTCCCCCTCGTCCAGACCCGCCGGCCAGACCAGGCGTGAGCAAGTCACCGTCGATCGCTCATACGCAACGGATAGGTGGCCGTCGCCGCGGGTAGGTAGCAACTCCTGAGGCGCGGACCGATTAGTTTCCCCGGCGAGGAACGTTTCATCAGGTGTCAGCGAAGACACAGCGGAGAGGAAACTGCGATGACGACGATTACCCCGTGCCTGTGGTTCGACGGGAACGGCATGGAAGCGGCCGAGTACTACGTCTCGGTCATCCCGAACTCGCGCATCACGGACGTGAGCCGCTACGGTCCCGACCAGCCCGGCAAGGAGGGCGCGGTCCTGACCGTCGCGTTCGAGCTGGCCGGCCGCCCGTTCACCGCCCTCAACGGCGGCCCCCAGTACAAGTTCACCGAGGCGGTCTCGCTGCAGGTCTCCGCCGCTGACCAGGACGAGGTCGACCGGTACACCGAGCGGCTCACCGCGGACGGCGGCGAACTGGGCCCGTGCGGCTGGGTCAAGGACCGCTTCGGGCTGTCCTGGCAGGTCGTCCCCGACGCGCTCATTGAACTGATGGGCGACCCGAACCCGCTGCGGGCCAATGCCGCCGTGCAGGCCATGCTGGGCATGATGAAGATCGATATTCAGGCACTGCGCGACGCCGCCGACGCCGCTGCCTGATCGCGGAGATCACCACCTTCGACGCGTCTCTGTTCGACCGCTTCGGCCTCCCGCCGTCGCTGCTAGCGACGGCGGGGCAGTGAGTACCGTGAACAGCGCAACGCTCTTAGCCAAGGACCGCAGGCCAGCGGAGCGCGGACCCGGTCACTGGAACCACGGCCCCGTTCGGTATCGCTGTTCTTCGGCTAAGCCTCGGGCGAGAAACGGCGCTCGTGCGCGGTTCCTCAGCCAGACGCGGCCGCGAGGCTTTACGTTGGGAGCATGAGACCGGTGCTCTGCCTGCTGCCGAGTCCGCTGCTCGGGCCCGCGTGCTGGCGGGCGGCCGGGGCTTGCCTGGCGGACGCCGGCTGGGAGGTCGCAGAGGTTCCGTCGGCACACGAGGCCATCAGGACCGGCGATGACGCCATGTCGGCGTTCCTGGCCGCGATTGCGGCGGACCGGGAGGTGGTGCTCGTCGCGCACAGCAACGCGGGACTGTTCGTGCCGCTGCTCGCCAACGCGCGGCGGCGGGTCACCGGATACGTCTTCACGGACGCGGGGCTGCCTGGACGCAACATGAGCCAGGTGCCGATGATTCCGGCCGGATTTTACGACATGATCGCCGGACTGTCGGATGACAACGGGCTGCTCCCCGGGTGGACCACGTGGTGGGGAGAGGAGGACCTGTCCGGGCTTTTCCCCGGTGAGCGGGTGCGAGCCGAGGTCGAGGCGGAGCAGCGGCGGCTGCCACTGTCCTATTTCGCGGAAACCCTGCCGGTGCCGGCCGACTGGCCGTCACGTCCCGGTGGGTACCTCGCATTCGGCGACGGGTATGCCGCCGAACTCGCGACAGCGCGCGAGTTCGGCTGGCCGGTACGCACCCTGGCGGGCGAGCACCTGCACATGCTCGTGAAACCGGACGAGGTCGCCGCGGCGATCGCCGACCTGGTCCGCGAATTCAGCTAGCCAATCCTCGGAGCCGAACACGCCGACCCGGGCGGTCGCTCGTCGAAACGCCTGTCCGGGTCAGCACCAGGTAGCCGCCGATTAGGGCGGCCGCGGCCCAGCCCAGCATGATGCCCATCCCGGTCCACGGGCCGTAGATAAATCATCAGAATCGGCTACCGCCTCTTGCAGTGTATGGCGCACCTGCATGCACTGGCTACGATCTACAAAATCCGCAGCGCTGCTCGCGTCACAACTCGTTACGAATGTGGTACAGGCGACGCATGTCGTGCCGGTGTGCGCCGACTTGCACCTTATCCGGCCGCTGATCGTGGAATGCATAGACAGCTTCGTTATTGAGGTCTGGGATACGTCACTGCGACCGCCCGGGCTTATCGAACCATCTAAAGTTTCGGAAAACGGACGTGGACTGCAACCGGTCAATGCACTCAGCCTTCGATGGGGATACCACGGCACACGCACGGGCATCAAGGTCGTGTGGAGCGAGCTAAGCCGCACTGATCTTCACTCAACGAACAGAGTGGATAAGCCAGCGACTTGCCAGAAAACGACCGAAATCCTACGAACGAAATCCCGGAACGAGCATGTCTGAACCGCCACGGGAAGCGTGCACGACCAATATTAACGGGATTAACAGGAAGGAACACCGATATGACCGCCATTGGCAACAGCGCCGGGCTTGTGTCGTGAACGTCGACGCGGAGACAGCCGTGATCACTCTGGCCGACCTTGCCCGTAGGCGATGCATCTGCCAAGAGGAAGAGCACGCGCCGCCGTGCGACTGCACGGCACCTGTTACCCGCGAACAGATCGGACGGCTGCGCTCCTACCTGTCACTCAATTCGGACCGGGCTGTCATCTACTCCGACTCGGCGAGCGAGTGGCTGGCGGCGTTGCGCGATTTTCTGCCAGAAAGCGAAGACCCGTTCGAAGCCTGGCTGCACGAACCCTTCAACCTGCCGCGGGCAGCTGACCTGCGCCACGCACATGACCTCGGAGTGCTGCTCGATATGCTCAACGCACCGGCCGTTGCCGTGATGTCGTAACGACACTCGCGTACTGTCGACAGGATTCGGGTATGATCTGCGCGAGGATTTGTCCGTATCTTTCGGAGGCAGGCATGACGGACGACGCCGGCGCCAGCGACCCGAAGCACAAGCGACTGACCGCCGAGATTCGCGCCTGGCTCGACCAGGGCATGTTCCAACCCGGCGAGCCGGTGCCGTCAATAACGGACCTGGTCGCTGACCGGGGATGGTCACGGCAGACATGCGCACGCGCTTTGCAGGCCCTCGCCAAAGAAGGGCTCCTAGAGTTCTGCCCCGGGCATGGGTACTACGTCAGCGGGCCGTGGCAAGAGTGAACCCGGACCTGGACCGATGTCACGGCCAGAGCAGACGGGTGGTCCACTCCCCGGTCGCGCGCCGGTACTGGAGGCGGGTGTGACGCCGCTGGTGATCGGCCTGCCAGAACTCGACCGTGTCGGCGGACAGCGCGTACAGCGTCCAGCCGGGTGCGACCAGGACCGGGTTCTCGTCGACTTCGACCTGGGATCGGCGGAAGGCATCGTCCAGTTCCGCCGGACCGGCGAGCGGCTCGGACTGAGGGCCCGCCAGCGCCGCGGCACGGGCCGCGGGCAGCCGGGCCAGGAAGTCCGCCGCGCTGGCCTGGCGGCCGGCGGACCTCGACTTCACCCTGGATGCGGATCTGGCGGCCGTGCTGCGGCCAGTAGAACGACACGGCGGCGCGCGGGTTGGCGGCCAGGTCCCTTCCCTTCACACTGTCGGAGTCCGAGGCGAAATACCAGCGGCCGCCTTCGTCCACGTCCTTGCAGATCAGGACGCGGGAGGAGACGCGACCCGCGCCGTCGGCGGTGGCCAGCGTCATCGTGTGCGGGCCGAGGATGTTGTCCTTGACCGCTTCCATGAGCCAGCTCAGGAACAGCGTGACCGGATCGCCCGGTGCCGACTCGACGTCGAATTCCGGCAGTTCGGCGGGGAAAACCTGCAGCCCGCGAAGCATCTCCCGCATCGCGCCAACCGTTCCTGTCACCAGATCGCCTCCGCTTACTACCGGTCACCGCCTCTAGCCAAGGATCGCACGCCGACCGGGTGCGGATGGGAACGCGGGGCCCACGAAGGGCAACCTTCCGCGACTCGCCAAGTTATCCTCGATGAATCACTGAGCACATCATGTAGCATCTCAGTCATGCCCTCCTCCTGGCACGACTCAGTAACGACGATCTTCACTGAGAATCCCGAACTCGCGGTCGAGATCATCGCCCTTCTCAACGTCGCACAACTGCCCCCTGGGGTTCCGGTGCGCGTTGAAGCCCCGAACTTCAACGACCGCCCGTCCACCGATTTCCAGGCCGACGCCGTCATCGTGGCCGGACCCGCGCGTGAACCCGTCCGCGCCTTCATCGTCGAGGCCCAGAAGCGCACCCTGAGCGACAAGCCGCCGCAATGGGCCCGGTACGCCGCCCAGTTGTGGACCTTCCTGCGGTGCCCCGTCGATGTCCTGGTCATCTGCCCCGACGCCAAGTCAGCCTTCTACTACGCCAGCCCCTTCCAGACCACCCTGCCCGGCTACACCCACAAGCCCGTTGTCCTGCTGCCGTCCGACGTTCCCTCCATCAGCGATCCCGACGAGGTCGCGGCCCGACCGGCGATGGCCGCTCTGTCCGTCGCCTATCACGGCCGTAACCACGCCGTCTGCCAGGCGTTCAGCGACGGCATGCAGCGACTGCCGTCTGGCCACGCCTCGAATTACACTGAACACGCTTACAACATGTCACCGCTCGCGGTGCAGCACATCTTGGAGCAGCTCATGACTTCCAACACCTGGCCTGTGTACACCCCCTTCGCCAAGGAGCACTTCGGCCGCGGCAAGCAGGAAGGGGTAGAGGAAGGCAAGAAGGAGGGAAAGGCCGAAGGCGAAGCCGAGGCCATCCTGCTCTTCCTCACGGCCCGGAGCCTAGACGTCAGCGTCACCGAACGCGAACGCATCACCAGTTGCACCGACCTCAGGCAACTCAAGCAATGGGTCACCCGCGCCGCCACCGCCGAGAAGACCAGCGATCTCTTCTTCGACTGAGATGACTTCCGCTACCCAGCCTGGCTGCTCCCGCGCCAAGGAACACTTGGCGCAGGAGGCAAGCCGCCGATGAGCGCGGCAGCGGTCGTAACGGGCTACCAGCGAGGGTGGATGTCGGCGCGCAGGTCCTTGTCGTACAACTCCTCGATCTGGTCGAGTGCGCGCTTGCTGAATGGTGGAAGGTCAGCGGCCGCCGCGTTCTGCCTGGCCTGTTCCGGGTTACGGGCGCCGGGGATGACAGTGCTGACGCCCGGCTGCTGGGTCACCCATCGCAGTGCCGCCTGGGCGGTCGTCACGGCATTGCCCGGGTCGGCGACGAAGGCACCTGGTTCCGCCACGACGGCGGCGAACTCGGTGGCGGCGCGTACGCCGGTCGGGTAATCCACGCCAGAGAACGTCTCGCCCACGTCGAAGGCCTCGCCGTGGCGGTTGTAGGTCCGGTGGTCGTCGGCCGAGAAGACGGTATCCATCGTGTACCGGCCGGACAGCAGACCGGACGCCAGCGGCACCCGGGCGATGATGCCGACCCCGGCCGCCGCCGCCGCGGGCAGCACCTGGTCCAGCGGCTTGCGGCGGAACGCGTTGAAAATGATCTGCACGGTCGCCACACCGGGGCGGGCGATCGCCGCGAGGGCCTCGTCGCAGGTCTCCACGCTGACCCCGTACGCGGCGATCCGCTCCTCCGCGACCAGCGTGTCGAGCGCGTCGTAGAGCGCGTCCGAGGAATAGACCGGCGTGGGCGGGCAGTGCAGCTGAACCAGGTCCAGCCGGTCCACCCCGAGGTTGGCCCGCGACCGGTCGGTCCAGGCCCGGAAGTTCTCGAGCGTGTAGTTCTCCGGCACCTGTGCGACCCGCCGGCCCATCTTGGTCGCGACCATGATGTCCTGCCGGTGAGCGCCGTCCAGGAACCGCCTGATGATCCGCTCGCTGCGCCCGTCACCGTACACGTCCGCGGTATCGAGGAACGTGACACCCGACTCGACGGCGGCACCCAGCACCGCCAGCGCGTCGGATTCGGTCACAGATCCCCAGTCAGCACCGAGCTGCCAGGTGCCGAGACCGACGATCGATACGGGGCTGCCCGTCTTGCCGAGAACTCGCTGCTCCATATTCTGCGATCTTAGAGGGCGGCTTTCAGGCTTCCGCATAGCCCCCGAACCGCGTGAAGTCGATTCCGTTGATGGCATACGCAAATAGTCGAGTATCGTCGAGCATTACCTTGGAAAGTTCGGCAATCTGGGAGGACAGCTCATGGCATCGGACAAGTGGCCCGGCTACTACTCTTCCCACGTCAAGGACCGCTTCGACCAAGACAAAGTTGAATGGTGGATGGAAGGCGAGAAGCTAGGCAAGCAGGAAGGTAAGAGACGAGGCATGGCCAAGGCCATCCTGCTCGTGCTTAAGGCCCGGATCCTGGACGTCAGCGCCACCGAACGCGACCTCATCATCAACTGCAGCGACCTCAAGCAGCTCAAGAAGTGGGTCACGCGGGCCGCGACCGCCGAGAAGACCAGCGACCTCTTCAACTGGTGCGAGTTAACTTGCCCGCGGGGCAGCAACGGCGAAATTCTCCGTTCGCTGAGACCAGAGCGCCAGCCGCTTCATTGCCTTGTCCGAAGCCTTAAGATCGCGCCGCCTCGCGGATGAGCCGCACGGCCTCGGACACGCCGCCGTTCCAGGCCGGGCCGTGACCCGGTAGCACCCAGGTCGCGTCTACTTCCTGGATGTGGTCGAGAGAGGCTACGGCCTGCGCGGGTTCGAGCGTGAACGGTGCGGGCTTGGGCCCGGTCACGCCGGTGAGCACGTTACGGGTCGTCATGGTGTCACCGATGAAGAGCGCGTCGGCCCCCGGGACGTGGACCGCGATGCTCCCCGGCGTGTGACCGGGTACGTGGATGATCCGGGGCGAGCCGGGGACGTCGAGCACCTGACCGTCGTCGACCGGGCGCAACTGGCCGACCGGGGGAATCCGGAACCCGCCCTGGAGCGTCGAGTACCACAGGAAGCCGGCCAGCGGCCCGATCTTGATCGGCCCCCAGCCGCTGTTGGGTTTCTTTACCTCCAGCCGGGCTCGGCGGTCGTCGGCGGGGTGCAGGTAAGCCGGGATGCCCTTTTCGCGGCTCAACTGGGCGGCGAAGCCGATGTGGTCGGAATCGCCGTGCGTGAGGATCAGCGCCCGCACGTCGTCAAGGGTCAGGCCGAGGCCCGCTAGCTCCCTGTTCAGCAGCTTCCAGTAACGGGGCAGCCCCGCGTCGATGATCGTCACGCCGCCCCCGTCGACGACGAGGTAACTGTTGACGGTGTCCGAACCGATCCGGTGCAGACCCTTGGCTATCTGCATGACGCCTCCCAGGCGACTCAAGACTACGATGATTAGCCTTCGTAAGGCTACTATAGTTAGCCTTCACGGCGTCTGCAAATACGGCGTCTGCAAATACAATGGCGGCCGTTCACGAGCAGGAGGCCGGATGCCCGCCCACGCACAGACCTCAACCGAAGCCATCGTGGCGGCCGGGCGGCGCCTGCTGGAGGAGCGCGGCATGGACGCGCTGACCATGCGCGACGTGGCCGACGCGGTCGGGGTGCGCGCACCGTCGCTCTACAAGCGGGTCCGCAACCGCTCCGACCTGTTCCGGCTCATCCTCGAGGACGTCGCCGACGAGCTGACCTTGGCGCTCGACGCAGCGGCGGGCTCCGCCGATCCGGTCGCGGACCTGAAGGCGATGACGGCGGTCTACCGGAGCTTCGCCCACGCCAACCCGGTGGCGTATGCACTCATGTACGCGCCGCAGGCCACGCCCGAAGCGACGGCACGTTCCGTGCGCTCCTCAGCCACGTTGCTGCGCGTTGTCGCGGAGCTAGCCGGCCCGGAGCATGCGCTGCCGGCCGCGCGCACCATCGTGGCCTGGGCAAACGGCTTCATCACGATGGAACTCGCCGGAGCGTTCCGGCTCGGCGGCGATGTCGAGCAAGCCTGGGACTTCGGCCTGGACCGGATCCTGACCGCCGTCCGGATCGGCTGCGTCCATTGACCCGCGCCGGGCGGCGAGGCTTTCCCGGTTTTCACGGGGTCACGCCGGACAGGTTTAGTCCGATTACCCCGGCCAGGATCAGTGCGATCGAGACGAGTTTCACGGTCGAGACCGGGTCGCCGAGGAAGATCATCCCGACCGCCGCCGCGCCCGAGGCTCCGATGCCGGTCCACACCGCGTAGGCGGATCCGACCTCGAGCTCGCGCAGCGCCAGTGTCAGCAGCCCGAAGCTGGTCAGCGCCGAGAGCGCGAAGCCAACCGTGGGCCAGAAGACACGGAGCCCGTCGCTCAGCTTCAGGCACACCGCGAAGGCCGTCTCGAAAAGCCCCGCCGCAACAAGCGCCAGCCATGCCATCTCGTCACCCCGTGCCTGGTGTGTACGTCTGTCCTTCCAGTGATCGCCCACGGACGGGGAGGTCCCGTGTGCGGGGGGTGGAGCGCGGATGGAGGCGGTCTCCATCGGATCTTCACGCAGTACCGACCGCCGCTGCACAACCGCCGACAACTCTTGGACGGTGTGAACGACAGAGACGGGAAAGGAACTGGCTGCGATGCTAGGAAGCAGGCTGCGGCCGCTCGATCCAGTGAGCGCCGCGTGGAACACGGTGGCGCGCTTCGACGACTACGAGACCGCGCAGCAGGCGGTCGACCGGCTGTCCGACGACGGCTTCCCGGTCGAGCAGCTCGACATTGTCGGGTCAGAGTTGCAGCTCGTCGAGCGGGTGACCGGCCGGCTCACCCGGGGGCGCGCCGCGGGCGCTGGTGCCCTGAGAGGCCTGTGGGCGGGCCTGCTGTTCGGGATGCTGTTCGGGCTGATCACGTCGGGCCAGTCCTTCCTCACGGTCACCGCGGCCGGCGCCGCCCTCGGCATCCTGTGGGGAGCCGCCTTCGGATACCTCGCCCATGCCAGCACCAAGGGCCAGCGCGACTTCGGCTCCGTGCGCCAGCTCGTCGCGACGCACTACGACCTGATCGCACGGGCGGGCACCGTCGACCGCGCCAGGTCCATGCTCAACGATGCGGGGCTGCTGCCGCAGACGGCAGCAGCCCGCTGACGCCCCGGGCCGGGCGGGCGGACGGGGGCCAGCGTTGACGGTTCCGGTATGGGCATGGGCAGCGTTCCTCGCCTTCGTGATCACGATGCTGGCCCTGGACGTATTCGTGCTGCACCGCCGGGCCCATGAGGTGTCGCTGCGCGAAGCCGGCGCGTGGAGCGCTGTCTGGGTGGTCACCGGACTCGGCTTCAGCGGCCTGGTCTGGGCCTGGGCCGGCGCCGGAACCGCCCAGGACTACCTGGCCGGGTACCTGATCGAGAAGAGCCTGTCGGTCGACAACATCTTCCTGTTCGCCGCCATCTTCTCCGCGTTCGCGATCCCGGCCCGCTTCCAGCACCGGGTGCTCATGTTCGGCATCGTGGGCGCGCTGCTGATGCGGGCCGCGTTCATCGCCGCGGGCATCTCCCTGCTTGAGGCCGTTCACCCGGTCATCTACGTCTTCGGAGCCGTGCTGCTGGTTGCCGCGGTCAACATGCTCCGCGGCACCGGCCACGTCTCGCCGGAGGACTCCCGGCTGCTACGGCTGGTGCGGCGGTGGCTGCCGGTCACCGAGCGGTTGCACGGGCAGCGCTTCGTCGTCCGCGCCGACTCTCGCGGCGGCCAGCGGGGTCGCCTGCTGGCCACTCCGCTGCTCGTTGCCCTGGTCGTCGTCGAGGCCGCCGACGTCATCTTCGCCGTCGACTCGATACCGGCGATCCTCGCGGTGACCACGGACCCGTTCGTGGTGTACACGTCTAACGTGCTCGCGCTGCTCGGCATGCGGGCGCTGTACTTCCTGCTCGCCGGGGCAGCTGGCAAACTGCGCTACCTGCGGCCGGGGCTGGCCGTCATTCTGGGGGCCGTGGCGGTCAAGCTGCTGCTCGCAGACGTCTGGGGGTTCCCCGCCTGGTCGGCGCCCGCGTTCATCACCGCGGTGCTGGCCGTCGTCGCCGTCGCGTCCGTCAGCCATGGCCGCCGCACTCGCGGCACCGGCCGCCCTAGGCGGGAAGCGTTTCATCTCCGGTCAAGTCCAGGAAGTCCCCCGCATAGTGACACGTTCCAGGCCGGTCAGGTGCCCGGCGGCACCGGCCCGGGGGGCGAATGTCACCGGCTCGTAAGGGGCAAAACGGGCGCACATGACTAGCCTAATATGGCGATGTCGGCACCTAATGAACATACCGGGCGGCCTGCGGACGGCCGAGGCGGCGCGGAGCTGCCGAGAAGGAATCCGGGCACGAGTCCCATGGCTCTCGCCGGGGCCATGGTCAGGCAGGCGGGAACCGCGGCGAATGATACCCGGGCCGACCCGGTTAGCAGCGTCCGGGCCGAATACACGGTAAAGCGCCCTGGTGGCCGCCCATCGTGGGCAAACCCGCGCCTGGTCACCGTTGCCGGCATTGCGGCAGCGGCCTTGCTGGTGACCGGCGGCGTGGTACTCGCCTCCTTCGGCCAGCCAGGAGGCCAGGCGAAGCGCGTGACCGCGGCGCCGTCACGGACTCAACTCCGGTCCGGTGCGGTCCCCGTCCCGCCGGCTTCATCTGCCTCGTCCGCCGCGATGGCTTCTTCATCCGCCCCTATGGCCTCCTCGGCTCCTTCGTTCTCGCCTGCCTCGTCAGCTTCGCCCGCTCCGGTCCATCCCAGGCCGTCCGTTTCGCCGACCGCGCCTAACACCGATCCCGCCGTCCCGCCGATGGAGGTCGTCGGCATGGGCTGCCCGAGCGACGGCGGCGACGGCGTTACCTTCGCCAACGCGCCGACCGGCCCCGGGTGGACACCCGCGGGCGGCGGCTGGACCGGCAACGGCTGTGACGGCAGCACGGCCTGGACGATGGACCCGAACGGCAAGCAGCCGGTTCCCTCAACCGTGACCTGGACACTCAGCTCGCCGGCGGGTGCCTCAAGTTGCACGCTCGCGGTCTTCGTCCCCAGCCAGAACGCTCTCGGCGTGACCGACTACTCGGTGTCCACCGGCCCGCCGGGGGCAAGCCAGGTCATCGGCACGGTGCCGGTCAGTCAGTCGGCCGCGGCCGGCCAGTGGCTCACCCTCGGCACCTTCCCGGTGTCGGGCTCCCCGCTGGAGATCACGGCGGCACCGGCGTCCGGCGCATCCAGTCCCGGCCACCACGGCGCGATCGCCGCGTCCGCGGCCCGCGCCGCCTGCACCTGAGCCTGCAAGTGACCCGTCCGGCTGCTCCTACTTCAGGCCGACGACCATGAATTCGGGCCCGCCGAGCGGCTTGACGTAGCTCTCGCGGAATCCGGCCGCGCTCATCCACGCCTGGCAGTCGGCTCCAGAGAAATCGAAGCCGGCCGGCGTCTCGATCAGCATGTTGAGGCTCATCAGCAGCGCGTACGCGTTGCTGCGGCGCTCGTCGTCGATCAGCGCTTCGTAAACGATCACGGCGCCGCCGTCGGGAAGCGCGTCGTACACGCGCCGGAGCAGCGTCTGCTTTTCCTGCACGCCCCAGTTGTGCAGGACGTGCCCCATCAGGTAGACATCGGCGTCGGGCAGCGGATCGGCGAAGAAGTCGCCGCCGGCAAAGGAGACCCGGCCGGCCAGGCCCTGCTCGGCGACGAACTCATCGAAAACGGGACCCACCGGCGGCAGGTCGAAGCCGGTGCCGGTCAGGTGCGGGTGCCGTTGCGCGATTTTCACCGCTGCCATGCCCTGCGCGGTCCCGAGGTCGCAGAAACGCTGGTACGAGTCCCACGGAAAGGCGTCGGCGATGGCGACGGCCGAGCCGATGCTGAGACCGGACATGCCGGTGAGGAAGCTGCGCAGCTTGCTGGGTTCTGAGTAAATGTCCGCGAAGTAGTCGCTGCCGCCGGACTTTACCTCGTTCTGCGGTTCGCCGGTGATAAGCCCTTCTGGCAGCGAGTTCCAGAACCCGAACAGGCGGTGATTGGCCATCTCCAGGACACCGCCCACGTATGAGGGCTTGGCCGGGTCAAGGAACAAGTCGGTCTCGGGTGTGTTGCGGTAACCCGCGGCGTCGCGCCTGAGCATTCCCAGGGCGACAAGCGCGTCGAAGAAGTCCAGGGCCGAGCGGGAGTGAATTCCCAGGGTCTCCCGCAGTTCCTCCGCACCGAGCGGCCCGTCCGCCGCCAGGACCCGGAATACGCCGAGCTCGATGGCGGTGAGCAGCGTTTTCGATCCCATGAAGGCAAGTCCGAGCCCGAGGATGGCGTCCGGGCCCGGCGGCTCATGCGCGATATCTTCGGCCGTATCGTCAACGGCGGTGATTTGCGACGTGTTCACGGTGATTAACCCTATGCCCCGCTCGCAGCGCCGGTATCAATTTCACTGAGCCGCAGCGCCAATTCACCCACCGCTTGCCGAGCGTTTGAACAGCCCGTTTCCGACCCTCCCGGCGACGAGACGGCCTGGGCGGGATAGCGCCGACAGAGATAGGTGCAGACCTACGGTGGCCCTGATCACGCTATCGTGCCCCACCGCTGTTAGCCCGCCTCCGGCCTGTCCCGATTCACCCGCTAACCCTCCGTAGCCAATTGCGCAGCAACCTGCTGCACAATTGGATGCGACTAGTGGGGTCGCCAGTGGCTACTGGGCACGGACTGGTCCGTGAAGCCCCAGGTGGCCACGTGAAACACGGAACCGTTCGGAATGGGCCTGGCAGTGGCCTTGACCTGCGGGTCAGTTTTCGAGGCCGCGCTCGATCGCGGCGAC
This sequence comes from uncultured Actinomycetota bacterium, assembly GCA_963785645.1. GTDB lineage: Bacteria > Actinomycetota > Actinomycetes > Streptosporangiales > Streptosporangiaceae > Trebonia. The sequence goes on from CAWAWG010000003.1 coordinate 297,521, forward strand.
GATCTCGGGGCGGAGCTGGGCCACGCTGACGATGGCATCGACCGAGCCGACCTCGACGGCACGCTGGATGGAGTGGATCCGGTCGAACTCCGCGGCCACCTCGCCGAGCCTTTCGGCCCTGACGGAGGCCTGGACCTCGGCCAGCTGGGCGCTGAGGGCAGCCCGCTCGGTGCCGCTTGACTCCCCCACCAGGGCCTGCAGTCCGGTCACCCTCGGGTCGGTCGCGGTGCGGTTGCTCACCTCGGCCGCGAAGACCACGGCCGCCGCGGGGGCGCCGCCGAGCACCGACGCGAACGAGCCTTCCAGGGCCAGCACGGTCATTCGCGGGTTGAGCGCCTTGGAGAACACCACGAACGCGCCGCCGTGGTAGCGGGAGATCACGCAGAACACGATCGGGCCGTCGAAGTTGACGACCGCCCGGCCGATCTCCGCGCCGTACTCCAGCTGGAGCTTGCGCATCGACTCCGGCGAGCCGTCGAAGCCCGACAGGTTCGCGAGCACCACCACCGGCCGGTTGCCGGAGGCGGCGTTGATCGCCCGGGCGGTCTTCTTCGACGACTGCGGGAACAGCGTCCCCGCCGTGTAGGTGTCCGGTCCGTCGGTGGGCGGGAAACCGCGCCGCGGCACCGCCCGCGACTCGATGCCGATCAGGCACACCGGGCGGCCGCCCAGGTGCACGTCCTGCACCACCGAGATCTCGGCGTCGGCCATGCCGGCCCAGCGTTCCAGGACCGGGTGGTCCTGGTCGGACAGGGCGCGCATCACCGTACGGATGTCGAACGGCTTCTTCCGGTCGGCGTTCTTCTCAGCGGAAAAGATCTCACCGACCGTGGCGAAGTCGCTGCCCGCCGCCAGGTGAGGGTAGCTTGACACGTCCCGGTCGGCCGGGTCGCTGGTCGCGGCCTTACGCGGAGACTTCTCCCCCGGTGCGACGTAGCTATGGTCGTAGTGCACCATGAGGACATCGCAGGCCCCGGCCAGGTCCGGCGCCCAGTACTGGGCCTGCCCGTTGGGACCCATCACCCGGTCGTAGCCGCCGATGCCGAAGTTGTCCTCGGCCGATACCCCGCCGGAGAAGTCGAGCGCCTGCTTGCCGGTCAGCACCATCGCCGAGTCCGGCGTCATCACCAGGATCCCCCTGGTGTGCATCAGCATCGTCGCCTCGGCGTTCCAGTACGGCTGGGCGCCGACGTTGATCCCCGCGACGACGATGTTGATCTCGCCGCCGCCCTGGGTGAACTCGACGATCCGCTTCAGCGCCGCCGCCACCTGGTCCAGGTTCTCCGAGCCGGAGTTCATCGAGATCCGCGCGCCCGACGACAGCGCGAACCACTCGACCGGCACGCGCAGCCGCTGCGCGAGGTCGAGCGCCGCGATCACCCGGGCGCACTCGGGCTCGGACAGCGCGCCGAGCGACTTGGTCGGGTCACCGAGCAGGACTACGCGGGTGACGCCCTCGGGGTACCGCTCTGTCGGCGTGGTGACCAGCCCCGCGACGATACCCGCGGTGTTCTTTCCCTTCGGCCGGTCCACCGGCACGAGAGTCCCGTCGGGGTCAAGGTCGTGTTCCTGGAACCACCCGTCGGCGCCGGCCAGCAGTTCGGTCAGCTCGTACGGGTACATGTTGCCGCGGCGCGCGGCGCGCATGACCTTCTGCCGGTAGTCGTCCAGCGGCGCCACCGGCTCGGTCGGCGGCGGTCCCGTGTGCAGCCGCACGTTGCGGCCGGCGTCGAGCGAGGTCCACACGGCCAGTTCGGCCAGTTCCCCGGACTGGGTGTGCTGCCGGGTCACGAACTGGACCTCCTCGAGCCCGGCCCCGGAGGTGGTGGGACGGACCCGGTGGACGATGGAGTTGATCTCGTCGGCGGTGAGGTCGACCGTCGGCCAGACGTAGATCATGATCCGGTTGGCGTCCAGCCGCTTGTGCTGCGGGCGCTGCGCCTGAACCGTGCGGATCGCGTCGAGGCAGCCCGCGAGGACGTGCTCGAGCGCGGGCAGCGCGACCAGGCGGCCGTCTGCCTCGCGCAGCGGCGTGAGGTCGCGGACCTGGCCCATCGCTATCAGCCGCTCATCGGCCTGGTTGCTCTTGGCCACCGCGTTGAACAGGTAGATTTCCTCGTCCGAGGACGGCAGCCGGGTGAGGTCGAACTCCCGCAGCCGGTCTATCTGCAGCCGCTGCGCGATCTGCGGGTGCAGGCCGCGGATCAGCCGGTCCTCGACCAGGCCGGCGCCGCCGTCGCCGGCCGGGCCGAACGTGAAACGGTGTCGCATGGCTATGCCGCTGGCACCCGCGACCGTGAAGGTGATGCGCGCGATCCGCTGGAGCGGTTCCGGGGCTGACAGGGGGCTTTCGGCCAGGAACTCGGCGAGGCGCTGCGCGAGCTCGTCGGGTTCGGGATGCCCCGCCCACGTGACGTACAGGTCGGCGATCACGCTGCCAGCCTCCGAGTGGCCGCGCGGCCTGCGCGGCCAGCGTCGCGAGGGCGGCGATCGCGTCGGGCAGCGCGGCGATGTCGGCCGCCGCCGCGGCCACCAGGGTCACCTGGCCTTCGCTGGCGTCCTCGGCGGTGACGAGCCGGCAGCCCGCGATGTCGCGGGCGGCCACGGCGGTCAGCTGATGGTTGCCGTAATAGCGGCGGGTCAGCGCTTCGAGCAGCGGCGCGTTGTCGGCGCCCCGCTTGATCCGCTGGCCGATCAGCCGGACGAGGGGTTCGGAGCTGGCCACGATCGTCTGGATCCGGTCCGCGCGGTCCGGCGCGTCCGGATGCCGGTCGAGGTAGCGGAGCTCCGCCCGGATCGCCGCGTAGACCCGGGCGCGGTTACGGCGCACCAGCGGCTGGGCGAACCAGCGGAACACGACGCCGCGGGCGAGGTCGGATACCAGGGCGAAGCGCAGCTGCGTAGCCTCGACGAGATGCTCAAGCGCAAGTCCGGCCGACTCCCGCAGCGGCTCGGCCGGCGGTGCGGTCGCCAGCCACTGCCGCAGCAGTTCGGCGACGATGCCGACGTCGGTGGTCAGCCGCTGCTGGGCGAGGAAGATCCGGAAGACCGCGGCCTCAAGCTCCGGGGTGCGGTCGAGGCCGGCGATTCCGTAGTAGCGGAACACCCGGGCCAGCTTTGCCTGGAAGGCCTCGGGGACCCCGGCCCGTTCGACGTCGAGGCTGCGCAGGTAGCTGTAAAGGTATTCGCGCGGGCTGTGCACCGGGCCGTCGGGCGCCGTCTGCGTATCTCCCGGACGGTGATCGTCCGGCCGGTTCCGGCTCAGCTCCGACATGTCGGCGAAGACGTTAAGCAGTTCCGCCTCGCCCGGCAGCGGCGTATCGCCGAGTTCCGCGCGGGCGGTCAGGTACCCGGTGAGCGCGCGCTTGGGGTCGGCGGAGTCGTCGTCGAAGCCGAGCAGCAGGCCGCGCAGATCGGCCAGGTACCGCTCGGCGCGCTCGGCCGCGGGCACGTCCGCGGACGCTGGAGGCAGGTCAATCTCCGCCGCCGGTCCGGCCGCAGACCTCGCTCCGGCGTCCGCGGGAGACCCGGTGCCCGCGTCGCCGGTACCGGGATCCGCGGCCTCCGCGTCGCCGACCGGCTCCAGGCGCAGCAGCGGGGCGCCGGCCTCGACCTGGCTGCCGACCGAGACCAGGCACTCGCGGACCCGGGCACGGAACGGCGCCCGCAGCACGGTCTCCATCTTCATGCTCTCGAGCACGAGGATCGGCGCGTCCGCTTCGACCTCGTCGTCGACGGTGAGGGGGGTCGCCACCACGAGCGCGGGCGCGGGGGAACGGACCACGCCGCCCTCGTCCCGGCTGACCCGGTGGGCGACGCCGTCGACCTCGACCAGGTGGACGGGACCGTGCGTGGCCGTGGTCAGCCGGAACCGGGCGCCGTTGACGGTGATGCGGCCGCTGTGCGCGTCGAACCGCTCGACCTCGACGTCGGCCGCGTGCGCGGCACCGTCGGCCTCAATCTCGACGCGGAACCGCTTCGGCCCGGTCTTGGCCACGCGCACGCGGTAGCCGGCCCCGCGGAGCTTCAAGTCGAGCGGCCGGCCCAGGTCGTGCTGCACCTGCGGGCGCCCGCCGCGGGCGGTGGCCAGCAGGCGCGCCGTGGCGACCTCCTCCTCGTCCTCGTAGGCCTCGATCGCGGCCGCGGCAAGCGCGACGGCGGAGTGCCGGTGCACGGTGAGGCCGCCCTGCGCCCGGACCCGGTCGATCCAGCCGGTGTCGGCGGTTGCCTCGATCACCTCGGGCTGGTCAAGCAGGTCAAGCACGAAGCTCTTGTTGGTGGCGCCGCCCTCGATGATCACGGTGGTCTCTGCCATCGCGCGGCGCAGCCGCCCCAGCGCCTCGGAACGGTCACGGCCGTAGGCGATGATCTTCGCGATCATCGAGTCGAAATCGGCGGGAATCGTGTCGCCCTCGCTGACCCCCGTGTCGACCCGGATGCCGGGTCCGGCGGGCAGCGCGAGCCGGGCGATGCGGCCGGGCGCCGGCGCGAAGTCACGGTCCGGGTCCTCGGCGTTGAGCCGCGCCTCGATGGCGTGCCCGGACTCGGCGGGCTTTCCGCCTTCCAGCCGGCCGCCGCCGGCCACGTGCAGCTGGAGCCGGACCAGGTCGGTGCCGGTCGTCAGCTCGGTGATCGGGTGCTCCACCTGCAGCCGCGTGTTGACCTCGAGGAAGGCGAAGCGCCTCTCCCCGGGGTGGTAGAGGAACTCGACGGTGGCGGCACCGCGGTAGCCGACGGCGAGGGCCAGCCGCTCGGCCGAGGCCTTCAGGTCGGCCGTCTGCGCCGGGCTGAGGACCGGGGAGGCCGACTCCTCGATGATCTTCTGGTTGCGCCGCTGCACCGAGCAGTCGCGGACCCCGAGGGCCCAGGCGGTGCCCTGTCCGTCGGCGATGACCTGCACCTCAACATGCCGGGCGCCGGTGACCAGACGCTCAAGGAATACCGTACCGCTGCCGAACGCCCGCAGCGCCTCGGCGCTGGTGCGCTCGAACGCCTCGGCGAGGTCGGCCGGGGAGGTGATGACGCGGATGCCGCGCCCGCCCCCGCCCGCGGTGGCCTTGAGCATCACCGGGTAGCCGATGCCGTCCGCTGCCGCGAGAGCGTCGTCGAGGGTGGCGACCGCACCGCGGCTCCACGGCGCGACGGGAACGCCGACCTCCTCCGCGATCAGCTTGGCGCCGATCTTGTCGCCCAGCTTGCGCATCGCGTCGGCGTCGGGCCCGATGAAGGTAACACCGACTTTCTCGCACAGCTCGGCAAAGGTGGGGTCCTCGGCGACGAAGCCCCAGCCGACCCAGGCCGCGTCGGCCCCGGTCTCGACGAGCGCCCGTTCGAGCACCGCGTAGTCGAGGTAGGGCCGGGCGGAGGCGGGGCCGAGGAGGTAGGACAGGTCGGCCTCGCGGACGAAGGTCGCCGTGCGGTCCGCGTCGGTGTAGAGGGCGACCGTCTCGACCGGCGATCCCGTCTGCGCGGACAGATCCCGGACGGCGTGGATGAGCCGCATCGCGGCCTCCCCGCGGTTGACGATGGCGACTCGACTGAACACCGGCGCAGACCTCCCAAGTAAGAACGCGCACAAGGCGATGCCCCGGGGCCCGGTACCCCCGTGCCCGATGCCCCGCCTTCGCCTGCGTCTATCCTGCTAGATGGTACGCAGCAGACCAATGGCAGTCATGGCGCAGACCTTGGGCGTCAGGTTTGTGGGAAACCAACAAAAAGGCGGCACTCCGCAGCCCCGCGCCCGGGCCCCTGGACCGGACCTGACCAGCCCCGTTGGACCCGGTTGGCGTCCCTGCCGCCGCCACCGGCGTTCAAGTGACGACACAGGGCGGACCGGCGTCCGGTCCGCTACTCCTTCGCGCCCGACACGCCGGCGCTGTCGAAGGTGGCGACGTCGCGCAGCACGCGGGCGGCCGCCTGGATGACCGGCAGGGCCAGGACCGCGCCGGAGCCCTCGCCAAGGCGCAGATCGAGGTCGAGCACCGGGCGCAGGCCCAGTGCGGCCAGGGCGCGGCTCGCGCCGGGCTCGGTTGACCGGTGGCCGGCGATCATGTAGTCGACGGCGTCGGCGCAGAAGGCGGCAGCGGCCAGCGCGGCGGCGCACGCGATCACCCCGTCGAGCACGACCGGAACCCGAAGTGCCGCCGCACCTAGCAGGTAGCCCGCAAGCGCGGCGTGTTCCAGGCCGCCGACCGCGGCGAGCGTGCCCAGGGGGTCGGCGGCGTCTGGCCGGTGCCGTTCCAGCGCGCGGCGGACCACGTCCACCTTCCGCGCCCAGGTCTGGTCGTCGACGCCGGTGCCCCGGCCGGTCACCTCGACCGGGTCGGTACCGGTGAAGGTGGCGATGAGGGCGGCCGACGCGGTGGTGTTCGCGATCCCCATATCCCCGGTGATCAGGCAGCGGCTGCCGGCGGTGACGAGGTCCCGCGCGGCCTCGATGCCGGCCTCCACCGCCTGCCGTGCCTCCGCGGCGGTCATGGCCGCGGTCTGCGTCATGTCGGCGGTGCCGCGGCGTACCTTCCGGGGCAGCAGTCCGGAAGCAGCGGGAAGGTCGGCGGCGACGCCGACGTCGACCACGCAGACCTCCGCGCCCGCCTGGGCGGCGATCGCGTTGACGACGGCGGTGGACGCGAGGAAGTTCGCGACCATCTGGGCGGTAACTTCCTGCGGCCAGGGGGTGACACCCTGGGCGTGCACGCCGTGGTCCCCGGCGAATACCGCGACCGCGGCGGGTTCCGGCATCGGGGGCGGGCACTCCCCCGCCATCGCGGCCAGCCGCACCGACAGGTCCTCAAGGAAGCCGAGAGAACCGGGCGGCTTGGTGAGCTGGGCCTGGCGTTCGCGCGCCGCGTCGGCCGCGGCGCCGTCGACGCGGCGGATAGCGGCCACGGTGTCGGTCAGCAGGCTGGCGGGTTCCGCGCCCGGCAGGCCGCGCCGCCCCCACCGGCCCTCGTGCACGGCCCAGGCGAGGGGCCGTTGCCGCGCCCAGCCGGACATGACCAGCTCCGGAGCGGACGGGAACTCCGCGACGTGACCTACGCACAGGTACGCCACCACCTTCACGTGTTCCGGCAAGGCCAGCACCCGGGCGAGTTCCCGCTCGTCGAAGAAGCTCACCCAGCCCACGCCGAGTCCTTCCGCCCGGGCGGCCAGCCAGAGGTTCTGCACCGCGCAGACGGCCGAATAGTCGGCGACCTGCGGCTGCGCGTGCCGGCCGAGCACGTGCCGGCCGCCCCGGGTGGGGTCACAGGTGACGACAACGTTGACCGGGGTTTCGATGATGGCCTCGACCTTGAGCCGGCTGAAGGCGAGCGCCCGCGCCCAGGGCAGGGTGGCGGCGAAGTCGTCCCGTTGCGCCTGCGCGAGCCGCTGTACCTGCTCACGGACCTCGCGCTCGCGCAGGATAAGGAAGTCCCAGGGCTGGCTCAGCCCGACGCTCGGCGCCTGGTGCGCGGCGCCGAGCACCCGGGTCAGCACGTCGTCGTCAACCGGATCGGGCAGGAAGCCGTTCCTGATGTCCCGCCGGGCCCCGGCAACCGTGTAGAAGGCCTCGATTTCCGCGGCGCTGAGCGCGTGGCTGTCCTGGGTCATATCAGTACCTCACGATGGGAAGCTGCGGGCGCACCGGACGTTTCCCCCCGTTTCGGGCAGAGCCGCATCTCGGGCGGAACCGCGCGGAGCAGCCCAATTATCCCCGAGACGGCAGAGAGGCCCGCGGGAGCGGACCGGGGAGGCCGGGCGCACGCAAGCAGACGGGAAAGGAGATCCGTGGAACCCGGATCCGTTCGGATAAATTCTTTGTCTTCAATCAGAACGAGGGCGTGGCTCCGCGTTCGCCCCCACGTGGCCGGGGCATCATGTGAACAGGGCATACTGCGGTCATGATCCGTGCCATGGTTACCGCGCACCGGGGGGTGGCGGACGGTGCCGCCGAGAACACCATCGCCGCCTTCACGAACGCGATCGACGTCGGGGCCGACATGATCGAGTTCGACGTGCGCAGGACCCGCGAGGGCGAGCTGATCGCCTTTCACGATGCCCTGGTCGGCGGCGTTCCCGTGAGCGAGCTCACCCGGGACGAGATCCAGGCGAGCGCCGGGGTCCGGCCGCCGCTGCTCACCGAGGTGCTGCGGGCGTGCTCCGGACGGATCCGGCTGGACGTGGAGCTCAAGGAGGACGGGTACGTCGCGGACGTCATGGCCGTGCTGCGGGCGGACTTTGATCCCGGCCAGCTGATCGTCACGTCGTTCCTGCCGGCCGTGGTCGCCCAGGCGAAGGACGCCTTTCCCGGTGTCAAGACCGGCCTGCTGGTGGGCGACGGCGGCCCGCTGACCGACGTGCCGGCCCGGCTGCGCGAACTCTACCCGGTCGACCTCGCCCGGCGGGTGCGGGCCGACTACCTGGCACCGCACTACCGGCTCGCCGCACTCGGCGTGCTGCGCCGGGCCGCGGCGGCGGGGCTGCCGTGCCTGCTGTGGACGGTCAATTCCCCGGCCCTGATCCGCCGGTACGCGGCCGATCCCCGGGTCGCCGCCATCATCACCGACGTGGCGGCGCAGGCCGTGTCCATCGTCGCGGGGGCCAGCGCCGCCGGCGCGGCCCGCGGCACCGGGTAAGTTCGCCGCGGGCGGGCCCCGAGATCAGCAGGCCAGCATCTGCTTGATCCCCTGCCCGGTGACCCCCAGCTCCCGGGCGATGTCGGCCTGGGAGAATCCGTCGCCGATCAGCTCCCTGATCAGGTCACGGCGCACGGCGGCAAGCTGGCGCGCCTTCCTCGCATGCTCAAGCGCCTCGGCCCGGACCTGCCGCAGCCGGTCGAATGCTTCCTGGTGTTCCTTCGTCTGCTCAGTCATGCCACCATAATGACAACCAGGCGTTGTCATGTCAACCCCCAGTTGTCACGACGTCGTTCACGGGCCGGTGAGCGCGGCGGCGACCAGGGCGGCGACGCGGGCGTTGTTTTCCGCGAGGGCCAAGTTGGCCGGGACGCTCGCGCCCGCCGTCTGCCGCTCGATCCGCTCGAGCACGAACGGGGTGACGGCCGCGCCGGTGACGTGCGCGGCCTCGCTTGCGGCGAGCGCGGCATCCAGGGCGGCGTTCAGCGGCCCGGGTGCGAGTTCGTCGGAAACCGGGATCGGCACGGTCAGCAGCACCCCGGTGTGCTCGCGCATACGGCCGCGCAGCACGTCGGCGACGACCCGGGCGGTCTCGACCCGGTGCGGCACCGGCAGTCCGCTTGAGCGCAGGTAGAAAGCCGGGAACCAGTCATGCCGCCAGCCCAGCACCGGAACTCCGGCCGTCTCCAGGTACTCCAGCGTCCGCGCGAGGTCGAGGAACGCCTTCGCGCCGGCACAGACCGTAATGACCGGATGGCTGGCGAGCGCATCGAGGTCCGCGGAGATGTCGCCGGTCAGTTCCGCGCCCCGGTGAACGCCGCCGATGCCTCCGGTGGCGAAGACCTCGATCCCGGCGGCGTGAGCCAGGGCCACCGCGGCCGACACTGTCGTCACGCCCACCTCAAGCCCCTGCGCCACCGCGACCGCGATGTCCCGTTCGGCGATCTTCCTGCTGCCCGCGAGAACCCGTTCCTCTTCCCCCGGCTCCAGGCCGACTCGCGCCTTCCCGTCCAGGACGGCCGTGACAGCGGGCTCCGCGCCGCCCGCGCGAACCGCGGCCAGGCACCGCCGCAGCGCCTCGCCGTTGGCGGGGCGCGGCAGGCCGAGCCGGGAAAAGATCGTGGACTCAAGCGCGACCACGGGACGCCCCGCGGCCAGAGCGGCGGAAACCGCACCGGAGACCTTGATCGTGTCCTGGCCGCGCCGGGTACCGCAGTGCCGATCCGTCCCGGTCGTTGTCCTGGTCATGACTTTCGCGCTCCTCAGTTATCGGGTCGGGTATCCGGGCGCGCGGAGGTGGCACCGGGAGAGAACAGCACGCAGCGGGCTAGTTCATGTCCGGCCGCCGCCGCTTCCACCGGGTCGGCGCCGCCCAAGCGGGCCGCGAGGAATCCGGCCGCGAACGCGTCCCCCGCTCCGGTCGAATCGCGGGCCGGCGGCGCCTCCGGCACCGGTACGGCCCGCGGGACTCCACCGGGCACGGTCACGATCGCGGGCCCGGCGCCGTTCTTGACCACCGTTATGGTTTTGGCGAACTGCGGCCGGGTGACGTCAAGCAGCCGGGCCTCATGCGCGTTGGCGAAGAAGACCGAGGGCCTGACCGACTCCACCAGGTCCAGATAGCGGTGCAGTCCGTGCTCCTCGATCATGCCCCGGGAAGACGCGTCAAGCGAGACCGGGATCCCGGCCCGCCCCGCGTGCCGGATAAGCCTCAGCACCGAGGTGCTGGCAGGCTCCGCGGCGAAGCAGTACGACGGCACGTGCAGGACGGCGGCGGATTCCAGCCAGTCCGTCGGCACCTCGCCCAGATCGGCGGCCGCGGCCCGGTCCGGGTACATCGTGCGCTCGCCACCGGAGTCGACGAGCACGACCACCGTCCCGGTCCGCCCGCGCCGCTGCACCCGCACATCCACCCCGTGCGCCGCCAGTTCACCGGCCAGCACCTCCCCCACCGGATCAGCGCCGACACAGCCGATGAACCGCGCGGGCACCAGCGCGCTCGCGAACACCGCGACGTTCGCCGCGCTGCCGCCGCGCGACCGGCGGACGACACACGGGTTGTCGGTCGCGTACCGGGCGGGCGCGCCGGACCACACGACAACGTCCTCGACGAGATCGCCGACCGCGACCAGAACGCCGGGGCCGCCGGAACCCTGAGCCTCACGCACTTTGCTTACCAATCTCGCGGCGAACCGTATTAGGTTAAGCGGCCTGGCTGATCGGCCGGCCCCGGGCGTGGCCCTGCCCCGAAGGCGCCGTGGCTGCCGCGAGTCATACCGGCCGCCGCGAGATCGCCAACCGGGACATGAGCCGCAGTCCCCCGCCCGCGCGGCTAGATCGGCGTCGGCTGGGGTGTGGCCGGTGAGGTGGCTGGCTGCGTCTGGGGTGGCTGGGTCTGGATCCGGGGCGGTACTGAGGCCGGGGCGCTGGGTCGTTGGGGTCGGGTCTGGGTCGTTGTCTGGGTCTGGATCGTTGCCGTTGTCGGGGTCGGTGTCGGGGTTGGAGTCGGTGTTGGGGTTGGAGTTGGGGTCGGGGTCGGTGTCGGTGTCGGGGTTGGAGTCGGTGTTGGGGTTGGAGTCGGTGTCGGTGTCGAGGTCCGGGTCGGTGTTGGAGTCGGGGTCGGGGACCGGGTCGGGGTCGGGGTCGGGGTCCGGGTCGGTGTCGGTGTCGGAGTCGGTGTCGGAGTCGGTGTCGGGACCGGGTCGGTGTCGGGGTCCGGGTCGGTGTCGGTGTCGGTGTTGGGGTTCGGGTCGGAGTTTGGCTCTTAGCCTGGGTCGGGGTCCGGGTCGGTACCTGGCTTTGAGCCTGGGTCGGGGTCTGCGGTTGGGTTGGCGTACGGCGCTGGGTGGGTGTTTGGCTCTGGGTGCGGGCCTGGGGTGAGCTCTGGGCCGGGGTCGGCCGCGGCGATCTGGTCGTCGCCGGGGCGGCGCCGCCGGTCAGGGCGAGCGCGGCTACCGTGCCGGACAGCATCAGCGTCGCCACGGCCAGGAGGCCGACGATCACGTTGCGGCGGGAGAGCCGACCGGTCCGGCTCTGGTAGCCGGCGTTCCCCGGGCCGCCGGACGCCGGCTTGGCCAGCGGGGCAACGTTGGCCACCACGGACTCGGTCGGGGAGTACGGCGCCGGCGATCGGTGGACGACGGGCGGCGGCAGCCACCCGGCCGCCGGCTGCGACTTCAACTCGGACAGGAGTTCGTCGGCAGTGGGTCGCCGCTGCGGGTCCTTGGCCAGGCAGCGCTCGACCAGCGGCCGGAGCGGCGCGGGCACGCCATCCGTGGCCGGGGAGGCGGAAACCACCCGGTACAGCAGCCCCGGGGCTGACCCGCGGCCGAACGGCCCTTCGCCGACGGCGGCGAAGACCAGCACGGCCCCCAGGCTGAAGATATCGCTGGGCGGGCCGACCGCATGTCCCTGGGCTTGTTCCGGTGACATGAAGCTAGGTGAGCCGACCACCAGGCCCGTGCTTGTCAGCGCGAACTCTTCGGCTGCCCGGGAGATGCCGAAATCGATGACCCGGGGCCCGTCCTGCGCCAGCAGCACGTTGGAGGGCTTCAGGTCCCGGTGCACGATGCCCGCCGCGTGGATGGCTCCGAGTGCCTCCGCGAGTCCCGACGCCAGCGCGAGCACCGAGGCGGCCGACAGCGGTCCGTGGCTGGCGACCGCGTCGTCGAGCGACGGCCCGGGAACGTAGGCGGTCGCCAGCCACGGCGTCGGCACATCCAGGTCGGCATCCACCACGGGCGCCGTGAACAGGCCGCTCACCTTCCGGGCCGCGGCCACCTCGCGGGCGAACCGGATCCGGAAATCGGCCTGGTCGGCAAGCTCTCCCCGGATCACCTTCACCGCGACGTAGTGTCCGCCTGGTGACCGGGCCAGGTACACCCGTCCCATGCCGCCGCTGCCCAGCCTGCCCACGACGGAGTAGACCCCCACCTGCCGCGGGTCCCCAGGTTCCAGTTCCACCGACCCCCCGTGACTTACAGTTACTAACCTCTGGCAGGTCAACCTGCGCTCGGTGAAGCCCTGGAATCCGGGCCGGGGGGCCGCCGGTACCCTCATGCTTCCGGCCGGTGCCGCATGCCGTTCCGGACCGCCACCGGCCAATGACCACCCTCCGTCACCAAAAGTTACTCATAATTACTGGATATTAGCCCGAGCGGCATGGCCCGCATTTCACCCCCGCCGGGTGATATTGAGCCAGCGAAGTTGCCTTCACGCCGCAGCGGAGGCAAAGATGTGGGTGTGCACAGTGAGTCTGATTTGGCGGAGTCCAATTTGGCGGCGGCGGCAGCGATCCGCGAGATTGTCGAGGACTGGGTCGTCCTGCGGGACTCGGGACGCTGGGAAGAGTTCGCCCGGGTCTGGCATGAGGACGGGTGGATGACCGCGACCTGGTTCCAGGGGCCGTACGCCGACTTCATCGCCGTCAGCCGGTCCGGGTTCGAGCACGGCGCGAACATCGCCCACTTTCTCGGCGGGTTCAGCTGCGAGATCGCCGGCCGCCGGGCCATCGCGCAGACCAAGATGAAGATCGAGCAGCGGGCCGCCGTCCACGAGGTCGAGGTGGACGTGACCTGTTCCGGACGGTTCTACGACTTCCTCGAGCTGCGCGACGGGCGCTGGGGGATCGTGCGCCGCCAGCCGATCTACGAGAAAGACCGGCTCGACGTCGTCGATCCGTCGGCGTCGGTCAAGCTCGACCAGGCAAAACTCGCTTCCTTCCCGTACGGGTACCGGCACCTCGGCTACGTGCAGGAGGCTCAGGGACAGCAGGTGCTGCGCGGCCTGCCCGGCTTGCGCGGACCTGAGGCGGAACTGCTGTACGGGGAAGGCGCGGACTGGCTCGCCGGCTCCGCGGCACCAGGCGTACCGCTTGGCTCCAGCGCGTAGGAGCCCAGGTGGCTCGTCGAAGGCGGTGTACCGCGGCCGGTCACGGGCTGCGAGAATGACGCTATGCGCAACGGAGTTCACTCACGGCCGCCGGCTGGCTCCACGGGATCGATCCTGAGCATCGGCTCAACCGGATCCATCTTGTCCATCGGGTCGGCCGGGTCGATTCTCTCAATCGGGTCCGCTGGCTCGATCCTGTCCATCGGGTCGGCCGGCTCGCTGGCCTCGATAGTTTCGGTCGGCTCGTTCGCCAGCATCGGCTCGGTGCTGTCGGGGCTGTCCAACTGGTCGGTCCTTGCCTGGCTCTCGGAGAGCCCGCTGGGCGGCCGCGGGCCGAGGTCGTCGCAGCCAACCGCCGCCGCGCCCCTTCGCTGAATTCCAATTCAGTTCATTCAGAACGAGTCCGGCATTCTCCGGTCGCCCTACAGCGATTGAAAGGCCGAGGTCCGTACCGGACGGGCGCTGCGGTGGATAGTTCTGCACACTCCAGTGTGCGAAACTATCCATCCTTCCCAGCGACCGCTCGCAGGGCCTCGTCCGCCCCGGGGTATTTGGGTGCGATGCCCCATATGTCTACGCCCGGGAGGAGCCTATAGGTGAGCCGTCGCAGACCCGGGCCATTCAACCCCTGCATGACGCGGTCAGGGTCCGGGCAGTGCCGGCCAGGCCAAGGTTTCGCGCTTCGCGCTTCTTGCTGTTATCCGGAGAGGGCGGCGCTGGGCAGGGTGAGGGTGAGGCGCGTTCCGTCGCCCGGCTGGCTGGCGGCGGTGAGCGTGCCGCCGTGCGCCCATGCCAGCTCGGCCGCGATGGCGAGGCCGATTCCGCTGCCGGACGTCCGGGCGGCCGCCTGGCCGCGCCAGAACCGGTCGAAGATGCGCGGCAGCTCGTCGGCCGGGATGCCGATGCCGGTGTCCGCGACCTCGAGCACCGCGTCGCGGCCGTCCTGCCTGGTGCGGATCGTGACGGTGCCGCCGGCCGGCGTGAACTTGAGCGCGTTGCCGAGGAGGTTGGTGACCACCTGGTGCATCCACCGCTCATCGGCGAGGACCGGCGCCGGGGCCAGCTCGCGGTCCAGCGTGACCTCCGCCGCCTCGAACCTGCGGGCCAGGCTGTCGGCCGCGGCCCCGGCGATGCCGGCGAGGTCGCGCCGCTCGCGCGTCAGCTGGAGGACCGCGGCGTCGGCGGCGGCCATCGTCTGCAGGTCGTCAACCATGCGGGCCAGGCGCAGTACCTCGTCGCGCAGCGAGCCGAGCTCTTCGGGACTCGGCTCGGTGACGCCGTCAAGCAGGGCCTCGTGCCCGGCCTGCAGCACGGCGACCGGCGTGCGCAGCTCATGGGCGACGCTCGCGACCAGGTCCCGGCGGATCTTGTCCTCGTAGTCGAGCGTGTCCGCCATGTGGTCGAACGCGGCGGCGAGCTCGCGGAGCTCGCCGGGCGCCTTGATCTCGCCCGCGCGCGCGGACCGGTCGCCGCCGGCCATCGCCCGGGTCACCGAGATCAGCCGGGCGACGGGCCGGGTGATCCGCCGGGAGACGCCGAGGCCGGCGGCGAGCGCGAGCAGGGCGGCCAGCCCGGCGGTCCCCGGCGATGGCCCGCAGCAGCGCGGTCCGCAGGACCGCGTCGGCGGCGCCGAGGCCCGACGCGGTCAGGCCGACAAGCACCGAGCCCTCCTGGCGCCCGCCGACCAGCACGGGCGCACTGGCCGTGGGGCCGTCACCGCCGCAGAAAAGCCGCTGGTGGCGGCGACGGTGCGGCCATCGGCGTCACGCACCTGAAGCTGCACGCCGCTCTGCTCGGCGAGGTCGAGTACGGGTGCGAGGTCGGCGCCCGCCCAGCCCTGGTGCTGCTGCCACGAACTGCCCGCCGCCACCGCGAACGCGCCCGCCAGTTCGCTCGCGCTGCCGGCTCGCCAGCGAGGACACGTCGGCGGCGGAGAAGACCGCGGTGAGGACGGCGATCAGCGCGACCGCCGCCAGCGCCACGCCGAGGAACGCGAGTGCCAGCCGCAGGCCCAGGGTATTGCCGCGGTGGCCGCCGTCGGCGGTGCGCGGCGGATCGGGCGGCCCGGGCGGGGCTGGCGCCGCGGCTGGGGCGGGGCGTCAGTCATCGCGGGCCAGGCCGAGCCGGTAGCCGCCGCCGAGCACGGTCAGGATGATGGCCGGGTTCCCCGGGTCGTCCTCGATCTTGCGGCGCAGGTTCTTCACGTGCGAGTCGACCGTGCGCTCGTAGCCCTCGAACTCGTATCCCCGCACCTTGTTGATCAGCTCGAAGCGGGAGTAGACCCGCCCGGGGACCGTGGCCAGCGTGCCGAGTATCCCCCACTCCGTGGGCGTGAGCTGGGCCTGGCGTGCCGCGCACGGTCACGGTCCGCCGCGGCTCGTCGATCGACGAGGACGCCTCCCCCGTAGCTGGCGACGCCGTGGCCGCGTCGCGGCCGGCCCGCCGCGGCGCAGGATCGCCTGCACCCGCAGGACCAGCTCACGCGGGCTGAACGGCTTGGTCACGTAGTCGTCCGCGCCGAGTTCGAGCCCGCGTATCCGGTCCTCCTCGGCCGCCTTCGCCGTCAGCATCAGGATGGGAACCGCTGACACCGCCCGCAGTTCCCTGGCCACGGTCTCGCCGGGCACGTCGGGCAGGCCGAGGTCCAGGACCACGAGGTCGGGCGCGGCGTCCGTCGCCATCGTGATCGCTTCCGCGCCCGAGCCGGTGGAGAGCACGGTGAAGCCGGCGCGCTCCAGGTACGACCTGATGAAGTCCCGCAGCTTGCGCTCGTCCTCGACCACCAGCACCGTGGCTGCCATCACCCCTGCCCTTCTTCGCGGGCCGTCGCGACTCGTGCGCCTCCACACCGTCACCATGACAACTACACCAGGCAGGCACGCTCGCGGGGTGCACTGGGACAGCACAGGGATACCACTAGCACCGCAGCATAAGGCAGGGCTGATGACTGGAAGCGACCTGATCGTGCTGGCGCCGTGGATCATCTTCGCCGTCTGCCTGATGGTGCTGTGCTCTCCGCCTGCTCCGCGCGCGCCGGTCCGCTCGCGGCCGCCGCGCCAGGCGGCGGAGGCACGACGACTAACCCAGCGTAGGAGCGCAATGCGACGAGAAGACGAACGGAAGGTCCGCGCCGCACGCTGGCGGGCCGTCCTTGAGGCGCGGTGGCGGATCCGGCTGCAGGAGGTCACCGAACTGTCCATGGCGTACCACGCGGCCGCCTCCGGCGAGCGTCGAGGACAGGCAGGTCCCGCCGCCTGCTGCGCCGGGCCGTCGCCGCGCGCCAGCGGCTGGCCGACACCGAGGACGCGCTCGGCCGGGTGGCGGCCGGGGTCTTCGGACGGTGCGAGCAGTGCGGCGCCGCGATACCCGAGGTGCTGCTCGCCGCCGCACCCGAGACCCGGTACTGCGTCCGCTGCGCCGACACCGACACCGCACTACCACGGGTGCGCTAACCACGGGCCGCCTAACGACGGACAGCCTTACCCCGGCCGCCTGACGACCCGCACGCTGAACGCCGCGGCCGGGCGCCGGTGAGCGCGCTCGCCAGCCTCCAGGTCGGCTCGGCGCTCTCCTACCTGATCGCCTCCTCATCCCGGCACTTGACGCGGTACTTCCCGGTGCTGCCGGGCGAGAGCGCGGTCATCGCCCTCGGCGTCGCGACCGCGGGGAGCACCGACCCGCGCATCGCGCTGCTCGTCGCGCTGCGCGGCGGCGGGCGCCTTCCTCGGCGACAACCTCTGCTACCTCCTCGGCCGCCGCTTCGGCCCGGCCGCCGAGCGCAGGTTCTTCGCCACGCCGAAGGGCAGGAAGGCCCGCGCGTGGGCGGAGCGGTCGCTGGACCGGTTCGGCACGCAGCTCATCGTCGTCTGCCGCTTCATCCCCGGCGGCCGGACCGCGGTGACCCTTACCTGCGGGCTCACCGGGTACCCGCGCCGGCGCTTCGCCGCCGCGACCGCGGTGGCCGCCGTCATCTGGGCGCTGTACGCGTTCTTCATCGGCCGCATCGGCGGCCAGCGCCTTCGAGGACAACCCGTGGGCCGGGCTCGTCATCGCCTTCGGCGCCTCGATCGCCATCAGCGCCGCGATCGAGGTCATCCGCCGCCTGCTGGCACGGCGCAGGCGCACGTCCGCCGAGGGCAGGCCGGCCAAAGCGCACGCCCCCGCAATCCCGGACCAAACCGCCGTAAACCGGGCGCAACCAGCCACAAAAACCTCACCCGCGCAGCAACCCATTGACAGGCTGCTTCATATGAGGGATTGAAGCCGAGGTCCGCACCGCACGGGCGCCGCAGCGGATGTTTCGCCCGCCCCGGTGCAATGTCACCGGCCTGCGGATCTCGCCGCACGGCGGGCGGCCCGGGCGCGTGCCGGATATGCCCGGAAGATCCGGCCGCTCCCGCACCTCAGTCCATTAACGCGGAGATTCCGCAGGTTATACCCTGCTTTGTTTACCAGTAAAGCGAAAACCTTGGCGACCGCCCTCATCGCCCGCGGCGCCTCGGCTGCACCGGGACAGTGCGGCACGATGCCCCGTACGTCTCCGGGGGCATCCCGGGCGGGCGCGTCACCGACCCAGGCCTTTCAACCCTGGTAGGTCATGGGACGAAGCGCAGCAAGCCGGATTCGTTCGGACTGAACTTGTTTTTGAACGGCGGGTGCCTGACGAGCGGTGCCGGCCGGATCGCTGCGAGATTCCGGCTAGGGCTCGCGTTCCGCGGGGACGTTCTGGATGCGCACCAGGGCATCGCCTGTGGGCGAACGGTAATAGAGGACGGATTTTCCCGCCCGCCGTCGTTCCAGCAGGTTCGCGTCCCGCAGGACCTTGAGATGGCCGCCCACCGAGCCGAGGCGCTGGCCGGTGAGCACGACGAGCTGACTCGTGCTCTTCGGGGTGCCGAGCAGGACCAGGATGGCGGCCCGGGCCGGGCCGAGCAGCGCCGACAGCGTTTCCGGTGTGCGCGCCCGGCTACGGGGGTCGGCGAGCACGCCCGAGCACGGGTACATGACGGCGTAGCGACGCGGCTCGTCCCAGGCCACCCAGCCGGTTTGCGGGGTGACGGGGACAAATACCAGTTGCGCGCCGGAGATCTCGCGTGACTGCTCGTCATGTGCGTTGATCTGCAGGCGGCCTTCGCCGAGCCAGCGCATTCCCTGGCTCATGTCCGGCAGCGCGGCCGCCCAGCCGCCCTGGCCGAGTCGCGCGGTGCGCGCGACGATGTCGGCCTCGATAATCTGGCGGCGGTGCCGCCAGTAGGGCAGGACAGTCTCGGTCCATACCCATTCGAGCAGTTCCGATGCCTGCTTGGGCAGGCCGGGCGTGCACCGGTAGTCGGCCAGCGGGGTGCCGCCGACGACCATGTCCAGGTCCGCGGCTGACACGTCATCCGGCCTGCCGCTGATGCGCGCGAGTTCGTCCCGGAATTCCGGCTCGCCCTCAGCCGCAGGCGCCGACGTGATAAGTGCCGGAATCCAGCAGCGGTCGATGGCCGCGCGGACGAGCCGCGGTACGACCGGGTGATCGGCGGCGTACCGACGGTAAGCGGGCCGGTGAGTGTCGAGCCAGGCCCGCTCACCGGGATGCGCGGCCGTACCGCGTTCCAGGGTGAGCAGGCTCGCGGTCGCCTCGGCGAGCGGTGATACGACGAAGCGACTGCCCGCGAGCGTGTCCGCGCTGACCTGCCACCAGCTCACGAGCGGTGCCGCCCTTCGCTTGTTTCGCTCCTACCCGAAACTTTAACGCTGCCCGTACGACATGAGGGAGCCTCGGGTGGCATGACAAACATTCTCTTCGGACTCGGTATCCGGGCGTCCGCGGCGGCCGGCGGCGACCCGGTTGCCGAAGCCCGCGACGCGGAGCGACTGGGGTTCGACTTCGTCTCGATGGCCGATCACCCTTGCGGCGCGAACCCGACGTATGAGGCCTGGACCGCGCTGTGCTGGATTGCGGCCTCCACCTCGCGGATCCGCATCGCACCCCGGGTACTCGGCATCCCGTACCGCTCGCCCGCCATGGTCGCGAAAATGGCCGAGACGCTCGGCCGGCTGTCCGGCGGCAGGCTCATCCTCGGACTTGGCGGCGGTCATTCCGACGAGGAGTTCCGGGCATTCGGGCTAGGCGTCCCCTCCCCCCGGCAAAAGGTCGACGGCATGGCCGAGGCGATCCAGATCATCAAGGGCCTGTGGTCGCAGCCCCGCTTCACCTTCGAGGGTGACCTCTACCAGACGGCCGCCGCCGACCTCGAGCCCAAGCCCGCCCGGCCGATCCCCATCTGGCTCGGGACCTTTGGCGAGCGCGCACTGGCCGTCACCGGCCGGCTGGCGGACGGGTGGATCCCCTCCTACGGCTACGTGCCGCCGGAACGGCTCCCCGCCATGCGCGAGCGCGTCCTGGCCGCGGCCCGCCAGGCGGGCCGGGATCCCAGCCGCATCACCTGCGCCCTGCACCTGCAGGTCCGCGTCGACGAGCACGCACCGCCGGCCGACTCGGTGGTGTCAGGGCCGCCCGCGGCGGTAGCTGAGCAGCTGATCGGGTTTACCAGGCTCGGTTTCACCGCGCTCAGCCTCACACCAGCCGGGCCGGGGGCCGAGCAGGCCGAACGCCTGGCGCTCGAAGTCCGGCCGGCGGTAACGGCCGAGGCCGGCTGATCACGCCACCGGGATTCGAGATCGCGGCGGCTCCCGCTTGAGGGGGCTGCGAATTGACCGGTTAAGATGCTTGCGGTTGATATATCAGTCACCACTCACTATTCAAGCATGTGAACTTAGTCTAGAAATTCGCGTTACCGACGACAGGTGCTCCACGGCGTGGCTATCAAGAAACGATGCCCTGTCGCGGCGACCGGGTCCGCCGTGCATTGCGATCGGCCCTTCGGCCTGGATCGTTCGCCTCGGCAAACTGATTGCCAGGCATGCACCCCCGCCGTCGGCCGGCGGAGCGGGAGAACGAATTCAGCGAAGAGATCCACGTCGAGGAGTCCTTCAGCGGCGATATGCAAGCCGGCCGGGCGGCCGGGTTGCCCGGCGGCCCGGCCGGACGGCACGGGAGCTTTGCCGGCATCGAACGGGTGACCGGGACGGAGCGGCACGTTGCCCCTTCAGCCCCCGGGGACCGCGGCGGGAGGCATCCCGGTCTTTCCCGCCAGCCCAGCCGGAAACCGGGGGCTAAGCACGGGCCGGGCGGGTGTCCGTGCAATCGCACGGCAGCGGGTAAAGCGATCGGATTCCGGCCATCCAGCCGATTACAGCACCTCAGTAGCGGAGGCTCGCAACAATTTGGTCACGGCGCAACCGTTTGCATGCTACTGCTGGTGCGCATCACAACGCCGGTGCTAAGTTGACCATGCCTGTGGCGCGGGTGACATCTGCAAGACAGGCAAATCGGGGGCCATTGTTGTTTCAGCCTGACATCTGAATAAAGGTGGTGGCCTTGCCCGAGTTCAGCCGCAAGCGGCGCCTGGCGGTTCTCGGAATATCCTGCCTAAGTTTGTTCATGATCGGTCTCGACGACACGACCGTGAGCATTGCGCTACCAACGATCGCCAAAAGCTTGAATGCATCCGTCTCGGGTCTGCAATGGATCTCCGACGGTTACACGATGGTGCTCGCCTGCCTGCTCATTTTCGGCGGCGCCACGGCGGACCGGTTTGGCCGCAAAAGGGTCTTCCGTATCGGCCTGGTGGCGTTCACCGTGGGCTCGGGACTGTGCTCGCTGGCTCCCAGCCTGGGCTGGCTGATCGCTTTCCGCGTCCTGCAGGCAATGGGCGGTTCGATGCTCAACCCGGTCGCGGTGTCGATTATCTCGAGCGTCTACACGAAACGCACAGAGCGCGCGCGGGCGATCAGCATCTGGGTCGGCACGTTCGGCATGGGCATGGCGCTGGGGCCGGTGATCGGCAGCGTGCTGGTGGGCACGGTCGGCTGGCGCGGCATCTTCTGGGTCAACATTCCGGTCGGGCTCTGCGCCATCGCGCTGACCTCTATACTCGTACCTGAATCGCGGGCACCCGGTCACGCCGGCCCGATTCGGTCGCGCAGGCCCTGGTAATCGTCATCCTCGGCTCGCTTGTCTACGCCATCATCGAGGGCGCGTACACCGACTGGATGGCGACCAGGATCCGTCTCCTGTTCGCTGTGTCCGTCGTGATGTCCGCTCTGCTGGTGGCATGGGAGCTGCGCAGGAAAGATCCGCTGATCGACCTGCGCTACTTCCGTAACCCGTCCTTCACCGCGGCCGTGGCGATCGCTATCTGCGCGTTCGCCGACCTGGGCGCATTCCTCTTCCTGACCAGCATCTACCTGCAGGATGTCCAGGGTGACTCGGTGATCGCCGCTGGCCTGCACATGCTGCCGACGGCCGCGGGCATGGCCGTCTGCCCGTTCCTGGCCGCCTGGGTGACCGCCAAGACGCGCAGCGCGCGCCTGCCGCTGCTGATCGGCGGCCTGATGCTGATGCTCAGCACGACCTTGATGTCCAAGTTCACCGACTCCACGGCCAATGCCGACCTTCTGCAGACGTTCGGGCTGTTCGGTATCGGCATGGGGTTGGTCAACAGCCAGATCAGCGTCGCCGCGGTGGCGGGGATGCCGGCTAGCCAGGCGGGCCTCGCGTCGGGCATCGCATCCGCGAGCCGTCAGGTGGGGCAGGCGCTAGGCGTCGCGGTAGCCGGTTCCCTGCTGACCGCGAAGGCACACGGACGGCTGAATCCGAGCTTCACCCTGGCCATTCATTCGGTATGGCATCTCCTGTTCTGGAGTTCGTGCGCCGCTGTCATCGGCGGGCTCATGACAACCAGGGCACGGGCACGCCATGCGAAAGTCCACGCGAAAACCGGGGAACTGCTCCGCCTGCGGCCGACCGGGCGGCTAGTGCAGCTGAAGTCGCCCGATCCGGTACAGCCGGTGATTCCCAAGGAGCCGGCGGAACTGGAATCCGTCTGGATCCCCCGCCTTCCGAAACTTGACCCACCCGATAAGCCTGACGATCACGCCCCGTGGTGATCGCCGGGTCCGCTATCCTCCGGCCGTGACGATTATCGACAAAATCGACCATTCCGTTCTTGACGCCTACCGGACCTGCGAGTTCGCCACCCTGGCCAAGGACGGCACGCCGCTGGCCTGGCCCACGAGCCCGCGCCGGCAGCAGGACGGAACGCTGCTGATCACGACGTCGATCGCCTTCGCCCAGAAGGCGCTGAACGTGCGCCGGGACGGCCGGGTGGCCCTGTTGTTCTCCGACCCGACCGGGAGCGGGCTCAGCGCTCCCGCGCAGATCTTCATCGGGGGCAACGCCCGCTGTTCCGAACTGACGACCAGTCCGGCGGGGCTCGAAGACTACTGGTCGATGCTGTTCTACCGGCAGCCGTCCAGCCGCAGCTACACCCTGCCAGGAGTCCGGTCGCTGATGGACTGGTACTACATGCGGCTGCTGATCACCGTGACCCCCGAGCACGTGCTCGAACGCCCGCCAGGCAGCGCCGCCCGGCCGGCGGGGGCGCTGGCGGCGGGGTCGCCGGAGCTGGCTGCCGCCTGGCGCCGGGCCGGACAGGCGGGACTGCCGGGCGCCCGCGAGCTGGCAGGCTATCCCTCCGCCGTGTTCGCCGCGCGGGACACCGGCGGCGGCATAGCGCTGGCCCGCGTCGTGCCGCAGCCCGTGGACAACGGGTACCTGGTCGCCGCGGCGCCAGGCACGGATCTGGCCGACGGCCCGGCGAGCCTGCTGGTGCACCGGCACGACGACAAGCTCTCCAAGCTGAAGATGGCGCTAGTCAGGGGCCAGATCTCGCGGCCGGGAGCGGACACGGACTGGTTCTTCACCCCGGGCCGGGTGGTCAATCCGGCGGACAGGCCGCTGCAGACGCTGCGAGATTGCCGTGCCGCCGCGGCGCGGTACCTCAGCACCCGGTCGCTGCCGCGTCCTGCCGTCCCGTGGGACCAGTTCCGTGCGCTCGCCCGGCGCCCGACGGACACGAGGCAGCGCTGATGCCGGTCACGTTAGCGGCGGGGCTTGCGCGGGATGGCGGAGGCTATCAGGGCTCCGGTACAGGTGGCCGTGGCGCACAAGATCAGGGCGCCGATGTAGCCGGACGCGGCCGGAGCGCCGGTGCCTGGCTGCGCGGAGGACACGATGAGTGCCGCGGCCAGCTGGCTGCCGATGGCGCCGCCGGCGTTGCGTACCACGGTGTTCACCGCTGTGGCGGATCCGGTCCTGGCGGCGGGCACCGCGGCGACGATCTGGTTCGGCAAGGCCACAAGGCACAGCCAGAACCCGGCGCCGAGGACCGTGGTGGCCAGGTAGATCTGCCACGGGACGTCGTGCCAGACGGCGAGGCTGGCGAAGCCTGCCGCGCAGCTCAGCTGGCCTGCGATCAGCTGCGCCCGCAGGCTGAACCGGCGGTGCAGCAGGCCGGAGGCCGGGCCGAGTAGCAGCTGCGCCCCGGCGGTCGGGAACATGAACAGGCCCGCTCCCGTCACCGAGGCGCCGAAACCGTAGCCGAGCCGAGCGGGCGCCTGAACGAACTCGGGGATGATCAGGAACGAGGCGTACATGCCCATGCCGATCAGCAGGGCCGCCGCGTTCGCCGGCCACACGCCGCGCAGCCGCATAAGACTCATGTCCACGAGGGGGCTGGCGGAGCGGGCCTCCGCGCGGACCCACGCCAGCAGCGCGGCCGCGCCGAGCACGAGCAGGCCCAGCGTCCTGATGTCGGCCCAGTGCCAGGCGGCGGACTCGCTGACCGCGACCAGCACCGCCGACAGGCCAACCGCCATCAGCAGGGAGGAGCGCCACGAAACGCGTGCGCCTGGTTCGGCGGGACCGTCGGCCGGGATGTAGCGGGCGGCCAGCCCGAGTGCGGCGGCGATGGCAATGAGCGGCAGCCAGAACAGCCACTGGTAGGAGAGCCGGGTCATGATCGGCCCCGGCAGCACGAGACCGAGGCCGCCGCCGATGCCGAGCAGCGACGACACCAGGCCGATGCCGCCGGGGACCTTCTCGCGCGGCAGGCGGTCGCTGATGATCGCGAACGCAAGCGGGTAGATGCCGCCCGCCGCGCCCTGGATCACCCGCCCGGCGACGAGCTCGCCCAGGTTGCCCGCGACCGCGCAGGCCAGCGTGCCGGCCGCGAAGACGGCCAGGCTGGCGAGCATCATGCGCCGCTTGCCCGCCACCTCGCCAAGTCGGCCGATGACCGGGGTGAGGATGCTGGCGCTCAGCAGGTACGCCGTGGAGATCCACGCGGCGCCGTCCGCGTTGGTGCCGAGGCTGGCCTGGATCCGCGGCAGGGCCGGGATGACCAGCGCCTGCATCATCGCGAAAACGGTCCCGGCCAGCGCGAGCACGGCGAGCAGCGCGTTCGTCGCGCACCGGCGGGGCGTCGGCCCGGCGCGCGGGTCCCAGGGCGGGTCAGGGATGCTACAGAAGAGTTCACGAGGGGCCTCCGAGGTTGAGTCCGGGCGTTTCCGTGGACCACCCTCAGGGCTCCAGCCACGGGAGAGTCAAGACGGGTGACGGTCTTCGTGCAGCCGCGCCGTGCGACTTGACTCTCCCGTTAGTGGAGGGCTGAGATTTCTTGTTATGCAGCAGCTGACCATCGGCGCGTTCTCGCGCCTTACCCACCTGAGCGTCAAGACGCTCCGCTACTACCACGAGGTGGGCCTGCTTGAGCCCGCCGTGGTCGATGCGGACAGCGGGTACCGCTACTACCGGCCGGGCCAGGCGCACTCAGCCCAGCTTGTCAGGCGGTTCCGGGATCTCGGCCTGCCGGTGGCCGACGTGAAGGCCGTACTCGCCGCCACCGACCTCGACGGCCCGCGACGCGATCCTGGCCGGCCACCTCGACCGGATGCGCGAGCAGCTGCGGCAGACCGAGGCCGCGGTCGACTCGCTGCGCCGGATGCTCGAAGGCGGCCCGGCGGCCACCGCCATCGAAGAGCGGCTCCTCGAGGGCAGGACCCGCGATCTCCGCCGCCGCGCACCTGGCGAGAAAGGATGTCGCCTCCTGGTTCCGGGACGCCCTGGCCGGCCTGCGCGCCACGGCCGCCGCGGCCGGGCTTGAGCAGGCCGGGCCGACGGGCGGCCTCTACGACGATGAGCTGTTCACCCAGGACGGCGGGCACGCGCGGGTCTACCTGCCCGTCAGGGACTCCCCGGCGCTCGACGGCACCGGCGCGCGCTGGGAGCTTCCCGCCGGGCGGTTCGCCGTCGCACTGCACAGCGGCCCGCACCGCGACGTCGACCGCACCTACGCGGCGCTCGGCACCTACGCGGGCACGCACGGCCGCGACGGCACCGGCCCGGTTCGGGAGCGGTACCTTGACCGATCCCCTCGACACTCCCGACAGCGCCCAGTGGCGGACCGAGGTCTGCTGGCCACTGGCGCCGGCCGACGCGCCGGAGGTTTCCTGACCGGTGCCGTCGGGGCATCTCTGCAGGCAGCAGGATTTCGGTCGCGGGGGGTGATCCTTCTCTGGGTCCCATGACGTGGATGTTCCTTGGCATCCTGGTGACCTTTCTCGTCACCAGGATGGTGACCCGGCTGATCCGGTCGGGGAGCGGCGGGCAGGCGGGACTCGGCAACGTCTCGATCGCGGGCAACCACATTCACCACCAGGTCTTCGGCATCCTGATCATCATCGGCACCGGCATCGTCCTGGTGTCGCAGACGCCACGAGGGTCAGCGCTCGACGCGGCTGCCGCGGTCTTCGGGGTGGGTGTCGGGCTCACCGTGGACGAGTTCGCGCTGTGGCTGCACCTGAAGGATGTCTACTGGTCCACGCAGGGCCGGCAATTGGTCGATGCGATCTTCTGCGTCCTGGTGACGACCGGGGCGCTGATCGGCGGGGCCAGTTTCGTGACTGGTGCCGTCGGGACGGCGGAATGGTGGTCGTCGATGGCCACCATCGGTCTCAACCTCGTGCTCTGCGTGATCTGCCTGCTCAAGGGGAAGGTCGTGACCGGTGTCATCGGCATCGTCATCGGCGTGGTGGCGCTGGTCGGGGCGATCAGGCTGGCTAAGCCGGATCCTGGTGGGCAGCCCGCCGCTACGTCAGCCGACCGCGCCGCGCCGACCGCGCCGCGCGCCGCTTCGATCAGCGCCGCCTGGAGCGGTGGAACCGGCTGCGGGACCTGGTCGCCGGCGCCCGTCCCCGGAAAACCAGGAAATCAACCGGGATTGACGATGCGGGTCGCGGACGGAACCCTGGTCGAGTGAAAGCCTGGCCGTGACCCCGGGTCGGCACTTGCCTCAGCCTGATGCCTGCGGGCTGAAGATGTACTGGGTCACGCTCGACGGAGCGGTCTTGTGCGCGCTCGCGGCGGCACGGCTGAAAGCCGCCTTGATCAGCGACGGGTCGACTGCCGGGTCCTTCTTCCACACGCTGAGGAAGAAGTCGTAGGCGATCTTGTCGCCCGCCGCGGTGCTCGTGGAGTTGAACTGCTTGATGGCCGCCATGGTCTGTTGCGGGTTTGAGCGCAGAAAGGCCAGATTCGCCGTCTCCGCGGTGATGAACTTCGCGATCACACCGGGATTGGCCGTCACGTACGAGGAATTCGCTACATACGCGCCCACCGCGTAGGGCAGGTTGGACAGGCTGTCCAAAACCCTGTCCCCGACCTTCGTGAGCGACTGGGCGTTGGGCGGCTGGAACAGCGAGGCAACGGCCGCGCCGCTGCGCATGGCGGACAGCTCTTCGGCCTGGGTCACCAGGAACCTGCGGCTGACGGAACCGGGGCTGATCCCGTCCGACTGGAGCAGTGCGGTTAGCCCGAAGTCGGTTTCCGAGCCGGCTGTGGTCAGCGCCACCGTCTTGCCGACCAGGTCACGCACGCTGGTAATGCCCTTGTTCACCCACAGCTGGAGGTTGAAGGTGCTCTGGGTGAGCGCGAGGTACTCCAGGTTCTCGCCGCCGAGGATGGCGCTGGCGGCAGCGTCCGCGACCCCGCCGCCGATCTGCGCGCTTCCGCTGAGCAGTGCGGGCACCACGTTATTGGGGGTGACCTGAACGATCTTGACGTTGAGGCCGTACCTCTTGAAGATGCCGTCAGCCACCCCGACGTACAGGTCAGAGTACCCGGCTCCCGGCGCGGCGTAGGCCACGGTCAGGCTCGTCAGCGACGTGCTGCCCGCCGAGGCAGCCGGTGCGGATTCGGCGCCGGGACTTGAGCCGCCGCTGCTGCACGCGGCAAGGATCGTTACCAGAGTCGCACATGCGATTGCGTTGAGTAGTCTTCTGCGGACGGGTCGGCCAGCGGATTCCATGGCGATTCCTTTCCAGGGCGGACAGCGGGGGCTGCTCCTTGCTGATCAGGGAAGACGGCCGCTAACTGTATTGCGACCAAGAGATGACGCGTTTCTCGATGGCACCGATCAGCGATGCCAGGAGCAGCGCGGCCACTGCCATGACAACAATTCCGGCCATGGCGGCGCTCATCTGGAAACTGGATGCCTCGTTCTGCACAAAATAACCAAGTCCGTTACTTGACAGGAAGAATTCCACGACAATTGCCCCGACCAGTGCACGGGCAACTGCCAGGCGGATTCCGGTCAAGACAAACGGCAGCGCGGCGGGCAGCAGGATAGAGGCGAAGAACCGCGGCGAGGAGACCGAGAACACCCGGCCGACTCGCAGGTAGTCCACGTTGATGTTGCGGGTCCCGGCAGTGGTGTTGATGATCAGCGGCAGGATGCCGGCCCAGACAACCACCAGGACGCGTGCGGTCTCGCCGAGCCCGAACCAGAAAATGATCAAGGGCAGAAAGAGCACGTACGGGACAGAGTTAAGCAGGGAGATAATAGGCTCGGCCATCTGGCGCAGCGGGGCCGTCCGGCCGAGGATAATTCCGATGGGAATGCCCGTGGTGATAATGATCGCGAGCGCCCAGCCGACCTCGGCCGCCGTGCTGCCGACCGGCCCCCAGATCGTCCCGTTGCCCATCAGGGTGATCTCCTCCTGGACCACCTGGCTGGGGTCGGAGCTGATGTGCACATCGACGATCCCGGTGACCGCGCAGACCTGCCATGCGGCGAGAAGCAGGACCAGGCCGAGAGTGCCGAACACGAGCGGCCCGTGCCTGCCCAGCCAGCCGAACCGGGCGGAGGCGAACTTCAACGGCGGGACGCCGGGGGCGCCGAGGCCGACCGGGACATCGTCTCCCGACAGTCTGGTGGTCATGGTTGCCTCTCGTACAAGGCAGTGAGGATCCGTTCCTCGCACTGCGCGAACGACTGGCTCCGCCGGACTGCCGACACCCGTGGTCGTGGCAGGTCAACCCGGATATCCTCAAGCACCCGGCCGGGAGGCTTAGAGAAGACGATCACCCGATCGGCCAGCAGCACCGCCTCGCGGACATCGTGTGTTACAAAGACCGCCGTGGTGGACCGGCTCATGGCCGACTCCTGCCAGATGCGCACGAGTTCGTCTTGGAGCGCCTCGCGGGTCTGGGCGTCAAGCGCGCCGAACGGCTCGTCCAGTAGCAGCAGCCGGGGCTCGGTTACCAGCGCCCGCGCGAGGTTGGCCCGCTGCTTCATCCCACCGGACAGCTCCTGCGGCCGCCAGTTCGCGACGTGGGAAAGCCCGACCATCTCGATGACCGCCCTTGCCCGCTCCTTCGCCGCCTCGTCCAGGCGGCCCTGCGCCTGGACGCCGAAGATGACGTTGCCGTAAACGTCCCGCCAGGGGAACAGGGACGGGGCCTGGAACACCAGGCTGCGGTCGCGGCCGGGTCCGGTGACCGGCTTGCCGTCGATGCGCAGCGCACCGGCCCCCACGTGCCCCAGGCCCGCGAGCGCCTCAAGGAACGTCGTCTTGCCGCATCCGCTAGGGCCGACAAGGACCACGAACTCGCCGTGGCTGATGGTGAAACTCAGGTCGCGGCAGGCGACTACCGGCTCACTGCGGCGTTTTCCCGGGTACCCGAGATACAGATGTTCCACTTCAACGTGGAATCCGGGACGCCGGCCGCCGGCGGACGTGAGGGTACTCATCGTCTCCGACATCACGGCTCCCCCGTCTGGTCCATTCTGTCGATATTTAGCGCGTCTCGGAAGAGGCGGGAAACAACGGCATTAATCAGGCAAGCAAGGCTGGTCCCAACAGGGCACATTTCTGTGCGCAAATGGGCCACTGCAGTCACCATGCGGCATCCCGCTGGCATACTGCTGGGATTCTGCTGGCAACCGGTTGGGGTTTTACTGGGACACTCAGGCGGGCAACCGGACCCGACCCGGGCGGCTCAGGCAGGTCATGCCGCCGACCAGCTGGAAGACCTTGCACTAACACTAATTGAATGAGATCTACGGGATACCGGACACGGGCGGTGCCGATATATCGTGGCGCAGTGTCCTTCGAAATCTGGATTTCCGATGCTTATCTCCGCTCGTCGATGCCCCGCACTCAGGGAGTGCTGGACCTGCTCGGACGGGTCAGGCATCCCGAGCCCCGCTTGATCGCCGATCTCGGGTGCGGGCCGGGCAACAACACCGAGCTGATCGCCCGGCGCTGGCCGGAGGCCCTGGTGATCGGCGTGGACAGTTCGGCCGACATGATCGCGGCCGCGCGCAAGCGGGAGCGGCCCGGGCACCTGGAGTTCCGCCAGGCCGACCTGACCAGGTGGCAGCCGGACGGCCCCCTGGACATCGTGCTGCTCAACGCGGTACTGCAGTGGATTCCCGATCACCCGGCGCTGCTCCCCCGGCTCGCCGCGCTGCTGGCACCCGGCGGCGTGCTCGCGTTTCAGATGCCCGGCCGCCCGCCGGGCCCGTCGTCAAGGACTTACATCCTGGACATCGCCCGTGAGATGACCGGCGAGCCGGAGTGGCGCGACAAGCTCGGCGGTGTCTACACCGGCCACGATCTCCTGGACCCGATGGGCTACATCACCGCACTCGGCGACCTCGGGCTGCGGGCAGAAGGCTGGGAGACCCGCTATGCCTACCCGCTGACGGGAGGCAACCGGCTGGTCGAGTATGCGTCGGGTGCGGTGCTGCGCCCCGCCCTCGCGCCCCTCACGACTGAAGAGGCCGAGCGGTTCCTCGCCGAGTTCTCCCGGCGCGTCGGCCTCGCCTGCCCGCCGCAGGTGATCGGCGGCGAGAGCGTCGAGGTGCTTCACCAGTCCCGGGTCTTCGTGGTCGCGCAGTCGTGACCAGCCCTACGATCGGGGCATGTCTAACGGGTCAGCCGGGCATTTTCCTCAGTTACCGGCGTGATGACGCCGACGAGGCCGCGTCCCTCTTGCAGGTATGCCTTACCCTGTACCTCCCCGGTACCCCGGTGTTCAGGGACGCGAACTCCATTAAGCCAGGTGCCAACTTCAGGACGGAGATCGACGACGCGATCAGGTCATCGGCGGTCCTGCTCGCGTTGATCGGGCCGCGCTGGCTGACGGCCAGGGACGACGCGGGGAACCGTCGGCTGGACGATCCCGATGACGTGCTGGCCGGGGAGATCACGCTGGCGCTCAGCCTGGGCGTGCAGGTGATTCCGCTGCTGGTCAAGGGCGCGCAAATGCCGCAGGCGGAGCAGTTGCCGTGGCGGCTCCGCGGGCTGGCGGAGCTGCAGGCCGTACCGCTGGA
Source organism: uncultured Actinomycetota bacterium (assembly GCA_963785645.1). Classification (GTDB taxonomy): domain Bacteria; phylum Actinomycetota; class Actinomycetes; order Streptosporangiales; family Streptosporangiaceae; genus Trebonia. The sequence continues at coordinate 328,593 of CAWAWG010000003.1, forward strand.
CCACCGGAACGTCGACCGCTACCAGGAAGCTGTCCGGTGGCTGGCCCCGTTTATCGAGCGGGCCCAGGCGGAATCCGCCCGGGCCAGGCAGGCGCGCGAACAGTCGCCCGCCGACCGGCAGGTACTGGACAACCAGACGCCCATCCCCGAATTCGCGGCGCAGATCAAGCGGATCCGGGCCGGCCGCTCCCCGTACCGGGCGTCCCCCGCTAACGCGATGGCGACCCTGCGGGTCTTCGCGCAGCAGCGGCCCATTGACCACCTGGTGCGGTTGTGGCCCGCAAGCGAAGACGCCGACGGCTTCGCCCCGCTCGACGTCGTGGCGATCCTCACCCTGGCAGCGGTGGACCGGTCCGCGGCCGAGGTCGCCGAGCTCGCCGCCGGAGTGCGCCGCACGGAACTGGACCACGCGGAGCAGGGACCCGCCGGGCTGACGGAGCGCATAATCCATGACCTGGCCGCCCAGCGGACCGTGCCTGGCGTCGCGGAGTTCATCTGGGAGTGCGAGCGCCTCGGGCAAGCCGATCCAGCGCGAAAGCCCCTCACGGACTTTATCGTCCGTGAGACCCTGACGGCCTTTACCAGGTCGGCGTCACGGGTGAGCCTGGACAAGGCGCTGCTCTACTTCGAACTGATCCGGTTCGGCTGCTCCGACGAGGCGGATGCGCTCCTGGCCGAGACCCTGTCCACGGAAAAGGCCGCGCCGACCACGGCGAACGGCGAAGAGCGGCAGCACCCGCCGGGCGGCGTCGTCGGCGAGGTCGGCATCGTCGGCGCGCTCCGCCACCTGAGCCCGCAGGAGCCGATCGTAGAGGAATGGCTCAAGAAGAGGGTGACGGCCGCCGCGAACTGGCAGAAGACCGCCGCCCTGGTCGCGAACCTGCTGCGGAACGAGCCGGGGGGCGACCGCTTGCTGGCTCAGCACGTCGCGGAGGAGTGGCCGCCCACGCCGCTGATCCGGCTTTGCGAGATCCTGGCCGAAGCCGAGGGCAGCGAGTCCCCCAGCCTGCGGCTGGTGCGACGATACGCGGCAACCAGAGACTGGGACCCCCTCGCCGACATCGTCGGGCAGTGGTACCTGTCAAAGTCAGCCAAGCTGTTCAGCACCTTCCCTGAACTGCTAGCCGAGATCGTTACCGGCGGTGCGGACAACCTCGCACCGCGGCCCCTCGGCTTCCTCAGGAACCTGGCGACCGCACTGGATAAGCCCGGCATACCGGCAAAGTGCCGCTCCGAGCTGCTGGTCGCCGCCGCCACGCACGTGGAGCACCGGCCCGGATCCGAGGCCGCCGAGCTCCTTAGCTGGGTGGACAGGGCAGGCTGGTGGCGCGAGGCGCAGTCAGACCAGTGGCGCGCGGCGCAGAAGATCAACGCGTGGTGCGCCCAGGGCCTCGCCACGCGCCAGGTAGGCACCGAGTGGTACGTCGACTACCTCAAGCGGCTGCGGACGCTGCCTGATCACCCCAGGCTGATCTTCTGGGCAGTACGCGAACTGACCGACCCGACCACGACGCAGCGCGGCAAGCTGAAGGGCGGGCAGACTGGGCGACATCGCGGTCAGAATCTACGCCGACGGCCTCTGCGACACCGGATTCGACCTGCTTGAGCGCTACCTTGAAAACGAGCAGGCGGTCACCCCGAAGGATGCCGTGGACATCGTCGCCGCGGTAGAACGGAACACCGGGATGCGGGACGATCCGCTTTGGGAGGCACTGCTTGGCGCCACCATCGGCCGCTGGACCGACACCAGCCGGATGAAGGAGGTGCTGGACGAGCTGGCGGATGACTATCCCGACGAAGCGAAGGCCATCATGAGCCTGTTCCAATAGCCGCCGGCCGGCGGCAGCGGTTCCGGAAGCAACGGCGGATTGTCCGGGTCTTCCCCCATGTAACTCGCCGACAACCCCACCAGCCAGCGGAACGCGATGAGGGAGATCACGACGACGGCCGCCAGCCCCACGGTGTCCCAGGCCGCGCCGGCCCGGGCGGGCCACGCGCGCCTGATCACCTCCTCGATCGTCAGGAGGGCGAAGTAGCCGACGAGGACGGCCGCCAGCCGCGCCGCGGTGTTCTTGCGGAGGTCGCCGAACTCGCGCCAGTGCGCCCGGGCGTCGTACCGGGGCGCCGTCGGGCACGGCGGGGAGCCCGAAGAGCAGCCCGCAGCCGAGAGCGAGCGCGCCCATGCCCCACAGCACGTCCGTGGTGTAGAGGACGAAGGTGACGGCGAGCGTCGCGAAGCTGGCCTTGGCCATGAGCGCGTACCACCGCTTGGGGAAGACGCTTGCGCTCGCGCTCGCGCAGCGAGACCAGCGACGATGCTCGGCGTCGCGTAGACCAGCAGCGCCATGATCGTGGGGATGTTCTGCAGCACGGACCAGTGACCGCTGGTCACCAGCAACGCGACCAGGCTGATCACGAAGTCGACGCCAAGGATCCGCCAGTACAGGTCGAGCCGGTCGTCGCCCACCAGCTTCCGCCGGAGGCCCTCGGGCAGCCGGATGACCGAGTTCTTGCTGCGTTGCAGGCCCCGGTGGGTCAGGTGGGCGCGGCTGAGCGCGGCGACCTCGCGCGTCATCACGAACGTGAACACCATCGCGGTCCCGGCCGGCGAGAGCACGGAGTCGAGGTTGATGATCCCGGTAACAGCCGAGCCCAGCCAGCCGTGCCCGACGACCGACCCGGCGAATGTGGCGTAGACGGACTGCGAGTAATCGACATTCCCAGTGGAGTGGTGGCCGTACCTCAGGTAGATGATGACGCACTGCAGCGCGCCATACAGCAGGATCGAGCCGAGAACGGTGCCGTAGACCGCCCACCGCAGGCGCGCGGCCCCGCCGATGCCCCCGCTCCGGACGTTCCCCGCGAAGTCCAGCGGCCCCTGGAAGCCGAGGTAGGAGTAGATTACGCCGCTGCCGACGGCAGCGCTGAGCATGGCGCCCCAGTGGCCGTTGGCGGACACCGGGCATTGCGGGAGTGGCTGGAGAGGTACCGGCTGGGCGGGGTGCCAGATCAGCGCGCAGCCGAGCAGCACGACGATCAGCACCGGCACGAGAATCTTAACGACGGTCAGCACGTTGTTGACGAGCAGGAACCGCTTGGGGCCCAGCAGGTTGACCGCGGTGACGAGCCCCAGGAAGACCACGGCGAGTACGATGCCCCACGGCGTCGCGTGGCCCGCGGTGCAGCCTGACTTCGGGTCCGTGAAGAGAACCGGCAAATGGAGCCAGACGGCCAGGTTCTGCACCATCGCGGTCGACTCGCTCGCCGGGTTGGCCGCGTAGAAGGCCCAGACGCCCGCGGCGACCACCGTCGCCAGCAGCGGCCCGCTGGTCTGCAGGGGGAGGAAGATCAGACCGCCGGTCTTCGGCGCCTTGGTGCTGACCTCGACCATCACGGCCGTAACGACCAGCATCAGCAGGCCGCCGATGAGCCAGGCGCCGAGGGCCCACCAGCCGGCGGCCACCTGATCGGCACCGCTCCCGGCGAACAGCCAGCCGGAGCCGATGACACCGCCGGCGGCGAGGAACAGCAGGCTGGGGGCGGACATCCGCCCCTTTTCTGTCCGGCCACCGGGTGGCGGCTGCGCCGAGCTGGACGGTGCCACTGCACGCACGCTCATCTGTCCCCGTAGAAGGCGTTAGCGATGGCCGGATCGGTTTACCCGTGACCTGGATGCACCAGCTTAAGGGCCGCACGTCCCCGCTAACGCGACTTTAGACCAGAGAATCCGGCGATGAGACAACAGCTACCGAAGGCGGGCCGCCGGATGGGCTAAATGCGCTGCTTCGGCCCTCAGGCAAGGGAAACTTGCCGTATGTCACACGACTGGGATGTACAGGCGTTCGACGACCGTGCCGCTTCGTATGAGTCCGGCCGGCACGGACAACTGCACAAGGAGATTTCCGACCGCACGGTGGAACTTGCCCTCAACCGGGTGCCGGCGCCGCGACGCGTCCTCGACGTGGGCTGCGGCACCGGTTATGTCCTGCGCCAGTTCGCCGCCCGGCTGCCGCAGGCGAATGAATTCCTCGGCGTCGACGCGGCCCCGAAGATGATCGAGGTGGCGCGGTCGGCGTCGTCCGACGGGCGGCTGAACGACCCGTCTGGCCACCGGTCAAAGTAGGCAGTGCTGAAATCAGTGCCGCCCCAGGTGAACTCGCATGACTCCTCTGGCGGCTGAGTCGCGAGGGCCGTGGCACCGGCTTCCACGAGCACTGCCTTCGACCGCCCGGCGTCAAGGCGCTCGACCCAGAACTCGACGTCGCCGTGTTCTCTGGTGATCCGGCCGATCCTCGCATCGAGGCCCCAGCTTCCAAACAGCCACGCTGAGATGCCGACTGCCCCCAGCGCGTTCACCACAGCCTTGATGACGCGCAACTGCGCCGTCGCCCGTTCGTTCACCGGACCAGTCTCCCCGAGGCCCGACTGCCCGGCAACCGCAGAACATACCTGAGGATGTGAGGGCCGCCCTGAAGGCGGCGCCCAGGAAGACCAAGGGATAGAACGAAGCTTGTCTGTAAGGCAAAGTTACCCTTGAAAGCACGGCAGTATGGACATGGGATCCAGGTCCCGCTGCCGCCGCAAAACGCTGACAATAGATTGCCGCCACCGCCGGCGGCACCGCGGCCGTGCTTACGGTCTGGGTGGACAGCGAGCATGTCCGGCAGATCCAGGCCGTGACAGCAAAGACGACGGAGCGGATTGCCGTCACCGTACTGGCGACGACCACAGTGACAGTTCAGCTGTGGGACTTCGGCGTTCCCGTCGATTCAACGGACTGGCCGGCTCTCCCCCCCGCGCACTGACCGGGTACTGCCTCTAATCCAGCGCCGACGCCGGATTAAGCTTCACGCCCCCGCGGCCGGGCCAGGGGATTCCCGGGCCGGCCAGCGGTCGCCGGCGGAAGGTAGCCCGGCACTCTGCCCGAGGAGAAACCGGCAACTTCCGCGGTCCTTATCGAGAGAAAGACGGCCGTTCGACTGGGCAAGTACCCTGGCCCGAACCGACATCTTCGGCGAATCCCCCATGGTCACGGCAGGACGCCTTGGCGGTGGTGACATAGCGTGATTGATAGTTTCTCAACTGAACGTCACTGTCTCACTGTTTCTGCCAGACTGCGGTGCGTGACATCGGGGGATACCGACGATTTTGATCCTGCCGCCGGCGATGCAGAGGTCTGCCGGGCTGATCCGGGCGGGGCGGCACAGTTGGGGACTGCTGCGCGGGCGAGTTTCCGGGATGCCGCCGGGAAGGGGTCGACCGCTGACCTGGCGCTGGTGCGGGCGGAGCAGCTGGCAGCCGGGCGGCCGTGGCGGGTGTTCCGGTGGCGGCAGGGGCAGGCGCATTACTCGGGCTGGTACTGGTCGGCGACGGCCGGCGGGCACGTGGTGTATGAGAGCCGCCTGGAGCTGGCGCGGCTGCTGCTGGCGGACTTCGACCCGCAGGTGACGGCGATCGCGGCGCAGCCGTTCCTGGTGACGGCCCCGTCTGGCAGGCGGGTGCGGCGGCACGTGCCGGACTTCGTGCTGGCCGATCGTGACGGCGGGGTATGCGTGGTCAACGTCAAGCCCGCCGGCCAGCTGGCGGTTCCCAGGGTCGCGGACGCGCTGGCCTGGGCCGGGGAGGTGTTCGCCGCCCGCGGCTGGCGGCACGAGGTCTGGTCGGGGACCGATCCGGTGCTGCTGGCGAACGTGCGGTTCCTGGCCGGGTACCGGTATGCCGGCCGGGTGGACGCGGGCCTGGTGGCCGCAGTCATTGACCGCGGGCGGCGCCACGGTGGGCATCGGCGAGCTGGAAGGTGCCTGGCCCGGCCGTGCCGACGAGGTGCGCGGCGGTGCTGCACCTGGTCTGGCGGGGCGTGTTCCGCACGGACCTGTCGGTGCCGCTGTCGGCCGGCACGATGCTGGAACGTGCCGCATGAGCCCCGCCCGGCCAGGGGTCTCGACGGTCACGACCGGGACCGTGATCGTCTATGACGGCGAGGCGTGGACCGTCTCCGGCATCGGGGCGGGCCGGCCGCGTGCAGGCCGCTGCTGGACAGCCGCCCGCAGGTAATCCGCGTAATCGAAACCGCCGCCGGCAGAGCGCGGAACCCGCCACCGGTCAGCCCACAGCGGCTCATCCGGCTCGCGGAAGTACGCCTGCGGACGGCCAGGCGACCCCCGCGGACTGCAGCAGCCCGAGCAGCAGCGAGCTGCCGGTTCGAGGAGTACCGCAGACGAAGTACGAATCGACACGCCCCCCAGCGCTCACCGGCATCGTCACGGTCACAACGTAAGGCCGCCAGACACGACGCGCAGCCCAATTGCTCGGTGCCTCCCCCAAATAGGGAAATGACAACTGCCCCGCACCACGGGGCAGAAATCCGAGCCCTCTGGATGACAACAAGGCTGCGCAGAAATGACATCTTCACTGAATCCCTACAGCTGTAGTGAGCCTTTTCCAACCTGGTTAGGCTGCGTGGAGTTGCAATGCGTGGATGGCTTTGGCGAGGCGGCCTGCTTTCCAGGGGCAGCAGCGGAGCTTGTCGAGGATGTTCCAGGTCTTGAGCTGGGCGTTTGCCCGTTCGCCAAGGGCACGGAGTTTCGCGTGGGCCCGGTTGGCTTCTTTCTGCGGCTCTGGCTTGTTCTTCCCCTTGTGCCGCCCCAGCGAAGCACCGGGCACCCAGACCGCAGAGAGACAGCGGACACGATCAGCCGCTCGCCAGGCCAGGCACCGCCACGGATTCCCGGGGCTGGCCGGGCGGCGATATACCTCCCGTATACCTGGCACCGACCTGCCGTGTACCTGGCCGGGTATAAAAACGCCCTGACCAGCGAGGACGAGTCGCTCCGAAGAGTGGTTGAGCCCCCACCGACAGCTTCAGCGCTGAGCGGCACCAGGCGAGCTGAGCCGACGTGACCGCAGCATCAGCGCCGGGAGCAGGTCAAGGTCTGCTGTCTGGGCGCCTTCTAGTGCCTCTTCGATCTTGTTGAGGTACTCCCACCAGTGCTGGTCAGCTGAATGGAACGCCACGAGAAGACGGCCGGTGATGACGAAGGACAGCGTGGCCGCGTCCTCGGGGGGAGAGAACACTGCGTTGAGCAACTCGCCTCCGAGCGCGACCCGCTTTACGTAAGCATAGGAATCCTGTGCCTTGAGGCCAAAAGCTCGCGCGTTGTCCGATTTCGTCGTCGCCTCCGCGATCCTGCGGAGATTCTCCTCGACCGGCCACTGCCCTCCGCACACATCGATCGCCACGTAACCTGCCACGAACGTGCAGAGGACCAGGCAGGAAGCGATCTGCTCGTCGGCGAGGCGCAGCAGTCCCTCGCGCATCTCCTCGTGCTCGTTACGGATCGCGTGTTCGAGCGCATCCCGGAACGGCTTCTCAATGTCAGGGCTTATCCGAGGAATCGTCATGCTTCCTCTTCCATCCTTCCCGCATGGTCGGCACGAGTGCCGCGATGATCGACACGGCTCCCGTAGCCATGTCTACTATCGGATGAGGCGCGCCCGGTACGAACTGGTCAGCGGCAGCCAGCGTCACCGTGGTGCCGATCGCACCGTACAGTGCGGTCTTCGCATTCGACCACAGTCCCGGCCTGTCTTCTTTGTGCTCGGCTTCTTCTGGGTTCTGCTGCTCTACAGGCAGGTCGCCCCTGAATGGCTGGCCTGCCTCTCGTCTGGTGCCTTCCGGCGCGTCGGAGACAGGCCCCCAGAGGTCCTTGAGTGCCTGAAGCTCGGTCTTCAGGTCTTTCAGGCTGGCCTCGTACTCGGCTTTCAGCTCCTTCAGGTCAGCTTCTGGATCGGCGTGGCTGTCAGCTGGCTGTGCCGCCTCGCCTGGCTGTGTCCCGGCGTCGGCTTCAGCGGGGCTGCCCGTTCTGCCAGCGCGCCGGCAGGGGATTCCTCGGGAGCCGCGTGGTTACCGTCTTCTTGTTCGGGAGCGGCTGCAGCGCTGGCGCCGGGGACTTCGGCGGCCAGGTCGCCGGGCTCTCCGGGGGCTGGCGGCACTTCCCCCGCGGGCTGGTCCTGGTCACCTGTGGTTCCGTCTGGGGCGTGGTCATCGCCGGTGTCCAGGGCCTGGTCTTCGGCGGGAGCGTCGAGGTCACCGTCGTACCCGTCGCCTGGGTCGGCCTCGCCGTAGTCGTAGTCCCGGTCATCGCCGTCGGCGGCGTCGGGCTGCTGGCGGGCGGGAAGCCGGTCCTCGACCGCGAGCGCCCCGGCGTCCGTGCCGTACACGGCCTCGGGGCCAGCCTCGTCGTCTTGCAGGTCGTCGCCCTCGACGGGGGCGTCCTGCCGAGGCGGGAGCTGGTCTTCGGCCGTCAGCGCCGCGAGGTCTCCGTCGTACCCGGCGGCCAGACCGGCCTCGTCGTAGTCGTAGTCGTAGTCCAGGTCGTCGTAGTCGGCGGCGGTGTCGGGTTCCTGCCGGGCGGGGAGCCGGTCTTCGACGGCGAGCGCGCCGGCGTCGGTGTCGCTGGCACCCGGGCTGGTTCCGTACTCTGCGGGGCTGTCGGCAGGCCCGGGGCTGTCGCTGTACTCAGTCACCGGAGCCCCGTTTCCCGGCGCTATGCAGGCGCGGCGGGGTGCGCTGCAGCAGGGTGGCGGGCCAGGGAGTCCTGGCGAACGCGGCCAGCGCGTCGGCCAGCTGAGCCGTCCAGCCGGGGTCGTCGCGGGGGCAGCCGACGGCCTGCTCGATCGCGGTGCGGGGCCGGGTGCCCCAGATGACAGTGGCGACGGCCAGGGTGTCGCGCTGGTCGCGGGCATGCCAGCGGTTGACCGCGCGGGCCTGCTGGGCAGTGCTGCCGCCGGGGACAGGCTGGCCGTAGGTTCGTTCCCATTCCTCGCTGCGCGGGTGGCGCCCGGTGCCGGGGGCGGCGGTCCGCAGCACGTCCCGCACCAGCGCCCACCTGTAGGGCGGGGCGAGGTACTGCGGTTCCTCCGCCGGGCACCCGGACTCGGTGCCGGCCGCGGCCTGGCGCAGGACGGCGACGGCGTGGGCGGCGAGGGCGGCCGGGCTGAGGCGGGCGCTGATCGCGGGCACCCGGGCGGCGACCGCCGCGTCGGCCGCGTGCGACAGGGCGCAGTCCCGCAGCCGGGCGTCCATCGCGCCCAGGCTCGCGGCGAGCTGCGACCGGGGGCGGGGCGTGCGCCAGCCGGTCAGGTGCGCGACGACGGCCAGCTCGGCCCACAAGGTGACCCGGGGATCGGTGACGGCCGCGCGCTGCGCGGCCCGTACCTGCCCCAGCGTGCATGGCATCGCCTCGCAGTCGGGGCCGCAGGTGCCGCTGCGCCGGGTGATCACCGAGGCGGCGGATGCGGTGACGGCCGGGCGGGCGGCCTCGCTGGCGCGGCCGTCGGGCATGCGGGCCAGCAGCGGGTAGTCCATCCCGTCGGCGTGCACCGCGGCGTCACCGGGGCCGAGGGTGACCAGGTACTGCGACTGGGATGGGGTCAGGTTCATGGTCGCGCCGACCGCCTCGCGGTCGTCGGCGGCGGGCAGCCGGTGCACGACCTTGACGGCGGTGTTCTTGATCGCGTCCGGGATCAGCTTGGCCGGGATCTGCTCGACGATGACCAGGCCTTCCCCGTAGGCGCGGACCTCCGCGAGCAGGTCGGCGAACATCTCGACGGCCTGCGCGGCCGGGCCGTTCCCGGTCCCGGGCGGGGGCAGGCGCAGCAGCCGGTGGGCCTCCTCGATCACGGTCAGGTGCCGCAGCCCCGGCCCGGCGGCGGAGCCTTCAGCGCGCTGGCGCAGCCGCAGGTGCTCGGTCAGCCGGATCAGCACCGCCCCCATGAGGAACGCCTTGTCGCGGTCGTCGCCGGCGTCCTCGATCTCCAGCACCACGTTGGAGCTGAGCAGCTGCCCGAAGTCCAGGGGGTGGCCGCCGCCGAGGAACCGCCCGGCGGTGCCCATCCGCAGCGACCCGATCCGCACGGTGACGAACCCGCGGACGTTGTCGGCGACCTCCCGCCCGTAGCCGACCTCGCTGACCACGGCCAGCGCGGTCGCCTGGAGGTCCTCCAGGCCGGGGTAGGCCGGCTGCACGCCCGGTGTGGCGGGCTGCCCGGTGACGAGGTCCCACCCGGCCTGCTCGTAGCACCGGGTCAAGGCGGCGGCGAGGATCTGCGGGAACGGCTCGTCGGCCTGGAAGGCGGCCAGGAACAGGGCGCGCAGCAGGTCGGCGTGGGCCTGGAGCGGGAACCGGGTCCCGCCGGGGCCGGGGCGGGCTCCAGCGGGTTGATCCCGGCCGCCGGCTGGTCCAGGTCACCGGGGCGGACTGCGATGACCCGGGTGGCGGGCAGGCGGGCGGCCATCAGCCGGTACTCGGCCTTGGCCGGCTCGACCACCAGCCACGGGATGCCCGTTCCCGTGGCCTGCTCCAGCAGGTTCCGCACTGTCTGGGACTTGCCGGCGCCGGTCGCCCCGCAGACGAACACGTGCCGGTTCAGCGACGCGGCCGGCACCACCAGGTCCCCGCACGGGACCCGGTTCCAGTCCAGCACCTGCCCCAGCCGTACCGCGGCCGCCCCGGCCGCTGCGGAGAAGGCGGTCTCGGGGGTCAGGTCGAACTCCGGGCGGGCCACCATCCGCAGGCCCGGCACCTCCCGGGCGGGCACCCGGGCCAGCGCCGCGACCAGCGCGGTGGAGGCGTAGAACGGGGCGGCCGGCTGCGGCGCCGGCCACCGCTCCTCCGCCGATCCCGGCGCGGGGCAGGGGCGGCCTCGTGCTGGTAGGGGCTCATCGCGGTGCTGCGCTGGCGGCTGTCGGCGACCGCCCACTGCAGCTCGGGCTCGTCCAGCAGCGACCGCCGGGCGGGACGGCCGCCGTCGCGGTCACGCCCGCCCCGGTCACGCCCGTCGTGTGTCGCGGTTGGCCGGGCGGGCAGCAGCGCGTAGGGCAGTCCCGTCAGGTCCATTGAGGCGCGCAGCAGCCCGGCGACCTGCCCGGCCTGCTGCGGGGTGGCGGCCCCGGCCAGCAGGTGGACCCGCCACAGGCCGGTGGAGGCGGCCTGCCGCAGTTCGGCGTGCCGGGCGGCGGCGCGCTGCTCGGCGAGCCTGGCGCGGGGGCTGTCGGAGCGCTGCGCCTCCAGCTGTGCGCGGGCCGCGCCGCTGGTCAGCTCCTCCAGAGTCCCGGCATCGGCGGGCTCGGCCAGCAGCAGCCAGGCGAACGGCCCCAGCCAGGCTGACAGCAGCCCGTCCTCCAGCGACGGCTTTCCGCCCCGCCCGTCCCCCGGTTGCCCTTGCGCGCCCTGGGCGGCGAGCAGCACGTCGCTCACCCCGGCCAGCTGCGTCCAGCACGGGACCGACGCCAGCAGCCCGGCCGCGCCGCCGGGCAGCGGCAGGCCCCGCGCGCCCGGCGGGCAGGGTAAGGACGTCCTGGCCATTGTCGCCGACCGCGGCCAGGTCCGGCCCGGCCGTGATCACCCGCACCGGGCCGCCGGTCCGTTCCCGCACCCAGCCGACCGCGACCGGAGCCGAGCGGCACCACGCCGAGGTCAGCTCCGCCGCCCGCTGCGCGCCCTGGTCACCAGGGTCGTCAGCCTGCTCGCCGTCCCGGGGCTGCGGGGGCCGGGTGACCTCGGTCAGCTGCCAGGCGGGCAGCATCGACAGGACCCGCCACGGCTCCTGTCCCGCGGTCATCGCGCTCCTCGCCTCATCCGGCCCGCCGAGTGCTGGCCTCACGCTAACCAGTAACCCGGAGCATCCTTCCCCCCCCCCAATCGGCTCCGCTGCGGAAGCGGTTCGCTGCAAATAGTGACAGACCGGGGCATCTCGTGGCATCATCGAGTCCACGGGGGATGCGGCCAGGCGACGAGTTACGGCGACAGCGAAGGGGACCACGCCGTCATGACGATGCAGCCCGCCGCCCTCCAGGACGGGATCAGCCGGGACCGAGCAGATGCTGTTCACCCCCGGGCCGCGGCTCGGCTGGACGTTCCGCGACCGGCGGCAGCTCATCTCCCCCTACGCCGAGCCCGGACCGGACCCGCAGGCGATCACCGGGCAGCTCACCGCCCGCAAGGAGCAAGGCGCAGCGGGCCTGGCGGTTCTCGCTGCTGTGGGTCGCCCGGCCGCTGCTGCCGCTCGCCGTGATCCTCTACGCGGCCGGGGCACTCGCCCGCGACGCCATGCACCGCGCGCACCCCGGTGCGCTCGCCTGGCTCCCGTTCGCGATAGCCGCCATCGGAATAGGGTGGCCCGCCTGGTGCCTGGCCCGGCTGGCCCTGGCCCGGCACGCCGATCCCGCCGAGGTCCACCAGGCCGCGATGAACAGCTGGCAGCAGCGGGCCGGCGAGCACGAGCAGGCCGAGCTCGACCGGCTCGCCGTAGTCCCCGAGTGGGCCAGCGCTGCCTCTCCCCTCCCGGCGCACCGACGTCTACGGCGGCACCCTGGCCGGGTGGCAGGCGCTGCTCGCCGTGCACGGCGCGTCCGTCCTTGCACAGCAGCCGCTACTGGTCGCCGACTTCACCGGCCAGCTCGCCAGCAGCGAGCTGACCGCCCTCGCCCGCCGCCACCGGGTCAACGGCGCTCTCTACCCGCTGCCCGGTGCTCTCGCCGCGTCCGGGATCATGAGCGGGCTGGCCCCCTCCCAGCTCGCCAGCGCGGTCGCCGAGGCCATCCACGCCGGCTCCCCGGGCGGGGCGACCCGGTCCGAGCGGGCCGTCGACGCCCGCGTCGTCACCCGGCTGTGCACCGCGCTCGGCCGCACCCTGACCCTGGCCCGGCTGGCCGCCGCCGTGCAGGCCGCCCTCGGCCAGCCCGTCTCGCCCGGCCTGCTTACCGCCGATGAGTGGGACCTGATCAGCGGGGACCTGCTCGGCGACGCCTACCGCGCCCAGGTCGGCCCCAGCCTCGTCCGCCTGGACGCGTTCCTGTCCGACCTCGCCCGCCACGCCCCGGCCGGGCTGACCCAGCCGGCCAGGCCTTCCTGGTACACCTGCCTGGCGCTGGAACCCGGGGCGCGCAGCGCCGGCGCCGAACTGCTGACCGCGCTGACAGTGCAGTGGCTCACCGTCGCCGTCTCCCGCAGCAGCGCCACGACCCCGGCGGTGATCATCGCCGGCGCCGACGAGGTCACCCGCGCCCACCTGGAGGCCCTGGCCGACGCGTGCGAACGGGGCGGCGTCCCGCTGACCCTGCTGTTCCGGCACCTGCGCGACGACGCGACCGCGCTGATCGGCGGGGCGGCGGCGACCGCGTTCATGCGGCTCGGCAACCACCACGAGGCCGAGCAGGCCGCGGCGTTCATCGGCCGCCACCACAAGTTCACCGTCTCCGGCTGGACCGCCACCCGGGGCGGCGAGCACAGCACCGCCAGCACCAGCGGCTACTCCCACGGCACCAGCCAGTCCCGCGGCACCTCATCCACCTCGGGATGGAGCGGCAACGGGATCTGGGACCACACCGCCTCCGGCGGCCGCACCCGCTCCCGCGACTCAGGCACCAGCCAGGACTGGTCCCAGTCCGACACCACCACCGACGGCGAAAACTGGAGCACCGCGCAGAATACGCAGCGGGTCTACGAGTACGCCGTCGAGCCCGTGGTGCTGCAGAACCTGCCCGGCAGCGCCCTGCTCCTCCCCGCACGCGGCACCGGCCTGCTGGCCGTCGAGTGCGACCCGCAGATCATCACCCTGCCCGGCGCCGCCGCCAGCCTCGCCCCGCCCGGCCAGCCCGCCGTCACCCGACCGGCAGCCGACGCCTGGCCCGAGCTGACCGCCCCGCGCCACCAGCCCGCCAGCCAGCTCTGGCGCGGCACCCCCGCTGACAGCGAGCCAGCGTGGCCAGCGCAGCGACCCGGCCCGCGCTGGCCCCGACAGGACGGTTAATCGCCCTGCCTCAAGGATGAGAGGGCTGACATGTCGGACGTGGGAATCATCGTCACGGGGGCACTGGTGGGCTCCGTCAGCGGTGTGGCCAGCGCGATCCTCGGAGCGTGGGTCAGCGGCAGGTCCGCGCTCTCCGGGCTCAAGCTAACCATCCAGGCCCAGCAAGAAAGCGCCAGGCACGCCGACAAGCGCGCGGTCTACGCCCAGTGCCTCACCGCCCTGCACAACTGCAAGCACTCCCTTCAGCAGCTTCAGGACCTGCGCGGGACCGCGGAATCCGCCGCCGCGGCCGAGAAGTACGACCGGGCCTGGCAGGACTGCGCCGCCAAAGTCAACGAACTGGGCCTGGTAGCACCCGACGAAGTCCGCTTCGTGGCCGTCACCGCGAGCAGCCGGCTGTTCCGGCTCGCCGAACTGGCCGACTCAGGCCACGACGAGTTCCGCAGCACGGAGGTCAACTACTTCAAGGCCGAGGACTGCCTGCGCGAAGCGCTACGCGCCGACCTGGGCATGTCGCCCGGCCTTGATCTTGAGGCCATGATCGAAGAACTGACTTCCGACGACCGGCGGGACATCTCGCCCGAGACCACCGAACCCGCAGAAAAGCTAAGCAACGACGCAGGCCACCCGGACGGCCCTTTCAGCAGCGGCCGGTGACGCGGCTCGCGGCCGACGTCACGGCGGTGTCAGCTGCGCGTCCACGCCCCGCATCCGGGCTGCCAGTTCCTCCGGAGTCCCCGCATGTACCCAGATCATCGGCAGCTCCGGCCCGGGAGCCCGCGCCGACGCCGGGCGGACAGCGGTCCACTGGCGTCCCCTGCGCGGCAGCCACACCGCCCACGCCGGGAACTCCCGGTACAGGGCGACGACCTGGATAAGGGCTTGTGTCTCCGCAGAGTCAAGCCCGGCCAGCACCTCCGGCAACAGCGGCGAGATCCCGTGCTCGTCGCCTTGCCCGGCAGGAGCGCTGTCGGAGTCCACGGCATTTTTCCCTTCACCGATGCCCGAAGTGTGGGCGGTCATTGTTTCGGAGCACACCTGAGTCGCGGGTAACGTCTTCAGTTCTTGCGCTTGCTTGGGCTAGAGGCCATGCCGAAGAAGTCGTCATGCTGGGTCGGCGTCAGCATCGGTTGTCCCGCCCGCCGTCGCGGCGGCCAGCAGAGGTGACGGTCGTGAGCACGGCCCGACGACTTTCCCGCCGCTGAGCGGAGTGAGCCACCATCCCCAGTTCCGGTCAGTGAGGTGATCGATGATGGCCAGTCCCCTGCCAGTCTCGGCGTCTTGGCGGGGATCGGCGGGGCGAGGCTCGCCGGGGCCGTTGTCCCACATGATGATCCTCAGCTCGGGAGGCCGGTAGTGGATGGCGAAGACGAGGCACAGGCCGGGACTGCCGGGCGGCACGGCGGCTAGCGCGTTGGCGGCGAGTTCTGAGGCGATGGCCTGGGCGTCGTCGGTGAGGTCGTCCATATGCCAGCGCGCGAGGTGATCGCGGATGAGACGGCGGGCCTTGGCTGCGCCGACCGGGTCAGGGGGAAGTTCGGCGCTGGCGTAACGACTGCCGGACGGGAGAAGAGCGGGGCTGCGGGTGCCAGCGGGCAGTGGGCCGGTGCACGGACGGCCCGCAGCCTGGCCGACGCCGGGGGTCATGGCGCGGTCCCCGGTTCGGCCCGTTTCCCGTAGCCGACGGTTACCTCGCGTTCCGGGGTGTGTTCCGGCAGGCAGCAGACGCGGCGCTCGGCGGTGAACGCGGGGTCGTTGACTTCGTTCAGCTCGGTTTCGGCGGTGCCGGGTGCGCGTTCTTCCATGTCGGCGGCTTTCGTGACGTAGATGTGACATGCTGCGTGGAACAGTATGCCGTCGGTCTTAAACTATCAGCAATACGACTATCGGAAATTTTTCCAAAGGATGGATGATGGCGCGTCCCTCACCGACCGTCCGCGCTCGCCGCCTCGCCTCCGAACTGGCGCAGCGGCGGCAGGCCGCCAACCTGACGCTTGAGGCTGCCAGCGCCGCCACGCGCGGGGAAGTCAGCCCCGTGACGTTCCAGCGGGCAGAGCGGGGCGTGCGCATCCCCCGGCCCGGAGACCTGCGGCTCATGCTGGCCGCCTACGACACGCCCCCGGCGGAGGTTGAGTGGCTCGTGTCGCTGGCCCGCGAGGCGAAGCAGCGCGGCTGGTGGCACCCCTACCAGGGCGCGATACGGCCGAGCTTCACCCCGTACATCGGGTTCGAGACCGAGGCCACGGCCATCAAGGAGTACGCCTCCGAGCTTGTGCCGGGACTGCTGCAGACGGAGGCGTACTACCGGGCGGTCGTCGCGGCCAACCCGCCCGCCGTGGACGTCGAGCAGATCGTCAGGCTCCGGAAGGAACGCCAGACGCGGTTCCAGGAGGAGGACTGGTCCTACTGGGCGGTGCTGAACGAGGCCACCGTGCGCCGCCCGGTAGGCGGCGCGGACGTCATGCGAGACCAGCTATCCCACCTGCTGGAACTGGCCGAGCGCCCGGCCGTGACGATCCAGGTGCTCCCGTTCGCCGCAGGCGTGCACCCGGCTATGGCGGGCAGCTTCACGCTGCTCCAGTTCCACGAGGTGCCGGACATCGCGTTCGTGGAGCACCAGGCCGGTAGCCTGTACCTAGATGACGGGGACGAAGCCCCTTACGTCCGAATGTATGAGCGCCTTATCGGCATGGCGTCAAGCCCTGCCGACTCGGCCACCTTCCTCCGCGACGCCAGGGCCAGTCTCCCCTGACGCAGGAGGCAGCAAGATGAACCGTGCGGACGTCAGCCAGGTCCGCAAGTCGCGGCACAGCACTTCGGAAGGGAACTGTGTCATGGTGGGGCAGGCACCAGGCATGGTCGCGCTCTACGACTCCAAGCAGGACAGCATCGGGCCCGTCCTGGCGGTCACGGGCGCGACGTGGTCCGCGTTCCTGGCCACGATCAGGTAGCCCACCCGAGTAGGCGGTCTCCTCGTGCAGTAGCGCCCGCCGCCCGCCTGGTTCCTATTGGTCTAGACCAATAGGAACCAGGTATCAGCACGGATTCAGCACGGGGTCCGGAAACGACGGGAACCAACCGGCATTAACCGGACAATCAGGACACGAGAACGGGCCGCCCGACTCGGCGTCGGACGGCCCGTTTCCCAACCAGAACAACCTAAGAATCCGCAGTTCAGCGCCGTGATTTCAGCCCTTCAGCAACTGCCGCGCCATCACCATCCGCTGCACCTGATTCGTCCCCTCGTAGATCTGGGTGATCTTCGCGCCGCGCAGCCGCCTGCGCCGCACCAGTGCGGCCTGCGCTACCGGGGCGGCGTTAGCCGACGAGGTTACGGCGGACCAGCCAGCGCGGTTTGCCGCCGCGGCGGCCTGTCGTTGGCGCCACGCGGGTGAAGCCGTGGGCCTCGAAGAGTCCTACCGTGCCCACGTAACCGCTGGTCTGATCGATGCGGTCGCCAGCCGGGTCGACCGGGTAGCCCTCGACCGCCGAGCGCCCCATGGCGCCCGCGTGGCTGAGTGCGCCGTCGAGCAGGTCGTGCATCAGGCCTTGGCGGCGGAAGCCTGGGCGCACCACGAAGCAGACCGCCGACCAGACGCCCGCGTCGTCCACCCGCGGGATGGTGCGCGAGTTCACCAGGGCCCGGTACGTGGACTTCGGCGCGATCGAGCACCAGCCGGCCACCTCGCCGTCAGCGTAGGCGAGGACGCCCGGACCTGGCTCGGTCTCGCACAGCCCGCGCATGTAGGCCACCCGGTCCGGCATGGGAAGACCGGACCGGCGGTAGGCCATGCACACGCACCCGCCGCCGCCCGGCTTGCGCGGCACCATGAAGGACGCGAAGTCGTCCCAGCGGCCCGCGGCGGGCAGCACCTCGAATCGCCACGGGGCGAGCATAACGCGAGCCGCGCCGGCCTTGACCAGGGATCGATGACGGTTGCGGAGCTAGATCGGGGCCTCCAGGCGGGCGGCCTCGGCCGAGTCGTCGTCGGGTTTGGTCTGCGACGCGCGTTCGGCGGCTACCCGGGCCAGGTAATGGTCGATCTCGCGCTTCTTCTCCTCGTCGGTCCAGTCGAGCAGGTCCGCCATCAGGTCGGCTACCTCCGGAGCGGCCGCGACGCCGCGGTCCCACGCCTCGATCGAGATGCGGGTACGGCGGGTGAGCACGTCCTCCAGGTGCAGTGCGCCCTCATGGGTCACCGCGTACCGGGCCTCGACCGCCAGGTAGTCGTCCGCGCCGGGAAGCGGCGCCGCCAGCGACGGGTCGGCGCGGAGCATGTTCAGCAGTTCGCTGACACAGGCGCCGTAGCGGTTCAGCAGGTGCTCGACCCGGGCGACGTGGATGCCGAAGGCCGCGGCCAGGGCCCGCCGCTGGTTCCACAGCGGCCGGTAGCCGTCGGCGCCGACCAGCGGCAGTTCGTCGGTGCACGAATCCGGGACCCGGGCGTCCAGCGAGCGGACGGCCTCGTCCACCGCATCGGCGGCCATTACCCGGTAAGTGGTGAACTTACCGCCGGCGACCACGACGAGGCCGGGCACGGGATGACCGACGACGTGCTCGCGGGACAGCTTGGACGTGGATTCCTCCTCGCCGGTAAGCAGCGGGCGCAGGCCGGCGTAGACGCCTTCGACGTCCTCGCGGGTGAGCGGTGAGCTGAGCACGGAGTTGACGTGCTCAAGCAGGTAGTCGATGTCCTGCGCGCTGGCCGCCGGATGGTCCTTCGCGAGGGTCCAGTCGGTGTCCGTGGTGCCGATGATCCAGTGCCGCCCCCAGGGGATGACGAACAGGACGCTCTTCTCCGTCCGCAGGATGAGTCCGGTGCTGGAAGGCAGCCGGTCACGGGGCACCACGAGGTGGATGCCCTTGGACGCGCGGACGTGGAACTGGCCGCGGGTGTCGGCCATCCCCTGCGTGTCGTCGGTCCACACGCCGGTAGCGTTGATGACCTGCTTCGCGCGGACCTCGAACTCCTCGCCGGTTTCCAGGTCGGTGACCCGGGCGCCGGTAACCCGCTCCCCCTGGCGCAGGAAGCCGGTCACCTTGGCCCGGTTGGCCGCCAGCGCGCCGAACGACACGGCCGTCCGCACCACGGTCATCGTGAACCGGGCATCGTCCATCTGGGCGTCCCAGTACTGGATGGCGCCGGTAAGCGCGTCCTTGCGCAGGCACGGGGCCTCGCGCAGCGCCTGCGTGCGGGTGAGGTGCCGGTGGTGGTTCAGTCCGTGCGCGGTGCCCGAGGTGTAGGCCATCGCGTCGTAGAGCGCCACCCCGGTCCCGGCATAGGCACGCTCCCAGACCCGGTGCTGCAGCGGGTAGAGGAACGGGACCGGTTTCACCAGGTGCGGCGCGATCCGGTCGAGCAGCAGCCCGCGCTCGCGCAGCGCCTCCCTGACCAGGCCGAAGTCGAGCATCTCAAGGTAGCGGAGGCCACCGTGGATGAGCTTGCTCGACCGGCTCGACGTGCCGCTCGCCCAGTCCCGCGCCTCAACGATCGCGGTCGTCAGGCCACGGGTGACCGCGTCGAGCGCACTTCCCGCACCGACGACGCCACCGCCGACGACGAGGACGTCCAGTTCGTTCTCGGCCATCCGGGCGATCGACTCGCGCCGCCCTGTCGGCGATAGCGCCGTCACTGCAAACTTCTCCCTCCCGCGGGGGGACTAACCTCGTCCCCCCGGAAGCCATTTGTCGGGGTCAGTCGACTTCTACCCAGTTCAGGGTGCGCTCCACCGCTTTCTTCCAGCCCCGGTAGCCGCTGGCCCGCTGCTCGTCCGTCCACTGCGGCGCCCAGCGCTTGGACTCGTTCCAGTTGGCGCGGAGCTCTTCGGTGGTTGACCAGAACTTGGTGGCCAGGCCGGCCGCGTACGCGGCGCCGAGCGCGGTGGTCTCCGCCACGACGGGCCGGCTGACCGGCACGCCGAGGACATCGGCCTGGAGCTGCATGCACAGGTCGTTGGCGGTGACACCGCCGTCGACCTTGAGTACCTCCAGGTGCACGCCGGAGTCCTGCTCCATCGCCTCGCTGACGTCGCGGCTCTGGTAGCAGATGGCCTCGAGCGTGGCCCGGGCGAGGTGAGCGTTGGTGTTGTACCGGGAGAGCCCGACGATCGCGCCGCGGGCGTCGCTGCGCCAGTACGGCGCGAACAGGCCGGAGAAGGCCGGCACGAAGTAGACCCCGCCGTTGTCGTTGACCTGCCGGGCCAGGGGCTCGACCTCGGCCGCGCCTGAGATGATGCCGAGCTGGTCGCGCAGCCACTGCACCGCGGACCCGGTGACGGCGATCGAGCCCTCGAGCGCGTAGATCGGCGGCTCTCGCCCAACTGGTAGCACACGGTCGTGAGCAGGCCGTTCTTGCTGCGGACGACTTCCTCGCCGGTGTTGAGCAGCATGAAGTTGCCGGTGCCGTAGGTGTTCTTGGCCTCGCCGGGCGAGAAGCAGACCTGCCCGACGGTGGCGGCCTGCTGGTCGCCGAGGTCACCGGTGAGCGGGACGCCCGCGAGTGCCGCCAGGCCGGTGACCTCACCGTAGCCGCCGGGCGCCGAAGACGGCCTGATCCTCGGCAGCATCTGCCGCGGTATGCCGAAGAACGACAGGAGTTCCTCGTCCCAGTCCAGGGTCTCCAGGTTCATCAGCATGGTCCGGCTGGCGTTGGTCGGGTCGGTGACGTGCACGCCGCCGTTCACGCCGCCGGTCAGGTTCCAGATGACCCACGTGTCGGTGTTGCCGAACACCGCCTCCCCGCGTTCCGCGGCCTCCCGCACCCCGTCGACGTTCTCCAGGATCCACTGGATCTTGCCGCCGGAGAAGTAGGTGGCGGGCGGCAGTCCCGCCTTGCGCCGGATGACGCCGCCGCGCTCGTCACGGTCGAGCGCACTGGCGATCCGGTCGGTGCGCGTGTCCTGCCAGACGATGGCGTTGTAGTACGGAAGCCCGGTCTTCGGGTTCCAGACGACCGAGGTCTCCCGCTGGTTGGTGATGCCCAGCGCGGCCAGGTCCGCCGCGACCAGGCCGGCGCCGTTCAGCGCGGACTGGACGACGGCGGCGGTGCGCTCCCAGATCTCCGCCGGGTTGTGCTCCACCCAGCCGGCCCGCGGCAGGATCTGCTCGTGCTCAAGCTGGTGCTTGCCGACCTCGTTGCCCGAATGGTCGAAGATCATGAACCGGGTACTCGTGGTGCCCTGGTCGATGGCGGCGACGTAATCCGACATGACTGCCCTTCTCTCTGGCGCCTTTGCTCAGACTCTGTGCGTTGCGGGCGCTACTGTCTATCCCGGCCCGAGCGCCAGCGGGGGACTCTGCTCGCGGGCGTCTCCGACTCGTCCGGCCGCCTGGTCTCCGGGACCGCGGTTGTCGCCTGCGCGGTCGTCCCCGGCGCCTCCTCGACGAGCTGGCTCTCGGGGATAGGCCCGGAGACCTCCTCGTTCTTCTTGAGCCGGGCGTGCAGCACGTCGCCGATGAACAGATCGTAGAGCAGGACGCCGACGACGCCTCCGATCAGCGGCCCCACGATCGGTATCCAGAAGTAGCCGGTGAAGTTAGGACCGCCGAGTGCGTGGTAGGTGCCCGGGAGGGCCACCTTCCCCCAGCCGCCGAAGTAGGCGAGCAGCCGTGGCCCGAAGTCGCGGGCCGGGTTGATCGCGTAGCCCGCGTTCGCGCCGTAGGACATGCCGATCGCCGCCACGGCCAGGCCGATCGCCAGCGGCGCCAGGTTGGAGCCGACGGCGGTGTTCCTGAGGTCGATCAGTGCGACGACGAAGATCAGCAGGAACGCCGTGCCGACGATCTGGTCGATCAGCGGCCCCGCGTAGCCGCCGTGGAAGTACCCGGCCGGGAACGTCGCGAAGATCGAGTAGGTCGCGAGCGCCTGTCCCCCGCTCTTCGGTGTCCTCGCGACGAAGTTGAACTGGTTGATCGCGTTGTCGTAGACCAGCCACACCAGCGCGGCGCCGACGAACGCGCCTACTAGCTGCGCCCCCCAGTAGGGCAGGACCTTCATCCAGGCGAACCGGCGCCGCACGGCGAACGCCAGCGTCACCGCCGGGTTGAGGTGAGCGCCGCTCACGCCGCCGGCCACCCAGACCCCCATGGCCACGGCCATCGCCCAGCCCCAGGTGATCAGCAGCCAGTCGCCGGCCGCCAGGAAGATCGTCGTCGGGGTGGCGGCCCGCCCCGAGCCCGGCAGGGCGGCCACGGCCATGGCGACCACGCCGTCCCCGAACGCGATCAGGACGAACACCCCGAAGAACTCGGAGAGCAGTTCCCCCCAAAGGCCTGTTATACGCCCGACGGTGCGCCCCTCACCGCGCAAAGGAGTGATATTGGCCATCGCTATCCTCTCCTCCCGTGCAGGCCTCTCTGCCTGCGCGCTTGGCCTCAACGTACGACCGGCCGACGCTTCCTACAATGCGTCACGTGAGTAAAATCTTGGCAAAGTCCGCACGAAGGAGCACTTCGGTGCAGGTTGAGGTCGCCCGCTACCGCCCACCGGCACCCCCGGCCAGCCCGGCCGACACCGGCCAAAAATCCACCTATAAGCAGGCGTTTTGTATTTTGTCTCCCGGCTGCCGCGGCCCCGTGGTCGGCGCTTGACGGACGGTGAGCCCAGCCTTATGTTTCACGTGATAAACGTTGTTCTACAATGCGGAACACTATTCGGAGAGATCCCGCGCGCCGGGAGGGGTTACCGTCGGACCGACATCAGCCGGAGCCTCGCTGTTTTCATCGGGCCGACCCGGTGACACCCTGAGGCAAGGACAACAACGACGTTCCGCCGGGGAGGCACACCATGAAGAAGCTCATCAACAGCCCGGAGACCGTGGTGACGGACGCCCTGGCGGGCATGGCCGCCGCCCATCCCTCACTGTCGGTCGACATCGAGAACAAGGTCGTCATCCGGGCCGGCGCGCCGGCCCCGGGGAAGGTGGGCCTGGTATCCGGCGGCGGCTCCGGCCACGAGCCGCTGCACGCCGGCTTCGTCGGCTACGGAATGCTGGACGCGGCGTGCGCCGGCGAAGTGTTCACCTCGCCGGTGCCCGACCAGATCGTCATCGCGACCACCGCGGTCAGCGCCGGCGCGGGCGTGCTGCACGTGGTGAAGAACTACACCGGCGACATCCTCAACTTCCAGATGGCCGCCGAACTCGCGGCGGACGAGGGCACCGAGGTCGCCTCCGTGGTGGTGAACGACGACGTCGCCGTGCAGGACTCGCTGTACACGGCGGGCCGCCGCGGAGTCGGAGCCACCGTCTTCGTGGAGAAGATCGCCGGCGCGCTGGCCGAGCGGCGCGCGCCGCTAACCGAGGTGGCGGCGGTGGCGGCCGAGGTGAACCAGCGCAGCCGGTCGTTCGGCGTCGCGCTGACCTCGTGCACCGTGCCGGCCGCGGGCAAGCCCACCTTCGACCTGCCGGAAACGGAAATCGAGCTCGGCATCGGCATCCACGGCGAGCCCGGCCGCACCCGGGTGGCGCTGCAGCCCGCACGCGACATCGTGGCCTACGCCATGGACGCCATCCACGCCGACCTGCCGCTGGAGGGCGACCTGCTGGTCATGGTCAACGGCATGGGCGGCACCCCGCTGATCGAACTCTACGGCGCCTGGAACGAGGTCAGCCGCTACGTCACCGGCCACCGCGCCCGGGTCGCGCGCAACCTGGTCGGCAACTACATCACCAGCCTGGAGATGCAGGGCTTTTCCGTGACGGTATGCCGCCTCACCGAAGCGCTCACCGAGCTGTGGGACGCGCCGGTGGAGACGCCTGGGCTGCGCTGGGGCCGCTAGGCACTACCCGATCCGGCAGCCCCGCTGCCGGGCCGCGAACAACCCTCAACATCCTTGTTCCGAACGGGTGCGTGCTTCGCGCTTCATGCCAAGCACGCACCCGCAGGCGGGCGAGCGCTGCCGAGCAGGCGTATCTGGCCTGCCGCAAAGCTTGCGCTCCGCGCTTGTTGCTGTTATCCATTCCTGAGCCACCCGTCCCTGTATGGAGGCGCGTTCGGTGCGGCTATGGCGCGATGCCAGGGAGTTAAAGGGTTGGTTCGGAGGCCTGCCCGCTGGCGTCCCGGGGCACGCTCTACGGTTGTCGGCGGCATAGGGCCAGTACTGACGAGTAGATGTCCGTTTTGACATGATTTTCCGAACACGAAATGGCCCTATGAGCCCGACGCCGCCGCCAGCACCCCGGCCGAGGAGGACAAGCCTCATCACCAGTCACAGCGGTTTCCTAAGCTCCTGGCATTGAGCCATGGCGACACCGAACGCCCATCCATGCCGATACCTCACTGGCGCCGGACAGCGGTGACTCATCGGGGCTTCCTGCGACAAACTAGAACTTGTTATAGTTTGTCGCAGGGGGCTAGTCGATGAAGCAGTGCCTGCCGATGAGGGAGATGAGCGATGCCGGTCAAGTACCTGTCACCGGAATGGATCGACGCCTACAACGCGACCGTGGCCGCGGACGATTCGGTGCGCAAGGCCCTGAAGGGCAAGAGCGCGGTCATCCAGATGGTGGTCGCGGACGCGCCGGTCGGCGAGATCCGCTACTGGCTCCGCATCGGCGACGGCACCGCGTCGGCGAGCCTCGGCGACGCCGAGAACGCCGAGGTGACCATCCGCCAGTCCTACGAGACATCGGCACTGGTCAACCAGGGTGAACTAGACGGGGCGAAGGCATTCACGCAGGGCAAGGTCAAGATCACGGGCAAGATGATGAAGATGATGCAGCTGCGCGGCCCGCTGGCGGAGGTGCAGAAGGCGCTCAACACCATCGATACCGAGTACTGAGCGGCACCGAGTACTGGGCCGGCACCGAGTACTGGGCTGGCACTGAGTACTGGGCACTGGCACCGGCCGGCACCGGGTTGCTGAACCGGCCCCGGTAGTGAGTCCGGTCAGCCGGCGGACAGCCGGGCGGGACTGACCGGGAGTTCCGCCCGCAGGGTGGTCCCCTCACCGGGGCGGCTGAGCACGCTGAGCGCCCCGCCGACGGCCGCGACCCTGTCCTTGAGGCCGACCAGGCCGGAGCCGCGCGCCGGGTCGGCCCCGCCGATCCCGTCGTCGCGGACGGCGAGCCTGATAAGCTCGCCCGCCACCTCGACGTCCACGTGCACGACGGACGCCTCGGCATGCTTGGCCGCGTTCGCCAGTGCCTCCGATATCACGTAGTACGCCGTTACCTCCAGCCGCTCGGGCAGGCGTTCATGCGGTATCCGCACGTCGAGCGACACGGGGACCGGCGACCGGCGGGCAAGTGCCTTGAGCGCGGGCCCGAGGCCGCCCTCGGCGAGGATCGCCGGGTGGATGCCGCGCGCGTACTCGCGCAGCTCAGCGAGCGTGTTCGTCAGCCCGGCGGCGACCCAGTCCAGCTCGGTGCGAAGCCGCCCGAGCTGGGGCGGCACGTCCGCCTGAGCCGCACGCAGCTGCAGCCCGAGAGACACCAGCCGCTGCTGCGCGCCGTCGTGCAGGTCGCGCTCGATGCGCTGCCTGGTCTGGTCGGCCGTGGCGACGATGCGCGCCCGGGAGGCGGTCAGTTCCGCCTGCGCCTGGGCGTTGGCGATAGCGGTCGCGACGAGCTCGGTGAAACCGGCGAGCCGGGCCTCCGCGTCGGCGGGCAGCAGGTCGGCCGACATGGACATCGCGACCACCACCCCCCACAGCCGGCCCTCGACGCTGATCGGGACGCCTACCGACGAGCACAGACCCTCCGCCACCCAGATCTTGGCGATCCCGGCATCGGCGCCGTAGTTGTCCAGCCGCGCCGCCTGACCGGTCTCGAACACCAGCGTGGTCACGTTCCGGCCGCCGAGCCGCGCACGCTCCCGCGCCGGGGGGTCGCTGCCGAACCTGCTCCACCGGCCCACTCGCGTCATGAAGCCGTCATGGTCGTAGCGGATCAGCACGCTGGCGTCGGCGCCGAGCAGCAAGCCGGTCTCCATCACCACGGCCTGGAACAGCGCCGACGATGACGCTCCCTGCGCGACCAGCGTGGCGACCCGGCGCAGGGCCGCCTGCTCGTCGGCCACCCGGCGCAGCTCCTGGCGCGCCTCGGCGTTGGCGAGCGCGGTCGCGACCAGCTCGGTAAAGCCGGCCAGGCGTTCCAGGGTGTCCTGCGGCAGCGGCTGACGGTGCGTGGACGCGGCGACCATGGCGCCCCACAGCTGGCCCTCGACGTTGATCGGCGCGCCCACCGACGGAATGATGGCGTGCCCGTCGTCCGTCCCCGCCGTCTGCCCGGTCGCGAAGACCAGCTCCGTGACGTTGCGGCCGCGGAAGCAGACCCGCTCAAGGACCGGGACGGGGTTGTCGTCGCTGCTCCACCCCGCCACCCCCGTCACCAGGCCGTCTTCGTAGCGCCCGATCAGCGTGAAGTCCGCGGGGATCAGCTGGCCCACTTCCCGGGCGACCGCACCGAATATCACCGGAGGCGGTTCGCCCCGGGCCACCAGCATGGCGACCCGGCGCAGCGCGGCCTGTTCCTCGGCGATCGCGCTCAGCTCCTGGCGGGCCTGGGTGTTCGCGATCGTGGTCGCGATGAGCTCCGTGAACGCGGCCAGCCGCCGCTCGGTGCGGGACGGCAGGGTGTTCTCGCGCACCGACGTGGCGATCATGACACCCCAGAGCCCGGCCCTCGACGCTGATAGGGGCACCCACCGAGGACCGCATGCCGATCTCACGGGCGGCGTTGGTGACCGCGGCACCGCTGTCGGCGAGGTGATCGACCCGCGCCGCCTGTCCCGTCTCGAACACCGCCGTGCTCACGTTCCGCCCGCCGAGCTCCGACCGGCGGCCGACCAGCTTCTGGTCGTCGGCCCGGCTCCAGCCGCCGACCACCTCGACCACGTGGTCCGCGTCGTACCGGGCCACCATCGCGAAGTCGGCCTCGGGCAGCACCTGGCCGACCTCCTCGGCGACGGCGGCGAACACCGTGCCGGGCGCCGCGCCCTCGGCGACCAGCATCGCCACGCGCCGCAGGCCGGCCTGTTCCTCGGCGATCGCGCGCAACTCCACGCGTGCCTGCGCGTTGGCGATCGCGGTCCCGACGAGCTCGGCGAACGCGGACATCCGCTGCTCGTCCTCGGGGCGAAGCCGCTCGGGTCGCGTGGTCGCGGCAATCACCACTCCCCACAGCCGCCCGCCGACGACTACCGGGCTCCCGGTGCCGGCCCGCATGCCGACGCTCCGCAGATACTCCGCCACCGACCCGGGCGGCCCGGCGAGCCGCGCGGCCCGGGCCGGACGGCCGGTCCGCAGGACCGCGGTGGCGACGCCGTCACCCGCCACCTTCAGCCGCGTCCCGTTGGGGGCCGGCTTCCCGGTGCCGTTCCAGCAGCCGAGCACGGTCGCGGTCCCGTCGGTGCCGTCGGTGCCGTCGGTCTCGTACCGGAGCAGGACCGCGATACCCGCCCCCGACAGCTGGGCCAGCTCACCGGCCACCGCGGCGAAGATCTCCTCCGGGGCGGCCGCCTCGGCGACGAGCGTGGCGACCCGCCGCAGCGCCGCCTGCTCGCTGGCAAGCCTGGCGATCTCCAGCCGCGCGGCACTCAGGGCCGGCCACGATGATCCGTCCATCAGGCCGTCAAGACCGCATCGCGGTGAGCCGATCAGCTTGCATGCGCCGCCCCCCAAGGTTGCGCTAATGACGCTACCCGCCTGCCGCCACGGTGCCAACCAGGTAAAACCCCATTAACCAGGTAAAACACCACAAGCCAGACATCCAGCGCCGAGGGTGCCGGTTACCGTGCCGGTATTACCTGGTCTTACTCGGTGTTACCGGGTGCAAAACCATCCGTCCGGCGGCCGCTGGGCCGGCGGGCTAGATCCAGTCGGCGTGGCGCGGCCAGGCGAGCAGGGTGTCGACGACTTCGGGCGGGCCGACGGCGGCGACCGGGTCGGTCGCCGCGTAGCGGCCGCGGAAGAACAGCAGCGGCCCGTCCGGCTGGCAGGGGCCGAACTCGGTGACCCGGCCGGTCACCACGTAGTGGTCACCGGCCTCGTGCACGGCCTCAAGCGCGCAATCGACCCAGGTGAGCGCGCCGGCCAGGACCGGCGCCCCCGAGGCCGACGGGGACCAGCTCACCCCGGCGAACTTGTCCGCACCGGAAACGCCGAAGCGGCGGGCGATCTCCTGCTGCCCGGCGGAGAGCACGTTGACGCAGAAGTTACCGGCCCGGGCGATGACCGGCCAGGTGGCCGATGATCGGCCGGGGCAGAACAGCACCAGCGGCGGTTCCAGCGACAGAGCGGCAAACGCCTGGCAGGCGAACCCGGCCGGGCGTCCATCCTCGACGCCGGTGATGACGGTGACACCGGTGCAGAAGTGGCCGAGCACATGCCGGAAGGACGACCCGTCGCCCCGGCCCCCGTCAGGGCGCGGCGGGGCCGGCAAAACTGTGTCCCCAGAGGCTGACCGCGGTGGTCTCCCGGCCGACCCAGGTCGCGTCGTCCACGAGCCGCCCGTCGGTGCCGTACTCGATGTCGAATCCGCCCGGGGTACGCACGTAGAACGACACCATCAGGTCGTTGGCGTGCCGCCCGAGCGATGCGGACACCGGTGCGCGGCGGCGCTGACACCGGTCCAGGGCCCGTCCGACGTCGTCCAGCGCGGCGACCTCGATCATCAGGTGCACGATGCCGGCCTCGGCCGGCATCGGCGCCAGCGCCAGCGAATGATGCCGCGGGCAGCAGCCGAGGAACCGGAACCAGGCCGGCGGATCACCGGGCTGCCCGCCGACGAACTCGGCCGGCATCCGCATCGAGTCCCGCAGCCGGAAGCCGAGCAGGTCGGTGTAGAAGGCCAGCGCCGCGTCCTGCGCGCCGGCCACGGGCAGCACGACGTGCCCGAGGCCCATGTCTCCCGTCACGAACTGGTTGCCGTACGGGCTGACGGCCGGACGGTGCTCAAGCGCCGCGGCACAGAACACCTCCACGGCGTTGCCTGCCGGGTCGTCGAATCGCAGCATTTGCCCCACCCGGCGGGCGGCGAGTTCGTCGGGGGTGCCCGCCTTGACCGCGACGCCGGCGTCCGCCAGGGCCCGCCGCACGGCGGCCAGCTCGTCGGAGCCGGCCACCTCCCAGCCGGACGCGAGCAGCCGGTCGGACGGTCCAGGCACGATCACCAGCCGGGCCGGGAAGTCATCCATCCGGAGGTACAGGGCGTCCTCCTCCGGCCCCCGCCCCTCCACCAGGCCGAGCATCCGTACGCCGAACTCGCGCCACGCGGCGATGTCGGCCGACTCGATGCGCAGGTAGCCAAGAGACCGGATCAATGGTCCCCTCCCTCCAGGAAACCGATCGCCAGCTGATTGAACTCGTCGAACTTCTCCAGCTGAGCCCAGTGCCCGCAGCCGCCGAAAACGTGCAGCCGCGCGCGCCTGATCAGCTTGAGCGCCACCAGGGCGCCGTCGAGCGGGTTGACCCGGTCCTCCCGGCCCCAGACCAGCAGCACGGAACCGCGCAGCCGGTGCGCCTCTCGCCACAGCAGGCCGTCTTCAGCGAAGGCGGGGTCGTAGAACGAGGCGCCGAGCGACGCCATGGCAGCGAGCGCGGCGGGCTCCGACGCGGCCGTGTACCGCTCGTCGACCAGTTCGTCCGTCACCAGCCGCTGGTCGAAGACCAGCGTCCGAAGGAACGAGGCCATCTTCTCCCTGCTCGGCCCGGGCGGCGCGGGGAACTCCGCCAGCCGTTGACCCCCTCGGTGGGATCGGCGGCCAGCACGTTGAGCGACAGGCCGCCGGGCGCCATCAGCACCAGGCGGGCCGTACGCTCCGGGTAGCGCAGGGCGAAGCGGACCGCGGTCCCGCCGCCGAGCGAGTTGCCCACCAGGTGCACCCGGTCGATGCCGAGTTCGTCGAGCAGGCCCGCGAGCGCTTGCGCGGCGAAGGTGAAGTAGTTCCGTTCTACGGCGGGTTTGTCCGATTTGCCGAAGCCCGGCTGGTCAACGGCCAGCGTGCGGAAGTGCTCCGCGAACACGGGCACGTTGCGCCCGAAGTTGGACATGCCCGAGGCGCCAGGCCCGCCGCCGTGCAGCATGACGACCGCAGTCCCCGGCCGCTGTCCGCCTGCCTGCTCGTAATGCAGATGCATGGAGCCTGCCTCCTTCAGACCAGCGCACCTGGCCTCACACCAGCGCGTCCGGCGGCACGTCGCGCCCGAACTCTCCCCGCCCGAACATCGACAGGGCCCGTTCCGGGTCGTTGATGGCGTGTACCCGCCCGGCGTGGGCGTCCCGCCAGAACCGCTGGATCGGCGTCCCGGCCTTGAGCGCGCGCCCGCCTGAGTTCTCGAAGAGCAGGTCGACGGCCTTGACCGCCTGCGCCGTGCCGGTCACCTGATCGCGCCGCACCCGCAGCCGCAGCGGCAGCGGCGGCTGCTGCCCGGCCCACGCATAAGCGGTGAGCTCGGACATGTTCCGTTCGAGCACGGCCCACGCGGCGTCGAGCAGGGCCGCCGCCTCGGCGATCCGTACCTGGCCGAACGGGTCCTCGGCCGCCTTCTGTCCCACGTAGGAGGCCCGTACCCGCTCGCGCTGGTAGGCCACGTGCGCGTCGTACGCACCGGTCGCCATGCCGATGATCGGCGTGGTGATGGCGTAGGAAAGATCGATCCGTTCGGTATGCGGTACAGCGGACCGGTGTTGCGTTCCTGGCCCGGGCAGACGCACCGGTTGATGTCGGTGAAGCTCAGCGCCCGGTGCGCGGGAACGAACGCGCCGTCGACGACGATGTCGTTGCTGCCCGTGCCGCGCAGGCCGACCGTATCCCACACGTCATCGACGGCGTAGTCGCTCGCGGGCAGCAGGAACGTGCAGAAATCGACCGGCTTCCCGCCGTCGCCCCGCACTATTGCCCCGAGCAGCACCCAGGTCGCGTGATCGCAGCCGGAGGAGAAGCTCCACCGCCCGTCCAGCAGGTAACCGCCGTCGACGGCGCGCGCCCGTCCGGTGGGCGCGTAGGACGACGACATCCGGGTGTCGGGATCGGCCCCCCAGACCTCCTCCTGCGCCCGCACCGGGAACAACGCGAGCTGCCACGGGTGCACGCCGAGCACGGACGCGACCCAGCCGGTCGAACCGCAGGCGCTCGCGATCAGCCGGACGGCGGTGTAGAACGCGATCGGTCCGGCCTCAAGCCCGCCGTAGCCCGCCGGCTGGAGCAGCCGGAAAAAACCGGTCTCTGCCAGTGCCTTCACCGACTCGGCCGGCACGTCGCGGTTGTCTTCGGTCTCCTGGGCCCGCCGCCGGAACACCGGGAGCAGGTCGGCCACCGCGGCGACGACGGCCGGCTCCGGCCCTGCGTACGCGCCGATTTCGCCCACTTGCGGTTCCTTCCTGATGCCTGCCCATCGCCACAAGACTAGAACATGTTCTAGTCTATGGGTATGGGTATCGGGATGGATCGCCCGCGGATCATCGACACCGGGACGCCGCCGGACCGGTTCGCACGCGGCTGGCACTGCCTCGGGCTGGCGGCGACGTTCCGCGACGACGGCACCGGGCCGGCGGGCGGGCCGCACGCCGTGCAGGCGTTCGGCACCAAGCTGGTCGTCTTCGCCGACGCCGCCGGCGAGCTGCACGTGCTCGACGCGTACTGCCGGCACATGGGCGGCGACCTGACCATGGGCACGATCAAGGGCGACCAGGTGGCCTGCCCGTTCCATGACTGGCGCTGGGGCGGCGACGGACGGTGCGCGCGGATTCCGTACGCGCGGCGGGTGCCGCCCGCCGCCAGGACCAGGTCCTGGCCCGCTCTCGAGCGGAACGGGCAGCTGTTCGTCTGGTACGACCCGGAGGGGAACCCGCCCGCCGACGACGTGACCATCCCGCAGATCGAGGGTGCCTGCTCCAGCCGGCTGGACCGGGTGGACCTGGGACTCCGTCCTGGTCGAGGGCGCGAACTGCCGCGAGGTTATCGACAACGTCGTGGACATGGCGCACTTTTTCTACATTCACTTCGCGTTCCCGACGCACTTCAAGAACGTCTTCGAGGGGCACATCGCCTCGCAGTACCTGCGGACCCGGTCACGGCCCGACGTCGGGCCGGATCGGCCTGCCGGGATCGGGATCCAATTACTCCGATGGCGGGGAAACCACCCTCCGTTCCGAGGCTTCCTACTACGGACCCTCCTACATGATCGACAACCTGTGGCATGAGTACCACGGGATGGCCGTGGAGAGCGTGCTGATCAACTGTCACTACCCGGTCACCCCGACCTCGTTCATGCTGCAGTGGGGCGTGATCGTGAAACGGCCGCCGGGGATGTCCGACGACCAGGCCGCGAGGTTCGGCGCCAAGTTCGCCAAGTTCGTCGGGATCGGCTTCGAGCAGGACGTGGAGATCTGGCTGCACAAGAGCCGGGTGGACAATCCGCTGCTGTGCGCCGAGGACGGCCCGGTGTACCAGCTGCGGCGCTGGTACGAGCAGTTCTACCGGGACACGGCGGACATCGAGCCGGACATGGTCGCCCGGTACGAGTTCGAGATCGACACCACCCGCGCCGTGGCGGGCTGGGAGGACGAGGTGGCGCGGAACCTGGCCGCCAGGCGGCCGCCCGACGAGTCCGCCGAGGCGGGCTGAAATGGCCCAGCAGTCGCACCGGGCACAGCGGTCTGAGCAGGCAGGGGGCACCGCGGTCCGTAGCGATGAACGCCGCGGCGCCTCCCGGCCGGTCGAGTGCGCCCGCTGCGGCGCGGTCGTGGAGATCGTGAAGTTCAGCCCGCAGCACACGTCGGCGCAGTGGACCGCGGCGGCCGTGCGGCAGTGCGCGGAATTCCGCCCGCGGACCGCCGAAGGCACCCGCAGCGCGCTGGTCGACGGGTGCTCCGCACTGCGCGACAGCGTCGACGCGGCGGTCGCGTCCGGTCTGCTGGCGGTGGTGCCGCCCTCGTATGAGCGAGCGCCCGCCTATGAGTGACCGCCTCCGCTGCGAGCAATACAGTGCGTGACTATTACCAGGTGCCCGTGGCGGAGGTGATCCGCGAGACCGGGGACGCGTCCTCGCTTGTGCTTGACGTGCCGCCGCCGCTGGCGGCCACGTTCGCCTACAGCCCCGGTCAGTTCGTCACCGTGCGTATTCCCTCCGACCGGACCGGGTCGGTAGCCCGGTGCTACTCCCTGTGCTCCTCGCCGCAGGCCGGGGACCTGCCCGCGATCACCGTTAAGCGGACGGCCGGAGGGTACGCGTCCAACTGGCTCCTGGACAACGCCTCGGCGGGCACCGTGCTCGATGTGCTCCCCCCGGCCGGGACCTTCTGCCCCGGTCGCTTGACGGCGAGTTCCTGCTGTTCGCGGCGGGCAGCGGGATAACGCCGGTCATCTCCATACTCAAATCCGTGCTCGCCGCCGGACGCGGCCGGATCGCGCTCGTGTACGCGAACCGGGATGACCAGTCGGTGATCTTCTCCGGCGAACTGGGCAGGCTCGCGGCCTCGGCGGCGGGCCGGCTGGTCGTGCTGCACTGGCTGGACTCCTTGCAGGGCACCCCCACCGTCTCCGGGATCGCCGCGCTGGCCCGGCCTTACGCCGGCTGGGAACCGTACATCTGCGGGCCCGACCCGTACCTCACGGTCGTCAGGACGGCGCTTGCGCAGCTAGGCGTGCCATCGAAGCGGGTAAGGACAGAGCGCTTCCTGTCGCTCGCGGACAACCCGTTCGAGCAGGCGCCGGCGCCCAGCCCGCTGGCCGGCGGCGCAACGGCCGCGACCCTCTCGGTTGAGCTCGACGGCGTGACCCAGGTGCTGCCCTGGCCGCCCGGCGCCCGGATGCTCGACGTGCTCATCGCCGCGGGTCTCGAGGCGCCGCATTCGTGCCGCCAGGGAATCTGCGGCGCGTGCGCCTGCCAGCTCGTGGCCGGGGAGGTAGAGATGGCCCATAACGAGGTCCTCGAGGCGGCGGACCTGGCCGACGGCTACATCCTCGCCTGCCAGGCGGTACCGCTGACCCCGGAAGTGCGCATCACGTACTGACTACGGCGGGCGGCTCAGCCCGTGCGTCGCTGAGCCGCGAGCGTCCTGGCTGGCAGAATCACCCGGGACCGGGTGATCCCCTCCCGCCCCATCCGCGCGAAG
Organism: uncultured Actinomycetota bacterium; assembly: GCA_963785645.1. Taxonomy (GTDB): domain Bacteria; phylum Actinomycetota; class Actinomycetes; order Streptosporangiales; family Streptosporangiaceae; genus Trebonia. Next base: position 362,463 of record CAWAWG010000003.1, read on the forward strand.
GTCGCAATCGGCAGCGATGACCGTCTCGCGGAAGGAAAGGGATGACCAGCACCAGCGGCGGGCCGCGGACGCTGCAGCCGAGACCGCGCAACGGCCTGGCCCGCGATCCGATACTGCAATCGAAGATCAGCGTGCCGGCACTGCCCCCTTGGGCCGTCCCGCGTCCCCGTCTCACGAGGCGGGTAGCCGCGGGCACCAAGGGGACGTTCACGTCGATCACCGGGCCGCCCGGTGCCGGAAAGACGGTGGCGGCTGCTTCCTGGGCGGCCGGCCAGGGGCGCGGGCCCGTCGCGTGGGTCACCCTCGACGAGTTCGACAACGACCCCGGCGTGTTCTGGTCCTACGTGGTAGCGGCACTGGGCCAGGCCGGGGCCGCGATACCGCGCACGGCTTCCGTGGTCGCGGGCGGCGAATCGGCCGGGCGCGTCTTCCTCCTCCGGATCGCATCCGCGCTGGCCGAACAGGACCCACCGGTCACGCTGGTCCTGGACGAACTGCACTGTGTCACCAACCCGGCGCTGCTCAGCGGGCTGGCCTACGTGCTGCGGAACGCCCGGCCGGGCTTCAGCCTGGTCGGCGCCTCGCGGTCCGACCCGCCGCTGCCGTTGCACCGGTACCGGCTGACCGGGGACCTGACCGAGATCCGCGCCCGTGACCTCGCTTTCACCATGCCGGAGGTCATCCAGCTGCTGACCCAGCACGGGGTGACCCTGCCGACGACGTCGCTTACCCATCTCACCGAACGCAGCGAAGGCTGGGCGGCCGGACTGCGCATGGCGGCCATGTCGATGGCCGATCATCCCGACCCGGAACAGTTTGTCAAAAACCTCATCGCCGAAGACAGCGCGATCACCGGGTACCTGGTGGAGGAGGTGCTTGATACGCGGTCGCCCGATGTGCGGGACTTCCTCTTCCGGACGAGCATTCTCGACCAGGTCAACGCGGGTATCGCCGAGGAGCTCGCCGAAGACGACGCGGTGTCCGCTGCGCTGGACACCCTGGCGCACGGCAACGCGTTCGTGCAGCCGGTCGGGCAGGGCTGGTACCGGTACCACCCCTGGTTCCGCGCGGTCCTGCACCTCAAGCTGCGGCGCGAGCAGCCCCAGATCGTGCCGGACCTGCACCGGCGGGCCGCGGACTGGTACCGGCGGAACGGAATGCTCGCCGACGCCGTCCGGCACGCGACAAAAGGCGACGACCGTGAGCTCGCGGCGCGGATCATGACCGAGGGGCTCGCCGTCGGTCAGCCCGTCGGGCCGGGCCACGGCGAACTGCCCGCCGACGGATTCCACGTCGTTCCCGCCGGGGATGCCTCTCCTCAGTTCCTGACCGCCGCCGCCGCGGTCGCGCTGTCCGAGACCCGGGACCAGGCGGCCGAGGCGTCGCTCGCGGCCGCGGACAGCATCCTCAGCGGGCTTCCCGGAGACCGGGAGTTCGCCGCGCGGTTCGCGGCCGCCACCGTCAGGTTCGGCCTGGCGTGCCGGCGCGGTGACCTCGGCGCCGCGGACACGGCGGTATCCACCGCGGGGAAGCTGCTGGACAGCACGCCCCCGACGCAGCTCGCCGGCCACACCGAGATGGCCGTGCAGGTGCTGTCGGGGCGCGGTGTCATCGAACTGTGGTCGGGGCACCTGAACGAGGCGGCCGCCGTCTTCGACCGGGCGGCGGGGTTGCTTGACGAGCTGGAATCCCGGCTCGATCCCGGCCAGCCGAGCCCGCCGGGGCGCCACCGCCAGCTGGTCGCCTGCCGCGGGTACCGCGCGCTGGTCGATGTCCTGCGGAGCGGGCCACGAGCGACGGCGAAACTCGTCCGGGCCGGGAATTCCGTGCTCGGCGACGGCCCGGACGAGCACCGGGACCCGGCTTCCGCGCTGGCGCTCGCGCTCGCTCATCAGGACGCCGGCGATCTGAGCGCCTCCCGCAGTCAGCTGCGGCTCGCAGACGCGGTGCTGCACGTCCACCCGCACCAGCTGCTGAACGCCATCGGCTGCCTCGTCGCCGCCCGCGGCAGCCTGGCGGAGGGCTGTGCGTACGCCGCGCTGGAGATCATCGAGCGCGCCCGCCGGGGCTGGTCGCCGCCCGCCTGGCTTGACCACCTGCTGGCGGTGGCCGAGTCGCGGGCCCATGCGGCCTGCGGCGACGGGGTATCGGCACTGGACGCGGCCCGGCGGGCAGGCCCGGAGTCCGCACTGGATGCCCGGATCGCGCTGAGCCGGGCATGGCTGGCGGCGGGAAACCTGAGCGAAGCCAGGCATGCCCTGGCCCCGGCGCTGGCAGTCCCGGTCGGTGAGGCAGGAGAACGGGTCCGTCTGGAGGCGTGGCTGACCGATGCGCTGCTCAGTTTCCGCGGTGATGACCGGGACCGGGGCTGCAAGTCACTTGAGCGGGCCCTCACCCTCGGCGAGGCAGCTCGTCTCCGGCTCCCCTTTATCACGGAACGTAACTGGATGCGGCCGGTACTGGCGCGCCATCACGACCTGGCCAGCGCGCACCGCAAGTTCCTGGGGCCCGAACTCGTCGCGCGGGACCCGGTCCCGGCGCAACGGCGCCCGCCGGACATAGAGACCCCGGTCATCGTCGATCCGCTCACCAGCCGTGAGCGGGAGGTGCTGCGCCACGTGAGCGAAATGCTCGATACGGCGGACATCGCCGCCGCGATGCATATTTCCGTCAATACGGTAAAAACCCATCTCAAGAGCATCTTCCAGAAGCTCGGGGCGTCGGACCGGCGCATGGCAGTACGCCGCGCCCGGCAACTCAACTTGCTGTAAGGACGATCACCCCGCGCGGGGTGATGACCCGTGTCCGGCGTTCCGTAACGCTGGAGAAATGACCGAGGAACCGTGGGGAGGCAGGCCGGTGCTATCACAGACATACGAGATCACCTTCGTCGGCAAGGCAGGTTCCGCCCTGTGTTCGGCATTCGACGACTGCGAAATCAGCATCGGCCCGCACTCGACCACCCTGCGCGCGGAGGTGCCGGACTCGGCGGCCCTGTGCGGGCTCATTCAGCGCGTCGCGGACTTCCGCCTCCAGGTCACCGACGTGCACCTGATGTCCGCGCGTTGACCGACGTCCGCGACGAGAGCGGGGGGAGCATGGTCCCGTCCACATCACCCGTGAGGGATGAACCGTGACGCAGGACACGATGCCGGCCGACTCAGGATCGGCGCCCCGGTCGGCGAGGTGGCTGGCCCGGCTGAGTTTCGCTCTCGTCCTCGCCGCGGTCGCTGCCGTAGCGGTCGCGGCCGGGTTGAAAAGCCTCGCGATGCTGGCCGTGGGCCTGGTCGCCGCCGTGGTGAGCCTGGCGGCGGCCTTCTGGTTCCTGTCCCGCCGCGGCATGCTGCGCTGGCTGGCGCTGGCGGTGTTCGTGGCCGCGCCGGCCGCGGTCATCGTGGTCTACGCGCTGCACTCCCTGCTGTGGGTGGCGCTGGTGGCGGCGGCGGGGTGGCTGCTGGCGGGCACGACCGCGCGCGCGGCCCTGGCCAGGGACCGCGGCGGACTGGCGGATGCCCGAGTACCCGGTGCGCGAGCCCGCCCGGCACCCGTTCCTGATCATGAACCCGAGGTCGGGCGGCGGGAAGGTCGGCGAGTTCGACCTGCGGCGCAAGGCCGAGGCCCTCGGCGCCGAGGTGTTCCTGCTCGACGGTGCCCGAGCCGGTCGACGTCGCCGAGGTGGCCCGCGCGGCCGTCGCCCGCGGGGCCGACCTGCTCGGCGTCGCCGGCGGCGACGGCACCCAGGCCCTGGTGGCCGGCATCGCGGCCGAGCACGGCCTCCCGTTCATGGTCATCACCGCGGGCACCCGCAATCACTTCGCGCTCGACCTGGGGCTGGACCGGGACAACCCGGCCGCCTGCCTGGGCGCGCTCTGCCGACGCGGTCGAACTGCGGGTCGACCTCGGGGTGATCGGCGGGCGGACCTTCGTCAACAACGCCTCGTTCGGCGCCTACGCCGAGGTCGTCGAGGACCCCGCCTACCGCGGCGACAAGCTGGGTACGACGCTGGAACTGCTGCCCGACCTGCTGCAGGGCCATCGCGGGCCACGGCTGACCGTTGACGCGGACGGCGCGGAGATCAGCGCGCCGCAGGCGCTGCTGGTGGCCAACAACCCGTACGGGACCGGCGACATCGCCGGCCTGGGCCGGCGGGCCCGGCTTGATCGCGGCGTGCTCGGCGTGGTGGCGGTCACCGTGGGCAGCGCGCGGCCAGGCGGCCGGCCTGCTCCGCGGCCGGCACGCCGCCGGCCTGCGCGTGCTGACCGCGCAGGAGGTCACGGTCGACGCCGACACGCCGCGGCTGCCGGTGGGCATCGACGGCGAGGCGGTATCCCTGCCGGTCCCGGTGCGCTGCACGGTCCGCCCGCGGCGCGCTGCGCGTATGGGTACCGCGCGACCGGCCGGGTGTCCCGGCCGCCCAAGCCCGAGCTGACTGGGTCAGGCTGCTGCGGCTGGCGGGCTGGGGCACCGGCCGCCGGCCCGGCGGGGACGCCGGCGGCGGGCCGCGCACGGCCGCCGCGAGTGCTGAAGTAGGACGCGGATGAGAAGCCGCTACGAGCGCCTCACGCGACCTGGACGACGTGCTTGACCGGGCCGGCAAGCTGTCGGTGCGGACGATGATCTTCGACGTCGAGCCCCTGGTCTCCTGGTGGGACAGCAGCCAGGAGTCGCTGGACCGGGGCGTGGCGATGATCGTCGGCAAGGTCGGCGCGCTGCCGACGGTGCGCGCGCTGGTCTTCTCGACGAACTCCTGCCGCCGTCCCTCGGCGCATCCCGGCCGCGCCCGGACATCGAGGTCAGCTACCTCGCCTCCGCCGGCAAGCCGCTGCGCACGGCGCCCTACCGCGGCCTTCCCCGGCCGGGCGCCGTGGTCGGCGACCAGGTCCCCACCGACGGGCTGCTCGCCAGGCGCCTCGGGCTACACGTTCCTGCACTACCAGCCGCGGCTTGACGACATCCCGCTCGGGCCCAGGCTCATGCACCGCCTCGGCCGGCTGGCCCTGCCGCTGCTGTTCACGCCAGGAAGAGGATTCCTTATCCGGTCCCCTGGGTTCCGCCGGGCGGCCCATTCGGCGCCCGTTTCCACGCGGAACGCGGCGACCGCCGATTCGATCGTCGGGAAGAAGTGGCGCGGGTCGATCGTCCTGGTCAGCCCGTAACGTTCGATCTTGCGCCGCACCGGGTCCTTGAGCTCGGCGAACACCAGGCTGGTGCCGCGCGCGTTCAGCGCCTCGTCGAGTTCCTCGAGCACGTCGGAGGCGGTCGTGTCGACGTCGGTCAGCGGCTCGGCGGCGACGAGGATCCAGGCGGGCGGCGGATCGGCCCGGGCAAGCCGCCTGATCTCGTCGCGGAACGTGGTGGCGTTGGCGAAGAAGAGCGGCGCGTCGAACCGGTAGATCACCAGGCCGGGCAGGTGCTGCGCCTCGGGATGGGTGCGCACGTCGTGGTAGCCCGCGAGGCCCGGTACCCGGCCGAGTTCGGTGTCATAGGGCCACCAGGCCCGCCGGAATACGTTGAGTATCGACAGCGCCACGGCGACGCGCGATGCCTGGGAGCACGCCGAGCAGGGCGACTCCGGCGAACGCGGCGACCGACAGCAGGAACTCCGCCTTGCGCTGTCTCCACAGCCGTCGCGTGGCCGGGATATCCGCCAGCGACAACGAGGCGGTGATCACCACCGCGGCCAGCGCGGGCTGGGGCAGGTTACGGAACAGGCCCGGGACCGAGCACGATCATGACGATGATCACGGCCGCCCCGGTGACCCCGGCGAGCTGGGTCTTCGCGCCCGACCTGTTCCGCCACCGCGGTCCGGGAGCCGCTGGTGCTGACCGGGAACCCCTGGAAGAGGCCGGCGGCCACGTTCGCCGCGCCGATGCCGATCATCTCGCCGTTGCCGCGCACCTCCTGCCCGGTCCGGGCGGCGAACGCCGACGCGGTGGAGATCGTGTCGGCCAGGGACACCAGGGCGATGCCGAGCGCCCCGGCAAACAGCGGCCCCAGGTCGGAAAGGCCGGATGTCGGGAACGGTGAGCGGAGGGAACCCCTTGGGCAGCACTCCCACCAGGCTGACGCCATGGTCGCCCAGGCTGAAGATCGTCGTCGCGGCGATCGCGAGCCACGACCATAACGAGCACCGCGGGAAGCTTGGGCAGCCAGCGCTGCAGCACCAGGATCAACGCGATGCCGCAGATCCCGACCGTTGCCGCCGCGGCTACCGCCTCGCCCTTCGCCAGGCCCTGGACGAACCCGGCCGATCTCGCCGATCAGGCCCTCGGCCTCGACCTTGAACCCGAACAGCTTCGGCAGCTGGCCGACGAGGATGGTCAGCGCCAGGCCGTTCATGTAGCCGATCATCGTCGGCTTGGAGATCAGGTCGGCGATGAAGCCGAGCTTCGCCACGGCTCCCGCGATCATGATCGCCCCGACGATGAGCGCGAGCATCGACGCGAGCGCCACGGCGCGTTCCGGGTCACCGCCCGCGCCTGCCAGCGGCAGGATCGTGGCGGCGATCATCGGTCCAAGCGACGAATCCGGGCCAAGCACCAAGATCCGCGACGGCCCGAACACCGCGTAGCCGAGCAGGCACAAGATCGACGTGTACAGCCCCGTTATCGGCGGCAGGCCCGCCAGTTCCGCGTAGGCCATGCCCTGGGGCACCAGCAGCGTGCTGAGCACGATCCCGGCGACGAGGTCCCTCGCCAGCCAGTCCCGCCGGTACGACCTCACCGCCCGCAGGCCAGGCAACCACCCAAGCACTCTCACCACCCGGCCGTGATCCCGACGCACCGCAATGGTCTCCTTCGCCGCGAGTCCGCGCCTCACCCGCGAGGGGCGACATCCGATTCGCCTCGCCGGGGACCTTGGTCCCTTGAGAGGCTGGGTACATGGAGAGATGATCGTTCCTGTACGTCACAAGGGGGGTGTGATGGACAACGTCGTGGCAGTGAGGATCACCGCTGACCGGACTTACCGACCGCCGCAGTTCCCGCTGACGAAATTCAAGCCGCCGACCCTGCCGGACACGCTGGTCACAAGGCCTGGACTGCGTGACCGGCTGACCGAGGGCGCCGACGGCCGGCTGACCGTCGTGGTGGGATCGGCCGGGGCGGGCAAGAGCGTGCTCCTGGCGGACTGGGCGGCGTCACGGCCGCCAGCTCTCACGTGCTGGCTGTCATGCGACGGGGCAGACGATGACCTGGTCCGGTTCTGGGCCGGGTTCATCGAGAGCCCGCGTGCGATAGAGCCCTCATTCGGCGCCGATGCCTTCGACCTGCTGACAATGGACGGGCGGATGTCGGCTGACGTCGCCGCCTCGATCGCCAACGATGCCGTCAAGCTGCCCCCCGGCTCGGCCATCATCGTGGACGACTTCCACCTCGCGTCGCCGACGGTCGCGCGGGGCATGACGGAACTGGTCGAATGCTGGCCGAACAAGAACGTCCAGCTGGTACTCGCAAGCCGTTTTGACCCGCCGCTGCGCCTGCACCGGATGCGGCTCGCGGGTGAACTCTGCGAAGTCCGAGATCGTGACATGTACTTCTCGATGGATGACAGCCGTGCCCTGCTGGCGAATTTCGACGTGCAGCTCCCCGACGCCGACCTCGCCCTGCTCCACCAGCGAAGCGAGGGATGGCCGGCGGCGCTCCAGATGGCCATGCTGTCGCTGCGCAGCGCGGCGGATCCGGCGGGACGGCTCATGCGCTGCAGATCCGCAGCTACGCCATCGCCGACTACTTCGTCGACGAGGTTCTCGACCGGCAGCCGCCCGACGTGGCGCGGTTCATGCTCGACACGTCCGTGCTCGGCGAGCTGACGGCGGACGCGTGCCGGGTGCTGACCGACCGGCAGGACGCCGCGGCGCTGCTGCACCACATCGAAGCCGCCCACTTGTTCCTCGTGGCCCTGGACGAAGAGCGGACCAGTTTCCGGTACCACCACCTGGTGAGCCAGACGCTGCGCGCGGAACTGCGCGCCAGGGACCCGGCCCGGGAACGACTGCTCCAGCTGCGGTCGGCCGCCTGGTACGAGTCGGGCGGCGACGCCAGGAACGCCGCGCGTCACTTCCTGGCGGCCCGTCAGCCCCGGCGGGCCCTGGCCCTGCTGCGCGACCACGGGCTCGCGGGCTTCCTGCAGGACCCGGCCGATCCCGCACCGCTGGACCTGAGCGCGGTCAGTCCCTCGCTGCTGGTGGACGCACCGGAAGACCTGCTGGCACTGGCAACCAACCTGGTGCTGTCGGGTGACATCGCCCACGGCGGCCAGTATCTTGACCTGTTCGAGCGGGCCCGGCCGCCGATCCCGTTCAAGCCGAGGCTGACGTCCCGGCTGGCGGTGATGCGGGCATTCCGCTCGGCCGCGGTCGGCCAGCTGGACCGCGCGCTCGGTGCCGCCCTGCGGGCGCAGGTTATCCAGGAACAGAACCGGCTCGGCGATGAGTTCAGGGCCGCCGTCTCGCTGACCTTGCTTCGGGTCTATCCGTGCCTGGAAACCCTGGGCGCACTCGAGCGCGAAGCCTCCGCGGCCCTGGCGATGCCCGGCCTTCCCGAACCGGCCCGGCTGGTGCTTGTACCCGGCGCCCGGGCACTGGCACTGGCCGAGTCCGGCCACCTCGCCGAGGCCGCGGAGGCCGCCGGCGCCGCCGCGGCCGAAGCCCGCAGGCTGGGTTTCGAGCGGCACTTCTTCGCGGTCGATCACCTGCGCGCCCAGGCCAGCCTCGCGCTCGAACGGCACGACCTCGACACCGCCGAGCGGCTTACCGAGCAGGTCCTGCTCATATCCGAGCGGCAGTGGCCCCTGTTCGAGTTCCTCGCGCTGCTGGACCGGGCCAAGGTCTGGGGCGCCCGCGGTCACGTCCGCGAGGCACTGGCCACCATCGAGGCCGCCCGGCCCGTGCTGGCCGGGGCCAGCTCGGTGCTCCTGGCCCGGGCCGACGAGCAGGAAGCGGTGCTGCGCCTGTCGCTCGGCGACCAGCGCACCGCGGCCGACCTGGCCAGCGGTACGGTGCCGCTTGCGCGCCGCTGCCTGCTGCAGGCCAGGATCGCACTCGCCGCCGGCCAGCACCGCGCCGCCCAGGAGCACCTGCGAGCGCTCGCCGCGGACGGCCTGGCGCCGCGCTATGCGCTGGAACGCGAGATACTGCTCGCCGCCACGGCGATCGTCCGCGGCGACCCCACGGCCGCGGGCATCCTGGGCGGAGTCCTGCACACGGCCCGCCGGCAGGGCTTCCACAGCACCGTGGTCACCATCTCGCCCCAGGTCACCGAGTATCTCGTCGAGCACGCCGCCCAGTTGCGGATGGACCCGTTCATCGAGCGGCTGATCGCGACGGCGCTTGAGATACGCGCGACCCAGCCGCGACTTCCGAGGCAAACCGCGTCCTTACCGAGCCGCTGACCGCCGCCGAGCAGCGCATCCTGCAGCTGCTGCCGACCAGCACCTACGCGCAGATAGCCAACAGCCTCTACATCTCCCGCAACACGGTGAAAACCCACCTCCGGTCGATCTACCAGAAGCTCGGGGCGACATCCCGCGGCGAAGCGGTCGAGCGCGCCATCGAACTGCACCTGCTCTGAGCCTGCGCCGTGCACCCGTCCGCGCGCAATCACCCGCGGACGGGTGACGAAACCGCCCCGCCGCTCGGACATGATCTGGAGGCACCAGCCAGACCACGGGGCGGGGAGGCTGAGCGGGCCGATCATGGTGGTGAGGACGATGGCCGACAAGAGGGCAGAACGCATCGCGGAGCTGATCAGGCCGCTGCGGGTCAAGCCGGGTTCGAAGGTGAATCTGGCGAAGGACTTCGACCCGGGCTACAAGGCCGGCTACGTGAAGAAGAAGCACGCCAGGGACATCATGCGCAGCGGCATCGCGATGCTGTGCGACTACCAGGCCCGGCTGGCCGCCCAGGACAGCTACGGAGTGCTGGTGTGCCTGCAAGCGCTCGACGCCGGCGGCAAGGACGGCACGATCCGCCATGTGATGAGCGGGGTGAACCCGCAGGGGGTGCACGTCGCCAGTTTCAAGAAGCCCTCGGCCGAGGAACTCGACCACGACTACCTGTGGCGCTATGGGCGCCGCCTGCCCGCGCGAGGGGACATCGGGATCTTCAACCGGTCGCACTACGAGGAGGTCCTGGTGGTGCGGGTGCATCCGGAGAACCTGGACCGGCAGAAGCTGCCGGCGGACGCCAAGGACAGCGGGGTGTGGCAGCGCCGCTACCGCGAGATCAACGACTGGGAGCGTTACCTGGCAGAAAACGGCTTCCGCATCGTCAAGCTGTTCCTGAACCTGTCGCAGGAAGAGCAGCGGACCCGGTTCTTCAAGCGGATCGACCTGCCGGAGAAGAACTGGAAGTTCTCGGCGGCCGACATCCGTGAACGCCAGCGCTGGGACGACTATCAGCAGGCGTTCTCGGAGATGCTGTCCACCACCAGTACCTCGTGGGCACCCTGGTACGTCATACCGGCCGACCACAAGTGGTTCGCCCGGATCTGCGCGGCCGGCGTCCTCGCCCAGGCCCTGATCGACATCGACCCGCGTTATCCGGAAGTGAGCGCCGCACGGCGCGAGGAACTGCTCGTCGTCAAGGGCGAACTGGAGGCCCAGGCGCCCAAAGGCGCCCCCGCCGATCCGTTCGCGGCCAAGCAGGCCAAAGCGAAACACAAGAAGCAGGAGCCGTTCAGCCACTTGCGGTGAGGAGCCGAGATGACCGTGCGAGCGCACGCGAGGGAAAGCGGCGCGGCAGAGGCAGGCAGCTGGTACGCGCGTTCGCCCGGTGAGGTGGCCACCGCGCTCGGCGTCGACCCGGCCGTCGGGCTGAACGCGGCGCGAGCGGCCGAACTGCTGGCGGGCAACGGCCCGAATTCGCTGCCGGAGGAGAAGCCCGAGCCGGGCTGGCACCGGTTCCTCGGCCAGTACCGCAGCTACATGCAGATCATCCTGATCGCCGCGGCGGTGGTGTCGCTGGCGATCAAGGAGTGGAGCACGGGGGTGCTGCTCGTCTTGCTGACGATCCTCAACGCGGTGGTGGGAATGCGTCAGGAGGGCAAGGCCGAAAGCGCCATGAACGCCCTGAAGTCGATGATGAAGTTCGATCCCGCCTACAAGCTGATGGCCACCTTCAACTCCGCCGTGGATGCCTCCGGGCGCCCGGTCGTGCGGTGTTTCGTGAAGGGGGCGGCGCCGGCCGTCATGGCAAGGACGGCGTGGGACGCGGGCCAGCGGGAAACAGCCCAGGCGCACCTGGAGCGGATGGAAAGCGCAGGTCAGCGCGTCATGGCGGCGGCAACGCGCGACCTGGACCCGGACCAGTTGGATCCGGACGGCGACCTGCTCGGCTACGTCACCGGCCTGCGGCCGGCCAGCCTGGTCGGGATGGTCGACCCGCCGCGGGAGGAGTCCGCCGTAGCGGTGGCCGCGGCCCAGGCCGCGCACATCCGGGTCCGGATGGTGACCGGAGACGACGTGATCACCGGGGCGGCGATCGCGAAGCAACTCGGCATCGGCGGCGAGGCCATGCTGGGGGCGGACTTCGCCGCGCTGCCGGAGCCTGAACGGCTGGCCCGCATCGACGGCATCGGGGTGGTGGGCCGGGTCGCCCCCGAGCACAAGGTGCTACTCGCCGACACGCTGAAGAAGAAGGGACACGTCGTAGCCATGACCGGCGACGGCGTCAACGACGCGCCCGCGATCAAGGCGGCCGATATCGGGATCGCCATGGGCACGGGCACCGAAGTGGCGAAGAACGCGGGCCGGATGATCCTTTCCGACGACAACTTCGCCACGATCGTCTTCGCTGTCGAGCAGGGCCGCAAGATCTACGACAACCTGACCAAGTACATCCGGTTCGTGCTGGTGCTCCTCGTCGCCTTCGTGCTGACGTTCCTCGGCGCGACTCTGTTCAACATCGCCGCCGGCGAGCCGTTCACCCCGGCCCAGGTGCTGTGGGTCCACTTCTTCGTCAACGCCCCGTTCGGCTTCGCGCTTGGCTTCGACAAGGAGACCCCGGGCCTCATGACGCTGCACCCGCGCCGCCGCGGGCAGTCGGTGCTGACGACGGGGATGATGGTCACGGTGGGGCTGGCCGGGCTGGCCATCACTATCGGCTTGCTGTCCATGATCCTGGTCGGCCAGCATCTCTTCGGCAGCGTGCCCGTCGGTCAGTCGATCGCGTTCACCTCGTTCGCGCTGTGCCTGATCGTCGCCGCGGTGCAGTGCCGCAGTGAGTCGGGCACCGCGCTGACCACCGCCACCTTCGAAAGCAAGCAGATGAACTGGGCGATGCTTGGCGAGTCGGTCCTCGCGGTGCTGGTTACCCAGATGGACGTGTTCAACCGCCTGCTCGGGACGACGCAGATCAACCTGCGCCAGTTCGGCTGGGCTCTGGTACCCGCCGTCGCCCTGTTCATCGCGTGGGAACTCGGCAAGTACGCGGCCCGGCGCCGGGCGCCGCGCACCGCGGGCCCGGTTGTTCCCAGGCAGCGAGCGGGCGGCGTTACCCGCGCGGCAGCGGGGTGAACGCGTAAAACAGCCGGGGCGGGGTGACCGGGCTGCCGGTCACCCCGCCCCGGCCGGTCATCCGCCGTTGTCGGAGTCGCGGACGCGCCGCACCTCCTCGACCTGAACGCCGAAGATTTCCAGGCGGGCGAGCAGTCCGTGCAGAGCCGCCTGGTCGGCGAGCGGACCGTGCACGACGGTCATCGCCGGTTCCGGCGCGGCGCTCAGCTCCTCGAAGTCCATCAGGGCCTCGGGCGGGAGCATGCCGACGACGCGGATTTCGTAATAACGAGAGGACATCGGGTCCCGACTCCGCTATGTCGATTGCCAGGCCCATGGCCTCGGTGATTTTGGCGGTGGCGCCGAGCGTGCGCGGGGTGCCCACGATCGGCGCCACCGCGACCAGGACATCTTGCACCTGGCTGACGGTTATGCCGATCTCGGCGGCGGGCCCGATATGCGCGAGGTAGGAGGCGGCCGGCGCGTCCATCGCGATGAGCGCGGCCAGCCGGACGAGAATGAGCGGTTCCAGGTTCAGGTCGGTCCGCTCGAGCGACACCGCGTTGATGTCGGCCAGTGCCTCGAGCACCGGTGCTTCTCCCTTGGCCATCGGTTGGGCTCCTCTCAGATAGGGCGGGACTTTCAGGTAGGACTGGCAAGATTCCCGTCGTCAGGGGCGCGGTTGCTCGCCCGCCGGGTCAGATGCCCTCGACCGCGGCCAGGCGCCCAGACCGGACGGCGGCCACGAATTCCCGGTAGTCCCGCTCGTTCTGCTCGGCATAGCGCTGGCAGAAGTCGGTGACCGAGGTGTCGAAGGCATCCGTCACGCCGAGGTACTCGGCGATGGCGACCGGATCGCCGGAGCGCGCATGGGCCCTGGCCAGCGTCCATCCGCACATGCCGGCGTAGAAGTCCATCGCGAGCGGGATCATCGCCTCCACCAGGGCCGAGCCCTTCATGTCGCGGAGCTGGCGCCAGTAGAAGTGGCGCTTGACGTCGAGCCCCTTGGTCCAGCCGAGGTAGATGTCGCTGGCGGACTGCATCAGCCGCTGGCCCTGCACCACCCGCTCCCCGTGGTTGCGGTACCGGCTACGGGGCAGGTGGTCCTCGAGCACGGAGGTCGTCGCCTCCTTGATCTGCAGGAACAGGGGGTCCTCAGCGTCGCGGCCCTGGAGCAGGACGATAAACGCGCGAGTCCCGACGCTGCCGACGCCCACCACCTTGCGCGCCGCGTCCACGATCTCGAACTGCTCGAGGAGGTGACGGCGGTCCGGCTGAAGCGTGGCCCGGTAGGCGCGGAACTGGTCCTCGATGGCCGGCATGACCTCCTCGGCGGACAGGCCGAAGCCCGAGGCCAGCTCGCGGGCCGGAATGACCACCGGCGGCTGGCTGACGATCCGGTACCTGCCCTCGACCAGTTCGCCCAGCTTGGACAGCGCCTGCAGGCTGTCGCGGGTGTGCGCCTTCTCCGCCGTCTTGACCGCGCGCCGCTGCGCGCGGTCGGCGGTCTTGGCCTCCTCCTTGGCGGACTTCCGCGCCTCCTTCGACTTCTTCTTCGAGCCCTTCTGCGTCTTGAGCTGGCTGGTCGCGCCGATGATGGATGACCTCAGCTCGTCCTCGTCCAGATGCGCGTACCAGACGTCCATCGTTCGCATCTGAGCGAACTCGGCCATGGCTTCCCGGTAGCTCCGCACCGCGGTCGCCGTCACCGACCGCACGTCCGCCGGCGAGAACCCGTTGTTGCGCGCGGCGATCGTGAAGCTCGCCGCCATCCGCTTCACGTCATACTCGAACGGACCGGGCAGGGTCTCGTCGAAGTCGTTCAGGTCGAACACCAGGCGCCGTTCCGGCGAGGCGAACAGTCCGAAATTGGACAGGTGAGCGTCACCGCAGAGCTGGGCGTTCAACCCGGCAACCGGGGTGTCCTTCAGGTCCGCGGCCATGATCCTGGCCGCGCCGCGGTAGAACGTGAACGGCGAGACCATCATCCGGCCGTGCCGGACCGGTACCAGGTCGGGGTCGCGGGTGAGGTTCTGCTGATCCAGCAGCGAGACCGGGTCTGGACGGTCCTGCGCCGGCTGCCACCCCGAATGGGCGGACGGTGTGACCCCGCCCCTGGCGGCAAACCCTTTCGCCTTGCGGTCATCGACGCTCGGATGCGCGAGTACTGTCATCCGGTCCGCCTCCCCGGTCTACTCACTAGGTCTGAAGCTCAGATCCTGCCCGCTGGTACGGCGACGGGCATCCCCCCGGCAGGGGGACCTGGGCGTTTGCCGCAGAAGGGAGCCGCCGGGCCCGTCCGGCGCAGTTCACCCGGCACGGGTGGGGCACGTCAGGCCGCGGACCGCTGGACTTGGCCTGATCAGTTCCGAGTCATGAAGGAGAGCCGTGATATGTCTGACCTGATCGCCATCGGCTACCCAGACGAGACGACCGCGCTGGAGGCGGCCGACGAGGCCCGTCGGCTCGCCGCCGACCTGATCATCCAGCCCGACGCCATCGCCGCCATCGTCCGCGACAAGGACGGCAAGTTCCACACGCACACCAGCCAGCATCACGTCGGTGCCGGCGCCACCTGGGGCCTGTTCTGGGGCATGCTGTTCGGGCTGCTCTTCTTCATCCCCATCTTCGGCATGGCGATCGGCGCCGGCCTGGGCGCGATCATGGGCAAGATCACCAAGTCCGGGGTCGACAAGGCATTCCAGGACCAGGTGCGCGACATGCTCAAGCCCGGGACCTCGGCGCTGTTCCTGATGGTGGAGAAGATCACCCCGGACAAGGCCGTGGAGGCGCTGAGCAAGTACCACGGCACGGTGCTGAAGACCTCGCTGAGCAAGGAGGGCGAGGCCGAGCTGCAGGCCGAGCTGGGCGGAAAGCCAGCCTCCTGAGGCGTCCCGGTGGACACCGCTGGGGACCCGGCAGCGCTGCCGGGTCCCCAGCGGTCCTTTTTTGCCCGCGGGCTCAGGAACCGAGAAGCTTTGCCTTCGCGGCGGTGAACTCGTCGTCGCTCAGCGCACCCTGCTGGTGCAGGCCGACGAGCTGGTTCAGCTGGTCCGCCATCGACGGTGCGGGCTGCGCGGGGACCGTGGCCGCGGCCTGGTCCGTGGCCGGCTGCTGCTCCAGGTCGCTGATGCGCTGATCCTGCTGGTCATCCTGGTACTGCTGGTCCGCCTGGCGCTGGGCCCGGTGCTTGCCGGCCAGGTAGGCGCCGCCCCCGACGGCGGCGGCGCGCAGCAGCGGACGGCGGCGCATGAACGGCATCGCTCTCACTCCCCTTCCGGCAGCGACAGCCCGAGTGCCACCATGATCTCCGGCGCGGCCGCCACGCACCTGGGCCCGCCGACCTGCGGGGCGATCGCGCGCAGGACGCCCAGGATCTCGCTCGGGGTCGCCCCGGAGTCCAGGGCGTTCGCGACCTGCCAGAGGTAGGAGGCCGGGGGCGCGTCCAGCGCCACCAGCGCGGCGATCTTGACTAGCGAGAAGCTGCGCGGGTCCAGGCCGCTGTCCTCTTGCCAGCGCTTGCGGACCTCCAGGCCCTCTTCGAGAAGGTCAACGTCTCCGGTGGACACGCCGGACAGCGTCTGCCGCGTCGCTTCGTCGACGTTTGCCTTGGTAGGGACGGTCATGGCCGAATTCCTCTCCGTAGGTACAGGCACGTCGCCGCCGACGCTACGTCGCGGCGGGGCGGGGCACATCACCCGGCGTAAATGAATCCGACGGCAGCCGGGCGCGCCCTGAGATGCTGGTCCGCGGCCCGGCCGGGTACCCGCGGTGGACCCGGTTGCCGGCGACGGTAATTCACCCGGGCCGGGGGAGGCAGGCGGTACCGGGCTTTGCGACCGTGAAGCCGTGTCCGACATCGCCAGCCAGTCTCCTGCCTCGGCCGGAGGATCCGGCCTCAACGACGACGAGCGCGCCGAACTGCAGCGCCTGCGCGCGGAGTCCGCGAAGACGCGGCGCCGCCGGTTCGGCTGGCGCGCCCCCGTCGCCACGGTGCTGATCCTGCTCGGCTGCGTGCTTGCCCCGGTATCGGTGATCGGCGTCTGGTCCGCCAACCAGGTGTCAGACACGAACCGCTACGTGGCGAACATGGCTCCGCTCATCGACAGCCCGCCCATCCAGAACGCGCTGACCGACAAGGTCACGGACGCGATCACCAGCAATCTCGACCTTCAGGGCTACGTCAGCCAGGCCACCACCGCGCTCAACGGCCGCGGGCTCAACCGGGTCGGCACGCTCCTGAACTCCTTCGGCCCGTCGATCGTCAGCGCGGTGACCGGGTACATCCACAATGCCGTGCACGGCCTGGTCACCAGCCAGCAGTTCGCCAACGCCTGGGTCCAGGTCAACCGGGTGGCGCATCAGACCGTGGTGACGGCGCTGTCCGGCGGCAAGGGCGCGGTCAGCACCCAGAACGGCCAGGTCGTCCTCAGCCTCGGCCCGTTCATCGACATCGTCAAGCAGGACCTGGCCGCGCGCGGGTTCACGCTGATCGAAAAGCTCCCGTCGATCAACCCGACAATCACCCTGTTCTCCTCCAAGGACCTCGCCAAGGCGCAGACCCTCTACCGGCTGATCAACGCGCTCAAGGTGGTCCTGCCGATACTGTCGCTGCTGCTGATCGGCGCGGGCGTCTACGTCGCCAAGAGCCACCGGCGCGCCCTCATCGGAGCCGGGCTCGGCTTCGCCGCATCGATGCTGGTACTCGGGATCGGCCTGCAGATCGCCCGTAGCATCTACCTGAACAGCGTCCCGAACAGCGTGCTGCCGGGCGACGCCGCCGCGGCCGCGTACGACACGCTGGTCAGGTTCATCAAGGAGGGCCTGCGGGCCCTGCTCGTGATCGGCCTGGTGGTGGCGCTCGCCGCGTTCTTCACCGGCCCCTCGCTCACGGCGGTCAGGACCCGGCGCGCGATCGGCTCCGGGTTCGGCTGGCTCCGCCGCTCCGCCGAACGCAAGGGCGTCAGCACCGGCCCGGCCGGTGACTGGACGTACGCGCACCGGATGGGGCTGCGCGTCTGTTCGGTGGCGCTGGCCGGCCTCATCTTCGTGTTCTGGGGCCAACCGAGCGCCGCGCTCGCGATCACGCTCGCCGTCGTGCTGCTGCTGCTGCTCGGACTGATCGAGCTGATCGGCCTGCCGCTGGCCGCACTGGTGCCCGAACCGTCCCCGCCCGGGGACGGCTTACATGGACGGGTTTAACCAGGTGCGCTCCGCGAGCGAACTGCTTGCCGAGCGGGCCATGGAACGGGTGCTCGACCTGGTCGTCCAGTCAATCGACGTGGACGCGCTGGTCAGCCAGGTCGACATCGATACGCTGGTCCAGCGGGTCGACGTGAACGCGATCGTCGAGAAAATCGATGTCAACGCCCTGCTCGACCAGGTTGACCTCAACCGGCTGATCGCCCGGATCGACATAGAAACCATCGTCAGGCACACCGACCTCGGGGCGGTCGTCTCGATGTCGTCGGGGCACGAGGTGGGCCGGGCCGTCGACATCGTCCGGGCCCAGGCGGTGACGCTGGACCGCCGGATCGACCACTGGGTGCGCCGGCTGCTCCGCCGCCGAGGCACCGGTCTTGCCGCACCGCCGGCGCTGCGCGATGCCGGGGCGGCGACATGAGCGGGGACATGAGCGGCGGCACCGGGCAGGCCGCCTGGATGGGCGCACTCGGCCATTACGCGGGTGCCGCCTCGCGATTCGCGGCGTACGCGCTCGACATCCTGCTGTCCTGGGCCGCGTTTACGCTGGGGCTGGCCGGCATCACCTTCGCCATCAAGATCGTGACCGGACGCACGGTGAGCTGGCACATGGGCAGCAGCATCGCCGTCGCGGTGGTCTTCGTGGTGTGGGAGCTGACGTACTTCGGCTACTGCTGGGCGGCAACCGGGCGGACCGCCGGCATGGCGCTGTTCGGCCTGCGGGTGGTGCGCGCCGACGGAGCTGAACTCGACCCGTGGCGCGGCGTGCTGCGGGCGCTCGTCTTCCCGCTCAGCATCATCCTGTGCGGCCTGGGCTTTGCCGGCATCCTGGTCCAGCGCGAACACCGCGCGCTGCACGACCTGCTGGCCGGCACCGCGGTCGTCTACTCCTGGGACGGCCGGGCCGCCCGGCTCCGGTTCCAGGCCCGCGCGGCCGTCCCGGCCCCGTCGACGGCCAGTGCCGCGGCCGGGGCCGCCTCACCCGCCTCGGGTGAGGCGGCCGGACCGCGGCGGGGACAGGATGGATGATGGCCGCGACCGGTCTCACCGGAACCGGCGGCACGCGGCCAGCCAGACAACCAGGCAACAACCCGGCCGGGGCCGCCATGCGCATTACCCGATTCCTGCCGCTGTCGCGTACGGAAGCCGGCGCGGCCGCCTCGGTGCTGTGCCTCGCGGCGACGGTAGGTCCGGGAACGGCCGGCGACCTGGGCGGCGCGGTACTCGCACGGCTAGCCGGATCCGCGGGCGATGTGGGGACCGTCGTCCTCGCCCCCGACGGCGACATCGACGCCGCCTGCCTGGAAGGCATGTCCGCCCTGCACGAGGAACTGCGCGCGCGCGGCATCCAGCTTTACCTGGTGATCGGGACACCGGAGACAGCGCAGCTGCTGCGGACACCGGCGGCCGGCCCGACCGTGACTCCGCTGGCGGTCCACCCGAGCCTGCGCTCGGCCGTGCTCGCGGCCTGCGCGGCGCTCCCCGGCCCCGGCCTGGTCAATGCGCAGATCCGGGCCGCGCTGTCGGCTCCCGTTGAGCGGCTGTGCCTCGCCCCTGACCAGGCGCACGCGGCCTCCGCGGTCGCCCATGACCCCAGCTAGCCGCCGGGCGCGGCGGCCCGGCAACAAGTTCGGGCTGCTGCTGCTCGTGCTGGTCGCCAGCTACCTGCTGTCCGCCTTTGCCACCGGGACCTGGGTCAGTGTCGTCCAGGTGGCGCTGTTTCTCGGGATCGCCGCGCTGGCCGTGCGGACCGCGCACATCGAGCGGCGGCTGGGGCTCTTGGCGATCATCACCGCCACGGGCGGCTCGGCGCTGGTCGGCGCCCTGGTGCTCGCCGATCCCACCGCCACCGTGCTGGGCCTGGCGAACATCTGGAAAATGCTGGTGCTGGCCTTCACGGTCGTGCTGATCGTCATCCGGGTGCTGGCCCAGCGGGAGGTCACCCTGCAGAGCATCTACGGCGCGCTGAGCGCGTACATGATCCTCGGGCTGATGTTCGCGGCGTGCTACCAGGCGATCGACCTGTTCAGCGGGGGCGGTTTCTTCGCCAACGGCGCCACCGGAAACCTCCAGACGTTCCAGTACTTCAGCTTCACGACCCTGACCACCCTCGGCTACGGTGACTTCACCGCCGCCCAGAACGGAGGAAGGGCGATAGCGGTGATGGAGGCCATGGTCGGCCAGGTCTTCCTGGCCACCCTCGTCGCCCGCCTGGTCTCCGCCTTCCGGGCACCGGGCCGTTCCCGGGCCGGGCGGCCCGGGCGCTCACCGCGGCCGCCCGGCCCGGCCGGCTCGTCCCGGCGGCGGGCCGCCGGTGCCCGGCCCGATGTCCGCGCCCGGCCGGAGCGCCGGCCGGGATCGTCCCCCCGGGCTCGATAGGCCCGGCCGGCCCGCTAGCCGCCCGGGAGCGGGGCCGACCGCTCATCCCGCGCCTGCCCCGGCTGGCCGGTGAGCAGCTTGGCGCTCACCTTGACCGCCTTGACCGCTCCGGTGGCGCCGGCCTGCAGTATCAGCCCGACCACCAGCAGCGCTACGCCGAGGCCGAACAGGCGGTCAACGCCGAGCAGCACCAGGCCGATCCTGGCGATCACGTAGGCCGGCGCGCATACGATGGCGCCGAAGGTGCCGGTAACGGCCGCCCCGGCCAGCTTGTCGCGCCCCGACCGCGCGGAACCGCCCGCCTTGACTGTCCGCACGCCGACGATCGCGGCCGGCACCGTGACATAGCACACCATCATCAGGCCGACCACGATCCCGAGCAGCAGGGTGAACCAGCCGAGCCCCCACCGCGGTGCGAGCACCGCGGCGACCGCCAGCGCGATGCCCGCGCCCGCGCCCCAGTAGGCGACGGCGGCGTGACCGCGGGCTTCCCGGAAGCCGGCCGCGACCCGCGGCGCGCCGGGGCGCGAGATCGTGAAGGCGAAGGCCGCGTTGAGGAAGAAGGCGGCAACGGCCAGCAGGACGACGCCGGCGAACACGACGAGCACGAGCGGCCCGCGGATCACGTGGAACTGCTTGCCGTACAGCACGTGCAGCTTCAGGTCGAGGGTGGCGGCCCAGATCAGCATCGCCGGGAGAATCTGGACCAGCATCAGCCGCCAGTTCGTCAGCAGCAGCCGCAATCCGCTGAACAGCATGGCAAACGCGCCCACGGCCAGCGCGAGCGGTGCGAATACCCGCCTTGTCCGGCTGAACTCGAGTATCCCCTCCTCGACCAGCTCCGCGTCGCCTTCGCGGATCGAGACGATGAGACGCCGCAAGCGCGGCAGCACGGCGATGCGGTCTTCCCGGTTACCTCGCTGCGGCCCCCTCTCCCCTGCGGGACGGCGGGCCGGCCACCGTCTCCTCCCCCGCGACGACCGCGTGCCTGAGCATGAAGCCGGCGGCGATCTCGCACAGGCCCTGGACGACGAACCAGATCCCGATCAGCACGGCGATCGCCCGGACCGACGAGAGCGGTGCGGCCGCGACCACGATGCCGGCGATCAGGCTGACGGTTCCGAAGAAGATCCACCAGCCGCGGCCCTCGCGCGAACCGCCGGGAATCGCGGCCGCGAGCGCGGCGATGCCCTGGACTATCCAGGTGATGCCGATGATCAGCCCGACGACGGCCACCGTGAGATCCAGGTGGCGGATCAGCACCACGCCGGTGACGATGAGCAGCAGCCCGGCGATGCCGAGCCACACGCGGTGCGATTCGCTTCTCGCGAAGGCACGGATCAGCTGGAAAATCCCCGAGACGATCATGAGCACGCCGAACAGGACGGCGATGACGTTCAGGGACGTTGTCGGGTTGAAGCTCACGATCAGCCCGAGTACCAGCGTCACGGCACCGAGGAACAGCGTCGTCTGCCAGCTGTCGCCCACGGCCAGGGCCAGGGGCGGCCTGGGATCAGGCTCGTCTGGATGCATGTGCCGACCTCCTTGCGCGGTTAAGCGCCTTTCCCAGCGGTTCCCGGCAGTGTCCCGCACCGCGGCGCCGGGTACCTCCCTCCGCAAGGGTGATTGGCATGGCGCACGATACTGGCGGCCGCCCGGCACTGCTTCCGCAGCTGCAGCTGGACGAACTGCTCTCCGAACTGCAAAACCGGCTGAAAACGGCTCGCGGCACCAGGGACCGGATGCGGCGGCTGCTTGAGGCGGTCGTCGGCATCGGCTCGGGGCTGGATCTGGAGTCCACGCTGCGGCGGATCGTGGAGACCGCCGTCCGACTGGTCGACGCCAGGTACGGTGCGCTGGGGGTGATCGGGGAGGGCAGGCGGCTGGCCGAGTTCATCCCCGTCGGCGTGAGTCCGGAGGAGATCGGCCGCATCGATCACTGGCCAGCCGGATTCCCGGACGGCCACCCGCCGATGAAGGGCTTCCTCGGCGTCCCGGTCCGGGTGCGGGACGAGGTTTTCGGCAACCTGTACCTGACCGGAAAGCGCGACGGCGCGGAGTTCACCGAGGACGACGAGGCGGTGCTGGTGGCGCTGGGCGCCGCGGCGGGGGCAGCGGTGGAGAACGCGCGGCTGTACGAGACCGCGCGCCGTAACCAGCGGTGGATCCAGGCCAGCGTGGAGGTCACCACCGCGCTGCTGTCCGGCGTCGAGCCGGACACGGGCATGGCCAGCGTTACCCGCCGGGCGCTGGAGGCGTCCGGGGCCGATCTCGCGCTGCTGGTACTGCCGAACGACGACGGCCGCACGCTGACGATCGCCTCGGCCGAGGGCGACGGCGCGGCGGACGCCCGCGGCCTCGTGCTCCCGGCCGCCGCCAGCTCCTGCTCGGGCCGGCCAGCCCGGACGCGGCCCGACCGGGTACCCGGCTGGAATGGCGGGTACCGGCCACATCCGGCCCGGATGGCTGATCAGGGCGATCCGAGCTGCTCCGGGGCTGAGCGCAGGCGAAGCGACCAGCTGAACCGGATGCCGTCTTTGGCCGGCTGGACGCGAAGGCTGATCTCCGGTCCGGCGGTGCTCTCGGCCAGCAGGGCACGCCAGGCGCCCGCCGCGGCGGAGCCGGGCAACGACTCCGCGGCGTCTATCTCGGCCGTGCAGCCGGTTTCGCTCGCGGGCTGATCAGTTCCAGGGCATCGCGCAGCGTCTGCACGAGCCGCAGGGCGTGATCCGGGTCGAGCGCACTGTCCACCAACCCGGAGAAGACGACCTCGGGAACGGGGGAAATGCGAGCGCACAGGGCCACGACCTCGGCCCGCAGCCCGCGCTCGGCCTTGCCCGGCTGGTGCCGTCCGAGGCCGAATACCGCGTCCCTGGTGAGCCGGAGAATGTCGTCGAGCTGATCGGCCGACTCCAGGATGCGCTTGCGCACCTCGGGCTCGGTGGCCAGCGCGGCGGTACCGTGCAGGTTGATTCCGGCCGCCAGGATCTGCTGGACGACCTTCTCCTGGAGGTCGGCGGCGATGCGATCACGGTCCTGCGCCACGGTGAGCTCGGTCAACCGGGCCTGCAGCGCGACCGCCTCCTGGCGAGCCCGGTCGCCGTGGTCCCGCAGTTCGTGCGCCGCGAAGGCGATCACCGCGCCGAGCGCCGCCCACAGGACAACGCGGCGGGCCACCACGGGATCCGGGTCGGTCACCGGCGTCAGGCAGGCAGACCTAAGAAGGTTCACCCTAGGGCCATCTTCACATCCTGGCTAGCCGTGAGCCGGGCGGGCAACGCGGGCCATGATGGCCTTTCCCGGGCAAGCAGGACCCGCCGCGTCACCCCGGCCGGGGGCTTCGCGCGCGGGCAGCGCGTGAAACACGGACCCGTTCGGAAAAATCAAAAGCGTTATCCCGAACGAGGGCAGGTTCCTCGCTCACCTCGACTACCTGTTTCCAGATGGTGTGCGCACCCGGGTTTCCGGACATAGCCTGGTGCGACTAGAAATGAGAATGGAACCGCGGCAGTCATCGGAGGGAGCCGCGCTGAGGGGGTTTGTTGCCGTTTGAACGACTGCGGCCGCGGACCGCCGTGATCGTGCTCGGGCTGATGGGCGCCCTGGTCGTCGCCTACGTGCTCTGGATGATCGCGGCCGGGCCCGAGCCGCTGCATTCCGGGTGGATCAACGGCTGGTTGCTCGACGCGTTCTTCCTGGCGACCAGCGCTGCCTGCGTGCTCGGCGGGCGGCGCCGGCGTCCCGGCTCATATGTCCCGGTCGTGTTCGGCTTCGCCCTGCTCTGCTGGATGCTCAGCAGCACCGTGCTGACCCTGTACGCGCTGCACGGCATACCGCCGCCGCCGACGGCGGCCGATCTCTTCGGCCTCGGCTTCATCGCGGCCTGCTTCGCCGGGACGGGGCTGATGGCCCGCGAGGACCGGGAGCGGCTGAGCCCGCGCGAACTGCTCGACGGCGGCACCACGGCGCTCGGCGCGGCCGCCGTGTGCGCGGCCTTCGTCCTGGCCCGGCTGCCGCGCGAGGCGGGCGAGTCGACCTTCGGCACGGCGGTCGAACTGGCTTACCCGATTGGCTTCGTCGTCCTGGTGCTGATCGTGGTCGGTGCCGCTACCGTGGCCGGCCAGCGGTCCCGGGCCGCCTGGGTGACGATGACGCTGTCATTCGTGGCGGTCGCCGTGTCGTCCGCGCTGAATGCCACCGCGGGACCCGGGCGGACGGCCGCGGTCCAGATCGTCGTCGCGGCCGCCTGGCCGGTGGCGACGTTGCTGGTGGCGGCATCGATGTGGGCCGATCCAGGCGTGCCGGACCCGCTCGCCGCGCGCAAGGGCACGAGCATCTGGGTTCCCGCGGCGGCGGGCGCCGCGTCCGTCGCGGTGCTGCTGTCCGCGACGCTCAGGCCGGTTAACCACGCCGCGACCGGGCTGGCGGCGGCGGCGCTCTGTCTTGTCATGCTGCGCGTATACAGCGAACTGCGCCAGGAGACGGCGGTGCGGGTACGCACCGAGAAGAGCCTGCGGGCGAGCGAGGCCGACTACCGCCGGGTCGCTGACGAGCAGGCCGCCCTGCGGCGGGTAGCGACGCTGGTCGCCCGGGGGGCGCAGCCGACGGAGGTGTTCGCCGCCGTCACCGACGAGGCGGGCCGCATGCTGAGCACCGATGTCGTCTGGCTGCGGCGTTACGTGCCGGGGCCGGCCGTGGCGTACTCGGCGGCGTTCGTGGCCGGGAAACGGCTGCCGCCGCAGGACCCGAGGCCGCTCGGCGGCCGGAATATCGCGACCCTGGTCTACGAGACGGGGCAGCCGGCCCGGGTGGAGAACTCCGACTGGCTGCTCCAAGACGGGACGGGCCGGGCGCTCCCGATCGTGTCCGGCGTCGGCGTGCCTGTCGTCGTCGACGGGAGCCTGTGGGGGGTCATGTCCGTCGCCTCGTCCACCGGGGCGCCGCTCCCGCCCGGTACCGAGGCCCGCCTCGCCGCCTTCACCGAGCTCATCGCCACGGCGATCGCGAACGCGGAGGCGCACAGCAAGCTGAGTGCGTCGCGGGCGCGCGTGGTCGCGAGCGCCGACGAGACCAGGCGCAGGATCGAGCGCGACCTGCACGACGGAGCACAGCAGCGGCTCATCTCGCTCGCGCTGCGGCTTCGGGCCGTCCAGGCCACGGTGCCGCCCGATCAGTCCAAGCTGGCCGACGAGCTCGACGGGATCATCAGCGGGCTCTCGGACTCGCTCGACGAGCTGCGCGAGTTCGCCCGGGGCATCCATCCGGCGGTCCTCGCCCGGGCCGGGCTCGCGCCCGCGCTCCGGGCTCTCGCCCACCGCTCCCGCATCCCGGTCAAGCTCGAGGTGCGAACCGCCGGCCGGCTGCCCGAGCGGGTCGAGGTGACCGCCTACTACATCGTCTCCGAGGCGCTGACGAACGCGGCGAAACACTCCGGCGCCGCCACGGTGCACGTCGAGGTCGACGTGGACGCGGCCCACGGCGCCGTCCGGCTCACCGTGCGCGACGACGGCCTCGGCGGCGCCGACCCGTCTCGCGGCTCGGGCCTGCTCGGACTGCAGGACCGGGCCGAGGCGGCCGGCGGGACCATCACCGTCCGCAGCCCGGCCGGCGGCGGCACGGAACTCCTGGCGGAGCTACCGCTCCGCCCGGGGCCGGCGGCCGACTGAGGCCGGTTCCCCGCCGTCCGCACGTCCCGCCGCGCGGGGGTGCGCTTTTCGGCGTGGTACGTCATCGTTGGTTGAGGACAAGCAAGTACCCGTTGGGTCTCGAGTGGGGAGCGTACCGGCTCATGACGGTTGATTCCGAGGCGCCGGGCGCGCCCGTGCAGGCGGGCCGTACGCTGGGGCCGCACTACAAGTGGATCGCGCTGTCCAACACCACGCTTGGCCTGCTGATGGCGACCATCAACCAGTCGATCGTGCTGATCGCGCTGCCCGCGGTGTTCCGCGGCATCGGGCTGAACCCGCTCAGCCCCGGCAACACCAGCTACCTGCTGTGGATGTTCATGGGGTTCCTGGTCGTGTCCGCGGTCCTGGTCGTGTCCTTCGGCCGCCTTGGCGACATGTTCGGCCGGGTGCGGATGTACAACCTCGGCTTCGCGGTGTTCAGCGTGGCCTCGATCTTCCTGACCGTGACCTGGATGCACGGTACCCAGGGGGCGCTGTGGCTGATCATCTGGCGGGTCGTGCAGGGGGTCGGCGGCGCGTTCCTGTTCGCTAACTCCGCCGCCATCCTGACCGACGCGTTCCCGGCCGACCAGCGCGGCTTCGCCCTCGGCCTGAACTCGATCGCGGCCATCGCCGGGTCCTTCCTCGGGCTGATCCTCGGCGGCGTGCTCGCCCCGGTCAACTGGCACCTGATCTTCCTCGTCTCGGCGCCCGATCGGCGCGTTCGGCACCGTCTGGGCGTACTTCATGCTGCATGACATCGGGGTGCGGAAGCACTCGCAGATGGACTGGTGGGGCAACCTGCTGTTCGCCGCCGGCCTGATCGCCATCCTGGTCGGCATCACCTACGGGCTGCTGCCGTACGGCGGTCACCCGATGGGCTGGACCAACCCGCGGGTGCTGGCCGCGCTCTTCGGCGGCCTGGCGCTGCTCGTCGTCTTCGTCTACGTCGAGACGCGGGTCGCCGAGCCGCTGTTCCGTCTCTCGCTGTTCAAGATCAGGGCGTTCGCCGCGGGCAACGTCGCGAACCTGATGCTCGCCATGGGCCGCGGCGGCATGCAGTTCATGCTCATCATCTGGCTGCAGGGCATCTGGCTGCCGCTGCACGGCTACGGCTACAGCCAGACACCGCTGTGGGCCGGCATCTACCTGGTGCCGCTGACCGTCGGCTTCCTGGTGTCGGCGCCGCTGTCCGGCGCGCTTTCCGACAAGTTCGGCGCCAAGGCGTTCACCGTGGGCGGCGCGCTGCTGACGGCGGCGACCTTCCTGCTGCTGATATTCGTCCCGGTGAACTTCGCCTACTGGGAGTTCGCGGTCGTCATCGCGCTCAACGGCTTCGGCTCCGGATTGTTCGTCTCGCCGAACTGGGCGGAGATGATGAACTCGGTACCGCCCAGTCAGCGCGGGGCGGGCAGCGGCATGATCGCCACCTTCCAGAACTCCGCGTTCGTGCTGTCGATCGGCATCTTCTTCACCCTGATGGTGGTCGGCCTGTCCAGCAAGCTGCCGGCCAGCATGTTCGGCGGGCTGGTGGCGCAGGGCGTCCCGGCCTCCGCGGCCGCGCCGATCTCGCACCTGCCTCCGATCGGGGTGCTGTTCGCCTCCTTCCTCGGCTACAACCCGATGCAGCAGCTGCTCGGCCCGCTGCTGTCCCGCCTGCCCGCCTCGCACGCCGCCTACGTGGCCGGGCGGGAATTCTTCCCGCACCTGATCACCGCCCCGTTCCACGCCGGCCTCGGCATTGCCTTCGGGTTCGCCATCGCGGCCAACGTGATCGCGGCCGTCGCCTCCGCGCTGACCGGCCGGCGCGGGCCGGCGCCCTGCCCCGCCCGAGCCGCTCGGGTACGAACTGGCCGCCGTGTCCGGCGAAGGCGGCTTCGAGCCCAGCGAACTCGTCGTGCCCGACGCCCTGGAAACCGTGCCCGACGCCCTGGAAGTCGCGCCCGCCGCCGCGGAAGACACCGAGGAAGCACCCGGCAAACCCGACTGAGGTTGTTCGGGTTAACCGGAACTGGCCTTTGGTGCCCGCCGTGTAGACGGTGCCGGTCTTCGCCGGCGATCGTCGGAGTCAGGTGATGCTGAGAATAGGAGGTCCCGGTGAGACGGCACTGCGCGACTCGTAACGCAAAGCTGGAGCGAGCCGCGGAAAACAGGGCTTATCTGCACGTGCTGCTGCTCGAAAAGGAGCCTGGATTCCTTGCGGCGCTTGAGCTGGCGATGAACCGTGTCGACCGCGAACTGTCCGGCGGCGGACGCGAGGTCTTGGCTGCGTCAGCGCTTGCAGCCTGCAGCGCACCACCGGTGTGATCGGCCGGCGCCGGGGCGGCCGCCTGGCTCCCTAGAATTCAGCCGTCTGCCTGCGCTTGTGCTGGCGGTACCACACCCGGCCCCACCAGGCCGCCGCGAAACTGAAGAAGCCAAGACACCCAAGGAACGTGACGGCAGCCACCTGGGCTACGGAGTTCTTGACGTATCGCCGGCCAGGAAACTCAGCGTAGCCAGGGTCCTTCGGATCGACCAGGACCGCAACCGCCGTGCCAGGCTTCATGGGCGTAAGGGAAGGGAGGTGCGCGGTTGTCACTGCCTGCCCGTTGACCGGTTCCTCCAGCCGGACTCCTACGTCGGCGGAAGGGTCCCTGCCGTCACGGTTCGTCACGCTGGTCACGGTCCCGCTCCGCGGCAGGCCATGAGCCTGCGTGTAGCCCGACTTGTTGACCCGGTCGGCGACGAACGTGGCCGTGAACAGGAGGGCCGCAAAGCAGCAGAGGGCGAGTGCCGCGGATATGAAGAACGCCGCCTTGGGGTTCACCCGCCTGGTGTTCTTACGGCCCCCGTTCCGGGAGTCGGACTTGTTCATATAAGCCGAGATTACTCCCGTCGGCCGCAGGATTGCGTATGGCTCCGCGCGCTTTTGTCCGTTGACCGGGAAGCGGTCTCGGCGAGCAGGTTTCGGTCGAGGAGGGCCGCCTTGTGCTCGGCGAACTGGCTGGTGGTCCACAGCGCGCTGACTTCGCCGTGCAGTTCGGTGGCGGCGGCCCAACGGGCCAGGCCGGTGTAGCAGCGGCGCTGGACCAGCCAGGCTGAGTACTCGCCGTCCCGGTCAAAGCCGTATCCGGTCGCGACGTGCCCGATGAGGTCGTGCACGGCCCGAAGGCGCCAGTAGGCGCCGCCCGCCTCGCTCCCGAGCAACGGGTGGACACGGTCCGGGGCGGTGATTTCCAGGGTCCGGGCGGCGAGAACCGAGGCGATCAGTTCCGCGGAACCGGAGTACGGGGTAGCTTCGCGCGTACCTACGACGGTAATCCGGTAGGGTCCGTGCGGGTCGGTGAGCGCCGCGAACTGCCGGTCTGTCTGCGTTTCGAGCTGCTGGTAGGCCAGGGTGACGAGAGGATCGACCCGGGTTCGCGCGGAAATGAAGCTCTCCGCGACCGCCTGGGTTTCGCCTGGGTCGACGTGATGCGGC
The DNA here is from genome assembly GCA_963785645.1 of uncultured Actinomycetota bacterium. Classification (GTDB taxonomy): domain Bacteria; phylum Actinomycetota; class Actinomycetes; order Streptosporangiales; family Streptosporangiaceae; genus Trebonia. The sequence goes on from CAWAWG010000003.1 coordinate 391,667, forward strand.
GCCGGCCGGGGACGCGCCGGCCGGCGCGGGAGACCGATGGCCGGATCGACCAGGCTTGGAATGAACATCGACTGCCTCCTAGCCTGCGCCCTTCTTCACGGGCGGCCGTCCGCGGGCCGCCTCTCTCCCAGTGTGCATGCATCAACGGGAGAGCGGTATCAGCAAGCTGACCGCGGCCGGGCACGGGGCCGGGGCGGCAGCTGGTGATCGGCAGCGCCCGTTGACCGGGGGCCTGGCCGCCGCCGGCCGCGGCGTCACGCGGCACGGCACACAGAAGTTACCCATGAGTAACTGAAGTTCTTGCACCAGTTACCGTGACGTGTCAAAGTACAACTATTATGAAGACAATATTCTACGAGATTAAACACGTCGCCGTGGTTCTGCGGACTCCACCGCTGCCTCCTGTTTAACCGGCAAGTTCACAGTGGTGCGGGCGTTGGCCATACCGGCCTGGCGAGGTGCGGGCGGCCGGACGGAGCCGGTGCTGGCGGCACCGGCGTTTGTGGGACGTGAACGGGAACTGGCGGCGGCGGCGCGGGCGCTGGCCCGCCCGCCGGCGCTTGTGCTGATCGAGGGTGAGGCCGGCATCGGTAAGACCCGGCTGCTCACGGAGTTGCTCACCGCGAGGGCCGGGACCGGGGACCGGGTAATGGTGGCGGCATGTCCGCCGTTTCGCGAACCGCACACCCTGGGGCCGGTCGTCGACGCGATCCGCCAGATTACCACCAAAGTGGGCGATCTCCGGTTGAGCGACCTGGCAGGCGCCCTGCGGCCGCTGCTGCCGGAGTGGTCGGCGAACCTGCCGCCCGCACCCGAGCCGGCCGTGGATGCGACGGCGGCCAGGCACCGGCTGTTCCGCGCCCTGCAAGAGCTGCTCGACGCGTTGCGCATCGGTACGGTGGTGCTTGAGGACGCCCAGTGGGCGGACGACGCGACGGCGGAGTTCGTGCTGTTCCTCGGGACGCAGCGGCCGCCACGGGTCAGCGTGGTCGTCACGTACCGGCCCGAGGACCTCGCTGAGGATTCGCTGCTGCCGAGCCTGGCGGCGCGGCTGTCGCCAGGCTATACCCAGGTGCGGCTGCGGCTGGGCCCGCTGACCCCGGCGGAGACCACGTCGCTGGCGTCGTCGATGGTGCACGGGCAGCCGATCTCGGCGGGGCTGAGCAGCTTCCTGCATGAAGGCACCGACGGGCTGCCGCTGGCGGTAGCGGAGTCGGTCCGGTTGATGCATGACCGGGCCGAGCTGGTCAATCGCGGTGACGGCTGGTCACGGCGGCGCAGCGGTGCGAGCGTGATCCCGCCGACGGTACGCGACGCGGTGCTGGAACGCGTCCGGCGACTTGACCCGCGCGCGCAGACGATCCTGCGGGCGACGGCGGTGCTGGCCGAGGCAACCGACTTCGCGGTCGTGCGCGCGGTTAGCAGCCTGCCGCCCGAGGACGCAGCCGCCGGGCTCGAGCACGCACTGCGGTCGGCGCTGGTGGTCGAGGACGGCCGGGGCCTGCTCGCTTTTCATCATGCGCTGGCCGGTCGCGCGGTCTACGACGCGATGCCCGCGTGGCAGCGGATGCAGATGCATCTTCTGGCGGGCCGCGCGCTGGCGGATGCGGCACCGGCCGCCGTGGCGCGGCTGGCCCGGCATTTCCGTGAGGCCCGCGAGTACTCCGAATGGTGCCGTTACGCGGAGCAGGCGGCGGATCAGGCGCTGGCGGCCGGAGACGACGGGCTCGCCGCGGCGACGCTGTGCGAACTGGTAGTCATTGACCAAAGCCCCGGCGCACTGCTCCGTATCGTCAAGAAGTACATCTCGATGGCTCCCGTCGGCACCGAGCAGGTCCGGCTCCTGGCCGGCAGCCTGCGATCCGTCCTCGACAGCGGGCGCGCCTCGCCGAACGAGGCGGCCCAGCTGCGGGCGCAACTCGGCCGGATGCTGTTCAACCTTCACCAGTATGAGGCCGGGCGCGCGGAGCTAGAGCAGGCCCTGACGCACCCTGGTCTTGATGCGGCCAACCGCGCCCGCGCCATGATCCTGCTCGGGTGGCCGTTCGACTCCAGCCAGCCAGCCCGGGTACACCGACGGTGGCTGCGCCGCGCGGGTGAGGTGGTGACCCGGGTCGAGTCGCCAGACCGGCGCGGGCTTGAGCTAGACAGAACGACCGTGCTGCTTGTGCTCGGCGAGGACAAGGGCTGGAGCGCGGCGGCGGCAATCGATGCGGCAGCCGCGGCGCTGCTGCCGAGCCAGCGCATCATGCATGACCTGAATATGGGTGATGCGGCGATGATGTGGGGCCGGCTCGCGGAGTCCAGGCACCGCCTGACGCAGGCTCTCCAGGCCGCCGAACTGCACGAGTATCCGAGACTGCACGGGATGATCCTTGGCTCCATGAATCACCTCGACTGGTTCTGCGGCGACTGGGGCGATCTGCACGAGCGGGCCGACCACCTCGCCAGCGATCAGGACCTGCTGCCCGGTATCCGAAGCGAGGCAGGGCTGGTTGTCGGCCTGCTCGGCAGCGCCACCGTCTCGGGCACCGATCCGCGCGGCGAGCTGGAGTCCGCGCTTGCCCAGGTAGATCCGCGCTTGGCGCTGGAGTCAGTCGCCGCGCTTGCCCGGCTGATGCTCAACGACGGGGATGTTGACGCCGCGCTGGCGGTCACCGAGGACCCGGTCAACATGCTGGCCGGCCGAGGCGTGTGGATCTGGGGGACCGACGTCGTCCCGGCAAGGGTGGCCGCGCTGCTGGCCGCGGGCCGAGCCGATGAGGCCGCCGCGCTGACCGCGGGCTTCGCCCGCGGTCAGCGGGGCAGGGACGCGCCGGGGCCGCGCGCCTCGCTGCTGTTGTGCCGGGCAATGCTGGCAGGCCACGGCAGCAGCCCGCTACGCGCCGCGGCCATGTTCGAGGCGGCCGCGAGCGCCTGGGCGCTGCTGCCGCGACCCTACTGTGCCCTGCTCGCGCGGGAGCGCCGCGCCGGATGCCTGCTGGCCGCGGGCGAGCTTGAGCAGGCCCTGGCGCAGCTCTCGCGGGTGGCACAGGACCTGGCGGCCCTCGGCGCGAGCCGCGACGCGGACCGGGTCGAACGGGTGCTGCACGACCACGACGTCGTTGCCCCGCCAGTCAGGCGCCGCGGACGTCCCAGCTACGGCGGAGCGCTCTCGCCCCGCGAGTGGCAGGTGGTCGACCTCGTCGCGGACGGACACAGCAACGGGCAGATCGCTCAGACCCTCCAGTTGTCCCCGCATACCGTGCGGATGCACGTGAAATCCGCGATGCGCAAGCTGGAGACAGCCTCACGGAAAGAGCTGAGCGCGCGGACGGCCGAGCTGCGTGACGCGGCGTCAGGCGACCAGTAACCGGCGCTCCGCCGCCACCGGCTGCATGCGCAAACTGCCCGCTGGCCCGCGATCACCAGATTTACGAGGGACGAATCAGATACGCCGGAGGGTGGTGTAGCGGCAGTTGCTCAAGTTGCGAATTAAGGCGAAAGATCGCGCCAGATCACTCGCGAAGCCGCGGCCATTGTCCATTAAATTGGGGCAATGACATTGGCAATGGCTTTACCGTGCCGCTGACGATCGGCGAGGTCCACACCGGCCTGCTGCTGACTTCCACCGCGGTGACGGATGACACCGCGGCCGAACTGCTGGCGATTGTGCCGGGCAGATCGGTACGGATACGGCGGCGCCCGATTCGCTATGCGTGGTCACCTGAGGTGCTGACCGGTCTTGATTGTTCCGTGTCTCTCGCCGGGGGCCGGGAGGTCCGCGTCGTCGGTACGTCGGCTACTGCGTTGTCACTGACGGACGGGCGCATCATCCAGGCCCGGACCCACGCGACCCTTTGCCAGGACCCGGCGGGCCGCCGCCGTCCATGGGCCCATTACCTCGCTCGTCCGGGAGTGCTCGAGGTGATCGGCAAGGCGTCAGAGGAAAGCCTGGCCGCGGGCTTCCTGCCCGGCCCGGCGACCACGGCCGTCCTTGACCTCGGGGCGGTCAACGCGCGCGTTCTCGCGGCGGTCCAGCGCGGCGCGGGACTTGACCGCAACCCGCCCTTTCGCAGCACCCGGACCCGGCTGCGCTGGTCGGCCGAACAGTCGGACCTTGAGGAAGAGATCGTCTTCACGCTGGGCGCGGACGGGTTGCGAACCGTGCGAATGCGTGCCGCGGAGCCGGACCCGCGCGCGCTGGCTGATTTCTGCGCCGATCTCGCATTGCACGACTGGCTGCTTTCCACCCTGCTCGACATCGTGGACCGGGCGCTCGCCCGGAGCCGCCCGGCCCCCGAGTTGATCAGCATGCTTCGTCCCGGCATTGACCACCTGGTGCACGCCTGGATGCCGACCGCCCACGTGAGCAAGACCCTGGACCGAATCTGGCAGGAACTGGATCTCAGGTCGGGATTCTCGCTGCAATGGCAGAAAACCGTCGAGCGGATACGCGACCAGTTGTCGGTTGGCGTCATAGAGACCCTGCGAATGTCCACCGAGCCACCGAGATCGGAGCCCGCATGACCAACGGCGGACTGAGCCGGAGCCTGGCACCGGGAATTATCCTGAAGATCGGGCTCCCCCTGCTCATCGCATTGCTTACGCTCGCAGCGGCGGAGGCGGGCGGGATGCGGGGCAGGAATTCACTGGCGCTCGCCGCGGTCGCCGCGTTCGCCTGCGCGCTTGTCCTGTTCATCGTGGATACCGAAATGCGGTTCTCAGTTCTTGACGCGCGCATGGCCGAGGGTTTCGCGAAGCTCGGCAAGTCGGCCGAACTGTCGTCGGTGACCGACCGGTCGATCCTCGACCGCGCGCTGCTTACGGACCTTGTGCAGACGGCCAGGCAGACCGACGAGCGGATCAACCCGCTGCTCAAGCGGCTCGCGCGGCGGGAACTCGAGCGGGTGACCGTGCTCGTGCGCCAGTTGCCGGTCGGCAGCGAGATCACCTACGAGGGCGAGGACCGGGACTGGCTGCTCGGCCTGACCCGGGAGGCCGAGCGATCGATCGACGCGATCTCGCTGTCCACGGTGGACGCCGGGGTGGCCGGTCTCGACGGCGGGCTCTGGACCAGCGATCTGGGCATCCGGTACCTCGGTGTCCAGCGGGAGGCGATCGCCCGGAAGGTCCGCATCCGGCGCATCTTCGTGTTCGCGGACACGGAGACAGCCATGGACGAGACTCTCCGGGACATCACGCAGCAGCAGCGGGACGTGGGGGTCGAGGTCCGAATGCTCGGCCTCCCGTTCATCCCGGGCTGGATGCGGCAGATGATCTTTGACTTCATCGTGTTCGACGGGACCGTCACCTACGAGACCACTCCGGAAGCATCGTCCGCGGGACAGAAGCGCCCCGGCATACTCAGTACGAAGCTCGCGCCCATGCCGGCCCGGGTTCGCGAGCTGGAGGAGCGCTTCGAGCGGCTGTGGGATGCCGCCGACCCCGACCGCAAGATCGACGAGTAGGCGGCGCGGATTCACGCGGGGTCGGTCTCGCCCGGGGCGGCGAACACGTACCTGATCCGGTCGACCAGTTCGGCGGGCAGCGGCATGGCGTCCCGCGCGGCCCGGTCGGTGGCTTCCGCGAAGACCTCCGCGTCGCAGGCGAACTGGCCGAGGATGGTCCGCACGGCCAGCTCGACCGGCAGGAAGCGCGGCGACAGGACCGAGAGCGTCGTGTAGGCAGCGAAGGCCGTCGCCCGGGGATTGAGCCGGACCACCGGCGGAAGCTCGTCCCAGCTGGCCGGGAACGACGGCTCCGTCCAGTCCTGCGGTGCCACCACCGCCCGGCCCTGGTCTCGCAGCAATCCAAGCCGCATCAGCTGCCACACGGCGGCGAGCATCGGGCAGGACCAGGTCCGCTGCCCGTCACTCTCGTCCCACAGCTCGACATCGACGAAGATCGAATGCCGTCGGCGGGCGCTCTCCCGGGGCGGCTGCCAGGGACCGCGCCTGGTCATCGCCTCGTCCCGGGACGTGCTCGGTGACCGCTGCCCGTTGGTCAGCCAGCCGGTTTCGGTCAGCGGCGGCCGCCCGCCGGTCGTCCCGGGGGGCGGCTCGGTCACCAGCCTGCCCAGCGTGAGGCTGGCCGGGCTGACCGCGCCCACGCCGGCACAGGCGGACTCGCGCGCCAGGTAGTCGATCTCCAGGTCTTCTCGCCTGGCCGCGGCCAGCACCATCGGGATCACTTCGGCCGGCGAAGAGAACCGGCTGAAGTAGTCGTCGACGAGGAAGCAGGAGCTGAGCCGCACCGCTCTTTTCTCACAGCCGATCGCCTGCGGGGTGCGGGCCGCGCGGACCCACGGTGCCGCCGCGGCGAAGGTGCGCCGCACCGCGCTCTCCCCCGCGACGAGATCCTCCATGTACAGGTGCCCGACCTCGACCGACACATGGGACAGCGGGACCGACTCAACCTTGAACTCGGCGCTGGTCTCCAGGAACTCGGTCCTGACCTCGTTCACTGCCGTTCCCAGGCGGACTTGTCGCCCACCGCCTTGGCAATCGAGGCGAACGCCTCCACGGTGGCCTCGTTGGCGACGTGACTAGCCCAGACGTCGCTGTCGGTTATCAGCTGCTCACGCCATTGCAGTACCGGATCCAGCGGCACCGAGCCGAGCATCGCGGCTCGGCCCACGTTCAGCTCGGAGGCCAGCCGTTGCAGGCCCCGGTTAGCCTCGCGGAGCCAGGCGAGCTGCGGCGGCCGCAGCCCGGCCAGGTCCGGCGCGTTCGGATCGACGATCGCGGTACGGATGAAGCGGATGTCATCGATGAACTGGCCACGGGCACGGCCGTGCTCCTCGCCGATGTCGAGCAGGCCCCGTTCGCCGAACACCAGGCCGGCCGCCGCCAGGATGTGCTGCCGGGTCCAACGGTGAAACACCAGCCACCGGGCCGGCACCGTGGCCATTTCGGGCGACGAGGTCGCAGTGATCACGATCTCCGCGGCGTACGACCGGCCGGCGCTCAGATCGACCAGCACCACCTCGAACTCGCCGTTCAGCTTGAGGAAGAGATCGATACAGCGGCCGACCACGGAATCGTCGAAGGAAAACTCACCCCCGCCGGCGTCCCCCGGCACCAGGGCCAGCCGCCCGGTTCCCGGTGGACGCTGGCGGAGGCCCGCGCGGTCGGAGTGCCGCCAGACGTCCCAGGACTCCGCGTCCGGCGCGCGGCCGAGGAGGTAGGAGTGCGTGCCCTTTCCGGTCATGCTGCCGCGGGAAAGCGCGCTGATGCCGAAGATCGCACCCGCCGTCGGCGAGCCGAAGTCGAAGTCGACGTAGCAGGCGTCACTGCCCTGCAGGGCACGCCGGTAGGCGATGTTGCTCCCGGTAACCGAGCGGCCGGTACCCCCCTTGTCGGAGGTCGCGATGATGATCACCGCTAGCTCATCCTGGCCGTGTCCTGTCGGGCCGCGTCGATCATGTCGAGCTCGCGGAGCACGTCCCCGGCCAGCACGCTGGCGGTGCCCGGCCGTGCTTTCAGTACTTCCCGCGCCCGTCGCAGCTTGGCATCCACGACCTGGAAGCTCTCCCGCATCGCCACTCCGGTGTCATTCGTGCCGCGCAGCCGTTCCTTGGCAAACAGCTGCTCCGCCTCAGCCAGGAGCTGCCGTGCGCTCGCTTCCAGCCCGGATGTCGCGGTGGGCTGCGTCTGGGTCACGTTGGCCGCGGCGACCAGCGCTTCCATCACGCGCTCGGTCTGGTGCCAGGACGGCCCTCCGCTGGCGGCGGACAAGCCGGCGAAGACCTGGGCCGGCTGGTCCCACAATCCGCGCCCGTGCGGCGCCACGATCCGCCGGCGCTCGATATGCCCCCAGATCTGATCGGCGAGATCGAGGGTCCGAACCCGGGCGGCACTGTTGTCGACTAGTTCCGATACTCGCAGCAGCCGTTTGAGAACCAGCGAGCTGAAGCTGGGGACAGCCCACAAGAGCCGAGGGCCCTCCTCCACCTTCTCGCTGCCGATCAGCCGCAGCCGCACGCCCGGCATGTGCAGGGCGACCGCCGGATCGTCGGTGGTCGGCCGGTAGGTAATCCGCCCGCGCTCAGCCAGCTTTTCCAGCAAGCGCCCGATCCGGTCAGCGTCGGCGCTGGCTAGCTTGCCCGCACCCGCCTGCTCGATGACGATCGAGGTGAGCAGCACCGAGTAGTAGTCAGACTCAGTTCCGTCAGTCGTGGTCCACGGCAGGTCTTCGATCGGCCACCTGCCCTCGCCGAAGGTGGCGATCCTGGCCCAGTACTGCTGGGTCAGGTCCCAGCGGAGCTGGAGCGCGCGGGCCAGCCGCTGCTGCTCCAGGTTCAGCAGTCCCAGAATGCGGGTCCGCTCACTGAACAGGTCCCAGATGCCGTCGAGGGCGGCGACGGTGAAGTACAGGTAAGGACGCGCTTCGGCGACGCCCGTCGGCTGCTTCCCGATATCCATCGTCGGCTGCTTCTCGGTGTCCGTATCGGTACCGAACGAGACCTCCGGCGCCCCGTCGACGACACCCCAGGACCATCCGCATTCAAACAGCCGGCCCCGGTTTTCCAGCTCATCAGCGATCTGCCCGACTCCGAGTGCCACCTCTTGCGTGAGGGCGTTCCGGATATCGGCGATCTCTTCGAGCAGGTCGCGGACAACGATCTCCGTGGCCCGGCCACTCTGGTTGACCATCGTGCACAGCGTCGATCCGGATGAGTCATACGGATCGAAGGTGCTCACGGTGAAGCTGCGCAGGAGGCCGACCATGGCCGCGGTCAGCCGCGTCGAGCAGAGCTGCTCCAGTTCCTCGACCTGAGCCCGCATCCGCGCACTTTGCAGTCCCTGCCGGTAGACGAGCAGGAATTCCAGCGTGGACAGGCACAGCGTGAGGGACATCGAGTAGGAGTCGACGACATCCAGATTCCGCTGCGCACGCGCGATCTCGGCCGCCTCGCCGTCCGCCGACTGGAAGTAGGCCCCGCCGGAAAAGTCCGGTGCCCCCTCGATCAGATAGGTGCGCATGTAGTCGCCGATGAACTCGACCAGCCGCTGCGGGATGTCGAGCGCATTGCCCAGCGAGCGCAGATAGTCGAGCACGTCGTCCGAGGTCTCGTCGACGCTGGCGAGGGTCATCGACTGGATGATGGTGGCGGGATAGAGGATGGTCAGCAACTGTTCGGCGTCGCTGACCGAATTCCGCCCGACCTGACCGCCCCAGGTCCACTTCCCGTCGCGGTAACAGTAGTCAACCGTCGCACGCCAGAGTTCGAGGATGTCCCGCCGTGGTTGGATTTCCATGGCTCTCCGGCCTTTGTCACCGCCTGTCGGCGAAACCTATGGCCATGACCAATCCCGCGTGCCAGCATGACACCCGGTCCTAGTCTAAATCGGCACTGCCAACACGTCAGATAATAACAGCTTTGCCCACCGATGATCCGGTCTGCCCCTCCGCCATTGGCAACGACGACGATGAAGGGTAAGCCGGTTTCATGAGCTAGGCGTGCACCGTTGTTAACTGTGTTATCCGCAGACCCATCCGGTAACGAGGAGCATCGCGTCGTATCCAGGCCTGAGTGCACGGATGGAGTTGTCCGTGCGGAGTATGTCATGGCCGGTCACGGGGAGGCGGGCGAGCAGCGCCTCCAGTGACTGGTAAGTTACCCGCACCGAGGGGAACCGCACGCCATCCACCTCGTAACCGGACGAACCCTCCATGAAAGCCATGAGAAACGGCGAGCCGGGCACCAGTGCGCCAAGGAACGAACGCACGGCCGTCTCGAACTCCTCACGGTCTTCCGTGAGACCGTCGGCGACGAAGAACATGCTGCCGAGATCCCATGTGCGCGGCGGGAGGTCGAAAATGCTCAGCGCGCGGACCTCGTGCACCGCCGCCAGCCTGCGCCGCGGCTGCGCTACGTCCTGATAGCAGGGCCGCTGCGCGACCAGGTCCCAGAAGGGCTGCCACCGCCATTCACCTGGCTCCTCGACCAGATGCTTGCTCAGCCAGTCGATATTGGAGTCCGCGTACTCGGTGAACACGATGCGCTCGGCCCACGGGAGCATGAGCAGCCCGGGGTAGAGATTGGTGCCGGCGCCGACGTCCACCGCCGTCTTGAAACGTCCGGGCGTCTCGCAGGCCGCGATTAGGAACTTGCTCGCGGTCTTGATGATTTGCGAGTCTTCCGGCAGCACCGTGGCGAAATTAAACTCATAGTACGCATCCGCGTCAAAGTCTGACCACGCCACCGCGTCGTTGCGCAGGCTGGGTTCACGCTCCGCCATAGCAACTGACTCTACCGGACCGCACAGGTAGAGGATACGCCCTTAGCGCGGGCCTCCGGGCACCGCTCACGAAATGGCTGGCGAGGCAGTCGGCAATATACGCTATAAGGGGAATTTTGCTGTCGGTATTAGCCAGGAGCGGGGTACAGTGCGGCAAGAGCCGGGCGGATTCGCTATGCCGGCGACTGGTCAGTCCGGCCGTTACGGGCCTTGGGCCAGCAGCCAACTCCGGCTGGCCACGTTCTGGCCGGGCCGGGGCGACCAGCTGGTCAGCGTTGCCCTCTCCCCGACCGGGGACCGGCTGGCCCATTCCGTGGGGCCGCGGCTGAGCGTTTCGACCACGGCCGGCCACCCCCGCGTCGAGTACCGCCTCCCCGTTGCCTGCGCGCTGTCTCCCGGGCTGACCTGGTCGCCCGACGGTGCCAGGCTGGCATTCCGCGACGACAGCGGCCAGGGGCGGGTGCTTGACATGCCCGGTCCGCTCCCCGCCGCCGGGGGCCAGACCCGGATTCTGTTTCTCGGCCTGGCAAGCGCGCTGGCCTTCGTTCCCGGTGACGACCGGCTGGCCGTTCTCGCCCCGTCACTCCCGGGGCGGATGACACTGCGGCTGGTCCGGCCGGACCGGGACAGGCCGGACAGCGAGGTGCTCTGGGAGCGGGCACTGCCGAGGAACCGGACGTCCGGTTCCCGCCTGGAGGGGGTCAACCTGGCCGTGTCGCCCGACGGGACCCGGCTGGCCTGCACAACGGGGACGTCCACGGTCTGGGTATTCGATGTCGCCACCGGACAGCCGCTGCCGCAGTTCGACGGGCACTCGCAGACCGTCACCGGCCTGGCCTGGATCGACGAGGAGCGGGTGGTCACGGCCGCCGCGGACGCGACGCTCCAGGTGTGGTGCCCGGACGACGCGGTTCCGGTCACCGTCGTGGAGACCGTCGCGGCCGCCGGGATGACGTTCGCGCCCGAGCGGCGGACCGCGCTCGTCTGGTCGGCCCGGGGCGACCTGCGCGCATGGTCCCTGATGGGGAACCCGGCCCAGCTCTGGTACCGGGATCCGCCGTCGCGGAGCCTGGCGGCGCTGTTCACCAGCCTGGCCATCAGCGCCGTGGACGGCCTGCTGGCGCTGGTCGATGCCGGGTCGGCGGACCTCGTCCTGGTCAGCGACTGGCACCGCGCGGTCAGGGCTCCGGCCGCCACCAGGACCTACGCGAACGCGAAGGTGCTGATGCTCGGCGACTCCGGTGTCGGCAAGTCGGGCCTGGCCATGGTGCTGGCGGGTCAGGAGTTCCAGCCGACCGAGTCGACGCACGGGCGCCGGATCTGGTGGCTCCCGGCGACCGAGGAGCCGGCGCTGGCCGGTGATATCAGAGATGTGCTGATCTGGGACCTGGCCGGCCAGCCTGGTTACCGGATCGTGCACCAGTTGCACCTGGAGGGTGCGGCCCTTGCGCTCATCCTCTTCGACGCCAAGAGCGAGACCTCTCCCCTGGACGGGGTGCAGCACTGGGCGCGCGCGGTCCGGCACGCCCACCCGGCGGACGCCGGCGGGCTGACCACCTTCCTGGTCGCCGCCCGGGTTGACCGTGGTGGTATCAACGTCTCTGACCAGCGGATCCATAAGCTGATGGCCGATTTCGGGCTGAATGAATACGTCAAGACGAGCGCGAAGGAGAAGACCAATACCGAGCTGCTGCGTTCCCTGATGCTCGAGGCGATCGACTGGGGCAGGATCCCGGAAGTGACCTCCACCGCCCTGTTCGCCGCGGTCAAGCAGTTCGTCGTGGACCAGGCAGACTCCGCGACCCTGCTGACCCCGGTGAACGAGCTGCGCAAGAGGTTTCAGGCGGCGGTGCCGAGCGGCCTGCAACTGCTGAGCGGGCTGGACGGGCACCGGGAGCCGACCGACGGCGGCCCGCAGGATATCTCGCCGGCCAGGCTGGCCTCCGTCTTCGAGGGCTGCATCGCCCGCTTGGAGTCGGCCGGGCTGGTGAAGCGGCTGAAGTTCGGTGACTACGTGCTGCTCCAGCCCGAGTTGCTCGACGCCTACGCCGGCGCGATGGTGAACGCGGCCAGGGACGAGCCGGACGGGTTCGGCAGCATCCTGGAGAGCAAGGTCGTGGACCTTGACTTCGCGGTACCGTCCACCGACCGGGTGCCGGAGGTACAGCAGGAGAGGCTGCTCGTGCTCGCCACCCTGGAGGAGCTGCTCCAGCACGAGCTGGCGCTGCGCGAGGCGACCGAGGACGGCGTTCAGCTGATCTTCCCCTCGGCCTACCGGCGCGACCTGCCGGCGTCACAGGCGCCGAAGGGTGACGGCGTAGTGTTCCGGTTCGAGGGACCGGTGCAGAACGTGTACGCGACCCTGATCGTCCGGCTGACCCGGAGCAACCTGTTCACCCGGGTGGAGGCCTGGCAGTCGGCCGCCCGCTTCGCCGCCGAGACCGGCGAGTGCACCGTCTTCCTCAGCCTTGACGGTGAGGGCACGGCCGAGCTGCGGATCGGGTTCGACCGGATGCCGGCTTCGCTGCGCAGACAGTTCGAGCGCTTCGTGCACTCCCACCTTGAGCGCCGGGCCACGCCGGGTACGGTCACCCGGGAGCGCCGGTACAGCTGCCCCCACGACGGCACGGCGTTCACCACCGAGCAGGTCGATCAGGTCATCGACCTCGGCCTGCCGGACATACTGTGCCCGGTGTGCGAGAACCGGGTCTCGCTGCGGGACGACTACGAGCTGGCCAACGGCACCGATCAGTCCACCGCGGCGATGGACGCCTCGGCCGACGCCGGCCGGGAAGCCGCGGCCGCCTCGGCCGTGGTACGGGGGAAGGAGGTAGTCGAGGAGTTCGACGTCTTCCTCTGCCACAACTGGGAGGACAAGCCCGCCGTCCGCGCTCTAGCGCAGCGGCTACGGGAATGCGGGCTCCGGCCGTGGCTCGACGAGCGTGAACTGCGCCCGGGACTTCCCTGGCAGCCGATGGTGGAAGACGTGATCGCGGGCATACCGGCGGCGGCGGTGATCGTCGGTCCGGGGGGTATCGGCCCCTGGCAGAACCAGGAACTGGCCGCGTTCTTGCGGCAGTTCGTCCGCCGGCGCTGCGCCGTCGTTCCGGTGCTGCTGCCCGGGGCCGACCACCTCGACCTGCCGCCCTTCCTCGACGGCTTGACCTGGGTAGACCTGTCCGCGGCCGAACCGGACCCGATCGACCAGCTGGTGTGGGGAATCACCGGCAGTCCGCCGAACCGCCACACCGGCTAGCAGAAGCACCGGCTAGCGGAAGCACGGGCCAGCGGAAGCACGGGCCGTGCAACGGGGCGGGATGCTGTGCCGGCAGCAGTCAGTCAGGCGCCGGCGATGCGGTAGTCGCCGGCCTTGTCGAGCGCCGCGCTGACCGCGCCTGCCGCCAGCGGCTGCGTGCTGGTGACGGTGACCAGGGAGAAGCCGTCGGGGACGAGGTCGACCGTCACGGCGGAGACGCCGTCGATGCGGCGCAGTTCGCTGGTCACCGCGTTCACGCAGTGCTCGCAGCTGCGCGTGGCCCGGCGCGCGCGGCGGTCCCCCAGCCGGGCACGCCGAGATCGTGCTTGAGGCCGGGCCACTCGTCCCCCGCACCAGTCGTATACCTTCCCGCCCGGCACCTGACTGCGTGCGCGTCCGGTGGCGGCAAGGTAGCCGCGGTGGCGAATTCGGCTATCGGTCGGCGGGGCCGTCAGTGGCCGAGGCCGGCTGGCAGGCATCCCATTTCTGCTCGATCTTGCCGAAGTGCCAGATGGCGAGGGCGGCGATCCAGGTGAGAACAAAGATGCCGACGATGACGAAGCCGGCCTTGTTGATGTCGAAGTTGCCCATGAACGCCCAGAAGCCGCCGTTCAGGCCATACTCCTGACCGATGAGGCCGAGGATCTCTACGGTTCCGATGAATACGGCGACGAAGACCGACAGCCCGGTGATGGTCATGTTGTAGTAGACCTTGCGGATCGGCTTGGCAAACGCCCAGTCGTAGGCGAAGTTCATGAAGCAGCCGTCGATGGTGTCGAAGAGGCACATGCCGGCGGCGAACAGGATGGGCAGCGACAAGATCGCATAGAACGGCAGGCCGGAGACGACGGCGGACCCGGCGAGGACGAGCAGGGCGACCTCGGTGGCGGTGTCGAACCCGAGGCCGAACAGCACGCCGATCGGGTACATCTTCCACGGGGCATCGGCGCGGCGGGCGATCGGGCCGAGGAACCGGTTCATCAGGCCGCGTTTGTCGAGCTGGGCCTCCAGCTCCTCGTCGTTGTACTTCCCGGTGCGCATCTCGCGGAACACTTTGACGATGCCGACCAGGATAATGACGTTGAGCAGCGCGAGGATGTAGTGGCGTGAGCTCCTGAGCCGGGATGCCGGGGCAGAGCAGCTGGAAGCATCAGGGGACTATGAGGGCCTTGATGACGCGTTGCGCGGCTGCGTCCGAGAGTGCTTGCCGCGCATCTGCGAGCGCGTACTCCTTGCTGATGAGGCGTGTCCAGTCGAACTGGTTCTGGTAGCGGGTGAGCACTTGCACCGAGCGGTAAAGATGCTCCGCGCTGCTTCCCCAGCAGCCATGCACGCTGAGGTGTTTCTGGTTGAGGTCAAGATGCGGGTTGAACGAGACGTCGCCCGCGTTGGTGTACTGGCCGACCACCACGTATCTTCCGGCGTCACGCGTCATCCGCATGCCTTCGGCGACGGCTCCGGGAACGCCCGTCGCCTCGATGGTGATGTCGGCTCCTCGCCCGCCGGTCAGGTCCTTGACGCCTTGCACCCGTTCGGATGCGGTCGTTGTCGTCACGTCGATCGCCGCATCGGCGCCCAGTGCCTCGGCTGCGGCGAGCCTGGCCCTGGGGGCCGCCGATCATGATGACCTGGCCGGCGTCGCGCAGCTGCGCCAGCGCTACCGCGCACAGTCCGACCGGGCCGGCCCCCTGGACGGCGACGGTATCGCCGAACCGGATGTCGGCCATCGTCACGGCGTGCAGCGCGGTCGGCATGCCACAGCCAGCCGCCATGAACGTTCGCCAGTCCAGCTGGTCGGGGAGAGTCAGCATATGCGTGCCTGGGCGCAGGTAGATGTACTCTGACCAGCCGCCGGATAGCCCTTCCTTTGCTGACATGGTCACTCCGTAGACCCGCCGGCGGGGACAGCGGGTCGCGGCGCCGGCGACCGTGCAGTACCAGCACCGGCCGCAGGTGCCGTAGACGTCGAGAAACGTCGCCCGCGCGCCCACTGTCAGCGGGATGCCGTTGATATCGGTGCTGGCGGCACCTGCGGCAGGCTGGGCGCCCAGGGCGGCTATGGTCCCCACGCTGACGTGCCCGGGGATGATCGGGTAGGGGACGCCGGCGAGCTGGCCCGCCGCGAGGTGCACGTCGGTCCCGCATACTTCGCTTGCGATCGTCTTGACCAAGACCGAACCCGGTTCGAGCTCCGGGTCGGGGAAGGTCTGGATCTCTAGCGGCTTGCCCGGCCCGGGCATGACGACGGCTGAAATCATGTCAATCCTCGTGAGTGTCGGCGTGCTTGGCATCTGTGGTTGCGCGGGCGTCAAGCGTCCAGCGGGACATCCGCGCAGGAGCCGTGGGCGTGGACCCGGTCGGCGCGGAGGCGGGCGGGCCGGCGGGTTCCGGCTCGTCTGCGGCTTCTTCGCCGAGGATCGACCCGACCCGGGCGATGGCCTCCGGGCGTCGTTTGCGCAGCACGAGCACGACCCCGATGCCGGCGAGCGTCCACGCGATGACGAGGTAAGGCGTCGCGTTGAGCGGGCGGGTAGGAACCGGGTAGATCGAGCCGTACAGCGCTGAGGCGAACAAGGCGATGCCCGCCAGCGGCACGGCCACGTGCAGCACCGGGTTCCACCTGGCGTGGGTTCGCTTGAAGTAGCGGATTCCGCCGAGGCACAGTGCGATGTAGACGACGATGACAGCCAGCGTCGCTAGCGTCGCGAAGAAGTAGTACACGGTAATGGGCTGGCCGAAAGCTGCCTGGTTGAAACCGAAGCCGATGATCGCGGCGAAGGCGATCGCGGCCAGGGCCACCACGATGCTCGCGTTGACGGGGGTCTTGTATCGCGGATGGGTCCGGGTCAGGAAGCTGGGCAGGACCCCTTCACGCGACATCGCGTAAAGCGTCCGCGTGGTCGCGGTCACGCATCCGGCGCACGCTGCCAGGGCTGCCAGGATGCCGCCGACCTCGACGAGCGTTCCGGCCCAGCCGCCGATGTAATGGTCGGCGACCGTCTTGAGCGCGGCCGGATCCGCGATGAACGCAGCCTGATTGTCCAGGCCGAACCCGATCGTCAGGCTGTAGGTGGTCCAGACGTACAGGATGATCGCGAAGATAACCGACGCGATTACGGCGATCGGTATTGCCTTGCGCGGGTTCGCTGTTTCTTCGCCGAAGTCAGCGGCGGTTTCGAAGCCGATGTACGACGTAACCCCGAGGATGATTCCGTAGAAGACGCCAGAAAAGCCGCCCTTCGTCGTGTGCGCGAATGTCAGCGGCTGAAGAGTATTCCCCTGGGCGCCGCCTCGCACGGTAACGACGACGTCGACAAGCAAGATGGCCAGTACTGTGGCGACGCCGATGCCGATCTGCACGCGCGCGGTTGCCCGCACGTTCACGACCGACAGCATGGCCACGACGACCATTCCCGCGCAGAACACGGGGAACCACCAGGAGGCGTGCAGGTGGAACAGGTCGCATACGAGGTACGCGACCGCGGCCATCGTCATCGGCACGAAGCAGATGAAGGCGAACGCGTACAACCATCCTGCCAGGAACCCCGGGCTCCGCCCTAGGCTGCGGCTGACGTAGGTGTACGCGTAGCCGGCAGAGGCCATCCGCCTGGTGAACCCGACCACCACGAACGCCAGTGCCAGGCAGGCGATGCCGCCGAGCAGGAACGCCAGCGGAGTGGAGCCCCCGGCCGTGGCGGCGACCCCGGAGACATTCAGGAGCATGGCAAGGCCGGGGGTCAGGATGGAGACTGAGATCGCGACGGCATCCGCCGTCGACAGGCGGCCTCTTGCTAGCCCGTCCTGCTGCTGGGATGGAGTTGACATGGTTGAAATGCGCTCATTCCTCTGGCGTGATTAGTGTCTGCTTTTTGGTATCCCGAACGAATCCGTCTTTCACTGAAAGGCACGGTTCGCTGCTCTGGGTAGGCCGGCGTTCTGCTACCTGGGCAGCGATCCGACGAAGTCGAGCAGCATCTGGTTGAACTTCTCAGGCTCTTCATAGAACGGCAGGTGGCTCGACTTCTCGAACATGACCAGCGAGGAGTCCGGGATGAGCGCCTGAGTGAACGGCCCGTTCTCCGGGTTGGACAGCTTGTCGTCCGACCCGAACGCGAGCAGTGTCGGCACGCTTATCCCGGGAAGGAACGAGCGGTAGTCGCGAATGCTCTGATCGAACAGCGATGCCGTAGCCGTGAGCGGGCTGACAGCCACCATTTCGTCGACCATCCAGTCGATGTCGTCAGCGCTCGGGGCGGCGAGCCAGGCTGGCAGGAAATCCTGAATAAACTGAACCTGGTCGTTCTGTAGCTGGTAGGCGCAGTCAAGCAAACCCTCGAGGGTAAAGAAGCCCAGGGGATAGTCAGGGAAGGCCAGGTCCGTCGGGCCCTGGTCAATCACGACCAGGCCCCGGACGTTGCCCGAGCCGTGCTGCTTGAGCAGTTCGTAGGCGATGAACGCGCCCATGGACCAGCCGACCAGAACGGGGCGTTCAAGGTCGAGCTGCCGGATGACCTCGGCAATGTCCGCCGCGTAGTTCGCGACCGTGTGTCCTCCGTCCGCGGGAGCCGAACGTCCGTGTCCGCGCAAGTCCGGCGCGACGACCCGGCATGTCCGCGACAGCTCAGCCGTCTGCTTGTGGAAGAAGCCGCCCGAGGTGCTCCAGCCGTGAACGAACACCAGGGGAACGCCGTCCCCGTCGTCTCGGACATGCAGCTGCGTGCCGTTGACCCGCAGCATCCGGCCCGGCGCCGGCGAAGGCGGCGGGGTGGGGCCGGCGGGGAACAACGGCGTGCGAGCGGCGGGTGCAGTCATCGCGGTGACCTCAACTCTGTGGCGGTGAAGACTGTGCGGCGGCCGGCGGAACCGGTGGTAGCTTGACGAGTGAGGTCAACGCTAGGTCGCGCACCCAGCGGCCGACTTCGACTGCGCAGCGGAAACTCGGCCCCGCATTTACGACGGTTGTCGAATCCCGGCATCGCGGGCGAGCTGGACGGGCAGGCCGGGGACCTGCCTGCCCCGCACCCAGCCCGGCCCCGCTCATCCGAGTTCGCTCCAGCTCAGGACAGGCTGCTCGGGGAGCAGGCGGCGCTGTACCTTGCCGGCGGCGGCGTCGCGGGGAAGTGCCACGACCTGGGCCACCGCGGCGGGCCGCATGAAGGCGGGAAGCCCGGCGATGCGCTGCCTGAGATCCTCCAGCGGGACGCGGTCGGCGACGACGTAGAGCACGACCTCTTCGTCGACCAGTGCGCCGCGCCGCTTCCACAGCGCGTGATCGGCGATCCCGGGGATGCCAGCCAGGTGGTTCTCCACGAACGGGATGGGGACGAACTCGCCCTTGACCCGGATCGATTCGGCGCGGCGTTCGAGGAAGACCAGGTAGTCCGGTCCGTCGGCGCGGCCGATGTCGCCGGTGTCGAACCAGCCGCCGGCGTCGCGGGCGCGGTCGTGCCCGCCGACGGTGACGTAGCCGTCGAACAGGGCTGCGCGCTCCCGTTCCCGTACGAAGATGGCACCGTCCGGGCCGACCCGCCACTCGATGTCGGCGCGGCCCGGGCCGCCGTGTCGGCTGGCGTCGGCGGGGATGTCCCCGCTCGTCGGCCAGCGCCGCAGGTGCGAGACCCCGCCGGCCTCGGTCGAGCCGTAGCCGGATACCGCGGCCGGGATCGCGAACCGTCGCAGGAACTCCGCGTCGGCGTAAAACATGGTGCGCACCCGGTGGCCGGCCGCGTCGGCGCCGGCGGTGGCCCGTTTGAGTATCTCCACCGGCGGCGCGTGCAGGATCAGCACGGTGATCTGCTCCGATACCACTGATGACCAGAACTGGCTGGCGGAGAATTTCGGCACGGTAAGCGCGTCGGCGCCGGTGAGCAGTGCGGTGACGATGCCGTAGCCCATCGGGTTGATGTGGAACAGCGGCAGCGGCGCGAGCACCCGGTCGTCCGGGGCCAGGTCGAGCGCGGCCGCCATCGCCGTGGCCATCCGGCGGAAGTAGTCGTGGGTCTGGATGCAGAACTTGGGCAGCCCGGTGGTTCCTGAGGTGTGCATGTAGGACACGACATCGAACGGGTCGGCGTCGAGTCCGGGCAGCCCGTCCGGTGCGGCCTTGCCGCCGTCCCGCGCCCGAGCGGTATCGTCCGGGCCGAGGATGCGGTCCGGGCCAAGCGGGGCGAGCATCCGCTCGATGAGGTCGGGCGGATAGGTCGGGTTGACCAGCGCGACTGGTGCGCCGGCCAGCACGCAGGCCAGCCAGGTGAGCAGGTAGTCCGTGGAGGTCGAGTCGACCATGGCCACCCGCTGGCCGGGGCGCAGTCCGCTCTCGAGCATTTCGCGGGCCCGCCGGGCGGCGAAGCCGACTGCCTCGTGCAGGGCGAGCTGGTCACCGGTCGTGCCCAGCCGAAGGCCTGGCCGGGCAGCGGCCTGCCCGACGATCGCGCGGGCCAGGTTTGCGTGGGCCGTCGCGGTCACGACAGCTCCCCTGGCCGGTGCCGGTGATTTTTCTGACGTGCTGCCGGGCGGGACGGTCTGGCGGTGCGGTCATCGCAGATCGGCGACGGCGGCCGCGATGCGGCTGATGGCATTCTCGAGAACCTTTTCTGAGGTGGCGAAGGAGATACGGAAGTGCGGGGACAGACCGTAGGCCGCGCCGTGGACAGTGGCGACGCCTGCCGCGTCGAGCAGGTACAACGCCACGTCCTCGTCGGTGCGCAGGACAGTCCCGTCGCCTGTGCGCCGGCCCAGCAGCTCGCCGCAGTGCGGGAAGAGGTAGAAGGCGCCGGCCGGCGGGACGACGGTCAGGCCAGGGATGGCGCGGAGCAGCCCGACGGCCAGGTCCCGTCGCCGCCGGTAGGCCCTGACCATGTCGTGCACCGGGGACTGGTCGCCTTGCAGTGCGGCCGCGGCGGCGGCCTGGCTGATTGATGACGGGCAGGTCGAGATCTGTCCCTGCAGTTTGTTCATGGCGGCGATGAGCCCCGCGGGTCCTGCCGCGTAGCCGATGCGCCAGCCCGTCATGGCGTAGGCCTTGGAGACACCGTTGACGACCAGGGTGCGGTCGGCCAGCCCGGGTTCGACGCAGACGATGGACTGGAGCGGTTCCACGCCGAAGTAGATCGCGTCGTAGATCTCATCGGTGAGGATGCGGACCTGCGGGTGTGCCAGCAGGACGTCGGCCAGTGCCCGGAGCTGCCCTGCGGAGTAGGCTGCCCCGGCCGGGTTGCCCGGCGTGTTGAGCATGACCCAGCGGGTGCGGGGGCCGATCGCGGCGTCAAGCTTGTCGGGGGTGAGCAGGAAGCCGTCGGTGGCCGGGCACTGGACGGTGACCGGCTTCCCGTCGTTGGCTAGGACCATGTCGGGGTAGGAGACCCAGTACGGGGCCGGGATGATGACCTCGGCATCGCCGTCGAGGGTAGCGGCCAGGGCGAGGTAGAGAATCTGCTTGGCACCGCCGCTGACGGTGACCTCCGCGTCGCCGTAGCGGATGCCGGTGCGCTCGGCGACGTGGGAGATGATCGCCTGGCGCAGCTCGGGAGTGCCGTTCACCGCGGTGTACTTCGTCTGCCCTGCTTCGATCGCGGCGATCGCCGCGTCCTTGATGTGGCGCGGGGTGTCGAAGTCAGGCTCGCCCAGCGTGAGGTCGAGGACATCGCGCCCGGCAGCCGACAGTTCGCGCGCCCGGGCCGCCGCGGCCAGGCTAGGTGATGTCCTGATCCGCCCGACACGGCTGGCGTAAGCGGGATGAGACATATGGTTTCCCTTCTCGGCCGGCAGGCCGCGATATCGCCGGCGGGCACAGCGTAGGCACGCGGCGCGCGGTGGCGCCTCGGCTGCGCCGAGCAAAATGCCGCACCGCGTTTCGGCAGGTGTCGAAACACGGCCCGGGGTGCTTCCGGGAACTTCTCGCGCTGCGGGTCACCACGGGACACCTCGGCGGTCAAGGCGCGACGCGCTGTGCTGATCAGTTGGCCGGCGTGTCATGGCCCGCGGCTCCGCCGGTGTCGTCGAGGTGTCCGGAGCCCCCGGGGAAGCCCGGAACTGGCTATTTCGACATCTGTAGGGATGCGCTCCGCTGATTTTCTCGCCACCGCCGAAGTATTGTGCGTGCCGCCATGGCTACTCTGCTCAGGTCCGATAGGCACCATCCGCCACTCATCGAGCACACAACAGGACAAGCACATGGACATTGCCATCATCGGGGCCGGGGAAGTGGGCCGGACGTACGCGAAGGCCGTGGCGGAGCAGTCGGTGCACACCGCGATCTTGTGCGATCCGCACCCGGACGAAAGGACGCTGCGGCTGGCCGGCGAAGCCGGGCTTGACCTGCACCGCCAGGCCGGAACCTGGCTCGCGGACACCGACCGGGTATGGCTGTGCGTGACAGGCGACCTGGCGCTCCCCGTCTGCCGCGACCTCCTCCCCCAGCTGAGACCGGCCGCCGTCATCGTCGACCTGACGACAGCAGCGCCAGGCGACAAGCGGACCGCCTTCGGCCTCGCCGCCGAGCAGCACATCCAGTATGTAGACGCCGTCATTCTCGGCGCGATCGCGCTCACCGGGGCGGCCACTCCGCTGCTGGCGGCCGGGCCGGCCGCTGAGGAGGCAATGCGCGACTTCGCCGGCCTCGGCGCGCCCGTCCGCGTACTCCCGCAAGCCAGGCCAGGCGACGCCGCGGCGCTCAAGCTCCTGCGGACCATCCTCACCAAGGGCCTCGAGGCACTGGCCGTCGAGTGCCTGGTAGCGGCTGAGAAGCAAGGGGTCAGGACAGAGCTCTACGAAGCCATGAGCGACGTCGATGCGGCCGGTTTCACCAGCTTCCTCGACATGCTGGTACGCACCCATATCCAGCACAGCGAACGGCGATGGCACGAAGTGCGGCGCGCCGAGGCTCAGCTGACCTCACTCGGCCTGCCAGCGACCATGCTGTCGGCCAGCCAGGAGGTGTTCGCGCGGACCACCAGGTCCGCGGCGCAGAACCCTCCACCGGGCACCGCGGCCACCGACGTCGACGCCGCCCTCAGGTGGCTCGAAGCTGCCTCGGCGAACTACCGGTAGCCGGCCAGCCGGCGAGGGCTCGAGGTGCGGGTAGCGGTAGTCGCGCACGGCCAGGTGATTCCGCTTGACCGTCCGCGGGCTGGCGAAGCGGATCATGTTCCACACCGTGCCGGCCTTGTCGTTGGTGCCCGACGCGCGGGCGCCGCCGAACGGCTGCTGGCCGACGACCGAACCGGTCGGCTTGTCGTTGACGTAGAAGTTGCCCGCCGCATACCGCAGGGCGTCGTTCGCCTCGGCGACGGCGTGCTCGTCGGCGGCGAACACCGCGCCGGTCAGGCCGTACGGCGTGCTGTCGTCCACCAGCCGCAGCGTCCCCTCCCAGTCGCGGTCGTCGTAGATGTAGGCGGTCAGCACCGGCGCGAACAGCTCCTCGGTGATGAACGGCGAGTGCGGGTCGGCGACCTCGAGCACCGTCGGTTCGACGAACCAGCCCTTCGACGAGTCGGTGGTGCCGCCGGCGACGACTGCTCCCTCGGCCCTGGCGCGGGCGAGCGCCCGGTCGTGCTTGGCATGCTGCCGCTCGTTGATGACGGCACCGACGAACGTCTCGGCCTCGGTCGGGTCGCCGACGACCACCGACTTGGTGAGGTCCGCGAGCCGTTCCCGCAGCGCGGGCCACATGCTGCGCGGCGCGTACAGCCGGGAGGCCGCCGAGCACTTCTGGCCCTGGAACTCGTACGCACCGCGGACGCAGGCGACGGCCAGCGCGTCGAGGTCGGCGCTGGGGTGGGCCAGGATGAAGTCCTTGCCGCCGGTCTCGCCGACCAGCCGCGGGTAGTTCTTGTAGCTGGCGACGTTCTCACCGACCGTCCGCCAGATGTGCTGGAACGTGGTGGTCGACCCGGTGAAGTGGACGGCGGCGAGGTTGGGGTCCGTGAGGGCGACCTGGCCGATCTCGGGGCCGGTGCCGTAGACCACGTTGATGACGCCGTCAGGCAGGCCGGCCTCGCGCAGCAGCCGCATCGACAGGTGCGCCACGAGTGAGGCGCTCTCGGCCGGCTTCCATACCACGGTGTTGCCCAGGATCGCGGGGCCGAACGCGAGGTTGTTCATGCAGGTGAAGTTGAACGGGGTGACCGCGAAGACGAATCCTTCCAGCGGCCGGTACTCGGCCTGGTTCCACGCGCCCGGCAGCGCCCCCGGCTGCACGTCGTACATGTCCAGCATGTTCTTGACGTTCGCCCGGATGAAGTCGACCGTCTCGCACGCCGCGTCGATATCGGCCTGGTAGGTCGTCTTGGACAGCTCGAGCATCGTGGCGGCGTTGAGCCGCTCGCGCCACGGCCCGTACTGCAGCATGTCGGCCGCCCGGAGGAACGGCGCGACCCGTTCCTCCCACGGCAGCCGCGACCACCAGCGGGATGCCGCCAGCGCGGCGTCGACCGCGGCGGTCACCTGCGCCGCGGACGCGTAGTGCACCTGGCCGATGTGGGTGGCGTGGTCGTGCGGGATGCTGACCGGCGCCGTGCGGCCGGTGCGCACCTCCCGCGAGCCGATCAGGTTCGGCACGTCGTAGCCCGCCGTGCGCACCTCGGTGAGGGCAGCCGCGGTCGCCGCTCGTTCGGGCGAGCCGGACGCGAACTGGTGCGGGGCCGTGGGGCCGACGGGAAACAGCGCGGTGCGCCCGGCGGGTGCAGTCATGTTGTCGCTCCTTGGCAGCGGCGGTCGAACATCTCGACGGTAGCCACGGCGCCGCTTGGCGGGCATCGGCTGCGGCGCGGAACCTGGCCGCCGATTTCCTGCATTTGTCGAATCCGCTGGGGCCTGCCGCCGGGCACCTGGTCCGAGGTGGCATGACCGGCCGCTCGCCCGCTGGCTGGCGGCCTGCCGCCAGGCCGGCGACTGGCCCGTCCCCGCCTTCGACATCTGTCTAAAGAACCCGCCGAAGTTCCGCTCTGCCGCCGATCCGCCGCCGGCCCCGCGCGACCTATGCTGAGCAGCACCTGCAAGGGCCTGACGGCCCGGCACACGGCGAGTGACTGTGCTGAGCTTTCTACACTTGTCGAATCCCCTGGCTCCGGCCGGCGTGCCTGCCCTGAGGAGGTGCCCCAGTGACCGACCCGTCCGGCCTCCAGGCCTTGGTCGACGCGCTCGCCGCCGATCTGGGCTGTCCCGTGCTGGTCGAGGACGCCCAGCACCAGCCGCTGTGGTGGAGTGCCCAGGACGCACCCGATGAGGTCCGGATGCGCACCATCCTGCAGCGCATGGTCGCGCCCGAGGCCAGGGCGATGGTCCGCCGCCTCCAGCTGGCCCGGGTCACCCAGCCGGTGCGGACGCCCGAGATCGCCGAGATCGGCATGCGCGAACGCTGGTGCCTGTCGGTCCGCTCCGGCGGCACCCATTTTGGTTACCTGTGGGTTGAAGACGGCGACGGTCACGTCGGCGAGGACCAGCTGCCCCGTCTCCAGGAATGTGCCGATCTCGCCGCTGACGTACTGGCCCGCGGCAGGTCGACGTATGAGGACCTGGCCCGACAGCGCTCGGTGCTGCTCGACCGGCTGCTGCACGGCACCGATGAGCAGGCGGCGCGGGAGCTGGCCGCGCTGGAGCACCTAGCGCATGACGTGACCGTGGTGGTGCGGGCGCCCGCGCAGGCCGGCGGGTGGAAGCTGCCGGGGGGAATGAGCGCGCACGTGTGGCGGCCGCGGGCGGCGCCGGCGGCGAGCGGCCAGGCGCTGCCCCTGGCCGAGCTGCGCGAGGCGGTCCGCCGGGCTGCCTGTACTCGGCGGGCGCTGGCGGCCGGCGCGCAGCTCGAATGCCCGTCTTGGGACGCGCTCGGCGTATGGCGGCTGGTCGTCGAGGCGCCGGAATCGCTCAGCGTCCCGGAGATCCACCCGGGCGCCGAGGTTCTCGCCTCGGCCCCGCGCACTGACCTGATGGCCACCGCCCGCGTCGTCCTGGACCTAGGCGGCGACATTGCCGCTGCCGCCGAGACGCTGCGGGTGCACCGCACCACGCTGTACTACCGGCTCGACCGGATCGCCGAGCTGACCGGCGTCGACCTGCGCGCCGGGGCCGGCCGGACCGACCTTCAGCTCGCCCTGTGGCTGGCGGCCTACCGCCTGGCCGGCGACTGACCCGTCCCCGCCTTCGACATCTGTCAAAAGAACCCGCCGAAGTTCCGCTCTGCCGCCGATCCGCCGCCGGCCCCGCGCGACCTACGGTGAGGACACCTGAGCAAGGAGGTCCCGTGGTCACGTCCGCAGATGCCCTGGTGATCGGGGCGGGCGCCGTCGGCGCGAGCTGCGCCTTCCACCTCGCGCAGGCCGGCCTGCGCACCGTGGTCCTCGACCAGTTCGGCGGCCCGGCGGAGGGCAGCACCGGCCGGTGCTTCGCCTCGGTGCGCGCGCAGTGGGCCGACGACCTGAACATCGAGCTGTCCTGGCGCAGCATCCAGGCATTCCGTTCCTTCCCCGACGAGCACGGCGTCGATGTCGGGTACACGGCGAGCGGGTACCTGTTCGTCGTGCCGCCCCGGGCATGGCCCGCGCACCAGGCGGCGGTCGAGCGGCAGCGGGCGCACGGCGTCCCGGTCGACGTGCTGGACGCCGCGGCGGCGGCCGGGATCACCCCGCTCGAGCCGGACGGCATAGCCGGTGCCACCTGGGGATCCGCCGATGGCGTCGTCGACCCGCACAGGCTGACCGTGGCCTACCTGGAACGTGCCCGGGCTCACCGAGCCGATGTCAGGTTCCGGCACCCGGTCACGGCGCTGGACCGGGCCGCGGCGGGATGGGTGGTGCGCGCCGGGCCGGAGGAGTTCGCCGCGGGCCTGGTCGTCAACGCGGCCGGCGGCTGGGCGGGACAGGTCGCCGCGCTGGCCGGGCTCGACGTGCCAGTGGCCCACTCCCGCCGCAGCATCTACGCCGGCGCGCCGGGCGCGTTCGGTCGGCCGCTGCCGATGACGATCGACCTGGCCAGCGGCGTCTACCTGCGCAGTGAAGGGAACCGGCTGCTGTTCGGCGGTCCGCCGTCTCCCCGGTCGGCCGGCTACTCCACGCAGGTCGACTGGGCGTGGATGAAGGACGTGCTGCGCCTGGGGGTGCCGCGCTTCCCGTGGCTGGCTGAGCTGCCGCTGGACCGGGCCGGCTCGTGGGCCGGCAGCTACGAGATGTCCCCGGACAGCCAGGGCATCCTCGGCCCGCACCCCGACGCCCCAGCCTGGTTCAACGCCTGCGGGTTCTCCGGCCACGGCTTGATGCAGGCACCCGAGATCGGGCGGCTGGTAGCCGAGGAAGTGGTCACCGGCCAGGTCAGCAGCATAGACGTGACACCGCTGCGCATCCAGCGGTTCTCCCAGGCTACCCAGGGCACTGCCGTCGGGATGGTGGTGTGATGACCTGGGGAAATCGAACGAGCCCGTCAGATGTGGTAACTGGCAAGTAACCCCGAGGAGTCCTGATGTTCCCCCTGCTACGCTCCGCCCCCGAGCGCGCCGCCTGGATCGGCCAGGTCGCCGCCGACATCGGCGCCCTGGCCGAGGACAGCCGCGCCGAACTGGACGCGGCCAGCCGCCAGAACCGCTTCCCGCGCGAGATCTACCGTGAGCTCGGCCGGCGTGGCTACCTCGGCCCGCTGGTCCCGAAGCAATGGGGCGGCCTGGGCGGCGGCGTGGCGGAATACGTCGTCATCAACGAGGAGATCGGCCGCCACGGCATGGTGACCGGCCAGGTCGCGATCCAGGGCCAGCGCTGGCTGCTGGACTGGGGCACCGACGAGCAGAAGGAGCGCTGGCTGCGCGGCATCGCCGTCGGCGACCTGGTGTTCTCCGAGTCGATCAGCGAGAAGAACGCCGGCTCGTCGTTCAAGACCATGCAGGCCACCGCCGCCCGCGACGGCTCGGACTGGATCCTCAACGGCCACAAGACCCACGTGAACATGGGCGCCGACTGCGACGTCACCCTGTTCTACGGCTACGCGCCCGAGGGCCTGACCAGCTTCCTGGTCGACACGTCCCTGCCCGGCGTCACCACCAAGGTCACCGACGCGATCGGCTCCCGGCTCATCCGCACCGCCGACGTGCACTTCGACAACGTCCGCGTCCGCGGCGCCGATCTGCTCGGCCCGGCCGGCGGTGGCATGCAGACCTTCCTGTCGACCTTCAACGTGAGCCGCCTGGGCAACGCGTCAGAGCTGATCGGCTTCGGCCGCCGGGCCCTGGAGCTGGCGCTGCGCTACGCGCGGCAGCGCCAGGTGGGCGACAACATGGTCACCGACTTCCAGGGGATCCAGTGGATGATCGCCGACTCCTGGACGGCGCTGCACGCGGCGTCGCTGGCCCGCGACCTCGCCGCGGTGGTCCACGACCAGGGCCAGGACACCGCGCTGCACACCACGGCCGCCAAGCAGCTGGCCATCATCGGCGCGGAGAGCGCGTCCAGGACCGCCTACAGCCTGACCGGCGGCCACAGCCTGTACTTCGATCAGCCCTACACCGCCATCGACAATGACATCAAGGTACTCAAGGTCGCCGGCGGGTCCTCGGAGATCATGCGCAACTACGTCGCCCGGCGGATCCTGCGCGATCCAGGGCACGAAGGCGTGAACTGACCGTGGCCGGACCGTCCAGCCTCGACGCGCCGGAAACCGCCGTCGCCGGACTGCCCTCATGGGCGGCCGGCCTGGCCGACCTGCACACCCACGCCTCGCCGAGCCTGCTCCCGCGGCACGGCGACGACACGCAGACCGTCGCGGCCGCGCGCGAGCTGGGCTTCAGCACGGTCGTACTGAAATCACACGAGGGCAGCACCGTCGAACGCGCCGCCATCGCCGGCCCCGGCGTGTACGGCGGCATCGTCCTGAACAGCGTGACTGGCGGTGCCAACCCCGACGCCGTGGAGGTCGCCGCCCGGCTGGGCGGGCGCATCGTGTGGATGCCCACGGTCTCCGCACGCACCCACAAGGCGGGCGCCTCATCGCCAGAGCTCTCGGTGCATCGCGGCTTCGAGCTCAGCCCGGTCGACGTGATCGACGACGGCATCCTCCGCGCTGAATGGCACGACGTCCTCGACGTCATCGCCGCCCACGACCTGGTGCTCGCCAGCGGCCACCTGTCGGCCAGGGAAACGGTGGTACTGTTCCGCCAGGCACGTCGGCGCGGCGTGAACCGGCTGATGGTCAACCACCCGATGATGGCGTTCCTGCACTGGAACGCCGAAGCGGCGCAGGTACTCCAGGAACTCGGGGCCCACCTGGAACTCGGGATCCTGCCAGACCTCCTCGGCGGCCAGGACCACGCCAGCCTCCTGCTGACCGCGGCCTACCCTGCTTCCCTGCTGGTGTTCGGCAGTGACCTCGGGCACGCGCACCACGCCCCGCCGTCAGCCGCGGTCCCGCCGTGGCTGCATCGCCTCCAGAGCCGGGTCGGCGCCGCCACCGCAGCCGCGATCATGACCACGCAGACCAGCGGCCTGCTCCTGCCATGACACCGTCACCCGCCCGAGCAAGCCGGTCACGCTGCCCCGGCCGGCTGCGCGCACCCCAGCCCCTCTTGCGGCTGGGGTGCGCAGGCGCGGTGCCGGCTAATCGGTCATTCACGGTGCGGTGATGAGTTCCAGGGAGATCGTGGAGGTGTACGTACCCACAAGGGTGTTCGAGGGGACGTTAATCCACCATCCGACCGGGTTGGCAGTGGTGGATCCGCCGACGACGATCGTCCCCACGCCGCTGCCTGCGGGGGCGTCGTAGATGTTGACGGGTGACGTCGTCGCCGCCTGCCCGGCGGTGATGGTCACCGGGTAGGATCCAGCCACGCTGTTGGTCCCCACCGTGCACGTCGTCGTCGAGGCGCAGTTAGCGGCCGGAGCCGTGGTAGAAAGCGCCCCCGCTGTGAGGCCGAGGCTTCCGTTGGTAGAGAACGTCGCCGTAACCGCCCCCGATGTCCCCAGCGTGGCAGCGGTGGGGGTGGTACTCGTGAACGCCGTGGCTGAGGCGGTGACATGCCAGCCGGCGGCGGACCCGGTGGCGTCATCGACCGTGTACGTCTCGTCGGCGGCGGTCGGGTCGGACAGCAGCTGGTCGGCGCCGGTTAGCGTGGTGGCCCATCCCAGGGCGGTCGGTGTGGTCATGGTCAGGTTGCCGGCAGTGAGGTCAAGCGTCCCCGTGATCGTGCAGGCCGTCCCTTCCGGGTTAGCGCCGGCGCATGCCGCTGCGTCGGCGGTTCCCCCGGTGCACAGGACAGCGGCACCCATCCCGCCGGTGAGCAGGACAGCGGCACCCAACAATGATAGGAAGCGCCTGCTTGTCGTACGGATGAGATAGTTCATAGCCTCGTCATCCCCCGTCTAGAGCGATATAGCCGCTCTAAGTAGTCAGAGGATAACACATCGTATTTGACCTGATCATCATGCCCCCGTCCGGCTACGCCGGTACAGCCAAAGCAGCAGCCCCGCCAGCACCGCCAGCACCAGCACCCCGATGACGAGCAGCGCGATCGCCCATGCCGGTATCCCTCCCTCGGGGACAACCGAGTAGGCGCCAGGCCCGGTGTGCACGATGCGGGCGCGGGGCGGAGCGGGCACGGTGACCGGTCCCGCCCAGCTGGCGATCTGGCCGTTCCCGTAACTGAATCGCACCGCGCAGGGCATGGCCACCCCCTCGGGGAGGCCCGGAGCGTTGACGGCGATCACCGCGTGGTCATGCGGCAAGACGGTCGAGGCGTAGAACGCGAACGAGTGACTCCGGCCGGCGACGGTGCAGGATGCCTCCCCTGTGCCATGGGCGAACGTCTGTCCCGTGTTGGCAAGCTCCAGGTTGAGCCTGGCGGTCGGCCCGATGGCCTGTCCCGAGACACCGGGAATCTGTAGCCGCGTCGTCATCCGGGACAGCACCCCCACGGTCACGGCCACGGCCACGGTGACCCGCTCGATGATGACCGCCCTCGCCGTCGCCTTCCCGTTCGAGCCGACCTGCACCGACGGCGGCGGCGTGGCGGCTTCCACCGTCAGCCCCGCCAGGTACTGGCCTGGTGGCGTCCCGGCGGGCACTCGCACCGTGAACGGGAGCCGCTCAGCCGTGCCGGCCGGCAGCGCGACCTCTCCCGCCAGGCCGCTCACCCAGCAGCCCGTGCCCGAACACCGAAGGAATTCCTGGCTGAAGGCGCTCCCGCCGTTACCTGCCGTTACCCCGGTGGCCCGGCTGAGCTTCAGCCGCTCGGTCGCCCGCCCCTCGTTGCTGATCAGCGCGGTGTCTGTCGCTGACTCCCCGGCCGCCATCGTCAGCGTGAAATAGGGCGCCACGCGCCCCGCGCTGTCGGGTACCGGCGTCAGGCCGAACTGTCCGTTACCGCCGGCCGGGGCCGCCGCCGCGGGCAGCAGCGGGGTCACCACGGCCAGTGCCGCCATCACGACCGCCGCGGCCAGGCTTCGAATCGGCCGGTTCATGGCGCGGAGATGACTTCCAGGGTGACGGTGGAGGTGTACGTGGCGGGCGTGGCGTTCGCGCGCACGTCCACCCACCATCCCACCGGGGCGGTGCCTGGCAGCCCGATGGTGATCGAGCCAAGGCCGCTAGCCGCGAGGGCGTCATAGACCTTGTAGGCCGTCGGCGACGTCGCCGCGGTGGTGATGGCCACCGGGTAGCTCACCGCCGTGTCGGTCGGCAGCGTGCAGGTGGCGCCGCTGGTGCAGGCGGCCGTCGGGCCCACGGCCGCGGTCGCGGAGG
The DNA here is from genome assembly GCA_963785645.1 of uncultured Actinomycetota bacterium. Lineage (GTDB taxonomy): Bacteria > Actinomycetota > Actinomycetes > Streptosporangiales > Streptosporangiaceae > Trebonia. Next base: position 422,858 of record CAWAWG010000003.1, read on the forward strand.
TGATGCTGCCGTTGGTCGAGAGCGTCCCGGCGTTCGGGAGCGTGGCGGCGGGACTGGTGCTCGTGAAGGTGGTGGCCGAGACCGTCACGTTCCAGCCGGCGCCGCTGCCCGTGGCGTCATCCACCAGGTAGCTCTGATGCGCGGTCGTCGCGTCGACCAGTTCCTGGTCAAGGCCGTTGCCCGCGCCCGACCAGGTCAGGGCGGTCGGCGAGGTCAGGGCCAGCGTGCCGGCGGAAAAGGTGAGCGTGCCCGTGTCCGTGCACGCCGTCCCCGCCGTCACCGGGGTGCCCGGGCACACCGCGGCCTGGGCGCCCCCCGTGCCGGGCAGTATCCAGCCCGCGATCTCCCCGGCCAGCAGCACGCAGACGCCGACGACCGGTCCGATACGTCTAGTGATCACACGCAACAGATGCCTCATCTTGATACTCCCGCCCGCTGAAAGCAGTTACTTTTTGCATGCTATCCATGACTCTAAGTAATTACACGGACGGGCCGCCTACGGGCCTGACACCACTTCGAGCGTCACGGTCGACGTATACACACCCGCGTAGGCATTCGCTGGCACCTGGACCCACCATCCGATCGGATTCGCCGCGCCGCTGCCGCCGATGGTCATCACGCCTTCGCCGGTGCTGACCGAGGTGTCGTAGACCGTATAGGCTGTCGGCGAACTGCCCGCCGTGGTCATGGCCACGGGATAGGTCGTCGTGTCGGTCGGCAGGATGCACGGCCCGGCGCAGGTCGCGGTCGGGGCAGTGCTGGCCAGGGGACTGCTGACGCTGCCGGTGAAGTCAACGGCCCCGGTGCTTGGCAGCGACTTCGGCCCGGTGGTGAACGTCGTCGCCGAGACCGTGATATGCCAGCCGGCGCCCGTCGCGGTGTTGTCGGTGGCCGTCAACTGCTGGTCGCCCGGGTTGCCGTCGACTGCGGCCTGGTTAAGGCCGGTCCCGGTGGCGGCCCAGGTCAGCGACGTCGGGGAGGTCAGCCCCAGGATGCCGACGGGCTCGACGTTGACCGCCGGGCTGCTCGGCGGCGAGCTGCCGTCGGTGGTCAGCGTGATCACCGTGACCGAGTAGGTGGTCCCGTCGGTAAGCCCGGTAATCACGCAGGTGACCGCGCTTGTGGTCGAGCAGGTGAAGGTGGCGGTCCCGGCCGTGGCGGTGGCCGTGTACCCGGTCAGCGTCCCGGTGCCCAGACTGGCCGGCGCCGTCCAGGAGACTGTCGCGGTGGTGTCCCCGGGCGCCGCGCTCACCCCCGTCGGAGGGCCGGCGGCAATCCCCGTCACGACTACCGGCACGTCGCTGCTTGTGGTCGAGGCGTTCCCCAACTGGCCGTTGGTGTCGGTGCCCCAGCAGTAGAAGGCGCCCGTCGTGTCCTGCGCACAGGTGGCGAGCTGCCCCGAGCTGATCTGGAACAGGCTCGCGCCCGCAAGCGCCCCGGTGGCCGTGACCGCCACCGGAGTGCTGCTTGAGGCTTGCAGGTTGTTGCCCAGCTGGTCGCCTGGTGTGCCGAGGCCCCAGCAGTAGGCGGTGCCCGTGACGTCCACCGCGCACGCGAAGCTCGTGCCCGCCGTGATCTGCGTCAGGGGCATCCCGGTGCTCGTCGCGGTCACGGTCACCGCCGTGTTCTGTATGGCGGTGGTCGAACCGTTCCCCAGCTGGCCGCTGCCGCCGGCGCCCCAGCAGTAGGCGGTGCCTGCGGTGCCCAGCGCACACGTGGTGGTGCCGCCGGTGGTGATCTGGTCCAGGTCCACGCCGGACAGCACACCGCTCACCGTTACCGCCACCGCCGTGCCGCTTGTCGTGCTCGCGCCGTTACCCAGCTGTCCGCTCGTGCCAAGCCCCCAGCAGTAGGCAGCGCCCGTGCTTGCCAGCGCGCACGCGTAACCGGTCCCGGCGTCGATCTGGGTCAGGGTCAGCTGGTAAAGCTTGCTTCCCGAGGTGGCCGTCACCGCGCCCGGCACTATGTTCGCCGTGGTTGTGCCGTTCCCGAGCTGGTCGCTGCGGTTGTTACCCCAGCAGTAAGCGACCCCGGCGCTGGTCAGCCCGCAGGCGAAGTCCGCGCCGACGCTGATCTGGGTGAAGGTCAGCCCGCCGGACACCAGGACGGGGACGCTGCTCGCGGTGTTCGTGTTATTTCCGAGTTCGACCTGATCGCCACTGACGGCGATGCTGTTGTTACCCCAGCAGTAGGCGTTGCCCGTGCTGGCTAGCGCGCACGTCCAGTCCTCTCCTGCGCTGACCTGGATCAGGGTCAGCCCCGACAGCACCCCCCCGGTGTAGACCGCGACCGGCGTCGATTGAGGGGTCGTCGTTGTGGTGTTGTTCCCAAGCTCACCGTAGGTGTCGTCGCCCCAGCAGTATGCCTTGCCGTTGCGCAGCAGACACGAGTGGCTGTACCCGGACGTGATCATGGTCGGCTGGGACATCACCGCCACCGGTACGCTGAAGTTGCTGGCTGTGACGGGGTCGCCAAGCTGGTCGTTGCCGTTTTCGCCCCAGCAGAAGCCGGCCCCCGTGTTGCCGAGGGCGCAAACGAAGGTAGTGCCGCCACTGATCTGGGTCAGGGTCAGCCCCGACAGCACCCCGGAGGCGGTCACCGCCACCGCGGTGCTCTGCGCCGCGGCGGTCGAACCGTTCCCAAGCTGGCCGTCGGCACCACCGCCCCAGCAGTAGGCGAGGCCCGCGGCGGACAGCGCGCACGAAGAGTTGGAGGCGGCGTCAAGCTGGGTCAGGGTGATTCCTGACAGTGCGCCAGAGGTGGTCACGGCCACCGCGGTGCTCTGCGCCGCGGTGGTCGAACCGTTCCCAAGCTGGCCACTGCCCCCAGCCCCCCAGCAGAAGGCGGTGCCCACGCCGGACAGTGCACACGCGAAGCTAGAGCCGACGGCGATCCCGGTCAGGGTCAGCCCCGTCAGCGCACCGGAGGCGGTCACCGCCACCGCGGTGCTCTGCGCCGCGGTGGTCGAACCGTTCCCAAGCTGGCCACTGCCCCCAGCCCCCCAGCAGAAGGCGGCACCCGCGCTCGACAGCGCACACGTCGAGCTACCGCCGGTGATGAGCTGGGTCAGGATCACCCCCGACAGCGCACCGGACGCGGTCACCGCCACCGCCGTGCTCTGCGCCGCGGCGGTCGAACCGTTCCCAAGCTGGCCACTGCCCCCAGCCCCCCAGCAGAAGGCGGCACCCGCGCTCGACAGCGCGCATGCGGTGGCGCCATTGGCGGTGATCTGGGTCAGGGTTGCCCCCGACAGCACCCCGCCCGTATACACCGCCACCGGTGTGCTGCTGCTCGTGGTCGAGTTGTTCCCTAGCTGGCCGCTTGTCCCCAGGCCCCAGCAGTAGGCGGCACCAGCGGCGGACAGCGCGCAGCTGAAGTTCGTGCCGGTGACGATCTGGGTCAGGGTCACCCCCGACAGCGCACGGGACGTCGACACCGCCACCGGCACGCTGCTTGTCATGGTCGAGTTGTCGCCGAGCTCGCCGTTGCTGTTGTCACCCCAGCAGTAGGCCTTCCCGCTGATGATCTCGCACGAGTGGATGTTCCCTGCCGCGATCATGGTCGGCTGGGACGGTTCTACCGCCGTCGGCACGAAGAAGCCGGCCGCCGTGTCGGGGTTGCCGATCTGCCCGCTGGTGTTGACCCCCCAGCAGTAGGCGGCACCGGAGGTGTCGAGCGCGCACGCGAACTTGCCGCCGAGGCCGGGGCTGACCTGGGTCAGGGTCACCCCCGACAGCACCCCGGTGGTCGTCACCGCCACCGGAACGAGGCTACCCGTGACCGAGTTATTTCCCAGGTCTCCGTTGTTGCCGACGCCCCAGCAGTAGGCGGCACCCGCGCTGCTGAGCGCACACGTGAAGAAGTTGCCGACGTTGACCTGGGTCAGGGTCACCCCCGACAGCACCCCGGTGGTCGTCACCGCCACCGCCGTGGTCTGCGCGGCGGTGGTCGAGCCGTTCCCGAGCTGGCCGCTGGTCCCCAGGCCCCAGCAGTAGGCCGCGCCCGTGCTGCCAAGCGCGCACGCCGTGGCGTCGCCGGCGCTGATCTGGGTCAGGGTCACCCCCGACAGCGGCGTGCCTGCCGTGGTCACCGCCACCGGCACGTTGCTCGGGGAAGTCGAGCTGTTCCCCAGCTCGCCGTAGGTGTTGTCTCCCCAGCAGTAGGCGGCGCCCGCGCTGGTCAGCGCGCACGTGAAGAGCACTCCGGTCTCGATCTGGGTCAGGGTCAGCCCGCCAGACACCAGCACAGGCGCGTCGGTGTTCGTGCCAAGGCCGTTTCCCAGCTGGCCGCTGGCGCCATAGCCCCAGCAGTAGGCGGCACCCGTGCTTGCCAGCGCGCACGCGGTGTCAAAGCCCGCGGTGATCTGGGTCAGGGTCACCCCCGACAGCACGCCGCCCGTGTATACCGCCGCCGGCGCGTTGCTCTGGGTGATCACCGCGTTGGTCCCGAGCTGGCCGTTGGTGCCCACCCCCCAGCAGTAGGCGGTGCCCGCGCTTGACAGCGCGCACGTGAAGTCATCGCCGGCGCTGATCTGGGTCAGAGTCAGCCCCGCAAGCGCGCCGCCCGTGTAGACGGGCACCGGCACGCTGCTGCCGGCGGTTGAGTTGTTTCCAAGCTCGCCGGCGGCATTGGTGCCCCAGCAGTAGGCATTGCCGCTCCTGATCTCACACGAATGGCCGTAGCCGGCCGAGATCTGGGGCTGGTTGAGCGCCGCGATCTGAGCAGCGGTCAGCGCGGAGGAATACAGCGCGACGTCGTCGATCTCGCCGATGACTTCGTCATAGGTGGCGCCGCCGTAGATGTCATCGCCGATGATGGTGTTGCCGGTGGCCTGCCAGGGGGTGGTGAACGCGGTGGTCGCCTGGAGCGTCCCGTTGACATACAGCGAAATCGTCTGGTTTGCCAGGCTGTACACTCCGACCAGGTGATACCACACGCCGGCCTGCGCCGTGGTGGTCGACGTGGCCTGGATGATCGCCGCCGAAGTGCTATCGGACGCCCGCATGGCCAGTGCGAAGTGGTCGACACCCTGCTGATACGTCAGGTACATGCCCGAGACGGTGGTGCTGGTGGGAGAGGCGATACCGTTGATGCTGACGAAGGTCTGGTAGACCGAACCGGGGCCGATGCTGCTCAGGTTTACCCACGCGGAGACCGTGAAGCTCGCCGCGGTGTTGATCACCGCTCCCGAGACGGTGACGTTGGCCGTGCTCGCGCCGTTGAACGCGAGCGAGTGCGCGCCCACCTCCGGCGCCGCCCAGGTGACCCCGGAGCCCAGGGTCCCGGTGTGGCCGTTGCCCGACGAGTCGGCCGTCGTGGTCCCCGAGCCTTCACTGAACGGCCACGCTCCCGCCGGCGCGGGCACCGTGGCGGCCGCCGAGGCCGGCGCCTGGGTTGCCAGCTGGACGGCCATACAGACGCTGGCAAGGAGCACAATAACCGCCACCGCCACTGCCCCGCGCCGCGGCGACCGCGGCATCCTCCCGATCACAGTCCGCCCCGTCTCCTGACCGTTCCGTTCCCGCGGACCTGGCACCGCGCGAATCCCCCTTGGGAATTCCGCCTCCCAGCCCGCACTTATGCGCCGATTCCTCACAAATAGACATACCGACGCATATCGCTAAGCGACCTAGCATTCCAGCCACCGTCTTCTCACGAAGATATCGCTACGTGCCGATACTATGCGGCAGGCCAGCCAAGAATTTGAGCACACCTGAGAGATTTTCTCGCTGAGGATAAGCTCCCTAAGCGGTAATATCGCATTTCGAGCGTCAAATTCGGATCAGCTCCGCCTGAGCCGCAGCCTCATGCCGCCATTCCGCCATTCCGAGGACGAACGGGACGCGGGCGCGCCACCGGCACCAGGGCGACCGGCAAGCAGTGCGGCCGACGTCGGCGGCTCGCGTGAACGTGCCGACACCGGCGCCCTGTCGGTAACGAGCCTGGCACGGAGGTTGTCCGCGTCGACGTGGGCAGACCCATGGCGAGCACAGCCACACCGATGTCACGCTCTGGTGGATGTACTCGGTCCACCGGGCCGTGGAAGAAGCCCGGGCTGATGGCCGCAACTGGGAGCCGATTCGCACCGGGGAGGCAGGGCTGCGGGCATCCTCGTTATATAAAATGGATAGAAATCAACGTATTGGCGGATTGTGGGCGTGAGGCCTTGATTTGTCGGTGAGATTTGTTTGGTGATCGCAGACAGGCCGAATGTTGCTCTGGGCTGTCAGGTGTGGCTGGAGTAGGCTTTCTGAGTGGGCTAGCGGGCGTTCCCGGCTCCGGCGGGTGCGCCGGCGGGTAACAGCAGCAACAGAAAGGGAACTGATGAAGATTACCTGGGCAAGAGTTCTCACCCCTATTTCAATTTCAGCTGTCGTAGGAGTACTGCTTGCCTCTCCGGCTAATGCGAGCACCCCGGCGGGTTCTTTCATCATCTCTGACGTCGGACAGGGGTGTCATGCCGTGGGAACGCTGAACGGTGATGGAACTATATCCACGGCAGGAGGATGTGCCGTTGTTCCTAACTCCGCTCCTGGCGGAGGAATCCAGGTATTCACCGGCGGAACGTGGTCGGGGGGTATAGCGGCAGGAGTTACCCTGTGCTTTAATTTCGTCACCATCACCGGTCCGCAGTATCCTGACCCGCTCTGTGCAGGTCCGCTGCCCGTAAACACCGGCCCAAAGACGATCCCTGACCCAGGAGGAGGTTCCGGTAAAACTTTCATCGACATCACGGTCGGCGGGTAGCACCGCCGGCAATATCGCACGCGGAGCCTTTGACCGGCATCGTACAGGATTCCAGAACGATGCATAAGCTGCTGATCTGCTGGTTTTCCTGCGGCGTTGGAGATGCGGCACTGCGGGCCAACTGTTACACATTTTTGTGATACATTAGGGGCATGACGACCCTTGGAGAGCCATCGGTGGGCCTACGGGAACTGCGCCACCACACCAGCGAGGTGATCGCCCGGGTGCGCAGGGGCGAGACTATCGAAGTCACCGAGCACGGAACGCCTGTCGCTCGCCTGGTCCCGTTCACCCGGCCCGAACGACCCGCGATCCTTGCCCGGCTGGAGGCTGAAGGGCGCCTGCGTCCCGCTAAGAACCCCGGCTACCTGCCCCAGCGGCTTCACCCCGTTACCGGTACTGACCCGAGCCCGCTCACACGGGCGCTGCTGGAGGAGCGCGACAGCGAGCGCTGATGACCCATGGCTCTCTACTACCTGGACACCAGCGCCGCGTTCAAGCTCCTGGCCGCCGAGGAGCACGCCGAGGCGTTTCTCGCCTTCTACCGCGAACACCGCAGCGACAACTGGATCAGCTCGGACCTGCTACGGATTGAGGTCAGCCGTGCCGTGGCGCGGAACTGGCCCGCGCTGATCCCCGACGCCCAGCGGCTGCTTGATGCCTTCGAGTACGTCCAGATCGACGAGGACGTTGTCCGCTCCGCCGTCGTCGAGCCCGACCGCTTGCTGCGCTCCCTGGACGCGATCCACCTGGCAACAGCACGGCTGCTCGGCCCGGAACTTACCGCCCTGCTCACCTATGACGACCGGCTCGCTAAAGCCGCCGCGGACGCCGGGATACCTGTCCTCGCACCACACGATTCCTGAACGCTGTGGGCACCTGTGGGGTGCTAGAAGTCTGCATGTCCTGTGGCCTACGGCGAAGGCCGGGCTGACCGGACGGCATGATGGTCATCCGTATCCCTGCGCCGGGCCACCCGATGCCGATCTCGGTGACGCACCGGGCGACCTGGGCGGGGTCCAGGTCCAGCGGGATGCCGAGCGCCTCGGTGACGTCGGCGGACCCGCTCAGGCCGGCGTGGTGTCGAGCGGCTGGTTCCGCAGCTGCACCTCCGCCGTGCCCTGCACCGCCGACTCAGTGCCGCACCAGCGGCGCCGACAGGCTCACGTTCGCCGGCGTGCAGTCCTCGCCCGTCAGGCCAGGGATCAGCAGGTACTCATTCAGCGACCGCGAGACCTCGTCAAGGATCCGCACGTGCCCTCCGCAGAAAGTAACAGTGAGCCGGTCCCGCCGCCACGTGCAGCTCAGGCCGGACCTGCAGCCCGCAGCCATCACCGGCCCGGGAAACTGCAAGTATGGTGACGCACAGTATAAGACTAGTGCCAGAGCCGCGTGAGCCGAACCAGCCGCGCAGGACGGCTCCACGTGGCCACTTAGCGTACAAGGACGCGTCGCGGCGGGCGGGTTCTTTGGTGAAATCTAGGAAACCTCGACGGAAAGAATATTTTGCCGGAGGCGCTGCAAGTCGCGCGACGGGTCCACGCCGAGTTTATCATTGAGCACCGCCCGGACATTCTGATATGCCTGCAGCGCTTCACCGCGCCGCCCAGACCGGTTCAGTGCCATAATGAGCTAGGCATGGAACATTGAACCTTTTTCAACCCGCAGGTCAGGCCGTCTCTTGAAGTTGTAGAACGTGAATAGCCTTGGCGAGCTTGCCGACGGTGGTGGGGCAGCAGCGGACCTTGCGGAGGATGCCCCAGGTCTTGAGCTGGGCGTTTGCCCGCTCACCGGGGGCGCGCAGGCGGGCATGGGCGCGGTTGGCCTCCTTCTCGGAATCGAGGATCTTCCCTCCCTTGCGCTTCTTGTACGGCAGGTACGCCCGCAGCGCTCCCCGGTAGCCGCTGTCGGCGAGAACGGCGAGGCCAGCGGCTTGCAGTTCGTCCAGGACGCCCCAGATCCACTCGGCTCGCTTGTCATGGACCGAGCCGGGCAGTCCGCCGGAGACCCACAGGACGTCGCCGTGCGGAGATGCGATGACCTGCAGGTTTACCCCGTGCTTCTTGTGCTTTCCCGAGTAGAACGGCTTGTCGCGGGCGACCCGGTCGATCGGGATCAGCGTCCCGTGACGACGACATACGCGTGACCTGCCCTTTTAGCATCCCGGACGCCTTGCGGAGCTTCGGCGCGCGGGCGGCGAGCAGCCCGAGGGCCTCGTGCACGTACCGCCAGGCCGTGGCGGTCCCGACGTTGAAACCCGCCGCGGCCTGCGCGAACGTCTCGCCCTTCTTCAGGTGCACGAGTACCAGCAGCGCCTGCCGCCCGGCATCGAGCTTCCGCCACACGGACCCGATCGCCTTCCGGTGGCGGCGGATGATCCCCGCCGTGAAGTTCAGCGTCTTCTTCGACAACGGCAGCGCGGCACGGTAAAACAGCATAAGGAGCCCCTGGGCGGACGAGTTGATGTGGTAATCCCTCGCCTACCAGGGGCTTCGCCATATCCGCAGCCACATGCCGCACTCGCGGCCGGGACGAGACGACAACGTCATCATTCACACTACGAACTCGATCGACTACATCAAGGATGAAAAAGGTTCATTCATTGAGCGGAAAAGTGGCGACCAGTGATTTCAGTTCGCTGATCATCTGGCGATGACGGCCAAGTTTCATGTCGGCTTTGATCCGAAGTTCCAATGCACTGATACGCTGTTCTTCAAGGTAGACTATGTGCGGCTGGAGGATGGCGCCGACCTGAACGTTGGCAAGGGCCGGTCCGGCCCACATGTCGAGTGCTCGATTCAGGACCTCTGACGCAGGCTGGGCTTGTCCGCTCTCTAGCAGTGAACCTTTTTCAACCCGCAGGTCAGGCCGTCTCTTGAAGTTGTAGAACGTGAATAGCCTTGGCGAGCTTGCCGACGGTGGTGGGGCAGCAGCGGACCTTGCGGAGGATGCCCCAGGTCTTGAGCTGGGCGTTTGCCCGCTCACCGGGGGCGCGCAGGCGGGCATGGGCGCGGTTGGCCTCCTTCTCGGAATCGAGGATCTTCCCTCCCTTGCGCTTCTTGTACGGCAGGTACGCCCGCAGCGCTCCCCGGTAGCCGCTGTCGGCGAGAACGGCGAGGCCAGCGGCTTGCAGTTCGTCCAGGACGCCCCAGATCCACTCGGCTCGCTTGTCATGGACCGAGCCGGGCAGTCCGCCGGAGACCCACAGGACGTCGCCGTGCGGAGATGCGATGACCTGCAGGTTTACCCCGTGCTTCTTGTGCTTTCCCGAGTAGAACGGCTTGTCGCGGGCGACCCGGTCGATCGGGATCAGCGTCCCGTCGACGACGACATACGCGTGACCTGCCCTTTTAGCATCCCGGACCGCCTTGCGGAGCTTCGGCGCGCGGGCGGCGAGCAGCCCGAGGGCCTCGTGCACGTACCGCCAGGCCGTGGCGGTCCCGACGTTGAAACCCGCCGCGGCCTGCGCGAACGTCTCGCCCTTCTTCAGGTGCACGAGTACCAGCAGCGCCTGCCGCCCGGCATCGAGCTTCCGCCACACGGACCCGATCGCCTTCCGGTGGCGGCGGATGATCCCCGCCGTGAAGTTCAGCGTCTTCTTCGACAACGGCAGCGCGGCACGGTAAAACAGCATAAGGAGCCCCTGGGCGGACGAGTTGATGTGGTAATCCCTCGCCTACCAGGGGCTTCGCCATATCCGCAGCCACATGCCGCACTCGCGGCCGGGACGAGACGACAACGTCATCATTCACACTACGAACTCGATCGACTACATCAAGGATGAAAAAGGTTCAGTGCCTGACCCTGCGCGGTCAGTCGATTGAAGACCTTCACGTCCACCTGATCGTCTGCCGTTCGCAAGACGTAGCCCGGCGGCCTGGTTTCGAGCAAATCGCTGAACACCGGACCCAGGTTCTCTTTCTCAAAGATCTTCCGCAGGTTGTAGATGTACGTCTGGACGGCGGTAGCCGCGCTTTTCGGAGGGGTGGATCCCCACAATTCTTCGATCAGAGAATTTATGTGGACGACCCTGTTCCCGCTACCACGAGAACTGCGAGAACCTGGCGTACCTTAGGCGCTGTGGGAGTCCAAATGCGCGGTATCACCTCGCTGTGGCCCAGCGTCAGCAGCCTCGCGCGCATTCGCGTCTGACATGGCCGGACCGGGCATGGCTGGCGCTGCTCGCGGGGACGGTGCCCGCCGAGCGGCTGGCGGCGATGCGATTGATCGTCACTCCCGGCACGATCGTGCGGTGGCACCGCGGCATCGTCCGCCGCCGCTGGGCGCGCCGGTCGCGTGGGGGCCGCTCCGGGCGCCCGGCGACGCATCGCAAGATACGGTCGGCGGTGCTGCGGCTTGCCCGGGAGAACGAGTCGTGGGGATACCGGCGGATCCACGGCGAACTCGCGGCACTCGGCATCACGGTGGCACCGTCCACGGTCTGGCAGATCCTTAAGGACGCTGGGATCGGCCCGGCACCGCGCCGGGACGGCCCCGGCTGGGCGGAGTTCCCGGTGAAGTCCAGCGCCAGCAGCAGCGACCGCTCCTCCAGCGACTCGAACCCGTGCAGCCGCCCCGTCGACACCATGAACTGCAGCCCCGGCCGGTGCCGCTGCCGCTGCCGCCAGGTGAACCGCCGCGCCGGCGCGCACCCCGCCACCGGCACATCTCCCAGGTCCCGGACCGCGCACGCCACATCGCCGCCCGAAGTACGCCAGGTGGCCGTCCACCGCCGGGGCCACCCCGCGACCAGCCCCAGGCAACCACGTTGCATCTCGGTCCCGTAGTCCAGGAACAGGTCATCAATCCCGCAGCGGTCCGACACCACCGGCACCACATCGCTCATTGTCACCAGGAAAGTGCACCACGCAGAAAAAGATCGCGGCCAGTGTAGTCAAAGGGATCGATGCGGTAACGGGCCGCGCTAGCTGACTTTCCCGCCTGCGTCGGGGAGTTTCACGCCTGGGGGCGGCGTGCCCGTCCAGGAGAATACAGGCGGGGTTGACCAGTCGGCAGGAAGGCTGAAGTCGACCATGGCATCGGAGAAACCTGTGTCGCTGAAGTCCACCGTGCCGCCGGAGAACCCGGCACTGCGGAAGCTGACCGAGCCTCGGGAGAACGAGGAACCTTTAAAGGAGACCGTGCCGCCGGAGAAGCGGGCGAAGCCGAACTCGACCGCGGCGCCGCAGAAACGGACGAGCCTGAAATAGACCGTGCCACCGGAGAAACGGGCGAAGCTGAAGCCGACCGGGCCGCCAGAGAGCTCGGCGAGGTCGAAGTCGACCGTGCCACCGGAGAAACGGGCACTGGCGAAGTGGATCGGGCCGCCGTGGAACTGGGCGTAGCTGAAGGTCACCGTGCCGCCGGAGAATTCGGCATCGCCGAAGCTAACCGTCCCGCCAGAGAACTCGGCCCGGTAGAAGCTGACCTGGCCGCCGGAGAACTGGGCGTGGTCGAAGAACACCACGCCGCCGGAGAACTTGGCGTGTCCGAAGCTAACCTGGCCACCGGAGAACTGGGCACGGTCGAAGAACACCTCTCCGCCGGGGAACTCGGCGCCGTAGAAGCTGACCTCGCCGCCGGAGAACCGAGCATCGCGGAAGTCGCCGCCGTCAAAGACAACGCCCGTGAAGTCGAAGTTCAGGCCCTGCCAGGACACCGAAGCATCCGCTTTGATGTGCGCGGTGATGGCCCGGATGACTGTGTGGCGGACTCTTTGGCTGGCCTGGAAGTCGAGTCGTTCAGCCGCAGGAACATCCCCGCCGGGGTCGGATTCGTAAGGCAGTTGCAGGTAGGCGCACAGGACGTCGACGCAGGTCTGCCGGTTTTCTTCCCAGTCATCGGCTAGGCCCGCCATAGCATGCACCCCGGCTAGCCGGACAGCTGGTTTGTCGCTCCCCAGTTGCTCAGCCGCAGTAGCAAAACGTTCGTTCAAGGTCCGGCCACGCTGCTCCGCGAGGGTCCGGTCCAGTTGCTCGCTCTGCGCCTTCAACGTCTCCGTCAGCTGCTCGCGTTGTTGCGCGAACGTCCGGTCGAGCTGCTCTTGCTGCTTTTCGAGAGCCTTCTCAGCCGACTTCTCGGCAGCGTTGGTGCTTGCGCGCTGGCTAAGCGACTGCACTACCAAGGTGACCGCCAGGGTCAGCCCGCTTGCCCCGGCCGCGATCCACGCAGCGACAACTGCAGGGTCCATACGTGGAACTTAGTACGCCCCTGGCACGAATGAATCCACGCACGGTCAGACAGGCGGCTAGATGCTGGAGTTGCGCCGTCACCAGTCAGCCAGGGTCTAAGGCGAGCGGGCATGCTGGCAATTACTCAGGTGCAAGCCCTGACGAAGTGCCTCGTGCTGCATAAGCATCGGGTCATCTGCCGCGACAGACGACACCGTCATTCGCCGCAGTGGAGCGTCTGAGATGTCGCGGCCGGGATCATCAGCCAACCCGCCCCCCTGAGCCGGCTGACGATAGCTGGCACCGGTGAGTGTCCGTGACGAGGGCGTCCGAGCGAGTCGGATCACGCTTGTTGGCACCGTTTTCTCACGCTAGCTGGCACCAGGGAAGACTTCTAAGGCATTCTGTCACCGGAGCCAGTAGCCTGCTCATGGTGGACGCCGATCCGGCCGGGCTGGTGCGCTCCGGCTATAACGCGATCTCCCGCGCCTATCGCGGCGATGACGACCCCGCTCCCGAGTACGACCCCTGGCTGACGCTGCTGCAAGAGCGCATCCCCCGCCGGGGAAAGGTCCTGGACATCGGATGCGGCTGCGGCATCCCCGTCGCCCGCCGGCTGGCTGCCGCCGGGCACCAGGTGACCGGCGTGGACATCAGCGACGTCCAGGTCGAGCGCGCCCGCCACCTCGTCCCCGGTGCCGTCTTCCTCCGCGCCGACGCCACCGAAGCAGACTTCCCGCCCGGGACCTTCGACGCCGTCGTCTGCCTCTACGCGCTGATCCACATGCCGCTGGACCGCCAGCCGCGCCTGCTGCGCAACATCGCCCGCTGGCTGCGCCCGGGCGGCTGGTTCCTGGCCACCACCGGGCAGGACGCCTGGACCGGCACCGAGGACAACTGGCTCGGCGGCCCGGCGGCCATGTGGTGGAGCCACGCCGACGCCGGCAGCTACCGGACATGGCTCAGTCAGGCCGGCCTGGAGGTCACCGATCAGCAGTACGTGCCCGAGGGAGACACCGGCCACGCACTGTTCTGGGCACAACGCAAGGCAGAAGCCCCTCGCCCAGCCCCCGGCATCTGGTAACCGCCGCACATAGCCGGAGTGCCGCACCTGAGTACACCCGTTCTCGGTCATGGTGCCAACTACGTGAGCAGGTGCCACCTATCGTGAGGCGGCTCACCCCCAAGCCCACCATAGAACAAGTTATCGCACCAACTAAAATTCACAGCCGCCAGATATGGTTCACAGTCACAACGAGACCGGACTTCAATATCAGCCGTCTCCGCCAGTTACCAGTCACATCCGCCAACTAGCGCTCAAGGTCACAGCCATGGTCCACGCCGCGGTCACCCAGATCCTGCTCGACTGGCTCGCCACCGCGACCGGCCAGGCCCACGGCGAGGTTATCCAGCAGCTAGCGCTCAGGCTCTACGAGATGTTCGGACAGCCTGGGCCGCCACGCGGCGGCGGTCTCAGTGACGAGCACGGCTAGGCAGCCGGCCCTGCCGAGCGGGATCCGGGCGAGGCGCTCCCAGCGCCGTTGACGGTGCCGCTCATGCCCTCCTCAGCTGAAGGTCAGCGCTTCCGTCGGATCCGGGGAAAAGACGGGCATGGTGGTGCCGGTGCGGGATGCCTCGATCATGGCCTCGGCGACGAGGATGGCGTTGATGCCGTGGTCGACGGGGGTGATGCTGGCGGGTTTGCCGAGGATGGCGTCGCGCCATGCCTCGTGCTCGGCGAGCAGGGGCTCCTTTTTCTGGATGGCGTAGCGGATTATGTCGCCTTCGGTGACGCCGCGGAAGGCGGCCAGGGCGTCCCACTGGGTGGGCTCGGCCCCGTTGGCCCAGTAGGTGAGGTCGGCGGTGAGGGTGTCGGCGGCGAGGCACCCGAGGGTGCCGGTGGCGATGACGGTCCGCTCTTTGAGGGGGGACAGCCAGTTGACGACGTGGCAGGCGATCGTCCCGGCGTCGAGGTCCGCGACGGCGGCGAGGAGGTCTTCGTACTGCCGGCCGCTGAGGCGGGAGGTGCGGGCCGATACGCGGGCGTAGCGCTGGCCGGTGACCCAAGCGGTGAGGTCGAGGTCGTGGGTGGCGAGGTCGTGCACGACGCCGACGTCGGTGATGCGGGCGGGGAACGGGCCTGTGCGGCGGGTGGCGACCTGGAAGACCTGCCCGAGCTGGCCTGCGGCGAGGCGGTCGCGCATGGCGATCAGGGCGGGGTTGAACCGCTCGATGTACCCGACCGCGGCGGGGACCCCGGCCGAGCTGAACGCGGCGGCGAGGCGGCGGGCCGCGGCGGAGTCGGGGGCCAGCGGCTTCTCGATGAGCGTGGGTACCCCGGCGGCGGCGAGCCGGGTTCCCAGGGTCTCGTGGAGGCTGGTAGGGCAGGCCAGGACGGCGTAGTCGATGCCGGCGGCAATCAGGTCGTCGAGGCTGTCGTGGACGGGGATCCCGTCGGCCGCCTGGTAGGGGTCCCCGGCCGGGTCGGCGGCGCCGGCAAGGGTGACGCCGTCCAGGTGGCGCAGGACGCGGGCGTGGTTGCGTCCCATGCGGCCCAGCCCGACGAGCCCGGCCCGCAGGTTCGCGGTCACGGCTGTGCCTCCTGACGGGCGCCGAGGACCGCAGTGGCGATGCGGTCCAGGTCGGCACAGGTTAGGGCCGGGTGGACGGGCAGCGACAGGACGCTGCCGGCCGCCGCGTCGGTGCGGGGCAGGTCAGTGCCCGCGTACCGGGCGAACGCCTCCAGGCGGTGGACGGGGACCGGGTAGTAGACCCTGCTCCCGATGCCCTGCTCCGTCAGCGCCCTGGCGAGGGCGTCCCGGGCGGCGGGGCCGCCCGGGACGGTGACGGTGTACTGGTGGTAGACGTGGTACGCCCCCGGGGCGGCCTGCGGGCAGCCGACCGCGCCGCCGAGCACGGCGTCCAGGGTTGCGGCGTTGCGCCGCCGGGTCCTGGTGAACCCGTCGAGGCGGGTGAGCTGGCAGCGGGCGATGGCGGCGGCGAGGTCGCTCATCCGGGCGTTGGTGCCGATGACCTCGTGCCGGTAGGGGGTCTGGCCCATGCCCTGGTTGCGCAGGAGCCGCAGCTTGCGGGCGGTGGCGGCGTCCGGGGCGACGGCCATGCCGCCCTCGATCGTCGCCATGTTCTTGGTGGGATAGAAGCTGAAGGCGGCCGCGGCCCCGAAAGCGTCGGCGGGCCGGCCGTCCAGTGCCGCGCCGTGGGCCTGGGCAGCGTCTTCGATGACGGCCAGGCCGTGGCGGGCGGCGAGAGGGAGCAGCGCGCCCATCGGGGCGGGGTGCCCGTACAGGTGCACCGGGACGACCGCTGCGGTGTGCGGCGTGATGGCGGCGGCGACCGCGGCGGGGTCGAGGCAGAAGGTGACGGGGTCGATGTCGGCGAACACCGGGACTGCGCCGGCCAGGGCGACGGCCCCGGCGGTCGCGGCGAAGGTGAACGACGGGACGATCACCTCATCCCCCGGGCCGATGCCCAGCGCCAGCAGGGACAGGTGCAGCGCCGTGGTCCCGGAGCTGACGGCGACGCAGTGCCGGCCGTCCACGAGGGCGGAGAACTCGTCCTCGAACGCGGCGACCTGCGGCCCCTGCGTGACCTGGCCGGAGCGCAGGACCGCGACTGCGGCGGTGATTTCCTCCTCGCCCAGCAGCGGGCGCGCGACGGGGATCACCGAACGCTCCGCTGACCCGGTCCGGGCCGGAGGCCCCGGAGGCTGCTTACTGCAGAGGGTCGGCGACAGGCCAGCCGTACTGCAGGTAGGCCGTAGTGCCGGCGTCCAGCGCGGCAGCGCAGGCCCGCACACGGCGCGCCATGTGCGGGGCGAGCAGGTCTTCCCACTGGCCCGGGGCGGCCATCGTCCAGCTGGTCAGCTCGCCGTCCTGCAACTGGACGCCCGGCCGGCCGGGGCCGGGGCCGAGCAGCCCTCCGTCGAACAGGAAGTTCGCCAGGGCCGGCCGGCCGTCGTCCTGGAGCGGGACCCAGTCCACCGCGAGCAGCCGGCCGGGGCGCAGCTCCAGGCCGGTTTCCTCCTTGACCTCCCGGACCGCCGCGGCCCACGGGTCCTCTCCGTGCTCCAGGCCGCCGCCGGGGATCTCCCAGGTTTCCCGGTAGGATGGCTTGACGAGCAGGACTGCCCCGTCGTCGTCGCGGAAGATCGCTCCGGCGCCGGCGATGTGCCTCGGCAAGGTCGCGTAGTACTCCTGGGGCGGCAGGTAGCTCATGTGCCCCGAGGCTACCCACGCCCGCCGCGCGGGGCAGGTGATCGGGCGAAGCGGGTGCGCGGGTCGCGGTCACGCGAGTTCCTCCTTGCCGGCGACAGCCGCCAGGCCCGGGTCCCCGTGCTGCCAGGCGCGCCCGCAGGACGGGCACCGCAGGCCCGCGTCCAGGGTGGTGCCGCAGGCGCAGGCCCAGCCGACGGGCCGGGCCGGGTTGCCCGCGACCAGGGCGTGCGCGGCGACGTCGCGGGTGACCACGGCGCCGATGGCGACCATGGCGCGAGGGCCGACGGTGACGCCGGGCGCGATCACGGCGCCGGCTCCGATGGTCGCCCCGTGCCCCACGCTGACGGGACGCGGGGTCCAGTCAGATGCCGTCTTGAGGGTCCCGTCGGGGTTCGCGGCGCGCGGCGCGGGGTCCTCCAGCAGCATCGCGCCGGGGCAGATCATCGCCTCGTCGGCGACGGACGCCCCGAACACGCAGGCGTAGTTGCCGATCTTCACCCGGTCGCCGATCACGGCGCCGGCGCCGACGTAGGCGCCCTTGCCGAGGGTGCAGTCTGCCCCGACCGTGGCGCCGGCGGCGACCTGCGCCTGGTGCCACAGGCGGGTGCCGGGGCCGGCGCTGCCGCCGGGGTCGGTCCATCCCGTCGTGCTCATGTCCGGGCCTCCTGCCTGGAAAGGTGGATGATGATGTCGGAGACGGTGCGCAGAGAGGGCAGCGTCTCGTCGGAGATGCGCAGGCCGGTGGCCTCCTCGACGGCGACGGCCAGAGTGATGCGGTCCAGGGAGTCCAGGCCGAGGCCGGCGAGCGTGGCGTGCTCGCTGACGTGGCCCCGGTTCTCCGGGCGGCACGCGGCGGCGACGGCGCCGAGCACCGCATCGCGCAGCGCGGGGCTGCCGGCGCTCACTGGCCTCCCTGCTTCCGGGCGGCCAGCGACAGCAGGGACGGCAGGACCTCGGGAACGGGCGCGGCCCCCCACAGGCGCCGCAGCGCAGCGCTCCCGCCGGGGCCGGCGAGCATGGCGCTCAGGGCTGCGGGGAGGAAGGCGGCGAGCTCGGCCTGTGCCTGGGGCGGCAGGTGGCCGCCGCCCTGGAGCAGGTGGTCGATCAGGTCGGCCGCCGCGCTGCCCGTGACGGATTCCGCGCCGGGGCCGGCATCGGCCGCAGCGCCCGGTACGGGTGGCCGTCCAGGGTCCCGGGGGCGGTGACCTCGCCGGCGATCAGGGCCGCGATGCGGGGCGCGAGCAGGACCCCGCACCGGTAGGTCGCGGTGGCCAGCAGGACCCTCGGGTCGCCCGTGGGGCCGACGAGGGGCAGGTGGTCGATCGTGTACGGGCGCAGGCCGACCCTGGTCCCGGTGACCTCCGCTCCGGTGAGACGGTGGTCCAGCAGCGCGGTCGCGTCGCCGATGAGGGCCGCGAGTTCGCCTGTGGTCGCGCGGCGTTCCGGGTCGGGGCTGAGGGTGAGCCGGTTGGTGCCGCCCAGGTACAGGCCCCCGCCGGCCCGCGGGACCAGGTGGACGCCGCAGGCGAACGCCGCGTTCGGGGTGCGGACCACGTGCTCCACGGGCACCTGCGGGACGTCCAGCAGCAGGCTGACCCCCCGTCCGGCCAGGACCGGCGGGACACCGAGCGGCCGACCCGCATCGGGCAGCAGCGCCGCCGTCATCGCCCCGGCCGCCAGCACCACCTGACCGGCGGTGACGGTGCTGCCGTCGGCGCACCGCACCGAGCTGTCATCGGCTGAGGTCGCGGTGGTGTCGCGCCATTCCGCGTGCGGGTGGCGGGTGACCGCGGCGGCCAGGGCATCGAGCAGGACGCGGCTGTCGATGCTGGCCTCGGTGGGCAGCCACAGCGCCGCCGCCGATTCCCTGGGCGCGGCGAGGCCGGGGATGTCGCCGGGGTCGTGCAGCTCGGCGGGGTGCCCGGCCGCCGTGGCGGCTGCGGCGATCGGGTCCAGCCAGGCCCGCCGGCTGGCCGGGGCCAGCACCCACGTTTCCTGCCGGGCCTGCCCGCCGATGCCGAGCCGGTCCAGCCAGCCGGGGTACATCTCGTGGGCGGCCAGCCGCTCCCCGGTCTCCACGGTGACCCGCGCGGGGTCGTGGCCGGGCTCGATCTCGGAGAACGTGGACAGCATCGCCCCGGCCGCCCGGGACGCCTGGCCCCGGTGGTCCCCGCCGCGCGGGCCGACCACCGTCACCCGCAGGCCGCGGTCCAGCAGCTCGCAGGCGACCGCCAGGCCGACGACGCCAGTGCCGACGACGGCGACGTCGCGTGCCTCACTCATCGCGGGCACCGCCCTTCGCGGGCTGCTGGGCGGGGGCCGCCGGGTCGAGCGCGGCCTTGGCCTGCACGAGCAGGCGGCGCGTCCCGTCGGGCAGGCCCTCCTGGCTTCCCAGGGCGGTGCGGCCGTGGGCGGCGCGCTGCTGGTCCAGGACCAGCAGGCAGCCCCGGTCCAGGGCGACCGTCGTCGCGCTGGCCTCCAGGGCCGCCGCGTACCGGGCGAGGACGGCCGCGTGCGCGCGGTTGCGCGGGTCGGCGGCCATCTTGGCCGCCCACCGGACCCACGGCCGGCCATCGCCGCCGGCGTCGAGGACGGGGAACGGCATCCGGGGCACCCCGGTCCCGTGCAGCCCCTCCGCCCGCCCCTCGAAGTAGGCGGGCTCGGCGAGCTCGCCGCGGTCGGTGCCGCTGAGGCCCGCGAGCGCCGCGTGCAGGTCCCCCACCAGCGACTGACCGCCCCCAGCCGGGTCCGGGCGCAGGACGAGCAGGCTGGTGTAGTCCGGGACCCGCTCGACGTTGGGCGCGTCGATGTGCAGGCCCTGCGCGGCCGGCCCCTCCGAACGAGGCGGGGTCCTTCGCGGCGGTGGTCTCGCCGCCGATCCACAGCCTGCCACCGTCCCGGATGGAGAAGAACGGCCGGCCCAGCGCCGCGAGCAGTCCCGCGCCCGCCCGCTGCAACTGGCCGTCGTCCAGGCCGGCGGGCATCCGCAGCACCGCCCACCCGGGGCCTTGCTGCCCGTGTCCGGCCAGGGCCGCGAGGCGGCCGGCGAGGTTCCGGCCAGGCGGGACCGTCCAGGACGGCCCTGGCCGCCGCGACGTCCTGCCCGGACAACTGGTGGCCGTCCATCGTCAGGGAGCAGGCCGACTCAAGCTCCTCCGCGAGTTCGCGCGGGACCTCCGCCTCCCGCGAGTCCGGGGGAATAGCAGTGACTGCGCCCATCGGGGTCTCCTTCCGTGGCACTGGCGTCTTGCGC
Source organism: uncultured Actinomycetota bacterium (assembly GCA_963785645.1). Taxonomy (GTDB): domain Bacteria; phylum Actinomycetota; class Actinomycetes; order Streptosporangiales; family Streptosporangiaceae; genus Trebonia. The sequence continues at coordinate 443,263 of CAWAWG010000003.1, forward strand.
TTGTTCCTCCACCGTGACCAGACGCGACTGTCACAGATAGCTGGCAGCCAGTCGCAACCCGTGTTGCCGACGTGCCGCAACCCCGCTGGGCCTGTACCGGGAGTCAGGGCGGTGTTACGGTGCGGAACGTGGACGCGCGCAGCCGCGAGAAGATCGCGGGCGACCTCCGGGCCACGGCGGGACAGCAGGGGTGGCCGCCGTGGCGCCTAACCCAGGCCGTCCACGCAGAAGGCCGGCACCCCGACGCTGCTGATGGCCTGGCGGCTGGCCTCCGGGCAGACCCAGGAGCAGGTCAGCGCAGGGCTGCGGGGCCTCGCCGCCGACCGGGGCACCCCGTGCGCTCCCTCGCCCAGCAAGCAGCAGCTATCACGCTGGGAAAACGGGCATGAATCACCCGGAAGGCTCTACGGGCCGCTGCTCGGCCTGTGGTACCGCACCACCGCCAGCCGACTCGGCCTGGCCGGCGACGACCCGATAGTGACGAACGTGCCCGCCCCCGCGGCGGCAGAGGAGGACGACGTGGACCGGCGCCAGTTCCTGCAGCTCGCAGCGGCAGCCCCGCTCATCCCCGCGCTGGACGAGACGCGCCGCAAGATGAACGCCGACCTGCGGCACGTCCTGCCCGCCGACGAGATCTCCCGCTGGAGCGACATCACCGACGCCCACGTCGCCGCCTACGGCCAGCGTCCCCCCGCCCAGCTCCTGGCGTGCCTCAGCCCGACCTCGCCGACCTGGCCGACCTCACCGGCGGCTACCCCCGCGAGCGGGACCTGTCCCTGGTCGCCGCCCGGCTGTGCGGCCTGACCGGCGCGCTGCACACCGACCTCGGCAACGACCGGCAGGCCAGCGACTGGCTCCACACCGCGGCCCGCTACGCCAGCCTGTCCGGCGACACCGCCCAGCAGTACTGGGCCGCCGTCGCGCAGGCCATGTCCGCCCTGTACGGGCAGCAGCCCGGCCAGGTCATCACCATCGCCGGCCGCGCCCGCGCCGGGCTCGGGGAAAGCGCCTGCGCCCCCGCGGCGCAGCTCGCCGGGCTGACCGCCCGCGCCCACGCCGGGGGCGGCCGCGCTGACGGGCCCGCGCCGAACTCGACCGCGCCGGGCAGCTGCTCGGCAGGTCCGCCCCGGACGGCGGGTTCTTCGGGTTCCCCGAGCGCGAGCTGCTGATGTACCAGTCTGCGGTCCTGACCGGCATCGGCGACCCGGACGCCCCGGACGCCCAGGCCCAGGCCCTCGCGGCGTACCCGGCTGACGACCCGATGGACCGCCCGCTCATCCGCCTCGACCAGGCCCGCTACCTCGCCACCCACGCCCGCGACCCGCACGCCGCCGCCCAGGCCGCGCTCGGCGCGATCACCGACCTGCCCGCAGCCCTGCGGGTCCCGCTGCTGGTCACCCAGGCCAGGGCTGTCGCCCCCGCGATCAGCGCCCTGTCTCCGCAGGCCGCCGGGCGTTACCACGAGGAGCTCACCGCCCTCACCGCCTGGTGACGCGCCTCCCGGCTGATGCAGGTCACCTGGGCGTCCAAGGCCGGCGGCAAGCGGCCCAACGAGGACTACGCGGTCACCGGCCCCGACTGGGCGGTCGTCCTCGACGGGGCCACTGCCCCGCCCGACACCGACAGCGGCTGCATTCACGACGTCCGCTGGCTCGTGCGGCAGCTCGCCGCCTCGGTCGCCGCCCGCATACCCACCGCCGCGCTGTCCCTGGCTGACCTGCTGGCCGAGGCGATCACCGACGTCCGCCGCGCCCACAGCGGCACCTGCGATCTCGCCAACCCCGACAGCCCGGCCAGCACGGTCGCCATGTGCAGGGTGAGCGGCTCCGTCTTGGAGTACCTGTCCCTGGCCGACTCCGCCGTCCTGCACGCACGGCCAGGACAAGCCGCCGAGGTGTTCCTCGATGAGCGGACCAGCGACCCGCCGGGAGGAAGGCCCCGCCCGAACGAGGTCGCCCGGCTGCTGCGCAACCAGCCAGGCGGGTTCTGGGTCGCCTCAACCAGCCCCGAGGCCGCCTACGAGGCAGTACGCGGAACATGCGACCTCGCCGACGACAGCAGCGTCCTGCTCCTCACCGACGGCGTGACGCGGCTCGCCGACTTCTACGGGCAGACATGGGACTGCCTCGCCGCCATGGCCGCCGCCCACGGACCAGGCTCCCTCATCACGGCGGTGCGCCAACTGGAAGACGACCAGCCGCCCCGCCACGGCAAGCAGCACGACGACGCGACAGCCATCCACATGACAGGCCTCACCGGGCCCCGCGACTCTCGCTGACCGCGCGCCAGGAATCCAACGGACCGCTGGCTGGCAGAGCCGTTCTCAGCGGACGACCTAGATAACGCTGCCGGCTGGCTGTACCGGCAGGCAATGGTCAAGGGCACGATGGCCTTCGGATGTGAGGGGCCGATCCGCCTGTACCTGACAGACGCGGGTGTCGCGTGCGCTGAGGAGTTCCGTTCGGATACCGCCCGGTACGCAGCGGCCCAGCGGCCCACGGCGGCCGGGGCGTCAGGCTCGAACACGGTTACCATCCATGGTCCTGCGAGCGGACGAGTCGTCGGCTCGCATGGCGTGACGCAGCATTCAGGCGATGCCATCCAGGCGACTGGCGTCGACGTGGCCGCGCTAGCGAGGTTCGCCAAGACTGTGGGTGCCGAAAACCTGTGCCACCTGGGCAGATGCCCTGCAGGAGCGCGGTCGGTTCAGTCCCGTGTCCGGCGGCTGGCGGGTCCTGGCCCGCCGGGGTGGGATGATCTTCGGCTTGTGGGCTTGAAGCTGGTCTTCCTGATCGTGTCCCGTGCGGTGTCGCTGCTGGGGTTGTCGCGGCGGGAGTCGTGGTGGAAGGACGCCGAGATCTTGATGCTGCGCCATCAGCTTGCTGTCGCCGAGCGTGAGCGGCCGCGGGCTCATGTCGCGGCTGACGTGGCCGGACCGGGCGTGGCTGGCGCTGCTGGCCGGGACGCTGCCCATCGAGCGCCTCGCGGCGATGCGGCTGATCGTCACTCCCGGCACCATCTTGCGCTGGCATCGCGACATCGTCCGCCGCCGGTGGGCGCGCCGGTCGCGCCGTGGCCGGTCCGGCCGCCCGCCGGTGCGCCGCAAGGTCCGGTCGGTGGTGCTGCGGCTGGCCCGGGAGAACGAGTCGTGGGGATACCGGCGGATCCACGGCGAGCTCGCCGGGCTCGGCATCACGGTGGCGCCGTCCACGGTCTGGCAGATCCTCAAGAGCGCCGGGATCGACCCGGCGCCGCGCCGGGACGGTCCGGGCTGGGCGGAGTTCCTGCGATCCCAGGCGCAGGGGATCCTGGCGCTGGACTTCTTCACCGCCGACCTGCTCAACGGCACGAAGGTCTACGTCCTTGCCGTGATCGAGCACGGCACCCGCCGGATCCGGGTCCTGGGCGCCACCGAGCACCCGGTCCAGTCGTGGGTAGTCCAGCAGGCCAGGAACCTGCTGATGGACCTGGAGGACGCGGGGATCAGCGTGAAGTTCGTCCTGCATGACCGGGACGCCAGCTTCACCGCCGCGTTCGACGCGGTCTTCCAGGCCGCTGGCGTCAGGGTCGTCCGCTCCGCCATCCAGGCGCCGCGAATGAACTCGATCATGGAACGCTGGATCGGCAGCTGCCGGCGTGAGCTGCTGGACCGGACCTTGATCTGGAACCAGCGCCACCTGATGACCGTGCTGCGCGAGTACGAGGACTTCTACAACACCCACCGGCCGCACCGCACCCTGAACCAGGCCGCGCCGCTCCGCCCGCTGCCCGATGGCGTCACCGACCTGGACCACTTCCGCGTCCTGCGGCGCGACCGCGCCGGAGGCGTGATTCACGAGTATCGCCTGGTGGCATAGGTTTTCGGCACCCACAGCCGACCGGCGAGACGGCGCGGTTCTGGGGCGAATGCACTCGCATCGAGCGCCGGATGGGCCGTTTTTGACAAACCCCGGATTGCTGGGTCCGTGCGCGCGAGCAACCACGGAGCGACCAAGTGGACAAACGGACACATAAAAAATGACCTGGAGTCGTAAAACCCCAGGTCAGAACGGGTGCGCCGCCAGGGACTTAAATCCCGAACCAACGGATTAAGAATCCGCGGACGTGACCTGCTGGGCGGCGGCCGAGGCGTGACGGCCGGCGCGGCGGCCGGAGAAAACACAGTCGGCGATGGACAGGCCGCTGACGTAGGAGCGCGAGCAGAGGCCCGCGGCGCGCGGCCCGCCGCGTACAGGCCGGTACCGCCGTGCCGTCGGCGCGCAGCACCTGGCCGGTCGACTGGTCACGACCAGGCCGCCGAGGGTCAGGACCGGGGTCGGGTAGAACGGCCGCGGGCCGGATCGAGCAGTCGATCAGCGAATACGGCGGCTGATCTGCAGCGGCGACCACGGTCCCGGCTTGCCCGCCGGGAATTGCGACCAGCGCTGCCTAGCCGCGTTGTACGCAGCCACCGTCGCCGCCAGGCCGTCGGGGTCGACGCCGGCCCTGGCCGCGACGCCCGGCACCGTGTCCGCGCTCACCCGCCCGGACGCCAGCAGGAACCAGCGCCTGCAGCCGCTGGAACCAGAGCGTCGAGCCGCGCAGCTGCCGCCGGCGCCGCGGCGATCGTGGCCCGGTCCGCCAGCAGCCACGCGCGCCCGCCGCGGCGGACGATCTCATCGCCGATCGCCGCGCCGTACCGTGACTCGTCGCAGATCCGCTTCCCGTCCGGCGTCCACCAGCACACCGCGCAGCAGGGCGGGCGGCGGGCTGATGAACCGCCACACCGAAACGCGGTCGAGGAGCCCGCCGCTCCCCCGGCCCCGGTGCCCGAGCCGGATGCCGCTGCCGTCGTCGCCCGGCGTCGCCAGCGGCAGGCCGCCGCGCGCGGTCGGCGCGTGCGCGCGCAGCAGCTCCTTGCTCGCGCCGAAACCGCCCGCCGCGACCACCACGCCGCGGTCCGCGCCGACCAGCAGTCGGCCGGCGCGTACCTGCGCTCCAGCCAGCCGACCGGCCGGTGCATCACCCGGCCTGCCTTCGGAACGTAGAGGTAGGGCTTGCGGGCCAGGCGGTGCAGCACGCGGTGCGCGGTAACCGCCCACCCGGCGCGCCGCGCAGCGTGCGGCACTCGACGCCGGTCACCCGCTCGCCGGCCGTCATCAGGCGCACCGCCGCGGTCTGCATCCGCGACCTGGACGCCGGCCCGCCGCACGGCGCCCGCCAGCCGGGCGAACAGCAGGCCACCGGACGTGCCGCGGCCCCGGGCCCGGTGTCCGCGGGGCGCCGGGGGCGCGGCGGCGCGGGCCGAAACCTCGCTGCCCGAGTAGTACAGGTAGTGACGGTTGGTCGGGTAGGACGTCTTGTCCGGGCAGAGGCGTGCCCTCGAACGGCACGCCGTGACCCTCCAGCCAGGCCGAGCATCGCCGTGCTGCCGGCGCAGAACTCGCGAAGCGTCTCGGCCGGCACCACGTCGCCTGACCTCCGTGCGCAGGTAGCCGAACATCGCTTCGGCCGAGTCGGTGACGCCCGCGGCGTGCTGCTGCGGGGTGCCGCCGCCGGCGTACACCACGCCGCCGGACAGCGAGGTCGCCCCGCCGCCGGCGAACCGGTCGAGCACCAGCACCGAGCAGCCCGCCGCGGCCGCTTCGAGTGCGGCGCAGGCACCCGCCGCGCCGAAACCCCGACCACCACGTCGGCCCGGATGTCCCAGTCCGCGGACAAGCTCGCTCCTCCCGTTCTCGGCGAAAAACTGTAACATGTTCTAGTATTGAGCCCGGGAGGTGCCATGGCAACAGAGCCGACGGCGGACGGAGCGGCGCCCGCCCCATTCGGACGCCGGCGAACCGGATGCGGGCGAGTTCGACGCCGCCGAGTTCGACACTGCCGAGTTCGACACTGCCGAGTTCGACATCGTCGTGGCGGGCAGCGGCGCGGCGGGCATGACGGCGGCGCTGACCGCGGCCCACCGCGGAGCGTCGGTCGTGGTGCTGGAGAAGACGGAGTCGTTCGGTGGCACCACGGCGCGTTCCGGTGGCGGGATATGGGCACCCGGCAATGCGGTGCTGCGCGCGCGCCGGAGTGGTCGACACCCCGGAGCTGGCCCGCACCTACCTGGCCCACGTGGCGGGCGCGGACGCCCCGGCCGAGCTGCGCTCCGCGCTGCTCGAGCACTGCGCCGCCATGCTGGACTTCGTCCTGGCGGCGACGCCGCTGCGGTTCTCGTGGGTGCCCGGCTACGCCGACTACTATCCCGAGGCGCCGGGCGGGCTCGCGGGCGGGCGGAGCATCGAGCCGGTACCGCTTGACGGCAATGTGCTCGGCGGCGAGCTTCGCCGGCTGAGCCCGCCCTACCTGCCCGTCCCGGCGGCGTCGCCGTCACCCAGGCCGACTACCGCTGGCTGAGCCTCGGCCCCCGCCATCCGCGGGCCGTCCTGGCCGGCGTCGAGGTCGCGGGCCGGCTGGCGCGCACCCGGCTGCTCGGGCACCGGATGCTCAGCCTCGGGCAGGCGCTGGCCGCGGGGCTGCGCGCTGGGCTGGCCGCCAGCGGTGTGCCCGTCTGGCTCGAATTCCCGGCTGACCGGCCTGGTCACGACCGACGGCCGGGTCACCGGGGTCCGTGCCGTCCGGGACGGCAAGCCGGTACTGATCCGGGCCAGGCGCGGCGTCCTGATCGCCACCGGCGGGTTCGAGCACAACGAGCAGATGCGCCGCCGGTACCAGCGGGAGCCGATCGGCACCGACTGGACGACCGGCGCGCCCGGGAACACCGGCGACGGAATCGTGGCCGGACAGGAGCTCGGCGCCGCGACCGGCCTGATGGACGACGCCTGGTGGGGCCCGTCGATCCCGCTGCCCGGCGGGCCGTACTTCTGCCTGGCGGAGCGCAGCCTGCCGGGCTGCGTTCTCGTCAACGGCGCGGGCCGGCGGTTCGTGAACGAGGCCGCCCCGTACGTCGACGCCGTGCACGCCATGTACGAAGCGCACACACCGGACAACCCGCACATCCCCGCCTGGCTGATCTTCGACCAGCGCTATCGCGACCGGTACGTCTTCGCGGGCCGTCCGCCTCGCCGGCCGCTCCCCCGCCGCTGGTACGCGGCGGGCGCGTTGTTCCGCGGGCCGAATCTCGGCGAACTCGCCGCCGAGATCGGCATCGACGAGGACTCGCTCGCGAAGACCGTCGCGCGGTTCAACGAGTTCGCGCGGGGCGGCCGTGACGAGGACTTCCGCCGGGGCGCATCCGCCTACGACCGCTACTACGGCGATCCGCGCTGCCGCCCGAACCCGAACCTGGCGCCGCTGGCCCGGCCCCCGTTCTACGCCGCCAAGATCGTCCCCGGCGACATCGGCACCAAGGGCGGCCTGTGCACCGACGGCCGGGCCAGGGTGCTGCGGCCCGACGGAACCCGCCATCCCCGGCCTGTACGCGGCGGGCAACGCCAGCGCCTCGGTCATGGGCCGCAGCTACGCGGGCGCGGGCGCGACAATCGGCCCCGCCATGACGTTCGGCTACATCGCCGCCCTCGACCTTCTCGGTGCGCCGGAGAGCGGATAGCACCTCGCCGGCCCCGCCCTTACCGCCCGGCGGGGCTGCAGGCCAGGCGAAGCACGAACCCGTTCGGGATCACCATTTTTGATCTTGATTTCGAAGATTTCCGCCGGTGACGGGAATCCGTGGTCAGGATGCCGCTGCCGCAAGGCTGCTGCCTCTGTCGCAATATCACGTTTCGCTTAGCTGACACGGCTACCGGAATAGGCCCGGACTTTCCGATGGCCGCACGACCGGAGAACTCCTGAGGCCGGCATGAAGTGGTGAATGCGCAATGATTGATCGACAGTCTTGCGACATGCCCTATGCGGGTGGATAATCTACTCAGCCTGCGGATAGTATCGTCGCTTGGCAGGCTGGTAACTAGTGGGGGATTATGTGAAAAATGGAGCCTGCGGCCACTGAGGCGAGCCGAGACCCAGGGGTGGGGAGTTCCGCACGGGAAACGGGACCGCCTCCCTGACGCCGATGCCGTTCCCCGGACGGAGAACGCATCGTTAACCGCTATTCGGCCCTCAGGCGCAGAGAATACCGGTCTCAGTTCGATAGCGGCCATAGCCTGCCGCCAATTGGAATTCCATCACACAAGGGATTTTCACTAGCCATCAGGGCCCGCGATAACCCCTTCCCGAATTCCGGCGACCGCCTGGTGGACACCCGCGGCCCATTTGCCATGCCGACTCGGGCGGCTTGACCGTAACGACGAGAAACCGGTAACGACGAGAAATAGGTGAACCAGATGACGGCATGCAGTTGCGGTTCCCTGTTCGAACAGGGGGACGCGTTCTGCGCAAATTGCGGGGGCCCGCGGGCCCGCAGCGCGCCGCTGCCGGTCACGCCGCGCCCCGGCCGCCGCGATGAGCGTGGAGCCAGCTTGATACAACCGCCCGAACCCGCCGGCTCGTCGCCGTTCGACGCCGACGCTGTCTACCTGCAGAAAACCCTGCGCCACGAGCCGATGGAACTCGCTCTGGACGACTCGGTCTCGCCGCGCACGTTCCGCATCCTGCTGTCGCGCGCCTGGCTCGCCTGGCTGGTTGTCTTTGCCCCGCTCGCCTTCTTCGGCGGCGTCAAGGCGGCGAGCGGCCAGGGCGGGTCGTTGCTGATCCTGGCCTTCCTGGCCGGCATCGTTGTCTTCTGGGTCGTGCTGCTGACCGCGAAGGTCACCGAGCCCATCGGCGAGTGGCGGACGCTGCTGGCCGACCGCGCCGGGCAGGCCGAGTCCTACTACCGCATGATCAACGCGGTGCTCCGCCGCCGCGAACTGCCGATCACCCCGCAGCTCCGGAGCATCCAGCTCGCCGGGACGGGCCGTCAGGTCAAGTTCATGATCGAGCTGTCCGAGAACGAGTACCACACCTACGTGACGGTCTTCCCCTACGGCACCAGCCTTTACGTGGGCTGGCAGATGTGGCGGCGGCGGTCCGGCGCCCAGCTGGTCAAGCGCGCCCTGACCGACCTGGTCAAGGGGACCAACCTCGTCACCGTGATGCTGCGCACCGACCGCGCCCGCGCCGTGCGCGAGGCGGTGCACCTGGCCTGCCGCGAGGCCGTGTACGCGATCCCCGACGAGAGCCTGTGGGCACTGGCCGAGCAGCTGCGGCTGCCGCAGGTAGAGCAGGAGTCCGCGCTGCTGCTGCCGCAGCCGCCCGCGAGCCCGGTCATTCCCCCGCCCGCTGCCCGGGTGCCCGCCCAGCCCTCAGCCCAGGCCCGCGCCGGGTGGGAAACCCTGCCTGCGCCGCGGTCGGCCGGCCCCGGGGAAATGCCGAATGAGTGAGTCGATGCGGTGAGCGGGAGCACAGCCCCCCTGGCGGACGGTGCGTTCCTGAGCGCGAGCGACGGCTCCGGATGCTGGGCGTGGGCGGGCGCGCGCCTGTCCGCCGACGGCCGGATCGGCGCCACGGACCGCTTTGCCGACCTGTCCTGGGATGAGCGCCGCAAGCGCCTGGCTGAACGGGAGACGGCCTGGCTCGCGGCGCAGTGGGACCCGCCCGCCCCCGGAAACCGCTTCGAAGTGCGGTTCGCCACCGGGGCCGGCCCGCAGAAGGTGCGGGCCGCCTTCCTCGTGCGGGTCCTGGCCGGGACGCCCGCCGAGGCCAGGCAGCTCGCCGGGCAGCGACTCCGCCGCGCGGCCGGCGGGGACGGCGCGCTGCCGTCCCATGTGCGGGCCCAGCCGATCGCCCTGGAGACGGAACTGCGGGACTGGCTCGGCTATCCCGGCCAGGTGGGCGGCTTCGTCGAGGTGCGCAAGCACCTGTCCGGCGACCGGATCGCCCGCGGCGGGACGGTGCTGTCCTACGCGGTGTGCCACGGGTTCTTCGGTCCCGGAGCCGCGTGGGACGCGTGGTGGCGGAGTTTCGCGGCGTTGCCGTTCCCCGCGGTGCTGAGCGTCGGTTTCGACCCCTATGACGCGGACAACCCGGCCTTTCGCAGCCTGCTGCAGCGCCGCGTTACGGAACTGGAGGAGCTCGCGCGGCCGGGCGTTCCCTCACCGTTGAACCCCTATCAGGTGCCGCCGGAACGGGCGGCGCGATCGGCCGTGCCGGGTTACCGCAGAGCCCTCGCTCGCTACGCCGGGCACTGCTTCAGCATCCGGGTGGCCCTGGCCAGCGCGCAGCCGCTGCCCGCGATCCTGGTCGAATCGCTGGCCGGGACGGTTTCGAGCGCGATCGGAGCGGCCCGGGCGGTCCAGGTCGTCACCGCGGAACTCGATCAGGCCGTCGGCGAGTTCCGGGCACTCGGCGCACCCTGGCTGCCCGCGACCTATGAACGGGACCTGCCGGCCGCCCCCGACGCTCTTGACCGGCTGCTGCACACGCTGGCCGACGTGGAGGAGGCGGCCTCGGTACTGAGCCTGCCGGTGCACTGGCCCGGCCTGCCGCCGGTCTTCGACGACGGCGGGCCGTTGCCCGGACAGTAGTCGCAGGAGTAGGGAAAGGAGACAGAGATGGCCGAGTACTACACGATCGAGGCAGCGGACGACGGCGTCCCGATCGATCCGGGGCAACTGCGCGAGCTTCAGGACCGGCTGCGTGCGGACGAGGATCTCGACCTCGGCGTCAGGCTGAAAGACTGCCCGCCCGCGCCCGGCGATCAGGGCGCCCTCCCCGTCGCGCTGGAGATCGTCGCGGCGGCCGCACCGCTGAGCACGGCCATGGCCGGTGTGCTCAAACACTGGATCGACAAGAACAAGATCTCCATCAAGGTACGCCGCAAGGGCACCGACTACAGCGTCGAGCTCAACGGCGTGAACTTCCGTGACGCAGAGCGGCTGCTCGCGAAGCTGGAGAAGGAAACGAGCGCGGAGCCGGACAATGGCGGCTGAGCCGTCACCGGGCGTGCGCTGGCAGGCACTGCTGGTGGGGGTGGCGAGCAACGCGCACGACGGGGAAACGAGCTTCGCGCAATCGCTCAACAGCCAGGCGGAATTCGCGCGTGCGCTTGAGCGGACCATGCCCGGACTAGGCGAGGACGACCTGATCGTCCTTCCCGAACCGAGGTACGCCCACGAGGTGACCGAGGCGATCGCGCTGCTGAACGAGGCGCACGACAGGGACGTCGCGGACCGGTCTCACCCCTCCCGGCCTGCTGTTTTACTACTGCGGTCACGGCATGAACGCGGGCGGACGGCTGTACCTGAGCATGGTCGAGACGATCGACAAGGACTGGAGCCGGCGGCGCACCGGACTCGCGTTGAGCGAGGTGCTCGATACCATCCGCACCGCGTTCCCGCCCCGCCGCCGGGTGGTGCTGATCCTTGACTGCTGCTTCGCCGGGCTGGCCCGCGCGGAGAGCGCGGCCCGGCGTACGCATCTGCTCATGGCCGTCGGCCCGGACGTCAAGGCCAGACACGATCCGGGCAGCACTGGTCCGACCTACTTCACCGGAGCGCTGGTGAAGCTGCTGCGGGAGGGCGACCCTGAACTGGGTCCGTGGATCGACCTGGAGACGGCTTACCGGTGGCTGGAGCCGCAGCTTGTCGAGGACTACGGGGAGGACCGGCGGCCCCAGCTGCACCCGGCAGGCGGGAGCGACGCGATCGTGCTCGGCCGGAACGCGGCGTACTCCGGGCCGCCCGTGCGGCCCGTGCGCGCGCGCCGGTAAGGACAGGATCAGGCCGCTGGTCGGTACGCCGGTGCCGGCGGTCACCAGGACCGGGCCGTCGCCGGGAACCTGGTTGACGGAGGTACCGCGCACCTGCCTGACCGCCTCGGCGATGCCGTTCATCCCGTGGATGTACGCCTCGCCAAGCTGGCCGCCGTGCGGGTTGAGCGGCAGGCGGCCGCCCATCTCGATCGCGCCGTCGGCGATGAAACCGCGGGCCTCGCCCCGCGGGCAGAAGCCGAGCTCTTCGAGCTGGATGAGCACGTACGGGGTGAAGTGGTCGTACAGCACCGCGGTCCGCACGTCGGCGGGGCCGATGCCGGCCTGCCGCCACAGCTGCCTGGCGACGACGCCCATCTCGGGCAGCGCGGCCAGCTCGTCACGGTAGTAACTGGTCATGATGTACTGCCCGTGCCCGCTGCCCTGGGCCGCGGCGGCGATCGTCACGGGCTGCCGCGGCAGGTCGCGGGCGCGGTCCGGCCTCGTGACGACGATCGCCACGGCGCCGTCGCTTTCCTGGCAGCAGTCGAGGAGGCGGAGCGGCTCGGCGATCCAGCGCGACTCCTGGTGCTCGGCGAGGGTGACCGGGCGCTGGTAGAACCACGCGTCGGGGTTGCTCGCGGCGTGCCGGCGGTCCGCGACCGTGACCCGGCCGAAGTCCTCGCTCGTCGCCCCGTAATCGTGCATGTACCGGCGGGCGATCATCGCGACCATGGCCGCGGGCGTGGCCAGTCCCATGGGGTAGTGCCAGCCGTTGTCGATCCCCGCCGTGGTCGGCAGGCCGGCCAGTCCGGCCGACACCTGTCCGAAGCGGCGGCCGGACCGTTCGTTGAGCGCACGGTAGCAGACCACGACGTCAGCCGCAGCGGTCGCGACCGCCATGGCCGCGTGCTGTACCGTCGCGCAGGCGGCTCCGCCGCCGTAGCCGATCTGGCTGAAAAAACGCAGTTCGCGGACGCCGAGCTCACGGGCGACGGCGATCTCGGCGTTCCCGTCCATGGTGAAGGTGACCAGGCCGTCCACGTCGGCGGCGGTCAGGCCGGCGTCGGCGAGGGCCGACGTGACCGCCTCGACGGCGAGGCGGAGCTCGCTGCGCCCGGAGTCCTTGGAGAACTCGGTCGCGCCGATGCCGACGATCGCCGCGGCTGCGTTCAGGACTGGCCCGTTCGTGATCATCGTTTCCCCGTTCCCGCGGGGCCGGCCGGCCCGAGGCGGACGGTCGCCGTGACGTGATCGCCCCGCACCTGACCATCGCGGCCGCACCGGCCGATGACCGAGATCACCGGTGCCGTCTCCTGGTCGCCGGTACCTTCCTCCGCGGTCACCTCGCCGGTGAAGGTCAGCGTGTCGCCCGCGTGGCACGGCACGCCGAGGCGGACGGAGATCGCCCGGAGGGCCGCCACCGGTCCCGCCCAGGCCGCGGCATAGCGCTGGACCAGGCCGGTCGTGGTCAGGATGTTCAGGAAGATGTCCGTCGCGCCCCCGGCGACGGCGCGGTCCCGGTCGTGGTGCACATCCTGGAAGTCACGGGTGGCCAGCGCCGAGGCGACCACGAACGTGGGCGTGACGTCGATGACGAGCGGAGGCAGGGTGACGGAGGCCGTTGCCCGCCAGGCGGGAAGCGTCAGGTCATCGTCGATTCTGAGGAACTCGGCGCGCACCGGCAGGCCGATCCGGACCTGATCCGGGCGGACGCCCAGCAGCTCGCCGGTCATCCGGACACCTTCCGGCAGCTGGACCAGCGCGACAACGACCGGCAGCTTCTTGCCCGGCACGGGCGGGTGGTGGTGCACGACGTAGCTGTAGACCTCACCGGTCCCGGCGGCGACGACGTAGCCGGGGGCGCCCGCGCGGGTCATGGTTCCGCACAACGGGCAGGCCGGGCCGGGCGGGTGGCGCAGCGTGCCGCAGCCGTCGCAGCGCTGGACCCGGAGTTCGCCGGCCGCGGTGCCGGCCCAGAAGAACCCGGTGTCCGGTGAGACCACGGGACGCATGCCAGCGGTGTCTGAGGGGCGGGAGCCCTTCATCGCGGAAGGGTGTCCCCCCGGGGCAGCACGGTACTTAAGCACCCGGAAATCCATGGTGGCCACCGGCTCTCCCGCCGAAGTCCACGTGCTCCGGGTGGTGACGAACCATCCTTCGCCGAGGGCGGTGCGCTTGGGGCCGACGACGTCGAGCAGCCGCGCCGAGACCGCCAGCCGCTCGCCGATCTTGACCGGGCGAAGGTACGCCTGGTCGCAGTTGGTCGCGACCACCGCCGGATACCCGGCCTCGTCGAGCAGCGTGGTCATCGCTGCCAGCGGGTCGTCGTCCGGCCGTACCCCGTGCAGTCCGTACATGGTCCAGACCTGGATCATCGCGGGCGGCGCGGTGTCCGGAACCTCCCGGCCCGGCGGGTCGCCCGGAACTGCGAGCGCTTCCAGCCAGTTGCGGATCGCCGGCCGGTTAACCGGGTCGCGGGCGAGTCGCGGCGCGCTGTCGCCCCCGGCGGCGATCCGGCCGGCCGCGGCCCTGATCGCCTCGGGCGGGACTCCCCCGTTTCCACCCCGGGTCACCGCGGGACCCGGGGCAGGCCAAGGCCCGCGGTCGCGATGAGCTCACGCTGGATCTCGTTCACGCCGCCGCCGAACGTCAGCACGGTGTTCCGTTTGAGCTGAACGTCCAGCCAGGTGAGCAGCGCCGCGGTCTCGGGATCGGCCGCGTCGGCGTGCCGGCTCACGACCTCGGCCAGCGCCTGGCCGATCACCTGGGTCTGCTCGGAGGAGAACACCTTGGTGGCGGACGCGTCGGCGACGCTCAGCTCCGCGGTCGCCGCCACCTGCCAGTTGAGCAGCTCGTTGACCCGCGTGACGGCGCAGGCCCGGGCCAGCGCCCGCCGCACGTCCGGCCGGTCGAGCAGTGACCGCCCGGCGGCCCACTCGCGCACCCGTTCGGTCATCGCGGCGATCCGGCCGGCCGGTCCCAGCATCACCCGCTCGTGATTGAGCTGGGCGGTTATCAGCCGCCAGCCGTCGTTCTCCGCTCCGACCCGCATCACGGCCGGAACGCGCACCTGGTTGTAGTAGGTCGCATTGACGTGGTGGGCACCGTCGTGGGTAATGATCGGTGTCCAGGAGAACCCCGGATCGGCGGTGTCGACGATCAAGATGGAGATCCCCCGGTGCCGGGGCGCGTCCGGATCGGTCCGGCAGGCGAGCCAGATGTAATCCGCCTCATGGGCCCCCGTCGTGAAGATCTTCTGGCCGTCGATCACGTAGTCCGCACCGTCTTGCGCGGCACTGTCTTGCGCGGCACCGTCTCCCTCGGCACTGGCTCCCTCGGGACTGGCCCGTACCGCCCTGGTTCGCAGGGCCGCCAGGTCCGTGCCGGCCTCCGGCTCGGTGTAGCCGATCGCGAAGTGGATCTCGCCGGCCAGGATCCGCGGCAGGAAGAACTCCCGCTGCCAGGGCGTGCCGCGGGTCTGCAGGACCGGGCCAACGGTCTGCAGGGTGACGGCGGGCAGCGGGATGTCGGCGCGGGCCGCCTCGTTCACGAAGATCTGCTGCTCGACCTGGCCGAACCCGCGTCCACCGTAGTCCGTGGGCCAGCCCACGCCGAGCCAGCCGTCGCGGCCCATCCTGCGGACCACGTCACGGTAGACGCCGCCGTGCCGCTCGGTAAGCAGCGCGACGCGCTCGGCGGGCGACAGCAGGCCCGCGAAGTAGCGCCGCAGCGTGTCACGGAGCTCGGCCTGGTCTGGTGTCAGGTCGATGAACATGCCTGCCGCTCCAACTGGTACTCGGCCCCGCCGAGGAACCGCACCAGGTCGCTGACCAGCGCCGAAAGGCGGTGCAACGGATAGGTCACATCCATCCCGGTCCCGCCGTGCAGGTGATGACATGTCCGAACGGATGGTGGTGCCTGTTCCGCGCACCAGTACCCGGCCACTGCGAGGTCACCGGATGCGTCGCGGCCTGCGTCAAGCAGCCAGCAGGCGGACACCGTGGCCAGCTCCAGCGTGCGGGACGCGATATAGACGTCAGCGACCTGCTGAGCGACCGCCTGAAAGGCGGCGAGCGGACGGCCGAACTGCGTCCTCGACGCGACATGGTCCCGGGTCAGCGCGAGCGCCGCCGACACCGCACCGCTGGCCAGGCAGCACGCACCCGCCACGGCTAGCTGGTACAGGTCCGTCAGGCAGTCAGCGCCGCCGAGCACCTGCTCGACCGGGACCCGGTCGAGCCGCAGCGTGTACTCGGGACCTCCGCCGGCGGACGGGGTGCTCGTCACGTGCGCCCCGTCGGCCGCCGGGTCAATGACGACAACACCGATCGCTCCCCCCGAGGGAGCATCGGCGAAGCTCACCGGGACCAGGACGCGGCTGGCCTGCGCACAGTAGGGAACACCGACCTTGGTGCCTGACACCATGCTGACCGATCCCTGGCCCCCCGGTCCCTGGCCGGCCGTGACCGTGGTCGCCGGGACCGCCGGCCGGGGGTCGCGACGGCTCGCGGAGGCCGGCGGTGAGGATCATCTCGCCCGCCGCGACGGCCGGCAGCAGCGCCTGCCGCAGCTCAGCGTTCCCCCAGCGGACGACGGGCAGCACTCCGGTCATGAGCGTGGCCAGCGCGGGCACCGGCGCGGCCCGCCGGCCGACCTCGGTGAGGAGCACCGCGGTCTCCAGCACGCCGAGCCCGTCGCCGCCCAGGTCGGCAGGCAGGGACAGAGCGAGCAGACCGGCCCGCGCGAGCTCCTTCCACGGGTCGGCCTTCCCCTCGTCGAGCAGCTGGCCGGCCAGGTGCGCTATCTCCTGCTGGCTCTCCGTCAGGCTGAAATCCATCGGCTCCGCTCTTCACCTCCCCGCCCCTGGGCATCTGCGCTTCATTTATTAGAACACGTTTCATTCTTACGCAACCAGGCCGGAGACATCCCCATTGACACACCCTTGGTAACCTGATCATGAGTGTGGGTATAACGAGAGGTCCGAAATGCCAGCGGCGAGAACGCGTACCAAAAACCAGCCGACGGAGATGATCGATGCCGAAGCGGGCTCCGCGGCCCAGCGCGAGCGGCGCAAGCGGATACTGGACGCCACGCTGGCGCTCGCGTCCAAGGGCGGTTACGAGGCCGTGCAGATGAGGGCCGTCGCAGAACGCGCCGACGTGGCGCTGGGGACACTGTACCGGTACTTTCCGTCCAAGATTCACCTGCTGGTCGCCGCGCTGATCCAGGAATTCGAGCAGATGCAGGAAAAGCTCGACCGCAGGCCGATCCCGGGCGACACGCCAACCGACCGCATGCTGTACGTGCTGTCCCGGGTGACCGTGAACATGCAGCGCGACCCGATGCTCACCGAGGCGATGACGCGGGCGTTCATGTTCGCGGACCCGAGCGCGGCGACGGAGGTGAACACGGTGGCCCGGCAGATGGTGCG
The DNA here is from genome assembly GCA_963785645.1 of uncultured Actinomycetota bacterium. GTDB lineage: Bacteria > Actinomycetota > Actinomycetes > Streptosporangiales > Streptosporangiaceae > Trebonia. The sequence goes on from CAWAWG010000003.1 coordinate 460,308, forward strand.
GATGTTCACCAAGGCCATGCACGATGGCGAGCCGTCGGCCGACGATACCGCGATCGCCCGGGTGATCGGCGACGTGTGGCTGTCGAACCTGGTCGCCTGGGTGACCAGGCGGGCGTCCGCGGACGACGTGAGCAGCCGCCTCGAACTGGCCGCCCGCCTGCTGCTGCACTGACCCTTTCGCGCTGATCCTTTCCGCGCTGGCCGGCCGGGCATCCGCGCCCTTTCAGCCGAACAGCGTGTCGAGGAACGGGTTGCTGAACACCGCGCCCGGGTCGTAGCCGGTCAGGATCTCCACCGCCGTCGACCAGCCGTCCCCGCTGGCCTGGCCCGCGCTGACGGCGGCGGGGACGGTGCTGCCGAGGATCGAGGCGCTGGTCCACGGCCCGGCCGAGGTGCAGCCCCACGCCTTGGACCACTCCGGCCGCACCGTCGCGTAGCTGCCGGTGTAGTGGCTCCAGATCCACGACTCCATGTCCGTGTAGAACTGCGAGAAGCCCGCCGTCACCGGCAGCGTGCCCATGTCGAGCCAGACGCACGTGTCCCAGGCCGGCTGGTCCGGCCGGGGCCTGACCGAGGAGAGGATCGGCGACTGCGCGCCCGCCGCGAGGACGTCCGCCGTCTGGTCGAGCCCGGTGACGCGGATCTCGATCGGCCCGTTTATCGGGTACTCGCCGAGGCCCGCGTAGTGGTTCAGGCGGCTGACGTACTGAGCGTAGAAGTCGCTGACCACCTGCTGGATGTTCGCCCGGGCGGTGACGACCGCGAAACCGGCTTCGACGATCCGTACGGTGTCGGGCTTCACGTAGAGCAGCACGTTCTGCCACTGGCTCCAGATGTCCCAGGTGCCGGTGAACACCAGGCCGGTGTCCACCAGGGCCATCGCGGTGCCCTCGAAGGACGGCGTGCCCGAGACGTCCCCGGTGGCCACCTCGTCGTAGAACGTGTTGTCCGCGGCGGTGATGCCGTAGGTGAACGAGTAGTTGTAGGGGCTGCCGACCGCGATGGACAGCGCGGGCTTGGTCGGAGCGATCGACCAGACCTTCAGCCAGGGGGTGTCGGTGAACGGGAACCAGATGGCCTCGACCCGGCCCGCACCCTCCGCGTAGCTGGCGAAGGAACTGGAGCCCGCGGTCGCGGGCGGCGCGAACAGGTCGGCCACCGCGATGTCCACCCAGCTCTGGCAGCGCAGGTTCTGGCTGGCGGCGACCTGGAGCGTGACCTGGGTGACGAAGGCACGGCCGAGATGAGCAAGGAACGCCCGGATGTCGGGATCGTCGCGCTGGAACGTCTTCAGCACGTACTGACTCTGCGCGGAACTCCAGACCACGGCGGTGAGGGAGAGGATCAGGTTGGACAGCGAGCCGTACGTCTGTCCGGACAGCGGGGTCTCGCCGGCGGCGGGTATCGCGCTGCCGTGCGCGTTGATCGCCAGCATGCCGCCGACGGTGATGTCACCGGGCGCCGGGATGGCGCAGAGCCCGTAGCCCGCCGCGCCGAGCGTCGTCGTCAGGGCGTCCATCGTGATGCCCGCCTGCGCGGTGACGGTGGCAGGCGTACCGGCCGCGACGGATACCGCGGTGAGGTACTGGGTGGTGTCCACCAGCACGTAGCCGGCCCCGGTGCTGCCCGGCGGGCAGCACGATGGGCGACCAGTTGTGGCTCATCCCCTTGGCGCGCAGCCGGTACCCGTTGGCGTGCGCCCAGTTGGCGAGCGTGACGACGTCGCTGGCCGAGGCCGGCGCACAGGTCCAGACGTCCTCGATCAGGATCAGCTGGCCCCAGTTCTCGTACGCCTGCTGGTAGATGGCGATCGACGAGGGGAAGTTGGGCGGCGGCGCGGCCGTGGCCTGCGCGCTCGCCGGAGTTGCGCGGAAGACCGGAACCCAGGTCACCGCGCCCGCGGCGGCGGCACCAGCCAGGAACGCGCGGCGGGACGGACGGAGCTTACGGATATCGGGGCGAGGCTCCACTGGCCCTCCCAGTGCTAAATAACCAAGCATGCGCTTGCTTGGTCAGCAGCGTAACAGATAACTAGAACGTGTTCTAGTTATCTGTTACGCCCTGATCGCGGACGCGAACCATCCGCATGCCGACGGCACGCTTCTTGCTGTTATCCGAATGGACGTCCGTGACGCATCCGACGACTGCCTCGACTGGGCCCGCGGCATGCATCGGCCCGGCCCGCACGGGCACTGCGGTGGATAGTTCTGCACATCCCAGTGTGCAGAACTATCCACCGCGGCCGGGACGCCCGTGGCGCCTCGCCTGCACCGGGATGCTGATACGGCCCTAGCGGGCCGACAACGGGCCGGCGCCGTCCGGGCTCTCGCCCTCGGCCGGCCCGGCCGCGAGTTCCTGGGTTCCGTCGTCCGGGCCGGGCACAACGGCGGCGAGTTCGGCGGTCTGCGGTCCCCGGTCGGGCTCCGCGATAGCCGCCTCGGCCGTTTCCGGCGCATCGGCCGTCTCGGGCACCGCACTGGAAACCTTGTCCTCGTCGCGCGGCCTGCGGCCGAGGAAGATCCCCGCGACCAGCGCGACGCCGCCGGCGATGCCCAGGGCGAGCGGCAGGATCGTCTCAAGCAGGGAGAGCTCGTTCCGCCCGCTGCTGTCGAGGCCGACGATCTGCCGAACGCTGGCCGGCGTCGCGATCAGGTCGGCGTCGAAGAGCACCAGGGCCGTCGCTCCGGTGGCCGGGTTGCGCAGGGTCGTCGTCTGGTGCTCGTTCACGTCGAGGAGCGCGCCGGTCTCGGGGTCCACGTCGTAGATCAGGTGCAGCTGGTCGAACTCGGGGGCCGAGACCACCGCGGCCGTGGATCCGACGAACGAGCCGGGCACCGACTGGGAAGCGATCTGGACCGGGGCGACGTTCTCCACGAATTCGTAGGTCTGGACGCCGTCCACCGTCGTCGTCCCCGAGTACACGAACGGCATCGGCCGTTTCAAAGTGGTGTCGAACACCTCGTAGGTCTGCTTCTGCGTGCCGATCGGGAACACGTCCCCGACCACCCCGGTCTGCCGGACCGACGTGTCGCCGTCGACGCTCGCGCCGCAGCAGTCGACCAGCTGCGCCGTGCGCCGGTCGAACGCGAACGTGCGGGTCGACTGCTGGACCGCCTGGTGGTTCGTGAGGTCGTACACGTAGTCGTACTCGTTCCACACCGCGGTCGAGGAACTGCCCTTGCTCGCGTCGCCTTTGATCGTGTACGTGGCCTCGATGGTGACGCCGGTCTTCTCGCTGAGCGAGGAGGCGCTGAAGTACGAGGCATTGCTGGCCTCCAGGGTCGCGGTCTCGTACTCGTTCAACGGGAACTTGACCACCTGGCCGGTGACCCAGGTGGGCAGGAGTATCGCGACCACGATAAGGAACGCGCCCAGCCCTGCGAGTATGACTCCGATGACGCCGCGCATCGTCCCTCCCGGGATCCGCAGGTTACCTCCGAGTAGATCTCTGCCACCTTCCCACCGGGCAGCCTCGGGATCTAGACACATTACTGTAACAAGTTCTATTTTTGAACGCGAGTAGTGTCCGCGTTCACAGCCGGAACAGTGGGACCGGAACGGGAGGTGGCACCTTGGCGGAGACCCCGCGGGCACTCGAAGCGCCCCAGACGAGCTGGGAGCTCGCTGCATCCATCCGGTGGCTGCTCGCGAACGCGGTGCTGGTGACCGGGCTGCTGCTCATCGGCGCGCAGCTGCTGTGGAAGGCAGGGCTGCTCGGGCGATCCTTCTTCCGGCTCGATGATTACATCTACCTGGAGCACGCGTCGAGCCAGGGGCTGACCTGGAACTATCTGACGTGGGTGGACGCCGGTCACCTGGACATCGTGGGATCGGCCATCGTATGGGTTCTCGTCAGGATCTCCGCGGACGACTGGACGCTGGCCTCCGCGGCAACCCTGGTGCTGCTCGGCTGCACCAGCTTCGCGCTGCTGCGCATGCTGCGGACGCTGTTCGGCGACCGCCCGGGGGTCCTCCTGCTGCTGGCGCTGTACCTGCTGAGCCCGCTGTCGCTGCCCGGCCTGTCCTGGTGGACCGTGACGCTTGAGCAGCTGCCGTTGCAGCTGGGCATCTTCTGCGCCGTGTCCGCGCACGTGCGTTACCTGCGGACCGGGCAGTTCAGGCATGCCGCCGTCGCGGCGGCCTGGCTGGCGGTCGCCATGCTGTCGTCGTTCCAGGGCGCGGCCGTGCCGCTGCTGCTGTTCGCGGCCACGTCGGCGTTTTACCGCGGAGGCTTGTGGTCCCGTGCGCTATGGCCGACGCTACGCGAGCACTGGCGAGCCTGGGCCCTGTATGCCGCGCTGACCGCCGCCTACATCCCGCTGTACCTGATCCGGCTGACCACCTCGACCGTGGTTCCGGCCAAGCCGTCCACCTTCGCCGATGTCCTCGAATACGCGGGCACCCTGCTGCGCGAGACGTTCGTGCCCGGCGCGTTCGGCGGGCCCTGGCGCTGGGGCGCGTCCGGCGTCGAGGCGCTGGCGGCTCCCCCGCCCGCGCTGGCCTGGATGTCCTGGGTGCTCGCGCTCGTCGTCGTGCTGGTGAGCGTGATGTACGCGTGGCGGGCGTGGCGGGCGTGGGCGATCCTGGCCGGCTGGCTCATCATCGTGGACATCGTGCCCGTGCTGGCCGGGCGGTCCAGCCTCCTACCCGGCGTGCTGCTCGGACTGTCGGCCAGGTACGTCTGGGACGCCACCGGGATTCTGGTGCTGTGTCTGGGGCTGGCGTTCATACCAGTCGTCGGTGCGCCCGGACCATGGCGGAGCCCACGGCGCCTGAGCAGGCCGGAATTCGCCGCGGCGACTACCGTGGTGGCGGCGGTCATCTTCGGCTCGCTGTGGTCGTACTACGACTACCCGGCCGATCCGACGGCCGCCGCCGCCCGCGGTTACATCGCCACCGCCCGCCTCGCCCTGGCCGACGCGCCGAGCGGCACCGTGATCGTGGATGCGCCGGTTCCTTCCTATGTCACGGGCGGACCGTACGGCGGGCCGACCAGCCTGGCTTCCAGCATCCTGTCCCCGCTGCAGACCGAACCGCCCGGCACGCGGCCCAGGTTCGTCGCGCAGCCCGACGGCACTTACGACCAGCTGAGGGAGTTCGACGGCTTCGGCCGGCTGGTGCCGTCCCGCATCCTGGGCGCGGCCAGCCAGCCGCTGCCCGCCGGGGGTGCGTGCTGGCCGGCGACAGACGGCAGCGTCGTCGTCCGGCTGAACTCGGCCGCGGCCAATGTGAGCACGCTGCGTATCGGTTACCTGTCGCGAGGCTCAGGGCAGGTGCTAGTCACCTTCGGCGACCAGTCTCAGTTGTACCGCTTCCAAGGCGGCCTGCACTCCGCGTTCCTCCCCGTTTCCGGTCCGAGCGGCGAGACGGTGATCATCCAGCAGGTCAGCGGGGCCATCCCGTGCATCGGGGACGCTGAGGCCGGAGTGCTCCTCCCGTCGGCGGGACCTGGAATCCCAGCGCTCGCGGTCACGGGCTAGGAGACCCGGTCTCACCTCACGTCCGCGTTATCCGTCATAACCTTCGCCTTCCGGGAAGCTGAGGGGTGCTCCCCGGAAGGATATCTAACAAACACTCGACTGCACGCGTGCATGTATTACGACATGGCAGCCGCCGCTGGCGCGTCGAGCATGTCGAGCAGTTCCCCCAGGTCACCTGCATGCCGCAGGTCAGCCGCCGCGGGCAGGTTGAAGGGTTCAAGCAGCCATGCCTCGAACGGGTCTTCGCCATCCGGCAGATGGGCGCTCAGCGCATTGACCAGCAGCAGCCCGCGTCCGCCGGCCGAATCTTCAGCTGGCTCAATAAGCCTCGGCGGCCGCGGCGAGGTGTCCCAGACCTCAATAACAAAGCTGTATGGGCCTGCCATCAGCATACCGGGCAAATTCTGTCAAGGACGGGCAAGTGCTCCTCGATATGGTGCCAGTAAGTGAGCAGCAAAGCACGACAGTCAAATCATACCGGGAATGGGTAAGCTCTCTTTCCGTGTCGGCTGCGAGCTGAAACTCCATGCCCGGCAGCGACTACGGTTTCGGGCAAAGCTTCTCCACGATGTCGGCAGGAATACGGCCGCGTTCCTTGATCTCGATGCCTTGTTCCTTCGCCCAGGTACGCACGGCGGCGTTGCCGATCGTGGCGGCAGGCCGACGGGAGCCACGCGTTACGCGCTGAGTGGTACCGCCGACGAGAAGTCACCGGAGTGCTGCGCCGGGGCATCGCACTAGTAAAGCGGCACCGTCGGCGGGACCGCGCCGTGCCCGGCTGTGGCCTGCCTCACCTACGCCGCGCCGGCCGGGCGCGTCCGATTAGGCGCTCGTGCTCCCGCTCAGGGACCGGCTCGGCGCATTCGGCCAGCATCACCGGGACGCCGTTCGTAATCCGGTACGCGCGCCTAAGGCGCGGGTTATACAGCAGGTTCTCGTCGGGGAAGTACATGAGACTGCCCTTGTCGACCGGGCAGACGAGAAGCTTGAGCAGCGCCTCGTGGATGACCACTGGTATCTCCTCCACCTTCGCTTCGGCGCGGCGGTACCTGCCGGATACTGTGCCCGCCGGTACCGGGCTTGGCGGCACGGGCCTTGACGGCACCGGGCTGGCCAACGCTGTGCCTGCCGGTCCTGTGCCTGCCGGTACTGTGCCCGCCGGAACCGGGCCTGCCAATGTTGCGCTGCTGGTGAGCTCGGCCAGCGCGGCCGCGTAGCTGGCCGTGAAGCGGGCCGCGGCCGCCGCGTCGAAGAGCGCGTGCCGGTACCGGAAGCTGAGCTGCAACTGGCCGTCCGCGGTCAGCACGCCGACCGACACGCCACGCGGCATGTGCACCGGGGCCGTGAACGCCATGCGCACAGAACCGCGATAACCGGACCAGGGCGGGTCGGCGACGTTGCCGAGGTTGCTGAGCATCGATGTATCGCACACGATCCGGCCCACCGCGCGCAGCGCGAACCGGAAGGCCAGCCTTTTCAGCGCAACCGGGCACCAGCCGGGCGTACGCCCCTGGGGACCGGCCGAGGCCCGCTCGGAGCGCGCCCGCCGGATGAGGCTTGTCTGCCCGGTGACCGCGGCGAGCAGCAGGTGCAGGTCACCCGCGGCGGTCCGCGGGTCAGCGGTGACCGTCGCTGTCCGCGAGTAGTTGCCTGCCACCCCCTGCGCACCCTGCCCGCGCACGTTCACCGGGACGGTAATGCTGATCGCCCGGGGGCGCCGCCGATGAGCCGCGTTCCACCGGCTGATCGTCGCGATCAGGGCGGCGATGAGCGTGTCGTTCACCGTCGCGCCAGGCACTCTGGGGATGCTGGCCACCGCCAGCAGGCGCACCCCGTACCCGTCCCGCTGCCGCGGCCGCTTCCGGTCAGGTGCGATGCGGGCGGCGGGATAGCGGCGAACCGCGGCGACACGAGCCCGCGGCCATATACCCGGCGGGGCAGCGCCGGCTAGCGGCTCCGTGCTCGACGACGGCAAGGTGCTCGACGGGAGTGGACCCGGCGCCACCGTGCTCAACCGGGCGGGAGGACTCACTGAGACAGAAGGAGGCTGTTCCTGCCCGGCCGAACCAGGCACGGGCGGGCCAGGCACGGGCGGCAGCGCTGTCCCCGGGCTGGCAAGGTCTCCGGCGATGGCGCGGTACCGCCCGGCGATGTCACGCAGCAGTTCCAGGTTCGACATCCCGTCCATGGCGGCGTGGTGGGCATTCAGGATCACGCAGCTCGCGCCGGGCCCCGACGCCAGCAGCAGCCGAACGGGCGGCGACGTGCGCAGCGGCGGCGAGCTCGCCAGGAAACGATCGCGCACGACCGCCAGCTCGCCCTCGTCCGACCACGTGGCGTGCGACAGCGGGTCTACGTCGTGAACCGGCGGGAACTCCCATGTGTAACGGCAGCGGAACGCGCGGCCGGGTGCCATCCGGCCACGGGCCCGCGGAGCCGCGGCGAGCGCGCCGGCCAGCGCTTGCCGCAGGATCAGGTAGTCGACGGTGCCCGGTACCAGCACCTCAAGGTGCACGTTGTTCGGTTCACCGCGCGTCTCGTAGTAGCAGGACAACTCGTCGATCGGATCGAAGGGCGCTCGTGGCGGCTGACCGGGGTCCCGCCCCCGCGGCCCGCGACGGCTCACCGCGTACCTTCCTCGCGGTCGGCCCGTCCCTCAGCCACACCATCAGGCTGTCCTCCGGTCGGACGATCAGCCTGTCCCCCAGGCACACGATCACCCACGCGGGCGACCGGTCCCCAGCACACGCGGCCGACCAGTCCCCTGACCGCCAGTCCCCTGACCACGGGGGCGGCTTGCTCTACGGGCACGCGGCGGACCTCAGGCATGAGCGCGGCGGTCAGCGCCACCAGTGCGCAGGCCTGGGCCAGGCCGCCGAAGGCGCCGTCGCCGACGACCGTGAGACTGCTCGAGCTGGCGGCGACGACGCCCGCGGTCAGCATCGCGCCGAACGCCGTCGGCGGCAGCCAGCGTGGCCGCCACCAGCCGAGGCACGCCAGCACCGGCACGGCGGCGGCGGCCAGCCCGCCGGCCAGCCAGACGACGACAGTAAGCGGGACGAACACAGCGATGGTGCGCGCGGCCCGTCCTCCGCTTTCACTGGTACGTGACTCGTGCCCGTCGGGCGGCGAGCCGGGCCCTGGCCTGCTCGGCGAAGAGGCCGATGACATCGGACCGGGGGCGGCCCGGTGCCGCCATCGTCGCCGGCGCGGGTGCCGCCGTCGGCCGGGCGCGGTCGCGAGCACCGCCAGTACCGCCAGCCCCAGCGCCGACGCGATGAGCCCGGCGTGATACACGGTCGCGGGCCGGTAGCTCAGCCGGATGACCCCGCCGTAACCAGCGGGCACGATGAAGGCCTGCTGCCAGCCGTCCAGCCGCACCGCAGTCAGCGGCTGGCCGTTCAAGGCCGCGCTCCACCCGGCGTTGAAGTTCTCGTGGATCTCCAGGTAGCTCTCGGTGCCAGGCCCGATGCTCACGCTGCGGTCGTCGGCCTGCCAGGTCAGCAGTGCTGTCGGGCGCTGTCCGCCGGCAGCAGCAGGCTGAGTGGCGCTGCCCTTCGCCGCAGTGGCGCGGCCGGCCGCAGTGGCGCTGACCGCCGACTTGGCCGTGTCAGCCGTCGTGCCCCCCGGCTGAGTCCGCAGATCCAGGTCCGTCAGGACGAAGGCGCTGGACGGTGCCGCCAGCAGCCAGTGCGTCCCGCCACTCAGCGCGAGCTGCCCGCCGGGAGTGCACAGTCGCACCTGGACCGGCAGAGACTGGACCAGGTCAGCTACGGTGCCGCTGACCGAGGTCGGGTACTTCTTCCCGTCGATGCTGATCGACGGACCCTGACCGCAGGCAAGGTGGAAGCTCGCCTGGCCGCTTGGTGCGGCGACATGCAGACCGGCCAGGCCCGGGATCGTGAGCTTGGACAGCCCGACCGGAAGGCCGGCGTCGGACGCGGCGGACTGGGTGCCGGGAAGCGCGGCGCCAAGGAGCACAATGGACAGCGCGGTGGTGCGAAGCGGCGGTACCAGCCGCACGACCCCGCCCTGGCCCACGCTGGCCAGCCTGCTGCCCTGCGGGCTGACGACCTCCACGCTCGACGGGAACCCGGTGCCCGCCGCCGGGCTGAGCACCATTTCGCCGATCTCCCTGGTGCCGTGCCAGCTCACATGGAGCAGCGGAGAAGTATCCGCGGGGTCGGCGATCCAAGGCGCGGTGCTTGCTGAACTGCCTGTGCTTGCCGAACCGCCCGTGCTCGCTGAACTGCCCGTGCTTGCCGAACCGACAGGGCTCGCAGAGCTGAACAGGTTGGCCGGACCGTACCGCGGCAGCGAACCCCAGGTTGAGCTGGCCGTCACCTGGAAGGTGGACTCGCCGGCCGGAGTCAGGCCGCTGACCAGGTGATCGAGCGCCGCGCCGGGCAGGGCGACCGCGGTGGCGGTCAGGCTGACCTGCTGCCCAGACGACACCAGGGCAGGCGGCGTCTGAAATGTCCGTGCGAGCACCTGGCTGGCCTGGGGGCCTGGCTCGCCCGTTGCCGGGGGTGCCTGCTGGTGGAAGGAGTAGACGGCCGACGCCGCCCGGGTGCCCGCGGGGTCTTCGGCCGGCTGGAGATAGCGGGTCACCCGCACGCCGGGAATGAGGACGTCGGCGATTCCGGCACCGGGATCGCCCGGCACCACGTTGCTCGCCGCGGTGATCGTGATGCGCAGCCAGCTGGCCGCTCCTGGCGGTACGCGCAGCGTCTGGCGGTTCCCGGTGTCGGCGAGGGTGGTCGTGGCGGCGCCCGCGGCGGTGGAGACCCTGACCTGGGTGGCTACCGAGCGGACGGGAGTATCGACAAGCAGCCGAATGCCGATCGCGGCCGGCAGGTCAAGCGGGTGGTCGAAGCTGACCTGGATCCACTGGCCGACCGGCGTGTCGGGCGACCCTTCCGCCCATGCGGTGGCCGGGTTGCCGTCAAAGGCGTTGACTGGGTCGTACTGCGGCGCCTGGGTGAGCAAGTCACCATACGACGACGCGGTGACCTGGGCCGCGCCGGACAGGACGGCCACCGTCTGGTGCCCGGCGGCCGGCACCGGCAGCAGCTGCCGCGGCGGGCCGTCCGATCCGCCGAGTTGGTCGTCCGGCGGGTTGGTCTCGGTCGCTGTGTAGGTGAACGACACGTTCTGGGTCGTTAGCCCGAACACGTTGTCGGCCCGGCGTTGTCCGTCCGTGATTGCCCACAGTGCGGGGCGAACCGGCAGCGGGTCGCCCGCGATGACCGTGGGCTGGCTGGTGATCTCGCCCTGCCCGGCGAGTTGAAGGAGTGAATCGGGCCCCCCGTTGACCAGCACCGTCTGGTCAACGGGGAGGGCGGTCACCGGGCCGTCGGGCCGCCAGGCGGGGTTCGCCGCCTGGAAGACCTCCACCGCCGGGTAGCTGGGTACCCCTCCGGGCGCCGGTGTCTGTGCCTGCGGATAGCTCGGCGAAGACGGGATCGGCGGCCCGAACGACGCGACGCGCTCGAATCCGGACAGAGCCAGCGTCTCGTTCACGATCTGCGGTGAGATATAGCCGATCTGGCCGGGATCCAGGTCGTTCCTGACGACTACGTACCGGATGCCGGCCCGGGCCAGGTAGACCGGCAGACCCGGCACCACCTGGTCGGACTCGATGGCCTGCTCGGCGGCATTCAGGAATGCCTGCGAGCCGGCTCCGCCGTACGGGACGAGCGCGCGCTCGGCCCACGGCGAGGTGGCCAGCGGCTCCATCGGGTCGTCGATCGGATCGCCCCACCAGGTAGAGGCCGTGCGAGTCCGCCGGCACGACCAGTGCTGTCTGCCGGGGTGAGTTGGCGGCCAGGAAGGCGGCCGCCTGCTGCCAGTACCCGGGCACCTGGCTGAACGAGCCCGGCTGGAGCACCTGGCCGGACAGTTGCGGCACCGCGAGCCCGGCCAGAACAAGGGCGGCAAGCGGCGCGATCACAGCGCCTGTTGGTACCCGGCCTCTTGGTACGCCGCCAGCGGGCAGCGGCAGTTCGCCCCGGGTCCACTGGGAGACCGCGTGCGCACAGCCGAGGGCGAAGGCCACGGCGACGACTGGCTCGAGCTTGTAAACGTTGCGCAGCGGAGCAAGCATCCCGTTGAACAGCGTGTCCGCCGGTCCGCTCAACGGGCCGCCGAGCGGCCCCGAGTACCCGGCCAGCGCTACCGCGGCAGCCAGGCCCACGCAGGCCAGCAGCCAGCGCCGGGCCGGCATATCCGGGCGAGCCAGCCCGTAGAGTCCCACGCCGGCCGCGGTGGCCGACGCCAGGATCGCCGCGGGTGACGTGACCTCCGTCCACCCGGCGGAAAGCCACGGGGTGCCGAAGTTCAGGTAGGCGGTCCAGTTGCCGGCTCCGCGCAGAAAGGCGGCCGCCGACATGTACCGGAAGGTGGTGCCTGCCTGCTCGATGTACGGCAGGAAGTTGAATGAGTACCGGCCCTGGAGCAGCAGCGGTACCAGCCACCAGGCAGTGCCCGCGAGTACCGCTGCGGCCCACTTCGCCAGCAGCGTCAGCCGAAGCCGGCCGCTCGCCTCGATGAGGATGAACAGGGCGGGCAGCACCAGGACGTAGCCGGTGGAGGCCGCGTTCACCCCGCCCATCGCGGTGACCGCGAGTCCGGAAAGCGCCGCTGCCCGCCAGGTGGGCCCTCCGGCAGGCCGCGGCCCGTTCCGACCTGGCCGGGGGACCACGCCGACCAGGGGCAGGATCGCCCAGGGGACGACGAGACCCGGCATGGCCGCCGCGGAGGTCGACCCGATCACGATCGTGAACGTCGGCCACAGCACGAAGACGGCGCCGGCCAGCAGGCGCGACCCGTCGGTGCCGACCCCGAGCGCCCGCGCCAGCTTGACCAGGCCGGCGAAGCCGGCGGTGACCGCCGCGGCGAGCCACAGCCGTTCGATCAGCCAGACCGGCACGTGCGCGAGCTGGCCGAGGAGGAAGAACGGGGCCATGGGGATGGCGTAGCCGATGTACTGGTTCTGCAGCGTGCCGAACCACTCAAGGGGGTTCCACAGCGGCCAGAGCCGGGCGAGGAAACCGGCCGCGTCGATGTCCACGCCGAGCTTGGTGTCGAAGATCATCCGGCCCGTGTCGGTGCCGACGAAAACGAGCAGGGCGATAAGGAAAACGGCGGGAAAGCACCACCGGTCGCGCAGCCGGACCGGCTCGCCCGGCCGGTCCGGCTGGCTCGGCCACTCGATCCGCAGCGGCGGCCGCCCGGCCGCGCGGTACCGGACCAGGCCGCCGGCCTGCCCCCGGTCCAGCTCCTGGGCCGGGCCGGTCACGCCTTCCGCCGGAGCACCAGCAACAGGTTCCAGGTCAGCACCTCCCGCAGCCAGGGAATACGCACTACGCACCGGCACCAGCGCGGGTAGTAGCGCGGCAGCGCATCGACGATTTCCACCCCGCCCAGCGACCTGATGAGCCGGAGCGTGGGTCCGATGTGCAGGGGATACAGCGTGCGGCCGACCTGGTGCTTGGGCTCGCGTCCGTGCCGGCTGCGGTAACGCCGATCGGCGAACCGCGGACCCAGGTAATGCCAGGGCGACATCTCGTGACCGCCCCAGGGGGAGTACCAGTTCGTGAACGAAAGGTAGATAAGTCCGCCGGGCCGGGTGACCCGGATCATCTCACCGATCAGGCCGGTGGGGTCGGAGACATGCTCTAGCACGTTGGACGAGAAGCAGATGTCGGCGCCGCCGTCACGGACCGGCAGCCAGTACCCGTCGGCGAGCACGGCACCTTCCGGGGTGCCTCCGTCGCCGAACAGCTCGGCCGGATCCGGCTCGAAGAGGTAGCAATCCGCGCCGCGGGCCCGGAATTCCGCGGTGAAATACCCTGCTCCCCCGCCGATATCGAGCACCGTTTTCCCGGCTGTCTCGCCGTATCCGGCGAGCTGGCTCACCGCGTCCTTCGCCAGGGCGCGGTAGAACAGCCCGGGAGCTTCCTGCTCGCGCAGAAACAGCCGGAACAGGCGCGCCGACCTTGCCAGACCCTGTTTCATGAGCGTCCGCCCGGGGCCGGGAGCCGGAAAACCACCAGGTCGCGGCTGGCCGTGACCAGCTGCGCGCCAGGCAGCCGGGCCGAGGCGGCCAGGCGGCCCTGCTCCCCGTTAACCTGCTCCCCGTTAACCGTCGCCCCGGCCAGCAGCGGTCCGGCATCCACCACGACGTACCGCACGCCGGCTGCCCGCAGCCTGCCGGTCAGCGGGCCCGGCTGGGACAGGACCCGGTTGAGCCGGATAGACGCGGCACTCTCCTGCCCGATGGTCTGGCTGCCGACCGTCAGGGCGTCGTTGAAGATCACGTCGCGAGCCAGCAGCCTCGACCATGGATCGAACACCGCCTCGCCGTCGTTCCACGGGTAGCGCCGGTACAGCGCCCACGGCAGCAGCAGCACCGCTCCCGGGGCCGGGTCGGCGTCAATCGTCTGCCGGGCGGCCAGCCAGTCCGCCGGGTACCACACAGCGTGCAGCCGCCCGGCCGATCCCCATGCCATCCCGGGCAGCAGCAGGACCGGGGCGAGCAAGGCGACCACCCCGAGCCCCGCCCCGCCGACGCCGGCGCGGGAGGCCGCCTTGTTGGCAGACACGGTGCCGGCAGACACGGTGCCGGCAGACAGGGCGCTGGCAGACAGGGCGACGTCATCCCCCGCGCCGGGACCGGCTTTGACCTGGATCCCGCGCACTGCCCAGGCGACACCGGCGCCGAGACCGATCGCCTCGGCCACGGCCAGCGCCGCCACGTACTGCTGACCGTCCCGCAGGACCGCGAAGCCCGCCCAGGCCGAGATCAAGTCGCGCAGCACGGCCCGGCCGGGCGAACTCACCCCGACCGCGGCAACCGCGAGCCCGAGCATCCCGGCGACGCCGAGTCCCGGGGCCAGCCGCAGCGGTCGGGCGATGAACACGTACCCGGCCCCGGCCGCGGCGACCACCAGCAGCCAGCACCCGGCCGTGACGCCGCCGTAGCCGAGTGGCACCGCCTGGGCGTTCCAGATGCCAGACAGCACTACCAGGCTGCCGAGCGACCCGAACGGCGTGTCCGCCCTGGCCGCGAAGAGGTTCGCGCCGACGGGATCGGCGCGCACCGGTTCGATCAGGGACGGGATGATCCAGGGCAGGCTCAGCAGCAGGCATACGGCGGAAACGACGGCGAGACGGCGCGCTCGCTGACCGGGCCGGCCGCCCCGGGCCAGCGCGGCCGGCCCGGCGGCCAGTGCGGTGATGGCCATCGCGGCGAACCCGCCGACAGCGGCCGGGAGCAGCGTCAGCGCGATCCGGGTCCGGCCGATCCGCTCCGGTCCCGCGCAGAGCAGCCGCAGCACCCACGGCAGCCCGGCATATCCCAGCAGCGTCGCCCATTGGCCTATCACCAGCCGCTCGGCCACGTACGGGTTCCAGGTGTAGTAGACCCCGGCGGCCAGGCAGGCGAGCAGCGGGGGCCGCTCCCCCGTACGCGCCCGCCAGCAGTCGGCCAGCAGGGCCGCGGCGCCAGCGCAGGCCAGCGTGAAGATCGACAGCAGGATGAGCTTCTGCAGGATGTCGGCGGGGACGGCAAGCGCCGCGACGGCAACGACGGCGTCGCTCGGCACGGGCCGGGCCGGGCCGCCGGTCAGCCCGGCCAAGGCCGAGGAAAACGGCGGATCCGGCACGAACACCATGTCGTAGCTGAGCACGAACCCGCGAGCTAGCGCCGGACCCAGGGCGAGCACGCCGAGCAGCAGGCCCGTCAGCCCGGGCCACCAGGCCGGGTGCCGCGCCGGGAGTCTGTGCCCGTCTCTTTCCGCCCCGGGCAGGCTGCTAGCCGGTGATGTGGGATACAAAGTGCCCCTGGAGGGGCCTGAAGTATCCCGTGTCATTGGTGACGCCGCGGCCTTCGGCCCGCGGATTGTCCCGCGACGGCGGTTTTCTGGGTCTCGCTCCCCCGGCCGCGTACCACCCTGGCCAGCGCGTCGTCCGCGACCCGGGCGAACCCCTCGACGGCCAGCGACCAGTGCAGCCGCTCCGCTCGCTCGCGGGCCGCCTCCCCCATGGCCGCTCTGGCCTCGTTGTTGAGCGCCAGCGAGGCCCACGCAGAAGCGAACTCGCCCTCACTGCCGACGAGCAGGCCGGTGCGGCCGTTGACGACAGAATCGCGCAGGCCGGGGACGTCGAAGCCGACGGCCGGAGTCCCGCGGATCGCCGCCTCCGCGACCACGATTCCCCAGCCCTCGATCAACGCCGGGTGCACCAGCAGCCAGGCGGCGCACAGCAGGCGGTGCTTCTCCGCCTCGGTCACCCGGCCGGTAACGACGACATCGGGACCGGCCATGGCCTCGATCCGGGCCCGCTCCGGGCCGTCACCGGCGATCACCAGGGTGCCGCCGGTGACCCGCCGGACCCTGCTCCAGAGCTTCAGCAGCAGGTCGATGCGTTTATAGCCGGCTAGCCGACCAAGTGCGAGGAACAACGGCCGCGGCGACCTAGGCGTCAGCGGGTCCGGCTGCACCACGCCGTTGCAGATCTGCCGGATGCGGTCCTCGCCGACCCCGATCCCCCGCAGCGCGTCGGCCGTCGAGTTTGACACGGTCAGGAACAGGTTGTTCCGGTGCGCGCGGGGCATCAGGCTGCTCTCGGCGAACCTTCCGGCCGCCGCGACCGGGCCGGGGAAACGCAGCCGCCACAGATCAGTGTGCATGTGGTTGACGAGGCAGATGAGCGGGCGTCCGCACCACAGCGGGCTGAAGAACGGCATCCCGTTGCAGACCTCAACGACGAGATCGGCGTCGCGCAGCTGACGCCAGTAGGCCAGCGGCGCGCGCAGGAACTGGGTATAGGTCCCGCCGCTCCTGATCACCCGGTAACCGTGCTCGGCCGACGGCCCGCCGCACAGCAGGGTGACCCGGTCTCCGCGGACGGCCATGCCCTCGGCCAGCCGGTCCACCAGTACTTCCGACCCGCCCGCCCGGGGGCTCGCGAGGTCCCGCCAGGCGATGAACACCACGTGCCGCCCGGACCGGCCTCGCTCACCGGCATCGGCGGCGGCCGGCGCCTGCTCGGGGAGTGCCTGCGCCGGTGAAGTGTCCATAACGGCCTCAGGCGTTTCAACGGGTCCCCCGGGCATCTGGCTCGAGGAAGGGACGGAGGCCGTCAGCCGGCCCGGCTGTCCCCGTGATTACCGCGCGCCGCGTGGTTCCGGCCGGTGCCATGATCCTCGCGCGCCGGCTGATGGCCAGGGCAATCCCGCCCCAGGCCAGATCGGAGACCGTGGTCCCCACGCGGGCCAGCACAGCGAGCGCGAGCGCCGCCGGCCGGTCGAGAACCGGGGCAAGCACAGCGATCAGGATCAGCTCACGCGGGCCGATCCC
Source organism: uncultured Actinomycetota bacterium (assembly GCA_963785645.1). Lineage (GTDB taxonomy): Bacteria > Actinomycetota > Actinomycetes > Streptosporangiales > Streptosporangiaceae > Trebonia. Next base: position 477,151 of record CAWAWG010000003.1, read on the forward strand.
GCTCGGGAAGACGATGAGCATGAGCGCCGCCGAGTAGGCCAGCGCGTACCCGCCGACCGCAAGCGGCAGCACGTCGGCGCCGCGGCCGGTCATGCCCGCCAGCAGCAGCCACACCTGCAGGCCAAGCAGCAGCCACCCGAGCACGGTCCAGCCGACCGCGACAGCGAGCCCGCGCCAAGTCGGACGCCGCTCCAGCGGCGGCAGCCGAAGGACGCCGAGAGCCCGGTCGGTCAACCAGCCGAGAACCGGGGGACACAGGCAGACCACGATCACCGGGAGCGCGGCCAGGGCCCACAGGTAGCGGCGCGCGGCCGGGGCGGAGGCTAGCGGCAGCCCGAGAGCCGCGATTGCCAGGCCCACAGCGACGGTCACTGCCAGCGCCGTCACGACCGACGCGGCACCACGCCGGCGAGGTACGCCGTGGTCGTGGCCGAGTTCGACATGGGCGGCGAATGACCAGATGGCTCCGGGCACATACTTGGCGAGTTGGCCGAGGAAGCTGATCCGCGCCGTCGTGGCGGCCGGGAGCGGTGAGCCGAGATCGGCCAGCACCGCCCGCCACGCCAGCATCATGCTGCCAGCCCCGGCCATGGCCGCCGGCACGGACGCCGCGACCGAGTACCAAGGCGTCCTGTCAAATGCCGCCCGCACCCCCGGCCACTCGGCGGCCAGGCTGTAGCCACAGCACACCAGCACCACGGCGAGAAGCGCGAACCGCACGTGAGCACTGGCCCGCGCCCGGCTCAGCAGCGACGTGGCGCGCTCAAGGCAAGCCGTCATCGGGCCCAAGTCCTCATCAGGCGCGGGTCAGCGAGTGCCGTACACGTACAGCGTGGCGTTGCTTGGCGTGCCGTTAGCGGTACTGGACAGCACGTTCTCCATGACCGCGACTGCCGCGACGGCAATTACGAGACCGGCGATGACTGCGATAATCAGCCGCATCACGGCACTCCACCTCCGGTGTAGGTTTGCCAGACAAGTACCGAGCCGCGGGATACTGGCCAGTAACCGCGACTAAACTGTAACAAGTTCTAGTGAGCACCGCTAGGGCTCACATTTTCGCGATGACATCGTCGGCGAACCTCCGCAGGCTGTCGATCTTCTTGCCGAGCGGCTCGGTGTCGGGACCAGTCACATAAGGCCAGCGGAAGCCGATGATCACGTCGGTCACGCCCTGCTCTTCCAGCCGGCGCACGCCGTCCACGCTGTAGGCGTCCAACGAGATCACATGTATTTGAATCGGTCCGGCCGTCATTCCCTCGGCCGCCGCCTGGCGGCGGAACTCGGCTAGGCGGGATAGCAGCCGGGGCAGGTCCGCGGGGTCTCCGCCGCCGTGCATCCAGCCGTCTCCCAGCCGGGCGGCACGGCGGAGCGCGGCATCCGAATGACCGCCGATGAGTACGGGGACCGGTTCGGCCGGCACCGGCGCGATCTTGATCGCCGGCACGTCGTAGAGTCTCGCCGTGGTGCTCGAAGAAGCCTCCGGCGGCCAGGCCGCGCGACGATGGCGATCGACTCGTCCAGCCGCCGTCCGCGGCTGGCCCAGTCCACGCCGAGCACGTCGTAGTCCTCGCGCCACGGGCTGGTCCCGACGCCGAGGACCAGCCGGTTGCCGGTGAGCACCGCCGCCGAGGTCACCTGCTTGGCCAGCAGCACCGGGTTACGCACGGGAACCTTCACGACAAACGTAGTGAACTTGATGCGGCTGGTGACCGCGCCCAGGGCCGGGATCAGCGCGAACGGCTCAAGGAACGGCTTGTCTTCAAGGAACTCGCGGCTGCCGTCCGGGTTGTACGGGTACTTGCTGTCGGCGTGCAGCGGATAGCAGATGCTGTCCGGTATCACCATCGAGTGGTAACCGGCTTCCTCAGCGGCGCGCGCAAGTGGCGCGTAGAACGCCGGGTCGGTCATCGACTCGGCATAGCTGAACCGCATCGCACCTCCCGCCTCATCGCGCCGGATGCCGCCGGATCCCGTCGCTAAAACTAGAACAGGTTCTTGTTTCATTCAAGCGGATGCGCCAAGCTTGTGCGCATGGACCTTGCCACGCTGGAAGAGATCCGCCAGGTGAAATACCGCTATCTGCGCTGCGTCGACCAGAAGCTGTGGGACGAAATGGCCGACGTGTTCACGCCCGGACGCGACCGTCGACTACGGCACGCAGGTTTACGGTAAGCCGCTGAAGCTCGCCGGCCGGGACGAGATCGTCGCGTTCTTCCGCGCCAACCTGGGACCGGGCATCATCACCGTGCACGCCGCGGGCCAGCCGGAGATCACCGTGGACGGCGACACGGCCACCGGCAGCTGGCGGTTCGAGGACACCGTGATCGCGACGGAGTACCGCACGGTCATCATCGGCGCGGCCTTCTACCAGGACCGCTACGAACGCGGCGCGGACGGCGCGTGGCGGATCGCGCATACCGGGTACGTGCGCACCTACGAGGCGATGCTGTCGCTCGACGACCTGCCGAGCTTCCGGTTCATCGCCGGCCTGCCAAGGCCGCCGCCGGCGCGGATCCGCAACGAGGGACAGCGGACCGCGAGCCACCGGCCCAAGCGACGCTGACACCGGGACGAGCGTTGCTGACGCAACCGTTCGCTGAGGCGCTGGCCGAGGCCGAGGAGATCATCGCGGGCGCCCCGCACGTCAAGTCGGAGCGCGATCTGGCCGAGGGTCATGACTACCTGGCGGGCAGCGTCCAGGCGTCGCTGCGCCTGGCCTGGGCCTACCAGCGCGACTTCCCGTACTTCGTCCAGTCCACCGGCCCGTACACGAAGATGGGGCTGGACAACCCGGACACCCTGTACCTGCACGCGTACCTGCGCGACGACGCGGAGTACGTCGTCACCGGCACCCGCGGCACGACCGCCGACCTGAGCTTCCAGGTGCTCAAGGGCGACTACACTCCCGCCGAGGTGCCCGACAGCCTGACCGCGTTCGACGACCGGGCGATCGAGATAGCCGCCGACGGCTCTTTCGAGTTCCGGCTCGGCCCGGGCAAGGCCGGACCCGGGTACTTCACCCTCGGCCCGGGATCGGCCATGCTCATCGTGCGCGAGGTGTACAGCGACTGGGCCGCCGAACGCCGCGGCACCATCCGCATCTACCGCGCCGGACCAGGCCGGCTGCGCGCCGCCCGCAGGCGACGGACACCGCGACCGCGGCGAAGCGCTACGCGGTGGCCGGCAAGCTCCTGCTGTCCCGGCTCAGGACGTTCCTCGCCTTCCCCGAGTGGTTCTACCTGAACGAGCCGGCCAACACGCTGACCCCGCCGCGCGGCACGCCCGGCGGGCTGGCCACCCAGTTCTCCTCGGCGGGGCACTTCGATCTCGCCGACGACGAGGCGATGATCGTGACCGTGCCTGCCGCGGGCAAGGGGACGGCGCCGTACCAGGGCATCCAGCTCGGCAGCATGTGGTACATCTCGCTCGACTACATCAACCACCAGACCAGCCTCACCGCCGATCAGGCGCAGGATCGACCCCGACGGCCGGATGCGCTTCGTGATCAGCGAGCGGGACCCCGGGGTCGCGAACTGGCTGGAGCGGACCGGGCACAGCCGAGGCTACGTGCAGCTGCGGTGGCAGCGGCTGACCCGCGACCTCGGGCCCGGTGACGGGCCCGAGCGTCTCGGTCGTCCCATTCGGCGAACTCCCGGAACGGCTGCCGTTCTATGACAGCGCGCGGGTGACGGCAGACGAGTGGCGGGCGCGCATCGCCGCGCGCCAGGCCGCGGTCGCGGAAAGGATGATCGGCTGATGCTGCTGCGGGACAAGGTGGTCGTGGTGGCCGGCATCGGCCCGGGCCTCGGCCGTTCCATCGCGCTGGCCAGCGCGCGGGAAGGGGCGGACGTGGTGCTCGCCGCGCGCACGGCGTCCCGGCTCGACGACGTGGCCAAGGAGGTCACCGCGCTCGGGCGGCGCGGGCTCGCCGTCCCCACCGACCTGACGGACGCGGAGGCGGCCGAGCGGCTGGCGGAGGCGGCGCTAGACGCGTTCGGGCGGGTGGACGCGCTGGTGTACAACGCGCTCGCGATGCCGCCGATCAAGGAACTCGGCGACGTCGGCCTGGACGCGATCAGCGCGAGCTTCGACGCGAACGTGGTCGCCGCGCTCCGGCTGACCCGGCTGTTCGTTCCCGCCCTCGCGGAGAGCAAGGGCTCCGTGGTCATGATCAACTCGATGGTGGTGCGGTTCTCGCAGCTGACGATGGGCCCGTACAAGCTGGCCAAGGCGGCAATGCTCGCGATGGCGCAGAGCCTGGCCACCGAACTGGGCCCGCAGGGGATCCGGGTGAATTCCGTGGCTCCGGGGCACATCTGGGGCGACTCGCTGAAGTGGTACTTCGGCTACCTCGCCAAGAAGCGCGGCGTGACGGCCGAGCAGGTCTACGCCGAGACCGCGGCCGGCATCGACCTGGGCCGGCTGCCCGAGCCGGACGAGATCGCGGACGCGGTGGTGTTCCTTGCCTCGCAGCATGGCACGGGCCATCACCGGCCAGTGCCTGGACGTCAACTGCGGCGAGTACCACCATTGAGGCCGGTGGACCGGCGCCGGCGCCGGTGAACCTCGTCGGGACGGTCGAGGAACTGCACGCGTCCGCGTCGCGGCGGACCGGGCTAACCGACTTCGGCCGCCGACGACTACACCGACGGGCTGGCGGTGCTGCTCGACTCCTCGCGGCCGTGACGCCGCGTTCACGCCGCTCGGCGCGAAGGCGCAGCGGGCGTTCCTGCGCGGGGCGCTGATCGCCCGGCTGTGCAGCGAGGCCGCCTGGCGGGCGCACCCGGAGTACGCCCAGGTCGCCGATCGACCGGCCGGTGTTCATCACCGGGCTGCCCAGGACCGGCACCACGGCACTGCACCGGCTGCTCACCGCGGACCCGGACAACCAGGGCCTGGAGGTGTGGCTCGCGCAGGTGCCGCAGCCGCGCCCGCCGCGGCCCACCTGGGCCGGACGACCCGGTCTTCCAGTACATCCAGGCGGGCTTCGCCCAGCACCACGAGGAACACCCCGAGTTCATGGGGGTGCACTACATGGCGGCCGATCAGGTCGAGGAGTGCTGGCAGCTGCTGCAGCAGTCGATGCGCTCGGTATCGTTCGAGACCCTCGCTTACGTGCCCGCCTACTCGGCGTGGCTCCGCAAGCAGGACTGGACCGGCGCGTACCGGCGGCACCGGCGCAACCTGCAGATGATCGGCCTGCACGACGCCGGCCGGCGGTGGGTGCTCAAGAACCCGAGCCATCTGTTCGCGCTCGACGCGCTGCTCGCGGTCTACCCGGACGCACTCGTCATCCAGACCCACCGCTCGCCGCGCACGGCGATCGCGTCCGCGTGCAGCCTGGCCGCGCACGCCTCCGCTGGCTGGTCTCCGGTCTTCACCGGGGCGGTGATCGGCCGCACGCAACTCGACCTGTGGGCCCGCGGCCTGTCGCTGTTCACCGCGGAGCGCGCCACGCACGATCCGGCGCGGTTCTATGACGTGCGCTACGACGACCTGGTGGCGGACCCGTTGGGTACCGTGGAGGCGATCTACGCGCACTTCGGGCTGCCGCTGACCGGCGCGGCGGCCGACGCCATCCGGTCGCTGGCCGCCGGGTCGGCGTCGCGCGCCGGAGCGCGAGCGCGCACCGGTACGCGCTCGGCGAGTTCGGCCTGACCGGCGAGGAAGTGGACGAGCGGTTCGCCGCCGGCGCCAACGGCGGGCAGGACTAAGACTGCCCGCTGGTCAGCCGATGAGCTCGTCGGAGGCGTACTGGTCGGTGGAGGAGTTCCAGAATTCCACCACCTTGCCGTCGCGCATATGGAAGACGTGCGCGTCGTTGACCGTGATGCTCCGGCCGCCCCGGCTGGCCGTAGAGATCACCAGGGCGACCGCGTGCTCGTCGTCGGCGAACACCGCGTGCAGGTCAAGGCCGAACGAGCCCTCGGTGACCTCCATGAGCCGACCGAAGAACCCGTAGACGGCCTCCCGCCCGCGGTAGTCGCCGGATAGCTGGTTCCGCCCGGATTCATGCCAGAGCAGGTCCTCGGCAAACAGGTCGTTGAGCAGGGCGAAGTCGCCCTTGGCGAAGGCGGCGTACCCGTCTCTGATGCGATCGACATTAGGATGCTCGGCCATAATCGTCCCCTCCCGATTACGAGCGGGCGAAGGCCGGCCCAAGATCGCCGGTGAACCCTGACACCGAACCCCGACACCATGGCGTTCCCCCGCCCATGACGTACCAGCAATTCTCGGCCGGACCTGATCAGCCGTCAAGGCAGCTCAGGCACCTAACGCACCTCGGCGCACCCAACGTTCAGCCTGCCGTGGCCGTCCCGTCGGGCGTTAGAAGCCGTTTTGCTGTGATGTTGACTTATGTTTTCTCCCGTCGTATTACCTACTCATCGGTAACTATCCGCAGGGAGACAAAATGGCCAAGCCGTCCGGACTGCGCAGATGGTTCGTCGTCGCCGGCGCCCTGGTTCTGGTGGGGACCGCCGGGTTCATGAGCGGCACCGCCCGGGCCGACGACATCGGCTCCGCGTCGCTGGCCGCCGTCACCGGCGTCGGCATCCACAACACCTACGCCGACACGACCGACTACCCGTACCTCGCCGACGCCCTGGACAGCGGCGCGTCGCTGATCGAGCTTGACACCTGGGCCGACATCGTGACCGGGGAGTGGAAGGTGAGCCACAGCAACCCGCTCGGCAACGACAACAACTGCGTCGACGCCACCAGCAGCTCGGATCTCTACACCGGGGGGGCCAACAAGGACCTGGACAGCTGCCTCGACGACATCAGGATCTGGATGCAGGCGCACCCGACGCACGGGCCGATCATGGTCAAGATCGAGATGAAGGACGGGTTCCTGGGCGGCCTGGACCCGACGGAGTTCGACCCGTACATCAAGGCACATCTCGGCAGCACCCTCTACACCCCGGCCGACCTGCTGACCAAGCCCGACGGGAGCCTCTACCCGAACCTCGACGCGGCGGCGCAGGCCGACAACTGGCCGACCTACGGCTCCCTGGACGGCAAGGTCATCGTGGAGATCATCCCCGGGACCGTCGAGCAGGCCGATAGAACCGTCGAGCACCTGGGTCGATGTCGTTTACGCCCAGCACCTGCTTGACCTGTACAACAGCGGGGACGTCGCGGACGCGGCGGTCTTCCCCTCCGTGCTCGGCGCGCAGTCCGGCGATCCGCGCGACCGCTACAGCGACACCGCGCTGCGCCCGTGGTTCGTCGTGTTCGACGGCGACGCGGGGACCTGGGTGAATGACGGTGATACCCAGTGGTACAACACGAACCACTACCTGACGGTCGTCACCGATGCCGAGGACGTGAGTCCCGCGCTCAGCGATACCGCCCCCTCCCTGGCCGACGCCCAGGCGCGGGTGGCGGAACTGGCCGCGGACGGTGCCTCGTACGTCTCCACCGACTGGAACACGGCTCCCGCCAACGCCGTGCTGAGTGAGGTCCTCTCGCGTGGCTAGCCGGAGACCTGGTCCCCGGCGCGCTGCTCGCTCCTCGCGGCGACCGCGCTCTTCGCCCTGTCGCCTGGCGGCACCGCGGCCAGCGCGGCGACCCTGGTCACCGATCCGCCGCGCTGGTTGACCCGTCCGTCGGCACCGGTCCAACAGCGACTTCAGCGCGGGGAACACGTTCCCCGGGGCCGACCTGCCGCACGGCATGATCCAGTGGAGCCCCGACACGAGCTCACGTCCCTCCGGCGGCGGCTACGACTACGCCGACTCCGACATCACCGGCTTCAGCCTGACGCATGTCGCCGGCACCGGCTGCGCCGCCGCCGGGGACATGCCGATCCTGCCGGTGACCGGCGCGCTCGGCAGTGACCCCGGCTCCGACACCGAGTCGTTCTCGCACAGCGGCGAGACCGCCGCGCCCGGCTACTATGCGGTCTCGCTGGGCAACGGCACCAGCGTCGCGCTGACCACCACCATCCGCGCCGGGATCGGCGAGTTCACCTTCCCGGCCACCACCTCGGCGTCCCTGCTGTTCAAGCTGGACGACCCGGCGACGCCGTACGCCGCCTCAACGCTGAGCGTGGTGGGCGCGACGAGCTCACCGGCTCGATCACCAGCACTGGCTTCTGCGAGGCGACCAACGCCTTCACCCTGTACTTCGCCGTCGAATTCGACCAGCCGTTCACCGCGCGGCCCCTACGACGCCACGTCGGACGGGCCGGGCGGCGGGTACGCCACGTTCGATACCACGCTGACCAGACGGTCACCGCCCGCGTCGGAATCTCCTACACCTCCATTGCCGAGGCCCAGGCGAACCTCGCCGCCGAGGTCGGCGGGCAGACCTTTGCCCAGGTCGAGGCGGCCGCACAGGCGGACTGGACCGCCGCCCTCGACAAGATCAGCATCGGCGGGGGCAGCACCGCGGAGCAGACCGGGTTCTACACCGCGCTGTACCACGCCGAACTGTTCCCCAGCGTGATCAGCGACGCGGACGGCACCTACCGCGGCTTCGACGGCGCCGTGCACAGCGTTGACGCGGGCACAAGGCCGAGTACGCCGAACTTCTCCAACTGGGACATCTACCGTTCTCAGGCGCAGCTCACGGCGCTGATCGACCCCGGCGGCCGCTCCGACATGGCGCAGTCCATCATCGACGACTATGGCAGGGCGGCACCATCACGAAGTGGGGCATGGACAACGGGGAGACCTACATCATGGTCGGTGATCTCGGGGATGGCGGTGCTCGCCGATTACTACGCGTTCGGCGCTACCGGCTTCGACACCGCGACCGCGCTGTCCGCGATGACCACCGAGCAGACCACCGACACGAACGTAACCCCCGGCGTAACGTATCTCGACAGCTTCGGCTACCTGCCGACGGACAGCATCTACGGGTGCTGCCACGAGTACGCCACCACGTCCACCCAGCTCGAGTACGACATCGACGACTTCGCGCTGTCCGTGTTCGCCGGGGCGCTCGGTAACAGCTCGGTCGCGTCGAAGTTCCGAACCGGGCGCAGGACTGGGAAAACATCTTCAACACCTCCAGCGGCTACATCCAGCCCCGGCACTCCAACGGCCGCTGGATGGACGGCTTCGACGCGGACCTGATCACGGCACCAGTCGAACGACTTCGCGGAAGGCGACGCGCTGACCTACACCCCGGACATCCCGTTCAACATCGCCGAGCTCGCCGCCCTCGAAGGCGGAGACTCCGCCATGGTCAGCTACCTGAACAACGGTGCTCGGCGGGTATCAGGGGCTCGGTAGCGTGATCGGCACCCAGGCCAACCTCGGCAACGAGCCGAGCCTGGAAATCCCCTGGGAGTACGACTGGGTCGGCGAACCGTACCAGACCCAGCACATGTCCGCGCGATCGAGGACCAGCTGTGGTCGGACACCCCGGGCGGCATCCCCGGGAACGACGATCTCGGCGAGATGAGCGCGTGGTACGTCTGGTCCGCGCTCGGCCTGTACCCGGAGACCCCGGGCACGGCGGACCTGGCGATCGGCAGCCCGCTGTTCCCGGAAGCCGTTATCTCCGGAAGCAAAACCACTACCATCGACGCACCGGCCGCGGCCGACGGCTCGCCCTATGTACAGGGCCTGACCGTCAACGGCGCCGCGTCGTCGCTCGCCTACCTTCCGGCCGCCGACACGCTGGCCGGGTCGACGCTGGTATTCACCCTCGGCAGCTCCGCTGACACCGCATGGGCAGCCGCCGCGGCCGACGCTCCGCCGTCCTACAACGGCACGCCGGGGACCGGCGTCACCCAGCCGGTCGGCCCGCTCGTCGAGACGGCGACAGGGAAATGCGTGGACGACCGCGGCGCCGGGAACGTCGAACGGCACCAAGATCCAGATCTACACCTGCAACGGCACCGATGCGCAGTCCTGGACCGTGGTCCCGGACAACACGTTGCAGGTCCTCACCGACTGCATGGACGTCGTGGACGGCGGCACGGCCAGCGGACGCTCGTGCAACTGCATACCTGCAACGGCACCGGCGCCCAGCAGTGGGACCAGGACTCCTCGGGCGAGCTGGTTAACCCGGAGTCGGGCCTGTGCCTGACCGATCCGAGCGACGGGGAGCGACCAACAGCACGCAATTGGAGATCGCCACCTGCGCCGAAACCCCAGGCCAGCTATGGACCCTGCCGTCCGGCAGTTAGCACCGAGTCCGGACCGCAGCCGAGCTTCGGCAACGGACAGGTACGAGCTGACCGCTGCGGAACGCGTTCGGCTACTTCTCCTCGTCGCCGTCCGCGAAGATCTCGGCGCAGGTCTCGCCCGCGTAGGCACGGTTGAGCCAGTACCGCGCGGTCGTCATGCTGGTGCACGCGTTCATCGTCTCCAGCGCGCCGAGCGACGGGGCGTCTCCCTTGGCCGAGAAGTAACTCTGAAGGGAATGAACTACTTCCCGTGCCTGTGACACCGCTGCCTCTTGGGCTACCCGGGTCCGCTCCTCCGCTGCCACCTCCATAGCCGCCCGCACCCGTGCCTCGACTTCCGCCTCGACCTTCGCCTCGATCTTTGCCTTTTCCGCCTCGACCTTCGCTTCGACCTTCGCCCTTTCCGCCTCGACTTCCGCCTTGACTTCCGCCGTGACTTCCGCCCTAATGCGTTCGCTGGTTCGTGCGGCCCAGCGCTGGAAGGACGGCAGACTCTGCAAGCGCTGCATCGCCAGATCGGACAACTTAGCCTCCAGTTCTCCCTCGTCAGGGCACTCTTCAAGAATAGCCGTCAGGAAAAGATCGGCCACGGTGTCGTCATGCTCCCGCATCTCAAGCAGTACCAGGACCGTCTGGTCGGTGATGCCCCTGCTGAGGTCGGTCACCGCTGCGGCGAGCGCCCTCTCTTCAAACGGCCGCTCCGCAGCCGCCAGCGGCGCCAGGTCCCGGCCGGTCAGGTACGAGGCGGAGAAGGCCAGCCGCGTCCCGGCCTCCTTCTCCGCTCGCAGGAAGCTCTCGGTGACCGCCGCCCGGGGCGATAGCACGAACACGTGACCACCGCACTCGGCGTTACGGACCTCGCTCCGTGATAGGCACGCAGCGTGGCCAGCTTGGACCAGCTGTAGTCCCGCTGCATCTCGACCTGGAAGAAATGGCACTTCTCCTCGTCCCGCAGCAGGTGCACGGTCGCGTCGGACATCACCTGCCCCCGTTTCCCCTCCCTGCGTACCTGATGAGTATTCGGCCCGGCCGCCACCCGCTCGTATGCGGGGCACGGCTCCCCCGCCACCTCTGCCAGCCGCACCGCCAGCCGGGGGTACTTGTTAACAAGCACCCCCACCAGCTCGTGCTGCGCCTTCGCGTTCGCCATGCAGGTAAGTTATCGTAACTACTCGTGCATAGTCGACCATACGCTAAAAATCATGACATCGACCTTAGACCGGGCGAGCTGGCATGCGAGCTTGGAGCAGTTCGGGCTGCGTAATTCTCAGAACAAGACGTAATACCACGCGTATCTCCCAAACCCCTAAGATTCCTTCGGCACAGGTTCTTATCGTCGCTGCCATGCAGTGAATCCCTATTTCTTGGTTTGACGGGAGATCTCATCATGAGTTTCAGGTCGCGTGTCCTTCCTGCCGCCCGCCGCGGCCGGGTCGCCCTCGGCGCGTTCGCCGGCTGCTGCGCAGTGTGCGGCCTGGCGGTAGCGGTGCCCGCCGACGCCGCCGCGACCGGCCCGGCGCCGACCGTGGACTGCGTGGCAACATCCGCGGCGAACGGCGTGGACACCGCCTACTTCGGGTACGTGAACACCGGGAGCGCTATCACCCTCGACATCGGCGACAGCAACGAGGTGGTCCCCGGCGACCAGTACCAGGGGCAGCCCACTGATCTCGTCTCCGGCGCTTACCCCAGTGTCTTCTACGTCACGTTCGACCCGGTGATCACGCCGTCCGTGTCCTGGATCCTTAACGGCCAGGCAGCTACCGCGTCGTCGGCATCACCGCAGTGCGACCCCGGCACCACCACCCCCGCCAGCGGCGTGACCGACACCGCCGCCGCGCTCAACGGTGTGGTGAATCCGAACGGCACTGACGTCACCTACGAGTTCGAGTACGGCACCACGCCCGCCTACGGCAGTTCGACGGCAACGGCGGACGCGGGCGCCGGCGACGCCGCCACGGTCGTCCAGGCCGCGCTCACCGGGCTGGCCCCCGCGACCACCTACTACTACCGGCTGGACACCACGACCAGCTACCCCGGCGGCACCGGCCAGGTAACCGTCGACGGGGCCCAGCAGCAGTTCAGTACCGAGGCCACCCCCGTCCCGGCGCCCACCGTGACGGTCACCGTCACCGCGACTCCCACCCCGGCACCGGGCTTCACGCTGAACACCAGGGCGCTGCCGGCCGGCGTCATCGGCGCACCCTACTCCGCGACGTTGTCCGTGTCCGGCGGCACCCGGCCCTACACCTGGCAGGTGACGGCCGGCTCGCTCCCGTCCGGGCTGGCGCTCAACCGGGAAACCGGGGTGCTGAGCGGCAGGCCGAAGGGACCGGGCACCTGCCACGTGACGATCACCGTGACGGACTCCTCCGCCCCGGCCAAGGAGAGCCTCAGCGAGCAGTACGCCGTCACGATCGCCCGCTAGCGCGCGTCCGCCGCGCCGGGGACCGGCGTGAATCCCCGGCGCCGCGGCCGGCCGCGCTGATCAGTCCCCGGCCGCGGTGTCCGGCTCCCCCCAGGCCAGCACCAGGGCATCGCGGGGCGCGAGCACGGCCCGCGGTCCCGCCTTGGCCCCGGTGAGCAGGTCGAAATGCTTGGCGCCGAGGTCAAGCTCGACCGGACGGTCCAGGTGGCTAATCAGGAAGAGGTAGTCGCCGCGCCGGACCGCCTCCACGCCTTGCGGCAGGTCGGTCCACAGCGGGACGCCCGCGTCCTGGCAGGCCTGCCCGACCAGGCGGCCGAGCGTTGCCCGGTCCGGGAGCGTACCCAGGTAGAACGCCGCGCCCCGGCCGTATGCATGCCGCGTCACCGCGGGCTGGCCGCCGAGATGGCCTTCACCGTAGGCAGCCAGCGCCGTCGCGCCGCGCAGCTCGATAACGTCCTGCCAGAGCCGGCCTGGCCGAGCCGTCGGCGGTCAGCGCGGGACCTTCGAGGCGGACCGCCGCACCGTCCGGCAGCGGCGCCAGCTCGTCGATGCGCAGGCCGAGCAGGTCCCGCCAGGGCGCCGGATAGCCGCCGAGCCGCACCCGGTCCTGAGGATCGACGATTCCGGAGAAGAAGGTGACGAGGGCGGTACCGCCGCCGTCGACGAAGCGGCGCACGTTTTCCGCGCCGGTGTCGCTGACGAGGTAGAGCGCGGGCAGCACGGCGAGCCGGTACCCGGACAGGTCGCTTTCCGGGTGGACGAAGTCCGCGTTCACCCCCGCCTGTAGCAGCGGCCGGTACAGCTCGCCGAGTATGTCGGTGAGGCGCAGGGAACTGCTCGGATGCGAGTCCAGCTCCAGCGCCCACCAGTTCTCCCAGTCGAACAGGAGCGCGGCCTCGGCACGCACCGGCTGGCCGGTCACCGGCGCGAGCCGCCGCAGGTCCGCGCCGAGGCTCACCACCTCGCGCCAGACCCTGCTGCTGGTCCCGGCGTGCGGCACCATCCCGCTGTGAAACTTCTCGGCCCCGGCCGCCGCGGCGCGCCACTGGAAGTTGAGCACCGCGTCAGCCCCCGGGCGACCGCCTGCAGGCTGAGCGCGCGGTACTGCCCCGGCACCTTCGGCGCGTTGACCGGCCGCCAGTTGACGGCGCTCGGTGCCTGCTCCATCAGCAGCCACGGACGCCCCGCGCCGACCGACCGGGTCAGGTCGCAGGCCATGGCCGAGGCCACGTGCGACTCGGCGTCGGCCGGATCCGGGTAGTTGTCCACGGACACGACATCCAGCCCGGCCGCCCAGCGGAACTGGTCCACCGGACGGAACAGCCCCATGAAGTTGGTGGTCACCGGCTTGCCGGGGCTGTGCGCGGCGAGCACCTCCCGCTCGGCGGTGTAGCAGGCGAGCAGCTCACCGGAGCTGAACCGGGCGAAATCGAGCTGCTGAGCCGGATTGCAGAAGGTGGGGGCGGCGCGCGGCGGGGCGATCTGATCCCAGTCGCCGTAATCCTGGCTCCAGAAGGCCGTGCCCCACGCCTCGTTGAGCTGTGCTATCTCCCCGTACCGTTCCCGTAGCCAGTGGCGGAAGGCCTCGGCCGAGGTCTCGCAGTAGCAGGCGGAGACGTGGCAGCCGTACTCGTTGCCGACGTGCCACATGGCCACGGCCGGGTGATCCGCGTAGCGCTCGGCCATGCGCCGGGCGAGGTCGACGGCGGCCGCCCGGTAGGCCGGGGCGCTCGGGCAGTAGTGCTGCCGAGCGCCGAAGCCGAGGCGGGTCCCGTCCGCGGTGACCGGCAGGATCTCGGGATGGGCCGCGACCAGCCAGGCCGGCGGTGATGCGGTGGCGGTGGCCAGGTCGGCCGCTATCCCCGCGCCGGCCAGCAGGTCAAGGACCCGGTCGAGCCAGCCGGCGGTGAGCTGGCCGGGGCCGGCTGCAGCCTGGCCCAGGAGAAGACCCCGACGGTCACCAGATTGACCCCCGCCGTCGCCATCAGCCGGACGTCCTCGGCCCAGGTGGACTCCGGCCACTGCTCCGGGTTGTAGTCGCCGCCGTAGGCGATCCCGCCGAGCTGCGGCAGGATTCGCCGCCCAGCGTCAAGTGAATTGCTCATGACGGCCTCGTGCGCGTCCTTTCGTGCGTGTATGGGGCGGTGGCGGATATCAGAGCTTGACACCGCCCGCGGCCAGGCCGGAGCGCCAGAAGCGCTGCAGCGACAGGAAGGCGATGACCAGCGGGATGACCGAGATGAGCGAGCCGATGACCACGTAGCTGATCAGCTGCGGCGCCTGGCCGTACTCGTTGTCCCAGGCGTACAGGCCGAGTGTCACCGGGTAGAGCCGGGTGTTCGACAGCATCACCAGCGGCAGGAAGAAGTTGTTCCAGATCGCCACGAACTGGAACAGGAACATGGTCACCAGCGCGGGCGACATGATCCGCAGCGCCACCGTGCGGAAGATCCGGCCCTCGCCCGCGCCGTCGATCCGGCCGGCCTCGATCAGCTCGTCGGGAATCGACGCCGCCGCGTAGACCCGGGCCAGGTAGACGCCGAACGGGCTGACGAGGCTGGGCAGGAACACCGCCCAGTAGGTGTTGGTCAGGTCTACCTTGCTCATCAGCAGGTACAGCGGCAGCGCCAGCGCGGTGCCGGGAACAAGCACGCCGCCGAGGATGACGGAGAAAACAAGCTGGCGGCCGCGGAAGTCGTACTTGGCCAGCGCGTACCCCGCCGCGGCCGCCAGCAGGGTGGCGCCCGCCGCCCCGACGCCCGCGTAAAGCAGCGTATTGATCAGCCAGTGCCAGTAAATCCCGCCGTCGTAACTGAAGAGGCCGGTCAGGTTGGACACGAACTGGAACTGGCTGAACCAGAACCCGGGCGAGGAATACAGGGCGCCCGGTCCCTTGGTCGAGGAGACGACCAGCCACCACGCCGGGAGCAGGAAGTAGACGGCGCAGACGAACATCAACGCGGTGGCCAGGATCCCGGACCGGTTGACCTTCTGGGCGGCGCGGGCACCGGACCGAACGGGACCGCTGGGCCGGGCCTGCGCCCGTACCGCCGTCACGCCGCTGCCCCACGGCGCTGGACCAGCTTCAGGAAGCCGAAGGAGAGGATGAAGGTACCGATCGCCAGCACCACCGCGATCGCCGCCGCGTAGTTCGGGTTGTTGGCGACGAACGCCTGCGTGTAGGCCAGCAGGTTCGGGGTGTAGGAACTGCTGATGTTGCTGGTGATCGCGCGCAGCACCTGCGGCTCGCTGAACAGCTGGAGGGTCCCGATGATGCTGAAGATGGCCGTCAGCACCAGCGCGCCGGCCACCATGGGCAGCTTGATCCGGGTGGCCACCTTCCATTCGGACGCGCCATCCAGGCGGGCGGCCTCGTACAGGTCGGCCGGGATCGCCTGCAGGGCCGCGTAGATGATGAGCATGTTGTAACCCGTGTACTCCCAGGTGACGATGTTGGCGATGGACCACAGCGTGCTGTTGACGCCGAGGAAGTTCACCGGGCCGAAGCCGGCGTGCTGCAGCGTGGCCACGATGGGGCTGAGGCCGGGCAGGTAAAGAAAGGACCAGAGGATCGCCGCGATGACCCCGGGAATGCCGTAGGGCAGGAAGTAGACGAGCCGGAAGAAGCGCCGGAAGCGGACAGCCGCCGAGTCCACCAGCAGGGCGAGGATGGTGGCGAAGGCCAGCATCACCGGGATCTGGACCACCCCGAACAGCAGGACCCGGACCACGCCGTGCCGGAACGACGCGTCGGAGAAGACCTGGGCGTAGTTGGACAAGCCTGCGAATACCGTCACGGTGGAGCCTGGACCGAGGCCGAGGCCCGAGACGTGCACCTTGAGCAGGCTCTGGTAGACCGCGTACCCGATCGGCAGCAGGAAAAACAGGGCGAACAGCACCCCGAACGGTGCCAGCAGCATGGCCGGCGCCCAGCCGACCCGGCGGCGCCCCGCCCGCGACCGCCGGCGCGGAGCCGCTGGCCCGCCGCGCGCCGCGGTGGCGGCGGGGATTTGCCCGTGATCGACGACCATAACAGCCTCCTCCTTGTGGCTGGTCATCACGCCCTCCTCGGCAGGGACGGGGCGCCCAGGGGAACCCGGGCGCCCCGTGGTCTCTCAGCCCGACTTGACCGAGAAGCCCTGCGACTGCATGGTGCTGACGGTCTGGGACTGCGTCGACTTAAGCGTCTGGGCGAGCGTGCCAGATCCGCTTGTCGCCGTGCCGAAGCCGTCCTGCATCTGGGTGAAGGTCGTGCTCATGATCGGCCCCCACTGGAAGGAGGTGTTCACCAGCTTGCCGCCGGACGCGAAGACCTGCCAGATGTTCTGGCCGCCGTAGAAGGCGACCGGCGAGTTGGCGGCCGGCTGCTTCTCCCCGGCCAGGTCGGCCGGGTAGAGGCCGCCCTGGGTGATGAGGCCGGTGATGCTCTGCTGGTTGGTGTTCAGCCACTCGGCGAACTCGGCCGCCTGGGCCGGGTATTTGCTGTCCTTGAACACCACCGTGGTCGAGCCGCCCCAGTTGCCGTTGCTCGCCGTGGTGCCCCAGTTGGGCATCGGCGCCACCCGCCAGTCGCCCTTGGTCGCGGCGGCGTTGGTGATCAGGGTGTTCTCTCCCCAGACGGCGGTCGGCCAGGTGAGCAGGGTGCCGTCGGAAAGGTCCTTGTACCACTCGGTGGAGAAGTCCGGCTCGACCTTCACCAGGTGCTGGCTGATCAGTTGCTGCCAGAAGTTGGCGACCTGGACGGAGGCGCTGTCGTCGATGCCGGCCACCCAGGTGTCGCCCGAGGTGGTGAACCACTGCGCCCCGGCCTGCCAGGCGAGGCCGGCGAACCACTGGGCGTCGCTGGCCGGGAAGGCGGCGATGTAGGCGTTGGGGTTGGCGGCGTGCAGCTTCTGGGCGTCGCTGAGGTACTGCGCCCAGGTGGTCGGCACGGGGAGGTTGTACTTCTTGAACAGGTCGGTCCGGTAGAACAGACCCATCGGGCCGGTGTCCTGGGGGATCGCGTAGACGGCGCCGCCCTGCGACACCTGCGACCACGTCCACGGGACGAAGTCCGACTGAACGCTGTCCGCGCCGTACTTGGACAGGTCGACCAGGCCGCCCACGTGCTCGAAGTTCGGCAGCGTCGCGTACTCGACCTGGCCGAGGTCGGGGGCGTTCCCGGCCTGGAGCGCGCTGAACATCTTGGCGTAGGTCCCGGCGTTGCCCGAGGTGACCTCGTCGACGTTCACCTGGATGTCGGGGTGCGTCTTGTTCCAGAGATTGACCGACTGGGAGATGCCGGGCACCCACGACCAGAAGCTGAGGGTGACCTTGCCGCCGCTGCTGCTTGCGCTGCTCGCGCTGCTAGCGCTGCTAGCGCTGCTTGCGGGAGCCGAGCTGCTGCTGCTACTGCAGGCCGCCAGCGCCAGGACTCCGGCCGCGGCGCCAGCCGCCAGCAGGAGCCTGCGCCGGAACCGGGCTCTGGGCCCGGTGCTGCGGGTCAACGACGTCATTGTGCTGCTGCCTCCTACACTCCCCTGGCCGCGCGCCGCGCTGGCCAGAGCGGATAAACTACGCCGCCCCTGAGCTCCTGCTCCGGTACGGTTCAAGGTCACAGCGAAAACGCGGCGGGTGCCCGCGGCCTCCGCTGCGGCAAGCCGGTGTCTTTCGCCGCGCTGTTCGCTGTGCTGTTTGGCTGTGCTGATGGCTGTGCGGTTGCCAGATTGGGAGCGCTTCCAATTTGCTGCTGTGGACTCTAACAGCATCAATACGTCAAATCAACGATTATTTGGAAGCGTTCCCAGTTGTGCGTTACGATGCGGAGGTGGGCACTTCAGAGCAGGAGAGCGCCACGCCCCCGCGCAGGCGTCCGACGATCGATGACGTGGCCCGGCTGGCCGGCGTTGGGCGCGGGACGGTCTCCCGGGTAATCAACGGCGGCCGCAACGTACGCCCCGTGGTACGCGACGCGGTGAACGAGGCGATCGACACCCTCGGGTACTCGGTCAACCAGTCGGCCAGGAACCTGGCCCGCGGGCGCACCGGATCGATCGCTTTTGTCATCTCCGAGCGCGGGGACCGCCTGTTCGAGGATCCCAACCTGGGGCTCTTCGCCCGGACCTTCTCCCGCCAACTGCGGCGCAGCGGGCGCCACCTGCTGATAACCACCGCCGAGGACGAGGAGGAAGGCAACTCGCTCGGCGATTACCTCGCCGTCGGCCACGTGGACGGGGTACTGCTCGGGCTGACCCACGACCAGGAGCCGCTGCTCCTGCGGCTGCAGGCCAGCAGGCTCCCCTTCGTCGTGCTCGGCAAGCCGCTCGGTTTCGAGAAGGCGCTGTCCTGGGTGGCGATCGATGACGAGAAGGCGGCCTTCGCGGTCGTGAGCTACCTGGCGGGCAAGGTGGACGGGACGATCGGGACGGTGACCGGCCCGCAGCAGACGAGCAGCGGCCGTGAGCGCCTCGAGGGCTGCCGGCGTGCGCTCGGTGACCGCTTCCAGCCGGACCTGGTGGCCGCCGGCGACTGGTCGCTGCATAGCGGGCGCGCGGGGGCCGAGGCGCTGATCCGGCGCGACCCCGGGCTACGGGGCCTGTTCGTCGCCTCCGACCTGATGGCGGTCGGCGCGATCGGGGCGCTGCGCGCGGCCGGGCGGCGGGTACCGGAGGACGTCGCGGTCGTCGGCTTCGACGACTCCGCCGCGGCGACCATGGTCGAGCCGACGCTGACCACCATGCGCAACCCGATCGAGCAGACCGCCCTCGAGGCCCTCCGGATCCTGGACGAGCAGATAAGCGGGGACGTCCAGCCGCCGGTCCATCTCCTGCTGAGCAGCGAACTCGTCGAGCGTTACTCGGTCTGACGTAAAACCACCCTTCGTTCGGGCTCACTTTTTTGAATGTGCCTGCCGGTCAGCAGCTCCCGCTGCTGCCTGAGCCCGGGGATACCGTCACGGTCACGCTCACGGCACCCGGGCAGCTGGCGACCTGGAGCACGCTGCCCGCCGAGACCACCGTGCCGCCGGTGACCGCTACCTGGTAACCGCTGGCGTACTGCACAGCCGGCACCGAGATGCTGGTCCGCGATCCGGCCGCGAACGACCCGGTGCCGCTGGCGCGCTCGGTGCTGTAGGTCAGCGTGAACACGCCGGTCGAGGTGTCGAACCCGTAGCTGCCCGGCGTGCCGGAGACCAGGTCCGGGTGGGGCACCGCCAGCGCATCGAGCATGCCCGTGTTGACGTTGCTGCCGGACGGGTCCTGCGTCAGGTCGTTGACCAGCCCCTCCGAGGACGACGAGGTCGTCGGGTCACCGCAGTAGCACATGGCCCACATCATCCAGCCGACCTTCGCGCTGGCGGCGGCGGCCACGTCCTCGCTCAGGGTGCTCGTGTCGTTGGTGGCGCCGAACTCGGTCATGAGCAGCGCGTCCCCGGTCCGCGAACTCACCGCCTCCGCGTTGCCGAGCGTCGCGGTGTCCGAGGACGGGCACGCGAAGTCAAGGAGCGAGGAAACGCTGGCGAACGGGCAGTACATGTGGAAGCTGAAGCCGGAGTCGCTGTCGCCGGTGGAGCCGAGCGCGGACGGGATGCCGATGTCGAAGAGCAGGTTCGGCTCGCCGAACAGCAGCGTCGTGGTGTTCACCTGCCGGATGGCGCTGTCCACCTTGGTGTAGAAGCTGGTGAGCGTGGCGTCGAACGACGGGCACCCGTCGGAGGACAGCAGGCAGGAGTAGATGTCGCTGCCGGGATCCGGTTCGTTGTACAGGTCGTAGCCCAGGACGTCGGGATTCCCGTCGAAGTAGGCGGCGACATGCTGCCAGGCCCCCGCGTACCAGTCCTGCAGGCCCTCGCCGTCGACGGAGGCGTTGGACCAGAAGTTGTCATAGGCGGTCATCAGCGCGGGCAGCAGGAAGTAGTTGGCCGAGAAGCCCAGCAGCGGGAAGATCGGGCCGCTCTGGTCGACCGCCCAGTCCGGCGCTCCTTCCCCCTGGAACTCCTCGTTGTACATGTCCTGGTGGAAGTCGAGCAGGCTGACGATCCCGTGCGACCCGAGCATGCTGACGGTCGAGGCGATGCTGGCCAGGTAGCTGTCGTCGAACACGCCGGGCTCCGGCTCCAGCGCCTTCCAGATGACCCCGACCCGCACCGCGGACAGGCCGTTGGCCGCGAGGAACGCGCCGTCGGCGTCGTCGAAGCCGTCGGCCGCGGGCGTATAGGGCGACAGTTTGTTCACCATGTTCACCCCGGCGACCGTCAGCACCCGGCCGTCGGCGTCGGTGATCCAGGCGCCCGCGTGCCCGATCGGGGCGGCGGGCAGGACGATGGCGGAGGCCGCAGCCGCGGAAGCGGCCGGTGCCGCCGCGGAAGCCGCTGGTGCCGTGACGACGGCGCCGGTACCCGACGCGACGGCGCACACGGCCGCGAGAACTGCGGCTCCGAGGCCGCGGTTACTGGCGAGTAGGTTCATGCGCGCATCGTCGCACTTCTTTTTCAGCTTGTATAGATACATATCGATATAACTTGGTCGCCGCTCAGCCGCGCAGCATGAGGCTCGCGCAGCGCAAAATCCGCCGGTGCTCGGGACTCTACGCCCGGCGCATCTGCAAAACAAGAACACGTTCTAGTAGCATTCCGAACGATGGGTGGCACCTCTCGTCGCTGGATGACAGCTTGCTGCGTTGACGGCGACTCGTGATGGTGTTACGCGTTCTAGGACATCTATCGCCAGACGATAAGCACCGGAGGGAACATGGGCCGGCTTGACGGCAAGGTCGCGCTGATCACCGGGGGCGCCCGGGGCATGGGAAAGTCCCACGTGCGGCACTTCGTCGCCGAGGGAGCGCGGGTGGTCTTCGGCGACATCCTCGACGACAAGGGCACGTACGTGGCCGCCAAGCTCGGCGGCGAGTCCTGCCGGTACATCCACCACGACGTCACGAGCGAGGCGGACTGGGCGGCGGCGGTCGGGCTGGCCACGGAGACCTTCGGCGCGCTCGACATCCTGGTGAACAACGCGGGCATCATCGCGTTCGCCCCGATCGCCGACATGACGCTCGACGACTTCCGCCGCGTCCTGGAGGTGAATGCGGTGGGCTGCTGGCTCGGCATGAAGGCGGTCACCGAACCGATGACCAAGGCGGGCGGCGGTTCGATCGTCAACGTCTCCTCGATCGAGGGGTTCGCCGGCGCGGCCGGGCTCTCCGCCTACAGCGCGAGCAAGTTCGCGGTCCGCGGCATGACCAAGGCCGCCGCGCAGGAGCTGGGCCGGTTCGGCATCCGGGTCAACTCCGTCCATCCCGGCGGTGTGCTCACCAGGATGGTCATGGACCAGGCGAACGCGGGCCACGACGGCGCCCGTTTCCTGGAAAACCTGCCGCTTGGCCGGTTCGCCGAGCCCGCCGAGATCTCCCGCCTGGTGGCTTACCTGGCCTCGGACGAGTCGTCCTATTCGACCGGCAGCGAGTTCCTGGCCGACGGCGGCATCCTGTCCGGGCCGGGGTACTGACGATGGAAAGTGAGCCGGCGCTGGCCGGCCTGGTCGCCATCGTGACCGGGGCGGGCAACGGGCTCGGGCGGGCGGAGGCGGTCGCGCTGGCCCGGGCCGGGGCACTGCTCGTGCTCAACGACCTGCCGGGCGACGCGATAGCGGAGACCGCCGGGCTTGTCCGCACGGCGGGCGGGCAGGCGGTGGTCAGCGCGGGCGACATCGGCGACTGGGAAACCGGCGAGCGCCTGGTCGCCGCGGCGCTCGATGCCTACGGCCGGCTGGACATCCTGGTCAACAACGCCGGGGTGCTCGCAGACCGGATGATCTTCACGATGACCGGCGAGGAATGGGACCTGGTCCTCCGGGTGCACCTGCGCGGCCACTTCGTGACCACCCGCCTGGCGACCGCGCACTGGCGCGAGGCGAGCAAGCGGGCGGGCGGCCCGGTCTACGCGCGGATCGTGAACACGTCGTCGGAGGCGTTCCTGCTCGGCGGGCCCGGCCAGCCCAACTACGCCGCGGCCAAGGCCGGCATCGCGGCCCTCACGGTGTCCACCGCCCGCGGCTGCGCCAGGTACGGCGTCCGCGCCAACGCCATCTGCCCGCGCGCCCGCACCGCGATGGTCGCCGGCCTGATGAGCGCGCCGCCCGCCGACGGCCCTGACCCGCTCGCCCCCGAGCACGTGACGCCGCTGGTGACCTACCTGGCAAGCCCCGCCGCCGAACGGATCAACGGCGAGGTGTTCGTCGTACACGGCGGCGTCGCCGCGGTGCTGAACCCGCCGAGCATCCGCGCCGTCTTCCGGGCCGACACGCCCGATGGCATGTGGACGCTGCCCGCCGTCCACGACGCCCTGGCCTGCGAGTTCGCCGGCAGTTCGCCGGCCTCACCCGGCTTCGCCTGCACGGAGACAATGTCCCTGGCCACCGAGACGATCGGCTTCGACTAAGGCGGGCTCGACTAGGGCTGATCCGGCTGGGGCGCGGCCTGGCAGGGGGGCGAACACGCTCGACAATCCTCACTACCTAATGGCGGCTTCTCTATCGTGGTCCTCGACCTGGGATGCGGGCCGGGGCCCAGGATCATCCGCATGGTGACGGTGTTAGTGACTCCGTAGGCATTCTTTCCTGACGACCCTTGATCAGCCGTCTATGCGACCGAAGCCGCCAGAAGGCTTCATCCCGGGCTCTACTCTCGTTACGTGATCGATTGGGTGACACTGGCCGATGTCGGCACCGCCGCCGGAACCCTTGTCCTCGCCGGTGCCACGTTCGTCGCGGTCCGGGCGGCGGCTCGGAGCACGAGGATCGCGGAACGGGCGCTGCTGGCCGGGCAGCGTCCCGTCCTTGCGCCCGGTGCCCCTGACGACGGTGCGAAGAGCGTTCAGTTCGCCGACGGGCGGGTTTTCCCTGTCGGCAACGGGCACGCCCTGGTACGGCAGGACACGGGGGTCATCTACCTGGCGATCCCGCTGTGCAATGTGGGAGCTGGCCTGGCCACGCTGCGCGGCTACCGCCTCCAGGGCGAGCCCGCAGACGCCGTCGCGGAAGACCCTCGCGGCGTGGCCCGGCACCTCAGGGGCGACCCATTGCCCCAGCCGCGAGCATTCTCACCGCAGCAGCGGGATCTGCTGATCAGCGCTAGCCGAGCCGGCTTCTGGCAGGCGGCCCTGCGGGATCCCGAGGTCCTGTTGTACAAGGAGCTGGCAAGTGCGGTCGAAACTGGCGGGCGCATCACCGTCGATGTGCTGTACGGCGATCACGAGGGCGGGCAGCCCTCGGTCACCAGGTTCGTCCTGCTGCCCGACGCAGGGTCATGGCGCTGCGACGCCACCCGCTACTGGAGCCTGCCGGCCGACCGGGAGCTGCGCGGCTTCGGGTTCACCTGACCCCGGCCGAGCGGGCCGGTCGCACGGGGAACTGTCTAGGCACACCTGCGGGGTTACTTGATGAGGGCACGGACGGCCTCAGCCACCTCGTCCAGCGGTATGTCCTTGAGCAGATAGCCGCTCGCGCCCGCCCGGATCGCCTCGAAGCGGTCTTCCTCCCCGTCGCTGATCGTCAGCATGACGATCTTGGCGGACGGGACGGCCTTCTTTATCTGGCGAGCGGCCTCGATGCCGGTAATCTTCGGCATGCGTATGTCCATCAGCACTACGTCCGGGCGCTTCTCGTCGGCCATCTGCACCGCCTCGGTGCCGTCGGATGCCTGGCCGACGAGTTCTATGCCCGGCTCCTCCTTCAGCACCATCCCCAGGCCACGGCGGAACAACGCGTGATCGTCCGCGATCAGAACCCGGATCGGAGCTACGCCGACTCCGGCCCCCTGGGATTCCTCGGTCACGGACGCTCCTCCCGCTGCGCTCGCTCGCGCTCAGGATAGAACAATTCCATTTCGCTCGGGGTGCTCCAGAGCCCCACGGGAGGGGTGTGCCGGTGCTCCTGTCGCCTTGGCCAGGGCCGAGTTCCGTCTCCCCCGGCGATAGGTGCTGCCGGGCAGCGGCCTTGAGCCCTGGCTATCGCCAGTCTGGCTTCCGGCGGGCTGCGCTACCGGATCAGGTGATCACACTCTTCTGCGGCGCTTTCGTAGCTCCCCAGGAGGAAGGCGTGGATGGCCGCTAGCTGCTCGCCGGAGAAGCTGGCCATCAATCGGCGGGTGCGGGCGTCGATCCCGTCGTAGAACGAAGCGATCCGTTCGACTCCCGGGGCCAAGGCTTCGACGAGTACGCGGCGGCGGTCATGCGGGTCCGGTTTACGCCGGACGTATCCCGCCTTCTCCAAGCGGTCGATCATGTGCGTGACCGCGCCGGTGGTGCGCCCGAGCTGAGCGCTGAGCGCGCCGGCGGTGGATGCTCCGGCGCGGTTGAGTACATGCAGACAGAGCAGGTCGGTCTGTGCGATGCCGAGCTGCTGGGCGATCAGGTCGTTCAGGCGTCCCAGGGCCCCGGCGAGATCTGTCATGGACGCGATGATCCGGTTGGCCAGTTCGTTCTGGTCGTCCTGCGGTTTGACGGGCATGCGGGATTCCATTTATCTTCATGGTTCAGATACTTAGCTGTGCAGCTACTGTATCCGGTGTTCCCGGCATCCCCGCAGCCGGATGCCGGGCATCCTCGGCTCTGCACGTAACGCACCCCGCCAGTCCTACCGGCACCTGCGACAGAAGGACACACTGTGACGATTCTGGGAACCCTCCTGAAGAACAAGCACGCTGGCGAAGCTCAACTGGCCTGGAACCTCCCTGTCCTGGGCGGTCCCGAGGCGCTGGTCCTGCGCAGCCCCGATTTCGAACACGAGGGCGCCATACCTAAGGCCCACGCCGGCAAACGGGCTGGCGGTGAAAACCGCTCTCCTGCCCTGGCCTGGAGCGGCGTACCCGCAGGCACTGCCCAGCTGCTGCTGGTCATCCAGGACATCGACTCTCCCACCCGCACCCCGTTTGTCCACTGTGTCGCCCTGCTCGAACCCGATCTCGCCATGCTCCCGACCGGAGCCTTGAACGCACAGAGTCAGGTCGGGGGCGTGCGGGTACTTCGCTCAGGAATGGGGCGCGGCTACCTGGGTCCCGAACCGATCAAGGGACACGGACCGCACCGGTATGTCTTCCAGCTGTTCGCCCTGCCCACCGCGATCACCTCGGCGGAAGGCGGTGCACCGCTGGAAACCGCCAAGCCCAGGGCCGTGTTTGCCGCGGTAAGCGGCCCGGCCCTGGCTCGCGGCCGCCTTGACGGTCTCTACACGCGCTGACACCGCACCGGCACGGACGGCCGTTCGCCGTGCGAAGCGAAGGGACTCCTGGTAGCCCGGCGGTTAGCTAAGCCTGTCGTTCTTCCAGGTCCGCGTTGTCATTTTTATGAGGTGACGCGCGCTTGTCACCGTTTACTTCAGTTCCGGCGCGCTTGAAGATAATGCCGGGGGTCTCCTCATTATTCTTCTGGCGGGACCGCTGCGGCTTCTCCTCAGCGGCCGGGTTCTGCAATGATACGGAAGTTGACGCCGCTATGGATGGTGCGCCGGGCGCGACAGGCGGACGCCGCGGACAAGCTGCGGCGGGACGGTAATGGCTGTCTCGCATAGCCACGGGGCGTGGGGTTCGACGCTGTCCGTCGACGGGTTCGCCGCGGTCAGGAGTGTCGGGTTCGAGCCGGTCGGCCAGGTATTCGGGGCGGTCGTGTACTACGCCGCCACTGCGGCAGGAGTCAGCTGCCCAGGGACGACGGCTGTTAGTTACCCCCTGCCTGGCGCTTCGGAAGCTTCCGGGGCGGGCCTTGTTACCGGCTTCCCCGGTCCGGCCTCGAAGCTCGCGCAGGGTCTGCACGAGGGACGGCGGACGGCGATCGACCGGATGGCCGGCGAGTGTGCGGATCTCGGCGGCCACGGCGTCCTCGGCGCGGTGCTGAGCGTCATGGAGATCCCGGCGACTAGCCTCACCGCCGCTGCCATCAAGTTCACGGTGACCGGCACTGCGGTACGGGCCAGCGGCTGTTCGCCGCTGGCCCGTCCGTTCACCTCGGACCTGTCCGGCCCGGACTTCGCGAAGCTGGTCCAGGCCGGCTGGCTGCCCGCCGGGATCGCGCTGGGCATCTCGGTCGCTGGACTGCACGACGACCTGGTGACCACGAGTTCCGGCCCGTGGGGCACGGGGAACGCCGAGGTGCCGGCGTACACCGGCCTGATAACCCGGGTGCGGCAAGACGCACGCGAGCGCCTAGAGCAGTCGGTAAGCGATCTGGGCGCTGACGGCGTCGTCGTATCCAGCATGACCCTGCAGGTCAGAAGCGATCCCTGCCACGCCCGGGCGGCGGCCACGGATCATTTCGCAGAGGCAGTTACCACGGGAAGCGCGGTAGCGCGATTCGCCGGCCGGGACAAGACCACCCCACCGCCAAGCCTCGCCGTCCTTCATGTCAATGCCGCAGCGAGACAACGCGGACCCGGATCACCAGCACCTATCCCGCCGAGAGCAAAGCAAGCGCCCTAGTGCACATGCCGCTCCTATCGCTGGCCACGAACTTCCCTTATCCGGGACGCGACCATGGCGTCTCTCGGGTGGGCGGATGTCTTGGCGCACAGGCAAGGGGCCGTGTCTGGCTCGCATACGCCGTAGACGTATCTCGACTTCCGCCTCATCAAGCTGGATAGCGATCGAAAAAACGATCATGATTCTCAGGTTGAGAAGTATTGATCGAACTGGTAATCTTGGCTTATACCCTCGGAGGGTGGCAGCCGGCAGTCCAGGCACAGGGCGCGCGAGCGCGATGCGACGAGTGAGTCGAGCAGCAGTGCGGACAGTCGCACCCATCCGGGGAGGTGAGCTACGGTGTGCAACGCAGACGCGGCGTGTGCCGTCGGCGGCCCCTTCGGTAGCGGCGTGCCTTTCAGAGGCGCGGTGGACGCGGTCCGGATGGCCGACGCTGCGATGGACTACCTCAACTCCGCGGCCGGCGCCAGCCTGGACGGGGCTGCCTGCGGCGAACTGCTGATCGCCCTTGGCGAGATCCAAGCGAAACTCACCGCCGCACACGCCGGGCTGCTTCGCCGGTTCGACGCCGCCAACGCCCACGACGCGGACGGGTACGGCTCCTCATCGGCGTGGCTGGCGGCGAAGGGCAAGATGACCAAGGCAGCGGCCAAGGCCGCCGTCCGCCGCATGCGCCAGTCCGGCCAGCGGCCGCGCATCTACGACGCCCAGGCCGCCGGCGCGATCTCCGAGTCGTGGGCGTCCGCAATCGCTGACTGGACCCGGAAGCTTCCCGCCGAGATGCGTGACGAGACCGACCGGATCCTGCTTGAGGCCGCCGCGGCGGGCGCGTCGCTGGACGACCTGGCGACCATCGCCGCGTGCGCGATCGAGAAGTGGCGTCAGCAGCAGCCGGATCCCGACGACCCGGACGACGCCTTCGAGGACCGGTACCTCCAGGTCGGCACCACGTTCGGCGGCGCGGCGGTGATCCGTGGCAACCTGACCCCGGAGTGCGCGGCAGCGGTCCGCGCGGTAGTCGAAGCGCTGGGCAAGAAGGCAGGACCGGAAGACGACCGCACCGAGGAAAAGCGGTTCCACGACGCACTGCAGCTGGCCTGCGAGCTTGCTGCTGCGCGCGAAGCTGGTCCCGGACCGGGCCGGCGCCGACACCCAGGTCATCGCGCACATCCCCCTGTCGCAGCTGCGCCAGCTGCCCGGCGCCCGGGACATAGAGGACGCCTGGATCCGTGCCCGCCTGGGCGAGGACGGCTACCTGGCCGGCAAGGACGCCGAGGCCGCCGCCTGCGACGCCCAGACCGTCCCGGTCGTCACCGGCACCATGGACCCCGACGTCATCGACCAGATAATCGATCTGGCCAGGACCGCCGCCCAGGCGACCGCGACCACAGGCAGCCCCCAGCCCGCCGCCGGCAACACCGGCGAAACCCGGACCAGCAAAGCCGCCGGCGCGAGCACCACGGCCAACCGCACAGACGCCGATCACGGCGATGAGACAACCGCGACCACCACCGCAGCCGACCAGGCAACCGCCACCGCAGCCAACTCGGCGGGCACGGACGCCCCTGCCACCGGTGCCGCAGGCAGGACCGCTGCGGCAGAGTGCGAAACCGCCGACGCCACGGCCGGACATGCGAGCACAGGCGGCCCCGCGGCCGGCGGCCCGCAAGGCGAGACCGCCGGCCAGGCAGGCAGACCGTGCCCCTCGCGCAGCGGCACCGAAGACGGGACCGTCCCCC
This sequence comes from uncultured Actinomycetota bacterium, assembly GCA_963785645.1. Taxonomy (GTDB): domain Bacteria; phylum Actinomycetota; class Actinomycetes; order Streptosporangiales; family Streptosporangiaceae; genus Trebonia. The sequence continues at coordinate 505,913 of CAWAWG010000003.1, forward strand.
AGCCGGCCGCGCACGGACCAGCCAGCAGCGGCACCGAAGGCAAAAGCACCGGGCAGGCCGCTCCCCACCCCGCAGGCAACAGGCACAACCTGGAGGGCCAAACAGCTGGGCAAGCCGCAGCTGGTCTCCCTCAGCCCCCGCGCCTGTCCCCCGAGGCATGGCGGGCGCTGCGCTACGCCATCGCCCGCCTCGCCATCGACCTGGTCTCCGGGCCAGGCGGCATCGCCTCAGCCCTCCGGCGGGGCCTGATGGAAAAGCCCCACAACACCCCCAGCCTGCCCCTCGACATCGGGTACAGCCATAGCATTCCCTGGCACATCCGCCGCGCCGTCCTGCTACGAGACCGCACCTGCGCCTGGCCCGAGTGCGACCGCCCCGCCGCCCACTGCGACGTCCACCACCTGCGCCACCAACGAGACGGTGGCGAAACTTCAGTCGAAAACTGCATCTTGGCCTGCCAGTACCATCATGACGTCTGCATCCACCGAAGAGGCTGGCAGCTCATCCTCCACCCCGACGGCACGACCGAAGCCCGCAGCCCCGACGGCCGCCAGGTACTCAGATCCCACGCACCACCGCACCCGCACGCCGCCTGAGGCGGGCAGGCGAATCGGCTCCGCCTTTCCCGCCGCGCAGTCAGTGCAGGTGGAACTGCCCGTAGCGTTCAGCCCCGAGCATGACCGGGAAGTCTCGGCCTTAGATAGACGGGGAAATCAGCGCGGCGTGGACTGGGCGTCAGGATGCCCAGTCCACGCGCTTCTATTCGGAGGAGTCATGCCTCTATTCGGAGGCGTACGGCAACGCTGCGTAGGCGCGCTGGGGATGGATGCGGACGATGAGCCGGTGCGCCCCAGGCTCCGGCGGTGGCGTGGCGCCGCCCATGCGGAGGTCGTACATCACCTGGTGGAACGCGCCGTCTGGGTCGCCGGTGAGCTCCACGGTGCCGTGGACGGTGGCGTAAGCGCTGTCTGCGGCCGAGGCGGCAAAGTTGTGCAGCAGCAGCGTTACCCGTGGGTCGCGCAGCATGTTCGTCGTCTTCGCCGGCCCTCGACCGTGCTGAAGAGGATGTCGTCACCATCGGGCTTGACGAAGATTACCGACATCTGCGCTGACCCGTCGGTGTTGGTGGTGGCCAGCACCGACAGGTGCGCCATCCGACGAGGGGGCGCGCCGGGTGCTCGACCGGTACATGGCCGCCTTCGCGCAATCGGACTTCGCCGCTCTTGAGCGCTTGCTCGCCGAAGACGCTTCACTCGAGATGACCGGCACGACCACCTGGTTTTCGGGCAAGGCGACGTGCGCCCCGTACCTCAGGGCTTTCGCCATCGGTTCCCCCGGCGACTGGAAGCTGGCCGGGCTTCATGCCAATGGCCAGCTGGGCGCCGCTGCCTACCGCCGCGGTGCGGACGGGGCCTACCGTCCGTTCGCCGTCGTCGTCCTGGCCACCACGGCTACCCACCTCAAACGCATCTCCCTGTTCACTGACCCGGCCCTGTTCACCCGCTTTGACCTGCCCGCAGTCCTACCTTCCAGCTGACTGGGTGCGCCTTCAGGAAGTAGCGCGACCGCACCGCGGCATCCCCGGGATCACCGCACGGGCAAGGGGCTTTCGCGCTCGCTGGCTGGCCGCGGGCCGAAGATGCGGCGGTCCGCCGCGGTGATGCGGACGTCGTTGATGCTGGCCTCGCGGCGGCGCATCAGCCCTTCATCGGTGAACTCCCACAGTTCGTTGCCGTAGCTGCGCCACCACTGACCGGCCTCGTCGCGGCACTCGTACTGGAACCGCACCGCGATCCGGTTACGGCGAAAGCCCCACAGCTCCTTACGCAGGGCATAATCCAGCTCTCTGGACCACTTCTGGCGCAGGAAGGCGACGATCTCCTCCCGGCCGGTCACGAACTGGTCCCGGTTTCGCCAGACCGAGTCCGGGGTGTAGGCGAGCGCGACCCGCTCGGGATCCCGGGTGTTCCACGCGTCTTCGGCCGCTTGGACCTTCTGCTGCGCGGTTGTCTCGTCGAACGGCGGAAACGGCGGCCGTGGCGTCATGCTGATGCCTCCTGGGTCGACACTGGATCGCGGTACCGAGCTGGACCACGAAGAGAGAAGAGAACGGTCGTTCTCCGCTAGTCTAGAGAACGACCGTTCTCCTGTCACCGTTTCTCCCCGCACCGGAGGTGCCGTGGCCTACCCGGAGGTGCCGTGGCACGTCAGCACTGTCAGCACCGGAGGTGCCGTGGGCACTGACGTGTCGTGCGCCAAGATCCTCGATGCCGCCGACGGGCTGTTCTACGCCCATGGCATCCAGGCGGTCAGCGTGGATCAGGTCCGAGCAGCTTCCGGCGTCTCATTGAAACGGCTCTACCAGTGCTTCTCGTCCAAGCAGGACCTGGTCGAGGCCTACCTGCGGCGCCGGGACGAGCGCTGGCGGGCCACACTGGCCGCCCATGTCGGGCAGAGCGCGCCGCCGGACAGGCCGCTGGCCGTGTTCGACTGGCTGCGGGCCTGGCTGGCCGGGGCCGGGGCCCGCGGCTGCGCCTTCATCAACTCGTTCGGCGAACTGGGCGCCACCGAAACCGGCGTCGCCCGCGCCGCCCGCGACCACAAGCAGTCCGTGCTCGAATACCTCACCGCACTTGCCGCCGACCTGGACGTTGCGCATCCAGAGGTCCTCGCCGAGCAGTTGCTGCTGCTGGTCGATGGAGCCATCACGACGGCCGCCATCAGCGGCAATCCCGATACCGCCCTGCGAGCGCGCACCGCGGCGGAAACGCTGGTCGCAGCCGCGAAAGCGGCCGAGCGGAGCTAGCGGGAATCGGGCTTACGTGTATTAACATCCGTCACAGGGTAGTCATTCTGTCACTTATTGTTCACCAGGCGGAGGATGAGGCCCATGAGCGGACGGCGGCGGCTGCCGTGACGCGGGGCCAGCTATCACGGGATGCCTGGGCGTGGTATCTGGTCGCGGTGGTCGCGGCTGGTGCCGTGTCCCTGCCGCTGGGGCCGGTGGAGTTCCAGGCGGTAGCCGGCGCGTCGGCCGCGGTGGCGGTGGCGGCGGGGATCAGCTGGCACCGGCCCGCGGCGGCGCAGGCGTGGCGGATGGTGGCCGCCGCCCAGGCGACGGCGTCGGTGGCGCTGACGGCGTGGGCGGTTGTCGCGGCGGTGACCCGCCGCCCGGCACCGTACCCGACCGGCATCGACATCGTGTACCTCGCTTCGTACCTGCTCTTCGCGGCGGGTCTGGCGCTGTTCGTCCGCCGCCGGGCGGGCCGCTCGCCCTGGGAGGGCGTGCTGGACGCCGGCCTGGTGACGCTGGGTCTCGGCACCCTGGTCTGGGTGATGGTGGCCGCACCCAACCTCAGTGCCAGCGGCGTGCCGCCGCTGGTGCTCGTCACCGCGCTGGCCTACCCGGCGATGGACCTGCTGCTGCTGGCCATGCTGGCCTGGCTGGTGTTCACCGCCGGACTGCGGACCCGGTCGCTGCTGCTGCTGGCGGCGGCGGTCGTCGTGCTGCTGGCCTCGGACGTGCTCAACAGCGCACTGGCCGCCCACGGCGGCAACGCCAACGGCAACAACCTCACCCTGCTCGGCTGGGATGTCAGCTACGCGCTCCTCGGGGCGGCCGCGCTGCATCCGTCGATGGCGGCCACCATCGAGGAGGAACGGCGGCGCACGCGGGTCGCCGGGCGGTGGCAGGTGACGGTGTACCTGTGCCTGGCGGTCGTCGGGCCGACGTTCACGGTCAGCACGGTCCTGTCGGGCGACCACCGGATCGAGGACATGGTGGCGCCGCTGGTCATGGCGGCTGCCATCTCGGTGCTGCTCGTGGTTCGGCTGGCACAGATCGCCGGGCTGGCCAGCGACCGCGCCGCGGCCCTGGACCGGCAGGCGGCCGAGCTTGACCGGTCGCGGCAGGCGCAGCTGCTCTCGCACGAGCGGGTGGCCGCGATCTTCAGGTACGCTCCCACCGGCATGGCCAAGCTCGCCCGCGACGGGACCATCCTGGCCGCCAACCCGGCCATGGCCCGGCTGCTCGGGCAGCCCGAGGACCACCTGGCCGGGCAGAGCATGGCGGCGTTCGTGCACCCCGACGACGTCGTTCGGGTCCGCGACCTGCTTGCGGACACGCTGGATGCGGAGGACCGCAGGGACTGCGAGATCCGCCTGGTGGACGGGCAGGGGAACGTGGTGTGGGCCAGTTGGGTCGCCTCCGCGGTCCACGAGGAGGACCGCGGCGCCATGTCCGCCATCGTGGTCATCGCGGACCGGACGGAGGCCCGCCGGCTGGAGATCGAGCTACGGCACGCCCAGAAGCTGGAGGCGATCGGCCGGCTGGCCGCCGGGGTGGCCCACGAGCTGAACACCCCGATCCAGTTTATCGGGGACAACGTGGACTTCCTTGGCGACTCCGCCACCCAGCTGCTGGCCGCGGCCACCAGCGCCGGCGACACCAGCGCCGCCGCCAGCGCCAGCGCCAGAAACACGAACGCCACCCGGGAACCCGCCGCTCCCGCCCTGGAACTGGACTACCTGGCCGAAGAGATTCCGCAGGCGGTCCGCCAGACGCGCGACGGCGTGGCCCGGGTGGCCACCATCGTGCAGGCGCTCAAATCATTCGCTTACCCGGCCGCACCGGGTCAGCAGCCCGCCGACCTGAACCGGGCGCTGACGGACACGCTCACGGTCGCCCGCAGCGAACTGCGCCGCGTCGACCGGATCATGACCGATCTCGGCGAGCTGCCGCCGGTGACCTGCTCGGCGGGCGACCTGAACCAGGTATTCCTGAACCTGCTGATCAACGCCGCCGACGCGGCGGCCGAGACCCAGACCCCGAACGTGCCCGGGCAGATCACGGTCCGGTCCCGGCAGCGGCGATCAGGTAGTGATCGAGATCAGCGACACCGGCCCCGGCATCCCTGACGACCTGCGGGACAGGATCTACGAACCGTTCTTCACCACAAAACCAGTCGGACGGGGCACCGGTCAGGGGCTGGCCCTGGCCAGGAACATCATCGTCGAGCGGCACGGCGGCACCCTCGGGTACACCAGCATCCCCGGGCAGGGCACCACGTTCGCCATCACGCTGCCGGTGTGCGGCCGCACCGCGCACGTACCGCGGCAGAGACAGCTGTCGGCCGAGCAGCCGGCCGCGGAGCCGCCTGATGACCGCCGCACACAGCCCGGGCGGCGGCGAACGCCCGCGGCCCCGGGTCCTCCTGGTCGACGACGATCCGTCGGTCCTGGCCGGGCTGCGCCGCCAGCTGCGCACCGAATTCGACATTCTCACCGCCACCAGCGCCGCATCCGGGCTGGAACTGGTCGTATCCGACGGTCCGTTCGACGTCGTGGTCAGCGACATGCGGATGCCGGTCATGGACGGGGCCGCGTTCCTCTCCCGCGTCCGCAGCATCGCCCGCGACACCACCCGGGTCCTGCTCACCGGCCAGGCCGATGTCGACACCGCGATCGCCGCGGTCAACGAAGGCCAGGTCTTCCGCTTCCTGTCCAAACCGTGCCCGGCCCCCGATGTGCGCCAGTGCCTGCGGGAAGCGGCCGAGCAGCACGACCGCAGCCGAGCGGAGCAGGAACTCATCGACCGGTCGCTGGCGGCCCCGCCGCAGGCCGGCCAGGAAACCGACCCCGAGGCCGTCGCCGAGCTGGAAAGCGCGTACCGCGCCGGACAGCTCCAGGTCTGGTACCAGCCCGTCGTCGATCTTGCCACCGGGCAGATCACCAGCGCCGAGGCGCTCGTCCGCTGGCAGCACCCGCAGCGCGGGCTGCTGGCGCCCGGACAGTTCATCCCGGCCGCGGAACGCAGCGGACTGATCATCCCGATCGGGCGCTGGGTCCTGCGGCAGGCCTGCCACGACGCCGCCCGCTGGCCGCGAGACCTGCCCGTCGCGGTCAATCTCCAGCCCGACCAGCTGCGCGACCCCCGGCTTATCGAGAATGTCCGTTCCGCCCTGTCCGCCGACGGCCTGCCCGCCGCCCGGCTGACCCTGGAGGTCACGGAATCGGTCCTACTGCGCGACGCCCGCGCCGCCGCCGAGACGCTGGCCCGGCTCCGCGACATGGGCATCGCCATCGCCATCGACGACTTCGGCACCGGGTACTCCTCGCTCAGCTACCTGCAGAACCTCCCCGTCAGCATCCTCAAGATCGACCAGGCCTTCATCGCGAGCCTCCCCGAGGCCACCCCGGTGGTGCTCGTCAGGACCATCGTCCAGCTCGCCGCCGCCCTCGGGCTGAAAACCGTCGCCGAAGGCATCGAAACCGATACCCAGCTGCGGATCTGCACCGAACTCGGCTGCCAGCACGGCCAGGGTTTCCTGTTCGCCAAGGCGATGCCGTCCGCCCGCCTCGTCCGCGTTCTGGCCGGCGGAGGCACGGCACTGACCAGCAGGGGCGCAGTTCAGACCCAGTTAGTCATCCAGAACGAATACGGCTGACTGCGCCAGGCCCGTTTACTCAACCGACCGGGCTGGTCTCGGCGGACGTCACGTAGATCTCGCCGACGCTCAGCGGCACGCTGTTGTCGAGCGCCTGGGGTTTCAGCAGTTCCTCGCCGTGCGCCCGCACCAGATCCGCGATCGCGCGCAGCACCCGGCCGCGTTCCCCCGCCCGGAAGTAAGGCCAGGGGCCCTCGTCGAACGCCAGGCGCGCCGCGCGCACAGCCAGGTCCACGTCGGCCGCCCCGGCGACCGGGAACGAGGCGGCCTGCTCCCCCGTCGCGGGATGCGTATGGCTCCAGGTGGCGCCCGCCGCGACCCCGACCCATTGCCCGGCGATCAGCATGCGGCCGTCACCGAGAGCGGACTCATCGGCGTACGGCCTGATGGACGCGGCCACGGCAGCCCCATAAGGTAGAACTTGTTCTACCTTATGGGCGCGCACGCCGGCAAGGCGAAATCCGGGAGGGTTGCCAACCAAGCGCTTGCTACGACAAGCTAAGAAGGTGGCGGACAAGCGGATGACCGAGGACGAGGCAGTCGCCCGGCTGCGCTCTGGCATGACCGTCGGAATCGGCGGCTGGGGGTCGCGGCGCAAGCCGATGTCGCTGGTCCGGGCCATCCTGCGCTCGGACCTGCGCGACCTCACGGTCGTCGCCTACGGCGGACCGGACGTCGGCCTGCTGTGCGCCGCGGGCAAGGTCAGGCACCTGATCTACGCGTTCGTATCCCTGGATTCCATCCCGCTTGAACCGCATTTCCAGGCCGCCCGCCAGTCGGGTGCCGTCGCCGTTACCGAGTACGACGAGGTCATGCTGCACTGGGCGCTGTACGCGGCGTCGCTGCGGTTGCCCTTCCTGCCGACCCGGGCTGGACTCGGGTCGGATGTCATGCGGCTCAATCCGCAGCTGCGCACGGTGACCTCGCCCTATGCCGACAGCGAAGAACTGCTCGCGGTCCCGGCCCTGCCGCTCGACGCGGCGCTGATCCATCTCAACCGCGCCGACGCGGCCGGCAACGCGCAGTTCCTCGGGCCCGATCTGTACTTCGACGACCTCTTCGCCAGCGCCGCCGAGCGCGCGTACGTGTCCTGCGAGCGCATCGTCCCGACCGAGGAACTCATGGCCGGCGGCGGAATCTCCTCGCTGCGCGTCCACCGGTGGATGATCGACGGTGTCGTGGAGGCGCCGAACGGGGCGCATTTCACCTCCTGTGCGCCCGACTACGAGCGCGACGAGGAGTTCCAGCGCGAGTACGTGGCGGCAGCGGCCGACCCGCCGTCCTGGGCGGCGTTCGCGGCCGAGTACCTGGGCGGCAGCGAATCGGACTATCAGCGCGCGGTATCGGCCCGGGTTGCGGCCCGGGCCGCAGCAGGCGCCGGGGCGCGGGCCGGCGCGACCGGGGTGAGCGCGTGAGCGACGCGACCAGAGCCGAGGTGTGCGCCGTCGCGTGCGCCGAGGCGTGGCGGGGCGACGGTGAGATCGTGGCGAGCCCCATCGGCACCATTCCCGTCATCGGCGCGCGCCTCGCGCGGGCCACGTTCGCGCCCGACCTGATGCTTTCCGACGGGGAGGCGACGTTCGTCGCCGGCTGCTGGGCGGTCGGCGAGCCCGCCCCCGGCCCGGCCGAGGGCTGGGTGCCTTACCGGGCCATGTTCGACATCCTGGCCGGCGGCAAGCGGCACGTGATGATGGGCCCGAGCCAGATCGACCGGTTCGGCAACGTCAACATCTCCGCGATCGGCGACTTCGCCCGCCCCGCCCGCCAGCTGCTCGGCATGCGCGCCGCTCCGGGCAACACGGTCAACCACCCGACAAGCTACTGGGTTCCCCGGCACCGGGCCCGCACGTTCGTGCCGAAGGTCGATGTCGTCTCGGGAGTCGGGTACGACAGCGCGGCCGCGGCGGGTCCCGCGACGGCCCGGTTCCACGAACTCCGGCGGGTCGTCACCAACCTGGCGGTGCTTGACTTCCGGTCTCCGGGCCACGCGATGCGGCTGGTGTCCGTGCATCCCGGCGTGAGCGTGGCCGACGTCGTCGCCAACACCGGCTTCGCGCTGGTGATCGACGGGGACGTGCCGGACACCAGGATGCCGACGTCCGATGAGCTGCACCTCATCCGCGACGTCATCGACCCGCACGACATCCGCCACCGGGAAGTCCCGTGAGCGACCCGGCCCCGCTCCATCCGGCCCGACTCCATCCGGCCCGACTCCATCCAGCACTGCGCACCGCGGCCTGCGAGCTTTTCGGCGTCCGGTACCCGATAGTGCAGACCGGCATGGGCTGGGTGTCCACACCGGAGCTGACCGCCGCCACCGCCAACGCCGGCGGTCTTGGCATCCTGGCCGGGGCGACGCTCACCGCGGCCGAGACGGCGGCGGCGATCGCCCGCACGCGGGAACTGACGGCGGCGCCCTTCGGGGTGAACCTCAGGGGCGACTCGCCGGATCTGCCGGAGCGGGCGAAGCTGCTCATCAAGCACGGTGTCCGGGTCGCCTCGTTCGGGCTCGCACCGAACGAGGCGGTCATCCGCGAGCTGACCGAGGCCGGGCTGGTGGTGCTGCCCTCCATCGGCGCCAGGAGGCACGCGGAGAAGGTCGCCGCGCTCGGCGCCGGCGCGGTCATCGCACAGGGCGCCGAGGGCGGCGGGCACACCGGGGGCGTCGCCACCTCGATCCTGCTCCCCCAGGTCACCGGGGCGGTCAGCATCCCGGTCTTGGGCGCGGGCGGCTTCTTCGACGGCCGCGGGCTCGTCGCCGCGCTCGCCTACGGCGCCGCCGGCATCGCGATGGGCACCCGCTTCCTGCTCACCAGGGAGAGCCCGGTGCCGGAGCACGTGAAGCGGGAATACCTCCGCCGCACCGTGCACGACACCGTGGTCACCAGCGTGCTCGACGGCGTACCGCAGCGGGTCCTGCGCACCGAGTTCGCAGACCGGCTCGTCAACGACGGCCGGCTGTCCCGGCTGGCCCGGTCGGTCAGGCACGCGGCCGAGTTCAGGAGAATGTCCGGCACCTCATGGCCGGACCTGGCCCGCGAAGGGCTCGCCATGAAGCGGAACCACGGCCTGTCCTGGTCGGCGGTCATCATGGCGGCGAACACCCCGATGATGCTCCGCGCAAGCATGGTGGATGGGCGGACCGACCTGGGCACCCTGGCCAGCGGCCAGGTGGCCGGCGTCATCGACGACCTGCCGACCTGCGCGGAACTCATCGACCGGATCATGAACCAGGCTGACGCGATCCTCACCCGCCTCACCCAGCCGGAGACCCAGTGAGCGAGCTTGCGAGCGAACCGGCAAGCACAGTGCGTCCGCGAATGCGGACTCCGAGCGCCAGCGAGGTGGCCGTATGAGCGAGCTTGCGAGCGAACCGGGAAGCGCGGACCAACGACCGCAACCCGGCGGAAACGGACCCGGTGCCGCAGGCGCCGTCCCGGGGCTCCGCCCCGGCGAGGGGGATATGAAGGCTAGTGGAGGGGCTCCCTTTGTTTTGGGGGAGGGACTCCCCCATGCGCGGGGGGGTCACCGGGGGGTCGACCCCCCGGGGGAAATACAGTGCGTCCGCGAATGGGGACTCCGGCCCCGGCAGGCAGCACGGGGCCGTGGCCCCATGACAGCCACGGTCTCCTGGCCGGGAAGACCGTCCTGGTGACGGCGGCCGCGGGCACCGGGATCGGGTTCGCCACCGCGCGGCGCTGCGCCGAGGAAGGCGCCCGGGTCGCGATCAGCGACCGGCACGAGCGCCGGCTCGGCGAGGCCGCCGACGAGCTTGCCCACATCGCGGGCGAGAAGCCGCTGGCGGTCCCCTGCGACGTGACCGTCGAAGCGGAAGTCCAGCGGCTGTTCGGCACCGTGGCCGCCGAGTACGGCCGGATCGATGTCGCGGTGAACAACGCGGGACTCGGCGGCGATACCCCGCTGGCCGAGATGACCGACGAGCAGTGGTTCCGCGTGCTCGACGTGACGCTGAACGGCACGTTCCGCTGCACCCGGGCCGCGCTGCGGCACATGCTTCCGCGCGGCAGCGGGGCGGTTGTCAACAACGCTTCCGTGGTCGGCTGGCGCGCCCAGGCCGGCCAGGCGCATTACGCGGCGGCGAAGGCGGGCGTCATGGCGCTCACCCGGTGCGCGGCGACCGAGGCGGCCCCGCACGGCGTCCGGGTGAACGCGGTGGCGCCGAGCATCGCGATGCACGCCCACCTGGCGAAGACGTCGAGCGACGAACTGCTCGCACAACTCGCCGCCCGCGAGGCATTCGGCCGGGCGGCCGAACCGTGGGAGGTCGCCGACGTCATCGTCTTCCTCGCCAGCGGCTATTCCTCGTACATGACCGGCGAGGTCGTCTCGGTCAGCAGCCAGCACCCGTAAGGAGCACTCATGGCCACATTCATCCGGGAGGCCCCATGATTAGGGACAATGCCAGGGAGATAAGGGGTTGGTTCGGAGGCCTGCCCGCTGGGCGTCGCGGGGCGTGCTTCCCGGTTGCCAGCGACATAGGGCCAGTACCGACGAGTAGATGTCCGCTTTGGCATGATTTTCCGAACACGAAATGGCCCTATGCCCAGGAGGCCTCGGCCGGCGACCTGACCGGGACGGACAAGCTTCATCACCAGTCACAGCGGTTTCCTAAGTTCCTGGCCTAGTGACTAGGCAATCACCGTGATCAGCACGAGCATCGACGCCGCTGGCATCGCCGAGGTAGTAGTCAACCATCCCCCGGTAAACGCGCTGCCGGTCGCCGGCTGGTACGAACTGGCGGACGCGGTCACCGCCGCGGGCGCGAACAGCGCCGTGCGGGTGGTGGTGCTGCGCGCCGAGGGACGCGGCTTCAACGCCGGGGTGGACATCAAGGAGATCCAGGCCGACAGCGGGTTCGAGGCCCTGATCGGCGCGAACCGCGGCTGCTTCGCGGCCTTCGCGGCGGTGTACGAGTGCGCTGTGCCGGTGATCGCGGCCGTACACGGGTTCTGCCTGGGCGGTGGGATCGGCCTGGCGGGGAACGCGGACATGATCGTGGCCAGCGAGGACGCGACGTTTGGGCTGCCCGAGGTCGACCGCGGTGCGCTCGGGGCGGCCACCCACCTGTCCCGGCTGGTGCCGCAGCACAAGGCCAGGGCGATGATGTACACCTCCGCGACCGCCACGGCCGCGGAACTGCACGCGTTCGGCTCCGTCTACCTGGTCGTCCCCCGTGACCAGCTGCGGGCGGCGGCGCTCACGCTGGCGGCCGAGGTCGCGGCCAAGAACCCGGCGGTGATCCGGATGGCCAAGGAGGCGTTCAACGGCATCGACCTGTGGGACGTCCGGCGCAGCTACCGCTACGAGCAGGGCTTCACGTTCGAACTGAATCTCTCCGGCGTGTCCGACCGGGTGCGGGAGTCGTTTCTGCGGCCTGATTCTCATGGGGCCGGGCAGGCTGGGTCCGGACCGTCGCAATCTGGCCAGCCTGAGCGGGAGGGCTGATGGACCTGCGCTGGTCGGAAGCCGAGCAGGCCTACCGGGCCGAGGCCCGCGGCTGGCTGGAAGCCAACGTGCCGCGCGGACTGCCCTCGGGCGACACCCGCGCGGGCTTCGCCGCGCATCTCGGCTGGGAGCGCGAACTGCACGCCGCGCGCTGGGCGGTGGTGTCCTGGCCGCGGGAGTACGGCGGCCGCGAGGCGACGCTGTGGGAATGGCTGATCTTCGAGGAGGAGTACTACCGGGCCGGGGCACCGCAGCGGGTCACGCAGAACGGCATCTTCCTGCTCGCGCCGGCCCTGTTCGAGTTCGGCACGCCGGAGCAGCGGGACCGGTACCTGCCCAGGATGGCGGCCGCGCAGGATCTGTGGTGCCAGGGCTGGTCCGAGCCCGGGGCCGGAAGCGACCTCGCGGCCGTCGCCAGCGCGGCCGTCCGGGACGAGGCCCGCGGCGGCTGGCTGTTGTCCGGGCAGAAGACCTGGACAACCCGCGGCGCGTTCTGCACGCACCTGTTCGGCTTGTTCCGCACCGGTCCCGGTGCCGAGCGCCAGGACAGCCAGGGCCGACAGCGCAGAGGGCACGGCGGGCTCACCTATTTCCTGGTCCCGCTGGACGCGCCGGGCGTCACCGTCCGGGGTTTCCCGAGGCTTGACGGCGACGAGGGATTCGCCGACGTGTTCTTCGACGACGTGTTCGTCCCCGACCGGGACGTGCTCGGTTCAGTCAACCAGGGATGGCAGGTCGCCATGGCAACCGCCGGATCCGAGCGGGGACTCACGCTGCGTTCACCCGGACGCTTCACGGCCAGCGCGGACCGGCTGCTCAGCCTGTACCGCGACCGCCCGTCGGCGGCGCTCCGCGACCAAGTCGTCCAGTCCTGGATCGAGGCTCACGCCTACCGGATGTTCACGTTCCAGCAGGTCACTCGGATGGTCGACGGCCAGTCGGCTGCGGCACGGTGAGCCCGAACGACAGTGCCAGCCTGAACGACGGTGCCAGCCTGAAACAGTGCCAGCCCGAACGACAGTGCCAGCCTGAACAACAGTGCCAGCCTGAACGATACTGCCAGCCTGAACAAGCTGTTCTGGTCGGAGCTTGACGTCCGGCTGCACGAGACCGCGCTCGCCCTGCTCGGACCGGACGGGGAACTGGACCGCCCGTGGACCCGCGGGTTCCTCTTCTCGCTGGCCGGCCCCATCTACGCCGGGACGAACGAGGTGCAGCGGAACGTGGTGGCCGAACGGCTGCTCGGCCTGCCGAGGAGGTTACGTGCGTTTCCAGCTGAGCGACGAGGCGGCGGCGCTGCGCGACGCGGCGGCCGGGCTGCTCGCCGCCGAGGTGCCGCCCGCCGTGGTCCGTGCGGGCTGGCCCGGCGGCGACTTCGGGCTTCCCGCCGCGGCGTGGCGCAAGCTCGCCGCGACCGGGGCGGTGGGCACGCTGGTGCCCGGGGAACACGGCGGCCTCGGACTCGACGAGAACAGCCTGGTGCCGCTGCTCGAAGAGGTGGGACACAGCGGGCTGCCGGTGCCCGCCGTGGAGACGATCGCGGTGGCGGCGCCGCTGCTGCCGGCGGCCGGACATCCTGGCGGGCGACACCCTGGTGACCGTCGGGCACGGCGACCTGGTCCCGTTCGGCCAGGTGGCGGCGCTCATCGTGGTGCGCGAGGGAGACACCATGCTCTCGTTCGGACGTGGTGATCTCGATCTGATTCCCGAAGTGACCGTCGACGGGTCGCGGCTGCTTTCCCGCGTGGTGTCCGCACGCGGCGGCAGCGTGCTCACCGACGACCCGGCCGCCACCGAGGCCGCCTGGCAGCGCGGGGTACTCGGTACGTGCGCGCTGCTGACCGGGCTGTCCCGGCGGATGCTCGAGCTGACCGTCGGCTACGTCAAGCAGCGCGAGCAGTACGGCGTGCCGATCGGCAGTTTCCAGGCCGTGAAGCACGCACTGGCCAGCGCGCTGCTCGCGGTGGAGTTCGCCCGGCCGGCGGTGCTGGCGGCGGCCTGGGCGCAGGCGGCGGGCGAGCCCGACGCCGCCCGGCAGACCTCGGCGGCGAAGGTGCTCGCCACCGACGCGGCCCTGGGTGTCGCGCGCACCGCGATCCAGTGTCACGGCGCGCTCGGCTACACGACCGAATACGACCTGCACCTGTTCGCCAAGCGCGTGTGGGCACTGGCGGCGGCCTGGGGTGACCCGGCCGCGCACCGTGCCCTGATCGCGGATTCGCTGGGAGTGCCCGATGAGTGAAGTCGCCAAGCCCGATGTCACTGTCCCCGATGTCACTGTCCCCGATGTCGTCTATACGCGGCGCTGCGGTGCGGTCACCCGCATCACCATGAACCGTCCCGAATTCGGGAACGCGCAGAACTCGGCGATGACCTACGCGCTCGACGACGCGTTCTACGCCGCCGCCGCCGATGACGAGGTCAAGGTCATCATCCTGGACGGCGCGGGCAAGCACTTCTCGGCCGGCCATGACATCGGCACGCCGGGCAGAGACATCGGACAGTCGTTCCGGCGGCGGGCGGGCCTGTGGTGGGACCACGTCGGCAAGGACGGGGCGGAAGGCCGGTACGCCCGCGAGGAGGAGGTCTACCTGGGCATGTGCCGGCGGTGGCGTGAACTGCCCAAGCCGGTGATCGCACAGGTGCACGGGGCGTGCATCGCGGGCGGGCTGATGCTCGCCTGGATCTGCGACCTCATCGTCGCCTCGGACGACGCGTTCTTCGCCGACCCCGTGGTGCGGATGGGTATCCCCGGCGTGGAGTACTTCGCGCATCCCTGGGTGATGGGTCCGCGGCAGGCGAAGGAGTTCCTCTTCCTCGGCGAGCGGGTCGACGCCGCGCGCGCACTGCAGCTCGGCATGATCAACCGGGTCGTGCCGCGGGAGCGGCTGGCGCCGGAGGTCACCGAGATCGCGGAGAAGATCGCCGCGATGCCGCGACTCGGCCTCGCGCTCACGAAGAAGGCGGTCAACCAGGCCGAGGACGCGATGGGCATGCAGGTGGGAATGGACTCGGCGTTCGGGCTGCATCACCTGGCGCACGCGCACAACGCCGAGACCGGGCGGGACTCGCTCGCCGGGCACAACGCCCGGTCGATGAGGGACACGCCGACGAGGGACACAGCGGTGAGGGACACGCCGATCCGGAGCACGGGCCGCGACGGGACCGCCTCGTGAACGAGGAGCGGTTCCGGGCCGAGGTGCGCGGGTGGCTCGCGGCCCGGCTCGGGTCGGCCGAGTTCGCCTGCCTGGCCGGCCAGGGCGGCCCCGGCCGCGAGCACGAGTTCGTCGCCGAGCGGATGGCCTGGGAGCGGCGGCTCGGCGCCGACGGCTGGATCGGCCTGACCTGGCCGCAGAAGGACGGCGGGCGCGGCCTGCCGTGGCGCGGGCAGGCCATATTTCACGAGGAGTACGCCCGGGCCAGCGCCCCGGCGCGCGTCGGGCACATCGGCGAGCAGCTGATCGCGCCGACGCTGCTCACCTTCGGGACGCCGGAGCAGCGGGCGCGTTTCCTGCCGGGGATCGCCGCCGGGACCGAACTGTGGTGCCAGGGGTACTCGGAACCGGACGCCGGTTCCGACCTGGCCGGCCTGCGTACCCGCGCGTCGCTGCGCGACGGCGAGTGGCACATCGACGGGCAGAAGGTATGGACCTCCCTCGCCCACGTCGCGGACTGGTGCTTCCTGCTCGCCAGGACTGAAGCCGGGGGCGGACCGCCACCGGGGCCTGTCCTGCCTGCTCGTGCCGGTGCGCCAGCCGGGCATCGAGATCCGGCCGATCATGCAGATCACCGGCACCTCCGAGTTCAACGAGGTGTTCTTCGACGACGCGCGGACCGCCGCCGGCCACGTGGCGGGCACGCCGGGCGACGGCTGGCGCGTCGCGCTCGGCCTGCTCGGCTTCGAACGCGGCGTCTCCACCTTCGGCCAGCAGCTCGGCTTCCAGCGCGAGTTCGAGGCGGTGCTCGCCGCGGCCCGCGGCAACGGGAGCATCAGCGATACCGACATCGCCGCGCGGATCACCGATGCCTGGATCGGCCTGCAGGTCATGCGGTTCACGGCGGAAGACACCCTGGGGGCCGAGCAATCCGGTCCGGCGGCCGCCGGGGCTGCCCGCGGTATTAACGGTGTCGCGGCCAATGTCGCCAAGCTGCTCTGGGCACCGTGGCACCAGCGCCTCGGCGAACTGGCCGTCGACGTGGCCGGCGCCGACGCGACAGCGGCCGGCCCGGATTATGACCTGTCCGACGCGCAACGGCTGTTCCTGTACACCCGCGCCGACACGATCTACGGCGGGTCGAACGAGATCCAGCGGAACATCGTGGCCGAGCGCGGGCTCGGCCTTCCCAGGGGATAGGCGGATGGACACTCCGGAGCAGGCGGCCCTGCGCGAGGCCGTCCGTGACTTCTGCGGCAGGCACGCCGGGCCCGGCGCGCACGCCTGGGCCCGGCTCGCGGGAGAGCTGGGACTGACCGGGCTGGCGGTCCCCGAGCGCTACGGCGGGGCGGGCGCGGGGCTGGCGGAGGTCGCCGTCGCGGTCGAGGAGACCGGGCGGGTGCTGTTTCCCGCGCCTTACCTGTCCACCGCGCTGGCGGGAGCGGTACTGGCCGGCACCGAGGCGAGCGGATTCCTGCCGGGAATCGCGTCCGGCGCACTGCGCGCCGCGTTCGTGTTCAGCGACTCGGTCGAAGCCGCCGGCGGGCGGCTGACCGGTGCCGCGCACCATGTGCTTGACGGGGCCGAGGCCGACCTGTTCGTGGTGCGGGCCGGGGACGCGCTGTTCGCCGTCCGCGCGACGGACGCGGCCGTCACCCCCGTCGGCACCCTGGACCGGACCCGGTCACAGGCCACCGTCGAGTTCCGGGCTTCCCCCGCCGTCAGGTCCGGTGGCGGGGTCGGTAGTGGCGTCGGTGGCAGGGTCAACAGCGCCGCCGAGCGGGCCGAGGAACTGTTCCGCGTCATGCTGGCCGTGGAGTCGGCTGGCGCGGCGGCGCACTGCCTTGACGTCACCGTCGCCTACCTCAAGACCCGGGTGCAGTTCGGGCGGCCGGTCGGCGCCTTCCAGGCGCTGCGGCACCGGTGCGCGGACCTGGCGGTCGAGGTGGCCTCGGCCCGGTCGACCGCGTACGCGGCCGTGCGGGCCGCGGCCGGGTCGGCGGCGGAACTGCCGGTGCTCGGCCCGCTCGCCAAACGGCACTGCGCCGACGTGTTCTGGCACGTGGCGGCCGAGATGATCCAGCTCCACGGCGGGATCGGGTTCACCTGGGAACACGAGGCTCACCGCTACCTCAAGCGCGCGAAGACCTCACAGCTGCTGCACGGCACCCCGGCCGAGCTGCGCCGGCTGGTCAGTCAGCGGGCCGGACTGTGCTGATCTCGCTCCCGGCAGCAGACCCGGGCCGATCATCGCTGAACCCCGGGACGCCCTTCGCCGCGAGGTACCTGGCCGGCACCTCTCCCCCGCCGTGCACGGCAAGGTCGGCGCCGGTCACGTAGGCGGCCAGCGGCGAGGCCAGGAACAGGCAGGCCGAAGCGATGTCGGACGGCACCGCCATCCGCCCCATCGGGATGGTCGCGGCCACCGACGCGCCTGCGTCGTTGCCGTAGTAGCCGGCCGCGGCCGCCGTCATGACCGGTCCGCTGGTGACGTGGTTGACGCGCACCTTCGGCGCCCACTCAAGCGCGAGCGCCCGGGTCAGCTGCAGCAGACCTGCCTTGGCGGCGCTGTAGGCGGCCGAAAGCGGCTCGGCGTGCCGCGCGGCTACGCTGCCGATATTGACGATCACGCCGCCGGACTCCTGCCGCTGCATTGCCGCGTTCGCGGCCTGGGCGACGTAGAACGGTGCGAGCAGGTTAAGCTCGACCACCTTGGCCACCAAACGCGGCGAGACGGTGGCCGCGGCGGCGGGCGGCGCTCCGCCGGCGTTGTTGACCAGCACGTCGAGACGGCCGCAGCGCCGCGTCGCCTCCTCGACGGCGAGCCGCGCCTGATCAGGGTCGCGCACGTCGGCGGCGACGAAGCACATGCCCTCGGGCAGCGAGGCCGGCTGGCTCCGGGCGCACACCACCACGGACGCGCCCGCCGCGGCGAACGCCTGCGCGATGCCGAGGCCGATACCGCGCGTTCCGCCGGTGACAACCGCGACCCGCCCGCTCAGGTCGACCAGGCTGCCGGTCACAGGCGCTCGATGATCGTGACGTTCGCCTGGCCGCCGCCCTCGCACATCGTCTGCAGCCCGTAGCGGCCGCCGTGCCGCTCAAGCTCGTGCAGCAGCGTGGTCATCAGCCGGGCGCCGGTGGCGCCGAGCGGATGGCCGAGCGCGATCGCGCCGCCGTTGACGTTGACCCGCGCCGGGTCGGCGCCGGTCTCGGCGAGCCAGGCCAGCACCACGGAAGCGAACGCCTCGTTGATCTCGACCAGGTCGATGTCGTCGATCGTCAGTCCCGCCTTCGCCAGCGCGCGGGCGGTCGCCGGGATCGGCGCGGTGAGCATCCACAGCGGGTCGGCGCCGCGCACCGAGAGATGGTGGATGCGCGCCCGCGGCATCAGCCCGTGGTCGCGCAGCCCGCGCTCGCTCGCGATCAGCAGCGCCGCGGCCGCGTCCGAGATCTGGCTGGAGACCGCCGCGGTGATGCTGCCGCCCTCGACGAGCGGCGGCAGCGATGCGGATCTTCGCCCAGTCGGTGCGCGCGGGCCCTCGTCGGCCGTGACGCCGGCCGACCGGCTCGATCTCGCGGGCGAACCGGCCCTGCGACTGGGCCGCGATGGCCCGTTCGTGCGAGCGGACCGCGAATTCCTCCATGCCTCCCGGCTGACCGCCCATTTCTCGGCGATCATCTCGGCGGCGCGGAACTGGGACACCTCCGCGTCGCCGTAGCGCGCGCGCCAGCCGGCCGAGCCGCTGAACGGATCGGTGAATCCGAGCGGCCCGGCCGCCGTCATCGCGTACGAGATCGGCACCGCGCTCATGTTCTGCACCCCGCCCGCCACGACGACGTCCGCCGTGCCGCTGCAGCACCGCCTGCGCCGCGAAGTGGACCGCCTGCTGCGACGAGCCGCACTGCCGGTCGACCGTCGTGCCGGGGACGTGGTCGGGCAGCCCGGCGGCAAGCCACGCGGTGCGGGCGATGTCGCCGGCCTGCGGCCCGACAGCGTCGACACAGCCGAATATCACGTCTTCGACGGCGGCGGGATCGATGCCGGCCCGGTCAACGAGGGCGCCGAGCGCGGCCGCGCCCAGGTCGGCGGGGTGCACCCCGGACAGCCCGCCGCCCCGCTTCCCCACCGGGGTGCGCACGGCGTCCACGATGTAAGCTTCCACCGGGCCGAGCCTACCAAGCGCTTGCTACTACGACTAGACTCGGCCGGGTGGAGCTGCCCGGCACGATCCCCGCCTTGCTGCTGCGCGCCGCCGGGCAGTTCGGCGACCGGGAGGCTATCGTCGACGCTGGCGTGACCGACGCGACCGCGACCGACGGCAGTGCGGTGCGTCGGTGGACGTTCGCCGATCTGAAGGAAGCCGTCCTGCGCTGCGCCGGTGCCATGATCGCGGCCGGGATCGAGCCCGGCGACCGGGTCGCCCTCTGGGCGCCGAACGGCACGCTCTTCATCGCGGCCGCCCTGGGCACCGTGACAGCCGGCGCCGTCCTGGTGCCGCTGAATACGCGGTTCAAGTACGACGAGGCGAGCTGGATCCTCGCCAAGAGCCGGGCCCGGCTGCTGGTGACCGACGACGGCTTCCTCGGCAACCAGTACGTCGCGATGGCGCGGGCAGCCAAGCTGCCGTCGCTGAGCGAGATAGTCACTCCGAACGGAGGCGGCAGCCTCTCCTGGGCGCAATTCCTGCGCCGCGGCTCCGAAGTGCCGCGGGACGCGGTGCTTGACCGCGCACGCTCCGTCAGCCCGGACGACATATCAGACATGTTCTTCACCTCCGGCACCACCGGGCGCCCCAAGGGCGTCATGACCGCGCACGGGCAGAACGTCCGTGTGTACCGGGCGTGGGCGGACGGGGTCGGCCTGCGGGCCGGGGACCGCTACCTGGTGGTCAACCCGATGTTCCACACGTTCGGCTACAAGGCGGGCCTGCTTGCCTGCCTGATCCGGGGGGCGACGGTCGTTTCCCAGCCGGTGTTCGACGCCGCCCAGGCGATGCGGCTCATCGCCAGCGAACGGGTCACCGTCCTGCCCGGGCCGCCGACCCTCTACAGCTCGCTCCTCGACCACCCGGCGCGCAGCGCCCATGACCTGTCTTCGCTGCGGCTGGCGGTGACCGGCGCGGCCGTGGTCCCGGTCGCCCTGGTCGAGCGGATGCGCGCCGAGCTCTTCCGCGAGGTGATCATCGCCTACGGCCTGACAGAAAGCTGCGGCACGGTAACCATCGGCGACCCGCGGGCGGACCCGGAGACCGCTTGCCGCACGGTGGGGGCCGGCCCGGGTGCCATCGCGACACCGAGGTCGTCGTCGGTTCGAGCGGCGAGGTCCTGGTGCGCGGGTACAACGTGATGCGCGGCTACTTCGAGGATCCGCCGGCGACGAAGGCGGCCGTCGACCCGGCGGGCTGGCTGCACACCGGCGACATCGGCATTCTGGACGCCGACGGCAACCTGCGCATCACCGACCGGCTCAAGGACATGTTCGTGGTCGGCGGGTTCAACGCGTACCCGGCTGAGATCGAACAGGTGATCACCCGGCTGGAGCAGGTGTCCGAGGCCGCCGTCATCGGCATTCCGGATGCCAGGCTCGGCGAGGTCGGACGAGCGTTTGTCGTGCCGCGGCCGGGGGCGACGGTGACCGAGGAGGAGATCATCGCGTTCTGCCGCGAACGACTGGCGAACTTCAAGGTTCCGCGCTCGGTCCGGGTGGTCGCCGCGCTCCCCCGCAACGCGTCCGGCAAGGTGCTCAAGTTCCAACTTCGTGATTCCACCTTTCCCGGCTTTTTATTACAGAATCGCCCTTTTTTCCTGAGGCATCACCAATTAGTGACATAATGAGGATTGACGTACTCCATACCGATGAGTAACTTCATCCGGTGAGGCCCACGGCCGTGCCTCTCCGGCGTGTCACCAGCCAGGCACGCCGCTTCCGAGACGGCAGGAGGTACCTCTCATGTGCTCGCGTCGCCCCCGCAAGCGCAACGGCCTGAACTGACGGCCGTGGCGGCACTTTCCCGGACTGCCGCTCCCGACGACGAAACTCGTCCGCACCTGGCCAAGGAGCAGGTGATGCACGATGCCGCGGTGAGCCGAGACCGGTTGCACCGCACCGCGCGGGAGGCCGTTTCCTCCGGCCCTGGGGTACTGCTCTACGGGCCCGCCGGAATCGGCAAGACCCATCTCGCGGCGACGCTGACCGCCGAGGCAGCGACCGCGGGCGCGACCGTCCTGCGCTGCTCGCCCGCCGAGGCGGAGCTCCGGCTGCCCTATCTCTGCCTGATCGACCTGTTCGAGGCGGTGCCCGACTCGACGGTGGCCCGGTTGCCGTCCGGGCTGCGCGCGGCACTGCGGGCCGCGCTGCTGCGCGACGAGGCACCCGAACAGGACCAGAGCAGGCTACGGGTACAGCTCGCCGTGCTGCAGACCTTGCGCATGCTCGGATCGCAGCGGCCGGTCTGGCTGAGCGTGGACGACATTCAATGGGTAGACGAGCCGACGGCACAGGTGCTCGGGTTCGTGGGGCGGCGCAGCGTCGGCGACTGGCTGCGCGTCGTCGCCACCGAGCGGGTGGCCGGCGGCGCCGCCCCGCTGCACGCGCACCTGCTACCGCCCGGTGGCGCTGAGCTGTCCGTCGCGCCCATGGCCGCCGACGACCTCGCGCTGCTGCTGTCGCGCAGCAGCGGCGAGACACTGCCTGCCGCCACCGCGCGGGAAATCCAGCGGCTGGCCCACGGCAACCCGATGTACGCGCTCGAACTGCTGCGGACGCTGCCGCCCGGCGGTCGCCTGCCGCCCGGCGGCACGCTCCCGGTGCCGCACCGCCTGCACGGCCTGCTGCTCGCCCGGCTCGGCGCGCTGCCGCCCGAGGCCAGGATGGCGCTGGTACTCGCCAGCGCGGCCAGCCGACCCGACCTGACGATGGTGGCGACCGCGCACGGCGAGCCGGCCACCGCGCACCTGGAGGCGGCCGAGCTTGGCGGCATCGTGCGAATCGGATCAGACGGCCGCATCCAGTTCGATCACCCGCTGATACGCGACGCGATCTACACGGCCGCCACCGCGCAGGAACGTCACGAGGCGCACCGGCGGCTCGCGATCACCGCGACGGAACTGGTCGAACGGGCCAGGCACCTCGCGCTCTCGACACCGGGACAGGACGAGGACCTGTCCCGCACGCTCCTCGCCGCCGCGGCGGCGGCGCGGCGGCGCGGTGCGCCGGACACCGCCGCCGAGCTGGCCGCGCTCGGCGCGCAGCGGACACCCGCGTCGGATCCCGGTGCCCGCGCCGCCCGGCTGCTGGCGGCCGCCGAGTACGCCTGCGACGCCGGGCAGTGGGAAAGCGCGCGGTACCGGGCCGAGCACGTGGTGGCCACCGCCGGATCGCCGCACACCCGGGTCCGGGCGAGGCTCCTGCTGCTGCGCAACGCCGGGCAGAGCATCGAGCAGCTCGGACACGTGATCCAGGAAGGGCTGGCCGACGCGGCGGGCCGCCCGGAGCTCGAAGCGCAGCTCCGCGAGTGGGAGTCGGCCCGCGAGCTGATCGCGGGCCGGGTGGAGCGGGCCGCGGTCGAGGCGCGGGCCGCGGTCGACCTCGCCTTCGCGGCCAAGGACGCCGAGAGCGAGCTGAGCACGCTGACCAACCTGGCGGCCATCGAGATGTACCTCGGGGAACCCGGCGCCGCCACGTCCCTGGCCCGGGCGCTTCAGGTCGCCCGGGCAGCGGGCCTGACGGACGTGCGGAGCTGGCAGACGCTCATGCTCAACGCGTACCTCGACATGTACGCGGGCCGCCACGCCGCGGCCGAGCGGCAGGTCATGGCCGCGCTGGCCGACCATGAGGAGCAGGCCGGGCTCGAGGAGCTGGCCAACATGCTGCTCACCCTGGTCGACATCCGCGTCCGGGCCGGCGACGGCGCGGCCGCGCTCGCCGCGTCGCGGCGCGTGCTTGCCCTCACCGAGGACACCGGGCGCGCGAGCTCTCCGGTGTGCTACTCAGCGTCGATGGCCGAGTCCATCGCCGGATCGGCGGAGGTCGCGCTCGCACTAGCCGAACGCGGGCTGAAGGCCGCGAGGCGGGACCGCGACCAGGTCTGGGCGATGAAGTGCCTCAGCGCGCTCGGCCGCATACACCTGCTCAACGAGCATCACTCCGCCGCCCTCGACGCCCTGGGCGAGGCCCGGGCGATCGAACTGACCATGGGCATCGCCGATCCGGCGATGGGATTCTTCCACGCCGACCTCGTCGAGGCGATGGTGAATACCGGTCAGCGATGCGAGGCGCAGCGGCTCGTGGAGGTGATCACCGCTTCGGCGCAGGCACTCAGGCGCCATTCCGTGCTGGCCTGCCTGCAGCGGGCCGTCGGCATCCAGCACATGGCGGCGGGCGAGTTCGGCGAGGCGGCCCGTGCCCTGCGCGCCTCGACGGCGCAGCTTGAGCGGGCCGGCCTGCCGCTGGAGCGGGTCCGCGGCCTGCTCGCCCTGGCCGACGTCGAACGCCGGCGGCGGCACCAGGCGGCCGCCCGCGACGCGCTGTCGGCTGCGCACCAGCTCTGCGTCGAGGCCGGCGCGACGGCCTGGCAGCCGAGAATCGAGCAGCGGATCCTGCGCTCCGGCGCGGCCGTGCCGGGCCAGAACGTCAACCTGGCCCCCGCCGAGCTGCGCGTCGCCGAACTGGCCGGGTCGGGCGCGACGAACCGGGAGATCGCCGCGTCGCTGTACCTGAGCGTGAAGACGGTCGAGTCCACGCTGTCGCGTATCTACCGCAAGCTGGAGGTGCGGTCGCGCACCGAGCTCGCCCTCGCGCTGGCCGACTGGCAGCCCGCCCCCGGCGGAGCCGGGTCCTGCTGACGCGCCCCCTTGACCCGCATCGCACATATCTCGACATGTCGCAACATTTAAGAACATGACAAGGGTTTCCCCTCTTATGGGATATCTGCGGCATTCCCTAACTTATGACTTACCCCGTTCGCCCAGCGTGCAGGATCTGACCTGATCGGCCCCGGTGTACACGCGCCGCTGCACGCAGAGCTCGCCCAGTCCCCCGACCGGAAGGACAACTCGTGAAGGCACGGTACCGGCTACTTACCGCGTTTGCCGCCTCACTACCAGTGCTTGCCATGGCGGCGGCGACCCCCGCGCTCGCCGCCCAGAACCCCAACCCCCGCGTCCAGCTCGCGAACAATGTCGTCCCGGCCGTAGTCGGCCAGGCAGCGACCGGAACGGTAGCGTCGACCCAGCAGATGTCGCTTACCCTGGGGCTCGCGCCGAGCGACCAGGCGGGCTTGACCGCCTTCATCAACGCGGTCAGCGATCCCACCTCGCCGCTCTACCAGCACTACCTGACGGTTGCGCAGTTCGCGGCCAGCTACGGTGCCTCCGTGAGCGCGATCGACGCGGTGTCGTCGTACCTGACATCCGAGGGCCTCACGGTGGGCACGGTGTACGCCAACCACCTAGCCCTTGACGTCACCGGCTCGGCGGCACAGGTCGAGAATGCCTTCGGCGTCACGCTGAACACCTACCACGATGCCGCGACGAACCGTAACTTCTACGCCAACGCGGCGAACCCGACGGTCCCCGCGAGCATCGCCTCCGACATCGTCAGCGTCGCCGGACTGTCGAGCTACGGGCTCCGCCAGCATTACAGCGTCGCGCAGCAGGCCTCACCGAGCGCGGCCGCGCGCGCGACGGGCGACATCACGCCCACGAAGGCGCGCGGCGCGTACAACCTGACCTCGCCGATCAGCTCGGGCTACAACGGCTCAGGCAAGACGGTCGGCCTGGTCGAGTTCTCGGGGTACACGGCATCGGACGTCGCCGAGTACAACAGCTATTACGGACTCGGCGCCACCGCGGCCTCCGTGGTCACCGTGGACGGCGGCACGACGGACAAGTCGGGCGAGGTCGAGGACGAACTCGACATCGAGGTCGAGTACGCGCTGGCCCCGAAGGCCACCGTGAAGGTCTACGAGGCCCCGAACAGCGACGCCGGCGAGGTCGCGCTTTACGCGGCACTGGTCAGCAACGACGTGAACGTCATCTCGACCAGCTGGGGCATCTACGAGTCGGGCGAGTCGTCCGCGGACATGACCTCGGACAACGCCGACTTCGAGGAGGCGGCCGCGCAGGGCCAGTCCGTCTACGCGGCATCCGGTGACAGCGGCGCCGACGACAACGGCTCGTCGCTCTCGGTCGACTTCCCGGCCTCCAGCCCTTACGTCACCGGCGTCGGCGGCACCACGCTGACCGTGACCTCGGCGAACGCGTGGAGCTCGGAGACCGCGTGGTCGGACAGCGGCGGCGGGTACTCGTCCGACTTCGCCACACCGAGCTACCAGACCTCGGTGAACAGCACCGGCAAGCGCGCCGTGCCGGACGTGGCGGCCGACGCCGACCCGAACAGCGGCTGGCTCATCTACACCGAGGGCAGCTGGCAGGAGGTCGGCGGCACCAGCGCGGCCGCGCCGAACTGGGCCGCCTTCACCCTCGACTACGATACGGCGGCTTCCGCCCTCGGCCATTCGGCCTTCGGTTACGCGAACCCGTTCATCTACTCGGTGGCGGAGTCGTCCCTCTACAGCTCGGTATTCCACGATGTCACGAGCGGCAGCAACGGCCACTACAGCGCTGGAACCGGTTACGACGAGGTGACCGGCTGGGGTTCGTACAACGGCGGTGCCTTTATCGCCGACGAACTGTAAGTCCAGGCCCGACCCGAGAGCCCGGCCCCCGTCTCAAGGGGGGCCGGGCTCTCGGGCACTGGGCCATGTCGGCCACCGAGCAGGACGCTGAGGAGTGCACCCGGATCGTCTGGGGCCAATCGACCAGGCCGCGCGCCTTCACCTGCATCCCGCAGTAGGCGGAGCGATTCAGAGCCTGGTCATCACGACCATTCCGCTCACCCCGGTACTCCCAGCAGCGCCGGGGACGTGTCGGCGCTGCACGCGTCGAGCTTATCCGCGGTGGTCTCCAGGAGCCGGATGCCGATGACATGATGGCCGGCCCGCCGCAGGGTGATCGCGGACTGCCGTGCCGCGATGCCTACGAGGACGGGGTCGCCGAGGGCGCTGGCGAGGGTGAACGCCCGGTCCGCGGTAGCGCGGGCGACCGGGTCGTCGCCGGCCTTGACGCCCAGTTCGCTGCACAGGGCGTAGCTGCGGACGAGGATGCCGTCGGCGAAGTCCCGCGCGTTACCTGTGGCCGCCGAACTGGAGGTGCGCGCGGCTGCGATGACGGCGCTGAGTGCGGTGGATGCCTCGCTGTAGCGGCATTCAGTGAACGCGGTGGCCGCGTTCTGGTATGCGGTGGCAAGCCGGGCACTGGACGACGGCCGCATGTCGCGGGCACCGCCGGAGGCAAGGACCGTCAGCAGTTCGCCGCCGACGGAGCCTGCTGCGGCCTGGCCGGCGATCGCGGCGCCGCCGAGGGCGAGTAGCTGCCTGCGCCGCACCGGGTCCTCCTCTGAAGTGGCCGTTGATGCCACAGTAACCGGAGGCGGGCCGGGAATGCGGAGAACGGCGCCGAGAAACGCGGGGGGAACTCCGGCTTCGCCGGCGACGGCGCGGATCATGGTGAGATCGATTCCGGCGCGGTCACCGGTTTCTAGCCGGGAGATGGTGGAGCGGGAATAGCCGGTCGCGTTCCCGAGGTCTTCCTGCCGCCAGCCGCGTGCCTGGCGTGCCAGGCGGATCGCTCCTCCGGCGTCCCCGGCTTCGAGCAGAGCACGAGCCCGTGCGGAGGACCACAGCGCATCGCTCTTGTCCATGTGGTTCCTGAAGCGCCGGCGAATCCCGCTTTCAGCGTAAGCGGCGTAACCACTCAGTGCCATTGCGTGTGCAGGTTCTGCACGCGATGCCCGCAATCTGCACGAGAGCTTCCCGGGCCGGGACCGCCGGCGTTTGCTGGCAACGCGGCCCGGACATCAGCCGGGCCTGTTGCCGCGAGCACGGAAGGCACCCCGCATGTACGGATCGAAAACCTGGCCCGCTGCCCAGGGAAGGCAGGCGCGGCTTCGGGCCGCCGTGGTCGGCGTCGGCAGGCAGGCCCTGGAAGACCACATCCCCGGCCTGCTGGCCTGTGACGGGGCCGAGCTTGCGGCCATCTGCGACGAGAACCCGGAGGTCGTCCGCGAGCAGCAGTACTCGCCTCCACGTGCCCGGCTACACCGACTTCCGGGAGATGTTCAAGGCCGAGCAGCCCGACTTCGCGGTCGTGTGCGTTCCCCATCATGCCGGCCGCGAGGTCATCGAGGCCGCGGCCGCCCAGCATATCCACGTGCTGAAGGAAAAGCCGTTCGCCGCCTCCATGGAGGAGGCCAAGGAGCTTGCCGAGACGTGCAGGCAGGCCGGCATCCAGCTCATGGTGACCCTGCAACGGCGATTCAACCCGATCTACACGAGCTTCACTCCAACTGGCCGACCAGATCGGCACGCCGTTCGTGATCGACGCCCAGTACACGCTGCACATCCCCGACCCGTCGGAAGGCTGGCGGGGCAACGACCGCCAAGGCGGGCGGCGGGTGCATCATCGACATGGGCTACCACCTCATCGACATGATCCTGTGGTACTTCGGCCAGCCGGACCGGATACTGGCTGACATCTCGGTCAGCGCCCGCCCGGATCGGGACTACGACGCCGAGGACACCGCCCTCATCCACTTCGCCTACGACAGCGGCCTGTACGGCTCGCTGCTCATCTCACGGTTCATCGGCCCCAAGACGGGAGCAGATCCGCCTCGTTGGCAGCAAGGGCATCGTGCATCTGGAGCGCGGCCGGATCCGGCGGCTCACCAACGACGGAGAGGTCATCGAATCCTTGTCCCGCGAGCAAGCATGGCCGTCGGCGGCTGCCTGCCAGGTCGACTACTTCTGCCAGGTCATCGGCGGCATGCGACCGAACGCCAGTGGCCCTGACGAGAACCTGGCCCACATGAGCTTCATCGCCGCCTGCTACGAGTCCGCCCGCACCCACGCCTAGGTCAACCCCAAGGAGCTATTGCTGTGACCTCACCCCTGGCCCTGCTCGGCGGCACCCCGGCCGTCACCGAACCCGGCACCCCATTTCACCTGGCCGCCTATCAGCGAAGGACCGCGCAACGCTGTCGTCGACCAGCTCGGACGGCGGATCTCGATCTACGACCGCTCGGGCGTCATCGCCGAGCTGGAGGACGCGCTGCGCGGCTATTTCGGCGTCCGGCACGCGCTGCTCACCAGCTCGGGCACGGCCGCGCTATACGACCTGTACGCCGCCTGCGGGATCGGCCCGGCGACGAAATCATCGTGCCGGCCTACACATTCTTCGCCACGGTGACGCCGCTGCTGCACCTCGGCGCGATCCCGGTGCTCGCAGACTGCGACAGCACGGCAACCTCGACCCCGTGACATCGCCCGCAAGATTACTGAGCACACTTACGCCATGGTGGTCACACACATGTGGGGAGTCCTGCCGAAATACCGCAGCTCTGGGAAGCTGGCCGATCGCAGACGGCGTCGCAGCTGCTCGAAGACGGCTCCCATGCCCATGGGGCAAGGGTCGGGGGCCGAAAGATCGGCACCGTTCGGCCGGGCTCGGCGTTCAGCATGAACGGCCCCAAGCCGCTGTCGGCTGGCGAAGGCGGCTTCGTCCTCACCGACGACGACGAGTCTTACTACCGGGCCCTGCTCCACGGCCAGTACAACAAGCGGTGCCGAAACGAGATCCCAGCAGCTACGGCCTGGGCCAGCTACGCCGTCACCGGCATGGGCCTCAAGCACCGGGTCCACCCGATGGCCGCACGCATCGCCCTGGACCAGCTCGACCACCTGGACGAGCACCTGGACGGTCGGAACGGAGTCGCCACCTACATGTGCGCAGGACTAGAGGACATCCCCGGCGTCCGCGTCCCGCAGCTCGACACGGTGCGTCCGCCCCTCCTGGTACGGCCTGGTCTTGCAGTACCGCCAGGACGAACTTGGAGGACTGCCCATCGAGCGGTACCACGAGGCCCTGATGGCCGAAGGCTGCTCGAGGCCGACCGGCCCGGGCTCGACATGCCCGCTCAACCTGCTCCCGCTATTCCAGGAGCCCTCCGGGCTGTTCCCGGCGTACAAGGGCAAGCTGGCCTACGGGCCAGGTGACTTCCCGCGGGCCGAGGCGTTCCACGCGGGCGCGATCAAGCTGCCCGTCTGGCACCGCGAGGAAGACCTCCCGCTCGCCAGGCAGTACGTCGAAGCCATCCGCAAGGTCTCGGCACATCACCGCGATTTGCTAGCATGACCGTCATGCTACCAGCCGAAGAACTCGCAGACCTCGTCCGGCGCGCCGCAGCCGACGGCATCCAGCAACTCGTCGTCGGTGCAGTCGTCCAGCATGACGATAACGTACTCCTGCTCAGACGACCCGAGACCGACTTCATGGGCGGCATCTGGGAACTGCCCAGCGGCAAGGTCGAAGCCGGCGAAAGCCTCGACCAGGCCCTGATCCGCGAGGTCCAAGAAGAAACGGGCCTCGCCGTCACCGACGTACCAACCTACCTCGGCAGCTTCGACTACAAGTCCGGCAGCGGCAAGAAGCCGCCAGTTCAACTTCGCGGTGGACGTGGCAGCGCTGAACCCGTGAACCTGACCGAACACGATGCCTACGCGTGGCGGCCGGTAACCGGCGACCTGCCCGTCACCGACGACGTACGGACAGTTCTCGAAGATTTCAAGGCCGCAGCCTCGAATTTACGGGAATCCGCCTCACCCCAGCAGAGGCACGGGAATCGCTTAACATGGGTCCGGTCAGCCGATCGGGCGGCGGGCTCACAGCCAACCGGACAGCCCATGCCACTAAACGGACGCTGGTGGCCGTCACCATCATCGCCGTCTAGCCCACCAGCCCAGCGGGCGAAGGGCGGCCTCGTGCTCGCTCTAAGATGATCTCCCCCGCGACAAGATCCTGAGGCGGGTCGGATGAGCCGACGAGCTGTAAGACCCGTCCGGCGGGCCCGGCCCCCGTATCTCAAGGGGGGCCGGGCCCGCGGGCGCCGGGCCCGGGAACTGCGTGAACCGACATCGGTGCAGGCCGCATCAGGTCACGCCGGAGCGGCATCGGTTACGAGGACGGCTCCGCCACCGGTCGCTGCCTTCCCCAGCCCAGTGTCCCCCGGAGCCAGCCCGGCGCGGTCCAGGAGCGGTCGCCGAGCAGGGCGAGCGCCGCGGGGAGCAGGATGCCGCGCACCAGGGTGGCGTCGATCGCGATGGCGGCGGCCATGCCGACGCCGAGGATCTTCAGGTCGATCAGCGACAGCGTGGCGAAGATCGAGAACACCGCCACCATGATCAACGCGGCACTGGTGACCACGCCGGCGCTGCTGGCGATGCCGCCGACTACCGCGTCGCGGGTCGTGGCGCCGCGTGCATACAGTTCCCGGATGCGGGTGAGCAGGAACACGTGGTAGTCCATGCTGATCCCGAACAGGATAACGAACATGAACAGCGGCTCCCAGGCGATGATCGCGCCGAACGAGGCATAACCCAGCGGCCCTTGCAGCCGGCCGTCCTGGAAGATCAGCGTGATCAGCCCGTAGGCGGCGCCGACCGACAGCAGGTTCAGCAGGATAGAGACCAGCGGGACGATGAGCGACCCGAACGCGATCGCGAGCAGGATGAACGCGGCCAGCGCGACCGCGATGAACACGATCGGCCCCCCGGAGCGCAGGTGCTGGTCGAAGTCGTAGTTGCTGGCGGTGAGGCCGGTGACGGCGTAGCTCACTCCCGGGACCGGGCCGAGGGTGGACGGCAGGATCTGGTCCCGCAGTGCCAGCAGCGCGTTGTCGGCGGCGGTGTCGGTGCCGGCACCGGCCAGCGGGACCGAGATCACCAGGCCGCGGCCGTCGGCGACGACCTCCGTGGTAACCGGCGGGCGGATGGCACCGCCGGGCGTGGCCCGGGCCGCCAGCTCGGTGACCGCCCGGGTCACCAGGGGGCCGCGCAGGCCGGTACCGGTGACCACGACCTCGGCCGGGGACGGGCCTTGCGGGAATGCCTGCTGTATGCGGTCCATGGTCTGCACCGCCGGCAGGCCGGCGGGAGCGTCGATGGCGGGCGAGCCGATCCGCATGCCCAGTGCGGGCGCCGCCAGGGCGAGCAGCGCCAGCGCCGTCACCCCGCCCCACGCCAGCGGGTGCGCCACGACCCGGCGGACCAGCGCGCCCCACAGCCGCGACGGCCGCGCCGCGGCCCGTCGCCGCAGCAAGGGGATGCGGCCGCCTTCCGCGCGCGGCCCCAGCCAGGACAGCAGGGCGGGGAGCACGGTCAGCGACCCCGCCACCGCGATACCCACCACCGCGATCGAGCCGAGCCCGATGCCGTCGAAGACGCTGAGCCCGGTCAGGAACAGGCCGGCCAGTGTCACCATCACGGTCAGCCCGGAGATCAGGACGGCCTTCCCCGACGTGCCGGCCGCGATTCGCAGCGCCTCGGCGTACGACCGGCCGCTGGCTCGTTCTTCCCGCTCGCGGCGCAGGTAGAACAGCGAGTAGTCGACGCCGACGGCCATCCCGATCACCAGCACCACCTCCGAGGTGCTCTGCCCGACCGGCAGCCACTGGCCGATCACCGACAGCAGGGAGACGGCCGCCACCACCGCGGTGATCGCCAGCAGCACCGGGATGCCCGCCGCGATCAGCGAACCGAACACAACCAGCAGCAAGATCAGCGTGATCGGGATCGAAGTCGCTTCGGCCCGGTGGAAGTCGCTGGCGGATGCGGTGCTGACCGCCCGGGCGATGCTGGCATCGCCGGCCTCAGCGACCCGCAGGCCGGGGAACCGGGCCTGCACGTCCGCGACCGCGGCTTGCGCAGGCTGTACCGCCGACGGGGAGTCGTCCGGATCGCCGGGCACCTGGAACGTCACCAGTGCACTCTGTCCACTAGGTGCATTGGGTCCATCGGCGGACACCAGGTGACTGCCCACCGGGCCCGAACGGGGACTGGATGTCCGCCGCGGACTTCGGCAGGGCGGCGAGCGCCGCGACGACCTCGCGGGCGGCCTGTCCCATCGCTGAGTCCGCGGAGAACCGCTGCCCGGGCGCCAGCGCCTGGATGAGCACGCTCTCCGCAGGCGCGGCGGACGCGTTGCCGGTGAGCTGATGCAGCGCGCGTTCGGCCTGTCCCGCCTGACCGGGACTGTAGACCGGCACGCTCTTGGTGCCCAGCGCATGGCCCGCCGCGAACAGCACGGCGACCAGCAGCAGCCAGCCGACCACCGCGGTCTTCCGGTGCCGGGCGCTCCACCCGGCGATCCGTTCCACCAGCGGCCCGGCCCGCCGCTCCCCGGTACTCTGCTCTCCGGGCGCCGCTCCCCGGTACGCTGCGGCCCGCGGCCGCCCGGCGGATCGTCCGGGACCACCGGAACCTGAGACTCGTGCACTGCTGCCTCCTCGGCAAGTGGCTACTGTCCGGATCACAGTGCGGCCAGCCGCTGACCGGACGCTCACCAAACCGTCACCGGCCGCGCACCGCGGGCGCTACCGGCGGGCACAGCTATCCCCGAATACAGGGCCCGCCCGGAGCAAGGGAGAGGTATGTCGGCGAGCGCGCGATTGGGCACTCCTTCGCAACGGCATTGCGGACACGCTAGGCGTACGATTTGACGCGTAGCGAAGCGGCGGCGCGGTCCGTCCTGGCCGGGCCGGCGATCACTGGCGGGTGGATGCGGGTCGAGCTGCTTGGCACCGTGCAGGTGCGCGATGACGGCGGGCGGTACGGCGCACGTCGGCGGGCCGCGCGCGCGGACGCTGCTGGCCCTGCTGGCCCTGGACGCGGGCCGGGTGGTGCCGGCCGCCAGCCTGATCGACCGGCTGTGGGACGGTGACCCGCCCGAGGGCGCCCGTGGCGCGCTGCAGTCGATGATCTCGCGGCTGCGCGGGGTGCTCGGCGACGCGATCGAGTCCCACCCGGCCGGGTACCGGCTGGCGCTGGGCCGCGGCCAGGTCGACGCGCTGGCGTTCGAGGAGCTGGCCGCGCAGGGCTCGCGGGCGTTGGCCGACGGGGACCCGGCCCGCGCGTCGGCGATCCTGCGGCAGGCGCTGGGGCTGTGGCGCGGGCCCGCGCTGGCGGGCCTGCCCGCCACCGGGCCGGCCGCCGGGATCGCCGCCCGGCTGGAGGAACTGCGGCGCAGCGCGACCGCGGACCGGATCGAGGCCGACCTAGCCGCGGCGGACCGCGCGGACGCGGCCGGGCTGACAGCGGAGCTGCGGGCGCTGGTGGCCGAGGATCCGCTGGCCGAACAGGCCGCGGGCGCTGCTGATGCGCGCGCTGTATCTGGCCGGCCGGCAGGCGGACGCGCTCGGCGGTCTACGCCGACGCCGCGCGCGCAGCTCGCCGCCCAGCTCGGCGTGGACCCGTCGCCCCAGCTTGAGCAGGTCTACCTGGGCGTGCTGCGGCGGTCGCTGCCGGAGGCGGGGTCCCCGGCGACCGTGCCGCCCGCGAGCGAGCGGGACCGCGAAGCCGCGGCGTCGGCCGGGGTCGGCCGATTCGCTCGGAGTGCCGCACCGCGGTCCATGCCCACTGAGATGCCCGTCCACCACGCTGCGCGTCCCGCTGACCAGCCTGGTGGGCCGCGACGACCAGCTGGCGCAGGTGGAGGCGCTGACCGGTGAGAACAGGCTGGTCACGCTGACCGGCCCGGGCGGGGTGGGCAAGACCCGGCTCGCGGCGGAGGTGGCCGGCCGGGTGGCGGCCAAGGCCCGCGGCGGGGTGTGGCTGGTCGACCTTGCCCCGCTCAGCGATCCCGGCGACGTGCCGTACGCGGCGCTCACCGCGGTCGGCATCCGCGACGGGCTGCTCGCCGGGTCGGGCAGCGATCGAACCCGGCCAGGCCGCGGAACCGCCCTGACCCGGCTCACCGCCTGGTCAGCGGCCTGCGCGAGCGGTCCGGCCTGATCGTGCTCGACAACTGCGAGCACCTGATCGAGGCCGTGGCCGGGCTCGCCGACGCGGTGCTGTCCGGCTGCCCGGGATCAGGGTCCTCGCCGCCAGCCGCGAGGCGCTTGGCATCACCGGCGAGACGGTGTGCCCGGTGCCGCCGCTGCCGGTGCCGCCGGAGCCTCGGGACGGTGGGGGGCTCGCCGTGGTCGCGGCGACGGCCTCGGTGCGGCTGCTGGCCGACCGGGCGCGCGCGGTCCGGCCGGGCTTCGCGGTGACCGAGGCCAACGCCGCCGACGTGGCCCGCATCTGCCGGGTGCTCGACGGGATGCCGCTGGCCATCGAGCTGGCCGCCGCCCGGCTGCGCATCATGTCGCCCGCCCAGCTCACCGGGCGGCTCGGCGACCGGTTCGCGGTGCTCACCGGCGGAAGCCGGACGGCGCTGCCGCGGCACCAGACGCTGCGCGCGGTGGTGGAGTGGAGCTGGGACCTGCTGTCAAAGCCGGAGCAGGTGCTGGCGCGGCGGCTGGCGGCGATGCCCGCGGGCTCACGCTGGGGGCCGCCGAGGGGATCTGTGCCGACGAGCCCGATGACCTCGGCGGCGACCTGCCGGCCGGGGCGGTCCTCGACGCGCTCACCGGGCTGGCCGACAAGTCCTTCCTCACCGTCGACGGCGAGACGACGACACCGAGCCCCGCTACCGGATGCTGGACACGATCCGGGCCTACTGCCTGGAGCGCCTGGCCGAAGCCGGCGAGGAAGACGGCGTGCGGGACCGGATGTGCGGCTACTACCTGGCCCTGGCGCGAGACAGCCGACCCGCTGCTGCGGCCCGGGCGCCAGCGCCCCTGGTTCGCGTGTGCTGGCCGCGGAGAGCGGCAACATGCAGGCCGCGCTGCGCTGGGCCACCGAGCAGGGGGACGCGGGCACCGCGCTGCGGTTCGGTGCCGCGCTCGCCTGGTACTGGTACCTGTGCGGCCAGCGCGGCGACTGCGCGGCCCTCGCCCAGGCCGCGCTCGCGCTGGACGCGGCCGGACCGCAGCGCGCCGACCGCGCGACGGCGGAGGCCCGGGGGGTCTGCGCGGTGATCGCCGCGAGCGCGGACTGGGACCTCGAGCCCGCCCGGGAGCTGATGGACGCCGCGGCGGCCGCGGCGCCGCCGATCCCAGCGGGCCGATGCCGCACCCGCTGGTCGTGTACGGCCAGGCGCAGGCCATAGGTTCGGCGGCGAGGGCGAACGGCGCGCTGGAGCTGCTCGCCGCCTACCTCGGCTCGGCTGACCCCTGGACCGGCGCCGCGGCCCGGCTGCAGAGCGCCGACATCCTGCGTGAGCCTGGGCCGCATCGGCGAGGCGTCGCGTTACTGCGATGCGGCGCTGGCGGTCTTCCGCGACACTCGAGGAAGGCTGGGGTACCGTCATGGCCCTGATGCTTCCGCGCCGAGCTGGACAAGACCGCCGGGGACTATCGGCGGTGCCATCGCGGCCCTGGAAGAGGCCGCGGCCTCAGGCCGGCAGCTGGCCGACGCGTCACGACCTCACCTGGCTCTACCGGACAGCTGGCCTGGCTGCGGGTCCGCACCGGCGACTACGCCGCCGCCCATGCCGTTCTCGACCTGGCCGACCAGAACGCCTGGGCGCAGGGAGACTCGGGCCGGCACCTGCGCCTGATCCGCGCGGAACTCGCCTGGCGGGAGGGGCACCTGGCCGAGGCGATCCGGCTCTGCGAGGACGTTCTCCGCGAGAGGGGCACCGGCCTGCCCCCTGGGTGCCGCTGCGGGCGCTGGCCGGCGCCCGGCTCGGTGTCCTCACCCTTGAGGCCGGAGACACCGCGCGCGGGACGGCGCTGCTGCGGGACGCGCTGGACACGGCCGCGGCCGCCGGCGACCGGCCGGCCACCGCGGCCGCGGTGGAGGGGCTGGCCGCCGCGGCGCTGCGGACCACCGAGCGCCGAGCGGGCGGCGGCGCTGCTCGGCGCCGCCGACTCGATCCGCGGCGCGGTCGACCACAGCAGCCTCGACGCGCCCGGCTATCCGCGCCGCCGCCAGGGAGCAGCTCGGCGAGGCCGCGTTCGACGCCGCCTACCGGCGCGGCCTCGGCCTGTCCTACGCCGAGGCCCTCGGCTTCGCCCGGGCCAGCGCCGGCCCGGCAAGAAGTTGACAGCCGCTCACCTTGACCGCCAGTCCCGCTGAAGTTATCTCAGAAAAATACTGATCTTTGCCAACGGATCACGCGTATCCGTGCGTCTCTCTAGTGAGAAAATCCAAAA
The DNA here is from genome assembly GCA_963785645.1 of uncultured Actinomycetota bacterium. GTDB lineage: Bacteria > Actinomycetota > Actinomycetes > Streptosporangiales > Streptosporangiaceae > Trebonia. The sequence continues at coordinate 542,134 of CAWAWG010000003.1, forward strand.
AAGCCACTTACCGGACATTAGCCACCAAGCGCAAACACGTCAGTGACCGTCGTTGGTGCGTTACCTGACCGGATTACCACCGGGTTGAGGGATGCGGGACTGTGAAGCGAGCGACGAGGCTGCGGGGTCCGCTGGCCGTACGGCGGATGACCGCGCACTGGGTGGTGCTCGCCGCAGCGGCACTGACCACGCTGGTGGCCGCCGCGGTCGGGGCGGCGCTCGCCGTCTTCGCCGGCCAGGCACTCCCGCAGGCCGTGCGGCACGACCTGGTCGTCGCGCCAGGAACGTCACTGGTCGCGGCCGGATCGTTCGTAAGCGGCAATCCGGCGCAGACCTCGGCGGCGTTGCGGTCATCCATCGCCGCGGAGCTGGGCGGCGTGCCGTTCAGCTTCTGGCAAGGCATCTGGTCCGACCCGCTCGGCTTCGTGGCCGGGTCGCTGCCCGCCAAGCCGGCCAGCATCACCGCGGGCAGCACACCCCAGCTGGAGGCCGCTTCGCTTGACGGCGTCGCGGATCACGCCGTACTCGTGACCGGGAAATGGCCCGGGGCTCTCCGCACCGCCCGGCACCGGCCAGCGCGGCCAGCGGCGCCATCCCGGCCGCGCTGCCGGCCAGCACGGCGGCGCTGCTCAACCTCCGTCCCGGTGACGTGCTCCGGGTACAGGACCGGAACACGGGCGCGCAGCTGACGTTCATGCTCACCGGCCTGTACGCGGAACGGCAGCCGCCCGGCGGCGCGGCCTCGTACTGGCAGCTGAACTCGATCCCCGCCAGCGGATCGAGTTCAGCCAGCGGAGTCACCACCTACGGGCCGCTGGTCGTGTCGCCCGGCGTGTTCCCCGGCCGGCTCGCCGAGGGAACCGGGACCTGGGTCGCCCAGCCCGACATGGCCGCCTTCAGCGCCTCCGGCCTGTCCGCTGCCGCCGCCCACGTGCGCGCGATCGGGGACGCTTCGCGCTTGCTCAGCGGCGTCAGCCTGACCACCAGCCTGCCGACCGTGCTGGCCGATACCGGCGACAACCTCGCGGTCGCCAGGTCGCTGCTCGCGATCAGCGCGCTCGAACTCCTCGTGCTCACCGTGGCGGCGCTGCTCGCGGTCGCCCGGCTGCTCGCCGCCCAGCGCGAGGGCGAGACCGCGCTGCTGACCGCGCGCGGCGCGACCAGGTGGCAGCTGACCAGGCTGACCGCGGCCGAGGTGATCCCGCTGGCGCTGGTCACCGCGCTGGCCGGCGGGATCGCCGGGATCTGGCTGGCCCGGCTGCTCGGCAGCACCCTCTACAGCCCCGGCACCGCCGGCGGCAGCGTCCCGAACGGCGGCATCAGCCTGGGCGCCGCGGGCACCTGGCTCGACGCGCTGGCCGCCGCGCTGGTCATCGCCGTGGTGGCGATGGGCGCGCTCCTCTATCCCGGTGCTGCGGCCCGGCCGGGCCGCGGCCGCGGTCCGGCGGGGCCGGCAGGCCGTGCTCTCCGGTGCGACGAGGGCGGGCGCCGACCTGGCGCTGGTCGCGCTGGCGGTGCTGGCCGGCTGGCAGCTGCGCCGCTATTCGGCCGTCGCAACCTCCGCGGGCGGCCCGTCGGCCATCGATCCGGTGCTCGTGCTCGCCCCCGCGCTCGCGCTGGCGGGCGGCACGGTGCTCACGCTGCGGCTGCTGCCCGCCGCGGCCCGCGCCGTCGACCGGGTGTCGGCGGCCGGGCGCGGGCTCACCTCGGCGCTGGCCGGCTGGCAGTTCAGCCGCCAGCCGCTGCGCCAGGGCGGCGCCGCGCTGCTGCTGGTGATGGCCGTCGCCACCGGCACGCTGGCGCTCGCTCAGCACCAGAGCTGGACCAGGTCCGCCGCCGATCAGGCGGCGTATACGCGACCGGCGGCGGACGCGCAGGTGAACCTGGCCGTCCCGCTGCCGGCCGGCGCGACCACCTCGATCGCCCGGGCGCCCGGCGTGCGGGCGGCGATGGCGGTCTCGGCTGACCAGGGGCGACTGCCCGCACCGGTGGTGGCCATCGACGCCGCCCAGGCACCCAAGGTCGCCCTGCTCAGGGCCGATCAGTCGAGCCTGCCGCCGGCCGCCCTGCTCCGCTCGATCACGCCTTCGTCGCCGCCCGGCGGCCTGCTCATCCAGGGCCGGCCGCGGTCGGTTCAGCTCACCGTCACGCTCAGCCGCGCCCCCCTCGGCTCGGTGACCGCGCAGTTCACGGTCACCGACGCGACCGGCGCCGCCTTCCAGCTGCTCATCGGCGCTGTTCTCCGCCGACGGCCGCCCGCACGTGCTCACCGCCCCGCTCGGCGGGGCCGACGCCGCCTACCCGCTGCGGCTCAGCCAGGTCGTCCTCTACTACACGCTGCCCGCGAAACGGCTGAAGCGCTCCCGTCACGCTGACCATCGCCGGGGCGGCGCCCCCGTACGTGGACCGCGGCCGCAAGCTCGCCCGAGCTCGTCTCGGAACTCTCCACCGACAATATGTACGGCCCGTCAGCCAGCCCGACGGGTGACCGGCTGGCAGCGCGCGCCCGGCGGCGCGACGCTCACGTTCACCCCCGGCTACGGGCAATGGTCGCCCGCTCCGGGCTCGCCACGCGGTCCTCACCGAGCCGGTGGCCGGGCAGGTCTCGCTCTCCGCCGCGAGCGCCAGGGCCGGCCGCCGTTCCCGCCATCGCGACCCAGGCGTTCGACAGCGCCAACAACACCGGCGTGGGCAGCATCGTGCCGACGACCATCAGCGGCATCACCGTGCCAGCGAAGATCGTGGCGGTGGCGAGCGCGTTCCCCACCATCACGGGCGCCGGGCTGGTTATGGACCTGCCCGCCCTTGAGGCGTTCCTGGTCAGCCACGGCGCCGCGCCGGTGGCCGTGACGCAGTGGTGGCTGGCCACCGCCGACGGCCAGGTTCCCGCGTCCCTGACGCGGGCGCTGCCGCCTGGCGCGACCATTACGAGCAGCGCCGCGCTCGCCGCCGCGACCCTCGCCGACCCGCTGTCCGCCGCGCCGCAGCAGGCGCTGCTCGCCATGGCCGTGGCGGCCGCCCTGCTCGCGATCTTCGGCTTCTGGGTCTCGATCGCGGCGAACGTCAGGCAGCGGCGCGCCGAGAACGCCCTGCTGGCCGCGCTCGGCGTCGATCAGCGGTCGGCGGCCGCGCAGCTGTTCCTCGAAAAGCTGCTGCTGTCCGTGCCCGCGGCCGCGCTCGGCCTGCTCCTCGGCACGGTGGTCGCCCGGTTGCTGGTGCCCGCGGTCACGCTCAGCCCCACCGCGCAGGCACCGGTCCCGCAGCCGATCACGCTGTCGACCTGCCGCAGACGATCCCGCTCGCGGCCGCGGTCGCCGTGCTCCCCGCGCTGGCCGCCGCGCTGGTCGTCTTCCGGCGCCCCGACCCGGCCGCCGAGCTCGCGCGGCGGAGGCGGCGTGAGCCGGCGACACCGGCCCCGGGGGCTGTACCTCTGGCTGGCCCTGCTCACCTTCTTCGCGGTGTTCGCCGCCACCGCCGGCGCGCGGGAGACCCTGGCCAGCAGGACCCAGGCGGTGCGGCAGACGATGGCGGCCACCCTCCCGCTGACCCGGACCATCACCGCCTCCGGGCCGACTGGAGTGACGTGCAGGGCGATCTCTCGGACACAACAGCGCCGACGCGGCTTCAGCACAGTGCCGTCGGCCACGATCGACGCGATCACCGGTCAGCTGCACGCCGACTTCAATCGCGCCACCGGGTCGCCTCGCCCCGGCCGGCACCGACTGGTCGTCGATAACGACCCCGCTCAACCCGGTGAACGGCGAACTGCCCGGCGCCGGCGGCACGCCGGTCAAGATCGAGGTAACCGAACGGCAGCCGCTCGGCCCGCAGATGCGGCTGCTGGCGGACGCGGCCGCCGCTTCCGGCGCCGTGGCGGGCACCGGCCACCCTGTCTCACTCGGCCGACCGCCACGCTCCAGGTCGCCGTGACCAGGCAGACGGCCGCGGCGCTGGGCCTGCAGCGGGCTCCACGTTCGTGATCACCGGCCCGAGGACCCGCATCGACCGGCAAGGCCACCCCGGTCACCGTCCTGGTGACGGGAATCGTGGTCCCGGCTGACCCGGCCTCGTCGTTCTGGGGCATCGACCCCGGCGTCCTCGCCCCCGACCTGCCAGGGGCCGGCCGGGCGGCCGGTACTGGGCGGGCGGGGTGCTGGTCGGGCCGGACGAGGCCGACGAGGTGCAGGCGTACTTCGGCTCGGGCAATCCCCGATGGAGTGGGTGTTCCCGCTGGACGTGAGTTCGCTCGACGGCCAGCAGGTGCAGCCGCTGAGCGACGCGCTCAACTAGATCGGCGCCCAGGTGCCGGCGCTCTCCGGTCCCCTCCAGCCGCGTGGCGCTCGACGCTGACCGTCTCCTCGGGCCTGCTGTCACCGCTCGACGCGTTCATCGCCGACCGCGCAGTCGGTGGACGCGCTGCTCTGGCTGCTCTACGTGAGCCTGACGGTCGCCGGCCTGGCGGTGCTGCTGCTGGCCGCGCGGATGGTCGCGATGCGCCGGTCGGCCGAGATCACGGTGATCAGGGCGCGGGGCGCGTCCCTGCGGCAGATCGCCGTCGGCACCGGCCGCGATGCCGCGGTCCTCTGCGTCCCGGCGGCCGTGATCGCGGCTGTCCTGGCGATCCTCGTCGTCCCCGGGGCCGGTTCCGCGCAGGGCGCCGGATCGGCCGGGCGGCTGGTGGCCGCCGGTCGCGGTGGTGGCCGTCGCGGTCTGCGGCCCGGCCCTCATCGCGGCCTGGCAGCACCGGCTGCCCCGCCGCCGGACCGCCGTCCCCCGCCGCCAGCGGGCCGGGATCCGGCTGGTCATCGAGGCGGCGCTGGTGGCCGCGGCGGTGGCGGGCATCGTCGTCTTCCGCGACCAGGGCACGCAGCCGGTGTGAACCTCTAACAGCGCCGCGGCGGCTCGGGCGTAAACCTCTACACCAGCGCCGCGCCGGTACTGGTGGCCGTCCCGGCCGTGATCGTGGTGCTCCGGCTGTACCCGCTGGTGCTGCGCGGGCTGGTGCGGGCCTACGCGCGCAGTTCCCGCGCGCCCGCGTTCCTCGGCCTCGCCCGGGCGTCCCGGACCGCGCTCACCCCGGCGCTGCCCGCGTTCGCCCTGGTCCTCGCGCTCACCGTGGCGGCCTTCGCCGGCATGGTGCGCGACGCGGTGATCAACGGCGAGGTCGCGGCGTCCTGGCAGACGGCCGGCGCGGACGCGACGGTCACCCCCGCGTACACGGCCCGGAGCTTCACCATCTCGCCGGCCGCCGCCCGGGCGGTCGCCGCCGTGCCCGGCGTGACGCACGCGGCCGAGGTCATGAACGAGTTCTGGACCACCCCGGCCGGCAGGCAGGTCAACGTCCTGGCCGTGGACCCCGCCAGTTACGCCGAGCTTGTCGCCCGTACCCCGGGGTTCCCGCCGGTGCCGGCCGGGCTGCTGGCCACGCCCGGCGCGGCGGGGGCACCCCAGCCCGTCCTGGTGTCCCCGCAGGCCGCGGCCGACCTCGGCACGCGGCGCGGTCACCCTCAGCACCAGCCAGGCGTCGCTGCGGCCGGTCCGGGTCCGGGTGGCGGGCGTGATCGCAAGCACCCCGGCGCTGCCCGGCGGCGGCGCGTTCGTGATCATGCCGCTGGCCGCGATCGAGTCCGCGATCACGCCGCCGGCCCGGCCCCCGTCAATGAGATGCTGCTGACCGGCGGGTCCATCGACCGCAGGCCCGGCTCACCGCGGTGGTGCGGCACACGCTGCCGGACGCGGTCGCCACCTTCCGTTCCGACGTCCTCTCGGCACTGACCGGCGGGCCGCTCGCAGCACGGGGCGTTCACGCTGCTCTCGCTCGCGGTCGTGGTCGCCGCGCTCCTCGGCCTCGCGGTCATGCTCCTCGAGCTCGCGCTCGGCGCCGCGGAACGCGAAGCGACGCTCGCCCGGCTGGCGACTATGGGCCTGGGCGAGGGGCAGCGGGCGTGGGTGGTGGCGCTCGAGGTGCTGCCCGCCGTCATCGCGGCGGCGGTGGCCGCCTGGGCCTGCGCCCTGGCGCTGCCCCCGGTGCTCGCGCCGGACATCGACCTGTCGGTGTTCACCGGGTCGTCCGGTCACCGTGAAGCTCGCGGCCGACGTGGCTTCCTTCGCGGTGCCGCTTGTCGGGCTGGCCGTGCTCGCGGCGGTGGCGCTTGGCATAGAGATCAGGTCGGGACGCAGCCGCGGCGCGGCGTCCCTTCGAATAGGCGGATGAACGGGAGGAACGGGTGACGGAACCACAGCCTCCGCGAGCGGCCGGCCCGCCCGCCGGAGCCAGCGACCCGGCTGCGTTCAGCGCGCTCACCGCGGACGCGATGCGGGTGCACGCCGACTACGGTGCGGGCGCGCTGATCGTCTGCGACCGCCTGGTCCGGATCTACACCGCCGAGGGCATCGAGGTGCAGGCGCTGCAGGGCCTCGACCTGGTGGTCGAGGCCGGCGAGCTGACCGCGCTGGTCGGCGCCTCCGGCAGCGGCAAGTCGACGCTGGTGAACATCCTGGCCGGCCTGGACACCCCCACCGCCGGGGCCGTCCGGGTGGCCAGCCACGACCTGGCGACCATGTCGTCACGGCAGCGGCTCGGCTACCGGCGGTCCGTCGTCGGGTTCGTCTGGCAGCAGACGGCGCGCAACCTGCTGCCCTACCTGACCGCGGCGCAGAACGCGGAGCTGCCGCTGCGGCTGGCCGGCGCGGGCCGCTCCGCCCGCCGCAAGCGCGCGGCCGAGCTGCTCGACCTGCTCGGCGTCGCGTACTGCGCCGGCCGGCGGCCCGACCAGATGTCCGGCGGCGAGCAGCAGCGGGTCGCGATCGGGGTGGCGCTGGCCAACTCGCCGTCGGTGCTGCTCGCCGACGAGCCGACCGGCGAGCTGGACAGCGCGACGGCGGCAGTCGGTATTCGGCGCGCTGCAGACGGCCAACGCCGAGCTCGGCGTGACCGTGCTCGTCGTGACGCACGACCCGGCGGTGTCGTCGATGGTGCGCCGGACGATCGCGATCAGGGACGGGCGGACCGCGACCGAGACGCTGCGGCACGGTGACGCCGACGACTCGGGCGCGCTGGGGCACGCCGTCGAGTACGCGGTCCTCGACCGGGCCGGCCTGCTCCAGCTCCCGCGGGAGATGACCGAGACCCTGGGCATGCGCGACCGCGTCCGGCTCGAAGCGGAACCTGACCACATCGGGGTCTGGCCGGACCGTCCCGTCTCCCCGGCCACTGCCCCGCCCGGCATTCCGCCCGCCGCGGACGGCGACGAGTGACCAGCCAGAGCGACGGAGGCGAACGGGCCATGATGGTCGACGTGCGGGAGGTCACCCGCACCTACGGCAGCGGCCCGACCGCGGCCGCCGCGCTTCGCGGCGTGACCTTCGCCATCGGCGAGGGCAGGCTGGTGGCGCTGCGCGGCCGGTCCGGCTCGGGCAAGACCACGCTGCTCAACGTCGTCGGCGGGCTCGACTCCCCCGACGGCGGGACCGTGCAGGTCGCCGGGCAGGACGTGACCGGCATGGGCGAGCGGAACCGGATGCGGCTGCGGAGGGAGACCGTGGCCTATATCTTCCAGTCCTTCGGCCTGCTGCCGGTGCTGTCGGCGGCGGAAAACGTCGGCGTGCCGCTGCGGATCGCCGGCGTCGCTCCGCGCGAGCGCGAGGAGCGGGTCGCCCTGATGCTGGCGATCGTCGGGCCTCGGCGACCACGCGCGGCAGCGGCCCGGCGAGCTCTCCGGCGGCCAGCAGCAGCGCGTCGCCATCGCCCGCGCGCTGGCGAGCAGGCCGAAGCTGCTGCTCGCGGACGAGCCGACCGGCCAGCTCGACCAGGAGACCGGGAAACAGATCATGCGCCTGCTCCGCGCGGTCGTCCGCTCCGAGGGCGTCACCGCCCTGGTCGCGACCCATGACCCGGTGCTGATCGACCTCGCCGACGAGGTCCTCCAGCTGCGAGACGGCAAGATCACCGCCAGCTGACGCGCATCGGCAGCACCATGACCAGCGCGGCGAAGACCGCGTCTGGCTGATCCGGTTACCGGGCTGGCCGCCGGCCGCGCTTGACGAAGACCAGGCGTCTGGAGAAGAGTTAGTTCACGGCGGCGACCGGTCGCCGAGCTGTGGAGCATCCGCCCCAGCCGGGGTTCCATTGGCGAAGGGGATTCGCCCTCGCGGTCGTCAATGTCACAGGCCATCTTCCTGCACCGCGTCGCTGGGGGACGAGGGTGTCAAGGGGAGGCTTGTCCATGACTAGGGACGCCAGCTTCAAGAAGGTTGTCCGGCGCCACGCTGAGGAGACCGGGCAGCGCTACACGCAAGCCCTGACGGACCTCAAGGGCCTCGGTGCGCGGATGGACCACGAGCCAGTTCCCGAGCGGCTGCTCGCTCATCTCCGGGATCGCTACGGCATCGACCCGGTCTCGGCGACGAGGCTCAGCGTGCACAAGACCTACGTGTTCCGCATCGACCGCAATGACGGCAGCCCGTGGGTCGCCCGCGCGTTCCCCCCGCCCGGCCGCGGGCCGGCGCTGAGGGCGACGCCGCCATCCTCAGGTTTCTTGAGCGGCAGGACTATCCGGCGGAGCGCCTGGCGGCCGACGATGCGGTATCTGACTTCGACGGCAGCGCCGTCCTGGTGACGCGGTTCGTCGAAGGCGCCCGGCTCCCCGACGGTGCCGCGAAGTTCGCCCTGATGGGCGAACTGCTCGGACGGCTGCACGCGCTGCCGTATGACGATTGCGCCGGCCGCCCGGGCGGGGCGAGCGGCGAGGACCCGAGCCGTGAGGGCACACCGCGTCAGGACCTGCTGGCGGCCCTGTCGTTTCTCGACGCCGTCGACACGAAGGTCGCGCCCGCCGATCGCGAGCGATTCGAGCGGCTCCGCGACAAGGTGCGCTCGGCCGACGACGGTCACGGCCTGCCCGAGGGCCTGCTCCACGGAAACCTCCTGCACGCCCCCGATCACGCCGTGCTGAGCGATCAGGGGCCGGTCGCGGTCAACTGGAAGGCATCCGGGCGCGGACCGCGCCTCGCCGACTTTGCCTACCTGATCTGGGGCACGGGCGCATGGAACCCGCGCCGGCCGGACCAGGAGCGCATCGACGCCGCTGTCAGCGCCTACCGCCGGCATGTCGAGCCGACCGGCGACGAACTCGACCGCCTGGCGGCGGTCATGTACATCAGGCCGCTCTACCTCGCCTGCTTCGGCTACCGACGCGCCGTCACCGACGGCATGAGGTTCCGGGAGTGGGGCTTCGTCTATCCACCCGACTACTTCAGCTCCACCGCCGCCGCAACCCGGGCTGCCTTCCGGCGGTAGGCCGCCGGGGCGGATTCTGGACTGTCGCCGGCAACTATCCTCCAGGAGAATAGGTCAACTACTACCTGAAAGACTACTCGCGAGGTAGTCTCTCCGGTATGAGTGTTCCGCTGACGCTGCTGGGACTGCTTGAGCGCGGGCCCAGCCATGGGTACGACCTGAAGCGCGACTACGACGCTTACTTCGGGCAGGGGCGGCCGCTGCGCTACAGCCAGGTCTATGCCACGTTGTCGCGGCTGGCCAGGGACGGGAAGGCCGTGGCCGGGCCCGTCGAGCAAGGGGCCGGGCCGGAACGGCGCCGGTACATCATCACCGACGAGGGCGTCGCCGACGTGGAGCAGTGGCTCGCCGAGCCCGCGCCACCGGAGCCCGACCTGCAGAGCGAACTGTTCGCCAAGGTCGTGCTCGCGCTCATGCTCGGCAAGCGCGCCGACAACTACCTTGACGTCCAGCGGGCGGCGCACCTGCAGCGGATGCGCGAGCTCACCGAGTTCAAGCGGCAGGGCGGCACCCTCGACGTGCTGCTCGCCGACCACGCCCTCTACCGCCTGGAGGCGGACCTACGATGGATCGACCACACGGCGGCGCGGCTGGACATGATCGCGCGGACAGTGCAGGAGCAGTCATGACTCCCGATAACGGCACCGCTGGGCACGGGGTGCCGGGGAAGTTCATCGAGGCCGTCGATCTGTCGCTGTCGTTCGGCAGCACCCCGGCGCTGTGCGGGGCGTCGCTCGGCGTCGCCAAGGGCGAGATCGTCGCCGTCATGGGGCCCAGCGGGTCCGGGAAGTCGACGCTGCTGCACTGCCTGGCCGGGATCCTGGTGCCTCTCTCGGGGGAAGTGCATTTCAACGGGATGCGGCTCGACCGGCTCCGCGACGACAAGCGCAGTGCGCTGCGGCGGGACCGGTTCGGGTTCGTGTTCCAGTCCGGGCAGCTCGTGCCCGAACTCACCGCCGAGGAGAACGTCGCGCTGCCGTTGCTGCTGTCCGGCATGCGGCGCGGGCCGGCGATGGCGGCGGCGCGCACGTGGTTCCCCACGCTCGGACTGGACGGGCTTGAGTCCCGGCGGTCCGGTGAGCTGTCCGGCGGGCAGGCGCAGCGCGTCGCGCTTGCCCGCGGTCTGGTCGCCGGGCCCGAAGTGCTGTTCGCCGACGAGCCGACCGGGGCGCTGGACTCGATGTCCGGCGAGCTGGTGATGAACCTGCTGGTGAGCGCGGTCCGCGAGCAGGGGACCACGGTCGTCCTGGTCACCCACGACGCCCGGGGCGCCGCGTACGCCGACCGCGAGGTCATCGTGCGGGACGGCACGGTCAGCACGCTCACCGGGGCGAAGCCATGAGTTCGGCTGGCACGCTCGAACGGGACGCCAGCCGTTCCGGCCTGAACGGATCCGGCACAGTCGGGCTTGGGCTGCGGCTGGCCGTGAACGGGGGGCGCGAGGCCGTTACCCGGCTGGTCATCCTGGCGGTCGCGGTCGGGCTCGGCGTCGGGCTGCTGCTCACCGCGGTGGCCACGACCAACGCGGTCACGTCGTGGAACAGCCGGCACGCCTGGTTCTGGACCGGCACCGAGGGGGTGGCGCCGGGGCCGGCCACAGGGGTCGCGCCGCTGTGGTGGCACCCGACCAGCGACATCTACGACGGCCAGACGATCAGCCGCTTCGACGTCGCCGCCACCGGCGCTTCCTCGCCGGTGCCGCCGGGGCTGTCCCGGGACCCCGCGCCGGGGACGTACTACGCTTCGCCCGCGCTCGCGGCGCTGCTGCGGTCCGTTCCGGCGGACCAGCTGGCTGACCGCTACCCGGGGCACCTGGCCGGGATCATCGGCGACGCCGCGCTGCCCTCGCCTAACTCGCTCGTCATCGTCGTCGGGCGCTCCCCCGCGCAACTGGCGACGGCCGTGGGCAGCGTGAAGGTGACCGCTATCGCGACGACCGCGCCGAGCAGCCTCGGCGGGAGCGTCACGATTTCCCCCGCCAGGAACGGCCAACAGCCGCAGCACCCGCTGAACTTTAACCCCAACGGGCTCAGGTACACGCCGGCCGACACCGGGCTGCCGGCGAGCGGGACCGACCTGATCCTGTCCGTCGTCGCGCTGGCGATCCTGCTGCCGGTGCTGATCTTCATCGGCACCGCGACCCGGCTGTCGGCCGCCCGCCGGGAGGAGCGGTTCGCGGCGATGCGCCTGGTCGGCGCGACCCGCACGCAGGTGTCCGCGCTGGCGGCGGTGGAGTCGACCGCGGCGGCCCTGCTGGGCGTGGCGGCCGGGTTCGCGATCTTCTTCGGGCTGCGCATCCCGGTGGCGGGCATCCCGTTCGTCGGCCAGCCGTTCTTCCCCGCCCAACTGACGCTCAGCGCGAGCGACGTCATCCTCGTCGCGGCCGGCGTGCCGGTGGCCGCCGCCGTGGCAGCGCGACTGGCGCTGCGCCGGGTGAACATCTCCCCGCTCGGCGTCACCCGCCGGGTGACGCCGAAGCCGCCTGGGGTCTGGCGGGTGGTGCCGCTGCTGCTTGGCCTAGCTGAGCTTGGCTTCTGGGAGGCGCGCGGGCACCCGGCCTCGATCCCGGGGCAGATCCAGGCGTTCGTGACCAGCTTCGCGCTGATCATCATCGGGCTGTTCATCGCCGGGCCGTGGCTCACCATGGCCGCCGCGCGGCTCATGGCCCGGCGGACCAGCCGCCCGGGCACGCTGATCGCTGCCCGGCGCATCGGCGACGACCCGCGGGCCGCGTTCCGATCCGTCAGCGGCCTGGTGCTCGCACTGCTGGTCACCACCGTCGCGACGATCGCGATCGGCACGCAGGACGCCAAAGACCCCACCCGGTTCGGCAACATCGCCGAGTCGCGCGTGCTGAGCGCGCAGGTATCGGCGTCCGCCGCGGTCGCCCGGGGCAGCGCTCCCGGAGTGCGGTCCGGCACGGCGAACCCGGGGCCGGCCGCGCCCGCCGCGCCGCTCGCCGCCCGGCTGAGTGCGGTCCCCGGCGTCCAGGGGGTGCTCGTGGTGCGCGCGGTCCCCGGGCTGACGATCCCTGGCCGTTTCGAGAACCTCGGCGTCAACGCGTTCGGCGGAAACGCCGACGGCCGCGTCGCCCCGATCTCGGCCGGCGTGGTCTCGTGCGCGCAGCTCGCGACCGTGCCCGCGCTCGGCCGCTGCCCGGCCGGGGCGGCAACGGCCGAGTTCCCGGCGGACGGCTTCAACGGTCCTCTCGGCTTCAACTCGAAGGTGGACACGTACGTCTGGCCGGCCGCGAATGTCCCGGTCGCCGGGCTCGGCGCCCTCGGCGTGGACGGCATCGACGTGGCGACGAACGGCGCCACGGCGACGGTCGAGCGGGCGCGGACGCTGCTGGAGGCGAGCGTTTACCCGACGGTCTCCCCGCCGTCCACGTACGCCGACATCGCCGCGCAGGAAAACTCTCAGGACTCCGGCTACCAGCAGCTTGCCGACGTGGTGATCCTGGTCAGCCTGGCGATCGCCGGGTGCACGATGGCGGCGGGGATAGCGGGAGGGATCGCGGAGCGCAAGCGGCCGTTCAGCCTGCTGCGGCTCACCGGCGCGCGACTGTCCACGCTACGCGGCGTCGTCGCGCTGGAGGGCGCGGTCCCGCTGCTGACGGTGGCGGTTGTGGCGATCGGGACAGGCTTCGGCGCCGCCGCGATGTACGCGACGGTGGCGCAGAGCCGTCCGATGGTCCCGCCGGGCCTGGCCTACTACCTGCTCACCGTCGGCGGCATCATCGTCTCCCTGGCGATCATCGCGGCGACGTTCCCGATCCTGACCCGTATCACCGGCCCGGAGGTAGCCAGGAACGACTGACGGGAAGGCCGGCGGCCACGTGTCTTCGCTCGGCCGCCGGTCTTCGCTTTCGGTGCCGGGCCTGAACCTACCGCCGCCTTCATGGGCCCACTTGAATCTGGGCGAACCCGGCCGGAACCCGCGGGTGCTCGATGAGGTTGACCGTGGCCGCAGATGTCCGTACCCAGTCATAGTCAAAGGTGATAGGTGGGAAATGCATCGCTGGGGAGAGGTTCTTCACCTCGCGGAGCACGCGGTACGTGCTGCCGAGGAGATCCTCCGCGGGGAGTTTACCGAGCGGCGATACTAATGCCAGGCGCTGGTGCCGATGCCCAGTGCCAGTCTTGCCCTCAAGGCCGACGTCAGCGAACGCGAGGCCGCCCAGATCGCTGACTGCCTGGCGAAGGAGGGCTGCAGCCCGACAGCCAGCGAGCCAACCCGGATGGACTCTGCCCTCGGCGTGACTGCCTATCTTGAACCTGACTTCAGCATCAGCACCCGCCAATGGTCACCGGGATCGCTTGACAGTGCTGAGGGCGTCGGGGGTGAAGGGCGTGACCGGGCCGGCCGCTGCGACCGCCTCGTTGTGCGCCCAGATGCCGCCGCTGTCCTCTTCCGGCGCCCAGCCGCGGCCTCCGGTGCAGCGCGGGTAGACCACGCCCGGCAGGGCTGGGGTGATCTTCTCCGCCACGATGTCGTGCCGCCAGTCGTCGCCGAAGTCATAGACGTAGACGATCTTCGCCTTCTCCCCCACCGCGACCTGGGCGAGGGCCACGGCGCACTCGTCGCCAACTTCTTCGAAGCCCCAGTCGGCGTCGTCGTCCGGCCCGCCGAACACCCCGCATGCGGTCTCGAACTGGTGCAGGTGATAGCCGTGCCAGGCGAACGCGACCTGCAGCACCTCGTGCACCATGTCCAGAGTCAGGTCGCTGGGCAGCTCGAGACGCCGCCATACCGGCGGCTTCGCCCCGTGCAAGCTCGCCTTCACCGTGTGGATGGTCGTCGCCGCGGACTTCTCCAGCCTCGGCAGTTCCTGCCGGTGCACCCGCTTGCCCCCGACATACACCTCGTCGGGAATGCTGAAATCCTCAAGCGGTCCGTTCATGAGGAGCGCGAGGGGGTCGGCCTCGGGCATGCCGAGCTTCTCCATGAGGGCGGCGACCGGCGGCGGGAGCAGCTTGCCCGGCGTGGCTTCCGCTGTCTCGGTCTCGGTGCCCGCCGCCCCCGGGATGATGTCCTGCGCCGGCTGGTGTGACGAGTCGCTGTTCCCGGCGAGGATCCCCGCGCTGGTCCGCCAGGCGTCATGGTCGCCGCCGCCGGCGATGACAAGGCCGGCCTCCTCCAGCCGCCGCAGCGCCCGCCCGGCCGCGGCCTTGCTCAGCCCAGTCTGCCCGGACGCGCCCTTCGCGGTAAGGTGCGCGATGCCGCCATGGTCGTAGACCGTCGTGTGGGCTTGAACGCCGCGATCCGAGCAGAGCACCACAGCCGCGAAGGCGACCAGGCAGTCCCGGTCGGCGAGCACTGAGAAGTCCATCACAGCTCCTTCCTGCGGAACGGGGCGGCGGTGTTCTCGTCGCCAGGGCCGCGGCCATCGGTGACCGGCTTCGCGGCCTCGACCCGAGCGGCTTCCACGGCGCGTGCCGCCACGGCGGCGGGCAGGTCGGCCCGGTCGGCGCACCACTGGACCCAGTCGGGCAGCAGCGCCAGGACAGCGCTGCCTTCCTCCGGGAGGTAGTCGTCGCGGACCAGGCGGCCGAGCATCTCGACCCGGTGCGGTGAGCAGGCGTACACTGTCTCCTCCGCCGGGTGCTCGTGCGGCCCCCATGAATCCAGCAGGAACACCACCGTCTCGGCGGCCTGCTTGCGGAACTTGCCAGGCTTCGGGGCATCGGCATGCCCGGCCGACGTACCAGTCCACGAAGGGAGCGGCGTCGATCTCGGC
This sequence comes from uncultured Actinomycetota bacterium, assembly GCA_963785645.1. Taxonomy (GTDB): domain Bacteria; phylum Actinomycetota; class Actinomycetes; order Streptosporangiales; family Streptosporangiaceae; genus Trebonia. Next base: position 557,172 of record CAWAWG010000003.1, read on the forward strand.
CGCGAAGACTGAGGTCGGCTCTCGCTCGTCGCCGAGTAGGGAGGCAAGGACCAGCTGGCCGCGGTGCCGGGACCGGAAGTACTCACGGATCAGCACCTGGTGCTCGTAGCCGGTGAGCATCTCCGCGAGCGGGCCGGAGCGGGCCAGCGGCCCCAGCAGCCAGGCGGCCAGCGCGTCGGAGCAGGGCGAGAGCCTGGCGCCGTCGGCGGTCTCGCCGACCGCGCCACGCCACTCGGCCAGGGCATCCTCCGCGGAGCCGAACGTCCCGGCGCCTACCACCGTAACCAGCCAGCACGTGTCAACATCCCACGCATACCAGTGATCACCCGCCCCTGGAGCCTCGGCGTGGCTGAACGGCACCGTGAGCAGGAACCGGCTGCCGTAGGCGTCCCGGGTCACCCGGGCCGGGCCGGCCACCCAGCCGACTTCCTCCAGTACAGCGGGGGCCGTATCGGCTTGAAGGCCGGCATCCGCGAGCGACTTCGCCGCCGCGGCCAGGCAGGAATCGGCGGTCTGCCGGGGAAACTTGATGTCGGGGAAGTCGGGGCTGTCCTCGTGGCCCGGCGCGATGCCCGCCAGGCCCCGCAGGAGCGCGAGCAGCGGGCGCCAGTCATCCGCCCCGGACGTGATTGCCGACTGCAGCCGGGCACCCGTCTCCTCTACGAGGGCGCGCAGCCACTGGGACGGCGCCAGCCCTGTGTCCTCGGAGTTCAGCCGGGCGTAGAACTCGTCCCCGACTGCGGCGCAGGCCAGGGTCTCGACGTCCACGGGGCGCTCCGGCACCGGCCCGGCGAGGAAGCTCCTGATGACGCGATCGTGGGACTGCGCCCACCATGGCATGGCGGGCGCCCAGCCGGCGAGCCTGCGGGCCAGGTCGCCGAACGCCTGCCGGTCCTCGGTGCTGAGCTCCCGCGCCCACGCAGATGCGTCGGGCTTGCGGCCTTCGCCAGGTTCCGGCTCGCCAGCTCCTGCTCGCGACGCTGGGGATTGCCGCTGAGGCGCTTGCCTCCGCCGCGCTTCTTGGGGGACATGCCCGCGAGCGTAGCGGCCCCGGGCATGCTCCCACGACATTATCGTTGCAGGGTGCGTACCTGGTTCGAGACCGAGGAGACGGACGTCTACCTGACGGTCCGCGAGACGCTGCTGCGGCGGTGCGGGGCGTGGGCCGCAGCCCGCGGCCTGGTCATGGCGCCGTCGCTGGCCGAGGCACTGCTGGACTCGCGGCATTTCAGCGCGGACGGTCGGCTGGGGTACTGGACCCCGGAGCAGGTGGAGCGGGCGCTGCTGCACTGGATCCCGGGAAAGGTCACGGCCGCCCCGGAGAGCCTGCTGGATGCGCCGGAGACGCTGCGGACCCTGCTCCGCTACCTGGAGGCGACCGGGCTGCGCGATCCCCGGGGCGCCGCCACCACGGAGAACGAGGCGGCGATTGACGCCACGGCGGCGGAGTTCGGCAGCGCGATCGCCGACCCGGACCAGTACGGGCTGGCGAAGACCATGGCACTGGCCGCCGGACTTGACCAGCCGGAGGCCATCGAGGCCTTCTGGCAAGAAGGACCCGAGTCCCGGCCGGACGTCGATCCCGAGGTTGCGCTGGCCGCCCTGGCCCGGCAGGCCAGGCTGCCCGCCCTCAACACGGAACGGAAGATGGCACAGCTCCCGGTGCGCCTCCCCGCCCCGGAGGAGCTCGCAGCCGCGGCTGAGCGCAGCAGGGTAGTCGCTCAGTTCCGCGCCCTGACGCAGTGGCTCGGCCCTCGGGGCCGGGAGCTCACGGCGGCGAAGAACCTGCGGCCGGCGGACGCCCGGGACCTGGTCACGCTGCTCGGCACCGGCGACGAGGGCCTGAAGTTCCGCAGCGCCGCCGACCTCCCCGGCCTGAGCCTCGTGATCGCATGGGCCCAGCAGGCCCGGGTCATCCGCCGACAGGGCACCCGCCTGCTCTCGGTCGTGAAGGCCCGCCCGCTGCTCGCGGACGCCGAGGCGCTGTGGCAGCGCGCGTTCGAGGCCGCCTTCGCCATCGGCGACGCGGTCTGCCGCCCCAACTGGGCCGACGAGCCGCCCTCCCCGGTACAGCAGACATACGACCTGGTCGTACCGGACCTCCTGGCCACGATCTACAGCATGGAGGAGCCGGTTCCCCTCCCCCGGCTGGCCGAGTCGGTCTGGACGGGGACCGAGGCCCGGTTCGACCTAGACGGCGCCAGCTCCTATGCCCTGGAGAGCCTGCGCGCCCGCACGAACCGGGACGTGAAGCACATCTTCGACGCCTTCGAGGCACTCGGCGCGGCGGCCTCCCAGCAGGGAACGGCAAGCGAGACGTTCCTGCGGGACCTGAACGACCCCGCCGCCTCCCCGTTCGACCGCGCCCGCTCAGACGCGCTGCGCAGGCAGCTGAAGAACCCGGTGCGACTCGTGGCTCTCACGCCTCTGGGCACCCGGGCGATGCGGCAGCGGATGCTCGCCGAGGGTCGGGAAGCGGCCCTGGTCGGCGAGCTCGCCAATGCCGCGCCCGCGGAGATCCTGGGCGTCGTCGCCGAGCACTACACCAGCTCCAGCGCCGCGCAGGAGATCGCCCTCTGGCGCGAAGCCCACGGCGGCTCCCTGGTCCCCCTCCTGCAGGCGATCGACGATTGCCCTTTCGTCACCCGCCGCGTCGCCCTGCTGCAGACCCTCGTGCGTGACGTGCCGGAAGGCGCTCAGATCCTCGCTGACCTCGCCCGCGACCCACGGCGCCGCCCGATCGCCGTGCTCGCCCAGCGAGCCGACATCCACCCGGGGAACGCGTCCGCGGAGGAGGCCGGCTGGATGATAACCGGCTCCCTGCTGGAACTACTCGAACTCGGCGGCCCCGAGGCGGTCATCGAGCAACTCACCCGGCTGCCTTCCGGGCAGCGCAAGGAAATCACCCGCACCATCCTCGCCTCCGGGTTCCCGGTCCAGGAAACCCTGGAAGAGTTCCGCACCCTGGTCGCCGCGCCGATCGTGCACGGCTCGCCCCAGCCACACCCCGCCCCCGTCATCCGGACCCAGCGCACCCGCCCGAGACGCCCCCGCCGGCACTGACTCGGCACCGAGGGTGCGTCAACGGCCCGGGGACTGGCCGCCAGGAAGAAGATCATCGGTCACGCCGGCAAGCAGATGCCGGCCGAGTACGCGCGCCTACGGATAGCCCGCCACCCACGGGCTAGTCGAGAACGACGCCGAGTCGCAGAATCCGCCTTACAGCGTATCGCAACGCAATACAACGTAATACAATAGAGGCATGAAGACCATCACCCAGCGAGAACTCGCCGCCCATTCCAAGGCCGTGCTTGACGACGTAGAGGCGGGCGAGGTCTACCACATCACCCGCAACGGCACCGAGATCGCCGAGGTCCGCCCGCTCAGCGACCGCCGCCGCTTCGTGCCCGTCGAGGAACTCCAGCACCGCTGGCGCGTCGCTCCGCCTTCGACCCGGCCGCCCTGCGCGCCGAGGCCAGCGACTTCTTCGGCGACGACGATGTCCTGGACGACGGCAACCCCTGGGAGCGCCAGTGACCGGGCGCGTCCAGCGTGGCATGCTCGACACCAGCGCGGTCATCGACCTGCCCGCCCTCGACCCGGCGCTACTGCCCATCGAGGCCGCCATCCCCGCTATCGTCCTCGCTGAACTCGCCCAAGGCGTCGCGATGACCAAGAGCACCGAGCAGGTCATGATCCGCTCCCAGCGACTCGCAGACATCGAGGCCGCCTTCGCCGCCATCCCCTTCGACCGGGAGGCCGCCCGACGCTACGGGACCCTCGTCGCACTCACCGTCGCTGCCAACCGCGACCCGCGTCCCCGGCGCATCGACCTGATGATCGCCGCGACCGCCGCCGCCCACGGACTCCCCCTCTACACCCGCAACCCCGACGACTTTCGCGGACTCGACTCAGCCGTCACCGTCATCGCCGTTTAGGCGCCTGCTGAACCGGCCCGCCCGGCCCGGAGGGACACCAAGCCGGATAGCGCAGGGCGGATGCACCCCGACTCAGCCCGCCACGTCAAGCCGCCGCCTACCCGGCCGGGACCACCCGGAAGCCCTGCACGCCCTGTCGCACACGCCCGACTACGGTCAGCCCTCCAGCATAAAATCCGGGCCGTCCGGCCCCGCCACGCCATCCGGTCTCGCCTACGTCGGGCAGGTGGTTGCCCGTCACGATCTGAACCCTCAGGAGATAGCGGGCCTGCGCGGGCTGCTCGTCGAGTACATCCAGCGGGTCGTCGATGACCTGCTCCGACACACGGTTCCCATCGCGGAAGCCCTGACGCGGTTGAAGCCGCTACTGCCCGACCCGCTGCTGCTCGACGTAGTACCCGACCATGCAGTCCTCACGCTGCTGCCCGCATACCCGGTGTTCGAGATCGGTCTAGCAGCCCTGCAGACGGGATTGAACAGCACTACGGAATCTCGTTGTCCCAGCAACTACTGAGCCTGGCATCGGCGGGCAGGCCAGGCAGCCGGGCGCGGTCTCACATGAGTAAACATATGGCAAAATCGGCCTATATCGCCTGCTGCCGCTGCCAATCTCGGTGGCATGCCGGGTCCTGAGGGCATGCGGGCACCTCACGGTTCCCTTGATGGTTATCTTTCGCACGCGACCAGCGACATGTGAAGTATCCGGTTCACGGGAATGCGGAGGTGCTCATGCCACTCGGGGGCGTGCTGCTCATCGTCGGTCTCGCCCTGCTGGCGGCGGCCGGGGCATTCGTCGTGGAATGGCTGCTGCCGGCCTGGCGGCGCCAGCCGATCAACGAAGTTGTCGGCTTCGTGTACGCCGTGGTCGGAGTGGCCTACTCCGTGCTCCTCGGGCTGGTCGTGATCAACGGGCTGAGCAACCTGGACACGGCCGAGGCCAACGTCTTCGCAGAAACAAATGCGGTGCAGCAGATCTACTGGTACGCGTCCTCGCTGCCGCAGCCGATGCACTCCGAGATCGAGGGCCTGGCCAGGCAGTACGACACCGTCGTCATCAACAGCGAATGGCCCCTCATGGCCCAGAAGAAGACTAGTCCGCAGGCGTGGGATCTCTACAATGACCTGCGCAATGTCATCCTGGCCCAGAATCCGACCACGCCGGCGGAGATAGCCCGCTACCAGACGGCACTCGACGCGGCCGGCCAGTTTGGCGACGCGCGACGGCAGCGGATCGACGAGTCGACCACGGGGATCCCGCCGCTGCTGTGGGCCGCCCTGCTCCTGGGCGGTTTCGTCACGATCGGATTCGCCTTCCTCTTCGGCATAAAGAGCACAGCAGCCCACGCTGTGATCATGTTCTTCCTCACGCTGCTCGTCGCCGCCCTGCTGCTGGTCGTCTTCGAGTTCAACGAACCCTTTGCCGGAGTCGTGCGGGTCACCCCGCAGGCATTCCAGCTGGCACTGGCGCGGATGGCAACAATCCCCTGACCTGGCAGCCGCTGTCCGGCCGCCTCGGCTAGACCTGGGACGGCTGGTAGACGGCGAGGCCGTACTTGTGCGCGAGGCCGTTCCACTGCTGGACGAACGCCGTCTTGCTGTTGGTCGCCTCGCTGTCGAAGGGAAGGGAGGCGACGTAGGCCGGGTTGCCGAAATCGTTCTTCGTGCAGTGACCGGCCTCGGAGGTGGCCCAGTTCGCCAGGTCGGCGTCGACCGTGGCGGATGCCTGCCAGCCGTTCGTCAGGTCGGTGAGCATCGCGGCAGACAGCGCCGAGCGGCCCGGCAGCTGCTTCAGCTTCGTCAGCAGCGTACGGCGGTCCGCGGCCGCCTTGGTGAAGGTCTGCGCATCGGCGGTCAGGTCCGTGCAGCCCGCTACGTCGGCGTTCGCGGCCTTGACATCCGCACGCTCGGTGCCGCTCTGCCCGAGGAGACCGGACAGCACGGTCGCCGCCTGCTGCTGCGTCATGACGCTGGTTCCCGTTGAGTCGCTGGTGCCGGATGAAGCGGTGCTCCCGGTCCCGGAGGACACGGTCGGCGCGGCCGCCGCGGTCCCTAGGCTGGCCGCGCTCGGCGACGACCCGTCCATCGAGGACAGTGCGTGCGCCCCGAGAACGACGATGAAGATGCCGACCGCCACGGCCCCCGCCACGACCACGGGAACCGGCGGCTTGAACGGAAGCCTGCCGAAGCGTCCCTGACCGCCCGGGCCGTCCTGCGGACCGGGGGGCCCGAACTGCCCCGGCGGGAACGGCCCCGGCCCGTCGCCGTAGGGGCCCGGGTACGGGTCGCCCGGGGAGTACTGGTCGGGCCAGGCGGGCTGGTCGGGCCAGGCGGGCTGGTCGGGCCAGGCGGGCTGGTCGGGCCAGGCGGGCGGTCGGGTGCCCCGACGACGGGCATGGGGCCTGCCGGGGCCGCGGGCCACGGCGGCGGCCCGGGCTGCTGGAAGTCACCCGTCAGCGGGTACTGGCCTCCTGGCTCGTCATAGCCTCCCCCTGGGTAAGGGCTGTCCTGCTGGTACAGATCCCCGGGCGGATAGCGGCTTTCCTGCGGATACTGGCCGCCAGGCGGGTACGCCGCCGGAACGGGTGGGTCGGCCTGCGGCCAGTCGGCCGACGAAGGCAGGCCGTGGTCGAACGGGCCTGGCGACCACGGCATCGGCTCCGGCGTGTCCGGCATGGGCGGCTGCCAGGGCGCGGGCGGCAGCGCTGCCAGGGGCTTCCTTATCGTCGGGGACGCAGACGGCAGAGGGCTTCCGGCCGGGAACGGCGGCGTCGCGGTGACCGGAGCGGACAGCGGGTCGGCGGGCGGGAGTGCCGCGTAGCCCGGGAAGGGCTCATCCGGTGACAGCATGGTTACCGCTATAACGTCCCGCCCGCAGCCGCCGCAGAACCGCTTGCCGGGCTCCGCCGGGTACCCGCAGGACGGGCACCAGCTATCCACCCTAACCATCGTGCCCCCTCCGGTGTCCCGAGCAGGCTAGCCGCACAAACGGGCGCTTGCCATCCGAACGGCGCCACGCGCGCCAGTTAAGGCGGAGCACCCGCCCGTTCCCAAGAGAATTCAATCGCAACCCGCAGTTGGAGAAAGGACGCACTGAGAGGATACGCGGGTATCCGTTGTGACGAGAGGCAGTTTGCGCGGATCGCGTGCGTCAAACCACAAGCGAGGGGGGCCGCTCATGCTGAGGCTGGTCGCGGCGGGTGTGCTGATCCACGAGAGCGAGTTCTGCCAGAGCAACGCCGTTGTCGTGCAGGGCCGGGCAGGCGTGCTGCTCATCGACGCAGGGGTGCTCGGCCACGAAATGGCCGCCATCGCGAGCGACCTTCGCGAACTGGGCCAGCCCGTCGTGGCGGGATTTTCCACCCATCCGCACTGGGATCACCTGCTCTGGGACGCCCGGTTCGGCGCGGCGACCCGGTACGGCACGGCGCGCTGCGCGGCCACCGCCCGGAATCTGCTGTCGGATGCGCACTGGAAGGCCCGCATCGCCGGGTGGATACCGCCGGACATCGCCGAGCAGGTGCCGCTGGATCTGCTCGGCCTCGTCGCTGGCCTGCCGGCCGGGACGGCGCGGATTCCCTGGGACGGCCCTCAGGTCCGGATTATCGAGCATCAGGCGCATGCCCCGGGCCATGCGGCGCTGGTGATCGAGGAACGCGGGGTCCTCGTCGCCGGCGACATGCTGTCTGATGTCCTGATTCCGATGCTCGACCTGAACGAGGCCGCGGACCCGATCGAGGACTACCTCGCCGCGCTGCGGCTGCTCACGGGCGCGGCGGGCGACGTCGATGTCCTCGTCCCCGGCCACGGGTCCGTCGGCGGAGCTGATCAGGTACGCGCACGGATCGACCGGGATCGCGCGTACGTGCACGCCCTGCGTGACGCCCGCGTTCCCAGCGACCCGCGGATCGGCCCATCGGCCGCCTACGACTGGGTGCCCGGCGTGCACGCACGGCAAGTCCAGCGCCTCGCCCGGAGAAGCGAGTTACTTGTTCAGCAGTTCGAGTTCGGACGCCAGGGCCGGAGCCAGCCTCCCCGCCGTCTCGCCCCGGACCGCTACGACTTCATGACGAGCGCACTGCAGCAGACCGGGGAGACCTTCGAATACTGGGAGAGTCCCATCCACGGCCTGGGCCACCTCGACCTGCGCGACCGGCGCAGCTTCGCACTCGTCGCGGCCAGCGCGGCCGGCCAGGTCCCGGTGAGAACCGCGACCATCGCCATCACCGACGATCTGCCCGCCCTGGAACTGCAGATGGTCTGGAAACGGGACAACGCCTCGGCCACCCTCGGGATCTTCATCGACACCGCACGCGGGGTCGCCCGCCGCGAAGGCTGGAACGACCCGGCCTGACGGCGGCGCCGGCGCCGGAAGCCCGGCCGCGTCTTCAGCCGCTGTCTGCTTAGCGCTGGCGGCGGATTCCGCGTCAGCCGACCAGCAGCACGAGCTTTCCGCGCACGTGGCCCGCTTCGCCGACGCGGTGGGCCTCGGCGACGTCGGCCAGCGGGAACCGCTGCCCGACGGGAAGCGAGAAACCCCCGGACTCGACCAGGTCGCCGACCTGGGCGAGGGCGTAGAGCGCACGGCCTGCGTCACCTCGGCTGAACCGCACGCCGTACTTCTGCGCGCCGGCGAAGTCGGCGATGGTGATGACGTGGTCCGGGCCGCCAGCCAGTTCGATGAGCTCGGCCAGGACACCGCCCCCGGCGGCATCGAGCGCCAGGTCGACGCCGCCGGGAGCGAGCGCGCGGACCCGCTCCCCCATGCCGTCGCCGTAGGCGACAGGCTCGGCACCGAGCGAGCGCAGACGATCATGGGTGGCAGGACTGCCGGTGCCGATCACGCGGGCGCCGCGCGCCACGGCGAGCTGCACGGCGGCGCTGCCGACGCTTCCCGAGGCGCCGTTGACGAGGACCGTGCTGCCGCTCTCGACACCGAGCTGGTCGAGCGCACGCGCGGCCGTCTCGATCGCGGACGGCAGCGCGGCCGCCCCGGCGAAGTCGAGCGACGCCGGGACGGGCGCGTAGCTGGACAGCACCGCCAGTTCCGCCTGGGCGGCGCCGTCGGCGGAGAAGCCGAACACGCGGTCACCGATAGCGACGTCCGTTACGTCTTCACCGAGTTCGTCGACGACGCCCGCCGCCTCGTAGCCCAGGGTCTGCGGGAGCTCGCTGTCCATCAGGCCTTGACGCTTCTTCCAGTCGCTCGCGTTGACGCCGGCCGCCCGTACCGCGATCCGGACCTGCCCGGGGCCAGGATGCGGGTCGGGAAGATCCACGATCTCGAGGACCTCCGGTCCTCCGAACCGGCTGAAACGGACTGCCTTCATCATTCGCTCCGATCTCCGCTCAGGGCGATGCGCCTGCCGTGCATGCGACAGGCGGCCGGCCCGGACGCTGACCGCCCGATTACGAACACTGTTCTATTCCAGTACGGTGATCCTGTCAAAACGAACGACATTCGTTCTGTCGAACATCGTTCGCCTTATTCGCTACACTGCCTGTATGCCGACCCCTCAGCAACGGCGCGCCGCACGGAACCAGCAGGACGACGCCGAGTCGGGCACGCCCCCCGCCCGGCGCGGCCCGTCCGGCGGTGCCAAGCGCCCCATCACGGTCGAGGCCATCGTCGCCGCCGCGCTCGGCATCGTGGAAAAAGAGGGGTACCAGGCCCTGACGATGCGGCGCGTGGCCACCGCGCTGGAGACCGGCCCGTCGTCGCTCTACGCCCACGTGGTCAACAAAGAGGACCTTGACGAACTGCTCATCGGCCGCCTGTGCGCCGGTGTCGACCTGCCCGAGCCCGACCCCGTCGCCTGGCGGCAGCAGATCACCAGTATCTGCACCCAGCTGCGCGACCAGTATCTGCGCTACCCCGGGATCTCCCGGGCGGCCTTCGCCCTTGCCCCGTCCAACCTGGACACACTGCGCGTCAGCGAGGGAATGCTCGCCATCCTGCTCGCCGGGGGCGCCAGTCCCAGGCCGCCGCCTGGGCGACCGACTCCCTGCTGCTCTACGTCGGCGCCTACAGCCTTGAGGCCGCCCAGGCGGACCAGCGGCGCAGCCACGGCGACGACACCTGGGTCGTCAGCCGCGACGAACTGCTGCGCCGCTTCGCCGCCCTGCCCGCGGCCTTCCCCCACACCAGGCGCTACGCCGCCGAAGTCACCGCCGGAGCGGGCCACGACCGCTTCGACTTCACCATCGCCCTCATGACCGACGGCCTCGGACACCGTTAGGCAACCCGCGGCAACGGCGAGGCCGGCGCCTCATCCGGTGGTGGCCGCGGCGGGGACGGGCTTGTCGAACATGGTGCAGACCGCGGCGTTGATCAGGGTCTGGGTGGCGGCGGCCGCCTTCGGCGTACCGATACCGAAGATGGTGGTGACGATCACCGACGCGGTGCGCTGGCCGGTGCCGTCGGTGTAGTCCCAGCTGGAGTAGCCGGGGACCTCGCCGGTGTGGCCCCAGACGGTGCCGCACGGCGTGACGGTCTTCTCCAGGCCCAGCCCGGACCGGACCGGCATACCGGCGCCCTCGGAGACGGTGGTCTCCATCTCCTTCAGCTGGGCCGGGGGCAGTCAGCGGGCCGGACAGCAGCGCGGACTGGAAGCGGGCCCAGTCCGCGGGGGTGGAGACCATGCCCCCGGCGGCCCATTCGGTGCTGGTATTGACCCAGGTGGTGTCGGCCCACGGGCCGCGGGCCGGTCCGGCGAACGAGGTGCCGGGCGCCGCGTACGGCGGCAGCAGCGGGGCCAGCCGGGCGGCATCGGGCTCGTAGCCGTTCGCCAGCCTGGCGTCGTCCGGCGCGGGGAAGCCGGTGACCAGGTAGGTGCTCTTCAGGCCCAGCGGCTCGATGATCCGCTGCTTGATCAGCTCGGCCAGGCTCTGGCCGGTGACCTTCTGGGCGACGAGGCCGAGCGCGAGGTAGTTGGTGTTGCTGTAGGAGTACTCCTTGCCCGGAGCGAACAGCGGTTTGTGGCTGACGCCGGCGGCGAGCAGCTGGAGCGGGGTCCACGCCCTGGTGTCCCGGCCGGTGAATGCCTTCAGCACGGCGGGGTCCTGGAGGTAGTCGAACAGGCCGCTGGTGTGGTTGAGGAGCATCCGGATGGTGATCGCCTGGCCGTCCGGGATGAGGCCGGGCAGCCATTTCGCGACCGGGTCGGTCAGCGCGAGCCGGTGCTCGGCGACCAGCTGCATGATCACGGTGGCGACCATCGTCTTGGTGTTGGAGCCCATCCGGAACTGGTCGTTCGCGGTGAGCGTGCCGTCGGCCTTGGTCCATGAGGCCTGCCGGGCGATCTGGATGGCCGACCCGTTGCCGTCGCTGACCGAGGCGATGACACCGGGAGCCCCGGCCGCCACTTCCTGCTGGGCTAGTGCGGCGAGCTGGGCCGTCTGGGACGAACGGGATGGTGCCGACGCGGCGGCCGCGGTACCGGGCAGCGCTGTCGCCAGGCACCCGGCGGCGGCGCCGAAGGCCACTGCCGCGGCGGCGCCGCCGAGGGCCGCGGGTACCCGGCGGCGGCGCGGGGCCCGGGACTGGCGACGGGGAGACCCGGAGTGCTGCGGGGACTGTGTGCTGTTTGTCATGACTCCAGCGTGCCGGCCAGGAAGCCGCGGCACACGGGTGATCAGCCCCCGACTGGGGTAGACAAAACCCCCCTGTGTGATCGGGTCCGGTGAGTCATGCTCGGGACATGACCCGTGATCGCCGCCCGCCGCCGGCCGGTAGGATGACCACCCGGGAGGACCTGGACACGGTGACCGGACCCTATGAGCCGACGCACGCACGGTCGGAGCCCGGTCGGCCGCGCGAGTCCGCTGCCGCCCAGCGGCTGCGCCTGCTGGGCGAGTCGCTGCTGCTGGCGGTGGCCAGCGAGGCGGGTCTGGGCCTGGCGGTGGCCTGGATCTGCGCGCTGTTGGTGACCGGGGCAGCCGTGGGGATCCCGCTGACCCTGTTCGCTACGGTCCTGGTGCGGTGGTTCGCCGGCCTGCACCGGCGCTGGGCGGCGGGCCGGCTCGGCGTGCCCGTCCCCCGGCCGTACCGGCCGGCACCGGCCGGCGGATGGCTGGTGCGAATGGTGGCGGTCCTGCGTGACCCGGCCACCTGGCGCGACTTCGCCTGGCTGCTGGTCAACTCGGTGACGGGCGGGCTCACCTGCGGGCTGTCGGCCATCCTCTTCCTGTGCGGCGCGTTCTACCTCAGCTACCCGCTGCTGTTCGCGGTGAGCCCCCCGTCCCTGTTCCGCCAGCCGCTGGTCGGCTCCTTCCAGGTAAACGGCACCGCGGAATCGTTCGCGATGGTGCCGCTCGGCCTGGCGTTCGGGGTGATCTGGTATCTCACCGCGGTCCCGCTGGCGACCCTGAACGCCCGGGTAATCCGCGCCCTGCTCGGGCCGGCCGGGCACGCCGAGATGCAGGCCCGGGTCCGGGAACTGGCGTCTTCCCGGGCCGAGACCATCGACGCCCAGGCCCGCGAACTGCGCCGGATCGAGCGGGACCTGCACGACGGCGCGCAGGCCAGGCTGGTCTCGCTGGGCATGAGCCTGGGGCTGGCCGAACGGCTGATGGCGCAGGACCCGCAGGCGGCGCAGCGCCTGCTGGCCGAGGCACGCGAATCGACCTCCGGCGCGCTGGCCGACCTGCGTGACCTGGTGCGCGGCATCCACCCGCCGGTGCTGGCCGACCGCGGTCTGGAAGGCGCCGTCGAGGCGCTGGCCATGGTCAGCCCGGTGCCGGTGACGGTGGACTTCCGGCTGCCCGGCCGGCTGTCACCGCCGGTCGAGTCCGCCGCGTACTTCGCCATCGCCGAGACACTGTCCAACGCCATCAAGCACGCCGCGCCCCGGCACATACTGATCGCCGCCGAATACACGCCCGGTCCGGGCAACGCGGCCGGGCTGCTGACGGTACGCGTGTCCGACGACGGTCACGGCGGCGCCCGGATCGGCGGCGGAACCGGGCTGCTCGGCATCGAGCGGCGGCTGTCCGCCTTCGACGGCACGCTGGCCGTGGACAGCCCGCCCGGCGGACCCACCACCGTGAGGATGCAGGTGCCGTGCGAATTGTCCTAGCCGAGGACCTTGCCCTGCTCAGGGAGGGCCTGACCCGGATCTTCGAGACGTACGGGTTCGAGGTCGCCGATGCGGTCAGCAACGGCCCGTCGCTGATCAAGGCGCTGACGGCCCACCGGCCCGACATCGCGGTAGTCGACGTGCGCTTGCCGCCGACATTCACCGATGAGGGCCTGCGGGCCGCGATCGACGCCCGCCAGCGCTTTCCCGGCCTGCCGGTACTCGTGCTGTCGCAGTACGTCGAGCCCATCTACGCCAGGGAACTGCTCTCCGACGACGCCGGGGCGGCCGGCTACCTGCTGAAGGACCGGGTCATGGACATCGACACGTTCATCGCCGCCGTCCGCCAGGTCGCCGCGGGCGGCACCGTGATGGACCCGGACGTCATCGCCGCCCTGCTCACCCGGCACGCTGCCGACGCCCCGCTGCAATCCCTGACCCCGCGCGAACATGAAGTCCTCGCCCTGATGGCCGAAGGCAGATCCAACGCCGCCATCGCCAGCCGCATGTTCATCACAGAAAAGGCCGTCAGCAAGCACAGCAACAATATCTTCGCCAAGCTCGGACTGGAGCAGTCCGGCGAAGACAACCGCCGGGTGCTCGCTGTCCTCGCTTACCTCAAGAGCTGAACCGCGCCGCTGGTCAGCGCGCCTGGCGGCCTGTGCAACGCAGGCCGCAAACGGCTGGCGCCGCCTAATCGGGGAGGGTGCGGGGCAGGCCGAACCGCGGCAGAATGCCGCTGTCGACGAAGCCGACGAGGTCGCTGATGCGATCACCCGAGAGGGCGAGCACGATCAGCACCTGGGCGTGCCAGACCGGCGCGTGCGGGTCGGGCAGGTAGCGGCAGAAGGCGGGCTGGCCGTTCGCACGGGTGGGGACGAGCCTTGACCGCCGTGCTCCCGGGCGGAACGTGGCGACGTCCAGGAAGTGCCCGATGCTGTCAGGGCCGTGGTACTCGAACGGCAGCGGCGGCATCGTGAGCCAGGCGTCGTCGGTGAGCAGTCCGACGACGGCCGCGACGTCGCCCTGCTCGAACGCGTCGGCGAACCGGGCCGTGAGCCGCTGCTCGCGGGCCGATCCGGGCAGCGGCACCTGGTCCCGGCCGCCGGGCGGGAGGTAGCCGGCGATCGAGACCCTGGCCCGCTTCAGCAGGTTGTTCGCGGCGTCCACGGTACAGTCGAGAATCGCCGCGGTCTCGGCGGCACGGTAGCCGAGCACGTCCCGGAGAACGAGGGCGGCCCGCTGCCGCGGCGGTAGCCGCTGCATGGCGGCGACGAAGGCCAGCGACACCGACTCGAGGGCCTCATACCGCGCCTCCGGTCCGGGTTCGGCATCGGGCAGCCCGTCGAGCAGGACGTCAGGGTAGGGCTCGAGCCACAGCGGCTCACGGCTGCGGGTCGGCTCGGGAAACGGCACCGGCGGCGTGTACGCGGGCATGGTGCGGGCGGCGCGCAGCTGGTTCAGGCACTTGTTGGTGGCGATCGTGTACAGCCAGGTGCGCAGCGACGCGCGCCCCTCGAACCGGTCAAGCCCGCGCCAGGCCGCCATCATCGTCTCCTGGAGCATGTCCTCGGCGTCGGCCGCTGAGCCGAGGATGCGGTAGCAGTGCACCTGCAGCTCGCGCCGGTACGGCCCGGTGAGCTCGGCGAACGCCTCCCCGTCGCCCGAACGGGCCCGCACCAGCAGCTGTCCGGCACCATCGCTCTCCCCCACTGCGCCTCCTACATTCCCGGGCCTTCTGCACGAATCTTCCTCCACTGGTGCTGACCCGGGCCGCCGCGGAAACTGGCCGCTTTCCTGGCGGCCAGTTTCCAGCTCCCCTCCGGGTCCTTACCCAGCGGAAGCGTCAACCGGCAGCGAGGAGCAGTCACGTGGTGCAGGTGCAGGCAACGGCGGGCCGTCGGCAAACCGGGACAACCCGCGAGCAGCGCTGGGTGCTTGGCCTGGCGTCGCTGGGGTCGTTCATGGTGGTGCTGGACGTGATGGTCGTGGCCACGGCGCTGACCACGCTCCGGCGTCAGCTGGGCGCGTCGCTGGCGGACCTGGAGTGGACGGTCAACGCTTATACGCTCAGCTTCGCGGTGCTGCTGATGACGGCCGCCGCGGTGGGCGGCCGGCTGGGCCGCCGCCGGGTCTTCGCCGCCGGGCTGGTGGTGTTCGCGGTGTCCTCGGCGGGATGCGCCCTGGCCCCGGATGCCACCGCGCTGATCGCCTTCCGCGCGGTGCAGGGGGCGGGCGCGGCCGCCATCATGCCGGTGGCGCTGGCGCTGCTGAACGCGGCGTTCCCGCCCGACCGGCGCGGCTGGGCGATCGGGATCTACGGCGGTGTCACGGCGCTGGCCGCGGTGGCGGGGCCGGTCCTCGGCGGCGCGGTCACCCAGGGGCTGGGCTGGCAGTGGATCTTCTGGCTCAACGTGCCGGTCGCTCTTGCGGCTGTCCCGCTGGTCCTCACCCGGGTCAGCGAACCGCCGGTGATCCCGGCCGCGGTGGACCTCCCCGGCCTGCTGCTGGTCACCGTCGCGGCCCTGGGCCTGGTGTGGGGACTTGTCCAGGGCAACACGGCGGGCTGGGACGGAGCCGAGGTGCTCGGCGCGCTCGCCGTCGGCGCGGCGGCGGGCGGTGCCTTCGCCGCCTGGGAGGGCCGGGCGCGGCATCCGATGCTCCCGGTGCGCCTGTTCCTCTCCCCCGCATTCTCCGCCGGGAACGCCGCGGTCTTCGCCGTCAACGCGTCGCTTACCGGGGTGATCTTCCTGATGCCGCAGTTCCAGCAGGTCGTGGCGGGCCAGGACCCGCTCGGGGCCGGGCTGCGGCTGCTGCCCTGGGGTATCGCGCCGCTCCTGGTCGGTCCTCAGGCCGGGGCGCTGGCCGACCGGATCGGCGAGCGCGCCCTGGTGGTGACCGGAGCACTGCTGATGGCCGCCGGGGCGGCCTGGATCGCCGCCGTGGCCGGCCCGGGAACGGGCTATCTGACGCTGCTCGGGCCAATGATCATGATCGGGGCGGGACTCGCGCTGGCCATCCCGGCCGTGACCAGGTCCGTCACCAGCACCGTGCCCACGGCGGACCTCGGCCCGGCTTCCGGCGCCTTCGCCACGATGCGGCAGCTCGGCGGCGCGTTCGGCGTCGCGATCCTGGGCGCCGTGTTCGCTGCCGCCGGCAGCTACGCCACCCCGGCCGCCTTCACCCGCGGCTTCACCCCCGCGCTGGCCGTCGCGGCGGTCTTCGCTCTCACCGGGGCCGCGGCGGGCGTCCTCCTGCCGGGCCGCCGCTCGACAATCTGAGCCGTGTTCACGGTCCCCACTGCGACGGGACGGTTTCCTGGATCTCCAGAATGCGTTCATCGAGGAAGCGGACTACCGCCATTTCCCGAAAGCCGATCTGGGCCGGGAGGGGCCGGCCGCGCAGCGAGTCGACTGCGAGCCTGGGCATATCGACACCGCTCGCGATCGTAAGGCCCAGGGTGCCGGGGATACGGGGATTGACCTCAAGCAACGCCGGCCGGTCGGCCCGGTCCCGCTTGCACTGGACATTGGCCACGAATGTCAGGCCGATGGCGGCGGCCACCTCGGATCCGAACTGCTCCAGCTCAGGATCGTGCACGGTCCGGCCAGCCACCGACACTCCCGAGTCAACGCGGATCCGGATACGCGGAACGGACGCGACCACGTGACCGGCCGTATCGGCCAGTACGTCGATGGAGTACTCCGTCCCGGGCAGCAGCTCCTGGACGATCAGGTCGTCCGACCGGCCGATATCGCCGAGTGCCGCCGCCGAGTCGATTCTCCGGACACCGCGGGACCCGCTTCCCCGGCGGGGCTTGACGATGACCGGGTAGGTCCAGGATCCGGGGTCGAACTGCGTGCTGAACAGCTCGGTGCGGGGCACGAGGACGGTCGCCGCGCAGTGCCGCGCCAGTGCGAGCTTGTCGAGGGTGACGCTGAGCGTGGCGGCGGATGCCAGCAGCAGTTCGGTGCCCACGGCGGAGAAATCGTCGCGTGCCGCCGCGAGCGGCTCAAGTTCCGCGTCGACTGTCGGCAGCAGCACATCGACCTGAAGCGAGGCGCAGATATCCAGCACCGCCTTGGCGAAGCCCGCGGCGGAACCGGCCGGCACAACGAGCCGGTCGGGCGGCGGGACGAGATACAGACCGGCCGCCCAGGGGTCCATGTCCGCGGCGAGCAATTCGATAGCCGGATCGCCTCGAAGCGATTTCATCGCTGCTATCGCGGCCAGCCACAGGCGCCGGTAATGAGAATCCGTTGCTTAGGCTGGCCCTGATGACGTCCGTTCACCTTTTCCCCGCTTTGTTCGCATGACAGCCGGATCGCATGATTTACGATTGCTCAAAGTAATTTTCAAGCATGGCCAGGAAGTCGCGAATGTGGAATGGTTTGGTCAGGTACGCCATCCGCTCCGGCCGCGATGACCTCCTCGATCGTCTCCTGGGCTGAGTCGCCGCTGATGACAACCACCGGGATCGCGGCGGTCGCCGGCAGGGACCTGAACTGGCGCAGGACCTGTCGGCCGTCGGCGTCGGGTAGGCGGTTGTCGAGGAGAATGAGGGCCGGCGGGGCATCGGCAGCCGCCCGTACCCCCTCGCCGCCGCTTCGAGCGCAGCGCAGCCGGAGGTCCGGACGGCGCTTGAGCAGCCGCTCGACGAGCAGCAGGTTGTCCTCGTTGTCGTCTATGTACAGGACGGTGCGGTTCGTCATCTCGGATGATCCCTGGTGTGAGAGGGGCGGCGTCATGTTCCGGTCAACGGAACAGGCATGGGCAAGCCCCGCTGAGTCGGGACCGTCGCACGGACTCCGGCCCTGGCCCGCACGGTTTCGAACGCTTCCGCGTACCTGGCGGAGCAGAAACGAGACCAGTACCGGGCCGTCGACGCGATCAGGTCCGGTTCCATGTAATCGCGGATGGCGAACTGGGAATCGAACGCCCGGATAGCCTGGACCTTGCCGTCAACATAGCCGTCAATGGGCACGAAATGCGTGGGACGGAAATCGACGGTCGCCGACGGTGACTGGAAACAGAAGACGCCGGCCACCCTCCGGGCCGCCACCATTACCGCTCGGTGGGTATTGCGATGATCCTGGTGGACGTCGTTCGCCGAGTGAGTGTAGACGATGGTGGGCCGCACTTGCGTGATCACATCGTCGATGACCGCGATCGTGGGATTGCCCTCGGAGAGAGCAGTGTCTTCCAGGTCGGCAAGGAACAGCTCGGCGCCGATCACTTCCGCCGCTTTTCCCGCCTCCGCGGCGCGGCGTGCCTGATCTCCGCCGACCGCCCCTCTCGACAGGGTCAGGATGGCCACCCGGTCCCCGGCGGCCCGGTGCGCGAGCAGCGTTCCAGCCGCGCCGATCTCCACGTCGTCGGGATGCGCCCCGACCGCCAGCACGACCTCCCGGCTCGCTTCGCGCGCCCGCCTGCCCCGTTCGACCAGCGTCGTGGCGGTGGCGACGAATACCCCTAGGTCGACGGGCTTCTGGAGGAATTCCCCAGCCGACTCCCGCAGTGCGGTCACCACCCGGTCGACCGTGGCGTGCCCGGTCATGACGGCGACCGGCAGGCTGGCATCGGCCTCGCGTACCCGCCTGATGAGCTCAAGGCCCGACATGCCGGGCATTTCTATGTCGGTTATCAGCAGGTCCCACTGTCCCGCCTGAACAGCGCGTATCGCGGCCGCCGGGTCGGTCTCGTACGTTACGTCGAACCCGCCGCGAGAGCTCAGCGCACGGACCAGAGAGCGGCCGAGGGCTTGATCGTCGTCGACCAGCAGGACCTTCCCCGGCCCTCGTTCGGGCTTGCTGGTTACCACGTGCACCCCCGTGATGCATAGGCCAGCCGGCACAACATAACTACCCAAAGTGACGATAGTTTCACACGATGTGTCTGGGGCACTCTAGCAGACGAATCGACACGGATCAATGCGCTGACCTGGCGTGATTACTTAACGACGATCATCAAGCCGCACGTGTAATCAAGCGCTGATCGCGGGGCGGGAGGCGGAGAGCCACGATGAGCATCCAGAACGGGCCGCACTGGAATGTGCCCCTCGATGAGGACTTCCACGTGCACTCGACGTTCTCCGACGGGGCCAGCACGCTGGCCGAGAATGTCCGGACCGCCAGGGAACGCGGGTTGAGTACCCTGTGCCTGGTCGATCACGTGCGGCGTGATACGGCCTGGCTGCCCGACTTCACCGCTGCCGTGGCCCGTTACCGTCAGCTGCCCGGGCTGCGGGTGCTGGCCGGCGTGGAGGCCAAGATCCTCGACACCTCCGGCCAGCTCGACCTCCCCGCCGGCCTGGATGGCATCGACCTGGTGCTGATCGCCGATCACCAGTTTCCCGGTGACGCCGGCCCGGTCCACCCGTCCCGGGCCCGGGACCTCATCAGCAGCGGGGGCATGACCGCGCACGAGGCGGTCGAGCGGCTGTGCGAGGCGACAGCGAACGCGCTTGGCGCCGTCGACCGGGTTCCGCTGCTGGCACACCTGTTCAGCGTGCTGCCCAAGACGGGCCTGGATGAAGACATGGTGCCCGACCCGCTGCTGGCCCGCCTGGCCGCGAGGATCGCGCGCGCGGGCGGGCTGGTTGAGGTGAACGAGAAATGGTCCTGCCCGTCCGCCCGTACGGTCGCGGCTATGGCACGGGCCGGGGTCCGCGTGGTCGCGGGCAGCGACAGCCATCACTGCCGTGACATCGGCGTCTACCGGACGGTCCGGCTGACCGCGATGGCCGGCGCACCAGCCTGACGCCATAGCGCGTCCCCTGGTCCCTGGCGGCTACTGGTCCGCCGGGGACCTCAGCCGAGGAACAGCAGCCGGATCAGCACCACGAGGAGGACAACGGCCAGCGCCGTCCCCGCCTTGATGACCAGCCCGCGTTCGTACCTCAGGGCGGTCCGGATCTCCTCGCGGAACACCTCGGGCAGCCCAGCCGGGCCAGCGCCGGCGGCCGGCTCCGCCGGGTCGGCCCGGGTAACCTCCTGAGCGGCCCGTTTCAGGACGGCATGCCCACCTTCCCGCTCTTTTCCGTCTTGTCCCACTTCATTTCCGCGCCTCGCAGCTCCTTGATGTACGAGGCGAATGTGCAAGCGCATAGCAGTGGACCATACCCAGCGACGTAAACGAACAGGCGGGACAGCAGCCAGCCCAGCCTGCGTTTCTCCACCGCCTTGCCCAGATAGGCGAACAGCATTGAGGCGGCCAGCCACATGTAGGCGAACAGCACCAGGCTCCCCCGCTCGAACGGGGTCAGCGTGATGCCGAGCGCCGGCAGGACATCGTGAACGATCATCCGGTACAGCCCGGGAAAGCACGCCGCGACGATGATGCAGAAGCTGATCAAGCCGGGGAACAGTATGCCCTCCAGCATGGCCCGCCGGCCGGTCTCCCAGTCGATCATGAGAGTGAACCCGGTGGTGAACACGTACGCTAGCGCATTGATGATCCACAGCGCGCGGAACACAACCCACGCCATCGCGAAGTTGCTGAAG
Source organism: uncultured Actinomycetota bacterium (assembly GCA_963785645.1). Taxonomy (GTDB): domain Bacteria; phylum Actinomycetota; class Actinomycetes; order Streptosporangiales; family Streptosporangiaceae; genus Trebonia. Next base: position 577,686 of record CAWAWG010000003.1, read on the forward strand.
TAAAGGATGACCAGCGACGCGGAGGCGCAGATCATGAACACCGGCAGCAGGAACAGGCAGAACCAGAACAGGGCGAAGCTGACACTGCCCAGCCTGTGTGTGGCACTCGGGCGGCACCACACGCGCTTGAACTGCTTGGTGACCTGGACGTTGCCCCGGGCCCAGCGCAGCCGCTGCTTCCACAGCCCGACGATGTCGCCGGGCTCCTCGGCCCACACGATGGCGTGCGGCTCGAACACAACCCGGTTTCCAGCCAGCTGGGTCTTGAAGGTGGTAAACGTGTCCTCGGCCAACGAGGACGTGTCGATCCGCCCGCCGATCACCTCCACGTTGGCCCGGGAGTGCAGTTGCGCGCCGCCGGCCAGGCAGGCGACCGCGCCGAGCACGTTCTGGCTGCGGCGGGCGGCCGCCTGCGCGGTGATGTACTCGAAGCCGATGAACCTGGTGAGGTAGTTGCCCGGCCGGCTGCCCTCCTTGATGTAGGCGGTCACCGCGCCGACCCCGGGGTCGGACAGGTGGCGGGTCATCATCCGGAGCGAGTCCGGCGTGTAGATCACGTCGGCGTCCATGATGAGCAGTGCCTGCATCCAGTCCTCGGACAAGACGACGGCCAGGCCGTGGTTCAGGGTGTGCGCCTTGCCCTGACCGCCCTTCTCCCGGCGCAGATGGAACACCTGTCCCGGATACTGCGCTGCTTTCTCCCTGATCACGTTGGGCGTATCGTCGGTGCTCGCGTCGTCGACCACGTACACGCGCAGCGCGTCCGGCGGGTAGTCCAGCTTGACCAGCCGGTCGATCGACGCGCCGATCACCGCCGCTTCGTTCCAGGCCGGGATGAGGATGGCGGTGCGCGGGAAATAGGGCCTGCACGAGTCGTAGTGGTTACGCCAGAAGTGCACCGCGACCAGCAGGTACTGGTAGCTGGAGGCCAGCACGGGCATCGCGCCGACCATGACCAGGACGACAAGCAGCCACAGCACCGCGACCCGCAGCACATCGAGAACGGAAAGGAGAATATGCATCAGCGGGCCTGGCCGGAGTCAGCCGTCACCCAGGGACCGGCTCGGTGCCGGTGGCGATGACTGGCCGATGTTCCTCTCCGGCCCGGACCGCCGCCGACGGCGGGGCGGCCGCCTCGGCGTCCTGGTCGGCCGCAGGCAGCAGGATGGTGAGGAGCTGACGGGTGAGCCCGACGGCCCGCTCGGCGGCCCGCTGGATCTGCGCTGTGTCGTCACGGACCGTCTGCAAATCGACGGCCGTGACCTCCTTGGCCACCTCGTCGCTGACGAATGCGGCGTAGTTTGAAATCACGGCGAGGAGATTGTTGAAGTCATGAGCTACGCCCCCAGCAAGCTGACCTAGGCTCTCCTGCCGCTGTACCTCCTGGAGTTGGCCTTCCAGCCGTCCGCGCTCCGCGAGGTTCTTCAGCCGCTCGCACTCGGCCAGCAGTTCCAGCCGGTCCGTTACGTCACGCACCGCGGCCATGACGAGGACCTCGTCGTCAGCCTCGACCGCTGACAGGGAGATCTCCGCCGGGAAGGTGCCGCCACCGCGGCGACGGCCGGATAGCTCCGGGCCAGCACCCATGGCACGCGGCCGGGGGTCGGCCAGGTACCCGGCCCGGTGCAGGGGGTGCGCCGCCCGGGCGGCATCCGGGATGAGAATCTCGACCGGCTGACCGATCAGCTCATCGCGCGAATAACCGAACAGCCGCTCAGCCTGCGGGTTTACCAGCGCGATGTGCCCGCTCCGGCGAACGCACACCACGGCGTAAGGCGCCGCCTCGAGCAGTCCTGCGAACAAGTGGTTGGTGAACCGCACCAAGATGCTCCACCTCGATATTACATTTCACAAATGTCTAGTTACCCTAAGGCACTGCCATCAATATGACAACCATCAGTAACTTTCGAGCTACTCATAGTCGCGCATGAGGCCCCGGCAGGGAGCGGCCGACACGGATCAGGTTGCCGCGTACCCGGCGACGGCTGCCGCTGCCGCATAGTGTGGTCGTCGGTCTCGGTGCGGTAGCGGCGACCATCCCGGACGGCTGGTGGTTTCTCGGTCAGGTAGGTGTTTGCCGACCTCGGTCTATGCGTCCCGCAGGCGAAGCAGCAGCCCTCCGAGCAGCAGCGCGCCGGCGGCCCAGGCGGCAAGCACGCCAAGGCCTGCCCAGGGGCTGATCGGCAGGCTGTTCAGTCCGGTGGTGGCCTGGATGGCCAGCCCGGCCGTCATCGGCCCGATCTGCTCCAGATGCCGGGACACCGTCGCGTTGCCGGCCGCCGCGGCGATGATCGGGAACAGGTAGAGCAGCCCGAGGACGACGCCGATGGCCGTGGCGGCTTCCCGCACCACGGCCGCGGCACCGAGGCTGAGCAGGGCGATCAGCACCAGGTAGAGGACGGACCCGCTGGCAGCCCGGAGTACCGGCCCGTCGCTGAAGGAGAGCGCCGGGTAGCCGCGGGACGGGCCGATGCCGTGGCCGGGCAGGATGAGCCGTCCGGCCAGGAGCGAGGCCAGGACGGCGATCGTTCCGGCCGCCAGGGTGCAGGCCGGCGACGATGGCGGCCTTGGCGGCCAGGACGGTGACCCGGCGGGGCGTCGCCGCGAGGGTGACCCGGATCATGCCGGTGCCGTACTCGCCGCTGACTGACATCACTGCCAGGACCGCGACGACCGCCTGGCTGAGGTAGATCCCGGTCAGGCTGATCCTGGCCGGGTCGTCGGCGCACACCCCGGAGGAGCACCGGGTAGCCGCGGCTGCCGCGGCGCTGACGGTGACGGTCAGCGCCGCGCTGCTGCTTCCAGAACTGCGCCCAGGTGCTCGCCTCGAAGGAGTCCAGGGCCTGCCGCCCGAACAGCAGGAGCGGGCGGTCGAGCCGGCTATCGCCTGCGGCGTCCAGAGGGTGCCGTCCAGGTTGGCGCCGACTGTGACCCGGGCGTCGGTGTGCATGACGTGGGCGGTGGTTGAGCCACCGTCGGAGTGGCCGAACATGCCCACCCGGTCGAGGTCGAGCGCCCGGTCGAGGCCGCGGGGCAGCGGCCGGTGCGCCTGGTCGGGGTTGCCGCCGCGGCTGATCACGGCGAGCTGGTCCAGGATGAAGCTCACGTCGGCGGCCCGGGAGTCGATCTCCTTGGTGGTCTGCGGGCTGTCGCCTGATGAGGGCGGGGGTACGGCAATGGTCTCCAGCTGCCCGTCCGGGATCTCGACCACGCCGGAGTCGTGGATGTGGTCGATCGTGACCACGACGTAGCCGCGGCTGGCCAGCTCTTCGACGAGGCAGGTGGTCTCTGAGCGCTCGCCGCCCAGGCTGGGAGAATAGAGCACGACGGGCCAGCCGCCCGCGGGCAGGCGCACCGGAGCGCCGAGGTACGCGTCCGTGACCGGCCAGTTGAGGGCGACCGGGATGCCCTGGTACTTCTCGTAGGCGCGCGCCAGGACGGGCGTGAAATACGGCGCGCGGGAATAGCCTCGTACCGCGTCAGCCGGGTACCAGAGCTGGATCACGAGGGCACGGAACGCAATGGCGGGCACCCACGGATCGGGGCGAGACCGGTCGATCAGGTACAAGGAGACGGTGCCGAGACGGTGGCGGCCGGTCGGGGCCGGCAGCGTGAGCTGGGGAGAGCTAGACGCCAGGGCCGGCTGGACCGCCCTCGCCGGCCTGGCCCCGGCGGTCAGCAGGCCCAGTGGCAGCGCCAGGCCGGACAGCAGCGCCGTCCGCCGGGCGATCGGCTTGGCTGGCGAGTACGAGCGTCGGACCGGAACGTTTTCTGACACAGCATTCCCCTTCAGTCGGGCGGACATTTTCAGTCGGACGGACATTGCCTTCAGGCGTCGCGGAAGCGGAGCAGCAGGGCACCGAGGAGCAGGGCGCCGAAGGCCCACAGGGCCAGCACGCCGATGCCCTGCCACGGGGTGAGCGGGAGTGATTTCAGGCCGGCGGTGGCCTCGATGTACTGGCCGGCGGTCATCGGGCTGGCCTGCTCCAGGTGCCTGGCCAGGGTGTGCTCGGGGATCACGGCCGCGACGAGCGGGACCACGAAGAGCAGGCCGAGGACGATGCCGATCGCCACCGCCGGGTCACGGACCGCCGCCGCGATACCCAGCGCGACCAGCGCGATCAGCATCAGGTAGAGCACCGAGCCGAACGTCGCCCTGACGTCCCCGAGGTTGCCGAGCGACAGCACCGCGTACCCGTGAGCCGCCGTCAGGCCGCGCGGCGGCAGGAGCAGCATCCCCGCGAGCACGGATCCCAGCACCCCCGCCAGCGCGGCGGCGAGCGTCAGCCCGGTCAAGACGGCCGCCTTCGATGCCAGCATCAGCAGGCGGCGCGGCATCGCCGTGAGCGTGACCGTGATCATCCCGGTGCTGTACTCACCGCCCACGGCCAGCACCGCGAGCACCGCGACGAGCACCTGGCCCAGGTAGACACCGGTGAGGCTGATCCTCGCCGGGTCGGCCCCGGTCGCGGCGGCCGAACAGGCCGCCGCCGGGCAGTGGAACGCCGCGGCCGCGGCGGCGCCCACCGCGATGATGGCCACCGCCGCCGATGCCAGCAGCGCGGACGTTCCGGGCAGGGTGCGGACCTTCGTCCACTCGGCGTGCAGGGCCAGGGTCAGCGCCCCCGCCGGGCGCCGCTGGCCGGCGGCGCTCACACGTCCCTCCGGCGCAGCGCGTACGCGGCGCCGGCCAGCGCGAACGCCGCCCAGGCACACAGCACCGCGAACCCGGCCCACCAGGCGAGCGGGAAGTAGCCGGTCGGCGGCGTGTTCTGCGCGATTACCTGGTGGTAGGCGGGGACGTCCTGGGTGACGGCCAGCGCGGCGGGAGGCGTCACCCGCAGCAGCCAGTCCTGCCCGGCCGGCGACAGCAGCCCCGGCAGCGTGGCGAGCAGAATGGGCAGGAAGACGAGCACGATCACGGCGGTGACCGCCGTCACCCCGCGGCGCGTCAGCGCGCCGAGCGCGAGGGCCAGCACCGCGGCGACCGCGAGCACGGCCGCGACCCCGACGACCACGCGGATCCCGGTAAACACCGTCATCGGCAGCACGAAGCTCCCGCCGGCGCGCAGGGTGTGGATGCCGAGGAGCAGGGTGATCGCTGCGCCGGCCAGACCCGCGATAAAGGTAACCAGGCCGATCGCCACCGCCTTGGCGGCGAGGACTCGCAGGCGCCGGGGCGAGGCGGCGAACGTCAGGCGGATCAGTCCCCGCCGGTACTCGGCCGTCATGAACAGGGCAGCGACGATAATCACCGGAATCAGGCTGACACTTCCCGCGTACAGCAGCTCCTGCGATGCCTTTTCGCCGGTGCCCTGCGGGGCCTCGGGCACGTCGGGCGCGATGTCACCCGATCCCGTCACCGTGAACCGGCCGCCCGAGTGGGTGAACGAGTGCAGGGCCGGCCGCGAACGTGCTGATGCCGTCCTGGCCGACGACGCCGGCCCCGCCGACGCTGGTGCCGGTCCACGCTCCCCCGGCGCCGGCCCAGGCCAGCCGCACCTGGTCGAACGCGCCGGTGGCCAGGCTGGGGCCGCTGGCGAAGTCGCTGCTGCCGACCGGCACGATCGTCTGGTAGCTCGGCGATGTCGCGAACAAGCCTACGTGCGCGGACGGCCGCAGGCCGGGCAGGACCGCGCGGCTGACCTCGGTCCAGTGCGTACCGTCGGGCGAGTCGTAGCCGGTGACCGTGTTACCTGACCGGGTCAGGCGGAGCCAGCGCGGCGATGACGCCGACACCGCGCCCGGCAGTCCGGGGGAATCCCCCGTGTAGTTCCACTGCATCCGCACGCCGTTGCCGCCGGTGACGAGCATCGCCGCGTAGGCCGAGCCCGGCGCGGTGCTCGCGCTGACCATGATGCCGGCCTTGGACCACGGCTGCACGCCGGGCCTGAGGCGGCCGCGCGGGGTGCCCGCGGCCGAGATGCCGCTGCCGTCGGGCGAGTACTCGCCCGTCAGCGACGTCACCCGCGCCGTGATCGTGCCGTTCCCGGTCAGCGTCTGCTGTGCGAAGTAAAAAACATCGGTGACCGCCTCGCCGCCTGGTCCGGTCGGGGGTGCGGGGCAGGCTGCGGACTGCCCGTCCTGGCCGGTGACGCTGCACGTCGCATGGCTGTAGAGGAAGCCCACCGCCACGGTCAGCAGCGGTGCCAGCAGGATGCCGACGACCCAGCCGCGCACGGTGCGGAGCTTCGTCAGCTCGGCCCGGACCAGCGGGCGGAACCCGTCTCGGCCCCCCGGCGCCTGGGACTTGTACGGCGCGACGGCGGTCACGGCAGGCTCACCGCCCGGAACTCGGCCGCGTCGCGGGTGAGTTCCATGTACGCCTCTTCGAGGGACGCCCGGTGGGCGCTGACCTCGGAGAACGAAACAGCGGAGGCGGTCAGAGCCGCCACGGCCCGTTCGGAGGAAAGGTTGGCGATGGTGAGCTGGTCCGGCGCGGTGGCCGCGACGGTGGCCCCGGCCCGGGCGAGAACCGTCATGGCCTGGGCGGGAGACGCGGTGCGGAGGCTTACCCGGTCGCCGGACGCCGCCGCGATCATGTCCGCGACGCTGGCGTCGGCGATGACCTGGCCCCGGCCGATTACCAGCAGGTGATCGGCGCAGTCCTCGAGCTCGCTCATCAGGTGGCTGGAGACGAGGACGGCGCGGCCCTGGCGCGCGAGGGAGCGCAGGAGCGTGCGCATCCAGACGATTCCCTCGGGGTCCAGGCCGTTGAACGGCTCGTCCATGATCAGGATCGGCGGGTCGCCGAGCAGCGCCGCGGCGATGCCGAGCCGCTGGCGCATACCGAGCGAGTAACCGCCCGCCCGGCGGCGCGCGACGGCTTTCAGCCCGGCCTGCTCGATGACCTCGTCAACGCGGCGCGCGGACTGGCCCTGGGAGTAGGCCAGCCACAGCAGGTGGTTGCGGGCGGACCGGCTCGGCTGGAGGGCGCTGGCGTCGATCATCGCGCCCACGTGCCGCATCGGGGTGCGCAGGGTCACGTAGGGCCGTCCGCCGATGAGGGCGGTGCCCTCGTCGGCCGTGTCCAGGCCGAGGATCACGCGCATGGTGGTGGATTTGCCCGCGCCGTTCGGGCCGACGAAACCAGTCACCTGGCCGGGCCGGACGGTAAACGTCATCCCGTCCAGTGCCCGCTGCGGCCCGAACCGTTTCCGCAGTCCGGTTACTTCGATAGTCGCTTCCATAGTGCAAAAAGCTAAGACCCGCGGACGGCCGCGGTCGTCCCGCCGCAGAGCGGTCTTCCGCACCCCACTCAAGGATGGTCCGAACGAGCCGTGGTTCCCTCCTGAGAGCTACACCGACTGCCCGGCAGAGTGACGCGCAGCGCCGATACTTTAGGCAGAATGGCGGCATGAGGGACGGTGCGGCCGCGCGCTACCGGGCATCGAGGCGGCAGGCACTCGCGGCCGCGCGGCGAATCGGCACGGCACCGCACGCGCTCACGGTGGCCGGCACGCTGCTCGCCCTGGCCGCGCTGGTCCAGGTCGGCGCCGAGGCGATCACGCTCCCCAGCGTGCGGGGCGGCTCGGTCGCGTTCTACGCCGTGCCGCTGTGCCTGCTCGCGGCGGCCGACACGGTACCGCTGATCTTCCTGCGCCCGCTGCCCGCCACCGTGTTCATCACGGCCGCGTCGGTGCTGTCGCTCGCCGCGTTCGGGGTCGTGACGGCAGGCGGTGCGCCCGCCGGCGGTGCGCCCGCCGGCGCGGCGACAGCCGGCCTGCTGACCGCGGGCGGGGCCGCCGCGCAGCTGATCGCGGTCGGCGGCTCGGCGCAGGCCGGCCCCGGTGATTGCGCCGACGGCTCCGGGCCGGGCGGCTGGCGGGCGAACGCCCAGTACCTGGCGCTGGCTATGGCGGTGCCGTTCATCGTGCTGGCGGCGACGTCGCGCGGCGGGGAAGCGGCCGTGCTGCTCGCGTCGCTCGTACCGATGGCGGCGGGGACCGGGATCGCGGTCCGGTCACGGCGTTCGGCGTCGCTGGAAGGCGTGGTCCGCTCGGAGCTGTCGGACACCCTGGTGGAACACATGGCACGCGGGGAACGCGCCCGGATCGCCCGGGAACTGCACGACGTGGTCGCGCACCACATCTCCATGATCTCCGTGCAGGCGGAGACCGCGCGGCTGACCGTTCCCGAGCTGACGCCGGAGGGTACCCGGCGGCTGCGGGAGATCGGCGACACCGCCCGCGCCGGGCTGACCGAAATGCGGCGCCTGCTGGGAGTGCTCCGGGCCGACGCCGATTCCGCCGCCGTCGGCGAACGGCAGCCGCAACCGGGCCTGCGGGAGCTGTCGTCGCTGATCGACGGCTCCCGGGCGGCATCGGGTGCGGGCACCCGGCTGATCCTCTCCGGGCCGGTCGTGTCGTTCGACCCGGGCGTAGAGCTGGCCGCCTACCGGATCGTCCAGGAAGCGCTCACGAACGCCCGCAGGCACGCGCCGGGCGCGGCGGTGGACGTGGAACTGTGTTACCGGCCGGACAAGTTGCTGGTCCGCGTCAGGGACAACGGACCTGGTCCGGGACCGGACGGTACCGCCAAGGGCCCGGGGGCGGGCGCGGCGCGAGGGCGGCGCGGCGCGGGCAGCGGGCACGGGCTGCCGGGCATGCGCGAGCGCGCGGCGACCGTCGGCGGGACGCTGCGGACCGGCGCGGCACCGGGCGGAGGGTTCCTCGTCGAGGCGGAGCTGCCCGCTCAACCGGAGGAGGGCTCGTGACCGGAAACGACACCGTGCCGCCGGGCCCGATCGGCATCGTCGTAGCCGACGATCACGAGGTGGTCCGGGCCGGGTTCGCCGCGATGCTGGACACCCAGCCGGACTTCGCCGTGCTCGGCACGGCCGCCGACGGGGCATCGGCGGTGCGGCTGTGCCAGTCGGTCCGGCCGGACGTGGTGCTGATGGACATCCGGATGCCGGGCACCGACGGGATCGAGGCGACGCGGCAGCTGTCGTCGTCTGACCACCCGCCGAAGGTGCTCATCCTGACCACGTTCGACCTGGACGAGTACGTCTTCGACGCGCTCCGCGTCGGCGCCAGCGGCTTCTTGCTCAAGGACGTCACCGCGGAGCGGCTGTTTGAGGGCGTCCGCGTCGTCGCGGCCGGCGAGGCTCTGCTCGCCCCGGGCATAACCCGGCGGCTGATCAGCGAGTTCACCCGGCTCCGGTCATCGCCCGCCCCCGGCGCCGGGCAGGCCGGGCCGGACGCCCCGGCGGTCGCCGGCGGGGCGCCGGCCGGGTCCCTCGCCGGCGCCGTTCCGCGGCCGCTGGCCGCGCTGACCCCGCGCGAGACAGAGGTACTGCGCCTCGTCGCCGAAGGCCTGTCCAACACCGAGATCTCCGTCCGCCTTTTCGTCACCGAGGAAACGGTGAAAAGCCACGTCAGCCGGATGCTCGCCAAGCTCGGGCTGCGTGACCGCACCCAGGCGGTGGTCATCGCCTATGAGTCGGGCCTAGTCATCCCGGCCCGGGACCGCTGAGTACTGGCCAATCGGCGGTCAGGAGCCCTGCGGCCGCGCCAGGCCGGGGGCGCCGGTCACACTCCGCCGCTGACTGGCGTCATAGAAGAGAAGAGGTACCAAGTCGAGTTGACGTGACCGGCTCCTGACGCGGGGCCGCCCGAAGGTTAGGGGAACACCTATGACATCGCCCGTTCTCGTCACCGGCGGCACCGGCCGCCTGGGCCGATCTGTCGTTGCCCGGCTGGTCGACGCCGGGCAGGAGGTGCGGGTCCTCGCCCGCCGCCAGCGCGATACTCAGCCGCGGGTCACGTTCTTCACCGGAGATCTGCGGCGGGGCGAGGGCATCGACGCGGCCGTGCACGGTGCCGGGGTGATCGTCCACTGCGCGACCGGCACGAAGGGCGACGTGGAGGCGGCGGGCAACCTGCTGACAGCGGCGGCCAGAGCCGGTTCCCCGCACTTCGTACAGCCGTCCATCGTCGGCATCGACGCCATGGCGGCCTGGGGATACGTAAAGGCCAAGCTCGAGGTGGAGCGGATCGTCGAGAACAGCGGCCTGCCGTGGACGATCCTGCGGGTCACCCAGTTCTACAGCTATTGCTTCGAGAACTCGCGCAAGCTGGCGAGGATTCCGCTGGCCGCGCCGGTGCCCGGGGGTTTTCGCGTCCAGCCGGTCGATTCCCGCGAGGTCGCGGCCCGCCTCGTCGAGCTCGCGCTTGGCGGCCGGCCGGCCGGGCCCCGGACATGTCGGGACCGCAAGTATCGAGCTGGGAGGACCTGTTCCGCAGCTACCTCGCGGCCACCCATCAGCGCAAATGGGTGGTCCCGATGCCGGTACCCGGAAGCAGGGCCGTGCGCGACGGCGCTCTGCTCCCGCCGCCCGGCCACACCGAAGGGACCAGGACCTGGGACCAGTTCCTGGCCGAGGAACTGCCGGAACACCGCGGCGGCCTAAACGCTGTTCATCCCTTACCCGCCGCGGCAGGCGTCCGGCGGCAGGGCCGCCGGGCGCCTGCCGTCTGCGGCCGCCGGCGGCGGTCAGCCTGGCTGGTCGAGGAAGGCCAGGTCGGCTTGGGCGACGCGGTCGGGATCGTCGATGATGTCGATCGCGGCGATCTGCTCCCCGTCGATCGTGAACACCGTGAGCGTGATCGGCCGGCCGTCTGCGGCGGTGACCAGGCCGACGGCGCCGTCTATCAATGCGGGCAGACTGACCTGCGCGAATCGCACGAAGCCGGAGGTGCGTCCGGCCACCGCCGCCGCACCGCGAACCGCCTCGGCGCCGTTCGAGCGCACCACGACATCCGGGTCGAGCGCCTTCAGAAGCGCCTCGAAGTCACCGTCGCGGGCAGCGGCGAGGAATGCCTCGACGATTGACCGCTGCCGGCCCAGCTCGATGCCGAGGACGGGAGCCACGCCCCGCACCCGCCGGCGGCCGCGACTGGCGAGCTGCCTGGCCGCGGCGGGCGAGCGCCCGACGATCGCCGCGATATCGCCGAACGGGACGGCGAAGACGTCGTGCAGGACGAATGCCAGCCTTTCGGCGGGCGGCAGCGTGTGCAGGACTACCAGGAGAGCGGGACCGATCGAGTCGGCGAGCAGCGCCTCCTGTTCGGGATCGATACCGCCGGAGCCGCTCGCGGCCGACTCGGGCAGGTGTATCCCCACCGGCTCTTCCCGCCGCGACTGGAGCATGTCCAGGCACACCCGGGCGACAACCGTCGTCAGCCACCCGGCGAGGTTCTCGATGGCACTGGAGTCGGAGCGGCTCAGCCGCAGCCAGGCTTCCTGAACGGCATCGTCAGCCTCGCTGGGCGAGCCCAGCGTGTGGTAAGCGACCGCCCGCAGCCGGGCCCGGTGTGCCTCGAACCGATCCGCGAGCTCGGCATCTTCGTCCATCGGTCACGTTCCCTTGTCGTGGTCTTTATATATGTGACTGACCAGGCTTCGCCGATGTGACGAGGAAGTACCGGAGACCGGCTGAGAGTTATGCCGCTATGCCGTCGCCGCCTACTGCGCCGCCTTCCCGATCGACGTGCGGCAGAACTCGGCAAACGCCGCGGCCCGCGGGGTGAACTGGGCGGTGGTGTGCCAGGCGAGCACGACCGGGAGCGGGGGCACATCGTCCGCTATGGGGCACAGGCGCAGACTCTTGCCCTCGTAGGTCATGTCCATGACCGGGTGCTGGATGAGCAGCGAATAACCGAGTCCGCGAGCCACCAGGCTGCGGGTCAGCTCGAAGCTGCGGGTGCGGTGCCGGATGACCGGCCGTGTCCCCGCGGCGACCAGCATCTGGCTGAAGTACTCCATGCTGGGCGGGACGTCGAGCATGATCATGTCGTATCCGGCCAGTTCCGCCAGCCGGATCTCCTCCCGGCCGGCCAGCGGATGGTCCGGCGAGAGCAGCACATGCGGGCGGCACACGTGGAGCTCCTCGAAGGCGATGTCGCTCTCTATCCCGACGCCGTACAGCACCGCCAGCTCGCAGCGCCCGTCGCGAAGAAGTTGCTGCAGTTCAACCAGCGATCCCTCGACGAAGTCGAGGACCACATCCGGATAGTCCGCCTGGAACCCCCCGAACAGCTGCGGCAGCAGGAACGGCGCGATCGTCGTAAAGCAGGCGATTACCAGCCGCCCGGCGACCGCGTGCCTGGCGTCACGGGCGCCGGCCTCCAGCTCCTCGGCCTGAGCTAGCAGTGCGCGGGCCCGCGGCAGGAACCTGCGCCCCGCCTCGGTGAGCGCCAGCCCTTTGGCCTTCGAACGGAGCATTAGCTGCACCCCGAGCCCGCGCTCAAGCTCCGCGATGCCCAGCGACACGGCCGACTGCGAGACGTACAACCGCTGCGCCGCTCCGCTCATGGTGCCGACCTCCGCCGCGGCCACGAAGTAATCCAGCCGGCGGAGGTTGAGTCGCTCGACCATTAAAATATCATATAGTGCGATCCACCATTTTGTTCTTTTCAACCGCCCGGAGACCGGACAGACTCTAAGAAACCGGTCCGAAGGGAAGCAATATGGCGACTTCAGCCGCTCCATCATCGTGCCCTGTTCATGAAAACTTTGATCCGATGGCCGATTCATACCTGGCCGACCCATACCCAGTTTTGACCGCCGTCCGAGAGGAGACGGCAGTGTTTTACGCGCCATCTATCGATATGTGGGTGGTGACGCGATACGACGACATCGAGGCGGTGCTAAAGGACCCGGAGACCTTCTCCGCAGCGGTCGGGCAGCGCCCGGTGTTCCCGCTGACGGATGAGGCCTCGGCGATCGTCAAGTGCGGGTTCCACTCGACCCCGGTGATGTCGGACTGCGATCCTCCGCGGCACACCCGCATCCGCAGGAACAATCTCACCGGGATGTCCGGCCGCCGGATTCGCGCGCTCGAGCCGAAGGTATGGGCCAAGGCCACCGAACTGGTCGACGCGATCAAGCCCGGGCCCGTCGACATGGTGTCCGCGCTGACCTACCCGCTGCCCGCTTACATGATCTTCACGTTCATCGGGTTCCCCGACGAGGACATGGACATGCTGAAAAGCTGGTGCGGCAACCGCATCGAGTTCAGCTGGGGGCACCCTGATCCCGGGGAACAGCGCCGGATCGCCGAGAACATGGTCCGGTACTGGCGCTACTGCGAGGACTTCGTCGCCCGGCGGGCGGCCGATCCCGCCGACGACTTCACCAGTGCCCTCATCAGGATCCACAACGATGACCCGGAAGCGATCTCGCTGCACGAGATCGTCAACGTAGCGTACGGGCTGAGCTTCGCCGGCCACGAGACGACCACGAACTTCACCGGCAACGCGATCCGGCGACTGCTGAATCACCGGGATCAGTGGGAGGCGCTCTGCGCCGACCGGTCCCTGATCCCGCAGGCGGTCGAGGAAGTGCTGCGCTATGACAGCAGCATCGTGGCCTGGCGCCGCATTACCACCCGCCCGGTGCGGATCGGCGGTACGGAGATCCCCGGCGAGGCCAAGATCCTGGTGCTGCTCGGTGCGGCGAACCGGGATCCATCGCACTTCGCGGATCCGGAGACCTTCGACATCCACCGCGCGGACGCGAACGAGCACATTGCCTTCGGCAAGGGCATTCACTACTGCATCGGCGCCGCACTGGCCCGCATGGAGGCCCGGATCGCACTGGACCTGCTGGCTCAGCGCGCGCCCGGACTCCAGCTGATCGAGGACCAGGAGTTCCGGTTCCCCGTCAATGTCTCCTTCCGTGGTCCGCTGCGCCTGCTGGCCAACTGGCCCGCGTGAGGGCCAGTTGGCCAAGCGGCCACGGGGCTTGCCCGTCATCAGTCCAGGCCGCCCCAGGTCAACGGACCGCGACCAGAAGATTCTGCATCACCCGGCCGCAGTCGCCGATGGTGTCGCTCAACTGGCCCGCGGCCAGCGCCGATCCCCCGGGGCTGGCCGACGTGGCCGCACGGACGCACAGCCACTCGCTGGCCGGGTCACGGTGCAGGATGAGTGTCACGTCGGTGTTGATGACCAACCGGTACGCATAGTCCAGCTCGAAGGCGACGGCCCAGGTGCTGTCGGCCAGCGTCAGCGCCCTGGTCAGCGGCGTGTCCGGCGTCCCGCTGAGCAGCGGGATGCGCTGCCGGGCCCACACCGTGCCCGGGCCGGTCGCGTCGAATCCCCGCTCGTGTCCGAAGCGCCATTCCATCGCCGAGACGTAACCGTCCAGGTACGCGCCGGTCATGCGCGGCGGCTCGGGAGCCGCGGGCAACGGCGGCGGCCCCGCGGCATCCCGCAGCGAGGGGGTATCGTCGGGGCTGCTCGCCATGCGCCAGGCCCTGGCCAGCAGCACAGGCTGGCCGTCGGCCGTGATCGAGCCCTCGAGCAGCTCGGCGCGCTTGCCTGAGTGTGCGGTCCGCACCTGAACCTCCAGGTCGGCGACGGGCACCGGGCGCAGAAGCTCCGCGGTAAACCGTGCGATCCGGAAGCTCGGCCGGGGTGCGTGCCGCTCCATCGCAAGGCCGATCAGCGCCGAGGGCGGGCCGCCATGCTGCGTCTTTGGGTTCCACGGGCCCGCGGTGGCGGCACTGCTCGCGTAGCGCCCCGGTCCGAGGGCGCTGTAGAAGGCCCCAGAAATCCCCTCCTGCAATGTAGCACCAAAAGTCATATCTTAGCTCCTTTTAAGCGGGCCGTTAGGGAGAACTTTCCGTTGTGTGAGGTTTCCGTTACGGCACACGGGTAGTCGGCTATTCGGGGACGTGAATGGCGTCTCATTGGCCATCGGCCTAGGGAAGGAATGCCATGAGCACCCCGAGCAATCACGCCGGCAATTCCGTGGCCCTCGCTCTTGCGGGCGACATTTCGATCATGGAAGTCGCGGGACCGTGCGAGATCTTCGGAGTAAGCCGGACCGAGCTCGCGGACCCCTGGTACGACTTCAGCGTGTACGGGACAAGCTGCGCCCGGGTGGGCGGGAGGTTCCGTCCGGACGACGTCATGCACGAGCTGGACGGCCTCGCGAAAGCCGACACGATCATCGTTCCCGGGCTGCGGAACCCGGCGGTGCAGTCCCCGTCGGCGCAGCTGATCGACGCGGTACGCAGTGCGTCCGAGGCAGGCGCCCGGCTGGTTTCCGTCTGCACCGGAGCGTTCATCCTGGCCGAGGCCGGCCTCCTGGACGGGCGGCTGGCCACCACGCACTGGAAGCACAGCGACCTGCTGGCCGCCCGCTACCCGGCGGTCAAGGTGGACCCGGATGTCCTCTACACCGACGAGGGCGATGTGCTGACGGCGGCCGGGATGGCCGCCGGGATCGATCTGTGCCTGCACATCGTGCGGAACGACTACGGCAGTGCCATCGCGAACGCGCTTGCCCGCCAGCTTGTCACGCCGCCCCACCGGGACGGCGGCCAGGCGCAGTTCATCGCCGCGCCCGTCGCCGAGTCCACCGAGCACGTGCTGTCCGGTTTGCTCGCCTGGGTCACCGCCAACCTTGACCAGCCGCTGAGCGTGTACGACATGAGCCAGCAGGCCAACATGAGCACCCGCAACCTGGGACGGCATTTCAATGCCATCATGGGCAAGGCACCGTTGCAGTGGCTGCTGACGCAGCGAATATACCGGGCACAGGAACTTCTCGAACGCACCGACTACACGGTGGAACGGATCGCCACGGAGAGCGGTATGGCCACCGCGGCCACGCTCCGCCGCCACTTCCGGCGCGCGGTGGGTGTAACACCGGACGGTTACCGGCGTACCTTCCGCAACGGAAACGGGCACGGCCTGGGCTCGGCTATCGCCTGACCGGGACCGAGGAGACGCTGTCGCGATCCCCGTCGCCCGCTACGGCGGTGTGCGCCGCCGCCCGGGTGACGCACACCAGCGTCACGGCTGCAAGCACGGCCACGCCCAGCAGGACGATCGCGGCCGGCACCACCTCACCGATCGCGGCCAGCGGGTAGGACGCCATGAACCCGACATAGCTGATTGCCTGGTAGGTCGCGGTTAGGCTCGCCAGGTGGTCCGGGCGTGCCAGCCGCTGCACCTCCAGCAGGCCGTAGACCTGGCAGCCGCCGTAGCCCGCCCCGAGAACCAGCGACGCGATGATGACCAGCACCGGGGAGGTTGCCGCGGCCGCCCAGGCGGCGACCAGCAGGCCGGCCGTCACGGTGGCGAGCGACGCGGCCGGCAGGCGGGGGCTGCCCGGGCGGTCGATGCGGCGTGCGACCGGCTGCACAGCGATGCCCGCGCCCGCGTTGGCCGCGACGACCAGGGCGCTGAAGATAATCGGGTAGCCGGCGATCTGGTGGGTGACCAGTTCGGGCAGGTAGCCGACCGCGACCGCGACCGCGATGAAGACCCACGGCGCGAGCGGAACCACCACGCGGAGGAACCTGGGGTCCCGCACCTCGTTGACGCGCAGGAACTGAACCAAGCTCGTGCCGCGTTTCGGCACCAGCGTCTCGGGTGTGCGCAGCACGCAGACGACACCAGCCGCGCACAGCACCAGTTGCGGCAGGTAAGCCGTGGTCGCCGGGTCAGGCGCCCACTGCGCCAGGATGCCGGAAACGAGCGGCCCGAGCGCGAAACCCGTCCCCATCGCCACGGTCAACCGCCGCGGGCCGTTGTTCGCCCCGTCCGCGGACCTGGACAGCTCCTTGATCCACGCGCCGCCGCAGCTGAAGCCCGCCCCGCTCGCGGCACCCGATATGAACCGGGCGGCGAAGATCCAGCCGAGCCCGTGCGTGCCGATGATCAGAAGCACGGTGGCGAGACCGGACGCCAGCACGGTCGGAACCATGACCTTGCGCCGGCCGAACCGGTCCGAGCACGGGCCGCCGAACAGCAGGCCGGGTATCAGCCCGACCACGTACGGCACAAAGGTGGCTTGGACCTCCGTGGCGGACAAGTGCAGGAGCTCTCGGTAGAGCAGCAGCAAGGGCGTGAACTGCTGGGCACCCCACGCGATCGCCGCCACCGCCAGAGCGGCCTGCAGCCAGGTCCGCCCGGCCGACCCGGCTCGGCTGCCCTCTGCTTGCGCTAGCGGATTATCCATTCTTCCATGGTGACGACTACGCTTGGCCACTACGAGTACTAAATGAGACACCTAGCGTACAGTTTCGGGCAGAACGTCAAGCTGTTCCGGCGTGCCCCATGCCTCGGCCGCGTGCCCGTCGGACAACGTGACCAGCCGCGCGGCCAACTGGGCGGGACGACCAGCTCGGGTCAGGTCCGGGTCCGTCCAGCCCGGAGCGCCCGGCAGCAGAGCGAATGCGGGTCCAGCGGAGCCTCGACGGTCGGTGGCCGGCGCGACCAGCAGGAGATTTCCGATCACGGCCAGTTCGGTGCCTGCCGCACGGCCAGGCCGGATCCGTTGCGCGGCAGCGCCGAGGATGCCCGTGTAGAACCCGAGTGCTGCTGCGAGGCCGCCACGCGGCACTTCCCGCCGGGCGAGCAGCCGCGGCGCGCCCGGGCGCTGCCACGGCTCCGCCCCTCCGTTGGCGGCGGCCCGCGGTCGCTCACCGGACCGCGGCCGGTGCTCCACCAGCTCGGCCACGGACCCGTCCGGGTAGCGAACCCGGGCCCGGGCACCAGGGACGATCGGCTCGGGCGGCTCGAGCACGCTGCCGCCCAGCTCGGCCAGCCGACGGAGAGCACTGGTCAGGGACGGGACGATCAGTGAGTACGCCGTCTGCCGCTGGATGGGCGTGAACGGCCGCTCGCTGGCGATGATCAGCAGGCCGCCGACCGCCGCCAGTTCCAGCCCCCCGAAGTCCGGTATCGGCATGCGCAGGTCGGCCGGCCTGCCCTGGAGCCTCTCGTAGTAGTCGATCCGTTCGTCAAGGTCGGCCGCGGCGATGAGGGTCCGGGCCAGCAGGCGCGGCCGGGCCAGTACGGACGAGTCCGGCGTGGCGCGGAACCAGCGCCCGTAGTCAGCGGACATCGGTGAATCCCTCCTCAGCGAGGTCAGACCGGGCTTGTCCCCACCACGGCCGGCCGCGCAGGCCCCAGGCGGCGAGTTCGTCGCTGACCTGGCGGCCGAGTGAGGCCTCACCGCCGAAGCAGTCCGGAGATCCGGTGACCGTCATGGTCATCCGGTCACCGGATCTCAGCAGCACGAGCGAGGCACGCAGCCGGGCGCGGCCCGGCACCAGCCCGGGCACGTTCATGGTGCGCAGCGCGACAGCGCAGGCGCCGGAGCCGGCGAAATGCGTGACCGTGTCAGGGACCGTCCCGAAGTTGGAGGCGACGACATCGGTCTGCTGGGCTCCTGGCGCTTTGAGCGCACCTGCCCAGCCAGCGGGCAGCAGGTGCCATAGCGGCTCGGGCACGAGCGTGGCGCTGTGCCCGCCCGTGTCCCGCAGCAACTCCTTGGTAGCGCGCCGCGCTGGTTCCAGGTCGCCATGGCGCACCGTGCCGCCGGGCACCGTCAGCGGGACGACCACCAGCGCGTTGGCACGCTCGTCGGCGGCGGACTCCCGCAGGCTGACCGGGATTCCAACCTCGATGTCCGCGCGCGGATCGCGCGGGACCTTCGTCCGGACCAGGTTGGCCGCGACCTGCAGGAGCAGGCTGTTGACGGTGCCGCCGTTGGCGGCCGCCCGCTCCTCCCACGATCGCGCGTCGACGTCGATGATCACGGAGGTGAAGAATCGCGGCCGCGACCCGCCCGCCGCGGGCACGGGGGGCGTGGCGGCCCCGGTCGCGCGTGGTGCCGCGGCCGCCAGCCGCCGGCGCCCCGCCGGGGTGGCCAGTGTCTGGCCCAGCCCCCTCAGCGCTCCGCCGATCTGAGCGGCGGCGTCACCGAGGTCGCTATCCCGTACGACGGCGAACGGCGGCCGCCGTGACGGAGCGCCGGGGTGAGTGCCGACCGCGGCGAACAGGCCAAGACCGTCGCAACGGAAGTGGGGCACGGTGAGCGACACCAGCATGCCCCCGGCGCACGGGGCCGCGGCCAGCCGCCACAGTTTTCCCGACCCGCCCGGCAGCGGCACCCGTACCTGCTGGTCGATCCAGTCCGCGGTGGCGGCTTCGGCCAGTGGCCGCGGGCTCACGTGCAGCGGCTCGGCGTTGGCGACGGACACCCACTTGCGCCGGGCGCCGGGCACGCGGGAAGGCACGGCCTCGCGGCTGAGCCGGCCTTCGTCAAGCCGGTGCCACTCGGCCTCAAGCATGCCGCGGGACACCGGCTCGGGAAACCGCCACAGCAGCTGTATCACCCGGGCCGAACCCAGTGCCCCGGCGGAGCTGTACAGCATTTCGTCGGTGGAATTAAGGCGCCAGGTTCGCGTCATCCGGCAACCGCCTCTCGGACCAGGTCGGCGATCTCGCAGCCGACCGCGGGAGCTAGCTTGAAACCGCCGCCGTCCCAGCCCGCGGCCGTGATCAGGCCTCGGGGCTGAGGCCAGGAGATCACCGCGCCGCCGCCGCGGATCATCATCGCGTCGTACGCGGTGACGCCGCCAACCACCCGCGCGCGGGCGGCCAGGCGGCCAGCGGTGCCGGACAGCGTCGCGGACGCGCCGCTGCTCGGCTGCGGGCACGCGACGGCTGACGGCGGGCGGGACCATGACCTTAGCCGAGACGACGCCGGCCAGGATGGTTCCGGTGGAGTCCCAGCGGCGCAGCCACGCGCCGCTGGGAACGTCAACGACGGTGGGCAGTCCGGCGGATGCCTCCGGATCATCCGGACGGAACAGGCAGTAACTGATCGACCTCGTGCACATGGGCAGCAGGACGCCGACGGACTGGGCTAGCGGCCCGCTCCCCACGCCCGCCGCGAGCAGCACCGTCCGCGCAGGCACGTCGCCGGCCGCTGTCCGCACGCCGCTGACCCGCGTGCCCGTGGTCAGCACGCCGGTAGCCTGCGCCTGGAGCATCCGCAGCCCGCCCCTCTCCTGGGCGTCGCGCAGCATCGCCGCCGCGACCTCCCGGGCGGGCAGCCAGCCCGCGCGAGGCTCGTAGACCCCGGTGAATCCGTCGGGAACGCATAGCCGCTGGAACCGGACACCGATCTCCTTCGCAGGCAGGAGGCTCGCCTGCTGCCCGACCGGGCCCACGCGCGCACGGCCGCCGTCATCCACCAGGACAAGGCTGCCGTGCTCGCGGACCCGCGGCCAGTGACCGTGCCACCCGCCGCGCAGGTACAGGTCCAGGCTGCGCGCGGCAAGCGACGCGTGGCTCCCGGTCAAGGCCGCCGATCGGACCAGCCCGCCGGAGGCGCCCGTGGCGCCGCCGGCGGGGCCAGCCTGATCGATCATGACAACCGACCTGCCGTCGGCGGTAAGCCGCTCCGCTGCCGCGAGGCCGATGATCCCGCTGCCGACGATGGCGACGTCGGCCGCGGGATGCGATCCGGTCGTCATCTCGCGCCGGTGGCCGCCGAGTGCTCCGGCCAGGCGCCGTCGGCGCTTTCAGGAGCGGTCATGATCGACTGCGCGATGTCCGCGGCTCGCGCTGGCAGCACGGCCAGTGCCCCCGCGTCGCCCATGCCGTGGCTGGGCTCGCACAGCCCGTTCAGGTACACCCGCAGCGTGTTGTGCACGCCCTTCACTCGTACGGAGTAGTCGCGCGCGACCACCGGCAGCCCTTCACTGTCCAGGTCCAGCCGGTCGGCTACCCCGGATAGCACCGGGTGGTAGCACTGGTCGCCTTCCCCGGTGCCGAAGTCCCGGAATCCGGTGGCCAGGACGACGACGTCCGCGTCGACGGCATCCTTGGCCCCGTTGTTGACGTCCTGCACGATCATCCGGTACCCGCCCGGGTGCGCCCGCGGGATGACTTCCCGCACCTGAGAGAAGGAGGCCAGGCGGAGCCGGTCCGAGCCGGTCAGCTCGTACTCGTGCTGGCGGGCGGACAGCTGATCGATCACGTCCTGGTCGCACGCGGCGTAATTGATCGACTTCAGCTGCCCGCGCAGCCGCCGCTTCGCGTCTCTGGAGAGCGCGTAGAAGTAGTCGACGAACTCGGGAAGGAACGCCTGGCGGCTGTACGGGCTGGTGTCCTTCAGGCGGAATCCGATACCCCGGTGGATCGAGGTCACCTGAGCGACGCCGGGACGGTCAAGCAGGTCCAGCACGATCTCGATCGCGCTCTGGCTCGAGCCCACCACGGCGACCCGCAGGCCGCTGCGGTCGTGCAGCCGTTCCATGGAGCTGTTGTAGGCCGTCGAGTGGAAGACGTGCCGGCCGACGTGGGCGCTGAACGCGGGCGGAATGCGGGGCGACCGGCCGGTGCCCAGGACCAGGTTCTCACCGAGGAAACGGCTGCCGTCTGCCGTTTCCGCCTGGAACAGGTCCTGGCCCTCCCGCTGGATAACCGACAGGTCCGTGGCCGGCTGGCTGTAGTCGACTACGTCGGTGAACGAATCCGCCACCCAGGCCAGGTAGTTCCCGTACTCCAGGCGCGACGGGAACTTGGTGTTCAGGTGCAGGTAGCTGGTCAGCTCACCGCGGCTGGCCAGGTAACCGACAAATGTGTGGCGGCTATTCGGGTTGGTGGCCATGACCAGGTCCCGGAACGGGTTGTTCTGTATGTCGGTACCCGGTAGCAGTTGCTCCTGCTGCCACTGGAACCGCGCGGCTCGCTCCAGGAAGCAGATGTTTCCTGTGTAGCCAAATTCCTCCAGTGCCACGGCGAGCGAGAGGTTCGCGGGACCGAACCCCAGGCCGAGCACTGAGTAGATGTGCTGCTTCATCCGTTACCCTTCCCTGAGTATCGGCTGACCGTGGTCACCGGTTCAGGAATTCCGCCAGCGGACGGTCGTGGGCCTCCGCCACGGGGCGGTTGTCGTCATCGACGAACACGGTCTTGGACTCGTGCCCGGCCAGCTCTTCCTCGGTCAGCTGGGCGTAGGTCATGATGATGATCTTGTCGCCGGCCTGCACCAGGCGGGCGGCCGCGCCGTTGACTATCACTTCGTAGGCATCGGACTCGCCCAAGATCGTGTACGTCTCAAACCGGGCGCCGTTGTTGATGTTCACGACCTGAACGAGCTCGCCCAGGCCAATGCCGGCCGTATCGAGTAGTTCCGGCGAGAGAGTGAGGGAGCCCACGTAGCCGAGGTCACTGCCGGTCACGGTGGCGCGGTGGATCTTGGCGTGCATGAAGGTGCGTTGCATCGGTGCATACTCCTTTGATCGTCGTCAGATTGCGTGACGAGAAATAGCGGTGCTTAGCGGGCAAGCCCCTGGAAAGCGCAGGCGGGACTGGCCGTGATCTCGGACAGCAGCGGAGGCTGCTTCGTCGCCGGCGGCAGGCCGAAGGCCCGTGACACGTGTTCAGCCAGATCGGGGGTCACCGGCCAGGCCAGGGCGCGCAGCTGCCAGAGGAACAGCAGGGCGCCGGAGATATCGGCCGGGTCATCTGTGCGGATCTGGCCACTGCGGAGCGCGAGCACCTCCAGGTGCTGCGCCAGCGCCTCGGCCGCGTCGCGGATGCTGAAGGTTTCCAGCTGATAGGCCGCCTCGAAGCGGCGCCTGGATGCCTCCAGTGCCGTGAACCACCAGCGCGAAGGGGCGGTCTCGACGCGGCGCCCGGTCAGGGTCCCGTTCATCTGGCCGATGATCGTCGCGAGGGGACGGTCGAACCGGGTCTCCAGGGTGAACTGCGCGATCGGCTCGCTGAACTCCGACCGCTGCAGTTCCGGGCTCGTCAACGCGAGTACGAAGCGCGCCCGGTCCCGGCCGGCGCCGTGCAGGTACTCCCCCGCCCACCGCACGTCACCCTTGCTGGTAGAGAACTTGCGGCCTTCCAGCATGAAGTACTGGTTAGTAGTCGGCCGGGTCTGCGGGACCTCGCCGGGCAGCCCGTGCCGCTCCGCGAGCAGTGAGAGGGCCACGTACACGAACGCGTTGTAGAACCCGTTGTCGATTCCGATGAACTGGACGAGTTCGGCGCATTCGCCGGACACGTCCCGTTCCCGCCCGGTGTGGCGGGCCTTGGCCAGCCAGTACCGGTGCCCGACGTAGATCTCGGGCCACGCGTTGATCGCCTGCGGCGGCCCGCCGTCGTTGTCCCAGTCCACCGTGATGCCCCAGTTGACCGGGTACGTAATCGGGATGTAAGGCAGTCGCCCGGCCAGCGTGAGGGATACGACCCGGGCCAGGTCGGGGCGCGACCGGACATCGCGGCAGCGGTAGTAGCCGGTAATCAGATCGCGGTACCGCTCCAGGTCCAGGACCCAGATGGAGGCCGTCTTGTGCGGCAGCTCCTGCCCCGCATCCGCGGCTGGCAGCAGCGCTCCCGGCAAGTTGTACAGGCCGCACGTCTCGCAGACCCCGGCCCGGGAGTGGGCCAGGCACACGGGGCACCGGCCGGTGACGAACGCCTCGGCCAGGTACTCGCCTGTGTCGGGGTCGTACGGCAACTCCACGCCTCGTCGCTCGAACGCGCCAGCGCGCCACAGGCGGCTGAAGAACTCCCTGACGTACGCCGTGTACTCCGCGTCGGGGCGCGCGAAGATGTCCACGTCGATCCCGGCGAGGCCGAGCGAGGCGGTCATCGCGTCGAATGCGTCGGTGATCAGGCCTTCCGGGCTGACGCCAAGCCGCCTGGCCGTAGTGACCACGTAGGTCTGGTTGTCGTCGGTACTGGTGGCGAACACCACGTCGTTGCCCATGATCCTCTGCGAGCGTGCGCATATGTCGCTCGCCAGCACCGGGCCGGCCAGGTGGCCAAGGTGAAAGTCGCCGTTAGGGGTGGGCGGGGAGAACGTCACGTCGACCCGCCGTCCGCGCGGATTGACGTCCGCGGGGGCGGCGCTCATGGCTGCAGCCAGTAGATGCTGACAAAGGCCAGTGCGTTCGTGTCGCTGGCGTTGGTAACGATGTGGTTGGTGCCATGCGGGACATAGATGACGTCTCCCTCGTTGACCGGACGGGACTCGTCGCCGACCTCGACATAACCGGCTCCGCCGACGAAGATGAACGTCTCGTCGGTGTCGTGGCTGTGCGGAGTGCTGGACTCGGTCGGCCGGATAGTGCACAAGGTGCTGTTCCAGGGAGGCTTGACGACGCCCGCCCACGGGTAAAGCTCGCGAATGTCGCAGCCGTTCTTCCGGATCTGAGGATCGTTAGCCTGCGTCTTCACGTGCATGAATGGTTCCCTCCGGATTGTCTCGTGATCGTGTCGGGCTATTTAGCCGAGGGCGAAGATGCGCTCGATAGTGTCCTGGTCGAACGACCTTTCCGGGACGTCGAACGGTCCCTTGAATGTGGCCAGCCGGGATCCGGCTAGCACTTCGTCTTCCGGCCACGCCTTGGCATAGGCGACGCGCCTTCTGGCGCCGTACTCGGTGAAGGTCATGTTGATCGTGGTCCGCACGTTGGCCGACACGCGCAGGCGGGCCATGCGTACCTCACGCTCGCGGACATACGGCTCGAAGGTCTCCGGCCGCCAGTCCGGGGTGGAGCGCAGGACGTCCCGCACCATCCGCGCATCACGAAGGGCGATCGACAGGCCCTGGCCGACGACCGGGTCGGTCCAGCCCGCGGCGTCGCCGATCAGTATCCCGCCGGGCACAGCGGGGCCGTCGGTCCACGCGTCGTTCATCGGATAGAAGGCGCAGACCTGCGAGGGCGTCGCCGCGGCGAACATCGCGCTGTTCGGGATGCAGCGGAACTGAAATGCCTCCAGGAACTTGGCCTGGCGGGCAGGCCCGGAGAAGCGGCCCTTCTGGTCCGTGCCGTGCAGCAGGTACAGCCGGGCGCGGGCCCCTGCCCGCGGGAAGACGAAGTACAGCAGGTCGCCTTCCGTGCCGATCGAGGTTACGCTCTCCGGCCACTCGTGCAGGTTCTCCACCAGCATCCCGCCGCCCAGAGAATTCGGCGGAGTCTGGGTCACCTTGACCCCGAGCTGGCTGCGGACGCCCGAGGTACGCCCGTCCGCCCCGACCACCAGCCGGCAGGCGACCTCATGGCCGGCTCCGTCATGCCGGTACCAGACGCGGGGGTGCGCCCCGGCGGACACGCGCACGTCGCTGACCCCGCGCACGACGGTCGCCCCGGCCTTGGCCGCGGCGTCGGAGAGCGCCTGGCACGACTCGGGGTGCCCAACATCAAGCACGCCGGGTATGCCCGGGATCATTTCTTCCAGGTGCAGTGCCCTGTTCCAGGCGGTGTCCGGATCGACGGTCTCGTCATAGCCGACGAAGCGGTCGATATAGGTTCCGCCGGAGGCGAGGATCACCTGCTCAAGGCCAAGCTCAACCAGTTCCGAGACGCCCCAGCAGTTGATCACCTCGCCCCGGACCTTGTCGCGGTAGACGTCCTGCCGCTCCAGCAGCAGTACCTCGTAGCCGTCCGCGGCCATGGCCGCGGCGAGGGCCGACCCCGCGATCCCGCCGCCAACCATTACCATGTCAGCGCTCGCGGCTCCCGTCATCAAATCCTCCTAAGCAGGAGATTTCATTTCCCTTTTATCCTTACGCGGAAAATGAAAATTTGAGAGACGCAGACGAGACACTACCCGCACATTTTCGGCCAGCCGTCGAAGATTTGACTTCCTGGACAAGGCTATCGGTTCTGCAAATAATTCGGTGCCCGGTGAATTAAGGCCGCGTGTTATAGCTGGTGCCCGCCATGATCGGCCGGGCCGGCCGACCAGTGCACGCCTGGACGGTATCCCGACCGGATGGCGGCCACCGTGGACGGCGGGGTCAGCACCGCCGCGGACCCGTCGAACAGGTCCCGTTCCCGGGTGTAACCGCCGGGTGTCCACTGGTGCAGCTTGCCTTCATGCAGCAGCCAGTACTGGTCGTCACGCGCGATGAAGACACCGTCCGGAAGGTCGCGCAGCAATGCCGGATGGGTGACGCGAGCACCGCCGGCCAGGCAACGTTCGCCGTGCAGCATGAGGTCGATGTCGTCCGCGGCAGGCTTGGCCCGCAGGCCGAGTGCCGCTGTCCATGCTGTCCGGAATGACTGGTAGTCGACGTGGCGGCATTCGGCGCACGGCCGGTGTCCCGCGGCCAGAGCGACCGCTTCGTCAAGGAAGAACAGTTCGGTGTAGCGCCTGGGCTGCATGACCTGCCGGCGACGGCCGCGGAATTCCAGCACGCACACGAGCCAGCGGCGAACCTGATGACGCCGGACGAGCACGAGTTCGTCGTTGTGCAGCACTCCCCGGTTTCCGTACATGGTCCCCCGGTGACCGGTGGCGATGAGCTCTCCCGCCGGTGTCACGCGATTGCGCAGCGGATGGACCAGCGTCAGGCGCCGGTCTTGGTTGTGCGGTTGTGCGCAGTCCATGCTTCTCAGTGCAGCAGCGTCAGGCGGTGCCAGTCTGGCGGTTTTGCGACGGCACCGCCCGGCCCGCAACGGTAGTGTCGAAATCTCGCCAGTCTGGAGCTCCCGCAGTGGGTAAAACTGAAGGAATGTACCAGGATGTTGAGCGCTGCGTGCGGGCCGTCCAGTCCAAGGACGCGCGGTTCGACGGTTGGTTCTTCACCGCGGTGCTGACCACCCGGATTTATTGCCGGCCCAGCTGTCCCGTGGTGCCGCCCAAGGTCGAGAACATGCGCTTCTATCCGAGCGCGGCCGCGGCACAGAAGGCCGGCTTCCGTGCGTGCAAGCGGTGCCGGCCCGATGCCAGCCCGGGTTCGCCGCAGTGGAACGAGCGGGCGGACCTGGTCGCCCGCGCGATGCGGCTGATCGCGGACGGTGTCGTGGACGCGGAGGGCGTGCCTGGGCTGGCCGCCGTCTCGGCTACAGCGTCCGGCAGATCGAACGCCAGCTGGTGGCCGAGCTGGGCGTCGGTCCGCTGGCCATTGCCCGGGCGCAGCGGGCGCAGACCGCGCGCGTGCTGATCGAGACGAGCCGGTTGCCCATGGCCGAAGTGGCGTTGGCGGCGGGGTTCTCCAGCGTGCGCACATTCAACGAAACCGTGCGCAAGTGTTCGCCCAGCGCCCAGCGAACTGCGGCGACGCGCGGCTGGCCGGCCGCCGCCCGGAAAGCCGGACCGGTGCGCGCCGGTACCGCCTTGTCGGTGCGGCTGCCGTTCCGTGAGCCGCTGTGCCCGGACAACCTGTTCGGGCATCTCGTCGCCACCGCGGTGCCGGGGGTGGAGGAATGGCGTGACGGTGCGTACCGCAGGACGATGCGGTTGCCGCACGGTCCCGCGGTGATCGCGCTCACCCCGCATCCGAGGTATATCGGCCTGCCAGCTCGTCCTGTCCGACCTGCGCGATCTCCCCACTGCGATCAGCCGGTGCCGGCGGATGCTGGATCTGGACGCCGATCCGGTGGCCATCGACGAGCTGCTCAGCGCGGATGACGGTGCTGGCGCCATTGGTGGACAAGGCCCCGGGCCGTCGCGTGCCGCGGACCGTCGACGCCGGCCGAGTTCGCCGTCCGGGCCGTGCTTGGCCAACAGGTCTCGACGGCCGCGGCGCGGACCCTCGCGGGCCGCCTGGTAACGGCGCACGGGTGCCCCCAACGATCCGGCGGGCGGGCTGACGCATCTGTTCCCCGAGCCCGCCGCGCTGGCGGACTGGATCCCGGGACAACTGGCCATGCCTCGGGCCCGGCGCACCGCCGTCACTGCCTTGGTCAGCGCCCTGGCCGCCGGCGAGGTGGACCTGGGCATCGGCAGCGACTGGCATGTCGCCCGGGCCCAACTGTCGGCGCTGCCCGGGATCGGCCCGTGGACGGTCGAGACCATCGCCATGCGCGCCCTGGGCGATCCGGACGCGTTCATCCCACACCGACCTCGGTGTCCGGTCGGCGGCGCGGGCAGTCGGCCTTGCCGCGCGCGACCTCGCGCGCTGACCGCGCGCTCGGCCGCCTGGCGGCCGTGGCGTTCGTACGCCAGTCCAGCATCTGTGGGCTACAGGCGATCACGCCGATCAACCGGCTGCCGCCTGAACAAGCGCACCTGAAGACGCACCCCCGACTGCGCCTGTTCCAAGCCCGCTCGTCCCGGCCGGCCACCGATGACCGGCGGGTCACACGGTGGTTGACAGCCCGTGCGGTCCGCTCACCTTGGTGGCCACCGACGGCGCTTTGTCCGGCATTTACATGGAAGAGCAGCGGCACCGGCCCGCGGCAGGAGACGTTCGGCGTGCCGGACGCAGGCCGTTCGCCGAGGTGATTCGATCAGCTCCAGGGGTACTTCGCTGGAAGCCGGACGCGGTTCGACGTGCCCATGGCATTCGGCGGTACCGAGTTCCAGCGCCGGGTCTGGACCGCGCTGCGGGAGATTCCCTATGGCCAGACCGTCTCCTACGGCCAGCTCGCGGATCGCCTGGGCCAGCCGACCGCGTCCCGGGCGGTGGGCTTGGCCAACGGCCGAAGAACCCGATCAGCATCATCGTGCCGTGCCACCGGGTGGTAGGCGCCAACGGCGACCTGACCGGCTACGGGGGCGGCATCGAGCGCAAGCAGTTCCTGCTCGACTTCGAGCGTACTGTCAGCGGAACCGGCGACGGATCGCTGTTCACTGCCAGCGGCTTCCCCTGGTAGCACCGCAGGTGCTCCTCGCCTGTTTCCGGCCGGTCGTTCCCCCGCGGCCCCGTCGGAGGAACGCGGCTTAGGCGGCTCGCGGGACACGGAGCCGGATCGTTGCGGGCAGCACCTGCAGCCGACGGGCCGCGGCACGGATGTCACCGCCCCGGATGTCGGTGATCACGTAGCCTGTCTCGCCGCGGGTGCCGAGCACCTGTCCCTCGATGTTGGCGTCGTGATCGGCCAGGATCGAGTTGACCGTGGCCAGCACCCCGGGCGAGTTCGTGTGCAGCAAGGTCAGGCGGCGTGTGCCTGGCTGGCGCGCCAGCGTCACCCCAGGGACGTTCACGCTCAGCGTGCTCTCGCCCCCGGCGGCGAAGTCGTGCAGCTTGCCGGAAACGAAGCGGGCGATGTCTTCCTGCGCCTCCTCCGTGGAACCAGCCACGTGCGGGGTCAAGATGACATTGGGCAGATCCTGCAGCGCCGAGCGGAACCGCGCACCGGGTGCCTTGGGCTCGGCGGGGAAGACGTCGATCGCGGCGCCGGCCAGGTGACCGGTCTCGACCGCGGCGCGCAGTGCCTGGTGATCGACGACGCTGCCGCGCGACAGGTTGAGCAGCAGGCTGCCACGCCGCATCCGGGCCAGTTCTTCCGCCCGATCAGGCCGCGGTTGTCTGGCCGGCCGTCTACATGCAGCGTGACGACGTCAATGGCGCCAAGCAACTCGTCCAGCGACCCGCAACGCCGCGCGTTACCGAGCGCGAGCTTGTCGGCGGTGTCGAAGAAGAACACCGACATGCCCAGAGCCTCGGCCAGCACGGACACCTGGCTGCCGATGTTGCCGTACCCGACGATGCCGAGACGGCGGTTGCGGACCTCGTGGGCGCCGACGGATGACTTGTCCCACCGTCCCTGGTGCATGCTCGCATTTTTCTCGGGTAGTCGGCGGCTCAGCGCGATGAGCTCGGCGAGGACAAGTTCCGCCACGCTGCGCGTGTTGGAGAACGGGGCGTTGAACACCGCTATCCCGCGCCCGGCAGCCGCGTCCAGGTCGATCTGGTTGGTCCCGATGCAGAACGCGCCCACGGCGAGCAGGTCGGGAGCACGGTCAAGGACGGCGGCCGTCACCTGCGTGCCGGAACGGATGCCGAGCATGTGGACACCGGGCAGCCGGGCGATCAGCTCCTCCTGCCCGAGACTGCGATCCAGCGTCTCGACGGCGTAACCCTGCTTGCCAAGCAGGGCCGCAGCGTCGGGATGAATGTTTTCCAGCAGCAGCACGCGAACGGTTCTTGAATGCACGTCGGTCCTCTCCAGGCGGGCGTTAATGACACGCACCATAATGACGGCCCATATCGCCGTATGTCATTAAGCTGTCTGAAAATGCACGCATTCTGTCGTAGAATTGCCTGAATGGAAACTGTCGCCGGAATGCCTTCTATCGTCCCATCACGGGCGTCTCGAATGAGGCTTTCTCAGCGGCACGTAACCGGGCCGGACAGTCCGCCTGCGCGTCGTTATATCCCGTTCCCCCCGGCGGCCAGGGCGGCGAGGTCAGCGGCGGTCCAGGCCATCGCGATGGCGCCGTCGAGCACGGCACGGTCGGCAGCAGGCCGCTCACGATGCCGCCCCGCTCACGCAGCGTAGCTGCCCCGCGGGGCATAACAGGGACCTTAGCCCCTTGACCAGCACCAACTGGAGGAGGTGAGATGGGAGATCTCCACTGGAGGGGAGTGGACCGACCATGACTTTCGCCAGTCAGACTGATAATCGCCGGCTGCGGTGCAGGCAGCAGTTGTCCAGGTTGCGGACGCTGGCCCTCGGCCGGGACGACGCGCCGCCTTCGTACCAGGCCGCCGGGGAGATACGAGAGGCTGCGAATTCGGTCCTGGCTGAGGTGGAGGCCATGAGCCGCGCCACAATCGAGAACGGCCAGCGCGATGCAGGGGCCGAGACGTTCATGTGGGTGCGGGTGACCCGTCTCGCGGTGACGGCCGACCAGGCGGTAGACGCGGCGCGGCGCGGCGATTCCGCCCAGATGCTCGCTCACCTGCGGCGCTTCGAGACCCTGACGTCCGCGATCTGGACCGTCCAGGACGCCATTTGACAGCCTCCCGTAATGAACCTCGGTAGACGCGCTCCAGCGTGACGAGTTCGACGTCGGGGCGGGCGTCGGCTTCTTCGATGAGGCCAGGTGTGCAGCCGGACCTGCTGAAGAGCAGCAGTTTGGGCGGCAGGTTCACCCGGGCGCTCGGCAGCAGGCCGCGCAGGTGCTCAAGCCTGCGCAGCTGCGCTTGCCCCACCGCCGCGTTGGTCTCCTTTGCCTCGCCGATCGCCAGTATCAGGCTCTTGTCGCTTGACGCCTCCGCCACTACCAGGTCCAGCTCGTGGCCGCCTCGATGCTCCCGGCAGGCGATCTCGGTCGGCCGGACGGCGCCCGGTATGCCTCCCAGGGTCTGCTCGTCCGCGTAATGCATGCACCACTGGCGTGCCAGCTCCTCGAAATGCGGCCCGAGTATCTTCGCGGATACAGTCGCCGTGCTCCGTTCCCATACACGGCTGGCGCGGCCCGCGACTAGTTCGGGTTCGTACCGGGCGGTGATCAGCTGGTACAGCCGGACGATCGGCTCGGCGATCCGGAAGACCGACCGCTTGCCCCGGAGCGCGTCAGCTAGCTGCTCAATGAGGCCGACGTCTTCCAGGCCGTCGAGTAGGTGCGCGATGGAACTGGCCGGGCGGCCGAGGGCAGCCGCGATCTCGGAGCGGCGGCTCGCGCCCGCACTGATCGCGCCGAGAGTCGCGGCATACGAGGTCGGGTCGGTGATCGAGGGTTCCTCACGGAGCAGCAGCCCGCCTTCGCGGAACATCGCACTCGCCGGGTTCAGCAGCCGACGCTGCACCCAGGGGCCGAAGTCCGCCAGCGACCGCGGCCCTGTGCCCCCGCACATGTCTTTGTAGGCAGGTGTGCCGCCGGTCAGCGCATGGAGGCGGAACGCGACCTCAGGGTCGTGCGCTACGTCCCAGAACTCTGCCGCCTCCCGGAACCCGAATGGCCGGACGACTAGTTCCAGCCGGGCCCGGCCACGCAGCGGGGCACCGCCGCCGAGCAGCTGCGCCATCGTGGTCAGCGCGCTGCCGCACAAGACCATCCGTGTCCTGGTGCGCTGCCGGGCGGTGCCCATCGGGCTGAGCGCCTGCTGCAAGTAAGACGGCAGTGCCGGAGTGGCTGCGACCAGGTAAGGAAACTCGTCGATGATCACTACGGCAGGACGCTCCGCCCCAAGCAGGAACAGCTCATCAATGGCTTCCCGGTACCCGGTGAACACCACCGGCTGCCGCAGCCCCCGGTGGGCAGCGTAGGCCGCGCCGAGGTCCGCAAGGTTCTGCGCCTCGCTCTGCTGCGTGGCCGCGAACATGAAACCGCCGATTTCCAGAGCCAGCAGCTCAAGCAGCAGCGTCTTGCCCTGCCGCCGCCGCCCGTAGACAAGGCCAAGCGTCGCACCCAGCTCATCCGAGGTCGCGAACTCAGTCAGCTCCGCCCACTCGGTCTCCCGATCGAACAACTGCCCCGGCTTGTCCACCACGGATTCCTCCCGACAACTATGGTGGCTCCAACTATCATAGTTACAGCCACTATAAAGGCCCGACGGGCGGCGGTGTTGAATTTTGCACAACGGCTCGTCTCTGGCTCACCGACCGGGGGGTGCGGGCGATAATTTCCCATGTTTCGCGACGACGGGTCAGAGGTGACCGGGGGAACAGACCCAGCCGCCGGCGACGGGCTGCCTGCCGGAGAGCCGGGAATCGCGCTGCCTGGCCGCGGGCCGGAACTGGCGGTGCTGACCCCGATGCTGGAGCGGGCGGCGGCCGGGCACGGGTCGGCCGTATTGCTGCGCGGCGAGGCCGGCACCGGCAAGACGGCCCTGCTCACCGCGGCGCAGCGAATCGCGGCGGCCCGGGATATCCAGGTGCTTGCGGGCAGCGGGGTCCGCGCGGAGACGCACCTGCCGTTCGCCGGCCTGAACCAGTTGCTGCGGCCGGTCCCGCTCGCCGAACTCGGCCTGCCGGACGAGCAGGCCGACCTGCTGCGCGCGGCGCTCGGCCTGGACAAGACGATGGTGGCCGACTTGTACCGGGTCGCTCTGGCGGTCCTTGAGCTGCTCGCAACGGTGGCCGCGAAGGTGCCGCTGCTTGTGGTCGCCGACGACGCGCACCGGCTCGACCGCCCGTCCGCGGACGTGCTCGCGTTCGTCGGCCGCCGGGTCGCGGCCGAGCCGATCGCGATCATGCTGGCGGCGCGCGACAGCGCCGCTGACCCGTTCCTGGCGTCGGGAATCGCCTCGCTCCGCCTCACCGCCCAGGCCGGGGAACACCAGGCGCCGCTGCGCGGCGACCTGCCGCAGCTCACCCCGCAGGAACTGCAGATCGCCCGGCTCGCCGCCAGCGGGCTGTCCAACAAACAGATCGGCGAGCAGCTGTTCCTGTCGCATCGCACGGTCGGCTCGCACCTGTACCACCTGTTTCCCAAGCTCGGGATCACTGCCCGTGCCCAGCTGCCGCACGCGCTCAAGTCGGCCGGGCACGACCTGGTCTGAGCCGGATGTACTTCAAGGGCGCCTATTCTGGTTTTCCCGTCGGGGTCGCGGGCTGGCCTGATTTCCGCCGCAGCCGCTCGATGTCGAGGATTACCACCGTTTTCTGCTCGAGCCGGACCACGGACCTGGCGGCGAGTTCGGAAAGCACCTTGTTGACGCTCTCCCGCGATGCCCCCACGTGCCGGGCGAACTGCTCCTGGGTGAGGTCGTGGTGGACCCGCACCCCGTCCGGTGCCGGGTCGCCGAACCGCTCCGCCAGGCCGAGCAGGGTGCGCGCCACCCGCCGCGGCACGTCGCCGAACAGCAGGTTCTCCAGCGTGTCGTTGACCCCGCGCAGCCGCCGGGCGAGCAGGCGCAGGAAGTGCCAGGCCGCCTCGGGCTCCGTCGCCAGCCACTCCTTCATGGCCGAGGCGGTGAACTCGGCGATCCCCACGTCCGTGATCGCGGTCGCGGTCGCCTTCCTCGGGGCCGGGTCGAACAGCGTGAGCTCGCCGAACAGGTCACCGGGGCCGAGCAGCGTGAGCAGGTTGTCCCGGCCCGGGTCGGCGGGCCGGGTGACCCGCACCTTCCCGTGCAGGATCACGTACATCGACGCGCCCGGCTCGCCCTGGCGGAAGATCACCTCACCGCGGGTGATGTCGCGGCGATGCGCCACCGCGCCGAGCCGCTCCGCAGCGTCCGCGGGCAGCCCCCGGAACAGCACCGTTCCGGCAAGAACCTCGTCCATCACCGCTCCAAACCAAGGCAGGTCCCTCCTCGGCATCATGCACCTGGCTCGGTCCTTGCCGCCAGACGGAGCTGGTTGGCCCTCCAGTGACACCCGCTCCCGTTCGGGATCATCTTCTTGATCTTGATCTTGGCGGCGACGGGGCGGCGAATGCAGCGGTCCCGGCACGAGCCGCGATCCACACCGGCGATGCGCGCCAGGGCGCCCATGACAGTCGCCGTCGTTTGTCATAGGGCGGTGGCAGTCTAGGTGCCGTGCTCGCCCGTTACCGCTACCGCCGCTACCCGGACGCCGCCCAGCGGCGGTCCGAGATTCATGATCCGGCCTGCCCGGGCGCGGGAGCAACGGTTCGCCGGGCGATATACCACGCACCGTTCCTCTGGTGCAGGACCTGCGTGATCGCGGCGGCCGCGCGGATGGTGACCGGAGATGCCGGGTCGATGATCAGCAGGACCGACGAGACGGCGGCGCGCGAGCCGTCGCTGTCGAGGACGTCCACGACCGGGTTGAGGGTGAGGTGCAGGGTGGACGGGCCCTCGGCGGCCCAGACCGGGCCGACGGCCGCGCGCAGCGCCTCGCGCCCGGCGTGCCGGCCCTGGGTGCCGTCGAGGACCGCGTCCTCGGTGAACAGCCGCACGTAGGCGTCGGCGTCGCGCGCGCTGGCCGCGCGGTCGGCCCGCGTGATCACGTCCAGGATGTCGAGCCGGTCGGCGGCGGACAGCGTCACGGGGCGGCCTGCCCGGGTCGCAGCCAGGCGCCGATCCGGGCCTGGAGGCCGGGCGGGAAGATCGCCTTGGGGATGACGGCGTGCACCGCCTTCGGCGGGACGGAGGTGTAGGCCGAGCCGGTCTGATTGGCGTACTGGGTGACCCGGAAGCTGACCGCCATGCTGGCCAGTGCGTACGCCTCCGGGCCGGTGATGCCTGCCGCGGTCGACAGCCACCAGATCACCTCCCGCAGGCAGGCGACGGTGGCATCGTCGAGGCCGCTCGCGAACGCGACGACGATCCAGGCGGTGTCGGTCTCCCCGACCGGGCCGCGCAACGGGACGCCCTTGTGCAAGTCGTAGCGGATGTCGAGTTCCTCGGCGGCGGTCTCGATGGCGGTCTGGTCGACCACGCCGTCGCCTTGCAGCGCGTGCACGTCGCCGGTCCATATCCGCCCGCCCGGCTTCATGACCGGCAGGAACAGGTGGCTGCCGGCCGTCAGGTCGCGCAGCACGAGGTTTCCGCCGTAGGGGCCGGAGACGATCGCGCTGACGGTCTCGCTCCCGGCCGGCTCGGCCGCGACGACGCCGAGGAAGGGCGCCATCGGCAGCCGGATGCCGTGCGTGTACTCGGCCACCGTGCGGGCGTCGTCGAAGCGGAAGTAGTGCACGTACGGCTCGGGGAAGTCGTGCGGCAGCGCCCCGACGCCGAGCGGGAAGGAGTTCCAGCCCCAGCCGATAGTGCGCAGCCGGGTGACGGTGCACTCGATCACGTCGCCCGGTTCCGCGCCGGCCACCTCGACCGGGCCGAGCATCGAGTACGGACCGCGGGGGTACTGGTGCCGCAGCGGCTCCCGGTCGGCGAAGCTCATCCCGAACGTGGCCTCGTTCCCCCAGTGGGTCCAGGTGTCCGGGTAGCTGACGGTGTCGCCGGAGGCGATGGACGCGACCGGTTCCGCCGCCGGGTCGAGGTAACCGGAGCGGACCGTTTCCTTCGTGGACTGCACGACGTGCGTGGTCATGACGCGCTGCCCGTCTGGTGTACCTCCGCGATGTACCCGCCGGGGAACTCCACCATCGCGGTGTCGGCGCTCGCGCCGTGGTACGGCCCCCAGAGGACCTTCGCCCCGGCTTCCTTGGCCCTGGCCAGCGTGGCGGTGAGGTTGGCGACCGCGTACCCCGTGGTCTCAAGGCCGAACGGGTAGGGCAGGTGCCCGTCGGTGACGGTCACCAGGGTCTCGCCGAATGCGGAACTGATCAGGACCTCGCGGTACGTCGTCCCGGGGAGGCCGATCTGGCCGCCGTCCGCGTGCCCGTCGTCCAGGGTGATTCGTCCGCCGCTGAAGGCCAGGTAGTCGCGGATGAACGCGCCCGCCGCCGACGCCGTCAGGTAGACCCGGCTTTCCGGGACGGTCTTGAGGGCCGGGTAGGACGGTGCGGTGGTGTGCCAGTAGATCTGTGCGTCCACTCCCCCGGGGAACTGAACGATCGCGTCCTTGCCGATCGGGTCGTCCCACGGGGAGACCACCACCACGGCGCCGCTGCGGGTGGCGTCCGCCACGCCCGCGCTGAAGCTGGTGACCAGGTCCCCGCCGCGCTCCTGCCCGAAGGGATACGGGGCCGGCGTCGTGTAGCCGAAGACCGAGAGCGTGCCGACCGGGGACAGCACCAGCTCGGAGATCGTCTCGCTGGGCGTCGGCGTCACGTCCGTGGCTTTGGGCACCGTGTTCGTGCCGCCGAAGGCCGCCTCCCAGCTCTTGACGAAGGCGGCGACCTCGCCCGGGGCGACGTACACGTGAGCCGTGTCGTACTGCGGCCCGGCCGCCACCGTCGCCGCGGTCCGCCCTGGCACCTGCGCGCCGAGCGCGGCCGGTGATGAGGCGAGCAGGCCGGCGGCGAGCGCCGCCGCGGCGGGCAGGGCGAGCGCGCTGGCCCGGATGACCTTGTGGCGTGGGAGCATGCGCCCCACTATTGCCAGGCCTGCCCCTCGCCGTCATCGGTCACGCGACTTAATCCGCGACCGATATCAGCCAGCCGGACCCGTAGCATTTCCTGCTCGCTGTGCGCCGGGACGATCACGCCGACGGCGCGGATCACACGATGCCGCCGGCCTGGGCAACGGACCGCAGGTCACCGTCGGCGCGGGCGTATACCTCGGCGGTGAAGTCCGGGTCGCGGTAACGCGCCAGCCGGGCCAGCCCGGCGCAGGCGGCCAGGGCCTCGTGCACCTGGTCGCCGGTGCGCGGGTGGCTGGGTGCGGGGTGCCGCCAGTGCACCGCGAGCAGGTGGCCGCCGGGGCGCAGCGCACCGGTGCCGAGGCGGAGGACCTCGTCCAGGCCGGCGTCGTCGAAGTAATAGAGAAGCTCGGAGAGTACGACCAGGTCGAAAGAGCCCGGCGGCCAGTCCCCCGGGAGTACCTTGTGCTCGACGCGCACGCCGGGCAGTCCAGCGGTCCGCGCCTGCGCAGACGCGACCGCGTCCGGGACCGCGTCGCACGCGAGCAGGTGGTCGCAGCGCTCGGCCAGCTTGGCGGTGAGCACCCCGATCGAGCAACCTGGCTCGAACACGGTCTCGTAGCGTGCCCTGGGCAGCAGGGCGAGGCTGATCGCGTACTTGCGTGCTTCGTACCAGCGCTCGGCCAGCCCCCAGGGATCGGGTGAAGCCGCGTAGCAGTCACGGAAAAATGCCACGTCCAGTGTCATCGGAGCAGGACCTCGTTGAGCGCGGCGATGACCTCTTTCGGGTCCTTGCCGTACGAGCCGGTCACCGGGCCGTCCGCTATCTTCTGCCTGGCTCGCTCGCGGATCGCGGTGATATCGGCGGTGAAGCTGCCACCTGGCATAAGGCTCCCTGGGTCAAAGCGGCAAGGCAAGCGCCCTGCTACCCGCGCCCGGACCCCTCACACATCAAGGCACCTACCAACCGGACAGCCGAGCACGTGGCCGTCCTGGCCCGGTGGCCTTCTACAGCGGCGGCTGCACCGTCGCCGGGACCTTCACCGCGGCGGCCGATCCCGTGGCCGCCGCGCTCCAGATCACCGGCAGCGGGCGGACGGACCGGAACTCCGACGCTCGTCTTCCTGGAGGGCGGACGCTCCGGATCGGGGTGGACAAGGCGGTCGCCGGTGCCCTCGCCGGAGCCCGGGTCTCGACACTGCGGTACGACAAGCGCGGAGTCGGTGCCAGCGGCGGCGACTACCTGCGGGCCGGGATGGATGACCGGCGCGCCGATGCCCGGGCCGCACTCGGCTGGCTGGCCGCCCGGACCGGCGGCCTCCCGCTGCTCGCCGTCGGGTACAGCGAAGGGGCATGGTACGCCGCCGAACTGGCCGCCGACGACATGGTCGCGGGCGCCGTCCTGCTCGGGAGCGGCGCCTGGCCGGCCGAGGAGATCCTCTCCTGGCAGACCGAGATGCTCGCGGCCCGGCTCCCCGCCACTGCCAGGCTGATCCTGAAGATCACCCGCACTGACATCATCCGCTCCCAGCGCAAGCGGGTGGCCCGCATCAAGGCATCCACGGCCGACGTCATGCGGATCCAGGGCGTCCGGTTCAACGCCCGCTGGTGGCGCGACTTCCTGGCCTACGACCCGCGTCCGGCGCTTGCCCGCATCACGGTGCCCGTCCTCGCGATCACCGGCGGGCAGGATGTCCAGGTGCCGCCGGATGACGTGGCGGCGATCGGTCGTCTCGTCCAGGGGCCCTTCGAAGGCCACGTAACCGGCGACCTCAGCCACCTCTTCCGGCCCGACCCCGCATCAGCCGGCCCACAGGCCTACCGCCGCTCGGTCCGCCAGCCGGTTGACGCGGAGGTCCTGGAGCTCATCACCAGCTGGATCACAAGCCGCTGGGCCGAGTCGAGCGGCCCGACAGCGCAAGCCACCAGACCGCGCTGACCCATCGCCCAGGTCGCCCGGGCCATGCTGCCGTAGCGGAGCCTCCATCACGGTGACGCGGGGGCCCGGTGTCGTCAGAATCGCAGCGCTCCGCGTCATGTTCGCCGTCGCAGTAGGCGGGTCGATCTGAGCCATCCGCGCCCGCAAGACTTCGTGACGGTAAATCCCGTTGTGCCGTGCGGCACTCGCCCGGCAGGCTATGGCCCATGCTCGACCCGGAGTTCGTACTGGACGCTGCCGCCCGCGAGCGCTTGCTCGACCGGTTCGGGCCGGACGCGGAACCGTGGTGCGACGGCCTGGCCGGACTGGTCGCCGCGTACTGCCAGCGCTGGGGCCTGGAACTGGACGCGGCGCTGTCCGGCGGCACGTCGCGTGTCTTCCTCGGCCGCCAGGATGGTGCCAGGCCGGTGGTGCTCAAGCTGACGCCCGACCGGTCGATCGCCGAGTCGGAAGCGATCGCGCTGCGGGCCTGGGCGCGAACGCCGCACGCGGTGGACCTGCTCGAATCCGAACCGGAAGCCGGCGCGCTGCTCCTGGACAGGGTGATGCCGGGGACGAAGGCCGCCGCGTGGCCCGGGCTTCCGCCGTTCGAGGTCTTCGCCGAACTGCTTGCCGGGCTCCGGGATGTTCACCGGCAGGACGCCGCGACGCTGCGTTCCAGCGCGGAAGGCGTGGAGTTCATCTACGGCCTGATCGCCCGGCGGGCGCGAGACCCATATGTAAGCAGGTTCGTGCCGCCGGACATGGTGGCGCGCGGCCACGCGCTAGCGCGCGAACTGACCGCCGGCACCAGCGACTACGGGCTCGTGCACGGGGACCTGCACCTGTTCAACATCCTCGACGGCGGCCCGGCCCGCGGGCTGGTAGCGATCGATCCCCGACCGTCCCATGGGGACCGGACATGGGACGCGATCGACATTGCCCTGGCCCGCGTCACCAGCGCGGACGAGCTGGACGACCGGATCAGCCGCATCACCGCTCTCGTCGCGGGCCTAAACGCGGGACGTCTCCGCCGGTGGTGCCAGGCGACCGCCGTGCTCAGCGTCGTGCAGCGTCTGTTCCACTACCGGCATGACGGCGCAGTCCCCGACAAGTTCCTGCTCGATCTCGCCACGAGCGCTGGCAAGAGGTTAAGGGGCCCGACAGCGTTTGAAACGCCAGGGTTTCTGGTGCCGCCGCGAAAATGAAAAACATGTCATCCCGCCGCGGCTGACGGCCCGCACACGGCGGCTTATGCTCGCCGGTATGCCTGAAGCGGAGCGAGCGGAAGAAGCACCCGCGGCCGCGCCTGCCCCCGCGCCGTCGGGCGCCTCGCGGCGAGGCCGGGTGGCATTCTGGGCCGCGCTGGCCGCCATCATCCTGACCGGGGCGGCAGTGATCACGGTCGTCGCCGTCACGCATGATCGCAGCGGGCAGCAACCGGCGCGCCCCACCGGGATCCCGGCCAGCGTCAGCGACGCACAGATCAACCTGACGGGCCTGTCCCCGGTCCCGGTCCGCCCGGCCCCCGGTTTCACGCTCACCGACCAGAACGGGCACACCCTGTCCCTGGCATCGTTGCGCGGCAAGGTCGTGGTGCTTGAGTTCATGGACCCGCACTGCACCGACATCTGCCCGATCGTGTCGCAAGAGTACGTCGACGCCTACCACGATCTCGGCCCGCTGGCCGGCCGGGTCGTGTTCGCCGCCGTCAACGTGAACCAGTACCACGCCGCGGTCTCCGACATGATGGCCTACTCCCGCGAGCAGCGGCTGACCACGATCCCCGGCTGGCACTTCTTCACCGGGCCGGTCACCGACCTGCGCAAGGTCTGGGACGGCTACGACATCGCGGTGCAGGCACCCAGCCCGGACGCCGACATCGTGCACACCTCCGCCGTTTACTTCATCGACCCGGCCGGCCGGGAACGGTTCGTCGCCGCCCCCATGGCCGACTACACGTCCTCCGGCGCCTCCTACCTTCCCGCCGGGCAGATCACCGGCTGGGGGCAGGCCATCGCCCAGGTCGCCCGGACCATGCTCCCCTAGCGGAGCCTCCATCGCGCACGAGCCGCGGAGATCAACGGAAGACTGGGACGTTCCGATAGGAACAGGTTATCGTTGGGGCGGATGA
Organism: uncultured Actinomycetota bacterium; assembly: GCA_963785645.1. Taxonomy (GTDB): domain Bacteria; phylum Actinomycetota; class Actinomycetes; order Streptosporangiales; family Streptosporangiaceae; genus Trebonia. Next base: position 618,087 of record CAWAWG010000003.1, read on the forward strand.
CGGACGGCTGCCCGCGCTCGTCGGCTGATGAGGCCGCGATGCTCCGCCAGGGCGTGCCGATCACGCCAGGGCCTGCGTACCGCAGCAAGTGACCTGAGGTCAGTCCCGATCAGACGGGTTGGTTTTTTCGTTGACCGTTGACAGCAGGCTTCCCGCCATCCGCGGCGGCGGCGCGGCGGAGCCCGACCCCAGGGACTCTGCGGGGCTCCTACTCGGACGGCTGACCGTCCTGCCCGCCTTGGTGCTCCTGCCGTTCATGCTGACCAGCTTCCCGCTGCTGCTGATCGGCTACTTCAAGCCCGTCCCGGTCGTCGTCCTCTGGCTAGCGCTCACCGCGGCGGCGGTGCCGTACGTGTGGCGCCGGATTCCCTCCGTCACCGGTGCGGCGGACTGGGGCACGGCGGGCGAGGGCCGGGCGAAGCCGACGCCGCGCTGGGTGCTGTGGTCGCTGGCGGCGATCGCGGTCGGCTTCGGCGTCTTCCAGGCGGTCTACCACTCGCAGTTCGTGATCGTCGAGTACGACGCGGCTTCGTACATGCAGACCGCCAGCTGGATAGCCGGGCACGGGACGACGATAATCCCGCAGAACGCCCAGTTCTTCGGTCACACGTCGAGCGTCACGTTCGCAGCGTCCGCGTACTACCAGGTCGGCGACCACCTCGTGCCCCAGTTCATGGCCGGGCTGCCGATGGTGCTCTCGCTGGGCTTCTGGGCGGGCGGCGCCAGGCTCGCGGTGTTCTGGGCGCCGGTGCTCGGCGCGGTCGCCGTCTTCACGTTCGGCGGCCTGGCGGCCAGGCTGGTGGGCCCGCGCTGGGCGCCGTTCGCCGCGCTGGCGCTCGGGGTCACGATCCCGATGCAGTACGTGAGCCGCAGTACCTGGAGCGAGCCGCTCGCGCTGATCTTCCTGGTCAGCGGGCTGTCGCTGTGGATCGACAGCCAGCGCACCGACCGGGGCGAGGAAGACGCCGGACCGTGGCGGGCCGGCTGGCGGCAGCATGCGAGGTCAAGCTCGCATGTCCTCGCGGGCGTCGCCGGGCTGCTGCTGGGCCTCGTCTTCCTCGTCCGGCTTGACGGGCCAGCCGACATCATGTTCGTAATCCCGTACTGCGGCCTGCTGATCCTGCGGCGGCAGCGGCAGGCTGTGCCGCTGATCGCCGGCCTGATCGTGGGGATAGGTTACGGCTCCATCGATGCGGCCTTCCTCACCGCGCCCTACCTGATTCCGCAGAACACCGTGTCGGTTGCGGGGATGTGCGCCGCCGTCACCGTGCTGTTCATCGGCACGATCGTGGCGGTGCGGTGGCTGCGGCGGCGCGGTTCGGAACTTCGCAACCCGCCGAGACCACGGCTGGTTCAGGCCGTAACGGTCCTTCCGTTCGTCGTGACCGCCGTCTTCCTGCTGCGGCCGTACGTCGAGCGGGGCTGGCGCACTGACTACTACCACGCGTACGCGTCGCTCAGCCTGCACTGGATTTACTGGTACACCGGATTTTCCACCATCGCGTTCGCGGTGATCGCCTACGCGATGCTCGGCCGGCGGTGCATCAAGCGTGAGGCACCGGTCTGGGTGCTGCCCCTCCTGGTGTTCGCCTGCGCGACCCTGGCATTCCTGTACCAGCCGGGGATCACCCCGCACCAGCCGTATGCCAGCCGTCGCCTGGTTCCCGCCGTGCTGCCCGGCCTGATCCTGCTCGCGGTGTGGCTGGCCTCGTGGCTCGCCCAGAAGTCGCGGGTGGTCCGCCTGGTGGATGTGCCCGGCTTCCTCAAGCGGGCGCCCCGGGCCTTTGTCATCCTCTGCTGCGCGGGCGCCATCTTCGTGCCGCCGGCGATCTCGGACTTCGACGGAGGGCTGGCCTTTAAGCGCACCTTCGTCGGCGAGATCTCCGCGGTCGACAAGATCTGTTCGAGCATCCCCAAGGGATCGTCCGTGCTCATCATCGACTACAACATGATGGACAAGTTCGGCCAGGCCATCCGCGGAATGTGCAACGTGCCGGTGGCGGCCGTGCACACCACGATCCCGGAAAGTGTCCTTCCCGATGAAGGGAACGACACCCCGCCCGCCAAGATCATCGCCGCCATCCAGGCCATCGAGGACGCCGGCCATCACCCCCTCGTCCTCGGCACCACCCAAGCGGAGTTCGCGCCGCTGATCAAACAGTTCGGTAACGGCACGGTGCACTTCGTTCTGTCCCAGGCCGAGAACGACGACGAACACATCTACTTTGGCGTGCCCCGGGGCACCGTCTCCGAGACATTCACGGTCTACAGCTGGGAACCGGCTAAGTGACCACCGGAGTGGGCCGGGCACCCTCCCACGGCAAATGGACGGTGCAATAGTCAGCCGGACCCGTTCGGAGGTCTGAGAATGAGAAGTGGTCACGATCGGAGAAGCGCTGCAACTGTCCCGACAGCTGGCGCGGACCGTGCCTTCACGGAGGAGCCTTTCCTGCTCCTGGGGGTTGGGGGTGATCGGGGGGAGATATTCTCGACCAATCAGGTGATGCGTTGGCTCGTACCCGTGCCACGACTCGAACACTACGGAGGGTGAGGCGTGCCACCCGAGTCCTCTCCCAGACCGCCGGAGGCGGTCAATTTCCGTGACTAGCGGTCATGCCCCCGGACCCCGCGTTGGTTGACAGCAACGCCCTCGGGCTCGATGCCGCACGTCATGAACTCCTCGGACGGCGTGAGGAACAGCGACGGCTCGCCGCCCTCCTTCACGGGGCCCGGGAAGGCCGGGCCGGCGTTCTCGTGCTCCGCGGGGAGGCCGGGATCGGGAAGTCGGCTCTGCTCGGCGATCTCGCGAAGAACGCCGATGACTTCTGCATCTGCCGGGCGGGAGGCGTCGAGTCCGAGATGGAGCTCGCGTACGCCGGCCTCCAGCAGCTTTGCGGACCAATCACCGGGCACAACGCAGAACTCGCGACACTGCACCAGAACGTCCTGGATCAGGTGTTCGGTCTCGCCGAGGGTGCCCCTCCGGAGCGTTTTCTCGTCGGTATCGCCGCCCTGGATCTGGTAGCGGCCGCAGCCAAAAAGCAGCCGGTCGTTTGGCTTATCGATGATGCGCAGTGGATCGACCAGGCCTCGATGCAGGCGGTTGGATTCGTCGCTCGCCGGCTTCTCGCTGAGCGGGTACTGATTCTCGTCGCTACCCGCGACGTCGGCGACGAGAACGAACTTGCGGGGCTGCCGGAACTCCGGATCAGCGGCGTGAACACGCAGGACGCTCGCAGGCTGTTCGACTCGGTCGTCAGCGGCCCGACGGATCCGCTCGTTCGGGATCGGATCATCGCTGAGACGCGCGGCAATCCCCTCGCGCTCCTTGAGCTGCCTCGTGCGTGGACCACGGCGGAACTGGTTGAGGGCCTCTCGGGGGCGGCCGGCATTCCGCTCACGGGCAGGCTTGAATCAGCCTTCGCGAAGCGTTTGCGTGAGCTGCCACCTGACACCCAGGCCCTGCTCGCGCTCGCGGCAGCCGAGCCGAAGGGCGACCCGGCGCTGCTGTGGTCCGCCGCGCAGCGCCTCGGGCTCGACTGGAGCGCTGCGGCTCCCGCAGAACGCGCCGGGCTGCTCGAAGTAGGACAGGGAGTGTACTTCCGTCACCCGCTGGTGCGGGCAGCCGCCTACCGCGGTGCGCCCCTTGAGAAGCGACTTGAAGTGCACCGCACTCTCGCGGAGCTGTCCGACCCGGTCCGTGATGCGGACCGCCGCGCTTGGCACTGGGCCTGTTCGACTGTCGGTCACGACGAGATGATCGCCGCCGAGCTTGAAAGGACAGCAGGCCGGGCCAGGTCTCGCGGTGGCCTGCTGGCGGCCGCTGCCCTCCTCGAACGGGCAGCGCTCCTCACGCCGCACGGAGAGCTCCGGGCCGATCGGACGCTGGCAGCGGCGAGGGCGAAACGAGATGCCGGAGCATTCGAATCAGCGCTCCGGCTCCTGTCGGTTGCCGATACCGAGCCACGGTCCGAGCTGCGTACCGCGCTGGCTGAGCACCTGCGGGGGAAGATCGCCTTTGACCAGCGCCGTAGCTCCGAAGCGGCCGAGCTCTTGTTGAGTGCCGCCCAGCGGATCGAGCCGTTTGCGCCCCGGGCTGCTCGTGACATGCACCTCGAAGCGCTGGCTGCGGCCGTCTGGGCTGGGGGCCCCGGCGACCGCGAACTGGTTGCCAAAGCCGCGCAAGCCGCTCGGGCTTCGGTATCGCATGAGGAGCCGCCGCGCACCGCAGATCTGGTCCTTGACGCGATCGCGACCAGGATGACCGAAGGCTACGCGGCGGCAACGCCCGCGCTGACCGCGGCACTCGATGCCATCCGCAATCACGGTCTGGGATCGGACGATGCCGACGACCTGCTGTGGCTGACAGGAAACAGGCTGGCCGGACTCATAGCCACCGAGGCCTGGGACCACGAAGCCGCCCTCGCCCTGGCAAGGCGGCAGGTCACAGTCGCCCGGGAGTCGGGGGCTCTCGTACAGCTTCAATTCGCGCTGAACTTCCTCGCCAACAATGTCATCGTCACCGGCGATCTCCGCAGCGCCTCGGCGTTGCTGGAAGAGGAGCGACTGCTGTCGGCGGTCACCCTGGTAAGTCCGAACCGCACCATGCTGATCGATGCGCTCCGCGGCGATACGAAGCGGACCGTTCCGCTGATCCAGGCGATGATCGACACCGCGGCCGAAACTGGTCAAGGCCGGGTCATTTTCTTTGCCCGCTACACGGCCGCCGTTCTGTACAACGGGCTCGGGCGTCACGCAGACGCGTTGGCTCATGCCAGGCAGGTGATCGAGTCGGACGCGCTGGGCTTTCAGACACTGGCCGCGGGCGAACTGGCCGAAGCAGCGTCCAGGGAGGGCGACACCGAGCTGCTGTCGTACATGTCCGCCTGGATGCAGGTCCGCGCCGCGGCGACTCCCACCGAGTGGGCGCTCGGGATGTCTGCCCGGATGCGGGCGCTCGGGGCCGACAACGCCGATGCGGAGGCCTTGTACCGGGAGTCGATAGTTCACTTCGGCAAGACCCAGCTTCGGATCGAGCTGGCACGCTCGCAGCTGCTCTACGGCGAATGGCTGCGGCGGGAGCGGCGGAACCTTGACGCCCGCGTCGAGTTGCGCGCGGCTCTGCGCCTCTTCCGCGAATTCGGGGCGGAGGCCTTCGCCTGCCGGGCCCAGATCGAGCTGGAGGCGACCGGCGAACGCATCCGCCCGCGGGCAGCGGATACGGGATCCCAGCTCACCCCGCAGGAATCCCAGGTCGCCCGGCTCGCAGCACAAGGCCTCACCAACCGGGAAATCGCCGTCCGCCTGTTCATCGGCGAGAGCACCGTGGAGTACCACCTGGTCAAGGTGTTCCGCAAGCTCGACGTCAGGTCCCGGACCCAGCTGGCGCACCTGAAGTTCTAGGCGCTGCTCGTGCCGGCCGGTGATTGTGGAGCGGGGTGACTTGCTCAGCTGGCGGGGTTGTCGTCCTGCAGTATCGCCACGACGCCGAGCCTATCGGTGTCACCGTGTCGGATTGCTGACAACCGGGTACCAGAAAATGCCCGGCAGAATTTCCGCGAGGCGGTGTCGGATCGGGGCAGCGGCGTTCGTAGCTTGGGTGCGGGCCGCCCGTACGGGGCGTCCCCCAACCACGGGAGATGGTCTTCAGATGCAGTACCTGGTTTCGGTGATCTACGACGACAGCGTCCTCGCCAGCCCCGACGAGGAGGCTGCGATCGACGTTTTCAACGAGCGGCTCCAGGCCGAGGGGCACTGGGTGTTCGCCGGCGGTCTCGGGGCGCCCGGCACGGCCACCGTCATCGACTACCGGGGCGAGGAGGCGGTGGTCACCGACGGGCCCTTCGCGGAGACGAAGGAATACATCGTCGGCTTCTGGATCGTGGAGGCACCGGATCTCGACGTGGCTCTCCGGCTGGCCGCCGAGGGGTCGAAAGCCTGCAACCGGAAGGTCGAGGTGCGGCCGTTCCTGGTCCAGTGAGCGTGGTCGACGTCCGGGCGGCGATCAGTCAGGCCCACCACGAGCAGTGGGCGCGAGTGGTCGCCTCCCTGACCAGGCGATTCGGCGACCTCGACATCGCTGAGGAGGCGGCGGGGGAGGCGTTCGCGGCCGCCGTCGAGCGGTGGCCGGCCGACGGCGTGCCTCCGAACCCCGGCGCCTGGCTGACCACGGCCGCCAACCGCAAGGCGATCGACCGGATCCGGCGCGAGAGCAAGCGCGACGGCAAGCACAAGGAGGCCTGGACGTTGTACGACGACAACCCGCCCGAGCCGCTGGGCGCAATCGACGACGACCGGCTCCGGCTGATCTTCACCTGCTGTCACCCCGCGCTGGGGATACCGGCCCGGGTGGCGCTGACGCTGCGCATGGTCGCCGGCCTGACCGTCCCCGAGATCGCGCGCGCCTTCCTGGTGCAGCCGGCCGCCATGGAGCAGCGGATCACCCGGGCGAAGGCCAAGATCAAAGCGGCCCGCATCCCGTACCGGGTGCCGTCCGCGGAGGATCTCCCCGCCCGGGTCGCCGGCGTACTCACCGTCCTGTTCCTTGTCTTCAACGAGGGCTACCTGGCGACCGGACCGGGCACCGATCCGGTCCGTCACGACCTGACCGCCGAAGCCATCCGGCTTGCCCGCCTGATCCGCGCCCTCCGGCCGGACGACGGTGAGGTGGCCGGGCTGCTGGCGCTGATGCTGCTCATCGAGGCCCGCCGCGCCGCCCGGGTCCCGGCGAGCGGCGAGCTGGTCCCGCTGGACGAGCAGGACCGCGGGGCCTGGGACACTGCGCTGATCGCCGAGGGTCACCGGCTGGTGCGCGAGCGGCTCGCTGCTGCCGCCGCCGGGGTGGCTCCGGGCCGCTATCAGATCCTCGCCGCTATCAACGCCGTGCACACCTCCGCCCGCGGCGTCCGCGACACCGACTGGTCACAGGTCCTCGCCCTCTACGACCAGCTCGTCCGCCTCGACTCCTCGCCGATCATCGCCCTCAACCGAGCCGTCGCCGTCGCCGAGCTCGACGGCCCGGAGGTGGCGCTGGCAGCCGTCGACCGTCTTGAGGACCAACTGGCCGGCTATCACCTCTACCATGCGACGCGCGCCGACCTGCTGCGCCTGCTGGGCCGCAGTCAGCAGTCGCGCGCGGCGTACGACAAGGCCATCGAGCTAGCGGGCAACTCCGCCGAGACCGCCTACCTGACACACCGCCGCGACCAACTCCAATAGCAGGCCGGCGACTGCCCGGGACGGCGGACGTAGCATGGACTCGTGTCCGCGTCAGGTGATTGCGTGCCGCCGGTGGTGGTGCGGCTGATGGCTGATCCGATGCGGTGGCGGCTGATGCTGGAACTGGCCTCCGGTGACCGGCGGGTCCGCGAGCTTGTGGCCGCGGTCGGCCAGCCGCAGAACCTGGTCTCATACCACCTTCGCCACCTCCGCGGGGGCGGTCTGGTCTCTGCGCGGCGCAGCAGCTTTGACGGGCGCGACACCTACTACAGCCTGGATCACGACGGCTGCGCGCGGGCGCTGTCCGGCGTGGCCGGTGCCCTGCGGCCCGGCCTGGCGTTCCCGTCGGCCAGCGTCTTGCCGCCTGCGGATGCGCCTGAAGCCGGCCGGCGGCGGGTGCTGTTCGTGTGCACGGGGAACAGCGGCCGCTCGCCGATGGCGGAGGCGCTCCTGCGGCACCGCGCGGGGGGCAGGGTCGAGGCCGCCAGCGCCGGCATCCGGCCGAAGCCGGTACACCCGGACGCGGCGGCGGTGATGCTGGACCGCTACGACCTGGACATCACGGGACACCGCCCCGTGCCGGTGGCGACGGTGGCCGGCCAGCGGTTCGACTGCGTGATCAGCCTGTGCGACAAGGCACGCGAGGCCTGCCCGGAGTTCGCCGGCCGTCCCGGCCGCGTTCACTGGAGTATGCCCGACCCGGCGGCCGGCGACGACGGCCTATCGGGGTACCCGGCATTCGAGCGCACCGCCGACGAGTTGGAGACCCGGATCCGCTACCTGCTCCCGGCCCTGGGCGCGGCGTAGGGCAGGATCTGGACTTACCATGTCATGCGTGGCCGAACGGGACTGGTATGACTGGCATGCTCCCTACGACGATCCGGAAAGCGGCCTGTCCAGGCGGCTCAGCTGGGTGCAGGACCGGATCCGCATGTGCTCTGGACGAGGCACCATCCGGCCCGGTCCGCGCGATAAGCCTGTGCGCGGGTCAGGGCCGCGACCTCATCGGCGTCCTTGCCGGTCATCCGCGCCGCGGCGACGTGACCGCCCGGCTGGTGGAACTGGACCCGCGCAACACCACGGCGGCCCGCCGCCTGGCCGCGGAAGCGGGACTCGGCAACCTTGAGATCGTCACCGGCGACGCCGCGCTGACCAGCCAGTACACGAACATGGCCCCGGCTTACCTGGTGCTTGTCTGCGGCGTGTTCGGCAACATGACCGATGCGGACATCGAGCGGACGATCGGCTACTGCACGCAGCTGTGCGCCACCGGCGGGACGGTCGTGTGGACACGCGGCCGGTGGGCGCGCGGTGCCCCGGACCTGGTGCCCCAGGTCTGTGCCTGGTTCGAGGAACGCGGCTTTGACCGGCTCTGGGTGTCGGACCCGCAGTACGGCCAGTGCTGCGGCGCACACCGCTTCACCGGCGTTCCCGCTCCCCTAGAGGAAGGCACCAGCATGTTCAAGTTCACGGGCCACGACGGGTCCGGCCCGGCCCGTCTCTAACGTCAGGCGGCACTGGTTAAACACGCGACGGTGCACGTCCCGGGGCAACACGCCAAACACGGCCGAATCGATCAATCTAGATTGATGTAATATCGTCTGGTGCGTCCATCGCCAGCGGCCGGGCCGCGATGAGCCAGGTCAGGGACGGGTTCCCGGAGCCGGAGGGCACGGACGGCCGTCCGCTGGCCGTGCCTCAGGTGCCGCTCGTGACGGTGCTGCGCGAGTGGGGGCGGATCGGCTGCCTCGGGTTCGGCGGACCGCCCGCGCATATCCGGCTGCTGCGGCAACTGGTGGTGGAGCGTCGCGGGTGGCTGGACGCACGCGAGTTCGAGGACGCCATCGCCGTCTGCAACCTGATGCCGGGGCCGGCGTCGACGCAACTGGCCATCTTCTGCGCCTGGCGGCTGCGCGGGCGGGCCGGGGCACTCGTCGGCGGTGCCGCGTTCATCGTGCCCGGGCTGATCGTCATCCTGACCCTGGCGGTGCTGTTCGTGTCGAAATCGCCGCCGCTGTGGGTACTCGGCGCCGGGGCGGGCGGCGGCGCGGCCGTGCCGGCCGTCGCGGTGCAGGCCGGCTGGTCGCTGCTCGGCCCCAGCTGGCGGAACAAGAAGGCCGCCGTCCGCTGGGCGGTCTACCTGGCCGCCGGGCTCACGGCGGCGGCGACGATCGGCGAGTGGCTGGTGCTCGTGCTGCTTGGCTGCGGAGCGGTCGAATTGCTCGCCCGCTCCCGGGCCGCCGGGCAGAGCGGTGCGGGGAAGGGAGCAAGCCGGACTCGTTCCTCTGATTACGACAATCCTGACGGCCCGGAGAACCACGGCGGGCTTGGAAAGCACGGTGCTCCCGGAAAACACGGTGCGATCGCGGCGGCGCCCGCGCTGGTCTGGGCGGTCGGCGGCGGGGTGCTGGCATCGGTGGCGTGGGAGGCGTTCAAGATCGGCGGGCTGTCGTTCGGCGGCGGGTTCGTGATCATCCCCCTCATGCAGGCCGACGCGGTCAGCCACTACCACTGGATGACCGGCGCGGAGTTCCTCAACGCGGTCGCGCTCGGCCAGATCACGCCCGGGCCCGTCGTGCAGACCGTGGCCGTGGTCGGCTATGCGGCCGCCGGGATCGCCGGCGGGCTGCTGGCATCGGCGGTCGCCTTCGCCCCGTCGTTCCTGTTCGTCTTGTTCGGCGGGCCGCGGTTCGGGCTGATCCGCGGCAACATCCGCGCCCGGGCCTTCCTCGACGGTGCCGGACCCGCGGCGATCGGCGCGATTCTCGGCTCCGCCATCACGCTCACCAGGGAACTGAGCCACCCCTGGCAGTACCTGGTGCTCGCGGGCGCACTGGTGCTGCTGCTCCCGCTGCGGCGCGGCGTGGTGCTCACCCTGCTGTCGGGCGCCGCCATCGGCGTCATCATCGCCCTGGCGGCCGGAACCGTCTCCCCCTGACCTACGCCCCGGCCGGGTCCTGACGCGGCCCGTGATTGTTACGGCGGCAGACGTCGCCTGACGGGACGGCTTAAGGTTGTCCGGCGAGTCACGCTGATGAAAGGCCGCCTTGATGCACGGATACGACCCTGCCGCGTGGGCGGCGTTCTTCACTTCGATAACCGGGGCCGCGGCGGCGCTCGCCGGGCTGTTGTTCGTCGCGGTGTCGATCAACCTCGAAACATTCTCAAGGGCCGGGCCATGCTCCCTGCCCGTGCGGCGGAGACTCTAGCGATGCTGGTGTTCGTCCTGATCAGCTCCGCGCTCTCCCTCGTGCCGCAGGACATCGAACTGCTCGGCGCCGAGATCTTGGTCATCGCCGTGCCCTTGACGGTGGTTACGGTCCGGAACCAGCTCAAGTTCCAGCGGGAGAACCCGGACTCTCCCCTGCTGTGGTCGGTTTCTCGGGCTGCCGCGAGCGGCGTCGCGCTTTTCCCCGGCACGATCGCTGGCATCTCCCTGGCGGCACACTGGGGCGGCGGCCTCTACTGGCTCGCGCCGGCCGTCCTGCTCGGCATCGCCGGCGCCGTCTACAGCGCCTGGGTCCTCCTGGTCGAGATCGTCCGGTAGCGCCGTCTGAGCGCCCGTCTCCGGTGTGTTTTCCCAGTCGCCAGCGACATAGGGCCACTACCGACCAGTAGCTGTCCCCGAATGCGGCTTTTGAGATGCGCTAAATGGCCCTATGACCCTTGGCGCTCCGGTGGGTGTCCAGATAGCGGTTTCCTAAGTTCCTGGCATTGGCGTTTGGCACGGAATCCAGCGCGCTTTTCCCAGCCTTATACACGCCGAAATCGGTAAATGTCCACCGGAAAACCACCGACGTACTCTGAGTGCAGCGGGACACCAGGCCGTGAAGCTAGCGGCGTCCCGAGGCACGGAAACCGCTCCTTGTGACTGTCAGCAACGCCCCGACCAGAAGCGGACGCTCAAACTTCTTCAAGCTGCAGGTATACGAATTTTTCCGAACCTGTGGCGAATATTCCCGGATCGCGTTGGGTGACAGGATATCCGGCACTACAAGACCTCCTGCTACGATTAAGTGATAATCCCACACTAAAGCGAGGTTTTTGGTGCAATCAGTTCAGGGCGAAGCCATGGCCGATGTGCGTGACATGTACCTGGCTCACACCTTGTTCCGCCGGGAATTCGGCAGGCTCCCGGGCCTTATCCTCAGCGTCGCGGACGGAGACATCGCGGGTGCCGGGACCGTCGGCTCGCACGCCGCCATGCTGTCCATCCTGCTGCACCTGCACCACGAGGGCGAGGACCTGCTGGTGTGGCCGAAGCTGGCCGCACGCGGCGGCGCCGAGGCGGATGCAATCGTGCCGGTCATGGAAAAGCAGCACCACGTCATCGAGGCCGCACTCACGCGCGCCGACGAGCTCCTACCGGCCTGGCGCGCCTCCGGCCGCGGCGGGGACACGGTCGCGGACGCCTTCCAGCAGCTGCTGCCCCCGTTGACCGAGCACATGGCGCTGGAGGAAAAGGAGATCCTCCCGCTGGCCGAGAAATACATCACCGCCTCGGAATGGAAAGAGCTGGCCGCCCATGCCATGGGGGCTTTCCCCAAGAAGTACCTGCCCCTGGTCTTCGGCCTGATGATGGAGCAGGGCGATCCCGCGGTCATCAAGGACATCCTGAAGGAAGCCCCGCTGCCGGTGCGGCTGCTTATGCCGGCCATCGCGCCGCCCATCGCGACGGCCCACAACAAGCGCCTTCGCCGGGCCGGCACCCAGGGACCCGGCCAAGTCGCTCATCCAGCCTGAAGCAGCTTTAGCGTCCGCTGCGGGTTAGGGGCGTGCTGGCGGTTGGCTACGGCGACGCTGGCCTGGCCGTCCAGGCGCGGCAGGATCGGGTAGGCGGTCCCGGGATCGGGAATAGCCGTGTGTCCGGGCGCTACGCTGATCGCATGGATCGTCAGCAGTTGGTGAAGGTCGTCGTGGAGGGATTCACGTCGATCAGCTCGGCGACCGTGGAGTTGCGGGCGCTCAACGTCCTAGTCGGGGCCAACGGGGCGGGCAAGAGCAACCTCATCAGGGCGTTCGCGATGCTGGGCAGCATCTTCGCCGGGGACCTGCGCTTCTTCGTCGGCGAAGCGGGCGGAGCGGGCGCCCTGCTGCACGCAGGCAACGAAGAGGTTACCGCGGTACGCTTCGAGGTCCAGTCGCCGACAGCGGGATACTCAGCGGAACTGGTTGGGGACGACGAGGACTCGCTCATCTTCTCCAGCGAGAGCCTCTGGTCCCCGGTCCACACCCACGTCACGGTGCCCCTCGGGCGCGGGCATCGGGAAACCCACCTATCGCGAGCAGGCTACGACACCCTGCCTGGCGTCGAGCCGACGCTTGACGCAAACGCCGGCACCAGCAGCCCCAAGGCATGCGTGCCCGCAGCTGTCAGCCCGGGCGTCTGGGACCGGGGCGCGTCCGGCGCAGGGCCTGCCGGGCCCACATCATCGCCGCCAGCCGGGGGGCGGACAGCAGGTAGCTGCGGACCGCCGGGCCGCGGCGGGCGGCTGAGACCTCCGCCAGCAGGCTCTCTGCCTCCGCCAGCCAGCGGCGGCCCGCGGTCCGGGGCATCAGCCGTGACATCATGACGAGCGTGCGCCACCGGTGCGCTGCCTCGCCGTCAGGCCCGCCGTCGTCGTCCCGGCCGCGCACGCTGAGGCCGTTGCCCGTCCGTCGGCTGCGTATCCGCTGGACGGCGTAGGCGGCAATGGAGCTGAGCGCGGCGAGGCCGAAGAAACAAGCAGCCGTCACCCGCACCCAGCCGACCCGATCGGGCGGAAGGACCACCCCGGCGCCCACCCCGATCCACATGCCAGCGCTGGCCAGCCACACTCCGCGCGGGCCGGTGCGGGGCATCATGCGGTGCCGCCTTCCTCTGCCAGACGGCGCAGCGCCGTGCCCTTGGGGCGCCGCGCCCCCGCCAGGGCGGCGCTGGCCGCGGCGGCGCCGCCGGCCGTCAGGCGGTAGTACCGGCGGGCCGGGCGCTTTTCCGCCCGCGGGTCGATGTCCTCCCAGCGGCTGGCCACCCAGCCCTCGTGCTCCAGCCGCAGCAGGATCGGGTAGGCGGTCCCGGGCTGCAGCCCGGTCTCCTCCGACAGTTCCAGCCCGTACATCTCTTTGGCCGGATCTCGCAGCAGCGCCTGCAAGACCAGCTGCACCTGAACGGTCAACCGCAGCGTCATGTAAGAACTCTAAATAGGTCTCCGAGGCCCTGTCAAATGTTCTATATAGGTCACGCCGGGCAGGGCGCCGTCATCGCCACCGGCCCGCCGACCGTCCGCTGACCGCCCCGGCGGCCACGTTCCGCGACTTCGCCCTGACCTATGCCGGCCGTCTCCCGGAGACCGGAGTAGGTTGACGAAACTGGTCGAAGCACGCCCTCGTTCGGGATAATCCCAAATCGGGCTCGGCTGGGTGAGCTGAGCTGGAGCGGGTCTCTCGGGGAGGTGCCTTTGCCTGCTGGCCGGCTAGGCGGGAAAGGCCGCTTCGTTGCCGGACACACAGGAAGTGCCCCTTTCGGACACAACTGCACTTCCCTGACCTGCGCTAATTCGCCTCTATGCTTGAGTCAGCACGAAAACCACAGGTCAGGGGCGTGTGGGCGCAGGTAACGATGGGACACCAACCCTTTGCACATGGTCCGCCTTGTCCCTAAAGTGGGCGCCTATGACTGAAAACACTACAAACACCGGCGAGCCGGACGCGGGGTCCGGGTCCGCGCTCATTGTCGTCGACTCCGCTGACGGACAGGCCGATCTTCCGGAAGAGATCACGGAGGAAGAAGTTACGGCCGAAGAGCTCACGGAGATCGACGACGATGCGTCGGGCGGGAGCGGCGGGCTGCGCACTGGCGCGGTGAGCGGAGGCTTCGGCTTCGCCGGCCTGGCCCTGGCGATCGTCTCCCTGACGACGAACTGGACCACCGGCGTCGTGGTCAGTCACGGCCAGTACAGCGAAGAGGTGGGTGCCCCGAGCTCTGGTCTGACGGTTCAGCAGGAGCTGAACATGTATGTGAGCGGCTGGCACACGGAGGCCTGGTGGGCGCTCGTGTTCGCCGCCGCGGCGGTGCTGTTCGGCGCCGGCGCGCTGGTCTGGCCGAGGGTGCTGGGCAACGGCGGCTCGCCGGGCTGGGCCAAGGCCGCCGCGACCGCCGCGGTCATCGTGGGCCTGGTCGGTGTGCTCCTCGCGATCCTCACCATTGCCGGGGTGTTCGGCGGGCACCTGTCCGCTCCGGCCGACGCGAGCTGAGCCGGGCTCGCCCCTTACCGGGCACGGCCTGCCGAGTTTGTTCTGGGTGCTGACCGGGCGGGGCCTGACGGTCGGCACCCTTCCCGTCATGTCTCCCGGGCCACCAGCTCGATGAACGCTATCGATCTGGCCGGGGTCAGTGCCTCGCCGCTGAGCTGGTCGACAACTTCCAGGTAATGCTCCACATCTGACCGCTGGTCCAGGTAGACGGCGCTGGTGAGCTGCTCGATGTAGACCACGTCGGGCAGGTCCCGCTCCTCGAAGCGCAGCATCGAGAACGACCCGCTCGCGCCGGCGTGACCGCCACGGGCGAACGGGACGACCTGCAGGGTCACGTCGGGCAGCTGCGACGCCTCGGCCAGGTAGCGGAGCTGGGCCCGCATCACCGGCCCGCCGCCGACCGGCCGGCGCAGCACCGCCTCGTCCATGACCACCCAGATCTTCGGCGGCTGCGTCCTGGCGAGCAGGTCCTGGCGTTTGAGGCGCATGCCCACCCGGCGCTCGATCTCGTCGGCGGGCGCGGCCTTGTGGCCGAGCCTGGTGACGGCCCGCGCGTAGTCCTCGGTCTGGAACAGGCCGGGCACGAACTGCATCTCGAAGCTGCGGATGGCGATGGCCGCCGACTCAAGACCGAGGTACGTTTCGAACCAGTCGGGCAGGATGTCGTTGTACTGCGTCCACCACTCCGGCGCCCTTGACCGCTTGGCCAGGGCTATGACCCGTGCCCGCTCCTCCTGGCCAAGCACCCCGTACAGGGTGAGCAGGTCCTCGACGTCGCGGAGCTTGAGCCCGACCCGGCCGGTCTCCATCCGGCTGATCTTGGACCGCGATGCCCGGATCTCGTACCCGGCCTTGTCCGCGGAGATGCCCACCGTCTCGCGCAGACGTCGCAGTTGAGCGCCGAGCAGCATGCGCAGCACGGTCGCTTCGGCCGGGGACTCCTCCTGGCCAGAACCTGGCTCTCCATCCCCCGGCACGACATTATTCATGTGTGCTCCGATGTCGATAGACCGGTGCACGGCGCGACCACCCTCGAGCCGAGCAGCCCAGGCATCATGCCGCACGCCATTCACGTATTGGCAACACGGCAGTACTACTCTATACCCGACTGCCCGGCCCCGGTTTTGCTAATTCCAGGCGGCAAGCGCCCCGGTAGACGACCTTAAGCCAGGTCGTCAAACTCGCCGTTCTTCACCCCGGCCAGGAATGCGCTGATTTCGGCGCGGGTGTACACCAGGGCAGGTCCGGAGGGGTGGCGCGAGTTACGCACGGCGATCCCGCCGTCCGGGAGTGGCGCTACCTCGACACAGTTCCCGCTCGGGTTGCTCCAGCTGCTCTTTCTCCACGCCACCGGCAGTTGACCGGCGGGCATTCCGTTGCTGGCCGACATCGATTTTGCCTCCTCGTAACTTTTTGGCATGCGGCACGTCAACGCGGCTTAGATTATCAGCCTGTCGGCACGGTGCACCTGCACATTGCAAATGCAACGTGCAGAGTTAAAATGGCACTGTATGCCGTTGTCGACGTCGACTCGGTAGGGCCGGGAAACCGGCAGCACAGAGCGAAATTCTCGCGGACGAGGAGCCTGATGATCGCGATGGGCGACGTAATGCGGCGGGCCGGTTAACCCGGCTCCGACTCCAGCGCCTGCTGGATGGCCGGGAGCAGAGCCTCCATCGGCGCTCTGGTGCGGAACGCGACAACGGTGGTGCCGTCGGCGTCAAGGCCGGGGGCGCGCGGCGTGAAGATCGTAATGACCTGGCGCATGGCCGCGTCTACCTCCCTGATGGGATCGGTGCTGTCGCCGCGCAGCCAGCGACGCAGGACGTGGTTATGAGCCGAGGCGACGGCCGCGGCCATCAGCTCGGCCTGAAGCGCGGCGGGCTCGCCGCCGGCGGGCCCGCCCCCGGCCATCTGCTCGGCGATGTACTCGCGGAACAGCCGCTGGTAACGGGCCACGCTGACGATCTCGCGGTCGCGGAGGGCAGATACCGTGCTGGTGAGCGCGTACCGCCGCCGGGCGAGGTCGCCCTCGTCGAGGTAGTGCAGCAGCACGAGGCGGACCGCGTCGGAGACCGCGGCGAGGGCGGTGGCGTGGCTGGTCGACCGCAGCCGGTCGCGGACCTGGTCCAGGAGCCGGTCATGATCGGGGAAGATGACGTCTTCCTTGGAGCGGTAGTGCCGGAAGAAGGTCGCGCGGCCAAGACCAGCGCGTTCGGCGATGTCGTCGACGGTCGTCTGCTCGTAACCGCGCTCGTTGAACAGGTCGAACGCGGCCTGCGCGAGCCGTTCATGGGCCGACGGCTTACTCATGACCGATCATCATCGCTGCTCCACGGCACATCGCTGTTCCACGGCACCGCACTTGCGGGACTCTACCAGTTGCGACATCATGATACTCGGTACCACTAACCTGAGATTCAGTTTCAATTGATGTTACGACGTGACGAGGCCGGAGGCTACAGTGAGCACCGTGACTACGCTGGCCGGCGGCGGTGCCGCGGACGAGTTCCCTGATCCCCATGCCCCGGACTCGCACACCACCAAGGGGAAGATCGCTGATCTCGAGCGCCGCCGGGACGAGGCGGTGCACGCTGGATCGGCCGCCGCGATCGAGAAGCAGCATGCCAAGGGCAAGCTGACCGCGCGGGAACGGATCGCCCTGCTGCTCGACGAGGGGTCCTTTGTCGAGCTGGACGAGCTGGCCCGGCACCGCGCCCACGACTTCGGCATCGAGAAGAACCGGCCCTACGGCGACGGCGTGGTAACCGGGCACGGCACCGTCGACGGCCGGCCGGTCGCCGTGTTCAGCCACGACTTTACGGTCTTCGGCGGGTCGCTCGGCGAGGTCTACGGCGAGAAGATCATCAAGGTCATGGACCATGCCATGAAGGTGGGCTGTCCGGTGATCGGGTTCAACGACGGGGGCGGTGCCCGCATCCAGGAGGGCGTCGTCGCCCTGGGTCTGTTCGCGGAGATCTTCTTCCGCAACACCCGCGCCTCCGGCGTGATCCCGCAGATCAGCCTGATCATGGGCCCGGCCGCGGGCGGTGCGGTGTACTCCCCCGCGATCACCGACTTCACGCTGATGGTCGAGGGCACCAGCCACATGTTCATCACCGGCCCGGACGTGATCAAGACGGTCACCGGCGAGGACGTCACCTTCGAGGAACTCGGCGGTGCGCACACCCACATGACCAAGTCCGGGGTGGCGCACTACCAGGCCGCCGACGAGGCCGACTGCGTCGAGTTCGCCAAGCTGCTGCTGTCCTACCTGCCGTCGAACAACCTCGACGAGCCGCCGGCCGTCGCCACGGTGCCCGACTACCAGATCAGCCCGGAAGACGAGGAACTCGACGTCCTCATCCCCGACTCCGCCAACCAGCCGTACGACATGCACCGCGTGATCGAGACGGTGCTGGACGACGGGGAGTTCTGCGAGATCCACGAGGGGTTCGCCCGCAACATCGTCGTCGGGTTCGGCCGGGTCGCGGGCGCTCCGGTCGGGGTGGTCGCCAACCAGCCGCTGCACCTGGCCGGCTGCCTGGACATCGACGCCTCGGAAAAGGCCGCCCGGTTCGTCCGCACCTGCGATGCCTTCAACATCCCCGTCCTGACCTTCGTCGACGTGCCCGGCTTCCTGCCCGGGGTGACCCAGGAATGGGCCGGGATCATCCGCCGCGGCGCCAAGCTGCTCTACGCCTACGCCGAGGCCACCGTCCCGAAGGTCACCGTCATCACCCGCAAGGCCTACGGCGGCGCCTACGACGTCATGGGCTCCAAGCACCTCGGCGGCGACGTCAACCTGGCCTGGCCCACCGCGCAGATCGCGGTCATGGGCGCCCAGGGAGCGGTCAACATCCTCTACCGCCGCGAACTCGCCAGCGCCGCGGACCCCGACGAGTTCCGTAAGGCACGGACGCAGGAGTACGAGGACACCCTCGCCAACCCCTACGTCGCCGCCGAGCGCGGCTACATCGACGCGGTCATCCGCCCCGCGGAAACCCGCACCGCCGTCACCAGGGCGCTGATATCCCTGCGGACCAAGCGCGAGACCCTGCCGCCCAAGAAGCACGGCAACATCCCGCTGTGAAGACGGCAGACGCTGCCCAGGCCGGCGGTGAACCCCTGATAACGGTGCGACGGGGCGGTGCGGACCACGCCGAACTCGCCGCCGTCGTGGCAGTGCTGCTGGCGCTGAGGTCCGTCGCGTCGGCGGCGGCCCCGGCCCGGCCCTCCGCCTGGTCGCGGAGTTCCCGCGGGCCCGTCCCGTTGCCCCGTCCCGGCCCGCATGCCTGGCGAGCCGCTGGATTGTCATACTGAACCGAGGAAGACCATGACCATAGCGAAGGTCCTCATTGCCAACCGGGGCGAGATCGCGGTGCGCGTCGCGCGGGCCTGCCGGGACGCCGGCCTGACCAGCGTCGCGGTCTACGCCGACCCGGACCGGGACGCGCCGCACGTCCGGGCCGCCGACGAGGCGTTCGCGCTCGGCGGCGACACCCCCGCCACCAGCTACCTGGACATCGGCAAGATCCTCGCCGCAGCCGCCAAGTCCGGTGCCGACGCGGTGCACCCCGGCTACGGGTTCCTGTCCGAGAACGCCGAATTCGCCCAGGCCGTGCTCGATGCGGGACTGACCTGGATCGGCCCGCCGCCGCAGGCGATCCGCGACCTCGGGGACAAGGTGGCGGCCAGGAAGATCGCCCAGCGGGCCGGGGCGCCCCTGGTGGCCGGTACCGCCGACCCGGTGTCCGGCGCGGCTGAGGTCACCGCGTTCGCCGAGGAGCACGGCCTGCCGGTGGCGATCAAGGCGGCGTTCGGCGGCGGCGGCCGCGGACTGAAGGTCGCCCGCACCCTGGGCGAGATCCCGGAGCTGTACGAGTCAGCGGTCCGCGAGGCCGTCGCCGCGTTCGGCCGCGGCGAGTGCTTCGTCGAGCGCTACCTCGACCGGCCCCGGCACGTGGAAACCCAGTGCCTCGCGGACTCCCACGGCGCCGTGGTCGTCGTCTCCACCCGGGACTGCTCCCTGCAGCGCCGCCACCAGAAGCTCGTCGAGGAGGCCCCCGCCCCGTACCTGACCGGCGAGCAGGAAGACCAGCTCCGCCGGGCGTCCAAGGCGATACTGCGCGAGGCCGGCTACGTGGGCGCCGGAACCTGCGAGTTCCTCGTCGGCCAGGATGGCACGATCTCCTTCCTCGAAGTCAATACCAGGTTGCAGGTCGAGCACCCGGTCACCGAGGAGGTCACCGGCATCGACCTGGTCCGGGAGATGTTCCGGGTGGCCGACGGCGAACCCCTGGGATACGACGACCCGGCGCCGCGCGGCCACTCGATCGAGTTCCGCATCAACGCCGAGGACCCCGGGCGCGGCTTCCTGCCCGGGCCCGGCACCGTGACCGTCTGGCAGCCGCCCACCGGACCGGGCGTCCGGCTGGACGCGGGCGTCGCGGCGGGGTCGGTGATCGGCCCGGCCTGGGATTCCCTGCTCGGCAAGCTCATCGTCACCGGCGCCACCCGCCAGCAGGCGCTCCAGCGCTCCGCCCGGGCCCTGGCCGAATTCGAGATCCACGGCCTGGCCACCGCGCTGCCCTTCCACCGGGCCGTCGTCACCGACCCCGCCTTCGCTCCCGAGCTGTACGGTGACCCCGAACCGTTCACCGTGCACACCCGGTGGATCGAGACCGAGTTCCGCAACGAGCTCGCCCCCTGGGATGCCAGCGAGGCGGGAACGGAGGGACCGGACGGGCCGGAGGACCGGCAGACCGTCGTCGTCGAGGTCGGCGGCAAGCGCCTTGAGGTCACGCTCCCCGCCAGCCTGGCCGCCGCTCCCCCGGCGCGCGGCGCCGGCCAGCCGCGCCGCCAGCGCCCCGGCAGGCAGTCGAGCGCCGGCGCGGCCTCCGGCGACGTGCTGGCCGCCCCGATGCAGGGAACCGTCATCAAGGTTGCCGTCTCCGAGGGAGAGCAGGTCGCCGCGGGCGACCTCGTCATCGTCCTGGAGGCGATGAAGATGGAGCAGCCGGTGAACGCCCACAAGTCCGGCACCGTCACCGGCCTGGCCGTGCAGGCGGGCGCCACCGTCACCAGCGGCGCCGCCATCTGCGAGATCGCGGACTTACGGGTGGCTGCCGCCGTGTGTCTGTCTTAAATCAAATTCAGGCATCCAGAACGAGTTCGGCTGCCTCTCGGGGGTCGTCCTTGTCCTGGTCGAGTGGCAGGCGTGCCCGGCCGGTTTCCGCAGCGGCCGTCGCGGCCGCGGCCTCCACGGCGCTGTAGACGACCGTCTCCGTCGGCGATGAGTTCTCGATGCCTTCCTGCTGGTAGCAGGAGTGCAGGCGCTTGATGAACTCGTGGATGATCAGGACCTGGGCGCTGATGTCGGCGGCCCGCAGGCCCACGTTGAAGCTGATGGCGGAGTCACCGAAGGTGTTGTACCGGACGGTCGGCTCATGCTCGGGGACGGCCCCCTTGACCTCCCGCATCACCTCCCGGCCGACCTCCACGGTGACCTGCTCGACATGGTCCAGGTCGCTGTCGTAGCTGACGCTGCACGGGACGGTCACGGAGATCTCGTGCTCGGGCAGGTGGTAGTTGGTGACGATGGAGGATGCCACCGTGGCGTTCGGTACGACGAGGATGTTGTTCGGGAGCTGGCGGATGATCGTGCTGCGCCAGTTCGTGTCGACGACGTATCCCTGCATCCCGTTGTCAAGCTGGATGAAGTCGCCCGGCTGGACCTTGCGCGAGGCGAGGATGTGCACGCCGGCGAACAGGTTGCTCAGCGTGTCCTGCAGGGCGAGGGCGACCGCCAGGCCGCCGACGCCCAGCGCGGTCAGCAGCGGCGTGATGGCCACGCCAAGGCTGTCGAGCAGGACCAGACCGCCGATCGTCCAGACGATCACCTTGGTGATGCTCACGAAGATGGTGGCCGACCCCGAGGTGCCGACCTGGGACGTCGCGCTGGCGTGCACCACCGCCCCGGCCACCTTGGCGCTGCCCAGCGAGACGACCACCACGATGATCGCGAGCAGTCCGTGGTTGGAGTCGAAGCGGTAGGCGGTGTTCAGCGGCAGGGCCAGGACCGCGCCCCAGGCGCAGCCGACCCCGAGGCACCAGGGGGCGACCAGGCGCAGGAACTCGACCACGACGTCGCCGCCGCGCAAGCGGGTGTGCTCGGTCTTGCGGTGCAGGCGGACGAGAAGGCCGCGGAGCACGAGAGCGCCGATGATCCCCGCCGCGAGGTACACCCCCGCCACGATCCAGGTGTGCGAGCTGACATGTGCTGTCATCGTCTGTTGTTCTGTCCTAACGCGTCCGGTGGCTGTAAGCGGGGTTACGGCCACCGAGGGTACCCGCAGACCATCCCGTTGAACGGGCAGAACGCGAGGGCTTAGCGGTAGCTGAGGATTTAGCCCATCTTCCCCATCTGCGGCTTGCGTGGCCGCTAGCGGTCACGCAGTTCTGCTAGCAGCGCCTCGGCGGCCAGCCGCGCGGATCAGCCGACCCAGTTCGGTGCCGGGCAGGTCGCTGCCGTCGGCTTCGATGTACTGGGCGATGGTGAAGTCGGTGCCCTCGTCGTCGGTGTGCAGAACGAACACCTCGGGGACGGGGAGGCCGTGGGCGCGCAGGTGGCGACTGAGCTCGTAGTCCTGGCGGAGCTGGCGGCGGGTGTCGAGCCGGGCTTCGTTGCCGCTGGTGACCCATCGGTCGTGGGGCACCCTGATCGCGACCGGGCCGAGCTGGGCGGAGTCGGCGTGGTAGACGCGGGCGTCCATGCCGTGCCCGATCTCGCACAGGCCGATGATCCCTAGATGGCCGTACCGGCTGTTCAGGGTGGTGGTGAGCTGGTGATGCCGCGACCTCAATTGGCCGCTGAGCCAGATGCCGGTCAGCGGGCCCGGCTGCACCCTGGACGTCATGCGGGCCCACGGCGGCACGCCGGCCAGCCAGGCAGCCAAAGACGACGGCACCAGATCACTGCATACCGTTCTATAACGGCCGTCGCTCCTCAGCAGGGTCGGGTAACGGGACCATTTTGTCGGTGGCATGCGGCACGATGTACGGGTGGCTGACGAAACGTTGTCGTCGGCGCGCGGCCGGGGGAATTCGCTGGGCGATGACCCCGTTGCGGCGCAGCCCTTCACCCATCTCGGTGTTCCGAACGCCGAGCAGTACCGGCGCCTGCTCAGGACCTTCGCGCGGGCGAAGCAGCGCTTCATCGTGCACCTGCGCCCGGAAGATATCGCCGCTGAGCTGCGGCTCGAGGCCGATGAACAGCTGACCGACGCGCTTGACCAGCTGGTGAAGTGGGGCAACCTGCGGTCGGACGTGGACACCAGCCGGGTGACCACGGTGGAGGACTTTCACCGCAAGCGGTCGCTGTACCAGCTCACGGCCGAAGGGCAGGCGGCCGAGCAGGCGATCGCGTTCTACGAGGACGCCATCGGACGGCGCGGCCAGCTTCAGTCGGTCGCCCTGGCGGACATCGCCGACCAGCTCCAGGCGCTGCTCGCGCTGGCCAGCCAGGACGACCCCGACCCGGCCAAGGTCCATCTGCTGCTGCTGTCGGTGGCGGAGCGGTTCTCTTCGCTCGCGGATAACGCACAGGCGTTCATGTCCGCGCTGCGGCGCGCGATCGACTTCTCCGACGGGGACGTCGACGGATTCATCGCGTACAAGGAACGGCTGATCGACTACATCAACCGGTTCATCGCCGACCTCGCCAACTCCGGTGCCCGGATCGCGGTCCTGCTGACGGACCTGGAGGCCGCCGGTCACCAGCGCCTGCTGGGGGTCGCCGCCCGGCGCGAGGCGGCCGACGCGGTCCCCGAGGGGGCGGATGCGGCGCAGGCGCTGGCCCGCGCGGAAGGGCAGGCGCTCGACGCGTGGCGGAACCGGTGGCGCGGCCTTGACGACTGGTTCACCTCGCGCGACGCGGGCCGCCCGTCGCAGGCCCGGCTGCTGCGACAGGCCGCGGTGACCGCGATCAAGCAGCTCATCGACGCGGTCGGCCTGCTTAACGAGCGGCGTTCCGGCCGGTCCGACCGGTCGGCTGACTTCGCTGCGCTGGCCCGGTGGTTCGCCGAGGCACCCGATGATGCGGCGGCTCACCGGCTGTGGCGGGCGGCGTTCGGCCTGTCCCCCGCCCGGCACCTGTCCGTCACCGGCGACACCGCGGATGAGTGGGAAAGTGTCCCGGCCGGGACGCCGTGGGGTGAGGCGCCCCCGATCCGGATCTCGCCGCAGCTCAGGAAGACCGGGAGCTATGAGCGACGCGGCCAGCCCAGCCAGGTGAAAGACCGCTCCGCGGCTCGGGAGCTGCTGCGGCGCCAGGCGGAAGAAGAGGCCGCGCAAACCGCCGAGGCACGGCGGCGGCTGCACACCAGCGGGCCGACGCTGCTGTCCGACCTGGACGTGCTGGACCCGAGGGCCTTCCGTCTCTTCCTCAGCCTGCTCGGCGACGCGCTCGCGGCCCGGGCGCCCGGCGCCGCCGAGGTGAAGACCGTTACGAACGACGGCAGCCTGGAGGTCCGGCTGCGGCTGGTCGCTGACGGCGGCACGGCGACCATCAAGACCGAGGACGGGGTGCTCACCGGTCCCGAGCACGTCATCGAGATCACGGACCTGGCGCCATGATCCCGGCCGAGGAACAGGCGCAGCGCCGGGCCGCCCTCCGCGCCCTGCTGGCCAAGCCGCTGCTTGTCGCCGCCGACGACGCCGAGTCGCTGCTGCTCGTGCGGCGGCATCTGCCTGCGCTCAGCGCCTGGCTGCGCAGGGAGACCGGCTGGCGTCTGGTCGCCGACGCGGAGACGGCCCGGCTGTTCAAGACCGCCCCGCTGGCGGGCGACGCCACCCACCCCGCGCGAGGGCACAACCGGGAGCCGTTCAGCCGCCGCCGGTACGTCGCCCTCTGCCTGGCCTTGTCCGCCCTGGCCCGCGCCGACGCGCAGACCACGCTCGGCAGCCTCGCCGACGACGTGCTCACCGCCGCCGCCGAGCCCGGCCTGGCCGCCACCGGGTTCACGCTGACCCTGGACAACAGGAGCGACCGGGCCGACCTGGTGGCCGTGGTCCGGCTGCTGCTCACCTGGGGCGTGCTCAGCCGGGTGGCCGGGGATGAGGACGCGTACCTGTCGGCCGGGGCCGACGTGCTGTACGACGTGCGCCGACCGGTACTCAGCGTGCTGCTGACCGGGAGCCGGGGCCCGTCCACCATCGCCGTCAACGGCTTCGGGGCGAGCACAGTGTTCGAGGCGAGGCTCGCGGAGCTGACCGCCGAGCCGGTCGCCGAGACCGATGACCTGCGCAACCAGGCGCTGCGCAGAGCCCTCACCCGGCGGCTGCTTGACGAACCGGTCGTCTACTACGACGAGTTGCCGGAAGAGGAGCACGCCTATCTGGTCTCCCAGCGGCACAACATCACCGCTCGCATCAGCGAGGCCACCGGACTGCTGCCGGAACCGCGGGCCGAGGGCATCGCCATGGTGGATCCGGAGGACGAACTCACCGACGTGCGAATGCCCGAGCAGCGCACTGACGGGCACGTGACGCTGCTGGTCGCCGAGTACCTGGCGAACAGGGAGCGGGCACCGCGAGCCAAGCTGCTCGCGTTCGTCCGGCAGGCGGCGCAGGCGCACGCGAGCTACTGGCGCAAGGGCGTCACCGATCCCGGCGCTGAGATCGAACTGCTCGATATCGCGCTGGAGAAGCTCACCGCCCTGCGCCTCGTCGAGGTGGACACCGAGGTGACCCGCGACGGCAGCATCATGGTGATCCGCAGTCGCCCGGCCATAGCTCGCTTCGCCCTCGCCGAGCCCGTCATCCGGGAGCAGGGCACTCCCTCCAGGGGCCAGCAGACCGGCCCAAACCAGAAAGGCCCAGACCAGAAAGGCGGGGACCGATGCTGCCAGCACCCTCTTCTGAGCGGTGGAAGCCCCTGCGGGCCGGCCTGATCGACATGTTCTACTACGACCAGGAGGAATTCTGGTTCCATGACGGCCGCCTGCTGCTGCGCGGCAACAACGGAACCGGCAAGTCCAAAGTCCTCGCCCTCACGCTGCCGTTCCTGCTCGACGGCGACCTCGCGCCGCACCGGGTGGAGCCGGACGGGGACCGGCAAAAGCGGATGGAGTGGAACCTGCTGCTCGGCGGCAAGCACCCGAGCCCCGAGCGCCTCGGCTACACCTGGCTGGAGTTCGGTCGCAGGAGCGCCGACGGCGCTGACGGGTCGAGGGCACTGCTGAGTTCATCACGATCGGCTGCGGGCTGAAGGCCGTGGCCGGGCGCGGGATCGTACGGCACTGGTTCTTCGTCACCAGCCAGCGTCCCGGCGGCGAACTGCAGCTGCTGCCCGACAGCCGTGTCCCGCTCACCAGGGAGAAGCTGCGGGAGGCGATCGGGTCACGCGGGTTCGTCTACGACCGGGCGGCCGACTACCGCCGGGCGGTCGATGAGCACCTGTTCGGCCTGGGCCCGCACCGCTACGAGGCCCTGGTCAACCTGCTGATCCAGCTCCGCCAGCCGCAGCTGTCGAAGAAGCCCGATGAGAAGCTGCTGTCCAGGGCGCTGACAGAGGCGCTGCCCCCGCTCAGCCCCGGCCTCGTCACCACCGTCGCCGAGGCATTCCGCGGCCTCGACGAGGAGCGCGACGCGCTGGACTCCCTCGCCGAAGCGCAGCAGGCGGCGACCGACTTCCTTGGCCACTACCGCCGGTACGCGAAGGTGGCGGCCAAGCGCAAGGCGGCCGGGCCGCGGCTGACGCAGAGCCGCTACGAACAGTTCGGCCGGGACCTGGCCGCCGCCGACGAGGCCTTCGCGGCCGCCCAGTTGGCGCTGGATGAGGCGCAGGGTGAACTCACCGCGCTTGAGGAGCGGCGCACCGAGCTGGAGGCACGGCGCAAAGCGCTGGAGGCCGATCCGGCGATGCGCGACGCCGAGCGGCTCAAGCACCTGCACGAGGACGCCGGCCGCAAGGAGAATGCGGCGCGCATCCAGGAGGAAGACCGAAACCGGCAGTCCGGCCAGGTGCAGAAGTACACCGCCAAGACGGCTCAGACCGCCCATCAGGCCGGGACGGGGCGCGACAAGCTTGCCGCAGCACTGGGCGAGGCGGCGGCCGCCGCGGCGGACGCGCGCTGCGCCGAGCAGCACCGGGCGGCCCTCGCGGCGTTCGGTGCCGCTGACTACGCGGCCGCCGACGGGCATGCCGGTTTGGCCGACGCCGCACCGCACGCGGAAACCGTCGCCTACGCGGACGCCGCCGATCGGGACGCAGCACCGATGCCCGGGGAAGCTCCCTACCTCGATGCCGCCGAGGAGCCGGCGGCCGACATGCTCGCGCGGGCCAGGCGTGATGCCCGGGCAGTCGCCGACCGGCAGGAACAGGCGGTCAAGCAGCTGGGCGAGCTGATTAGCGAGTCGGCGAAATGCGAGCAGCAGGTCAGTGCGGCCCAGGCGGAAGAGGGCAGGCGGTCGGCTGAGGTTCAGGCCGCCGCGGACCGGGTCGCCGCCGCGGACCGGGCAGTAGAGGAACGGATGCGGCTGCTTCTTGAGGCCTACCGTTCCTACCTGAGCGGCCTGACGGAGCTGCGGGTGGCCGACCCGGACGAACTGATCGCCGCGCTGGAGGGCTGGGGGGTGACCGGAGAAGGCGCGAATCCCGCCGCCGCGGTCATCGACGACGCCGCCCGGGCAGCAGGCCCGCGAGCTTGGCCGGCTCGCCGGGGAGCTGAACACCCAGCGGACGAGGCGTGCCACCCGGGCGGGCGAGCTGGCGGATGAGATCAGCCGGCTGCGCCTAGGCGGCCACGACTTCCCGCCGGTGCCGCATACCCGCGCGGCCCGCGTCCGCGATGGCCGTCCCGGAGCGCCGCTGTGGAAGGTGACCGACTTCGCGGCGGGTTTGACCGACGACGAGCGGGCCGGGCTTGAGGCGGCGCTCGAGGCGGCGGGGATTCTCGACGCGTGGGTCACCCCCGAGGGGAACCTCGTGGACGGGGACGTGATCCTGGTCCCCGGGCTTGCCCCGGTGGCCGGTGAGTCGTGCGCCGGCCTGCTGGTGCCCGCGATCGATTCGGATGACTTCCAGGCCGGAGTGCTGCGCGAACAGTCAGTGGCCTCCGTTCTGAGGGCAATTGGACGTGAGCCCGGGACCGCCGGTACCGGCGGTACCTGGGTGACCACGGACGGCCGGTGGTCCAACGGGGTGCTGAGCGGCGCCTGGGGCAAGGACCGGGCCGGCTACATCGGCGAAGGGGCGCGGGAGGCCGCCCGGCGAGCGCGGATCGAGGCGCTGGAGCGGGAGCTGGCCGGGGAACGGGCCGCGATCGCGGCCATCGACGCGGACCTGGCGGGCATCGAGGCGCGGCAGGAGCTGCTGGCCGAGGAGCACCGGGCGGTGCCGTCGGATGGCAGGGTCCGCGAGGCCCACACCGGGGCCGCAGTTGAGCGCCAGGGGCTGGTCCGGGCGCGGGAGGACCACGCGGCGGCGATCGCGAAGCTGCGGGAGCGGCAGGAGGAACTGGCGGCGGCGCGGGTGCGGGCGGCGGAGTTCGCGGGCGATGTCGGCCTGCCCGGCCGATTCGGGCGAACTGGCCGGGGTGCGGGCGGGAGTGGGAGCGTACCGGGTGGCGCTCGCCGCGCTGTGGCCGGCCGCCGAGGCGGCGCACAGCGCGATCCGCGCGGCGGCCGACGCGGAAACGGAACTCGCCGACAGCCGTCAGCTGCTGATCGAGGCGAGCGAGCGGGCCGCCGAGGCGCGGGCGGCGGCGGACACGGCGGCGACGACACACCAGGAACTGCTCGCCACCGTCGGCACGGCGGTGGAGGAATTGCAGCGGCGGCTGGCCGAGGCGGCCGGTACCCTCGGCCGCTAAGATCTCCGAGCGGGACGCCCGCGGCCGCGAACAGGGGGCGATCGAGGCCCGCGGCAAGGCGGACGGGAAACGGGGCGAACTGCGCGCGCAGGTCGACGAGGCGGCCCGGCAGCGGGACGACGCGGTCCGCGAGTTCCAGGCGTTCGCGGCCACCGGGCTGCTGCGGGTCGCGGTGACCTCGGTCGAGGTCCCCGACCTGGAGCAGCCGTGGGCGGCGACGCCGACGGTGATCTTCGCCCGCGCGGTCAACGCCGAACTCGACTCCGTGGACGACGGCGACGGGCCGTGGGACCGCATCCAGAAGCGGGTGACCGAGGAGCACAAGCTGCTGGCGGACGCGATGGCGAGGCACGGGCACTCGGCGGGCCTGACGCTCAGCGAGGGCGTCATCGTGATCGACGTGGTCTTCCAGGGCCGCAGCCACGACCTGCCGGGGCTGGCCGAGGCGCTGGCGGCCGAGGTGGAGCAGCGGACCGCGCTGCTGTCGGCCCGGGAACGGGAGATCCTGGAGAATCACCTGCTCAACGAGGTGGCGGGGACGCTGCACGAGCTGATCTCAGCGGCCGAGGCCGAGGTCAGGCAGATGAACGACGAACTGGAATCGCGGCCGACGTCGACCGGGATGAAGCTGCGGCTGATCTGGCAGCAGGCCAGGAACGCACCCGAAGGCCTTGACCGGGTCAGGCTCAAGCTCCGGCAGACAATCGACGCGTGGTCCGCCGCCGACCGGGCGCTCGTCGGCGCGTTCCTGCAACAGCGAATCGCCGCCGAGCACGCGGACAATCCGGCGGCCGGCTGGGCCGAGGCGCTGACGTCGGCGCTTGACTACCGGTGCTGGCACGAGTTTGTGATCCAGCGCTACTCCGGCGGACAGTGGCGGCCCGCCACCGGTCCCGCCTCGGGCGGCGAACGAGCGCTGGTGGTGTCGGTTCCGCTCTTCGCGGCGGCTTCGTCGCATTACAAGTCGGCCGGCAACCCGCACGCGCCGAGGCTGATCGCGCTCGACGAGGCGTTTGCCGGAGTCGACGACGACTCTCGCGCCAAGTGCATGGGGCTGCTCGCCACCTTCGACATGGACGTGGTCATGACCAGCGAGCGTGAGTGGGGCTGCTACCCGCAGGTGCCTGGGCTCGGCATCTGCCAGCTCGCGCGGCAGGACGGCGTCGACGCGGTCCTGGTCACGCCGTGGCGGTGGGACGGCCGGGAACGCCGAAGGGCCGAACTGGAGCCGGTGTGACCGACAGCTTTACCGGCCCGCCGGCGGACGGCAGGCTGCACCGGCTGCTGGGCGGCGAGCCGACCGCGTGGCTGGTCCGGCGGGCACGCGACCGGCTGGAGGCCGGACGTCCGCTAACCGGAACCGTCACCCTGGCCGGCGCGACGGCCGAGCAGCGGCGGGCGGTCGAAACGCTCACCGGCCGGGCGCCTCGGTCCGGCGCCTCGCTGTCGGTGTCGCTGACCGAGGTAGACCAGGTCCTACGCGAGAGCGGGGCGGCGCCGGGCGGACTGGCCGAGGCGGTGGTGCTGCTGACCGGCCCGGTCCGTGACCGCACCGGCGACCGGGCGCATGCGGCTTCGGCCTGGGCGGCCGCCTTCGCGCCGCTGGACGACGCGGTGGCGAGCCGGGCAGAGCTGGCCGCGTGGCGGGGGTGGCTCGACGCGACCGGCGTCGTACGGCGCCTGGCTCCTGCTCCGGACGCGGCGCTGGCGCTGCTCGACCAGGTGGCGGCGGTGCTTCGCCGGGTTCCGGCGCCAGGCCTGCCGATCGGGCGGCTCGCGGCCGAATGCTGCGGGGACGCGCACGCTCTGGATGACGGCCGCCCCGCGGGCACGCTCGCCCAGTCCGCGGTCCGTGCGCTGGCGGGCCTGCCGTTCGCGGCCGACACCACCGCGGACTCCCGCCGGTCGGACTGGGCATCCGCGGGGGTTTACCTCGATGAGCTCTCCTCGGTGGTGCTCTGTCTCGGCCTGCCCGGTGACACTCGCAGCGCCCTCGGCCGGCTGCTGGCACTGCAGAGGGAAGCGGGACAGCCTTCCGTGCTCACGCTCCGGCAGCTGCGCTGCCACGATGAGCCGCTGCCGGCGAGCCCCGTCTGGGTTTGCGAGAACCCGGTGGTTATCGCGGCCGCCGCGGACGAGCTGGGCAGTCGCTGCCCGCCGCTGGTCTGCGTCGGCGGCCAGCCGTCCGCCGCCGGCTGGCGGCTGCTCGACCTGCTGGCGGCGGGCGGAGCGGAGTTCCGCTACCACGGCGATTTCGACTGGGGCGGTGTCCGGATCGCCGGCGCGGTTCGCGACCGGGCCTGCCAGGCGCGTTCACGCTGGCAGCCGTGGCGGTATGACCGCGTCGCGTACGAGGCCGGGGCCGCGGCGGTGCTGGCCGCGCATGCCGCCGCCGGCGGGCCCCGGCTGGCGGGCGAGCCGGTCGCGACCCCCTGGGATCCGGGCCTGGCGGCCGCGATGGCGCGCCACGATGTCCGGGTCGAGGAGGAGCTGTCCCTCGACATCCTGCTCGCGGACCTGGCGTTACCGGCCGGCCGCACGGCCGACGAAGGGAAGTCCACATCGCCAGGGCGGATCTCGTGGTGGACCGAGTGAGCCGTGCGCCGCCAGTTGTGCCATTTGACAAGTAGACTTTTAAAAAGTCCATTTGTACATCTCTACTGCGTTCGGGGGGCAGCATGATCGAGGCGGTGCCTAAGCCCGACTACATCTTTGACCGGGCCGTTGAGTGGCAGGCGCTGGCGGAGTTCGCCACCGACGACCGGCTCGGAGCGACCCTGGGCATGGTCTCGGGCCGACGCCGTCAGGGGAAGACGCTGCTGCTCGAGTCGATGTGCGAGGAGCTTGGCGGGCTGTACTTCACGGTGCCTGAGGACATGCCGGCGAGTGAGCACCTGCGCAGGCTTGCGGGGGCGCTTGGGGCATTCACCGGCGGACTGCCGCCTCGACTGGATTCCTGGGACGAGGCGATCGAGGCGCTGTTTGCCTTGGGCACGGGTGAACGGCCGGTATTCGTGGTCCTTGACGAGTTCCCCTACATGGCGCGCTCGGCGCCTGGCCTGGCGTCGATCATCCAGCATGCGCTGTCGCCTCGGGGCATGGCGCGGACGAGGTCGCGAACCCGGCTGATCCTGTGCGGTTCGTCGATCTCCTTCATGAGCGAGCTGGTCTCCGGGTCGGCCGCGCTGTTCGGCCGGGCCCGGCTCAGCCTCATGGTGCGGGCGTTCGACTTCCGGGCGGCGGCGAGCTTCTGGGGGGTCTCGCATGACCTTCCGCTGGCGGCAATGCTGTTCGCGATGGTAGGCGGGACTCCCGCCTACATCGAGTACACGTCCGGCCTGCCGGGATCGCTCGGTGAGCTAGACGAATGGGTGACGCGGAACCTCCTGAACTCAACCAACATGCTGTTCCGCCAGCCGCGAATGCTGCTGAGCGAGGACTCGGCATTCAGCCAGATCGGGATGTACGGGACAGTGCTGAGCGCGATCGCCGAGGGCCGTCACACGGTGTCCGGGATCGCCCAGCGGGTCGGCCGCTCAACGTCAGACGTGAATCACTACGTCAAGGGACTCGCCGACGGTGGCTTCCTGTCGCACGTCCCCGACGCGTTCCGGGCGAACCGGGCCGAGTACCAGATCACCGACGCCCTTATCCGGTTCCACCACGCCATCGTTTACCCGAACTGGTCGCGACTGGATCTCTACCGACCGGAGCGGGCAACCCGCCTGTGGGCCGAGTCAGCAGAGGCATTCAGGTCACAGGTCATGGGGCCGACATTCGGGGACATGTGCCGGGTCTGGACCCAGGAGTTCGCCTCCGGCGCCACCCTGGGCGGACAGCCGGACATCGTTTCGCATGGGGTGCTCAACGACCCCGCCGGGCGATCCCAGCGTCAGCTTGACATCGTCGTGCGAGATTCACGCTGGGGGCTGGTCGCCATCGGAGAGGCCAAATCCGGCGAGGTCATCGGGCACGGTCACCTCAAGCGGCTGCGCGAGGCGATCGACTTGCTCCGCGCTCAAGGGCACGTTGACACTGAGGCGGACCCGGTGCTGCTGCTCTTCAGCGCCGTCGGCTTCACGCCCGAGTTGGCCGCACAGGCAGCCGACAGCGATGGGACGGTGCAACTGATCGGCCTGGAACGGCTTTACTCCGGCTCCTGAGGACCACGGCCGGGCCAGGGGCCGCGTTGCGGTGCGGCCACGGTGGCCTGGATATCGCCCATGAGCTCGATGGCGAGCGTCACCGTGTCGCCCGCGGCCAGCCACGGGTACTCCTCCTGGCCGTGCCGCAGCGACAGTTCCAGGATGCACCCGCCCTGGCAGGTGCCGCTGCCGATCAGCGCCCCGGTTTCCACCCGCGAGTTCCACGACGCGTAGGAGATGATCTCCTCGAACGACCAGTACGCCGACGACCAGCGGTCGCCGCCGTAGGGACGTCCGTTCACCGCGGAGGTCATCCGCAGGTCGTACCCCGTCCCGCTGCGCCGGGGCGCGAGCTCGTCGGGCGTGACGAGCACCGGCCCGAGGGACGAGGCGAAGTCCTTGCCCTTCAGCGGGCCCAGGCGGCCCTCCATCTCCCGGAACTGCAGGTCGCGGGCGGACCAGTCGCACAGGATCAGGAAGCCCGCGATGTGGTCTTCGGCTTGCTCCGGGGTGACCGAGCGCGCCTCCCGGCCGATGACCGCACCGACCTCAAGCTCGAAATCCAGGCGCTGCGAGCCGCCGGGGATCTCGACCAGATCGCGCGGTCCGCGGAGCGTCGCGGCGTTGCTGAAGTAGCCGATCGGCTGCTCGTACCAGACGTCAGGCCCACGGCTCAGCCCCGCCCGCTGCCAGGCCGCCGCACATGCTCCTCGAAGACCATGAAGTCGCGCATCGACACCGGGTCAACCGGCTTGAGCAGGCGCAGATCCTCCAGCCTGGCCTCGGCGGCCGGCGCGGCCTGTATCTCATCCGCGAGACGGCGCAGCGCCTCGCCGTCATCACCGAAGTAAGGCTCAAGGCGCGATTCCTCCGCGGCCAGGCTCACCGCCCCGTCCGGGCGCAGCACCCCGAGCCGTGCACCCTGCTCCGTCTGGGCCTTGATGAAGCGCATGACACCCTCATTCAATAGATAGTTAAGGCATCCAGCACCCAGCCGTTGCAGCCGGGGATCTGAAGCCCGATGACGCCGGTCTCATGGAAGTAGATGCCGAACAGCGTACCGATGGGATTGAATTGGCCGGTGAGCACTGACGCGCACGGCCATCCAGGGCTAGGCCCGGCAGAACTGATCGAGGTCGGCGACGGCGTGTTCGCCCACATTCAGCCGGACGGGTCCTGGTATATCAACAACACGGGCTTCGTGGCCGGACGCTCGTCGGTCATCAGCATCGACGCCTGTTCGACCGAGCGGCGCACCCGCGCCTACCTGGACCGGATCGCCTCAGTCACTGCCGCACCGGTGACCACGCTCGTCAACACCCATCACCACGGTGATCACACCTACGGCAACTCGCTGTTCGGTGCGGTCACGATCGTCGGGCACGAGAACTGCCGGACCGAGCTGATCGCGTCCGGACTGCCGGCCAACCGGGGCATCTGGGAGCCGGTGAACTGGGGCGAGGTAACGCTGGCACCGCCGACGCTCACGTTCGCTGACCGGCTCAGGCTGTGGTCCGACGACCGGCCGATCGAAGTGAGTTACGTCGGCCAGGCCGCACACACCACGAACGACAGCCTCGTGTGGCTGCCCGAGCAGCAGGTTCTGTTCTGCGGGGACCTGCTGTTCAACGGCGGTACGCCGTTCCTGCTCATGGGATCGGTCCGTGGCGCCATCGACGTGCTGACCACGGTGGTCGCGTCCATTCCGGCCACGGTGATCGTGCCGGGCCACGGCAGGCCGTGCGACGGTTCGCTGATCGAGACGGTGGTCGGCTACCTCGGCTTCGTGCTTGAGGTCGCCAGGCGGGGCATCGATGCCGGGCTTTCGCCGCTTGAACTGGCTCGCGAGACCGACCTCGGGGGTTATGCCGGCTGGCTGGACAGCGAGCGTCTCGTCGGGAACCTGCACCGGGCCTACGCCGATCTCGGGGCGGCGGGCCATCGGGTCGACGTCATCGCCGCGCTGCGGGACATGGTGGCGTACAACGACGGCAGGCCCTTGTCCTGCTACGCCTAGCCGTCTCCCGGCGGCGCCGCCGTCGTCGTCCCGGCGCCGACCTCGTTGCTCACGGCGAGCAGCAGCTCGAAGCGGGTCTGGGGGTCGTCAAGGTCGGCGTCGAGGAGCTGGCGCAGCTGGGCGATGCGGTAGCTGACGGTCTGGGGGTGCACGAACAGCTCGGCCGCGACCTCCGGGCGCGCGCCCCAGTGCCACAGCCAGCTGCGCAGGGTGCGGAGCAGCGTCTCGCGCTGGCCGGGCCGCAGCCCGCTGAGCCCGCCGAGACGGCGCTGGGCGAGTACGGCGAGCGCGGCCGGCTGTCCGCGCAGCGCGAGGTCGGCGAGGTGGTCGTCGGCGAAGGCCGGGGCGGCGCCGGGCGCGGGGCGCGCGGTTAGCTCCGCGAGCTGGACCCCGGTGGACACCTGCTCCCAGCCGAGCGTGGGTCCGACCACGGCCCGGCGGCCGCGCAGCGCCTCGGCCAGTTCGGCCCTGGCCGGGACCTCGCGCAGCAGGAGCACCGCCTCCTCGCCGCGCTCGGCCAGCACCCCGTCGGTGCCGAAGCGGAACCTGACCGCGCGGGCCTCGGCCGCGGGCACCAGCACGGCGGTAATCCGGCCGGGCGGCGGCCAGCCGATCGCGGCACTCGCCTGCGCGACGACCGGCCAGGCGGCACCGCCGCGCAGCAGCAGCCCGGCCAGATGCCGGCGGAGCCGGTCGCTCTCCCCGGCGTCTTCCCGCACCTGCCTGGCGTACCCGTCGGTGCAGGCGGAGGCCAGCTCGTCGATGAACCCGGTGACAGCGTCGGACAGGTCCACCACTTCCGGCACGCCTACCGGGCGAAAGCGGGCAACCGCGTCCACCGTCACGCGCAGCAGCAGCCGCGAGGAAACGCGCAGGGCCGAGAGCAGGATTTCCGGGCCGCGCCCGTCGCGCGCCTCCGCCGCGCCGAGCCCGGTGAACAGGTCCGCGACGGCCGGCGAGAGTGCGTTCTCACCGGTGGCGACCAGGTCGACGAACCGCTCGATCCCGGCCCGCACGGCTCCCTCCAGGTCCCGGCTGAACCTCGTGCTGCCGCCGATGGCGGCGAACGCCGGGATGGCCGCGGTCACCTCGGCGGAGATATCGCGGGCGGTCTGGCCAAGCAGCGGACGCAGTGCGGACGCCACGTCCGCGGGCACCCGGTGCCATGGAGCAACGATTGCCGCCGGAGAAGCCATTCTCCAGTCTTATCATGATGTGCTAATTACTGGGGTAATAATCACGCTTTGCGGTCGGTAGACCCGCCTGCGGTGCTAGCTGAGAATGGGTACCACACTCGCTACCCATTGGCACCAGCTACCGGAGGGAGGGACCATGGAGCACCTCCGCTCCCGGCAGCATGTCGTAGAGATGTGCCGGGCGCTACTTGAGCGCGGCTATCTGAAGGCGACCGAGGGCAACACCTCCGTGCGCGTCCCCGGTTACGACCGATACGCCGTGACACCGAGTAACTACGACTACGCCCGGATGCGTCCCGAGGACGTCGCCATCGTCGACTTCGCAGGCAAGCAGGTACCGGATACCGGCGGCTCGGGCCTCGCGCCGTCGATCGAATGCGGCATGCATGCCGCCATCTACCGCGAGCGCCCGGACGTGCACGCCATTGTGCATACCCACCAGCCGTACGCCTCGGCCCTGGCGTTCCTGCGCAAGCCGATCCCGGCGCTGACCGACGAGCAGGTCCGGTTCCTCGGCCGCGGCGTCGACATCATCGACTACGCTCCGGCGGGTACCTCGTTCCTCGCCGGCAACGTGCGGAAGAAGATGTCCAGCGCTTCCAACGCGTTCATCCTCGCCAACCACGGCATCGTGGCCCTTGGCACCGACCCGGACCGCGCGGTGTTCAACATGGCGCTGCTGGAAAAGGTCTCGATCGCCTACCTGCTCGCGCTTACGACCGAGTCGGGGAAGGTTTACACGATCCCCGACGCGATCCGCGAGATCGCCCTCACGAAACTGCGCGGCGACGAGAAGAAGATCGCCGCGCAGATCACCAAGGGCATGCCGCCGCAGCGGGTGCCGGCCACGGATGAGCTGCCCAGTGCCGACGCCGTCGCCGCGGCGGTGTCCGCCGGCACCGGGACAGCGGGCGCTGCCGCGACGACACCGGGCGCGACGGCTCCCGCGGACCCCGGGGGGCAGGACGCGGCCCGGGGCTACGCGATCAGCGAATACCCGGACGTGCCCGGGGTCATGCGGCGGCTTAAGGCGCTGGTCGACCAGCCGGTCCGCGGCCTCAAGCACGACGCGATGCTCGACGTGCTCGGCTACTTCGACAACAAGTGCACCGCGAGCAGGGAACTGACCGACCGGGCCAAGGCGCGGATTCCCGGCGGCGTGCAGCATAACCTGGCCTTCAACTATCCGTTCCCGCTGGCGATCGACCGGGCGGACGGCGCGTACCTGACCGACCGCGACGGCAACACCTACATCGACTTCCTCCAGGCGGGCGGACCGACCATCCTGGGCAGCAACTACGCTCCGGTGAACGAGCAGGTCGCCGCGGTGATCGCCGAATCCGGCCCGGTCACCGGCCTGTTCCACGAGTACGAACTCAAGCTGGCGGAGGCGATCAACCGCTTCATGCCGCACATCGAGATGTACCGCTCGCTCGGCTCGGGAACCGAGGCGGTGATGGCCGCGGTCCGCGCCGCCAGGGCCTTCACCGGCAAGAAGATGGTGTTCAAGGTCGGCGGCGCCTACCACGGCTGGTCCGACACGCTCGTCTACGGGCTGCGGGTGCCCGGCACCTACCGGATGAACGCCAAGGGAATCCCGTTCGGTGCCACCAGCCAGACCCGCGAGGCGTTCCCGCACGACATCGGGGCACTGCGCCGCAAGCTGGCGGAGAACCGCGCGCTCGGCGGTACGGCCGCGATCGTGGTGGAGCCGCTCGGCCCCGAGTCCGGCACCCGGCCGGCCCCGCGGGACTTCAACACGAAGGTCCGCGAGCTGTGCGACGAGTTCGGCGCGCTGCTGATCTTCGACGAGGTGGTCACCGGGTTCCGGGTCGGCATGGGCGGCGCCGCCGGGCTACTTCGGGGTGAAACCTGACCTCACGGTCCTCGGCAAGGCCGTGGCAGGCGGTTACCCGATGGCCGGCGGTGTCGGCGGGCGAGCCGACGTCATGGCGGCCTTCGGCTCCGGCCTTGACGGCAAGAGCGGCGCGCACATCCAGGTCGGTGGCACGCTGTCGGCCAATCCGCTGTCCTGCGCGGCCGGCTACTTCGCGATCGAGGAAATGGCGCGGACCAGTGCCCCGGTCATCGCGGGCCGGGCAGGCGACCGGCTGACGAAGGGGCTGCAACGGCTCATCGACCAGTCCGGTCTCCCGTACGTGGCCTACAACCAGGGCTCGATCGTCCACCTGGAGTGCAGCGGAGTGATGCTGCTCGACATGCACCACCCGGTGAAGCTGCTGCGTGAGAACAAGACGCGCAAGCAGCTGATGGAGCAGATGGGCGCCGCGTACACCGCCCACGGGCTGATTACCCTGGCCGGGTCGCGGATGTACACCTCGATGGCCGATACTGACGCGGTGATCGATGACGCTCTGGCTCGTTTTGAGCAGGTATTCGCCCTCGTCGAGGGGGTATGACGGTGCGGACGCTTCCCGCGCCCCGATGGTGTCCTGCGCTCCTAGCGGGCACCCGTGAGTGCTGAGACGCCGGCCGCGCAGGCGGTGCGGGCCAGCCGCTGGACGGTCCTGGTCGCGTTCAGCCTGCTTGTCGCCAGCACGCAGCTGCTGTGGCTGACGTTCGCGGCTGTCACCGACCAGACCAGCGCCGCAATGCACGTCTCGAACGGCGCCGTCGGCGACCTGGCGGTGGTGAACCCGCTGCTCTTCGTGGTGTTCGCGATTCCGGCCGGGCGCTGGCTCGACCGGCACTTCGCCGCGGCGCTGAGCGCGGGAGCGGCGCTCACCGCCGCCGGAGCGCTGGTGCGGGTGGTCGACACCCACTCGTTCGTCGTGGTGCTCACCGGGCAGCTGGTCGTCTCGGCGGGACAGCCGCTCGTGCTCAACGCGATCACCAAGGTGGCGGCGCGCTACTTCCCCGCCGGGGAGCGCACCATGGCGATCTCGGTGGGGAGCGCCGCGCAGTTCGTGGGCATCCTCGCCGCCGCGCTGACCAGCGGGCCGCTGGTCAGCGCGGGCGGGCTGACGCTGCTGCTCACCGTGCACGCGGCGGTGACCACGGCGATCGCCGTTTTCGTGGTGGTGGCCATCCGGGTGCCCGCCGCATTCCCGGCCGAGGCGCCGGCGCACGAGTCGCTGCGCTGGCTGCGCGGGGACCGGCTGATGTGGAAGCTGGGCGGGCTGCTCTTCATCGGCGTCGGCGTCTTCAACGCCATCGCCACCTGGCTCGACTCGATCCTCACCAAGTTCGGCCACGCCGGTCTGTCCGGCCCGTTCATCGCGCTTACCACGATAGCGGGCATCGCCGGCGCCGCCGTGCTGCCCGGCCTGGCGACCGCCCGCGGCCGGCGCGGTGACATGCTGCTCGCCGCGACCGTGACCACGGCCGTGGTCTTCGCCCTGCTCGCGCTGGTGCACGCGCCCGTGGTGTTCGGCGTGGCCCTGACCGTCGAGGGGTTCGTCCTGCTCGCCTGCCTGCCGGTGGCGCTCGAGTGGTCGGAGGTGCACGTCGGTCCGGCCAGGGCGGCCACCGCCACCGGTGCGCTGCTGCTGGCGGGCAACCTCGGCGGGGTGATCCTCGTGCTCCTGGTCCAGGCGGTGGTCGGCAACCCCTACGCCGCGCTGCTCATGATGTCGGCGACGGCGCTGCCCGGCATCGCCATCGCGTACCGCCTGCCCGCCGGGCGGCGACCGGCCCCGGCGGCCGAAGATCCGGTCGCGGCCAGCGGACCGACCTCATGACGCGACCCGTCCGGCCGGTACGTCATCGGCGTCGACCTGGGCACCGGCGGCGTGAAGGTCGCGCTCGCCACCGTGCGGGGCGAGATCCTCGGCCACGAGGCGGAAAAGACGGCCACCTTGCTGCTGCCCGGGCGGCGGGGCCGAGCAGGACCCGGACGACTGGTGGCGGGCCATCGTCACCGCGACGCGGCGGCTGACGGCGCGCTGACCTGGTGCCGCTCGACGACATCGCGGCGATCTGCGTCAGCACGCAGTGGGGCGGCCTGGTGCCGGTCGACAGCGAGGGGCAGCACCTGCGCAACGCCCTGATCTGGATGGACAGCCGCGGCGCGCAATACTCGCGGGCGCTGACCGGCGGCGGCCTCAGCGTGCCGGGCATCGGCTACAACGCGCGCGAGCTGGCCGAGTGGCTGCGCAAGACCGGCGGCGTGCCGACCCGGACGGGCAAGGACCCGGTGGGACAGGCGCAGTGGCTGCGCCGCCACGAGCCGGCCGTCTGGGCCGCGGCCGCCTACCTGCTCGACGTGCCCGAGTACCTCACGATGCGCCTCACCGGTCAGGCGGTGGCCGGCTGGGACACCGCCGTGCTGCGCTGGTGCACCGACAACCGCGACGTGACCGCGGTACGGTACGACGCCAGCCTGGCCCGGCGGTGCGGCTTCGATCTCGACCGGCTGCCCGCGCTGGTCCGCCCGGGCTCGATCGTCGGCCCGCTCCGGGCCGACGTCGCCAGCGAACTCGGTCTGCCGGTGAGCGTGCGGGTGGCGACCGGGACCGGCGACACCACCGCCGCCGCGATCGGCGCGGGCGCGGTGCGGGATTACCGCGGGCACCTGTACATCGGCACCTCCGCCTGGCTCAGCTGCCACGTGCCGTTCAAGCGGACCGACGTGCTGCGCAACATGGCCTCGCTGCCCGCGGTGGTACCCGGCCGGTACTGGATCGCCACCATCCAGGATGTCGCCGGCAAGGCGGTGGACTGGCTGATCGACAACGTCGTGTACGCGCAGGACGGGATGCTCGACGCGCACCCCGCGCCGCCCGACGCGCTCGACCGGCTCAACGCCCTGGCGGTAAGCGCGCCGCCGGGCAGCAACGGAGTGATCTTCGCGCCGTGGCTGAACGGTGAGCGCACCCCGGTCGACGACCCGGACGTGCGGGGCGGGTGGTTCAACGTCTCGCTGCGCACCACCCGCGCCGACCTGGCCCGCGCCGTCTTCGAGGGGATCGCGCTGAACACGCGGTGGATGAAAGAGGCGGTCGAGCGTTTCGCCGCGCGGGAGCTCGACGGCGGATTCCGCGAACTGACCTTCATCGGCGGCGGCGCGAACTCCGCGCTGTGGTGCCAGACGATGGCCGACATCCTCGGCTGCACGATCAGGCAGGCCGACCAGCCGGTGCTCGCCAACGCCCGCGGCGCCGCCATGATCGCCGCGATCAGCATCGGCG
This sequence comes from uncultured Actinomycetota bacterium, assembly GCA_963785645.1. Lineage (GTDB taxonomy): Bacteria > Actinomycetota > Actinomycetes > Streptosporangiales > Streptosporangiaceae > Trebonia. Next base: position 658,920 of record CAWAWG010000003.1, read on the forward strand.
AGCTGACCTGGGACGAGGTGCCCGAGCTGGTCCCCATAGCGGCGAGCTACGAGCCGGACCCCGCCAGCAAGCCGCTCTACGACCAGCAGTACCGGGCGTTCCGCGAGCTGTACCGCGGCTACAGCAGGACCCTCAAGCGCTACGGCTCCAGCCTCAGCCTGTCGGCTGGCCGGAGTGCAAGAGCAAGAGGATGACCAGGAGCAAGCCGAGCACGTCGAAGACCGTGGAGGCAATCACCCAGGAGCGGGCTGACCGGGAGGCTCTGACTGCCCCGGCCGGGTCCCCGGATTCCCAGCTGCTGCGGACGCGCCGCGAGTTCCGCTGGGCGATCAGGCCCAGCGGCATGCCGATCAAAAGGCTGAACAGAACGCCGCCGGCTATAGCGGCGATAACCCAGGCCCGGTAGTCCGGCGGCGGCGGCTGCCAGGCACCGTACTGGGGCGCGGCGGGCCCCGGGTACCCGCCGTACTGCACTTGGTAGCCGTACGAGGGGTACTGGCCCACCGGGCTGAATGGCTGGTTCTGGGTGCCCGGCTCCGGGCCGGTCCAGTCTGGGTTAGTCATGGGACGTGATCCTCACTGTCTGCCGGCCACTGTGCGTGGCGATGGTCTCACTCATATACACGCATCCGCGACGGGCCCGGTTCGGCCCGAAAGGGCCGGGACGGCGGCGGGACGGCCGAACCGGTTACCCGGTGAACTCGGCGGCACCTGACCGGGGACGGATGATCCGCTTCGATCGTTCGGCGCTATCGTCGCTTCATCCTGAGGCAGCGGTGTCACAGCTTGTTGTTGGCGCAGCGTCACACGGGTACCGTCGGTAGACACCAAAGTCGTTGGGGGGCGGCGCATGCAACCTGATCGCTGGTTCGGGGTCGGGTCCTATGAGGGTGCCCGGGAACAGGCGGGTGTCCGCGCGGTCGACGACGCCCTCATGTCACGATGATCCGAAGCTGCTGCTCGTCTTCTGTTCCCCGGCGCGCGACCTCGGTACGCTGCTGCGGCAGATCCGTGCCCGGGCGGGCGCCGGTGCCCCTGATCGGGTGCACAACCGGCGGGGAGATCGCGGCATCGGGACCGAGCGACGCCAGCGTTGTCGTCACGGCCCTCGGCGGCCGCGGGTTCGAGGTGCGGACGGCCGTCGCCACCGGCGCGTCGCGGAATCTGTGGGAAGCGGGAGCGCGCGTGGCGCGGGCCCCCCGATCGCCCGGATCTGCCGCACAAGGTGCTGCTGCTGCTGAGCGACGGCCGCGCCGGGGACCAGCAGGAAATCGTCCGCGGCGCCCACGGCGTCCTCGGGGCGGCGGTGCCGCTCGTCGGTGGCTGCGCGGGTGACGATCTGCGATCAGCCGGACGTTCCAGCTCTACGACGACCGGGTGCTCACCGACGCCGTCGTCGCGGCCGGGATAGCCTCGGACGCACCGCTTGGCATCGGCGTCCGTCACGGCTGGCGTAGCGTCGGCGAGCCGATGCTCGTCACCTCCAGCATGGGCAATCGCGTATACACCCTCGACGACCGGCCCGCGCTTGACGCCTACTTGCAGCATCTCGGTGTCACCGAATCGGACCGCCCCGGATCAGGAAGGGCTGACACGGCTGGCGCTCACCCACCCGTTCGGGCCTGGCCGCCCGAACGGAGAGGATCAGGTGCGCTTCATCGGCGGCGGTGACTTCACCGAACGCTCACTGTCCTGCATCGCCGAAGTCCCGCAAGGTGCCCTGGTATGGATCATGGAGGGCGATACCCAGTCGGTGCTCGAGGCCACCGATGCCGCGTGCGGCGACTCCCTCGCCGCGCTCGGCGGAGGCCTCCGCCTCGGCATGATCGCCTTCGACTGCATCGCCCGGCGCAACATCCTCGGCGAGGGCGGCATCCGGGCCGGAAATCGGCCGGCTCGCCGCGATGGCGTCGGGCGCCCGTCGCGGGGTTCTACACGTATGGGGAGATCGCGCGGACCCGAGGGGTCCGCGGGCTTCCACAACCAGACCCTCGTGGTCCTGTCGATCGGCTGAGATGGACAGTTCAGACGTGGTCGACTCAGCAGCTCGCCGAGTTCGTCGCGAGCGTGTCGGCTTGCACGACAGAGGAGGCGGCGGCCCGCGCGGCGGTCGAGCGGGCGGCTGAGGCGCTCGACGCGGAGGTGGCGGCGATCGTATGCGGCGGCCGGCTCGTCGCGGCCGTGGGTTACGCGGAGGGCACCGTGCCGGTCGAGCGAGCTCGCGGGGATCCAGCCCGACACTCCCGGCTCATGGCTGGACGTGCCCGGTGCGGGCCGGTGCCCGGCGGCGCGCGCCGCACTCGCGTATCCGCCCGGCACGACGCTGGTACTCGCGCGATCCGCCCGCCTGACGCGCCAGGAAACCAGCCTGCTGCGGGGCATGGCACGGGTCACGGAGATGACGTTGCGATGCTCAGCGTCCTGGACGCACGAGCGCGCGGTGCGGGAGGAGGTCGGGCGGCTCGCCGGGAGCAGGCGGCGCTGCGCCGGGTGGCGACACTCGTGGCCAAGGCGCCTCTGCCGGGCAGATGTTCGCCGCCGTTGCGCAGGAGCGGGCCCAGCTGTCGGGCGCCGACATCGGGCTGTGCGCCGCTATGAGCCGAGGCACGGCGTCGATGGTCGGCGGCGTGGAGCCGAGCCGGGCGGCTACCGGCTCGCTGGGCGCGCCACGGTGGAAGCTTGGCGGGCGTGGCACGCTCGTGTCCGAGCGGACCGGCCCGTCCGGGCGATGCCGGTTCACCGGGCCACCGGTGACGGTGGCACAATTCGCCTGCGAGCCGGGATGCGGCTAGCGGCGGAGCCCGATCATCGTCGACGGGGGAGCTCTGGGGCGTGATCGCGGCGGCGTCGGCCCGGGAGGAGGCTCACCCCGAGCGCGAGCGCCGGATGCCGCCTTCACCGAGCTGTAGCGACCACGATCGCGAACGTGAGGACGCGCCGAGGTGGGCACGATCGTCGAGGAGCAGGCCGCGCTGCGGCGGGTGGCGACCTCGTCGCCCGCGGCGCGCTGCCCGACGAGGTGTTCGACGCCGTCACCCAGGAGGTCGGCCGCCTGCTCCCGGCCGACGTGGCGACGGTGGGCCGTTACGATACCGACCGCGTCTGTGGAGATTCGGCGGCTGGAGCAGGGACCCCGGAACCACAGTCGTCGCCACAGGACGGAGCTCGGCGGGCGGAACGTCAGCACGCTGGTGTTGGAGCCGCCGGGCCGCGCGCATCGACAACATCACCTCAGGAGGTCATCCGGGTGCGGCCGCCTGGCTGTCCGCGGGCATGCGGTCGGGGGTCGGCACGCCGATCAGCGTCAACGGCCAGCTATGGGGCGCGATGATCGCGCTGTCCGCCTCCGATGAGCCGCTCCCGGCCGACACGGAGGCGCGGCTCGGCGGGTTTACCGACCTGGTCGCCACCGCGATCGCCAATGCCGAGGCGCAGGCCCGAGCTGACGGCATCCCGTGCCCGCATCGTCGCCACGGCCGACGAGACCAGGCGGCGCATCGAGCGCGACCTGCACGACGGCGCGCAGCAGCGGCTCGTCACGCTCGGCACTCCAGCTCCGGGCGGCACAGGCGATCGTCCCGTCTCAGTCGATCAGCTCGCCGCCGACCTCGACCGCGTGGTCGCCGGGCTGGCGGACACGCTTGACGAACTGCGTGAGTACGCACGCGGTATACACCCGGCCATCCTGGCCAAGGGCGGTCTTGAGTCCGCGCTGAAGACGCTCGTCAAAGGATCGCCGATCCAGGTCACATTGAATATACGAATAGATAAACGCCTTTCTGAGCAGATCGAGGTCACGGCGTACTACGTGATCTCGGAGGCGCTGGCGAACACCGCCAAGCATGCCGAAGCCTCTTCGATCGCGGTCGACGTCGGCACGGCCGCCGGGTGCTCAGGCTCGATGTCCGCGACGACGGCGTGGGCGGGGCAGATCCGGCGCGCGGCTCTGGCCTGATCGGCCTCCAGGACCGGGTGGAGGCCATCGGAGGCACGTTCACCATGAAAAGCCGCCGCGGCGAGGGCACCCGCCTGCTCATCGAACTGCCGGCTAGCGGTGCGCCAGCATCCTTACTCAGGGTTGAGCAGGAAGCGGACCGTGGCGGTGGTGCCGTCCCGGCCGTGGCCGATGGCGACATGATCCGCGACCTGGCCCGCCAGCCACAGTCCGTGGCCGTGGTCGACGGGCCACCCGGCGCTGCCGTTATGGCCGCCCGTCCCATTCGCGGAGCCCGGCCCGTCCGTCATCGCTTACCTGGCAGTACAGGAACTTGTCATCGGCCCACAGCTGCAGCCGGCCGTGCCCGGCGCCGTGCAGTACGGCATTGGCGGCCAGTTCGTGCGCGACCGCGGTCACGTCGTAGACGCGATTCCGGCTCAGCCCGGCCGCCGTGGTGTGCGCGGCGACCGCTGCCCGCAGCGCGTACAGGGTCCGGAATCGAATTCCTGCTCCAACGCGGCAGACCCGGCGGGTTCGTTACTGCCGCCCGGCCCGCCTAGTTGGCGCTCTTCCTCACCGGTCACCGACAGCCACCAGACGTATGCCGCGAATGCCGGCCAGCCCGATCCGGGTGAAGCCGGCGACGACCTCGGGCCAGCACTGGAGCGTCACCAGGCGCGACTGGGACGCCATGGTCCGGGCGGCCTCGGCGATCATCAGCGTGGAGCGGGCGTCGACGAACGCCAGCGCGGACATGTTGACCACGATGTCCCCGCCGAGCCGGATCGTCTCCGCCAGCGCCAGCCCGAGCGGATCGGCGGCCTGAAAGTCGAGCTCGCCGGCGATTCTTATCCCCGGCGGTGCGTACTGGCGGCAGATCCGCAGCAGCGTGTCAGCGTAGTAGGTGGCCGCCGCGACCGCGCGGGTATGGAACCCGGCCACGGACGCCAGCGTCACCGGATCGAACCGCTCCCGGTCGTACTGGCACAGGACCGCCGCGGTGCTGCCCTCCAGTGCTGCCGCGATGCCCTCCTCGAACTCCGGGAGTTCCTCGATCCCGGCGACCGGGCGCAGCGCCCAGCTCATGTCCAGCGCCACCCGCAGCCCGGGGAATCCCTCCTTACGGGAGAAGGTCAGCTCCCGCGCCAGCCAGTCGACCGCCGCTTCCGCGCGGAACGCCTGCGCGGACAGCAGCCGCCCCTCCGGACCCGCCGCGGTCATCTGGCCCGTGGACATGGCCGCCTCCACCGCTACCCCGCGTCGCGCAAGTGCCCCGGCGGCAACCCCAGGGCCCGCCTCGCCAACGCACACCACCTTCAGGCCCGCGGCCAGACCGTCACGGACAAAGGCCGCGGTCAGGTCGAACAGCTCCTCGGACTCGCCAAAGGTCAGGCACGCGTGATCCTCGGCACCGAGCTCAGTCACCTGCACGCCCGCGTCCGCCGCCACCCTGCCTCCAGCCTGCACGCCGCCAAGCCCCTCCGCAAAGACCGTACCCGGCGCCGCCGCCCCGCACAGCGGATAGCGGACACTCAGCCGGCCTGCGGCGCCTAGCTGGCATCGCTACCCGCCTGGCGGCCGGGTACACCGGGGAGGGCGGTTGAGTTGACCGGGCCGGCCGCGGCGACTACCCGTACCCGGGCGGCGCACCCTCGGTTAACTCCGTGATCCCGCTTTTCGGCCGGCGCCGTTAGGGGTATGGATCACCGCACTCGGCGCAATCAGCCGCTTTGGCCCTGCCGGCTTGCCGTCCGTCGTCTGCCCGAAGGTAATTACATGGAAGCTAACGCCGACCGCTTCCTCGAACTCATCCATGAGCTCGAGGACTTCACTGACGTGCTCTCCCCGGAGCGAGCGCACGCGGAGTTCGATGAGACGACCCTGCAGCTGTTCTGGATGCGGTGGCCGAAGGTTTCCTCGTGGTCCGGGTCGCTGTGGCGCATGCTGTCGGAGGAACTGTCCGGTCCGTCCGCCCCGTACACGGACCCGGAACTCGACGAAGTGGGCGAAAGTGGCTGACGATCCCCGCCGGGCGCTGACCGTCCGCGAGGTGATGACGACCCACGTGGTCGAGGCCACGCCCGACGAGCCGGTGGCCGAAGTCGCCGCGGCCATGGTGCGGCGGAAGGTCGGATCGGCACTGATCATGCAGAGCCGTTTCCTCACCGGCATCATCACCGAACGTGACGTGCTCCGCGCCGCGGCATCCGGCACCGACCTGACCAATTCCCCGGTATCCGCGTGGATGACCAACGACCCGGAACCGGCCTCGCCGGACACCACCGTCGAGGACGCCATTCAGCTCATGCTGCTGAACGGCTTCCGCCATCTGCCGGTGCTCGAAGGCCGCGAGGTGCACGGCATCGTGAGCCTGCGCGATCTGGCCGCGGCCCGGATCCGCCGGACCGCCCCGCAAATCTGACCGCCCCGCGCCGGCGACGAGCGTCCCTGTCGATACTGTCAGTTCATTGCCAGCTGCCCCCGTGGCAGCTGACTGCGTGGCAGTGGTGCCTTAGGTAGCGAGCAAGGAGGCTTCATGGCGGACGAAGTGCTGGTCGAGTACGCCGAGCGGATCGCGGTCATCACCATCAACCGGCCGCAGGCGCGCAATGCCATCAACCGCGCGGTGTCGGCCGGCATGGCGCAGGCGTTCGCCGACCTCGACGAACGCGACGACCTGACCGTCGGCATCGTCACCGGGGCGGGCGGTACCTTCAGCTCCGGCATGGACCTGAAGGCGTTCCTGGCCGGCAAGAACGTCAGGATCGAAGGCAAGGGCCTCGGCGGGCTACCCGGTCCCCGCCGCGCAAGCCGCTGATCGCCGCCGTGGAGGGCTGGGCGCTCGCGGGCGGCTGCGAGGTGGCGCTGGCTTGCGACCTGATCGTCGCCGCGAACGACGCCAAGTTCGGCATTCCAGAGGTCAAGCGCGGCCTGGTCGCGGCGCCGGCGGCCTGATCCGGCTCCCGCGCCGGATCCCGGCCGGCATCGCCATGGAACTCGCGCTCACCGGCGACCCGCTGCCCGCCGTCGACGCGCACCGCCTTGGCCTGGTCAATGCGCTCACCGAACCCGGCGGCGCACTTGAGGGGGCACGGGCACTGGCCAGGCGGATCGCCGCCAACGGACCGCTCGCCGTGGCCGCTACGAAGCAGATCGTCACGCAGCAGCACGACTGGGACCTGGCCGATTTCTGGGACCGGCAGGAGCCGGTCGTCCGCCCGGTGTTCGACTCAGACGATGCCCGCGAGGGCGCGCTCGCCTTCGCGGAGAAGCGCGCCCCGGCCTGGAAGGGACGCTGACCGCCGAGAGCCGCTGCCCAGCCCAGCTGGGCGGGACTGCCCCGCGGGACCCGTTTGTTGGACGAGAGGTGAGATCACCCGGACCCAGGGAAACGGACGGAACCACAGTGGCTGAGACAGACTTGCGGACGAGCCACTGGCGGGACTGGCCGATGCGCCGGCTCGCGGAACGCAAGCAGGATCTTGGCGTGACGGTCAGCGTGGTGATTCCCGCCCGCAACGAAGAGAACACGGTCGGCGACGTGGTGGCCGGCATCGCGCGGCTGACCGCCGGTACCGGGCTGGTGGACGAGCTGGTTGTGATGGACTCCGATTCCACCGACAACACATCGGAGGTAGCGGCCAAGGCCGGTGCCACGGTGTACCGTGCTCGGGACGTGGCGCGGGACCTAGACACCTTTCCCGGCAAGGGCGAGGCGCTGTGGAAGTCCCTGCTGGTGACCACGGGCGACCTGCTGGTGTTCGTGGACGCCGACCTGACCCACTGGGGTCCGCACTTCGTGACCGGCCTGCTCGGGCCGCTGCTGCACGACCAGCGCGTGCTGCTCGTCAAGGGGTTTTACGAACGTCTGTACAAGGGCGGTGACGGTTCGGTCACCGCGGACGGCGGGCGGGTCACCGAGCTTGTCGCCCGCCCGCTGCTCAGCCTGTGGTGGCCGGAACTGACCGGCATTGTGCAGCCGCTGGCGGGCGAGTGGGCGGCCCGCCGGGAGCTGATGGAATCGCTGCCCATCCCCGTCGGATACGGCGTCGAGCTGGCGGTCCTGCTCGATACCGCCAGGGAACACGGACTGGACGCGATCGCGCAGGTAGACCTCGGAAGCCGGGGGCACAAGCACCAGTCAAGCCATGACCTGGCCGTGATGGCCGCCGAACTGCTGCTGGTCGCCGACCGCCGCCGGGGCGGGTCTCACCCGGTGGCGCCCGACAGTCCGGTCCGGCTGCACCAGTTCGTCCGGACCAGCGGCGAACTGCGGCCGCGCTCCCGGCCCGTTCCGGTAGCCGAACGGTCTCCGGCCCGGTCGGTAAAGTTATAACACGTGAGAAAGTCATGATCCCCGAGGAAGCCGCGCGGCGAGAAATTCACGGCCGGCAAGACGGCCGAGTGGCGCGAGCCGGGCCCGCTGCGGCTGCACGGCAGCGAGTTCCCGCCCGGGCGCATGCTGGTGATGGCGATCGTCAACCGCACGCCTAACTCGTTCTACCAGCCCGGCCTCACCTGGGACGCCGCGGCCGCGCTGGACCGCGTGCACCAGGTGGTCGCCGAGGGCGCGGACATCGTGGACGTCGGCGGCGTTCCGGCGAAGCCCGGAGACGAGGTCACCCCGGCCGAGGAGATCCGGCGGGTCGCCGAGTTCATCGGGGCGGTCCGCGGCGCTTATCCGGGGCTGGTGATCAGCGCCGATACCTGGCGGCACGAGGTGGGCCGGGCGGCCTGCGAGGCCGGGGCCGACCTGCTGAACGACACCTGGGGCGGATGGGACCCGGCCCTGGCGGAGGTGGCGGCGGAATTCGACGCCGGCCTGGTGTGCTCGCACGCGGGCGGGCTGCCGCCGCGGACCAGGCCGTTCCGCGTGTCCTACCCCGACGTGATGGCCGATGTCCTTGACCGTACGCTCGGGCTGGCTGCGCGCGCGGTCCGCGTTGGGGTGAACCCGGACCGGATCGTCATCGACCCGGCGCACGACTTCGGGAAGAACACCTGGCATTCCCTGGAGATCACCCGGCGGCTCGGCGAAATGACCGCAACCGGCTGGCCGGTGCTGATGGCCGCGTCCCGCAAGGACTTCGTCGGCGAGACACTCGGCGCCGGCGTCGAGGACCGGCTCGCCGGCACGCTCGCGGTCACGGCCCTTGGCGCCTGGCTCGGCGTGCGGATCTTCCGCGCCCACGACATCGGGCAGACCCGGCAGGCTCTGCACATGGTCGCCGCGATCAAAGGCGACGCCATGCCCGCGCGGACCGTCCGCGGACTGGCCTGAACCACGGCCGCTGTCCGATCTCACGCGCCACCCGTGCTTGCGGGGCCTTCAGGAGACTGAGTATCATCTTTTGGTATTGAATATCGCGGGGATGCCCCGGCTCAGCCGGGCGGCCGCGGCCTTGCCGGAGGAGAATGCGATGAGTCGTCGGGTCACGGTTCCGGGTGGGCGAGCTGCCCATGAGTCATCCGGGCTGGCACCGCTGCTGCTGCGGGCCATGCTCGGCGGAACCATGATCGCGCACGGAGTCCGGCACGCACGGACGCTGGACGGTACCGCCCGCTGGTTCGAGTCCATCGGATTCCAGCAGCCCCGGCTGCAGGCCAAGCTCAGCGCCGGAGTCGAGATCGGCGCGGGCGCCGCCCTCGTCGGCGGGCTCGCCACTCCCCTGGCCGCGTCCGCGGTCGTCGGCACGATGGCCGTCGCCTACCGCACGGTGCACCGGCCCAACGGGTTCTTCATCACCGCCGAGGGCTGGGAGTACGTCGGATTCATCAGCGCGGCCGCCGTCGCGCTCGCCGCGCAGGGCCCCGGGCGGTTCAGCGCCGACCACCTGCTCGGCCTTGACCACGCCGGATCGCCGTGGCGCCGCGCGGCCCTCGCCGCCGGGCTCGGCATCGGCGGCGCGGCGGCGCAGCTCGCGACCTTCTGGCGACGCCCGCCCAGCCGCGAAGCACAGCCCGCGACAGCACAGCCCGCGACGGAGGAACTGGCCGAGGAACCGGCACCGGATTCGACCGCCGGGGAATGACCCGCCCCGCCGTCCCGGTCACGGGCACCGGCGTTCACCGGCCCGCCGTCCTCACCCGCGGTGGGCGAGCAGGTTGAGCTCGAAGGAGTAAAGCGACGCGCGGTAGATGTGCGTGCCGTACTCGATCACCCGGCCGGCGTCATCGTAGGCGGTGCGCTCCATGGTGAGCAGCGGGGCCCCCTTTGGCTCGCCGAGCAAACGCCCCTCGCTCTGGGTGGCACCGCGGGCGCCGATTACCTGCGTGGCGGCGTGCAGGGTGATCCCGTTGGAGCGCAGGAGCTGGTACAGCCCCGTCCGTTCGAGTATCTCCGCCGTCAGGCCGGGAACCAGCCCGGCGGGCAGGTAGTTGCGCAGCCGGGCGAGGGGTTCATCGCCGACGCAGCGCAGGCGGTCAAGCAAGACGACTTCGGTGCCCTCGGACAGGCCGAGCTTGTGCGCGATCTCGCCGGTCGGCAGTTCCTGCGAGATCGCCATGACCTTGGTGACCGGCTGCTGACCGCTGCGCACGAGGTCATCCCACAAGCTGGAGAGCTCAACGGGACGCCTGAACTTCGCGTGCGCCACCTGCGTGCCGATTCCGCGTTTGCGCACCAGAAGGCCTCTGTCGACCAGGTACTGCATGGCCCGGCGCATGGTCGGCCTGGACAGGCCGAGCTGGTCGGCCAGCTGGATCTCGTTCTCCAGCTGCGTTCCCGGCGGGAGCTCGCCCGACTCGATCGCGCGCTCCAGATGCTGGGCCACCTGGAAATAGAGGGGCACGGGGCTAGCCCGGTCGACCGGGATGGTACCGACAGACGGAGTCACTGCCACGCCCATTAACATATCAGCCAGGTAGTCCTTATGACAGGACAACTATTACACCTGACCCAGCGGGCCAGTCAAAGCGCTTTTCTAAGATGTAAGGTTACGACGTGTATATGTCATGACAAAGTATTGACATGGTGTTCGGTCGGCGGTTACATACAGGTAACGGCAAGAAGCCAGGCAGGCGGACCTTCTCACCAGATCCTTCCGCTGGCCTGGAGGGTTGGTGCACCTACCCATGTCACGCGAGCGTCCTCGCTCGTCGGAGGGAATTGAATCATGGCCAGACGCGGACAGCCGGGCCGGCATGACGTGCTCACCATGGGGCGGGTGGGTGTTGACATCTACCCGCTCCAGGTCGGGGTGGGGCTGGCGGATGTGTCCACGTTCGGGAAGTACCTCGGCGGCAGCGCGACGAACGTGGCGGTGGCCGCGGCGCGGCTCGGGCACCGGTCGGCGGTGATTACCCGGACCGGGGAGGACCCGTTCGGCGTGTTCGTGCACCGGGCGCTGCGCGGGTACGGGGTGGACGACGAGTTCGTGACGGCGGTGCCCGGCCTGCCCACGCCCGTGACGTTCTGCGAGATCTTCCCGCCCGACGATTTCCCGATCTACTTCTACCGCTATCCGAAGGCGCCCGACCTGGAGATCAGCGCCGACGAGCTCGACTACGGCGCCATCCGGGCGGCCCGCGTGTTCTGGGTCACCGTGACGGGCCTGTGCGCCGAGCCGAGCCGGACGGCGACGCTCGCGGCGCTGGAGGCGCGCGGCCGGTCGGGCGTGACCGTCCTCGACCTGGATTACCGGGCTCAGTTCTGGTCGTCGCGGGAGGAGGCACGCCGCTGGGTGCAGGCGGCGCTGCCGCACGTTACCGTGGCGGTCGGCAACCTGGACGAGGTGCTCACCGCGGTGGGCGAGCGCGATCCGGTCCGGGCGGCCAAGGCGCTGCGCGGCCACGGGGCGGACCTGGCCGTCGTCAAGCAGGGGCCGGCCGGGGTGCTCGCCGACGACGGCACGGGAATCACGCAGGTGCCGCCGGTCCCGGTCACGGTCGAGAACGGCATCGGCGCCGGTGACGCGTTCGGCGGCGCGCTGTGTCACGGCCTGCTCGAGGGCTGGGACACCGCGCGCACGATCCGGTACGCCAACGCGGCGGGAGCCATCGTGGCGTCCCGGCTCGCCTGCTCTGACGCGATGCCGACCAGGGACGAGATCGACGGCCTGCTCGGGAAAGAAGACGAAGGAAACAATGCTGACTGACCGGCTCGCGGAGATCATCCGTACCAGGATTCACCGTCCGGAGGCGATCGCGGAGGCGGCGGCGCGGCGGGTGCGGCCGTCGTCCCTGGTGGGCCCGGAGGGTCGGCTGGTGCTGGTCGCGGCCGATCATCCGGCCCGCGGGGCGCTGCGGGCGGGGAACGAGCGGCTGGCGATGGCCGACCGGGCCCGGCTGCTCGAGCGGCTGTGCACGGCGCTGTCCCGGCCGGGTGTGCACGGGGTGCTGGGCACCGCCGATGTGCTGGAGGACCTGCTGCTGCTCGGTGCCCTGGACGGCAAGGTGGTGATCGGGTCGATGAACCGGGGCGGCCTGGCCGGGACGGTGTTCGAGATCGACGACCGGTTCACCGGCTACGACGCGCCGACGATCGAGCGGATGGGGTTCGACGGGGGGAAGATGCTGCTGCGGATCGACCCGGAGGACCCGGCGACCGCCGGCACCGTCCAGGCGTGCGCGCAGGCGGTGAACGACCTGGCCGGCCGCCGGATGATGGCGATGGTCGAGCCGTTCATCAGCCACCGGGTGGACGGGCGGGTGCACAACGACCTTTCGCCCGAGGCGATGATCCGGGCGGTCTCGATCGCCTCCGGCCTCGGCGCCACGTCCGCCTACACCTGGCTGAAGCTGCCGGCGGTGGCGGACATGGAGCTGGTCGCGGGCGCGTCGACGCTGCCGGTGCTGCTGCTGGGCGGCGAGGTGCCCGACGATCCGGAGGTCGCGTTCGCGGGGTGGCGGAAGGCGCTCCAGCTGCCGAATGTGAAGGGGATCGTGGCCGGGCGGTCGCTGCTGTACCCCGCCGACGGCGACGTCGCGGGCGCGGTGGACACCGCCGTCGCGATGACCGCGGCCCTGTCCCCGCAGCCGGCGGCGGACTGGGTCCCCGGTCGTGAGGCGTCATGAGCGAAAGGCAGGGCAGCATGTCAGCCAGTCTCCCGGTGGTCCCGCACTGGATCGGCGGCGCGGAGTATCCCTCGGCGAGCGGCCGCACCGCCCCGGTCTACGATCCCGCGCTCGGCGTGGAGACCAAGCGGGTCGCCCTGGCGGACCAGGCCGAGGTCGACGCGGCCGTCGCGGCGGCGAGCGCGGCGTTCCCGGCGTGGAGCGACCTGTCCCTGGCCCGGCGCCAGACGATCCTGTTCAGGTTCAGGGAACTGCTCGACGCCCGCAAGGGCGAACTGGCGCGGATCATCACCAGCGAGCACGGCAAGGTGCTGTCCGACGCGCTGGGCGAGATCAGCCGCGGCCAGGAGGTGGTGGAGTTCGCCACCGGGCTGTCCCACCACCTGAAGGGCGAGTTCTCCGAGCAGGTTTCCACCGGGATCGACGTCTACTCGGTCCGCCAGCCGCTCGGCGTGACCGCGGTGATCAGCCCGTTCAACTTCCCGGCGATGGTGCCCGCCTGGTTCTTCCCGATCGCGGTCGCCGCGGGCAACACCGTCGTGCTCAAGCCGAGCGAGAAGGACCCGTCGGCGGCGATCTGGCTGGCCCGGCTGTGGGCCGAGGCCGGCCTGCCCACGGCGTGTTCAACGTGCTGAACGGCGCCAAGGAGGCGGTCGACGGCCTGCTGACCCACCCCGACGTCCGGGCGGTCTCCTTCGTCGGCTCGACGCCGGTCGCGAAGTACGTCTACGAGACCGGGACCGCGCACGGCAAGCGCGTGCAGGCACTCGGCGGGGCCAAGAACCACATGGTGGTCCTGCCCGACGCGGACCTCGACCTGACCGCGGACGCCGCCGTCAACGCCGGGTTCGGCTCGGCGGGCGAGCGGTGCATGGCCATCTCCGTGGTGGTCGCCGTCGAACCCGTGGCCGAGGCGCTGATCGAGATGATCAGCGAGCGGATCGCGGTGCTGAAGGTGGGCGACGGGCGCCGCGACTGCGACATGGGCCCCCTGGTCACCAGGGAGCACCGGGACAAGGTGGCCGGCTACATCGACATCGCCAGGGCCGACGGCGCCCGCGTCGTCGTCGACGGGCGCGGCATACCCGTCGACGGTGACCCGAACGGCTTCTGGCTCGGCCCGACGCTGCTCGACCAGGTGCCGGTCACCTCCCGCGCCTACACCGAGGAGATCTTCGGGCCGGTCCTGTCGGTGGTGCGCGTGGCCTGCCTGCGAGGAAGCGATCGACCTGGTCAACGCCGGACCGTACGGCAACGGGACCGCGATCTTCACCCGGGACGGCGGGGCGGCGCGGCAGTTCCAGCAAGACCATCCAGGTCGGGCATGATCGGCATCAACGTGCCCATCCCGGTGCCGGTCGCCACGTTCTCGTTCGGCGGGTGGAAGCAGTCGCTGTTCGGCGACACCAGAGCCCACGGCGCCGAGGGGGTGCGGTTCTTCACCCAGCTGAAGGCCGTCACCTCCCGGTGGCCAGAATCCGGCCCGGACGGCCTCAGCCCCGCCCACCGGATACAGCTGGGCTTCCCGGAAAACGACTGACGAAAGGGCCCGCCAGCGCATGGCAGCGCACAACGAATGGTTCTTCCCCCGCGGCGCCCTGGCCGCCGGCGGCTGGGAATCCGTCGTGGACGCGAGGATCGCGGGGTGGAAGCACGCGGGTATCCGGGTCGCGGACCTCGGCGAGGGCGACGTCACGTTGCCGGCCGACGATACCGAGCGGCTGCTGGTCCCGCTGAGCGGTTCGTTCACCGTCGCGCACGCGGGAACGGTGACCGTGCTCGACGGCCGGGCATCCGTCTTTGACGGCCCGTCCGATGTCCTCTACCTCGGGGCCGGGTCGCGGGCCCTCGTCCGCGGTCCGGGCCGGCTCGCGGTGGCCGAGGCCCCGGCCTGGTCCCGGTTCCCGAGCCGCCACGTCCGCCGGGGCGAGGTCCCGGTGGAGATCCGGGGCGCGGGGCGGGATACCCGGCAGGTGCACAACTTCGGTACCCCGGACACGCTGCGGGCCGCCTCGTTCATCGTGTGCGAGGTCATCACCCCGGCCGGGAACTGGTCGTCGCATCCGGCGCACAAACACGACCAGCACGTCCCCGGGCACGAATCGCGGCTGGAAGAGATCTACTACTTCGAGGCGGCCCTCTCCCGGGACCTGCTGCCGCGAGCCCGGCCCGCCGGGCGCGAGCCGGATCCGTTCGGCCTGTTCGCGACCTATTCGTCGCCCGCCGGAGAGATCGACACCAACGTCATCGTCCGCACCGGGGACATCGCGCTCGTCCCGTACGGGTACCACGGCCCGGTGGTCGCGGCGCCGGAGTACGACCTCTACTACCTGAACGTGATGGCCGGACCTGACCAGGAGCGGGTCTGGCAGGTGACCGACGATCCCGCGCAGGCATGGATCCGCGGTTCGTGGGAGAGCCTGCCGGCCGATCCGCGCCTGCCTTACAGTGCCCCGAATTCCTACCGGGCCGGAACCTAGGGAGCACCCGCGATGACAACACGGCGAATGACCGTCGGGCAGGCGCTCGCGGAGTTCCTGGCCCGTCAGTGGACCGTTGACGGCGAGATCAGGGAGCGTACCGTTCCCGCGGTCTTCGGTATCTTCGGGCACGGCAACGTGGCCGGCCTCGGCCAGGCGCTCAAGCAGCTCAACGTCACCTGGCCGGCCCTGCTGCCCTATCACCAGGCCCGCAACGAGCAGGCGATGGTGCACCAGGCGGTCGGCTACGCACGGGTCCACCGGCGCCGGTCGACGTTCGCGTGCACCGCCTCGGTCGGGCCCGGCGCGGCCAACATGCTCACCGGTGCGGCGCTGGCGACGGCCAACCGGCTGCCCGCGCTGCTGCTGCCGAGCGATGCCTTCGCCACCCGCGTCGCCGACCCGGTGCTCCAGCAGCTTGAGCACCCGCACGACACCAGTATCCAGGTCACCGACGCCTTCCGGCCGCTGTCCCGGTTCTACGACCGGATCTCGCGCCCCGAGCAGCTGTACTCCGTCGCCCTCGCCGCCCTCCGCACGCTCACCGACCCGGCCGAGACCGGAGCGGTCACCATCGCGCTGCCCGAAGACGTCCAGGCCGAAGCGCTCGACGTCCCGGCGGAGTTCCTGGCCGACCGGGAATGGCATATCCGGCGCCCGGTCCCGGAACCCGGGCCGCTCGCCCGCGCGGCCGCCGCGATCAGCGCCGCGAAGGCTCCGTTCATCGTGGCCGGCGGCGGGGTCATCTACGCCGGGGCGGAAGACGCGCTGCGCTCCTTCGCGGAATCGACCGGCATCCCCGTCGGCACCACCCAGGCCGGCGGCGGCTCGCTGCCGTGGGATCACCCGCAGAACGCCGGCGGTGCCGGCGCGACCGGCACCGCGGCCGCCAACCGGCTAGCCGCCGAGGCCGACCTGGTGATCGGGATCGGGACCAGGTACAGCGACTTCACCACCGCCAGCCGCAGCGCGTTCCAGAACCCCCGCGTTGCCTTCGTGAACATCAACGTCGCCGCGTTCGACGCCTACAAGCACGGCAGCCAGTTCCCGGTCGTCGCCGACGCCCGCGAGGCACTCACCGCCCTGACCCAGGCGCTGGCCCGCTACCGGGTGCCTGAGCAGTACGCGGAACGGGTCCGCCGGGAGAAGGCCGGCTGGGATGCCGTCGTGGACGCCGCCCTCGTGCCCACCGGGGCTGACCTCCCCGGCCAGCCGGAGATCATCGGCGCGGTCCAGCGGGCCTGCGCCCCCGCCGACGTCGTGGTCCAGGCGGCCGGCTCGCTGCCCGGCGACCTGCACAAGCTGTGGCGCGTGCGGGACCCGCTCGGCTACCACGTCGAGTACGCCTTCTCCTGCATGGGGTACGAGATCGCGGGCGGACTCGGCGTCAAACGCGGCCTCGACGCGCTCGGCGACGACCGCGACGTCATCGTGCTCGTCGGCGACGGCTCCTACCTGATGCTGCACAGCGAGCTGGCCACCATCGTGGCCGAGCGCATCAAGGTCGTCATCGTGCTGATCGACAACCGCGGCTATGCCTCCATCGGCCATCTGTCGGAGACGATCGGATCCGGGCGGTTCGGCACCAGCTACCGCTATCTCGACCCCCAGCGGCTCAACTTCGACAGCGGCGGCTACCTCCCGGTCGACCTGGCCGCCAACGCCCGCAGCTACGGCATCGAGGTAACCGAGGTCAAGCCGGGCCCCGACGCGGCCGCCCGGCTCTCCGCCGCGGTGACCGCGGCGAAGGCAAGCAGCACGGCCACGCTCATTCACATCACCAGCGACCCCCTCAGCTACGCGCCCGACGGCGAAGGCTGGTGGGACGTCCCCGTCGCCGAGGTCTCCGAGCTCGAAAGCACCAGGAAGGCCTACGGCGAGTACCTCGAGCAGCGGAAACGACAGCGGCCGCTGCTCGGCTGACCGCACCGGTGGCAAGCGGCCGGCCGCACGGAAGGAAGAACGGACAATCATGAGCAGCGAACTGCGCGTCGGCGTCGTCGGCGCCGGCCTGATGGGGGCCGACCACGTCGCCCGGCTGACGCACCGCATCGCGGGCGCGACCGTCTCGGCGGTCATCGAGCCCGACGAGCGGCGCGCCGCCGCCGCGCTTCGCGAAGCCCCCGGCGCGCGGGCGTTCGCCCGGGTGGAGGACGCGCTCGACGCGGGCGCGGCCGACGCGATCGTGGTCGCCGCTCCGGGTCAGTTCCACGAGCAGGTGCTGCTGCCGGTGCTGGAGGCGAGCCTGCCGGTGCTGTGCGAGAAGCCGCTGACCGGCGACCCCGAGTCGTCCTGGCGGGTGCTGGAGGCGGAGCAGAAGAATCCGCGTCCGCTCATCCAGGTCGGCTTCATGCGCCGCTTCGACGCCGGGTACCGGCAGCTGCGCGAGCTGGTCACGGCCGGCACCGCGGGGGAACTGCTGCTGCTGCACTGCGTGCACCGCAACCCGTCGGTCGCGGACAGCTACACCGAGCCCATGCTGATCACCGACTCGCTGGTGCACGAGCTGGACGTGGTTCCCTGGCTGGCCGGCGCGGACATCGCGAGCATCGAGGTGCGCCGCGGCCGCCGCAACCCGAACAGCCCGGCGCGCCTGCACGACCCCATCGTGGCGCTGATCGAGCTCGGCAACGGGGTGCTGGCGGACGTCGAGATGAACGTCAGCGCCCGGTTCGGCTACCAGGTCGCGACCGAGGCCGTCTTCGCCTCCGGCGCCGCCCGCATCGGCCAGCCGTCCGGACTCCAGCTGTGGCACGACGGCAGCCTCCAGGTCGCCGAGCACCAGAGTTACACGACGCGCTTCAAGCAGGCGTTCGATACCGAGGTGCTCGCCTGGGTCGACGCGGCCCGCCAGGGGCGCATCGCCGGGCCGTCGGCCTGGGACGGCTACACGGTGAGCGTCGCATCCGCCGCAGGCGTGAAAGCCCTGCACACCGCCGGGCCGGTCCCCGTCGACCTGCCGGCAAGGCCCTCGTTTTACCCGGGCACCTAGGACTGCATGTCCACTGTCTGATCTCCGCCGTTCGACCGGCCGGGTCTCGCATCACCGCGGCGCATGCTCATATGCGAAAACAGTATTTTACTTAACCTTCCATCACCGGCCATGATGTCCAGTAGTGAGCGGACCAGGCAGAGGGAGGCCGCATGGACGGGCTCAGCGAGGAAGAATCCGCCGTCGTCGCCCTGGTGCACGAGTTCGTGGACCGGGACGTGCGGCCGGCCGTCCGGGAGCTTGAGCACGCCGACAGCTACCCCGAGAAGCTGATCGGGCAGCTGAAGGAGCTGGGCATCTTCGGGCTCGCGATTCCCGAACCGTGGGGCGAGGCCCAGGTGTCTGCCCAGTGCTACGCCACGGTGACCGAGGAACTCGCCCGCGGCTGGATGAGCCTGGCCGGCGCGGTGGGCGGTCATACGGTTGTCGCCAAGCTGCTGGTCACCTACGGGACACCGCAGCAGCGGGACCGGTGGCTGCCGAAGATGGCCACCGGCGAGGTCCGCGCGGCCATGGCCCTGACCGAGCCCGGCGGCGGCTCGGACCTGCAGGCGATGCGCACCACCGCGCGCCGCGACGGGGAGGAGTACGTGGTCAACGGGGCCAAGACCTGGATCACCAACGCGCGCCGCTCGCAGCTGATCGCGCTGCTCTGCAAGACCGACCCGGCCGCCGCTCCCCCGCACAAGGGCGTCAGCATCCTGCTGGCGGAGCACGGCCCGGGGTTCACCGTCAGCCGGGACCTGCCGAAGCTCGGGTACAAGGGCGTGGAAAGCTGCGAGCTGGCCTTCGACGACTTCCGCGTCCCCGCGGCGAGCCTGCTCGGCGGCACCGAGGGCGACGGCTTCGCGCAGATGATGCGCGGCCTGGAGATCGGCCGGATCCAGGTGGCCGGCCGGGCGCTCGGCGTGGCCCGGGCGGCCCTGGAGGACTCGCTGCGCTACGCGCAGGAACGCGAGTCCTTCGGCCTGCCGATATGGCAGCACCAGTCGGTCGGCAACTACCTCGCCGACATGGCCACCAAGCTGGAGGCCGCCCGCCAGCTCGTGCTGTACGCGGCGCGGCGCTACGACTCCGGCGACCGCGCGGACCTGGAGGCGGGGATGGCGAAGCTGTTCGCATCGGAGACCGCGATGGAGATCACCCTGAACGCCATCCGGGTGCACGGCGGCTACGGCTACTCAACCGAGTTCGACGTCGAGCGGTACTTCCGCGACGCGCCGCTGATGATCGTCGGCGAGGGCACCAACGAGATCCAGCGCAACGTCATCGCCCGGCAGCTGGTAAAGCGCCACCCCGTCACGTCCTGACCTCCTCTCCCGCGGAAGGCACCGATGCGGCACCCTCTCGACGGCGTCACCGTCGTCTCGCTTGAGCAGGCCGTGGCCGCCCCGTTCGCGACCCGGCAGCTCGCCGACCTCGGCGCGCGGGTGATCAAGATCGAACGGGCGGGCGACGGCGACTTCGCCCGCGGCTACGACCGGACCACCCGCGGCCTGTCCAGCTACTTCGCCTGGCTCAACCGGGGCAAGGAGAGCGTCGAACTCGACATCAAGCAGCCCGCGGACCGCGGGCTGCTCGGCCGGCTGATCGACCGGGCCGACGTGTTCGTGCAGAACCTGGCCCCCGGTGCCGCCGACCGCCTCGGTCTCGGTGCCGCCGCACTGCGGGCGCAGCGGCGCCGGCTGATCTGCTGCTCGGTCTCCGGCTACGGCGACGACGGGCCTGACCGGCTCAAGAAGGCCTATGACCTGCTGATCCAGTGCGAGACCGGGCTGCTGATGACGACGGGAACGCCGCAGACTCCGTCCAAGGCCGGGATCTCCGTGGCCGACATCGCCGCCGGCATGTACGCCTACAGCGGCATCCTGACCGCGCTGTACGACCGGGAGCGCACCGGGCTCGGCACCACCGTGCGGGTGGCGATGATCGACGCGCTGAGCGAGTGGATGACCCAGCCCGCCTACTTCTCGCACTACGGCGCGGAGCCGCCGAGGAGAACCGGGGCGAGGCATCCGTCCATCTCACCGTACGGCCCGTTCCGCACGGCCGACGGACCGGTGTTTTTCGGGATCCAGAACGAGAGGGAGTGGCTCGCCTTCTGCCGTGACATCCTGGGGCGGGCCGACCTGGCGGCGGACCCTCGCTTCGCGAGCAACCCGGACCGGGCCGCTCGCAACGACGAGCTGGCCGCGATCATCGAGGACTCCTTCGCCGGCCGGACCGCCGACGAGGTCAGCGAGGCGCTCGAGGCGGCCGGGATCGCGTGCGCCCGGCTCCGGATGCCCGGCGACCTCCCCCGCCATCCCGAGCTGCGTGCCCGTGACCGCTGGCGCCCGGTCGGCACGCCGGGCGGAGACATCGACGCACTGCTGCCGCCGGTCCAGGCATCCGGGCAAGAGCCCGTGATGGGGCCGGTTCCCGCGCTCGGGGAGCACACCGCGGCGATCCGCGCGGAGTTCGGTGTCCGGAGCGATGAGCATGAGTGAGATCGCCGAACGGGCGGAATTGCTGCTGCCCGGTCCGGCCCGCGCGCTCGGCGCGCTGCTGGGCGTTCCCGTCCCTGACCTGGAGGGCGGCGCGGGCCTGCCGCTGCTGTGGCACTGGTTCTACCTGCTTGACCGGCCCGCGCAGGCCGACCTCGGTCCGGACGGGCACCCCGTGCGCGGGACGGTGCCCGCTCCCCCGGCCCCGGCCGGCGCCGGATGTGGGCCGGCGGGCACGTCCGCACCGCCGGGCCGCTCCGCTGCGGCGAGCCTGCCGCCCGGCTCAGCCGGGTGGAGTCGGTGCGGGACAAGCAGGGCCGGTCCGGCCGGCTGACCTTCGTCGCGGTGCGCCACCAGGTCGTGCAGCGGGACCGGGTGGTGGTCGACGAGCGGCAGGACATCGTCTACCGCGAGCCCGGCCCCGCCGCCGGGTCCGCGCCCGCGACCCCGGTGATCCCGCCCGCGGACGGCGAATGGCCGGTCGAGATCACGCCGACTCTGCTGTTCCGCTTCTCCGCGCTGACCTATAACGCGCACCGCATCCACTACGACCGCGACTACGCGCGCGACGTGGAGGGCTACCCCGGGCTGCTCACCCACGGGCCGCTTCAGGCACTGGCGATGACCGAGGCCGCGCGCGCGGCCGGGTGGCAGCGGGGTGACCTCTCCTTCGAGTACCGGCTGCTCTCGCCGCTGTTCGACCACCAGGGCCTGGTCGCGAGCGCCGCCGAGGACGACGATGCGGTCGTCGCCGGCGTCAGGGATCTTCACGGCCGGAAAACAGCCGCGGGAAGACTGCGCCCGCATCTCATGACGAGCACGGCCGGCGGCGAGCACCGCCGGCGACAAGCCAGCCCGCGACCGCAGACACGTTGAAAGACCAATCCGAACCGCCGTCGCGGATTGTTGACAAAACTGTTCACCGGGGCCGTGATTGGTTCCAAGTTGACGAATGTCAACAATTCAGTAACGGGCCGGATGACCGATTTTTCATCTACTGAGGTAACAGATGTTACATATCACGACTGTTACCTGAGGTGAATGGCGTTTTGCCACGGACCGGGACCGGGAGCCAGTTACCGGCGCGTACAGCGGTCACGTCACCACTTTCCGCGCTAACCCGCAGGCCACAGCGTTAAGCGGCCGCCTCATCCGCACCAAAGCCATCTATAACGGCGAATGCTGGGCCAACCGCACCAACCCTGCCGGAAAGGTGTATTCTCGCCGACTGTGCAGCGTCCTGTGCGCTGCAGTGCGACAGTGCCGTCGTTCACCGATGAGCCCAGGTCACCACCTCACGCCTTACCTGCTCACAGTCGGACAGTTAGGAAGGGTCATGCTTAGTCGAGTCCGCCCGGCGCATTTTTGTGTTCTGGCTGCGACGGCGGTCGCGCTGCTGTGCAGCTCATGCGGCGGGTCGGGGGCAGCCACCGGTAGCTCAGGGACGATTTCCATCACGGTTGGCGCCCTGCCGGTGATCGACGATGTGGGCATGTACATCGCCCAGGACGAAGGAATCTTCCAGAAGGTCGGCCTCAACGTCACGATCAAGTCGGTGGCGACGAGCGCGGTGGCCATCCCGGAGATGAAGTCAGGCGCGATCGACATCCTCGGCGGCGGCAACGACGTCTCCTTCATACAGCTGGCGGCCAAGACCCCGGACGCCATCCCGTTCAAGCTCCTGGCGGAGGCGGCCACCTGCGCACCGGGGGCGTTCGAAGTCCTGGTGCTGCCGTCCTCGGGCATCGAGACGCCCGCTGAACTGCAGCACAAGACCATCTCGGTCAACATCACCAACAACATCCAAACGCTGACGATCGACTCGGTTCTCGAGGCCGACGACGTGAACCCCTCCTCGGTGCGCTATACCGCGATCCCGTTCCCCCTGATGATCGCCGCGCTGAAGGCCCATAAGGTGAACGCCATCAGCGAGGTCGAGCCGTTCGCCACGGAGGCCCAGCAGGCCGCGGGGGCGGTGCCCATCCTCGACCAGTGCACCGGGCCGACCAACTCCATTCCGCTGTCCGGCTACTACGCCCCCGCCGCATGGGCGCAGCAGAACCCGACCGCCGTCGAGCGCTTCAAGCAGGCCATGGCCCAGGCCCAGGACATTGCCGACACCAACCGCGCGGAGGTGGAGAAAGCCCTGTTGACGTACGTACCGAACCTGAAGCAAATTCAGGCGGCCACCATCGCGCTGGACGAATTCCCCACCTCGACGGATACGGTTCAGCTGAATCGAGTCTCTAACCTCATGCTCGAAGCGGGCTTGATACACAAGTCGTTCCAGACCAGCGCGATCGTACAAGGGTGAGCGAGAGGCCACCGGCGGGGAGGAGCCTGGTTCTTGGAATTCACGCAGCGTTTCGGCAGGTCACAGACTCACGCTAGTTTAGGAATTTACATTTTCATCAGAGATTGAAGGTCGGCTGCCCATCGGGGCAGCCCGTCACCTTCCCTGGGGGCCGCACTTACCAGGTGCAGTCGCCATCGGCGCCGATCAGGGTATCGGACTGCTTGAACACCGACAAAACGGCGTACTATTGGTCACAATTGTGCGGATGTGACGAATCCATCGGCGCGGCGAGTGTAGACCATAAGCGACCGGTGCCCTCGGGCGAAGAGCGTTATTCCCGGCCATCCCTCACCCTCATAGGAGTGTCATGAAGTCCACTCGCGTCCGGCGGGTGCCAGTCGCGGCCGTCAGCCTGGCGGCGGCGGCAGTTCTCGTCACCGCGTGCAGCAGCAGCTCGAGCAGCAGCTCGAGCGCGTCCAGCAGTTCAAGCCCGTCAAGCAGCGCGAGCGCGTCCGGCAGTGCGAGCGCTTCCGGCAGCGCGAGCGCCTCCGCGTCATCGTCGGCCCTCGAGACGACCAATGTCACGGTTGGCGCCCTCCCGCTCGTCGACTCCGCCGGGCTCTACGTGGCTCAGAAGAACGGGTACTTCAAGCAGGCCGGCCTGAACGTCACCATCACGCCGATCCAGCAGAGCACCGCCGCCCTCCCCGACCTGCTGCACGGCAGCGTGGACGTCGTGGCGGGCGCGAACTACGTCTCCTACTTCCAGGCCCAGGCCCACGGCGCCGCGTCACTGTCCCTCCTGGCCAGCGGAACCGTCTGCAGCCCGACCACGTTCGACGTCCTGGCGCTGCCCTCGTCTGGCATCACCAAGCCCGCCGACCTGGCCGGCAAGACCATCGCCGTCAACCTCACGAACAACGTGCAGACCTTGACGACCGACATCATGCTCAAGGCCGACGGCGTGAACCCCTCCTCGGTGCACTTCGTCGTCATCTCGTTCCCCAACATGGTCACCGCGCTCAAGGCCGGCAAGGTGGACGCCATCAGCGCGGTCGAGCCGTTCGACACCGCGGCCAAGGTGGCCGGGGCCAAGCAGATCCTGTCGGAGTGCACCGGCACGACCGCCGACTTCCCGATGTCCGGCTACTTCTCCACCTCCGCGTGGGCGCAGAAGAACCCGAACACCGCCAGTGCCTTCGTGGCGGCGCTGGAGAAGGGCCAGTCCTACATCAGTGCCAACCCGCAGGCGCTGCAGAGCATCATCCCGACCTACACCAAGATCACGGCGGCCCAGGCGGCCGGTCTCGGGGTGAACACCTACCCGAGCACGGTGGATACCACGTCCTTGCAGCGCGTCGTCTCGCTGATGGTCAGCGGCGGGCTGCTGACCAAGTCGTTCGACGTGAACTCACTGCTGATCCACTGACCGCAGGTGGCTCAAACCAGCGTTAGCAGTCGCACGGCACCGCGGGTCTCCTGGGCCCGCGGTGCCGTCGGCGTTCTCGTCTTCCTGCTGCTCGCCGAGGCGGCGGGACGGCTCGGCATCATCAGCCGCTCGGCGCTGCCGCTCGCCTCGTCGGTGCTGTGGCGGGCGGTCCTGCTCGCGGGCAACGGCCAGTTCCTCTCCAGCCTCGGCGCGACCATGGAGGCATGGGCGCTCGGGCTGGCCATCACGGTAGCGGTGGGCGTTCCGCTCGGGGTGCTGCTCGGCAGCCTGCCCGGCGTGCGGGTCGCCACGCGGGCCATCGTCGAGTTCCTGCGGCCCATCCCGTCGGTCGCGCTCATCCTGCTTGTCAGCCTGCTCCTCGGGCCTGGCCTGCGGCTGGCGGCCACGCTCATCGTCTACGGCGCGATCTGGCCGGTCCTCTACAACACGATCGCCGGCATGGACGACGTCGACCCGGTGGCGAAGGAGACCGCCCGCGCCTTCGGGTTCTCCGGGCTCGACACCATCCGGCTGGTCTCGCTGCCGAGCGCGGCGCCGTTCATCGGCACCGGGATACGGCTCGCGTCGGCCGTCGCGCTGATCCTCGACATCGCCACCGGGTACATCACGGGGGCGATCAACGGCCCCGGGATCGGCGCGTACATCGCGCAGGAGAGCACCGGCGCGAGCAACACCACCGTGATCCTCGCGGCGACCGTCTGGGCGGGCGTGCTCGGCCTCGTCCTCGACCTGCTGCTCACCGGCGTACAGCGCCGCCTGCTCCGCTGGCACCACGTCCGCCTGGGGGAGACCGAATGAGCGAGCTCGCGAGCGAACCGGTAGGTACGCGGACCAACTACCGCAACCACCCGGAAACGCACCCGGCGCCGCAGGCGCCGACCCGGGGCGGAGCCCCGGCGAGGGGGCAAGGAAGGCTAGTGGAGGGCCTCCCTTTGTTTTGGGGGAGGGACTCCCCCATGCTTGGGGGGGTCACCGGAGGGGTCATCCCCCCGAGGGGAAACACAGTCCGAATGGGGACTCCGAGCGCCAGCGAGGTGGCCCCATGAAGCGGATGGGGTGGGTGTGGCGCTGGGTCGTCCTGGCCGCCGGGATCGGCGGCTGGCAGCTGTGGGCGTCGCACGCGCAAAGCTCGTTCTTCCCGCCGCCGTCGGCGATCGTGGCGCGGATGTACGACGTGTGGTTCTCCGGCCCCGCCTCGCACCTGTTCCTTACCGCGGACGCGACCGGCAACATCCTGCCGAGCCTGGCGCGGGTCCTGGCGAGCCTGGCGATCGCCACCGCTATCGCGGTGCCGGCCGGGATCGTCCTCGGCCGGTCCCCGGTCATCACCGCCTACCTGGACCCGCTGCTGCAGTTCGCCCGCGCCCTGCCCGTGGTCACGATGGCGCCGGTGTTCATCGTCTTGTTCAAGCTCGGCACCCAGATGGAGATCGCCACGATCGTGTTCGGCACGATCTGGCCGATCCTGCTGAACACGATCGACGGGGCCGCCTCGGTCGATCCGGTGCAGCTGGAGACCGCACGCGCCTTCCGGATGTCGGCCTGGGAGCGGCTGGTGCGGGTCATCGTTCCCGCCGCGCTGCCCAAGACCTTCGCCGGCCTGCGGCTCAGCCTGTCGCTGGCCCTGATCCTGATGGTCTTCTCCGAGCTGGTCGGCAGCAGCAACGGCATCGGCTACGAGATGAGCAACGCGTCCAACTCGTTCGACTTGACCCTCCTGTGGTCGACGATCGTCCTGCTCGGCATCCTCGGCTACCTACTCAACGAACTGCTCAGCGGGGCGGAGCGGCTCGTACTCGGCTGGCACATCCATAACAGGGAACGGGACTGACGTGCTTGAGGTAACGGGTCTCACCAGGACCTACGGTCGCGGTGAGACCGCGCACACGGCCATCAACCAGGTAAACCTGAGTGTCGCGCAGGGAGAACTCGTCAGCATCGTCGGCCCGTCCGGCTGCGGGAAGTCGACGTTGCTGCGCTGCATCGGCGGGCTGATCACGCCGACCGCCGGGCAGGTCGTGCTGCGCGGCGCACCCGTGCACGACGTTCCCGACGGGCTCGCCGTTGTCCTGCAGGACTACAGCCGGTCGCTGTACCCGTGGCTGTCCGTCCGGGACAACGTGGCGCTGCCGCTGCGCCGGACCACGCGCGGCCGGGCGGCCCGCAGGAAGGCGGCCGAGGCTTCGCTCGCGGCGGTCGGGCTGCCCGACGTCGGCGAGAAGTACCCGTGGCAGCTGTCCGGCGGGATGCAGCAGCGGGTCGCCATCGCCCGCGCCCTCGCCTGCGAACCGGTGCTGCTGCTGATGGACGAGCCGTTCGGTTCGGTGGACGCGCAGACCAGGGAGGATCTCGAAGACCTGATGCTCCGGGTGCGGCGGGAACGGGACATCACCATCCTGGTCGTGACCCACGACATCGACGAGAGCGTCTACCTCGGCGACCGGGTGATCGTCCTCACCCGCGGGCCCGGCCGGGTCCGCGCGGACCTGCCGGTGAGCCTGCCCGCGCCGCGGGACCAGATCGAGACCAAGGAGCTGCCGGAGTTCGTCCGGCTCCGCACCGAGGTATCCCGGCTCGTCCGCAGCCGGGACGAGCCCGCGGGCGTGGGCGGGTCGACCAGCGAGGCGCCGACCTCGGCCGGCAACGGCGCCTGAGACGGCAGCCGCATTTCGTTACTTCGTCCGGTCGGCGTCCCGGTCGGCTGCCGGTATTGCGAAGGTACGTCCGGTCCGGCAGCTCGCCGCCGAGACGCGACACTCGCCTTCGCTTAGCACATGACCACACATACCGGGCATAACGGGCGTGATCACGGTCATCCGCTTAATACCAGGAAGTTGAGGGGTTGGTTCGGAGGCCTGCCTGCGGGCGTCCCGGGGCGTGCTTTCCGGTTGCCGGCGACATGGGGCCAGTACTGACGAGTAGATGTCCGTTTTGACATGATTTTCCGAACACGAAATGGCCCTATGTCCGAGACGCCGCTGTCGGCGCGGTGACCGGGAAGGGCAAGCTTCATCACCAGTCACAGCGGTTTCCTAAGTTCCTGGCATTGGTCATCCGCCATGCAAAGAGCGGGCGGCCGACGGTGCGCGAGGCGGCGGAGCGGGCCGGACGGGCGGCAACTTGAGTTTCCTGCGACTAGCGCTTTCCGGCAAAAACGCTATTTATTTCCGCATGGACCCCGGTTTGCCAGGCGCTTTGTCATGGCAGGCTGCGTGTCGTGTTCACTAAGATTCTCGTGGCCAACCGTGGCGAGATCGCGATCCGCGCCTTCCGTGCCGCCTACGAGCTCGGCGCCCAGACCGTGGCGGTGTTCCCCTACGAGGACCGCAAGTCCGAGCACCGGCTCAAGGCCGACGAGGCCTACCAGATCGGCGAGCCGGGACACCCGGTCCGGGCCTACCTCGACCCGGAGCTGATCGTCGAGACCGCGGTGAAGTCCGGCGCCGACGCCGTCTACCCCGGCTACGGTTTCCTGTCGGAGAACCCGGCCCTGGCCGAGGCGTGCGCGAGCGCGGGCATCGCGTTCATCGGACCGAGTGCCGACGTGCTGACCCTGACCGGCAACAAGGCGCGCGCGATCGCCGCGGCCAGGGCCGCGGGCGTGCCGACGCTGAAGAGCGTTCCGCCGGGCACCGACCCCGACGCGCTCATCGAGGAAGCTCTCACCCTCCCCTTCCCCGTCTTCGTGAAGGCGGTGGCCGGCGGCGGCGGCCGCGGCATGCGCCGGGTAGACGAGCCGGGCGGCCTGCGCGAGGCGATCGAGACCTGCATGCGCGAGGCGGAGGGCGCGTTCGGCGACCCGACCGTCTTCATCGAGCAGGCCGTCGTCGAGCCCCGCCACATCGAGGTGCAGATACTCGCGGACGCCCAGGGCGGCGTGCTGCACCTGTACGAACGCGACTGCTCGGTGCAGCGCCGCCACCAGAAGGTCGTCGAGATCGCGCCCGCGCCCCATCTCGATCCGGAACTGCGCGCGCGGATCTGCGCCGACGCGGTACGGTTCGCCGGCGAGATCGGCTACGCCAACGCGGGCACGGTCGAGTTCCTGGTCGACCCGGCGGGCGGCTATGTCTTCATCGAGATGAACCCGCGCATCCAGGTCGAGCACACGGTCACCGAGGAGATCACCGACGTCGACCTGGTGCAGGCGCAGATGCGCATCGCCTCCGGCGAGACGCTCGCCGATCTCGGCCTGTCCCAGGACGGCGTGCGGATCCGCGGCGCCGCGCTGCAGTGCCGGATCACGACCGAGGATCCGGCCAACGGCTTCCGTCCCGACACCGGCGTCATCACGACGTACCGCTCGCCCGGCGGCGCGGGAGTCCGCCTGGACGGCGGCACGACGTACACCGGGGCCGAGGTGTCGGCCCACTTCGACTCGATGCTCACGAAGCTCACCTGCCGCGGCCGGACGTTCGAGGATGCCATCGACCGGGCCCGCCGCGCCGTCGCCGAATTCCGTATCCGCGGCGTGGCCACGAACATCCCGTTCCTGCAGGCCCTGCTCGACGATCCCGACTTCCGCGCCGGGCGCCTCACCACGGGCTTCATCGAGTCTCACCCGCGCCTGCTCACGGCCCGCTCGTCCGCGGACCGCGGGACGAAGCTGCTCACCTACCTGGCCGACGTGACCATTAACCAGCCGTACGGTGCCCGGCCGGTCAGCATCGACCCGGTCAGCAAGCTCCCCTACGTGGACCTGCGCCAGGCCCCGCCGGACGGATCACGCCAGCGCCTGCTGCGCCTCGGGCCCGTCGAGTTCGCCCGTCAGCTGCGCGCCCAGGAACGAGTCGCCGTCACGGACACGACCTTCCGCGACGCTCACCAGTCCCTGCTCGCCACCCGGGTACGCACCCGCGACCTGCTGAACGTCGCGGGCCACGTCGCCAGGACGATGCCGGAGCTGCTGTCGCTCGAGGCGTGGGGCGGCGCCACGTACGACGTCGCGCTCCGCTTCCTGGCCGAGGACCCGTGGCAGCGCCTGGCCGACCTCCGGGCGGCCGTACCGAACATCTGCCTCCAGATGCTGCTGCGCGGGCGCAACACGGTCGGCTACACCCCTTACCCGGCCGCGGTGACGGAGGCCTTCGTCGAGGAGGCGGCGGCAACCGGCATCGACATCTTCCGCATCTTCGACGCGCTCAACGACGTCAGCCAGATGCGGCCGGCCATCGATGCCGTCCGCGCCACGGGGACGGCCGTCGCCGAGGTCGCGCTCTGCTACACGGGCGACCTGTCGGACCCGGGCGAACGGCTCTACACCCTCGACTACTACCTGCGCCTCGCCGAGCGGATCGCCGACGCCGGCGCGCACGTCCTGGCGATCAAGGACATGGCCGGCCTGCTGCGCGCGCCGGCCGCCAGGACGCTCGTCACGGCGCTGCGCGAGCGGTTCGACCTGCCGGTTCACCTGCACACCCACGACACGCCCGGCGGCCAGCTCGCGACCCTGCTCGCCGCCATCGGCGCCGGGGTCGACGCGGTCGACGCGGCCAACGCGGCCATGTCCGGCACCACCAGCCAGCCGTCCCTGTCGTCCCTGGTGGCAGCCACCGACTACGCCCCGCGCGAAACGGGGCTGTCACTGCGGGCCGTGTGCGATCTCGAACCCTACTGGGAGGCCGTGCGCCGTCTGTACGCACCGTTCGAGTCCGGGCTGCCCTCGCCGACCGGCCGGGTCTACCGCCACGAGATCCCGGGCGGCCAGCTCTCCAACCTGCGCCAGCAGGCGATCGCCCTCGGCCTCGGCGAGAAATTCGAGCAGATCGAGGACATGTACGCGGCCGCCAACGACATCCTCGGCAACATCGTCAAGGTGACCCCGAGCAGCAAGGTGGTGGGCGACCTGGCGCTGCACCTCGTCGCCGTCGGCGCGGACCCCCGTGACTTCGCCGACAACCCGGGCAAGTACGACATCCCCGACTCCGTCATCGGTTTCCTGTCCGGCGAACTCGGCGACCCGCCCGGCGGCTGGCCGGAACCGTTCCGCACCAAGGCCCTGGCCGGCCGCACCGTGCGCCCGGCCGGCACCGAACTCACCGGCGCCCAGCGCGACGGCCTGCGCACCAACCGCCGCCGCACCCTGGACCGGCTCCTGTTCCCCGGGCCGACCCGGGAGTACGAGGAGTCGCGCGCGACCTACGGCGACCTGTCGGTGCTTGCCACCGCGGACTATCTCTACGGGCTCCAGCCCGGGCAGGAGCACCGCGTCACGATCGGAGAGGGCAAGACGCTGCTCTTCGGCGTCCAGTCGGTCGGCAATCCCGACGAGCGCGGCATCCGGATTGTCATGTGCACGATCAACGGCCAGCTCCGCCCGATCCCCGTCCGCGACCGCTCCGTCGAGCCCGGCCTGCCCACGGCCGAGAAGGCCGACCCGGCTTCCCCCGGGCACGTCGCCGCCCCGTTCGGCGGCAGCGTGACCCCGGTTGTCGCGGTGGGGACTGCGGTCGCGGCCGGGGACGTCGTCGCCAAGATCGAGGCGATGAAGATGGAGGCCTCCATCACGGCCGCGGTCGCCGGCACCGTCAGCCGCGTGGCGCTGGCCGGCACCGCCCAGGTGGACGGCGGCGACCTCATCATGGTGATCGCCTGAGCAGACCTACCAGGCCGCCTTGAGGCGGTGGGCGAGGGCGGTGTGGCGGCGGCCGGTGCCCGCGGTGCGGACGGCGGCGGCAAGGGCGCGGCGGGAGCCGGCCAGCACGACGAGCTTCTTCGCCCGGGTGATGCCGGTGTAGAGCAGGTTGCGCTGGAGCATCATCCAGGCGCTGGTGGTCAGCGGGATCACGACGGCCGGGTACTCCGAGCCCTGGGACCGGTGGATGGTGACCGCGTAGGCGTGCGCCAGCTCGTCGAGTTCGTCGAAGTCGTAGGAGAGCTCCTCGTCCTCGTCGGTCCGCACCGTGAGCGCGTGGTCCTCGAGCGACATGCCGGTCACCACGCCGGTGGTGCCGTTGAACACCCCGGCGGCGCCCTTGTCGTAGTTGTTGCGCAGCTGGGTCACCTTGTCGCCGACCCGGAAGACCCGGCCGCCGTAGCGCCGCTCGGGCGCGCCCTCCCGGTAGGGGGTGAGCGCCTCCTGGAGCTGCAGGTTCAGGTTGCCCGCGCCTGCCGGGCCGCGGTGCATCGGGCACAGCACCTGCACGTCGCGGCGCGGGTCGAGGCCGAACTTGGCCGGGATGCGGCGCGCGACGATGTCGGCCACCAGGTCCGCGGTGGCCTCGGTCTCGTCACAGTTGAACCAGAAGAAGTCGGGGTACCCGGTGAGGGCGGGCGGGCGGCCCGCGTTGACCTTGTGCGCGTTGACCACGATCCCGGACTGCTGCGCCTGGCGGAAGATCTTCGTCAGCCTGACCACCGGCAGGGTTTCCGCGCTGATCAGGTCGCGCAGCACCTCGCCCGCCCCGACCGAGGGAAGCTGGTCCACGTCGCCCACCAGCAGCAGGTGCGCGCCGGGCGCGACGGCCTTGACCAGCTTGTTCGCGAGGATCACGTCGACCATCGACGTCTCGTCGATCACCACCAGGTCCGCGTCAAGCGGATGGTCGGCGTCGAACTCCGGGTCGCCGCCCGGCTGGAGCTTCAGCAGCCGGTGGATGGTGGCGGCCTCGTGCCCGGTCAGCTCGGCCAGGCGCTTGGCGGCGCGGCCGGTCGGCGCGGCGAGCACGACCTTCGCGTTCCTGGCGCGGGCGAGTTCGACCACCGAGCGGACGGTGAAGCTCTTGCCGCAGCCGGGCCCGCCGGTCAGCACTGCGACCTTCTGGGTGAGTGCCAGTTTCACCGCTTCTGCCTGCTCTGGGGCGAGGTCCGCACCGGTCTTCTGCTTCAGCCAGCCGAGCGCCTTCTCCCAGTCCACGGTCTGGAACGCCTTGAGCCGGTCGGCGCTTGAGCAGAGCAGCCGACGGAGGGAAGACGCCACGTTTCGTTCGGAATGGTAAAAGGGCGGCAGGTAGACCGCCTGCACGGTGTCGCCGGCCGCGGCGCTGTCCTCCCCGGGGCTTGGGGCCTGCGTGGCACCGTCCTTCCCGGCACTCTCCTGTCCGGCGCCGTCCCTCCCGGCCCGGGGGGCTGGGACCTCGTCCCTGATGGCGAGTTCCTCGGTCGCGAGGTCGCCGATGAGCGGGGCGATCTGGTCGGCGGGAACGCCGAGGATCTTCACCGCTTGGGTGACGAGGGCGTGCTCGGGCAGGTAGCAGTGACCGTCGTCGCCGGCCTCGGACAGCGTGTAGGCGAGGCCCGCCTTGATCCGCTCGGGACTGTCCCGCGCGATGCCGACCGACGCGGCGATCGTGTCGGCGGTCTTGAAGCCGATACCCCAGATGTCCGCGGCCAGCTGGTAGGGCTGCTGCTTGACGGTGTCGACCGATTCGTCGCCGTACTTCTTGTAGATCTTCACGGCGAGGGAGGTGGAGACACCGACGCCCTGCAGGAAGATCATGACCTCCTTGATGGCCTTCTGCTCGGCCCACGCGTCCTTGATCCGCGCGCTGCGCTTGGGGCCGAGACCGGGGACCTCGACGAGCCGTTCCGGCTCGTCGTCGATGACATGCATGATGTCCAGGCCGAAATGGGTGACCATCCGCTCGGCCATGACCGGGCCGATGCCCCTGATCAGGCCGGACCCCAGGTAGCGGCGGATGCCCTGCTCGGTCGCGGGCAGCACCGTCGCGTAGGAGTGGACTTCGAACTGCCTGCCGTACTTCAGGTGAGACGTCCACCGGCCGCTCAGCCGCAGGGACTCGCCGATCTGCGCGCCGAGCAGCGGCCCGACCGCGGTGACGAGTTCGGTGTCCGCGCTGACCGGCCCGCGCCCGGTGCCCCGGTCCGGCGCGACCCGCGCGATCGTGTAGCCGGTCTCCGGGTTGCAGAACGTGACTCGTTCAAGCACGCCGTCGAGGACCGCCGCGGGCGGTGGCTGCGGCTGCTGTGCTTTCGGCATATCCCATATTTGTAGCGCACCATCCGGTAACGCACAGGCGTCCCAGGCCGGGCAGGTTCGGCGATTTGGGGCTGGCCGGGAATTACCGTGAGGCCGGGGGTGTTCCTGATGCTCTGATGGAGAAGGCGATCCTGCTTGCCGTGCTGGCAAGCTTCTGCACCGCTACGGCATCGGTTTGCCAGCGGATCGGCGCCAGGAGCAGCGAGACGGCGGGCTTCGACCCCTGGCTTGTCTTCCGCCTGGCCCGGCAGCCGGTCTGGCTGCTCGGTGTGGGGAGCATGATCGGCGGTTTCCTGTTTCAGCTGACCGCACTGCGCTTCGGCGCGCTGACCCTGGTCCAGCCCATTCTCGCCATTGAACTGCTGCTGGTCTTCGGCTACATGGCCGTCGCGGGCGCCGGACGGGTGCGGGTGCAGCGCCGCGACTGGCTGGCCGCGGCCGCCATGTCGGCGGGAATCGCGCTCTTCCTCCGGCTGGCGTCCCCCTCGGGCGGGCGGCTGCACGCGCCGGGCACCGGTGTGGCTGCTGGCCGGCCTGATCACCGTCGGCGCCGTCCTGGTGCTGCTGGCCCTGGCCTTCGGCCGCGGCGGGCGTCCGGCCGTGACCCGATCCCGTCGCGCCGCCCTCCTCGGCTCCGCCGCCGGCATCTCGTGGGGCTTCGTGGCCGCTGTCATCAAGGAGCTCAGCTCGCACATCGACGACGGCATCGGCGCGGTCTTCGCCAACTGGTCGGTCTACGTGCTGCTGGCCGCCGGGGCGGCCAGCATGCTGCTGGCGTCACACGCGCTGGCGGCCGGGCCGCTGGCGGCGTCGCAGCCGGGTTTCACCGTCCTTGACCCGCTGTCCGCGGGCCTGCTCGGCGTGTTCCTGTTCGACGAGCACATCAACACGGGCGCGGCGGCCCTGGCGGGCGAGGCGCTGGCGATGGCCGTCGTCATCGCCGGCGCCTCGATCCTCAGCCGGAGCTGCCTGATCCTCGGCGAGGACGACCAGTCGCAGGTACGGTGCCTGCCGTCAGGACTCCGCGCGCAGGCCGCCGGCCGGACGGGCGAATTCGGGCACGAGCCGTTCGGTCACCAGCAGGCGGGCGAGGCAGACGGGCAGACCACGGTGCACGAGCCCGCCAGCACGTCCGGCGGTGCTCCGGCGGCCGGGTAGAGTGCCGGCGGTAAAGGCGGGCCAGCCCGACTGCCGCACGGGCCCCGGTTGCATCACGGGCCGCGCACGCGGCCTCGGCGGCGTCGACGCAGCTCTCGTAGCCGACCGCGCCGAGCCGCGCTCAGTTCCTTACTCAAACGCCCTTGCCCTTGGCCCGCTCCCGGTGAGTACGGCCAGTCAATAGCCGATGAGAGGTCGCCTGGGAGCCGCCACCAGGCGCATGGGCAGTTTCCGCTGGCTAAGCGATCCCGAGGAGACCGGAGACCTCACGGTAGAGCTTGTCGAAAGAGTCGGAGTGCTCGCGAGCCATCTTCAGATCGAAAGCGGACGCGAGCGGCGCTTGGTCGACTGTTTCTTTGTAGGGCTGTCCCTTGGGTCTCGCCTTGGTGAGCAAGCCCTTGCAGTCGCGCGGGGCCTCGGGACTCTGCGGCCGGGGGAAAACGGCCGGAAACCCGAACTGACCGGCCAGCGACGGCGCCGCGGCTAGGAACCATGCCTCGAATTCGCGATTGGCGAGGACCAGGGAGACCTGCCTGTCCGGCCTAGCGGCCCTAGCGCGTGCCACCAGCAGCGGGCCGTACTCGGCCGGGCAGTCGTCGTCGGCATCCAGCAAAACGAGCACGCCGCCCTTGCCTGAAACCCGCAGCGCCTCTGCCGCGACCGCCCGCTCGATTCCGCCGGCGATCGTGATCTTCCCTCTGGGGATCCGCATGGGAATCGGCGTCAGCAGATTCGGCACACCGAGCTCAGCTGCAATGCGGTGCAATAGCTTGGGAAGAGCCCGCACTTCACCGTCGCCTTCGACGACCGAGGCGATGGTGGGCGGAGCCCAAAAGGCGCTCACTCGTCCGGAGAGACTTCCTGCGAGGTTCGAGGCGAGAGCTGGTTGCCTCGCATGAGTTCACCCAGAGTGTAGAGTTTCTGCTTAACTATCTCCTGGCTGGCGTCATCAACCTCGCCGATGCTCGTGAGACCATCCCGCATTGCCACTGGACGGATGACGGCGGGGTCGAGATCTTCTCGGTCCAGCAGGTCGGCACTCTGACTTGTAGCGATTACCTGAACGTGCTCGCTCGCTTCGGTAAGAGCGTCGAAAAGCACGCCTGCCGCAGCCGGGTGCAGCGCAATCTCGGGCTCCTCGATACCGACCAGCGGCAGCCGGCCGTCCAAGACTCCGGCTGAAACAGCGCCGCCAGCACGGCGGCACTGCGCACGGTTCCCTCTGACATTGCCTCAGAACCGAAGTCGAACGCCTCGCCGTCGACGTTAGTGTTCAGCACGACCGTCTTGTAGCCACCTACATCGCGAGCTTCAATTCCTGTGGCACCGTGGGCTATCGCACCCAGGTAGGCGTCGATGCGGGCCTTAGCTGATCCGTACCCAGCAGACAAAGCCGCGAGTACGTCACCGAGTCCCTCACCATGCCGCTGGAGGACAGCACGCCGAGCGGAACGCTGCGGCCTCCGCAGACTCTCAGTCCTGAAGTGGTAGAACCGAGGCAACGTCAAGCCGGTGTATACCTGAGCAAACGCCCCCTGTGTCCCGGCAACCGGAAGGAACAATCGGTCCGGCTCAAGCTTGGCGACTTTGTGAGAACGTTCCTCTGCTGGCCCAATGCGGGCTTGTCCATTGCTGGACGAGAAAGTGGCGGTTCCAGCGGGACTACTTAGCACGCCTGACTCGTGTAGCACGGCTATGCCGCGCGTG
Organism: uncultured Actinomycetota bacterium; assembly: GCA_963785645.1. Taxonomy (GTDB): domain Bacteria; phylum Actinomycetota; class Actinomycetes; order Streptosporangiales; family Streptosporangiaceae; genus Trebonia. The sequence continues at coordinate 695,379 of CAWAWG010000003.1, forward strand.
GTGTCCTGCGCTCGGCCAATCTCGATCTCGTAGCTTGCGCTACCTTGCGGTGACGTTGGCCACCAAGGAAACACAACCTCCACTTCGATGCTGAAGGAGTTGGATGTCTCCGGTACCTGGCGAAGGACCGATTCCAGGCCTCCACGCTCCTCCAACGCCTGGCTCGGCGAAGTCGCAACGGCCCGGCAGAGAAACTCCAGCGCATCCAGGAAGTTACTCTTGCCCGAGCCATTCGGCCCCACCAGAATCGTTAGCGGCCCTAGCCGAACATCGCACCGGGCAATGGACTTGTAGTTCTTGAGGCGGACACGGCTGATGAATGGCACAGCCTCCCCAGCGGTGCCGTACGCGGCCAAGTCCTCGCTCATGATCTGACTGGATGCTCCTGAATTAGGTTCCCGACCCGGCAGCGCAGGCCGGCTCCCGGTGGCCTACATGATATGGCTCGCTGGTCGCCCGCCGCCCTGAGCATGGCTGGGGGATCCGCCAGGACTGGTCCCGGCCAGCCGGGTAACAGGTGGTGTGGAGCTAGAGGATGTATGCGGTCGGGGTGGTGATGTGGACCCGGCCGGACGGGAGAGTCCAGTGCGTCGTGCCCGGCTGGGGCTGCTCGACGTTCCAGTCGGGGGCTTGCTTGCAGCGGTGGTGGGTCCTGCATCTGGGGGCGAGGTTGCATTCGTCGCTGGGGCCGGCCGGGTAGGGCCGGGTGTGGTCGAGATCGGCCTGGACGGCCTGGACGTCGCAGCCGGGAGCGTCGCAGGTGGCGGTGCGAGAACGGATCAGGTGCTTGAGTTTGCGGCTGGGCGTGTAGTGGTCCTCGGCATGGACGTGGTCGCAAGAGCCCCTGGTGATCGGCTCGAAGGTGAGGTTCAGGCGGCGGAAGAGCTCGGCGAGTGCGGCGGCGGGGGCTGCGGGCCTAGGCCATTGAGAAGATCTGGGCGCTGGCCGCTAGCGCAGGCGTGGGCGACTGCCTCGCCTTTGTCGTTGGTGAGGGTGACGCACCAGCGGGTTCTGGGATGACACCCTGCCGCCGCGACGATCGCGCGGGTCTCTTCGTGGTCCAGCAGGCCCCAGGATCCGGCCTGGGCGGGCGCGGTGGACCAGCCGAGGAGGGTGCCGGCCGGTACGAGGAGGTTTATCAGGGCCGGCGGGGGCACGGGGGCGCTGCGGCGAAGGGGGTGCCGGTGCGAGGTCTCCCCCGGCTCATCGGCCAGCGGGTCGTCATCGCAGCCGGTCGCGGCCTTGTCGGCTTCCCAACTCGCTCGGCCGTCCGAGCCGACACACCCGCAGCGCGGGCTGTCGTCGTGCGGGCTGTCCTCGTGGGCGCCAGGGGCGGCATCGGAGCTGCCGGAGCGGGGCGGGCATCGGAACCGGCGGAAGCGGGAGCGGCTGGGGCGGGATCGGAACCGGCGGAAGCGGGAGCGGCGGGAGCGGAGTCGGAACCGGCGGAAGCGGGAGCGGCGGGAGCGGGGGCCGGTGCTGCTGGACCTGAGGCGGTCCGGGGGTTGAGCCGGTCAAGGGGATTGCGGCCCTGGGTGAGGTCGGTCATGGCCAGCACCCGCAGGGTGCCGAGCGGAGCGTCAAGGCCGCCGTTGCGCAGCCCGGCCGCCATCGCGTCGATGTAGGCCTTGGAGGCCATCGCGTCAGCGGTGTCCATCTCGCGGGCGGACAGGGAGGCGTTGCCGGAATACTCCCGGCGGGCCTCAACCCGCTGGTTCGTCCGCTTCTCGTGTTCCTTGCGCGCCCTCGCCGCCTCGGGGGCAAGCTTCATCTCCAGGGCGGCGGCTTTGCGGGCCAACTGGTCCACGCGCAGGTCCGGGGCCGCGGCGGCGAGGATCGCATCGGCGCGGGCCGCGTCAGCGGGGTTAAGGCTATGGGTGTAATAGGCGATGTAGCTCGCGCGGTCCTCGTCGATCAGGCCCGCTGCCATCCCGGCGAGGGTGGCTGGCAGCCGGGTCGTGAGGTCGATCGCGTTCTCGATCCGGTGGGCGGCCTGGGTCCGGGTGGTGACCAGTTCCATCGCCAGTTCCTCGCCGGGGAAACCGCCCGGACGGCACCCGACCGGAACGCCGCGGTCCTTTGCGGCCTCGAACGCGGCCTGCCGGCGCCGACCGAACTCCGACATCACGAGAACCTGCTTGTACGTCTCGCGGGCCTGCTGACGGCGGGCCGCCTGCAGCACCCCGGTCAGCTCGTTGTCGGACAGCGCCCCCAGGTCGCTGATGGCTCCCTCGGTCAGCCCGACAAGCAGCGGGCCTGGCGGCAGCACATCCGCCTCATCATCCTGACCGAAACTCAGGCCCTCTCCCGGATCCCATGCCTCGTCGGGATCCAGCGGATCGCCTGAATCCCAAATCTCGTCGAGATCCCATGACTCCGGCGGCCGGTCTCGGCTCGCGGTCATCTCCCCGCCCAGCCGTGCCACGTCCGCTACCCATTCCCAGTCCGGGTGCTGGCCTGCCGCGCCATCCGGCAGCGGACTGAAAGACGGTGGACTGAAAGACGGTGGACTGAAAGACGGTGGGCCGAAACTCTGCGGGCCGAAAACGAGGCGCTGACGTTCATCCATGCATTCGACCCCCCTTCCGGATGATCACTAAGAAGATTTCCAGCTATACGAACATCGTAGCGATGACCACCGACATTCCACCGGGCCACGCTGACGCAGAGCCAATCATGCTGACAGTTTTCTGGTCCGGGGGCCGCGCGGGGCGCGGACGATACGGGGGCGAGTCCTCCGGCCCCTCGGTCACGGGGTCATTGAGGCGGGCTTGAAGAGCCATGAAGGCTATCTTGACGCACTCTGACCTGCATGGCTATGGTTTGTTCCTAAATAAAAACTCTGTTCCTATATACGAACAAGGAGGGGCATTGCCGTGAGCACCGGGGCAGCCGCCGTCAGCCGGCTTGATTCCATCGAGGAGCGCAGCTTCGACTACGTGCCGCCGCAGGAGCGGCACGGCGAGCCGCGCCAGGTCTTCTACATGTGGTTCGGCATCAGCGCGACGATCTTCAGCCTGGTCACCGGGTTCGTCGGCATCACGCTTGGCCTCAGCTTCTGGTGGACGCTGTTGTCGGTGATCTTGGGCAACGTGCTGGGCGCGCTGTTCATGGCCTTCCACGCCGCCCAGGGGCCGCAGCTGGGGATACCGCAGATGATCCAGAGCCGGGCGCAGTTCGGCTACTACGGGGCGCTGCTGCCGCTGGCGGTCACCTGGGTCATGTACATCGCGTTCCTGGCCATCGACATCGTGCTGGCCGGGCAGGGCTTTCAGGCGGTGTTCCCGTGGTCGCTGAACGGCTGGATGATCGTGCTGACGATCCCCGTGCTGCTGCTGGCGATCTACGGCTACGACTTCATCAACCGGTACAACAAGTACCAGACGTGGCTGTATATTGCGCTGTTCCTCGGGCTGACCGTGTTCATGTTCGTGCACGGCGTGCCGAGCGGAGGCCTGAGCCGCGGCGGATTCCACTTCGGGCCGTTCCTGCTGAGCATGTCCATCGTCGCCTCCTACCAGATCACCTACGCGCCCTACGTGTCGGACTACACCCGCTACCTGCCACGGGACGCGGCCAGGAAGGTGTTCTGGCGCACCTACGCGGCCACCGTGATCTCGTGCGTGTGGCTGATGGGCCTCGGCTCCGCCATCGGCGTGCTCAACCCGTCGGCCTCCTCGATGCTGCTGGAGATCAAGCAGGTCTGCGGGCCGCTGGGCGCGCCGATCGCCATCCTGCTCGCGGTCGGCCTGACCGTCCCGAACTCGACCGGCGTCTACGGCGGCATGATGACCACGCTGTCCATCGGCAACTCGGTCAGCCCCCGGCTGCGGTCCGGCCGGACGCTGCGCGTCGTGGTCTGCGTGGTCATCGCCGTGCTCGGGGCGCTGGTGGCCACCGCCGGGGCCGGGGCGTTCATGAACAACCTCGAGAACTACATGACGGTGATCTTGTACATCCTGATCCCGTGGTCGGTGATCAACCTGACCGACTACTACCTGCTGCGGCACGGCGAGTACCGCACCGAGGACTTCTACGACCGGCGCGGCGCCTTCGGGAGGGTGAACTGGACGACGATGATCATCTACCTGCTGGCGTTCGCCGCCGAGGTGCCGTTCATGAACACCACGGTCTTCGAGGGTCCCGCAGCCAGGGCGCTCGGCGGCGGCGACATCGCCTGGATCGTGGGCGCGGTGATCACCGTGCCGCTGTACCTGGCCGGCACGCGAATTTCCCGGCGGCGGGCGGTCGCCGCACCGGAGCCGGGCGACGAGCAGATGGCCTCCCATGCCGCACGGTGAGGGCGCGACGGCACCGCGCGGCCCGGAGAGCGCGCTGGCGGGCAGCCGGTCGGTGCTGCGCGCCCTGGAGATCCTGGAGCTGCTGGCCGGCCAGGACGCGCCGATGAGCCTGGCCGGCATCGCCAAGGAAATGGGCATACCCAAGACGAGCTGCCTGGGCGTGCTGCGCGCACTCAGCGCCCGCGGGTTCACCCGGCAGGACGCCGCCGGCGGGTACGGCCTGGGGGTGCGCAGTTTCGAGGTCGGCGCCGCCTACCTGCGCACCATGACGCCGACCCGGGCCGTGGCCGGGGAGCTGCGGGGGCTGACCGGGGACCTGGGCATGACCTCGCACTTCGCCGTCCTGGACGGCGAGGAGGTGATCTACCTGGCTAAGCACGACCCGCCTGGCAGCGGCATCCGGCTGGCCAGCGCGCTCGGTGCCCGGCTGCCCGCCGCGACCACCGCGGTGGGCAAGGCCCAGCTCGCCTTCGCCGCGCCGGCCGGGGACGTCGCCCTCGCTGAGGTGCGCGCCCGCGGCTACGCCGTGGACGACGGCATCACGGCGGCCGGCATCCGCTGCGTGGCCGCCCCTGTCTTCGACGTCCGGGGCTGCTGCGGCGCGGTCGGCGTGAGCTACCTGGCGCAGGAGGGGGCGCCGGCCACCGAGGTCGGCGGTGCCGTCGTGGCCGCGGCCCGGCGGGCCAGCGCGGAGCTGGGCGGCCAGTGGCCGGCCGGGGAGGCGTGATGAAGGTACGGGCGCTGCTGCTTGAGCGCGACCGGTCGCTGCGACTCGGCGAGCGCGAGCTGCCCGAGCCGGGCCCGGGTGAGCTGCTGGTAGAGGTGGACTGGGCCGGGGTGTGCGGGTCTGACCTGCACGTGCTGCGCAGCGGGGACTGGGTCACCGACTGGCCGGCCACCCTCGGCCACGAGGTAACCGGGCGGGTCGCCGTCAGCCCGGGCGGGGAACTGACCGCCGGCACCCGCGTCGTGGTGGATTCCCGGGTACCGTGCGAGGCGTGCCCGGGCTGCGCCGCCGGCCCCCACCGGTGCGAGCGCCTGGCATGGTTCGGCGAGGCGTGCCCCGGCGGGTTCGCCAGCCACGTGCTGGTGCCCGCCCGCCGGGTCGCCGTCTGCCCGGCGGGCCTCGAGGCGGCCATCGCGGTGCTGGCCGAGCCGCTGGCGGTAGCCATGCACGCGGTCGCCCGCGCCAGCCTGACCGAGCCGGAACAGGTCACGATCATCGGGTACGGGCCGGTCGGCGCACTGGTGCACCTGGAGATCGCGCGCCGCTGGCCGGGGACGGCCGTAACCGTCGCGGAACCAGTCGCGGCGCGCCGCCAGCTCGCCGCCGCCCTCAGCGCCGGCCTGGCGGCATCGGCTACGGAAAGCAGGCAGCCGGCCCGGCTCGTGGTGGACGCGGCGGGCTACCCCGGCTCGCTGCGAGACTCCGTCGCGGGCTGCGCCCGCGGCGGGACCGTGCTGGTAGTCGCGCTGGGCCACCAGCCGGAGCCGCTGCTGCCGGCCGAGCTGGCCGAGCGGGAGCTGACCCTGGCCGGCAGCAACGGTTTCGCCGGCGAGCTCAGCCAGGCGGTCGCCGTCCTGGCCGCAGATCCGGACCGGTACCGGCCCCTGGTCACCGAGGCCATCACGCTCGAAGAGGCGCCGCGGCGGCTCCGCGAGCTGCTCACCGAACCCGCCGCGGGCAAGGTGGTGATCGGTCCGTCATGCGGCTAGCCAAGATCGCCGAGGAGCGGTTGCTTGGCGTCCCCGGTTACTCCCCCGGCCGACCGAGCCCGGGCCTGGCGGCGGGCAAGCTGTCGTCCAATGAGGCCCCGCTCGGCCCGCCGCCGTCGGTCCGGGCCGCGGTGGCGGAACAGGCCGCTCAGATGGCCCGCTACCCGGACGAGACACTGGCGCTGGCGGCGGTGGCCGCGGAGGCCGGCGTGGACCCGGCCCGGATACTGCTCACCAACGGCAGCGACGAGCTGTGCTACCTGATCGCCACCGTGTTCCTCAGCCCGGGCAAGACCGCGGTGGTGGGCGATCCCTGCTACCAGATCGACGCCACGGCCAGCCTGCTGGCCGGCGCCGCGCTCCGGCGGGTGCCGCTGCACGACGGCCGGCATGACATCGGCGCGATGGCCGAGGCGGCGGACGGCGCCGCCGTGGTGTGGCTGCCGTCTCCGCACAACCCGACCGGCGCCGCGGCCCGGCCCGGCGACCTGGAGACCCTGCTCAGCCAGGTGCCCGAGGACTGCCTGGTAGTGCTGGACGAGGCTTACCGCGCTTTCGCGGACCCGGACTCGCGGCCCGACGTGGCCGCGCTGCTTGACCTCCATCCGAACCTGCTCGTCCAGCGGACGCTGTCCAAGGACTGGGCGCTGGCCGGGCTGCGGGCCGGCTACGGGCTTGGCGCACCGGAGCTGATGACGGCGCTGCGCCGGGTCCGGCCCCCGTTCAGCGTCAACGCGATGGCCCTGGCCGCCGTCGAGGCCGCGGCCAGGGCGCCGGCGTGGCGGGCGATGGCGGTGGCCAGGGTCCGGGAGGAACGCGCGAAGCTGGAGGCCGAGCTGGCCCGGCTCGGCGTCGAGCACGTCCCCAGCCAGGCCAACTTCGTGACCGCGCGGCTCGACCCGGCCCGGGTGGCTCCGGCGCTGGCCGGGTCCGGGCTGGTCGTGCGGTCCGGTGACGACCTCGGCCTGCCCGGGTGGGTACGGATCAGCATCGGCTGGGCCCCGCAGATGGCGCAGCTCCGCGGCGTGCTTCGCACGCTGCTGACCACATGAGCGATGAGTAAGGAGAGCACGATGACGAATCACGGACCTATCCGGATTATCGGGCAGTGGGACAAGCTCGGCAAGGACGAACGGGCGCGTGCCGTCAGCCGGGGCCTGGACAAGATCTTCGATCCCGGGCTGCGGTCCAGCATCGCCGCCCTGGTCGAGGATGTCCGGGACCGCGGTGACGCGGCCCTGGTGGACGCGCTGGCCAAGTTCGACGGCTGCGAGGTGGACGCCGCGGGGCTGCGCGTCACCGACGGCGAGATCGAGCAGGCCCGGGCAGGAGTGGATCCCGGGCTGCTCGCCGCCATCCGCGACGGCATCGACCACGTGCGGCGGTTCAACGAGCAGGTCGCCGCGCGGGGCGACTGGAGCTTCGAGAGCGAGCCCGGCCTGACCGTCGGCGAGAAGGTGACCCCGATTACCAGCGCCGGCTTGTTCGTGCCGAGCGGCAAGGGCTCCTACCCCTCGGTCCTGGTCCAGCTCGGCACGCCCGCCGTGGTCGCCGGGGTGCCGGAGATCGCCGTCGCGGTACCGCCGGTTCCCGGCTCCGCGGGCGAGGTCGACCCGGCGGTGCTGGTGGTGGCGGCTGAGCTGGGCATCCGGGAGGTGTTCCGCACGAACGGGCCGGCCGGGGTCGCCGCGCTGGCCTTCGGCACCGAGTCGGTGCCGCGGGTGCGCAAGATCGTCGGACCCGGCAGCCCGGCGGTGACCTGCGCCCAGGTCGAGGTGCAGCGCCACGGCACGGTGACGAGCATGCTCATGGGCCCCAGCGAGAGCCTGATCATCGCCGACGACAGCGCCGACCCCGTGCTGCTGGCCGCCGACCTGCTCAACGAGGCCGAACACGGCCCGGATTCCTCCAGCGTCCTGGTCACCGACAGCGAGCCGCTGCTGGCCGCGGTGCAGGGGCACGTCGCGGAGCAGATGGCCGCGCTGCCCGAGCCGCGCCGTGGTTACGCGGCGATCGCCCTCGGCACCAACGGCGGCGCCTTCCTGGTCCGGGACATGGCCGAGGCCGCCGAGGTAGCCGACGCCTACGCGCCCGAGCACATGCAGATCGCGGTCCGCGATCCCGACGGCCTCATGGCCCGGCTGCACAACGCCGGGGAGATCCTCATCGGCCAGCAGACCACGATCTCCGCTGCCAATTTCATCATCGGCTGCCCAGCCGCGCTGCCTACCAGCGGCTTCGCCCGGGTCAGCGGCGGGATCACGGCCGACGCCTTCCGCAAGCGCACCGCGGTCGCCCGCGCGGACAGCCGGGCGCTGCGCCGGATGAGCGACTCGATCGTGTCCTTCACCAGCCACGAGGGCTTCCCCGCGCACGAGGCCGCGGTCCGGATCAGGATGAGTCGGTGAGCTGCGAAACGGTAGACCTGAGGCCGCCGGGGACCGCCCTGGCGGATGCGGCCGCGACGGCGCGCCGGCAGGCCGCGGCACTGCCGGCCGGGGACCTGGAGTGACGAAGGCGGGGGCGGTCACGGCGGCTGGTATCCGGGCGATGGTCGCGGCTGGTGACCGCGACGGCGCGGCGGCCGGCGCCGCGCAGCTCATCGCCGGTACCTTCGGCATGGCGGTGGCCGGGGTCGAGCTGACCGTGGACGAGTACAGCCTCAACTCGGTCAGCGGCCGGGTCCGTTTCGCCGACGGGCGCACCGAGTTCTTCAAGTTCCACGCCGAGGAAGGCGAAGAGGACACGGTCGCCGAGTACTACCGGGCAAAGCTGCTGGCCGAGGCCGGGCTGCCGGTGGACGTGCCGTTGCGGGTGGCGACCGAGCCAGGCCGCCAGATCGCACTGTATGAGCTGCGCCCGCAGCCCCGGCTGGCCGATGTCTGCGTCGGCCTGGAGCGGACCGACGGACCCGGTGCCCGGCTCAGCCCGGAACTGGCCGCCGCGCGGCGGGCCCTGGACGCCGTCATCGGCTCGGTCATGGTCGCCACGCTCCGCCCGCCGGCCGCGTCGTCGGCCGCCGCCTCGATCCACCAGCTCTTTCACCACCGGCTGACCGGCGGGACGGGCGTGTTTCCCGGCGGGCGCTACCGGTCCTGGTACGCGGGTGACCCGGCGTTCGACGCGGTCGCCGACCGCCGGTTCCGGCTGAACGGCGTGACCTACGCGCTGACCCCGCGCCAGCTCGCCGAGCGGGCGGCGGAGTTGCTTGACCCGCGCGAGCTGGCCGCGCTGCCGGTGGTCACCGCGCACGGCGATGACCATCAGGGCAACGTATGGGTCATGGACGGTCCCGAGCTGCGGCTGTTCGACCCGGCGTTCGGCTCCGACGACATCCCCGCCCTGCTCGCACCGGTCAAGGCCACCTACCACAACGTCCTCGCCCACCCGTTCTGGCTGTACCACCCCGGCGAGGCCGCCAGCATGGCCGGCCTGTCCGTCCACGACGACGGGGATGTCGTGTCCGTGGAGTTCGCCGGGCCGGTCAGCGATCTGCGCCGGCAGATCCTGGACAGCGTGGCCGAGCTGGCCTGGGCTCCGCTGCTGGCCGCCCTGGCCAGGCGCGGGGAGCTGCCCGGCCACTGGCGGCAGATCGTGCGGGCCGCGCTGTTCTGCTGCCCGCTGCTGGTCACCAACCTGCTGTCGCCCGCCCGCCCGGCCCCGGTCCGGCTGCTGGGCCTGGCCCAGGCAGTGGCGGCGGGCAGCGAACCGGAGCACGGAACGGATCCGCTGGCCCGCATGCTGGACGAGGTGACCCCGGCATGAAGCCGTCAGAAGTGCTCGCCCTCCTGCGCCCGGCGGTGCCGGAGCTGGACCCGGTGCGGCGCCGGCTAGCCCGCTGTCACAGCATCCCCGAGCTGCGCCGCGAGGCCCGCCGGGTACTGCCTCGGTCGGTGTTCGACTATGTCGACGGTGGTGCCGACGAGGAGCTGAGCCTGGCCGGCAACACGGCGGCGTTCCGCTCGTTCGCTTTCCTCCCCCGCGCCCTGCGGGACGTGTCGGAGCCGAGCCTGGCCACTCACGTGCTGGGCAGCGACCTGGCCGCGCCGTTCGGGCTCGCGCCGACCGGCTACGGACGGATGATCCACCCGGCCGGGGAGGCCGCCGCCGCGCGGGCCGCCTCGGCCGGGCCGGTACCGTACGCGCTGTCTACGGTGGGCACGACCACGATCGAGGAGACCGGCGCAACCGGCCACCCCGCCTGGTGGTTCCAGCTCTACGTGCTGCGTGACCGGGCCCTGACCTGGTCGCTGATGGACCGGGCGGCCGCGAACGGGGCCGGGGTACTGGCCGTCGCGGTGGACACCGCGGTTGCCGGGCAGCGGCTGCGTGACCTGCGGCACGGCTTCACGATCCCGCCCAGCATCCGGCTGGCGACCCTCGCGGACATCGCGGTGCACCTGCCGTACTGGTCGAAGATGGTGGCCAGCCCCGCGCTGGGCTTCGCCAACATCACGCCCGACGGCCGGGAAGGCGGCGCTACCATCGCGGGCATCTCTGGCCTGTTCGACCCGTCGGTGACCTGGGAGGATCTTGCCGTGATACGGGCCCGCTGGCAGGGCCGGCTGCTGGTCAAGGGGCCGCTCGGGCCGGCCGACGCGCGGCGCGCCGTCGAGCTGGGCGCAGACGGCGTGTACCTGTCCAACCACGGGGGGCGCCAGCTCGACCGGGCGCTGGCCCCGCTGCACCTGGTCCGGCCGGTCCGCGAGGCACTGGGCGGCGACCCGGTCATCGTGGTGGACTCCGGCATCAGGCACGGTTCGGATATCGCGGTCGCGCTGGCCTGCGGCGCCGACCTGTGCATGGTGGGCCGGGCCTACCTCTACGGCCTGGCGGCCGGCGGCGAGGCCGGGGTGCGGCACGCCATCGAGCTGCTCGCCAGCGAACTGCGGCGGACCATGCAACTGTGCGGAGTGACCAGCGTGCCGGCCCTGCGCGCGGCCGACGACATCGTGGTGCCGCACATCCGCGCCACCGAATCCACCCGGCAAGGGAGACAGCCGTGACCGCGACCACCCCGCCCGTGACCGCCCCGCCCCGGCGGATCCTGATCTCCGGCGGCACGAGCGGCATCGGGTACGCCTGCGCCGCCCACCTGGCCGCGCGCGGTGACCGGGTCTGGGTGCTCGGCTCCGCCGGGCCCGGCGTGGCCGCCGCAACGGCGGTACTGCCGCTCGCCGGCGGCAGTGCCTGCGATGTGAGCGACGCCGGCGAGGTCCAGACCGCGTTCACCGACGCCCTGGCCGCCCTCGGCGGACTGGACGGGGTATTCGTGAACGCCGGCATCGACGGCCTGGCCGTACCCGCCGCGGACCTGGATGCCCAGCATTTCCGCCGGGTGCTCGACGTCAATGTCATCGGCGCGTTCCTGGTCGCCCAGGCCGCGCTGAAAACCCTCACCAGGCCGGGGTCCATCGTCTTGAACGCATCCGTCAACGCCCTGCGCCCGGAACGCCTCTTCCTCGACTACAACGCCAGCAAGGCCGCCGTGGTCAGCATGGCCAAGACGATCGCGCTGGAAGAAAGCGGCCAGGGCATCACCATCACAGCGCTGTGCCCCGGCTACTTCCCCACCCGCATGACCGCGGGCTACCTCGCCGACGAGGACATCCGCGCCGAGATCACCCGCGGCATCCCCGCCGGCCGCACCGGCGATCTTACGGAGATAGCCCAGGTCGTCGACTTCCTGCTCAGCCCCGCCGCCGCCTTCATGACCGGTAGCGTCATCTCCCTCGACGGCGGCTCCAGCATCTGATCCCGGGTCAGTCGACCAGGACGCAACGGTCAGGAACACCCTGGCACTCGTCCGCGGGCAGCACCCGTCCGCGACGCTCATCTTCGCCAACGGCCGCGACCGGTCACAGCGTTCCGCGGCGGGCCCGCGATTGCGCGCTAGGTCAAGCTGTCGAGCGTTTCCTTCACGGCTGCTTCAGCCCGGCGTCTGAGCATGAGGAGGATCGCCTTGACTTCCTCGTCCGCAGCCTGCGCTGCATCAAGCCGACCAAGGGCGACCAGGATTGAATGGCGCATGCCGAGTGTCGCGGCAAGGTCACCGTGGGCGCTGGGGTCTGCCTCGGCGAGCTCTCGCCAGGCATCGAGGCCCTCGTCGTTTGCGGTCAGGGCGTCTTCGAACCGGCCAAGATCTGCCAAGATCTGGCCGCGCAGCACGAGTATGCCGGCCAGCGCGCCGGGCTTGCTGCTGATTGGGCCAGCAGCGGTGAGCTGCCGGAAGATCTCGATGCTCCCGTCCGCCGAGAGCAGGGCCTCCTCGTACCGTCCCAGTTTGGCCTGGATGGCACTCACCAGATGCAGCGCGTCGGCGAGGCTAGCTTCGGCACCGGCCTGGCCGGACGCGGCAAGCCGCCGGTAGATCTCTACGCTCTCCACCGCACAGGGCAACGCGTCGGCAAGCCGGTCGAAGCCAAGCAGCATTCTGCTCTGCTTGACAAGGACCTCAGCCAGAAAGGGATCTATGGACGCTGCAGTGCCGGTGTCGGGCGCGCTCAGTTGAACCTGCCGGAGCCTGTCCACAGAGGCACTGACCTTGGCGATCTGCCCTGCCTGGAGTTCGCGCGCGGCGTTGCTGGCGCGCTCTGCCTTGTCTTGCTTGCGCCCGAAAATCCGCCGGAACCTGCCGACAGCCGGTGCCATAGCCCCGCTTCCTTCGCATTAATTCTGTCCTCACCTATCACTGCCTTACCGGGTCGCACTGCTCGGCGGGCGATGCGGCGAAGCCGGGTGCCGCACCCATGATGAGCGCTCTTACCGAGCGTGCTTGCGTAATTACCATTCAGGGCCGTAAGAGTGCCCGACCGCCTATATCCGCCACCCACCCATCTGAATCGTCACACGCACCGTGCGTGCCCTTCTATGGCACAGTTGGTTATCAGGACTATTTGAATGCCGCCCGGCTAGGGCGGTCGCCGTTGGGAGAAGCCCGCCGGGCTGGTCGGCTAGAAGCGGGTGTGGTCTGAGCTTCGCTGGTCGTGGACTTGGCGGGCGCGGTAGTGGTTGGCGGTCCTGGCCAGGGTTCTCCACGGCGGGGTCAGGCGGGCTGCCAGAGTTCGATGCGGTTGCCCTCGGGGTCGGTGACCCAGGCGAACCGGCCGACGCCCTCCATTTCCTGGGCTTCCCGGTCGCGTCCGCTCCCTTGGCGCGCAGCTGGGCGAGCATCGCGTCCAGGTCGCGGACCCGGAAGTTGAGCATGGTCTGCTGGGCGCGGGACCCGAAGTAGCCGGTGTCGGACTCGAACGCCGCGAATACCGTGGGGCCCGCTCCCTGCTGCCACAGGCCGTTCTCGTCGGCGTCCAGGCCCAGGCAGTCGCGGTACCACGCGCTCAGGGCGGCCGGGTCGGCGGCCCGCAGGAAGTAGCCGCCGATGCCAAGCACATGTTCCATGCCCATATCTTGCCAGGACGGCGACCGGGCGGGACGGCATCTAAGAGACGCGCCGGCCCGCCGTGTTCCGGAGCAGGACATCCTCGCTGTCGGCCCACGCCGTAATCGGCGGGTAGGCGTCGGGGTCGGTCATGACGTCGAGCAGCGTCACCGAATCCGGCGCCAGCGCCTTCTCCAGGGCCAGGCCCGATGTCGGCCGCGCTCGTCGATCCGGATCCCGGCCGCGCCGACGGCGCGGGCGATCGCCGCGTGGTCGACCGGCTGGAAGCCGATGGCCGACGTGTGCGCGCCGAAGTTGTACAGCTCCGCGTGCTTCTGGAAGCCGAGAATCGAGTTGTTCAGGACGATGACCGTGACCGCGAGCCGCTCGCGGACCGCCGTCTCCAGCTCGGCCCAGACGTGGCCGAACCCGCCGTCGCCGACGATGCAGACGACCGGCGCGTCCGGGCGGGCGGCCTTGGCGCCCAGCGCCAGCGGCAGTCCCCAGCCGAGCCCGGCCAGTCCCCGCGGCGAGATGAACCGCTGGCCCGCGCGGCGGGCCCGCAGGTGCGCAGGCCATCCAGATGGTGGAGTAGCTGGCGTCGGCGACGGTGATCGCGTTGTCCGGGAGCAGCCGGTCCAGTTCGGCCATGATCCGTTCCGGGCGCAGCGGGGACCGCGCCGAGGTCAGCAGGGGCCGCGCGTCGGCCGCGTACCGGGCCCGCCCGGACGCGATCGCGGCGGCCAGTGCGCCGGCCTGCGCCCGCCGCCGGGTCAGGTCGATGCCGTCCAGTTCCCGGCGCAGGTCCTCCAGGGCCAGCCGCGCGTCCCCGGTGAGCCGGACCGCGTCGTAGTTGCGGTTCACCTCGCTGCCGTCGATGTCGATCGAGATGTAGGTGGCGTCGTCCGGCAGCAGCCGCCAGGCGTCGGTGCCGTTCTCGTTCGTCCTGGTTCCCGCCAGCAGCACCACGTCGGCCGACCGCACCAGGTCGCGCAGGTGATGGCCGGGGCTGGTGGGTCCCATGAACGACCCGATGACGCCCACCGACAGCGGGTGCAGCTCGCTGACCGCGCCCTTCCCCATCGTGGTGGTCGCGACCGGCAGGCAGGCCGCCTGCTGCAGTTCGCTCAGCGCCTGCGACGCGTCCGAGATGTGGATGCCGCCGCCCGCGACGACGAGCGGGCTGCGGGCGGCGGCGAGCAGCCCGGCCGCTGCCCGCACGGCGGCGGCGTCGGGACGGGTCCGGTCGAGCGGGAAATGGCCCGAGGACGGCGGACCGCCGGCGGAGGGCACCGGGAGGAACCTCCGCGACCAGGATGTCCTTGGGCAGCAGCAGGACCACGGGGCCGGGCCGCCCGGTGGTCGCGGCGGTGATCGCCATGTCCACGTAGTCGTCGACGCGGGCCGGGTCGGTGAGCTGGCGTATCCACTTGACGCAGCCGCGGAACAGCTCGAAATGATCCAGCTCCTGGAAGGCGTTCCGGTCCCGGCCGGCGCTCGCCACGTCCTGCACGAGGCCGACGACCGGGACCGACGCCTTCAGCGCCTCGGCGAACGGCGGCACCAGCAGCGTCGCGGCCGGGCCGTTCTGCGCCCCGACGACGGTCACCCGGTTGGACACGCGCGCGTACCCGTCCGCCATCGCGCCGCCGGCGTTCTCGGTGCGGTAGCTGATCTGCCGGATGCCGTGCGCGGCGGCGGCGAGGAAGAAGGCGGACGGCAGGCTCTGCCCGAACGCCTCGGTCACGCCGTGCCTGCGCAGCGCCCGGGCCAGCGCCTCTCCCACGTTCATCGGTGCTGTCCTTTCGTGCTCGTGTTCGCGCAGGTGGCAGGCCGGTCAGTCACGGTTGGTGCGCCACCGCTCGATCCCGATCGTGACCGCGAACCAGGTCTCGCCCGGCTTGTGGTACGGGTAAGGGGACTTGCCGTAGTACAGCGCGGAAAGCTCGTCGATCAAGGCGACCCCGCCCGACGGGTCGACCGACGTCACCCGGCCGCGGAGGTTGAGCTCAAGGTAGGGGTCATCCCGGTCATAGACCGTGACCGAGACCCGCGGGTCCCGGCGGATGTTGGCCAGCTTCAGCGTCGGCGTCGTCGCGAAGGTCCACCGAGTCGTCGCCGGCCCGGGCCACCCAGACCGCCGAGGTCTGCGGCGAGCCGTCCGGCATCAGGGTGGCGATCACCGCGATGTTCGGCTCGTCGAGCAGCCGCCGGGCCGTCGCGGAAATGAGCCGGGGAAGGACGGGCTCACAGCACGGCCTCCAGCGCGTCGAGCGCCCGCGCGGCCAGCTCGGGCGGCATGGTCAGGGCCGGCGCGAGGCGCAGGACGCTGCCCGTGCGGCCGATGGGCGAGTTGAGCAGGATCCCGTGGCCGCGCAGAGACTGCCACGGTCCGTTGGGCATGATCTGGATTTTCCATTTCCACGCCGATCGCGAGCCCCTGCTGGCGGACCCGCACCACCGTCGGCCGCGCGGCGATGACGCTCAGCCGGGCGGCGAAGAGCTCCGCGAGGCGGCGCCCGGCGCCGAGCACGTCCTCGTTCGGCGAACGCGTCGAGGACGGCCAGCGCGGCCGCGCAGCCGCCGGGGTTGCCGCTGTGGCTGCTGGAGAACTGGTCCGGCCGGACCTTCGCGCAGACCTCGGCGCGCGCGATCATCGCGCTCACCGGGTAGCCGTTGCCCATCGCCTTGCCGAGCAGCATGATGTCGGGCACCACGCCGGCCAGGTTCGGTCGCGAACATCGGGCCGGTCCGCCCGTAGGAGCTCTGCACCTCGTCGACGATGAGCAGCGCGCCCAGCTCGTCGGCGAGCTTGCGCAGCCCGGCCAGGAAGCCGGGCGGGCGGGATGATGACGCCGCCCGCGCCCTGGTACGGCTCGGCCAGGATGGCCGCGACGCTGCCGCCGGACTCGGCCGCGCAGCGACGTCGCGGATCGCCGTCGATCCCGTCGTCGGCGGCAACGGTCCGGTCGGGATACGGGCGCGTGGATCACGCCGGGCAGGCCCGGGCCGAAGCCCTGCCGGAGGCGGCCGAGGCCGCTGACCGACAGCGACGTGAACGAACGGCCGTGGAACGCGCCGGCGAACGACACGACCTCGGTCCGGCCGGTGTGCAGCCGGGCCAGCCGGACGGCCGCGTCGACCGCTTCCGAGCCGGAGGAGAAGAACGCGGACCGCTCGAGGTCGCCCGGCGTCAGCTCGGCCAGCCGCCGCGCCAGCTCGGCCCGGCCGCAGTGCGAGCAGTTGTAGAACGCCAGGGACCGGGCGGCGGCGGCGGCGACCGCCGCGACCACCAGGGGATGGGCGTGCCCCAGGTTGGTGATCAGCGTCCCGGACGCGAGGTCGATGTACTCCCGGCCGTCCGCGTCGGTGATCACGCTGCCGAGGGCGTGGTCCCAGACGAGCGGCTCGGCCGGGCCGACGCCGGGGTTGAGGTAGCTGCGCGTCGAGTTCCCTGATCGCGGCGCTGCGCACTCATGACGCGAGGTTCACCCACACTGCCTTGGTCTCAAGGAACAGGTTGAGCGCCTCGCCGCCGTGCTCCCGGCCGTAGCCGCTCTGCTTGAACCCGCCGAACGGCGCGGCGGCGTCGGCCGGGCCGTAGTCGTTCAGCCAGATCGTCCCGGCCTTGACGGCGTGCGCGAACCGGTGCGCCCGGCCCAGGTTCTGCGTCCAGACGCCCGCCGCGAGCCCGTAGATCGTGTCGTTGGCGACCTGGACGGCGTGCTCGTCGTCGGAGAACGGCGTCGCCACCACGACCGGGCCGAAGACCTCCTCGCGGACGATCCGCGCGTCGTTGGTGACGTCGGCCAGGATCGTCGGCTCGAAGTAGTAGCCCTCGGTGCCGGGCAGGTAATCGCGGCCTGCC
The DNA here is from genome assembly GCA_963785645.1 of uncultured Actinomycetota bacterium. Taxonomy (GTDB): domain Bacteria; phylum Actinomycetota; class Actinomycetes; order Streptosporangiales; family Streptosporangiaceae; genus Trebonia. The sequence continues at coordinate 712,642 of CAWAWG010000003.1, forward strand.
GCCGCCGGTGACCATCCGCGCGCCGCCGGCGAGCGCGCCGTCGACGTACCCGGACACCCTGGCGTGGTGCCCGCTGGAGACGAGCGGGCCGAGCTGCGAGCCGTCCGTCGAACGGGTCGCCGACCTTGATCGCCTTGCGCCGCCTCGGTCACCTTCTGCCAGGAACTCGTCGTAGACCTGCTCCTGGATGAACAGCCGCGACCCGGCGCAGCAGTCCTCGCCCATGTTGTAGAAGATCCCCCAGGCCGCGCCGGACGCGGCCGCCTCCAGGTCGGCGTCGGCGAACACGACGTTCGGCGACTTGCCGCCGAGTTCCAGCGAGACGCGGGTCAGGTTGGCGGCGCCGGCGGCGGCGATGGACTTGCCGACCTCGGTCGAGCCGGTGAACGAGATCTTGTCCACCCCCGGGTGGGCGGCGAGCGCGGCCCCGGTGACTTCGCCGCGGCCGGTCAGCACGTTGATCACGCCGGGCGGGAAGTCCGAGCTCGCAGGCGAGCTCGGCGAGCCGCAGCGCGGTCAGCGACGTCTGCTCGGCCGGCTTCAGGATGACGGCGTTCCCGCAGGCCAGGGCGGGCGCGAGCTTCCACATGGTCAGCAGCAGCGGGTAGTTCCACGGCACGATCAGGCCGCAGACGCCGACCGGCTCGCGGCGCGTGTAGATCAGGTAGTCGCCGACGTTCGACGTGATCGTGGCGCCCTCGATCTTGGTCGCCCAGCCGGCGAAGTACCGCAGGTGGTCGACCGCCTGCGGGATGTCGGTGTTCCGGGCGTTGCGCAGCGGCTTGCCCGAGTCGACCGCCTCCAGCGCGGCGAACTCCTCGAGCCGCGCCTCGATCGCGTCGGCCAGCCGGAACAGCAGCTGGGCCCGCTCCCTCGGCCTGATCGCCGCCCAGGCCGGGTCGGCCAGGGCTGCGCGGGCCGCGTCGACGGCGGCGTCCACGTCCTGCGGCTGCGCCTCGGCCAGCGACGGCCAGCGTCCCGCCGGTGACGGGGTTCTCCGTCGCGGTGGTGGCGTGCCCGCAGGCGTCGGCGCCACTTGCCTCCGATGAGGAGCTGCTTGGGCTGGGCGGCGTAGGCCAGGGCACCTTCCAGCGCCTGGGTGTTCGTCATTTCATCTCCTGTAGGTAGGCCAGCAGGCCGTCGATCTCGGCCGGGGTCACGATCCCGAGTTCATTGAGCTGGCTGGTCACGTCCACCGGCGCGGGCGCTTCCGGCATGTCTTCGTTGAGCACGCCGCCCATGGCGATCACCGGGCTGAGGCCGAGGTGGGCGCACAGCTTCACCGCGAGACGGCCGAACGACAGCGCGACCCCGTTGTGGGTGGTGATCACGATCGCCGACGGCACGCGCCGCGATCGCGGCGTTCACGAAGTCCTCCGGATCGCGGTTCACCCCGATGTCGGTGACCTCGTGGCCCGCGCTGGCCAGCGCCCGGACCAGGATCCGCTTCGCCATCTCGTGCACGTCGGTCGAGCCGACGATCACCGCGTGCCGGACCGGGGCACGGGCCGCGGCCGCGAACCGCGCGCATTCCCGGGTGGTCGCGGCGACCAGTTCGGTGGGCTTGACCGGCTGCCGCCCGTGCGCGAAGTCGTCGTGCGGCTCGCCCGCTCCCCACGTCCCGCTCGATGCGGGCCGCGCCGAGCGCCCGCAGCGCGAGCATCACCTGGAGCGGGTCGCTGGTGTCGGTCCCCGCGCCGCGCCAGCCCGCGCTTGACGTTCGCCAGGAATACCGCCGCCTGGCCTGGCCAGGACGGCCGCCTCGCGCCTCGAGGGCGGGCCAGTTCGACCGTCTTCGCCAGATCGTGCGCCCGCCGTTCGAGCTGCCTGGCCATCACCTGGACCTGGGCGATCTCCTGCCAGGTCGGCACCCGCTGCTTCTCGGTCAGCGGAACCGGCAGCGCGCAGGCGCCGGTCCGGTAGCGCGCCTGGACCAGCATCATGTACTGCACGTCCTGGGCGCAGATGCCCGCGTTCTGGTCGAGGTCGTCGGTGTAGCTGATCGTGTCGCCCTGGACGAAGGCCGCCGGGATCCGCTCGGTGTTGCCCATGCTCAAGGGCGAGCGTGACCACCGTCTTGGTCACCGGGTCGGCGGTCAGCCCGCCCCAGGAGACCGACAGCGGGCAGCCGCACAGCCCGGCGATCCAGCGCTCAACGCCTGCCCAGCCGACCAGCGAGGCATAGTCCTCGAACGTGCCGGCGATCCCGTCCTCAAGGTAGGTGTCGAGCAGCACGCCCTGGTCCCGGTTGGCCGCCAGGATGCCGCACGCCGTCACCACCTCGCTGAGGTGCTCGATCTCCGTCGTCGAAGTACGGCCAGCGCCAGGAGAACTGGCTGAGGCAGCCGACATAGGTCGAGCCCGCCTTCAGCGCCGCGACCGTGTTCTCCACGCTGGCCGGGCTGCCGATGATGTTGTCGCCGACCTCCGGCTGTATCCACTCCGCGCAGTTGCCGAGCTGGTGCCAGTCATCGTTCGTCCCACAGCACCGGGCCCGGTCTCGCCCGGCGCATCGCGGCGCAGCTTGTAGGGCAGGCCCATCCGCCGCTCCGGGATCAGCTGGTAGCGATCCGGCGGCCGGATGCCCAGGGTCAGGCAGTACTCCTCGATGCACCGCACGGCCTCGACGGTCTCCGGCCAGTCCTTCATCCCGATGTTCATCGCCGTGAAGATCCGGCCGTCCGCCCGGCCCGCCTTGCGGTAGTCCGCTTCCGAGGCGACGCCCTCGCGGCGCAGCAGCCGGGTGCTGCCGACGGTGAGCGACCGGCCGATGCGCTCGTCCTTCCGCGATCAGCTGACGGCTGCTCGGGCCGCTGTAGGTCATGGGCACTCCGCGCGTAGCCGCGGACCATCTTATCTACCGTAAATCCGTAGACTTAAAGGAACGTACCCAGGTCAAAGCCGGATTGTCAACCGTAAGATTGGGCACCAGGAGGCTCTTGACAGCACGTCGGCGCATGATGCATGTTCTTCAAATCTACGGATCTACGGTAGCTCCAGCCATGCTGCACCGGCAGTTCCCCTTTGGAGAGAGTCATGCCGAAAGAAAGACCCTCGACCGACGATGTTCAGCTCGGCCAGCTCGGATACCGTCCGGAGCTGCGCCGCGTTCTCGGGCTGTTCTCCAGCTTCGCGGTCCAGTTCTCCCTTATCGCGGTGACCGGCAGCATCTTCCTGCTGTACGGTTACGGCCTCGGCACCGGCGGCCCCGCCTTCATCTGGCCGTTCATCGTCGGCGGGGTTTTCCAGGTCATCGTCGGCCTGTCCATGGCCGAGCTCGTGTCCGCCTACCCGCTGGCGGGCGGCGCCTACCAGATCGCCCGCAAGTTCGGCAGGCCGGTTCTCGGCTGGCAGATGGGCTGGTGGCTGGTGATAGCGCACCTCGCCGCCATGGCCGCGAACGCCGTCGCGCTCGCTCCCTACTTCGCGTCCGCGATGGGCATTTCCAGCATCGGCAAGGGGCAGATACTGCTGTTCTCGATCGGGCTGATCGGCTTCGTGACGATCCTGAACGTGGTCGGCGTGAAGGTGTCCGCCTTCGCCAACAACGTGGGCGTCGTCTGCGAGCTGGTGGGCATCAGCTCGGTCGTCATCGTCCTGCTGGTGAAGGGCGTGATCCGGCCGCCGTCGTTCCTGACGTCAACCGGCGGCGTCACGGCGCACGGCAGCAGCTACCTCGTGCCCTTCCTGTTCGTGCTGCTGATGCCCGCCTTCATCATCTCCAGCTTCGACTCGACCGGGAACATGGCCGAGGAGGTCAGGGACGCATCGCGCAAGGCGCCGCGCGGCGTGGTCACCGCGAACGTCTCCGCGCTCCTGTACGCGACGGTCGCCATGATCATCCTGACCCTTTCCATCCAGAGCCTGTCGGCGGTGACAAGCTCGTCGATTCCGCTCATGGCCGTCCTGCACGAGCGGCTCGGCCAGGTGTACCCGCAGATCTTCGAGGTGGTCGCGATCACCTCGCTGATCGTGACCACGCAGATCCTGCAGCTCACGGCGGCGCGCATCCTGTGGTCGCAGGCGAGGGACAACCAGCTGCCCGCGGCCGGCTGGTTCCACCGGCTGTCCGGCAGGGGGCGCGTGCCGGTCAACGCCACCCTGGTCACCGCGGTCATCGCCTTGCTGCTGACGCTCTGGTCGCCGTTCCTGACCGCCCTCGCGGCGCTGACCGCGATCGGCTGGGCCGCGGTCTACGGCCTGACCGTGCTCGCCGGGATCATCGCCAAGCGGCGAGGGCAGGTCCCCGATCATCCCTGGTAGTACGGCCGGGCGGGCGCGGTGTTCGACGTGATATCCGTGGTCTGGTCGGCGGTGCTCGTCGGGGTGCTTACCTACCAGTCGCCGCGGGAGGCGGGGCTCGGCTTCCTCATCGTCGTGGTGGCGGGCCTGGTCGTGTACTACCTCTTCCTGGCCAGGCGCCGCGCAGCCGGCCGAGGAGCCGCACCCGTCATGGCCGAGGTCGCGGGTGACGCCGCCGAGCTGAACACGATGGCCCGTATTTCCGCGTAATAGGCTAAGGTTCCCTGGGCGGTACGCACCGCCCGGGGAATCCGCGCCAGATCATCCGACGAAAGAGGCATGAATGCGTGAGTCCGCCGAGCCGGAAGCGGAGCGGCTGAGCCCCTGCTGTCGATCGGGGAAATCAGCCGCCTGACCAACGTCAGCCCGTCGACGCTGCGGGACTGGGAGAACCACGGCATCGTCCGTCCGCTGCGCCAGGGCAACGCGGCGAAGGTACAGCATGGCGGACGTGGAGCGGGTGCGCTCCGCGAGCGAACTGCGGCGCAAGAGCTTCAGCCCGGCCGCGATCGCCGCCACCCTCGAAGCCCGGCGCCCCCGACCCCGGCCGGCCGCGCGGCGCCGATTCCGCCGTCGAGACCGGGCAGCTACTGCGCCAGGCCCGGCTGGAACGCGGCGCGAGCCTGCGCGAGGTCGCGAGCGCGGTGAACATCTCCGTCTCGCACCTGAGCACCGTGGAGCGCGGCGGCGTGCAGCCGGGCCTCGCCCTGCTGCAGCGGCTGGCCGAATGCTATTCACTGGACGTCGCGGACCTGTTCGGCGGCCCGGCCGACCCGGCGGTCCCGCAGGTTCGCAAGTGGTCCGAGTCCGATGTCCTGCTGAGCGACGAGGGCCGGGTCCGGGTCCGGGCGGTCGCCCGGTCCGACATGATCTGCAGCGACATGTACGAGGCCGAACCCGGCGGCGGTTCCGGCGGCTCCTACGAGCACGACGGGGAAGAATGCGCGCTCGTGCTCGAGGGCGCCGCGACGTTCGTGTTCGGCGACAGCGACGCCAAGGTGCTGCGCGCGGGGGAATCCGTCTCGTTCAACTCCCGGATCCCGCACCGGTGGGTCAACAGCGGAACCGGGACGCTGCGGATGATCTGGACAAATGCCCGGCCGCCGCGCCTGCCGGAAGTCCCCCAGGCCCGTCAGGCGCACAACTAGATAATGGGGGAACCCGCCCGTCATCTAACCCCAACGGGAGCGCTGCTATGGGTCTGAACCAGCGAGCCGCCATTGTCATGAGCGACGAGGAGGTGGCGGCGTTCCTGAGCGGGTCCCGCATCGCGAACATCGCGACGATCGGCCCGTCCGGCCAGCCCCACCTCGTCGCCATGTGGTACGGCCTGATCAACGGCGCGGTCTGCTTCGAAACCAAGTCCAAGTCGCAGAAGGCGGTCAACCTCCGGCGGGACCCGAGGATTACCGTCCTGATCGAGGCCGGAGACTCCTACGACCAGCTGCGCGGCGTGTCGATCGAGGGCACCGCGGCGATCATCGAGGACCCGGACGCGGACGAGTACTGGGCGGCCGCGGTCAGCGTGTGGGAACGCTACAACGGCCCCTATACCGCGGAAATCCAGCCGCTTGTCGAGGAGATGATGAAGAAGCGGGTGGTCGTCCGGGTTGATCCGGTCCGCGTGCGGAGCTGGGACCATCGCAAGCTGGGCCTGGCTCCGATGCCGGTGTCCGGCACGACGGCGGCTTGACCCGCTTGGCTCAGCCGAAGTGCCGGATGGTCGCCGGGCGGCCGGGTTCGTACGGCTGCCACTGGTCGTCCGCTGGCCGGCCGGCGGCGACGAAGGCCGCTACCGTGCGCGCGAACGTGCCGGCCAGGCGGCGGACTTCGGGGGTCGGCTGGCCGAGCATGGGGCTGTCGGGATAGGCGTCGATGTTGTCGAAGAAGAAGGGCAGTTCGCCGCAGTGCGCGGCGCCTAGGTGCGCGGGGTCGCCGGCCGGGGCGTAGTCCCACTGGTAGACGTAGGCGGGATAACCGGCCGCGGCCTGGTGGTCGGCGATGGCGCGGGTCCCGTCGCTGAACAGGATCTCGGTCCCCAGCTCGGTGAGCACTTCGCTCGGCGCGGCGCTGTGCCGGCGGGCGGCAGCGCGGTCGTAGCGGCCGGCGCCGCCGTCGACCTGGCCGGCCACGATCGAGCGGGCCTGATCGGCGGTGATCGCCTGGATGCGCGGGTTGAACGCGAAGAAAGCCGACATCTCGTCCCTGGTGGTGCCGGTCAGCAGCTGCTTGCCGTCGAGCCGCCCGTCAGCCAGCGCCTGCTGCCACGTCACCGCAATTCCGGGGGCGCCGAGCACCGGATATATCGGCGGAGCGGCGCTGCCCGGGCGGTAAACCTCGCCGCCCAGCTGCCGGTCGGCGGCGATCAGCCGCCCGGCCGGGACGGCGCGCAGCCCGGCGAGCAGGTCCGGGCTGCCGCTCAGGCCGAGGATCTCGACGAGGCGCCGGGCGCGCTCGGCCGCTTCCTCCGGGCGTTGCGGTGCGAGGCCGAAGGGGCCGCTCTGGGTGATGACGCGGTTGACCAGCGGTCCGGTGACCGGCGAAGCGGCGAGGTAGAGCGACGAGAAGGCGCCGGCCGACTGACCGCCGACCGTGATGTCCCCGGGATCTCCGCCGAAGCCGCCGATGTTGCGCCTGACCCAGCCGAGCACGGCGCCCTGGTCCTGCGTGCCGAGGTTCTCGACCCCGAGTTCCGGCAGGTAGAGATAGCCGAGCGCCCCGAGGCGGTAGTTGGCGGTGACCACGACGATGTCGCCGGCCGCGGCCAGGTTCCGGCCGTCGTACCAGTCCCAGCCGCCGGATCCGCTGCTGAACCCGCCGCCGTGGAACCACACCAGGACCGGCCGCGCACGCCCGGCGGAGCGGCCGTCCCGCAGGCCCGGCGTCCAGACGTTGACGGTGAGCGAGCCGTCCTCGTTCCAGTCGGGGGTGCGCCGGCCCATGACCGCTTCGAGCCGCGATGGTCCCTGCGGAACGGACGGACCGGGGCGGGAGGCGTCGCGCGGGCCCTCCCACTTCGGGTGCGGCGCGGGAGCGGCGAAGCGCAGCTCCCCGACCGGGGAGGCGGCGTAGGGGACGCCGCGGAACGCGGCGACGCCGTCCTCGACGGTCCCCTGGACGCTGCCCGACTCGGTATCGGCGATGGGGCGGTTCATCGGTATCACCTTCCTTGCGCTAGCGGAGCACCTCCGGTGTACCGCCACTTGGCAGAAACAGGCGATTAGTATGCGCTTTCTGCCGGAAATAGGACATGAAGCTGGCCGTAATGACGAATATGAGACACACAAGGCCCACTCCTTCGGCCGCTCGCCGATGCCCGGTTTGCGGGCCGGGAACAAGCACGATAGTCTGAATGAACATTCATTCAGACGTGCGGAAGGAAAGGTGCGAGATGAGCTGGACCGCAGCCGACATCCCTGACCAGCACGGCCGGACGGCCGTCGTCACCGGCGCCAACGGCGGGCTCGGGCTGGTGACCGCCAGGGACCTGGCGGCGAAGGGCGCGCACGTCGTGATGGCCGTGCGCAACCAGGAGAAGGCCGCCGCCGCGGTCAGTCAGATCCGGGCGGCCGTCCCGGATGCCTCGCTGGAGCTGGTCGCGCTCGACCTGTCCTCGCAGGCGTCGGTGAAGGAGGCCGCGGGGCAGATCCTGGCCGGCCACGACACCCTCGGCCTGCTGGTCAACAACGCGGGCGTGATGGCAATCGCCGAGGCGCGGACGGTCGACGGCTTCGAGATGCAGTTCGGCGTCGACCACCTGGGCCACTGGACGCTGACCGCGCTGCTGCTGCCCGCGCTGCTGCGGGCGCCCGGATCCCGCATCGTGACCGTGACCAGCGGCGCCCGCCTCATGGGGCGCCCTCTCGACGCCGCCAACCCCCACCTGGAGGGCCGCTACGGGCCGTGGCGCGCCTACGGCCAGGCGAAGATGGCCAACTTCCACTTCGGGCTCGGGCTGCAGCGCGAGCTGGAGCAGGCCGGCGCGCGGACGGCCAGCCTGATCGCGCACCCGGGCCTGTCCGACACCGACCTGCAGGCGGTCAGCGTGCAGGGCTCGGGCGGCGGCGCCTCCCAGCGGTTCTTCCACGCCATGGCCCGGCGCACCGGCATGTCCGCCGACAACGGCGCGCTGCCCCAGCTGCGCGCCGCCACGGACCCGGCGGCCAGGGGCGGCGAGTTCTACGGTCCGCTGTTCGTGACCAACGGCCCCCCGGTCCGCCCGCCGGTCCTGAGCCGGTTCGGGCTGGACCGGGCGGTCGCGACGCTCTGGGAGGTGTCCGAGCGGGAAACCGGTATCGCGCTCAGCGTGCGTACCCGGCCGGCGCGTAGTGACGGGAGCGACCGACCGGGCGGCCGCCGTCCGCGCCGCCCTGCGCAGCCTGGTGGCACGGAACGGCTTCCACGGCGCCTCCATGAGCGCGGTCGCCCACGAGGCCGGCGTGGCCGTCGGCACCGCCTACACCCACTACGCCTCCAAGGACGAGCTGGTGCTGGCCGCGTACCGCGAGACCAAGGCCGAGCTCGGCCGCGCCGTCACGGCCGGCCTCGGCCCGTGCCTCTCCGCCGAAAGTCGGTTCCGCGCCCTGTGGCTGGCCGGCTACCTGTACCTGAAGGCAAACCCGGACCACGCGCAGTTCCTCCTGCAGGTGGAGCACTCCCCGTACCGCGGCCCCGCCCACGCGTCCGTCCTCGCCGACGGCAACGACCCGCTCGCGGCCGAGGTGGCGCTGCCCGTTTTCACCGCGCGGGTGCTCCCGCTCCCCGTCGAGGTTCTCTACGAGCTCTCCTTCAGCCCGGCCGTCCGCCTCGCCGCCAGCGGCATCGAGCTGACCCCGGCCCAGCTCGATGAGATCGCCGACGCCTGCTGGCGGGCCGTCAGCCGACCCGAGTTACCGTACGCTGATCGGCGGCCGCTGACCCGGGCCGGTTATATCAGCAGTGCAAAAATCAGGAGTCATCCGAACGGGGGCGTGACTTCGCCGCCAGGGCGACGCGCGTGCCTACCGTAGTAGCCGGAATCGTTCGGAACACTTTTTTGCCAAGCCTTTGATCTGGCTGCGCACTTAGGAGGAGCAGTGCCGGAGCTTCCGGAGGTGGAGTCGGCTCGGGCGGTCATCGAGCGCAACGGGCTGTGTCGGCGCATCGCGGACGTCGATGACTCCGACAGCTTCGTCTGCCGCCCCTACCTACCCGGGGAAATCCGGCACGTCCTGCTTGGCAGCGAGTTCCGCACCGCGATGCGCCGGGGCAAGAGCATGTGGTGCCAGGTCGGCCCGGCCGCCGAGGGACTCACGCTCGGCATCCATCTCGGCATGTCCGGCAAGATCGTCATCGCCAGCCCCGACGGGACCGAGACTGACGGCGGCGACTACTGGGAACGAGGCCGCCAGCCCGGCGACTACCGCTGGGCCCGCTTCACCGTCACCTTCGCCGACGGCGGCCGCCTCCTGCTGGTCGACCCCCGCCTGCTGGGCCGCGTCCGGCTCAATCCGCCGGTGGACGAGCTGGGACCCGATGCCCAGCTGATCACCCCCGCGCAGTTCCGGGCCGCCCTCGGTGCGGGCACCGCCGCCCCGGTCAAGGCCCGGCTCATGGACCAGCACCGGATCGCCGGCATCGGGAACCTGCTCGCCGACGAGATCTTGTGGCGCGCCCGGATCCACCCGGCCCGCCCCGTCGGCACCCTGACCGCACCCGAACAGGTCCGGCTGCTGCGCGCCACCCGCGACGCGATCAGGGCCGCCCTGCAGGACGGGGGCGTGCACACCCTGGCCGTCATCCCCCAGCGCCGCCGCGGCGGCACCTGCCCGCGCGACCACGCGCCCATGACCAGCGGCAAGGTCGACGGACGCACCACCTGGTGGTGCTCCGCCGAACAGCTGCTGCTGCCAGTAGCAGGGTGACGGCCTTTTCCGCCGGCTGGGGGGCGGCGCTATTCTCATAGTTGCTGTACATGTGTCAAATAGATTGCCGAAGGGGCTGCCATGACATCCCGCGCGACTGCCGCACCGCTGGCGTGACCGGCCAGCGGCAGCGGTGGGCCCGGCTGCGCCGGGCCCTGTGGCAGCCGCCGCGCCCGCACGGCGAGCAGCCGCGCGAGCGCGCGGTCGGTCCGATCGAGCTCTTCTACGATCTGGCCGTGGTCGTGCTGGTGGCCCAGTCCGCCCACCGGCTGGCCGGTCACCTGACCTGGTCCGGGATCGGCGAGTTCGCAGCGGTGTTCACGCTGGTGTGGATCGCCTGGCTCAACGGCACCCTCTATCACGAACTGCACGGCCGGGAGGACGCCCGCGCGCGCAGCACGTTCCTGCTGCAGATCCTGGTGCTCGCCGCCATGGGCGCCTTCATCCCGCAGGCGGGCGGCGCGCGCGGCGCGGCGTTCGCCGTCGCCGCGGGAATCCTGTTCGCGGTGCTGGCCGGCCTCTGGCTGCTCGCCGCACGCGGCGACCGGCCGGAATACCGCCGGACCAGCCGGCTGTACGTCGCCGGGACAGCCGCCTGCGCCGTTCTGCTCGCCGGCACCGCCCTCCTGCCAGCCGCGGCGCGAATGCCTGCCTGGGGCCTGATCGATGTCGCCTACCTGGGCGGATTCGCCGCCGTTACCCTGCTCGCCGACCCGGCGCAGGTGGCCGACCTGGTGGTCACTGACGCGCTCACCGAACGGTTCGGCGCATTCATCATCATCGTGCTCGGTGAAACCCTGACCGGCGTCGTCAGCGGCTTGTCCGGCGAGCCGGTCAGCGGGCGCGCCCTCGCGGTCGGGCTGGTCGCCGTCGTGGTCGGCTTCGGTGCATGGTGGACGTACTTCGACTTCGTCGCCGGCCACCACCCCAAACCCGAACGAACCGCGATCCTGCGCTGGATGTTCGGCCACCTGCCGCTCACCGCCGCCGTCGCCGCGATGGGGGCCGCGATGGTCAGCCTGGTCGATCACGCCCATGACAGCCGCAGCCCGGCGGCCACCGCATGGGTGCTGAGCGCGGGTGCCGCCGTCATGCTGGGCACGACGATGCTGCTAGCCACGACCCTGAAGGTCGGCGACCGCGACCGCGGCCTCTACCGCCCGCTCGCCCGCATCTGCGCCGTCGTGGCGGCGGCCTGCCTCGGCGTCGGGGCCGCCCGGCCCGCGCCGCTGCTCCTGGGCCTGGCGCTCGTTCTCCTGCTCGGCATCCCCTGGGGATTCGCCGTCGTGCGCCAACTGGCCGGCGAAGCCGGGCAGGCCTCGGTGGATGAGGAGCATCGCGACGGAGAGGACCACGACCGCGCCGCCGAGCAGGGTGGCGAGGGTGGGCCGCTCGCCGAGGAACAGGGCGCCCAGCGATACCGCGACCACCGGGTTGACATAGGCGTAGGTGGAAACGGCGGCGGTCGGCAGGCGCCGCAGTGCGATGACATAGCAGGTCAGGGCGAGCAGTGACCCGGGGCCGATCAGGTAGAGCAGCCCGAGCAGCGACTGCGTGCTGACGCGGGCGGGATCGAGGTGGGTCAGTTCGCCGGTCGCGCCCGCCAGCCCGGTGAGCACGATCCCGCCGGTCAGCATCTCCATCGCGCTGCCGACCAGCGGGCTGGCCGGCGCCGGGAGGCGGCCCGCGACACCACCAAGAGCGCGGCCCAGGCCGGGAAGTCGGCGCGGGAGCCGCCGGGCGTCTTCGTCCCTTCACCCGACCGGGTGGTCGCGTCCGAGGTCAGCTGAGTCATGACTCAAGCCTCGGTCACCGGGGTCCGGTCGCACTAGTGGCAGGAATGACAATCAGCGGTACTTTCCTGCCGTAGGCTGAGGGGATGCTGTCCACTGTCGCGGTCTTCGTCTACGAGGGTGTCTCGACGTTCGGCCTCGGGGTCACGGCGGAGGTGTTCGGGTGTGACCGCAAGGGCGAAGGAATCCCTCGTTATGAATACCTTGTGACGGCGGCCCAGCCGGGGGTGATCCGCACCGACGTGGGCCTGCCGATCCTGGTCGAGTCCGGGGTGGACCGGCTGGGCTCCGCCGACCTGGCCGTCGTGGTGTGCTGGGACGACATAGACACCAGGCCGCCGGAGGCGGTGCTGGCCGCGCTGCGAACGGTCGTGGACCGCGGCGGCCGGGTGCTCAGCCAGTGCACCGGAGCGTTCGTGCTCGCCGCCGCCGGACTGCTCGACGGCCGCCGGGCGACCACGCACTGGAAGTACGCGGCCGAGCTGGCCAGGCGCTATCCGCGGGTCGAGGTGGATCCCGGTGTCCTCTACGTGGACGCGGGCCAGGTGATCACCAGTGCGGGGACCGCCGCCGGAATCGACGCCTGCCTGCATGTCATCCGGCTGGAGCACGGCGCCGCGGTGGCCAACGCGATTGCCCGCCACATGGTGGTCGCCCCGCACCGCGACGGCGGGCAGGCCCAGTTCGTCCCGGTGCTGGTGGACGACACCCCGGACGGACCCGACCTGGCCACGCTGCGCGACTGGGCGCTCGGGCACCTGCGCGAGCCGATCAGCGTCGCCGACCTCGCCCGGCAGGTCCACATGGCGCCGCGCACGTTCGCCCGCTGGTTCGCCGCGCACACCGGGACCACGCCCCACCAGTGGCTGACCGGCCAGCGGCTGACCTTGGCCCAGGAACTGCTGGAGCGGACCGAGCACGGGATCGACCAGATAGCCGCCGACTGCGGGCTCGCGCCCATGATGCTCCGCCGTCACTTCACCCGGCGCTGGGGCATCACGCCGCAGGCCTACCGGCACCGGTTCAGCCAGCTAGCCGGCTAGCGGCGCGGCTGCGGGTTTGCCGGGCATGAGAGATGCTTGTCGGGATGCGACACGAGAAGACACCGGGCCCGTTGTCAGGGGTTCTGGTTTCCGTGCCGGGTTCGAGCGCGGCATCATGGCACGCGGCCCGCATGCTCACGTGGCTGGGTGCGGCCGTGGAGTCCCGGGCGGTAAACACGGGAGCGGCCGCGGACTGGGCTGACTCGGGGGCGATGGCGCTGACCGGGCGGCGCGACGGTCCGCCGCTCCTGCCGCCGGGCCAGGCGGCCAGCGCCGTAGCCGGGGCGCTGCTGGCGATGAGATGCCTGGCCCTGATGGCGGGCTATCCGGCGGAGCTTCCGGGAGTCACGGTCCTGTCGGAGCGGGCCGCCGTAGCCGGGCTGCGCCGGGATGCGCCCCGGTCCCCGGGCGGCTCCTTCCGCATCCTGCGCGCCGCCGACGGCTGGCTGGGCGTGAATCTCGCCCGCGCGTCGGACGTAGAGCTGCTCCCGGCGTGGCTGGAAGAGCCGGATGTGGAGCTGGAGAAGGCGGTCGCGGCACGGCCGGTGAGCGAACTCGCCTTCCGGGCCCGGTTGCTCGGGCTGCCGGCCGCGGCCCTGCGGCCGGTCCCGATGAGCAGCTGACCGCCCGGGGACAGGCCGCCCAGCCGCGGCCGTTCCTGCTGACCAGGTTTCCCGGCCCGGCCCGCCGCGCCGCCGGCCCTGGAGGGATGCGGCTAAGGCCGTTTACGGTGGTCAACCTGTCGGCGCTGTGGGCGGGCCCGCTGTGCGGGCACCTGCTCGCGGCGCTGGGTGCCCGGGTCATCAAGGTGGAAAGCGTGACCAGGCCGGACGGGGCCCGCCGGGGCCCGCGCCGGTTCTACGACCTGCTGAACGCGGGACAGGAATCCGTCGCGCTCGATTTCACCACCGCCGCCGGGCAGGCAGCACTGGCCGGCCTGGTCGCCGCGGCGGATGTGGTGATCGAGGGGTCACGCCCGCGTGCTCTTCGCCAGCTGGGCATCTGTGCCGAGGACGTGCTCGCACGCGGAAGGGACAAGTGCTGGGTCAGCATCACCGCCTACGGACGGACCGGGCCGTGGGCGAACGTCGGCGGGTTCGGCGATGACGCGGCCCTGGCGGCCGGCCTCGTCGCATTCGACCCGGAGACCGGCACGCCGGCGCCCTGCGGCGACGCCGTCGCCGACCCGGTAACCGGGGTGAACGCCGCACTGGCGGCCCTGGCCTGCCGGCTGGGCGGCGGAAGCTGGCTGGCCGACCTGGCCCTGCGGGAACAGGTCGCGGCCGCGATGACCGGCAGCGGCGAGCCCGGACGCATTGACCGCGTCGCGCCGCCGGCCGCCCGGCGCCCGGCCGGCCGGGCAGCGGAGCTCGGGGCCGATACCGCCGCGGTGCTGGCGGAGCTGCGGCCGCGATGACCGGCATGCTCATCAAGCGAGCGGAGCTAGACGGCCGGCTGGCCGATGTCAGGATCCGCGGCGGGTCCGTCACCGAGGTCGGGACCCTGCGCCCGGCGGCGGCCGACCTGGTGATTGACGCACGCGGCGGCGCGCTTCTGCCGGGACTGCACGACCATCACATCCACCTGCTCTCGCTGGCCGCGGCGGCCGCCTCGGTCCGGTGCGGGCCGCCCGAGGTGACCGACGCCGACGGCCTGGCGCGGGTGCTCCGCACGGCACCGGGCTCCTGGGTACGGGGTATCGGTTACCACGAGAGCGTGGCCGGGATCCTTGACCGCCATGCGCTGGACCGCCTGGCGGGCGGCCGGCCCGTGCGGGTCCAGCACCGCGGCGGGGCGCTGTGGATGCTCAGCACCCGCGCGCTCACCGAGCTCGGGCTGCTCGCTGACTACAGCGACGGCCGTCTGTGGCGGCGCGACGCGCTGCTGCGAGAGCGGCTCGGCGACCAGGGGGCGCCAGACCTGGCGGCGGTGGGACGGCGGCTGGCCTCGCTCGGGATCACCGGCGTCACCGACGCGACGCCGGACCTGTCTGACGGTGCCGTCCGCCTGCTCACGGCGGCGGGCCTGCCGCAGCGGCTCCATTTGCTCGGGGCTCAGCCTGATGCCTGCACGGGTTCGGGAGTGACCGCCGGGCCGTGGAAGATCCTGCCACCTGATCACCAGCCGCCGGACTACCACGCACTACTGGACCAGGTCAAACGGGTACATGCGGCGGGGCGGCCAGTCGCCGTCCACGCGGTGACCCGGGAATCGGCGGTGGTCGCGCTCGCCGTGCTCGATCAGGCCGGGACACTGGCCGGGGACCGCATCGAGCACGCGGCGGTCGTCGGCCGCGACCTCATACCGACGCTGGCCAGGCTCGGGCCCGCGGTCGTGACCCAGCCCGCGTTCCCGGCC
The DNA here is from genome assembly GCA_963785645.1 of uncultured Actinomycetota bacterium. Classification (GTDB taxonomy): domain Bacteria; phylum Actinomycetota; class Actinomycetes; order Streptosporangiales; family Streptosporangiaceae; genus Trebonia. Next base: position 728,041 of record CAWAWG010000003.1, read on the forward strand.
GAACGCGGCGAGCAGTACCGCCGGGACGTGCCGGACGACGAGCAAGCCGACCTCTACCGGTACGCGAGCCTTCTCGACGCCGGGATCAGGGTCGCGCCCAGCAGCGACGCGCCGTTCGCAAGCGAGGATCCCTGGCGGGTCATCGCCGCTGCCGCCAACCGCGATCTGGCCCCCGGGGAGCGGATCAGTGCCCGGCAGGCACTGGACGGACTGCTCACGCCGCTCGATGATCCAGGTGGCGAGCCACGGCGGATCACCGTCGGGGGCCGGCCGACCTGTGCATCCTGCGCACGGCTCTCGCCGAGGCGCTGTCGGCACCGGACGCCGGCCTGGTCGCCGCCACGATCTGCGGCGGACGGCTGCAGGCCTGACGCGTAGGCTCTGCGCTCATGAGGCCAGATATGCCGGCCATGGCCGACGCGCCGCTGCTCGACGACCTTGGCCAGATCCAAGCGCCGCTGCTCGTGGTTGACCTTGACGCCGGATCCGCGCCGCCGGCGCCAGCGGGCGACCGGGCACTGGTCGGCGTCGCCACCAGGCCGCTCGACCAGGCGCGGCGCGACCTAGCCAGCACGCTTGACGTGACACTGGTGCCTCCGGACGCGGTCGCCGGCCCCCAGTGCGCGGCCTCGGCCGACCCGCGGGCTGATGCCGGCCGGCTGCGCGCCGCCGCCGAGGCCAGCCCGCAGGCCGCCCTCGTGCTCACCGCAGTGCTACGGGCCGGCCCGGTCGACGTCGCGGCGGCCCTGGACCTCGAATCATTCGCCTACTCGACCCTGCTCGGCGGTGCCGAGTTCGCCCGGTGGCTCAGGCACCGGGGACCCCGCCCCGGACCGCCGCCGTCGCCTCAGCCGCCGGTCCTGGTCGCCCGGACCGGGGACCTGCTGCGGATCAGCCTCAACCGGCCGGAGCGGCGCAACGCCTACGGGCGGGAAATGCGCGACCGTCTCGCTGAGGCACTGCGCCTAGCCGTGCTTGACGACACCATCGAGCAGGTGATCCTTGACGGGGCGGGTCCTTCGTTCTGCGCCGGCGGCGACCTGGATGAGTTCGGAACGGCACCCGACCTGGCCACCGCGCACTTCGTGCGCACCCGGGCGGAGCCGGGCGGCTGCTGCACCAGGTATCTGAACGCCTGGAGGCCCGCCTGCACGGCAGCTGTGTCGGCGCGGGGATCGAACTGCCGGCCTTCGCGGCCCGCGTGACCGCACAGCCGGGCACCACGTTCCGCCTGCCTGAGGTGGGCATGGGGCTGATACCGGGCGCGGGCGGCACCGTCTCGATCCCGCGGCGTATCGGCCGCTGGCGCACCTTTTACCTGGCTTTGTCCGGGTGCACGCTGGACGCGCCCACCGCCGCCGAGTGGCGGCTCGTTGACGCCATAGAATTAGCCAACGATGCGGACGCCGCGCGGGCGGATGCCGCGTACTTGCTGTTATCCGGGCGTGGGCGCCGGTATCCTGGCTACTCAGCCGGCCCGTTGCGGTCCGCTTAAGGCGGCGGGTAGCGTTTGACGTGAATCGTTTCCGCAGGTCTCAGTCCGGATGGTGGGGCGCCGCGCTGGCCTCCTGGACCCATTCGCCGGTGCCGAGCACACCGATGCCGGGCGCTAGGCCGCCAAGCGCCGGCCCCGGCGAGAAACTGCCGTCGCTTCAACCCCCGGGATTCGGGTGCCGCACCAGAGCCAGCCATCTTCCACGTGCTCCTTTTCCTGAGTTGCCGGGGATGGTGATGAGCAGCGGGGGCATTGATACCCGACACCTTCCGCGGACTCAGGATGCGGGTTCCTGAGTCAGTACTGCGAAGGTAACCGAGCAAACGCTTGTGTACAAGACAATTTCCTGAATCCGTAAGAGTCATTTCCAAAGTGTGGAAATGGCATTCTCTAGAAAAGATGTTCTGGATACCAGGCTGCGCGCGGCCGCAACGAAGCAGCGTGTCGCCGGCCTGACCCAGGTACGCCGGTGGCTGTTGCGCCGGGAGCGGGCTGGAACCTGACCTGGAACGCGAAGTAACCAGCCGTTCGGGATGATCGGCTCAGCGCTGAGGGCGCAGGCCAGCGGTACCGGCCCAGGCGCCCAGCGGTCCGGGTACGGCAACCGTGTCCCCGGCTGCCGACTCTGCGCGATGAGGTGCACCATCGACGGCAGGCGGCCGGCGGCCAGATCGGAGGCGTCGAGGGGGCGGACGCAGGCAACGGGCCTGCCCTGCTCGGGCCGGCCGCGGATGCTCGCGCGGCGCCGTCCGGCAGTCCCCGTTCCAGGATGCGGGCAAGACCTCCTTGCAGAACGGAACCCAGGGGGCAGATCGCAGGACGGTCGCCAAGGTTTTCGCTTTACATGTTAAAAAAGCAGGCTATAACCTGCGGAATCTCCGCGTTAATGGGCTGAAGCGCGGGAGCGGCCGGACCTTCCGGGCATGTGCCGCCAACCTGGCGCTTGACCAAATGGCGACCGGCGACGAAGCCGCCGGCCAAGCGCTCAGGGATAATGCGCTGAATCTTCTTCACGTTACCTACGGGCCCGACTTTGTCGACGTCGCGGCGGCCGACTGGAGCAGCAGGCTCGACCATGACTTCGATCCTCCCGTCATTTAGCTTCGACCGCAGGCCCGCCACTTTCGCCTTGCCCATGGCTAGCCCCGCCGCGGCCGCGAACTCCGCCGCCCGCAGCAGGCGCCCCACGTCGGCGGCTACCTCCAGCAGGTCCCTGGTAAGACTGCGGCAGCACCGATGGCTCCGTCTCCCTGCGCATGACGGCAGAAGACCACACCGCCCTGTCAACCGGAAATCAGGCAAGGTTCCAGGTCAGGAGTCCCTACAGAAGAGCTGCACCCATTGCCTTTGGTGCGGCAGCGCTGGGCCACTGAATAAAGATCCGAAGGAAATAACGGACATGCTGCGCCGCTCGCCTAGAGCAGATGTGAATCTCTGGTATCAGGCCTCTCAGGCGACTGCTACCAGGGGATGGGCTTTCGCCTTCTCATAGAGGGGCTCGGGCGCTAGGTCGATACCGTCAGGCCCCCATCGCTTCTATGAGGAGCAGAGCTACCCACAATTCCAGCCGACGTTCGTCAGTGCGCATCCCGCGCAGTTCCTCAGCGCGACGGAGCCGGTAGGCGACCGTATTTCGCGCGATGACCAACTGCGAGGCGGTCACCTGCGCGTTGTGGGTCTCGAGGTAGGCACGCAGCGTACGGCGCAGCTCCCGGGTATTCGGGTCGTCGGCGGCGAGCTCACCGAGCTCGCGGGCCACGAACCGGCGCAACCGGGAGCTGTCCTGCGACAGCGTTGCCAGCAGACTGATGCTGGGGAACGGCACGACCGTGCCGGCAACTCCCGGCATGGCCAAGGCGACCCGGTGCGCGTCACCCGCTTCACGATGAGTGTCGCGGAAGCCGGCGACGCCGTGCCCAGCGCCGCCGACCGCGACACGGACCCCGCCGTCGGCGTGTGCCTGCCCGGGGGGGAAGCGGCCTCGCCGGTTGCCCCACGCGTGCAGCAGTGACTGCCCCCGGGGCAGCAGCAAGGTCTGCTGGGCGCCGCTGGCCTCCAGCCAGGCCAGGGCCGTGTCCTGCAACCTGGTCGCCTCCGGCGGGACGGAACCGTGGTGCCACACGACGATGCCGACATGGTGGCGGTTACGCAGCTCGTAGCGCAGCTTTTGCGCGACCGCGTCGAGATCCAGCGCGGTGTCAGCAGTGTCGCATGACAACACGGCGTTGACGAGTTCCTGCCGCACGGCCGCCGCCGTAGCGTGCCAGCGGTCGCTTTCGACCGTGTAGGCTTCGCCGAGTCCCTCGACCAGGGCATCGACGCACTCGAAGGCCAAGCGGAACATGTGCTGGAGTTCGAGCGCCTGCTCGGAAACGGGGACCAGAGCCCGGCAGGCCGTTAGCAGCCGGTCGACAAGTTGCCGGTGCGCCTGGCGCACCGACGCCCAGACCTCGTGGAGCGGCACGCCGAGCTGCACGAATTCCCGTGCTGTCTGCGGCACTTCCGGGGTGGTCGCCGGGTCTACGACGGTACCGCTGTAGACGCTGGCGAGGATGCAGAGGACTCCGCCCTCGACCCCCTTCCCTACCGCGCGCTCCTCCCCGACTCCGACGGCGAACCGGGGCAGCGCGCCGAGCACCGCAGCCGTGATCTCCCTCGCAGCGGCGACAGACCAGGCCACAGGAGAGGGACCGAGTCTTTCCGTGAACTCCTGCCACGTCTGCTCCGAGCATGCGTGGTCGTACCGGGTCCGGTCATCGGTGCCGAGCCTGCGGACCCATGAGCCGGGCTTGTCATCCACCGTGCCCTCCTTCCCGCGCCGCTGCGTCCTCACGCGGGCGTCGAGCGCCTTCTGTGAGCGCCGGATCGGTCGAGCCTTCGGATCAGGGGATCGTAGCTGGCCGCGCGGCCGCGCGCTACCGTAGCGGGATCACCGGCAACAGGAGGTGCGAAGGGTGCTCGGCGTCCCGGTAAACCTTGTGCACCACCGTCTTGCTTCTGGCGATGTGGTAGGGCTGGTACTCGACGTTGGTCATCGCGCCGGTCCCCGTCGGCATGTCCGCGCTCATGATGTCGACGCAGATCCGGTGACCGGCGCTGAACTGGTTGGCGGTGGCCAGGATCTGCACCTGGTACTCGATGATCGCGCCGGGCTCGACCGGCTCGATCGCGTTCCGGGTCAGCCGGTGGAACGGCTCGCCCGGCCGCGATTGCTCCTCGTCGAGCGCCCGATAGGACGCCTTCAGCCACCCCCGCGTCAGTTCGCGCTCGGGAAGGCCGGTTGGCACCCGCCGTTCGCCCTCCCTGGCTGTCCTGACCGACACGTCGGGACCCACGTCCTTCAGCGCGACGATCCAGTTGGTGTCCTCCTGGTCGATCGACGCGTGGAATGTGAGTGAGATCGGTCCGGCCACTAGGAGGTCCTCGGGCAACGGGTCGCTCATGTACCGCAGCCGAGAGACCTCCAGGGTTTGCGTTGGGGGCATCTGAACGAACACGTCCGGCTGCGGGCTGGCCGCAGAAGTCTGTGCGGCCGCCGGCGGCTCGGTGGTGAGCCGCTCCCAGCTGGACAGGTAGTACTTGGTCCACTGGGTCTCGGGCAGCGGCCAGTCCGACCCGGTCCGCCAGGTGTTGGCGCCCATGACCCAGTACTTGACGGCAGGCTCGTCCATGATGCCGGTGTCGGCGCCCTTCAGCCAGTGGTCGTACCAGCGGATGATCTCGTCGTGGTAGGTCGAGTAAGGGCGCTCGAGGTGCGCGGGCCCGGTGAAGATCAGTTTCTTGGGCTGGTCGACGCTCTGGAAGTAGTGCTGCGCGCCGAGCCAGTGCAGCTTATACGAGTAGGCGTAGGCGCCAGAGCCCGTGTAGAAGGGAACCTGGATGGCGTCGAACTGCCGCTGCGCCTCCTCCAGCACGGTGTCGCCTTCCCACGGCTCCACCATGGCGTGGTACATCAGCCCGGTTCGCTCCCCCTTCTGCGTGAGGATGTTGTAGAGGTTGGCGTACATCCGGTAGTCCGGGTTCGCCATCGCCGCCTGCCAGTTCTCCTCGTGGCCGGCCGGCAGCCTCGGGGGCACGCCGCGCGACTCGTGGATGATGCTGAACACGTCGAGCAGGTAGGGCATGGTGTGGATGACGCCACCGGGGTAGAAGTCCCGGAAGCCGAACATGCCGCCGTACGCGCTGCACGCGTCGTAGGGGAAAATGGCCTTCAGCGCCGGGTGCCCCTGCGCGGCGGCCCGCCACTGCTCGCCCGCGTAACCGGAAATCCCGATCATGCCGACGTTGCCGTCGGCCCACGGCTGGCTGACGATCCAGTCGATGAGGTCGTAGTGGTCGGTGTCCTCGTCCATGAACCGCCCCTCGGACTTGCCCGTGCCACGGGACTGGGCGATGACGTGGACGTAGCCGGCTTCCAAGAGCCGACCGGTGTCGCCTGCCTCGAGCGGGCCGAACCACAACGACGAGTAGGCGGGCTGGGGCGGCAGCACGTCGGACATGTTCGGCCCTTGCATGTCCTTGTTATGCAAGGCGCACGCGTACAAAACCGGCAGCGGCCGGTCGGTGTCCGGCCGGTAGACGTCCACCGCGACACGCACGCCGTCCCGCATCGGCACCAGGGTGTCGCGCTCGGTGATCATTGGAGCCGCCTCTACCGGCCGAGCCACTTGATGTCAGGCAGCGCGGTCTCGCCCGCCGCCACCATGTCGGCGAGCGCCGGGATCGCGTTCCGGGCGTCAGCGCTGTCGTACAGCCCCATGGTCAAATCAGGCATCAGCCTGTCCGCCACCGCGACGCCGCCTCCGTGCGCCTTCACCAGCGACTTGATGGCCGCGTAGCCCCGGGTCGGGCCCTCGGCCAGCCGCCGGGCCAGGTCCGCCGCCGTCTTGTCGAGCTCCCCGTCCGGGACCACCTCGGCGACGATGTTAAGCGCCGCCGCCTCGGTCGCAGTGACCGGGGCTATCAGCATGGCGATCCGCGCGGCGTGGTAGGGCCCTGCCGCAGCGGCGATCCGCTGGACCGCGCCGGCGAGCGGGACCATTCCGCTGGTGGCCTCGATACAGGTGAAGACCGCCGTTTGTGACGCGATGATCAGGTCGGCCGACAGCACCAGCTCAAAGCCTCCGCCCATCACGTTGCCGCGGACCGCGGCGATCACGGGAAAAGGCAGCGCTTCAATCGTCCGGTAGGAGGTGTTGACCTCGCCGACGAACGTCCGGAACCAACGCTGGTCTTTGCCCGGCCACTCGTAGACGGCCCCGCCGACGCAGAAGTCCTCGCCCTCGGCCCGGATGAGCAGGGCCCGGATGTCGCTTTCGCCGGCCTGGTGGACGGCCTCGGCTAGATCGGTGGAGAACTGGCCGCTCAGCCAGTTGGGCGGGCTGCAAAGGACGATCGTGCCGAGGTCGCCGTCACGCTCAAACCGGATAACGTTGTTCATGTTGCCTCCTGTCTCTTTATGATCGCCCGAATCATGGCAGCGGACGCGTGGCGCTGGCTTGCGCAGGTTCGGCAAAGTTGCCCACCGGCATTGCGCACTCTGCACAAGCCTGCACCGGCCGCCGACTGCGATGGTGACAAGTACCGCACAGGAGGCAGCGTGAACGTGATCCGCTACGAGCGAGACCGTGAAATCGTGTCCCGGCAATTCACCGCCGACCTAGCTGCCGGCGTTCACCATGCCTGGTTAGAGCGCCGATTCCTGTGGTCGCCGCAGTGCGCGGTGACGTGATGAGTGGCGGCTTCGAGCTGGCAGCGTCGGCCGACGTCATCATCGCGTCGCGGATCGAGGGTTGTTCACCGACGCCCCCCTACCCAGCCCGCCGCAAGATTGCGGACTATTTCAGCGAGAACTTCTACATCACTACGTCTGGGAACTTCCATACCCAGACACTTGTGGACGCGATCCTCGAACTCGGCGCGGACCGCATCATGTTCTCGACCGACTGGCCGTTCGAGAATGTCGACCACGCAGCGAACTGGTTCGACTCGGCCCCCATCAGCGAAAACGACCGGCGCAAAATCGGGCGGGACAACGCGTTGGCGCTGTTTCGGCTGGGATCTTAAGGCGGGCGCCGAGCCTGTCACCGCTGAATCTTTGCGGCAGTTCTGCGCGGACAAGATCGCGTACAAGATCCCCCACTACGTTCACCTGGTCGACCACTTTCCGATGACAGTGACCGGAAAAGTACGCAAAGTTGAAATGAGGGAGGAAGTTCCTTGAGCTGACGGTGCTCACGGTCCAGGTCGCGCGGGTGATCGTCGGTTAGTACCCAGTACCACCGGCGGTACAGTTCGGCGCTGTCCCTGAGCGAGTTGGCGACTGACTCCAGCCAGCCCGGCGCGCTAAGCTCAGGCTCGACAGGCATTATCGATATTTCCTTGACCTGTCGATAAGAATGAGATTAGCGTGAGAGCCGAGTAAGCAGCTTGTGCTGCGATCCTGCCGCTGAGCGCGGCTCGTACGTGCTGGGAGTGGAGCGGCACTGGCGCGAACTGGTGGCCTTGTTCGACCGTACGTTGCGCTAGGCGACGGCTCGCCCCAAACACGAAGCACTGAAAGGAACCGGGGAGCAACAATGCCCATCATCGATGTTGACCTGCCCGAGGGCGTCATTCCGGCGGCCCGTCGTGAGCAACTGGCCCACGACCTGGGGCACGCCCTGCTCGCAGCCGAAGGGCTTCCCGCGCGGGGGCCGATTCTTGCCAGCATGACCGTCTACCTGCACACCGTGCCGCGCGGAGACGTCTACACACTCGCGGGCGCCGACGCGCCTCCCCCGGTTCGGGTCCGTCTGACGACCGCGGCCGGGAGCCTGGACGCGGACGCCCAGGGCCAGGTCGTCCGCGACGTCACCCGCATCGTCGCCGAAGCGGCGGAAGACCCGTCGCTCACTGGTCGCACTTTTGTCCTGCACAGCGAGGTAGCAGAGGGCGGCTGGGGAGCCCGCGGCACGGCCATGGGGCGGGCGGACTTCGACCGGCTCAACGCACTCCTGAGGGAATGACAACCTAGCGGACGCCTATCCGAGTGGCTGGACCGGGTCAGCGGCAGCTGACGCCCCGGGCGTGAGGAGGTTCGCGGTGAGCATGCGGGTCAGCCAGGTCTCGTACCGGTCGGGTGGCCAGCCGCGGCCGGTGGTCAGGTCGAGGTACAGCCTGGGGCCGGTCAGCGCCCAGCAGGCGTCGGCCGCCGTTGCCTGGTCGAGCCTGGGAGCGAGCAGGCCCGTATCGGCCAGGTGGGTGACGAGCGCGCGGACGCCGGTCAGCCGTTCCTGCTGGGTCGTGGCGAGCAACTGGGTGACCTCGGGGCCGGCCTGGGCGAGCAGGCCGTATAGCGGCGCCAATCGCTCGTTGGCGCCGCGGACGAACCCGGCCCACCGGCGCAGCTTCTCCGCGGGGTCGGCGGCGAACCGTACCTCCTGCATTTCCAGGCGGTCGGCGATGGTCACCGGCTGGTCGTCGCCGGCCAGCGTCACGTCCCACAGCGCCTTCATCAGCCCCGCCTTGCTGCCAAAGGCCTTGTAGACCGTCTCGGGCGACACCCCGGCCTGCTCGGCCACCGAGCGCACCGTCATGTGGTGGTAGCCATCGCGGAACAGCAGCTCACGGCAGGCGGCCAGGACCGCGGCGCGGTTGCGGGCGGCGCTCTCGCGCCGGCTTCTGGCGTCATAGGGCCTGGGCGCGGGCATAGGGTGCCTCCAAAATTAGTTACAGTAGTCAGTATCTAATTGTGCGGGCTCCCGACGCCCGCCGCCGTTCACCTGGAGGATGCCATGTCAAGCACTGCCTCGCACCGGCCGGCACTGCCCTCGCCCGCCCCGGGCGTCACCCGGCTCGGTGACGCCGAGGTCAACTTCTACCTGCTGGAGGACCCCGACGGCCTCGTGCTGGTCGACGGCGGGCTGCCCGGCCACCTTCCGCAGCTCCGGTCGTACCTGGACGGTGCCGGGCACTCGCTCGGCGACATCCGCGCGCTCCTGCTGACCCACGCGCATCCCGACCACACGGGGGTGGCGGCCGCCGTCCGGCAGGCCGGGGCCGACGTGTGGGTGCACCAGCGCGACGCCGCCGGACTGGCCGGCGGCCCGCGCGTCGGCAACCGGGAGTCCAAGCCGGAAGGCTCGCTGCTCCCTTACCTGATCCGCCGGCCCGCGGTGCTGCGGTCGGTCGTGTACGCCGGCCGCATGGGCGGTTTCAGCGGTTCAAAGGTCAGCGACCCGCGGACCGTGGACGGCGACCGGCGGCTGGACGGCGTGCCCGGCCGCCCGCGGGTGGTCACGCTGCCGGGCCACACCCCGGGCAGCGTCGGCTACCTCTTCGACGACCGCGGGCTCCTGTTCACCGGGGACGCCCTGATCACCTACGACAGCATCACCGGCTACCGCGGGCCCGGTGTCTCCTCGCGCGCGTTCACGCACGACAGCCGGGAGGCCCTCGCCTCGCTGCGGGCACTCGACGCCATCAGCGCCGGCCTGTTGCTGCCCGGCCACGGCGATCCCTTCTCCGGCACCCCCGCCGACGCCGCCGTCCAGGCGCGCAGCGCGGGCGCACGCTGACCAGCTCACCACATCGCCCGGAAACATGAAGGGCACGAGACGCAGCGCCGGGATCGGCCTGGCGACATGATTCGCCAGGCGTAGTCCTTGTGTGTTTACTTAAATATTCAAGTCAAAGCGTACAATTTTTGCCTGTTCACCGGGAAAAATCTTGATCATTGACTTGATTCTTCAAGTAAAGCGACTAACGTTTTAGATGAGCGGTCAAGTAAAGACCGCAGGGGCCGTAAGAAGAAGGGTGAGTCTCATGTCTGATGCTTCCTCCGCTAACAGCGCCCTGGGCCGACGGCGCTGGCTGATCCTGGGCGTGATCGCCCTGGCGCAGCTGATGGTGGTCCTGGACCTCACGGTGATGAACATCGCGCTGCCGTCCGCGCAGCGGGCGCTGCACTTCAGCACCGTGGACCGGCAGTGGGTGGTCACCGCGTACACGCTGGCGTTCGGCAGCCTGCTGCTGCTCGGCGGGCGGCTGGCCGACCTGCTCGGCCGGAAGGTCACGTTCCTGACCGGCCTGGTCGGCTTCGCCGGGGTCTCCGCCATCGGCGGCGCCTCGGTCAACTTCACCATGCTGATCACCGCGCGGGCCTTCCAGGGCGCGTTCGCGGCGCTGCTGGTGCCGTCCGCGCTGTCGCTGCTGACCACCACCTTCACCGAGCCGAAGGAGCGCGGCCGGGCGTTCGCCGTCTACGGGGCGGTCGCCGGGGCCGGCGGCGCGGTGGGCCTGCTGCTCGGCGGCGCGCTGACCGAGTACCTGTCCTGGCGGTGGTGCATGTACGTGAACCTGATCTTCGCCGCGGTGGCCTTCGCGGGCGGGGCGCTGCTGCTGGTCCGCCAGCCCGCCCCGTCCCGGCCGAGGCTCGACATCCCGGGCGTGCTGCTGGTCTCCGGGGCGTTGTTCTGCCTGGTGTACGGGTTCTCCAACGCGGCCTCGCACAGCTGGGCCACGCCGTCCACCTACGGGTTCCTGGCCGCCGGGGTGGTGCTCGGCGCGCTGTTCGCGGCCTGGCAAGGCCGGGCGGCCCACCCGCTGCTGCCGCCCCGCGTGGTCCTCGACCGCAACCGGGGCGGCGCCTACGCCTCGATGCTGATCGCCTCGGCCGGGCTGTTCGGGATCTTCCTGTTCCTGACCTACTACCTGCAGCAGACGGTCGGCTACTCGCCGCTCGTCACCGGCGTCGCGTTCCTGCCGCTCAGCGGCGGCCTGATTCTCGCGGCCAACCTGTCCACGATCAGGCTGATGCCCCGGACAGGGCCCAAGCCGCTGGTCGCGTTCGGGATGCTGGCCTCGGCGGGGGCGATGGTCTGGCTGGCCCAGCTCGGCCCGCACACCGGCTACGCCGCGGGCGTGCTCGGCCCGCTCATCCTGATCGGAATCGGCCTGGGCCTGGTGATCGCGCCGTCGATCAGCACCGGCACGTTCGGCGTCGCTCCGCAGGACGCGGGCGTCGCCTCGGCCACGGTCACCGTCGGCCAGCAGCTCGGCGCCTCGGTCGGCACCTCACTGCTGAACACCATCTTCGCCGCCGCCGTCACCTCCTACACCGCGGCGCACCTCGCCTCGGCCCGGCTGATCGGCCGCCCGGCCCTGACCGGGCAGGCGCTGGTGCACGGTTACGACACCGCGTTCTGGTGGACCGCCGGCTTCTTCGCCGTCGGCGCGGTCGTCGGCGGCCTGCTGCTCCGCCGCGGGCCACTGGCCCAGAAAGGCACGCCACCGGCCAACGTCGCGCACCGCCACCCTCGCCGACCCCATTTCGTGAAGGCTTGATCAAGAGATCGCTGACCGCAGTGACCAGGCGAAGTCAGTGCCCTGGACTGCGGTCAGGATCGGATTAGTGGCGCCCGCTGCCCGGTAGCGCGCGATCGTCGCACGGGCCTCGGTCTCGTCGCCGATGGCGCAGAGCGCGGCGATGAACTCTTCACTGATCGCTTCCTCCTGGACATCACGGTCGTCCGCGTTGTCGTAGGCGCGGAGGTCGGAGTCGTAGCCGGCGGCGGAGAACATCGCGCGGTAGAAGGGTAGCCCGAAGTAGCGGTGCAGCTCGGCGCGGATGCCGGCGAGTGCGGTGCGGTGGTCGGCGCCGACGGCGACGGGGATGGCGGGCATGACGGCGAAGCCGTCGAGGGACTTGCCGACGGCGGCGCGGCCCTTGGCGACCTCGGGGAGGACGACGTCGCGGACATAGTGTGCGGGGCAGGCCCAGAGGACGACGCCGTCGGCGACCTCGCCGGCCAGCCGCAGCATCGCCGGGGACAGTCCGGCGAGCAGGATCGGAAGGCCAGGGCGCGGGGTGATGCCGGTGAAGCGGAAGGTGGAGTTCCAACGCTGCCCCGCCGGAGTCTCGGTGCCGGCGAGCAGGGCTCGTACGAGCGCGACGTATTCGCGCATTTCCGGCACCGGGCGGCCGATCTCCTGGCCGTGCCAGCCGCCCGGTTCTGATGCCGTCTGAAAGAGTTACGACGCATTAGCAGTGGTCGTCTTCCGGTTGTGCCCCATCCAGCCCGGGTCCCTACCAGGACATCACGGATGTGAGTCCGCCACAGGGGCAGGCAGCCCGTAAGGCAACGCGCAAGACCCGTTGGTGCGCCCGGCGGTCGCCAGGCGCACCAAAACGGGATCAGTCGTTCATGATGAGGTCGTAGGTACGGCGGGCATGAGAGGCGACGGCGCTGTCGCCATACCAGGCGGAAGGTCATGGCTCTCAGGCGCCCTGCACGCCTGTTGCACCTGGCCGCCGAGAACAAAGCCGCCCGGACCATCGCCGCCTACACCGAGGCCGCACGGTGGTTCGCCGCCGCGCGCCATGCCGCCGGCCTCGCACATCGTCTGCAGGCCGTAGCGGATCCCGTTGTCACGCATGTGGTGGACCATGCGGGTCATCAAGATGGCACCGGACGCACCGAGGGGGTGTCCGACCGCGATCGACCATGGCGGCGTCGACCACCTGGCCGTTGCCGGTAGCACCGCGCTGGTGCAGCGCCGCCAGCAGCCCGAGCGCGAGGTAGACGCCGCCGCCGCCGAAGTCGGCCAGCAGGTTAAGCGGCGGCAGCGGCGGTGCGTCGGCCGGGCCGAGCGGAAACACGCCGCCGGCCACGGCGGCGTAGTTGATGTCGTGGCCCGCCTGGGTCGCGCGCGGCCCCGACTGGCCCCAGCCGGTGGCCCGGCCGTAGACCAGGCCCGGGTTGACGTCGAGGAGGTCGTCCGGCCCGATGCCGAGCTTCTCCGCGGCACCCGGCCGCATGCCCTCGAGGAATATGTCGGCCCCGGCGACCAGGCGCAGCAGCACCGCGCGGCCCTCGGGGCGGCGCAGGTCGATCCCGATCCCACGGTGTCCCCGCGTGCGCGGGTCGTACTCAAGCGGCAGCCCGGTCAGCGATCCCGCCCGGCCGGGACGGTCCACCCTGATCACCTGCGCGCCCAGGTCGCCGAGCAGCATGGCGGCGAAGGGCACCGGGCCGAGCGCGCTCAGGCACACCACGCGCACGTCGCCGAGTGCCTGCGACCCGGCCCCGGTCACTGGTCCGGCCCGACCGGATCGCGGCGCCCGCGGAAGGCGACGATCAGGATCCCCTTCTCGCGGCGGACGAGCACGTCGTCACGCGCGGCCGGCGGGCCAGCGGCTGATGACATCGGGGCCAGGCTCCTGAAGGTAGCAAGGAGGATTATTTATTTAACTAATATAACGTTATTGACCCTCGCTGGCAACCACCCTCAGCGCAGGGCCGAGTGGCCGAGCAGCGCCTTGCCGAGGTGCAGGATCTGGATCTGGCTGGTCCCCTCGGGGATGGTGGCCTCGCGGGCGTCGCGGAAATACCGCTCGACCGGTGATTCCTCCATGAGCCCGGCGCCCCCGTGCAGTTGGAGCGCCAGGGTGGCCGCGCGGCCGGCCGACTCGCCGCAGTAGTACTTGGCCATCGAGCACTCGTACCGTCCCGGCTCGCCCGCGTCGATGGTCCTGGCGGCGTGGTAGCCGAGCAGCCGGGCCGTCTCCGTCAGCGTCGCGATCTCCACCACCATCTGCTGGACCAGCTGAAATCCGGCGATGGGCTTGCCGAACTGCTCTCGCTGGCGGCAGAACCTGACCGACTCCTCAAGGCACGCCTGGGACAGGCCGACGGCGCCCATCGCCATGTTCAGGCGGCCGGCGTTGACCGCCGCCATGCCGAGCGACAGGCCGCCGCCGAGCTGGCCGAGCACGTTGCCCGCCGGGACGAGCGTGTCCTGGAACGTCAGCTCGCAGCTGGTCGTCGACCGCAACGGCATGTGCGGGATGTCGTGTACGCCGAATCCCGACTCGGCCGCGTCGACGAGCAGCCCGGTCACCCCGTGATCGGTGCCGCCCTCGTCGACCACCCGGGCGAACAGGATGCCGAAATCGCACCCGAGGGCGTTGGTGATGTACAGCTTGCTCCCGTTGACGACGAAGCCGTCCCCGGTGCGGCGGGCGGTGGTCCGCAGCGCGCCGGCGTCGGAGCCCGCATCCGGCTCGGTCAGCCCGAACCAGCCGAACCGGCGCCCGGCCAGCAGCGGCTGGAGGAACCGTTCCGCCTGGGTCGCGTCGGCGGCCGCGCCGAGCACCCGGGCGACCATGCCCTGCACGTTGAGGGTCGTCCGGAGCGAACCCCAGCAGCGGCCCGCCTCCTCCATGAGGATCGCCTGCATCATCATCGGCAGCCCGTCTCCCCCGGCCGCCTCGGGCACGCCGCCCCGGATGTAGCCGAAGTCGCAGAGCCGCGGCAGCAGCTCCCACGGGAATGTCCGCGCCCGCTCGTGCGCCGCCACCAGCGGCGCCACCTTCTTGTCAAGAAAGGACCGCACCGCGTCGCGCAGTGCGCGTTCATCCTCGTTGAGGAGCACCGACATCGTTTGGCTCAGCCCTTCCCGCCGATTGGGTGCTTTCAGTTGTATCATCATACTGATACAGTCCAATCCCGGATAGCGGGCCGTCGCGGAGCCGAAGCGGGCACGACGCAGCCGGCGAGGGGCTGTCCGCCCGCCGCCTGGGTCTTGCCGATCGACAGCCGATCGCGCTTCCGCGCCTTACCGCCGCTTACTCGTGCCCGCCGCACCCGCCGGCTGAGCCGTGGGGGGCGGTGCCCCCCACGGGCCCTGGTTCAGGCCGGAGCGGGGACCGGGGCCGCGCCGGCGGGTTGACCGGGGCGAGCTTCTTCGAGTCGTCGAAGCCGACGATCTTGGCCAGGTTGCCGCCGAGTATTTCGGCCCGGTCCTCGTCGGGCACGCCGGCGAACTGCTCCTTGATGACAGCCTGGCTGCCGAGGAAGGTGCCCTCGGCGTGCGGGTAGTCGCTGCCCCAGTAGATGGTGTCGACCCCGGTGATGTGCCGGGACATGCACGGCAACCTGGTCGTCGGCGAACTGCACGCGGATGTTGCGCCTGCACGTACTCGCTCGGCTTGAGCGGCTGCGGCCAGCGGTCGTTGATCTTGAACATCCGGCCCATGAGCTTCTGGTCGTGCGGGTCGACCCCGTCGTCCCAGAAACCGAGCCACCAGTGCGGGTCCTGGCCGGTGCCGGTGCGCCACGCCTTGTCCATCGAGCCCATGTAGTTCGCGAGCCAGCCCGCGTTGAACTCGATCACGTTGAACATCAGGCTGGGGTGCCGCTCGCACACGCCCGAGCTGACCAGGTCGGCGATGATCCGCATGGGGCTGGCCGCGGCGGTGTTGCCGCCGCCCATGGTGCGGCCGGCCAGCAGGGCGCCGCTGAGCTCCTGCTTGCCCATGGTCATCGCGGTCAGGATGCCCTTGACCTGGCTGCCGGTGACCGAGGTGCCGGCCTTGGAGTCGACGCCGCCGGACGCCACGTGGAAGAAGACCGGCAGGCCGTTCGCCTCGGCGGCCGCCCACAGCGGCTCGTACTCCGGGGCCCAGTAGGGCAGCGGCTGCGGATGCTCGGGCAGGATCAGCGCCGTCAGGCCGAGCCGGACGGCGCGCTCGATCTCCTTGACCCCGTCGGCCACATCGGTGGTGGGGATGGCCGCGGCGGGCCGCGAGCCGGTTCGAGTACGGCAGGTAGGTCTCGGCCAGCCAGTCGTTGTAGACGCGGGCGTGCGCGATCGACCGCTCGTGCAGTGTCGGTGTAGAGGGCAAAGAACGACAGGTTGGGAAACAGCACGGTCGCGTCGACACCGTCGCGGTCCAGGTCGCGGAGGATGCTGTCGGGAAGCCCGTCGGGCGTCGGGCCGGGGAACTGCCGGTAGCGGGACACGGTCCATCCCTCGTACCCCGTCGTGTGCACGGTGCGGAACTGGGTGTGGCCCCCGGGCACCAGCGGCTCGTCGAGAACCGTGTCCTCTTCCCACAGCGCCTGGTCGCGCATGTTCTTGGGCAGCCGCGTCTTGTAGAGGTCGACCGGCTCGACGACGTGACTGTCACCGGAAACGATGAATTCCTTTGCCATGTAGTTCCCCAGGTGCTTGGAAGTACTTTGGTACCAGATATATTGGCTACCTTGGAAATTACCGTGCGCCGTCAGGCACGTCAACCGTTCCTTTAACAAATCAGCAATTCTCGTCATGGCGAATCGACGTTGAATTTTCGCCGCCGGGAAATGCCTTTAAGCCGGTTCGGCCAGTGCGCCATTCCCGGCTTTCTGCGGGCGGATATTAACTTAGCCATAACGTCACGGCTGTTGTTGATCACCTTCTCGTCCGGGGTCGGCTGGTCATGGATGGACCCTTCTTGACGCGAGGGCCGTCCCGGGAGCGGCACGGCCCCCGCGCGTCTCGGTTCCGGCGAACCGGCGGTCAGCCGGGCGGCTGCCAGCCGACGTACTCGTCCGCCCGGCGGCTGAGTAGCCATTTGCCGGCCACCGGGCGGAATACGTCGTGGTACCTGGCGACGATCTGAACCGACCAGCCGGAGTCACCCTGGGCGAGGAACACCACGTCGGTAGTCGCGCGGGCCTCCTCGTCGTCCCAGTCGGTGATGACGATGTTGACCGGCATGTGCCGCTGCAGCCCCTTGGGCTTCCAGCCGTCCCAGGCCTCCCGGATCACGTCCGCACCCGCGAAGACGCCCAGGCCGGGCACCTCAAGGACCGCGTCCGGCGTGTAAAGGGCCATGATGGCGTCCGTGTCGCCTGCGTCCTGGGCCTGCACGTGCGCCGCGACAGTGGCATAGACGCCCGCGAAGACATCCGCGAAACTGGTCACCGGCCGCCTCCTACTTAATCGCTACCGGGGTAAGGGGCGTGCCCACCGCCCCGGTGACCTTGAGGCCGGTGGCGGAGAAGAAGAACTCCCACACGCCGTCCTGCTCGCAGTCGGCGGCCAGGTCGTTGAAGTTGAACATCTCGCCCAGGGTGAGGCCGATATCGCGGATCGCTACCTGGTGGAAGGGAATGGTGGCGCCGGGGATCGGGGTCGGCCAGGCCTCGCCGTTGGCCTGGTCGAGGGCGAGGGCGGCGATCTCCCGGTCGTGGATCCACCGGCAGATGTCCTGACCGGGGCCAGCCGTGTTCCCCACATAGTGCTGCCGGTCGCCCTCCGCGAAGTACTTGTACCAGCCGGTGCGTATGCACACGATGTCCCCCGATTCGACCCGCACCCCCTGGCGCTCCTCGGCCGCGAGCACGTCGGCCTCGGTGATCTCGTAGGAGTCCGGCAGCGCGTCGACCCCCTTCAGCGCGGCGATGTCAAGCAGCACCCCGCGGGAGATGAGCTTCGGGGCCACCTTGGCAATATCGTTCCTGGAAGCGCCCTGGAAGTTGTTGAGCGCGGCGGCGGGAACCCCGTTGTAGAAGAAGCCGTCGTACCCCACGTGGGCCAGCCCGTCCCACTGGGTGGATGCCTGCAGGCCCATGATGATCATGTCGTCCGCGGCGATCTGCCCGTCCTTGGCGTAGAAGGTGTCCGACGGCAGCAGGGTGAACACGTGCTGCGGGTTGTTGCGCCAGCCGCCGGGCGGGAACGGGCCGTTCTTGTCGAACGGGATCCCGCAGTCGATGATCTTGCCGGTCCTGATCAGCCGGGCCGCGCTGACGAGCTTCTCCGGGGTGATGAAGTTCAGCGTGCCGATCTGGTCGTCGTCCCCCCAGCGGCCCCAGTTGCTGAGTTCCTTGCCCAGTTCGTGGTGCGGCCAGGTGACGTCGCTGTCTGACATTGTGCCTCTTCCTTCTCTCGGAACCGGTGGGACATGGAGCGGGCTGCTCAGTTCAGCGTGCTGGTGGGCACGTGGTCAGCCGGGGAAGAACCCCTCGTAGTCGCTCTTGGCGGCGCCCTCCATCAACTCCAGGAGCTTGGGACGGCCGAGGGGGTTGAGCAGGAACCGCCGGGCCTTGCCGGGGATGTTGGAGCCGTAGAAGTAGCTCTTCTCGTTGAACGACGAAACCCGCGGCGCCTGCGCGTTGATCGTGCCGGTCCACTCCTGTTCGAGCCGGGCGGGCACCTCGATCACCGGATGACCGTGCTCGCGGGCGTAGTCGATCAGTCCGGCGATGAATTCAGACTGGTCGCCGGAGTACCGGGGGTTGTTGCCCGCCGCACCGTGCGGTCCGCCGGGGAAGAAGAAGTTCGGGAAGCGATGGCACATCAGGCCGAGGTAGGTGAGCGGGCCGTCGGACCAGTACTCCTTGAGCGGCAGGCCGTCCCGGCCGCGGACCCCGAGCCGGTTGAGCGCGCCGGTGCCGAAGTCGAACCCGGTCGCCCAGACGATGATGTCGAACTCCCGCAGGCCCGCCGCGGTCTCGATGCCGGTCTCGGTGACCGCCGTGATCGGCGTCTCGTTCAGGTCAACGAGCGAGACGTTGGGCCGGTTGAATGCCTCGTAGTAGTCGGTCACGTACGGTGGCCGCTTCCCGGCGTAGCCGTGGTCGGTCGGGATCAGCTTCTCCGCCGTTGCCGGGTCCTTAACGGCGGCGCGGATCTTGGCCGCCACGAAGCGCGACCACTCCGCGTTGGCGGCGGGGTTGAGCGTCATGTCCCGGTAGTTGGAGATGATCTTCCCGAAACCGCCGAGCTGCCAGACCCGCTCGTAGAAGGCCTCCCGGTCTTCTTGCGAGTCGTCGAAGGTGTTCTTGTCCGAATGAGCGTGCAGGAACCCGGACGGCGACTTGGCGACCGTCTCCTTAATGGCGGCGAAGCCCGCCTTGAGCTCGGCCTGCTCCCGCGGTGTGACCGGCCGGTTGTTGAGCGGGGTGGCCCAGTTCGGCGTCCGCTGGTACACGGTCAGCGAGGCGACTTCGTCGGCAACCGCCGGAATGACCTGCACGCCGCTCGACCCCGTGCCGATGACGGCCACCCGTCGGCCGGCGAAGTCCACTGGTGTCTTCGGCCACCGGCCGGTGTGATATGCCTCCCCGCGGAAGCTGTCCCGCCCGGGGACGTCCGGATAGAACGGGACAGAAAGCACGCCGGTCGCGGCAATCAGATGGCGAGCCCTGGCGGTATACCCGTCCGCCGCCACCAGCCAGGTCGCCGACGATTCGTCCCAGGCGGCGGAGGTGACCCGGGTATTGAACCGGATGTGGCGGCGCAGGTCGAACTTGTCGACCACGCGGTTGAAGTAACGCTCGTTCTCCGGTTGCCCGGCGAAGTGCTCGGTCCACTCCCACTCCTCGAACAGCTCCTGCGAGAAGAAGTACCCGTAGGTATAGCTCTCCGAGTCGTACCGGGCTCCGGGGTAGCGGTTCCAGTACCAGGTGCCGCCCACGCCGGAGCCCGCTTCCACCATCCGCACCGAGTAGCCCGCCTCGCGGGCCAGGTAGAGCTGGTAGATGCCGGTCACCCCGGCCCCCACGATGAGGATGTCGATGTCCGCGTCCTGGTCCTGCTCCATTGGCAATCTCCCTACTGCTTAGCCGCGTTTTGCCCGGCCGCGCGCCCGCTTGCGATGGCGGTTTTTGCCATCGGGCGCACATCGGGGGGTACGGGGGGTCGTCCCCCGGGGGAGGGCCGGTTTGCGCGCCCGATACGATGGCGGTTTTTGCCATCGGGCGCGCAAACCGGCGGGGTACGGGGGTCATAACAGCTGCACGACGATCGTCTTGGTGGCGGTGTAGGCGTCGAGTGCCTCGACGCCCTTGTCCCGCCCGTAGCCCGACTTGCGGAAGCCGCCGAAGGGCAGTTCCACGCCGCCGCCGGCCCCGTAGGCGTTGACGAAGATCTGTCCCCCGTCGACCTGCGCGGCGACCCGGTGCGCACGCGCCAGGTCCCTGGTCCAGACCGCGCCGATCAGGGCGTAGTCGGTGCCGTTGGCCAGCGCGACCGCCTCGTCCTCGGAAGAGAACGGGGTGACGGTGAGCACCGGGCCGAAGATCTCCTCCTGGGCGATCCGGGCCGCCGGGTCGACGCCGTCGATCAGCGTGGGGGTGAAGTAGGCGCCGTCGGTGATGCCTTCGGGCTCGGCGATGGTGCCGCCGGAGACGATGTCCGCGTCCCGGGCCGACTCGACGTAGCCGCGGACCCGGTCCTGCTGTTTGCGGGACACCAGCGGGCCGAGATCGGGGTCCTCGACGGCCGGCCCGATGGACACCTTGGCGAACCGTTCCGCGATGCGCTGCAGCAGCTCGTCGTGCACCCGCTCGTCTACCAGCACCCGGGACCCGGCCGAGCAGGTCTGCCCGGCGTTCTGCAGGATGGCGCTGGCCGCGGTCGTGGCCGCCCGCTCGACGTCGGCGTCGCCGAATACGAGGTGCGCCGACTTGCCGCCGAGCTCCAGCACGACCGGCGCCACCCGCTTGGCCGCCGCGCCGGCGATCAGGCGGCCGACCTGGGTCGAGCCGACGAAGTTCAGGTGGTCTACGCCCGGGTGGGCGGCCAGGGCGGCGCCGGCCTCCGGTCCGAGCCCGGTGACCACGTTGAGCACGCCGGGCGGCAGGCCCGCCTCGGCCGCCAGCCGGGCCAGGTAGACCGCGGTCCGCGGCGTCTCGTCGGCCGGCTTGAGCACCGCGCAGTTCCCGGCGGCGATGGCCGGCGCCACCCCCCGGCCGAACAGCTGCATCGGGTAGTTCCAGGCGACGATGTGCCCGGTGACCCCGAGCGGCTCGCGGCGGGTGTACACGTGCTGGTCCGGGCGCAGCGGGATGCTCAGGCCGTAGTACGCGTCGATGGCGTGGCTGTAGAAGCGGAAGTACCGCGCGCACACCCGCGCGTCGTTGCGGGCCTGCGACAGCGGCTTGCCGCTGTCCTCGCTCTCCAGCCGGGCGAGCGTCTCGGCCTGGCCGGCGATGAGGTCGGCGACCCGGGACAGCAGGTCGGACCGTTGCTCGGGGGTGGTGGCCCGCCACGCGCGGCTGGCGCGGCGGGCAGCCGTCACGGCCTGGTCGATCTCCTTGTCCCCCGCTCGCGCCACGTCGCCGAGCCTGGCACCGGTCGACGGATCGATATTCGGGTACGTCTGCGCCGATCGCACCGGGGCCCCGTCGATGAAGGACTCGGTGACCCGCTCGGCTGCGGGGGACACGGTCATGGTCTCGCCTTCTTTTCAGGCCCGCGGGTCGCCTGGTACCAGGCGGGTGGTGAAGCCCCAGGGGATGCCGATGCTGGTCTCCGGGTCGGTCACCAGCGTGTCGCCGGCCTGCGAGCGGATGCCCACGCCCTGCGATTTCAGGTGATCGGCGGTCCGCTCCAGGTCGGCGACCTTCCAGGTAACCGAGTGATAGGTGTCGTTGGGGGCGGTCGTGGTCCAGTCGGCGTAGGCGGCCGTGCCCTGGTCGGGTACCGCGATCTGGAGCACCGAGTCGCCGAGGAACACGTAGGTCGCGGCCGCGCCGATCACCTCGTCGCGGCCCTCGTGGATGACCGTGCCGCCGAGCGCGTCCACCAGGGTGTGCAGCGCCCGCTGCGGATTGTCGGTGAGCAGCGTGTGGTAGGCGCCGCGTTCGATGCCGGCCGGGTCGTCGGATGAGACCGGCGGCAGCGTCCAGCCGGGCGCGTTGCGGTGGTCGAGCGCGAACGGGAAGTCGGGCAGGAACTCGTGCCGCAGACCCGCGGACTGCGGGGTGGTGAAGTAGATCGGCATCGCCCCGCCGCCGGCCGACCGCGGCGCGTCGTCGCCCTCGGCCGGCTTGCCGTACTGGTCCACCATGCCGACGCCCGCGCGCCGCAGCGAGCGGTACGCCTCCTCGGTGCCCTCGGCGAACCAGCCGATCGTCTTCAGGTGCGGCCGGTCGACCGACGCGTACTGCTGCACGCCGTTCAGCACGTAGAGGGTGGGGGCGATGGTGTCCATCAGCACGTCGGCGATCGGGGTGAACGTCGAGTAGGTGGTCGGGTAGCTGCCGGTTTCCCTGCCCTTGAACGTCTCGCTGATGTTGGTGCTGGCGCAGCCGAACACCCGCGCGAACCAGTCCTCCACCTCACCCAGGTCGGGCGCGTGGAGGCTGGGGTGGTACATGCGGGTGATGCGGAAGCTCTCCGACACGATGTCCTCCTTGCTGATACGGTGTGCTTGATGTGCCGTGCTTGATGTGCCCGTGCTTGATGCGACGGCGGGCGGGCGATGCCGAGGTGCTCGCGCAGGGTCGCCCCGGCGTACTCGCGCCGGAACAGGCCCCGCTGCTGCAGCACCGGCACCACCATCCGGACGAATTCCTCGAAGGCGCCGGGCAGGTGGGTGGCCGCGAGCACGAACCCGTCGCATCCGCCGGAGTTAAACCACTCCTCCATCTGGTCGGCCACCGACGCGGCGGTGCCGACGAAGCGCGGGCCCTGGAGCAGGGTCGCGCGGTGCGCGGCCAGGTCGCGGACGGTCACGTCGCGGCCGAGGTGCTTGCGCACCCCCATGGACAGGCCGCGGATCCCGGAGCTGGCCGCCATCATCTCGTCGGTCACCACGTCGTCCAGGTCGTGCTTGGCGAAGTCGTAGTTGAGCAGCTCGGACAGCAGCGCCAGCGACGCGACCGGGTGCACATAGGCGTCGAGGAAGAGCCGTTCCTTCTCCTCGGCGATCGCCTGGGTCTCCCCCACGACCACGTACGCCATCGGGAGGATCTTGACGTCGTCGGGGTTGCGGCCGGCCGCGGCGATCTGTTCCTTCTGCTCCCGGTAGTGCTGCCGTGCCACCTCGAGGCCGGGGTCGCCGGTGAAGACCATGTCGGCCCAGGCAGCCGCGAACTCCCGGCCGCGCCCGGACGAGCCGGCCTGCAGGATCACCGGCCGGCCCTGCGGGGTGCGGGGCACGGTCAGCGGGCCCCGGACGGAGAACCACTCGCCCTTGTGGTTGATCTCGTGGACCATGGCCGGGTCGGCGAACTCTCCGGTCTCCTTGTCCATGGTCAGCGCGCCGTCGTCCCAGGAGTCCCAGAGCGCGGCCACCGTCTGCAGGAACTCGTCGGCCTTGTCGTAGCGCCGGTCATGGTCCATGGCGGCCGGCAGGCCGAAGTTCTGCGCCTCGGAGTCGTTGACCGAGGTCACTACGTTCCAGGCGGCGCGACCGCCGGACAGGTGGTCGAGCGTGGCGAAGGTGCGGGCCACGTGGTACGGCTGGTAGTAGGTCGTCGAGTAGGTCGCGCCGACCCCGATGCGGGCGGTAGCGCCGATGATCCCGCCGAGGACGGCGGTGAGGTCGAGCTTGACCGGCCGGGCGCCGTAGCGAACGGCCTCGGCCACCGAGTCGCCGTAGACGCCGGGCATCGCCAGCCGGTCGTCGAAGAAGACGCAGTCGAACTTGCCTTCCTCGAGCACCTTCCCGATGCGGGTGTAGTAGTCCATGGTGAGGAACCCGAGGTCGGCCGACGGGTACCGCCAGGATCCGGAGTAGACGGTTACGTTGCCCGCCTGCATGAAGCCGACGAGGGTCAGCTGGCGGGTCATGCGGGGAGCTCCTTCCCCGACAGGCCAAGGAGTTCCGCCCGCTCGGTCACGGTGGCGGCGTGCCGCAGGTGGGCGGCGTCGACCAGCATCCCGTCCAGGCCGCTGGCCCCCCTGCCCGCAGACTCGGCCGCCCGGTAAGTAGCCACCAGTCGTTCGGCCTGGGCTATCTCTTCCTTGGTTGGGGAGAACGCGGTGTTGGCGATCTCCACCTGGCCCGGGTGGATAGCCCACTTCCCGAGGAAGCCCATGGCGGCGGCCCGCTCGCAGGCGACCCCGTAGGCGCCGGGGTCCTGGTAGTTGGGGAAGGGAGCGTCGATCGCGTCGACGCCGGCCGTGCGCGCGGCGACCACGATCCGCGCGCGGGCGTAGTGCCAGATGTCGCCGGGGAAATCGACGAGGGGATCGAAGTTGGTGTCCACCCGCGCGCCCTGGGAGGCGGAGAAGTCGCCGGCCCCGAAGATGATCGCCTCAAGCCGGTCGCTGGCAGCGGCGATCTCGTCGACGTGCTGGAGGCCCTCGGTCTCCTCGATCAGCACCTCGAGCGCGATCCGCTTGCGCAGCCCGAGCGTCTCCTCCAGCTGGGTAAGCAGCACGTCCACCCACCAGACGTCCCTGGCCCGGCGGACCTTGGGCACGATGATCACGTCGAGCGCTTCCCGGGCGGTGGTGACGACCTCGATGACGTCGCCGTAGGCCCAGTGCGTGTCGATGCCGTTCATCCGGATCGCGCGGGCGGTGCGCCCCCAGTCGAGGTCACGCAGCGCCCGGGCCGCCTTGCCGCGCGCCTTCTCCCTCATCGCGGGTGCGCAGGCGTCCTCCAGATCGAGGAATACCAGGTCGGCGCCGGAGGCGGCGGCCTTCGCGAACATGTCCTCGTTGCTCGCCGGGGTGGCCAGCTCGGAGCGGCGCGGCCTCGGGGTCGGTGGCACTTGTAAGATCACTCCTTGTTCGTGTAGTTCCTGCCGGCGCACGTCGTCGAGGCCGAGCAGCTCGCGGTAGACCTCGGCGTTGTCCGCCCCGAGCCGCGGGCCCAGGCGGGTGACGGCACCCGGGGTGGCCGAAGCGGGGAACGGGCGCCTGGACCCGCATCGAGCCGAGTTCCTGGTCGGGAACCGACGGATAGCTGCCGCGGGCCCGGAGCTGCGGGTCGTCGAGCAGCTGCTCGGCGTCGTAAATCGGCGCGGCCGCGACGCCGGCTTCCTCGAAGACGGCCAGGGCCGCCTCCAGCGTCCGCTGGCCGATCCAGTCCGCCATGATCGCGTCGATCTCGGCCGCGTTCCGTAGCCGTTGCTGCGCCTCGGCGAACTTCGGGTCCATGGTCAGCTCGGCAGGCCCACCGCCCGCAGCGCTCGCATCGCGATCGTGGGGGCGCTGCCGGACATCGCCAGCCAGCGGCCGTCGCTGGTCTTGTAGG
Organism: uncultured Actinomycetota bacterium; assembly: GCA_963785645.1. Lineage (GTDB taxonomy): Bacteria > Actinomycetota > Actinomycetes > Streptosporangiales > Streptosporangiaceae > Trebonia. The sequence continues at coordinate 753,282 of CAWAWG010000003.1, forward strand.
TGTTGCGCGGTGCGCTGATGTCCCACCGGTTGCCGGTCCTGACCGGGATCGTGCCGAGCTGGTCGTAGGTCAGCACCGACTGTTCGAGCAGCCGGGCCAGCGGTTCGATCAGGTTGATGTCGATCAGCTGCCCGGCACCGCCGTGGGTGTCGCGGTGGTAGAGCGCCATCATGACCGCGTAGGTGGCGGTCAGCGCGGCCACGCCGTCCGCGAGCATGAACGACGGCAGGGTCGGCGGTCCGTCCGGGGTTCCGGTGAGGTGCGCGAAGCCGCTCATCGCCTCGCCGAGGGTGCCGAAGCCGGGCCAGTCGGACTTCGGGCCGCCGGCGCCGTACCCGGTGACATGGACCATGACCAGCCCGGGATTGGCGGCGGCGAGGCGGTCGTACTCCAGCCCCCATTTCCGCATGGTGGACGGACGCAGGTTCATGATCACCACGTCGGCCCGCCGGGTGAGCGACCGCAGCAGGTCACGCCCCGCCTCCAGCCGCAGGTTGAGCGTGACGCACTTCTTGTTGCGGGCCACGCTCTTCCACATCAGGCCGACCCCGTCGCGCTGCGCCCCCCACTGCCGCAGCGGGTCGCCGCCGTCGGGCTGCTCGATCTTGATCACCTCGGCGCCGTGCTCCCCCATCCAGGTGGCGATCAGCGGCCCGGCCGCGAGGGTGGCGGCGTCGATCACGCGCAGGCCGGCCAGGGCACCGTCGGTCAACTGGGGTCTCCTTGGTCGCGGGCAGTACGGACAGGTGAAAGGCGGGCGGGTGCCAGACAAACGTCCCGCTCAGCGGGACTCCGCGCACCTCAGGTGTAGTTGCCGCCGTTTACCCCGATGACCTGGCCGGTGATGTAGCCCGCGTCATCGGAGCAGAGGAAGGCGGTGGCGGCGGCGATGTCCTCCGGCACGCCCAGCCGGCGGACCGGGCTCCGCGCGGCCATCTGCCTGATGACCTCTTCGCCGTCGGGCCCCTGCGCGAACGGCGCCTTCATGAACATGGGGGTGACGACCATCCGGGGCGGGATCGTGTTGACGGTGATCCCGTACTGGCCGAGTTCCAGCGCCAGCGTCTTGGTCAGCACCACCACGCCGCCCTTCGACGCCGAGTAGTGCGCCTGGGTCCGCGATCCCGACTGCGCGCTCGACGACGAGATGGTGACGATCCGCCCCCATCCGCCGGCGATCATGTCCGGTACCGCCAGCTGGAGGCAGTGGAACGTTCCGGTCAGGTTGACCGCCAACGTGCGGTCCCAGTCCTCGACCGTGATCTCCAGGAACGGCGCGTTCAGCGACAGCCCGGCGCTGGTCACCATGATCTCGATCGGCCCGAACTCGCCGCGTACCGCGTCGAGCGCCTTCTCCACCGCGGTCCGGTCGCTGACGTCGGCACCGAGGCCGATGACGCGCGATCCCTCGCCGCGTACTTCCGCGGCGGCCCGGTCGGCCGCACCCGCGTCCAGGTCGAGCAGCGCCACGCTGGCGCCGCCGGCCGCGAGACGGCGGACGATCGCCAGGCCGATGCCCGAGGCCCCGCCAGTCACAACTGCCACTCTGGCCAACTGCTCTCCTCCTTTGTCGCGTCGCCCCCCGGTGGTCCCGACATAGCACCGAAGGACGTGGCGCCGAAGTTAGATCAACCGGTCAGTGGCTGTAACCGGGCCGGCCTGAGCCGCATTCGGGCCTTGATGGTCGGGCAGGGGCTGTGGTACCAAGTACCTAGTAGTTTACTAATGTAATTCTTTACGACAGAAGCGGCAAGTATCCGCCCTGTGTGTAGGGACTTACACGAAGCAGAAGCTCACAGTTCAGGCAAGGCCAGCCGGACTGGCACCGTGCCCAGGCCGTCGCAGGCCTCCGTCCGGGCCTGCATTTGTATCGACCGGTTGGTACAGTATGCCAATGCGGTCACCGGCCCGCGGCGGCGCGGAGCGGCCAGCCGACGCTCGCGGGCACTCTCACAGGCAATGACGTCGTGAAGGAACACCAGAGTGACAGCTAACAACGACAGACAGGGCGGCGCGGGCAGACGCGCCCGCCGCCCGTTCCCAGCGCGAGCGCGCCTGTTCGGGGTGATGGCGGCGCTGGCCGCCGCCTTGCTGGCGGCGGGCTGCAGCTCAAGCAGCTCGTCGACCGGGTCAGCAGCCGGCACCACCACCTCAAGTTCAGCCGCATCGGCGACGGCGGCGGCCGGGACGGCAGCCGCTTCCCCGGCCGGCTCGGCCGGGCCAGCCGACGACGTCGGGATCACCGCTACCACCATCCGGGTGGGCATGATCGCCGACGTGGACAACTCGCTCGCCCCCGGGCTGTTCCAGAAGTCGGTGAACGCGGTCAAGGCGTGGGCGAGCATCGTCAACGGCAGCGGCGGGCTGGACGGCCGCAAGGTCGTGGTCGACTTCTGCGACTCCAAGCTCGACCCGAATGCCACCACCAACTGCGTCATCAACGCCTGCCAGAACGACTTCGCCCTGGTGGGCACCTCCGCCGACGCGCTTGAGGACATCTCCGACATCGACGGGTGCAAGAACGCCGCGGGCAAGGCCATCGGCATCCCCGATCTCGCCGCCTTCGCGTTCCTGCCGCTCGCCTGCGACCCCGATACCTACCTCATCGGCGGCTACGGCCCGTACTGCGCGACCGCGAAGGAAAACCCGCAGACCTACACGGCCAACGTCGGCGACGCCCGGTACTACACATCGCAGTTCAAGGGCCTGCACGGCATCTACGTCTACGACAGCGACGTGCCGACGCTCAAGGTCGACTTCCTGCCGAACTTCCAGGGGGACAGCGATCTCGGCATCAAGCCGGACGCCCAGGGCTCCTACGCGGAGAGCGGATCGGCTCCGCAGAGCGCCCTCACCCCGGTCATCTCGGCGATAAAGGCGGCGGGCTCGTCGTTCGTCTACGCCGGGTCGACTCCGCAGAATACGATCCTGCTGGAACGCGAGGCGAAGCTGCAGGGCGTCAACTCGATCAAGGTCTGGGCCTGCAACTCGGGGTGTTACGACTCGAGCTTCATCCAGCAGGGCGGCTCGCTCGTGAACGGCACGTACGCGCAGCTGGATGACCTGCCCTTCTACACCGAGTATCAGGACAACCCGGCCCTGGCGGCGCTCGTCAAGCAGGTCGGCGGCGTCTCGGACGTCAACAACAATGCCATCGAGTCGTACGTCATGGCGCTGCTGTTCCAGGACGCGGTGCAGAAGGCGGCGGCCAGCGGAGGGACCCTGGACCGCGCGTCGCTGTTCGCCGCGCTCAAGGACGAGACCTCCTTCGACGCCGACGGCATCATCGGCCCGACCAACATCGGCGGTCACCAGACATCGCCCTGTGACGTGATCGCCCAGGTCGTCAACGGGCAGTGGCAGCGGGCGTACCCGGCCAAGGCCGGGACCTTCGACTGCAACAGCGCCAACCTCACGACGGTCAAGATGAACGTCACGCTGTAGGAAATGCAGGGAAACGGAGAACCGCCATGACCGATTTCACCGCCGTGGACTACTTCAGCGACGAGTCAGTCGCGGATGACACCTACCCGTACTTCGACTTCCTGCTCGACGGGAGAAGGGTGTGGCGCGAGCCTTACCACGGCGTGGTCATGGTGGCCGGGCACGAGGAGGTGCTCGCCGTGCTGCGGGACCCGGCGAGCTTCTCCAACTGCAACATCGTGGCCGGCCCGAGCTTCCGGTTCCCGGTCGAGCTCACCGGCGACGACGTGACCGCCCTGGTCGAAGAGCACCGGGATGAGCTGCCGATGAGCGACCAGATCATCACCTTCGACCCGCCGAAGCACACGGCGCACCGCGGGCTGCTGATGGGGCTGATCACGCCGAAGCGCCTCAAGGAGAACGAGGAATTCATGTGGCGGCTGGCCGACCGCCAGCTCGACCTGGTGCTGCCCGGCGGCCGGTGTGAGTTCATCGACGACTTCGCGCAGCCCTATACCCTCCTCGTCATCGCCGACCTGCTTGGAGTTCCCGAGTCCGACCACCCGTCCCTGCTGCGCCGGGCCGGCGTCGGACGCAGGCTGCTCGGCGACTCAGGCGAAGACCAGGGCAGGCCCGACCACCCGCTTGACTTCCTTTACGGGTACTTCAGCGAGCGCATCGAGCAGCTGCGGAACGAGCCGCGCGGTGACGTGCTGACCGGCATGGCGCGGGCGACCTTCCCCGATGGCTCTGTCCCGGAGCCGGTGGACGTCGCCCGGATCGCGGCGAACCTGTTCTCGGCGGGGCAGGAGACCACGGTCCGGCTGCTGAGCACCGCCCTGCGGCTGATCTGCGACGAGCCGGGGCTGCAGCAGCGGCTGCGGGACAACCGCGAGCTCATCCCCCGGTTCGTCGAGGAGACACTGCGGCTGGAGAGTCCGATCAAGGGTGCCTTCCGGCTGGCCCGCAAGACGACAACGCTCGCCGGAGTCGACATTCCCGCGGGCACGACGGTCATGCTGCTCCACGGGGCGACCGGCCGCGATCCGCGCCAGTTCGAGTGCCCGCACGAACTGCGCATCGACCGGCCCAACGTGCGCCAGCACATCTCGTTCGGGCACGGCATCCACACCTGCCCGGGAGCGCCCCTCGCGCGAGCCGAGGCACGGGTCGTCATCGAGCGGCTCTTCGACCGGACCGCGGAGATCCGCGTCTCGGAGGCCGCGCACGGCCCGGCCGGCGCACGACGCTACGAGTACCTCCCGACCTACATGATCCGGGGGCTGACCCAGCTCAACCTGGAATTCGCCTGAGGGTCGGCATCGGGCACCCGCTCCCTTGTCATCTGCCCCGGCACCTTCACGGACGCTAGTCGCGCGTCGCGATGCCCCAGACGAAGATGTCGGCGTAGGACTTGGCGACTTCTTTCACCGAGAAGTGGCCGCCCGCTCGCAGCGACAGGTACGTGTAGTTGTGCATGCCGAGCCACGCGGCGACCGCTTGCCGGGTGTCGAGCGGCCGGAAGTCGCCGGATTCGATGCCCTGCTGGAAGACCGCCTCGATGCGTCGCTCGTACGCGCGCCGCCGCTGCCGGAACATCTCGGCGTTCTTGCCGGTCAGCGCCGGGAAGTCATGCAGGAACACCCACACGTGGTCGGGGAAGCGGAAGATGACGTCAAGCAGCTCCTCACCGAGCATCGCCAGTTGCTCGGGCGGCGTCCCGCCCGCCAGGCTCACCCGGTCGGCGCCCAGCATGACTTCATCCATGACCCGGTCATGGATGGCGGCGAGCAGCTGCTCCTTGGACCCGATGTAGTAGTAGAGCGCTCCCTTGCCGATGTCGTTCGCCTCGCAGAGCTCCGTGGTGCTCGTGGCATGGTAGCCGCGGTTGGCGAATATCTTCGCGGACGTGTCCACGATTTCGTGGCGGCGGCCCTGCCACTTGGCGCTCTTGCCTTGTTTGTCCTTAGCCCTGGTTTGCGGCATCGTGCAGCCTCATCTATTCAAGGATTTCCGCTGATTTTAAAGTAGCCTGTTCCGACGGTCAGTCTTGGAGGACGTTCTCGACTGGGACCGCGACCAGCGAAGCAGGATTCAGCCGAATATTCGATATCCTGTTCTTATGCCGCAATTCTACCGCCCGCGGTAATTGTACTACTGATGCACTACTGACCAGTCAGTACGCTGCTTAGCCTCGTCGCCGGCCGCGGAAAGCCGCCTTCCGTGGCCCGTCGTCGACGAAGCTGCGCAGTCCGCGCCGCCCGCCCTCACTCGCGATGGAAGGTCATCGAATCCCTTCCGGCTGCTCATTGCGGAGGTTACCGCACTGTTCTTATTATGTACTGACCAGTCAGTGTAGATCTGCAAAGCGCGAGAGGGCCATGGACTTCACACTCACCGAGTTCGAGTACGAACTGCTCGACCTGGGCCGTACCTATGCGGAGCGCGAGATCGCCGCGGTCGCGGCGCGGGCGTGGCACGAGGAGCGCTGTCCAACCGAAGTGCTGCGCGGCCTCGGCGAACTCGGGCTGCTCGGAACTCTGGTCCCCGAGCAATGGGGCGGGATCGGATCCTCCACGGTGGGTTACGTGGCGCTGCTCGAGGCCCTCGCGACGGTCGACCCGTCCGTCGCGGCCGCCTGGCAGGCGCACTCCACCATCGGCACCCTCCCGCTGCTGCTCTTCGGCAACGACGACCAACGCGAACGGTGGCTGCGGCCGCTCGCGGAAGGACGGAAACTCGGCGCCTTCGGACTGACGGAGCCCGGGGCGGGATCGGACGTGCGCTCGCTGCGGACAACGGCGGAGCGCGTGTCCGACGGATGGCTGCTGACCGGGCAGAAGGCCTTCATCTCGAATGCGGGCACCGATATGAGCTTCGGCGTGACGGTCCTGGCCCGCACCGGCGAGGACTCCGCGGGCAAGCCGCGCTTCGGCAGCTTCATCGTCGAGCACGGCGCGCCGGGCTACACGCTCGGGCCGAAGCTGCGCGGCATCGGCTGGAAGGGCCTGGACACCAGGGACCTGTTCTTCGACGGCGTGTGGGTTCCCGACAGCCAGGTGGTGGGCGAACCGGGCGGCGGCCTCGCACAGTTCCTCGGCGCACTGGAGGTCGGCCGGATCTCCATCGCGGCGCTCTCGCTCGGCACCGCGGCCGGGGCGATGCAGCTGGCCCTGGCCTATGCCAAGCAGCACGAGCAGTTCGGCAGCGCGATCGCTGGTTTCCAGGCGATCCAGTTCAAGCTGGCCGATATGGCGACGGAGATCGAGGCCGCCCGCTGGCTCACCTACTACGCCGCCTCGCTCCGCGACGCGGGCAAGCCGTTCAGGAAGGAGGCCGCCATGGCCAAGCTGAAGGCGAGCCGGGTCGCCACGTCCGTGGTCAGCGAGGCGGTGCAGATCTTCGGCGGCGCCGGCTACATGCTGGACAGCGACGTCGCCCGGTTCTACTGCGACGCCAAGGTCCTTGAGATCGGCGAGGGCACCAACGAGATCCAGCATCTCGTCATCGCCCGCGAACTGGACTGCCAGTGACGGTGGAGGACGACAAGCCTGGCCGTCAGGTGCCCGGCCCCGGGCACGCCGACGTCACCGGGCGGCGGGTGGTGATCACCGGCGCCGGACGCGGGCTCGGCCGCGTCCTGGCCGGCGCATTCGACACCGCCGGGGCCCGGCTGGCGCTGGTGGCGCGGTCGAAGTCGGCTTTGGAGGGCGTGGCGGGCCAGCTGGCAGGCGACCACATCGTCTGCGCCGGCGACGTGCGGGACGAGCTGTTCAACGAGACTGTCGCCGAGCGGATGACGGAGCGGTTCGGCGGGGTGGACGTGTGGATCGCCAACGCGGGGGTGTCGCGTGAGGATCCGGATATCACCAGGCTCTCCCCCGCCGCCTGGCGCGAGGTCATCGACGTCAACCTGACCGGGACGTTCCTCGGTGCGCGGGCCGCGGCGCCCCGGATGGGCGCGGGCGGGCGCATCATCGTGACCGGCTCGGTGCTCGGTGACCGGCCGCACGGCCGCCTCGCCGCCTACTCGGCCTCCAAGGGCGGTGTCCATGCCCTGGTCAGGTCGCTGGCGCAGGAGCTCGGGCCGCGGCAGATCACGGCCAACGCCGTGGCGCTCGGCTGGTTCGAGACCGGACTCGGTGCCTTCTGGCAGCGCGACGAGCACCGCGAGCAGGATATCGCGCAGCATACCGCCCTCGGCCGCTGGGGAACGGCAGCGGATCTGCCCGGCGTCTACCTGTTCCTGGCGTCGGCCGCATCGGCGTATGTCACTGGCACCACGATCACCGTTGACGGCGGTTACTCGCTGCTGTGACGCTCGATCGAGCCGACGTCGAAGGAGATGGTCATGTTCAACCTCGCCCGGTCTCTTGACCGGAACGCGGACCGCACGCCGGATGAGGACGCGGTCGTCTTCCGCGACACCCGGCTGACCCATCGGCAGCTGCTCGACCGGGTGAACGCGCTGGCCGCCGCCTTCCTTGAGGCCGGCGTCGGCCAGGGCGACATCGTGGCGCTGCTCATGGGCAACCGTCCGGAATTCCTGGAGAGCGCGCTGGCGGTGAACCGCGTCGGTGCGGCGTTCCTGCCGCTCAACGGGCGGCTCGCCGAGCCCGAGCTTGAGTACATCATCCGGCATGCCGGGGCGGTGGCGATCGTGACCGAGCCGGGCTTCGCCGTTCCGGTCGCGGCCATCAGCCGGCGGCTGAGCACGCCCTGGACGGTAGTCATGGCCGGCGGGGACGAGACCGACGGCGCCGTCCGGTACGAGTCGTTCCTCGGCGCGCACCGCGGCGCGGCCGTTCGCCCGGCCGACGTCGGCGAGGCGGACCTGCACCGGCTGATGTACAGCTCGGGGACGACCGCGCATCCCAAGGGCGTGCCGATCAGCTACGGGAACTTCTACTGGAAGACGATCGGGCACGTCGCGGAGTTCGGTCTCAGCGCGGCGGACCGCACGGCGATGGCCGGCCCGATGTACCACGTCGGGGCGTTCGACCTGCCGGGTATCGGCACCTGGTGGGTCGGCGGCAGCCTGGTGATCCTGCCGCGCTTCGATCCGGCTGACCTGCTCGCCGTCGTCGAGCGCGAGCGGCCCACGAACGTCTGGCTGGCGCCGGCCATGGTCAACGCGGTGCTGAACGCCATCGCGCAGTCACCAGAGCTGGGAAACCGCAGCACGGCGAGCGTCCGGTTCATCACCGGCGGCGGGGAGAAGACGCCGGTGACGCTGATCGAGCGGCTGCTCGCGGCCTTCCCCAACGCGCGGTTCGCCGACTCGTACGGGCTGACGGAGACCGTATCGGGCGACACGTTCAACGACCGGGCGCACACGCTGTCCAAGATCGGCTCGGTCGGCAAGCCCGTGCTCAACCTGGATCTGAAGATCCTCGGCCCGGACGACACGCCGGCCGAGCCCGGAAACCCGGGGGAAATACTGCTGCGCGGCCCCAAGGTGGTGTCCGGCTACTGGAAGAATCCGGCGGCCACGGACGCCGCGTTCACGCCGGACGGCTGGTTCCGCACCGGGGACATCGGTCATCTCGACAAGGACGGGTACCTCTATATCGACGACCGCAAGAAGGACATGATCGTCTCCGGCGGGGAGAACGTGGCAACGTCCGAGGTCGAGCGTGCCCTCTACGAACACGAGGCGGTCCTTGAGGCCGCCGTGGTCGGCATGCCGGACGCGCGGTGGGGCGAGGTACCGCGCGCCTTCATTGTCTTGAAGCTGGGCAAAGAGGGCAGCGTCACCCCGGAGGCGCTGATCGCGCACTGCCGGGCGAGGCTGGCCGGCTTCAAGACACCGAAGCAGGTCGTGTTCATGGACGCGCTGCCGCGAACTCCGTCGGGCAAGGTGCTCAAGCGCGAGCTTCGCGAGAACAACCGCCACGCGGATGGGTAACCAGGTGCGGTCGACCTCAGTTCCGCCGCCGGCGGTCCCTCCGGGCCCGGGAACGGCCCCGGAGCCTACCGAACTGCCGACCGACAGCCTGATCGAGGCCTACGGGCGGATGACCCTGATCCGGGTGTTCGAGGAACGGGTGTCCGACCTCTACCGCGACGGCGAGGTACCGGGCTTCGTTCACCTGTCGATCGGGCAGGAGGCGTCCGCGGTCGGCGCCTGCTGGCCGCTCGCCGCCGCGGACGTGATCACCTCCAACCACCGTGGCCACGGCCACTGCCTCGCCAAGGGACTCGCCCCCGAGCCGATGATGGCGGAACTGCTGGCCCGGGCGACCGGGACGAACAAGGGCCTGGGCGGGTCGATGCACATCGCCGATCCCGGCCTGGGCATCTTCGGCGCCAACGGCATCGTCGCCGCGGGCGTGCCGATCGCCGGGGGCGCCGCGCTGGCGGCCAAGCTCCGCGGTCAGGCGAGGCGGGGCGGGGCGGGCGGGCCGGGTGGCGGGGCGGGCGGGCCGGGTGGCGGGGCGGGCGGGCCGGGTAAAGAGAACAGCGGCGTGGTGGTGTCGTTCTTCGGCGACGGCGCGGTCGCCCAGGGGGCCTTTCACGAGGCGGCCAACCTGGCGGCGCTGTGGCGGCTGCCGATGGTGCTCTTCTGCGAGAACAACGGGTACGCGGAGTTCTCGCCGGCCGCCGACCAGCACCCGGTGCCGATGGCCGCCCGCGCCGCCGGCTACGGCCTCGAGTACGTGTCTGTCGACGGCAACGACGTCGAAGCCGTCGCCGCGGTGATGACGGATGTCGTGCGGCGCGTCCGCGCGGGCGCGGGACCGGTGTTCGTGGAGGCCGCCACCTACCGGTGGCACGGCCACTACGAGGGTGACCCGGAGAAGTACCGCAGCCAGGACGAGCGGTCGGACTGGCAGCGGCGCGACCCGCTGGTGATCGCCCGCGGGCGGCTGCTCGGCCGCGGCGTCGAGCAGGCCCTGCTCGACCGGGTCGAGGCCCAGGTGCGGGCCAGGATCGAGGCCGCCGTCGAGGCCGCGCGGCGGGCGCCGCGGCCGGACATGCGCGTGCTCCGCTCGTCGGTGTACGCGCCGCGGCCGGCCGTCGCCGAGCCCGCGTGGCGGCCGGCCCCGGACGGCGAGATCTTCCGGACCATGGACGCGGTGCGGCTTGCGCTCGAAGGCGAACTCGCCGCGAATCCGGACATGTTCGTGGCCGGCGTCGACGTGGGCAAGGGCGGCAACGTGTTCGCCCTCACCCGCGGCCTGTATGCGCGGTGGCCGGAGCGGCTGCTCGACACGCCGATCTCCGAGACCGCGGTCATGGGGCTTGCGGTCGGCGGCGCGATGGCGGGCATGACGCCGGTCGTCGAGCTGATGTACCTGGACTTCCTGGGCGTCTGCTTCGACCAGATACTCAACCAGGCGGCCAAGCTGCGCTTCATGACCGGCGGCAAGGCGCACATGGGGCTGGTGATCAGGACGCAGTTCGGCGGCGGCCGGTCCTCGGGCAGCCAGCACTCCCAGTCCCTGGAGGCGATGCTGGCGCACGTCCCCGGCCTGACGGTGGTGATGCCGTCGACCCCGGCGGACACCTACGGCCTGCTGCGCTCCGCGATCCGCGACCCGAACCCGGTCGTGTTCATCGAGAACCGGCAGCTGTACGGGATGAAGGGCCCCAAGCCGCCGGCCGATTACCTGCTGCCCCTGGGCAAGGCGAAGGTCGTGCGGGAGGGCACGGACGTGACCGTGGTGAGCGTCTCGCGGATGGTCCACGAGGCGCTGGCCGCCGCCGAGGCACTCGCCGCGGGCGGGATCAGCGTCGAGGTCATCGACCTGCGGACGGTGGCGCCGCTTGACTCCGAGACGATCCTGGCCTCGCTGGCGAAGACGAACCGGCTGCTGATCGCGCATGAGGGGGTCACCGACTTCGGTATCGGCGCCGAGATCGCCGCGCTGGCCGCCTACCAGGGGTTCTGGACACTTGACGCGCCGGTCAGGCGGATGGCGCCGCCGCCCACGCCGTCGCCCTACGCGCCGAACCTGGAAGAGCGGTGGCTGCCCGGCCGGCAGGACATAGCGCGCGCGCTTGAGGCACTCGTCCGGGTCTGATATTCCCGCTGCCCGCAGGCCTTGCCCGCCCGAGGGTCCTGGCGGGCGCCGCCAATCGAAGCCGCCATTCGTTCGGGAGACTCTCTCTCTTCTCCCGAACGAATCCGGCTTACTCACAACGTGCCGATCATCTCGGTAACCCCAGAGTCACCGTGCAGCTCATGTGCCCCAATGTGCGATTGCCGAGTTCTATTTCGTTTAACTGACCGCCCGGTTAAAAATTACTAAATTGGACCATTGACGGCTATATCTGGCCGTTACTGAATCCTTACTGTAAAAATCCCGTTTTGTACTGGCCGGTCAGTGTTATCGTCAGCGCTACCACCTTCCCACGAGTGACCGTGCACCGGGTGCGCGCGAGGTCGGCCAGCGGCCCGGCAGGCCCCGTCAGCTGCCCCAGGCGCAGAGCTCGCGGGGTACCAGCGGCAGCCTTGCTTGTTCCCGTCGGGGTGGTGCGCGTCCTGCTTGGCGATCTCATCGACGAGGGACTGCTGCACGTTGTTCCCGCCCAGCGAAAACCACACACTGACCAGCGCCTGCTGAGAATGGTGCTCGATGGACTTCAATCACTCTGATGACGCTGGCGCCGACGCGACCGCGCCTGCGTTCAGTTGGCGGATACCGGGCCGCTGGCCTCGCGGATCCGGTCGGGGGCGGGAGCGGCGTGCTCACCGCTGAGGTAGGCCGAGCTGACCATGTCGCCCACGACGTCGGGGGCGCCGTGGTAGGTGATCCGCCCGTTGATGAGCAGGGCGCCGGAGTCGGCCACCTTGAGCACCTCGGCCGCGAACTGCTCCACCACGAGGATGGTCAGGCCCTGCCGGGCGATGCCCGCGAGCACCTCGTACAGTTCCTCGACCACCTTGGGCGCGAGCCCCATGGAGAGCTCGTCGACCATCAGAACGGACGGGTTCACCGCCAGCGCGCGGGCCATCGAGACCATCTGCTGCTCGCCGCCGGAGAGCTTGCCCGCCAGCTGATGGCGGCGCTCGGCCAGCCTCGGGAACTGCTGGAAGGACTTTTCAAGTATGTCCGCGTAGCTGGCTCCGGCGAAGCTGGCCATCTTCAGGTTCTCGGTGACTGTGAGGTTGGGGAAGATGCCCCGCCCCTCGGGAACCACGCACAGCCCGCCGCGGATCAGGCGCTCGGTCGGCACTCCGGCGATCGGCCGTCCGTTAATGGACGCCGTGCCCCTGGTCGGCACCAGCTGCCCGGACATGACCTTGAGCGCGGTCGACTTGCCCGCGCCGTTCGGCCCGAGCACCGCGCACACCTCGCCCGCGCGGACGGTGAGGCTGATGTCCTGAAGCACGTCGATGCCGCCGTAGCCGGCCGATACCCGGTCGAGCTGGACCGCGACGGGCCGCGTATTGGCTCGGCACTGTGGACTCCGGCCGCGCGGGGCCGGCCTCGGTTACCAGAGCCATCGGGCGGGCGGCGGGGGCGGCCGCTGGACGCGCCGCTTCCTCCGCCCCGGTGCCGAGGTAGGCCGCCAAGACCTTCGGGTTCGCCTGGACCTCGATCGGCGGGCCGGCCGCGATCACCTGGCCGGCGTCGAGCACCACGATGTGGTGGCAGAGGTTCATGATGAACCCCATGTCGTGCTCGACCACGAGGACCGCGATGCCGGTGGCGGCCAGTCCGCGCAGCAGGGTGGCGAATGTCGCGGTCTCCGAGGCCGACAGGCCGGAGGAGGGCTCGTCGAGCAGCAGCACCCGCGGCTGGGTGGCCAGCGCGCGGGCCACCTCCACCATCCGGGCGGTCCCGGTCGGCAGCAGCTCTGCCCGGGTTGACGCGACCGCCCGCAGGCCCAGGTGCTCGATGATCGTGTCCGCGACGACGTCCGGCCGTCCGGCCCCGATGCGGGCCCACCGCCTGCGGTGCAGCTCGGCGGCCACCCGGATGTTGTCCCGCACGGTGAGCGACCCGAAGACCTCAAGTCGCTGGAAGGTGCGGGCCACGCCGAGCCGGGCGAACTGGTGCGGCCGGGCGCCGGTCACGTCCTTGCCGTCGACGAAGATCCGGCCCGAGTTCGGCTCCTGCATGCCGGTGGCGACGTTGAACAGCGTCGTCTTGCCGGCTCTCGTTCGGCCCGATGAGGCCGATGATCTGCCCGTCCAGCAGGTCGAGGCTGACCTTGTCGACCGCCGTGAGGCCGCCGAACCGGACAGTGACATCACGCAGCTCGACCGCGGGACGGCCGGTGTTGCCCCGCACAGCGGGCGAGGGCAGCGGGGCCAGTTCGCGCACCCCGGACAGCGCCGGCTTGTCCGCCGGGGTCTCCCGCTTGGGCCGGACGCCCGTGATCCGGTTACGCAGCTTGACCACGTACTGGACGTTCTGTTCCCAGATGCCTTCCGGGTGCTGGCCGATGCCGATGCCCATCAGGCCCGGGCCGAGGTTGCTGAACCAGGTAAGGAACGTGTTGTCGGGGAACGCCTGGTTCAGCCAGGCGAACTGCACCAGGAGGATTCCGCCGACGAGTGTGCCGCCGACGACCGACACGCCGCCTACCACCAGCAGCAGCAGGTAGGGCAGGCCCACGGTGAGCTGGAAGTCGCTGGTGCCGACCGAGCCGTAGTAGACGGCGAACAGGCCGCCCGACAGGCCGGCGATCGCCGCCGAGAACATGAATACGCTCAGCTTGGTCAGCGTGAGGCTCATGCCCAGCATCGAGGCCGCGTCGGGGCTGTCGCGCAGCGCGACCAGCCGGCGGCCGAACGAGCGCCGTTGCACCGCGATGACGATCATCCCCACGATGCTGAACATGATCGCCACGAAGATCAGGAACCCGGCGCCCTGAGCGAACGAGATCCCCAGGAAACGGAACGGGTTCTCCACCTGCAGGCCGAATACCGAGAGGCTAGACGCCGCCGGCTGCCGTTGCCGAACACGGCCGGCTGGTCGAAGAAGAGGAACTCGGCCATGCGGGCGAATGCCATGGTCGCCAGCGCCAGGTAGATACCTTGGAGGCGGATCGCCGGGCCCGCCATGATCATGCCGATCGGCACCGCGAACGCGGCCGCGATGAGCAGGCTGAGCACGTTGCCGTTGAAGCCCCACTGCACCATGGCGAACGCCCCGCAGCCGACCAGGGTGATCTGCGCCAGGCTGATCTGATTGGCCCAGCCGGTCAGCGGCACCAGCGACAGCATCACGAACGCGGTCAGCACGATGAGCGTGACCTCGCGCAGGTTCGGCCGGCTGAGGGTGGCGGCGCAGACCAGGCAGATCGCGATCAGGGCGGCGAACCCGAGCAGCGTGTTGCGGACCGACGGGATGCGCTCGGCGACCTGCCTCGGCTTGGACCTGCCCTTGATCCGCGAGTCCTTGACGAACAGCACCGCGATGAAAAGGATCGCGGCGGGAATGGCCTGCGGCGCGGACGTCCACCGGCCGGTCCAGCTGAGGAAGTTCTCCTGGAAGGACAGCGTGAGGCCGATGATCAGTCCGCCCACGTAGGCCATGGGCAGGCTGCGCAGCCGGGCGATGATGGCCGCGGCGAACGCGTCGACGATGAACAGCGTGAGCGTCGAGGGGTCGAGGGCGCTCAGTTCTTCGGACAGGAAAATGCCTGCCAGCGCCGCCATCGACGAGCCGAGCGCCCACGCCGTCATGGTGGCGGCCGCCGGCCGCGCGCCGTTCAGCACGGTCAGGTCCCGGTTGTCGACGACGGCCCGCATGGTGATGCCCAGACGGGTGTGGTAGAGCAGGAAGCGGAGCAGCAGGCCGATGGCGATGCCGGTGGCGATGGTGACGAGGCGGTAGTACGGCAGGAACGTGCTGCCGATGTTGAAGCCGCTGGTGCCGAAGAACGTGGGGATGGTGCGTTGCGTGGTGCTGTTGGGGTTCCAGACCGACGCCGCGACACCCATCAGGCCGAGCATCAGGCCGATGGTCACCACGAGCTGGGCAACGATCGGGGAATCGGTGAGGAACCGCATGATCAGCCGCTCGATGAGCACGCCCATGAGGGGCGCGGCGACTCCCACGGTCAGCAGGATGCCAACGATGGTCGGCAGCCCGATGTCGACCCGGAACTCCCAGTACACGTACGCCAGGAACATGCCGATGGCACCCTGGGCGAAGTTGAACACGCCCGACGTCGCGTAGGTGACGACCAGGCCCTGGGCGGCCACGCCGTAGATCGAGCCGAGCGCCACCCCGGTGATGACAAACCCGAGGATGCTGCTTCCCGTGACGGGCAGCCCGCTCCACGACTGCTGGATGATCACGGCAACGATCGCCGCGACCACGAGTGCGCCCGCGATGTTGCGGGTTCGCTCGCGGGAAAGCGCCTGCCGGATATCAGTCACCTTTAACCAACTCCTCGCCCGGCCCGTCCGCCGCGGCCGCTCCGCCGGCAACGAAGGCTGCATGCCTGGCCGCAGTCATCCTTGATATTAGTTAACTGTACTGACTGGTTGGTCCTAAGAATGCGCTCTTGGCGAGCTGTCGTCAACAAGTTCGCCGCAGGACGTTGACATTGCGGCGGCATTCAGATCAGACTGACCGTTCAGAACAAATCTGCGAGGGTGGGGGTTCGCCGGCCAATGCCAACCGTGCGGTCAAGCAGCGCGTCTACCGGGTCACCGGGGGCGGACGGCGTACTCATCGTGGGCGGCGGCCAGGCCGCGACGCAGCTGGCCTGTTCGCTGCGCGAACTTGGCTGGCAGGCGGCGGTCACCATCGTGGGCGAAGAGCCGCACGCTCCCTACCACCGGCCGCCGCTGTCCAAGGCATTCTTGTCCGGGAAGGCCGACATTTCAACGCTTGCGTCCCGCTCGGCGGAATACTACGAGCGCGAGCGGATAACAGTGCTCACCGCGCAGCGGGTCAGGGAGATCCGCGCGGCGGCGCCCGGCCGGCCCGGGGTCGCGACGACCGAGACAGGAAGCCGCCTTGAGTTCGGCCATCTCGCGCTCGCCACGGGAGCGCGGCCCCGGCTCCTGGCCGTGCCCGGCGACGACCTGGCCGGGATCTGCTACCTGCGCGATCTCGGGCACGCGCTAGAGCTGCGCGAGCGGCTCGCCGCGGCCCAGCGGGTGCTTGTCGTCGGCGGCGGCTTCATCGGGCTCGAGGCGGCGGCCGTCGCCACCGCCAGGGGCAAGGAGGTGACGGTGGTCGAAGCGGCCGACCGGCTCCTCGGACGCGTGGTCGCACCCGGGATCTCCGACTTCTATGCCGCGGCGCACCGGCGCCGCGGGGTGCGCATCCTGCTCGGGACGGCCGTGTCGCGGTTCGCGGGCAGTGGGCCAGCCGGTACGGGCGGGGCGGTCACCGGAGCGCACCTGTCGGACGGCGGATTCATTCCGGCCGATCTCGTCGTTGTCGGCATCGGCGCCGAACCGCGGACCGAGCTGGCCGAGCAGCTCGGGCTCGCGTGCGCGGGCGGCATCGTCGTCGATGCCTTCGCGCGGACCAGCGATCAGGCGATCGTCGCGGTCGGCGACTGCGCGGTCACCCCGCATCCCGCGGCCGCGGAAGGCTCCCTGGTCCGCTTTGAGTCGTACGGACACGCGATGGACCACCCGAAGGTCGCCGCGGCCACGCTAGCCGGGGTGCCGAAACCCTACGACGCGGTGCCGTGGTTCTGGTCCGACCAGGGCGCGCTCAAGTTGCAGATCGCGGGGCTGTCCGCCGGATTCGACCGGACCGTGCTGCGCGGCGATCCCGATCAGGAGCGCTTTTCCATGTTCTACTACCGGGCCGGCCGGCTGCTCGCGGTGCACGCGGTGAACAGCCCGCGCGACTACCTGGCGGTCCGCCGCGCGCTGGCGGCCGGGCAGGACATACCGCCGGAACTCGCCGCGGACCCCGACAGCCCCTTGCCGCAACGGGCCTAGGGCCAGGCTCGGCCGTTGAGCAGCGGATGCGGCGGGACCAGAGCCAGCCGCACCCGTTCCTACTCTCCTTCTTTATCCTCAGATCCGTCGGTGTCCGAGGCGATCGAGAGCGCCTGGGTGGGGCAGCCGTCGACGGCGGCCTTGATCGCCTCCGCCGGGTCGCCGTCCGGGTCGATCACGATGGCGATCGTCTCGTCGTCCTGGTCGAAGGTGCCCGGGGCGTACCAGCAGCACTGCCCCGAGCCCATGCACCGGCTGCGGTCGACGCGTATCACTAGTCAGCTACCCTCTCAGGTGGGACATGTAGCGGCCGGCCCAGTCCATCAGGTTGGCCGGGACGTAGTAGCCGGTCTCGTCGTTGATCGCCGCCCAGTTGGCCGCCACGTCGTCGATGGTGGCCCCGTTCAGGCCCGGCTGCAGGTAGCCGGGCGTGACCCCGACGAACAGGTGCGCGAAGCGGCCGCCGCCGGCCAGGTAGACCTCGCCGCTGACCTGGCACGACTCGTGGGCCAGGTAGGCGACCATCGGGGCGACGTTGACCGGGTCCATCGCCGGGGTCGACTCCGCCGCCCGTGCCGCCCGCTCCTGCTCTTCCTCGGTGCGGCCGGATATCCGGGTCATCGCGTTGGGCGCGATGCAGTTGATGTTGATGTTGGCGTCGTTCCTGCCGACCGTCAGGCTCTTGGCCATGCCGATCATGGCTGCCTTGGCGATCGCATAGCCGATGTTGTCCATCAGCCCGAACATCCCGACCGAGGTGGTGAGGATGGCCCGGCCGTAGTTCTGCTCGACGAAGTACGGCCAGGCGGCGTGGAGGGTGTTGAAGGAGCCGCGGACGTGCACCGCCCAGTGCGCGTCGATCGTCTCGATGGTCGCCTCCGGCAGTGATCCCCACACCATGTTCCCGGCGTTGTTCACCACGATGTCGATGCCGCCGAAGTGATCAACGGCCGTGTCGATGACCGACTTGCCGCCTTCGACGGTAGAGACATCGCCGTAGTTGGCGACCGCCGCTCCCCCGCCGGCCTGGATCTGCTTCACCACCTCGTCCGCCGGGCTGGTGTCCTGGCCGGTGCCGAGGGTGGACCCGCCCAGGTCGTTCACCACGACCCGGGCGCCAAGCTCGCCAAGCAGCAGCGCGTAGGCGCGACCGATCCCCCGGCCGGCCCCGGTCACCGCCGCGACCCGCCCGTCTAGCCGCAGTCCGCTCATCACCACTCCTCAACCATCAACCACTGGCATGAATAAATTAACCGGTCAGTACATAGTTCGGCCGATGCCCGGGCAGCGGGCCTGCCCGGCCGGAGACACTACGCCATCCTGGGCGAGGCTTTCCACCGGGGCAATCGGACATCCCGCTCTCCGGAATTCAGCCGGTGTTCTCCGGCGGGAACCCGGGCAGGCCGGGGTCGAGTTGCAGGCCGAAGGTGTTGAAGGCCATCGCGAGCAGGTCGTAGGCACCGATGGTGAACACCACGTCCATCAGCTGCCTGCGGTCGAGGTGCTCGGAGAGCACCTTCCAGGTCTCGTCGCTGACATAGCGGTCGGCCACGATCTCGTCCACCGACCGGAGCAGGGCCGCGTCGCGCGGCCCCCAGCCCGGCCAGTCCGGGCCTTCGGCCGAGATCGCCTCGATCTCTTCGTCCGACATGCCCGCGGCCCTGGCCAGGCGGACGTGCTGCGCCCACTCGTACTCGCCGCGCCGTAGCCAGGCGACCCGGACCGTTACCATTTCCCGGTCCCGATCGGACAGCGTGCAGTGGAACAGGTGGCTGTTGAAGGTGAAGAATGCCTTGGCCAGGGCCGGGTGCCAGGAGAAAATGCCGAGGATGTTGGACGGCGGGCGCTCGCCCCGCGGCTCCGACGGCCGGCGGGCACTCCCCGGTGGGCGCAGGGCCGACAGCGCGTCGAGGACGTCGGCGTCCCAGTCAGCGGGGGGCCTCGGCGGAATCCGTTGCTCGCTCAATCGGCATCCCTTCGTCGCGAAGGCCCGGCCGGAAATTTTACCGACCGGTTGGCACAAAAAAGTATTGACCTCGCCCAAACGCGGAGTCAAGGTGTGCGTGCCGCGAGATCGTCAAACGCAAGCGGAGACCTACCGGATCGCGATTCGGCTTGTGACGCCGTTACGGGGCCGCGTAGCCGCCGTCGACGACGATCGCCGATCCCGTCGTCCACCGCGACGCGTCACTTGCCAGGTAGGAGTAGGCGCCGACCAGGTCGTCGGCCGACCCGAGGCCGAGCGGGTGCTTCGCCGCGATGGCGTCGACCGCCTCGGCGGGCAGGCCGGCGTGCATCGCGGACAGGAAGGTCCCGGGGCAGACGCAGTTGACACGGACGCCGTCGCGGGCATACTCGACCGCGGCCACCTTGGCGAGATGGATGACCCCCGCCTTGGTGACGCAGTAAGGAGCGGAGTGGGTCCAGGCGGTAAGGCCGGCCACGGACGCGGTCAGGATGATCGACCCGGACTTCTGGGCGCGCATCACCGGCACGGCCGCCCGGATGCCGTTGACCGGACCGAGCACGTTGATGCGGAAGGCCCGTTCCCAGTCCTGCCCGGCCAGGTTGTGGATCCGGCCGTTGGGCGACAGCACCCCGGCGTTGCTGATGAGCACGTCGAGGCGGCCGAAGCGGTCAACCGCGTGCTTGACGACGTCCTCGACCTGGGCGAAATCGCTGACATCGGCCCGCACGGTCGCCACTCCCCCGGTGCCTCCGGCGAGGCCGGCGGCCGCCTGGGCCAGCGCGTCCTCGCTCAGGTCGCTAAGCACGAGATCCGTTTCCGGCTCCGCGGCCAGCTTGCGGGACAGGGCGGTGCCGAGCGTCCCGCCCGCACCGAGAATCGCGATGACACGCCGCGTGTTTCCCATCGGAGTCTGCCTTTCTGGCGCGGTCCAGCTTGATCTGACGACGTCGGCGCTGGTGCGGCGCTTGCCCGGGTCCGTGGCGCTGATGATCTCGCCGGCTGGCGCTAGTCGCGGGGCGGGAGGTTGCTTTCCACCTCGAACGGCTCCCAGCCCGACTCGGTTCTCAATGTCGTTCCAGGCCAGGCGCATCTTCATGAGCAGGCCGATGAACAGCCGCTTTTCGCCGTCGGTCAGGCCGAGGTCGCGGAAGAGCTCAGCGTTAAGCAGCTTGATCGCCTGGCCGAGCAGGGCGCGCCCGGACGGCGTGATCTGGGCGATCGTGCTGCGCCGGTCGGTTGGGTGCGGCGTGCGCCTGATGAGGCCCTGGGCCTCCAGCTTGTCGACGAGGCTGGTGATACTCGTCTGATGAATCTGCAACTGCTTGCCGAGCTGGCTAAGCGGCAGGGCCCCGCCGCCATGGAAATACAGCCGCACGAGCAGCTCGTACCGGGAGAAGGTGAGGTCGACCGGCGCGAGCACCTGGTCGGCCTGCTTGGTCAGCACCTGGTGGACGCGCATGAGCGAGGTCACCGCGGCGACTCCGGCCGCGCACTCCTCCCAGCCGTTGTCGATCCAGAGATGGTACGCCTCAAGGATCGGGTCCCTGTCGCTGTGCGGAGCCACGCCGGCCTTTCCATGGATCACTCACTATCGGGTTGCAGATTACTCCACCGCGACTAACCAGGCTGCCACGGTCACACGGTCGCGATCGGGTTCAGCGGGCCGCCCGCGGTGCCGGGCAGCCGAAGCGGCGGTGCGGTCAGCAGGAAGCTGTTCCGGCCGTTCGCCCGCAGCCAGGTCGCCAGCTCCTGGGTGTACCACATCTCGCCGAGCGGGATGCCGAGCTTGAACAGGCACAGGTGATGCACCGGGATCAGGGTGTGCGGCTCGGGACTCGGCGCCGGCCATCCCTCCACCGCGTAATTGTCCGCTCACCGGCCCGGATCAATCGCAGTACCAGGATGGGATCGGCGACTAGTATCGATCGACGTACGGGCCTCGCCACGACGGAGCACGATGACCGGGAGCATCCCTGGCACGTACACTGACGGTAGGTACATCGCGGCTTGTGTGAGGAGAGCGATGACGGTTCAGATCGAACTGCCGAGCGACGGCGTGATCACCCGCGAGACCTTCGGTGACCTGCCCATCCCGACGCGCGGCTGGGCGTGGGAACTGCGTTCTGGCCGATTGGAGCTGACCTACATGCCGGTGACGTTCTGGCATTGGCAGGTGGTCCTGATGCTGCTTGAGTACTGGCGGCGCCGGGCGCACCAAGTCGCCGGCGAGCAGTATGTCGCTGACTCGGGGTTCATGCGCGGCGGCACCGGGCGCAACAACTACGTGGCTGACGGAGTGGTCTTCATCCCCGGGTACCGGCCGTCACCGCGCGAGTCGACGCACGATGCCGCTGTCCTGCACGCGGTCATCGAGGCGGTCTCCAACAACAGCGAGGAACAGGACGCGACACACAAGCTCAGGGTGTACGCCAAGCTCGGGATCCAGCACTACTGGATCGTCCGCGGCGACATCAACGCCGAGGAGATCGATGGTGTCGTGACCCAGTACGAACTGGTTAACGGAGAGTACGAAGTCGTCGGCCAGCGCCCTGTGACTCAGATCGCCGCTCTCTAGCACAGACCCATCACCGCCGGAACCGCCGCCGAGGTCTTCGCGGACTGAACACGCCGCAGCCCCGCACCGGGCACTGCCTGGGGCCGTTCGTCATGGCGGTGATCAGCGCCGGGACGATCGGGCCCCGTGCGGCCGATAATTGTTGCTCAGTAAGCTCATCCGTATGAGTAAGCGACAGGGGCGGCCATGGTTCGCGTTCAGGCGCCGAAGTGACGGGAACCGACCCCTGTGGGGGTGATTCTCCTGGTGCGGCACGGCCAGGCTTCCTTCGGGGGCACTGACTACGACGTGCTCTCCCCGGCGGGCGAGCGCCAGGCTCGCTGCCTGGGCGCGGCCCTGGCCGCGCGGGGCATCACGCCCGCGTCGGTCGTCTCAGGCGCGCTAAAGCGGCAGCACGCGTCGGCTGCCGCCCTGGTTGAGGAGGCGGGATGGCCCCTGGGGGTGTCCGTTGACCCTGCGTGGGACGAATTCGAGTTCAACGGGCTGGTCGTGGGCACACCCGACGGCCAGGCGCCGCAGGACCGAAGCGCGTTCCAGGACGCGCTGGAGGCGGGAATGCGCCGCTGGGCGGGCGCCGTTGCCCCGCCGAAGGACACGGCCGGGGCTCCGGCGGGCACCGTCGGCGCTCCCCTGGCCGGGATGAGCTTCCCCCTGGGCGATGAGAGCTTCGCGGCCTTCACGGCGCGGGCGGAGTCGGCCCTGCGGACGGTCGCCGCGCGGCAGCCGAAGGGCGCGACGACCGTCGTCGCTACCAGCGGGGGCGTCATCGGCTGGATAGCGGCGAGCCTGCTCGGGGCCGGGGTCGAGCAGTGGATCCGGCTCAACCGGGTGTGCGTGAACACCGGGGTGACGACGCTGGTGGCCGGCCGGCGGGGAATCTCGCTGGTGACGTTCAACGACCACAGCCACCTGAGTCCGCCGGAGATTACCTACCAGTGAGGTAGCCGGGACCGGACGTGCGCCCGGACTTCCCTACATCCAGCCCAGGTCCAGCTCGATCACGACCGGGCCGGGGGCCGGGTCGGCCGGCACCGGCCGAAGCGGGAACGTGGCCGTTAACGGCCTTGTCGTCGTCGACCGCCAGCGAGTGGAACTTGCGGCGGAAGTAGACGAAAGGCATCTCCTCCCCCAGGCCGACTTCCTCGACCTGGCCGATCAGCACGAGGTGGTCGCCGCCTTCGACCTTCGAGTAGGTGGCGCAGCGCAGCGAGATGCTGACGTCGGCGAGCAGCGGCAGGCCGTCCGCGTCGGGCTGGAAGCCCGCGCCGTCGAACTTGGCGGCGCCGCGGGTGGCGAAGCGCATCGCCAGGTCAGCGTGCTGCTGCTGGAGCACGTGGATGTTCCACCGGGCCGCCTCGGCGAACGCCGGGAAGCACTGGGCGGTGTTGGCCAGGCAGGTGAGCACCAGCGGCGGGTCCATCGACACCGAGCAGAAGGAACTCGCGGTGAAGCCCCACCAGCGACCGTCGGAGTCGCTGGTGGTGACGATCGTCGCCCCGCTCGGGAACGACGCCATGGCTTCACGGAAGGCGTTAGAAGAGGCTTCCACCGGCATACCACCGCTCGAATCGCTCCTTTGACCCGTGCAGCCCGGACTCCGGCTCGAACAGCACGCCGGCGGGCGAGCGCACGTATGTGAACGCGCCGTAGCCCTCCTCCGGCGAGGCACCTGCCAACTCGACGGTGTATCCCTGGCTGACCAGATCCTGGTTGACCTTGGTGACATCATCCACCCAGACGCCGATATGGTGCAGACCGGCCCCGCCGCTGCGCACGTCGTAGTAGCTGCCGGGCGATCCGTGCAGCAGTTCGATGTGGACCGGCCCGTCGACCGTGAACGAGATGGTCAGGTCGTAGGTGCGGTAGCCCTGGCCCGGGGCCCACGCCTTCATCGGGATCCTCGCGGGGGTCGTCCAGCGCACCCCGATGGATCTGGTCAGCTCCTGCTGGGCCGCCTCCAGGTCCGTCACCCGGATCCCCACGTGGAAGACCTCGCCCCAGTCGAGGGCGGGGAGGCCGAGACCGCTGAGGTCAGTCATGGAAACCTCCGGCTACTGCGCGGGCGGGGTCGGCGGGGCGGGCGGGGGAAAGAATTTATGCCCCCAGTGCTCACCGGACGTGATCTCGTAGGTGGGCTGCTCGCCGTCTACCTTCAGGCCGCCCCAGCCGAACTCGATCGCGTACAGCTCCGGTGAGTAGACGTAGAACGACGTCATCTCGTCGTTGGTGTGCTTGCCCAGGCTCATCATCATGTTGATGCCGTACTTCTCAACCCGGTCAAGCGCCCGCCCGACGTCGTCGAAGCTCTCCGCTTCGACCATGAGGTGGATCAGCTTGCCGCGCCCGGGGGCGGACGTGACGCCGAACGTGTGGTGCCGGTCGTTGGAGCTCATGAACCAGACCGTGCGCTCCCGGCCGCCCATCGTATTGCGCTCGTAGAAGCCGAGCACGTCGATGTAGAAGTCCTTCAGCGCCCTGCCGTCCTCGCCGGTGACGATGACGTGGCCCATGCCCATGTCGCCGGTCACGAACGAGCTCACCGTCGGCAGCCGGACCGGCACATGGTCCAGGATCGGGCCGTAGAACAGCTCGATCGGGTTGCCGCCGGGGTCGTCGAACTGGGCAAAGCCGGTGACTCGGCGCTCGTCGGCCTCGGCGTCCGACCCCACGGTCACCTTGATCCCGGCGTCCTCCACGGCGGCCACCGTGCGCCTGAGGTCCCGGTCGTTCAGTACCTCGAAACCGATCGCGGTCGCCCTGCTCTCGGTGCCGGGCGAGACGACAAGACGGGGCGGGTAGTGGTCCATCCGGTACCGCAGTGACTCGTCACCGGCGGCGTGGACCGGCATCAGCCCGAGAAAGTCTCCGGCGAAGGTCTGCCACGCGTCAAGGTCGGTCGACTCCAGCCTCAGGTAGCCGAGCGAAAGAACTGGCACTTGTCCTCCTCCTAGCGACTGTCGGTCAAGGCTGGGGAAACTTGCTGGACCCGGACTCGCGCCGCTTCCAGTGGCCGTCGTCGTGCCAGGTGGTCTCGATGAGGGCCGGCGGCTGCAGGTCCCAGCATTCGAGATAGGTCACGCCCTCGGGGCCCGAGGTGATCGTGAACGGCACCCCGGCGTCACCGGTCCAGAACTCGCCCGGGCCGAGTTGCCTGTTTTCCGCTCCGGTGACGCCGTACTCGACGGTCAGCTGCCCGCCGACGACGATCATGAGCTGCGGGTGGTTGACGTGCCGCTTGGGCACGGTGAAGTCCGCCCGAATGCGCCGTCCCTGCCACAGAAAAGCGGGCTCGACATTGGTCGACCGCCATATCGCACCGTCCAGGGTGGCGGCAATGTCCACCGGCGCATTGGCGATGAATCCGCCGTCATTCCAATAGAACGTCGGGTCGCCCTGAAAGAAGTCGAGCGGCTCCCAGCCATCGTCGGCGAGGAGGTCGAAAAAGGAAATGGGCACAGGCCTATCGTTGTCTGGCTGACGATGCTGGTCAACACGTACGTCCCGCTCTTCGGGACGCGTCTTGACCTGCATTTGAAGTGTCCCGAATAACAGGACGTGGATAGTGACAGGGAATATCGCGACTCCTATATTGACCCCATGTCATTTTCTGTCGACAGCCTGGTGACCGACGACTCATGGATCCCCATGTCGTTGAAGGGCCAGCAGGAAAACCCCAGCTACTACTGGGAAGACGGCGGCCTGCTGAAGGACGCGCCGGTGGACTTCGACGCGACCTTCGCGGAGAACATGTGGGTCAGCACCAAGCCGATCGACTTCCGCACGTTCTACCGCAACCCGCTGAGGGTGGTCCCGAACTTCACCGTGCCGCGCCACCTGCACAACATCGACGAGACGATCATCGTCTTCAAGGGCGAGTACAAGATCGAGTTCGGCGACCCGGCCGAGAACGAGCACGTGATCGTACGGCCAGGCTGCTTCTTCACCAGCCGGGCCGGTACCCCGTACACGATGACGGCCGGCCCCGAGGGCGTCACCTACATCGAGACCTGGGGCGTGCCGGTCACCAAGCTGAAGACCGTCTGGTACGACTTTGGCTGGATACGCCGCTAGGTTGCGCGCCCGAGGGCGGAGCGTGAACCTGGGGCGCGAAGCAACGGACCGTTCTGTAGGGAAGATCTGGTTATACAGAACGGTCCGTTGGTTCCCTTTTCGCGAGAGCTACTTGTCGCGCGCCAGGAAGGCGAGCACGGTGCTCTCGAACTCGTCCTTCCGCTCGATCATCGCCCAGTGCCCGCAGTCGTAGAACACGTGCAGCTC
This sequence comes from uncultured Actinomycetota bacterium, assembly GCA_963785645.1. Taxonomy (GTDB): domain Bacteria; phylum Actinomycetota; class Actinomycetes; order Streptosporangiales; family Streptosporangiaceae; genus Trebonia. The sequence continues at coordinate 779,400 of CAWAWG010000003.1, forward strand.
GCACTTGGGGATGAGCCGCATGGCGGCCAGCGCGCTGTCCAGCGGCGTCACCCGGTCGTCGCGGCCGAACATGACCAGCGTCGGGGCCTGGATCTTGGTGAGCAGCGCGACGCTGTCGGCCGCGCCGGCGCCGGCGGAACTTCCGCATCGCCTCCAGCATCCCCCGGTTGTACAGCTTCTTGATGTCGGCCGAGGCGGCCGGGTCGGTCGCCGCCTCCCACCTCAGCTGCACGAACTCGTCGGTGAGGATGGCGGTGTCGTAGACCATCGACTCCATCCACCTCACCAGCTTCTCCCTGGTGGGGTCCTCGACGAACTCCACGAGCAGCTTGATGCCTTCCGGCGGGGCCGGGCTGAGCAGCGCCAGGCCCACCCCGCCGATCGCCATCAGCCGGCTCACCCGTTCCGGGTGCTCGGCCGCGATCCGGGCCGCGACGTTGCCGCCCATGGAGTTGCCGACGATCGGCACCGGGCCGAGCCCGAGCCCGTCGAGGAAGTCGAGCACCGCGGCCGGCCCGGCCGCCAGCGGGTTGCCATCGGGTGAGTAGCTCTTGCCGAATCCCGGGAAGTCGGGCACGTAAACGGTGTAGTCCCGGGCGAAAACCGGCAGGTTGCCGCGGAAGTTCGCCCAGCCGCTGACGCCGGGGCCCGACCCGTGCAGCAGCAGCAGCGGCGGCCCGTCACCGGCCACGTGGTAGTGCAGCTTCCCCCTCGGGGTGTCGAGGGACCGGCTGGTCTCGTCGAAAGACAGCAGCTCGCTCACTGGCCGGCCCCGGTGCCGGAGGAGATGGTCCCGATGTCCCTGGACGGTTTGCCCGCCAGGTGCCGGCCGGCCGGTAGCCCATCGTCACGCTGGGGCCGATGCAGCTGCCGCCGCCCGCGTACACCGACGCCCATCACCGACGCGGAGGTGTTACCGGCCGCGTAGAGCCCGTCGATGACCGGCACCCGGTAGCCGAGCACCCGCGCGTCCTTGTCGATGCGCAGCCCGCCGTTGGTCCCGAGGGTGCCCGGCCACTGCTGGATCGCGCCGTACGGCGGGCCGGTGATCGGCTTGCGGTTCACCGTGTCCGGCCCGGTCAGCACGTGCGTCTGCTCCGGGTCGCCCCAGTCGGGATCCTCGCCCTTCTCGGCGTACTGGTTGTAACGGTCGACGGTCTCTTCCAGCGCGTCGGGATCGACGCCCGATCTTGCCCGCCAGCTCGCGGATCGAGCCCGGCCAGCTGGATCCAGCCGGGCGCCTGCTGGCCCTCCGGGCCCGGTTAGGCGTCATCGCGATGCCCGGCTTGGCGCCCGAGATGCCGCGCTCGAGGATCGCGGCGCCGAAGATGATCCAGCCCGGGGGCTTGTTGGTGTAACCCGGGTTGCGCTGGTCGAAGAACCCGAACGGGTGCGGAGAAGTCGTTGTAGGTGTAGCCGCCGTGCATGAACCGCTTGCCGTGCGGGTTCACGATGATCGATCCCGGGCCGAGGCCCATCACCATCTGCGGCAGCGGGTTGCCGTCGCGGCCGTTCTCCCACGGGTCGTACACCACGCCGTAGCTGAAGAAGGTGGTCATCGTGCCCAGCTTGGCGCCGACGGCCATCGCCATCAGGTGCCCGTCGCCGGTGTTGGTCCACGGCGTCAGCGGCTTGACCTCGTAGCCGATGAATGTCTTGACCATCTCGGCGTTCCACTCGAACCCGCCGCAGGCCAGCACCACGCCCCGGCGGGCGCCGATCCGGCGGGCGCGGCCCTGGGCCCGCCGGGCCCGACCACGACCCCGACGACCGCGCCGACGGCGTCGGTGACCAGCTTGACCGCCCGGGTGGCGGTCCGCACCTCGACGCCGCGGTCGACCAGCGCCTTGAGCAGCGGAGCGATCAGCCCGCCGCCCTTGGCCCGCTAGCCCTTCGCGCTGCCGCCGGGCTAGCTCTTCCGGCCCGACTTCACCGCGCCGCTGCTCGGGGAAGCTGACCTCCTGGGGCGGGATCCACGGGCCGGAGTTGATCTTCCGGGCGAGCTCAAGGCCCAGCTCGGCCCCGGCCGGGTACGGCCGACCGCGCAGGTGCGGGGGAAGTGCCGTACGCCGGGGATCCGGTCGCCGATCACCGAGTAATAGTCGTTCAGCTGGATATGCGGCTCCGAGTCAGTACCCGGTGGTCTCCAGCAGGTACTCGAGCGCCTCGGGCGCGGAGTCGACATAGACCTCGATCATCTTCTGATCGGCCGCCCGCCCGTCGGACAGCCGGGTGACATAGGCGATCGCGTCCTCGCGGCTGTCCTGGTCCTTGACGAGCCGGTTGTTCGGGATCCACATGTCACCGCCGGACACGGCGGTGGTGCCGCCGATGTACTGGCCCTTCTCGACGACCACGGTGCTCGCGCCGCCTCCGGGCGGCAACCATCGCCGAGGTCAGCGCCCCGCCGCCGCTGCCGACCACCACCACGTCGAAGATCTCATCCCACTGGTAATCAGGAATTCCGGGCGAGGAATTCCCGGGCACGGCGCTTTCCGGCACAGGACGCCTCCAGGCAGTTGGTAAGTCATGCCAGCCTAGCGACGGCGGCTAAGGGAGCAAGGCCTGCGTCCCGAGGATCGGGACGTCCCGCTCAGCGGGAATTACGTATTCCCGTCGCCGCGGCCGACGGCTAAATTAAGCCCGGCCATAACCGCGACATAATGAGACGGACGCATATGCTCGACAGCACCCAGCGCACCATCTCGGCCGAACTGCTCTGGGCGGCGGAACGGGATCTGGCGCCGGTCGACCCGCTGACCGAGACCTACCCCGCCATCGACGTCGTGGACGCCTACGAGATCCAGCTCATCAACATCCGGCGCAAGACCGCCGCGGGCGCCCGGGTACGCGGTCACAAGGTCGGCCTGTCCTCCGCGGTCATGCAGCAGATGATGGGCGTCGACGAGCCCGACTACGGGCACCTGCTCGACTCGATGGTCCTGAGCGAGGACGCGCCGATCCCTTCGGCCGATTACTGCTATCCCCGGATCGAGGTCGAGATCGGCTACGTGCTCGGGTCCGCGCTGCCCGGCGCGGGCTGCACCGAAGCGGATGTCCTGGCCGCGACCGAGTACATCGTGCCGAGTCTGGAGCTGATCGACAGCCGCATCAGGGACTGGCGCATCACGCTGGCCGACACCATCGCCGACAACGCGTCCTCGGCGGGCGTCATCCTCGGCCGGGCCCGGAGGACCCCCGCCGAACTGGCGGCCGACGGCATCGACCTGGCGAACATCGAGGCGGTGCTCTACGCCGGCCACCACGAGGTCGCCCGCGGCAACACCAGCGCCGTGCTCGGCAACCCGACCGCCTGCGTCGCCTGGCTGGCCAGGAAGGTGGCCGACTTCGGGGTGAAGCTCGAGGCCGGGCACCTCATCCTGCCCGGGTCGTGTACGCGGGCGATCGACGCGCGCCCGGGCACCGCGTTCCGCGCCGAGTTCGCCGGGCTCGGCGCCGTGACGGCGTCTTTCGAATGACGGCCGTTCGTCACCGCCCGCCCGGTCTTGCCACCGCGTTCGCTCGGTCGATCAGGTGAAGCGCAACCACTGCCTGGTCACCTCCGGTCTTCACTGACTGGTCGGTACATAATATGAACAGCCAGCCGGGATCGCAATGCACTGACATGGCGAAAAGCTGGCCAGCCGTCCCGACCTGACGCTACCGACTAGTCAGTTTTGCCGTCCCGCCTAGCAGGACGGTGATCGTGACACGAACGGGCTGCCACGATATTTTCGCGCATGGTGATGATTTCACCCGTGGCCGGACGATGAGGGAAGCCAATGAGCGAAAGCCCAACGAGCGAAAACACAGCATCGGAGCCGCGGCCGACGACCGTGCTGGATAACGTCCGGGCGCTGGCGCCGGAAATCAAGGCGCGGGCGCAGGAGATCGAGCGGGCGCGGGCGGTACCGCGTGATCTCGCCGAGAAGTTGCGGTCGGCCGGCGTCTTCCGCCGGTACGTGCCCCGCTCCCACGGCGGTGACGAGATGTGGCCGGATGAGGGCCTGACCGTGATCGAGGAGCTGGCGCGGGCCGACGCCTCGGTCGCATGGGTCGCGGCGGTCGGTTCTGAAGGGCCGAGTTTCTACGCCTACCTGCCGCCGGACAGCTATGACAAGATCTTCACGGCCGGCCCCGACATCATCCACACCGGCGTGATCAACGCGACCGGGAAGGCTGTTCGCGACAAGGGCGGCTACCGGTTCAGCGGCCGCTGGTCATTCGCCAGCGGCTCCAACAACGCCGATTACATCTGCATCCACGGTGTCCTCGACGGCGCCGGGCAGGCCGGCGGCGGGCCCGCCACCCGGCTCGGCGTGGTCCCGGCCCGTGAGGTCCAGATCGACGACGTCTGGCAGGTGAGCGGGCTCAAGGGCACCGCCAGCAACGACATCGTCGTCAGCGACCTGTTCATCCCGGACGAGTGGACGGGAACCTTCGCCGAGCTGCCGAAGGTGGCCCGGCACCCGCTGGACCAGCGACCGCTGCTGGCCCGCTTCGGCTCGGAGTTCGCCGCCGTCGCCGTCGGGATCGCCCAGGCGGCCCTGGACGACATCACCGACATTGCCCGCAACAAGGTGCCGGCCACCTCGCGGAGCAAGCTGGCGGCCGATCCGGTCGCTCAGTACATGGTCGGCCAGCTCGCCACCGACCTGTACATGGCGCGCACGCTGCTGCACCAGGTAGCCCGGGACGACCAGGCGAGCGTACCCTTCGGCCCGCCGGACAGCACGGCGATGGCCGTCCGCCGCGCGCGCCTGTCGCGGGCGGCGTCGGTGGCCGCGTCGGTCGTCGAGGGCTGCTACAGCGTCTCCGGGACCACGGGGCTGTTTGAGTCCTGCCCGCTGCAGCGCCGCCTGCGGGACGTGCGTGCCGTCACCCAGCACTACATGCTGTCCGCGCGCAGCGCGTTCGGCCCGGTCGGCGCCGCCGTCCTCAGCGAAGAACCCGCCGGTTGACCGGGACCAGTGCTATCCGCGCACCTCGTCCACGCGGACCGGGCGGTGCTCCTGTCGCGACAGCGTGGCGGCCTCGGCGACCCAGCCGGACTCGACGGCGTCGGCGACGGTGCAGGGAGAGCGCCGGATACCGCTGACGACCTCGGTGAACGCGGCGAGTTCGGCGCGGAAGGCGGCGGCGAAGCGGTCCATGAAGAACCGGTACGGTGGCCCGGCGGGGAATGTCACGCCGGGCTCGGCGGAGCCGAGGGGCAGGCCGTCGTCCAGCCCGGCGGCGATGCTGTCCAGAGATCCGTGCAGTTCCAGGCGGACGTCGTAGCCGCGGGGGTTGTAGCGGGTATTCGAGACGACCGCCAGGCAGCCGTCGTCGAGGGTGAGGATGGTGGCGGCGGTGTCGACGTCGCCGAGGTCGGCGATCCACTGCTCGCCCCGGTTGCTCCCGGTCGCGTAGACCTCGACGACCTCGCGGCCGGTGACCCAGCGGACGGCGTCGAAGTCGTGCACGCTGCAGTCACGGAAGATGCCGCCGGTGACCGCGGCGTACTCACGCGGCGGCGGCGCGGGGTCAAGGGTGGTCGAGCGGATCGTGTGCAGCCAGCCGAGCTGGCCGGCCAGCAGCGCTTCCTTGGCCCGGGTGAAACCGGCGTCGAACCGGCGCGGGTAGCCGATCTGGACGCGGTCCGCGCAGCCCGCCACCAGGCGGGCGACCTGGGCTGCCTCGGCCGCGCTGGCTGCCACCGGCTTCTCGCAGAACACCGGGACGCCGGCCTCGACCGCCTCGCGCAGCAGGGCCGGGTGGGCGTCGGTCGCGGCGGCGATGACGAGGCCGTCAATGCCCGAGCGGAGCAGGTCAGCGCTGCCGTCGGCGGTCTCGGCGCCCAGCTTCCCCGCGACCTGCGCTGCGCGCCCCGGCAGGGCGTCGGCCACGACCAGGGTCTCGACGGAGGGCAGAGCGGACAGTGTCTCGGCGTGAAACGCGCCGATCCGGCCGAGGCCGATCAGGCCTAGTCTCATAGAGGCTGCCTTTCTGAAGCTGTGTCTTCTGACGGGCGGATGCTCGGCGGGCTGGTCAGTCCACCGCGCCGATGACGTTCTGATCCCAGTCGATGACCGAGCCGGTCACCACGCCGCTGCGCTCCGATAGCAGGAACACCACGAAGTCGGCGATCTCGTCGGGCTGACCTAGCCGACCCATCGGAAGTGACTTCGCGGCCTCCTCGCGCCAGTCGTCGCCGGCCCCGTGGAAGGTGCGCTGGATGGCGTCCTCGCCCTCGGTCGCGGTCCAGCCGATGTTGAGCCCGTTGATCCGGATCCGGTCAAAGCGGTGGGCGTGGGCCGCGTTGCGGGTGAGGCCGGCCAGGCCTGGCCTTGGCCGCGGAGTAGGGGGCAAGGAAGGACTGCCCGCAGTGCTCGGAGGTCGAGATGATGTTGACGATGGTCCCCGCGGACCGCCGGGCGAGCATGTCCTTGACGACGGCCTGCATGAGGAAGAACGGTGCGCGCAGGTTGACGGCGACGTGCTGGTCGAACAGTTCGGGCGAGGTGTCGAGCAGCGAGCCGCGTGAGGTCAGGCCCGCCGCGTTGACCAGGCAGTCGACCCGGCCGTAGGCGCTGATCACCGTGGCGGCGCTGGCCTGCGCCTGGGCGACGTCGGCGACGTCGGCGCGGACGAACGTCGCCTGGGCGCCCTCCGCCCGGAGGCTCTGCGCCAGCGCCTCACCGGGCTCAGGCCGGCGTCCGGTGACCGCCACCGTCGCCCCCTCGGCGGCGGCGGCGCGGGCGACGGCCGCCCCGACTCCCTGAGTGCCTCCGCTGATCAGGACGATCTTGCCGTCGAGGAGTGCGTTCACGGTGTCCCTCCCGCCACGAGGCGGTCATCAGGCGGCGGCGGTGTCCATGCGGGGTTGGCGAGGGCAGCGGGACGCCTGGCCGGCCAGCACGTCGGCGACGCCGCGGGCGGCATCGGCGAAGGTCGCCGCGGTTGCCCGGCGGCTCAGTCCCATCAGGTGCGGGGTGAGAACCACGTCCTGGTGGTCGAACAGCGGGTGGTGAGCCGGCGGCTCCGGCTCGAAGACGTCAAGGCCGACGCCGGACAGCTGGCCGGCCAGCAGGGCATCGAGGACCGCGTCGGGGTCGATGAGGGCGCCGCGGCCGCAGTTGATCAGCAGGGCGCCTGGCTTGACCGTGCTGAGGAAGCCCCGGCCGACCAGGTGCCTGGTGGCGTCGGTGAGCGGCGTGTGCAGGGTGATGACGTCGCTGTCCGCGGCGATCTCGCTCAACTCGGCGCAGCGGACGTCGTCGGGCGGGCTGGCGACCGGATCGTAGGCGAGCACCCGCATCCCGAACGCGCGGGCCAGTTCGCCTACCCGCCGCCCGATGCGGCCGTAGCCGATGATGCCGATCGTCGAGCCTTCAAGGTCGCCGACGGGAACCTCGTCCCGCTTGGCCCATCCGCCGCTGCGCACCAGGCTGGTCAGCGGCCCGAACCGCTTGGCCAGGTGGAGGGCCATGCCGATGACCGCCTCGGCGACCGCGCCGGTTCCGCTGCCGGGGGTGATGACGACGGCGATGCCGCGCTCGGTCGCGGCGGCGACGTCCACCAGGTCGACTCCGACGCCGGTGCGGGCCAGGACGCGGAGGTTCGGCATGCGCCCGAGCAGCGCCGCGTCGATGACGGCGTCAGCCCGGACGATCGCACCCGCGGCCGCGGCCAGGTCCTGCGGCCGCGGGCTGGCGACGAAGGTGGCCCGGCCCCGCAGCGGGCCCGCCACCAGCGCGGGGTCAACCGCCCCGAGGCCGACGACGACCGCGGGGCCGACGGCCTGCCCCGTGCTTTCAGTCAGGGGGCGTTCAGTCACCGGGCGCCCCGGCGGGTACCGGCCGGCCGAAGGTCGCGTCGGTGATCGCCGGGACCTTGTGCCATTGACCGTCCTCCGCTGACGCGGCCGCGGCGGCCAGCACCTCGGCGTCGGACTGCGCCTCGAAGATCGTGGAGTTGCGGCGCTCGCCGCCCCGCAGCGCCGCCAGGAACTTCCTGGCCTCGATGACCTTCAGGTCGTCGTAGCCCATGCTGTTGGCCGGCCCGGGTTGGAACCGCGCGTAGTCGCCCATCGAGGAGTTGGCCAGGATGGTGGTGTAGCCGACGTTCGGGCCGCCGCGGCCCAGGCAGAGCCGCAGCTCGTTCATCTGCTCGTAGTTCCACGTGGCCGACCCCTCGGTGCCGTACACCTCGATGGCCAGGCCGCACTGCGGGCCGACGATAACCCGTGATGCCTCCAGGGTCCCGACGGTGCCGTCGGTGCGGGGACCCGCGGCGAACCGCACCAGGGCGGCGGCGTAGTCGTCGTTCTCCACCGGTGCCAGCTCGCCGTTCTCGATCACGGCGAAGTGCGTGCCGGAGCCCATGGGCAGGATCGGCCGCTGCCGGTGGAACGTCGACAGCAGCGAGCACACCTCGCTGACCGGCCCGATGACGTACTGAACCAGGTCGACGACGTGGCTGAGCAGGTCGCCGAGCGCGCCGGAGCCGGCGTACTGGCGGCGGAACCGCCACGACAGTGCGCCGTTGGGCTCGGCCGCATAGCCGCAGAAGAACACGCAGCGGACGTTGGTGATCCGCCCGAGTTCCCCGTCGGCGACAAGTTCACGGATCCGCTCGACGGCTGGCGCGCCCCGGTAGTTGTAGCCGATTGACGTCTCCACCCCGGCGGCCCGGGCGGCGGCGGCGACGGCACCGGTCTCGGTGGCGTCCCGGCCGACCGGCTTCTCGATCCAGAACGGCTTGCCCGCCTCGGCGGCGGCGACGGCGATCTCCCGGTGGACGTGGTTGGGCGCGCAGATGGAGACCACGTCGACCTCAGGATCGGCCAGCACGTCCCGGTAGTCGGTGCTCGACCTGGCATAGCCGAGCACATCGCGGGCGTACTCGGCGCGGTCCGGCGCGGTGTCGGCCGCGTGCACCAGCCGGGGCCGCAGGCCCAGTTCCGGGTAGACGACGGGAATCGCCTGGTAGGCGCGGGTGTGCAGCCGACCCATCCACCCGACGCTGATCAGCCCTACGCCCAGGTTGGCGGGGCCGTCGGCTGCGTGGTTGTCAGTCATTCTCCTTCTTTCCCTGTGATGCCGGTCCGGGCGCGGGCCTGGGCCAGGTTCGAGGCGACAGCGGCCGCCAGCAAGGTGGTGTCGGACCCGATCGCCACGAATGTCCAGCCCTGCGCCAGCCGGGCCGCGGCCGCGGCCCCGTCGGAGACGAGCAGTCCGCAGGCCTTGCCGTGCTCGTGGGCCGCCCGGCGGACCTGGTCAAGCGCGTCCACGAAGCTCGGCGCGGTCACGTCACCGGGCACGCCAAGGTCGTGGCTCAGGTCGCGCGGCCCGACGAACAGGACGTCGGCACCGTCGAGGCTGGCGATCTGGTCGGCCTGCGCCACGGCGGCGGCCGACTCGATCTGCACCACCCCCAGGATTTCCCCGGCCGCGCGGTCCAGGGCCGCCGGGTCAAGACCGAACCGGCAGGCCCGGTTATAGGTGGCGACTCCGCGGTCTCCTGCTGGGGGGTACCGCAGGTGCGCCAGTGCCTCCGCGACCCCGGTGGCACTGTCGAGGCGCGGCAGCATCACGCCCGCGGCGCCGAGGTCGAGCACGCGCCCGATCCTGATCCGCGCCGCGGACTCGACCCGCACGAGGGTCGGCACGCCGTAGGCCGCCGCGGCGGGGATGAGGTCGCGGGCCTGCTCCTCGCCGCCGGCGCCGTGCTCGAGGTCAAGCAGCAGCCAGTCCGCGCCGGCCGCGGCGCACACCTCGCCGGTGACGGCGGAGGCGGCACCGACGAAGATCCCGAGCGTCGCCTCGCCGGCCATGACCCGCCGCCGGAGGCGGCCGTGGTCGAGCGGGTCCCTTCCCATCTGGCTCACTAGGCTGCCTCTCTCGTCACGGCTTGCTGGCTCAGCACGGGGGCCGCTGATCGGGCAGGCCGGCTTCGTATTCGGCGCGCAGGGCGGCCACGGCGGGGTCCGCCGCCACCTCCGCCGGCGCGACGTCCCACCAGACGCCCGCCCCGGGGAGGTCGGCATGCGGGATCACCGGGACGACGATGACGACCGGGCCGCGGTGGTCCCTGGTCGATGCCAGGGCCTCCCGCACCTGGGCGGCCGACGTGGCGCGGACCGCGTGCGCGCCCAGGCCTGCCGCCGTCTTGGCCAGGTCGACGCGGAGGTAGTCGCCGTCCAGCCGGGCCTGCTTGTCCTGTGCCTGGCCGCCCGCGATGGACAGCGCCTCGCCGCGGTACCTGAACTCGTTGCCGAACTCGGCGCCGCTGCGGCTCATCTGCAGCCGGTGGATGACCTGGTAGCCGTGGTTCTCCGCCACCACGATGGTGACGGCGAGCCGCTCCTGCATCGCGGTGACGATCTCGGTGGGCGCCATCAGGAAGGTGCCGTCGCCGATGAGCACGGTCACCCTGACGTCGGGATCGGGCTCGGCCAGCCGCACCCCGATCCCCGCCGGCAGCTCATAGCCCATGCAGGAGAACCCGAACTCAAGGTGGCAGTGGCGGCCCCCCGTCGCGTCCCATACCTTCAGCAGGTCGCCCGGCGGGCCGCCCGCGGCCGCGATGACGACGTCCCCCGGCCTGGCGCTGGAGTTCAGGATGCCGATGAGCTGGCCCTGGGTCAGCTCGGCGCCGGTGCCGCGCACGACCTCCGAACCGGCGGGCAGGGCGGCCCAGTCAAATGGCTCATCCGGGCTGATGGCCGCGGTGCGCAGCGGCGCCCAGGAGGCCGTCTCCTGCTCGACTCGCTGCCGCCACTGCGGCCGGGCGGCGATGCCGCCGGCCTCGACCGCGTCGGCCAGCGCCGCGAGCGCTCGCTTCGCGTCGGCGACGATGCCGACGGCGCCCATCCGGTCGGCGTCGCGGACATCCAGGTTGATGCTGGCGAACCGGACGCCCGGATCCTGAAACAGCGACTGTGACGCGGTGGCGAAGTCGGTGAGCCGGCTTCCGACGCTCAGCACCAGGTCGGCCTCGCGGGCCAGCCGGTTCACCGCGGGCGTGCCTTCAAGGCCGATGCCGCCGACCTGCCACCACGCCGGCGACTGGACCGCGCCCTTGCCGGCGAACGTCTCTGCCACCGGGATCCCCGCGAGCTCGGCCAGCCGCTCAAGCTCGGGAGTGGCGCCGGAGTAGACGACGCCGCCGCCGGCGATGATCAGCGGGCGCTCCGCCTCGATGAGCAGCTGGGCGACCAGCCCGACCTCGGCGGGGTCGGGTGGCGGGCGCCGGATCCGCCATGTCCGGTCGGCGAAGAACTCCACCGGGAAGTCGTGGGCGTACGACTGGATGTCCTGCGGGAGCGACAGGACGACGGCTCCGGTCTGGACCGGGTCAACCAGCACCCGGACGGCGGCCGGCAGCGCGGTGAGCAGCTGCTCGGGCCGGGTGATCCGGTCGAAGAAGCGCGCCACCGGGCGGAACGCGTCGTTAACGGACACGTCGGCTTCGGACGGGTGCTGAAGTTGCTGGAGCACCGGCCCCTGGCGCCGGGTGGCGTAGCTGTCGCCGGGCAGCAGCAGCACGGGAAGCCGGTTCACGGTCGCGAGGGCCGCCCCGGTGACCATGTTCATCGCCCCGGGACCGATCGAGGCGGTCACCGCCAGCGTCGCCTGGCGACGTGCGTGCTTGGCGTACCCGGTGGCCGCGTGCACGAGCGCCTGCTCGTTCCTGCCCTGCACGAACGGCATTGCATCGGAGAACTGGTCGAGCGCCTGACCCAGGCCCGCGACATTGCCGTGGCCGAATATCCCGAGGGTGGCCGGGATGAGCCGGCGCCGATGCCCGTCGGTCTCGGAGTACTGGCGGGACAGGTAGCGGACGACCGCCTGGCCGACGGTCATCCGCACGGTCCACTGATGCTGGGAACTCACCGGAGGGTTGCCTCTCTTGTAACCACGGGTCTCGTAACCACGGGTCTCGTAACCACAGGTCTCGCTACCACGGGCGGCCGTGCAGCACGACGGTCTTGGACTCTGTCATCTCGGCCACGGCGGAGCGCGGGCCTTCCTTGCCGATCCCGCTGCCCTTCAGCCCGCCGTAGGGCATCAGGTCGGCCCGCCACAGCGGAGTCCAGTTAATGTGGATGTTCCCGGCGTCGATTTCCCTGACGGCACGGACGACGGCGCTCACGTCGCCGGTGAAGATGCCCGCCCCCAGCCCGTAAGCGGTGCCGTTGGCCTGCGCGATCGCCGCGGTCCAGTCCGTTGCCGTGCTCACCGCGACGGCGGGGCCGAACAGTTCGTCCTGGCTGAACGCCGATGACGGGTCGACCCCGGCGACGACCGCCGGGGCCACCGTGGCGCCGTCTCGCTCACCGCCGGTCAGGATCAGCGCGCCGTCGGCCTTCGCCTGGGCGATCGATGCCCGGACCCGCTCCGCCTCGGCGGCGCTGATCAGCGTGCCCATCCCGGTCCCGAGGGAAAGCGGGTCGCCGGTGGTGATGGCCTCGACCCGGGGGACAAGAGCGTCGAGGAAGTCGCCGCTGATCTTCGGGTGGACGACCACGCGCTGGACCGAGATGCAGACCTGCCCGGCGTTGATGTACCCGCCGGCCGCCACCGCGGCCGCCGCGCTGTCGATGTCGGCATCGGGGAGGATGACGACGGGACACGACGCGCCGAGTTCCAGGGACAGCTTCTTGACCCCGGCCACCCGGGTGATGTGCTCGCCGGTCGCAGTCGACCCGGTGAACGACACCTTGCGCACTCTCGGGTCGCTGACCAGCACGTCACCGAGGACCCCGCCGGGACCGGTGAGGACGGACAGTACGCCGTCGGGCAGGCCGGCGTCGACGAAGCAGGCGGCCAGGGCGAGAGCGGTCAGCGGCGTGGTGCGGGCCGGCTTCAAGACAACCGCGTTCCCCGCCGCCAGCGCGGGGCCGAGCTTGTGCAGCACGAGCAGCGCCGGGTAGTTGAATGGGGAGATCGCCGCGACCACCCCGCAGGGCTGGTGCACCGTGAAGCCGATCTTGTCGAGGCCCGTGCCGCGGTTGGCGTCCAGCGGGAGCGTGTCGCCGTAGAGGTGCGCTCCCTCGTAGGCGGACAGCCGGATGATGTCGCCAGAGCGGCCGGCCTCGCCGAGTGCCTCGGTGATGGCCTTGCCGTTTTCTGTGCTGATCAGCCGCGCGATCTGCGGCGCCCGCTGGTCAGCGAGCTCGGCGGCGCGCAGCAGGATCCGCAGCCGCTCGTGCGCGGGCGTCCGGCGCCAGATGGCCGCGCCGTCCTGGGCCGCGTCCAGTGCGGCGTCCACGTCGACGGGACCGGCGACGGGTACCGTGCCCGCCACGGTGCCGTCGAACGGGGAGGTGATCTCTTCGGTCGATCCCGATGCCGCTGGCGCCCACTTCCCGCCGATCAGCATGTCCATGTCGGTACCTCTCCTTGATCAGGCCGGATTGCTGAATGCCGCGTCGAACTGGCGAGCCGAGGCCTCGGCGCTGACCGACCGCACGAACCGCAGTGCCTCGGGAGCCGCCGTCTCGCGGTCGAGCCCGACGTCCTCCCATTCGACGGACAGCGGCCCGTCGTACCCGATGCGGTTGAGCGCGCGCATGATCTCCTCCCAGTCGATGCCCCCGCGGCCGACCGAGCGGAAATCCCAGCCCCGGCGCGGGTCGCCGAATGGCAGGTGCGACGCGATGATGCCGTTGCGGCCGTTCAGACGGCGGGTGGCGTCCTTGCAGTGCACGTGGGTGACGCGGTGACCGTGGCCCTCGAGAAAGGCAACCGGATCGACCTGCTGCCAGTGGAGGTGGCTGGGATCGAAGTTAATGCCGAACGCCGGGTGCGGCATGGCGGCCAGGGTCCGCTCGGCCGTCCAGTAGTCGTAGGCGATCTCGGCCGGGTGGATCTCCAGGCCGAACATGACGCCCTCGGCCTGGTAGACGTCGAGGATGGGGGTCCACCGCTCGACGAAGTCATCGAACCCCCGGTCAATCGTCTCGGGCGACACGGGCGGGAAGCCGGCCAGCATGTACCAGATGCTCGACCCGGTGAACCCGTTCACCCGGGTGACGCCGAGGGCGGCGGCCGCCCGCGCGGTGTCGGCCATCTCCCTGGCCGCTCGCTGGCGCACGCCCTCAGCGTCGCCGTCGCCCCAGACGTGGGCGGGAAGGATGGCCTGATGGCGGTGGTCGATGGGCACGTCGCAGACCGCCTGGCCGACCAGGTGGTTGGAGATGGCCCACACCTCAAGGCCGTGCTGCTTGAGCAGGGCATGCCGGTCCTTGACGTAACCCGGGTCGCTCAGTGCCTGCTGAACGCTGAAGTGGTCACCCCAGCAGGCCAGCTCAAGGCCGTCGAACCCCCACCGGGCAGCCTTGGCGGCGAGCTCGGCGGCCGGCATGTCGGCCCACTGGCCGGTGAACAAGGTGACGGGTCTGCTCATGAGCGCTTGCTCCTCTAGCTTGGGCAGCCGCAGCTGCGGCGGATGATCAACTCGGGCGGAAGCCTGACCTCAGCCGGACGCGGACGATCTCGCGGGCTCCCCGCGGAACCAGGAGCCTCCCTGGCCGCGTCGAGCTCATTGAGCAGCATGCGGGCGCTGATCTCGCCAAGCTGACGGTCGTGCCGCACCAGAGCGGTCATGGGCGGCTCAAGCAGGTCACCGCTGACCGGATCGTCGAAGGACACCAGCGCGATATCGGTGCCAACCTGGAGCCGGGCCCGCCGGAGCTGGCGGAGGGCACCCAGGGCCAGCGTGTCGCCGGCCGCGACGATCGCGGTCGGCGGGTCGTCGAGGGCCATGAGCGCGCCGACCGCTTCCTCGGCGCTTGCCTCCGTCCACTCGTAGTCACCGCAGGCCAGGTACTCCGGCGGGACGGGCAGCCGCAGCGTGCCCATCGCGGTGCGGAATCCCTCCAGTCGCTCGGTCGCGGGCGCATGCTCGAGCCGCTGGATGTGCTCGCTTGGGCCGACAGGGCCGCCCAGGTACGCGATGCGCTGCTGGCCGTGCTCGCGAACCAGGTGCTCGACCAGCACCCTGATCCCGGCGGCGTTGTCCGGGCTCACCTGCCCCACGCCGATGTCCTTCAGGATGTGGTCGAAGAAGACCACAGGACCGCGGTCCGGGAAGTAGCCGCCGGACGTGGCCACGAGCAGCCCGTCCACCTGGCGGGCGTGGAGCGTCCGCAGCGCGGCCGCCTCATGCTGTGCGTCCCGCTCGGTGTTCATCACCATGACCTGGTAGCCGCTGCTCTCCAGGACGTTCTGCGCCGCCTTGAGGACCGTGGCGTAGAACGGGATGGCGATGTCGGGCACCACCACCCCGATGAGCATCGACGACTGGGTGCGCAGCGAACGCGCCGAGATGTTGGGCGTGAAGCCCAGTTGGCTGGCCATCTCGCGCACCCGCTGGCGGGTGCTGGCCGGAATCCTGGTGTTGTTGTCGAGCGCGCGGCTCACCGTGGACGGCGAGACCCCGGCCGCGGCGGCCACCTCGGCGAGCGCGGGACGCCGGTCCGGCCCGGCCGCCCGGCGTCCCTCGCTCTCGTCCGGCTGCGCAGACGGATTCATGTTGCGCTGCCCGTCATCCGCCGGTCCGCGCGAAGATCCAGCGACGGTTCACGATGGAGTCGACGATGGTCGCGACGCCAAGGACAAGGCCCTCGGCGATGTACTGCGTCGCCGAGGATGCGCCGAGCAGGTCCAGGCCGTTGGCCAGCGACTCGATCAGCAGGGCCCCGATCAGCGCTCCCCAGACGTTCCCACGGCCGCCGAACAGGCTGGTGCCGCCGATGACGGCGGCCGCGATGGCGACAAGCAGCAGGTCCGGTGAGTTGGTATCCACCCCGACCCCGAGAATCCGGGAGGCACCAAGGATCCCGGCGGCCGCGGCGAAGAACCCGTTGATGGCGAAGGCCGAAAGGAGCATCTTCCTCGGGGATATCCCGGCGCGGTTGGCAGCCTGACGGCTGCCGCCGACGGCGAACAGGTGTACTCCGAAGCGCGTTTGCGTGGTGATATAGGCGCATACGGCAATCATCCCGACAAACAGCGCCAGGAACAGCGGCAGGCCAAGATAGGAGTTCAGCAGCGACTCGGCCGCGACCACGACCGCCACCACCAAGGCCGTTGGCCAGATGACGATCCGCACCAGGGACGCCCGGTCGGCCGACCTCCCTTCACCGTGCGGACGGGTTTCCCGGTACGCCAGCCAGCGGATCCAGACGAACGCCCCGACACCGAGCGCGATAAGGAGCCACGCGACGCCGTCCGGCACGAAGTCCGACGAATAGGACCCCAGGATCGTTGAGCCAAGGGGAATCTCCTGCGATGACGGCAGGATCACCAGCAGGAGACCGGACAGCACCAGCGACCCGCCCAGCGTCACGATCAGGGAGGGCGCACCGAACACGGTGATGATCAGCCCCTGCACCAGCGCGAACGCGACGCCGGCCGCGAGCCCGAGCGTGATGCCGACGCCGGTACTCAGGTGATGGACGACGATCGCGGACGCGGTGACGGTGGCGCACACCGCGCTGAGGGCAGCGACCGAGAGGTCAATCTCCCCGAGCAGCAGGACGAAGATCAGGCCGAGGGCCATCACCCCTACCTGGATGCTCTCGAGCAGCAGCTCGGTGACATTCCGCGGTGACAGGAACAGCGAGGTCTGCACCTGGAAGATCAGCGCGACCGCCACCAGGGCGGCCACGCTCGCCGCCATCTGCATGCGGCTGGCGGGAACCTCCCGGACCGCGGCCAGGACCGCCGTCAAACGGCCCGCGCCCCCGGATGCCGGGCGGCCGGCCGCGGATGCCGCCGGCCGAGGGTCCGGGGCACCGGGCGCTGCGCGATCGGGTGCCAGCGCCCGCTGAGGCGTGCCTGAGGTTCTGCGGCTCATCGTGTCTCCTGGCTGGCGGGTGAGGTTGCCGTCACCGGACTGCCGCCCCGGCCGCGATGCTCGGCGGGCACGCCGAGCATCGCGGCGACGAGATCCCTCTCGTCGACCCCGTCGGCCACCGTGAACTCGGCCGCGACGGTGCCGAGCCGCAGGGCGACGATGCGGTCAGAGACCGACAGGACGTCGGACAGCTCATGCGAGACGACGAGGACCGCGTGCCCCTGCTCCCGGAGCCGGTGGATCAGCTGTACGACCTGCTCACGCTGGTTCACGGCCAGGGCGGCGGTCGGCTCGTCGAAGATGACGACCTTGGGGTCGCGCATGACCGCCCGGCCGACGGCGATGGCCTGGCGCTGGCCGCCCGACAGCTGGCCCACCGGTATGTCCAGCGAGCGGAGCTTGATGCCCAGGCGGTCAAGCACCTCCTCCGTGCCGCGGCGCATCTCGCCGCGGCTGCGCCGCGCCCCTGGCACCCGCCACCGGACGATCTCCGACCCGAGGTACATGTTGGCCACGGCATCGAGGTTGTCGCACAGGGCAAGGTCCTGGTAGACCATCGCGATCCCGAGGCGGGCCGAGTCAGCCGGGCTCCGGAAGTGGACTGCCGCTCCGTCGAGACTGATGGTCCCGCGGTCCGGAGGCATGACGCCAGCGATGATCTTCATCAGCGTTGACTTCCCGGCGCCGTTTTCCCCGACGATCCCGAGGGTCTCTCCGTAGGACACCGAGAGGCTGACGCCCGTCAGGGCGCGTATGCCTCCGAAATGCTTGGTTACTGCCTCCAGGCGGAGGCCTTCTGCCTGAGTCATCTCGTCTTTATCTCGTCTTCCCCGGGGTCACTGGGACTTGCATACGCTCGTTCCGGCCGCGGGCCCGCTGCAGATCTGGCTCCAGGTGTAGATGCCGGCCGTCACGACGTTGCCCAGCGTCGACGCGTTGACGTAGGTGGGCGTGAGCAGCGCCGTCGGGATGTTGGCGTAGCCGTTGTTGTAGGTGCCGTTCACGCCGGGCAGCGGTGACTTGTGCTCGATCGCCGCCACGGCCATCTGCGCGCCTATGCTGGCCTCGGTGACGAACGACTTGAAGATGGTCCCGGCCTGGTAGCCCTCGGCGATGTACTGGAGGTTCTGCAGGTCGGCGTCCTGGCCGCCGTACACCGGGACCTTCCCGGCCAGGTGCTGCGCCTGGAGCGCCGCGATGACGCCGCCGCTGGTGCCGTCGTTCATGTCAAGAAATGCGCTGACCTTGTCGTTGGTCTTGGTGAGGCACGCCTCGGCTTCCTGCTGGGCGTCGGTCGGGTCCCAGTTCGGCGTGTACTGCGAGCAGACGATCTTCACCTGCCCGCTCTTGATCAGCGGGTTAAGGCACTCGTTCTGGCCCTGGTAGTAGCGGGTCGTCCCGTACTCGCCCGGGTTGCCCATGATCCGGGCCAGCGTCTTGGGCGCACCCTGGGACAGGTACTGGCAGGCGGGCTGCGCCTGGAGCTGGCCGACCGTCACCGAGTTGTACACGTCGAAGCCGGCCAGCGGCCCGTTCTGCGTGTTGTGGTCGTAGGCGATGACCGGGATGCCGGCCTGCTGCGCGCTCACCAGCGCACCCGTCGCCTCGTCCGGGTCGTCCGACACGAGCATGATCGCCTTGGCACCCTTGGTAATGGCGTCTTCGACCTCTGACTGCTGGTCCGTGACCGAGTCGTTGGAGTTCTCGACGATGACGTGGAGATTGGGCGCTAGCTTCTTCAGGTCGCTCGTGAACAGCGGGGTGTCCTGGGTCAGCCACCGGGGCGTCGAGGCGTCGGGGACCAGGAAGTACACGTCACCGCTCAGCTGCGACGAAGAGGTGCTGGAACCAGCGGTGCTGGAGCCGGAGGCGCTGGAACCAGCGGCGGTGGAACCGGTGTGCGGGCTGCCGCAGGCGGCGATCCCGAGGGCCGTGATGGCCGCGGCGACGGTCCACTTTACGTTTCTTCTCATTTCCTGCCCCTTTACAGGTTTGCGTACAGAAATCGCTGCCTTCTCGGGGAGAGGCAGCGCAGGAAGCGTCTGGGGCGCTTGCGTGCTAGCGCCGGCGAGTTCGCCTCGAACCCTCATGCACGCGGGCAACACCGCAGTGCCGAGGAATCGTATTTGGGGGATGTGATTCGCGTCTCCCGCTCGGGATTGCGCAAAGCTTTGCACGCCCCTAAAGACGTGTCAAGAGTTT
Organism: uncultured Actinomycetota bacterium; assembly: GCA_963785645.1. GTDB lineage: Bacteria > Actinomycetota > Actinomycetes > Streptosporangiales > Streptosporangiaceae > Trebonia. The sequence continues at coordinate 798,450 of CAWAWG010000003.1, forward strand.
GTTGACCAGCAGATTTCATCAGAGGGAAACATAGACGTTGGTATCGATTGCGCACCGGAAGTGCACGGAACGACGGCATGCCAGCAGCGCAGAAACCGCACGGCAAGGCCCGGCATCTGCGACAACATCGCAGCCGAAGGCGCGGCCGGGCACGCCGCGGGCACGCGGATTGCCCGCAGTCGCGGGCACGCGGCCGGGCGTGTCCGATCCGGCGGTAAAGGTTCCGCCCGAAGGGGTCGGGCGGATGCTTAGGCGCGCGGCGCGACCACCCCCGACTGCTCCGAGGGAGTATGCGGCAGCACGGGCGGGCCTGTCAAGGCTCGCTTAGCGCTTGACCTGCACCTATCACCGTTGGCCGGGCGGCAGGCGGCCGGGATACTGCCGGTACCGGTGCTCGTTTCACCGGTGCGCCGGTCCACCGCCTGCCCGCGCACCGGCGCGTCGCTTTACTGCTTGGTTGCCAGCAGGGCTCGCAGGTGCTCCGCGCTCTGCCGGACGTCGGCGACCGGCCCTTCTCCGTGGGGCGCCTCGGTGAGAATGGTGTCCTGCTCCAGGACGTACCAGCCGTCGTAGCCCCGGTCACCCAGGTGACCGATGATGGCGGCGAAGTCAACGTCGCCGAGGCCGAGCGGCCGGTACATACCGCGCCTGACCCCTTCGGTGTAGCTCAGGCGGCCGGAGCGCACCTGGGCGGCGATCTGGCTGTTGACGTCCTTGAAGTGGGTGTGGGCGATGCGCTCGGGGGCCTGCCGGGTCAGCTCGGCCGGGTCGGTGCCGCCGATCAGCAGGTGCCCGGTGTCCAGGCAGAGCGAGATGGCGGAGCCGTCGAGTACCCGCTGGACCTCGTCGCCGCGCTCGACCATGGTGCCGACGTGCGGGTGCAGGACGGCGTGGATGCCGCGGGCGGCGGTCAGCCTGGTGAGCCGGTCGAGATTGGCGAGCAGGGTCTTCCAGCCCGCGGCGTCGAGGTCCGGCCGGGTGTCGTAGCCGTCCTGGCCGGTCGCGGCGGACAAGACGAGAACCCGGGCGTCGGTCGCGGCGTAACCGTCGAGTATCCGGATGATCTCGGGAACGGGATCGTGGCCGGGCTGGTGCAGCACGACCGGGGTGAAGCCGCCGACCGCAGTGAGGTGGTGGGCGGCCAGCAGATCCGCCATGACGGCGGGGTCGGCGGGAAGGAACCCATCGGGGCCGAACTCGGTGGCGGCCAGGCCGAGCTGTCCCATCTCGGCGAGGACACGCCCGGACGGGAGCTGGTAGCCCCAGCCCGGCACCTCGCAGACGCCCCAGGAGATCGGCGCCCCGGCGATTTTATCGGCGGATGCGGTCATGTGCGTGTCTCTTTCATGTGGTGGGTACACGGTGCCCGAACGAGGCTCCGGGGACAGGCGTCACCTTGTGCCAGGTCCCGTCGCGCGCCGATGCCGTCGCGGCCGCGATGACCTCGGCGTCGGCGAGTGCTTCCTCGATTGTGGAGGTGCGCTGTTCCCCGCCGGCCACCGCGACCAGGAACTTCTTGGCCTCGATGACCTTCAGGTCGTCGTAGCTCAGGCTGTTGCCCGGCCCCGGCTGGAAGCGGGCGTAGTCTCCCTGGGTTTGGCTGCCCAAGACGGTGGTGTAGCCGCGGTCGGCGCCGCCGCGGCCCAGGCAGACACGGAACTCGTTCATCTGCTCGAAGTTCCACGTGGCGGAGCCGTCGGTGCCGTAGATCTCGAAGCCAAGACCGCACTGCGGTCCCACGCTGACCCTGGACGCCTCCAGGGTGCCGACGGCTCCGCGCGTCCGCGGACCGTCGGCAAAACGGGCCATGGCCGCGACGTAGTCGTCGTTCTCGACGTCGCCCAGCTCGCCGTCCTCGATCACGGCGAAGTGGTCGGCCGATCCCATCGGCAAGATCGGCCGCTGCGTGTACACGGTAGAAAGCAGGGAGCTGACCTCGGTGATCGGGGCCACGACGTACTGCATCAGGTCGACGACGTGACTGAGCAGGTCGCCGAGCGCGCCGGAGCCGGCCAGGTCGCGGCGGAACCGCCACGACAGGGCACCGTTGGGCTCGGAAGCGTAGCTGTTGAAGAACACCGCGCGGACGTTGGTGATGCGGCCGAGCCGGCCGACCGCGATCAGGTCCCGGATCCGCTCGACGGCGGGGACGTGCCGGTAGTTGTAGCCGATCGCGGTAGCGACGCCCGCTGCCTTAGCCGCGGCGGCGATGTCCGCGGTCTCGGCCACGTCCCGGCCGACCGGCTTCTCGATCCAGAACGGCTTGCCTGCCCGGGCGGCCGCGATGCCGATCTCGCGGTGCAGCATGTTCGGCGCGCAGATGGACACCACGTCCACGTCGGGATCGGCGAGGACATCCCGGTAGTCGGTGCTGGCGCGGCCGTAGCCGAGGATGTCGCGGGCATAGCGGGCGCGGTCGGCGGCGGTGTCAGCCGCGTGCACGAACCTCGGGCGGATGCCGAGGTCGGGGTAGATCAGCGGGATGGCCTGGTACGCGCGGCTGTGCAGCTTACCCATCCAACCCACGCTGACGAGGCCGATGCCAGGCCTGGCGGATCGGGGTTCGCTCGTGTTCAGCCGGTTCACGATGTAAACAGTGGCTGACCTGGCCCATCAAGTCAACAGCATCGATGTCATCAAAAAACCATCATTCAGTTAGCGGTGATTCCGGCCCGGGCACATCCAGTAGGCCCCGCCCTGCAGGCTCGATTGCATGGGATATACACTCGTTTCGATAGCGCACAGGAGTACGCGACCGGGAAGGCGCGGAGGCAGCTCCTGCCCGCAATTCGGCATCTCTTTCCGTCATGAGGACACTCAGTAACCCATCAGGATGGCCAGCATGCCTCACCCCCATCCCATCCGGGAGATCGCCCGCCAGGCCGGAGTGAGCGAGGCTACCGTGGACCGGGTACTCAACAACCGCGGTGGCGTGCGCCCGGGCACCGTCAACGACATCCGGCAGGCCATCGCCGACCTGGACCGGCAGGCCAGCCAGCTCCGGCTCAACGGCCGGGTGTTCATGGTCGACATCGTGATGCAGACGCCCGACCGGTTCTCCAGCGCGGTCCGGGCCGCGCTGGAGCAGGAGCTGCCCTCGCTGCGCCCGGCGGTGGTCCGCTCGCGGTTCAGCTTCCGCGAGAAGGGCGATCCGGCCGAGATCGCCGCCGAGCTGGACGCGATCGCCCGGCGAGGCACGCGCGGGGTGATCCTCAAGGCACCGGAGGCACCCGAGGTCAACGCGATGGTCCTGCGGCTCAGCGAGGCGGGCATCCCGGTGGTCACCATAACGACCGACCTGCCCTTCAGCAAGCGGGTGGCCTACGTCGGGATGGACAACCGTGCGGCCGGCGCCACTGCGGCCTACCTGGTCAACCAGTGGCTGGGACAGCGGGACAGCCGCGTCCTCGTCTCGCTCAGCCGTAGCTATTTCCGCGGCGAGGAGGAGCGCGAGATCGGCTTCCGCTCCGCCATCCGCGGGCAGTGGCCGGACCGTCCCATCGCCGAGATCACCGACAGCGACGGCCTTGACACCTCCACCGCGCAGCTGGTGCTCGACGCGCTCGACCGCCACGGCGACATCGAGGCGGTGTACTCGATCGGCGGCGGTAACCGGGCCATCCTTGACGCCTTCGACGCCCGGCAGCGCCCCTGCCGGGTGTTCATCGCCCATGACCTGGACCGCGACAACCGGGAACTGCTGGCCGCCGGCCGCGTGTCCGCCGTGCTCTACCACGATCTGCGCCGGGACATGCACCGCGCCTGCCAGATCATCATGCAGGCGCACGGTGCCCTGGACGGCCCGATCGTCACCGCGCCCGCGGCGATCCAGGTTGTCACGCCCTTCAACATCCCCTCGGAGATCACGGCGTAGGCCGCGGCCGGTACCGTCCCGTGCCCGGCCCCGGTTCGAGCACGGGGCGCCGCCGGCGATGCGGATCCGACCCCGGTACGTCAGTATTCCCAAGGGCACCTCGGCAGACATCCAGAGGCCAGTCATCGGTACCCGTTACCCTTCAGCAACCCGTCATGAAGCGGCCAGCTGATGCCGCTGTACCCGGTGACCGGGAGCCAATCGGCCACCGGGCACAGCGGGGCCTCAGGAAGGGAGTGTGTCGCCTGGCTGCCGTGCGTCGGCCTCGCGGGCGACCTCGCGGGCGACGTCGGCGACCCCGGCATCGCCGACGGCGAGTCCCTGTAGTTCCCTGCTCAGTTCCTGTAGCTCGGCGCCGCCTGCCATCATCTGGGTAAGTCCCTCGACCGTCGTCTCCCGCTTGAGATAGGACGCCATCAGGCGACCGCGCTTCAGCAGGACGAACCGGTCTCCGACCGGGTAGGCGTGGTGCGGGTTGTGGGTGATGAAGATGACTCCGATGCCCAGTTCGCGGGCCTGGAGGATGTACCTGAGCACGATCCCCGACTGGCTGACCCCGAGCGCTGAGGTGGGCTCGTCGAGGATCAGGACCCGGGCACCGAAGTAGACGGCGCGGGCGATCGCCACCGCCTGCCGCTCGCCGCCGGACAGGGTACCCACGCTCTGCTCGGGGTCGCGGACATCGATGCCCATCTTCGTCAGCTCCTCGCGCATGACCTTCTTCGCGCGCGCCGACGTCGAGGCGGCGTAGCGGCCCGCGGCCCCTGGTCGGGTTCCTGGCCGAGGAAGAAGTTGCGCCAGACCGACATCAGCGGGATGGTCGCCAGGTCCTGGAACACCGTGGCGATGCCCTGACCGCGCGCCTCCCGCGGCCCGGCAAGCGCCACCGGCTGCCCGTCGATGAGGAACTCGCCCGCGTCCGGGGAGAATACCCCGGAGAGGATCTTGATCAGGGTGGACTTGCCCGCGCCGTTGTCGCCGAGAACGCAGGTGACCTCGCCTGGGAAGACCTGGAGGGAGACGTCGTGCAGGGCATTGACGCTGCCGAAGTACTTGCTGATGTTGCGTACCTCGAGCAGGGGCGTGCCCGCGTCATCTGTGACCGTTCACCGGCGTGCCCTTTGCGCTCGGCGGTAGATGAGGGTGTTGACGGCCACGGCCAGGAAGAGGATCACGCCGAGGAACGTGAAGTCCCACGAGCTATCCCAGCCGGCGTAGATCACCCCTTCGAAGGCCATGCCGATGATGCACGCGCCGAGGGCGGCGCCGATCACCGAGCCGTAGCCGCCGGTGAGCAGGCAGCCGCCGACCACCGCCGCGATGATGTAGTAGAACTCGTATCCGACGCCCTGCTCCGAGACGGCCGAGTTGGCCTGGGTGAACGTGATGATCCCGACCAGCCCGGCCGACAGCGCGGTGCCAAGGAACAGGACGATCTTGGTCCGGGCGACCGGCACGCCGACGTTGCGGGCCGCGACCGGATCGCCGCCGACCGCGAAGACCCAGTTGCCGAACGTGGTCTTCTTGAGCAGCCACGCGCCGACCGCAGTCAGGGCGATGAACCAGAGGATCGCTGTCTGGAAGCCGCTCGGGACCGACGAGCTTGCACCGAACGAGCTGCCGAAAACGGCCTTGGCGCTGGCCAGGCCGCCGTAGCCGGTTCCGGTGAGCGAGATCTGGGTACTGCCGTGGTTGAGCAGCAGCACCCCTCCGATGCTGGACCCGCGCAGCACGAAGAACGTCGCAAGCGTGACGATGAAGCTCGGCAGCTTCGACCTGACGACGACGATGCCGTTGACCAGCCCGATCAGCGCGGCGAAGACGAGGGTCCCGGCAATCGCCAGCCATGCGTTCCAGTGCAGGCTCCCCACCAGGAGGCCCATGACGATGGCGGCGACGCCGGTCATGACTCCGGCGGAGAGGTCGAACTCGCCGCCGATCATCAGCAATCCCACGGGCACCGCCATGATCCCGAAGAATGCGGCCTGCTGGCTCCAGGCCGCCACCCCGGTCAAGGTGAGCCAGAGGTGCTGCGCCGTCGAGTCGGTGGCGGCGAACAGCCCGAAGACGACCAGAGCACCGAGCAGGCTGCCCAGTTCCGGACGCTGCAGCGCCCTGGTCATCCGGCCGACCGGCGACAGCCTTTCATCGGGTGCTTTCGGCCGGCCCGGCGGCGGCCCGGTAACCGCCGTGCCTACAGTTTCGGCATTCATCTGCACATCCCCAGATCAGTTCTCCTAGGTGGCTGCTGCGCCGGAGTACCGGGACCGGCCTCATCAGCCTTCTGGTCCCGGCACCACCGAACTAGCCCTGCTCAGTCATCCCCGGCCGCGATGGCGGCCGCGACATTCCCCACGTTGGACTGGGTGACGACCAGCGGCCCCGTGGGCACGGTCGTGGCCGGGCCGACGACGTTGCCCTCGTGCTTCTTGTACAGGTAGAGTGCCACGATCGGCAGGTAGCCCTGCAGGTACTGCTGCTGGTCGATCGCGAAGGTCATCGACCCGGCCTTCAGGCTGGATACCACGGTCGAGTCGAGGTCGAACGTGCCGATCTTGACCCCAGTCGGGTGGGCGGCTACCAGCGCATCGCCGATCGCGCTGTTGAGCGTCATCACCCCGTTGATCCCCGGGTGGGCCTGCAGGTAGGCGGTGACCTGGCTGATCGCCTCCTGCGGGTTGCTGGCCGCGTTGGGCGTCGACAGGATCAGCTCCGTGCAGGCCGGGCCGTGCGCGGGCGCCGTCCCGGTTGAACAGGTGGAGCCAACCCCCAGCCCCTGCGCGATGCCGTTGCACCGGTCCAGCAGGTTCTGGCCCGACTGGTGGATAACACACAGGACATTCGTCGCCGCCAGGCTCTTGAACTTCGCTCCGGCCGCCTGGCCGGCCTGGGTCTCCGGCTGGCCGAAGCAGGTCAGGGCCTGGGAGGCGGCGAGATCGGCCGGGTCACAGCCCGCGTTAAGCATCACTACCGGAATGCCGGCCGCTGTCGCCTTGGCGATTGTCGGGTTCATCAGGCTGGGGTCGTGATCGGAGACGGCGATCCCATCGACGTGCTGGTTGATCGCGTCTTCGATCTGCGCGTTCTCCGCGTTGTCGTCCGGCTCGGCCTGGCCCTGCTGCTGCGATCCGTAGACTTCGCTCAGCTTGCAGCCCAGGTCCGCGGCCGCGTTCTTGGCCCCCTTGTAGACGACACTCCAGAAGCTCCCGTTGTCACCGTGAGTGATGACCGCGAACGTGTAGGGACACTGTCCCGAGGACGAGCTGGCAGTGCTCACGCCGGACCCCGAAGACGTTCCAGCCGACGTTCCAGCCGACGAACCGCTGCTTGAGCAGGCAGCGACAGCAAGCGCTGTCGCGACCACCGCGACCGCGCATTTCACCCTAGAATGCATGCTTCCTCCTTTCGCAGGCAGCTCGTTCTGCCCGCGAGTCGCGGTATTTCGCCGCGCCGAGCCTGACCGATTCGCGTCAGCCGAGAAGGGGTGGGGCGAAGAGGAGAGAGGAAGTTCCGCCCGTCTTCGCCGGTGTTAGGTAACTCACACTAGAGAGATCGTGACGCAAGTCAACGGCAGGAATCCATCAAAAAACCATCATGAAGGCCGTCCGCTCACCAGTGGCACACCGTCACCAAGTCCCGGACCGGGCGAGGTCAGGGACGGCGGTGCGGCAAGGCACTGCGGGCCGGACCCGAGTGTTCCTGCCCGCCGACCCGCCGAGCGGGGTCCCGCCGCTCCGCGTGCCGACGGTCTTCTCCGCCTGCGCCTCGAGGCCTGAGACCTGAATGCTCACGTCAGACTCGGGGATGCATTTTCCGGGCGGTTGTTGTCGAGTAAGATAACTCCTGATAGGTTGGACAACCTGTTCAACGTAGTTAATCGAAGCATCATGAGACATCGTACCGATGGCAAATTTTAGGACCCTCTAATGTCGTCACCGAAGCCTGGGGCTGTCATGGCCTCCACCGCGACAGAGACAGATGAGCTCGCCTACGGCAGGATATTGGATGCGGCTCGGCGGCTCTTTCTAACCAACGGTTACCCGGCGACGTCGATGGGGATGATCGCGCGCGAGGCTGGTGTCGTCCGCTCAACCGTCTACAACAACTTTGCCGACAAGCAGGCGATCCTCGGAGTACTCATGCGCGAGTATCTCAGGGGTTACGCGACGATCCCGGAACGTATTAACCGCAGCTCTCCCCCCGAGCAGACTTCGTTCGAGCTGATCGAAGCAGTTATTCGGGAGGCGTTCATGTGGCGTCTTGAGAACGCCGCCTTGCGGCCTTTGATTGATATTTCGTCGCATCTGTCGACCAGCGGCTGGAACGAGGCGAACGCTGCCGCGGATACCGAGATTCGAAATATGCTCTTGAATATTCACCGTCGCGACGCAGAACGCGGGCTGCTGCGCGGAGGCGTGGATATCAACTTCGCCACCTATGCGCTGTACGGGATGATCGAAGCGGTGCTGTCGAGTTTCGATGTCAACACCGAGCCGAAGGACGTGGCGGTCGCGATCAGGCACCTGGCCTTGCTGCACTGGCACGCCATCTACGCGGTCAGCCCGGAAGTCCCTCCTCCCCCGGCGTGAGGCCGAGTTCGCGGGTGAGCAGAGCGAACGCCGCATGCGGATCGGTCGTTGCCAGCAGTCCAGCCGAGGCCATGATGTAGCTGCGGTCGATGACCGTTCTTGGTCTTCGCGGAATCAGCGCCCGCCCGGCCTGCCGATGCGTCGCCGAGGACAGGATGCGGGCCCCGCGCCCTGAGCGGGCAAGGGCGCCTCCCGTGCCGATCAGGATGGAAAGCTCGCGGAGGTCCGGCCCGGTCGCCACCACCCGCGGTGGCGAATTGTGCCTGACGGTCGTGCTGAGCTCACCGCAGTGCCGTCTCAGCGCGGTTGCCGCACATGCCGTCGCGAGCAGTTCGTCGAAGTCGGCGCCATCGCTGTCCGCCGGAACGAAATCAGGTTGTTCGTAACGTGCTTGAAGAGCGGCCTGTACCGGTCCGCGCGCGGCAGGCCACGCGTCGTTCAGCCACAAGCCGTCTGACTCCGCGACCCCGGCCGCGCTCACCCGCATGCCCAGGTCACCCTCCACGGTGCGAACCGACGGCGGCACCGGCAGCATCGGCTGGTCTTTCGCGCTGCGGTCCGGCGCGTCCAGCATGACCGAGTGGACGTCGGTAGTGGCCCCGCCCACGTCGATGACGGCAACGCGTCCCGCCCCGCGGGCGTTGCCCGGCCCCGCCGCCAGCAGCTCCGTGGCGATAAGCACGGCTTCGGGGGTAGGCATCTCGACCATGTCGAGGAACTCATCACCGGTGCTCAGACCGCGTCCGGCGATGACGTGCGTGAGGAAGGTTCTGGAGATCGCCCGCCGGGCGGGCTCGATCTCCAGCTCACCGATGCGCGGCATGACGTTGGCGACAGCCTCGGCATCGATGCCCGCGGCGGCAAAGTCCCCGGTCAGCCGCCGGGCGATCGATGCGTTGCACGCCACCACGACAAAGGCCTGCGGGCGTGCCTCGATGAGACGCCGGGCATTGAAGATCACGCGGTCGCGCTGGCCGCCGTCGGTGCCGCCCGCGAACAAGATGATGTCGGGTGCGGCGGCTTTGAGGCGGCAGACCTGCCGGTCGTCCAGTGTCCCGCTGAGCACGACCTCGACGCGCGCGCCCGCGTTGAGCGCGGCCTGGCGCGCGGCGGCGGCGGTGAGGTCCGCCACCAGCCCGACCGCCGCTACCCGGAGGCCGCCGCCGGCGCTGGATACCGCGCGTTGCGGGCCAAGGACCGCGCCGGGGGCGAGTGCCCGCGCCGCCGCGAGCGCGCGGCGGTAGCCCTCCATGACATCGGTCCGCGTCGTCGTGGGCGACTGGGCCTGTGCGACGAGCCGTCCGCTCGTGACCTCGACGAGGGCGACCTTGGTGAAGGTAGAGCCAAAGTCAGCGAGTGCGGTAACCCTCACCGCGTTGCGGTGGCGGGCTTGAAGCGTGACGCCAGCTCCGCGATCAGTGCATCGATGGAGCCGGGCAGGTTGACGCCGATGCGGCGAAGATCTTCCCGTACGTCGACCGGCACGTGTGAACCTTCGACGTCCTCGTTGAGCACTCCCCCCATATAGACCGGCCGGCTCGCCAAACCGGCAAGGCGCATCTCGGACATCAGCTTGGTCGCGAACGACCGCGCGACACCATTGTGGGTGGTGACCACGACAGCGTCGGCATCGACCTCGATCGCGACCTTGACGATGTCCTCCGGGTCGCGGTTGATACCGAAGTCGGTGACATCGGCTCCCACGCCGGCTAGCGACGAAACGAGCAGGAACTCGGCAAACTCGTGGACATCGGTTGAGCTGACCACGATGCGGCGTCCCCGCAGGCTGTCAGCCGCCGTTATCTTGCCAATCGCCGCGAAGAGCGTTTCGCGGTGCCGCATGGTGTCGCGGACGAGGTCGGTCTGGAGCACCGGCCGCCGGCCACGGGGGTAACTCGGGTCGAGGGCACCAGCCCCGAAGAGCCGTTCGCACTGCTCGGCCCCGACCCGCTTCAGAACGATCAGGAGCTGGGCGGGGTCTCGGACGTCGACCCCCGAGGTGTTCATCGCGCGCATCACCGCGTTGAAGAACCGGCGGCCGCCACGGACAAGACGGTCACGCATCTCCTCGATCTGCCGCCAGTCGATGACCGGGTCGACCAGGGGGATGTAGTGCTCAAGCTTGCGGCTGATGGTCTGCGCGGTCGCTACTTCCTGCCACGTCGGGATGCGCTCGGTCTCGGTCACCGGCACCGCGATCGGCGCTCCCCCGAGCCGGTAGCGCGCATCGACCATGCGCATGAACAGGACATCGGTGGAAAGCACGGCCATGTTCGCGTCGAAGTCATCGGTATTGCCGATCGTGTCGCCCTGCACGAACCCGGCCGGAACGCCGTCCGGGTTCACCGCGTGCAAGGCCAGGGTGACGGCCGACTTCGTGATCGGGTCCTGGGTCAGGCCGCCCCATGAGCAGCTGTAGGCCGCGCCGATGAGCTCCTCGCTGATGTAGCGCTCGACCATAGCCCAGCCGACGTAGTTGGCGTAGTCGTGGAACGTCCCCGGGTACCCGTCCTCGAGGTAACTGTCGAAGCACACCCCCTCGTTGCGCCACGCCGCCAGTGCGCCTGCCGCCGTTACGACGTTGATCGTGTGCGTGATCTCGTCATCCCAGTAGGGCCAGCGCCACGAGTACTGTGACAGCACGCCGATGTGGGTGATCCCTACGCGGAGCGCATCCAGGGCATTGTCGACTGAACCAGGACCGCCGATCATGTTGTCGGCCGCCTCGGGCTGTATCGGGACCGTATGGGCCAGCTCCCACCAGTCCTGCTCGCTCCAGAGGACCGGCCCGGTCTCCTGCGGGGCGCCGGCCCGCATCCCCTTCGGGAGTCCCATGCGCCGCTCAGCCAGCAGGTTGAACCGGTCAGGCGGGCGAACGCCGCGCGAAAGCGCATCCTCGTAAATCGCCCCGAGCGCATCGCGGGTGTCCGACCAGGTCGCCAGGCCGATATTCATGCACGTGCACAGCACGCCCTCTGCCCGCGCTCGTTCCCGCCACTCGCGCTCGGAGCCGACGCCCTTCTCGATCATGAACATCGATCGTGCGCGCTCCACGCCGCGACCCAGTTCGTAGCCCTCGCTTACCGCGTCACGGCCAGATGGGAGACCGTCCGGCAAGAGCGCCGCCAGGTCGATCCCTTCAGGCTCTTCTGTCCCGGGACTCACCAGGCTCCCCTCAGCGTCATCCCAACCTCCATCAACCTGGGTTGCTTGCGCGGCAGCATACGTTGCCATTGGACAGGTTGTCCACTGGCGCTGGACTGCGGGGTTGCCGGCATCCTCGTCGCGGCACGGGAACCGCACGCAGCGGACCGGCTTCAGATGTAACTTCTTGGTTCCCCCCATAGACACAGTGTCCAATGACCAGTTATGTTCCCTGTCACCCGGCGTAGTTCCAGGGCACCCTAGATGCCGCATCGTCACCCAGGCGGGTACCCGAAGGCAGGCGCCGAGAGAGGACAGAACATGGAACATGACAACCCCGGTACCGACGGCCTGGGATCCTTGCTGCGCGGCGACACGAAGATGTCGCGCCGGACACTGCTTGCGGCCACCGCGAAAATCGGCGCCGCCCTGGGCGGGGCGGCGCTGCTGACGGCATGCGGCGGCAACCTTAATACGTCGATATCTTCCGCTCCGCGCAATCGCGGGCTTACCGCACTCGCGGGCGGAACACCAGTGCGCGGCGGAACCTTCACGGTGGGCGTCCTGAGCGGCGGCCAGGAGGAGAATCTTTTTCCGGGAACAGCTGTCACCACTCCGGACTACGTGCGCAACTACAACCTCTACAATTTGCTTTTCTATCTAGGTGAGAACATTAGCCCCCTCGTTCCCGGCCTAGCGCTGTCCGCGGAATCGAATGCCTCGGCAACGGTTTGGACATTCAAGTTGCGCGACGGCGTTGAATGGCACGACGGCAAGCCGTTCACCGCCGACGACGTCGTCTACAACTTCACTTCGGTCTGGTCCAAGCCCAGTCTCGACTACTCAAGCGGATTCCTGGCCGGCCTCGTGGACTTCGGCGGGGTCCGGAAGATAGATCGCCTCACCGTAGAGGTTCCGCTGCTGCGGGCGGCAACGGAGTTCCCGAGCATCCTCACCTACTTCGAGTTCCCCGTCGTTCAGGCTGGCGCGACGGTCGCGAGCACGGCAGCCAAGCCGATCGGAACTGGTCCGTTCAAGTTCGAGTCGTTTACCCCTGGCACGCGGTCCGTGTTCAGCGCCAACAAGTCCTACTGGGAAGAGGGCAAGCCCTACGTTGACCAGCTGATCGTTGACTCGTCGTTCACCGACACAACCTCGATTTTCAACGCGATGCTCGGCGGCACCGTCAACCTGTACCCGAGCCTGCCGCTCACCACCGCGCGCGAACAGCTATCGGCCAAGCAGGTACAGATCCTGCAGTCGCCGATAGCCGCGCAGAGTTACATGTTCGCGATGCGAGTCGACAAGGGCCCGTTTGCCGACAACCGGGTCCGCGAGGGCTTCAAGCTCCTGGTTGACCGCCAGGCGATGATCGACGGAGCATGGTCAGGTTTCGGCGACGTAGCGTACGACCTGCTGGCTCCCGGCACCGAATATTATGCCGGCCAGCTCACCCGAGCACAGGACATAGACAAGGCAAAGTCGTTGTTCAAGGCGGCCGGCGTCGCCGGGGACACTTTCACCCTCCCCACTTGCAACTTCCTGCCGGGCATGGTCGAGTCCTCAACGATTCTCGCTGAGCAGGCGAGTGCGGCCGGGATCAAGGTCAACGTCGAGACCACCAGCGCCGCCACGTATTTCACGCCGGCGGGCGGGTTCCTCGTGCGGCCGTTCGGCTACGAGGTAGACCAGCCGGTCGGATCGCTTACCGCGGCCTATCTTTCCGAGTACACCCTGACCGCCCCCTATCCCGATACCCACTGGGGTTCGCAGCCGGGTGGTGCGGCCGCGGAAACCCTCATCAGCCAGGCAATCGCCGCCACCGACAAGGCCACCGCGCAAAGCCTGTGGGCCCAGTGCCAGCAGCAGCAGTTCGACGAGGGCGGCTACCTGGTGTGGGGCAACCTGCCGTACGTCGACGCCGCGGCGAATAACGTCCGCGGTCTCAGTGCCGGAGCGGGGTTCAGCTACAACAACTGGCGACTGTGCGACGGCTGGATTGCGGGCAGCCAGTGAGCACCATCGGGAGGACGAGCGTGCTGGATCTCACCAAGTCGGCCGAGCTGTTCGATGCCGCGCAAGAGGTGATCGCGGGCGGTGTCGGCTCGGCCGACCGGGCGCTCGTGCGACCCCACCCGATCTTCATCGAACGGGGATCGGGCAGCCGCATGTGGGACCTAGACGGCAACGAGTACGTTGACTACCTGCTGGGATACGGGCCCCTGCTGCTCGGTCACGGCCACCCGCGCATCGTGGACGCGGTCCGGGACCAGGCTCGCCTGGGGACGCTGTACGGCGCGGGGCACCGGCTGGAGGTGAGCGTCGCCGAGCTGCTGACCGCGACCATTCCGTCGATGGAACAGGTCCGCTTCGGCCAGTCCGGGACCGAGGCCGTCCAGTCGGCGATCCGGCTCGCGAGAGCGGCCACCGGACGCAAACTGGTGATCAAGTTCGAAGGTCACTACCACGGCTGGGCAGATCAGGTAGCTGTCTCCTACGTGCCGCCGGCGGCCGACGCCGGGCCTGCCACCGAACCGGCCCGGGTACCCATGTCAGAGGGTCAGCCGTACGCGACCTACGAGGACATGCTTGTCCTCGGGTGGAACGATCTCCGGCTGGTAGAGCAGGCGTTCACCGATCACGGAGATGACATCGCCGGCATCTTGACCGAGCCGGTCATGTGCAACTGCGGGGTCATCGATCCCGTTCCCGGCTATCTGCAGGGGCTGCGCGCCCTCTGCGACCGGTACGGCGCGGTGCTGATCTTCGATGAGGTCCAGACCGGGTTCCGGGTCGGGTTGAACGGCGCACAGGCCGTGCACGACGTTTCACCCGACCTGACGTGCCTCGGCAAGGCGGTATCGGGCGGGCTGCCGGTCAGCGTGCTGGGCGGACGACGCGACGTGATGCAGCTGATCGCTGACCGGCGGGTCTTCCAAGCGGGTACCTACAACAGCAATCCGCTGTGCCTCGCGGCCATCCCGGTCGTCATCGAGCGGATGAGCCAGCCCGGGACCTACGAGCGCATGGGCGAACTGTCGCACCGGCTTCGGCGGGGCCTGTCCGAGCTTGTGGCGCCGCTCGGCGGGTACGTGCAGGGAACAAACACCCTGTTCGGCCTCGGTTTCGGCCCAGGTCCAGGTCACAACATGCGAGACGGTTGGCGCAACGATCCGGAACGGATGCTCGCGTTCAAGCAGGCACTCTGGAGTGTCGGTATCTATACCAAGCCGACACCGCGCGACATCTGGTACCTGTCCACCGAACATTCCCCGGCTGATATCGACCTCACTCTCGAACGCGCGGCTGAGGCTGCGGCAATCGCCGCCGCTATGCCCGGGTTCGACGGGAAATAACAAAGGGAGGGACGATGGCTCTGCCTTCAAGCGAACTCGCTCCGCTCGCCGACAAGGCCGGTCAAGTGCCCGGCCCGCGACGCCGGCACCCCGTGGCGATGTTCGTGATCCGCCGTGTCGCGGCCGGGCTGCTCACCCTGCTCGCCGCCTCGGTCGTCATCTTCCTGGCCGCCAGTGTGCTACCCGGCAACGCGGCGGTGGTGATCCTGGGCCGCGCCGCGCAGCCGGGTACGGTGCAGGCACTGGAGAGCCGCCTCGGGTTGAACCACTCGCTCGCCTATCGTTACCTGTCGTGGCTCTGGTCGATGCTGCACGGCAACTTCGGCAATTCGGCCGTGGCACTGGCCGAAGGACGGGCGCAGACCTCCATCTCGGCCACCCTCGGTGAGCCGTTCCTGCACAGTGCGGTCCTCGCCCTCGTCACGACGGCCCTCCTCATCCCCCTGACGTTGTTCTTCGGTGCGCTCGCCGGGATGTACGCCGGGCGCAAGCTGGACCACGCGATATCCGTACCCTCGCTGGTTTTCGGCGGGCTGCCCGAATTCGTCAGCGGCACCGGCCTGATCTACGTGTTCTTCACCGTCATGGGACTGCTCCGCCGGTGGCGCTGCTGAGCCCGGGGACAAGCACCTCCGGTCTGGCGAAGGAGATGGTCCTGCCGGTCCTCACGCTGCTCGCGGTCGCGCTCGGGGCCGGAATCCGTCAGGTCCGGTCAGGCATGATCGAGACGCTGAGAGAGCAGTTTGTGCACTACGCGCGCTTGAACGGGATCCGGGAGAGACGGGTCCTCGTCCGGTACGCGCTGCGTAACGCGCTCGCACCGAGTGTGCAGACAATCGCCCAGAACCTGCAGTATCTCGTCGGAGGCATCATCATCGTCGAGAGTATTTTCGCCTACCCCGGCATAGGCACCTATCTGGTCGACGCCGTAACCACGCGGGACGTCACCGAGGTCCAGGCGGCTTCGCTGATCCTCGCCACCGTCTATATCGTGATCAACATCGTCGCCGATCTCACCGTCGTCCTCATCGTCCCCCGGCTGAGGACCGCGCTGTGACCGCCCGGGACAGGATTACCACGCAGATGATCCGGCGCCCGTGGCGCCTTGCCGTCAGCGACAAGAGCTTCGCTGTCGGTCTCGTCTTGCTCGCGGCCGTTGTCCTGGTAGCGCTGTTCGGCCCGCTGTTCAGCCCGTACAACATGGCCCAGACAGTCGGTCCGCCCGGCTTGGGTCCGGTCAACGGGGCTCCGCTCGGACTCGACTATCTGGGGCGCGACGTCCTGAGCCGCGTTCTCGACGGAGGCCGGTCGACCCTGTTGCTCGGACTCTCGGCCACCGTGCTCATCTATGCGGTCGGCCTGCTGGTCGGCCTCACGGCCGGTTACGCGCGGACGTTCGTCGATCCGGTTCTGATGCGGGCGGTCGATCTGCTCCTCTCGTTTCCCTCGCTGCTGCTCATGCTGCTGGCCGTGACGGCATTCGGGAGCGGACCGCTGACCCTGGTCCTGGCGGCGGTGGTGGTGCTGTTCCCTGGCGTCGCCCGTATCGTGCGCACCGCGACGATGACCGTCATGTCCCGCGGGTACGTGGAGGCGGCGATCGCCCGCGGCGAGTCACCGCAGGCGATCGTGCGGCGTGAAGTGCTGCCCAACATCGTCGGACCGATCGCGGCCGACGCGGGCGTACGTTTCGGCTGGTCGATCATCCTCATCGCCAGCGTGAACTACCTTGGCCTCGGCCTGCAGCCGCCCAGCTCGGACTGGGGTCTGATGATCTCGGAAAACCGGGTGATCGTCTCCGAGAATCCGCTTGCCCTGCTCGTGCCCGCCATGCTGATCGCCGTCCTCGTCGTCGCGGTGAACATGGTCGGTGACGGGTTCGCCCGTACTCTCGGCCGATCGGAGAACCGGTGAGCACCGACCAGCCCGCACTTCGCACCGACGGCCTGACCGCCCAGCTGGCCGGCGACCGGCGGATCATCGAGGACATCGATCTCGAAATCGAACCGGGGGAGATTGTCGCCCTCGTCGGCGAGTCCGGTTCAGGTAAGACGACGACCGCGTTGTCGCTGTTCGGCTATCACCCGGACCGGAGGATCACCTCAAGCGGTCGCGTGGTCATCGCCGGCGAGGATATGAGCGACCAGTACACGTTCCGCAGCGCCCGCGGGCGCCTCATCTCCTACGTCCCGCAAAATCCGGGCAGCGCGCTGAACCCGTCGATGCGGATCATCACCGCTGTCGAAGACATGATCCGCGCGCACGACACCACGGCCGCCGGCGCCGCCGATACGAGCGGCCGCGCCCTGAAGCTGCTCCAGAGCGTCGGCTTGCCCAGCACCGAGCAGTTCGCCGACCGTTACCCGCATCAGGTTTCAGGGGGGCAGCAGCAGCGCGTCTGCATCGCACTGTCGATCGCGTCCAATCCGGCCGTCGTCGTGCTTGACGAGCCCACAACCGGGCTCGACGTCGTTACCCAGCGCCGTATCCTCGAAGAGCTGCGCCGGCTGCGGGACGAGCAGAACGTGGCGATGCTGTACATCACCCACGATCTCGCGGTCGTCAGCGACATCGCTGACCGGATCGCGGTCATGTACGCCGGACGGATCGTCGAGCAGGGCCCGTCCCGCGCGATCCTGCGCAACCCGCGGCATCCCTACACGCGCGGTCTCGTCGCATCGACTCCAGATCATCTGCGGCCTCGGGTGCTTCGGGCGATGGACGGCATCGCCGCTGCCGTCGGGCAACGGCCGCAGGGGTGCGCCTTCGCCCCTCGCTGCTCGCAGCGCACTCAGCGTTGCATCGATGAGGACCCGCCCCGTTTCGAGGTCGCGCCGGCGCACGGTGTCCGGTGCTTCGAGTGGATGAAGACGCCCTCGGTACCGGCGGACAGTGAACCCGGAGGCCGGGTCCCGGGTGCGGGAGCGGACCGGCCGCTGCTCCGCGTCAGGCAGCTGCAGGCGAAGTACCGCGGGACACGGGACGCGGTGGTCGTGGCGCAGGATGTCACGTTCGATGTCGAGCGCGGTACCTGCACTGCCCTGGTGGGCGAGTCAGGCAGCGGCAAGACCACCATCGCCCGGGTGATCGCCGGCCTGCACCCGCTCGCGGCGGGGTCGGTACGCCTCGATGACGAGGAACTGCCGGGTTTGGCTCGGCGGCGTACCGCCGAGCAGCGCCGGCGTGTGCAGATCGTATTTCAGAATCCCGCCGAAGCGCTGAACCCGCGCCACACGGTCGAGTCCGCCATCGCCAGGCCGGCCAGGCAACTCAACGGCCTGGGGCGCAGGGAGGCTGAAGGCGAGGTCAAACGACTGCTCGAGGCGGTTCGCCTGCCGGCCGGCACGGCGGCGAAGTATCCCGCTGAACTGTCTGGCGGAGAGTGCCAGCGGGTTGCGCTTGCCCGCGCGCTCGCGGCAAGGCCAGACCTTCTGGTCTGCGATGAGGTCACCTCCGCGCTCGATGTCTCAGTCCAAGCCGTCGTGCTGGAGCTGCTGCTTGACCTGCGAGACAGCATGGGCCTCACAATGCTGTTCATTACACACGACTTCGGCGTTACCGCCGCTATTGCCGACTACGTGCTGGTGCTGAGAAAGGGTGAGATATGTGAGCGTGGGCCTGTACGCGATGTTTTGCGAAATCCGAGCCACGAATACACCCGGCAGCTGCTTGAGTCCGCACCAAGCCTAAGTGCTTCCGTTAATCGCTGGGACCAGATAGAAGGAATTTCTGGACAACATGTCTAACTCGGCTGGCCGCACCCGGGCCGGAGCGGCAATGGCCCATACGAAGGCAGGACTGCAATGACCGGCATATCACCTCATTACGACCCTTTCCAGTTCTACGAGGATCCCTACCCCACCTTTCGCAGGCTGCGCCGCGAAGCGCCTCTTTACTACAACGAAAACATCGACCTCTGGGTACTTTCTCGGTTCGAGGACGTGCAGTCGGCCGTAAAGAACCGGGCAGTTTTCTCAAGCGCACAGGGCGTGGCCCTGGATGATGAGAGCGCCTTCTATTCACCGGGAGCGTTTCTCGACTACGACCCGCCCGACCATGATCGGCTCCGGGCGACCATGTCCGCGTATTTCACCCCGAGGACGATCGTCAAACTCGAGGCGGCCGTGCGTGCGAACGTTCGCGGGACGCTGGGGCCTTACCTCGAACAGGGCGAGGTGGACTTCGCCCGCGACGTCGCCCGGGTGGTGCCCTCCTCGGTCGTGTGCACGCTGCTTGGCTTTCCCGCTGAAGACCACGCCCAGCTGCTGGCCTGGTTCGAGCTCATGACCACGAAAGAGGCTGGCAGTTCGACGGCCCCGGCGGAGGCCTGGGAAGCGAACCGGGCGATGCGCGACTACGTCCACGCCGCCGCGGTCAGCCGGGCCCGGGATCCCCAGGATGACATGCTCACCGTTTTGTCGCACGCGCAGAGTGAGCAAATTATCACGGATGCCGAGCTCGTCGGCATGTCCGTGCTGGTGTTCTACGCGGGCATCATGACCACAGCGGCCTTCCTGGCCAACTCCGTCAACAACCTTGACCTGCATCGGGAACAACGAGACGCGCTGATCGCCGACCCTGCCCTGATCCAGGGCGCGGTCGAAGAGCTGCTGAGGTTCGACTCACCGGTACAGTCCGTCAGCAGAGTGACAACGCAGGACGTCAGCCTGCACGAGCGGGTCATTCCAGCCGGGGCGCGGGTCCTTGTCCTCTACGGTTCGGCGAATCGCGACGAGAGCCGGTGGGACGCGCCCGACACCTTGGACATCGGCCGGGAGCATAAACAGCACCTTGCCTTCGGGGTCGGCCTCCACCACTGTCTCGGTTCATCGCTCGCACGTCTCGAGGGACGCGTGCTCATCGAGGAACTCCTGAGTCTGATACCGGATTACGAGACATCCGGCGGCGCCAAAAGGCTCTTCGCGCCGCATGAGCGCGGCTTTGAGAGTCTGCCGATCGCGTTCCGCCCCACGAGCATTGACTTGTCCCCCGCGAGCGCCGGCCCTGCCGCTGGCGCCGCACCGTCCGGTACCGGGGAGGTAGCGAGTTGACCAGGGTTCATGTAGACCGCGATCTCTGCCAGGGGCACGGGATGTGCGAGTACTTCGCGCCGTCGATATTCAAGCTCGATGACGACCTCGTCGTCCAGTACGAGGAGACACCGGACCCGACGCAGCAAGCCGAACTCGGGGAAGCCGTCGCCGGATGTCCGGCCCGCGCGATCTCGCTGGTGAATGATTAAGTAAGGAGCATGCGGTGACGCAGTGGAACAGCGGAAATAGATTCGCCGGCCGAGTGGCAATCGTCACAGGAGCCGGAGGCGCTCTTGGCGGCGAGATCGCTCGTGCTTTCGGGCGCGAAGGCGCCTCGGTCGCGCTTGCATACAGGAACTCAAGAGCGGCTGCGGCTGCGATCGCTGACGAGATCGAAGCCGCCGGCGGAAGAGCGATCGCCGCACAACTTGAAGTCACCGATCGTTCGTCGGTGGCGAGCTTCGTCGACTCTGTGGCCGGGACGCTGGGACGCATCGACATCCTGGTAAACACAGCCGGCCGAATTGATATTGCCGATGCTGTGCGGTTCGCCGAGATAACACCGGAGTCATGGAAAGCCATGTTCGACGTGGATGTCTACGGCACCTTCCTGATGTGCCAGGCGGTGCTGCCCCACATGCAGCAGGCCGGCGCAGGCTCGATCATCAACTTTTCCGGCTCCTACGGGACGTCGGCGAACCGCGAGAACCCGGTTATGTCGGTGGCGGTCGGGTACTGCGCGGCAAAGGGCGCGATCCGTGGGATGACCGCCGCCCTGGCCCGGGACCTGGCCCCCGCTATCCGGGTGAACGCGGTATCGCCCGGAGCGATCGCGGCTAACTGGGAAGCGGACTGGCAGATTCCGGCCGATAGCGTCAACGAGGCTATCCGCCAGACGCCACTCGAACGCATGGGGCAACCCGCTGAGATCGCCGAGACCGTACTCTTCCTGGCTTCGGACGGCGGCGGCTACATCACCGGCCAGGTGCTGCAGGTCGACGGAGGCTGGATGCTCTCCGGCTGATCGCGCGGTGCGGGCGAGGAACTGCCTGCGGGCGACTCGTCGGATCAGGCGGGTGTTGGTGGAGAGGGGGCGCGCAGTGGAGCTGAGAATCTGCAAGTCGCTGTGGGGCATGAACGGTTCACTCGAGGAGAACGTCAACGCAATCGAAGATGCGGGGTATGACGCCTTCGAATTCGATCTTCCCGAGAATGACGATGAGCTGTCGGCTCTTCGTTCAGTGCGGCGGTCTCATGACTTGCCGTACTACACGCTGATACGGACGTCGGGTCCCGACCATCTCACTTCCTTCCGCCGGCTACTTGAACGCGCGGAGCGCGCAGGTGCGGACTTCGTAACGTCAAGCAGCAGCACGGACAGCGCTTCGTTCGATGACAAACTGCGGTTCTTCGAAGGAGCACTGCGCATCCAGTCGGAATTCGAACTGCCCGTAGCCCACGAGACTCACCGGCAAACCGCGCTGTTCACCCCCTGGGATACCGCAAAGATCCTCCTTGCATTTCCCGAGCTGAAGCTGACGGCCGACTACAGCCACTGGTGCTGTGTCTCCGAGAGCACCCTTGACGAGCATTCGGACAGCGTCGCCCTAGGCAACGCGCACAGCATCCACATTCACGGCCGCGTGGGGCATCCCGGCGGACCCCAGGTGAACGACCCGCGGGCGCCGGAGAACCGGCGCTATCTTCAGTGCCACGAGGCATGGTGGGCGGACATCATCCGGCGCAGGCAGGCTGATCAAACCCGGGTCCTGTCCTTTGACCCGGAGTTCGGCCCGCCTGGGACGTATATGCCCGCCGTTCCGTACACCCGCGAGCCACTCGCGGACTTGTGGGACACCTGTCTTTGGATGGCTGACCGGTTCCGCAGCTTGTTCGCTTCTGTTGTCAGTGGCAGCGGTACGCATGCGGCTGGGGCGAGTCCGCCTAGCTTGCGGTAACGTGCTGCGTTATGCCTGACGGCGCTCCGGCGCCCGTGGCCGCCGCCGGCGAGGATCGCGGACGGCATCCCGCGACCGGCCCGGGCGGCTGCTAGCAGTCCCCCGCCTGCCTAGCGTCACGTCGACCATTCGTCTATATATGACGAAATAGTTATCTAAGCTGCACGATTGGTGAGCTAGGCGTGCCCAGGGCCCTCGCCCCTCGGCAGGCCCTGGCCGGAACCTGATCTCCCGCCGGGTGGACGTCATCTATTTTTGTTTAGTAATCTGATTGTACCTTATGTGCTCGTAGTGATCAGGGGCATGCGAGCACGACCCAGCCAGCCGCCTGGAGGACGAGACGGATGATCGACCACAGCTCTCGGGGGTCCGACTCGTTGCTGTCGCGCCGGATCTGCCAGATGGCGGGGCTGGATCCGGGCGCGACCGCGCTGTTCTTCGACGGCATGACGTTCTCCTGGTCGTTCTACTCGGACGCGGTGGCCGACCTGGCGTCGCTGCTCGCTGAGTATCCGACCGCCCGGCGCGTCGGGATCGTGCTGCGGAACCGGCCCGGGCCGCTCGCGGCCTTGATCGCCACCCTCGGCACCGGGCGCGCGGTGGTGACGCTGAGCCCGCACCTGGGCGACATCGGCCTGGAAAAGGACATCGTCGACCTGGCTCCCGACGTTATCGTGGCCGAGGCGGCCGACTGGGCCCGCGACGCGGTCCTGGCCTCGTCCAAGACGGTGGGCGCGATCGCGCTGCGGACCGGGACCGACCGGGGTCTCGCAGAACAGGCAGTACCGTGGTCGCCGAGTCCGTCACTGCAGGACCCCGGCGATGTCGCCGTGCTCATGATGACGAGCGGCACGACCGGGCGGCCGAAGCGGGTCGAGCTGACCTACGACCGGATGATCGCGGCGTTCCGCGCGGCCGGGCTGGTTTTCGACGAGGCGCACGAGCCGCACCTGCGCAGCCGGACCGACATCCTGTGGGCCTCCCTCGCGCACATCAGCGGCCTGTACTTCGCGGTCGCGCACGTGGTGGAGGGACGCAGCGTCGCGCTGCTGGAAAAGTTCGAGGTCGGGGCGTGGACAGAGCTGGTCATGCGGCACCGCCCGGGCTACGTCCGGCTGGCACCGACCGCGCTGCGGATGGTGCTGAAGGCCGGGGTCCCGGCCGAGGCGTTCGCCAGCGTCCGCGCGGTCGGCTCGGGCACCGCGCCGCTGCCGCCGGAGCTGGCGGAAGAGTTCGAGGCGCGTTACGGGATCCCCGTGCTCGGCACCTACGGGGCGACCGAGTTCGCGGGGGCGATCGCCGGGTGGACGCTGAAGGACAAGAAGCAGTGGGGCCGGCGGAAGCGGGGCAGCGTCGGGCGCGCCCACCATGGCATCGAACTGCGCATCGTCGACTCGCAGACCGGCGTCGTGCTGATCGCCGGGGAGACCGGCCTGCTCGAGGCGCGCGGCGGGCAGTTGCCGGGCGCGGACGGCGTCTGGCTGCGGACCACCGACCTCGCCAGCATCGACGAGGACAATTTCCTGTTCATCCGCGGCCGGGCGGACGACGCGATCAACCGGGGCGGTTTCAAGATCCCGCCCAGCGTGATCGAGGACGCGCTGGCCGCGCACCCAGCGGTCGACGAGGTCTCGGCCGTCGCCCTGCCGGACGCCAGGCTGGGCCAGGTGCCGGCCGCGGCGGTCACGCTGGTCAGCCCGGCCACCGAAGAGGAGCTCATGCAGTACCTCACCAGCAGGCTGACCAGGTACCAGCAGCCGGTCGCGATCAAGGTGGTCGACCAGCTGCCGCGGACGCCCTCGCTCAAGATCAGCCGCGCCCTGGTGCGCGAGCACTACTTCGACGGTCATCCGCAGCACCACGACGGCCACCCGCAGCCCGGAGCCGCCGAGGTTCCCGGCAGCGCGACGACGGGAGAGTCTCATGACCGCTGACCGGGCTGGCTACGGCGTCCTGCGCGAGGAGTCGTTCGAGCGTTCGCGCCAGCGGATCGGCATCCCGCTGCGGATCAACCCGGCTCACATCACCGAGGTGACGGCCGATGCCACCCGGCACTTCGCCTTCGGGTACGGCGACGACAACCCGTTGTACTGCGATCCCGAATACGGCAAGAACACCCGGTGGGGCGGACTGATCGCGCCGCCGAATTTCACCTACTGCATGGGCGAGAACGCGGCGCCGCCGCTCACCCCGCAGCAGCGGGAGAGGCTCAAGGGCGATCCGTTCGCCGGCCTTGGCTCGTACCAGGCCGCGATGGAGTTCGAGTACTACCGGCCGCTGACGGCCGGCGACCGCTGCCACGTCGTCCGCGCCCAGGTCGGCGTCGAGGATAAGCCGAGCCGGTTCGGCGGTCGCACCGCCCACGTGACCCACGACTTCCTGTACGCCAACGGCCACGGCCAGATCGTCACCGTCCAGCGCGGCACCTGGATCAACGCGGAAAGGCAAGGCTCGAAGGAGCGGTCAGCGGACAAGCAGCCGGTCAGCTTCGACCCGTACACCGACGCCCAGATCGCGGAGATCGACGCCGCCTACGACGCCGAGACCCGTCGCGGCCCGCGGACCAGGTACTTCGAGGACGTCGCGGTGGGCGAGGAAATCCAGCCGCGGGTGAAGGGACCGCTGGTCATCACCGACCTGGTGGTATGGCACCTCGGCTGGGGCATGCAGCTGACACCGCCGGGGACGTTCGGCATCGCGCGCAAGATCCGCAAGAAGGCACCCGGGCTGTACCCGCCGAACGCGCGCAACATCCCCGATACCGTGCAGCGGCTGCACTGGGACCCGGCCCGCGCGCAGGAGCTCGGCATCCCGATGAGCTACGACTACGGCGCGATGCGGGAAACCTGGCTCACCCACGCGCTGACCGACTGGATGGGCGACGACGGGTGGCTGCTGCGGCTGCGCTGCGAGCATCGCAAGTTCAACTACATCGGGGACACCACCTGGGTCCGGGGCAGGGTGGTGGACAAGGTCCAGGCCGGCGACCGCAACGAGGTCCACCTGGAAGTCGGCTGCTGGAACCAGCGCGGCGAGCAGACCACCCCGGGCACGCGCGGTGGTGCTGCTGCCGACCAGGCAGCGCCCGGTCGAGCTGCCCGCGCCGCCCGCCGGCTCCCTCGACGAGCTCCTCGCGATCGAGATCGCGCGGCATGCCTGAACCGCCTCCGATGATATTCCTGACCTAGCTGAATTACCTGACCTGGGAGCTCACGTGGACTTCGAGCTGACGGAGGAGCAGGCCGCCCTGCGCGAGGTGTCCCGCGGCATGCTCGCGGTGAACTGCCCGCCGGGGCTGGTGCGGTCGCTGGCAGGCTCCGGCCATGACATTGACGACAAGCTGTGGCGGCGCGGCGCGGAGCTGGGCTGGATCGGCCTGGCCGTCCCGGAGGAGCACGACGGCGCGGGCCAGGGGCTGGTCGAGCTGTGCCTGGTGGCCGAGGAGATCGGCCGCGCGGCCGCCCCCGGAGCGTTCACTGACAGCGCGCTGATCGCGCTCGCCCTCGCCCGGCACGGTCACCCGGAGCTGGCCGCCGCCCTCGCGGCCGGCGGCCTCAAGGCCGGCCTGGCCTGCCACGGGGCGGTGACTGTGCTCGCACGACGCGGGCGACCTGGTGCTCGGCGGACGTGCCACCGCGGTCCAGGCGGCCGCCGCGGCCGACTGGCTGCTAGTGAGAGCAGCGAGCGACCGGGGTCCCCGCCTGGTGCTGGTGGAGCAGGCCAGAACCGTGGTCGAGCCCCGGCGGACGCTCGATGAGACCCGCCGCTGGTATGACGTGGTGCTTGACGCGGTCGGCGTCCGGGCCGCTGACGTGCTCGCCGCCGACGAGGCGGAGATCCAGTGGCTGACGGACGCGGCCGCGGTGCTCAGCGCGGCCGACTCGCTCGGCGTGGGCGAGCGGCTGCTCGACATGACGGCCGGGTATGTCAAGGTGCGCGAGCAGTTCGGCCGGCCGCTCGGCAGCTTCCAGTCGGTGAAACACAAGGTGGCCGACATGCTGACCACGCTCAAGGGAGCCCGGGCGGCGACTTACTACGCGGCCATGGCCCTGGACGCCGGGGTCGCCGGCGCGACGGCGGCGGCGAGCGTGGCCAAGGCGTTCACCACCGAGGGCGTGGCCGCGCTGGCCGGAGAGGCCCTGCAGACCCACGGCGGCATCGGCTTCACCTGGGAGCACGACCTGCACCTATACCTGCGGCGGGCAAAGGTCAACGAGATGCTCTACGGCGCGCCCGCGGAGCACTACGAGCGGCTCGTCACGCTGATGGAGTGACCGGTGTCGCCGCCGGCTCGCCCCGCCCGGCCTGTGCGACCAGGCCGGGCACCAGGCGGCGCAGCAGCTTGCCGGTCTCGGTGCGCGGCAGCGCGCCGAGAAGCCAGAAGCGGTCAGGGGTCTTGCTCGACCGCAGCGCCCGCATGGTGTAGTCGCGCAGCTCGGCCTGGTCGACGTGGACGTGCGGCCGGGGGACGACGGCGGCCTCGATTCGCTGTCCCCACTCCGAGTCGGGTACGCCGAACACCGCCGCGTCGAGCACGGCCGGGTGCCTCAGCAGGACGTCCTCGATCTCGGCGGGGGCGA
The DNA here is from genome assembly GCA_963785645.1 of uncultured Actinomycetota bacterium. Classification (GTDB taxonomy): domain Bacteria; phylum Actinomycetota; class Actinomycetes; order Streptosporangiales; family Streptosporangiaceae; genus Trebonia. The sequence goes on from CAWAWG010000003.1 coordinate 824,984, forward strand.
TGTTCTCGGCCCCGCGGATGATTGTGTCGTCGGCGCGCCCGCTGACGAACAGGTACCCGTCCTCGTCCAGGTAGCCGTCGTCGGCGGTATCGAAGAAGCCGCGGTCGTCGAGCGCGCGCCCTATCCCCGCGTACTCGGCCGACACCTGTCCGCCGCGCACGCAGATCCGCCCGGCCTGCCGGGCGCCGCGGATCTCACCGTCTGGGCCGCGGACTTCGAGTTCGATCCCCGGCAGCGGCCTGCCGACCGAGGACAGCCGGGCCCGCACGGCCGGGTCCGGCGAGGCGAGCGCGGTGCGGTGGTCCTGCGGACCGAGCAGCGTCACGGTCGAACTGGTCTCGGTCAGCCCGTACGCGTTGACGAAGTCCACCCCCGTCCATTCCCGCAGCGCCCGCTCGATGAGGGCGGCAGGCATCGGGGCGCCGCCGTAGGAAAGCGACCGCAGCGACGGCACCGACCGGTCTTCCCCGCTGTCGATGATCCGGGCGAGCATCGTCGGCACCACCATCGCGCTGGTGACCTCCTCCTCCCGGACCGTGCGGAGCCACTGACCGGGGCTGAACGCCTCGAGCACGAGGGTGCGGCGTCCCGCGTAGAGGTTGGTGATCACGTTGGCGACGGCGGCGATGTGATACGGGGGCACGCTGACCAGTGCCGCCTCCGTCTCGCCGGCCGCCGCGAACTCGACCGACCCCAGCACGTAAGAGACCAGGTTCTCGTGGCGCAGCAGCACGCCCTTGGGCTCGGACGTGGTCCCGCTGGTGTAGATGACGACGGCGACCGCGTTCTTGTCCCCGCCGGGTGCCTCGCTGATCTCGCCGCGGTCGGCGCGGGTCTCCGCGAGCCACGTCGCCGGCGGTCATCGCGTCGAGTCCGGCCAGCTCGAAGGGCGCCAGCGCGCCGGGCCCGGCGATCCCCAGCGCCTTCGGGTGCTTAGCCAGCAGCGCGTCGAGCTGCCGCTGCCCCAGCCGGTAGTTGAGCGGGACCAGCGGCACTCCCGCCCGGGCGGCCGCGAACAGCGCGACCGGGAAGGCCGGACCGTTGACATCAAGGTAGACGAGGGCGTCGGCCGCGTGCTCGCGGACCAGCGCGGCCCCCGAGTGGGAGCGCCGGGCAAGCTCGGCGGCGGTGATCCCGCCGGACCGGCGCCCGGCCATGACGCGGGTGCCGAATCCGTCAGCGGCCATGTCAAGCAGCAAGGTCAGGCGCACGGGTGAATCCTCGCTCAGTCCAAGGCCGGCAGCGGCTTGGCCGCCTGGATCACCAGCGGCTTGCCGTCAAGGGCGAGGGTGCCCTGGCCCGCCTTGGTGCACAGCACCTGGATGGTGCCCGCTTCGTCGACGTACCGCTTGCCGATCTGGGTGCCGCCCATCAGCGACGGATCGGGTTCGGCGGCCGGGACCGGCTCGCCGGGGGATGCCATCGCCACGCCGCCGCAGGTCAGCATGCTTTCCTCGGCCGAGGCCTTGATGACGATCACCGCCGTGCTGTCGACCGCGCTGACCAGCTGCTGCCCGGCCCGAAACTTCACAGCCATTCGCTGCCCTCCCTGACCTGATCGACCCCCGGGTGGATGCCATCAATTATATCAGTTTACTGATTTTGCTCACATGCCCCGCCATACCGTTGGCCGCGATCACCTCGGCCAGGCGCAGCGCGCCGCTCGACCACTACTGACGCTGCCATTCGTCTCCTCCTGCTGGAAGCACGGGCCGCCGAGCCGCCCAGCCGCCTCGGCCGGGCCGATTGCACCGGATCGGCGTCAGGCCGCAACGTCGATGACGACCTTGCCGGTCGCGACCCGGTCGGAGACGCGCTGAAGCGCGACGCCCAGGTCCTCAAGTTCGTGCACTTCGGAGACGACCGGCCGCATGCCGCCGGCGACCAGGTCCGTCAGCGCTTCCAGGGCGTGTGCCGTCTCCTTCGTCAGCCGCTGGTTCCACGTCCGCAGCTCGAGTTCCCGGACGGTGATGTTCTTGAGCAGGACGACGTTGAGCGGGATCCGGGGAATGTCGCCCCGGCATACCCGACCGTCACGAACCGTCCGCCCCACCGGATCGCCCGCAGCGCCAGGCTCGGCCCAGCGATCTCCGACCGGATCGACGACGAGGTCGGCCCCGTCACCGGTGATGTCCCTGATCCGCTGCTTGAGATCGTCCTTGACGTAATCAATGCCCGCCTCCGCGCCCAGTTCCGCGCAGACCTTGATCCGCTCGGGCGAGGAGGCGGCCGCGATCACCCGGGCACCCAGCCGGACCGCGACGTCGACGGTCGCCGTGCCGACGCCGCCCGCGGCGCCCAGGACCACCACCCACTGCCCGGGTCTCACTCCCCGGCGGTGACCAGCGCGTGATAGGCGGTCAGGTAGGTCACCCGGAACGCGGCCGCCTCGACCATTGACAGGCCCGGCGGGATCGGCGAGACCGAGCTGGCGGGAACGAGCACCTGCTCGGCCATCGCCCCGTTGAAAACCGAACCGTAGACGGGCTCCCCCACCGACAGTCCGGTCACCCCCTCGCCCACGGCCGCCACCCGGCCGGAAAACTCGCTGCCCGGGGTGAAGGGAACCGAAGCCGACACCTGGTAGCGGTCGGCGATGAAGAGCAGGTCGGGGTAGTTCACCGCGGCCGCCGCCACGTCCACGACCACGTGGCCCGGGGTAACCTCCGGGTTCTGGATATCGCGGATGACGAGGTCATCGGGACCGCCGTACTTTTCGCAGCGAGCTGCCCGCATGCGTCCTCCCGGTCCAAACTTCCCTTAAATCATATGACTAATTATATTATCTAGCTCAATGGGGGTCCTGCGGTCATTTCGCCGGGGCAACCCGCGCCTTGAGCGATGCGATGATCGACGCTGAGTCGGTGACGCTGGCCAGCAACGGCAGGTGCTGGGTGACCTGCATCAGGTGCGTCTCCGCGGTCGCGCCGGCGGCGCGGTCCTCGGCCAGCACGACGCTGTTATCCGAGCGCGATCGCCGCGCGATGGCCGTCAGAGCCGCTCGATGATGGTGGCGTTGGCCATCCCGCCGCCCTCGCACATGGTCTGCAGGCCGTAGCGGCCGCCGGTGGCCTCAAGGTAGTTGAGCAGGGTGGCCATCAGCTTGGTGCCGGAGCCGCCGAGCGGGTGACCGAGGGCGATCGCGCCGCCGCGCGGGTTGAGCTTGTCCTGGTCGGCGCCGAACTCCTGCGCCCAGGCCAGCGGGACCGGCGCGAACGCCTCGTTGACCTCGTAGGCGTCGATCGCGTCGAGTGACAGGCCGCTGCGCCGCAGGACCTTGGCCGTGGCCGGGATGACCCCGGTCAGCATCAGCAGCGGGTCGCTGCCGGTGACCGCGAACGCGTGGAACCGGGCCCGGGGCCGCAGGCCGAGTTGTGCCGCCTTTTCCTCGCTCATGATCAGCGCCGCCGAGGCGCCGTCGGTGAGCGGCGAGGAGCTCCCGGCGGTGACGTGCCAGGCGATCTCCGGGAAGCGCTCGGCGTAGGCGGGGGTGTAATAGGCAGGCTTCAGCCCGGCCAGTCCCGCGGCGGTGGTACCGGGCCGCACGGTCTCGTCGGTCGCGTGCCGGCCCCCGCCGGGCAGCCGGACCGGAACGATCTCGCCGTCGAACCCGCCGCCGGCGGCGGTGGCGGCGGCCCGCGCGTGGGACCGGGCCGAGTAGGCGTCGAGCGCTTCGCGGTCGAGCTTCCAGCGGGCGGCGATCAGTTCCGCGCCGATCCCCTGGTTGGCCAGGCCCTCGGGGTAACGCGCGGCCAGCGGTTCGACCGGGTTGCCGCCGGCCCGCGAAGTCCCGATCGGGACCCGGCTGATCGACTCGACCCCGCAGGCGATGACGATGTCGTAGGCGCCGGCGATGACGCCCTGGGCCGCGAAGTGCGCCGCCTGCTGACTTGAGCCGCACTGCCGGTCGACGGTCGTCCCCGGCACGCTCTCCGGGAAGCCGGCCGTCAGCAGCGCGGTGCGCGCGATGTTGAGCGACTGGTCGCCGATCTGCCCGACGCAGCCGGCGAGCACATCGTCGACCAGCGCGGTGTCCAGGCCGCTGCGCTCAACGAGGGCGGTCAGCGTCTGCGCGAGCAGGGCGGCCGGATGTACGCCGGAGAGGGCGCCGCCGGGCTTGCCTTTGCCCGAAGGGGTGCGGATGATGTCGACGATGACGGCTGTGGTCATGATTCCTCGCGATCCACTGGCTGCTTCACGGTTATTAGTAATCTAATTTATCTAGTAGGGGAACGCCAGCGGCCGCCGGGCGGGCGCGGTCGCGGGCGGTCAGACCCGGGTGTCGCGCCGCAGCGACTCCGGGACCCAGTTGGGCGACCGCTTCTCGATGAAGGCGGCGAAGCCCTCCACGGACTCGGGGCGCCGCAGGCTGTCGAAGAACGCGATCCGGTCCTGCAGCCCGACGTACTGGTCGAGCACCCGCTTGATGTCGCGGCGGGCCTCGGGGGCGGTCTGCACGATCTGGACGAGCGCCTCGGTGGACACCTTGATCAGCTCCTCGGGCGGGACGACCCGGCTCACCAGGCCCCACTCCAGCGCCTCGGCGGCGGTGAGGCGGCGGCCGGTGAACATGAGGTCGCGGGTGCGCACCGGCCCGATCAGCCGCACCAGCAGCTGCGCGTAGTAGGTGTCGGAGATGCCGCGCAGCAGTTCCGGCACCCGGAAGGTGGCGCGTTCGCTCACCACCGCCAGGTCCGAGCACATCGCGATGAGCAGGCCGCCGCCCTGGCAGATCCCGTTGACGGCGGAGACCGCCGGCTTGACGCTCTGCCGCAGGACGTCGAAGGGCAGCACGTCAAACGCGCCCGGGGCGGCGTTGAAGTCGGCCCACTTGTCGCCGGCCTGCCGTTCCAGGTCGCCGCCGGGGATGAAGACGTCTCCGGTGCCGGTGATCAGCAGGCCCGCCAGATCGGGGTCGGCGTCCACCAGGCGGACCGCGTAGCGGATGCCGAAGTACATCGCCTGGGTCAGCGCGTTCCTGGCCTCCGGACGGTCGACGGTCACCCGGGCGAACGGGGGGTGGCGCTCGAACCGCAGGTAGGGCGTGCCCAGCCAGTCGCCCTCGGGCGGAAGCGGCGCCGACCCGGCGGGAGCGGATCCGTTGGTGGCATCGGACATGGAACCTCCAGCCGCTTCCGGTGCCGGCGGCACCGCTAAGCTTGAGTAAAATCTTATAACTAAATAATCTACTATGACGAACAAGGGGCGCCGCGGCACGGCCGCCGGACGCCGGACGACAGGAGGCAGCGGTGGGTTCCTCGCGGGTCGGGTTTGTCGGCGCCGGACGGATGGGGCTGCCGATGGTGGAGCGGCTCGCCGCCGCCGGGCATGACGTGGTCGCCCATGCGCGCAGGCCGGAGGCCAGGGACGCGCTGGCGCGGCTCGGCGTCCAGCCCGTCAGCGAGCTGCGCTCGGCGGCCATCGGCGCCGACGTGCTGCTGCTCTGCGTCTTCAACGACGAGCAGCTGGCCGAGATCGCCGAACCGCTGGCCGCCGCCCTGCCGATCGGCGCGGTGCTCGCCTCGCACGTGACCGGCCGGGAGTCGACCCTGCGGGCGCTGGCCGGAGACTTCCCGGGCATCCACGTGGTAGATGCGCCGGTCAGCGGCGGCCTGGACGAGATCAGGGCTGGTCGGCTGACCGTCCTGCTCGGCGGACCGCCCGCGGCCCGGGCGCGGGCCGCCGGGGTTGTCGGTGCGTACGCCGACCCGATCATCGAGACCGGCGAACTCGGCACCGCGCTGGCGGTCAAGCTCATCAACAACCTCCTGTTCGCCGCCAACGTCCAGCTCGCGGCCGAGGCGGCCCGGCTCGGCGAGGCGCTCGGGGTGGCCCCCGGCGAACTGCTCGGCGCGCTCGACCACATGAGCGGCGGCAGCCAGGCGAGCCGCCGCGCCGCGACCGGCGGCACCATGGCGGAGTTCGCGGCCCGGATCGGCCCGTTCATGAAGAAGGACGTGGCGGCCTGCCTGGAGCAGGCCGCCGAGCGCGGGATCGACCCGGGACTGCTCATCGACGTCGTCCGCCGTGGCCGGCTGGCGCTCCTGTGAGGTACGCCCGCGGGCGGCTATGCCCCCAGGTCCCCTTTCGTTCGGCAGTCACCCTGCCCTCGTTCGGCTTACTGCTGTTAGGTCTGTTTGCGGGGCGCGGCCGTCAGCCGCTGACGATGCGGATCGCCTCCTGGACCAGCCGGGGCAGCTCCGGCTGCATCCGCGCCATCGACTCTTTCACCGGCCGGCCGAGCTTCATCGCCCGCTTGAGCAGCAGCCCGGTTATCCCGGCCTCCTTGTACCGGGTGAGCGCGTCGAACCAGCCCAGCTCCGGCACCGGCCGGCCGAGCGCGGCCTCGTAGGCCGCCACGACCTCGCGGCCCGCCGGGGTGCCCCGGCCGTTCCCGGCGCCACCGCCGGGTGCCCGGCGTCGTCAGTGAAGAAGGTCAGCCAGGACAGGTCGATGCGCGGGTCGCCCACCGACCAGATCTCCCAGTCGATGACCGCGTTGATCCTCGTCCCTTCGCACAGGGTGTTCCCGAGCCGGAAGTCCCCGTGATTGACCACCGGGGGCAGCGCCGCGGGCATGCTCGCGTGCAGCGCCTTGGCCGCCCGCTCGTAGTCACCCGCCATTTGCGCGGGCAGCGTGGCGAACGCGCGGGACCACCGGTTGACTTCCCCGGCCAGCCCGACGGCGGGCTCATCGCCAAGACCGACCTCGGCCGGGACGATTTCGTGCAGCGCCGCAAGCAGCCGCACCGAGTCGAAGTACCGGGCCCGCACGACCGATGGCGCCGGCCGCTCGGCGTCGTCGCACAGCACGGGCTCCACGCATTCCCCCGGGACCAGGTTCATCGCCATGAACGGCGGAACCTCCGGGGGCCGTCCCGGGTCGGAGAACAGCACGTCCGGTGCCAGCGGCCGCGGGCCGCCCTGGACCGCCAGCTGCAGCCGCGCCTGGCGCAGCACGTCACGGTTGCGGAGCGGGGGCAGCCCGGGCGGCGCAACCTTGAGCACCACCGGGGTCTCGGTCACGGGGACGCCGGCCAGCTCGATCAGGAAGGTGAGGCTGGAGGTGCCGCCGGTCAACGGGGACAGGCCGAGGACCCGTGCGCCGGGACGCCAGCCGGTCACCCGCTGTCCCACCCGGTCCCGTAGCTGCGCGAGCAGGCTCTCGTCGGCTTGGCTGGCCGCCATTCGTCTCCTCCTGCGCCCTCAAACAACTATCTTCTAATATTTAGTAATACAATTCTTGGCTGAAGATCGACGATACCCCGGTGGCCGCGCCCGGCGCTAGGCGGAGACACCGCACCCGGGAGAGTCCGGGGCGAGCACTCCCCGCCAAGCTGCCGAGCCCTTAGCGCACCCCGCCGCTGGCCAGCAAAACAACTGTCTTCTATTATTCAGTAAACTATTCAGCGGATACACCGGGGCAGGAGCGGCGCATGTGGGAGTTCTTCACCGAGCCGGAGTTCCAGGAGAAGGTCGACTGGATGACCGCGTTCGTGCGTGACGAGTGCGAGCCGCTTGACCTGCTGTTCCCGCGCCCTGGTGACCCCTACGACGTGCACAACAAGGCGTCGCGGGCCATCCTGGCCCCGCTGCGGGAGAAGGTAAAGGAACAGGGCCTGTGGGCCTGCCACCTCGGTCCCGGGCTCGGCGGCCAGGGGTACGGGCAGCTGAAGCTCGCGCTGATGAACGAGATACTCGGCCGCTCGGGCTGGGCGCCGACGGTCTTCGGCACGGCCGCCCCCGACACGGGCAACGCCGAGATCCTCGCGCTGTACGGCACGCAGGAGCAGAAGGCGCGCTACCTCCAGCCGCTGCTTGAGGGGAACATCGTGTCCACCTTCTCCATGACCGAGCCGCAGGCAGGCTCCGACCCCAAGGAGTTCGTTTGCCAGGCCACCAGGGACGGTGACGAGTGGGTGATCGAGGGCGAGAAATGGTTCTCGTCCCACGCCCGCTTCGCCGCGTTCTTCATCGTCATGGTGGTCACCGACCCCGGCGCGAAGCCGTACGACCGGATGTCGATGCTCATCGTGCCGGCCGAGACGCCGGGGATCGAGATCATCCGCAACGTCGCGACCATGAACGAGCGCGACGACCTGGACGAGGGCACCGAGGGCTACCTCCGCTACGACAAGGTCCGGGTGCCGCTCGACGCCATGCTCGGCGCGCCGGGCGAGGGATTCAAGGTCGCGCAGTCCCGGCTGGGCGGCGGGCGGGTGCACCACGCCATGCGGGTGGTGGGCAAGTGCCAGCGCGCCTTCGACATGATGTGCGAGCGGGCGCTGTCCCGCCGCACCCAGGGCAAGCTGCTGGCCGAGCACCAGTTCGTCCAGGGCTTCATCGCCGACTCGGCCATCCAGCTGCAGCAGTTCCGGCTGCTCGTGCTCCAGACCGCCTGGATCATCGACAACCAGCCGCCCGGGGCCGCGCGCACCCACATCGCCATGTGCAAGGTGGCGCTGGCCGCGGTGCTGCACGACATCCTGCAGCGGGCGGTGCAGCTGCACGGGTCGCTCGGGACCACCCAGGAGACACCGCTCGGCCCCTGGTGGGCGTACGCACCGCAGCTCGCGCTGGCCGACGGTCCGACCGAGGTGCACAAGTCAGCGGTGGCTAAGGGCATGCTGCGCGGGTACCAGCCCGCCCCCGGTCTCTTCCCGACCGAGCACATCCCCACCCGCCGCGCCGCCGCCCGCGAGCGCTACGCGGCCGTCCTCGCGGAGTACGGACTGTGAGCGATTCCGAGTCGGGCCCCGGAGCTCTGTTCGACCTGACGGGAATGAGGGCCGGCCCCCTTACCGCCAGGGCCCAGGCTTGCGCAGGTCCTGCTCGAGCAGCGACGCCTGGCTTACTGTGCGGTAGGTTTGCCTGCTCAGCGCCTCGGGCAGGTGCATGCGCAGCATCACCTGGCCGACATTGGCGGGGACGGTTCGCTGGGTGAGCAACGACCCGACGATCATCACACCGAACGCCAGCGGGACCGTCCAGATGCGCCGGCTGGCCGAGGAGCACCGCGCCCCAGCCGCTTGCCGCCGCGCCGAGCATCGTCGCGACGATAGCCGCCAGGCAGGACCCGCCGCCCAGCACGATGCCCGCCGTGGCGCCGATCCGGGTGAGCCGCCGCCACCATATCCCGAGCACCATCAACGGGCAGAACGACGACGCGGCGATGGCGAACGCCCACCCGACGAGGAGGGCCAGCGAGAAGCGGTCGATCAGCAGCGCGGCGGTGGTCGCGACCGCACCGGCGGTGATCGCGCACCAGCGGAACGCGGTAACGCCGCGGTTCATGAAATCGTGCGACAGCGCGCCGGCGACGCTGACCAGCAGGCCGGACGAGGTGGACAGGAAGGCGGCGAAAGCCCCCGCCGCGACGAGCGCTGCCAGCAGCTCGCCCGGCAGCCCGGGCAGCAGCAGGGACGGCAGGGACAGGACGATGCTGTCCGAGTCGCTGGAGAGGTAGAGCTGCGGTGCGCGCAACCGGGTCAGTACCGCGAGCACCGTGGGGAACAGGTAGAAGGTGCTCAGCAGGAGGACCACGATCAATGTCGTCCGCCTGGCCGCCTCGCCGTCCGGGTTGGTGTAGAAGCGCACCAGAATGTGCGGGAGCCCGATCGCGCCGAAGAACGTGGCGATGATGATGCCGTACGTCGCGGCCAGGGGGTGCGCGCCGCCGGTGCCCGAGGTCAGGAACGGTGAGTCCCAGGCCTGGGTCGACGACGGTGCCATGGCCAGGCTGACCGGGACCGGGGCCCCGGCGGCGAAGCCGATCCGCGTGCCGGCGCCGGCGACATGGCGGCACGCGCACAGGTGCACCGCCTGGTCCCGGTGGGTGCGCTGATCGAGGAGGCCGGAAACGGTGGCCTCCGCGGGGCGGGTAAGGGTGAAGCTGGTCGCCTGGGTCACGTCGACGACGGTGGCGTGCGTGAACACCAGGGCGCGGTCCGGTGTCAGGTTGCGGGTGGAGCTGTGCCCGGCCGCGATCAGCAGGACGAGCGCCGGAATGCCGATCGCGCACAGCTTCAGCCAGTACTGAAAGCACTGGACGAAGGTGATTCCCTTCATTCCGCCCATCGCGATGTTGCAGCTCACGACCACGCCGAGCGTTGCCGCGCCAACCCAGTAGGGCGTGCCGAGCACCCACTGCAGGGTGATGCCCGCGCCCTTCATCTGCGGCAGCAGGTAGAACCAGCCGATGACGAGCACGAGTGCGGTCGCCGTCTGGCGCAAGCCGCGGGACCCAGCCGGCCGACGGCGAAATCGGGGATCGTGTACGCACCGAAACGCCGCAGCGGCGCCGCCACCAGCAGCAGCAGGACCAGGTAGCCGGCGGTGTAGCCGACCGAGTACCACAGTGCGCCCAGGCCCTGCGACACGACCAGCCCGGCGATGCCGAGGAAGGACGCGGCCGAGAGGTACTCACCTGAGATAGCGGCGGCGTTGAGCGCCGGGGGAACCTGGCGGGCGGCGACCATGAAGTCATCCGGCGTCCGGGCCACCCGGATGCCGCGCGCGCCGACCATGATCGTCAGCAGCGTGACGAAGGCGATGGCGCCGACGGCCGCGTCAGTCATCGGACCGCCGGCTCGCCGGATCGACCAGGCTGGTGAACCGGGCCTCCAGCTGCCGGGCCTGACGGTTGTAGAACCAGCCGACCGCGAGAAAGACCGGGTAGAACGCGAAGCCGAGCACGATCAGGGTGAGCGGGACGCCGGCCACCGTGATCCTGGTGACCGCCGGTGCCATCGCCGCGATGACCGGGAACGAGGCGGTCACCGCGAGGGCGAACGACGAGGCACATGAGGGACAGGCCGAGCTGCGCGCGCACGAACGACCTGACGAGCAGGCGGCCGTAACTTGTGTCGTCCCGCAGGTCGCTGAGTCCGGGAATGTCGTGCTGGACGGGTACCTGATCGGGCCGCCACACCACGCGCTGCCTGCCGGGCGCGGGATCGCCGGGGTCGGGGGCGGGCACGGTAAGCTCCGCCGTCCGGCCCGGAGGATCCGGTCCCTGACATCCCGCACGTGGCGGCGGCTTACCGGCAGCGAACGCCCGGCGACCGTCACGGCATGAACGCCGTTAGTCACCGAGAACTCGGTGATGTGCTTGAACTGCACGAGAAAGCCACGGTGGATGCGGATGAACCCGTAGGCCGACCACCGTTCCTCCAGGTGAGAGATCGGCATGCGCACCAGGTAAGCGCTGCCGTCGGTGGTGTGCAGCCGCACGTAGTCCCCCTCGGCCTCCACCCAGCGCACCTGCTCACGGGGGATGAACCTGGTGCGCCCGGCGATCTCAACCGGGATCGTGGCGAACGGGTCGTCGTCCGCGCGGGTCCGGGTGGTCCGGCGAGCGCCCGAGTGCCCGCCCGAGGGCGGTGCCCAGCCGTGCGCGGGATACCGGTTTGAGCAGGTAGTCGCACGCTCCGATCTCGAAGGCGCCGACCGCGTACTCCTCGAAGGCCGTGACGAAAACGATGGCGGGGGGCGTGGCGAACCTGCGCAGCACGTTGCCCAGCTCGATGCCGTTGAGCGCGGGCATCCTGACATCGAGGAAAACGACGTCGTAGGAACGCTCTTGAAGGTGGCGGAACGCGTCGCTTGAATTCTGCGCCTGATCGACCGGCGCGATCGAGAAGTCGTACGGAGAAGGTAGCTCAGCTCGTCCCTGGCGGGCGCCTCATCGTCGACGACCAGCGGCCGACGCGGTGCGCGACCTGGAGTCATGGCCGCTCACCGCCGGGTAGAACTTGGGCAGGCGCATGGTGACCTTCGTCCCCGCGCCCACCCCGGTCTCTATCGTCAGCCCGTGGTCGTTGCCGAAGGTAGCGCGAAGCCGCTCGTCGACGTTGCGCAGCCCGACCGACTGGCCGCCGGTCCGCCCCGCGAGCACGTCCGCGAGCTGCCCGGGATCAGCGCCGACGCCGTGATCCTCGACCGTGACGATGGCCTCGTGGCCGCCGTCTTCCGCCGAGATCTGCAGCCGGGCGGTTCCGGTGAGCCGCTCAAGGCCGTGCCGGACGGCGTTTTCCACCAGTGGCTGCAGCACTAGCGACGGTACCCGCACGGGAAGCACCTCCGGGGCCACTCGCAGGCTGACCGCGAGGCGGTCGCCGAAACGCGCGCGCTCTAGCTCCAGGTAGGTATCCACAAACCGCAATTCCTCGGCCAGGGTGGCGTACTGGCTGTGCTCGCGGAAGGACCAGCGGATGAACTCCGCGAAACCGACGAGAAGGTCCCTCGCCCGCTCCGGATCGGACCGGACGAACGACTCGATCGCGGTAAGCGCGTTGTAGACGAAATGCGGGCTTATCTGGGCCCGCAGAAAGTTCAGCTGGGCCTGCACCGTGCGGGTGCGCGAAGCGTCGAGTTCAGCAAGCGCGAGGTGCGTGGACACGAACCGTGCGACCTCCGTCGCGGTCCGCATCAGGGCCGCGTCGGCGGACGGGCCCAGCGCCGCGAGCGCCCCGATGACCGCCCCGTCGACGGCGATCGGCACGGCGACGCCGGTCCGCATCAGGCAGTCACCGCCGTGTCCGCAGCCGAGGTCCGAGGCAGACAGCAACTGCGAGTGGCCGGAAGTCACGACACCGTGCAGGTGGCGGGCAAGCGCCTCGGCGTGCTGGTCGGATCCGTGGCAGGCGAGCAGGCCCGTCCTGGTCCGCTATGGCGACTGTCGGGGTGCCGAGAAGATGGCGCAGGCTCGGGGCGGCCTTGACCGCGGTGTCGGACGTCAAGCCGTCGCGCAGCACGGAGACAGCCTGGCTGGCCGTGTGCAGAACCTCGTAGGTGGCCCGCAGCGGAGGTGCGCCCACGCGGCGCGAGGATCGCTTCCAGAACAGCACGGCGCAGGACAGCGCGGCGGCAACCGAAACGAACATGATGATGAGGACCGCCATCGCCGCACTATAAACCAGTGGGCGCTTTCCCGGATACCCGTAGGAAATGCCAGCGCCTCATAATTCGCTTCCGGCGGATCGGCTGGCAAAACTGTCGGCTCCATGACCGCTCGCCGGCGGAGAACGACCGTTCCTCGCACGAGCAAGCACGTTCCGCGCGCTATCCGCGACGTTCACCGCACGGTCGTCACGCGGCGGCGGCCGGCACCGTATTTTCCCGGCTTAGTACCATCCGGCAACGATGCAACGGAGCAAGCTATGGCCGAGGAAATACGCACCGTCCCTGCCCCTATCGCCGACCCGGCCCCGCTCGGGCTCGCGGCCTTCGCGCTGACCACCTTCCTGCTGTCCGCCGCCAACGCCAACTGGATGACCGCCGCCACCAGCAACGCGTGGCTCGGATACGCGCTGGCCTACGGCGGCGTTTGCCAGCTGCTCGCCGGCATGTGGGAGTTCAGGAACAGGAACGTCTTCGGAGCCACCGCGTTCTCCAGTTACGGCGGGTTCTGGATCGGCCTGTTCCTCTGGTTCCAGTTCGTGCTGCCGCACGCCGCGAGCGCCACGGCGGCAGACCACGACCTCGGCTGGATCCTGCTCGCGTTCGCGATCTTCAACACCTACATGCTGCTCATGTCCACGCAGGTCAACATCGCGGTGTTCATGGTGTTCCTGACCCTGGAGATCACCGAGGTCATCCTGTTCATCGGGAACTTCGCCGGAAACACGTCGATCGTGCACATCGGCGGTTACCTTGGCGTCATCACCGCGCTCACGGCCTGGTACACCTCTGCCGCCGGCGTCTCCAACGGTATGGCCGGCAGCAGGATCAAGCTGCCGGTCGGGCCCCCGCTGCTGGCACCCGGCCCGGTTCCCTCGGTCGTCAGCGCCTGAGCTCGCCGACGGCACGCGATCGAGCCGGACCTGGGCTGGACGTGAACGGAGGCTGGTCAGCCACCTTGGGGCGGCTGACCAGCCTTGAGCGTGGCCCACCAGATCTCGGTGAACAGGTCAACCGGCAGCTCCTGATCGGGGAACAGCGTGTGCGACCGGCCCCACATGTAGGTACGCATCTGCACGCGGCACAACTCGAACCGCATCCTGGCTTCCGTCCGCAGCTCGGGCGGCCACATCTCCACCCAGGGCTCCAGGCAGTCCAGGGCGGTCCGCTCCAACTGCGTCGGCTTGTCCTCGCTTAGTGCGGCTTCCTCGCCGGCCAGCGCTATCGGCCGGTTGCTGACGTACCAGCGGAGCGCCCACTCGACCCACCCCCGGAGGTCTGCCCGGTCGCCGTTGACCAGCACGTCCGCGAGCTGGCGGGCGCCCTCGACGGCCTCCGCCCGCATCTTCTGCGTGGCGGCGGCGAGCAACGCGAACTTCGAGTCGAAGTGCAGGTACAGGGTCGCCCGGCTCACGCCGGCCGCGGCGGTGATCTCCTCGATCGTGGCCCTGGCGTAGCCCTTCTTGACGAACACCTTCCTGGCGGCGGTGATGATGCGGCGCCGGGTCGCGTCACGGTGCTCCTGGCGAAGGCTTGCGGGCATGGCTCGATTGTAGGTGCAGGCGGCTCACGGGCTTTTGATCTGGACTGTGGACTATCAGTCTGCCGACGAGAAGGGCACCCATCGTTATGATTCCGTGATGCACATACTAGACTAACGGTATATTCTCCGCACTACGAGTCTCCTTATGTGCTCGTGACTCACGGCGCTGACCGGCCGGAACAGTCCAGCGAGCAGATCAAGGGAAAGGTGCACAGGCGATGGAGCGTCTAGCGGGCCGAGTCGCCCTGATCACCGGCGCGGCGAGCGGCATCGGCAAGGCGACGGCGGAGCGGCTCGCGGCCGAGGGCGCCGCGGTGATGGTCACCGACGTCGATGACCAGGGCGGCAAGGCGGTGGCCGGCGGGCTCGGCGCCCTCGGCCGGCGAGGCCGCCTATCTGCACCTGGATGTCGCGTCCGAGCCGGAATGGCAGCGGGCGGTCGAGGGCACCGTCGGGCAGTTCGGCGGGCTGGACGTCCTGGTCAACAACGCTGGCGTGCGCGGTGAACCGGAACCGATCGAGGAGACGAGCCTGGCCAGCTGGGACCGGAGCATCGCCATCTTGCAGACCGGGGTGTTCCTCGGCATGAAATGGGCCGCGCCCGCCCTGCTCGAGCTCCGGGCACGCCTCGGTCATCAACATCAGCTCCGTCTTCGGCGCCAGCGGCGGCTTCGGCACGTCCCCGGCCTATCATGCCGCCAAGGGCGCCGTCCGCATCCTGACCAAGACGGCCGCGCTGCATTGGGCCAAGGCGGGGCATCCGGGTGAACTCGGTGCACCCCGGCTTCATCGACACGCCTCTGCTGCATCCCGACCCCGGATGCGAGCCGTCCAGATCCGAGAAGTTCTACCAGGCGATCCTGGACGTTACCCCGCTGGGCCGGCTGGGCCGCCCGAGGAGGTCGCGGCCGGCGTCGCCTACCTCGCCAGCGACGAGGCCGCGTTCGTCACCGGCACGGAGCTTTATATCGACGGCGGTTACATGGCGCGCTGACGTCGTTCGCGGTTCATACCAGCGCCAGCCGCCTGATGGCACCGCGCCGGAACTCCTCGGTGTCCGCGGGCCACGCGGCGGCGGCCGTGGCTGCCAGCGCCTGGGCCTTGAATGCCAACGCCGCCGCGCTCAGCCGGTGCGACACGCGGTCGGCCCGGGGATCGAGGTCATCTGGCCAGGCGTATCGCCCCAGAGCCTGATCTCGGCCCGGCCGGTCTCGGCGGCGGCGCGCACCATCTGGTGCACCCGCTCGTCGGAGCAGTACAGTCCGGTCTCTACCGCGATGGCCCGCAGGCAGGGTCCCGCCAGCGGTACGGCCAGGGCCGACTCCAGGTCACGGCCGCGGACGCCGAGGATACGCAGCGCGCGCTGGTCCTCGTGATCCGCGGTGGCCACGATGACGTCCCAGCCCGCCAGCACCTGGTCGCACAGCCAGCCACCCGCGACCTGTACCACGTCAGCGGTGCTGGTCGCCAGGGCGACCAGGCACGGTCTCAGAGCGCGGGTGGCCGGGGCTTGCTGGTTAGCTGACTGGCGAGCGAGCTTGTGTACTCGTGAAACACCTCGATCAGCGGAACCGAAGGATCGAGCAACCATGAGGTCTCCATTCCGGTTAGAAAGGCGACGATCTCTGTGGCCTTGACGGCCGGATCCAAGTCCAGGCGGTACTTCCCCGCGCGCTGGCCGCGCTGGATTCCGCTGGCGACGATGTCCACCGCGGCCCGGTACCGGTCCAGGAAGCGGTCGTGCAGCAGGGCGTCCGGGTTGAGGTTCTCCGTCAGGAGGACCGTGAACGTGCCGATCAGCTCAGGTGCTCGCCGATATCGCTCGACGACCCGCTCTAGCTGCTCCACCGGGCTCAGCGAGAAGTCGGCCGCGGCCAGGTCGTCGGCGTCGCGGGCGTCAAGGACCCCGTGCACCAGCTGTTCCTTGGACTCGAAGTGATGGAGCAGACCCGCCGGGCTGACGCCGGCCTCCCGAGCGATCTGCCCGAGACTGGTGCCCCTGCTGCCGTTCCTGGTCATCAGGCGCTGGGCAGCAGCCAGGATGCGATGCCGCCGATCCTCGCCCTTGGCGAGGAGGGTGGCGTATCTCTGCTGACCGGCCACCGGCTCCCTTCAACCAACCTACTGAACGCACATTAGATTGGTTTACCTCGCGGTGACAAGAGAAATGGGTAGATCATATTTTACGATGATATCCAATCGACAAATTGAATTAGTATTCGACTATGATTCACGAGCGGAATCATCAACCGTAGGCGCGCTGCGTCATCGGCTGGATATCCTCCTCGGCGCACCTGGGAGATCTATCCTTCTCCGTATGCAGAGAATCAAGATCTACGTCATGACGAACACAGTGACATGGACCGTGACCCCGGAGCAGGAGAGCAAGGAAGGGAAGGCATAATAGCGATCGTCGCTCGCGATAACGCCGATGCCGTGAGAGTTGAGAGTCGTTCCGGATGCCGATAGTTGCCTACCGTAATCACAAAGTAGGATCAAAGACATGACCCAGAACATCGACGCTCTTGCCAGTACCCCGGCTGACGGGCCGAGCTGGAAGCAGCGCGCGGTTGAGCGGTCCACCAGGGCCGCGAAGCTCCGGGCCGAGCAGCGAGTGCAGCGATTCCTCGACGCGGCCCAGGTCATCATCACCGAGAAGGGCAGCACGGAATTCACGGTGCAGGAGGTCGTCGACCGGTCCCGCCAGTCGCTCAGGAGCTTCTACCAGCACTTTGACGGCAAGCACGAACTCCTGCTCGCCCTGTTCGAAGACGCGCTGCGCCGGGCGACGGAGCAGATCAGGGCCGCCGCGCAGGGGCAGACCGACCCGCTCGACCGGTTGAAGGTCGCCGTGCAGCTGCTGTTCGAGCTGTCCCGGCCCGATCCGGCCGCAAGCCGCCCGCTGTTTACCGATTTCGCGCCGCAGTTGCTGCTGACCCACCCGGCGGAGGTGCGTGTCGCCCACGCGTCACTGCTCGCGCTGCTAACGGAGCTGCTGACCGATGCCAGCGCGGCAGGCGAGCTGCGGGCAGGGGTCAACCCGCACCGTGCCGCCGCGCTCACGATGCAGACGGTCATGTTCGTCGCGCAGTCGGCCGTCGTCTCCTCCGAGGACGATCTCCCCGTGATCACCGCGGACGAGGTCTGGGAGTTCTGCGCCCACGGCTTCGCCGCCAGCTAGAGCGGTCGCGCAGCTGCGGGGGGCGACCGAGGTCAGGTGCGGGCGAAGGCGGCTGCCTGCTCGGCTGGACCGTTCCCGCGGTTGCCGCGCAGGCGCGCGCGGGCGCCGCCGCATCGAGTTCCTCGGCGGCAACGCCAACCGTCACCGGCCCGGTCACCGGCGGGCAAGGCGTCATCCAGCTGGAGGGGACGAGCTTCCCGCTCAGCAGCGTGGGGTACACGCAGTCGGAGTATTTCCTGTCCGGGACCGCGTCATCCTACGCGCCGGTGACCCCGCTCGGCTCCAACGGGGAGTGGCAGGTCGCGCCGGCGACCACCGCGCCGTACACCACCAGGATCGTGGTCGACCGGCCGGCCAGCCCGGCCAAGTTCAACGGGACCGTCATCGTGGAATGGCTGAACGACACCGCCGAATTCGACACGGCGGCGGAGTGAAGCGGCGAGGGGAATCAACCCGGACGCGCGGGTAGCCTACGTCGACGTCGACCCGGTGGCAGTCATCCACGCGCAGTCGCTGCTGGCCAACGGGAATGGGGTGACCGCGTTCCGCGCGGACCTCACGGACCCGGCGGCGGTGTTCGCGGGACTGGAGTTGGAGAGCCAGCTGGACCTGAGCCAGCCGACGGGAATCATCATCGCCGGGGTAGCGCACTTCGTGGCCGCCGGGCTGATGCGGGAACTGACCGCCGCCTACCTCGGGCGCGTGCCGGCCGGCTCGTGGCTGATCATCTCCGTCGGCCACGTGGAAGACGAGAGCACGACCACCGACCTTCAGCCCGCCTATACCGCGGCCGAGACCTTCCATCACTCCGTTGTGGACTTCGCTTCCTTCTTCGCCGAAACGGACATCGTGCCGCCCGGCATCGTCGAGGCGAGACGGTGGATCGCGGGGGTGAGTACCCCGCCGCCGAAGCAAGGCGTGTACGTGCTGGCAGGCGCGGGCGTCAAGCGTTGACGACCGGTCAATGCGCCGGTGAATCCCGCTGCGTTGGGCACGATGGCCGTCAGCCGCGGACGGAGGGAGTGCCCGGGCGGGGGTCCAGGGCAAGCTGCCGGGCGAGGGACCCGGTGTACTCCCGGAACACCGCGGTGAGCGGGATCGAGGGGTCGAGCAGCCACGAGGTCTCCATTCCGGAAAGAAAGGCGACGATCTCGACCGCTTTGAGGGCCGGATCCAGGTCGGTGCGGTACCGGCCCGCGCGCTGACCTCGGCGGATGCTGTCCGCGACAATCGCCACGGAGTCCCGGTACCGGCCAAGGAAGCGGTCGTGCAGCGGGGCACCAGGGTCCAGGTTCTCGGCCAGCAGCACCGTGAACATGCCGATGAGCTCGGGCGAGCGCTGGAACCGGTCGGTGACTGACTCCAACTGCTCGATGGTGTCGGCCGCGAGGTCGGCGTTGGCCAGGTCGTCGACGTCCCGCGCGTCAAGCACCGCATTGAGCAACTGCTCCTTGGACGCGAAGTGGTGCAGCAGGCCCGCCGGGCTCACGCCAGCCTCCTGCGCGATCTCGCCCAGCGTGGTGCCGCGGCCGCCGTTCCGTGACACCATCCGCTGCGCCACCGCCAGGATCCGCTGCCGCCGATCCTCGCCCTTCGCGAAAAGCGTGGCATAACGCCGCTGATCAGCCACAAGGCACCCTTTCAACTAACCTACCGAGTACACACTAGATTGGTTGCCCGCACCCCACAAGATCAAGGGCCTCCGCCCCGGCGACCCCGGTCGCGGTGACGTCATGAGCACTCACATATCAACCGGTGCGGCGCAGCGAGCGACCTGAATGCCACATACTCGCCCGCAGTCTCTCAACTCTGCCCTTGACGGGGGTTATGTGAACGATCACAATCAACCTGGATGTGGGGCGGCCACCGAAAAGTGAGCCCGGGGCCGTCACACCCGGACAGGAGACCGGCGATTCAACGGAGGGATCGGTCGTGCTGTTCCACCGGACAGTGGCGGCGGTGTCCGCCATGGCAGTCGCGGCCGCGATGGCCGCCCTCGTCTCGCATCCGGCTGCCGCCGCGGCCAGCGGCGGAACCCTCACGGTCAACCTCGCCGCTTCCACCGGTCCGGTGCTCGGCGGCGCCAGTGGCGCACTCTACGGGCTGTCCGAGAACGGTGTGCCGGGATCGGACCTGCTGAGCCCGCTGCACATCGAGACGATCGCCGCCGGGCCGACCGGCGGCGCGCAGCATCCGTCCGGGCACACGGACCAGGTCGCCCCCGAGTTCTTCGCCATGGGCGGCAAGTGGCTGCTCGACTATATGCAGGACTACTACTCGCAATGGCCCTACCAGGACGTCGGCATCAGCAGTTACCTGTCCGTCGTCGACACGATCGTGGACGGCGTCCGGAACAGCCCGGACGCCAGCCGGTACGTCTTCGTGCCGTTCAACGAGCCGGACTGGATCTGGTACACGCTCAATCCGTCGGACGCCGATTTCGGCACGGAGATGGCCCAGTTCGAACAGGACTGGACGACGGTCTTCCAGCGGATACGCACCGACGACCCGGGCGCGCTTATCGCCGGCCCCAATACCTCCGTGTACAACGCCACCGTGATGAGCGACTTCCTCGGCTACGCCAAGGCCCACGGCGTGCTGCCGGACGTCGTCACCTGGCACGTGCTCGAGCCCGGCACGGAGGAGTCGTTCCCCGCCGACTACGCGAGCTTCCTCGCGCTCGAACGTCAGGACGGCATCGCGCCGATCCCGGTGGACATCGACGAGTACGCGGACCGCTACCAGCTGTCCGTGCCCGGCGAGATGGTGCAGCTGCTCGCCGAGTTCGAGGACGCGAAGGTCTACGCCGACCTGCCGTTCTGGGACATCGCGGACAACTACTCCGACACGGCCGTCCGCAACGACGAGCCGAACGGGCAGTGGTGGCTCATGTACTGGTACGGCCAGCTCACCGGCCGCACCGTGGCCGTGACGCCGCCGCAGCCGGACGTGCTCGACACCCTGCAGGGGCTGTCCGCCCTCGACACCGCGAAACGCCAGGCCCGGGTCCTGCTCGCCGATCCGTCCGGCGGCACGGACACGGTGCGGGTGACCGGGATCGACCCGGCCGTGTTCGGCCAGGCGGTGCACGTGTCGGTGCAGTCCATCGGCTGGACCGGGTACGACGGATCCGCGTACACGCCGCTGGACGTAGCGGAAACCGACTACCGCGTGGTGAACGGGACCGTCACGGTGCCGCTGGGCGCACTGAACCCGATGAGCGCCTACCAGCTGGTCGTCACGCCCGCCGCGGAAGCGGCCGTGACCGCGCCGCCGTCCGCACAAACCCAGACCTACCTCGCGGCGGACGCGGCGCTGACCGACGCCACCGTCTACAGCCAGGGATCGCAGTCCAACTACAACGGCTACGCCACCGCGGGCGGCCAAGACGTCGGCTCCGTCGACCAGCCCGATAGCCGGGTGGCCTTCACCGTCAGCGTCCCCGCCACCGGGCGGTACCTGATGTCGGTGTACTACGGAAACCAGACCGGCACGATCTCGCAGCAGATCATGCGGGTCGACTCCGGCGCCTGGTCGTTCATCAGCTACCCGCCGACGCTGAACTGGCTGTTCCGGTCGCACGAGGACGTGTACCTGAACCTTGCCGCGGGGACGCACACCATCACCTTCGGCGTGTCCGACCCGTCCATCGGCACCGCGAAGGGGCAGGTCACGATGGACGACATCCAGCTGACGGCCGCGCCGGGCGCGGTACCGGGCGTGACCGGCCCCGGCACCACGTACCCCGCCGCCTACGCCGACCTGTCCGGCCGGGCATCCACCACGGCGTGCGACGGCCCCGGATGCCTGGCCTCTCAGGACGTCGTGCTCGGCTCAGACGGCTCCGCCTCGTTCGAGGTGGACGCTGGCGCCGACGGGTTCTACCGGCTCACGCCGGCCGGCACCGGGACCGGACCGACCGGCGGGCACAGTGTTTCCGGACAACACAGTACGCTGACCGTCGACGGGGCCGGGGTCTCCCCCGGCACCGTTTACCTGCACGCGGGGATCAACCCGGTGACATACGCGGACACCGGGACCCTGGGCGGGCTGTCCGTGACACCGGCCAGCGGGCACGCGGCCACCTATGCGGCGTCGGCCGCGCAGAACGTGCTGTCCGGCACGGCGCAGGTGGAGTCCGACCCCTACGCCTACGGCGGCCAGTATGTCGGCTGGATCGGTGACGCCGCGGCCAACACGCTCACCTTCACCGGCGTGACCGTGCCGTCCGCCGGAACGTACCGCATCATGGTCAGTTACGCCGACGCCGACGGCGAGAGCTCGGGCAACTACAACACCAACCTCATCGACCGCGCCTTCACGCTCACCACGTCGGCAGGCTCGTCGGTCACGACGTACGCACGCAACACCTACAGCTGGGACCAGTTCGACACGGTAGAGGTGACCGCCCGGCTGGATGCGGGCAGCAACACCGTCACGATCGCAAACCCGACCTACTACGCACCCAACATCGACAAGATCATCGTCGCCCCGGCCTCGGGCGGGTAAGCGCCCCCGCCTAGGTCAGCCGCCGGAGGAACTGCGACGCGGCCGGAAGCGTCGTCGCCGGATCGCCGCTGGCCGAGCACTCCAGATTGAGGTACCCGGCATAGCCCACCGACTTGAGCGCGGCGATGCATCCCGCCCAGTCAATGTTGCCGTAGCCCGGAAGCATCCGGTTGTTGTCGGCCAGGTGGACATGCTTGATCCGGTTGCCAGCCAGCCGGATGGCCTGCGCGATGTCGGCCTCCTCGATTGCCACATGGAAGAAGTCGAAGAGCAACCCGGTGCCCGGCCGGTCGACGGCCGCCAGGGCATCAAGGCAGTCCGCGACGCTGTTGAGGTAGCGGCTCTCGTAGCGGTTCAGCGGCTCAAGCAGCTAGAGGATTCGAACGGCTCTCCGAGCGCGTGCTCACGGTGGCGGGTATCTACGGGCCGAACGCCTCCGGCAAGTCCAACGTCATCGACGCGCTGTACTGGCTGTCAATGGCAGTGGCCGACTCGCTGCGCCGATGGGATCAGGCAGTTCCGACGGACCCGTTCAGGTTCGGCCGGGGACCGGAGTCGCCATCGGTCTACGACGCGGAGCTGATGGTGGGCGGGGTCCGCTACGCGTACCACCTGGAAACCACCGGCTCCGCGGTCCAGTATGAGGCTCTTTACAGCTACCCAGAGCGCCGTAGACGCGTCCTGTTCGAACGTGAAGACCTGGACATCGGCTTTCGCCGTGGCCTCGGCGCCCTGGCCGGCACGCGGGAGCTGCTTACCCCTACCACCCTCGCCCTGTCGGCGGCCATGCGGTTCGAGGACGAGGAAGTCCAGCCTTTCGCCCGCTACCTGGCAAGGATCTGGGGACGGGGAATGCGGCGCCGGCGGCGCCTCATGGACATGAACCTCATGGACATTGAGGTCACGGACACCGACGACATCTTCCACGCCCCTGAGGCGAGCCGGGAAAAGGAGATGGCTCTCGCGCTGCTCCGGTTCGCCGACATCGGCGTTGAGGACGTGGAAGCCGGTGAACTGGAAGACACATCCGGGGACGCTCTGCCCTACCTGCGGCTCGTCCACCGGGCGCGCGACGAACGCCTGGCGTTTGAGATGCGGCAGGAGTCAGCCGGCACCCGTGCCTGGTTTAACGTGATCGGTCCCATCATCTCGGTGCTCCGCTCCGGTGAAATCATGCTGTTCGACGAGATCGACGCCAGCCTGCACCCGAAACTGTCCGCGCGGCTGCTGGAACTGTTCCAAGATCCGGAGACGAACCCGCGCGGCGCGCAGCTCATCTTCACCACGCACGACACCAGCCTGCTCAATCACCTGAACCGGGACGAGGTCTGGCTGACGGAGAAGGGCGACGACGGGGCAACCACGCTGACCGCGCTCGCTGAGTACGGCGGCGACAAGGTGCGTCGCTCGCTGAACCTGGAGAAGGCCTACCTGCAAGGCCGGTTCGGTGCCGTCCCGGAACTGGACCAGTACACCCTGCGCCGCGCTCTCGGCATGGCGGCGAGCGGCGCCTGATGGCTAGCAAACGGTCCCGGGTACCCCAGCCCCGCGCCCTCAAGCGCAAGGTCGCGACCCGCCAGCCTCGTAAAACGCTCGTCGTCTTCTGCGAAGGGGAAAAGACAGCGGTCGAACTCCGCCGCCAATTCGACGGCTCCTCGGACAAGAGCCTCGACGCCGCCAAGTACATGCCCCTGATCGGAGACGCCGTCCGACACACAGCGCTCCTGGACACCCGCCACCAGCGCGACGGAAGTAAGTTCCCCCACAACAACCCGTCTTCTGGGATGCACTGCCTAATCGCCTCGGTCCGCCCTCCCGCCGACTGAGCGCGGTGCAGGCCACTGTTCGCGGCCCGGCTCTGCCCCGCATCACTTGAGGAATTCCCAGAACGGGTTGATGCTCCGCATGGCACCCGACACTCAGACGCCTGACCCGAAGTCAGGCGCAGTGCCGTAGCAGGTGCCCTCATGCATCGGGTGTAACCTCACGCGCAACTGACCGGGTAACCGTCAAAAGTGACGATAGAATGGTCAGCTCTGACAATGACGCTTTGTCGGCTTTTGCGGGCAAGAACGCGCTACTAGTGTACGGTCGAGAATGGTTGACACACTGCGGGTCTGGTCATTCGCCACCATAAGCACCTCGCCCGCAGGGGACCTGCTTTTTACGCTGAGTGTTACATAATGTGTACTCATATACTTTGAGTAGTCCATTGGAGAGGACTGGCGCATGTCCGCTCGATCCGTATTCGCTGACCTGCTCGCCGCGTACCGCAAGGAGGCCGGCTGGACCCAGGCCGAGGCCGCACAGCGGTTCACCATGTCCAGCTCGCTGTACCAGAAGATCGAGCTCTGCGACCGCAAGCCCCAGCGCGACATGGCGGTCCGGGGCGACGAGCTGTTCGGCACCCCGAACGTCTTCGCGCGGGTCTACAAGGACATCGTGACGGAGCCTCACCCGGATTGGTTCGGGCCGTGCGTCGAATATGAGGACCAGGCGACGGCCATCACCATCTGGGAACAGCGCGGGATTCCTGGCCTAGTGCAGACCGAGGCGTATGCCCGCACGGTAGTCAGGGCGGGCCGACCTTATGATCCACCGGAAGCAGTCGAGCTAGTAGTCCGGAGTCGGGTTGAGCGGCAGGACATCCTTGCCCGCGACCGCCCGCCAAAGCTGTGGATGGTGATCGACGAGGGAGCGCTAAGGCATCTTGTCGGAGGTCAAGAGGTGATGGCCGAGCAGCTCGACCACCTGATGGCAGTGTCGGATTCGTCGCGTGCCGTGATACAGGTCTACCCCTTCAGCGCTGTGGATGCCCCCGGCGTGAACGGGCCTGCGACGCTGTTCGAGTTCGAAGACCAGCAGCCCGTCGCCTACCTCGAAGGCTGGGAAGCGGGGCGGATCGTCGAAGACCCCCCGGCAATTGCGGACATAACGGCAGCGCTTAACATGATCAAAGGATGTGCCCTGTCCCCGAGGGACTCGCGGCAGCTCATAGCGGAAATCAGAGGGTGAGGACATGGCTGACGAACCAGCCTGGCGCGTAGCCACGTACACCGGCAGCAGCGGCAGTTGCGTTGAGGTCGGCGACGCGGAACGCTCGATCCTGGTCCGCGACACCAAGGACCGCAACGGCAGAACGCTCACGTTCACGGCTGCCACCTGGCAGTCTTTCGCGAACTCACTCAAGTAGCAGACCAGCAACACAACCAACGGCAGGCCGCCCCTCCGGGGCGGCCCGCTGGTTTTTGCGGGTTCCCCGTCGGCTCAATGCCGTTGGGTTAGCGCCGGAGCGCGACCGACTGTCCTTTTTGCCTACTTTGTCCAGCACTCAGGTAGCTCTATTACATGATCACGGAATATTTTCATCTCATTTGATGAAAATATTCCGTGATCATGAAAATGATCGCTATCTTGAGCGAATCGCGACCATCTACAGCCACTATGCGAAGGAAACACGTGTCGCGCAGCCATCACGGGCACCCGCGTTACTTAAGTCAATGGCATTGCCCCGTCGGCTCGTGTGCGCTAAATCGTCGAAGATGCCGACCTGAGCCAGTTCGACGACCTATCCGCCCTTAAGGTCGAGACCCAATGTCGGTAGGTACGGGCGGAACGGCCGATGCGGGTGCTGCACCATTTGGCGTCGCGCCCGAACGTTTTACCTCGCGACCGATCGTGTCGCTATACCCCAGCGCATCAGCACCGGGGCAGCGAGAGGCGACGATGATTCCAAGATCAGCACGGAACTCGCGGGGCCCTACATGAAGTCTTCATGCGCCGAGCCGTCATTCCTGACGCTCCGTAGCGCTGTTCGCCTGCCGAAGTGAGTTACCGGCACGTCAGGCCCTTGACCCTGACGGCAAGCACGGGGACTATCTCGCTATACAGTCGCGGAGACAAGCCTCTTACTACCTGACGAGGTCGGCGGCGGTATTGGGAAGCCGTAGGACGCGCCCGCATTCGGTCATGCGGTTGAGGAGCGCGAAGCCGTCGGGCGCGGTGATGTCGTAGTTGACAGCCGCGATGGCAACAAGATCAGCGGTTTCCCTAGTGGTGATCCCCTGGAACTTGGCGTAACGGAGAGCCTCGCCGTCGTCGGTGATCCACCAAGCACCGGAAAACTGTTTCCAGTTCTTGATCACGTAGCAGGTCTGGGCCTCGCCGAGGTGCTTGCGAGGGCCGTCGCCCCGCTGGGCAAAGGCGGCCCGCCTGATGCGCTCGATGGCGAGAACGTCGGCTTCATCGGTGATTTCGATCGGCTCGTCCAGCCAGTCCTCGGCGAGGAGCGCTGCAAGCGCGGGCCAGACGGCGGCGGACCGGGATGCCTCATAGGCGACAGCCTCGCACCAGCGGCCCCGGCCGTTGGCGATCGCCTTGAGGAGGTCGAGCCGGTCGACGGCAGCGAAGTTGCAGAGGACGGTGTTGTCGGGGAAGAAGAATTCAGTCATTCGGCGTCGTGAACCCCATCCTCCGATTCGAGCCTGCGCCGCAACTCCTCGACGTCGACTCCGAGCAGGCTGGCATATGGCCGGAGCGTGATGGCGCCGGACTCGTAGGCGGAGTAGGAGTCACGGATAAGTAGCCCCGGTGGACGTAGCGTATTCGCTTTCGCGACCCACTGCGCGAAAGCATCACTGTGCCCGGCGATGGAAGCGGCCTTGGCGCCCGTGATGCTCTTAAAACGATCACCGGTCCCCGCGTCGATGAGCCTGAGTTGGCTAAGGCGGATGGCGAGCGCGGATGGGGACACCTTCAGGTCACAGGCGAGTGCCGCGAACGTCTCCTGCGCGAGCCCCGTGGTCCCGACCGCGGCGCGCAGAATGGATTCGGGCATCAGAAAGGCGGCGGCGAAGCTGTTCGCGCGGATCTCGCTGGAATCCCTGGCCTGTGCCCTGTCGTAGATGTCCTTGTCGAGGTGGACCCCCTGATCGTCGACGGCGAGCAGATGGGCCAGTTCGTGAGCCAGGGTGTAACGCTGCCGCCAGGGCATCATTGAGGTGCCCAGCACGACCAGCTTTGCTTCGGCGGAGGAGGCCGCAAGGCCGTCGAACCCTTCGTCGAGGTCGACGACCGCAACGTCCGCCCCGAAGACATCCTCGACGAGCGAAGGCAGGTCTGCCTCGCTCGACGACCGGCCCGCGGCGCTGACATGTTCCAACGCCATGAGTGCCAGCGCTCGGCCCTGGTCGGCGTAGGTGCCGTCGGCTGGTTCAACCGACGCTGCCCGCCAAGGCTGCGGATAGCCGAGAAAGGCGAGATCGGCGCGCATGGTGCTGTACCACTCGGCCTCGGCCAATGCGGTGCGTGCTAGGCCGCCGGTTGTCCGCGCCGCCACGGCCAGGGCAGTCTCCTCCCCGGTGACCAGCCAGTCAACGCTGACGTCACAAGCCTCGGCGATGCGGGCGAGGTCGAGGGAGGAGAAGCGGCGGACGCCGCTCAGCGACTTCGATAGCTTGGAGTCATCCAGGCCGACCCGCTGCGCGAAGGCACCTCGGCTAAGGCTCGACGCCTCGATGAGGGTGAGCACACGGTCGGGAATCCCTTGCATGAGGACATGCTAGCGCGATATTTGCGAGAATCGCAAAACTCGGGCATGATGGGCCACGCAACATGGAGCCGACGTAACGTCCCATGGCACTGTGAAGCCGGCTCGCTGCTCCGTAGCCTGGCGGCCAAGGGATCAGCGGGCAACCGTGCAGTAATGACAATCTGAAGCACAGACCACAAGAGACTAATGACAGATCGTCATCAGCGGACGCTAGTGACGTTATGCGATGCGGCATACCGTGGAACATGTGGCCCACTTGGGATTTCCAGCGGCGGCTGACCCGGCCGCGGCTGGACCTTATCCGCGAGGTGACCGGTCGCCGGGTCCAGGTCCGCCGGGCGCGGGTTGGGCGCGGGTGGTCTCCGAGTCCCTTATGCCCGGTTCCCGGGCGGGTGCCGCGAGCATAACCCGGCCCGTAGCGGAACGGAAGACCATCATCACGGACAGCAGCGGCTAACCCCCGGCTTGGCCTGCCCGGCTACCGCTTAACGCGAGCGGCCCCGTCCCGGTTCATGGACGAGGCCACGGACATGGCGATGCCCCGCCGCTTTCCCGGCGGGCGGGCATCGAGCGAGTCCAGCGCCCGGTTCCCGGCGCGCTGTTACACCGAGCCTTGACTTGCCGCAGGTGCTGGCAGACCCTAACAAGTGCGCAACATCTAGCAACTAAGAGGACGAGGAGACTCCTGTGCGCCTAACGTTCGTCGGCAAGGACCCGGATTCCCGACAGGCTCGCCGACCGTGTACCGCACCGACCGGGAATCATGGCTGGTGCAAGGATGGGTCGTCACCGACCCGGAAGCCCTCGCCCAGATGAGCATTCCGGAGGGGGAGACGGTGGTGGAGATTCCGGACAGGATGCTCCAGTTCTTCGCGCAGGGAGGATCGTGACGCCCGTATCAGAAGCGCAGTTCGAGGAACTGCTGCGCAGCGGATTCGACCGCGAGGCGGTCCACCTGGAAATGCGCGATACCTACGGGACGGCGGTGGAACTGCCCTACATGGCCAAGTGGGCGGCTGGCGAGCCCGATGACCTGGAATGGCTGCAAGACTGGTGCGGCACGCTGCGCAAGCAAGTCAAGGCGGGCAGGTCTGTCCGGCGGGCGCGGGTCGTCTCTGAGCCGCTGAGCGACTACCAGCGCTGGTCGCACAGCATCGCCCTGCCGATGGTGGAGGCAGGCGAGGACATCAGATGGGTACCCCGCCGACTCGTGTCAACGGTCGCGCTGCCTGGAAACGACTTCTACCTGTTCGACGACCGCCTTGCCGTGTTCCTGCTGTACTCGGGGAACGGCTTGTCGGCGGGGATGCTCAGCTCGGCTGACCCTGCTGACCTGCGGCTGTGCCGGTCTGCCTTCGAGGCTGCCTGGGAGCTGTCGGTGCCCCACCGTGAGTACGCCGCCGTCTAGCTCGGCTAAGGACGCCCAGCGGGCACTAGGCGCCCGCCTTCGGGAGATCCGCAGGGATGCGGGCCTCTCGGGGCGGGTGCTGGCAGCGGCGACCGGCCAGCACTTCACACGGGTCAGCAAGATCGAGCACGGCGTGCAGCCGCCCACGGACGATGACATCCGCGACTGGTGCCTTGCCTGCGGTGCAGAGGAACAGGTACCCGACCTGATCGCTACCTCCCGCGCCGTCGAGTCCGCTTACCTGGAATTCCGGCGGCAGGGCCGCGCCGGGATGAAACGGGTCGTCGGAGCGCACACCCTGCCGCTGTACGAGCGCACCACCCGGTTCCGGATCTACGAGCACAACGTCGTACCGGGCCTGTTCCAGACCCCCGCCTACTGCGCCGCCATGCTGTCGTTCTGGATCGGGTTCCTCGAAACCCCCCAGGACATGGACGCCGCCGTCGCATCCCGCATGGAACGGCAGAAGGCCATCTTCGACGCCGGCAAGCGGTTCACCGTCGTGCTGGAAGAACAGGCGCTGCGAACCTGGTTCGGCACCGCCGAGGTCCAGGCGGGGCAACTCGGCAGGCTGCTGGAGATGATGTCAGTGCCCACAGTCTCGCTGGGGATCATCCCGCTCATGAGGGAAAGGATCGCGGTCGCCTCAGCGGGCTTCTGGATCTTCGACGATTCCCTGGCCGCCTTGGAGACGCCCACTGCGAGCATCGAGGTGACCCGCCCGCAGGAAGTCGAGCTATACGCCAGGATGTTCGAGCACCTTCGCGGGACCGCCGTCTTCGGGGCGGCAGCGCGGACGCTAATCATCAGGGCGCTGAGCGAGCTGAGTTAGCGCAACAATGCGCAACATTGTGGACCCGGCGTCCGCGCCATTTCTACGATCTCGGCATGGGCAACGTTGATGCTGCAACAGGACGGGCGAGCTGCGGGCGGTCCCAGTCGAGCGGCCACCCGAACCATGCCGGGGTCAGCGGCGACCAGGCACACAAAGGTGACGGCATGGACGACGGGGCAGCACCGCAGGCTGCCAGGGGCAGCACGGCTGGCGAGGGCGCCCGAGGGGAACCGTACACGCCGTCGCCGTCACGCGACGACGGGGGCGCCCCCGCGCAGGTAGTCGCATCCTGCGACGGTGCCAGCATGACCGCCACTGGCGACACGGCCGCGCTCGCGGCCCACTCCCACGGTGGCGCATCGTGCGGCAGGTCCCCATCCGGGGCACGGCGCGGCGTGAGCGGGACAGCGGCGTGTCTGAAGCCGCCGCGATTCTCGGCAGTTGCGGCTGGCGGGCTAGCGGTGC
Organism: uncultured Actinomycetota bacterium; assembly: GCA_963785645.1. Classification (GTDB taxonomy): domain Bacteria; phylum Actinomycetota; class Actinomycetes; order Streptosporangiales; family Streptosporangiaceae; genus Trebonia. Next base: position 855,375 of record CAWAWG010000003.1, read on the forward strand.
GCGTGGAGCGGGAAGGAGGTTGACCAGTGGCGACAGTACAGGCGTGCCCGGCGTGCCGTACCGGGGTGCTCGCCCGAAAGGGCGGCGACCCGCTCTGCCCGACCTGCATGAAGGCCGCCCGGGAGATGCCGCCTCAGCCGACGTGGCTGTTCGACTCGCCGTTGCTCCGCCAGGCCCTGGCGGAGGTGAACCTGCCCGCGGTCGCGGCGATCGTGCGCGCGGCGTGCGGCGTGTCGCAGCGGGACATCGCCGCGATGGTCGGTTGGGACCAGTCGACCCTGAGCTATTACGAGCGCGGCGTCCGGGACGGCATGTACGACATCCGCACCGCGCTGCACTTTGCCGACGCGGTGGGCATGCCCCGCGCGGCGCTGCTGCCGTTGGTATTCGCTGATGCCGACTTTAACGCCGGAGACGAGCAGGGCATGGAACTGAGCAGGCGCGACTTCGGCCGCCCAGCCGCTGCGGCCGGGCTAGCCGCGGCCCTGCCCGCTACGACGGCACCGCGCCGGGCGACCAGCTCCCACGTGCGCTACTGGCACGCATACGCGGACGCGCTGTATGCCCGCGACCGGTCCGTCGGCGGGACCGTGTTGCTGCCCCTCGCCGTCCAACAGTGGCGCCGTGCCCGGCTTGCCGTCCGGGACCCCAGCGGCGGGGAGACCGCTGACCAATTGCTCGCGGCGGCCGAGGAACTGGCGCTGTGCACCGGATGGATCGCCATGGACGCCGGACGGCTGTCCCTGGCCAGGCCGCTGTATGAGGAAGCATCCGAGCTGGCAGCCCGGTCCAGGGACGCGCTGCTGGGCGTGCACGTGCTCACCAGCCAGTCGATGCTGTACGCCGAGCTGGCACGGACCGGTCCAAGCCGCGAGCCAGCCCGGCAGGCGCTACGGCTGGCCTTCGCCGCGCAAGACGAGGGCCGCTATCTCCCGGTGCCCCGGCTGCACGCCCTGATCGCGCTGCGGCACGCCAGCGCCGCCTCGCTCTTGGGCGATAAGGCGGCGTTCCAGACAGCGATCACCCAGGCACGTCGCGAGCTGGACCGCGGCCTCCAGGACGAGAAGCCGCCCGAATGGCTCCGGTTCGTCGACCACGCCGAAATCAAAGGTGTGGAGGCGCACGGGTGGCTGAACCTCGGTGACCCCGGCCGCAGCGCCCTGCTTTACCGGCAGGTGCTCGCCTCCGGGCTGAGCCCCCGCAACCGCGCCGGCTACGGTGCCGGGCTGGCGGAATCACTGCTGAAGCAGGGTGCCCGCCAGGACGCGATCATCGCCGCCATGGACGTCCTTCCTGCACTCGAAAGTGGGGTTACGTCCATGCGCTGCCTGAACCGGCTCCGCCTCGTACGCCAGGCGGTCGGGAGCACGGGCGAGTCGAGTGAATTCTGTGACCGGTTTGATGCGATCGAGCGAACTATGGCTGCCGGGCGCGCCATGCCTAGTGATGAGACACAGGTCAGCGACGCCCTGATGGCGCTGCGGCTGGTCTGGGGCGACGCGTACGAGTGCGGCCACGACGAGCGCGGGTACTGGGTGGTGCCGCCGCATCGACCGTCTTCTCACCACCGCATGACACCGGAAGGACCCAGATTGCAGACCACCGCCGAAGAACACGGTCGGATCTTCCGCGAAGCCTGGATCGCAGGAGTGCGCAGGCACTTCCCCGGAGAACCCAAGCCCGGCTACGTCGCCCCGTGGGAAGAAACCCCCGACTGGGAGCGCCAGGCCGCGGCGGCCGTCTGCGAGCAAGTCAGCCAGCTCATCGACATCAGCGGCGGCGCCACCGCGAAGCTCACCCGGGAGCAAAAGGGCCGCTTCGTCGCCACCTGCCGGACAGCCCAGATATACAAGCACTTCCCCGAGCCCAAGCCCGCCTACATCGCCGACTGGGACCAGCTACCCAGCTGGCAGCAGCAGACCGACGCCGACATCTTCGAGCACATCGAGCAAGAACACGCGGACGGGTAGAACCCCTCTGGCCTAACCCGATGTCAGTTCAAGTTCTACTACCTTGTCATCTGCCGCGGCACCGACCGTGGCCCGGCGATCTCCCCGGTTCGGCAAGCGCGATGGCAGCGGCCGATGGGTGGCGCGAGTGGTTGCGGATCGCTAATGCTTTCGCGCTTCGGGAACAACCCACCACGATCACGGCCGTTTCCGCGGCGATCGGGCAGGAGGCCGCGGCCGATTCGAAGCACCGTCTCGTTCTGGATAAGACTGAAGAAGTTCCTGTGGGGTGGGAGGTCGCGCACGACAGCGCTCCGTCGCTGGCGGTCCCGTCGGCGGACCGGCGGGAAGCCAACCAGGGACGGTGGACACGGCGGGCGGTGGCCGGAGGTCATGCGTCGCGCCAGGCGAGGATGCAGCCGCCGATGAGCAGCGCGGCGGCGGCGTAGGCGGCGAGCACGCTCATGCCCGCCCAGGCCGGCAGGGGGCAGGCTGCCGCGCCGGGGCGGCAGGTGTGGCCGCCCAGCGAGTCGCCGACGATGTAGGCCGGCAGGTAGGCGTCGATCGTGCGGTTGAGCTGCCCGATGAACAGTTCGCCGACATACACGACGCCGACCAGCACCGTGACCGCGGCGGCGGTGTGCCGGATGATCGCTCCCAGGCCCAGGCCGAGCAGCCCGATCAGGGCCAGGCTCGCGCCGCTCAGCACGATCGTGCGCAGCACCCCGGGCTGGCCGAGCGCGGGCGCGGCGATGCCGTGACCGAGCGCCGTGCGGCCGGCGAAGAAGGCAAGGAACGCCGCTGCCTGCCCGGTGATCAGCGTCGTGACGCCGAAGACCGCGGCCTTGGCGGCCAGCACCAGCGGGCGCCGGGGCGCGGCGGCGAGGGTGGCGCGGATCGTCCCGGAGGTGTACTCGCCGGTCACGGCCAGCACGCCGAGAACGCCGGCCAGCAGCACCCCGGCGAACATGCCGGTCATCATGCTGTTGGTCAGGTCCTGGGAGGAGGTCTTGGTGCCTGCCGCGGCCAGTACCGCGATGCCCGCGGCTGCGGCGATGATGATCCCCAGGGTCCACCAGGTGGAGCGCAGGCTGGCCAGCTTGACCCATTCCATCCGGGCCACGTGCCGGAACCGGTACCGGCCGGGCGGGAGGCTCCGGGTCCCGGCGGTCATGACCGGGCCGCCCGGTACTCGGTGCTGTCGCCGGTCAGCTGCAAGAAGGCCTCTTCCAGGGTGGAAGCCCGGGCCGCCAGCTCGGCGGCCGTGGTGTCGGCCAGCAGCCGTCCCCGGCCGATCACCACCAGGTGGTCGGCCATCAGGGCCGTCTCGCTGATCAGGTGGCTGGAGACCAGCACCGCGCGGCCCTCGGCGGCCAGTGAGCGCAGCAGGCCGCGGATCCACCGGATCCCCTCCGGGTCCAGGCCGTTGACCGGCTCGTCCAGCAGCAGCAGGCCCGGGTCGCCGAGCAGGGCGGCGGCGATGCCCAGCCGCTGCGCCATGCCGAGCGAGAACGTCCCGGCCCGCTTGCGCGCTACCTGCTCCAGCCCGGTCAGGGCGAGCACCTCATCGACCCTGGCCCGCGGGATCGCGTTGCCGGCGGCCAGCGCGGCCAGGTGGGCGCGGGCCGCCCGGCCGGGGTGAAACGCCCGTGCCTCCAGCAACGCCCCCACCTCGCGCAGCGGCCACCGCAGGTCACGGTAGGGCCGCCCGCCGATCCGGGCCTGTCCCGCATCCGCACTGTCCAGGCCGAGGATCAGCCGCATCGTGGTGGACTTCCCCGACCCGTTCGGCCCCAGGAACCCGGTCACCACGCCGGGCCGGACATCGAAGCTGAGCGACGCGACGGCGGCCGTCGCACCGTAGCGCTTGGTCAGCTGGCGAACCTCGATCACCCGCCTCACCGTCCCTGCTCATGCTGGGCGCGCAGCGCCGCCGCCAGCCACTTCAGGGGTGCCTGCGACGAGAACGGCTCCCTGCCGGCGATGACGGCGGTCAGCTGCCAGTACCGTTCGACCCGCGGATCGGTGGCGGTCTCCAGCTGGGCCAGCAGCGTGCCGCGCTGCCTGCTGCCTGCCGTCCCGGCGAGGACGGCCTCCAGCACCCGGGCGCCCTCGGCAGAACCAGGCTCGATCCCGCGCCGCAGGGCTTCCCCGGCTGCCTCCTGCGCCCGGCGGTCATCAACCAGCCAGCGGCCGGCCTGGGCCGCGATGCCGACCTCAGTGACGACCTTCCGGATCCGCTGCCGGAAATCCGGGTCGCTGGCGAGGCCGGCTAGCTCGATCCACGCCTCGACCTGCTCGGGGGAAGGATCCTCGGGCAGGTCAGGGCCGGCGGCCCAGCGCGCGGAACGGGCCGGGCTGGGATCCAGGCCCGCGAACACCTCGGCCGTGAAGTCATCGATGATCTGCCTGCGCTCGGCTGCTGACAGCCGGGCCAGCGTGTTCATCATGGCCATCTCCTTTCCGTCGGCCGCCCGCTTGACAACGGCGGCGAGCACCCCGCGGCGCAGCCGCAGGGTGCGGATCTGCGCATCCAGCGCCTCCAGGTGGACGGCGGCGACCTCGGCCACGGCCGCCTGGCCAGCCAGCACGCGGCGAACCTCCGGCAGGCCAAGCCCCAGCTCGCGCAGCGTGATGATCAGCTCCAGCCGGGCCACGCACGCCGCGTCATACAACCGCCGACCACCCTCGGTACGCTCCGCCGGGGGCAGCACGCCGGCATCGGACCAGAACCGGATCGTGCGCACCGGCAGCCCCGAGCGCCGGGCCAGCTCACCGATGGAAAGCAGAAGGCCGTCATCGTCCACGGGCGCCAGTCTGCATCCTCCACCGACTGGAGAAGCAAATACTTCGCACCACCCCCACGATCGCCGCAGCCGGACCCGTCAGCAGCGCGCGGGCCCCCGGCCTCGCCGAGCCAGCCCTCGCGTTCGGCCTCGGCGATGCGGGCGTTAAGGTTGTCGCGGATGTCGGGAAGCCAGGGTCCTATCGGCGCGACTATCTAGCCATGGACCAAATATCGGCGGCAACGCCGGCAGCCGGGAGCTGCCCCCAGACGCTGGCCAGTTTGTCGCGGAGCCTGACCTGTCCGGCCCGGCGGCTAGGCGACAGGACCAAGTTGCCGAATCTGCGCACCAAGACCAGTCAGTCGCCGCACGTTCAAGCTCTACAGTGCCGCGCTGCCGCTGTCATCCAAGACCAACTTCACCGCCGCGGTCGTCCGCCGGCACCTGAAGGCGATCGGGTCTCGGTGGCGGAAGCTCACCCCCGGCTAGGAAGCCCCGCTCGTACTGGTTTACCTGCGCAAAGGCGAAACGTTCGACGAACTGGCAGCCGGATTCGGAGTCGGCCGGACCACCACGTGGCGATGCGTGAACGAGGTCACCGAGTTCCTCGCGGCCAGGGCACCGAAGCTACGCCAGGCCGTCCGGGACGCTAAAAAGGCAGGTCACGCCTACGTCATCCTCGACGGGACGCTCATCCCGATCGATAAGAAGAACAGCGAAGAGGAATGTCGATCAGCGTCAGGACCCGGCACTGTTGTGATGGTGATTTGTGACGGCACCTATGGCTTTCCCTGCCGCTGCTGAAATCACAGCTCCAGTGAGCACTGAGCTGTGGTCATCTCCGATCTTCGCTACGTGATCGACGAAAGTTTCGTAAATATCCATTATCTTTGTCGAACCTTCTTCGAAGGTGCTGCCCGATGCGACTGACACCGTCCCCGATATTGCTACCGCCGGAAGCAAGGGAATTGCGCCCGCTCCTGCAGCCGAGATCGCTGCGACCCAGCCCCAGAAGGTTTTTGGCTGACTGATTGCCATTTGTTGCCCCTTTGGCTTGTGCAGGTGAATTATGTTGTTTCGGGTTTTAACGGCTCTTCGAAGTTAGCCGGGAACCTGTTTTCGGTTGATTACGGTTTGCTTTGGCCTGCTGGTTGCGGTGGGTGATCGCCGTCGGGTTCCTCGTGTGCAGGCGATGCGGACACGGTGGCGCTGGTTCTCGGGGTTGCGGAAGCCGTAGGCCATGCGGGCCTCGAGCTTGGCGATCCGGTTGAGGCTCTCGGAGGTCGCGTTGGTGACGCCGGTGAGGACGGCGGTCACGATCTCGTCTTCCCAGCGGGCCACTGTGCCGGCGAGTGTGACCAGCTCGGGGACGTCCTCGTTCTGGGCGCACCAGTCATAGAAGGTGAAGAGCCTGCCGCGGACCTGCTGCTCACAGGGCCGTGACCCGCTGATCCTCGCGCGGAGGTTCAGGACGTCGCGCAGTTTCTCCTTCGCGATCCAGGCAAGGAGGACCTGCTGCCCGTGCCCGTCGGCGTCCAGGGTCTCGATGATCTTCTCGAACTTGTCCGGGGGCAGGTTCTCCAGATTGCGGCTGAGCAGGCCTTTCAGCCCGTACTCGGGGTCGTCTTTCTTCCCGCGGCGGCCGTATTTCTCCCGGGTCGCGCGGCGGCGCACGTCGCCGAGGGCCTTCACCGCGAGCTGGACGACATGGAACAGGTCCACCGCGACCAGTGCCTGCGGCAGGGCGCGCTTCACCGCCGAGGCGAACACGCTGCACATGTCGATCGCGACCACCTCGACCCGGTCGCGCCACGCGGGCGGGGCGCTGAGCAGCCAGTAGGCGGCATCATCGGCTGTCCGGCCCTCGACCTGGCCGAGCATGCCCTGCCTGCCGGACAGGTCGCAGAAGTTCACGTGCCACCGGTCCGCCAGCTGGACGTACTTCCCGGTCTCCTCGTCCTTCCGCCAGCGGGCCCGTCCCCTGCGGTGCTCGTCGATGCCCAGGTGAACGACCGGTTCCGGGTCCGGCTCCAGCATCTCCTGCGCCCTGGCCGTGAAGGCGTCCTGGGCAACGGGCCGGGACACCCCCGCATGCCGGGCCGCCTCCGCAGGGGTGAGGCCCCGGTCCGCGACCTCGCCCGCGCACTGCTCCTTCAGCCGGGGCAGCACCCGGCAGCCCGGCGGAACAGCCGGGACACGCTCGGTGAACGTCCTGCGGCCGCAAGACGCGTTCACGCACTTCAGCCGCCGTTTCACCCAGTTCAGGTCCACCGGGTCCCCGGCCCTGCGCACGTCCTTCGGGCACGTCACGACTACGTCGTGGACCCGTGACGATTCCGTGCCGCAGTCCGGGCACGCCGACGCGCCCTCCCAGCCGGTGACCGCCCATACCTCCACCGCGCCGCCCGGTCCCGGGTCCGCGTCAGTCACCCGCAGGCCGGGAACGCCGAACAGCGCGGACCCCGTATCGTGGTACACGATGCCCGCGGTTCTCTATTGATCTTGAAGTCCTGGAAGACCCCAAGATCGTAGAAGCCGCGGGCTTCCCCGTCTGCGAGGCGCGCCGAAGGCCGCCATCCTGCACGCGCAGTAACCAGCAGGACATCACCTGCAGCGATCAACCGGTAACTACGTCCCGGCTAAATTCGAAGGCCCGTTTTAACCTGATCGAAATTCATCCGTCTCGCGCTGATGGCATATCCGATGCAATGGAAGCTCCTGCATCGCTTGCACTCATCTCCAAGAACGGAGTGAGGCGCTGATAGGTTCAAGCGATGGCGGACATGACTCCAAAAAGATTAGACTTAATTCGTAATGTGTATGTACTCGGAGTCCCCCGAGCCGGGAGGTGGGCGAATAGAGTCGCTATAGGTCAAGGTGCTGCCGTACCACTCCGGTCCTCGGGCGGGGATGTCCCATCGGGTCACCCTCGGCGCGGTCGCGGTCGGGCCAGGTGTAGCTGAAATGGTGCCGGAGACAGTGCGGGAACGCCTCGATGCGGCACTCCCGCCGCCTGGAACTGCCCGCTTGAGCGTCCAGTCGCCCTGCATAATCGGCGAGGACCGGCTCCGAACGTCAGCCAGGAGTCACCGTCATGGGCCAGATCGGTGACATCCTGGAACTCAAGCAGCAATTCCCCACCGCGCTCCCTTTAGCAGGAGCATCACCGTACGTCGCTATCTCAACACATAGCGCCATAGTGCCGTCCAGCTTGGCTTACGCCGCCCTGGTCAGCCTGCGATGGTGGCAGAAACCGGATGCCGTCGTCGACGTTGCGCTTTGTCGAGGCACTAGAGGCCAGGGAGTCTGTTGATGCAATGCTTGTCACTCGAAGTGCGGGACTTCGAGTCGGCAACGCGCTATCGCTGGGCGCTTGTCGGCCCCAGCGGGGAACTGATGGCTGAACATCGGGTCCAGCTTGACGCGCGCAGCCCGGAGTACGAGGCGTTCACCAATCTGCACGGGCATCTGGACTGGCGCGCAGTGCCCGAGCCGCGGATACGGCACTTGGATGAGGCCCGGATCACCGGAGAGATTGGAAAGTGGATAGGAACGCAGGTCCTCGGTCCTGTCGGGACGGCCATCGCGGCCGCCGCGCCGACGACCGTACGGGTGATCGTGCCTCGTGCGGCGGCGGACCTTCTGTACTGCCCGCTAGAACTGGCCTACGCAGCAGGCCGGCCGCTCGCGCTGCAGGGCGTGAGCCTGGTGATGCAGCTGGACGATCCACCCGGTGTGCTTCGCGCGGACCAGCCGCGGCCGGCGGCCAGCCACCTCCGGGTGCTCGGCTTGTTCAGCCTGCCCGTTGGGGAACGCGCACTGAACCTGCGCCACGAACGGCAAGAGTTCCTCGGCGACTTCGCTACAGTGACGGCCGGAGGCCGGGCGGTGGAGAGCAGGACCTTGCAGTACGGCGTTACCCGCCAGCGGCTGCTCGAGGTCCTTGAGGAAGACGACGGCTGGGACATCATCCATATCTCTGGCCATGGCGCACCGGGCGAGCTACTGCTAGAGCGCGAAGACGGCTCGGCCGACCCGATCAGCCCCCAGGATCTCGCGGACCTGCTTGACCAGGCGCGGCGGCCGCCCCGCTTGGTGACGCTATTGGCCTGCTGGTCGGCGGCTCCTGCCACGCTGGGCGCACTCCTCGGCCTGACTGCCGACATCCAGTCGACATCTCCGGACAAAGCGCAGCGGCCGACGGCTGATCCAGCGCTCACCATGCCCAGCGAAATCGTGGCCCGGCTGGGCTGCGCGGTGCTCGCGATGCGGTACCCGGTGAACGACGAGTTCGCCATCGCGCTCACCCGGCGCCTGTACCAGCTGCTGGCCGCGGGCGAGCCGCTGCCAAGCGCGCTGAGCACTTCCCTCAGCGGCATCGCGGAGGCCGCAGCGGAGGGGGGACGGCACTTCCGGATCTGTCGGCCGCCACGCCCGCGCTGTTCGGAGCGACCGCGGCCACGCTGACCCTCGTTGCTCCCGAGGGCAGCTGGCGAGGGTCTGACGGCGGGAAGCTGGCGGGCTTCCCCGAGCAGCGTGCCCGGTTCGTCGGCCGCACGGCGATCATGGCTTACGCCAGTGCCGCGCTTGCTCCCCGATCGAGGTGCCCCGGCGTGCTGCTGCTCGGCATGCCTGGCGGGGGGAAGACGGCGTGCGCGGTTGAGCTCGCGTATACGCACGAGCACGCTTTCGAGCGCATGGCCTGGTTCAAGGTGTCCGACGCCGAAGAAGACCAAGACAGCACGCTGCTGGACTTCGCGGAGACGCTTGAGAGCGCACTGCCGGGCCTCCACCTGGCCGACCTAGTAGGCGATCCGGCACGCCTGGCGGCGTTCGCGCCGGAAATCACCGGGATGATGAGCGCGGAACGCGTGCTCATCATCGTTGACAACGTGGAATCCCTGCTCACCGAGAGCGGTGAGTGGCGGCACCAGCCATGGCGGCAGGTCATCAACGCGCTGACCGCGCACCAAGGTTCTGGCAGAGTTCTGCTGACCAGCCGACGCCGCCCGGTCGGCCTGCAGGTGAACGTACGTGTAGAAACGGTTGACGTGCTGTCCAGCGACGAGGCGCTGCTGCTGGCCAGCCAGCTGCCCGGCCTCCGGCAGCTGATAGACGGCGGCCCGGCGGACGCCAGACAAGCGGTCGCGCGCCTGGTACGCAGGGCGCTGGAACTGGCGCAGGGACACCCCAAGCTGCTTGAGCTGGCCAACGGGCAGGCAGCCGACCCTGTGCGGCTGCGGGAACTGATAGCGGTCGGCGACACGGCGTGGTCGGAGCAGGGCGGCGTTCCGGCGGGATTTTTCGCCACGGCCACCGGGCGCGCGGCAGGAACGGATTACCTGCACGTACTCGAAGCGTGGACGGGCGCCGTTAAGGCCGGCCTGACGGCCGGCGACCGGGACCTGCTGACGTTCCTGTGCTGCGTGGAGGAGACCGACCGAGTTCGGTTCGTGGTCGAAGACACCTGGGCGCGGAACCAGACAGCAGGCGGGGAGAACCTCGACACCCGGGTGGCCCGGCTGTCGACGGCGGGCCTGCTGTCGGTGCAGGGCCGAGCGCGGGGAAACGCGCAGTTCTACGAGATTCATCCGGTCGTCGCGTCGGTGACGCGCGCCAGGGCAGGAACCGACTACCGCGTGGTGGTCGATGCCCGGCTCGCCGCGTACTGGGAGCAAGCGTGCCGAAATGCCCTCGGCAGCGAGGGCGCGGGGGGCACGAGCCAGCAAGTGGCGCGGACAGGGATCGCCGCCATCCCCTACCTGCTGCGCCAGGACAAGCCGCTGGCGGCCGGGGAACTGCTTGAGGAGGTGCTGCAGCGCGACGGTTCCCGGCGGACCGCGCTCATGGTGCGACCTGTGCTAACGGCCATCGCGCTCGTGGCCACCGGGCCGGCCAAGGCCATCGCCTCGCTGTCGCTGCTCAGAGTGCTGGACGCGATCGGCATCGGCAACATTGACAGCGACCCGTCACTGCCGCTGATTTTCAATGCCGTCGCTGATCCTGCCAGCTTCTGGGAACTTTCCCCGGGTACGCTGTCCACGCAGGACTACCGGGCCTTCAAGGCGATGGCCGCGCTGTTGTTCAAGCTCGCGCTGTTGCGCGGTGATTATGCCGAGGCAGAGCAGATCGCCAGGGATGAGATCCGCGTCGCCGGGCGGCTCGGCATGGGACCGTGGACACGCCTCGACGCACAGGTCGCCCGGCTGGAGGTCGAGGCGACTAGGGATCTTTCCGGCCGGGTGCTCCCGGAGGTCACCCGGCTTGTCAATCACATGAAGACCCTGCGCGCCTCCTCCAGGCAGCCGGAGGCGGCGATTCCCTGGCGTGTGCGCGAACGGCTGCTCACCATCGGCGGGCACGCTGCGACTAACGCCGAGCGCTGGCAGGAGGCGCTGAACTTCAACGCGGCGCTCATCGCGTCGATGCGTGCCAGAGGCGCCGCAGATCGTGACCTCGTCGGCGCACTCTTCAGCGGTCACGGGCCGCTCATGATGCTGGACCGCCATGCGCAGGCGCGGAGAGTGCTGCAGCAGTGCCGGGATCTCGCCGAGGCGGATCACGACTTCCGCATGCTCGGCCCGGTGCTGAGCGCGCAGGCTGCGGTCGAGGACATGTTGGGGCACCCGGGCATCGCGGTGGAACTGGCGCGCACCGCGCTCCGCTACAAGTACCGTGCATTTGACGTCGACGGCATACCCATCAGCCATTACAGGCTCGCCCGTTCCTCGGAGCGGCAGGCGGGGCAGCCGGGCCCGGGCACGGCAACAGCGCACTATCTGGCGTCCGCGCTGATCCTCGCGATCACTGGCAGCCTGGTACGGGACTCGGTGCACGCGCTCGCACGGGACATCAAGGCACTCGGCGACCGCGCCGCCGTTCCCGCCGATGTCGCGGAACTGTGCCGCCTGGTCGGCTTGGTGCCCGGCGTGTACCTGGACGGGCTGCTCGGCCAGGTCTGTCCCGAGCCCGGTACCGCTCAGGCACGGCTTGACGGGGTGGTCGCCGACGCCCGCAGGCGCGCGTCGGGATGGTACGAGGCTCAGCCTGGCCCGGTTCGCGGCGGCGACCTGCCGCGCTTCTTCGCCATGTGGGATCCGGTGATCGCCGCCCTTGTCGCCGCCGAGGGCGGTAACAGGCGCGCTGACGAGGCTCTGCGCGAGCACTTCACGCGGATGGATGACAAGGAATCCTGGGCCGCGACGGCCCGTGCGCTGCACCGTCTGCGTAAGAGCCGGAGCCGCTCGCGTGCGAGGCAGGGCGGGCTCGCACCGGTCGACGGGCTGAATGAGACGCAGCGGGTGATCGTCGCGCGCGCTGAAGACGTGCTGAGGGGCAAGGTTAGGGTTTCGCCGGCGCTGTGGTCAGTCATGCCATGGGGGCGCGCTCTCGCTGCTTTGGTGGCTGCGGGCCGCGGCGACAATGGGGCCGCCGCGATCGCGCGCAACGAACTGGCCGACTTCGTGCGACATAATCCCAATGCGGCGGACCTGTGCGCGGCCCTCGAAAAAGTTCTTGCCGGAGACCGCAGCCCCGCCCTGCCGGGCGAGTTTTCCAACCCTGTCGACCGTGCCATCGTCTCCCTCGTGCTGGAACATATCGGCCAGGATGGCTAGCGCTCCCCCGGCCGGGCGTCATGAGCGTAACGTAAGGGCACTGACGCTGCCGGAGAGGCCGCCGGGGGCGGCGTGGTGGTAACCACCGGGACGTACGTCGGCCGTTGTCGGCCGTCGCGCTGAAGAACAGCAGCGCCCCCACCGATCACCAGTCCCGCGCCGGCCAGCGTCGCCAGCCGCGCCTGCCGCAGGGCCGTCTTAATTCGCCAGGCGTGCCCCAGGGCGAGCATGTACCGGACGTACCGGCTGACATGTTCCCCGCTCTCCTCTACCCGCCGCAACTGCTTCCGAAGCTGCTCACGCCGTCCTGGGTTTGTCTCCGCCGCCGTCTGCCGGGCGAGGCTGGCCGCGTTCTGCCGCAGTTCTTCCCGCCGCTGGAACAGCCGGTCCAGCGGGGTACCGGGCGCGCCGTCCCGCAGCGGCACCGCCACGCCGAAGAACGCCTCCGGCTCTGCGTTGATGTCATTCCGCAGATCAGTTAGCTCGCTGGCCGAACGAAACGTGGCCGGGTTGTTAGCCGCGGCATCAGCACGTTGCTGGTGTACCAGATCGCCACGCCGACGCCGCCGAGAGCGAAGACCAGCCCCAGCGCCGCGAGGAAGGCATTCCAGACGCCGTGCACTTGGCCGATTGCCACCAGCGTTCCGCCGCTGATCAGCGTCGCCCCGACGGCTCCGGCCGCCGCGAGCATCCACTTGGCCGCCGATCGCATGTCGTCGATCGAGTCGAGCGGGGAGGGCAGCGAGCCATAGGCGCTCGTGACGTGGGAGCACCCGGATTCCCGTCGGCAGCTGCCGTCATCAGGCATCACGCCACGGTGGGTCCGGCTCGAAAAAGGACACGTCCTCGAACGGGACCCAGTCCGTCCCGTTCCATGTGTACAGGTCACCGTGGTCATCCACCCAGGCGTCGTTCACCTTGGGATCGTCCGGCGGAGGATTCTTGGCCGACTGAGCGTTGGTCATGCCCGGATTATGACACCGACCTACCCGCGAGTGGGTCCATCGTAAAGACCCTGTCCGACACCCAAGCCTGAGCCCGCGGCTGACCGGCCAGGAGGACACCGGTGACCGCACCGACGGCACCCGGCCCGGCGGACGCGAGAGACATGGGCGAAGGGATGAAGGCCCTGCTCATCTCCGTCGACGGGCAGGCCAGGGTGGTTGACCTGCCCGGTGGGCGGGGCACCCGGTTCATGAACTCGCTCAGGGCGCTCATCGGCACCGACTGCGCCGAGCGGACCTGGATCACCACCCGGTGGGAAGCCTGGCTGGACGAGAACGGCACATCCGCGGGAAAGCAGGTCAACGAGGCCGCCAGCCGTCTCGCGCAGTCCTTCGGCTGGCAGCTCAGCCTCGCCGGGCCGGTCGTCATCGTCGGGCTGGACCAGGACACGGACCCAGCCGCCCTGTCCCCGGGCCAGATCGACGCCATTCTGGAGAAGATCAGGACACCGTCGCTGGCCGGCGGCGATGACGTTGCCGGGGAAGCCCGGTGATGCCGAGAGGCCGGACCCCTTGACGAGCAGCGCCCGTGCTGGCAGGGAGAAGGAGCTTGACCCTCCAGTAGGTGGAGACGCAAGGGTGGGGGCATGGACGGCGACAGGCTCTACTCGATCGGCGAACTCGCCCGGCGAACCGGGCTGGCGGTCAGGACCATCCGGTTCTACTCCGATCGCGGGATCGTGGCGCCGGCCTGCCGCAGCCCGGCTGGCTACCGCCTTTACGACGCCGATGCGGTCGCGCGCCTGGACCTGGTGCGGACGCTGCGCGACCTGGGAGTAGACCTTCCCACCATCCGGAAGGTCGTGAACCGGGAGCTTCCGCTTCCTGCGGTCGCCGCGGCGCACGCCGAGGCGCTGGACGTGCAGATCCGCATCCTGCGCCTGCGGCGCGCGGTGCTGACCGCGGTGGCCAGGCGCGGTTCTACCCCTGAGGAGATGGAGCTCATGCACAAGCTCGCCAGGCTGTCCGAAGACGAACGCCAGCGCCTGATCGGCGACTTCCTCGACGCCGTCTTCGGCGACCTGGGCGCCGAGCCCTCATTCACGGGCATCAGGCGCTCGATGACCCCCGAACTACCCGACGACCCCGAAGCGGAGCAGGTCCAGGCGTGGGCGGAACTGGCCGAGCTGTCGCAAGACCCGGACTTCCGTGCCAGCATGCGGCGGATGGCCAGGGACGAGGCGGCCGAGCTCGGCCAGGGCAGCGCCCCGGTCCTGCGCCGTGGCGTCGTCGCGGTCGTCCGCGACCAGGCAGGCCCGGCCCTCGCCGCCCGCATCGAGCCGGCCTCACTGCAGGCCGCCCCGGTCGTCGCGGCACTGACGGCGCACTACGCGCGCATCCTCGGCCGCCCCGACGACGCAGGGCTCCAGCGTCAGCTGCTGGCCAGGCTGGAGGCCGTGAACGACCCCCGCAGAGAGCGGTACCTCACGCTCCTCGCAGTGATCAACGGCTGGCCGGCCCTGGAGAGCCTGACACCCGTACTCGACTGGTCTATCCAGGCCCTGGGTGCCCGGGTTCCCCGATAGCAGCCTCGCCGAGAGCCTGGCATCGCCGACGGCACGGAACCGTGCCGGGAACTGGGTCAACAACGGCAACAACTCTGTTACCTCGGCCGGGTCGGCGGCTGTCCGGGCAACTCGTCGGCGGATCCCCGGAGTGCCTGCCGGTACTAGCCATGCGCCGCTGCTGGCGATCGTGCCCCTGCTGCGGGTCAGCCTCACATCGGCAGCGGCTCGGCAAAATAGTGTCTCGAACTTCAACACGTTGACTTGACACGAAATTGGGTGAGTTCCGGGCGCGCGTCAGCAGCCGACGGCGGTTTGTGCCGTCGGCTTCAGGGCGGGTGGGCGGGTAGCTAGCCGGTCGGCTCCGGGACTCCGGGGGCAGCGGTCAGCTCTGATGTTTGCCCGTCTTGCCGAGATTGCCCTTTACGGCACGCGCGCCCGGGATCTCATCGCCTCGGCGATGCCGACGGCTGAATTAGTGTGCCACACTCGGGCACACTCCTGGCCTGCTCCGGCTTGGCGCATCTACCTTGACCTTGAGGGATTACCCCGCATGGCACGGCCCCTGATGCTGCCCTATTTACCGGGGAGGACGGCGATGACGCGGCAGGCGACAATGCTGGCTCTGCCGGTCGGCATCTGCCGGAGACAGTCCACTAGGGCAGACGAGGACGCCCCACCGGCGGCGAGATGCCAGGTGAGCGCCATTTGTGGCGTTATCCGGCCGCCCGGTACTGCTCGGCGAGCCTGGAGATCAAGTTCCTGGCTGCTTCTTTCCACAGTGCATGACCTCCGAAGAAGCTGGCCAAGGTGTGGTAGTGGTCGATGTCCTTGGGGTCGCGGAGCACGAGTTGCCCGGTGAACAGTTCGATAGTCACGATGTGGTCGTCGTAGATCACGAATGTGTGGTAGGGGCCGTCGCTGACCTGAACGCCGAATGGCAGGACGCCGATACGGATGTTCGGCAGCCTGGAGAGTGACACGAGCCGGTCGAGCTGTACGGCCATGACGGATGGTTCGCAGAGTTGCCAGCGCAGCACCGATTCGGTCAGCAGAAACTCGAAGTGCTTGGATTTGTCGTGCAAGATGACTGGCGTTCGAGCTTAAGGGCGATAGCGGTAGTGGCGTCCCCGGCCGCAGGCTCGACCGGCGTGTTCATGGCTGCCCGCATGTATTCCGGTGTCTGGAGGAGGCCAGTGATGAGAGCGGGCAGGAAATGACGCATTGAGCAACCACATGACACCGGAAGGACCCAGATTGCAGACCACCGCCGAAGAACACGGCCGGATCTTCCGCGAAGCCTGGATCGCAGGAGTGCGCAGGCACTTCCCCGGAGAACCCAAGCCCGGCTACGTCGCCCCGTGGGAAGAAACCCCCGACTGGGAGCGCCAGGCCGCGGCGGCCGTCTGCGAGCAAGTCAGCCAGCTCATCGACATCAGCGGCGGCGCCACCGCGAAGCTCACCCGGGAGCAAAAGGGCCGCTTCGTCGCCACCTGCCGGACAGCCCAGATATACAAGCACTTCCCCGAGCCCAAGCCCGCCTACGTGGCCGACTGGGACCAGCTACCCAGCTGGCAGCAGCAGACCGACGCCGACATCTTCGAGCACATCGAGCAAGAACACGCGGACGGGTAGAACAACCTTGTCATCTACCGCGGCACCGACCGTGGCCCGGCGATCTCCCCGGCTCGGCGAACGCGATGGCGCCGGGCGGCCGAGTTCCTGGCCAGGTCATGCCGACCTCCGGCAGCGGTGAACTTCATGCCGTTGCCTTCAGGAGCGCCAGGCTGGCCAGCGCGTACCGCTGGCCCCGGCGCTCGCTGACCATGAAGGACGGGGGGGCGAGGTAGGCGACGTCGCAGGCCAGCGAGTCGCCGCGGCGGGCCAGGGCCGACCGGCCGTCGGCGGTCGTGCCGCACACGGCGATCGCCTCCAGCATGTCGTCGGTGACCGCCCGGGCCATCGCGTCGAAGTCACGCTCGGCGAAAGCCTGGCGGATGGCGGCCGCCTGGGCCGTCCAGCCGTGATGCTCGACGTAGGGGTCGTAGGTCTTGACGGTGAGGTAAAAGGCGATCATCCGGCGGGCGTCCATGACGGCCCGCTCGGGGTCATCGTTGTCGATGGCCGTGATCACCCAGCCGTGCTCCGCCGGGGTGCCTTCGCGGTCGGCCTGGGCGGCGCCCTTGGCCACGGCGGGCCGGATGACGTCCTCCCACCAGGTCCTGGTGAACAGGCCGTGGGCGATCACCCCGTCGGCCACCCGGCCGGCGGCGGCGGCCATCAGCTGGTTGAAGGCGCCGAGCAGGATCGGGGCGTCGATCCGGCCGAGCACCTGAGCGCCCACCACCGCGTCGACCCGGTAGAACTCTCCGTCGTACTGGACGCGCTGCCCGTTCTCCGCGTGCAGCCAGGCGCGGACCGCGCCGACCAGGTCGGTCATCCGGGCGACCGGCCGGTCGGCCGGCACACCGAACCAGTCGCGGTTGATCTTGAAGGCCCCGGAGCCCAGGCCGAGGAAGATGCGGCCGGGTGCGTGCCGCCACGCGCCGCGAATGCCGGCGGCATGAGCGTACGGCGTGCGGGCGAACGCGTACGCGATGCCCGGTCCGACCTGCGCCCGCTGCGTGTGCAGGGCCATCTCCGCGAGCGTTGAGTACGCTTCGTGGTCGACGAACTCACCGCTGCAGAACGCCGTGATGCCGGCTGCCTCGGCGGCCCGCGCCACCTCGGCGCCGCGCCAGGGCAGGCCGTACTGCCTGCCGCTAGTCCGGCTGCGGCAGGCTCCGCGGGCGGGCGATGTCATCGCTTGTCCCGCGGTAGCCCGAGCGCACGCTCGGCGACGATCGTCTTGAGCACCTCGTTGGCCCCGCCCGCGATCGTGTAGGCGCGGGCGTACAGGAAGGCGTCCTGCCACCAGCCGTCGGCGTAGGCCCGGCCGTCGCCTT
The DNA here is from genome assembly GCA_963785645.1 of uncultured Actinomycetota bacterium. Taxonomy (GTDB): domain Bacteria; phylum Actinomycetota; class Actinomycetes; order Streptosporangiales; family Streptosporangiaceae; genus Trebonia. Next base: position 873,180 of record CAWAWG010000003.1, read on the forward strand.
CGACGGCCATGCCGCCGACTCCCTGCAGGGCGACACCGAACTCGGTCATGGCCAGGTTGACCTGACTGTAGAAGACCTTGGCGAGCGGGCCGTCCGCGGCGTCTTCGGTGCCGTTGGCGATCCGCGACTGCACGGCCTTGCTCATCACGTCGGTGACGTGCGCGAGGGCGGCGAGCTGGCCGAGCCGCTGCCGGGTGGCGCCGTCCGTGATGGACGGGCGCCCGGCCACGGTGCTGCGGCGGGCGAGTTCCACAAGGTCGTCGAGCTGGGAGCGGAGCTCCACGGCGCGTGCGCCGACTCCGCTGCGTTCGTGGCCCAGGCTTGCGTTGGCGACCCGCCAGCCGCCCCCACCTCGCCGATCACCTGGTCGGCCGGGATGCGGACGTCGTCGAGGAAGACCTCGTTGAAGTCGCTGGTGCCGGTGATCTCGCGCAGCGGCCGGACATCGACTCCGGGCGTCCGCATGTCGAGGGCGAACGCGGTGATCCCGGCCTGCTTGGCGACATCGGGGTTGGTGCGCGCCAGCAGGTAGCCGAGATCGGCGTGCTGGCCGTTGGTGGTCCACACCTTCTGGCCGTTGACCACGTAGTGGTCCCGGTCACGGACCGCACGGGTCTTCAGGCTGGCCAGGTCGCTGCCCGCACCGGGCTCGCTGAACAGCTGGCACCACAGGTCCGCGCCGGAGCGGATCCGCGGCAGGTAGCGCAGGCGCTGCTGCTCGCTGCCGAAGGCCAGCACGGCACCCGCGGCAAGCGCCCCGGCGCCGACCTCGCCCCAGGTTCTGGCGCGGGCGATCTCCTCCGCGACAATGAACGTGTGCTCGACGGTGGCACCGGGACGGCCGCCGTACTCGACGGGCCACGTCTGCCCGAGGTAGCCGGCCGCGTACAGCCGGGCGACCCACGCGCGCAGCGCGGATACCTGCTCCCGATCCGGCGCGCGGACCCCGACGTGCCTGCGCGGCCCGGGTCCGTGCCGTTCGATGAAGGCCCGGACCTCGGCCCGGTAGTCCTCCAGTTCCTGACTGTAGTCAAACCGCATCGGCTTCTCCTCGGTATGGCCGGTCAGCAGGCATCGGTCAGCGAGGGGGCATGCCCGGGTCGTGCGGCAGCCCGAGCACCTGCTCGGCGACCGTGTTCAGCTGGATCTCCCTGGTGCCCGCGCCGATGGTGGAGGCCCGGGTACGAGGAAGCCGAGGAGCCACCGGGACCGCTGCACCGCCTGCGGCGCCGACTTCCCGAGCAGCCCCGCCGGGCCGAGCAGGTCGACCGCGAACTCGTGGATGTCCTGCTCGAACGCGGTGATCAGCAGCCGCGAGACCGAAGACGCGGCGCCGGCCTCGCCCCGGCGAGGATGTCGCCGATGGTCCGCTGGGCGTTGTAGCGGATGAGCTGGACCCGGATCTCCAGGTCGACGAACCGGTCGCGCACCAGCGGGTCGGCGAGCTGGCCCCGTTCGCGGGCGAGTTCTTCCAGCTCGGTCAGCACCCGGCGGTACATCGCCGCCTGGTTCAGCGCGCCGGCCGCCCGCTCGTGCCCGAGGCTGGTGCGCGCCAGCCGCCAGCCGTCGTTCTCCGCTCCGATCCGGTTCGCCGCCGGCACCCGCACGTCGTCGAAGAACACCTCGGCGAACAGGTGTCCGCCGGTGAGGTCCCGCAGCGGCCGCACCTGCACGCCGGGCGCATGCGCGTCGATGACGAGGTAGGTGATGCCCTTCTGCCTGCTCTCCCTGGTGCCGGTGCGGACCAGCGCGAAGAAGACGTCGGCGTCGCATCGCGTGGGACGTCCAGACCTTCTGCCCGTTGCACGACGTACTCGTCGCCGTCGCGGCGGGCGGTGGTGCGCAGGCTGGGCAGGTCGGAGCCGGCATCCGGTTCCGAGTAGCCCTGGGCCCATACCGTGTCGCCGCGCAGCATCGGGGCGAGCCAGCGCTGCTTCTGCTCCTGGGTGCCGTACTTGATGATGGTGGGGCGGCGATGTTCAGGCCGGTGCCGAGCGGGCCGGGCACCCGGGCGCGGGCAAACTCCTCGTGGTAGATCACCTGGTGAGCGAATGACAGCTCCATGCCGCCGAACTCCCGCGGCCAGCCGGGGCCGGCGAACCGCGGTCGAACAGCGTCGCCAGCCACGCCTTGGTCCAGGTGAGCCGCTCGCCGCGGATCCTTCGGCGGCCGGCCCGGATGGTGCGCGGCGAAGAACTCGCGCAGCCGGGCGCGGAAGGCCTCATCGGGCTCGGTCGCGGATACGGTCGCTTCACGCTCCAGCGTCATGGCGTCATCAAGATCCCTGCAATCCCTAGATTCCCGCTAGCGCGGCTAGCCGCGCCCGCTGCCGGGCGGGCGGGCCGAAGAGCAGTTCCGACGACTTCGCCCGCCGCAGGTACAGGTGCGCGTCGTGCTCCCAGGTGTAGCCGATGCCGCCATGGATCTGGATGCACTCCTTCGCGGCGTGCGTGAAGGCCTGCGAGCAGTAGCACGTAGGCGAGCGCCGCGGCCAGCGGCGCGTCCGGCTGCCGGGCCCGGCGACGGCCTCGCTCGCGTGGTAAACCGCGGACCGGCCGCACTCGACCTCGAGCAGCAGGTTCGCGCACTTGTGCTTGATCGCCTGGAACGAGCCGATCGGACGGCCGAACTGCTCGCGGACCTTGGCGTATTCCACCGACAGCTCCAGGCACCGCGCGGCGCCGCCGAGCTGCTCGGCGGCCAGCGCGGCGAGCACCAGGTCGGTCACCTCCGACAGCCAGGCGCTGCGTCCCGGCCGGCGCCCACGCGGACCGCCCGGGCCTCGCGCAGGGTGATGGAGGCGAGGGCGCGGGTCAGGTCCAGGGCGTCCAGCCTTGCCCGCTCCACGCCCGCGGCCCGCCCTTCAACGCAGAAGACCCCGAGCCCGTCGGGCGCTCGCGCGACGACCAGCAGGAGGTCGGCGGTGTGACCGTCGACGACGAAGAGCTTGGTACCGCTGACGGCCCAGCCGCACCGTCCGGCCTGGCCGTCGCCGCGACCTCGTCCAGGTCCCAGGATCCGGAGTTCTCCGCGACGGCGAGGGTGGCGGTCAGCGAGCCGCCGGCGATACCGGGCAGCCAGCGCGCCATGGCATCCTCGTCGCCGGAGGCGGCGAGTGCCTGGCCGGCCAGGACGACCGTGGCGAAGTACGGTGCCACCAGCAGGGCGCGCCCCATCTCTTCGAGCACGATGCCGAGCTCGACCGGCCCGTACCCGGCACCGCCGTACCGCTCGGGCACCGCGATCCCGGTCAGTCCGAGTTGTCCGGCAATCAGCGCCCACACCTCGTCGTCACGGCTGTCCCCCGCCTCCATCAGGCGACGGACCTCGCGGCTGGGCGACCTCTCGCTGAGGAACCCGCGGACGACCTGCCGCAGCTCGTCGTGCTCCGCACTGTAGCCGACGGTCACGGCTCGCCCTCGCCCCGGCATCTCCTGCAGTCACTCACAACGGTTTAGTATAGTGAACTTATTGAACTTTGCTACCTCCATCGAGGATAGTCGTACTCAGGCCCGGTCCCCAGCGGAAAGGCGAACGATGGACATCAAGGGAGCAGTGGCGCTGATCGCCGGAGGCGGCGGCGGCTTCGGTGCCGCCACCGCCCGCAGGCTCCACGCGGCCGGCGCACGGGTCGTCGTCAGTGACCTCGACGAGGCCAAGGGCAAGGCGGTAGCGGACGAGCTGGGCGACGGAGCCGTGTTCGTGCAAACCGACGCGACCGACGAGGAAAGCGTTCAGCGGGCCATCGACGCGGCCCCCAGCTCGGCCCGCTGCGGATCGCCGTCGTCGCGCACGGCGGGGGCGGCGGTCCGCGCACGCTCGACAAGGAGAACCACCCGGCCCCGCAGCAGTCCTTCACGAAGGTGATCGACATCTTCCTGAGCGCCACTTACAACATCGACCGCCTCGCCGCGGCCGCCATCGCCAAGGCCGAACCGCTTGAGCACGGCGAGCGCGGCGTCATCATCAACACCGCCTCCATCGCCGCCTACGACGGCACCATCGGCCAGGCCGCCTACGCGGCGGCCAAGGGCGGCATCGTGTCGATGACGCTTCCGCTCGCCCGTGACCTGGCGCCGGCCGGGATCCGGGTGGTGACCATCGCGCCCGGCACGTTCCTCACCCCGGCCTTCCGCAACGCCGACCCGGAACAGCTCGACGCCTACTGGGGTGCCGCGGTGCCGTTCCCCAAGCGCATGGGCCGCGCCGATGAATACGCGCAGCTGGCCAGGCACATCGCCGAGAACGTTTACCTCAACGGCGAGACGATCCGCCTCGACGGCGCACTGCGCTTCACCCCGAAGGGCGGCAAGTAGCGGTGTGGACACACAAGCGCAATTAATCCAATGGGTTCGTTCTTTTAATGAAGTGAAAGATATGATGGTCGTGTGACTACGGCAAGCAGCCCGGCCGCCGCCCAGATTGGAACGGTTGTCCGGGCGCCCAAGACCGGCGAGTTGATCGCCACCCACCTACGGCGCCAGATCGTGCGTGGTGAACTGCGGCCGGGCGAGACGCTTCCCGCGGAGACCCAGCTGATGGAGCAGTACGGGGTGTCGCGCCCGACCCTGCGCGAGGCGTTTCGCATCCTCGAATCGGAAACCCTCATCAGCGTCCGTCGCGGCAGCCGCGGCGGTGCCAGGGTGGTCGCCCCTGAGGCCTCGGTGGCCGCGCGTTACGTCGGCCTGCTGCTGCAGATGCAAGGTGCCACGATCAACGACGTCTACGAGGCGCGGATGATCTCCGAGCCCCCGTGCGCCCGCCTGCTCGCCTTGCACCGCACCGACGAGGACATCGAGAAGCTGACCAAGGTGGTGGACGAGCTCAAGGCCGAGGTATCCGCGCGAAAGCCGTTCATCCCCGACCCGTACGTCTGGTCCACCCTGACATACCGCTTCCACGAGCTGATCCTGGAAGGCTGCGGCAACAAGACCATGGCCGTGCAGGGCGCCGTGCTGCAGGACATCGTCGCCACTCACCTGCGCACCAAGATCGCGCAGCGCGACGACAACGATACCGATGAGCGATTCCAGCGGGTCATCCGCTCGTACACGAAGCTCATCAGCCTCGTCAAGGCGGGGAACGCGGCGGCCGCCGAGCGGCACTGGCGCTCGCACATGGAGGGCGCCGCCCAGTACCTGCTCAAGGACGACCTCAAAACCAAGCCGGTCGTCGACCTGTTCGCCTGACGCACTGTGCGTTCGGACGAATCCACCGTGCACAGCGAGCGGCTGGGCAGGGTTCTTACGGTCCATATCGACCGCGAGGCCAAGGATCAAGAGGATTAATCCGAACGACTCCGGCTGACTGCGTCCCGCCCCGCCGACCCCGAGGCGGTCAGTCCGGGACAGCGCTAACATTTTAGTTAGCTGTTCTCAATAAGTGCACGATATGGCTTGGCGTGTCGCCTGCGGCGGGTTACATTGCCAACGGAGGTGCGGGCTTCCACATGAGCGCATGTTGGTCCCCCGGCCATGGCGGGGCTGTGAGAAGGAGGCACCACGTCGATGGCTGAGCCGACGCCCTTCCGCCGTTCGGAGGACAACGGGGTGCTCACCTTCACCCTCACCAGGGACGCCAAGCTGAACGCCGTCTCCCCCGCGATGATCGACGGCCTGCGGGCCGCGGTCGACGACCTGGGCGACCGCGACGACCTTAAGGTGCTGGTGATCGCCGCCGAGGGCAGGTACTTCACCGCCGGCATCGACCTGAACGACAGCGGCGCGGGCGGCAGGCGCGGCTACGCGCCGGACGGCAGCTTCAGCCCGCGGCGTCTGCGGCGCGGCTACCGCAGTTTCCACCTGCTGATGGACGAGATCGAGGCCATCGAGAAGCCCTCGGTGCTCGCCGTGCACGCGCGGTGCCTCGGGGTCGGCCTGGAGATCGGCGCGTCGTGCGACTTCCGCCTCGCATCCGACCGGGCCAGCTTCGCGCTGCCGGAACTGCCCAACCTCGGCGTGATACCGGGATCCGGCGGCATCAGCCGGGTGACCCGGCTGGTCGGGCCGCACTGGGGCAAGTGGCTGGCGTTCGGCGAAGAGGTCACGGCGGAGCTGGCGCTGACCATGGGACTGGTCCACGCGGTCTATCCGGCCGAATCGTTCCGCGAGCGGGTGACGGCATTCGCGCGCAAGCTCGCGGCCCTGCCGACCGAGGCGGCCGGCGTGGCCAAGACCGCGGTCGACATCGCCGCCAGCGTGGACCGCGGGACCGCCCGCGACTTCGACCGCTACGCGAACACGGTCCTGCTCACATCGGCCGAGCACCAGTCGATGCTGGAGGCGTTCAAGAACCGCCAGCCCCGCCGCGACACGCGGGCCGCCACCACGCCCGAACACCACTTCAAAACAGACCCAAGAGCACACACGGAACACTAAGCTCGCTTCCCAGGTGGATGCCGCCGCCTCCGACTTCGGCAGGACCGACCAAGCGCTCGCGGCGGACGCGGCCAGGTGACCGGGACCAGCGGCTACGCGCGGTCGATGCCGGTGCTCGGCTTCGACCCGGCGCCCGGTGACGTCGGGTCGGTCAACAACCTGGCCCGCCAGTACACTCGGGTTGCCGCCGAGGTCACCGCCGTCCACGACCAGGTCACCGGCATCGACCTGTCACCGTGGAAAGGCAGGGCCGGGGACGCCGCCCGCGCCAGGCAGACCGCCCTCGCCCAGGCCCTGTCAGTCGCCGCCGACGGCGCGACCAGGCTCGGCGCGGCAGCGTCCCGCTGGTCACCCCGGCTGAGCGACTTCCAGGCCGAAGCCGACGCCCTGGAGCGCCAGGCCGACGGTGTGCAGGCCACCCGCCAGTACCTAGCCACCAGAGCGCCCGGCCGGCCCGGGACAGCCTCCCTACGTTGTCACCCTCTACCAGGCCGGGAACGGCCTCCAGCCAGCCGCCGAGCTGTCCGTCCTCGGCGACGGAACCATCGTCCGGGTCACCGGAGCCAGCTTCGACGGCGAGTACGACAAGGGCGGGCTGCAGCAAATCCTGCTCGGCCTCTTCTCCTACGGCACCCCGGCAGCCTGACAACGAGGACCAGATCTACGGCATCAGCACCCAGCTACTGCGCTAACTAGAGGTTGCGCGATGCAGGACGGGCAGCAGGTCCGGCAACCGGGAGTCTGGGTCCGGTGTGATCCGCGGCTGGCCGGGCGCCCTAGTGGGGCGCCCGGCCATGAGGAAGCCCACGGCCCAGGCGAAGGCGGCACCGGCCGCAAGGGCGGCAGTCGCCGCTCGGGCGGTGATATCGCGGGCAACCAGGTAAGTGCGAGCGCCTGGTTAGAACCCGCAGCCTGGGCTGTCGTGCACCAGCAGGGCGAACAGGGCGGGCAGTACCGGGGCGCCCGGCAAACCATCCGCTCCGCCCGTGGTGATGGCGATGCGGACCATATCGCCTGCGGGGATCTTCGTCGGCTGGATGGTGAAGTAGTAGCCCGTCTGCGCGCTGTGGAAGATGACCGCCGCCGGGGTGGGGGCGGGGTTCGCTGGCCCGACTTGGCACCCGGTAGACGGCGTTACCGACGTGAGCCCGGCGCCCGCCGTTGTCGACGCGATCCCGACCGCGACCCGCGCGCCGTCCTCCGTCAGCTTCGCCTGAAGGGCAGGCAGGGCCCGCAGTTCGCGGATCGTAACGTTGATCGCGCCGCCCGGTTGCGTGGTGACCGTCCACGCCGATAGCGCGGTCCCTGTCGCCGAACCCTCGGAGGTGAGCGCGGGGATACCCAGGCCGACACCGACGGCTACCGCGAGCGCGCTGGCCGCGATCTGGCTGTGCCGCCGCCGCTGCATCCCACGGCCTCTGGACATGATCGTGTCCGCGGCGACGGTCATCCGGATTTGTGCGAACTCCGCGCGGACCGCGGTCATCAGGTCATCGTTCATCGCAGGGACTCCTTGTACGTGAGAGGGGAGAATTCTTCGCGCAGCGTGGCGATGGCACGCGTCATGTGCGCGCGGACCGTGCCAGGGGCGATGCCGAGCGTCTCGGCGGTGCCCGCGACGTCCAGGTCGAGGAACAGCCGCAGTGCGACGACCTGGCGCTGCCGGACGGGAAGCCGCATCAGGGCGGTCATCAGCGCCCGGTCCACCGGCGGGTCCAGGCCGCCCTCGCAGGCGACCTGGTGCGGCGACTCCGGGAGCGGCACCTCGCGGCGGCGCTGCCGCCACCATGACACGCGGGTGTTGAGCGCGGTGCGGATCACCCAGGCGCGCGGCGCGGGATGCCGACTGACCGTGCGCCAGCGCGCCCACGCTCGCGCGAAGGCCTCGGCGACTAGGTCCTCGGCGGTCTGGCGATCGCCAACGCTGGTGAAGACGACACGCAGGCAGTCGTCGCGCGCCCCTTCGTAAAACTCGGCGAAGGCTCGGGAGTTGGAGTTCACGCCAGGTAAACGCACAGGCGGCGAGTCACGCTTACATTCTCGGATAGACCGGGGTCCGCAGCCGTCTCCCCTGGTTGATCAGAGCGTAACCTAGGAACGCCTCATCAGGACCCGGCTAGTTGACGGCCTCAACCACTGGCCAAGCCCTACCGACGTCAGCGGGAAACGCGCACGCTGACCCCATTCTCATCCCCGGGAGCGGTCACCCGCGACCATCAAATCTAGTTGCTCGATGAGGCGGTGCTTCATCATCTTGCCGGCTAGTGAACGCGGCAGCGAGTCGACGAACGTGACCGACTTGGGGCATTTGTAGTGCGCGAGGCGCTCGCGGGTCCAGTCGATGATCTCGCGCTCGAGCGCAGCGCCGCCGACGTGGCCGTCGCACAGCATGACCACCGCCTTGACCGACTCGCCGTACTCGTCGTCGGGTACGCCGATGACCGCGACGTCGTCGACCGCCGGGTGCTCGATCAGCAGGTCCTCGATCTCCCGCGGGTAGATGTTGACGCCGCCGGAGATGATCGTGTGGTCGGAGCGGCCGGTGATGAACAGGTACCCGTCAGAGTCGAGGTGGCCGATGTCTCCCATCCGCGCCCAGCCCTTGTCGTTGAACATCGAGGCGGACTTTTCCGGGTCGCCGTGGTACGAGAACTGGTTGGCCGGGCGGGTGAACCAGATGATCCCGTCCTCGCCCGGCGACAGTTCCCGCCCCGACTCGTCGGTGATCGCCACCGAGCCGGGCGCTACCCGGCCGACCGAGCCGGGATGCTCCAGCCACTCCTCGCTGCGGATCGAGACGTGGCCCGCGGCCTCGGTGGCGGAGTAGTACTCGCTGATGACCGGGCCGAACCAGTCGATCATCCGCCGCTTGACCTCGACCGGGCAGGGCGCCGCGCTGTGCGCGACCGCCCGCACGCTGCTGACGTCGTAACGGCGGCGGACCGCCTCGGGTAGCCGCAGCAGCCGGATGAACATCGTCGGGACGAACTGGGCGTAGGTCACCCGGTACTGCTCGATCGCCTTGAGCGTTTCCTCGGCGTCGAACCTGGGCGGCAGGACGACGGTGCCGCCGTGCCGATGGGTGGACATGGCCGAGACCAGCGGCGCGGCGTGGTAGAGCGGTCCCACGTTCAGCGTCACGGTGGACGGGTCGAGTCCGTAGCGGTTCACCCAGAGGATGTCCCCGGCCACGTCGCCGAACCGGCGCGCGCTGTCGGCCCTGGCGTGGATGATCCCCTTCGGCCGCCCGGTGGTACCCGAGGAGTAGAGCATCGACCGACCCTCTAGCTCAGGGCCGAGCGGGGTGATCTCGGACTTCGCGACCGTCTCGTCGTAGTCGACCCAGCCAGAGCGGGCCGCCCCGATCAGCAGCCGCAGGGTGAGCCGCGGCAGGCCGGAGGCGGCCTCCTCGGCCACGTCGGCCAGGTCAGCGGAGACAATGAGGGCCTTCGACTCCGAGTTCTCCAGCATGTAGCGCACCTCGGCCGGCGTGAGGTGCCAGTTGATCGCGGTGTAGAAATAGCCGGCCCGCCTGGCCGCCCACACCACCTCGAAGTACTCGGGCACATTAGTCATGAATATCGCGACGTGGTCGCCCGGCCGGAGACCGTGGGAGCGCAGTACGTTCGCCAGCCGTTTGGACTGGTCGACCATGGTCCGGTAGGAGATCCGGGCACCAGTCGCCGGGACGATCACCGCGGCGCTGTCAGGTGCCCGGTCGGCGTGGTCGTCGGGTCGCAGCATCACAAGGGTCCAGCTTGTCAGACGGCGCCTCAGCCGGCCATCCGCAGGGACCGGTGCGGTGCTGGAGTTCCGCTACCAGAAGATCAACGCGAGGCGCGCCGAGCAGCGGGTGTCACGAACGATCCGTCGCAGTGCCTTTACCACCCTCCGGGCGGCAGGCGACCGACATCCGGGCCGGCCTCCCGCTTTGCACACTCGGTGACAACTCTAATGAGCCTGCGACCATGATCGTCACCTTTACTTAGCCGACGACCATAATCGTGTCCGATTCGCGGTAAATGCGGCGCCGCTTGGTAAGCAAAGGCGAACACGGTGTCAGGACGGATGGTCGCCGGGTCGGATATGCCGATGGTTTCGTACTCGCTTCTTCGTGTTATTCACTCTGTTTCCTTAGCCTTTCGCGAAGAATGTATAGACACGATTCAAGCACGTCATCGTGCAGGGACTCGGGATTTGCCAGAAGTATCTCGACGGCTATCATCCTCGCGGCCACGGGGGGCAGTTTGCTTATCTCCGCCTGGACGGTCATGGGTTTGTTCATCGCTCATCCTCACTTACTCGTCCTTTGACCATGCCTTTCTGGCACGCTCGTTTACTTCTATGGTTGATTGGTCGTAGAGCATTGTCAGTACGGCATGGTCGAGAGACAATGCCGGCAGCCGTTCCAGTTCGTCGCGCATCTCCGCTCGCCTGCTAAGCAGCGCGGAATCGTCTAGCCGGGTGAAGTCGTCATTGTTGTCCATGGCCATTTCCTGGTGTGCCATCGTTACGCCTGTTTCCTGAGTGTCGCTTGTTTCCTGAGTACCGTTGGCAACCGCTAGCCTCATGATCGCTGATGATGCCGCGTACGCCGAGAACGCGCTGTCAGGATCGGTCTACACAGACGAGGAAAGCACTACCAAATTGCGCCGCTTGATCGGTAGCGTGAGAGGGGAGGCCAGACCAGTGAGTGAGTCGCTGGCCCTCATAGGGAAGGCAGAGAGATCATGGACTGGCGCAAGTCGTCATTCAGCAGCAACGGCGGACAGGCATGCGTCGAAGTAGCGTCAGCCAACGGCGTAGCCGTCCGTGACACCACGAACCGCGACGCAGGAACCCTCAACTTCCCCGCTGCCGCATGGCAGTCGTTCCTGACCGGCATCAAGCACGGCTGAGAACCGACCAAGCCAACGGGCCGCCCCCGCACGGGTCGGCCCGCAGTCAACCCGACTCACGGCGGCCGGTCCCACCTGGGATCGGCCGCCTTGTCAACCGACGATGCGCTACTTGATCTCCGCCTGGCCCTTGCGCCCGGTGACCGGCGCCGCCAGCCGCTGCTCGTCGACGACCAGCTGCATCCGGGCGACCGTCTCGTCGAGCCCGTCCCCGATCCGGGGACCGGGGCGGAAGGTGGCGGGCAGGTGCTTCATCCCCTGAATGATGCCGATCGTCTGGTAGTGCTCGGCACCGGCCGGGTCGCAGACGTAGTCAGGCATCCGGTCGAGCACCGCGATGACCATGCGCTTGAACACCATGCGGGCCACGTTGGACCCGATGCAGCGGTGGATGCCGAGCCCGAAGCTGTGGTGCCGGTTGCCGGTCCGGGCCAGGTCAACCTCGTTGGGGTTGGGGAAGACCTCGGGGTCGCGGTTGGACATCGCCCACGAGAGCCAGAGCCGCTCGCCCTCCTTGAACTGCTGGCCCGCGATCTCGCAGTCGGCGGAGATGGTGCGCCCGTCGCCCGGGGCGGGAGTGAAGTAGCGGAGGAACTCCTCGGTCGCGGAATCGAGCAGCGCGTCCCGCTCGGCCGATAGCCGCTCCCGCTGGTCCGGGTGGTCCGACAGCCATTCCAGGGCGCGCGACGTCAGCGCGGTGGTGGTGTCGAACCCGCCCCCGATGATCAGCGCGATCACCCCGATCAGCTCGAAGTCCGACGGCACGGTGCCGTTGATCTCCGCCGTGCGCGAGCGCGTCGATCAGGCCGGGCCGGGGGTTCGCCCTGATCTGCGCGAGCTGGGCGGCCATGTCGTCGCGCATGGCGATCCGGCCCGCCTGGATGCGCGCGATGTTCGGCGAGTTCGGCGGGGTGTAGACCGAGGCGTGGATCGGCTCGACGTAGATGTCCCAGTTCTTCAGCGGCATCCCGAGCATCGCCAGGGTGAGCACGGCGGGGACGATGTTGGCGAGGTCGTCGACGAAGTCGATCCGGCCGGTCTCGATCTTCTCGTTCAGGCTGGCGCGGACGATCTCGTCCACCAGCGGTGTCCAGCGGGCCACCGCGGCCGGCGACAGGTACGGGTTGAGCAGCTGACGGTAGTGCCGCTGCTCGGGCGGGTCCATCTCCAGGAAGCCGCCGCGGAAGCCCACGTCGGGGGTCGGGATCGAGATGCCCTTGTAGCCGCGCCGCTCGTGGGCCGGGTCGTGGTCGTTGGACACGTACTCGGCCGACCGGGCCAGCTCGAAGACCTCTGCGTGCCCGGCGGCGACCCAGTGACCGCCGTAGGTGTCGCTCCACGCGACCGGGCATTTGTCCAGCATCTCCGCCGTGACATCGGTGAACTGCTGGCGGTACTCGGGCGTGTGCCGGTCGAAGTGGTAGCGGTTCTTCTTCCGCTCGGTCGTCGTCGGTGACGGGTTCCGTGCTCACGCGCGTGCCTTCCCTGGCCGCCTAGGGGATGACGATGATGGCCTGTTCCGGGCACGAGCGGATCGCCTCGGCCGCCTTGGCCTCCAGGTCGGCCGGAACCTCGCCGTCGATGGCGGTGGAGTGGCCGTCTACGTCGTCCAGCGTGAACACGGTCGGGGGCGATCATGGCGCAGAGCGTGTGCCCTTGGCACCGTTCCGGGTCGACGTGCACCTTCACGTCGGATTTCCCTTCTTCTTAGTCGTCAGTAACGGGCGGTCTCGGTTCGTCACGCGTGGTAGTCGTACCACTTGAGGTACCCGCCGGCGTCCACCCGCAGCTGCACGCCGGTCACGTAGCGGGCCTCGTCGGAGGCGAGGTACAGCACCGCGTTGCTGATGTCCACCGGCTCGACCCACGGGATCGGCATCGCCTGCTGCACGTGGTAGGCCGGCAGCGCGTCCTCCAGAGTCGGGTTCTCCAGGTCGGGCCGGAAGGACCGGAACATGGGCTCGACGTGCATCATGTCGGTGTTCACGTTCGTGGGGTGGACGACGTTGGCCCGGATCTGCCGCGGGGCCAGCTCGCGGGCCAGGTCGTGCACGAAGCTCGACACCATCCGCTTGGCCACCATGTAGGCGATGCCGCCGGAGTCGGTGCCCGCCTGCTGCATGGGCAGCGTCTGCATGAAGGCGGCGGTGGAGCCGGTCGCGATGATCGAGGCGCCCGCCTGCAGGTGCGGCAGCGCCGCGTGGATGGCGTTGATGATGCCGATCCCGTTGGTGTCGAACACGTCTGCCCAGGCCTGCAGCGGCTCTTCGCTCTTCTGGCCGATGACGCCGGCGTTGGCCACCACGATGTCGAGCTTGCCCAGCTCCGCCATGCCGCGGTCGATCGCCGCCACGAGCTGCGCCCGCTCGCGCACGTCGGCCTGCACCGCGACCACCCGGCGGTCCAGGGCCTCGACCAGGCGGACGGTCTCCTTCAGGTCGTCCGGGCTTGACAGGTGGTAGGGGAGGCTGTCGATGTCGTGGCAGATGTCGACCGCGATGATGTCCGCGCCTTCCTCCGCGAGCCGCACCGCGTGGCTCCGGCCCTGGCCGCGGGCCGGCCCCGGTGATGAAGGCGACTTTGCCCTGGACGCGTCCCATGTATGTTCCTCTCCTAGTGCAATACGACCAGCAGCACATCCCTTATTCAAGGGTGAATAGTACTCTGATTATACTCTTAGGGAAGCCCCCATCGTCCGCGAAGGAGAACACCGATGCATCGCATGCTCATCGACGGGAAACTGGTCGCGCGCCGACCGGACCTACCCGTCGGTCAACCCGGCCACCGGCCAGGTGCTCGACCAGGCTCCGGACGCGTCGGTCGCCGACGCGCAGGCCGCCATCGCCGCCGCCCGGCGCGCGTTCGACACCACCAGCTGGGCGACGCGACGCCGCGTTCCGCGCCCGGTGCCTGGACCAGCTGCACCAGGCGCTGACCGAGCACAAGGAGGAGCTGCGCGAGCTGACGATCGCCGACGTCGGCGCGCCCCGGGTGATCACCTACGGCGCGCAGCTCGACGAGCCGATCGAGATCGTCCGGTACTACGCCGACCTGCTGCCCGGCTACCCGCTGACGCAGGAGCTCGGCCGATCGAGTTCCGCGGCCAGCAGCACCGGCGCTGGGTGGAGAAGGAGCCAGCCGGCGTCGTCGCCGCGATCATCGGCTACAACTACCCGACCCAGCTCGCGCTGGCCAAGCTGTCGCCCGCGCTGGCGGCCGGCTGCACGGTGGTGCTCAAGGCCGCGCCGGACACTCCGCTGATCACGCTGGCGCTCGGCGAGCTGATCGCCGAGCACACCGACATCCCGGCCGGCGTGGTCAACGTGCTCGTCGTCCACGGACGTCGCCGTCGGCGAGGCGCTCACCACCTCGCCCGACGTCGACGCGGTCACGTTCACCGGCTCCACCGCGACCGGCCGCCGGATCATGGCCGCCGCCAGCGCGACCGTCAAGCGCGTCTTCCTCGAGCTCGGCGGCAAGTCCGCCCTGGTCGTGCTGGACGACGCCGACCTCGCCGGGCCGATCGGCATGGCGGCGTTCGCGACCTGCTCGCACGCCGGGCAGGGGTGCGCGATCCCGACCCGGATGCTGGTGCCGCGCGCAGCAGCACGACGCGATCGTCGAGCAGGTCGCGGCCGCGCTCGGCCGGGTGACCTACGGCGATCCGGCCGACCAGGCCAACTACATGGGCCCGCTGATCAGCGAGCGGCAGCGGGACAAGGTGGACGGCATGGTGCAGCGGGCCGTCGCGGCCGGCGCCACGCTGGTGACCGGCGGCAAGAAGGTGGAGCCCGGGCTACTTCTACACCCCGACGCTGCTCACCAACGTGGACCCGGACAGCGAGATCGCGCAGGACGAGGTGTTCGGGCCGGTGCTGGTGATCATCCCGCACGACGGCGACGACGACGCCGTGCGGATCGCCAACAACTCGATCTACGGCCTGTCCGGCGCGGTGTTCGGCACGCGACGAGCGCGCGCTGGCGGTCGCGCGGCGGATCAGGACCGGCACCGTCGGCGTCAACGGCGGCGCCTGGTTCGGCCCCGACGTGCCGTTCGGCGGCTTCAAGCAGTCGGGCATCGGCCGGGAGATGGGCGCCGCCGGCCTCGAGGAGTTCCTCGAGTCCAAGTCGCTGGCGATGCCGGTCGGGTAACGCCGCCAGGCAGCGGGCGGAGCCGGGTCTGGATCAGGCTCGGCCGCCGCCCGCGCCCCGGAGACTGAGGTCGGCGTTCCAGATCGCGGCCGCCGTGCCGCGCACCGCGTCGGTCACCACGTTCCAGCGCATCCGGCAGGCCGGACCGGTGACAGAAACCGCTCCGACCGCGCGGCCGGAGCTGCGGATCGGCGCGGCCACGCAGACCAGGTCCGCATAGGCCTCACCGTGGTCGAAGGCCACTCCGTCTTCGCGCACGCGCTTGAGTTCGGTGCACAGCGCGACCGGCTCGGTGATCGTTCTCGGCGTCTTGCGCGGCATCGGCGCGGAGATCACCGAGTGAACGGCGTCATCGTCGTAGGCCGCCATCGCCTTGCCGAGCGCGGTGCAGTAGGCGGGCTTGCGGCCGCCGCGCCGGGTCGGCACCCTGATCGGCCCGACCACGATCCGTTCCAGGTACACCACGTCGGTCCCGTCGAGTACGGCGAGCTGCGCCGCCAGCCCGGTCTTGGCCGCGAGATCCTGGAGGTGCGGGAACGCGGCCTCGTGCAACCGGTTGCCGTCGACCGCGAGGGTGCCGAGCTCGAACATCCGCATGCCGACGCGGTATCCGCGGTGATCGCGTTCCAGCCAGCCGACGTGGCACAGCTGGTCGACGAGGCGGTGCAGGGTGGACTTCGGCAGCCCCGTGCGCCGGTTGAGGTCGCCGAGACTCAGCACCCGCTGGCCGCCGTTGAACGCCTCCATGATGGCGGCGCTGCGGCCGATCACCGTGTGCTCCGGGTGGCGCCCGCCGGCGTCCTTGTCGTCGGGTGCCTCTATCACGGAAACCCGGGACCTGGTGCCCTCGACGAGGGCCGCTGTCGACGTAGCCGTTGCACCTCGGGCCGGATGTGCCGACACTCCTGCCACCTCCTGTACCGGGCCTCACAGCATCACGCCGAATTAGTAGCCTGCTGGACAGCCCGTCCCAGGCACCATACTGCCCTTACAAGGTCAATTTCAATAAGTTCAGATTAATAAGTATCCTATATCACCAGTATCGGCAGGCCGGGTCGTCACAGGCAGGCTGACAGCCCTTGTGACGCGGCTCCTCGGGTCGAACCTTTAATGCGCCCCACCAGGGCGTCTGCCGGGCTCAGGTGATCGGCGCCGGCCACCTTCAGCTCGATGAGCTTCTCCTCGGTGAGGCCGAGCTCGCGCAGCACCTCGTCGGTGTGCTCGGCGAACAGCGGACCGCGGCGTAGCCGGCCGGGGTCTCGTCGAACTGGACCGGGTTGGCGATCAGTTCGCGGCGGATGCCGTCGGCGTCGTCGAAGCTGGCGATCATGCCGTTCGCCCGCAGCGACGGGTCGTTGGCGACGCCCCAGGAGTCCTGGACGGTGGCCCACTGGCCCTCGATCTTGGCCAGGATCTCCAGCCACTCGTCGAAGGTCTTCCCGGCCATGATCCCGGCCACGAGCTCGCCCGCCGCCGGGGCGTTGGCCATCAGCTTTTCCACCGTGTCGAACCGCTCGTCGGTGATCAGTTCGGGGTGGCCGCTCGACCGCGGCGAACTCGGCCCAGTAGCGGCCCGGCTGCAGCATCGAGAACAGGATCCACCGCTCGTCCGACGTCCGGTAGGGGCCGATAAGCGGGTTCCTGGCCGAGCCGTGCCGCGGCACCGGCGGCCGCGGCGGCACTCCCCCGGCCTGCAGCGCCAGGTTGGCGGTGAACTGGGTGGCCCAGGCGCCGACGCCGAGCAGCGACACGTCGATGACGGAGGTCTCGCCGGTGGTGGCGCGGGCGTACAGCGCGGCGGCGATGCCGCCCGCGATGGTCATCCCGCCGATGTTGTCGCCGTAACCGCCGGCCGGCATCGGGGACAGCCGGTCCGCGCCGGCCGGGGTGGCCCCGGCCCCGCTGCCGCCCCGCGCCCAGAAGGCGGTCATGTCGTAGCCGCCCTTGTCGGCCTCGGGGCCGCGGGCGCCGAAGCCGGAACCGCGTACGTAGATGATGTCCGGGTTGACCTTGCGGATGTCCTCGAGGTTGATGCGCAGCTTGGCGCGCGCCCCGGGGAGGAAGTTGGTGAGGAAGACGTCGCTGCGCTTGATCAGCTCGTCAAGCACCTCTCTGGCCGCGGGCACCTCGAGCGCCAGGCCGACGCTGCGCTTGCCCCGGTTGGGTCCCTCGAAGATCGGGGAGAAGCTGCTCCCCTTCATGATCGCGTCCACGCCGAGGACGGTGGTCAGGCCGCGCTGCCCGTCGCCCCGCTCGGCGTGCTCGACCTTGATCACCTCGGCTCCCCAGTCGGCCAGGACGGCACCCGCCGCGGGCACGAACGTGAACTGGGCCACCTCGAGGACGCGCACACCCTGCATCGGCTGCAGCATCAGTAGTCCTTTCTTATCTTCTTTTCGCCGTCTGCTTCGCTACGGGCGCCGCAGCAGCAGCGCGCCGCCGGGCGCGCCGCCACCGGTCGTTACCACCGCGGTGCGGGCACCCGGCACCTGGCGGCCCGCGGCCTCGCCGCGCAGCTGCAGCATCGCCTCCCGGACGTGGCCGAAGCCGTGCAGGCGCCCGGCCGACAGCTGCCCGCCGTGCGGGTTCACCGGCAGCCTGCCGCCGAGCGCGATGCCCCGGCCCTCGTCGATGAAGTCGCGCGCGCCGCCCGGCTCGCAGAAGCCGAGCGACTCAAGCCAGGAGACCGCGTTGAAGGTGAAGCCGTCGTACAGCAGCGCGACGTCGACGTCGTCCGGCCGCAGGTCGGTGCGGCTCCACAGGTGCCGGGACGGTCCCTTCGTCTGCGGCTCGTGCGACAGCGTGTCCTGGTCCCAGCTCAGCCGCTCCAGGATCTGGGTGCCGACCGCCTCGACCAGCACCGGCGGCCGCGGCCGGTCGGCGGCCGTCTCGACGGCGGAGACGACCACCGCGACCGCGCCGTCGACCGGCACGTCGCAGTCGTAGAGCCCGAACGGGGTCGTCACCAGGCGGGCGGCGAGGTAGTCGTCGATGGTGAACGGCTCGCGGTAGACCGCCTCGGGGTTGCGGGCGGCGTTGGCGCGCGCGTTGACCGCGACCCAGCCGAGCGTGGTCCGGTCACCGCCGTAGCGGTGGAAGTAGTGGGACGCCTGGATGGCGATCCAGTTCGCGGCCGACATGGCGCCGAACGGCGCCAGGTACTCGGTCATCCCGGTCGCGCGGGCGGCCGGCTGATCCCACTTGCCCGCCCGGACCAGGGCGGCGTGCGAGGACTCCCAGAGGGTACGGAAGCACAGCACGTGGCGGCACAGCCCGGACGCGACGGCGAGCATGGCGGCGACGATGGCGCCGCTCTGCCCGGGGGTGTCCCCCGCCCCGTTGATCCAGGTGGGCGTGAGCTGCAGCGCCTCGGTCAGCGGGCCGATGCCGCCCTCGGAGAAACCGGGCGATCCCATCCGGCTCGGGTAGGTGGACAGCCCGTCGATGTCGTCAAGGGAGAGGCCGGCGTCCGCCACCGCCGCCAGGCAGGCGTCCACGGTCAGCCGCAGCGGGTCGGTCATCAGCCGCCGCCCGACACGCGATTGACCGACCCCAGTCAGCACCACTCGTTCCTCAAACTTCTGGGCAGAAGCACGGGCGCGGGGGGCACCGACGTCACGGTCGGCCGGGATGGCGAGGGTCTGGCCCGCCCGCTCGGGGTCGGGCTCGAAGAGCGGCAGGTAGACGTCGCCGGCCTTCTCGAACAGCACCCGGACGGCCATCCCGATGCGCACGTCGGCGGCCGGGCAGTTGACGATGTTGGTGGTGAGCCGTACCCCGTCGTCTTCCGCGAGCGCCACCACGGCGATGACGTAGGGCGGCGGGAAGTCCGCCAGCCACCGCTGGTGGTTGACGGTGAACCCGGCCACCACGCCCCGGCCGGAGACCGGGGACATGGCCACCCGGTCGCTGCGGCAGGACCGGCAGCGCGGCAGCGGCGGCTGGGTGTAGGCGCCGCAGTCCGCGCAGCGCGCGATGCGCAGCACCCCGTCGCTGCCCGCCGCCCAGAATTCCGCGCTGGCCAGCGTGGGCTGGGGCAGTGTTCGCTGGGCGGGGCGAACCGGGGCCGGCTCCTCAGGAACGGGGGAAGTTGAGGACTTCACGGGCATTCAGTTCGACGATCCGGTGCGCCTCGTCATCGGGTACGTCGGCCAGCGATGCGGCGATTCCCTTGCGGCTGTTGGGCCAGTTGCTGTCCGAGTGCGGGTAGTCGATCTCGACGCAGATCCGGTCGATGCCGATCTCGTGGCGGTTCTTGATGCCGAACTCGTCCTCGATGTAGCAGCCCCAGAAGTGCTTCTTGAACAGGTCGCTCGGCCTGGCGTCGAAGTCGATGGGCTGGTAGTAGCGGTGCCGCGACCAGACCTGGTCCATCCGCTCCCATATGTAGGGGAACCAGCCGATGCCGCCTTCTGCCAGCATGAACTTAAGCCGCGGGTGCTTTTGCAGCTGACCGGAGAAGATCAGGTCGGCGGCGGTCCACATCAGGTTGGTGGCGTACACGGCGAAGGAGCTGACGGTCGGTGCGTCGTCGTCCTTGATCTCCGCGTTGCCGCCGGTACGGGCCGAGACCGACCTGAACTCGCCGCCCTTGTAGCTCGGCGAGAGCTGCTTGGCGGAAGCCGAGAACCCGGGCACGAAGCTGCCCGAACCGAAGTGCAGGCTGACCACCACGCCGGTGTCTTCGAAGACATCCCAGAGCGGGCCCCAGTGGTCGCTGTGGAACGACGGCAGGCCGAGCGGCACCGGGCTGTCGGGGAACGACACCACCCGCGCGCCCTTGGCCGCGACCCGGTTCAGCTCGGACACGCAGCGTCCGACGTCCCAGATCGGCAGCAGCGCCAGCGGCACGTAGCGGCCGGGGGCGGACGCCGACCATTCGTCGATGCTGAAGTCGTTCCATGCCTGCAGGCACGCGAACGCCAGGTCCTTGTCGCTCGCGTTCAGGAAGACGCGGCCGGCGAAGCCGGGGAAGGAGGGGAAGCAGCACGCCGCCTGCACCCCGTCCACGTCCATGTCCTTGACCCGCTCGACCGGATCGTAGCAGCCGGGGATCATGTCCTCGAAACGCAGCGGCTCCAGGCCGTACTCCTCGGGCGGCTTGCCGGCGACCGCGTTCAGGCCGATGTACGGGAAGACCTTGTCCTCGAAGTGCCAGATGTGACCGCCCTTCTCGCCCTCGACAATACGCGGTCCCTCCGCCCGGTACCTGGCGGCGAGGCGGTCGGAGAACACGCGCGGATGCTCGATGAGATGGTCGTCGACCGAGATGATCTGCATGTGGTCCTGGAGCGGCATCGTCCCATCCTTCGCTTCCGCACAGTAAGGTTGATCATATAACCTATTGTGCTATCTGGTAAAGGACCCGGGGCTGACGCAAGGAGTCACGCGTGGCGGATGAGCCGACCCGTACCGGCGATGACCTGGTACGCGACGAAGAGGACCACGACCTGCTGACGTTCAGCGAGGGCGGGATCCGGCTGCGCGAGGAGATCGCACGGACGGAGGCGGCCCTGACCGAGGCGGCCCAGCGGGAGCGCCCGACCGAGACCCTGCGGGCGCGGCTGGCCGCGCTGACCGATGCACTCGAGCGGAACACGCGGCAGGCGAGCGCGAAGCCGGGCGAGACGGGGTTCCTCAGCTACCAGCCGCCGCGCCGGGCCCGGACCGACGCCGGCCAGGAGGGGCAGGCGTGACCGGGCCGGCCGGGCAGCGGCGCGGGCGCGCCATCGCCATGACGGCGGCCGAGGTCGACGAGTTCCTGACGGGCGAGCGGACCTGCCGGGTGGCGACCACCGGCCGGGACGGCCTGGCCGCACGTGGTGCCGCTGTGGTTCGTCTGGGACGGGGACTCGCTGTGGCTGAACTCAGTCGTGCGCAGCCAGCGCTGGACCGACCTGGAGCGCGACCCCCGGGTCGCCGTCGTGGTCGACGCCGGAGTCGGCTACCGCGAGCTGCGCGGCGTGGAACTGTCCGGCGCGGTGGTACCGGTCGGCGACGTCCCCCGCACGGCGCGGACGGACCTGGATTGGTCTGTTCACGCCGCCTGTGATTGGACCATGTCTCGGGCCATCTCTATGGCTACCTTCGCCTTAGCGGGCCCGCCCGTCAGCAGGTGCGGGCAGGCCAGGGCAGCCAGGAGGACAATGGTGGAGGCGCTGCAGCACCAACTCGCGGCGGCATTGCGCACGGGCGGGGCCGACACGATGTTCGGGCTCATCGGGGGCGGCAACTTCGGGCTGGCCGGCTCATTTCGCGGCCTCGGCGGCCGCTACCTCGGGCTGCGCCACGAGATGAACGCTGTCGCGGCGGCTGACTCCTACGCCCGCACGACCGGGCGGCTCGGCCTGGCGACCGTGACGCAAGGCCCAGGCCTCACGCACACGCTGACCGCCCTGGTCGAGGCCGCCAAGTCCCACACGCCCATGCTCATTCTCGCGGCCGACTCGGCCCTCGGCGATCACCGGTCCAACCAGTCGGTCGACCAGGCCGCGATCGCCGCCGCCGCAGGCACCGGGTACCTGCGCTGGCAGCGCGGTGCCCCCGTCGCCGCGTTCGCGGGGCAGGCGGCGCGGCAAGCCGAGGACGAGCGCCGCCCGGTCCTCGTCGGCTTTCCCCCGACTTTCGCCACCGATCCAGACGATGCTGCTCACCCCACCGGGCCAATCCTCCCGGCAGCGACCGTTGCGCGTGTGTGCGTACCCGAGATCGACGTGGCAGCGGTCGGGAAGCTGCTCGCCGAGGCGAAGCGGCCGACGATCCTCGCCGGGCGAGGCTGCCACCTGCGCGGCGCGGGGCAGGCACTCGCGAAGCTGGCCGAACATCTCGGGGCCGTGCTCACCACCACCGTGATGGCCGACGGCCTCTTCTACGGTCATCCGCTCTACGCCGGGATCAGCGGGGGGCTCGGTGACGACCATGGTTCGCGGCTGCTGGCGCAGACCGATGTGCTCGTCGCCGTCGGCGCCGCGCTTACCGCGTGGACCACGCGACACGGCGAACTCTACGGCCGTGCCCGAATCGTGCAGATCGACGATCGTCCGGACGCGTTCGGCCGCTACACCCCGGTGGACTACGCCCTGCTCGCCGATGCCGGGCTGGCGGCTGACGAGTTGTCCGCGCACGTGTTGCGCACGGTAAGTCCGCAGCCCCAGCGCGGTGCCCGGGTGGCCGGATACCTCGCGGCGCGCGACTCCGGGCCCGGCAACGCGCTAGCGCCTGACGGCCGGATGGATCCGCGGGCCCTGACCGCGGCCCTCGACGACGTGCTTCCGATCGAGCGCTGTGTCACCATCGACGGCGGGCACTTCTCCGGCTGGCCGGTGATGCACCTGCGCGCCGACTCGCCGCAAGGCCTGCTCTATCCGCACGGGTTCCAGAGCGTCGGGCTGGGACTGGGCAGCCTGGTCGGCGTCGCGGCCGCATGCCCTGGCCGGCTGCCCGTTCTCGCTGTCGGCGACGGCGGCCTGCTGATGAGCCTGGGCGAGCTCGACACGCTGCTGTCCGAGCGGATTCCTGCGCTGGTCGTGGTCTACAACGACAATGCCTACGGCGCGGAACTGCACGCGTTCGCGAGCAGCCCCGACGTCGACCTGGCGCATCTGCCCGAGCGGGATTTCGCCGCGATCTTCGCCGCCATGGGCGGCCGGGCGCAGACCATCGCAAAGCCCGATGACCTGTACCGCGTCGGATCCTGGTTGCGGGACCGGAGCGGCCCGCTGCTGCTCGACTGCAAAATCTCACGCCAGGTAGTCGCCCCTTGGCTCCGGTTCGTGTTCGGCGGCGATCACGAAAACGCCCGCCCCAGGCGCCCACGCTGGTAAGAACGAGCCTAGGAATCCGATTGGGCCTTCCCCCTGTCCATCCGGAGCCTTTCCGACCAGTCCAATAAGGAACGAAGCCGGGCCCGGCTCACCGGCGGCAATCCAGAACTGGTTCGTGCTACCGTCCGGAAATATGGAAGCGGAGCAGTCCAATCCGCCGCTGCTGCTGCAGTGGGAATGGGACGAGACGCCGCTGGCGCCGCCACGGCTCCGCCAGCTGGAGAACGGCTTGCGGGAGGCCATCCGCAGCGGCCGGCTGCGCAGCGGAGTGCGCCTGCCAGCCAGCCGGGCGCTGAGCGGGCAGATCGACTGCTCGCGCTGGATGGTCGTCCAGGCCTACGAGCAACTCGAAGCCGAAGGTTATCTTCGTTCCCAGGTGGGGATCCGGCACGTTCGTGCACGGGGCGCCGACCGGTCAGGCCCCCGTCGCGCAGCCGTCCTCCGCGGCCGAGCCGAGCTACCTGTTCGACTTCCGGACCGGGATTCCGGACCTGTCGCTGTTCCCCAGGGCCCAGTGGCTGCGAGCCGCCAGGGCCGCGCTCACGAACGCCCCGTCCGCGAGCCTCGACTACGGTGACCCTGACGGCCTGCCGGCGCTGCGCACGGTGATCGCGGATTACCTCGGCCGGGTCCGAGGCGCCGCGGTCTCGGAAGAGAACACCTTCATCACCAACGGCGCCGTGCACGCGCTGGGCACCTTGGCGCGGACGCTGGCGGCACGGGGAATCAGGCGCATCGGGGTCGAGGACCCGGGCTGGATCCCGCTCCGGCTGCCGTTCCAGGGCTCTGAGGTCGAGGCCGTACCGATCCCGGTCGACGATGAGGGGCTCAGCGTAGCGGCACTGCGCCGCGCGTCAGTTGGTGCCGCACTCGTCTCGCCCGCGCACAGTTTCCCGGTCGGATCGGTCATGTCCAGGCAGCGCCGCCTGGAGCTGACGCAGTGGGCAGCGGACGTCGACGGACTGATCATCGAAGATGACTACGACGCCGAGTTCCGCTACGACCGCCATCCGCTCGGCACGCTGCAGGGCGTGCACCCTGAGCGGGTGGCGCTGCTGGGGTCGGTCAGCAAGAGCCTGGCGCCGGGACTGCGCCTCGGCTGGCTGGTGGCACCGGCCGGCCTGCGTGAGCACGTCAAGGCCGGCCGGTCCCAGATCGATGCCGGCATCTCGGTGTTCTCGCAACTCACCTTCAGCGAGTTCGTCGCCAGCGGAGCGTTCGAGCGGCATCTGCGGCTCACCCGCCGCGAGTACGCCCGGCGGCGCGAGGCACTCATCGCCGCGCTGCGCGAGCAGTTTCCGCAGAGCACCGCGCTGGGTACCGCCGCGGGCCTCCATACCCTCGTCCGACTGGCGTCCTCGGGTGATGACGAGCGCGTGCAGGCGGCCCTCGCCGCGCACGGGGTGCGCGCCTACTCGCTGCGCCGCTACTGCCACGACGGGGAGCTCCCGGCACAGTTCGACAACGGACTCTGGCTGGTCCTGGGCTTCGGCGCCATCCCGACGCGCCGCATCCCCGACGGGGTGCGGGTCATCGCCGAGGCGATCCGCTCAGAAACACGCCAAGTCCACGGGCTTCCTGCACGGGTATTCGCGAGTCGGGAACCATGCGACAGTTAGCGCGGAACACCTTCTGCCCTGGGGTGCGGTTGGCTGTCTTTCGCTACCGTAGTAGTTGTGAAGTACCAGCCGATGACCATCGCAAAGCTCGCGGCCTTCGTCGGAGCTGAAGCGGACTCTGCGTCTGAGTCAGCCCCGTAGCGCGTACCACGGCACCGGGAGAATCACGCCGGCAGGCCGGCCGCGCACGAGGCCGACTGCCGTCTGCCCCGCCTGGCTGACCGGGATGCGCGCTACCGGGGGCGCAGCGTGAATACCGCGGTGACCCGTGACCAGCCCGGCCCGGAGGAGACGCTCATCTGGTCGGCTAGCTCCCGGGTCAGCCACAGGCCGTGACCGGGTTGCAGCGGCCAGGCGCAGCCAGCAAGAAGACCGGGAAACCGGGGCGGGCGCCGTCACGGCAGTCCGTACCCCGCTACGCCAAGACTGCGGCCTACGGGCACTTCGGCCGCAACGACATCGGGTTCACCTGGGAGCGCACCGGCGTCGCGGGCCGCCTCGCGCGGTACGGGCAACTTGCGTGCGCTCGTCGGCGGACAGCCTGGCGGCCTCTCCGAACACCCCGAGCGCGACCAGGCCGACGGCGCCGTGGTCGAGGAGATAGGAGATTTCGCGGCGAAGCGAGCCGGTATCGACACGGGCGGCGTCGTCGGTGAACGGAGTGGCAAGCACGCCCCACAGCCCGCGAGACAGGGGTTCTTTCATCGAGCAGCTCTCTTTCGCTAGTGGGAAGCGACCAGTCCGCCGTCGACGCGGAGACGCGTTCCAGTGATGTAGGAGGCCCGTTCGCTGCACAAGAAGACGACGGAGATGACGCGGGCCTCCTCGTCGTAGGTGTTACGGAACGTGCGGATCACATAGCGCGGCAGGTACAGGTAGTCGCCCTGGCCGAGAGTGAAGTCCGCGCCGCCAAGGTGCACGTGGAGCCGGGCGGCCAGGCAGATGAACGACTCGTCCTCGCGGGTGTGAACGTGGGCCGGCGGCCCGTCGGTCCGCGCCGTGGCCGTGTCACTCTGAAATGGCCCCACCTTCTTCTCTGATTTGGCTCCACCGGGGAGCGGGCGGGGCGGGTTAATTCTCCTATGATTTGCCCCCGGCCGTGGGGCTGGTTTCCGGCGACACGCCGGGCTGATTGACGGGAGGTGCCTGCCGGGGCGGTCAGGAGTTCTGGCTGTCGCGCCAGGCGATCCAGTCACGGAGTGCGGAGAGGTCGTAGTCGGGACCGCCGACGCCGACCGTGAACAGCGAGGCTCCAAGCGAGCGCAGCTTCGGGCCAAGCTCCTCCGGGCTGCCCTTCACGCCCACGGAGATCTCGATGCCCGCAGGGTCACGTCCGATGTCAGCGCAGTGCTGCCGCAGGATGGAGACCTTGCGCTCGACCGTTTCCGGGTCGCCGAAGCTGTGCCAGATGTCAGCGTGCCTGGCGACCAGGCGGAGCGTTTTCTTCTCGCCCCCGCCGCCGATGAGCACCGGAATCTTGCGCGTCGGCGCCGGGTTCAGCCTGGCCAGCCGCGACTCAATCCGCGGCAGCGCCACGGCTAGGTCATCGAGCCGGCCGCCCGCGGTCCCGAATTCGTAACCGTACTCGTCGTAGTCCTTCTCGAACCAGCCCGAGCCGATGCCGAGGATGAGCCGGCCATCACTGATGTGGTCGACGGTCCGCGCCATGTCGGCGAGCAGTTCCGGGTTGCGGTAGCTGTTGCACGTGACGAGCGCGCCGATCTGAGTGCGCGAGGTCGACTCCGCCCAGGCGCCGAGCATCGTCCAGCACTCGAAGTGCTTGCCTTCGGGCTCACCGTACAGGGGATAGAAGTGATCCCAGTTAAAGACGACATCGGCGCCGAGTTCTTCCGCTTCGGAGGCGGTGCGGCGGATCGTCTTGTAATCAGCGTGCTGTGGTTGCAGTTGCAGGCCTACGCGGACGGGCTTCGAGGTAGCTGTCACGAACTCTCAGCCTAGCGTGAAGCGACCTGTGTCCTCCCCGCGGCGTGCCTTGCCGGGAAAGCGGTCCAAGGCCCGGTCGCGGTATCGGCAGCCAGACAGGCGTTCCTGCTCACCGAGGCCGACCTGCGGGTGGTAAACACCAGCGCACTCGTTACGCGTTCAACTCCGGTGTTTACGCCTCGTCCGGCATAAGTCACCACGGCCCGTTCGGTATGACCATGATTTTGATTATGATCCCTGGGCAGCCGCCCCGCGGGCGGCGATCGGAAGCCAGACGCGCATGGTGGCGGGGCCTCGGTTGGCCCACTGATGGTAGGGGGTCAGCCGGTGAAGGCGGCGCGGTGCTCGCGGACCCACTGGGCGAAGGTGCGGGCCGGGCGGCCGGTGATCCGCTGCACGTCGTGGACGGGCCGCGGCGTGCCGTCGGAGGCGGCCCAGATCGCCAGCAGCGTGTCGACGACCGGGGCGGGAGCGCCGGACATCCGGGCCCGGGTCTGCTCTGGGGTGAGTTCGATCAGGCGCAGGTCCCGGTCGAGCTCGCGGGCGAGGATCTCCACGTGGTCGCGGAAACTCAGCGACTGCGGGCCGGTCAGGGGCACCGGCTTGCCGCGCTCGGCCTGGCCGGTGAGCACCGCGACAGCGGCGTCGGCGATGTCGGCCGGGTGGATCGGCACGGTGTGGCTGCCCGGATAGGGCACGGACACGGTGCCGTCCGCACGGATCTCGGCGGCCCACTCGAGCGCGTTGCTCGCGAAAGCACCCGGGCGCAGCGCCGTCATCGGGACGCCGGCGGAGCCGATGGCGTCCTCGATCGCCCGGTGCATGGCGGCCAACGCCCCGCCGTTGGGCTCGTCGATGGCCGCCGCGGAGAGCACGACGACGTGCTCAAGCCCTGCCTCGCGCAACGCGGCGGCCAGCGGCGCCATCCCGACGCGCTCCGGCGCCAGCAGGAACGCCTGGTCCGCACCGTCGAACGCGGCGCGCAGGGAGTCGCGGTCGCCCAGGTCGGCAGCGACGGCGGTGACGCCGGCCGGCACCGACAGTTGCCGCGGGTCACGGCCGGAGGCGCGCAGTTCGCTCGCCGGGACGCCGGCTTTCAGCAGGCCGCGCAGGACGGATCCGCCGACCGAGCCGCGGGCGCCGGTGATGAGGATGGTCATGATTTTCTCCTTGGGTGATGTAGCAGAGGAATCGGAATCGGAATCAGTTGTCTGCTTGGCCGCGCAGGAGGCCAGGGTCGTCGCCGTCACCCTCTCCGGGGCCGCTGCCACCGTCTCCTGCGGTGCGTCCGCGGTGCGGGCCGGGCGCAGCAGGATCGCCACGGCGGCCGCGGCCACGAGGGCGGTCACCCCGGCGGCCAGCGACGCATGCCCGTTCCTTTCTCTCCAAGACCTTCGGGGCGAGACCGGACGTTTTGGCCTCGACAGCGATTCTCGACATCGGCTAACGTCCTGGGCAAACCAGGAGCCCGGCTTCGGCGGTTTCCGACATCACGGAGGAGCACGGCGGTGGAACTCGATGTGCTCGACCGGGCGCTGATTCACGCGCTCCAGGTGGACGGCCGGGCCCCGTTCCGGCGGATCGGCGAGACGCTGGGGGTCTCCGACCAGACTGTGGCCCGCCGTTACGGGCGGCTGCGTTCGGCACAGGCGCTGTGGGTGGTCGGGGTCAGCGACCCGGTCGTGGTGGGGGAGGTGCAGTGGATGCTGCGCGCCGGCTGCGCTCCGGAGGCGGCCGCCGAGATCGCCGAGGCGCTGGCCCGCCGGCCGGACACCTCCTGGATCAGCCTCAACTCCGGTGGCACGCAGATCGTCTGCTCGCTGCAGGCCGCGGACACGGCCGCCGCGGACGAGATGCTGCTCGGGAAGCTGCCGCGCACCCCGCACCTGCATGATCTGAGCGCCGACCGGGTGCTGCACGTCTTCTACGGCGGCCCGCGGCAGCGCGCCTCCAAGGACGGCCCGTTGACCGGCGAGCAGGTGGCCCGGCTCGCCGAGCACGCGCCGGAACCGTGCCCGCCAAGACCCCTCGACCAGCTCGACCGGCAACTCCTGCAACTGCTGCGCACCGACGGACGCACCTCGGTCGAGGACCTCGCGCGCACCTGCACGACCTCGCCGTCGACGATCCGCCGCCACCTGGCCGAACTGCGCGGCAGCGGCGTGCTGCAACTCGACGTCGACATCGCGCCCGCCGTCGCGGACCACAGCATGCGCACGGTGCTCTATCTCAATGTGCTGCCCGCCCACCTGCACGCAACCGGGCAGGCGCTGGCGACCCACCGCGAGGTCCCCTTCGCGGCCGCGACCACCGGCCGCACCAACCTCGTCGCGATCGTCACCGCCCCCGACCCGGCCGCGTTCTACCGGTACCTCACCACCAGCGTCGCCGCGCTGCCCGGCGTGACGAGCACCGAGTCGACCCCCGTCATCCGCACCGTGAAGGCGACTGGCACCCGCTTCCCCGCGCGCTGAGGCCGCCGGCGAACACCCGTCACACCGTCACTGCGTCACTCCGTCGCACCCGTTACCCCGTCTCGCTCTCGCCACCGGCGGCGCACGCCTGGCAGGGGTCAACCGCGAGCGCGTCTATGCGTATTTCGGCGGCAAAGACGGCCCGTTCGCCAGCGTGCTCGGCGACAAGCTGCTCGCGATCGCCGAGGCCGTCCCCCTCGACACCGCCAGTATCGCGAACATCGGGGCTTTCGCCGGCAAGCTGTTCGACTACTCGCACTCAGCCAACCCGCCTGAAGGAAGGGGACGGATCAACCAGACCGCTCTCCTAAAGGAACTTGCCCATGCCGCCGGCAACGTCGATGGACGCGCCGGCGATGTAGCTAGCCCGGTCACTGGCCAGGAACGCAACTAGTCCGGCGACCTCCTCGGGCCGCCCGAACCGGCCCAGCGGCACCTCCGTCTTAGCGAGCTGGCCAAAGAACTCGTCGGCCGGCATCTCGGGGGCGCGCCTGCGGTGGATGTTGTCCCATTGCGGGGTCTCGACGAAGCCGATGTTGACGCTGTTGACGAGGATTCCCTCGGCACCAAGCTCGATCGATAGGGCCTTGGACAAGCTGACGCAGGAGGCGCGGTTGACCGACGAGGCGAGGAAGGCCGGGTCCGGATAACGTGCGTACACGGCGTTGACGTTGACGACCCGGGGCGCGACGCTGGCCCGCAGGTGCGGCAGGGCGGCGCGGGTGCAGCGGATCTGGGAGAACAGCTTCACCTCGATGTCGTCATGCCAGTCCTCGTCGGTCAGCGTGCCGAACCGACCGGGCCGCGCCCCGCCGGCATTGTTGACCAGGATGTCAATCCCGCCCAGCGTCCCGGCCGCGGCCGCGATGAAGTCGGTCA
Source organism: uncultured Actinomycetota bacterium (assembly GCA_963785645.1). Taxonomy (GTDB): domain Bacteria; phylum Actinomycetota; class Actinomycetes; order Streptosporangiales; family Streptosporangiaceae; genus Trebonia. The sequence goes on from CAWAWG010000003.1 coordinate 903,346, forward strand.
CCGCAGCGGGGTCGGTCACGTCACAGGGCAACGCCAGCAGCTGCTGGCCCGCCTCGTCCGTGCGCAGTTCCGCGGCGGTCTGCGCCAGTTCGTCGCCATGCCGGGAGCAGATGGCCACCGCAGCGCCCTCGGCCAGCAGTTCGGCGGCGATGGCCTTACCCAGTCCCTTGGAACCGCCGGTGACGACGGCCCGGCGGCCGGTCAGTCCTAGCTCCACTTATTCCTCCTCCGTCGCGCTCTCGGCGGCCTGAGCCTCGGCCAGCTTGATAAGACTGCTCCGCGGCGGTGCGAACACGTCCATCTCCAGGCAATGGGTGCCTCCGGTCCAGGCCCCGTGCGGTACCCAGGGTGGAACGACCGCGACATCGCCCTTACGCATTGTGCGTACGTCGCCGTCCAGGTCAAAGGTGAACTCCCCCTCGAGGACGACGACGATCTGCTCCTCTTCGTGGACATGGCGCGGGGCCGTCGTGCCAGGCGCGAAGTTAACGAAGTTGGTCATGGCCCGCTGGCCGAGCACCGGCCGAAACCCGAGCCCGGGCAGGAACTCCACCGGGGTCATCGAGTCCACATTGACGTAGCGGCCAGGGCCGGCCGGGAACCGCCCGGCACCGTGGCGAAGTGGCTGGCGGCATCGCCCAGCGAACCTCCGTCGTCGGCCGGCGGCCGGTCCGTGGCGTCGCTCATGTGTCCTCCCGTGCTGTCCGAAGCTCTCGTCGTGTCAGAGGTTTCTCGTGGTTTCAGAAGTTGCAGTGCGATCGACTTACAGTGCGCTCTTCACGACGTCGGCGATCCGGCGGATGCCCTCGTCGATGAGGTCGTCAGCGACCCGGCAGTAGGCGAGACGGATCTGGTTGGTTCCGGCTGCGGTGTCTTCCGGGTAGAACGGCCGTCCGGGCACGTAGGCGACCTTCATGGCGCGGGCCGCGGCCGACAGCGCCACCGTGTCGACGCCGTCGGGGCAGGTAAGCCAGACGTAAAATCCCCCGGCTGGTGTCGTCCAGGTAGACCCAGCGGGCATGTGGGCGGCCAGCGCATCCGTCGTCAGGCGCGCACGCCGCTGGTATAGCACCCGGGACGCGACGATCTGACGGTCCAGGTGACCGCCCCGGCCGTATTCCTCGAGCATCCGCTGGCCAAACGCGCCTGCGCACTGGTCGGAGTTCTGCTTAGCGATGACGAGCCGGCTGACGACGTCCGCCGGGCCGGCCGCCCAACCCATGCGGAATCCGGGCGTGAAGATCTTGGAGAACGTGCCCGCCTGCAGCACGACGTCGGGTGCCAGCGACCACAGGCTCGGCGGCAGGGCTGCGCCGTTCTCCAGGGGGCTGAACCCAAGCTCGCGGTAGGCCGCGTCCTCCACGATCAGGAAGTCGTACCGGCGGGCGAGGTGGGCTAGCTCCTGCCTGCGCTCCGCGCTCATCGACAGGCCTGCCGGGTTCTGGTAGTCGGGGATCGTATAGACGATCTTCGGCCGCAGTCCTCCGGCCAGCAGGTCAGCGAGCACATCCACCCGCATTCCGGCGTCGTCGAGCGGAACGCCGCGGACGTCGGCCTCGTAGCCGCGGAACGCCATGATGCCGCCCAGGTACGTGGGAGCCTCCACGACGACGGCGTCGCCAGGGTCCACGTAGCTCTTGGCCAGCAGCTCCAAGCAGTCGATCCCGCCGCTGGTGATCATCAGCTCGCCTGCGCCCGGCGCCTGGCCCTGCTGGGCCGCCAGCCGTCCCGAGACGTACTCGCGCATGCTGGCCAGGCCAGCGGTGGCCGAGTACTGCAGCGCCACCCCCGGCTCCTCGGCGATCAGCCGGGCGGCGATGCCGGCGAACGTATCGGCCGGGAACGTGGCCGGCAGGGAACCCGCCGGTAAACGTGATGACGTCGGAGGCCCCGGCGAGAGAGAGGATCGCCGTGATCTCGGAGCCGCCCAGCGCATGCATGCGGCGCGCGAGCCTCGTGTCCCAGTCGCGGTGCCCGGGGCGGCGATTCGGGTCGCCTCGCTCAAGGTCCTGCTGCATCGCTTAACTGCCTTCCTGCGTCTCGGGGCCAGGCCTCCGCCTCGGCCCGTCGGCCCGGTTCGAGGCCGCGTGAAATTGACCCTTGACATAAGATCTTGCGATTGCAAGAATCCTCGAAAGAATATCTTACATTCAAAAACTTTCTCTCATCATAATAACTCATACACGTCATTATAGCCACAGTCAACCTTCCATATGAAGGCTAACCCAGCACCGCTGGCCAAGCTGGCGCACATACCCCCGCTGCCCAGGCCCGCAGTGGAGGTGGAACGGCTGACCAGCTCGCCCGCTTCAAGTGCAGCTGGGTAATCCGCGCCCGGCCGAGCGCGATGGTGCCTTCCTGGCGTGGCTGAACGAGCGCGACTGCGTGCCGCTCGCCTTCGACTACATCCGGGAGGACCGGACCGTCCTGATGCCCGAATAGCACCGCGGCGTCCCTGGCCACTCGACGGCAGGTAACGCGCCCGACCCAGAACTGGCTGTACGGCCGGCAGCACCGCTGGCCGCAGTGAAAGGAACCCCATTCATGGCCGAGATCAGTTCATCCGCGGCTGTCGCACCCGCTGACGCGCTCGCGCGCGGCACGCTGCGACTCCCCGACGCCATCGCTATCTCAGTGTCCGTGCTCGCCCCCGGCATGGCGATGCTGCTCAACGTCTCCGGCGTAGCCGCCACGAGCGGGGGCTCCACGCCGCTGGCGTTCCTGCTCGGCGGCGTCGCCTGTCTTTCACTCGCCTTCGTGGTCATCGGGTTCACCCGGCGGATGGCGTCGGCCGGCTACGCCTACACCTATGCGAGCCGCAGCCTCGGCAAGGGCGCCGGCTTCATGGCCGGATGGCTCTACTTCTTCGGCATGATCTGTTTCGTCCCGATGACCATGTCCGGGGTCGGTTACCTGGCGGCCAACCTGTTCGGCCTCAGTCCCGGCTGGTGGATCGCGTTCTTCTTCATCGGGATGGCACTATTCGTGCTCCTGTCGGTCATCAGGATCAAGGTCACAACACGGGTGCAGTTGTACGTCGGCATCGCCACCGTCGTGGTCATCCTGATCGTCGACGCGGTGACGACAGGGAAGGGCGGCAGCCACGGACAGGCGCTGTCGGCGTTCAGCTTCGGGCACTCCCTGCGCGGCGGCTTCAGCGGCGTCTTCTACGGGATCATCCTTGGCGTCACCTCCTACATCGGCTTCGAGACGGCAGCCGACTTCGGCGAGGAGACATCTAACCCCCGCCGCTTCATCCCGATCGCGGTCATCGCGGCGACGGCCTTCGCCGTCATTTTCTACCTGTGGACCACCTATTCGATCACGATCGGCTACGGCGTCAGCAACGGCGCGAAGTTCGCCGCGGACCCCGTCGCACTGAAGACCACGGCCACCACGTTCGTCGGCCCCTGGCTCGGCACCCTGGTGGAGATCGGCGGCATGCTATCGGCCTTCATCGTGTGCGTCGCCTGCGCGACTGCCGCGTCGCGGACGCTGTTCGCGATGGGCCGCGAGGGCGTGCTGCCGACGGCTCTGGGACGCACGTCGCCCCGCTTCCAGACGCCGGTGAACGCGACGGTCTGCGTGACCGTGGTCGCTACGGTGATGGCGCTGCTGATCGGGTACCCGTTTTCTGACAGCGCGTTCGGCGAGCCGTTCAGCAACTACTACTTCTGGGCTACGGCCGGCACTCTGGTGATCATCGTCGTCTACATCATGCTGTGCATCGGCGGCATCGTGTTCTTCTACCGCACCCGCGACTCGCGGCGGTGGAATCCGCTGGTCCATGTCCTGGTGCCGCTGATTGGCGCGGTGGTGTTCGGCGCGGCCCTGTACGGGTCGGTGCACCCGACCCCAACGGGCATACTCGCCTGGACACCGTGGCTGGCGCTGGTGTGGCTAGCCGTCGGCGTGGCGATCCTGCTGTGGCTACGGGCGCGGCGCCCCGAGGCGGTCGCGCAGATCGGTTCGATCCTGGGCGAGGAAGGCGGCGCCGACGCCGCTGTCCTCGATGCCTAGGCCCCGACTGGATCAGACAGACATCGAGATCCTGAAATACCTGCTGAAGGACGCCCGGATCTCCCAGCGAGCGCTCGCACGGGAGATCGGGATGTCGCCTCCTGCCATCGCCGACCGGATCGCCCGACTGGAAGCCGACGGGGTGATTCAGGGGTACGGGGCGAGTATTGACCTGACTCGCCTCGGCCTGGAACTGACCGTCCTCGTCGGAATCATTGCCGAGGCCAGCAAGGGCCAGCGGGAACTGGCACAGGACCTCCTGGCCATCCCGGAAGTAGAGCAGGTCGAGATCGTGACTGGCTCCCCCGATCTCCGAATCCGGCTACGCGTCCGTGACCAGGCGCACCTCAACGAGGTGTTCTTCGACCACATGCTCGCACTTCCCGGCATCCGGCACACGGACTCCTCATTGGCGCTGTACACATACAGGCCAGCTAACTTCGCCCTGCGTGCGCTGGCCTCCCTCTTCGACAGCGCGGCGACGGGCGATGACGTTGAAGGGCAGTAGATACGGGGCCCGCGCGCTGTGCAGGTGGATCGACAACGATCTGGAGCTCCGGCACCGCCCGACATGTCATTTGTAAGTTACAACACGGCACTAAATGGCAGTATGAGTAAATAGGATCGTGAAACACTTGACATACGTAAGGATCAAGATGATTTCATGTTCCCACATGAGCAACCAGGGGCAGCGGACGCTGTCGAGGAGTCTTCCGTGGGTGCACCAGTCAGTCACGGCCTGAGCGGAGGAGAGGTCATTGAGTACACCCCACAAGTCCAGTGTCGGAAAGATCGGCTTCATCGAGAAGCACGATCTCTGGACCGACGAGCAGAAGGCCGCCGCCCAGGAGGTCATCGAGCGCCTCAAGGCTGAGAACATCAAGCGCGTACGCATCTCGTGGGCCGACCAGCACGGCATCGCCCGCAGCAAGACGCTTACCACCCCGGACTTCATCCTGTCGCTCTCGAACGGTCAGGACTTCCAGACAGCCACCCTTATCTTCGACACCACCAACGCCCCGGCCGTCCAACTCTTCGGCGCCGAGGGCCAGGACTTCGGCGTCAAAGAGCTCCGCGGCTACCCTGACGGCCTGCTCGTCCCAGACCCGCTCACCTTCCGCACCCTCCCGTGGAGCCCAGGCACCGGCTGGGTCCTCTCGGAGCTGTTCTTCGACAACGGCAAGCCCGTCCCGTTCTGTAGCCGCCGCATCCTCAAGACTGTCCTCGCCGAACTCGCTTCCCGCGGTTACGACTACATGGCCGGCCTGGAGGTTGAGTTCTACATCTCCCGCCTCGAGGACAAAAAACTCCTCCCGCAGGAGGCTGGCTACCCCCCAGAGCCGCCGACCGTCTCCGCGCTCGCCCACGGCTTCCAGTACCTCACCGAGACCCGCAACGACGAGATCGACGACATCCTCGTCGAGCTCCAGAGCGTGCTGACCGGCATCGGCCTCCCCCTGCGCACCATGGAAGACGAGTGGGGTCCCGGCCAGGTCGAATTCACCTTCGACCCGCAGGTCGGTGTCGACGCCGCCGACAGCATGCTGCTGTTCCGCACTGCGGTCAAGCAGGTCTGCCGCCGACGCGGCCTCCACGCCACCTTCATGACCAAGCCCGGTCTGCCGAACTTCTTCTCCAGCGGCTGGCACCTGCACCAGTCCCTGGTCAACAAGGCCGACAGCAGCAACGCGTTCGTCAACCACGGCGAGACCGATCGGCCGCTGTCCGATGTCGGCATCAAGTTCGTCGGCGGCATCCTCGAGCACGCCTCGGCCGGCTCCGTCTTCTCGACACCGATGATCAACGGCTACAAGCGATTCGCCCCGCAGTCATTCGCACCCGACCGCGCCTCGTACGCCGTTGAGAACCGAGGTGCAATGGTCCGCGTCGTCGGCGGTTCCCACGACGAGTCCTCGCACATCGAGAACCGGGCCGGCGAGCCCTGCGCCAACCCGTACCTGTTCATGGCCGCCCAGATCACCGCCGGCCTGGACGGTATCGACCGCAACCTCGACCCAGGTGAGCCTGACACCATGCCGTACGAGGCCGACCGACGGCCGCTCCCCCGCTCTCTCGAGCGGGCGGTCGACATCCTCGAGGCCGAGGGCAAGGTCTTCCGCAAGGCCTTCGGTGATGGCTTCATCAGCTACATCATCACCATCAAGCGCTCGGAGATCGGCCGGTTCAATTCCTACGTAACCGACTGGGAGCACCGCGAGTATTTCGAGGTCTACTGAGCCGATCCGACCAACAGCTGCGAAACGAGCGGAGACAGTTCGTGACGGAAGAGCGCTCAGAATGGCGCGGACAGAAGTTCGGGGCCATGAACCCGGAGGAGGTCAACGAGTTCCTCGCGGGGCCGTGGTACTCGCGGACGGCCTGCCTCAAGCCTGACGGCTCACCATACATTTTCCCCTCCTGGTATCACTGGGACGGCGTCGCGTTCTGGCTGGTCGCCCGGGCTCGCTCGGCCTGGGCGCACTACCTCATCAGCGACCCGCGCGCGTGCATCGTCGTCGACGAGCCCCAGCCGCCCATCCGCAAGGTGATGGCGGAAGGCACGGCAGTCTGCGTCGAAGCTGCTGTGGGCCCGTACCTGGAGAACGGTGAAATGTCGATCTGGAACAAGATCGGCACCAACGAGACCGGCCCTCGCTACCTCGGCGACGGCAAGGAGGAGTACCGCAGCCAGAAAAACACCGAGCCCTGCTGGACCTTCAAGATCGTCCCCAAGAAGCTCATCACCTGGCAGGGCCTGGACTGGGCCGAGCGGTACAAGCACCAGGAGCTTGCGGTCGATGAGAGCGGCAACGCGGCGTTCCAGCCGAAGTACTACGGCTAAAGAACCGAGAAGTGTCGGCCCGTTGCCGGAGTTCCGCTCAACTATCTGCCCCGACGAGGAGGGCAGCGGCACCGTGGCTGAACTCGTTCTCGCGGCGGAAGTTCAAATGGAGGGAACGAAAGAATGAGCACTCCCGGAACCGGACCTGGCACCCGGTCCAAGGTGAAGGTAGCCATCGTCGGATCCGGCAACATCGGGACTGATCTCATGATCAAGATCCTGCGGCTATCAGAAGCGCTCCAGGTCGCTGCGATGGTCGGGATCGACGAGGCCTCGGACGGACTGGCCCGTGCCCGCAGGCTGGGAGTCACGGCGTTGTCCACCGGGGTACGCGGGCTGATTGAGCTGCCGGACTTTGACGAGGTCCGTATCGTCTTCGATGCCACGTCGGCAGAAGCGCACCGCGCCAACTACGAACTGCTGCGCAATACCCACGTAACGGTGATCGACCTGACGCCGGCGGCGATCGGCCCATTCCTCGTCCCGCCGGTCAACATAGATGAGCACCGCAGTGCCCGGAACGTCAACATGGTCACCTGCGGCGGCCAGGCCACGATTCCCATCGTCGCCGCCGTCTCCTCCGTGGCACGGGTCCGCTACGCCGAGATCGTGGCCTCCATCGCATCTCGTTCGGCCGGGCCCGGAACCCGGGCCAACATCGATGAGTTCACGCAGACCACGGCGCGCGCGATTGAAAAGGTGGGCGGCGCGGCCCGGGGCAAGGCCATCATCATCCTCAACCCGGCCGAGCCGCCGCTGATCATGCGGGACACCGTCATGTGCATCGCTGACGACTGCGACACCGAGGCCATTTCCCGGGCGGTCGGGCAGATGGTTGACAAGGTCAGGGAGTACGTGCCGGGCTATCGGCTCAAGCAGGACGTGCACTTCAGGAAGTTCGGGCCGGACGACTTCGAATCCGATCTCGTCCCCGACTCCCCCCAGGCGACCGTTGGGTGGTCACCGTGTTCCTGGAAGTCGGGGGAGCCGCCCATTACCTGCCCGCCTACGCCGGAAACCTGGACATCATGACGTCCGCCGCTCTGCGAACGGCCGAGCGCATGCTGGAGAAGGTGTCCATGTGATGGACGAGCCCCTGTACATCCAGGACGTAACGCTACGCGATGGCAGCCACGCCCTCCGCCACCGGTTCCGCGTTGAGGATGTACGTACCATCGCGGCCGCGCTTGACGCCGCGGGCGTTGCCTCGATCGAGGTTGGTCACGGCGACGGCCTGGCCGGCAGCAGCCTCAGCTACGGTCCAAGCACGTCTGGGAGCGACCTGCCATGGATCGCCGCGGCTGCGGAGGTCGTCACCCGGGCCCAGCTGACCGCCGTCCTGCTGCCAGGCATCGGCACGATCGACGACATGAAGGCCGCACGCGACCACGGCATACGGTCAATCCGGTTCGCCACCCACTGCACCGAGGCCGACATCGCGCGGCAGCACATCGCCAAGGCCCGCGAACTGGGCCTGGACACCTCGGGCTTCCTGATGATGTCCGCCCGTACCGACCCGGTCAGTCTGGCCGAGCAGGCGGCGATCATGGAAGCGGCCGGCGCCCAGTGCGTGTTCGTCGCCGACTCCTCCGGCCAGCTCACCGTCAATGCCTACCGGGACCGCGTTCGCGCCGTGCGCGACCGCCTCGACCCGGCGACAGAAATCGGCGTCCACGCCCACCATAACCTGGCACTGTCAGTGGCTAACTCCATGATCGCGGTCGAAGAGGGCGTCACCCGCGTGGACGCCGCCCTCGCCGGCCTCGGTGCCGAGCCGGCAACATGCCCACGGAAGCGTTCATCGCCGCCGCCGACCTCCAGGGCTGGAAACACGGCTGCGACCTGTTCGCCCTGATGGACGTGGCCGACGACCTCGTGCGGCCGCTCATTGACCGCCCGATCCAGGTGGACCGCGAAACCCTATCCCTCGGTTACACCGGCGTGTACAGCACCTTCCTGCGCCCCGCCGAGCGACTCGCCCGCGCCTACGGGCTGCAGACCCGTGACCTCCTGGTAGAGGCGGGCCGCCGCTCATTGGTAGCCGGCCAGGAGGACCTGCTCCTCGACATCGCCCTCAACCTCCGCGCCCGCACGACCGCTATCTCCACCGCGTTCACGGAATCGACGCCGACAGCATCGTAGCGGCCGTACTCGACCTCACCGAGTGACAGGAAGGATCGCCAGTGACCATCCACTACGCGACCCGCATGAGCGGAGTCCGGCCGTCAGCCATCCGCGAAGCGTTGCGGCTCGGAGCCGATCCGGAGATCGTTTCCTTCGGCGGCGGATACCCCGACCCCGCGCTGTTCCCCACGGCCGAACTGGGCGAGATCTTCCACAAGCTGCTCACCGGCGCAGGCGCGCTGCAGTACACCGAGTCCCGAGGCCTGCCGGAGTTGCGCGAACACATCGCGCGCCGCCTCACCCGGGACGGCATCACCTGTGGCGCCGACGACGTCCTGCTGCCCCGGGCCAAGGTCGCCTATGTCCCCGGCACGACCTTTTTCCGGTCCGCCAGGAACCCAACCACGCACGCCTAAGCTTCTCCGGCGTGGCCGACGAGGCGCTCGCCGCGGGACTCAGCCGCCTCGGCGAACTGCTGCGTGAGGAACTCGGCGACTGACTCCGCCGGGAAACTCAGCCCGCGTTCACGAACAGACCAGAGATGACAGCCGCCGTGACGCTCTCCGGCCTCGCCGGACCACCCGAACACTCCGACCGATAGGGACAGCCGCCGATGTGCCGTATGGCCGCATGGGTTACCGACCGCGCCGTCACTCCCGCCGCCGCGCTGGGACAGGAGGTAGTCGACCGCATCGCCCACCTCTCCAGCGTTCACGACGACGGATGGGGCGCCGCCTGGGTCGATCCCGCAGGCGTGCACCACACACACCGTTCCGTTCTTCCCGCCTACTCCGACCCTGACTTCGAGGCCTTCACGGCAGGCACCCGAACCCAGGCCTGCTTTGTGCACATCCGCCTCGGTACCCCCGGTTACGGCACCGGCATCGGCAACGTGCACCCCTTCACACACGAAGGATGGGCGTTCGCACACAACGGGGCCATCCTCCCCGCCACCCGAATCCACCGGCTGCTGTCACCACGGAGCGGGCGCACGCCAGAAAGCCAGACCGACAGCGAGGTCTACTTCCTCGCTCTGCTGAACGAGATGGACAACACTGCGGGCGACCTCGTCACCGCGGCCGTCAGAGTTATCGGCCACGTTGCCGACGCCGGGCTTCGAGCCTCCAGCCTGAACGCTACGCTGCTCGGACCTGACACCCTAGCGGTGATCAGCCACCACGACCCGTCGGCTGGCTCCTACGGCGTCCGCGTCTGGCCCGACGACGAGCGGGCAGCAGGAGTCGTCTGGCCGGAATACCATCCCATGCTCCATTCACGACGCGCTGGCTTCGAGGCCGTCGTTTCCTCGGGCCTGATACCAGAGTCGGTTGACACGGACTGGCACACGCTGGCCAACGACGTGATCTGGTCCGCAGATCTTGAAACCAAGCGATCCACTTTGGCGCCTATCGTCCATGGCGAAGCCTCTCCCGCAGATGGTGCCGCATGACGAACGGGTCCACGCCACACGGGATGGGCAGTAGACGAAAAAGGAGAGCGTGGTGACGCAGCTCTACGATGGCCCGGTCATCGATGCCCATACACATCTGTGGGACCTTGCCCATGACAAGTACCCGTGGCTGACGCCAAACGGCAGCTTCGGCCCAAAAGGCCGATTCGATGCGCTCAAGGGCAAGAACTACCTGCTGAAGGACTACAAACGCGACATCGAGGGCTGCGATGTCATCGCGTCCGTTCACGTCGAGGCCCTATGGGACCCGGCCGACGACAGGGTAAATGAGACCCGGTGGCTGGAGACGCTTGACAAGTCACACAATCTCGCCTGCCGCTACGTCGTTGGCGTCGACTTCGGCACACCAGCGACGGAGTCCCAACTACGCGAGCACGCACAGTTCGAGCGCGTGAAGAGCGTCCGGCAGACCATCGCCTGGACGCCAAATCCCGACCGGAGCATGGCCGCCGAGGCGGACATCACCCATAAGCCCGACTGGCGGGCGGCAATACCTGTGCTCATCGAGCTGGGGTTCTCCCTTGATCTCCTGATCTATCCGTACCAGTCAGAGAACGTCGCCGAACTCTCAGCGGACTTCCCCGAGCTCCAGATCATCGTCAATCACATCGGCAGCCCTATCGAGCAGGACGACGCAGGACTAAAGCGCTGGCATGACGGCGTACAACTCATGGGCCAACAGCCCAACGTACTGATGAAGCTGTCGGCCGTAGCCTCGTATGTCTCGATTAAGGACATCGAGCATATGCGGCCATTCGTCACCCACATCATCGACTGTTTCGGTGCGGACCGCGTGATGGTGGGCAGCGACTTCCCGGTCGCCAAGCTGGTCGGCTGGTCCTACCGACAGTACATTAATGCTTACAAACAGTGCGTAAGCGATCACGCCAGGGCAGAGCAGGAGCAGATCTTCTGGCGGACCGCTGCTCATGCCTACAGCATCCCGGTAGAACTGTGAGAGCCGGTCAGCCAGCTCCGCCTCCCGCTTCCGGTCGTCCGGCATTAGCGCCGCTAACACGGTGTCACGGTAACTTGGCGTCTACTGTAAGGTTGAGTTGGCTTATATCGCTACATTCGCTGACTCAACACCCGATGCAGCGTTTCAGCCGAAGCCTTCGCCTTCACGCTGAGCTTCCCGCTTCAGGTACCCGGTAAGCGAACATGGCTCGCTAGGCTTAGGGCGTCGAACGCACGCAGCACCACTCAGGAGACGCCACCCGATGCCAGACAACGCTGACAATCCTGTCGTCGCCGGATCAGCTTCCATGGATCCGCTGGCAAACCTGGCCATGACCGTCGACGAACTGCGGCCGACCGCCAAGCTAGATGACGTTGACCTCAACCTGCTCGCGCTACTGGCTGCGGATTCGCGCATTAGCCAGCGCCAGGCAGCTCGCGTGATGCACATGTCAGCCCCGGCCATCGGCGACAGGATGGCACGGCTGGAACGGCTCGGCGTCATCCGCGGCTACACCATAGACATCGACTGGTCGGTTCTCGGCTACCCGGTCCAGGTCTACCTCTCAGTTACTGCCCACAACAGCCCAGCGTCGGTCCTGCGCGCCCTCAACGAGATCTCCGAGGTCCAAGAGATCTCGCTCGTATCGGGATCAATCGATATGCTCGCGCGGCTGCGGGTGCGCGATCACGCCCACCTGCGGCAGGTACTGCTTGACAAGATCTTCCAGATCCCTGGCGTTCAACGCACCGAGACCATGATCTGCATTGCCGAGATGCCGGCAAAGAATGTTGCGGCGGAACTCATTGAGGCTCTCGCGAAGAGTAAGCAAGACGCCGACACTGCCTAAAGCACGCACGGTTCCCAGGCTCGGGAGCCGTTATTGCAGTTGGAGGTGGCGGTGTCCGAGGCGCTTACCGGCGGCGTCGAGGTCCTGCGCGCTGCCCTGGAGCAGTCGACCGACAGCGTGAAGGTGACCTTGAGCCTTCCCCGCAAGATCGCGGAGAAGGTGCTGGCGCTGCTGGATGCCGAGCGCACGACCGGGGCGGTCGCGGTGCCGGCCAAGGAGCTTTTCACCACCACCGAGGCCGCCACGATGCTCGGCCTGTCCCGCCCGACCCTGATGAAGCTCATCACGTCCGGGGAGATCGCCCACGTCAAGGTCGGCACCCATCACCGAATTCCCGCCCAGGCCATCCTGGAGTTCCAGCGCGCCCGCAAGACGCGCCGCGAGGAAGCCGCCGAGGCGCTGGCGTCGTTCTCCAACGAGATCGGCTTTGTCGATTGACGATTTCGGTCGTGCTCTCGGACGCCAACGTCCTGTTCTCCTCCGGCGCTGCGCGACTACGTGCTCCATCATCCCGCAAGAGGAGTGCCTGGGCGGCCATGAGGGCGCCGACGGTCTTCATGCTGGTGATCGTGGTTCCGATCCCGCGCAGCGCTTCCTGGAGCGGGACGAGGACGACGCTCATGTCGAAGTACTTCTCAATCTCGATGTCCCCGCCGGCTTCCCCGGCGACGGGGCTGCCGAGGAAGACGTGCGTGTACTTGTTCGTTTCCGACGGCAGCGAATAGTACGCACCCACGGGCCGCACCGGCCGCGCATGGCAGCGAACCGGGCCAGCCGGAGCGGTAGCGTGTGGTCCGCCCCGGCAAGTCTGGAGGCTGCCGTGTCTGCCAACCACCGTGCCATCATGACCCTGCATCCTCAGGAATCAGGCGGCCAAGATTTCCCTGGACGGTCTGCTGTCAGCGGGTAGCGGCCGTCTGGACATGATGCTCACGATGCCCTCAGCCGGTCCTCTGCTCTGATCGGCAGGCTGACCACCGCGCGTCACTTGGCCGCGTGACTCGGACGCCGACGGCCAGTCCCGGGACCACCCCAGCCGTCCACCGATACCGGCGGATACCTGCACGATGGCAAGGACCGCGAGCGCCCGGCCAACGGAAACCGCAGCCACCCACTCGCGAGCGCACAACCCCTGCCCACCGCAAACCCGAAACTTCGGCCGACGGAAACCGCAGCCCGACACCAACAAAGGCGACATCCTGTCACTGCCCGCGCTGACGTGGCGGCCTCAAACGGAACGTTGTTGCCCCGGGCCGCCGCGGCGCACGTGCCCGCAGAGCGGCGAGAGCCTGTACCGGAAAGGCTTCCTGCATGGTGCGGCTTCCTCGATGGTGCCGGTGTCCCGCAAGCCCGCTCCCGCTGGTATCGCGGTCTGTTAGCTGCGTCAGAACCCGTCCGTTGACACCGCTGGCTCGTCCGGCGAGCGCAGGTAGCAGAGGAGTGACGCGCGACGGTCCGGCACCAGTTCGGCTGGAATCTCGTCAACGCGAAACCAGGCGACCTGGGCGTGCTTGAGTGGCTCGGCGTTCACAGGTTCACCGTCCCAGGCACGGGCGGCGAAGATGACGGTGAGGAACCCGTTGGGTGCTTCGACACCCCAGGCGCCGTGGATGATGCCTGCGACTTTCAGTGCTGCCGGTTCTACGGTCAGTCCGGTTTCTTCTCTCAGCTCGCGGGCGGCGGCTGTGGTGACGGACTCGCCTTTGCCTGTCTTTCCTGAGGGGAGGTCCCAGTGGAGCGGCGCGAACTTCGACCCGGCTCCGCGCTGCAGGAGGAGCACCTGCCCGGCAGCCTGGTCGTGGACGATGACTGCGGCGACGAGCAGCGTGTGGGACTCGAGCGCAGGCGGCAGGGCGGTGCTGGTCACCTTGCCGATTCTGTCACCAGACGCCGGCCTGCCGCATCCGCTGCTCCAGGCCGACCGCGCCGGGCACGCCGCGCCGCCGGTAGACGGCGAGCGGCCCGCGGACCGATGCCAGCGCTGCCCCGCTCCGTGCGGACGCCATTCCGGCGGCCATATCGAGTGCCCGTCCCCAGGCGGCCACGGCCTCGTCAGCGCGGGACTGGGCGGCGAGGGAGTCGCCCAGATCAGTCCAGGTGAGCAGGTGAACCCGGGGGAACGCTTTTGGGTTCCATGAGGCGAAGGCGGCCCGGTGCCGTGCCTCCGCCCCAGCATGGTCGCCGGCCTCGGTTAGCGCCCTTGCGGTGTGGGAGGCGAATGTCCCGGCTGCCGGGCCGGCCAGCAGCGAGTACCCGGCCTGCGGCTTGTCACCTTGGGCGAGAGCCTCCTCGGCAGCGAGCAGCGCCCGCGCTGCTGCCGGTGCTTCGCCCAGCGCGGCCAGCGCTCTGGCGTTGGTGACGTGCAGCAGCGCCAGCGTTGCACCGTCCGTATAGCCTGCGGCGCGGGCCAAGGCGGCGGTGGCGAGGTCGCGGGCCTGGCGGCGGTATCCCGCGGCGAGGGCCTGGTGGGCGAGGGCGCGGGTCATCCAGGCGGCGTGCCCGTGCGGGTCTGCCTCGGCGGCGAACTGGAACCCGGTCCGGTAGTAGGCCTGTGCCGCGCCTTCCTGTCCGAGGTCGTGATGCTTCCAGCCGAGCAGCCAGGCCAGTTCGGCTGCAGCACCGAATGCTTCCCGCCGGTCGTGCTCGCTGGCGAACCGCGCGGACAACAAGGGAATGGCGGTGTCGGCGAGGTAGGCAGCGACGGCAGACAGCCCGTGGCCGCCGCCCAGCATCTCGTCGGCCGCGCCGAACGCCCGGGTAACCTGCCGCACCACCGCGATTTCCCCGGCGCCGACTCTTACCCTCCCGGCCCTCGCGCGCAGGAGCCGGGCGACCGGCTCGTGATCGTACCCCAGCGGCAGCGACGCTCCGGCGGCCGTGTAGACGACGGTAGCGAGGAACCCCCGGTGGTCGACGTCGCCCCGGGCGAGCGCGGACACCTCCCCTGCCAGGCCGACGCCAGACGGCAGCTGGTCGAGGGAAGCGGGTAGCCCGATCTGCTCCGGTGTGACCGGCCGGCCTGCGCGGCGCGATAGAGCCTCGGTCAGGTAGGCGGCGGTGCGCTCGCCAGGGGCGGTGCCGGCGACCCAGTGGGCGACGGCAGACCTGTTGGTCCGCAGGACCTCGCCGTTCTCGGCGGCGATGCGTACCACGGCTCTCGCGACGGCGTCGTAGCTCATCCCGCACGCGGCGATCATCTCCCGCAGCCTCTGGTTGGGAGAGCGCTCCTGTGGTGCCCGTGGCATCGCCCTGTGATCCTCACGCCTTGTTTAAACCAGTTAAACGCTCCGCAACCGCCCAGGCCATAGCTAACCCGGCAGAGCCGCCGTCCACTGGAACCAGGCCCGCTAGGAAACAGCGGAAGATCCCCAGTACAAGGAGCACGCCGATGAGCACACAGGTCGCCGTCAGGCAGGAAACTGCTGACTTCAGGTCGCTGCTGGCCGCGTTCGAGCCAGCCGAACAGGAAGTCCCGGACACGGCGCAACTGTTCCGCGGACCCGCCCGCCTGATCGTCCAGGCACCCGACATCCGCAACGACTACAAGAAGTCCGCCGGGTCATCCGACGGCGCCAAGACCTACGACACCACCGCCACCTGACACCTGCCGCGAACGCTAAGCAGCCAGCTGACGATGGAAGGAGCCGCATCATGCTGACGACCCTGCGGATCGACCCGGACGCCCCACAGCACTGGACATGGGACGGGACCCGGTACACCGCCCTCGGCGGCGGGCAGATCGAACCCTATGCCCACCCGATGACCGAGCACGCAGCCGTCACCGACGGCACCAGGACGGTCATCATCGTGCGGGAGCGCGCCCAGCACCGTGCAGACTTGCACCCGGTCCCGGCGCGGGTCGCGCCGCGTGAACTCGACCAGGTCACCGAGACGGCCCGGCGCTGGCCAGCCGACTACGTCGTGATCGAGACCGAGCAGCGCAAGCCCGTCCGGGTCACCGCAGGGCCCGCCCGCACCACGCCCTTGTACCTGGCCTGCCGCGACAGCATCCTGTACGGCTCCTGGGATATGGGCCGCCTGCGCTCCTACGCCGTCGGCCTCAATCCCAAGGAGGCCACCCGAATGCTCGCCTACCATCCCCGGTACAGCTACGAAACCGCGTTCACGGGGATCTGGCGGCTCACCGAACGAGCGACCGCCACGTTCGGCGGGGACCTGTTCATCCGCTACCCCGACCCGATCCCGCACGCCGGGCCCCGCGAGGTCGCCGACGGCGCCGACGTGCTTTGCGCGTTCGCCGAGGCGATTGACGCCGCCCTCAGCCTGCGCCCCATCGCCCCGGCGACCACGACGTTCCACCTCACTGGCGGCCTGGACTCTGGGTCGATCGCGACGCGCGCCGCCCGCCGCTGGCCCGGCCAGCTGAACACCGCCACCCTGGTCATCACGGGCCCGGGCCGACAGCACCAGATCCGCCGACGCGGCGAGATCCTCAGCCGCATCTCCTTCGGCCCGCATGACGTCCAGGTCGACACCGCCGACCTGCTCATGTTCGGGCCGGGCTGCGACCGGACCCGCGGCGAGCTGGTCAGCCCGTACGACGAGCCGCTGTACGAGCACATGACCGCGCTCAACACCCGGGTCGCTGCGCTCGGTGCCCACGCCGTCGTATCCGGACTAGGCGGCGACGAAATGGTCGCAGTCGGCTCGGCAGAATCAGCGCAGGCCGCGCTCGACAAAACCGAGAACTTCGACCTGCCCTGGCTCGGCCCGGTCGCTGGGGCAGCGCTCCCCTACGGCGACGATCAGATCGCCCCGCCCGCGATGGCCGGCGGGATCACCCTGCTCGCAGCCGAGTGCGTCGCTCCGCTGCTGCTCCGCGCCGGGCTGTGGCCAGTCCACCCGTTCGCCGAAGCACCGCTGGTCACGCTCGGCGACCAGCTCCCGTTCCACTGGCGGGAACTGAAACAGCTCCAGCGCCGCCACCTCGCCACCTTCGGGCTAAGCGAAGCCGCCTGCAACCCCAAGGTACGGGAAAGCTTCGCCGAACTCGTCGAGCAGTCCCTGCTCGTCAACGGACTGCCCCTGCTGCGCCGCATCCTCGACCAGGGATCGCCGCTGATCGAAGCCGGGCTGCTCGATCCCGACGGGCTCAAGGCCGCGGTCACCGCACTGGAAAGCGGTCCCTACAGCGAGGACCCGTGGTCGAAACTGGTCGAGGTGATCACGCTGGACCAGGCGGCACGGGCGTTCCTTCCCTGAACCCCGGTCCGAACCAGGGCGACAGGTCGAGCCGCTCACCCTTACGCGCCAGCATGTACAGGCGGGCGTGAGTGCGCTGCTCCTCGCGCACCAGGTCGAAGCCCTGCGTCTGGTCGTACGCGGCGACCTGCGGCACCTGAGCGTGCCGCCGGACCCAGCCCACGCCCTGCCGGGCGGCCAGGTCTACTGCCCACCACGCCATCAGCGGCCCCGGCCGCAGCGCCTTCGCGGCCGGGTCGGTAACCGAACCCGACAGGTACAAGGCCGACTCGGTCCGTTCCGCGTCAGTCCACCCGAACGGCGGCCCCTGCCGCTGAACGACCGTCTGCCCGAGCACCCCAGAGGCCCCGCCATCAAGAACCCATACGTCGCCCTCGGGGTTGTCGCACTGGGCCACCAGGTCGTCTCTCGCGCCGCGCCAAGAGGGCAGACCCCTGGCTTCCAGCCAGTCACAGCGGGCATCAACAACCCGGGCGACGGCCACATGGTCCGACGGCTGAGCAAGTCGCATCTGGAGCACGCCCCTATTGTGGCCTGGGGACCGGCCACCCGCTCTTAGTTCAAGGTTCGGGATCTCGCGACACGGCCCTGCTGGCCGCTTGCGGGATACTCGGCGGGTGGAAAGCGAGAAGGGCGGGCCCCTGTTCAGGAAAGAGGAGAAGTACGCGCTGGCGGCTGCGTCGGCCTGGATCGCGAATCCAGCTGTGCAGATCGCCTTGACGCGGCGCGCACCAGCGCGGTTGCGGTCACGGCACCCCTCCTCCCGCACATGGTCAACCAGGTCCAGTGCATGCGCTTCTGCTGGCGTGTCTGCGGAATCGGGGCACTATATCCCGACGGGTCGCAAGAGCCGAACCCGGTCGACCCCGAAGGGCCAGACCCCTGGCCCTTGACCGACCACGCGCGCAGACAAGCCGGGTACATCGCGGCGGCCTTCCACCAGCTCGTCGGTGCGGTCGCCACCGTACTGCACAACGCTGGGGTGCCACTGGACCACGAGTGGGCAGGCGACCAGGCGGTCCTCGCCACTTTGCTCCTGCTTCCCGCACTGGACTACAAGATCCCGTGGGACGGGAAGATCGACGAGTTCGCCGCCGAGATCCAGCCGTCGGGCGTGTCCGCGTTCGACCCGGGCGGCCGGTCGGCCAGCGCCCGCGATGGCAGGCCCGATGCCATGGCCCGCAACGCCGACCGCATCCGCAAGCACATCCGGGCCGACAGCGGCGGCCGAGAACTCCACGTGCCCTACGCCGATAGAACAGGCGCAAGCCCCCGCGCGCCACCGTGATCCGCCGCGAAGTCCTTGCTGAGATCCTGGCCGACGACCCTGTGGGGCTCCAGAACTCGGCCACTGGTGCTGACCTGGGAGTCTAGCAGCCCGCTCGTACTCGCTGATGAGGCCGCCGAGGACGGCCCGGCGCTGGATCCGTTCCCAGGGGGTTGGCAACAGGGTGGTCTGGGCGGGGAGGGCGCAACTGGCGGCTGCGATGGGGCCGCCGTCCGTTGTAATGGCCGCGTACTGGGCGAGGATCGTGCGCAGATGTCGTTCGCCGAAGATGAGCATCCGGTCGGTGACCTTTGTCCGGGCGGTGAGCACGAACCGTTCCGCGTAAGCGTTCATCCGTGGCGTCCTCGGCAGGGTGGTGATGATCCTCAGACCCTCGGCCTTGAACACCTCCGCGAATGCAGTGGTGAAGAGCGGATCGCGATCATGGACCAGGAACCGCAGCGTGCCGAGGCGGTCATCCAGGTCCATGGCGAGGTTGCGGCCTGCTGCGCCGCCCATGCCCCGGTCGGGTGCGCGGTCACCCCGGCCAGGTGCGGCCCGCGGGTGCCGTGCTCGATGAGCGCCTGCACGTGCAGCCGCCTGAGCAGCGCCGTTTCCACCACCAGGAAAGTCGCGGGCGATGATCGCGTGCGCCTGGGCGGCCGGGTCACGGTGCCAGCGCAAGATCGTGGCCAGGGTGACCGGGAAGACCTGCGGCCACCGGCGGCGGCTCACCAGCCGCGACAGCGCCGCAAGCCACAGCCGGCCGGCGTGATCCCACCGCACCCGAACGGCCAGCTGGCGGCGCAGGACCTGGTTCTCGTGGCGCACCACCAGCAACTCGGCATCCCTGCACAGATCGGAGCCGACCAGCACTGCCGGCAGGCCAACAAGGCACCTCAGCAACCGGTAGACAAGCGACAAGCATCCCGAGATGGTCCCAGCCGCGCCCCTGATCCCGCAGCAAAACCCCGGCTCACAGCACAAAACCGAGTTTCCGAGCGGGACAGTGTCGGCACCGTAGTCCCTGGTCAAGCCCGGTGGCAAAGTATTCGACCAGCACGAGCTCCCCCGTCACTCAGCTTGGCAGAAATCCGCTATTCAATCTATACTTCTGCCATGGCACTCAGCATTAAGAGCGACGAGGCGGACCAGCTCGCCAGGGAACTGGCCACGGAGACCGGCGAGACGTTGACGGAGGCGGTCGTGATCGCGCTCAGGGAGCGGCTCGACCGCGAGCACGCCAGGCATGGTGCCAGCATGCGGATGCGACTGGCGCGCCTCGCGGCGGACGTGGCGACGCTGCCGGTTGCCGACGACAGGACGCCGGAGGACATCATCGGCTACGACGACGCGGGCCTCCCGAGTTGACCCAGTCGTCGCCGGAGTCGGAGCGCGGCCGGAGCCTCGTCGTTGACACGTCGGCGTGCGTAGCCGTGATCCTCGGCGAGCCAGGAAGCGAGGATCTCGCCGCCTACCTTGAGCATGCCCTGGTCCGGCTGATGCCCGCTGCCATCCGGGTTGAGCTGGGCATCGTCATCGAGGCCCGCCTCTGGCCGGCCGGGCAGGATGTCGTAGACCGGTTTCTCCGTGATGCGAAGATCGACATCGTCGCCGTCGATGAAGAGCTGGCGGCCCGTGCGATGAGCGGGTGGCGGAGATACGGCAAGGGAAGGCATCCGGCCGCGCTCAACTTCGGCGACTGCTTCACGTACGCGCTCGCCGAGCGGACCGGGCACCCCGTGCTCTGCACCGGCGACGACTTCGCAGCGACCGGCATCTCCGTGCTGCGTCCGCCCACCGGGAACGGGGGACCGTAAGGAGCCGCCAGCCCGGGGCCAGCAGTGTGGGTGCCGAACCGTGTCGGCCGCTTTCGCCGGACTCCGGCTGTACCTGGCATATTGTGCCGTGCGGCCTGTAGGGTTCCATAACTTCGTCGTAGCGTTTGACCTGCGATTTCACGGCTGGCCGCTGGTGGTCACGCTGCCCGTTCGTACTCGTTGATCAGCCCGCCCAGGACCCTCCGCCGCCGGATTCTCGCCGCCGCAAGGTCACTGGTCGCGGCCATGGTGATGTCGTCGCAGTCCGGCGGTCGCAGGTTCCTGCCCCGGTACGGCCGGTTGTAATGGTCGGCGTACTCGTCCAGGACCGCGCGCAGGTGCCGCGTCCCGGCGATCAGCATCCGGTCGGTGACCTCCGCCCGGACGGTGCGCACCCACCGCTCGGAAAAGGCGCTCGCCCTGGGACTGCGCGGCGGAATCTTCACCACCTCGATACCGGCAGCCGACAGCACTGCGTCGAACCCGTCGGTGAACTGGCCAGCACGGTCCCGGACCATGAACCGGAACTGGGTGGCCCGCTCCCCCAGGTCCATCAGCAGGTTCCGTGCCTGCTGCACGGTCCACGCGCCGTCCGGGTGCGCGGTCACGCCCAGGACATGGACATGGCGGGTGCCGGTCTCGATCACGAAGAACACGTAGAGACGCCGCAAGGTCACCGCGCAGTCGACGTGGAAGAAATCGCACGCCAGCATGGTCGAGGCCTGAGTGTGCAGGAACTGCCGCCACGTGGACCGGGAGCGGTCCGGCGCAGGCGGTATCCGCAGCCGCATCAGCACCCTCCGCACCGTGGATGCCCCGACCCGGTAGCCGAGGCCGAGCAACTCGCCCTGGATCCGCTTGTAGCCCCCGCCCGGGTTCTCCCGGGCCATCTTCTCGATCAGCACCGCGAGCCTGGCATCGACCGGCGGCCTGCCGCCCCGGTGCGGATAGGTCCACCGCCAGCGGACCAGCCGCCGATGCCAGCGCAGCAGGGTGTCTGCCGTCACCAGCCGGCTCATCCGCAGCGGCCTGGGAAGGAGCCGGGCCAGAGCGGCGAGCACAGCCCTGTCGGCCCAGTCCAGCCTCGGCTTAGGGTTCTGCCGCCGAAGCACCGCGACCTCCTGGCGCAGCACCAGCAACTCGGCGTCCTTCGATGCCGCCGAACGCGCCAGCAGCGCCATCCAGCCAATGAGGCGGACGAAGACAAGGTAAAGCAGTCGGATCGTCACAAGCCCGCGATCCTGCCAGCTGCCCGATCGGCCCGTCAGCCATACTCGCAGGTCAGCCACTTATGCCCTGTTTTTGGAACCCCACAGCCCCGGCGGGACTGGCAGCAAGGGCGGCCACCGCCGCCGCGAAGACGGCCCGCAGGTTCCGGGCCTTGATCCTTGGTCGCTGCATGTGCAGCACCTTCCTTTCCTCGAAGATTCCGCTGCTCAGGGCCTCGGCAGCACCTCTCTACTGAATTCGGAAAGCGCGCCGATGTAAGAAGAAATGGACTTCGCAAACTCAGGGAATGGCGTTCGCAGAGGCCATTAATTCGGGTGTGCGGTTTTGCGCAGCGTGGCGGCCGTCGTCTGCGCGCGGGCCTGCCTGCGGTCGCGCGGCCGGGGTCTACCGGCCCCGGAGCGGGGCCGAATCGAATGCCTGGCCCTGGGTCGCGTCCCACGCGGCGAGGAGGTCGGCCCTGCCGGGGTCACCGGGGTCGATGTCCACCGACTGGAACCCTTCGCCGCGCAGGTGCCGGGCGAGTGCCTGCGCGGCGGCCGAGTTGTGACGGCGGTACCCGGGCTGCTGGCGGCGAGCAGCAGCGTGGCGGCTCCGTGTCGCAGGTCGTGCAGGCGGATGGGCGGCAGCCCGGCGAGGTAGGCGAGCATGCATCTGCCAGGTGACCAGCCGGACGACCGGGTTCAGTCGGCGGCTGGCCGGGAGGCCGGGGTCAGGCTGAGCAGAGCGGCATGCAGCTGGCTGCGGGAGGTGATGCTGAGCTTGGGGAATATCCGGTGCAGGTGGTAGCCGACCGTCCGGTGCGAGATGAACAGCTGCTGGCCGATCTCGCGGTTGGACAGTCCCTCGGCGGCCAGCGTTGCGATCTGGAGCTCGTGCGGCGTCAGCTGATCCCAGGTCTCCGGGACGCGGCGGCGGCTGGTTTCCCCGGATGCGCGCAGTTCCTGCCGGGCGATCTCGGCCAGGTTGGCGGAGCCGAGCGCGTCGAAACCATCGCGGGCCGCCCGCAGCGGCGCGCGTGATTCAGCGGGCCGCCGCTGGCGGCGCAGCCACCGGCCGTACCACAGCAGCATCCGGTTCCGGTAGCGGGGCCAGCCGGACAGGTCACGCTCCAGCGCTGCCTGATACCAGGCCTCGGCGTGGTCGTCGTTGGCGACCAGCGGCCGGGCGTACGCCGCTTGCGCCTGGAGCAGGGGCGCCGACGTCGCCGCGGCCAGCTCTTCGAGCTGCTTCAGATAGGCCAGGGCAACGTCACGCTGGCCGGTGTGAGCGGCGGCTTCGACCAGGTCGGACAGTCCGAAGTAGCCGACATAGGGCAGGTAGCCGATGTCTTCCGGGTCGAAGGCCCGGCGCAGGTGATCAAGGCCTTCGGCATAGCGCTGGTGCGTGACCGCGCTACGGCCCCTGACGAACCGCACGTGGGCCAGCAGCGGGTACGCGCCCATGGCCCGCAGTTCTTCCTCGGCTGCGGCGGCCAGCGTTTCCGCTTCGGCGAGTTCTCCACGTTCCGCGGCCATCAGCGCCTCGGCTAGCTCAGCTATTATCGCCCAGCGCAGCTGGCCGGTTTCCCGCCCGAGCCGGGAGGCTTCCTCGGCCGCCGATGCCGCCAGCCGCCCCTGACCAGTCAAGGCGCCTGCCCAGGTCTGGCAGACGAGCGCCCGGGCCAGCAAGCCGAGTTGGCCCTGCGCGCGGAGGCCTTTGACCGCTGCCTCGACGAATCCCAGCGCGAGGTTATGAGCCAGCACCGCGCTGGCGGCGTTGCTGAGTCGCAGCATCGCCACCGGGGCGGTGTCATCCGGCCGCACCCGGGAGATCTGCTCGAGCACCGCTGGTGCGTGGGCCACTGGATCGGCGAGCGCGAGGATCGCGAGGCGGGCCGGGTCGTCTGCGGCTAGCGGGAGCTGCCCGGCCGCGGCGGCCAGGGCGGTCCGGATCTCCCGGCCCGGGTTTGCGTACCACGCCCGGAAGCTCACGGTCACGGCGGACTCGATAGCGAGGTCCGCGTGCCCTGCGGCGACCATCCGCTCGGTCATCGCGACGAAAGGCCCGATATTCGCTGCGCCGGACCATCTGGGTTCGGTGAAGTTCTCCCGCAGCAAGGACAGCAACGCCCGCTCTTCCGAGGGCAGGTCAAGCGCCTCGGCCGTCCGCAGCAGCTGAGGTCCGCGCCCGCGACGGCCAGCGCGGAAAGCAAGCTCTGCCGCCAGCAATAGCCTGCCGCCCCGGGCAGCGCCGTCCTCGCTGAGCTGCGCGGCCCGCTCCAGCGTGGCGACCGCCACCTCCGCCGCGCCCCGGTCGACGGCGCGCCGCGCCGCGCCTTCCAGCTTGGCTGCCACCTGTTCGTCCGGCCCCGAAGCCGCCGCGGCCTGATGCCATACCCGCCGGTCGGGCTGCCCGGCTAGCACCTCGGCCAGCGCGGCGTGCGCCGCCAGGCGCCGAGACGTAACCGCCGCTTGATAGATCGCCGACCGCACCAGAGGGTGCCGGAACCGCAGGCTCGTCCCGTCGATGTCTACCAGCCGGGCCGCCACCGCCGGGCCGAACGCGTCGGCCGTCACCTGCCGCCCTTCGAGGATTGTCGCTGCTTTTAGCACCTCGCCGAGGGCACCGCGGTCGTCCGCGGCAGCGGCCAGCAGCACCGAACGGGTAGCTGCGGGAAGATCCGATTCCCGGGCCGCGAAGGCCTCTTCCAGCCGGGCGGTCACTGGCAAGGACGAGGGCAGGTACGCGCCGGCGCCGGTCGTTCGGGGCCACCGCGCGGCCGGCAGTTCCACCAGCGCCAGCGGGTTGCCCGCCGCCTCCGCCAGCAGCCGCGCGCGCAGGTCAGGTTCCAGATCCGGCGACCGCGCGTCGAGCAGGGCGGCGGCCGCATCCTCGCTGAGCTCGGCTAGCCGCAGCTCCGGCAGCCCGGAGCAGCCGAACACGCTATCCTGGCCGTCACGAACCGCCACCAGCATCACCGTCGGCTCGGCGGCTAGCCGCCGGGCGACGAAGGCGAACACCGCGCAGCTGGCCTGATCCAGCCAGTGTGAGTCATCGACGATCAGCAGCACGGGCGCGCCTTCGGCTGTGTCACTGATTAGCTCTAGCGTCGCCAGCCCGATCAAGAACAGCTCGCTGGCTCCCGCATCGGCCATGCCAAAGGCCGCGTGCAGCGCCGCACGCTGCCGGCCCGGCAACCCCGCAGCCCGGCGCAGCACGGGCTGGATCATCTGGTGCAGGCCCGCGAACGGAAGATTGGCCTCGGACTGCACTCCCACTGCGGAAAGTAGCTGGACGCCGCGACCAGCTGCCTGCGCGCTGACCGCCGCGAGCAGCGCCGACTTCCCGATCCCCGGCTCACCGCGGACCACGAGCCCGCCGCCGACCTGGTCGCATGACCGGTCGACCATGTCGCTCAGCGCCTTCAGCTCGCGCTCGCGCCCGAACAGGCCGTTCGGCAGCGCCTGCCCGGCGGCTGCATATCCCGGGTAGCGGTCGTGCACTGCCTCGCGCACCCTCATTGCCGCCTCTTCCGCAGGCACGCTCGGAGTCTAGGCCAGCCGCGGCCGGCGTACCAAACCGGGAAGCACCTGTCGTCAGGCTGGTCATTCGCTAGATGCGAACCACGGTGCCGCACCGTACGTTCGGGCCGTCAGCTACCGGAGGCGCCGACCTGGGCCAGCGCCAGAACACCTCACGTCGACATCCAAGGAGAGATTCCATGCCCATCTACCAGTGCTCACCCCAAAGGGGACTGCTCACCGAGGACATGAAGGCGAAGATCGCCACCGCGATTACCGACGCCCACGTGGAAGCGACAGGAGCACCGCGGGTCTTCGTGCACGTGTTCTTCAACGAGATACCGCCAGGTATCTCCTATAGTGCCGGCGAGCCCGACACCGAGATCTCCGGGATCACCGGGTCGATCCGCGCAGGGCGGACCCTGGAGCAGAAGCAGAAGCTGATCAAGCAGATCGTGGCATCGTGGACGGAGATCACCGGCCAGCCGGCGAAGCACCTCATCGCCGGCCTGACCGAGATCGACTCCGAGGTCCAGATGGAATACGGGCTGATCCTCCCGAAACCGGGTGACGAACCCGCATGGTTCGCCACCAACGCCGCTGCCCTCGACGGCATCCAGGGCACCGGACTCTGAGCGCCTCCGCCCGCAGCCTGCGCCGGGACTGGGCCGTGACCTGGTGCGGACCAATCCCGGCCTGCTGGGCCTGCGGGCACCAAACATTGCCGGAGGAAGCGATGAGCCTTGACTTTGACGTGTTCGTGGTGGGTCCCAAGCCGATCCCGAGCGCAGTGCCGGGTTTCGAGGAGGCGGCAGGCCCGGCCGATGACCTCCTCGGCGCAAAGCTGACAAGGCGAGGGTCTGGACAGGCAGCTCCGAAACGTACCGAAGGAAGGTATTACAGATGTCCGCCATCGCCAGCAACGAAGGAACCAGCTCGGCGCGCCAAGTTGGCTCATACTCCGGCCTGCCGAACAAGCGAGTCAAGGCCGCGAACGGCATCGACTATGCCTACCGCGACGCTGCTGGCGGCGAGGGCGGCGTGCCGCTGGTCCTGCTCCAGCACTTCCGCGGAAATCTCGACAACTGGGATCCCGCGCTGATTGATGCTTTGGCGTCAGCACGGCGCGTGATCACGTTCGACAACACCGGGGTAGGTGGCTCAAGCGGCACCACACCGAACACCGTGGAGCAAATGGCACATGACGCCATCGCCTTCATGGCCGCCATGGAGCTGGAACAAGTTGACCTCCTGGGGTTCTCCATTGGCAGCTTCATCGCCCAGCAGATCGCCCTGACCAGGCCGACCCTCGTTAGAAGGCTGGTCCTTGCATCCGCAGCGCCGCAGGGCGCAGCCGGCATGCACGGCTGGGCGCCCGAGGTCATCGGTGCCGTCGGCCAGCCTCAAACTAGTCCCCAGCAATACCTAGAGGTGTTCTTCTCTCCGTCGGCGTCAAGCCGACAGGCAGGCCAAGCGGTACTCGGGCGCATCTACGGCCGAACCCAGGACCGAGACGCGGTGACGACGTGGGCGACGCGTGAGGCGCAGTACGACGCGGTATACACATGGGGGATTCCCAACCACGCGCTGCTTCAACAGCTTAGCTGCCTAAAGATGCCGGTGTTCGTGGCGAACGGCGACAGCGACCCAATGATTCTCCCGCACTACTCCTACCTGCTCGCCGGGCTGATCCCGCAAGCCCGCGTCAAGATCTACCCGGACTCCGCGCACGGCTTCCTGTTCCAGCACCACGCGGAGTTCGCAGCCGACGTCGAAGCCTTCCTGAACGATCCTCGTTAGCCCGCCGCGCACGAGATAACTGTGTCGCTAAAGCCCTATCCGCTCGGCGGGCCGGGCCACGCAAGAGGACACCGATCCACGCGCTGGAATACAAGGGGGTGATTAGAAGTACCACGTTCCAGTTATCCCGGCTGAGAGGCGGCGTGCGCCGGATCCTATGAGGCTATGAGGTGCCGATGTGAACATCCGGCGTGATGGGTCGTGATAAGCGAGACGACAAGTGAGAAACAAACGAGGTTGCGCTATGGAGGGCAAAGGAATCGGGAGAAGCGGAGGCTCAGGCCGTGACGGATGAAGTGACGAGGGGAAAAATCAGGCGAGCTATGCTCACGGGCCGTCTGGGACAGGAGCTGCCGTCATGACCCCTCCCGTGCTGCCCGGCTTCGATTACCACCGCGTGGACGTGGCCGGCGTCACCGTCAACTGCGCCGTCGCCGGGTCGGGGCCGCCGCTGCTGCTACTGCACGGCTACCCGCAGAACCACTTGGTATGGCGGCGGGTCGCCCCCGGCCTGGCCAGGGACTACACCGTCGTGCTGGCTGACCTGCGCGGCTACGGAGACTCAGCCAAGCCTGAGCCGGACAAGGCAGGCCGCGTGTACTCCAAGCGGCTCATGGCGCGGGACCAGGTCGGGCTGATGCGCGAGCTCGGCTTCACCCGGTTCGGCCTCGTCGGCCACGATCGCGGCGCCCGGGTCGCGCACCGGCTGGTCCTGGATCACCCGGAGGCCGTCGAGCGGCTGGCCGTGCTCGACATCGTGCCCACCCGGCACGTCTTCGGCCATGTGAGCCGGGAGATGGGCCTTGCCTACTACCACTGGTTCTTCCTGGCCGTACCGCACGGCATCCCCGAGCACATGCTCGCCGCCAACCCTGCCTTCTGGATCGAGTCGCAGATCGACCCCGGCGCCCGCATCGAGCCCAGCGTGATGGCGGACTACGTCCGCTGCTTCAGCGACCCGGGCACGATCGCGAGCTCGTGCGCGGACTACCGTGCCGCGGCCAGCACCGACCTAGCCGACGACGACGAGAGCTTCGCCACCGGGCAGAAGATCAGCTGCCCGGTCCAAGTGCTGTGGGGCGGCGAGGGGTTCGTCGGCCGCGCCTACGAGCCGCTCAGCGTGTGGCAGGAGTACGCCGCCGATGTCCGGGGCACCGCCTTGCCCGCCGGCCACTTCCTGCCCGAGGAAGCCCCGGACCTGGTCCTCCAGACCCTGGCCGACTTCCTCGGCGAGAGCTGCCCCCCTAGCTGCCGGTGAGGGCCGAAACGGCTGATCTGCGCTCAGCCATATGCCGCAGCCCAGCTAGCATCGGGCAATCGTAATCGGCGATCTGCATGTCGCCCCACGCCACCGCGATCACCCATTGTGACGATCGTGGGCCGCGGATTGACCGCCAGAGCCTGCTACCGGGCCGCAGCTTCGGCTACTATGAGTGATGGTCGGCTGGGCGATTGCTCATGATCACCGGATTTTGCTCACTCAGTGCTCAAGATCATCCGGAATTGCTCACTGATCCGCGGAACCTACATGGCCTGGTGAGGGCCCGGCGGCGGCGAGCAGCGCGGCGGCGGCCTGCCTGGTCTGGGAGCTGCTGGGAGTGGTCCGTGACCGGGTGATCGGGCCGGGGTGGTCGGAGCTGGCGGCTGCGGTGGGGTCGCCGCCCGTTGTAATGGGCCTCGTACCCGGCCGGGACCGTCCGCAGATGCCGCTGGCCAAAGATCAGCATCCGGTCAGTGACCTCCATCCGGGCCGTGAGCACGAACCTTTCCGCATAGGCGTTCGCGCGCGGACTGCGGGGCGGTATTTTCACGGCCTCGATACCTGCTACGGCCAGCACTGCGTCGAAGGACGCAGTGAACTGCCCGGCCCGGTTCTGGACCAGGTACCGGTTGCGACACGAGGTCGCATGTTGTGAGTGAGCTTGTCGAGGAGGTCAGCTTGATGCTGGTGACGTATTGCAGGTCCTCCCGGCGCAGCCGCCGACCCCCCGAACCCCTTCCCGAACGGACCCGCCCTCTGTCGCACCCGCGCGAGCTGCGCGATCCCCCGCGCCCTCCAGGAGCAGGGCCTGGACGACGGGCCGCAGCGTCCTGGCGAGCTGCTGAGTGCGGCGGCTTGCCGGTGCGTTCTGATGGCGTGCGCGTCCTCGCCGCCTGCCGCCAGCTCCGGCAGCCGCCATCCACTCCCGGCGCTGGCCAGCCGCTGATCCGCGTCCGGCTGCCGCCGCAGGCCGGCGACCGGGGCATCAGGGTCCGCCTGCCGGCCCGCTTCCAGGAGCATGGCCGCGTACACCCACCGGTGCCCGGGCTCGGGGCACCAGAGGCTGCCGAGGGCGAGGAGGACATCCTCACGGACATGGCTGGCTGCCGGCAGGAGGGACACAGGTGTTCCAGCAGTTGCCGGTGTGCCGGGCAGGCGAACACGACTGGCAGCCGCCATGCCTTCTGCCAGGCGCCGCCGTGCTGCTGCTGGATCCGGCTGCCGTCTCCGGCCAGGCACTGCGGGCAGTACCGGGTGGCAGAGGTGAACACCCACGGGCTGGCGAGCGCCCGGGGGACGACATCGCTGGGGACGAACACCGCGTCCAGGTCCCGGGTCGACCTACTGGCGTCGTAGGCGACAGCCAACGCCGCGCCGCCGACCAGGAAGAGCTCGGCCCGCGCCCCGCGAGCCGCCAGTTCCTGGGAAAGGTCGTCGAGGAGCTCGCGGATGTCTTCTCGTCCGAGGCCTGTGCTCATGCGCGGCTGAGGGCCCCGTCGGTGATGAAGACACCGCGGCGGCGGAACGACGACGGAGACTCCACCAGGGCACGCGGGTGCAGGGCACGCGGGTGCAGGCCGCGCAGGTCGGTCACGAACCACCACGGCCACGCCTCACGCTCCGGCAACCGCGCCCAGGCCGGCACCGCCCACCCGTCACGCCGGGCCAGGTACTCAGCCATCCCGGCGAACGCCGCGTCCACCCGGTTGTCCCCCGTGCTCCGCGGGGCACCCGACCACATACCCGCGGCCGCTGAAACGCCGGCATGGTGCAGCACGCTGGTGTAGTCGTCGAGCATCTGGACAAAGACATACCGCCACAGCCTGCTCAGCCGCTCCCCGCCGGCGAGCATGGCCACGGCGCTACCAGCCGCCTGGTCGGCCGACTCGAACGCCCTCGTCTCCACACAGGCAATGGTAGCGACTTCAGGCGGCACCAGGCATCGGACAAGCAACGCTGGACATTGGCCACCGGTCAACGAGTTGCCAGCCACAGTCGCCGCCATGCGCGCGCTCGGCCTGACTGTGGATGCCGACCTGTGGGGCGCCGCCGGCGAATGCACGTCGGACTGCCACCAGTGCCACGCCGGATGCCACGACTCCCCCGGCAAGCCCAAGACCCAGCAGACCGTGTAGCACGCTCCCCGATCCTGGCCCGGCGGCCTCCGGCTAGCCCGGCCGCCGGGCCAGGATCCCGAACGCATGCCACCGCTTCTGGCCGCCCTCCGACCGGCCCTCCCACTCCCGCTCCCGCAAGCAGCAGACCTCCAGCCCATCAAGCAGCGCCGCCACCTCGCCGGCGTCCTGGAAGGTCATGCCGTCCGATCCGGCCCACCCATCACGCGGCCCGAGGAACTGCCCGGCGAACACCCCTCCCGGCACAAGAGCACCACGGACCGCTATCCACACCCCGAGAAATTCAGCAGGGGCGCAAAACGGCAGGCTGTACCCGGCATGAACCAGATGCGCCCCCGGCAGCGCCGCCTCCTGGCCCGGTGCTCGCGTCCGTCGACCGCCAGCGGACCCGGCACCGGGGGTGCGGTCTGGTTGCCGAGCTTCTTGATCTTCCAGAACCCGGCACCGTAACTGTCCATCTGCTATTTGCGGGCGGGCAGGCGATACAGCGTCTATCGTGCTTCCTGTGAGTCGGCGGTCGCCTCGGCTGGGTGAGCCAAAGCTGCTCGGCCGGGCCAAGGAGTGCGCGGTTGTGGACGGCTTGCTGGCCAAGGCGCGCGCGGGGACCAGTGGGGTGCTGATGGCGGTGGGCGCCCCGGGGGTGGGGAAGTCAGCGCTGCTGGAGTACGCGGTGACGTCCGCTCCGGGTTACCGGGTTACCCGCGCGTCGGGGGTGGAGTCGGAGATGGAGCTGGCTTTCGCCGGCCTGCACCAACTGTGCGTGCCGCTGCTCGGCGGCTTGGCGCAGTTGCCCGTCCCCCAGCGGCTGGCGTTGGAGACAGCATTCGCCCTGGCCGACGGTGTCCCCCCGGATCCGTTCTTCGTCGGCCTGGGTGTGTTGAGCCTGCTGTCCGGCGCGGCATCGGCCCGCCCGCTGCTTTGCGTCGTCGATGACGTGCAGTGGCTCGATCGTGCCACGGCACAGGCGCTGGGGTTTGTGGCGCGGCGGCTGGAGGCCGACGCGGTCGCGCTGCTGCTCGCCGGCCGTGAGACTACTGAGTTGGCCGATTTCGCCGGGCTAGCTCAACTGCGGCTGGAGGGGCTATCGGACCAGGACGCGCGGGAGTTGCTGGGATCGGTTCTTCCAGGGTGGGCGGACGAGAAGGTGATCGACCGGATCGTCGGAGAAACGCAGGGGAACCCGCTGGCCCTGCTTGAACTGCCGCGCGACATGACGGCCGCCGAGCTGGCAGGCGGATTCGGGCCCATCGACCCGCTCGGGCTTCCAGGGCGGATTGAGCTGAGCTTCCAGCGGCGGCTGGAACCGCTTCCCGAAGACACCCGCCGGCTGGTGCTAGCCGCGGCGGCCGAGCCGCTGGGGGATGCGGGCCTGTTGTGGCGGGCGTGTGAGTTGCTGGGGATCGGCGCACATGCCGCCTGGCCGGCCGAGGACGCCGACCTGCTCCACATCGGGGCGCGGGTGCGGTTCTTCCATCCGCTGGTCCGTTCGGCGGTATACCGGGCGGCCTCGGCGGAGCAGCGACGGGCCGTGCACGCTGCCCTGGCAGAGGCGACCGATGCCAGCGCCGATCCCGACCGCAGGGCCTGGCACCGGGCGCAGGCTGCCCCGGGGCCGGACGAGGAGGTGGCGGCAGAGCTGCAGCGGTCGGCCGAACGGGCACGGTCCCGGGGCGGTGTGGCCACCGAGGCGGCGTTCTTGGAGCGCGCCGTCGCGCTCACCGTCGCCCCCCGGCCCCGTTCGGCGCGGGCGCTTGCTGCGGCGCGGGCATGGCACGAGGCCGGCGGGCACGACTCGGCACTGGAACTGCTCGCAGCGGCCGAAGCCGGACCGCTCAGCCAGCTCGAGCAGGCGCAGGCCGAGCGGCTGCGCGCGCAGATCATCTATACCCGGACCGACGGCCGCGACGGCCCGATCCAGTTGCTGCGGGCAGCCCAATCACTCGAGCCGCTTGACCAAGAGCTGGCCCGGGCGACCTACGTCGAAGCCCTTGTCGCGTCCACTAACTCCGACACCGCGCACGAGGTCAGGCACGCCCTGCTCGGACGGCCCCGGCCGCAGCCCGCGGACCCGACCGAGCTCCTGCTGCACGGCTACGGCGCCTTCTACACCGAGGGGTTCCCACACGGGATCGATGTGCTGCGCCAGGCCGTCGGCGCGTTTACGGCCGCATCGTTCACGGGGAGCGAGAACATCCAGACACTGAACCTGGCCACCGATATCGCCCGCAGCCTCTGGGACGACGCCGCGATGGACGTCCTCACCACTCGCCTGATGCTGCTCGCCCGCGGCACCGGCACGCTGAGCCTGCTCCCGACCGTGCTGGAGCGGCGCGCCTTGTACTGCATCGTTGCCGGGGAGCTCCCCAACGCCGCGGCGGCACGGGACGAAGCAGAGGCGATCCGGGAAGCGACTGGTATGGAGCCGGGCCTGGGCAGCGATCTGGCAACTCTGACCGCGCTACGCGAAGAGCAGAGCGTTGTCTGCGAAGAGATCGAGAGGTTGCGCCAGGAGCCGCGGATCCGGGACATCGGCAGGCAGGAGGCCAGGCTCGACTATGCGCTCGCGGTACTTTATAACGGCATGGCCCGCTTCCCGGAGGCGCTCGCCGCCGCCCAGCGCTCGCGCGAGGGGCACGGCGGAGGCGGGTGGGGTCTGGGACTGGCTGAACTGGTCGAAGCGGCCGCGCGGTGCCAACAGCCAGAGGTGGCCCAGCCCGCGCTTGATGCTCTCTGCGTGCGCACCCGGCTCGGCGGTACGGACTGGGGACTCGGCGTCGAGGCGTACTCACGCGCTCTGCTGGCGGACGGCGGGGCCGCCGAGGAGCTCTACGTCGAAGCGATCGGGCGGCTCGGCCGCACCCGGGCGAGCCTGTCACTGGCGCGCACCCACCTGCTCTACGGAGAATGGCTGCGCCGCGAGCGCCGTCGCGGCGACGCGCGCGAGCACCTGCGCACCGCCCACGACCTGTTCGAGGCGATGGGAGCCAGGTCGTTCGCGGGCCGGGCACGGCACGAGCTAAGCGCGACCGGAGCCACCACGCTTAGTCGCAGGGACGCAACGCTTGATGACCTGACTGCACAGGAGACCCGGATCGCGAGCCTCGCCGGGGACGGGCTCTCCAACACCGAGATCGCCGCGCGCCTGTATATCAGCGCTAACACGGTCGACTACCACCTGAGAAAGGTGTTCCGCAAACTCGGCATCCGCTCCCGCGCCCAGCTTCACCACGCCCTGACCAAAGTGTCAGCTCAAGCCAGCACCGCCGCCTCCCGGCCCTAGGTGCACAAGCGCACCTGACCGTCCCGGCCGAAGTCAAGATCGACTGCACGGCCACAGTCGACGGGAACGAGATGACCGGACAGACCAAAGTGACCGGTACTGCCGCTCCGCGCCTCCTTCACTGGCACTCGACTGCTTGCTAGAGGGCAAGCTGCCGGGTCATAGAGGCGGTCTCAGGGGCGTCCCACCCGCATCGCGGCGGCAGCGGGCCGTGGCTGGAGGAGCCACGGGACCGTTCGGGCTGGTCTCTGTTGGGGGTGACCACCGGGAGGCGGCGCTGCCAGACTTCCCGCATACGGGTCAGGTCCGGCGTAAGCTGCGGATAGCACGGGGGATCGGCGGGCCATTGGCCGCGGTTCCGTTGTTCCTCCTGAGATATCGCGATCTGTGCGAGGTGCTGGCGCGGTGGATGACCCGGACGGCGGTGACCCGTGGTTGGCGCATTTCGGCGCAGCCGTCGGCCGCTATCTCCAATCCGGTGACAGCATGCCGCCCGACGTCGGCGCGGCGGCGTTCACCGAACCTATCGACCGTGTATTCCTGCATGACGACGCCTGGGACGATCACGTTGAGGGCATGCTGTGGTCAGCGTGGCAGGCGGTCATCTCGGCGGCTGACACGCCCGACGATGCCGTACAGTCCAGGCTCGTCGGCTTGCTGACCGCCATCAAGGGGCGGGGCGTTCTGGCCCGCGGAGACGGGCAGGAGTGCACCGTCTGGGACATGCGCGCCCATGTTGACCTTCCTGTCTTCGGCGCGCAGATGCGGGAGACATGGAACTTCGCCCCGCCTGCCGTATCACCGGGTACATGGGCGAACCTCAACGCTTTCGTTGCCCAGCTGACCGCGGGCGGAATCGATTTCTCGCTCTACGGCATCTGGGCCCTCCGCGATGCGCTGGAGATGGACGAGCAGGATGTATCACCAGTGCTCCCGGCGGCGGTCCAGTGGTTCCGGTGCGCCGGCCCCGTACTCGCATCCCTGGCGCTAAAGGGTGCCGCACACCCGCAGAGAGCGGATTGGCTCGGCCCGTTGTGCGCGAAAAGCCGGCCTTACGGACCTGGGGTTCACCATCCGGCGATGGAATTTCTGGAAGAGCCGACTGGAAGAAATCGTCGCTGCGGGCGGCGAGTCCGCTGACACAGCCCGGGAGGGGCTGCGGTATCTGCTCGCCGTGGGCCAGCAGATACCCGGTTGACCAGCGGCAACTTGAGGCTCGCATATCCAGGACGCTGACGGCCGCCATGGCAGGAAGGAGGCGGCGCCAGACCTGTTCAGCCCATCCAGAGAAGGAGGCGCCGCGTCCACCCGGCTGTCTCCCGTGCTCCGCGGAACACCCGACCACATACCGCGGCCGCTGAAACGCCAGCATGGTGCAGCACGCTGGTGTAGTCGTCAAGCATCTGGACAAAGACATACCGCCACAGCCTGCTTAACCGCTCCCCGCCGGCAAGCCCGACGCGCGGGCGCTGAAGGGGTCTGCGGTTGGCGGTGAGCTCAGTCCCGTTCGAGTGCGTCGCTTTGTCCGGCGAGCATCCCGAGTTCGGCGAGGGTGCGGACTGCCACGGTTATCTTCTCCATGATGTGCGGCGGGGGCGGGCTGACCAGGCTGACGGGACGGATGATGAGGTAGTGCTCGGCGATCCCGTACCGGCGCAGATCGGCGGTCTCGACCTCGTTGATCTGGTCGTGGATGCTTTTCAGTGCGTCCTGGACGGGTCCGGCCTGGTTCAGGTCGCCCGGCAGCTGGTTCCACAGGCTGTTCAGGGCCAGTCTCAGCAGGCGGGTGGATTCCAGCGCCGCGGTGACGCCGTCGGTGTCGACCGGGAGGCCGTATCCTCGTTCGCTGCTCACTGCTCTGGCAAGCCTCCTCCGGTAGTTGCTGCCCCGCGGCCGACGGGCGGGTAAACGGTGGTGACTGCACCGTCCGCCCAGGTGACGGCTATGCATGTCACAGATCCTGGGACGTTGACCGTGACCGCCACCGGGGGTTCGCCGTGGCCGGTCTCGGACGGGGTGTCGCTGGCCCCGGCGGGTTCGGCCTCTGCGGGTTCGGGCCGGGCCTGCGCGGCGCGGTACGCGTCGTGCAGGCGCAGCAGTTCGCCGTCGGCGTGCAGGACCTGGTCGGCCCGTTCCCAGAAGACGCGGGACTGCCACAGGCGCCGGGTCTCGGCATGCCCGACGGTGGTGACCGACATGCCGACCAGTTCGGCGAGCTGCGGCTGGGTCAGGCCCGCGCCACTTCGGCGGGCGACGAGGCAGGCTGACAGGGCACGCGCGGCGCCGTCGCTGCTTTCCTCCGCGTACCCGGGCACGCGAAGACGCGCACGAGGGCTGGCCCCGGGAACCAGTGCCCCGTCCGCGACCAGGGCGCGCAGCGCACGGCGGCACGTCACGCCCGAATAGCCGGTTACCCGCGCGAGCGCCGCGGCGCTCGGGGCAGGCGCACCAGGGGCAAGGACACCGCCGGCGAGCTGCTCGCGGACGATCGCGGCGACCTTCTGGTACCTGGGTAGGCTC
The DNA here is from genome assembly GCA_963785645.1 of uncultured Actinomycetota bacterium. Classification (GTDB taxonomy): domain Bacteria; phylum Actinomycetota; class Actinomycetes; order Streptosporangiales; family Streptosporangiaceae; genus Trebonia. Next base: position 939,647 of record CAWAWG010000003.1, read on the forward strand.
CGGGGTTCCCGCGGCGGGTCGCGCCGGAACCGGCGGGCACTGTCCTCGGCGCGGGTGCTCACCTGCTCGCCTTCCTCTTACCGCGGGCGGCCTTCCCGGGCGGCCGGCGGGAAGGCCGCTCTTCCCCGGCGGGCGGGCGGCTTGAGTACCGCAGGTCAGGCAGGCGAACCCGGCCGGCGGGTGCCCTTCGCAGCTGACGCACCGGGTGGTGAGCTGCCAGGTCTTGACGCCGAAGATGCCCGCGAGCTGCCGTACCTCGCCGGGGGTGAAGCTGCGCTGCCGGCCGTAGCGGCGGCCCTCGGCCGCGCACACGCTGGAACTGCTCGTCCAGCCCATGAGCTTGCCGACCTGGGCCTGGGTCCATCCCCGGCCCTGCCGCAGGGCGCGGATGTTCGCCCCGACGACAGCCGCCTGCTGCTGAGGGATGACCTCCGACCCGTGCTGCCATCCGCGCGTCACGCGTCTGCCTGCCAGGTCACGATGTAGCAGGCGAAGCGACCGGGGCGGCGGACGTAGCGGTTGGCGGCGAGCATGTCCATCGCCTGCGCCACGACGCGCGCCGATACCTTGTGCTCGTCTGCCAGCCAGGCGGCGGCCAGCTCGTCGCCGTGCTTGTACCGGCCGGAGGTGATCTGGTCGCGGATAATCCGGGCGAGCTTCACGTACTGGGGCGAGTAGTCGGCGTCCATGTCGTGCAGCATCGGCAGGTCGGAGATTGCGTTCACCGGGTTGTTCCTTCCTTGTGCGGGTTGCGGGCGGCCTGGCCGGCCCGGCAGGAGCAGCGCGCCGGCCTTCTTGCCGGCGGCCAGGGCGGTTTCTTTCAGCCGCGGGCAAGCCCGGCGCCGGCAGCGGGGTACGTCAGGCAGAACCAGACCACGTGTTCCCGCGAGTCCCCCACGACGCCGCAGGCCGCCGCGAACTTGAGCAGGAGATCCAGGCCCGAGGCGTCCCTCGCCGACCCCCGCAGATCGCCGCGCCAGTCGCTGCCGCCGTCCTCGATCTCCCCGAGCACGTACTGCCCGGGAACGTCCAGCAGCCGGGCCGTGAACGTCCCGCCGGCCTCCCGGCTCCTGCTGTGCCGGACGGCGTTGGCCCCGAGCTCGGACATCAGCTGGATGACGTCGTCGGCCACGGGACAACCGCGCAGCAGCGGCCGCAGCGCCGCCCGCAGGGACCCGAGCTGCACCTCCTCCCCCGGGTAAACCTGCTCCCACTCGGTGCTCCCGTGCTCTCCCGCTGCAGCCGAGGCGAAGGGAAGACACCCATCGCCTGAGGCCGTTCCTTGTCCGCCTTCCACTCCACGATCGGCCATAGCCGATGCAACACGCTGAACGTGACTCACCGGCTGTGTGCGGGCCTGGTCGAACCAGGTGCTGGCTGCCACCCGTCAGCCCTCGTTTCGCCGAAAAGTCCGCCCAGCAGACTTCTGCCGCTGGGGCATCGGGGCTTCCTGACTGTCATCGTGTCGCCACTCGACTCCCGCCTCGCTCACTGTCGTGACAACCGGCTGAATCGCCGGACCGGTCTCGCCCTTCATGTGTCACCCCTAGTCACGAATCGCTCAGCACCGCCCGGAAAGAAGGGCGTTGCATTGTTCTGTACAGAACAGAAACTCGATCAGCACTAAGTATTGAACTGGTTCGGCGACAGATGCAAGGGATTCGGCCGATTTCGCGGGCGAGAGTGTCGGAGATTGCCGGACCGCGCGCAGGAGACGGGCGATCACCGCGCGCCAGCAGCCGCGCGAGTTGCGTCACGCGCTGCGGCCGGATCACTGTCCAGAACGGGAACGGCCGACTCCATCGTCGAACGTTTCGTCCCGGGCGGCGGAAGTGCGGGCCCGACAGATCCCCCGCAATCGGCAGCGCGCTCCGTCGACACGTGGAGAGACGCCAAGGTCAGGGCACAAGAAACAACCCGAGCGGCCATCGAGCCACCCGAGAGGCGCGGGAGAGGATGCACCGGGGGTTGAAGCCTGGGTCTGCGACGCGCCCGCCGGGATGCCCTGGGGGACATACGGGGCATCACGCCTAAATGTCCCGGTACACGCGAAGCACTGCGACCGTCTCGGATCGTAGTGGATGTTTTTGCACGTCGGGAGGTGCAAAAACATCCACTACGATGCCCGTACGGCGCGGACCTCGGCACTTCAATCTGTCAGCGGCTAGCGTGGGGCAATCGACGTGGCAACGTTTCGCGCAGCTAAGCGCGCCGGTTACTGAGGGCGCCGGGCAGCGGAAAGGCCGCTACATCGCAGCTGGCACTACGCCTCGGAGAGGCCTGCGGCGGCCGCGGTCAGCAGGTCGAGGCTCTCCGACGGCGGCAGCGCGGCCTCCCACAGGCGCTCGAAGAGCCGGTCATACGGCCCGATCTGGTCCTGATCGGTGAGAATAAGGTCCGATGTCACGGTGTCGACCGCGACCACCTGCTGATCGCCGGGATCGGGATAGGTATAGATCGAGAAGGTGCATCGCGGCACCGTGAAGTCCTTGATCCGGGCACGCACCGGCAGGACTCGCAGCGTGATCTTGGGATCGGCGTTGACCACGGTGGCCAGGTGATAGAGCTGCTTCTTCACCACATCCGACGGTGCGGCAAGTCGGTGAACAGCCAGTTCGTCCATGACAACATCAAGCGTTGGCCCTCCCGGGCGACGCAGCATCCGTTGGCGCCCTGCACGCCCACCCAGAATCCCCTCCACGGTTCCCGAGACGGGCTCTAGCGGCATGAGAGCAGCTCGGGCACGGACAAATTCGGGTATCTGAAGCAATCCGGGAACGAATGTCTGCTCGTACAGGCGAAGGGTCGAGGCACCCGCTTCCAGGTTGGCATAGAGAGCTTGCCGGTCCCCCATTGTGCGGTCGGACTCCCACCAGCCCTTCTCGCTCGCCTCGCGGGCGATCGTGACGATGGCGGTCCATCTGTCGCCGTTGACACCCAAAGTGTCGAGGATCTTGATCACGTCAGCTTGGTCTACAGTGTGGCCGTTCTCCAACCGCGAGATATCAGCGCGAGATCCACCGATCCGTTTGGCGAGTTGATCGGCAGTCAGCCCCGACTCCGCCCGCAGGCGACGCATCTCAGCCGCGAGGCGCAACTTCCGCACGTGGGGGCTGATCATGCTGCCCTCCATTTCTTGGACTGATCAACGAGAAGAGCTGTACTGATCTTGAGAATGCCCTAATTATTGGTCTGCACATGGCGTAGTGCAAGCCCATCATGCGAGTGGCGCTAAGACAACGGCCGCCTGCGCCTGGGCCTAGGCGCAGGCGGCCCGTTCAGATCATCGACGAACGCTTGACGCTAACTACCGAACCGTCCGCTCCTGACAGCAGCCAGGAAGTCGTCCCACACAGTGCCAGAGAACGCCAGCACGAGCCCCTTACCCTGCTGCTTAGTGTCGCGGACGCCGACGCGCACGGCCGACGAGACTTCCACACAGCTCCCGTTGACGTCGCTGTAGCTGGACTTGCGCCAGTCGCTGACCTCTACACAATTAGCGTTGTCGCCGCTGTAGCGGGACTTGCGCCAGCCTGCGGCGACCTCTACGCAGGCGCCGTTACCGTCGCTGCGGCTGGACTTCCGCCAGCCAGTAAACATGTCGTTCATGAGGAACGGTCCTCCTTGGACGTTGTCCGTTAGTCGTCCGCCAGTCTGGCGGCCGCCTCAGTAATCAGGTCGAGACTTTCGGTCGCCGGTAGTGCCTGCTTACGCAGCCTCTCGAAGAGCTCTTCATACGGCGCCACCTCTTCGGACTCGGTGAGGAATATGTCGGCTGTCGTGGTATTGATCGCCACCACCATCGGGTCGCCGGGATCGGCGAACGTGTAGACAGTGAACGATGTACGCGGAGTCGCGTAGCCGTCGATCCTCGCGTCGACTGGCAGCACCCGTAGCGAAACCTTGGGAGCGTCATTGACCAGCGTAGCCACGTGGTAAAGCGCCTTCTTGACCACCGCCGGAGGGGCGGCCAGCCGACGGATCGCGAGTTCGTCGATGATGGCCTCATAATCCGGTCCGCCCGGCCGACGCAGCAGCCGCTGCCGCATCATCCGGCCGGCCACGATGCCTTCCACGGTCTCACTCAGCAGAACCTTGAGAACAGCGTCGGGATCAGTGCGCGCACGCGCGAAGTCCGGCGTCTGGAGAAGGCCCGGGATGAGAACCTGCTGGTATTCACGGATACTGGTCGCTCCCGCCTCCAGGTTGGCGTATACGGCCTGAGGCTCTCCCATGTCCTTGTACGACTCCCACCAGCCGGTCTCGCTGGCCTCGCGGGCGATCGTCATGATCTTGGTCCACTCGTCGCCGTCCACGCCGCACACGTCGAGGATCTTCAGCACGTCGGCCTGGTCGATGACGTGGCCGTTCTCCAGGCGTGAGATGTCAGCGCGGGAGCGGCCAATCCGCTTGGCCAGGTCGGCGGCGGTCATCCCGGCCCGGGCCCGCAGCGCGCGGACCTCGGCAGCCAGCCGGAGGCGACGTACATAAGGACTAATCACATAGCGCCCCTGTGCAACCTCAATTTGCGAACAGTCCGGATTCTTGTACGTCCACACTATCCGATCACCGTAAGGCCGGGTAGCAGTTTCCCCGCCCGAGGATCCGCCGCCGATCCGCGAGGGGTGTGCCGATCGAGAGGATGCCGCCTCCGTTCGGGATCACGGACTTCAACCACATTCGCACCGATCGCTTGCGGACGGTGATGTACCGGACGATACTTTGATCATTCATATTTTCTGTGCAGTACTGATCTCTGTAACACTCAACCAATGACAGGGGTTCGAGCTGTTTCCGGAATAGTGATCAATACCGCTTGATACCGCGCCGTAGTGAGCGCGGAGCGTACCGTCCTGTCCGGGCGGGGAAATATCTGGGCGCGGCTCGGCGGCTCGGCCTGGCTGCGGTGGAATGTCATACCTGCCCGGCAGAATGGCGGGCATGGGACAGGCCGGGCACTCGCACGGGACCGGTGTTCCCGGGCGGGCGGGGGCGGCCGGGTGAACCGTCGGCTGCGGGAGATCGCGGAGCCGTTCGTCGCGGCTGCCCCTGCGGGGGCGCGGGTGCGAACGCGGCTGCGCGTCTCGGAGCAGGACGGGGCGGTCCTGCGGGCGGTCGGCTTGCACCTGGGGTCGCTGGCGGGCCGGGACCTGGCCGCCCGCTGCGCGGAGCGGAAGCTGGACGCGAGGGGCCAGGCGGAGTCCCGCCGGGACCGGAAGCGCGACCTGACCGCGCAGTCCTCCTCCCGGTGGGCTGGGACGATCACCCGGACGAGCGAGGATGCCTGGCAACTCGCCAGCCGGAACCTCGCGGCGGAACGCGCCGCCCTCGCCGCCCGGGTGCGGAAGATCGAGAAGCGGCTCGCCGTCCAGGCCGGGAAGAAGCAGGGCCGCACTGCCGGGTACGCGACCCGGTCCGAGCGGCACGCCAAGACCTTGCGGCTGAAGGCACTCAAGGCCCGTCTCGCCCGTGTGGAGCGGCGCATCGAGGACGGTGCTGTATCGGTGGTGCGGGGCGGGCGGGAGCTGATGCGCGCCCGGCTCAACCTGGAAGAAGCGCGGCTCACCGGGGAGGAATGGCGGGAGCGGTGGCAGGCCGCCCGGCTGTTCATTACGGCCGACGGAGAAGCCGCGAAAGCGTGGGGAAACGAGACCGTAAGGGTCAATCACGATGAAGGCTGGCTGGAGCTGAAGCTGCCCGCGCCCCTCGCTCACCTGGCGAACCGCCCCCATGGCCGCTACCGGCTCTCGTGCCCGGTCATCTTCCCCTACCGGGGCGACGAGGTCGCCGCCCAGGCCGCCACCGGGGCCGTACGGTACGACATCTCCTACCACCCGGAGCGGCAGCGCTGGTACCTGGACTCCTCGTGGAAGGCCCCTGTCCGCCCAGCCCCGTCCCTCGAAGAACTCCGCACGTCACCCGTGATCGCGGTCGACGTGAACGACGGCCACCTCGCCGTCGCTGTTATTGCCCCCGACGGCAATCTCACCGGAACGCCGTTCACCATACCGCTCCAGCTCACGGGACTGCCAGCCACTGCCCGCGACGGGCGTGTCCGCGCCACCGTCACCGCCCTGATCGGGGCTGCGAAGTCCGCCGGCGCCCGGGCCGTAACGATCGAGAACCTGAACTTCGAAGAAGCCCGGGCTGAGGGCCGCGAGCGCACAGGGAACAGGCCATCGCGCGGCAAGCGCGGACGCGTGTTCCGGCGGGCCGTCGCGGGGATTCCTACCGCCAGGTTCAGGAACCGCCTCACCCAGATGACCGCCAACGCCGGCCTTTCGGTCGTAGTGGTAGACGCAGCGTATACCAGCCGCTGGGGAGCCGAGCACTGGCTCGCTCCCCTGCGCGAGCACCATCAAGAGCTTTCCGGGCACCACGCTGCGGCGCTGGTCCTGGGGAGACGCGGACTCGGCCACCGGGCCAGGAGAAGCGCGACAGGGAACCGCACCGCCCCAGCGGACGCGACGCGGCCAGCCCAGGCGCGAACCCGGAAAACCCCGGCGGCCAGGCCCGTAAAGAGGAAACCCGGCGCCCCACCGGGCACCCGGCAGCCGCCAGGCGGTAAGACCGGCATGCCCCACAGGACCACGGCGGGCGACCAGGCGCTTGAGGACCGTTCGCGGGCGCCCACAGGGCAATACTCACTATTGCGCAGTGACTAGGAACGGTGCTGTGACCATCAACGGGCCGGGCGGTAACGGAGCTGACCGGGAGCCGCCCGAGATCGACACCAGCGTTGCGCACGTCGCGCGGGTCTACGACTGGCTGCTCGGTGGAACCGCGAATGATGTCCCAGACACTGGGACGAGGCTTGAAATCAATGACTGGTCGTCTTATGGCTGTGAGAATGCCCCCATGACCGACCTACTGCCCGATGAGCCGCTGCACCGCCTGCGGGCTCGTCGCAGCACCAAGTGGCGGGCTCACGGCCCCGAGGTACTGCCCCTGTCCATCGCCGAGATGGACTTCGCCCTGCCCGACGCCGTGCGGGAAGCGCTGGCCGACGCGGTCGAGCGCTCCGACACCGGCTACGCGATGCCCGCCGACGGCCTTGGCGAGGCGCTGGCCGGGTTCGCCGAACGGCGCTGGGGCTGGCGGATCGACCCGGCCGCGGCCACCGCCGCCACCGACGTCAGCGCCGGCGTCGTCGAGATGCTGCGGCTGTTCACAAACCCTGGGGATCGAGTCGTCATCAACCCACCGGTGTACTCACCGTTCTTCGACTGGCTGCACGAAGCCCGCACCGAACTGCAGGCGGTGCCGCTGGGCGACGGGCGGCTCGACCTGCCGGCCCTGGACCGGGCGTTCGCCACCAAGCCGGCCGCCTACGTGCTGTGCAACCCGCACAACCCGGTCGGCCGGGTACACACGTACGAGGAACTGGCCACGGTCGCCGAACTTGCCACCCGCCACGGGGTACCGGTGATCAGCGACGAGATCCACGCCCCGCTGACGCTGCCCAGCGCGACCTACACGCCGTTCCTGACGGTGCCCGGCGCAGGTCACATCGGCGTCTCGGTGGTGTCCCCCAGCAAGGCCTTCAACCTCGCCGGCCTTGCAAGTGCGCCACCGTCGTCACCGCGTCGTCGCGGATGCGGGACGTGGCGGCGAAACTGCCGCGCGACCTCCGCTGGCGCAGCGGGCACTTCGGCGTCATCGCCTCGATCGCCGCGTACAACGAGGGCGACGAGTGGCTGGACCGGCTGCTGGCCACCCTCGACGACCGCCGCACGCTGCTGACCGAGTTGATCCGCGACCGGCTGCCCTCGGTGAGCTGGCGGCCGCCGCAGGCGACGTACCTGGCCTGGCTCGACTGCCGCAGCCTGGGCAGCGGAACCGAGCCGAGCGACCGGTTCCTGGCCGCCGGAGTGGCATTGGAAGACGGATTGCGGTTCGGTGAGCCCAGTGGCTACGTGCGGTTGAACTTCGGCACCAGCACCGAGGTGCTGGAGCTGGCCGTCGGCAGGATGGCGAGTGCTCTCTGACAGGGACCGACGCCCCACCCCTTCACCGCAAGGCGCGGCCGCCGGGGAGTCACCTCACGTTCGTTCGGGATAATTACTTTGGGTTTCCGATACGGGTCCTGGCTCATATGTCTTGGCCAATTCGGGGAACTCGACCTTGACGATCGCCAGCGCCTGCTTCTCCAGAACCAGTGGTTCCTCCTGCGCGATCTTCCACACGACCGCCCAGTCGACCCCGAAGTACTTGTGCACCGCCAGGTTGCGGAACGCACGGATCTGCCGCCACGCCACGTCCGGGTGACGATCCCTGAAGTCATCCGGCAGGGCACTGGCAATCTCGCCGAGCAGCATCACCCGGTACAGCACCGCGTCGCGCAGCATTCCGTCGGCATCCCACCGCTCACGGCTCACGCCGTCCAGGTACCCGCGAACCGTCCGCGTATTGTCGATCAAGTCGGCGAGGTACAACTCCTCACGCCGCATAAACCACCTGCGCGTCGGAAAGTACCTGATCCCGGATTACCCTGTGCAGCCCGTCCTTCGCCACCAGGTCCACCTGACGGCCGAACAGCCGCTCCAGGTCATCCTGCAAGTCGAAGTACGCCATGCCGAGGTCGTTCCCGGGCACCCGCGCGTACAGGATGTCAACATCGCTGTCCGGACCAGCGTCACCCCGCGCCACCGAGCCGAAGACCGCCAGTTCGGCGATGCCGTACTTCCGGCACAGCTCGGCCAGGCGCGGACCGAGAGCCCTGATCTCGTCCAGGTTCACCGCGTCGCCTCCTTCCGCCGACCTCAGCACCAGTTTAGCCGCGAGTCCTTTACCATCCGTGCCCGCTCCATCGCAGCTGCGACCGCACACACTGGACCCTTACCCAGTCAGAGCCGCGTTTCTTTCGGGGTGCGAATCGGACATGAGTGGAACTGTGCACCTAGGCGCGGGCACGGGGCTCGCCGCCGCGGTCGCGGGATCGGCCGCTGCCTGACGGCTTGCTGCGCCCAATCCACGGCAAGCATCCCAATTCCGGCCGTGGATTGACGCCGGGGTGTCAGTGGCCGAAGTCGTGGGCGACTTCCAGGACCACTTCCTCGACCACGTCGAGTGCCTGGTCCAGCAGCGGGGCCGGGATGTCCAGCGGCGGTTTGACCTTGATCAGGTTGCCGAGTCCGGCGTAGCGGCTCTCGCCCAGGATGACGCCCCGAGCCTGTGCGCGGCGGAAGATCTCGCTGGTCTCTTTCGGTGCGGGCTCGTTACTGACCCGGTCGCGTACGATCTCGAAGCAGACCATCAGGCCCGGGCAGCGCACATCCCCGATGATGGGGGCGCGTTCCTGCAGCTGCCGCAGCCGCTTCGTCGCGTGCGTGCCGTGCTCATGGGCACGGGCGGGCAGATCGTCGTCGACGATCGCACGTACGGCGGCGAGCCCGGCCGCGATAGCGATGGGGAACTGGCCGAACGTCAGCTGGTCATCGCCAGCGCGGAACCTGGCCTCATCCGTCCGGGCGAGCACGCCGGCCAGTGGGAACCCACCGCCGACGCCTTTGCCGAATACCAGCATGTCCGGGCGGATGCCGTAGTAGTCGCATGCCCACATCCGGCCGGTGCGCCCCAGCCCGGTCTGGACCTCGTCGACGATCAGCAGGATCCCGAATTCGTCGCAGATCTCGCGCAGTCCTTGGTGCCAGTTTGCGGAGAACTCATTGTGCCCGCCGTTGCCCTGGATCGGCTCGTAGATGAGCGCGGCGACCTGCCCGTCCACGCCCTTGGTGATCGTGTCGCGCAGCAGTGCGAGGCACAAGTCGGCGTCCTGCTCTGGTGTCAGGCCCTCGCGCGGCCGGAAACGGTCCGGGTGCGGTATCCGGTGGAAGGGTGACTGGAGGGGGGCGAAGACGTTGTCCGGGTGTGGCCAGCTTGCCGCCATCGTCGCGATCGACCGGCCGTGGTATGCGTCCTGCAGCACCAGGATGTGGCGGGCTCCGGGGCGGTTGCGCAGCGCGAGCTTGAAGGCCATCTCTACTGCCATCGACCCGTGCAGGGTGAACCCGACCCGGTCCAGCCCGGCCGGGGCGATGCTGGTCATCAGCTCGGCCAGGTCCAGCAGAGCCGGGGTGTGAAATGTCGGGCGCGCGTGCGTGATCTGGCTCAGCTGCCCGGCGGCGGCCTTGAGTACCCGCGGGTCGTTCGCGCCGAGGTTGTTCGACCATGCCTGCGCGGTGCAGTCGATGTACTGCTTGCCGGTGTCGTCCCATACCAGCGAGCCGAGCGCCCGGACGAGGGTGAGCTTGTCCGGATCGCCGCCGGGCGGCTCGTGCAGCAGCGCCTTCGCCCCTGGGTGGGCGATCGCGGCGGGAACCGTCGGAGAACTCATCACCACTCCTGATCTTGTCGCGTGTTCATGAAGGTGGTTCTGGTCATGTGCCGGTCACGAGTCCGCGGGCTGTCCCGCTCCGGCGGGCGGCGCCGGAGCGGTCAGCGCGCCCCGGTGGACGCCCACCTTGTGGGTGAGCAGCCGCGGGCGCAGGTAGAGCAGGTACCACAGCAGGCCGACGGCCTCGGCGCCGAGCAGGTACTCGGCGGCGACGTGACCCTCCTGCGGGGCGAGCGCGATGACGATCACGCCCGCCGTGAAGATCGCGGCTGCGACCGCGACCGGGACGAACCATCGCCCGAGCGAGAAGTCCCCGTCCCGCAGCGCGGGCATCCGCCGCGTCGCGTACGCGTAGCCGGCACCGGCGACCGTAAGCATGTAGACGACGTAGTAGGCCGCGCTGCAGATCGACACGACGTTCGCCGCGACGCCCGCCGAGAGCAGGTTGACGCCGATGCCGACGGCGGCGACCAGCACGATAGAGGCGACCGGCGTCCGGGTGGTCTTGTTGACCGCGCCAAGCACGGAGGAGCCAGGCAGCATCCTGTCCCGGGAGAGCGCGAAGGCCAGGCGGGTAGCGACCACCATGTTGGCCAGCACGCACGAGAAGATCGCCAGGAACACAACGATCTGCAAGACAGCAGCGGCGGCCGGGCCAAAGTGACTCTGGAAAATGTAGACCAGCGGGTTCTGCGACTGACCGAGCGTGTCCGCAATGCCGTGCGGGATCGCGATGAGGAACCCGACGATCATCAGCACGCTCGCAGCCATCGACACGAGGTTCGCCCGGATCATCGCACGCGGTGTGACCGACCGCGGGTCATGCGTCTCCTCGGCCAGGTCGGCTGCCCCTTCCCAGCCGATAAAGCAGTACATCGGCAGCAGCGCTGCCAGCACGAACCCGTACCACAGCGCGCCGCCGGAGGTGCGCTGCGTGGAGAGGAGCATGCTGAACCCGGCATCGTGATGGAAGAAGAACAGCGTGCCGACCACCAGCAGCGCGGCGGCCACCACCGACCCGAGGATCTCGAAGATCACGCCGAAGTTATTGACCGCGCTCACCGCACGGATGCTGACGATGTTGATGACCGCCGCGGCCGCCATGGCCAGCGTCGCGAGCAGGACAATGTCCCCGTGCGTCGGGTGCTTCCAGATATCCCCGGCGAATACCGTGGCCAGCGCGACCGCGGTGGCGGCCGTCCCCGCCATGAACGCCAGCAGCGCGGTATACCCGGTGAACCAGCCGTAGTGCGAGTTGATCAGACGGCTGTTCCACTGGTAGGCAAAGCCGGTGATGGGGATGCGGGCCGCCAGGTGAGCGTAGACCAGCACGATCAGGAACACCCCGCCCGCACACGGCAGCCACAGCCACACCCCGGCCGCGCCGCTGGTGCCGAACAGGCTCGGCAGCAGGAAGAAGATGGCCGTGGTGATGCTGACCATCGAGAACGCAACCGCGAACGAGGCGAACGGGCCCATCGTCCGGCGCAGCGACTGCGCATACCCGAACTGATGGAGATCGCCGACGTCCGTTGGATTAGACAGGCGTGGTTCTTCGTCGATTGTTGCCACGATGGGCCGCCCTCCCGAGGCTCTGAAACAGCCTTCACCGACCGCGCCGCCCAGATCCCTCACTCACCGAGTGAGACCGGATCACGGCTTTGATTGTTCGGTTTCGATCAGGGTAGGCCTGGGCCTGAACAAGAGGAATTACGAAAATATGCGATCTTTATTTAGGTATTTGCTAATAATCAAGTGCAGGCCAGCGACGAAACCGTCAGGGGTTCCCGGTGCCGACGGGACCTGGTGCAGGCGCGCGACCCGCCAGCACGTTACGGGCTGGATTCCTGACCGGCGCCGTGCGCCCGGCTGCGCGCCAGCGCTGGCGCGGTATGCGCGTCGGCGTGGTCAGGGACGCTGCTAGCGATAGCCACCAGATCGGCCACGTGAGTGGTTGACTCCGGCCACCAGGCGAGTGCGACATGGCAGGGGTCGAGATCGGTAATCGGGACGAATACCACCCCGGGACGGCGATACCAGCGCGCGGCAGTCATTGCCGAGACGCTGATGCCCACCCCGCGTGCGATCAGGTGCAGCTCAGCCTCGAAGGTGGGGGCCTCGTCAACGACCAGCGCCGGCGAAGTGCGGTAGTCCGACAGGATCCAGTAATCCCGCCACGGGCCCGGCGAGAGCGGCGCGGCGATGATCGGCTCGCCCAGCAGTTCGTCGACATGCACCTCGACGCGGTCGGCGAGCGGATGCCCCTCGGGCAGGCAGGCCACCCGCGGTTCGCTGAACAAGCTGATCGATACCAGGCCGCTCAGCCCGATCGGCGGCCGCACGACCGCGATGTCCACCTCCCGCTCGCGCAGCCCAGCCGCGGGATCGGAAAAGTCGAACTCCCGGGTGGTCACCGAGACGTCCGGATGCCTGGCCGCGAAGGTACGCAGCAGACCGGGAACGACATCCAACCCGGCGCCAATCGTATAGCCGAGCGTGATCGCCCGCCGGGAGCGGCGGCCTTGGCCAGCGACACTCGCGACAGCGGTCTCCAGATCGCGCACCGCCCTCCCAGCCATGGACGCGAAGATCACCCCGGCCTCGGTGAGTCCGACGCTCCGCGTGGTGCGCTTGAGCAATTCCGTTCCCAGAGCGCGCTCCAAATCCTTGACCGTCTGGGTAAGCCACGGCGGCGAGACGTGCAGGCGTTCGGCGGCGCGGCCGAAGTGCCGCTCATCGGCCACCGCGAGGAAGGCCTCGATCTGGCGAAGCGTGACCTTCAACCGGCACCTCCGATCTCAACCGCCCTGCCCTCAGTATCCTCGCACCCGTAGCTCGGCGAGCGGCGGAAATGCAACGAGGGCTTGACTCCGTTCAGCGAACCGTACATAGTACTTGCATGTCTGCTCAACCCCAGATGACCTGCGCGGAGGATGTTGACGCGGGCGTGCTCGACCTTCAGGTACCGCAGCTTCGGCGGGAATCGCGGGAGGTGCCGTCTGTGGTCCCGGCTGATCCGGGCGGCCGGGTTTCGCGGGCGGCTGGCCCGCGTCTTGTGCTCGATCGGTGAACGAGGGCCGGTCCGGTCAAGTCAACGTCAAGGAGAACCGCAAATGAGCAACGCCCCTGACGAGAAGGGCGAACGGCCGGCGGTCCCGATGGCGCCGCGGCGGCCTCGTTCGAGTTCGCGGCCCGCCGTGACGGAGGACGGGGCCCGACGGGACGGGCCACCGGTTCAGACGGGGCGGGACTGGCGCGTCTGGCCGACGTATGACGCCGCTGTGCTTGGTTTCCGCAACTACTGGTATCCCGTCCAGTGGGCGCACCAGATCGGCGAGAAGCCGGTGCCCGTCACGGTGCTCGGCGAGCGCATCGCGCTGGTGCGCGACGGGGGCAAGGTGTTCGCGCTGCAGGACCGGTGCCCGCACCGGGGGGTTCCGCTGTCGATCGGCCGCCGCCAGTTTCCCGGAACCCTGAGCTGCCCGTATCACGGCTGGACCTACCGTCTCGCCGACGGCCAGCTGTGCGCGGTCATCACCGACGGCCCGGAGTCTCCTATCAACGGGCGAGTGCGCGTCGCGACCTACCCGGTCGCCGAGCGCATCGGCCTGGTATTTGTCTGGATCGGCGACGGTGAACCGCATCCGGTGGAGGACGACCTGCCCCGTGAGCTGGTAGACAATCCCTTTGTCATGGGGGGCCGTAGCGACATCCGGAACGGAAACTGGCGTTTCGCGGCCGAGAACGGATTCGACGAAGGACATGCTAAGTACCTCCACAGCACCGCACTGTGGAGACTGTTCAAGGTCATGCCGACCTGGAATAAGACGCGGGTTGTCCGGCGCGACGACTGGCTCATCCGGATCCAAGACGAGGTGCACTGGGAAGCGGATTTCGCAGGTGTGGGACGGTATACCAATAGGCGCTGGTGGAAGCGGATGCCGCTGCCTGACGCCCCGGGGAAAGCGAGCAGCGTCAATCCTGTTATCGCATCGATGCAGCTTCCCGGCTTTGTGTCAATTCGCCTTCCAGGCATCTTGCGCGTTGCCTATCCGCATTTCATTCACTACGAATGGTATGTGCCCGTCGATGCCGACCACGTGCGTTACGTGCAGGTTATGGTGCGTTTTGAGGACGGCCTGAAGGCCCGGATCTTCCAGGCCAAGTACCTGTCGGCCATACGTTGGCTGTTCCACGGCCAGTTCACCGCGCAGGATGCCTGGATGGTGGACGTGATGGACGCGCCGCCCGAGCGGCTGTACCGCCCCGATCTCTCGCTCACCGCGTGGCGTCGCCTGGTGGAAGACTCGGCGCCCACCGTTCAGGCCGCCACGACCGGACGCAGCGGTGCCCGCGAGTCCCTGGATGGTGGTCTATGAAACGCGCAGCGGTGAAAAAGACAGCGGCTGGTCTCGGCTCCCTGGCCGCGGTCTCGGTGATCCTTTGGCATACCCGGGTCGGCGCCGCGATCAGGCGCCGCTGGTCAACCGTGGTGCGGTTGGAGAAACGGCCGTGATGCCGGCGACCGCGGTCGCGCTCGATCAAATCCGGCACGTCACGCTGTCGCCCGAGCAGGAGCGACTGGCAGCGGAAGCCTGTGCGGCGATCGACGCGGACCTGATGCGCCGCCTGGTGGTAGGCATGGTCGGCATCCCGAGTCCGACCGGCGAGGAGGGTGAGCTAGCAGCGTGGCTGGCCCGCACCATGACCGACCTCGGGCTGGACGCCCGGTACCAGCCGATTGACGATCTCCAGGGCAACGCGATCGGCCGGCTGGCCGGCCAGGGAGCCGGAGCGCACCTGCTGCTCTACGCTCCGATCGACACCCTGACGGTTGGTGATCCGGCCGAGGACGTCCCGTGGGCCGGGCCGCGCTTGCGCGCGGACATGCGCGCGCTGGCGGTGGAAGAAGGCGACTTCGTCACCGGGCTCGGCGCCAGCAACCCGAAAGGCCACGGTGCCTGCCTGATCGCCGCGCTGGCTGCCATTCACCGCGCCGGGCTCCGGCTGAGCGGCGATATCACGGTGGGTCTGGGGGCGGGCGGTATGCCGACCAATCGGCGGCCGCTTGAGCGCCTGCGGCGGTATAACGCCGGACAGGGCAATGGCTGCTCCTTCCTGCTTGAGCAGGGAGTGTGGCCGGACTACGCGCTCATCGCCAAGCCGGGGTGGGCCGTGGCGTGGGAGGAAGTCGGACTCTGCTGGTTCCGCGTTACCGTCCACGGCACCTTCAGCTACGTCGGCAGCCGGCATCGCATGCCGTACTCGAATCCGATCGTGACGTCCGGAATCTTCATCCGGGCGCTCGAAGAGTGGTTCGCCGAATACACCGCGCGGCATACCGACGGGCTTGTCGCACCGCAGGGCAATGTCGGGTCCATCGAAGGCGGCTGGCCGCGCATGGCGTCGGTTTCTCCGGCTGCCTGCGAGATCACCCTTGACCTGCGGCTGAGCCCGCGGACGACGCCAGCCCAGGCTCGCGCGGAGTTCGCCGCCTTCATCACCAGGTTCCGGGCCGCGAACCCCGAGGTCAGCCTGGACTGGGACATGGTCCTCTCGATCGAGGGCACCGGCACCGCCCAAGAGAGCTGGATCGTGCGAGCCGCCATCGAAGCCTGGGAACACGAAACTGGCCGGCCGCATGCTCCCATCGTCGCGAACAGCGGGGCGACCGACGCGAACATCCTGCGTTCGAGGGGCGTGCCCACCGCGCGTATCGGCATGGACCGCATAGGCCAGGACGCGCCGCTCGCGCTGGATTTCCCGTCCGGCATGAACGTCGTCGACCTGCGGGAAATGCGGCGGCTCACCCGGCATCTGGTCCGGGTCGCCGTCAACACGTGCTCCCGGGAGAGGAGTTGGCGATGACATTCTGCACTCAACTTGACGAAACCGGCAACAGCCGCCCGCTGCGGATCGGCCTTCGCATCCCGCCCTGCCAGCCCGTCGACGTGCTCATCGCCGCGGTCGTCGAGGCCGAGGAGGCGGGATTTGACGACGTATGGTTCCCCGACTCACAGCTCCTGTGGCGCGACGTCTTCTGCGTACTCACCGCGGCCGCCCTGCGTACCGATTCGATCATGCTGGGTACCGCGGTGACCAACGTCGTCACGCGCCATCCCTCGGTGCTCGCGTCGGCGGCCCGGACCATTGCCGAAATCCGGCCCGGGCGTTTCCGTCTGGGCCTGGGGGTCGGCAACAGCTCGCTCTTGCCGATCGGGCTGGCTCCCTCCACCCAGCAGGAAATCCGCAGTGCAGTCGATATGCTGCGCACGCTGCTGCGCGGGGATGAGTACGCGTTCGGCGGCAGGCGCTCCCGGCTGCGGGACCCGGGCGGCGGCGTTCCCATCTACCTGGCCGCGACCGGACCTCGCAATCTCCGGCTGGGCGGGGAACTGGCCGACGGCGTGATCCTGCTGAGCGGTGTCGCCCCCGCGGGGCTCGCGCGAGCGACCAGCCTGGTCGGCGCGGGCGTCGCCGCCTCCGGCCGCAGCACGGAAGACGTCGACCTGGTGGTGTCGGCCTACTGCCACGTGACCGACGACATTGAGCGTGATGCCCGGATGCTTAAGCCGGTCTGTGCCGCCATGGCCCAGAACGGAGGTACGCAGTTCCTCCGGGCGGCCGGGATTGACATCGACGTCCCGTCAGATGTCCCGCAGGTTTACCCGGATCTGGCCCACGCCGAGAACTGGAAGCAGGCGGTCGACATCACCTCGCAGTGGATCAGCGACGCCGACGCCGTGCGGTTCGCCGACACCTTCTGCCTGTTCGGAACGGGAGAGCAGATCGCCGCGCGGCTGCTCGCCACCCAGCGCGCGGGTGCCACCTCGGTTTTCCTGCAGCACGTCGGGTCCTACGACGTGCCGACCGAGTTGCTGCAAGCCGTGTCGCGGGAGGTCTTGCCCCGGCTCCCGGTGGCCCGCGCCCGCCGCTAGCCGGCGGCCGTCGCTCGGAGCATGAAGACTACCAACTGGTACAGTACAGTGTACTTAACTGCGTACGTACGCTTTTCCCGCTGCGGTCAGTGCGGTGCGGGATTCTCAGTTTCGGTTACTGGACGGAGGCTGCCGTGGCGAGGCGGACAGGCAATCGGACCGACGGCGAGACCGCGCCCCGGCCTGGTCCGAGATCAGCCGGTAACACGCGGTCGGCACCAGCGGAATCCGGCAAGGCCGGCGTGGTGACGGCCCAGCAGATCGTGAAGACCGCGGTACGCATCTGCGACGAGCGCGGACTGGAGTTCCTGACGATCCGGCGCCTGGCCAACGACCTGGATATCGGCGCCATGACGCTCTATAACTACTTCCGCAGCAAGGACGAGATCCTCGACGGCATCGCCGATCACGTTCTCGGCAGCCTCCAGATCCCGCCCATGGCGGACCCGACCCCGGCCGGGATGGCGCGCAACGTGGCCGGCGCGCTGTTCGCGATGATGCGCGAGCATCCCAGCGTTGTGCACCTGCTGTCCAACCGGACGACCATGAGCGAACGTGCCCTTGAGGTCGCCATGGACCACGTGATCGGCGCGCTGCGCGAAGCGGGATTCAGCGATGAGGGATCAGTGCGGGCATATGCGCTGATTATGACCTATTGCCTGGGCTTTTCCAGCTACCAGATGCCGCGTGACTGGGGGCC
This sequence comes from uncultured Actinomycetota bacterium, assembly GCA_963785645.1. Taxonomy (GTDB): domain Bacteria; phylum Actinomycetota; class Actinomycetes; order Streptosporangiales; family Streptosporangiaceae; genus Trebonia. Next base: position 957,621 of record CAWAWG010000003.1, read on the forward strand.
CGATCACGTGGAAGGCGTGGACGAACTGCGTCGCCGCAAGCGGCATTTCTACGCGTCCCTCCCGCTGCCGCAGTGCGCCAACCTCGTCGAGCTCAGCGCCATGGTCACCACCATGCCATCCGACGACCAGTTCAGGTTCGGGCTCGATTGCCTGATCGCAGGGCTCACGGCGCAACCGGGAGTCGTCAGCGTGCGGAGCCCGTCGCCGGCCTGACATCCTGGCCGGGGCCGGCGAAGGTGCAACCGCTGCCGGTGAGCTACGCGGGCGAGCCGGGCAGGTCAGGATGACGATGTGACCACGGGCGGCGGGCCTCGATCTGTCCCGCCACCTGGATCAGGAGGTCCTCGCGTCCGTAAGCCGCGACAAGCTGGATCCCGATCGGCTCGCCGGCGGCTGTTATGGCCGCCGGAACGGCGATCGCCGGGCTGGCCCGTAGTGTTGAACGGCGCGGTGTAGGTCAGGACGTCAACCGACTCCTGCAGGCCCTGCGGTGTAGCCCAGGGCCAGCCCAGCGGCCGTGGCGGCGTAGCGAATACCGGCGCGAGCAGGAGGTCGAAGCCGTCGGCCCACCACTGGCCCATCCGCGCCCGGAACTGGTTCTGCCAGGTCAAGGCGTCGGCCAGGCCCAGACCGGTAATCTCCCGGCCGCGCCGGTCCCAGAACGCGGTGACCGGGTCGAAGTCGTCGATGGGCACGCAGCGGCCGAGCTGCTCGCGGACCGAGTCGACGCCCTGGGCGGCGGTCACGCTCAGCGCGTCGAAGAACATCGCCAGCGTCCGCGGGTCGGACAGGGCCTCGGGTGAGGATTCCTGGACCGAATGGCCCGCCTCTTCCAGCAACTTCGCGGTGCTCAGCACGGCGTCTCGGACGCGCGGTTGGAGCGGCGCGGCATGGTCCGGGGCCTGGGCCAGGAATCCGATCCGCAGCGGATCGGCGGGACGCCGCAGCGCCTCGAGCAGGCCGCCGCGCCGCGGCGGCACGCGCGTTGATCCCGGCTCCGTGCCCTGGCTGATCGCGTCGAACAGGCCGGCCGTATCGCGGACGCTGTGGGTCAGCACGCTGGGGACGCTGTGCCCCCAGCGGTCCCCGCGGAGGCTTCCGACGTCGACCAGGCCGACGCTCGGCTTCAGTCCGACCAGGTTGCAGAAGGAAGCGGGCATCCGGGTGGAGCCGCCGCCGTCGCCCGCCTGCGCGACCGGTACCATACCGGCGGCGACCGCGGCCGAGGCCCCGCCGGAGGAGCCGCCGGACGTCAGGTCGGTGCGCCAGGGGTTACGGGTAACGCCGTAGGCGCGGCTCTCCGTCGTGGACAACAGGCCGAACTCCGGGGCGTTCGACCGGCCGACCGAGATGAATCCGGCCGCGCGGAACTTCCGGGCGATCACGGAATCCTCCGCGGCCACGGCGCCCGCCGCCTTGAGCACCTCGGTCGACCGGTCGTGCGGTTCGCCCGCGCAGGCCTCGAGGTGCTTGATCAGGGTCGGCACGCCGGCGAAGGGCGCGTCACCGGGCGCAGTGCGGGCCTCATCCAGGGCCTGCTCGAAGCGCCGGTAGCAGACCGCGTTCAGCACCGGGTTCAGCCTTTCGATGCGCTCGATCGCGTCCTGGACGAGTTCACGGGCCGATACCTCGCCGGAACGTACCAGCGCGGCTTGCTCGGTGGCGTCCAGCCATTGCGTGTCGGTCACGTCAGCTCCCGGTGGGCAGTCTCGAAGGGGTGATGACAGGCGCTGTGATGGCCGCTGCGGATCTCGGCCAGCGCTGGCGGCGTGTCCCAGCACAGGGTGTCCGCGCGCGGGCAGCGAGGGGCGAACGCGCATCCGGCCGGGTTCCGGCTCCCCTCGTCCGCGGGTCTGGGCGGGGCCGGAACGGGCGGGGCCAGAACGGGCGGGGCCGACGGATCGCCCGCGGTGTCAGCCGCCGCGGGCGGGACGGCTGAGGGTACAGCGGCGAGCAGTTCAACCGTGTACCAGTGCGCCGGGGTGCCGAACAGGTCATCCGTCCGGGCGACCTCGACGATCCGCCCGGCGTACATGACCGCGACGCGGTCGCTGATGGTCCGCACGACCGCGAGGTTGTGCGAGATGAAGACCAGCGCTGTGTTGCGGTGCTGGTGCAGTTCGGCGAGCAGTTCGAGCACCTGGGCCTGGGCCGACACGTCCAGTGCGGACGTGGGCTCGTCGAGGACGACGACGGACGGCTCGCCGGCGATGGCCCGCGCGATGGCCACCCGCTGCTTCTGCCCGCCGGACAGCTCGTGCGGGAGCCGGGTCCCGTGCTCGGGGCCGAGCCCGACCTCGCGGAGCACCTCGCCTACCCGGACGTTGGCTCGCTTGCTATCCACGCCGGCTGCCGTCAGGGGCTCACGGACGGAGCTCGAGATCCGCAGGCGCGGATCGAGGGATCCCGCCGGGTGCTGGAAGACCATCTGCGTGGCACGGCGGAATGAGCGGCGCGCACGACCTCGGACCTGCGAGTACGCGACGTTGTTCTGCGTCAGCTGGCCGGTCGAGGGCCGCTCCAGGTGGACGAGCAGCTTCGCGAGCGTACTCTTGCCCGATCCCGACTCGCCGACGATGCCGAGCACCTCGCCCGCGGTCACGTCCACGTCGGTCGGACGCAGGGCCTGCACCGTCCGGCGGCCGCTGCCGTAGCTGCGGCTCACCCCCCGGGCGGACAGCACCACCGGACGGCCGGCGCCCGGCGGCTGGCCGTCGCTGACCGGCGAACTGCCCGCCGCGCTGGTACCGCCCTGTTCCCGAGGCGATTCCAGCGTCGGCACCGCCCGCAGCAGGCTTTGCGTGTAGCTGTGCTGCGGGTGGCTGAGCACGTCGTGCACGGTCCCGTGTTCGACGATTTCGCCCGACCGCATCACCGCCACCTGGTCGGCCGTCTGCGCGATGACGCCGAGGTCGTGCGAGATCAGCAGGATTCCCATGTCCAGGTCGTCGCGGATCTGCCGGAACAGCGCGAGGATGCCGGCTTGGACGGTGACGTCAAGCGCCGTGGTCGGCTCGTCGGCGAACAGCAGCCGCGGGCCGCCGGCCAGTGCCAGCGCGATCGCGCTGCGCTGGCGCAGGCCGCCGGACATCTGATGCGGGTACTGGCGGGCGCGGCGCTCCGGCTCGGGGATTCCGGCCTGGGCCAGCAGCTCAAGAACGGCAGCGCGGCTTTCCCGACGCCCAAGGCCGCGATGCCGGCGGACTACCTCGGCGACCTGGGCGCCGACGCGCATGCTCGGATCGAGAGCACCCATGGCATCCTGGAACACCATCGCCGCCTGCCGTCCCCGGACCTGAGAGAGCTGCCTGGCGGTCGCGCTGCGCACATCGGTCCCGCACACGTCGAGGCGCTTCGCCGACGATGACGCTCCCTGGCCGAGCAGGCCGAGACAGCTCATCGCGACCGAACTCTTGCCGCTTCCGCTTTCCCCGATCAGCCCGAGGATCTGCCCGGGCCGGATCGTGAGGTCGACGTTCCGCACGACATCGACGTCACCGTAGGTGATGGACAGGCCCTGGATCGTCAGCACCGGAGGCCGGCCCGCTGTATCCAGCGGGCCGCCTGCCAGTTCCTGCTCGTCCGCAAGTCGCTTGCCTGGCATTGCGATTACCCGAGCCAGGCATTCTTGAGGTAAAGCCTCGTCTGGGTCACGTCCGCATCGAAGTTATGCAGATTCGGGCTCCAGACGTCCCAGTAGGCCGGCGAGGCGAAGGGCACGATCTGGTAGACATTCTGCGCTATGTAGTTGCAGATATTCTGATAATCGGCCTTCCGCGCGGCGGTGCCCTTAGTTTCCTGGAGAGCACTGGTCATCATGCTCCACAGCTGGGGGCTGTTCACCTTTGTCGACGGCGCCCCCTTGGCGAACCAAAGCGCGACGTACTGGCTCGCATCGGCATTGAGCGCAGACGTGAGCGTGAGCATATCGCTGCCCCAGTTGCCGCTCTCCAGGTTGTTGACCAGGGTGTTGAACGGTACCTCGTTGATATTGAGCGTTATCCCGATGGCCGAGAGCTGCTGCTTCATGAGCTGGACGGTCTGCAGTGCCTCGGTCGCGCCCGACTGAATCTGCAGCGTCAGCGTTACGTTCTTCTGGCCGGACTCGGCGAGCAGCTGCTTGGCTTCGGTTGGGTTATAGGAATAGTACGGAGACGACGACGACATCTGGCAGCCGTTCGGATCCGCGGGAGGAATTGTCGAGGCCAGCACCCCGGTCCCCTGAGAGGCGATCTGGATGAGCTGCTCGCGGTTAAGGCCAAGGCTCAGTGCCTCCCGGACCTTCGGGTTGGCGAGTGGTCCGGTCAGCGTGTTCAGTGCCATCCATTCCGTGCCGATCTGGTACGAGGGGCCGACGTCGAGCCCGCGGCCCTTCAGTGCCTGCATGTCACTGGGAAGCGAGACCTGGCCCATGTCGACGGAGCCGGACTGCAGCGCCTGCACCAGCGTGGACTCGTCGGGGATGACCCGGTAGTCGACGGCGTCGAGGTAGGGCTCGGGCTGATCCCAGTACTGGGCGAACCGCGCCGTGGTGATCTCTGCCCCTGGCTGGTAGCTGGCCAGCTTGAACGGCCCGGTTCCGTTCTCTTCGGTCATGAGGTCGTTCCGGCTCTTCGTCTCCATCCACGCCTTGTCGACGATCCCGCCGCTCCAGGGCTGCGCCAGCAGGGTCAGCAGCGAGGGCTGAGGGGCAGTCAGTTCGATTTCGACGGAATCCGGCCCGGTGGCCGTCACCGACTTGAGTTCGTACAGCGACTCATACGGTGAGTCCTGCTTGGGATTGACGATCCGTTCCAGGCTGTAGACGACGTCGGCCGCGCTGAGCACGTCGCCGTTGTGGAATTTCACGTTTTTCCGCAGCGTGAATGTGTACTCGAGCGGCGAGACTTCCTTCCAGCTCGTGGCTAGCGCCGGTTCAAGCTGGCCGCTCTGCCCCAGGCTCAGCAGGCCTTCGTAGAATTGCGATGCCATCACCTTCGCGTTGAAGGCCTGGGCCATGATGGGGTCGAGACCGCTGAGGGGCTGGCTTTGCACGCCGATCGTGAGGGTGCCGCCCTGCTGGGGCTGGCCGTCCGGGGCGCCCGCCTGTCCGGAACTCCCGGAACTCCCGGAACTGCCCGTGCTGCCCGTGCTGCCCGTGCTGCCGCAAGCGGCGACCGTCACGGCCAGCAGGCCAGCGAGCCCAAACGCCAGCGCCCGGGCCGGTCTGAAAGACTTTGTCATGCGATCCTCCTGATGAAATTGATGACCGTAACCCGCGCGCGGGCGGGAAGCCCAATGACATGGGCTGATGCGATGGGGCAACCTAAATTGCCGACCGGCGTGAGGTTGAGAAGGCCTCACCGATGAGACCCCAGCCGACAGATGCGAGCAGGATCGCCGTAGCCGGCGCGAGCGCCAGCCACGGCGTCTTGGTCATGTAATCCTGCGCGGCGAATATCATCTGGCCCCAGCTCGGCGTCGGGGGCTGGACGCTAAGTCCGAGGTAGCTCAGCGCCGCTTCCAGCAAGATGGAGATGGCCGCGGTATTCGCCAGCTGCACGGCGATAATGAACTGGCAATTCGGCAGCATGTGCTGGACAGCGATCCGTATGCTGCTGACGCCGGAAACCTTGGCCGACTGTATGAAGTCCTGTTCCCGCAGCTCCAGGCAGCGTCCCCGGACGAGCTGCGCGAACTGGGGCACCGCGACGAAGGCCAGGACCAGGACGAGCGTGGTGATGGAGGAACCGAAGGCCGTCACCGCGCAGAGCGCGACCAGGATCGACGGGACGGCCAGGAATAGCTCCGTGACGGCCATCAGCGCGGATTCCACCCAGCCGCCGCACAGGCCGGCGATGAGCCCGATGACCGACCCGACGACCGCCGAGATCGCCGCGGCCAGGAACGAGATCAGCAGCGAGGCCCTGGCCGCGACGCACACGCGGACGAAGGTGTCCCGGCCCAGCTGGTCGGTGCCGAGCCAGTGCGCGGCATCCGGCCCCAGGAACGGAACCCCGCTGATATCGGTCGGCGAGTACGGGCGCAGGACGCTGACCAGCAACGATGACGCGGCCAGGAGGACGAGGATGGTAACGCCGCAGATCAGGCCGGCCCGGGAACGGGCCTTCTGGCGGCTGCCGCCGGGCCGCGGCCGGCGCTACGGCAACGGCGGCTCCGGTCACCGTGACCAGCTCGGGTTCGCGGGAGCGCGAACTGGCGAACCTGGCCATCACGAGCGCGCCAATCGCGGGTCCACCAGCGGGCGCAGGAAGTCGACGAGCAGGTTCAGCACGACGTATACAGCTCCCAGCAGAAGGACGCATGCCTGCGTCACCGAATAGTCGCTCTGCGTGATAGCAGTTACGGTCAGCTGGCCGATGCCCGGTATCGCGAAGACGTTCTCGACCAGAATCGACTGGCCGATCAGGCCCGCCAGCTGGAGCCCGATCACGGTCATCACCGGCCCGGCCGCGTTGCGGACACCGTGGCGCAGCGTGGCCGACAGCGGTGAACCGCCGCTGGCCAGTGCCGTGCGGATGTAGTCCTGCTCGTATACCTCGAGCATGGACGAGCGGGTGAACCGGCAGATGGTCGAGCCGAGCGGCAGCCCCATCACGAAGGCGGGCAGCAGGATGGCCTGCAGGTTCCGCACCGGGTCCTGGCCGAAGGGCACGTAGTCGACCGTCGGCCAGTGCGGGAAGGCCACGGTGAACAGCAGCACCACGGCAACCCCGAAGGCGAAGACCGGCGTCGCCATGCCGAGGAAGGTGGCGCCGCGGGCGACCGCGTCGGTCAGCTTTCCCCGCCGCATCGCGGCCAGCGCCCCGAACGGAACTCCCCAGGCGATCGAGACGATCGTGGCGGCGACGGACAGTTCAAGCGTCGTCGGCAGTCTCTCGCCGATGAGCTGCCGGACTGGTACGCCGTAAGACAGGGAGGTACCGAAGTTGCCGTGCAGCGCGTTGTCCGCCCAGTGCAGGTACTGCGTCACGAGGGGGCCGTTGAGCCCGAGCTGCTGGATCAGCCGGGCTCGCTGGGCGGCCGTGCTGTAGGGCCCCAGGAGGTTCTCGACCGGATTGCCCGGCAGCAGGTGAACCATCGCGAACGCCAGCATCGACAGGACCACCAGCACCAGCACTCCGCGGGCAATCCGGCGAAGCAGGAAGGCGAGCACCGGCGGCAGGCCGAACTTGAGGTTGACGGCGGCGAGCGGTGCCGGAGGGGACACCATCTCAGGCTCCCGATGCCGGCTGAGCGGAGAGGCAGGAGGTCAGGAAGGCCTCCACCACTGCCGCGAACTCCGCCGGCCTGTGATCCACCGCGGCGACACCGGTATCGGCGATGAACGTGTGAACGGCACCGCCAATGCGTGACACGAGCTTGCCGACATCCGGTGCTGAGAACTCGTCCTGGGCTCCGCAGGTGACGAGGGTAGGCACGGTGATGTGCTCTATTCGATCTTCCATGCGATAGGCGTTCACGGCCCGGTGCCCCTCCTCGACCCGGTCGAGAACCTTGAGCGCGTCGGCCACGTACCGCGTCAGCAGATCGCCGGACCGCGGCGGATAGAACCCCATCCGGCGCTGCCACAATGCCGCCAGGTGACTTCCGTCCGTGCTCGGGGCGACCTCGTCGATGGGAGGCCGGCTGCCGGAGACCAGGCGCCGGCGCTCCGCGTCGACGTAGGGCGTCCCGGACAGCACCAGGGCCGACACCCGCTCGGGGGCCGCGACCGCGACCTCCATCGCGATGACGCCGCCGGTGTGGTGTCCCACCAGCGCGGCTCGCTCCAGGCCGAGTGCGTCCATGAGCGACAGGACGCCGCTGGCGAACAGCTCGATCGACCAGGCCTGCTGCGGCCGGGCGGATGCCCCGAATCCCAGGGTGTCCATGGCGATCGCACGGAACGACCGGCCGAGCAGCGGAACGACGTCCCGGTACTCGTCGACCGACCGCGGCGTCTGGTGCAGCAGCAGCACCGGCTCGCCGGAACCTGCCTCGACGTAGTGGATCTGCCCGAAAGGCGAGTCCGCGTAGCCGGCTGTAGCCGAGCGATCTGGCAGTGGCAACTCCTGCCTCCCTCCGGTAACCAGGTGAAACACGCTAAGCAGTTTCACGTACTATGTACCGTGCTGCGATATTCGTCAACCCCCGGGAGCCGCGTGTAACGCGTGGAAATAGAGTTGTTACAGGCGTTCTGGATGCTCCCGGACGGCCGCGGGGCTGGTATCGGCGCATGAGATCGCGCCGGAGGTCGTGCGCGGGCGGACAGGGGATTCCCGATTACCCGGCGCTTCGCCCAGTCAGCGGGCGGGCCAGGGGCAGGCTGACCATCTGGATCGCGTTCGCCGGTCCGCCGCCCCCGATGCGCTCGGCTGGCAGCGACAGCGACAGCGCCGCCCTGGCCGCGCCTCTGACGAGCACAGGCGCGGCGATGCAGCCCGCCCCGGGCGCCGCCGCCTCGCGGTCTTAGGCGTGCTCGCGCTGGAGCGACCGGCCCGCGCCGCGGCCGAGCTCGGTGACCCGCTACGATCGGGAGAGATCGTGCTCAGCGGCGCCCCGCGGCCCATGGTTGAGGTGCACCCGGGCGGCCGCGACCAGGCAACCACCTGCTCCGGGCGCTAGTGTCCGTGCCCGGCGCCTGCTAGGCCGGCCGGGTGTACAGGATCAGGCCCGCCGCGCCGCCACCGCAGGAATCTCGCCCGAGCCGCGCGCGATGAGACGGGTCGGTACGACGTACTTGGACGATGGGGAGCGATCACCGTCGATTCGGCGGAAGAGGGTGTCCGCGGCGATCTGGCCGAGCGCCGTGGTGTCTTGCGCGATGACGCTGACCCCCGGCCGGAGCAGGTCGGCCAGCGGGAAGTCGTCGAATCCGACCATCGCCACCTTGTCCTGCAGGCCGAGAGTGCGCAAGGCCCGGCTGGCGCCGACCGTCACCAGGTTCTGCCCCGTGAACAGGGCAGTTGGCGGGTCAGGCAGTTCCAGCATGTGCGTGACGGCCATGATCGCGTCCTCCTCCGAGCCGGCCTCATGCCACACGATCCGGTCGTCGACCTCGATCCGTGCCAGTTCAAGCGTGTGCAGGTACCCGTCGAAGCGCTCGGCCGCGGTGGCGATGGAAAGCCGGTCACCGAGATAGGCGATCCGCCGGTGGCCGCCCCCCAGCAGGTGACTGACCCCGAAGATCGCCCCGCCCCGGTTGTCGGAGACAACGGCGTCCGCGTCGAGGTGACGCGGCTCCCGGTCGACGAAAACCATGCAGGTCCCGGCGTCGCGTTCCTTGAGCAGGTAGCCGTGGTTAGATCCGGCCGGCACGATGAGGAGGCCGTCGACCCGCCGGTCGATCAGCGCTCCGGTCAGTTCCCGCTCCCGGGCGCCGTCTTCGTCCAGGCTGCCGAAGAGCACGAGCACCCGGCGCTCCCGGGCGACGTTCTCGACGGTGCGCATCAGCGACGCGGAGAACGGGTTTCCCGCATCCTCGACGAGCATGCCGATGGTGGCGGTCCGGCCGTCGCTGCGCCGCAGGCTGCTGGCCGTCAGGTTGGGGCGGTAGCCCAGCTTGGCGCTGGCCGCGCGCACCCGTGCGACAAGCACGGGGTCGACGGTGCTGACCCCGTTGACCACCCGGGACACGGTCTTGAAGGACACCCCGGCGAGGGCGGCCACGTCGCGCATGGTTGGCCTGCCAACGGGGTGGGGCGGGTCAACCTCGGTGTCAGGCAACGTTGTCTCTCTCCCGGGTCATGTTACCAAGCCGTTGCCGGCCAGTTTCAATCTGCTTATTGACCGATTCTGCCACACTAACGCATCATTCATCCAGTGAGGCAACGTTGTCCCAGCTTCGTGAATGCTCAGTCAGAGGATGAGGCAACGTTGTCTTTCAGCAGAAAAAACGGCTTGACGGCCATCCCGAAAGAGGCCCGGGGGTCGCGAGCCAGCGCCAGGGATCCTAGGATCCTATCCCGAGATCTAGTGACATCTTATGCAGAGGGGCAGATCGATGGCTATCAGAACGGCAGTGCTGTGCGCTGCGTTGACCGGCGGGCTCGTCCTCGGGGCCGCCGCGTGTTCAAGCAGCTCAAGCAGCTCGGGCAGTACCGCTGCTGCTGGCACGAGCGGTTCCGCCAGTTCCGGGGCAAGCAGCAGCGCCAGCCACAAGTTCACGATCGCGTTCGTGCCCGGTAACTCAACGGACCCGTTCTTCTTGTCGATGGAGGCCTCCGGACAGGCCGAGGCGACGAAGCTCGGCATGGGCTTCACGGTGCAGGCAGCGGCAACCTACTCGCCGGAGACGCAGCAGCCGATCCTCGCCGCGATACTGGCCCGCCATCCCAGCGCGCTCATCGTCGCCCCGACCGATCCGGACGCGCTGAACGGCACCCTGGCGCAGTACCACGCGGCCGGCATCCCGATCATCACGGTGGACACCACCATCAGTAACACCTCGCTGCTGACCTCCCGGATCACCTCCGACAACGCCCAGGGCGGCGCGGCCGCCGCCGATTCCTGCGCAACGGCGATGAAGGGCACCGGCTCGGCCGCGGTGATCTACACGACGCCGGGCACGACCACCACCAACGCGCGCGGCCAGGCCTTCATCGCCGAGATGAAGGCGAAGTACCCCAACGTCACCGTCTACTCCGAGTTCGACAACAACGCCGAGTCGACCGCGACCACCCAGGTCAGCGCGCTGATCCTCGCCCACCCGAACCTGGGCTGTGTCTTCGGCACCAACGACTACGCGGCCGAGGGCGCCGCCACCGCGGTCGACACCGCGCACGCCCAGGCCAGGGTAGACATCGCCGGCTACGACGCCGAGCCCCAGCTGGTGACGCTGCTGAAGAACAAGACCATCAGCATCATCATCGCGCAGAAGCCGGCCCTGGAGCTTCAGATGGCGGTCGATTACGCCTACGACGCGCTTACCGGCAAGACCTCCAGCATCCAGCCGTTCGTACAGCTGCCCAACGTGACGATGACGAGCGCCGACATCAACCAGCCGAGCATCTCGGAGTGGATTTACAAATGACGACTGACGCAGCTGACGAGGCCGGCCGCCTGGAGCGGCCGGCCGGTGGCGGCGGCGACGCGGATGGGGTCGTCCTCGACGTCCAGAACGTGGGCAAGCGCTACGGACGCAACACCGCGCTGCGCGACGTGAGCTTCCAGGTCCGCCGGGGCGAGGTCATCGCCCTCGTCGGTGACAACGGGGCCGGCAAGTCAACGCTGGTCAACATCCTCTCCGGTGCCCTCGCCCCGACCGCCGGCCAGATCGTCCTCGACGGCCAGCCGGTCCACTTCCACAGCGCCGACGAGGCCCGCCACATGGGCATCGAGACCGTCTACCAGGACCTGGCGCTGGCCAACGACGTCCCGGCCTGGGCCAACCTCTACCTGGGGCGCGAGATCACGAAGAAGGGCCTGCTGCGGTGCGCTCGGCTGGCTCGACAAGTCCGCGATGATCTCCGAGTCCGAGGCGGCGATGGCCGCCACCAAGATCAGGATCAAATCGGTCCGGGCCAAGACCGGGTCGCTCTCGGGCGGCCAGCGGCAGGCGGTCGCGGTCGCCCGCGCCGTCACCTGGGGCAGCCGCCTGCTGCTGATGGACGAGCCCACCGCCGCCCTCGGCGTCGAGCAGCAGGCCCAAGTCGGCAGGCTTATCCGAACGGTCCGCGACACCGGCACGCCGGTCATCCTCATCAGCCACAACATGCCGCAGGTGATCGACGTGTCCGATCGCATCCTGGTGCTGTTCCACGGCCACCTGATCAAGACGCTCACCACGGCCGACACGTCCACCGAGGAGATCATCATGTGGATTACCGGCGCGGGACTTGCCAAGCAGAGGAAGGCCTCATGACCGCACCAAGCCCAGGAGCCGACCTGAGCTCGCAGGCAGCCGCGGCGCTGTTCGACACCGAAGAGGAGGAAGCGCCGCTGCTTGACGACGACGAGCAGATCTCCCACTCGCCGGTTTACCGGGTCTTCGCCTTCCTGGCCCGGGGCGAGGGGGCGCGGTGGACGTTCGCGGTCCTCGTGCTGATCTGCATCGTCTTCGGGATCGCCGCCCACGACTTCTTCTCCCGCGCGAACTGGGTGGCCACCTCCGAGTACGCCGTGGAGTACCTGCTGCTGGCGATCGGGGAGACGTTCGTCATCGCGACGGCCGGGATCGACCTGTCGGTCGGCGCGATCCTCGGCTTCTCGGCCATGCTGTCGGCGGTCATCATGAGCGGGCTGCTTAACGGCCATATGTCGCCTCTCCTGGTCACGGTCATCGGGTTCGCCATCGCGCTGGCCGCGGGCACGGGAGTCGGGGTGATCAACGGCCTCCTCATCACCCGGCTGAAGCTCACGCCGTTTATCGTCACCCTGGGCATGCTGGGCATGTGCACCGGCGCCACCTACCTGCTCGACGACGGCAACCAGGTCAGCAACCTGCCCTCGCAGATCACCACGATCGGCACCACGATCTGGCTCGGCGGCTGGCTGCCGGCCATCGTGGTGGTCGCGGCGGTGTTCACCGTCCTCTGTTCGCTGCTGATGTCCCGAACCCGGTTCGGCCTGCACACCTACGTCATCGGAAGCAACTTCCTGGCCGGGCGGCGGGCCGGCGTCAACGTCAACCGGCACCTGGTCCGGGTCTACGCCCTGTCCGGGTTCCTGGCCGCGGCGGCCGGCCTGATGGTAACCGCCAAGTTCAGCATCGCCAGCCCGATCGCCGGCGCCAACGACGAACTCGACGCGATCGCGGCCGTCGTCATCGGCGGCGCCAGCCTGTTCGGCGGCACCGGCACCATCTTCGGCACCCTGATCGGCACGTTTATCATCTCGATCCTGGTCACCGGGCTGGTGCTGCTCAACGTGCAGCCGTTCTGGCAGCAGGTGGCGGTGGGCGCGGTACTGATCATCGCCGTGGTCCTCGACCAGGTCCGCCGCCGGCTCTCGGACACCTGAGGGAAGGGAGCCCCCGCAGGATGGGCCGCCCCGCCCGATGTGACGAGTTGGCCCCACTGGACGAGCGAGGCCCGCCGGGACTCCCCCATGACCGGCTACCTGCGGCGAGTTTCGCCCGGGTGGTCGGGTTTGCTCGCGAGGCCGCCCCGCCGTCCGAGTCTCCGGACGGCGGGGAAGTCGGCGGATTCGTTCTGGATGAGAATTGGAGAAGGTTTTGCGCCGTGGCCGCCGCCGCTAGCGGCTGGCCTCGGCGATCGCTGCCGCGAGGGCGGCCGGCTGGGACTCCCAGCAGCGGCGGGTCGAGCGGTAAGGCTGGAACCGAAAGAAATGCCAGGGAGGCTCGGCGACGTCGCGCATGAAATCGATCCCCCGGCGCAGTGCACCACATCGCCGCCGAGATCGAAATCATTCGCGCCAGCCAAATCGGTCGGCTTTTGCCCGGCTCGACGCAGCAGCCGACGTGCGTCACCGGCCGTCATTGACGCTTCAACACTTTCAGAACTCTGAGGATCTGATCACAGCGAGCCCGCAAGAATTCACCTCGAATGCCTTCGGTCACTGGTGCCGCGAGCCAGTCGTACACGACCTGGTTGCGGGTCTGCGGGGCCATGGGCGCGCAGTGGAACTGGGCGCTCTCGGCCGCGGCGAAATCGTGGCACTGGTCGGATGCGCAGCGCGTCGTAGACCACGGGCCCCTGAAGCCTCGACGAACCCTGGGTGAGAAGTCATCGCCCCATCGGTGCGATCCGCTGCCAACCCGGCTACCGGCGGCCGACCCAATGAACGCGCCAGAAAGCGGGTGAGTGATGTCGCTTCTGGTCACAGCCACGCAACCTTGATGCGTGCTCCTTCGGTTTCGAACCGGACCCGGCTGAGGTCGGGAACCACGGTCGTGGCGTGCTGCAAGGCCACGGCCGCGTGCGTCGTGCTGACACCGATCACGAGCCCGATCCCGGCCCGGTTCGCCGCCTCGATCCCGGCGCGGGCGTTCTCGACCAGAGGCACCTGGAAGGGGGAACGCCGAGCCTGGCCGCGGCCAGCTGATAGCACTCCGGATCGGGTTTGCCGTGGGTGACATCGGACGCGGATACGAGTGCGGCGGGCAGCGGAAGCCCGTCGTCTTGCAGCCGTCCTTCGATCAGCTCCTTGCTCGCGCTGGACGCGATCGCCCAGCGGGCTGTCGATACCGCCGCTATCGCGTCAGCGGCACCCGGCAGTAGAGCCACTTCCCGGTGGTCGAAGGCTGTGGCCCGCATCCACGCCGTTGCCTCTTCTATCCGCGACGGCGAAACCCACTCCGGGAGGACGTCGGCGGACCGGCGCCCGTGGACGTCGGCGAGGAGAGCCAGTACGTCGAGGCCGAAGTGACGAGCGAACTCGCTCCACTGGTGTTCGACCGCGGCGGTCGAGTCTGCGATCACGCCGTCGAAATCGAAGATCACGGCGTCTGTTTCGACGGGGCTCAACCTTGGGACGCCTGGTAGATCTCGGGCGCCCAGGCAAGCTCGCGGCCCGCGTACTTGGCCGCGCGGACGTCTCCGGAGCGCGCGTGTCCCTCGAACAGTTCGACGCGGCTGGCGCGGCCGCACAGCTCCCCGAGTTCCGCACTCGACTCGGGCGACGTCACTTCCTGATAGGTGACCGTCTTCAGGTACTTCCCGACCCAGAGCCCTCCGGTGTACCGCGCGGAGTGCCGGGTCGGCAGCGTGTGGTTCGTGCCGATCACCTTGTCCCCGAACGAGACGCAGGTTCCTTCGCCGAGGAACAGGGCACCGTAGTTGTGCATGCGGGCGAGCGCCTGCCGGGGTTCCCGCGTCAGGACCTGGACGTGTTCGCTGGCGAACACGTCGGCCAACTGGTAAGCGGCTTCCAGGGTCTCCACAACGATCACCTGGCCGTGGTCGCGCCACGCGGGTGCGGCAAAGTCCCGGGTCGGCATGTCGGGGAGCAGCCGCTCGATGTGCTCGATCGCCTTGCGGGCGACGGCTTCGGAGGTGGAGATCAGGATCGCCGGGGAGTCCGGCCCGTGCTCGGCCTGGCTGAGCAGGTCGACTGCCACGATGAACGGGTCCGCGGAGTCGTCGGCGATCACCAGGATCTCGGTGGGGCCGGCGAACAGGTCGATGCCGACTTCCCCGAAGAGCTGCCGCTTGGCCTCGGCGACGTAGGCGTTCCCGGGGCCGACGAGCAGGTCCGCCTTCGGGACGGTCTCGGTGCCGATGGCCATGGCGGCGACCGCCTGGACTCCGCCCAGCAGGAAGATGTGGTCGGCGCCGGCCATGTGCATCGCGGCGACGGTCGCCGCGGGAATCTCGCCCCGTATCGGTGGCGTGCACGCGGTCACCGTCGGAACCTGGGCGACCTTCGCGGTCACGACCGTCATGTGGGCAGAGGCCACCAGCGGGTACCGGCCCCCGGGCACATAGGCGCCAGCGCCGTCTACGGGGATGTTCTTCTGCCCGAGGAAGACGCCCGGCATGGTCTCTACCTCGAAGTCGCTGATCGAAGCGCGCTGCGCCTGGGCGAAGTGCCGGACGTTGCGCTGGACCGTGGCGATGTCCTCGATGACGGTCCCGGGCACCTGCGCGATGATCCGCGTGCGGTCGCCGTCCGAGAGCTCGAAGTGCTCGGGAGACCAGTCGTCGAACTTCTGCGAGTATTCCCGGACGGCCTGGTCGCCGCGCTCGCGCACGTCGGCGATGACACGGGCAACCGTGTCCGAGACATCGTGCCTCGCCGCCTGGCCGACGGGCTGCGCCTGCTTAAGGTACAGGGGGTCAGACATGGTGAACTCCAATGATCGTGGGTGTACTGCCGGTGATCGCGGATCCCGGGCTGGCCGCGGCGCCGGTGGTCGAGCCACGGACGATGAGCGGGCCGGCAAACTGAAGGCGGTCGCGGAATACCTGATCGCTCGGCGCGTCGAGAATGTCGAGGGTCGCCTGCAGCATCGCGTCGACAGGCTGCTGGATCGTGGTGAGGGAGTAGCTGGGCCAGGCGGCCGAGGGGATGTCGTCGAACCCGACCACGGCGATGTCATCGGGAATCTTGCGTCCGCCGCGAATCCGCAGCCCGTCCATCAGTCCCATCGCGATGATGTCGTTGCCGCAGAAGGCGGCGTCTGTTTCGGGGCGTTCCAAGACGGCCGCGGCGGCTTCGTAGCCCCACTCGTAGCTGTACTCACTCTCGATCGCGATCTGTATCTGGTGCCCGTTGCGTTTCAGCCGCTCGGTAAACCCGCGGCGGCGGTCGCGGTTGGTTGAGGTGTTGGCGAGGCCGCCGACGTAGGCGAAGTTCGCGCGGCCCAGGGCAAGCAGGTGGTCGGCAGCGGTCCGGCCTCCGGCCCGGTTGTCGCTGGTGACGCCGGGGGCGGATCTCGCCGCGACGTAACGGTTGAACAGGACGAGCGGGACGCCCTGGTCCTTGCACATCTGGGCGGCGGCGGAGGTGAGCTCGGCGGAGGCGACGATGACCCCGGACACCCGGTAGGAGAGGGCGTCGGGAAGCACGTCGTCGACCGTGCCGCCGCGCGGAACCGTGAACAGCAGGATCTGCTTCCCGGCGCGCGAGAAGGTCTCGGAGAACCGGCCGAGCGCGTACGGGTAGAACGGGTTGTGGATGTCGCCGATGACAACGGCGACGATCGTGGTCTGCCCCGTTACCAGGCTCCGGGCGATGGCGTCGCGGCGGTAGCCGAGCGCCTCCGCGGCGGCGAGAACCCGCGCCCGCGTCTCCGCGGCGACGCGACCGCCGGAGAACACCCTGGAGACGGCCGACTGCGACACGCCGGCCGCGACGGCGATGTCGTGCTGGGTGGTGATGCTGTTGGAGTGGTGCGGGGAAACGTGAGTCACGGGCTGGTCGAGCTTCTCTCTGCTAGCGGAGCCAGCCGATACCGGAATCCCTGACGACCTTCGGGGTGCCGGGGTGCCCAGCCCAGAGCCCGGACTTCACCCTTCAGGAGAGCTTGCATACGTACCCCAAAATCTGTGCATACGTACCCACTGGCTGGTGCATACGTAACCACTAGACTCGCCCCTATGTCAACGGGTGAATCAAACGAGACATGTCCACCACCGTCCACGCTGGTCTTCGACCCCAGTCGCGTTCATTCCGGTTCACTAAGATTCCCGTTCCCGCACGCCGCCTTCCCGGCAATGCCACTGGCGTCCCGGTCGGGCAGGCCGAGCCGGGCGCGCATGATGTTCTCGATGCGATCCTGAAGGATGCACAGCCGGTCCTGGAGAATCCGCCGGGCGCGGATCTGGTCGCACTTTCTGTACGGGTGACCGCGCTATAAGTTCTTGTCTGATACAAAAAGCCCGATCTGGTTCGTCAAGCTCAGCCGGCACTGGGGCCCGTCATCCGGATCGACGGGGCATCGCCCGGTATGTGGTCGGGGCTGCCCGGTGCTGGCGCAGACGGCCTCCGGCCGGTCGGCAGCAGCGCGAGCAGCATTAGATTGGCGCCCCGCGAGCGCAGAGTGGGCGTCCTGACCGCGGCACGGAGGCCCGGCCTCCGGCTTAGGGGCTCGTGGGCGGGTAGAAGCGGTTGGCGGCGAGGTTGGCGTCGATCTGATCGACGGCGGTGTTGAGTGCCTGCCGGACGTCCTCGCCCTGGCTTATTCGGGACAGCGCCGTGGCGAACGCGGTGCTGATGGCCGGGTAGGCCGGGGTCTGCGGGCGCGGCCGCGCGATGCCGCTCTGGAGCTGCTGGACGTAAATGTGCTCAGGGCCGCCGGGTGCGAAGTTCGGCGACAGGCGGACCGCGCTCAACGTTGCCGGGATCGAGCCGTTGGCATTCGACATCTCCAGTACCTGGGCGGGCTGCAGCAGGTAATCGAGGAATTTCCACACGGCGTCCCCGTCCGTCGCGTTGTTCGTGATGCCCCACTGCCACGAGCCCATTCCGCTGCTGGGCTGCGCACCGAAGTTCGGCAGCGGCACGATCGCCAGATCGTGCGGGAACGCCTTGCTGAAGGGCCCGTACATCCAGTGCCCCACCCACGAGATGGGCGCCTGGCCGCTCACGAACGACGTCGGGACATTGGGATTGACCAGTCCGTCTTTGAACCAGCTCTGCATGACGGTGAGCGCCTGGATCACCGAGGGGCTGTTCAGCGTGCCCTGCGCGGTGCGGTAGGTCGAGCGGTTGATCAGGTCGCCGCAGGCCGACCACACAATGGGCGAGAAGCCGTAGCTCCACCATTCCGGCGCCGAGGCCAACGTCGTCGGCGTGACCTGCAGGTCGAGCGGCTGCTTGTCGCCGGCCTTCCGCAGCTTCTGCAGGATCGCGGTGAACTCGCTGGCCGTCCACGCGTTGTTGACCCCGGTGGGGATGCGTACCCCGATCTTGCGCAGGATCGACGGGCGGACGTACAGGCCGAGGCCGGAGTCGAACGTCCCGAGGCCGTACAGGCGCCCCGCGTAAGTGCCCTGCTGAATGATCGAGGGCAGCAGGTCCGCTCGCAGCCCCGGGGTCCGGTCGACGCAGGAATCGAGCGGCTTGAGCTTCCCCGACCAGGCGTAGTTGTAAAGGTCGGGGCCGTCGAAGTCGAGCAGGTCGGGGAGGTTGCCGCTGGCCGCAGCGGCTCGCACCTCGTTAGCGTAGCCCGCCTCGGGAATGTCGATGAGCTTGACCTGGACCTGCTTCTGGGATGCGTTGAACGCCGCCACCTCCTTTCCCATCGTCGCCTTTTCCGAAGGCTGCCCGGTGTGGAACCACACCGTGATGTAGGCGGGAGACGGCCCCGCGATCGTGCCGTTGCAGGTCGTGTCCCCCGGCGTGGCAGCGACGGCGGGCTGCGAACTGGAGCACCCGCCCGCGAGCAGCCCGAAACCGATGGCCGCGGCGACAGCGCCGCAGACGGTCCGGCAGGTTCGCACGTGCACCTCCCCCTACCCCCATGGTCAAGCGGCGGCGCCGAACTGAGCAGCTCCCCATACCAACGCCACCAGGCACCGCCGCCGTCAATGACAACGATCATTCAACCACATGTCACCGCAGGTCATCAGGCATGACAGCCGCGTTCCGGGCCATCCGGGGACGAAGCGGCACCTAACCAGACGACGCGGATGCCCTGCTGCCCGCGGGGTTTGCGGGTCGCGCCGCTGTGCGTATTTCCCGGGTTGGCCGTTGCCTATCAATCCGGCATCGATCCGCGCCGGTCACGCGCTGCCGGCCGAGAGCGCCTTCATGGTGACAGAGCTGGAGGCCGTGCTGCTCGACGACGGGACCCGTGCATGTGCCCCCGATGTGCCCCGGTGAGCGCAACAGCGGGCCCGGGCAGCCTCTCGCGTCTCGTGACCCAGGACGCGTTCCAGGCTCACCTGGCATACCAACTCAATCACGGCTAAAGCGGTACCCAACTCGCGCCTGGCAAGCTGTGCCCGGCGCCAGGAGACCTATGCAGGCTGCGGAGGCCCTGGCGGCGTCGCACGCTAGCGGACAAGGGAGTGCCGAAATGGCTGGGCAGCGCCGGTGGTACGGCGGAATCGGGAAGACGGCGCGGTGGGGCGCCCTGGCAGCGGTGGCCGCGGGCGGGCTGGCGGCGGTCGCGGTGCCGACCGGAGCGGCGTCGGCCGCCACGGTGAGCGCGCCAACGCAGACCGTCTCCTTCACCACGGTGGGCGAGCACGCATTCACCGTTCCCCCGGGCGTCGCGTCGGTCCAGGTGACCGCGATCGGCGGCGCGGGCGGCGGCGGGTACTCCCCCGGCGGCCTGGGCGCCGAGGTCAAGGCGAACGTGGCGGTAACCCCGGGCAGCACGATCTACGCCGAGGTCGGCGGCAACGGTGCGGGGGCCGACCTGACGGAGAACCAGTCTGCCGCGGGCGGCGCCAACGGCGGCGAGCCCGGCGGCGCGTGGAACGGCGGCTGGTTCGCGCAGCAGCTCGGTGTCCTGCCGGCCTAGGCGCTGGCGGCGGGGGCGCGTCCGGCCTGCAGACCTGCCCGGTGGCCAGCTGCCAGCCGATCGACACCGGCGGCAACACGCTGCTGCTGGTGGCCGGCGGCGGCGGTGGCGGCGGCGGCGACAGCAAGGGCGGCAACGGCGGCACCCCGGCGGGCGCCAACGCGAGTCTGGGCACCGACGGCGAGGCCGGGCTGGAGTACGGTCTCGGCGCCACCGACACCGCCGCGGGCAGCAACAACGAGCAAATCTCCTACTTCGGGCCGGGGGCGGACTGCTCCGGTGCCAGCGGCGACAGCTGGGGCGGTGGCGGCGGCGGGGGCGGCTACTACTGCGGTGGGGGCGGTGCCTCCGTCATCGAGGGCGGCGGCGGTGGCGGCGGGTCCAGCTACGGTCCCGCGAATGCCACCTACTCCGTCGTCACGCAGGCCCCATCGGTGACGATCGCCTACCAGACCGCGTTCCTGCTGGCACCCGCGTCGAACAGCTCGCTAGTCCTGGACGGCGCCACGGGCTCCATCACCCAGCAGGTCGCCGATGGTGCGAGCAGCCAGCTGTGGGAACTGGTGCCGGTGGGGTCGCTGTACCAGATCGTCAACTTGTCCGACAACGACTGCCTGACGACCTCGGGCACCGCCGGCGCCCAGCTGTTCACGTGGTTCTGCACATCGACGTCGCAGGACCTGTGGCAGCTGCCGACCGACTTCGGCGCGGGCTTCTTCGGCTCGCCAATCGAGAACCCGGCCTACGGTCTGTACATCGACGTGTTCGGCGGCAGCACGACCGCGGGCGGCGAGATCGACGCCTGGCCCTGGAACGGCGGCTACGCCAACCAGTCCTTCCTGGCCCTGCCCAGCTGAGCCGCCGCCCGCCACCAGGGGACGGGGTCCCGTCCCAGGAGAACAGGAGCTGGCCTCACGGCTTAGGGGGCATCACTGGGATCCGGTGATGACCGTTCACCGGCATAGATGTAACGCTGGGGGCGGCAGCAGGGCTGTCGATCGATCCCGCGTGACGAAGGAGTGCAACGGTGACGAAGGACCTGGCGATCGGGCAGTTGGCGCACGTCGGCGCGGTAGGTGTCGCGGAGGCGGGGAAGCGCGCTCCGGCAGCTCACGGTGGTCACTGAGATGGCCGGTCGGCTGGAAGGGAAGGTCTGCGTCATCACTGGCACCGGCGGGAGCATGGGACGCGCCGCCGCTGTGGCCTTCGCCCGTGAGGGCGGGTTGGTCGTCGGCTGCGACGTGGCGACCGGACCGGCGGAAGAGACCGTCAAGATGGTCCAGGCCGCGGGCGGCACGATGGTATCGCTGCAGCCGTGCCATCTCGGCGATCCGGCCGAGTGCGCGAGGCTCGTCGACCTGGCGGTGAACGAATTCGGCCGGATCGACGTGCTCTACAACCTCGCCGCCAGGGCCCACCTGCACTGGCTCGAAGACTTTACCAACGAGGAGTGGGCCGCCGCCCGCACCGACGAAGTCGACCTGGTCTTCTACCTCACCAAAGCCGCATGGCCGCACCTGAAGGCCAGCCGCGGCGCGGTCGTGAACATGGCCTCACTGAACGGGTCACTCAGCTTCAAGAACCTCCCCGCGATAGCCCACACGACAAACAAGTCCGCGATCCTGGGGCTAACCCGGCAGCTTGCGATGGAAGGAAGCCAGCACGGGATCCGCGTCAACTCGGTCTCGCCGGGCCTGATCGAAAGCGGCGCGACCCGAGAGCAGCTACAGGACGAGGGGTGGGGCCGCGCGATGCGCGACCGGACGCTCCTTGGCCGCTTCGGTCAGCCGGAGGAGGTGGCGAGCGTCGCGCTGTTCCTCGCCTCCGACGAGAGCTCCTACGTGACCGGCGTCGACCTCGTGGTCGATGGCGGCATGAAGGTCTGGTGACCGGCGCTGCCTGGTGCGGGTGGCGCGCCAGGGCGGGGTCGCCCTGGCGCGCTGCGCACTGTGGTCAGGGGTGGGCCGTGGTCAGGGGTGGACGGGGCCGCTGGGGCCGCGGTCGAGGCGGAGCGACTGCATGATGGCGAATGTCGTGGTCCAGGTGTAGATGTCGATGTCGGCGCCGCCGAGGACGCCGGTGTACTTCTTGATGACGGGGGCGGCGGCGGCCTCGGTGACGGCGTCGAGGTGGGTCCTGACGGCGGCCCAGACGTTCTCTCCGTAGTGCTTGAAGATGGGTCCGGGGTTGACCGAGGCCAGTGCCTCGCGTGAGCTGGCTTCGATGTCGGCGATGTACTGCTGGTGCAGGGCGACGTCCTCGCGGGTTGCCACCCGGCCCAGGTGGCCGCTGATGAGGTGCGTCCAGGGGTAGTCCAGGGCGATGGCCGGAGCGCCGGTGTACCCGATGACATCGTCGCTGAGGTTGAGGTTGTAGATGGGTACCCAGCCGGCGTTGACCACGTCGATGAACATCAGGGTGTCGTGGCCGGGGAAGTGGATGTAGATGTTGTCGGGCGAGTGGTTGGGGCCGTGGTAGGCCAGTTCGACCCGTTCGCCGCCGACTTCCAGGGTGTAGGTGTCGGCGAAGGTCACGTCGGGGGCGGGGCGGGCGGGGTCGTTGTCGCGCAGCAGCAGCCGCCGGGTCTCCTCGTGGCCGATGCGGACGATGTCGCCGCCGAACAGGGAGGACGCTCCCTGGTGGTCGCAGTGGTGGTGGGAGTAGACCATGTGGGTGACCTGGTTGGTCAGGCCGTTGGCGGCGGTGGTCTCGTCGATGGCCCGGCGGATGTTATGGCCGATGTTCGGGGGCGCGTCGAAGATCACGACGCCGTCGGGGGTGGTCAGGAACGCTGACATGTAGACGTTGTCGGTGACCGCGTAGAGGTTCCGGTTGACCTGCCAGACGTGGTAGCCGTGCTCGTTCAGGGGCGCCCCCTTCGCGATCGCCGGGACGGGGGCGTACTCGGGCAGGTCCAGGGCGCCGTCAGCGCCCGCGGCTGGTGATGTCACTGTTTCCTCCTTGGATTGCCTGGCACGTCCGTGTCGGCCGTGCACGTCCGCAAGCTCGCGGCCACGCCAAGGATCGACGCCGGGAGGCGACAGGTCGTCACTGGATTCCAGTGAACTTTCGTGCGGCTCCGTCTTGCGGATCTCAAGCGGCCATCCGCGACATCCTCATGCAGCCGAGCCCGATGGCGGAGACCACCGGCCCGCGGCTGCCGAGGTGAGTCTGCTTCATCGTGAACCTCTCATGCGTGAATTACTGCTGGCTAAGGTCCGCTGATCTGTGTCTGCGGTGGCACCAGTGAGGGGGTCCGGTGGCGGTCAGCTTCAGCCGGTTCGTTCAGGTGCGGCCGGCGGACAGCAGCCGCAGTTCGCGGCCCCGGTCCACCGCCGCGGTCCGGTCGGTGGCGCCGAGCTTGGCGTAGATCCGGCGGATGTGGGAGTCAACGGTGTTCAGCGAGACCGACAGCTCGTCGGCGATCTCGCGCCGGGTGAGATTCGTCGGCAGGTAGCGCAGCACGCGCAGCTCACTTTTGCTGAGTTCACCGGCGGGCAGCACGGCCGGCCGGCTCAGCCCGCCCCGCCCGGGACCGCGGACGGCGTCGAGGATGTCGGCGGCCAGCGCCGCGTGCGACGTGGCGTGCCCCGGCACGGTCTCGAGGAGCTGCCAGGCGCCGGTGATCGCGAACGGCAGGATCACCCGGTCCGGCTCGGCGAGGTCCAGCGCCTGCTCGGCTGCCTCCCGGGAGGCGCGCTCGTCGCCCAGGTCGCGGCAGGCGAACGCGTCCAGCAGGTGCGCCTCAACCTGGGTGAAGTAGGAAACGACCGGGACGTCGCCGTCGAGGACGGCACGCAGTTCGCGGCGGGCGGCGGCGGGATCCTGCTCGGCCAGCAGGATCACCGCGGCCGCGTTGCGGATCTCGCCGGCGGCGGCCCGCGGGCCGTCCAGGGCGGCCAGCGCGGCCCGCGCCTGCCCGGCCAGCCCGAGCCGGGCCTGGGTGGCGATCGTCCACGCATCCACGCGGGTAGTCAGCCCGTGCTCGCCGGCCATGACCGCCTGCATCCGCCCGGCGGCGGCGAACTCCTCAAGCGCCCGGTGCCAGTGGCCGCGCGCCGCCAGCAGGGTCGCGGAGGTAAGGCACACCAGCAGCCGGATGCCGGGTTCGCCGTCGGCCTGCGTGGCGCGCCTGGCCCGGTCAAGCCATAGCCCGGCCAGGTCGAACTGGCCCGTCCAGGCCAGCAGGCCGGCGAGCGTCGCCAGCGCCGGGGCGCTCACCGCCTCGGCGTCCCAGCCGTGCCGTGCTGCCACCGTGATGGCTTCCTCGCAGCGCTGCCGGGCCACCGCGAAGGAGCGGCCCGCAGCGGCGAACCCCAGGTGAGCGAGGCAGGCCACCTCCAGGTAGGGACGGTCGATGCGGCGGGCGAGGGCCGCGCCTTCCGTGAGGTGCCGTTCGCTTTCGGCCAGCCGCAGCGACCATGCCTCGGCGACGCCCAGGTTCAGCAGCGCCACCGCTTCCAGATCACCGCCGGGCCCCGCGCCGGCGCCCGGCTGGCCGTCACCCGCGCGCAGCAGGGCCCCCGCCTGCGCGAAGATGCCGTCGAAGTCCCCGCGCAGCCGCGCTGACAGCAGGTCCACCGAGGCAACAGCCACCTCCAGCCGGCGCCGCCGGGTCGGCGGCGCCGCGGCCGCGGACGCCCGCACCTCGCGCAGGTGCGCATCGGCTTGGTCGAGGCGGAGCCGGTACTGGTCGGCGATGGCCCGGACCAGGGTCAGGTCAGGGGAATCCGCACCCGTGCTGGCCGGGAAGGAGCGCAGCAGCGCCGCCACGGTACCCGCCTGCCCGTCGAGGGTGAGGCTGAGGGCATGATCAGCGAGCATCCGGGCCGCCTCGTCCCAGTCGCCGGCCGCCTGTAGGTGGCCGATGGCATCGGCGGCCTGGCCGCGCGCGGCCAGCCAGCCCGCGGCCAGCCGGTGCAGCCCGGCGACGTCCGCGGGCATCCTGCGGCGCAGTTCCAGCCGGAGCAGGCCGCCGAACATGCGGTGGTAGCGGAACCAGGTGCGGCCGGGGTCGAGCGACACGACGAACGCGTTGGCGTCCTCCAGGTCAAGCAGGATCCGCTCGGAGCCCATGGCGCCGGAAAGCAGGTCGGCGAGCTCGCCGTTGACCCGGTCAAGCACGGAGGTGCGCAGCAGCAGGCCCTGCACCTCCGGCGACTGCCGCTCCAGCATCTCGGCCATCAGGTACTCGGCGACCGTGCGGTCGCTGCCGGAGAACTCGGCCACGAACCGCTCGGGATCGCAGTGCCCGGCGAGGGAAAGCACGGCGAGCCGCAGCCCGGCCGCCCAGCCTTCGGTCCGCTGATACAGCACCGCGGCCACGTCCCCGGGCAGCGCGATCCCGGCGACGGCCAGGAGCTGGCGGGTCTCGTCCTCGGTGAACCGCAGCTGCGCGGCGCGGATCTCCGCCAGGTCACCGGCCAGCCGCAGCTTGTGCAGGCGCAGCGGCAGGTCACGGCGGGTGGCCACGATCGCGCGGACCCCCGCGGGCAGGCCCGTCAGCAGCGCCGTGAGCTGCCCGGCGGCCTCCGGTGAGGTGAGCTCGTGCAGGTCGTCGATGACCAGGGCCAACCGATCGCCGGACTCCCCGAGCTCGGACAGCACCTTGTCCACCAGGGCGCTGCTGCTGGAACCGGGTGTCGCCGGCGGCAGCGGCGCCCCGGTGCCTGCCGCAGCCCGGACCGCGCCAAGCACGGTCAGCCAGAACAGCGGCATATCGTGCTGGCCCGGCCGCACGGTCACGAAGGCGACACCGCAATCCCGACCCGGCTGATCTGCCCACGCGCGCAACAGTGATGTCTTCCCGCTGCCGGCAGGCGCCGAGACAATCGTCACCCGCTTCCGGGCGGCCCGGCTCAAGACGGCCATCAGATCGCGACGGTAGATCAGCCCAGGCTCTGCCCCGCCCGGCAAGCGGCCTCAGCCGGCCTCAGCGGGCATATCGGTCATCTCGCGCTCTCCTCATCTCAGGGGGATCACCGGAATCCAGTGATGCCCGCTCACCCGGCCGCCAGGGAGCATGGGGGCGCCTTGGAAGGCGCACGGTCTTCCGGCGATCGGCTGAAGGCGGCGGAGGATGTCACGACGTGCACCATCCTCCAGCCGGTCCGCCCCGCCCCCCGTACCGCGAACGTCATCACCTTCCTCGCCGCAGACCCCGCCGCACCGGTCAGCGGAGCGATTGTCCCGGCTGACGGGACCTAGCGGAGCCACCCACCGTTCGGTACCTCCTGCATTTCGCCTGTCCTTGAAGGGAACCCTCATGTCACCCACGAACCGCCGCTCGTTCCTCACCCGCGGTGCGGCTCTCGCCGCCGTCCCCGCGGCTGTCGCGCTGGCCGGCACCGCCTTCGCCGACAAGGCGTCGGCCGACACCCCCACCCTGCCCGACTACGCGCCGGTCCCGCCCGCTTCGCTCGGTCATCCCCTCAACGCGGACGGCTACTACGTCGGGCAGGTGGAGAAGAACCTGTACTACGTCACCGACGCGACCTACATGGCCGCGTTCCTTGCCACCAGCGAGGGGGTCGTGCTGTTCGACGCGCCCCCGACCATCGGGCACAACCTGCAGCGCGCCATCGACACGGTCGCGGCCGGCAACGACGTGTCCAACAAGGTGACCCACATCGTCTACTCGCACCATCACGCCGACCACCTCGGCGCCTCGTCGCTGTTCGGCGATGACGTGCAGCGCATCGGCCAGGCCCAGACCAAGTCGATCCTGGCCCTGGAAAACGACCCCACCCGGCCGCTCCCCGACGTCACCTTCGAGAACAGCTACACCCTCGAGGTGGGCGGGAGCAAGGTCAACCTGGCGTGGCTCGGCACCAACCACACGCCCGACAACACCTACATCCACTTTCCCGACCACGACGCGCTCATGCTGGTCGACGTTATCCTGCCCGGCTGGGTGCCGTACAACAGCTTCAACCTGAACGAGGACGTCCTCGGGTCGCTCGCCGTCCCCGCCACGGCCCTGTCGTTCCCGTGGAAGCACTTCATCGGCGGCCACGTGGGCCGGGTTGGCACCCGGGCCGACGTGACGGTCTACGAGGAGTACGTGAACGACATCATCGCCGGCGCCAAGGCGTCGCTGACGGCGGTCGACCCGACCCCGTACTTCGCCAAGTACGGGGACAACGACTGGGCCGCGGTCAAGACGTACCAGGACGCACAGATCGCCTACGCTTCCGATCCGGTCATCAAGAAGTACACCGGGGTCCTGGCCGCCGCCGACGTCTACACCGCCAGCACCGCGTTCGTCCTGCTCGAGGCGATCCGCCTCGACCTCGGCGAGGGCTCGCAGGTTCACGCCTGACGCACCAAGCGCGCACCGGTGCCGCCGCGGCACGGCACCGGTGCGCGGCCTGACAGGAGAGGCCCTGATGGATATCTGCCAGCGAGACGCCGCTCAGCGAGGGGCCTTGGGCCATCGCTTCCGTCAGCTCCCTCGCGGAGGGTTCCAGGTTGAAGCTCGTCATTGGTAGGCCCCTTGGGAAGTTGCGTCTTACTCGCCGGTGAAGCGGAATTCCGCCTGCCAGGGATCGTCGGTCTGGACGATCTGCCAGTAGCGTTCGGCGATGCGCGCTGGGTCGAAGGCGGTGCCTGCCTTGATCTGTCCGGCGATGGTGAGGGTTGCGACCCGGATGCCGTCCGGGCCCAGGTCGGCGCCGAGCATCGTTGCGGCCGACCGGAGGGCGGCTTTGCCGAGCGAGACGGTCGCGAGGGCCGGGATCGGGTGGTCGGCGAAGCCGCCCCCGGTGACGATGATCGTGCCGGACCCGGCTGCCCGCATCGCCGGGGCGGCTTCCTGGGCCACGACCACGGCGCCGATGACGTCGACCGCGTAAGCCTCCTGCAAGTGGGCCGCGGTCGAGGTCAGGAGCCGGTCCGGCGCGCCCAGGACCGCGTTGTAGATCACGACTCCCGGCGCACCTTCCTCGCGGTAGAGCTCAGCGATCCGGGCGCGCAGGTCCTCGGGGCTGCTCGCGTCCGCCTCGACTGCGTTGATCTCGGCGCCCGTGTCGTCCAGGCTCCGCGCGAGCTCGCCCAGCCGGTCTGTGCTCCGCGCGGCCAGGGTCACCCGGTAGCCGCCGGCGGCGAAGCGGCGGGCAACGGCCAGCCCGAGGCCGGGCCCGGCCCCGACCAGCAGCAGGTGCCCGCTGTCGATGGAGCCAGAAGCCTTCTCTGAGCTGCCGGTTCCTTCCGGCTCGCCCGCTGGTGCAGGTGTCATGGAGAACTCCTCATCTGATCGAGGCGGCGACGACATTTCACGCCGGCCAGGCGCGGCGCGGCATCCAGGAAACCCTTAGTCTTCCCCTCCCGCCCGTGGTGGGAACGCATTTGCACCCGCACTAACTT
Source organism: uncultured Actinomycetota bacterium (assembly GCA_963785645.1). Taxonomy (GTDB): domain Bacteria; phylum Actinomycetota; class Actinomycetes; order Streptosporangiales; family Streptosporangiaceae; genus Trebonia. Next base: position 985,841 of record CAWAWG010000003.1, read on the forward strand.
CGGTCCTGCAGCTGCGGCGGCGAGCGCCGGCGGCCTGTGGTTCGGGAGACCAAGGATTTCCTGGATGAAGCGCTGGCCGTGGCCGACGGACGATCGGACAGACAACCCGGCCGCGAAACGGGGGCCTGAACCGCGAGAGGCGCAGAGCCTCGGCGTGGCGGAGCAGCAGACCTGGCCGATCGGACGACAAGAAGGAGCCCGAAGTGTCCCTGGAAAACGAGAAGCACGTTCGAAATGCCTACCAGGCCGCTGAGGAAAAGGACATCGAAGCCTTCATAGGGTGCTTCACCGGCGACGGAACGTTCACGGACCAGTCCATCGGTGTCACCTACCGCGGTGTCGACATCGGTCACACGGTAATCAACTACGGGACGGCGTTCCCGGACATGCACCGGGAGCTCTACCGGTTCTACTCGACCGGCAACATCGTCGTGGTTCAGCTGGCCTTGCAGGGAACCCACCTCGGCCCGCTCAAGATGCCCGGGGGAACGATCGCGCCCACCGGCAAGCGCATGGACGCGCCCTGTGCCGACGTGTTCGAGCTCGTCGACGGCAAGATCAAGCGCTTCGACTGCTACCCCTCCGGGACGGTCACCCTCACCCAGCTCGGGGTCCTCAACAATCTCAGCGCCGCCTACGCGTAGTTAGGAACGCTCAATGCCGAACACCCCAATCAAGATCGGCTACTGCCTTTCTCTTACCGGTGGCCTGGCGGCCAACGGTCAGACAGCTCGGCTCGCGCATCAGGTCTGGCAGGAACGCGTGAACGCACGCGGCGGCCTGCTCGGCCGTGACGTCGAGCTCGTCTGCGTCGACGACAAGTCCGACGGGGCGAACATGGCCGGCATCTACGAGAAGCTTCTCGCTGAGGAGAAAGCCGACCTGCTGCTCGGCGGATACGGGAACAACTCGATCAGCCCGGCGATGCCGCTCGTGATCGAGAACGGGAAGTTCCTTATCGGCCTGATGGGTCTCGGGGTCAACATCGACCTGAAGTACGACCGCTACTTCGCCATGATCCCGACGGGCACCGATCCGAACGCGGCGCTCACCGAGGGATTCTTCGAGACCGCCGCGCGGCAGACACCGAGGCCGACGACGGTCGCCATCGTCGCGGCGGACGCTCCCTTCTCGAAGAACCCGATCCTGGGCGCCCGGGCGAACGCCGCCAAGAACGGACTCGAGGTCGTATCGGAGACCAAGTACCCGCTCACGACGACGGACTTCGGGCCGTACCTGCGAGAGGCCCAGCAGTCATCGCCGGACATCCTCTTCTACTGCGCGTACCTGAACGACTCAATCGGGCTGATCCGCGCGATCGCCGGGTCCGAGATGAACCCGCTGCTGGTCGGCGGGGCGATGATCGGCCCGCAGAGCAGCTCGGTGCAGGCCCAGCTCGGCCCCGTGATCAACGGCATCGTCAACTACGAGTACTGGCTGCCGGTCCCCGCGATGAACTTCCCCGGGGTCCAGGACCTGATCACGGACTACCAGCAGCGCGCGAAGGGCACGCCCGCCGACGAACTCGGGTACTACGTGGCGCCGTTCGCGTACGCGCAGGCGCAGGTGCTGGAGCAGGCGGTTGAGGCGACCAGCGGGCTGAACGACGCGGAACTCGCGGACTACGCCCGCGAGGCGACCTTCTCCACCGTCGTCGGCGACGTCGCGTTCGGGCGTCTCGGCGAATGGGCGGTGCCGCGCGTGCTGACCGTACAGTTCCGCGGCATCGGCTCAGGCGACATAGCCGAATTCGCCAAGCCGCAGGCCCGCGTCGTCGTCGCCCCGGCCGGCTACGCCAGCGGCGAACTCGTCGTGCCGTACCGCACGGCCGCCGCGGCGCTATGAACGTTTTCGGCTCGGCCGCGATCGTCCAGAGCACCGACCACGCCGGTGCCGTCAGTCGCTTCGCCGCGATCTTCGGCGCCCCGCCGCTGCACGAGTTCCAGATTGACGGCCGTGACCTCAGCGTCTCGGTCTTCCCCGGCGTCTCGGTCCTCGCCGGACCCGCGTCAGCGCTTGAGACGCTCACCGGTCTGCGGGCGACGGTCTTCGTCGGGTCACTGCCAGAGGCGGAGACCGAGCTGCGGGCAGGCGGCTGGACCACCGAGGGCACACTCGGCGGCGGGGCGAGCCTGCTCGCCCGGGACCCCGACGGGAACCTGATCGAGTTCGTCGAGAACCCCGGGGCGCCGGGGTGATCGGCGCAGAACTCGCTGGCGTAGTGCGACCACCACGATCGACCGGAACGACTTCGGTGTCAGCTTCAACGCTCCGATCCCCGGCCTGAAGAACGCAATGCTGCTGAGCGACGCGGTCACCATCAACCTCGACGTGGAAGCGATACTCCAGGACGACAACCCCGCCAGCTGAGCAAGTCACCCCGCCCCACGATCGCAAGACCCACGGATGACGTGAAAGGAGAGACTCTTGTCGCCGATGGCTTCGGCCACTCCACCTCCCGCAGGGGATCCGGCCGGGGGCGGTGATGCCGTCGCAGCCAGCGACGGCGATGGCATCCCGCTCGTGCTGAGCCGCCGCCGTATCTTGCTCATCATGGGCGCGCTGCTGCTGGGCATGCTGCTTTCCTCGCTCGACCAGACGATCGTGTCCGCCGCGCTGCCGACGATCATCGGTGATCTCAAGGGCGGCTCGCACCTCGCCTGGGTGATCACCGCCTACCTGCTGACCTCCACGGTATCCACGCCGCTGTGGGGCAAGCTGGGTGACCTGTACGGCCGTAAGGTCTTCTTCCAGGCCGCAATCGTCATCTTCCTGGCCGGCTCGGTGCTGGCCGGCCTCAGCACCTCGCTCATCATGCTCATCGCGTTCCGCGCGGTGCAGGGGCTCGGCAGCGGCGGGCTGCTGGTCGGCGCGCAGGCCATCATCGGCGACATCGTCTCACCCCGCGAGCGCGGTCGCTACAGCGGGCTGTTCGGCGCAGTCTTCGGCGCCGCCAGCGTCGTCGGACCACTGATCGGCGGCCTATTCGTGGACTACCTGTCCTGGCGGTGGATCTTCTACATCAACGTCCCGATCGGCGTCATCGCGCTGGCCGTGGTGGCCAGCCAGGTACCGGGCAAGCTCAGCCGGGTACACCACACCATCGACTACCTCGGCACCGTCGTCCTGTCGCTGGGCGTCACCTCGGTGATCCTGCTCACCAGCCTGGGAGGCACCACCTACCCGTGGCGGTCGACACCGATCTATATCCTCGGCGCAGCCGGCGTGCTGCTGACCGGCTTGTTCCTGCTGGTCGAACGGCGGGCCGCTGAGCCGATCCTGCCGCTGCACCTGTTCAGGTTGCGCACCTTCTCGGTGACCAGCCTGGCCGGTTTCATCGTCGGCTTCGCGATGTTCGGCGCGATCACCTACCTGCCCGCGTTCTTCCAGGTGGTCCGGGGTGTCTCGCCGACCCTGTCCGGGGTCTACCTGCTCCCGCTCATGGCCGGGCTGCTGACGGTCTCGATCGGCTCCGGGCAGATCATCAGCAAGACCGGCAAGTACCGGTTCTTCCCGATCGCCGGAACCGCGGTGATGACCCTGGGGCTGTACCTGCTGTCGCTGATGGGCGTGCATACGTCCACGCTCCAGGACACCGCCTACATGCTGGTGCTGGGCTTGGGCCTCGGCGGTGTCATGCAGGTGCTGGTGACCATCGTGCAGAACGGGGTGCCGCACAGCGAACTGGGCGTCGCCACCTCCGGGGCCACGTTCTTCCGCTCGATCGGCGGATCCCTCGGCACCGCGGTCTTCGGCGCCATCTTCTCTAACGTGCTCGTCGGCAACCTGGCCCGGCACCTGCACGGCGTGCCCCTCCCGCGGGGGTTCAGCGCCGCCGACGCCACCCCGGCCCTGCTAAAACAGCTGCCCGCAGTGGTGCACGCCGGCTTCGTGGCCGGCTACGCCGAGTCCATCCAGACCGTGTTCCTCGTCGCGGTGCCGATCGCCGCACTCGCCTTTCTAGCCACCTGGCTGATCCCCCAGGTCGAGCTCAAGCAGTGGCCGGAAGCAGGAGCCGCCGGGCTGCCTGCACCAGAGGCGGGGCCGGCCGGGCCGGCTACCGGCCAGCAGCCGGGACACCTCCCGGCGGCAGGCCCGTCCGACCCAGCCCGGCCGTAAGGCTTTGATGCTAGCCAGCGGCTGATCGCACCGGACGGTGCTTCGTGAGCATGCACCTTGGCCATCGGCAGTCACCCCCATCCGTTCGGAAAAATCCAAGGCATCAGCCGAACGGATCCGGGCTTCCTCCGCGACCCCGCCCTTCTCTCAGGCGCAGTCCGGCGGTTAGGCGGCGCTCGCGACCGACTCCGCCACCATCGCAGCGAACTGGTCCGGGATCTCCTCCCAGGCGAAGTGGCTGGCCGTCAGGATCGTCAACTCGCTGCCCGGTATCCGCTCGGCAAGGTAGCGCCCGTTGGACACCGGTACCAGCGGGTCGCGGGCGGCGGCGAAGACACGCACCGGGACGCGGATCGCCGGCAGCAGGTCGCGCAGCACGGGAAGGTCGTCGGGGTAGCTGCGGACGAACCGCGTCGACTCCGCGAAGCGGCCGTTCTCATAGGCGGAGACATAGTCTTCCCAGACTTCCGGCTCCACATCGCGGGGTGCCACCGCCTCGACGGTCGCACCGATGGTGGCACGGATGTCCTGGCCCTCGAACACCTCGATTCCCGGCGCCGCGATGATGTCGGCGAGCGTGCCCGTCACGTCCAGCGGGACGGCGGATCCGCCACCGCCGATTACCATGCTCCGGACCGCGTCCGGGTGCCGTGCGGCAAGGAACAGCGCGGCACTGACGCCGACGTCGGGCGCGACCAGGTGGGGAGCGCCAAGCCCGAGCGCGGCGATGAACTGGTAGAGGAACTCGCCCATGGCGCTGGGCCTGAGCACGTCGGGGCGCCCCTGCGAGTGGCCGAAGCCTGGCAGGTCGACCGCCACCAGCCGCCCCGCCGGCGCAAGGGCGGGCCAGATGCGCCGGAAGGCGAACAGGCTCTCCGGCCAGGGACTGGTGAACAAGATGACACGGCCGCCCGCGGCCCCGGAGTCGGCGTACCGGATCCGCAGCCCGTCGACTTCGATGGTCTGCGTCTGCGTGATAGTGACGTCAGTCACCAGGCATTACACCCGTTTCTTCAGCGTAGGGCTGTTTCATGGCCCCAGCATCTACCCTCCCCGGCGGTGCGGGTATCCGCAGCATGACTGCATCAGGCAGCTACCCGGCCGGCTGGTTCGCATCGGATGGGGCCGCATTTGGAGATCGTGCACCTGACTCGCGGGACGACAAACTCCGAGGCTGGATAGCTAGGGGACGATATTCGCCCGTTGCCATACGCCCGGACGCTGGCCGGCCTCGCGCAGGAAGAAGGCCGAGAAGTTCGCGGCGTCGGAGAACCCTAGCCGCTGTCCGCACTGGGCCTGGCTCAGCCGGTCGTGGGCCAGCAGTCTCTTGGCTTCCAGGAGCAGGCGTTCGGTGATGTAGTGCTTGGCGCTGCGGCCGGTCGCCGCATGCACGATGCGGGAGAGCGTGCGCGGGGAATATCCGAGCCTGCATGCGTAGTGGGTGATGTCATGGTGGGTCCGGAAGTCCGCTTCCGCGGCGTGGCGGAAGCGGAGGAAGGCGTCGTTCACGGGCCGGCCGGGAGCGGCGGGCGGGTCGAGGCGCAGCAGCAGCGCGGACAGGAGCAGGCTGGACGGCTCTCCTTTCCGGGGGCCGGGCGGGGTGCCGGACTCGAGACGCAAGTGCGCGAGGGCGATGGTGATCAAGGGCCAGGCTTCGGCGGCGGCGGTCCAGCAGGCCCCGGTCATCAGGCCGCCGGCCAGGTCGCGGCTGGCGGGCGTGACCGGCGCGGTCGGCACGAACAGGATTATGTCGCCTGCGAGGTCCCGGATGCCGGACCAGCGGTGCACCACGCCAGGGGGGATCCACGCCACGCTTCGCGCGGTCAGGAGGTGCCCGGAGAAGTCCATCGAGACCTCGCCCTGCCCACGGCGCACGACCGCGAGCACGTGGAAGTCGGCGCGCTGGGTCGAGCCGTCGTTGAGGTGCCGCAACGTGCCGAAGGACATCGTCTCGACGGGCGCGAATGTTCCTCCCGGCGGCTGGTAGGCGAGTTGCCGGACGTTGGTCATGTGTCCATTTTTCACTATGTGACGTCCACTGGCGACGATGCCAGCCGGGCCCGTTCGCGGTTGACTTGGGGCGTCGATAAAAAGTTGCAATCAATAGGGAGTTCTCGTGGAAACCATCAGCCGGCCCGGCCTGCCCGTCTACGACTACCAGCCCGGGGAAGGCACGGCGCTGGTCCTTCTTCACTACTGGGGAGGGTCGGCCCGCACCTGGCAGCAGGTCATCGACCTGCTGCCAGGACGCGCCATCGTGAGCATCGATGCCCGCGGCTGGCGGCGCTCGCGCGGTCTGCCCGGGCCGTACACGCTGGAGCAGCTCGCGCAAGACGTCCGTGACGTCATCACGGATGCCGGCCTAGAGGACTACATCCTGGTCGGGCACTCCGCGGGCGGCAAGGTGGCCCAGCTCGTGGCCGCCGCGCCGCCGGCCGGGCTCGCCGGGCTCGTCCTCGTCGCGTCGGTGCCGTCCAAGCCCGCCGCCCACATCACTCCCGAATTCCAGGAGCAGCTGCTGCACGCCTACGACAGCGCCGAGGCCGTCGCGGCCGGCCGCGACCACATCCTGACCGCCACCCCGCTGAGCGACGATATCAAGGCCCAGATCGTGGCGGACTCCCTCGACGTCGTCCCCGAGGCGCGCGATGAGTGGCCACGGCACGGGATCGTCCAGGACATCACCAGCCAGGCCCGCGCGATCAAGGTCCCTGTCATCGTCGTCGCCGGCGAAAACGACCGCCTTGAGCCGGAGCAGGTGCTGCGCGACAACCTGCTGCCCTACCTGGCCGAGGCCGAGCTTCGCGTCATCCCCGGCACCGGCCACCTCAGCCCCCTCGAAGCACCCGCTGACCTCGCCCGCATCCTGCAGACGGCAATGCCTTCCGCCTAGCCGAAATCCGCTCACGGGCACTGACGCGGCGCCGCGCCGCGCCGCTACGGGCGTATTCGCTGATCAGGCCGCATCCGGCCAGTCAGGTTACCCATCAAGGAGGACCCAGGCTTCCGCTGGCCACGCAGGCCAGCGGAAGCCACCGGGCAGGCGGCGTCGGCGTAGCGGCCGGCGTCATGGTCTTTCTGTTGCCGCCGTGTGCCGGAAGAGGGCGCGGTATTCCTGTGGGGAGATGCCGATGTGCCGGTGGAATGCGGCGCGGACGGAGGCGGGCGCGCCGAGTCCGGTGAGGCGGCCGATGTGCTCGACGGGCGTGGTGGTCGTCTCAAGCAGCTCGCGGGCTTTGTCGATGCGGGCGTCGGTCAGCCAAGCCATCGGCGATGTGCCGGTTTCCTCGCGAAATCTGCGCAGGAACGTGCGCCGCGACATGTGGGCACGTTCAGCGAGGGCGTCGACGCTGATCTCGTGCGCGAGGTTCTCAAGCATCCAATCGCGCAGCGGTGTGAGTTCGTCTCCTTGCGCCTCGGCCCGAAGCTGGTCGATGAACTGCCCCTGGCCGCCGGTGCGGCGCGGCGGGGCTACAAGGAACCGGGCGCGGGCGTTGGCCGCCGCCGGGCCTTGGTCGAGGCGGAGCAGGTGCAGGCACAGGTCGAGGCCGGCGGTCACGCCCGCGGACGTCAGAATGCTGCCGTCGTCGATATAAAGCCGCTGAGGAAGGACTTCGACCTTCGGGTAAGTCCGGCGCAGCCGATCGGCGTACTGCCAGTGCGTGGTCGCGGGACGTCCGTCGAGCAGGCCGGCGGCGGCGAGGGCGAACGCTCCGGTACAGATGGACACGAGGCGGGCGCCGCGGGCGTGGGCCGAGCACAGCGCTGACATCACGGCGGCCGGAGGAGGGGTGTCGATGTCCGTGTATCCCGGGATGATGACAGTGTCGGCGCCGGTCAAAGCATCGAGGCCGGCGACCGCGTCGACGGTGAAGCCGGCGCCCGGCACCGGCCCGGCCTCGCCGCCCGCGCATACGATGACCTCGTAGCGGGGATCAGGCCCGAAGATCTGCATCGCGATCCCGAACTCGAGCGCAGGCACGCCGGGAAGCACCAGGACTGCGACACGATGCCGATCCGAAGTCATGGCACGATCATAGCGGAGAATGACCCTCGGGCCACTTTTGATCGTCGGCGTCGGTTCGTAGGGTCCCGTCATGAGCGAATTCCTCACGTTGCCTGCGGGGCCAGTGGCCGAGGCGAGCCTGGCCATCGTGTACGAAACGGAGAGCACGCCGGTCGCCGACCACAGCATCCGCACTTTCCTGTTCGCCCGCCTGATCGCGGCCAAGGACGGCTCGCTGAGCGACGCCGCCTATGACGAGGGCCTGCTGTTCGCGGCCTGCGTGCTGCACGACCTGGGCCTGGGCAGCCGCGCAGCGGGCGAGGCCCGCTTCGAGGTGGAGGGCGCCGACCTCGCGGCCGAGTTCCTGACCGGGCACGGCCTCGCCGCCAGCGACGTCGACCGGGTCTGGGAGGCGATCGCCCTGCACTCCTCCCACGGCATCGCCGTGCGGCGGGGCCTGATCAGCTCGCTGACCTACCGGGGCGTCGCCATGGACGCCGGATCGCCCATCGACACCCTGTCCGCCGGGCAGCGCGAGCAGGTCTTGGCGGCCTATCCCAGGCCAGCTGGGGACCGTTCTGTTCCAGACGCGATCGTTGAGCATGCTGCGCGCTCGGCCGCCGCAGCGCCTCCTTACTCGATCAGTGCGGACCTGCTTCGTCAAGCGCGGTCGGGTGCGTGACCGGCCCAGCGGGGAGCCGCGGCGTTGCCGCTCTCAAATCGGCGCGGCCGGCCGACAGTCAAAAACCCGGTCTTAGAACAACGAAAGGTCATTGACATGGGCAACGAAGCCAACAAGCGGACCGTCCTCGCGGCGATCGACGAAGCCACCGGACGCAGGAACCAGGTGCACCGCGTGCTGGCCCAAGGGGACTTGGTCGTCACCCACGCCACGGCCACCCTTCCCGGCGGCGGCCAGGCCGCCGCCTTCGATCTCTGGCGGATCGCCGACGGGCGGATCGCCGGCCACTGGGGCGACCAGGAACCGATCATGGCGCAGACGGCGAACGGCCACACCCAGGTCGACGGCCCTGTCGACATCGACCCGGCAGCCGACACGCAGGCCACGCGCAAGCTGGTGGAAGACACGGTGCGGACCATCCTGGTCGACAACGACTTCTCCGACCTGGAGCGCTACCTGGCGGGCGAGTCCTACATCCAGCACAATCCGCGTTTCGCCGACGGCATCAGCGGACTGGCGGCCGCCCTGGGCGAACTGGCGAAGGCGGGCCAGTCCCTGAAGTACTCCGACGTATTCGACATCGTCGCCGAGGGGAACTTCGGCTACGTCCGCTCGCAGGGTGTCCTTGCGGGCGCCGAGTTCGTCTTCCATGACCTGTTCCGGGTCGCTGACGGGCGAGCCGTCGAGCACTGGGACGTCCTGGGCCCGCGGTAACGGGGACAGAGGCCGGCCAGGAGAAGCAGGGTGCTTAGTGGGGCGGGCGGCCCGCGCGTCGATGCGCGGGCCGCCCGGGACCGTCAGCTGAAGAACGGGTCGTCCACGACGTGAAGCCAGCCGCCGTCCGGTTGGCGTCGTAGGATCTCGCTGGTGTTGGTGATCACCGGCTCCGGCGCGACCCCGGTGAGGGTGGCGGTGTTCGACACCAGCGCGACGTCGTTGACGAGGCGGATGTCGCGCAGTTCGAGTTTGATGCGGGCGCCGTGGTCGACCAGCCCCTTGAGTGCCTCGCGGATGGCGTCCGTGCCAACCACGTGGTTTCCCGGGGCGGGGACGAAGTGGGCGTTCGGCTCGTAGAGCGAGACCAGGCCCTCGAGGTCGCCGGCCTCCAGATACTCCATGAACAAGGCCCCTACCTGCTCGGGCGTCTCAGCGCGGCGTCGGGCGGCGGCTCCGACGGGCTTGTCGCCCCAACCGGCTGCGAGCAGGTCGTACCAGTCCGGGTAGGCGCCGTACGGCAGATGGCGGCGCAGCAACTCGCCGGGGAAGGTCATCGGGATCGCCTTCCAGGGCTTGGCCTTGGCCTGGACGAAGATGGCGTCGTTCAGCGCGAAGGCCAGGTTCAGCCGCGGGAGCAGGGCGTGCACCTGATCGGCGAGGCCGGCCGGAAGGCTCTCCCCCCGGGTTCCGAGGACGTCCGTGCCGGTGCCCGCATGGGTCAGCATCACCTCCGTGCCCTTGTGCTCGACGATCCCGGTCGAGGTGTGCAGGGCGATGGCGTCCCAGGCGATGGCGATACGCCGTTCCTCGACGCCGCGCTCGCGCAGGAATGCCGCTGCGGCGTCGGCACCGTCGACTTCGAAGCGCTGATCGCCGTTGCCCTGCTCGCTCAGTCCGATGTCGTGCAGGAGGCAGCTGACGAACAGCAGTTCGTCGTCGTAGTCGCTGCCCGGGCGCAGGCCTCTGGTCTGGGCGCGGGCACGGGCGAAGACGTAGCTGCGCACGCTGTGATCCAGGAGAACGGCGGGGATGGCCTGCGCCGCATGGGCGTAGGAGTCCCGCGCCAGGCTCGAGCCGGGCAGGTCGAGCTGCTCGAAGACGAACGGGGGTTCTGCGGTGCTCATGATGTGTTCCTTTTGTTCAGTGCCCCGGTTCGGGGCAGATCGGTGCAGGTCGGGTTGGTCGTGGGAGTACGTGTCACCGGCCGTCGCGGGCATCTCCCTTGACCGCCTTCCCGGAACCACGGGCCCAGGACCAGGCGTAACCGGGGTCTTCGATGCCCGCCACGGTGTTGCCGAGTTGAAGCGGCGCGAAGGTGTCGAGCATGACCGCGGTCTCGTCCGTCGAGGCCGCCGACATCGACCTCTCATGGCTGCCGGGCTGGGGCCCGTGGACGTATCCGGCCGGGTGCAGCGAGATGGAACCCCGGCTGATCCCGGTGCCCGCGCGGCTCATGAAGTCGCCGGTGTAGAAGAGCACCTCATCCGAGTCGACGTTGGAGTGCGCGTAGGGCACCTTGATCGCATCGGGGTGGAAGTCGAACATCCGCGGCACGAACGAGCAGATCACGAACCCCGGCCCCTGGAACGTGACGTAGGTGGGCGGCGGCAGGTGCAGCGCACCGGTCGAAGGCATGTAGTCCTTGATGTTCAAGGCGTACGGGTAGTTGCAGCCGTCCCAGCCGATTACGTCGAACGGGTGGTAGGCGTACGTGTAGCGGGTGTTGCCGGTCCGGGTCCGGACGAGCACCTCGGCCTCGCCATCCGTCGGCGCGGGCAGGGCCTCGGGGCCGCGGATGTCCCGTTCGTTGTAGGGCGAGCCGTCCAGGAACTGCCCGAGCGGAGACAGGAAGCGCTGGGGCGGACGGATGTGCCCGCCGCCGGTGCACTCGATGACCAGCAGGCGCAGCTCATCGGAGACCAGAAGCCACCGGTGGGTGATCGAGGTGGGAATGACGACGTAGTCGCCCTCACCGACCTCCACTGTCCCGTATGAGGACTCCAGGACGGCCGAGCCTGATTCGACGTAGCACAGCTCGTCGCCGACGGCGTTGCGGTAGAGCCCGCTACTGCGCGTGGCGGCCACGTACATCACGGAGACATCGCTGTTGCCCATCAGGAAATGACGGCCGGCGACCGGATCTCCGTCCACACCTAGCTTGTGCGTGAGGATGTGGCGCGGCAACAGCGGGGAGTTCTTGACCGGCTGGCGGCGCTCCAGGTCGACCTCTACCGCGTCCGTGATCACGGTGGGCAGGTTGCGGTGGTAGAGGAACGACTGGTTCCAGGTGAAGCCTTCCTCACCCTGCATCTCTTCGAAGTAGAGATTCCCGGCGTCGTCCCTGAACTGCGTGTGGCGGCGACGGGGAATCTCCCCCAGTCTGCGGTAGAACACGTGTTCCTCCGATAATCGGTGATACTACCCGTATAACGGTTGAGTTTGCGCGCGCCGGATCCTGCTGTCAACCCCGGCCGCGATTGACAGCGGACCGCCCCGGAGTTAGCGTTGCACCGATTAACGATACACAAGTGCGATTATCGAGGGCGGGGCAGTGCGTGAGTTGATGACCGTCCCCATGGGGACCGGAGCTAAGGCCAGCGAGATCTACTCCAGGCGTGGCACGGATGGCCGGCGTGCTGTGGTGCACGCGGACGCGGGCAACATCCGGCAAGACCGCCTCGACCGCGGTCGTGGTCGTTCACCCTTCATCCAACTTCCTGGGGCATTACGCCTTGGACGCCTGGGCCCGGCGAGGAGTCGACGCGATCGGGATGACAACTCGCTACATCGGCAACGACACCTCGCTCCTCCTCGAGAACTGCGTCCTCGACATCGCCGCGGTGGTCGGCCAGCTACGGGCTGAGGGCTATGAACGGGTGGTACTCGTCGGCAACTCCGGAGGCGGCGGCCTTGCCGCCCTCTACCAGGAGCAGGCGACACGCGCGACCATCACCGCGTCGCCCGGTGGCGTCGGGCCGGATCTGACGCAGGCCGCTCTGCCGCCGGTTGACGCCCTGGTCATGCTGATGGCCCATCCCGGGCGAGCAAACCTGCTGGTCGAGATGCTTGACCCGGCGGTCATCGACGAGGACTCGCCGTTCCTGCGCGACCCCGACCTCGACATGTTCGACAAACGACACGGACCCCCTTACGACCGCGAGTGGCTCGCGGGCTACCGAAGGGCGCAGCTGGCACGGAACGAGCGGATCACCGACCTCGCACTACGCCAGATCCGGCGGGTCAGCGAGATGAGCGACGGCCTTGTCAACGACGTCCCGAGGGTGGTTCACGCCACGTGCGCCGACCCGCGCAACGTCGACCTCGCCATCGACCCGTCGGATCGCGAGGCCGGCACGCTGTGGGGCGACGCAGCCGTCGCCAACCTTCTTCCCACCACTCTCGGCCACTTCACCTCGGCCCAGTCGTGGCTGTCTCAGTGGTCGCTGCGGACGAGCAACGGCAACGGTCCCGACCGACTTTCGCGAACCGACGTGCCGGTGCACGTCATCTACGGCACCGGCGACCAGGCCTGCTTCCCGGAGCACGCGCGCCAGCTCTACGACGGCGTGCCCCACGACCGTAAGAAGATCAGCGCGATCGTCGGCGGCAAGCACTATCTGAACGGGCAGGCCGAACTCACGGAGGAGATGTCCGACGTCCTCGTAGGCTGGATCGAGGACGCGCTGTGAGCGTCATCGAGACAGTAGAAACGTCCTGGCACAAGATCCCGTTCGGTGGCGGCCGAGGCGGCTCCGGCGCGACGGGCTTCGATCTGCTCCTGGCGACTGTGACCGACACGGACGGCGCCAACGGACTCGGCATCACCTTCGGGCTGACCGGAGGGGCGGGTGCCGTGAAACACCTGATCGACAACGACCTGACCGCGCTGGTATCCGGAACGGCGCTCGATCATTGGCCGGCCACCTGGGAAGCCGCGTGGGCGCGGACGCACCGGCTCGGCCGGGGACACGCCCTTCCGGCCCTGTCGGCACTGGACCTCGCGGTCCACGACCTCGAGGCCAAGCGGCGCGGCCTGCCCCTCTACCGGCATCTCGGAGTCCATGCGGACTCCGTCGAGATCTACGGCAGCGGACGAGCGACTCACCAGATGGATGTGTCTCAGCTCATCGAAGGCACCCAGCGGTACCTCGACGAAGGGCTGCGCGCGGTCAAACTTCGAGCCGGAGCGCTCGGTGTCGAGGAGGATGTCGCCCGGATCGGCGCGGTGCGGGAGGCCGTGGGCGACAGTGTGCGACTGATGGTCGACTGCAACGAGCGGCTCGACCTGCCCGCGGCGCTGTGGTTCGCACAGCGGCTCACCGAGCTCGATGTCTACTGGCTTGAGGAGCCGCTGCGCTCCGACGACATCGACGGCCACCGCCGGCTCGCCCAGCACGCGGGTCTCCCGATCGCCGTCGGTGAACACCTGCTGGGCCGATTCGAGTTCGCCCAGTACCTGCAACGCGATGCCGCGACCATCCTCCAGCCCGATCCCCCGCTGAGCGGCGGTGTGACGGAATGGCGCCGGATCTCAGCGATCGCCGAAGCGGGATCGGCCTCCCTGACCCCGCACTTCCTACCCGAGCTCAACATCCACCTCGCGGCGTCGGTACCCAACTGCCCGTACGTGGAGCACTTCCCCACCATCGACGACGTTCTCCTCGAAACCATCGAGATCCGCGATGGACGCGCCATTCCGTCCGAACGTCCAGGTCACGGGCTCCTGTTCGACCCGGATGCACTGAAGCGCTTCGCCTGTAGCCAGTGACACGATAAGAACCGAAGAAGGAGTTCCCGATGTCGAAACCGTTTGCCTCCTCCGGCGACACCGCCCCCAAGACCGAGACCCTTGAGACCATCGGGGATGGCATCTGGGCGCTCACCGCGGAGGGCGATCCCAACGTCGGCGCCATCGAAGGCGAGGACTTCATCGTCGCGTTCGAGGCACGCGCCACCCCGCTGATGGCACGGCGGTGGCTCCGTAAGCTGCGCGAGCACACCGACAAGCCGGTCAAATACCTGGTGTTGTCGCACTATCACGCCGTCCGGGTGCTCGGCGCGTCCGCCTTCGATGCCGAGGTGATCGTGGCATCCGCGGAGACCCAGCGACTCATCACCGAGCGCGGGAAGGAGGACTGGGAGGTCGAATTCGCCCGTATGCCACGCCTGTTCGACGGGCATGAGGAGATTCCCGGCCTCACGTGGCCGACCCTCACCTTCGAAGAGCACTACAGCATCGACCTAGGCGGCGCTCGCGGCACCGTGGAGTTGTCCTGGCTCGGCAACGGCCACACCTCCGGCGACATCGTCGCCTACATCCCCTCGGAGAAGGTCCTGTTCGCGGGTGATCTCGTGGAGAACGGATCGGCCGTCTACACCGGTGAGGCTTACCACCGGGACTGGGTGACCGGCACCCTGGACAAGGTCGCGGCCCTCGACGTCGAGGTGCTGGTCGGCGGTCGCGGCCAGATCGCCCGCACCAAGACGGAATCACGGCGCGCCATCGAACTCACCCGGGACTTCGTCTCCGGCCTGTTCACCACCGTAGAGAAGGTGAAGAACGCCGGCGGCACCATCAAGGACGCATACCGCGCCGCTCGTGAAGAGCTGCTGCCGAACTACGGGGGCATGCCGGTGTTCGAGCACGCGATGGTCTTCGACACCCAGCGCGCCTGGGAGGAACTCGACGGTCAGCCGCCTGCCATCTGGACTCCCGACCGGGACCGCGTGGTCTGGAGCCAGCTCACCGAATGAGCGATGCGCGATCGTCGAAACGAGAACGCGCCAGGCACACCGAGGTCGGCGCTCTGCTGGTGCCGACCTCGGCCAGTTCTCGGGGCCTTGGAATTCAGAGCAGTTCGAGTCCGCCGTCGATGGTGAACACCTGGCCGGTTACCCAACTGGAGTCCGGGAGCGCCAGCCGTACGATCCACTCGGCGACCTCGTTCGCGTTTCCGGTACGCCCCAGCGGAATGCGCTTGCGTTGCTGTGCCCTCAGGGACTCGGCCTCATCAGGTGTCAGCCCCGATGCTTCCAGGGCTTCGCTGTCGGTTGGTCCGGGAGCGACGGCGTTGACCCGGACTCCGTCTGGCGCCAGTTCCAGTGCCCACGTGCGGGTCAGATGCTCGAGCGCGCCCTTTGCGGCACCGTAGTGCGCCGAGCCCGGGCTCGGTCGGTGGCCGAACGTGCTGGAGACGTTGACGACGCTGCCTCGGGTTTCGCGGAGCCAGGGCAGAGCCGCCTGGGTGAGCAGCGTCGGTGCGACGACGTGCATCGCGAAAAGTTCGTCCACCTGTTCTGCGAGCACGGTTTCCAGGGAAGCGCGGATCGTTCTGCCTGCGTTGTTGACTAGGATGTCGACGCGGCCCCATAGGTCTACGGCTCGCCGGACCGCCGCGTTCGGAGCCTCGCGGTCGAGCAAGTCCGCCGCGAAACATTCGATCGACTCAACTTCCTTCGCCGTCTGCGCCAGCGCCACGGGCCGGCGTCCGACGCCGAGCACGCGCACACCCCGGTTAGCCAGGGTGATCGCGGTAGCGCGGCCGATGCCGGAGCCCGCCCCGGTGACGATGGCCACCGGGGCTTGTGGAGCGATCGAGGTCATGAGTCCCTTCCTGCCACCGTTGCCGCTGTCATCAGGCCTCCTCTTCTTCCTTCTGAGTCTCGTGTGCTGTCGCCAGGCGCCACGCGGCGTGGATGCGATCAATCCAGGACCCGGCGGACGATCCGCCCTCGATCGGCTGCACCGCAGCCAGATAGCAGTCCGGACGGACCAGGTAGGCGACACTGCCTGCGCCGGCCAACGGATGCGAACCGCCGCCGTCGACCTTCAGCGTGAGCAGGGGCATCACCCCGGACTCGTCGATCGCGTAACACGTCAACATGTCGGGGGTAGTGGCATCCGTCTGGATCACGGTGAAACGATCGCCGACGACCTTGCGTAGCGTCAGGTCGCCGTCACGGCTGAGCCGGAAGTCGGGCACCAGGGTGCCGGCGAGCGGCAGTTCGCCGCCTGGGGGACACGGCGTGGTCAGGGGTGAGTTCGTGTAGGGGTGCGGCGCGTAGAGCTTGCCCGAGTTGACGAGGCTCGCCTTCGTCGGGTCGGTGGCCGCCTGAGCCAGGATCGCGTTCCGCTCGGCCAGCCCTTCCTCGGTCCCCGGGGTCATGAAGCGCATGGATTCGCCGGTGATGTGGACGTGGTGGGCGGCGGCCGATTCGCGTTCGGTGGCATAGGTGTCGAGGAGTCGTTCCGGCGCGGTGCCGGCCAGCACCATGGCCAGCTTCCACGCCAGGTTCTCGGCGTCCTCCATCCCGGAGTTCATTCCTCGCGCGCCGAAGGGAGACACCACATGTGCGGCATCGCCGGCGAGGAAGACCCTACCCTGCCGGAACCTCGTGGCCTGCCGCTGCTGAAACGTCCAGCCGTTGCACCGCAGGATTTCGATCTCGGCTTCGCCGACCCCGGCGTGATCGAAGACGTCGCGGATGCGCCGGACGACACCGCCCGAGGCGATTTCCTCCTCCACGTCCTGGTCCGCGGGAATCTGCCAGTCCAGCCGCCAGACGCCGTCTCCGACGTTGTGCATCAGCACGATCCCGTCCGGATGGAACGGCGGGGAGAACCACAACCGTCGTTCGGCCGTGAAAGGCAGCTGAGCACGGAAGTCCGCCACGAGGAAGCGGCCGTTCGTTCGCCACCCTTCGAAGTCGATCCCGAGGGACTTGCGCGTCGGGCTGCCTACTCCGTCCGCCGCGATGACGTAGGACGCGTCCACCACCCGGGTGTGCCCGCTGTCATCGACGACTCGCACCACGGCGTGATCCGTCCCGGTCCCGTCGTGGACCACTTCGGCTGTCGACCCGTGACGGATCTCGACCGACTCGTGCTGCGCGGCGGCGGCGTGCAGGAGCTCCTCGACCCGGTACTGGGCATAGTTGATAAAGGGCGGGTAGACGCTGGAGACGTCTGTGCCGAAGGTGAGCTGAAGGATCTCCACGTCGCCGAAATACGTTCGGCCGAGCGACCAGCTGCTTCCGCGGTCGAAAATCTCGCCGGCGATCCCCAGCCGGTCGTAGAGGGCGACGATGTCGCGCTGAATGGTGACAGCCCGTGACTGCCCACAGCTTGAGGTGTTCCTTCGCTCGACGACGATGCAGCGCAAGCCCCCCTGGCGCGCCAGCAGGAGGGACAACGCAAGTCCGACCGGGCCCCCGCCGATGATGACGACCGGCAGCGCGTCAGTTTTGTCGATGACCACAATGTCTCCGATAATCGGTTACAGCGTTCGTATATTGAGTATTAGCTCTCGCGGGACAGGGATTGTCAACCCCGCCGGTTCGCGTGCGGCCAGCCGCAGGCACCCGGTTCGGAGCAGTGCTGCTGGTCGAGCGGCATCGTCTACGCTTAAGCTGCCGCGCCGGCTCGAAGAGTCCGGCCGCGTCGACTGGAGAGGCAAGAGGGGCTGATTGTGGCTGAGGATGCAAAGGCGCCGACCGAGATCGCCCAGACGCTCGACCGCGGCCTGCAGGTCCTCGAGTTCCTAGGTTCGTCAGCCGACGGCTACACGGCCACCGAGGTGGCGCAGCATCTTGGCGTGCACCGCTCGATCGCTGCTCGGCTGCTGGCCACACTGACAAACCGCAGGTTCGCAAGCCGGCTGGGCGACGGCCGCTACGTCATCGGGACTGGCCTGTTCAGCCTGGCTCGCATGGTTTCTCGCGATCTAGTTTCGGTCGCGATGCCCATGATGCGCGACGCGGCGGAACGGGTCGTGGCTACATCGGTGCTCCACGTCGCGGACGGCGAGGAAGTCGTCACCGTGCTCTCGATCGAACCGCCGGCCGCGACCTTCCACGTGGGAATGCGGGTGGGCTCCCGCGGACCGCTCGACCTGGCGGCGCACGGGCTCGCGATCCTCGCGGGTCGCTCACCCAAACCTGGGGAGCGACCGGAGGTCGTCCGAGCCCGGGAACGCGGCTACGCCGTCACCACTGGCGAGGTCGTGCCCGGCTACACCGGCTTGTCCGCTCCTGTCTACGTCGGCGGAGTGGCGACGGCCAGCGTCGGCCTGGTGATTCCGTCGTCCCGGGACTCCGAGGTGGCCGATCTCGCGGTCGAAGTGGTGAAGCTGGCCGAAGCGCTTTCGCTGGCGAACGGCTAGCAGTAGGGCAACGTAGAGGAGGGCCGGGTCGTGTCGCACGATCCGGCCCTCCTGGCGTTTGAGCCGGTCGCTCCGCCAGCGTCCAGATCCGGCGCTAGCCACACCGCGCCGCCCGAAGGCGCACGCGCTCCGAGTTGCCCTTGACACCGCACCGCCAACATGCAATCTTCGTTTATCGGTTGTAGTCATCGTTTATCGGTTAGGGGTCGCTATGAATGACTCGCACGACGCCGAGTTGGCGTCGCTCAAGCAGCAGTTGGACGTGTTCGCGGCCACGGTCAAGCGGCCCGAGCAGGCCAAGTCCGCCATCAACGACGCGTTCGCCGAGATTGAGAAACGAGGGCTCGTCCCGGGCATCAAGATCGGCGAGATCGCTCCGGATTTCACCCTTCCCGACGCCAAGGGGGACCGCGTGCACCTAGCGGACCGCCTGGCCGCGGGGCCGGTCGTCGTCACCTTCTACCGGGGATCCTGGTGCCCCTACTGCAATCTCGAGCTGCGCGCGTACCAGCAGGCTCTCCCGCAGTTCCGGGAAGCCGGAGCTTCCCTGATCGCCATCAGTCCGCAGCAGCCCGACGACGCGCTGAGCATGGCTGAGAAGCACGCCCTGGAGTACGACGTGCTCTCGGATGTGGATCAGGACGTGCTCACCGCGTACCGGATCCGCTTCGATCTGCCGCCGAATGTCACCGAGCACATGCTGGACGCCACTCTTGCCGCTCTCGCCAAGCAGCAGCCTGAGGGCCATTACAGCCTCCCTGTCCCGGCCACGTTCGTGCTCGACCAGGATGGCGTGGTCCGAGCGCGGTACGTGTCGATGAACTATCGGACCCGGATGGAGCCGGCGGAAGCGCTCGAGGCTGTCAGGAAGATTCAAGCCCAGAAGAGTCGCTAGCCCCCGGTCACGCTACGATCACGGACTCTCAACGAGAGTCGAATCCCCGACGACCTCACCGATCTCCTTTTCCACGCCGTGGAGCAGCGCTTCGGGCATCCGGACCAGGGATTTTTCGGCCGCCGCCTTCGGTTCGTTGCCGAGGTACACCACGGGCCTCTTGGGCCGGGCGTCGAACAACAGCGCTGTTACGTCCGGTCGGGCGTAGTGGCCCGCCGGATCGGCGAATGTCTTGGAGATAGCGATGTGATCGAGGTCGATGTCGGCGTATACCAACCCTTCCTTACACGGGTCGAGCGGAATACTCAAAAGTGCCGAGTCGGGTCCGTAGACCCGGGCGTATCCGCCTCCGCCGGTGTAGACCGGGCAGGGGCCCCCGTCTGGACTCGGGAAGACCAGAGCACCTTCGTCGCTCATGATCTGGGTGGCGGCGATGGTGTAGGAGCTGCCTTCCAGCGCGTACGTCTGGGTGGCGGCCATGCTGGCCTCGGCCGTGAAGGCGCGGACATAGCCAAGAATTCCCAGGCAGGGCCAGCCGGCGATGTGGATCTGCTCGTTCTGGGCGTACATCGCGTACTTGGTCAGCGGCTGCAAGTGCTCCCAGCAGTTGAGAGCCCCGACGCGGCCGAGCGGCGTGTCGGCCACGACGATGTCGCTTCCGTTGCCTTCGCCGAAGAGCGAGCGCTCTGCATGCGTCGGTTTGAGTTTCCGGCGGTAAATCTGCAGCTCGCCGTCTTCGCCGATGAGCACCTGCGACATGTACAGGGATCCGCCGGACTTCTCACTGAAACCGACCGCGACGGTGATCTTGTTGACGCGGGCCGCCTCGCGGATCCGGGCGATCTCCTCGCCGTCGACGGCGATCGAGTTCGCGCGGAACCGGGCCACATACGGCATCTGCTCCTGGACCATGTAGGCCCACAGGAACACCGGGTACCCCGGGATCCATACTTCCGGGAAGGCGACCAGCCTCGCGCCGCCACGCGAGGCGTCCTCGATCATCTGGACCGTCTTGTCAGTTGTTGCCACAGCATCCAGCCAGACTGGCTCGGCTTGAACGGCTGCGACGCGCAATGTCGTGGACAACTTAGACTCCTTGTGCCGATTGCCGACGGTGAGTCATCAGATTGTGTGCCAGGGCCGCGTGCTGCGAGTAGGAATCGCGCGCCCGGCTATCAGGCAATCCGCGAACCCGCACCCAGGTCGGGCCTGTGCCGGTACTCGGACGGACTCACGCCGTAGTGGCGTTTGAATGCCCGGTTAAACGTCGACACATCCCCGAATCCGCACCTGCGCGCGATGTCGGCAATGGTCCTGGACCCCCCGCTGACACGCAGAATGCGCGCCGCTGCCGCAAGCCGAAACTCTCTGATCAACGCTGCCGGGTGCTCGCCCCATTCGGCAAGGATGCGGTGAAGGTAGCGGGGTGAGACCCCCAGTGCCCCAGCAAGGCTGGTCGGGGTGAGGTCCGGGTCTGTGCCACGGCTCTGAATCGCACGGTGGGCAATGGTTCTCAAGGCCGTGCCGCTCGGACTCTTCGGCTCCTCACCGTTAAGCGCGCCGAGGGCGGCGGTCAGCAGGGACATGGCACCCTCACCCACCCGATAGCCCTCAGAGTCGGAGAGGTGCGGCGCCTCATCGAACATCGTGTGCGTGAACATCTCCAGGAGTCGATAGCTCGCACATGACGTCGAGAGACTCCGCGCGCAGAGTTCATGCAGCCGCGAGGAGCACAGAGGTATCAGGCCGGTCGGAAGCTGCAGCACATACGTCGTCGAATCCACCGGAACTGTCAGCGTGTACTCTTCGGATGCGACATAGGCGCATCCTCGATGCTTCGATAGACGTACCTCTCGCCCGCGCTGACTCACCCACGACTCACCGGAGTCCTGCAGAGACACGATCACAACATCGTCGCGGGACTGGGACTGGCGCACCAGTTTGGGTGTCCGAGACACTTTGCACGGCTGTGAGTCCACCCGGCTCACCTCAACCGCGCCGACCCGCCTGTGGTCAATGATGCCTGGCGAAGCCTGTCTCAATCCAATCAGTGGTCAGCGGAACGAAACTCCTGCTGGCTATCTCTGACCACTCGTCTGCCGTGGCCGCTTTCAACCGCGTGACGTTCAGTGCTGTCAACTCTCGGTTGTCAGACATGGCGCCTCCGCCCGTGCCCCACTCGAAACACCGCCCAAGCCCGAATAACGATTTAGACGCTCGATTAACGAGACGTTACATCTGACCCTGCCGCACCGCAACGGGACGTCGCAGTAGGGGGTCTATCAAGACCACTGGCAACCTCGGGAAGTTCTTCGAGCGGACGGCGGGGACCACTCCTGGGGCACTCCGTGCCACGCAGCGCTGACAGCCCCGCCCGCTGGGACAGCCAGAGGCGTCCGGGCCGTGGAGCGGAGACTGCACCGAGCCCTGGGTCTGTGAGGCGCACGCCTTGAGCAGATCGGCGAGTCCGTTTTTGACCATAACATGTCCCGTGCATACCTCGCCCGCTCCGCTCGAATCGCACATTATTCAATCAAGCAGTCAGCCCGCTGCCCGACTTCCATCACGCCTCTAATTGCCTGGTGAGGTCATGCCCGCGGAGCATCCTGGCGGACATTCAAAAGCGGGCCTCAGCACCCGCTGTTTCAACTGTTCAACAATCTGTACGATGTCCGATTCTGAAAGGAACGACCATGTCGACTCCCATCACCGACCCGGCGCAGCTTCCCCAGGCCTTCGAGAAGGCCATGAACGCCGGGAATCTTGACGAGGTCCTGAGCCTGTTCGCGCCCGGTGCCGTCATGCGCACCGTCACTGGTGAGACCGTCACCGGTCAGGCGCTGCGCGACTACACGGCCGGGTCGATCGCCGGCAACGCCCAGCTGTCCAACGGCCCGGCGCGCGTCGTGGCCGGCGAGGACATCGCGTTTATCAGCGAGGATTGGACCTTCGAGGTCACCACTCCCGACGGCAACCGGGAAAAGGCCACCGGCACCACCGCCAATGTCGCCCGCCGTGGTCAGGACGGCGGCTGGCGCGTAGCCATCCTCAATCCCCTCGGTACCGCCTGAGGGTCCGTGGGTGGCCGGGCTCCCCCGGAACCCGGCTCCCCTCAGCCAGCCGGCGCCCGGCCCTGGTCTTCCTCCACCACTGCCGCATGCCTGCCCTCAAGCACCGGGTAGTCCCGTCGTACACTGACCGCGACACCCGGGAGGAGGCGGCCGGTGCACCTGGACCTGTTCCGGTTGCTGGTCTTCGTCACCGTGGTGGACCGCGGCGGGTACTCGGCGGCCGCCCGCCGGCTGAACCTGACGCAGTCGACGGTTTCCCATCATGTCAGCGAGCTGGAACGCGCCTGCGGCGCTGAACTGGTGCGCTATCAAGACCGATCGGTGCACGTTACCGCCGCGGGCCAGGAGGTGTACCGGGCCGCGCTGAGCATGCTCGCGGAACAGGACCACCTGACGGCGTCCCTGGCGGACCTGAGGGAAGGGCGCCGGGGGCGGGTGCGGCTGGGCGCCAGCATGGCATTCGAGCAGCAGCACTTTTTCGGTCAGGTCATCGCCCCGTTCTGCCGGGCGCACCCGGGAACGCTGCTCAGCCTGCGGTTCGGGCATAGCCGGCAACAGGCGCAGGCGGTGCTTGACCATGACCTGGACCTGGCCTATGTCATCCGCTGGCATCTTCCGGTCGAGGTGAAGTTCGAGCCGCTGCACGAGATCGAGCTGACCTTTCTCGCCGCACGCGATCATCCGCTGGCGGGCGGACAGCAGGTCGCCCTGGACGACATCGGTGCGGCCGGCCTGATCTCGGCACCGCTCACCGGCGCCGAGACGGGCTTCTACCGCGAAGCGCTGCACGCGTCCGGCCTGACCGGGGACCACTCGGTACTCGAGATCGACGGTCAGCAGGCGCGTTTCCTCGCCGCCGCCGCGGGACTCGGCGTGCTGGCCACCTTCGTGCCGGACCACGCGCGCACCGCGGTGTTCGACGGTCTCGTCCCGCTGCCGGTCAACGGGCCGCTGACGCGGGCAGAGGTCGGTCTGGTGCGCCCCAACGGGGATCCTTACTCGAGAACCGCGCGGGCTCTCGCCGCCTGGCTGCGCAAACCACAGCCGCGCTGACCACCGCGCATGGCGGGCGGTCGCGACGATCGGGATTCTCGATACATCCATCGAACCGGGCTCGTTGCCCGGTCCGCGAGCGGTTCCTAGCGTACGTACTGCGACGTCCGCGAACGCGCTTCGACGATGGAGAGGGACCGGCGATGGGAAAATACGTTATCCAGTCGCACCAGCGGCTTCAGGAGTGGGTCGCCGAGGAGCACGGCTACTTCGCCGCTGAAGGACTTGACTACGAGTTCCAGGCCAAAGGCCTGGCGCAGGATTCCAAGCAGACCTCCACAGTCCGCTCGGCCGACGCCCTGCCGGCCCAGGTGCGGGCCGGGGCCTTCGAGGACATGTCGGCCGGCCGGACGTGCGACGTGTCCTCGGCCTGCCACTGGGCGGTCAACGGCGTCTCGGCCGCGGGTGCGGGAAAGATGTGGGGCCACGCGTACACCGTGACGCCGGCGGGCATCTTCGCGTCGCCGCATTCTGCCTACCGCAAGCCGCAGGACCTGGCCGATGTGCCGGTGGCGGTCGGTTTCCACTCGGGCAGCCACTATGCGACCGTGCAGGCCCTGGAGCCGTTCCTTGAGCGGCCGCAGATCAACCTGAGCTTCGTCGGCTTGCCGAACGACCGGGCACGGCTGCTGGTACGCGGCGAGATCGAGGTCGCCAATCTGTTCGGCGCGCAGTATTACCTGGCCGAGCAGCTCGGCTACCGCAAAATCACCGACGCGACCTTCATGGTCGGCTTCCTGGTGGCTCCCGGGGCGGACCCGGAAGACACGAAGAGGTACTTCCGGGCCCTGCAGCGCGCCCAGACCGACATCGACCTGCACGCGGAGAAGTACAAGCGGTACTGGCTGCGCGAGCTGCCCGAGGACCTGGCAGCGCTGGTCGACGTGAGCCTTTTCGGTCCCGGCGAGCGGATCGTGTCCGAGCCCTACACGAGGGAGATGTACGACACCACGCAGCGCTGGATGGACGACCATGACCTGTTCGACCTGGCGGCCACGACATCGGGCTACACCGACGTCGTCCTGACCTGATCCCTTACGGGCAAGGCTGGTCGTACGGGTGAGCACCTGCCCTGTCACCCCTCGCCGCGCCCTCCTCTGCCCACATCACCTGCCGCTCTCACCGTCGCAGACTCACTCCCCGGCTCTCCCAAGGCACGGGGCATTCCGGCCGCGAAACAAGGAGTCCCGAATAGGCGCCCCTCAGGCCACGCCGGAGGGAAGCCGAAGGATCGCGGCAGTGTGCTGCCGCAGCTTTCCGGTGTGCCTGCCAGTCGATCAGTCCATTGTGCTCACGGCCAGGGCTGGTCGCTTTTGTCGCCGTGCTTGATCGTGACTGAAACGTAAAGTCAGGACATGTCCAGGTTTGTCCGGCCGGAGCTACGCTGGTCGCCCTGGCAGTGGGCCCGGGTCCGAGCATCTGCGAGTAGGCAGACAATAAAAAATAACCGGCGCTCGGCGCCCCTTCGTGAAGGGCCCCTACGGGCCGGTGGTTACCTTCGGTGCCGGCGGCTATGGTGACCTTGCTCATGCGAGTCTGGAAGTCCCTGCCCCGGCTGCACCCACAGGATGGCGGATGAGCGGATATCCCGGTTTCGGCGTTGTCCTGGCGCGTCTGCTGGACCGCAGGGAACTGGATGCACGGAGCCTGTCCGGCGCAGACAGCGGGAAAGGCGAACTCCGGGCCGTGCTCGGCGGGGCGGTGCCAGGTCCGTCGCTGCTGCGCTGGCTCGCTGCTGCGCTCGGGATGCACGTGCCCGACCTGTACCTGGTTGCGGGTATGGAGGTGCCGCAGGACCTGGCTCCGCTCGACGCCGCGGCCGGGCCGCAAACCGCCCGGCTGGTGTGGAAGGCAGGGGAACTGCCGGTACGGCGCCAAGGTGAACTGCTGGGCTTCGCCCGGTCGCTGGCGCAGCAGGACCGGGCTGAGCCCTTCCCGGCGCCGAAGGAATGGGAGCGGTACCCGCCGGGATTCGGCGGGATGCTGGCGCGGATGCTCGCCACCCGGAACCTGGACTGGATGTCGTCGGTCAGGGTGCTGTACGCGGTGAGCCTCGGCCGCGTCTACTGGTCCGCAGCCACGGTCGGGCTGGTCGGGCGCGGGCGCAAGGAGGTCACGCCCGACCTGCTGGCCGTCTTTGCCGCCGCGCTCGGCATTCCCGCGGCCGACCTGGCCGCGATCGGCGGCATGCGCCTGCCCGCAGAGGCCGGGATCAGGCTGAACCCGTCGGCGGACGCCATGGCCGAGCTGACATGGGAAGCCAGGAGGCTGACCGCCGGGCAGGTCAACCTCGTCCGCGGCAGAGCCGAGGCCATGCAGCAGCGCTGAGCACGCCGCTCAGAACCAGCGCAAGGTACTGCGCCAGCCGCGCATCCAATCCGCCGTTCGGCGCGGTGGCCAAGGCGTGAAGATCGCGACCAAAAAGCCGCCAGATCTGGGGAGTCTGCGCGACGGGCCCCCGGGGACCCCCGCTGCCATCCGTGACTGGGCCAGCCTCCGGCATGACACGGCTGTGCACGGAACCGCCGAGTTGGCTGCGATGCTGCGCAGGATGCTGAACGGTGCCTTTACTGTTCCGGGTAGAGATTGGTCAGCTGGCCGGACGCGCTCTCGGACAGTTCCGGCGTGACGAGCCCGGGGGTATGCCGCGAGCCGAGCGGGCCGAGTTGTTTGCCCCTTTCACGGCACGTCGAATAGCGCCGGCTCGGCCTCCTGCGTGATGTGACAGGGCTCCCACAGGGCGGCAAGGCCTGCCCGCCAGTCGTAGGTGAGCCAGCGTCCGCCGTGGGCAGGCACAATCGAATTCGCCCGTGGCGGCCCGTACTGCCCGTAGTCGACGGTCGCGGCCCAGTGCAGGGATCGGATGCTCAGGACCAGGTGGAGCTCGGTCTCGTCCTTGTGGTAAGCGGCGGTGAAGACGCCGACGAGCACACGGTCGTCGTCAAGATAGGCGCCGGCGCCGTCGTTAGGGCGGTAGCCTGACGGCTCTAGCCAGCTTGCGAGGCCATTTGCGTCGCAGGCGCCTTCGCCGGGGCCGGGGCGGTCGTGCAGTTCAAACCCCGGGACGTCGTTGGCTGCGCAGCGGGCAAGGATGCGGTCGTCGGTGAATCTCCGGATGGCCAGCTGCGTGTCCGTGTGGGGAAGGTCGAGATAGTGGACGCCGGAAGGCGCGACGCCCGCGAGGGTCTCGCCCGGCAGTTCCCGTACGGCTATCCGGCCCTCGTCGAGGTGCAGCCAGTAGCTGTTCGTTCCATCCTGGCCCTGGGCCACGCTCAGCCCGAGGTGCACCCCGTCGGGGTGCGCCACGAACTCGCCGGCACCGATACAGGAGCTCAGTCCCCTGCGGTCAATCTCCTCCCCTGTCCGGGCGTCGAACACGGCGATATGGTCCCCGTCGGGCACGTAGAGCCACAGGTGCCTGTCCCTGTCGATGTACACCGCGGGCGTCTGGGGCAAACCCCGGGGCTTGATCACGGACTCGCGCTGCCAGTGGACGGTCCCGTCGGCGGCCGTCACGACGGTGCGGTCGAGATCGGCGACCGCCGCCAGGGAGCCATCCGCCGAAACCGCCAGACCAGGCCGGCCGTCACTGACCGGGGCGGGGATACGCGCCACGGGCGCCAGCATCCGGTCTAGCACCACCACGTGGTGACCGGATCGGTCGAGCACGGTGAATCCGGACGGGAGCCACGCTGGACGGCCGGGCAATGGCGCGCGGATCACCGGGCGTGCGAGCATGCCCGAAGATTAGCGGCCTGCCGTGAACCTGTGGCATCGTGGCAGGCACCTTGAGCAGGCGGCGTACCTGACCCCGCGATTGCTGGACTCCCGGACGCCAAGGTCACGATCAATCGACCGGACACGTGAGCGGCCTGGCTGGACGGGCCCGCGTCGCGGTGATGGCGGCTGTACCGTGGACCTGACGGCCGTAGCACGGTCTGCGCCGCAGTCAGAGGAGAGAGCTGAAGTGGCGAACGCGTCTCCGGAGGCCCTCGGGCGAGCGCAGGAGATCGTGGACGCCGGGCCGCGCCCGGCGCACCGCGTCGGGACGCTCGCGCTGGCGCTGCTGCTCGACGAGCTTGGCCGGCTGCGGGAGTGCGCGCCGGGCGATGTCCCGCTGGACGTCGCCGGGTGGTGGCTGGCACCGGAGCAGCTGGCGCTGACCCTGGCGCTGCTGGGCATCTGCCCCGGCGGCCGGGGCAGGGCCGTCTGGCACCCGGACGGGGACCTGGAGACCGCGTGGCCGTCGGTCGAGCACGCGTGGATGCTCGCGGCCGGGGGACTGCGCAGCGGCGACCGCGTCACCCTCATCCCGGATGACGGGCACCGGCAAGCGGGCCCCGCGGCGGGGGTCATCGACGTCCTGTCCTGGCGCGGCAGCCGGCCCCCGGGCGGCGCGCCGCCCGACGGGCGGCTCGACCGCGACCCGTACGCGGTCTTCGTCCGCCCGCCCGGCGCGCCCGAGGGAACACGGCAGGCACTGGTCCCGTTCTGGCGCGTCCTGCTCAACCCGGCCGCCTGCCCCGGCGAAGCCGCCCGCGCCCGGGCCGTCGCCGTGCGCTCAGCCAGCGCCGCGCTCCTCCACGCATCCCAGCCCCGCGCCGGCGAACCGCCCGCAGCAGCGAGCGAACGGCTGCGCCGGTCCGCCGCCTGCTACCCCGCCGACATCGCCGGATTCCTCACCGCCCTGGCCGACTCCGACCCGGACCGCGACGAGATCGCCCTGGCCCGTCTCCGCCTCCCCGACGAACCCCCCACGAGCCCCTGACCACAACCCAGCCGCGGACACCCCAGCCAAGTCCGCACAGCTCCAGCGGATTTCGAAAAACGGGATCCACGGCCTGATTGTCGTAGAACCGGCCCGCCATCGCCCGGCCCGGCACCCCCGGCCGCGTAGCATGACGATTATGGTGGAGGGAACGGGTGCCCCTGCCTGCCGGGTGGCCTGGGTGACGGGCGCCAGCCGTGGCGTGGGCCGTGGAATCGCCGCTGCCCTGGGAGCCACGGGCTGGGCCGTCTACGTGACCGCGCGTTCCTCGGCGGCGGGCCGCACCGGGCACCTGCCGGGCACGGTGGAAGAGGCTGCGGCGGCAGTGACCGCTGCCGGGGGACAAGGCGCCGGGATCGTCTGCGACCATGCCGACGATGCGGCGGTCGCGGCGGTGGCCCGCCGGATCGGGTCCGAGCGAGGCCGGCTGGACCTGCTGGTCAACAACGTCTGGGGCGGTTACGAGCGGGTTAACGCCGGCTTGTGGGAGGAGTCGAGGCTGCCGCTGTGGGAACAGCCGCTGGAAGTGTTCGATGCGATGTTCGCCCGCGGGGTGCGAGCCCACTACGTCGCGCTGGCCGTGTGCGCGCCGATGCTGATCTCCACCCCGGCGAGCCTGGTGGTGACGGTCTCCAACGCGGTCTCCGCAGACGGCGACGGGGGCGGCGCCTACGCGATGGCCAAGCTCGCCGACGACCGGCTGGCGCTGACCGCGGCGCTGCAGCTCAAGGAGCACAAGGTCGCCTCCGTTGCGGTGCACCCGGGGTGGGTGCGGACAGAGGGGGTGATGCAGTTCGCTGAGTACATCGACCTGAGCCAGTCGCAGTCGCCCGAGGGAGTCGGGCGGGCTGTCGCCGCGCTCGCCGGCGACCCGGACGTGCTGAGCCTCACCGGTCAGGCGCTGTCCGTCGACGGCCTCGCCACGCGGTACGGCATCGACGTGTCGAGCTAGACGCCAGGTCACTTTACGGGCCACGCCCAGACGATGCCGGTACGGATGCCCACACCCGGCGAGTCCCGCAAGGGCCATCCCTACCCCATGCCGGGAACGACACAAGCCTGCGGTGGCGCGGTGACCTCCGGGCGGTTAGCGCCGCCCGCTCTTGCCCGCGCCACTGCCCCGCCCGCTCCCGTTCCTGGCAGCGGCCGACTGCGCCCGCGGTGCGAACCCGCTCGCCCTCGTCGATGAGCGCGGATTCCGGTCCGCGGCCAACTGCACCCTGGACGCGGCCTTCGCCGTCATCGGCGATGCATTGCTAGTGCTCTTCCCGCTACCGCCCATGGCCATCAGGTAATCGGCCTTGTTCAGCACCGCGAACGTCGTCACGGAAAGATTGCCGACCCTGGCCAGCAGGTCGCGTTCGCTGGCCGATACGGGCGGGTCGGCGGTCAGCACGAATACCGCGGCGTCCATGCTCTGCAGGGCCTGGTACGCGGCGTCGGTGTCCCAGGCGAACACCGACCCGGTACCCGGCGTGTCCACCAGCTCGACGCCGCCCGCCAGCACGGGCGCTTCCACGAAGGCGGTCACCGCCGCGACGCCCCGCCGGTTGCGCGGGTTGCCGCGCTCGGTGACCAGGTCATCCAGCGCGGCCAGCGGGTGCTTCTCCTCGTGCCCGTCAGCGAACCGCACCTCGGCACGCGGGTCCTCGCCGTACCGGACCGTTGTCGCCACCGCGGTCAGCGGCGTGACCCCCGACGGCAGCACCGGGCGGCCCAGCAGCGCGTTGACCAGCGTGCTCTTGCCCCGCTTGGCCTCCCCGGCCACCAGGACCCGCAGCCGCGCCGCGGCCAGCCGTTCCCGCAGCGCCCCGATCTGCTCCCGGTCCCGCTGATCGCCCAGCGCGGCCAGCTCTTCCAGTGCCTTGTCCAGGACATCCTCGCGCCCGGCCATCCGCGTCAACCTCCCTGCCAGCGTCACACGCCGTTCACGGCAGGGACCGTTGGCGGCACCGCCGCCGCGCCCGGCGAGCAGTCCCACCCCACCAGGATCTTGCGTGCTGGCCTGACATCTGCCTGCCCGGTAGCCATCGTCGGCCTCCACCGTATGTTCCAAGCGGATGCAGAAGCCGTCAGCGGGAACATCCCGCGGTTCCGGTGCCGGGCCCCGCCTGCCGGACCGTGGCGAGCCTCATCGCCATGTGCCGTCATTGTCGGCCTGCCAGCGCCGGCCGCAAGAGGGTCTCGTCTTCTTCCAGCCAGCCGCCGAGCCGGTGGTACAGGTCTTCCCCGAAGCTGGTCGGGAGCGGGTCCTTGACGGCGAGCTGGTAGTCGGCCAGGACCTGCTGGCGGTAGCGGATCTGGTCCGGGTCGTCGAGGCTGGCGAGCAGCACCGTCGCTGACACCTCGCGCAGGAACCTGTCGCCGACCGCCATGGCGTCGAGCAGCGTGTCCAGTTCCAGGTCCTGGGTCAGGTCGTCGTGACCGGCGGGCAGCGCGGCCGCCCAGTCGAAGTCCCGGGCGGGGTGGAGCAGGTGAACCTTCATGTCTTCCTCTCCCTCTGCCTGTTCTGCTGCCGGCCCCGTCCGGGCGGACCAGGACCCGCCCAGGCTGAGCCTGCCGCGGAGCCGCGGGTAGGTGAGGTCGTACTTCTCGGCGATCGCCAGCGCGTGGGCCAGCCCGTCGGCGGGCTGGCGGACGACCTTGTAGGTGCGCTCGGCCGGGTTGTCCGGGACGACTGTGCTCATCATGGACACGACCTGCTCGCCGAGTGCGGCGAGTTCGTCGACGAAGGTGACGTAGACGCACAGGGCACCGAGCCGCGTGACCTTGGTGAGCAGCCTGGCGCCCAGGAAGCGGGCATCGCGGCTGGTGGTGGAGGCGAAGGTCTCGTTCAAGATGAGGATGCTGCGGCCGGTGGCCGCGTTCAGGATGTCCCCGATCCGGATGAGTTCGCCTTCCAGCTTCCCGGTCATCGCGGCGAGGTCTTCCTCCCGTTCGAAGTGGGTGAAGATCCGGTCGGGCAGGAACAGGCGGGCGCGGCTGCCCGGGACCGGGCAGCCGACGGCGGCCAGGTGGTGGAGCTGGCCGAACGTCCGGGCGAAGGTGGTCTTGCCGCCCTGGTTGGGGCCGGTCACGACGATGATGCGCTCGGGGGCGTTCAGCCGGAAGTCGTTGGTGACCGGCGGCTTGCGCCCGGCGGCGAGCTTGCGGGCCAGGGCCAGGTCGAAGGTGCCGACGGCGTGGACGTCTTTGGAGCCAGCGGAGACCTCGGGGTAGCAGAAGCGCAGCCCGGCCGCGCGGACCGGCGCAATGTAGTCCAGGTAGGCCAGGTAGAACCGGAGTTCCCGGTCGGCACGGGTGATTCCCTCATCGCTGAACCCGTCGTGCTGACGGCAGTACGCCTCAAGGCCGGCGAACTCACGCGGGAACAGCCTGGCCACCAGTTCGGTGATCTGGGCGGCAATGTGGTTCATCCCCGGCGATGACCGGTAGCGCATCAGGTAGTCCCTGGTAGCGCCCTGCTTGAACCGCTCGAAGGTCTTCAGCACCGCAGCGCTGTAATCGGCCTCGCCGTCGTAGCGGCTCACCTCGACCCGGCCGGCCCGGATGCGGGTGCAGTAGCGGATCTGCCCGAGGGACTCCGTCAGGTCCCTGGTGTCGCTGGCCAGGGCGGCGAAACCGGGCGAGGCCGCGTAGGAAACCAGGTAGCCGCGCAGGTCCCGCAGCGCCCGGGAGCCGGGCTGCGCCGAGGCCAGCTGCCCGGCCATCACCGTGGTACCGATACTACCGGCCACACGGGAAGCGCAGCCGGACCTCAGGAGCACGGGATAGCCAGCCATGATCACCACCCTCGGCATCGCGCCCCCGCAGCCAGACGCCAGCCAGTCGGAAGACCAGGATCCGCCGCCGTGCTGAGGATGCAACGCGGTTCAGGCTACGAGCAGGCGGAGGCCGAGCTCTGCCTCGTCGAGGCCGGCGAGGTCGCGGTTGTTCTCGGCCCACCGCCCCGAGGCGAGGTCATCGCGGAGGCTGCGCACCGCCCGCTGCTCGGCCTCCGGCCCGACCCTGCGTCCACACCGACACCGCGCGGCGCACGTGTTCCTCCAGGTACGCCTCGGGCCGGCGCCAGTACGCCTCGAAGAAGCCGTCGGCGCAGTCCCACGGGATGAGCACCGGCTCCGCGCGGCCCGCCGATCGCGTCGGCCAGCTCGGCCAGCGACGGCCAGCCCGGTCGATGAGGCCGGCGGCCTCGGGCAGGTAGTCGCGGGTGAGCCAGAACCGGTCCGCGCCAGGCGAGCGTCGCTGGCGTCGAACGTGAACACCACCACGCGGCGGGCCACGCGCCGCATCTCGCGCAGCCCGGCGAGCGGGTCCTGCCAGTGGTGGACGGTGCTGAAGGCCATCGCGGCGTCGAAGGACTGGTCCTCGAACGGCAGGCTCTCCGCGGCGGCGGCCACGCACGGCGCCGAGCCCGCGGGGCGCAGCGCCCGCATGACCGCCGACGGCTCCACCGCGGTGACGTCGCGGCCGGGCGGTTCGTAGGAGCCGGTGCCGGCCCCGACGTTCAGCACCGTCCGCGCGTCGCCGAGCGCGTCCCAGACCTGCGCGGCGATCCGCGGATCGGTGCGCCGCGTCGCCGGGTACGCACCCCCGATGGCGTCATACAACCGCGCGCCGAGCATTCCCAGCTGCTCCTCTGGTGTCACTGCCATTCCCTTCGCCCGTGCCGTCGAGTTCCCTGTCGATGGCCGCCACCATGGCGTCGGCCCGGTCCCGCTGCTCCAGCAGCAGGCCGCGCAGCCGGCGCAGGTGCGCGACCGCGTCGGTGGCCGGGTCGCCGACCAGGTCCGCGATCTCCCGCAGCCCGAAGCCCAGCCGCCGGTAGGCCAGCACCTCCCGCAGCCGCTCCACGTCGCCCGCCGAGTAGGCCCGGTACCCGGCCGCGGTCCGCGCCGACGGCCGCACGAGCCCGATCTCGTCATAGTGATGCAGCGTGCGGACGGTCACGCCGGCCAGCTCGGCCACGCGCCCCACGGTCAGGTGCTCCTCCACGCCACCGACTATGCGGCATGACGCCACGTGAGGGTCAAGCGCCCCGCTCCCGGCAACGCACGCACAGCCGACCACGACCTGCCCTGTCCTGCCCGGCCAGAAGACAGCAGATCCCCAGCCAGAGGAAAGGAAAAAACGATGAGAAGGTCCGCGAGAAACGTAGGTCAACATCTGCCAGCGGACATCCCTCGCGCGAACCTACATCATTCCAGACGGCGATCCGATCACAAATCAGTTGTCTCAGAATCCATCGAGTGGCCCGCCCTAGCCGGGTGCCTCCTTCAGGTGATCATGGTGCGCCGCTCTGGCGATCCGAGACCGGGCACCACTGCCTCTGACCTGCTGTCTGGCCAGGGTGGCAGGATGATCTCCGTGGCATTTGCGACGGGATGTCGATGTCGTCGCGGCCGCCCCCGGTCGGCGCGCAGTCCGGGGCCTATTGCCTGCCCAGGCCTCATACGATGTCCACCGGCGCCTGGTAAAGCTAGCCATTGCGCGGTAACCTCCGGGTGCCGTCGGCGCAGCCTTCGGACTAATCGAAGTCCATATGCTGACCTGCTCGAATGCATCACCGGAACCAAGACCTGGATCAGCCGCCTGACCGAAGCCGACGTCTTCTGCGTCTTCTTCGCCGCGCCGGACGACCGACTCACCGCCGCCGCCATCGACGCCCGCACCGACGGCCTGTCCCGCAGGCTGATCACCCCGGCGGGCCTGTCCGGATGGTCCTGGGGCGAGCTGCACCTCGACGGCGTGACCGTCCAGCCGTGCGACATCCTCGGCCAGCCCGGCGAGGGAATGAAGCTGCTGCGCGACCACTTCGCCCGCTACCGCCCCCTCGTCACGGCCACCGCGCTCGGCGCGGCAGCCGCCGTCCACGACCAGACCGCAGACCTGCTCGCCAGCCGACACCGGGCCGGGATCATCGCCCGAGTCCGCGACAACGCCCTGATCACCCTCGGCCGGACCTGGGCACAGCTCAACGCCGCGCTGCTCGCCGCCGTCGCCTCCCACCAGATCGCCCAGGCCGGGCACCCCGCCGCCCAGGCATGGGGCTGCGGCACCAAGGCCCATGGCGTCGATGCCGCTTACCAGGCGGCATCCGAACTCGCGCTGCTGGCCGGCGCCGCAGGGTTCACCGCCGAGTGCCGCACCGCGGTCACCCGTTCCGATCTCAACGCCCTGTTGTACGCCGACGGCATCCACGACAGCCTCTACCGCACCGCCGGCCGCGACATCACCAGCCTCGACAGTGCAACGGAGAACACAGTCAGGCTCCAAGTGCCGGTGATGCGGGAGGAAGGCATCGAGTCACTGGCCTCGGCCTGACATCAGGGAGCGACCACCGAGAGGTCAGGAAGCCGGGCTGCCGTTTTCCAACGTGGCGACCGCGCCCGCCGCGACTGCGTCCAGGCACGACGATACCCGCCGGGCCAGCAGCGGAGTCACCAGCTCGGCGACCTCGTCCCGCGCGACGAAGGCGAAGCCCGCGAGCTCGCCGTCCGCAAGCACGATCTCCTTGACCTCCGCATCCGACAGCACCCCGCCGTCGTAGACGACGATCAGCCCTTCCGGGCGCTCCGGCCGCGACGGAACCCAGTCAACCGCGAGCACCCGGCCCGGCGGACGGTCCAGCCCCAGTTCCTCGGCGACCTCCCGGCGGCACGCCGCATGCGGCGACTCCTCCGCCTCCACCGCCCCGCCCGGCAAGTCCCACGTCTCCTTGTAAACCGGGTTCACCAGCAGCACCCGGCCCCGGCCATCACGGAAGAACGCAGTCGCCGCCATCCGCTTACGCGCCAGCGACGCCACGTACTGATCCGGCGGAAGCACAGAACGTCCAGTCACACCCGGAACACTAGCCGCCAACTGGTAACTGCCCGGGCCCGATAGCGGAATCTCGCTCGAACCAGACGGCCAGACTGCCTTCGTTCTTGTCAGCGAGCTAGCGCTCCTCGAACCGCTGTAAAGAGCCGGCCTCCGCACAACCCGCCCGAACTCCTGGATGCAACTTAAAGCAGCCAGGTCAGACGCGGCCCCTGCTGTAAGAATCAGCGGTGTCCTACAGTGGACATCGACCCGCAGGTGACCGCCCGCACCCGCAGCTGCCTGGACGCCGCCGGGTACGAGCGGGTGCGGGCGGTGGTGGCCGATGCTGAACACGGCGTGCCCGACGGTGCCCCTTACGACCGGGTCATCGTCACGGCGGGCGCCTGGGACATCCCGCCGGCCTGGATCTCCCAGCTGGCCCCGGACGGGCGGCTTGTAGTCCCGCTGCGGCTGCGCGGCCTGACGCGGACGGTGACCTTCGAGCGGGACGGGGACGGGCTAGTGAGCCGGCATTACCAGCTCGCCGCGTTCGTGCCGTTCCAGGGTGCCGGAGCGCACGCCGACCGGAAGGTGATGCTCCGCGACGACATCCTCCTGCACACCGACGACCCGGGCCTGCTCATCGACGGCGCGGCGCTGAACGCGGCCCTGGACATGCCCCGGCTGGAGCTGTGGACGGGGGCGCGGTTCGACTTTCCGGACGAGGTGAGCCTGTTCACCACGATGAACTCACAGCACGCCGCCCAGCTCCGCGCGGGCCAGCAGGCAATCGACGCCGGCATCGTGGGGAAGGGAGCGCGGTACGGCACCCGGCGGTGATCACTGCCGACAGCATCGCCTACCGGACCTCACGGCAGATCGCCGAGGGCCCCGCCGCCTACGAGAGCGGCGTCATCGCCCACGGCCCCCAGGCCGCCCAGGTCGCCGAGCAGCTCGCTGACCTGCTGCGCCGCTGGGGGCGCGATTACTGCCGCCGGGGCACGGCGCTGTTCCGCTACCTGCCCGGCCGCACGGCCACCGGCCCGCTCCCCCGGGGTGCCATCGCCGTCGTCAAGCGGCACGGCATCCTCACGCTCGCCTGGCCCTAGATTCCGCCCGGACGATCCCTCCGCACTCAAAACCCCGCGGAAGAACAATGACCGTTCAGCTAGAAGAACCGGCCGGGCCGCTGCCCAGCGACGACTGGGACCTGGACGTGACAATCATCAAGGCCGGCCCCGAAGCCGACCGCCTCATCCGCATGACGGACGACGGCTGCACGTCGACCTGCGCCTCCGCATGCGCCGGAACCTGCTGACAAAACCTCTCAAGCCCGGCCGCACGCCTACGTAGCCAGAGACCTGCTGGCGGCCCGGCGGAACTGGTCTCTCACCAGCGCGCAGCACTCGCGGCTCCAGGCACTGGTCCGGGCCAGCGGCCTCGATGCCGGAGCGATTCCCGGCCATCTTCGCGACCAGCTGACGAGCGCAGCCCGAAGGGCCGAACTCACCCTGGCCCGCACCGTCCGCACACCGCAAAAGGAGCCCGCTTGACGACGGGTGGTCATTCCCGGCTCTGGGGCGCGCGCATCGGCGTCCCGCGTGCAGAGGCGTTCACCCCTGTCCCCGTCCTAGGCCGTGTGCCCGGTACCGCGCGGCTTTAAGCCCAGCCAACAACCTCGGCACTGTGAGGCCAGATCAACCCCATGACAGCAAGGAGCAACGGGTGTCCCAGACAGCAAGCCCCGCCAGTGCCAGCCAGCCAGGCGAGGCGGCCAGCGAACTGGATTACACCCCGACCGAGGCAGTAGAGATGCGGGCAATCATGGTGCAGGCACCAGCATGATAACCTCGCTAATAGATTCGATCTCTACTAAGGCAAATGAGATGTTCCACACTGGATTGCTAATAGAAGGTGGAGTGCAAGTCCTGGCTAGGAGGCCGGAGTGGCAGCAGCATGACCGGCACGTGACGGCAGTCACGATCGGCGGTGAGCGGCTGCGGCTGCTCGCGGGCCGGCGGCAGGACGGAAGGCTCGGCGAGGTAGCGGTCACGTGCGGCAGCGACGGCAGCGGTGTCGCAGGGCTGCTCGACAGCTACGCCGCGGCCCTGTCACTCGGTCTCCGTCACGGCGTGCCCCTCGCCGAACTGCTGCGCACGGGGCTCGGCCTGCGGTTTGCCCCGGACGGCGGCACCGACGACCCGGAAATCCCCGCCGCGTACTCCGCGATCGACTACTGCTGCCGCCGTCTGGCCATCGACTGGCTGCCGCACTCCGAGCGCGCGGCACTCGGAGTGCTCACGCCTGCCGAACGCGGACTGCAGGCCGGCGGGGGCGCGCGCCCGCAGACCCGCCGCTGACGACCCCGCGAGGCCCGCGCCTGGAAGCACATTCCGCTTCGGCCCACACCAGGCAGGCCAGGAACTCTCGGCCATCACCCTTCTAAACCACGCCGGGAAGCTGGCCCAGCTCACCGAGCGTCGGGCGTCCAGGGGCGGGATAAGGACGCCGGCCGGCGGCCGATGCCCACGTACCCGTTCAGCCCGGGAGGGGCCTGGGTCTCCCCGGCCTGCTGCGACCATTCGGAAAGCGTCAGCACACCGGTCCCGGGTACGGCGGCACCGGATGCGTCGAACCCGAGGATCTCGGCGCCGGCCTGGTCGAAGAAGCGCGTTACCTCCTCGCGCGAGCGGAGGTGGATATTCGCATCTGACGGGGATCTCTTGTTGTACCTGTCCGCCGCGGCCCGCGCCGCCTCCGGGACGATGTCCGATCCGACGTGGCTGATGGCCAGGTAGGCGGTACTGCTGATGCCGTCCATCAGGCGCCGGACGATTCCCCACGGGTCTTCCTCGTCCGGCACGAAGTGCAGCACCATCACGAGCATCACGGCGACCGGCTTGGTGAAATCGAGTGTGCCGGCGCAGCGGGCGAGGATTTTGCCCGGGTC
Source organism: uncultured Actinomycetota bacterium (assembly GCA_963785645.1). Taxonomy (GTDB): domain Bacteria; phylum Actinomycetota; class Actinomycetes; order Streptosporangiales; family Streptosporangiaceae; genus Trebonia. Next base: position 1,024,067 of record CAWAWG010000003.1, read on the forward strand.
GCGGAGGTCCGCGTGAATGTAGTCGCTGGCCCCTTCCGGGGTGCTGTTCAGCAGGACTCGGGCGTGCAGCAGCACCGACGGGTCGTTGTCGACGTAGACGATCCGCGACTCCGGGTGCAGGCCCTGGGCGACCTCGTGCACGTTGTTAGTGGTCGGCAGCCCGGTCCCGATGTCGAGAAACTGCCTAACCCCCTGGCGGAGCGCCATCCGTACGGCATAACCGAGGAAGGCCCGCGAAGCCCGTGCGGCTTCCGCCCCCAAGGGCAGTTCCTTCTGAACTGCGGCGGCTGTCTCCCGGTCAACGGCGAAGTGGTTCTTGCCGCCGATCGCGTAGTCCCAGATCCGCGCCACGCTCGGTTTGCCGATATCCACACCGGGCGGCGGTTCCTCGTCTGCGTATCCCATGAAATCCGGCCGTCTTCCCTCGGCGGCGCCCAGTTTGGCGACCTCCTCAAGGATCGCACGACCATCGGGGGTAAGAAAGTAGTGAGTTTCAGGCGGGCAGGCACGGACTTTCCGCCGGATTGCCAGCTTGTCCTTGACCAGCCCGTTGAGCGTGTATGACCCACCCCGCCCATGCCGTGCAGGCCTGAACTACTGCCCGGTCCCCGCCCAGCAGGGCTGCCCTCACTGCCGTGAGGAGGTCCTCCCTGCCGGTGAACCCGGGATTGCGAGGGGGATGTCTCCCCATACCCTCCGAGGTAACCCTGGTGCTCGCGGGTCCCGAATGAATACAGGAGTCGGCACGGGCCAATTGCAAGTGCGGCAGAGAGCCGTAGCGTCGTCACCGGAATCATATCCTGATTTCATGCTGCGCTCCGCACCAAGGGAAAGTTGAGCTAGGAATTACCGCATCAAAGCCGAGCGCAAGATCGCCAGTTATGTACGATTTTCCAGCAAGGTACGACCCGTCAGGGACACGTGCCGATCGGCGGTTCCCCATACCCACCCCCATAAGCCTTTCAGGCCGCTTCGAGCACATCCGGCTGCCTCTGAATGCGCATCGTCAGCACAGCCGGCCAGGCACCGGACACCCGGTCGGCACGTGACCCCAGGCCCGACGGGACCCGGCGGTGTTAGTGCATACCGGGTCGGCCTGGCACGGCGGCGCAGTGCCAGACATTCCCGGATCCCCGACACCTCTGGCACTGCTGGAATGTCAGCGGCTGTCGGCGGCCGTGCCGCCATAATGGCTTGCGGGGGACGGATGGGGCTAGTTGTCAGGGATTGCGTGACGCTGGTCATGATCTCGCGCTAGGTGGCCTCGTAAGCATTCAGGTCGTGTCTTGATTTGAGTTAATGGTGACGCTGGGTCGCTCGCTGAGGTCACGGTTGGGCTGCTGGCAGGGCTGCCGGACGTGGTTTCGGGCATGATCGCAAGGTGTCCGAATCGCTGCCTCCGGAGGATCCGCGTGACGCGCTGATCCGCGAGCAGGCGGCGCTGATCGCTGGGCTTTCCGTGCAGGTCACGGACCTGTCGGCTCAGATCACGGAGCTGACCGGGCTCGTGCGCGAACTGCGGGAGCAACTGGAGGCGGCACGCAGGGCCGCGTCGAGGAACTCGGGGAACTCCTCGATGCCGCCGTCGTCGGACGACCTGCCGGGCCGGAAGGCGCCCGCGCCGCGGGCGAAGCCCGGCAGCGGCCGCAAGCCCGGCAAGCAGCCGGGCGCGCCCGGCGCGCATCTTGCCTGGTCGCAGGCACCGGACGAGACGGTGCCGCTGTTCCCGGAGGGCGGCTGCCCGTGCGGGCGTGACCTCGCGGACGCGGCCGACCTCGGTGTCGTGGCGTCGCGGCAGGTCATCGACGTGCCGCTCGCGGCGGCGACGGTCACCCAGTACGACGAGCACGCGGTCCGGTGCGGCTGCGGGAAGGTCCACGAGGCCGCCCCGGCGCCCGGCGCCGGGCGGCCGGGGACCGCCACGTGGGGCCTGAACGTGCAGGCGCTGGCGGTGTTCCTGCTGGTCATGCACCATCTCCCGGTCGAGCGGTGCGCCTCGCTCCTGGAAGCCGTCACGGGAGAGAGGCCGTCGGACGGCTTCGTGCACTCGCTGCTGGAGCGCGCCGCCCGCGCTGTCCGGGGCGCCTGCCTGCTGATCCGCGCCCTGGTCACCGCCGCGCGGGTCGTCTGCGCGGACGAGACCCCGATCCGGGTCGGCCCCGGGCCGAAGACGCGGAAGCGGTACCTGCTGGTCGCCTGCACGAACCTGCTGACCTGCTACTTCCTCGGCGACCGGACGCTGGCGTCGTTCGACGGGTTCGTGCTGGGCGACCTGTCCGGCGCCGTCGCGGTCCACGACCGGTACCAGAACTACGACGCCTACGACGGCCTGCTGCACCAGCTGTGCTGCGCGCACCTCTTGCGGGACCTGGCCGACGCGGCCGAGCAGTACCCGGACGCGATCTGGCCCGGCCAGGCCGCCGACGCGCTCCGCGCGCTCATCCACGCCGCGAACACCGCGCGCGGACAGGGCCTGGACGCCGCCCCTGCCGGTGTGACCGCCGCTGACCTGCGGCTCTTCCGCTCCGCCGTGCTCGTCGGGCTGCAGGAGGTCCCCCGCGTCCCCGGCGCCCAGAAGAAGCAGCGGCCCGGCCGGATGCTCCTGGAGTGCCTGCGCGACCGCGAGGCCGACGTGCTGCGGTTCCTGTCTGACCTGCGGATACCCCCGACATCGAACCAGGCCGAGCGCGACCTGCGGCCCGCGAAGACGCAGCAGAAGATCTCGGGCCGGCTTCGCTCGGAGAAAACGACCCGCGACCGCTACGCGATCCGCGGTTACGCATCCACCGCCGGCAAGCACGGAATCCCCGTTCTGACCGCGCTCCGCGACGCACTCGCCGGAAACGCCTGGATGCCAGCCCTCCCGGAAACCGCTTAACCCTGCCCGACGGCCGTCACGTAGCGCAACAGGCGATAACGCCGCCAAGGTCACCTGAATGCTTACGTGGCCTCTTGCTGCCGCTAGTGAATCAGGGAGAGGAATTCATGGGCCGACTGAGTCCCGCGCAGGTGCTTGAGCGCTATTTTCCCGATCCCGCGCCGCTGAGTCCCCTGCTCGCCAGGCTGGACCGGCTAGGACAGCCTCCTGCGGAGGAGGCGGAGGCCGACAGCGTGCTAACGGAGGAGATCCTGGGGACCGTCGAGGAGATCATCGGTCAGGGCGGGGACCGGCTCGGGGCGATCCTCTACAGCCTGGCCCAGCCGCACAAGCCGCTCCTCGGACCGCTGCTTACCCGGTTCCCGCTGGCGGAGCAGGAGGCGGGGCTGGCGCTGACCCAGTTCGCCAGGGACGCCGACGACGAGAACTACCCAGTGCTCGACCTCCAGCGGCAAGGCCTCACCGCGGTTCCCACAGGCGTTGAGCTCGCCGAGGTCCCGTACGAGAACATCGGGCCGGACGACGAGCCCGAGCCGTACCGGGAGATCAACCTCGGCTACAACCCGATCACCTCGCTGAGCGAGGCGGACGCCGAGGCGCTGAACCACTTCCAGGGCATTCACCTCATCGGCTGGAAGATCTCCAGCCTCCCCCCGGAGGTACGGCTGCTCACCAGCGCTGTCATGATCAACGTCTCGTGGACTGAAATCTCCGTGCTGCCCCCCGAGTTGTTCCAGCTGACCAGGCTCCAGGGGCTCAAGCTCAACTGGACCGCGATCGAAACCATCCCCGAAGAGATCGCAGCGCTGCGGGACCTGGCGTTCATCGAGGCCGCCGAGACCCCGTTCCTTGAGCTCTGCTGGTCCGCACAGGCTAAAGAGCCGGGCCACCTATCCGACGACGAGCGGGAAGCCCTGAGGATCAGCCGGATCCTGGAGGAGACGGGCTGCGGGATCGAGGGCTTAGCCTGGAACCACCGGAGAGTCACAGGCTGAGAATCCCGAACGAGGTCAACGTCAAGACGGCGTCCCGGACAACTGCCGTGAGAACCTACAAGGGATTCAGAAGTGATTTCTTTTCCTCAAAGGCTTGTCCGGCCCCTTAGCCTTTCGGGCACTGGCTCTATGGGACATGTTCAGCCTCGTGCCGCCTTTTAACCCTCCCCTGAAGGCGACGGGTGACGAACCACAAGAAAAATGCGAGATAGACGACGGCGGCTGCCATTATCGCAAGATCGACTATCCAGTCCGACGAGTCTTCCTGCGGGTAGACAAGGGCGCCGCCGCTGTATGTGGCGGCTATGACTTCCCCGGCGTGCAGCGAGGTACCCGGGCCGTCCAACTCGACGCTGCGGAGCAGCACCTTGCCGTCCGGCAGCCTGAATTCACCGCGCCAGTACCCGCCGCGCCCGTCATCGTCGAAGTAGACCGCCACCCAGGAACCTTTCACGCCCGCGCCGTGCTCGGCTCGGTACGCTGGCCCGACGTCCAGGGCCGCGACAACCAGCAGGGCCAGGGCGACCGCAGCGAGCAGGGCGCCCGCGCATCCCAGCATGACGTCGCCCGCGTTTAGTTGCGGGGAGCCGTCCGCGGATACCCGCCGACTGGTTCCCAAGGCGGCCTCCTCGCCGGGCATCGCTCACCGCACCCGTACTCGCAGCAGACTCACAGATTAGCCCGGCTCGGGTCCTTGTCCCGCTCGTCAGTTCCCCGGCCTGAGGATGCTATCGGCGCTCAGGATCCAGCAGAGCCAGACCGCGTTCGGTGGTGAGGTAACGGACGCTGCGCCCGGACCGTTCTCCGGCGACGAGCCCGCTATCACGCAGGACGCGGAGGTGCTGTGACACGGCGCTCGGCGACACGCGCAGTTCCCGGGCGAGATCTGTCACCGTCGAAGGCGACCGCAGCGCCTCAAGCAGACCCGCCCGGCGTCGGCCGAGCAGGCGGGCGGTGCTGCCGGGCACCGGGCCGGTTCCCGCTTCCCACAGCGTTCCGGTGCCGCGGGCCGGGTAGCGCACTGTCGTCGCAGTCGTGGTGTGCAGTTTGATCATGACCCAGGGCGGCCCGAGCACCACCGGCGACAGGACCACTCCCCCTGGAGGCCTGCCCGGTGAGGGGCGGTGGTCGCCATCGAGGGTGAGCAGCCCGTCGCGCCAGCGCAGGTCGGGGTGCAGGTCGGTGAAAAGCTGTACCGCGCCCCCGGCGGCCAACTGCCTGGCCCGGTAGGCGATGTCAGCCTCCAGGACAGCCCGCAGCCGGGACCAGTGCGGCGCGATCAGCCGGTCGTGCGCCCGACGCAACTCGGCGGCGATGGCGCGCAGCCCCGCGCCGGGATCAGCATAGAACTCGGCCGCGCCGGCCGGGGGACGGTCGCCGAAGATCCGGTGCAGGCTGAAGCGGACCTGGCGCGCCGTCGTCTGCCGCATCGCGGCGAGGTCGTCATCGATCGTCGTCGCCGCGGTTGCCGGGGCGGGCAGCAGCCACTGAGGCCAGCTCGGCCGGTCGCTGACGATCAGCGGCCAGGTCAGCGACAGGTCGAGCGGACGGGCGGCGACCTCAGCAGCAGCCCACCGGGCCCACCGCCGGTGGCGTCCGGATCCCCAGCGGTTCCCGAGAAGCTGCAGGCCGGAGATGGTCTCGGACAAAGGCGAGAGAGCGAACCGGGCGTTTGCCAGATCGCTGATGCTGAGGTCCAGGGTCAGCGCCATGCCCTGATTATGCAGCAGCGGGCTACATGGTGGCGAACACGGGTTCGATACCATGACACTGTCCGGCATGACCAAAAGGACCGAGACGACCACCAGGATGCGGCTCCCGGCAGCGTACCGGCGCCTGTGGTGGGCAGCGGCCGTGGACAACGTCGGCGACGGTGTCTTCGCCTCCGCCCTTCCGCTGCTGACGGTGACGATCACCCGTGACCCACTGCCGATCTCGCTCGTATCGGCGGCCTCCTACCTCCCGTGGCTGCTGCTGTCGCTGCCCGCCGGGGCCCTCGCGGACCGCCGCGACCGGATCACCCTGATGTGGCGGTCACAGATCCTTCAGGCCGTCATCGTCACCGCCGTGACCGTCCTCCTCGCCACCGGGAAGGCAAGCATTCCCCTTCTGGCCGTCACGGGTTTCGCGCTCGGCGCCTGCGAGGTCGTGTTCGCGAACGCGTCCCAGGCGGCCCTGCCGGACATCGTCCCGCAACCGCTGCTGACCAAGGCGAACAGCAGCCAGTACACCGTCGCCAACACGGGTCAGCAGTTCCTCGGCCCGCCCCTCGGCAGCCTGCTGTTCGCCGTCACCGTAGCGTTGCCGTTCGGCCTGGACGCAGGCTCGTTCGCCCTGTCCGCCGGGCTGCTGGCGACCCTGCCCCGCCGCCCCCGGGCCGACGCCGCGCACTCGCCGGTCCGGACGGCCATCGCCGAAGGAGTACGCTGGCTGGGACGCCACCGCCTGCTGCGCACGCTGGCGGGGCTGCTCGCCGTCAACACGTTCTGCTTCCAGCTCGGCAACGTCACGGTAGTCCTGCTCGCCACCCGGACACTGCACGTCAGCGACCGCGGCTACGGCCTGCTCCTCGCTGGAGGCGCCATCGGCAGCGTGCTCGGCGGCCTGGTCAGCGCCGTCATCGTGGCCCGGATCGGGGCACTGCCGACGCTGCTCATCTCGCTCGGCGCGAACGCCGGGATCTTCGCGGCCATCGGATTCAGCCCGGACGCCGTGGCGCTAGGCGTGCTACTCGCGCTCAACGGATTCGCCACCATCCTGTGGAGCGTCGTGACTCTCACCCTGCGCCAGCGCCTAGTGCCGCCGGACCTGCTCGGACGGGTCAACAGCGCCTACCGGATGCTCGGCTGGGGACTTATGCCCCTCGGTTCGCTCGCCGGGGGCCTCATCGCCCGCGAACTCGGAGTCCGCGCCGCTTATCCCGTCGCCGGCGCGCTACGCGGCATTGCCCTGCTCGCCGCCCTGCCAGTCCTCATCACAGCAATGCGCTCCGCCGACACCGAGCGGACCAGTTCCCGCCGCAGAAGCCCCGGCAGCTAGAGATCCTTGGTTCCTAGCTTCTGGTACTACAGCAGTGACTTGTGACCCGGGCATGTGGACGGGTGGGACGGCGGCTGAATGGCGGCTCCGTTTTGGTTAACAGGCGCCGTGTTTCGCTACCGAAGGGAAGAACCGTGACCCGCCGGGTGAGCAGCCATTTGCCGTCGGTCTTGGAGAAGGTGTCCTCGTAATGGCCGATATTCACCGGGAGCTGCGGCGGCAGCATGCCGCCCGCGTAGCCGTCGACGCGGTAGGAGGCCAGGTATGAGGTCGCGAATGCCGTCGTCGCGGACGTCAGGGTGACCAGGATGTTAGTCATCATGCGGCGTGAGAGCCGGTCCGCCGGGCGGGAGCCGAAGTAGCGTCGCAGCGCGTCCCGACCCTCGACCCGGCGGCGGCCGTCAGGCCATTCCCAGGTCCCGTCCGGGGTGAAGAGCTCCGCGACCGAGCCCGGCTCTCCCAGGTCCAGGCGGCGGACGAAGTCGATGATCAGCCGTTCGCACTCGCGTTCGGCGATCAGGCGGTCCACCGGGTTCAGGGCATCAGCGGTCATTCCCGCTTCTTACCAGCTGGCATCAGGGGTTGTCATGACCATTTACGGGCCGGCAGTGCCCTGGGCGCGGAACCGGCAGGGCCCTCCCGGCTGCGGCTGCCGCTGCGTCAGCGCCTGGTGATCCCTGGTCCGGCGAGCGTAGTGCGATTTGCGTGCTGCAGCCTGGCGGCGCCGTCGCCAGGCTGAATCAGCGATCGTTGCCCGGGGCAGGCGGCGCTCCGGTGTCATCCTCGAGGTCAGCGACCATTGCGGTCCCCTTTCACCACGATCCGGCGGTTTCGTAGCGGGTCCGGGCCTCGGGGACAAACTCGGTGACGTCGGCTGCCGACGGCTTCTCGCCGAACCGGCGGGTCGCGGCGTCGGCGAAGGCAGCGGATAGCACGACCGCGAAGGTCTGCCGCTGGCTGGCGTCAAGGTCGTCGCGCAGGCTCTGGTAGGTACTGAAGTCCCTGGCCAGGAAAGTCCGCAGCACAGCTACCGGCGGAGCTGAGTCCTGGCTTGCTGGTGCGCTGGAGCGGTAAAGTCCCGGGCAGGGCGGGTATTGGGACAGCGCGCGGGTTGCCCGGCAGTCGGTTAGGCTGAGCGGCAGCGCGTCGACGGAACCGAGTAGCCCGGTCCGGCGTGAGCACAGAGAGCGGCTGGCAGCTGAGAAAGCCGTCTCGCGTCCCGCGGCGAAGACACTCCCGAGCGCTTTTCTAAAAGAGGCTGCCGTACCGGCAGCGAAGGCGTGGTGGCACCGCGAGATTCCCTGCTCGCCCACGCCTCCCAGGGATCACTGCAAGTTAGCCTGGGAGGGCTTTGCAATGATCCGAAGGATCCTGGCCGCCGACCTGCGCGGCCACATCGGAGAAACCGTCTCGGTCGCCTGCTGGGTACAGGCACTGCGCCTGCAGCGCGCGATGCAGTTCGCGGTGCTGCGTGACCACACCGGCACCGCGCAGGTGACGCACCGGCGCGATGACAGCCCGCTGGACAAGGCACTCGACGCACTGACCACCGAATCGGCCGTGCGGATCACCGGGCGGGTCGTCGCCAACCCGGTCGTGTCGCTCGGCGGGCTGGAAATCATCCTGGAAGAGATCACGGTCTGCGGCCCGGCCGAGGCACCGCTGCCGGTCGACGGCCAGTCGGGTCCCGAGCACCGGCTGGACTGGCGGTTCCTGGACGTCCGCCGGCGCCCGGGCCCGCGAGGTCTTCGCGGTCCAGACAACCGTCGAGAACGCGATGCGCGAGTTCGCCTGCGCGAACGGGTGCACCGAGATGCACACCCCGAAGCTCATGGGAACCGCATCGGAGTCCGGTGCCGCGGTGTTCAAGCTCGGCTACTTCGGCAAGGACGCCTACCTGGCGCAGTCGCCCCAGTTCTACAAGCAGATGGCGATCGCGGCCGGCATCGACCGGGTCTTCGAGGTCGGCCCGGTGTTCCGCGCCGAGCCGTCGTTCACCGCAAGGCACGCGACCGAGTTCACCAGCGTCGACGTCGAACTCGGGTGGATCGACGACGTCGAGGACGTCATGGACTTCGAGGAACGCATGCTGGTCCACGTCCTCACAGCGGCCGCTGACCGCCACGGCCTGGACGTCAGCATCCCGGCGGTCCCGTTTCCCCGGATCACGATGGCCGAAGCCCAGCGGACCCTGCGCGCCGGAGGCTGGGACGGCCCGGCCGACGACCTGAACCCAGAGGGCGAGCGGCGCCTGGTCGCGGACATCGGTCACGACTTCGTATTCGTCACCGCTTTCCCGGCCGGCCTGCCTGCCGACCTCACACTCAGCTACGACCTGCTCTGGAAAGGCCTGGAGATCACCACCGGCGCCCAGCGCGAGCACCGCCACGACGTACTGCTGCGCCAGGTTGCCGAGAAAGGGCTGTCGCCGGAGCCCATGACGGACTACCTCAACTGCTTCCGCTACAGCTGCCCGCCGCACGGCGGATTCGGCCTCGGCCTGGGACGCCTGCTCATGACCCTGCTGAACCTGGACTCGCTACGGGACGCAACCTTCCTGTTCCGCGGCCCCAACCGGCTCGCCCCCTGACCCGAGCCCAAGCCCCGGCCACAGCCGAAACCGACGCTGGCTGCTGGCGACCACGCCAGCAGCCAGCAATAGCCGGGAATGCCCAGCGTCCGACTACAAATCTCGGTCGCAAGTTCGTTTAGGACCCCCTGGCGGTGCGCGCCCCGGCCGACGCTGCGCAGCAACTGGCTCGGATCGGGACGGCGCGGCTGGCAGTGTTGCTATAAATCGGACGTGCGGGAGAAGATGAGCGTCCGCGGCCGGGTGGCCTGGGGCCTGACGGTGCTGTGGGCGGGGCTTGGCGTTGCCGGGGCGGCCTTTGACATGGCCTACGCCCTGCGGGTGCCCGAGGACCTCTCCCGAGGACCTCTCCCGTGGTCCTGCGTGGGTCGGTGAGTCGGCCGGGGCCTACTCGGCGGCCGTGTTCGGCGTGCTGGCCTGGGTGCTGCTGGCGATTCCGGTGCTGATCGCCGGCTGCATCCGGCTGGGCTGGGCCTGCCGGACCCGGGCAACCGCGTTGTGGGCTGCCGCCTGGCTCGCGGAGGTCGTCTTCGCGGTCGTGGACGTGACCAGTCAGCCTCCGGGCCCGGAAACCTGGGCGTGCGGCAAGGACCAGGCGTGCGACCTCAGCTGGGGACGCTACGTCAGCGCGGCCGGGGGACAGCTAGTAATTTTCGCCATCCAGCTGGCGCTCCTGCTCGCGATAGCCTCCGTGCTGGCGCGCGGCACCGCCAGGGTCAGCCGCCGGTCTACAGGGCTCATGTCCCTCAGTGTGGTGACCGCCCCGTTCCTTGTGGCTTCCTGGCTGGTCGGCACGGCACACGCGCCACGGTCCGTTGTCCTCAGCGGGGTCATTGCGGAGTGCACGCGAGCCGAGTACGCGGCGCAAGGAGATACCGGCCCGGGCCAGGAGCCGTCGGTGGTGACCGTGTTCCTGCAGAATCAGGCCGGCCAGACCGTGGCCGCGCAGCGGCTGCCGTTTCGGGTCGCGGGCGCCCGTTACCGGATGAGGGTGCTGGCGGGGATCTACACGCTCGCCATCGTCTCTGGGAGGGGGGATAACTCTGACCATGACATCAACTTCGCCAGCATTCCCTTCAACCTGATGACGGGCAACACGATGGACGTCCCGGTGGACTGGGCGGGCGAACAGGATTTCAACGCCGCCAATGAATCCTGCCTGTTACGGCGACGGGGGCCAAGGCGCTTTCTCTATACTGCTGGCCTGCCGGGTCACCGGCCTGGAACCGGTCCCGCCATGCTCGCGCACCGGCAGGCCGCCCCCTCGTGCCGGGTTCGTCGTCGGCAGCTGGCGGAATTGGAACGACAGCGGGCGGACAGGAACACAGATCGGGAGTCAGGCGGCAAGCGAGACGATGACCGGCGCTCCTTTTATGCCGAGCGGAACTGGACGCTTAGAAGCCCATGCTTCCACAGGTCAGCGGCATGCTGAGGGGTGAGCCTGGCCTGTAGGCCGGGTTCTGTCAGCATCCTCCACTGACCTGCGGAAACTCCAGTTAGACCATCCTGATCTGGGATTTCACATCTCGCGGGTTCTCATCAGTTCGGGCCGTTTCGCTGCATCTAGCGGAACTGGAGCGGAACTGAGCAAGATGTCTTGGGCCAGTCGCTTACCCGGTAGGCGGTTCGCCACGGCGCCCGCCGCCGGCCACGCATGCTGGCGATGCTTTCCCAGCCGACGGTATCCTGGGTTCATGACGATGACCCCGGAGCATGTCGACCTGCACCGGATGGTGGACCGGCTTGATCCTGACCAGGTGCGTGCGCTGCGCGCCGTCGCACAACAGTTGCTGCGCCCAAGTGGCAGGCTCACCGCCTCCGACGAGGCCCTAGCCCCGGAGCCGGAATCGCTGCTGGCCGACGAACCAGTGCGAGACTTCTCCTTCATCGGCCTGTTCAACGGCGCACCCGAACTCTCCGAGCGCTCCGAGGAGATCCTGCGCGAGGAGTTCACGAAGCGCGCTGATGCTGATCGCTGACACCGGGCCGCTAGTGGCGATGCTCAACGCCAAGGACCGGCACCACGAGGCCTGCACCGCGCTGTTCCGGCGGTTTCGTGGCCCGATCATCGTCCCGGCCCCGATCGTCACCGAGGTCGCCTACTTCCTCCAGATTGAGCCAGGTCCCGCAGTCGAGGCCGCGTTCCTCGACGCACTAGCGCGCGGCGAACTGATAGTCGAGCCGACCACCGCGCAAGACTTCGCCCGGATGGCCGACCTCGTGCGGCAGTACGCGGACTTCCCGCTCGGCACTGCGGACGCCTCGGTGATCGCCGTCGCCGAACGCCTAGGCGCCACCTACGTCGCGACGATCGACCACCGCCACTTCCGGGCGGTCCGCCCCGCCCACTGCGCCGCCTTCGAGCTACTGCCTGCGCTCTGACCGCCGCTACCCAAGAGCGGCCTGCCTGGCACTCCAAGCCTGTCTCGGAACTCCTCGGTCACCGCGCCTACGGATGCCCGATGGCACTCTGTGGTGCCTCACGATATGGCAGTTGACGTTCAGCCGGTAGGTTATGCCCGTGACTGGTGTTCTGGCACAGGTCGAGGCTGAGCTTGCGCGGCTCAGGGCGGAGAACACCCGGCTGCTGAACCTGCTGCAAATGACTCCGCAGCAGGCGGCGGTGCCCCGCCCGGCCCAGGCGGCTTATTTCGAGGCACCGCCGGGGATGGTGCACAACCAGTCGCCGCTGGAGGAGAAGGTAGCGTTCTTCAGGGCGCTGTTCGCCGCGCGTACCGATGTCTACGCGACCCGGTGGGACAACCCGCACACCGGCAAGCACGGCTGGGTTCCCGCCGTGCGAGGCGGGCGGATCAAGGGCGTTCCGCACGAGGAGCGCGGCTACCTACCGCTGACCGCGAAGGTACTCGAATCCCATCTCAGGGGGCAGGTTCACGTTGGCCTGTACCCGCTGCTGGACGGCGACCGCTGCTGGTGGCTGGCCGCCGACTTCGATGGCCACGAGGCGATGTTCGACGCCCTCATGTACGTCAAGGCCGGGCGAGCACTGCAGGTCCCCGTCGCACTCGAGGTCTCCCGCTCCGGGGTAGGCGCGCACGCATGGGTGTTCTTCACCTCGCCGGTCCCGGCGGAGACCGCCCGGCGACTGGGCACCGCGCTGCTGCGGGAGGCGATGGCACTGCGCGGCCGGATGAACCTGGCCAGCTACGACCGGCTCTTCCCCTCCCAGGACCTCCTGCCCGCCAGCGGGATCGGGAACCTCATCGCCGCCCCGCTGTTCAAGCCCGCCAGAGACAGGGGCGCGACCGTCTTCCTGAATCTCGAAACCCTCGAACGGCACGACGACCAGTGGGCCTACCTGTCCTCCCTGGGCCGGATGACCCCGCACGAGGTCAAGCGCGCCGCCGACCGGGCCGGAAAGGTCGCCGTCGCCGCCGAGGTCACCCGGCTCGCATCCTCGACTGCCACCAAGACCGTCCCCCAGGCCCCGGCGGTCCTGCACGTCAGGCTCGGAGCCGGGATCAGGATCGAGCAGGCGGAACTCACGCCGGGTCTGGCCGCGACGCTGCGGCATGCCGCCTCGATGCACAACCCGCTCTTCTACGAGAAGCAGCGGATGCGCGCCTCAACCTGGAATATCCCCCGCTTCCTGCACAGCTACGACGAGACCGTTGACGGCGGCCTCATCCTGCCGCGCGGCATGCTCGACACCGTCACTAGCCTCGCCGCGCAGGCAGGCAGCCGCCTCGACATCACCGACGAGCGCGCTGGCGGCAACGGGCAGAAGTTCACCTTCACCGCCACGCTCACACCGCCCCAGCACAAGGCTGTCGCGGAACTCCGACGTATTGGTAACCCGAGATATCAGAACTTGCTGAATGCCCGCCGGGATACCTGTGCTGCGTAGGCAGCGTGCGAGGCTCCTGCCCGTTCGGCCCAGGTTCCCGCGGTGTTGATGTGGATCCCGAGCAGGCGTGCGAGCGCGACCGGGGGAAGCTTGACGGCCAGGTCCATCAGGGCGGTGTTGCGACCGGACCGGCCGTGGATGCCGATGGCGGCGAGCCGTGCCTTGAGATGGGCAGTGGAAATCTGGTGTCCTGGTGCACCGCCGGGGAAAAGCCACGGGTGATCGCTGGTGCGGCCGACGACAGCGCGTCCGTGACGGTGGCTGAGGAGCCGGCGGACGAGACCGCCCAGGGGTTCGGGGAACTCGATCGGCATGGTGCCGAGCAGGAGCGTGACGCTGCCCGGTGAATCGGTGACCTGGCCGCGGGTGAGGCGGGCGATGCGGGCCAGCGGCTGTCCGTAAAGCAGCACGAGCAGCCCGGCCACGCGGTCTTCGGTGGCGAGTGCGTCGTCGTGGAGCAGGCGGCGGACCAGTTCCCACCGGTAGTCCTCTTCGAGCTGGGACAGCGTCTCGTTGCGGGCAGGCCGGGGGATCTCGACGTCGCCGGCGTGGCCGCGGCTGGCTGCCCAGGTCACGAAGGAGCGGGCGTGGTAGCAGGTGCCGGACCCGCCGGCGAGCCAGTCGTCGATGTCGCGCTGGGTGCACGCGGCGAGGGCAGTGCCGCGGTTCCGCAGCCAGGCGATCAGGATGACCGCAGCACGGACCTCGTTGTGCACGTAGTCCGCCTGCTCGGCGGTGACGGGGTGCCGGACGGACTCGCCGCGCAGGCGCCGCAGGTGATGCCAGGTGGCGAAGCCGCGCACGGCCCGGCGCTCGGCGGGATCCCCGATCTGGCCGGTCTTGTCCGTGACCCACTGCTCGAGCTCGGCGAGCCGCTCGTCGCGGACAGGCAGGATGCCGCCGGCCACAAGGACCTTGCGGAGATGCCGGACGGCCTTGTCCTGCGGGAACCTGTCGAGGCCGGCGTGACCGGGGGAACGGGCGGCCTGGCTGACCGCAGCGAGCACCGCGGCGGCGGAGCTCCTGGTCAGCCACTGCATCAGCGAATCCGGGTTGCTGACGGCCAGGACGTGGTAGATCGCCTCGGCGTGCGGGTGCATGCCGCCCTGGTCGTGCGACAGCAGGCTGAGCAGGTGCTCGCGGCAGGCGCAGCCGGTGCAAAGTCCGTGGTGGTAGAGGCGTTCGGTGGTCCCGCAGTTCGTGCAAGGCCGGAACGATGCCGGGTCCTTGCGGTAGCACGTACTGCACAAAGGCCCCGCAGGAAGCCGGGCGGCGACGGTGCGGGTCTTGCCGCAGGTGCTGCACGGCACCCGCTGCCGGCTGCAGGACCCGCATAGCGGCTGGCCGTCGGCGGTGCGCGTCCATACGGCCCGGCTGTTCCCGCAGCGCGCGCACGGGGCACGGCGCATCCGGCGTGAGCAGTGCTCGCAGCGCGGAGTGCCGGCGGAGACCAGGTAGCAGGGCTTGTCCCGGCCGCAGAGCGAGCAGGTAGCCGCGGGCACCCGGTAGCAGCGGCGGCACCAGGCGCTTCCGTCCTCCCGGCGGACGGTCAGGGCGGTCCGCCCGCAGTTGCCGCACTGCCCGTGGTTGGCCGGGTCACGGCGGAAGCACGCGCTGCAGACCGCGTCGCCGGCCGCGGTGCGGCTGGCGATATGCCGGCCTCGCCCGCAGCGGCTGCAGGTGCCGAGCCGTCCCCGGTCATAGCAGCGGCGGCAGCAGCGCATTTCCCCGAGACGGAACCGCAACGGCACCTCCTGCCCGCACGACGGGCAGGACGGGGCCACGATCCCGGGGACGCCCGCGTCTGCAAGAGCCCTGATCAGCACGTTGACGCGCGGCGAGCCGTACGCTCCCTCGCCGGCGAGCAGCGCCGGCCGCGCGTCGAGCTCCCAGAGCACCTGGTGACGCTGGAACGCGCTGGGTATCGCGCTCGTGATCACGTCCTCCAGCCCGGCCGGGCCCGGTCCGGGGCGGCACCGGGTGACACGGGCCGCGATCGCCGCGACGGGATCGGGGCTGTCATAGGGAAGGCAGCGGTTGCAGCGCGGACGCCCGCCCTGGTCACGGGCGGCGACCTGCCGGGCAGACCCGCAGACCGAGCACGGCTCGGCGGCGGCGCGCCGGCGGCGGTCGCATGCAGAGCAGATCCGCAGGCTGCCATCGCACTGCACCAGCCGCCGCGGCTCACCGCAATGAGCGCACCGGGGCGGGACCAGGTTCCCGGCCCCGGCCGGCTGCAGCTCCCTGACCAGCAGCTCGACCTGGGGCGGCCCTTCGGGCCGCCCGGACGTGAGCAGTCCGGGGTCATCATGCAGCGCGGCGGCCAGGCGGCGCTGCTGAGCGCGGGACGGGGCAGCCCGCGATGATCGCGGCGGCGATCACGTCCCGGTCCAGGGACGGCTCGGCACCGTGAACGACGCCGACGACCGCCGCGACAGGATCGGCGAGGAACCCCGTCCCGGTCACGGAACGATCCGCGCCCGCCGGGGACGGAAACCGCCGACGGACCCGGGATCACCGTCCCCGCTGGCAGTCTTCTTCCCCGTCTTCGCCGCGGGGGCGGCAACCGGCTCGATGAGGTCGTCCATCCGGCAGCCGAGGATGTCCAGCAGCGCCATCAGGACCTTGAGGTTGAGCCGTTCGGGCTTGTCGGTCACCAGCCGGTAGACCTGGCTGTCGGACAGGCGGATGCCCCGCTCGGCCAGCTTCGGCCGCAGGTGCGTGGTCTGGAACAGGCCGCGGGTGGCCATGACCTCCCGCAGCTTCCAGGCGTAGCCGAGTTTCGCTGTCATCGCCGGTGATCCTCCTCGGCCTCGAACGCCCTGCTCAGGGCCTTGCGCATCATCGTGTTCATGAAGTCGCCGCTGACACCGCTGTAAATCGCCGTCGTGGACTGGTACCGGTGGCCGACCTGCCGCTGCACGAATCCCGGGTCGGTCCCGTCCTCGATCTGATGGGTCACGTAGGTTATCTGTACTCGATTTCGCGTTTCCCTTGTCCTGCCTGGGTTTTCGTTGCTGTCGGCTGTGAGGCACGTGGGTGACGTGGGCGCGGTCATGTTCGTGGCTTGTTGCGGTCTTTGATTACTTTGCGGAGGGTTTCCCGGGCGGCGGTGAGGTCGTCTTCGAGGTCGCGGATGCGGCGTTGGGCCTGGTGTGCTTCGGCTGCCCGGGTGTCACGTTCGGCTGTGAGTGCGCGGGTGAGGGTTTCGAGGTCGGCGACACGGGCGATGAGCGCGGTCGTGTCGGGGCCGTCGAGTTCAGCGCCGAGCTGGAGGCGGAGCCGGCCGCGGAGTTTGCTGTGTTCGGTGCGCAGCCGGCGGATCTCCTCGCGGGCCAGGGCCAGGTCGGTGCGCAGGCTGGCCGGGGTAGGTGGCGTGCGGCCGGGGGCTGTGCGGGCCGGGATGGCGGCGGGTGCGGCCTGGCGGCGGCGTGCGGCCTCGAGGTGCTCGCGCAGGCCGTCGGTGTAGACGAGCCAGGTGGAGACCCTGGCGGTGCGGGCGACGGCCGCCGCGGTGACGGTAGTGCCGGCGGTTTCGAGTGTGTCGATGGCCTGGCGGACGCGGTTTCGTTTGGCGGCGCTGTCGGCGGCGCGGGCGGCGCGCAGCGCGTCGGCTCGCCCGGCGGCCGGGTTCATGCGCTCTGCCGCGGGATGACGGGGAGCTGCCGGGCGGCGCGGGCGCGGCGCAGGAGCTTGCTGGCCTGCTCGATTTCCTCGCGCTCGGCGGCCGGGAGGGTGTCGAGCCGGTGGCGCATCTGGTCGGCGACGTTGGCGAACGCATCGATCTCGGCGGTCAGGCTGGTGGTGACGTAGGCGGCAGCGCCGATCGCGATGGCGGTTTCCCGGTCGGCGCGCAGGCTAGCGATGTGGGCTTCGAGGGCGGGCAGGTAGGACGGGTCGGGCCTGTAGAAGCCGCAGCCGGCGCACTGGAACCGGATCGGGCACGACCCGCCGCCGGCGTTGACGTTGGACGGTTCGGTGCAGTTCCCGAACGGCACTGATACGGAGGCCGTTTCGTAGGCGGCGGGGCTGGTGAACGGGGCCGGGTTCCCGGCGGCGTCGGTGGCCAGCGCCCCGACAGCGCGGATGGCCTGCTGCTTACGTTTGAGCCCGATCTGGTAGTACCCCATCGTGGTGGTAACCGAGGCGTGGTCCATGAGCTCTTTGAGCACGTCAACCGGGACCCCGGCGTCCGCGTGCCTTTGGGCGTAGGAATGCCGAAGCGCATATGGGGCGATGAGGGTGAGATCGAACGGGAGGGGTGTGCCGTCGGGGCCGGCCAGCTCGGAGTCGATGACGCCGGCCCGGGTGACCCAGATCTTGAACGCGCGGGCCACGGCGGACGGGGTGATGTGGCCGCGGGCCTGGTTGGCGCGCAGCAGCGGACTGGGGAACATCCACCGGTCCTGGTCCGGGGGGAGGCGGAGCGTGCCGCGGTGCTGCTCCCACGCCAGGGTGATCGCGGCGGTGGCAGAGGTGACGGGCAGGCGGCGGCGCATCCGCCCGGCTTTGTGGTTGTCGTAGATCAGGTTGTGCTGCCCGTCGATGATCTCGATGCAGCCGGGGTGCAGGGTGACGACCTCGCCGGGGCGGCGGCCGGTGTCGCGCAGGATCTGGTAGATCGTCTGGTGCATCAGCTGCATGCTGGCGGCGGGGATCGCGCCGGCCCGGCCGTCCGGGCCGAGCAGGTCCAGCCGGGCATCAAGCTGAGCGATCACCATCGGGGGCAGGGCCTTGCCGGTCTCATCTTCGTTCGCGTCCTGGCGGACCCGGTGCCGGGGCGCGGGCCGGAAGGGGCCGGGCACCTCCTCCATCAGGCCGCTGCCGCGGCCGTGCTCGATGACCTGGCAGAACTGGTAGATCATCAGGTTGCGGTGCGCCGCCGAATACAGGGCTCCGTCGGGCCGGCGCTGGCAGGTGATCGCGTCGAGGACACGAGTGAAGTCCCCGGCGCCGAGGGAGGCGCGAACGGTCCCGGCCAGGGCGGCCGACGCGGCCTGGCATGCGCGGATTGTCTCCCTCAGCCGCTGCAGCCAGGGCAGTGAAGTCCTGGCCCAGTCCTTGACGATCTCCCGCAGCCACGCCGGCTCGATGACCCGCAGGTCGATCACGCCGTTGGTGGCCGGCCAGCGGCGGGAGGCGTTGACGTGCAGGCCCAGCAGCGCGACCTGCCAGATGTCGCCGGCGAACGGGTCGGTCCCCGCGTACTGGGCCCAGGCCTGGTCCAGGTGCCGGCGCAGATCGCGGAACAGCCCGCGGGTTCCCGTGCTGTACTGCATCCCGCCGGATTCGCAGACAAGCCATGGATCGGCCTCGCGCACCGAGGCGGCGCCGTCGAGGCGGGCCAGCAGGATCCGGATCTCGGTGGGGTCCAGCGGCGGGGCCGCGTGATCGCGGCGCTGCAATGCGAACACCACCTCGGCCTGCACCAGTTCCGGCAGGCCGGCCACGGAGAACTGGTGCACTCCGAGGCGGGGCCGCTCGGCGGCGATCCACGCCGCGAGCTGCTCGCGGGAAAGCGTCCCGGCGGCGTGCGCGCGCTGCAGACGCTGGCCGTGGAAACGGCACAGGCCTCGACGGGTGACGTTCTCGCGGTCGCACCCGGCGACCAGGCAGTCGTCGGCGCGCCGCAGCGGCCGGGCCCGGGCGATGAACGCCGCGACGGGTTCGCTGCGGTTCTTGCCCCAGCTGCGCTCGTGCCGGAAGCACAATCCCGAGCAGTGCAGGTCGCCCTCGCAGCCGGGCACGGTGCAACGATCCGGGAGCAGCGGCCGCCGCACGCGGGCCGGCGGCGCGGCGTCGAACTCATCCCAGCCGGTCCCGGCCGACACCCGGGCCCGCCGGCACCCGTCGCAGCGTCCCGACGGGCGGCGCGTCCCCGTCGGGCACCCCGGTGTCCGGCACGGCCACGCAGATGTCCGCGGCGACGTCAGATCCCCGGTGAACAGCAGCGAGCCGCCATCCCATTCACCGGGACGCCAGTGCGCGTCGAGCCGGGCGTGCAGCCACTCCAGCCATCCGGCCGCGCTGGACAGGCCCGCCGCCGCGGCATCGGGGACAGGCGCGAGCGGCGCGGGAAGGCTCACCGGTACCGCTGTCCCGCGGCCACGGCCTCGACCGCGCGGCGCTTGTCCTCATCACGGGCATGAAGGTAGACAGTCGTCGAGGCCAGCGACACGTGACCTAGCAGAGCCTGCACGACATCGAGGTCCGTGCCGGCCCGGACCCAGTTCGTCGCCGCCGAGTGCCGCAGCATGTGCGGACGAACCGGGAACCCGCACCCGCGGGCCAGCCGGTCGAAGAACCCTTTCGCGGCCCGGTAGGTCATCGCCTCGCCGAACGGCTCATGATAAAGATTCACCAGCACCATCTCGGTCCCGTCGCCGAAGCCGGACCTGGCCCGCTCGTACTGGTAATCGGCGTAGCTGGCCAGGACCGCGCCGCTGGCCGGGACCGTGCGCGGGAACAGGGACTTCGCCAGCGCCCCGTTCGGGTTAGCCCGGTGCCGCACGTGCACGTGCGCGCCCGCGACCGCGCAGCCCAGGCTGCGGGAATCGGGCAGCAGGTGCATATCGCAGCCGCGCAACCCCAGCGCCTCCCCGATCCGCAGTCCCGTCTCCAGCAGCAAGATCACCAGGAAACGATCCCGGGGCCGGCGGCAGCATCCCACGACCCGCGCGGACTGCCCGCCGGTCAGCGCTTCGGGAAACGGTGTCTCGGCTCGCGCCTTCAGCGCCCGGGCCCGGACCGCGCGGAACTGCCCGTTCTCGCCCGTGTCGAACCCCGGCGGGGCGAACCTCAGCCACCGCGGTTCCGACAGCCGGTCAGCGACCACCTGCTCGATCACCCCGCTCCTCGCGCAGAACCGCAGGAACTCACACACTGCCGTCAGCGTCGCGTTGACCGTCGCGCCTGAACGCAGCCGCCCGCTCCCCGACGGAACGGTCTCCAGGAAATGCTTGAACCGGGCCAGATCCGGCAAGCTGACCACCGACCACACCACTCCCTGCCCGGCGCACCAGCTGAGGAAGCCCGCCACCCGCCCGGCGTAAGCCCGGATGGTGTGCGGGGAGCGGCTCGCCCCGTGCAGGCAGCGCAGGAAGTCGCTCGCCTCACGGTGCACGACCAGCCCGGGGTCCAGCACCACCCACAGTTCGCTGCCATCACGGGGAGAGATCGCCCGCTCTGCCCGGAAACTCACGCTCATCAGCTCAGTCACGTGCCTAACGTAACTGCCATCACTCTGAGTAGCAGATATTGCGAAGGTAATGGCGTGTCACGCCACGTCGCTCACGTACCTCGCACGGTCAAATCGAGTACAGATAACGCAGGCATGGCGCAGCAGGTGCGGGTAAAGCTCCGTCACCGGCCCCTTCAAGTAAAGGTCACCCGCGTGGCCCAGCGCCTTGCGGAACGTCGACGGCGTCACCGCCGGCGCGACCGGGGCGTTCAGGGCGGCGATGTTCCGGGGCAGCCGCTCCGACGGCCACAAGGGTGCCTCGGGATGGTCGGGGTCGTCGCTGAACCCGCCCCGGATCTCCTCGATATACCACCACAGCAGGTCGCGGCCCTCGGCGAACATGAACGCCTCCCGCATCCGCGGCCCCGACCCGCGGGCGCCCTTGCCGTGCACGAGGAAGCGGCCGAACTGGCCCGATTCCCAGTGCAGGTCCTTGATCTTCACCCCTCACAGCTCGGCGGCCCCGACGCCGGAGATGTAGGCGGTCTTGGCCATCACGTAGTCGCGGCAGGCCACCAGCTCCTTCCGCGCCGAAGGAAGACCAGCACGCCAGCCGGTGAAGAACTCGCGCAGGGCACGGCGGGACGGCGGGACCCGCAGCCCGAAGTCGCCGCGGTGGCCCGGCCGGTTGAACGGGTCGACGGGCGATTCCACGGCGCAGCCGAACCGGCGGCCGATCTCACCGGCGTACCGCTGCTCGAGGAACGCGAAGTAGCCGTCGATCCGGTTCAGCTTCTGCCGCACCGTCGACCCGGCGCGCTTGCCCGGCCGGCGAAGTACCGGTCCACGTCTCGTGGCGTCAGCCTCCACGCCGCCACCCCGTAGTGCTCGCAACCTCGATAACCGGCTGCGTCAGCCGGTCCAGGGTCGAAGGCGCCAGCCCCGCCACGTCGCGCGCCCACTGGTACTCCGCCAGCGTGTCGGTGAAGAACCGCTCCTCATCATCGCCCAGCCCGCGCTCCGGCCGCTGCCGCCCCAGCGTCACCACCTCGGCGAGGCCTGCCTCGGCCGGCACCGTGACCGAAGCCATGTCGGCCGGTGTCCGGTCCCGCTAAAGATGAGATACGAGCGTGGCGCTGACCTGCGGTGCCTCAAGTACGTGGGACAGCCAGGGGCATCGATCATCCCACTGATCATGAGGCGAGTTACTGAGGCGCTGTCGAAGTCGCAGCAGGTCAACAGGGCATCTGTCTCATCCATTTGAGGCAAAAAGACGGATGCCTCACGCGTACGAGACTGCCTCAACACGAACGAGACAGGACAGCCGGCACTACCGGCGGCGGCACGAGCGACAGCACGCCAGTCCTGGAATCCCCCACGAGCAGTGAGAATACAGGAGCTGCTATCGGATAACACGAGTTTCTCCAGGAATCCTGGATGACCGATGCGGCGAGCTGCACCCGAGACCAGCAAGTGAAACCACGCCCGCAGTCACCGCTCCGACTGCAGAGAACCCGCGCGTACTCCAGTTTGAAGGACGATCCCGTACGCGCGGTGCTCGACAAGCAGGACCTCGGTACCGCGGACCAGCAGCGCGCCGGCAGTCACGTGCATCGGGAAGCTCCGCCGCGAGGCGAAATCTCCTCCCCGAGACAGCAATCGCACGGGTTCGGATAGCAGTGCCGCCTCTTCCGGGTAAAGCTCCAGGTAGCTCGCGAGCGCGCTCAAGATGTCCCGGTTGCTGATCGCCATGTTCCGCCTCCGCATCCTAACGAGCAGGCGCCACGATCGGGACTGGGGCGGCCATGGCTCGATTACCAGGCGATGGTGAGCGACGAATGAGGCCGCGGCAGGCGGGTAACGCCCAGCGGAGTGACGGCCCCCGCCGGGGTGCCGGGTGAGGCGGGGTTCCGGCAGGCGGTGATGGCGGGCTGGGCGGGGCGCTGGCGGTGCCATTCCTGAAGCAGGCCGAGCGCGGCCGGGGCGAGCTTGGCGCTGTCGGGGCCGTGCACGGTGACGCCGAGTTCGTTCGTGTTGTCGTCAATGGGCCGGGCCGTGATGTAGGCGAGGGTCCCGCCCTGGTAGAGGCTGGCCCCGGCCCAGCGCATAGCGGGATCGGCCAGCCCGCGGTCGCGGGCCTCCCGGGTGACGGTAAGCCGGCTGAAGCTGGCGTCGGTCGTCGTGGTAGCGAGCCACAGGTCGAGGTGCTCGGCGGGCTCGTCGTGGCGCACGGGGATGCCGGTCCAGTACTCGGCCGCCGGGTAGCCGAGGGCCTGGGCGAGGGCGGGGGCATCTGGCATGTCGGCTGCGTCGATGTTGAGCACGGCGTCGCCGGCCAGGCGGATGCGCTGGCCGGCGTGCTCGGAGATGCCGCGCATCGGGACGAAACCGCACACCGCTGCCGAGGTAGAGGCCAGCGTGTCCGGGCCGGAGCGGCGAAAGCCGATGGACCGGGTCAGGCCGCTGCCGTGCAGGCACACGGGGACGACGATGCGCCCGTCCAGGGTGAGCTGGTCCCACCAGGCGGGCACGAGGTCCCATGCCTCGGCGGTGACGATGATCCTGTCGTACGGGGCCTGGCTAGGCTCGCCCAGGGCGCCGTCGCCGCAGGCGACGCGCACGCCGGGGTAGCCGGCACGGCGGAGGTTCGCGGCGGCTTCGGCCGCCAGCTCCTTGTCTAGCTCAATGGTTACGACCGTGCCCGCCGGTCCGGTGAGCTCGGCGAGAAGTGCGGCGTTGAACCCGGTGGCCGTGCCGATCTCTAGCACGCGCTGCCCTGGCGCCACGGAGAGCTGCTCCAGCATGACGGCGACTAGCTTCGGGCTGGATGCCGAGGACAGGGACGTGCCGTCGGGGGCGCGGCGGGTGACGACGGGGTTGCGGCTGTAGGCGTCGTCCAGGCTGGCGGCGGGCAGGAACAAGTGCCGGGACACAGTGCGGAACGCGGCCTCGACCTGCGGGGTCTGGAAGGTCCCGAAGCTTTTGACGTGGTCGGCCAGCGCGTTCCGTAGCGGCCCGGCCTGGCTCTTGTCGCTGAGGCTCGCGGTCGGTGTCACGGGACCGACTCTAGCCGCGACGGACGTCCCGCTGCCCGGCTTCCGCGCCGCGTCGCCGGGCTGCCCGTCAAGAGGACGGCAGGGAGTCGCTGACCGCAGGAGGGTCCGCAGGTGCTCCTCGGCCTGGCCGACGGCGGTCGTGATGGCGTCCATGTGGCCATGCGGCAGGTAGCCGGCGCCGAGGCCCGCCGCCGCGACCACGCTCATTAGCTGTCGCTCCTGGAGACAGGTCATCCCTGCGCGCATCATGCTGTGGCCGAGAGCGTTCCGCGCGGCGTAGGCGTCAGTGGCCGCGAGCTTGACGATTGCGTCGCGCAGTTGCGTTGTGCCTTCTTCGGGCTGGTTCGCGGTCAGGTCCAGTGCGGCGAGTCCCGCGCGGGAGCGGAATGCCGCCGTTGTCGGCTCGCCCTGCGTGATCAGTTCGAGGGTCTTCGCGACCGCGTCGCCGGTTTCCCCCGGGCGGCGGGCGTGGCCCGTTGCTGGCAGTAGGCGCGCAGGATGGCGGCGACGGCGGCTTCCCAGGGTTCTGCGGGGATGGTGGCGTCGATCGTGGCGGCGGCCTCGCGATGGAGGCCTTGTTCCAGCAGGGACATGATCTTGACCTGGCGGCCGTCGAGGAGCCGGGTGCCGATGCCGTGGTGGGCGGCCATGATTTCGGCGGCGTCGGTCCAGCGGCCTTCCCGGGCCAGTGCCCTGGCGCCGTCGGTGAGCAGGACGGCCCATAGTTCCTTACAAGTCTCCCGGTGCGCTGGCCCGTGGGTGAGCGGTGCCAGGTTGACGCGGTGCCCGTGAACGGTGGCCGTGCCGCGCTGCTGGGCGGCGCGGTAGAGGCAGTTGAGCGTGCGGTAGGCGGTGTTTCCGTCGTCTTGGCGGGCTTGCTGCCGGGCGATGTTGACCAGTGGCATGAGCGCGATGACGGCGATGTCCGGGGCGAGGGTGCCGGCGTCGGCGAAGATCTCGTGCTGCCGCCAGCACAGGTCGGTGGCGAGTTCGGGGATACCGCTGTCGGAGGCGATGAGTGCGGCGAAGTTGAGGACCCCGGCAGCGCGGGCCACGTTGTCGCGGTGGCTCGCGCCGCCGGGTTGCCTGGCCTGCGCGGTGAGGTAGTGCGACTCGCTCGCCCAGCGGTGCCCCGGGCGGCCGGTGGGAGCAGACGAGCGGGATGCGGGCGGCGAGCGCTGTGCCCATCGCGCGTGCCTCCTTACCTCCGCCAGTCGACGACCAGGCGGCTGGCGGGCTTGTCGATGATGAACCGGGGGTCCGGGGCGGTGAGCAGGTCCCGGTGCGCGGCAGGGGCCATGCGGAAGCCCTGGCGGGGGCGCCTGGTTGCCGTAGTCGCGGTTCCACTCGCGGATCGCGTCGGCGACGTCGCGGGCGAGGGACTCGGCGCGGGGGCCGTGGCCAATGGTGCCGATCTCCCAGTACCGGCCCGTGTTGTCGTCGCCTTCGCGGACGGTGAGGTAGGCGAGGGTCCCGCCGTCGAGGGCTGCCATGGACCCCCAGCTGAAGTGCGGGGTGAACCCGGGCCGCTTCCCGGGCATGCGCGAGATGCCGCCGGGCAGCACCGTGGCCAGCCACAGGTAGGCCCACTCCCAAGGGTCGCCCTTCCGGAACTTCACCTCCGTCCACTGCGTGGCGCCGGGCGCGTCGAGGACGGTGGCCAGCGCGTCCCGGTCGATGTTCTGCTCGTCCCATGCCTCCACGGTGACGGTGCCGTCGCCGGCCACCGGGATGCGGGCGCGGGCGTCATCGGCGGCGGACTTGCGGAGTGGGACGAACGTGGCCATCTCGTGCGAGACGGCTGTCCACGCGGGTCCGTCGCCGTCGCGCTCGAAGGCGACGGAGCGGGAGATGCTGCCCCGGATCCGCATGGGGATGACCAGGCGCCCGCCGGGAGCGACTTGGTACAGGACCGCCGGGGGGATGTCGGCGCTGCCGACGGTGAACTGGATCCGGTCGAAGGGCGCGTGGCTGGGCAGGCCGACGGCGCCGTCGCCGAGGACGACGGTCGCGTTCGCGATGCCGGCGGCCTTCAGGTTCGCGGCGGCGGCGTCGGTGAGGTCTTCATCGACGTCGATGGTCCACACGTGGCCTCCCGGCCCGGTTAGCCGGGCCGAGGAGGGCGGCGTTGTACCCGGTGGCCGCGCCAGCCTCAAGGATCTTGTCGCCGGGGCGGACGCCGAGTTGCTCCAGCTGGGTGGCGACGATAGACGGGGCGGAGATGCAGGAGATCATCTCGCCGTCGCCGTCGTGCTTGACCGGCACGGCGTCGTTGTCGTACGCGGCTTCGAGGCCGGTGCCGGGGAGGAACAGGTGCCGTTCGGTCTCGGTGAAAGCGGTGATGATCTCCGGGGTGCGCAGGTGACCTCCGGCGGTGAGCGAGCCGACCATCGCGGCGCGCAGCTGGACGGGATCAGGGGTCGTGGCGGTGATAACGGTCTCCATTCGGCCGATCGTAGGAGTAGCGGCAGCGGGACGGGTGGTGAACACGCCGGCCGGGCCGTCGTCCCCGAAGGCGACCTGGACGGCGAGCCAGGCAGTCGCAGCCTGCGCGCGGGCAGGTACCCCGGCGCGGTTGAAGGCGAAGATCAGGTGGTGGGCGAGGACGCTGCGCAGGCCCCGTGTCAGCAGCCCGTCGGCGGCCAGGAACGCCAGCCGGCGTCCGGCGTCCTCGAACGCGGCGACCCGTCCGGCCCAGCCGGGCTCGGCATCGTGCCGCCGGGCGGCGTCGGCGGTCAGGAGGCGGCGCATGGAGGCGACCGCGACCGCACGGCGGCCCCTGGGCGGGAGGTCGGCAGGCGGGCGCAGGGCCGCCAGCTTGGCCCAGACGTCGCCCGTTTCGAACGGGTCGAGTCCGGCGGCGCGGGTCATGGCGGAGATGAGCAGGATGGCGCGCTCTTTGCCACCCGGGATGCCGGTCGCGGCGAGGGCGGCGGGGCTGTCGGCGCAGAACACGCCGTGCGCGATGGCCATGCCGTCCGTGCCGCCGAATGCCCAGGTCTCGGGTTCGTAGATGCGCTCGTGCCAGCCGGCGATCAGCCCGTCGGCGGCAAGACGGCCGAGAACGCCGCCGGCGTCTTCCCGGTGCGGAGCCGCAGGCCGTTCTCCTTGCGGGTGAAGTGGTAGCGCTGCGCCGTGAGGCGCGGCGGCCAGCGCCGTGGCGGCCTGTTGGGTCACTCCGGCGTCGCCGGGGAAGGAGATGAAGGAGTACTGCCATTCTGGCGGCGCGGGTGCCGTGAGGTTGTCGTCGTCGAAGTGCATTGGTGCTCCTGTTAGCGGATGAGCAGGGCGCGGGTCCAGCCGGTGGAGTCGGTGCCGTCGAGCGCGAGCTGCGCCCCGGCACGGCCTTCCAGGAAGCCGGGCTTGGGCAGTGCGGCGGTCCCAGCGGCCAGGTGGTCGCGGGCCAGGCGCACGGGCGCGGCGAACCGCTGTCGGGGCGGGGCTGTCTGCTGCGATGGCCCGGGTGACGGTGAGGATGCCGGCCCAGCCGTGGCACAGGGACGCGTCGGTGACCCGGGCGAGCCGCGCGGGGTCGCCCAGCGCGGCGAGGGCCGCGTCCTCGGCTGCCTGCCTGCGGCGGTCGTTGCCGGCCGCGAGGCCGGCCAGTTGCAGGGCGCGGGCGATACCGATGGTGCCGTAGCACCAGGACGGGCGCAGCGGCGAAGGCTGCCGGCGGCACGCCGGCCGAGAGCTGCGGGAGGGTGATCCACCAGGAGGCGCCCCACGTCTCCAGCCAGCGACGCGAAGACCTCGATGGCGGCATCCTGGCCGTCCACCCGGACGCCCGTGCGCGCGGCGATCGCCAGTGCTGACAGAATCCCGGCGACGCCGTGCGCGACGCCGTTGTTCGCGTGACCGCCCGGTGTCGTCCTCGTGCCCCGGGCCCGTCCGGGGACCACCAGCCGGGCAGTTCCCTGCCGTCGGCGGTGAGCGGGCGTGCTAGGGACACCAGGTAGCCGAGCGCTTCTACGGCCAGCCGGGGCGGTTCCTCGCGGGACAGCAGCAGGGCCGTCAGGCCGGTGATGCCCTGGATGAGGTCGAACTCCGCCAGGGCGGGAAGCCGCCCGGACTCGCGGCGGCGGCGTGCCGCGGCGAGGCGGGCGGTCACGACGCGGTCGGTGGCGGCGCGGACCCGCGAGCCAGCCTGGCCTGCCCGGCCGAGCACGAACTCCAGGGCCGGGGCGCCGTGGAACAGGGAGGCGTTCGCGCCCGTGCTGACCCCGCCGTCGACTGCGGCGGCGAGCAGGGGCCGGGCCTCGGCGAGGTCGCCGCGCTCGATGGGCAGCAGGGCCGCGCCCAGCGGTCCCTCCGCCAGGGCCTGGGTCATGGGCGGGCTCACCGGACGGCGCTGACCGGGACGACGATGCTGTGCGCGCGTCCGCCGATCCACCCGTCGGCGTCCGGCGGCGGCGCCTCGTACAGGACTCGCGGCCGGGTACCCGGCGAGGTGAGCGCGGAGCAGGTCCAGGTCCAGGTCGCGGGTGAGGTCGAGCGGCAGGTGCTGGTCGCCCTGGGACAGCAGCACCCGGCCGGGGACCCCGGCGCGCTGCCGCCAGGCACCGACCGCAGCGGCCCACTGGCCCTGGGGCGCCGTGCGGCCGGGCAGCGCCCGCGCCGCGAGCTGCCAGCGGGCGGCGGCCAGGATGACGCGCCGGTAGTGCAGCGCCGGGGTGAACGGCAGCGTCCAGGCGGCGCCCCAGTCGAACCAGGTCACCTGCGGGGTGGCGGCGCGGCTGACCTCGGCGAGGAACCGGGCCAGCGGCGGGGTGAAGTTGCCCCACGTGAAGTTGACCGCCGTGGGCGCGATCAGCTCCAGGCGCTGCCCGGTGGCCGCCTCGGCGAGGTACAGGTGGCCGTCGCGGAGGCCGACGACAAGGTCGCAGGGAAACAGGACGTTCTCCCGGCTGCCCCGGAACTCGCCGACGCTGACCACCTTCGGCAGCACCTGCGGGGCGCGGCACAGCGGGTCCGCGGCGACCCGGGACGGGTGGAACGACAACTGCGCCAGCTCCGCCCGGGGGTCCACGGTGGGCAGGCCGACGATCCCTTCTGCGGCCTCGGGGAGCATGTGCCAGAACCGTCCCGTCATCGTCCCTGCCGCGCGGGAGACGGTGTGGACGCGGAGGCGGAAGTTTCCCTTGGCGAGCGCGTCCAGGGAGCTGGCCTGGACCTGGGCGCAGACCTCGAAGTGCGGTGCCAGCGTCTTGGCCGGGCCGCCTGCCGCCGCCTCCAGCCCGGTAATCATGTCCTCGGTCAGGGCCACGGACCGGCGGCCTTCGAGGGCGGCGGTGCCGGCGAGTTCCAGCAGCAGCCTGTCGCGCAGCGTCATCGTCCTGGGCGGCTCGGATGCCGTGCCGAACCCGTCCGGCAGGCCGAGCCCGGCAGCAGGGCTGATGAGCTGCTCCAGGCTGACCTCACCGCCCTCGCCCCAGCGGGCAGCGAACTGGGCGATGTACCGCTGCCACTCGGGGGTACCGGACGGGTGGGTTGCGAGCCTGGCCAGGACAGTGGCCGCGGTCTCCGCCTCGGCGGCGACCGCGGCCGGCAGCCGCACCCCGGCGTCGAGCCGCAGGTCGACGGCTATCCTTCCCCGGCCGCCGACGGGCAGACTGCCGGCGGGCAGAGCGCTAGCCGGGTCGGCGATGGTGGCCGGGGCGCGCAGCGCGGACCTCAGCATGCGGGCGCGCAGCAGCTCGGTGACCAGCGCCATGCAGCGGGCCTCGTCGGCCTGGGGGAACTCGGCGGCGAGCTTGCCGGCCAGTGCCGAGCAGCGGATCGGTGTCCTGGCGGCTTCCCGTGCCAGTGCTACCGCTGGGGTCAGCTTCAGCGAGAACTCCGAGGAGCCCTCGGCCGGGACCCAGACCCGCCCGTCCCGGACGGTGGCGAGGTTGTTCACCATCACCTCGGCATCGGCCATCGTGCTGCCGTTCGCCTTCAATCGCGCCGATCGCCTCCTCCAGCCATTCAGGTCCCGGCCGGCAGGTGGTCGCGTGCGCGTCCCCGACCCGGGCGACGGGTATCCCGCCGAACTGGACCGGGGCGACGCCGGCGAACAGCCCGAACGGGGTGGACCGGCGCGCCTGCCGGATGGCGTATCGGGCCACTGCGAGGCTGGTTCGCCGCGCACGCCGGAGGTCGGTCACCCGGCCGTCCAGGACCGCCGCGACCTGGCCGGCCAGGTCCGGGCTGGCGACCGTGACCGCCCGCCGGAACGGATCGTCGGCCCACACCGGGGCGAGCCACGACCGCCAGTGCCCGGCCGTGCTGGCTGGCGCAGGCCACGGCGGGAGGCCAGGCCCCGGCAGGGCCGACGATGCCCGCAGCACCGCAGTGCCGGCGCACTGGTAGAGAGTTGACCGCTTCCTCGTCACTGCCTGGCCTCCGGTCCTGAGAAGAAACGCTCCTGCGATTGGAGAGCGAGCCGGGCGCGGGCTAGGAAGTGGTGCAGGCGCTGGGGCAGGAGCTGCCGCACGTGTCGTCGGTCGCGCACAGCAGCGGCTGCTGAGCCGGCAGGGTGTTCTCGATGAAGGTGATGTCAAGGCCGAACGGGTCGTCGTCGGCGATGGCGCTGCCGGCCTGCAGCTCCTCAGTGGTCGTGACGCTCATGACTGTGTCCTTCCTGCGGGCTGGGGTCCGGCGAGGCTGGTTCGCGTAGCCTCCGCTCGGGGCCGCGTTCATCGCGGGACCTTCCCCTCGTTGCCGCCTGCCCTGTCCCGGCGGCACTACCCCAGTGCAGCCTCTGCGCCGGTCCCGGGCCACGGCACGGATGCGGCATCGATGATGCATGTGAACGGCAGCCTGGCCCCTGCCAGGCGGGTTCCGTAGGCTAGAGGTCACGGAAATCGCCGGGCGGAGGTGTCGTTTGGCAGCCAGACGTCCGCGCCTTGCCGGGCGACGGAAAGCCCTGGGCTATACCCAGGAGTTCCTCGCCGAGCAGCTCGGCGTCGACCGCACCACGGTCGGCCGGTGGGAACGCGGGGAAACCGACCCGTTTCCCTACCTCCGCCGCAAGCTCTGCCAGGTCCTCAAAGTCCCGCCAGGCGAACTCGACATCCTTCTCAATCCCGAGCCTGAAAGGTGCGTGCCGCCTGCCCGGCCAGGCCCAGACGCAGCCGGGCACGAGCATTCCCGGATCAACCCATTGGAGCCGACTGACGATATGCACCGCCGCGAGCTACTCCGCCTGCTGAGCATCGCCGGCGTCCTCGTCTCCGTGCCGGCGGGAGCACCCGGGGAATTCTCTTCGCCGGGGCGTGCCCGCACGCTCGCCGACCTCGACCCGCACGCCCGGCTCAACGAGCACCTGTGGCAGGTGTTCGCACTCGCCGCGTCCAAGCGTCAGGTATACCCCCTTGTCCACGCCCACCTCGGCACCCTGATCACAGAGATGAAAAGCAGCCCGCCCGGAGCCGTGCACCGGCAGCTGTGCGTCCTGGCCTGCGATCTCTTCCAGCTGGCCGGCGAGATTTTCTTCGACGGCAACGAGTACGGCAACGCCGCCCACTGCTACGCGCTCGCCGCCTCCGCCGGCCGCGAGGCCCGATCGTACGACCGGTGGGCATGCGCGCTCACCCGCCAGTCATTCGTGCACATCTACGACCGGCAGTACGCCCAGGCCGCAGCCGTCCTCGACGCGGCCGGCCGGGTCTCCCGCAACGGCGACAGCCAGCTGTCCACCCGGCAGTGGGTCGCCGCAGTGCACGCGCAGGCACTCGCCGGCCTCGGAGACCTGAGCGGCTGCCAGCGCAATCTCGACGCCGCCGACACTGTCCTCGGCCTCAGCGGCACCGCGAGCCCCGGCGGCTGGCTCCGCTTCGACGGCACCCGGCTCGGCGAGGAACGAGGCACCTGCTACCTGACGCTAGGCCAGGCCGACCTCGCTGCGGGCGAACTAGACAACGCGCTGGCCAGTACCGTGTCGCTGCGCCGCCGCGGAAGCATCCACGCTGACCTGGCCATGACAGGAGTCCAGAACAGGGACACCACCCAGATCCTGGACCACGCCACCGACGCGATCGGCATCGCCGAGCAGACGCATTCCGTCGGCTACCTGGGCCGCAAGCTCGCCACCGTGCAAGAACGGATCCAGCCGCTGCTGGCTGATCGCAGGGTCACTGAGCTGAACGACCGCATCGACCGTCTTCTCACCACCACATGACACCGGAAGGACCCAGATTGCAGACCACCGCCGAAGAACACGGCCGGATCTTCCGCGAAGCGTGGATCTCAGGAGTGCGCAGGCACTTCCCCGGAGAACCCAAGCCCGGCTACGTCGCCCCGTGGGAGGAAACCCCCGACTGGGAACGCCAGGCCGCGGCGGCAGTCTGCGAGCAAGTCAGCCAGCTCATCGACATGAGCGGCGGCGCCACCGCGAAGCTCACCCGGGAGCAAAAGGGCCGCTTCGTCGCCATCTGCTGGATAGCCCAGATATACAAGCACTTCCCTGACCCCAAGCCCGCCTACGTGGCCGACTGGGACCAGCTACCCGGCTGGCAGCAGCAGACCGACGCCGACATCTTCGAGCGCATCGAGCAAGAACACACCGACGGGTAGAACACGCATGGTCCCGGTGTAGCGACCGGGGACCCGGCAGTCTCAATGGCTCCGCGAGCGCAGTGGCAGCGGGCAGCCGAGTTCCTGGCCAAGTGCCGGTCACTACCGCCACCTGGATGCGTTGACCAGAACGTTCCGCTGGCTCTAGCCCACGGAGCTGTCGTAGCGTTCAATTCTGGTGAGTAGCGCGGTGACCTCTGCGACCTCGGCCGCGGACTGGCCGTGTACAGCGATCAGGTCGCGCCGAAGCTCCTGCAGGGACGTGAGTGCTTCCTGGTGGAGGCCGGCGCTGGCGAGCAGCAGGCCGACCTGGCGCCGGGCATCGAACACGCGCTCGT
This sequence comes from uncultured Actinomycetota bacterium, assembly GCA_963785645.1. Classification (GTDB taxonomy): domain Bacteria; phylum Actinomycetota; class Actinomycetes; order Streptosporangiales; family Streptosporangiaceae; genus Trebonia. Next base: position 1,056,564 of record CAWAWG010000003.1, read on the forward strand.
CGCGATCGCCCGCTGCCCGCAAAGGGTCGGCGAGGAAGGCGCGGAACGAGGCGAGCGCCTCGGTGTTTTCCCCGAGTGTGGCCTGGCAGGTGGCGGCGTAGTAGCGGCAGTCCTGTACCAGGGCGTCAGCGGCACCGTACTGCTCGGCGAGCTGGGCTCCGGCGGTCTCGAACTCCGTCAGTGCGCGGCGGTAGGAGCCGGCCAGGAAGAGCACGTTCGCCAGGCTGAAGCGCAGTTCGCCGGCGAGGGCGGTGTCGGCGGCGCATCGCCCGATCGCGGCGGTGAGTATGTCCGTGGCCTGGGAGAACTGCCCGGCCTGGGCGAGGTCGGCTGCCCGTTCTGTAACGGACTGGGCCTCGCTGGGAGACAGCGTCGTGGGGCCGGCGGCCAGCGGCGCGGGCATGGGCGTTCCGCGGTGCGGAGTGGCCGCCATCGGCCGTATGAAGGGACGGGTCGGGTCCAGCTCGCTGCGGGCGAGGCTCGCCGTGCTGTCGCGGGCGTAGGGGAGCAGCGCGTCGTAGACCTCGTCCGGTCCGGGCCGCTCGTCGGGGCTCTTGGACAGGAGCCGGAGGATGAGCGTCTCGACGGCGGCGGGTACGCCGGGGCGGATGGCCGTGACTGGCCGGGGCAGGGTGTGCACGTGGTGCCACTGGACGGACACGCCGTCGGATGGCGTGAAGGGCAGCTGGCCGGTGAGCATCTCGTACAGGACGCAGCCGAGGGCGTACAGGTCGGCAGGCGGGCCGACCGCGCTGGCAAGCGCCTGCTCGGGTGCCATGTACGGCGTGTGGAGTGCCAAAAGGCTGCCTGGCCTGTGAGCTGCGGCGATGACGAGCATCAGTCGTAGGGAATCATGATCATCTGTGTCTTTGCGCCTGCTCTATCTCATCTTCGTCCGGGTCTGCGGCTGGCTGGTTCTGCTCGCCCGGTCATCGGCCTCCAAGGACGCCGAACTGCTCGTGCTGCGGCACGAGGTCGCCGTACTGCGCCGCAACCATCCGCGGCCCAGGCTCGACTGGGCCGACCGCGCTATCCTCGCCGTGCTAATCCGGCTCCTGCCCGGGAGGCTGCGAGCGCACCGGCTGGTCACTCCCGGTACCGTCCTGCGGTGGCATCATCGCCTCATCGCACGCAAGTGGACCTACCCGCACCGGCAGGGACGGCCTCCAGTCAGCATTGAGATCGCCGCGCTGATCGAACGGCTTGCCGCCGAGAACAACAGCTGAGGGTACAAGAGGATCCAGGGCGAACTGCTGAAACTCGGCCACCGGGTCAGCGCGTCCACGATCCGCCGGGTCCTGAAGGCGCTGAAGATCCCTCCCGCACCGAAACGGAACACGGACACGACGTGGCGGAAGTTCCTGCGCGCACAGGCATCGACGATGCTCGCTACCGACTTCTTCCACGTGGACTGCGCGGTGACCCTGCAGCGCCTGTACTGCCTGTTCGTGATCGAGGCCGGCTCCCGTTACGTGCACATCCTCGGTGTCACCGCGAACCCGGACGGACCCTGGACCACCCAGCAGATCCGCAACCTGCTGATGGATCTAGGTGACCGCGCCGCCGGCTTCCGATTCCTTGTCCGGGACCGGGCCGGGCAGTTCACCACGGCCTTTGACGCCGTCCTGGCCGATGCCGGTATCGAGGTGGTGAAGATCCCGCCGCGGAGCCCCCGAGCGAACTGTTATGCGGAAAGGTTCGTGCTCACCGCCCGCAAGGAGGTCACCGACCGCAAGGAGGTCACCGACCGGATGCTGATCTTCGGCGAACGGCATCTGCGGACCATCCTGGCCCAGTACGAGACCCACTACAACGGGCGGCGGCCCCATCGCAGCCGCCAACTCCGCCCGCCTCGCCCCGATCACCCTGCCGCTGATCTCTCCCGCAAGCGGATCCAGCGCCATCCCGTCCTCGGCGGCCTCATCAGCGAATACGAGCGAGCCGCATAAACGCCCAGTTCAGGACCGATGGCCGAATTCTGAAACCCCACAGGCACCGGGACATTGTCCGCCGCCGGTGGGCGCGCCGGTCGCGCCGGGGCCGCTCCGGGCGCCCGGCGACGCATCGCAAGGTGCGGTCGGCGGTGCTGCGGCTGGCCCGGGAGAACGAGTCGTGGGGATACCGCCGGATCCACGGCGAGCTCGCGGGACTCGGCATCACGGTGGCACCTTCCACGATCTGGCAGATCCTCAAGGACGCTGGCATCAGCCCGGCACCGCGCCGCGACGGCCCGGGTTGGGCAGAGTTCCTGCGGTCCCAGGCGCAGGGGATCCTGGCGCTGGACTTCTTCACCGCCGATCTCCTCAACGGCAGCAAGGTCTACGTCCTGGCCGCCATCGAGCACGGCACCCGCCGCATCCGCATCCTCGGGGCCACCGAGCATCCGGTCCAGTCGTGGGTAGTGCAGCAGGCCAGGAACCTCCTGATGGACCTGGAAGAGGCCGGGACCCGGGCAAAGTTCGTCCTGTATGACCGGGACGCCAGCATCACCGCAGCATTCGACGCGGTTTTCCAGGCCGCTGGTGCCAGGGTCGTCCGCTCCGCTGTCCAGGCGCCGCGGATGAACTCGATCATGGAGCGCTGGATTGGCAGCTGTCGCCGTGAGCTGCTAGACCGGACCTTGATCTGGAACCAGCGGCACCTGATGACCGTGCTGCGCGAGTACGAGGACTTCTACAACACTCACCGGCCGCACCGCGCCCTGAGCCAGGCCGCGCCGCTGCGCCCGCTGCCAGATGGCGTCACAGACCTGGACCGTTTCCGCGTCCTTCGGCGCGACCGCGCCAGAGGCGTGATTCACGAATATCGCCTGGTGGCATAGGTTATCGGCACCCACAGGTAATGGGGCAGCATGTCCAGCTCGTTGGTGGCGGGCCGGGGCATGGTGATGGTGTGGTGGACCGGGCCGACCTGCATGTCGATGAAGGTCATCGAGCTTGTCGCGCCGGTAGGGGGACTACGGGAGGAGGGTGAACGATGTTGTGTGGGCCGGGCGGACGACGCTGAAGTGCCGCCGGTCCAGGGTGGCGATGTTCACCGCGCGGAACCTCTCCGCGATCGCGATGACTATGGCGTCGGCTGTGCCGAGAGGCAAGTCCGAGTACTGCTCAACGAGGTCGGCAGCTCGTGCGGCGTCAGCGGCAGTGATCTGTACCAGTTCGTACAGCCCGTCAGCGACGTCGCGCAGGAAGCCGGCTTCTGCCCTTGACCCTGCCCGGCTTTGCAGCATGTACCCGATCTCGGTGATCAGCGGCGCTGGCAGCAGGAGCGGACCGGGGAACCCCTGGAGCAGGTCCACGCACTGCTTGTGGTAATCGTCTTTCCGGTTGGCGGCAGCCACCACAGGCCCGGTGTCGATGACGATCACGCGGTGGCGGCCTCCCCGCCCGACCAGGCTTCACGAACGACCTGCTTGGCCCGCACGCCAAGGTCGTGCTCGCCGTCGAAAATGGCAGTCGTCCGGAACCGGCGGTGCGGGACATCGCCGGGCTCCGGGCTGGCCCACTGGCGGAGCATGTCGACGGCATCCGTGAGGCGATCCTCCGGTACCGCGTCGAGCAGCCTGTGCGCTTCCTCCCGTACAGTCATGGACCCAGTTTAAGCCGGGAACCCTTCTATCTGCTTCATCCTGGCTGTTCTTCCGGCTGTGCCTCGCGGGCTGTGCTGGCGCTGGGCGTGTAGGCGAGTTTGCGGGGATCGGGGAAGCCCAGGCTGGTGGGCCAGGGCGCCTGTGGGGCTCGATTACTGGATTGGGCCTGGGCGGGCGGGCAGACTGGGATCATCGTTGAGTGATCATTTCGGCCGTCTACCTGCTCGTACGTTGCCTGCTGGGCTGCCTGACCGTGCTGTCCCGGGGCCAGGCGTCCAAGGATGCCGAACTCTTGGTGCTGCGGCACGAGAACGCTGTGTTGCGCCTGCAGGTTGGCCGGGTCCGTTACGAGCCGGGCGACCGGCTGTGGCTCGCGGTGCTGTCGCGGCGGCTGGTTCCCGCCGCCAGTGGAGTGAGGTGTTCGCGGTGACCCCGGCGACGCTGCTCGCCTGGCACCGGCGGCTGGTGGCGCGCAAGTGGGACTATGTGAGCCTGTGGGTGCCGATAGCCCTGTCATGGCCGCTGACCTGGTGTCTTGCGCGGGACGAGGGATGATCAGGTTAGACGTCTGGCTGCGCGCGGGCCTCACTGTCGGGCACTCTCGGTACTCGTGTCGATGCGATTCGCCTACCTGGCGGTGCTGCGCATGTTCGGCTGGCTTGCCTTGCTCGCCCGCTCAGACCGGGCCAAGGATGCCGAGATCCTGATCCTGCGCCACCAGATCGCCGTCCTCCAGCGTCAGGTCAAGGCGCCGAAGCTGTCGTGGGCCGACCGGGCGGTGCTGGCCGCGCTGGCCCGGCTGCTGTCCCGCGGCCAGCTCCGCCAGCTGCGGCTAATCATCTCCCCGCGAACCCTGCTGCGCTGGCACGCCGACCTCGTCCGGCGGCACTGGACCTATCCCCGCCGTTCTGCCGGACGGCCCAGGACAGGAGCGTCCGTGCGGGCGCTGGTGGTGGAGGTGGCCCGGGACAACCCGTCCTGGGGGTACCGGCGCATCCATGGCGAGCTGGCCGGCCTGGGCTACAAGCTCGCGCCGTCGACCGTGTGGCAGATCCTCAAGGACGCGGGCATCGACCCGGCGCCCAGACGGTCCGGGCAGTCCTGGCGGGCGTTCCTGGACGCCCAGGCCAAGACGATCCTGGCGGTGGACTTCTTCCACGTCGATACGGTGTTCCTGCGCCGTCTGTACGTGCTGTTCTTCATCGAGCATGGCACCCGGCGGGTGCACGTGGCCGGGATCACGGTGCACCCGACGGGGGAGTGGGCGACGCAGCAGGCCCGTAACCTGCTGATGGATCTCGAAGACCATGCCGACGGGATGAAGTTCCTGATCCGGGACCGGGACGCCAAGTTCACCGGCGCGTTCGACGCCTTGCTCACGGCAGCCGGGATCCGGATCATCAAGACGCCTGTCCAGGCGCCTCGCGCGAACTCGATCGCGGAACGCTGGATCGCCAGTGCCCGGCGCGAGTGCCTGGACCGGATGCTGATCACCGGCGAGCGGCACCTGCGGCTGGTCCTTGATGAGTACGTCGATCATTACAACATGCACCGGCCACATCGGGCGCTGAAACAGCACGCGCCTGCCGGGCGTCCGCATCCACCCGCTCCGCACGTAAACGTCCGGGTCCTGCGCCGCGACCGGCTCGGAGGCCTGATCCATGAATACTCGCAGGTCGCATGAGGTGACACTATTTCCGGCACCCACAGGACGGATCAACGAGTACCAACGGACAGCCATGACCACATGCGGCCAGCCGTGCAATCGCAGTTCAAACGCTTCGACGAAGTTATGGAGCCCTGCAGCCCAGGGAACAGTCGATGAACGCTCAGGGCAGGCAGATCTTGCACTCACGGATCACCGGCTGACGCCCCGCGGAAGCTGTCGTGACGCCGTGCATCGCCGTCTTAGGGCCCCGGGTGGGACGGTAAACGAAGGTCACCGCCCAAATCGTATTTCCGAGCCCCACAGGATGCGGGAGGCGGGCGATGCGCCTGATGCGCACTCTTCGGTAGCCCTGAGCTTGCCGGGTGGCAGCAGGGCGAGGCCACGGCGCATCGCGGGGTGCCCCGAAGGCTGCTGGCAGACGGGGTTCGCGGTTGGGTGCCGCTGGGCAGGTCGCGAGCGGCCGCAAAAGCCCAGGCCAGCACTGGCGGCCGACTTTGGCATCCTGCAGGCTCACCGGGGGTCATCGGCGGGCGGCTGCGGCTTTCGCGGCCAGGACGGCGCTGGTGAGTGCGGTGATGTCGTAGCTGCCGTGGTGGCGGCGGCCGTTGATGAAGAAGGTCGGGGTGCCGGTGACGCCGCTGAGGTCGGCGGTGTCGGTGTCCTCGGCGATCCGCGCGGCGCCGGCGCGCTTGCGGAGGTGCTCTGCGAATCGCTCGCTGTCGAGCCCGAGGTCGCTGGCGTAGCGGATCAGGTCGCCGGCGAGGTGGTCTTGGTGCTGCAGGAGCAGGTCGTGCATCTCCCAGAACGCGTCCTGGTCGGCGGCGGCTTCGGCGGCCTCGGCGGCGAGCTGGGCGTGGGGGTGGACGTCGTTGAGCGGGAGGTGGCGCCACACGTACCGGACGTCGCCGTGTCCGGCGAGCACTTCCCGCAGGACGGGCTCGGCCTGGCCGCAGTAGGGGCACTCGAAGTCGCCGTACTCCACGATGGTGACCAGTGCCCGTGCGGGGCCGCGGATGCGGTCGCGGGCGGTCGACGGGGGCGCCCAGGTCGGTGATGACCTCGGCGGTGCCGAGCAGGGCGCGGACCTGCAGCCGGGCTGGCAGGAAGCCAGCGGCGCGGAAGACCAGCCAGGTGACCGCGGGCGCGGCGAGCACGGTGGACAGGACGCCGAGCTTGGCTTCCTGCAGCTGGGTGCGGGTGAAGGCGAGGGTCGCGATGAGGATGGACACCGCGAAGCCGATTCCCATGATCGTGCCGGTGCCGGCGACGGCGGCCCAGCCGACGGGCGGCCGGAGCCGTCCCCGGCTCAGGCGGGTGAGCAGCCACGACGTGCCGGAAACCGCCGCGCGGCTTGCCCGCGACGTAGCCGATGAGGATGCCCAGGGTGACGGGGGAGGTGTAGGCGCGGGCGAGGAAGGCGCCGCTGAGCGGGATGCCGGCGTTGGCGAGCGCGAACAGCGGGACGATGACGTAGCTGGTCCAGGGATGGTAGAGCTGTGGAGCCGCTCGTTGGGGGACAGTGCCGTGGCGAGCCCGGCGGCGCGCTGACTGCGCGAGTTCGGGGGTGGGCTGCTCGCGGAAGCTGCGGAACAGGTCGCTGGCCCGTTCCAGGTCGGTCCGGGCCTGCGTGTAGGCGACGGTCAGCAGCCCCATGGCCAGGCCGACGACCACCGGGTCGACGCCGGATTTCAGGACCGCGGTCCACGCCGCGGTCCCCGCCGCCGCGTAGACGATCCCGGACCGGATCCTGGCCCGGCGCAAGAGCAGGATCATGGCGAAGATCCCGGCCGCGATGCCCAGCGGGGCCAGCACGACGGCCTTGCTGTAGGCGGCGCCGATCACCACCAGCGAGACCAGGTCGTCCACGACCGCGACCGACAGCAGGAACGCGCGCACCCGGTCGGGGAACCGGGGCCCGGTCAGAGCCAGGGTCCCGAGCGCGAACGCCGAGTCCGTGGACATCGCCGCGCCCCAGCCGTGAGCCGCCGGGCTGCCGGCGTTGAAAGCCAGGTAGATGACGACGGGGATGACCAGCCCGCCGAGGCCTGCCGCCACGGGCAGCGCCAGGCGGTCCCGCTCGCGCAGTTCGCCCAGGTCGAACTCGCCGGCGGGCCTCCAGCCCGAAGACGAAGAAGAAGAACGTCATCAGACCGCTGTTGACCCACTCGCGCAGGTCCAGCGACACTCCTGCGTCGGCGAGGGGATGACCGACAGCCGGGTGCCCGACACGCGCTTGATAGGACGACGCGCTGATGTTCACCCAGGCCAGCGCGGCTACCGCCGTGCCCAGCAGCACCGCCGCGCTGCCGGCCTTCTCCGTGCGCAGGAACACCTGCAGCGGCGTCTGCAGGTTCCGCGCCCACGCCGTCCGCCCGGAAAACGAGTGCACGGCGGCCGGGCGGGTCCCTCCTCAGGCACGGTCTCCTCCTCACCGCCGCAGCGGCCCGCACGGTGCCGGCGCAGCAGCTACGCGCCAGACAACGCCGGCGAGCCGGCCGGGCCGTGAGAAAGGCCTGACGCCAACGTGATTGGGCGGGATAGTTGTCACTTGGGCGCGATATCTGTCACCGGCAACGTCTAGCCATGGCAGACCACCACCATCGCGCGAGTGCGACTTTGCAGATCTGCGCCGGCTGGCGGGCGTGGTTCTTCGCAGGCAACCCATAGCGGCAGGGTCCGGCCGGGGACAGGGTCAGCCTCGGTGCGGTGCGAACCGGCCCTGAGAAGGTGAAGTCAGCGCCGGGCGCGCCCGATGTCGCGCGGTCGATCAAGGAGAAGGTCCTCTCGCTCCAATTCGGGCAGTGCGAAGAGCGGGAACCATGCGACTTCCAGCGACTCGTGCCGTCGTTGACGCGGGCCTCGCCGCCCACCGGGCGGCAGCGGAACGTGATCTCCAGGTATTCCAACCTGGTCGCCGTTCGCGTACGTTCTCGAGCCTGGCGACACCGTGAGCGCGGTGACTGCCTCGGGAACGACCACGACGCCGGTCTCTTCGAAGCACTCCCGGGCCGCCGCGTCCGCGGGCTCCTCGCCCGGTTCGATGATGCCGCCCGGCAGCGCCCAGGCTCCGCTGTCGGCGCGGCGGCCCAGCAGAATCCGGTTCTCGCCGTCTACCACCAGCGCGACCGCGACCCACAGCCATAGCGGCCGCGTCC
>CAWAWG010000004.1:0-660000 GCA_963785645.1 uncultured Actinomycetota bacterium
CTGGCCGAACGGGTAGCCCTCCGCCTCCTGGTAGGCCGTGGCCGGGTAGGCCGTGGTCCGCGCGTCGTCGGTGGGCTCGACCCGGATGTTCCGGTACACCTGCATGCCGGTGCCGGCCGGGATGAGCTTGCCGATGATCACGTTCTCCTTGAGGCCGAGCAGCGAGTCCGACTTGGCGTGGATCGCCGCGTCGGTGAGAACCCTGCGTCGTCTCCTGGAAGGAGGCCGCCGACAGCCACGACTCGGTGGCCAGCGACGCCTTGGTGATACCCATGAGCACCGGGCGGCCGGAGGCCGGGGTGCCGCCGTCGTTCACCACGGCGCGGTTGATGTTCCTCGAACTTCGGCCGCTCGACCAGCTCGCCGGGCAGCAGCTCGGTGTCGCCGGACTCCAGGACGTTCACCCGCTTGAGCATCTGGCGGATGATGATCTCGATGTGCTTGTCGTGGATCGACACGCCCTGCGACCGGTACACGTTCTGCACCTCGGCCACCAGGTGCTTCTGCACCTCGCGGGAGCCGAGGATGCGGAGCACCTCGTGCGGGTTCACCGCGCCGGCGATGAGCTGGTCACCGACCTTGACGTGGCCGCCGTCGCTGACGAGCAGCCGGGACCGCATCGGCACCTGGTACGGCGACCTCTTCGGCACCGTCGTCGGGGACGATGACGATCTTCCGGGTCTTCTCGGTCTCCTCGATCTTGACCCGGCCGGCGACCTCGCTGATCGGGGCCATGCCCTTGGGGATACGGGCCTCGAACAGCTCGGTGATGCGCGGCAGGCCGTGGGTGATGTCGGCACCCGCCACACCACCGGTGTGGAAGGTACGCATCGTCAGCTGGGTACCGGGCTCGCCGATGGACTGCGCGGCGACGATGCCGACCGCCTCGCCCACGTCCACCCGCTTGCCGGCGGCGAGCGAGCGGCCGTAGCACTTGGCGCAGAGACCGACCTTCGCCTCGCAGACCAGGACGTTGTGCACCCGGACCATCTCCACGCCCGCCGCGACAAGGCGGTCGATCATCGTCTCGGTGGTGTCCTCGCCGGCCTGCGCGAGCACGGTGCCGTCCGGGCCGACGACGTCCTCGGAGAGGCGTACGGCCGGTGCCGGTGTTCTCGATGTTGTCCAGCTTGCGGAGGACGCCGTCGGCGCCCTTCTCCGCGATCTGCATCGGGAACCGGCGCTCGGTGCCGCAGTCCTCCTCGCGGACGATGACGTCCTGCGCCACGTCCACCAGGCGCCGGGTCAGGTACCCGGAGTCGGCGGTCCGCAGCGCGGTGTCGGCGAGGCCCTTGCGGGCACCGTGGGTCGAGATGAAGTACTCGAGCACGGTCAGGCCCTCGCGGAAGGAGGACTTGATCGGGCGCGGGATCGTCTCGCCCTTCGGGTTCGACACCAGGCCACGCATGCCGGCGATCTGCCGGACCTGCATGGGGTTACCACGGGCACCGGAGTTGACCATCATCCAGACCGGGTTGGTGGCCGGGAAGGCGTTCTCCATGTCCTGGGCAACCTCGGCGGTCGCGTGCGTCCAGATCTCGATGAGCTCCTGACGGCGCTCGTCGTCGGTGATCAGGCCGCGCTCGTACTCGCGCTGCACCTTGTCGGCGCGGCGCTCGTAGCCGTCCAGGATGGCCGCCTTGTTCGGCGGCGCCACGACGTCCTCGATGCCGATCGTCACGCCGGACCGGGTCGCCCAGTGGAAGCCCGGCGTCCTTGAGGTCGTCAAGGGCCGTGCGCGACCTGCACCTTCGGGTACGTCTCGGCGAGCGAGTTGACGATGACGCTGAGCTGCTTCTTGCCGACGCCGTAGTTGACGAACGGGAAGTCCGCCGGCAGCGTCTCGTTGAAGATGCACCGGCCGAGGGTGGTCTCCATCCGCAGCGGCTGGCCGGGCTGCCAGTCCTCGGGAACCGGGTAGTCCTCCGGCGGGACGACGTTGGTCAGCCGGATCTGGATCCGGGCCTGCAGGTCGAGCTCGCCCTTGTCGTAGGCCATCTGCGCCTCGGACATGCTGGAGAACGCCCGCCCGGTCCCGGTCACGTCCTCTTCAAGCCGCGTCAGCGAGTAGAGCCCGATGATCATGTCCTGGGTGGGCATGGTGACCGGCTTGCCGTCGGACGGCTTGAGGATGTTGTTGGTGGACAGCATCAGGATCCGCGCCTCGGCCTGCGCCTCGGCGGACAGCGGCAGGTGAACCGCCATCTGGTCGCCGTCGAAGTCCGCGTTGAACGCGGTGCAGACCAGCGGGTGGATCTGGATCGCCTTGCCCTCGACCAGCTGCGGCTCGAAGGCCTGGATGCCGAGGCGGTGCAGCGTCGGCGCCCGGTTCAGCAGGACCGGGTGCTCGGTGATGACCTCTTCGAGCACGTCCCAGACGACCGGCTTCGCGCGCTCCACCATCCGCTTGGCGGACTTGATGTTCTGCGCGTGGTTCAGGTCGACGAGGCGCTTCATCACGAACGGCTTGAACAGCTCGAGCGCCATCTGCTTGGGCAGGCCGCACTGGTGGAGCTTGAGCTGCGGGCCGACGACGATGACGGACCGGCCGGAGTAGTCGACGCGCTTGCCGAGCAGGTTCTGGCGGAACCGGCCCTGCTTGCCCTTGAGCATGTCGGACAGCGACTTCAGCGGACGGTTGCCTGGGCCCGTGACCGGGCGGCCGCGGCGGCCGTTGTCGAAGAGGCTGTCGACGGCCTCCTGGAGCATCCGCTTCTCGTTGTTCACGATGATCTCGGGCGCGCCGAGGTCAAGGAGCCGCTTGAGGCGGTTGTTCCGGTTGATGACCCGGCGGTACAGGTCGTTCAGGTCGCTCGTGGCGAACCGGCCACCGTCGAGCTGGACCATCGGCCGCAGGTCCGGCGGGATCACCGGGATGCAGTCGAGGACCATGCCCATCGGCGAGTTGCGCGTGTTCAGGAACGCGGAGACGACCTTGAGCCGCTTGAGCGCGCGGGCCTTCTTCTGGCCCTTGCCGGTGCGGATGATCTCGCGCAGGTCGTTGGCCTCGGCGTCCAGGTCGAAGGTCGCGAGCCGGTCCTGGATGGCCTGGGCGCCCATGCCGCCGCGGAAGTACCGGCCGAACCGGTCCCGCATCTCGCGGTACAGGAGCTCGTCGCCCTCCAGGTCCTGAACCTTCAGGCCCTTGAACCTGCGACCAGACCTCGTCGATCCGGTCGATCTCCTTGGCCGGAGCGGTCACGGATCTGCTTCATCTCGCGGTCCGCCGACTCGCGCACCTTGCGGCGCGCGTCGCCCTTGGCGCCCTGCGCCTCGAGCTCGGCGAGGTCGGCCTCGAGCTTCTTCTGCCGGGTCTCGATGTCGTTGTCCCGGCGCTGCTCAAGCTGGGTCCGCTCGACCGTGATCCGCGCCTCCAGGGACGGCAGGTCACGCTGGCGCGCCTCGTCGTCCACGTAGGTGATCATGTAGGCCGCGAAGTAGATGACCTTCTCCAGGTCCTTCGGCGCCAGGTCGAGCAGGTAGCCAAGGCGGCTCGGCACACCCTTGAAGTACCAGATGTGCGTGACCGGCGCGGCCAGCTCGATGTGCCCCATCCGCTCACGCCGCACCTTGGCCCGAGTGACCTCGACGCCGCAGCGCTCGCAGATGATGCCCTTGAACCGGACGCGCTTGTACTTGCCGCAGTAGCACTCCCAGTCCCGGGTCGGACCGAAGATCTTCTCGCAGAAGAGCCCGTCCTTCTCCGGCTTGAGCGTGCGGTAGTTGATGGTTTCCGGCTTCTTCACCTCGCCGTGCGACCACTGCCTGATGTCCTCGGCCGTGGCCAGCCCGATGCGAAGGTCGTCGAAGAAGTTGACGTCTAGCACTGGTGTGAATCCCCCTTCGGTTGGTCAGACCTCTTCGACGCTGCTCGGCTCACGCCGGGACAGGTCGATGCCGAGTTCTTCCGCGGCGCGGAAGACGTCCTCGTCGGTGTCACGCATCTCGATGGCGGCGCCGTCGCTGGACAGCACCTCCACGTTGAGGCACAGGGACTGCATCTCCTTGATGAGCACCTTGAAGGACTCGGGGATGCCTGGCTCGGGGACGTTCTCGCCCTTGACGATGGCCTCGTAGACCTTCACGCGGCCGAGCACGTCGTCGGACTTGATGGTGAGCAGCTCCTGCAGGGCGTAGGCGGCGCCGTAGGCCTCGAGGGCCCACACCTCCATCTCACCGAACCGCTGGCCACCGAACTGCGCCTTACCACCGAGCGGCTGCTGGGTGATCATCGAGTACGGGCCGGTGGACCTGGCGTGGATCTTGTCGTCCACCAGGTGCAGCAGCTTGAGGATGTAGATGTAGCCGACGGATACCGCGTCCTTGAACGGCTCGCCGGTGCGGCCGTCGAACAGGATGGTCTTCCCGCTCGAGCCGATCATCTGGTCGCCGTCCCGGTTCGGCAGCGTGGAGCCGAGCAGGCCGGTGATCTCCTCCTCGTGCGCACCGTCGAAGACCGGGGTGGCGACGTTGGTGTTCGGCTCGCTCGCGTCGGCGCCGATGGCGCGCAGGCGGTCCTTCCACTCCTCGTCGTCGCCCTCGACCTGCCAGCCCGTCTTGGCGACCCACCCGAGGTGGGTCTCAAGGACCTGGCCGACGTTCATTCGGCCGGGGACGCCGAGCGGGTTGAGCACGATGTCGACCGCGGTGCCGTCGGCGAGGAACGGCATGTCCTCCACGGGGAGGATCTTGGAGATGACGCCCTTGTTGCCGTGGCGGCCGGCCAGCTTGTCGCCGTCGGTGATCTTCCGCTTCTGGGCCACGTAGACGCGGACCAGCTCGTTGACGCCGGGCGGAAGCTCGTCGCCGTCCTCGCGGGTGAACACGCGGACGCCGATGACCTTGCCCTCTTCGCCGTGCGGCACCTTGAGTGAGGTGTCGCGGACCTCGCGGGCCTTCTCGCCGAAGATCGCGCGCAGCAGGCGCTCCTCCGGGGTGAGCTCGGTCTCGCCCTTGGGCGTGACCTTGCCGACCAGGATGTCGCCGTTGACGACCTCCGCGCCGATCCGGATGATGCCGCGCTCGTCGAGGTCGGCGAGCACTTCATCGGAGACGTTCGGGATGTCCCGCGTGATCTCCTCCGGGCCGAGCTTGGTGTCGCGGGCGTCGACCTCGTGCTCCTCGATGTGGATGGAGCTGAGAGCACGTCGTCCTGGACGAGGCGCTGCGACAGGATGATCGCGTCCTCGTAGTTGTGGCCCTCCCACGGCATGAACGCGACGAGCAGGTTCTTGCCGAGCGCCATCTCGCCCTCGTCGGTGCAGGGACCGTCGGCGAGGACCTGACGCTCCTCGACCCGCTGCCCCTCCTCCACGACGGGCTTCTGGTTGAAGCAGGTGCCCTGGTTGGACCGGCGGAACTTCTGGATGTGGTAGGTCGTGCGGGTCCCGTCGTCGTTCATCACGGTGACGTAGTCCGCGCAGGACTCCTCGACCACGCCCGCCTTCTCCGCGAGGATCACGTCGCCCGCGTCGGTCGCGGCACGGTACTCCATGCCGGTGCCGACGAGCGGCGCCTCGGACCGCAGCAGCGGCACGGACTGCCGCTGCATGTTGGAGCCCATGAGCGCGCGGTTGGCGTCGTCGTGCTCGAGGAACGGGATCATGGCGGTCGCGACGGACACCATCTGCCGCGCGGAGACGTCCATGTAGTCGACCTCGTCCGGCGGGATCTGGTCGACCTCGCCGCCCTTGCGGCGGACCAGCACGCGGTTGGTCGCGAAGTGGCCGTCGGCCTTGACCGGCGTGTTCGCCTGCGCGATGACGTGCCGGTCTTCCTCGTCGGCGGTCAGGTAGTCGACGTCGTCGGTGACCACGCCGTCGACGACCTTGCGGTACGGGGTCTCCACGAAGCCGAACGGGTTGACCCGGCGCGTAGCTCGACAGGCGAGCCGATCAGGCCGATGTTCGGGCCTTCCGGCGTCTCGATCGGGCACATCCGGCCGTAGTGGCTGGGGTGCACGTCACGGACCTCGAACCCGGCCCGCTCGCGGGACAGACCACCGGGGCCGAGCGCGGACAGGCGGCGCTTGTGCGTCAGGCCGGCCAGCGGGTTGGTCTGGTCCATGAACTGCGAGAGCTGGCTGGTGCCGAAGAACTCCTTGATCGACGCCACCACCGGGCGGATGTTGATCAGGGTCTGCGGCGTGATCGCCTCGACGTCCTGGGTCGTCATCCGCTCGCGGACCACGCGCTCCATCCTGGCCAGGCCAAGACGGACCTGGTTCTGGATCAGCTCGCCGACGGTCCGCAGCCGCCGGTTGCCGAAGTGGTCGATGTCATCGGTCTCGATGACGATCGTCCGCTCGCCGCGGGTCTGCTCCTCCTCGCCGGCGTGCAGCTTGACCAGGTACTCGATCGTGGAGACGATGTCTTCCTCGGTCAGCGTGCCCTGGCGGATCGGCTGCTCAAGGCCGAGCTTGCGGTTGACCTTGTACCGGCCGACCTTGGCGAGGTCGTACCGCTTCGGGTTGAAGTACAGGTTGTCGAGCAGCGCCTGCGCGGACTCGCGGGTCGGCGGCTCGCCCGGGCGCAGCTTGCGGTAGATGTCGAGCAGCGCGTCGTCCTGGCCGGCCGTGTGGTCCTTCTCCAGGGTGGCGCGCATCGACTCGTAGTCGCCGAAGCGCTCGAGAATGCGGGCGTCGTCCCAGCCGAGGGCCTTCAGCAGGACGGTGACGGACTGCTTGCGCTTGCGGTCGATGCGGACCCCGACGCTGTCGCGCTTGTCGATCTCGAACTCAAGCCACGCGCCCCTGCTCGGGATCACCTTGCAGGAGTAGATGTCCTTGTCGCTCGTCTTGTCGACCTGCCGGTCGAAGTACACGCCAGGCGAGCGGACGAGCTGGCTGACCACCACGCGCTCGGTGCCGTTGATGATGAACGTGCCCTTACGGGACATGAGCGGGAAGTCGCCCATGAAGACCGTCTGGCTCTTGATCTCACCGGTCGTGTTGTTGATGAACTCCGCCGTCACGAACATCGGCGCGGAGTACGTCATGTCCTTGTCTTTGCACTCCTCGTCGGAGTACTTTGGCGGCTCAAACCGGTGGTCGCGGAACGACAGGGACATCGTTCCCGAGAAGTCCTCGATCGGACTGATCTCTTCGAAGATCTCTTCGAGGCCGGACTGCTCGGCGATGTTCTTGCTTCCGGCTTCCTTGGCGGCCTGGATACGCGCCTTCCACTTCTCGTTGCCGAGCAACCAGTCGAACGACTCGGTCTGCAGGGCCAGCAGATCCGGAACCTTCAGAGGCTCGTTGATCCGCGCGAAGGACACGCGGCTGGGGACCAAGATTCGTGGCGGAGGCGCTGCGCGATGCTGCCAACAGGGGTCCTTCCGAACTTGTCGCGGAACTATCACCGCACGCACGCCAAACGCCCCACGGCTATACCACCTGCGAAAAGGACCCCACAGAGGCGCCGATAGAGGCAGAGGAGACACCGAGGACGTTAGAGTGCAGCGCAAATAGCCAGTGTAGCCAAAGGCTGCACTGCTTGTCAACGGTACGCCTGTATGAGGTTCACCTTGCTTCGCAGCATCTCCTGTCGGAGACCAAACGTCAAGCCGAAACCGTCGCGTTTGGACGGGTTTCCCGCGTGATCGATGCCACACGTATGCGGATGTGTAGGCGACAACGCCGCCGGGTATCACCCGTATTCCCGCTGGTTGGCGATCGGCTGCCAGCGGCATGCCGTTGCGGTGCTGTCCCGCCTGGTTCCGGCTTCTCGACGCAAACGAAGAACGCCGCCCGGGATGTTCCCGGACGGCGTTCCGCGTGTCACGCCCTGCTAGTCCGGGAACGAGCCCGCGACGAGAGCGGTCGAACTACTTGACCGTGACCGAAGCGCCGGCGCCCTCAAGGGCGGCCTTCGCCTTCTCCGCGGCCTCCTTGTTGACCTTCTCAAGGACGGTCTTCGGCGCGCCGTCGACCAGGTCCTTGGCCTCCTTGAGGCCCAGGCTGGTGAGCGTGCGCACCTCCTTGATGACCTGGATCTTCTTGTCGCCAGCGGCCTCAAGGATGACGTCGAACTCGTCCTGCTCCTCGGCCTCTTCGGCGGCGGGGGCAGCCGGGCCGCCAGCGGCGGCGGCAACCGCGACCGGGGCCGCGGCCTTGACGTCGAACGTCTCCTCGAAAGACTTCACGAACTCGGACAGCTCAAGGAGGGTCATCTCCTTGAACGCGTCGAGCAGGTCAGCGCTGCTGAGCTTCGCCATGATCGTTTCCCTTCTTTCCTTAGTCCTGGGTTCTGTCTGCGCTTCGGCCGCTGGTCGCGCCGCTGCCGGTGCCTCCGGCGGGCGCGCCAGCCTCGAGCTTGGCGCGCAGCGCGTCGGCGAGGAGCGCCATCTGCGTCGGCAGCGCGTTGAACGTCGCCGCCGCGCCGGCCATGGACGCCTTCATCGCGCCGGCCAGCTTGGCCAGCAGCACCTCGCGCGGCTCCAGGTCGGCCAGCTTGCCGACCTCGGCCGGGGTCAGTGCCTTGCCGTCGAGCACGCCGCCCTTGATGACGAGCAGCGGGTTCGCCTTGGCGAAGTCCAGCAGGCCCTTGGCGGCCTGGGCGACATCCCCGTCGACGAACGCGATAGCGGACGGCCCAGACAGCAGCGGCGAAACCTGGTCACCCAGGCCCGCCTCGGTCGCCGCGACCTTCGCGAGCGTGTTCTTCGTGACGGTGAACGTCGCGTTGCCCTTGAGGGCGCCACGCAGCTCGGACAACTGGGCCACGGTCAGGCCGCGGTACTCGGTGAGCACCGCACCGCTTGAGTCGCGGAACTTGCCCGTGAGTTCTTCGATCACGGCCGTCTTCTCGGCGTTTGCCATGAGCCTCCTTCCCATGTGTCGTCCCTGCGATTTCCCCGAAGACGACGAACGCCCCGGGCGCAGGAGCACACGGGGCGACAGACCACGGCCAGCGAACCGCGACGGGTTCCGAGCTAACCGGGATTTGAGGCTTACATGGTCACCTGCGCGGGATGTCCGTACGGAACCTTCGGCCAGCGAACTGGCATCCAGCGGTCTTCGGCAGTTTCAAGTAGTACAGCAGGCTCTGGATGGCAACTCTGGATGGGAGCGGTCGCACAAACGCACAGCGGCGGCGCCCCCGGTCGGGAGCGCCGCCGCTGCTGATGTCGCGAAGGACGGACCTATGCGACCGGAACTCCGTCTTCGTCGAAGAAGCCGCGGGTCTTGTTCGGGTCGACCGGGATGCCCGGGGCCATGGTCGTGGTGAAGGTGATCTTCCTCAGGTACCGGCCCTTGGCGGCGGCGGGCTTGAGCCTGATGACCTCGTCGAGCGCGGCCGCGTAGTTCTCGAGCAGCGCCTTCTTGTCGAAGGAGGCCTTGCCGATGATGAAGTGCAGGTTCCCGTGCCGGTCGACGCGGAACTCGATCTTGCCGCCCTTGATCTCGGTCACGGCCTTGGCCACGTCCGGCGTCACGGTGCCGGTCTTCGGGTTCGGCATGAGGCCGCGCGGGCCGAGCACCCGGCCGAGGCGGCCGACCTTGCCCATCAGGTCCGGGGTGGCGACCACCGCGTCGAAGTCGAGGAACCCGCCCTGGATCCGCTCGATCAGGTCGTCCGAGCCCACGAAGTCCGCCCCGGCCGCCTTCGCGGCCTCGGCGCGGTCGCCGGTGGCGAACACCAGCACGCGGGCGGTCTTGCCGGTGCCGTTCGGCAGGTTGACGGTGCCGCGGACCATCTGGTCCTGCTTGCGGGGGTCGACGCCGAGCCGGAGGTTAACCTCAACGGTCGGGTCGAACTTCGTCACCTTCGTCTGCTTCGCCAGCTCGATCGCGTCGCCCGGGCTGTACAGCGCCTCGTGGTCGATCTTGGCGTCGGCGTCCTGATACGCCTTGCTGCGCTTCATAGTGCACTCCTTGACTGGAGGTCGTGGTCGTCGGGACCCAGCGCGAGGCCCTGCCACTTGTTGATTTAATAACAGCTGTTCCGAACGGATCCGGCTGACTTTCGCCGCGCCCGCTCAGCCCTCGACCTTGATGCCCATCGAGCGGGCGGTGCCTGCGATGATCTTCTCGGCGGCCTCGATCGTGGTCGCGTTCAGGTCGGGCATCTTCGTCTCGGCGATCTGCCGGAGCTGCGCCGCGGTCAGCGTGCCGACCTTGGTCTTGTGCGGCTCCTTGCTGCCCTTGTCGACGCCGACGGCCTTCTTGATCAGCTCGGGCGCGGGCGGCGTCTTCGTGATGAAGGTGAACGACCGGTCCTCGTAAGATCGAGATCTCGACCGGGATGATGTTGCCTCGCTGGGCCTCGGTGGCGGCGTTGTACTGCCGCACGAAGTCCATGATGTTGACGCCGTGCGGGCCAAGCGCGGTACCGACGGGCGGGGCCGGGGTGGCCGCGCCAGCGGGCAACTGCACCTTGACGATGCGCGTTGAGCTTCTTCCTTCTTGGCGGCATGGTGCTGCGATTCCTCCTAGATCTTTGAGACCTGGTCAAACGAGAGCTCGACGGGCGTCTCCCGGCCGAAGATCGACACGAGTACCTTGAGCTTCTGCGTGACCGAGTTGACCTCGTTCACGGTCGCCGCGAGCGTCGCGAACGGGCCATCCATAACGGTAACCGACTCGCCGACCTCGTATTCCGGTGACGACTTCTTGGCGGCCGCCGCCTGCGCCGCCGGGCTGCCCTCGGCGGGGGCAGGGGCGAGCAGCGAGGCCACCTCGCCGAGCGGTAGCGGCGAGGGCTTGCTCGACAGGCCAACGAAGCCGGTAACCCCGGGGGTGTTCCTGACCACGGCCCAAGACTCGTCGGTCAGGTCCATCCGCACCAGGATGTAGCCCGGCAGCACCTTCTCGTTGACCGTCTGCTTCTTGCCGCTCTTGACCTCGGTCACCTGGTGAGTCGGGACCTCGATCTGGAAGATGTAATCCTCCATGTTGAGCGACGTGATACGGCTCTCCAGGTTGGTCTTCACCCGGTTCTCGTATCCGGCGTAGGAGTGGATCACATACCAGTCGCCAGGCAGCATGCGCAGTTCGCGAGTGAACTCGGCGACCGGGTCGAGCTGCTCCGGCTCGACAGCGATCTCCTCGGCCTCGATCTCCTCGGCCGTGTCCTCGTCGTCGGTGGGCTCGTCAGCGAAGCCGGAAGTCTCGTCGATCACGTCGGCTGCCTTCCTCTTCCACTGCGCCGGTCGCCGCGTGGACATCGCTGTGCAGTTGGGACTCGGGCACGATTACTCACTCTCTCGGCAGTTGTCTTCCGGGGGACGACCCCCCTTACCCTCCGATATCTGGACGGTGAGGCTGACCGCGAAGGCGCGATCGCATGAGCCCGTAACGGCCAGACGGAGAGCTGAGGGCGAAGCCCTGGTGTCATCGTGCCACGTTAGGTGCGCATGGCGCGAATTACAGGGCGTCCCGGAAACGGCGTTAGCCGAAGAACCAGAACATCAGCTTGGTGAACCCGCAGTCGAGCGACAGCACGATGGTGCTCATGATGACGATGAACACGAGTGCGGCCGCCGTGTAGGTCACGAGCTCGTTGCGGGTCGGCCAAATCACCTTCCGGAGCTCCGCCGCTACCTGCCGGATAAACAGGGCAGGCGTGGTCCGGTCCCGCTTAGCGGCAGCCCCGGACCCGTTCCGGCGCTCCGCGCTCTGGCCTCGCGTCTGGGTTGCCATGTCCTCACCTATACAGTGCTAAACGGATCCACCACGCACGAGCCAGCGGGACCGCATCGGTCCAGCCGACCCGTACTTGCAGGGCAGGAGGGACTCGAACCCCCAACCGCCGGTTTTGGAGACCGGAACTCTACCAATTGAGCTACTGCCCTACGGTTGCAACCCCAGAGTGTATGCCGAAGTGACCCCCTGCGTCGAACCAGACGCGGAAACTCTCCCGGGGGAATGATCCCCCCGGGGCGCGGTGCCTCGACAGCGGGGCTCAAGTTGGCGCTTTCGGCAAACCAGTTGGTAGGCGCAGGACGCGAGATGGCACCATGGGGGCATGCCAACCACGAGAGTATCGGCCCGCGTGTCCGCCATATCCGAATCCGCGACCCTGGCCGTTGATGCGAAAGCCAAGGCGCTGAAGGCGGCCGGCCGACCGGTCATCGGGTTCGGCGCCGGCGAACCCGACTTCCCGACTCCTGACTACATCGTTGAGGCCGCCAAGCGCGCTGCGGCCGACCCGAAGATGCACAAGTACACCCCGGCCGCTGGCCTGCCCGAGCTGCGGGCCGCCATCGCCGCGAAGACCGCTCGCGACTCCGGCTACCAGGTGACCGCCGACCAGGTGCTCGTGACCAACGGCGGCAAGCAGGCCGTGTACCAGACCTTCGCCGCACTGCTCGACGTGGGTGACGAGGCGCTGCTCCCTGCCCCTTACTGGACCACCTATCCGGAGTCGATCGCGCTCGCCGGCGGTGTGCCGGTGATCGTTCCGACCGACGAGTCCACCGGATACCTGGCCTCGGTCGAGCAACTCGACGCGGCCTGCACCGAGCGCACGAAGCTGCTGGTGTTCGTCTCCCCGTCCAACCCGACTGGCGCCGTGTACCCGCCGGAGCTGGTGAAGGCGATCGGTGAATGGGCTGCCGCCAAGGGCATCTGGGTGGTGACCGACGAGATCTACGAGCACCTGGTTTACGGTGACGCGAAGTTCTCCTCGATCCCGGTGGAAGCGCCAGAAATCGCCGACCGCTGCGTCGTCCTCAACGGCGTGGCCAAGACCTACGCGATGACGGGCTGGCGCGTGGGCTGGATGATCGGCCCTAAGGACGTCATCAAGGCCGCAACCAACCTGCAGTCCCATGCGACTTCGAACGTGGCGAACGTTTCCCAGGCCGCTGCGCTCGCCGCGGTGTCCGGTGACCTGACGGCAGTGGCCGAGATGCGGGCCGCGTTCGACCGTCGGCGCAAGACAATCGTGCGGATGCTCAACGAGATCCCCGGTGTCGAGTGCCCGGAGCCGCTCGGCGCGTTCTACGCCTACCCCAGCGTCAAGGGCGTGCTCGGCAAGGAACTCGCGGGCAAGCGGCCTACGACCTCGTCCGAGCTCGCGGCTCTCATCCTCGAAGAGGCCGAGGTCGCGGTCGTCCCCGGCGAGGCGTTCGGCACCAACGGGTACTTCCGGCTCTCCTACGCCATGAGCGACGCTGACCTCGAAGAGGGCGTCGGCCGGATTGCGAAGCTTCTCTCCGAGGCAAGGTAAGGCGGCAACGTAGGACCGAATGTGGCGGGGGGCGAGGAGATCGCCCCCCGCTTCTTTCTTTCCCCGGGACAAAGCGGCAGGTGAGCCGCCTCCTCTCCGGGCTCTGGAGCGCCCGGCCTTAGGCCCCGCGCTCCCCGATCGATCCAGTGCCCGCTCGCGGCTTCGCAAGTGCGCGGGTCATGCTTTGTCCGGTTCGGTACAGGGGTTTCTTGAGAGGCTCGGGTGAAGTGGCGGCGGGCATGCACGTGCATTGGGGATAATGGAGAATGCCGCATGATCTGTCGGCCCTTCCCAAGGCACACCTTCACCTGCATCTGACCGGTGCCATGCGCCACTCGACCATGATCGAGCTTGCGCGCGTGCACGGCATTTCGCTGCCGCCCGCACTTACCGAGGAATGGCCTCCCCAGCTGTCCACCGCCGATGAACGCGGCTGGTTCCGGTTCCAGCGCCTGTATGACACCGCGCGCTCTGTGCTCCGCACGCCCGATGATCTTTACCGGCTGGTGCGGGAGATCGCCGAGGACGAGCGGGCCGAGGGGTCTCGTTGGCTGGAGCTCCAGGCTGATCCCTCTGGGTTCGCGGCCAGGTACGGCGGGATTACTGCCTTTATCGAACTGCTGCTGGACGCGGCGGAAAAGGCCGCGGGGGCAGCGGACATCGGGATCGGGATCATCATCGCCGCCAACCGGACCAGGCACCCGATGGACGCGAGGACGCTCGCGCGACTGGCGTCGCAGTACGCGGGACAAGGGGTCATCGGGTTCGGGCTTTCCAACGACGAGCGGCGGGGACCGGCGGCAGACTTCGAGGGAGCCTTCCGTATCGCCGAGCGGGCCGGGCTGCTGCTGGCCCCGCACGCAGGCGAACTGGTCGGCCCGGCGAGTATCAGCGCCAGCCTCGATCTGCTGCACGCGAACCGGCTCGGCCACGGCGTACGGTCCGTCGAGGATCCGAGCGTCATCGAGCGACTGGCGGCCGCCGAGATCACCTGCGAGGTCTGCCCGTCTTCCAACGTGTCACTCGGTGTCGCGCCGGATGAGGCTGCCGTCCCCATCAGGAAGCTCTTCGAGGCTGGCGTCCCGGTGGCGCTCGGGGCAGACGACCCGCTCCTCTTCGGCCCGCGTCTGGTAAAGCAGTACGAGATCGCCCGCGACATCCACGGGTTCACGCCGCCGGAGCTGGCCGAACTTGCCCGGATGTCCGTTCGCGGCTCCGCCGCCCCATCCGACACGCGAGCCCGCCTGCTAGCAGCGATCGACGGCTGGCTGGCCGCTTAGCCCGCCTACGGCCGTTAGCGGGCATTTGCCGCCGCGAAAGGCCGGGATGGCCGATCAGAGGGTTACGCCGATGAGGGTCGGTTCCGGGGTCAAGGTGACGCCGTAGGCGGCTTGGACGCCTGCGACGATCTCGCGGGCCAGCGTCAGGAGGTCGGCGGTCGTTGCGTTGCCCGTGTTGACCAGGGCGAGCGTGTGCTTGGACGAGACCCGCGCCGGACCAGGGGCACCGTAACCCTTAGCGAAGCCGGAGCGCTCGATCAGCCAGGCCGCCGGGATCTTGACCAGGCCGCCGGCGGCCGGGTAGCTGGGTACCTCGGCTATTCCCCCGGCAGCCGCGGCGGCCTCCACACCGGCGAACTCCGCGGCGGTGATCACCGGGTTGAAGAAGAACGAGCCCGCGCTCCGCGTGTCGGGATCGCCCGGGTTGAGGACCATGCCCTTGCGCGAGCGGATCTTGATGACGGCGGCCCGGACTTCGCCGGCCGCGGCCCGCTCCCCCATCTCGACGCCAAGTTCGGCCGCCAGCTCGGCGTACCGCACCGGCGCTGACAGCGGCTGCCGCGCCAGCCGGAACGCCACGTCGAGCACCACGTACCGGGGCTGGCCCGCCGCCGCGGCCCCCGAGTCGCCTGGCCGGGAGACCAACGAGTCCAGTCGGGCGCGCTTGAACAGGCTGGTGCGGTACGAGAAGCGGCAGGACTCGTTCGGGATGACGCGAACCTGATCCTCTTGCCGGTCGTACACCCGCACCTGGGTGATGACCTCAGCCACCTCGCGGCCGTACGCGCCTACGTTCTGGATCGGGGTGGCGCCCGCGCGGCCCGGGATGCCGGACAGCGGCTCAAGGCCCGCGAGGCCCTCGGCGACGGTGGCGGCCACGACGTCGTCCCAGTCCGCGCCGGCCGCGACCGTCACGTCTATCGCACCGTCACCGGCGTCAACAAAGGTCATGCCGCGCGTGTTGACGTGAATGACCTGGCCCGGGAAACCCTCATCGGAGATGACCAGGTTCGACCCGCCGCCGATGAGCAACACCGGCTCGCCCGCTCTGTCGGCGTCGCGGACGGCATCGATGAGAGTCCGCTCAGAGTCCGCAGAGGCGAAAGCCTTCGCCGGGCCGCCGAGACCTAGAGTGGTGTAATCGGCCAATATCGTCGGGGCCGCAGGGGGGGTTGGGGGGTCGTCCCCCCGGGGGAAAACAGTCACGGGAGGCGGACGGTAGCGCGGGCGCGGGTCAGCACCTTCGTCCCGTTGGCCCTCGCCACGATGTCGACAGTGACCTTATTGTCCGGGAGCTTCTCGAGGATCTTGCCGCTCACCTCGATCGTCGCGCCCTCATCGTCGTCCGGCACGGGGACCATGGCGGAGAAACGCACGCCGAAATCGGTAACCGCGCCCGGGTCGCCGCCTGCCAACTCGGTGACGAACTTGCCCGCCTGCGCCATCGTGAACATGCCATGCGCGATCACGTCCGGCAGGCCGACCGAGCGCGCGACGCGCTCGTTCCAGTGGATGATGTTGAAGTCACCCGAGGCGCCGGCGTACTTGACCAGATCCAGCCGCGTCACCCGGTACGTCCGCGGCGGAAGCACGGTGCCCTTATCGAGGCTGTCGTAGGCGACGGTCATGAATCCGCTCCTCGCTCGACGAGGTTGGACTTCGCCGTGCAGACGTGCTCGCCCTCTACCGTGTCAATGCTGGTAGACGTCACGAGCATGGACAGCCCGCCGACCGCCCGGATGGAGTCGACCGTCGTGGTCGCGACCACGACGTCGCCGGCATACAACGGGCGGTCGTAGCTGAAGCTCTGCTCGCCGTGCACGACCATCGAGTAGTCGAGCCCGAGGCCGGGATCGGTCACAACCGTCTTGGTAGACCGCTGAGCGATGATCACGACGAACGTCGGCGGCGCGATCACGTCGCGATACCCCGCCTTGACGGCGGCGTCCCGGTCACGGCACAGCTCGCTCGGTTCGCCGATGGCATCGGCGAACTCGGCGATCTTGACCCGGCTCACCTCGTAAGGCTCACCCGGGCCGTAGACCCGGCCAACGTACTCACGGTTAAGCGCCACTCTTTATCGCCGCCCGCGAGATGGCTAGCGGGTCTCGCGGTGGGGCTGGTGGCAGCGGCAGTTCGGGCAGTACTTCTTCAGCTCAAGACGGTCCGGGTCGTTGCGCCGGTTCTTCTTGGTGATGTAGTTGCGGTGCTTGCACTCCTGGCAAGCCAGCGTGATCTTCGGCCGGACATCGGTGGCAGCCACGATGGAGTGCCTTTCTCTACATTGGAATACGGGTCAGTCAAGGTTACCGGACAAGCGACATCGCCCGGGCGGAACTATCCACCCCGCCTCTGCGGGCGAAGCCCGCATCGGGGGGTCCGGGGGGTCGCCCCCCCGGTGTAAGGCTACGAGGCAGCGGGAAAGCGGCCGAAGGCCGCTGACCACACTCCCCTACCGAGTAGCGGAGACCGGACTTGAACCGGTGACACAGCGATTATGAGCCGCTTGCTCTGCCGACTGAGCTACTCCGCCATTGGTCGCGGTGGACGACTACGTAAGAGTACCCGATCCGGGATCTCGTTGCTGCATCTCCGGTTGTCCACAGGGCCTAGCACGTTAACCACAGCGGAATCCACAGCATTCCGGGCTGGGTCCACATCCTGGCGACGAGTTGCGCACAGGTTATCCACAGGAAGAGTCAACCGATCGGTGGATGCCGGGGTCAACCGGATCGCGCCCGATCCCGGCTTCCTGTCCGTTTTTTCCCGCGGCCGCGGCTACGAAGCTTGAGGTATGACGGAAGTAGCAGTGGAGACACAGGCGGCGCGGGCCGTGAACCTGTGCAAGACCTACGGGACGGGCCACGCCACCGTGCGCGCGCTCGATAACGTCAGCGTAGCCTTCGAGCGCGGCCGGTTCACGGCCGTGATGGGCCCTTCCGGGTCGGGGAAGTCAACGCTGATGCACTGCATGGCGGGCCTTGACCGGCCGACTTCGGGGACCGTCTACGTGGGCGGGCAGGACATCGGACAGCTTGACGACGCCGGGCCTGACCAGGTTGCGCCGAGACCGCATCGGCTTCGTGTTCCAGTACTTCAACCTGGTGCCGACGCTGACGGCGCGGGAGAACATCACGCTGCCGGTTGCGCTGGCTGGCCGCAAGGCCGACCGGGGCTGGGTTGACTCGCTGGCCAAGCAGCTGGGGATCGCCGACCGGCTGTCGCACCGCCCCAGCGAGCTGTCCGGTGGCCAGCAGCAACGGGTGGCGTGTGCCAGGGCGCTCGTCAACAAGCCGGATCTCATCTTCGCGGACGAGCCCACGGGCAACCTGGACTCCAACGCCGCCGCGGACCTCCTCGCGTTCCTCCAGCGATCGGTGCGTGAACTGGGCCAGTCGGTCGTCATGGTTACGCACGACCCACGCAGCGCCGCGTACGCGGACCGGGTCATCTTCCTCGCCGACGGGGCCGTGGTGAGCGAACTGCGTCAGCCGACTGCCGACTCCGTACTTGAGCGCATGCGGACGCTGGGGGGATGACATGCGCCAGGTAACACTGCGAGGACTGTTCGCGCACAAGCTGCGGCTGGCACTGACCGCGCTCGCGATCGTGCTCGGCGTGACATTCATCTCCGGAACGTTTGTGCTCACCGACACACTGAACAACACGTTCTCCACGCTGTTCACCAGCGTCTACAGCAAGATCGATTTCCAGGTCCGCGGCGTGGCACAGTTCGGCAGCGGGCAGAGCGCGACCCGCAACCCGTTGCCGGAGTCTCTGGTGGCGCGGGTGCAGGCTGTCCCCGGTGTCGCCGCGGCGTCCGGGAACATTGAGGGCTACGCTCAGTTCATTGCGCGCGACGGCAAGCCGATCTCGTCAAACGTGGGGACCCTGGGCATCGGCTGGGACACCAACCCGCAGATCTCCAACCTGCACCTCATCGCGGGTAGTCCTCCAACCAGCAGCGACGACGTGGTGATGGATGCCGCGACGGCGAAGAGCTACGACTTCAGCGTCGGCCAGCAGGTCCGGATCCTCGGCAGCGGGCTGAAGTCGGCCCAGACTTTCACCATTACCGGGATCGCACAGTTCGGGACCGCTGACAACCTCGCGGGGCAGACTCTGGCCGCGTTCCAGTTGCCGACCGCACAGCGGGTAGTCGGGGAGACCGGGCTGGTCGACTTCATTGACGTGATAGCCAAATCTGGTGCCGACAAGGCGGCTGTACAGCGGTCTATCGCCCAGGCCCTCCCATCGAGCGCGGAGGTTGTCACGGGGCAGACGATCATCGACGAGGACCAGAGCACCGTGACCCAGGCACTGTCGTTCTTCAACACGGCGCTGCTCATCTTCGCGTTGATCTCGCTTTTCGTCGGCGCGTTCACCATCTACAACACGTTCTCGATCATCGTCGGCCAACGGACACGGGAACTTGCGCTGCTGCGCGTCGTCGGCGCGAGCCGGGGACAGGTGCTGCGCTCCGTGCTGACCGAGGCCGCGCTGGTGGGGTTCGTCTCCTCCGCCATCGGCGTTGGCCTCGGCGCGGTCGCCGCCATCGGGCTCGAGGCGCTGCTGAAGGGATTCGGGACCTCCCTGCCCACCGGACCGCTGACGTTCGAACCGCGCACCGCGATCGTCGGGCTCGCCGTTGGCACCGTCGTGACCGTCGTCTCCGCGATCGGGCCTGCCCGGAACGCGATAAGAATCCCGCCGGTGGCGGCGCTCACCGACCGCGCGACGGACGGTGCCGGGGCGGGCCCGACGAGGCGGCGTCTCTTTTCCGGCACGGGGCTGACCGTCGTCGGTGTCGCCCTGCTCGGCCTCGGCCTGTCGAAGCCCCTCGTCGCGCTCGTGGGCGTCGGCGCGGTATTCATCTTCATTGGCGCCGCGATGCTTGCCCCTGCCGTCGCTCGACCGCTGTCCAGCGTGCTCGGACGGCCGCTCGCCGCGCTTCTCGGCACGCCGGGGCAACTCGGGCGGGAAAATTCCATGCGCAGCCCGCGCCGCACCGCGCAGACCGCCTCGGCGCTCATGGTCGGGCTCGCCCTGGTGTCGGCGATGGCGGTATTCGGGGCGTCTCTTTCGCAGTCCGCGACGAGCAGTGTGGACCAGGCGATCAGCGCTGACCTCCTGGTCTCGGCCAACGGAAGTGGTCAGCTCAGCAACTCCCTGCCCGGGGCGGTCGCCGCCGTTCCCGGAGTCACCGCGACCAACACCGTCTACCGGGACCAGTTCGAGTTCAAGTCCACGATCACGACGCTCACCGGGGTGACCACCCAGAACCTCGCCGACACGGTGACCCTGCGGATGACGTCAGGTTCGACCGACGCTCTGGCCCAGGGAGAACTGCTCATCGACGCTACGACGGCGACAAAGGATCACCTGTCGGTGGGGGACTTGGTGCCGGTGAGGTTCGCGTACACCGGTCCGACCACGATCCAGATCGGCGGGATCTACCAGTCCAACGTGCTTATCGAAAGCTACCTAGTCAGCTCCACCTATTTCCTCGCCCATTTCCGGCAGCCGCAACCGGGCGCGGTCCTGGTCCGCACCAACGGCAGCCCCGGTGCCGAGACGGCTATTTCGAACGCGCTGGCGCCGTATGGGGACGTGCAGGTGCAGACCAAGGCACAGTTCCAGCAGGCGCAGGTGTCGAGCGTCAACCAGCTTCTCGGCCTGGTCTACGCCCTGCTGGCCCTGGCGGTACTGATCGCGCTGATCGGGATCGTGAACACGCTCATGCTGTCGGTACTTGAGCGGACCAGGGAGATCGGCCTGCTGCGGGCGGTCGGGATGCGGCGGTCTCAGGTCCGGTCGATGATCCGGTCCGAGTCGGTCATCCTCTCGACCTTCGGCGCGGTCATCGGGATCGTCATCGGCACTCTCCTAGGACTGGCACTGGTGTCGTCGCTGCGGCAGCAGGGCATCACCGAGACCTCTGTTCCCGTGGTGCGGCTGCTGGAGTTCCTCGTCCTCGCGGCCGTACTCGGGCTGGTGGCGGCGAGCTGGCCAGCCCGGCGCGCGGCCCGGCTCGACGTGCTCGCCGCGATAGCAGCGCAGTGACCAGCGACGTGCAACACGGACTCGTTCGGGCGATCGCTCTTGGGTTCTGTTAAGCGCAGTAGCGTTTAGGGAAGGAGGCTTCGGATGAACAGTGCGATCCGCGCCAGGCTGGATAACTTGCGGCAGCATAAGTCGGTTGCCTCGTCGGAGGCATTGTTCCCCTACCTCCTGCTCGCGATTCTCGCCGGGAGCCAGTTCGCATCGGCCGCGGAGCGCGGGACCAGGCTGATGGTCGATGTCGCCCTTTGCGTGATCACTGTCGCGTGGATGCTGGGCATGTACACGCTGAACCCGGCGCGGCGGCGGCCACGGCCCGCGGCGGTCTTTATCTGCGGGCTACTGGTGCTCACCGCGATCCTTACGCTCAGAAGCGGCTGGTTCGGGTTCTTCATCGTCGTGTCTTTCGGCTATTCCCGTGAGCTGCTGCGCTGGCCGTGGCCGATGACCGTCGGCGCCGCTTGCGCCGTGATCGCGGCGCTGTCGGCGACGGACGGTAGCCACAGTTCCCTGCCGATCCACCTGATGGTCTTCCTCGTCGCCCTCATCATCTACATGCTGCTGCTTCCTGCTTTCATGTGGCTGCTACATGACCGGGAAGAGCAGGTCGTACAGCACAGGAAGTCGCTCACCGAGCTCGGCGAGATGAACCGGCGGCTGGAGGCGACGATCGCGGAGAACGATGTCCTGCACCAGCAACTGCTCGTCCAGGCGCGCGAGGCCGGCATCTTCGATGAGCGGCGGCGGATGGCGAGGGAGATCCACGACACCATCGCGCAGGGACTTACCGGGATCGTCACCCAGTTGCAGGCGGCCGAGCGGGCCGCCGACCAGAGCCCGGCCGACCCCGCAGGCTGGCGGCGGCACGTTACCGCGGCGACCCGGCTTGCGCGCGAGAGCCTCACCGAGGCCCGCCGCTCCGTCGACGCGCTGCGGCCCGAGCCGCTTGAGGGATGCCCGGCTGAGCGAGGCGCTTACCAGCGTCACCGAGCGGTGGTCCGCGCTGAACGGGATCGCGGCACAGGTGACGACCACGGGCACGGCGCGACCGGTCGACCCGGAGGTGGAATTCGTGCTGTTGCGGGCCGGGCAGGAGGCACTGGCGAACGTGGCCAGGCACGCGCACGCGACGCGGATCGGCCTGACCATTTCTTATATGGAAAGCGAGGTTGCGTTGGACGTGCGCGACGACGGGGTGGGCTTTGATCCAGCGACAGCGGATTCCGGGTTCGGCCTGGTCGCGATGCGGCAACGGATCACTGCCTTGTCCGGCACGCTGCAAGTCGAGTCCGAGCCGGGCGGCGGCACGGCGATCTCGGCCTGCGTGCCGACGGTGCGCGCATTGGCAGGCTCGTGAACGCGGCTGGCGAGCAGGCGATCAGGCTGCTGATCGCGGACGACCATCCGGTGGTCCGCGATGGGCTGAGCGGGATGTTCGCCGCTGATCCGGACTTCTGCGTGGTCGGCGAGGCGTCCGACGGTTCTCAGGCACTTCGGCTCGCCGACGCCGTGCGGCCCGACGTGATCCTGATGGACCTGCGCATGCCTGGCATGGACGGCGTGACGGCGATATCTGAGCTGGCCAGGCGCGGCAACCCGGCGCACGTGCTCGTCCTCACCACCTACGACACCGACAGCTACGTGCTTCCCGCGATCAAGGCCGGCGCCACCGGCTACCTGCTCAAGGACGCACCGCGCGATGAACTGCTGCGCGCGGTACGGGCTGCCGCGGCCGGCCAGTCGGTGCTCGCGCCGACGGTGGCGGCACGGCTGATGAACCGGGTCCGCGCACCGGAGCCGGAATTGCTCAGCCACCGGGAACTCGAAGTACTCGGCCTGGTGGCGGCGGGAACAACCAACCGGGAGACGGCAGCGCGGCTGTTCATCAGTGAAGCGACCGTTAAGACGCACCTGCTGCACATCTACACCAAGCTCGGCGTCACCGACCGCGCCGCCGCTGTCGCCGAGGCATTTAACCGCGGCTTGCTTACGCCGGGAAAGCCGGAACGCCGTTAGCGTGTCCGGCCTGCCTCGGCTTACAGGACCTTGATCGGCGGCTGGGTCTTGGCCCGGACCTCGTTCTCGTCAACACCGGGAGCAAGCTCGACAAGGACGAGCCCGTCGGGGGTGACGTCGAGGACACACAGGTCGGTGATGATCCGCTGGACCACGGCCCTGCCTGTATAGGGCAGGGAGCACTCTTCCACGATTTTGTAGCTGCCGTCCTTGGCGACGTGCTCCATCAGCACGATTACTTTCTTCGCGCCGTGGACGAGATCCATGGCGCCGCCCATGCCCTTGACCATCTTGCCGGGGATCATCCAGTTCGCGATGTCGCCGTCCTTGCTCACCTGCATGGCGCCGAGGATGGCGGCGTCGATCTTGCCGCCGCGAATCATTCCGAAACTGGTCGCGGAGTCGAAGAAGCTCGCGCCGCGCCGGAGCGTGACGGTCTCCTTGCCCGCGTTGATCAGGTCCGGGTCCACCTGGTCCTCGGCGGGGTAGGCGCCGACGCCGAGAATGCCGTTCTCGGATTGCAGCACCAGCTCAACGTCGTCGGCCACGTAGTTGGGCACCAGCGTCGGCAGGCCGATCCCCAGGTTGACGTAGTCTCCGTCGGACAGCTCCGACGCGGCCCTGGCCGCCATCTGCTCACGCGTCCAGCTCATTGGGCGCTCCTCACCGTCCGCTTCTCGATCCGCTTGTTGCCGGCCTGCTCCGCGGTGAGGGCCACTACCCGCTGCACGTACACGCCCGGAGTGTGCACCTCGTTCGGGTCGATATCGCCCGGCTCCACCAGGTGCTCCACCTCGGCGATCGTGATCCGGCCGCACATCGCGGCGAGCGGGTTGAAGTTGCGGGCCGCCTCACGGAAGACGAGGTTCCCGTGCCTGTCGCCCTTCCACGCGCGCACCACGCCGAAGTCGGCCACGATCGCCCGCTCAAGCACGTACTCAAGCCCGTCGAAGACTTGCGTCTGCTTGGGCGGGCTCGGCAGCGCGATGTTTCCCGCCGAGTCGTACTTCCACGGCATCCCGCCTTCGGCGACCTGGGTACCCACTCCGGTCCTGGTGAAGAAGGCGGCGATCCCTGAGCCGCCGGCCCGCATCCGCTCGGCCAGCGTGCCCTGCGGGGTCAGTTCCACCTCGAGCTCTCCTGACAGGAACTGCCGGGCGAACTCCTTGTTTTCTCCCACGTAGGAGGCCACTACTCGGCGCAGCCGTCGGGCACCAAGCAGCAGCCCGAGTCCCCAGTCGTCCACGCCCGCATTGTTAGAGACCACCTCGAGGCCGCGGGTCCCGGCCTCAAGCAGCGCCTGGATCAGCGTCGACGGGATCCCGCAGAGCCCGAACCCGCCCACGGCGAGCGTGGCACCATCCGGGATATCAGCGACAGCTTCCCCAGCGCTCGCTACCACCTTGTCCATGGTCAGACCATAGCTCAGCGCCTGGCTGCCGCCACTGTGGGCGCTGTCACTCTCCCGGCCCGTCCCCCGCATCGTCACGCGCTTGTTGGCACATCCGGCCGGGCGCGGCGGCCAAACGTCGCTTTAGCTGGAGTTGATCTCGCCCGCTACCGTCGGCGGCGGCAACATACACTTACTTTGCGGGGTGATCGCACCCTGATTTGCCCGCTTTATACCCCGCGAACTCAGTGTATGTTCGCAGGAAAGGCCGAGCTCAGGCCGTTTCCTCCGGGCTACCGCCCATGAGGGGGAGCGCGGGGTCGAGTTGGGCTATCGCGGTCTCCAGGGCGGCGGCAAGCGAGACCTGACTGCGCGGGTTATACACAGGACCGAGGCCGTCCGTCAGTAGCTCCGTTGCCATTGCTATCCCACGGGCCGCGACCGGCAACGGTGCGGTCATCCGGTGCACGAGCTCGCGGACGGCGGGTTCTGCGGCAACGACGCGGTCACGGCGGATGGCGAGTGCGCCGTTATATGACCCGTGTGCACCCTGGGCCACCCGTAGCAGGTTTTCCCAGTTGCAGGCCAGCCGCCGTCGCCTGGCTATCGCGACGATGTGCTGAGCGCGCGCGGCCAGCAGCGGAGTCGACTCTGGCGTACGGCCAGCGGCCAGCTGACGGTCGAGCGAAGCCCCGAGTATCCGCGCGAGCACCCTGTCGGTTAGCCGGGACGGCCGCATTGACAGCGGGCCGCCGGTGACGATGGTGCGCTGCGGTTGAGCGGCCCGGCTAGCGGCCCTGCGAACTCCGGTCGAGTGTGCGCTGTTCATGTCTTCAGCCTCTGCCTTGGCGGCCATGGCCAACAGTGGCATGATCGACAGTATGCACGACAAAACTGCCAATCTGCGGCCGACCGAGAATGGGCCGCCTGCCGTGGCGATCCTGGTCCCTGACGGCGTGACGTTGTTTGAGCTTGGCGTGGCGAGCGACGTCTTCGGCACCTACATCACCACAGATTCGGGATGTCCCCTCTATCGCCGGTACATCTGCGGTGCCACCCCGTCGGTCATGACCGAAGCCGGGTTCCGTATGGAAGTCCCGTACGGTCTTGAGGCCCTGGAGGAGGCAGGGACCGTGGCCGTGCTGCCAGCCTGCTCGAGCCCTCATGATGCGCCAGACGCCGTGCTGCAGGCGCTGCGCCTGGCTCGGTCGCGCGGCAAGCGCATCATCTCGCTGTGCACGGGCGCCTTCCTGCTCGCCGCCGCGGGGCTGCTCGATGGTCATGCGGCCACGACTCACTGGTCGGAATGCGCCGATCTAGCACGCCTGTATCCGCGGGTCCGCGTCGATCCCGGAGTCCTCTACGTGGACGAGGGCGACGTGCTCACCTCGGCCGGAAGCGCCGCCAGCGTGGACCTCTGCCTGCACATAGTGGAGAGGGACTACGGCGCCGAGATCGCCGCCAAGGTGGCTCGCGACCTTGTGGTCCCGCTGTACCGATCCGGCGGGCAGGCACAGTACATCGAGGACCCGATCCGCATCGCGGATAACGGCGACCTGTTCGCGGACACGATGGAATGGCTGCGGACGCACCTGGCCGAGACCATCACCGTCGCCGACCTCGCCGACCGCTCGGCGATGAGCCCGCGCACCTTCGCCCGCCGGTTCCTGGCCAGTACGGGAACAACGCCACTGGCGTGGCTGACGCGGGAACGGCTCCGGTCCGCCCAGCGCCTACTGGAAACGGGCGACGCGCCCGTGGACCTCGTCGCCCGCGAGAGCGGCTTCGGGAGTCCGGACAACCTCCGTAAGCACTTTGCCCGCACACTGCGGACGACGCCGCAGGCCTACCGCCGCACGTTTCGCGCGAAGGCGCCAGCCTGACGCCAGCCCTTCGTCTGGCGCGTCGATGATCGACCGAATCGGCGAATTCGATTACCCGCGATATCCGGCTTCCTGATCAGGGGAAACGAAAGAGAACCGGACGGGGAGGGTTCGTGGCCCGCGCATCATCCCGCCGGGAATCCAGTCGATGGTGTCGACGGGCACAGCGAGAGTCAGGTTAGGGAGCCTGCGCAAGAGCGTGCTCATTGCTATTGAGGCTTCCAGTCGTGCGAGCGGGGCGCCCAGACAGTGGTGTATGCCATGTCCGAAGGCGATGTGGTGCGGAGCAGGCCTGGTGACGTCGAGAACGTCGGGGTCTGCGCCGCCGGACTGTGGTGCGTCTCGCCCGGCCGACCACAGCGCGACGACGACCACGCTTCCCCGCTCGACATGCTGGTCCCCGAGGGTGACGTCGGCTGCCACGTACCGGTGCGTGGAGTGTTCGACCGACGTGTCATAGCGCAGGAACTCCTCGACCGCCCCGGGTATCGCCTCCGGGTTGCGGCGGAGCAGGTCGGCTTGCTCCGGGTGCTGGAGCAGGGCGATCAAGGCATTGCCGAGCAGGTTGACCGTGGTGTCCTGGCCGGCCACGATCAACAGGATCGCCATCCCGACCAGTTCGGCGTCTGACAGCCCGTTGTCGTCATCGCGGGCCGCAACGAGCGCGGAAAGAAGATCGTCCCCGGGCGACCGTCGCTTGCCCTCGATCAACTCCCGGATCAAGCGGAGCAGGGACTGGAGATACTGTGGTTGTTCCGGTGCCGCGAAGTCCAGAACCCGGCTTGTCCAGGTACGGAAGTCGCGGCGAAATTGCTCGGGGATCCCGAGAAGTTCGGCGATAACCGTGACCGGCAGCGGAGCGGTAAACGAGTCCACCAGGTCTGTCTCGCCCGACGTCGGGAACGCGGCAATAAGTCCGTCGGCGATCTCTTGGATTCGCGGAGCCATTTGCTGCGTGCGGCGAGGAGTGAAGGCCAGTGACACCAGCCGCCGCAACCGAGCGTGCGCGGGCGGATCGGACTCCAGCATGCTCGCACCGAACCCTATGCCGGGCTGGTTGATCGTATAACCGGCCGCCGCCAGTACCGCCTGGGCAGGCGTGGGATCCTTGCGCAGATCGGGATGGGCAAGCGCCTCGCGAGCGAGATCGTAGTCAACGACCAGCCACGCAACTACCCCGCTGGACAGCCTAACCTTGTGGATAGGGCCGTGCTTACGCAACTGGGCATAGCGCGCCGGGGCGTCCGCCTTGAACTCCGGCGTGATCTCGATGAGCTCTTCATTTTCCATCGGAGTGCCCTTTGTGTTCGAATGTAAAATTTGATTACGCAGCAGAACAGTTCCCGGGTCGTCGATCGCGTTATTCGTCTTGCTCCCATTATGGCGGTGCATCTGAATCCTGTGTGGATGGCGGGACGGAGAACACGATGAGGACGGCTGGCGGTCTTTCACCGGTTTGCCGTTTTACCACCGCACGGAGCATCGCGCCGAACTGGTCCGGTTCTAACAGCCATGGATCGCGCCCCGCGTCGTTCCTCCTCGCAGGGCGACCCGCCGGTGCCGCGCCGATCGTAGCGACGGGCCAGGCACACGTCACCGATGACGCCGGCGACCGAGGCGCGGGCGGCTCGAACCCTAAGTTAACCGGAAAGATTGTTTATCGTAAGCTTAACTAGAAAGATTCTTAACAGTAAGCCTTGACGACCCGCTCTCCAGACATAGAAAGTGACCGATAACCGGCAAAGTCACACATAACCGGTAACCGGCTCATGCGAGGCGCCAGATCGCCTCCGCTCCTCTCACCCTCTGGAGGGTCCATGCAGGTCGGTAAACGGATTCTGCGCACAGCACTCATCGCTGGCTCGGCGCTCGGGGTAACAGTCGGCGGCTCGGCGCTAGCACTGGCCTCCGGGACCGTCGCGCAGGCAGCCACCACATGCGCGGCGGCGTGGAGTTCCACTGCTGTCTACACCGCCGGCGATCAGGCCAGCGAGAACGGAATCAACTACACCGCCAACTGGTGGACTCAGGGCAACGACCCGGCGACCAACAACGGCGGAACCGGCACCGGACAGCCGTGGACATCCGACGGCGCCTGCACCGGCTCGGGATCAGGGACCGGGACCGGGACACGGGACAGGGACCGGCACGGGCACGGGCACGGTGAGCGGCCTGCTCTTCAGCCCGTACAAAGACGTCACGATCAACATGAACTGGAACACCGACCAGATGCAGTCGGCCGTGGAAGGCAGCGACCTGCCGCTGGTGGGTTCCGGCAGCCTGGTGTCGACCTACGTCCCGAAGCTGCCCGCGGTCACGCTCGCGTTCGCTAGCGGAAGCTGCGGCAGCGAGACCTGGGACGGTGTCTCGGGTGCCTCCTTCGCTGCCGAGAACGTTCCGCAACTCAACAGCGCCGGCCTGAATTACGTGGTCTCGACCGGTGGTGAGGACGGGGTGTTCACCTGCACCTCGACGGCGGGCATGGAAGCGTTCATCGCCCGCTACTCCAGCTCGCACCTGGTCGGCATCGACTTTGACATCGAAGGCGGCCAGAGCGAGTCGGATATCCAGAGCCTGGTCGCTTCGGCCGCCGGAGCGCAGGCGGAGTACC
The DNA here is from genome assembly GCA_963785645.1 of uncultured Actinomycetota bacterium. Lineage (GTDB taxonomy): Bacteria > Actinomycetota > Actinomycetes > Streptosporangiales > Streptosporangiaceae > Trebonia. Next base: position 28,413 of record CAWAWG010000004.1, read on the forward strand.
CGAACATACAGTTCTCATTCACCATCGCCACGCTGGGCGCATCCGACGGCAGTTACGGCGGCGTCAACTCGCTCGGCAACGAGGTCGTCGAGGCCGTTCTCGGCTCCGGCCTGAAGAACTACGTCATCAACCTGATGACGATGGACTTCGGCAGCGCCTCCAGCAGCGTCTGCGTCGTTGTCTCCGGCGTCTGCGAGATGGCGCAGTCGGCGGAGCAGGCGGTCAAGAACCTCGAGCACACCTACGGGATCGCGGCGGGCAAGATCGCCGTCACCCCGATGATCGGCCTGAACGACAACACGGCCGAGACGTTCACCACCGCTGATGTGGACACGCTGACGTCCTACGCGAAGAGCGTCGGCCTGGCCGGCCTGCACTTCTGGTCACTGGACCGGGACACCCCCTGCTCCGATGACTACGCGTCCCCCACCTGCAACTCGATCTCCAGCACGACACCACTGGAATACACCAACCGATTCCTGACCGACCTCGGGATCTGACGGAGTTCCTAAAGCGGGCCGCGCACGGACAACCGTGCGCGGCCCGCCTCCGTTTCCGGGCATACACGCTCATAGACGGCCGGTGACCCCGGGCACCGGGCACCGTCCCCGGCAGGCAGAGCAGCAGGGCATGATCGCGAGCGATCTGCGCATAGCGCAGATGACCGCAGAAGACTTCCTAGAGAACTTTCGCTTGACCTTGGCGAGACTCAGTAGACCCGCAAATGATCATCAAGGCCGCGTTCGAGGCGTTTAAAAGACCTCTTAAATCTGAGCCCCTTTACGGAATCGAACCGTAGACCTTCTCCTTACCATGGAGACGCTCTGCCGACTGAGCTAAAGGGGCAGTCTTCTGTTGTGGCGGCGTTGTTCGAACGTCGCGTAGTGAGCATAGCGTACTTGGGGCCGTGGTGTTGCCGGTCCAGGGCCGCACTCCGGTCGGATGCCGTCCCGGAGTCGACGGCATCTTTGTATTAGATGAGCGGTTGCATGCATCACGTAGAGTGATGACAGCGGGGGGCAGCGTCCGGCGCGGGCACACCCGTCCAGGCGTCGCAGAGGCCGGCTCATGGCGAGCTGTTTGCGAATTCCTTCTCTCGTTCCCCGCCGCCGCGGGTGATCTCAGCGGACAGAAGGGTATGGGGAGCGGGTGGCGTCGACGGGGGCGGTTGATGTCCACACCTCATGAAGCCACTGGCGTACTGGGATGGTCGTTCCAGAGTCGCAACGAGCAGCACAGTTAGGGCGTTTCATGCGTTTGGCACCCGCACGACCCGCAACGGTCACACTGATGGCAGGAAGTGTCCTGATGACCGCGGCCTCGGGGGTCACTCTGGCCGTCACGGCGAGTAGCGGGCCGGCTAGCGCCGCCACCGTGTCGGGCGGCCAGTCGTGCGAGGCACTGAGCGCTACAGCGACACCAGCACCAACCACTCCGACCCCGACGGCAACCAAGACATCGACACCAGCCAAGACGCCGACGCCAACCAAGACACCAGCCAAGACTTCGACCGCAAAGGCGACCACGGCCAATCCGTCGCCAACGACGAAGGCCAGCTCCGCGAGTTCAACCACGGCGAAGGCGACCCCGGCACCGGCTAAGTCACCGGCGTCAAGCTCGGCCACGCCAACTAAGACCACGGCCAGTCCGTCCGCGTCAGCCACTTCCACCAAAGCCGTTAAGGCGCCGGCCGCAGCCACGCCTGCGAAAAGCACCTCGCCAGCCACGCCGACGCCGACGCCGACACCAACACCCACTGGCACCCGCACAGCGTCGGTCACAGCCGCCTACAGCACTCCGCAGAGCAGCGCCAAGACGGTACCGCACGCCGCACAGGTCAGCCTCTGCGTCGAAGTCGCGTGCTGCGCAGGCGAGCAGCGAGCGCGGGCACGCGGCCCAGTGGACCGTGAGCGCCTGGACGACGGGCGGGAACGTCCCCGACGCCACCATCCGGCTGCAGGCGGCTCCCGCGAGCGTGGGGGCACCGGGCTTCAGCTCCGGCTGCGGCAAGCCTGACGGGACGTCCTCGTGCGACCTCGGCGCGGTGGACGCGAACTCCGCCCCGCGGCAACTCCAGGCGCAGCTCACCGTCCCCGTCACCGCGTCGACCGTCAAGTCGGTGAGCCTGACGGTCACCGGCGGCGCGGCTCACCTGGCGAAGGACCCCCAGGCGTCCGCGACCATGTCGATCACCGCACCGCCGTCTGCGGCGGCGGCGGCAAACGCAAACCCCCGGACACCGGCCCCTCCAGCACCGGTCGACCGGCGCGCCGTCGACCAGGACCTCGAGCCGCAGAGCCTGCCCCCGGGGCCGACGACGGTCACCTCGCCGCTCCCGGTCGGCAGCCTGCCCGGCATCCCGCGCGGTGAGCCCGACCCTGAGCCCCGGCGGCAACGCCGCCAGCCTGTTCCCGAAGCTCGCCCCGAAGCCCGCCACGAGCTCGGCCCAGTCGACCGAGAAGCCGAAGAAGCCGAAGAAGCCCAAAAGGCACGCACCAGCCCGGTCGCGGACACGTCCGCGCTTCCCCGAGGGCGCTGCGGTCGTCGGCGCCCAGCTGGCCGGCCTGGCCGCGCTGGCGCTGGCCTTCGTCCTGGCGGTCACCCGCCTGACGATCCGCCGTCGCTCAACGGCGGCAAAGCCGACCCGGGGTACCACTGCGGCAAAGTTGGCCACCAGACAGAGCGGCGAGGAACCACCACCGGCAAACCGCGACAATACGGCTACGGACGGCCCTCGAAGAGCCGTCCGACCGTAAAGCTCAGCCGTGCGGAGACGGCTACTTCGAGTACAGCTCCAGGCTGGGCCGGACCGCGTCCATGGTGCTCGCGAGCTTCGCGGTCGTCATCGTCGGCGATACCACGGTGCCGAAGGTGTCGTTGTCGAACCACACGCACATCGACGCGCTCTGCCCGTTCAGGTGCGTCTCGGTGCACGCCGCCTGACCGCCGAGCGATCCCGGCGACACGGCCGTCGCGCCCGGATAGGTCTGCTCGAAGTTGGCCACGGACGCAGCCGGATCGGCTCCGGCGAGCTTGCCGCCGACGAACATGAACATCTGCGTGTTCGCGGCGGCCGTACCGCTGAGTGCTGCCCATCTGGTACACGCCGTAATCACGTCGCTGGCCTGTCCGGAGCTGGCCTTCGCCACCTTCTGCGCCTCGCCGGCCACGTCCAGCTGCTTCTCCAGGTTGGCCGACCGGGTGAAGCCGTCCACCGTCTGCGGCGCGACGACCTGGTGGGCCGGGCCGCTCGGGCCGGCGAACACGTACTTCATCAGCACGCCGCCGATCGCGCCCGCCGCGACGACCGCGATGGCGCCGAGCGCCATCCACTGCCGCCGGTCTCCGCTGCGGCCGCGCCGCTTGCCGACCGCGCGCCTGGCGGCGGTGTCGTCGTCCTGGCGTGGCTGGTCGAGCGGCCTGCCGTCGGGCCGGTCAAGCGTGCGGGTGAACGCGGCGGGCACCGGCTCGTCGGTCAGGTCAAGGTCGGCGAAGTGGTCGAGCGACGTGTCCTCGGCCCAGCTCCGCGGCCGGGCCGCCGGCGGCGCGAGCATGATCGCGCCGGAGGTCCGCAGGCCCCTGGCCGGCGTGAGCGCGCGCAGGTTGTCGATGCGCGTCTCGTCGAAAACCGGGACGTCGAACCTGGTGTTGTCGCCCGGCTCGACCAGCGCCTTCATGTCGTAGCGGGTCTCCGCCGCACCGCGGCGCCGCGGCCGCCCGGCTCCAAGGGCGAATGCCGTTAAAAGCAGAAGGAGATTCCGAACGACTGCGGCTGTCTCCGAACCCATCATTCCCGTACACCGACGGGGCCGGCCTCGCGCCGGACATCCTCCCCGGCGTGCCACAGGTTGTCGAGCCGGGTGTCGTCGAACCGCGGGGTGTCGAAGCGGGTCTCGTCGAAGCCGCTGACCCGGGCTGCGGGTAACGCGGCGCGTCGTCGTAGCGCGGGTCGTCATAGGCGAGGCGCCCGTAGCTCGGCTCGTCGTAGCCGATCGCCTCGAAGTCGCTGGTGCCGATGATGCCCGACAGGTCGTAGCCGGGGCCGTTGATGCCCGGCATCGAGTAGTCGGAGCCGTTGTAGGCGGCGGGGTCGAAGGCGGGCGGCTGGTAGCGAACCGGCCCCGTCGTTTCCCTGGCCGCCGTAGCCGCCGGCTCTGACCGTAGTCGCCCGCGCCGGTGGCTGTCAGGAACCTGATAGGAGTCGACCTGGTACGAATCGACCTGGTAAGATCCTCTTCGCCCTCGTAACGGAGCGGCTGGTCGTAGTCCCACGGCTGCTTGTAGAGGTCCGCCCCGTGGGGGGCTTCCGCGGCCGGCGGGTAAGCCATCTCGATCTCGCCGGGCGTAGCTCGATCCCGCGTAACCCTGCTGAGTGCTGTGCGCACCGCGAAGGTGGCTGCGAATAGCCGGAGCTGGGCGTAGCCGGTCTCCGGGTAACCCGCCTGGCTCTGGCCGGACTCCACGAATCCGCGAACCGTCCTGGTGCCCGCGATTCCCGCGTCCTGCGCGGACGGCCCTTGGTAGCCGGGGTCGGTGTAACCGTCGTCGCCGTAACCCGCGCCGTTGAAGGCGGCGTACGGGTGCGCGCCGCTGACCGGCTCCGGCAGCTGCTCTGCCCGCGTCGCCGGGTACCGGTAGCCGCCGCTCGGTTGCTCCAGTCTCGGAGTACCCGGTCGGCCACGAGACCTCCGGGCCGAACGGCACGTGCCCCTGGTTAGCCGGCGTCATGCCCCGGCCATCCTCGGAATGCGGCCATCCGCTCCTCATATGGCGGTCACCTCGTGTTGTCTGTGGTACCTGCGGTTCGGCAAGGTCACAACATCATCTCGGCAAATGCCTATCTTCGCTACCTCATCGGGCATATCGGCATGTCATCCCGGTAAATATCTCTGCAAAACATCTCATTACCGGACATTTCACAGCCGTCTACGGCCCGCTAGCAATCCAACGTAGCGGTCCAGACGGTCCGATGCGGGGAACTAGCCGATGTCGCGGCGCCCGGGAACCAGAAAACAGGGAACGCAGAGTGGCGTTGCGACCACTATGAGCCATATAAGCGGGACAATAACGACTAGGCCACCGGGCAGTCCGGGGACATGCGTGAAGGGCGGGACGTCCAGCACCCGGTGGGACAGCTTGACTGCCTAGAAGACCACGACGCTGCGCAGTACGTCGCCGCGCTCCATCTTGGTGAACGCGGCCTCGATGTCGTCGAGTCCGATCGTCTCTGAGACGAACTTCTCCAACGGCAGCCGACCGTCCAGGTGCAGGTCAACGAGCATCGGAAAATCACGCGAGGGCAGGCAGTCCCCGTACCAGGAGGACTTGAGCGCACCGCCACGGCCGAAGACTTCGAGCAGCGGCACGTCGAGCTGCATGTCCGGGGTAGGCACGCCGACGAGCACGACCACGCCGGCCAGGTCGCGGGCGAAGAACGCCTGCTTGTAGGTTTCCGGCCGCCCGATCGCCTCCACCACCACGTCGGCGCCGAAGCCTCCGGTCAGCTCCCGGATCCCCTCCACGGCATCCGCGTTACGCGAATTGATCGTGTGCGTGGCGCCGAACTGGCGCGCCCACTCAAGCTTCCTGTCGTCGACGTCCACCGCGATGATCGTCTTTGCGCCGGCCAGCCGGGCGCCGAGCACCGCGGCGTCGCCGACGCCGCCGCAGCCGATCACCGCGACCGTGTCCCCGCGGGTGACACCGCCGGTGTTGATCGCCGCGCCGAGGCCGGCCATCACGCCGCAGCCAAGCAGTCCCGCGGTCGCGGGGGCGATCGCTGGGTTGACCTTCGTGCACTGCCCGGCCGCTACCAGCGTCTTCTCCGCAAACGCGCCAATGCCGAGCGCGGGCGACAGGGGTGTTCCGTCAGCCAAGGTCATCTTCTGGGTCGCGTTGTGCGTGGCGAAGCAGTACCACGGCCGGCCCCGCCTGCAGGCACGGCACTGGCCGCAGACCGCGCGCCAGTTGAGTATGACGAAGTCCCCGGGCGCCACCTCGGTCACGTCATCACCGACTGCCTCGACGATCCCGGCTGCCTCGTGCCCGAGCAGGTACGGGAAGTCGTCGCCGATGCCGCCCATCTTGTAGTGCAGGTCGGTATGACAGACACCGCACGCCTGAACCCGGACGAGCGCCTCCCCCGGGCCCGGGTCGGGCACGATCACCTCGGTGACCTGGACGGGCTCGCCCTTGCCGCGGGACACCACACCCTGCACGCTGCTCGCCATCGGCGTGCCTCCTTCTCGTTTACTAAATCAAAAGATCGTTCCGAACGGGTTCGTGCTTCGCTTCACCCGCCTATGCATTCTCTGCCCGGCAGAGGCAGCCAGTACAGCGCCCCTTCGCCTCCAGGTCGCCCAGCTCGGCCTCCAGCCGCACGCCATCACTGGCCCTGCCCGCCCCCGGTTTGCTTCACACACCCGGCAACGGCATTGAGCCACTGACCGTGATCATCCCGGCGGCGGTGAACAACCGGGCGCGTCGCCAAGGGGTCAGACGCGGGCGGCGGTCCGGCCGCGCCAGGAGACGGCCCGGCCGGAGTAGTGGCGGCGCGCGGAGTCGGCGGTCATCGCGGCGTAGAGCACGGCGATCAACGGGAGCACCGGGGCGCGGAACCCGGATAGCCGGTAGAGGCGGAGCATCGGAACGTAGCTGAGGGTCATCAGCGCCCAACCGGTTAGTCCGGCGATCCCGGCGACCGCCGCGGATGGGCCGGCGGTCCCCGCCGCCACCGCGATCAGCGCCGCTACCGCGCCAGCCGGCGGCGCGACGTAGAGCAGCAGCAGGCCGATGATCGTGCCGGTCAGCAGCAACGGGTTGTACCTGAGCTGCACATATGCGGACCTCGCGATCATGTGCCACAGGCTGGCCAGGTCCGGGTAGGGGCGCGCGCTCCTGATATCGGCGGTCAGGCCCAGCCAGGTGCGGTTGCCGTGCCGCTTGAGCAGGGTGCCGAGCGCCACGTCGTCGATCAGCGCGCCCTTGATCGGTTCAAGGCCGCCGGTCTCCTCGAGCGCGGATCTCCTGACGAGCATGCAGCCGCCGGCCGCCGCGGCGGTCCCGCTCCGCGGGTCGTTGACCCTGCGAAACGGGTAAAGCTGGGCGAAGAAGTAGACGAAGGCGGGCACGATCAACCGCTCCCACCGGCTCTCCGCCCGAAGCAGCGCCATCTGGGAGAGGAGCGCCCGGTCGTCGGCTTCCGCGCCAGCGACCAGGTCGCGGAGCGCGTGCGCAGCCCAGCTGATGTCGGCGTCGGTGAACAGCACGAATTCCGGCGGAGCACCGCCGGCCGGCGGTTTCGTGGCGACCGCGAAGCCCTGCGACATCGCCCAGACCTTGCCGGCCCAGCCGTCGGGCCTTGGCTGGCCCCGGACGACGGCCAGCGGCGCGCCGCCGTCGCGCGCCGCCTTCTCGCCGAGTTCCGCCGCGATCGCGCCGGTGCCATCGTCGCTGTTGTCATCGACAAGCAGGACGCGGAACTCGCCGGGGTAGTCCTGGGCAAGCAGTGCGGGCAGCGTCACCGGGAGGGATTCCGCCTCGTTCCTGGCCGGGACCACGGCGGCCACGGCCGGCCAGGTCCCCCGGTCCGTAGCAGCGCCCGGCTCCGCCCGGCGGCCTGCGCCAGGTTCTCCAGCTGGCAGACGCTGGCTGGTCAGCCAGAACCCTCCGTGTGCCACCACCAGGTACACCCAGGCAAGGGCACTGGCAACACAAGCGATCGCGAGTACAAGCACAGTCGAAGCTTGGCATACAGCCCGGTGCGCTGACGTTACGTGCTGCTGTGCACGCCGAGGTAGCGCGCGAGGTGATCGATCACCTCGCGGGCGTCGTCTTCGATGCCGTGGATGAACGTGGACTTGCGCCGCCGCAGCACGGGCAGGCCAAGCGCGTACAGCCCGGGGCTGTCGACGACGCCGCCCGCGTGGCGCAGGCGGCCCTTCTCGTCGACTACGGGCACGTCGAGCCAGCCGTAGTCGGGCCGGAAGCCCGTCGCCCAGACGACCGCGCGGATCTCACCGCTTCGCAGGTCAAGCTGGAGGCGCGCGGCGTCGGGCGCGGCCGTCGGCGCGAAGCGCTCCGGTGAGTCGAACTCGGCGTCGCGCCCGCTGGTGAGCGCCCACTCGTCGAACGTGTCGAGCAGGCGATTCATCTTGAGGTCGGCCAGCGAGAACACGTTCCGCAGGCCGCCGGAGAAAAGCGCGCGACCGTCACGGGCCATCGCCCAGCGGCCCACAAGCTCGACTCCCAGCGCGGTGAGCGTGTTGAGGTCGAGTGTCGCCCGCTCGGGAGTTCCGACGAGCTGGGGCGACGGCAGCCGCCTGGCCCGGGTGAGGTCATCGACTTCGTCGTACCGCTGGTCCCACACACCGGACGCGTCCATCCACCACAGCACGTCGCTGCCGCGGTAAAGGCGCGGCAGCCGCACGTGTTCCCCGACGGAGAGGGTGACCGGCCTGCCCGACCGCCTGATCTCGGCCGCCAGCTGCACCCCGGTCGCCGACGCGCCCACGACCAGGACGCCGCCGTCGGGAAGCTGAGCCGGGTCGCGGTAGTCAAATGGCGTCAGATGCTCCACCGATGCCGGGACTCCCCCGCTGAGCGACGGCACCGACGGCCGGTTGCAGGCACCGCTCGCGATCACCACGGTCCGGCAGCCGATCTCGCCGTCGCTCGTCACCACGCGGTAGCCGTCACCAGCCATCCGGACCGACGTGACGCTCACGCCGGTCCGGACCGGGGCCCGTGAGACCTTGGCGAAGCGCTCGATCAGCTCGATCACTTCGCCCATGGTCATGTAGCCGTCGGGGTCCGCACCTTCGTAGCGCAGTCCCGGAAGGCGGCTCTGCCAGTTGGGCGTGAGCAGCCGCAAAGAGTCCCAGCGCTCTCGCCGCCAGGAGTTAGCCACCTCGCCGCGCTCAAGGACCACATGATCGATCGACCGGTCGCTCAGGAAGCGGCTCGCGGCGAGGCCCGCGTGTCCCGCGCCGATGACGACCGTGCTGGTGCGCTCGATGACGGTGCTCCGACTGGGCTGCTCAGGCGACTTCGACGGTGATGTCGGTCGGGTTGGTCAGCGCGTCGAATACGGCGGAGCGCTTCTGGGACTGGGCCACCAGCGCCTCGATGTCCTCCTTCGACGCGTCCGCATCGACGTGGAACGTCACCTTGATGCTGTTGTAGCCGTTGCGGACGTCGCTGTCGGCGCCGAGGATGCCGCGGATGTCGTGCGCGCCCTCGACGACCGCCTCAACCGAGCGCAGCTGGATGCCGCGGTTCTGCGCGACGGACGCCACGCCTGCGCTGAGGCAGCTGGCCAGGCCAACGAGCAGGTACTCGATCGGCGTGATGCCGTTGTCCTCGGCCGCGAAGACCTCGGGGTGATCGGCTTCGAAGACCGATTCCTGCTTGTGGTTCTGCTCCTGGCCGAGGCCGAAGAAGTCCTTGACCGTGATGGTGGTGTGGACGCCGCCCGCCCATTTGGAGGATGCCCGCCAGGTGAACTGGGCGGCCTCGGGCGCGCCCTTGAGTACTTCCCGCGCATCGAGCAGCGCCTGCACGTTGACGCCGTTGTCGGCAACCGTGGTCATGTCGGGTGGTCCCCTCTCGATCAGAGTCCCAAATTCCTACGAGACTGATTGACAATACACCGGACGTAGCGAGTTACCATAGCCCCTATGGCGGAGTCAGCCTCGACCCTCGCGGCCGCCTCTGACGGCCTCACCAGTCCAGACAGGCCGATCGGTCCGGCCGGGCCAACCGGTTCGGTCGGTACGGTCGAGACCCAGTACCTCGACCTACCCAGTCCGGTGCGGCTTGATTGCGGACAGGAACTGCACCCCGTTCGGGTGGCATACGAGACATACGGCACCCTGTCAAGTCGGCGGGACAACGTGATCCTGGTCTGTCACGCGCTGAGCGGCGACGCCCATGCGGCGGGCATCGCCAAGACGCCGCCAGCCGAGAGCACACGCGACGGTTTCGGCGCGACGGACCGGGACGGCACGGCCGTCAAGGGGCTCGGCTGGTGGGACGGGATGATCGGGCCCGGCAAGGCGTTCGACACCGACCGCTTCTACGTCGTCGCCACCAACCTGCTCGGCGGCTGCCGGGGCACGACGGGGCCGTCGTCGATCAACCCGGCGACGGGCAGGCCCTACGGCGCCGATTTCCCCGTGATCACCGTCGCGGACATGGTGCGGACGGAACGGGCGTTCCTTAACGAACTCGGCATCGAACGGCTCGCGGCGGTGGCCGGGGGCTCTCTCGGCGGCATGCAGGCACTTGAGTGGGCGATCCTGTTCCCTGATCAGGTCGACGCCATCGTGGCGATAGCCAGCACCCATGCCCTTCACCCGCAGGGCGTCGCATGGAACGCCATCGCGCGCGACGCGATCATGCGCGACCCGGCCTGGCAGGGCGGCGACTACTACGGCACGGACAGCGCGCCTGATGCCGGCATGGGCGTGGCGCGCATGGTCGGGCACATCACCTACCTGTCCGCGCAGGCGCTTGACGAGAAGTTCGGTCGTGACCTGCAGTCATCCAAAGACATCCGCTACACGATCACTGAGGCCGAGTTCCAGGTCGAGAGCTATCTGCGTCACCAGGCCGATTCGTTCGTCAGGCGGTTCGACGCCAACACCTACCTCTACACATCGCGCGCGCTGACCTACTTCGACCTTGCGCGGCAGCACGGCGGCGGTTCGCTGGCCAGAGCGCTCGACGGTGTTTCGGCGCGGACGCTGCTGATCGCGTTCAGCTCCGACTGGCTGTACCCGCCCGCCGCGTCGCGGGATATCGCGGACGCGCTCCGCGCCTCGGCAAGCCGGTCGAGTTCCAGGTGATCGACGCGCCGTACGGCCACGACTGCTTCCTGCTCGAGGAGGCGCGGCAGACACCCATCATCCGCCGGTTCCTGGGCATGAACGGCCCGGCCCCGGGCGGGGACGACGACTGACAGCTAGGAAGATGACCTCATGACAGACAAGCCGTCATCCCCTGGGGGACAGCCCGGACACCGTGGCACAATCCGAGGAGGCCGGGTCGAAGAAGACCGGGCGTTCGGATTCGAGACGCGGCAGTTGCACGCCGGGCAGCGGCCCGACCCGAATACGGGCGCGCGGGCGGTGCCGATCTTCCAGACGACCAGCTACGTGTTCGAGGACCCGGAATCCGCGGCGGCGTACTTCAACCTGCAGGAGTACGGGAACACCTACTCGCGCATCATGAACCCGACCGTGGCGGTGTTCGAGGAGCGGGTGGCGAACCTCGAAGGCGGCGCCGGCGCGGTCGCGTTCGCCAGCGGGATCGCCGCTCAGGCCGCCGCGCTCTTCACGCTGCTGCAGCCGGGCGACCACGTCGTCTCGTCCTCCGCGCTCTACGGCGGCACGGTGAACCAGCTCAAGCACCTGCTCCGCAAGATGAACGTCGAGCTGACCTGGGTCGACCCGGACGACCCGGACGCGTGGCAGCAGGCGGTCCGCGCGTAACACAAAGGCGTTCTTCGGCGAGACGATCGGCAACCCCGCGGGGAACGTGCTTGACCTCGAGACGGTGGCGTCCATCGCGCACGAGCACGAACTGCCGCTGATCGTGGACAACACGTTCGCGACGCCGTACCTGTGCCGCCCGATCGAGTGGGGCGCCGACATCGTGATCCACTCGGCGACCAAGTTCATCGGCGGGCACGGCACCTCCATCGGCGGCGTCGTGGTCGAGGCCGGCACGTTCGACTGGTCCAACGGGCGGTTTCCCGTGGTCGCGGACCCGTCGCCGGCGTACCACGGCCTGCAGTTCCACGAGACGTTCGGTACCTACGGCTACCTGATGAAGCTCCGGGCAGAGACCCTGCGCGACCTGGGCGCGGCGCTCTCGCCGTTCAACGCCTTCCTGTTCCTGCAGGGGCTTGAGACGCTGTCGCTGCGGATGGACCGGCACGTCGCCAACGCGCGGGAGGTCGCGGCTTTCCTTCAGGCGCATGAGCTGGCGTCGAACGTGACCTACCCCGGCCTGCTCGGCAGCAAGTACCAGCCGCTCGTGGAGAAGTACCTGCCGCTCGGGGCGGGCGCGGTGTTCTCGTTCGACTGCGCTGGCGGCCGGGCGGGCGGGCAGGACCTCATCCGCGGCGTGTCGCTCTGGTCCCACCTGGCGAATGTCGGCGACGCGAAGAGCCTGATCATCCACCCCGCCAGCACGACGCACCGCCAGCTGAGCGACGATGAGCTGACCGCAGCGGGTGTCAGGCCCGGGACGGTGCGGCTGTCGGTCGGTACCGAGTCGGTCGCGGACCTGATCTGGGACCTGGAGCAGGGCTTCGCGCTGGTGGCCGCGACAGCGGCGAAGAGGTTGGAGACGACATGACCGATCTCGATCTCAGTCAGTACCAGGACTCGCTGACGATTCAGCGGGTGCTGCACACCGCTAAGACGATCGCGATCGTCGGGCCTGTCGGGCAACCAGCTGCGGGCGAGCAACTTCGTCGGCTACTACCTCAAGCGGCACGGCTACCAGGTGATCCCCGTCAACCCACGCGAGACGGAGATCCTCGGCGAGAAGTCCTACCCGAGCCTGCTTGACGTGCCCGTGCCGGTGGACGTCGTGAACGTCTTCCGCGCGCCGGACGCGCTGCCAGGGATCGCGCGGGAAGCCGTGGCGATCGGCGCGGGCACCCTCTGGTGCCAGTTCGGCGTGATCAACGCCGAGGGCGCGAAGATCGCGGAGGACGGCGGGCTGACGGTGATCATGGACCGCTGCATCAAGGTTGAGCACGCCCGCTACGTGGGCCGGATGCACTGGCTCGGCTTCAACACGCAGCGCATCACGTCCGTCCGTGCTGGCCTCCAGTAGCTGAGCACGGTCTCATCGGTCTCATCGGTCTCATCGGCGGGCCGGCGGCCCGCCGACGCAGCGTTCAGGTTTCGTTACCGAACACGCAACGCGGGACATAGCTGAGACGTCCTCTAAACAAGATGATTCATCTATGAAGGACGTGACTGACATGGCGCGGACGAACGGCGGTCATCACCCAGGGGGACGACCCCTCGTAGCCCACGGGGGCCACCCGCCGGATGGACCGGATGGCAAGGCACGAATGATCGGGCAGGCCGGCTCACCACGATAGGCGCGACGGCATTGGCAGCGGCCGTGATCGCGGTGGCCGGCGGCGGCCGCGGCCGCCCCGGCCGCGAAGGCGGTGACCACCAGCGTGACCGCGGCCGCCGCCTACACCGCGCCCCAGCGCAACCTGGCCCCCGGCATGAAGGGCGCGGACGTCAAGGCACTCCAGGAGCGGCTTTCCTCGCTCAAGTACTACCCGGGCGCGGTCGACGGCCAGTTCGGCGCCAACACCCAGGCGGCGCTCTGGGCGTTCCAGGAGATCAACGGCATCAAGGTGACCGGCGTTGTCGACGCGGCCACCAAGAAGGCGCTCGTGCACCCCAAGACCTACAAGTCGCCTTCATACGCAGGCAAGCGCGCGACCCGCATCGAGGTGACCAGGCCCTCGAAGTGCTCGTTCTGTTCGACAACAACAAGATCGAGCTGATCAGCCACGTCTCCAGCGGCGGCGGCTACTTCTACGACTGCGGCAGCGACGGCTGCGCGCAGGCGGTCACCCCCAACGGCACGTACAACACCACGGTCTACATGCCCGGCTGGGTCACGGTGCCGCTCGGCGAGATGTACAACCCGGTGTTCTTCATCGGCACCGCTTTCGCCATCCACGGCGACACGTACGTCCCGGTCGGCCCCGCCTCGCACGGCTGCGTCCGCGTCCCGATGGACATCGCGGCTTTCTTCCACACGCTGGTCAAGACCCCCGGTACTCAGGTCCACGTCTACGGCACGCCGCAGTGGGAGAAGTAGGTCACGTCGGCCACGGCTAGACGCCCGTCGCTGGCCGGGTAATAGTGGGAAAAGGCGCTACTGCGTCCCCGTGCCCGGCCAGCGACAAGAATCTTCCTTTTATTGCTGGGTTCTAGGACTGCCTGGGCGGGACAAGAGAAAATTTCCTGAATGGTGGTCTCATGCTCCAGGCATTCGTCTTCGAGAAAGTCGGCGTTGTCGTCGGCGACCTGTACTTCCTCGACCCCGACCCGAACCCGGGACAGGAAGGGCCCGAGCACGGCGTCCGGCTTGAGCTGCGGGTCATCGACCGGGGAGACCTCAAGAGCTCGATCTACTCGGCCGTCCCGATCGCGGTGGGCCAGCCGATCTGGCGGGTGGACCTGCTTGAGTCGGTGGACGGCAAGCCCGGCAGCTTCAACCGGACGCACCACCACCCGAAGTTCACCCCGGGGTGGGACCCGACCTCTCGCGTTTTCCTGCGCGAGCTGTCGCAGGATCCGCTCGGCTGGCTCGCCGGCCAGCTCGCCGACCTGCCGGGAATCCTCGACCGGGCGGAGGTTCCGCAGGACACGGCCGACCCGTCCGACGCGGCCAGCCTCAAGGACATGGCCCCCGCGATCGTCGGCGTGACCGGCATGATGCTGGACAAGGTCCGCGCCGGCGAACTCGGCACCGCCCCCGCCGACGACGCGGCCGACAGCATCAGGAACGGCTGGCTCTGACATTATCCGGCCGTCCGGCCGCTGACCGCGTGTGACTATTTTGCCCGGTTCCGGGGAAACCCACCTTCTCAGCCTAACGAAAGGTGGCTTTTCCGCCAGTCGAGACTAGGCTGTGTTCCGGCGTTCGCATGTGAGGGGCGGCATTGCAGTGGCTCGCGATGAATCCGCGATCGGCAGGGTAGGCGTACTTATCATTGCCACCCGTGGCCAGGGTGGCCCCGGTGAGGTGCGGATCAAGATTCGCGGCGGTTCAGAGAACTTCCTTGCCTGGTCGCGAGGGCCCCTGCCGGCGGGCACCATCGTCCTCGTCACCGAGTACCTAGGCCCGCGAACGGTTGACGTCATGGAATGGACCGACCCGCTCGACGAGGCCCCCGTTATCCCCAGATCGACCGAAGTTCCTCGCTCAGGAGAGTGAAATAATGTTCGGTTACCGAGTTCCCGCCCCGGATGAGGCAATGCTTGTCTCCGGCGGCCGTTACGGCCTCAGGGAGGCGCCCTTCCGGGTGGTGACCGGGCACGGCGCGTTCGTCATGCCCGGCTTCCGCAAGGCCCGATACCTGACGCTCTCCATGCAGGAAGCCGAGGTGTCGGAGACCTGCGTGACCAAGCAGGGCATCTCGCTGAACGTCCGCGCGGTCATCGCGTTCAAGGTTGGCAACGACTCGGAGTCCATCGTCAACGCCGGGCAGCGGTTCCTGTCCGACCAGGACCAGATGTCGGTGCTGACCGGACGGATTTTCGCGGGCCACCTCCGGTCGATCATCGGCTCGATGACCGTCGAGGAGATCGTCACCGAACGGCAGAAGCTGGCTACCGAGGTACTTGACGGTTCCAAGGCGGAGATGGCGACGATCGGCCTGACCGTCGACTCGCTCCAGATCCAGTCGATCGACGACATGGGGGCCGGCTACATCGCGGCGATGGCGGCGCCGAACAACGCGGCGATCCAGCGGCAGGCGAAGATCGCCCAGGCGGCGGCCGACCAGGCGGCGGCCGAGGCGCAGCAGGCGTCGATCCGCAAGCAGGCCGAGTTCGCCCGGCAGACCGCGGTCGTACAGGCGCAGTACAAGGCAGAGATCGACAAGGCGCAGGCGCAGGCGGCACAGGCCGGCCCCTCGCCCAGGCCGAGGCGCAGCAAGCGGTCATCGCCACGCAGGCTAGAGCTGGCGCAGCAGCAGGCCGAACTGCGCCAGCAGCAGCTGGTCTCCGAGGTGATCAGGCCCGCCGAGGCCGAGGCGGAGAAGGTAAAGATCCTCGCCATCGCCGATGCGGAACGGACCAGGATCGCGGCCGAAGCCGCCGCGTCCAACAACCGGGTGGCGCTCGACCAGTTGCTGATCGCCCAACTCCCGCAGATCGTCAAGGAGGCGGCCGTCGGGCCTGGCCGGCGCCAACGTCACCGTGCTCAACGGCGCGGACGGTCTCGGCGAGATCGCCGCCGGACTGGTCAGCCAGGGCCTGACGATCCTGGAGTCGGTCCGCCGGGGCGTCGGCGCGGCCCCGGCCGACGAGACTGGCAACCAGAGCAACATTCTCAGGAAAAACTAAGAGCGCGGCACTGGGGGCCGCGCGGGGTTGCCGCCGACGCTCTTCGGAAGGTCGGCGGCCAATCCCCGCAGCCCCCTGCTCGCGCTCCCGCACGCGGCGGCCGGTCAGGCGGTCGGGTCGCGCAGCAGGATGAAGTTGTTCGCGGTCAACTTCATGACGAGGTCGCCGTCGTGATTGGTCAGTTCGGCGAGGGACTTGACGATCCCCCGGTCGGGCTTGCTCGCCGATCGGCGTGCCTCTAGCACGGTCGCCTGGACGTGCAGCGTGTCGCCCGGGCGGACCGGCCTCGGCCAGCGAATGTCGTCGATGCCCGGGGCGCCGAGGCTGCTTTCCGGGCTGACGTAGTAGTCCACCAGGTGGCGCATCATCATGCTCGTCGTGTGCCATCCGCTCGCGATCAGTCCGCCGAACGGCCCGTCCTTGGCCGCTACGGGTCGACGTGGAACGGCTGCGGGTCGTACTTCTTGGCGAAGTCGACGATCTCCGCCTCGCTGAGCGAGAAGCTGCCGCAGTCCACGGTGAACCCAGGGACGTAATCCTCGAAGTAGCGGGTCACGCGCTCAGGATGATCAGTCACGCCTGCCAGTATCGCAGTCACCGGCCGGGGAGCCGGCACCCGTCCCCCGCCGGGCGCCGTTCACCTCCCCGCCATTAACAGGAGTCACCTCTGTCCACAGGACTGCACTTCTGTCCGTATTTGATCACGACACGATCACGGAAAAAACTCGGTTTGCCTGCGGGCCGCCATCGGTCCCTGCCATAGTTCCAACCGATGGTTCGGTATGGACGAAAGCGACAAAGGTGTCGATATACATAAAGATCGTTCGATATCGCAACATAGCGGGCGCGCCACTGGAAGGCCCGCGAGCGAGTGACCAGGCCCGCCGAGAGGCGCAAGCCGCCGCGTAGGCCGGGCAAGGCATCGACCATGGGGAGAGCATGACCGCTGGGCGTAGTGACCACCGGCCGGTGAGGATCAGGCGCAGGGGCCGGCACACGACCCCCTCGCAGGTAGAGAAGGTCGCGCAGCAGGCAGGCAAGGCGGCTCCCGCTGTCGCCATCGCCGGCGCGCTTGTGGCGGCGCCGCAGGCATCGCACGCGTTGGCCTCATCGGCCAAGCCGACCACGGCGACCTCCGTCAAGCCGGCGACGGCGCCAGCGCCACGGCAGCACCGGCAGCCGCCGACGATGCCCTGAACGATGCCGTAACCAGCGGGGTGCGCCCGACAATCAGCGGGGCGCACCCGACGACGCCGCCGCACTCGTTCGCAGACGCGAACGGTCACCGTCACCGTCGCCGCCGCTAAGCCGACGCAGCACGCCGCGACCGCGCAGAGCACGTACTACACCGTGCGCAGCGGCGACACCCTGTCCAAGATCGCCGACAGCTACTACCACAACGCGGGCGACTGGCAGTACCTGTACCACGAGAACGACAAGACGGTCTCGGACCCGAACCTGATCTACGTGGGCGAGCGCCTGTTGATCCCGGCCACCGCGCCCGCGCACTTCACGCTCACCGAACTACACGCCGAAGCACGCCAAGCCGACTCAGCGCGGCCACCCAGACGGTCACCGAGACGTACCGCGCAGCAGCGCCCAGGCCAGGCAGCCGAGCACCGCAGCACGGCGAAGCTCCACGAGCGGTGCGGACCACCGAGGTCCAGGCCAGCGCGCAGGGTACGTACAGCTGCTCGGGCCTTGAGCAGCTGTGGGAGCAGGCGGGCGGCAGCTCGGCCGACGCGTTCATGGCCGCCGAGATCGCCATGGCCGAGTCCGGCGGCAACCCGAACGCGATCAGCCCGACCGACGACTTCGGCCTCTGGCAGATCAACGCCTCGAACGGCGCGCTCGCCACCCTCAACCCGTTCCAGAACGCGAAGTCGGCGATCACCCTGTCCGACGACGGCACCAACTGGGACCCGTGGACCACGTACCACAGCGGCGCGTACTCCGGGAAGTGCTAAGACCAGCTTGCAGGTATCCATCGGATCAGGCCGTCCCATCGGGGCGGCCTGATCGTTTTCCTGCCGCTAACGACTTGCCGCGAGGGTTTCCGCGATGCCAAGGCGGGCCAGTTCGTCGGCGCGCTCGTTGCCCGGGTCGCCGTTGTGGCCCTTGACCCAGTGCCAGCTGACCTCGTGCGGAGCCATCGCCGCGACCAGGCGCTGCCACAGGTCCACGTTCTTCACCGGCTGCTTCGACGCGGTCTTCCAGCCGTTGCGCTGCCAGCCGGGCAGCCATTTCGTGATCCCGTCGAGCACGTACTTGCTGTCCGTGTAGAGCTGCACCGGCACCGGCCTGGTCAGCGCCTCAAGGGCCGAGATGGCGGCCAGGAGCTCCATCCGGTTGTTAGTCGTCGAGCGCTCGCCGCCGTGCAGTTCCTTGACCACGTCGCCGTAGCTGAGCACCGCTCCCCAGCCGCCCGGGCCCGGATTGCCGCTGCACGCCCCGTCGGTATAGATCACGGCCTCGCTCATGCCGCAAAGGCTATCGTGACCGGAGACCGGGCAATCACGGCGGCTGATCCGGTGCGCGGGCAAGCCCACTGCGGTGGCACTGACCGCACCCCGCAAACCCATTTCATGAAATTTCCGGCATGTCGTGGCGCGCCAGCGCCCGACATGCCGGACACTGCAGAGCCGGGAACAGCAGCGCAACATAGTGGATCGCTGTACACGCCAGAGCCTGCACAGATATCAACTATCTTTTCGAGTCTTACCTTGCGACGTGCCCATTTCATGAAATGTCAGGAATGTCGAACGCCGACCACGTTCTCGACATTGCGGATGGGGCCGGAGCTGGGACCACGGACTCGTTCGGGGGATGAAGGGGAGAGAACCGGACGGCGACGCGCGCGTGAACACCATCCCCCCGCTCGTGACCTTGTTCCTCTGATGTGTTGTATTTAGAGCGTGTTCAACGTGCTGCCATCGCCGGGATCAAATGACCCCGCAGACCTTGCCATCCTCGCCGGGCTCCGGGTGGTGGACAACGACGACGACGATCCGGTGCTGCTGTGGCCGGACGGTACTCCCGTGGACACCTGGCGGGAGGACTACCCGTACGACGAGCGGATGACCCGCGAATACTACGACCACCACAAACGGCTGCTCCAGATCGAGCTGGTCAAGCTGCAGAACTGGGTCAAGGACACCGGCCAGCGGATCGTCATCATCTTCGAGGGGCGGGACGCGGCCGGCAAGGGCGGCACGATCAAGCGGTTCACCGAGCACCTGAACCCGCGCGGCGCGCGCATCGTGGCGCTGGAAAAGCCCACCGAGCGCGAGCGGACCCAGTGGTACTTCCAGCGGTACGTGACGCACCTGCCGTCGGCCGGGGAGATCGTGATGTTCGACCGCTCCTGGTACAACCGGGCCGGGGTCGAGCGCGTGATGGGCTTCTGCACTCCGGAGGAGTACCTGGAGTTCATGCGGGAGGCGCCGGAGTTCGAGCGGATGCTGGTGCACTCCGGGCTGCACCTGACGAAGTTCTGGTTCTCTGTGACCCGGTCCGAGCAGCGGACGCGGTTCGTCATCCGGCAGGTCGACCCGGTACGGCAGTGGAAGCTGTCACCGATGGACATCGCAGTCACTGGACAAATGGGATGATTACACCGAAGCTAAGGAGGCGATGTTCTTCTATACCGACACGGCCGACGCGCCGTGGACGGTGGTGAAGTCCAACGACAAGAAGCGCGCCCGGCTTGAGGCGATCAGGCACGTCCTTGAGCAGTTCGACTACGACGGCAAGGACGACGGAGGTCGTCGGCAAGCCGGACCGGAAGATCATCGGGCCGTCGGCGCTGCTGTCGGAGAAGACGCCGGTCCAGTCGTTCACCAGACTGTGAGGCTGCGTTGGAAGTTACGGAGACCGTCGGCTCAGACCACGGGCGCTGAGATCACTTCCGCGGAGGAGCTGCGCGAGGCGCTCGGCGGGTACGCCTCCGGGCGGGCGGCGACCAAGGACCGGCCGTCGCTGCATCCGCTGCAGATCGAGTGGCTGCAGGCGTCGCCGTTCTGCGTGCTCGCGACCTCGGACGCGGACGGGAACTGCGACGCGTCGCCCAAGGGCGACCCGGCCGGGCAGCTCATCCACGTGCTCGACCCGCGGACCATCGTGATCGCCGAGCGCCCCGGCAACAAGCGGGCCGACGGGTACCTGAACGTCCTGTCCAACCCGCACGTCGGCGTGATCGCGCTGATCCCCGGGCGGAACGACACGCTGCGGATCAACGGGCGGGCGCGGCTCGTGCGGGACGCGCCGTGGTTCGACGACCTGGCGGTGAAGGGCAAGCGGCCCGTGCTCGCGCTCGTGATCGACATCGAGCAGGTCTTCTCGCACTGCCCGAAGGCGTTCATGCGGTCCGAGCTGTGGGAGCCCGAGCAGTGGCCGTCGACCGATCGAGATGCCGTCGGTCGCGGAGCTGTGCAAGGCGGTGCAGGACCCGCCGGAGACGCTTGAGGAGCTAGAGGCGCATTACGCCGAGCCGAACTACAACGGCCTGCTTTACTGAGGTGCCGAACCGGACTTACCGGTACTGGGCCCACAGCTCCGGGATCGTGACGCCGAGGTCGCGGAAGAGGCCGCGGAGCAGCGGGACCGAGATGCCGATCACGTTGTTGTGGTCGCCGTCGATCGAGTCGACGAACCAGCCGCCCAGGCCCTCGATGGTGAAGGCGCCGGCCATGTTCAGCGGCTCGCCCGTGGCGACATAAGCCGAGATCTCGGCATCCGTCGGGGTGCCGAACCGGACCGTCGTGCGCGGCCACCGCCGCCTCGCACTTCCCGCTGGCCACGTCGATCACGCAGTGCCCGGTGAACAGCGTGCCGGTCTTGCCAGACATCTCATGCCAGCGCGCCTCCGCCTCGGCCGGCGACGCGGGCTTGCCGTACGCCCGCCCGTCCAGGTCGAGCATCGAGTCGCAGCCGATCACCAGGCCGTCATTCAGCCTGGAAGCGACCGCCGACGCCTTCGCCGACGCCAGGACCTGCGTCAGCTCGCCGGTACTGGGCGCGGAGTACGCGTCCTCGTCGACGCCGCTGACGATGACCTCGGGATCGATCCCGGCCGCGCGCAGCACGGCGAGCCGGGCGGGGGACGCTGAAGCGAGAACGACACGCACGGCGCCCAACCTTACGCGAACCGGATTCAGGCAAGCGGCCGGGCGTACGATCAGAGCCATGCGTTTCGGCCTCGTTGGTACCGGTTACTGGGCGAAGATCACGCACGCGCCCGCCCTCGCCAGCACCCCCGGCGCGGAGCTGGCCGCGGTCTGGGGCCGCGACCAGGCCGCCGCCGCGGCGCTCGCGGCCGAGCACGGCGCGACCGCCCACGCCGGACTTCGGCGCGTTCCTCGACAGCGTGGACGCGGTCGCGTTCGCGGTGCCGCCGCACGTCCAGGCGCCGCTGGCGGTCCGCGGCCGCGCAGGCGGGCAAGCACCTGCTGCTCGAGAAGCCGGTCGCGCTGTCCGTCGACGACGCGGACAAGCTGGTCGCCGCCGTCGAGGAGGCCCAGGTCGCGTCGGTCGTCTTCTTCACCTGGCGGTTCAACACCGAGATCCGCGCCTGGCTCACCGACGAGCAGGCCCGCGGCGGCTGGTCCGGCGAGGGCTGGTCCGGCGGCGCCGCGATCTGGCTCGGCACCTCGCTGCAGGCGGACAACCCGTTCAACACGCCGTGGCGGCGGGAGAAGGGCGCCCTCTGGGACCTCGGCCCGCACCTCGTCGGCATGCTGTGGGCCTGCCTCGGCCCGGTCACCGAGGTGACCGCCGTGCGCGGGCAAGGCGGACGTGGCGCACCTGGTGCTGCGGCACGAGGCCGGCGTGACGTCCACCGTGACCACCACGCAGAGCGCGCCGGAGGCCGCCGCCGGGGTCACGGTCTTCGTCTGGGGCGAGGCAGGGCGTTCCCTCATGCCCGCCGAGCTTGTCGACTCGGTCGCGGCGCTGCGCACCGCCGCCGCCGAGCTCATCGCGGTGGCGCGCGGCGGGCCGCGTCACGCACCCGTGCGACGTCCGCTTCGGCCGGGACATCACGCGGGTGCTCGCCGAGGCGGAAGCGCAGCTTGCCCGTCCGCGCCGGTGAGAGAACAAGGCTGATCCCGAACGGATGCGGCTTACTCAGACGCGCCCATGTCACGTTCCGGCTGGCGGGCGACAGAGTGCGGCCTGCCAGCGCGTTGCCGACCGAATCTCGACAATAAGTTCCGGTAACTCCCAGGCAGGCCACTGTACCTACGCGCGCGTGTACGCCTAGGCTTGGCTGATATGAGTAGCTCGCCTGCCGTCCCAGAACCACGAAATCTGCGCGCCTCCGACGCCGACCGGGAGCGCGTCGCCAACGTGCTGCGCGAGGCCGCGGGCGACGGGCGGCTGACCATGGACGAGCTCGACGAGCGCCTCGACGCGGTGTACGCGGCGAAGACCTACGCCGAGCTTGAGCCGATCACCCACGACCTGCCCGACAGCGGAGCCGCGTACGTGCCCGCGCCTCCGGCGCCGGCGGCCAAGCGCGACCCGGCCAGGTTCGGCGGCGAGGCGACCTCGCACGGGCGCGGTGGCCATCCTGGGCGGCTTTACCCGCAAGGGCGACTGGGTCGTGCCGAAGGAATTCACCGCGTTCATGCTCATGGGCGGCGGCGAGATCGACCTGCGCGAGGCCCGGTTCGCCGAACGCGAGGTCACCATCCACATCGTGGCGATCATGGGCGGCTGCGAGGTCATCGTGCCCGAGGACGCCACGGTCCGCGTCACCGGCGTCGGCATCCTGGGCGCCTTCGAGCACTCGGACGCGGCGCCGGGAGCCCCGACGGCCCGGTGATCACCATCAACGGGGTGGCCATCATGGGCGGCGTCGACGTCAAGCGCAAGCCGACCACGGAAGCGGCCCAGGGAAGCACGAGGCGGCAGCGGCTGGAGGCCAGGCACCAGTACCACCAGGAACGGCATCAGTACCACCAGGAAAGGCGCGACGCCCGGCGAGGCGAACTGGAGTAACCCGACACCCGCACTTCGTGCCGGATCCGTGGCGATGCCGCTACCCAGCATCCACTGCCAGATCACGGTGATACCGCGGCCACCGCGTTATCTCTGCTAACCAGTGGCGCCATCCAGCTGGGTCTGACTTGGCACCAGGTAAGCAAAGCGACGTCATGGTCACCGGCTAGGCAAAGCCTGGTGCACGTGGGCAGTAGGCCGCAACTCGTTCGGGATGATCGGTTTTGATCTGGCTGGTGACTTAGCGCCAGCCGAGGGCCGGGGCCACGTGGGTCAGGATCGACTCGATCGCGTGCGCGTTGTACTCGACGCCGAGCTGGTTCGGGACGGTGAGCAGCAGGGTGTCGGCGGCGGCGATGGCCTCGTCGTCCTTGAGCTGCTCGATGAGCTTGTCCGGCTCGGCGGCGTAGGTGCGGCCGAAGATCGCCTGCGGTCTCGGCGTCGATGAAGCCGACCTGGTCCTCGTCCTGGTTGCGGGCGCCGAAGTACATCCAGTCGCGCTTGTCGGTCAGCGCGAAGATGGAGCGGCTGACCGAGACGCGCGGCTCGCGCTCGTGGCCCGCTTCCTTCCAAGCGTCGCGGTAGGCCTGGATCTGCTTGGCCTGCTGCACGTGGAAGGGGTCGTCGGACTCGTTGGTCTATCAGGGTGGAGCTCTGCAGGTTCATGCCCTGAGCCGGCCGCCCACATGGCCGTGGCCTGTCGAGCGCGGCGCCCCACCAGATGCGGTCGCGCAGCCCTGGCGAGTGCGGCTCGACGCGCAGCAGGCCGGGCGGGTTGTGGAACATCGGCCGCGGGTTCGGCTGCGCGAAGCCCTCGCCCTTCAGCACCTCAAGGAACACCGCGGCGTGGTCCCGCGCCATGTCGGCGTCGGTCTTGTCCGTCGGCCGGCCGGTAGCCGAAGTAGCGCCAGCCGTCGATCACCTGCTCGGGTGAGCCGCGGCTGATGCCGAGCTGGAGCCTGCCCCCGGCGATGAGGTCGGCGGCGCCGGCGTCCTCGGCCATGTACAGCGGGTTCTCGTAACGCATGTCGATCACGGCCGTGCCGATCTCGATGCGCTTCGTGCGGGCGCCCGCGGCCGCGAGCAGCGGGAACGGGGAACCGAGCTGCTGCGCGAAATGGTGGACGCGGAAGTAGGCGCCGTCCGCGCCGATCTCTTCGGCCGCGACGGCCAGCTCAATCGACTGCAGCAGCGAGTCCGACGCCGACCGCACCTGCGAACCCGGCGCGTCCGACCAGTGCCCGAACGAGAGAAACCCGATCTTCTTCACGCGCTGTTGAACAAGGCGGTCACGGGTTGGCATTCCGGGTGCGCAGGGGTGGTCGCCGACTGGCCGCTCGGCGGTCAGTCGGATAAGAAGTGCGCGGTGGCGTCTTCTTCTTCCTGGTCGGTCTCCTTCCTCGTCGATAGATGCTTGGGCGGGGCCCCGCTACGGTGCGTTCATTCCAGCGGCCAGCCGGAGGGGACTCCTAGGTGGTCGGCGAGGTCTTCGTAGGTGTTCTCGGGCAGGATGAGGCGGGCCGCCCTGAGTACGGCGCTGGGATCTTCGCCGGGCGGGGTTAGCACGTACACCGTGTGGTCGCTGGTGCTGTAGGTGACGATGAGGCGTTCGTGGTCGGCCAGGATGATCCGCGCCTTTTTCGCGGCCCGCCGCGCGAGGCGGGGTACGGAGCTGGACGCCCGGGGCCGGGCTGGCCGGTTGGCCTTGCGTCGGCGGGCCACGGCGGTGGCGGGCTCGGCGGCGTAAGCAGCGGCGCCGAGGACGCCGGCGGCAAGCAGGACATCTTCCAGCCACCGGGGCATGCCGCCGGCGGGGACTGTGAAGTACTCAGACGCGACACCGGCTCCCGGGGCGGACACCTGACCGCGTGGCCGGCTCCCGACCGAGGTCGGTGAGCTGGTACCTGGTATTTGGATCACGGGACGAGGCAGCCGGGCTGCCGGCCGGTGCCGGTGCCCCGCGGGGCGGTGCCGCCCGGTTCGTGAGGTCGCGCAGGGACTGGGTGGACGCCTGTCCCCGGATGGCCGGGCGCGGCGTGATCAGGACGGTGCCGGGACTGATGACGTCGGGGTCGGTGCCTATGGCCGACCGGTTGGCGGCGTACAGGGCCCGCCAGCCGCCCGGCACCCCGAGTGCCGCGGCGATGGCGGTCAGCGTGTCACCCGGTGCGACGGTGTACCGGCTTATGCCGCCGGCGCCGGGCATGGTCAGTTTGGTACCGGGTTGAATGATGTCCGGGTCGGCGCCTACGGCCGACCGGTTGGCGGCGTACAGGGCTTGCCAACCGCTAGGCACCCCGAGTGCCGCGGCGATGGAGGAGAGGGTGTCGCCTGGCCGCACGGTCCAGGTGACGACGGGTCCCGCCGCGGCGGCGGTGACCTTGGCTGTCTTAACGGACATCGATTTAACGGACGCTGACTCGCTGGTCAGGACTACCTGGGTACTACTCGCGATGCTGATGTTCGCCTGGGCGGCTGGGTGAGCGGGTTCCCGGGAGCCAACCACTGCCACGATGGGCAGGATGCACGAGGCGAGCACCACGCATGCGGACATGATCCACTTACGCACGACGGTGCTTCTTCCTTCCTGGGGGATTCAGCGCCAGACACGCGGCCCGGCGCCAGGGGCATGAGCCTGGAGGAAGGAAGAGAACTACGCCGGGGGGACCTCCGGCAGGAAGGCACGCCAGACCGGCTTGCTGTCGGCCCGCCGCTCCAGCCAGAGCAGGAACAAGATTGCGGCGGCAAGCGCACTGCCGGACACTCCGCCCAGCGTCACGCCGCCGCCAAGGCCGCCTGCGCCGTCACCGCCCGGCCCGGCGGGGCTACCGCCACCGGAGCCGCCAGGGCCGCCAGGAGGCTGTACCGGTGCCAGCGGTAGCGAGTTCCGCGGGCCGCCGCCCGACGCCTGCGACGACCGCGCCGACTGTCCTGAGTAGAGCGTGTGGCCGACGCTCGGACCCGCGCGGAAGGAGTCGGCCATGGGGCTGCGCGCCTGCGTCCGCGGCGAGACGAGGGACAGTTGCGCGTCGCCTGAGGACTTCGGTGCCGACGGCGCTGCCGACGCGGCGACCACGGTCACCAGGGCCCGCGAACCCGTCACACCGGCCAGAACCGTGGCCGCGCTATCGGTCACCGGCGCCACGGCCTGCGTCACAGCGCTCGTGAGCGGAGCCACCACGCTGGTGACGGGAGCAAGCACCGCGGCCACGGTTGATACCACGGGGGCCACCACGGGCACCAGAGTTCCGGTAACCGGAGCCAGCGTCTGGGCCACAGTGGCGACCACCGGGGCCACCACGGCAGTGACCGGAGCCAGGAGACTATCCGCCGATGACACGACCGGCGCCAGCGTACTGGTCGCGGGGGCGAGAGCCTGAGTCGCAGCACTCACCACGGGGGTCACCGCGACGGTGACCGGGGCCAGCACTGCGCTCGCGGTCGACACCACGGGAGCAACCGCGCCCGCTACCGGAACCAGAGCCTGCGTCGCGGTCGACACCACCGGTGCCGCTACGCCCGTGACGGGAGCCAGCACAGCGCTTGTGGTCGACACCACCGGGGCCACTGCGCCAGTCACCGGCGCCAGGGCCTTGGCCACGACGTCGGTCACCGATGCGGCCGCAGATGGCCCTTCGGCGGAAGAAGCGGCCTCAGCTGAAGTACTCGCGGTCAAAGTCGCCGGGCCCGTGACGGCTGCCACGGCCTTCCTGAGGGTGTCCACCGCCGGCGCGGACGGGCCGGCGACGGTTTGCGCCGGGGACGGTGCGGGGATCGAGCGGATCGCAGGCACCGCTTGGGCCACCGGCTGCCCACCGGCGTTGGCCGGCGGCGGCGTATTAGCCAGAGGCGCTGGATTGGTCGG
This sequence comes from uncultured Actinomycetota bacterium, assembly GCA_963785645.1. Classification (GTDB taxonomy): domain Bacteria; phylum Actinomycetota; class Actinomycetes; order Streptosporangiales; family Streptosporangiaceae; genus Trebonia. The sequence continues at coordinate 55,398 of CAWAWG010000004.1, forward strand.
AGGCCCTGGGTTGACCGGAGGCCCTGCGTTGACCGGAGGCCCTGCGTTGACCGGAGGGGCTGAGGCGGGCGGGTCTGACGGGGCGGAAGGCTGGGCGGGCGGCTGGGCCGGCGCAGCGACCGCGTCGGTGACGGGCTCGGCCGCCGAGCCGACGACGGATCCGGCAGCACCCGTGACGGAAGCGACCGCGCCACTGACAGGGCCGGTTATGGCCTGGGGAGCCGACGGCGCGGGACCGGTGAGTGCGGAGGCAGCGGACGTGACCGCGGGCAGCACCCCGGGCTGGCCGCCCTCGGTCGCCGCGTGAGCCTGCCGGGAGAACAGCAGCAGGAGGAACAGGATTCCGGCAGCCGCGACCGCGAACTGTGCCGCCCGGACGGCGACACGGTGCGCAAGCAGCTGCGATATCAACAGCTCTCCCACCCGCAGGGGACCCGGACTCGCGCATACCGGAGTAATGCAACCCCCGGGCCACCCATGCACGGCCGTTAAGGACGAGGCGTCTGTACGGCCACCACCGTACATCACTGCCGGTAACCATACAAGTCCCAAGGCGGGACAGATAAGCAAGATAGACAGATTTGGAACCCGGGCATGGCCGGGGAGAGCAGCAATGTCACCGGCCGCAGTCACCAACCTGGCCGTCGCGGGGCCGGCCGGCGAGATCATGGCGTGAGAGAGCTGGTCGCGTTGCCTTACGACCGCCTCGCGGGAAGCGGTATGCGCTGCCGTTTCGCGTCCGTGACTGCTTTCGAGCACTCCGGCCGGGCGGGTTACGCGCTCGGCATCCGGCCCGGAATCCGCGGCCTTGACCCGAGGCGCCAGGGCTACCAGAGAGGCCGCAAGATACACCTGATCTTTACCTTTGCCCTGGTAATACCGGCGGCACAGTGTGAAGGTTGGTACATGAGACCTGGTGATCATGGCCAGGCTCAGCCCGGATGTATGGACTAGCCGTACCATCGGGAGCCGGGCCCCGTGGCTTAACCAGCCTGGCGGGCAGGCGGGTTACCGAGAGACCCTAGAGCACAGTGCCGCTGGTGGGACGATGACGATGACTCCAGCTTCCCATGCGGCACCGGTGGACAGCCTCGAGGCGCGCTGGATTCTCCCTGGAGCGCCGGGTTCTGGTGTCCGGGAGTGGTTCGAGCGGTTCTCCTACGGGAGGGAAACGCGGGAAGACACCTACCTCGTCTTCCCTCCGTTGGACGGGCTGTCGCTGAAGTTCCGGGCGGGCAAGACGCTGGAAGTGAAGTGCTATCTCGGCACCCCGGGAGTCCTCGACTTGCCCGAGAGCGGTCTCGGCCGTCTGGAATCCTGGCGAAAATGGTCCTTCCACGATGACATCTTGCGCGCGACGCACCGGCAGGCGTCAGCCTGGGTCACCGTTCGCAAATCCCGGCGAACGGTCTGGTTCCCGCTGCCCGCCAGACAGACCCAGGTACCGGAGCAGTCCCCGGCCGAGACGGGCTGCAAGGCGGAGTTCACCGAAGCCGATGTGAGCGGCCGCCCGATCTGGACGATAGGCCTGGAGGCGACCGGATCGGCCGATCGCCTGCTCAAAGCCATTCAGCACGCCGTCATGCGGCTGTTCGCGGCCCCCCTGCCGTCCGAGGCACGGTTCCATCTGGGGAACTCCTGGTCCTACATGGAGTGGCTATATCGGCAGCCCTACCCGGCGGCAGGCGAGATGCCCGGCGGGTGAACTGCGGCTATCAGGATATGGAGGCACGGTCCTTGGCCAGGTACACAAGCTGATAGCTGCCAGCGGGTACGCGCTTGGTCTCACGGTAGCCAAAGCGCCCGTACAGGCGCAGATTGGCATGGCTGTATTCGCCGGTGAACAGGCGGATGACCGTAACCTCAGCTTGGAGGCGGGCCTCGGCCGCGAGCAGCAACGCGGTACCTAGACCGTTTCCCTGGCGGTCGGGAGCAACGGCAAGACGGACTATCTGCGCGGTTGCCTGGTCAACGAGATGGACGCGCACGCTGGCCACCAACCGTCCGCGCTCACGAATTCCCCACGCCGTGACACGGGAATCTGCCAGCTCTTCCCGTAGCTGGTCGAGTGTCTGGGACAGCGGCGGCATCGTCAGGTCGTTGTGGGCCTGGGCCTCGGTTACATAGGCCGCGCGCTGGAGCGTCAGGATCTCGCCGGCATCATCGGCACCCAAGGGCAACGGATCGGTGGTGATTGGCATGAATCCACGTTAATGATGCGTCGCGATCATCAGGGAGATAATCACCACGACCGTGGCCGCGGAAAGTATCAGGACCACCGCGAGGATGTGCTCAAGAATCCACTCGCGGCGTGCTATCCGCTGCCGTTCCTTCAACGGCACTCGGCGCCGAGGCGGACGATAGCCAGGCGGAGGGTCGTGCAGCATCAGCGGCTTGGTCCTGCCGCCCCCACGTCCCCGCGGGCCGCCAATCCAAACCATCGTGCCTCCCACTACCTGCTGGTTTGGAGTGTAATGCCGGACAGGACGCTGGGAACAGCCCCTTGCGGTCGCTGCGTCAACACGTCAGGACCGGTCTTGTCCGGGCCAAGGCTTGACCAGGGCAGATCCACGACTAATCATGAGAAGCTGCAGCTCATGGCGCCTGTCAGCGAGGGGGACCGGGCCCAGTGAGCTGCTGTCGCGGCCGGGGGGGCTTGCCGTGGAATTCTTGAATAGGAGCAAGGACACTACTACCGCCCCAGCGGGGGGCATCGCAGACACCGTCGTGCCCGGGCACCCTGACCGCAACCCAGGGCGCGGAGCCGGGAGCGCGGGGACGGCTGTCTACTCGGGGATTGCCTTCGCGGCTCTGTTCACCGCGAGCTTGGTGCTGGTTAACCAGATCCCGCGGCTGGGCGCGCCGGACAGTACCTATACGGCCTTTTACACGACCGGATCCGGCGAGGTGCTGGTGACGGTGGGCCTGTACCTGGTGCCGTTCTCCGGGATTGCCTTTCTCTGGTTCATGATGGCCTTCAGGGCACTGCTCGACCGCCCGGCCGACATCACCCAGGGGCTGCAGCTGGCGTCGGGGGTCGCTTTTATCTGCATGCTGTTCGCGGGGACCGCGGCGGCGGGCGCGGTGGCACTGATGCTGCATTTCACGGCCATCCCGCCGCCGCCGGTCAGCGTGGACCGGGTGCTGTCAAGCGTCGGCTACGCGCTGGTGTTCGTGTACGGCGTCCGGGTCGCCGGAATGTTCGCGATCACGACCACGACACTGGCCCGCAGGGCGAACCTGATACCGCGGTGGCTCGCAGTCCTTAGCTACGTAATGGCCGCATTTCTGCTCGTCACTACCACCACTCAGCCAGCCACGCTGCTGGTCTATCCGGCCTGGGTGCTGCTCATGAGCGTTGTCATGCTCCTGCGCACCCGCGCCCGGTCGGGGTCTGCGCGGGCCGCCGAAGCACGGTTAGCACGGCGGCCGGCTCTTGCACATCATTCGGGGAGGGGATTTCATGTCCGCATCGCCTGACACAAAGCAGTTCGCCGATCTCTCGGCCGACGCCATCCCGGGTCCGCGCCCGCAGCGGGTGATCGGCAACGCCCTGCATATCAGTGCAAAGCACGCCGTTGAGGGGGCGATGAAGCTGGCCCGGCAGTACGGGCCGATCTACCGGCTGGTGGTGCCCGGCGGAGGCGAACGCTTCGTGGTATCGGGAGCGAACCTGGTCGAGGAGCTGTGCGACGAGCGGCGGTTCGACAAGCTGGTAACCGGAGGCCTTTCCGAGGTACGCCAGGATCCGGCTAACACCGGCCTATTCCTGTCGGATACCGATAATCCGTTGTGGCTCCGGGCGCACAACATCCTGCTGCCGAGCTTCAGCCAGCAGGCGATGCAGGACTACCACCCGATGATGCTCGACGTGGCCGATCAGCTGATGCTGAAATGGGGCCGGCTGAACAGCGACGACGAGGTCGATGTCGCGGGTGACATGACCCGCCTGACGCTGGACACGATCGCCCTGTGCGGCTTCGGCTACCGGTTCAACTCCTTCTACCGCGACACACCGCACCCGTTCGTCGCGGCCATGGTCCGCACGCTGACTGAATCGCAGACCCGCTCCCGCTCGCTCCCGATCCAGACCCGCGTCCGGTTCCGCGCCGGCCACCAGCTCGCGGCCGACCAGGCGTACATGGACCGGGTGGTCGACGGCATCGTCCGCGATAGAAGGGAATCGGGTAATCCAGCGGGCAAGCGGGACCTGCTCAGCAGCATGCTTGAGGGTGTCGACAAGCAGTCGGGTGAGCGGCTGCCGGACGCGAACATCCGCGCGCAGTGCATTACGTTCCTCATCGCCGGGCACGAGACCACGAGCGGTCTGCTCTCGTTCGCCGTCTATTACCTGCTCAAGCACCCCGAGGTGATGACGCGGGCCCAGGCCGAGGCCGACCGCGTGCTCGGCGCCGATGCCGATCTCCTGCCCGCTTACCCGCAAGTCGGGAAGCTGACATACATCAGGCAGATCCTGGAGGAGACGCTGCGGCTGTGGCCGACCGCCCCGGGCTTCACCCGCTATCCCTTCGAGGACACGGTGATCGGCGGCCGGTATCCCCTGGCCAAGGGTTCCGCCGTGCTGGTGCTGACCCCGATGCTGCACCGCGACCCGGCGATCTGGGGAATCGACGCCGAGCAGTTCAACCCGGACCACTTCACGCCTGAGCGGATGAGGACGCTGCCGCCCAACGCCTACAAGCCCTTTGGCTCCGGCCAGCGGGCCTGCATCGGACGCCAGTTCGCCATGCAGGAGGCCACCCTCGTCCTGGGCATGCTGCTGCAGCGCTTCGAGCTCATCGACCATCGCGGGTACGACCTGAAGATCAAGGAATCCCTGACGATCAAGCCGGACGGCCTGCGGATCAAGGTGCGGCTCCGGCAGGGCCGGACCGTCGGCGGCGACGGTCTTCATGCCCAGCCGCTCAAGCAGGACCAGGCGACGTCCTCGGCGCTCTCGGCGACCTCGGCGTCCGCCGCTTCTGCGAGCGAGGCCGCGCGGCCGCGGCCTGACGCGCACAACACCCCGCTGCTCGTCTTGTTCGGTTCCAACCTGGGCACCGCGGAAGGCATTGCCAACCGCCTGGCCCGCGAGGGTACCGAGCGCGGCTTCGCCGTGACCATTGGTCCGCTCGATGACCACGTTCGCGCCCTGCCGCATGAGGGGGCCGCCATCGTCGTGACCGCGTCGTACAACGGCAATCCGCCCGACAACGCGGTCAGCTTCAGCGAATGGATGCAGGATCCCGCCACGCCGCCGGATGCGTGCCGCGGGCTCGGGTACACCGTCTTCGGCTGCGGCAACACCGACTGGGCGGCGACCTACCAGGCGATCCCGACGCTGATCGACACCCGGCTCGAAGCCTGCGGCGCCAGTCGTATCTACCGGCGCGGTGAAGGTAACGCGGCGGCCGACTTCGACGGCCAGTACGCCGACTGGCACGCAGGCTTGTGGCCGGCCCTGGCCGCGGGCCTCGCACTGCCCGAGGAAAAGGTGGCCCAGACCGCCGGCAGCCAGCGGCTCACGATCTCCCTGACCAACCGGCAGGCGACCAACCCGGTCGTCCGGTCCTACCAGGCGCAGCCCACGCTGGTCGAGGCCAACTGGGAACTCCAGCGGACGAACGGCACCGGCCTGCCCGAGCGGTCCACCCGGCACATTCAGATCGCGCTGCCGCCGGGCGTCAGCTACGGCACCGGTGACCACCTCGGCGTGCTGCCCCGCAACGACGCCATTTTGATCCAGCGGGTCATGCGCCATTTCAAGCTCGACGCGGGCATGTACATGGTGATCACGGCCGAGGGGGCAACGCCGACCCACCTACCCTCGGGTGAACCAGCTCCGCTGCTCGGCGTCCTCGCCTGCTGCGTCGAACTTCAGGATGTGGCCACCAGAGAAGACATCACGCTGATGGCCCGCTACACCGACGACCCGGCTCAGCGGGAGGAACTTCAGGCGCTCGCGTCGGCCGAAGATGACGGGCGAGCACGCTACACCGAGCAAGTGCTGCTCCCGCACCGGTCCCTGATCGATCTGCTTGAGGTATTCCCCGCGTGCGACATGCCGTTCGAGATCTACCTGGACCGGCTGCCGCCGCTGCATCCGCGTTACTATTCCATCTCCTCCTCCGCCCGGACGTCGCCTGACAGCTGCAGCATCACGGTGGGGGTGCTGCAGGGGCCCTCGCGGTCGGGCGTTGGGCCGTTCACCGGGGTCTGCTCCGGGTACCTGAACCGCAACCCGGACCGGAGCACGATCTTCGCGTTCGTCCGCAAGCCCACCATTCCGTTCCGGCCCCCGGAGAACCCGCATGTGCCCATGATCATGGTCGGCTGCGGTACCGGACTGGCGCCGTTCCGCGGCTTCATCGCCGAACGCGCTGACCTCAAGAACAGCGGCATCCCGGTGGGCGAGTCGCTGCTGTTCTTCGGTTTCCGCAACCCGGACCACGACTACCTCTACCAGGATGAGCTGGAGGAGTTCGAGCGGATGGGGGTCGTCAGGCTGTTCGCCGTCCCTTCCCGGGTTCCGGGCCAGCCGAAGACCTATGTCCAGGACCGTATCGTCCGGCAGCACACCGACGTCTGGCGGCTGATCGAGGAGGGTGCGGTGATCTTCGTCTGCGGCAACGCCAACACCATGGCTCCCGCCGTGCGCCGCGCGTTCATGGACGTGTTCATGCAGCAGACGGGCAAGCCGCAAGCCGACGCCGACGCGTGGCTAGCCGCGCTCCGGGCGGAACACCGCTACCTCGAAGACATCTGGGGAGGATCATCCGCACCCCTGGATGCGGATGCAGACGCGGATACGGGTGCGGGTGCGGCACGAGCCAGGACACCGCTGCCGCGACTCGGTGAGGAGCCGCGATCGCAGGTGAGCGCGCCCAAGCGCGACTGATTGCCCTCCCGGCTGAAGACCCGTCGCCAGTATGCCGATCGGCTAAGTGATCTGGCCGATCGGCAGATTCGGGCGGGTCGGCCCGCGGTCTAACTTTTGTGGACGGGGCGGCGGCGCAGTAAGCCGGCGTCCCGGCGCCGACGCCTGTCCACAGATGACCGCGGGAGAAGACCATGATCTCTTACCTTTCTGCTCTGCGAAGCTACGCCATATTCCACGGACGCGCCCGGCGGCGGGAGTTCTGGATGTTCACCGTGGTCAACATCGTCGTCACCATCGCACTGCAACTGGCCGTGAAGTCCGACGTCCCGTACCTCATCTACTCCCTCGCGGTGACCCTGCCGACGTTGGCCGTGATGGTCCGCCGTCTGCACGACACCTCCCGTTCGGGCTGGTGGCTGCTGATCGGCGTGGTCGCCGTCGTTGGCCAGATCGTGTTGCTCGTGTTCCTGGTGTCCCGCGGCGCGGACGGTGCCAACCAGTTCGGCCCGGACCCGAAGGCTGCCGTGGCCCGGTGACGGGACACCCGATGCTGGACATCGACTCGGTCAGCAAGAGCTTCGGGGCCGTCGATATCCTGCGCAAAGTCAGCGTGCGGGTCGAGCCGGGCAGTGTAGTCGCCATCGTTGGCCACAACGGGGCCGGGAAGACGACTCTGATGCGGATGGCGCTTGGACTGGTCCACCCGGACAGCGGCGAAGTCCGTCTGGGCGGCGTCCCGGTGGCACGTCTGGGCAGGCTCGGCGGACTGGTGGGCGCGTCCCTGGATGCGTCCGCACTGCCGGCCTCCTGGCGAGTCGCGCGCCGCGGTGCGGACCGCCGCGGACTTGGCCGGAATTGCCGAACGGCAGGCCCGCGACGCATTGGGGCTGGTCGGGCTGGGTGACGTGGACAGCCGCCGGATCGGCAACCTGTCCGCGGGGATGCGCCAGCGCCTCGCCATCGCCATCGCACTCGTGGCGACGCCCCGGTTGCTCATGCTCGACGAGCCGACCAATGCCCTGGACCCGGTGATCAGCCACGAACTGCGCGGCTGGCTCGGCGAGCACGCGTCGCGCGGTAACAGCGTCCTGCTGTCCAGCCACAACCTGGCGGAGGTGGAGGAGGTCGCCGACCGGATCATTGTCCTCAACCGGGGGGAGGTAGTCCAGGATGCGTCCAAGACCGCGATGCTTGCCGCCGACAGCGCCGTGGTCCGCGTCGATGAACCCGACATCCTCACCGAACGGCTATCGCAACTGGGCCACGGGAGCGAACGGCTGCCGGACGGCGCGATACGGGTCTTCGGGCTCTCGCCCGGCGAAATCGGGGGGATCTGCGCCGAGCTCGGCCTTACCGTCCGCGAACTGCGCGGCGAGCGTCGCAGCCTGTCCGACATCTACCAGTCGTTGACTGCCCAAGGAGCGCCAAGCGATGACCGAGGTTGACTCTCGCGGCCTGGATACTGGCCAGTGGCTCGCCGGCCTGCCGGCCAGCCGGCCTGCTCCGCGTCCACCTGCGAATCTGGCTTGAGCAGCGCTCGATGACGGTCGGAACCGCCTTGATCTTGATTCTCGGCCTCCTGACCACCGTGATCGCGGTCTCGACGATGTCGGCACCGGTTACCGCCGCGGCCGTCGCTCACCGGTTCGCGTCCTCGTCCGAGTTGTACGTCATGGCCTGGCTGGCCATCGGCGCCTTCGCCGGCGCCGCGCCGTTCCGGTCCCGGTGGGCCGTGATGATCCTGGCCCTGGCCCCGCGGCGGACGCGGTGGCTGGCGGCCTGCTACGGATCGGTCCTAGCCTGGGCACTGACCGTCACTGCCGTCTTCACCGTGCTGGCCGGCATCGCGACGGCCATCAGCTTGGCCCACAGCGGCCGACCAGTCTGGGCCGCTGCGGGAACGCTGATCAGCCTGTGGAAGCTCGCCATCGCGGTATCGGTCGAAGTCACCGTCGGCTTCTGCCTCGGCGCCGCGACCCGGGGAGCGGCCGTGACGATCTTGACCTGCTATGTGGCGCTCCCGCTGACCGTCGTCTGGTGGGGTGCGGCGGGACCCTGGATCGACCTCGACTCCGCCCGCAACGCGATCAGCCACCTGGCCGCCACGCCGCACGACCCGGCACCGATGATCAGCGCCCTGTGCCTGTGGGTGGCCGGACCCGCGGTTTTCGCAGCCGTGCGGCTGCAACGCTCTGCCATAAGATGAGCAGCCGTGGAGAGAACGGTGCGACCGTGAGCGCCCAACGGGGCACCGATTCGTTCGGGCTAATACCTGGCGGTCTGCGGGCGATCTGGGATCGGTCGAGTGCGGCGGCTCGGCGGCTGCCCGCCAGCCGCCTCCTCTTTCCGGTCCTGATCGGCTGGTCCATGGCCACCGATCTCCACTACTCACCGGTCCGCCTCGCCGCTGCGGCGCTGGTGATCGCGGCTGTGTTCGCCCGATTCAGCTGGCCTGCCCCCGCATTGCTGCTCGCTTCGGCCTGCTTGTCGGTCGCACCAGCCGCTGCGGCCGTCGTCGCGGTACTGGGGCTCGCCTACGGCTTGGCTTACCGGACTGCCTCGCCGTACCGGGTGGGTGCTGCCTTCGCGGCGGCCTGGGTCCTGGTGACGCTGAGCGCGCTCCACCGCGTGGCGCACTCAGCCGACACCGATTCGCTCGCGCTCGCCGCCATGTTCGGGGTCTCGTGCCTTGCTCCGGCGGCAGTTGTCGGCGCCTTGGCCGGGGCACGGGCCCGCCGCCTGATGGATCTCAGGGAACGCAACGAGATCCTTCGTCAGGCGAACCTGCTCGGTGACAGGCAGGCCAAGATGGCCGAGCGGGCCCGGATCGCCGGCGAGATGCACGACCTGATCGGTCACCGGCTCAGCCTCATCAGCCTGCACGCCGGCGCCCTGGAGCTGGGCACTAGAGCCGCCGCACCCCAGCTGAGCGAGCAGGCGGTGCTGATACGCACAACCGCCAGGCAGGCACTGGATGAACTGCGAGAGGTCCTGGGCATCTTGAACGCCGACGCCGGTGCTGACGGCGGTGACGGCGCGTGACGGCGGCGACGGCGGTGACGGCGGTGACGGCGTTCAAGATGCCGAAACCGGAACCCGGGCCGACGTCGACGCCTTGGTACTGGCCTCCCGTAAGGCCGGAACCCCGGTGGAACTGCAGTGGGTCGGCGACGACCTGACCGGGCTTGACCCATCAGTCCGCCGAGCAGTCCACCGACTGGTCCGCGAGGCACTGACGAACGTGCACAAGCACGCCCCGGGTATGCCCACCCGCGTGCGGGTGGAGCACCAGGCCGAAACGGTCGGTGTCGAGATCGGCAACCGGCTTCCCGCGCCAGCGACCACCGTCACGATCGCACCCAGGACCGGCCTGGGCCTGATCGGCCTGCAGGAGCGGGTCCGGCTGGCCGGTGGCACACTGACAACCGGCCCCGACGGCGGCCGCTTCGTGGTCCGTGCACTACTGCCGATCGCCGCCCGACCCGGACAGCCCGAGCGCGGTGACCCGTCCGGCCGCCACAAGAAGGGGCCCGCATGATCAAGGTCCTGCTCGTCGACGACGAAGCTCTGGTCAGAGCCGGTATAGGTCTGATCCTGGGCAACGCCGACGACATAGAAATCGTGGCTGAGGCGGCGGACGGAGCCAAAGCCGTCGAACTGGCCCGTCGACACCACCCCGGCGTCGCCCTCGTCGACATCCGCATGCCGCAACTGGACGGCATCGCCACCGCCCGGGAAATCCACCGGCTAGCCCCGCGCACCCAGGTCGTCATGCTGACGACCTTCGGCGAGGACGCGTACGTCGCTCGCGCGCTGCGGGCCGGTGCCGCCGGGTTCCTGCTCAAGGACACCCCGCCGGACGACCTGATCCAGGCCGTCCGCACCGCCGCCAGAGGCGAGTCGATCCTCTCGCCAGCCATCACCCGCCGACTCATCGACCGCTACATCGAGCCGGAGAACGACCGCGTCGTACAAGCCAGACGCCGGCTGGCGGTGCTCACCGAGAAGGAACTCGAAGTCCTCGCCTTGGTGGGGAACGGACTGTCCAACTCGGAGATCGCCAAGAACATGCACATCAGCGAAGGCACCGCCAAGATACACGTCAGCCGGATCCTGTCCAAGCTTCAATGTTCCAACCGGGTACAGGCGGCGATTATCGCCCACGACGCGGGAGTCGACCGGTCACCGTTATACGTCCTGGTTATACGTCCTGCCCGGCCTGAGCCGCGGCCTCCTTGGCGGCTCGCTCAACCCGGTCGCGGTAGGCGTCCCACCACTCGGGAGCGTCGGATGGCAGGCGTGACCCGTTTGCTCTCAGCCCGGCTGCCCCGTCGATGAGTTCCCGGACGATGTCTGCTTGGCCCGCATGCCGATTGGTCTCGGCGGTCATGTGGATCAGGATGCGGTGCAGCGTCACTTCGTTGCGGTCAGCCGGCCACCACGGCACATGACCGACGGCATCGAGCGCCAGCTCGTCGATCGTGACGTCCGCGTGTGCCCATGCGCGCCGGTAAAGGCCGATGATAGCTTCGCGCGACTCGTCCGCGGTGGCGAACATGTCGGAGTTCGGATCTGATTCGTCCCAGGTGAGCTGGTCCGCACAGGGCCGCCCGAAGGTGTCGCCGAAGTACCCCATCTCGACCAAGGTCAGGTGCTTGATCAAGCCGAGGAGGTTAGTCCCGGTCGGCACCATGGGACGACGGATGTCATATTCGGAAAGACCGTCAAGCTTCCACAGCATCGCCTCACGGGCATCCTGCAGGTACCGGCGCAGATCGGCTTTTTGCGTTGACTCGGCCATACGACACAGCTTGTCACCGGCATGTCCGGTCGGGACAGATTCTCAGGATTAATCGCCGCCCGGAAGCAGCACGACAGCACGGACTCGGCTTGCCGTACGGCTTTATAACCGCTCTTCGGGGATGCCTTCAGTGACTGTCCCGTCGCCCCATCGGATTGTCAACGCGCTCTGATAAGCGCTGGAAGGTCCGTCCTCCTTGCGTTCCCGCGGCGGCGTACCCGGTCTCACCCCGGGCGGCCAGACCAGCACAGCCCGGTAGCTGAACCCATCCTGCGCGAGGGCTTCATACGTAAAGGTGACCTGATCGCCCGGCTTCAGGCTGGCGTATCCGTCAATCACGATGTAAGAGAAGTGGACCCAGCATCCGCCCGGAGTGTCTGCGGAGTCGATAACACCGAAACCCTCGGCATCGTCCCACTCACGAACCGTTCCCTCGCTGGTCATGCTGCCATTATGCGCCCACTGCCCGAGGCGAGGCACCCCGTTAACTGAGCGTCGGCGACCTGCTCATGGTCGAGGTCGACGCCCAAGCGCAGTGCAATGTGCGTGCTTGCCCGACCAGCCGGAAGGCATTCAATACCCGACCAAAGATGGAGTGCTGATTGTCTCGCCGCTCGCCTGGCCTATTCCACTACTCAGTGATACCGTATAGTGGTACTCGGTGGTACGGAGTACCGGGAGAACCGAAGGGACCCGTGATGGACGACCTGACGGAGATGCTGAAGGGCACGCTTGAGGGCTGCGTGCTTGAAATCATCGGCAGCGAGGAGACCTATGGGTACGCCATCACGCGTCGGCTGAACGAGTTGGGCTTCGCCGACGTCGTCGAGGGGACGGTCTACACCATCTTGCTGCGGCTGGAGAGGAACAGGCTCGTTCAGGTGACGAAACGGCCATCCGGGATGGGCCCACCGCGCAAGTTCTATGCGCTCAACGACGCGGGGCGCGAAGAACTCGCGACGTTCTGGTCGAAATGGGAGTACCTCTCATCACGAATCGACAAGCTCAGAGAGGGCGGGAGATGAACCTGTGGGAGACCATGACCGGCAGCGATCTCAACCGGGAATGGAAGGCGTTCGAAGCCCGGGCCGAGGCATTGCCAGCCGACTACCGGGCGGCGTGGAGACAGATCACGGTTCACCTCTTCCCTTACGCGGGCTTCACGGGTCGCAACCTGATGCCGATCCTCGACGGCGCCCTGGGGCTGCTCGAAGAAACAGCGGCGGACGGCCAGGACATTCACGAGGTGCTGGGCGATGACATCCAGGCCTTCTGCGCGGCGCTGGCCGACGGGGAAGGGGCCCGAAGCTATCGCGACCGGTGGCGCGAGCGCCTGAACAGGAAAGTCGCACGGAAATTGGGTCGGCTAGGAGGCTGACGTGGGCATCCAGGACATCATCGAAGGCAAGAAGCAATGGCGGGCGCACATGGCGCGGGTCAAGGCGCTCCCGCGGGACTACCAGATCGTCTACAAGGAGATTCAGCGGTACGTCTTCATGGTCGCAGCGACCGACGGATCCCTGCTATCCGGGATTGTCGACTTCTTCGAGGAGGGCGTCGCGGCCGGCAAGGGAGTCCTGGAACTCATCGGCAACGACGTCGCCGCCTTCTGCGACGACCTGGTCAAGGACTCGCGCACCTAGCCGGAGTTCCTAGTACCGGATTAGGTTGATGGTCGGGTCGTTGACCGCAACGTGGACGTGCGCGGTCGTGTGATGCGCGCCCTGCCCGTAAGGCGGGTAGGGGCCGGTGGTGTAGCCGTACCACGACTGCGTGAGCGTGATGCTGATCTTGGTGTACTTGTAGTTGCTGCCGGTAAGCAAGATGGTGACCGGACCGTTCTGGTAATTGCCCATCCTGCCCCAGTCGTACTGGCCGGTGCCGTTGACCTGGTCTTTACTGACCTTAGTCCAGTGGACCGCGTACAGACTGCCGTCACCCACCGGGTCGGCTCCGATATAGCCGGTCATCGGGTCGGAATTCTGGAGCTTGTAGTCCGTGATGGCATTGTTGGTGTTATTTCGCTCCACCACGACCGCATTGGACGGCGTGCCCGGCGGAACGGTAGCAGCTTGCGATACGCCGACTCCGACTCCCAGCAGAGCACCGCTGGCTGCGACCGTACTTGCAATGAGTGCCATAACCTGGCGCACAGATCCCCCGATCGTGGCTTAGAGCCATCCATCACGCTGGTAAGCGACGTCGTACCCTGAGTAACGACACGGGAAACGGGCGCCGATTGGTTCGCGAGGCGTCGTACGTTGTGTGGATATGAGATGCTCGGCGCACCGCGTCGGGTCGGCCCATCTGAGCCGCACGCCCAGTGCCCGTCGTCTTGATATGAACCCCTAGGACCTACTCGGCAACTGAGAACGAGAGTGGATCACAAGCGAGGCGACGCATCCTTGGCTAATGAGTACTTCGCCACAGGGCATCCCTCGAACGGGGTTCACCGGTCATTGTTGCCAAGCCCTTGCTCCGCAGCGCTTTTAGGACTTGGGCGACCTGATCTGATGCGAGTCCTGTCCGCTTCACGATCTCCCGCCGGGAGACAGGTTCTCTTGTCAGTGCAGAAAAGACTCGCTTCCGGCGCGCGAGGGCGACTCCTGGTGACTGGTCCTGTGCCAACAGCGGCCTGGGACCGGGGATCAACGAGGAAGCGACGAGAGTCTGTACCACGGTCCCGGAGCCTTCGGATTCTGCTACCTACTCGCTCGGCCTGAACATCGGCGAAGTCGCTGACGGGTACCGCCTGATCGTCCGGGGCATCTCCCTGACCGGTGGCAATCTGGTCGTCGACTGGGCGTTCGTCCCTGAACCGACCGAGGAAGCGGACCTCTGGCCGGAGATACGCTACGGCGCCGACGTCTCGCCTCGCGGTTGGAACCAGTGGCGGGCAGATTTCGATGTCTTCGAACGGCCTGTGCCGAAGGCCCGGCAGGTGTGGTTCGACTTCTTCCGGCCTTACTACGAGTGGTACGTACACTTTGACCGTCACGGACAGCCCGATGACGACTACCTGCGGAACCGCGTAGCCAGGCTCGCTTTGGATCTGAAAACCGGAGCGGCGCAGATCGAAAGGTAAGTAATCGCGCGTGCCCGACGGGCTGCCTCCCCTGTCGGTAAGATCGGGGGACTTAGACTTTCGGCGTGGAATTCACCGATGTAATCAAGCGCCGCCGGATGGTTCGAGCGTTTACTGACGAAGCGCTAGCCCCGGACGTGGTCGAGCGTCTGCTGCGGGCTGCTAATCGGGCACCATCTGCAGGTTTCAGTCAGGGTTATTCGTTTCTCGTGCTTGAGACCAAAGAACAGGCTGCACCCTTGTGGGACCTCGTACGTGAGGCTGATGCTTCAGAAAACGCCACCGAAGATGCTGACCCCGAGACCGTCACTCCGCTGAGCCGCGCACCGCTGGTCGTCGTACCGCTGGCCTGCAAGGACGTGTACCTGGACCGGTATGCCGAGCCGGGCAAGGGCTGGACCGACAAAGATGAGGCACGATGGCCGGTGCCGTACTGGTACATCGATACCGGGTTTACCGCGCTGCTCACTCTGCTCGCCGTGGTGGACGAAGGACTCGGTGCCGTATTGTTCGGCATCCCGCCGGAGATCATGGATAGTTTCCGCGCCCGCTACGGCATACCGCCGGAATGGACGCCGATCGGAGCCATCGCCGTCGGCCACCCTGATCCGGACTCCGACCCGATACCGCCCGCGCGGGCAAGCGACCGGAAACCCTTGGACGAACTGGTACACCGAGGCCGCTGGTAGCTGCAACTCGGACTCGTGCCCAGCGGGGTATCGGCCGCTAACGATGGCGCAGGCCAGACCATTCCGCTCGGCGCATGAGATCGGTAGCGGCCCTGCGGCTTGGAACGGTGATCCTCGGTCAACTCCCGTAGACAATAGAAGGAATTCCTTCTATTGTGGCGCGTGGGGGCCACACCCGCGAAGGAGGTCCCATGACCTGGGATGTTGCGATCGTCCCGGAAGTGCGTGGCTGGCTCCACGAGCTGCGCAACGACGATCCAGCCACGTTGGCCGCAGTGAGTGCCGCTCTCGACCTGCTAAGTCAGGAGGGTCCCGCTCTCGGTCCGCCGCTGGCCGATGCGGTCATGTCAATGACCGCCCTCCAGGACGGGCTTGAGATGCTGCGCAGCAGCAGTCCGGGCTTCCAACTGTCCACCGACAACGTCGAACGCTCCATGGCACTGAGCTACCTCAGGGAACTGCGCCCGGGTCCGCCCGGTCCACGCGAGCCGAGGCTCCTGTTCGCCTTCGATCAGGACCGGACGGCAGTCGTCCTAGTCGCGGGCACCGAGGAAATCGACTGGACCAGAGAGTGGTATGTCGATAATGTCCCGCTCGCCCACGCACGGTACATCCAGCACCTGCGACAGCGAACCGAAGGCGGCAATGCCTAGGCCGTCACCCTCCCCGGGAGGGTCGGCCAGGAACCCGGCTGCACCGCCCGACGCCGCGGCACCTATGGCCGACAGCCGTTCGTGGGAGCAGGTGCGCAGCGAACTCGGCCTAAATGCAGCCGAGATTGCCCGCCACCGCACCCGCTTCCAGGCCGACGTGCGCGCCTACAGACTTGCCGAGATCCGCAAGCACCGGCGCATCACTCAGCAGAATCTCGCCGAAACCCTCGGGGTGAGCCAGTCGCGTGTCTCTCAGATCGAACGGCAAGGCATCGACGACACAGTCCTGTCCACGCTGGCCGCGTACGTCGAAGCGCTCGGCGCGAGCATCCTCGTCGTCGCCGACTTCGGCGAGGAACAATTTGTCCTGCGGCACATGACCGGCTCGACAGCGTCCGCGCGCCCGGACGACGAGACCTGTCCGCCGTTCTCCAATGCGGCCGAGACCGCAGCCGAGTCGGCGACCGGAGTGTCGCGTCCCGACTTGTGAGCGCTGCTTCTTCAGACACTGCGACACGGTGATGGAGCCTGACTCGCAGGCCACCGAGCGGCTGAGAACCGGATTAGCCTGGGCTAACGGGGTTTGCCGGGATCGGCTGGCTGGCACTTTCCTTCGAGATAGGGCAGGATCGCGTCGATCAGGTCGAGCTGCTGCTGCAGGCTTTCCTGCTGGGGCGCGCGAAGGATGGCGCGGATCTGGGCCGGAGCGTCGGCCGGGATGGTGAGGTCGTTTAGGTGCCTCTGGACGGTTCCCAGGTCGAGTGACGGGTTGGGCAGGTCGCTGGCGGCCCAAGCCGTCCGGAGCACGTCGTTGGTCATGACAGCTGCTGCCCAGCCGATTTCTACGGGATCGCCGTGGCTGAGCACTGCGAGCATCTTCGGGCGTACGTGGTGCCAGAGGCGCGTGTAGTGGGCCTTAACGGGTTCGGGGGTCCGGTAGTGCTCATCGATGCCGGCGGCGTCGGCGATGAGGCGGGCGGCGATGCCCTCAGGATCGTGCAGGACGACGGCGTCGAGGAACGCGTATCCCCAGGACTCGTCGCCGGGCCGGTCCGGCGCGAAACGCACTCGCCATTCGCCGGGGGTGCGGACCAAGAAGTCGACCGGGAGCAGCCGGGCGGCGGACCGCCACCCCGTGTCAGTGTCCTGCTCGCCGGCCACGACCAGGACGTCGAGATCGGAGTCGGCGCGGGCGGTACCGCGGGCCAGCGACCCGGTCAGCAGCAGCCCGCGCACCCCCGGGTCCGATCGCGCGTCGGCCAGGATCGCCGAAAGAACACGCCCGTGCAAAATCGTCGGATACTGGATATTCATCGTGGTTCTCGTCACTGCGCTGACAGCTATTGGGGCTAACCATGACGGGACTGCGACAACAGCGCGTTCAGCTCGCTAAGCCGGTGGCGTCAAGGTCGTAGTCTCCCCAGTCCGCGACCTTGCGGACGCGGAGCCCGTCAGGGCGGATGCCGACCGCTGCGATCAACACCGTCTCGCTGCCGACGCGGCTGTAAGCCAGGGAGAATCCGTCACCTGCGGCCACCTGCGACGGCAAGCCGCCGGGAGCCATGACCGGACCGGAAACCCACAGCTCGTCAGTCTCGGAGTAGCGCCGGATCTCCCGTTGGACAGCCGCCGTAGAGCCGGGCCGGGACGGAACTGGTAGCGCGGTTCCGCCAAGGGCCAGATGGGCCGCTGTCAGCCGGGCGAACACCGCCGGCTCGTCCCGGCCCGAGGTGGCCACCAGCACGGTGGCGTCCGCAGCGGACCAGGCGAGTGTGACCTCCTCCGCCGGTTTGCCGATGAGTCCGTTCCAATGGCTGAACCACCGCTGACTTGACTGAGTGCTCAGTCCAGCCGACTCCTCATCGAACTCGAACAAGTCGAATCGCGGCGGAACGTAGTAATTCACTCACGCATGATAACAAGATCGGCCTAGACCTGGATCCTGTCATTTGGCCGATGGCTTCTCCTTGTATCGGCATGACCGGCTTACGAGGAGCGCCGTATATTCCTGACGGTGACAGATGCCTCGTTGACCGAGACGCGTGATTCCTACGATGCCATCGCCACCGGACACCCCGACTGGCTCAACTCCGACCTAGATGATCGCCCGCTTGACCGGGCGCTGTTCGCTGCCTTCGCAGAGCTGGTGCGAGCTGCTGGTAACGGTCCCGTTGTCGATGTCGGGTGCGGTTCGGGAAGGGTGACGATCCTGCTGTCACGCCTGGGCCTGGATGCCTTCGGCGTCGACTTGTCACCGGGGATGGTGTCACTGGCTCGCCGGAACTACCCGCAGCTCCGCTTCGAAGAAGGGTCGATGCTGGCGCTGGACATACCCGCGGGTGGCCTCGGCGGCCTGCTGGCGTACTACTCCATCATCCACATCGCCAAAGAACGACGGCCGGAGATATTCGCCGAGTTCCACCGGGTGCTCGCCCCTGGCGGGATCCTGATGCTGGTCTTCCAGATCGGCGATGAGCAGGGACACCGCACCGACTTTCGCGGCATACCCGTTTCCGTTGACTGGTACCGCCAACGCCCGGACGAGCTGGCGAACCTGCTGCACGAGGCAGGCTTCGAACTGTGGACGACCGCTGTACGCCAGCCGCAGGGCGGCGAGTCAGTGGCACAGGGCTACATCCTGGCGCGCAAGCCGCAGCCGTAAGAAGTCATTCGATCAATGGCCCAGCCGACGCGGCCCCGGGCAAGAACTCGATCAGCCCACCTGGCGCCGCATCAAAGATCAGCTATCAGGTTGGGAAAGTAGGGATCTCGGTCACTATGGACGCGGGCATGAACGGTGTATAGGTGGCGAGAGCCGGGCAATTACCTGTTCAGACGGTAAGCGCCTAACCGCATCCGGGGGGAATAAATGGCGAAATATCTGACGATCGCCCGTTACACCGCTGACGGCATCAAGGGCGTGGTAGACAAGGGCGGCACCGCTCGCGTCGAGGCGTCACGGAAATTCATCGAAGGCGCCGGCGGCTCAATGGAGAGCTTCTACTTCGCCCTCGGCGAAGATGACGTGTACATCGTCTGCGACCTGCCGGACAACGTGACCGCGGCGGCAGCGTCGATGAACGCCGCCGCCAGCGGCATGGTGGTGACCCGGATGGTGGCCCTGCTGACGGCCGAGGAGATCGATCGCGCGGCGGCGTCGAAGATGCACTACGACGCCCCAGGCTCCTGACCGCACGCGACACTCGGTTCAGCACCTAGGCCGTCACCGTGCCGATACGACGAAGCACCGTAGGGACCTCGCCGACCACTCTCTAGATCCGCTCGCCACTTGCCCTTCACCACGAGAGCACCCACGAGGCTTGGGCGACGGACGAAGCCCGCGCGCCCCAAAACGTCGACCTCAACCGTCTCGCTGCGCCGCAAGGCCTGAGTCCCGCCAGCGGTTGAGAGCGTTGGACTTCCGGTCACGCCCTCGCGGCCGCCGACGCGCTCACCTACGCCCTCGGGTAGCAGCACATCGATCGACGCCTCGTCACGCCTCCAACGGTGCTGAAGTCCCTCGGCAGAGATACCGTCCGCATGGAAACCGATATCGATAAGCGTCTCGGTGAAAGTGCGGAGAAATCTCCCATCAGCGCGCACATCGATAACCGTGTCGGCGTCATTCGTCGGCCGTATCGGAAATTGGCCGCGCTCCGCGCAATGAAGGTGCACAAGCTGCCCGCCGATCAGGGTCCAACCATCGCTGAGACGGTCGTACAGGTCGAGGACGCCCAGCCAGGAAGCGGTCTGCTCGGCAGGCATCTCAGGCAGCGTGATCAATTCCGAGCCTCCTGACGTGCTTCCGCGACTTCGCGTAGCAGTTCCGCCGCACGCGCTTCCTGATCGAGGCGGGACACCGCCGTCCCTAGCCGACGATTAAGACCGGCCCCGGTTAATTCGGAGGCAAGCCAACCGGAGCGCAGGACGCGCAGCATCCGAGCACTGGGTTGGTGTGGCAGCACTGCCTTTCCGCATGGGGCGGCCTCGCGCGTTGGGGTGGCCGAGTATTGTCCCGGCCATGTCAGAGTCCGATCTGCTTGCCGCCCGCACGGCCTACGATACGGTCGCAGCCCTCTACGCTGACCAGTTCAAGGACACGCTGGATGACAGGCCGGTCGAGCGCGGCATGCTCGCCGCCTTCGCTGAGATGGTCCGCCGCGGACCCGCGGGGCCGGTCGTTGATCTCGGCTGCGGTCCAGGCCATATCGCGGCGCACCTGCACGGCCTTGGCCTGCCGGTGCTCGGCGTGGACCAGTCCGCCGAGATGCTGGCGGTCGGCAGTGCCCGCTACCCCGGAGTCCGCTTCGCACTAGGCACGATAACGAGGCTCGGCCTAGCCGATGACTCCTGCAGCGGGGTACTGTCCCGCTCCTCGGTCATTCACCTGCCCCCCGCGCTTCTGTCTTCGGCACTGACCGAATTCGCCCGGGTGCTCGTACCCGGCGGCTGGCTCCTGCTCAGCTTCTCAGCCACCGACGGCCCCGAACCACCGTACGAGTACTACGACCACCGGGTGGCCACGGCATATCGATGGTGGCCGGATCACGTCGTGTCGCTATTGCAGACAGTGGGAGTCACCGAGACCGCACGGCTGGTTGAGAACCCCGAACCGGATGACCGGCGCCAGTTCCGCGTGGTGTCCATCCTGGCGCGGAAAGCGCCGGCCGCTTGATTCGGCGGATGGTCGCTCGTGCCGGGCCTAGCAGCAGCCGCTTTGCTTGGCGGTGACGTCTAGGGCGAGGGCATCGGCCGGAGCGCAGCAGGCCGAGTCTGGGGCCTTGTCCAGGGTGTCGGCGTCGCCTTTGACCGTGTAGACCTCCCACGGCTCGTCACCGGGGCCGGTGACCCACACCTTGTCTTGGACGGCGTAGCAGCAGGCGGTGTCTTCCTCGACCGTGGTCGGCAGTCCATGACCGGCCAGCCGGGAGGTAGCCGCGGTGACTTCCTCGGTCGTTTCGACTTCCACGCCTAGGTGGTCCATGCGGGTCGGCTCGCCCGCCGTGCCCTCAATGAGCACGAGCTTGAGCGGCGGTTCGGTGATGGCGAAGTTGGCGTAGCCGGGGCGGCGCTTGGCGGGCTCGGCCCCGAACAGCTTGGAGTAGAAGTCGATCGAGCCTTCGAGGTCAGCGACGCGGAGCGCGAGCTGTACGCGGGACATGACGTGTTCCTTCCTGGCGGCCGAGCGGCCCGCTTGGCTTGGTTAGAGAGTTTTTTAATCAACCCTCGCCGCCAGTTTGCGCTCTTGCCAGAAGATGTGTCAAATTAAAGATGTGTCTAATCAAGGTTGCGGGGACTGCTCGCCCGAGGCAGCCGGGGCCGAGTGCTGCGCGCCGCTCGCGTGCGAGCCGCTGCCCGAGAGCGGCGCTCAGGAGTTGGCACTGTTGTTCAAAGCGGTCGCCGATCCGGTGCGGCTGCGGCTGCTGTCGCTGATCGCCTGCCATGACGGCGGCGAGTCCTGCGTCTGCGACCTGCTCGACGCCTTCGACATGACCCCGCCGTCCATCAGCTACCACCTGAAGATCTTGCGTGAGGCCGGCCTGATCAGCTCCGAGCGGCGCGGGACATGGGTCTACTACCGGGTTAACCCGGACGTGATGACGCGCATGTCGGCGGTGCTCGTCCCGCAGCCGTCCGCCCTGGCTGGCCGGTAGCCGTGTCCGGGCTCGGGCGTCGCCTGCTCGCCGAGTTCATCGGCACCGGATTGCTGGTGGCGGTCGTCGTTGGCTCGGGGATCATGGCCGCTCGCCTGTCGCCGGGACAGCTCGGGCTTG
This sequence comes from uncultured Actinomycetota bacterium, assembly GCA_963785645.1. Lineage (GTDB taxonomy): Bacteria > Actinomycetota > Actinomycetes > Streptosporangiales > Streptosporangiaceae > Trebonia. The sequence goes on from CAWAWG010000004.1 coordinate 77,280, forward strand.
AACTGGCTGAGAACACGCTGGCGACGGTGGCGGCCTTGGCGGTGCTCATCATCGTGCTTGGCCCGGTGTCGGGCGCGCACTTCAACCCGGTGGTGTCGGCCGCAGACTGGGCACTCGGCCGCCGGTCACAGGCCGGACCGTCGGGCTGGGATGCCCTGGCCTACATGGCCGCGCAGACAGCGGGCGCGATCGGCGGGGCGGTCCTGGCCAACCTGATGTTCGCCCTGCCGGCCGTCTCGGCCTCGACAACGACCCGCTCCGCTCCCCACCTCTGGATCGGCGAACTGGTCGCTACGGCGGGGCTGGTCCTGGTGGTCTTCGCCCTCGCCCGGTCGAGCCGGAGTGTGCTTGCCCCGGCGGCGGTGGCTGGGTGGATCGGGGCGGCGTACTGGGCTACATCGTCCACGTCCTTCGCCAACCCGGCGGTCACCATCGGCCGGGCCTTCAGTAACACGTTCGCGGGAATAGCACCAGGGTCGGTGCCGGGCTTCGTCGTCGCCCAGGTGGTCGGCGGCGGCCTGGGACTGGTCCTGGTGCTGGTCCTCTACCCGGCGGCCCGGTCACCGGCGCCCGCCGACCTCGCACCCGGCGTAAGACAGACAGCGGCGGCCGGGGTCGTCCCGCCGCCCGCCGGGAACTGACAAGGAAAGGCGGCCACGATGGCTGACGTTCCGGAAGTACTGTTCATGTGCACCCACAACGCGGGCCGGTCGCAGATGGCGGCGGCCTTGCTAGCGCGGGAGGGCGGCGACACGGTACGGGTCACCTCGGCCGGATCGGAACCGGCCAGCCAGGTCAACCCGGCCGTGGCAGCGGCGATGGCCGAGATCGGGATGGACATCTCGCGGGAGATACCCAAGCCGCTCGCGGCCGGTCAGGCGGAAGCCGCGGACATCGTGATCTCGATGGGCTGCGGGGACACCTGCCCGGTGTTCCCCGGCAAGCGCTACCTGGTGTGGGAGCTGCCCGACCCGGCCGGGCTGAGCGTCGAGCAGGTCCGGCCGATCCGCGACGATATCGCTGCCCGGGTTCACGCTCTGCTCAAAGAACTGCACTGAGATAGTCCCTGAGATGGCGATCGAGATCGCCTGTGGTGGGTGACGCCCTGGGGCCGGGTAACGGCCATGATCCCTAGACGGGGTCATTGGGGGCCCCGAGGCTGAGGGACGTGCTGGTAGCAGTAAACCGGCTGCGTTCCCGGTCGCCTGGGTGAGGGAGGGGTGGCTGATGTCTGTACCGGATAGGTCCCGCGCGCTGGATCATGTCGTGGTGGTGCTGTTCGAGAACCGTTCCCTGGACAATGTGCTAGGGCGCTTGTACAGCCCGGGGGAAGGCAAGGATTTCGACGGGGTGATCGGCAAGGAGCTGAGCAATCCGATTCCGGCGTGGGCCGAGCACGGCGCGGACCGCAAGGTGGTCCCGTACACGGTCGCCACGGATATGGATTCTCCGAACCCGGATTCGGGGGAAGAGTACTTTCACACCAACACCCAGCTGTTCAATGTCCTTGATGAGGGTAACCGCTTCAAGATCGGTGAGGCCGTGGCGGCGCCGTGGAATGCCCCGCCGCCCGGGGCGGTGCCGACGATGGACGGGTTCGTGGCCGACTACATCTCCACCTTCACCGGGGAGATAGGCCGCCAGCCCACTTATGACGAGTACGCGCACATCATGACCGGCTGCACCCCTGAGCAACTGCCGGTACTGAACGGGATCGCCCGGGATTTCGGGGTCTTCGACCACTGGTTCTGCGAGGTGCCGTCGCAGACTTTCATGAACCGGTCGTTCTGGACAGCGGCCACCTCGTCGGGGTTCGTGGTGAATAGCCCGATTAGTAAGTGGTTCGCCAAGAACGACGCCGAGACGATCTTTGACCGGCTGGAGGCCCACGGCAGGACCTGGAAGGTCTACGTCATGGAGCCGATGCCGCTCTCGTTCACCGGGGTGATCCACTATCCCCGGCTGCGGCACCGGCTGGCCACCCACTTCGTGCCGTTCGCCGAGTTCGAGAGGGATGCCGCGGCGGGCACGCTCCCGGACTTCTCGCTAATCGAGCCGAACATGCTGACCGGTCACGGTGACTACCACCCGGCGTTCGGCCGTTCGTTGTCGGCCTCGGTGGACCTGAAGATGGACAGCCCGTCCTCGATGCTGTCCGGTGAGGCGTTCCTGGCCCGCGTGTTCAGCGCCTACCGGTCCGCCACCAGCGAGACTGGCGCGAACGTGTGGAACACTGCGCTGCTGATCGGATGGGACGAGCCGGGAGGTACCTATGATCACGTCCCGCCCGGGCCGGTCCCGCCGCCTGACCCGTCTGCGCCGCCCGGCGAGTTCGGCTTCACCTTCAACCGTTCCGGGTACCGGGTACCCGCCGTCATCGTCTCGCCGTGGGTGGAACCGGGATCGGTCTACAACGAGGAGTACCGGCATACCTCGCTGATCGCTACGCTGCGCAAGACCTGGGGGCTGGGTAAGGCGTTCACCGAGCGAGGTGCCTCGTCTCGCACATTCGAGCACGTCTTCTCGGCCGCCGCGCCCCGCGACCCGGCCACCTGGGCGGTCCCCAAGGCGCATCCCGTGCCGGACTGGACGGCGGACCCCGAGGTAATCGGCCAGGCCCTGAGCAGCCTGGGCAAGGGCCTGGTACCCGCCTTCATCGCCATGGCCAGGCATATGGGGGGCGGTGCTCCCGGCCGAACTCAACGACCCGGAAGCAGTCCCGCCGCCCGGCCGTGTCGTGGGCGTCCTGCTGGACATCGCCGGTCACTTCTTCCCGCTCCTGGCCGCAGATGCGAAAGACGCCCGGATAAGTCTGGGCTCCCCGTTTGGCCGACTCCTCCTCCGCTGCGTCTTCCTCATGGCTCGCCGTGCCGGGCGGACGCCCTAAGCGCGGCCCCGGCGCGAGTGCGGCGGGCACGGCGGCGCTGAGCGCCGCCGTGCTTGATAGAAAGTCTCAAGGGGTATTCGGCAACGCTGGTGCTAGGCCCGGTGAATACGAAGGTGGCCCACCCGGATGTTGAAGCGGAACTCGGGTACTGCGCGGCTGGACAATTCAGGACAGCAGCGATTCCACTCGGACTGAGGGATAACGGCCCGGGAGCTTGCGGTCGAGAGTGGCCAGCGTCAGGTCGCTCGCCTGGGCGAAGGCCGCCAGGTAGTCGTCCGTCCACAGCTTGTGGCTTTTATCGTTGCGCGCCGAGATGGCGCGCCAGACGGCATCCAGTTCGTCTGGCTCGTCTGCCCACAGGACGCGTTCATCTGACCAGAGCTGGTCGAACAGCCGCCAGGCCTGGCTGCGGTCGGCGGAATCGTCGCCCATGATGGCGGGGTTGGACAGTAGCCTCAGCAGGCCCATCTGGGTGACCCGGCAGAAAACCAAGTCGTCCGCCTGCCGGTTGAGCCAGTCGGACGCAACCGGGTAGTGCACATGTCGCCCCCAGACCGCGGCAAGCCAGACTCCAACGTCAACCAGGATCACGACGAGTACCGCTCGATGTCTTCGGCTTCGAGTGCGGCCGCAATGTCATCGTTCGTGACAAGGACCGCAGGCACCGCGTCACGGGCGATCAACGGGAGCGTGACTCGCCCGGTCTTCCGCGTCGCCCCAGACGGGAGCCCTAGCTCATGGGCTAGCGCCCGATTCACCAGGTCCTTCAGACTTTCGCCGCGCTCAGCCGCCCTAGCCTTGGCTGCCCGCATCAGCGCATCGGGCATATCAATCGTGGTGCGCATAAAAGCATATTAGCATCAAGACTCGCGGCCCGAGGTCAATGACCGGAGCCCTTGGCCGATGTCCGGTGACACGGAAGCTGGCCCTCTGCCACTAAAGATGGCCCGTCCTGAGATCGGACACCCGGCTGGTCATCCCGTCGCCAGTGATTCCGGACACTAAGACCTAGAAGTCTCCGCGCGGTGGATAAGGGTGGTTAGCTCGCCGAGGCTGAGCGTTCCAATGATCATGCCGACCACATGTCCGGTCTTGTCGATGACGGCGGTGGTCGGCGTGGCGTTGACCGGTGCTGCCTGGGAAAACCGCTGGACGAAGGCGTAACTGGGGTCGTTGATGCTGGGGTAGCTGATCCCGTCGCTGTGGTCGAATGCCAGGGCGCTGGTTACGGTGTCGCCCACGTCGTCGCCGAGGAAGTCGACTCCCTGCGGGTGATCGTGCTGGTAGACCACCTCAAGGGTGGGTGCCTCGGCCCGGCAGGGCGCGCAGTCCGACCACCAGAAGTTGAGTACCAGGATCTTGCCCCGGTAGCTCGAGAGCTTGATCGGAGTGCCGGTCAGCGAGGTCGCGGTGTACTCGGGGACCAGGGGCATGTGGCCAGCGGCGTACTCGACGGTGTTGCCGTTGACTGCTGAGGTGCCGCCGCTCGCACTGAAGTGGTTCACCGCGAGCACGCCGCCAGCCAGGACAACGGCTGCGGCGGCCACGATGGCGATTGTCCGTCTCCTTGCGATGAATCGCGTCGGTCTCTTGCGTCCGGCCGACTGGACGGGCTCGCTGCCCGTACTGCGCTCGTGCGACTGGTCCTCGTCTGCACCGGCTGCCTCGACATGCGCCATCGGGTCGCCCTGCCTTTTCGCGAAGAATTACTATCGCCTGTAGTAGTGACAATGTTGAGAGTACTCGCGTGCCCGGTGCTCCGGCGCTGCGGCCAGTCAATTGAGAGTCGGGTGGGCGGAAAAGATGAGCGTTACGAGCCTGGTCGCCTCGGGTCCGCTGCTGCTCGCCTTGCCGGTCGCCGCTGCGGCGGGGGCGATAACTTTCCTTTCGCCGTGCTGCCTGCCGCTGGTACCTGGGTACCTCGCCTACATCACGGGGATGTCCGGAGCTGGCGCTCGCAGCGCGCAGACGGCCGGGGGTAGCACTGCGGACTCGCCTGCTGCTCGTACCGTGGCGGCGGTCGGCGGGTCCGGCCTAGTGGCCGTGACTGCAGCCTCTGCTCCGGTTACGCCCGGCCTGGCCGGGGTTCCCCGGGGCCGGATGGTTGCCGGGACGGCGCTGTTCGTTCTCGGGTTCTCTGTCGTGTTCGCACTCCTCGGCCTAGTGGCCGGGGGCATCAGCGAGCTGCTGAGGTCTCACTCAGCCGTGATAACCCAGGTGCTGGGCGGCGTGACTGTCGTGCTCGGCTTGCTGTTCTTCGGCGCGTTTGACCGGTTCACCTTCGCGGGCCGCATCATCAAGCCCTCGGTCATGCCGAAGGCAGGCCTGGCCGGAGCTCCGCTGCTCGGGGTGCTGTTCGGCATCGGCTGGACCCCTTGCATCGGGCCGACACTCGCGGCGGTACAGACGCTTTCGTTCTCGACCGGTACCGCTGCCCGAGGCACGTTCCTGGCCCTGGTGTACGGGCTTGGCCTCGGCATCCCGTTCCTGGTCGTGGCGGCGCTGTTCGAGCGCACCCTAGGCGTCATGGCGTTCTTCAAATGCCATGCCCGCCTGGTCGCCCGGATCGGTGGCCTCCTGCTGATAGCACTCGGTCTGTTCGAGGCCACTGGTACCTGGACCGCCGTGGTCGACTGGATGCACACCCACTGGTTTCAGACCTATACGCCCCAGCTTTGAACCGCGCCTGACAGCAATAAGAGCATCAAGGAGGCAGAGTTGCGCTGACCATGGGTTGTTGCGTTCACGATGAGGCAATACGCTCAGACCAACCTGAAGACCGACCGGCAGGTTGCGAACACCCTGGCCGAACTCATCATCGGCGGATCGCTGGCGTCCGTCCTGCTAAGCATAGGACCAGGCGTGAGCGCCACGTTTACAAACCACAACCAGAAGGCCGGTTCTCTGTTCGAAAACTGGCCTTCTGCCTTGGTAGCGGGGGCAGGATTTGAACCTGCGACCTCTGGGTTGTCATGAGTTATACGTTGGCCTCTCACCGTCTCAGCGGTTGCTCACTCTACCGATTGATGCAGCCTGGCCAGTGTCTCGACCTGTCGGCCGTCTCACCCGGCCCGGGTCGTCCGATCCTGTCTTGGTTAACGATCTGGTTAGCGGAACCCCGGCCCCGCAGGACTAGGAAAGACAACTGGAACACTCGTTCCGACATCGCTCCGCCCAGTGTTACAGCAAGATCTTTCCGGGCTCATGCCCTACACCGGGACAGAGAGTTGGTGAGGGACGGGACACCCGGGACAGTGTAAATACCCCAGCCGTCCCATTTCCTGACTAACGTTTCCGCAGTTCAGCTCATGTTGCGGGACACTTGGGACACCGGGACAGCTCGCACGAGGAGCGTACGCAACTTTCGAGAGCCTTGTCGGCAAGTCACACCCCCTCATAACCTTTGCAGATTCTTCCGCTTTCCAGCTATGAAGATTCATCTGCAAGAAGTATGATAATTTCCCCGAAACTAGAAAGTTGAAAATTATGACAAACGAGAATTCTCTATCCGATATAAGATTTCTGACCGTGAGCGAAACTGCCGCAATCATGAGAGTTTCAAAGATGACCATTTACCGACTTGTACATTCAGGCGAGCTGGACGCCGTTAGGCAAGGCAGATCATTTCGCGTCCCGGAAACGGCGGTCAATGAATATCTACGTGCGGCATTCGCCCCTACCAGCCTGGAGGACTTGAGAGAGGATGAGTTGCTGCCAATTATCATGGAGGCACTACCGAAAATTCTCGATCTCAAAGAAATATATGTTAGCCCCCCACTCGCCAGGGGGAAACTGCGGCCCGACTTCATGGCCCCGCTCAAAGACGGACGAACGGCAATAGTAGAAGTTAAAGGAGTCACCCCTGATACTCAAATCCGCCTCGAACAGGCGACAGGACAGCTCACCGCTTACAGAGAAGCCTACAAAGAAGACAGCGGCCAGGCAGGCGCATATTCAGTCCTTGTCGTGCCAGGACCTCTGTCTGGCGAGCATCGATACTTCCTTAAAGTTCACGGTATAGACCAAGTAATTGACGGAGACGATATTCGAGAGGCCCTTGGTTCGCGTTTTCTTTCTGCTCGCATTGATCTGGCAGTAGCGGAACGCACAAAGCTTTCTACGTCTATCGATACGGCACATGAACTTCTTAGGAAATTGACTGCCACGCCGCCCGGAAATAATGGATGGGTTGAATATCAAGCATTGTGTGCGGAAATTTTGGAGTTCCTATTCTGCCCGCCACTAGGTAAGCCAATACCCGAACTCTCAACTCGAACTAAAGAGAGGCGACGCGATTTTGTTTTGTCGAACTACTCAACCGACCCGTCGGACGCATGGTCGCAGATGAGAGTCCTCTACCGCGCCGATTTCGTCGTTGTGGAGGCAAAGAACTGGGCAAAACCGGTCGACAAGGACCGAGTATTGCAGGTTTCTGACTATCTAAATCTGCACGGAACAGGGCTTTTTGCCATAATGATGACTCGCAAAGGATGCTCTCCTTCAGCGCAGAAAGTCTTGGAAGATGTATGGCGCGACCATCAAAAAATGATTACCGTGCTTGATGATTCGGATGTAAGTCAGATGCTTGCACGACGTCAGGTCGGTGAAAACCCGGCACATCTCATTCGACGAAAAATCGAAGACTTCCGACTGGGTTTCTAATAACCCGCGGCCGGTCGAGGCGGTGCCGCTCGTCGACTCGGCAAGCCTTGTCGACTCGCTTAAGTCCGGGGGTTCGCTCTGCTAGCAGCTCGGATACATGGACAGTCGGGACAACCCCTGTGCCCGGTTGTCCTGCTCTCGAATTAGCGTTTCCGCAGTTCAGGATACGCTTCGGGACGCTCGGGACAGCCGGGACACTTGCTAACTGGCAGCGGAGGGGCGTGTTACGGGAACAGTCGAGTTGGCGTAGGCCGGACACGCAACCGAACACCGCCGGTAGGGGAAGTACCGGCGGTGTTCGGTTGCTGTGCGGTCACTCCCATTTAGAGGGCAGGTAAGGAGCGGAGTACGGCCCACGACTTGGCAGCAGGTACCTACACAGACCATCCAACTGCCGCGCCATGATGTCGAGGCGCTCCACTAGGACGAGCACGCGTTGCAGTTGACGGGACACGTGCGACACGTTGGCCACGAACCGGCGCTGGCCGTTGACTTCGGTGTACGTCACCCATCCTTCGTCTTGCAGGTGGTACAGCGCCGACGAGACAACGCAGCGGTGAACGCCGCATTCAGCCGCCATCTCCGACTGGTTAACCGACTCTCCGTCTGCGTAGGCCCCGTTCTGGATGTCTGCGCGAATCCGACCCGCCACGCGCTCTTGCTTGGCCGTTGTCAGTCCCATCGAGGGTCATCGTCGCCAGGCCGAAGCGTGCGGCCCACAATCAGGGCCAGCTTGGCGAGCAGCGATCGAGGGCCAGCGCTGATCCGGGCTAGTTCCAGTCCGATATCGTCGCGGCGTTCCTCGATCAGCACGGTTCCGCCGCTCATCCCGCCACCGCGTCGGAAGTGATCGTTACCGACACCGCCGCGTACACGGAAGATGTGATGAGCGGACGCGCGTACACCGACGAGCAGTCTGTAGGCAGGCTAACGCGGTTGTTCGATAGCCTTAGAGCCGAGTGCTACCGCGCCTCCGAGAGTGCGGCAGTCATCAGGAAAGCAGTGGAGATATGGACTGGCGAAAGTCAAGCTACAGCAGCGCGAACGGCGGATCGTGCGTAGAGGCGGCAAGCGGGGCTAACGGCATCCTCGTACGCGACACGACCGATCGAGGCGGGGTAACCCTCGTCGTCACCTCGTCGGCATGGGCTGCGTTCCTAGCAACGCTGTAACCCAACCGCACCCCTACGCCCGGCCCCTTACCTGTCGCCACATAGCCCCGCAGGTCAGATACGGCTACCCGCTATACGGGCATACATCTCTGCTGCCGCTTCAGAGAAGCCAGCAGGTAGCCCTAGCTCATGCATGGCCTTAGCGGACTCTTCCATTTCTCCTATCCAGCGCCATGCCTTCGGCGTGCGTTCCGCCACACGCGCCGCCTGGTGGTCGAGGTCATGGCCGATGTCGCTAAGGTGCGTCCAAACCGCGTGCTCAAGCGCATCCGCTTGCGCGACGTGCAGCACACCTACGCCACGACCTCACTCGATGCCGGGGTAGACCCGAAGATCGTGGCCGACCGAATCGGGCACGCCAACATGGCGTACACCCTCGCCATCTACACAAACCCTCGGGAATTGCATCAGGCGGGCGTGAAAACCGCAGGTCAGCAGGTCACGGGATCGCCGGAACTGCGTTCCGCCCGCCATGAAGACGGCACGGTGACCTGGGAGGACCCGGCGGTACTCCCGTCTGACGCACGATCCGCGCATCAGGGGGCTTGCACTCAACGGGAAAGTCAAAAGCGCAGCGACGAGGGGACCAGGGAGTTCGTGGCCTGGGTCCGCCGCCCGGGCGGGGCATTCAGCGGGTTCCAATACCTGACTGTGCCGTTAAGTCGACCGGCAGGGACCGGGGCGCGGCCGAAACGGTCGCGGGGATGCTCCTGGGGGCCGGGTGGACATGCTCGAAGTGCAAGGCTGCCTACATCGGCGCGGAACCGGAAAACGGGCTGTGCGGGACGTGCGGCGACGACGGAGCCGCCGCGGTCCGGGGTTCGGCCTGATTTCGGCGCTTTTAGTGATGTTTAACTACGACTTCTATAACGGCGAGGACTATGACGAATGCCACAATAACGCCAACTCCTATCAACAGGCACCCAAACAGCGCGCCGATATTACCAACAGTTCCCTTCACCTTTACATGATCCTGCCGCCCGTGGCTACATGCGCACCAAGACGAGAGAGAACTTTCATCACGACCACCGGCCGTCACCCCAAAAAAGCCATCACAACTGCACCGACTGCATGACCCTCTTACCGCCATCTCGCCCCCCGGCTGTGACTAACGCATTCAATGAGACATTAACGCATAAGGTTCCCATGTCAACTGGTAATCAGTACCTAAAGATCGCGCTCACCAAATCGGGTACGCCAATAGGGCAGACTCGTTTTCCATTACACACAAACCAACCCGGCACGGAACAGGGTGTGGCTAAAGTCCCGTAGCCGGGACGATGCTCGGGACTGGACGGCCGCGCACCGGGAGCAAAGCCCCCGCTTGCATCGGCGTGCGGCGGTGATCATGGCGCGGCCGAGGTGCCAGAACGTGCCTGATCAGGGACCGATGGTTAACACTCTGGTTAACACAGCATCGCAAACCGGACAAAAAACTCCCCCGGAGCTAGGCTCCGGGGGAGTTTTCCCTGGTAGCGGGGGTAGGATTTGAACCTACGACCTCTGGGTTATGAGCCCAGCGAGCTACCGAACTGCTCCACCCCGCGGCGATGTCTTTACTGTATGGGGTCCGGGCAACCAAAAGCAAATCGGTTACCACCCGGCCCAGGAGGGGGCAGGGAACCATGGCCTAGATCCCGGTCGGCGCGGCCAGCCATACCGAGTACGTGACCGGCCAGGTGCCGGCTGGCGCCCCGGTGAGGACCTCGGCGTCCTCTGACGTCTTAAGCGAGATCACCTGTCGTGGGGTGGTGCCGGGCAGCGACACCGACGACCGCGACGGGCCGAGCAGGATCGGCCGCTGTCCGGCCTGCTCGATCGCGTGTACCGCCTGCTCTAGCTCGGCCGCGGACGTCGCCGATGACGCGCCGATGGATGCCGAAGAAGGTCCCAGGACCACCAGCGCCGCCGGCTGCCCGCAGAGGCCCCGGACGACCGGCGCGAACGACGCGGCAGTCGACTGGTCCACGAACAGGACACCGGCCGACTGCCCGATGGCGGCACATAGGATCGACGCGGCGGAGACCGAGCCGCCGTACGTGGCGGAGGCGCCCGCACCGCGTAGCCGCACCCGGCTCACCAGCTTCGACACACCCGACGAGTACCGCCCGACCGATGCCTTAGCCGCCAGCCCGGGGTTCAGCGTCGTCACCAGCGGCGGGATGGCCAGCGCAAGCAGGCAGCACAGCGCGACGAGCGTGACTGTCCCACGTGACGCGCCCGACACCGAGGCGTACGTTGTCAGCCGCGAGGACACCCACAAGGCCAGCAGCAGAAGTCCCGGTAGTACCACGGCTGCCAGCCGATGTGATGCGAGAGGCTGCCAGGGCACTACGGCGGGATCCCACAGCACGGTCACGACCGACCAGCCGATGATCAGGAGCGGCAGCCCCCACAACCGCAAGGCAACGGCGGAAACAAGGCGCTCAGAAAGCAACGAGCGTACCGACCGTCTTGCCAGCACCGCCGCTCCCGCACAGGCGAGCAGCACCGTCGGCACCCCGAGATACCAGAACACCCAGTAGAGGCTCAACTCGTAGTACTGACGCTTCCCGTCCACGGGCAGCCGCTCAACTCGTTGCAGCGCCGCGACCTGCCGGATCATGGCCGGATCGGTCTGCCCGCGAACGGTCTGCAGGTACGGCCGGGCGGCCAGCCCGGCCAGGACGAGCACCGGAACCGCGATGGCCAGCCCGGCGAGCAGGGCCCCGGGCGATGGCAGCGCGATCTTCCCTCCCTTGAACCACGGCAGGCGCAAGCGGAACGCGCACACCCGCCGTACCCCCGATCGCACTGCGGGGAATGCTGACGGTGCCAGCAGCGCCGTCGCCAGCCCGAAACCAGCCGCGCTCAGCCCGATGAGGTGCAGCTGCGCCGACACGGTGGCGAGGTATGAGCGTGCGAGCACTAGCCCCGCCGACAGGCCGATCCCGATGCCGACGAAAAATCCGATACCGAACGGCCCCGCCTGCGGCCGCCGGGCCAGGAAGAGGACCGCGAGGACAGGGAACACGGGCAGCACAACGCCGAGCGACCCGATGGACGCCAGGACCGTCAGCCCGAGCGCGAGCCCGCCCAGTCCGGCCAGCACCAGGCCGCTGCCAAGGCCGCCGCGGCGATGCTGGCCGCTGGCATCACGGCGCACGACAAACGAGTCAATGAACAAGCACAGTCCGCCGAACAGCAGCACCTGCACCAGCGGCTCGCTGAAGGGTGTCCTGGCCTCGATCACCTCGGGCAGGCTAACGCCGAGCACGAGTTCCCCCGCTACCGCCCACCACGCCCCGCACAGCCGTCCCACGAGCCCGCCGAACGACAGCACGGCACAGCCGCCGAGGACGGCCGGCATCAGGAGTTCCCCTTTTAGCCCGCCAAGCCACGTCCCGCCGGCCAGCACCAGCGGCAGCCCCGGCAGGAACGCCGGCGTGATCGAACTCCCCGAGACGGTGAATCCCGTGGTCGCGAAGTCCAGCCCGGCGGCCCCGCCGAACGCGCCGGCCGAGACGGGAATCCGCGCCGTCCCGTGCTTGGCGATCCAGTATCCGTACTGCAGGTAGACGCTGGGATCGCTCACCGCGAAGAGCTGCTCAGAGTGGTAGACCGCCTGCCACAGCCCGAACCCGGCGGCGATCACCACCATGGCGAGCAGCGCGCCGACCGACACGCCGAGATTCCCACCCGGCATCCCGAACCTCGGCCAGCCCACCGGCAACCGCCGCATCGCGAAATAGCACAGCGCGACCGCGAGCGGCACGAAGATGATCACCATCGGCAACGGCGTCAGCCGTCCCGCAAGCAGTATCCCGATCCCTGGCACCAGCCACGCCACCGCGAGCAGCGTGGGTACCAGCGTCACCGCGGCGAAGGCCCACCCGGGCAGCCACCGCCACCCGGGTCCCGGCCGCGGCCCGCGCGCCGCAGCCCGCCCGCCCCGCGCGGCGACCCGAGAATAAAAAGCAGAAAGCCGCGCCCCCGAGGTCCGCGCGCCGCTGAAACGCGGCCACGGCTTGGTCTCAGGATCACTCCGAACGGGTCCGTGCTCCTCGTTGATGACGTGAGCATCTTCGTTCGCCTCGCCCGACCCGCCAGCCGCAGTGTCTCGCGAGGTCTTCCCTTGCTGCGGGTCGCCCCCTCGCGCGAGCACGGCCGGTAGTCGTAGGCGCACGGATCTACCCTATCTATCGAAGTGGTGACTACCCAGCGGCCACGGTGTGCACCAGCAGGCAGAACTGGTTCACTGGCGATGTGGAACTCTTCACCGACTGGCATACCTGGGAACAGACGGAACCGGAGTTGCGACGCCTGCTGCCCAGCTCAACGTGCGACGCGGTGGGCAGGGCGGTGACGTTCGCGCTCCGCTTCCACGGCGACCAGAAGCGTCCGACCGGGGCTCCCTATGCCGAGCATCTCCTTGAGGCCCTGGAGGTACTCGTGCGCGGGGCGGGGGTCAGCGACCCAGACGTGCTCTGCGCGGCCATCCTCCATGACGTCGTTGAGGACACCTCGTGCACCATCGCCGGCGTCCGGGAGGACTTCGGCGTCCGGGTCGCGGACATGGTCGGCTGGGTGACGAAACCCGATGCGGAAGCTGGGGCCGACAAGAAGGCGGTCAAGGAGGCCTACCTGAAGCGGCTAGCGGACGCACCTGACGACGCGATTCTCGTCAAGCTCGCCGACCGGGCGTCCAACGTGCAGACGCTTTGCAACCTGGGGCCGGAGAAGCAGCGGGAGTACTACGCGCAGACCGTCGCCTACATCATGCCGCTCGCGGCGTCACGCGGTTGGTGGGCCCTCTGGTACGCGGGCTGGCAGGAAGCCTACCGACATCTCGTCTAGCTCGTCTCCGTCGGCCATCCGGCCGAACCGCACCGCGATCAGCCAGAAAACCAGCCCGGCCGGGTAAATGAAATAGCCGACGCGGGTCGACGGCGCGAGCACGAACATGAGGGTCATCGCCCCGGCGAGCAGCACGACCGCCCGCGGCACCGAGCGCGGCGGCTTAAACACAAGGGAGGCCGCCACGGCGAGGCCCGCCAGCGCGAGCAGGATTACCACGATCGTGTGCCCGGTGTGCGACGTCGATGCGATGAGGTACCCGGGCAGCGGGCTTCGAGCGGCGGACTTCACGCCGGACGCCGGCCAGGCCGAGCGGGAACATGATGGTGTTCTCTATGAGGGCCTTGGGGTGATGGACGATGAAGGGCCCCACGCATACCGCGATCACGCCGAGCGCGGCCAGCGCGAAGTTGCCGACCGACCGCTTGCCGTCGCGGACCGCGAGCAGCGCCACCGCCACCAGCAACGCGGGCCACGCGGTCGCCTTCATCGAGGCGCCGATACCGAGCGCGAGTCCCGCGAGCACCGGCTTGCGCTGCCAGACATAGGCGAACCCGAGGCAGAGGAACGCGACCATCGGCACGTCGGTACCGCCGACGGCGAGTTCGAAGGCGATCACCGGGGTCGCGGCGACCAGCACCGTCCAGCGCCAGGGATCGCGCGCGCCTGCGTAGCGCAGGGACAGCCAGAACACGATGATAAACGCGACACCGAACCAGATCCTGGGGTCATCGAGCGGTCCGAGGCTGGGGAACGCGCTCGGCAATCCGAACAGCGCCATCACCGGCAGGTAGGGGTTGAAGGCGTTCTGGTTCTGGGTGGTTGCGAGCACGCTGGTGTCCGCATAGGGCGTGCCGTGGTGGATGAGCGACAAGCCCGAGTCGGCCACGACCCTGACCTCGGGTTGCCACAGGCCGCCGTGAATGGCGAAGTACCCAAGCGGCACGATCAGCCCGCCGAGGAGGCCGAGCGCGAGTGCAATGTCAGCGGTACGCCCGTGCCTCAGTACCAGCACGGCGATGGCCGCCAGGCCGTAGCCGACCGCCGCCATCTCGCCCCAGAGCTGGTGCACGTGGTCGTTGCTCAAGACCGCGACCAGCACCGCCCAGATCGCGGACACCGCGAAGATGCCGGCCAGCCAGCGACGTCGCATGGTGGCCGGTGACTCGAAACCGGCGCCAGGCCGTACGCCACCCATCACTAGGTGATCTTACCCTTACCAGGTCGACAAACCCGGTCAACTCAATTGTCCTGGTCGCGTACCAGGTACACCTGCGACGCAAATCACAGCGACGATCATCGAAGAGGCCGCCACCACGCTAGCGGTTGACGGCGGCATGTCGAGCTGACCAGCCGGTTACCCAGTCCCTGGCGAGGCGGTACCACAGGTAAAACGCGAGGGCCGTGTAGACCAGCGGTGCGATGCCGATGACGGCAGCGATGCCAACGATGATCATCCGCCCTTCCCAGCCGAGGCCGCGCCGGTCGATGCCGTTCGCCAGGCTGCCGCGTACCCGGTAGGCCAGGTCAAGGTGCCGCAGCCCGACGGCGGCGACAACCGCGAACGTCATCGCTGGCCAGACCCGGCCGACGAAACCGATCTCGGCCAGGAATACGTACTCGCCCGCCTGGAGCAGCGGCGGGATCAGCCAGTCACTGCGTCCGTCATGCGGGTGCCACGACGCGAACGCGGCGAGCAGCATCGCCTCGACCGGGGTAAGGAGCAGGATGCCGGGCAAGTTCCGCAGGCCAAGCCCAGCCAGCACTCCGGTGACGAGCAGCCCAACAACCAAGGGCGGGAAGGGCGGCACCTTGCCCTCGACCCACTTCCCGATCCAGACCGCGATCCGGCCGTCCCCGCGGTAACCTCTCAATTCGCCGCGGTTGCCGTCTTCACGGACGCCGTCGATGATCGTCGCGACGAGCGCGGCCACGCCCAGGACGAGCACGACGAGGAAGCCCGCCCGGGCCCCGAACAACAGGACCGCGGCGCAGGCCACGGGCAGCCTGATGTCTCCTGGCGGCCCGAACAGGCGCAGCCTCATCCCCGGCAGCGCCGGACCGTGGACGCACACGTCCACCATCGCCGTGATGACGGTGAGGATGACCGCCGTGATCGCCAGCCGCCAGACCCCAGCGGCGCCGACGCCGCCGAACCCGGCGACGAAAGTCCCGTTCAGTGAGCTCGCCGCGACCCCCGACGGAACACCTGCGTGCAAGCTGACAGCCGCGGCGATCCCCGCGTAGACCATGAACTCGGCGAGCATGCCGTAGCCAGCCAGGCCCCACTCGACGGCGGCCACGGGCCGTTCGCCGGCCAGCATCCGCGCGACGTGAGCGGTGACGACGACGGCGATCGCCGCTACGAGCGCGATCACCTCGCCGTGCACCGACGCGACGGTGAGCCACACCGCCGTAATCGCCGCGAAGGCCACGGAGATCCGGGACAGCATCAACGGCTGGAGCCGGTAGAGCGCGAACTGGCGCACGCTCAGGTGGCTCATGCCCGCCTCCTCTGCCCACAGCTACATAGGTACAGCGGCGCATCCCGGGCTAGCCTTTAATCCTGTCCCTCGTCCGGGGTCCGATGATCCCCGATCATCACCGACAAAAGGTTCGCGAGACGAAGCCGTGACCTCAGGGTAGTCCGATACCCCTGATTCCATCGAAGAACCTCGCTTCTAGACCGGGTAAAGTCCGCAGATGTGACAGTGGAGCGCATGGTGGCGGTGGTACTTGGCGGCGGCACGGGCACCCGGTTCGGAGCGGCCCTGCCGAAGCAGCTGCTCACTCTTAACGGCAAGACGCTCGTCGAGCACTGCGTCGCCGCATTTGCCGGTGTTCCCGGAGCCGACGGTGCTCCTGCTATCGACGAGATCCTGCTGGTCATGCCCCCGGCCTACCACGACGAGGCCAAGCGCCTGGTCGGAGCGCAGGTCAGCGCGATCATCGCCGGAGGTGCCACCCGCTCGGACTCGGTCCGCAACGCACTGGCCTACATCGGCATCCGGTATGACCGGGCCGGCACGGGCGTGCTCATCCACGACGCGGCCCGCCCCCTGGTCACCCGGCAGATCATCGCCGACTGCATAGCGGCCCTACGGGACTACGACGCGATAGGCACCGCAGTCCCAACCTCAGACACCATCCTGACGGTGGAGAACGGCGTAATAGCCCACGTCCCGCCAAGAGAAACGCTGTACCGCGCACAGACCCCGCAGTGCTTCCGCCTGGAAACGATCCTGAGGGCACACGCCCTGGCCGCCGCCGACCCGTCGTTCCAGCCAACCGACGACTGCGGAGTAGTCCTCCGCTACCTCCCAGACACCCCGGTCCACATAATCCCCGGCAGCGAAACCAACATCAAGATCACCCACCCCAGCGACCTAGCAATAGCGGAAGCCCTCCTAAACCTCCCCTAACCCAAATGCGGATTTCATGAAATGTCGGGAATGTCGTGGCACGCCAGCGCCCGACATTCCCGACCGCGAAACATGCAGGTCACACATGCAGGTCACACATGCGGGAGCACGGCAAGATGCCATATCACGCCCGCAGTTATCGCGGCAGCCCGCTTAAAAGTAATATCCAAGCCCACCAACCCGCACCTGGCCAGCGACCTGAGCCGACGGAGACCGAAAGAGTCATGAGGGGACGCAGTAACTGGGGCGCGGGGAAGATTTACTCGCCGGCCTTCCGAAGGAGTGCCGGCGAAAATCTTTCCAGTGCCCCAGTCCCACGCCTATTTTGGATTTTGACTCTGACTCTGACTTTGACTGACTTTGAATTTCAGTTAAGAACCGATAAGTCAGATGAGCTACGCCCGCACCGCCTGCTTGATCAAGGTGCGCCCAAAGTCCCACATGAGGCCGCTGCCTCTGGATGCGTCGTCCAGCACGTCCGCCAGTCCGTCGATGAAGAGCTTGACCTCGGCGTCGCCGATCATCAACGGCGGGATTAGCTTGATGACCTCCATATGGTCGCCGGATACCTGGGTGAGGATCCGGTGCCGTTGGAAGAGGGCAACGACGACCATCTGCGCGAACAGACCGACCCGGGCCTTCTGCAGCATCGCCCAGCCTGCCTTGGCCTTGAGGCCCGACGGCTTGCCGAACTCGATACCGATAATCAGGCCCTTACCACGAACATCTTTGATCACATCGTACTTAGCCTTGAGTCCCTCAAGACCGCGCATGAGCTCGGCGCCACGACGCTCCGCGTTCTCGACCAGGCCCTCGTCGTCGATGACGGCCAGCGCGGCGAGACCGGCGGCCATGGCGAGCGGGCCGCCCTTGAACGTCGTTGAGTGGACCATGACCTTGTCCATGGACGAGTAGACCGAACTGAAGATCTTGTCGGTCGTCAGCATCGCGCCGACCGGAACGTAGCCGCCGGACAGCGCCTTGGCCACCGTCACGATGTCGGGCTGGACGTTGTCGTATTCGTATGAGAAGAACCGGCCGGTGCGGCCGAGCCCGACCTGGACCTCGTCACAGATCAACAGCGCGCCGTTCTTGTGCAGCAGCGCCTTGGCTTCGGGCAGGAAGCCGGGCGGGGTCATCATGACGCCGTGGCCCTGGACCGGCTCCACGATCATCGCGGCGACGTCTCCCTTGCGCAGTTCCGCGTCAAGCGCTGAAAGATCCCCCAGCGGTATCTCCGTGCCGGGCAGCAGCGGACCGAAGCCGGCCTTGAACTCCTCGGCGCCGTTCACCGACAACGATCCGGCGGTCAGCCCGTGGAAGCCGTGCCGCGCGTAGAGGATGCGGCCCTTGCCGGTCGCATGGCGAGCGAACTTAAGCGCGGACTCGACGGCCTCGGCGCCGCTGTTGCAGAAGAACACGCGCTCCAGACCTGGCGCCTTGGCCAGTAGCTTCTGCCCGAGAAGGCCCATGATCGGCTGGCAGTCGAACTGCGTCCAGGCCGCGAAGTCCAGCTCAAGCGCGTCCTGCAGCGCCTTCTTGATTACCGGGTGCGACCGGCCGGCCGCAAACACCCCGAACCCGGCCAGGAAGTCCGCGTAAGCGTTCCCGTCGGCGTCGTAGAGGTAGGCACCCTCACCGCGGACGTAGTCCTTGTCGAACCCGATGGTGTGCAGCGTGCGTGGCAGCTGCTGGTTCAGGTACTTGGAATGCAGGTCATACCCCTGCCCGCGCACAGCCGCGAGCTCAGCACCCAGATCAAAGCCCATTGCTGAATTTTAGCGGCGGACGCACGGCTTCGCCGGTCGCAGGCCGACAGGCGCGTCAGGCCCTGGATCGGTGGCGGCCTCTGGATCCGGATCGCTGCCGCCGTGCGAGCCGCCTGGGGCTGGTGAGAAAGCCGGCACCCCAGCAGGTATGCATCGCGGCCAGGACCAGCGGGACGCGCGCCCGCACCCCGACGGGCTCGGCCGCCGCGAACCTGGCGGCCACCGCCGCGACGCCGGCCAGATAGGCGGCTGGGATAACGAATCCGAGTGTCAGGTAGGGGACGGGCGCGGTTGCCCCCGCGAGCGCCCCGATTACCCCCGCCGCGCCGAGAGCGAGGCCCGCAGCGTTGAGCGCGGTCGCTACCGGGGGGGCCAGGTAACGAGGGTTGACCGTCTCCGGGTAGCGCCGGGCGATGACCCGGCGCCAGCGGCCGTACCGGAACTGCTGTTTCGCCAAGGTGCCCAGGCTCGCCCTTGGACGATAGGTGACCTTGAGGTCCGGGGTGAACCAGATCAGGCCGCCGGCCGCGCGAATCCGGTAGTTGAGCTCCCAGTCCTCGGCGATGAGCATGGTCTCGTCGTAGCCACCGACGTTCTCGATCGCCTGGCGACGGTAGACGCCGAGGTAGACGGTGTCAGCCGGGCCTGGCCTCACCGCTGGTGTGGTTAGCGGCCGCGCCCATGCCGAAGGGTGAGGTCATGGCCCATGCCACCGCGCTCTGGAAGGGGGTGACGCCCTCGGCGGCCATCCAGCCGCCGACGTCCGCCGCGCCGGTTTCCACGAGCGTGCGCACGGCGGTCCGCAGGTAGCCCTCGGGAGGCATGGAGTGTGCGTCAATCCTGGTCAGGACCTCGTGGCGCGCGGCCTTGACGGCGGCGTTCATGGCCGAGGCGATCTGGCCGGACGGGTTGGGCACGACGGTGATCCTGCCGTCGGCGGCGGCGAGCTCGCGGGCGATGGCTTCTGTGCGGTCCCTGGAGGGACCGATGGCGAGGACAAGCTCGAACCCGCCGGGGTACTCCTGGCCAAGCACGGCGGCAACCGACTCCGCTAGGTGCTTCTCCTCGTTGAGTACCGGCATGACGACCGAGACGGCGGGAAGCGTACCCGGCTCTCCCGCGGAGTGGTGGTCCGAGGGGGTCAGCCGCTCTCGTTCGGGATAACGATCTCGACCTTGACTTTGATCGTGGTGCATGACGCCGGTCACGCGAAGAAGTCTAGGGCTCCAACGCCGAACCCGCCTGCCCCGCGCCCGATCCGCCACGGTTTTCCACAAATGTGGAAATCATCCTCAGCCTTCCCCCGGTTCCTCCGCCTTCCGATACGCATGCCACCCAGCAATTTCATGAAATATCCGGCATGTCGTGGCGCGCCAGCGCCCGACATGCCGGGCCACGGTTGACTAGAGCATTATTTGCGGCGAGCGGAGCACCTCCGGCCAGCAATCAGGGAACCCAAGAATCCCCGCATCTCCGTTCGCGCGGGTACGGGGAGCCGCCCCTCCCGGACAGTAATCGCGGGATCTAAGACTCCCCGGCTTTCCGTCTGTCCGGGACGGGCCGATATGATGGCGGTTTTTGCCATCGGCCCGTCCCGGACAGACACCGGGGGGTACGGGGGGTCGTCCCCCCGGGTTAAAGCTGCGTGTCTTCTAGGAGGTCTGTTACCAGTGCGGCGATCTCGGAGCGTTCGCTTCGGGTCAGGGTCACGTGGGCGAAGAGCGGATGGCCCTTGAG
This sequence comes from uncultured Actinomycetota bacterium, assembly GCA_963785645.1. Lineage (GTDB taxonomy): Bacteria > Actinomycetota > Actinomycetes > Streptosporangiales > Streptosporangiaceae > Trebonia. Next base: position 97,765 of record CAWAWG010000004.1, read on the forward strand.
CTTCTCGATCACCGCGATCACGCCGTCATGTCGGCCGACACGCAGGTTGTCGCGCTGTGCGATGTCGTGGGTGAGGACCACGCGCGAGCCGGTGCCGATCCGCGACAGGACTGTGAGCAGCACACCGCGCTCCAGGGACTGCGCCTCATCGACGATCACGAACGCGTCATGCAGGCTCCGGCCCCGGATGTGGGTTAGCGGCAGCACCTCGAACATGTCACGAGCGCAGAGTTCGTCGATCACGTCCTGGGTGGTGACGGCACCGAGTGTGTCGTAGACCGCCTGCGCCCACGGGCCCATCTTCTCGGCCTCGGAGCCGGGCAGGTAGCCGAGGTCCTGGCCGCCGACCGGGTACAGCGGGCGGAACACGATGACCTTGCGGTGCTGGCGGCGCTCCATAACCGCCTCAAGGCCGGCGCACAGGGCCAGCGCCGACTTGCCGGTGCCCGCGCGCCCGCCCATGCTGACGATGCCTATGTCCGGGTCAAGCAGCAGGTCGAGGGCGATCCGCTGCTCGGCGGACCGGCCGTGCAGGCCGAAGGCCTCACGGTCGCCCCGCACGAGCTGGATCTGCTTGTCCGGAAGCACCCGGGCGAGGGCGCTCCCGCTGCCGGTATGCAGCACAAGCCCGGTGTGACAGGGGAGGTCGCGGGCCGCTTCGCAGTCGAGTGTGCCGTGTTCGTACAGTTCCTCTACGTCAGCCTTGGTCACGTCAAGCTCGGCCATCCCGGTCCAACCAGAATCGACAGGGAGCTCGGCCCGGTACTCCTGTGCCTCGAGCCCAATCGACGACGCCTTGATCCGCAGTGGCAGGTCCTTGCTGACGAGGACCACGTCGTGGCCTTCGTTGGCGAGGGAGCGGGCCACGGAGAGGATCCGCGTGTCGTTGTCCCCGAGCCGGAAGCCGGCCGGAAGAACCTGTGCGTCGACGTGGTTAAGCTCCACGCGGCAGGTGCCGCCGAGGTCCCCAACCGGGACCTCGGCGTCTAGCCGGCCGTTGGCGATCCGGAGATCGTCGAGGTAACGGAGCGCCTGACGGGCGAAATAGCCCAGCTCAGGGTGGTGACGCTTGGCTTCAAGCTCGGTGATGACGACAACCGGGACGACGACGTGGTGTTCGTCGAACCGTGCGAAGGCCGCCGGGTCAGCGAGCAGGACGCTGGTGTCGAGGACGTAGGTACGACGCTGCACAGAGTTGGCCACTCAATACTCCCCTGGGCACCGGTCAGATGATCCGGTGCCGCGGACAGGACGCGCCGCGCCCCCGGTTCTCCGGGGGCAAGCGTGTCGGATGGACCGGGGCTGCCCGCCTTAGTGGGCCGCGCCGGCCCTCTCGTCGCACGTAGCGAACTCAGGGGGCCTCCCGCGGGGGCACCCTGGGGAGGTGCCCGCCATCTCTGAAGGTACCCGCGATCTGGCTATCGAAAAAGCCCTATTTTGCGTGGGGAGCTTGAGGCTAGGCGCCGAACCTTCGGTTGCGCTCGGAGTAAGAGCGCAGCGCCCGCAGGAAGTCCACTTTCCTGAACGCCGGCCAGTACGCGTCGCAGAAGTAGACCTCAGAATGTGTGGATTGCCACAACAGGAACCCCCCGAGCCGCTGCTCGCCGCTCGTCCTGATCACCAGGTCCGGGTCGGGCTGGCCAGCGGTATACAGATGTTCGGCGATGTGTTCGACATCGAGGATCTCCGCGAGCTCCTCGATCGTGGTGCCCCGGCTGGCGTGGTCCATCAGCAGGCTGCGGACCGCGTCCGCGATCTCGCGCCGTCCGCCGTAGCCGACGGCCACGTTGACGAGCAGTCCAGGATTGTCGACCGTCGCTTCACCCGCGTACTTCAGAACGTGGGCGGTGTGGTCGGGCAGCAGATCGAGCGCGCCCACCGGATTCACCCGCCAGCCCTCGTCCACCAGGCCGTTAACGGTGTCTTCGATGATCGCGAGCAGCGGACCGAGTTCTTCTTCCTCACGAGTGAGGTTGTCGGTTGACAGCAGCCAGAGGGTCACCACCTCGACCCCGGTCTCCCGGCACCACTGGAGCAGTTCGAAGATCTTGTCGGCGCCCTTGCGGTGTCCCTTGCTGACGTCGGTATGCCCCGCCGACCTGGCCCAGCGCCGGTTACCGTCGCACATCACTCCGACGTGCCTGGGGATCGTCTTCCCGGCCAGGTAGGACTCCAGCCTCCGCTCGTACAGCCGGTACCCCAGGTCGCGGTATCCCATTTACCGACCTTCCTCGCCGCAGAGCACGGACAAGAGCCCGAATGCGATGTCCTAAGCCACCGTATCCGACGGGCGACTGAGGGCACGCCGCTTTACCCGAGAGGCTGGTGAGATGTGCGGTTATTGAGATGTGGGGCTATTCAGCAGTCGATCCCTGCGGTCCCTGAGCGCGGACCTCCTCCACCCGGCGCAGCGCGTCGCGCAGTTCAGCCAGCCAGGCGTCGGCATGCTCGCCGGTCAGCCGGACGCACCAGGCGAGGGCGTCAGACCGGGAGCGGGCTACGCCAGCGTCGACCAGGGTATCCAAGACCCGCCGCTCCGACTGCCGGAGCCTGGTCATCACCGGAACCGACAGCGTGGTGAACATCTCAGACACCTCGCCGCAGCGCGCACCCCAGGCGATCTTCCGGCCGAACTTGCGCTCCGCTTCGCGCGCGATCTCGATCCGCTGCGCCCGGGTGTCCTCACGGAAGCGCTTGATCCGCCCCTCGGCGGCCGCGTCCGCGTCGTCGGACTCGGGTTCGGACAGCGTCCCGATGATCGTGACCTCTTCGCGGTCCACCGTGACCTCGGCAGGCTCGGAGAACCAGTCATCGGGCAGGCGTCCCGCGAACCAAGCCATTATCTCTGTACTCATGTAATCATGATTACACTGCAAAGACATATGGTCAAGCGTTACCGGGGATACCTGTCTCCGCTTTAGTTTCAGTGCGATATCGACTATTAACCCGATATCAGCGATTAGGGCGATTAATAGGCATCGCTTACGTGACACCCGAGGCGACCGCGGCGGCCTGGGCTGGGCTCACCCGGATCGCGCCCGCGAACTGCGAGCCGAAGGACGCCGGTACCACCTCGACGTCCATGCCCGGCTCCGGCGCCTGGATCATCCAGCCGTTGCCCAGGTAGATGGCGACGTGCGAGATGTAATCGGGCGCGGTTGGATCGGTGTGGTAAAAGAGCAGGTCACCCTGCGCCAACTGACTCACGGGCACCGCCGGGCCCGACAGCGCCTGATCAGCGGCAACCCGAGGCATCGCTATCCCCGCCTGGGCAAACGACCACTGCACGAGCCCGGAGCAGTCGAACGCGGCCGGCCTCGCCGCGCCCCATACGTACGGCAGTCCCTGGCGGCTCAGTGCCGCCTTCAGGACGGCGCCAACCGCCGTGTCGGGAACCGGGGCCGAGTTCGCTGAGCCAGCGCCGGCCCCGCCACCCGTGCTGACAAGCGAGACGAGCGGTTCGATGCCGGCGCCCTTGGGCAGCAGCCGGCCGACGGCGGCCGAGTCGGCCTTGAAGTCCCCTGTCCGCACGCTCACCACGATCGCGTTGCCGGCCGGTGCGCCCAGCGCCTGAGCGGTGGCGTCGGACACCACGGCGTTGACGCCGCCGATGCCAAGCGTGCCGAATGCCACGACGGACAGCCGCTTCGTCGTCCGGCCGACGGCGAGCACCGACCCGCCGAGCGGCACCTTGTCCAGCTTGCCCATCGTGTACGAGACGGCGATGCCTCCGTCCGCGACGCCCTGCCACAGGGCATTGGCCGCACCGGTGGGCCGCGCGGCGAACGAACGGAACAGCGACGGATCGACTCCGACGACCGAGGTGTCGGCCCCGTTCACCTTCATCCTGACCGCTTCGATCTGCTCGTACCCGACCATGCCCGGCAGCCGCGACACGGCAGCGAGCAGCCCCGCGGGTAGCGAGAACGGCGCGACGATGACCAGATCCGCCTGTACGGTGCGGCCCAACGGTGCGACTGTCGGCTGCCTCGTCCCCGCCGCACTCACGGCAGGCACCGACGAGTCCGGCAGCGGCCGGGCACCGGCCGCGAGCGTCAGCGGCACCCCGGTAAGTATGGGCGCGTCGCCGGTCGACGGTCGTACGGCGGGGAGGCCGTACGGTCGCCCGGCCACGAGATTGCTGTTCGGTGCGCTGCCAAGCACGGCGACCAGGACGCCAGCGAGCGTGCCGAGCACCGCGAGCACGGCGAAGCCGGCTGGCAGATTCCGCCGCCAGCCGCTGTACCTGATTGCCCGCGCTCTCCGCCGCAGCATCCCGGTCAAGCGCACATAACCACCAGATCACGACAAACAGTCACAAGTCCAGTAAAGCGAATCCGTGTTCAGTAAACCCTCTCATTTTGACCTTTCCACCCGGGCTTCATCCACGGGATCGCACAAAATGAGAAAATCGCACCTCAAGTGCGGGGCTCATGTGACCAGTGGTACCCGCTCCGCAGCGCGACTCACTTACCTGGTCCCCATCGCCTAGAGCCGGAGGAGCGTCTCGCGCAGCGCCGCCGGGGTGGTGACCGGGGCCAGGCAGGTGAAGTCGCGGCACACGTAGGCCGCCGGGCCGCCGGAGACAAGCGGCCGGCTGCGAGCAAGGGAACCGTTTCCCCATCAGACGCCGAGCCGGCGCCGATGGCGAACACGGCGCCCGGTGATGCCACGTGCAGGGCCGCACGGAGCAGGTCGGCGGTGCGCGGATCGTCGTCCGGCCCGACGATCGCGATCTCGGCGGGCCCGGACAGCAGCGCCTCCGCCACCGCCAGACCCGTCCCGCCGGCCCTCGGGTACTTGGCGGCAATCGGCGGCAGCACCTTGAGCGCGGCGACCGCCGCCTCTCGGTGCCGCTCATCGCCCGTCAGCGCGCCGTAGCTGAGCAGCGCTTCGGCCGCCGCGAAGGCGCCGGACGGCGTCGCGTTGTCCGTCGGGTCCGCGGGCCGGAAGATCAGCCGCTCGCCGTGGTCGGCCGTGTCGTAGAACCCGCCGTTACCGTCGGCGAACGCGGTAAGGACGGTGTCGAGCAGCGCACCGGCCACGGTCACCCAGCGGGACTCGCCGGTCATCCCGGACAGCTTCAGCAGGCCGGACGCCACGCAGGCGTAGTCCTCGAGTAGTCCAGTGCTCGGCCCGGCCTGGCCGTCCCTTGAGGTGCGCAGGATCCGTGCGGTGCCGACTACCGGAGACGACTCCTTGGGGGCGGAGTAATGAACCGACAGCAAAAGCTCGGCCGCTTCCGTCGCCGCGGTGATGAAGTCGGGGCGGTTGAACAGAACCCCGGCTTCGGCCAGTGCGCCGATTGCCGTGCCGTTCCAGGCCGCGACCACCTTGTCGTCCCGGCCGGGGCGGGTGCGCCCCTCCCGGGCCGTGAGCAGGATGCCGCGGATCCGGTCGAACCGCTCGCGGTCCTCCGGCTCGGTCAGGCGCTGCAGGACCGACGCGCCATGCTCGAACGTCCCGGCCTCCGTGACGCGGAAGGCCCGGGCGGCGAACTCACCGTCTTCCTCGCCGAGGACCTCGCGGAGCTGGGCGGGAGTCCAGACGTAGAACGCACCCTCGCTGCCGTCGCTGTCGGCGTCGAGCGATGCGGCCAGGCCGCCCTCCTGCGTGCGCAACTCCCTGAGCATAAAGTCGCAGGTCTCTTCGGCTACCCGGCGGGCGAGCGCCGCCCCGTCCCATCCTCGCAGCTGACTGCTGCGCCGCCACAGGTGCGTGTAGACCCCGGCGAGCAGCGCGTTGTCGTACAGCATCTTCTCGAAGTGGGGCACCGTCCAGCCCGCGTCCACGCTGTACCTGGAGAAGCCGCCGCCCAGCTGGTCGTACATGCCGCCGCGGGCCATCGCCTCGCAGGTCGCCTCGGCCATCGACAGGGCGGGCCATCGCCCGGTTCGCTCGTCGTAGCGGAGCAGGAACTCCAAGACCATCGACGGCGGGAACTTGGGCGCTCCGCCGAACCCGGCGCGCGAGCGGTCGAAGGTCGATTCGAGGCCGGCGACGGCGGTAGCGGTCACGTCTTCCAGGTTGAGTTCGTCCGTCTGGTCGCCGAGGGCCGACATGGCAGCGGCGTTCTCGGCCAGAGACTGCCGGATCCGTTCGGACTCACTCTTGATCTGGCCCTTGTTCTTTTTCCAGGCGTCCGCGACCGCGGTCACGAGCTGGACGAAGCGGGCGCGCGGGTAGTAGGTCCCGCACAGGAAGGGGTCGCCATCGGGCGTCATGAACACCGTCATCGGCCAGCCGCCCTGGCCGGTCATCGCCTGCGTAGCCGACATGTAGACGGCGTCGATGTCCGGCCGCTCCTCGCGGTCCACCTTGATCGCGACCAGGCTGCCGTTCACGATCGCGGCGGTCGCCTCGTCCTCGAATGACTCGTGTGCCATCACATGGCACCAGTGGCAGGCCGCGTACCCGACAGACAACAGCACCGGTACGTCCCGCCGTTTCGCCTCCGCGAACGCCTCGTCCGACCAGGGCCACCAGTCGACGGGGTTGTCGGCGTGCTGGAGCAGGTAAGGGCTAGTCGCGCTTCCGAGCCGGTTCATACTCCCCATTCTTACCAGGGGACCGACCGCAATCGGTCGCGCGACTGCCGCCTGCGGCTAGGCCCGTGGTCAGGGTTGGTAGACCTTGATGGACTGGATCTCCATCGTGCCGCTGCACGCGCCCGCGGCCGTGCTGTCATCGGCCACGTTGGCGATGAAGTACATGGCCTGCTGCGGCACGTAGGACGTCGTGGTGAACACCTGCACGCCGTTGAGGTACCAGGTGACGCGGTCCTTGGTCCAGAGCAGCGAGTACGTGTTGAAGCCCGCGGAAAGGTTCTCCGGCGTGGGGACCGCGCCGCCCATGTACTGCTTGCCGACCGTATGGTCGTAGACCTTCATCTGCGGCTCGCTGTACCAGTGCTCCATGATGTCGAGTTCCGGCGGCCACTGGTCATTGGTGGCCGCTAGCCACAGGGCGGGCCACAGGCCGGGGCCGTAGGGAAGCTTCGCGGTGATCTGGATGAGGCCGTACGTGAAGTTGAAGCCGGGCTTTGAGGTGACCATTCCCGAGCGGCAGGTATAGGTCTGGGCCGCGCCGCTGCTGGAAAGCCCCGGGGTCGCCTCCTGCTCCGCCGTCAGGTTCAGCGCCCCGTCGCTCACGCTGACCTGCGAGGGGATGTACCACTCTTTTTCGTCGGTGGGGTTGTTGGTGCAGCCGACGCTCGGGCTCGTGGCCCAGTCGTAGCAGGTGGCCCACGTGCTGGTGTCCAGCGAGCCCGAGAAGCTCGGGTCGAAGGTCAGCTGCCAGCCCGCGGGCACCGTGAGCAGGGTCGGGGAGGCTGCCTCGGTCTTCTTCGGCGAAACCGTGGGTTTAGGCGAGGCCTTGGCCTTCGGTGAGGCCGTGGCCTTGTGTGAGGCGGATACCGTGGGCAAAGCCGCCTTGGTCGCGGTCGAGATCGTGCTCACATTCGCGGCCGCGGTCCCCTTCGATGAACTCCTCAGTACCGACATCCCCACCAGTCCGATCGCGACCACGACCACGGTGCCGAGGATGCCGCTCACCAGGAGGGCTCCCTTCATGCTGCCGCGCTTGGCGCCGTCGGCCGCTGGCCCGCTGCGCCGGGGGTCGCCAGACCTGGGGTTGTCAGACCTGGGGTTGTCAGGCTCTCGGACGCCCTGCTCATGAAAACGGGGCTCTTCAACAAGGGTCTCTTGAACACGGGTCGCTTGAACATTCGGCGTTTCAACCCGGGACCCGAGAAGGTCGACGCTCGTGTGCTGAGCCGCCGATTGCCCGGCCAGTGCGCGAGTGGGCTCGGGCCGGTAAGACTCGTCTTCGCGTTTCCATGGATCGCCTGCCCATGGATCGCCGCCCCATGGAGGGTTGCCCGCCGGGCGATCAGGCCGCTGGGCGCCTGGCCGGGGAGCGGTTGTCCGCGGCGTGAAGGCGTCTGGGACGTTCAGGCGCGGCTGATCGACCCTGGTGTTGGATGCCTGTGGATCACGGTGCCTTGGACGGTACGGTCCCGAGTCGCCCGGCCGGGGACGGCTAGGCCTGGTCGCCTGGGCCTCTTGATCGTCTGGAAACGCACGACCGGGCTTGCGGTAGTCAGACCCGGGATCAACCGGCCTAGGTCCTGTGCCGTCGGACCCTGGGTTGTCGTACAGCGGCACAGGTCGACCCGGCTCGTGATCGAGATGCATCGCGCGTCCAATCATTCAGCAGCAAATAAAACGATCAGGCCCCGGTTTGCGCGTAAAAAGTTACCACAGTGGATCTGTCCATGATTGCGAACTTATTTATTTCATCTGAGTTCAGTCGACGGGGGTAGCGCAGAGGTCAACCGACGGTGACGCGACGCGGTCCCAGCGCCCGGGCAGCCAGTCCTACCAGGTAAAACGCGGCGCCGATGGTGCCGACGAAGAACCCAAGCGGCCAGTTTGTCCGGTATGACAGGGCGATGGACAGCCAGACCGTGGCCAGCGCGATCACGACCGAGAGCGCCAGCGCCGCACCGGGGCGGGCGGTCACCGACCGGGCGGCCGCGGCCGGGCCAATCATCAGGCTAAACATGAGCAGCGCACCGACCACGGGCACGGTCATGGACGTGGCCAGAGCCATCACGATCAGGAAATAGAGATCGACCCGGCGCGTGGAGACACCGCGGGCCTCGGCGACCTCAGGCAGCGCGCTCGTGAGCATCAGCGGGCGGAACGCCACCGCGATGGCCACCGCCGCGACGACGCCGAGCGCGGCGATCGGCAGCACCTCGCCCCGGCTGACGCCGAAGACCTCGCCGAACAGATCGGCGTAGGTCTCCTCCGCGTACTGGCTGCCCATGCTGACGAACAGCGCGCCGAGACCTAGCATGAGCACCAGCGCGAGCGCGGTCACCACGTCGTTGCGTGACTTGCGGGCGCGACCCTCCCCGCCGAAGGCACCTATTGCGAGCGCGCCCCCGACCGCGAAGACAAGCAGCCCCCAGATGACGTTGATGCCGAGGAGGCTGGCGCCCGCCGCGCCGGCGAACGCCCCGTTGGGAATGGCGTGCGAGGCGAACGTCTGGCCTCGGAGCACGGCGAAGAACCCGGTCATCCCCGCGATCACCGCGACGATCGACGCGGCGATCCAGGTGTTCATCATCAGGCCGGAGAACACGCGCGGCTCCCCTCTTCCACGTGCGGGGAGCTCGGTGCCCGCGTCCGGCCGGGCCGGATGTGGCTGAGCAGGTAGCCGGCGAGAACCAGCGCGACGACGAAGAACGACACCGGCCAGCCGTGACCGTGCGGCGGCCAGTAGTACGAGTCGTAGGCGAGCACGATGCCGAGCCACGTGGCACCGAGGCCGACAAGCGCGGAGACGGCCATGGCCCGCCCGGGGCTCTTGGTCAGCCGCAGCGCGGTCGCGGACGGGCCGACCAGCAGCGCGGTGGAGAGCACCGCGCCGATCGCGACGGCCGCGAGCGAGACCGAGACGGCCAGCGCCGCGAGGTAGGCGATGCCGACGAGCCGGACGTTCACGCCCTGGGCCCGCGCCAGGTCAGGCGAGACCGAGGTGAGCAGCAGGACCCTGGCCAGGACGGCGACCACCAGGAGGGCGATGACGGCGGACGCGATCAGCGCCGGGACCGTATCCGGGCTGATCACGAAGATGGAGCCGAACAGCACCGTGAACGACGCGCCCGTCGTCGACGTCCGCAGCGTTCCGAGGTAGAGGAAGAGAGCGGCCGCCCCCAGTGCCCCGCCGAGCACCACGCCGGTGGCCACGTCCCGTCCTCGGCGCCGCTGGACGCCGATGGCCTCCATCAGAGCGGCGGCGGCAATCCCGGCGACGAGGAACCCCCAGAACTGGTTGACCCCGATGAGGAACGCTCCGGACCCGCCGGTGGTGGCCACGTCGGCGAGCGAATGGCCGGCGAAGGACTGGCCGCGCAGCACCGTGAACACGCCGATGACGCCCGAGGTGACGGCGACGACGGCTCCGACAAGCAGGGCCGTCTTTACCGGGCCGCTGCCGAACAGCCCTGGCTCGAAGAGGTAGTGCATAAGATCATTCGCCCGCGACGACCAGGACCCGGCCGTGCACGCGGACCACGTCCACCTGATGGCCGTACAACTGGGTGAGGCCCGCCGAGGTAACAACCTCGTCGGTCCTCCCGGACACGGCCCGGCCGTTCGCGACGTACACGATCCGGTCCATCACGGTCAGCAGCGGGTTCATGTCGTGCGCGGAAAGGAGCACAGAGATCTCGTGCTCACGGGCCAGCCGGCCGAGCACGGCAACGATCTCCTGCTCGCTTCGCAGGTCGAGGTTGGCGAGCGGCTCGTCGAGGAGCAGCAGCTTCGGCCGGGAAATCAGCGCGTGCGCGATCAGCACGCGCTGCTGCTCGCCGCCAGACAGTTCGCCGACCCGCGCGTCGGCATACCCGTGCGCGCCGACATCGGCCAGCGCCGCCTCCACCAGCTCACGGCGCTGCCGCGAGGGGAGGGCGAACCCGATTCGGTGTCCGTCAAGGCCGAGCGCCACCACGTCGCGGGCACGCAGCGGCATGTCGGGGTCGATGACCAGCTTCTGCGGCACGTAGCCGACGGATTTCTTATCGACTAGCACCCGGCCGCCAGAGGGCTCGATCAGACCGAGAATGACGCGGAGCAGCGTGGTCTTGCCCGCACCGTTCGGGCCGATGATCCCGGTGAAGTCGCCCTTACCGAGCGAGAACGTGACATCGCTGAGCACCGGGCGGCCGCCGAGGCGCACGCCGATGCCTTCGAGCCGCAGCACCGCCTCCGGCACCACTTCTGCCTCATGAGGGAGGTCCGTTACGGCGGCGGTCTTCGATCTTTCCTGCATGCCGGTCCTCACAGATGCTCCGTAGAAGGGTTCACTGGTCCGCGACCGCCTTGCGCAGGTCCTGCACCTCGGTCCGCATCCAGGTCTGGTAGTCGTACCCGGGCTCCGGCATCGTCTCGTAGACGCCGATGACCGGGATGTGATCGCGCTCGGCAAGAGTGATGAATGACTGGGTGAGCGTGTCGGTCACCTGCTCGTTGTAGAGGAACACCTTCACCTTGTGCTCGGTAAACAGTCCGCGCTGGACGGCCACGTTCTGCGGCGACGGGTCGACGCCGTTCATGATGTCGGCCTGGAACGTCCACGGCGTCAGGTTGTCCGCACCGAGCGCGGTCAGCAGGTAGTCGGCGACCGGCTCCGTGACGGCCACCGGGCTGCCGGAGTAAGCCGACTTGAAGCTCGCGATCGCGGCCGCCAGCGGCTTGAGGCTTGCCTTGAACACGGTCGCGTTGGCCGTGAAGTACGCCGCGTGCGACGGCTGGATGGCCGACAGGGCGGCGGCGATCGCGTCGGCGACCTTCGGCATCGTGGACGGGTCGTACCACAGGTGGGGGTTGGGCGTGGAGTCCGGGAGCCCCAGCAGCCGCTGCACGTTGATGACCGTGCGGCCGCTGCTCGGCGCCGCGGACTCAATCGAGTCCATGAACCCGTCGTAGCCGAGGCCGTTCTGCACGACGAGCTGGGCGTTGCCCACCTCCCGGGCGACGGCGATGGAAGCCTCGAAGGAGTGCGGGTCCGTGTTGGGGTTGGACATAATGGCGTCGGCCTGGACGTACCGGCCCCCGACCTGGCCGATCACATCGGCGTACTGGCTCTCCGCGCCGACCGCGACGATCTTGCCGCCTGCCTGCGCGGCAATGGCGCCACTCGACCACGCCGCGGCTGCCGTGGCGATGAGCGCCGCCATGACGGCGAGCAGGATGACCGCCACGGGACGCAGCCTGGTGCCGGGCCGCGCCGTCCCGCCCGCATCGGTCCCGCCTGCGCTGCCGCGCATGCCCACACTCCTTGCCGGTTCGCCCCACCCGGGCACATGTCCGCCCTGATCGACGTTAATGATAATCGTTTCTATTATCAGTAAGCAACCGGAACGCGGATCCCGGCGCGGTCCGCCAGGGTGCCGTCCATGGCCGTGAGCCATGTCGTCCATGGCTATGCAGAGGAAGGCCGGCTAACTTGCAAGATGTGACAACGGATCATCCGCGCGGCACCCGGGTGCGGGGCACGAAGCAGGCGTCGGCGGTAGCCACCGCGCTCGCCAGCCTGCCCGGTTTCCGCAGCGCCCAGGAGATCCACGCCGAACTTCGCCGTCAGGGCGAGACGGTCGGCCTCACTACCGTGTACCGCCACCTGCAGGTACTCAGCGAGCAGGGTGTCATCGACACCATCCGCGACCCGTCAGGCGAATCCCTCTACCGGCAGTGCGACTCCACCGTGCACCACCATCACCTGACCTGCCGCGAGTGCGGCCGCAGCGTCGAGGTCGAGGGGCGGGTCGTCGAAAAGTGGGCGGAGAAGGTAGCCGCCGAGGCCGGCTTCACCTCGGTCGATCACACCGTCGAACTGTTCGGTCTCTGCCCGGATCATTCCGGGTCGTAAGACGCGCCGGACCGAGGCAGGCCCGCAGCCGCTCGCAGAGCGGTTCATAACCGTCTCAGCGCGGATCGGCGGCCCTACCTCGGGACTGGGGATCGAGGAGCGGTACAGTAGCGCGCACAGCGTGTGTTGCCGCTGGGTAATGGCTCTCCACCCCCAGACTTCCGCTCCGGCGTACCGCGAGGAGAACTACCATGCTCCATTCCGACGATGCCAATCCCTCGGTCATGTCGACGGACCTGCCGACCGGGGCGTTCCTGCTCGATGTGCGCGAAGATGACGAGTGGGACGCCGGGCACGCACCGGAAGCCGTGCACATCCCGGTCGGGACGCTGAACGAGCGCGCCACCGAGATCCCGCAGGACCGCGAGGTGTTCGTCATCTGCCGGTCCGGCGCGCGCTCGGCCTACGCCGCCCAGGCCCTGGCAGGCGCCGGCTGGAAGACGGTCAACGTGGCCGACGGCATGACCGGCTGGGCCGTGGCAGGCCGCCCGATGGTGAGCGAGACGGGCGCGGACCCGTACGTCGCGCTGACGCACACGGAATGACGCCCGGCGCCTCAGCCGGTCGTGGTGGCCAGGGCCAAGGGCAGGACAGCGGCGGCCCCGGCATCGCGCAGCAGGGCCGCGGCGAACGTCATTGTCCAGCCGCTGTCGATCTGGTCGTCGACGAGCAGGAGGGGGCCGTCCGCCCCCTTCAGCGCTTCGCGAAGATCGTCGGGAACGACCAGCGCCCGCCAGAGCGAGGCTAGGCGCTGGGCGCTGTTGTGCCGCCGGGGACCGGGGCCGTCCGGAGTGGCGTAGCCGAGCGCACCGAGGTAGGTCAGGCGGCCGATCGCGGCGATCCGCTGGCCCAGGCTGCCGACCAGCAGCGGCCGGCTGCGGGACGGCATTGTCACAACCGACGCCGGCCGCTGCGGCCCAGTCCCAGGAGGCGAGGACCTTGACCACCGCATCGGTCAGCTGAGGGGTCACCGGCTCATCCAAGGCGCCCTCGGCGAGCAGGGCGCGCAGTGTGACGCCCCAGCCGACATCGGTGAGCCGGCCGAGCGCCCGGCCCGGCTGGGCGATCCGCCCGGCGGGAATCTTCCCGGACGCGTCGATCCCGAGTTCCTTCATGCCGGTCGGCCACATCTTGCGCGGCTCGATCGGTACCCCCGGGCGGGCCAGCCGGTCCCGCGCGGCCTGCGCTCCGGCCTCAGGCACATCGGCGGCCCACGGCCGGCCGGTGCAGTTGTCGCACCGCCCGCACGCGGCCGCCTCGGGATCGTCGAGTTCGCGCCGCAGGAAGGCCATGCGGCAGCCGTCCGTCGCCTGGTAGTCGAGCATCGACTGCTGCTCTCGCTTCCGCTCCCGGGCAACCCGCTCGTAGCGCTCCCGGTCGTAGGCCCACGGCTCGCCGGTGGCGACCCAGCCGCCCACGGTGCGGGTGACCGCGCCGTCCACGTCAAGGACCTTGAGCATCGTCTCAAGCCGCGCCCGGGAAAGGTCGACGTGGGTCTCGATCGCGGCGACCGACATGGGTCGGCCAGCCCCGGACAGCGTCTCAAGGGTCGCGCGGACCTGGCTCTCGGGCGGGAAGGCAAGCGAGGCGAAGTACGCCCAGATGTCGCGGTCCTCCCGCCCGGGCAACAGCACGACATCGGCGCGCGATACCGCTCGCCCAGCGCGGCCGATCTGCTGGTAGTAGGCGACCGGTGACTGCGGCGCGCCGAGGTGCACGACGAACCCGAGGTCGGGCTTGTCGAACCCCATGCCGAGCGCGCTCGTGGCGACGAGGGCCCTGACCCGGTTGGAGAGCAGATCGTCCTCGGCCGCCAGCCGCCGGGCCTGGTCGTCCTTGCCGCTGTAGGCGACGACGTCGATGCCCTGCTCGCGCAGGAAGTCGGCGGTCTCGTAGGCCGCGGCGACCGTCAGGGTGTAAATGATCCCCGAGCCGGGCAGCGTTCCATTCTCCAGGCTGGCGGCGAGCCAGGCCAGCCGCATGGAGGCGGTCGGCAGGCTGACGACCGCGAGCCGCAGCGACTCCCGGTCGAGCGACCCGCGCAGCACGAGCACGGCCCCGTTGGAGCCTGAAGTACCGTCGGAACCGGGAGCGGCGCCGACACCGAGTTGCTCCGCGACGTCCTGGGTAACCCGGGCGTTCGCGGTGGCCGTGGTGGCGAGCACCGGGATGTCCGCCGGCAGGGTCGAAAGGAGCGTCCGGATCCGGCGGTAATCGGGGCGGAAATCGTGGCCCCAGTCGGAGATGCAGTGCGCCTCGTCGATCACGATCAGCCCGGCCGTCTTCACCAGGTGCGGCAGCACGTTGTCGCGGAACCCCGGGTTGTTCAGCCGTTCCGGGCTGACCAGCAGGACATCCACGGCCCCGGACCGGATCTCCGCGTGCACGGCCTCCCACTCCTCCAGGTTCGCCGAGTTGATCGTGCGCGCGTGGATGCCCGCGCGCGCCGCCGCACTGACCTGGTTGCGCATCAGCGCCAGCAACGGCGACACGATGACGGTCGGCCCCGCGCCGCGAGCGCGCAGCAACGCGGTGGCGACGAAGTACACCGCCGACTTGCCCCAGCCGGTCCGTTGCACCACGAGGGCCCGGCGCCGCTCCGCCACGAGGGCGCGGATCGCCGTCCACTGGTCGTCCCGCAGCCGCGCGTGCTCGCCGGCCAGCGCCCGTAGGTGCGCCTCGGCCGCGGCGCGTAGTTCAGCGTCATCCGTCATGACTCCAGTGTTATCAGGAACGATGCTCTGCGTAGCCACTTCCCCCAGATAGTTACCGAGCGTCATTAAAAGTGTCATGGGGTCATCAGTGACCATTGAGACCGCGACTAGCATCGATAACGTGACTGACATCGTGTCGATCAGGGATCTGCGGCTCTCCACGGTCATCGGCGTGTACGACTGGGAGCGCGAGATCGAGCAGCCGCTCACCTTCTCCGTGGACATGGCCGCCGATGTCGCCAAGGCGGCTGGCCGCGACGACATCAGGGACGCGCTCGACTATTCGGCGGTCGCGCACACGATCAAGTGCGTCGTCATCGAAGGCAAGTTCCAGCTCATCGAGACGGCAGCCGAGCGCGTCGCGCAGCGCCTCATCGCGGACTTCACCCTCACCTGGGTCCGGGTGCAGGTCGTCAAGCCGATCACCAGCGAGGGCTACACAGCCGCGATAACCATCGAGCGCGGTGGACGGTCACTTGAAGGAACAAGTGCGGCGCGGCCGGGTTTGTTGTGGATGACCAGGAGAGACCGCTGCGGACCTGATCGCTGTGAGCGGACAGCGGCCGGGGAACAAAGGGAGGCTCTTCTTTCTTGAGTGTAGGTGACTCAACCTTAGGAGGGGCAATGAGCGAAACGCTCACGCTGCCGGTGCTGCCACTCGACGATGACGTTGTGCTGCCGGGCATGGTGGTCCCCATCGAGCTCACAGACAACGAGGTCCGCGCGGCCATCGACGCGGCACGCAATAACAAGAGCTTCGGTCGGGGACCTGGTATCCGTTCGGAAGAGCAGTCTCAGGTCCTCATCGTCCCCAGGGTCGGGGACCGTGGCCTGGCGGGCACCGGGACGCTTGCGGTCATCGAGCAGGTCGGCCGGCTGCCTGGCGGCGGGCCAGGCGCGGTGCTGCGCGGTGTTTCACGGGTCCGCATCGGCCACGGGACCACCGGGACCGGTGCCGCGCTGTGGGTCGAGGGCACGGTCATCGAGGAGACCGGTCAAGGGACTAAGGCGACAGAGCTGGCCAAGGAGTACAAGGCCCTAGTCATCGCGACGCTCCAGAAGCGCGGCGCATGGCAGGTCGTGGACATGATCCAGCAGCTCACCGACCCGTCGACGATCGCCGACCGGGCCGGGTACTCGAGCTACCTGACCACCGAGCAGAAGCTGCAGCTGCTTGAGACCGCTGACATCACCGAGCGGCTGGAGTCCGCGATCCGGTGGGCCAAGGACCAGCTGGCCGAACTGGACGTCGCGGAGACCATTCGCAAGGACGTGTCCGAGGGCATGGAGAAGCAGCAGAAGGAATTCCTGCTGCGCCAGCAGCTCGCGGCCGTCCGCAAGGAGCTCAACGAGCTGACCGGCGGCGGCAAGAGCACCGAGGAAGACGACTACCGCAAGCGCGTCGAGGACGCCGACCTGCCGGAGAACGTCCACGAGGCGGCGATGCGCGAGGTTGACAAGCTTGAGCGCACGTCGGAGCAGTCGCCGGAAGTCGGCTGGATCCGGACCTGGCTTGACACGATCCTCGACATCCCGTGGAACGAGCGGACCGAAGACGCCTACGACATCGCCGGCGCGCGGCGGATCCTCGACGAGGACCACACCGGGCTGGACGACGTCAAGGACCGGATCATCGAGTACCTGGCGGTGCGCAAGCGGCGCAGCGACCGTGGCCTCGGTGTCGTCGGCGGCCGTCGCTCCGGTGCCGTGCTCGCGCTCGTCGGCCCGCCCGGCGTCGGCAAGACGTCACTCGGCGAGTCGGTTGCCCGGGCCATGGACCGTAAGTTCGTCCGCGTTGCGCTCGGCGGTGTCCGGGACGAGGCGGAGATCCGCGGTCACCGGCGCACCTACGTCGGCGCGCTGCCCGGCCGGATCGTCCGTGCCATCCGCGAGGCCGGCACGATGAACCCGGTCGTGCTGCTCGACGAGGTGGACAAGATCGGCAGCGACTACCGGGGCGACCCGGCGGCCGCGCTGCTCGAGGTCCTCGACCCGGCGCAGAACCACACGTTCCGCGACCACTACCTGGAGGTCGACCTCGACCTGTCCGACGTGGTGTTCCTGGCCACGGCGAACGTGCTCGACGGGATTCCCGGGCCGCTGCTCGACCGGATGGAACTGGTCCAGCTCGACGGCTACACCGAGGACGAGAAGGTCGCCATCGGGCGTGACCACCTGCTGCCCCGCCAGCTGCAGAAGGCCGGCCTGAAGGCAGACGAGGTCACGATCGCGGACGACGCGCTGCGGCTCATCGCGGCCGAGTACACCCGCGAGGCGGGCGTCCGCTCCCTGGAGCGGTCGATCGCCCGGGTGCTGCGGAAGGTCACCGCGAAGGAGGCCCTTGAGGAGGGCACGCTGCCCATCACGGTCAGCGCCGCCAACCTGAAGGACTACCTCGGCCGGCCCCGGTTCACCCCGGAGACCAAGCTGACGTCAAGCGACCGCCGCACGGCCCTCCCGGGCGTGGCCACCGGACTCGCGGTGACCGGTGCGGGCGGCGACGTGCTCTACATCGAGGCGTCCCTGGCGGACGCGGAGACGGGCGCGTCCGGCGTCACGCTCACCGGCCAGCTCGGCGACGTGATGAAGGAGTCCGCGCAGATCGCGCTCTCCTTCCTGCGCTCGCACGGGGCGGAGCTCGAACTCCCGGTCGTCGGGATGAAGGACCGCGGCGTCCACGTGCACGTGCCCGCGGGCGCGGTGCCGAAGGACGGCCCGTCGGCCGGCGTCACGATGACGACGGCGCTCGCGTCGCTGCTCTCCGGGCGGCCCGTCCGCTCTGATGTGGCGATGACCGGCGAGGTCTCCCTGACCGGACGGGTGCTCCCGATCGGCGGGGTGAAGCAGAAGCTGCTCGCCGCGCACCGCGCCGGGATCACCACCGTGCTGATCCCGCAGCGGAACGAGCCGGACCTGGACGACGTGCCCGCGGAGGTGCTCGCGAAGCTCGACGTCCACCCGGTGAGCGACGTGCGCGAGGTGCTGGCGCTCGCGCTGGAGCCCGCGTCGGTGGCGGCGACCGCCGCCGCCTAAGGCGACAATCGGTCCTTCAGCAGCAATCGGCGGCCGACCCAGTGCGGGTCGGCCGCCGTTGCTGTTTCCAGTTATCCCGAACGAGCCCGGGTTACTCCCTCAGCCCACCACGAGCCCAGCGGCGCGGCTGGCCGATGGCGTGGAACACGGACCCGTTCGGAATGTCCCGTTCACCCACTCCCCACGGGCAGGAGCCGCGCCTCTGGCTAACGGCACCATCTGACCGGGAGCACCGCTAGTTGGAGTAGACCTGGAACTCGGCGAGCTGCGGGGCGCCCTGGACGGTGTTGTCGCTGATGTCCAGGCGGATGTAGCTCACGGTGGGGTCGGAGGGAACGGAGATACTGACGACGTTGTTGCCGGCAGTGTTGTTGGCACTGAACAGGTAGGCCGCCGACGGGACCAGGGTGGTCCAGGTCGAGCCGTCGGTGCTGCCGTCCACCTCGATGGTCTGGTCACGGTCGCCCCAGCCCTGCGGTAGCTCAAGGACGACCCGGTCGACCGGGGCGGCCTCGGCCAGCTGCAGGGTGAGCACGCCGGTGGCGTTCGCCGCCTGCCAGTAGGTGGCCTGGTTGCCGTCGTTGGCGTTGCCGGCCGGGAACCCGGCCAGCGTGTTGTCGGCCGACGCGGTGGCGGTCAGCGCGAGGTTGCCGGCGGGGTTGTAAACGGCGGCGCTCAGGCTGACCACGTACGGCGCGAACGGGTTGGTCGCGGGGCTGGCGTTGAACACCAGGTTGCCCTGGTACTGCTGCACGGCGGTGGGCGTGATGGTGACCGTGGCCGTGCAACTGGCCCCGACGGCGAGCGTCGCCGGGCAGTTGTTGGTCTCATCGAAACCGTTGGTCGCGGAGACGCTGGAGATGGGCGTCGGGTCCGGTCCCGGGTTGGTGATGGTGACGGTCTGCGCCGGGCTCTCGGTGTTCAGGTTGACGAGCCCGAAGTCCAGCGACGAGGTGGACGTGCTGAGGTAATTGAACGGCGGGAACGTGCACTCCGAGCCGCTCCACCCGCTGTTGCCCGGCCCCTGGGTGACGGTGATGCCGTAGGCGCAGGCCATCTGCCCGTCAAGGCCGACCCCGGTGGCGACCACATTGGAGACCGTGGCCGAGCCCGGCCGACTGCAACTGGAACACGAACGAGCCGACGTTGCGGACGACATCGTCGTTGATGTTGACGTTGGTGATCGCGTAGGCGGGCGGGGTGGCGTTAGGGATGTAGTCGCCGACAAAGCCGAACGCGTCGTAGGGGCTGTCGAGGATCGTGTTGTGGTCGACGTTGATCGTGCCCGTCATGTTCTCGCCGTCGGAGGCGTAGAACCAGATCGCGCCCACGCCGAACTTCCAGTTCGGGTCGAGCGTGCCGGTGCGGACCAGCGTGTTGTTCTCGATGGTGGTCGTGCCGGACAGCGGCACGGCGGCGAAGCGGTTGGCGACCTGGATGCCGCCGCCCTGGGTGACCGTGTCGGTGCCGTAGTCGTTGACGATGGAGTTGCCGCTGCCGCCGTAGATGGCGAAGTTGTTCGCCAGGATGGGCAGCACGACGGTGTCGTGCGAGATGACGTCGCCCGAGTCGGCGACGGCGTTGGACCACAGCGCGATGCCGTCGTCGCCGGTGTTACGGATGTAGGTGTTGGTGACGGAGGAGTTGGTGACGCCGCCGTCGAAGTTGATCCCGTCGGCGACGGTGTCCTGGATCCGCACGTTGCTGATCTTGAGGCTGGTGAACGGGCCGGTCATCCAGATGCCGGCCTGGACGTGCTGGATCCACACGTCGCTGATCGTCGAGTCCTGCAGGCTGCCGCCGATGCCCATGAAGTCTTCGGAGTCGACCCGGGCGGTGACCTGGCCGAAGATGGCGAAGTTGGACAGGTGGACGTTGGTGCTCGGGGCAGGCGCGAAGTTGCCGAAGACGCCGACGCCGTTGCCGCCGAGCACCGAGTACCACTCGCCCGCGCCGGTCAGCGTGACCTTGTTGACGATCAGGTGCGCGGTGACGGTGAAGTTGCCCGGCGGAATGTAGACCGTCTTGCCCGCCGCGCTGCCCGCGTTGATGGCGTTCTGTATGGCCGTGGTCGAGTCCGTGGCCCCGGTCGGGTCGGCGCCGTAGGAGAGCACCGAGATCGAGCCGCGCGGTTGCGGGACGGCCGGTGCGACCTGCTCGAAGTCGGCGACGTCAATCGTGACCGGGATCGAGGCGTTGGCGATCGTGAACCGCACCTGGGTGCCGGCCGGCAGCGTCCGGCCGAACGTCGTCCGCACGTCGTCGTACATGTGGTGACCGTGCAGGTCGGCCGGGTTGTTGGTGAACGGGTAGGCGCCGTAGAACCAGGTGTACTTCGAGGCGAGGGTCAGGTCGGGGAACGCCTTGCCGCCGGCGGATACGTGCAGCGGCGTGGTGAGCCCGGTCCCGTCCGCCGAGTCCGGGATCGAATAGCGCAGGTCCACCGCGTTGGCCGGCTGCGCAAGGGTGAACTGGATGTACTGCCCCGCGCCGCTAAGCGTCACGGCGGTGCGGCCCACGGCCTCCGCGGGCAGCGTGTAAAGGTTGTCGGACGGACCGATCACGGTCCCGGTGTGCTGCGCGTTTACGGCCGCGTACTCGGTGAACGGTACGTCGGCGCCGCGGGCGCCGTCGGACGTCGGGTTTACCTGGCTGTAGCCGACATCCGCTGCTGCCGCCGGTGCGGGCGCGGCGCTTGCCGCCGCTGCGCCGACGGAACTCGCCAATGCTACGAGCGTTGCCAGCACCACACCCGTGGTGAGGCTTCGTCTGAACATGGCCCCTCGCCTTCCATGGACTCAATGAACCGCGGGAGCTCAAGGTCGTAAACTTTCCCACGCGTTCATTCGTTCATGTAACACCGACGTGCATGTTCTTACAATGAAAAATGTGTCAATTTCATAATTTGCGCAAGTTCTTGCAAATTATTGTCGTTAACGGCAATGCTGCGCAAGCGAGCCCGGCACTTCTCATTCTCTGTAATCCCGAACGAGTCCGGCTTACTGCCCAGGGCCCTCGTGGCCCCCAGGCCACGGCTGGCCGGCGGCGTGGAACACGGACTCGTTCGGGATGACCTTGGTTTAGACCGGGCCGGCGTTGACTGGTCGGCCGCTGTCTCGCTGATGCCGTAGCGGGAGTACAGGCGGCGCAGCGGGCCCGGCGCCCACCAGTTCGCGCGACCGAGCAGCCGCATCGTGGCGGGGACGAGCAGGATGCGGACCACGGTCGCGTCCACGACCAGCGCGACGATCATGCCGACGCCGAGCAGCTTGAGGAACGTGACGCTGGAGGCGGAGAACAGGGCGCCGACGCGCCCGACGGCGCGCTCCTGGTGTTCCTGCGCTGCTGGGTGCTGCTCTACGGCGCGGTGTCGATGGAGGTCTTCGGCCACCTGGGGTTCGCGCTCGACGACCCGGCCCCGATGTTCGAATACACGCTGGCAGACCTTTCCCGGATGGTGGGGCTGGAGTACCCGCTGCCGGCGCCGTGATGGACTAGGAGAAACCCTTCCTGGAGCCGCGCAGGAGTCCGGCCGCGGCGGCGGCGAAGAGTGCCGCCGCAGCCAGTTCGTACTTGAGGTAGTGGGGCGCCTCACGCTGGATCCGCATGTGGGTCCGGTTCACCAGCCCAGGCCACGGCGAGCGCCCGAACCAGAGAATCGACGGCTTGTCGAGATCGGGCAGCGCCGCGCCCGCCATGCCCGCGACCACCGCGGGGCGCGCCTCCCGGGGCGCGAGTACCGTTATCGTCCCCATGACCGCGAGGCCAGCCAGTCCGTCCGGCACCGCCACGTGCAGGAATTTCGGTCGTCCGTTCCAATTGCCCCAGTGCGGCGCCGCGTCGAGCACGAAGTGAGACAGCACGCCGAGGAGGAAGGCGGACGCCGGGCGGCTACGCGAAACGGCACCGATCACGGCACCAGAAAGCACGTGATTGGTTACCAGCATGGCTTCTAACGTACCGGCCTCACGTCGTCTCCAGCACGCGGCACGCCACGCCTGGTAGCGTTTCCCATGCTGGACAGCCGCAGGCACGCAAGCCGTACCGGCGGCGGCCGGATCGACCGGTAAAATAAGTCACCCCACGGCGACAGCGGGGGGTACGGGGGGGCATCCCCCCGGGGGATACACTGGAGGGCCGTGCACCGTGGGACGCGAGCGTCGTACGCTGCGAGGCGTGGAACTCCAAGCTGATCGCGTAGCGGAGATCGCCCATCGCCCGGTGGCCGAGTTGCGACGACGTGATGTCGCGATAGCGCTGCTGAGCGTCCCGGCCGACGACGCTCTCGCCTCGCTGCCCGCCATCAGGCGCGGCCTGCTGGCCGCGGGCAACCCGCTGTCCGCGCCGTTTTGGCAGTCGGCCGAGACGGTCCTGATCAAGATAAGCGAGCACGACGCCACCTTCGGCGACGTGCACAGCTGGCTCGAAGCCACCGGTACCGAGCCGATCGGGATCATCGGCCTGCACGTATGGGAAGAGCCGTCCGCGCGCAGCCCCTTGCAAGAGGAGATGCACGCCCGGCTGGTCGGCTACCTGGAGGAGCGGCTCGCCGCCCGGGAGGTCGACCCCGACCGCCTCGCTACCGGGGACGCGGCCGCCAGGCAGGAGTACGTGACCCTTCAGGAGCGGTGGATGACCACGCCGCTGCCGGACGGGCGGGTTCCGATGACTGTCCTGCTCGACGAGCAGGACGAAGCCTTCCTCGCGGACTGGGCGGCGGCCGACGCCGAGGCGCGCAGCGCGCTCCAGTCCGTGCTCAACCGGGTCGGGAACCGCCAGCTTCCCGTCGCGGACCTGCAATCCGCGGCGGCCAGGCTGCGCGCGGACATCGCCCGGCCGGGGTGGCCAGGGCAGATGCTCGTCTCGTTCAGCGGTCGGACGGCGGACAGTCTGCCGGCCGACAATGCGGAACTGTGGCTCACGCTAGCCACGTCGGTGGCCTCGCCGCAGGGCGACCCGCTGACGGAAGAGGACAGGGAATTCGCCCGCGCCATGGAGTGGGCCGAGGACGAGGACCTCACGTTCGGGGATGATCTTGACGAGTCGGGCACAGAAAGTGAGCCCGACGAGTTGTCCGCGGCGATCGCCGCCGTCTGTGCGCTCGATCACTTCGACTGGCTTGCCGTTATGTCCGCGCTGGTCACCGGCGGCCCAGGGACACCAGCGTCGGCCGCCGACCTGGCCCGGTACGTCAGGGACTTCGATCCCGACGAGGTCATCGGCCTTGAGGTGGCCGGCGCCGGCGACGCCGCGGGCGAGGTTGACGCGGGCGCGGAATTCGGCGGTCCCGATTTTGATGACGGCGACTTCGATGACTACGAGGACGACTTCGACGAGCTGAGCATCGAGGGGCTTTTCCTGCACGTCACCGCGATGTGGTCGGTGCTTGGCGCGATCGACGAGGACGACCGGCTGACGCCGTTGGGCTGGTGGGGGCTCCCCGAGGCCATGCGCCGGGCTTGGACCGAGACGCAGTAGCGTCCGCGCCCGGCCGGAGCGTTCCGGGGGCGCCGCGGTCCGGTTAGTCGCGCTGGGTGCCGGACGGCCTGGCAGTGGAAGAGTCGGCGGCCTCGGCGGCGGCCGCCATCGCGGCCCGGTGGGCCGCCAGGCCCCGCAGCGGCCGCTGACTCGCCGCCGCGCTGGCGCTCTCCGCGTCCGTGGCCTCCTCGTCGTCCGGACGCGGGCCGATCTTTTTGAACTGCTTGTTCATCGAACGCAGCAGGAAAAAGAGCGCGATGCCAAGCCCGGCCACCACGAGGAAGCCGAGCAGGCCGGGCTCCACGTCATTGATCGTGGAGGTGGAGTTGGCGGCGAGGAACATCAGAGGGTCACACTCTCCCGGATACCCGCGAAAAGGTCATCTTCCGGCAGCTCGGTGTCGACGAGCGACCTAGCAAGATGATAGTCCTCGGTCGGCCACGCGGTGCGCTCCACGTCGCGCGGGCAGGCAAACCACGAGCTGTTCGGGTCGATCTGGGTAGCGTGGGCCCGCAGCGCGTCGTCGCGGACAGCGAAGTAGTCGGCCGCCTGGACCCTGGTGGTGATCTCCAGGGTCCGGTCACCCCGCTCAAGGCGCTTGCGGGCGCGCTCCTCCCACTCCTGGAAGATCTTCGAGTACGGCGAGTCCAAGCCGCGCCGGATGAGCTCCTCGTGCAGGGCGACGTACTTCGCCTGGTGAAAGGTGACGAAGTAGTACATCTTCCGCGGTTGCCAGGGCTCGCCCCCCGCGTCCGGGTACGCGTCGGGGTCCCCCGCCGCCTCGAACGCCTCCACCGCGACCTGATGGGTCTTGATGTGGTCCGGATGCGGGTAGCCGCCGGATTCGTCGTAGGTCAGGATCACGTGCGGGCGGAAGTCACGCACCAGGCGCACGAGCGGCGCCGCCGCCTCGGGCAGCGGGACGAGACCGAAGCTCCCCTCGGGCAGCGGCGGCTTGGGGTCGCCCTCCGGCAGACCCGAGTCGACAAAGCCAAGAAAACGCTGTTCGACACCGAGAATCTCGCGGGCCCGGGCCATTTCCTCGCGCCTGATCTCCGGCAGGTTGGCAAGCACCTCGGGACGTTCCATCGCCGGGTTCAAAATGCTGCCGCGCTCACCGCCGGTCATCGTGGCCACCAGGACCTCCACGCCGTCGTGCGCGTACCTGGCCATCGTCGCCGCGCCTTTGCTCGACTCGTCATCCGGGTGCGCGTGCACCGCCATGAGGCGCAGTTTCAACGTGGTCGCCCTCCGATTATCCTCAGTACCCTTAGCCAAACACCAATCCGGTTTAGCGGCATTCCCGGATGGGAAACCTGGCCCGGAGGCCTTCTGGAGCGCCACGCCGCCTACCAAGCGCACTTGACTAGTTCGCGGCAGTGGCCGACTCTTGTTAGCCTCAGAAGATTACCCCCGGAGACCGACTGGCTCCCCGGCGGAGGGCGACAATCCCCGGCGCCCGGATACAGCCAGCACGCAGAGGCCCGAAGAGTCCTGCGGAGTAATGAGGAGTGCCCGTGACCGAGACGCGCGATGAAAGCGTCACCTGGCTTACCCAGGAGGCGTACGACCGGCTTAAGACCGAGTTCGACTACCTCTCCGGACCTGGTCGCAGGGAGATCGCCGCGAAAATCGAGGCGGCCCGTGAAGAGGGGGATCTGCGCGAGAACGGCGGTTATCACGCGGCCAAGGACGAGCAGGGCAAGCGCGAGGGCCGCATCCTCCAGCTCCAGCAGATCCTGGAGAACGCCCGGGTCGGCACGCCGCCCCGCACCGACGGGGTGGTCGGCCCGGGTATGACGGTGACCGTCCGGTTCGCCCGCGACGAGGAGGAGGTCACGTTCCTGCTCGCCTCGCGCGAGGAGAGCGGCGCGCCGATCGACGTTTACTCGCCGAAGTCACCGCTCGGCGCGGCGATCACGGGCAAGAAGGTCGGCGAAAAGGCAAGCTTCACGCTGCCCAACGGCCGCTCGACGGCTGTGGAGATCTTGGAGGCCGTCCCGTACGCGGGCGCCTGACCGACACGACCGCGGGCGCCCGGCAGCCACCGCTGCCAGGCGCCCGTTTGCCACTGTGCCCGAACGCGGGGGTGGAGCCGTCTAGCCGATCAGCGCCTCCGCCTCGGGGGCGGGGACTTCCTCGCCCGGCGTTCCGCGGCCGCGCAGCGGCACTTCCTTGATGAGCAGGGCGAGCAGGAAGATCACGACGGCCGACGGTGCCACCCCCAGGAAGACGGTCTGCACCGCGTGCGCGATCCCGTTGTACACATCCGCGCGCACGGCCGGCGGGAGGCTGGTGACCGTCGCCGGGTCGAGTGACGCGGCGTTGAAGTGCGCGCCGGCGGCCGAGGCGGCGCCGCCCAGCGACTCGGTCAACTTGTGCGCGAAGACCGCGCCGAACGCGGCGACGCCGAGCGAGCCGCCCATCTGCTGGAAGAACATCCGGGCGCTCGACGCCACGCCCATGTCCTTGAGGTCGACGCTGTTCTGCGCGATCAGCGACATCATCTGCATCATGAGGCCCATGCCGAGCCCGAGCACCGCGTAGTCGATGCCCGTCTGCCAGCGCGAGGTATGCACGCCGATCCTGCTCAGCAGGAACATGCCCACGGCCATGATCAGACCGCCGATGATCGGGAACATCCGGTACTTGCCGGTCTTGCTGGTCAGCGCGCCGGCCAGGATGGAGGTGACGGCCGAGCCCACCATGAGGGGCGTCAGGAGCAGTCCGCTCACCGTGGGCGAGGCACCCTGCACGGTCTGCTGGTAGAACGGCAGGAAGGTCATCGCGCCGAACAGGCCGAGGCCGACAAGGAAGGTCATCGCCATGGTGACCGAGAAGTTCCTGACCTTGAACACGTGCAGCGGGAGCATCGGCTCCGCGGCCCGCCGCTCGACCGCGATGAACGCGACCAGGGCACCTAGGGCGATCAGGAGCAGCCCGATGATCTCCCAGGAACCCCACTGGTACTCGGTCCCGCCCCAGGTGGCGAGCAGGATGATCGAGGTGGCGACCACGCCGAGCAGGATGCCGCCCGCGTAGTCGATCCGGTGCTGGACCCGGCGCCGCGGCAGCTTCATGAAGACGATCAGGTAGACGAGCGCGGCCCCGCCGAGCGGCAGGTTGATATAGAAGATCCAGCGCCAGGAGAACGCGGTGGTGATCCACCCGCCGACCAGCGGGCCGCCGACCGTGGCGAGCATCATCACGACCATGAAGTAGCTCATGTACTTGCCGCGCTCGCGGGGCGGCGCGATCTCGCCCAGCGTGGCGATCGCGCCGACCATCAGGCCGCCGGCGCCGAGGCCCTGGATCGCGCGGAAGGTGATCAGTTCCGCCATCGACGAGGACAGGCCGGACAGCGCCGACCCGGCCAGGAAGATAATGATCGCGGCGATGAAGAACCGCTTCCGGCCGTACATGTCGCCGAGCTTGCCGTAGAACGGCGTGGTGATCGTGGACGCGAGCACGTAGGCGGTGACCACCCACGAAAGGTGCGTCGCGCCGCCCAGGTCGCCCACGATCCGCGGCAGCGCGGTGCCCACGACAAGCTGGTCGAGCATGGCGAGCAGCATCGCCATCAGCAGGCCAGGCAAGACGATCATGATCTGCCGATGGGACAGGAACGTGCCCGCCTCCGCAGACGCGTCACCCGGGATAACGCCCGTTGCCTCACTCACTTCTTCTCCTCAGAAGATCCGCGTATTTCCCGCGTACGTGTTTCCTGCGCGGAGCGACCCCTCGCCCGCCATCCCAGCTCGGCGGAAACTTACTTGCCGCCCGGCTAGTCTAAATCTCATAAGAACGGTATATTCTTAACTTACCGGCCGTCAAGTAGATTGCCTTGGGTGGAGAGGCGGCCGGCCGGAGGCGATCGGCCGAGAGGCGGCCGACGATCCCGCGGTTAGCTGGAGGCACGGCACCACGATGGACGTGGCACAGACGGAGACGGCGGCCCTGGCCGACGATCCGGCCGACAGGGCAGAGCACGCGCACGCCGGCCGACGCGGTGACACCAGGGCACGCATCCAGCAGGTCGCGCTCGAGCTTTTCGCCGAGCAAGGCTACGAGCGGACCTCACTGCGGGAGATCGCCGAACGGCTCGGCGTCACGAAGGCCGCCCTCTACTATCACTTCAAGTCCAAGGAAGACATCGTCCGCAGTTTCACCGAGGACTACTTCGGCCGTCTTGACGCGCTCATCGCGTGGGGCCATGAGCAGCCGCCCGGCCCGGATACCGCCCAGGAACTGCTTGACCGCTACATCTCGGTGGTCATGGAGGGCGGCGAAGTCTTCCGGTTCCTTGAGCGCAACCAGGCGACCATCCACGGGACCGAGGACGGCAAGCACCGCTTTATGCAGTTCCGGCCCCGCCTGGCGGCACTCATGGAGATCATCACCGGACCTGAGGCGCCACCGCGTTCTCGGATCAGGGCGGCCGCCGCGCTCTTCGCCGTCAGCACCTCGTGCATGTTCTTCTCCAAGGACGCGCCGGATGCCGAGCTAGACGCCGCGCTGCTCATTCCCCCGAGCCGCGAAGAGCTTCGCGAGATCGTCCTGGAACTCGCTATCGAACTAACCGCGAACTAGCTGAACGACAGGTCGTATCCGGCCGAGCGCAGAGCTTCCTTTACGTGCGCGCAGTGTTCTGGGCCGCGGGTTTCTACTTGCAGGACTACTTCGACTTCGTCGACGCGCAGGCTGGGGGCGAGGCGCTCGTGGCTGACTTCGAGCACGTTGGCACCGAGGCCGGCCAGCAGTGCGAGCAGGGCCGCGAGCGAGCCCGGATAGTCGGGAACCCGGCAGCGGAAGCCGAGAAACCGCCCGGCGGCGGACAGCCCGTGCCGCAGCAGCTTGGACAGCAGCAGCGGATCGATGTTGCCACCGGAGAGCACGATCACGGCCGGCGGCTCGACGTCGCCAAGGCCTTCGAGTAGCGCGGCTACCCCGGCCGCCCCGGCCGGCTCGACCACCTGCTTTGCCCGCTCAAGGCAGAGCAGCAGCGCCCGCGCGAGCGCGGCCTCCGACACGGCCACTGCCCGGACACCGGCCTCCCCGAGTATCGCGAACGGGATGTCCCCTGGACGCTGCACCGCGATGCCGTCCGCCATCGTGGGGGTGCCGACAACCTGTACCGGTTCTCCCGCCGCGACCGAGGCGACCAGCCCGGGCACGGCCGCCGCCTGGACGCCGACCACCTGCACAGCCGGGTCGAGCGACCGCACCGCAACGGCGATACCCGCGGCGAGCCCGCCTCCGCCGACGGGGACAACGATGGACCGCACCCCCGGACACTGCTCGATGATCTCGAAGCCCAGCGTGCCCTGCCCGGCCACTATGTCCGGATGATCGAACGGGTGGATGAACACCGCCCCGGTCCGCTCGGCGAACCGCAGCGCCTCCCCGAGCGTGTCCTCCACCGACGACCCGTACAAGATCACCGACGCGCCGTAGCTGTGTGTCGCCGCCACCTTCGGCAACGGGGCCCGCTCAGGCATGATGACCGTGGCCGAAGTGCCGAGAAGTCCGGCGGCGAACGCAACGCCTTGCGCATGGTTGCCCGCGCTCGCCGCCACCACGCCCCGCGCCCGTTCCGCGTCGGACAGCCGGGCGATCCGGGTGTAGGCGCCGCGCACCTTGAACGACCCCGTGCGCTGCAAGTTCTCGCACTTCAGGTACACCGGCCCGCCTAGTTGCTCCGACAAGACACGCGAGTAGAGCATCGGAGTCGGCGAGATGACGTCGATGAGCAGTTCTCGGGCCGCGACTATGTCATCGGCTTGCACCAGAGGGGGAACGGTTGCCACACCCAGGAACATTGCCGTGACCACAGCGCGGCACAGTCGCAGGCGATCTGGATCGTGGATCGCCTGCTTAACAGCACCGCCTCCCGCCATTATCAACCGCGGGGGCCCGCGCGGGCCTAGCTCACCGTTTCCGAGGGTGGCCCGTGTGTGCTGGCTTATCTCAGTCCAGGGCCGGGCCGAGCGTCGGGCGACGTCGATGAGCTTTCCAGCCGCGGCAGCGCGACCGACGTGAGGAACTCCTGGCGCTGATGACCGGTGAGGCTGACGACTTCGCGCCATACCGAGCGGCCGGCGATGAAGCCCGAGGCCCCTCCCTCGTCGGCCGCGATCCGGATGATGTCGGTGAACTGGTCGAAGGGAACACCGGCGGACAGCACGGCCCACGGCCGGTCGAGGATCGCGGCAAGCCGTCGGCAGCCTTCAGGCGAACCGGGTACTCGAGCTTAAGCAGGTCAATGTCCAGGTCGTTGAGGGCCCGGGCGGCCTCGATGATCGAATCTTCGCGGGCCTGGCCGCGAAGATCTTCACCCGGACGTTCGTGGACGAGGTTTTCGATCACTACCGGGACGCCCGTGGCGCGGCAGTCGCGGATGATCTCTTCGCAGACGGTAAGCGTTTCGCCGACCAGGTCCGGCTCTCCCGGACCCGGGGCCGGGCGGTCGGCGCGCAACTGAACGAAGAACTTGTAGGCATCGCCGCCCTGGTCAAGGAGCCATCGGGCATTCAGCTCGGGGTCGCGGTGGGTACGCGGCTCACCCCGATAAGCTCCGCCGTTCGGACGGCTCGGCGGCGATGAGCAGCCCGCAGTTCGGAGCGAGCGCGTCCGCTTGCGTGATGGCGGGGACGCCGTAGGTCGGATCGGACAGCAGGCCGGTGGCGGCCGGCGTCAGGCACGCGCGGCGACGTCGGCCTTCGCGGTGCGCAGGTCATCGTCGCTCGCCTCGAGGCCAACGGCCGTGAACATGCGGCGCAGGGTGTTGCGCTGGTCCATGGCGATGATGGAGAACACGTGGCTGCCGGTCGCGATGTCGTCGAGCGTTCCTGTCCGGGCTTTCGCTGCGGGTGTCATTTCATTCCTTCAGGTGGTGTTGTCCTGCGCGGAGGCGGATCGGCCGTCGATTGACGTCGATTCCTTGATGAAGTCGGCGAGCGGCAAATCTTTGCCATCGATGGCAAAGGCGGCCAGCAAGGCGGCCCCGGCGACGCCCGGCTGGACTTCCGGCGAGAAGCTCACGGCCTTGATGGCGGATGCCTTGGCCGCGCGCACGCTGGCCATCCGCGTCCATCCGCCTGCGGCCACCGCCCGCCGATGCGGTCCGACGACCTTCTCGATGTCGTCGAGCAAGAGCCGGGCCTGGTCCGCCGTGTAGCGCACGGCGGCTGTCCAGACCGCGGCGGGAGTGGCGCCGTCCTGGATGCGGAGGATGACGTCGTCCTGGGTTCGCCCGTCGCCGGTCACCGACAGGCCAGCGGGCAGGTCGCCGATGGCCAGGCTGGCGCGGTCAAGCGCCGCGCGAGCGTCAGCGGACTCGGCGCCCAGGGTAGCGAGTACTCGGCGCAGCAGCAGTCCGCCGCTGACCCCGGCCAGCAGCAGGCTCGTGTCCGGCAGGACGTGCCGCCCGAGCGACCAGCCCGCGCTCACGACCGCCTGGCGCTGGGGCTCCGCCAGCGTCCCCGGAGGCAGCGCGCCAGCACGTCCGCGGTGCCGGAGGAGTTGAACAACTCGTCCTTTTCGACCACGCCCGCGCCAATGGCCGCGACCGGATGGTCGTGGCCGGCCACCGTCAGTACGGCGCCCGCGGCACGCGGGATCGACGCCGTCGTGCCTTAGCCGCCCGGCGGGCGACCCGGCCGCCCGTTCGTCCGGAAGGATCCGGGCCGGTAGCCCTGCCACCGCGGCGGCACCGGGCCACAACTCGCCTGTGCCCTGATCGATGAGACCGGTACGGGAAGCCAGTGACGGCTCGCGCACCAGCTCGCCGCCGAGCCCGAAGACGATCCATTCAGGCACGCTCAGCCAGACCGACGCGAGGCTCGCCGGATACCCGCTGGCGCGTAGCCACAGCAGCTTGGCGATGCTGGCCTGGCTCGACCACGGAAGACCGGTGGTGCGCTCGAACGCGGCGGCGAATTCAGGGGTTTCCTGGCCTGCCTGCTCGATCTCCTGCCCGCCCCGGTGATCGAACCAGGCGATTACCGGCGCGGCCGGCCGGACGGCTCCGTCGAGCAGGACGCCGCTCTCGGCCATGCCCGCCACGCCAAGCCCGCGGACCCGGACGGGTCCCCACGCCGATTCGGCCGTGCGGACCGCCCGCCCGATCAGCTCGATGGCCACGTCGAGGAGGCGGTACGGATCGATCTCGGTCTGACCGCGGCTACCGGTGCGCCACGGAGTGGGCCGGTCCACGTAAGGCGCGCCGCGCCGCGATGACGAGCGGACCACGGCCTTGGCCGAGGTCGTGCCGATGTCCATGCCGATCACGACATCCGTGGCGAACGTCATGGGCGTAGCTCCCCTGAGCCGCGTGGGATGATCCTGGCCGGTACCTGGATGCGTTCGACGGCCAGCCCCGGCTGGCCCAGGCGCGCCAGCAGCCGCGCGGCCGCCGCGCGGCCGATTTCATGACCGGGATGGTCCACGACGGTGACGGCCGGACGCAGAGCATCGGCCATGGGGAAGTCACCGAATGAGATCAGGGCGATGTCCGTACGCCCGGCGGCGTGCAGGGCCGGCACGACGCCGAGCGATGCCCGCGTGGCCGCGCTCAGAATGGCGGTCGGCGGGCGGGTGCCGCTAACCAGAGCGGACACCGCCAGCGCAGCGTCCTGGCTGGTCGCGGCGTCGCAGTTGACCAAGCGCTCGTCGGCCTCGACCCGGTGGTGAGCCAGGGCATCGCGGTAGCCGCGCAACCGGGCGGCCGAGGTCGGGATGGCGGGCGTGTCACCAACGTAGGCAATACGCTGGTGGCCATGACTGATGAGATGAGCCGTGGCATCGAACGCGGCCCCGTAGTCGTCAATCTCGACGAGGTCTGCGGAAAGGCCGGGTGCTGGACGGTCGACGAGCACGACGGGCACTCGCCCCGCGTCGAGCCAGGAGTGGTCATCGCCGGTCGGGCAGAGTAGCAGCCCGCAGATCCGCCGCTGCATCATGCGCCCGATCACATCGCGTTCCCAGCCGTGATCACGCCGGGTGCTCGTGACCAGCACGGACCGGCCATGACGGGACATCTCCAGTTCCACCGCGTCAATGACCTCGGCGAAGAACGGATCGGAGATGGACTCCACCACGAACCCGATCGCGGTGTCCGTTCCCGCGCGCAGCGACCGGGCCATCTCGTCTGGCTGGAAGCGCAGGTCGAGCATTGCCTCCCGCACGCGCTGGCGGGTTTCCGCGGCAACCCGCGGATCGTCGTTGAGAACGCGCGAGGCGGTCCGCAGGCTCACCCCGGCCGCGTTCGCGACATCGAGCAGCCTGGCGGCCCCGCTCACGCGGCGGCCTGCCTACGGACAGACAAACGGGGGCGGCGGATCTCTAGGGGCGGAGTCTTTGCTGTCTCCAGCTTTGCCATCGATGGCATACCTTGATTCTGCCTGATGGTGCCATCGATGGCAAGACCTATTGCGCGAGGTGGTCGAGCAGCGATCTGACTAGCGCATCGGTCGGCTGGGAGGCGTCGAGGGCCAGGTGGGGAATGGCAGGCGGGTCCAGGTCAACGCCCGTCAGGTAGGAGTCGGGGTCACGGATCTTGTTCTCATCGCGGGCGAGGCCGCGCCGCGTCAGGCGACCGATCAATTCGGCGGGCGGCAGGTACAGCCAGACCATCGTGGCTTCGGCCGGGATCCGCCGTCTGATGGCGGCCCACGCGGAGGGGCGAGCTCGTTCGGCGCTGAAGGGGGCGACGAGGACGACGGGACGGCCGGCCATTAGGTTGTCCTCGGCCAGGGCCAGCAGCGTGTCGTAGCGCGCGTCACGTGTCAGGCCAGCCAGCGCCGGGTCGTCTAGGTCGTGCACGCCGACCAGCTCGGACACCACCCGGGTCAGCGGGGCGGTGGCGGTGTCGAGGTCAAGCACTGCGGCGTCCAGGTGGGGGGCCAGGGCCAACGCCAGGGTGCTCTTTCCCGTGGCCGGCGGGCCACCGATCAGGACGGCGGCGAGCCCAGTCACGGGGTCTGACCGGGATGCGCGGCTCCAGATCGCCGCCTGGCAAGCGCGGTGGCCGCGGTCGGGCTCAGCGGGAGTGAGGGGACAACAGGGCCTGGCAGGAGTGGCAGAGATTCGGCTTGCCCGACCAGGTGGAGGTGGCGGCGGCGGGCCACCCGAACCCGCCGTCCGGCAGCACTGCCCCTCGCCCGATCAGCCGACTCACTTCGACGCGTCGCCATGGCGCCGTTCCTGGCTCGCTCACGGTCCTCCTCTCCTGACTATGGCCGAGGGCGCAGCTCGCCCGATCCTCTCGGGATCAGGCGAACCGGGAGAACGGTCCGGCGGCGCGGCTCGGTGTTGGGATCCTCGAGGCGCTGCAGGAGTCGTTCGACGGCGATATGCCCAAGCCTGGCCGGGTCCTGATCCACGACCGTGACCGCGGGGGTGAGGGCGGCCGCCATGGGGAAGTCACCGAACCCGACCAGGGCGATATCGGTGCGTTCCGCCCGCTGCAGGGCCTGAACGAGCGCCATGGTGCAGGGAATGTTCGAAGAGAAGACAGCTGTGGGAGCGTTCGGCATCGCCAGCCGCTTCACCAGCTCGGCGGCGGCCTCGTCGGCCGACTCGGCGAGCATGCAGATGAGATCGGGCCCGTTGTCGAGGCCGTTCTCGGTCAAGGCCGACCGGTAGCCCTTCAGCCGACGCCGTGTCGTCGTCACCGGGGTGGAGACGCCGAGGAAGGCCACGCGGCGGTGGCCGTGACTGACGAGATGGGTGACCGCCTCGCGCGCGCCGCCCAGGTCGTCCTCGATCACGTACACGCCGGAGAGCCCCTTCGGCGCCCGGTCGACGAACACCATGGGCGTCCGCTCCTGCCACGGGGCCAGGTAGGACTGGTCGGCGCTCACGCAAGCCACGATCAGGCCGCTGATCTGCCGACGCAGGAGCGCCTCAAGCGCCGAGCGCTCGCGTTCGGCGGCCAGGTCCCCACGGCCCCCGTGGAACAGGCTGGTGATCACGACCGCCATGCCGCGCCCGACCAGATCGACCTCGATGCTGCCGGTCATCGCCGCGAAGAACGGATCGGCGATGTCGGGAACGGCCAGGCCCACCGCGGCGTCCGCGCCGGCGCGGAAGCTCCGGGCCAGCAGGTTGGGAACATAGTTCAGTTTCTGCATCGCCCAGCGAACCCGTTCGCGCGTCTCTTCCGTGACGTGCGGATCGTCGTTGAAGACCCGGGACACGGTTTTCGCGCTGACTCCGGCGACGCGAGCGACGTCGCGCATGGTGGTCATCGAGGATCGCCTCCAGACTGGGCGCCTGCTCTGGCGACTGTGGGCTCGTCCGGCAGTTTCGAGCGATGCCGCTCCGATGGCGAGGGGTTCCCCGGCTGGGATGCCGGGGAACCAATCGCTGCGGATATTACCAGCGACGCGGGTCAGCAGGACGTCTTGTAAATCGCTGCCTGGCTGGCCGCCGAGTTCAGGTTGGAGTTGGTGATGATGGTGAACTTGGTGCCGATCGTCGGGGTGGTCGGCTTGCCTGACAGCGCCGCGACCGCCTGGTCCACCGCGTCAGTCCCGATCACGTACGGCGACTGGGCGATCAGCGCCTGCACCGTGCCCTGCTGGAGCGCGGTGATCTCATCGGGCTCGGCGTCGAATCCGATGACCTTCACCTTGCCGGACTTGCCGGCCTGGCGGATGCCGGTGGCGGCACCCTCGGCAGAGAACAGGTTGGTCGCGAAGATAGCGACAATGCCGGGGTTCTTCTGCAACTCCGCGAGCGTGACCTGCGCGGCGAGAGACGCGGTGTCGTTGTCGTACTGAACGCCGACGTACGAGAACTTCGAGTCGGCCTTAGCCGCGGCCGCGAAGCCCGCGGTGCGCTGGTCGGTGGTGCTGATGCCGGGCTTCGTATTGACGACGAGTACCTGGCCGCCGCCGGGCACAAGCTGCTTGACCGCGGCAAAGGCATCGGCACCGCCGGCCGTGTTGTCCGACGAGATCTGCGAGACGGCCCCGGACGGGTCGGTCAGCGTGGTGTCGACCAGCACGACCTTGATGCCGGCCGCCATGGCCTGGGCGATCGGCGGCCGGCTGGCCGACACGTCGTCGGGAGCGATCATGATCGCGTCGGGGTGGGATGCGGTGACCGACTCGATGATTGGGTTCTGCAGCGTGGAATCGAACTGCGAAGGCCCTTGGATGTTAACGGTAACGTTGCCGAGCTTCTTGGCCTCGGCCTGCATACCGCAGCCCATCGTAACGTAGAACCCGTCGCCGGCGACGCCCTGGATGAACGTCATGTTGTAGGTCTTGCCGCTGTCCGAGGAGCCGCTGGCGGTGGACCCGCCGGCCGTGGATGCGCCGGCGGAGGATGCGCCCGACGCGCTCGTGGACGAACTTGATGACGAGCACGCCGCTGTGACGCCCAGCAGCAACGCTGCCGCCGCGCCCGCGGCTGGTACCGACAAGGACCGCTTCATACCTGCTCCTTCGGGTGAATTTCGAGTAACGGCCGCCGGTCCCCGGATGGCACAGGGCGCACCCCGCATCTGCGGCGGGGGCTTGCCTGCTTACATCCCGCCGGCTGGCATGTTCAGCTTCTGGCAACCTCGCGGAAACATTTGAGTTGATGGTGCGTCAGCCATGTCACCGATGTCAAGAAGATCATCTTGCGTTCTTTTCCCAGCGAGATCGATGCCTCTGGGCAGCAGGAATCGTCTTTAGCTGGATCTTGACATCGGTGACATGAAGAGGCACCCTCGTCGTAACCCATGACGGCGTGGTTACGACGGAGTTGCGGCACCGGGTGATGGACATAAGGAGTGGTGCGATGAGCCTCGCGCTGGAAGCACGGGACATTACGAAGGTGTACGGCCACGTCAGTGCGCTCTCCGGCGCGAACTTCGAGGTGCAGGCCGGCGAGGTCGTCGCCCTCATCGGTGACAACGGGGCGGGCAAAAGCACCCTGGTCAAGATCCTTTCAGGCACCGAGACGCCTACCTCGGGCGAGATCCTGATCGACGGCAAGCCGGTGACGATAGCGGGACCTCTCGCCGCGCGCCGGTACGGGATAGAGACCGTGTACCAGGACCTAGCGCTGGCGCCTCATCTCAATCCCGTACAGAACATGTACCTGGGCCGCGAGATCATGCGCCCGGGGATCATGGGGCGGCTGGGGTTCATGGACAAGACGAAGATGCTCGCCGGCAGCAAGAAGGCGTTCGATGAGCTCGGCGCGACCGTGCGCAACTTCTCTGGCACTGTCGGCGCGATGTCTGGCGGCCAGAAGCAGGCGGTAGCGGTGGCCCGCGCGGCCGCGTGGGGTAAGCGGGTCATCTTGCTCGACGAGCCGACCGCCGCCCTCGGCGTGGTGCAGACCAAGGGTGTCTTGGACCTCATCCGCCGGGTGCGCGACCAAGGGCTCGGGGTGGTGTTCATCAGCCACTCGATGCCACACGTGATCGAGGTCGCCGACGAGATACAGGTCATGAGGCTCGGCCTGCGGGTGGCCAGGTTCAGGGCAAAGGAGACCACGATGGAGGAACTGGTCGGGGCGATGACCGGCGCTGTGACTCAGGAGAACGGGTCGTGACCGGGCAGGCCACCGCGCCTTCTCCGGCACCCGTCGAAGCCGTACCGAGCGAGGAAGAACCGACAAGCGCGCTGGCACGGCTCAGCCGGCTCCAGGCGCTGCAGATCATCCTCGTGCTCGCCGTGATCGTCATCATCTTCTCGGTCCTCAAGCCGCACAGCTTCCTAACGGTCTTCAACATCCGCGGGATCGTGCAGAACACGTCCATCCTGGCGGTACTGGGTGTCGGGATGACCTTCGTCATCATCACCGGTGGCATTGACCTCTCGGTTGGCAGCGTCTTGGTCTTCAGCGGCGTCGTCGCCGACAAGGCGATGGCGGCAATGGGCGGGCAGGGCTGGGGTGCCGCCACCGTCGGCGCCCTGGTGGCCATCGGCTGCGGGCTCGGATGGGGCCTGGTAAACGGGTTCTTCATCGCGAGGGCGAAGGTGCCACCGCTCATCGTCACGCTCGGGACGCTCGGGATGGCCCTCGGCCTAGCGGAGGTGATCACTGGGGGCGTGGACCTCCGCGATGTCCCGACCGTCATGGTCAACGCCGTGGGATTCGGCAATATCTACTGGCAGATCCCCGCGCTGGCGGTCATCGCGGCGGTCGTCGTCGTGCTCGGAATCGTGCTCCTGCACCGGACTCGTTTCGGGCTGTACACGTACGCGATCGGATCAAACCCCGAGGCGGGTCGCCGTTCCGGCCTGAACGTTCCCGGCCACCTGATTCTTATCTACGGCCTGTCAGGCCTGCTCGCCGGATT
Source organism: uncultured Actinomycetota bacterium (assembly GCA_963785645.1). Lineage (GTDB taxonomy): Bacteria > Actinomycetota > Actinomycetes > Streptosporangiales > Streptosporangiaceae > Trebonia. The sequence continues at coordinate 135,736 of CAWAWG010000004.1, forward strand.
CGCCGGATGGCTCAATCTCGCCTTCTTCCAGTCGACCACCATCGGCGGCCAGAGCACCACCAACCTCAGCGTGATCGCGGGCGTCGTCATCGGCGGCACAAGCCTGTTCGGCGGTTACGGGTCCATCTTCGGCACCATCGTCGGCTTGTTCATCCCCGCCACCCTCCAGGACGGGTTCGTGATCATCGGTATCCAGCCGTTCTGGCAGCAGGTGGTTGTGGGGGCCATACTCATCGCCGCGGTCTACATCGACCAGCAGCGGCGCGCAGCCGTCCTACGCGGCGGCGGCAGGCCGATGATGGGCGGCCTGCTAGCTCACCTGGTCACCAGCAGACAGGCAACGCCAGCCCGGGAGTTACCGCGCACGCCGCGGCCGGCGCAGACCGTCCGCAAAGCCCTCATGACCAGCTAGTTCAGCCGCCTAGGAGCAGCATGAAAGCCGTTGTCTACGACTCCCCGCGCAGTTTCACGATCACGGAGGTCCAGACACCAGTTCCCGGACCTGGCGAGGTGCGCGTCCGGGTACAGCAAACAGGGATCTGCGGAACGGACCTCCACATCCACAACGGCAAGTTCTTCGCCGAGTTCCCGCTGACCCCCGGCCATGAACTGGTCGGGCCGGTGGATGGCCTCGGCGACGGCACCGAGGGGTTCCACGTCGGCGAATATGTCGCGGTTAATCCCAACATGAACTGCGGGCACTGCGAGTACTGCCGGGTCGGACGCACCTTGATGTGCGCCAACCTCAAGGGACTCGGCACGAACTGGCCAGGGTCGTTCGCCGAGTACGTCGTGGTTCCCGCCAGCCTGGTCTATTCCGTAGACGGCATTGATCCCGACACATCCGTTTTCACCGAGCCTACGGCGTGCGCTATGCACGGCCTGCAGACGCTGAGTCCGCCGCCGGGGAGTTCGGCCCTGGTCTTCGGTGCCGGGCCGACCGGCCTGCTGCTTGCCCAGCTCATCGCGCGCGGGGGTGCCGCGAGCGTGACGGTGGCGGCGTCGACGGCTTTCAAGCTCAGGCGGGCCGAGGACCTCGGGATCGACGCGACGTTCCTGATGGACCGCGCGGATCTTGCCGGAGATGCCGCCAGGTTGAAGGCGGCAAGCGGCGGGTTCGACGTCGTGGTCGACGCCACCGGTTCGGCCGCCGTGTCGGAGCAGTGCGTGCCGCTGACCCGGAGCGGCGGGACCGTGATGTTTTACGGCGTGACCGAGCCGGAAGATCTCGTGCGGGTAAGCCCCTACGACGTGTTCCGCCGCGAGATCACGATCAAGGGATCCTTCGCGGAGATCGATTCGTTCCCCGCCGCGATCGCGGCACTGCGGACCGGGCGTGCGCGTACCGATGGCCTCATTACGCACCGCTTCAAGCTGGATGACTACGCTGGCGCCCTTGACGCGCTGCGCAGCGACCGTACGGTGCACAAGATAATCATCGAGTGCTGGCAAGAGTGAACGCCGATTGCACCCTGGGCCTTGACCTGGGGACCAGCTCGGCCAAGGCGGTGGTGGTGGATACCGGGGGCGAGGTTCTGTCCCAGGCGTCCGCCGGCTACGCCGTGACTTCGGCGATGGCCGGCTACGCCGAGAGCGAGCCGGCCCACTGGTGGAACGCGGTGACCGCCTGCGCCCGCGAGGCCGTCCAAGCGGCCGGCACTCAGCCTTCGGCGATCGGGTTGTCGGGGCAGATGCACGGTCTGGTGCTGACATCACGCGAGGGCGGAGCGCTACGTCCTGCCCTGCTCTGGCCCGATAGCCGCGGCGCCGGCACCCTGCGTGCTTACCGGCGCCTCGGCTCATCCGCGCTGGCCAGGCTGGCCAATCCGCTGGCACCTGGCATGACAGGGCCGCTGCTTGCGTGGATCGCCGAGCACGAACCGCGCACCTACCGGGATGCTCGGTGGGCGCTGCAGCCTAAAGACTGGCTACGGGCCCGCCTCACCGGCGAGTTCCATGCCGAGCCGAGCGATGCCTCAGCGACCCTGCTGTACGACGTGCCGGGCGACCGCTGGGACCTTGAGGCGGTCACGGCGCTTGGGCTTGAGGCCGGCTTGCTTGCGCCGTTGCTGCCCTCGTCGGGAACCCCCGCCGGGCACCTCACTCCGGGCGCCGGGGCCGAACTCGGGCTGGCCGCGGGCATACCCGTCGCGGCCGGGGCCGCCGACACCGCCGCTGCCGCCCTCGGCAGTGGCGTGGTCACCAGCAGCGACGTCCAGCTGACCGTCGGCACCGGCGCGCAGGTCGTTCGCCCTGTGTTCGCACCGGTCAGCCGGGCTGACGCCGGGATCAACCTCTACCGGTCGGCGACCCCCGACGGCTGGTACCACATGGGCGCCACCCTTAGCGCGGGGCTCAGCCTCAACTGGGTGCGAGAGATTACGAACGCCAGCTGGGATGAGCTGTACGCGAGTGCCGATCAACCGGGACAGGCGGACGACCCGATCTTCGTCCCGCATCTGTCCGGGGAACGGACGCCGTATTCCGATCCGGCACTGCGCGGCGCCTGGACCGCATTGTCGCTCGCCGACGACCGGACGTCGCTCCTGCGGTGCGCGCTCGAAGGGACCGCGTTCGCCATCCGCGACGCGCTCGATGCGCTGCTGGCAGGTCACCACCCGCCGCATCTGCGGCTCGCGGGCGGAGGCACCTTGGCCGCTGCCTGGCGGCAACTGCTCGCGGACGTGCTCGGGCTGCCGCTGTACGCCGTGGACGTGCCCGCGGCGTCCGGCCGGGGCGCGGCGCTGCTGGGAGCCCACGCCGCGGGCCTGCTGAGCTTTGCCGATATCCAGGGGCCGCTGATACCGCCGACCCACCTCGTGGCCGAACCGGACCCGGCGGCGGCCGCGTTCCACGCCGAACGCCATGCAAGGTTCCGGCGCATCGTCGCCGCCCTCTCCGCCGCCCAGATATCCGCCGGAGGGGTCGGCGAGCCCGCAGACTTCGAGGGAGGGACAGCTTGACCAGCTTGACCGAGGAAAACCTCACCAGGCTGAACGCCAACGTATCCCTTCCTCGATACCACCGCCGCGACGTGACCACCGGAATCGTCCATATCGGCGTCGGCAATTTTCACCGCTCGCACCAGGCGGCGTACATCGACACGCTGATGAACAGGGGCGCGGCGATGAACTGGGGCATCTGCGGCATCGGGCTGCAGCCGTCCAACGTCTCTATGCGCGATGCGCTGGCGGCCCAGGATGGCCTGTACACCCTGGTCCTCCGGCACGACGACGGTACCTGGGACGCCCGTGTGATCGGATCGATCGTCGAGTACCTGTTCGCGCCCGACGACCCAGAAGCCGTCATCGAGAAGATGGCCGCGCCCTCGACCCGCATCGTGTCGCTCACCGTCACCGAAGGCGGCTACAACCTCGACGCCGTCACCGGTGAATTCAACGCGTCCGATGAGTCGGTCACGGCCGACTTGCGTCAGGAAGCGGCACCGCGCACGATCTTCGGGCTGGTGACCGAGGCGCTAGCGCGTCGCCGTGCGCGCGGCATTCCTGCCTTTACCATCCTGTCCTGCGACAACATCCAGGGCAACGGGCACGTGAGCCAGCATGTGCTTACGGCGTTCGCGCGCCTGCGCGATCCCGAACTGGCCGACTGGATGACCCGTCATGTTCGTTTTCCCAATTGCATGGTCGACCGCATCACCCCCAAGACGACCGAAGAGGACCGGGCCGAGCTCTCCCGCCGGTTCGATATCGATGACCAGTGGCCGGTGCTCTGCGAGCCGTTCAGTCAATGGGTGCTCGAAGATGACTTCGCCGACGGCCGGCCGCCGCTCGAAGACGTCGGCGTACAGCTAGTCCCCGACGTGGAGCCCTACGAGCTGATGAAGCTGCGGCTGCTCAACGCCAGCCATCAGGCCCTTTGCTACCCGGGCCGCCTGGTGGGATACCGCTTCGTGCACGAGGTCACGACCGACCCGCTGTTCGCTCGGTTCCTGCTTGACTACATGACCCAAGAAGCCATTCCGACCCTCCGGCCCGTTCCCGGCGTGGACCTGCTCCGGTACGCGAACCAGCTCATCGAGCGATTCTCCAATTCCGAGGTGCGCGATACCGTGGCCCGGCTGTGCTCCAACGGATCCGACTGCATTCCCAAGTTCCTCCTGCCTGTCATCAGACAGCAGCTCGCCGCGGGCCAGCCGGTCACCCGATCCGCGGCCGTCGTGGCCACCTGGGCCCGCTACGCCGAGGGCACCGACGAGCATGGCGAGCCGCACGAGCTTGATGACGCTCTGGCGTCGCAACTTCAAGCCGCGGCACGCCGACAGCTCCGGCACCCGACCGCGTTCCTCGACGACAATCGCGCGGTCTTCGGCGAACTCGCCGACGAGCCCCGGTTCACCAGGGTGTACGGCTCGATTCTCGCCTCCCTGCTGGAAAGAGGCGTGCGAAGAACCTTCGCGGACCTTGATCAATACGCGGCACTGGCTCAGGCTGGCCAGGCGTTGTCCAACCGGGAGAGGAAGTTGCCCTGACCAGCATGCGACGCGTCGTCGTCTACCCGGGCCGGATCGCGGTCGAGCAGGCCGATATCCCCGCCCCCGGCCCCAACGCGTCGCATCGGCACAGAGACCGCGGTCCGCTCGCGTTTTTGCCTCGTCAGGAAATCACGTGAAGGTCCTTGTTACTGTCGGCGAGTGATGACCTCGCTCCAGCTGGCACCAGGTGGCGACGGTGCCGGGTGCTGACCGACCTGTCTCCGCTTCGCGCGGCCCTTTCGTCCGCACTGGTGGCAATCGATTTCGACGGCACGCTCGCACCGATATCACCACACCCAGACGACGCGCGTCCGCTGGCTGGCGTCCACCAGGTCCTGCGCGACGTGCGCGCGACTGGAGCGGCCCTGGCCGTCGTGACCGGCCGCAGCGTAGCTTCACTGCTCCGGGTGAGCGGCTTCGATGCCGTGCCCGGCATCGTCATATACGGCCTGCACGGCGTCGAGCGATGGGAGAACGGCAGGCTCCGCGCGCCGGCGCCTCCCGCTGGCATTGCGGAGCTTCGACTGAGCCTGCCAAAAATCTTGGCCAGCATTGCTGACGATGCCGCAATATGGATCGAAGATAAGGAACTGTCGCTCGTCGTACACACCCGGCTCACCGCCGAGCCGGATCGTCTTGTCGAGATACTGCGCGCGCCAGTGGCCGAGGCGGCAGCGGCCGCGGGCCTGGAGGCGCGCCCCGGCAAAGAAGTCCTCGAAATCTGCATTCCGGGTACCGACAAGGGCACGGCGATCCGCGAGCTTGTCCGCGACGAGACGGCGGCAGTCTTCTACGCCGGCGACGATGTCGGCGACCTGCCCGCTGTTCGAGAAGTGAATGCCTGGTCAGGCCGCTCCGGCCGCCCTAAGCTGACCGTCGCGATAAGTCCCTCTGGAATGGGCCCGCTCACGGGGCTGGCTGATGTGAGCGTCCCGGATCCGCATAGCCTGCTCCTGCTCCTGCGGCAGATTATCGGGGACGAAGCGTAGCGGGTGATCCTACCCCAGCCACAGCGACGGCGGACGAAGCGGCGGCCGGTCTTGGTGCGCCAACTGACTGGCATTGGGGATATTGGGGGCGAAGCCCCCGCCATGCCGGGGGGCAGGGGGTCGTCCCCTAGGAAGCACTACGGAGTACCTTCCCCAGGGAATGACATAGTTTGGGAAGGGTGCAGCACAGCAGTGAGGAACTCAACGCAAGCGCTCCGAACGGCAGGGCCGCCACCCTGGGCGACCTGAAAGCGAGCGGCCACCTCTATCGCACCGTCAAGCAAGAGATCAGAGAGAACCTGCTCGCCCGGATGCGGGCGGGGCAGGAGCGGTTCCCTGGCATCGTCGGCTTCGACCAGACTGTGCTCCCCCACGTCGAGCGGTCTCTGCTCGCGGGACATGACATCATCCTGCTCGGGGAACGCGGCCAGGGGAAGACGCGACTGATCCGCACCCTCGGCGAGCTCCTGGATGAGTGGACACCAGTCGTCGCCGGCTGCGAGATCAACGACCACCCCTATGCGCCGGTCTGCGCCCGCTGCCGTCGTCTCTCCGCAGAGCTCGGCGACGAGCTGCCCGTCTCGTGGCGGCACAAGAGCGAGCGCTACGGCGAGAAGCTCGCGACGCCGGACACCAGCGTCGGCGACCTGATCGGCGACATCGACCCCGTCAAGGTGGCGGAAGGCCGCACGCTCGGCGATCCGGAAACCATCCACTTCGGCCTGGTGCCGCGGACCAACCGCGGCGTCTTCTGCCTGAACGAGCTGCCCGACCTGGCCGAACGCATCCAGGTCGCGCTGCTCAACGTCTTGGAAGAGCGCGACATCGGCGTCCGTGGCTACTCCCTGCGGCTGCCGCTCGACATCGTTCTCGTGGCCAGCGCCAACCCCGAGGACTACACCAACCGGGGCCGGATCATCACTCCGCTCAAGGACCGGTTCGGCGCGGAGATCCGCACCCACTACCCGTTGTCCCTGTCCGACGAGCTCGACCTGATCAACCAGGAGGCCGCGGTCGTCTGGGATGGCCGGGACCAGGGCGCGGACCTGCCCGTGCACCTCATCGAGGTCATCGCGCGGTTCACTCGCCTGGTCCGCGAGTCCCCGGCGGTTGACGGCCGCTCCGGGGTGTCCGCCCGGTTCGCGATCGCGGCGGCCGAATCGGCCGCCGCCGCCGCGGTACGCCGCACCGCACTGGTCGCCGAGGCGCGCGACGAGGTGCCGGTCGCCCGGATCGGCGATCTCCCAGGCATCGTCCCGACGCTGCGCGGAAAGGTGGAGTTCGAGGTCAGCGAGGAGGGCCGCGAGGAAGAGATACTCAACCACCTGCTTCGGCGCGCGATCGCGGACACGTTCCGCTCGCGGCTGGGCGGCGCCGACCTGTCCGGCCTGCTCGCCAAGTTCGAGGAGGGCGGCTCGATCGAGTCAGGCGAGCTGGTCTCCGCGACGGAGCTGCTCCGCCGGACCGGCGAGGTGCCCGGCCTGGCCAAGATCATGGCCCGGCTCGGCATGGAGGGCAGGGAGTCCTTCGGCGAGGCCGCGGCGGCGATCGAGTTCGTCCTTGAGGGCCTGTACCTGATCCGGCGCCTTTCCAAGGACACTAGCGATGGAACGGCTACATATCGGACATAAATAGTTCCGGGATGGCGACGAAGGTACGCGGACGGAGTAGGGGAAATGGCCAATTATCGGTATGGGGCCTACGACGACGGGCCGGATCCGCTGGCGGCGCCGTATGACGTCCGGGAGGCGCTCGACGAGATGGGTGAGCGCATCCTGGGCGGCGATAACCCGCGGGAAGCGCTCCGTGACCTGCTTCGGCGCGGCTGGCAGGACCGGCGCGGCCTCGACGACCTGATGCGCCGGGTCCGCGAGCGGCAGCGCGAGCTGCGCGACGCAGGGCGGCTCGACGGGATGCTCGATCATGCCCGCGAGCTGCTCGACGAGGCCCTGGAGACCGAGCGCGGCGCGCTGTTCCCCGACCCGAGTGACGACGCGCGGCTCCGCGAGGCGGAGCTCGACGCGCTGCCGAATGACACCTCGCGGGCGATCCGCCAGCTCTCCGACTACGAGTGGCGGTCGCCCGAGGCCAGGCAGAAGTTCGAGGAGCTGCGCGACCTGCTGCGCCGGGAGGTGCTCGACAGCCAGTTCAAGGGCATGAAGCAGGCACTGGAAAACCCGGACCCCGCGGCCATGCAACGGGTCAAGGACATGCTCGCGGACTTGCGGCAGATGCTCGATGCCGACACTCGCGGCGAGCATACGCAGCAGGACTTCGATGACTTCATGGCCCAGTACGGTGACATGTTCCCCGACAGCCCGGCCAACCTGGAGGAGCTTGTCGACTCCCTCGTCCGGCGGATGATGGCGGCCGAGCGGCTGCTGGAGTCTCTTTCCGACGAGCAGCGGGAGGAACTGGCGAACCTGATGGCCCAGGCGATGGAAGACGCCGGCCTGGCGGCGGAACTGTCCGCGCTCGGCGACGCGCTGCGCGCCCGCAGACCCGAGCTCGGCCAGCCGCAGCGCGGAGTCCGGATGAGCGGCGGTGAGCCACTCGGCCTCGGCGACGCGACAAGCGCGGTCGCCGATCTCGCGGACCTGGCCGAGCTGGAGTCCGCGCTCGGCCAGGAGTATGCGGGTGCCAGCCTTGAGGACGTCGATGAGGAGGCGGTCCGCCGCGCCCTCGGCAGGCAGGCGGTGGACGACCTGCAGGCGCTGCGCAGGCTGGAGCGCGAACTGCAGCGGCAGGGATACCTGACGAGCGACGGCGGCAAGCTCGAACTCACGCCGAAGGCTGTCCGCCGGCTGGGCGACACCGCGCTGCGCCAGGTATTCGCCGGCCTTGAGGACGGCATGCGCAGCGGCGACCACGACCGGCAAGACGCTGGCCAGGCCGGCGACCTGACCGGCTCCACCAGGGAATGGGAGTTCGGCGACGAGCAGCCGGTCGATGTGCCTGGCACGGTCCGCAGCGCACTGCTCCGCTCCGCGGCCGAAGGCGGCCGGACGGGCCGGGTGCGGTTGACCGCACGGGACTTCCGGGTGGCGGAGACCGAGCGGCGATCCGCGGCGGCGGTCTGCCTGCTGGTTGACCTTTCCTATTCGATGGCACTGCGCGGCACCTGGGCGGTTGCGAAGCAGACAGCGCTGGCGCTGCACGCGCTCCTCCGGACCAAGTATCCGCAGGACGCCATCCAGGTCATCGGGTTCTCCAACTACGCCAGGGAACTGCGCGAGACTGAACTGGCCGGCCTCGGCTGGGACATGGTCCAGGGCACCAACCTGCACCACGCGCTGATGATCGCGGGCCGTCACCTCGACAAGCACCCTGAGCACGAGCCGGTGGTGCTGATCATCACCGACGGCGAGCCGACCGCGCACCTGATGCGGGACGGCAGGCCCTGGTTCGACTGGCCGCCCGCACCGGAGACCATCGAACTGACGCTGGCCGAGGTGGACAAGATGACCAGGCGGCACGCCGCGCTGAACATCTTCATGCTGGCCGACGATGACCGGCTGGCGGCCTTCGTCGATAACGTCGCCAAGCGCAACGGCGGCCGGGTGCTGCGGGCCACGCCCGAACGACTCGGAGAATACGTGGTAAGCGATTTTCTTCGCACGCGCGGGGCTCGCCGCTAGCGGTAAACAGCTGGCCGGCAAGCACCTCAGGAGTACGTGCGCTGGCGGCGCAGCAGGATCGCGACAAGGCGCGCGGCCAGGCCAGCCGCCGGACGGAACCGAGGGCAGTCCGCGCACTGTGCGCACTCCGTCCCGCCGCGGTAGTGCTCATGCGCAAGCTGCCCGTGGCCGCAGCGGCAGGGTGTGTCGCTGGTCTCGTCCTTGTGCATAACACCGGAATGCTATCGGCATCGCGTGGGTAGCTGACTACGCGCTCACCGAGCGGCCCGTGTCGTCTAGAGCCCGCTAGGATCGGCCCATGTCATTTGGCGACCACGCAGTCTTGTGGCTGCATATCACTGCCGCGATGTTCACGATCGGGCCAGGGACCGCAGCGATAATGTCTACCCCTCGTTACATCCGCAAGCGGAACCCCGTCCTGGTCGGGTTCCTTCATCGCACCACGCGGATCTACTCTTTTGCCAGCCTGCTCACGCTCGTCTTTGGCCTCATCCTTACCGGCATGACCCACAAGTTCAGCCAGTGGTGGGTCTCCGCGTCGCTGACCCTGTTCGTCGTTGCCTTCGTGCTGCTGCTGATCATTCTTCGCGATCAGCGCAGGGCCCTCACGGCGCTGGACTCGGCCAAGGGAGCTGCCGTGGCGGACTCGATGGAAGACAGCATCCGTCCGGATGGCCCGGGCGAGTCAGCGCCGGAGACCGGTGCGGTGAACGGCGCCCAGCCCACCGCAACCCGCACCCGGCCGGCGGCGGCCGCCGACGGCTCCGTCGCTGCCGTCGAGCGCGGCCGCATCGCCTCACTCGGCGGACTGACCGCGCTGATCTGGCTGGTGATCCTGGTATTCATGGTGTGGCACTAGAACGACAAACAAGGCGAGGTGATCGTTAGGTTTCGGCTGCGTCACAGAGGACCTGCTGCAGGGGACGCGGCAGGTCACCACTCCAGGCCACGATGGCCGTCGCGGTCAGCGGGCGTCGGCTCAGGCCGACCCGGACCATGTCATGGCGGCTGGCCGTTCGTTGCCAACGGTCGGATACGGCAGCTTGGTCGCTGGCGAGGCGCAGCGGGCCGGTCAGCACTGCGGTTGGGCGGGCCGCCGCCGCCGCGAAGGCCAGCGTCATCGGCAGCGAGTAACGGAACGGCGGGTCGGTGAACCCGAAACGCCGCCGCTTGGTCCGCAACGCCGCCTGCCAGACATCGTAGGTGCCCGGACTGGTGCGGCGCGGCCCGTGGATCACGTCCATGTCCGCCAGCTCATCCAGGTCGATAGCGTCGCGAGCGCCAGCCGCAGCCGGAATCCAAACCTCGGGCTCGAAGTCCGCCAGGGTCATGACCTCCAGCGTATCCGGCAGGGCTTCCCGGGATGTCGCCAGCCAGCCCAGCCCGGCGTCGGCGCGGAGGTTCTGGCGACCGCCGACCGGTTCGACGAGGCGGTCCGGTTGGCGGTTGACGGATTGGAGGCGGCCCGCCGTGCCTCGCAGTCCTGGGTGATCCACCTGTGGGAACAGTGGCGCGGCCGGCAGCATTACCAGCTCGGCGAATACTCGGACGCGATCGCCGCGCTTGAGGGGATACTCCATCCCGAGGAGCCCATCTCGACCTTTGGCGCTGGCTACGCCTCGGGGATCAGCGCGCTGTCGGGCGCAGCGATCCTCGTCGGCGACCGGCCGCTCCTGCGCGGCTGCGCGAAGCTGGCCGCCGCGATGCTCGAACGCGGTACGCCAGAGCACCGCCGCCACGCCGCTTGGGTCCTCGCCCGGCAGGCCCAGGCCGAAGGCGCAGGCGAACGGAGCGTCCAAGTGCTCCGCGATGTCGCCGCGACACTCCCCGGCCGCGAGCCGGTTCTGCCGTGTTTTCCAGTCGACGTGCTGGATCAGGTCGCGCTTGTCCGGCTTGCGCTTGCCGTTGACGATAAGGCGCTCGGCCGGCAAGCCGTCGAGCTGGCGTCGGAGCGCGCGTCGCTGAATCCAGTGATCGACACCGTCATCGGCGCGGCCAACCATGCCCGGGGGCTCCTCGACGGCGATCTTGAGCTGCTGCGTATCGCGGTAGCGGACTTTGAGCGTTCGCCGCGCCGGCCGACACTCGCGTCCGCGCTTGAGGACCAGGGCGTCATCGCGCTCGCGCAGGACAAGAAGGCAGAGGCGATCGACTCGTTCGATCGCGCGCTTGAGCTGACCGCCGTCATGGGGGCAACCTGGGACGCTACCCGGCTCCGGCGCAGGCTCCGCGACGTGGGCGTCCGTCGGCGGCTGGCGCAGGTTGAGCGCCCCAAGCGAGGCTGGGAGGCACTGACCACATCCGAGTTGGCCGTGGTTGAGGCGATAACCAGCGGCATGACCAACCGCGAGGCGGCGGCTCATCTCTTCCTCTCGCCGCACACCGTAAGTACACACATGCGCCATGTCTTCCAGAAGCTCCAGGTCAACTCGCGCGTCGAACTGGCGCGCATGGCCGCCGCTCACCGTTCGCCCTGAGTGGCATAAACGGCATCAATGGCCACATAGAAAACAGGTGTTGGCCGATGCCGACGGCTGCTGCTGGAATTTGTTAGTGCCAAAAGATACTTCGTGGGTAAAAAGAAATGGCTGAATCCCTGCAGGCGCTGGGTATTTGCCTTGAGAGTACCAGTACCCTTATCCGGTCCAGTTCTTCCCTGTCACCAGTGACCTCCAACCGCTGACGATGGCGTTCATGGACATCCCGCCGACCGGGGAGCCGAACGGGAAGACGGTCCTGCTGTTTCACGGCAAGGCATTCGGCTGCTACTACTTCCATAATGTGATCGAGGCGCTGACGGGGGCCGGGTACCGGGTGGTCGCTCCGGACCAACTCGGCTGGGGCAAGTCCCCCAAACCGGATATCCACTACAGCTTCCAGCTGCTGGCTGCCAACACCGCCGCGTTGCTGGACCACCTCCGCGTGGGCGAGGTGTCCGTGCTGGGGCATTCGACCGGTGGGATGACCGCGACCCGGTTCACGCTGATGTATCCGGACCGGGTCACGCGTCTGGTCCTTGAGGACCCGCTGGGCCTGGCGGACTACCGAACCGGGATCCCGCCGCAATCGGAGGAGACGCTCTACCAGCATGAGGTGCACTGGACCGATCCAGCGGTCATCAACGGCTACGTTAAGGGATACTTCGTGCATCCCGACCCGCAGGTGTGGCAGCCGTTGGCCGACGTGCTGGTCCGCGTCACGCTCAGCCCGGACTACCCGAAGTGGGCGCGGGCCGCGGCGCTCACCTTCCAGATGATCTACCAGCAGCCGGTCCGGTACGAATCCACCTCATCGCGCCCCCGGTCTTGCTGATTGTCGGTGCCGAGGACCACGTCGTGCCACTGGGCCAGTACGCCAAGCCGGAGGAGGCCGCACGGCTAGGTGATTTCGTGGCGCTGTCCGCGGCCGCCGCCGGTGATATCCCGAACGCGAAGCGAGTGGTGATCCCGGAGTGCGGGCATATCCCGCACCTGGAGACCCCGGACCAGTTCCTCTCCGAGTTCCTGCCCTTCCTGGCGGGCTAGGGATTGCCGCATGGGAGACCACTACTCGAGCCCGCGGGTGTTCAATGACCCGGCCGCCGACATCGCCGACCTGTATGCCTTCCCCAGCCCGGACCGGCCGGGGCATGTCGTGCTCGTGCTGACCGTGTTCCCGAGCGCAACCCCGGCGTCGCTGTTTTCCGACGCGATCACCTATCGCTTCCGCATTCGGCCAGTCACCATCACCGGCACTTGCCTATGCGGTCAGCGAAAACGAGCACCGCTCTCGACTTGCACCTTCCGCCGGCGACGGTCCGCGGAACGGTAACTGCACGACTCCGAGCGGCGCGGAGGTCCCGTTCCTGGTCGGCGGGGAGAGCCCGGCCGAGTCGGGCGGCCTGCGCGTCTTCGCCGGGCCGCGGCTCGACCCGTTCTTCATCGCGTTGACCGGCGTACGGGAAACCCGCGGAACCGGCGGGCTGTCGTTCAAGGCCCACCGACATCAACACCAACGAGGGGACGAACATCCTGGCCATCGTCCTCGACATGGATGCTGGCACGGCCTCGGCCCTAGGCGGCCCGCTGCTGGCAATTGTCGGCGAGACCGTCACCTCCGGCGGACACCCGGTCCGGCTGGAGCGCACCGCCCGGGCCGAACTCAAGAACTTCGTGATGTCCGACAAGCAGTACGACCCGGTCAACCGGGGCATTGAGCTCCGGGACCTGTTCAATTCCGAAGATGCGTTCGATCTCGGCCCGTATTACCTGGACGCGTACCGCTCTCGGCTCAACGCGAACCTGGCCTTCTACGACCACATGGACGGGAAGACCGACTGGCCGCTCGACGGTCAGGGCAACCATCCGCTCACCGAGTTCCTGCTCGCCGACTACATGGTTCTCGATATCACCAAGCCGTTCGCCGAGAACACCTACCTTGAGATCGACCGGGCCGTGCTCGCCCGCCGACCTCACGCGACCGGCGGCGGACGGCCGCTCAACGACGACATCGTCGACAAGCTGTTCACTCTCCTGGTCGGCGGCGTCGACGGACCGCGAATCAGCGACGGCGTCGACCAGGCAACCAAACCGGCCACTCGCATCTTCCCGTACCTGGCCTCCCCTAACCCCGCTCCCCCGCACGTGACGCCGCCGTTCGACCTGCCGCCCGCGGCGCAGGCCTACGCTTCATCATGATCGGAACCGCAACCGAAGTCCGGGAGCCCGTCACCACCAGCGGGACCATCGCCCTGGTGAATCTGTCCGCGCAGATCGACAGCGTGGCGGGGCGGCCCGAGGACTCTGCGAGGCTAATCGACCTGCTCATCCTGCGCGGGCACGTCCTTGCCCGCATCGCCGACTACGAACGCGCGGCGGACCTAGCCGAACGGTTCGTGCACGATGCGCCCGGCGGGACGGCATACTTGGCCAGGGCCAAGACGGCAGCGACTTTTCATCGCTTCGCCGACGCGCTCGCCGACCTCGACGCCGCCGGACGCCGCGGTGCCGATCGCGTCATGCTGGAGGCGGAACAGGCCACCGTCCTCCAGGCCACCGGATGCCATGAGCAGGCAATTGAGCTCAGCCTAAGCCTCGCGCAGCGCCAGCCCGATTTCGGCTCGCTGGGGACCCTAGCCGTAGTGCACGCCGAACTCGGAGCGGTAACCGAGGCCGAGCGCCTGTTCACCCGGGCACGCCACCGCTACCGAGGCACCTCACCGTTCCCGCTTGCCTCGCTCGACTTCCGGCGCGCTCTGATGTGGTACCGCGAAGGCGACTTGCCAACTGCCCGCATCTGGCTGGAGGCCAGCCTCCGACGCGTACCGGCCTACGCACCCGCCCTCGGCCACCTCGCCGAGATCGATACCGCCGGCGGCGGCTACCAGGCCGCCATCGACCGCCTCCGTCCGGTCGCTTACTCAAGCGACGACCCGGATACGCAGCTCAGTTGGCCCGCGCTTTCCAGGCCGCGGGTCAACGTGAGGAAGCCGCGCACTACTCAGCCCGCGCAGCGGCACGCTACGACCAGCTCGCATCACGGCACCCGGAAGCCTTCGCCGGTCACGCGGCTGACTTTCGAGCGTCCGTTATGACGGAGGCGGCGACAGGCCCGCACCTGCTCGGATGTGCCGGAACAACTAGTCGGCACCGGCACTTCACAGCATCGGACTGGTGATCTGTAAATACACAGGAGAAGGGGTTCTAATCGAGCGCCTTCATCAGGTCGGCGACGAGGTCAGCCGGGTCTTCGATGCCAACCGACAGCCGGACCAGGTCCGCTGGCACCTCAAGCGGGGACCCGGCGACCGAGGCGTGTGTCATCCGGGCCGGGTGCTCGATCAGCGACTCGACACCGCCGAGCGACTCGCCGAGCGTGAAGAGCGAGGCGCGGGCGCAGACCTCGACGGCCTTTTCCTCGCCGGCTGCCAGCCGGAAGGAGACCATGCCGCCGAAGTCGCGCATCTGCGACTTGGCGAGTTCGTGCCCTGGATGGTCCGGCAGTCCCGGATACAGCACCGAAGCGACGGCCGGGTGGTCGGCGAGGGCCTGGGCCACGCGGGCGGCGTTCGCGCAGTGCCGGTCCATCCGCGCCGCCAGCGTCTTGACGCCACGCAGGGTGAGCCACGCGTCGAACGGCCCGGCCACCGCCCCGGTGGCGTTCTGGTTAAAGGCAAGTTCGTCAGACCGCTCGGGGTCTTTCAGTACGATCGCGCCTCCCACTACGTCGGAGTGCCCGCCGAGGTATTTGGTGGTGGAGTGGACAACCACGTCCGCGCCCAGGTCAAGCGGACGCTGCAGGTACGGCGAGGCGAACGTGTTGTCTACCACGAGCACCGCGCCGTGGGCGTGAGCGATCGCGGCGAGCGCGCGGATGTCCACAATTGACAACAGCGGATTGGTGGGACTTTCCGCCCAGATCACGCTGGGCCGCAGCTTGGCCGCTGCCTCGGCGACGGCATCGAGATCAGTTTGCCGAACGGGGGCGTGTTCCACTCCCCATGTCCTCATGACCTTGTCAAACAGGCGGAACGTCCCGCCGTAGGCGTCGCCGGGAATGAGAACGCGGTCGCCTGGCCGGCAGAGCGTACGGACCAGGCAGTCCTCGGCGGCCATCCCCGACGCGAACGCGAATGCCCGTGCGCCGTTCTCCAGGGCGGCCAGGCAGGTTTCCAGCGCGGTGCGGGTGGGGTTGGCGGTACGCGAGTACTCATAGCCGCCGCGCGTGCCGCCGATGCCGTCCTGCTTGTAGGTCGAGGTCTGGTAAATCGGCGTGACCACCGCGCCGGTCAGCGGATCCGCGTCCTGCCCCGCGTGGATCGCCAGGGTCTCGAAACCCAGTGGATAGTCGTTCATCACACGTTCACTCCCGCGTAATAGGCCAGCAGGTCGGCGCGGGTGAGCACCGCGGCTGGCTTGCCGTCGACATGCACGAGCGCCGCGCCCGACTTCTCAAGGACCGAGGCCGCGCGGCTGACCGGCTCACCCTGACCGAGGACCGGCAGCGGCGGCGACATGTGGCTGCTTACCGGGTCTTGCGGGCTCGCCCGGCCGCTGACCAGGGCGTCGAGCAGGTCACGCTCGGCGACGGACCCGGCCACTTCCGCGGCCATGAGCGGCGGTTCAACCTGGACCACTGGAAGCTGGGAGACGTCGTACTCGCGCAGCAGCGCGATTGCCTGCGCGACGGTTTCGTCTGGGTGAACGTGGACCAGCGCCGGAAGGTCAGGCGCCCTCGCGGCGAGGAGATCGGCGACAGTGGCACCCCCGGCCTGAAGGAATCCGTAGTCGGCCATCCAGGCGTCGTTGAATATCTTCGACAGGTAGCCGCGGCCGCCGTCGGGAAGGATGACAACGATGACGTCGCCGGGCTCCGCCGTGGCCGAGACACGCAGCGCCGCGGCCACCGCGAGGCCGGACGAGCCGCCGACGAGCAGGCCTTCCTCGCGGGCGAGGCGCCTGGTCAGCGCGAAGGAGTCGGCGTCGCTGATCGCGATCACCTCGTCGGCGATGTCCCGGTCGAAGGTGGCCGGCCATATGTCCTCGCCGACGCCTTCCACCAGGTACGGGCGGCCGGTCCCGCCGGAGTAGACAGAGCCCTCCGGGTCGGCCCCGATGATCTTCACCCGGCCCGCCGAGACCTCCTTCAGGTAGCGGCCGGTACCGGAGATGGTGCCCCCGGTCCCGATGCCCGCCACAAAGTGGGTGACCTTTCCGTCCGTCTGCCGCCAGATTTCCGGTCCGGTCCAGTGATAATGCGCGGCGGGGTTGTCGGGGTTCGCGTACTGGTCGGGCTGCCAGCCGTTCTCGCTCTCCCCGACGAGGCGGCGGGCGACGCTGTAGTAGGAATCAGGGTGCTCGGGCGGCACGCTCGTCGGGCACACCACGACCTCGGCACCGTAGGCCCGCAGCACGGCGATCTTGTCCGCGGCTACCTTGTCCGGACAGGTGAAGACGCACCGGTAGCCGCGCTCCTGGGCGACGATCGCAAGCCCTACCCCCGTGTTGCCCGAGGTCGGCTCGACGATGACACCGCCCGCGCGGAGGCTGCCCTGCCGCTCTGCCGTCTCCACCATCCGCAGAGCGATGCGGTCCTTTACCGAGCCACCCGGATTGAGGTACTCGATCTTCGCGAGCACGTCCCTCGTCCTCGCTATGCCCTTCGTCACCGACTTCAGCCGAAGCAGGGGCGTGTTTCCCATCGCCTCGGTCAGCGAGTCGTGCACCTCCACCCGGTCTCCATCTCCCGGGGGGACGACCCCCCGCACTGCTTCCGGGGGACAGTCCCCCAACCCCCGAGGCCCTCATTGTCCAAAGCTCTCGGCTGTATCTCCTGAGGGTCGGCCGACCCTCTTCATCGCAGACGCTCTTCCTCGCAACTCAGACGCTACCGTTGCGCCCCTGGTGCGCTGCCCGCAAGGTCGCGGTGTCTTCCCGGAAGTTCCCCGGTATAGCCCTGGCCAGGGGGAGAAAGGTCCCTGTTAACGTGGACTGCGAAACGCGTATATGCCAGGAGGCCCAGCTATGCCAGAAGCCGTCATCGTCGCGACCGCCCGCTCGCCCATCGGCCGGGCAGTCAAGGGATCGCTGACCTCCATCAGGCCCGATGACCTGCTCGCCCAGATCGTTACGGCGGTACTGGCCAAGGTACCGCAACTCGAGCCTTCCCAGGTTGAGGACCTGATCGTCGGCTGCGGGCTGCCCGGCGGCGAGCAGGGGTACAACATCGCCCGGGTGGTCGGGGTGCTGCTTGGCCTCGACGACGTGCCCGGCACCACGGTCAACCGCTACTGCTCGTCGTCGCTGCAGAGCACGAGGATGGCCTACCACGCGATCAAGGCGGGCGAGGGCGACGTCTTCATCTCGGCCGGCGTCGAATGCGTCTCCCGGTTCGTGAAGGGGTCGAGCGACGGCCTGCCCGACACGAGGAACCCGCTGTTCGCCGACGCGGAGTCACGGACCGCGGCGACGGCGGGGGCCGAGACGCCCTGGCACGACCCGCGCACGGACGGCGAGGTGCCCGACATCTACATCGCGATGGGCCAGACCGCCGAGAACGTCGCGTCACTGCGCGGCATTACCCGGGCCGAGCAGGACGAGTTCGGTGTCCGGTCGCAGAACCTGGCGGAGAAGGCCCTGGCGAACGGGTTCTGGCAGCGGGAGATCACGCCCGTGACGCTGCCCGACGGCACGGTCGTAGCGGCGGACGACGGCCCGCGGCCCGGGACGACCCTGGAGAAGGTCGCCACGCTTAAGCCGGTGTTCCGCGAGCACGGGACGGTGACGGCGGGAAACTGCTGCCCGCTCAACGACGGCGCTGCCGCCATCGTCGTGATGAGCGACGTTAAGGCGGCCTCGCTCGGGCTGACGCCGCTGGCCCGGATCGTCTCGTCCGGGGTCGGCGCACTCTCGCCGGAGATCATGGGCCTCGGACCGGTGGAAGCCTCGCGACAAGCGCTGCGGCGGGCCGGAATGGCGATCAGCGACGTCGACCTCGTGGAGATCAACGAGGCGTTCGCGGCCCAGGTCATCCCCTCCTACCAGGAACTGGGCATCGACCCGCCCGGCTGAACGTGAACGGCGGCGCGATCGCCGTCGGCCACCCGTTCGGCATGACCGGCGCCCGGATCGCCACGACGCTGCTGAACAGCCTGCAATTCCATGACAAGACGATCGGCCTTGAGACCATGTGCGTGGGGGGCGGCCAGGGCATGGCGATGATCTTCGAGAGGCTGGTCTCAGATCCGCCACCAGCCCGGACGCGCAAACCGGCTCTCCTCCGGGGGTACGACCACTCGTACCCCCGGGACGGTCTACACAAGCCTTGATATAACGATCATCACGAACCGACAAACAGGACATTGCGGGAAGGTTGCGAACTGGGTCTTGTCAGCGGCTCTCCAGTGAGGCAGTCTCATCTGAAAGCGGCTTCCTACTCGGAGGTGCCAATGTCGCTGACGCACTCCCCCGTACTCACAAGAGCCTCATCGCACGCATCCCGTTCGTAACCGGTCGAGAGCTGTCCGAGTGGTTCAGCCACCTCGAATCCGGCCCTGCCTTCCTCCGCCGCGATGAGCGCGCCAACTGGCTCGCCGACGAACATGGCATCTGCGACCGCTACGCCGCCGCCATCGTTCGCGAGTACGAAATACGCCGCCGTCTCAGGCTCTTTGGCGCTTAGCAAGAGTACGGAGAGTCGTCCAGGAAGATAACCGTCTTTCACGGTCTTCCAAAAGCTGCCCCGATTGTTCATTTGCAACTGCAGTTGCAAGCGCAGATGCACAGTCACTAAGACTTTAGCCTCCCGGGTCAATTAAGTGCCCCCGGTCGGGTTCGAACCGACACCAGGGCCCTTTTAGGGGGCCAGCCTCTGCCCTTGGGCTACGGGGGCGGTCTTATAGTAGCCTATTTTTTCAGCAATCAGGCATATGCCGTTTTTCTACTTGGAGCGCCGCGAATGTGCGGGCCTTATCACCTGCACTCCGGTAAATTCGAGGGACCACGACGGCAGTTACCTTTGCGGACCGCGTCGCGCTTGAGGGCGATGAACCCGGCACCGATCCCGCACCATGCCCGACTGCTGCACCTACGATGACCTGCATATTTTTACGGTGCTCTGCCGTATAGCACCCGTTACGGCAGAGCACCGCCAGCCCGGCGAAAGCCGCCCAGGTCACGGCCGCGTATCACCTGATAAGGACAAGTGCCAGGTGATTGAATGGCGAAATCATCACTGCTGTAACTGCACTTCTCTTCTGGCACATAGGCCCTTGAAACAACAGCGATCGCACGGTGAACATGAGCCTGGGACTCGCTGGCATAGGGCCACTTCATTCACTACCGGTATTGCAGCGCGCAGGTCCTCGGAACACCCTGCCCCGACCACCCGGACTGCACAGATGCCGTTGTAGAGGTTTTTGCGGGGCCGCTCTAGCTCGAGTTCGTGCCAGCCGCGGCGATGACCCGCGCCCTGGTAAGAACCGTGTCGACCATGTCGCCGGTGACGCGGCCGGTGAAAGTATTTTGCTGGCTTGGATGGAAGCAGCCGAGAACCACCAGCTTCCCTCCGCCGCCCGATCGCACCCCGTCGCCCGACTGCACCATGACCTCAGCGCCGTGCCTGAAGGCCGGACGGGGCCGAGGGATACGGTAACCGGCCGAAGGAAGCACGGGCCAGAGCGCTTGCCAGGCAAACCCGCCGAGGCAGACGATCGCTCGCACGGTGGGCGCGATGAGGCGCAGTTCAGCGGCAAGCCAGTCGGCGCAGGTGTCGCGCTCACCCGGAGTCGGCTTGTTCTCCGGTGGCGCGCAACGGACGGCGGCGGCCATTCGCACGCCGATCAGCCGCTGGCCGTCTCCGGCGAACACGCTCGTCGGCAGTGCGGCGAGCCCGCACCGGTGCAGCGCGGCGAACAGGAAGTCGCCACTTCGGTCGCCGGTGAATACGCGCCCGGTACGGTTCCCGCCGTGCGCGGCGGGCGCGAGGCCGACGATGAGAATGGACGCCTCCGGGTCTCCCCAGCCAGGGACCGGGCGCCCCCAGTACCGCTCGTCGCGGAAGGACTTGCGGCGGGTGGCCGCTACTTCCTCCCGCCAGCTGACAAGCCGGGGACAGGCACGGCACACCGACTGCCGGGCGGTGAGTTCCGCCAGGTCGGTCGAGCCGGCCGCGAGCTCGGCAACCTCGGCCGCGCTCCCCGCCACCGGCGTCGCCGCGGTCGCCGGATCCCCCGGCCATCCCGTCCCCGGGACGACGGGCCCTTCTGACATCAAGCCCTCCACTGGTTAGGCAACCAGCGACCAGGCGATGCCGTCGAGGATGTCGTGCTCGCTGACGAGCACCTCGGGAAAGCCGAACCGGGTCATGATCCGGTCGAGGATCAGCGCGCCCGCGCCGATCACGTCGACCCGGCCCGGATGCATCGAAGGGATGGCTGCCCGCTGCGCCCGCGTCATCGCAAGCAGCTCGCCGGCAATCTCATGGACCCGCGCAGCGGAGATCCGCGCATGGTGGATGCGGGCTGAGTCGTACCCGCCGAGACCGAGTGCTATCGCGGCGACGGTGGTAACCGACCCGGCGAGTCCGACGAGACTTCTGGCCTTCGCCACGGGCACGGCCGCAGCCTGATCGAGCGCTTCGTCTATATCCAGGACGGTGTTCGCGATCTGCGCCTGGGTGGGCGGGTCACCGTGCAAATGCCGTTCGGTCAACCGGACGCAGCCGATGTTCACCGAGCGTCCCTGTAGCTGGGGGTCGGCCTGCGTCTCGTCGCTCCGGCCGAGCACGAACTCGGTGGAGCCGCCGCCGATGTCGGTGACCAGATAGGGAGGCGGGCACTCGGTGGCCAGCGGCGTGCCGGCCAGTTCTCTGGTCGCACCGGTGAAGGACAGCCAGGCCTCCTCGTCACCGGTGATAACCTCCGGCGCGACGCCGAGGATGTCAACGACCCGGTCGGTGAACTCGTCGGAGTTGGCCGCGTCCCTGGTGGCGCTGGTCGCCACCATCCGCACGGCCGCGGGCCTGGCCTCAGCGATCAGTCCCGCGTACTCCCTGAGCGCGGTCATGGTCCGGTCGAGGGCGGCCGCTGACAGCCGCCCGGTCCGGTCCACTCCTTCGCCGAGCCGGACGATGCGCATCTGGCGGGTCAGGTCCGTCAGGGGCGACGGTTGATCGGGACCAGAGTCACCTGGGATCCGTTCGGACTGACCTGGTTGTGATGCTGCCGCCTCGGGCTGGCGGCCTCCCGGATCCACCTGGCGGATGTCCGCGATCAGCAACCGGATGGAATTCGTGCCGCAGTCCACAGCGGCGACCCGCATGGTCAAGTGGGCTCCTCGGGCAGAGTTACGCAGGGACCGCGCGACCACCACTGTTCGGCCGCATCCAGGGCCTCACGGCCGAGCGGGTTGGTGCCGGGCGCGGCGAGCTCGTGCGCGGCGAGGGCATGCAGGCATTTCACCCGCTCCGGCATGCCGCCCGCCGACTGGGTTCCCGGTGGCAGCGGCTCAAGTCCTTCCGCCGTCGCCGCGGCGTCCCTGCGTGCGAGGTAATCGCGGTGCGCACTTGTGTATTCGGCCCTCAGCGGGCCGTCGGCGGCGAGTCGGGCGGTCATCTCGCGCATCAGCCCGGCCGCCTCCAGGCCGCTGACCGCCGCGGCGGCTCGCGGGCAGGTCAGGTAGTACAGCGTCGGGAACGGGGTACCGTCGGGTAGCCGAGGCGCCGTCTCCACGACATCGGGAAGCCCGCACGGGCAGCGGTGCGCGACAGCCCTCAAACCGCGCGGGGTGCGGCCGAGCTGCGCGGCGACGGCCGCCTCATCAGGCGGGTTCATGAAAATAAGAGTTCATTTCTGCGTACCAGCGTCAGCCTTTTGCACCGAGTCCCAGAGTTTGGCGTACCAGGGGTCGGCCGCGGCCTGCGGTGTGGCGGCAGCCGGTTTGGCCGACTGCCCGGAGACGACCTCGTAGCACTGCTCCTGCGGGAAACACATGTGCAGCTGGTCGCGCGCCTCCTGCTCGACATACCAGGTCTGCGACAGCTTGCTGTCCTCTGTTTGCAGGGCCTTGACCTGAGCGGTCAGGGTCTGCTGCTGAGCTAGCAGCTGATCGATCTGCTGCCGCTGCGCGATGTACTCGCGGACCGGGTAGGCCAGGCTCAGTGCGATCGCGCAGATCACCACCGCGAGCAGGGCGGCCCGCCCGGTCAGCTTGGTGGACCGCGCGACCGCCACCATGGCGGCGGCCTGCGCGGGTGACGGCTGGGCTGACCGGGACTGAGCCGGTGGCGGCTGGGCCTGCGTCGGCATGATCAGGCTGGATTTCCTTAGGCGGAGGTGAACCTCGGGAACGCGGACGCGCCCGCGTAGCTGGCCGCATCGGCGAGGTGCTCTTCTATGCGCAGCAGCTGGTTGTACTTGGCGACGCGCTCGCCGCGGGCCGGGGCGCCGGTCTTGATCTGGCCCGCGTTGGTGGCGACGGCGAGGTCGGCGATGAACGTGTCGTCGGTCTCGCCGGAGCGGTGGCTGATCATGCACGCGAACCCGGCGCGGTGGGCGAGGCCGACCGCGTCGAAGGTCTCGCTCACGGTGCCGATCTGGTTCACCTTGACGAGCAGCGCGTTGGCCGACTTCTCGGCGATGCCGCGGCGCAGCCGCTCGGGGTTGGTGACGAAGATGTCGTCGCCGACCACCTGGACCCGGTCCCCGACCTCGGCGGTGAACGTCCGCCAGCCGGCCCAGTCCTCCTCGGCCAGCGGGTCCTCGACCGACACGACCGGGTAGTTCGCGACCCAGTCGGCGTAGATGGCGGACATGTCCTCGGCGGTCTGCGGCTTGCCCTCGAAGAGGTAAGCGCCGTCCTTGTAGAACTCGGTCGCCGCGGCGTCGATCGCGAGCGCGATGTCCCGCCCGGGGACGTAGCCGGCCTTGCCGATCGCCTCGATGATCAGGTCGAGCGCGGCCCGGTTGTTCTCCAGGTCAGGCGCGAAGCCGCCCTCGTCGCCCACGCCGGTGGACAGGCCGCGCTGCTTGAGCACGGACTTGAGCGCGTGGTAGGTCTCCGCGCCCCAGCGCAGCGCCTCGGTGTAGGTCGGCGCGCCGATCGGAGCGATCATGAACTCCTGGATGTCCACGTTGGAATCCGCGTGCGCGCCGCCGTTGAGTATGTTCATCATCGGCACCGGCAGCACGTGCGCGTTCGGTCCGCCCAGGTAGCGGAAGAGCTGCAGGCCGGCGGAGTCCGCCGCCGCGCGGGCCACGGCCATCGAGACGCCGATGATCGCGTTCGCGCCGAGCCGCGACTTGCCAGGAGTCCGGTCAAGATCGATCAGCGCCTGGTCGACGAGCCGCTGGTCGTCGGCCTCGTGGCCGAGCAGTTCGTCCTGGATCTCCTCGGTCACGGCGTCGACGGCCTTGGTGACCGCCTTGCCGCTGTACTCCGCACCGCCGTCACGGAGTTCGACGGCCTCGAACGCGCCGGTGGACGCGCCGCTCGGCACGCCCGCCCGGCCGACGGAACCGTCGTCGAGTACGACTTCAACCTCCACGGTCGGGTTACCCCTGGAGTCCAGGATCTGCCTGGCATGTACCGCTTCAATGGACGCCACGTCGGCTCCTTGCCTGTCTTACGTGCCCTTAGGTTCCGGTATGGAGCCTAACGGAGTGGGGCCATGACGGCATACCTGGCACGCCGACAAGCGGCCCGCTGCCTCGTATCACGCGGGAACGACGGCAATCTTCTAGGCGGCAGATCACGCGCTCGCAACCGTGGGAAGGATGGCGGCATGAAGGCTAGCCAGGTCTTGAGCATCAGCGGGGCGCTCCTGTTTCAGCCGACGCCCCATGTCGACGAGCGGGGATTCTTCTCCCGGACCTTCGATGCGACGGCGGCCCTGGCCGCAGGCATCGATCCAGCCAGCTTCGTTCAAGACAGCGTGTCGCGGTCCGGCCGCGGCGTAATCCGCGGCCTGCACCTGCGGAAGGGTGCTGGCGAGGCGAAGCTCGTTCGCTGTTCCTATGGCGCCGTTTTCGACGTCATTGTCGATCTGCGCCCGGATTCTCCCACCTATCGGAACTGGGAGAGCTTCGCGCTGCGCGACACCGAGCAGACCTCGCTGTACGTGCCGGCCGGCTGCGCGCACGGCTTTCAGGCACTGACCGAGCCGGCCGACGTGTCCTACCGCATCGATCGCGCCCACGATCCCGCCGAGGATGTGACGATCGCGTTCGACGATCCACAGCTCGGCATCCCGTGGCCGCTTCCCGCTGTGGCAATGTCGCAACGCGATCGCCAGGCGCCGCCGCTTTCCGCAGTCCTCGAGAGCCTCTAGCGAGGGGCGTCCGAGGACGCCCCTCAGGCTCAGTTCAGGTACTCGCCCCGGTCGCTGCCGTCGTCGCTGTCGTGCTCTGCCTCCCCGGGTCCATCGGGACCGCCGGCGAACGCGGGTGCCGGGTTCAAGACGCCGAGGCTTTCGTCGTTTCTGTCCGCCTCGATCAGTACCGCTGAATCAAGGCGTATTCCGGCGAGCCGTATCATCTCGCCCACACCGTGAACCTTCGCGGCCGAGGAGCAGCCGG
The DNA here is from genome assembly GCA_963785645.1 of uncultured Actinomycetota bacterium. Lineage (GTDB taxonomy): Bacteria > Actinomycetota > Actinomycetes > Streptosporangiales > Streptosporangiaceae > Trebonia. The sequence continues at coordinate 160,909 of CAWAWG010000004.1, forward strand.
CGGTGACCACCGCGACCGCATCGGTAGCCCACGTCGCCAGGTGGTCGGCCCCCAGCGCGGGGTCGAGGGTGGCCATGGTGAGCAGCAGGTCGGCGGAGGACGAGGCGGCGGCCACCGCCTCGGCCGGCTGAGCCCACAGGGCCGGGGAACGCCCGCCGCCGCGCACGGGACCGATGAGCGCCACGTCGTCGCGCTCAGGTACCGCCACCACGAGCTGCACGCCGTCGTGGCTCACCGTGTGCACTCCGGCGCCTTTAGCGCCGAGCAGGCGAGCCAGCGAGGCTCCGCTTGACAGGTCGGCCACTACGACCTGCTTGCCCTCTTCAGCACGGGAACGGGCCATCGAGGCGACGGCCGATGCGACGGTTTGCACGTCGTCCACCGCGACCACCGCCAGAGTGGCCGGGCCCCTGGAACTTCCCGGCACCGCGCGCAGCAGGTACGCGATGACTCGCTTCCGGTTGAGCTTGCGCCTGGCCGCCGACCTGGGTGGCTGCGGCAGACGAGGCGCCCGCACCCGGCCGACGCTGAGCCGGACGGGGGCGCCGAGTGCCTCGGCGACGTCGTCGCGCCGGCGCAGCCGGTCGGACAGCAGTGCGGCGATGATAACGATCGCCATGCCCGTGGCAAGGCCGCCGAACAGGCCGCCGAGGACGTACAGGGCCGCGCCCTTGATGCGCGAGTGCGTGACAGCGACGGCGGGGTTGAGAACGTAGCTGCCGGATATCATCGCATCGGTGGTGCTCCGGCCTTGCGCGATGGTGCCGGTCACGTACTGCATGGTCTGTTTCTGGTCGCCCTGCTGTGTTTGCAGGTTGTCCAGCTGGATCTTCTGGGCGGGCGTGAGGTTCGTGGTCGGCAGCTGGGCGATCTGCGCGTCGATGTTTTGCAGGTTTTGCTGGGCCGTGGCGTATTGCTGGTTGAGCTGGGTGACCAGTTCCTGCTGCTGGCTCTGCGCGTACTTCGCGCGGTACTGCAGGAAGGACCGGGCCAGGGCTGACGCTCGCTGCACGGCCTCGGCGCTTGACGGCGCCCCGACGTCAAACTGGAGCACCGTGTTGGTAACGGGCGTGACGGAGTAAGCCGCCTGGAGGCTGGCGACGCTTTGCTTCAAGCCGAGTTCCTGCACCACCCGCGCGGCCACCGGCTCACTGGTCGCCAGGCTCTGGTCGGTGAGTACCTCAACCGAAGGGTCCTGGTTCGTACCGTCGATCAGCAGGACGGAGGTCTGGGCGTGATACGCCGGCGGGTACTGCAAGAACAGCGCGGAGCCGATCACCAGGCCAAGCACGGCGGTGACGCACCATAGCCATGCCCCGCGCCGCAGCACTCCGCCGATGAACCGCAGGCTTATCAGCCTTCCGGTGGGATCGGGGCCGGGCGGTTCCTCGTCGAGCATGAGGCCGCCAGCAGCCCATAGGTGCTCCGGCAGTTCCCCGTTTACACCGGCAGGCCAGGTGCCCGCCCGGTCTGATTCATTCACCGTCGGACCTCCGTTACTACGCCCTTCAAGCTATTCGGCAGCCTGCGTCGTGGCGGGCGTATCAAATGCGGAACCCGGCCGGTGGTGTTGTCCGTCGATTCCGGGTCGGCAACGAGAATGCCGGTGACGTCACGGCCGTCGGCGCCCGCGGCCACGGCGGCCCGGGCCAGTTGCTCGGCGGTCGCCCGGCCTGCGGAGACTCCTATTACCGTCGCCGCCGTGCGCATCGTGACAGGCATTTTCGGTGCGCGGTCATCGACGACGGCGACAACCACGACCAGCGCGGTGTCTTTCCGTTGGTCGACGAATTCGTCACCGTCGCTGCCGCTGGAGACGACAAACCGCAGGAGGCTCGGCAGTTTCGATGACGGGGGGCGGCGCATACGGTCCGCAGCGCGGCGGTAGCGTCCTCGTCCTGCTGCGGACCTATCACCATGGTCGTGGGAATCCCCTGGGAGGCGGCGAAGACCGCCAGTTGCGGGCCCAGGGCGAGCGCGCCGGGATCGGAGGACAGGGACACCACCGCGAGGGAAACACCGTTGGCGACCGCGGGGCCCGCCGCGTCGTCCGGTGGCCGGGCATACTCCTGATCGAGGATCCCGAGGTACCGCAGAACCGTGCGCAACTGCCAGGCGTGCACTGCCTGCGGCTGGTAGTTCTCCATGAGCCTCGTCCAGCCGGCCGGGTCGGCCGGATGACCAACGGGGACGGATGCGAGGACCGGAACCCCGATGGAGTTCGCTATGTGATCGCGCTGCCTCAGCCGTCGGTCCTTCCGGCCGATCGCCAGCGCCGCGACCGACCCGACCAGCGCGCCGGCCACCGCACCGGTCACCCCCGCGATCAGCATCCCTTCGAACGGCGATTGCGTCGCGGCGGAGACCGCGGGCTGGAACAGTTCCGCGGTCACGTGCGTGACCGGGGTCTTCCGGTCAGCGACATAGGCGATATAGCTATTGGCGACCGCGTTGGCGACCGCCACCGCCTGGGCGTCTGTCTTGCCCGTCGCTGTTATCGAAATCAGGTAGTTAGTTAGGCTCTTTACTTGCACGTCGCTTCGCATCTGGCCGGCCGAGACCGGCGGGCTGACCGTTGCCGCGGCAGCCGAGAGAACCGGATCGCTGTCCGCGATTACGACCTGGGTGGCCGTGCTCAGTACCGATGCGGGAAGGGATACGACCGCTGTGCTGCTCGGCGATGGCGGGTTGAGCGCCGCGTAAGCAACGCCGATAAGGAGGCCCAGGGCTGACATGATGCCAACGAGAACCTTGAATCGCCTGACGATCAGGATGGATTTATGTAGATCCAATGGCTGCTGGCTCATATCGCCTCCGCCTGGTTATCTTGCTCATTTTCCCGGCAAATGCCGGATGCGGACGATGACGCGCCCTGAATAAAGGCGACCTTTGGTGATATTTCCGTATCATCAAACTCTAGCCGCGTCGCCAGGGGTACGCCCGCGACGCATCCTCCGCGACCCAGAATTGCGCAGGCGGCATCCGTCTGATGCAGGCTCCAGCTGAAACCTGGCGGCAATTCCATTCGGGCCGCGCCGGGGGTAGCCGCACCGGGCCAGCTCAAGAATGCGCAGAATTCACCGAGTTCAACCTGGACCTCGGGCCCGAGGTAAAACGCGGGACAGATGTCGCGATTGCCGCCATCGATCTGATCGACAATGTCGACGATACGGGATGCTCGGTCAAGCAGGACCGATCGACGATGTCGCACCGGCGAGTCGAGCCAGAGGCAGCCGTCGTGCTCAGCCGCCCACTTGGCGACGTCGCCGTGATCGAGGACCTCAGCCTCCCTGGCGTGCGCGCGACGGGACCACAGGTACAGCGGCCACGGCGGATCGCCGGCGTAGCAGTACGTCCCCGGGTCGGCGAGGATGTCCACTCCGCCGTAGCGGATCTCCACGGTGAGAGCCACGCCATACGGGTGCTCCGCGATCCTGACGGATCCGTGGGGTCCACCATGGCAGCCACACCAGATCTCCGGGAGCTGATCGTGGCCGGTAGTACTGAGCATGGTCGCGCCGAGCGGGCAGCGCTCACCACCTGGCGCCGGGTCCCGGTCTCGGCAGCCGCGAGTAACCCAAGTTCGATGACGAAACACCGCTAGTCCCTCACCGTCACACACGCTCCGGGCAACCGGTCAGCAAGCTTGCGCCCACCGCGACCGTGGCATTCGTGGTGGCCACGAGCGAATCGATAGCGATCGGCATCGGGCCTCCGGTCCGGACAGCCTCGACGAACCGTTCCAGTTCCGATTGCTGACCCTTGTCCGGGCCGCCCCGCGCCTTCGTCGTGCTCCGCCCGCGCCCGGCCCAGACTTCGGCACTCCTGAAGTTGTCCAGCCGCGCGTTCCGGCCGCCGCCCGCGGCGTCCAGCGTCTCCTTCGGATAACGGGAGTTCCCGTCGGTCACATAGGTGATGCTGCCGCAGAGACCCGTTGGCGAACCGCATGGTGACCTGGACATCGCCTTTCCGCGGACCGCGGACCGCGGAAACCTCCTCGGGCAGGCTGCCCGCCCACCAGCTCAGCGTGTCGATGAAGTGACCGCCTTCACCGGCGAATCGTGACCCTTGAGCCTCCTCGTTGAGGTACCAGCTGTCTGGGTCGAGCGGGCCCGCGTTAACTAGGTAACGTGTCACCGAGATGTCGCTGCCCGCACCAAAGCTTTTCTTCATCGCGACGAGCAACGGGGCGAATCGCCGGTTGAACCCGACCATGAGCCGGTCATTGCCGGTTTCTTCTATCGTTGCGACGATCCGGCCGACCTGATCGCGGGTCAGCGCCAGCGGCTTCTCGACGAAGACGGCCTTCCCCGTCTCCAGGGCACGGCACACGAGGCCAGCGTGCGTCTGGTGCCTGGTGACGATGAAGATCGCGTCAAGCGACTGGTCCGCGAGCACCGCGTCGGCGTCCGTCGACGCGGTCGCGAAGCCGAACTTCCGCTGAGCGTTGACCGCGGAAAGCGACCTGGTGGTCGCCACGTGCGTCAGCCGAACGGCGCCGAGCTTGGCCAGGTGCGGCAGCAGCATCGATGACGCGTAGTTGCCCGCGCCGATGAACCCGACCTCGACCTGCTTTCCCGCCGCCGGCGTCCGACGCGGGGCGGAGGCCCTGGCCCCGGGAAGCACCCGGCTGGTCGCCGGGGCGGAGGCGTCCGCAGCGGGCACCGGGTACTCAAGCAGCACGCCAACGGCCTTCAGCTCGCCCGATTTCAGCTCCGAGTAGACCTTGGCCGCGTCCGCGAACGGAAAGATGCCGTTGATCAGCGGCGCTACCTCGATCTCGTTGCGGGCGAGCAGGTCAAGGAAGGATTCCAGATTGCGCTTCTCAGTCCAGCGGACGTAGCCGACCGGGTAGTCAACGCCCTCAAGCTCGTAGCGGTCGTCATAGCGACCAGGCCCGTAGGACCGGGAGAACCGGACGTCCAGTTCCTTGTCGTAGTAGGCGGTCCAGGGAAGGTCAAGCTTCATCTTCCCGATGTCGACGATCCTGGCGCGGTCCCTGGCCAGCTTCACCGCGGCCTCGACGGGGCCGTTGGTCGCTCCGCCCGCGGTCAGGAAAACGTGATCGGCGCCGCGTCCCCTGGTGACGACGGCGAGCTCCCGCAGGACGTCTGACATGCCGTCTTCCGCTGGAGAGCCGCACCGTACGGCCCCCGCCTTTTCCGCCAGGCGGCACCGGTCTTCGACGGGGTCGATCCCGACTACCTGCACGCCAGCGGCGATGAGCAGCCTGACCACGAGCTGCCCGACAAGGCCGAGGCCGATGACTGCCGCCGTCTCGCCGAGCTGGACCTCCCCCCGCCGCACGCCGTGCATGGCAATCGACGCCACCGTCGAGAACGCGGCGTGCTCGGGCTGGACGCCCGGCGGAACCGCCGCGCACAGGTTGACTGGGATCCAGTTGTGCTCGGCGTGCAGTGCGTACTCGTTTCCCGCCGCGGCGACAAGCTGGCCTACCTTGAACTCCTCGGCGCCGCGCCCCACTTCGGTTACCACGCCGCACAGCGAGTAGCCAAGGGGCGTATAGGAGTCGAGCCGATTGATCACCTTCTTGTAGGTGTTGAGCACGCCCTGCTGCTGCACCGAGTCAAGGACCTTGCGCACCTGGTCCGGGCGCGCCCGGGCCATGCCCACCATCGACTTGCTCGCCTCGGAGACCTTCATCATCTCCGTGCCGGTCGAGATGAGGGAGAACAGCGACCGGACAAGGACGCCGCCGGGACGGCACGCAGGCGCGGGCACGTCGAGGACGGCCAGCTCGCCGGACTTGTAATTCTGGGCTATCTGCTTCATCGGTCCTCAGCCAGGCCTTTTCCGTTTGTGTCCTTGGCGCCGGTCATGACGCCACGCCCATGGACCGCACGTTGCGGTACCACAGTTCCATCGACAGCAGCTGCCAGATCTGCTTGGCGTTATCCTGGCGGCCCGCCTGGTCCTCCGTGATGAGGCGCTGCACGGCCTGCCTGCGGAGCATCCCCGACTGCACCAGCTCGCCGCCTACGAGCACATCACCGATCAGTTCACGCAGGTCATTGCGTATCCAGGCGCGCAGTGGCGCACCGAAGGAGGCCTTTGGCCGGTGCACGATCTCGGACGGCAGCCAGTTCTCGGCGGCGTCTTTGAGCGCGGCCTTCTGCTTGCGGCCGCGGATCTTCTCGCTGCCGGGCACGGAGAATGCCGCCTGTGCCACGATCGGGTCCACGAACGGGACGCGGACCTCAACGGACGCCGCCATGGCGGCCCGGTCGGTATAGGTGAGGTTGAGCCCCACCATGAACAGCCGCGAGTCAGCCAGGCACATCCGATTGACCTCGTCGTCCAGCTGGTTGTCGTCGTAGATGGCCCTGTGCTCTTCGACGACCCGCGCGACCTCGCTTTCCAGTCCTGGATCGATCAGGGCCGCCAGGTCGTCGGGGTCGTACAGCGTGTAGCTGCGCCGAAACCTCGCTTCCTCGGGCAGGTCGGCGAAGCTCATGAAGCGCTTGGCCCAGCGCGGGTAGCGCAGGCCACGGCCTCCGATGCTCACCGGGACACGATCCACGGCGAAGCGGGCGCCGGCCTTGACCGTGCCCGGGAGCCTGCCGTACCGGCTGGCCATGAGGCAGGCCAGGTGTTTGCGGTAGCCGCCGAACAGCTCGTCGGCTCCCATGCCGGACAGGATCACCTTGACGCCTCGTGCCCGCGCGGCCTCACACATGAGCAGCGTATTGATCGCGGCCGGATCGCCGATCGGCTCGTCGAGGATGCCGACCATACGCGGGAGAAGGCTCGCGATGTCCGGTGAGATCTCGATCTGATGCAGCTTGATGCCGATATCGCGCCGCGACCTTTCGCGCGTAGACGGCGTCGTCCGGCATCGCCTCAAGCTTCTGGTCCTCGGGCCGGAAGGTGATCGTGTACGCGTCCACTCCGTTAGCGGCCTGGTGCGCCAAGACCGTGACGATGCTCGAGTCGAGGCCGCCGGACAGGAAGCTCGACACCGGAACGTCGGCCACCAGATGGGCGGCAACCGACTCTTCGATCACGGAGCGCAGATCTGCCGCCGGGCCTGCCGACGCCGCGAGCGCGACGTCTTGCACGCGCCAGTAGGTCCGCACCTCGCGAAAACCGTCCGGTCGGAAGCGAGCCCATGACCCGGCGGGGAGCTTCTGCACATCGCGGATCACGCAGCGCTGCTCGGGTACCCAGTAGTACAACATGGACGCCACCATTGCGCCGGGCTCGATCTGGAGCTCGGGGCCGATGGCGGCAAGCAGCGCCTTCTGCTCGGAGGCGAAGAGCACACCGTCCTTGCGCGGAAGGTAGTACAGCGGCTTGATGCCCAGCGGGTCACGGGCCAGCGTCAACTCGCCCGTCGCGGTGTCTGCGAGCGCGAACGCGAACATGCCGCGGAACCTGCGCAGCGCATCCGGGCCCCACGCCCGCCAGGCCTCTAGCACGACCTCGGTGTCGGACTTGGTCACAAACCGAACGCCGCGTCGGCCAAGCTCAGCCCGCAACTCCTTGTAGTTGTACAGCTCGCCGTTGTAGACCAGCGCCAGACCGTGCTTGAATAGCGGCTGGTCGGCCTCTGTGCTCAGGTCGATAATCGACAGCCGCCGGTGGCCGAGTTGTATCGAGACCCGGTCGTCCTCGTGACTCCACGCGCCTGCGGCGTCGGGTCCGCGGTGAGCGATCTGCTCGCTCATCACATCAACCAGCTTGCGGCCGTCTGCCTGCTGGTAGCACCCTGCGATCCCGCACACATTAGCTCCTAGCCCGTCGCGCAGCCTGGCCCCGCCTTACGCTTACTTGAGCGCGCGGCCGACGGGTCTGATACGACCTGGCCTTTTCTGATTACTCGCGGTTGGCGATTCCTCGCGAGTCTTCCTCTTTCCCACTGGCCTCAATGTCGGGCACGGCACCACGTATCAGGGCCGATCCGAGATTTATCAACTTGACGGCTAATCCTCGCCGCACCGCTCTTACGTCACACCTGGGGGTAGCAAGTGAGAGTCCTCGTCGCGGGCGACCGTGGTTACATCGGTACCGTCCTGGTGCCGTTCCTGCGAGCCGCCGGGCACACGGTAGACGGGCTTGACCTGGATCTGTACGCGGGGTGCGATCTCGGACCCGCCGGCAGCAGAGGCCAACCCGCTGTCCGCGCTCGACATGCGCGACGTCAAGGTCGGCGAGCTTGCGGGCTACGACGCGGTGATGTGCCTGGCCGCGCTGTCAAACGACCCGCTCGGTGACCTCAACCCCGCGGCGACGTACTCGGTGAACCTCGAGGGAACCCTGCACCTGGCCAGGACCGCTAAGCAGGCCGGCGTCGAGCGCTTCCTGTTCTCATCCTCGTGCAGCTTGTACGGCGCGGCTGGCTCCCGCGCGGTGGCCGAGGACGCTGATCTTTACCCGGTCACGCCGTACGGCGAGAGCAAGGTCACGGCGGAACGCGAACTCGCCAAGCTCGCCGACGACAATTTCACCCCCACCTATCTGCGCAACGCCACCGCCTACGGCGCCTCCACCCGGCTGCGACTGGACATAGTGGTGAACAACCTCACCGCGATCGCGGTTACCACCGGGAAGGTACGCCTCGAAAGCGACGGCACCCCATGGCGACCGCTCGTGCACATCGAGGACATAAGTCGCGCTTTCCTGGCCATTCTTGAGGCACCGCGCGAACTCGTGCACAACGAGGCATTCAACGTGGGGCGCCCGGAAGACAACGTGCAAATACGTGATATCGCGGAGATGGTCCGCGCCGCGGTGCCGGGCTCGGAGGTCACGCTGGCCGACGGTGCCGGGCCTGACCTGCGCAACTATCGCGTCGACTTCGCCAAGCTGACCGAGACCTTCCCCGGCCTCGGCCTGCGGTGGACGGTCAGGGACGGGATCGACGAGCTCGCCGGCGCTTATGCCAAGTACGGCCTGACCTACGACGACTTCGTGTCGTCGCGGTTCGTCCGGCTACGGCGGATCCGCGAACTGCAGGCCGCCGGGATCGTCGACGAGATGCTCCGCCGGACGTCCGGATGATCTCACCGCTCCGGGCGGTTCGGGTGGCGTCGGCAACCGACGCTCCCGTAAGAGGCAGGCATGAGCGGCCACGTACGGCAACCTTCCGCCGGCTTCTCGGCAAGAGCGGTCACCGCCTCGGCTGGGGCATGGCGGATCAGGCGGTATCAAGCCTGACAAACTTCGCCGTGGTCCTGTTGGCGATCCGGACGGTCGGCCCGGCGCAGTTCGGTGCGTTCAGCCTTGCCTACGTGACCTACGGGTTTGTCCTCAGTGCGTCCCGCGGTCTCGTCACCGGCCCGCTGCAAGTGCGGTTCAGCGGTACCGATCTCGCCACCTGGCGGCGCGCCGTCGCGCAGTGCACGGGAAGCGCCGCGGTCGCGGGACTGCTCGCCGGCTTGGGCGTGCTCATCGCGGCGCTGCTGCTTCACGGCACGGCCAGGGTTGCCTTTATCGCACTTGGGGTAACCCTGCCGGGACTCTTGCTGCAGGACAGCTGGCGATACGCGTTCTTCGCGCTTGGCCGCGGCAGCCAGGCTTTCCTCAACGACACGATCTGGGCCCTCGCACTCGTTCCAGCCCTTGGCCTGGTGCGGGTAACCGGCCACCAGCAGGTCTTCTGGTTCATTCTCGCGTGGGGCGCGGCGGCGGCTGTCGCCGCCGCCGCCGGGGCTTGGCAGGCGGGTGTCGCTCCGCGGCCCTGGGACGCGCGGGTATGGGTGAGAACACACCGTGACCTGGGGTTTCGCTACATGGTGGAGAGCATGTCCATCAACGGAGCCACCCAGTTGCGCACATATGCGGTCGGCATCATCGTAGGCCTGACCGCTATCGGCTACCTCCAGGCCGCCAACACGCTCATGGGTCCCTTCATGGTTCTCTACCTTGGCATGACCCTGGTCACGGTCCCGGAGGCGGTTCGGGCCATGCGTCGCTCGCTGCGGCACCTCCGGCTGTTCTGCCTGCTAGCGGGGGCCGGACTCGCTGTGCTGTGCCTGGCCTGGGGTGTCATATTGCTCGTGGCCCTGCCGCGCGGGCTCGGGGAATGGCTGCTTGGCCAGATCTGGCGTCCGGCCTACCCGCTAGTGCTGCCGCTGACTATTTCCATCATGGGCGGGTGCATCGACTCCGGAGCCACCTCGGGCCTGCATGCCTTGGGAGCCGCTCGGCGGAGCCTGCGTGCGGGGCTCATCGGGTCAGGCATCTACATGGCCTGCACCGTCGCGGGGACCCTGGCCGCAGGAGTACAGGGAACGGTGTGGGGCCTGGCGCTTGGGACGTGGATCGGGGCACTGGTGTGGTGGGGGCAGCTGCGCGCCGCACTGCGCGAGTTCGATAAGCCTGAGCCGGTGGCGGCGGACGCTGAGCCACCCGGGCCTGATCAGCTCGCGCTGTAGGCTTCAGCCCGCGCTGTCGGTGGAAGCAGAATCCTGCTGCCAGTTGGACTGCCACCCAGAAAACGGGAGAATCCCGCAGGCGTCGGATGGGGGGCTCTTGCCCGTCACCGGGTCACTCGGCAGCGGTACGCAGCGACCGTACACATAGGCGTACCACCCCCAAGGCCCGGTGTAGTGGTTGCCCGACCAGACATTGTTGCCCGGCGTCTCGCTCTTGCCCCGCTGTAGTCCGGGCACGGTGGTGTAGGCGTTCATGTTGGAGAGCGGATCCTTCGCGCAGCCTTGATCCCACGACGGGCACCCGGTGAAGGACGAGCTGCTCATCATCGCGTTAAGGCTGATCTGCGTATCGAACGGAGGCTCACCCGCCACCTGGTACTCCATGAAATTGGTCCCGCAGGAGTCCGCGTTCGCCGCCGTGCACGCAGTTGTCTTCCCGCCACCGACCAGCGGCGGGCTGGATGCGATGGCCGAGGGGTCGAACTGGAAGCCGTTCCCGGTCACAGAGATATTCTTCGCCTCCCACTGACAGCCGTCCCAGTAAGAGATGCCGTCGGGAGCGAGCGGTTCGGTGGGAAGCGCCGAGCTCGTGGCGTAGAGCTGGCAGGTGCCGGCGTTGCTGACCTCGGCTCCTGACGCCGCCGGGCTGGTTAGGGGCGGGGAGATGGTCAGGGCGCAGTCGTTGGCGTAGCACTTCTCCGCGGTCACCTTGTAGGGCTGGACCGCCAGGATCGGGCCGGCTAGCGTGCCGCTGCCCCGGACCAGCGACACCCCGGTGAAGCCGGTCGGGGTCTTTCCCTTATAGGAGAGGATCGCGCCCGTGTAGCTTCCGCCGCCGTCGCTCCATGCGGCCGACGTCCCGACGCGGAGCTGGCCCGCGGACGGGAAGCCGCCGGTGCTGGCGCTTACGGTCCCCGAACCGCTGAAGGTAGTGACAGAGGCACGGTCCTGCGTCTTTGTCGATGCGGGATTGCCGAAGCCGACCTGGTCGTCGATCGCGCTGGCCCCGTCGACCAGGATCGTCGAACTGCCCGCCGCGGCCGGTGCCGCGAGGGAAGTAGCGCCGCCGTGGGCGGTGTCACCTTCATGGGAGAAGTAGTATTTCCCGCCCGCGGCGGCTGAGCCGGTATTCGGGAAGCCGCCGGAGCAGTACGACGAATCGTCTGGCCACCCCTCACCCGAGTTCTCGCATGAGCGGGCACCGGCCTGCCAGATGTCGATGCCCTCCCAATTATTCACGAAATTGTTCTTGGAAATGAGGACCTCGTTCTCGTAGCGGCTGCCGGGAACGTCGAAGCCGCCAGAACTGTTCAGGTTCACCGCGCCGTCACAGTTGTTCCCGCACCCGCCCTTGCCGCTTCCCCAGCCGCCGTCCGTGAAGAGGTTACCCGTCACGTCCAGGTCGAAGCCCGTCTCGCTGGTGACGGCCGAGCCGTAGCTCTTGTAGAAGTAGTTGCCCGAGATGAGCGTTCCTGAATTCCCGTTGTCGAGCCATACCGCGGTTCCCCCGGCGGGGTCGTCCTCGATAAACGCATTATCGGTGATGTCGGCATTGAGTGTCCCCCACCATTTACCCGCGCCCGAGCACCCGCAGCCGGGGTCGGGCTTGTAGTTCGACTGGTAAATCTCGTTGTAGTCAAAACGACTATTGGAACCGAAGATGTTTACGCCGTAGTCGCCCATCTTGGAAAGGCAGTTGTATTCGATGGTGCCCTGGTCGCCACCGTAGATGGCGACGCCGAGGCCGGGAGTCGAGTAACCGTCGTGGATGTTGTTGTGAGTGATCGTCCATCCGGTGCCCGTGTAGATGGTGCCGGTGGTGTTGTGCAGGTCATGGGAGATGTCGAGGTACTCAACGGCAACGTCGGCGGCAGGACCGCCGTAGTAGACCGGGGTGCCGACGGCGACGGGAAGGTCGAGCCCGCCTCCTACGGTGAGGGAGTGGCTACTGCCCTCGCCAGCCGCTGGCGCGACCTGGTATGAATCCGCCCCGATCACGATGTTGGTGTAGCGGAGAAGCGGGGTGGAGGCATTGCCGAGCGTTACCGATGTCGCGCCCTGTCCTGCCGCTGCCGCCACCTGCGCGATCGGAGGTTCCCGGCTGCCGTACGCGGCCGCACCGTCGCTCTCCGCCGTCTTCAGCCCGGAGCCGAGGGTGATCGTGGTGCCCGAGGTCTTGGAAATGGGGTAGGTTGTGCCATCATCGAAGGTCAGCCAGCTAATGTAGCCGCCGATGGGCGAACTGGTGTCGATCGTCGTGGCCCCTGCGGGTGCCGAAGTTGCGAGCGTGGCGGCACCGCCGGAGAAATCGTAGGTGCTGTTCTGAGCGCTGATGCCGTCGGCCGAACCGCCGTCGTCGAAGGCCGGTTCCCCCTGCCCGGGAGACGACCCGCCGATGAACTGGTCGCCTGGCACCGTCTGGAAGTCGATTCCTCCGTACGCTCCGGCCTCGAAGAAGTAGAGCAGCGGCGTCTCCGGGAAGTCATACGAGGGCTGGTTCACGTTGCTGCCAGGCGCGTAAATCACGGCAGCCTCCGTCGCCGCGCCCTGGCTCGCGATGTACGAGGGCAGCGGGGGCAGGGTGGTCCCGTAACCGGAGAGCGCCTCGTACTGGGAAACCGTGTAACTGCGACTGCCCGACGCCAGCGCGTGGTATGTCCACGGGCTCGTCAGGTAGCGCGCCTGCTGCTGGCAGACCTGGTAGTTCTCACCGGGAACGGTGGTGCCGACGGACGCGTTGGGCGCGGACGGCGCGGGGCCGGCCCGGAGTTTGTGCACCCGGCCAGCGTTGCCATCAGCAGTCCCGCGGGCAGCAGCAGTCCCGCGGCCAGGCGCCGACCGCTGCGAACGAGCCGCTTGCTCATCGGAACAGGGGCCGGAGGTTGGGTGGACATCTGGCCCGTCATACGTCTTACCCCCAGATATCACGTAGCACGTTAAGCACAATCCGTGATCCTAGCCGGTCAAGCTTAACCGGCAGCTCCTTCATGTCAGCCAAGTTCTCCCGCACGGCCCGCTGTCGCTCCATCGGGCACATGACTAGAAGAAAACCGCCGCCGCCCGCACCGGTCAGCTTCGCGCCAGTTGCCCCGGCTTCAAGCGCGCGGTCGACCGCGTTGTCGATCTGGGCATTAGAGATGCCGGCGGCCAGTTGCCGCTTGGCCTCCCAGCCCTTGCGCATGGCCTCGCCGACCGCTTCCACATCGCCACAGCGCAGGCGGTCGGTCGCCAGGCCCGCGAGGTCGCGCAGCAGGTCAAGCTGATCATGACTGGCCTTTATGTTGGCGGTCTGCTCGGCCAGGATCGAGTTCGCGCTCCGGGTGACACCCGTGTAGAAGAGCATGATGTGCCGTTGCAGGTTCCTGCGCTCGGCCGGCGCCATATCCAGTTCCTCGGCCGTCACCTGGTCGCCGGGTCCGAACCGGATGTCCCGGATGCCGCCATAGGCAGCGATGTACTGATCCTGCTTGCCGATGGGCTTACCGCAGCGATCAATCTCGATCGCGCAGGCACGATCGGCCAGTTCCTCGGCCGTCACCTGGCGCCCGCGGTACGCGAACAGCGCATGAAGCAGACCGACAGTCACCGCCGACGAGGAGCCGAGGCCGGAGCCTCCCGCCGACGGGATGTCGGCTAGCGTGGTGATCTCCACCCCGCTCGTCACGCCGGTCATCCACATCGCCTCGCGAACCAGTTCGTGCTCCAGGTCATCGACGTGGGAGACGATCTCCTTCTTGGAGTAGTTCACGTAGATCTCGTCGTCGAACCGCTGCTTGACGATCACGTAAATGTACTTGTCGATCGCGCAGTTCAGGACCCTGCCACCATTCTCACGGTAGTAATCGGGCAGGTCCGTGCCGCCACCGAGCAGGCCGATCCGCAGCGGGGTCTGAGTGATGATCATAGGGCGGTCCTCTGGGCCCGGGCCGGCCATTCCCGCTGGGCCTGCTGGTAGGCCGCTACCGATCCGATGTCGCGAAGATAGCTGTCCACTAGAACGGTCCCGGCCCGGCCCACCAGTCGCGGTAGCAGGTGGTAGCCGATGTCACGCGGTGGCGGACCGCCGATCTCGTCAAGCACGCTGGGATGAAAGGCATACATGCCTGCATTGACGAGATTGGAGACCGGCCTGCTCGGCTTCTCGACGAAGCCGGTCATCGTACCGAATTCGTCCAGTTCCACCACACCGCCGGCGGAAGGCTGCTGCGAGCGGAAGACGGCCAGCGTCGCGAGGCCGCCGTGCTCCTTATGCGACCGGACGAGAGACCGCAGGTCGAAATCGGTGAGGTTGTCGGCGTAGCAGGCCAGGAACATCTCATCTGCGTCGACCCAGGCCCGGTTGGCCTGGAGCGTGCCCGCACTGCCAAGAAGCTCCGGCTCGAAGAAGGTGCGCACGGCCGGCGGCCCGGCCCGGCCGTCAAGGTAACGGCGCACCACGCCCGGCAGGTGGTGAAGATTGACAAGGACCTCATCGGCACCCGCCCGGTACAGTGCGTCGAGCCAGATGTCGAGCATCGGGCGGCCGTCGATGGGCACCATGCACTTCGGGGTCGTATCGGTGATCGGCCGCAGTCGGCTGCCGATCCCGGCCGCCAGCAGAAATGCCTTCATGTCCCTGCCTTCCTGACCACCCCGAGGGCACGCATCCGCACGTCGGCCTCGGCCAGCACTCCCTCGAGACCTTCCATGCCGTCCAGCCACGCGGCGTAGGACGCCACGGACTGCGCAGGCGTGCGCCGAGGGGTCCAGCCAAGCGCCTGCAGTGCGCTGATGTCGGACTGGATGTGGCGGGTATCGCCGAAGCGGTACTCGCCGGTTACCGATCCGGGCTGAGTGGACCCGTACTGGCGCATCACGATGTCGGCGAATTCCCGCGTAGTGACCGCCCGTCCGCCCCCGACGTTGAAGACCCGCCCCACGGCGCTGGCATCCGATAGCACGAGCACGTTCGCGTCGACGACGTCGTTGACGTTGACGTAATCGCGGATCGCGCCGCCATCCTCGTAGAGCGTGGGACTTCTCCCGAGCAGGTAGCTCAGGCAGAAGATGCGGCACGCGCCAGAGTAGGCGTTGTAGACCGATTGCCTGGGGCCTTGCACGATGCTGTACCTGAGCGCCACCGTAGGAATGTCGTACCGCCGTCCGAGGTTGATGGCGACCATTTCCTCGCCCAGTTTGGACATGCCGTAGGCGTTCTGCGGATTGGAGACCCGCTCCGGGGTGGTCCGCATTTCGAGCGGCCCGCCGCACCGCGGGCACGGGATCTCCCACTGACTCGCGGCAAGGGCGCTTTCCGAGCGCATCCCCGGCGTCTGCTCGCCGTCGAGCGGGCACCAGTAGAGCCCCTCGCCCATCGCCGACTGCGATGAGGCCACCACGATCCGGGCAAGATCCAAGCGTTCAGCCACGATGATCTCGTAAAGCAGGGCGGTCGATACCACGTTGACGTCGGAGAACCGGGAGAAATCGGTTAGATAGTCCTGGTACGCCGCGAAGTGGTAGACGGCGTCGACGCGGCGCAGCAGGTTGGTGACGAGGTCTCGGTTACGGACGTCACCGTAGTAGAAGTCGACGTCGGGGCTCAGGTACGCCGGCTCCCGGTCCCGGTGTACCGGAGGTGTCAGTGCGTCGAGCACGGTGACTTCGTGCCCAAGCGACAGCAACCGGTCGCAGGTATGAGAGCCGATGAATCCCGCGCCCCCGGTGACGAGAATCTTCATTTCCGTCAATGCTCCCTGTGCTCGGCGGCTTCACGGTAAAAGATGGTCGTTCCCCAAAGAACTCTCGCGACTAAGAACACCGTCATCGCGATGCTTTCCGCGCTCATTCTGGATTGGCGGATGTACTGCGCCAGGGCGTGCATGATGGCTTGGTGCAGGTCCTCGATGATGCCGTAGTTAGTGCAGTCGACGTGCACGCTGACCTCCGCGATGTCCCTGGCGGGACCCCCGTCGAAGCCCGTGATGGCTATGGTTCGCAGACCCTGCTCACGGGCCCAGGTGAGCACGCGGACGATATTGGGTGAACGACCCGACGAGGAGACCGCGAGGATGACGTCGCCCGGCCCCGACTGGGATTGCAGCTGGTAAACGAATACGTTCTCGTAACCGGTGTCGTTGGCTATCGCGGTGAGCAGTTCCACGTTGGCGCTGAGGCTCAGCACATGGGGACTCAGGTCAGTGCCCGTCCGGATGCCTTTCACGTGGTCGCACTGCATATGGTTCGCGACCGACGCCGACCCGCCGTTGCCGCAGGAGAAGATGTGGGCACCATGCCGGTAGGCCTCGGCCAGGGTCTCCGCCGCGCGCTCAAGCATGGCGGGATCGATGGACTTGACCGCCCTGGCCATCTCCTCGGTATACGCGTCGAAGTACGAGGCCGCGCTCACGTACGGTCCGATCGGGAACTTGACCGCGCTGCCCGTGGCTGGCCCGAAGGGCCGGACATCGTAGGTAGAACTCATACGGTCACACGCTCCAAGATGAACGGGGCCGCTGCGGCGAGGCTGGGGAACGACCAGACGTCCGGGGATTGACAGTCGCTGGTTCCCAGATAGACAGCCGATGCGCCGACCGCTTGGGCGAGGCCGATGTCCTCAGGCCGGTCGCCCACGACCCATGATTCGGTCAGGTTGAGATTAAGTGCGCTAGCCGCGGCCATGGCCATGCCCGGCCTTGGCTTGCGGTCCTCGCTGGTGCGTGCGAACGCTTCCACAAGTCCCGCTGGATGGTACGGGCAATATAGAAACAAGTCGACACGCGCGTCGTATTTTGCCAGATACTCTTCGATGTGCTGATGCACACGGGCAACGTCGTCGATTCCGTAAAATCCCCGCGCGACCCCGGCCTGATTGGACACCACGGCTACCGGCAGGCCGGCCTGATTGAACTTGGCGATCGCCTCCGGCGCACCTTCGATGAACTCGACCCGATCGACCGAGCCAACATATCCGTGGTCAACGATTATGGTGCCGTCGCGATCAAGGAGTATGCCCGGCCGCAAATGCGTGCCTTCTCTGGCGTACATCAATCTGCTCCGTCACCTCACCCTGGTTCCCTCACGCCGGGGTCTGGTGCCCCGAGTATGAGAGCGTTCAGCCGCTGTCTGTGATACGACAGAGTTAAGGGAAGGTGCGGCTGGGGACCGCCCTACCACGGACCGACCGCCCCGTCCGCCTACGTCGGCGACTGCCTGCTACCTGCGAGTTTCGTTCGGCGACAGCCCGGCCGGGCAGGTCATCCGGGCGGAGGAGCTGCCCGTGAGGGTTCCTGAGGGGATCCGGTACCAGGTCTGGCAATGACTAAAGAGGGGGAGTCATGAGGCAGCCGAGGCAATATGTCATGGCCGCTGTCGCCTGCCTGTGCATTCTTGTCCTGTCCAGTTGCCACGCCGCACCTCTCTATTCAGGCACCGGTACCTTCACGCCACCAGTCGGCAATACATGCACCAAGCCAACGGTCATCCCGATGGATCCAAAAAACGCGCAGCGCGGCATAGCAAAGGGCAATTATTACGTCACTAACGACTCCTGGAACGCGAGCCGCTACAGCGGCCTTTCGCAGACTCTTTACGTCTGCGACTACAATAGCTGGTATACGATCGCATCCATGAGCGGCGCCGCTTCCGATGGCGCCGTGAAAACATCGCCGAACGTCCAGGAAACGTGGTATCCCACTCCAACTAAACTGAGCAAATGGAACTCAATCGTAAGCCACTACTCCGATGTGCCACCGGGTGTGGGCCCGAGCTACGGCACCTGGGAGTTCGAGTATGACGTCTGGCTCAACGGTCTCGCAAGCAGCAATTCAACCGAGATCATGATCTGGACTTACGATAATGGCCAACGGCCGAGCGGTTCGCTGGCCGGGTCATTCACCAAAGGCCGGCCACACGTACGACGTATACCATTCGGCACCGCCGTATCAATACATTGCCTTCGTCGACAAAAACGGCAAGTTGTCGGGCGACGTCAACCTGCTTGATTTCTTCAACTATGCGATTTCGAAAGGCTGGATGTCGAGCTCGTCGACTCTCTACCAGATATGTAACGGCGTGGAGCTCGTATCCACGAACAGCAAATCAGAGAGGTTCGACATCAATAACTTCTCCATTAACATGCGGCCTCGCCCGTGACGGCCGTCGCGGGACAGGCCGCGTGACCGGGGGCAGGTTCAGAACGCGAGCCGCGTCAGCAGCGTCGAGCCCGCGGTGGCGAAACCGACGCCGATCACATCGGTGGCCGGGACCTTCTGCCCGAAGGCTGGAGAGTACCAGCCGAGCACCGGGTTGCTCGCGCCCCGGATCAGCGACCAGTCGAGCGACGGCGGCAGGATCATCGTGGCCGTGGCCTGGCCGCGATCCCGGTCCGGCCACCGCAGGGCAAGGATGCCGCCATCCAGGTCGGCCTCGACCGTGGGCCCGAGGTGAAATGCCAGCCGGACAGCGGGACGACCGGTGCTCTCGATCTCGTCTCTGATCTCGATGAGCCGCCGCTTTCCGCTGAACTCGACCGTCCGGCGATGCGTCACCGGGGGATGGAGCGTGCGGTAGCCGTAGTGCTCTGCCGCCCAGCGGGCCTCGTCCCCGTCGGGCGACGACTCAAGGTCGGTTACCCGCGACTTGGCGTGGCGCGTCCACATGGTGGGACCGCCGGAGGTCGACTGGTCCCGGCCAAGCACTTCGAGCGTGTTGTGACCGATCGTCGAGCGGAAGTACCGGCGGAACGCCGGATCACTGCCGTAGCAGTACGTGCCCGGGTCGGTGAGGATGTCGGTTCCGTCGTGGCGGACCTCGACGGACAGCGCGTCGGCGTGGGCGTGGGCGGCGATCGAGAGGAACCCGTGGGGTCCGCCGTCGCAGCGGCACCAGATTTCCGGCCCGTTGGCCGTCCCGGACCGGAAGATCGTGATCCCGGCGTCGTCGAAGTGCCACGGTCGCGTGGCGGGCCGATCGGAGAGCGGGCGGGGCCGGGCCAGTGCCGACAGGAGCGTGCTGGCGACGCCCGGTTGTGCTCGCGGCCACCACTCGGGTGCCCCGAAGATCGTCTGTCCGAGCGCGAGGAGCGCCTCCCAGCGGTTGCTGTCCGGACTGGCGATCACGAGCGCTCGGCCCTCGTCGCTGTCGCCTTGACGAGGTGCCCCGAATCCGCGGTCTACGCAGGCGGCGGCCACGTCGAGCATGCGGCCCAGTGACCGCCAGATCCCGTCCGGGAGTGGGCGGGCCGCCCGATCGGCCTCGATGGCCGCGATCAGGCCGAGCTCCGCGACGAGACCGTGGTAGTCGAATGCCAGCTCGCGGTTGACCCCGCTGGGGAACGTATTGCTTGCGAGTTCCTCCTCGAGCAGGCCTGCCGACTCAGCAGCCCACGATGCGCTCTGCTCGAACCAGGGAAACGCCAACGCGGCCGTCAACTGGCCGGCCGCCTCGGCGACGACATGATTGTTGGCCGACGAGCCGCGGCTGCGGAACCCGGACAGGTACGTCTGGTGCCACCAGATCTGCCTGCGGGCAAGCTCGTTCCGCTCGAACAGGTCATGGACATCGGCCCAGCCGTCGAGCAGCCGGCGGATCCACACCCACGAGATCAGCCGGATGCCCAGCTCGATCCCGCTCGTCCAGTGAATCCCCGACAGGAATGGGTTCTCGTCCCACCATGAGCGGAGGTGGGACGCGGCCCGCTCGGCGTAGCGCCGATCGCCGGTCAGCGCGTACGCGCTGGCCAGGATCGTCAGATGATGGTGACGGGAAAGCTCCCAGATCTGCTTGACGTTTCCGGTGACCGCCTCGTTGCGATGATTGATGTCGAAGCAGTACTCGGCCTGGGGCGCTCGCCGGCCGCTCAGCGGATCGAGGAACCAGTCAGGAGCCGCCATATCCAGCCGGACAACGCCCAGCACCTCCCACCGGCCCGCCAGGATTTCGTCCGCGGCGCGGAGCAGGCGCCGCGCATCGCGGGCCGGGACGGCGTCGAGGGCTCCGGCGGGGAGGGCCGACTCGAAGCGAGGAGCACCTATCAGTTTCGGCCCCGACGAGGGTGCGCCCCGCGCGGGACGGACCTGGTACGGCAGCACCGACGCCGCGGGAGGAACCTGCCTCGGCCGCCAGGCACGCTGCCTGAGCCTATCGGAGGACCGCCACCCGACCTCCCGGGCCGACATGCAGCGCAGGCGGCGCAGGTACCAGGCGATACGGGGCGACCCGCCCGGCCGTTCCGCGGGAGACGGCGGCGGGAGCGGCGGGTGCCCGTCCGACCGTATTGCCGAGTCGGGTGACGCGATTCCCTTGGCGCTCTCCGGCGACCGGTCGCCCGCGTCAAGCCGCATGGCCGGGGCGCACGCGCGATGCGAAGGGCTCACGACGAAGCAGGCGGTCGTAGACGGACCGGTAGTGCGGCTCCTGATGGCTCCAGGCCAGCTTTTCCTCGACCCGGCGTCGCCCGGCGGAGCCCATGCTCTGCCGCCGAGGTTCGTCATCGATCAACTCGACGAGCAGGCGTGCCATCTCCTCGATGTCGTTCGGCGTGGCATAGATCCCGGCCTCTTCCGCCGAAGCTCGCGTCTCGCGCAGGTCAAAGGCGAGAACCGGGAGCCCGAAGGCCATGTACTCCATGGTCTTGTTCATGGTTGACACGTCGTTGAGCGGGTTAAGCGGATCAGGCGACAGGCCGACGTCCGCGGTCGAGAAGACGTCCCGTACGGTCTCGTCAGGAACTCGCCCGGTGAAATGGACGAAATCCCCAAGCCGGAGCTGGTCACGCAGCGCGACCAGTTCCTCGAAGCAGTCACCCGACCCGATCAGCGTGAACGAGATGTCTGTGCGCCGCAACGTGTTGACCACGAAGTGGGCCGTCTTGATGACGATGTCGACCCCGTCCTGCGGCCCCATCACGCCGAGATACACGGCAAGGTACGGCCGCCCGCGGCGCAGCGCGGGAACGGCTTCGACCGCCTTCAGCTTGTCGGGGTCGGGTCCTGTCCGCACCACGGTCATCCGGTCTGGTTCGATGCCGTCACGGCCCATCACCAGTCTCCGGTACGACTCGTTGGTGGATATCACGTGATCGGCGAACCGGGTCGTGCAGCGCTCAAGGAAGCGCAGGCCGCGGTATAGCAGCGGTGAGCCTTCCGGGAAGCGCGACTCGAATGTCTCCGGGCAGAGGTCGTGGTGGTCGAACACGAACCGAGAACCGTGCCACAGCCTGAACAGGATGCCTATGGGCCAGAAGATGTCGGGCGGGTTGCAGCTCTGGACGGCGGCGAAGCGGCCGTGGCGGGCGGCCCTGAGCGACATGATCAGGGTGGCGGTGAACGAGTAGACATATTCGGCGAGATACGAAGCGGCACCGCCCCCCGGGCTGTACGGCTGGTACTTGTAGATCTCGACTCCGTCGATGACCTGGTAGGAGGGATCTCCAGAACCCTTCGGGCAGACCACCGCTACCCGGTAGCCGGCCCGGGTCAGCGTGCCGCACTCCAGCCAGACCCGGCGGTCAAATGGCACCGGCAGGTTCTGGACGATGATCAGAATGCGCGGGGAACCGTTCTTTTTTACCTTGGCCTTCAAAGCTCTGCTCCGGGTGTCTTAATGGTCGAAGGAACGGTGGCCGCGGAGGCCAGTTCCTTGTGCGGGCCGCCGCGTGCCAGGACGGCTTTTACCGCCCGCACACTCACGGCGTGCGCCGTGTTGGCGAGGATGGCCAGGTCAAGGCCGAGGGACCAGTTGTCGATGTAGAGCAGGTCCAGCCGTCGGTACGCGCTGAAGGACGGGTTGTCCCTGGCCTCTGTCTGCCACAATCCGGTTATCCCTGGCCGCATCGCGGTCCGGCGCTGCAACTCCTCGTCGAACTGCGCCGCCTCCTTCGGAACCGCGAATCGCGGCCCTACCAGGCTCATCCGTCCGGTCAGCACGTCCCATAGCTGCGGAAGTTCATCGATGCTGGTCGAGCGCAGGAAATGACCGATCCGAGTCACCCGGGGATCGTTGGACGCCTTGAAGAGAGGGCCGCCCTTCCGCTCGTTCATCGCCTCTATCCGGTCGAGCATCTGGGCGGCGTTCGGCACCATCGTGCGGAGCTTGAGGACCTCGGTCTGCACCCCGTACCGGCCGATCACGGCATGCCGGTAAATCACCGGGCCGCGGTCTTCCAGCCGGATCAAGATCGCGGCCGTCAGCAGCACGGGAGCGGACAGCGGAATCAGTACGGCGGCGGCCGCGATGTCGATGCCGCGCTTCACGCATGCCTGCCATTGCGGCGGCCGGTGCGCCTCGACGTAGAGCATCGGCAGACCGGATACCGGAGTGGTGCGAATTCGGCTGCTGAGCACCCCGGCCAGCCCTGGCCAGAACTGGACGTGCAGGCCCGACCCCAGGCTGACCCGGACCGCGGCGGCGCTCTCGGCGGCGGTCACCGCGCTGCCGACAAGGATCACCCCTTCGGCACCGACCTCATCGCAGAGTTCCGGCAGGTCGTCGGGGGCCGACCGGTGCGGCATGTCCCGCCACATTCCCTGATCGGCCTGCTTGCCCACGACGCCCCCGACCCGGTAGCCGAGTTCGGGCTCGTCGGAGAGCATCTGCCACATGGCCGCGGTGTCTTCGTTGGTGCCAACCAGCACGACCGTCTGCAGGAAATACCCTTCGGCCCGCTTGATCTGCAGCCATCTCCGGAAGCGCCAGCGCAGGATGATCATCAGCACGGCAGCGCCCACCGCACCCTCGATGGCAGGCGCGAAGGGCGTGGCCGCGAGGTCGCCGGCCAGCCAGCCGGTGGCCGCGAGCACGATGCCGCCCACTACCGCCGCCACGATTATCCGGGCCGCCTGGCGGGAGAACTCAGAGCACACCCAGGACTGGTACAGGCCGAGAAGCTTGATCACTACGAGCGTCGAAACCACGGCCGAGAGCGACACCGCGAACGACTGGTCAGGGCGCAGGTGGCTCTGGAAGAGCATCGGTAGCCCCCAGGCCAGCGAGGCGGCGGCGAGATCACCGGCGAAGAGCTGCCGCCGGAGCGATACTTCCGATCGATTCCGCCGTGTCACGGGAACCTGGCCCGGGCAGGCGGCGGATGCTCTCCCGCCTGGGCCGAGCGTGGTTATGGTCGGCGTTTCGTCCAGTCGATACGGGCTACCGTCACTGTGACCCGAGGATGCGGCATCTCTCATCGATCTCACGCGTGTTCCCCCCACCGCGGTCCATTGCGGGATCGGATCGAAGCGGATCAGATCACCGGCGTTCGTCTTGGCCGATACGACGCTCATCTGGATCAACGGGGAGCCCGGATTGATACCTGCGGCTTCTTGTCGAGGGACTGTCCCTGGCCGCATCGGGTACGGGGGCCGATGTATCAAGCCCCGCCTCCCGTGGGTCCTGTTGGTGCTTTGACTGGCCACGGACGCAGTCGAACCCGTCCCGATATCCGAAGGGCTCTGCTAATGAGAGGTCAGGCAGTGGATGCTGCCGCGCCGAGGGTGGGGCTGTTCGGCCTGCTCGGCTCGGGCAATTCCGGCAATGACGCATCGATGGAGACGGTCCTCGCCTATCTGCGAGAAGCCCACCCCGATGCCGTCGTTGACGCTTTGTGCAGTGGCCCCGAGTGGGTGCAGGCGAGGTACGGCATCGAGGCCGCCTCGCTGTTCTGGTACCGGAGATTCGAGCAGCGGAAGACGGGCGTCCAAGCCGTCTTCCTCAAGATGCTCGGCAAGGGCATCGATACCGTCCGCATCGCGTCCTGGGTGCGGCGGCACGATGTGGTGATCGTCTCCGGCGCCGGGGCGCTCGAGACCACGCTGCCGCAGCATGCGTGGGGGTTTCCGTACATGCTGTTCTCGCTCACCGCGTCCGGCCGGGTCTTCGGGACGAAGGTTGCGCTGGTCAGCGTGGGCGCCGACCTTATCCAAAAGCGAGTGACGCGGTGGCTGTCGAACATGACCGCACGGCTCGCGGCCTACCGCTCCTACCGGGACTCCTACTCGCGCGACGCGATGCGCCAGCGGGGCGTTGACACGTCATCCGACCGGGTATACCCGGACCTCGTCTTCGGTGTCCCGACGCCGCCCTACCAGCCCGGCGACCCGCAGCTCGTCGGCGTGGGCGTGATGGCGTACTACGGGGGGAACGACGATCGCAAGCAGGCGGCCCAGATCCATTCCCACTACGTCGAGACCATGACGCGTTTCACCCAGTGGCTCGTCGACAGCGGCTACCGGGTTCGGTTGTTCGGCGGCGACAGCAGGTTCGACGGCGACGTCGCCGAGAAGATCCAGGCGGACCTGCGAGAGCACCGGCCGGCCAGTGACCCGTCGCGGGTCACGATCGCGAGTGCGCCGACCTATCCGGAACTCATCAGGGAGATGGCACCCGTCGGCATGGTGGTGGCGACGCGGTACCACAACGTGATGTGCGCGGTGAAGCTGGGAAAGCCGACCATTTCGCTCGGTTACTCGCGGAAATTCATCTCCCTCATGACGGACATGGAACTGCCCGAGTTTCATCAGTATGCTGCCAAACTGGATTTGGAGCGGCTGATCGAGCAGTTCAAGGAGCTGGAAAGCCGCCACGCGCAACTCCAGCAGAAGATGGCTGAGCGCAATGCGGCCAAGATGCGGGGTCTTGAGGAGCAGTTCACCACGTTGTCCGCGCTGCTCTTTCCCGCAGGCAAACCACAAGACGCTTTTACTGAGAGCGCAGGCGCGAGTTAGCCCGGGCGGTCCAATGAACTCGACAGCGACGGTACTTCGCCCGCGACGCGTCATACTGCTGACCTCTCCGCCGGTGACGAACGAGCGGCTTATCCGACGTCGGCTCTATCTGACCTGGTTCCTGCTGTACTTCAACACCCTGACCTTTTTCCCCGGAGTATCGTTCCTGCACATCCCCGGGACTATCGGCAAGGGGATCGCACAGGCGGCCTTGCCGGTCGCGATGCTTTGTGCACTTTCCCTGAACCGCAAGGTCCTCGTGCGGCCGAATGTCTTCCTCTGCCTAGTGACCGTGGTCGTCCTCGGCACTGTCATGGCGGCCCTGCAGCCGCAGCACTTCGGTACCGTCTTCCGTACCGTCCGGTTCGGCGGGTTCGTGGTCGCCCTGTGGCTGCTGACGCCCTGGTGGGGCAGGCGTGACCTACTGCTACTCCGCGCCCACCTCACGTCGCTTTCCATAGTGCTCAGCCTGGTGATTGCCGGACTGATCATTTCGCCCGGCCATGCCCTCGCACAGGGGAGGCTGACCGGCGCGCTCTGGCCCATGCAGCCGACGCAGATCGCGCACTACGCGGCCGTCATGATCGGCCTGCTTGTCGTGCTCTGGTTCTGCGGTAGCCTGCGCGGCCGGACGACGGCAGCGGTCTCGGCCGTGGCGGGGGTCTTGCTCATCCTCTCCCACACCAGAACGGCCCTCATCGCACTGGTCGTCGGCCTGCTGATCGCCGGCATGAGCCTGATCGTGGTCAAGCCTCGCGTCCGCAGGCTCTTCGCCGCTGCGGGCGCAGTCGCCGCGGCCGGAGCCTTTACGCTGTCGGCCTTCATCATGACCTGGCTGGAGCGAGGACAGACCAGCCAAGGCCTAGACAACCTCACCGGTCGCACCAAGGTCTGGGGTCCGCTGCTCGCTGCTCCGCGTGACAAGTTTCAGGAGCTCTTCGGCTTCGGCCTGTCGAACGGCTCATTCAACGGCCTTCCCATCGATAGCAACTGGCTCGCCGCCTACGAGGAGCAGGGACTGTTCGGAGTGGTTCTTTGCGCGACGATCCTCGCTTTCCTGCTCGTGCTGGC
Organism: uncultured Actinomycetota bacterium; assembly: GCA_963785645.1. Lineage (GTDB taxonomy): Bacteria > Actinomycetota > Actinomycetes > Streptosporangiales > Streptosporangiaceae > Trebonia. The sequence goes on from CAWAWG010000004.1 coordinate 187,076, forward strand.
GTATTTCCAGCCGCGGGGACTGCAGCGGGCGCTGGCGCTCTTCCTTGTGGCATACGCCCTGGTGGCATCGTTCACGGAGGTCGGCTTCATGGACGCCTCACCGTACCTGCTCGACCTCACCGTGGCCGCGTCACTGCTCGTGCCACCCCCGAAAGCGGCACCCTGAAGCAGCGGGCCAGTGCGCTAAAGCGGTGGCGAAAATCGGGATTTCTCAGTACTAACTCGCGCCTCCCGGATGCCTGCCCGCGGCATCCGGGAGGCGCTGCGACTTTACCCATTAGATTTCGATGTGCCCTGCGGGCCGCTTCCGGGTCGATGAGAATGGCGGTGCGCATGCTGTCCGCCGACGTCGGTTCCCCTTGGCTCTGCGAGACCGTCCATTAGATTGACGCTGGAGCCCTCACCTTCGGGTGTCCCCCGGTTGCGTTGCGAACGCGAGTATCAGGATCTTTGTTTACTTCTGGGGCTCCGCGGGCGGCATGCGCGCCCTGGTCTGGTAACTCGCCCTGGGAGGCAGGCATGCAGGTGCTGTACGCGCGGTGCGCGGCGGTGGATGTGGGCAAGGACGTGATCGCGCTTGCGGTCCGGCTGCCCGGTGACGGGCCGGACGGCCGGCAGATGCTCAAGCGGAAGTTCAAGACCTTCTACGGGGTGCTGAGGGAAGCGGCCAGGTGGCTGGTCTCGCTGGGCGTCACGCACGTGGCGATGGAGGCCACCGGGATCTACTCGATGCCGGTCTACCACGCGCTGATCGAGCACGGGGACTTCGAGAAGGTGCTGGTGTGCAATGCCGGGCACGTCAAGAACGTCCCCGGGCGCAAGACCGACATGGCCGATGCGGAGTGGCTGGTGCAGCTTCTGGAGTGCGGGCTGCTGGCGGGCAGCTTCATCCCGCCGGCGGACGTCAAGGCTGCCCGGGACGTCATCCGCTACCGCGCCAAGGTTGTCCAGTCCAAGACCTCGGAGGTGCAGCGGCTCGGGAACGTGCTGCAGGACGCGGGCATCAAGATCGACTCGGTCGCCTCCTCCATCGTCACCAAGTCGGGGCGGGCGATGATCGAGTCGCTCATCGACGGCGAGCGTCGCCCGGAAGTACTGGCGGACCTGGCGCTCGGCCGGATGCGGGTCAAGATCCCGGACCTGGCGCTGGCGCTGGAGGGCCGGTTCGGGGAGCACCACGCCCTGATGTGCCGGCTGCACCTGGACCATATCGACCACCTGGATGCGATGATCGCGAAGCTGGACGCGCAGATCGAGGCGATGATGGCGCCCTTTCGCGCCGCCCGGGACCTGCTGACCAGCATCCCGGGCATCGGGCGGCTGGCCGCCGCCGCGGTCATCTCCGAGACCGGAGCCGACATCGGGGAGTTCTTCCCCGGCGCCGCGCACCTGGCCTCCTGGGCCGGGATGTGCCCCGGCAACCACGAATCGGCAGGGAAGCACCGTTCCGGGAAACGGCGCAAGGGAAACCAGCACCTCCAGCCCATCCTGGTGGAATGCTCCTGGGCGGCGGTCCGCCATCCCGGCTATCTCAAGGCCCTCTACCACCGGCACGTCATGAAATGGGGCGGCTACCGCAGCCAGCTCGCTAAGAAGAAAGCGATCATCGTGGTCGCCCACGCCATCCTGGTGATCATCTGGCACGTACTGACCACCGGGAAACCCTACGACGAGCTCGGCGAAGACTACTTCACCCGTCGGCAGGACCCCGAGCGGGAGACCCGCCGCCTCGTCGCCCGGCTGGAAGCACTCGGCCACGCGGTGACCCTGGAAGCAGCCGCCTGACCCTAACTGACCCGCCCACCCGCCCTTCAGCCGACGCACAAACCGCGTCGGCTGCTGCCGCCTGCCTGGCTGGGGACCATTCTCGTATCAGGCGACCACTCTTTACTTAGACGGCGACCATGATCGTCGTCTTTACTTACGCGGTGACCATCATCACGACCGTTATGCCAGGAATGCGGCACCGCCGGTTAAGTAAAGGTGCACGCTACGTTGCGGCATCCGGCCGGCGGGCCGGGGATATCACCGTGGTACGGGCAGCGGAACGCCGTCCCGGCGGCACTGCCGGGACGGCGTAGCGAAGTGCGGCCGGCGCGCTAGCGGTGGGAGCAGATGAAGAAGTACTCCACGGCCAACTTGGGGCCGACCAGCGGGACGTTGGTGCGCAAGTGCATGTTCGCGGACTTCAGCAGGGCACGGACCGGCTGGCCGCCGTGCCAGTTGTACGAGGTGGGGAAGCACTTGTCGACGATGAAGTGCCTGTCCAGGCCCCGCCGGAAATCTTCCAGTGGGCGAACGTTGCTGAAGGCCTCGAATACGCGCTTGTCCCGGTGCCCGAAGTTCGTGTAGGTCAGCACGAATTTTCCATGCGTACGCAGGAGCCCTGCTATCTCGCTGAACTTCTGGTCCTGCCGGTCCCCCAGGTACTCGAACACGCCCAAGGCGGTGACGATATCGAATCGCCTGCCGTCGAAGCCGATGGGCTGCTTGAGGATATCGGCCTCGATCAAGTTGGGCACCTGATCGTGTACGGCTATGTCGACCCCGTAGTAGCGGACGCTCGGGCGGAGCAGGCGCATCAACGTCGCCGGCCCGCAGCCGACGTCAAGCAGGTCGCACTCTTGAGGCCCGGCGATCGCGTTGATGATCCGCGCGGACTTCTGCAGCCGGTAGTGCGCCGGCATGTGCTTGCGGTTTTCGCTGATCCAGAAATCGCGCTTGTAGCGCTCTGCGACGCCTTCCCTGGCGGGTTCGTCGATGCCGGCCGAACTGCTCATCGCTTCCCCTGCCTGCCAGCCACGACGGCGTCGATTTGAATGTTGTGCTGGGCCACGATGGGAGGATCCGCCTTGGCCGTGGCACCGGGACGTCGCCGGGTGGCCAGCCACTGCGTCAGGCAGCGGTAGCACTCACGCTTGTCCGCCGCCGACAGCGGCGCCCGGTAGATCGCGGCGGCGTAGGCCCAGATGTATTCGCCGTACAGTCGGACCGCCGGATGCCTTATCGGGTCGTTGCGCCGCGGATCCATGTTCGCGCAGCGCCGGCGCATGCCGGAGAATGCCCGCTCGGCCCGGCCGGCGTGGTCGCGACGGAAGTACAGCCAGTCAGGAACCTGGTAGAACCGGCCGTACAGCGACAACTCCGCGATGATCGTGCGGTCCGCATTGATGGTAGCTCTCCTTCATCGCCGTCTGGCGGAGGACCGCGGTTCGCATGACGCCGTAGTCGTCATCGCCGCCACTGGTAAACAGCAGGCTGCGGAAGCGCTCGGGCGCCCGCGGCGACGCAGTGCCGAGCGGGTACTCGAACGCCCTGGTAACGGCGCCCGAGTCATCGATCATTGCCGTCCAGGAGTGGGCGAGCACAACGTCGGGGTACTTGTCGAGCGCGCTGATACAGCGCTCAAGCAGATCACAGGCGTAAAGGTCATCGTTCGACGCCCACTTGAACAACTCGCCCCGCGCCTGCTCCGCGACGTAGTTGTGGTTGGGGGCGAGCCCGATGTTCCGCGGCTGGCGGAAGTAGCGCACCCGCGAGTCCTGCTTCTCGTAGCGACGGCAGATGTCGCCGGTACCGTCGGTCGAAGCGTTGTCCGAGATGATCAGTTCGAAATCTGCGAAGCTCTGGCCGAGCAGGGCCTCAATCGACTCCGCGACGTATTTTTCGCCGTTGTATACGGGAAGGCCGACGGTGAGCCGGGGCGACGTGATCATTTCCGGTTTTCTCCTCCGGGTCCTGAAGGCAAGGTCGGCGAGGCGGTGCGAGAGCCGTCCCGGTTTAGGGGATCCGCCATGGCGGGCACGTGATACCTCCGCGACGGAGATCGTGCCTGTGGCCTGCCCAAGGGGCATCGACGTCCCCGTCAGGTATCAGGGCGCCCGGGAAGTTCTCTCATTGACAGGGCCGTTATAGGAGGCGACTGCGCCGGATGAGGATCTTGATTGCCCACAACCGCTACCGCTCGGCCGCACCCAGTGGAGAGAACCGTGTCGTCGACCAAGAAAGTCAGGCGCTCGCGGCAATTGGACACGAGGTCATGCGGTTTGACAGAAATAGCGACGAAATCCAGCAATGGCCGGTGACGAAGAAGGCATCGCTTCCGGTCCGGATGATCTGGAGCCGGGAAACCTACCGCGATCTGAGCGCAACGCTGCGGGAGTTCAAGCCCGATGTCGTCCACGTCCACAACACGTTTCCCCTGATCAGCGCCGCCGCTCTCCATGCTTGCCGCGATGCCGGAGTTCCCGTTGTGGCTACCATCCACAATTACCGGCTGGAATGTGCAAGCGGTACGTTCTTCCGCGACGGAGCCACCTGCCACGACTGCGCGCACGGTTCGCCCGTCCCGGCGGTCCTGCACGGTTGCTACCGGGATTCGCGTGCGGCCACCGTGCCGGTGGTACTCGCCACGCGCCTGCCCCGGCAGGCATGGAGATCGCTGATCTCGGCCTATATGTTCGTCTCGGCGGCACAGCGTGACCTGCTGCGCGGAGTCGACCTCCCGCCGGGCCGCGTATTCGTCAGGCACAACCTCATCCCCCACCGCGATCGACCGCAGACGCCCCGGACGCCCACCGTGGTCTACGCGGGACGCCTGGACGAGGCCAAGGGGGTACGCCTGCTGATGGCCGGCTGGGACCGCTACCTCCAAAGCTCACCCGACCCGGGACTAAAGCTGGTCATCGCGGGCGGAGGCCCGCTCGGGGACGAGGTGGCCAGCTGGGCGGCAAATCGGCCCTCGGTTGAAATGCACGGAACGGTGAGCAGCGACCAGTGCACCGAACTCATCGCGCGTGCGCGTGCGGTCCTGCTGCCGTCCGCCTGGCAGGAGACGTTCGGTCTCGTGGCCGTCGAGGCCATGGCCGCCGGCGTGCCTCCCGTGGCGACGGGCCACGGTTCGTTCACCGAACTCATCACTCCGGAAGTCGACGGCGTCCTGTTCACTCCCGGTAGTCCAGTCGCGCTTGGACTCGCCATCGCCGACGTCGAGACGAACCCCGAGCGGTACGAGGCCCTCGGCGAACAGGCCCGCAAGGCCTACGAGCAGCGGTTCGACCCGCAGCGCAGCATCGCGGACCTGGTCGGCATCTACGACTTCGCGATAGAGCATCCGGTCTGACCGCCGCTTCCCAGGGCTTGCGGGAAGAACGACAGGAGAGCAGCGGGATTGACGGCGGGCGACGATCCGGTCGTCGTAGTCGCAGTCGTGGGAGACAGCGAAAGGGAAACCGACTAAAAGGGAAACAGACTGCACGTGGTTATAAATCAAATCCGTTTACGTACGTGGCGAACAGCCACGTGCCCTTGGTCGCGTTGTAGATGAAGCCGAGTACGTCGGTCTGTCCGGCTGAAGTACTGAGGGTGGGCTGCGGCAGGTCGGCGGAGAACTCGTAACCGCTCGCCCAGCTCAGCATGAACGGTCCGCCGACCCCCTGCGTGATCTGAAAGATGATCTGCTGTCCATTCGACGGGTTAGCCGGACCGCCCATCGTCCGGTTCCCGGCAATTGTCAGCCGGAAGTCGTTGCCAAGAGAGGCATCCACCGCGACCGTCGTCGCGTCGGCCAGGTTCACCACCGCGGGCGCGACCGCCCCGGATGAGGCGGTCGTGGCTTGCGCGGCGCGGGCCAGGACACCCGCGCTCACCCCGGCGGCCGCCACCACGGCGCTGCCCTTGAAGATCTTCCTCCGGCTCAGTGCCAGGCCCGAACCCATTGCGGCTCACCATTTTCACACTCAGTCAAAAATAATTTCGACCAGGCTCGCGGACCGAACTAGCTCGCCGGCGTGACCTCGACATCGATCCAGTAGTTCTCGCCGTTGGCGTCGGAGGCGAAGGAATCCGGGTATCCCCACGAGCCGCCGTTGTACGTGCTCTGACCGGGACTCGTGGCGGAGGATACCCCTGGGGCGGTGATCGGCCCGGCGGTGATGCCGTTGGCGCCGATGCCGGAGCCCCAGTAACCGCCCGTGGCTTGGTACCACACCGTCCCGGCTTCGTGGAACACGGCTACCTTATAGTCCCCGGCCGGAAGCGTGACGCCGCTGACGGCACACGACACCCAGCCCGAGCCCGCCGCAGCCGACCAGGAAGGCGACGTGTTGTCGGTGCCGGAGACCACGCTCTGCGAGCTGATGCTCCAGATGGCGCACCTGGTCGGCAGCCCGCCCGCGCCGGCTGCGGAGTAGAACCAGATGTTGTCCAGCGTGCAGGACGTCGATAGCTGGAACTCCGTCCCCAGCGTGTAGGCCCGCTGGTCCGACGCGACAGTGCCGGGGATGGTCGGGTATCCCGGCCACAGCCGGTACGAAGTGCCCGCCGGCGGGTTCGTGTCGATCTGGACGTCCATCCAGAAGTTGGAGGTGCCGGAGCCGTAGATCGGCATGAGCGCCGTCGGGTCATCGCTCGCGACGCTGAACACGCTCTGCGCCGTATTGAACGGTGAGGGATTCGACCCGGACGAGTCCGAATAGGCGGTCAGCGGACCGCTCACGATCCCGCTGCCGTAGGGCTCGCCGTCACCGAACTGGTCGGCGGTGTCGGGGAAACTGCCGGTGAACCCGGTCGCGGCCACATACGTCGCGCCGATCGCCAGCGGCACCGGCGCTGGCAGCTGCACGTAGTTCCACTGCCCGGCGGTGAGCGCGCCGGAGGTCGACCGCGGCGCTGGGAACGAGCGAACCGTTATCCGGCGTGGCGTACATGCACCAGAGCGCGAACTCCTGCGCACGCCGTCGACTGGCCGGACGGGCACACCCACCACCAGTAGCCGTCTAGCCAGCAGCCGCCGGTCGTCACGGTGAAGACGACGCCGCTCGCGAACGGCCCCGAGTAGGCGGTCGGGGTGGACGGCCCGTTCACGTCGGCGAACAGCCGGTAGGTGCCCGCCGGCTGCGGGGGGAAAGTCGCCGAGGTGAAGCCGCTCACGAACGCGATGAACAGCCACGTCCCCTTGGCCGCGTTGTAGATGAAGCAGAGCAGGTCGGTGTCTCCGGCCGTCGTGCTGAGGGCTGGCTGCGGCAGGGCACTGGAAAACTGATAACCGCCGTCCCATGAGAGCGTGAACGGCCCGTACGCGCCTTGTGTTACCTGGAGAATGATCCTCTGGCCGTCTGTCGGATTGGCCGGAGTACCCATGGTGCGGTTCCCGCCGATCGTTACCCGGAAATCGTTACCGAGCGAGGCGTCCATCGCGATCGTCGCGCTGTCCGCAAGGACGACGACCGCGGGAGCCACGGCCTCAGATTCTACGGTGGTGCCTAGGGGCGCGGCAGACGCCGAAGACGCGCCCTTTATCAGGATGACGCCGCCGGTACCGACGGCGGCCGCCCCGGCCAGGCCTTTGAAGATCTTTCTTCGGCTGACTATCTGCCCTGACCGCGTAAAGAAACGGCTCATCCGCCCACTCCTGTCCGAGAACCGGCTCCTCACCCGAATACGAGCATCGCGGCGCCCGGCCGCGCGCCGAACACGTCGATGACCGTTTGCTCGTCGAAGCTGCTCTCGTCGGCGACGTTAATGAAGTCTAGGTAACGTCGGGCCGGGTGCCCAGGGCATGATCACCGATTTCGTGCACTGAAAGGCCTCGGCGTAGGGGGCGCGGCACTCCATGCCGCGCAGCCGGGCCAGGCCGAGAAAGACCTCGTCCTCCCACCAGTCGCGATGGGTTTGCGAGGGGAAGCACTTGTGCAGCAGTTCGACCTTCCGGCGCGCGGCGCTGGCCGACAGCGGCACATAGACCCACGGCCGCCCCATGTCGCCGTCCCACTTGGGGATCTCGTACGCGAGGAAGAGCTGGTCACGGAAGACGGTGGGTATCAATTCGCCGATGACCCGGTGATCCTGGTGGGCGTCGTCGGGTGACGGCGCGAGGATCAGGTCGGGCGAGCAGGTGCGCGCAACGTCCTCGAGGATCTCCTTGACACTGCCCCACTCCACCGGAAACCGTCCGTCTGGCAGGTCGTAAAGATCGACGGTGACATCCGCGCCCGGAAGGAAGCAGCGAGCTGCGGTGCGCGCCTCCTGCATGCGCTCCGCGGCGCCGGAAAGCACCACGTACCGCACCTGGAGCGGGCTCTGCGCGAGCTCCAGCAGGAGTCCGCCCGCCCCGATCTCGATGTCATCAGGATGCGCCCCGACGGCGAGCACGGACAACTGCCCGCGGCCAGGCGCGGGCAGTTGCAATGGCAGCATCCCCGGCTACCGGGGCAGCGGCGTGACGGACAGCGCGGGCGCCGAGTCGCCTATCCCGGCCGAGCGCTCGGGATCCCATACCATCCACGGGCAGTTGCCCTGGTGGTACATCTCCTCAAGCTTTGCCCGCTCCTTGACGGTGTCCGCCGGCGACCAGTAGCCCTTGTACGGGTATGCGAGCACCTTCCGCCGCTGGACGAGCCGGGGGATCGCGTCGCCGACGAGGTCCTCGCCCTCGTCCAGGTAATCGAAGACCTCCGGTCGCAGCACGAAGTAGCCGCCGTTTTCCCACTGGCGCAGTCCCGCCACCGGCATGACCCGCGTGATTACCCCGCCGTCGTCGATGTCCACCACGTGATGCGACGACTGCGGCGGCACGGCGAGCAGGCTCACCGCCGCCTCGGTGGCAGCAAACCGCGAGATCATGTCCGGTAGCGAGGCGTTCGTGAACACGTCCGCGTAGTTGGCGAGGAACATTTCCTCGTCCTCCACGAACCGGCGAACCCGTCGCAGCCGCTCGCCGATCTGCGAGTGCAGCCCCGTGTCGACGAACGTGATCCGCCAGTCGGAGATGTCGGTCTTGAATAGCTCCAGCTGACCGGTGCCGTCCAGCACGAAGTCGTTGGACCCCGTCTCGTTGTAGTTGAGGAAGAAGTCCTTGACGTACGAGGCACCGTAACCGAGGCAAAGCACGAAATCGGTGTGCCCGAAGTGCGCGTAATAGCGCATGACATGCCACAGCATCGGGCGTTCCCCGATCATGGCCATCGGCTTGGGTGCGTTTGTTACCCCGTCGCGCATACGCATTCCGAGGCCACCGCAGAAGAGTACGACCTTCATGATTCACTTCCCATTGTCACGACTTCGAGCTCGGGAATGGGGAAGACGAGCTTTCCTCCCCAGGAGCCGACATAACTGAGCTGGCGGCTTATCTCTTCCCGCAGATTCCATGGCAGGACGAGTATGTAGTCAGGCTTGGTCTGAGCCAGGCGTTCAGGCGCGTAGATCGGGATATGCGTCCCTGGCAGGAACTTTCCCTGCTTGAACAGGCTGCGGTCGACGGTATACGACAGCAGGTCGGACCGGATGCCGCAGTGGTTGAGCAGCGTGTTTCCCTTGCCGGGAGCGCCGTAGCCGGCCACGGTCTTGCCCTGCCCGGGCGGCGGCGATAAGGAACTCAAGCAGGTCGGTCTTGATCTTCATCACCGCGGGCGCGAAGCCCTGGTGACCGGTAAAGGCGTGCAGCCCGCCGCTTCCTCGGCGGCGAGCACGGCCTTGACTTGTTCGGTCGGTTCGCCGGCGCTCTCGTCCGGGCGAGCGTAGACGCGGAGCGATCCGCCGTGCGTCTCGAGTTCCTCGACGTCCACCACGCGGAGTCCGGCTCCGGCGAGCGCCCGGGAGGCGGTAAGCAGGGACAGGTAAGAGAAGTGCTCGTGGTAGATCGTGTCGTACTGCCGACGGCTCGATCAGGCGCATGAGGTGCGGGAACTCAAGCGTTACCGGTGCCCTCATCCTTTACCAGCGCACGCAACCCGGCCGCGAAGCCACGGATGTCGGGCACGTGGGCGAAGACGTTGTTGGCCGCCACGAGGTCCGCGCGGCCGTGTCGTCGTGCGACCTCATGACCGGTGTCCTCGCCGAGAAACCGGACCTCCGTTGGAATGCCCTTGGCCCGGGCTACCTCGGCCACGTTGGATGCCGGCTCGACGCCGAGCACCGGGATGCCTGCCGCCGCGAAGTGCTGCAGCAGGTACCCGTCGTTGCTCGCGACCTCGGTGACCAGGCTGCCGGAGTCCAGCCGCAGCCGCTCGACCATGGCCTCCGCGTACTTCTTCGCGTGCGCGACCCAAGAGTCGGAGTATGAGGAGAAGTATGCGTAGTCGGAAAAGATATCCTCGCCCGGTACATAGGCGGGAAGCTGCACAAGCAGGCAGTTATCGCACAGTCGAACGTGCAGCGGATAGAAGGCCTCGACTTCGTCGAGCTTTTCCTCGGAAATATAGCTCTCGCATAGCGGAGACATCCCGAGATCGACGAATGTATGAGTAAGCGGTGCATCACATAGGCGACACATAGGCGACACGGTCATTAAAAATCTCCCCTACTTCCCTGCCGGCCAATGGCCAGGCTAATGTCAGCGATGAAGACAATCGAGCTAGCTGCGAAGGACGCAGATGGACAAGCATGTGTGCCGGGCGTGCGGCGAGTCAGCGGGTGAACTCGTGCTCGACCTGGGGGACCAGCCGGCCTCCGACTTTTTCCCGCGGCAAGACGACCAGGGCCCCGACCCCGTCTACCCCCTCCAGATGTGGCTGTGCTCATCGTGCGGCCTCGCTCAGCTGCTGGACGACCCGACGGTCCCCGAGGAACCCAGGGCGAAGGAGCCTGCGGCGCTCGTGGCACAGGCGGCCGACGCGGTGGAACGAGTGGCCGCGGCCGGCCTGCTGCCCGCGCGGGACGTGGTAGCCGAGTACGGCAGCCCGCACGGCGGCTCCTGGCTGAGCCTGCTGTGCGCGCGCGGAATGGTGCCGGCCGGCCCCGGCGAGAGCGCCGACGTGATCATCGACTGCTTCGGGATGATGCACGCGGCGGACCAGGACGCCGCGCTCGCGGAACGCACCGCGCGGCTGAGGCCAGGCGGCCTGCTGCTCCTGCAGTACCACTCGCTGAACACGATCATCCGTCGCGGACAGTGGAATGCCCTGCGGCACGGGCACTACGCGTACTACTCGACCTCGGCACTGACCGCGATGCTGGCCAGACACGGCTTCGGTCCGCGGACGGCCTGGCAGTTCGATCTCTATGGCGGCACCGTCCTGCTGGCAGCGAGCCGGGACTCCGGCGCCCCGGGCGCGGCGGACAGCACAGCGCTTCCGGACAACACGGTGCAGGCGATTCTGGCCGAGGAGGCACGTACCCGGGTGCGCGATCCCGACGCCGTCCGCGGTCTCCAGCGCGATGTGCGGAGCCACGCTCAGCGGTTGCACGACTGGCTCGTCCGCCAGCGGTCCGCCGGAAGCACCGTGCTCGGGTACGGCGCCGCCTCGCGCGCGGTCGCGTTGCTGCTCCAGGCGCGGGTGGACCGGACCCTGCTGCCCGCGGTCGTGGACGCGTCGCCGGCCAAGCAGGGCCGGCGAATGCCCGGCACGGACATCCCGATCGTCGCAGCCGCGGAACTGGCCGCCAGGCGTCCCGATTCCGTGCTGCTCTTCGTTCCTGACCTGATGGCCGAGGTTCGCCGGGCCTTCCCCGGGATCGAGGCAGCCGGCGGCCGGTGGGTCGACGTCGAGGCTCATGGCTCAACTGGCCTGCAGTAGGACACGCAACCGGGCCAGGCATCGCCCGCGGGTGGGGCCGATGCTTCCTATGGGCAGCCCGAGTTGGTCGGATATCTCTGTGTAGGGGACCGGCGGGTCGGCCATCAGCATCTCAAGCAGCCGCTGCCACCGCGTGGGCAGCCGAGACATCGCCTCGCGAACGGTCTGATCCCGCTCGGCCGCCAGGAGGCGCTCGTCCACCTCCGCACCGGGGGCGTGCGTCTCCTCTATCTCGTTAGTGTCGTGACCAAGCACCACCCGTTTGCGCGCGGCCAGACTGCGGAGGCACTCGTTCCGTGCGGTCGCGGCCAGCCAGGAGCCCACCCGATCCGGGTACTGGATGCGATCGATGTGCTCCAGCAACCGCAGCCACGTCGTCTGGGCGACATCGGCGGCGTCGCTCTCCACCAGCCGGTACTCGGCCGTGATGGACCAGATCAGCTTCGAGTACTGATCCACAAGGCGTTCCCACGCCTGCTTGTCACCTCTTGCCGCGAGCCGCACCAGCAGCGCAATGCTCGTCGAGTCAGGGTTTCGTTCCACTGCTTCTTTCTCCCGCTCTTATCGAGACCCTGCCCCCAGCGGAGCGCAGAGACGGTTCGTAGGGTCCGCAGGTCCGGCAAATGATCAGTTCTCGGGGTCCGGGGTCGAGTCACGTGTACTCGCCTCCGAACGGGACTGATCGACCGTAAACCTGCCGCAGGCCGGTCAAGTCACCTTTGACCCGGAGCCTTGCGCCGAACGTCCTCGGCGTGCCTGGCCGCTCTTCAGGAAGAGACGGGCGTGGTCCGGCGGGCGGCATGTGCCCGGAAGGCCACGCAGAATATCTGCGGTAACTCGTCGATGTGCCATCGACGCACATGCGGCTCATCGTGATGACGCGCGCAAGGTGACCACCGCAGTGGCGAAATCGGCAGTTATCGGTCGCCGGGCGCGAGCCCGGTTCCACGTCTTCGGCCCGCCAGCTTTCCAACGGGATTGATCGTTTGTACCAACAGCAGAATCAGACACACCTAACTCACCCCTTGGCGTGCCACGGCGACGCAGGCCCGCCGCCGAAACACCGCTCCCTTTTTGGCATGATTGCCTGCGTTGTCTGGCTTTCCCTTACGTGACGCGCAGCCGGTTCGACCGGTTTACCCCCCACACACCCCGCATCAGGAGATGCCACCATATGTCACCTGACCTGGGAAAACGAGACCCTTTGACCGATTAGTTGTCATGACAACGATTTCCCGGCCATGACAACGACTGCCATTTATTGAATCGAAATAAGAACAGGTGCAGGGAACCCGGTCAATAGCACGGGAAACCACATTCGCCCCTCGTCCGCCGATTGGCGTCAGGCACACCGAGCCGGCAGCCAAACGCGCCGCCGCCTCCGCGGCAAGGCCGTACGGCTGCGGCATTTGGGTTCCAGGGCACCACACTACAGGTCAGGCCGTCTCTTGAAGTTGTAGAACGTGAATAGCCTTGGCGAGCTTGCCGACGGTGGTGGGGCAGCAGCGGACCTTGCGGAGGATGCCCCAGGTCTTGAGCTGGGCGTTTGCCCGCTCACCGGGGGCGCGCAGGCGGGCATGGGCGCGATTGGCCTCCTTCTCGGAATCGAGGATCTTCCCTCCCTTGCGCTTCTTGTACGGCAGGTACGCCCGCAGCGCTCGCCGGTAGCCGCTGTCGGCGAGAACGGCGAGGCCAGCGGCTTGCAGTTCGTGCAGGACGCCCCAGATCGACTCGGCTCGCTTGTCATGGACCGAGCCGGGCAGTCAGCCGGAGACCCACAGGACGTCGCCGTGCGGAGATGCGATGACCTGCAGGTTTACCCCGTGCTTCTTGTGCTTTCCAGAGTAGAACGGCTTGTCGCGGGCGACCCGGTCGATCGGGATCAGCGTCCAGTGAACGACGACATACGCGTGACCTGCGCTATTAGCATCCGGACCGCCTTGCGGAGCTTCGGCGCGCGGGCAGCGAGCAGCCCGAGGGCCTCGTGCACGTACCGCAGGCCGTGGCGGTCCCGACGTTGAAACCCGCCGCGGCCTGCGCGAACGTCTCGCCCTTCTTCAGGTGCACGAGTACCAGCAGCGCCTGCCGCCCGGCATCGAGCTTCCGCCACACGGACCCGATCGCCTTCCGGTGGCGGCGGATGATCCCCGCCGTGAAGTTCAGCGTCTTCTTCGACAACGGCAGCGCGGCAGGGTAAAACAGCATAAAGAGCCTCTGGGCGGACGAGTTGAAGTGGTAATCCCTCGCCTACCAGGGGCTTCGCCATATCCGCAGCCACATGCCGCACTCGCAGCCGTGACGAGACGACAACGTCATCATTCACACTAAGAACTCGATCGACTACATCAAGGATGAAAAAGGTTCACTGACTAGTGTGACATAACAAGCATCAGAGACTTAAGCGGGTAAAAGGTAAAAAATACGGCAATTAGAAATTAGATTCTAGAAATGACGATAAGCAGGTAACCTAGTCGGCCGTTGCGTCGGCCGAGCGTTCCAGCTCGCGCACCGAAGCGGCAAAGCGCCGGGCCGCCGCGCGCAGCTCCAGTTCCGGGTCGAGTCCGGCCTCGCGCGTCCTGGCGACCAGGGCCATGAGCGCATCGCCGGCCGTTCGCTGGTCAGGCCCTGTGCGTCCGTCCCGGTGACGGCATCAGCACCACGGTCGGAAGACGCGGAAAAGACAGTGATCCCGGCCCGCTCCGCCCGCCGCTGCAGCTGCGCGGCCAGTGACAGCGCGGGCTGGCCAAACGGTATGCCGTCGAGCGCCGACGGCACCTGCGCGCCATCGGCAGAGCCTGACGTCGCAGAGGCCTGGGCCGCCTTGGCGGCCCGCTCGGCCTTCTTGATCTCTTCCCAGTTCGCGTTGACATCCGCCGCCGACGTCGCGGTGACAGACGCCGAACACATGCGGGTGCCGGCGAATCAGCTTCGCCGCCAGCGTGTCGGCCACGTCGTCGATGGTGAAGCCCCCGTCAGCGGGAACCCGCTCGGCGGCGATCCTGGCATGGAAGAACGCCTGGAACATGACATCGCCGATTTCCTCGCGCAGCGCACTCATGTCGCAAGCCTCGATCGCCTCTGCCGCCTCGTACGTCTCTTCAAGCAGGTACCGCAGCAAGGACGAATGAGTCTGCTCCCGGTCCCAGGGACAGGAGACCCGTAGCGTGTCCATGATCGACACCAGGTCGAGCAGGTGCGCGCCCGGCAGGTCATGCGACCCGTTCAGCACCTGATGGGGCACGGAAAGCGAGCTGAGCAGCAAGGGATCCACGGCCTCGCCCGGCGGCGCAAGCCACACGGTAGGACCGTCGGAAACGAAGAAAGGAACGCGCCGAGCGCCGCGACGTCGGAGAACGGCGCGAACGGCGCGTCGACGACAGCGGGCACCACGTCGGCGGCCGTCAACGCCGGAATGAGCGGATGTCCGCCCGACTCCGCGAGCACCCGGTCGGCCGCGCGCAGCGTGGACCAGGCATGCCAGGTGAGCAGCCCGGGGGCGACCCGCGGGCTGCTCAGCAGGATCGTCAGCACGCCGCGGGTGAGACCCTCGGTGTTCGCCGGCGACGGCGTGCCTGCCGGGCGGGACAACAAGTCGTCCGCCGGCCACCACACTCAACGTTGAAGACGCGTAGTCGTAACGGCCGTACTGCGGGCTGATCTGGATGTTGAGCGACTGCGCCGCCGTGCACTGCGCCTGTTATCGGGCGTGAAGGCGTTCTGCTCCGCGGTGGTGGTCGGCTCCTTGCCGCCGTTCGTCTTCAGCCCGAGGCCGTCTCCTGCGCCACCTAACGGCCGACCTGCGGGAACATCTGCGTCGGGACGCCGTTCGCGATCAGGTACAGGTTCGGCGCTGACGCCGTTCGCGGCCACGGCCACATTTGGACAGCGCCGCCTGCCACTGTGCCTGGGTGACCGAGATGCCGTTCGCCGCGGCCACCTGGTCCATGATGGCGAACTTGATCTGCCAGTACAGCACGGCTGCGGCAGCGGGTCGATCGATTGCGCGGTCTGGTGCAGCTCCGCTGATCGCTGCGTGCCGTACGGCTTGGCGTTCGCCTGCGAGGTTGGAAACCTGGGTGTCCAGCGAGGACACGGTGATCCGCTGGTTGCCGACGATCGCCGCGGCCCCCATCTGCACCGGAGAGCAGGCGGCGAGCACCGCACACGCGCCAAGGCCGACGGCGCCGAGCGCGGCCACGCGGCGGCCCCTCTTAGCGAAGGAGCCAAGCGAGACACAGACGATCCCTTCGGTTATCACCCAGGGAGACGACCACCACAGCAAATCTACGACTCGGACAGTACCGAACGGACGACCTCCGCGCACCACGCGAGCAGCTCGGTGTCACGCAGCGGCTCACCGCCGAAGCCTCCGCTCGAGGCCCCGGACTTCGGTACTGGTACCAGCATGGTACGCACCGCCGGCTTGAGCAGCGTCTTGGGGTATAGCCGCTGAACTCGCACCACACGGGAATCAGGCAGGACAACCGGGGCGAACCGCACGTGCGAGCCCTGGAGCGTGATGTCCGTCAGCCCGGCCTGCCGGGCCGCGAACCGCAGCCGGGCCACATCGAGCAGCGTCACCACCGGCACCGGCAGCTCGCCGTACCGGTCGCGCAGCTCATCCCGGACGGAAGCCACGTCGTCCTCGGAGTCGATCGAGGCGATCGACGTATAGGCCGCGAGCCGCAGCCGCTCGCCGGGGATGTAGTCGTGCGGAATGTGCGCGTTGACCGGCAGCTCGACCCGGACCTCGGGCCGCTCGGCGGGCGCGTCGTCCTTCAGCTCGCGCACCGCCTCGCCGATCATCCGCACGTACAGGTCGAATCCGACCCCGGCGATGTGCCCGGACTGCTCCCCGCCGAGCAGGTTCCCCGCACCGCGGATCTCCAGGTCCTTCAGCGCCACGTACATGCCGGCGCCGATCTCCGTGTGCTGCGCCACCGTCGCCAGCCGCTCGTGCGCCGTCTCGGTGAGCGGCTTCTCCGCCGGGTAGAGGAAGTACGCGTACGCCCGCTCCCGCCCGCGCCCGACCCGCCCGCGCAGCTGGTGCAGCTGGGACAGGCCCTGCGCGTCCGCCCGGTCCACGATCAGCGTGTTCGCGTTCGGGATGTCGAGCCCGGACTCCACGATCGTGGTCGCGACCAGGACGTCGAACTCCCGGTCCCAGAAGCCGATCATGATCCGCTCGAGCTCGTGCTCGTTCATCTGCCCGTGCGCGACCGCGATCCGCGCCTCGGGCACCAGCTCGCCGAGCCGGGCGGCCACCTTGCTTGATCGACTGCACCCGGTTGTGCACGAAGAAGACCTGGCCGTCGCGCAGCAGCTCGCGCCTGATCGCCGCCCCGATCTGCTTCTCGTCGTACGCCCCGACGAACGTCAGCACCGGGTGCCGCTCCTCCGGCGGCGTCAGGATCGTGGACATCTCGCGAATCCCCGCGACGCCCATCTCCAGCGTGCGCGGGATCGGGGTGGCGGACATCGCGAGCACGTCCACCTCGGTGCGCAGCCGCTTGAGGTACTCCTTGTGCTCGACGCCGAACCGCTGCTCCTCGTCGATGATCACCAGGCCGAGCTGCTTGAACCGCGTCTCCGGCGACAGCAGCCGGTGCGTCCCGATCACCACGTCCACGTGGCCGTCGGCGAGCCCGCGCTGCGTCTCCGCCACCTCGGCAGCCGGTCTGGAACCGGGACATCGGCTTCACGACCACGGGGAACGGCGCGTACCGCTCGGAGAACGTGTTGAAGTGCTGCTGCGCGAGGATCGTCGTCGGCACGAGCACGGCGACCTGCTTGCCGTCCTGTACGGCCTTGAACGCGGCCCGCACCGCGATCTCGGTCTTGCCGTAGCCGACGTCGCCGCAGATCAGCCGGTCCATCGGCACCGGCTTCTCCATGTCGCGCTTGACCTCGTCGATCGCCGAGAGCTGGTCCGGGGTCTCCACGTAGGGGAACGCGTCCTCAAGCTCGCGCTGCCACGGCGTGTCGGGCCCGAACGCGTGCCCGGGCGAGGCCATCCGCGCCGAGTACAGGCGGATCAGCTCGGCGGCGATCTCCCGGACCGCCTTGCGCGCCCGGCCCTTGGTCTTGGCCCAGTCCGCGCCGCCGAGCCGGTGCAGCGCCGGCGCCTCGCCGCCGACGTACCTGGTGACCTCGTCGAGCTGGTCGGTCGGCACGTACAGCCGGTCAGGCGGGTGCCCGCGCTTGGCCGGGGCGTACTCGACCACCAGGTAGTCGCGGGTCGCGCCCGCGGCCGTCCGCGACGTCATCTCGACGAACCGGCCGACGCCGTGCTGCTCGTGCACCACGTAGTCGCCCGGCTTGAGCTGCAGCGGGTCGACCCCGCCGCGCCGCCGCGCGGACGGCATCCGCCGCTCGTCCCGCGAGCACGGCCTTGAGGCACCGCGCGCGGCGAAGTCCGCCTCGGTGAGCACCGCGAGCCGCACGGCTGGCCAGGAGAACCCCTGGCGCAGCTCCCCGGTCGCCACGTAGGGCACGCCGCCCTCCGGCGCCGCGTCGAGATCGCCGACCCGCGCGCCGAACCCCTCGCCGCGCAGCACCTCGGCGAGCCGCTTGGCGGGGCCGTGCCCCTCGGTGACCAGCACGACCCGCCAGCCCTCGGCGAGCCAGTGGCGAACGTCCGCGATCATGCGGCCGGTCTCGCCGCGGTAGGCAGTCGCGGGTGAGGCGTCAATGGTGATCCCGAACGGAACCGGCTTACTGTCCCCCGCCGGTTCCTCTGCTGCCGGTGCGACAGCGTCCCCGGATGCCTTCCGCCATCGTCCGTGACGCCGAACGGCGCGAGGGTCCACCACGCGACGCCGAGCTCGGCCGCGGCCTCGCGGATCTTCTCGATCGGCTGGAAGGCCGACCCGCCGAGGTCGACCGGCGCCTCGCCGCCGGAGGCGGCGCTCGCCCAGGACGCCTCGAGGAACTCCTGGCTGGTCGCGACCAGCTCGATCGCCCGCGTCCTGATCCGCTCCGGGTCGCAGGCGAGCACGACGCCGCCGAGCGGCAGGTAGTCAAGCAGCAGGTCCATCCGGTCGGCGAGGACCGAGGAGAACGCCTCCATGCCCTCGACGGTGATCCCGTCGGCGATCTTGCCGAGGATCTCGGAAACGCCCGGGTGCTTGGCGCGAGCTCCTTGGCGCGGGCCCGGACCGACGGGGTGAGCAGCAGTTCCCGGCACGGCGGCGCCCACAGGCCGTGCTCCGCCTGGCCCGCCGAGCGCTGGTCGGCGACCTTGAAGACGCGGATCTCCTCGACGGTGTCGCCGAAGAACTCCACCCGCAGCGGGTGCTCCTCGGTCGGCGGGAACACGTCGAGCAGCCCGCCGCGCACCGCGAGTTCGCCGCGCTTGGAGACCATCTCGACGCGGGCGTAGCCGATGTCGACCAGCCGCGCGATCACGTCCTCTGGGTCGGCGTCGTCCCCGACGGCGAGCCGGACCGGCACCAGGTCGCCGAGCCCGGCGACGATCGGCTGCAGCACGCCGCGGATCGGCGCGACGACAACCTTCAGCGGCTCCGCCGAGCGCGTCGCCGTCAGCGGCCGGGTGAGCAAGCCGACGCAGCACGGCGATCCGCTGGCCGACGGTGTCCGAGCGGGGCGAGAGCCGCTCGTGCGGCAGGGTCTCCCAGCCGGGGAACGTGGCGACCGAGGGCGGCGGCAGGAACGCGCGCAGCGCCGCGGTCAGGTCTTCGGCCTCCCGCGCGGTCGCGGTCACCGCGAGCACGAACCGGCCGGGGCCGCCCGCGGCCCCGGTCGCCAGGGCGGCGGAGACCAGCGGGCGCAGCGCCGGGGGCGCGACGAGGTCGCGCTCGCCCGCCCGGGCGTGCCAGGCTGACTGTCGAGCGCGGTACGGAGCTGGGGATCTTCGGCTACGGCGGCTAGTAGTCCGGCGAGGCTCATGCTGTCCCAATGTCGGTGGTGGTCAGGCGTTACGGGCGCCCCGCGAGACATCTGCCCGCCCATGCGCGGGCAGGCCCAGAATAAAGGAAGCCCCGTACAAGCCCAAGTCGATGCTGAGGCGTTCGACTACACCAGCAAGTTTACGACTTCCCCGATCCCGCGCAGCCGGATACCACTGCTCCGCACGGATTGCGCAGGTACGGGGCACATGTCCAACACCAGGCAGTCAAAGGCCCGGCCCGAAAGCCTGCTCCGGACCGGCAACGGCAACCAACTGACCACGTACTCGGCGCCGCAGGCGCCGTCCCGGGGCTTGCCCCGGCGAGGGGGATACGAAGGCCAGTGAGGGCTCCCTTGTTGGGGGAGGGACTCCCCCGTGCGCGAGGGGGTCACCGGGGGGGTCGTTCCCCCCGGGGGAGATACAGCGGTCACCGGGGGGATTTTCCTCCGGGGGAGATGCTGCGCGCTAGGTAGTTTTTCAACTACGATTAGTTACATGACGACGGTCGAACGGGGCTCGACGGGCAGCCAGCGGGCAGCGAACCGGTTCTTCGCCGAGCCGGTGCGCGATCACGTGCAGTGCTTCAGCCGGCCGGTCAGCGTGCTTCAGGCGGGCTGCCTGGCCCCGCTTCGCGAACTCGGCATCAGCGAGCTCGCCGCGGGCGGCTTCGAGATCTCGGTCACCGCCGTCGATGCCGACCAGCCGCTCGCGAGGCGCGTGCTGCGCGACACGCGGGACGCCTACGACGACGTGATCACCGGCGACCTGCGCACCGTTCCCATCCCCCAGCGCGCATACGACGTGGTGTACTGCGCCCTGCTGCTCGAACGCGTCCACCACGTGGAGCTCGTTCTCGACCGCCTGACGAGCGCGCTGAAGCCGGGAGGACTGCTCCTGGTGCGGACCGGGGACAGGCAGAGCGCGGCGGCCCTGCTCGACCGGATGCTGCCCCGCCTGCTCCGCAAGGTTGTCTGGTCCCGGTTCCGCCCCGGCGTCCCCGGCCCGTTCGACCCGGTGTACGAGAAGGCAGTCAGCGCAGAGGGCATCGCCTCCTACGCGCTGATGCGGGGCCTCGTCATCACCGCGCGCACGAGCGAGCTGACCCGCCCCGAGCGGCCGACCGCGCTGTCATCGTCGGTGCGGATCATCTGCGCGGCCATCTCCCTGCTGAGCGGAGGCCGCTTCGACCACAGGCACGATGAGCTCCTCTACATCATCCGCAAGCCGACGGACCAGTTTGCCCGAGTCGTGTAAACCGTATCGCTGGCGCCACCAGGCACCACTAGCCCCGCGCGGGACCGCTCAGCGGGCTATCATCGTCGGTGCACATCGGCAGTGTCGCTAGGCCATAGTGGCCGCCAAGGCCCGAGGGGGAGCCACCCGTGACGGATCAGTTGCCCGCGGAGTTGGCCGCCTGGCCAGCCTGGACTCCGGACGAGGAGCAGCTCGGCGAGCTTGAGCTGATCATTTCCGGCGCGTACGCGCCGCTGAAGGGCTATCTCAGCGCTGCTGACCTCGTGGCAGTCGCCGAGCGGGGCGAGCTGAGCGACGGCACCGCGTGGCCGGTCCCCGTCACTCTCACCGTCCCGGCGGTCGCGGTGCCGGCCGATGCGGACCGCCTGGTTCTCCAGGACCCGGAGGGGTCGCCGCTCGCCGTGGTCGAGATCACCGAACGCGTGAAGGTATCCGACGGATCGGCACTCCGTCTCGCCGGGCCGGTCACCGCTCTGCGCGGGCCGGAGCACGGACCGTTCCGCGCGCTGCGCCGGGTGCCCGCCGAGGTCCGCGCCGAGCTGGGCACGGGTCCGGTGCTCGCGCTCGCCACCAGGCGACCGCTCGGCCAGCGACAGATCGGCCAGCTCAGGCACCTCGCCGACCAGTTGCGGGCGCGGGTGCTGCTGCTGCCCCTCGTCGCGGGCCCGGCCGACGTGGTTACCCGCCCGGAGTCCCTGGTCCGCGCCGTACTGGCCGCCGCCAGGCAGCTTCCGGCAAGCACCGTCGTCGTCCCGGTGCCGCTCCCGCCTCGCGCTGAGCCCGCGGCGGACCAGCTCGCGCGCGCGGTTGTCGCGGCGGCCTACGGGGCCACTCACCTGCTTGTGGACGCGGTTGGCGGAGGAAGAGCAAGACGGCTCCGTTCGGATGAATCCGGTTTTGATCTTTCCAAGTTCGGCATCGAGATCCTGGCCGAGGGCGAATGGGCCTACGATCCGGTCGCCGAGGTCTGGCGGCCGCTCGGCCGGATCGAGCCCGGGCTGGAGCGGGGCGAGCTGTCCGACGGCGAGCTCGGCGAACTGCTCGACTCGGGCGAGCAGGTGCCCGCCTGGCTGATGCCCGCGGGCGTGGTCGAGGAACTGCGGCGCGCCCGGCCGCCGCGCTCCGCGCGCGGCGTCGTCGTGTTCCTCACCGGGCTGTCCGGGTCAGGGAAGTCGACGCTCGCCAGGGACCTGCGGGACGCGCTGCTCGAGCGGGGCGACCGGACGGTCTCGCTGCTGGACGGCGACCTGGTGCGGCGACTCCTCTCCGCGGGGC
This sequence comes from uncultured Actinomycetota bacterium, assembly GCA_963785645.1. GTDB lineage: Bacteria > Actinomycetota > Actinomycetes > Streptosporangiales > Streptosporangiaceae > Trebonia. Next base: position 209,027 of record CAWAWG010000004.1, read on the forward strand.
TCACGTTCTCGCGCGAGGACAGGGACCTGAACATCGCCCGCATCGGGTACGTGGCCGCCGAGGTGGCGCGGCACGGCGGGATAGCCATCTGCGCGCCGATCGCCCCGTACGCGGCGGCGCGGGCCGGGGTTCGGCGGATGGTCTCGGAGGTGGGCGACTTCGTGCTCGTGCACGTGTCGACGCCACTTGAAGTGTGCGAGGAACGCGATCGCAAGGGACTGTACGCGCAGGCCCGCGCTGGTACCATCGGCTCGTTCACCGGAATCTCTGACCCGTACGAAGAGCCGGACGACGCCGACCTGGCGATCGACACCTCGACAGTAACCCGGCCCGACGCGGTCGCGGCCGTCCTCGCGCATCTCAAGCGCGGCGGCTGGCTGCGTTAGTTGGCCTGAACGGGCTCGTCTGCCTCGTCGGCTGCTTCCTCGTCTTCGGCCCGGCTGCCCGCTTCGAGGCGCTCGCGGAACTCGGTGACCTTCGAGCCCGGCGCGGCCGAGCCTGCCGTTGAGCTTTTCCGCGATGATCGTGCGCTGCTTGTTCAGCAGGATGTAGCTGGCGAGGGCGCTAATCACCAGGCCGAGGAAGAGCAGCAGGATGCCGCGGGCCCCGGCAACGTACAACAGGATCACCGAGCACCCGAACATCAGGATGCGGGCGGACGTGTAGGCAAGGATGCTTGGCCAGGTTCTGCTCTTCATAGCACTACCCAGTGTAGGACTCTGTCTTGAGGATGTCGGTCAGTAGGGTCGGATCGATGTTGCCGCCGGAGAGTATGGCGACGACTGGTCCGTCTGTGGCTGAAGAGATGCCTAGTTCCGCCGGATCACGGTAGATCGCCGCCGCGACGGCAGCGGCACCGCCCGGCTCGGCGATCAGCCGTGTCTGCCTGGCCAGCCGGCGAATAGCGCCGAGCATCTCGTCCTCGGAGACCGTGACGATGTCGTCAACATAAGCCTGGATGTGCGGGAAGGTCAGTTCGCCGACCTGCTCGACGCGGAGCGCGTCGGCCCTCGTCCGCCTTGTCTGTTCGGCCGCCCAGGCCACGCGGGTGCCCGCGCGAAGCGAGTCGCGGGCATCGGCGGCAAATTCCGGCTCCACCCCGATGACCATCGTGGCGGGAAGCAGAGCCTTGACCGCGGCCGCGATGCCGGAGATGAGGCCGCCGCCGCCGACCGGAACGAGAATGGCGGCTGGCTGCTTCCCACGATGCTGGGGGCCGGCGGCGAAATCCTCGGCGATCTCCAAGCCGGTCGTGCCCTGTCCGGCGATCACATCCCGGTCGTCGAACGGCGCGATCGGGTGATAGCGCCTTACCCGGGCGATCTCGTCGGTGGCCGCGATCCTGGCGGCGAGCGTCGGCTCGACGCGGACCAGTTCGGCCCCGGTTGAGGCGATCAGGTCGGTCTTGACCGCAGGCGCGTTCTCGGGGACGACGATCACGGCGCTGATGCCGAGCAGCCGCGCCGCGTACGCGACCGCGAATCCGTGATTACCGCTTGAGTGCGCCACCACGCCTTCGGGCTGGGCACAGGAGTCCAGGTCGCGCGTCACCGCGTAGACGGCGTTGTAGGCGCCGCGCAGCTTGAACGCGCCGGTCGGCTGCAGCGACTCCGGCTTGATCAGCAGGGTGCGCGCCGCCTTCGCTTCCCCGGTGAACGGGATCAGCGGGGTACGGACCGCGATGCCGCGGAGCCGAGCCGCAGCGGTGCTTATCTCATCAACCGACACGAGCTCAGCCACACCGCTACCCTAGCTGAGACGGGATGTCCATCTAATGACATGGCGTACCGGGACCAGTCGCAAGTTACCCAGAGCGACTGGCGAACCGCCAAGTCAATTTCCCGAAATCTAGGCAGAAAGTACCCGTTTGTCGCCAAACTAGGGGCATACTCCGACCGAGTACGAGGAGATGGAACGTGGACGGCAACAATGAGCGGCTGCTCACCCCTGGGGAGGTAGCCGCCCTGTTCCGGGTGGATCCGAAGACCGTGACGCGGTGGGCGGCGTCCGGGCGGATCACCAGCATTCGCACGCCCGGCGGGCACCGACGGTTCCGTGAATCCGAGGTGCGCGCCCTGCTGCGCGGCGATAGTGAGGCTTCTCCCGAAGGCCACCCCGCAGCATCCTAGCTGGGAGCTTTCTCCCGCCGGGCGGGCCGCCGATCGCGGCACGCCCGGCCACCTAGGCGGCGAAAACCCTACTCGGCGGGATCGTCGGGATGGAAGAGCTCGTCACCGACGAGCCGGGCAAACTCCTGGAACTCCCGCAAGAGGGCGGCATCGCCCGCGCGCCACTGGCCCTTCCGCTCCTCGACCTCGTCGGGGGTGAGCGCCTGTTCGGCCAGCCGGGCGTACTCAGTGTCCTCCGGGCCGATCTCCACGTACACGTTGCCGATAAACCGCCCGTCCCCCCGGTGGATGGCGGTCTGCGGAACCTGAAGCTTCCCGTTCGGTAGTCGTATGATGAACATCGCAGGTCACCTAAATGCCGTAACGGCGGTTGAAGTACAGCATGACCCGGAGCGCGATCCGGGTGTTACCGCCCAGCATGTCGACCAGCGCCGGACGCTGCGATGACGCGATCGCGGCGAACGAGTCCGCGAAGAACTCCTTGCGCCCGAGACCGCCCCGCTGGCGGTGAAAGTCACTTGCGATATATGGCTGACACTGATCATAGATAAGCCTGAACTCGGCTGAGTCGGACTGCCATTTTCCCGGGGGACTGTCCAGGTCGTCAAGCGCGTGACCGACCTCGTGGCACATCACGTCGGGCGTCGGCGACGGCCGGGTGCCCACCACGATCTTCCGGTCGCCGTATGCGCCCGCGCAGGCGTCCCAGGTCGCCTTCCCCGACGGCAGCGCCACGCCGTGCAGTACGGCCATGTCGTCGAGATCAGGCACCCCGCCCTCGCCCACGTAGATGCCGTCGAGCCCGAGGGCGAGCTTTTCCTGGAGTTGCCTCGGGAATTCGGCCAGCCGGTCGATCGCGGCGATTACCTGTGGCGACGGCGCGGTGCTGGCAGCATCCCACTGCCGCCACAAGATCGATTCAAGCGGTCCGCAGTTGCGCCGTCCGTCGGCGGTCACCGGATGGGTGTCCGGATGCGGGGCAGCGAACGGCAACAGCGTGCGGGTTCCTGACGCCGGTGGTTCCGCCGCCGGGGCCGATGTCTTCTGGGCGGACACGCTGTTGTGCGCCGCGGCGGCCCTGGTCCGGCCGGACTGGCTGGTCAGGCGCCTGGCGGCCGGCGGACCGCCGACGACCTGATACCAGGGCTGCCTCGGCGCCTCGGCTGGCCGTCCAGGCGCCGCGCCCGCGGCACCGTTCGCACGGGGTTGCGGGCGCGCGGGTTGCGGAGGCGCAGCCGTGTCAAGCGGGGCGGCGCCGAAGGGCGCCTCCCTGATCCGTGCCCGCCCGATACCGCCGCCCTGGCCAGGGGCGTAGTTCCTCGGCAGCGGCGGCATGGCCGCACCGCTGGCCGGTACGCCCGGGCTACGGGGGACGATTCCGGGAGATCGCATGTCGCGTCGCGGCAGCCCCGCCGATGGCTGCAGGGGCGGCGGCGCTTGCGAGCGCGCCGCACCCCCGGTCGACGGATGGTTACTCGGATGACGCTGTTCGCGGTCGGTGCCGTCGCTGCGGCGATGCCGACCACTGGCTTCCGCTCCGGTGGCCCGGGAGCCCCGTGACCTGCCATCGCGCTCGCCCTGCGAACCGAAACGCCAACCGACGAGCTGGCCGAGCCGCTCGAATAGGCGTAGCAGCATCCTGGGACTCCCTGTTGTCGCGACCAAACCCAGGGTATTCCGGATCGGCCCGCGCGTCACCCCAGGTGACAGACCGCTACTAAACATACAGGTGGGAAAGAATGAGCAATCAGAATACGTGGCGGCAACCAGGCAGTTAGGCTTTCGCCATGTTTCTGCCAGCTATCCTGTTGGTCCTTTTCATGACCGGTTGCTGGCTTTACTGCCTGGCCGACGCCGCCCTCACGCCTGCTGCGGAGTTCCCCGGGGTGCGCAAGCCCGTCTGGATCACGGTCATTGGCGTGACGTTCATCCTCGGGGCCATCGCCTGGGTCATCGCCCGGACGTCGTGGCGAGACCGGTACTGGCCAGCCGTGCCGAGCGGTTACCTCGCATGGTCTGACCAGTACGCGCCGAATGTCAGGTGGTACCCGCATCATCCCCCGTACCGCCGCGCGGGGGCCGACGACTCGCTCCTCGCCGCCGAGGCCCTGGCCCGCCACCCGGCGAGCCAGGCAAGGAGGGCGTCCGGGCGGCCCATTCCGATCGGCCCGGACGACGATCCCGAGTTTCTCCGCCTGCTCGCCGAGCGAATCCGCGGCGAGCAGTAATCGCTCCGTCTAGAACTACAGCGTCTAGAACTACAGCGTCTAGCTGAGCGTCTAGCCGACGCCGGCGTACGAGTGCATGCCGGTAATGAACACCTGCACGATCAGCATGTTGGTCATCAAGCTGGCGAAGCCGAGCAGCTGGATGTAGTGCGCGCGGGCGCCGCGCCAGCCGGCCGTGGCCCGCGCGTGCAGGTAGGCCGCGTAGATCACCCAGGTGATGAATGCCCACGTCTCGACCGGGTCCCAGCCCCAGTAGCGGCCCCAGGCCTGGTCGGCCCAGATGGCGCCGGCGATGACACCGAAGGTCCAGATGGGGAAACCGAAGATGACCGTCCGGTAGGTCAGCTTGTCGAGCTGCGCCGCCGACGGGATGCGCGCGATCAGGCCGTTGCCTGGCTGGGCCTTTCCGGCGGCAACGCGCGCCCGGTACCGCTCGGCGACCAGGTACATGATCCCGAGCACCGCCGCGACGAAGAAGATCCCGGTCGATAGGGTCATCGCGGTGACGTGAATGGACAGCCAGTAAGACTGCAGGGCCGGCACCAGCGGACCGGCCGGCGTGTAAATCAGTGTCTGAGCGAGACCGAGCGCGAGCACGATCGCGCCCATCACGAAGACACCGAGCGCCCAGGCCCGGTACCGCACCAGGACATAGCAGAAGAAGATCGCGGCCACGCAGGTGAGCGCCGTGATGAACTCGTACATGTCGCCCCAGGGAGCGCGGTGCACCGCGAGCCCGCGGCAGACCACCGCCACGAGGTGCGCGAGCGTGCCCAGCACGCTGAGCGTCACGGCGGCCCGGATCCATGGCCCTGCCTCCCGGATCGCCGCCAAGGTGCCCATCCGGGGAGCGGGTGCCGCCGGCTTGCCTGGCCCGGTCGTGCCGGCCTGCGCTGCGGTGCCGGCCTGCGCTGCGGTGCCGGCGGACTCGGCGACCGAACCCGCGGACGCCGATCCGGCGCCAACGGCCGCCAGCTGGGCGGTGGCCGGCACCACCGCCTTTGCCACCTCCTTGCGGCGTGGTCGCCCGAAGGCGTAATCGCCTGCGAAGGCGAGCACCGCCAGCGAATAGATCAGCAGCGCAGCGATCAGGAAGTCATTGCTCGCTTGCGCGAAGCCAAGGTTAGTGGGCACGCCTCACGCTCCCGTTCCTGTTATCTCCCGGGGGGACGACCCCCCGTACCCCCCGATGTCGATTCGGCCGGGCCTGATCGCAAAAAACGCGATCTTATCAGGCCCGCCCGTATCGACGGAGGGTGTGGCAATCATGGTTCTTCCGATGACTGGGACTTCTGAGGGGATGACTCTCCGGACTCGGCCGACGCGATCTCGGCGGCTAGGTCGGCGAACTCTTCCTCGAACCCGCCGCTGGCATCTGACCTGGTCAGGCCGCCAACCGTGACGACCGACCCGGTGCCGGAAGCCGCTGGTACGGCCCGGACGAACACCCGGCGCCGCCGCACGAAGAACGACAGCAGCAGCCCGGCAAGCGCCAGGATCCCGCACACCAGCGCGGGCACCTGCCCCGGATCGTAGGTGATGGCCAGCGACACCCACTGCTTGACGCCGACGAACGTGATCGACCCCTTGCCGCCGGGCAGCGTCCACGTCTGGCCGGGTTGCAGCACGTGCGCTGAACCGGAAAGCTGCGTCATCCCGGCCGTGTTGAGCTGGTAGACCGACTGGGGTATCCCGTCGTTCTCCCCGAGGTTCCCGTAGTAACCGGTCAGCGACACCGCCGGGGCATCGGCGGCGGGGAAGATGGATTCAATCGTCCCGTCAACCGGGATCGCGGTCGGCACGAAGACGCCCATGAAGCCGAGATCGGTCCCGGATGCGGTCCCTGGTGCCTTGACCACCCCGTCGGAAAGGAACGTGCTCGTGTTGGCTGGGATGAACGGCGTCGCCTCGTCGTACGTCACCTGTCCGTTCGCCCCGGTCACCTTGAACTCCGGCGCGTACCCGTGGCCGATCAGGTAGACCTTCGCCGAGTCGACGGACAGCGGGTCGTTGATCCGTATGTGGTAACTGCCTGGTTTCGCACCAGGCGACGCCGTGTACGTGACGTCGGCGTCGAAGTTCGACGGCTGACCGCGCGACTCCCCCGACTCGATGTAGTTCGCGGTGAACTTGTTCAGCGTCAGCGAGAACGGCGCGAGGTCAGATCCCGAGACGAGCCGTCCCGGGTGGAACTCGTCGAGCGCCGAAGTGGTATCGGCGAACGACTGCCCCTCGACGAGCAGCTTGTCGGCCTTGTAGCCGAAGAGCCCCCCGGCCGCGATCGACAGCAGCACGCCGAGCAGCGACAGGTGGAACAGCAGGTTCCCGACTTCGCGCAGGTACCCCTTCTCCGCCGACACCCAGTGGCCGCTGTCTCGGTGATCCTGGGCGCCCTGTTCAGAACCGGCTGAGACCGACCGCCGGAGCCTGAACCGCTGCCCGCCGAGAATCGCGGCGGCTCCGTCGACCGCCTCCGCGGGCGACAGCGCCGAGGTGTAAGACGACGACTGCGGCAGCCGCGCCAGGTTCCTCGGCGCGCGCGGCGGCGGGGTCCTGGCCGCGCCGACCAGCCGGAAGGTCCGCGGCACGACGCACCCGACCAGCGAAGCGAAGAGCAGCAGGTAGATCGCCGCGAACCAGGGGGCGGCGAACACGTTGAACAGCCCGAGGTGGTTCAGCCACGGCGCGAGCGCGGGATGCGAGGTGAAGTACTGCTGCACCTGCGCGGGGTCGGTCCCCTGCTGCGGCAGGATCGAGCCCGGGATCGAGCCGAGCGCGAGCAGGAACAGCAGGATGAGCGCGGTCCGCATGGAGGTGAGCTGCCGCCACCCCCAGCGCAGCCAGCCGACGCTCGTCGTCTCCGAGGACGGCTGCGAGGTCTGGCCGGCCCCGCCGTCCGCCGCTCCCGGCCGAGTATCTCCGAACGAGTGCGCGGCTTCGTCTTCTCCCGCCACGGATCCTGACTCTGACTGGGGAGCGTGAACGTCCGTCACGAGTGCACCCCCGCGTCGCTTAGCAGCGTGGTTAGCTGACCGTCGCTGACCTCGCCGAGGACCAGGCCGGCGACGTGTCCGGTTTTATCGATGACCACGGTGGTCGGGGTGTCGCTCACTTGTACCCCCGCGTCGGAGAAGTCCGCGACGATCAGGTAGCCGTTGTCGTTGAAGCTCGGGTAGGTGATATGGAAGCTGCGGGCGAACGCCAGAGCGTTCGTCGGGGTGTCGGCCACGTCGTCGCCGAGGAAGGCGACTCCCTTCGAGGCGTACTGCTCATCGAGCACGGCGAGCGTCGGCGCCTCGTTGCGGCAGGGCGAGCACCACGAACCCCAGAAATTGAGCACGACGGTCTTGCCCCGGTAGCTCGACAGCTTAATGGTGCTCCCGGTCAGCGATGTGCCCGTGACGTTGGGCGCGAGCGGCCGCTGGCCCGCCTGGTACTCAACGATGCCGTCGGCCGTCTTGCTGTCGCTGGCGTCGCCTTTCCCCTGGGTAAGGAGGGTCGCCGCGAGTGCGCCAGCGAGCAGCACGGCTGCTACTGCCGTCACGGTGACTACGGTTCGGCGCTTGGCTTTGAACACCAGCGGGTCCTTACGGTTGTCCTCCGGGGGGCGACCCCCGTACCCCCCGATGTCCGGCGCTACGGGGTAGCCCGCATCTCCAATTTAGGAGATATGGGGTGACGCTGGCCCCCGATTCCTACAGGGGGTAGTACTCGCTTTATTGTGCCCTATCCGGATCGGCGACGGCGCGGCGGGGCGGCACCGCGTAGGAAACGCTTGTCAGCTCGTCCCCGTCGAAGGTGAAGCTCGTGACCGACCCGAGGGCGCACTCACGGGTGTTCGGGTTGTGCCACAGGCGCTTGTGCTCGGCCGCGAGGCGGCTAACCCAGATCGGCAGCTGATGGCTGACGCACACCGCCTCCTGGCCGCGAGCCGTCTCCCGGGCCCGGTCGATGACCCGCCGGACCCGCGCGGCCACCTGGGCGTAGGGCTCGCCCCACGACGGCGTGAACGGGTTCCACAGGTACTTCCAGTTCAGCGGGTTCACCGCGAGGCTGGCCAGGCTGACGGACTTGCCCTCAAGCACGTTGGCGGACTCGATGAGCCCGTCGTCGGTGACGATCTGGAGGCCCAGCCGGTCGGCGACGGGCTGCGCGGTCTCCTGCGCTCGCTCAAGTGGAGACGCGAAGAGAGCGGCGACCGGGCGCCCGTCGAAGTAGTCGGCGGCGGCAACGGCCATCAGCCGCCCGTTCGCCGACAGGTGGTACCCGGGCAGCCGCCCGTAGAGCACGTGATTCGGGTTATGCACTTCACCGTGCCGGAGCAGGTGAACGACAGTGATCTCAGCCATGGCGAGGCCAGCTTACCGGCAAGGAAAGTCTGCCCATCGAGCAACCAGGAACTGGCAAGCTGCGGGGGTTGCCGCCCTCCGCCGCGGCCCCCACGGGCCTTCGACATCACTCCGTCACTCCGCGAACGGGTCATAGTCATCCCGGGGATCTCTCGCGTCGCCGATGGCTCGCCTGAGTGCTCTTACGGCGGTTCAAAGAGCAGGGTCCCTGGCGGCCTCCCGGCGCCCGGTCATCGGGCGAAAAGGACATTTCCCTCCGCCCGGCCCCGGCTCCCGGGCCAGGCGCGAGGATGGTGGATCGATGCACACGCGGGAGCGTGCACATCCATCCACCATCCTTACTCCCCTTACTCCGCACCGCGGCCGGCCCGGCCTGCCCGGTTGTTGTGCGGGCCGCTAACCCTGGCGCTTCAATTTTTCTATAGGTCGGACCCGCCAACGTAGGTCACCCGCTGCCTGAGATCAGCAGCTTCCCCGAGAACCCCGGCCTCCCGGTCGTCAATCGCCGGGGGCGGTAAACACCATGACCGCAACTCAGTTATCTTCATACATCATGATAGATAGTTTCCATCATAATCGATAAAAGTAACTATATGCGTCAGTCTTGTTAACCGTGCGCTACCTAGGTCGCAGACAACCCCCAGTTCCCTCATGCGGGCATCTGCGGCCGTGCGTACCGCTGACCAGTCGCGCTCATTCCTGTTCATGACGTCTGATTTTGCGGCGTACAGAGCGGGACATTCCGGGCTCGATCACCCCGCGAACGCCAATGCAGGGAAATTAAGGGCTCGGCTCGGACGCCTGCTTCAGGCGGCCGGGGGTTGCTTTCCCGGCCGCCAGCGACGTAGGGCCAGTACTGACGAGTAGCTGTCCCAGGATGCGGCATTTGTGGAGCATGAAATGGCCCTATGAGCCGGGGGCTCCGGTCGGCACCCTGACCGGGAGGAACGAACTTCATCACCAGCCGCAGCAGTTCGCTAAGTTCCCGGCATTGCCGCGAACGCAGTGCATGTTGTCTCTACCGACGGCTGCTGAGACCGAGATCAGCTCAAGCTAAGCGGCATTGCGCTAGCGCAGCAGCCGATATGGCTACCAAGACAGACCGGCTATATTTGCTGCTGGACCGCCGCGAGCCGTGTTTCGACGCGCCGCAGCGTATACCTGATGTTGTCTAGCTTCTCCGTGTTATTCATTCTGCTTCTCTCAGCCTTTCCCGGAGGATGTACAAGCAGGCTTCGAGGACGTCGTCATGCAGGGACTCGGGATCGGCCAGAAGGATTTCGACGGCTACCATCTTGGCAGCCGCAGGGGACATTTTGCTTATTGCCGCATCAACGGTCATGGGTCCGTTCATCGCTCGCCCTCACTTAACTCTCGCCATTTGACCATGCTTCACGAGCACGCTTATTTACCTCTATAGTTGATTGGTCGTAGAGCATTGTCAGTACGGCATGCTCGAAAGACGATGCCGACAGCCGTTCCAGTTCGTCACGCATCTCCTCTCGCCTGCGGAGGAGCGCGGAATCGTCTAGCTGCGTGAAGTCCTCATTGTTGTCCATGGTCGCCTTCCAGTCGTGCCATCGTTACGCTTGTTTCGATCACGGTCTTTATGGCGTCCCCGGCAAGCCTGAGGTTGCCTGCCGGGAATTCCGCTAGGGCTTGCATGACGAGCTCCTGGCCTTCCGTTCGCATCGGATCAGCACGCCCGCCACTCTGCCTCGCCTCGGGCGTGACACCCGCGGCACCGCCTCGTTCATCGATGTCCTTCTGCTACAACGCGTGTCAAAGCGTGTACGCGACAGCATTTCGCTTACGCGACTACCATCGGTAGGTGTTGCCTGTTTGGCGCTGTTGGGTAACACCTCACAACGCCCTGCACTCATCGAAACTCTCTGCGATTGGCCACGCGCAATGAGCGACTTCGGCGGGGAACTCGTACGGCTCATGACCGAGCGCGGCGTTGGAGTACGCCAGCTCGCACGCGCCTGCTACGTCAACCCTGGTCACATAAGCAACATCCGCAACGGCAAGGACCGTCCGTCCGACAAGCTGGCCGAGGTAATCGACGACTACTTTCAGGCCGGCGGTCAGCTCAAGGCACTCGCGAAGTTGCCTGCGGATGCTCCCGTCGCCTTTCCCGGTGACAAGATCGCCGCGATCGAGCTTGCGCGCCGTGCAACCGCGTCCGATGTCGGCGACGTCACGTGCGAGCACATTGAGCAGGCAGTCGACGACATGGCGGTTGCCTATCATCGCACCCAGCCCGCTGACCTGCTGCCCCGCGTCCGTACTCACGTCGGCTACGTCGCCAGCCTGCTCGACAGACGGGCTACCCTCGCCCAGCGGCGCAGGCTGCTTGTGTCCGGCGGCTGGCTGTCGCTTCTGATCGCCACGGTCCTCGCTGACCTGCACGACGAGCCGTCAGCCCTCGCCTGCCTGCAGACCGCCGGGCAGCTCGCCGAAGAGACCGGGCACAGAGAGATCACCGCATGGACTCTTGAGACCCGCGCCTGGATCGACGTGACTGCCGGTCGCTACCGGGAAGCGATCACGCTCGCCCAGGCAGCGCAGGGGGCAGCCCCCCGAACAAGCAGCGCTTTCATCCAGGCAACAGCCCAGGAGGGCCGTGCGTGGGCGCGGCTCGGTGACACGATCCGCACCCACGACGCTCTCGCCCGCGTCGAAGCGCTCGCGTCCCCGCTGCCGGTTCCCGACCAGCCTGAGCACCATTACAGGTACGACCCGGCGAAAGCCGACGCGTACGTCGTCACCACCCTGGCATGGGCAGGTGACCCGGCCGCCGTCGGTCTCGCCCGCGAGGCCGCCGCGCGGTTTGATTCCCCTGCGGACGGGCACCCGAGGCACCGCCGCGCCACCGCCGCCCGCCTTGACCTGGCGCTCGCGCTCGCCAAAGGCGGCCAGTTCGACGAGGCCGCCGGGACCGCTTTGCAGGCCGTCACGTCCGGGTACCTGGTGCCGTCGAACTACTGGCGGGCCAAGGAGATCATCACGGCGGTCGGGTCATCCCGGAATATTCCGGAAGCCCGCGAACTGAACGATGCCTACCAGGCTGAGGTCACTGCCGACGGAGAGCCTCCTGCCGCGTGCTGAGCATAGCTATGCCCCGTCATGAGCAGGATGCCGTTGCGCCCTGCGGCTGGCGCAGAGCGGTGATGGAAGACCTGAAACGAGCCGAGGCCACGATGTCGGCGGCGTTCCTGGCAGTCTTAGCGGCGACGGACACAGCCGGTCGCTGGCCGGAGGTACTGCAACGGTTTGGCTGCGAGCAGGCGCAGGCCGCTGCGGGGCGTGCTGCCCGGAGAAGAACAGCTCGGCGCGGACGTAGGTGCTCATCATGTCCAGCAGCGGGTCCGCGGAGCGTGCGGCTGCCCAGCGGATCAGCTCGGTTGCCCGGCCCGACATGTCATGGCGGCCGTGTTTGTCGGCGATGGCGTCGGCGGCGCGGTAGGCGAGGGCAAGGAGCGCGAATGCCTGCTCCTGCTCGTGCCGACACTGTTCAGGGCCGTGGCTGTGAGGTCGGTGATTAACCCGGGGAGGAGGCCGACGAGTTTTGCGTACTGAGAAAATAGCCGCCAAGCCGTCGCTGAGCTTGTCAGGCGGCGCAGTTCCGCGAGGGGTCGCATGGCATGCGGCGGGTCGGGCGGGATGTCGTAGGCGTCCATGACTTCGCGTAGTTGCGGGAGCGCTGCGGCAATGCGTTCGGGACCAGCTGCGCTGCCATCTGATGCTGGTACCAGGGCGAGTACAGTGTCGAGCGCCGCACGGACGCCTGGGGTCAGCGCTCGGCTGCCCTGCTCGACCCTTGCGGAGCAGGCTGAGGGATATCACTGCTTGGCGGGCGAGTTCGCTTTGCGTAAGGCCCCGGGCCTTGCGTGCGGCAGCGATGGCCTGCCCGGTATCGTCCGTGCCTGGCGGACCGGCCGCTGGCGTCCTCATGGGACCAGGATCTCCTTCGGCCGACCCTTGCGCCAGGCCGGGGCAAGAGGGGTTCCTCAGCTGGGCACTTGCTGGAGTTCGGCGGCGAGCAGGGCCGGTAGTTCGGTCAGGGACGTGATGCGCCAGTCTGCGAGGTCGGCGACAAGCGGGTCGTCAGCCCACAGGTGTCCCCAGGGGCCGCGGCGGATGTGAGCGGCGCGCAGCCCGGCAGCCTTGGCGGGGATCAGGTCGTTGTCTCGGTGGTCGCCTACGTAGACGGTTTCCTCTGGGCGGCCGGGAGCCGCGTCTACGACGAGTCGGAAAAACTCCGGGCTGGGCTTGGCGACTCCCCATTCGGATGACGTGGCGATGAAGTCCACCGGGAGGCGCAGTTCACGGAAGATGCGGCCAGCCTTGGCGGTCTGGTTCCCGGCTATGCCGACCCACAGGCCCATCTCGCGCAGCGCCGCCAGGGTCGGCCGGACATCGGGATACAAGTCGGCCTCGCTGTAGTTTTCCCCGGCCCCGGACTGCTCCCTGCTCTCTCGTTCGGCGGTCAGGTCGAAGCCCGGACGGAAGTACTGGAAAGTCTCCGCGTTGTCCCGCCCAGCTGCGGTTACCGCCCCCAGCACGGCGGAGAACGTGTGACGGGGCACACCGATCCAGTCGGCCCACGCGCCGAACTCCCGGCTGTCGTCGAGCAGCGTCTCACCGACATCGAAGACCACCGAGACCACGGCCACTTCCGCTCTCCTTTCCTGAAGCCTGCTGACAGGCTAAGCCGCGTACTCACGCTAGGGCGAGCACCTACGCACGGGCCGGATGCTCCTCAACCTCGAATGGTTCAGCGTCGAACCCGGCAGCAGCTTCATGGCCGACGTCAAGTCGCTCCTCGGCCCATCCTCCGTAAGCCTGTGAACCACCAGAACGGCAGTCGCCCTGTCGACGTCAGGCTGGCCGACGACCTGCCCTGCTGCCCCCCGCTGCGGGCAGCAGGGCCTCCTGACCACCGACGTCCCGCACGGCTGGGACAACCCCGACGGGACCGCTACCCGCGGCACCATCCCCGTCGTCCTCTGCGCTCGCTGCGACCACGACAGCCCCGACACCGGCCCGTTCATCGTCTATCTGCTGGTCCACGAGCAGATCACCGCCTGGTGCCAAGGCGAGTTGTAAGAGCAAGCCGTCCAGGCAGGAGATCCCACTCCTCAGCCACGCAACTGACCACCGACCCGGAACCCCGTTATCGGGACCTGGTCATGGGACAGCCGTAGCCGGAGCGTCATCGTCCACATACTGCCCAGCAAGGCCGCGGCAGCCGTCCGCCGCCAGGTACGCGAATGCGCCGCAGCGCTGACGGACACGCTCCGCACAGGCATCAAAACCGGGTCCCATCGTCCCGAGTCGTCGCAATCAGGTAAACCAGCGCACCCGGGAACCCGCAGTCCGCTACAGTCAATTGCGTAGGAGATCCATTCGAACACGCAAGGTGACGAAATGCAGCCATTGAGCCTGGGCGCGTCCCTGCCCGATATCCAGGAGTACGTCAGGCAGATGGAGGGCGAGCGGGGCCTGAGTCATCAGGATGTCGCTTCCCAGTGCCTCAAGCTGGGCGAGGAAGTCGGCGAGCTTTTCCGTGCCGTCCGCAAACTCCAGGGCAATCCGCAGGACCCCCGCGGTCGGACCGCCGACGTCGGGGACGAAGCCGTCGACGCGCTCATCCTGCTCATGTCGATTGTCAACCGGTGCGACGTCAACCTCGAAGACGCCTTCCGCGCTAAGGAAGCCCGCAACGAAACCCGCGTCTGGGCTTAGCCTCCCTGGCCCTGGCCAGGCTCGGGGATCTCTCGCGTCGATGATCGCTCGCCTGAGTGCTCTTAGGTCCGACCCGCCAACGTAGGATCGCCCGCGCTTTTCCCAGTCGGGACGAGCAGGCCAGCGCCAACCAAACACTGGAAGTCCCTGGAGGCTGTCTGCTCGGTGATCGGCTCCTCTGACTGCTCCGGGGCCACCCGATAGGTCGCGTTGCGCACCCACAACCCGATGGCGGCCTCGTATAGTAGCGGCAAGACCCGCTCAGGGAGCCCGAACAACACTTGCGTTTCTGTGTTTTAGAGAGTATCGGGATTCGCCTATGTCCAAGAAGGCGATCGTACTGCGTGTGCGGCGCAGTACCGCTAGATAGGTCAGATGACCAATCTAACGGCGGACCGCGCCGCATCAGCCGCTACTACACGGACTTAATGACCTCGCCCATAAAGAGGCCTGCGAAGTTAGCCAGATGCTCCGGCGCGAGGGATCCGGACGCGCCAACTATCACAACGGTCAGTGCCGTCAAAATCACCAACGCTGGCCGTACCATCGCCAGCTTCGAGGGGTTCTCCTTATAGTTGCTTTCTGTTTGCATCAGAGAACGTCGATGGACGTTTTCAAAATTGTTTTTAATCACGAGCCGAAATTATTGAGGCCTGAGCTTTGCCGTGCACCTTGATTCATGAAGACGTAAAGAAATTACATTGCAACCGGTCGACTATTCTCGACTCTCTTAGAGACTAATTGACGAGAAAAGGATGCAGTTGCTATTCCGGTTCACGACTGCACAGAAGCAACCTCATTCGCTTGCAGAATAAGGATGGTTGGCGATCTGGGCTGCGCGCCTGAGGCGGCTGCGACGAGGGAATACGTGCTCGCACCCTGCTTACCGATTAACCGTGCCTGGGGATCTGCCCGGTGGGTCCGGTCGCAACAGTGAACCAGCCGGGGCCGAATGTGACGTCGCCAGTGGGACCTGGGGAGATCGCCGTTGTGCCTGCCTGGAGATCCGCCTCGAATCTCGGCAGTTTAAGCCGGATGAGCGTCGGCAGCAGCGTTGAAATGGTAAACAGACCGACCAGAACCGGCGTGTTCACCGACAGCAGTGCCGTGCTGACCTTGCTGGTCAGGAAGAACGTGGTCCACATGGCTGCCAGCAGCACGAGCGAGACGACGGCGGTCGCGTAGCCGCCCCAGACAGTTGGCGCTGTCGCTTTCATCTCGCGTTCAAGAAGCTGCAAGGTTACGCTGGGCCTCAACGTGTCCTGGTTCGCGTTTGAGGCACTCGCGCAGATGGTGCATGGCCCGCCGCCGGTAGCCGATTCGTCCCTGCGCCTCAGCGGTCAGCGTGCCCATGCGGTGATGCGCCGCTCCGGCGACGAAATGAGGGTCAGCCTCAGGTCCGGGGGCCAGGCTGATTGAATTCTGGGCCTGGGTGTCACGCGTCAACTTGGGCGCGCACAGAATCCACGTCAAGCCCGGTCATCGCCGCGATACGCTCGGGCGTCGCACGCCCGTCTGCCTGAAGAACATCGAGGATCTCCCGCACGCCCGCGAGCATACCGCGTCACGCTCCGGTTACCTGGGTTTCAGCTCCGTGCTCACTGCCGTGCCGTCAGGGCGGCCGAAATCGCCGCCTGTTCCTCCATGTACTGCATCACTCGCAGCCCGGTGCGGAGCAGAAAGCAATTGCGCCGTATGCTATTTCTTATGCACAATCGGAGCGAGATTAAATGACTCAGATGCTTCATCGGTCGATTTCCGTCACAAGAGTTCTTTGTCAACACCTTAATTGAGCTTGATTACTCCGTGAACCATATCGAAGACGATCTCGTATAACGTAATGGAAGAGCAAAGCGGAGCAAGACGGACGGCGGGCGGTCCGCATCAGATATTGCCTGGCCTGCGACAGTCGAGTGCTTGCGGGGAAGCTAACAGCAGGGTGAAAAATGGAGTTCAAGATACTTGGCCCACCCGACCTCTCCAGCGGAGTCCAGCATCATATAAAACTGTCACCACAGCGGTGGGGCGTGCTAGCTAGTCTGCTGATGGCTGAAGGCAGGCCGGTCTCAGTCGATTCACTTGTTGATCATCTGTGGGGCCAGAATCCGCCGCCGATGGCTAACGCCACCGTCAGGACCTACGTATCCCGCATAAATACGCTCCTTGAACAAGACGGGATTCGCATCGGCCACCAGGCTCGCGGGTATCTGTTGTCCATTGACCCCCAACTCGTCGATCTGCACCGGTTCCGCTTGCTCAGACGACAGGCCGAGTCGGTTGCAGAGAGCGGAGACCTCAGCCACGCTGCCAACCTACTCAGGCAGGCCGACGAACTATGGCGAGGTCCACTGCTCATGGGGTTGACCGGAGAATGGGTGTTGGCGCGACGTAAAGCTTACGATGATGAGCGCCATGAGACGGTCAAGCTCCGTATCGGCATCGAGCTGGATCTAGGGCGGCAGGCCAGTCTCCTTGGAGAACTGCGGGAACTGTCAGAACTTCATTCGTTCGATGAAGAGGTCGCGCGGGACCTGATGATTTCCTTGTACAGGCTGGGACGTCGGAAAGACGCGGTCCAGATCGGCCGAGAGGTAGGTGAACGTTTCTCGGAGGCGGGTCTAGACCCCGGTCCTCAGCTTCGCGATGTTCAGACTCGGATCCTCCGCGGCGACGCCAGACTAGGCGTCACTCCGGCCTACCGGAGCTCAAGCCAAGCAAGCCAGCCGAATAGCCTTCCCCCGGCAGTCGTAGAATTTGCTGGTCGCGAGGCTGAGGTAGAATGGCTAACCGCCGGCTCCCGGATCAACGCTCCACACGTTGAGATTATCGAAGGCATGGCCGGGGTCGGCAAGACGACGCTCGCGGTCCACGTTGCGCATCGCATGAGCGCCAGATACCCCGATGCCCAACTCTTTCTAGCTTTTCCAGGGGACGGCCCGGGTGAAGTGTCGAAAGCACTCCACCGACTGCTGCGGATGCTCGGTGTGGCCGCCACCCGTATCCCGGTGGGAACCGATGAGCGGGCAAGGCTGTGGCAGGCCGAGATGGCTCACCGCCGTGCGGTCATCGTGCTGGACGACGTCCCTGGCCCGGATCAGGTCATGGCAATCGCGCCCACTACGGGCGACTCTCTAACCATCTTCACAACGCGACAGCAGGCCGAATGGCACGGACGACGTGTGCTGCGCCTGGAACCGCTTGCTGCAAGAGATTCGATCACTCTCATGCAACGCCTGGCAGGGCCGACAACAGATCAAGACGCTGACAAGATGACGACGCTCGCTGGTCTTTGCGGTGGCCTGCCCTTGGCGATTCGTATTACCGCCGCTCGCCTTAGGGAAGGAGAGCCAGCAGATCTCGACAGTCTGATCGACGAACTCACGGAAGTTCACGCCGGTCGAGCGGGCGACACGGAAACCGGCCGCCGCATCTTCTCAGCCTTCGAACTCACGTATCGGCAACTGACGGCGGAGAGCAGACGAATGTTCCGGCTCCTGGGAGCATCTCCGTGTGCGGATATCAGTCCAAATGCCGCTGGCGCCCTCGCGGACGAGGCGACAGAGGCAGCCTCTGAGCAGTTGAGAACACTTTGCGAACACTGCCTGCTTGAGCGTGCAGAGGTCGGTCGATTCAGATTTCATGCTCTCGTCCGGTCCTACGCTGCCGCGTGCTGCGCCAAGGAGGAGCCAAAAGAGGAGCGCAGACGAGCTGTTGGCCGCCTGATTCAGTATTACTCCGAGATGCTGAACGAGATAACCATGGCGGATCGTGATGCCCCTCGCCAAAGCGTCTCGGATTCTGCCCACCCTGATCACAGCCGCTCCTCCGTTGGCCTCCTTGATGCCGCTTCCGCCCACTCTTGGCTGGAGGCCGAATGGCGGAACATACTGCTGACGGCGCGGTATGCCACCATGCACGAGCAGCACAGAAAATGCGCCGAGCTGACTCATTCCCTGGCCGGATTCCTGTTCACAGCCGGCTATTGGAGCGATGCCGTCTCAGCCCATGAACGGGCCCTTCAAGCCTGCCATCTTCTCGGCGACCAGGTCCGCATCCCGATAGCGGCCCTGGACCTAAGCGCCGCCTGGCGCCGGATCGGAGACAACGACAAGGCCAGGCGCTATGCGAACGAGGCTCTCACGGTATACGTTTCGCTTGGTGATCAGCGAGGCCAAGCCGCCGCCTTGGACCAGATCGGCATGATGTTCTGGGCATCGGGAAGTGCCCGTGACCAACTCGCCCACCATCAGGAGGCCGCGGACCTGTACCAGCGATCCGGCGACAAATCCGGCATGGCGAGAGCCGTCATGCACGCAGCGATGGCTTTGAGCGCGCTTGGCCGGTACACGGAGGGAATCCGTGACTTCGATAGGGCCTTGATCCTGTTCCAGGAGGCTCAGGACAGGCGCGGAGAGGCGATGTGCCTAAACAATCTAGGTGCCGTGCTTGACAACCGGGGGCTGCATCGAGATGCGGTAGCTCATTACGAAAAGTCAGTCGTCATCTTCCGCGAGATAGGTGGCCGTCAGAACCTTGCTCTCTTGGACCACAACCTCGGGCGCGTACAACAATACAAGGGCAATCATGACGAGGCCATTGTGATCTTCCGGAAGGTACTCGCCGAGTATTACAGTATCGGCGACCTCCAGCATCAGGCAATCGCCTTGTCTGACATTGGTGCCGCTTTCGTAAGCAAGGAATGCTATACCGAAGCGCTGGTGCATCACAGGAAGGCTTCCGAGCTTTCCGAGGCGATCCATGACCAGTCCCAATTCGCTGCCGCCTTGTGTGGCCTGGCCGACGCGTACTGCGGATTGGGCAGCTACGGGATCGCGACGGAGAACTATGACAAAGCCCACCGCCTGGCAGCCGCGATCGAGGCTCCCTACATCAGCGGTAAGGCACTGTACGGAAAGGCGGAAACCCTGCTACTGACACAAGGCATCGGCGCGGCGAAGATCTACTGGCGGCAAGCGTACGATGTCTTCTCGCGGCTCGGCGTCCAAGAAGCTGCGATCGTTGAACTTCGCCTGCACGGTCTTGGTGCTACCGCATCGTGAACCGCGATCGGCCAGAACCTGTCCCCGATGATGTGAACTCAGTTCCAGGGGTGCCGACGGCGTCGAATAACGAGCTAAGTGGGACACTCAGCGGAGCTGTGGTCCAGGCTGGCCGCATCCATGGCAACGTCAGCATCAACCTCACCCAGCCTCCGGCATTCCGTATCCAAGTCCCGGCTCAATTGCCGCCAGTATCCGCAAACTTCACTAACCGCGCGGCCGAGCTTGCTGTTCTCGACGATGTTCTCGCAGAGAACGATCCGGCACGCCGACTTTCAGTGGCAGTCCTTAGTGGCAGTGGTGGTTCCGGGAAGACGTCTCTCGGCACCTACTGGCTGCACCGGATAAGTACCCGGTTCGAGGGCGGCGCGTTGTATGCGGACCTGCAGGGTCACCTGCGAGAGGGTGCCGTGAGCCCTGCGGACGTGCTCACCGGATTCCTCCGGGCCCTTGGAACCCCTCCGGCGCAGATCCCGATAGCCCTCGGCGAGCTTGCGGCACAGTTCCGCACCGTCACGACCGGACGACGGATGCTGGTCTTCCTGGACAATGCCGCGACCGCAGCCCAGGTCCGCGCGTTGCTTCCCGGCCCTGGCCCACGCATAGACCCCAGTTCCCAAGATGTCGCCGAATCCGAGGAAGGGGGAAGCGTGGTCCTGGTGACCACGCGGTGGCGGCTCGCAGGATTGGCCACTGAGGGCGCTCGGTTTATCGACGTCGGCCCGCTGGACGAGGTATCCGCCGCGACTCTTTTCGCTCGAATGGCTGGAGCCGACCGGGTCGCGGCCGAACCCGATGCCGCTAGGTCGGTGGTTCGTATGTGTCCGGCCTGCCGCTGGCGGTCTGCGTAGCGGGAGCCTACGCCTCATGCCGCCCGCGGCGTCCCCTCGCGCGGCTGGCAGCCGACCTCAATGTGCAGCAGCGACGGCTTGCCACGCTGTCCGCGGACGACCTCTCGGTCAGCGCCGCCTTCGACACCACGTACGACGCGCTTCCAGCCGAGGTTGCCCGAGGGTATCGACTGCTCTCTGCGATACCAGGGGCAGATTTCGGTGTCCCCGTGGCCGCCGCCTGCATCGACGGGGACACCGGGCTCGCCAGCGACCTGCTCGACGCGCTCAGTGGCGCCAGTCTCCTGCAGGAGGCCGACGACCAGCGGTTCCGATATCACGACCTGGTTAAACTGCATGCTTTCGCCCTGGGCCGGGCCCAGCCTGGCGGTGAGTTGGAGGCTGCCGCCGCGCGGGCCATTACCTGGTACCTGGAACGGGCAGTGGCTGCCGATCTGGTAGTCATCCCTGGCAGATGGCGGCTTAACCCGATGTACGAGGAGACTCGTGGAAAGACGCCTGCGTTTACCGCGCCCTCCGATGCGCTGAATTGGCTGGAATCAGAGCAAGACTGCCTCTGTGCCGCAGTGGTAGCCGCCAACGATCTTGGCCTGTTCAGGCTGTCGTGGCAGTTGTGCGAGGCCCTCTGGGGACTGTTCGCCAACCGCAACTACTTTCAGCCGTGGATTCAGACGCACCAGGCCGGAATCGCGGCCGCGCGGGCCGACGGCAGTCGACGGGCCGAGGCCAGGATGCGGATGCAGCTAGGACTGGCTTTCCGCCACCTGCATCAGCTTGCCGCTGCCCGCGAGCAGTACACCCTGGCCCTAGACCTGGACCGGAGAGATGGCCACCGTGTCGGTGAGGCGACCGAACTCGAGCAGCTTGGGCTCATCGACCTCGCCGAGGGGCGCTTCGATGCCGCCATTCAGACGTTTTCGCAGGGAGAAAGCATTTTCCAACAGATCAACGTCCTTCGCGGTGCCGCCATGATGACCTGTCATATCGGTGAAGCTCACCGGGGGGCGGCCCGATACCCCGAAGCGATCCACCACCTAGAGCAGGCCCGCAGCCTGTTCGCGGCCCTGCCGGATCTGTATAACGAGGCCCGTGCCACGGGCGAACTTGGCCGGGCTTACCTCCTCGCTGGCGAGCCGCGCGAGGCGCGGCGGATTCTCGACACGGCCCTCGAGGCCATGATCGCCTTGGATTCCCCGTACGAGCAGGCCCGCATCCACGTCGCCCTCGCGGATGTGGCGGCACGTCTCGGCGACGCTGACGCCCCTCGCCGTCACCTGGAACTTGCCCTTGCCGTCTATGACGCGCTCGGCGCGCCCGAGGCCCGCCAGGTACGGCTCGTCCTAGCCGGTCATGGCACCGACCCGGACGAGCCAGGGGACGGACCTCCCTCGGACATCGGGCGATCGTCACCGGACATTGGACAATAGCCGAACCGGAAGAACAGCGGATTGCCTGCCCTCGGCCAGGTGAAGGCTGTCCCTGGACTGACGTAAAGGCGGGCAGGCGATAGGAGTACAAGGGGCAATCTCGCTGCAAGCCAGCCGTGCACGAACATCGCACAGGCGAAGGCACCACCGTAGGATTGCTCGCCGCTGACCGTGACGCTGTGCAGCATCCCGTTCCTCGTAGCGACGGAGCACTCATCCGACGTGGTCCAGGCAGCCGCGACCGCGCAGCCCGGAAAGCGTCGCAGCCACTCACCGGGGTCGATTTGCCTCGGTCCGGCGGAGGCGATGATGACATCTGCCGCTTCCAGCCAGCTCGTTGGCGCGCGCTCATCTGCCGCCCGGAGCGTTCCGGTCACCGAGCGCGAGCTCGGACGCCGACCGCCGCCACAGTCGCAGACCTGCGGCCATCCGGCTACGAGCGTCCTCCCAGAGCTCAGCGGGCCGACGCGCACGCACGCGTGCCGAGGTGAAGCACTCCGGATCATGCGGCCTCACCCCGATAGAGGCCGATGGTGCGAGGCCCAGGCACGGGAGGGGTGCTCGGGACCTCACCGGGCTCGGACAGGTCCATAAGCTGGTACATAACGCGCCGGAGAATCCTCGCCGACTGACCAGGGACATCCGTCAGGCAGCCCCGCATCACCGCTCCGCACTCCCTGGGCCAGCTACTCATCACAGCATCGACCTGGGCGGCCAGCGGCCCTGGTTTTAGGCATGGTGCCATCTCGGCCAGCCGGGCGATCGGTGAGCCGGGCATGACGTGCCCGGTCGGCGAGGAACCGAACAGTACTGGCACCCCGATCGCGGCCCCGTAGGCCGTGACCGAACCCTGATCTCCGATCAGGCAGTCCGCGGCTGCCAGTACGGCCCGCCAGCCGTCATCTGGATCGACCAAGATCAGCCCGTGCCGCGTCGCCTCCGCGCACCATGCACGTACCTGCAACGATCCGTGCCACGCCCAAGCGTTGGGATGCACGATCGCCGCCAGGCGATAGTCAGTCGCCGACAGTTGCCTGGCCAACTGCGACATGATGTCCGGATGCGTTTCAAGCAGCGATCCGGCTCCCCAGGTGGATGTCACCACGACAAGCTTCCTGTCCTGGACGCCCAGCGTCCGGCGGTACACCTCGCGCAGATGCAGGCTCGCGCCGAGCCGGTCATAACACGGGTCACCGCCTACGACGGCCGCCCGGGCCGCCTCCGGCAAGTCGTTCGCCAGGATTTCCCGGTCGCGGGCCGTCGGAAGCACGATTGCGGAAGGAATTACGCGACCGTGGAAGACAAGCCCAACATGCTCCATCCCGGCAACCTCCAGCGGCGCTTCATTGCCGAATCCCTCGTACCGCACGGCGAGCTTGCTGAACCCGATTCCGTGTGACAGCGCGAGCACCGGCGCATGTAGCCGCTCAAGCTGCCCGTAGGAAGCAGCGATGGCGAGGTCGAACCGGACCTGGACGGCCTGCTTCCAGGGTGCTATCGCACCGCCTAGCCGCTCAAGGAATCGGTCAGTCCCCGTCGCCATCAGCGCACCGGGCGGCCGGGTGAATACGAGCTGTATCCGATGGTCGGAAACGAGTAAAGGCCACACGTCCGACAGCCTGGTCGCTGCGGTAATCGAGTGCACGGCCACCAAGACCGTGCGTTGGGTTGGGAATGTCTGCCCCTTCACCGCATCCAGCCCGAAGGGTCCTTCCATCCATTCGTCGTTCCACATGCCGTCCCCCGGCGGTCGCGCGTTCTCGGCCTTGCCAAAGCAAGGCCCGACGGCACCTAGCAGCGCCGCACTGTCAGCATGCGTCGGGCACCATGACGAAAATGTTGCACACTCGGTGATGGAGACATTGCAACCTAGCCCATCGGGGCGGCACATGGTGCGGTGTCCTGGCAAAGCAAGGCAGGAAACTCGCGTCAGCCTACAGAGTCAGCTGGTCGTGCTCGCCGTTGGGCCAGGTGACTGTTACGGCTGGCTCGTTGGCTTCGGTGGTCTCGATTGTTAGCTGGGGCGGCTCGTCCTGGGCGGTTGGGTCGGCCGACAGGGTCACGATTACCGCGTAGATCTCGCCGGGGAGTGCCGGGGTGGCGGAGCGCAGGTAGGGAATCGCGGTGTGCTGGCCGAAGGCGTGCGCACCAGGTGGCCGATGTATTCCGGGAAGCATGGTGCCCAGGAGCGCGGTGATGCTGCTGGTTAGGCCTTCCGCGGTGCGAACCGACGCGGCGCCTGGTCCTTCTTGGTGGTGTGGCGGTTTCTCGTCTGCCACGGGCCAGCCGCCGATGCGGAGGGTCCAGTGGGCGGGGGCGGTGTCGGGGTCTATGCGTGCCAGGCGGACTTCCCAGCGGCCGCGAAGGATGCTGGCCGTGGTTAGCCACGGGCCGGGGGCGATGACTGGCCGTCGGGGGACGGCCAGCGGGCCTGGTGGCGGGAGACCGCGACTCTGCCATCGGCCCGTACCGGATGCAGCGGTCGCCGGCAGTGACATCCGGCCGTCCGCGGTGATCAGCGAGATTGCGGAGTCGATGTCACCGCCGAGGTCCGGGGCGGTGCTCAGTCGAGTAGGACCAACGGCAGTAGAAGGGGTCGGGCGCGTTGACCTCCTCGGCGTCGGCGCCGGATACATGGTCGGTGCCGTGGTTGGCGACCCGGATGATGCCGTCGGCGGACGTGCCGGATATGACCCAGCCCGGCGCTTTGATGACGCGCTGTGAAATCGCCGCCCTCCACGGGTAGCGGTTCCTCGGCGGACTGCCACACCGGGATCGTCGGCCGGCAGCAGCAGCCCGGCGAAGCCCTTTGACGCCCAGTAGGGCGAGCCCGGTCCGGAATACGGCTGCCGGATCGGCCGGAACTCGCCGTGCCAGCCTATTGACAGCGTGCCGTCTGCCCGCAGGCAGCCCGCGGATCAGGAAGTAGCCGCAGCATCCCGCTGGCGATCCGCCGGGTCAGGCCAGGTGCCAGCGGGGTGGCGTCGAAGAGCGCGCCCGCCCAGAACGGCGCGAGCGCGGCGAAGCGGTAGGTCAGCGACCGTCCCTGGAACAGCGGGGCTCCGTCACCGCCGACCAGGTACGCCGCGTCCGCCAGGTACCGACGCAGCCGCGACCGGTACCGCTCGCTCAAGCCCGGCCTCGGCGAGGTCGCCGGCGATGCGGCAGTACCACAACGGGTACAGGTGCATGGCCCAGCCGATGTAATGGTCGAAGTTCCGCTCGCCGCCGTCGGTGTACCAGCCGTCGCCCTGGTACCAGTTCTCGGTGCGGGTGATCGCGTGCTCGATGTCCGCTCGGTCCCCCGTTCCGCCTGCCGAGCACGCGAACGCCGCGGCGACGGCGCGGAACCAGACCCAGTTGTTGTCCGGAACCCACGCACCGGCGAACGCGGCCAGCCAGTCGAGTACCCGTTCCCGTACGGCGTCGTCCAGCCGGTCCCAGATCCATGGCCGGGTCTCATGCAGCGCTATCACGATCGACGCCGCCTCGACCTTCGCCTGGTCGATCTCGTCAAGCCGCGGCCACCGCTGCGGCGAGGCCGGGTCGGTGCCCGTCGACGAGGCCGGCTGCGTACCAGTCAGCCAGCCCGTGCGGATCGTGGCCGCCCGCGCCCGCCAGCCGGAAGGCCGCGAGCAGGAAGGTGCGGGCGAACCCCTCAAGGCCGTCGCTCCACGTGCCGGAGCGGCTGGCCGGGCCCGGGCAGGCCGATCAGCGCATTGCCCGGGCTCGCGTACGGCCGCACGGCAAGCAGCATCCGGTCGGCCGTGGCCTCCCAGTTGGCCCGCGTCCATCCGCTGAACGGCGACAGCCGCCAGTCGGCGGAATGGCTGGATTCGCTGTGCGCTGGCATGACCCTAGCCAATCCGCCCATATCGGATAACGTCAATGACCGGAGCGGCAAACTGCTCACGGGCGACCGGATGGTGCCGACCGTACGGCAACAGCAGATCAGCGGGGGATGAACGCCGCGTACTCGGCGGGACTGGTCCTTGGCATCGCCGAAGTTCCGCACCGGGCGCCCCAGCTAACTCCAAAGTACGTAGATAGGCAGAGCGAGTATGGAATCGTCGAGCCGGAAGGGTCTTGGCCCAGTGTGCATCACGATCCCCAGTGCGAACTTGTCGCCGATCGCGTCACGGAGCCAGCGGAGATGTGCTGCCTCGGCTTGCCCAGGAGCTGCATCGGCCTTGATCTCAATGCCGATCACCCTGCCATCGGCACACTCTATGAGAACGTCCACCTCATGGCGGCCGTTGGCATCTCGTACGTGGAACAGGTGCGGCGAGTACTCGCTGATCGCACACTCGGCACGAAGCTGTGCCACCACGAATGTGTCAATGATCCTGCCCAGCAGATCGTCATTGCGCAGCACCGCATGCTGATCTACGCCAAGCAGAGGCCCAATGAGGCCAGGATCGATCAAGTACCTCTTCGGCAGACGAACGAGACGGTTCAGGTGATTGTTCGACCAAGCAGGGAGTTGCTCGGTTATGAGGAGCCGTTCTAGCAGCGCATCGTAAGCGTTTGCCGTCTCACGGGCCAGCTTGACCGCATCAAGCAACGTTTGCACCGCAGGACTGGCTACGTCCGCTAGTAGCACTTTAGCACATCAAGTAGTAGTCATTCAGCACAGCATTGGCCACTCATCTAGCACACCAGTCAGTAGTGATCTGGCACGGATACATGGCGGACTGACGGAGCCTTGAGACTGCATGGCGACGA
Organism: uncultured Actinomycetota bacterium; assembly: GCA_963785645.1. Classification (GTDB taxonomy): domain Bacteria; phylum Actinomycetota; class Actinomycetes; order Streptosporangiales; family Streptosporangiaceae; genus Trebonia. The sequence goes on from CAWAWG010000004.1 coordinate 235,547, forward strand.
TTGCCGATGGGGCAAGTACCCGGGGATTTGCCCCTTGCTTGCTCAGCTAACGACCTTGCCCCTAGTAGGCGCTGAGGGCCTTTGCGGCGGCGCGGGCGGCGGCCGGGGTCGCGTCGGCGATCCGGGACAGGGCCTCCTCGTCATGCGCGGCGGAGACGAACCAGGCCTCGAAGGCGGACGGGGGGAGGTAGACGCCCCCGTCCAGCATGGCGTGGAAGAACGCGGCGTACGCGGCGGTCGACTGGTCCTTGGCGTCAGCAAAGTCCCGCACCGGCTCGGTCCGGCCAAGGAAGATGGTGAACAGGCTGCCCGCTGTCGAAAGGTAGTGCGGGACGCCTTCCTTGTCCAGAACGGCGCTAACGTGGGTGCGCAGCGCGTGCGCAAATGAGTCGACCGCGTCGTACACGTTCGGGGTGCACGACCGCAGCGTGGCCAGCCCGGCCGCCGTCGCCAGCGGGTTCCCCGAGAGCGTGCCCGCCTGGTACACGGGGCCGACGGGGGCGAGCCTTGACATGATCTCCCGCCGCCCGCCGAACGCGGCGCAGGGCAGTCCGCCGCCCATCACCTTGCCGAAGGTCACCAGGTCGCCGCGCACATGGTCGAGCCCGTACCAGCCTTCGCCGGTGACGCGGAAACCGGTCAGGACCTCATCCATGATCAGCAATGCGCCGGACGCGTCGCACAGGGACCGCAGCAGTTCGTTGAACCCGGCCTGCGGCGGTACAACACCCATGTTCGCGGGGCAGGCTTCGGTGATTACACAGGCGATCTCATCGCCGCGGGCCGCGAACAGTGACTTGACGGATTCCACGTCGTTGTACGGAAGCACGACGGTGTCCGCGGCGGATGCCCCGGTCACCCCGGGCGTGTCGGGCAGGCCGAGGGTGGCGACGCCGGATCCGGCCGCGACCAGCAGCGCGTCGACATGACCGTGATAGCACCCGGCGAACTTCACGACGATCGACCGGCCGGTATAGCCGCGAGCCAGCCGAAGAGCCGACATCGTCGCCTCGGTCCCGGAGTTGACCAGCCTGACCTGCTCAACGGGCGCCCGGCCGATTATCTCCGCCGCTAGCTCGACCTCGCCCGGGGTCGCCGCGCCGAACGACGTCCCGCGCGCGAGCGCGTCCGAGACCGCGGCTACCACGGCGGGGTGGGAGTGACCGAGGATCATCGGCCCCCATGAGCAGACGAGGTCCACGTACTGACGTCCGTCCACGTCGAACAGGTACGCCCCGGCGGCCCTTTCGATGAACCTGGGTACCCCGCCGACCGGTCCGAACGCGCGGACCGGCGAGTTCACGCCGCCCGGGGTCACCTCGACGGCACGGGCGAACAACTCGGCGGAGCGATCCTCGGTCACGGTTAGCCTTCTTCCTCGCAGGCGTCCACCAGGTACTCAAGCAGCCGCAGCCCGTCCGGGAGTTGCCTCCCAGCGGGCTCGCGCACCCAGCGTACGTCCTGGCCGGTGCCGTACCTGGACGGCGGGGCAAGCACGTAGCTGTCGCGGCAGTGCCAGCGCACCAGTTCCGCCTCCTCGGACAGATCCGGCGACGCGTCGAGGCCGCATGACCACCATTCGTCCTCGTCGTCGGGCGCGCCCCTGGTCAGGACGAAGAACAGCATCCGGTCGGCGCCCTGTACCGCGACCGGGCCGGTCTCGACACCTGCGGCCGCCATCTTTGCCAGCGCGTTCGCCCCGGCGACGGCGGGCACGTCAAGGACATCAAAAACCCGCCCGGTGGCGAGGATCACATTCGCCTCCGGACGGGTTTCCCACCACTGTCCTATTACCGCGCTGTCCACCGTTGCCTGCATCTGCCAGGTGGGTGAAACCGGGTGCGCCCCGGGCGCCGGGCAACCGACCCGATCGCACGAGCAGGCGCGGCCCGGGTCGGGCATCCCGATCCTGTCCAGGCCGCCACTTGGATGAGCGCCCGGGCATACCGGCCAGCCCATCGCCGCATAATCCAGAGCCGCCGCGCCGAGCGCCGGCAGCCGTTGCGCCGCCAGTCGGCGGCCTCTTCGCCGCATCATCGTTACCATCCAGGCCCCCGGGCATACCTCGTTGTCCACCACATTCCACCAACGAATACGCAAATGCAGCCGCACGTGCGGATTGGTGGGATGGCGGCTAGCCTACCTGAGTCACCGGCGAGTCAACGTGATCTTCGCGCTGCCGACAGTAGAGACCACAAGGCTGTAACCAGAACCAGCCCGGCGAAGCCAGACGTTGCGGCCTAGCCAATCCTGCTGGCCACTTCGGTGGCCCAGTAGGTCAGGATCACGCTGGCGCCCGCGCGGCGGATGGACGTGAGAGTCTCCATGATCGCCTTTTCGCGGTCCACCCAGCCGTTGGCGGCGGCCGCCTCAAGCATCGCGAACTCGCCGCTGACCTGGTAAGCGGCGACCGGCACGTGGACCGCGTCGGCGACCCGCCGGATAATGTCGAGGTAGCTGAGCGCGGGCTTGATCATGATCATGTCCGCGCCCTCGGCGAGGTCGAGCTCGACCTCCCTTAGCGCCTCAAGCGCGTTCGCCGGGTCCTGCTGGTGGGTGGCCCGGTCACCGAACTTCGGCGCGCCCTCGGCGGCCTCGCGGAACGGGCCGTAGAACGCGGAGGCGTACTTGGCCGAGTAAGCGCAGATAGGCACGTCGTGGAAGCCGGCCGCGTCCAGCGCCTTCCTGATGGCACCGACCTGACCGTCCATCATGCCGCTCGGCGCGACCATGTGCGCACCGGCCCGCGCCTGCGCGACGGCCGTGGAAGCGTAGCGGTCGAGCGTCGCGTCGTTGTCCACCGTCCCCTCGGGGGTGACGACGCCGCAGTGTCCGTGGTCGGTGTACTCGCAAAGGCAAAGGTCGGCCATCACCACGAGGTCGTCGCCCACCTCGGCCCTGATGTCGGAGATGGCGACCTGGGAGATGCCCTCCGGATCGTCGGCGCCGCTGCCCAGGCCGTCCTTGTCAGCGGGGACACCGAACACGATGATGCCGCCCACGCCGGCCTCGACCGCCGTCGCGGCTGCCTTGCGGATGCTCTCTCGCGTGTGCTGCAGGACGCCGGGCATCGATTTGATCGGCTGCGGATCGGCGATGCCCTCCTTGACGAACACGGGAAGGACGAGCTCGGCCGGACGCAGTGCCGTCTCCGCGACCATGGCCCGCAGCGCCTTGGTCCCGCGCAGCCGCCGCCCCCTAACCTCGGGAAACCCAGCACTCATAGCCTCTCCTGTCCCAGCGGGGTAAGAACTAGAGCCCAGCGACGTCAATAGAGCGGATTTCTTAGCGGATCCGGCGGCGGCCGCCACGGCGGCGCTCGCTCGGACGGCGCAACGGCTCGCGGGCCGCCAGGGCAGCGTCACGCTGGGCGGCACCGAACGCTGCGAGCGCATCGACCAGAGCGGTCACCGATGGCCTGGCGGCTGACACGTCAACCCGCAGGCCGAAGTCCGTCGCTGTCTTGGCGGTCTGCGGGCCGATAACCCCGATGACGGTCACCGCGTGCGGCTTGCCGGCGATGCCGACCAGGTTCCGCACGGTGGACGAGGACGTGAACAGCACCGCGTCGAACCCGCCGCCCTTGATCGCCTCCCTGATGGCGGCGGGCGGGGGCGCGGCGCGCACCGTCCGGTAGGCGGTCACGTCTTCCGGTTCCCAGCCCAGGTCGGCCAGCCGGGCGAGCAGCGTCTCCGTTGCGATGTCGGCTCGCGGCAGCAGGACCCGGTTGATCGGGTCGAGCACGTCGTCGTAGGGCGGCCAGGCTTCGGCCAGGCCCTCCGCCGACTGCTGGCCGCCGGGAACCAAGTCGGGCCGTATGCCGAAGTCGAGCAGCGCTGCCGTGGTCTGATCGCCTACCGCCGCCACCTTGACGCCCGCGAAGGCACGGGCGTCAAGGCCGTATTCCTCAAGCTTCTCCCGTACCGCCTTGACCGCGTTGGTCGAGGTGAATGCCACCCACTGATACCGGCCCGTAACCAGGCCCTTGACGGCCCGCTCCATCTGCTGCGGAGTACGCGGCGGCTCGACCGCGATGGTCGGCACTTCCTCGGGGACCGCACCGTACTCGCGCAGCCGCTCGGATACGGCCGACGCCTGCTCCCTGGTCCGCGGCACGAGCACCCGCCAGCCGAACAGCGGCTTGGTCTCGTACCAGGACATCCTGCTCTTCGCCGTCGCCGCCTCGCCCACCACGGCGACCGCTCCGCCTCGGGTCGTGGCGACGGTCACGCCCGCTGCCTTCAGGTCGGGCCCGATCCGGCCGAGCGTCGTGACGACCGTCTGCTGGTCGGTGGTCGTCCCGTCCCAGGTGATCGCGAATGGTGTCGCATCCGGCCAGCCGGCGGCAATCAGCATCTTGCCAAGGTCGGCGGGTGCGGTCTCCGCCCCGAGGACCACCAGGGTGCCTGCCGCGTAGCCGACCTGGCTGGCCTCGTTGGCGTGCACGACTCGCAACTCGCCGGATCCGTCGGCGGGCAGCGCGATCCCCGCATATGCCGGGACTCCGGTCGCGGCGGGCACTCCGGGGACGATCTCGTACCGCACCAGCGCCTTGGCACACGCCTGTACCTCGGCCGCCGCGCCGGAGAGCAACGGATCGCCGGGCAGCAGCCGGACGACGAACTGGCCGGCCTTCGCCGCCTGCACCAGTGCCCTGGCGGTTCCCTGAGCATCGGATGGCTCGGCCACCGCGGTGTCCACGCCGAACAGATGACGGACCCGGTCCGCTAGCTCGGTCTCGACGATAACGAGACCGGCCGCGCCAAGCAGCCTGGCCCCGCGCAGGGTCATCAGTCCATCGTCGCCCGGTCCCGCGCCGACGAACGCGACCCAGCCATCCATATCAGCCATCCGAATCATTCCCGTTGGTCTTCTCCGCGCGTATGAGGCCTGCCGCGCCGAGCGCCAGCATCCGCGCAGCCAACTCACGCCCCAGGCGTGCCGCGTCCGCGGTTACCGCATCAGCACGTTCCCGTATCATTCTGCCGACAGCCGCCGGCGAGTCCAGTGGGGCTGGCTGGAAACTTACCGCACGTTCACCGAGCACAACGCCCTCCAAGAGCAGCCTGTCGGCACCGATTTGGATCGCGTAGGCGCCGACGGGGGCGCTGCACCCAGCCTCGAGGGCGGCAAGGAGGCTGCGCTCGGCGGTCACCGCAGAGCGGGTCGGAGCGTGGTCGATCCCCGCCAGCAGCTCGGCGAGCTCTGTGTTGTCGGACCGGCACTCGACTGCCAGGGCACCCTGGCCCGGTGCGGGGACCATGTCATCGGGCTCAAAGATCTCGCTGACCAGGTCGGTGTGGCCGATCCTGGCCAGACCCGCGTAGGCGAGTACCACCGCGTCGAGTTCCGCCTCGCGGACCTTGGCCAGCCGGGTGCCTGCGTTCCCTCTGATGGGGACGCAGGCAATGTCGGAGCGCAGCATCGTGAGCTGCGCGGCCCGGCGCGGCGAGCCGGTGCCGATCCGGGCGCCAGCCGGCAGATCGGCGAGCTTCGCGCCGTCCCGGGCAACCAGCGCGTCGCGCGGGTCGTCACGCGCGGGGATGGCGGCCAGCGTGATCCCGGGAGCGGCACCGGTCGGCAGATCCTTGAGGGAGTGCACGGCGAAGTCGACCTCGCCGTTCACCAACGATTCGCGCAGCGCGCTCACGAAGACCCCGCTGCCGCCGATCCGGGTCAGGTTCTCCCGGCTGACGTCGCCGAGGGTGGTGACCCCTACGATCTCGACCCGACGGCCCGTACGCTCAGTAATCAGCTTCGCCACATCGCCCGATTGCGAGACGGCCATCGGGCTCTTGCGGCTGCCGAGGCGCAAGGGTTCCGAGTTCACTGGTTCCCCTCCAGGGGACTTGATTCGAGTTCGGCGCGGGTCACGGCGTCGACCGTGCGCGGGTCTAGATCGAAGAGCACCCGCAGCGCTGCGTCGTATTCCTCCCCGTTGGGCGACGACGCCAGTTCCTTCACCCGGACAGTAGGTGAGTGCAACAGCTTATCTACTACTCGACGGACAGTCTGGGCTATTTCCTCCAACGCGTGCCCGCTCACGCCCTCCTCCGATAGCCGGCCTGCGAGCCTGGTCAGTTCCGCGTCGACGACCGTCGCCGCCTTCGCCCGGAGCGCCACCACGGTCGGCGTTACCCGCGCCGCACGGACCGCGGAGCCGTAGGCGGCGAACTCCTCGTCGACGATCACGCGGACCGCCGCGACCTCATCAGCACCTACCCCGCCGCCGGTGCCGCGCAACTCGTCCATGCCGATCACGCTTACGTCCGGCAGGTCGCCAACCGCGGGGTCGACGTCGCGCGGCATCGCCAGGTCGAGCAGCACGAGGTCGTGGCCGGCCCTGCGTCCCGCGAGCACTTGCCGCACGATCGCCTCGGTGATGACGAGGTTGGCCGCCCCGGTGCAGGAGATCACGAGGTCGGCCGCCGCGATGGCGGCCGGCAGGTCCGCGAAGTCTGCCACGTCACTGGCGACATCGTTAGAGACGGCGGCCGCTAGCCGTTCTGCCTTCGCGCGTGTCCTGTTGGCCACGGTCAGCTGGGCCGCTCCCGCGCGGGCCGCGGTCGCCACGGCTAGCCCGCTCATCGCTCCCGCCCCGACAACAAGAACGTGCAGGCCGGAAAGTCGCTCGGCCTCATCCTGGCTGACATTGTCTGCCCTGGGGACGGCCAGGTCGATGCCCACGCCGACCAGGCTGAGGCCAAGCCGGTCAATCCCGGTCTCCGCCCGTGCCCGCTTGCCGGTGCGCAGCGCGACTCGTCCCAGGTCACGCAGGGACCGGCCGAGCGTGCCCTGCTCGCCTGCCAGCTTCAGCGCCGAGCGCACCTGGCCGAGTATCTGGTCCTCGCCCACCACCATGGACTCAAGACCGCTCGATACCGCCAGCAGATGCTGGACCGCGCGGTCCTCATAGTGCACGTACAGGCAGGAGGTCAGCTCGTGCACGGAGATGCCTGAGTGCCGCGACAGCAGATCGCACACCCCGGCGACCCCGCCGTGGAACCGGCCCACCTCGGCATAGACCTCTACCCGGTTGCAGGTGGAGATGACGAACGTTTCCGCGATGTCCGGCAGGAGCGCGACGTCGTGCAGCAGCTTGCCGAGCGCGTCACCGCTGACGGCGGCGCGCTCAAGGACAGAAACTGGCGCGCTCTTATGACTAAGGCCGACAACGAGAACGCTCACTCTTGCACCGCCTACGCTTCCGCTGCTACCTGATCCGCCGCCTGGCCGAACCGCTCAGCGTTACGCCGCTGCGCGTGGAAGGCGAGGATTTGCAGCTCAATCGACAGGTCGACCTTACGCACATCCACGCCCTCGGGCACACTGAGCACCACCGGCGCGAAGTTCAGGATGCTCGTGACTCCGGAGGCGACGAGCCGGTCGCACATCGCCTGGGCCGCGCCCGCGGGTACCGCGATCACTCCAATGGCTATGCCCTGCTCTGCCACAACCGCCTCAAGCTCGCTGACATGCTTGACGATCACGCCGCCGAGCGTGCGTCCGACCAGCGACTGATCGCTGTCGAACACCGCCTCGATGCGGAATCCCCTGGTGAGGAACCCTCCATAGTTCGCCAGGGCACGACCGAGGTTACCGGCACCGATGATGACCACGGGCCAGCTCTGAGTCAGTCCCAGTGCCCTGGAGACCTGGTAGACAAGGTACTCCACTTCGTAGCCGACGCCCCTGATGCCGTAGGAACCCAGGTGGCTCAGATCCTTGCGCAGCTTGGCCGAGTTGACCCCGGCCGAGCGCGCGAGTTCGTCACTTGCCACGGTGGTCACGCCACGCTCCGCCAGGGTATAGAGGGCGCGCAGGTAGACGGGTAGTCTTGCCACCGTGGCCTCGGGGATACCGCCGGGGTATGGCCGTTCTGTGATACTGCCGGGCTCGGCTTCTGGCCCTGATAGCTCGGCGGGACTGGACATGCGACGCTCCCGGGTACGGTTCGGCGCTGTTGCGGGCCAGGCAAGGAGACGACCCGCATTGATTAGGGGCGCACCGTTGGGTGCGCGACCCAACAACCATACGTCCTTTGTGAAGAAATGCACAAAGTCGCCGTCCCGTCCCCAGGGTCAGGAGGAACCCTGGGGTAACCGCAAGGCCGCGCGGAGGCGGTCCTCGTTGACGCGCCAGAAGTCGTGCTGCATGCCGTCTACGAACGTGACCGGGATCTTCTCCCAGTACTCGCGCAGATCGGCCTCTGACTGCGTGATGTCGCGTTCCTCCCACGTCACGCCGAGTTCGCCGGCCACCTTGCTGATGACCTCCCGTGCGTCGTCGCACAGGTGACATCCCGGTCGGCCCAGAAGCGTGATCCTCGGCGCGGTCACGCTGCTCGCCTACCGGTGGTCCTGCGATCGGGGCGGCCACTCGGATGACGGCGGCCTCGCCGACTGCTGCCTGCCGCCGTCCGCGTTGCGGTCTCCGTCATCGGCGTAGCCCGGGTCGCCATCGGACTGCGAACCGCTGGTCAGTTCGCGGCGCGGGGTGAACTGGACGCCCGCCGACGCACCGTGCGCGCTCTTCTCGCCGTAGCTGCCTGCCGCCCCGTACCCGGCGCCGTTCGAGTAGCCATTGGCACCCGAGTAGCCGCTGTTGTCCGAGTAACCATTGGCACCGGAGTAACCGTTAGCGCTCTGGTATCCGTTCGCACCGGAGTAACCGTTGTCGCCCGAGTAACCGTTCGCACCGGAGTAGCCATTGTCCCCGGAGTAACTGTTCGCACCCGAGTAACCGTTGTCGCCCGAGTAACCGTTCGCACCGGAGTGTCCGTTGCACCGGAGTGTCCGTTCGCACCGGAGTAACCGTTGGCACCTTGGTAGCCATTAGAGCTGGCATAGCCGTTGCTGGAGTAACTGCCGCCATTCGCGTACCCGCCGCTGCCCGAGTAGCCGTTGCTGTTCGCAGCGCCATACTGGCCGTTACCCGCCCCATACCCCCCATTACCGGAGTTATCGTACTGGGGCGCCGGTGCATACGCTTCGCGGCCCACCGTCGGCGACTGGTTATTGTCCGCCGCGTACCGGTCCTTCGCGGGGGTGAAACTCGCCACCGCTCCGGAGCCCTGCGCCTGCGCGGCCGAGTGCTGGGCCGGCTGGTACTGACCGGACGAGTACTGACCAGAGGAGTACTGCCCGGCGGAGTGCTGATTCGGCGAATACTGGGCTGTTGCCTCGTAGCGGTCGCCGCCCGGGGCGTCCGCGGCGCGGGGCGTCCAGCTCGCCTGCGACTGCGCGGCCGGCTTCGCCGGGGCCTCGGGCGCCGAGCCGAGTGCTGCCACTTTCGCGTATTTCAGCCGCAGGTCAATGATGTTGGTGGCAAGAACGCACGGCGCGCGGTCCGCAGCAAACTGCCGAATATGCGGTTGCCGCTCGTGGCTCAAGAACGCGCCGCGGTCCCGATAAATCTCGTAGATGATTCGCTGCATCGGCGCCTTAGGCACCACGTGGATGACGTAGACAAGAGTGTCGGGCTCGGACGTACGAACGCCTTCAGCGGCGCGTTCGGCAAGCCGGTCGAATTCCCGGGTCTTATCCTCATGCAACGTATAGATCGAAAGCCGCCCGTACGGCCGCTGGGTGCCAGCCGGAGCGTCGTCATCCGCGTCATCATTATCGACGGACATAAATTCCGAGGGGAAACCAGAAGCGCCCGACCGGCCATTGGCAGCAGCCGTGTATCCCGCACCGCCGTAGCCGGAATCGTTTCCTTGACCGGACGAGCCGTAACCCGACCTGCCATATCCGCCACTAGCGCCGTTGCCGTTACGCCCGTAGCCAGCACCCTGGTGCGTATCGCGGCCAGCACCGTAACCGCCGTCGCGTCCGTCCGCGCCGCGTCCGTCCGCGCCGTAGCCGCCCGCGGAATAGCCTTGCGCCGCACCGCGCTGACCGGAGCCAGCACCGTAGCGGTTGTCACCGTACCCCGACGAACCGTAACCGCCCCCGTCGGACGACCCGTTCCCCGCCGCGTTGGCCGACTGGAACGTAGGGAGCGCCGGTGCCCCGTAAGCGTTGCCACCGGGCGGCGCGTTGCGCGCGTATGCCGCTGTGGCGCCACCACTTCCCTGCACGCCTCGGCCAGAAGGCTCGTCTGACCGGTCGGCGTCATCGCCGACATCGGCACCCGTGCCACCCCAGTCGCCGATACCGTCGTCAGCCCAAGGGTCACGCCGGTCATCCTGCGCGTCCAGGCGACCGTCGTCCCACTCATCGTCGCGTCGCCGTCTGCCGCTCATATCGCTCCGATCTCGGTGTAGCGCTCCCGCGTCTCCATTGTCGGCTAGGACGGCCACTGCGACCAACGAGTTGCCGGTATCCGCATCATCGAACCTTGTCTAACCGGTTCGCACGCAGATGTGAGGGAGAGCCTGCCCCACCGGACAGACCGCCGTCTCGCGAGGCTGCGGAGACCGCGGGCACGCCCCTGCGCGCCCGCGAGACCCGCGGCACCCGCTCAGCCGAACCTTCTTCGTCCCGTTGTGGGCCCGTCTGGTCAGATGAGGGTACCTACAGGATGAAGAGGGTTCGCACGGCTACTTCTTGTTCCTGCGCTGGATCCGCGTCTTCTTCAGCAGCTTGCGGTGCTTCTTCTTCGCCATCCGCTTACGACGCTTCTTGATGACAGAGCCCATCAGGCCACCATCCCTTCGGCACACCGGCAGACGGGCTCGCCATCGCTCACCGGCGGCCGGGAGGCTGGGCACACGCCCGAGTTAGAGGAAAGCGTGAACGCCAACCGCTCACGCAGTCCTCTACCCTACCCGCTGCCACACAGCGGTGGGACTGCTACCCCGGGAACGCCCAGCTACACCCCGTGCAGGACGGCTGGGCGGCCGGTTTCGCGAATGCCGTACACCGACCCGTAGATGTCCGGCACCCGCGGAAACACCGGGCGTGGCCTAAGCGCAGTTCTGGGTGCTGCGGGCGGTTCCGGTCACCCGCGCTCAGCAGCCAGTACTGCGCTCAGGCGGTGCCGACGAAGGCCGCCCGCAGATACTGGTTGACCGCCTGCTCGGGGACCCGGAAAGAACGACCGACCCGTATGGCTTCCAGTTCGCCGGAGTGGACCAGCCGATAGACGGTCATCTTTGATACCCGCATGATCGTGGCCACTTCGGCGACAGTAAGGAATCTAACGTCGCTAAGGGGAGTTTCGCTTGCCATCATTGCCCTCTTCCGCGCGAAGCCGAGCACGCTTGACCGGATTCAGCGCACCAGTCACGTACGTATCCCAGGGTAAGTCTCGTACGGAAAAGAGCAAGGCCCCTAATAGCCTCATTGTTCTTACTCTTCAGTCGCTAGCAGACGCGCGCACCTTCCGACCCCGTAGATGATTCTTTGAAAGGGCGGAAAGGAGCACGTCAAGCAGCCCTCAAGGCGACCGAAGATCTGGTCTGTCACCGGTACTGCGGCGGGTCGTCCACCCGAAAATTAACATCACGGGCAGGCCATGCGAGGGAAACACCGCGCTCCGGGTTCGCATGATGGCACGGTCCACCGGATCGTCGGGATCCATGCCAGACGCGAATGAAACATAGCGGGGCGGCACTCCGTCGGTCATCGTCGGCGGCGCCGTTTCGCCAGCCAGGGACCGGGCGAGTTCCCGCCACCGGGCCGGGGTCCTCATCCCCGGGTCGAGCGGCGTCCCGGCCGCGACGGCCAGCAGGTGCGTCCAGGTCCTCGGCACCACCTGGACAAGCGCGTAGCCGCCGCCACCGGTAGCGACCCAGCGCCCGCCGCACAATTCGTGTGCCAGTTCGTGCATCATCACCTGCGCCTGCCGTTGCCCGTCAACGCTCAGCGCCAGGTGCGCGAGCGGGTCGAGCCGGTGCGTGTCGCAGCCGTGCTGGGTGACGAGCACCGTCGGTTTGAAGGCGCGCAGCAGCGGCAGTACCACCGCGTCGATCGCCCGCAGCCACCCGGCGTCTTCCGTGCCCGGGGGAAGCGCGACGTTGACCGCGTACCCGTCGCCGTCGCCGGTCCCGGTCTCGTCGGGCCTCCCGGTGCCCGGGAACAGCGTGGCGGGATCCTCGTGCAGGCTGATCGTCAGCACCCGGCGGTCGTCGTAGAAGGCTGCCTGTACCCCGTCCCCGTGATGCACGTCGAGGTCCACGTAGGCCACCCGTTCAGCGCCCGCGGACAGCAGCCACTTGATCGCGACCGCGAGGTCGTTGTAGACGCAGAATCCGCTGGCGCTCGCCCGCATCGCGTGATGAAGGCCGCCGGCGACGCTCACCGCGTGCGCTGTGTCACCCCGCCAGACCGACCGGGCCGCCGCCAGCGTCGCACCGACCACCAGGGCGGCCGCCTCGTGCATGCCCTCGAAGACCGGGTCATCGTCGGTGCCGAGACCGAACCGGACGGCAGGCACCAGGTCGCGCCCCGCGCGCCGGACCATCTCGATGTACCGCGGGTCATGGGCCGTCTCGATCTCGCTGTCGGTTGCGGGAGACGGCTCGACCATCATCGCCGCGGGCGGCGCGAGCACCCCTAGTTCACGGGCAAGCTCCATCGTGAGCCGGATCCTGACGGGATCGAAGGGATGCCCCGCGCCGAAGTCATAGCGCGTCAGCGCCTCATCCCACACCACCGCCGTCGATCCGGTCACCGCCGAGCACCTCCAGGTTCAGCTTCGCTCGCAAGCCTTTGGGCCCGGCATACCCTAGGCGCCACCGAGTTCACGGCCGCGGTCCCTGGCAGCCTCTATCGCCGCGAGGAACGCGGCGCGGACTCCGTGCTTCTCAAGCTCGCGGATCGCCGCGATCGTCGTGCCCGCGGGTGACGTCACCGCGTCGCGCAAGATCACCGGGTGCTCTCCCGAGTCGCGCAGCATCGTGGCCGCGCCGTAAACGGTCTGGGTGACCATCTCAAGCGCCGTCCGGCGCGGCATGCCGAGCAGGATGCCCGCATCCACCATCGCCTCGACCAGGTAGAACACGTAGGCTGGCCCGGAACCCGACAGAGCGGTCGCCGCGTCCTGCTGGTACTCGGGTATGCGGATCACCTTGCCGAGCGGCGCGAGCAGCTCCTCGGCGTGCCGCAGGTGCTCCTCCCCCGCGAACGTCCCGGCCGAGATCACCGACATCGCCTCGTCCACGAGGGCCGGCGTGTTGGACATCACCCGGACCACCGGCACCTCGACCGGGAAGCGCCGCTCGATGAACGACGTGGTGATTCCGGCCGCCATCGAGATAACGAGCTGCGACGGCGCGACCAGGTCGGCGATCTCATCGAGCATCCGTTCCATGTCCTGTGGCTTGACCGCGATCACGAGCGTCTCGGCCTTCGCCGCCGCCTCCGCGACGCTCAGCACCTCGATCCCGTAGGTGCCGCGCAGCTCGTCCGCCCGCGCGGTCCGGCGCACGACGGCGGCCACCTCCGCCTGCGAGCGTCCCGCCCGGAGCAGCCCGGACAGCAGCGCCTCGCCCATCTTCCCGGTGCCGAGTATCGCGATCATGACGTAGACACTAGCGAACGAAGGAAGAGCGCCAGGTTGGACGGCCGCTCGGCGAGCCGCCGGACCAGGTAGGGGTACCAGTCTCCGCCGTACGGCACGTAAACACGGACATTCGCCCCCGATGAGGCCAGCCGCTGCTGCTCGTCCGGGCGGACTCCGTGGAGCATCTGATACTCGAAGCTGCCGGGGGAGCGCGCGAGGCCGAGTGACCGGGTGATGGCGATGAGCCTGGGGTCGTGCGTCGCGATCATCGGATAGCCCGGGCCGGACATCAGGATGCGCAGGCAGCGCGCGAACGACTTGTCGACGTCATGGCGGGTATCGAACGCCTCGGTGGCCGGTTCCGCGTACGCGCCCTTGCACAGCCGGATCCGCGTCCCGGGCCCGGCGAGCTCGCGCACGTCGGCCTCGGTACGGCGCAGCGCCGCCTGCACCACCGTGCCGACCGTGGGAAAGCGCGAGCGCAGCGAGCCGGCGATGCGCAGCGCGGCGTCGGTGATCCGGTGGTCCTCGGCGTCGATGGTCACGGTCGTGCCCACGGCCCTGGCGGCCGAGGCGATCCGCTCAAGGTGCTCGGTCGCGACCCGCACGCCCAGTTCCCGGGGAGACAACCCGCCGTGGCCCCCGTCGGCCGGCCGCCTGAACCGTCCCGAGGTCCCCGCTTCGCGTCCGCCGGCGGAACCGGCGGAATCTCCCGTCGTACCCGACGCGCGAGATCCGGCGCTGGCTCCGTCCTCGTTCAGGCCGAGCAACAGCCCGACGGCGGTGGGTTTCACCGATACCTCGACCGCACCGCCATCGGTCAGTCCCTCCGCGGCGAGCTTCCCGAGCAGGTGAACGTACTGGGCCGCGGTCGCCGCCGCCCGCTGGGCGTCGGTGGTGTCCTCGCCCAGGTAGTCAAGCGTCACGAGCAGTCCGGCCGAGCGAAGCGCCCGGGCCACCGCCACCGCTTCCTCGCTCGACTCCCCGGCCACGTACCGGTGCACCAGCTCACGCACGGCTGGTGTCGTCGTGACAAACTCACGAACACGTTCGCTTGCTGCCAGCGCTAGCAGCGCGCTGCGCAGCACTTAGAGCATCCTTCGGCCTGCCGGCGGCTGGGGTACGCTGTCCCGCCGCAGTGTCACCTTCACGTTGGCCCCCGCCTCCGGTGAGACGATCACCTCCTGCGCCGCGGCCACCCCGTCGGCAAGCAGGGCGGCGCTCACGTCCACGGACCGTTTGACCAGCCCGAGACCGATCGGCCCGAGTTCGAAATGCCGGGCCGCGGATCCCACGAACCCCACCGCAGTGCCGTCTTCGAGTGCGAGCGGGGCCCCGTGCGCGGGCAGCCGGTCCGCGGCCCCGTCCAGGTGCAGGAAGACGAGCCGCCGCGGCGGGTGCCCGAGGTTGTGGATCCGGGCCACCGTCTCCTGGCCCCGGTAACACCCCTTGCTCAGGTGCACGGCCGAGTCGATAAGGCCGACCTCATGGGGCAAGGTCTTGTGATCGGTGTCGAGTCCGGGCCGGGGGACGTGCGCGGCGATCCGCGCCGCCTCGAAGGCCCAGAGCCCGGCGACGGGGAAGGTAGCGGCCAGCTTTCCCGCCGCCTCCGGCTGGACAATCAGGTCAATTCCGAACGGGTTCCTGGTGACTGCCGCCGCCAACCCGTTCTCAAGGAAGGTGGCGGCCGCGGAGTCAGCCGCCATCGTTCGGGATATGACTCCGCCCTCGCCCGGGAGCGGGCCCGCCAGCGTCTGCACCACCAGCGCCCCGGACTGGTCCTCGACTTCGACCCGGAGCATGAAGCGCATGGAGTTGAGGTAGTCGACGAGGGCCTTGGCGGTGTGCGGCTCCACGTGGATCCACGTGGCCGTGCCATCGTCGGTCAGCGTCAGGTGGTGCTCAATGTGCCCCTGAGGGGACAGGATGAGCGCCTCTTTGCTCACGCCCGGGGCGAGGCGTTCCAGGTGCTGGCTGGTGAGGCTGTGCAGCCAGCTCAGCCGGTCCTGGCCGGTCACCTTGACGACACCCCGGTTGGACCGGTCGACGAGGACCAGCCCCTCAGTCATCAGGCGCTGCTCGCGCATGGGGTTGCCGTAATGCGCGGCGACCCCCTCATCGGGCCGTTCGGCCTCGACTGCGCCTTCGATGTCAAGCACTGCGGCCTCCCGGCTAAGTTCACGCTCGGCAGTTGCTGCATAGTCCGAACACGGTCAGGTGCGAGACGTTGGTCTCGAACCCGTGTTTGTCATCAAGCGTCTTCGTGAGCGGCGCGATCTCTTCCCGGCTGGCCTCGTCGATCTTCCCGCAACTCTGGCAGACCAGGTGCACGTGGCCGGCGTCACTAGCCAGATGGTACGTGGGCGCGCCGTGGTTGAGGTGGGTGTGCGTGACAAGGCCGAGGTTGTTGAGCAGCTCAAGCGTCCGGTAGATGGTGGAGATGTTAATTCCCTTGGCCGTCTGCTGGACGGTGGCCGCGACCTCCTCCGGCGTCGCATGGCCGAGCTTGGCGACCGCCTCCAGGACGAGCTGGCGCTGTGGGGTCACCCGGTAACCGCGGGATCTCGAGCTCCTCATCCCAGCTGGGGTGTCGCTGCGGCCCTTCCATGGTTACGAGTCTAGTTCGGCCGCATGGGTGTGCCACCGCGTTGGCCTGCGGCGTCTGCGGCACATTCATGCCAGCCGATGCGTCACGGATAAATCCCTTGCGTCGAGCCGCGGGGATTCGCGTAGCGTCTGAGGTACGCCGAAGGGAGGTGGTCCTAGGTAATGCATAGTAGTTATAGGACTTGCGAGGTGGCTGCTAGCTAGCCGCCGCCCCCGCTGTGTGGGTCCGCGTGGCGGATCCCGGCCTGAAGGGCACTGCCTTCGACGGCACTGCCTTTGACGGGCGGCGGTGGGCTAATACTAGGCAATCACCGGACCTCCGGGCTGACCGACCTTGTCCAGTCGGTCCCGCGCTGAGAGCGCGGAGTCGCCCGGGGGTTCTTTACTTTCAGGACGATCCAGTCCCATTGCAACACGGCCCACAGGTGCGGGGTCAGCGGCTGGCCCATCGCCGCCATGTCGAAGGCGTAGGCGAGGTCCTTCTCGCCCTCCCGGGTCTGACTGGGGACCAGGCCGTAAAGCCGTTTGCCCGCCGTGTACGGCTTGGCGGTCGCGGTGCGGGCCACCGCGTCGGTGACCATCTCGATGCTCGTCAGGCTCCGGAACTCGCCCGCGTAGATCTCGGTGATCCCGGTGGGGTGAGTGAGCAGCACCTCTACCTTGCCCTCTGGCTGCGGGCGCCAGAAGCCCGTCTCCACCGCGAGCGGCTCAAGGCGGACCAGCTGACCGTTCTCGTCCTTCTTCGGCTCGCCGTTCTCGTCCTCGGCCAGCCGCCAGCTGCGACTGGTGTAAATGAGGTACGGCTTGCCGATGTGGGAGAAGACGACTTCCTGAAAGAAGTTGAAGGGCTTGATCGTCGGGTAGTCGCCCTTGCCGGTGCCCTTCCACCGGCCGAGCAGGAAGCTCAGCGGCGCGATCGCGGGATGCTCGGCCGGCAAAGCGGTCATCTCCCGGTGGGACGACTCGATGGCAGAACCCTCCATCGTGTCGGACGCACGATCGGAGGCGTCCTCCGGCTCGCCACGCCCGGGTGTGCCGTTGTCAGTCATGCGGGCCTCCCCTGATCACCTTGACCGCCGTGTAGCCGGCGGCGATGGCGACCACGGCATAGGCAAGGATAATGACCGCCGCGCTCAGCATCCCGTGCATGGAACTTGAGCCTAGTACCAGGACGTCCGGTTTGCACCGCAGGGCACGCCGGCGAGCTAGAGTCTTGGCTGTGGCGCGGAATCTGGTGATCAAGGTCACCGCCGGCAAGGACGAGCCCGAGCGGTGCAATCAGGCATTTACGGTGGCTTCGACGGCGGTGGCCAGCGACGTTCCCGTTTCCCTGTGGCTGACCGGCGAGGCGGCGTGGTTCGCGCTGCCCGGCCGGGCGGACGACTTCTCGCTGCCGCACGCCGCACCGCTCGCGGACCTGCTGGCCTCGGTGCTCGCCCTCGGCACGGTGACGATCTGCGGCCAGTGTGCTGCCCGCAGGGACATCACGCCGCAGGACGTGATCCCCGGGGTCAGGATCGCCGGTGCCGCGACCTTCGTCGCCGAGGTAGTCGCGGACGACGCTCAGGCGCTCGTCTACTAACGGTTCTGCTAACGGTCAGCTGGCGCTCGCGACCGCGGCCAGGCGCTCCTCGCGCAGGCGGTTGACCAGTTCTTCCGCCTGCGGCGGCAGCGGCGGCAGCGGGCCTTCGGCCCAGAAGAGCAGCAGGTCGGCTAGGCCGGGATTGCGGACCAGGGCCGGTCCGTGCAGGTACGTGCCGAGCACACGGCCCGCGTAGGCGCCCTCGGTCCCGTCACCGTTGCCGGTGCCGAGCGTGGTACGGGCGAGCGGCCGCGCGTTCGGGCCGAGCCGCGTGACTCCCTGGTGGTTCTCGAAGCCGGTCAGCTTGCCCACGTTCAGGCCCGGGTCAACGTCGGCGACGATCTCGCCGACCGCGCGCCGCTCCCCCCGGCCGCTGCGGATGTCAAGCAGGCCGAGCCCCTGCACGGGCGCGTCATCGGCACCGCCGAACTCCATTCCGAGCATCTGGTAGCCCGCACAGACCGCGAACACCACAGCGCCGTTGGCCGCCGCGGCATGCAGCCCGCCGTCGGCGAGCAGCCGCCTGGTCGCGAGGGTCTGCGGCAGGTCCTCGCCTCCGCCCATCAGGTAGATGTCGCCGTCGTGCGGTACCGGCTGGTCCGAGTTGACCTCGACGGTCTCGACCGGCAGGCCGCGCAGGCGCGCCCGCCGCTCAAGCATGAGCACGTTGCCGCGATCGCCGTAGGTGCTTAGCAGGTCCGGGTAAACCCAGACCAGGCGGAGCGGCCGCGAGTTCGCCATTACTGCACCCTCCCGAGGGTCACACGGTACTGCTGGAACGCGGTGTAGTTGGCGAGCACCTCTAGGCTCGGCGCCACGGTGACGGCAGCGTCGATCGCCTCGTCGATGTCGTTCACCAGCTTGAACGGCTACCTCGTCGGCCTCAAGGCGGACGGCCAGGTCCAGCTTGCGCTCGCCGCCGACGAGGACATGCCTGCCGCGCAGCCGCCGGAAGTCCACGTCCCACAGCCAGGAGGTGTCCCGGCCATCCGGTCCCTGTGCGTTGACCGAGAGCAGGATCGGCGTTGGCTCCGGCGCCATGACGTCGAGCGCCTCGAGCCATCCGGCCGGGTTCTTGGCGAGCAGCAGCCTGATGTCACAGCCCCGGCGCCTCACCTGCGTGTACCGCCCCGCCACGGAGGTGACCGGGCGCAGTTCGCGGAGTGCCTGCGCGATGTGCACGCCGAACGCCTCGGCCACCGCGAGCGCGATGACCGCGTTGGACCGGTTGGCCCGGCCAGGCAGCGCCAGGTCAAGCTGGGTGGCGCGTCCCGTGGGGTCGATCACCTCGTTGTCGTAGAGCATCCAGCTCACCGGCGGCCGCCGCAGGCCGCACTCACCGCAGGACCAGTCGTCACCCGTCGCGCTGCAGATGAGCGCCGCAGTGCGGGCAGCACCAGGAGTCCTCGCGCCACCGCTGGCCGGCGGCCACCCAGGTGACCTTCCGCGCCGAGCTCGCCGCCCAGGCGACCAGCGGGTCGTCGGCGTTGGCCACCACCCGGCAGTCCGGGGCGCTCTCGAACGCCTCCCGCCAGCGACGGGCGAGCAGCCAGATCTCGGCGGCGCGGTCCATCTGGTCACGGCTGAGGTTAAGCAGCACGACCACCTTGGGCCTGGTCGCCTTGACCATCGCCGGGATGTACTTCTCATCGGTCTCAAGGACCGCGACCTGCGCGTCGGGTGCGCGGCTGAGCGCCGACGTGAGCCCGGCCTCCATGTTCGCACCGTAGATGTTGGAGGCGATCTCGCCGCCGAGCGGTGCGAGCGCGGCGGTGATCAGCTTCGTCGGTCGTGGTCTTGCCGTTGGTTCCCGTGACGAGGACGACCTGGCGTCCCGCGGCCAGCAGGGACAGCAGGTCGGGGGCGAGGCGCAGGCTGATCACGCCGCCGATGACCGAGCCATCGCCCTTTCCGGCGAGGCGGGAGACGGTGGCGGCCGCGCCGCCCACCGTGGTCGCGACCCTGGCCCGCATCGGCAGCCTGAAGCGCTGCTGGGTGTTGTCATCCATCGTGGGCTGATGCTATCCGCTCGCCGGCGTCCGGCGGGCTGGCGTCCACCCGCCGAGCGCGTGACGGGCGCGTTAACTCTCGCCGGGGTAGGCGCTGGTTCGGCGATCCGTCTGGCGGCGATGGCGTCTGCCTGCGTGAGTCTAGGGCGCGAGCGCCGGGTCGGAGCGGATCCGCTCCGACGCCGCCCGGTCGGCCAGCGGAGCCAGCGTGGCGACGGGAAGGGCGCCGATCGCCGGGTTGGCGTCGGCGAGCAGCACGCGGCGGCCCGCGCCGGCGCCGTGGCTGACGATCATGGCGGTGACCGGCAGCCGCTGCAGCTCGGACGGCTCGACGACAAGCTCGCGCGAGCGCTGCAACGAGCGGGCGAGCGACTCGCTGTCCCCGGTCGCCCGCGAGGTGGACACGCCCCACGCGGTGCTCGTGCTGATACCGGCGGTGAGCGAGGCGGACTCGGACGTGCCCCACGAGGTGCCGGACTGCGACGAGCGCGACCCGCCGCCGCGCAGCGGCAGGACGCCGCCGCCGGACGGGCTGGTCCGCCCGGTGCCCGTCGACCGCGACTCGCTGTCCGAGGTCGACGTGGCGGCCGAGGCGGAGTCACCGACCGTGCTGGTGTACGACCCGCCGAGCGTGTCGGTGACCGACGTGCCGACGGTCTCGGTGAGCTGGGAGAGCGACGAACCGGTGGGCCATGCCGATCTGCTCGCTCGCCGCCTTCGCGTCCTCCGCGTTTCCCAGGCGCATGAACGCCACCGCCGCGTTCCCCCGGCCGACCCGCTGCCTGACATGCGGCGGCATCGACCGGTAGGCCGAGCACCAGGCCGGAGCGGCTGGCCTCGCAGGCGTCGGTGAAGCGGTCGAGCACGTCGCCGCGAAGCCGCTCGGCCCCGAGCAGGAACAGCGGGTGCCGCCACGAGGCCGGCCCCGGGGCGGCGGGCACCCGGCCGATCAGGTGGGTGAGCGCGGTCACCACGAAGCTGCCGAGGGTCGTCGCCGACTGCGGGCTCGCCCGCCTGTCCACCGCGACCACGCGCAGCCGGCCACGGGGCAGCCGCGCCGGCTCGGTGCCCACGCTGGCGAGCCTGCGCAGCTGCGCCTCCATCCCGAGCGCCCGCTCAAGGACCACCCGGTCGGTGGCGCCCTGGCCGAACAGCGCGCTGAGCGCTCCCGCCTCGCGCTCGGTGAGCAGCCCGGCCGCCAGGTCCGCGCGCGGGTCGCCGACCTGGGCGAGCGCCCGCAGCGCGGCCGCGACCCGGCGCACCTGGCACGGCACGCCGGCCCGGTGCGCGGCGTCAAGCACCTCGATGACGCGGTCGAGTATGCGCCGTGTCGACGGCGAGGTCACGCGCGGAGCTGTGCTCCTCGGCCACGCTGACCGACAGCGCGAGGACGTCCGCGAGCTCCCCGGGCGAGAGCGACGCCGCGAGGTCGAGCCGCGGCAGGTCGTGCGGCAGCACCCAGACGGCCGGCGGTACGCCGCCCGCCGCCGCGCACAGGCCGGCCAGGTCGGCCGCGACGGCTCCGCCGGACAGGTCGACGATCGTCGCCTCGCCGTCCGTGGCGAGCCGGTAGGCGGCGGCCATGGTCAGCATCGCCGACCAGCCCGCCAGCGTGCCGCCCGCGACGTCCACCCGGTCGATCCCGTCGGGAACCGGAACGGCGTACCACCGCTTCTGGCTCGCGAAGGCGGACCGCTGCTGCCTGCCACTGGCTGACCCGCCGCGCGTACTGCGCCTGCGCCGGCGTGCAGCCGAGCGCTCCTGGTCCGCGCTGCAACCGCTCGACCCGCAGCCGCTCGGCTCGATCCTGCTGCCGCAGCACCCGCTCGCCTTGCCAGATCACGTAGCCGCTCAGCCCGCCGGCCAGCAGGCAGGCGGCGATGCCGGCCGCGGCGACGATGGCGGGCACCCAGCCGACGGCGACGCACGCCGCGAGCGCGAGCGCGAGCACGGTCGCGGCGGCGGCCGCCACCCGCAGCGGCCGCGCGATGAGGCTCTCCTCCCGCCGCTGGGCTGCCAGCCAGTCCTGGGACGGCCGCTGCCGCTCGGGCGGCAACCGGACGGCGCGGCGGCGGCCCCGGATCGGCGTCGCGGGAGTCGCGTACTGCCACCCCAGGTACAGCGGCGTCATCTGCCCGGCCCCCGACCGCCCGACCCCCGACTGGCTGTTCCCGGGCGGGGCGCCGGGCGTGGCAGCCGGGCAGGCACCATCCGGCCGAGCGCGACCAGCCGCCGTCGCGGCGCGCTCACCGCCAGGACGAACTCCGCCTGGCCGAGCGTGAGCAGGGTCCGCGCCGGGATCACCGGGCTCGGCACAAGGTCCACCCAGCCCGCGGCAGCGGCAGCGGATGCCGGGTCGCCCGGAGTAGGCCGCGTTGGCTGAGACGCCTGGGTACCCGGGATCGTCTGGCGCGGGCGGCCGCGTCCCGACCTCTGGACGCTGGCCGGCCAGTGCGGCCGCGACCGCGCGCGGGAGCAGCCGGGTGCCGGTCCGCGCGGCGAGGCTGGCGGCCAGGTCCGGGTCGGTGACGCGGATAGCTGAGCGTGGCTCCCGTCAGTCCGCTCAGCTCCGCCGCCGTCTGCGGCGAGGTCGTCCCGATCAGCACCGACAGGCCGGCGTCGGGGCCGTCGCGGAGCAGTTCGGCGAGCGCTGGCGCGGGCACGCCGCTCGCCGCTCGGTACCCAGACGAGCGCGTCGCCGTCGACGCCGATCCGGCGCAGGTCCCCGGCCAGCGCCGCGAGTTCGGCGCAGGCCCGGGCGGCTGTTTCGGGGAGTCCGCGGGGAGCAGCACGGCCGCGCGCTCCCGCACCACCCGGCCGAGGTCGACGGCCGGCCGGCTGGCGGGCCGACGTTCATGCACGGTGCCGCGTCCCCAGAGCTTGCTCGCACCCGCGGCTTCCGTTCCGCTCGCCGCGACGCTCGCCGGGGCCGCGACTTGCACGTCATATCCGGATCCGGCGGCCTCGGAGGGGCCAGCGGCCGGCGGCGCCCCGGTCGCCAGTGCAAGCCGCGTCGAAGGCGCGGGCGATCGCGGCGTCGCCGAGGTCGAGGACGATGACCGGCTTGCGGCGGCGGAGCGCGGCATGCACCACCTGGAGGCCGGCGAGCGTCACCTCCCGCGCGTCGGCACCGTACCACGAGCGCCCCGCGGGCGGCCTCCGCCCAGCGCAGTTCGGCGGTCGGCGCCGGTGGACGCGCGCGATGCCGAGGGCACAGCCGTCCCTGGTGACCACGGTCCCGGCCCGGATCGCGCTCGCCGCGACGGCACGGCGCGCCGCGGCGACCACGCCGGGCCGCGGTGGCGGAACCGCCCACTCATCGGTGTGCAGCCAGTCAAGCCAGCCGATCAGCGCGGCCTCGACGGCACCGCAGAGCAGCGCGACGGGGAACTGCCTCGGCAGCCAGCCCCTCGACGCCGCCGAACGCGGCCAGCGGGTGCCCGATATGCCCGGCCAGGCGTCCTGCGCTCAGGTACCCGAGGATGCTCGATGGCCCGGCGGCGAAGCCGGCGAAGGCGTTGCCCGGTCCGGCCGCGAGGATCCAGGCCAGACCGGCCGCGGCGGGGCCGAGCAGCCACCACAGTCGCCACCGGCTGGCCTTGCCGGCGGCGGCGAACACGAGGGCGAGCACGAGGGTGAGCTGCGCGAGCAGCAGGTGCGCGATCACGATCGCCACCGCGCACACCGCGATCAGCTCACCGCGTCGCGGTAGCCCAGCCGGAATCAGGTGGCGGGCACGCCGCGGCACAGACCCCGTCCATGGCTCCATCCCAGCCATCACACACTCTAGGTTGCCAAACCAACACCCTCCGTGTCGATACCGGTCAGCGATCCAAACCCAGCAACGCACTAACCGCAACCACAGCGCCCGGCAGCGCGGGCTTAGCGCTGCCTGCTTCCGCAGCAACCACCCGCAACGGGCCTTAACATCAGCCACAGCGCGGGGGACGCTGCGCTTTTGGCTCCCCTGGTGGCATATGCGCAAGGCCATGAAGCTAGCGCGCCCGGAGGCGCGACGACCGTTCCTTTTGACCATTTCGTACGGTATCTAGGCAGTTCAAGTCCATGATTAGAAATGATCGTGGAGGATTAGCAGGTTATAACCTGCTAATCCTCCACGATCATGAAATTCTCCCCTGACTAGGGGGAAGGCAACATGTGCGTGGCGGCATCAGAGGGAACGCCGCGATCAAGGGCACCGCGTGTCCCACTGAGTTAACGGCCTTGGGGCTATGGGGGGCGAAGCCTTCCAGGCCGGGGTCGTCCCCCCGCACAGTAAGTCCGCTTGCGGGGTGGTTGGCAGGGGGTCGCCGGCCTGGATGACGACGCGGAAATGATGCGGCTTCAGGGTGACCGTGGTCAGGCCGACCGGGCTGCCGGTGGCCTGGTCGTCGAACCTGATCGTCACCGAGATGGCCGACTGGCCAGGGAGCAGCCGGAGGCTGCGCGCGACCGAGGGCTGCGGCGGTGCCAGCTCGAGGTCGACCGCCCGGGCGTGCACGGTTCCGCTTCCCGGCAACGCGACCGGGGGCGTACGCAGGATCGCCTCGAAGTCGTCCGGCCCATCGACCGCCGCGTCGGGTACCACGCCGGGAACGTAGGCAGTGGAGATGGCCACGGGCTCGGCGCTGACGGCCCAGGCGCACCGGACGATGCGGATCGGGTTCTCTCCCGCGACGCCAAGCGACCAGGCGACGTCCTGCGGCGCGGCCCGCAGCGACACGTGCCTGGCGGTGCAGGTGATGTCGCCGCCCATCGGGTCGAGCCTGGTGCTCAGCCCGCCGACCCCCTCAAGGGGGATCAGGTACTCGGCCGCGCTGGCGCGGTAGAGCTGCCCATCGGGCAGCCTGCGGATCAGCGATCTGCGGGTGAGCTCACCGATGGCGGCGTCGATCTCCGCCATGCTGACGTTGTACCGGCGCGCGAGCGCGCTGCGCCGCGGCAACTGCCAGCCGGGTTCCCGGTGCACGAGCGCGGCGGCCATCCGGTCGGCCAGCACCCCGCTCGCCGCCCGCTGCGCCGGCACTGCCGCCTCGACTTCCATCCCCGCCTGCCCTTGGCCATGCGGACCCGGCGGACCGCCGCTCCCCCCGGAGCCGACGGTCATTTGCCCTGTGAGAGGTTCGCCAGCCGATAACCGTGCGCCGGATCCACGGCCGCCGCGTCGTCGCACCTGACTGGCTTTATTTCCCACATGCCTGTCCATGCCTCCAGACTGCCCGCAATAGCCAGCATTGTCATATATGCGGGCGTTTTGCCCAACTGCCCGGATCTACCCAGACCCGCCCGCGCCAGCACGCGACTTCAATCAAATCTAAAGCCCGCTCCGCACAGCCTCATAAATATGCAGTCAAGGTAAACGGAAGTTGAATTTAAGAATAACGGAAATAATCCTCTGCATGTCATATAGGTGAATCATCGTAGGCAGTCCCACTGTCACCCAACCGTGACCAGCCAGCCGCTCACCCGTGACCTGCGCCGATGGTTACCGGGCTCCACCTGCGGATACTGACCGGGGGGCACACACGCCACAATCCCGCCAGGTCACAGTCAGATCAAGTCACCAGAAGTTTACTTAGCATCCGCCATAGGTACATATTTCGTTCAGTATCTGCTACTTCTAGAGCCTATCACTGAACACGTTGACATCCATTTGCGGCTACGCCGACGGATCAGACGGTAATCCCGCGCGGATGCACTTCAATTACAAGGAGAATCCCTAAAATGCAGCTCCGAGGCAGCAAGCAGGCTGCGGTGGCCGGGGGAGCCGTCATTGCGGCGCTCGCGCTAGCCGCCTGCTCTTCGTCAAGCTCGTCGTCGACCTCGTCCTCACCCTCGACCTCGTCCGCAGCGGCGTCGTCCCCCGCGGCGAGCAGCTCTTCGAGCGCGGCCGCGGCGAGCGGCACGATCAACGCGTCCGGCTCGACCTTCCAGACCAACTTCCAGCAGGCAGCGCTGGCCGCGTTCGAGCAGTCGAACCCGAACGTCAAGGTCAACTACGCCCCCGTCGGTTCCAGCACCGGCCGCAGCAACCTGTACGCAAACACGGTGCTGATCGCCGGCTCCGACTCACCCATCCCGGCCAGCGAGCAGTCCAAGGTGCCGGCGGGCAAGACGGTGCTGTACTTCCCGGTGCAGATCGGCCCGATCGCGATCGCCTACAACCTCTCCGGCGTCACCGGCCTGAAGCTCGACCCGGCTGTTCTCGCCCAGATCTTCCAGGGCCAGGTCACGACCTGGGACGCACCGGCGATCAAGGCGCTCAACCCCGGGCTGAACCTGCCCAGCACCACGATCACCCTCGCGGTCCGCTCGGACGGCTCCGGCACCACGGCGAACTTCTCCCAGTACCTGGTCGACGCCGCGGGCAGCGCCTGGAAGCTCGGTACCGGCTCGACCATCAAGTGGCCGTCCACGGCGCACGCCGGCAACGGCGGTAGCGGCCTCGCGCAGATCGTCAAGTCCACCCCCGGCGCCATCGGCTACGTGGACTTCTCGACCGCCACCGCGTCTGGCCTGTCCGCCGCGTCGATCAAGAACTCGGCCGGCGACTACGTCGCGCCGTCCACCGCGGGGGCAACCGCTGCCGCATCCCAAGTCACGCCGAAGGCCAACCTGACCTTCTCCACGGTTGACGAGCCGGGCGCGACCTCCTACCCGATCACCTACCAGTCCTGGGACCTGGTGTACAAGGTCCAGCCGAACGCCAACGACGTGGCGCTGATCCAGGCCTACATCGGCTACCTGCTCGGCTCCGGCCAGTCGCTGCTCTCCCAGCTCAACCTCGCGCCGCTGCCGTCAAGCATCGACGCGGCGGCCAAGGCTCAGCTGAGCCAGATCACTACCGGATGAGGTTAGGCGTGACTCACGTAGCTCGGACAACAGAAGCGTCATGAGCGCCGTGACGAAGGCGGATCCGGCCAAGCCGGCCGGATCCGCCGATGCGCTGGCGCACCGCAGGCCGTTGGGAGACCGGGGTTTCCAGATCCTGGCGCTCGGCTCCGGCCTGCTGGTCCTCATCATCCTCGTCCTCATCGCCGTCACCACGGCACAGCAGTCGACGACGTGGTTCTCAAGCGCCGGCGCCAAGGGGATCTTCTCCACCAACTGGGACCCGACGACCGGCGACTACGGCGCGATGGCCTTCCTCTACGGCACGGTCATCGCCTCGGTGATCGCGATCGTCATCGCATTCCCGGTCAGCGTCGGCATCTCGCTGCTGCTGAACGAGGTCGTGCCGAGGCGGTGGGCGCGTCCCATCGTTTACGTCATCGACCTGCTCGCAGTGGTCCCGTCGGTGGTCTGGGGCCTGTGGGGCATCATCGTGTTCGTCCCCTGGGTGGCCCCCATCTACAAGTCCATCGCCTCGGGAGTAAACGGCATCCCGGTGCTCGACACGCTCTTCGGTGGGCCGGACGCCGGCGGCGCCTCGTTCTTCACCGCCGGCATCATCCTGGCCATCATGATCACCCCCATCATTACCTCCCTGGCCCGCGAGGTCATGGCGACCGTGCCCGAGATGGACAAGCAGGGCGCCTACGCACTCGGCGCCACGCGCTGGGAGATGATCCGCGGCGCGGTCTGGCCGCACAGCCAGGCCGGCGTGGTCGGCGCCGTCCTCATCGGTCTAGGCCGGGCGATGGGCGAGACGATCGCGGTGGCGCTCGTCATGGGCGACTCGGCCGAGGTCACCGGGCACCTTTTCTACAGCGGTGAGTCCATTGCCGCGGTCATCGCGCTCCAGTTCGGCGAGGCCAACGCCGGCGAGTACCGCGCCGCGCTGATCGGGCTCGGCCTGTTCCTGTTCGCGCTCACGATCATCGTCAACCTCGTGGCCCGTGCCATCGTGGAGCGCTCAGCGCGGAAGAGTAGGGGGGCCGCCTGATGGCAACCATCTCCGACCCGGCGAGCGGCCAGGTAGACCTGCGGGAGCCCTCCGGCTGGCGGCGCTCCAAGAACCAGATCATGACCGCCCTCATGTGGGTCGCGTTCCTGGTCGTCCTTGTCCCGCTGGTCTTCGTGCTCATCACGGTGGTGTCCAAGGGCGCGAGCATCATCAGCTGGCAGTTCCTGACCAACGGGACCATCCCGCCGAACGTCATGCCGGCCGGCTTCGGCGGCATGGGGGCCGCGGTCATCGGCACGCTTGAGATCACCGGCTTCGCCGCGCTTATGGCGATACCGCTGGGCGTCCTTGGCGCGGTTTACATCAACGAGTACGGCGGCAGGGGCATTCTGGCCCGGCTCATCGCGTTCATGGCGGACGTCATGACGGGCGTACCGTCGATCGTGATAGGCCTGTTCATCTTCACGATCTGGGTGCTGCACTTCGGCTACTCGGGTCTCGCCGGCTCGTTCGCCCTCGCCTGCCTGATGCTGCCGATCGTGATCCGCACCTCGTATGAGATGCTCCGGCTGGTGCCGGACAGCCTCAGGCAGGGCAGCTACGCCCTCGGCGCCACCAAGGCCCGGGTCACGGTGACCGTTGTGCTGCCGGCCGCGATCAGCGGCATCGTGAGCGGCGCACTGCTCGCCGTCGCCCGCGCCGCGGGCGAGACGGCGCCGCTGCTGTTCACCATCCTCACGGTGGAGGCCACGAACACCAACCTGTTCAGCGGCGCCAACACCGCCCTGTCCACGCAGATCTTCGCGAACGCGCAGTCACCCTACGTCGGCGCGGAAGCACGAGCATGGGGCGCGGCGCTCACCCTGATCGCCATCGCCTTCATTCTCATGATCGTTGCCCGCCTCGTCACCGCACGCTTCGCTCGGTACTCTCAGTAGGGGTGCAAAATGGAACAGCCTGAACAGGACGTCGTCGAGCAGACGATCTCCACCAACCTGCCGCGACTTGAGACCCGGGTCCAGCCACCCTCGACGACGCCGGGGACCACGATCTTCGACGTCAAGAACGTGTCGATCTGGTACGGGTCCTTCAAGGCCGTCACCGACGTCTCGCTGCCGATCTACGAGAACGAGGTCACCGCGTTCATCGGCTCGTCCGGCAGCGGCAAGTCGACCGTGCTGCGCGCGCTCAACCGGATGAACGACCTGGTGCCCGGCGCGCGCCTTGACGGCGAGATGAGGTACCGGGGCGCCGACCTGTACGGCAAGGGGGTCTCGGCGACGGCGGTCCGCCGCCGCATCGGGATGGTCTTCCAGAAGCCGAACCCGTTCCCCAAGTCGATCTACGACAACGTGGCGTACGGGCCGAGAATCAACGGCCAGCGGAACAAGGGCAAGCTCGACGAGATCGTGGAGAAGTCGCTGCGCGGCGCGGCGCTGTGGGATGAGGTGAAGAACCGGCTCAAGCAGTCCGGTCTCGCCCTGTCCGGCGGCCAGGCCCAGCGGCTGTGCATCGCGCGCACGATCGCGGTCGAGCCGGACGTCGTGCTGATGGACGAGCCCGCATCCGCCCTCGACCCGATCGCCACGCTCGCGGTCGAGGACCTGATCCGCGAGCTCAAGCAGAACTACACGATCGTCATCGTGACCCACAACATGCAGCAGGCGACCCGGGTCAGCGACCGCACCGCGTTCTACTCCGTCCTCACCGACTCCAAGAACGACACCCGCACCGGCATCCTCGTCGAGTACGGCCCGACCCAGCAGATCTTCGAAGACCCGCAAGACCCCCGTACGCAGGCGTACGTCACCGGACGTATGGGATAGAGCGGGAAATTACGCGGAAGAACGGGTGCGGCTTACTGTGGCCGCGCCCGTTTCTGTTACTCGGGTTCGGGCTTGTGCGGGGTGGTGCCCGCTAGGTAGACGACGCGGCGGGCGATGTTGACCGCGTGGGCGCCGAGCCGCTCGTAGTCTCGCGCGGCGAGGGCCATCTCCATCGCGACGGGGACGGCCGTCTGCCCGGAGGCGAGTTCCGCGATAAGGCTGGAGTGCAATTCGTCCATGTCCTCGTCGCGCTGGGCCAGGACCTCCGCGGCGGCCCGGTCGCGCTGGTACCAGGAGTCGGCCGACTGCCGCCACATCTCGGAGGCGAGTTCGCCCATCCGCGAAACAAGGCTCTTGGCCCGCGTCGTGAGGCCGCCGCTGAGGGCGTGGCTTGCGGTAGCGGCAATATGCACCACGAGGTCATGCGACCGCTCAAGCTCCGGCACGATCCGCAGCACCGAGAGCAGGAAGCGCAGGTCCGACGCCACGGGCGCCTGGAGCAGGATCTCCCGGTTGGCCAGCCCTTCGACCTCCAGGTAAAGGGCATCGATGGCCTTGTCGCGCTCGGCCAGCACCGAGTAAGCGCTGGCGTCGTCGCTAAGCAGCGCCTGGGTCGCCACGGGCAGTCCCTCGGCAACCATCGCGAACAACTCGATGACCTTGCTCTCGATCGCCTCAAGCGCGTTGTCGAACTCCTGCCGATGCTCACTCATGCGCAAACCCTACGCCGCACCACCCCCCACCACTCAGCCAAGAAACAACGACTGCATGTACGCGAGTTAAACGCCGCGGTCCGGCCCACTTGAGTTAGTGGGCCGGACCGGCAAACGCGCGTGGACACTCCGTCGGCCCCCGCGACAGCGGTAACAACGACCGAGATCAGGCCAGGAACTCGACCCGAGTAATCTGCCCGATGTCCGCCGTCACTTCCTGCTCAAGCCGGACATCACCAGGAGCGAGCACGCGCAGCACCCACTCACCCGGCGCGGCGAAGAAGCGGAAGCCGCCGTCCTCGCCGAGCGGCACTTCGGCGACGAACTCGTCACCGCTGCCCAGGAGCCGGACATAGCCCGTGGACAGGGGGGCGCCACCGCTAAGCACCTGCCCCTCGATGATCGCCTCCTTGCCCGCCTTGTCCTTCGTAACGGTCACACCGCCGGCCTGCGCACCGCAGCTGTCGTTGCTCACTTGCCCTCACCTAGCTCGATCGGCACGCCTACCAGCGAGCCGTACTCGGTCCATGATCCGTCGTAGTTCTTCACGTTCGGCAGCCCAAGGATCTCGTGCAGCACGAACCAGGTGTGCGCGGAGCGCTCGCCGATCCGGCAGTACGCGATCGTGTCCTTGGCGAAGTCCACGCCGGCCTCGCTGGAGTAGAGGTCGGTGAGGTCGCCGTCGGACTTGAACGTGCCGTCTTCGTTCGCGGCCTTTGACCACGGAACGTTCTTCGCGGTCGGGATGTGGCCGCCGCGCTGCGCCTGCTCCTGCGGGAGATGCGCCGGGGCGAGCAGCCGCCCGGAGAACTCGTCGGGAGAGCGCACGTCCACCAGGTTCCGCTTTCCGATCGCGTCGACGACCTCGTCGCGCTTGGCGCGCAGCGAGGCATCCTGCTCGGTGGCGGTGTAGCTCGTCTTCTCGCGGGCCGGCACGTCCTTGGTCAGCTCGCGTGAGTCGAGCTCCCACTTCTTGCGTCCGCCGTCGAGCAGGAGCACGTTCTGGTGGCCGTACAGCTTGAAGTACCAGTAGGCGTAGGCGGCGAACCAGTTGTTGTTGCCGCCGTAGAGGACCACGGTGTCGTCGTTGGAGATGCCGCGGTCGGAGAGCAGCGTCTCGAAGCCCACCTTGTCCACGAAGTCGCGGCGGACGGGGTCTTGCAGGTCCTTCTTCCAGTCGATCTTGATCGCGCTGGGGATGTGGCCCTTGTCGTACGCGCTCGTGTCCTCGTCAACTTCGACGATGACAGTGCCAGGCGCACCGATGCGGGCCTCGACCCAGTCGGCGTCGACCAGGACGTCGGAACGGCTCATGAGTGAGAAACCTCCTTGTCGGCCGGCCCTAGTGGGCAGGCCGGATTCTTTGGATGAGCAGGTACATCTGGCAACCGAGGCAGTAGTCGAACGCCGCGTTGAGGAACGCGGCGGCCAGGGCGAACGCGGCGAAGATGATGCCGAGCAGCGGCAGCCCGGCGGCGAAGCCGATCGTGCCTATCCCGGCGAACGCCATCCCTACCCCCTGGGAGAAGCGAGGCGGGGCCTCCGGCTCGGTCTTGGACGGTGGCCCGAGCCTCGGTCGGACCAGATGACGGAAGATGAGGCCGTAGGGGGCGTAGCGCAGGCCGGCCAGTGCTCCAACGGCGAATACCAGCGTTTGGGCGAAGAGGATCGAGCCGGCGACGAGATGCGAGACGCCAGCCGTGACCACGACGGCCGCGAGGACCACCGTCGTGATCGCCGCACCGAAGCGCGGGCCGCGCGCGTCGACAAATCCTCTTCTTTTTGACTCTTCCGGCACGTTGGAACCCTGTGAGCCGCGCGAAAAAGAAGAGGATTTGATGGTCATGATCATGCTCCAGACGCAGGTTGAGGCCTTAACGTTCTCCGCCTGCCCGGGGCTAAGAACCCCCGCTAACTCAGGCGACGAAGGGCACGGGACACCGACACATGGCGGTCGCGACCCGGCAGAAGTCGACAGCCCGCCGCTTGGTGAGCATCTTGGCTGTTCTGGAAGGCACGTAGTCGATGCTATTCACTGGGAGGACCGCTGTCACCACCAGGCCTACGGACACGGCCCCCATTGTCGCCTGATCAAGTGGGAAATTCAAGAGATACCGCTTGCGTCAAGGACAGTGCCCACCGCTGTCAGCAGGTCGGTCTTGCGAAGTGGACCAGAAGCCCGGCTCGCGATGCCGCCGAGGGCGTCGAGCACCAGGACCGTCGGGGTAGACATCACGTGCAGCCGCCTGGTCAGATCCATCCGCTCCGCGGCGTCGATCTCGACGAACGAGACGCCGTCCCGCTCCTGTGCCACCTCGGTGAGCAGTTCCCTGGTCGGGCCGCAGTAGGCACACACTTCGGTAGAAAACTGCACCAGGGTCGCCCGCGCCCCAAGCGGCGCACCCAGGTCGGCGGCGCTCAGCAGGTCGCCGCGGGATGACGGCTGACCAGCCGTCCGGGGTTGGAACCGGCCCTGACGTCGGCGCAGCAAGAACCCCGACGCAGATGCCGCGGCGAGGACAACAACGAGCGCGATCAGGCCATCAACCACGACTACTCCAGCACCGCCGACGCTTGCGGCTATTCCCGGTGCGGGAATAGCCGCAAGAATCAGGCCGTGACCTCGATCGTCTGCCCGTGGCCGACGGTGATCTGGAAGGCGGAAATGTCCTTGCTGGACAGCGCCGTTGATCCGGGATACCAGACCGCGCCCTCGTTGTTATCCGTCACCCAGTTGCCGACGAGGAGGCGGTGTCCGCTGGAGTCGATCGCCCAGAGCTGGCAGTTGGTGCCCATGGGGATGCCGCTGACCTTCGTGTCGAGCTGGGTGCCCCAGCCCATCTGGCTGTAGCTGATCGTCGCGGTCATGTTTGCCGACTTCCCGGTCACAGTCGTCATCGGGCCGACGGGCGGGCCGACGTACAAGGCCGACTGCCCCTGGGCCGAGTTGCCGGGCTGCGCCGGGCTTGACCCGATCCGCAGGCCGGCGAACGCGCCGACCGCGATGATAAGCGCCGCCGCGACGCCGAGGCCGGCTTCCAGCCAGCGGCGGCGGCGACGGCGGGCCGCCGTCAGGTCGATCACGGTGGCGAGCAGTTCCTGAGGCGGCTCGGGTGCCTCGCTCACGGCGGCGGGGAATGGTCCGTCGGGATCCGCGAGCGCGATGGCCTCTTCCATCGAGACGCGGGCGAGCAGGGCCGGCAGCCCGGCCAGCCCCGCGAGCTCATCCCGGCATTCGCGGCACGTCGCCAGGTGTGCGTCCACCAGCGAGCGCTCAGCGGGATCGATGGCGCCGAGCACGTAGACGCCGAGCGATATCCGAGCCTCTGAGCAGTCCATGGTCCGGGGGGCCGTCCCCCCTGCGGGTGACTCCATCATGGCGCCAGCCCCCGTTCCTGCAGAGCTAGCTTGAGCGCCTTCAGCGCATAGTACGTGCGCGACTTCACGGTCCCCGGCGGGATCCCGAGGGTAGCCGCCGCTTCATTGACCGAGCAGCCGCGGTAGTAGGTCTCAACGATGACCGAGCGATGGTCGGGCCGCAGCGACGCCAGGGCCTCGGCCACGGCCCACGACTCCAGGGTGCGGTCCGCGTCATCTGGAGCGGGCAGCGTGTCGAACGCCTCTTGCCCGGTCTCCGGAGGCCGGGACTGACGCGCCCGGTAAGCGTCTACCGCCAGGTTGCGGGCCACGGCGAACAGCCAGGGACGAGCCGGTCGGTCCGCAAGGGCCTCCGGATGTCGCCAGGCCCGCACGATGGTCTCCTGCACAAGGTCCTCCGCCTTCTGCCTGTCTCCGCCACTCAGGTGCAAGGCGTACCGAAGCAGCGCTCCGCCGTGTTCGGCGTACAGCGCCCGGATAAAGGCATCATCGGCCATGCGCTGACGGCTGGCCGCTGCTGTGCTTGGCACACTACGGAGAACGTCAGCTTCGGCCGGCTGGTTCAATGGCTGAGGAGAATTTTCCTGCCCGGGCGGACCGGGGTCGGTGCTCACAGGAACCGGTATACCGGCCAAAGTAGCCCAAAGCAACCAAGTCACCTTAATTGGTGACCGATTGTAATCAATGTTGCCCCTGTTTACTGGGCACAATTGGGGTGAAGGTAATCACGTTTACTACCGAGATGACCGCTTCAGGAGTGAACCATCCAGAACGCCCGGCGACCGGGCGATCACCGAGGGCGGCATCGCGGGCGCTTACCCGCCGGCGAAGGGTGGCAGCACCTCTATCACGGCACCGTCGTCAAGCACGATCAGGTTCTTGGCTGTCCGGCCGACCGGGTCGGCGTTTACCAGGAACGATGACCTCGCGATAACGGCGGCCAACCTGGCGTCCGGTTTCCGGCTGGCGATAGCCGCATCGAGGGCATCACGGAGAGTTACCGCATCGACGGACTCCTCCGGAGTGCCCGCGGCCTCCTTCGCCGCGGCCCAGTATCTGATAGTGACCTTGGCCATGTGTCGGATATCCTCACCTCAACGGGACCTCGGGCGATGTTGCCCCCGGGTCCTATTTGTGTTTATACAGATATGACGGCGTTTTCGCGCCTGCGAGCTGGAGGTGGCATCACGTGAGTGAGTTGCTGTTGGTAACCGGCGTCCTTGAGCCCTCATCGGAGGTTCTGCCGGCCCTCGGCCTCCTGCTGCACTCCGTCCGCGTAGTGCCCGCCGACGCATCGTCGCTGGTGGAGGCCCCACCAGCCGATGTCGTCCTGGTCGACGCGCGCCGCGACCTCGCGCACGCCAAGAGTATCTGCCGCCTGCTGCACACCACCGGGCTCGACTGTCCGATGATCGCCATCGTCACCGAGGGCGGCCTTGCCGCGATCAGCGCGGAATGGAACGCTGACGACGTGATCTTGAACACAGCCGGCCCCGCGGAGGTAGAGGCACGCCTCCGGCTTGCCACTGGACGCCGGGCCATACTCGCCGCCGCGGATGCCCCCGACGAGATCAGGTCGGGCGACCTGGCGATCGACGAGGCGACGTACTCGGCGCGGCTGCGCGGCCGCGTGCTCGACCTCACGTTCAAGGAGTTCGAGCTGCTCAAGTTTCTGGCGCAGCACCCGGGCCGGGTGTTCACCCGGGCGCACCTACTGCAAGAGGTCTGGGGGTACGACTACTTCGGTGGCACCAGGACCGTAGACGTGCATGTACGGCGGCTGCGAGCCAAGCTCGGTCCCGAGCACGAGGCACTCATCGGCACCGTGCGGAACGTCGGCTACCGGTTCGTCCCGGTGAAGGGGGCACCCGAGGACAGGGACGCCGCCGACCTGATCCCGCGCGACTCCGCCATCCCGCGGGACTCCGTGATCCCGGCGGACCGGTGACCTGGCCGTCGCCTTCCGGCACGACCACCACCGAGGGACAACTCTCCGCGGGGCTGGCGATCCAGGTTCAGGAACTCGCCGCGGCTGCGAACCACGCGGACGGCGTGGCACCACTTTCCGAAGACGTCCTTCTTCAGGTGCGGTACGGCAGCGGCACAGGAGCCCGCGACCTGGTCCTGACGACCCGCGACGGCGTGCTGGCCGGATATGCGCACCTTGACGCCCCAGACGAAGAGGCACCGGGGGGCGATACGAGCGGAGAACTCGTGGTCCACCCTGACCACCGCCGCCGCGGCTACGGCACGGCCCTCAGCTCCGCGCTGCTCGCCGGCGCCGGCGAGAACGCCGTCCGGCTCTGGGCCCACGGCGAGCGGCCGGGCGCGGTCGGGCTCGCGAAGGCCGCCGGATATGCCAGAGTCCGGGCGCTGTGGCAGATGCGGATGCCCCTGGCGCGAGTGCCCGCCGACGCCACCGTCACGCCGCCGCCCGGGGTGACCATCCGGACATTCAGCCCCGGTTCAGACGAGGAAGCCTGGCTGGGCGTCAACCACCGGGCGTTCGCTCATCATCCCGAGCAGGGGGCCTGGACGATATCGGACCTTCGGCTCCGGGAGGCGGAGCCGTGGTTTGACCCGGCCGGCTTCTTCCTGGCCGAGCGGGACGGCAAGCTCGCGGGCTTCCACTGGACGAAGGTACATGCCGATGGCGGCGAAGGCGGCGCGCCGATCGGCGAGGTTTACGTGGTCGGCGTCGACCCCGGCGAGCAGGGCAGCGGCCTAGGACGGGTGCTGACCCTCGCGGGCCTGGCTCATCTGCGGCACCTCGGGCTCGCCGACGTCCTCCTCTACGTGGACGAGGACAACACCGCGGCGGTGCGCATGTACACGGCACTCGGCTTCACCCGCTGGTCCACCGACGCGATGTACCGCCACCCCTGAGCGCAAGCACTTAATGCCTTATGCCCAGCGCCTCGTCTAGTTGACTCTTAGTTAGCGGACCATCGCTTGCCGCAACGGTCGCGAGCACCTCGGCGTAGAGTTCTATCTCGCCAAGTGCCACGTCATCGTGAACACGGAGATCCACCTGCATGGGAATCGTGCTCACCTCCTTTGACCGGGCACTCCCTGCTCCGCCCTTCAGGTTACGTCGCGACACCATTCCTCCGCATGACCCATCGGGGCCATTCGCAGACCACCCTTGTGTACGTTTTACCCGGCTTGCCGATAACGATTCCGTGACACGGCGGCGGAAATCTTCTGGTTCCGGTATGAGGGCATCTGTCCGCTTTCGGAACAGGCCCCACACCGCGCAGCACCAGTCCCAGGAGCACCATATGTCCGTTTATATTGCGAAAGATGATCGAATGTCGTCATATCATAGGGTAACTGACTGGCTACAGCTTACGTCATGAGTTGCCGCTGCGCCATGCCCTGAGCAGGACATCCATCAATCTCAAAGCATCGTGCCAGTAATCCCACAAATGATTTGCTAACTCAAAACTTGATGTCTGCAACTTTCACAACAGGCCAAGTTGGGATATAACGGGACACTCGGTCGTTTCGGTTGCGGATGGTGGCTCCCGGGAGAAGAGTCGTGTCCGTAACTGCTACCAGGGGGAGCTCGCTACCAGGGCGATCCCGCCACCACGCCCGGCACCGTCAGACACCGGACATCGTCCCCGTAGACCTTTCAGGACTCAAGATTCTCGTGATGCCATGAATGAAAACAGTGACCTCCTGCCGAACCTGCTGCACGAAGAGTTCGAGATGCAGATGCGCGGCTACAGCCGCCGCCAGGTTGACGACTTTGTAGCGCGCCGCAACAGCGAGATCCGGGACCTGGAGCAGCGGCTCGCCCGGTCCCTCGATGATTCTGAGCAGTTGCGCCGTGAGCTTTCCACAGTGCGCCAGCAGGCGCTCTCGGGCAGACCCGCGCACGAGGAGGTCAGCGAGCGGATCGCGCAGATCCTCAAGCTGGCTGACGACGAGGCCAAGGCCCAGAAGAATAAGGCTGACGACGACATCGCCCAGCAGCGATCCGATGCGCAGCAGGAGTCTGAGCGGGTCCGCGCCGACGCGCGGGAGCAGGCGGAACGGATGCTGACCGCCGCCCAGGAGCAGGCCGAGCGGACCATTGCCGCCGCCCGCACCGAGGCAGATAAGACCCGCACCGCCGCGCGTACTGAGGCTGACCGGTTGACAACCGACACGCGGAAGAAGGCCGATCAGGCCCTTGCCCAGGCCAAGGCCCAGGCGAAGAAGGCACTTGACGAGGCCACGGCGCGGGCGACGGCCATCCATGACGGGGCCGAGCGCAGGCTCAACCTGCTCAGCAGCAGGCACGCGGACACCGTCCGGCGCCTGACCGACATTCTGGACGGCGTCCAGGGCCTGGTCACCGCGGAAGCCGCCAGGATGTCACTTGAAGAAGAGGTCAACCAGACGGTCAGCAGGGCAATCAGCCTCGCGGAGGCCAACGAAGCCGCCGCCGCTGCCGCCGCTGCCGCCGAGGAGGCGGACAGCTCCGACAACGGCAACGACCGCGACCTCTCGCTGCTCGCACCGCCCGCGCCGGAAACGGTTGCCACCGGGACCGTGGCCCCGCCACGGGGCGAGGACGTCCGCTCGACGGCACTCGGCCGTCCCGGGCTGACCGGCCGGATCAACCCGCCCCTCTCGGACACAGAGCATGACGCGCTGGACCTGCCGGCCTCGGGCGGTGGCAGCCTGCTCCCACCGCCCGAGGCGCCGCGCAGCCCGTTCGGGCGGCCAGGCACGAGCCCGCTGCCTCCCCTTGGCACCGGCCCGGGCCGCCTGGGCCTGCAAGACGGTCTGCCGCGCACCCCGCTGCCGATGCCGAGCGGAGTGCCGGTCAGCGGCATCGGTGACCCACTGGCTGACCGCGAGCCTCGGTCGCTGATCGATCCGGATGAGCCGACCGAAGGTATCCGGCTCCTCCAGTAGAGGCTTCTGGGGTGACCTCAAGTTCGAAGTCAAGTTCGAAGTCAACTTCAAAATCAAAACTTCAGGTCAACTTCAAAATCTCAAGTCAACTTCAAAATCAAAACCTAAAAAGGCGACGGACTTGGGTCGCCGGGGGATTGCCCGCGACGCTCCTTCGGAAGGTCGCGGGCCAATCCCCCGGCCGACCCGCGTCTTTCTCCCGTTCGTGACCGAAGTCAAAAGCCGAAGTCAAAAGCCGAGGTCAAAAGCCAAGATCAAAACCAAAGTCAAAAACTGGGTCACAAGCCAAGTCAGAAGCAGGGGTCAGCCGAACGGGTTCGTGTTGCACCCGTAGCGTCCCGTGACCCTGGAGGCTCGGGTCAAGCCGTTTAACGCCTTGATATTGCTGTGGTCGGTGCTGCCGCTGACGTCGGGAGTGGCGGGTCTGGGCGGGCTACGATTCTTCAACTGCCTGGCTCGCGAAGCCTCAGCCGGGACATTCTTTCTGGCGCCCAGGCTCAGGGTCCCAGCGCGCTGTGCCCGGGGGACGGCATAGGGCCACTTGGCACAGCTCAGGCGCCCGGTTCATACCAGTATGTCCGACGCTAAATGGCCCTATGACGTGGACTGGGGGTGACCAGCCCACGGAGCGCCACGATCGCGCGATGCGAACGGGGGCACCCGGCGCGTGAAGCAGTAGGCCACCCGCGAGACGGGCATGTCGGGCGCTGGCGCGCCGCGACATGCCCGACATTTCATGAAATCGGCGCGTGGCATCGAGGAGTCGAAAAAGATAGTGGATACCTGGACACGCGATGGCGTGTACAACGATCCACCATCTTCGCCTAGGACTTCCTGGCTCGGGGGACGAGCCAGCCGTGGGCAGGCGCGTTGCGATGGGGGCGGAGTACGGGTTCGTTCTGGGGATAAGTGTTTGAATTTGTCCGGACGGGTGTGGGTTTCGCGTTTGGCGTTGCGGTTCAATGGGGTTGGTGGCCTGGGGGGCGGCGCGGTCGGCGGCGGGGGGCCGTCTAATGCGCGGGTGGCGGGGTCCGCCAGGGTGTCGAGGCGCTTCAGGATGACGCCTTCGCGCAGCGCCCACGGGCAGATCTCCAGCTGGGTGCAGCCCATCAGGTCCATTACCGCGTCCGCGACGATGGCGCCGGCGGGCAGTTGCGCCGCCCGGCCTTCGGAAACACCGGGGAGCCGGGCGCGCTCGGCCTTGTCCATCGCGGCCAGCCGCTCGGCCCACAGGCTCACGTCGCTGTGCTTGAGGAAACGCCTGACGTAGGTTCCCTCGCCCGACGGTGCGGCCCCGGCGATCCGGGAGAGCTGCCTGAAGGTCTTCGACGTGCCGACCGCGTGATCGGCCGTGCCGCCACGGCGCAGGCTGCCTGCCATCCGGGCGATCTCCGCCCGGACGTGCCTGCGCAGCGAGCGCACCTGGTCGGCGGGCGGCGGGTCCGCGGTGAACCAGTCCCTGGTCAGCCGGCCGGCACCCAGCGGCAGCGACATCACCGCCTCGGGTTCTTCGTCATGCCCCGCGCCGATCTCAAGCGAACCGCCGCCGATGTCGACCACGAGCAGCCGCCCCGAGGACCAGCCGAACCAGCGCCGGGCGGCCAGGAAGGTGAGCCTGGCCTCGTTCTCGCCGGACAGCACCAGGATGCGCGCTCCCGTCCGGTCCTGGATCCGGGCCAGCACGTCGTCGCCGTTGACCGCCTCGCGAACCGCGGACGTGGCGAAGGCGAGGAAGTCCTCGACGCCCTTGTCCTCAGCCATCCGCAGCGCCTCGGCGACCACGTCGGTCAGCCGCTCCTCGCCGACCTTGGACAGCGTGTGGTCCGCTTGCAGGTGCGCCGCGAGTGAAAGCTCGGTCTTGTGTGAGAACGCGGGCAGCGGGCGCGCTCCCGGGTAAGCGTCGACCACAAGCATATGAACGGTATTTGAGCCGACGTCTAGTACCCCAAGGCGCATAACTCGTAAAGTACCCGCTCAGCGGGACGTTGTGACTCCGCATGGCCAGATCGCCATCAGGTACCGTCAGCCCATGCACAACGGTGAAGTCTCTTACTGGTGGCGGGCGCTGGGCGGATTCCCGCCCAGACGTCCGTCGCTGCCCGGGCCGACCGAGGCGGACGTGTGCGTCGTGGGCGGCGGCTACACCGGGTTGTGGACCGCCTACTACCTCGCAGGGCTGCGCCCTGGCCTGCGGATCGTGGTGCTGGAAGCGGCGTTTGCCGGGTACGGGGCCTCGGGCCGCAACGGCGGCTGGGTGACCGCGGAACTGCCCGGCTCGTGGTCTCGCTACGCGCAGGGCGCGGGCGGGACGGCGGGCGTGCGTGCCTTTGAGTCCGAACTTCGGGCCACCGTCGATGAGGTGGGGCGGGTCTGCGAGGTCGAGTCGATCGCATGCGACTTCGTCAAGGGCGGCCGGCTGTCGGTCGCGTCGACTCCGTCACAGCTCGCGCGGCTGCGCGAGGGCCTCGTCACCATCAGGGAGCGGGGCGACGGGGACGACGTGTACCAGTTCTTGTCCCGTGACGAGACGCGCGAGCGGGTCAACGTCTCCGGTGCCCTCGGCGGACTGTTCGCACCGGCCAGTGCCCGGATCCAGCCGGCCGCCCTGGCCGCTGGGATCGCCGCGGCGGCGGAGCGGCGCGGAGTGGAGATCTACGAGGCGACGCCGGTGTCGCTGATCGAACCCGCTGCCCCTGGGCAGGTGGGCGCGGTCGCGCGGACGAAGTTCGGCGACGTGCACGCGCGCTCGGTCCTGCGCTGCACCGAGGGCTACACCGCCGCGCTGCCCGGTCTGCGCCGCGCGCTG
Organism: uncultured Actinomycetota bacterium; assembly: GCA_963785645.1. GTDB lineage: Bacteria > Actinomycetota > Actinomycetes > Streptosporangiales > Streptosporangiaceae > Trebonia. The sequence goes on from CAWAWG010000004.1 coordinate 276,674, forward strand.
CTGCCCATGAACAGCCACATGGTGGTGACCGAGCCGCTCGACGACGCGGCCTGGCAGGAGATCGGCTGGGCGGGCTGCGAAACGCTGTCAGACGAGGCCCACGCGTACATGTACGCGCAGCGGACCGCGGACGGCAGGATCGCGCTCGGCGGACGGGGCGTGCCGTACCGGTTCGCCTCTGCGGTGGACCATCTCGGGATGACCGACCAGTCGACCGTGGCCGCACTCACCGGGGTGCTCCGCGGTCTGTTTCCTGCCGCCGCCGACACGCGCATCTCGCACGCCTGGTGCGGCGTGCTCGGTGTGCCCCGCGACTGGTGCGCGTCGGTCACCTACCACCCCGCGTCCGGCCTGGGCTGGGCGGGCGGTTACACCGGGCACGGAGTCGCCGCCGCCAACCTCGCGGGACGCACGCTGGCCGACCTGGTGGCAGGTGAGCGGTCATCGCTTGCGGCGCTGCCCTGGGTGGAACACCGCAGCCGGTCCTGGGAGCCCGAACCCGCGCGCTGGGTCGGTGTGCACGGGCTGTACGCGCTCTACCGGTTCGCCGACCGACTCGAGTCTCCGGCGCCCGGGCTCGCGGCAGGCGGCACCAGGGTTCGCGTCGGCGAGGCGCTCGGCCGCGTCGGCGACGTGCTTTCGGGTATTCCGCACTGAAGGTTCCCTGAGGGAAGCCGCTCGTACTCTGGTGCTGAGGAGGTGCTGCATGAGCGAAGACGGACTAAGCTCGGCGCCGCTTGACGATGAGTCGGCACCCGAGGTCATGGACGGTATCCGGTCGCTGCACGGCCGGATCGACGAGCTCCACCGCCTGGTCGCCCAGCGCCTTGACGCGGAGGGCGTGCACGCGGGCGAGTGGCTGCACGAGCACGCCGGGGCGGTGCAGCATCGTCCCGCACTGCCGGCGTGGCGCCGCACGACTCAGGGCGAGGTGCGCTGGCCCGTGGCGGTGGCCACCGCCACGGCCATCGCGCTCCAGGTGGCGGTGCCCGACCGGCTCCACCTCATCCACCCGGCGTGGGCCTTCCCGGCGGCGCAGGGCGCGCTGCTGATCGTGCTTGTCATGGCGAACCCGCACCGCATCGACCGGCAGTCCAGGGTCATGCGAGCGCTCGGCCTGGTGCTCGCCGCGATGCTCAGCCTGGGCAACGGCTGGGCGGTCGGCGCGCTCGCCGTCGGCATCACCCGGGGCACCATGAAACAGACGCCCGCACAGTTGCTGATCACCGGCGGTGTCATCTGGCTGACGAACGTGATCGTCTTCGGCCTGTGGTACTGGGAGTTCGACCGCGGCGGGCCGGTCGCGCGGGCGCTCAACCTCAAGAACCGCTACCCCGACTTCCAGTTCCCGCAGATGACCAGCCCGGACATGGCCCCGCCGGACTGGGAGCCCGCCTTCGTCGACTACCTCTACGTGGCGTTCACGAACGCGACTGCGTTCAGCCCAACGGACACGATGCCCATGTCCCGCTGGGCCAAGGTAGCGATGACCGTGCAGTCGATGATTTCTATCGTGACGGTCGCCCTCGTGGTCTCCCGGGCGGTCAATATCCTGCCGAGCGGCTGAAGTCCTGCCCACGGCGTCTTTCTGGCAGGCGGACGACGAGACGACTGGCTACTCGTCGTCCGCCTGATCGTACGGCCGCCTGAGCACGTCCGCGGCGGTCCGGAAGGAGCCGGTGGCACGCGGCTGCGCGCCGGTGGAAATGCGGAAGGAGCTGGTGCTGCGCAGAGCCCGCGATGCGCCGGTGATGCGGGTGGTGTCGACCGGCCTGACACCGGCAGCGACCGGCTGACCGCCTACCACGCTGCCGACAAGCGGGCGCTGCTCGTCGCGGCGCTGGTCACGGCGCTCGTCACGGCGGGGCAGCGGGTCGTCCGCCTTCATCTCCGTCAGGTAGTCGTCCGCGAGGCTGTCCGATTCCGCGGCATCGGAGCGCCTCGGCCCGCGCCAGCGGGACGGGATGAACAGCGGGAATATCATCACCGCGCCGACGGCACCGAGAATCCCGTTGAAGAGCAGGCTCTCCCAGCCCGCGCCGAACGAGTGGGAGCGCAGCGGTATGAACTGCGCCGCGCGCCGCACGCTTACCAGGTAGAGCACGGTCCAGGCCAGGAACAGCAAGCCGGGCAACCCAGACGCGAGCGGTGAGAACCACGGAACGGCGGCCAGCACGCCAGCCAGCACGGCGGTCACCAGCAAGGCTGCCAGCGCGAGCAGTGCCGTGCTGTTCGACAGCAGTGACCCGCCGCCCGCAGGCAGCGCGGTCGCCTGGCCCGACGCGACCGGCAGCTTGAGCAGTTGGCGGTAGCCCCATGCGCCGGCGAAGAACATGACCATGGTCATGATGGCCGCCAGGGCAGTCCCGTAGATGTGTCGCAACGTCCCCACCTTTGTAGTTCACCCCGGCCCGGGTCACGGATTCATAACCGTGATGACGAGTACGTTACAGGTGCCCATCACCTCCGCGAGTACGGTTTGGGAATGATGTGCCTGCTGGTATAAGCCGGCTGATCCGCTAACCGCCCGCGGACGGCGGCATATCCCGCAGCAGTCCGGCGATGATGTCCGGCACAAGGCTGGCCGACTATTACGTTGACTGATATATTGGTCGACGTAATAGGAGGGTAGATGAGCCCACGAGAGCAGGACGTCCTGCGTCGGGTCGGCGAGGCGTCGGTTCTGATACTGGTCAGCCTCGCCGACGGGCCGAAGCACGGCTATGCGCTGATTCAGGACGTCAAGCAGTTCGCTGGCGTAGAACTCGGGCCCGGCACGCTCTACGGCGCGCTGGACCGGCTCGAGCGGCTCGGTTTCATCGAGTCGCTGCCCGCTGACGAGCGGCGGCAGCCCTACCGCATCACCGCGCCCGGCGCGGCGGCGCTCCGGGTGCACCTCGATTCGCTGGAGCGCGTCAGCGCGGCCGGACGGATGCGCCTGCAACTGGGCGGCATCTGATGAGCACCCCGAGCAAACCAGGAGGCGGGGCCGCAGCGGAAGGCCGGCTGGTCGCCGCCGCGCTCCGCTGCTACCCGGCCCGCTGGCAGCGACGCCATGCGGACGAGGCCGCGGAGCTGGCGACGCTCCTCATCCGGGACGGCAGCCCGGCGGCCTCGATCGCCTGGAGCTACCTCACCGGCGCGGTCAGGGAGTGGCTAACCCCGCGTCCCGGCCGTTCCCTGAGCACGGTGACCGCGGCGCTGCTGGCCGCGACATGCCTGCTTGGCTTCTCGGCGGCACTGGTGGCCGAGACCGCGCCGGCCAAGGCGGCAGGCACGACCCAGTCGCCGTCCGGCCAGGTCCCGGCGAAGGTAGGGCCCGCGCCCGCGGGCGTCGGCTCCCGCTCCTCGTGCCGCCCCGTCCTGTCCGGGCAACTTGCCGAACCAACTCCTGCCGCAGACCGCGCGCAGCCGAGCATCCAGGGAACCGCGCATGCCCACTCCTGCTGACCGTGGTCCCGCGAGCACCGATCCTGTCAGCGTCGAACCCGCGGTCGCCGGGCCGCAGCGGCGGAGGGGATGGCAGCGCCGACTTGCCGAGACGGTCATCACGCTCCTGGTAGCGGCGCTGCTGTCCGTGCTGTTGCGAACCTACGCGTTCGAGGTCTTCTGGGTTCCGTCGGGGTCGATGACCCCGACGCTCGGCGTGTATGACCGGATCCTGGTCCAGAAGGCGTTCTTCAACTGGCACGATGTCCGCGAGGGCGACATCGTGGTGTTCACCCACCCGCCCATGGAGCAGTGCGGCGGAGTCCCGGCGGGAGACCTCGTCAAGCGCGTCATCGCGCTGCCGGGCCAGACGATCTATTCCTCCGGCAACAGCATCTACATCAACGGGCACCTGCTGGCCGAGCCGTACCTGCCGGCCCAGGACCCGCTGGGCATGCCGATCGCAAGCAGTTCGCATCCCTACCGCGTCCCGCCGGGCGAGTTCTACATGCTGGGCGACAACCGGGCAGACTCATGCGACAGCCGCTACTGGGGGCCCATCCAGGGTTCCAGCATGGTCGGGAAGGCGATCCTGGACATCTGGCACAACAGCCACCCCGAACTCGTCGGCCTTTAACCCGTCCCGCGATGCGGCAGCGCACCCTGCTGACAGTCCCGGCCTGCCAGCAGCGGACGGGACCGGATATGACAGCGCCCCCGAGAGCGTGTGCTCACGAGGGCGTGCCGTGGCCGGTGCGCAGGTCGCCTCACGGCGAAAGGCGCAACATGGCTCCAGCCGAACGGTATTCCATGAAGGCAGTGGTTAGGCCCGGGGGACACTGACGCACCGACTCGGGATATGAACGCGAGGCCCGCCCATAACTATTCCGGCCTCCGGCAACTGTCTTCCACCCGGCCCGTAGCGCTCCCGCTTCCGCCCTGTCATGGGCGCGACCGCGTGAAACACGAACCCGTTCGGATGACTGGCCTAGTGCTTGTGTGTCTTAGCGATCCTGCGCTTGCGCAAGGAATCGAGCCACTCCTGCCCCGTGAGCAGTCGCGTGGTCTTGGCCGACTTGACCTCGCCCGCAGCGGCGACCACCATAGCGACGCTGGCGGCGGTCACGTCATCGGGCGCCTCGTACACGACGAGCAGGTCGTACTCGCCGAAGGGGAAGCCCGCGACCAAGATCTTGGCTCCCAGGTCATCCATAGTCGGCTTGATCACCTCGACGGGGTCGCGCGGCTCCCTAAGCTGAGCCGCCATCGTCTTCGCGGTATAGGAAGCCTGGTACATATAGAGCGCCATCGACATTCCCCTCTGTGGGAACGGGCGAACAGGATCACCCGCCAGACCCCGTGACGCTCATCGGCTGCTGTCGGCCTGCGCGAGGGCAGGGGCAGGAGATCACTGCAGTGTAAAGATCGTAAACCGGCCCGGACGGGCGCACCAGCCTGCGGCTAACGGGGCAGGCGGTGCTGGGCGCTGCTTCTTTACACGTAGTGCTCCTGGGAGTAGCGCGGCTCGTGGTCGACGAGTTGGTCGCAGGTCGGGCAGTACCAGCGGGCCTCAATGGGGGTGCCGCAGGTGACGTGACGCGGGGCCCCCGCCGGATCGGCGTGCCGGGTCCCCCATTGCGCGAGCAGCCTGAGGGCTCCGGCGAGTTCGGCGCCTTCGGCGGTCAACTGGTAGGCCGCCCGGGGCGGCCGCCGGGAGTAGGGCATGGCCGTCAGCAGTCCGTCGCGTTCGAGCCGCTTGAGTCGCTCGGACAAGATATTCGCGGCGATGCCCGGGACCTGGCTGAGGAGTTCGCTGAACCGCTGCGGGCCGGGGAGCAGCGCTTCCACCACCAGCAGGGTCCAGCGGTCGCCGACCCGGGCCAGCGCTTCGGCCAGCGGTGAGGGTTCCAACTCGGATTCAGCCATGGGCTGATCGTAGCCCCGTTGACTTCCTGCTGGTTAGTAGTAACTTGCAAGTTACTACTAACTGGAGGTAGCAGACATGTCGATCCTCGATGAGATCGGGGCAAGCATCAGGCAGCTGGCAGAAGGCGCCGGTACCTCGGTCGTGGGTATCGGGCAGCGCTGGGGCGCCGGCTCGGGCATCGTGTACGGCGAGGGCAAGGTCCTCACCAACGCGCACAACGTGCGCGGCGACCGGGTGACGGTCACCTTCTCCGACGGGCGCACCGAGGAAGGGAACGTAACCGGGCGCGACATCGACGGCGACCTGGCCGTCATCAGCGTCGACACCGGCGACATCCCCGCACTGCCGTGGGCCGACGGCACGACCGCGGAGCTCGGGACACCGGTGTTCGCCCTGGCCAACCCGGGCGGGCGCGGGCTCCGGGTGACGTCCGGGTTCGTCTCCGGCACCGAGCGGACCTTCCGCGGCCCCCGCGGCCGACGCATTACCGGCAGCCTGGAGCACACCGCCCCGCTGCTGCCCGGCTCTTCGGGCGGCCCGGTTCTCACCGCCGCCGGGCAACTACTCGCTATCAACACCAACCGGCTCGGCGAGGGCTTCTACCTGGGCATACCAGCCGACCAGGCACTCCGGGACCGGGCCGACGCGCTCTCCCGCGGCGAATCAGCACCATCGCCGCGGCTTGGCATTGCCATCGCGCCCAACCACGTGGCCAGGCGGCTCCGCCGCGCCGTCGGCCTGCCGGACGCCGACGGACTGCTCATCCGCGACGTGGCCGACGACAGCCCGGCCGCCCGCGCCGGCGTCGCCGAGGGCGACCTGATCGCCGCGGCCGCTGGCCGCCCGGTACACACCCCCGACGACCTGTTCGACGCGCTGCGGGCCGTGCAGGACGGCACCATCGAGCTCACCATCATCCGCGGCACCGACGAACGGACCATCCAGGTCACCTTCGGTGACCACAGCCAGCCGGACGACTGAGCACAAGCACCCGCACCAGACTGATCACTCCGCTGCCCCCCCGTCAAGGCGGACGGGGGGGCAGCGGTGCGTCTTGACCGTTCCGCAAGGTACGTTGGCGATCAGCACCGGCTGACATGAAGGAGCCGCGCGTGTCTGGACTGGTGTTGCCAACCGTCCGCGTTGCCGCGGTGCAAGCGGCCCCGGTTTTCCTCGACCTGGCCGGGACGTTGGACAAGGTAGAGGCCCTGGTCGCCGAGGCAGCCGAGGGCGGAGCCGGACTGGTCGCGTTCGGTGAGGCATTCGTGCCCGGGTTCCCGATCTGGAACGGTGTGCTGGCACCGGTGGACCAGCACCCGTTCCATGAGCGGCTGGTGCGTCAGTCGATCGTGGTTCCGGGAGACGAGACCAAGCGGCTGGGCCGACTCGCCGCGCGGTGGGGAGTCGTGCTCTCGATTGGAGTTAACGAACGCAGCGATGCCAGCCTGGGCCAGCTGTGGAACTCGAACCTGGTGTTCGACCAAGCCGGGCGACTGGTGAACCACCGGCGCAAGCTGGTCGCCACCTGGTACGAGCGGCTGACCTGGTCGCACGGCGATGCCCATGATCTGCGTCCGGCCGAGCTGGACGGATTGCGGCTGGGGGCGTTGATCTGCGGTGAGAACACCAATACTCTGGCTCGGTTCTGCTTGCTCGCCCAGGGAGAGCGGCTGCACGTGGCGAGTTACCCGCCCTGCTGGCCATTCGACGCCGCACAAGCCGACAACGACTATGACCTCGCCGAGGCCATCCGGATCCGCGGCGCAGCGCATGCGTTCGAAGGCAAGGTGTTCAACGTGATCGCCTCGTGCGCACTGGATGAGCAGGCGGTGACGGAAGTGGCCGGGGATGACGACAGGGTACGTAAGCTGCTGACCGCGAAACCCACCGCCTCGATGATCCTCAACCCACAAGGCCAACCGATCGCCGGTCCGCTGGTGGGCCGCGAAGGCATCCTTTACGCGGACTGCGATCTAGGGCAAGAGATCGCGGCCAAGCAGATGCACGACATCGTCGGCACCTATCAGCGGTCCGATATCTTCCAGCTCCTTGTGGACACTCGCCGGCACACGCCGCTGCGGGCCGACCCCGGTACCGGCCGTGACTGGTGAGGCTAGCGTCGGCGTGGCCGTACCGGTGATGGATCCCGCCGACACCATCAAACGCACACTGCCGCCTGGCATGCTCGGCTCAAGGATTACTCAGACCCCGGACGCCTACGTGATCGGGCATTTGGGTATCGCGCGGGTCACTGGCACGGACTGGTCGTTGCGGGTCGACGGTCTTGTCGGCAATGTGCTCCAGATCAGCTTGCCTGAGCTTCGCGCGCTGCCCTCGGTGACGGTGACCGCGGTACTGGAGTGCTTCGGTAACCCGTTGCAGCCCACGATCCCGGTCCGGCGGGCGGCAAACGTGCGCTGGCGGGGTGTCCCGGTACGGGCACTGTTTGACGCCGCCGGGGTGCGACCCGGCGCGAGCGTCATCTGGACGCAGGGACTGGATTACGGCCAGTTCGACGGCATCGACTGCGCCTGCTACCTCAAAGACCTGCCGCTGGCCACGGTGGCCGAACGCGGGATCATCGCCTACGAGATGAACGGCGAGCCGCTCACCAGCGAGCACGGCTTCCCAGCCCGGCTTTTCGTGCCCGGCTACTTCGGCACCAACAACGTCAAGTGGCTCGCCGCGCTCACGGTGGCCGACCGGCGTCCCGAGCACCTGTTCACCACCCGCCTGTACCAGCGCGTCGAACCAGGCACTGACGTACCGGTCCCGGTCCGCGATCTGGATGTCACTAGCCTGATCACCAGCCCGTGTGAGGGGCAGACCGTCCAGTCGGGAACGGTCACGATCCGCGGCTGGGCGTGGGGCGCGGAACCGGTCACCGCGGTCGACATCGGCGTCCAGGGCACCTGGCACCCAGCGGAACTCGAACCCGGCAACGGCGGGGAGTTCGCCTGGCAGCAGTTCTCTGCCGCCCGACGCCTGGAACCCGGCGATTACCGCATCATGGCCCGGGCCACGGACCGTCGCGGGCGCGTCCAGCCGCAAGCCGACGCCCGCAACGAGATCCACGCGGTGTCGTTCCATGTGCGGAGCAACGGCTGAGCCGAGCAGCCGAGCGATCCTAGCCGTGCCATTTCCAGACTTGAGCACCGGCTGACATGGTCTTATGCTAGATCGATGACAGAAATGGCCGGTATCCGGTCACTTCTGACCGGTTGTACGCGGTGGAGCGTACCGTAGGCGACCCCGCCATATAGCGGTTGCCACGGATGCCCCTGGGGCAGCGGTGGCATCAAGTGGGGTGTCGCGTACCGGCATGAAGATCGCGGCCGCGTCGCACTAGGCCCGTGCGCGACCGGCTGACCAACCGGGAGACCAAATACGCGGAGGTTCCTGGGCATGAAATCACTAACGCTCATCCTCGCCTTCTTGCCGCTGATCGTCTTCTCGGTGCTTGCCCGGTTCTTGTCGCACGGCTACATCGGCATCGCCGGGCTGGCGGCGGCGGTGGTCGCCCTTATTGCCATTTTGATCAGCCGCCCGATCTGGCCGCCGAAGATCCTCAACTGCTGCTCGCTGGTCCTGTTCACGCTGTTCGCCGTCTTCGGCTTCACCCTGGGTAAAAATGACGACCGGTGGCTGGCCACCTGGGGCGGCGCCGGCGTCGGTGTCGTCTTGGGACTGATCATCTTGGCGCTGATCCCGTTCATGCCGTTTACCGAGCAGTTCGCCCGTGAATCGGTCCCGCAGACCGAATGGGCGTCGCCGGTCTTCAAGAAGATCAACCTGGTGCTCAGCGCGGCGTGGGGCCTGGCCATCTTCGCCGTGGGCCTGTCCAGGGTGGCGGCCGCGGCCATCAACGGGCACACCACCCGGCGCCTGCCCGAGACCTTGCTCGGCCTGGTCATACCGATCTTGATCATCGTGTACATGCTGAAGTTCTCCAAGAGCTACCCCGACCGCGTCGCGCACCACGAGCCAGCCCGCGCCCCCGCCGACCACTGAACCGCTAACGGGAGACGGCTTCGGAAACCATCTCGGTGAGCATTATCCGCGGTTCGGTCAGGCGGTTCGGTGCGGCGGCGTGGAAGCAGTCGCTGTGCATGAGGATGATGTCGCCGGGTTCGCCGGTCAGCTCGATGACGCGAAGCGGTACGCCGGTGTTACCGCGTCCGTTGGCTATAAGCAGGGGTTTATGACGGCGGCGGCGTAAACGAGCAGGCCGCCGGGCACGGCGGACAGCGGAAACGATACGACCGTCGGCAGCGTGACCTGCCACACGCGATGGCCGTCCGCACTGCGGATGGCAGTGAGCACGGACCGTTCGCTGGTGCTTGTGCTGGCCGTGCCGGTGACGGCAATCAGCTGGCCGCCGGCGAAGAACATCTGGTCGGTGCTGAAGGAGGTGACCAGTTGCCACCGGGCCCGGCCGGTAACCGGGCTGAGATCATCCAGCCCGGTGACGCCGTTGTCCGACTCGACCGATATCAGCCCCGGGCCGAGCACCTTGACTGACTGCGCCGAGGCTGGGGTGAACTGCCACTTGACCTGGCCGTTCACCGCGTTGAGGCCGAGCAAGACCGGGATTTCGAAAGCGCCGTCGGCAGGCCGCTGCTGCACGCCAGTCAGGTACGCCAGGCCGGCCTCTGCCGCAAGCCCCAGTTCACCGGGGCTGGTCTCCAACTTGATGGGCGTCAGGGTCTCGCTCCACCGGACCTTGCCGGTCACGTCGTCGTAGCTGGTCAGCCGCCCGTTCCCGGCGAGCAGCACCGAAGCGCCGCTCACCGCCATAGCCGTAAGCGTCGTGGGGACGGGGAACTGACCTGGCGCCGAGTCAGTCAGGCGGGCCCAGCGGACCCGGCCGTCGGACAGGTTCACGACCTGGACCATGTCATCCACACCAGACGATGTCATAGCCAGCCCGCCATCGGCGGTGGCGGCCACATCGCCGGGGACGTCAATCTGGCGCGTCCAGCGGACCTGCCCGGTAGCCGCATCCAGCGCGGTGAGCGATGCCGTGGGCGAGCCGGCCGCGAGCACGACGACCAGTCCCTGCCACTGGAACGTGTCCTGGATGGGCTGACTGCTTGGCCAGGACCACACCGGGTGCCCGTCAGCGAGCCGCAGCGCGTAGACAACGTCATCCTGGCTGAAGATCGCGCTGGAGCCGGCCACCAGCGGAGCCGTCCCCTCACCGAGAATGCCTTCTTGCCAGGGCAACTGGGCCTGCCAGCGCACCTGGCCCGCGCTGGTGACCGCAATCGCCCATGTGCGCTGGGGCGGTGGGTCGCACACCAGCGGGCTGGGCCCGTTACTGCAACCAGTGAGCCCCGCCGCCGCGCATGCACACGCAATGCCAGCCAGCCATACCCGATGCCGCCGCCAAGCCATGCTCCTTGGACGGTAACCGGCCGGCCGTCAGTCGCACCCTGTCAGTTGCAAACCGATCACGATGCCCGTGTCGCACCAATGACCAAGTTCGAAGTCGGAACCGAACGGTGGAGTGCTGCGAGTTCCAGGTGCGCCCGACGCTGCGAGGTCGCCGACGAAGCCGGTTCTGTTCCGGCCGGGCGCTACCTTAGCGAGTCAGTGAACCGCGCCCAGGCCCCGGCGGGGACACTCAGCATGAAACCATCGCGGTCGGTGGTGTCCCGCACGAGGATCACTCCGGCACCGCTGGCCGTCTCCACGCAAGCCCCGCCCGACGTTCCCGAGTAGGACGACTTACGCCATGAACTGTCTATGGTGTCCAAGTTTCTGCTGCACTCTCTATCATCGCGAGTGATTCGCTAGCCCGGTACGCTTCCGACCTTAGCGTGTCGAAACGTTCACTGGCCTGCGCAACCGCAACAGGTGAGTCCGTAGTGCGCCCGTCTACGAAATCTTCCAGGTTGACCACGCAGGCCTCGGGTGTTTCCGCCATATTCATGGCACCTTGGAGCCCGACATGCGCGCCTTTCCCCGGCAGGAGCTGGACCGTCACCTTCGGGCGGGCTGCCACCGCCGCGAGGTGCCTTAGCTGCTCGCTCATGATCTTCGCGTTCCCCACCTCACGGCGCAAGACGTTTTCGTCCAGAAGCGCCCATACCGTGGGAGGGTTCTCACGGTTCAGAACGGACTGACGCGCCATGCGTGCCCCCAGCCGCTCTGTAACCTCCATCGGTGTGACATGGACGTGCCGTTCCAGCACCGCTCGGGCGTAATCCTCCGTCTGAATCAAGCCGGGGATCATGGTGTGCTCGAACAGCCACAATGCCGTCGCCTCGGCCTCGTACTCTGCATACTCGCGGAACTCGGCCGGGAACGTCGCGCCCCACGCCTGCGAGTCCGCCCAGAACCGGCTGAACCACTCATTGTGGAAGGCCGTCGAGCAGACCACGGCGAAATGACCGTCAGACACCGTGAGGCCGGATTCGATCCGGCTCACCGTGGCCTTGTCGCACGGCACGAGTTCTCCGAGTTCGGCTTGCGTCATGCCGGCCGCCTCACGAGCACGGCGGACCTCGGCACCGAAGTGATGTACGGGCGAAACTCCTGGCGTAAGCATCCTTCTTCCCCGTGACATGGTCGCCTTCTTTACGGTTGCTGGGTTGCGCGACGTCGCGCTCCGTTGACAGACATAAGCGTTGAGTTCCCAACTTATCCCCGTGCCGGGAGGGTTGTCCGCACGCCCCGCCGTCGTCGGCAAAGGAACCGCCAACGAGACACGGCGGCGGGGCGCCCCACCCTCCAAGGCGAAAAGGAAAGGCCATGAGCGACTTCAGCGAAGACTTCACCCGGCTAGACGATTCCGCGCTGCTTAGCAGACGGGCCGAGATGCGCGACGAATTGGAACGGCTGCCATCGGCCTCACCCGGCCACGTCGTGCTGTCGGCGCTGTATGACCAGAGCACTCAGGAGGTCAACGACCGCGCCAAGAAAGCCTGGACTCGGGAAGTTAAGGAGGACCCGCAGTGAACAGACCAGCCACCGTCGAAGCGGCGATCAGTCACCTACCGCCCAACGCCGCGATGATGGCGGCGGTCGAAATCCTGTTGGCTAATCCCGCTGCGCTCGACGACGACACCCTCGAATCCGGGCTATACATCCTGCGCGAAAAGCTCCGCGCGCCGCACTAGCCGTCGGCAGAGACAACATACACTGATTTCGCGGGGTGATCGCGCCCGGAATATCCCGCTCTGTACCCCGCGAAATCAGTGTATGTCTGCGAGGAGGCACGGGCGACGAATGAGAGATTAAAGACGGTCGACCTGGACGACCGCCCCGGCGAACCCCTGGGGGTCTTCTTGCGGCACGTTGTGGCCGACCGGCAAGGTGACGTGCGCGTACTTACCCGTGAAATGTGCGCGGTACGCCGCGCCATCCCCTGGCGGCGTGAAGGGATCATACTGGCCATCAACGGTGACCGTAGGCACCGCGATGGTCGGAGCCGCATCCAGTTTCTTCTCGATCGCGGCGTACTGCGGGTCACCCGGGACCAGATCTAGCCGCCAGCGGTAGTTATCGATGATGATGGCGACGTAGTCCGTATTGTTGAAGGCCGCTGCGGTGGTGTTGTACGTGGCCTCGGTGAAGTTCCATGTCGGGGAATTGAACTTCCAGAGGAGCTCCCCTAGGTCGTGTCGGTACTCGTTCAGGCCCTTCACGCCTCTTTCGGTGGAGAAATAATACTGATACCAGAACGCCCACTCCAGGCTGGGAATGGCCGGCTCCAGGTTGTTTACCGGGTTCGTGATCAGGTAACCCGTCGTTGAGACCAGCGCTTTGCAGCGTTGCGGCCAGAGCGCGGCGATAATGTCGGCCGACCGCGATCCCAGGTCATAGCCGACCAGGATGGCCTTCTCGATCTTGAGCGCGTCCATCAGAGCGAGGACATCGAGAGCCATCACCGACTGCTGGCCATCCCGCGGCGTGCTGCTGGAGAGGAAGGTAGTCGTGCCGTGGCCGCGCATGTACGGGACGATCACCCGGTACCCCTGCGCCGCCAGCAACGGCGTCACCTCGACAAAGCTGTGGATGTCGTAAGGGAAGCCGTGCAGCAAAATGACCGGACGGCCGTCGGCGCGACCGGCTTCGACGTATCCGACATTCAGGACACCTGCGTTGATCTGCTTAACCGGGCCGAACGATGTTCCCGTCCCCGCCTTAAACGCGGACGGACCTGCCGCTCTGGTCACGCTGGCCTGTGCCTTCCCAGCACCGATCGTCCCGAGTTGGACGGCACCGACCGCGAGAGCCGCAGCGCCCGCAGCACCCAAAAAGTGTCGGCGGTCATGGTTGATTTTCCGGGTCATCTTGCTCATGTCCATGGCAGATCTCCTTGGTTCGGTAATTGGGCAGCACGTTACTAAGCGACTGAATTTGGGTTAGAGAGAACTTGAATTACCGAAGCCTTGCAAAGCACCATGCATAACGGCTCGTACGATGAACGAGGATGCCACGAGATTGGGAAGTGATCGCTGGACTGATTGAGCCCGGTGAGTAACAGCAGCGTCCTCCTAGACGGGAAACGCAAATACTTTGCACTACCAGGGTCCGGGGTAACGCTTCCGAAAGTTGTCATGTCCAGCAGGGAAGTCCAACACGGTAACGATGGATTACCGGTGCCAGCATTGACGTTATCATGTTCCGGGGTAGAAGCCACGTTTGCGGAGACGTTTTATTAAACGGTCACTGAGCAGCCCATTTTCATATAGTGAGGAATTCCCCCACATTGCCAATTTAGCCTCACTGGTGTCGCCGGTGCACCGGCAGATCTGGGGCCGGGACGGCGGTGAGCTGTCGACGAAGGTGCGCTAGTGGTGCTCGCCGCGTCGGCCTAGGGTCTGCTCGGGGGTCGCGCCGGGGCGGGTCCACTGCGGCACCGGGCGGCCGGTCGGGCCCCAGGTGGCGTTCCCGTCTGAGTCCGAGCGCCAGTACCAGCACGGGCCGTTGCCCTCGGGCCAGCCCTCGGGGTTGTCCTGCCAGGCCTCGCGGCGGCCGTAAGGCGTCATGTCGAGCAGGCTGAAGGCCCCCATGACCGGCTCGTTGCCGCGGCCCGTCGTGGAGTAGGTGAGGAACGCGCGGTCGCCGTCGCGCAGGAAGCAGGTGATGTAACCCATGTCGCCGCCGACCGGCTCGGCCAGGCCGCGCACGGAGTACCAGGGCTGGGTGTAGCCCATGAACTCGACGTAGGGAGCCACCTCCTCCCAGCGGCCCGTGGTCAGGATGGCGAACGAGACGCCGCGGGCGTTGAGGTAGACGGCGTCTTTCAGGACCCAGGCCGTGGTGGTGCAGCCCTCGCACTGCCCCTGGTGCGGCGCGCCGTCCCACCACATGTGCTTGTAGACCACGAGCTCGTCGCGGCCCTGGAACAGGTCAAGGAACGGGACCGGCCCGTCCGGGCCGGTGACCTCGACCGTCGGGTCGAACTCCACCATCGGCAGCCGGCGGCGGGCCGCGGCGATGGCGTCGCCCTCGCGGGTGTGGGCCTTCTCGCGGACCAGCAGCTCGTCCCGGGCGGCCTGCCAGGTGGCCAGGTCAACGACGGGCGGGCGGCCGGGCAGCGCGGTGGCCGGGTCGCTCGGTGCGGTCGGCATGGTGTCCTCCGTGGTGTCTCGGGCCGGGCAGCAGGGCACGACGTCCCGGCGGCGGTCACCAGAACAGACCCACGAACTGGCCCGAACTCATCGCGGCGGCGGCAGCGAGTTGCTATTTCGCCAGGGCAGGGGCGAAAAAGCCGGTGAGCAGTTGGGTGACGCGCTCGGCCGCATCGTGATGCACCCAGTGCGAGGCGTCGGGCAGGCGTTCGACGCGGTCCAGGTTCGGTACGTCGTCGTGGTCGGGCTCGGCTAGTTCTTCGCCGAGGTAGCGATCCCGCTCTCCCCAGATGATCAGGGTGGGCGCTTCGATTGGGCGAAGCGCCGCTTCGGCGCGCTTGGGCGGGGTTCGCACCGAGGACCGGTAGTAGTTGATCATCCCGGTTGCCGCGCCGGGCTGTGACCACGCCTCGATGTAGCGGTCGATCTCCTCTGGCGTGTAGGCCGGATCGGCGTCGTGCAGGAAGTGCCGGAAGAAGTGCCAGTCGTTGGCGTGGACGACGCCTTCAGGCAGGTCAGGGAGGTCGAAGAAGAAAAAGTACCAGGACTTGCGGAGCTGGCCCGGGTGATGCAGTCCCGCTGACAGCTTCCGCGGGTGGGCCGCGTTGAGTATGGCCAGCCGGTCCACCACCTCGGGGTGGCTCATCGCGGTGGCCCAGGCGACGGATCCGCCCCAGTCGTGCCCGACCAGCATTGCGGACTGGGCACCGCGTTCGTGAACCAGGCCGCGGATGTCGGCGGTGAGCTGGTCGATGTCGTAGGCCTTCACGCCTTCCGGCTTCGAGGACAGGTTGTAGCCGCGCATGTCGGGTGCGACGACGCGGAATCCTGCCGCCGCGAGTGGTTGCATCTGCAGCCGCCAGCCGTACCAGAACTCGGGGAAGCCGTGCAGCAGGACGATCAGCGGCCCCTCACCGGTCTCCATGTAGTGCAGTCGCTGGTCGCCGATCTCGGCGTAGCCCTCACGAAGTTCGCCGCTTGTGCGGTCCTCGGTTGTGCTCATTACCGCCTCCCTGGGGTCGTATAAGGGTTGACGCTAACGATTTCGACCGGTGTGCCGTACCAGGGAACACCCTGGCCGGTTCCCCTGGTCGGCCCAGTCCGCGGACTCAGCGAGGTCGCGTACGGGCGAACGACGCGGCCGCCACACCTCGCGGAGGCAAGGCGTCGTGGAGGCCCATGCGGGAGGTGATGCCCAGCTTGGTGAACACCTTGCGGAGGTGCCATTCAACGGTGCGGGCGCTGATGAACAGTTCGGCGGCGATCTCTGGGTTCGTGTGTCCGTCCCCGGCCAGCCGGGCGATGTGCTCCTCCTGCGGGGTGAGCTTGGTGTAGGTGTCGACCTGCCGCTTGTGGACCTTCTCGCCGGTGGCAAGCAGCTCCCTGCGTGCGCGCTCCGCAAAGGCCTCCGCCGATCGCACCAAGGGATGCCGGAACCGCACTCGGGACCCGATCTGCAGCAGCTGTTCCGCATCGGCCGCAGCCGCCGCATCACGTCCCAGGCTTAGCGTCGGTGCGGCTCGCCACAGCAGCGTGGCGTCTCCGGTGGGGTCGGCCGCCACCAGCAGCATCAGTCGCCGGGTCGGCTCCGGCAGTGCCCGCACCCGCTGGACGTAGTGATCCTGAAGGCGACTAGGCAGGGTGACCCTGGGCGGACCGGCAAGGCCACCAGCCAGCTCGGCCTCGCTCATCTCTCTCGCCAGTTCCAGCAGCCCCAGCGGGTTCCCCCCGCGTTTCCGCGACGATCCGGTCGCGGACCTGCACGTCCAGGTGACCTGGAACAGCGGCGGTCAGCAACGCGCACGCGTCCTCATCGGTGAGCCCTTGGACCGTTAGCGCCGACAGACGAGGAAACATCCGCTCATCGGCCATTTCCCGGACCGCGAACAGCAGCAGAACAGACTCAGTCAGCAGCCGCCGGCCGACGAACCCGAGCACCTGGGACGAGAATTCATCGAGCCACTGGGCGTCATCGACCAGGCAGACCAACGGCCGGGCGGCGGCATTCTTGGCCAGCAGGCTCAGCACCGCCAGGCCGACCACGAACCGGTCCGGAGCTGGCCCCGTCGCCAACCCGAACGCCACCCGCAATGCATGCTCCTGCGGCACGGGCAGCGCGGCCAGGCCACCAAGCATCGGCGCGCAGAACTGGTGCAGCGCCGCGAACGGCAACTCCATCTCGGACTCCACGCCGGCGATCTGAACCGATCGGCAGCCTGAGGCCTGGCGTGCGCAGTAGCGCATCAGCTCGGTCTTGCCGATCCCGGCCTCACCCCGGATGACCAGCACCGCACTCTCACTACTACGCACACGGTCCAGCAGGCCGTCGAGGACGCGGCGCTCGTGAGCGCGCCCCCTGAAGGCTGGCTTCCAGCGTGCGGCCGCCATGCGGTAACGATACGGTCGATGGTCAGGCACGGGAAGGTCCGCTCACGACGAGGTCGAGCCGAAGATCCAACGGATGGTGATCGGCCGTGCGGTTCATCCCTACCAGACGGCGGCTGGGGCCTGCCGCTCGGGCTGGGCTGGGAGCGGGCGGGGAAACAGCACCCAGCGCGCCGCCTCATGGCCGTCGAGCATGGCCAAGCGGCATAGTAGCTCGGGCAGGATCGCCGACTGGCTGGCATGTGCGGCCATGGCGGCTCGCTGGATGGCCCGCGCGATGGGGGCGTCGTGGCCCAGGTCGATCGGCCAGGCACCGAGGGCATCCGGCCGGGTGCTCGCCACGACCGGCACGCCGGCCCCGGCCGCGGCAGCTTGGGCGGCACGTGCGACGGCCGCGTCGTCCCGGTCGCCGGCCTCGGGCGCGACGATCAGCACCAGGTCGACCGAGTGCTGCCTGATGGCACGGCCGATCCGGTCGGCGAGCCCGGCTTCCGGCTGCCGGTGAAGCGCTCCGTCGGGATATGAAGCGATCATGACCTCGGAGATACCCAGGACCGTCGCGGCCAGCTGGAGTTCCCATGGGCGGATAGCCTCGAGCCGGGCAGAGCTTGAATTAGCCTGCGCGCCCTCGCCGCGGCTGAGGCTCAGCAGGCTCAGACCCGCGCCCGCGCGGCGGAAGGCATACAGCAGGCCGCCCAGCTCCAGCGACTCCTTGCCCGGCCGGGTCGTAACCGCAAGGACGCTGACGGCCCGGGGCAGCATCATGGCGGGGTAACCCCCTGTCGTCCTGGGGGCGTCGGCTGTCGCAGTGGTCATCGGGTGCTCCTTCTCGTTCTCGGGATCCTGGGCGCCACGCCGACGCGGCGTTCTGCCGCGATCGCAGCGCCTGAGCTGGCCACTCGCCCCGGGGACCCAGAACGGGATTCAGCTCGTTCTCACTCTCGCCGAGACGCGTGCGACCGCTGTGCAGCGGATGTGGAGACGGGATGGAATACGTAAAGCTCACACGGGATGCCGACCACGCACGCCGACACGATCAACAAGGACTTGCTGGCGTTTATCCAGTCCTGATCGCTGCGATACGGGTCAACCCTGGCGGCTAACAGGTTGAGCTGAATGCGGAGCGCGCGGTCGAGCTCGGCCACTAGAGCTGGCGGCAGTTGCCCGAGGAGCTTGAAACCCAGACCGCGGTTCCGTGAAACTGCGTTTCACGGAACCGCGGCTGGCGGGCTATTTCCCGCTGGTGCCGGTGGACCAGAGGGCGGAGCCGGATGCGCTGTAGACGACGACGTTGCCGTCGTTCTGCACCTCGAGGTAGGCCCCGGGGTTTCCGGCCGTTCCGCTGGCCCACAAGGCCGAGCCCGGCACTGGTGTAGAGCACGAAGTTCCCGTCGCCCTGCATGATCGCCTCGTCGGCGGCGGTGCCGGCGGTGTTCGAGGCCCACAGTGCGGTGCTGCCCTGGTACAGCACGAGGTTGCCGTCACCCTGCATGAAGAGGGTGTAGTCGCCGTTGCAGGAGGTGAGCGACTGGTTAGCGGTCAGCTCCTGATTGGCGGTCAGCGTGCCGCAGCCAGTCGTGGTGGTGCCGCCCCCGCAGTTCGACGGGGCCGCGGTGCCCGCCGGGATCGCCCCGGCCACGATGTTCCATTCGGCCAGCGAGGCAGCCGGCACTGCCGCTTCGGCGCAGACGCCGCCGGAGACCGTCTCCTGCGGGACCGCCGTGCCGCTCGCGTTCACGACGTGATAGGTCCCGGACGCGAGGCCCAGCCCGGCGTAGTTGAAGGTGATGGGGTCGTCGTAGGCAGTGGTCGCGCTGATGTCGCCCAGCGTGACCTGCGCGCTGGTCCCGGAGGTGGCGACGTCGGGCACGACCTGCAGCACGCCGCTGTTGGCGAGGCTCGCGTAGGCGGGAGCGTACTGCGCTAGCTGGGATCCCGCGGTCAGCAGGACGCCGCCCGCGTTCTTATAGGCGGTCAGGTTGGCGTCGATGCCGTTGGTCGGCAGGATCGCCTTGTACTGCGAGAGCTTGACGATCCCGCTGTTCACTTCCTGGCTGGTGACTATCGCGAAGCCGGCCTGATAGCCGTCCCAGAGGCTCTGGATGTCGCCGGTCGGGCTGTTGAGGGCGCCGCCGGAGGCGTTGCCGTAGGCCTGCGAGTAGTCGATGTACAGGGCGACCGGCTGCTGCGGGTAGGCGCCCGACAGGCTCTTCATGGTGGGGAGCCAGCTGGTGTAGATCGGGAAGCCGACGATGTCCTTCTCTGTCCCGTCATGGATGAAGAAGTCATTGCCGCCGCCGTCTGGCAGCGCCGCGCCGTAGTTGCTGATCCACTGCACCGCCCCCGCGGCGAGGTCGGAGTTGGAGCTCGGCGCGGTCCATTCCATCGCGACCGGCACCCCGTAGGCGTGGCCCATGGCGGCGAACGTGAGCGCGAGACCGGTCGAGTTCGCCGAGTCCTGGATAATGGTGACGCTGTACTGCTTGGCCAGGCTGAAGAAGAGGTCGGGGATGTTGGCATAGGTCACCCCGTTTTCGATGCCGCCGCCGTAGTAGTAGAACAGCGGCGTCGAGCTGGTGATCGCGCGCACCTTCGAAGTCAGCTGCCCGTAGACGGTCTGCACGCTCCAGACGCGGAACGCCTGGTACACGTTCGCCAGCGCCTGACCGGGCGTGGCCGCGGGCACCTGCGAGAAGGCGGTGTACGACGTCCCGTTCGCGGTGTTGAACGCGCTGATCGAGCTGTAGGTGGCAGGCAGGTACACGTTGTGGAATTCGTTGATGTCGGCTTGGGCCCAGCCGGCGGCGTTCCCGTTGCCGTCGTCCCACTGGGCGTCGAGGAAGCCGTAGTCCAGGATGCTGCCGCCGTAGCCCGCGTCGCCCGCGATGTGGCTGACCGTGCTGGTCACGTAGGTCAGGTAGGCCGGCTCGGCCGTCGGGTCCCACCAGGCCGGCGCGGTGGTGCTCTGGACGCCGCTGCTGTTCACCTCGTGGCTGGTGACCCAGGAGGCCGGGCTGCCGCCCCAGCCCGAGTACCAGAAGATGGGCACGAGCTTGATGCCGGCCGCCGCCGCGTTGGCCATCTCCGTATCGAGTTCGGTGAACGAGAACGTGCCGTCCGACGGCTCGACCGTGTTCCAGCTCATGTCGATCTCGGCCGTGGTCAGGCCGTCCGCCTTGAGCGCGGCGAAACTGGCCTCGGACCAGGGGGTGCCGTTGTTGTCGAAGTCGAGCTGAGTAGACCAGAAGGACGTGGTAGACGACGCCGTCAACGCGGCCCGCGACGCGCCCTCGGGCGTGGCGCGCGGGCTCGTCGTCGGCGAAACCGCCATCAGGCTCCCGATCACAACGGCTGGCACGACTACCGCAGCAAGCCACGCGATCGTGCGCGCAGGTCGTGGGGTGCGGTGTCGGTTACGGATTTTCATCCGGGCTCCCGTTCTCGTGCCAGATTGCGCCTAGGTGCCCGCGCTAGACGCCCCGTGGCCGATGTCTACTATCCCGCCCATATCCTGACATTAACGGTCACGTCGGCACAGTTACTTAAGCGTGATTTAAGCGAAACTTCCGGGAAACCTATCCTCCGAACGAACCGCGGCGCTTGACCCCTTAGACGGTGGCCGGGTAGCCGAGGCTGAGGACCACGGGGACCGCGCCGAACGGCTGGCGGAAGCGGGTGCCAGGCCGGTCGGGCGCGTCTGGGCCGCTGATGGGCGGCCAGTGCATCTTCTGGTGCGCGGCGGTGAGGCCGGCCACCGAGTAGGGGAACTCCATCGGGGACACGCCGTTCCGCTTGAGCAGCGCGCCCCAGCGGAACGCGGCGAACGCGGCGGCTAGCTCCCGGACGGACAACGGCCGGCGGGCGGTGAGGTCGATGCCGTAGACCGCGGCGGACAGTTCGATGAGGTCGGCGGCGCACTGGGCGAGGGCGGCGGTCCTGGTCGGGTAGGAGGTGCCGTCAGCGTTGACCGTGCCCAGTTTCTCGCCCTGTACGGGTGAGTAGCGGGGGTCGGCCTTGCACTGCATCCAGTCGGCGGCCGCCAGCAGCTTCCAGCTGCCGTCCGTGGTCGCGGCCACGTCGCGGTACAGGTGCTCGCTCCGGGTCAGCGGTCCTTTGGCGGCGGCGAACAGGGCGGTCGTCACCGCCGGCGGCAGCTGCGCCTGGTAGCGCGGGGCGGGCTCTCGTGAAACACGGATCCGTTCGGGATACGTATTTTGATATTGATTTTCTTGATTATTCCGAACGGTTGGTTGCTTCGCGTTTTCCGTCACGCTATCAGCGGCGGAGGTGACGTTCCCCGGGGAAACCACCCCGGGAATGCTGCCGCTGGCCGAGGTGCTGGTTTGCACGGGCGCGGATGCCGGGGTGACGGCGGAAGTGGCCGCCGGGGCCGCGTCGTACTGGTACAGGTTGTAGAGCTTCATCAGGGCGATGAGGTTGGCGCCGTAGTCGGGGTCCGTGGCGTAGACGCCGGTGAGATCGTTGGCGAACGCGTCCGGGTACGCGCGGTCGGCCATCGCACGGGTGTAGTAGCCGCTGCTGGCGAGGAGCTCCGCGTGGCCGGCGATGGACTCCGCGTCGTTGCGGTAGACGGCGAACTGTGCGTCGATGGTGACCCAGCCGCCGTTCTCGTACTCCTGAGTCGGCAGGGTGACGCTTCCGGCGGGCCCGGCACCCTTGATTCCGAACAGGTTGTGGTACTCGGCCGCGAGGCTGCTCTGCCCCCAGGCGGACTCCTCGATCGCCTGGGCGATCGTCACCGCGGCGGGTACGCCGTAGCGCTGCTGGGCGGCGACCGCGCCGGGCGCGATCAGGCTGATGAACGCCTGCTGGTTCCGCGTCCCCGGCGTGGCGTACTGCTTCGGGGACGAACCGGCGGACGACGGGGGCGGGGACGGCGACGGGGACGCGGTCGGTGTCGGCATGACCGGCTGGGACGGCTTGGCGGGCGCGGGTTTTACGTTCGCCGGGCCGGATGCGGGCTCGCCGAGGAGCTGACCGGTGGCCAGGACACCGGGCACTGCCGCCTTCGCTGGCCCGCTCGTGCCGCCGTTCCCCGCAGCGGGGCCAGCGCCGGGAATGCCGCCCGTGCCCGCGAGCGCGACCACGCCGGTCAGGCCGGGGATTTCGGCGGTGGCCGGAGCCGCTGTGTTCGCTTTCGCTTTCGGCTTCGTTTTCGTGGGAGCGGCCTTGGCATTAGCCGGGGCCGTACGGCCTGACTGCGGCGATGCCTTGACTGCCGGGCCGGACGGGCCGCCGGTTGCCGGCTGGAGGTTGCCGTTGTCGACGAAGCCGGCGATGCCCTGGTCCGCGAGCGGTGCGGCCGAGGAGTGGGCGTTGACGGTGAGACCGGGCAGGGAGTCCGCGGCAATGGTGTCGAGGACGCCGCCGGAGTAGCTGGTGACGACGGCGACGTGGCCGTCGTATGCGGCCCAGTCGCCGGGCTGGGGAACGTAGCCGTCGCCGAGCGGGTGCCAGCGTCCGTGTGTCTGCGCGTCGGCGACCACGGAAGTGACCTGCGGCGATGCCGGGTTGGTGTCGACTCGCACGTCCGCCCAGGTCGGCAGCGGCCAGGGATAGCTGGTCCCCCCGGTGACCCAGCTGCGCTGCCCGGTCGTCTGGGCGGCGAGCTCGAGGGTGAGACTGGCGAACGCGGCGCAGGAGGGCCCGTGGTCGGTGCCGTCGCTGCTGACCTCGCCCCAGATCAGCGCCTCGATCTGAGCGGGCGTCTTGGTCTTCGCGAGCTTGAGGTAGTAACGGGCCACGTTGACGATCGCGGCCCGCAGTTGTGCGTCGTCGGCGGCCGCTTGCCCGGCCGTATCGGGCTGGGCTGACTGCTCGAGCGCGAGCTGGTGCAGCGGCAGGCCGGCTGGCGCGGTCAGCGTCGCGGCGGCCCCCGGAGCCACGTTGAACCCGGTGATCACACCGCTGGCGCTCACGGTGACAAGCGCCGTCGCCTGCTGCCACCATGGCTTCCTGACGGTGCTCACCGGTCCCCTCCTCTCCGTCCATTGCTTCTCGGTCGCTGGCCTCCTTCCTTCCCGCGCTCGCTTCGGTGTCTGGCGCTCCTTGTTCGCCGTTAACCGCCGGAGGCGGGCAGGCTGGCGAGGATGGCCCGGACCTGCGGGTTGCCGGGATTGTCGGCGTTGCTGAACAGCACGCCGGCCTCGCTCGCGATCCGGGTCGGCGTGCCGTCCATCCACTGCTGGAACACGTCGCTCACCAGCGCCGCCTGTCCGGACGCGCTGGTAACCGGCGAGGCACAGGCGGCCGGGTAGCCCGGCCTGGTGGCCAGTTTCGCCGAGCCGGTATACCGCTGGCAGTTCGCCGCCTTGCTCTCCAGCCCCGGTTCGATCAGCGCGCTTCCGGTGGCGGAGGTCAGGGCGGCGCCGCTGATGATGTTGTTGACCGCCCGCGCGGCGACGGCGAGGCTGTCGACGGGACTGGCGGGGTCGTACGGGTGGTGCAGGTTGAGGGACCAGGCGATGTCGCCGCCCTGCGCCGGCTGGACCGGCTCCAGTCCCTGGCGGCCGGTTGACTGGTCGACGAAGTCCGGATTGTCGCCGCTGGTAAGCAGGGCGAACACCCACAGCATCTGGTCGGTGGCCTTGGCGCAGGCGAAGTTCAGCCCGCTCGGCTCGGCCGCCACATCCGGGTTCGCGCAAGCCAGCTTGATCTCGGCCTGGACCGTCGCCACGCTGGCCGGCCAGGCCGCGCCCGAACCGCGCATTGCGACCAGGGCCACGCCGGCCCCGGTGAGCAGCGCGACCGTCCCGGCCGCGATCAGCCGCCAGTGTGCGAGCAGCCGCCGGCGCCGTGGCCGTCGAGAGCCCGGCCGCCCGCGGTTGATCAGTGCCTCCGTCCGGCCGCCGGCCGCTGGGGCGCCGCCCTTGACAGCGCCAGCGTGGGGCTCGCCCCCCTCGGGCACGGCGTAGGGCACGGCCACATTCGGATAGGTGCCGCCCTCGGGGCGCATGACCAGCAGCAGCTGCCGCTCTAGCTCAGCGGCCCGGTTTTCCAGTATGGCTAGCCTATCAGCATCCATATAGCTCATATTTTCGAATTCTGACATCATGATCACCCCTCGACTGTTTCTAGCGGCTCCGATCCTGGCCTGATCGGCGGTGCGGCCCCTGTCGCCTGCCCGCGGTGACGGTTCGGCCGCTGGCGCAGAGGTCGGCTATAGATCCATTAGAACACATATGCGAAGGAGAAGGAAAGTACTTGCGGAAGTATCCGCTGTGACCTCAACTGACCCAGGCTGCGCGGCCGCTGCGGCCGCGGATGCAAGTCGAGGCATTGCCCGCAAGCGGGCAATGCCTCGACTGTACCGGTCGGCCCGGTCAGGCAGAGCAGGACTCCATCGCGCCGGAGCCGGCGGTCGCCGACGCCGAATCCCCGGCGTTCGGGCAGCTGACGTACGCGCTGGTGTCCGTTGCCGTTGCCACTGCCCCGAGGCCGGCCGCGATCGCGAGCGCGATTTCCCCGGCGCTGGCATCGGCCGTCGCCGTGCCGCCGTCGGACGCGGTCGCGGTCGCTCCGCTGCCCGTCCCGGTGGCCTGGCTGCTCGCCCGGCCCTGGTCGCCGCTGACCGAGCTGTTCGCCTGGCCCCCGCCACTCGCCGCCGCCGTCGCGGCGTCGTTGTTCCCGGTCACGGAGTTGTTGGCGACGCTGTTGGCGCCCCTCGCGGTGGCGTTGGTGTAGTCCTCGTTACCAGTCACGCCGTTGACGACGCTGCTGCCGGGGCCGCTCGACTTGGCCGTGTCGTTGTTCTGGTTACCATTGACCACATTGGCAGCCGCGCTGCCGTTGTCCGCTGTGGCACGGTCGGTGTTGCCGCTGCCAATGATCTCGTTCATCGAACCGCTGCCGGACGAGCCTTCGCCGGCGTCGTCCGCCTGCGCGTAGCTGGCGTTCTGGTCACCGACGACGTCGTTCAGGGCTGAGTTGCTGGCGGCGCCGTCGTCGGCAGCGCCGTTCGCGTCGGCGTAGCTACGGTTGCCGTTACCCTCGACCCCGTTCTGCGCGACCCCGCTGTCACTGCCATTGGTCACCGTAGTGTTCTGGTCGCCATACACGAAGGATCCGGCGGCCCCCTTGGCGCCACTCGTTCTGCCGGTGGTGTAGTTCTGGTTGCCGTCGATGTAGGACTGGCCTAGGCCATCATCGAGCGCCGTGGTGCTGGTCTGGTTCTGGTTACCGGTGACTGTAGCGTCGCCTATGCTGCCGCCGCGCGCCGTGGTAGTGGTGTGATTCTGGTTACCGTTGATCTTATTGAAGTTGTTGCTGCCGACGCCGCTCGCCGTGCCCGTGGTCTTGTTGTGGTTACCGTCGACCCAGTTGAGGCTGCTGCCGCCGCCGGTCGCCGTGGCGCTGGTGGTGTTGTCATCGCTGTTTGAAACAGCGCCACCAGGCAACCCGCTACTGCCCTCGGTACCAACGTAGTTGTTGGCCGTGCTGCCAAGACCGCTCGACCTAGCGGTCGTGTTGTTGCCGCTGCCCAAGACCGAGTTCACAGCACGGCCCGTGGAGCCGGTATTGTGCGTTTCAGCGCTGCTGACGTTCCGGTCACCGGTGACGTAGTTCCAGGCGGTGCCGCTGTTCGCGTCGGCATTGCTGCGGTTCCCGTTGCCGGTGATGTCGTTATACGGGCCGGCCTGACCGCCGTTGGTCGCCGCGGCGGTGGTGCGGTTTCCGTTACCGATCACGCCGGCCTCGGCGGTGCTGCCGTTGCTGGCGGTGGACGTGACGTGGTTGCCGCGGCCGATGGCCGCGCTGGCGGCGGCGCTGTGATGAAAGGCCCTGGCGGTGACCTGGTTATCAGTTCCGCTGTAGGTGGCCGTCGCGGTGCTGGTGCTGTCGTGATAGGCGCGACTGCTGTCGTAATAGGAGTGGCTGTACGACGGCCGGACGGGGACGGTCCTGGCGAACGCGGGCACACCACCCCCCGCGACCATGATCCCGACAGTCAGCCCGACGGTCAGCAGAGCCTTCTGCGCGGCTGGCCTTGCTTTTTGGGCATGCTTAACTGACTTCTTCATCGCGTGGTGTTTCCCGCTCCCCGGTCCGAGCCTGATTACGCCGTAGTTCGCCCGTCACTATATGAGTATTCGGACAGGTTCGCACATGAACATGACGTTAATAGCGTGTGGTTCAGAGTGGATTTGCGCGGGTGACAGCGGGCCACGGCGGGGCGGCACGCGGTTCCAGGGGTGGCGGCCTCCCGCGCCACTGGAACGTATGCCGGGTAAGCCAGAAATAGGGGCTTGACGAAAGGGCCGGCTGAGGCGACGCTGAGGTTGCGTTCGGCGATGTTTGCGTAAACATGACCGAACGTGACGTCTAAGGAGGAAAGTCGCGATGCAGTTTCCCCGTTTCCTTCGCACCATGGTGACTGCCGTGATCATCGGGCTCATGGGCGTGCTTTCCTCCATGCTGTTCGCCTCCGTTTCCTCGGCTGTGCCCCTGTCCCCGGCGCAGTCGGTCACGCTGGCCGCCTCCGCCGCTGCCTCGTCGACCTTCACCCCGGGCGCGGAATGGACGGATCAGAACGGCAACCCGTTGCAGATGCACGGCCTCGGCATCATCAAGGTCGGCTCGACCTGGTACGGGTTCGGCGAGGACAAGACCGGGGAGTCCTCAAGCGACGCGTACTTCCAGGACATCCCGTGCTATAGCTCGACGAATCTGGCGAGCTGGACGTACGTCGGCAAGGCACTGACGGAGCAGTCGAGCGGCGATCTCGGACCCGACCGGATCGTCGAGCGTCCGAAGGTTATCTACAACTCCACCACCGATGAGTACGTGATGTACCTGCACATCGACAATCCCGCGTACTCGGCGGCGGAGGTCGGGGTGGCGACGAGTTCCTCCGTCTGCGGACCGTACACCTATCTGGGCAGCTCCCAGCCGCTGGGCTTCCAGAGCCGGGACATCGGCCTTTTCCAGGACACAGACGGCACCGCCTACCTGCTCAGCGAGGACCGGGCGAACGGGCTGCGGATCGACAAGCTGTCTTCCAACTACCTGTCGGTGGCGAGCGCGGTTGCCGTACTGCCCGATTACGAGGCCCCGGCGATGGTGAAGATCGACGGGACCTACTACCTGTTCGCTTCCCACCTGACTGGATGGGCCGCCAACGACGACGTCTACGCCACCGCGACCTCGCTGTCCGGCCCCTGGTCCTCGTTCAAGACTTTCGCGCCTGCCTGGCACCGACACCTATGATTCGCAGTCGGCCAACATCATCACGGTCCAGGGCACCTCGGGCACGACCTATATCTACGCGGGCGACCGGTGGACCACGTCCGACCTGGGCACGTCTCCCCTGATCTGGCTGCCACTCGACATCAGCGGCACCACCGTGACGATGGGCTGGTACAACCAGTGGTCGCTGAACCTCAGCGCCGGAACCTGGTCGGCCGGCGCCTCACTGCCCCCATCCGGCTCGAACGTGCTGGTCAACTCCCATAGCGGCCAGGTCATGGACGCATCCGGCGGGTCAACCGCTAGCGGAGACCCCATCATCCAGTGGGCCGCCAACGGCGGCGCGAACCAGGAGTGGACGCTGGACCTGGTCAGCGGCGACCTCTACACGCTGGTCAACGTAAACAGCGGCAAGTGCCTGGGCGTGCCTTCCGCATCCGTTACCGAAGGAGTCCAGCTTGAGCAGCTCACCTGCAATGGCAGCGCCAGCCAGGAATGGGCCGCCGAAGCGGTAGGCAGCTACCAGTCCTCCTCCGACTCCAGTTTCGTGCTCGCGTCACTCAACAGTGGACTGCTGGCCGAGGTCGAAGGCAACTCGACAACCGAGGGCGCAGCAGTCGACCAGTGGGCATCCAACGGCGGGTCCAACCAAAACTGGACCATCGGCTAACCGCGGTTCATTGCCCAAGGCGGCTGCCCGACGCCCTGACCGCGCTGGATATCGATCAAGAGATAGGGCGTTTCAACCACCAGCGGCGCTGGATTGGAACCGCGTGATAGCCTTGTCCTTGCTGTTGAACATATGCGCCGTGATTGACTTCCATGGTCACCAGCTCCCATCCTTGAGACCCCAGGTCAGAGAGAACGTTGAGCGGGTTCCACCTTTTTTCTGCGGGTTCACCATCCATGAGAATGAGCGGCTCGCGTTCAGCAGTATGAATCGTCGCCCACTGCATCCATTTAGCATCTACCCCAACTCCATTGAGACGTGTATCCCATACGAGCTGAAGGTATTCCCAGCGAGTCATGATGATAGAATGATGCAAAGCAATTGCGCGATTGGTGGCCCTGCATCCACTGGCTGCTGAGCTGCATACGCGCCGCGTGCTAGTTGAGCCGCGTAAGCCTCTTGCATCCGAAGCTGAGTTTGCTGCGCTATGTCGAGCTCGGGCGGGAGACCGCCGATGAACAGGACAGGTCGCACGCCGGGGCCCATTTCATTGACTATATTTACTGGCGGGGCACCATACCCAGAGGGAACCGCCTGAACAACTTCCACTCCTGGACCCATTTCGTACACGGGCAGGACCGCACCGGCACCCTCGAATCCGTAGCCGGGCACAACCGGCTCTGGCATCGACATAAGGCGTTATCTTAGCCACAGCGCGGCAGCGTTGCTAGTGCAGAAATCGGCGAGGAAGCTTATGCACAGTACTGCACGATACGGCCCAGGTTCTAACGTGCCGCCGACCGCGTTTCCAACGCCTAGCTGCAGGACCGGCCGCATGACCGCGTTACGCGCTAGTCGATTGTGACGGCGCCGCCGTTGGCGCTGACGGTGATCCGGTACTGGGACGAGGAACTGGTGGTCACCGTGATCGCGGACGGCTGTGCGCTGCCGTTTTGGTCGATCTGGGTCACCGTCTCGGGGATGTTGTCGACGTGGTAGCTGTAGCCGCCGGGCAGTTGCAGCGTCACGTTGCCGCCCTCGGTTGTGACGTTCAGGTTCGACGGCGGCGTGCTGAGCTGGAGGTCGACGCTGCCGCCGCCGCTGTCCACGGTGATGTTCTGCGCCGCCAGCGTGCCGGCGACGCTCCCGCCGCCGAAGGGACCATTCTGGCCGTCGGTGTTGAGGCTGACTTCGCCGGTCAGCCCGTCAACGGTCAGGTCTCCGCCGCCGGTCTGCAGGGTCGCATCCGATATACCGGTCGCCGTCACGTTGCCGCCGTTGCTCGTCACCGTCACCGGCACCTGCGGCGGAACGTCGACGGTGGAGCTGAGCGCGCAGTTGAAACCGGGGCAGGCGAAGTTGATCCTGGTCCCGGCCGCGGTCTGCGCCGTCGCGAGAGTGGGCCGCTGGCCTGAGTAGGTCAGGCCGTACCAGACGGTGCCCGCGCCGGTGAACTGCGCCGCGCTCGGCTCGACGCCGCCCTGCAGAGTCACGTCACCGCCGTACACGTTCATGGCGAGCCCGCCGCTGACGCGCACCGGGGAGTAGCTCACCGTGTAACTGCCCTGGGATGCCTTGCTGATGATCGCGAAACAGGTCCAGGCGAGCAGGGTGAGCGAGAGCGGGACGCCCAGCAGCAGGATGATCCGGCGCGCTGGTGTCATAAGCAGCTCGCGAGCAGCGGGCTGGGCGGCGGCCGGCAGGAAACTGATCATGAGGTGACCCCATTCAGGTAATGGAGAACCGCGAGCACGCGGCGGTGTCCGTGCTCGCCCGACGCGAGTCCGAGCTTGCTGAAGATGCTGTTGATGTGCTTTCCGACGGCCGCACCGCTGACGATCAGCGTCTCGGCGATATCGGAGTTGGACCGTCCTTCTGCCATCAGCGCGAGCACTTCGCGCTCGCGGCTGGTCAGCACGATGAGGGGGTGGCGGCTGCGGGCGAGCAGTTGGGCCACGACCTCGGCGTCCAGCGCGCTGCCGCCGTCGGCCACCCGGCGGAGCGCGTCGAGGAACTCCGACACGTCGGCCACCCTGTCTTTGAGGAGGTACCCGACGCCGCGCGGACTTCCGGAGATCAGCTCGGTCGCATACCGTTCTTCCACCCATTGCGACAAGACGAGCACGCCCGTGTCCGGCCACCGGTGACGGATCACGAGCGCCGCGCGCAGCCCCTCGTCGGTGAACGTCGGCGGCATCCTGACGTCGATGACGCACACGTCGGGGCCGTACCTCTCCACGGCGCGCATCAGCCCCTCGGCATCGGTCGCGGCGGCGACAACCTGATGGCCGGCCTCCGCCAGCAGGCGGGTCAGCCCCTCGCGCAGCAGGACAGAGTCCTCCGCGATCGCTACCCGGAGCATGGCAGCTCTGCCGCGATGATCGTCGGAAAGAGTGAGGCTTACCGAGGGGCTCGAAACGCCCCGTCTACCAGCGAGACTTATGGGCGGGTGGAGGGGATGTAGTAGAAGCCGCGGCCGGTTTTGCCTTCCCGGCCGGGTTCGAGGATGCCTTCCTCTTCCAGGCCGGTGAGGACTTTGCCGGCGTAGGGGACGCTCAGTCCGGTGAGGTCGGCGGCTTCGGTGCTGGAGATGCGCCCTCGGTTGTCTGCCCAGTCGGCCAGCTGGGCTTTGCGTCCTTCGGGCGTGGTCAGGTGGGCCGTACGGTGGGCAAGTCGCCGGCGAGCGGTGCCGGACAGCCGGTAGGCATCTGGCCGGCCAGGGGGACACCTTTGACCGGCAGCAGGACGGCATCCCGGCCGCTCTTGGCCGATGCCAGCCTCATGACCGCGGCCCGTGCCTCGGCCTCGGGGCGCTGCAGGACGGGCATTGCTGTTGCGGTGTCGATCCAGCCCCTCCTGGTGAGGTGGTCGATGATCAGCAAGGCGTCGATGTCGGATGCGGTGGCAGCCGGTTCGAGGGTCGCCAGGAACTCGACGGTCTCTGCGTCGGGGTCACCGCCCACCAGGCTGACCCGGACGTAAGGGCCGGCGATCTCCGAGATCTCGGGTTCGGGACGGCCGACGGCAAGCATGTCGCGAACTATCCGGTCCACGCCAATGCCCTCCCGTTCGCCGAGCCGCAGGGTGGCCATCGCCTCGGCCAGGCTGCGGTATCGGGGGACAGCCGGATGGGTGATGATGTTGGCCGGAGTGATGCCGCCGAGGAAACCGCCCGGCGACGTCACGGTCAGCATGTCCCCGGTGTGCTCGACTGTGGTGGGCTGAGGGGAAAGCCAGTCACGGTGGATGACACCGTTGACGATGACCTCGCGGACGGCCCGGCCGGGGATAGCGCGCAACTGCCCGTGGGCGAACCCTTCGGGGACGTGAACGAGGCGGTTCGATGCCTGGCTCGCCTGGTCGACCTCCCATACCTGCTCGATCAGCGGCCGTCGGCTTCTGACGCGATTCGTGCTGTCGCCGCCCGGGAAATCCCGGCGGATGTAGTCGATGCCCGCCTCGGGGGTCCCGACGAACAGGAGCGACCCGGCATTGGTGAGCCGTCCGTCCCCGGTGGCCACGCCGAGCCGTCGCAGCAGGTCCGGATCGCTGGCAGCGGCAAGATCGAGAGCGGACTCGTCGCCGGCGGCCTGGAGGTAGCGGCGGGCGATCGCCGCCGCGACCGGGCTCGCCTCCTCCAGATTGTGCCCTGAAGGCTGCGCGGACCAGTCGATACCGGTCCGGGTGAACTTGCCGGAATGCCAGCTTGTCGGATCCACCTCGACGCAGTTGTCGTTAAGACGCCACTTGAGCTTTCCCTCGAACCGGACCGGCTCGATCGCCTCATGGGTTGTCAGCACGAGAATGCGAGTCCCGTTGAGGTCACCCTCGCGCACCGCGATGGTGAGCTTCCCGTCGGTCAGCTGCCAGATGCGGTGCCGAAGCCACTCGCCGTCCAGGCTGGTGCCGATCAGGGTGCCGTCGTCCGCCACCCCGAGGATGACAGCGCCCCCACCCGGGGAATTAGCCATGCAGGCCATCTCACCCGCTAGGTACCGTGCCGCCGGGTCATTGCGATCACTACCGCCGGCAACCCGCCCGCCGGGCCCGCGTCTGCCCGGCTCTTCCTTCACGTCAACCTGACGCCGCTCGACCTGGCTGGGCGGCTCTCCCGCCGCGAGACGCGCGATCACAGCCTGAACCTGCGCCTCAACGGGATCAGGGCCCAAGAAACTGTAAGCCATCCCTACCCAGCCTCCACCGACATTGCATTTCTCTCGCAAAAGTATAACTACAGAGAGCCCTACGAGTGAGGAGGTTGCGTTTAGGCTGGAAGCGTGATCCGAGAGCAGCGACAAAGGCCGCTGCGTTTGGGGGCAGCAGGCTCAAGGTTGACGTGGCTGCGCAGCACGTTTGGGACGCTGGCCCCCCGCGATCAGGGCCACGCATAGGCACTCCTCGATGCGGCTGGGGTGGCCGCCATCGGCTGAGAGGTTATGTGGTCCGGGGCGGGGTCGAGCCTGTTACCGAGGCCACTCGATGCGCTCGCGCTCGGGCAGGGGGGCGGTCGCAAGTGCGCGCGCCTCGTCGAGGGGCACACCGAACATGCGCAGCAGTTGCTCGGCAAGCTGCTCGTCGACGGGTTGGGCGGCGAATTCGGGGTCGATGACCATCATGCGTATGGCGCCGAGCACCGAACCAACGGTCGCGGCGACCGCCAGCCGGGGATTGTCCACCTTGAACCGGTCCGCGGCGATGGCGGCGTTGATGTCCGACAGCAGGCGCGGCGCGAAGGTGTAGTCGCTGCCGAGATACGTCAGCCCGTGCCGCACCAGGATCTGGGCGAGCTGAGGGCGGTTGCGGGCGACCCGGATGGCCAGGCGCACCGACTGGGCGAAGGCGGCGGCCGGGTCGTCGAGCTCGCCGCTGAACCGTTCCAGCAGGGTGCCGCTTTCTTCGAGCACGTCGGCGACCGCAGCGACGAACAGCTCGTCCTTGCTGGTGAAGTGGTTGTAGTAGGAGCCGAGACCGACGTCGGCGGCCTCGGTGATGTCCTGAACGCTCGCGCGCTGGGCGGTGCCGTCCGCCAGCATCGCCCGCGCGGCGTCGAGCAGCTTCTGCCGGGTCTGCGCCTTGCGTCGCTCGACTCGGGATCCAGGGGCGGCGTCGCTGGTAGGCATACCGCGAGTGTAGACCATCCAAATATGACGATTCTATCGCCTGCGACGAAATCATCAGTTTCTGTTGACTCTCTTCGAAAGTGATGATTTCATCAGTCATGCACTTCTACTACATCTGACCTGACCCAAGCCACGAGAGGTTGACCATGAGCGACCTTGTCCTGCCCATCGCCGGTGAGCGTGATCACGACCTGCTGTGGACCACGCTCGGCACGATGAGCGGGCCCATCCCCAGCGCGGAACGCCACCAGCCGGCCAATCTGCTGCGCGGCGAGGATCAGGCAATTCTGGTCGACTGCGGCGATGGTGCGACCGACCAGCTCCGCAAGGCCGGAGTACCGTTCGACGCTGCCACCACGGTGATCATCAGTCACCTGCACGCGGATCACACCGCGGGCCTCTACGGGCTCTTGGCCCGGCGCCGCCAGGCGATCGTTCCGGGCGACCTGTCGATCTACGGCCCGCCCGGAATTCGCCAAGCAGTCGAAGCGATCCAGGTCGGGATCGGCCATCTCACCGGCCTGTCGGTGGGCAAGGACAGAGGCCTGCCACCGTCGCGGGCCGCCGTGGCGGTCACCGAGATCGCCGACGGCTCGAAATTCTCGGTTGGGCCGGTCACCGTGACCGCCGCGTCCAACAGCCATTACAGTCTTCCGCCGGGCAGCCAGGAAGCCGAGCGCTTCCAGTCGCTCTCGTTTCGCTTCGACATGCCGGACCGCTCGCTCGTCTACACAGGCGACACCGGGCCCAGCGAAAACGTCGAGCACCTGGCCTGCGGCGCCGACCTGCTGGTGAGCGAGATCACCGACGTCGACCAGGTTCTGGCGCAGCTGAAGGCCGTGCGGAACGTGCCGGCCGCGTTCGAGCCGTCTATCCGCCACCATTTCGCCCGCGAACACCTGGAAGCCGACCAGGTCGGGCTGCTCGCGCAGCGCTCGGGGGTCGGAGCCGTGGTGGTCACGCACAACCCGCTGACCGACGCCAACATGATCAAGGCCCGGGCGGTCATCGGCTCGCTGTTCACCGGCCCTGTCACCTTCGCCGACGACCTCGACAGCTTCTAAGCACTCTGCCGAACGGAGCACGATCGTGAACTACATCGAATACGAAGACCATGCGGAGATCTTCACCCCGCACCTCTTCCCCGAACAGATCGTCGACCTCGGCGAGATCCGGATGAACTACGCGATGGCCGGAGATCCGGCGAACCCCGCGGTCCTGCTGATCCCCGGCCAGACCGAGTCGTGGTGGGGTTACGAGGACGCGATGCGGCTACTCGCCGAGCACTACCAGGTCTACGCTGTGGACCTGCGCGGACAGGGCCGTTCCAGCTGGACGCCTGGCCGCTACAGTCTGGACCTGTTCGGCAACGACCTCGTGCGATTCATCGACTGCGTCATCGGACGCCCGGTGGTTGTCAGCGGTCTGTCCTCAGGCGGGGTGCTCGCGGCATGGCTGTCCGCGTTCGCCAAGCCTGGGCAGATCCGCGCCGCGGTATACGAGGATGCGCCTCTGTTCGCTTCCGAGGCGAACCCGGCCGTGGGCACCTCTATCCGGCAGGGGGTGGCCGGGGTGATGTTCCGGCTCTGGCACAAGCACCTCGGCGCGCAGTGGTCCATCGGTGACGAGGACGGCCTGCGGGCCGCGGTGGCCGAGACCATGCCCAGCTGGATCGTCTCCGCAATGGCGTCCGCGGCCGCCGAACGTGGCGGGCAACTGCCACGTTCGGGCCCGCTGGATCTGCGCGAGTACGACCCGGAGTGGGGCGACGCGTTCTATACCGGCCGGGTCGCGCTCACCTGCGACCACGAGGCCATGCTGCGCCAGGTGAAGGTGCCGGTGCTGTTCACCCACCACTTCCACCACCTCGACCCGGACACCGGCAACCTGTTCGGCGCGATCTCCGACCAGCAGGTTCAACACGTCCGCCGCCTCGTCGAAGGCACCGGTAACAGCTTCACCTACCGCGAATTCCCGGACATGCCGCACTCGATGCACGGACATTCCCCGAGCACCTACGTGCAGGTAGTCACCGAATGGCTCGAACAGCTCGATGCCGCGGCGCGATCGCAGCCCGCCGCCTCGTTCACCGGCACTCGCGCGGAGATGTCGTGAGCGCCGAAGCCGCACAACGCGATCCGCGTCGCCGACGCCTGACTCTCGGCGTTCGAGGTCACTATGCGCTGACCGGCCTGTTCATCGGCACCCTGATTGCGGTCAGGGGCAACGTGCCGCTCTGGGAGCAAGCCGCGCGCTTGCTGGCGCTCACGCTCCTGGTGATACCAGCTGTGCACACGATACGGGTCCTGCGAAAGCGCGGCCGCGGTTCCGCACCCGGCCCGCAGATCTCGCTCGCCCGCCTCGTCGCCGCCAAGCTCACGCTCGACGGCCTGGCCCTGCTCGCAGTCGCGCTGCTCACAGGCCACATCGCCGGCGCCCACTACGTGGTGGGCGCCGGGGTGGCAATGCTCGTCGCGGGAGCGGGCCCACTGATCCACCCCAAGCTGCAGATCCCGAGCCCGGCAGCGCACCTAAGCACGCCCGACTAGTGCGCCCAAGATTGTCAGACCGGTGACTTTCTCGCTCCGCGCCGGTCTGTACACCGGAGACCGACTCACGGGAGGCTGGCGTCGTGCGAAAACTGATCTACGGCATGAACCTGACCCTGGACGGCTACATCGCCGCACCCGGCGACGACATCGGCTGGAGCGGGCCGCCGAGCGACGAGCTGTTCCAGTGGTGGCTTGACCAGGAGCGGGCGAGCGGCCTGTCGCTGTACGGGCGCAAGCTGTGGGAGACGATGAGCTCCTACTGGCCGACCGGCGACCAGCAGCCCGGCGCCACCCCGGCGGAGATAGCGTTTGCGCAGAACTGGCGGGACACGCCGAAGGTGGTGTTCTCCTCGACGATCGACAAGGCCGACTGGAACACCCGCCTGGTCGCCGGCGACGCGGTCGGCGAGATCACCCGGCTCAAGACCGAGGACGGCGCCCCGATGGGCATCGGCGGCGCGACGCTCGCCGGGGCTGCCATGCGGGCCGGGCTGATCGACGAGTACGCACTGGCCACCTACCCGGTCCTGACGGGCGCCGGCATGCCGTTCTTCACGGCGCTGGACAGCTGGGTCAGCTTGAGCCTGGTGGAAACGCGCACGTTCCCTGGCGGCATCGTGCTGACCAGATACGAGACAAGGCGCTGAGCGACCGGGTCGTATGCGCGGCTCGTAACACCGCATGGCCAGGATTCTAAGTCTCGCTTGGCGCATGCCTGGCAACCTTTACTCAAGCAGGTCGGTGGGAGGCGGGGCATCCTTCACCCCGACTAGCGTCAGTCGCAGCTCCGCCTTGGCTGCCAGCGCGAGTGGTTGTACGCGATCGGCCAGGTACGCGTGCGCGCGGCCTCATGCCTCGGCCGCGCACCGGTGACGGTCCCGTCGTCCTCGACCCCAACAAGCAGCAACCCTCCGGCGCCGTTCGCCAGGCAGACTACCGCCTCGACTAGGTCACGGTCCTTCAGTGGAGCATGGCTCTCTCCCTTGAACTCGACCTCGAATGACTCGACCTCGCTGATGCAACGGGCAACACGTTCTTGCAGGCTCTCGCCTGGGCTTTGTCGAGGCTGCATGATCCCCCAGTCATTTTATCCGCGATGATATCCGCGACCTGATACCACACTTAGCAGCGATGCTTGATATATATCCGCACGCGCGGATATACGGTGTGCGAGTACGGCGGGACCTCAGCGAGGGCTGTGTTCGTGCGGCACCGCGAAGTTTGATCGACGCCCGAGGTAACGAGAAATGTCTCAGCCAGGGAATCTTTGTCGTGCCCGGCAGCCCTCAGTCACTGCCGTGAGCCCGGACGGCTGCGAACCGCCCGCGCTGGCCTAGGCCCCGGGTCACCACAGCCTTGCGGATCTCGGCGGCCACGACGACGGACAAGGCTACCGCGGCGCAGATCAGCCATTGCTCGATGTCGAGAGTGGTGGTCTTCAGCACCCGGTGGAATATGTCGAGGACGGTCGACAGGATCAGCAGGATGAAGGACCCGCCAGTGGTGAGGGCGAACATGCTGCCGGCGAAGGTCTGGGGCGAGAACGCAGTCTTTTCCCGGTATTCCGTTTCGATGGAGAAGAACAGCAGGAACAGCGCGAACGTGACCATACCCATGGTCCGCCCGATCGCGAGCCCGTGGGCCGCCTGCGCCCAGTGGACCACGCTCAGGGTGCCGATCGTCATCAGCAGGCCCACGAAGGACAGCCAGACGATGAGCGCCCGGGTCAGGATCGGCTGATTCGGCGGCCGGGGCGGGTGCGTCATCAGCCCGGGGGCCGGCCTGCTGTATCCGAGCCCGACGGACTGGATAGTGAGCATGGTGAAACTCACCCAAAGCGTCTGCAGCGGCAGCAGTGGGATGCCCCGGGCGATGTTGAGGATGCTGGCGCCGAGAAACGTGGTGATGTAGCCGATCAGGCCGGCGACCTGGAATCTGATGTACCTGGTGAGGTTGTCGTACAGGCCTCGTCCCAGTTCGACGGCCTTGATGATCGTGGAGAACTTGTTGTCGGTCAGGATCATCACCGCGGCTTCCTGGGTCACCTCGGTGCCGCTGCCCATGGAGATACCGATGTCGGCCTTTCCGACGGCCGGCGCGTCGTTGACGCCATCCCCGGTCATCGCGACGATCTGGCCCCGCTTCTTGAGGATTTCGACCAGCCGCACCTTGTG
Organism: uncultured Actinomycetota bacterium; assembly: GCA_963785645.1. Lineage (GTDB taxonomy): Bacteria > Actinomycetota > Actinomycetes > Streptosporangiales > Streptosporangiaceae > Trebonia. The sequence continues at coordinate 314,721 of CAWAWG010000004.1, forward strand.
CTCGGGGTTGACGCGCGCGATCACGCCGATGTCGTCGATCCTGGCCAGCGCCTCCTGATCGGTCATCGCCCCGAACTCGGCTCCGGTGATCGCCCTGCCGTCGATGCCGAGCCGGGTCGCGACCGTCGCCGCGGTGACGGCGGAATCACCGGTTATCATCCTGACCCGGATGCCGGCCTTCTTCGCCGTCTCGATCGACGCCTTGGCCGTGGGACGCGGCGGGTCGACGATGCCGACAACGGCGAGCAGCTCAAGCCCGGTCACCAGCGGCAGCAGGTCGGCGCCTGGATCAAAGGCGGCCGGGTCGAAGTCCTTGCGCGCAGCGGCGATCACCCGCAGGCCCTGCTCGCCTAGCCGCCCGACCTCGGCCTCGTACCGTTCCCTGAATTCGCCGTCGGCCTGCTCCGGCCCGGCTTCGGCACCGACAGCGGTCGCGGCGCGGGACAGCAGTATGCTCGGCGCGCCCTTGACGAAACATCTGACCACCTCCCGCCCCGACGCGTCCTTCATCCGGTGGAAGGTGGCCATCAGCTTGTAGGAAGCGTCGAACGGCAGTTCGGCGATCCGCGGATACCGTTCCCTGGTGGCGACAGCGTCGATGCCGCCCTTGGCGGCCAGCACGACAAGCGCGCCCTCGGTGGGGTCTCCGATCAGTTCCTCGTCGCTGACCACCGCGTCCGAGGCCAGGACCATCGGCATCAGGAACTCATCGAGCCCGAGGTCGGCCTCCCCGGCGACCCGGTTGATACGGCCGGCGGTCGAGTAGCCCTTCCCTTCGATGACGTACCGGCGGCCCGCGGCCACCATCTGGACCGCCGTCATCTGATTCAGCGTGAGCGTGCCGGTCTTGTCGGAGTTGATCGCCGACGTCGAGCCGAGCGTCTCGGTCGACGGCAGCCGTTTCATGATCGCGCCCGCCCTGGCGAGCTTTTCCGTGCCGGTCGCGAGGATCGTCGTGACTACCGTCGGCAGCCCCACGGGGATGGCGGCGATTACGAAGGCGACCGCGGCGTTGAACACCGAGATGAACTCACCGCCGCGCGCCAGGTTCAGCGCTATCGACGCGATGAGGGCCAGGCCCGCGATCACCAGGATCTGTTTCGAGAGCCGGTTCAGCTGGCGGGTGAGCGGGGTTTGCGTGAGGGACTCTTGCTGCAACATCCCGGAGATGTGGCCGACCTCGGTCTCCATCCCGGTCGCGGTGACCACGAACTCCCCCGTCCCTCGTGTGACGTCGGTGTTCATGTACACCATGTCGCCGCGGTCGCCGAGCGGCGTATCGGCGTCCTCGACGGGAGCAGTGTCCTTGGCGGCGGGCAGGCTTTCCCCGGTGAGCGTGGACTCGTTGAGTTCCAGCGTCGCGGCCTTGAGTAGCCGGCCGTCGGCCGGGACGACATCGCCCGCCTCAATCGACACGATGTCGCCCGGGACCACCTGCTCGGCGGAGATCTCCGTCAACTGGCCGTCACGCCTGACCCTGGCCTTGATGATCGTCATCTTCTGGAGGGCAGCGACGGCAGCGACGGCCTTGCCTTCCTGCCGCATGCCCGTGACGGCGTTGAAAAGCGTCAGGAGGATCAGCAGGACTCCCGTGCCGTACTGCTTGAGCGGGTAGAGGCTGCCGATGCCGGCCGCGAACAGCGTGATCTGCATCGGATCCCGATACTGGCGAGCGAACGCGTGCCAGCGGCGCTCGACCTGTCCGGCGGCCAGTTTGTTCGGGCCAACTCGCTCGGCGCGTGCGGCCGCTTCATCCGAGGTAAGACCGTGCTGCGCGTCCGCGCCCGCCGAATGCAGGGCCTGCTCGGCGCTGAGCGTGTGCCAGGCAGGACCGCTGGTCGCTGGCGGGCCTTCCAATCTCGATGTCTGTGTCGCCCCCACGGTCATCATGTATTCCCCAACGGCGAGCTTCCTCGCATCTGGGTCCAGGACTATCCCCCGAGCCCGGCGTCGCGGCAGCGGGGTAGCCGTCATCCTCACCGACAGCCCCCGTATCGAAAAGCACGACCGGGAGTCGTTTCGGGCGGCGTTCAGAGGAGGGATCCGGACATGACTAGGTCTACGAAGTCCCAGCCGGTGCTCCTCGGCAGGGCTCCAGTCCCGTCAACAGGCATCACTTGGAGCAGAACAGCGGAAGCTCGATGAGCGCTGTGCACTTCGAGCGGACGGCGCACCGGGTTCCGCTAGGAGGCGTTTCCGCTGGTCAGAGGAGGTCTGTGGTCAGGGACAGGATCGAACTGTCGACCTTCCGCTTTTCAGGCGGACGCTCGTACCGACTGAGCTACCTGACCTTGGCGCGATGCAGCGCTGGGCTCCAACCGCTGCGGTCCTGACGGGATTTGAACCCGCGACCTCCACCTTGACAGGGTGGCGAGCACTCCAACTGCTCTACAGGACCATGCTTTCGAGGCTTCTCTTCCTCGCTCGCAAGAGCATATCACCGACGCACCAGTGGTTGCCGCGTCCGTCGAATGCCCTTCCAGAAGGAAGATTCGCGCCAACAGATCCTCATACAGATGGAACCGCAGGCACCCGACAGAGCATACCACCGAGACGCCTGAAGTTGAGTCCCACCGCCGGATCTCGTCCACTGGTCGACCGCCGACGGATCTTCATCCCGAGCGCCTGCGCCAGCCAGCCCAACCCGCTTGCATCGCCTTAATGGAAATGATTACCATAACGGTATTCATTTTCAACTGGCGCCGTACCGCGGCTCTTCCGCCTGGAGTAACAAGGTCATGCGAACCCCCACCGGCTTTCTCGCTGCCGCCCTGCCGCTCGCGGCGGCGGCGCTGCTGGCGAGCGCCTGCTCGTCGTCCACATCGGCCGCGGCTGGCGGCGGTTCGAATGCCGCCGCCGCGTCGGCCACCAAGATCACGGCCATCGGGGCGGAGAACGAGTACGCCGATGTCATCGCGCAGGTCGGCGGCAAGTACGTGCAGGCCTCGTCGATCATGAGCAACCCGAACACCGACCCGCATACCTTCGAGGCGAGCCCGGCGGTAGCCCAGGAGATCACGGCCGCCAAGCTCATCGTGCAGAACGGCGTCGGCTACGACGACTGGGCCACCACGATCGAGAATGCCGACTCCAGCAGCGGCCGCAAGGTGATCAACGTCCAGCAGTTGCTCGGCCTGCCCGACAGCACCGCTAACCCGCATCTTTGGTACAAGCCGTCCACGATGCCGGCCGTGGCCAACGCGATCGCCGCCGACCTGGGGCAGACCGACCCCGCCCACGCCGCGTACTACAAGGCCAACGCGGCCGCATTCATCGCCAGCCTGGCCGCGTGGAACAACGCCATCGCGGCGTTCAAGGCCAAGTACCCGGGCACCCCGGTGGCGACGACGGAGCCGGTGGCCGACTACATGCTGCAGGCGGCCGGCACCGACAACCTGACGCCGTGGGCGTTCCAGGCCGACATCATGAACGGCGTCGACCCCTCACCGCAGGACGTGGCAATCGAGAACTCCCTGTTCACCCAGCACAAGGTCAAGGTGTTCCTGTACAACCAGCAGGTCACCGACTCGCTGACCGAGTCCTTCATCAAGCTGGCGACCGAGAACGGCATCCCCGTCGTCGGCGTCTACGAGACCATGCCCACCCCCGGCTACACCTACCAGACCTGGATGGAAGCCGAGGTCAACGACCTGGCCAAGGCCGTCACGAGCAAGGTCTCGACCGAAAAGCTGTGATGCGGGCGCCGGACCGTCGTCCGCCGGGCGAGGGTCCGGCGCCCCGGCCGGCGTCCGCGCTCCCTGCTATTCAGTTGACCGAACGGGAGCGTGGTTCCCGTTACCCGCCAGCCACGGCCGGAACGGATGGTGGGCGCGGTTCGTGCAACCACCATCCGTTCGGGCTAACGCTCTTGACTGTGCTAGCAGTTGACGAACTCGGGGCTCTGGTTGAGTAGCTGGGAACGCGCGGAGGTGAACTCCGCGAGAGCCTCCGTCGCGGCCGGGCGGAAGACGGCGGCACGGTGGCAGTTCTGGAAGGCCAGCCGGACGCTGTAGCGGCGCTCGATGGCAGCGCGCATCGCGTCGCTGGCCATCAGCCGCAGCAGCTGGCCGCGGGCCGCCTCGTCGGGCGGGGCGGTCTGGTTATCGGCGAACTCGCCGCCGTCGGCCTCCAGGCCGGCGACGAGGCCGGTGATCAGGTTCCAGGCGTACGGCAGCGAGGTGCGGACGCAGTCCAGGAAGGCGGCGTCGTCCACCTCGCCGCGCTGGGCCTGGCCGAGCAGGTCCGCGGGTACTGCTAGCGACATCGTGAGGTCCCTTCTCAGTCACGGTACGGTTACTCTCCACGCCCATCCTTCCTGAAAATGAAAACCATTTCAAGAGCACCCGCGCTGGCGCGTTGGCGGTCCCGGCCGCGCTGCGCGGCGTGGGCGCGTAGTCGAACAGCTCGAACCGCATACCGCGGCACGCCCCGGCCGCGGCGACCCAGTTGCGGATCTCCCCCGTCGGCGAGTCGAGCCGGAGCAGGCTCCCAAGCACGGCGCGGTCGTCGTCCTCCAGGCCCCTGATCAGCATCCGGTCGAGTTCCTCGTCCAGAACGAAATGGCTCAGCCCGCCGGAAGCGATGATGAGCACCCGCTTGGCGCCTTCGGCACCTCCGGCACCCGGGTCACCAGCGTCCGCGCTGGAGGGACATCGCATGCTCGACGAGCGTCACCAGTGCGGCCTTGGTTGACTCCCGGTCGCGCGCGTCGCAGTAGATGAACGGCACGTGCGGCGCGACCGTGAGCGCCTCGGCCACGTCATCCGGCTCGATGCGGGTAACGGCCGCCGAAGCCGTTGATCGCGACGACGAACGGGATGCCAGACGATTCGAAGTAGTCGACGGCGGGGAAGGAATCCGCGAGCCGGCGGGTGTCGACGAGCACCACCGCGCCGATAGCGCCGGTGACGAGGTCGTCCCACATGAACCAGAAACGCTGTTGTCCCGGCGTCGCCGAACAGGTAGAGCACCAGGTCGGAGTCTAGCGTAATCCGCCCGAAGTCCATGGCTACCGTCGTGGTCGTCTTGCCTGCCAGCAGCGAAAGGTCGTCGACCTCCGTGCTCGCCTCGGTGAGAGCCGCTTCGGTGGTCAGCGGGCGTGATCTCCGAAACCGAGCCGACGAATGTCGTCTTGCCCACGCCGAACCCGCCGGCCACGACGATCTTCACCGATGTGATCTGGCCTGAACCGGGAGGGCCGGGTACCGCCCTGGCCGGCGGCCGGGCGAATCCGCTCATGAGGACACCTCGCTGGCGCTCGGAGTCCGCATTCGCGGACGCACTGTGCTTACCGATTCGCTCGCAAGCTCGCTCATATCCTGTTCCCGAGCACGACGACGTGGTTCATGCGGCGCAACGCGGGAGTTATCATCTTGCCCGCGCGTTCGACCAGCAGGGCCATCTCGTAGGCGACCAGGCCGAGATCAGCGGCGGCAGCCGAGAGCACCGCCAGGCTCGCGCCGCTGCTGATCGCCATGACCACCAGCACGCCGGCCTCCATTTCCACCGCCGTCTGGGCGACCGCGCCGCCCTCGAATACCCGGGACGCGCCCTGGGTCAGGCTCGCGAGTCCCGATGTCACGGCCGCGAGCTGGTCGGCCCGGTCCTGCGGAAAGCCGGAGCTGACGGCCAGCGGAAGCCCGTCGGAAGAGACAATGACCGCGTGGGCTACATCAGGAACCCGGTCCACGAAGTTCGTGACCAGCCAGTTAAGGTCTTGTCCAGGTCGCGCAGGGCTGTTCACGCTTGTTCCCTTTCATCGGCGCTCGTCATCGCGCATCTCATTTCAGTTCTCATCGGACTCGAAGCTCTTGGGAGCGGCGGCACGGCCCTCGCGGGCGCCGCGCTGCAAGCCGGACATGCGGTTACGCGCTCCGTCCGCCGCTCGCCGGATCTCGTCGGCCGTTCGGCTCACCGGGGCGGGCGCCGGCCGCTGCCTGCCTGCCGGCGATGCGTCATCGCGACCGACCTTGCCCGGGACCAGGTTCGCGCTCGGTACCCGCTTCGGCAGCCCGGCCCCGGTCACGTCCCCGGTCGTGGGCGAGGCGGCCGCCTGCGCCGCGCGGAAGCCGTCGTCCGCGGGCGACGACCACGATCCGGTCGCGGCCTTCATCGGGACCGGTGACCCGGCTGATCGGCGGTCCGCCGCGGCGGAACCAGTCGGATTCGACGGAGTCGAATATTGGCAACCGTGCCTCCGTTCCTGCATCGCCGGATCGGGTTGCGGACTCTGTCGTGGGCAACGCGTTCGACGTGCGCGCAGCTGGGGCTGGCGGGATCGGCGCGGGCGCGGTTTGAGCCAGCACGGGTAGAACCGGCGCAATTTGTTGGGGACCCGAGGCCGCTAGGGTATCCCTCCCCGCCGGAACCTGCGGCATCCCGGAGGCCTGGGCCCGCGCCACCGACCGGCGCGGTGCGAGGGTCACCGGCGACGTCGCCTCTGCCGCCGTATCCGGATACCGTGCCGCGCCGCGAGCCGCCCGACCACGAACAGCCCCATCCGCCGCGAGACCGCCACATCCACTACCGGAGGGTTGTCCAGCCGCCAGTTGGCGTATGCCAGGTCCTCGTCAGAGGACACAGACCCCACGATCTCCGTGAGGCGCTCTGCGCCTCACATCGGGGGTCCGGGGGTCGCCCCCCGGGGGATATAACGAGCCGACCCCGGTGCGCGCTTTCCGCGCACAGGGGTCGCCAGAGGATCGTGCCCCCAACGGGATTCGAACCCGTGCCGCCGCCTTGAAAGGGCGGTGTCCTAGGCCACTAGACGATAGGGGCTCTGACGGGAGATACCGCCATAGCTGTGCCAGTCCGCGTCGAACCGACACAACATAGGGTACCGGTAGCCCAACGGCAAAGCGTTCCGGCTCGTACGCATCGCACGGTCCCGGCATGGCCGGGACCGTGGTCAGCGCCTCAAGGAAAGACGATACCGCGTTCCGACAGTCAGTTGTACTTGCGACGCCAAGGACTAGAACCGGTTGAGGAAGGACCCAAGGATCGAGTTCCCCTCGCCCTCTTCCGGAAGGATGGTCCAGGCGACCGCGTAGACCAAGGCGCCCAGCCCGTAGAAGACAGTGAAAACCCCGAACCCCAGACGGACGAGGTTGACGTCGACCCCAAAATACTCGGCAATCCCGGCGCACACCCCGGCGACCATCCGGCCCTTCCGGAGTCGCAACAGCCGTTTGCCCCCGTTGCCGTTGTTCTGACTCATACCCTCGATCATGCCCAAACGCGATATGCCTTGTCATCAGGAATCTCCCCACCGGTACCCTGATAGTCGGCCGTCGCGGCCTCGCTCGCCCTAGCGAGTCGCCGGCTCGTATATGCGCACGCCGCTGTGTTCGGTACTCTTCGTTCGGAGTGTCAACGCAGTCCGGTGTTTGCCGATCGGCGCGGCGGACGCGGTAACACCCCGGGGTGCTAGCTCAATGGCAGAGCAGCGGACTTTTAATCCGTTGGTTCAGGGTTCGACCCCCTGGCGCCCCACCCAGTTTGACCTGGCCAGAGACCGCGTCATCGAACGCGCAGCCGGGAAGAGACAGCGGCGCGAGCCGCGGGTCAGGAGCCGGGCGGGGTGTCCGTCAGGCGGGCCGTGATCGCTCTGACCCGCTCGAGTGCCGTCATGTGCTGTTCCTGCCACCACTTCAGCGCCATCCCGAGTTCCTGCCGCTCAGACCTTGTCAGCGGTCCGTCGCCGACCAGGATCGCGTCAATCTCCGACTGGCCCATGTACTGCCGAAGAGCCGCCAGCGCACCAGCGGGCAGCGCAATGGCATGCGATGTGCTCACTGGGTGCCTCCCTGAGACGGTGCCGTGGTGTCCATTTCGATGTCTCCGTGCACGAAACCCTGCCAGCGAGGTCGAGTGGCGCCTGTGCCCCGATAGGGCACTCAGCAAATTCTTATGCAATTTGCACTACAACGTCTACCAGAGCGCCCTGCCGTGCGCAATGTCTCCTTAGCGGCCGGTGCCGCCGCAGGTCTCGCAGGGGACCCGGCCGGCTACGCACCGGGGCTCAGGGCAGAGCCCCTCGTCCTCGTTGAACTCGTTGTACCGGTGTCCCTCGCCCTCGCAGGACTCACAATCCCAGCGGCCGGTGCCGTCGCAGGCCAGACACGTGTCGCCGTGATCGCCAAGGCAACCGGGCAGCAGGCACGTGGTGCAGATGACAACCTTCCTGGTCCCGAAGCAGCGGCCGCAGGCGCCCGGGTCGCGGGGCGGTCCGGCCCACTGGCCGCCCGGTCCGGCGGGGGTGCAGCAATCGTCAACCCGCCAGTTTCCCTTGAGCGGCCTGTCGTCCGGGGTCATCGGCTGACGGCAGACAGTGCAAGCGGGCGCGAGGTCAAGTCCGTCGGGGACGACCGTCCGCGGCGCGGTCCCGTGCTTGCTGGCGTGACCGTCCCGGCATGCGTACAGGCGGGCCTCGGTATACGTAACGGTGCTGATGAATCCCCCCTGACGGCTTGACGTTATGACACAGTATGTCCTTACGAGATGGACGTCATATATTCATACAAATATTCGAGTGCACCGCGACGCTTAGCATTGCCGGACACGGTTAACGACTCCATCACGGACAGCAAACCACAGCGAGAACCGTTACGTCGCCGCCCCCGCCTCGGTATCTTCGTCAGCGAGCACGCGCGCAGGCCGCGCCGGGGTTCGAAATAAATTAGCAATACAGTTCAACCACGCAGGGAGTCATGTACGTGAAGGGTTTCAGAAACTTCATCTCCCGTGGCAACGTCATCGACCTAGCGGTCGCGGTTGTCATCGGTACCGCTTTCACCGCCATCGTGACGGCACTCGTCGCTGACCTGATCACGCCGCTGATCGCGGCCCTAGGCGGCCAGCACGACTTCAGCACTCTGACGTTCGAGGTGCACGGCAGCACGTTCAAGTACGGAGCCTTCATCAACGCATTGCTCGCGTTCTTGATCATCGCCGCGGTCGTCTACTACCTGATCGTCGCGCCGATGGCCAAGATCTCGGCCCGGTTCCAGCGGAACGTCGAAGTTACCACGCGTGATTGCCCCGAGTGCCTCAGCACGATCCCGATCGCGGCGTCGCGGTGCATGTACTGCACTTCCACGGTGCCCCCGGTCGGTCGTTAAACCCCAGAAGACCGGCGACCTCAGTCCAAGAGTCCCGTGCAGGCTTGTCCGGGGGACCTTGCGCCCCGGACAAAGAGAAGTCTGGGCTCGGGCCGGGGCCTGGCCGTCCCGAGCCCAGACGTCTTTGATGCAAGGGCCGTTTTACCAGCTCTTGTGTTACTTAGTCTGACACCGCTTCCTGGTAGGAAGCTGTGTCAACGCTGGGAAGCCTATAACTGGCTCGTAACGGCCAGAACGTCTGGATTGATGTCCGGCGTGGCCGAGAAGATCTGAGGAACATGCCGCTGCGCGAACTCAAGCCCCCGGTCCGCGGCCCCAGGATCACTGCTGCCGTGCTCAAGGAATTCAGCGAGCCGCTCGGCTTCCTCCGCACTGAACCCGATAACAGCTCGCGGCTGGCCCCATGGTTCTTTGAGCGCGTAACCCACGTATCCGACGACCGGCTGGGCGGACGTCTCCCCTAGGCCCTGGAGCGCTCTCCAACGCTCCCAGGCCGATTCCAGGCGCGCGGCCGCGCGTTGTGCACGCGCAACCAGCTCTGGATCACGCATCGTGCCATCCCCCTAAGACGAGACGATAGGTGCCCGGCTCCTCTAGGTCCGGACTGGTCCCAACGCGGCGAGTGCCGCCTGCGCCAGCATCACGACCACACCCCGTCATGATCGCTCGCGCGAACTGCCCTCGCCCGCTGGGACCGTCCCCCCAACCCTCCGGACGAGCTCCGCCACAAGCACAGCGACGGCACGAGGCCGTCCTCCTCGCCATGCCCTCGTGGCGGGACGTTACTCAGAACGCTGCTGCGGAATGCCCGCAAGCAGTGCACGGACCTCGGTCTCCCGGTAGCGCCGGTGCCCCCCCAGCGTGCGGATCGACGTCAGCTTCCCGGCCTTCGCCCACCGCGTGACCGTCTTGGGATCGACACGGAACATCGTGGCGACCTCGGCAGGGGTCAGTAGCGGCTCGGCCTCTGGAGTACGTGCGGACATTGGTGCGGCCTCTCCTCCTGGATCGGTGTAGCGATCCTCGTGTTGTTGTTGTACGGCCTTGGTGCCCGAAGGCGTTGATATCCCCATATGGCCCACAGGGTCCATCTTGCCATCACCAGCGGTGACTAGTCGACAACTATCTGCATAGTTTCTGTCTCTGGATGCGCCCCGATGCCCCACTGGCGATGTCACTGTCAGTGATTCTAGCGATACTTATCGTCGCATCGGGCCAGATTCGGAAAAACTGCCCCGCGCGTTGTGTTTCCGTGCAGCTCAGCAACGCCCCCTCGGCGGAGCACGTTGCCCGGGCTGCTGTAGCCCCCTAGACACTGACTGTAATCTACCATGACTGAATCGTGATATAACCACACACTTCTCTTTCTTAACCACGATGGTGCGACAGACACCGCCCGTCAACCCCGCAGGTGGGCCCCATCCTGGCTTGATATGGGTCGATTTGAGTGCGTCGCACCGCAGCCCCGGCGAGGCAACGCAATGCGACAGCACACAGCGAGACACAAACGGCGTAGTCATCAGGGCCGCAAACCGGGTACGGTTATACCTGTACGGAAGCTGGCGAGCGCCGAGGTCTCCGAGGGGGATCTACGGCGGTTCTGTGTGTGTCACAGCTGTGCCAGCGACAGAGGCATCGTGGGGCCGGATGGCTCCGGACGTTCGAGGGGGTCGAGCCAATGGGGCGCGGCCGAGCTAAGGCCAAGCAGGTTAAGGTTGCTCGCCAGCTCAAGTACAACGGCGGCGGCACGGACCTTAACCGGTTGCGGCAGGAGCTGGGCGTCGGGACGGAAGCGCAAAGCGCCGACCACGACGACCCGTATGCCGAGTACGACGACGAGGACGCTCTCGACGACGACGCCGGTGATGAGGACGACGACGACGAGGACGACTGGTCGCGTTCGCGCTAGCACATGACGTAGGCAGCTACGTGTAGTTCCCGCCGTGGACACCACGGCGGGAAACGCGAGAGCTCACGGCCGCTGTCGTCATTGCGCGTACCGTAAGCTCGACACGGGCTCCAGCACACCCTTGCCCTGTTCGCTTTCCGGAACGGGCACCGGGTAGTGACCGTCAAAGCACGCGCGGCATAGCGATCCAGGAGACTGCTCCGTTGCCGCGATAAGCCCGTCCAGGGACACGTAGCCGAGCGAATTCGCGCCGATGGCCGCACGGATCTCTTCCACCGGGGAATGGCCCGCGATCAGCTCTTCGCGGGTCGCGAAGTCGATGCCGTAGAAGCAGGGCCACTTGACCGGCGGCGATGCGATCCGCACGTGTACCTCGAGCGCGCCCGCCTCGCGGAGCATCGCCACGATCGCCTGCTGGGTGTTCCCGCGCACGATGGAGTCATCGACGACCACGATCCTGCGGCCCGCGATCACGTCACGCAGCGGGTTGAGTTTCAGCCTGATGCCGAGCTGCCTGATGGTCTGACTCGGCTGAATGAAGGTCCGGCCGACGTAGGAGTTCTTCACCAGGCCCTGGCCGTACGGGATTCCGCTGGCCTCGGCATAGCCGATCGCGGCTGGAGTCCCGGACTCCGGCACGGGAATGACCAGGTCAGCTGTCGCCGGGCACTCGCCCGCGAGCTTGCGCCCGATCTCCACCCTGGTGGCATGCAGGCCCCGGCCCCCGATCGTGGTGTCCGGCCGGGCCAGGTACACATACTCGAACAGGCAGACCTTGGGCGCGGCGACCGCGAACCGCCGCGACCGCACACCCCGCTCATCCAGGGAGATAAGTTCGCCGGGCTCAACCTCGCGCACGAAGGACGCGCCAACGATGTCCAGGGCGGCCGTTTCGCTGGCCACCACCCAGCCACCGGAAAGCTTTCCGATCACCAGCGGCCGGAATCCCTGGGGATCGCGGGCCGCATACAGGGTGTTCTCGTCCATGTAGACGAGAGAGTAGGCGCCGCGCACCAGCGGCAGGATGCGGGCCGAGGCTTCCTCGACCCCGCCGTCTTCGGCCGCACCGCCGGCGATCAACTCGGTCAGCACGTCGGTGTCCGAGGTCGCCTGGAGCCCGGCGAATCCGCTCTCGGGCGGGAGCACGGCCGCTAGTTCGCGGGTGTTGGTGAGATTTCCGTTATGTCCGAGCGCGATCGATACCGTCGGTGTCGACCGGAAGGTCGGCTGCGCGTTCGCCCACACCGGGGCCCCCGTCGTCGAGTAACGACAGTGCGCGACCGCAATGTCACCTCGCAGCGCGGTAAGCGAAGGCTCGTCGAAAACCTGGGCGACAAGCCCCATCTCCTTGTGAACGACGATCCGCCTGCCATCGCTGACCGCGATGCCGGCCGACTCTTGCCCTCGGTGCTGCAGCGCATGCAGGCCGTAGTAAGCGAGCTTGGCAACGTCTTCTCCGGGGGACCAGACGCCAAAGACGCCACAGGCATCCCTCGGCGGGCGGTCATTGGGATCGAGATCGTGCGAAAGGCGCCCGTCTGGCTTAGCCACTACACCAGTCTATTTGGTCAGGTCAGCGGAAGAAACGCCGAGAGATCAGACCGCGCACCGCTTGCCCTGACTGCCCCGGTTCGCACCGCCTCGTCCCAGTCGAGCCGCCCGGTCGCGAGCTTGAACCAAGTCAGCGGGTCCGTCTCCACGACGTTCGGCGGGGTCCCGCGGGTGTGCCTGGGCCCGGCGACCGCCTGCACCGCCGCAACCGGTACCACCCTGATTTCCACCGAACGACCTGGGCTTACTCTCTCCAGCTCATGCAACAGAAAGCGCGCGGCGGACCGCAGGGTAACCCGCTCCGGCTCGTCACCGCGATCAAGGGCCGTCGCGACAACGCCAACGCTGGCCTCTCCGTCCGGATCAGGCTTACGCCCCGGCATAAACCACACCTCCATGAACTGTTAACAATATAGTTAATAGTTTCATTGTTCATCCGAGATGGTAAAGCGATGCCAGGGAATGCTCTTGACCCCGGGATGTCCAACAACATCCACTCCCCCTGCCTGCCTCATGCGCCGACCGCCTTGCACCGCTGGGGTGACCTTGATCGTCGTCTTTGCCTAGCCGGTGACCAAGATCACGACCGTTATGTCCCGGTACGTCGCACCGCCGGCTAAGCAAAGACGCGGAAGTGGTCATGCGCTAAGCAAAGGCGCCCGCCTGTCGACCTGGCATGCCCCTGCAATCCGGGCAGTGACCATCCTCGCCGCGGGACGGAGTAGCGGAAATGCCGCTGTAGTACTTAGCCGAAGATGGCCGGGAGAGTAGCCGTCCAGACCTGCTCTAGCTCCGGCAGGGGGATGCCGAAGGCGCCTTCGACCGTGAGGGTGTCGCCGGTGGTTACGCCGAGGACCGTGGCGGGGACCCCGTGCTCGGCGGCCAGCTCCGCGAACTCCCGCTCCCGGCCGGGAACGACCGAGACGAGCGCACGGGCCGCGGACTCGCTGAACAAGGCGGTGAACAAGTCGCCGGGCAACGCCACCGCGCAGCCGCGGCCGCCGTGCAGGCAGGCCTCGGCGAGGGCGGTTGCCAGGCCTCCGTCGGAGAGGTCGTGCGCGCTGGCCAGCAGGCCGGCCGCCGCGGCGGCGGTGACGAGTATCGCCAGCTGTCGTTCGGCGTCGAGGTCGACGGCCGGCGGCAAACCACCCAGGTGCTGGTGGACCACCCCGGCCCAGGCGGACCCGCCGAACTCCGGGCTCGTCCGGCCGAGCAGCACCAGCTCGGCACCGTCGGCGGCGAAGCCGGCGGCGAGCCGCTGGCGGACATCGTCGTGCACGCCGAGGACGCCGATCACCGGAGTCGGCTGAATGGCGGTGGTGCCCGTCTGGTTGTACAGGCTGACGTTGCCGCCGGTGACCGGGATGCCGAGGGACTTGCAGCCGTCGGCGAGCCCGCGGACGGCCTCGGCGAGCTGCCACATGACGGCCGGGTCCTCTGGGGAGCCGAAGTTAAGGCAGTTCGTGACGGCTACCGGCACGGCGCCGGTCATGGCGACGTTCCGGTAGGCCTCGGCCAGCGCGAGCTGGGTGCCCTGGTACGGGTCGAGCGTGCAGTAACGGCCGTTGCCGTCGGTGGCCAGCGCGATGCCGAGGCCGGTCTCCTCGCCCACGCGGACCAGGCCGCCGTCTTCCGGCATCGCGAGTACGGTGTTGCCGCGGACCCGGCTGTCGTACTGCTGGGTAACCCATCGCTTGTCCGCGAGGCCGGGCGAGGCGAGCAGCCTCAGCAGCGTTTCGCGGAGCCCTGAACCGTCGGCCGGCCGGGCCAGGCTCTCCGGGCCGTCAGCCCGCAGCGCGTCCAGGCCCGCCGGACGGGCCAGCGGGCGCTGGTAAACCGGGCCATCGGCCGCGGTCCGCGGCGGTATCTGAACCACCACGTCGCCCCGCCAGGTCATCGTCAGCGTGCCGTCCTCGGTGACCTCGCCGATCACCGTGGCCTCGACATCCCACTTGCGGCAGATGTCCATGAACCCGGCGACGTGCTCCGGCCGCACGACCGCCATCATGCGTTCCTGTGACTCGCTCATCAGGATCTCGGCGGGAGTGAGGTTCGGGTCGCGGAGCGGGATGGCGTCCATGTCCACGAACATGCCGCCGTCACCGCCGGCCGCCAGTTCGGTGGTCGCACAGGCGACGCCCGCCGCGCCGAGGTCCTGGATGCCCTCGACGATGTCAGCCGCGAACAGCTCAAGGCAGCATTCGACGAGGAGTTTCTCCATGAACGGGTCGCCGACCTGCACCGACGGGCGCTTGGCGGCCTTGCCCCCGTCCTCTCCGAAGGTGGCACTGGCCAGCACCGACGCGCCGCCCACGCCGTCCGGGCCGGTCCGTGAGCCGAAGAGTACGACCTGGTTGCCCGCGCCGGTCGCCACGGCCGACTTCAGGTCGTCGTGCCGCATCAGGCCCACGCAGAGCGCGTTGACGAGGGGGTTCCCTGCGTAGCAGGGGTCGAATGCGAGTTCACCGCCAATGTTCGGCAGGCCGAGGCAGTTGCCGTAGAACGAGATGCCGGAGACGACGCCCGGCAGCACGCGAGCGGTGTCATGCGCGTCAGCCGGGCCGAACCGCAGCGCGTCCATCACCGCGATCGGCCGGGCCCCCATCGCCAGGATGTCCCGCACGATGCCGCCGATGCCGGTGGCGGCCCCCTGGTGCGGCTCGACGAACGACGGGTGGTTGTGGCTCTCGATCTTGAAGGTGACCGCGTAGCCCTGCCCGATGTCCACCACGCCCGCGTTCGCGCCGATGCCCGCGAGCAGGTACCTGGCCTGCTCGGCGCTGGGCGCGAGGTTACGCAGATGAACCTTTGACGATTTGTACGAGCAGTGCTCGCTCCACATGACGGAGTACAGCGCCAGTTCGGCGGCGGTCGGGCGGCGGCCCAGGATGTCGCGGATCTTCTGGTACTCGTCGTCGGTGAGGCCGAGTTCCTTATAGGGCTGCTGGGCTTCGGGGGTCCGCGCCGCGACCTCGGTCGTGTCGGAATTGCTCACAGGTGGGCTCCAGCGAAGGCGGCGACGGCCGAGGTGAAGAACGGCAGTCCCTCGTCGGTCGGGCCGGTCAGCGGGTCGATGGCATGCTCGGGATGCGGCATGAGCCCGACGACGTTGCCTTCCGCGTTGCAGATGCCGGCGATGTCGCGCGCGGACCCGTTCGGCGCGCCGTCCGTGTAGCGGACGACCACCCGGCCCGACCGTTCAAGTTCGTCGAGGGTGGCCTCGTCGGCGACGAAGGCGCCCTCGCCGTTCTTGATCGGAACGGTGATCTCCTGGCCCGGGTCGAACCGGCCCGTCCAGGCCGTGTTCGTGTTCAGCACGGTCAGCCCCACGTCGGCGTGGATGAACCGCAGGCCCGCGTTGCTGGTAAGCGCACCGGGCAGCAGATGCGCCTCGCAGAGGATCTGAAAGCCGTTGCAGATGCCGAGAACCGGCAGTCCCGTCCGGGCCGCGGGGATCAGTTCGCTCATCACCGGGGAGAACCGGGCGATCGCGCCGCAGCGCAGGTAGTCGCCATAGGAAAAGCCACCGGGGAGGATGACCGCGTCGACGCCGCGCAGATCGCGGTCGGCATGCCAGAGTGGGATCGGATCCGCTCCCGCATACCGTACGGCGCGGGCCGCATCGGTGTCGTCCAGTGAGCCAGGGAACGTGACAACGCCTATCCGCACGCCGGAAGTTTACCCGCAGGCGCAGACTCCCCCGTGAGAAACACCGCTCAGGCGGCTAGCGGTGCTTCCCAGCGGATGCGTTTGTCAAGGACGACGCGGGTGCCCTGACCGGGCACGGAGCGCAGGGAAACCGTGTCGACGCAGGCCCGCATGATCGTGAACCCCCGCCCGGACTCGGAGAGGTCCCCGCCGCTTCGGACCGTGCTCCCGCCCCTCCGGAGCCTGCCGCGGCGCCTCATCCTCGGACAGCCCTGGCCGACGTCGGTTACTTCGACCCGGCAGGCGGCCTTGCCCACGGTTGCCTCGACCGTGAAGGCGGAAGGCGACTGTCCCGCGTGGAGCACGACATTGGTGCACGCCTCGGTCGCGGCGAGCAGGATGTCCGCGACGGAGTCCTCGTTGACGCCGATGCCGCGCAGCGTGTCACCGAGTACCTGGCGCATCACGGGAACGCTAAGCAGTTCCCGCTCGAACACAAGACAGAACCGGACCTTGGCCCGGGACGCTTTCCGCTTGGGAATGCCCGTCCCCATCCCTCCGAGAGCCCGGGGAGGGCAGGGAGTCCCACCCTGAGCATCCGCAGCCGAGGGGTTACGGGGGGTCGCCCCCCCGGGAGATGACATGGTTCTCACAAGATCAGAGATTTCCCGCGACACGCCACCGTAACCAAATACATCGGTTCCGGGCGTGACGCGGTCACTCCGTGGTATGCAGGGAGAATTCCTCGATCACGGGGTTAGCCAGCAGTTCGCGGGCCAGCTCCTCGACGGCCGCCAGGGCAGGGCCATCGGCCGGCCCGTCGATCTCCAGCTCAAAGCGCTTTCCCTGGCGCACCAGTGTCACATTGCCGAAGCCGAGGCGATGTGATGCACTGAGCACCGCCTCACCTTGCGGGTCATGGATCTCCGACTTAAGCATCACGTCGACGATCACTCTGGCCACGTATCCTCCCAGGGCAAACAGGGCATATAACGTCAGGTGCGTGAAGTAAAAATGAGCGTCCAGCCTCGCGGCAACCGCCCATGAAGCGTATAACCACGGGGCGTCCAGCCTGATCAGGCCGGCGATGGCGATCCCACCGCACGGCCACGACGAGAAGGAGTGGCACGTGACCACCGAACCCATCCAACTCCTCACTCCCGAGGGCGAGCGACTCGATCACCCGGATTACCCCCTCGGCGACGTAGACATCAAGGGCATGTACCGCGACATGGTGCTTGTCCGCCGGATCGACAGCGAGGCGATCGCACTTCAGCGCCAGGGCGAGCTTGGCTTGTGGGCCTCCCTGCTCGGCCAGGAGGCCGCCCAGATCGGCTCGGCCCGCGCCCTGTCCCCCAGTGACATGGCGTTTCCCTCCTACCGCGAGCACGGTGTGGCCTGGTGCCGCGGCCTCGACCCGCTCCGGCTCCTCGAGATGTACCGCGGCGTCAACAACGGCGCCTGGGACCCCGAGGAGCACAAGTTCCACCTCTACACGGTCGTCATCGGAGACCAGACGCTGCACGCCACCGGCTACGCGATGGGCATACAGCGGGACGCGTCCGAGGACGAGGCCGTGATCGCCTACTTCGGCGACGGTGCCACCAGCCAGGGCGACGTGAGCGAGGCGTTCGCCTGGGCGGGTGTGTTCAACGCCCCGCTGGTCTTCTTCTGCCAGAACAACCAGTTCGCGATCTCCGCACCGCCGGACCGGCAGAGCCGTGTCCCGATCTACCAGCGGGCGAGCGGCTTCGGCTTCCCCGGGATCCAGGTCGACGGCAACGACGTGCTCGCCTGTTACGCGGTGACCCGCCAGGCGATGCGCGCCGCGAGAGAGGGCGAGGGCCCCACGCTCATCGAGGCCTTCACCTACCGCATGGGCGCCCACACCACGACCGACGACCCGACCAGGTACCGGCTGGCCAGCGAGCTTGAGACCTGGCGGCTGCGGGACCCGATCAAGCGTGTCCAGTCCTACCTGGCCCGCACCGGCGAAGCGGACAGCGCGTTCTTCGAGCGGGTCGATGCGGAGGCGGACGAACTCGCCGCCAAGCTGCGCGCCGCGTGCCTGGCGCTGCCTGATCCTCAGCCGCTCGCGCTGTTCGACCACGTGTACGCGGACCGGAACGCGATCCTCGACGCCGAACGCGCGCAGTTCGCGGCCTACCTGGCTGGATTCGAGGAAGAGGGAGCGGAGCGGTGACGAAGATCACTCTGTCCCGGGCCCTGAACGAGGGGCTGCGCAAGTCACTCGAGAACGACCCCAAGGTCATGATCATGGGAGAGGACGTCGGCCGGCTCGGCGGCGTCTTCCGCGTGACGGACGGACTGCAGAAGGACTTCGGCGAGCACCGCGTGGTGGACACGCCGCTCGCGGAGTCCGGGATCGTCGGCACGGCGATCGGCCTGGCGCTGCGCGGTTACCGGCCGGTCTGCGAGATCCAGTTCGACGGTTTCGTCTATCCGGCGACGGACCAGATCGTCAGCCAGCTGGCCAAGATGCGCTACCGGTCACGCGGCAACGTCACGCTGCCGGTCGTGATCCGCATTCCCTTCGGCGGAGGGATCGGTGCCGTCGAGCATCACAGCGAATCCCCCGAGGTTTTCTTCGCGCACACGGCCGGACTGCGGGTTGTCGCCTGCGCCGACCCCGCCGACGCGTTCGCCATGATCCAGCTCGCGATCGCCTCCGACGATCCGGTGATCTTCTTCGAACCCAAGCGCCGGTACTGGGAAAAGGCCGAGGTCGACACGGCGGCACCGCTGTCCGAGGCGCTTCCGCTTGACCAGGCGCGCACGGTGCTTGAGGGGGAGGACGTGACGCTGCTCAGCTACGGCCCGCTCGTCCGCACCTGCATCGAGGCCGCGCTCGCGGCCCAGGAGGACGGCCGGTCCATCGAGGTGATCGACCTGCGCTCGCTGTCGCCGCTTGACATGGCGACAATCGAGGCGTCGGTGGCCCGTACCGGCCGCTGCGTCATCGCTCACGAGGCGCCCGTCTACGCGGGGCTCGGCGGCGAGATCGCGGCCCGGGTGACCGAGCAGTGCTTCTACCACCTCGAGGCGCCCGTGCTGCGGGTCGGCGGGTTCGCTATCCCGTACCCGGCCGCACGGGCAGAGGACTACTACCTACCCGACCTGGACCGGATCCTGGACGCGGTCGACCGTACGTTCGCCTACTGACCGGGGAGACCAACGTGGCGAGCGAGGCTTGGTTTGTAGCCGAGCGGGAGGTACAGAAAGCGGTCGCCCCAGGGCGGCCCGCGGCTAGGCAGGAGGGGTAGTGCGTAAGGAATTCCGGCTCCCGGACGTCGGGGAGGGCCTTACCGAGGCCGACATCGTCTCCTGGCACGTCAAGCCGGGTGCCCCGGTGACGATCAACCAAATCATCGTGGACATCGAGACCGCGAAGGCCGTCGTCGAGCTGCCAAGTCCCTTCGCGGGCACGGTCGCCGCCCTGCTCGTCGAGGAGGGGCAGACGGTCGACGTCGGCACCCCGATCATCGCGATCGAGGTGCCGAGCCCGGCCGGTAACGGGCCGGAGCCGGCACCGTCCCCGCGGACCGAGGACACACCGGCCGAGGAGACTCCACCCAAGGACGCGCCGCCGACCGGAAAGACGCCAGAAGCGCGGCAGCCGGTTCTCGTCGGCTACGGGGTAAAGCCCGGATCGACCAGCCGCAGACCCCGGAAGAAGCCGCCGACCCGCCCGGGCTCCTACCCGGCCACCCCGTCCTCCCCGCCGCACAGCGGCCCGTTCCCGCCCCCAGGAGCGTTCCCAGCCGGCATCAAGCTCCCCCCGGCATTCCGGCTCCCCCACAGCCCCCCGGACGGACACAGTCCCCCGGAGGCTCCCCCGAGGAAACTGCGGGGAAGCCGAAAGCGGACCAACAACCCCAGCCACCGGATACGTACTCGGCGCCGCAGGCGCCGTCCCGGGCGCTGCCCGGCGAGGGGGATATGAAGGCTAGTGGAGGGGCTCCCTTTGCTTTGGGGGAGGGACTCCCCCATGCTTGGGGGGGTCACCGGGGGGGTCATTCCCCCGGGGGAGGAAAGGCTAAACCGCCGGTACGACGGCTGGCCCGGGATCTGGGTGTGGACCTCGCCGCGCTGGCCGGAAGCGGGCCGGAAGGCTCGGTCACCAGAGAAGATGTCGAGCACGCGGCGGACGAAGCGCGGACCCGGGTCGAGGCTGGCGGCCAGGTGCCCGGCGGGCAGCCGCACACCGCGGCCGACCCGAACGAGCGGCACGCCCCCGGGTCTTCATCCAAGGAATCGGAAGAGCGGATCCCGGTGCGTGGGGTGCGCAAGCACACCGCGGCGGCGATGGTGGCCAGCGCGTTCACCGCGCCCCACGTGACCGAGTTCCTTCAGGTGGATGCCACCGAGACCATGGCCGCCGTGCGTAGGGCGCGCGACCTGCCCGAGTTCGCCGGGGTCAAGGTGTCGCCGCTGCTGTTCGTGGCCAAGGCCCTGCTCATAGCGGTGCGACGGCATCCCATGATCAACTCGTCCTGGGACGAGGCCGCGCAGGAGATCGTCGTCAAGCGGCCGGTGAACCTCGGTATCGCGGTCGCCGCCGAGCGCGGCCTCATCGTGCCCAACGTGAAGGGCGCCGACACACTGTCGCTCCCCGGGCTCGCCCAGGCGATCGACGGGCTGGCCGCTACGGCGCGGGCAGGCAAGGCGACACCCGCCGACCTGGCCGGAGGGACCATCACGATCACGAACGTCGGTGTGTTCGGCATCGACGCGGGAACGCCGATCCTGATGCCCGGGGAGGCGGCGATCCTGGCGTTCGGACAGGTGCGCGACCTGCCCTGGGTCGTGTCCGGCGAACTGGCCGTGCGAAAGGTCACCACGCTGTCCCTCTCGTTCGATCACCGGATTGTGGACGGAGAATTGGGCTCAGCGGTGCTGCGGGACGTAGGCTCAATGGTGGAAGATCCGATTCGGATGCTTGCCTGGTCCTGACAAGCAGGTCGTGATAGGGGTCCGGGATGTCGCTGCGTAAGTTCCGCGACGCGCTGATCGTCATGGGCGCGTTCCTCGCGGTGATCTGGGTGCTTCAGGTAGTCAACTGGGCGGACGGGTACCGGCTTGACTCGGAGTTCGGCATTCTGCCCGAGCACGTGAGCAGGCTCGGGGAGATCTTCACCGCGCCGTTCCTGCACTTCTCCTGGCAGCACATCGAGGGCAACTCGCTGCCGCTGTTCGTGCTCGGAGTGCTCGCCGCGTACCGCTCGATCGGCCGGTTCCTGCTTGCCTCGCTCATCATCGCGGTGACGAGCGGCATGGCCGTCTGGCTGTTCCAGTCGCCGAACGAGCTGACGGTGGGCGCGTCCGGGCTCATCTTCGGGTACTTCGGCTACGTTCTGGTCCGCGGGTTCTTTGACCGGAACTTCATCGACATCGGTGTCGGTCTCGTGGCGGGCGCGCTGTACTGGACGATCCTTGAGGTCGCTATCCCCGGCACGCCCGGGGTGAGCTGGATCGGCCACATCGGCGGGCTGGTGGGCGGCATTCTCGCGGCCTGGGTGCTGCGGACCCCGGGCACGATCCGGCTGCCGCTGCTGGCGAACCGGCCGGCGCGCACGCCACGGCCGGCCGGTCAGGCCAATGCGAGCACCCGGACCGTCGACGATCTGCTGCGCGACCTGAAGAAGCAGGAGGGGCTCTAGGCTGGCGCCATGATCCGTCACATCGCGGTGTTCCAGTGGACCGCCGAGGCCACGGCTGAGCAGAAGCAGGCCGTCGCGGCCGAACTGGCCGCGCTCGCGCCCACCATCCCGTCCATCCGCGGGTACCTGCTCGGCCCGGACCTCGGGGTAGTTACCGGCAACTTCGACTTCGGGGTGTCCGCCGACTTCGACGACGAGGCGGGTTACTTTGCCTACCGCGATGATCCCGCGCACAAGGAGATCATCGCGCGCACCATCGCGCCCATCCTGGTCCAGCGCATCGGGGTGCAGTTCAAGTACTGACGGCCCGCACGCCGGGCGAG
The DNA here is from genome assembly GCA_963785645.1 of uncultured Actinomycetota bacterium. Taxonomy (GTDB): domain Bacteria; phylum Actinomycetota; class Actinomycetes; order Streptosporangiales; family Streptosporangiaceae; genus Trebonia. Next base: position 336,952 of record CAWAWG010000004.1, read on the forward strand.
CGGCGGCTGCGGGAAGCAAGATCAGCAGTCAGAGGAACGGATACGGCTTACTCCCCCTGCGAGTCATTGCTCGTGAGGTGAGTAAGCCGTACTCGTTCGGGATAACTCTGGGTTTTGCTGTCTTTGATTTTCTAGAACGCGGACTCGGGGACGTCCATGAGATCGTTGGTGGTCTCCTCGACGATCCGGCGGTCGCTTTCCAGGCGCGGCAGGACCGTCGTGGTGAAGAACCGGGCCGCGGCGAGCTTGCCGGCGTAGAAATCGCGATCCGACTCGGCGAGTGCGTCCTCGTTGTCGAGCGCGCGCCGGGCGACCTCGGCCTGGCGGGCGAGCAGCCAGCCGACGATCAGGTCACCGAAGGCGAGCAGCACCCGGACCGACTGCTGACCGATCTTGTAGATCTCTTCCGGCTGTTCGAAAGAGCCGATCAGGAAGCCGGTCAGCGCGTTCAGCATCGCATCCAGGTGCGTGACGCCCTCGGCGATGGCCGCCCGCTCGGTCTTGAGACGGCCGTCGTGGTCGTCTTCCGCCGCGGCGAAGGCGGTTACCTCGGCGAGCAGTGCCCTGACCGCGTGTCCCTGGTCCCGGACCACCTTGCGGAAGAAGAAGTCCAGGGACTGGATCGCGGTGGTGCCTTCGTAGAGGGAATCGATCTTCGAGTCCCTGATGTACTGCTCGATCGGGTAGTCCTGCAGGAAGCCCGAGCCGCCAAGCGTCTGCAGCGACAGCGCGAGCATCTCGTACGCCCGCTCGGCGCCCAGGCCCTTGACCACGGGGAGCAGCAGGTCGTTGCGCGCCGCGGCGGCCGCGTCCTGCTCGCCGTTATGCTCGGCGATCTGCACCGCGTCCTGCTGGGCGGCCGTGTAGAGGACCAGCGCCCGCATGCCCTCGGCGTAGGCCTTCTGCAGCATAAGCATCCGGCGCACGTCCGGGTGGTGGATGATCGTCACCCGCGGTGAGGTCTTATCGGTCTGCTTCGTGAGGTCGGGGCCTTGTATGCGGTTCTTCGCGTAGTCGAGCGCGTTGAGGTACCCGGTGGACAGGGTCTCGATCGCCTTCGTGCCGACCAGCATCCGCGCGTTCTCGATGATCATGAACATCTGCCTGATGCCGTCGTGCACGCCGCCGACGAGCGTGCCGACCGCCGGACGCTCCGGGTCACCGCCCAGGGTGAGCTCACAGGTCGTGCTCACCTTCAGGCCCATCTTGTGCTCAACGTTGGTGACCTTGGCGCCGTTGCGCTCACCGAGCGACCCGTCCTCGTTCACCAGGTACTTCGGTACGAGGAACATGGACAGGCCCTTGGTGCCGCCCGGGGCGCCCTCCGGGCGGGCCAGCACCATGTGGAAGATGTTTTCCGCCATGTCGTGCTCGCCGCCGGTGATGAACCGCTTCACGCCCTCGATGTGCCAGGTTCCGTCCGGCTGCTCAACCGCGCGCGCCCGGCCGGCGCCGACGTCCGAGCCGGCGTCCGGCTCGGTCAGCACCATCGTCGCGCCCCAGCCGTGCTCGACCGCGAGCTCGGCGAAGCGCTTCTGCTCGGGGGTGCCGAGAAGCCACAGGATCGTCGCGAACGTGGGCCCGTTGGAGTACATCCACAGGCCCGGGTTGGCCCCGAGAATGAAGCTGGCGACCGCCCACTGAAGCGATCTGGGCACGACGGTGCCGCCAAGCTCCGGAAGCACCGACAGGCGCCACCACTCCGCGTCCATGAGGGCGCGGTACGACTTCTTGAATGACTCGGATATCGTCACTTCACCGGTGGCCGGGTCGAAGACCGGCGGATTGCGGTCGCTGTCGACGAACGAGTCGGCGATCGGTCCGAGGGCGAGCCGGTTGACCTCGGCCAGCATGTCCCGCGCGGTCTCTTCGTCAACCTCGGCGAACGGCCCGGTTGCGAGGACTTCCTGGCGGCCGAGTACTTCGAAGAGGTTGAACTCGATGTCCCGGATGTTGCTCTTGTAGTGGCTCATGTACGCTCCGCCCGAGTTAGTTCCTTCCTCTATGTTACTCGCTAGTAGCAAACTTTTGGTCGGCCGGGGATCCCCTTTTTGCGGTCACTTTTCCGCGGTCGCGGCCGGGCATTCGGCAGGTGATGCGCGTCACAGCGGGCACGCTCTTTCAACGTCGGGTACCCTGCGTTAGTGGACAGTCACGGAACCCTGGCACTCCCCACCTGTTTCAGCACTTTTGAGGCGTCAAAGCACGACTTGGGGCTAGGCTTCCCACTCGTGACGGATGTTCGCGACCCCTCGGCAGGCCTCCCTAAGCGCCAGCCTAACGACGGCGTGCCTTCCCGGCAGTCCGGCGAGGAGCTGCCCGTCCGACCGCCCGTAGCTGACCAGGCCAGCGACTCGGGCGGCGACTCATGGTTCCGTGGCGCTTCTCAGCCCTCTCGCAGCCCGGAGCCGCCTTCCCGCGGCCCTGACCTGCCCGCCCGCGGTCCGGAGCTGCCCTCCCGTCGCCAGGAGCCGCCTGCCCGCGTCCCGGGGATGCCTCCCCGCGGCCCGGAGCTGCCCTCCCGGGGCCAGGAGCCGCCTTCCCGCGGCCCGGAGCTCCCAGCCCGTGGACGCGAGTTTCCCGGGCGCGGCACCCCGGACATGCCCCCGCGGGGAATGGACCGCGGCGGCGTTGCCGAGCGCGGTGGGGAGGCATTCCCCGTGCGCCAGCCGGCCATGCGCCCCCCGCGGCCGAGTGGCCGCCACCGCCGTCCGGTGCCGGCCAGCCTGCCGCAGAGCGCCCCGGCTCTCGTTCTCGCCGTACCCGGTAAGGACACCGACCTCAGCGTGGGTCCGGCCGCCGAACTGGCTGCCGTCCTCCGCGTGGACAACCCCGCCGTCGACGTGCGCGCCGCGCGCATCGACGGCGGCGGCCTGGACGACTCGTCTGACCTGCGCGCGGTCCTCGCCGACGCGACCGCCCGACGCCCCGACGGCGGCCCGTGTGCCGTGGTCATCCCGCTGATCGCGACGGTCAACCCGCCGGTGATTCGCAGGGTGCGCGAGGCGGTGGCCGCGAGCGGCACCAACGCCATCGTCAGCGGCTTCGTCAACTCCAACGCGATGATCGCCGAGGTCCTGCACATCCGGCTGGCCGAGGCCGGCCTCGCCCGGGCCGACCGCGTCCGGCTGTTCAGCATCGTTACCGCTGCGGACGGAGTGCTCATCGCGACCGTCGGCGGCCCCGACGCCGCCTCGGCCGCCAACGTGACCTCGGTCCTGCTGGCGGCCCGACTCGCGCTCCCCGTCATCACCGCGTCCACGGACAGCAGGCCGTCGGTGCACGAGGGTGCGATGCGGCTGAAGGAGATGGGAGTCAACCGGCTCGCCATCGCCCCGTGCTTCATCGGCCCGGAGGCCACCAGGAGCGACCTGGAATCGCTCGCCGTCGGTGCCGAGTGCGCGGCGCCCATCGGCGCGCACAGCAACATCGCCAAGCTCGCCGCGCTCACGTACGGGCACGCTATCAGCCAGCTTGACCTGCCCCAGGGTTACCCGGAAGTGCACGGAGCGCACGAGTAACTGCTTGGTAACGTCGTTGGCGCTCGTGACCAACGGCCGCATCCCGGGCCCGGCTGTGCTTGATCGCTTACTCGGCGGTGCCCGCGAGCAGCGGGTCGAGTCGCAGCGACGGGTTGTCCCGCTGGATGGCGCTGAGCCGCCACTTGTCGGCGAACAGGGCCAGCAGCGCCCCGTCGAGCCGCCGGGTCAGCACCTCGGCACCCCGGGCACCCTTGAGTTTCTCCATGCCTGCCTCGTCGGTTTGCCGGGCGATCTCGTAGTCCAGGCGGGAGAGCTCCGACTTGGCGCCGAACTCGTGCTCAAGCCGGTGCATGACCACATCGAACTGCAGGGGCCCGACGGCGGCGAGCACCGGAGCCTGGTCTCCGCGCAGGTCCGAGGAGAGCACCTGCACCACGCCCTCGGTATCGAGCTGATCGATGCCCCGCCTGAACTGCTTGTACTTCCCGGCATCCCGGCACCGCACGACGGCGAAGTGCTCGGGAGCGAACGACGGGATCGGCGGGTACTGCACGGGCACGTCCGCATAAAGCGTGTCCCCTGGCCGCAGCGCCGTCGCGTTCACCAGCCCGATCACGTCGCCGGGAAAGGCGCTTTCCACCGTCTCCCGCTCCTGCCCGAACATGGCCTGCGCGTACTTGGTCGCGAACGGCCGCCGCGTCGCGGCGTGCGTCAGCACCATGCCGCGCTCGAACCGTCCCGAGCACACCCGCACGAAGGCCACCCGGTCCCGGTGCGCCGGGTCCATGTTGGCCTGCACCTTGAACACGAGCCCGGAGAACGGTGCGTCCACCGCCCGCTCGTCTCCTTCGATGTCGGCGCGCGGCTCGGGCGCGGGAGCCAGCTCGCACATCGCGTCGAGCAGCCGGCGCACCCCGAAGTTAGGCAGCGCCGCCCCGAACAGCACCGGCGATGACTCCCCGGCGAGGAACGACGGCATGTCGATCTCGGCGCCGATCTCCTTGAGCAACTCGATCTCTTCCTCGGCCGCGTCGTAGGGGGCACCTTCGCGTGCCCGTGCCTCGTCCCGGTCCTTGAAGTGCTCTTCTTTGGCCTTCTCGGCCCCGCCGGGCATCCGCGTGTAAGCGGTGTACTCGCCGGTAGCCCGCTCGATCAGCCCGCGGAAGTCCCCCGCGATCCCGACCGGCCAGTTGACCGGGGTCGGCCGCAACCCGATCCGCTGCTCGATCTCGTCGAGCAGCTCAAGCGGTTCCCGCCCCGGCCGGTCCCACTTATTCACGAACGTCACGACGGGTACGTGCCGCGAGCGGCACACGTCGAACAGCTTCAGCGTCTGCGGCTCAAGGCCCTTGGCCGAGTCGAGCAGCATAATCGCGCAGTCGACGGCCTCAAGTACCCGGTAGGTGTCCTCGGAGAAATCCGCGTGGCCGGGCGTGTCGAGCAGGTTGAGCACGTGCCCGTCGTAGTCGAACTTGAGCACGGCGGAGGTAATGGAGATGCCGCGGTCCTTCTCCATCGCCATCCAGTCGGAGGTGACCCCCCGCCGCCCCGCCTTGCCGTGCACCGCGCCGGCGGTGTTGATCGCCGCCGCGTGCAGCGCCAGCGCCTCGGTGAGCGTGGACTTGCCCGCGTCCGGGTGGCTGATCACCGCGAACGTCCGCCGCCGAGCCGCCTCGACCCGTACGGACCCGTCGCTCGCGGGCCGCCTCTCAACCTCTGTCACCGACACCGCGGCAGCACTCCCTTACCTAGCTTTATCTAGCTCACTCGGCGCGACATCCCCATTTCCAAACAGGGGAAAGCCAAGATCTATTCTTCCGAACGGGTGCGTGGTCCCACGCCCAGCGCCCCATGGCCCGAAGGGGGCGGGCGACCAGGCGTCCACCCTGCTCGCATGACCCCGGAACCTACGCACGGTCCCGGAAACGGCCTGCCTAACACTCCAGGGTACCCGAGGCCGCGATCATAGTTCCTGCCCGCCGTTCCTGCCTGCCGGTGCGACGGCTTCCAATCGGCTGTCACCACCCCGGCTGCCCCCTCCGCTGGAAATACCCGCCTCCCCGCGCCCACAAGCTGTCCCGACCCCGGTCACACGGACATAGGGCCATTTCATGTCGAACATACCATCGCAAACTAGGGCACGAAACTGCGCTAAATGGCCCTATGCCAACACGACGGGATTGAATGGGATGTTAGGGGCCCGCCGCGCGACGCTGCCGTGCACCCAAAACGTCTAGTGACTTAGAGTAGTTAAATGAACCGGAAGAGTGGTCATGTAATCGAGCTGCGGCTAAACCGCGCCGAGGACATGTTCGCCTTGGCCCAAACCGACCTGTTCTCCGAGTACCGCAACTACCTCACCGGAGTCGAGTACTGCATCAGCCTGCTCCTCTCGCAGCGCATGCGGTCGCCCGTCCGCCTGCAGCTCTCGCTGCCGGCGGCGGAGGTCGATGATGGCCTGGCCGACCGGTTCAGCGTGGCGCTGCGCCGCTACTGCAGCCAGCGCATCAGATACAACGAACGCGAGCGGCGCGCAGTCCGCCTGGGCGGCTTCCGATCGTTGTGGATGGGCGTTCCCATCGCGGTGATCGGATACCTGCTGGTCATCTTCGAGCACAGGCTGGTGGGACCGTCGGGCAATATCGTGCTGGACACCACCGGCTGGGTGCTGGTGTGGGTGGGAGCCTGGTACCCGCTCGACACGTTCCTCTTCAGCCCTCTTGTCTATGGCCGGGAGAACCGTGCGCTCCAGCACCTGCGTGACGCCGAGATCGCGGTGACAACCTGGCAACCCACGAACGCCTGACTCCTCTGCGCGGATTGTCGGAGAAAGGGAAAATGCTGGGCTTGTGGTAGATCCTGTCCGAAGCAGGGGCAGCGCCGCAGGCGGCTCGATAGGCTCCTCAGCCATGGGGTCTGAGGTGCTAGGGAGTCGTTACCTGCTTGACGAGCGCATCGGGCAGGGCGGCATGGGCGTGGTCTGGCGAGGGCATGACCACACAACCGGGGCGCAGTACGCGATCAAGGTGCTGCGACCCGAGTACGCGGCGGATCCAGCTTCGGTCGGCCGGTTCGTGCGGGAACGGACTGCCCTGATGTCCTTGCGCCATCCGAACGTGGTGGCCATACGCGACATGATCATGGAGGGCGACCGGCTCGCTCTCGTGATGGACTTTATTTCCGGCGGAGACCTCGCCAGCCACCAGCACCGCCGGGGAGGCAAGCTCTCGCCGCAGGAAGCGGCGGATGTGGCGGCCCAGATCGCCGACGCCCTGGCAGCCGCACACAAGGCCGGGATCGTGCACCGAGACCTCAAGCCCGCCAACGTCCTGGTGGACGGAGATCGCTTCGCTCTGGCCGACTTCGGCATCGCCCGAATCGCCGACCACCCGTCGAGCACGACAAAAGGGACCATCATCGGGACCATCTCTTACATGGCGCCCGAGGTAATCGCGGGGGACGAGCCCACTACGGCCTGCGATGTCTACGCCCTGGGCATCACGCTGCATGAATTGCTGACGGGCACGCCGCCGTTCACGGGGAACGTCCCCGCTATTCTGCACGATCACGTGTACACCCTGGCACCGCGTCCGGCCGGCATACCTGACCCGCTGTGGGACGTGATCAGCGGCTGCCTGGGTAAAGACCCGGCGGCCCGACCGACCGCCGCGGCCCTCGCGCAAACGCTCCACGCCCTGGCGCAGTCGGCCTACTCTGCCCCGGCGCAGTCGGCCTACTCCGCCCCGGTGAGAGACCGGGCACCGGAACCGTCTCGAGAGTACCGGCCGGAGAACGCGAGCCGGACGGCGATGCCGTATACAGCCAAGGACACCCGGACGCCCGCCGCTCCCGGGCCTTTCGAAGGTGCCACGCATACGATGCGAAGACCGCCGACACAGGACCAGGCGACATGGGGCCAGTTGCCGGTCGAAGGACCGGGGAACGTCAGCGGGGACAACTACCGCCAGCTAGCGGTGCCGGCGACTCCATCTGATCCGAATGAGCCGCCCGAGCGGGCTGACAAGCGCTCTCGCCCAAGGCGCCGACTGGCCCTGATGGCCGGTGCGGCGGCAGTGCTCATCATCGGCGGAACCTGGTTCGCGCTTAACGGCCTGGGATCATCCGGTTCAGCGTCTAAGGCGGGCACCAGCACGGACCCGGTCGCCGCCGGGCTAATCGCCAGTCGGACTCCGGCTCCGAGGACCAAGCCAACCGCCTCCGTGTCGCGCACCGCGACCAGGCCGGCCAGCGCGTCAGCACAAAGTCCTGAGCTGGGCACCACCCACGCCACCCAGTCCGCTACCAGCCCGGCATCGCCGAGCAGCGGATCAAGCGGCGCCAACGGCGGCTCAGGCGGCGGACAGACCAGCGGACCCCAGTCGGCGTGCAGCGCAGTGAAGACGCAGACCGGCGTCAGCTCACCGAAGCAGACCCGGGCCTGCATCCAGGCGGAAGGATCGTCGCTCACGCTCAAGGGCTCGCTGTCCACCGTGCCGTCCGACCTTCCTGCCGACGAACAGGAACAGGTGGAGCTGGTGCTCGCCACGCCGTCTGGAGACGTCGGCAGGTACCTTTCCGGCGACTGCTCACCCGGTACCTGCTCGTGGACGATCACGGTCACCGAGCCAGCGGGAAAGTACGAGGTACGCGCAGACTTCGTCATCGGCGGCAGCGACCAGTTCCAGGGCGACGACACAGCATACGTAACCGTCAGCTAACGAGGCACCTCGCCCGGCCAGCGATCGACAGCGCTTACAGTCCCTCGAACTGGCCCATTGGAGCGGATGACGGGAATCGAACCCGCACTGTCAGCTTGGGAAGCTGATGTTCTGCCATTGAACTACATCCGCAGGTTGCCGGTACCGCCGGGAGGCCCGGGGTCCGTGCTCAACACATCGTACAGGAACCGCCCCTCTGCTTGGGGTGCTCCTGGCCGATCAAGTGTCGCCGCTGGGCCGATCGCTCGCGGCACACGGCACCGGCAGTCCGCTGCGAGGCTAGCGATTGGGGTCGGACTTCGCTGCCTTTGCTGCGGTGCGAACCTCGGCACATCAACCCCTGCAGGCAGCAACGGAATAGGCCGTCCGGCTAGTGCTTGGAGCGCCTTAACCGGACGGTCTATTGTTAGGACAGCGAATTAAAGCTGCCATTCCTTGCCGCGTCGAGGAACGAGGTCCATGAAGCGACCGGATAGCGCAGAACTGGGCCTTGCCGGTCCGTGGAATCCCGTACAGCGACCCCGCCCACGGCTGTAGCTACTTCAGCGCAGGCCCCGTTATTCATGCTGCACTTTGCTTTACGCCAGTCTAGGCGCTCGCTCTCGCTCGAGTGGGGCATCTGTCCCATCGCTCCTCTAGCCCGATGGCTGCGCGGCCACCGGGCAAATTAACTATTAACAGTGTAAAAGGCACTTGCGTTACTGCGAGTTGAAGGCGTCTCCAGAAGCAGGGCGGTTCGCAGGGTTGTAGCGCGCGCCGACTTCGGATATTAGTTCGATTGTCTCTTGTGGATCCAATGCGATTTCACACAGGTAATCAAAAACTTTCAAGTATCTGGCTACATCATTCTCACGTTCGAGAAATAGCCAGCCCATCAAGCCCTCAACGTACACCACGCGCGGGGCGACATCCCCGAAGTCGATGATATTGAACATGTTTTCCATGCCCGGATGGGCGCCGACGCTGAACGGTATAACCTGGAGCGTCACATTGGGCAGACTTGCCACTGTCTTGAGCTGCCGCAATTGCGCCGCCATCACGGCGGGGCCGCCCACGACGCGATAGAGCACGGCCTCGTCCAGCGCGACGCGCAATTGCATCGGCGGGTCCCGGTTTAGCAACTGCTGGCGCCTAATCCGGACCTCAATGAGTGCGTCGGTCCTTTCGGGGGTGAACTCGGCTGGCATGCTGCCGATATGCATGGCCCGTGCGTACTCTACGGTCTGCAATAGCCCGGGAACAATCGTGGACTGGTAGTAGCAAAGGGTGGTGGCGGCCTGCTCGAGTCCGACATAAGTCGCCCAGTCAAGGTCATATGACTGCCACCATGCCTGCTGCTTGCCCTCCCTGACCAGCTCCATCAGGCGCTCGACCTGCGCCAGATCAGTCAGGTCGTAGATGCGGCAGAGATCCCTGACATCGCGCAGGGTGGCTCCTCGCTGCCCCGTCTCCATCCGGCTCACCTTAGACGGAGAACAAAGAAGTTTTTCAGCAACTTGTTCGACCGTGAGATTCCGTTCAAGGCGCAGTGCCCGCAGCTGCGCACCGAGTTCACGTCGACGAAGGGTGGGGCTACGCACATCCGGCACTGGAGGTCGCTTCCTTCCGCGTCCCGCTCGACTGGAACCGTGGCGCGTGCACCGACAGTCCAACCGGTTGGGATCGTGCCTCTAACACATGTCGATGGCACATGAGTATGGCACTTGTTTTTGGCACTTGCCAACTGCACGTGCTCGATGCACCATGAAATCAGACAGTAGGAGGCATCCTCAAGCGACCCGCCGACAACGGGGTCGAGCGGTGACCCAATGGTTACCGATCCTAGATCGCTAGCCCCGGGCGTCGTGCGAGCCGGCGATTGAAAAGGAGGACATGCCATCGCTGCACATTCGCTGCGTTCGCTTCCGCTATGCACAAGCGCGCGCTCCCCTGCCGTACCAGGCAGGAGGAAATGCCGAGTTCCGGGACCGCCGTCAGCCCCGCACTGCGTTGCCCACCAGTCGAGGCACAAACCCTGGAAACACCGCTGGGCCGGTGCTGCCACACCGACCCAGCAAAACACCACCCGTCCTCAGGAACCATCGAGAAAGGCTAGTGACGTGTACTACGGTAGCAATCCGTACAGAAAAGACAACCCCCGTTCGGGCATTAGTAACGCAGCAGAAACATCAAGAGTTCCGAGCCGCGGCTCGCCGCTGCTGATGCCGGCCCCCACCCCACCGGACCGACCGGGCGGGCGCCTGGCCGGAGGCACTGCCGCTACCGTCATCGAGCAGGTCCGCTTCGTCTGCGGGATAGCCGCCGCCTGGCTGATCGGGCTGCCTCGCCGCGCTGGGCGCCGGCTGCACGCGACGAATGACGCCGAGGCTCCTCAGTGGGGCTGGCTGGTCATCGAGCGGTGGGGCGCGCTCGTCCATCAGTATCGCGATGCCAGATTCGACGCGCTGCGAATCGATCCCACGCCCGGCAGCGACGGATACCGCAGGAACGGCAGTCAGCCGCCGTCGGCCGACTGCCCAAACGGCGGAGACGCGTGATCGCGATGCTTCCCGCTAGGCTCCAGTCCCCTCAGTCGCTCCAGTCCCCTCGGCCGCGCCTTCGCGGAGTTTGACGGCGCGGACGAGGAGCTGGGCGACGTCGATGACCTCGATGGACTGCTTGGCCTGGCCGCTGGCCTTCTTGGCGTTGACGGCGTCGCCGAGCATGACCATGCAGTAAGGGCAGGCGGTGGAGATGGTGTCGGGGTCAAGGGCGAGGGCCTCGTCGATGCGCTCCTCGTTGATCCGCTTGCCGGTGCGCTCTTCGAGCCACATGCGGGCGCCGCCGGCGCCGCAGCAGAAGCCCTTGCCCTTGCAGCGGTGCATCTCCTCGGCCCGGGTGCCCGGGACGGCCTCGATGATCTCCCGCGGCGGCGTGTAGACCTTGTTGTGCCTGCCGAGGAAGCACGGGTCGTGGTAGGTGATCTTCTCGTCCACCGGGTTGACCGGGGTGAGCTTGCCCTCTTCCACCAGCTTGGCCAGGAGCTGGGTGTGGTGTACGACCTCGTAGTTCCCGCCGAGCTGCGGGTACTCGCGGGAGATGGTGTTGAAGCAGTGCGGGCAGGACGCGATGACCTTCTTCCCTGACCCTTGGGCGACGCCGGCGTCGTTGAGCGTCTCGATGTTCTGCTGCGCGAGCATGTTGAAGACGAACTCGTTGCCCAGACGGCGAGCCGGGTCGCCGGTGCACGCCTCCATCGGGCCGAGCACGGCGAACTTCACCCCGGCGACGTTGAGCAGCTCGGCGATCGCCTTGGTGGCCTTCTTCGCCCGGTCCTCAAGCGCCCCGGCGCAGCCGACCCAGTACAGGTACTCCACGTCCTCGGGGATCTTGCCGTCCAGGACGGGGACCTCGAAGTCCAGCTCGGTGATCCACTCGGCCCGCTTGTCCTCGGCCATGCCCCACGGGTTGCCGCGCCGCTCCAGGTTGTTCAGCATCGTCGTGGCTTCCTGCGGGAACGCCGACTCAACCAGGACCTGGTGGCGGCGCATCCCGTTGATGTGGTCGATGTGCTCGATGTCGACCGGGCACTCCTCCACGCACGCACCGCAGTTGGTGCAGGCCCAGATCACCTCGGGGTCGATGACCCCGTGCTCGTCGGCCGTGCCGACCAGCGGGCGCTCCGCCTCGGCCTTGATCAGGTCCGACAGGCTGTCGCGCTCGGCTTCCGGTGCCAGCAGGTAGGGGGCCTTGGCGAAGGCGTGGTCGCGCAGGTCCAGGATGAGCTGCTTCGGGCGACAGCGGCTTGCCGGTCGCCCACGCCGGGCACTGCGACTGGCAGCGGCCGCACTCGGTGCAGGTGCCCAGGTCGAGCATGCCCTTCCAGGTCAGGTCCTCCACCTTCCCGATCCCGAAGGTATCGGTGTCCGGGTCGGCCTCCTCGAAGTCCAGCACCTTCCCGCCCGAGCGCATCGGCTCAAGCGGCCCAAGCGCGTCGGGCCGGCGGGAGAACATGACGTTCACCGGGGCCAGGAAGATGTGCAGGTGCTTGGAGTAGGCGACGATCACCAGGAACCCCAGCACCACCGCGAGCTGGGCGAGGATGAACACCACCTCGAGGACGCTGTTCACCCCGTAGCCCAGGGGATGCAGGATCTGCGCGAACACCCAGGACGCGAACGCCCACGCGTGCGGGTAGGGGAACACGCCCGTGTTCTGCTGCGCTCCCCGGTAGAGGAGCAGCGTCAGGATGACCGAGGAAGATCATGCCGAGCACGATCCATGCGGCCGTGGTGTGCGAGCCGAAGAACCGCGACCGGCGGCCTTCCTTATGCGGGTCGTTGCGCAGCCGGATCACCGTGAACGTGGCGATGCCGAACAGCACCCCGACGGCGAACAGGTCCTCGATGAAGCCGATGGATGCCCAGTGCCCGATCCCCGGGATCGCGAACGTCCGGGAGAACAGGTCGCCGTAGGCCTCGATGATCGTCAAGAACAGCACGATGAAGCCCCAGAACGTAGCCGCGTGCGCCGCGCCGGGAACGCTCCACTTCAACAGCTTCCGCTGCCCCACGACCTCGGTCAGCTGAGTCTCCGCTTCGCCGCCCGGATGCGACCTGGCGTACGCCAGCCGCTCCGGCGCCGGCTGGCCGGAAAACGCCAGCCGCTTCAGCCACCACACCCGCCGCCCGGCGATCGCGAACGCGATCACGGTCAGCCCCAGGCCGACAACCATCCGCAAGACCACGCGCAACCTCCTTGTATGCCTGGTGACCAAGCCTAACGGCGTGGCCTGTGATGCCATAGGTCCTGCGTCACAGCGATCACAACCGTTCCGGAGACATATGTCCAATTCCAGAACCCGAATGCTACCGATCAGTAACTTAGCAGTCCGGCGCCCCGGCCGGGACACCGCGATGGCATATCAACCCGCCTCGATGCGTTGCTCCTGTCACGGATCCAGCATCGGATACGGTGCATGCGGGGAATCTGTCTGCTTAGAGACCAGGCCCGGGGTTCTTGCGCCCGGGCGTGTCATGCGCGCCGAAGGGCGAAGACACGCCCTCGTTCGGGATACTCCTAGAGGTGCCCGCGGAGAGCAGCAGTGCCGTGAATGCCCCGGCCAGCGCGGCGGCCGTGCTGTCGGTCAGCCGACGGCTCGTCTCCCGCGACCGGAGGCGCGGCGGTCTGGCGCGGCCCGCAACCGGGGGCGGCCGCGGCCGGAAAAAATCTTGCGGGCGGCGGGAATGATCCGCGTATCTGAAAAGTTGAGCCTAAGTGACTCAAGTCATTTGACAGCGGGGCTCGCCTCCGGCAGGCTTGAGCCCGGAAGACTCAACTTCACACACACTACAGGGACTGCTCATGGCACGTGCGGTAGGTATTGACCTCGGGACGACCAACTCTGTTGTCGCCGTCCTCGAAGGCGGGGAGCCGACGGTCATCGCAAACGCGGAAGGCTCGCGGACTACTCCGTCCGTCGTCGCGTTCGCCAAGAACGCTGAGGTGCTCGTCGGCGAGGTCGCAAAGCGGCAGGCCGTCACCAACGTGGACCGGACGATCCGTTCGGTCAAGCGGCACATGGGGACCGACTGGACCGTCACCATCGACGGCAAGAAGTTCAACCCGCAGCAGATCAGCGCATTCATCCTGCAGAAGCTCAAGCGGGACGCCGAGGCCTATCTCGGCGAGAAGATCACCGACGCGGTGATCACCGTCCCCGCGTACTTCAGCGACGCGCAGCGGCAGGCGACCAAGGAGGCCGGCACGATCGCGGGCCTCAACGTCCTGCGGATCATCAACGAGCCGACTTCGGCGGCTCTCGCTTACCACCTGGAGAAGGAAGGGTCAGCCAAGATCCTGGTCTTCGACCTCGGTGGTGGCACCTTCGACGTCTCGCTCCTCGACGTCGGCGACGGCGTTGTCGAGGTCGAGGCGACCAGCGGCGACAACCACCTCGGTGGTGACGACTGGGACCAGCGGATCGTCGACTGGCTGGTGCAGGACTTCAAGTCCGGCTACGGCATCGACCTGGCCAAGGACAAGATGGCGCTCCAGCGGCTGCGTGAGGCGGCGGAGAAGGCCAAGATCGAGCTGTCGCAGTCGATGGAGTCGTCGATCAACCTGCCGTACATCTCGCACGGCCCGGACGGTCCCCTGCACCTGGACACCCGGCTCACCCGGGCCGAGTTCCAGCGCATGACCTCCGACCTGCTCGACCGCTGCAAGACCCCCTTCCAGCAGGTCATCAAGGACGCCAACACCAAGGTGGGCGACATCGACCACGTGGTTCTCGTCGGCGGCTCCACCCGGATGCCCGCCGTCGTCGACCTGGTCAAGTCGCTGACCGGCGGCAAGGAGCCCAACAAGGGCGTCAACCCGGACGAGGTCGTCGCCGTCGGCGCCTGCCTGCAGGCCGGCGTGCTCAAGGGCGAGGTCAAGGACATCCTGCTGCTCGACGTGACCCCGCTGTCGCTGGGCATCGAGACCAAGGGCGGGATCTTCACCAAGCTCATCGAGCGCAACACCACGATCCCGACCAAGAAGTCGGAGATCTTCACCACGGCGGACGACAACCAGCCTTCGGTGCAGATCCAGGTGTACCAGGGCGAGCGCGAGATCGCGGCTTACAACAAGAAGCTGGGCATGTTCGACCTGACCGGCATCGCGCCGGCCCCGCGCGGCGTCCCGCAGATCGAGGTCTCGTTCGACATCGACGCCAACGGCATCGTGAACGTGTCGGCCAAGGACCTGGGCACTGGCAAGCAGCAGACGGTCCAGATCACCGGCGGCTCCACGCTGTCCAAGGACGACATCGACAAGATGGTCCGCGACGCCGAGGCATACGCCGAGGAGGACCGCCGCCGCCGTGAGGAGGCCGAGGTCCGCAACCAGGCCGACACCCTCGTCTACTCGACGGAGAAGTTCCTCGCCGAGAACGACGACAAGGTTCCGGCGGACGTCAAGGCCGAGGTGAAGGACGCGATCGCTGACCTCAAGAAGGCCATCGAGGGCGGCGACGTCGAGACCATCAAGAGCGCCAGCGAGCACGCTGCCACCGTCAGCCAGAAGATGGGCAGCGCGATCTATGCCGCGGCTCAGGCCGAGCGGCAGGCGTCTGGCGCCGGCGCCGAAGGCGCCGGTTCGGAGACCCCGCAGGACGAGGGGGTTGTCGACGCCGAGATCGTCGACGAAGGTGAAGGCGGCGCCGCCTGATGACTGCACCTGAGGAGCCCGGCATGGGGCCGGTCATCCGCGATAACCGGCGGATCGACCCGGTGACCGGGCAACCGAGAAGGGGCAAGCATGCGGCCTCCCAGCCGGTCGGCACCTCAGGTGCCGGCCGGCCGGGGGGGCCCGGCTCCCGGCCCAGGGCCGGAGCGGACGCTAACGCCCCCGCGGAAGAGGCAAGCCCCGCCGAGAGCGAGACCGCTCCGACGGCGAGGCCGGCCGCGGCTCCGCCGCCCGACTCGACCGCCGCTGCCCAGCTGAGAAACCAGCTGGCCGAGCGCACCGCTGACCTTCAGCGGCTGCAGGCCGAGTACGCCAACTACCGCAAGCGAGTGGACAGGGACCGGGCCGCGGTGCGCGAGCACGCGGTGGCCGGCGCGCTGTCCGACCTGCTGCCGGTGCTTGACGCCATCGGCCAGGCCCGCGAGCATGGCGAGCTGTCCGGCGGCTTCAAGTCGGTGGCCGACTCGCTCCAGGCAGCGGTGGGCAAGCTCGGACTGGTCAGTTACGGGCAGCGCGGCGACGCCTTCGATCCCAAGATCCACGAGGCGCTGACGCACACCTACTCTGACGATGTTGCCGAAGACACCTGCGTGGAGATCTTCCAGCCCGGCTACAAAGTAGGCGAGCGGATTCTGCGGCCGGCCCGCGTTGCGGTCGCCGCCCCAACCACGGGGCTGGACGAAAGCGGCGACGTCGGGTGGCCGTCCGGAGAAGACAACAACTAAAACAGCCCAGCGAGGCCAGATGAGCGCGAAGGACTATCAGAAGGACTACTACAAGGCGCTGGGTGTGCCTAAGACCGCGACGGCCGCCGAGATCAAGAAGTCCTATCGTGAGCTCGCGCGGAAGTGGCATCCCGACGCGAACAAGGGAAGCGCGGACGCCGAGGAACGCTTTAAGGAGATCACCGAAGCGTACAACGTGCTGTCCGACGAGAAGCAGCGCAAGGAGTACGACGAGGCCCGTTCGATGTTCGGCGGGTTCCGCGTGCCGGCCGGCACCCGGCCGGGTGCCGGCGGCGCGCCCTTCGACTTCGGCGATATCTTCGGCAGCAGCGGCGAGGGCCTCGGTGACGTGCTCGGCGGCATCTTCCGCAACCGTCCTGGCGGCGCTGCGGCGAGCCGGGCCCGGCGCGGCGCGAACGTGGAGACCGAGACATCGCTGTCCTTTGGCGATGCGATCGACGGCGCGACCGTGACCCTGCGCCTGACCGGCGAGGGCCCTTGCCCGGACTGCGGCGGCACCGGGGCGAAGTCGGGCACGGTTCCCAAGGTCTGTCCGGACTGCCACGGCACCGGACAGCAGGCCAGGAACCTGGGCGGCTTCGGTGTCTCCGAGCCCTGCAAGACCTGCCGGGGCCGGGGGCTCGTCGTGGAGGACCCGTGCCCGACGTGCAGTGGCAGCGGGCGAGCGATGAGCTCGCGCACTATCCAGGTACGCATCCCCGCCGGAGTGGCGGACGGGCAGCAGATCCGCATTCCCGGCAAGGGCGCCCCGGGTGAGCATGGCGGCAAGGCGGGCGACTTGTACGTCCGCGTGCACGTCAAACCGCACGAGATTTTCGGCCGGAGCGGAGACAACCTGACCGTGACGGTGCCGGTGACGATCACCGAACTGGCACTCGGCGCGGACATCAAGGTGCCGACGCACCGCGGCCCCGCGGTCACCCTGCGCATCAAGCCGGGCTCGGCGAACGGGACGGTGATGCGAGTCGCCGGCCGGGGCGTCCGCCGCAAGGACGGAACGCTCGGCGACCTGCGCGCGACCCTTGAGGTGACGGTGCCACAGGACCTGAGCAGCAAGGCCAAGTCCGCGCTGGAGGACCTGCGGATCGCCACGGCGGGCGCGGACCCGCGCGAGGAGCTGCTCCGCCGGGCACGCCAGGAGTGACCAGAGTTTTACCAAGATTGACGGAATAGAAGGAAGGAGATGACATGAGTAACCCATACGAGATGTCTGATGACATGCCCGTGTATGTCATCTCCGTGGCCGCGAGCCTGTCAGGCATGCATCCGCAGACGCTACGCGGCTACGAAAGAGTCGGTTTGGTGAGCCCACGGCGCACCACCGGCGGCGGCCGCCGCTACTCGATGCGGGACATCCTTGCCCTCAGGCAGATCCAGCGGCTATCACAGGACGAGGGGATCAACCTCTCCGGCATCAAGCGCATCCTCGACCTGGAACGGCAGCTTGAGCAGACCCGGCTGATGGCCGCCGAGCTGCGGGCCGAGATGTCCATGCTGCGGAACGAACTGGAGTCCACCCGTGCGGTGGCGGCCCGGCTCGCCGAGCTCCGCCGGTCACAGACCGTCGACCCGGCGGCCGCGCTCGTTCCAGTCCGGCCATCCGGCCGGGTGACCTTCTGGCAGACCGCGGCTACGTCGGCTGCACCCCAGCAGCCGACGGGTCAGCCGGGCGACCAGCGCGGCGCCGCCGACTAAAAAAGTTAATAACGATCCAGGGGGATCAGACGACATGGAAGACAAGCTAACCCGCAAGAGCCAGGAGGCCCTGTCGGCGGCGATCCGCCAGGCTGCCTCGGATGGAAACCCCCAGGTCGAGCCGGTACACCTGCTGATGGCGCTGCTGAAGCAGACAGATGGCACGGCCCAGCCGCTGCTTGAGGCGGCCGGCGCGGACCTGGACCGGGTGCTCGCGGAGGCGACGGCGCTGCAGCGAAAGCTCCCGCAGACGCGCGGTGCCACCGCCAGCGCCCCGGAGACCTCCCGCCAACTGCTCTCGGTGATCAACACCGCGGCGAGCCTGGCCCGGGGGATGGGCGACGAGTACATCTCCACCGAGCACCTGCTCGTGGGCCTGGCGACGGGCGGCGGGCCGATGGCGACCGCCTTGCAGCGTGCGGGCGCTAACCCGGACGCCCTCACCAATGCCTTCACCAAGGTCCGGGGCAGCGCCCGGATCACCAGCGAGGACCCGGAGTCCACCTACCAGGCGCTGGAGAAGTTCGGCGTCGACCTCACCCAGCTGGCCAAGGACGGCAAGCTCGACCCGGTGATCGGCCGTGACTCCGAGATCCGGCGGGTGGTGCAGGTGCTGTCGCGCCGGACGAAGAACAACCCGGTGCTGATCGGCGAGCCGGGCGTCGGCAAGACGGCCGTCGTGGAGGGCCTCGCCCAGCGCATCGTGGCGGGCGACGTGCCCGAGTCGCTGCGCGGCAAGCGGCTGATCTCGCTTGACCTGGGCAGCATGGTGGCCGGGGCGAAGTACCGCGGCGAGTTCGAGGAGCGGCTCAAGGCCGTGCTCAACGAGATCAAGGCCAGCGACGGCCAGGTGGTCACGTTCATCGACGAACTGCACACGGTTGTCGGCGCTGGCCGCGCCGACGGCGCGATGGACGCGGGCAACATGCTCAAGCCGATGCTCGCCCGCGGCGAACTGCGCATGGTCGGTGCCACCACGCTGGACGAGTACCGCGAGCGGATTGAGAAGGACCCGGCGCTTGAGCGCCGTTTCCAGCAGGTGCTCGTCGGCGAACCGTCCGTCGAGGACACGATCGCGATCCTGCGCGGGCTCAAGGGCCGGTACGAGGCACACCACCAGGTGCAGATCTCCGACGCGGCGCTCGTCGCGGCGGCCGCGCTGTCCGACCGGTACATCACGGCCAGGTTCCTGCCCGACAAGGCCATCGACCTGGTCGACGAGGCGGCTTCCCGGCTGCGGATGGAGATCGACTCCTCTCCGGTGGAGATCGACGAGCTACGCCGCACCGTGGACCGGATGAAGATGGAGGAGCTTGCGCTCTCCCGCGAGTCCGACGCCGCGAGCAAGGACCGCCTGGAGAAGCTGCGCGCCGATCTCGCGGACCGGCAAGAGCAGCTCACCGCGCTAACCGCGCGCTGGGAGCAGGAGAAGTCCGGGCTCAACCGGGTCGGTGAGCTGAAGAAGCGGCTTGACGACCTCAAGGGTCAGGCCGAGCGGGCCCAGCGGGACGGTGACTACGAGACGGCATCGAGGCTCCTTTACGGTGAGATCCCCACGCTGGACGCGGAGATCGCCGAGGCAGCCGCGAGCGATCGCTCGGCCGAGGCCTCCCGTGAAAGCGCTGTGCCCGCTGCCGCGCCCATGGTGAAGGAAGAGGTTGGTCCCGACGACGTGGCCGACGTCGTGTCCGCGTGGACCGGCATCCCCGCCGGGCGCCTGCTCGAGGGCGAGACCGGCAAGCTGCTGCGCATGGAGTCGGAGCTCGGCTCCCGGGTGATTGGCCAGGCGAGCGCCGTGCAGGCGGTGTCAGACGCGGTGCGCCGGGCACGGGCAGGTGTGTCCGACCCGGACCGTCCGACGGGCTCCTTCCTCTTCCTCGGGCCGACGGGCGTCGGCAAGACGGAACTGGCGAAGGCACTAGCCGAGTTCCTGTTCGATGACGAGCGCGCGATGATCCGCATCGACATGAGCGAGTACAGCGAGAAGCACTCGGTCGCCCGGCTGGTCGGCGCGCCGCCCGGTTATGTCGGCTACGAGGAGGGCGGGCAGCTCACCGAGGCGGTGCGGCGGCGTCCCTACTGCGTCGTGCTCCTCGACGAGGTCGAGAAGGCGCACCCCGAGGTCTTCGACGTCCTGCTGCAGGTAATGGACGACGGGCGGCTCACCGACGGCCAGGGACGGACGGTGGACTTCCGTAACACGATCCTCATCCTCACCTCGAACCTGGGCTCTGCCTACATCGCCGATCCTGCGCTCGATGACCGGGCGAAGCGAGAGGCGGTCATGGCCGCGGTCCGCTCCTCGTTCAAGCCGGAGTTCCTGAACCGGCTCGACGACGTGATCATCTTCGACGCACTCTCGACGTCGGAGCTGACCAAGATCGTGGATATCCAGGTGGCCCGGCTCGCCAAGCGGCTTTCCGCCCGCCGACTCATCCTTGTCGTCACCCCGGCGGCCAAGGACTGGCTGGCCCTCACCGGGTTCGACCCGGTCTACGGCGCGCGGCCGCTGCGGCGGCTGGTGCAGTCGGCGATCGGCGACAAGCTCGCCAAGGGGCTGCTGACCGGTGCCATCGCGGACGGCGACGAGGTGATCGTGGACCTGGACACCGACACCGACCAGCTGACCGTCAACGCGGCGGCAAAGGTCGGCTAAGGGAGCAAGACGGGACGGCCCCGGTCCTCCAGCGAGGACCGGGGCCGTCCCGTTGTATCCCGCTCAGCCCTGGGGGTGGGATCGGTCCAGCATGTGGTCGTAGTCGTCCTCATCGAGACCGAGATCCACGCGAATCCGGTACCGGAGGCGGAGCAGCAGCTGCAGCTCGGCGTCGTCGCCGAGCTGGATGCACCGTTCAACGCCTATCGTCGCCCAGTCAAGAGCGCCCTCCAGGTCACCCTGCTCGGTGAACAGCTCGGCGAGCAGGTCGCAGGTGCGCGGCGTTACCGCGTCGCGGTCAGCGGTCAGCGCCGCAAGCAGCCTTTCCGCCTCGGATTCTCGCCCGAGCTCGCGCAGCGCGCGCACCAGGTGAACCCGGGCATCCGCGAACGTGGGGCCGCCGTCCTCGATCGCGGCGGAAAACTCGTCCGCCGCGCGCTGCGGGTCGTCGGCACTCATCCACTGTTCACCGGCTCGCAGATGGAACTCGGCGCGCAGGCCAGGCTCCGCCTCTTGGGCCAAATCGCTCATGCGAGTAGCGGCCTGCACATGGTTGCCAGTGCGTGCCGCTTGGAACTCGATCTCGTCGAAGTCTTCGACGTTCGCCACTCTTTCCACGGTACCCCAGCAGCCCTTCTACATTCCTACAGATTTAACGTCCACAGCTGGCTGCGGCTCTCCGCCTGCGAGACTCTCGATTCCAGATCGCGTCCTGATCACGCTGAGGTCGCCGGTTAGCGACGAGCACGCTCAAGCGCGTCCCAGAAACCGCGGCGCAGCGCGTGCCTGACCTCATCGTGCAGCAAGAAGTCGATCGGCAGGGCCGACCCCTGAAGAAGCCGCGCCTCAAGGTCAGAGGGCATCCGGGGCTTCCTGGCCAGGACGGCCTCAAGCCAAAGGGCAGGCGCATCGCGCGCCACCGATTCACCGAAAGCCTGACCCTCCTCATGCGCCGACTGCACCGCATCGGCGAGCGAGACGCCAGGCGAGCCCCCCGAGTAGCCTCCTGGACCGGCGAGGCCAACCGGACCCGAGGGACCACCCATCTCCTGCGGTCCGGGAAGCTGCTGCGGTCCAGAGCCTGGCGGAACGGATGAAGCCGGAGGGCCCTGCGGGATCGGCGGAACCTGCAGAGGCTGGGAAACGGGTGGTGCCTGCGGTCCGGGCCCGCCCGGCCCGCCCGGCCCGCCCGGACCAGGGATCACCTGGCGCGGCCCGCTCAGGGGACCTCCGCGAGCGCCCTGATAATCCATCGGGACCACCGGGGCGACTGGCACCACCGGCTGGCCGCCCGTCGGCTGGCCACTGGTCGGCTGGCCGCCCAGCTGCATACCGCCGGTCGGCTGACCGATGCCGTTCTCCGTGGGCGCGGCTGGCAGGCCAAGCGGCGGCTGGCCCTGATTCGGGCCGCCGGGCACCAGGCCACGGGTGGGCAGGCGCCGGACCTGGGCCGAGCCGTTGCCGGGGAGCGCGATAGGCGCCGGCTGGAGCCGGTCGCTCAGGTCTCCCTCCCGCTGGTACTGGTCCCGGATCCCGCCAAGGTTGTAGGCGGCAAGGTCGCTTCCCATGCGTGACTGGCCGGCCGCACGGTCCCGGTCACCCAGTAGATCGTCGGCCGGCCCGGGGAGGGCCGGCGCTGCGTAGATGTCCTCGCGCGGCGGCACGGAGACCGGGGCTGGTACGGGGCCGACATAGGCGCCGACTTCGCGTAGTCCGGAACGGGTCCGTAGTCCATCGTCTGGCCGTACTCCAGGGCGGAGCCGTAATCGACGACGGCTGCCTGGTCGGCGGAAGGAGCGTGGTCGGCCACGGGGCTGTAGTCCTGCGCGACCCCGTAATCGACAGCCGGGCCGTAATCCACGCTCGCGCCGAAGTCCGCAACGGGCGCGTAGTCTGGCGCCAGGCCGCCCTCTGCGCGCTCGGCATGTCCCGGATCTCCCTGTCCGGCATCAGCCGCGGCCGGCTGCGGTAGCTGCCGGACCGTCTGATCCGCTACCGGCCCAGGCGAAACCGGGGGAACCGGTGAACCCATCGGCGGCGAAGGCTGATGCCCGGCCCCTGGCCTGCCCTGCTGCGCGTAGGTGACGTTGCGTCCCGGCGCCGGCGCGGCACCGTTCCCGTTGACGCCGTTGCCGTTTACGCCGTTGCCATTGACGCCGTTGCCGTTGATGCTGCTCCCGTTGACGCTCCCGTTCATGGCCGGGCGCGAGCCGAGCGGTCCGCCATCGGACTCGTCCGGGCGCGGCGGCTCGGCCCCGGAGATCAGTTCGACGTAGGGCCGCAGGTGCGCGGCACTGATCTCCACGAAGTCGTCACACTCCTGCCGGAGCGCGCGGGAAGCCGTCCCGTTGCCGTCGGCGGCGACATTCAGCAGGATGACCCGCATGCCCATGTCCTGGACATCAGCTATCACCTGGGCGAGGTCTTCTTCTGCGCTGACCACCATCACGTCGCTGACGGCCTTGTTCCGCGCCAGCGTGGTGAGGTCCCGGTGGATCTCGCCCTCGACGCCTTCGCGACGGCCGGGCCGCATCTTGGTCACCCGGAGCTTAACCCCGGGCAGGTCGGCGAGGGTGTCGTGATCGGCCAACCGCCGGCCCTCCACGGTCGCCTCGTACCAATAGCACCGCAGCAGGGGGAGCCTGGTACGCTCCGTGGCCACGCTGCCGAAGAGCTGCAACAGCCCTGCGTAATCCCAGGACACCGACTCACGGCGGCGCGTACCGTGCACCGCCATGGCACCGTCCGTTAGCACATAGCCCGCGTCTACGAACAGCGCGCAGCGATCCACGCGACCACCGCCTTTCCCCTTAGTGCGAGAACACGACAGGTCAGTGACCGCGTACAGACCACGGTCTCATGCTCTCCGCCTCACTAGGGTAATGAAAGCGAAGGGTCTGCCATGGCCGTTCCGCAGGAAACCCGCGCCCTCGTATGCTCTTGAGGCGTGAACGACCGTGAGGAACTGCTGGCAGGGATCAAGGCCAAGGGCATCGTGCGGGGCGACTTCGAATTGTCTTCTGGCGCCCGTGCGACGAGCTATGTGGACCTGCGCCGGGTGACGCTGGACGGGCGGCTTGCGCCGCTGGTCGGGCGGGTCCTGCTTGGCGCCACCGCCGACCTGGCATATGACGCGGTAGGCGGCCTGACGCTCGGCGCGGACCCGGTAGCCACAGCGATGATGCACGCCGCGGCCAACCGGGGCACCCCGGTCGACGCGTTTGTGGTGCGAAAGGCCGAGAAGGCGCACGGCTTGCAGCGGAGGATCGAAGGACCCGACGTGAAGGGCCGCCGGGTGCTCGCGCTCGAGGACACCTCGACGACGGGCAACTCGGTTCTCACCGCCGTGGACGCGCTGGAAGCGGCGGGGGCCGAGGTCGTCGGCGTGGCCGTCATCGTTGACCGTGGCGCCAGGCAGAAGGTCCTCGACCGAGGCCTGCCCTACATCGCGGTATACGAGCTGAACGAGCTCGGCGTTTAGCGGCCTTACCGGCGAATCCGGTCGGCGGGGGCGCCGTCGCGGGCGGCGCCCTCGGCGGCTTCCCTGCGGAACTCGCGCAGCCGGTGGATCACGAGCCCGATGAGCGCGATGACGACCACCGCCACCACGATGTAGGTGGCCACCGAGAGGCTGTGGTTGATCTTGCTCCACTGGCTGCCGAGGCTGTAGCCGATGCTGGACAGCACCACCACGTAAACGAGGGTTCCGATCGCGTTGAGAATGCCGAACCGGACCGGCGGGATGTCCACCAGTCCGGCCACGATCGAGGCGAAGGCCCGGACAAAGGGCAGCATGCGCGCCACCGGGAGCGCCCACACGCCGCGTCCGACGAGGAACCGCTCGGCCCGTGCCACGTCGCCCTCGGTCACCAGGACGTACCGGCCCCAGCGGCGCACCAGCGGCTTGCCGCCCACCCGGCCGACGTAGTAGGAGATGAACGAGCCGACCAGCTCGGCCAGCGTGCCCAGGATGATAACGAGGGCGAGCGACGGGTGCTGGCCCGCGACCACCCCGCCCGAGGCGATCGCCCCGCCGAGCAGGAACGTCAGCTCCGAGGAGATGGGTATGCACATGGCCTCGAGCACGCCGAAGAGGACGATGGCATAAATGGCGTGCGACACGAGGAAGCTCTGCATGTGGACCTTTGTACCGCATGACACTCTGAGAATTCGCTGAGTACGGGCAAAGTTACCGGCCTGAGCCGGTCTAGAGCACAGCAAGGCCGCCCGTTACAGTGTCACCAGACCGATCTGATACAGGAGTCATCGCCATGCCGATCGCGACCCCAGAGATCTACGCGCAGATGCTCGACCGGGCCAAGCAGCAGGGCTTTGCTTACCCGGCAATTAACGTGAGCTCAAGCCAGACGCTGAACGCGGCGCTGAAGGGCTTCGCCGACGCCGAGAGCGACGGCATCATCCAAATCTCCACCGGCGGCGCCGAGTACCTGTCCGGCCAGGCAGTCAAGGACATGGTCACCGGCGCGACCGCGCTCGCCGAGTTCGCGCACGTGGTCGCGGACAAGTACCCGGTCAATGTGGCCCTGCACACCGACCACTGCCCGAAGGACAAGCTCGACGGCTACATGCGCCCGCTGATCGCCATCTCCGCCGAGCGGGTCAAGGCCGGCCGGGAACCGCTGTTCCAGTCGCACATGTGGGACGGCTCGGCGGTCCCGCTCGCCGAGAACCTCGAGATCGCCAAGGAACTGCTCGCCAAGTGCGCCGCGGCCAAGATCATCATGGAGCTTGAGATCGGTGTTGTCGGCGGCGAGGAAGACGGCGTTGTCGGCGAGATCAACGAGAAGCTGTACTCCACGCCGGAGGATGCCCTCGCGACGGCGGAGGCCCTGGGTATCGGCGAGCACGGCCGCTACATCCTCGCCGCGACCTTCGGCAACGTGCACGGCGTCTACAAGCCGGGACACGTGAAGCTCCGCCCGAGCGTGCTCAAGGAGATCCAGGACACCGTCGGCGCTAAATACGGCCAGGACAAGCCGTTCGACCTGGTCTTCCACGGCGGATCCGGCTCGGCCGAGAGCGAGATCCGCGAGGCGCTCTCCTACGGCGTGGTGAAGATGAACGTCGACACGGACACGCAGTACGCGTTCACCCGCCCGGTCGCTGGCCACATGTTCACCAACTACGACGGCGTGCTCAAGGTGGACGGCGACGTCGGCAACAAGAAGGCGTACGACCCGCGCTCCTGGGGCAAATCCGCCGAGGCCGGCATGTCTGCGCGTGTCACCCAGGCCTGCAAGGACCTGCTCGCGGCCGGCACCAAACTGTCGTAGCTCGCTGTCTTAAAACCAAGATCAAAGTCTCAAGATCAAGGCTTAGACGAACGAGTCCGTGTCAAACACCGATGCGTTCCATGACCTTCGAGGCCCCGGTCAGCATTTAACGCTTTGATATTGCTCTGGCGGGTGCTGCCGCGGACCTCTGGGGTGGTGTCTGCGGAGGTGGACAAGGCACCCTCACGCCGCTGTGCCCTCGGGCGCGCCGTCTGGGGGCTGTCATGGCCACCAGGAGCTCCGCGCTAGCCCTAGGGTGACAGGCCGGAGGCCGTCAGTAATAGGGAGTTTCTCTCTCGCAGCGCCTAAAGCAGGCGGGGGTCGCTGGGGAGATTTCCGCCGACCTTCCGAAGGAGTGTCGGCGGAAATCTCCCCCAGCGGACCCAGCCCACCTGTATCGGGTTTGACTCTGGTCTTTGATCTTGGTCTTTGATCTTTGTCTTACGATCAAGGCTGTAGGGCTTCGTAGGCTTCTTTGCTGCTGTCGGCTAGGAAGGTCCAGCAGCGCTGCTCTTCCTCTGTTTCGCCGATGTCGCCTGCTGCGCGGGCTAGGGCGGCCAGGCAGCGGAGGAAGCCGCGGTTTGGCTCGTGGGACCAGGGGATCGGGCCGTGGCCCTTCCAGCCGTTGCGGCGGAGCGCGTCCAGGCCGCGGTGGTAGCCGGTGCGGGCGTAGGCGTAGGCCTCGACGGGGTGGTCTGCGTCTAGGGCGGCTTCTGCGAGCAGTGCCCAGGCCAGGGAGAATGCGGGGTAACTCGCGGCGACGTCCACTGGTGCCGTTCCGGACGACACCAGAGCCTCGGCCTCCGTGTTTGGCGGCAACAGCGTGGCAGGGGGTCCACCCAGCAGGTTCACGTGATCGCTCATGTGCATGAGTCTGCCAGATGTTGCTTGCCAGCCGTCCCCGGCTGGGTTTCACCTGGCCGTTTCGGGTAACCTCATCAGGCAAGAGCCCCTGTCGCGCTTGCGCCGCTAGGGGCTTTCGTCGTTTTGAAAGGCGTGAAGAAGATGCCCGCGATCGTGCTGATCGGTGCCCAGTGGGGCGACGAGGGTAAGGGCAAGGCGACCGACCTGCTCGGGGACCGTGTTCAGTACGTGGTCAGGTACCAGGGTGGCAATAACGCCGGCCACACGGTCGTCATCGGCGAGGAAAAGTACGCCCTGCACGTACTGCCTTCCGGTGTGCTGTCCCCGAACGTCACGCCCGTGATCGGCAACGGCGTGGTCATCGACCCGAAGGTGCTCTTCGAGGAGATCGACGCGCTTGAGGCGCGCGGCGTCAGCTGCGAACGGCTCCTGGTCAGCGCGAACGCGCACTTGCTCATGCCGTACCACCGCGCGCTCGATAAGGTCACCGAACGCTTCCTCGGCAACGCCAAGATCGGCACCACCGGCCGAGGGATCGGGCCGACCTACGGTGACAAGATCGCACGTGTCGGCATCAGGGTTCAGGACCTTTTCGACCCCGGCATCTTCCAGCAGAAACTCGAACTGGCCCTGCGCGACAAGAACCAGCTGCTGACGAAGGTCTACAACCGCCGCGGCGTGGACGCGAAGCAGGTGGCCGACGAGTACCTGGCCTACGGCGAGCGACTCCGGCCCTACGTCACGGACGTCGGCCTCGTGCTCGCGAAGGCACTCGACAACGACGAGACCGTGCTTCTCGAAGGCGCGCAGGGATCGCTGCTCGACATCGACCACGGCACCTATCCGTTCGTCACCTCGTCCAATCCGACGGCGGGCGGCGCCTGCGTCGGGGCGGGCATCGGGCCGACGCGGATCGGCAAGGTGATCGGCATCGTCAAGGCGTACACAACCCGGGTAGGGGCAGGACCGTTCCCCACCGAACTCAAGGACGAGTGGGGCGAGTACCTGCGCAAGACCGGCGGCGAGTACGGCGTCACCACGGGGCGCTCGCGCAGGTGCGGCTGGTTCGACGCGGTGATCGCCCGGTACGCGACCCGGGTCAACGGAGTCACCGACTTCTTCGTGACCAAGCTCGACGTGCTTTCCTCGCTGGACAAGGTGCCGGTGTGCGTCGCTTACGAAGTCGACGGCCAGCGGTATGACGAGATCCCTATGACGCAGACCGACTTCCATCACGCCAAGCCCGTTTACGAGTATCTCGACGGATGGTGGGAGGACATCTCCCAGGCTCGCTCCTTCTCGGACCTGCCTAAGGCGGCGCGCGACTACGTCAAGGCGATCGAGGAGCTCTCCGGCGCGCCCGTCGCCGCGATCGGCGTCGGCCCCCGGCGTGACCAGACCCTCCAGATTCGGCCACTTCTGTGACTGCTAGTCGGTCACGTTTCAGGCCGATCCACTGGCGGCCGCAGGTCGGCGGGTAGGCTCCCGGAGCGTGCGAGTACTTGTGATCGGTGGCGGCGGCCGGGAACACGCGATTGTCCGGGGGCTAGCCGCGGACCCGGCCGTCAGCGAACTCCATGCGGCACCGGGGAATCCCGGTATCGCGCGGCTGGCGCAGGTGCACGCGGTTTCCCCGAGCGATCCAGCGGACGTTGTCCGGGTGGCTAAGCGCGTTGCGGCCGATCTTGTTGTGATCGGGCCCGAAGCACCGCTCGTGGCCGGCGTCGCTGACGCGCTGCGCCTCGAGGGGTTCGCGGCCTTCGGCCCCGACGCGAGGGCAGCGCGCATCGAGGGGTCCAAGGCCTTTGCCAAGGAAATAATGGCGGCCGGTGACATCCCGACCGCGCAGGCGCGGGTCGCCTCGACTGAAGCTGAGGCCGCGGAGGCGCTGGAGGCGTTCGGCGCGCCATTTGTCGTCAAAGACGACGCGCTCGCCGCGGGCAAGGGTGTCGTCGTTACCGAGGACTTCTCTGTAGCCATGGCACACGCGGCCTCGTGTCAGCGGGTCGTCATCGAGGAGTACCTCGACGGGCCCGAGGTGTCGCTGTTTGCCGTTGCCGACGGGCGAACGGCGGTGCCACTGCTGGCGGCACAGGATTTCAAGCGGGCCCATGACGGCGACCGCGGCCCGAATACCGGGGGCATGGGGGCCTATGTGCCGTTGCCGTGGGCACCGCCCGGGCTGACCGAAGAGGTGCTGGCTACGGTCGTCCAGCCCGCCATTGACGAGATGGCGCGGCGGGGGACGCCGTATCGAGGACTGCTCTACGCGGGACTGGCGCTGACCTCCAAGGGGATCAAGGTCATCGAGTTCAACGCGCGGTTCGGTGATCCGGAGACCCAGGTGGTGCTTGACCGGCTGGAAACTCCGCTAGCCGGGTTGCTGCACGCCTCCGCTGCCGGCGACCTCGGCATCGTCCCCCCGCTCACCTGGCGCCCAGGCGCGGCTGTCACCGTCGTGATCGCTGCCGAAGGTTATCCCGAGGATCCGGCCAAGGGTGACGTAATCACGGTCAAGGCTCTTCCCGAGGGCACCCAGGGCTACCTCCTGCACGCGGGCACCGCCATGAACGGCAGCGATCTAGTAACAGCGGGGGGCCGGGTCCTCAATGCGGTCGGCAATGGCCCGGACCTGCCCGCCGCCCGCGCCGCTGCCTACGCCGTCGCGGGGTCGGTGGACTTCCGGAGCGCCTGGTATCGGACCGATATCGCGCAGCAGGCAGCAACCCCAAGCTAAGCGGTAAAGCGGTTGCGGCGCCGTTCTCCGGATGATGTCGCTGCTCACGATGGCTACGCCGAGAGCGGTGGCTGCTTGGAGAGAGGCTGAGCACGCTACCGTTGAAGCATGATCGACAGGTATACGCTGCCGGAGATGGGCCGGGTCTGGTCTGAGGCCCACAAGTACGAACTCTGGTGCCGGGTGGAAACCCTGGTGCTCGAGGCGCACGCGCGAGCAGGGACGGTGCCTGCCGAAGCGGTCGGCCCGGTCCGCGCCGCGCCGCCTCCTACCCCCGAAGCGGTAGCCGAGGTTGAAGCGGTCACTGAGCACGACGTTATCGCCTTCCTCACCGCCTGGGCCGACAATACGGAACCGCGTTCGGCTGCCGCCTACGTCCACTACGGAATGACCTCCTCCGACCTGCTCGATACCGCACTGGCGCTGCAGCTCGTCGAGGCGACCGACCTCATACTCGCGAAGGCGGACCGGCTGGTCGCGGCACTGCGCGACCACGGGCTCGCGCACCGGCATACGCTGCGTTCTGGACGGACTCACGGCATTCACGCAGAGCCCGACCTGTGGGGTCACCGGGTGGCCGACTTCGCGTTCGCCGCCGCGAGATCCAGGGACCGCGTGCGGCGGGCACGCGAGGCGGTCGCGGTCGGCAAACTGTCCGGGCCGGTCGGAAGCTACTCGAACATCGACCCGGCCATAGAGGAGGAGGTGATGCCCGCCCTCGGGCTGCGAGCCGCCGATGTCGCGACCCAGGTGGTGATCCGCGACGGGATCGCCGAGTGGGTGTCCGCGCTCGCGGTACTCGCCACGGTCTGCGAGGCGGTCGCCCTTGAGGTGCGGCACGGTCAGCGGACGGAGGTGCGTGAGCTCGCCGAACCTTTCCGGACGGGCCAGAAGGGCTCGTCTTCGATGCCGCACAAGAAGAACCCGATCCGCTCGGAGCGGATCTGCGGGCTCGCCCGGGTGGTGCGGTCCTACGTAATACCAGTCACCGAGGGCATACCGCTCTGGCATGAGCGAGACATCTCACATTCGAGCGTGGAGCGCATCGCCCTGCCAGACGCCGCGATCGCGACCGATTACCTGCTGCACCTGACCGCCGGCCTCGTCGAAGGGCTCGTCGTGGACGCCGCCAGGATGCGGGCGAACATGGATGTCACGCACGGCCTGCTGTACTCGTCATCGGTGCTGCTTGAGCTGGTGTCGAGCGGCCTGTCCAGGGAGGACGCTTACGCGCTGGTCCAGGCCGCCGCGATGGAAACCTGGGACACGCAGACCCCATTTCGTGAATCTCTGATTGCCCAGGGTAAGAAGCGGAACATGGTACTGGATGAAACTGCCCTTGACCGGGCATTCCAAGCCGAGAACTACGTCGCTCGGCTGGGACACGTCTTCGACCGACTCGCTGGTCTCTCGTGACCACCCTGATCGGATGGCATACTGAACAAGGCGTTCGCTCGGGCGTGCTCACGGAGCACGCCGTTCTCGCAGTTTCCCCTCGGACAGGAGCAGCATCCATATGACCAAGGGCACCGAGATCCGCTACCGCGTCCGCGGCGGCGCACCCCTTCAGGGCACGGTCTTCGTTCAAGGCGCTAAGAACGCGGCTCTGAAGATGATCGCCGCGGCACTCCTAACGGACAAGGGCCGGACGGTATTGCGGAACGTCCCGCCGATCGAGGATGTCCGGCGCGCGGTCGAACTCGCGCAGGCAGTGGGTGCCCGCGTCGAGTTCCACGAGGCGGAGCGCATCCTGGTGGTGGACGCCTCCACCCTGAACTCGCCGGTGCTGCCGGCCGAGATCGCCCGGCGCGTCCGCGTCTCCGTGCTGTTCGTGCCGGCGCTGCTGCACCGGTTCGGCGAGGCGGTCATCGAGGGCGTCGGCGGCTGCAACCTGGGAACGAGGAACCTCGACTTCCACTACCGCGGCTTCGCCCGGCTCGGCGCGACCGTCGATGAGGGCGAAGCGTGCATCCGCATCACCGCCCCGAACGGCATCCGCGGCGCCCACCTTTACCTGGACACGCCGTCGCACACCGGCACCGAGAACCTGATGATGGCTGCCTCGCTCGCGCCCGGCACGACGATCATCGACAACACGGCCCAGGAACCCGAAGTTCTTGACATGATCGCGTTCCTCAGCAAGATGGGCGCGGACATCAGCGGGGGCGGCACCGGGTTCATCACCGTGAACGGTGTCAAGGAGCTCAGGGCGGTCGAGCACACGGTGATGGCGGACCGGATCGACGCAGGCGTGTTCGCCATGGCCGCGGCCGCCGCAGGCGGCGAGATCAACCTCGTCGGCGCGAACCTCGACCATCTGGGCGTTGTCCGCTGGAAGCTTGAGCAGATGGGCGTCGAATTCGCCACCAACGGCGCGGTGCTCCAGGTCCGCCGGGAGAAGCCGCTTCGCCCGATCAACGTGATCACCAGCCCGTATCCCGGGTTCGCGACCGACCTCCAGTCACCCATCATGACGCTCGCGACGATGGCGGAGGGCGCAAGCTACATCCGCGAGACCATCTTCGACGGCCGTTACGCCCTGGTGCCCGAGCTGAACAAGATGGGCGCGAAGGTCGAGATCGACAACAATGTCGTCATCGTGCATGGGCCGACGGAACTGCACGGGACGGATGTCGTGGCACCGGACCTGCGCGGCGGAGCGGCGCTCATCCTCGCGGGCATCGCCGCCGAGGGTGAGACCGTCATCTCCAACGGCTACTACATCGACCGCGGGCACGCCGCAATCGATGAGCGGCTGCGCGCCCTCGGCGCGGATGTCCGCGCCGAGGAGCACGAGGTCGGCTGAGCGCGGGCTAGGCCCGGTAAGGGAAGGCGCTCGCAACCGTCAGCAAGGCGTCGTTAGCGACGCTGGTGCCGATCGAGATGCGGGCGCCTTCTCCCGCGAAGGGACGGACCGCGATTCCCGCCGCTTCGCATGCCTCGGCAAATCGCGTCGTCTGGTCTCCCAGACGGAGCCAGATGAAGTTCGCCTCGCTGTCCGGCACCGTCCAGCCGTCTGCACGAAGGGCGGCGCTTACCCGGTCGCGTTCCTTGACGACGGCCTCTACGCGCTCCAAAAGTTCCTGCTCAGCGTTTAGAGAGGCTATCGCGGCGGCCTGGGCCACCGAATTGACCGTGAAGGGGAGCATCGTCTTACGGACGGCAGCGGCTACGGCCTCATGGCCGATGAGGAATCCCACCCGGAGCCCGGCCAGACCGTAAGCCTTGGAGAAGGTCCGGAGGACGGCCACGTTGGGGTGGTTCCGGTAGAGGTCGGTGCCGTCAGGAACACCGGGGTCGCGGATGTACTCGCGGTAGGCCTCATCGAGAACCACCAGACAGTCGGCGGGAACCTGGTCGAGGAAGTCGATAAGCTCCGGTCCACGGACCACCGTACCCGTGGGATTGTTGGGGTTGCAGACAAGGATGAGCCGGGTCTGCGGCGTGATCGCCTTTGCCATGGCCGCCAGGTCATGGATCTCCTCGCGGAGGGGGATCCTGACCGAGGTGGCGCTCGCCAGGTCCGCGAGCGGCGGATACGCCTCGAACGAGCGCCACGCGTAGAGGACCTCGTCGCCCGGATCGCTGACGGCCTCGATGAGCTGCTTAAGTACCCCCACCGAGCCGCAACCGACAGCGACATGGCCGACCGGCACGGCGAACCGCTCGGCAAGCGCACCGATCAGTGCCTCCGCACCGTTGTCCGGGTAGCGGTTGATGCCGCTACTCGCCTCCGCGATTACCTCAAGGACCGATGGCAGCGGCCCGTAGGGCGATTCATTAGAGGACAGCTTGTGCGCTTCGCCAGTTACCGCAACCGGGGCCTTGCCCGGCTTGTACGCGGGAAACGTGCCGAGCAGAGGCCGGAACCGGGGTGATGGGTCACTCATACCCCCAGATTAGGCCAGGGCCTTGGCCGCGAAGGCGTAGGCCTGCTGACCCAGTTCCTTGACCGCTTGCTCAGAGGCGTTCGGGCCGACCACCGTCACCGTGCCGACAAATCCCGAAGCCCGGTAGATGAGAGACCACATGTCATCCGCCTTCGCGCCCACCGGGCGCGCATTCAGCACGCGGGCCTGCTTGCCGATCCCGGTGATCGCCTGTTCGGTGACGCTGTACGTGTAGGTCTTCCCCCCGACCTTCTCCTCGTATCGCGAGCACTGGTCGGGAACGTGACCCGTGAGCGCGGCCGATGCCGACTCGGCGGACGATGCCACCAGCACCTCGGAGACCCCGTTCGTGCCGACCTGGAACGTGACGGCCGCCGCGGGAGCGCCCGCGAGCACGGCCGGATTGAACCCCGCCGTTGCCGCCCCGGTGCAGGTCTTGGGAGTCACCTGGACGGCGCTGGCGGCCTGCTTGCCCGCCTCCGCCGTCATCGACGAGTACTCGCCGCTGCTGGCCGGGGCGGCCGCCGCGACTCCGTTGACCCGAGTGAGCAACGCCCCTCGCAGCGTCATCGCGGTCAACCCGCCCGACGCCGCAGCCGTCGAGCCCGCCTGCGACGCGGTCCCCGAGTTCCCCGTGCTGCAGCCGCCCAGGCCAGCCACGGCAACAGGCACAAGCAGCAGCCCCGACGCGATCCGCCAACCGCTAGCCATTCCCTCACCCCTTACGTTTTGGACTACACGCATGACAGTGCGTGAGGATATCGCACCGAGGGTGACCGTCAGTCACTTTGAGTGAAACCCACCGGTGAAAGTGCGCTGGAGTACCCATGTGCCTCGACAACACCGATGTGACTGCAAGTCAAAGTCAAGACCCAACGCGGGGGCGGCTGGAGTCGTGGGGGATTGCCGCCGACGCTCCTTCGGAAGGTCGGCGGCCAATCCCCCACCGACCCCTGCCTGCATCAGGGCCAACACAGAACCCCGCCCTCAACACCGGCGGCCTCCGGCCTGCCATCAAGCAGGCTGACGCATCCCCTGGCGCCCAGTCATGACATTCACCAGAACTGCCGCTATATATCGCCCAGTCATGGCATTCCGGGTGCTGCCTCTGTCCGGAAATCGGAGGTCTGGTATCGCCTGGAGGTCGATTCCGTACCTGGCGTACACCTTGAGGGTGTTCTCGCCGGTGAGCTGGTCCTCGTTGAAGCCTAGGAGGGCAGCGGTCCGCAGGACATCTTCCTTGGTCTGCCCCTCTATCTCCAGGTACGGGGGGATCAGTGGCCATTCGTCTAGTTCCACTTGCACGTTGCCGAGGAGAAAGCTGGTTCTCCTGTTTTCCTGGTAGGACTTCGGGGTGAAGCCGAGCAGGCCCAAGAGGTCGTTCGCAACGGTGAAGTCGCCCACCGACGTCTCGATCTCAAGCGTGCCGTCGATAGCGTCGCTGCGGATCTCCTTCACGCACAAGGTGGTCTCGGTTCCGGTATCGCGGAGGCGGATCCACTTGCTCATATCGCCGGGAACAATGTCATAGACATAGCGGCGCATCAGCTTGGGGTCGCTTACCTGCTTGCCTCCAGCTTTCAGGATGCGGGCCGTGGCCCCGAGCGTGCCCCGGGGTGACCGCGAGGACGGCACGGGCGCCCGCTTTGCGTCGCGGGCTCGCTGCGGGAGACCAGGGCACCGATATGCATGAGGCCCCGGGCTGGGTGCAGGCGCGACACAAGCGCGGCAAGGTAACGATGAAGTCAGGGCATGGGAGCCGCTGGCGGGGTTCCGGCCAGGAGCGGGATCTCGGCGAGCGTGAGGCGGGCGGGCTTGCTGCCCGTACCGGGGGCGGTAAAGCGCCAGTCCCCGGCTGGGGTCTGCTCAGCGGTCAGGTCCCTGGTGGCGGTGAGCAGCGCGGCGGCGCGGGGGTGGGGGATCTGCCGGGCGCGTTCGGCGGGCAGGTGCTCGGCCATGAGCGTGAGGGCCGCGGACGCGATGTTCATGCCGCGGCGGAGGAGGTCGTTCCGCTCTTCGAGCATGCGGGGGTAGCCGAGGACCGGGGCGGTGGCCTCGGCCGGGGCGAGGGTGTAGCCGACCCGGAAGCGGCCGTGGGAAGCGGTGACGGTCTCCGGGGGCTGGCTGCCGGGCGCGGCGCGGGCGATGACGGCTTCCCAGCTGAGGCTGTCCTCGGGCAGGAACTGCAAGATGGTCGGGTCGATCAGGCACCGCTGGGCAGGGATCCACACCACCGTGTGGCCGCGCAGCAGGCCGTCTTCCCAGCGGGGGGCGAGGGTGCCATGGTTGGTGCTGGACCGGTCACGGGTATCGGTGACGGTGAGCTTGGCCGCGCGGATTTCGGCGGCGATGCCGAGGTGGGCGTAGCAGCAGGCGAGGATAACGCAGTCGTCGGCGCACCGCTCCTCGTCGATGGCGCCGGCCGCCTCGGCCACGAT
This sequence comes from uncultured Actinomycetota bacterium, assembly GCA_963785645.1. Classification (GTDB taxonomy): domain Bacteria; phylum Actinomycetota; class Actinomycetes; order Streptosporangiales; family Streptosporangiaceae; genus Trebonia. The sequence goes on from CAWAWG010000004.1 coordinate 372,684, forward strand.
GACGTCCATGTACATCGGGGGGACGCTGATCACCTGGAGCGGGTCCGCGGCGTCGCCGAAGGCGAGCAGGCGGATCAGCCGTGCCCGTGCCTGCGCGGCCGGGCCGGTGAGGCTCCGGGCCTGGGCCAGGGCCGCCCGGTGCCGGGGATCGCCGGGCTGGTTTCCCCTGCGGCCGCCGCGGCCGGGCTTGCGGTCACGGGACTTCGGCATGACGCGATCGCCTTTCCTCTTGCCACAGTTTCCCCGAAGTCGTCTGCACGGATGACCGAAGTCGCCTTCACTCGATCCGGGACGGGCCGGTTGTGTTCCTAAAACAGTGACACTTGGTCGTGGTCGGGCAGGTCGAAATGGACGCGGTCCGGGGCAATGACGTCGGCATCGAGGATCTGCTGGGCCTCGCGGGCATTGCGGAGGAAAACAGGCACGGCGGGGGAACCCGGTGCAGTGATTCCGGGCTGGGCCGCAGGATCCCGTACAGATGGCGGTTCCGGTAGGCCGCGATGCCGTATCCGCTGCTGGCAGTGGGGTCCTGGTCAAACTCGACGCGGGTTCCTTCCCTTCGCCGCACCGGATCGGCCACGGCGGCGCGGAGCTGCTGGAGCTGCGCGGCGGGCACGCCGTCCCACCAACTGCGCGCGGCCTGCTGCTCGCGTTGCTCCTGCTGGATCCGGGCTTGCTCGGCGGCTCGGGCTTCTTCTTGCCGTTGCCGTTCCCCGGCTTCCCGCCGTTGCCGGGCCTGCTGTCGTTCTTCAGCAGGCCCTCGATGATGTAGACCGCTTCCCACACCCCACAGGGGATAAAATGGCTGAACAAGGCAATATAAGTATTCGAAATATGTCTATATGCTATGCTGCCGTACCCTCCGTACCTGACCGAGGTCTCGGCGAGGAGGTTGTCCTCCCACGTGTCGATCTGAGTGCCGTCCGCCGCGGCCGCGGTGTCGCGCTCGCGGATGGCGGCGTCGCGGGCGGCGGCGGCCTGGGCGGCCTGATGTTCAGCTGCTTCGGCGCGGGATCCGGTTGCGGCGAGCGCGGCGGTGACGTCTGCTAGCTGGTGTTCCAGTTCGGCGGTTCGTTCTTCTGCTGTGCGGGCGCGTTCTTCGGCCTGGGCGCGGGCGGTGTCGGCCGCGTCGGCGGCTTCCCAGGCCACGGTGGCGGACTCCATCGACTCGGGCGGTCTGCGCGGCCCGTCCTGATGCCTGGCGGGCTGTCGCCGAGCTGAGGTCGCACCAGAGGGCGTTCCGCTACGTGTGTGATAAAGATCATCGTCTTGAGCCGCCAGAGCGAGGCGCGGGGCACGAGTACAGGGCTGCCTGCGCCACCGAAGCCGCGGCACCTAACGCCGGTGAAGTAGCAAGGTGGCGGCGATGTTCACTGGCAAGCGACGGCTCGGACGAATCGCCGGCCTCCCAGGGCGGCGGTTGCACTGTATTGCGTACCTCTCGGCTGCCCCTGGCACCGCTGATAGTCAAGGCCCCACGCGGTGCCCGGTTCGGCTGCACATTGGTGATCCGAATGACGCCCTGCCAGTCGCGGACTGGCAGGGCGTCCCCGCTTCAGCGAACGAGGCGTAGGTAGGCCTTCCGCTTGCGGCGCTTCCGCCGGCGAGCCTGCGCCTGCTGGCCATCTCTCCATCCGGCTAGGGAGGCGCATGCCTGCGCCAGTGATGCGACCGCGCCGAGAAGCGCGATGCTGGCGCTTCCGCCTTCTGCCGCCTGCTCAACCTCTGAGAGCACGGCTTCAGCTTTCTGGGCCGTGTGCTGCCAGGTCGTCAGGTTCCAGGGAACAGGGAGCGCTGGAATGTCGCACCCAGGCGATTCTGCCGCGATCTTCACGATGTCTCCTGTCGAGTGGGGTTGTAGATGCGGCCGATGATGCCGGACCTGCGACGAAGAGAAGTACCGCGTACTGATACCGGGCGCCGACGAGTTCCGCGCCGTCGGAGTCGACGTCGCCGTGATCTTCCGGGATTGCGGTGTGCAGCTTTGTCGCCGGGGACTCGGCTAGCGCTGTCATGCCTGGCCCCTTGCCGGTTCGGCGAGGGGGTGGGGTTCCCCGGTCAGCGCGGACAGGGCTGTGGCGATCTCGGCGAGCGTGGCGCGCACGTACGTCATCGTGACGGTGCCCGTGTCCCCCCTGCCGTCGGTGTGGCCGGCGTAGGCATGGGCGACCGCTAGGCCGAAGTTGCGCTCCACCCACGTCAGCGTGGTGTGCCGAATCCAGTGGGTGCTGATCCCCTGGGTGCGGATCCAGGGGAGTTCCCTGCCGACGCGGACCCACAGGTGGTCGTACCGGCGGTCGGTGATCTGGCGCCCGTCCTGGTAGCGGAGCAATCGCTTGTCCGGCGGGGCGTGCCGCTCCCCGGCGTGCTGCACTAGTGCGGCCATCAGGGTTGGGGAGACCGGCTGCCAACGGAACGTCTCGCCCTTCTCCCGGAGCATGATCAGGCACTGCTCCGGCTCCAGGTCCCGGGGGCGAAGCGCGAGCGCGCCGCCGCGACGGCAGGCGGTCTCCGTATGGAGCCTCAAAATGAGCGTGTCCAGTTCGGGGTCATCGCCCGTGGTGGCGGCGACCTGGTTGATCTCCGCCAGGCGAGCGTCGTCCAGGGCCCGGCGGGTGGACGGCAGGCGTCGGGGCTTGGGCACCTTGCTGGCGGGGTTGTCTTTCTCGTCGATCAGCCCGTCGTCGACGGCACGCCGGTACAAGCAGCGCAGCGCCGAGATCAGGTTCTCGGCGGTGTTGTGCCCGCCCCGGCTGTTGCTGCGCTGCACCGCGTTCGCCTTGAAGTAGGCCACGAGCTGCTTGACCTCCGACGGTGTCGGCTCGTCTAGGTGCCGGTCGCCCCACTGCTGAATGACCCGCTTCCAATAGGAGCCGTACGCCCGCAAGGTAGCGGGGGTAAGCGTGGCAGACACGACCGGGACGTACTCGGCGAAGGTCGGCACGGGCGGCCGGTTCGAAGGGGCGGCGGTCAGGTCATCCAGGGACAGGCCCATCGACTTCAGGACCAGCAGCGCCGCGTCTACGGCGGCCTGCTGGGACGCTGCCGCGGCAGTCGGGGTGGTGGTCATGGTCGTCCTCCTTGTGTGTGCTGGAACGAGCCGTGGGCGCGGATGGCCTGATCCACCACGGCGAGAGAGTAAGCGGCGAGGCTGCCCTGATCGGGAAGCGCGGCCAGCAGGACCTGGTCGCCGGCCTCCAGGCCGCAGCGGCGGCGCAGCGCGGCCGGGATGGTGATGTAGCCGCTGGCGGGCAGGGTGACCATGCCGCCGAGGTCGCGGCGTGCTGTCACCACGCCCGCGTCGGCGGTGTACGTCAGCCGGTCTCCGCCTGCCCAGCCGAGCGCAGTGATGATGGCCCGCTCGCAGATCCGGCCTGAGGAGTCAATGCGGGCTATCCCGTACACGACGTCCTCCGGCAGCGACGGCGCGGGAACCGGTGAGGCCAGCGGCAGCCGCCGGGCCGCAGCCGATCTGAAGCGCTGCCGGGACATCAGGACGCCGCCGGAGGAGGGAATGACGGGAGCCAGAGACTGGGCGGTCACGGCTGCCTCCCCGGGAGGAGGACAGGGCTGGCCGCGATCCGGGCGGCAGCGCCTCCGGAATCGTTACCAAAGCGGTGTGCGCGAGGGGGATTTCCCGCCCGTGCCGACGCCTGAAGCCCCGCTTGACGACGCTGGCCAGTGCGTTTTCCCTGGATGGGGAGAACGCACGGCCGCGTGTTCAAGCGGTTGCTGAACCGGGGAAAATGCGCGTATCTGTGCGGTGGAGGTGGGATTTGAACCCACGGAGGGGTTGCCCCCTCACACGCTTTCGAGGCGTGCGCCCTCGGCCACTAGGCGACTCCACCGCGGGTGAGCATACCTCACGAAGGGCACGAACGACGACTCGGACATTACCGGTGTTCGGCAAAGAAGCTGCTGAGCATGGCGAGGCACTCGCTCGGCGAGCACGCCACCGATCACCTCAGGCACCGGGGTGATCCGCTGATCACGGACAACGTCCCACAAGGAGCCGACCGCGCCCGCCCGAGGGTCAGCCGCGCCGAACACCAGCCGGTCGAGCCGCGCGGACGTAACCGCCCCAGCGCACATCGTGCACGGTTCAAGGGTCACAACCAGCGTCAGCCCGTCCAGGCGCCATCCTCCGGTCGCACGAGCCGCCGCCCTAATGGCGTCAAGTTCCGCATGCGCCGTGGGGTCGCCGTCGGCCTCGCGCCGGTTCCGCCCGCGCGCGACCACGGCCCCGGCGCCGTCGAGGACGACCGCGCCTACCGGTACGTCCCCGGCCGCGGCCGCCGCTTCCGCCTCGGCAAGCGCTGCCCGCATCGCGGGCTCGAACGATGCTTCGTAGCCGGTGACCAGACCGCCTGCCACTGCGGCAAGAATCCGTCAGGCGCCGAGGGCGGTGTCGAGCGCGCGCTCCATGGCGGGTCCGAATCCGAGCCGCACCGCGATGGACTCCACCGCGTCCTCGACGTGGTCCCAGGGGTCGTCCTCGGAGTCGAAGTCCAGGCGGCTGCAGATGGCCGCGAGGTCCATCTCGTCCAGGCCGAGGTCGGCGAAGATCGAGAGGTCCCCGACCGGGAGCACCTGGTCCAGGTCCTCTTCGTCCGGCACGGGGATGTCAAGGTAGTCGAGTACCTGCTCCGCCAGCGGATAGTCGAGCGCCGCGCCGATATCGGACAGCAGCACGGAAACCTGGTTGCCAACCACCCGGATCGCCACGAAGAAGTAGTCGTCGATCCCGGCGAGGCCTATCGTGCCAGCGATGCTGGGCTGCTGTCGCAGCACCCGGATGAGCCCCTTCAGGTCATCGGTCACAGCCACCGGTAGGACGTCGGCGTTCCACCCGTCGTCCTCACGGAAGACGACGATCGCAAAATCTGTCTCGCTCACCTCAGGCATCGCCACGGTACGAACGATACAGCCGCAGGGGACGCCGGCGTGGCTGCTTCTCCGGTGCACAGGATGACGACATACTGCCTCGCGGGTCGGTACATTCTCTTGCAGGCAGATGCGTAGCGCTCGCGAGTAGCGGGCATACTTGATGCCGGACGGGCATGGCCAGAACCGTACCTGCTTGGATGACGAACCCCCATCCAGGCCGGTTTCGGACTAAGATTAAGGAAACTGGCACGATGGAGCAGTCTGCGCTTCCAGGGAGGCGGCAGTGAAACCTAGGCAGATCCTCACCTACGCGGCCATAGCTTTCGTCCTATGGTGGGTGATCCAAGAGCCCTCAAATGCCGCGCACCTAGTGCATAACATCGGGTCACTGCTCAGCCAAGCCGCCCACGGATCTCTCAAACTTCGTGTCGTCGATCTGAGGTTAGCAGTGGGTATTAGGGTCGTTCCGAACGAGACAGTCCCGGCGGCAGTTTACCGGGTTCTCCTACCGCATGAGCGACGGGTGATCACCGTTCGGTTCCACCCTGCGATCCTGATCGGGCCGGTAGCCCAGACCCTCGGCGGTCTCGCGGTCGCCGGCCTGCTCTCAGCCCTTCTTCACCTCAGCAGCACGGTCCTGCTTGTCATCTGGCTGGCCTGGCTCATCCTGGTCATCAGGCTGCTTTTCCATATCTACGCAGTGGCTCGAAGATTACTTCGTAGTAACTTCAGCTCGGCTCCTGCTCGCCACGGGCGTATTCAAGAAGACCGTGAACATGATGCCGCTGACCAAAGTCACCGATATGCGCTTCGAGCGGTCGCCAACCGGCCGGCTGTTCGGCTTCGGCACGTTCATCGTCGAGTCGGCCGGCCAGGACCAGGCACTGCACACAATCGATCATCTGCCTTATCCTGAGCAGCTGTACATCGAGGTGTGCGGCCTGATCTTCAAGGATCCCGGATCAGGCGACGATTAGCGGTAGCAAGCAAAAGATTTCAGTCATTCCGAACGGGTACGTGGCGTTTGCCCAGGTCAGATGTCACGCGAGGCGATTGTGCGGCCTGTGCGCTGGTTCAGCGCCCAGGCCGTCGCTCTCACGGCGGGGAGAAGCCCCGCACTTCCTCCCCCGCGTACGCGTTGCTTACTGGCTCCGCACCCAGGCGGCGGCGGCGATGGCGGACCCGCGGGCGCCAGCCATGTCCAGGTCGGGCACCAGCGTGATTTCCGCGATCTCGCCTGCTCCACGTAGAACTCGGTGTTCTCCTTGACCGTGGCCAGGAACCAGTCGCGGAAGTGCGGCGCCGCCTCGATCACTCCGCCGCCGACGAAGTACGTGTCGGGATCGGTGAACTTGGCCGCGATCGAGAAGACGCGTCCGATCGCCATCGCCTGCTGCCGGAAGATCTCCAGCGCCATCTCGTCACCGCGCTCGGCATAGCCGCGGACGAGCTTGGCCGCCTTCACGATGTCCACCTCGGCTAGCTCGTGGCCGGGGAACCTGGTCAGCCAGTAAGGCAGCAGGTTACGGGTGATCCCGGTCAGCGAGGCGATCGACTCCGCGTCGGCGAACTGCCCGCAGTTGCAGGACGGTAGCGGCTGGTCGTCCTCAAGCAGGCCGGTCATCGGGATCGGCATGTGACCGAGTTCACCGGCCATCCCGGACGCGCCCTTGATGATGAGCCCGTCGTTGATCACGCCGCCGCCGAATCCGGTGCCGACAATCGCGGAGACCGAAGCTGCGCCGCACCGGCGTCCGCGCCGTGCCGCACGTGATGGGCGTAAAGTGCGGCGGCGTTGCCGTCGTTGTTGTACAGGACGGGGATGCCCAGCCGCTCCTCCAGGGCGGCCCTGATGTTGAACCTGGACCAGTCCGGGTGACCGAAGTTCGTTGCCCCGCCGGTGACCAGGACACCGTCCGCGCTCGCCGGACCCGGCGTGTCGAGCCCCACCGCCCGCACTCGGTCCCTCGGGATCCCGGTCATCGCAGCATCTTGTCGAAGGAGTCGACGAGCGCGGTGATGGCCTTATCGGGCCCCTCCCGCACCAGGCTGGGCAGCTCGGCCATCTCCGCGATGAGGAACGTGCCGTCGGCAGTCGAGAACCGTCCCGTTGTTCGCCGTGCCCCCGTTGTCGATGCCAACGGTTACCCAGTCACCCGATGCCGGCATGAACCCTCCTCAACCACGAAAAACCTGGCCACCGGTCAGGGGTGGTGACCGGTGGCCAGGCGCTAATGAAGGCTTTCGCCTTCCACTAGAAGCTTACGGTCATTTGCCATGTTGGCTCGACAGCGCGGGCGGAAAAAAGCCTCCGCGACCGCGTTGTCTGTGCTGAAGGTGAACATACGCGATGCGGAGGCAACGAGGAAGGGCCCGGATCCGGCATCCGCTTTGCCGAGCACGGCCGGCTACCGGTACGCTGATCGACACCGCGCCCTTTCCGGATGCGCGGTGCTGGAGGATTCGCCTAGTCCGGTCTATGGCGCCGCACTGCTAATGCGGTTTGGGAGTGATCCCATCCGGGGTTCAAATCCCCGATCCTCCGCCAGCTAACCGGCATATTTCGAGTCGCTGTTCGACACTCGGAGTGTGCCGGTTTTGTCGTATTTTGCCCGGCCGGCGTGGCCGATGCGTGGCCGCGCGTGCAGCTCAGTGCTTCTCTTCTTACTCCTCTTACCCACACGCACCCGCGTGGCGCTATCGCCACGCGGGCCTTCAGCGTGCCCGGAAGCCGGGCGCGGCCGTAACCGAAACGGCCCGCCACGGCGCTAGGAACACCACGGCGGGCCAACCCATAACGATTGGAGTCCCCGTGGGAAACCTAATCAACGGCCCCTTCGAGACCGAGCGCGAGGCCCACGCCGCGGCGCTTGCCGTCATCCCGCCCGATCCCGGCTGGTCGATCCTGCACACGTCGCAGAACATGCTCGTCATTAGGCGGGCGTGCGAGGCGGCTGGGGTCGAACTCGGCGCATACGACCAGCGGATCATCGACTGGCTCTCCGGATTCGAGGACTCGGTCTGTGCCGTGGTCGCGGGATTGGTCGCCCGTGCGGTCGCCGCCACCCGCCCCGGGCCGCGCTGCGTCACCTTCGACCTGACAAACGACCAGCACGCTGAGATGTACTTCGTGCTGACCGAGGCGCTCGGCGAGTTCGCGAGCAGGGAGCGGGACCTGGCTGCTTACGAGGAAGGGGACTCCTTCCGCGGGCGGTGGGCGGATATCGCGGAGGCGATGCGCCCAGGTCGACAACTCGCTGGACGGTGAGCGGTGAGCCGGCGCTGGGAGTGCCCCTGGTGGTGCGGTGATCACTCGGACTCGGAGACGATCTCCTACCCGCACCGCTCTCAGCATGACCGCATACCGCTGGGCAATAGCGAGCGCGGTTTCGTCACGGCGTACGCGGCCGGGGCCGACGCCGAGAACGACGATGAACCGTCGGTCGTGGCTGTGACGGTAACCGCCGTCGTTCACCGCGATCCGGGGATCGACGTCCGGCTCTGGATCCACGACCCGGCTCGGGCTCGGGACTTGGCGCTGCTGATTGAATCACTGAGCCACGCCACTCCTGGGCAGCATCGGGTGCTTGTCGCGCAGATCCGTACCGCCGCCGGGATTGTCACGATAGCCAGGGAGCAAGCTCTCCGAGCCGCGTCGGGAGGCGGCTCATGACGTTCCGGGGCTGGTCGCTGCCGCATCCTCCGCGCTTGCGCTGGCCGGGTGCCGAGCTACGCCAGGTTCCTCCGCTAGCCGCGCCGGGGCGCGTTCTGGGCCTGTTCCGGGGCGCGGCCCTGACGGCGATCTCGGTCATCATCACTGCGGCCGACAGCGCGGCGTTCGCCGAGTCCTACCGGGGCTTGTGGGTCTGGGCGCGGCACCACGGGCTGTCCGGGTTCTGGGCTGCCGCGTTCCCCCTTCAGGTGGACACGTTCATCGTCGTCGGCGAGCTGGCGTTGTTCGTCGCGATGGTCGATCAGTGGGAGCGGCGCCACAAGGCCGGGGCATGGGCCGTGACGCTGCTCGGCTTGGCCGCGTCCGTGGCCGGGAACATCGGCCACGTCGCCGCGCATGACCTGCAGTCGCGCGGCACCGCCGCCGTGCCGCTGGTGGCGGCGTTCGCCGCGATGTGGGTGGGACTGAGCGTGCTCAAGCGAGTGATCGCACGGGGCGCGTGGGCCGAGGTGGAGGACGACGAGATCGCGCACGAGGATCACGAGTCGCCGATTGCCAAGGTGCCGCTGAAGCTGGTCTCCGACGTGGTTTCGTCGCCGGTCCCCAGCGACGCCGAAACCGCGGCAGCGGCGGCGTTCCGGGCGACTCTCACGGCGGGGAACCCGCTGAGCATGAACCAGCTTCAGACGAGGTTCCGGCTAACCCGGAAGGAGGCGACAGAAGTGCGCAGCCTCGTCCTGCCAGGGGTCAACGGACACTCGTATCCGGGCGCCCCTGACGGTGGACTGGAGTTGGACTAGCGGCTGGCATCGGCCGGGGCGCAGGGGACTTGCCAGAATCCCGCACCCCGGCCGCGCTGTTCCCCGGTTTACCTCGGTGAGGGGCCGCGCCTGGACGATGGCGTCGGTTTCATTGCACCAGCCGCCGGGCGAGGTCCAGAGGACGGCGATCAACTCCGGGTTGACCGGCAAAAGCGGCAACAGGAGAGAGTGGGGACTGTTCCCGCGCGGCAGTCGCAGCGTCGCTGGCGAGACCGGCAGCCGCGCGTGCGGCAGCGGCGCTCTGCAATCGCTGGTCTTGGGCGGCTCTCATCTCGGCGAGCGTCCGCGCCAGGCTGGTGAGAGCGAGGACCAGAGTACGGCGGGCCTGACCTGCGGTGCCGGCCGGGAACACACGACGCCAGCAGGTAGGCCGCCGTACGGATCATCGCTGTGTTGGGCGTCGGCGCCGGAGTGCGGCCCCAGGCTGGGCGGGCGGCCCGGGCGAACCCCTCGGCGGCCCGAACAAGCTCAGGGCTGCCAGTGGCCTCGGCCGCCGCCGCGATCAGGTCAGAGGCGGCCCAGGCGATAGCTGCCTGCTCGGTCGGCTTGGCGGTGGCTATCGCAGCGGCGGCCTGCTGCCCGACGCGGGCCGCGTGGCCGTAGATCTCGGCTGCGCCGAACCCTGTGAACAGGTCTGGGCCAGGCGCGGCACCGGGCAAGCCGCTTCGCCAACGGGCACGAAGTGCGCCGAGCCCGAGTTGACGGGTCGAGCGTGCCGCCGCCGAACCAGACCGGCTGTCCCGCCCGGTCGACCAGGCTGGGCAAGGTGGCCGACCACCCGGTTGCGCAGCTCGGCTGGGCAGGGTCGGATCGGAGCCTGACCTGCAGTCCGGCGTGCTCAAGCAGTCCGAAGAACTCGTCCTCGGTGCTGGCTGACCGGGCTGCCCGTAGCGCCTCGCGGGTGAGCACGGTGCGGGCGGTCTCGGTGCCCATGGAGAGCCCAGTCAAGCTGCCGGTCGGCTTCCAGGTAGACCCGCCCACCGCTGACGGAGTCGAGGCAGCGTGAGGTCGGACGCGAGCTTCCCGCCGCCGTACCAGACGGGTCGTCGGCCGCCGTGCCCGTCGGCGGTGGTGTCGCCCGGCAGAGCCACGGAATAGCCGGTGATCTCGCCTGGCTGGGTCTTCGATAGACGAGGTCGGACAAGCGCGCCGCGAGCTTCGATCGCGGCGAAGAACTCGCTGTCGGTGCGAGCGGCAGCCGCCGCAGCCTGGACGATACGCCGCAGTTTAGCCCGGCGCTGTCTCGAACTGCCCCGCTCGTGCTGCCTTGGCCATCTCCGCCTGGGCCGGGGCCTTGTCGGCGGTCTTGTCGCGGTTGAGGACACGCAACCCGTACCCACGCTCGACGTCGCGCAAGGCCTCGCCGATGCACCAATACAGGTTGTTGACGCTGGCCCGGCGCCCGTCCTGGCGGGCAAGGGTGGCGACGATGTGGACGTGCTTGTCGCCGTGGTGGACCGCAATCCAGCGAACGCCTTCGTGCTCGCGACCGCGCACCGACAGCCCGGTGCGGTCCATGACGCGGGCGGCGATGTCGTACCACGCGCTGTCGCTTAGATCAGGGTCCTGCGGAGCCGCCCGCAGCACACAGTGCCAGACGTAGAGCTTGGGAGCGCGGTCACCGATCGCCGCTACCGGCTGCTCGAGCAGGCCGACCAGCCGGCGGAAGTCGCGTCTCTTCTTTCCGTTCTCTCCCAAGTGGACGGGTGGCTCAAGGGAGGCGGGATGCTCCCAGCCGGCGACCAGGTGCGGGTTGACATGCTCGTCTCGGCGCCCCTTGCCAAACAGGTAATACAGCAGGCCGGCGACGTCTGTTCCGGGGCCGACGACGCGGCCGATCACATCTGCCTCCGGACCTGCTCGGCTGCCTGCTCGATGCTGCTGACGACCTCCTGCAGGCGGTCGAGCACCGACTGCAGGTCCATGTCAGGGACGATCCCGGAGTTGATCGCCCGGGCGATCTGGTTGACGTTGTTGCCGACCCAGGTGATCTGCGACCGCAGCCGGGTCAGCTCAGTCATGACCTCGCGGTACTGCCAGCCGGGCGGCACGGTCCGGTGCTCGGCCGCGTCGATGGCCAGCTTCCCCAACCCACGCCGACGTCGCCATCCCGGTGCGCTCGGCCGCACTGCGGACTTCCGCAAGCTCGCCGTCCGCGAACCTGACCGACAGCACGTTCCTGCGCTTGTGCTCGCCGGGCGACCGACGATCCCCGCCCTCCGGGCGCGCGGACTCCATGATGATCGCTTCCTTCATCACCGCCGCTGCCCCGCGCCTACTAACAAGTACGCCCAGAGCTCGGGGCCGGTTCACCGCACCAGCGAAAAGGCGGCCCGCGCCCGGGCCGCCGTCATGTCATACATGACTACATCTGGCTCCGAGCGCTGCAGGTTGGATCCGAGTCATGCAGGCCAGCCTGCATCCTTCTGCCCAATGGGCGAGGAGGTGGAGGCTGGCGGCCATGGTGTCGAGAAGTTACGGACCAAGGCCTCACTCCCGGGCCGACCGCAGCGCAGCGTACTGATCACGCCCCCTTACGGTGCGTCCCGCTTCCCTGGTCCAGTAGGCGAGATTGGCGTGGATCGTCTGCTTAGACGCCGCCTTAGCATGTGCCTATGCTGAGGCGCCGCTCTCGTCAGTGTCGGTACCGTTCGACTCCGACTTGTTCACCTCATCAGGGTCAGCAACGTCCGGTAGTACCCCGCGGACAAACTGTTTGTAATTACTCATCGCCTCGGCTTGTTCCCTGGCTAGTCGCTCCTGCTGCTTGGAGCGGAGTTCTACAGACGCTTCGACCTCCAGGATGCCTTGGCGGCCCAGCACCGAGGCGCTGCTTACGGTCTTCTGGATCTCCTCCAGCGACTTCCCGATGTCATGGAGCGTCTTCACGGTGACGGACATCGTGCCCCTCATGGCGTTGACGTCGATGACGCTCGTCCCCGTGTACTCATGCCCCGAGGAATCCCGATACTTCAGTGAAACCTTGTGGGAGGTGGGCAGGTCGTCCCTTCCGTTGCGGTCGATGTGGCTGTCGTAGAAGGCCCGCATCTCCTGACCGGGAGCGATCATTGCCACTGGCTCCGTGAGCATTCTGGCGTTGGACAACTCGTGCCCGTCTGTCTCCTGAGCGCGGACCGGCGGCGGGTCGAGGCTGATCGAGACTGCCTCTGCCGGGCGCTGGCCGATATTTCTGACTACCAGGTCGAACAGGTGCAGGGTCGCTTGGGATGGCTCCACGGTGACGATGACGTAAGGGCGCCTCGCTTCCAACTCGGCCTTGCGCGCCTCGTTGACCTGCTCGCGCGCGTTGTCCCACTGCCGCTTCGCATAGAGAGCTGCCATCACGGCCACCACAAGAAGACCTGCGGTGAGCAGTGTGGTAATCCCCGTCCATGCCGTGGCCGACAGGCCCCAGAACATATCCCCATCCACGTGCAGAGTCTTGCAGAAGCGCATGAGTTAAGGGGAGATGACGGCCTGCTAGACGGGAAGTGGAGGCGCAGGTGCAGGGTGCCGGCAATAACCGCACCGCCATTGCTCGCCCCCCGCCGTGGGTGGTCACGCCACGCACCGCAACGCTCACCGGAATCTCTGCATGGATGCCAGACGAACCGCATAATTGAACCGAAAGTATCCGATACGGAGCATCAGGTAGGGAATCTCCGTGGCAAGACCGAAGGACAAGCAGTGGACTGCGGCCGGTGCCGCCCGGTTCGCCCGTCAGGCCCGCATCGACACCGTCCGCTTCCTCGGCACCCGGCCCGCTCGCCCGTGGGAGATGAACCACATCATCAACGCCTACGGCTACCACCTCAACCACAAGCGCGACCATGAGGCGGCGATGGACATGCTGGTCGGCCTCATGGGCTACCCACGGCCGTACCCCGGTAGTTGGGAGGCGACTGCGGAGATGTTCCTCGCAGACGAGGCCCGGACTCTTGCCCAGGCTGACCTTTACGTCCTCGCGCCGGGCATGTGCGATGTCGTCATCGCCGCCGCGCTCACGCTCACCCTTGATGACCTGCAGATGATTACCGAAGATGACCTGACATCATCGGCCGGCGTCATCGTCCTTCCGGACCCGCTCATCGTCCGCGCGATCGGCGGGGATCTCGGTGACATCCGGGCCTATACATGGCGGCCTCCGGTCACCATGCCGTCCAGCGACACCAGACCGGCAAGGACCCGGTGACCAGGTTCCGGCTATCGGTCTACAACGACTCCCACGGGCCTGTCCGCCCGGACAGCTACCTCGAGTTCACCGCCATGTGCCGCGCGTCGGGAGTGCCCCTTGCCCCGCTCATCCTCGACTCCATGCGCACCTTCCCGTTCAAGCTTCACCAACGCGGCCCGGGACGACTTTGACCTCATGGCCCGCAGGACCCGTGACCTCGGCGAGCGGTTCCGGGAACTGGAGCAGGCCCGTGGCCTGGACGAGAACCGGGTGGTAGGCGACTGGTACGTGCCGGGCAGCGAGATCGACGACCCTGATGGCCTGTTCGCCGTCAAGTTCCTGTATGCGTTCTGGCGGCTGTGCGCACAGCAGATCGCCGCCTCCGACCTAGCGCCCGTCAACCACTCCGCCCACGTGCTCGCCGACCGTGCCGGAGTCCCCGCCGATGCCCGGATCGTCAAGCTGCGCCGGATCGAGCGCAAGCCGACCGACGGGACTAAGCCTGTCGACTGGCAGCACAGGTGGACCGTCCGGATGCACAAGGTACGCCAGTGGTACCCCTCCGAGCAGGCCCACAAGGTGATCTACCGTGGTCCCTACATCAAAGGACCTGAAGACAAGCCGCTCATCGGCGGTGACACCACCTGGGGCGTCATCCGCTAGGCGACGGCACGCGCTGTCCGATTTCGGAGACGAAGCGGGATAAGCAGGCCCGCTGAGGTGTGGCCAGGCGCGGGGGCGGGGGCCGAGGGCTTTAAGGCAGACCGCGGAAACCTGGACAGGCTCAACGGCACGCGCCCGCTGCCGCTGCCAGATCGCCTGACCTCCCGACGTCCCCGGGACGCGCCTACCCGGCACGCCGAGGCAGGCGCGTCTGCGCGATCGGCCCCGCGCGGGCCCGCATTAAATTCATCTCATTTGATGAAATGAGATGAATTTAATTATTTGGGACGGGACGCTGCCCGAGGAGAGTCCGCATGGCGGACCAGACTGGAACCACGACGACCTACGAGCTCCCCGACTGCACCGACCCAGCAGACCATCCCGAGGGGTGACCCTGCGTGCGGTGTCGAGGGCTAGGCTACTTCTTCAGTCTGGCCGTGAAACCTTGCCATGCCTCGGCGGGGATGCTGAGCGCAGCCCCGCCGCGGTCCTGGGTGTCACGGACGGCCATCCCGCCGTCCGGCAGTACCGCGCACTCTACGCACGCACCGTTGGCCGATGAGTAGCTGCTCTTGAACCAGTCAAGCCGGTCAAGCCCGTTCATTCCAGCAACCCCTCCCTAACCGAGGTAATCAGGTCAGCGCTGCGAGCCGGGCTGAGCGCGCTAGCGCGCAGGTGATCGAACATCGTCCGGTACCGCCGCAGGTCGTCCTCGGATTCAAGGAACATGTCGCCGGCCTGGGCATCGACGTAGACAAGCTCAGGGTCTCCCTCGTCCCGGAACTCCAGGAAGATGAACGAGCCCGGCATTCCGGGGTGCGCCCCGGCGTCGAAGGGGATCACCTGCACGGTGACGTTGGGCCGCTGGATCATGGAAAGAACACGGTCGAGCTGTGCGGCCATGACCTGCCGCCCGCCGACGACGCGACGTATCACCGCCTCGTCCACCACGGCCCATAGTTGCAGCGATTCAGGGGCAACCAGTAGCTTCTGGCGCTCGGCTCTGGCTTCTGCCCGCTCGTCAATCTCATGTTCTGTGATGCTCGGTACCACGCCGCGCACCATCGCGCGCCCGTACTCCGGAGTCTGGAGCAGCCCGGGTATGAACAGGGACTCGTAGTTGTGCTCGGCTCGGGCTTCGGCCTCGAAGCTGATGTAGACGGCGTACTCGCCGGGAAGCTGCCACTCGTGCGGCCGCGACCAGCCCTGTCCGTCTGCCGACCGCGACAACTCGATGAGATCGGTCTTCAGCGGCTCGCCGCGCACGTGTCCGCTGTCCTGCGTGAATGGCAGGTTGCCGATGACACGATCGACGTAACTGCCCTAATCGTGACCGAGTTGATGACCAATGCGATCGCGACCACACAGGAGCACGGGCTTTACGCTCCCGTGCGGCTGTGGATGCTCAGCGACCAGAGGAGTGTCCTGCTCCTAGTCTGGGACGCCACCGTGCCCGCACCCGTCCTCCGCGACGCCACCCCCGACGCCGAGAACGGGCGCGGCCTCAACCTCGTCAACGACCTGAGCGAGACCTGGGGCTACTACCACCCAGCCGAGCAACCACACGGCAAGGTCGTATGGTGCCTACTACGGGCTTTATTGGAACAGGTGCAACATTCCGCAATCTGCGCCGATTCTAACGGATCGTCATCATTGGGTCCCTATTAGGAACCGGCCGCATTTGAGGAAGATGCGGGCCCCGGGGCGCCCGGTGAGCGACTCGTGCGCCTTGAGCACGCTGTCCAGGGTGGCGCTCGCGTCGGCCTCGGTGAGCACGACGGCTTCCTGACCCTGCCCTGATGCCTCGGTGACCAGCCGGAGCCCGCCGCCGGCGGCGACCCGCCGGACCTGACCCAGGCTGGGCACCAGCCGAATGACCTTGACGAACAGCTCCGCGACTGTCGAGTCGGCGTGCCCGGCCAGCGTGACCATAGGCAAGTCCGGGGTATCGGAGAACCGCTTCACGGAGAACTGCGCGGTGAACCCGGTCCGGGCTGCCTCGGCCTGGCCGATGCCGTGGACGGCGGCCGTCACGTCGGAGGCAAGCAGGGTCTTGACGCCCATCGGGTGGATTCTCCGGTCGGCCATGAGCTGCGTGAGCAGGTCGATCTCAGGGTCGAGCAGCTCGGTCAGGGCACGCAGGTAGGCAGACAGGAGCCGGTCGGCTGCGGACATGAGCTTGCCGAACACGTCTCTTCGGCCCGGAGGCGAGGCCGACGTAGTTGCCCTTGCTCTTGCTCATCTTGGCGCCGGTCCCGTCGGTGCCCTCGATCAGGCCGGTGGCGATGATGATCTCGGGCTGCTGCCCGGAGTTCTCCATGACTCGGCGGCACATTTGCATGTTCAGCAGCTGGTCCAGCCCGCCGAGCTCGATGTCGGCGGCGATCTTGACCGAGTCCAGGGCCATGACGACGGAGTAGACCAGCTCGGCCATGGTCAACCCGCTTCCGGCCGCGAGCCGATTGCGGAAGTCCTCGCGCTGCAGGGAGGCGGCGACGGGCAGCTTCTCCAGCACGCCGATGAACTCCGGCAAGGTGACCGGGGCGAGCCACTCGCTGTTGTACCGGAAGTCGGCGCGGGTGAAGTCGAAGAACGGGGTGACCTGCTCGCGGTAGGTCGCCATGTTGGCGCGGATGTCGTCGTCGGTCAGCGGCGGCCGGTCGGCGGTCCGTCCGGACGGGTCGCCGATCTTGGCGGTGATGTCGCCGACGATGAAGACGACATGGTGCCCCATCCGCTGGAACCGGCTGGCGATGATCATCGGCACCGCGTGGCCTACGTGCACGTCGGCGGCGGTCGGGTCGATCCCGAACTTGACGACCAGCTTCCGCCTCTCGGCATCGGCCGCGGCCAGTCGCGCGGCCAGGTCGCCGACAGACGGCAGGAGTTCCTGGGAGCGGGCGGAGATCAGCGCGGCTTGCTCGGCCGGGGGCAGGTCGGACAGGTCCATCGCCCGCCGCTCGCGGAGCAACTCCAGGATCCTGGCGAGTTCGGTTCCTTCGCGCAGTTCGGGTGCGTCGCGGAGGATGGGCATAAGCGCGGCATGCGAGGAGCCCAGCCGGGTATCGGCGGTGAGCATCGTGGACTCTTTCTTCAGAAGGGGTGAACCGGAATGAATGACAGCAGCCAGATTCGGGCGATAAGCGCCGGGGCGACCACCTGTCCCAGGGGTGCCACGGTTGAGATTGCTGTCAATATCGGTTCACTACTTATCCCTCCCACCGCTTCCAGTACGACATCGTAGTGAGCAACCGGCAGGTCTCCTGCGCCAGTGTCCGTATCTGGCTCCGCGAATTAGCCGTCCGTGGAATCCGAAGCACCAAGCGGCCGGATCTCGCCACGGGTGATAGTGCCGTCGTCGTTGCGCAGGTGGATGAAGGCGGTGAACCCTGAGGTCTGCAGCCGGGTGAGCTGGGCGCCGAATTTGCCGCTGCGGCGGACGATCTCGGTCGCCTGGCCCTGGCTCCGAAGTTCCCGGGCAGTCGCGAGGACTTCGATCGCGGGGACGTTGGCCTCGGCCAAGAGGGCGACGGTGTCCCGCTGGGCGCTGCGCTCGATGAGGTCGACTATGCGCTCGAAGCCGATGGAGAACCCACAGGCGGGCACGTCCCGGTCCAGGGAGCGGCCGATGAGCTTGTCATAGCGGCCCCCGCCGGCAACGGAGCTGCGCATCCGGGGGTGGCTGATCTCGAAGATCTGCCCGGTGTAGTAGCCCATGCCGCGGACTAGGGTCGGGTCGAACTGCCAGCTCAGGGGCTGGTCCGTCGCGAGGCGATCTAGGCAGGCGGTCGTGGTGGCCAGGTCCCCGATCGCGTCGTCGCCCATGTTCGGCACGGCATCCGCCAGGGCGTCGCCGATCTTGGCGGGCGCGAGATCTTGCAAGGCGACGATCTTGTCGAGCGCGGCGCTGATCGTGCCCGGCGGGAGGCCGAGCCCTTCAAGTTCGCCACGCACCCCGTCCCAGCCAATCTTGTCGAGCTTGTCGAGGATGATGAAGAAGCCGTCCCTGCTGGCCTCAGGGACTCCTGCGGCCTCGGCCAGGGCGGCCAGGAACCGGCGGTCGGACAGCCGCACCGTCGTGCCCTCCAGGCCGACCGCCGCCAGCGCCTGGCTGGTGGCCTCGATCAGCTCTGCCTCGGCCAGGACGCTCGGCTCGCCGATCAGGTCGATGTCGCACTGGTAGAACTGCCGGTAGCGGCCCTTCTGCGGGCGCTCGGCCCGCCAGACCGGGCCGACCTGCAGCGACCGGAACGGCGACGGGAGCTGCGCGTGATTGTTGCCGTAGAAGCGGGTCAGGGGCACAGTCAGGTCGTAACGCAGCCCCAGGTCGACCAGGTCCCGCACCGGGGTGGCGGCGCCAATCTCGTCGGGGAGCCCACGGCGGAGCACCTGGAAGATGAGCTTCTCGTTCTCCCCGCCTTGACCGCCCTGCAGCCGCGCGATGTTCTCCAGGGCCGGGGTTTCGATGCGCTGGTACCCGAACCGCCGGTACACCGTGGTGATCGACTCCAGCACATGGTCCCTGACCGCGACGTCTGCGGGGAGCAGGTCCCTGGTACCGCGGGCCGGGCTGTTGTCGATCTTCACGGAAGTGGCGTCCCTCTGCGAGTGTCGCACGCCTCCCGCGCCTGCACGGGGAGTCGCGGGGCGTGCCGGATAGTGGTCATGCCAGCGTGGCCCAAGGAGGCCCGACGCGGCAAGCTAAATACTACGAGAGCATCTCCGGCTGCGGGCTGTAAGGCGCTAGCGACCCGTTCTGCCAGGACGATCAGCTCGTCAGAGGCACCCTGGCCGAAAGGCTCGAATTCGAAGCCGCCCCAGATTTCCCGGATGGCAAATCCGCTCCGCGCTAGGAGGTGCTCCAGTTCGAAGCGGAACATGTACGAGGTCTCGTAGGGGATGACGTGATGCTCGGCACGCCCGTCTGCGTGCTTCACGTCGTAGACGACCTCGAGCTGCTGCGTCTGGTTTAGGTAATCACGCGATACGACCCGGTCGGTCCGCCGGATGATCTCGCCATTCGGACCTGTCTTCTCCGTGACGCGAGCGGATGCTGCCGGGTCGCGTGCAAGCATCGGGATGGACGGGTTGTAGTTGTCGATCAGTACGAGCCCGCCTTCTTCCAGGTGGTCTCCCACGCGGGACAGGCACTGGATCTTCTCCGCCGTGGTCGCGAGTTCCTGGAGCACCCGGTACGGGAACATCACCAGTTGGTAAGAGCCTGGCAGGCTGAAGTCGCGCATGTCCTGGCAGAAGAACTTCGACCCCACTCGCTGCGGGCAGGGCCTCGCGGGCGATACGGAGCCGCTCGGGGAGCTGTCGAAGCCATCGATGCCGATCCCGGCGGCGGCGATGTGCTTGGTCACCCGCCCGGTCCCGCAGCCGACTTCGAGGACCGGGCCGCCGTACTGCTTGGCAATGGTGATGAAGAAGTCGGTGTCCTCGCGCCACTCCGTGAACAGGTCGTAGTACTCGGCTTCGCGTGCCGCGGTGAGCCCGGTTGCTTCGAACAATGCTGCCTCCTGTGCGGTTATGGCTTCGGCCGGATGAGCAGGTCGCCGAGGACCAGCGCGTCTAGGTTCATCTTGAACATGCTGTGGATGGCGTCCTGTGGTGTTTCGACGACCGGGTCGCCGCCTGCGTTGAAGGAGGTGTTCAGGATGAGCGGGACACCTGTTAGTGCCTGGAATTGGCCGATGAGGTCGTGGTAGCGGGGATTCTCCGTCCGACTGACGGCCTGGAGGCGTGCGGTGCCGTCGATAAACGTGACCGCCGGCACCTGGCTTCGCCGTTCCAGCCGGACCTGCGGAGCGACGAACATGCAGCTCATCGGCTGGCGGGCGGTGCGTTCGAATTCGCTGTCGATGGCGAACCAGGCGCTGGCCTCTTCCTCTAGGACGCTGGGCGCGTAGGGGCGGAAGGCTTCCCTTCGTTTGATGACCGTGTCGAGGCGTGTTTTGGTGTCTCTGGTCCGGGGATCGCCGAGGACGCTGCGGCGTCCCAGCCCGCGGAGCCCGTACTCGCTTCCGCTATCGAACCAGCCGATGATCTGGCCGTCCGCGATCAGCCTTGCCGCCGTGGCTGCGACGTTGCCGGGCTCCTCCACGATGATCCGCTCGTGCCAGGGCGCGAGCGCGGTCTCGATTTCCGTGCGGGTATAGGGGCGGCCCAGCGAGCACGATCGCATGACCCAGCGCCGAGCCTCTGCTTCCTCTTGGCGGTATGCCCACAGGGCATTTCCGAGCGCTTGGCCGACGTCGCTCGCTGCGGGCTGGACGAACAGTTCGTCCACCTCGGGAAGGCTGGCGATCATCGTGTTGGCCACGCAGTTGAGGGCGACTCCGCCGGCCAGGCAGACCCGGCGGATTCCCGTCCTGGCCACGGCCCGCGCAACGATCTGCGTGAGTGCCCGTTCCAGCTCCGTCTGGATCAGCCAGGCGATCTCCCGCTGCATCTCGTCAGGCACGCCGCAGCTGGGCCGGGACGGGCCTATGTCGATCCCGGCCTGCTCGGCGAGGAGCTGCCGGACGCTCTCACCGTGCAGCAGTCTGGTGGCTTCGAGATCGAATTCGTCTGGCGGTCCTGCCCGGTGACCAACTGCACCGGGGCGGATCTGCGGCACCTGAACTTGCGGGAGGCGGCAGGCCACGTCGTCGCCAGCGGTGGCGAAGACTTCGACGTCGCTGAAGCGTCCGCGTCCGTACGCGGCGAGGGCCATGACCTTGCCCGCGTCGTGGTACGAGGCGAAGCCGAGCCACTTGGTGAAGTGGTTGTAGGCGGCACCGAGGCTGAGTTTCCCTGGCTGATCTCCGTAACGCCGCAGGAGCCGGAGTTCGTTTCCGCGGCCGAGGTAGACGCTGGTGCGCTCTAGCCGGTTGTGCCAGTAGTTTTCGTGGAGCGGCTCTCCGATGATGTTGCCTTCGTTGTCGGCGACGATGACGATGGCTTCGGTGAACCCGCTGGGGTAGAAGGCGCTTGCGGCGTGCGAGAGATGATGCGACGGCACCACGCGCAGTTGTTCCTTGCGGACTCGGGAGCCCCTCGGAGCCGAGCATGTCGATGGCGAAGCCGGGATCTGGCGGAATGTCGCAGCAGTTGCTCACCGCGACGAGATCGATCTGATCGAGACCCAGTCCTCGCGCCGTCAGGCAGTAGCCGACAGCGTCGGCGACGCCTCCTGCGTGCTTGCGGCGCGTGAGGCGCTCCTGGGCGATCGCCACGGCGGCTGCTCCGTCATCAAGGAGGACTGCTGCCCCGTCGTCGAGCGCGATGCCGTCACGGGTACGGGTGAGGTTCAGGCCGAGGACGTATCTGCGGTTGGGCATGTGCATGCTCCCTAGCTGGCTTCGCAGGCCTGCTGATCCGCGGCGGACACGGCGAGGTCAGCTCGTGCCTCCGTGGTGGTGGACCAGCGGTCGCCGTACATGAGTTCCAGCTGGTCCGGTATGGCGCCGTAGAAGTCGCCGGGGCGGCTGCGGGCACCCAGGTCTCCGAGCAGGCGTCGTCGCCGGGGTGTGAGCCGGTCCAGGATCTGCTGGCCAGGGGTGGTCCAGTAGTCGACCGGGCGGCAGAAGGCCTGTCCGTACCGGAGGATCACGCTGACGCGCGTGGAGTCGCTTCGGTTGGGTGCTACGCCATGGCCGAGAGACAGCGGAAACAGCACCACGTCTCCGGCTGCCGCGAGGACCTGGACCGCCTCCTTGACCTGGGTGAAGCCGGTCCTGCCGGGGAATGCCTGCCGGTGTGACCCAGGGGCGACAGTGAAATTGCCGTGGTCGGCTTCGCTTACGTCGGTCAGGAGGAACTGGACCTTGAGCTGAACGGCCTTGTCCCCGGCGGGGGCCGCGGTGCGGAGCGCCGGGCCGACGTCGGTGTGGAAGTCCACTAGCGGACCCGGGAACGGGTACCGGTAGAAGATCTCGGAGCCGAGAACCTGCAGGTACGGGCCCATGAGACCGAGTACCTTGCCGAAGACGCCAGGGTGGTCAAGCAGCTCGGCGATGCCGGGGCACCACGTGATGGCGTTGGCGATGCTGAGGTCGCGGTCGTTGCCGGCATCGAACACATCGGTCCAGTACTCGGCTTTGCCGAATCCTTCGGTGAACCGCTCGTGCAGTGCCCAGAGGTCGTCCAGGAGACTGGCCACCGTGTCCCGGGGAAGTGCGTTCCTGATGTGGAGGTAGCCGTCTTCATCCCACTGTCGTCGTTCCTCGGTGGTCAGCAGCCTGGCTCGTGCGGGACCTGTGACGATGTCGTCCATCAGTCGGTCGTCTCGTCGCCGTAGAGGGTCGTGATCGAGTACCTGGGGGCTGCAGTCACCTCGCGTACCTCGTGCGCGAACTCCTCGGTGAGTACCAGCAGCAGCGCCGAGTTGAAGACCGGGGGCACGACCTGGGCACCGGTCTGCAGGGTCCACTTCTTCAACGCGGAAGAAGAAGTCCGGGTGCTCGTACTCGGCGACGGACTCGACGAGCCCGACCACGGTCTCGCCGCCCTTGCTGCCCAGGTCTTCGGGGGTGAGGCAGCACGCCAGGGACAGGCGGAACTCTGGTGCCGCCCGGTCGTCGTGCGGCCGGACATAGTCGCCGGGGTCCATGCGGTAGGGCACCGGAGGGCGCAGTACCCGCAGCGGCAGGCCGACCCAGCGCCCCAGTTGCGTGATGAGCCAGTCGCTGGTGAAGGCGCCCAGGGCCGCCTCAGTGAGCGGGTCGCCGGCGGAGCCGCCCAGGAGCATGAGGGGCGAGCTAGGCAGGTCACCTGTTCGCGCCGCCCTGTTTGTTCTCTTCTGATCGTCAATCTCGTCGCGCTCGTAGACGAGCCCGTGCATCAGGTGATCGCTGAGTGCCCGTGCGGCTTCCGCAGAGAAGAACTCTTCGATCCGCACGGCCGCGATGCCCGGTCCGTCCAGCATGACGGCGCCGGCGGGCGTGCAGCGGCCGACACAAGGAGGCCGGCCGGCTTGGTCAAACCGGGGAAGTGGCATGCCAGCCGTCTTTCCGGCAGTCGTCGTGGTCATCAGCACGCCCCGTTCAATCGGCCTAGCGCCTTCCCGCGTGGTCGCTGCCATGAGGCGGGCCTGGCAGAGGCGGCATCGTAGATCGCGGTCATGAGGTCGCTGAGGGCCACTACCTCACCGATGCCGGTGCCGAGCGCCTCGCTGCCGTGGCTGAGCCGTTGGAGGTCGGACACGGGACGAGCCATCTCGGTCGCTGGTGCCACCATTCGGAGCCCGCCCTGCGGATCTTCGACGGTGTATCCCTGGTGATCGAGGACCAGTTCGCCGTCCGTCCCGCGCACGTGGATGCTCCAGCCGCCGCAGACCGGGGCCTCCGGAACGGCGATGAGGCGCAGGATAACGCTCACGGGTCCTACGTTGAAGGAGACCTCACCGTCGACCTCGGCACCGCGCGGGTTGCAGCTGAGCGCAGTCTGATCTGCGCGGGCACCCGCGATGCCGCCGAGCAGCAGGCTGATGGCATCGAGGGCATGCGCCCCGCTGTCGAGGAGCACCCCTTCGCGGGCGCGGGCTGAAGCCCGGTAGGTCTCGCTGCCGGCACTGAAGCGGTTCCGGTAGGGGCCCCGCCACACGGCTTGGGCAGCGACAATGTCGCCGATCTCGCCTGTGGCGAGCGCGGCTCGCGCTTGTCTGATGTGTGGCGCGTACCGCCGGTTGAAGGGCGCGATGATAGGTGCCTTCCGCTGGGCAAGCTGTTCCAGCAGGTGCAGGCTGCCCCCAGCGGTGGCGATCGGCTTCTCGACGAGGCAGGCCTTGCCGGATTCGATGACGCGTTCCAGGGCCCCGAAGACCGCGTGCGGCGGAACCGCGATGATCACCCCGCCGATGGTGCCGTCGCCCAGCATCGCGTCGAGGCAGGGGTATGCCACGCCTCCGAATGTTCCCGCGATGGCGGAAGCTGACGAGGAGGACGTGCTGACGGTGCCTGCCAGTTCCAGGGTGTCGTCGGTGATGATGTCGAGGGCGTGCGAGTGGGCGGCCAGGCCCGCCCCGACGAGCGCCACCCGCAGCCGGCCGGTCATGGCCGGGCCTCGACGAGCGGGAGGTGGCGCTGTACTCTGTCGGCGGCTTCCTGCCAGTGCTGTCGCACGGGGGCCAGCCGTTCAAGCTCGTGCGCGGTCCTGAAACCTGGGTTACAGAACTCGTCGTAGCACCGGCTGACCCACTCTCGGATCTCTTCCTGTGACATAGCCTCGGTGCGTGCGACCGGCAGGTCCAGCCAGTTGGTGGACTCGTACCAGAACGGCTCTGGGATCGTGATGCCGTACTTCTCGGGATGCCGGTAGACGTCGGTCCCGGGTCGCGGCTCCATCACGTTGAACGTGGCGACCGTGGGGTTGACGAGCCGGATGAAGTCCAGCGTCGCGTCCAGTGTCTCGGGGGTGTCCCCTGGTGCGCCCACGATGAACGATGCGTGCAGTTCGAGTCCGGCTGCCATGATCCGCGCGGCGGTCTTGTACAGGCGCGCTGGCGAGGTGCCTTTCTTTACCAGTCGCAGCGTCTTCTCCTGGACGGACTCGAAGCCGACGAACACCCGGTACGCGCCTGCGTGGGTCATGGCTTCCAGTACTTGCGGGCGTGCATCCTGAGCGCGCATGTTGCTGGTCCACGGGATGTGAATGCCGCGGCGGTTGATCTCCTGGCAGATGGCGATCGCCCGTTGCGGGTCGCCGGAGAAGGTGTCGTCGCCGAAGAAGATCGACGAGAAGCCCAGGCCGATGACCGTCTCGATCTCGTCAACGACGTGCCTTGGGCTGTTCCAGCGTGCGGCGCGGCCCGCGATGGTGGTGGAGCAGAACGTGCAGCGACTCGGGCAGCCGCGCGCGGTCATGACCACGGTCTCGTAGTCGTAGGCGAGGTAGGCGGACATGTCGAAGATGCTGCGGTCCGGCTGCCCGTACCGGTCGAGGCGGGCCTCGGGCGGGGCGGGCGCGGTCGTGCGGATGAGGCCGTCGTCACGGAACGCCAGCCCGGTCACCTTCTCCAGCCGCCCGGGTCCTGCGCCGGCTGAGAGCGCCTCGGCCAGTTCCACGATGCTGTCCTCGGCGTCGAAGAGCAGCACGTAGTCCACATCCGGATGCCGTTGCAGGCACTCGGTAGCGATGAAGGACACATGCGGGCCGCCGAGCACCACAGGGACACGCGGATTCCATTCCCTGACGACGGCCGCGATCTCCAGCGCGTGAAAGTAGCTTTGCGCCACGCAGGTGACCCCAACCAAGTCCGGCCGCAGGTCGTCCAGGCGGGACGCCAGGCTTCCCGGGCTATTGCCCTCGAAGGGAAGGTCCACATGCAGCACCTCGTGCCTGGCGGCCTTCAACGACGCGGCCATGTAGCCGTACGCCAGCGGGGGATGCAGCAGCAGGGTATGGGGATCGTGAGTGTAGTGAGGATTGACGAACAGCACCCTCACGGAGTACCTCCCGACATCGCCGACCTGGCACGCGGCAGCCCGAGAAAGACACCAGGAGCCCGGCCGGGAGAATTCACGGGAATCCCCTGATCAGCCGAGCCGAGGCCGTGCGGGGCGGTGTCGGTGAACCGCTGGGCCCCGCACCGCTCGTCGTACTTGCCGTTGTAATGGAACGCCTTGCAGCCCCCCATGCAGGGACCCAGCGCCGAGCATGACGTGCACGGGCCTCCGGGCGGGTGCCGCCGGTCGGAGTACCGGTCGACCAGGCGGTCCCAGATCTGCTGGAACGGCTCGTCGCGGATGTTGCCGATGCTCTCCTCGATGAAGTTGCAGCCCGACACGTTGCCGACCGGGTCGATGGACACCATGCTCGTGCCGACGTTGCACAGGTTCGACCCGATGAAGGCATCGCGGGCGTCGCGGTCAGCGAGACGGTCATCGAGGACCGTCAGCATGAACGGGTCGTGGGTGTAGACGTCCAGCGTTCCCTGGTAATCGAGTGTCAGCTGGTACAGCTCTCGGCAGACCGCCTCGTAGGAAGGCCACAGCGCGCGGTCGAAGACCCCGGTGAGGTTGTAGCGGTTCTGCATGAAGCTCACCGCGTCGACGCCGATGCTATGCGCGAATTCGGCGATCTCGCGGACCTGCCCGTAGTTGTGGGTGTCGATGGTCGTGGAGAACCCGACGGTCGGGATTTCGGCCTCCTTGAGAAGGCGCAGGGCGCGAGTGGCTACCTCGAACGCGCCGGACTTGCCTCGCACCTTGTCGTGGGTCACGGGATCGATGCTGTCGATTGAGACCATGGTCCGGTTGATGCCTGCCGCCGCCAGCCGCTGCGCGTCGGCCGCCTCGCGCACGTAGAAGCCGTTGAGCATCAGGGTCTGGTAGAAGTCCCGGTCCCGGAAGATCGCCGCGGCCTCGTGGAAGTCCCGGCGGATCATGTTCTCGCCATGCGAGTAGACCAGGCTGGCGCTGCCTGCCCGGTAAAGCTGGCCGGCCAGATCCTCGATCTCGGCCAGGCTGAATTCGTCGCGGCTGCGCCGGTAGAGGGCATAACAGTGGCTGCAGGTAAGGTTGCAGCGGTAGGTGAGGCCCAGTTGCACTAGGAGTGGCAGTGGCCACTCGGGCAGCTGATGATCCTGGGGCTGGACCAGGATCGCGTCGTACTGCACGGCTCGTCTCCAATCGGCGGTCGTCTGGTCAGCTGCTGGTCCTCAGCAGGGCCTCGGTGAAGTCGGCAACGAAGGCCTGGACGTCTTCCTCGATCTCGTCACGTGGCGCATCGAATTCGACGGCAAGGCTGTCCACGATCTCCTCAAGTGCCTGTGGCTCTGTGGTGAGGTGCGAGACGACGGCGGACGCGGATTCGTTGAGCTCGTACATGACGCCCTTGGCGCGGTCGAACAGCATGGTCAGGCCCGCAGACGTCTGACGGCTGATCGCGTGAGGTTCGAGCGCCACCATCCGCACTACGGTCGGCGCGCTCTCGGTGATCGCATTCTGTGCTGGTGATGCCATCGGAACCCTCTTCTCCTGGATACGCGGTCAGTGCGCTCAGCGGTGTCGGCCGGCCATGAAGGTAAGCCGTCCGGACACCGCGGAGGCCGTGAGATCAGCAGTGGGTCCGCACGTTCCGTGCTCGCCACTGCGGTCGGCGCCAGACTCGCTTGGCCATGGGCCTCTCCCTTCGCGGAGATGTCGGCATTTACTCAGCCCGCCGATTTCCTTTGGCAAAGTCGGCGGTTAATGACCAAGCGTGAGGTCTTCGCGGCGAGTTCGGTAGCTGAGAACAGGCCGCAGTCCAGGTGAGCGCGCGCCTCACTGCCCAAGCCCAGCCTGATACTGGCCGCTCCGCGACTATCAAGCCTATGAACTGCAAAAACGTTCAATGTCTCGGAACGGGACATGACAGCCGAGCGTGTAACCATCTTGTTCATGCCGAGCCGGGCTCTCACTGGCGTAACTCGCTACGCCGGAATCCGGCGGACGGCGATCTGGCGTATTGGCAATTGGGAGGTTACGGTTTTGGCAAACAAGTCAAGCCGGACTACCTCGTGGGCGGGTCGACCTGATGGGCAGTGGCGGGTCCCAGGATCCTCAGCCGCAGCGCGATGCGGGGTGCGCCGAGAGGGTCCGTCGGCGACATCTGGAACGAATCCCGGACGGGGGCGAGCTCCGCGCCGAGGTCCTGCACCGCATTGCTACGGAGATTGCCCGGCAATGCGGGCACAGCCTGTTCAAGTCCTACCGCCTCGCTTGGGGCTGGAGCGTCACCGAGGCCGTCGAGGCGTTCCACGCGATGTGCCGCCGGGACAAGCTCAAGCCGCGAGGACTGGTCGCACGCTCCTGGCTGGAATGGGAGGCGGGAGGACGGCCGAGCTGGGACTACCAGGATCTGCTGTCCCGCCTTTTCCGAGCTAACCCGGTCCAACTCGGCTGGGCTATCGACTACGCGCCGGCGCCCGCCGATGATCGGCATCTCAACGCCTCGGTACCCATCGGAGCGGAGGTTCTCGTGCCGCGCCCCATGGCCGCTCAGGCCGAGCCAGGTGTCCTGATCCCTTCGCCCCGCCAGCCCACTCCCGGTTGGCGGGCGCTGCTCCACCTCCCGGCGGACATCAACGACTTCACCGGGCGACACGAGCAGGCAGACATGGTATCGCGCCTGGTCACTGCCGAGGGCGGCCGGTCCAATGCCGCCGTGCCCATCACGGTCATCTCAGGCAAGGCCGGGATCGGCAAGACGGCCCTGGCGCTCCACGTCGCGCACAAGATCGGCGGCCAGTTCCCGGACGGCCAGATGTACGCAAACCTGCGAGGCGCGGAAGTAGATGCCCAGGAGCCGGCCGAGGTACTGGCGGGGTTCCTGCGAGAACTCGGCGTCGATGGCACGGACATCCCCGAGCGAGTCGATGATCGCGCCCGTATGTACCGGGCCCGGCTGGCCGACCGTCGCGTGCTTGTCGTCCTGGACAACGCCGTCGATGAAGCACAGGTCCGCCCCCTCCTGCCCGGCACAGCCGGCTGCGCCGTGCTGGTGACGAGCAGATCACGGATGGCAGCTCTCGCCGGGGCGCACTCCGTTCCCTTGGACGTCATGCCGGCCGACCAGTCCGCCGAGCTGCTCGCAACCATCATCGGCAGCGAGCGCGCGGAGGCGGAGTCCTCGGCTGTCACGGAGATCACCCGGCTCTGCGGGTTCCTGCCCCTCGCGATCCGCATCGCCGGAGCCCGG
Organism: uncultured Actinomycetota bacterium; assembly: GCA_963785645.1. Classification (GTDB taxonomy): domain Bacteria; phylum Actinomycetota; class Actinomycetes; order Streptosporangiales; family Streptosporangiaceae; genus Trebonia. Next base: position 401,566 of record CAWAWG010000004.1, read on the forward strand.
CTGAAGTCACGGCCCGCATGGCGGATCTCCTGGTTCGCGGAACGGCTACGCGACGAGAGCCGTCGCCTCGACCTCCTAAAAGCCGGAGATCTGGAAGTACGCGCCTCCTTCGCACTCAGCTACCAAGGTCAGCATGCCGACGCGCAGCGCGCGTTCCAGTTCGCCGGCATCATGACTTCGGACTTCCCCGCTTGGAACCTGGCCGCCCTGCTCGACACGGACGCAGACCACGCCGAACAGCTCCTAGAGAAACTGGTTGATGCGCAGCTCGTCGAAGTCATCGGGGTCGATGCCACCGGCCTGATCCGGTACGGCCTCCATGACCTGCTGCGCTATTTCGCCCGCGAGCGCCTTGCCGGAACCGAGCCCACGACCGTGCGGCACGAAGCCCTCTCCCGGCTGGCGCAGGAGTACATCGACGCCGCGCTCACCGGATCGGCCATCCTGCAGCCGGGAGCTGGCAGCGCCGAACTGCGCGGTGATCCTCCGCTGGTGATCGCCGTCGTCCAGGACGACCCGCAGAGCTGGTTCACCGCAGAGCGCGCGAATCTGATCTCCCTGGTGCGGCTGGTCCACGACGCCGGACTGTGGCGCCACACCTGGCGCCTCACCCAGGCGCTCACAGTGATGCTCAGCTGGCGAGCGGACTGGCGCGCCTGGGAGCAAACCCACCGGCTCGCCCTGGACGGAACGCGCCACGCTCAGGACGAGCACGCCGAGGCCGCCATCCGGTGCAGCCTCGGGATGCTGTACCGGGAACTCGGCCAGTACGACCAGGCCGCCGCGATGCTCACCGAAGCAGCAGAGGCCTTCGCCCGGTTGGGCGACGAGCATCAGAGGGCGACGGCCCTCCGGGGACTCGGCGACACCTACCGGTACCAGGGCTTGCTGGACGAAGCCATCACGGCATTCTCCGCCGCGCTCGAGGTGCTCCGGAACAGCCGGGACGAAAGGTCAATCGCCGGCGCACTGAACGGCAGGGCTGACGCGTACCGCGGGCTGTCCCGCTGGACGGAGGCGGAGTCCGGATTCGAGGAATGCATCGCGATCTACCGCCGACTCGACGATCATCTCGAAGAGGCCCGGTCCACGGTTCGGTACGCGATGGTCCTGCGCGACCGAAGCCTGGGCGACCAGGCAATCCGATCCTGGACACGTCGCTCAAGGGCTTTCGGGAACTCGTTGACCGGCGCTGGGAGGCCAGGACGCTGCGGCACCTGGCCGTCCTGCATCGGCAGGAAGGGCGCGCCGACACCGCACTGCGGCTGTTCGGCGAATGCCTGGAGATCTTCGACGAGCTAGCCGACCGCCGCGGCACCGCCGTCGCCTTGCGCAACCGCGGCGACACCCACCGGTGGGCCGGGGCGTACGAGGACGCCGAACATGACCTGTGTCAGGCAAAGGAGATCTTCGATAACCTCGGCGACCGCCGCTGGTCCGCCCGCACGCACCTGAGCATCGCGGGAATGCGCCGAGCCCAGAGGAGATGGGCCGACGCGTCTCGCCACGTCAGTGAGGCCCTCGATGTCTTCCGCGCCATCTCCGACCGCCCCGCGCAGGCACGTGCCTTCCGGGAACTGGGGATGCTGCTCCGCGATCAAGGCGAGCTAAGCCGAGCGGGCATCGCCCTCGCCGAAAGCCGTGCCCTCTTCACAGCCCTCGGCGACGAATTGTGGACCGCCCGGGCGATCGCCAGCGAGGCGAAACTGAGTGAGCTCGGCGGAAACGACCCAGCAGGACTCCTCGCCGAAGCCGCCGAGATCTGCCACCGCAACGGGATCACCACCGAAAGCAAGATCTCCCTGCTTCTCAGGGAGTGGTGACGGCAGGACCGACAAGCCGGTGCTGATCGCCGCATGACCCACCCAGGAGGCCGCCAGTGGACACCAGCCGGTATGAGAGAATCGCGCTCTCGCATTCGGAGAAGCCGGGTGATCTCGCCGCGCAGTTCGCCGCCGCCAGGCCGAACAGCCCGGCTGACGGCGGAGACCCGATCCGAGCACCAAGACACAATCCGTGACGTGGCGGCCGGAGTGGCCGCCCCGGCCCTCATCGGATGCGTTCTCTGGATACTTCGCGAGGCCCAGGCCAGGCATCTACGGCGGCTGCGATTCCTGTCCCGCGACGGCCAGATCATGTTCGAACTGGCCCGACGCCTCGTGCCCAAGCTGCAGATAGACATCGATTTGGAGTACGTCTACAGCAGTCGCATTACCTGGAGCCTGGCGGCCACGGACCCCGGCCGCCTCTCGTCCGAGCAATGGCTGTTCAACAGCTTCATGAAGTCCAACGCGGCCGATGTGTGCGCCCGGCTCGGCCTGCGCGTCGAGGACTACCTGTCCGAGTTGGCCGCCGCAGGCGTCTCGCTGGACCCAGAGCATCGCGCCAACCAGGCCGACCAACTTGAGGCCCTGAAGCGCTTCGTCGATTCTCCGTCAGTCGCAGAGGCCGCCTCGGAACGCGTCACGGTGATGCGGAACCTCGTAGCCGAGTACGCGGCTCAGCACGACCTTGCCGAATCTGACACCGGACTCGTCAATGCCGGCTGGACCGGCCGGATGATCGGGTCACTTGTCCGCGTCTGCGAGGCTCGCGGAATGAGCCGTCCGAACGTGCTGCTATGGGGCCACGAGCCACGGGCCACCGGCTGGACCGACCCGGAACGCGTCGCCGCCTACATGTACGACACCTCCCGAGGCGACGGCCTGGATTTGCGGGTACCCGACGCCCCGTTCATCGTGGAGACCTTCTGCATGGGCGATCACGGCATTGTGTCCGGCTACCGCAAGACAGCAGCAGGCAGGATCGAGCCGATCCTCAGTGCGGAAACCAACGCCCCAGCCGACGCGTGGGGACTAGCGGTGTACCGATCGGTCCTCTACGCCTTGTGCGACGCGCTCGACGGTGGCCTTGACGGCGATATACGGTCACTCGTGCACCAGGTGATGGACGCCTTTTGGTGCCACCCCACCCGCGAAGAAGCCGACGCTTGGGGCAGCTACCCGTACGATAGCGATCCCTCCGGTACTGCGGCTCGGGGGCTGGCAAGGGCCTTTACGCCGGACCCAGATGGCCGCTCTGGCTGGTCTAGGGGAGATAGAGCTTGGCTGGCCGGCTCGCTGGCCCTCACTCCGCCGACAGCCAAGGCCGAGTTCACGGCCTTCGCGTCGGGACTAGATTGGGTCGGGGCACCTGCGACCGATTGACGACATCGACTTGGATCCGATCCTGGAGACCGACATACTCCGGCGGAAGCTCGCCACTGAGGTCGACACACCGACGTCCTACGGCCCCGGCGCGAACCAGAGACACGTGGCATCCAGCCGGGAACAGGACGTCAGCGACCCGGAGCAGACGCCGGGCACCGCAAACGGCTCCCTGCGGCTAGCTGTCGCGCAGACCATCGTCCCGGAAGATCCCACTGATCCCGGGGCGCTGCGCGAGAGCGGCGCGCAGATCAGGCAGCTCATGCGCGACGCGTCGGCAGCCGGGGTGGGCCTGGTCCAGTTCCCCGAGGGCGCCATCACCTACCCGGGCAAGTACGTCATGTCCTCGGCCGGGCCGGACACCCTCGCAGCCGCCGACTGGAGCTGGGTCAACTGGGACGTCATGCGCGAGGAAGCCGAGCAGGTCGCCGCCCTGGCCGGCGAACTCGGCATCTGGACCGTCTTCGGCTCCCTCCACCCGCTCACCCAGCCCCGGAGGCCCCACAACAGCCTTTACGTCGTCACTCCCGAAGGCGGCCTCCTTGCCCGCTACGACAAGCGGTACCTGTCGAACACCGAGGTCTCCTGGATGTACACCCCCGGCACCGACCCAGTCACCTTCCAGGCTGGCGGTCTGACCTTCGGCTGCGCGCTCTGCATCGAGGTCAACTTCCCGGAGGTCTTCGCCGCCTACGAGCAGCGAGGTGTCGACTGCATGCTCGTTTCCGTCATGGTCGAGGACGCCATCCGCCCCGTGATCGCCCAGTCCTACGCCGCCGTGCACTGCTACTGGGTCGGCTACTCCTGCGCCGCCCAGCACAGCCGGAGCGTCCAGGCAGGCATCGTCGCGCCCGGCGGGCGCTGGCTCGCCCGCTGCCCCGGCAACGGCCAGCCCGCCCTCGCCATCGCCGACCTCGACCCGGACAGCACCGACGAGGACATCGTCATCGCCCTCCGCCACGCCAGACCCTGGCGCCGCACCGCCCGCGACGGTCTCTACGCCCGGCACGCCGCACACGGCGACCCGCGAAGCGACAACCGTACGGTCTTTTGACGGCGGCCGGTTGCCTGTCGCGGCGCAAAGCGTTTGACGGTGGCATCACGCGCGGAGACCATGACGGCATCGACGCGGTGACGGAGGCGAACAGGCGGGCCTGGGAGACGGCCTCACACAAGCACGTCCGCGAGTATGACGACCTGCTCGCGCAAGCTGCGGCGGGTTCCTCGCTGAACGCCGTCGAGCGCGGCCTCCTTGCGGGAGTCCTGGCCGACGCTCCAGTGGTCGTGCACTTGCAAAGCGGTCACGGGCTGGATGACGCCGCGCTCGTGCAGGCCGGGGCGAAATCGGTGATCGGGATCGACTACAGCGCCGTCGCCGCCGGGGCCGCGCAGCGGCGAGCGGACGAACTCGGGCTGGCCTGCCGGTACATCGTGAGCACCGTGCCTAGCGTCTCCCTGGCAGACGGCGTCGCAGACCTCCTCTACACGGGCAAAGGCGCACTGATCTGGATGCCAGACATCGACGCGTGGGCGCGCGAGGCAACCCGGCTCCTGCGCCCCGGCGGGCACCTGTTCGTCTACGAGGGGCATCCAGCCGTCCCCCTGTGGACCTGGGACGAAGACAAGCCTGGCATCAGGGACGACCGCAGCTACTTCGCCCGGTCTCACGTCAACGACTCCTTCCCCGCCCGGGGCACCACCGAATGGCAGTGGACCCTCGGCCAGATCGTCACCGCCGTGATCACCGCAGGCATGGAGTTGTTGTCCCTCGGCGAGTACCCGGAGCCTTTCTGGAGGCCTGGCGGCGTGAGCGCGGCGGCCTGGGACGGGCGCCTGCCCCACTCCTTCAGCCTGCTCGCCCGCCGCACGAGATGAGCCTGTTCGACGTCGGTACTGGTACTGGCACCAGCCTGGTCACCGAGGCCCTGCTGGATAGCTTCGTGTCAACGGCCATTGCGCGTGGACGTCTCCTTGTCCCGGTGAGCCCGCAGGAGCGCAGGGCGTGCTCCGCGCCCAAGCACCGCAATTGGCGCGGCAGTAACTCAGGCCCCAGCGAGGGCAGACTCATGCCTGGACGGGACACCTCGGCCACCGCCGACCTGCCCTTCAACCCAGCCGCCGACGCGGCCAGTGCCGACGCCGAGGAGATGGACCGGTTTCGCCGGAGCCGTCCGAATGGCCGTGCGAGGTGTACGGCACCGAAACGGCGGAAGCCGACGTGCGGCGGTGGAAGATCAGGTCGCTGAGGGCACGACGGCCTGCTCTTCGCGGGCGCGGCACCTCAGAAAGATCAGTGCAGTTCAGGCTCCTCGTCGCTTGCGGGTGCCTAGGCCGAGGATTCGGGCGGGGATGCCGTGTTCCTCGCAGATCGATATCAGGCCCTGGCCGTCGATGAGGTGCAGGGGCTTGCCGTTGGCGAACTCCTCGCTGCCAGGCCCGTAGCCGGATGTCGTGACCATGATGCCGAGCGTTGCTCCCTCGTGGATCACCGCCCCATACAGGTCGCGGACGTGCGTGGGCCTGACGGTCTTCGTGAAGAGCTTCGCCTGGACGGCGACCTTCATCGGGGCGACGGGATCGGGCTTGTAGGCCATGCAGTCGATGCCGCCGTCGTTGCTGGTCCGGAAGCGGTCGGTCTCGTAGCCCATCTTGGTGAACAGGTTCTGGATGAAGTGCTCGAACGCCTCGGGGCTGAGGTCCAGCAGGTTGGGCCGCTGGTCGAGGGTGGAAATCACGTCGATGGCTTCCACGACCCGCGGGTCGGCCCTGCTGAACGGCATCACCGGCTCGACGGCCTTGAGTTCCTCCGGGTGCGGGGAGATATCGGCGAAGAAATGCCGCTTGATGGAGGCCACCGGGTCGAACCGGGGCTCGGTGAGCACGAGCTCGTCGAACTTCTCCCTGGTGGCGCGCATGGTGATCAGCGGCGGTCGGATATTGCGGCCGGTGGCCGGGTCGATGGTGTCGACGTGCCCGTTGAACACAACGGTGCTGACCATGTCGGGCGGCGTGACGGTGAAGACCTCGCTGACTGTGCGTACCGCGACCTGGGCGATCACGGAGTTGTAGAGACGTTGCGCCTCTGCCAGGGACCTTGTAACCGGCTCGACTGCCTTGCGGATCTTGACGTGCCGGTAGGCCTTGTGCACGGGGATGACATCGAATATCGGCAGGAACCATTCGACTGCCAGCAATGACGACTCCGGCACGTACCCGGCGTGCCGCTCCGTGGGGAAACCGCCGGGGTAAGGGGACCCGTCCAGCACCATCTGCACGTACTTGCTGACCGCGAACCGGTCATGCGCTCGGAAGCCCGCCTCAAGCTCCGTGATGCTCGCGTTGTGCTCGCTGGCCCTGCTTCTCTCCTCATTCGCCGCTCTTGTCCACGCTGCCCGGGCCGCCGCTACCCCGCGCTGCCTGGCGGCTTCTCTTCTTTGGTAGTCAGCCTGAGCTGTGGCAAAGGCCTGCTCGGCCGCGTCGCGGGCATCCTGATAGCGCTGGCCTCCTCGGAGCATTCGCCCTAGCGCACTCGGAGGCTTCGGCTCTTCCCATTGGGGCACCGGAATCGGCTGGGCAAGCGGTCCGAGGTTCAACGGCTGTACAGTCGCTGTGACTTTCAGCGAGTCGAAGCGAATGCCTGGATCCCGTCCGAGCGAGATCCCCAACAGGCTTTCTAGCTCCGCTACGCGCCGCTCGATCGCCTCGGTCTTCTCGGCGGCTTCATCGTCACGAGAAGCTACTTCCGCGGCTAGGCGCTTTCTCTCGGCTTCCTTCTGTGCGGCCCGTTCTGCTGCCGCCCACTGCCGGTACGAGGACGAACCACCGGAGGAACCCGATCCGCGTGCCATCGCCCACCCGCTGACCGTTAGTAATGGATTACTTATAGAAAGTAACCCTTACTAGCTCATGATCGCAATGCCTCCGGATGCGGGTATGCCGAGCTAGCTGACTGCACGGTTAACCGATATCGGCCAGGTAGCGTCTGATCCGGCGGGCGATAGCTTCGGCGACGACATCGCGTTCGCCGCCGTGCGCAATCGCTTTGGCGGGGGCCACGTCGAATGCCGCCCGGCTCAGGGTGGCTGCGTCGGTGCCGATCACGAGGCTGACCCGCACGGGCGCGGGCTCTCCGCCAGCGCCGGGCTCGGTGTCGATGTCGAAGACGTAGATCCAGTCGCGCGGCTGGGTGGCCTGGTCGTCTAGCAGCCGCCAGGTGCCGTCGGGCTGCTCGTGGAGGTCGGGTGCGCCGAGGAAGGGCTGCCAGGAGTCCCACACGGGCCGCGGTAGCGCGAGCGCGCAGCCGACTGCCGTGCCCTGCTTAGTCACCTGGAATTTGAACGCGATCTGGTAGAAGGTCCGCTTGAAGACGTTGGAGATGTTCTGCCCCTCGATCTTCCGGCCCGCCCACTCCGGATTGCCTGCCAGCTGCTCGGAGAAATGCTCCCCGTGCAGGTCGAGCGCGCTGGTGAGTGCCTTGACCGCGTGGCTGTAGCTGCCGTGCGTGTCGGTCGTCTGGAGCTCAATCACGGCGTACTTCCCGATGACAACCGGCAAACCCTCGTCGTGGCCATTGACCGGGCTGGGCAGCAGTTCGGCGACGGTGATATCGAATGACAACTCCGGCGACGCGGCCGTCTTCGACAGCCCGATCTCACCGCCGAGCTTGTCCTGGAAGTAGACGAAAGTCCTGACGCCGCTGCGGACGCCGTCGAACAGTTCGGCCCTGCCGTGTTCGGTCTCAAGCACCACAACCGGGCGGATCAGGACGGAATCGAGCGGCGGTACCCCGTAGAGCCTGCCGACCATGTCCGCCAGCAGGCCGGCGTCAAGAGCACGGTACGGGCAGACCAGCCAGTCCTGACGCGGGCCGTTGCTGCTCGCGCTGATCGTGCAGACACCACGGGAGTTCTCCGCCTTGACGCACTGCCTGGTCTCCTGCAGCGTCTCGCTCAGGAACGGGCAGCGGCCGGACCGCTGGTCGGTGATAGGGGTAGGGCCGCTGGAGACGGTGGGGAAGATCCGGTGACCGAACCATTCGGCTATATGAGGCCGGGAAGCCGCCGCGGGCGTGACAGGGTTACTCACCTTCGTCCGTGCCGAACTCAAGTTGTCCTCCGGCCTCATCCGTTTCCGACAAGCCCGGCAAACCCGGAGCCAGCTCCCCATTCATACCAAGGAACTTCACCGGGCGTCGCCGGAACGGCGCGCTCAGTCGCTTGCCGAGGTTGCCTTCCAGGCAACGGCGGACCTCTGCGCCGATCGCCTCGGCGAGCTGCGCCGGCACCGCGTTCCCGACCTGGTCGTACTGGCTGGAGCGGTCCCCGTGGAATGTGAAGCTGTCGGGGAAGCCCTGCAGGCGGGCCGCTTCCCGGATGGTGATCGTCCGGTCCTGCTCCGGGTGCGTGTACTCGCCCGACTTCGGGTCCCGGAACCGGGTGATCACCGACCGGGGAACCCGTCCCACGTCATCCGCCGGTACCGGCGCGTGTGATCCTTGCGCAGCGCCCGCTGCATCCCCGCCGGCAGCAGCTCATACGGCAGGTCACGCCAGTCCTGACCCGGCTTGATGTGCCGCAGCCGCGTCAGGTTCGCCTCCGACAAGCGTGCCGCGTAGTGGTTCGACAGCTCATCGCCCAGGCCCGCGCGCATCGCTCCTGATACGGGCCTGCCGGCGGCCCCACGTACCTCGTGGCCTCTTCCCCGGCCTCGACCGGCGGCAAGTCGCCGATCGCCTGCGCGGTCGTCACGAACCCGTCCAGCTGCCACTGCGGGATCGTCACGTTCGGCAGCAGGTCCCCGATCGCGGACTTGCCCGCGGTCGGCTGCGGGAAGCCGTACCCGGCCGGGATTCCCAGGTCCTTGCGCCAGCCGATGATGATCAGCCGCCACCGCATCTGCGGCGCCCCGTACTGGGCAGCCAGCAGCTCGGCGCACGCCGCGTCGTACCCCGCCTCATCGAGCCCCTGCAGGATCGCCCGCAGGTACGCGCCACCCGCCAGGGTGACCAGGCCGGGCACGTTCTCAATGACGACGCACCGGGGCTTAACCTCGGACGCCAGGCGGATCACCTCACGGAACAGGTTATTCCGCTTGTCCCACACCACCCGCGACCCAATGATCGAGAACCCCTGGCACGGCGGCCCCGCGAACATCACGTCCAGTTCCCCCGGCGCGACGTCCGCAGCGGTCATCACCTTCGCCGCGTCCACGTCGCGCAGGTCGCCGGTGATGAACTCCCCCGGCAGGTTCGCCTGGTGCGTCAGGCTGCACGCCTGATTGAAGTCAGATGCCAGCCGCAGGTCCCAGCCAGCCCGCACCAGCCCGAGCGACGCGCCGCCAGCCCCGGAGAACAGATCAATCGCAGTCGGGGTCATTTCTCCAGCTTGCCACCTGCCAGCGACATTCGAGCGCATGTTCCCCATCACGCTTCGCGTGTCACACGACGGATATGTCCTGCGAAGGGGTTCGGCGTCACCGCCAATAGATAACCGAGGTCCGAGGTCCGAGGTCCGGAACTGACTCGATCCGATCCATACCACGCGAATAATCGACCACTATTGACTCAGTTGTGACTGCTTAGCCGTGCCTCGGCTGCGTGATCTGCGTCAAGGTCAACTGCCGATCTAGCTTGCTGCCCACGCGCAATGGCACAGGGGAGACATCAGTCTGGACCCGTGTATGCGCCTGTAACAACTCGGGTACCTCGATGTCGTAGAGGGCGTTCTCGACCTCATGCTTAGTTTTGAGTAGGCACAGGTGGCTGTTCCCAGCTCCATGCTCTTTGCGCTTGCCAGCCGGGTCGCCCGATTGGTCAGGCCAGCCGTCTTCCTCTTGACGGACGCGCTCGGTGAGGACCCCGAGGGCGAAATCCCGCGCTTGGGACAGGCTGGTCTTCGCGGTGAGCGCGATCATGTAGTTCCGGACTGGCACCAGATACGAGTCGAGGTCCTGGTGCGCGGCCGAGGCCGCAGACCACACCGTCTCGGCTGTCTTCGCGAGCAGGTACTCAAGGGGCTGCTCTGCGGTCGCGCGCCCCTGCGTAGGGGTGTACGGGGGATGGCCTGACTGTGTGGCTGTGCGGGCGTAGGCGATGCCGGCTTCCATCGACACCTCAGGCGCCGTCGCCACAGCCTCCCAGGCCTTCCCTGCGGCGACCTCGCTACGGAGCATGGTGGCCATCGCCCTGCGCCAGTTCTGAACGAACCAATCCGTCGCGGTGCGCCGCTGGCGCCACGCCCACGCTGCTGCGCTGAAGAGGATGGTGGCGGCCGTGATCCACTCTGCGATCGCCTGCCAGGCTCCGGAGCTCATGGCTGCCTATCGTGCCTCATCCCGGGATCATCACCGCAGATCGCAGTGTCTTGGTGGCGCGTCGTCGCGCACCTTGCCCTGTTATGCTGGATCGCCCCGGCAAGTCTGGAGGCCGCTATGTCTGCGAACTGCCTCTAATCTTACCAGATTCCAGTGCCTTATGATAGATTTCCTCGCACTCTTTCGGCGGCATATCACCGCAGTATGAGTGAAGCCTCTCCTCGTTATACCAGGATACCCAGTCCATAGTGGCGAGCATCACATCATCGACTCCCTGCCATTCTTTCTTGAAGTCGATAAGCTCACGCTTGTAAAGGCTGTTCAGCGATTCTGCGGCAGCGTTATCATAGGAATCGCCTTTGCTTCCAACCGAACGGACGGCCCTCGCCTCCTCGAGCCGTTCCGTATAGCGGATAGCGGTATACTGGACGCCGCGATCCGAATGATGCACCACCCCGTCGATCTTCTCATGCCGACGTGCCCAGATAGCCATTTCAAGCGCATCGAGCGCAAGATCGGAACGCAGGTTATCCGCAACCTGCCACCCGACAATCCGGCGCGCGAACAAATCCATGACGAATGACGTGTAAACCCACCCGGAAAATGTCATCACATACGTGATGTCCGCCACCCAGCGCCGGTTCGGCGCCGGCGCGTCGAAGCAGCGCTGCAGCAGGTCCGACGGCCTGCCCGCCGGATCGCCCGGCACCGTCGTCCGCGGCCGCTTCCGCCTGGGCCGCACGCCGCCGATCCCCAGGTCGCGCATCAGCCGCTCCACCGTGCACCGCGCGACGGGAATTCTCTGCCGGTTCAGCTCCAGCCACACTTTCCGCGCACCGTAAACCTCCCTGCCCTTCCGCCCTTTCCACACCTCCACGATCTTCTCCTCCAGCATGGCATCACGGATTTCCCGCGCCGTCGGCTCGGCCTCGCGTTTCTTCGCGTAGTAATACGACGACGCGGGAAAATCCAGGACCGCACAGACCGGCTCGATGCCAAACCGGTCCCGGTGCGCGTCAATGAACTCGACTAGCGCGGCAGCCTCGGGTCGAGTTCCCTCGCGAAATAAGCGCTCGCGGCCTTCAATATCTCATTCGCCCGCCGGAGCTCGCGTACCTCGCGCTCCAGTTCAGAGATCCGCCGCTTATCATCCGTCGTCGTCCCGGAACGCTCTCCGCCGTCAATTTCCGCCTGCTGCAGCCAGGACCGCAACGCCTCCGGGTGAACATCCAGCTGCCGGGCAACCCGGGAGATTTCCCCGCGCCCCTTCCCGTCCCGTTCCCGGATCTCCAGCACCATCTTCACCGCGCGTTCGCGGAGCTCCTCCGGGTACTTCCTCTGTGCCGCCATGGCCCTGCATCCTTCCAGGAATCAGAGCCTCCAAGGTTCCCGGGGTGATCCATGCACTAACGTGCCCGCCGTGGACCCCACCATTGAAGCGGCCTGGATCGGTGCTGGAGTCGGCGGCGGCGTCGGTTTCCTCGGTATTGTCGGCACGGTCGTGACCTCGGCGGTCAGCTCCCGGAACACGAGGAAGGCGACCGAGCGGACAGTGGAAGCAGGAGCAGCCCACACGCGCGCGACGCTGGCAGCGGCGCGCGAAGACAGGCTCTGGGATAAACAGTGCGCCGCATATGAGACGACGCTCGCGGACGTCCGGCACCGCCAGATGAAGCGCCGTAACGATCTGCGCGGATTCCGGTGGGATGAGAAATCCGAACAGCAGCTTAAGGAGTTCTTCGAGGGCTACGAGGCGCCCGGCTGGTTCCAGACTCAAGCGCGCCTGCTCGCCTACGCGTCGCCTTCCGTTCTTGATGCTTTCGAAGCGAGCGAGAGGGCTCACCTTGAAGTCCGGAAGCTCTATCTGCGGTACAGCATGATGGCCGACGATAACAGGGAAGCCGCGCAGACCGGACGCCCCGGCCTGGCCCACGATGGCCGGGGAACGGTGGATGCGAGGCACGCCGTCGATCCGGCGGTCGAAGCGGCCGAGGCCGCCGACGAGGGGCTGATCAAGCTTATCCGCGACGAGTTGCGGAGCAAGCCTGTGGCGGCCATGCCGCCTGCGATCCTGGCTACTAAGCGCCGCAGACTCTGGCGTCGCCATTAAGGCGCTGCGCAACGCTGTCTCCCGCCTGTACGTTCCAGCTATGGACCAAGCGAACGATTCCCCGGGTGCTGCACAGGGGGCGCTAGATCCGCTGGACGCGATGCTCGACCGGTCGTTCAGCGAGATGACGATAGACGAACTCATGGCGCTCAACGCCGAGCTTGAGGCGCGCGGCATCAGGATCTATAACAGCCTTCCCTGGGAAGTCATGCCGCTATCGGTGGCCGTCACGGTCTACTCCAAGACGTTCCTTGAGACCCTGGCAAAGCACAACGCCGAGAGCCTGTTCGAGGCGGTGAGAACCCGCTTTCGGAAGAAAGACAAGGGCGCTGAGCTGCTTGTCGGCCCGGAGAACGATACGGCGGCGACACTCGTCATCACGGACAAGACCCCCGACGAGGCCCGGCTTGCGGTGCTCGACCTGGACGTCACCGCAGAGGAACTGCGCGGCAAGGAACTGCGCTGGGACGAGAAGGCCATGGCCTGGCGTCCCGATGACTCCCAGGAATAAGGATCTGTTTACTGCTGCCCAGTCTAGGTAGAATTCTCACCACTTACTCAACGGAGTGCTAGGTTGCGGCTACTATCCGTATGTGGGCAAGTGGGTGCGGATCGACCGCCGCTACAACAATCCTTACCGTATGACCCGGTACGCCAAGCGCGTGATCGCTACATGGGTTGTCGTCGTGATCGTGCTAATCATCCTGATGGACGCGACGCACGGGTGGTTTGCCATTCCGGCTGGGCTCGCCGTTGTCGGCTATTCGGGGTACCGGGTGCGCGCGAGGAGGCGAGTTCTGCCGGTGGGCCGTCCCGCGATGCAGCCCGCAGCCGCAGCCCAGTTCGGCGCGCCCGCGTTTCGCTTTAGCCCGCCCCCTGGGTGGTCAGTGCCCAAGGTCGGTTGGATGCCGCCGCCTGGTTGGCGGCCGGACTCATCCTGGCCCCAGGCGCCGACTGGATGGCAGTTCTGGGTCCCGGGCGTCCAGGCGCCGGTTGGCGAGCGGAACACCAGGTTCATCCCTCAAGACGTGAAGATCGCCGTCGCGGCTAGGGACGGCGGCCGGTGCCGCCAGTGCGGCTCGAATGCGGACCTGCACTTTGACCACGTCATCCCGTGGAGCAAGGGCGGTGCCAATACGGTGGCGAATATTCAGTTGCTCTGCGGTCCGTGTAACCAGCGCAAGGGTGCCGATGATCTTCCGGTCGGCATGTAACTGAGACGGGGACGGCCGAAGCTGGGATGGTTCAGGGCTTGCGGCGTCCGACGATGCGGGGGCTCACTCCTCTGCTGCCCTTTCACACCTTCACACCCTGCGTGGTCTGCCGAGATGGGTGCTCAGGGTGGTCAGCAAGTGTGACGGTGTGGATATCTTCCGGAATCGTTTCGGGGAGAAGGACGGCCTCGGCCGGTAGGGGGTTGTCGAGGGCGTAGCGGGCCGGCATGCCTCGCCGGTCCTCGATGTTGACGATGAACCCGCCGTCGCGAGCCGCCTGGACTCGGTACTGGGCTGCGGATCGCTCAAGCTGCAGGTGGTCGGCGAGTTGCTTGACGGTGACGCCTCCCGGCGTGGTGAGCTGTCTGATCGCCTCGACGGTCTGGCGGACAGTTGCCTTGACGGTCGTGCCGACCGCGTCGGACATCAGGTCTGCGACGAGCGCGCGCACCGCGAGGTAGTCATCGGGCGTGGCGATGATCCGCCCTTGCTCGTCGGTTTCGCGGTCGAGCTGGTGGAGGATCGCGTGCGTCTGGATCAGGGCGAGCAGCGTGGCGAAGTCGCGGCGGAGCCTGACCGCGACGGGCGGGATGTTCGCGGCGAGCCATCGGGCGTAGGGGACGGTGACGTCGTGGTTCGCGTGCCATATCCAGTGGTTGAAGTCGTGCCAGTCGGAGAAGTCGTTGTTGGAGCGCTTTTTTCCGCTGGCGATGGCCTTCAGGACGGCGGTGGTCTGCTTCTTGCTGTCGTCGGCCGTGAGCGACAGCATGCGGGTCTCGTTCTCGTTGTGGAGGCTGGTCGCGGTGGTGGTGACGAGGAAGTTGGTGGGGCCTTCCTTCTCGATCACGATCGTGACGAGGTTGCCGTGCTTGTCCTTCTGGACCGTGGGGTAGACCAGCCGGCCCTCTGACAGCAGCGTCCGGATGAACATCGCGGTCTGGTTGCCCTCGTTCTTCTCCCGTCCCTCGCGCAGCGCGGTCGCCTCGTAGAGGACGAGAGTCCGGTGCGCGAAGCTCTCGCGCATGTAGATCAGCGCGTGCTCGGACATGGCGGTCATTACGATTACCGCAGACGCCGGGAATGCGCGCAGCACGCACTCGACCGTGTAGGACTTGCCCGCGCCCGACAGGCCCTTGACCGCGGCCGACGCAGGATGGTCGAGGACTCGGCTGGCCACGACAAGGTAGACGAGCCTGGCGTTCCGCTCCTCGCCGGTGAGCCCGCAGCGATCGCGCAGGTCCCCCACGAGCCTGCCGAGGATGTCGGCGCCCTTCGCCCAGGCGGGCGGTGGTGCTTCACAGCCGTCACCGTCGCACCCGTCGCTCGCAGGTGTCCGAGCAGGCGGGGGCGGGGTGTGAAGGTGTGAAAGGGCAACGCGATGGTAGGGGCGCGATTCTCTGACGATCGCTCGGAACGCCGACCTGCTAAGCAGCTTCTTTCGGGTCACGTAGTCGCGGACGATCTCCTCGGTCACGGCGTCGAGCACGCCGGTCGCCGCCATGGCCCGGACTACCTTCGCGATCTCGCCGACGCGCTTGTCCTCATCAACGTGTTCGACCTTCCGGATTCCCGCCAGCGGATCGCCGGGGTCGAAGGTGAACGAACTGACGTGGCGCTCGTCGAGACGGGCATCAAACGGAGGAGAAGTCACGCTCACCCCTCCGCAACCTGTTCACACCTTCACACCCTGCCTGAGCTGCGGCGCTGCTGAAGAAGCAGGACATGGAGCGAGGCCAGGGCAAGGTTGTACTCCTCTGCGAGCGCGGGCCGGGACATAAGGCGGCTGGTCCGGAGCCTGCGGCGGTGTCCTCGATGCCGAGGGCTTCGAGTAGCGCCGACCTCGGCACTCGGAATTTCCGGCCGACCGGGATCACCCGGCATGGGAACTGGCCAGCCCGGGCGAGTTCGTAGGAGCGCGTCCTCCCGAGCCCGAATGCACGCCCCGCCGTGGTGAGGTCCACGCTCACCGGGAGCGCGAGCAGTTCTTCCTTCGTCATCTGCAGGTCGCTCATCTTCGCGTCCTACGCGGTCGGACCCGATGAGCCGTCGGCGCGCTCCTGCTCAGCGAGCCACGACATGACGTCGCCGCGTTTGAAGTAGATTCTCCTGCCCGAACGATATGCCTTCGGCCCCTGGCCTTGGTGGCGTAGCCATCGCAGGGTGCCGACCGAGCGGCGGGTGATCACGGATACGTCCTCGATCAGGAGGAGATCCTCGGGGCTGGGGGTTGCGCTGGGAGCCATACCGGCCTCCTGTTCCTCAACAGGCCAAAACTTTTTGCTTTAGAAGCTACAGCACATTAATGTATACAGCGACAGAAGATGATCAACGACAACCAACCGATGTAACGACAACCAGCGCTGTAGCGTTCAGACATGGCGAAGCGACCCCGCGAGAAGACCGCAGAGATACTCGGTGCCAACGTCCGGTACCTGCGTGAGCATGCGTCAATCTCGCAGGTAGAGCTTGCGCGGCGGATGACGGAGCGAGGCTGGCTATGGCACCAGTCCACGGTCTACCGGGTCGAGACCGGCAAGCAGCCGGTTCGGTTCGACGAGGCGCTTGACCTCGCGGACCTGCTCGGGGTCACGCTTGACCGGCTCACATGGGAAATCGGACAAGCCGCAAGGGAGGAACAGGTCACCCGCAACATCAGCTCCGTTCGGGAGGCCATGCAGGAGGCGGCTGTGGCGGTTGCACGGCTCCGCTATGAGCGGCTGACGGCTGGGATTGCGGCTAGAGGCACAGCGGACAGTGATTACCCGAGTGTCCGCGAACTTGGCGTCGGCCTGGCGGAAGACCTGCAGTCGGTCACCCTTGATGCTGCTCTCGAACTCGCCGACATCCTGTGGAAGCGATACAAGCAACTGGGGGTCGGCTGGGATCCGACAGACCGAACCCCGTTCAAGGAGGACCTGCAGGCGAACACTCGGCTCCGCGAGGTTCTGCAGCACATCGGTGAGAAGTACGCCGTCCCAGACGATGACCGTGGTGTCATCGATTTCGATCTGCTCCACCCTGAAGGCGATGGTTTCATCAGGAAGGAGGACCCGTGAAAGGCTCCGTCTACCGACGGTGCGGCTGCCGGGATCCTGAGACAAGACGGCCCCTTGGTCAAAAGTGCCCGGACCTGAAGAAGCGCGGCCACGGCGGATGGTACTTCCGCTACGACGCTCCGGCCCTACCAGGCCAGACGCGCCGCCGCCCGGAGTTCGGCCCGTTCGAGACGAAGAAGCGCGCCGAGGAAGAACTGACCGCCGAGCTGGCCCGCGTCGGCGGCGGTGCCCCGGTCACCGACCGGAGCGTTCTCGTCCGGGACTACCTGGACACCTGGCTGGCGGGGAAGAAGCTCCGGCTCAAGCGGGACACCTATACCTCTTACGTCGAGGCGTGCGAGCTGTACTTCAAGCCGGGCGTCGGCCACCTGCGCCTGGTCGAGCTGCGCGACCGGCACTTGCAGGATCTCGTCACCGCGATGACTCAGATCAACCAGCCGCTTTCGGAGGATGAGAAGCCGTCCGAGATGCTGCGCCGCCTGATCGCCGTCCGCGCCGACGACACGCGCAAGATGCTCCTCGGCGGCGAGACCAGGCGGAAGAAGGCAACCAAGTCGCTGTCGCCCGCCCGGATCGAGCGCGAGTTCGCGGTGATCCGCGCGGCGCTCAACGACGCGATCCCGTCCAAACTCCTGGTCAACCCGTTCGACGGCGTGGTGCTCCCGCGAGTCGACAAGGCCAAGCCGCTGGTGTGGACCCCGGCCCGCGAAGCCAGGTTCCGCGAGGAACTGGGCAATCGGCTCGCTGTCGCCGAGAAAATCGCGGACGACGAGGACCGCGTGCTGACCACGGTCGAGCGGCAAGCCCTGTGGGCCGCGAAGGATCTGCGCCCGGTCCCGTCGATGGTGTGGATGCCCGCCCACGCGGGAGAGTTCGCCGACTACCTCGAACGGACGGGCGAGCGGCTCGCCGTGCTGTTCATCGTCGCGATGTACACCGGCATGCGTCGCGACGAACTCCTCGGCCTGACCTGGTCCGAGATCGACCTCGACCAAGGCGCGGCGTCCGTCCGCGAGACCGCCAGCGGCGACGGCCCCAAGTCAGAAGCCGGCCTCCGCGTCGTGCCGCTGTCACCGACCGCGGTCAAAGCGCTCCGTGTCTGGCGCAAGGTGCAGGTGGCCGACCGCCTTGCCTGGGGACCTGACTGGCCCGGCAAAGACCGAGTGTTCACCCGCGAGGACGGCACTGAAGTACCCGGCCAGTGGACGAGCATCCGATTCGAGATCCTCGCCTACCGCGCCGGCGTGCCCCCGGTGCGCTTCCACGACCTTCGGCACGGCACAGCGAGCCTCCTCAAGGCCGCCGGAATAGACACGAAGATCATCTCCACGATCCTTGGCCACTCCCGCAGCGACTTCACCGACCGGCAGTACGTCTCGGTCTTCCCGGAGGTCGCGGCAGCGGCAGCCGCCGCAGCGGACGCACTCGTGCCCCGGGCGGCAACCGCCCCGGCGGCCCAGGCAGGTGGTGCGAAGTGACCCCGACCAACCCGATCTGCGTGGCCGTGGCGTGGCCGCCCGGAACACCTTCCCAGCGGATCGAAGCGTCGGTTCCCGGCCTTCCCGGCACGTCTGACCTGCATTTCCGTGTTTTCGAGCGCGTTCGGATTCGCTTCCGGCACGTAGGGCGCCGCACTGCTAATGCGGTTTGGGAGTGATCCCATCCGGGGTTCAAATCCCCGATCCTCCGCTCATGGCTCCCCCGTGTTCGGCGGGCTCCGCCCGCCTTCCCGCAGCCACTCGCGGATATCACCCGGGGGGGCGACCCCCGGACCCCCCGATGTGAGGCGCGGAGCGCCTCACGAAGGGCGCGGGTCGGCGCCTGGGGCGCCTCTGGGAAAGGGTCCGGGGCGGCAACTGGGGCCCGGCACACGCTACGATCCCGCCATGGGCGCCAAAGGGGCACGCAAGACCAGCGGCACGCACTCGCTGTGGGACACGCTGACGCATCCGGAAACGATCGCCAAAGTCCTGCAGCGCGAACCCACGAGGGATCCCGCCGATGATCTGGCGAGCCTCGAGCAAGGGGTGCCGCTCAGGACATCGGCTGCCCGCAAGGTCGGATGGCGCTGGCGCCAGGGCCACTTGTTCTTCCGGTCCGCGGACGACACGGCGCCGATCGCGTGGCATCCGGGAATCTGGTACTGGGCCTGGCGCGCGGCCGAGCCGCTGAACGGGCCGATCGTCGTCGAAGCCGTCGAGGAGATCACCGGCGCGGATCGCTTCTGGGTCAAGGAGCAGCTGTTCCAGAGGATCCGGCTCACCGCTGCCGGGCAGGCGTGGGTCATCGCGGTGCCGACCCACGACGTGCCGCTGGCGCTCGCGGCGTTCGAGGCCCACAGCAAGCACTGAACCAAGCCGACTCGAAGGTCAAGCCCGCAGCGTCTTACCCTGCGCGCCTGAGCAGCTAAACGGCAGTGCCCGAGATTCCCGACAGAGGCAAGCCGAAGCAGCATCGGTGGCAATCCATACGACCCAGGTATCCTGCCTGCCCTGGGGTCTTGACCTACAGTCAACAACTCACGACGTTGATCGACCTGCTAGTGCGGGACTGCGCCTAGCGTGGTTACGTCGAGGATGCCCGCTGAGTACTGTTCGCGGAGGGTTGTCTTCTTGAACTTGCCGACCGAGGTCTTGGGCACCTCGTCGATGAAGCTCCAGCGTTCGGGAAGCTGCCAGCGCGGGACCCGCTCGCTCAGGTAGGCGCGCAGTTCGTCTGGGGTTACCGGGTCGGCGTCGGGGCGGAGCACCACGGCGGCGAGCGGGCGTTCACCCCACCGGTCGTCGGGAACGCCGATCACGGCCGCCTCGGCCACGGCCGGGTGGGCCATGATCAGGTTCTCCAGTTCCATCGAGGAGATCCACTCGCCGCCCGATTTGATCACGTCCTTGGCCCGGTCTGTGAGCCGTACGAAGCCCTCGGCGTCCAGAGTGCCGACATCGCCGGTGCGCAGCCATCCGTCGTGGAACTTCTCCGGCGCTTGGTCGAGGTAGTACGACGCGGTGACCCACGGCCCGCGGCACTCCAGTTCACCGACCGCCTTGCCGTCGGACGGCAGGACTTGGTCCTCATCGCCGGTCAGCCGACCCTCTACGCCGCAGATCAGCCTCCCCTGTGATGCCCGGTACGGCCAGACCGCCTCGCCGGTGACGCCGACAGGCTCGATAGCGAGCGATCCAAGCGGTGAGAGTTCGGTCATTCCCCAGGCGTGCGTCATCGTAATGCCGAACTCGTCGGCGTATGCACGCATCACCACCTCGGGCAGCGCCGAGCCGCCGCAGACGAGGGTCCGCAGCGAGGAGATGTCACCGCCGTGCGCACGCAGGTGGGCGAGCGTCCCTTGCCAGATCGTCGGCACGCCCGCCCCGATCGTCACCTTCTCGGTCTCGATGAGGTTGACGATGGCCGGCGGAATCATAAACCGGTCCGGCATCACCAGGCTGGCACCGGACATCAGCGCGGCATACGGCAGCCCCCAGGCATTCGCGTGGAACTGCGGGACGATCGGCATGATCCGGTCCCGCTCGCTGACGCCGATTGCGTTGGCGGTACACGCGGCCATGGAGTGCAGGTAGGAGGAGCGGTGGCTGTATGCCACGCCCTTAGGCAACCCGGTCGTCCCGCTGGTGTAGCACATGGCGGCGGCCGAGCGTTCGTCGATTTCGGGCCAGTCAAAGACGGCCGCGGCTCCGGCGAGCAACTCCTCGTAGGAGTGCACCTCTCGATCCGGGCCTGCGAGCGCGCCAAGTGCGTTCTCTTCCGCCGCACCGGAGACGATCACGTGCTTGATGGTCTCCGCCATCGGCAGCACGTTCGCAAGCAACGGGATCAGCGACGCGTCGACGATCACCGCATAATCGCCCGCGTGCGAAGCGATGTAGGCGACCTGGTCCGGGGCCAGGCGCAGGTTGAGCGTGTGCAAGACGGCGCCCATCGACGGAATCGCCAGGTAGGCCTCAAGATGCTCGGCGTTGTTCCACATGAACGTGCCAACCCGCTGGTCGCCGTCGACGCCAAGCGAGCGTAGCGCGTTCGCCAGCCGGGCGGACCGCTCGCCGACGGCCGCATAGCTTCGCCGCCGGGCAGGCCCGTCCCCGGTGCAGGTAACGACCTCCTTGTCGCCGAACACCGTGGTGCCGTAGCGCATGACCGTGGTGATGGTCAGCGGGTAGCCCATCATCGTACTGTCCATATGATCCCGCCCCTCCTCGTTGAGTCCCCGGACTGGGATCCTCCGGATCGCCAAGATCTCCTTTGAAGGTGATAGTGCCACGTAGGTACGGAGCATTACAGCCCCGTATAGGCGGATCTAACGACGGATCTCGTGAGCGGAGCAGGGAGTCGGCACCGAGTTCGGCGTCCTTCCTGAGCTTGGCCACCGCCCGTGCCACGGTGGATTTCACGGTCCCCACGGAAACGCCAAGCGCCGCCGCCACCTCAGGCTCGGTCATGTCGTCGTAGAACCTGAGCATCACGGCGGCGCGCATCTGGCGCGGCAGTCTGTCGATGGCGCGCTGCACCACGTCGTGAAGGTCACTGTCCCTGGTGGCGTCCTCTCCGGACGGGGAATCGGGCAGTTCGTCGGTGGGATACTCGTCAACCCGCCGCCTCCGCCACCCCGAGATGTGCGTGTTCACCATGACCCGCCGCACGTACGTTTCAAGCGCGGCCGGATCATCGATCCGGCCCCAGGATAGGTACGCTTTTACCAGCGTTGTCTGGAGCAGATCCTCAGCGTCAGTACGGTTCCCCGTTATCGCCTGGGCGGCTCTCAGCAGCGCTTGACTGCGGGAGCGGACATACTCGCTGAACGCGACGTAGTCCCCTGCGCTCATGGGTTCCTCGGCTCAAGAATGTAAAACTACCCAGAGTGATCAGATGGCTACGATACGCTTTGCAGGCACCCGGCGCCACTCCGTCGCTCGGGAGTCACTATAAGTAGCCATACCTAAACTTCCCTAGAAAACACGCATTACCGGCATATAGCTAGTTCATAACGGGCCGATGTTGCCGAATCACTTGACGTGTCCCCGCGTATATGACCATCGTCTGACATGGCATGGTGGCGGCTGCAATCCCATTACGGGCAAGTGCGGCGTAACACGGGTATTTGCCTAATTCGCGATAATCTGACCAAATCAGGCACGCCTGCCCGGTTCGCCCGGCGGGCTCTCCTGCGTGCCGCGGTCTTCGAGTCGTGGGACCAAGAACTCTGGACGCACCATTTCGCCATCGCCGCGTCCGTGGCCACTGGAGTGGTCGCAGAGGTGCGAGACAACGTCATCGCGCTCGACAGCGAACACGGAACCGAGCTCTTCAGCGTTTCCCCCGCCACCGTGACCTGGCTAGGGGCGCACACGTCGCCGTCCGCGCTGCGCTCGGGAGACCCGGTCATCATCAGGTACCAGGCACCGGATCCGGCCGCGCCGGACCTCAGGTACGCCGAGCGCATCTGGGCGCGCGTTGGGCGGGTAACCGGCACGATAGTAGCGGCGGACGAGCACGAGTTCCTCGTTGACACACGCCGCCGAGACCGGGCGCCGCAGCGTGTCGTCATCGCGCCGGCTTCGTCGCGTCAGATCCAGGTGCGCTTCCCGAGGCTGGCCCCGGGCTACCTGCTCGACGTCATCGGCACGCGGCACGGCGACCACTTGCTCGCGGTAGTCCCCGCCACCGCCCAGCCGCCGTATCGCTCCGGTCACTCGCCTAGGCCGCCCCTGACCGGCAGCCCGGTCCCCGCGCCCGTCAGCGGATCGGCGGTCTGGCACGAGCCTGACGAAGAGCCATCTGGCCTGTTCGGCCTCGGCTACCCCGCCATCGATTCGGAGAACGGCACGCAGCCCGCCGACGGCGGCACGGGGTGCGTCCGGTTGCCGTTTCTCTCCCTCGGCAGCGTGGTACGCATCCGCAACGAGTGCGCCAGTCGTACCGCTGTGCTGCCCGTGACCAGCGATGCCGCTATGGCCAGGGAGTTCTGCGACCGGTGCGTTGAGTGCGGCACGTCTCCCAAGGGACGGGTGGCCGATCTCACGATGGCCGCCTTCGTAGAGCTCGGCGGCAATCTCGAAGACGGATGCTTCAACGCCACGCTTACCACGATGGCGGTCTAATACGGCGGAACCGTTACGGGGGAATACGTGAGTGGAGTCGGCATGCTCGCCGTTATGCGCGAGATCCAGATCCCGCTGCTCGCCGCGCTGCTGATCGGCGCTAGTGCGGCCAAAATGCGGGCGGCCAGGTCCAGGCAGGCACCCGGGCCCGGCCCGGCGGCAGTGTTCCCGCGCTGGCTACGCCACCCAGTGGCGATCGGGCTCTGCGGGACGGAGCTGGTCCTCGGCGCCGGCCTGCTGCTCACCGCCGGCCAGGCCGGAGCGGGCGCCCCCGCGATCGTGGTCCGCACGGCGACGGGACTGCTGTTCGGCACGGCGGCGGGCGCACTTCACGAGCTTCGGGCACGCCGGCCGGATGCGGGTTGCGGGTGCTTCGGCGAGCTCAGTCGCACACCGGTGAACCTGCGAGTGATCGCACGGGCGGTGCTGCTTTGCGTGGCCGCACTGTCCTCGATCGGCGTCCCGCCGCTTCGCTTGCCGGTCTCGACCGGGCAGGCGTGGCTGACCCTGGCGGCGGCCGCCGCCGAGCTCGCCGTACTCGCCGCGTTGTCACCAGAAATCGGGCAGATCATAAGCCAGCTGAGTCATGACGACCCATGCGAGCTGCGCGAGGTCCCTGTCGAGCGGACGCTGTCAACGCTCCGTGCGAGCACGCCCTGGCGGCGCCACCAGCGATTCCTCATCGCAGAGGCGCCGGCCGACATCTGGCGAGAGGGATGCTGGCGCTTCGTCGTCTTTCCTGGCATGCAGGCCACCCGCCGCGTGGACGTGGTCTTCGCCGTCCACCTGGCCGGCCGCAACGCCCCGATCCGCGTCGGCATGCTAGAGACCGACACTGACCCCTGGCACGGACACTTCGAGGATCCCCTAGAGCTCTCTAAGCATGTATAACAAAAACCCAATACGAAAGAATAAAATCAATAATCCCCCGAACGATGGGCGCCTGGACGTTGCCTCGGCCCATTACTCCCGATGCGTGGCGGGGCGCGAGGGCGCGGAGGTGTCCCCGCGCGCAGTCGTGACTCAAAGGGCGAGTCCCGAACGCGCCCGGCTGACACCCCCGCCGCCCCTCGCTCCCCCACCCGTGGGAAAACCCGTCGCGCCCACGTCTCTTAGCACGCTAACGCTGTTGTGACCGGCAAACGTCTTCTCCTGATGCTGCCGCAGCCATCTCCGTCAAACGGCTCCCGTCAGTGCTGCCGCAAGCCGACAAGATCCATGACCGCCCTCAGGGCTGCCGCAAGCCATCCAGACACACGTGACCACCCAGGCTAGGACTGTCATGCACGCGACAGCACCGCCACATGTCATGGCTACGCGATAGGCAAGCGGCAGCACCGGTGATGCCATGACCAAGCCCCATACGAAGCGCCAGCACCGGTGAATGTCATGACCAGGCGCTGTAAGAAGCGTCAGCACTGGTGAATGTCATGACCGGACGCTATGCAACGCGCCAGCCGCCTGACGACAGGCCGAAGGCCGTCGGTGCTGAGTGCGGGGTTTCTGTGTTAGCCCTGTTGCAGGCAGGGGTCGGTGGGGGATTGGCCGCCGACCTTCCGAAGGAGCGTCGGCGGCAATCCCCCACGACCCCAGCCCCCCCGCTTCAGGTCTTGACTTTGATCTTGAGGATCTTGAAGCTCTTGACTTTGAGTCAGCGGGCGGAACCAAAAATCAGGCCGGCTGCGACCGCAGGAACTTGCCAAAGTGCGGGACGGTAAACGCGATCAGGCCGCGTTCCGAGCTGTAGATCAGCCCCTTCTTGATCAGGCCGTCCCTAGCCGGAGAGAGACTTGACGGCCTGCGGCCAAGCTCCTCGGCAACGGCCGACGTCGGTACCGGCTCGTCGCCGATCGCGGCCATCGCGCGCATGTACTCGCGTTCCGCCGGAGTAGCGCGCTCATAGCGCGACCCGAAGAAGCCGACGGCAAGCTCGCCTTGCGCCTCGGGTGCGGCGACGGCGACGTCGACCGCGGCTATGGGACTCGCGGCGGCGACATCCCAGGTCACCTTGCCGTAGGCCTGGACGAAGTACGGATAGCCGTCGGCGGCCTCGTACAGCGCGTCCAGCGCATCCTGCTTGAACAGCACGTCCTCACGCTCGGCGGGAGCGATGAGCGCCTGGTCCGCCGCTTTTCGGTCCAGGCGATCGATTCTGGCGTAGCGGAACAACCGTTCTGAATAGCTCTTGCTCGCCGACAGCACCGAGGGCAGGTGCGGCAGTCCGGCGCCGACGACAATCAGCGGACCGCCGACCTGGGAGAGCTCATGACAGGCGGCACAGAGCGCGGATACGTCGGGCGCGGGCACATCCTGCATCTCGTCGACGAACAGGGCGATGCCGACGCCCAGGTCAGCCGCGACCGAGGACGCGTCGGTAAACAGCTCGGTCAGGTCGACCTCAAGGTCGCCGGAGTCGGCTCGGCCGCGGGCGGCCGGCACGTCGATGCCGAACTGCGCGCTCACCGTGGATCCCTTCGGTGCTTTCGGGTCGCGGAGCGCGAATGCCTTGAGCACGCCGAGGAAGTCGTCGATCCGGTCGGGCGCGCGATGCCGGGGCGCGAGCTCGCGGACCGCCATGTGCAGCGCGCTGGCGACGGGACGGCGGATGGACTGATCGGGCCTGGCCTCGAGCTTGCCTGTCCCCCACAGGCGCTGCAACGCCATCGACCTGAACGTGTTGAGCATCACGGTCTTACCAACGCCGCGCAGACCGGTAAGCACCATGGACCGCTCAGGCCTGGCCTTGGCGACCCGCTCAAGTACGATCTCGAACTGGCTGATCTCCCGGTCTCGCCCAGCGAGCTCTGGCGGTCGCTGCCCGGCACCGGGCGCGTAAGGATTCCGTATCGGGTCCACGATCGGACTCTATGATGCCATCTAGCGAGATCCGTAGATTTCCGTAGAGAGCACTACGCGCGTGTCGCACCAGTTGTGAGGCCGAAAGCTCCACCCCGAGATCTTTGTGAGGCGCACAGCGCCTCACATCGGGGGGTACGGGGGGTCGTCCCCCCGGGAGATAACAAAGGACGGGAAGATGGCCGAAGGCCATCGAACACCGCTAGTTGTTCCTTCCGAGGAAGCGCTTGTGCGCCTCGGCCAGCCTGAAGTAGGCCCGAGCCGCAATCTCGGCCCGGCGGGCGGCGTATTCATGCGGCGCCACCTCGAACCTGGTAAGCGCGACCTGTACAGCCGCGAGTTCGGACTCGTATTCGTCCTCTATCGTCAGGGCGTCGTCGACGTACTGGCCGTCCGCCTTGCTCATGTTGCCGGTCAACGCTTCCTGCCTTTCATCCTGCACCCCCGGCATGACAGTCAACCGCATGACGGCCCGTGCACGGGCTAACCTGGGCAAACTCATTTTTCACAGCAGAAACAGCCATGGTTGACAACCACACGCGGCGATAAATGTAGACGTGCGTTATCTGTGATCTAAGTCACATCGTCGCGGTCCGACGGCTGGCGTTCCGTCCCCGCCCGAGGATCCTTTTCATCCACGTGACGTTCGTTCATCGGACCGCTGCACCGAGGGCTCTGATGTAAGCGGTCCACTGTTGATGCGGGCGAGATAGGCGTTGTAAGCCGCGAGTTGCTCCTCGTCCTCATCGACATTGGCGTTTCTCGCAGTGCCGCTGGTCACGCCGTCCCGTACCTGGACGCTGGCGGCTCCGGCCGGGTTGGCCTCGGCGATCCGATCGGCCATATTCGTCCGGCGCGCCGACTCAAGCCAGCCCATGGACGCCCCCGGCCGGGTCTCCCTGGTCCACTGGAAGAACGTCACCATGAGCAGCACGAACATGATGGCGGCGCCGCCGATCCACATCACCGCGCCGCCATCGTGCAGGTCGTTCACCGCGGACGGACCCCACGAGCGGGGGGCCATCGGCACGAACGGGTCGGTCTGGTAAGACCCGAGCACGACTCCGGTGAACGCGTCGACCGGCATGACGATGAACAGCAGGAACAGCCGGAGCGGATACGACACCTTCCACCTGATGGGTTCCTTGCCGACCAGCGGCAGGAAGTACAGGTACCCGACCACGAGGTAGAGAACGTGCTCGGCCTCGTGAACGGCGTCGTGCTCAATGACCAGGTTCATGAACCCGGTCAGGTGCGTTCCGACGATCGTCGCGGCATAGGCTACGACGCCGAACACGGGCCAGGTCAGCCACTGCACGGGACGCGACCTGACCAGCTTCTTGACCCCGGTGTGCAGCGGATTCCTGCTCGCATGCAGGAGCAGGGTCACGGGCTGGCCCACGACGAGCAGCGGAGGGGCGACCATGATCAGCATCAGATGCTGAATCATGTGATCCCAGAACAGCGTGTCGTCGTATGTCCCGACCCCGCTCTGCGTCGCCAGGTTGATGACAAGCAGGCCCAGCAGGAACGGGATCGTCCGTCCCAGCGGCCACGGCCGCCGCGGATGGCGGCGCCTGACCCGAAGCACGCCCCATAGGTACGCCGCCGCGACAAGTGCGGTAAACACGGTGACGACCGGCGCGAACTGCCAGTTGGTGGCGGCTTCGTCCCAGTTGAACGGCGGCAACATGGCGCCTCCTCCCATCGTGAAGAGACTACCCCTCTACTACGTCCTGTCGTATTCGCCTAGGCGCCCCGGCATCACCGGATCAGCCGAAGCGCGGGCTCAGCTAGACGAAGGCGTAGGCCAGTTACAGGTGATCTGCGGGTCCACGCCGAGGTAGTTAAGCGGACCCGTCACCATCGTCGCCGCGATCGTCGCCCCCGCACTGCAGGTCGCCGGCACGTTACTGAAATACCCTCGCTGGCCCGCAGCGGCCGCGCCGATAATCAGCCAGGCGAAGAGGACCAGCGTTTTTCTCGACAATCCCCTCCGCCTCCTCCCGGCGCGCCCAGGCTACCTAGCCTGGATAATAGCCCCCCAACGCCAACAACCGGCCACATTGCACCCACCGCCACGCCGAACCGCCAGGGCACTAACAGCTCACTTCGATCTCAACGAAAGGCACGCGACTACCAAGCGGCGCCAACTAGAGACGGAGTGAGGCTTCAGCCGACGTCTGCGCCCAGAATCGCGACCGTACGCCCCACCCGGAAGCCGACCGCCATGACACGTTGTCCATGTTTGCTTAGGCCACGGCCCGACATACCGTCGCATACCGGACGGGATCATGGGCACCAGCTAAGCAAAGACGACGATCTTGGTCACTGTCTAAGCAATGAGTGGTCACCACGTGTGCAGAGAGAAGGACCGCCCCAGACCTCGACCGCTGGCCCCTGCAAACAGACGAAGCCTGCAACAGCAACCCACCCCCGTGAGGCCCCCGCGCCCCCCGGGAGACATCCGCCCCAAGCGACAGGAAGCCCGCCAACAACAACCCCGCGCCGCTCGTGAGGCGCCCCGCGCCTCACACCGGGGGGTCCGGGGGGTCGCCCCCCGGGAGACATCCGCGACGGGCAGCGGGAAGGCGCGCGAAGCGCACCGAACAAGACCGCCCGGAAACGCACCAACCACGGCTGACCGAAGAGGTGCCCCAGGCACCGACCCACACCCCCGTGAGGCGCTCCGCGCCTCACACCGGGGGGTCCGGGGGGTCGCCCCCCAGGAGACATCCGCCCCGAGCAATGGAAAACTTGCCAACGACACGAAGCTTGCCAGAGCAACCACACCCCCGTGAGGCGCTCCGCGCCTCACACCGGGGGGTCCGGGGGGTCGCCCCCCCGGGAGACATCCGCCCCGAGCGACGGGAAGCTTGCCAACGGCAAGCGAACAGGGGGAACCGAGGGGCGGAGGGCGTGGGATTCGAACCCACGAGGTCGGTCACCCAACCTAGCAGTTTTCAAGACTGCCGCCATCGGCCACTAGGCGAGCCCTCCTGGTAGGCCTAACTGTACGCGAGCAGGAAGCCCGGCGCGGCATTGGCAGCGGATCATGCGGGGTGCCGCTTCAGAAGGAGGATCCGGCGCTGGCGGAACGGGGCGGGTGCGCGAAGGCGTCGGCTACCAGGGCGGCGAGGGTCAGGTAAGCGTCGGAGGTCTCGGTGTCGAGCAGGTCGAGTTCAACCTCGGCTCCCTCCTCCAGGTGCGGGTCGTAAGGTATGCGCACCACGCCTCGGCAGCGGGCGGCGAAGTGCTGCTCAAGCCGGTCCAGGTCGACCGCGGACCTGCTCTTACGGCGGACGGCGGAGAGGACGACGACACCCCCGCGGACCAGGTCGCCGTAGTCGTGGGCCTCAAGCCAGTCGAAAGTGGCGCTCGCGCTGCGCGCGCCGTCGACGGACGGGGAGCTGACCAGGACGACCTGATCGGCCAGCTCAAGGATGCCGGCCATGGCCGAGTGCAACAGGCCGGTGCCGCAGTCGGTGATGCAGACCGAATAGTAGTGCTCGAGGATGCCCGCCACCGCACGGTAGTCATCGGCGCTGAAAGCCACCGTGACACCCGGATCGCGGTCGGAGGCGAGGATCTCCAGCCTGCTTGACGACTGGGATGTGAAGGCCCTGACATCCGCGTACCGGCCGATCATCGCGCGCTCGTCCAGCAGGTCGCGGATGGTCGCCGAGGTCTCAAGCCGGACCTTGTCCGAAAGGGTGCCGCGATCCGGGTTGGCGTCAACCGCGATGACCCGGTCGCCGCGCAGCGAAGCGAGGGTAGCACCGAGCCCGACGGTGACCGTGGTCTTGCCGACACCGCCCTTGAGGCTCAGCACGGCGACACGGTGATGACCGCCGACGACCGGGGTCCTGACCCGGCCGACGAGGCCACGGCGGCGCATGCTCGCAGCGGACTCGCCAACGCGGACGAATCCGCCGGTCGCGCGGTACACCGTCCGCCGCCAGCCGCCGACGGGTGTCGCTCGCTTACCCGGCAGCAGCAACTCGGAGGTGAGCATGTCCGACGTGGGCCGCCGAGCGCGTTCCGGTGACGTCGCAGCGCTGCGCCCGGCGCCCGAAATATCCGTGGCCGCCGAATCATCGAAAACAATCGAACCAGGCATGGTTTCCGGGGCACCCGCTGAGTGGGAGCGCAGGGTCGGCAGCGCGGCCAGCGGCTCACCTGCCGCCTCGTGGTCGGCGGCCGCGCGCACCTCTGACCACGGCACCGAGGGGCCGTGCAAGGGCGGGGCTTCACCGGGCATGCGCGGCGCGGCATACGGGTCAGGCGACCAGACCTGCTTGGGTGCATCGGATGCCTTAGGCGCCTGCTCAGGCTCAACAGGCCGGAAGGACGGCTGCGGCGGTGCCGATGACCAGGCGGGCGGACGCGGCCACGACCGGGTGCCCGGCCCGTCAGCCGGCCCGGGGTCCGGCACCGGTTCGGGCCCTGGCACCGGTTCGGGGATGTCGCTCGCATAGTCCCGCGGCGACACCGGCATCACCGGGTATCCGGGATCCGGCAGCGCATCCGGGTCAGGCAACTGCTCCATGGGCGGCACATCGGGCACCGTGTCGTCTACCGCACCATGGGTTATCGCACCGGTCGTCTCTTGGGGACGGCCCGCAGAAAACGGGTAAAGCTCTGTGGTCTTGAGTTCCTCTGATGTCTCTGGAAGGTCATGCTCATTCGGTGTCATGGGGCGCCCCACTATCCACCTGATCCGCTCTTGCCGTGCTCATGACGGAACGCCGCCACTGCTGCCCGCAGGCTCACAGCGATATCGTCAGCTCATCGCGCAGCACCCCGACCCGGTGACTAGTTAAAAACCCTGGAAACCCCCTTCCCGCGCAAGGAGGCACCTATGCACGCGGTCGTCATCACCGAAGCAGGCGGTCCCGATGTTCTTCGGTGGACCGAGGTTCCCGACCCGGTGCCCGGGACGGGCGAGGTCCTCATCAACGTGGCCGCCTCCGCGGTGAACCGGGCGGACCTGATGCAGCGCCAGGGGCTCTACCCGCCACCGAAAGGAGCCCCGCCGTACCCGGGCCTTGAGTGTTCAGGCACCGTCGCCGCCGTCGGCGAGGGCGTGGTCGGCTGGCAGCCGGGGGACCAGGTGTGCGCCCTGCTCGCCGGCGGCGGCTACGCCGAGAAGGTCGCCGTCCCCGCGGGCCAGCTGCTGCCCGCACCGAATAGCACGACCCTCATCGAGGCCGCCGCGCTGCCGGAGACTGTCTGCACCGTCTATTCCAACGTCTTCCTTATCGCCCGCCTCACAAGGGGCGAGACGCTGCTGGTCCACGGCGGCGGCAGCGGCATCGGCACCACCGCGATCCAGCTCGGCAAGCACGCCGGAGCGATCGTGGCGGTCACCGCAGGCTCGCAGGAGAAGCTCGACGCCTGTCGGCAACTCGGCGCGGACATCCTGATCAACTACCGCGAGGACGACTTCGCGGAGAAGCTGCTCCAGCTCACCGACGGGCACGGCGCTGACGTGATCCTAGACATCATCGGCGCCGGCTACCTCGCGAAGAATCTCGCCGCCCTCGCTCCAGACGGCCGGATCGTCAATATCGGGTTGCAGCAGGGCCGCCGGGCGGAACTCGACTTCCGCGCGCTGATGACAAAGCGCGGCACGATCTCGTCCACCACGCTGCGGGCACGCCCCGCGGAGCAGAAGGCGAGCATCGTCGCGGCCGTGACGGCCAACGCCTGGCCGCTGGTCGACGCTGGCCTGCTCCGCCCCGTGATCCACTGCGAGCTGCCCATGGCGCAGGCGGCCGAGGCACACCGGATCATGACCGCGTCCACCCATACCGGGAAGATTGTTCTGCGTGCCGAGTAATCACCGCAACCCGATAGCGTGTGGATATGAGCGACGAGATCAGCCCACAGGAGCAGGGCAGGCCGCCACAAGTCGTCGTGGTAGGTCCCGACGGCATGGCCATCGGGGGCACTCCCGACGAGCTTGGTGACGGCCCGTCCGAGCGGCCCGTTACCGAGATGGTTGAGCAGCCGGCCAAGGTCATGCGGATTGGCTCGATGATCCGTCAGCTGCTTGAGGAGGTTAAGTCCGCACCGCTCGACGAGAAGAGCCGCGCGCGCTTGAAGGAGATCCACCAGAACTCCATCAAGGAGCTCGAAGACGGACTGGCGCCTGAACTCATCGAGGAGCTTGACCGGCTATCGCTGCCGTTCGAGGACGCGACTCCGAGCGAGGCAGAGCTGCGGATCGCGCAGGCTCAGCTCGTCGGCTGGCTCGAGGGCCTCTTCCACGGCATCCAGACCACCCTGTTCGCGCAGCAGATGGCGGCCCGCGCACAGCTTGAACAGATGCGCCGCGCGCTCCCGCCTGGCCTCCTGCCCGCTCCGGAGCAGGAGCAGCATACGCGCCCGGGTTCTGGACCCTATCTTTGACTGCCTGACCTGTTCACCGACCCGGTTGAAGTCGACTTCGCCGAAAACTAGGGGCGGCCGTAGCGCAGCCTGGCCAGCCACGCGGCCGCCTCGGCGAACTCCGGGTCGGAAGTGCCGGGGCGGACCTGGGTCCGCCCCCCGTCGCTGCGCGGGTAGCTGCCAAGGAACCGGACTTCCGTGCACACGCGGCGCACGCCCATCATCGCCTCGCCCACGCGCCCGTCGTCGATGTGCCCTTCGCAGTCGATGAAGAAGAAGTAGCTGCCAAGTCCGTCTCCGGTCGGCCGCGACTGGATGGTGGACAGGTTAATCCCGCGCACCGCGAACTCGGTGAGGATCTCCATCAGCGCGCCCGCATGGTCGTCGGCGAGGAACGCCACCAGGGAGGTCCGGTCGGCCCCGGTCGGCGCTGACAGCGAGCCGGGCGGTGCCACCTCAACGAACCGGGTCACCGCGTTCGCCCTGTCGTGCACGTCTGGCGCGAGCACTCTCAGGCCGTACCTGTCCGCCGCCGCCGCCATCGCGAGTGCGGCGTCCAGGTTTCCCTCGCCGACGCGGCGGGCGGCTTCGGCGTTGGACGGGAACGGCACCCATTCGCGCCCGGGCAGGCTGGCCGCCAGCCATCGCCGGCACTGTGCTTCCGCCTGCGGGTGCCCGCCAACCGTCTTCACATCGGCCATCGCGGTGTCATCCCGCGCGAGCAGCGCGAACTCGATGGGCAGCCTGGTCTCGGCCTGGATGAGCACGTCACCGCCGCCAGCCAGGTCATCGACCGTCGCCGTGACAATGCCTTCGACGGACGACTCGATCGGGACAACGGCTCGTTCGACGGCACCGCTCCGCACAGCCGTCAGGGTCGCGCCGATTGACGAGCAGGACACAAGCTGCACTTCATCGCCGCCCCGTCCGCTCGCCAGCGCCACGGCCGCAGCCTCTGTAAACGTCCCCTCGGGGCCCAGATAGGCATAACGCATTCCCCCATCATGCCCTCATCGAAGGGATGCGGTGGCGCTTGCCCGCCCAAGGCGGCGCGCCGCGATGCACAGTCGAGGCCAGGAAGCCGATCATTCTTGCACGGCCGACATAGTTGGCGGTTTTTGCCATCGTCCGTGCTTTCGGGGGGTACGGGAGGTCGCGCCCCCGGGAGAAAGCAGTCCGGTCCCGAGGCGCGCGGACTGCACGGCCTGCGCTTCCTCCGGCGACAGTTCCGGCTTGCCCTGGCCCGCCATGACCGGCTTGGCATAGGTGCGAGTCTCGGCGCGCCCGTTGATCGAGCTGAGCACCACGCCGTCACCGGTCGCGTTAAGCAGCGCGAGGGAGAACGACAGCTGGCCCGACATCTCCTGTAGCGCGTCATATCTGACGATCGCGAGGTCGCGCAGTGCCCTCGGGTCGACGGTGCCTTGCGACCCGACCGCCCCTTCTACCAGGTCACGGCACTCGCGAACGGCCAGCGTGGCCTGCCGGCTGGCCGCCGTCCCGATCATGATGCCGATGACTCCGGCTACGACCCCCACGGCAGCAATCGCAATCATTGTCACGGTCAGCACTATACATGTAACGCTTAGCTACGAACGGCCGGCACGCGGTGCGGGAAGATCAAAATCATCCTCCCGAACGGATACGTGCTTCGCCTAGACGGTCACCCTGCTCGCGAGTGCGCGGGCGACGTCCGCGAACTGCCTGGCCCGGTGAAACTGGGCGCTCAGGTCGCGGCCGGTGGCGCGGTGGGCCATATCGACCTCGACCTCCATGATGCGGAGCCCCTTGCGCTTCAGGTCGATGGTCATAGCGGTCTCGACACCGAATCCGCGGGCAAGGGGGCGGGCCGCCTCGAAGGCGGCCCGGGTGAGGCAGCGCTGGCCGTTCAGCGGCTGAGTCGGCGTCCACCCAGTCGCCCGGCCGATCCCGGCACTCGACAGGCGCACGACGAAACCGCGCCCGCCGAGCTTGACCCGGTTAGCGAAGACCGCGATCGTCATATCGGCCGTTCCGCCGACGACCGGCTCGATGAGGGGACCCGCGTTCGCCGCGGTCTGTCCCAGGTCAGCATCGAGGAACAACAGGTGACTCGGCCCGTCCGCGCCGCGACGCTCGTCAAGCACCCGGACCGCCTCGGCGCCGGCGAGCATGGCCGCGGCCTTTCCCCGGTTCCTGCGAGACCGCCACACAGTCGCGCCGGCGTCCCTGGCAACGCGGACCGTGGCGTCCGTCGAGCCGTCACTGGCGACCACGACGGTATCGACCCCGGGCAAGGTCAGCGCGGCCGTCACGGTCTCGCCGATCCGTCCGGCCTCGTTGTAAGCGGGAATGATGACGGCTACAGGCGGCATGCGCCCGATGTTACTGAACTCCGTTGCCCCGATGCCCGTCAGGTGAGACCCGAGGCCAAGGGCATGAGCAAGCCGGAGCTCCAGGGGGTACGGGGGGTGCCCCTGGGAGACAACTAGTCGGCGACGACGAAGACCGCGTCGAGACCGGTCACCGCGAGGATCTTCCGCACCGCGGGCCGCGGCGCGGCGAGCTCAAGCTCCCCGCCGCGCTCCCGTGCCTGCCGCAGGCAGGAAAGGAGGACGTTCATGCCGGTGGAGTCGCAGAACTCCACTCCTGACATGTCGACGATGACGCGGGACGCCGGGGCAGCACCAGCGATGACCGCGGCGAGTTCAGTCTGTAGCCGCGGAGCGGTGTAAAGGTCGATTTCCCCGGCCGCAATCACGAGCTCGTGATCACCCTGAGATCGACTTGAGACTTTCAGCTCCACGGCTGGAACCATACCGCCCCTTACCGATGAAACGCTAGGCATGACGGCATCAAGTGTGGGTAAATTCACAACCATTTAACACTCATTAAACACTGTACCACCATGTATCAGGCAAGCGTTGGCGTAACATTCGCCCCTACGCCACTATCAGCTCAGGGCTCCCTATTAGCTCAGGCCCCTGCCGCTCAGGCCTTATCGCTCAGGCATGGTCGCCGGTTCCCGGCCAACCGGGCAGCAGATCGCCCGCGGCCCGCCGCGGCAGCCCGCCAGTTCCCCGCCGGGAACGCGGATCACTTCGATGCCCGCCGCCTCAAGCCGGGCGTTCGTCAGCATGTTGCGCTCGTAAGAGAGCACTGTTCCCGGACTCAGGGCGAGCAGGTTTCCCGCGTCGTCCCACTGGCCGGCCGGCCCGCCAAGCGTTCCCGGCGGTGCGGTGCGGCTGAGACTGAGTCCGGTCTCGATTACCCGGAGCCGGTGAAGCCCCATGGCCTCCGCCGCCGCCTCAAGGAACGGCCGGGTGTGTGACAGCCGCAGGCCTTCGCCCCGCTGGGTGATGGTTCGCGCGACGAGCGAGTACGCGACCGAGGGACGCATTACCACCGTTTCTGGTCCGGCGAGCGTACACAGCGTGTCCAGGCATTCCGTGGTGGCCGCATCGGTCAGCACGGCGAGCACGGTGTGCGCGAACCCGGTGTCGAGCACCCGCCC
Organism: uncultured Actinomycetota bacterium; assembly: GCA_963785645.1. Classification (GTDB taxonomy): domain Bacteria; phylum Actinomycetota; class Actinomycetes; order Streptosporangiales; family Streptosporangiaceae; genus Trebonia. The sequence continues at coordinate 437,315 of CAWAWG010000004.1, forward strand.
GGCCAGCCGCTCCATGCCCGCGGGTGAAGTCTGCGCGCCGGTGCCGATTGCCACGACACCCGGAGCGAGCAACAGGACATCACCGCCGGCGAGCGGCTCATGTCCCGGCTCGTACAGCCGTTTGGTCCCGTAGAACATCGGGTGATACCGGAACACGATCGCCGCCAGTTCCGCCTCCTGACGGCGGCCCTGCGGGCTCGTCACGGCCACGCTGTCGCCTATCCACACGCTGGTGTCTCGCGCGAACACCAGGTTCGGCAGCGGCTCGATGACGTAGTCCCAGACGTCGAGCAGCCCGAAAACAACGCCGCGGCCGCCGGGGAACTCGTCGCGCGCCAGGCCCATGATCAGTACCTGGGCCAGCTCTTCCGGTCTCAGCGCCGGCGAGATGGTTTCTGAGCCGGACGCGCAGTTCCTCACCCAGACGCGGACCGCTGAGCGCCGTGTCGATGGCCTGCTCTCTGGCCGCAGCGTACTCAAGCGCGTCCTGCAGCAGTTCCGTCAGGTAGAGCACCGAGACCCCCGCGGTGCGCAGCGCGTCGGTGAACGCGTCGTGCTCGGCCTGTGCCCGCTCGGCCCACGGCGGGGTCGGCAGCAGCATCCCGCACCTCTGCTGCGGCGTGATCCTTCTCAGCTCTGCCCCGGGCCGGTGCACCAGCACCGTACGCAGCCGGCCGACCTCACTGTCTACCCCGTAGAATTCAGCCACGAATCCCCCCGGAACGTATCATTCGCGTCGCTGCCGGACTATCCCGTAATGAGGGAACTTCAACGTGCGACATCCCCGCGGGGAATTATCACCAGTTCATGGCGCGATTACGCATCCCGTGACGAGGCGATTACAAGTCCCGGGCCGGTCCCGTTGCGCCCCTGCGGCCCGTTCTCTGTCATGTTCTCCGCGGCCCGCTCGGCGTCGCCACTCAACGGAAGTGCCGCCCAAACCGTCGTTTCTGATCCGTCCTGACGCGCGTAAACGCCCCAGCGGAGCGACAACCGGTCAACGATGCCCAGCCCGCGCCCGCCGAGCGCGTTGGCCGCGGGCTTGTTGATCATGGGCGCGGTAGGTCCGCCGCCGTCACTCACAGCGACTTCGACGCAATCGTCGCCCAGCGCCCACGTCACCCTGACAAGGCTGCCTGGCAGCGGTGTGGCGTGACGCAGGGCATTGCTGATCAGTTCGCTCAGGACGAGCCCGGCGTCACACGCCGTAGCCTCGTAGACGCCGGCCTTGGTGAGGTCGCCAATCAAACGGCGGCGAGCTACGCCGACGCTAGAGGCTGTATACGGGAGCATCCACACGCTCGACGTACCCACCTCCATGAACACCCGCCCCGTCCGTGGAACTGTACGAACCCGGCATGAGCGGAAATGCCCCCGTGTGCTCTGCGCGAAACCGTAAACGCAAGATTTCCACAGTGTTATGTGCCACAATGCCCCAGAGTGCCGCTCATCAATACGCATGTGCGCCGCTGAGGCGGTAACGTCAGATGGAACTTGACACTTTGCCCCGCCGAGAAACCTAGTGAGTGGCACCATGGCTGACCCGACCGTCGTGGTCGACAACTTGCACGTGGTCTACCGCGTCTACGGCGCGGGCGGTAACAAGGGGACCGCGGCCACGTCCCTGATGCGTTTGGTCAGGCGGCAGCGCCGGGTCTCCATCAGGGAAGTTCACGCGATCCGCGGCATCTCGTTCGTCGTCAATCACGGTGACGTGATCGGCGTAATCGGCAGGAACGGGTCGGGTAAGTCCACCCTGCTTCGCGCCATCGCCGGGCTCCTGCCCGCTGAGAGCGGCGCGGTGTATACCTCGGGCCAGGCGGCCCTGCTCGGCGTGAACGCCGCGCTGCTCGACGACCTCACCGGTGAGCGGAACGTGGTGCTCGGCTGCCTGGCGATGGGCATGCCCCCCGCTGAGGTCAAGGAGCGCTACCCGCAGATCGTCGACTTCTCGGGTGTCGGGAACTTCATTGACCTGCCGATGCGGGCCTACTCGACGGGCATGGCCCAGCGCCTGCGGTTCGCGATCGCTTCCGCCAAGAGCCACGAGATCCTGATGATCGACGAGGCACTCGCGACCGGTGACGCCGCGTTCCGCACCAAGAGCCACAACCGGATCAAGGAGCTACGGGATGAGGCGGGCACCGTCTTCCTCGTCGCGCACAACCTCGGTGAGATCGAACAGAGCTGCAACCGGGTGATCTGGATGGAAGCCGGCCAGATCCTGCGGGACAGCGACGACGTACCCGCCGTCATCGACGAGTACCTCGTCGCGACGGGCGGCGAGCCCCGCGACCGCGAGCGGGCCAGGCTGTTAGGCGTCTGTTTGCTGGAGGGTGAGGCGCATGATCGTGCCGCCCTCTGGACGGGTACTGGCGACGACGGTGCCGTGCTGTGCGGCGGCGAGCCGTCGCACGATAAAGAGCCCGATACCGACGCCGCCGAAGCGCCGGCGGTCACCCGTCTCGCCCTGGACGAACCGCTCGAAGATCCGCTCGTGGTCTCCAGGAGCGATGCCGATGCCTTCGTCTTCGACATCCACCTCGACCAGCTGGCCCCCAGCGGCCGAGATGGCGGTGCGGGCCCGCACCGTCACGGTTCCGCCGGATGGCGAGTACTTGAAGGCGTTCTCTAGCAACTGGCCGACGATAATGTCCGTGGCCATCGAGTCGCCGCTCGCGAGCGGGAGGTCATCAGGGACGTCGGCGACGACACTGTGCTTGTCCGAAAGCGGGCCGAACGAGACGACCGCCGCGCGGAGCAGCGCGGCCAGGTCGAACGGTCCGTTGCTGACCGGCAGCGCGTCGGCGCCCGCCCGCGCGCCGAGCAGGAGCTGCTCGACGAGGCGGCCGAGCGACCCGGCGCGCTCCGCGATCGTCCGGACGGCGGCCCGGCGGTCGGCATCGGACAACTGCTCCCAGCGGCTGGCGAGCGTGGACGCGAAACCCTGGACCACGGTGATCGGCGTGCGCAGCTCGTGGCTCGTCGTCGCGAGGAACAGGTCCTTAGCCTCTTCGAGCTCCTTGGCCGCCGTGACGTCACGGAAGTCGACCACCTTCTCGCCGCCGTCGGTGAGCTCGGTGCACAGGACGTCGATCCAGCGCCCGCTCGGCAGCTTGTGAGTACGCCGCTCACCGGGCACCGGCAGCGGGAACGGCGGCGGCGCGTCCATCACCTCGCTGGCCTGCATGCCGGTGATGCGGTGGGCGGCGGGATTCCACTGCTTGACGTTGCCCGCCTCGTCGAGCACCGCGATGCCGTCGGCGCTGCCGTCGATGACGGCGCGCTCATGGGCCCGCTGCTTGACGACCTCCTCGAACGCCATCGCGTTGGTGAGTGCCACCCCGGCGTGCCCGGCGAGCAGTTCGAGCAGCTCAAGCTCGACGTGGCCGAGAGTACGCCGGCTGTAGAGGGCATAGAGCGCGCCGTAGGGCCGGCCGCCAACGTGGGACAAGCTGAGCGCGATGGTGTGCAGGCCCGGCAGCGCGGACCAGATGAGGTCGTCGAATCCGCCGGACTCGCCGGTCGCCATCATCACGGTCTTGCCTGACCGCAGCAACTCCCCGACCAGGCTGCTCGACAGCGAGGCGACCCGGCCGCGCAGCCGCGCGGGCAGGCCAGCGGTGGAGACGAGCCGGAGCCTGTCTTCTTCGATGAGGACGAACCCGCCGGCGTCAGCGCCCGTGAGCTCGCGCAGGCTGGCGGCGATCCGGTCGAGCACTGACTCCAGGTCGCGCTGCGCGTTCATATCCGCGACCACGTCGCCGAGCCGGCGCACCACGCGCGCTCGCTCGGCCATGTAGTGCCTCGCGACGTCGTCCTCGCCGGTCTGGTGGCAGATGTTGACCCAGCCGAGCACTTCGCCCTCGCTGTCGGTCAGTGCGCTGGTGTCGATGCGAACGTCAAGCATCGAGCCGTCCTTGCGGATCCGCCTGGTCGCGAAGGAGATCTGCCCGCCGCCGCGGACCCGCTCGAAGACCGCGTTATGCTCGGCGGCGAGTTCCTCCGGGATAGCGGGGAGCGCGAGGCCGATCACTTCCTCGGCGGCCCAGCCGAACATCCGTTCCGCGGCCGGGTTCCACAGCATCACGTTCCGGTCGGTGTTGAATGCGACGATGGCATCGGCGGCGGATTCGATGACGGCGCGCGCGGTCGCATCTACCCGCTCCCGGTCGCTCCGCCCCGCGGGCTGCCCGAGGGGGCCAGCCCCTGGGCCCACCCCCCAAGAGGGGTGCGACTGCTGTTCTGCAACCACACCTTCATGGTGCCACCTGGCAACCATGCCAGGCAGCGGAAGACTGTTACTCCTCGTTCTAGGCGATGCCTGGTTGCTCTAGTGAAATATCCGATTCTTCCGGGGTTGTTGGTGTTCGGACGCGCAACGTTACGGTTTCGCGACGGCGTGCGCTGGTCGGCTCGTGGTTCTTCCGCCCACGCCGCCTCGCCCCTATAGTTCTGCCAGCACGGCCCGAATAAGTCGCGCGAGACAGGGGACTTACTCAGGTAAAACAAGAGATCCGCTTAACTAACGGGCGGATGCTTGTTATAACGAAACCATTGACCCCCAGTGGCCGCGAGGACGCGGAGATGGACCAGCCTTCCCCGGATCAGGGCACCCCCGATGAGCGGCGGCCCGAGCGCCGCCGCCAGCAGGATCGTCTGCGCCCGGTCCCGATCGAGTATGGCTCGCAGCCCCGCCCGATCTCGGTGGCGCATCCGGTCGTCGCCGGGTACAACGGATCGGCTTCTTCCCGCAATGCCCTCGCTTACGCCGCCGGCATGGCCCGGCGACTGGGCCGGCCGCTGCTCATGGTCTACGTCACGTCGCCCGGCGTTTACTGCGAGCCGCTGACCGGTCAAGTGGTTGGCCTGCTGCGGGACGCGGATTCGCTGGAGCGCTGGCTGCTGAGCGAGCTTGACCAGGCCGCCGACACGAGCGAACTTGAGGTCCACGTGCGCACCCGGCGCGGCAGCCCGGCGCGGGAACTCGCCTCAATCGCGGCCGAGTTCAGCGCCGATGCGCTCGTGATCGGTGCGCCGCGGCACTTCTGGCATCACTTGATCGGGTCGGTGCCTTCTTGGCTCGCGCGGAACGCTCGGTGTCCGGTGATTGTCGTCCCGTAACTACGGAGATCGACGTTCAATCGCTCCGCGATCAAGAGCTCCAAGATCAAAGTCAAGAGCATCAAAGTCAAGAGCATCAAAGTCAAAGTCAGGACCTAAAGAGGGGTGGGCTTGGGTCACCGGGGGATTGCCCGCGACGCTCCTTCGGAAGGTCGCGGGCCAATCCCCCGGACGACCCGCGCCTGCCTTCCGTTCGTGACCGAAGTGAAAAGCCAAGGTCAAAAGCCAAAGTCAAAAGCCAAAGTCAAGATCAAGGACCAAGGGCCAAAGTCAAGGTCAAGGGCCAGGGCTAGGGCCAGGGCCAGGGCCGGGGCGGTCCGAACGGGGGCGTGTTCCACGGTGTCGCGTCTCGTGGCACGGAGCGCGGTTGGCTTCTAGCGCCTTGACATTGCTGTGGTTGGGGCTGCCGCGGGGGTTGGGCAGGGGTTTCTGTGAAAGCGGGTTATGGCATTTGGGGTGCCGGTTGGCGTCAACGCTCTGACGTTGCTTTGGTTGGGGCTGTCCGCGGGGGTTGTGTTGGGTGGGGTGGGGTGGCTGTGGGGGGCGTCCCATGGTGCTGTGAGCGGGGGGCTCTCTTGTTTTGATTTTCCAGGTTTCTGGAAAATCTTTGGTGCTCTGGGGGTTGGTGTGGGGAGGCTGGGTGGGGAGTAAAGGGCGTGCCCCCGCCGGTGTGGACGGCGGGGGCACGGTTCCCGAGGGTTCTCCCGATGTGTATACCGAAGCCAACGCGGGCCGCGTTACAGGACACCTAACGTGATCAAACTGTCACTCTGGGCTGAAGCGGCACCAGGAGATCCTGGGGATAGCTCGGGAGACTCCGGGTAACTGGAGGGACATGGCTAGACACCCCTGGTCCGGTGACGCATCCGCCGGTACTCCCGGGGAAGTAACCAAGCGATCACAGTCTGGTGACACATCCACAGTTACCACGGCCCCCGTGGGGCGCCCTGCGCCCCACACCGGGGGGTTCCGGGGGGTCGCCCCCCCCCCGGGGGATAAACGAGACGACCCCTGTACGCGCTTTCTGCGTACAGGGGTCGTTAGAGTCTCGTGGGCGAGGAGGGATTTGAACCCTCACACCCTTTCGGGCACACGGACCTGAACCGTGCGCGTCTGCCGTTCCGCCACTCGCCCGAGTGAGGACGACTTAGCGTAGCACGGCGGCCGGCGTGCTCTGCCCCCGGATAACATCAGATGAGTAACAAGGCCGAGGGAGGCTCGACGGGTGGGAGTTCTACAGCGCTTCGAACGACGGCTTGAGGGCATGGTCGAAGGGACCTTCGCACGGGTTTTTAAGTCCGAGCTTCAGCCGGTTGAGGTAGCTAGTGCCGTCCAGCATGAGATGGACGAGCGGGCGGCGATCGTGGCACAGGGCCGCACACTGGTGCCGAACGACTTCGTTGTCGAGATAGCGCAGACCGACGCCGAGCGACTCGACATCATGGTCGAAAGCCTGAGCCTTGAGCTTGCGACCCTGGCCAGGGATCACGCCAAGGAGCAGGGGTACTCATTCGTCGGACCGGTGCGAATCCGGTTCGAGGGGGTTCCCGACCTTGCGACTGGCATGTTCCGCATCCGGTCCGGGGTGATCCGCGGGCATACCGTGGAGGCGGGCGAGGTCCGGCAGCCGGTCAGTGACTTGCCGCGGGGCGGAGGCACCTACTTCCCCGGCCGGCCTCGGCTCGTGGTGGCTGGGTCACAGCCCGGCACGGGCATGGAAACGGGCAGCACCTATGAGCTTCAGACGCCCGTGACCTTGCTCGGCCGCGGCACGGACTGCGACCTGCGCATGGTTGATCCCGGTGTCTCTCGGCACCACTGTGAACTGCGCATAGAGGAGGGACAGGTCGTCCTCGTCGACCTGGGATCCACCAACGGCACGCTGGTCAACGGGCAGCCGATGCGGCATGTTGTGCTCACGGACGGGACCAATGTGACGCTTGGCCGGACTACTTTGGTTTTCCGCCAAGACATGAGGTATTGATCATCCGCAGCCAGGTAGTGGCTAGATAGGTTCCAGAAGACCGAGGAGTGACTACCCTTAGGGCAGCCAACCGACAGCGACGCAGAAGCCGAGGACTCAGCACGGAATGAACGCGCTCACCCTAACCCTCATCAGGGTGGCCTTCCTGGCCGTCTTGTGGCTTTTCGTCATCGCGGCGATCGGCGTGGTGCGCACGGACCTGCTCGGCACGGTGGCTGCGAAGGTGCGCCGTGGACGGAACCTGCCGCCGCCGATGCCGCAGCCTAAGCCGCCACGGCCGGTGAAACCGGGCCGCGGTACGCCACGCTTCCTCGTTGTTACCGAAGGCGGCCTATCGGGCGTGAGCATCGACCTAACGGATCAGCAGATAACGATGGGCCGGGCGAATGACGCCACGCTGGTGCTGAATGACGACTACGCTTCCACGTACCATGCCCGGATATTTCCGCAAGACGGACAGTGGCTCGTTGAGGACCTCGGTTCGACAAACGGCACCTACCTGGACCGGCAGAAGGTGGCCCGGCCAACCCCGGTGCCCCTAGGCGTGCCAATTCGCATTGGAAAGACCGCTCTGGAACTGCGCAGATGACACTAGCCCTCAGATTCGCGGTACGGTCCGATGTCGGTCTCCTCAGGGAGGGGAACGAAGATTCGGCGTACGCCGGACCACACCTGCTTGCCGTGGCCGACGGCATGGGAGGCCACGCGGCCGGCGAGGTGGCGAGTGCGGCCACCATTACAACGATCGCCCCGCTCGACGCGGAGGATCCCGGGCCCGACCTTGTTGGCGCGCTCGCCGACGCGGTCGCGACGGCCAACCTGCGCCTCCAGGAACTGATCATCTCCGATCCCGCGATCGAGGGCATGGGCACGACGCTGACCGCGCTGCTGTGGTCGGAGGGATACGCCGCACTCTGCCATATCGGCGACTCGCGGGCCTACCTGCTGCGCGATGGTCAGTTTATCCAGATCACCCACGATCACACGCTCGTGCAGTCGCTTGTCGACGAGGGCAAGATCACCGAAGATGACGTGGCGACGCATCCGCACCGGTCGCTGCTGCTTCGCGCCCTGGACGGTCGGACGATCGCCGAGCCTGACCTGGCACCGCTCGAGACTTTTCCCGGTGACCGGTACCTGCTGTGTTCAGACGGCCTGTCCGGCGTGGTGACCGAGCAGACGCTGCACCAGACGCTCGCCTCCGTACGGGAGCCGGACAAAGTCGCACTGCGACTTGTCGAGCTCGCGATTAAGGGCGGCGGGCCCGACAACATCACCGTCATCGTGGCCGACGTCATCGACTCCCACAGCAGCCGGGTGCCGCCGACCTGGCAGCCGGTATTCGCAGGCGCGGCCGCCAACGGCGCACCGGAGGGCCTGCGCCCGTCGGCCAGGCAGAACTCGCCGGCCACCCGGGCCATGCGCCTGACCCGGACGGCTCCGCAGTCCGTGATGCCTGAGGAGCAGCCGACCGGTACCTGGCCTGCGGGCCCGCCCGGCTACCGCGACGGCTACACCGGAGCCTATGAGACACAGGGCTTTGACCCCGGCGGTTACGGGCCGCCCGACGGGCGCACCGACACGGGGCCTAGGGAGCGGGTCAGGGACACGGCCGCCTTCGAGCGGCCCGGCGGATTCCTCGCGGACGACGAAGACACCGACGACCTAGAGGACGACGACCGCGGCCGACGGCGCGGCGGCCATCGCGCCAAGCGCCGCCGCTATGACGGGGACGACGATTACGCCGCGCACGGTAAGCGCCGGTGGCCGGTCGTGACGGGAGCGCTTGTCCTGCTCGTGCTGCTGCTCGGCGGTGGTGCCTACGGCTTCTGGCGCTACAACCAGGGCCAGTACTACGTCGGGGTCGACCAGAGCGGGTACGTTTCCATCTTCCGCGGCACCAACCAGAATCTCGCGGGCATCAGCCTGTCCAGCCTTGTCCAGCGGTCGACCTTGCCGGCCAGCGAACTGCGCGCCAGCGACCAGACCACGCTCAGCCAGACCATCTCGCAGAGCAGCCTGACCAACGCGCACCAGCTGATCGACCAGCTCCAGGGCCAGGCCGATGACTGCAAGCAGCAGTGGCAGGCGGTTGCCGCGTGGCAGGCCAAGAACACCACTTACCAGGCCGATCTGGCGGCCGCGGCCAAGAGCAAGGGCAAGATCAAGGTACCGGCGAGCGCCAACCCGGGCCCGCAGCCGAGCGCGCCAAGCGCGGCGACCTGCGCCCCGGCCACGGCATTCGGCATCACGACCTCAGCGTCCCAGCCGACGGTCAGTGCCACGCCCGCGCCCACACCGACCACGTCTACCGCCAAGCCGAGCACGAGCCCGACCGCCAAGCCGTCGGCCACCGCGTCCTCGACCGCACGGGCGGCTGGGTGAGCAGCGTGGTCATGCCTCCCCCAGCGGTGGGGAGCCAGCCGCCGGACGAGGCCCACACCCGCCGCCGGTCCACCGAGCTGTGGATGATGCTGTTCGCGTGCGGAATTGTGCTGTTTGCCTTCCTGAATGTGGTCGGCAGCCTCAAGGACCAGCACCTGTCGACGATCTTCGAGTACATGATCGCCTTCCTGGTGATCGTCTTGGGCGCCCACCTGGCGATCCGCCGGTGGGCTCCGTACGCCGACCCGCTGCTGCTCCCGATCGCCACCTTGCTCAACGGGCTCGGCATCGTGATGATCTACCGGCTCAACCAGGTGGGCCGCGACGGCAACCCCAGTGCGAACGGCAAGCCGATCGTCACGCTCAGCGCGAGCGCGACGACCACGCAGATCATCTACTCGGTGCTCGGCGTCATCGTGCTCGTGCTGTTCCTCGCGTTCATCAAGGACATCAAGGTCCTGCAGCCCTTCACCTACATATTCGGCCTGGCGGGCATGTTCCTCATCGCGCTGCCCGCGCTGCTGCCCGGGTCGATCAGCGGTGTAGCGGGTACCACGGCCAAGATCCAGGTCAGCATCGGCGGCTTCTCCATCCAGCCGGAGGAGTTCGGGAAGCTGCTGCTCGCAGCCTCATTCGCCAGCTACCTGGTGGTCAACGGCAGGAAGCTGTCGCTGCTCACCGAGAAGTGGTGGATCTTCAGTCTCCCCCGGCGGCGCGACCTCGCCCCGATCCTCGTGGTCTGGGCGGTCAGCATGCTGATCCTGGTCTTCGAGAGCGACATCGGCACCAGCGCGGTGTTCATGGGCCTGTTCGTCGCGATGCTCTACATCGCGACCGGGCGCAGATCGTGGGCCATCCTCGGCTTCCTCCTTTTCGTCGCGGGCGCCTTCCTCACGGCCGAGCTCGTGCCGCACGTGGGGGTGCGGTTCAGCGTCTGGCTCCATCCGTTCAGCAACGCGAATCTCATACAGGGCACCCAGCCCTCCTACCAGACCGCACAGGGCCTGTACGGGTTCGGAAATGGCGGCCTGCTCGGCAAGGGGCTGGGCAACGGGCAGCCCTTCTGGACGCCGCTCGTGCAGAGCGACGAGATCTTCAGCGCGTTCGGCGAGGAAATCGGGCTGGCCGGCGTGATGGCGATGCTGCTGCTCTACGGGCTTTTCGTGCAGCGCGGCCTGCGCACCGCGATGCTCGTCAAGGATGACTACTCCAAGCTGCTCGCGAGCGGGCTGTCGTTTATGTTCGCGCTCCAGGTCTTCGTGATCGTCGGCGGCGTCACTAACCTGATCCCGTTCGCCGGCATCACGACCCCGTTCCTGTCGCAGGGCGGGTCGAGCCTGATCTCGAGCTGGCTGCTCGTCGCGGTGCTCGCCCGGATGAGCGATACCGCGCGCCGCCCGGCGCCCAAGCCGATCCAGGACGAAGGGATGACCCAGGTGGTGTCGCTCCGATGACCGGAATGAACCGCCCCATCACCCGGATCGCGCTCGCGGTCCTGGTGATGTTCGTCATCCTGCTTATCAACGTCAACTACCTGCAGGGCGTGCAACCTAACAGCCTGTCCACCCGGCCGCTCAACGACCGCGCCGAGTACAACCAGAGCCAGATAGAGCGCGGCAACATCGTGACCGCGGACGGCGTGACGGTGGCCACCACCAAGCCGACAAACGACCTGTTCAGGTACCAGCGGGTGTATACGGACGGAGCGGTATACGCGCCGGTCACCGGCTACGACACGGTCTTCACCCAGTCGCAAGCGCCCAACTACGCCAGCGGAGTCGAGCGCGCGGAGAATTCCCTGTTGACCGGCACCGGCTCGCAGCTCGCGTTCCGCAACTTCCTCGACACGCTCACCAACAAGCCGCAGAAGGGCGCGACCGTCCAGGTCACCATCAACTCCAAGGCCCAGGAGACCGCCTACCAGCAGCTGCAGGACACCTTGCAGGGCAAGACGATCAACGGCCAGCAGCAGGTCGGCGGCGTGGTCGCGCTCAACCCGTCCACCGGCGCGATCCTGGCCATGGCCTCCTATCCGAGCTACGACCCGAACCAGCTCGCCGTGCACGACACCGGCACGCTCAACACGGTCGACAAACAGCTCACCGGCGAGGACCCGAGCCCGCTGCTGAACAACGCGACCCAGACCACCCTGCCGCCCGGCTCGACGTTCAAGATCGTCACAAGCTCCGCTTGGTACACGCAGAACCCCGCCAACAACCCGAGTACAGCGATCGCCTCGCCGCAGCCGCTGAAGCTGCCAAACGGGAACCTGCTCAACAACGACAACAACGAGCAGTGCGGCGACGGGTCGGGCATGACGCAGGTGCTGGTCGCGTTCGCCCAGTCCTGCAACACTCCGTTCGCCGCACTCGGCATCCAGCTCGGCGGCACGACGATCAAGTCGATGGCCACGAACTACGGCCTGAACAACCCGAGCGCGCTGGACATCCCCGGTGTAAGCGTGGCACCGTCCAACTTCACCGCGGAGCAGGACAAGTCGTTCACCGCCTTTGACGCGATCGGGCAGCACGACACCACGGTGACGCCGCTGCAGGAGGCGATGTTCGCCGCCACCGTCGCCAACGGGGGCAAGCTGATGAAGCCCTACTTGGTCCAGCAGGTCACGGCGAGCGACCTGTCGGTGGTGCAGACGACCCAGCCGCAGCAGCTCAGCCAGCCGATCTCGAGCACGGTGGCCGGCTATGAGAAGCAGATGATGCTCGCCGTCGTGCAGGATCAAGAAGGTACTGGCTTCGGATTTAATTCGAATATCGAGAACGGCCTGCTCATCGCGGGCAAGACCGGCACCGCGCAGAACGGCGTGAGCGCACAACCCGACGCCGTTTTCACCGCATTTGCCCCCGCTGACAACCCGAAGATAGCCGTGGGCGTCATGATTGAAGGCGGAGGCTACGGGGCTGCCGCGGCCGCGCCGATCGCCGTCGCGGTTATCAAGGCCTATCTGGCGACCTTGGGGAATCAATGACAATGGCCGACTACGTTCTCGATGACCGCTACACGCTGATCGAGCGGATAGCTACCGGCGGTATGGGCGAGGTCTGGCGCGGCAGCGATATGATCCTCGGCCGACCGGTGGCGATCAAGATGCTGGCCGCGATGCACGCGGGCGATGAGCAGTTCCGCGCGCGGTTCCGGGCCGAGGCGCGGTACGCGTCCTCGCTCAACCATCCGGGTATCACCCGGGTCTTCGACTACGGGGAGCACAGCCCGCTCGGCGGCCCCTACCTGGTCATGGAACTGGTGGACGGCCAGCCGCTGTCGGAGATCATCGAGCGGTACGGCAGGCTGGACCCGTACGTCGTGCTGGACATCGTCGCCCAGGCGGCCCGCGCGCTCGACGTGGCGCACCGGGCCGGCATCGTGCACCGGGACATCAAGCCGGGCAACCTGCTGATCATGGCCGACGGCACGACCAAGATCACCGACTTTGGCATCGCCAAGGCGAACGTCCCCGACGTCAACCTGACCGCGACCGGAATCGTCATGGGCACCGCGCTGTACGTCTCGCCCGAGCAGGCGACCGGTCAGCCGCTGACCGGGTCCTCTGACGTGTACTCGCTCGGCGTGGTGGCCTACGAGTGCCTGGCGGGCGATCCCCCCTTCATCGCGGACCAGCCGCTGGCGATCGCGATCATGCACAAGCACGACCCGGTGCCCGCGCTGCCCAACGACGTGCCCCGTCCGGTCGCGGACCTGGTGTACGCGATGCTGGCGAAGAACCCCGAGGACCGTCCCGAGTCCGCCCGGCACGTCGCGGACCGCGCCGAGGTGATCCGCGACGCCCGCAACCGCTCCGGTCGCGGCGGCCCGGCCACCTCCGACCTGCCCGTGGTGCCGAACTTCCCGGCCGCCACCAGCCTTGATCTTTATCAAAATGATGCCAGACGGATACCGGCTCCCCGCCGCAACGGATCGCGCACGTTCTTGTTCGGCGGCATCGGCGTGGCGGCCATCGGCATCATCGCGATCATCGGCGTGCTGCTCTCAAGCAACCACGCCTCGTCGGCTGGCCCGGGGACGGCCACGACGGCCCCGACCGTGACGCAGTCGCATCCGGTCCTCAAGAAGAGCGCTGCCGCGATCGCCACGCCGCCGCCAAGCACGGCCTTCGGGGGCGCCGTAGGCAATAATCTAGGACCGACAGGGAAGACATCCCCGGCCTCGTCGAAGTCACCGACGGCGTCGAAGTCGCCTACTCAAAGCAAGTCGCCTAACCCAAAGCGATCGACGCCGACCGAGACGAGCACGGCGACGGCGACCGCGACGTCCACGGCCACCGCGACGTCCACCGCGACCGCGACGAGCACGGCGACGGCGACGGCGTCACCAGCGGACTCGGGATCGGCAACACCCGGCCATCACCATGGCGGCAATGGCAATGGCAATTAGGGATGAGACTTCGATGCAGGGTGGTTTGGAAGAGTGCGAGACATGACACAGCCCCGGCTGCTCGGTGATAGATACGAGCTAGATGGTGTCGTCGGACGGGGCGGCATGGCGGAGGTGTACCGCGCCAGGGACCTCCGGCTGGACCGCACGGTCGCGATCAAGACCCTCCGCGCCGATCTCGCGCGCGATCAGACCTTCCAGGCCCGGTTCCGGCGCGAAGCCCAGTCGGCCGCGTCGCTGAACAACCCCTCGATTGTCGCTGTCTACGACACTGGCGAGGACCTGACCAGCGGGGTAGTCGTCCCCTTCATCGTGATGGAGTTTGTGGACGGCCGGACGGTCAGGGACCTGCTCATCGAGGGCCACCGACTGCTGCCCGAGCGGACGCTCGAGATCGTCTCCGGTGTGCTGCGTGCGCTCGAGTACAGCCATCAGGCCGGCATCGTGCACCGGGACATCAAGCCGGGAAACGTCATGGTGACCCGCAACGGCGACATCAAGGTGATGGACTTCGGCATCGCCCGCGCGATGAGCGATGCGCAGGCCACGATGACCCAGACCGCGCAGGTGATCGGCACCGCGCAGTACCTGTCGCCGGAGCAGGCGCGCGGCGAACGGGTGGACGCGCGGTCCGACCTGTACTCCACCGGCTGCCTCATGTACGAACTGCTCACCGGGCGGCCGCCGTTCACCGGCGACTCCCCGGTGGCGATCGCCTACCAGCATGTGCGGGAGAACCCGGTCCCGCCGTCGCGGCTCGACCCGTCCCTGCCCCCGTGGGCCGACTCGATCGTGCTCAAGGCGATGGCCAAGTCGCCGAACGACCGGTATCAGAGCGCGGCGGAGATGAACGCGGACATTCAGCGGGCCGCGTCCGGTATGCAGGTGGCCGCCGCTGTACCGATGACCCGCCTTGACTACGACTTCCAGCAGCGGACCCAGCAGATGGGCCCGCAGTCGGCGATGGGCTCCGCGCCGACCACCGTGTCGCCGTACCAGCAGCCCGGCTACCAGACCGGCTACCAGCAGCCCTACGGCGGCGGCTACGACGGCGGCGGTGCCATCGACCAGCGGGGCGGGGACCGCCGCTGGCTTCCCTGGGTCATCTCCGGGCTCGTGGTGCTCGCGGCCCTCATCGTGGCCGTGATCCTGCTGAAAAACGGCGGCAGCGGCGGCACCGCCAACGTTCCGCTGGTAAACGGCGAGTCCTACGCCGTGGCGGCCCAGCAGATCAAGGCGGCCGGCGCTGAGCCCGGTGGAGAACAAAGAGCCGAGTTCGACCGTGAAGTCGGGCCTCGTGATCAGCACGAACCCGGACAACGGCAACAGCGTCTCGAAGAACAGCACGGTCACCGTCAACGTCTCCACCGGCCTCGGCAACATCAACCTGCCCAACGTCCAGGGTGAGCAGGGGGCCGCCGCCCAGGCCCAGCTGAGCAAGCTCGGCTTCACCAACGTCAGCGTGGTCGCCGACCAGCAGTCCACGGCGCAGGCGAATACGGTTGACCACCAGACGCCGGCCCCGGACAGCTACCCACCCAACGTGGGAATCACGCTGTACATCTCGGGCGGTGCCATCCCGGTGCCGAACGTCGTGAACGACACCGTGGCCGTGGCCACGGCGACCTTGAAGCAAGACGGGTTCCAGGTGCAGACCGACAGCACTCCGGCCCCCTCGGGCCAGATGGTCGAGCCGGGAACCGTCTACGACCAGAACCCGGCGGCGACCTCGGTCCAGCAGAAGAACACCGTGGTCACGATCTTCGTGCAGCCGCAGAACGTCACCTCGTCCCCTACCGCGACCCCGACGGACACGACCAGCCCGACAAGTACGGCGACACCCACCGGCACCGCCACCCCGACCAGCACGTCGACAAGCGGTAACGGCACCGGCGGAAACGGTGGGAACGGCGGCGGAAACGGCGGGAACGGAAACGGCGACGGCACCGGGTTGGGCCTCTAACTCCGTCGCTCGTCGCCCCTGACACGTCAAACCACGAAGATAGTGGATCGCTTGGATCGCCCCGGCGGGCCTGGCGATCCACTATCTTTTCGTTTGCGGTAATGCTCAAGCTTCGTGCATTACCCTTACCCCAAGCAGATTGAGACCACCCCAGGAGGTGCGCGGTGCCCAAGAGCCGCGTCCGGAAGAAGCCGGTCTACACGCCACCGCCGACGCGGTCAGCAAAGCGCAAGGTGAGCCCGGTCTGGCTCGCGCCGACGATGATCGCCTGTTTCATCATCGGCCTGGCCTGGATCTCGCTGTACTACGTCACCCAGGCGGACATGCCGGTGCTGCGCACGCTCGGCGGCTGGAACCTGGTTGGCGGCTTCACCCTGATCGTGGTCGGCGTGATACTCGCCACCAAGTGGCATTAGACACCAAGCTGGGCCGTCAGCTGGTGGCTGCGGAAGATCACCAGCACCACCATGACGGCCAGGATGGCGATCGCGGCGCCGACCTGAATGGCCGTCCGGTTCTTGCGTGGCGCGTAGGCGAAGGCCGCGGTGGTCGCCACCCCCACGATCAGCCCGCCCACGTGGTCCTGCCAGGCGATCGTTGACCGGTAGATGAGGCTGAACGCCAGGTTGATCGCGATGATCGTGAGGATCCCGCGCACGTCAAGGCGCAGCTTCCGCGCGACCACGAACCACGCGCCGAACAGGCCGAAGACCGCGCCGCTGGCGCCGAGCGCGAGGACGTTGTACTGGCCGATGAGGAAGAAAGCGACCCCGCCGCCGATGGCGCTCAGCAGGTAGACAGCCAGGAAGCGGACCCGGCCGAGCAGTTGCTCAAGGCTCGGTCCCACCACGACGAGTGCCCACATGTTGAACAGGATGTCGAGGAAGCCGAGCCCGCCGAGGCCGGTGGCCGGCGGCAGGAACGCGGACGTGATCAGCCGGTACCACTGGCCGGCCGCGATGCCCTGCAATGGTCCGCCGGTGCTGAACGACGCGTAGCCCAGTAGCCCCCAGTCGTTGGCCAGGCTCGGCTTGGCCAGCTCGACGAGGAACAGCACGACATTGAGGCCGACCAGGGTCCAGGTCACCGCGGCGGTGGCGACGGGCCGTCCGCCGAAGGCGGTCCGCGCCGGGCGAGTTCCCTGGCTCGCGCCGCGTATGCACTCCACGCACTGCTGTCCGACCGCCGCGTCTCGGAGGCAGTCGGGGCAGGCGTGCCGACCGCACCGGACGCAGGAGACCCAGCTCTCCCGGTCCGGGTGCCTGTAGCAGGTGGGCGGGACTTCATGTCCAGCCGAGCTGGCCTGGTCCGGTGCGGTCATCGGGGATACCGCCTGCTAACCGCGCTGGATGGTGACCGACTGCAGCACGACGTCGGTCACGGGACGGTCGCCAGGTACGGTCGGCACCCGGCTGATCTTGTCCACCACGTCGGCGCCGCTGATGACCTCGCCGAAGATTGTGTGCTTGCCGGTGAGCCACGGCGTGGGAACTGTGGTGAGGAAGAACTGCGAGCCGTTGGTGCCGGGCCCCGCGTTCGCCATGGCGAGCAGGTACGGCTTGTCAAACCGCAGGTCGGGGTGGATCTCGTCGCCGAACTTGTAACCCGGGCCGCCGGTGCCGTTGCCGAGCGGGTCACCGCCTTGAATCATAAAGTTGGTGATCACCCGGTGGAAGACGGTGCCGTCGTAGAGCTTGTCCTTGCTCTTGGCCCGGGTCACCGGGTTGGTCCACTCCTTGCCGCCCTCGGCGAGCTCGACGAAGTTACGCACGGTCTTCGGCGCATGGTCCGGGAACAGCCGGACTATGACGGTCCCCTGCGTCGTCGTCAGCGTCGCGGTCAGTGCTTCGGTCATTTACGTGACTCCGGTTTTCTTCGTGAGGCCGGACAACCCGGCATTGCTACTGAACGTCCTCGCCCCGGTTGATGCTGGTCCGTCAGGCCTCGACCCTAGGGATGCCGGCGAAGATGTTCAGTTCTTGCGACTGTAGCAATCACCGTACCGGCTCAACCGTAGCGGCGTTCGGTCGCGGCCGGATGATTGAACGCGTCATCCTTGGGAACCTTGAGCTACCGAGAGCCGACGAGGGGGTTACTCGATGTCTTTGACAAGGAAAAAGACTGCTGATCTCAACACCCGCAGCACGGTCAAGGCCGCGAAGCGGGCGCGGACGGCGAGTTCAGCCGCCGCTGCCAACGCCGCGAACGCCGCGCAGAACGCGGCCGCCGCGACGCAGAACGCCGCAGGCGTAGCGCAGACGGCGGCGCAGAATGCCGCCGTCGTCGCCACGAACGCGGCCCAGGCCGCGGCGAGCGCTGCCCAGAATGCTGCGGCGGTGGCCGCGAACGCTGCCCAGAACGCCGGCGATGCGGCCCAGACGGCCGCCATCAGCCTGAGCAAGAACGCGAAGGGGAGGGTCTACACCGCTAGGCGCTGGGCAGCTCCACGCCTGGAGAGCGCCGCCGACTACACCTCCGACACGGTCGCGCCTAAGGTGTCCGCCGCGCTGCGGGCCACCGCCCGCCAGGTCAACCCGCCGAAGGCGGCGAGGTCGAAGAGGACCGTGCTGACCTGGTCGGTGCTGGGTGCGGCGGTCCTCGCCGCCCTCGGTGCCGCCGCGGCGGCGGTCCGCTACCGCTACCGGGCCGCGATCGCCGCCGACAGCGAGACGGCAGATGAGGAGGAAGTGCTCGCGGACTCGTCCGGCAGCCAGCCGACCCCGGCCAGCCCGGACGCCAACGAAACCTCAGTGAATGGACGGGTTACCTCGCCTCGACGGTAAAGGCAGAGCGTCCTCGACCGTGAACCCGAGTCCTAATCGAGTTCCGGTCGAGGTTCGTCCGCAGTTCGGCGCACCTCGGGTGGTGCCGCCTGAAGATAGCTAACCGGCCACCGGCAGTCGATGAAGGCATCCGACAATGCGGGCAGCGTTCCCGCGGCCGCAAGGGCGGCGGGGCGGGCGACGCCGTAAACGACGGTCTCCGTCACTTCCGTTCCGAGCAGCCATTCCGGCTCGTCGGGCCCGCACCGCCATTCGGAGCTTTCTGCTCGGGCGCGGATCGCCGCCGCCGCGTGTGCGGCGAGGGCGGCCGGACGGGCGATCGCCGGGCGCACGGCCACGGCCGCGTCGATCGCGTGCGCGATGCCGCACTCAGCCAGCCGAGACGGTTGTGCCCGCAGGGCGGCGAGCGCGGCCGGCCTGGGCACCGGCATCGGCCAGCCGGTCAGGTGCGCGAGCACCGTGAGTTCCGCCCATAGCCGGACCCAGGGCATGACGTCAAGCGCGCGTTGCCCGCCGCGCATCTCCCGCAGCGTGCACGGCCGCGCCGCGCATTCGCCGCCGCAGGTACCCGACCGGGGGTGCACCACCGTGCGGGCGTCGATGGTGGGCGGGGGCGAAGCAGCCTCTCGTTCGGTACCGTCTTTGATCTGTACCAGGACCGGGAAGTCCATGCCGTCGGAGAAGACGGCCGCCTGTCCTGGCGGCAGAGTGACCAGGTAGCGGGACTGACGCGGGGTCACGTTCATCGTGGCGCCGACCGCCTCCCTGTCGTCGGCCGCCGGCAGCCGGTGTGTCACCTTCACGGCCGTGTTCTTTATGACGTCGGGGATCAGGCGCGCGGGAATCTGCTCGGCGATCACCAGGCCCTCGCCGTAGGCACGGATCTCCGCGAGCAGCCCGGCGAACAGTTCGACGGCGTGAGCGGCGGCGCCCGCTCCCGCGGTCCCGCCCGGCTCCGGACGGCGGAGCAGCCGGTGTGCTTCCTCGACGACGGTCAGGTGCGCGAGGCCCGGCGCCCGGCCAGCGGTCCGGTGGGTGAGTCGCAGGTGCTCCGCGAGCCGTATGAGCACGGTCCCCATGAGGAACGCCTTGTCCGCGTCGTCACCGACATCCTCGATCTCAAGTACGACGTTCCCCCGCAGCAGGGCACCGAAGTCGAGCGGGTGGCCGCCCTCAAGGAACCGACCCGTCGTGCCATGTCTGAGGCTGGCCAGCCGGACCCTGATGAAGCCGAGCACGTCGTCGGTGACCCGCTGGCTGTAGCCGATCTCGGCCACCACCTGCTCGGCCGCCCGCTGCAGGGCCGTGAGCGTTGGATAGGCGGCGTCGCGGGCCCCCGGGGGATGACCGCCCGGCTCGCCGAGCGCCAGATCCCAACCCGCTTCCTCGTACACCCGGCTGAGCGCGGCGCTGAGCACCTGCGGAAAGGGTTCCTCGGCCTGGAACGAGGCG
This sequence comes from uncultured Actinomycetota bacterium, assembly GCA_963785645.1. Taxonomy (GTDB): domain Bacteria; phylum Actinomycetota; class Actinomycetes; order Streptosporangiales; family Streptosporangiaceae; genus Trebonia. The sequence continues at coordinate 457,416 of CAWAWG010000004.1, forward strand.
ATGAACAGCGCCTTGACCAGGTCTGCGTGCGTCTGCAGGGGAAACCGGCCGCTCGTGCCCTTATCCGCGGCACTGGTACCCGCGGGTTCGAGCGGGTTGAGTCCGGCCGCGATCGCGTCCGGCTCCCCCGGCCTGATCCTGATGACTTCCGTGCCGGGCATCCGGCTCGCCATCAGCCGGTACTCGGCCTTGGCGGGCTCGACGACCAGCCAGGGGATGCCGTGCTCGGTGGCGGCCTCGAGCAGGCACCGGACGGTCTGCGATTTGCCGGCCCCGGTCGCCCCGCAGACGAACACGTGCCGGTTGAGTGAGTCGCGGGAGATCCCGAACGGCCCGGCGGGCATCAGGTTCCGGTCAAGGACGTCGCCGAGCTGGACTACGTCACCGTGGTCGGCCGCGGAGATCTCGGGGGTCACGTCAAAGTCCGGCCGCAGCGCGAAGCGCACCCCGGGGACCTCCGCCTCCGGCGGCCGGATAAGCGCCGCGAGCAGCTCGCTCGATCCGTAAAACGGCACGGCGGGAATGCCGTCGCCGCCCGGCTCGACCGATGCGGGCGACCCGGGCGGCCTGAGCGGCCTGAGCGAAGGAACCGGCGCGGGACTGAGGGCGTAGGGGAGCCCGCTGAGATCGGTGGCCGCGCAGAACAGCCCCGCGACCCGGGCGGCACTCGCCTCATCGGCCCCTCCGGCCACGACACTAATCCGCCAGAACCCGCCAGAACCGCCCCGCTGCAACTCGGCCTGACGTTCCTTGAGCCGCCGTGCCTCCACCGCCTGCTCAGGAAACCGGTCCGCGGAACCCTCGGCAAGCCGCTGGCGCGTCCCGAGACCTTCAGCCAGCCCCCGCAGCTCGCCCGAGGTAACCGGCCGAGCGACCACCAGCCACCCAAACGCCCCGCTCCACCCCCCAAGCAGCCCCTCATCCAGCGAAAGCCCGCCATCCCGGTCACGCCCCACCCCCCGCTCACCGCCCAGCCCGTCCCCCGCAAGCAGCCCGTCACTAATCCCGGCAATCTCCCGCCAGCAGGAAATCTCCCCCAAGAGCTCCCCGAACTCGCCCCGCCCAAGCCCCAGCCCCCGCGCTCCAGCAGGCAAGGACAGCAGCACCTCCCCCGACTTAGAATCCACGCTCCCCACAAGCGCATCCCCAGCAGCAATAACCCGCACCGGCCCCCCAGCAACACCCCTCACCCACCCAAACGCAACCGGAGACACGCAGCCCCCAGCAATCCCCACGTGATAAGCCGCCACAAGCGCAGACAAACGCTGAGCCCGCCCAGAGTCCCCCACCGGTCGCGCCGACCCCGCCTCCAGGCGAGCGTCTTCTCTCCGAGGAATCTCACGAACCACGTAAGCGTCCAGCCCCTGAACAGCAATATCAAAGCCGTCAAAACTAGGCCTGCTGCTGACTGCCACGAGACCTCCAGCAATGTCAACTTGGGGGTGTAACCCACCGTTCACTACTAGACACGTAAGGCAGCAATGTTTGGCTCAGGGGTTTCAACCCCGACAACCCGATGACCAACCTGGGGCAAGCAGGGGACACGTGGGGAGATTGGCCGCCGGCCTTCCGAAGGAGTGCCGGCGGCAATCTTCCCCACGCCACCTGCCACACCTAGATTTTGACTTTAGGACTTTGACTTTGTCCTTTTAGATTTTGATCTTGGGATCTTGACTTTGATCTTAGAAGCGGAGCACAGCGGAACGACTCAAGCCCCGAAGACCTGCGTCAGATAGTCGTTAGCGAAGAGGCGAGAAGGATCGAGCGAGTCCCGAATCCGGAGGAAGTCCGCGAACCGCGGATAAACAGAGCTCAAGTAAGAAGCAGAGCAGGAGTGCATCTTCCCCCAATGCGGCCGCCCGCCGACGGAGGTGGCGATTGACGCGAAAAGCTGGAAGTAGTCCGCGTAGGGCAGTCCGGCGTACTGGTGGATCGCCACGTACGCGGTCTCCCGCCCGTAGGCGGTGGACAGCCAGATGTCGTCTCCCGCGGCGAACCGGATCTCGATGGGGAACATGATCGGATCTGCGAGCCGCGCGACGCCTGACCGCAGTTCGGTGAGCACTTCAAGCAGGGACTCACGGGGAACGGCGTATTCAGACTCCACGAACCTGACCCGTCGCGGAGTCACGAACACGTTGTGCGACGGGGCCGAGTACGACCGCTTCGACAGGGTCGCGGCGGCGAACCGGTTCAGCGGCTTAATCGTCGCGGGAACCGCCCGTCCGGTCCGGCAGAGCGCACCCCAGGCGGCGTTTTCCATTACCTCGTATTCGAGGAACCGGCGCCAACTGGGCATCGCACCCGGCCCGTCCGCGCTCTCGATCCTGTTGTTCCGCTTGACGTGGGTGTTCTTGCTGTAGGGGAACCAGAAGAACTCGAAGTGGTCGTTGCCCGCCGCGAACTCATCGAGCCGGGCAAGCACCTCCTCCAGGGCCATCGGCCGCTCGTCCGCGACCAGCCGGAAGGACTGAACGCACTGCAGGGTCACCGTCGAGATCACGCCGAGGGCGCCGATGGACACCCGGGCCGCGCCGAAAAGGTCGGGGTTCGACTCGGCCGAGCAGGACACCACCGACCCGTCAGCGAGCACTAGTTCCAGCCCGGCGACCTGGGTGGCCATGCCGCCGAGACCCGCGCCGGTGCCGTGGGTCCCGGTGGAGATCGCACCGGACACCGTCTGGGCGTCGATGTCGCCGAGGTTCGCCATCGCCAGGCCGAGCGTATCGAGGGTGGCGTTCAGTTCCCTGATCGTGGTGCCCGAGCGGACGGTGACAAGCCCGGAGTCCAGGTCCGCGCCCACCACGCCGCCCCAGCCGGACAGGTCAAGCGCGACGCCTGACGTCGCCGCCGCGGGAGTAAACGAGTGCCCGCTGCCGAGCGCACGCACGCTCAGGCCGTCCTTCGCGGCAGTCGTGACCGCGTACCCGATTTCTTCCGCGCTTCGCGGCCAGAACCGGCGCGCCGGGTCCGCACTTGCCGTACCTGCCCAGTTCTGCCAGGTCATTGGTCCATTTTCTCGATTTACGGCTAGTGTCCCACTTTCACAGCGGGGCGGCTAATGTTTGCGCATGCGGGGCCTTATGTCGAGTCTTGTCAATGACCGGGACCAGTTCGAGCGTGCGACCGCCCACCTGGACCCGCCATTCGCCGTCGTCAACCTGGCCGCGTTCGACGCCAACGCGCATGACCTGGTGCGGCGGGCCAACGGCGTGCCCATCCGGGTGGCGAGCAAGTCACTGCGGTGCCGGCATCTCATCGAGCGCTCCCTTGCCCGGCCAGGATACCGGGGCGTGTTGTCGTACTCACTAGCCGAGGCGTTGTGGCTGCACGCGAGCGGGACCACCGACGACCTGCTCGTCGCCTACCCGACCACGGACCGGGCATCGCTGCGGGCGCTGGCGGCCGACGACGCCGCCTGCCAGCACATCACCGTGACCGTCGACTCGGCCGCCCACCTGGATTTCATTGACGCCACGCTCGGCCTTGACCACCCGACGATCCGCGTCTGCCTGGACCTTGACCTGTCCTGGCGCCCACTTCCCTTCGGCCCCGTCGTCCAGATCGGCCCCTGGCGGTCGCCGCTGCGCACCCCGGCCGAGGCCGCGCTATTCGCCGAGACGATCCTGCGCCGCCGGGGGTTCTCGCTCGTCGGCGTGCTCGGCTATGAGGGACAGATCGCGGGTGTCGGCGATGCGCCGCCTGGCCAGCCGCTGCGGGCGCGCGTCATCCGGGCGATGCAGGCCCGCTCGGCGGCAGAACTGCGTCAGCGCCGGGCCGAGGCGGTTCGCCGCATCCGCTCGCTCACCCCGCTTGAGTTCGTCAACGGCGGCGGTACGGGCTCGCTTGAGTCCACCGCGGCCGACGATTCGGTGACCGAGTTGTCCGCGGGCTCCGGGCTTGTCGGGCCGACGCTGTTCGACGCCTACCGCAAGTTCCGGCCAAGGCCGGCGCTGCGGTACGCGCTCCCGGTGGTGCGGCGGCCTGCTCCGGGGGTGGCCACGCTGTTCAGCGGCGGCTACCTGGCGTCGGGAACCGGAACGCGGGACCGGCTGCCGACGCCGTTCCTGCCCCGGGGACTGCGGTTGACCAGCCTTGAGGGCGCCGGAGAGGTACAGACCCCGGTGCTCGGCGCGGCGGCGGACGGGCTCAGCGTCGGCGACCGGGTCTGGCTACGGCACGCGAAGGGCGGCGAACTGGCCGAGCGGCTCACCGAGTATCACCTCTTCGACCCGGCGGACGGAGCGACGCGGAGCGTCCCGACATACCGGGGCGAAGGCCAGTGTTTCGGGTAAAGATCCTTATTTGCAGTACATTGCACAAACCTTCAGCTAGTCCCAAGCTTTGGATGAGACCGTGCTGGGATGCGTGCTCGGCGGAACCCACAGCGCCCGTCCGGGGCAGTGGATCTCGCTGGCCTTCCCCGCCGCCGGCACACTCCGGCTGGCCGGCCTGATCAACCTGGCTTGCGAGCTTCCCTTCATGGTGGCTCCGCTCACCGCCGGGGTAGTACTGGGACTGATGAACAGCTACCGGGCCCTCTCCGCGTTCGCCGGCTTTGTGACGATCATGGCCGGGTGGTCAGTCAGCTAAGACCGTTCGGCAACCTGATCACCTTTACCAAATCGATATGAAACGGCATACTGAGCAGGAGAACCAAATTGTGGAGGTCACCCCTTTGACGAAACGGGCCTTCCGCTCAACACGAGGCCTCACCGGGGGGTTGGCGTTCCTCCTTATGGGTGCCCTCGTGACGGTGGGATTGAGCGCATGCGGCTCCCCTGCGTACACGTACGTGGCGGACTCGTCAGCGAGCACGTACTACAAGGTGCCCGCGCAGTGGCACCAGATATCCCAGAAGGACCTGGATGCGGCCCTCACCGCGGCCGGCGGCTCAAGCGATGGCGTCTGGTCGACCGCGTTCGACGGGGACACCTCGCCGTCCGGGAACAACTTCCTCGCTCCCAGCATCAGCCAGCCGTTCGTGTTCGCCGAGGTCGGAACGCTGTCAGATACGGTGAGCGCGGAGCTTTCCTATAACACGCTGCGTGACTTCATGCTCCCGGTGACCTCGGACGCGCGGGAGCAGGACGCGGAGAGCGGGTTCCCGCTGACCGACTTCAAGCAACTGCGGGACCAGACGATCACCGGCCAGAAGGGCGTGCACGGCGTAAGGGAGACGTTCCAGTACACCTTCCCCGGCGGCGCGGTCGATACCTTTGACGAGGACGCCCTGACCAATGCCGATCAGACGATCGTGTACTTCCTGATGGTGCACTGCACCGATACCTGTTACTCGCAGAACCAAAACAACATAAATACCGTCATGTCGTCATTTACCGTCGGGAGCCCGACATGAAGAAGGCAGCACCGCCGGAGATGGGATTCGGACTCCACTACGAGGGCGGGCGCCCGAGAGACGAAGACGTCCTGACGCGGCGCAAGATTCCCTTCTGGGACCGGATCAAGTGGCTGGTGCTGCTCGTCGCCATCTGGCTGATCCTCGTCTGGGCGACGATGGGGAACAACCCGCTGGTCGGGTTCCTCGACGCGTGCCGGATCCAGGTCCAGACGGGGTGGTGGGTCTTCGTCCTGATCGGGCTTGAGCTGATCCACCAGACCCACTTCTTCATCAGCGAGCACTCCGCCCGGTACAACCAGTTCTGGGTCCAGAAGGTCTGGGGCAGGTGGCAGCGGTTCACTAACCGCAAGCTCTCGGCGTGGACGAAGTTCCGGATCACGCGGGTCTTCAGCTGGATCATCGTCCTCGCGGTCATCGCCATCGTCGCCGGCAAGGTCATGCACGTGCCGCCGCTCAACGCGGCCCTGATCATCCCGGAAGACCTCTGGCACGGGCTGCCGACCTTCATCCAGTACGCCATCTACCTGCTCTTCGCGGTCGCCCAGTTCGGGCTGCTGTTCTGGTTCTTGTCCCGGGGCGGCGTCGACGTTTACTTCCCCGACGACATCAAGACCAGGTTCTCCGACGTGTGGGGCCAGGACCACGTGCTCGAGCGGGTCAAGGAGAACATCATCTTCCTTGAGCACCCCGAGCTCATCGAGGACCGCGGCGGCTACGTGCCGGGCGGCATCCTGCTGTGGGGCCCGCCTGGCACCGGGAAGACGCTGATGGCCGAGGCGGTCGCGGGCGAGACGGGCAAGCCGTACGTGTTCGTGGACCCGGGTGCGTTCATCAACATGTTCATGGGCGTCGGAGTCCTGAAGGTCAAGGGGCTCTTCCGCAAGCTACGAAAGCTCTCCCTGCGCTACGGCGGCGTGATCGTCTTCTTCGACGAGGCCGACTCGCTCGGCAACCGGGGCATGGCCCTCGGCGGCGCGCCCGGCGGAGCGCCGCGCGGCGCCACCGGTGCCAGCGTGCCGTTCGCTACCGCGGGCTGCCACGGTTTCTCCTACCTGTCTTCCGACAGCCAGCAGCGGATTTTCCAGGACGTGACGAGCTCCCAGTTCGACGCGGGCCTGGCCGAGCCTGGACGCAAGCGGGACAAGCAGATCGTCGGCGGCATGATGAACGGCGGCGGGGGCGGCGGCGGCATGGGCACGCTGCAGGCGCTGCTGACGGAGATCTCCGGCCTGAAGAAGCCCCGCGGGTTCATCAACCGGGTGGTCCGCCGGGCGCTCGGCATGCGGCCGAAGCCGCCGCCCCACTACCGCATGCTGATCATGATGGCGACGAACATGCCTGACTCGCTTGACCAGGCGCTGCTGCGGCCCGGCCGCATCGACCGCATCTACCGGGTCGGTTACCCGTCCATGGCGGGCCGGGTCCGCACCTACGAGGGCTACCTGGCGAAGGTCTCGAACGAGCTGACGCCCGAGCAGGTCGACAAGCTCGCCACGATCACCCCGTACGCGACCGGTGCCACGATCAAGGACATGGTCAACGAGGCGCTGATCATCGCGATCAGGGACGGCCGTGATGTCATCACCTACCAGGACGTGATCAAGGCCAAGCAGCTCAAGGAGCTCGGCCCGCCCGAGGACGTCGAGTACATCGAGCGGGAGCGGCACGCGGTCGCGGTCCACGAGGCGTGCCACGCGGTGGTGGCCTACCGGACGCGGCAGCACATGGAGATCGACATCGCTACGATCGAGAAGGGCAGCGACTACCTCGGCATGGTGTCGTCGATCAAGCCGGAGGACCAGTTCACCCGGTGGCGCAGCGAGTACGAGTCCGACATCCTCGTCGCACTCGCCTCGCTGGCCGGCGAGCGGATGTTCTTCGACAGCGACAGCTCGTCCGGCGTCTCCGGCGACCTGGACTCCGCGACCACCGTCGCCTCCTTCATGGAGGGGTACTGGGGCATGGGCAAGACGGTGTCCTCCGCCGCCTCGGCCCGCCGCCTCGAGGCCGGCACGCCGGGCGGCCCCCGCGCCGCCGTGTCGGGTGCGAGCGCCGTTGCCGACAAGAACGCCCCGGCGTTCGCCCGGCTCGCGGACCGGGTCGAGGACAACCTGGGTGTGCTGCTCGTCAAGGCCGAGGAGATCCTGCGCGATAACGAGCGGCACGTGCTCGCGCTGGCGCATGCGCTCGAGACGCACAAGACACTCAGCGGCGAGGACGTCAACGCGGTGCTGGAGGGCACCCGCGGCCCGCTCGTGGACGGCGCGCCCTATGCCGACGACGCGTTCATCGCCAAGCTGCGCGAGTACCATCTGGCGGCCAAGCGCGCGCACCACGAGCACAACCAGCCGCAGGTGTCGCTCCCGGTCGCCGAGCGGGAGCCGGCGTACGTGGTCACCATTCCCGAGACCTACCTCACCGCCACCGGCACCAGTAACGGGAACGGGAACGGCAACGGGAACGGCATCGTGGCCGGGGCCGAGGACGACGTGATCGATTTCGGCGGTCTCGGCACCGGGAACGGCAACGGGTCACACGGTCCGCTGAGCGCACCGACCTACGACCCGCCGGGTAACGGCGAGCCGGGCCAGTCCGGCGAAGCCTGAGGATGCGGCCGAGGCACCGGGTCCGGCTGGCGGTCAACCTGCTCAACGGGTCGACGCTGGCCGGACTCGCCGCCGCTAAGGCCGGCCGCGCCCGGTTGTCGCGCTCCACCGCCGGGCTGGTCGTGGCCACGGATTACCGCCTGCCGGTGCCGTCGGCCCCGGCCTTCACGCTCGGGAACGTGATTATCACGCACCGCGCCACCCTGGAGCCGGACACGCCCCTGCTCAGGCATGAGGCGCGGCACTCCACCCAGTACGCCTGGTGCGGCGGTGTGCTCATGCTGCCGCTCTACTTCACCGCGGCGGGAGTGTCCTGGCTGGTGTCGGGCGACTTCGGCGCGTGGAACGTCTTCGAACGCGGTGCGGGTCTGGCCGACGGTAACTACACCGCCCGTCCCCTCCGTCCCGCGCTCAGGTTCCAGAAATCAGCGCCCTCGCCCCTTCGAGCAGGCGGTCCACCTGACCTCGGTTCCGGTCAGGGATAAGCCGGACGTGCCGGATTGAGCGCCAGCCCTTGCCGGTGAGCAGGAATTCACCCGGTTGGCCGAGCGCCGCGATCCCGTTCATGACCTGCTGCGGATCGACGTGCCGTTCCCCGGCCGCCCGGGCGTCCACCACGTCGGTCACGGCTCCGGTCTCCAGGTCGATGCCGGCCAGGCACGTGGTCCCGAAGACGTTCGCCCAGACCAGGCCGTCCGCCCAGGTGAGATCGTTCAGCCAGCGGACCCGGCTCTCCCCGCACCTGACGTGGACCACCTCGCGCGGCGCGAGCGTCACCGGATCGCGCCGGACCAGCTCGCTGCTCCCGTCGCTGGTCACCAGTTCATCCACAGGGTTATCCACAGCGCTGTCCCGGTGAGTAACAGCTTTATCCACAGGGACGGCGCAGATTCCCCAGCCCTGGCGGTTGAATTCGACCTTCTCGGCGACCGCAAGCGACGCGGCGTCCCAGCGCAGCGCAACCCGCTCCCGCCAGGTGAGCTGCACGATGCTGCCACCAACCCGGCAGATGCCCTCGGCGAAGAACTCCGGCGGCAACCCGGCTTCCGCGGCCGCCTCCGTCGCGCCGAGCTTGTACCGCCGCAGCACCGACATCCCGTACTGTCCGCCCGATTCCCAGACGGTCTCCCCCTCGGCGATCAGCCCCTGGGTGAATCCGCGCCCAGGATGGGGGAGCGTCCGCACCACCTTCACCCGGAAGAACCGCACCCCGCGATTATCTCCTGCTTCTTACTCTCGGGACTGGAGGGCCTTGATCAAGGCGGGGAGAACCTCATGGAGGTCACCGACGACCGCGTAGTCGGCCCGCGTCATCATCGGCGCGGACGGATCGGTATTGATCGCGATGATGTGCTTAGCGCCGGAGCAGCCGGCGAAGTGCTGGATGGCACCGCTGATCCCGCAGGCCAGGTAGAGGTCGGGGGTGATCTTGGTGCCCGTCTGGCCAACCTGCATCGAGTGCGGCCGCCAGCCTTCCGATGTCACCACGCGGGACACGCCGACCACCCCGCCCAGGAGTCCGGCCAGTTCTTCGAGCGGCGCGAACCCGTCGGCGCTGCCGACGCCGCGACCGCCTCCGACGACCACGCGGGCGGTCGCGAGCGAGGCACCGCCGGCGCCGGCGGGCGACTCCACGGCCCGCACGACCAGGTCGGCATCGCTCACCGACGACGAAACCGCGTGCACCACGGCAGCTCCCGGTGCCGGCGCGGGCTGCGGCGACACCGCGTCGGTGGCGACGGTGAGCAGCGGGACCGGCGCCGCCAGCACGGCCTCCTCAAGCAGGAGGCCGGCCCAGCGCTGACGGAGGATCTTGAGGACGCCCGGGTCCGCGGGGGAAGCCGCGACGCAGTTCGCCGCCATCGGGAGGCCGGTGATCGCCCCCAGGTGGGCCATCACCTCGTTCCCGTGGTCCGTGCCCGCCGCCGTTACCGCATGTCCGGCGACATCCGGCGGGTCAGCCGCCGCACCGGCCAGCTCAGCCAGGGCACGCGCCCATCCCTGCGGCGCGTAGCCGTCAATGCCCGAGATCACGTAGACGTCGTCCACGCCGTAGGCCGCGAGAGCGGGCACCACCGCCGCGCCCGGGAATCCGAACACCACGGCCGCGACCCCGGTCCCAAGTCCGCGGGCGAGGGTGAGCGCGCGCAGCGAGGCATCGGCAGGCGCATCGCCGTCGAGTTCGACCAGGCAGAAGACCGTCATGAGAGCACCCCGATCTCCGCGAGGACCGACACGAGCGCGGGCACCGCGTCCGGGCCGTGCCCGAGGACGGTCGCCTGCTTCTTCGGTGACTCCGGGACGCTCAGCCGGGTCATCATGAGATCGCCGGCGGCCGAAGCCGCATCGCCGACGGGCAGCCGCGTGATGGACGCCCGCTTGGCTCGCAGCCGACCGGGCAGCGACGGGTAACGCGGCAAGTTGATGCCCTCCTTGACGGTGAGCACGCACGGCAGCGGCAGCGTGAAGGTCTCGACGATCCCCCGGTAGGTCCGCGCTGCCGACAGCGAAAGCCCGTCGTCGGACACCGAGATCGCCTTGATGCCGGTCGCCGCCGGCCTGCCGAGCAGGTGCGCCAGCCTGATCCCGACCTGATAGTCGCCCGTATCGGACGCCTCGTTACCGAGCAGCACCAGGTCGAAGGGCCCGGAAACAGCGTGCAGCGCCGCCGCCGTCGCGATCGGCCCGGTCTCGGTGCCGTCCGCCGTCTCAAGCAGCACCGCCGCCGATGCCCCGAGCGCCAGGCAGGCGCGGAGCTGCTCCTCCGCGGCCACCGCGCCCAGGGTCACCACGGTGACCGATCCGCCGAACCGTTCCACGAGCCGCACGGCCTCCTCGACCGCGCATTCTTCGTGCGGGCTGATCGTGAACCCGGATGACCTCGTGTCGATCGCCCGCTGGTCTTCGGCCAGCGTGATCATGCCGCCGACGGTCGGCACCCGCTTAACGCAGACCAGGATCTCCATGCCGGTTGCTCACCGCATCCGCGTGCCGGCCGGATCGAACACCGACCCCTGGGATGCGACCGTCACCGGGTACTGCTCGCCCATGTACTCCACGAGCAGCGGCGTCCCGACGGCGGACAGTTCGGGCGGCAGGTAGGCCATCAGCAAGTGCTTGCCGACCGACGGCCCGGACCCCGCCGACGTCACGACCGAGGGCCGGCCGAACGCGTCGACGAGACGCGCACCGTCCAGGGTGAGGATCGGCTCTCCGCCGATCATGTACCTGAACGTCCCGTCGCCCGAGGCGTGCGAATCGACGGTCAGCGTGCACAGGACCGCCGCCGGCGTCGCCACCCGGGCGGCGAGGTACGCCTCCTTGCCGATGAACGGCTCCGTCTTCACCCGCGGCCTGGTCATCCCGGCCTCCACGGGGTCGTACTCGGGCGTGAGTTCCGCCCCGAAGGCCCGGTAACCCTTCTCAAGCCGCGCCGTCGTCCCGTAGACGCCGATCCCGGTCGGCACAAGCCCGTACGCCTGCCCCGCTTCCCGCAGCAGGTCCCACAGGTGCCCCGCCTGCTCAGCCGGCACGTGCAGTTCCCAGCCGAATTCTCCCACGTAGGAGATCCGCGCCCCGAGCACGACGGTTCCGCCAAGTTCAAAGAATCCAGTCATTCCGAACGGTTGCGGGGGACTTTGATCGCCTCCATGGCTCACCGAGGCGAGGATGTCGCGGGAGCGGGGTCCCCAGAGCCCGATCGTGGCCCACGCGGAGCTGACATCGGCCAGCCGCGCGTCGTCCGGCAGCCGGTCGCCGATCCACTTGGCGTCCCGGCCGCCGTCGGCCGCGCCGGTGACCACCCGGAAGCTGCTAGTGCCGAGGCGCATGATCGTAAGGTCGGCGACGAACTTGCCCGCCTCGTTGAGGAACGGCGTGTAGACGGTCCGGCCGACCGGCACGTCGAGTTGCGCGACCGCGAGATTCTGCAGTCCGGCGAGCGCGCCCCGGCCGGTGATGTCGAGGATGGTGAAGGCGGACAGGTCGACGAGCCCGGCACCGTCCCGCATCGCCAGGTGCTCGGCGTTGATGATCGGCGACCACCAGCGAGACTCCCACTCGGCGGGACGCTCCATGAGCTTGCCCGCGTACTTCTCAAGCAGCGGCTCGTTGGACGCGTACCAGTGCGGCCGCTCCCAGCGCGCGGTCTCGTAGAAGACGGCCCCGAGGTCCTTGGCCCGCCCGTACAGCGGCCCGGTACGCAGCGGGCGCAGCGACTCGTACTGCTCGGCGGGGTGCACGATGCCGTACATCTTGTTGAAGGACTCGGCGGCGCGGGCCCGGGCGAAGCCGGTCGTCCGCGACGACGGGTAAAGCCGGGCGACATCTGCCTCGTGCACGTCGACCGTCGGCACCCGGCCGGACATCAGCTCGGCGACGGCCCGGCCGCAGCCGGGACCCTCCTTGATCCAGCTCGCCGCGGCCGCCCACAGGCCCTTCACCTCCGGCGTCTCGCCCAGGAGGGGGTGCCCGTCGGGGGTCATCGAGATGAGCCCGTTGATCGCGTACCTGATGCCCGCCTTCTCGTCGCCGAGCAGTTCCGGCATGAGCTCAAGCGCCGCGGCGAGCTGCGGGTCGAAGTCGTCCGCGGTGAACGGCATCTCGGTCGGCGAAAGCACCGCCTCTTCGTTGGACGGGATCGTCTCGGCCGGCACGATGATCGGCCGGTGCATGTAGGAGCCGACCTCCATGTCTCCGCCGTGCTGCCGCTCGTACATGCCTTCGTCGACGTCGCGGACGATCGGGTAGGAGATCTCCCCGGTCGTGCCCGCGAACAGGCCGATCGGGCCGACACTGATCATCTGGTGCACCATCGGAGTCAGCGCCAGCCTTGCCCCGGCCAGGGCGGCAACCTTCGCGGACCAGACGCCGCAGCAGATCACGACGTTGTCGGTGGCGATCTCGCCCTTGCTCGTGACCACGCCGGTCACCCGTTCCGCCCCCGTGGTGTTAGGAGCCGTCGTGATGTCGAGCACCTCGGCGCCGGAGACGACGGTAAGCGCGCCGTCCGCCTGGGCCCGCTCGCGCATCAGCGTGCCGGCCCGCAGGCTGTCGACGACACCGACCGTGGGAAAGTAGCCGCCGCCGACGATGACCGACGGATCCAGGTAGGGGACCAGCTTCTGGACGCCTTCCGGGGTAAGGTGCTCAGCCGGGATACCCCAGGCCTTGGCCTTCGTAATGCGGCGCTTCAGCTCCTGCATCCGCTCCGGCGTGCGGGCCACCTCGATGCCGCCGGACTCGGTAAAGACACCCAGCGCCTTGTACTGCTCGGTCGAGTCCCTGGTCAGTTCGAACATCAGCCGTGAGTACTCGATCGGGAAGATGAAGTTGGACGCGTGCCCCGTGCTGCCGCCCGGATTCGGCAGCGGCCCCTTATCCACAAGCACGATGTCTTTCCAGCCGAGCAGGGCCAAATGGTGAACCAGGCTGTTACCCACAATGCCCGCACCGATGACTACGGCGCTCGCGCGCTCCGGAGTATCACTCATTGTTTCTCCTCAAGCACTGCCGCCAGGGCTTCTTCCAGCCCGCTGGTTCCTGTATCGATGCGGGTCAGGGGCAGGTTGAACCTATCGGCGATCTGTTCGGCGGCCTCTTCGAGCTCAGTCGTCGCTCGCTGGGCGAGCCAGACGAGGCGGGTGTAATGGCCGAAGTAGTCTGTCCACAGCTGTGGATAACGATCAAGGCCCAGCGGCTGGATTACCGCCCGGTCGAAAGACTTGATCAAGTAGTCGGTTAGCAGGTAAGTGCCCGGCTCCTCGGCGAAGAGTCCCGCTATCTGGGCTTCGCCCGCGTAGAGGTCAAAGCAGTGCAGCCCGGGCAGGCGCCGCGCGCCGGTTGTCTCGGCTAGGTCGTCCAAGGCGCCGTAGGTGCCGCAGTCGGCGTAGGCCAGGATCTTGCGGGAATGGGGCGCCTGGGGAGTCAGGAGCATTCGTTCGGAATGACTCTTGATGTTTTCCGGGCGATTGTGGAGAGCGGCCGGCAGCGGGCGGACTATTACCCGCCAGCCGCGGCGAGCCGCGATCTCGCGGATATGGCCCGCCAGGGCGCCGCAGGCGACAACCTCGGCGAATGGGGCCTGGTCAGAAGCCGAGCTGGTCGATGAATCGGTCGTTGAAGTCGGATCGGTCGCTGAGTTCGACATATTCCACCTCCTCCAGCAGAGCCAGGGCGGCGGCGCGGTCGCGGACGGACAGCAGGGCCATCTTCGCGCCCTCCCCGGCCACGTTCCCCGCGGCGATGATTCGGCGGGGGCCGACGTCGGGGACCAGGCCGATGCGGATCGCCGACTGGGCGTTGAGGTAGGAGCCGAAGCTGCCGGCCAGGAGGACCTGCTTGATGTCTTCCATCGTCAGGCCGGCTTCCTCCAGGAGGATGCGCCAGCCGGTGGCTATCGCGGCCTTCGCGAACTGGAGCTCGCGGATATCCCGCTGGGACAGGTAGACGCTAGTGGCCGGGTCCCGGTCCTCGGACCACTGCAGGACGAATACCCGTTCCTTGCCGATCATGGTGAGGCGTTCGGCCAGCGCTGAGCCGGCGTCCTGCCCGAACCGGCCGGACTCGTCGATGATGCCGGCCTCGACCAGGGCGGCCACGGCGTCGACCAGCCCCGAGCCGCACAGGCCGGTGGGTTCCGTGTCCCCGATCACGGTGAGTTTCAGTTCGCCGTCGGCGGTGACCGTGACCGCCTCGATCGCCCCGTCGGCGGCGCGCATGCCGCACCGGATCGACGCGCCCTCAAAGGCCGGGCCGGCCGGGGCGGCGGTCGCCAGCAGCCAGTCGCGGCCGCCGAGGACAATCTCGCAGTTCGTGCCGATGTCGATGAACAGGCGGACGCGCGGGTCGCGGTCCATGCCGCTGGCCAGGAGGCCAGCCGTAATATCACCGCCGACATAGGCACCGAACGCCGGGAAGACCACGGCGCGAGCCTGCGGGTGGGCGGGGATGCCCAGATCGTGGGCGCGGACCTCGGGCAGCAGCCGGGCGGACATGATGAACGGCGCTACGCCGAGCGGCTCCGGATCGATGCCGAGCACGAGATGGACCATGGTGGCGTTGCCGGCCAGGGCGACCTCGTAGACCTCGTGCTGGCCGACGCCGCCGGCCTGACAGGCAGCGGTTGCCAGCTCAGCCAGGGTCTCCTGGGCGAGTCGCTGCAGCTTGTCGCGGGCGGCGGGGTCGAGCATGGTCGCGGAGATCCTGGCGATCACGTCGGCGCCAAACGGCTGCTGCTTGTTCAGCATCGACTCGACGGCGACCGGAGTGCCGGTGGTCAGGTCGAGCAGGGTCGCGACCACGGTTGTCGTGCCGAGGTCGAACGCCAGGCCGAACACGCGGCCGGTGGTGTCGCCGGGCTCGACCGCGATCAGCACCTCGTCGGCCACGACCGCGGTGACCTTGAAGTCCGACTGGCGGAGCGTGGTGCCCAGGGTCCGCAGCACGGCCAGGTCGGCGGTCGGGTTGAGATCGAGCAGCTTGCCTAGGACCCGTTCGAGGTCGGTTAGCTGGTCAGCGAGCGACGGCTCGTCGAGTTCCAGGTAACGCTTGTCGACGGCGGGGCGGAGGATGACCTGACGGCCAACGCCGACGGTGGCCGCCTTCGGGCGGGTGAGCAGCGGGGGCACCTCGATGTCGGCATCGGAGGTGGCCGGGGTGCGGCAGGCGAGCCGCCAGCCGTCCTTGATTTCCTGCGCGGTGTACGCGCGCAGGTCGAGGCTGCTCGGGAGCGGCGGGTCGGCCTTGAACCGGACGCGGCACTTCTTGCAGGTGCCGTGGCCGCCGCAGGTGGAGTCGATCGCGATACCGTTCCAGCTCGCGGCGTCGAACAGGGTGACTCCCCGTGGCACCCGGACCGGGCGGTCGTTGAACCGGAGATCGACCCGCTGACTCACGAAATCGAGCCCTGTACCGGCATCGCCTGGGTGGGCTCGGCTGCTTTCGCGGCGCGGAACGCCGCGATCCAGGCCGCTCCCCAGTCGTCGTGGCCGAGCAGCAGATCGGCGGCCCGGGCCGCCGTGACCACCGGCGGGGTCCGCGCGTCCATGATCGCGCTGGTCAGCCCGTGCGCTGCGGCGAGCGGGAGGAACGCTGCCGTCAGTGCGTGCCGGTCGGGCATGCCGAAGGACAGGTTGGACGCGCCCAGCGTGGTGTTGACGCCGAATTCTTCCCTGATGAGCGCGAGCGTCTCCAGGGTCCGCATGGTGTTACCGGTGTCCGCGCCGACGGGCATCGCCAGGGGATCGATGACGATGTCCTCGATCGGGATCTTGTAGGTCTCCGTGGCGGTACGGATGAGCTTCCTGGCCAGGACCAGGCGCTCTTCCGGGGCGTCGGGAATCTGCTCCTCGTCGTTGGGCAGACCGATGACCGCCGCCCCGTACCGCTTGACCAGCGGGAGGATCACCTCCAGGCGCTCATCTTCCGCGGTCACCGAGTTGACGAGCGCCTTGCCCTGGTAGGTCGCCAGGCCGGCCTCGAGGACCTCGGGGATCGAGGAGTCGATCACCAGGGGCAGGTCGGTGAGGCGCTGGATGAGCGTGACCGCCCGCACCATGAGGTCGGCCTCGTCGGCGAGCGGTGCTCCCATGTTGACGTCGAGCAGCATCGCGCCGCCCGCGACCTGCTGCTCGACGTCGATCTCGATGCGAGACAGGTCGCCGTCGCGGAGCTGCCGCTGGAACTTCGCCCGGCCGGTCGGGTTGATCCGCTCGCCGATGATCGCGAACGGCCGGTCGTGGCCGATCGTGACGGTCTTGGTCGCTGAGGAGACGGTCGTGTGCACTGGCCCTTCCCTGGTCAGGCGTTAATGAGGGCGCGGCGGCGCTGGATGAGCTCCTTGGCCTTGACCACCGCGGCGGACGCGTCGGACGCATAGCCGTCGGCGCCGACCACGTCGGCGTACTCCTGGGTGACCGGGGCGCCGCCGACCATCACGATGACCTGGTCGCGCAGGCCGGCCTTGGTCAGCGCGTGCAGGTTCGCCTTGAACATCGGCATCGTGGTGGTGAGGAACGCGGAAAATCCCACTATGTCAGGCTTATGGGTCCGTACCGCGTCGACGAACTTCTCCGGCGAGACCTGCACGCCCAGGTCGATGACCTGGAACCCGGCCCCCTCGAACATGATGTTCACCAGGTTCTTGCCGATGTCGTGCACGTCGCCCTTGACCGTGCCCATCACGACCGTGCCAATCGCCTCGGCACCGGTTTCCGCTAGCAGCGGGCGGAGAATCTCAAGCGCCCCGGCCATCGCCTTGCCCGCGATCAGCATCTCGGGCACGAAGAAGTCGCCGCGCTCAAATCGCGCGCCGACCTCCTCCAGGGCGGGAATGAGCGCCTCGTAGAGCAGGGTCTCCGGGCCCATCCCCTGGCTCAGGCCGGTGCGGGTCAGGTCCAGGACGGCGGGGCCGTTCCCGGTCAGCGTCTTGTCGTAGAGCTCGGTGAGCAGTTCCTCGCCGGTGTTGCTACTCGTCATGCGGTATTTGCCTTTCTCAAGGTCCGCGGCCGGTGCCCGAGCGCGGCCGACAGGCCGGCCGCCTCGTCCACGCAATGGCGGGCCGCGTTCGCCGCCGTCTCCCTCGTCATCCGCGTCGTGGGCGCCGAGACCGACAGCGCCGCCACCACCGCGCCGTCGTAGCGGAAGACCGGGGCCGCGAACGCGATGAGTCCGCGCTCAAGCTCCTCGTCGGTGACCGCGTACCCGCGAGCGCGGACGGCGGCAAGGTCGACGCGCAGCGCCGGCTCGCTGGCGATGGTCTTGTCCGTGCAGCGCTCAAGTTCGCCGTTCGGCAGCTTGGCCGCGCCGTACGCGAGCAGCACCTTGCCGAGCCCGGAGGCGTGCAACGGGACCGGCCGCCCGATCCAGTTGGTGCCGCCGATCAGGTACGTGCAGTCGACCTGGGCGATCTGCTCGACGGCGTTCTCCACCGCCACGCCCAGGTTGACCGTCTCGCCGGTAGCCTTGCCGAGGCGTTCGAGGAAGGGCTGCGCGACCGCGACCAGTGACGTGTCCGCCCCGCCGCGCCAGGCGAAGCTGACGAACATCTCGCCGGGCAGGAACCGGCCGTGGTCGTCGCGGCGGACCAGGTGGTTACGCTCAAGCGCGAGCAGCAGCCGCGATGTTGTCGACTTGGCGAGCCCCGTGACCTCGGCCAGTTCGGTGAAGGTGACCGGATCGACGGCGTGCACGACCTCCGAGAGCAGGCGCGCGGCCCGGTCCACGGCCTGAGTGCCGTTGGGGTTGCTCATCGGTGTCTCTACCTGTTCGTCCGCAGCACCCATTCGCTGGGCCCTATTCCACTTTATGGAACCAAGTTCTACGATATGGTCGTGTTTGTCAATAGAATGCCGCGCTACGAGGTTCTCTCCCAGGACGCGATCGCAGTTCTCGACAAGGGCTGGCGGCGCATCGTCTCCGAGGTCGGCGTGCAGTTCGCCAAGCCCGAGGCGGTCGCGCTCTTCGCCCAGGCCGGGCAGCGGGTGGACGGCGAGGTCGTCTACCTGGACCCCGAGTTCGTGCTTGAGCAGGTCGCCAAGGTGCCGCGCGAGTTCGACCTCCAGGCGCGCAACCCCGCCAACACGGTGCACATCGGCGGCGACCACATGGTGTTCGGCGCGGTGTACGGGTCTCCGTTCGTCCGCCAGGGGAACATCAGGCGCGACGCGACGCTGGAGGATTTCCACAACCTGTGCAAGCTGTCACAGTCTTTTCCCCAGCTCGACACCGCGGGCGGGGTGATCTGCGAGCCGAACGACGCGCCGCTCGACTCCAGGCACCTGGACATGGTGCACGCGCTCGGCACACTGACCGACAAGATCTACATGGGAAACGTGGTCTCCGGGCCGAACGCGGCCGACACCATCGCGATGACCGAGATCCTGTTCGGCGGCGGGGCAGGCCGGGAGGCGGGCCGCGCGTCGATTGAGCGGACTCCCGCCGTGGTCTCGCTCATCAACTGCAACTCGCCGCTGCGCTGGGACGACCGGATGCTTGACGCGCAGTTCGAGTACTGCGCCGCCAACCAGCCGGTGGTGCTTACCCCGTTCCTGCTGATGGGCGCGATGTCACCGGTGACGATCCCCGCGGCCCTAGTGCAGCAACTCGCCGAGGCCTTCGCCGGGATCGCGCTGGCCCAGCTGATCAGGCCCGGCTGCCCGGTGATCTTCGGTTCGTTCCTGTCCAACATCGACATGCAGTCCGGGTCGCCGTCCTTCGGTACCCCCGAGTCGGCCATCGGTCTGCTGTGCACTGGTCAGCTCGCGCGGCACTACGGGCTCCCGTTCCGCACCGGCGGCGGCCTCAACTCCTCGCAGACGGTCGACGCACAGGCCGCGTATGAGTCGCTGATGACCCTGCTGCCCACGTTCCTGGCCGGAACGAACTTTGTCATGCACGCGGCCGGCTGGCTTGAGGGCGGCCTGGTCAGCTGCTATGAGAAGTTCATACTCGACATCGAGCTGCTGCGCGAGCTGCAGGTGGAATTCACCCCGCTGGAGATCAGCGAGGACTCCCTCGCCTTCGGCGCCCACGTCGAGGTCGGGCACGGCGGGCATTTCCTCGGTGCGGCCCACACCATGGAACGGTTCAGGGACTGTTTCTACCGGCCGCTGCTGTCGTCCACCGCGAACTTCGAGCGGTGGCAGCGGTACGGCGGGAAGGACACGACCGAGCGGGCCGGCGAGATCTGGCAGGCCACCCTGGACAGCTACCAGCAGCCGCCGCTCGATGACGCCGTCCGCGCGGAGCTGGACGACTTCGTCTCCCGGCGGCGGATAGAGCTGGGCGACTGAACATGAGCAAGTCACCAACCGACGGGCTTGAGTTCGTCCTGACACTGTCCTGTCCCGATAAGCCGGGAATCGTCTATGCGGTATCGAGTTTCCTCGTACAGCACTCCGCGAACATCATCGACAGCCAGCAGTACGGCGAGCCCGACGGCGGCCTGTTCTTCATGCGGGTGCATTTCTCCGTACCGCCGCCGGGCCGGCCGACCGCCGACCTCGAGCGCGACTTCACCTGGGTCGCCGAGTCCTACCACATGACCTGGCGGCTGCACGGGCGGTTCGAGCGGATCAAGACTCTGCTCATGGTCTCCCAGCTCGGGCACTGCCTCAACGACCTGCTGTTCCGGTGGTCGACGGGCTCGCTGCCGGTCGATATCACCGGGGTGGTCTCCAACCACGACACCTTCCGCGGCCTCACGAAGTCCTACAAGCTGCCGTTCCACTTCCTCCCGGTGACGCCCGAGAGCAAGCCGGCCGCCGAGGCCAGGCTCATGTCGATCATCGACGAGACGAGCACCGAGCTGATCGTGCTTGCCCGCTACATGCAGATCCTCTCCCCCGAGGTGTGCAAGCGGGTCGAGGGCCGCATGATCAATATCCACCATTCGTTCCTGCCGTCCTTCAAGGGCGCCAAGCCGTACCACCAAGCGCACGCCAAGGGCGTGAAGCTGGTCGGTGCGACGGCGCACTACGTGACGCCGGATCTGGATGAGGGCCCGATCATCGAGCAGGGTCTGGTGCGGGTTGATCACTCTTACTCCCCGGAGCGCCTCGTCGAGGCGGGCCGGGACGTTGAAGCTCAGGTGCTTGCCCGCGCCGTCACCTGGCATGCCGAGCACCGCGTCCTGCTTAATGGCAACCGCACGGTTGTCCTCGGGGGGTAAGCGTTGCCCGGGCCCGAACGGCTCCGGCTTGCTGTGTGAGACCTCACACGGGCGGCTGACCAGGGAAGATGGTCCTCGGGAGTTGCGGGATGGGCGGCGGGATAGTAGAACCCAAGGATAACCCTGGTCTCGTGTAAAGAGGTTTACCTGGCATGACTGACCTCCCTGGCTTGGACCTGGCGCGGTTTGCGGACTGGTTCGATGCGGCCTGTCCGGGTGAGATCGGCGGGCCGCTGCACGGGCGGTTGCTCGTCGGCGGCCGGTCCAACCTGACCTACGAGGTCAGCGACGGCACCAGGAACTGGGTGGTGCGCCGTCCGCCGCTCGGGCATGTGCTCGCAACGGCGCATGACATGGACCGGGAGTACCGGGTCATCACCGCGCTGCGTGACACCAGCGTTCCTGTCCCCCCGACCTTCGCCTTTTGCACCGACCCCGACGTGCTCGGGGCGCCGTTCTACGTGATGGCCAAGGTCGACGGGATCCCTTACCGGACGGCCGACCAGCTGGCCGTGCTTGGTCCGGCGCGGATCCGGGCAATCACCGAGCGGATGGTCGCCACGCTGGCGCTGCTGCACGCGGTCGTCCCGGCCGAGGTCGGGCTCGCTGACTTCGGGCGGCCCGAGGGCTTCCTCGCCCGGCAGGTGCGCCGGTGGAAGAAGCAGCTTGATGCGTCCCGCAGCCGACCGATCGCGGGCATCGACGAGCTGTACGCGCTGCTGGCCGCCAGCCCTCCCGACGGGACACCGCCGGCGATCGTGCACGGCGACTACCGGCTGGACAACGTGCTGGTCGGCGCCGATGACAAGGTGGCCGCGGTGGTGGACTGGGAGATGGCCACCCTGGGCGACCCGCTGACGGATGTCGGGCTGCTCATCGTCTATCAGCGGATGGAGCGGCTGGGCGACGGGCCGATGGCCAGTTCCGCTCCCGGCTATCCGGCCGAGGAGGAGATACTCGCCGAGTACGCCGCGTACAGCGGGCGCGACCAGTCCGACCTGGGCTTCTACATCGCCCTCGGCTCGTTCAAGGCGGCGGTGATCCTCGAGGGTATTCACTTCAGGTATGTCCACGGCCAGACGGTCGGCGAAGGATTCCAGGAGATCGGCACCATGGTTGAGCCCCTGGTCGCTTCCGGACTGGCCGCGGTCCGCGGAGTCTTATCTCTTTTTGATGTTCCGACCAGGAGGACACTGATGGACTTCGCCTTCGATGCACGGACCGAGGAACTCCGGTCCGAGCTGCTCGAATTCATGGCGGTCGCGGTTTACCCGGCCGAGCGGTTGTTTCACGAGCAGCTCGCCGCGCTAGAGAACCGCTGGGCCTGGACCAGCGCTCCCGTGCTCGGTGAACTGCGTGAACAGGCCAGGTCCCGGGGGCTGTGGAACTTGTTCCTGCCCGGCGAGCACGGTGCCGGGCTGACCAACCTGCAGTACGCGCCGCTCGCGGAGATCACCGGCCGCAGCCTGGCCCTCGCTCCGGCCGCGCTGAACTGCGCCGCGCCGGACACCGGGAACATGGAGGTGCTCGCCACGTTCGGCACCCCGGATCAGCAGAAGCGCTGGCTCCAGCCGCTCCTCGACGGCGAGATCCGCTCATCGTTCGCGATGACCGAGCCCGAGGTGGCATCTTCGGATGCCACCAACATCGCCACCCGTATCGAGCGCGACGGCGGCGATTATGTGATCAACGGCCGCAAGTGGTGGATCACCGGGGCGATGAACCCGGAGGCGGAGATCTTCATCGTGATGGGCAAGACCGACCCGTCCGCCGACCGGCACCGCCAGCAGTCCATGATCCTGGTCCCGCGCGACACTCCCGGCGTATCGATCATCCGCGGCATGGAGATCCTCGGGTACGACGACCACGAGCACGGCGGCCACGCCGAGATGTCGTTCACCGACGTCCGGGTTCCCGCCGCCAACCTGATCGGCAGCGAGGGTGACGGGTTCGCGATCGCGCAGGCGCGACTGGGGCCCGGCCGGATTCACCACTGCATGCGCGCGATCGGGCTGGCGGAGCGGGCGGTCGAGTTGATGTGCGCGCGGGCGGACTCGCGGGTCGCCTTCGGGAAGCCGCTGGCCGAGCAGGGCGTGATCCGCGACTGGATCGCCGAATCGCGCGTCCGCATCGAGCAGCTGCGTCTGCTTGTGCTCAAGGCCGCTTGGCTGATGGACACGGTGGGCAACAAGGAGGCCCACACGGAGATCCAGGCCATCAAGATCGCCACGCCGGTGACCGTCGAGTGGATCATGGATAAGGCGATTCAGGTCCACGGCGCGGCCGGGCTGAGCCAGGACTTCCCGCTGGCATCCGGGTTCGCCGGCATCCGCACCCTCCGCTTCGCCGACGGTCCGGACGAGGTACACAAGAACGCGCTGGCCCGCGCCGAGCTAGCCCGCCAGCGTTCCCGGCGCGAGTAGCGCGTTTCCGATCGTTCAGGGCTGCGTGCGGCGCCGATGTCTATGCCGGCGTCGCACGCGGTCGTGACCGGGTCGACACCAGCAGCCGTCAGCCGGGGATGGTCCAAGAGCGTTCCGGCGTGACGCGGACGGCTGTGCTGTAGGCGTTGAACCATTCAAACGTATGGCCCAGCTCCTGGGCCAGGCTCTGGTACTTCTCCAGCATCGCCGGGACCTCCGACGGCAGGGGCGCACCCTGGAGCACCTCGGCCCGACCGGAAATCACGACAACGTCTCTGCCGTCAGGCGTGCAGTTAAAGTGCAGGGAGACCTGATCGTTGGCGGCAATGTGCTTGAGTTTCGCACCGGTCGGCTGCGAGTAGATGACCACATCGGTCCCGTCCCACATGAACCAGACCGGGCGCGGCGCGGGCCGCCCGGAAGGCGTGACCGTCGTCAGCCAGACGATCCTGTCATTCGCCAGGTGCTTTTCGATCTGCGCAGTGAGCTCGAATGCCATGACACAAGCCTAGACAGTATCCGTCAGGCGTTCCGCAGTTGGACCTGAACGAGGTCGCGCGTCACCTGACGTGAAACACGAACCCGTTCGGATGAATCGTCGTTTTGGCTGGTTACCGTCGGGTAACCAGCCTCTGACCTGCGGTTGCGGTGGAGCTTAGGGGACTTGAACCCCTGACCCTCTGCTTGCAAAGCAGATGCTCTTCCAGCTGAGCTAAAGCCCCTCGTCCGGTCCGGCCCCTGCGCGGGGTGGACCCCTGCCAGGATACCGGGTCCGGGCGCTTAGGCGGTACGGGTCGGCCTGCTCCATGACCACCTTGCCGGGGGCGCCGACGGGCAGGCTCGGTGCGGGTGACAGTGTGGTCCACGTGATTTGCCTGCCGAAGACCCGGTCATACCAGCGATGAAGCTTGCCATGCTCGCGCCGATTGCCTGGCGCACGCCGCCTCAGCACTACGGGCCGTGGGAGTCGATCGCCAGCCTGCTGACTGAGGGGCTGGTCGCGCGGGGAGTCGATGTCACGCTTTTCGCGACGCTCGATTCAGTGACGGCGGCGGCTCTCGATGGCGTCTGCCCGCACGGCTACGCTGAAGACGTCGAGTTGGACGGCCGGGTCTGGGAGGCACTGCATGTCTCGCACGCACTGGCCCGGTCGGGCGAGTTCGAGCTTGTGCACAACCACCTCGACTGGCTGCCGCTCGCATTTGACCAGCACGCGCGGGCACCGATGGTGACCACTATCCACGGGTTTTCCGGTGCGGGTATTCTTCCTGCCTACACGCGGTCGCGCTCGGCGTTCGTCGCGATCTCAGACTCTGACCGCTACGCCGGGCTTGACTACGCCGCGACCATCCATCACGGCATCGACCTCACAGAGCTCCCGTACCGCGCCAGCTCCGGCGATCAGCTTGTCTCCTTCGGGCGCATCCATCCTGACAAGGGGACGGCCGACGCCATCGAGATCGCCCGCCGGGCGGGACGGCGGCTGGTGATCTGCGGCATCGTGCAGGACGAGCGGTATTTCGCCGACGCCGTGGAGCCGCACGTCGACGGGGACCGGGTCGTATTCCTCGGCTCGGTCGGCCCGCAGCGCCGGGCGGATGTCCTTGGTGATGCGGCTGCGCTTCTGCACCCCATCCATTTCGATGAGCCGTTCGGCTTGTCCGTCGTGGAGGCGATGGCGTGCGGCACCCCGGTCGTCGCCTATAACCGCGGCTCGATGGCCGAGGTTGTCGACGAGGGCGCGACCGGGTACCTGGCCCATGACGTCGAGTCAGCGGTCGACGCGGTCCGCGCGGCGGTGCGACTCGACCGCGCCGCCGTCCATGCCCGGGCTGCTGCCCGGTTCGGCGTCGACCGCATGGTCGAGGACTACCTCCGCACTTACGAAGCGCTGCTCATGTCGGCCAGCACCTCGTCGAGCGGCGCGTAAGCCACCCCGATACGGCGGTCGTCTATGCCGTAGGGAATCCACACCACGCCGTCGTGCAGGAAGGCTCCGCACGAGTAAACGACGTTGGGGACGTAGCCGTCTTGCTCATCCGGGCCCGGGGGCAGCAGCGGATTCCTCGAATAGCCCACGACGCGGGTCGGGTCATCGAGGTCGAGCAGCAGCGTGCCGATTGCGTAGACCCGCATCGGACCGACGCCATGGGTGAGCACGAGCCAGCCCTGGTCAGTCTCGATCGGCGGCCCGCAGTTGCCGACCTGCAGCATCTGCCACGGCGCGGACGGTTCCTGCAAGACCGCCAGCGGGTCCCACGTGTAACCGTCCGCCGACCTGGCCAGACTGGTGGTCTCACCGTCGGAACGGCACAGGGCGAGATGCTGGCCGTGCACCTTCCGGGGGAACAGCGCCATTCCCTTGTTCCGGGCGGCCGGCCCGGCCAGCCGGCGAGCGCGGAATACCCGCAGGTCCGGGCTGATGAGCACGCGCGGGGCGATCCGCTGCCCGTCGTAGGCGGTGTAGGTGGCGCGGTACTCGACGGTACCGTCGTCACCGGTGAACCGAGTGAACCGTGCGTCTTCCATGCCGTTGCTCTCCTCATCAGCGGACGGCGACAGGACCCGCTGCCCGAGGTCGGCGTCGAGGGCGAAGCGGGCATCGTAGGCAGACGACACGATCTTGCGCAGCAGATCGGCGGTAGCGGCGGAGCCAGCCCGGGTCAGCAGGCCAGGGTGTGCTTCCGCCAGCGCCCGTTCGAGGTCAGCGCCTTCGAATTCGGCGGGAAGTGCGTACAGGATGGCCTCGGTCAGGTCATCGAGATGGCCCTGGTCAGCCAAGACGGCCCGCAGGTGCGTCGTGCGCCAGCTGGCCGGCGTGATGTCCGCCACGGAGACCGGCAGCAGCCGCGGCTCGAATGTCCACTGTGCGCCCGGGCCGACGACGGCCGAGCAGAAGCCGATCGAGGAGACGTGCCCTTCGCCGATGCCCCGCAGGCTGAGTGCCACCCGGGCCTGGCCAGCGCGCAACCCGCCCTGGTCAGGGCCCAGCACCGCGCTCGGGTTGCACAGGGCCGCGCCCTCCGTCGCGTACTCCGCGGTGAAGGCCGCTCCGAGCAGCAGCATGCGCGCCGCCGTCAGCTCACGCGCCTCCCCGATATGGGCGGAGACGATCGAGGCATGCCGCCGCAGGAGCGTCTGATAGTCATGGTGGCGATCGCCGAAGTCGCGGAGCAGGCCCGCGGCCAGCCGCTCGACTTCGTCTTCGGGCAGGCTCATGACCCGGCCGACGACCTGGCCGGCCCGCGAACGGGTACCGTGCAGTTCCTCGCCAGGCAGGAAAAGCCGCGCTACGACGCGAGCCGGATCGGGCTCCAGCCCGGCCTGCATGCGGTGCGCGATCACTCCATCTCGCTGATCCCGCGCGCCTGCTGCGCGGTCGAGAGCATCGCCAGGGTCGACTCGGCCCCCTGGTTAAGATTGCGGCCACAGCGTTCCAGGCCGTCGTAGCCGCCGCCGGTACGCGGGTCGAACATCGGCGTGGCGCTGTCGTTGTCGCCGAGGAACCAGCCCCATGCGAGGTGAATGCCCGTCAGCCAGGACGACTCGTGCGTGATCCGGAACGCGCTCGCGCAGGCGTCAGCGAGCGCGGCCACCTCGATGGGCTGCTGATCATAGCCGGGGCCTGCGTCGTCGCGGCCTCGGCCGCCCACCGGGGTCACCGACAGGTGACCATCGCGGGTCTCGGTGTGCAGCAGGAACTCCAGGAGGCTCAGGCCGCGGTCGAGGGCTGCCGTATCGGGGAGGGCGTCACCCGCGACGATCAGTGCCTCGGCAATCGAGGCGTTCCCGTAGCTCAGGCGCTCCTCTGGCCACGGCCACCGGGGATCGTCATCCGTCGGCGCGCCGATCCCGGCCAGCATGCCCGCGAGCAGCTGCCTGGCCGCCGTTTCATCCGGTCGGCTTCTGAGCAGCTCAGCGGCACCCAACGCGGCGAACGACATCGGCCGGACGTGCGGGGAACGGCACTGCGCCGCCACGCGGAACCCGGTGAGCGCCCGAGCGCGCATACCCGGCGTCTGCGCACCGGTGGCCGCGACACCCAGGCCCCAAAGCGCCCGTCCCCACCAGTCACCCACGGCGGCCTCGTCGCACCACTGCGCGTCGGCAGCCATCCGGTTGCGGCAGGTCCCCGTCGGATCGAGCGCGTCGAGCACGAAGGCGAGGTAGCAGCGGGCCAGGCGGCGGGCGGCGGGCCCGGGTCCCGGCTCACGGCACATAACGACCAGCCCGCGGGCAGCATCGTCAACGCAGTAGCCGTGCTCGCGCCTGGGGACTGCGAGAAGGGCGTGCTCAAAGAGCCCGCGGTCGTCAGTGAGCCGTTCAAGGTGATCGAGCACCGGCTGGTGAATGCCGCCCGCGCTCACGCGGCCACCCCGGCGGTAATCAGCCGTCCGGTCAGGTCCCGGTACTGGTCCGCGATGGCCGGCCACAGCAACTGCGGCGCGGTCGCGGTGGCGGCGGCCGCCATCCTCGTCATCACGTCCCGGCGCGTGACCAGCGAGCGAAGCGCCGCCGCGATCGCGGCCGGGTCACGGTGCGGCACGAGCAGGCCCGCTCCCCCCGCGAGCAGCTCCACGGCGTGCGGGAACTGCGTCGCTATCACCGGCTTGCCTGCGGCCACTGCCTCGATTAGCACCCCCGAGGTGACCTGCTCGGCCGAGTCGTAGGGGAGCAGCACCACGTCGGCGGAGCGGATGAGAGAGGCCAGCGCGCTGGTGTTACGGTAGTGACCCTCGAAGGTGACCCAGGGTCCCAGCTCGCCTTGCCTGACCTGCTCGCGCAGACGATCACGGTAGGCATCGCCTTCGCGGAGCAGCACCTTCGGGTGCGTCTGGCCAGCGACTATGTAGCGAGGCAGGGGCCGGAGATCGCGCAGCATCGCCATTGCCTCGATGCCCCACTCGATGCCCTTTCCCGGGCCGAGCAGGCCCCACGTCAAGACGGTGAATTGCCCCGTTCTGAACGTCGGCTCTGCCATCGTCGTCTCCGGGGCGGGTGCGCCGTGGGCGATGACGGAGACCTTCTTCATGTCGGCGGCGTACCCGGCCGCGAGCCGCTCGCGCGCAGTCATCGTCATCGTGACGACGGCACTGGCCTTCGCTATCACCGACTCGAGGACCCGGCGCTGGTGTGGCGTCGGGTCGGTCAGCACGGTGTGCAGGACGACGACGCATGGCACCGTGACCTGGTCAAGCAGGTGCAGGATCTCGCCGCCGTCGGCTCCGCCGTAGACCCCGTACTCATGCTGCACGATGGCGACGTCGCACCGGTTCAGCTGCGCGGCTGCCTGGCGGAGCGAAGCGGAGTCGCCGGTCATGAGCTGCGCGACCACCTCGTCGCCCGGTCGTGGTGCGGGCGCATCGATCAGGCGAACGACCCAGCCCTCATCCGTGGTGGAGTGCAGGAGGGCGCCGCGCAGGGCGGTGGTGAAAGTAGCCAGTCCGCACTGGGTTGGCGGGAACGTGCTGACAAAGCCGAATCGTGTGGTCACAGTTCAGGTGCCTTCCAGTCGGACGGCCCCGAGAGAATCGAGGACGAAGCCTCACGCAGTTGATGGTCCGGCTCGCGGGCAGCGTGTGTGCCTGGCCAACCGCCGCGACACCCCTACGTTGCTGTACGTTCCTGGCGCTGGCTGGTATCCACTGCACAGCAGCGGCCGTCTCGGCCAAGCGCACGAAGGTCGCGACTAGGTAACTCTACCTCCGGGCGGGACGGCCGACGACGGCAGCCGGGGCGGAAGGGCCTGCTCCCGGTTCTGGCAGGGCCCGCTTGCCTGGCAGCGGCCCGGCGGTGACCCGGTCGGGCTACCTGCGGGGCTACCCCGGGGGCTGCCCGCGTGCTGGACGCTGGATCTTGGGCCGACCAGCGCTCAAAACCGCTCACAACTGGCCCCAGACGTCGGCTTATAGGGGTTTTAGGTTCGCGTAGACAGCCAATCGGACGTAGCGCTACAGTAATCATCGCACTACGTATAGTTTCCCTGGTTACATCCCGGGTCGCTCTCGCAAGGTATCGCCGCGGGCGTCTTGGGTTCTCGGGGGTGCGGGGACACCCGCAGATTGGCCACTGGGCGGCCGACCCGCCTACCGCAGCAATCCGCGAAACCTGAGGGAGATCTGGTGGGCGTTGTCTGGGGCGAGAGCCCGGTGAACCGGGGTGGCCCGGCGACCGGGGCCGATCTCTTGGATTGGATCGGGAGCCTCATCCGCACGGTTTGGCGGCGACTGCTGGACAGCGGCGAGGCATGACGATCCGGTGCCTCGCGATGCTCGCTTGCGTAACTTGAGAAGGCGGGAAAGCCGACGGTCGGCCAGCGGCTTACCGCCAGTCTGACAGGTGGGGCAGTACTGGAGCGATGAGTCGGCGAAGGAGACCTCGCGTATGGTATCTCCGCAGACCGGACAGAGCTGACCGGCCTTGCCGTGCACGCGCAACCCGGTCTTCTTCTCACCCTTGAGATCAGCCGCGGCCAGGCCTGCCGAGCGCTCCACCGCCTCACGGAGCGTGGTTACGATTGCGGCGTGCAGCGCGGCCACCTCGTCCGGCGTGAAGCTGGAAGCGAGCTTGAACGGTGACATCTTGGCCGCATGCAGCACCTCATCCGAGTAGGCGTTGCCAATTCCCGCGATGATGTGCTGGTCGCGCAGCACGCCCTTGATCTGCGTCCGCCGCCCGTTGAGTATCGCGGCCAGGGCGTCGACATCGAAGTCGTCCGCCAGCGGTTCTGGCCCGAGAGTGGCTACGCCGGGCACGTCAGCAGCGTGCCTGACGAGATAGACGGCGAGCCGCTTCTGGGTACCGGCCTCGGTAAGGTCGAACCCCGCGCCGTCGTCAAGGACCAGCCTGAAGGCCAGCGGGCTCTTGCCCGGCTTGACTGGCTTATCCGGTATGTCTTCCCGCCAGCGCAGCCAGCCCGCACGGGCAAGGTGGAAGATCAGGTGCAGGTCGCCATCCGGGGCCGTCATCCGGGGCGGAGGCGGTCAGGTCCAGGAATTTGCCGTGCCGTGCCACTTCGGTGATGGCGCGCCCGGTCAAGGCGGACAACGGCGGATCGAAGGTCTTCAACACGGCGAACGACGCCGCGTCGGCCCGGGCGATGACGCGGCCCTTGGCATGCTCTCGCAGGTAAACGGCGAGCGCTTCGACTTCCGGCAGCTCCGGCATACCTACGAGTGTAGATTGCGCGGCCTCTAGCTCGCGCTTGACACTTTCGCCACAAGATCAGGAAGCGTGGTGATGCTGTCGATCACGTGGGTCGCTCCCGCCTCAAGGAGTGCCGCAACGCGGCGTCCGCTGCCCATCCCGACGAGAACCCTGGCCCCCGCGCGATAGCCGGACAGCACGCCGTCCGGCGTGGCGCTGACCACCGCCACCTCACGCACGTCCGCGGTTCCAAGCCTGAGCATCGCGGTGAGTACCGGGTCTGGCCAGGGGAATCCCCGCGGCGCATCGTCGCCGCAGAGGACCAGGTCCGCCGCGCGCAGGAGCCCGAGGAGCTCGCCGCACGAACGCCGCGACAGCATCGTGAGCAGGCAGATCCTTGCACCGGACCCCGCCGTCTTGCCCATGGCATCGGCGACCTCGGCCGGAAGATCGAGCCCGAAACGCTGGGCCGCCGCACGGAACGAGCGCTCGAAGGCGAGCGACGCCGCCTGGGCGCGGGGCTCGTCGCTATCGAACAGATCGCGCAGCACGGCGGCCGGTGCCCGCCCATGCGACCGATCGAACCTGACCATGGAGCGGGCGTAGTCTTGCGTGCCCGTGACGATTCCCTGCGTGGCGATCGCCTCGGCGAACGCGCGCTCGACAATGGATCCGTCGATGACGATGCTCGCCAGGTCTAGGCAGACCAGCGAGATCGGAGGTGAATCAGTCATCGCACGCGCCTAAGAGGGGTGAGCGCCGCAGCCGGCGGCGATCAGCAGATGTCAGTAGTCATCGGACGAGGTGGCCTCGCTCCAGAGGTCGAGGTCAGCCCGCTGGGCTTGGACCTTGCGCCATACCGCGAAACCGCCAAGGACAACCACGATGAGGATCAGCAGCTTCTTCATTCCGCCATGCTACCGGCCCTTCCAGGCTGACCGCTCGCCCAATGGGGACCTGCTCACGGTCTTGCAAGAACTTCGCCTTGAGTTCCATGGTGCTACCGACTTGGTTCGCACCGTGACGAACCCCAGACCGGGTGGACCCGCGGTGACGTTCGCACCAAGCGCCGCTCCATCATCAACGATGACTCCCGGGACGTTGCGCGCATCGAGCCCCCGCCGTGTCCGGTGTGATCGAATTCGTTCGCGTCGGCTTGAACGCGAGCTTAGTCTCGGGTCCATGGCCAAGCCGCTTGTCGCGATTCTGTCTGGTGCAGGGATCTCCACTGACTCCGGCATCCCGGACTATCGAGGGCCCAACGGGTTGTGGACACGCCATCCCGATTACGAGAAGCTCGTGACGATCGACTATTACCTGGCGGACCCAGAGATCCGGCGGCGCTCATGGCTGCTGCGCCGGGAGATGTTTGAC
Organism: uncultured Actinomycetota bacterium; assembly: GCA_963785645.1. Taxonomy (GTDB): domain Bacteria; phylum Actinomycetota; class Actinomycetes; order Streptosporangiales; family Streptosporangiaceae; genus Trebonia. The sequence goes on from CAWAWG010000004.1 coordinate 488,997, forward strand.
CTTGACCCACAGCCCAATGACGCCCACCGGGCCATCGCCGCACTGTCGGAAGCGGGGGCCGCGGCGGTCCGGGTAATAACGCAGAACGTAGACGGTTTGCACCAGGCTGCCGGTATGCCCGGACGGAAGGTGCTGGAACTGCACGGCACGTCGCGCACCGTCGTCTGCACGCAATGCGGGGACCGTACCCCAATCTCGGATGCGTTCACCCGTATCGATGCCGGGGAGGACGACCCGCCGTGTCTGAAGTGCGGAGGCATCCTGAAGACAGCGACGGTGATGTTCGGCGAAGGACTGGACCCCGACGTGCTGGCCTCTGCCGCCGCGATAGCGAAGGCTTGCACGGTGATGTTCGCGGTCGGCACCAGCCTGCAGGTCTATCCGGCGGCGGGCCTGGTGGCGATCGCCGCCAGCGCCGGCACTCGTCTGATCATCGTCAACGCGGAACCGACCCCGTACGACGACATCGCCGCCGAAGTGGTACGCGAGCCAATCAGCAAGGCCCTACCCAGGCTGCTGCGCACGCTGACCGACAGGGGTTGAAAGGCCTGAGTCTGTGATGCGTGTCCACCCGGGATACTCTCGGGGCATGTGGGGCATCGCGCCCAATGTTGCGGTGCAGGCGAGGCGCTGCAGGCGATGGACGGTCGCCAAGGTTTTCGCTTTACTGGTAGATAAAGCAGGTTATAACCTGCGGAATCTCCGCGTTAATGGCCTAAGGCCCGGGAGCCGCCGGATCTTCCGGGCATATCCGGCACATGCCCGGGCCGTCCGCCGCACGGCGGGATCCGTAGGTCAGTGACACTGCACCGGGGCGGGCAAAACATCCGCTGTGGTGCCTGTGCGGTCCGGATCTCGGACCTTCAATCCCTGTAGGTGTGAACGGGTAGGCCCATATCCCGGCTTCGGGAACGATCTCAACACGGAGCACGTCCATCCATCCTGTAGCCAGAGTGTCTCGCCGACGGCGTCAAGTCCGTTGCCCGCAGCTATCCCTCCGATTTCCGGGCGCGGACTCCGAGGATGGTCGGGACTTGCTGGTCTCCGGTCTCGACTATGTGCTCGAGTACCAGCCTTGCGCCGATGAATGCGTTAAGCAGATCGGCGAGCGGGTGGTGGCGCATCCCGACTCGCTTGCGGACGAATTCACCCCACCACGGCGATTGCTGGTGCCATCCGGCAAGCCGGTAGGTGGGGTGTGCCCGGACTCCGCCGTCCTCCAGCCACTGAACATGCGGTCCGTTGAAGCACGGATGAACACCGTAGAACACGAACAGTCCGCCTGGCACCAGGACTCGCGCCGCCTCCGCCGCAACGAGGCTAAAGTCATCGACATCAGTCGATGTCCACATCGACGCTACGGTCGCAAAGGTGCAGTCAGCGAACGGCAATGCGGCTGCGTCACCTTGCAAAATCCGACGGGAGCGGCCCCGCGCGACGCGCAACTGGTCGGCCGAGTAATCGAGCCCAACAACCGTTCTCCCGGTGGCGGCGATAACGTCGAAGTAATGACCGCTGCCGCAGCCCAAGTCAAGACACAGGCCATCGCCAGGGCCGAGCAGTTCTCTGATCTGGGATGCGTTGCGTTCGACGTGGGGCTTGTTCCAGTCGTCATACCAGTCTGCGTGGCCGTCGTAACGCGCTATGGGTGTCATTGTGGCTCCGCTGTCGCTATCCCTGTATCCGACGCTAGCTGCATAGCGGACCCTTGGTGCGTCCGATTCGTTCTGGGCAGAATAGTTACGTCACACGCGAGCTGTGAGACCGGACGGGTTATCTCTGCTCTCGAAGAGCCGGCTCATGACCGACGCCGCGCTTGAATCTGAACTTGCTGCTGAGTCCGGCGTACAGGCCGGTTCGGCTGCGGCCACAATGACGCCTTCGCTGGGTGTTCACCCAGGTGGCAATCGAGTGCTTGCTGAATCAGGCTGCGCCTGTGCAGGAGCCCGCCGCGGTAGCTGTGTAGCGCATGAAGCTCGCGGAGTGCCTCACTCGAGGCTGAGGTGTGTGTCCCCGCTAGATCGCATTCGTGGATGAACTGCGCCAGCACCGAGCAGCGAGCTTCCGTCTCTTTCAGCGCTTGTCCTACCAGCTCATCGGCTAGGCGCAGCGCTTCCTCCTGCGTCATCTCGTCCATGCCCGCGTCTCCTACCATGTGCGCAGTGACATCCCGGCCTACTGACCACGAGGTTAGCCGGAGCCGCGATCCACCGCCAGACACCCCAAACCAAAACAGAAACCCCCAGGAAACAAGCTCCTGGGGGTTTGCCGTCTTCTCGGGGCCACGCTGACCGAACTGCCTGGTCAGGCCCGGTGGGGGTACCAGGACTTGAGGTCCCGGCCGGAGGCGAACCGATCTAGATGAGCTGGTACGCCTGGAGCACCTAACGTATTCATGATCGCCTTCTGATCAAGATGTCGATCTTGATCTTGAGTCATGACGTGTTTCTGGTTCATTAACATCTATTTACGCCTGCCTGCTCACCTAAAAGCGCTGGTCAGCATATTTGCCAAGGCTACGAACAGAAAAAAGGTGTTAACGGAACTCTTATCGAGCCGTTGGGCCCCTACGGTTGTGAGCAGCGGCCCCCTGGTGCAACAGGGAGCCGCCGCCTTGCATCAAGACCTGTCCCTCGGAAGGTAGGCCTCAACTATGAGAGTACCCACGTCAGCACAGCCGCGTCAGGGCCGGTGGGAGACGATCCGCTACGCACTGGACAGTAACGCCCGCACGATTCGACTCTGTCTCATCCTGGTTGTAGCGGCCGGTTCTCCGGTCCTGATGGCGGTTGCCGCTCGACTGTTGCCCCACCTGCTCTGAACCCCCTCTTGGTCGACCACTAGCCCAACGCCGGGGCCGGACTGGTTGTCAGAGTGCCGCAGGCCAACCTAGGGGCCGCGAAAGTTCATGGCATATGTTGTCCGGCTCAGGCCATCTGATAAGCGTCTTGCATCACCGCAACTGCCCGCCGTGCCGCGGCGGGTCGGCCTCCCTGGGCCGCACGCCCGGCGCGAGTGCGGCGGGCGCGGCAGTGCGGAGCGCCGCCGCCTTGATCCAATACGGCTCAATTCGGCAACGATAGAGCTTGGCTCTCGAAGGTCTGCCCTTCTGACTTCAGTGCAAGGTTCTGTACAGCAGATGAGGCGTTTTTCATTTCCTGCAAAAATAGCGGCAACGAATCCTTCGTGACAACTTCCACTATGGTTGTTGGCATTCTGCCAACCTGGTTACGCCATTGCATCGTACAATGATCTATCGGGCTAACCACCATTTCATCGCCGTTTTCGTCAAGATGGCAGCCGTATAGCTGACTGTCGAGTACGAGTACAGGAATTATTACAGTAAAGTATGGTGAGTCAACATTTTCCGAACGTCCGGCCAAGTCCAGCCAGTCCGCGACACCGATCGCCGCCTTGGTGACGGACATTAGAGCAGAATAAGCTACATCGTCACCAGACTTGTCGAATGAAACTCGCGCCAACGAGTGAGCCACCGGATTGGCACTAGAAAACGGGTATTCACCCAACCGCCCGGCCTTGTGCGCCAGATCTTCCCACCACGACTGAGTATAAACTGGCATGATACGTTGAACCATGGCCGCTTTTCTGCCCATGAAACCACTCCCATCTGGCTGCACGAAAGCAACCCAGGGCTTGGCGCGCGATTGCTTGCATTCGAATGTAAAGCTGAGCTGAAACAGCCTTTTCGCTTCGGTAACGGGCACTCGCCGAGTATGAGCGAAGACGTCGGTTTCCCGCTGTTGACCACTCTCTCTATCGCGGTAGTACCATGATTGGCTAGCCTCCAGACCAGCCTTACGGCAACAGCGTCCCGTATATAGCTCCAATGGGTATCCTTGGCTGTTGAGCCACTCTGCAACTTTTTTCTCCAATGGATTGCCATAATGATCATGCGTTTTCGCTACAGAGACATTCTCATCACACACTTTCACTCCACGTTATTCGCTACCCTGCTAATTAGATTTAGGACTCGAACGAATAGGCACGCAGCGACAGGGCCAGATCGGCCATGCTGGCGATAATGACTCCGGCTCGTAGCTCCATCATGCGCTCTCGCTTGCCGTGCTTATTCGCGTAGCCGATGCTGGCGACTCGCGCGCTGTGGGCTGCCTCGATATCGGTGAGGGAATCCCCGACTAGAGCTGATTTGGCGGGGTCGGCGTCCAGGCCGCGGACGGCTTCGTTGATTAGGTGCGGGCTGGGTTTGAGTAGGGCGGGGTCGTGGCTGGTGCGGGCGACGACTAGGCGGATTCCGCCTCTGAGGCCGTGGCGGTCTAGGTAGGCGTTGACCGCGCGGGGGCTGTTGTTGCTGACGACGCCTACTATCCGGCCGGATTCGCGGGCGCTGGCGATTACCTGGTGGACGTAGGGGGTTGGGTCGGCGGTGGGGACGGCGGCGACTTCGAGGTCGGCCATTTCGGACTCGACGCGGGCGGCTAGTTCGTCGCTGACGGTGGCCGAGTAGCAGAACACCTCGATTGGGTCGGGGGTGTTGGCTATCTCGTCGGGCAGGTCGCCGGGGATGAGCTTGCGGAGTTTTTCTGCGACGGTGGGGGCGGGGAGTCCGGCGTAGATCGAGCAGATCGGGCCGTCGAAGTCGAGCAGCAGCCAGCGCGTGCGGGCGATGATCGCGCCGAGGGCTGAGGCGTCGGTGCCGGGGCTGGTCATGCGGGGAACTCGTAGCTGAGGTGGTCCCACATGGAATCGAACCAGGCTTGGGCCTGGTCGATGAACTGAATGTCCGCGGCGGTGCCGGTGGTCTTCGAGTGGCGGAAGACTACGGCGTCTTTGCCCATGAGGTCGTATACGGGGTGGCTGCCGTCGGGGAACGGGATGGTGTGCTCGATGAGGGGGTACAGGCCGAAGAACGCTTCCTCGCCGTTGAGCAGGTAGAGCTTGAACAGCGGGGGGACCTGGTAGGCGCGGATCTGGGTGCTTGCTTCCTTGATGCGGCCTAGGCGGGCTAGTTCCTGCACGGTTTCTAGGATCGCATAGGCGTGGCGGCCGGTGATCTGGTGCATGCGGGCGCGATAATCGGGGTCGTCGGCCAGGTCCTCGACGCGGCACGGGACTGCCATGGGCCGCGTGGTGTCGGGGAGCAGCATGCGGATGGTGACGCTCTCGGGTTTGATCTCGCCGGTGCGGATCTTGTCCAGGGGTTCCTGGACGACGCCGTGCAGAGTCTCGCCGGAGAATCCGGCGAAGTCGATGCTGACGTGCTCACGGGTGAACGCGTGCTCGATGTACGGGCGCAGCCCGGTGGAAAGGACCACCGATGCCGGGGTCATGACCGCGGCCGTGCCGGGTGCCGTCATGAGGCGTTCGGCGGTTGACGGCTGGAAGAGCTGTTCGGCGGTCCAGCCGGGGAACATCTCTTCGAGCACGCGGCAGTGGTCGGCAAAGGGCAGGCTGCGGACGGCTCCGGTAAGCCAGCGGTGGAGCTGGGCGCGGCTCGGGTAGTGCCCGGCTAGGTCGGGGTCGATGCGGCGGGCTGCCTTGTCGTACTCGGCGCAGAACGTCGAGTAGTTCTGCCAGTGCTTGTCTCGTAGCAGCACCTTGAGCATTACAGGCTGTTCGCTCATGAACTCTCCGTGTGACGTCTCGTCTCAGCGTAGCGTCATGTTGCGCGTACATGAGACAGGACGTGACAAAGCGAGATGCGGCGTTGCAAATGCGGCTAGAGAGGCAACGCGTCTCTTGTCCAGCATCGGAGTATGGCACAACGTACCGACCCGGAACCAGTTCCGGAAAATGAGGGTACCGGGCGGGTACCGGCATGAGCAGCGCGACCGCGGCGGTCCGCCACGCGCGCACTTTTGCCGGGTCTCCGGATGAGATCCGGAACGTGCGGCATTTCATCCGGCAACTGGTCGAAGGCTGCCCGGTTACCGATGACGTGATCCTTCTTGCCAGTGAACTGGCCGCCAATGCGGTACGCCATACCGCGTCTAGCCCGGACGGCACGTTCTGCGTGCTCGTACAGGCCATAGAGGGGTGCGTCAGGGTGGAAGTCCACGACCTCGGATCCGACACGGCGCCTGCTGTTCGCCGCTCTGGTTTTCCCGGGGAGTCCGGCGCGGGACTGGTCGTGGTGGACATGATCGCCGACCGCTGGGGCTTCCACGGCAGCCAGCTTGGGCGGGTCGTCTGGTTTGAAATGGACTGGCAGTGACCGGCAGGCTAACGCGCCCCTCAGCAAGATAGGCCGCCCAGCTACGGGCGACGGATGGACAGCGAACTATGCAGCGACACGAACAGGACAGGTGGACATGAGCGAAAACTCGGTCTCAGGGCTGACACTTCACGAATTCAAGCGGACGTACCTGGAAAAACTCCGCCTGGCGGCCCTGGTGATCCTGGAAGCAGCCCCGGAACTGTCTTTCGTGTCCGGCCCGCTCGAAGTCGAACTCGGAATATTCAAGGACCGCGTCGAATTCGCGCTCCTGCTCCCGGAAGCCCCCGCCGCTGGCCCCCCGCCGCGCGACGGCCACGACAATGCCACGCATACAGAGGAGACCCGGTCAGACCATGAGCGGTGAACAAGGGTACGGCGCCTACGTCGATACCGAAGAGGTCAGCTCATCGCTGGAATCTACCCGGGTGCTGAGGCTGGCCCTCAACGTACTGTGGGACAACCTGCCACCGGGCACGGAGACAGAGCCCGTGCATGATGCGCTGGCAGGCATCCACGACCGGATAACCGCGATCGAGACCGGCGAACTGCGCATGTTCGGGCTAGCGGAGCACTACCTGATCATCCGGCCCGTGCGCCCCGTCAGCCCGCCCCCGCCGGAGATCCTGGAGAAGATAACCGCGGCAGTACGGACGCTGACAGAGCTGGGGATGGTAGTAGAGCAGCACGACGCGGAGTACCGGGACTAGCCCCGGCCGGACTTCTCGCCCCGGAGCCCGGGTGCGGGCAGTTCGGCACGTCGGCGCGTACTTATCCTCAGCATCCCGCGAGTCCTCCGCCTAACCCAGGCACTCGACCACTTCAAGAAGGGCCTCTGCTACGTGGCGATGGTGGTGGAGTTCACTGCGCTCCGCTGAGAAGAGGCTGTAGCTGTGCCTGTGGAAAACGTCGACCTCGACGGCGAGTGGATCACTGTCGACCGGACGGCTAGCGAATCGGGCGGTAAGCGGGACGTTCACGCCGATCTCAAGACGCGCCGTCGAACGGGTGGCCGCCATCCCGGATATCGCAATGCCTGCCGTGCGGCGACTTGTTGACAGCGGTGAAAAAGGACGCGAGATATCCACAGGGAAGCTCCACACACGGTTGGTCAACGGCGAACGGGGCGGCTACCTCGGCTACGCGATGTGGCGCCGGTATCCGAAGCTCGCTCACGGCTGCACGGCGGCCCACCCCGACAGCATCGTCAAGTACACAGCGCACGAGCTGCGCCACGTCTGTGCAGGCCTCCTGATCGCCTCTGGCACCACCGACATGCAGGTGGCCAAACCAGATGGGTGACCGCAAGATCGAGGCCGCGAAGAACATCTACGGCCACCTGTTCGCCCAAGACCGCGCGTCCATCCTGAAGGCCATGAACCATGCGGTGCCCCGTCCCCACGTCCAAGGGGCACAGACAGCGACGACGGCATAGCGCAGCCAAAGGGGCATAGAGAAGCGCTGTAACAACGTGGTGCGTCTCACAGACGGTCCGGGCTGGTTCGAACGGAAATAAAAAAAGCCCCTGTTACCAGGGGCTTTTTGTCTTCGCGTGGGGGTACCAGGACTTGAACCTGGGGCCTCTTCCTTATCAGGGAAGCGCTCTAACCGACTGAGCTATACCCCCGTAGGGAGGTTCCCGTGGAGAAGACTCCGTTACTCTATCGCATCTCGGACAGTGCTTCAGTCTGTCTCGCGGAGGGTGACCTCGATGCCGCCGATGGTCTTGGCGATCAGGTTGTAGATCACCGAGCCGACCGTGGACATGGCGGTGATGAGCACTATGTTCAGCGCTCCCAGCATCGCCGTGTAGCCGAGGATCCGCGATGCGGAGAACCACTGCGCGATGTTCGTCCCGGAATTGTTCTGGCTGGACGTGATCGACGACACCGTGTTCTGCAGCGAGTCGAAGACGCCGAGTGCGGACAGCACCATGTAGAGCACGGCGACGGCGACGAACAGGATGATGAACGCGACGACCGAAGCCACGAAGCTGAACTTCATGACCGACCAGGGCTCAACCCGGGCGAGCGTCAGCATCGCCTGGCGCTTGGCCGGCCTGCGGGCCTGGGTGCCCCTGGTTGAACCTCGCTTCTGCCAGGCCGAAGCTACGGAACCCGCGAATCCGGCGGCCTGTCGGCCGACCCCCGAGGCCACCCCGGACGGAGGCCGGTTGCTTGACGAGTACCCGTTGCCAAACGGGGAGGGTGCTCCGCCGTCGGCCGCCGGAGCCGGGGCCTGCCTTGGCGAACGAGTGGCCTCGGCGGCGCTGGCCCACGCGGAGGTAGTGGTGGAACCCGACGATGGTGTTGCGTCCGCCGTGGTCGACCACTCAGACCTTGAGTAGCTGGGAGGCGGCGCTGCATAGCGGGTCCGCGAATGCGGCGATTCCGGTGCGGAAGTCTCCGTCTGCGCGGGCTCGGTCGCCTGCACAGGGCTGGACCACGGCTCGCGGTCGCTGTCGGCTGAAGGGGACGGCGTTTCGTTCTCTTCCGAGGCCGCAGGGGCAGCCGGGGTCGCGAAATCGGCAGTCTCGTCCGCCAGCCGGGTACTGTCACCCGAGGTCATTGTCTGACGGCTCCCTTGCTGCCGTTCGCTGCGGCGTCCGTTGTCGCCCGCAGAGCCGGTGCCCGATCCGGCTGGTGTTGTGTCGTCTTCGGTTCCGGCGGACGCCACGGTCGCGGTGTCTTCTGAAGCAGAAGAGGTCGACTCCCCGGAGTCGGTAGAGGAGGAGCGCCCGTTAGTCCCACCACCTCGCGGTGCCGCTCCTGAGCGCGAGCTGCCGGCTCTCGTCCGTGATGATGACATGATGCCATTCTCAACGATCGTGTCCGCGGCCTCCCCATCTGGGTCGGCTGTCAGGCTCGGGGGCGCCATGATGAGCGGCGGCTGAGTCGTTGGTCGCGCCTCGTCCACGCCGTCCTCCTCGGTACTCACTGGTGCACCTATGTACCTTTTCGTTGACACTATCCGAGAGCCGTGCACATGTGTGACGCTGCTACCCCCTGGGCCGTTGCGTTAATCACTCATTCGTTATCAAGATCTTCATCCACAGATGAATCCACAGGCTCGTCCACAAGCTCGTCCACAGTTTCCGACTCTGACTCCGACTCCGACTCCGCATTGCGGGCTAGCGCGACCACGCTGTCCCCCGATGCGAGGTTCATTAGCCGCACACCCATTGTCTGCCGCCCGGACTGCTTTACTTCCCCAGCCCTGGTCCGGATAACGCCTCCGGCCGAGGTGATCGCGAATACCTCGTCATCGGGCCGGACCATCAGCGCGCCGACCAGGACACCTCGATCCTCGACGATCCGGGCAGTGATGACACCGAGGCCGCCACGACCGCGCAGCGGGTAATCGTCGATTGGCGTCCGCTTCGCGTATCCGCGATCGGTCGCCACCATTACGTCTTCGCCCTCGCGGACCACGTACATGCCAAGAAGCTCGTCGCCCTCGTTGAACCGCATGCCGATCACACCGGAGGTCGCCCGGCCCATCGGGCGGAGCTGCTCGTCGGATGCGTTGAACCTCAGCGCCTGCGCGCCCTTGCTCACCAGCAGCAGGTCTTCTTCTGGCGACACGAGTGCGGCGCTGATGACCTCGTCGTCCTCGCGGAGGCTGACCGCGATCAGTCCCCCGGAGCGTACGGAGTCGTACTCGGCCAGCCGCGACTTCTTCACCAGCCCGGAACGGGTCGCGAGCACCAGGTACGGCGCCACCGTGTAATCCCGGAGCGTCAGCACCTCGGCGATCTGCTCGTCCGGCTGGAAGGCGAGAAGGTTCGCCACATGCTGACCGCGTGCGTCCCGACCGGTGTCGGGCAGCTCGTATCCCTTGGCCCGGTAGACCCGGCCCTTATTCGTGAAGAACAGGATCCAGTCGTGAGTCGAGGTGACGAAGAAGTGCTCGATGATGTCATCGGACCGCAGCGCCGCGCCGCGCACGCCCTTACCGCCGCGCTTCTGCGCCCGGTACTGGTCGGTGTTGGTCCGCTTGGCGTAGCCGCCGTGGGTAATCGTCACCACGATGTCGGACTCGGCGATCAGGTCCTCGTCGGCGACTTCGCCGTCGTAGGCGATGATCTCGGTCCGCCGCGCGTCGCCGTACTTGCCGACGATCTCGCCAAGCTCGGTGCCGATGATCTCGCGCTGCCTGGCCGGTGAATCGAGGATCGCCTGAAGGTCCGCGATTCGCGCCTCAAGCTCCTCGCGCTCGTCGATCAGTTCCTGCCGCTCGAGGGCGGCCAGCTTGCGCAGCTGCATATCGAGGATGGCCCGGGCCTGGATCTCATCGATCCCCAGCAGCCCCATGAGGCCGACCTGCGCCGCGGCCGCCGACTCTGACCCGCGAATCAAGGCGATGACCTGGTCGATCGCGTCGATCGCGGCGATCAGCGCGGCCACGATGTGCAACCGCTCCTGGGCCTTGCGCAGCCGGAATCGCGTCCGGCGCTGGATCACCTCGATCTGGTGCGCGACCCAGTACCTGATCATCTGGTCCAGGCGCAGGGTGCGCGGCACCCCGTCGACGAGCGCCAGCATGATCACGCCGAAGGTGTCCTGCAGCTGCGTGTGCTTGTACAGGTTGTTCAGTACGACCTTGGCAATCGCGTCGCGCTTGAGCACGATCACCAGCCGCTGCCCGGTCCGGCCGCTGGTCTCGTCGCGCACGTCAGCGATACCGGACAGACGCCCGTCCCTGACCAGTTCAGCGATCTTCGACGCCAGGTTGTCCGGGTTGACCTGGAACGGGAGTTCCTTCACAACCAGGCACTGCCGACCGTGGATCTCCTCGTGTTCCACGACGGCGCGCATGGTTATCGACCCGCGCCCGGTCCGGTAGGCCTCGCGGATGCCGCGCCGCCCGACGATCACGCCCTTGGTCGGGAAGTCCGGGCCGGGAATGCGCTCAATCAGCCCGTCAAGCAGGTCCTCGTACGGTGCCCGCTGCGGGACCCCGTCCTCGTTCTCGGTCCGCGTCTCCGCCGCCGTGTGCTCGAAGCGCTCGTAGTTGTCCAGATACCACTGGACGCCTCCGGCGACTTCCCGCAGGTTGTGCGGCGGGATCTTGGTGGCCATCCCGACCGCGATACCTTCGGAGCCGTTTACCAGCAGGTTGGGGAACCGCGCGGGCAGCACTACGGGCTCTTGCGAACGCCCGTCGTAGTTCGGCCGGAAGTCGACGGTGTCCTCGTTGATGTCCCGCAGCATCTCCATCGCCAGCGGGGCAAGACGGCACTCGGTGTACCGCATGGCGGCGGGCGGGTCGTTGCCGGGCGAGCCGAAGTTCCCCTGCCCGGAGACCAGCGGCATCCGCATCGACCACGGCTGGGCCATCCGCACGAGAGCGTCGTAGATCGCGCTGTCGCCGTGCGGGTGGTAGTTGCCCATGACCTCGCCGACGACGCGCGAGCACTTGAAGAACCCGCGATCGGGCCGGAAGCCCTGGTCGTACATCCCGTAGAGGATGCGCGTGTGCACCGGCTTGAGCCCGTCGCGCACGTCAGGCAGCGCGCGCCCGACGATCACCGACATCGCGTAGTCGATGTAGCTGCGCTGCATCTCGACCTGGATGTCGACCGGCTCGGTCCGGTCGTGCTGCCCCCCGTCGGGCGGCCCCATCACTTCGGTCACTTCGCAACCTCTCGTTCAAAGAAGATCAAAAACAAGTCGACTCGTACCGAACGGATCCATGTTTCACGTGAATCGTTCGGCTACTCGCTCGGGCGGGTTCGCGGGAATCGGTTAGATGTCCAGGAACCGCACGTCCTTGGCGTTCCGCGTGATGAAGGAGCGGCGGGACTCGACGTCCTCGCCCATCAGCACGCTGAAGAGCTCGTCGGCCTGCGCCGCGTCGTCCAGGGTCACCTGAAGCAGGACCCGGCGAGCCGGGTTCATCGTGGTCTCCCAGAGCTCCTCGGCATCCATCTCGCCGAGGCCCTTGAACCGCTGCACGGAGTCGCGCGGCCGCGGGTCGCGGCGCCCGGCCGCCATGCCCGCCTCGATGACCCGGTCCCGCTCGAGGTCGGAGTACGCGTACTCGGCCTCGATTCCGCGCTCACTCCACTTGATCTTGTATAGCGGCGGCTGCGCGATGTAAACGTGTCCGGCGTCGACGAGCGGCTTCATGAACCGGAAGAGCAGCGTCAGCAGCAGGGTCCTGATGTGCTGGCCGTCCACGTCGGCGTCCGCCATCAGGATGATCTTGTGGTAGCGGAGCTTGGTGATGTCGAACTCGTCGTGGATGCCCGCACCGAGTGCCGTGATCATCGACTGGACCTCGGTGTTCTTGAGCACCCGGTCGATGCGCGACTTCTCGACATTGATGATCTTGCCGCGGATCGGCAGGATCGCCTGGAACTGCGGGTCCCGTCCGCCCTTGGCGGAGCCGCCGGCGGAGTCGCCCTCGACCACGTAGATCTCGGACTTCGACGGATCGGTCGACTGGCAGTCGGCCAGCTTGCCGGGCAGCCCGTTGGTCTCCATCGCCGACTTGCGCCTGGTCAGGTCGCGCGCCTGGCGCGCCGCGATCCGGGCCCTGGCTGCCTGCTGCGCCTTGTCGATGATGCCCTTGGCCTCACCCGGGTTCCGGTCGAACCAGTCGCGCAGGCGGTCGTTGGTCACCTTCTGGACGAACGACTTCGCCTCGGTGTTGCCGAGCTTGGTCTTGGTCTGGCCCTCGAACTGCGGCTCGGCCAGCTTGATGGAGACGATCGCGGTCAGGCCTTCGCGGATGTCCTCGCCGGTGAGGTTCTGGTCCTTCTCCTTGAGGAACTTGGTGTCCCGCGCGTACTTGTTGACGACCGTGGTCAGCGCGGCGCGGAATCCCTCCTCGTGGGTGCCGCCCTCAGCGGTGTTGATGACGTTCGCGAAGGTGTGCACGGACTCGTTGTACGAGCCGTTCCACTGCATCGCGACCTCGAGCGACATCCGCACCTCGGTGTCCTCGTCACTGAACTCGATGACCTGCGCGTGCACCGGCTCCTTGGAGGCGTTCAGATACCGCACGAAGTCGGCGATGCCGCCCGGGTACTCGTAAACCACCGTGCGGGCCTTGGCAACGGCCGCGCTCGCGGACGGCGTCAGTGCGTCGTCCTCGGCGTCCTCCGCGACGACCTTGGCGGGCCGCTCATCCGTCAGCGAGATACGCAGCCCGCGGTTGAGGAACGCCGTCTCCTGCAACCGCCGGGAGAGCGTCTCGAAGGACCATTCAGTCGTCTCGAAGATGGTGTCGTCCGGCCAGAACGTGGTCGTCGTCCCGGTCTCGGTCGTCGGCTCGCCCCGCTGCACCGGCCCAAGCGGCGCGCCTTCCCCGTAGGTCTGCGTCCACAGGTAGCCGTCCTTGCGGACCTCGATGTCGACCATCGTGGACAGCGCATTCACCACGGAGATGCCGACGCCGTGCAGACCGCCGGAGACGGCGTACGACTTACCGTCGAACTTGCCGCCGGCGTGCAGGGTGGTCATGATGACCTCAAGCGCCGATCGCTTCTCCACCGGGTGCTCGTCCACCGGGATGCCGCGGCCGTCGTCCTCGACCCGGACACCGCCGTCGGCGAGCAGGGTTACCCGAATCTCGGTGGCGTGGCCCGCCAGCGCCTCGTCCACCGAGTTGTCCACAACCTCGTACACAAGGTGGTGCAGTCCGCGTTCGCCGGTCGAACCGATGTACATGCCGGGACGCTTACGGACGGCCTCAAGACCCTCGAGTACCGTGATGGACCGCGCGTCGTAATCGTCGTTCGGCAAAATAGCTCCATCCATCGTGCTGCTGCCAGCGCCTCGGCCCAGGGTCACCAGACGTATGACCGAGCCGTCAGTGCCGTGGGCGCGCGGCCACACGCGGCCCTCGCCACCGGCAGTCTTATCCACGTGACTACCTTTTATTTTAGCCGTGGTTACCGACACTCGGGTCCGCCTTGACGGTACGTGTCCTGCCTTGGCCAGCCCTGGCCTCGCGGGGAGTAGAGGATGCGGGCGCGTCCCGCTCCGTCTTGGCTGGCCTGGCATGACCGGTCATCGAGGTGACTTGCTGAGCGCACATTCCACGGCTCTGGTTGTTCAGGTTCGCTCAGTTGTGACACTTCCTGGTGCTGCCGCAAAGGGGCGCTCGGGGCGGCTCCGCTGGCCGGCCGGCACCTAGCTTGCCTCCGCGTGGCGGTCCACTCGGATGGGCGGTCGTCTCACGGCTGAAGCAAAATCTATCCACAGGTTGGAACGCTCAAGTGGGCGAATCTCTTCCCGAAAATTAGCTGTTTCGTCGTGGAAGAGCCGGTTTCCGCCGGTGGCGCTAGATAGTTTTCCACAGGCGACGACGGTCGTGTGGAGTATTGGGGACACGGCTGTGGATAACGTGCGGGGCCCGGTAAACCGGGTGGGCGACCGATTCCGTTCCACCGGCCGGAGCTTGAGTTAGCGCACCCGGAGTCGGCCCGGGCGCCTTGGCGGGCCTGACGGGCCGTTTACGCGGATGTGGCGGACGGTGCCGTGGCCAAGCTCCTCCGCGAGGCGCTTCAGGAGTTGCGGGGCCATCAGGCGGACCTGGGTGGCCCAGGCGGGGGAGTCGGCCGAGACGGTTAGCTCGCCGGAATCGAAGGACTCCGGCTTGGTGTGCAGGGCCAACTGGGGGCCGACTATGTCCGGCCAGTGGCCGAAGACGGCGCCGACCGCGGCCTTCTCGCGCCAGCCGCGGGCCGACAGGAGACCGCCGACGGCGGCGGTCAAGGGCTGTGGATCGTCGCGTCTTGGCCTGGCCGACCACGACTGGGCCGACGATGACGGGGACAGTGGGGCTGGCGGAGTCAGTCCCCCTCGTTCGGAATCCGGGGCTTGATTCTGCTGGCGCCGGGGGGTTCCCGGGCGCTCTCCCCTGGCCCACGCGTCGGCTCGGGCCCGTGCGAGGGCCTCGGCGGCCAGCCGGGCGCGCTCTGGGTCAGGGCGCATTGTTTCCTCCGGGGGGACGACCCCCCCGATGACCCCCCCGCGTATGGGGGAGTCCCTCCCCCATTGCCCCCTCGCCGGGGCTTCGCCCCGGGACGGCACCTGCGGCGCCGAGTACGTATTCGGTTGGTTGCCGTCCTTGGTCCGCTTTCTCCGTGGGTTCTCCAGGGTAGGTGGGGCGTCCCAGGGGCGTTGGTCCGCTTTCATCCCCCTCGCTTGCGGTGCCGGGTACCTCGGTCAAGGTGCCCGCCGAGACCTTGAAGTGGGCGCCGGTGAGGAGGCTGGGGATATCTTCCGGGACGGCGGCGGTGATCAGGACCTGCTCGGCTTCTGCGACCAGGACGGCCAGGCGGTCCCGGCGGCCCGCGTCGAGCTCGGCGAACACGTCGTCGAGGATGAGCACCGGGTCCTCGCGGCCGGTGCGGAGCAGGTCGAAGCTGGCGAGGCGGAGGGCGAGGGCGAGGGACCAGGACTCGCCGTGACTGGCGTAGCCGCGGGCGGGGAGCCCGCGGACGCTGAGCTCAAGCTCGTCGCGGTGCGGGCCAGCGAGGCAGACGCCGCGATCGAGTTCGCTCCCGCGGACTTCGAGCAGAGCCTCTCTGAGTGCGTTCTCCGCGGCGCGCACCCGCTCCCCGTGGGTCGTGCTTGTCCCGTCAGGTACCTGGCACTCGAACGAGCGCCTGTACTCAAGTGCCGCCGGGCTGTGGCCGCCGCCAGCGACCGCGGCGTAAGAGTTTTCCACATGTGGACGGAGCACGGTGACTAGGTGCTCGCGGGCGACGAGCAGTTCCGCGCCGGTTCTGGCCAGATGGGAGTCCCAGACATCGAGTGTGGCCATGACGGCTTCGCGGGACTGCCTGGTGCCCTTGGGTCCGCCCTTCGGGCCGGCCGATTTCAACAGGGCCGTGCGCTGCTTGAGCACCCGGTCATAGTCGGCCCGGACCCCCGCGTACCTAGGAGCCATCGCGACCAGCAGGTCGTCGAGGAAACGTCTGCGCTCACCCGGGTCACCCTTGACCAGGGCGAGGTCTTCCGGCGCGAACAGCACAGTGCGGAGGACGCCAAGGACATCGCGCGGTTTGGTGAGCGGGGTCCGGTTGAGCCTGACCCGGTTGGCGCGGCCCACGTTCAGCTCGATTTCCACAAGCGCGTCATTCGCGCTTGTGGAAATCGCCGCCCTGATGATCGCCTGGTCGGCGCCCTTGCGGATCAGCGGTGCGTCCTGAGCGGCCCGGTGGCTAGCCAGCGTCGCCGCGTAGCCAACGGCCTCGACCAGGTTGGTCTTGCCCTCTCCGTTCGGGCCGCTGAAGATCGTGACACCGGCCTGAAGCGAGACGTCGACATCCGTGTAAGACCGGAAGTCGGTCAACGCCAGTCGAGTCAGGTGCACACCATCGAGGTTAGCTGCTAACCGGCCGAGCGGATGGGCATGAGGACGTAGCGGTAGTCGGGCTGTTCCTCGCTGCCCTTGCCGGTGATCACGGCAGGCCTGGTCGCCGTGGTGAACGAGACGCGGACGGTGTCTGAGTCCACGGCGTTGATGCCGTCGAGCAGGTAGGTCGGGTTGAACGCGATCTGCATCGTCTCGCCATCGAAGCTGGCACCGATCGCCTCGCTCGCCTGGGCCTCGTCGCCGGTGCCCGCCTCAAGCAGGACCTCGCCCGCCGAGAACGTGAGCCGGACAGGGGTGTTCCGCTCGGCCACGAGCGCGACGCGCTTGACCGCGTCCGCGAACGGCGCGGCGGGCAGCTCGGCAACCGCGGAGAATTCGCTCGGCAGCAGCGTCTGGTAGCGGGGGTACTCGCCGGAAAGCAACCGGGTCGTGGTCTTCCTCCCGCTGCCCTCGAACCCGATGATGCCGTCGTTGCCGCCCTCGGTGGTGGCGAGCGCCACCGAGACCTCGGCGCCGCCGGTCATCTGCCGTGCGGTGTCACCGAGAACCCGGGCCGGGACGAGCACGGCGGTGTTGAGGCCGGGCGCGACGGGGGTCCAGCGGAGCTCACGCACTGCCAGCCGGTACCGGTCGGTGGCGACCATGGTCAGCGTGTCTTCGTTGATCTCCATGCGGATACCGGTCAGCGCGGGCAGCGTGTCGTCCTTGCCCGCCGCGATGGCAACCTGGTGGATCGCCGAGGCGAACGCGTCAGCGCCCACGGTCCCCGTGGTCGCCGGCATGTCGGGCAGTGTCGGGTACTCCTCAAGCGGCAGCAGCATCAGGGTGAATGTCGCACTGCCGCACTTGACGGTTGTCCGGGTGCCGTCGGTGGTGAGATCGACTGGCCTCGCGGGCAGGGACCGCACGATTTCAGAGAGCAGCTTGCCCGAGACAAGCACGCTGCCGGGCTCGTCGGCCTGCACCGCGATCGTCGACTGGGCGGAGACCTCGTAGTCGAAGGTGGACAGGGTCAGTTCGTTGCCCGCCTGAAGGCGCATGCCGGCCAGCACGGGGGCCGTCGGACGCGCCGGGAGCGCGCGGGCCGTCCATGCGACAGCCTCTGCGAGTGGGTCACGCTCAACTTGGAGCTTCACGGGATGCCTCCTGCCGGTGATGTTTGCGGGTTACCCGCGACGGGGTAAGTCACTCCTCGCCGGGCTGCTCTCCACAGCCTAGGCGCGAGCCTACTTGTTCTTGGGATTCATCTAGTTATAAGAACGTAGTAGTAATAGGGGCTGTGGATTCTGTGGAAAACGGTGTTTTCCCAGTTCGCGGCCCATTTTTTTTACACAGGGCTTGTGTACAGAATGTGGACAGATAGCGGGTGGGTGTGGACGCCCCCAGAGTTTTCCCAGGTTGTCCACCGGTCATCCCCTGGTTTTCCACTAGTTGTCCACCGGTTTGTCCACATGAGTCGTCCACAGGTTCTGGATAACTCTTGTGGACAACCTGTGAATTGATCTTGGCAACGAATTGCGGGTAATGGACCATTAGCGCCGCCCCTATGTCCGCGTTTTTCCGCTTACTTTTTCCTCGTTCTCGCGCTAGTTCGCGCGAGCTTGCTGCTTGATGCGGTTAGTGAGTTCGGTGACCTGCGTGTAGATCGAGCGCCGCTCGGCCATCAGCCCGCGGATCTTGCGGTCCGCGTTGATGACGGTGGTGTGGTCACGGCCGCCGAACTGCTGCCCGATCTTCGGCAGTGACAGGTCGGTGAGCTCACGGCACAGGTACATGGCGATATGGCGGGCGGTTACCAGGACGCGGGACCTGCTGGTGCCGCACAGGTCCTCGATGGACAGACCGAAGTACGCGGCGGTCTGGCCCATGATGGTCGCCGCGGTGATCTGCGGGCTGCCGCTCCCCTGGCTTTCCGGTATCAGATCCTTGAGCACGATCTCCGCGAGGCTGATGTCGACGCTCTGGCGGTTGAGACTGGCGAAGGCGGTGACCCTGATCAGCGCGCCTTCAAGCTCCCTGATGTTGGTAGAGATCCGGCTGGCGATGTACTCAAGCACGTCGGGCGGGGCGTTCAAGCCCTCCTGGATGGCCTTCTTCCTGAGAATGGCGATCCGGGTCTCCAGCTCCGGCGGCTGGACATCGGTGAGCAGGCCCCACTCGAACCGGCTGCGAAGCCGGTCTTCCAGGGTGACCAGGCGCTTCGGTGCGCGGTCGCTGGAGATGACGATCTGCTTGCTCGCGTTGTGCAGGGTGTTGAAGGTGTGGAAAAACTCCTCCTGCGTTCCTTCCTTGTTTTCCAGGAACTGGATGTCGTCGACAAGGAGGACGTCGACGTCCCGGTAGCGCCTGCGGAAGCCGTCCTGCTTGCCGTCGCGGATCATGTTGATGAACTCGTTGGTGAACTCCTCCGAGCTCACGTACCTGACCTTCAGGCCGTTGTAGAGCGTCTGGGCGTAGTGGCCGATGGCATGCAGCAGGTGCGTCTTGCCCAGCCCGGAGTCGCCGTAAATGAACAGCGGGTTGTAGGCCTTGGCCGGGGCCTCGGCGACAGCGACCGCGGCGGCGTGCGCGAAGCGGTTGCTGCTCCCGATGACGAAGGTCTCGAACGTGTACTTCGCGTTAAGCCTGGCGGAGGCCGGGCGAGGCGGCTGGTCCTGCTGGTGCCCGGGCTGTCCTGGCTGCTCCCGCTGTCCCTGTGGCTGGTACTGATCAAGGTCCAGTTGTTCCGGCTGGCCGGCCGGTGACTGCGTTACCGGCCGTTGGCCCCCCAGGGGATGCTGGGAGGGCAGTGAATGCTGAGGTGCTAGTGGGTGGTGCTGCCCGGGAGGCATCTCCTGATACCCGGGGGAACTGCGGTAAGGCTGGTACGGATATGCGGGTTCCTGGTACGAGTAGCGCTGTGGCTGCGACTGTGGATATTGCTGCTGGGGGGGATATTGCTGCTGAGCTGGGGGCGTCCCCAGCGAGCCCAGCTCGGGCTGCTGCACCGGACGAGGCCCGGGATCGTCCGGTGATCCCGGGTCCATCACCGACAGCGGGGAGCTCGGCGGTCCCGGGGGCTGCTCGGGCGGGGCTACCGGGCTCGGATCGACGGTCACGGCGATCTGGATCGGGCGGCCGAGCTCCTTCGAGAGTGCGTGGATGACCAGGGGGCGGAGCTTGGTCTCCAGGTACTCCTTCACGAACGGGTTGGGGGTGGCGATCAGCGCCGTATTCTCCACCAGGCCGAGCGGCCTGGTGAGCCGAAGCCAAGCGAGCTGGCTGGCCGGAAGACCCATCCCGGCCAGTCCGTCGAGGGACCTTGTCCACACCTCCGCCAGATCAACGTCGCTCATCGATGGCTCCCCTCGCCTCGCAGTCGTGCTAGTCGGGTCGACGGCGTCGATCACTAACCGCAACTCGTTGTCCACAGGTTCATCCACAAGGTGTGTACGTGGCTGCAGTGCGGTTTCCCCATTCCGTGGCGGCAGCTAGCCCCCGTAGGCGTCCTGCGGACCTTGATTTTCCACAGCCTAATCGTCGGCGGTGGGTACGTTGTGGAAATCCTGCTGTTTCAGCCGCGGAGCGGCCTGGTTTGACCTGTGCCCAGATCACCCGTACCGTTAACAGGCTGGGCTATGTCCGGGGCGCCCTTATCTCAAGCGCACCGTGTGTCTTGAGCTACACAGTGCACGCATCACAGTGCATGACATGTCTGCCTTTTGATTGAGGACAGTTTCCCGAACGACCTGGAGTTCCCAGTGAGCAAGCGTACGTTCCAGCCGAACAACCGTCGGCGGGCGAAGGTCCACGGCTTCCGCGAGCGGATGCGTACCCGGGCCGGTCGCGCCGTCTTGGCCGCGCGCCGTCGCAAGGGCCGCGAACAGCTCTCCGCCTAAAGCTCGTCCGGAGACGGCTAGCCATGCTCGTCGGCCTTCGGCCGCCTTCGCCGTAGTCCGCAGTATCTACCCGGGGGGGCGACCCCCCGGCCGAATGCTCTAATTTTGCCCGTTACCTGGGAGTAACTTCCTTGATGAAGCGCAAAATTAGAGCATTCGGACCCCCCGATGCGGCTTCGCCGCAAAGGGGGGTGGATGGACTATAGGCGGGTGATGGACTGAGTTTCGCTTGGACGGCCGGACTGGCTTGGTTGTCAGGGCGACTAGGCCCTCACCGGTTAGGCCCTCACCGGTTGGGTCGCGCCGTCAGCCACACCGGCTTTTGCTGGAGGGGTCGTGCTGCCGCAGGAATCCCGGATGAGGAGCGCCGAGGAGTTCAAGCGCACGATGCGCTCTGGTCGGCGGGTCGGTGGTGCAATGCTGTCCGGGCACCTACTGCTAGCCGCCGGTCAGGTACCCGAGTGCGCCGCGCCGAAGGTAGGCTTTGTAGTCAGCCGTGCGGTTGGCTCGGCGGTGGTTCGCAACCGGGTAAAGCGACGGCTCCGGGATTTGATGCGTGGGCGGCTTGCCTCGCTTCCCGAGGGTTGCTTGCTCGTGTTGCGTACACATCCGGCTGCCGCTGGCGCAAGCCAGGCGGATCTAGCCGCTGATCTTGACCTGGTTCTTGAACGACTGCTGCGGCGGCAGGTTGGGGCGCGTCAGCGATGAGCGCATCGGAGATGAGCTCGGCAGACAAAGCCGTGCCGACGTTGGCGGCACGGCTACTCATCGTTGCCGTGATTGGCTACCGCCGCTTCATCAGTCCCCTCCTCCCGCCGTCCTGCCGGTTCTATCCGTCCTGCAGCGAATACGCCCTTGGCGCACTTCGTACGCATGGGGCGGTACGCGGACTATGGCTGGCCGTGCGTAGGCTGGCCCGCTGCCATCCCTTCAATCCTGGTGGATACGATCCCGTGCCTCCCCGGCCCCAAGGAGTTGCCCTGTGAGCATCCTCAATCCGCTATTCGAAGCGGTCGCATGGGTGATGATGCAGATCCATGCGGGGCTCTCGCACTTTTTCGGTCCGTCGAGCGGCGCGACCTGGGGCCTGTCCATCGTCATCCTTGTGGTGCTGATGCGTTTGATCATGGTGCCGCTGTTCATCAAGCAGCGGAACTCCATGCAGAAGATGCAGTCGCACATGCCGCAGCTCGCGGAGCTACGCAAGAAGTACAAGAACGACAAGCAGCGGCTCAATGAAGAGACGATGAAGTTCTACAAGGAGAACGGCATCAACCCGCTGGGCGGCTGTCTCCCGCTGGTTGCGCAGCTGCCGGTCTTCTGGGCGCTGTTCAACGTGCTCAAGGCGATCGCCGACTGGACGCCGGGGCATACCCCGTCTTACGGCCTGACCGTCCCCGTCGTGACGAGCGCGCGCAACGCGAAGATCTTCGGTATTTCCCTCTACGACCAGTTCCTGCGCCCGGCCGCGGGCGAGACGACCACCTCTCGGTGGCTCATCGTGGTGTTCGTCTTGATCAGCGCCGGCACCACGTTCCTCACCATGAGGCAGAGCCAGAAGCGCGGCATGATGAACCCGTCGCAGCCGGACCCCGATCAGCCGGGTGCGGCCGCGGCTCAGGCCATGTCGAAGAACATGATGTATATCGCGCCGTTCTTCGCGCTGACCGGGCTGTACTGGGCGTTCGGCCTCGTCATCTACTGGGTCACCACGAACATCTGGACGCTGGGGCAGCAGTACTTCCTGTTCCGCAATCTTCCGGTGGTGGGGAGCGCTACGGTAGGTGCGTCTGCGACGCAGGCGGCGTCAGCGAACTCAGCTGCCACGAAGAACACCTCTGGTGCTGCCGCTAAGACGGGATGCCGCCGCCAGGCCTGGTGCCGCCAGGACGGGTGCCGCGGCGAAGACGGGAACTAGGTCGGCGGCGAGCCCCGCCAAGCCGGCGAGCAGGAACGGTACATCCGCCTCGGCGGCCGCGAAGGCGCCTGTCGCCAAGGAAAGCGCGAACGGGGCGGCGGCAGCCAACGGCGCGATGGCAAATGGCTCCGGGCTGCTGCGGCGGTTCGGCAAGAAGGAGGAGCCAGAGGATGTTCCTGACGCTCCGCAGACCAAGGTCGTCCGGCAGCAGCCGGTCCGGCAGACACGCAGTAAGCGCGGCAACACGGGCAAGAGGTGAGCGGCTGTGGGGGATGGTCCCGGTGAGGGGTTCGGCACGATGGTAGGCCAGGAGCAGGAACTGAGCAGCGTGGTCGACGGTGAGGACCTCGACGACCTCGAAGACGCTGGTGAGGACCTGGACGACGTCGTCGAGGTGGTCGACGAAGATGACGACGACGACGAAGAAGATGACGCCGACGAGGATGACGAGGATGAAGACGGCGGCGAAGACGATCTGAGCTCTCTCGAAGAGGAGGGCGAGATTGCCGCGGACTACATCGAGGGTCTCCTCGACATCGCGGATCTTGACGGCGACATTGACATGGACGTGGAAGGCGACAGGGCGGTCGTCTCTGTCGTCGGTGCCACGCTCGACGAACTGGTCGGCGATGACGGCGAGGTGCTCGAGGCGCTTCAGGAGCTGACCCGGCTCGCGGTGCACCGGAAGACGGGAACCCGCGCCAGGCTGATGCTGGACGTCGGGGGCTTCCGCGCGCAGCGCCGGACCGAACTGGCCGAGCTTGGCCGCTCTGTCGCGGCGGAGGTGACGCGGACCGGTGAGCCGAAGAAGTTGCGGGCCATGTCCCCGTTTGAGCGGAAGATCATCCATGATGCGGTAGCGCTCGCCGGGCTGCGTAGCGAGTCGGAGGGCGAGGAGCCGAACCGGCGCGTGGTGGTCTTCCCGGTGTGACAACCCCCGGATCCCCTATCCCCTCAGAGGCCGCGGATGTTTTCGGTGACGCGCTTGGCCAGGCAAGCCGGTACGCGGACCTGCTTGCCACGGATGGTGTTACCCGTGGCCTGATTGGCCCGCGTGAGACCGAGCGGCTATGGGATCGGCACCTGCTCAACTGCGCGGTGGTGTCGGAACTGCTGCCAGAGCGCGGCACGCTGGTCGACATCGGCTCTGGAGCCGGGTTGCCCGGTGTCGTACTCGCGCTGCTGCGCCCGTCGCTTCAGGTCATCCTGCTTGAGCCGCTGCTGCGCCGGTCGGTCTTCCTTGAGGAGTGCGTCGCGGAGCTCGGGCTGTCGAATGCCAGCGTGGTGCGGGCTCGGGCGGAAGAGAAGGCGGCCGTGCATATCGAGGCAGACGTCGCCACCGCCCGTGCCGTCGCACCGCTCGACCGGCTGGTCGGCTGGGCCGCGCGGCTGCTGCGCCCAGGCGGAGAGTTGCTAGCGATCAAAGGACAGTCTGCAGAAGAAGAGATCGCGGCTGCAGGGCCCGTTCTTTCACGACTTGGCGTGCAGAGTTCGGAAGTTCTGCAAGCCCGTCACGATAGGGTCGTAACAGCGACCACGGTTGTCCGTGTCGTCATGGGTGGACACGGCCGAGAGGAGCGAACGGGTGCTCAGCGGAGCCGGCGTGGGGTGGCCTAGCGGGGGGACAGTCGTAATCCCAGGCGTGACCGGGCTCGGGTGGCCCGGGAATCGGCTGCGGCTTTATTCTCAATCTCCCGAGCAGGTCTCGAAAGGTACGCTGGTGAATGGTCAACCGGATGACCCACCCCTTCCCGGGTCTGTCCGGGTACGAAGCGCGCTGGCGGCGGCGGTTTCACGTGGAACACCGAGTAGAGGAGAGCGAATGTCGCCGCAACCTACCGGGCCGGAGGCGCCAGTAGTAGTTCCGGACGTACCGATGACTTCAGGGGACACGCCCATCGCAAAGGCCGCCGAGGCGGCAGTGGGCGTACGCGGCGCGGTCAAGGAGTCTTGGCCGCGTCCGAAGCGGTGCCGAATAATGACGATCGCCAACCAGAAGGGCGGGGTTGGCAAGACGACCAGTGCGGTCAATCTGGCGGCCAGCCTCTCGCAGCACGGTAACCGGGTCCTCGTGGTTGACCTGGATCCGCAGGGCAATGCCTCGACCGCGCTAGACGTCGATCACCATGTCGGGGTGAACTCCGTATACGACGCTCTCGTTGAAGGGCGCCCCATGACGGAGATCGTCACCGAGGTCGAGGGCATGCCCGGGCTCTACTGCGCGCCGGCCACAATCGACCTCGCCGGTGCCGAGATCGAACTGGTTCCGATGGTGGCGCGCGAACAGCGGCTGTCGCGTTCGATCGACCAACTCGATAAGGGGAGTTTCGATTACGTTCTGATCGATTGCCCGCCCTCGCTCGGCCTGCTGACGGTTAACGCACTCGTGGCGGGCGAGGAAGTACTGATCCCGATTCAGTGCGAGTACTACGCGCTTGAGGGACTTGAGCAACTGCTGCGGACGGTCGAGCTTGTGCGCGGGCACCTGAACGAAAAGCTCAAGATCTCCACCATCTTGCTCACGATGTACGACGGGCGGACCCGGCTCGCAACCCAGGTCGCCGAGGACGTGCGCTCGCACTTTGGCGACGTCGTGCTTTCGACAATCATCCCCCGCTCGGTCCGCGTCTCTGAGGCCCCTTCTTACGGCCAGTCCGTTATCACGTACGACCCAGCCTCATCCGGCGCTGTCGCCTATGCGGAAGCCGCCCGCGAACTCGCCTACCGAGCTGTTACTGCTTAACTCGTCTGTCTTCTAAACCAAAGAGCGCACGGCTATGTGTTGCGGGGGGCGAGGAAATGATCGCCCCCCGCTTCTTCTTATCCGCTCGCAGTGACCCGGGTGGTCGGTCAGGTGCGGGTCTCCGCATGTTTCACGTGAAACCAGGCCGTGTGAATACGTCAAATTTACGGCTGGTTGCCGTTAGATTGGAGTGGCGGCCACGGCTCCCGAGCCAACCCGGACCGCCCTCTCAGCACACCACGTAGCTACAGGAGAACCAGTGGCGCAGCAACGGCGAGGTCTCGGCAAGGGGCTCGGAGCACTGATCCCGGAGGCACCTCGCACCGGCACCGCGACCGGCATAGGTACGATGACTGGCGCGGAGGACCGAGTGGATATTATCCACCAGGGTCAGCCAGCTAACCCTTCCGCCACTACTCCCGACACGGGACTGCGCCAGGTGGCTGGCGCCTACTTTGAAGAAGTCGCGGTCGCGGCGATCACGCCGAATCCGCGCCAGCCTCGCCAGTCGTTCGACGAAGAGGCGCTTGAGGAGCTGGCTGCTTCCATCACCGAGGTCGGTCTCCTGCAGCCAGTTGTCGTCCGCAAGATCGGTGACGGCAACTACGAACTAGTCATGGGGGAGCGGCGCTGGCGAGCGTCTCAGCTGGCCGGCCTTGAGTACATCCCGGCGATTGTCCGCGAGACACCCGACACGGACATGCTCCGTGACGCCCTCCTGGAAAACCTGCACCGGCAACAGCTCAACCCGCTGGAAGAGGCGGCTGCCTATCAGCAGCTGCTCGATGACTTCGGCGCCACCCACGAGCAGCTCGCTCAGCGGGTCGGCCGGTCTCGCCCGCACATCAGCAACACGCTCCGCCTGCTGAACCTCCCCCCGTCCGTGCAGAGTAAGCTAGCGGCCGGCGTGATCATGGCGGGCCACGCTCGCGCCCTCCTCCCCCTTGATCCCCAAGCCCAAGAGCACCTAGCCCAGCGCATCGTAGCCGAGGGCCTCTCTGTCCACTCAGTAGAGGAAATCGTCTCCCTGCGCGACGACAAGCCAGAAAAGCAAGCCCGCAAGCCTGCCGCGGCGAAACCAGTCGCCCCCGCCCTCCGACACCTGTCCGACCGCCTCTCAGATCTATTCGAGACCCGCGTGAAGGTCGAGATGGGCCGCAGCAAGGGCAAGATCACCGTCGAGTTCGCGACAATCGACGACCTAGAGCGAATCGTCAAGGCCATGTCTCCCGATGCTACCTCCGACCGCCAACCGACAGAGTAGCTAGCGTCAATACTGCCAGCGGGTTGAGGCGTCGTGTTTCACGTGAAACACGACGCCTCAACCATTGCCGGGCGCTAGGCGTGGACCGCGCCGGCGGTGGCGGCGATGTCGCTCAGAAAGGCGTCGACGTCGCTCTCCTGAGTATCGAAGGCGGTCATCCAGCGAACCACGGATGCGGACTCGTCCCATACATGGAAGGTCCAAGTGCGCTGCAGTTCGGCGATGTGTCCGGGGTTCAAGCGTGCGAACACGACGTCGGACTGAACGGGGTAGGAGACATCGACGCCGGGGATCTCCGTGAGTCCGGCGGCCAGCCGCGCGGCCATCGCGTTGGCATGAGCGGCGTTCGCCAGCCACAAATCGTCGGCGAGGAGTGCGTTGAACTGTGCGCCGAGAAAGCGCATCTTCGAGGAGAGCTGACCTTGCTGCTTGCGGAGATAGCGAGCGTTGGCACTGTCTGCCGACCGCATGACGATGACGGCCTCGGCGCCCATCGCGCCGTTCTTTGTTCCGCCGAAGCTGAGCACATCCGCGTGGCCGGCCAAGTCGGCCAGCGTGCAGCCGAGGTAGGCGACCGCGTTGGCGAGGCGTGCTCCGTCGAGGAACACGCGCAGCCCGTTCGCCGCGCAGAACTCCTTGATGGCCCGCAGTTCGTCGAGTGAATAGCAGGTGCCGAACTCCGTTGACTGTGTGACGGCGACGACACCGGGCTGCGCGAAGTGCTCGTCACCTCGTCCGGTTAGCCGGGTGGCGATAAGCTCCGGGGTCAGCTTTCCGTCCGGAGCGGGCACGGTGAGGAGTTTGGCTCCGAGGACACGCTCGGTGGCGCCGCACTCGTCGGTGTTGATGTGCGCGGACTCCGCGCAGATGACCGCCTCGTGTCGGCCGAGCAGCAAAGCCAGCCCGAGTACGTTGGCGCCGCTGCCGTTCAGGACGAGGTACACCTCCCCCTGGGCCCCGGCCAGCCGGCGGATCTCGCTGACTGCTCTCTCGGTCCACGGGTCCGCGCCGTAGGGGATGGCATCCCCGATGTTTGCCTCGACAATGGCGCGCATGACCGCGGGATGGGTGCCCGCATGGTTGTCGCTGCCAAAGCTCTTCCGTGGTGCCGGCCCGGTCATCGGGTCCTCCAAAGAAAATATTTCTAGATCATGGGTCACAGCATTCCCTGCCGTTGGCGGGGTACGATGCCAAACTAGTGGTTACTTCGGGCTGACCTGATCGGGGAACACAAGGGGATGTCGCGCCGACTTGTCAACATCACGCTGGATAATCTCGGTGACCTTCCGCCGAGTTGCCGTACTTGCGTTTTCTGGGAACTCGATCCCATCAGCAAGGCCCGCGCCGAGGCGTCGGACCCGGGATTGGAAAAGGAGTCTTGGATCTCCTCTGTGCTCCTCGAGTGGGGCAGTTGCGGAAAGCTTCTCTACGTCGACGGCGTGCCCGCCGCTTATGTACTCTTTGCACCCCCACAATACGTGCCCCGGTCGGTCGCCTTTCCGACGAGTCCGGTTAGCGCAGACGCCGTTCTCCTCATGACGGCCCGGGTCCTCAGCGAGTTCTCCGGTGGAGGTTTGGGCCGCATGCTCATTCAGGGAATGGCGAAGGACCTTACCCGGCGCGGGGTGCGCGCGATCGAAGCCTTCGGTGACAAGCAGTGGACCGCGCCGGCGTGCGTGCTGCCGGTCGACTACTTGCTCGCGGTCGGCTTCAAGACGGTGCGCCCGCACCACCGGCATCCGAGGCTCCGCATGGAACTTCGCTCAACCCTCAGCTGGCGGGAAGACGTAGAGGTCGCGCTCGAACGGCTCCTCGGGTCTATGAGCCCGGAGCGCGTGCTTCGACCGGCTCATGCTCCTGCGGTGGTTAGTAGTCGGCTCTAGGCTTCTTCTGAGGGCGCTGCCGCAGAACCGAAAAGCCAAAACCAAAACCAGAATCAAAACCTTGCTAGTGGCATCTTTGGTGCCTGACGTGACTTCCTACCCGTGGGGTCGCCCGGCTTGCGTGAGTCCGGCGCGTCTCGTCGGGCCGCACGATTAAACCCGATCGCGCGGCCCGAAGGACGCGGCGGACTCACCGCATGCCACGCGACTCACATCGCGCGGAGTCAGTGGTGCGGGTCGCGGGGCCGTGCGGGTAGCTGGGTGGTATGGGGGCGTGGAGTCTTTTGGGGCGTGCTATTACTGGGTTGCTTTGACCACGCATTGACGGAGCTCTGTTAGGGCTTTGACATTGCCTTCGACTCGGACTGAGGCAGCATCACCGGGGGTCTTGCTGGGGGTCTTGCTGGGGGGCTCGCGGTTCCAGGTCCAGCGGAGGATGGCTGTGGGGGTGCCGCTGATTGTGACGTCGGGGGTGGCTGGGTTGTCGGCTTGCTCGCTTGGGCCGCCTTCGACTGTTAGGCGGTCGGGGGCGGTCTTTACTAGCCAGGATGTGCTTGGGGTGTCGGGGGTGGCGTCGGTCTTGATCAAGAAGGTGTGGCCGGGGGAGTCTTTGAGTGGCTCGCTGAAGGCCTTTGGCCAGTTGCTGTAGGCGTAGGCGACGAAGACCTTCAGGAGTTCGTCGGTGCCGTCGATTGCTAGGTCGTCGGGGATCGGAGCCACTGGAACGCCGACAGCGAGTTCGGCGTCGATCCGGTGGATCACGGTTTCCTGGGCCATCCGCCGGTACCAGAAGCCGACCGTCGGATCCGGTGCGTACCAGGTCCCTCCGGGATCGGAGGGACTCCGCGTGGTGAGTTCTGTGACGAGTTCGGCGTAGGCACGGTCAAGCAGCGCCACCGGCTCCTCGTCCGCGAGCCCGGTCGGCGGCCACTCCGTCTCCAGCGGCCCCCCGGCCCGCATGCATTCAACCTTGTGCAGATACACCTCCCCGACATGCCACGTCAGATCGGCAACCGTCCACTCAGGACAGGTAGTCACCCGCCCCCCAAGATCCCCCGGCACCACATCCCGAATCCGCCGGTAATCCACACCCAGACACTCCAGAAACCGCGCATTCTCCATAACCCAAAGTCAACCACACCCCCACACCATTAGTACAGGAGTTCGACTACCCGCACGCCAACCCACCCCGACCACCGCCGAAGGCGACAGCCATGGACCGGACATGTGAGCGGCAGCCCTGGGAGAAGACGGTGTTCCCCCGATGGCCCTAGCGTCAGCCCGACGCCGAAGGCGAGGCAATAACCAAGCGCCACAGCAGCGTCAGCGGCGCTTAAGACTCTGTTCCCCCGATGGCTTGCGCGTCAGCCCTAACGCCGAAGGCGACTGTCATGGACGCCAGGGGTTACACCCTGGGAAAGAAGAAAGCTGGGGCCCGGGGGACTTCCTCGCGGCCTTCCGAAGGAGTGCCGCGAGAAGTCTCCCGAGCCCCAGCCACCACCCTTTGAGGGTTTGATCTTGAGGGTTTGACTTGTAAGAAAGTCCCCTAAGAACGTCAGATGAACTCCGCCAGATCCTTCAGCAGCGCAGCCTTAGGCTTAGCGCCCTTGATCTGCTTCACCACTTCACCGTTCTGGAACACATTCAGCGTCGGGATGGCGAGGATCGAGTACCGCTGCGCGATGGCCGGGTTGTCGTCGACGTTCAGCTTGACGACGTCGATCTTGTCGGCGTACTCGGCCGCGATCTCCTCGAGGACCGGAGCGATCATCCGGCACGGACCGCACCACTCGGCCCAGTAGTCCACGATGACCGGCTTGCTGCTCTTCAAGACCTCGGCATCGAAGGTCGCCTCGGTGACCGCCTTGGTCGTACCCATGGAACACTCTCCCTGTTAGATCTTTGGATGGTTACGCGTGCTCGTGCTCCGCCAGCCAGCGCTCCGCGTCGATCGCGGCCGAGCAACCGCTGCCGGCCGCGGTGATAGCCTGCCGGTACACGTGGTCGACCACGTCGCCGCAGGCGAATACGCCCTCGATCGCGGTCCGGGTCGACCGGCCCTCGACATCCAGGTAGCCGTCGGCGTTGGTGGAAAGCTGGCCCACGAACAGCTCGCTGCGCGGCAGGTGGCCGATCGCGATGAACACGCCGCCGACCGGAAGCACGGTCTCCTCGCCGGTGTGGACGTTCCGTACCCGCACTCCGGAGAGCTTCCCGTCGCCCTCCATGGAGACAACGTCGCTGTCCCACTGGAACTTGATCTTCGGGTTGGCGAACGCCCGCTCTTGCATGATCTTCGACGCGCGCAGCGTGTCGCGCCTGTGCACGAGCGTCACTGACTTGCCGAACCGGGTGAGGAACAGCGCCTCCTCCAGGGCCGAGTCGCCGCCGCCGATCACCGCGATGTCATGCTCGCGGAAGAAGAACCCGTCACAGGTGGCACACCACGAGACGCCGTGTCCGGCGAGATCCTTCTCGCCGGGAACACCGAGCTCCTTGTACTTGGAACCGGTCGCGATGATCACGGCCTTCGCCAGGTATGTCTCACTTTCGGTCTTGACGACCTTCGGCGAAGCGGTGAGATCAACCGCGATGGCGTCGTCGTACAGGATCTCCGCGCCGAACCGCTCGGACTGCTTGCGCAGCTCCTCCATCAGGTCGGGACCCTTGATGCCATCGGGGAAGCCGGGGAAGTTTTCCACATCGGTGGTTTGCATCAGCGCACCGCCGGCGGTCACCGAGCCAGCCAGCACGAGCGGGTGCAGCTTAGCCCGCGCCGAGTAGATGGCGGCCGTATAACCAGCCGGGCCAGAACCAATGATGATGACGTCACGTACGTCGGTCACTGAACGCGCCTCCTAGCGAACGAACCTCTTTATCTCTGCCGCCCGGCGATCCAGCTAACCGACCTGGTCAGATTGAAGAGGTTCGCCGATACTGCTCAACCGATACTAGGGCGCGGAGATTCCCGGTTCAGTCGGCTAGCGACACCGACGTGACGAGTTCCGTATCCGAAGCCGTGCAGCCGGTACCCACTACCCACGCCTGGCTCGACGTGGCGATGATGTAGGCCGCCGACCCCTGGTAGGTGGCCAGGTCAACCAGACGGGGGGACTGACCGCCGGTCACGCTGGAAACGCAACCCTGCAGCGTCGCAGTCGGGCTGTTGCCGGCCCCGCCCCCGGCGTTCAGCCTGGCCTGTACCTGCGCGGCCAGGGTTGCCGCCTCGTATTTGGTCCCGCTCGCGGTGACCACAAAGGAAACCGACGCCGTTGGACTCGGAACCGGAATTGTCGGTGCGGGGGCTGACCGGGTCGGTGCCGGTGTCGGTGACGGAGCAGGTGCCGACGCCGATGACGATGATGCCGACGCTGACGCCGCGGCCGAGGCCGATGATGACGAGGCCGATGGAGCCGGTGCCGTTGCGGATGACGACGAGACGGACGTCTTCCCCGAACTCGTCCCCGTCCCCGTCCCCGCCCCCGCCGGCGCCAATGTTGTCGCTCTCGGCTCGTGGCCTGATCCGGCCGACGCCGCTGTGACCGATGGAAGCGGCGCGTTGACTTGTCCCGAGCTTCCCGCTGCGGCCGGGCCTCCCGCGACCGGCGGCGCACTTGAGTACGTTGGCGAACTGCCTTGCGACAGCGCGAACCCGAGGGCGGCGAAAACCACGCAGACCACCAGTGAGAGGGTGACAAGGGTGGACCGCGAACGGTAGTCCCGGCGCGGTCCGCCACCGCCCTGGCGCCGTCTCAGGCGCGCTCGTACCCCCTTGGAGCCGAGCGTCCTTGAGGCATCCGCGGGGGCCGCGTGATCCACTCGCGTGGCGGTCACTTCTCGAGTGGCGGCCTCGGCCGCGAGCGCCGCGTAGATCCGCGTCTCGAAGGCCTCTGGCAGATCGGGAACGGGAACGGAGGACAGGTACGCGGAGACCTCGGACAGCTGTGCTTCGACCGCTGGGTCGAGTTGCTCAGCCTGTCCGGGAAATTCGTCTTCCGGCTCTTCCCACTCGGGTGGCCAGTGACCGCTCATGCGCCTCCTCCCTGTTCAGATGAGACGCCGTCGGTGACTGCCTGGTTCCGTCCGCCCGGATAATCGCTACGCAGATGCGAAAGATAGGGGAGCAGCTTCGCCCTGCCCCGTGCGCACCGGCTCTTCACCGTGCCCTCAGTGACACCAAGGATCATCCCGGCGTCGGCGACCGAATAGCCGAGCATGTCCACGAGGACGAGCGCCGCCCGTTGCGTCGGCGGGAGGGTTCGCATCGCCGCCTGTACATCGAGCCGGGAGTCCGTGCTCGCGGTGCTGTCCGCCTTCTGCCGGGGCTCCGGGCCCGGCAGGTCATCCGGGTCACCCGACCAGCCGACGGACTGGGCCGACCTTCGGCGCAGCAAATCAAGCGATGCGTTGACGACGATCCGGTGCAGCCAGGTCGTCACCGCGGACTCGCCACGGAAATTGCCGGCCCGGCGGAAAGCCGAGATCATCGCCTCCTGCAGCGCGTCGGCGGCGTCGTCGGGGTCACAGGCGATGCGCAGCGCCACGGCCCAGAGCCGGTTCTTGTGCCGGCTGAACAGCACGCCGAACGCATCGGCATCGCCTTGGACATGCCGCTGGAGCAGCGTGGCGTCTGATGGCTCGCCGGGAGCCAGGCCCGACATAAGAACCCTTTTCTTTTAGCGTTCCTGGTCTTACTCCGGCCGCCGTCAGGAGGTTCCTGAGGTGTCGCTGCCGCGTACCACGACGTTGTAGATCTGGCCCTCGTAGTAGGCGTCTCCGCCTGAAGCACCCGCAGGAGGAGTTGTCAGTTGGGGCAGGCTAGTGAGCCAGATCAGCACGTACTGGCCGGTGGCCTGGCTATTGATCTGGAACTTGTGGTCGCCAGAGACGGAAACCGAGGGCGAGACGAGGGTGAAGTTGGTTAGCGCCGTCGCCTTCGTATCCGTGGGGTTGTTGCCGAGGTAGACCGACGCGGTGGTCAGACCGCTCGAGCTAAACAGCACCTCGACCTGGCTGAGCCGCACTTCCTTACCCATGTTGACGAGCAGTCCGGTTCCCGGCTTCAGGCCGCCGAGTTTGGGGCTGTTGAGGTAGTAAGAGGTCGACCAGGCGGTGGAGAGGCTGTTGTCGATGGCCCCCTGCACGCTGACCTGGTTCTCGGTGTTGCCGGGCGGGGTGCCGTAGGGGTTGAAGGTGACGACTCCCTTCGGCTTGAGCGCCGCCCCGGCCGCCGGGGCGGACGCTGAGGTCGACGCTTGCGAGCCGCCGGTCACCGCTGGCGGGCCCGACTTGCGGAAGCCGACGACCCACACCAGCACCGCGATGACGGCGAGCACGAGCACGGTAACAGCGGTCGCCATCACGCGGCTGGTGCCGCCTCGGCCGCCCGCCGGGTACTGCGTGCCGGTGTACTGCATTCCCCCGTACCCGGCCGCGGGCTGCGGCTGCTGCTGGTAGGGCGCAGTCCCGCTTGGCCCGGAAGCGGACCAGGTGTCCGGGTTATTCGGGTCTGGCGGGTATCCGCCGCCGTAACCGTCGTAGCCGCCCCGGCCCTGGTAGCCGGGGGGCACCGGCGGCGCGGGCTCGGGAAGCGGCGCCGGCGGGGCCACCGCGGCGAGCGCGTCGGCGAATTCGGCGGGCGACTGGATCGCCGGTCCGTGCCGGTTCGGACGCTGCAGCAGCGCCCGGGTGATCACGCCGTCGATGGCGGACGAGACGTCCGCGGACACCTGGCGAGGGGTGCAGACCATGCCGTCCGAGACGGGAGCCGCGGGTAGCCGCGTCGGCTCCTCGCCCGGCCAGTAGCCCGTCAGGGCCGCATAGAGCAGTGCGGCGAGCGCGAGCGTGTCCGCGATCGCCGGGTCGTAGGCGGCGGCACCAGTCAGGCCGTCGCCGGCCAGCGCGGCATCGATGCCCAGTCCGGTGATCTTGATACCGCTGCCATGGGACCAGCGCAGCGTGTCCGGGGTCAGCCGCAGATGCGCCTGGCCGAGGGCGTGCGCGCCGGCCACCGCACGGGCCGCGTCGCAGATCAGGGAGCACGCGCGGGCCAAGTCAAGCGGTCCGCCTGCTTCAAGGATCTCGGTGAGTGACTCGCCGCCCACCCACTCGAGGACGATGTAGGCCTGGCCGCCGCCGTCTTCGACATCGAAGACCTGGGACATACGCGGGTCGGTCAGCCTGCTGGCCGCCCGCGCGGCCGTCACGACCTGGTGGATTCGCGGGAAACCGGACGCGAACGTCAAAATGGAGACGGGGCGCGCGAGCGTCTCGTCAATGGCCTTCCACAGGGTCCAGCCGTTGCCGACGACCATCTGGTCCACGAGCCGGTATCGTCCGGCGAGTCGTGTTCCTGGTTCAGAGGTGTACGTGCTCATACGTTAGCGTCAAGAGCGGGGCCGGCTCTCGGCCTCCTTCCAGCCCCGGAAATCCCACGGTCACCGTCCCATGCTAGTGTCTGACGCTCGCCGAGATCCGGCGACTGGCACAAGGCATCCGACAGGCCGCCTTACCGTTATATGCGAATACCGCCGCCGTCGCACACCCGGACACGCCGTGATCTCACGTGTAATCCTGGGCATGCGAGATGTTTGGCAAGACGTCATCACCTAGTCATCCTCGATCACTCCTTGCCGAGATCTACCTAAAGCGTCCGAGGACAGACCGCGTCAGGGTGCGGAATTCCTCGATGCCGAGCAGCCGCGCACAGATCGCGTAAAGCACCAGCGCGCCGCTGCCGCCCACCACTGTGGCGATAAACCCGTAAAGGGGCCCCTGGTGCATGAACGATCCCACGATCGCCATGATCACCAGGGCAAATAGCAGGCCAGGCACCGTGGCGAGGAACATGCGCACCAGCGACCTGGTGATCCGCCACCCGTCGAGCGACCCGATCCGGCGCAGCAGCAGCGGCCAGGCCAGGATCGCCCCGGACACCGTCACCAGGTCGTAGGCGAAGGCGAGGCCGATGACGGTCCGGGTCGGCGGCAGCACCTCCAGGGCGACCAGGTAGCCGATCACGCCGACGATGAGCATCACCATGCCGAGGATGGCCGGGGTCTTGTTCTCCCGGAACGAGTAGAACACCCGCAGCTGGAGCTGGGTGAACATGAACGGGACGAGCCCGACGGAGAACGCGCCGAACACCTCGCCGATGTACCGGGCCTCATCCGTCGTGGTGCGTCCGTGGGCGAACAGGAGCTCGGCTATCGGCGCGCCGAGCACGCCGAGGAATACCGCCGCCGGGACCACGATGACCGAGGCGATCCTGACGCCCTTGGAGAAGTCGTCGCGCACGAGCGAGTACCGCCGGTCGGTCGCGTGGCCGCTCATCCGGGGCAGCAGCGCGCTGATGACCGAGATGCCGACGATCGCGTACGGCAGCTGGAAGAGCTGGTAGGCATAGGAATAAGCGGAGAAGCCGACGCCGGTGACGGCCGGGTGCAGGTGCGCGGCCGAGTTCGAGGCCGAGTTCGCTACCCGCTGCGCGACCAGGTTGCCGAGCCACTGGGTCACCACGTATCCGAACATCCAGCCCGACATCCGGCCGATCTCGGAGATCTCCGAGCGACGGAAATCAAAGGTGAGCCGCATGCTGAACCCGGCGCGCCACATGATGGGGAACAGGCAGAGCGACTGGATCACGATGCCGAGCGTGGTGCCGATACCCAGCAGGTTGACGCCGAAGCTGGAGACGGTATCGGCCGAGATGCTGTGGTCGGTCGCCATGTACAGCAGGGCGACCAGGATGACCACGACATTATTGATGACCGGCGTCCACATGTTGGGCCCGAACCGGCCGCGCACGTTGAGCACCGCGCCGAGCAGCGAGTCCATCCCGTAGAAGAAGATCTGCGGTATGAAGAAGTAGGCGAACTCCACCATGACGTGGTGCTCACCGGCGTTCGTGATGTTGCTGCCGTACAGGTCGACGATCGGGCCGGCCAGCAGCGTGGCCACCACGGTGATGAGCAGCAGGGACACCACGCCGAGGGAGTAGATCCGCTGCGCGTACCCCTCGCCCCGGTCCGGGTCCTCCTTGGCCGCGCGGACCAGCATCGGGACGACGACCGAGGTGAAGATGCCGCCGAGCATCAGGTAGTACACGGTGTTCGGCAGCGTGTTGGAGTTGTTGTACGCGTCGGCCAGCGTGCTCTGGCCGAGAGCGATCACCAGCACGAGCGTGCGCAGGAACCCGGTGCCTCTGGACGCGACCGTGCCGAGCGCCATGACCTTGCTCGACCGGACGAGGTTCGGCGACGTGTCTTCCGCGGCCCGCTGCGGCCCGGTCGGCGGGACCAGGTCGGCATCCGGCTCAAGGACGCGGGTGCGGCTGTCCTGGGCCTCCGGCGGCGCGGCGCCGGCCGCGCGGTCCGCCGGAACGAAACGCGGCGCCGGCCGAGGCGGCGCCTCCGGGTATTCAAACGGCTGGAAGGACGGCTGCGGGTAGCCCGCGGGCACCATGGGGAGGAACGCCGTCGGCATCGGGGCGGGCCGCTCCCGCTCAGCGCCGGGGATGTACCCCTCGCGCGGCGTAAACGTGGGACGCGGCTTGCTGTCCCTGTTCCGCGAGTGCCGCGGGCCCGTCCGCTCTTTCCCGCTGGGCGGATGCGGCGTGAACGACGGCCCGGTCGCCGGTTCCCTCGGGGTCGGCGGTGGCGGCGGGTACGGGTCGTACCCGGGCGATGCCGGGTCCAGGACGCCAGGAGGAGGAGGCACATCGTAACGCGGCGGCCCCATGAAGGTAGGCGGCTCCTGGGACAGAGCGCCCGGCTGGCTCGGTGTTCTCGGCAGGTCCGGTGCACTCGGCTCGCGCGGTACGAACCGAGGCTGGCTCGCCTCCGGCGGATCCTCGCCATCGGGATAGGGCGATCCGGGTGGCCTCGTCGGCCTGGTCATCCGGCGCCTCCAGCATCGGCCGTTTTGTCAGCACTGTCACCGTTCCCGGCGCCGGCGAGCCGCCTGCGGCGCAGCCGGTAGGCCGACGTCAGGACGAGAATACCGAGCGCGCCGCCGATGATGATGAGCAGCAGCCGTCCGAACTGTGTCACCTCAACGCTGAGAGACTTTGCGGACCCCAACGGCGACCCGTCCTGTGTCATCAACTGTAGCTGCACCGTGGAGGTTCCTATGGAGGCTGAATGCACTTGTATATGGGCGGTGTTGCTCCCTTGCCCCTGCACGGTCAGGCGTGCGGCGGACGGGCCCACCTGAAGCTGGCTTCCCGGCGGGGTGCTGGCCGCCACCTGAACCTGGATCGGCCAGTCGAGGCCGTTCTGCACCGACACCGGGGTCTCGCCCGACTTCCCCGTCAGCAGGATCTTGTTGCTGACGATCATCACTACCTTGCCCTCGGAATAATTCAGGTAGTCGTTCAGCTGGCTCATCGCCAGCCACCCGCCGGGCGCGCCGCGGCCGCGCCAGGCCGACGACTCGACGGTCGCGAGCGCCGAGTCCAGCGAGTCGAGCGTGCTGGCGGGCGGCCGGTACAGGAGGTTCTCGAACAGGGAGAGGCTCACCTGGACCGAGGCGAGGTGAGCAAGGTAGGTGTTGCTCAGTTCGGCGCTGCTCGCCTCCTTCGACGGGACATGCGTGGTCGACGGCAGTGTCGCCGCCTCGGTGGCGAGCGCGGACAAGCCGACCGGGTGCAGCCATGGCGCGCGGGTCATCGAAAGGACCGCGTTGGCCTCTGCCGGTGACGGATCCCACCCCGTCGGCGGTGCGATCACCAGGGACCGCTCAGTGTTGGGCAGCTCGGCCGCGATCATCGCGGTCTGCGCGAGGAAGTCCTGGGTGAAGGCGAACGTGCCCGCCTCGCTGGCCGACGCCGACGCCGTGCCGAGCAGACTGGTGATCCGCGAGTTCGCGAAAAGCACCGACATGCTGGTCCCTTGGCCGTTGACGGTCCGGGCGAGCGCGTCTTCGCCGCCCGACTCAGTCGGCGATTCCGGCTGGTCGCTGCTCAGGACCACGGTATTGACGCCGCCTTCGTCGGCGAGGCTGGTCAGCACGCCGAGGTCGGCCTCGCCGTCGGCCGGCCAGGCTGCCTTAAGCACAGCCCCGTCCCCGGTACCAGTGCCGTTTCTCCCGAACGTATCCGGCAGAATCTGGCCGGCCACGCTATCGCCCACCTGGTAGGCGGCCTGGATGTCGCGGTCAAGACCGGAGCGGCTGAGCGCGGCCACGTCGACGTTGGCATACGGGGTCAGGAAGGCCGGTTCGCCCGCGGTAGAAGTCTGCAGCTTCGACAGCCAGTTCGCGGCCGCCGTGCTCGGCTGATGGGAGAAGCGGTCAGTGCACGTCGCCTTGCCCTGCGTGAAGTACTGCTTGGTCATCACGGACACATCGGAGAGCAGCGCCGGATCGATGTCCCAGGTGAGCTGATCGGTCCGCGCCCAGGCGGCACCCGTGTCAAGCAGGGTGGAGAGGCGGCCACCGGAAGCGACGTCGCCGGCCAGGTTGGGCGTCGCGAGCGTTTCCGGGCACGCGCCCTGCTGCGGCGTGTCCACGAGCGGCCATACCCATGCCGTCTGCAGTCCCCTGGGCTGGGCGGCAGCGGTGCTACCGGGCCAGAACGGCAGCAGGGTCCGTGCGTTCGCCGTGTCCGCGCTGCCCGCGGCACCGACCTGCACCTGGACGGGGAAGACGCCGAACTGGTCGAGCTGATCGTAGAAGGCCTGGGCCTGGAAGGACACGGTCCATCGCACGGTCCGGCCGTTGGGGACGGCGGCGGTCACCTGGTACGGCAGGCCGGCCGGCTCAAGCAGGGGGGAAGTGCTGTTGGAGACACCGTTAGAGAAATCCGTCATCTGCGCCGGGAACTGGAACCCCTGGGTGCTCGTCGAGGCCTGCACGGAAATACCGGTGAGAGCCGACCCGGTGTGGTTGGCGAGCGTCCCGGACAGCGTGACCGTGGAGTCCGGGCCGGCGGTCGTCGGCGTCATCCCGGTGATGGAGACGGCGAGCGGCTGCTGGCCGACGGAGGCCCGCGCGGCCGGGACCGCCGCCGCCAGCGGGCCGACCGCGGCGAGGAGGAAAACGGTCAACGCACCTAGGGCACGGAGTACGGAGCGCACGGTTTGCATGTTATGGCCGTTCGCTACGAAGGGTTGGGGTAGATACCCTGAATGCCCGTGTCAGAATCCACCTCCGTCGTATTGAAGGCTACCTTGAGCGCCGACCAGCGTAAGGCCGCCGCGGCTTTGCTGCGCGCCAGCATTCCGCCCACCGTGGCCGAGCTCGGCAGGCTCTTCACCGAGGCGGGGCACGAGCTCGCACTGGTCGGCGGGCCGGTGCGGGACGTGTTCCTCGGCGGCCGCCCGAAGGACCTCGACCTGACCACGGACGCGGTGCCCGAGCGGGTCCTCGAGATCACCCGCAGGTGGGCGGACAAGACGTGGACGGTGGGGATCGAGTTCGGCACGATCGGCCTGCGCAAGCGTGATGAGATCTTCGAGATCACGACCTACCGGAGCGAGGCGTACGACCGTTCGTCGCGCAAGCCTGAGGTGAAGTACGGGACATCGCTTGTCGCGGACCTGGAGCGGCGGGACTTCACCATCAACGCGATGGCGGCCCGGCTGCCGTCGCTTGAGCTCGTCGACCCGTTTGGCGGGCTCGCGGCGCTGCAGGAGAAGGCGATAAGGACACCGGGGCGGCCGGAGGACTCCTTTTCCGATGACCCGCTGCGCATTTTGCGGGCGGCGCGGTTCGCCGCCCGGCTCGGCTTCACGGTGGCCGATGACGTGCAGTCGGCGATGCGCGCGATGGCGGCCCGGCTGTCGATCGTTTCCGTGGAACGCGTCACCGACGAGCTCTCCAAGCTCATGCTGACCGCCGCGCCCGAGGTCGGCCTCGACCTGCTCGTGCGCACCGGGGTGGCCGAGGTCGTGCTGCCCGAGCTCCCCGCGCTGCGGATGGAAGTCGACGAGCACCACCGGCACAAAGACGTCTACACGCACTCGCTGATCGTGCTCCGCCAGGCGATCGACCTGGAGCCGCGCTACGGCCTTGAGCCGGACCTCGTGCTGCGGCTCGCGGCGATCCTGCACGACATCGGCAAGCCGCGCACCCGGTCGCTGATGCCGGGCGGCAAGGTGGCCTTTCACCACCACGAGGTGGTCGGGGCGAAGATGGTGCGCAAGCGGCTGACCGAGCTCCGGTTCCCCAAGGAGGTCATCGCCGACGTGTCCGAGCTCGTGAAGCTGCACCTGCGGTTCCACGGCTACGGCGAAGGGGAGTGGACCGACTCGGCGGTGCGCCGGTACGTGAAGGACGCCGGCCCTCTGCTTACCCGGCTGCACGCGCTGACCCGGGCCGACTGCACCACGCGGAACGCGAGGAAGGCCGCCCGCCTGGCGGCCACCTACGACGCGCTTGAGGCGCGGATCGAGGTACTGCGCGAGCAGGAGGAGCTCGACAAGATCAGGCCGGAGCTCGACGGCGAGCAGATCATGCGGATCCTCGGGCTCCAGCCGGGGCCGCTGGTCGGCAAGGCGTGGAACCACCTGCTCGAGCTCAGGCTTTCCGAGGGCATGGTCGGCCAGGAGCGGGCTACCGCCGAGCTGCTGGCGTGGGCTGAGCGGGAGGGGATTGAGCCTCCCCCTTCGGCTTCGTGATTGTGAGCGCGGCGTATAGCGCGCCCGCGGCGATATAACACGCGCCGATGACGAGGATCACCGGGTAAGACTTGCCCGTTGCCGGGAGGAACGGTATGGCGATCGCCGGGCCGATGACGAAAGCGACGTTGAACAGCATGTCGTACAGCGAGAAGATCCGGCCCATGTAGGCGTCGTCGACCGTCTGCTGGACCGTCGTGTCCACGCAGATCTTCACGCACTGGGCGGACAGGCCCAGGGCGAAGCCGACGACCAGGTAGGTGTACCGGTCGAAGGTGGGGCCGAGGATGAGCGTGACCGCGCCGCCGACGAGCAGCCAGATGGTGATCCACTGGTCCTTCGTGAATCGCTTGACGCCCGGTGGTGTCAGCATCGCGGCCAGGCCGAAGCCGAGCGCCGACGTGATCACCAGCAGCGTCACGCTGCCCAGGGCCTTGTTCCCGTTGCCGCCCGAGTAGAAGTAGTTGCGGTAGAGGAGCAGCGCCTGGACGAGCAGCGTGCCGTACAGGGCCCGGTGCACGCCGACCGCGCCGAGTGCGTAGGCGGCCTTTCTCTTCTTGTTGAGGTACTTCAGGCCATCGACGAGGCCGCCGAAGACATCCCTGAGTTCGCTCGCCACGCTTGCCCGTCCCCCGGGACTGCTCTGGCGGGCGCCCGTCATCTTGGTCGGGCCGAGCAGGTTCTTACCAAGCCGGGTGCCGAGGAGGGCGGCCATCAGGTAACAGACGCCGGCGAACCACAGCGTCGCGGCGCTTCCCGCCAGGCCGGCGCCGGAGACCAGGTGGACGCCGAGGCCGACCACGCCGCCGACGAACGAGACGATTGTGCCCGCGGTGGGGGCGACGGCGTTGGCCATGACCAGCTTGTCTGGCCGCACGACGAGCGGGGTGCCGGCCGAGACCGCGCTGAGGAAGAACCGGTTCACGCCGAGCACGGCCAGGGCGCTCACGTAGAGCGGCAGCCCGGTCTGGCCGCTGAGCACGACGAACCCGGCGATGGCGACCATCGCGGCGCGGATCAGCGCGCCGTAGACAATGATCTGCCTTCTCGACCAGCGGTCGATGAAAACCCCGGCGAACGGCCCGATCAGCGAGTACGGGACGTAGAGCACGGTGAACGCGTAGACCGCCGCCGCCGGGTTGGGGAAAGACTGCGCGCTGAAGAACGCGTAGGCCGCGAAGCCGGCGTTGAAAACGCCGTCGCCCGTCTGCGAGACCAGACGGGCGACGAAGAGCTTGCGAAAGTCACGCTCGGCTAGGACAGCCTTCAGGTCGGCCCAGAACGAGGACCGCCTCTCCTCCGTCACAGCATCAGCGCCCACGGACACAAGCCCAGCTTAATCGGGCGTTCAGCTATCCCACAGACACGCATCAGTGAACTAAAGGAGGACGCGGGATACTTTGAGCCCTCCGAGGGGCCTTTTGTATCCCGCGTCTCCGTCACCGGCGCCGGCCACGACGGTCGTCGGCCACTAAGGGCGGCTCAGTGTCGCCTGGCGCGCAACGTACGAACTCGTTCTGACTAACTTCTTGGACTTTGGGTTTAGCGGTCGACCTCGCCTGCGATGAACTTCTCAACTAGGGTGTGGCAGACGTCGTCGCCGAACTGCTCGGGGGGCGACTTCATGAAGTAGGAACTGGCCGAGATGATCGGGCCGCCGATGCCGCGGTCCTTGGCGATCTTGCAGGCGCGCAGGGCGTCGATGATGACGCCGGCCGAGTTCGGCGAGTCCCAGACCTCGAGCTTGTACTCCAGGCTCAGCGGCACGTCGCCGAAGGACCTGCCCTCAAGGCGGACGTAGGCGAACTTGCGGTCGTCAAGCCACGGCACGTGGTCAGACGGGCCGATGTGCACGTCGGCCTTTGCCATCTCGTGCGGGATCTGGGAGGTCACCGCCTGGGTCTTGGAGATCTTCTTGGACTGCAGGCGCTTGCGCTCCAGCATGTTCATGAAGTCCATGTTGCCGCCGAAGTTCAGCTGGTAGGTCCGCTCCAGCTCGACGCCGCGGTCCTCGAACAGCTTGGCGAGCACCCGGTGGGTGATCGTCGCACCGACCTGGGACTTGATGTCGTCGCCGACGATCGGCACGCCGGCCTCTTCGAACTTCTTCGCCCACACCGGGTCCGACGCGATGAAAACGGGCAGCGCGTTGACGAAGCCGACCTTGGCGTCGATGGCGCACTGGGCGTAGAAGCGGTCCGCCTGCTCGGAGCCGACCGGCAGGTACGAGACGAGCACGTCGACGTTCGCTTCCCTGAGCGCGGCCACGACGTCCACGGCCGGGTCGTCTGACTCGGTGATGATCTCGCGGTAGTACTCGCCGAGGCCGTCAAAGGTGTGGCCACGCTGCACGATCACCCCGGTCGGCGGCACGTCGGCGAACTTGATCGTGTTGTTCTCGCTGGCGGAGATCGCTTCGCTGAGGTCCAGGCCGACCTTCTTGGCGTCCACGTCAAAGGCGGCGACCACTTCGATGTCGGACACGTGGTA
The DNA here is from genome assembly GCA_963785645.1 of uncultured Actinomycetota bacterium. Taxonomy (GTDB): domain Bacteria; phylum Actinomycetota; class Actinomycetes; order Streptosporangiales; family Streptosporangiaceae; genus Trebonia. Next base: position 532,318 of record CAWAWG010000004.1, read on the forward strand.
GTCGCCAAACCGCACGTGCATGAGGCCAGGGACCCGGGCGTCGTCCGCTGCGTTCTTGTAGTACTCGAGGCCCTGGACGAGCGAACTCGCGCAGTTGCCCACCCCCACGATGGCCACGCGCACTTTATTTGCAGGCACAGCACCCATCAGGATGACTCCTTCTCGCTTTCGCGATCTTATTCAGGAATTTATGTCGGTCGGGTCCGCCGGCGGGTAGGGTCCGCCCGCGGCACCGCTTGCTTCTGACCGCCGTTCCTCGGCGATCAGCTCATTCAGCCAGCGGACATCGCGCTCCACGGCTTCGAGCCCGTGCCGCTGCAATTCGAGCGTGTAGCTGTCTACCCGCTCGCGGGTGCGCGCCAGTGCCGCGCGCAGCCCCTCCATCCGGTCTTCGAGTCGGCTGCGCCTGCCCTCCAGGATCCGCAGCCTGATGTCGGCCCTGGTCTGGCCGAAGAACGCGAAGTGGACGCCGAACTCGTCGTCCTCCCAGGCGGCGGGGCCGGAGTCGGTGAGCAGGTCCTGGAACCGCTCCTTCCCCTCGGCCGTCAGCCGGTACACGATCTTCGACCGGCCGGGTGACCTGGTCGGTGGCCTTGGGCTGTCGGTCGGGGTCGCGTCCCCTTCCTTCGTGATCAGGCCCTCTTCGTAGAGCTTGGTCAGGCAGGGATACAGGGTGCCGTAGGAGAGCGCACGGAACGTCCCGAGCAGCATGTTGAGCTGCTTGCTGAGCTCGTAGCCGTGCATGGGCGTTCGGTGCAGCAGCCCAAGGACGGCGAACTCTAGGACGGCAGTCCGGTTCCGGCCCACGGCATCCCCCCGGTGGGTAGGGTTTACATGTATCTAGACGATATCTCATGCCGATATCTCGGTTCGATATATCGGCTCACGCGCACCAGCATAGATGACTGTTCCCCGGCGGGCAACCGGTTGTTCACTCGACGGTCGGCGGCAGGCTCTCGGCCGGTGGAGATTGGCGCCGGTGACGCACGCTTTTGGCCGGTTCCGGGGCGCCTGCGACCGATCGCGGTTCTGGCGCTGCGGCCCGCGGGAACCGGTCTTCTGGGGGTACGCAGCGCCGGCCCCCCGGGTGATACTGGGAGCATGGCAGGCATCGCCGCTCGACGTTCCGTTGTGGATTACGCGCTTGCCCGGCGCGCCGCGCTCGCGTCAGTGCGCGCGGGCAACACCACGATGGCGGATGCCTGCGACGCGCACCCGTACCTGCTTCGCGCGGCGAAGTACCACGGTGAGCCCACCGAGGAACGCTGTCCGATTTGCCGTAAGGAAAACGTCACACATGTCACCTATGTGTACGGAGACGAACTCGGACAGTACGCGGGAAGGGTTAAGAAAACCTCTGAATTGACGGAGATGGCTGCCGAATACGGCGAATTCCGGGTGTATGTGGTCGAGGTCTGCCAAAGTTGTGGCTGGAACCATCTCGCCACTACGTACGTGCTCGGTACTGGTGAACCGCCCGTGCGGCGGGGCCGCCGGGTACGTCCGAGCTGAACGTTTACCCGATTCTCGTCCGGAGGTCTGACGGACAAGCGTCACTGTGTGGAAAGCGTTGAGTTAGCCGGGGCGGCGCACGTCAACAGGTAACGTGTGGGATCGGCGGGACCAGGCTCCGCCTTTTCAGCCACGGGTGGGCCCGGACTGCGCCGACATTATTCCCTTTCAGGGTCGGGGCACAAGGGCTCGCTCACAGCCACTGCGAGGACGTGTGAGTAGCAACGACTTTGACGGGCCGCCTTCCGGGCCCGCTGGTGGGCGGGGAGCTGACGAGCAGGGGGCCGAGGCGCCAGGCGCTGCCGGACAAGGCACGGGCAGCGACGGACAGGGCAAAGGCGGGAACTCCGCTAACTACCCGGCGCCGGAAGGCTGGGGGGAAGACGGCGTCTGGCGTGACTCCGCCGTGGACTCCAACTATGAGACCGGCATGCTGCCAGCGGTCCCGGACGGCGATTCCCACGAGGACCCCGGCTTCAGCTACTTCTCCGACGGCAGGGGCTGGGAGAACACACCGGGCGCGAACAGCGGGCCCCACCAGGTGCCTTCTGCTGCTCCTGGTGCTGCCGGTGGGGTGAACCCGCCTAGCGTGAGTCCGCCTGGCGCGACCAGCGTTGGGCCGTCCCCCTTTGGCGGCGCGGCTCCCTTCGGCGGTGCGGGACAGGGGGGCACCCAAGGGCCGGGCTTTACCCCGACGGCCGCTTATGGCGGCGGTGCGGGGGGCTCTGGGGCGTACGGTGCTCCGATGGGGCCGGGGGCGGGCGGCCCGGGCGGCGGGTACGGCCCCGGTGCTCCCGGTGGTCCACCCAGTCCTTTCGGTCCCGGCCCGGATGGCCCAACGTGGGCAGGCGGTCCCGGCGTTCCTGGTGGTTTCGGTGGGCCCGGTATTCCCGGTGGACCTGGTATTCCTGGTGGCCCGGTCCGGCCTGGCGGTCCTGTGGGTCCTGGTGGCCCCCGGAGGCCGGCTGGTCGGCGGGTCAAGCGCAAGGGTGACTGGTGGCGCCGCTGGACCTGGAAGAAGGCGCTTGCTCTCACCGGTGGTGTGTTCGCCTTCTTCCTGCTCGCCCTGTTCGGTGTGTATGAGTACATGGCGAGCAGCGCGGTGATTCCCGCCGCGGCAACGGCCGCGACCGTCCAGAACACGACCGTCTACTACTCCGACGGCACGACGGTCCTCGGCACGATCGGCGAGACCGACCGGCAGGACCTGTCCTACAACCAGATCCCGATGATGCTTCAGGACGCGGTGGTCTCCGCGGAGGACAAGAACTTCTGGACCGAGGGCGGCATCTCGCCGACCGGCATCCTGCGCGCCGCCATCCACGACGTCACCGATGGCGGCGACCTCAACGGCGGTTCCACGATTACCCAGGAATTCGTCAGGAATTACTACGACGGCGTGGGCACCGAGCAGACCGCGAGCAGGAAGATCAAGGAGATCTTCATCGCGCAGAAGGTCTCCTCCACGTACTCGAAGCAGTGGATCATGGAGCATTACCTGAACACCATCTATATGGGTGATGGTGCCAACGGCATCGAGGCCGCCGCGGAAACCTACTTCGACGTGAGTGCCGCAAAACTGACGCCGTCGCAGGACGCGGTCCTCGCGGGGATGATCCAGCTGCCGTCGAGCTACTACCTGAAGGCGAACCGGCCAGAGCTGATCGCTCGCTGGCAGTACGTGCTGACGCAGATGGTGAAGAACGGCTACCTCACCCAGGCGCAGGCCGACGCGCAGAAGTTCCCCGTGCTGCAGACCGACAAGACCGCCGGCACGTCGAGCGCCGGGGTCATGGCGACCAACAACGACCCGTGGGCCCCGTACATCCTGACCCAGGTCGAGGACGAGCTCGCTACCGATGACGGCCTCACGAACCAGGAAGTGTCCACCGGCGGCTACAAGGTGGTAACGACCATCAGCCATTCGATGGAGTCCGAGCTGTACGACGCGGTGAAGGACACCCTGACCAACCAGGCGATCAGCGATGCCGAGCAAAGCCAGGAGACTTCGCTTCCGCCATGGGCACTGGTCGGCGCGGAACTGCAGGACCCGAAGACGGGCCAGATCATCGCCGAGTACCCGGGCAAGGGACAGGACGTGACCACCGCCGAGTGCGACGGCGTCTGCCAGGACAACACGGCCGACCAGACCCGCGAACAGGTCGGGTCGTCGTTCAAGCCCTACGTGCTCTCGACGGCGGTGAAGCAGGGCATGAACGTGCAGAGCAGCGTCCTGGACACGAGCCCGTACGTGTGCGTCGCGCCGGACCAGTCATCGGCGTACTCAGAGCCCATCAGCGCGTCCCAGTACGAGGCGGACCACACCGCCAACAACTGCGTGGCCCAGGGGCTTACGGGTAGCGCGCCGGTCGAGAACGACGGCGGCGAGCTGATCGGGAAGCAGGTCGGCCAGGCAACCTCCGGTATCAACAAGGGTGCTGCGTACTGGACCAACAACACGCAGGGCGCCCTGGCGGCGTCCTCGAATACCGGCTTCACCGACCTGGCGCATAAGGTCGGCACGCAGAACATCGCCAACATGGCGGCGAGCTTCGGGGTGAACGTGACGTCCAGCGGGTCCCAACTGGATACCCCGACCTACCTCGGCGGAGTCGGCATGGCCCTCGGTATCGCTCCGCTCACGGTCCAGGAGCAGGACACGATGCTCGCCACGCTCGCCAACAACGGCCAGTACAACGAGCCGCATCTGGTCAAGTACTGGCAGGCCCAGGGTGTCGGTCAGGCCGAGCAGCTGCCGAAGGTGCAGGAACACTCCGTCCTTGACGCGCAGCAGGCGGGTGACGTGCAGTACGCGATGGAGGCCACCACCGAGCCCGGCGGAACCGCGTACCCGAACGTCACCTACGGAGAGCAGACCCCGGGCGTGGTGATCAGCAAGACGGGAACGACCAGCGATTCAAAGTCCGGCTTCTTCATCGGCGCGACCACACAGTACGCGCTGGTGGTCGGAATGTTCACGGTTAGCCCGACGTCCCCCGACAACCTGTCAGAGCTCGGCGGCGGTGGTTTCGGTGGGTTCTGGCCGGCGAAGATCTGGAACACCTTCGCCACGACGGCGTTCTCCCAGTCGCCGCAGCTCTTCTCGACCACCCCTGATGTCGACGGCATGCAGGCCTGGAACCTGATCGGCCCGGTGCCCAAGGCGAAGCCCACGGTCGAGTGCACGGTCAACGGGCAACGGAAGAAGATTTCCGGCAAGACCTGCCCGAGTCAGAACCAGAACGGCAACTCCGCCTGCTCGGCCGACCAGAACGGGAACGTGACGTGCTCCGACGGCGCGACCTGCCAGACCGACCAGGACGGGAACGTGGAGTGCTCCGACGGTACGACGTGCACGTATGACAATAACGGGAATCTGACCTGCGACAACGGCGGCAACAATAACAACGATAATAACAACAACAATAATAATAACGATAATAACAATAATAATAACAACGATAACGGTAATAACAACAACAGCGACAACGGCGGTAACGGCGACAGCGTTAGTAGCACTGCGATTGCGACCAGCGCCCAGGGTGGCCTTGCGGTCGGCGGTGGGCTCCTGACTCTGTCCGGATCGCCGCTGTGGACGACGGCCGCGCGACGGCGTCGGCGCAAGAGGCGCGCGAACACGGCAGAATAGTCAGAAAAGAGGACGGTAGGAGCGAAAGCGGGGACGTGAGAGTGCGGTACCGGTACCCGGCGTTCGTCGGTGTGGGCGTTGCCGCGTCCGCGCTGGCGGCGCTGCTCGGCTACGCGGAGAAGCTGCCTTGCAGTTCCGGCGGCGCGTGGAACACCTTCACCGGCCAGTTCCGCGACTCCTGTTACACCGACATCTACCCGCTCTACTACACCGAGGGGCTGTCCTCGGGGAAGGTGCCCTACTACGGGCATCCGGTGGAGTATCCCGTCCTGATGGGCTGGATGATGGAGGCGGGGGCGTGGGCGGTTCACTCGGTCGCCGACGCCTACGCCCGCGGCAAGGACTTCTACTATGTGACGGTCCTGATGCTGGCGGTGTGCCTCATCGTCGGGGTACTCGCGACCGCGGCCACCGCCAACCGGGAGGGAGACGGGGCCGGCTGGAAGACCGCCCTGATGGTCGCCCTGTCACCCGGGCTCATCCTGGCCGCCTATATCAACTGGGACCTGTTCGCCATGGCGCTCACCGCCTGCGGCCTGGCCGCCTGGGCGGCACGCCGGCCCTGGCTCGCCGGGGCGCTGCTCGGCCTCGCGGTGGCGACGAAGTTCTACCCGCTGATGTTCTTCGGTGCGCTGTTCCTCTTGTGCCTGCGGGCGGGGAAACTGCGCGAGTTCGGCCAGGCGTTCGCCGGCGGGCTGATCGCCTGGCTGGTGATCAACCTGCCGGTCGCGCTGACGGCGACATCCGGCTGGGCCACGTTCTACACGTTCAGCAAGACCCGCGGCGCCGACTGGGGCTCGATCTGGTACCTGTTCGAGCACTACAACGTGCCGGTGGTCGGTAACTCCTCGCTCAGCCAGCTGAACCTCATGTCCTCCGGGTCCTTCGCGGTCGCCTGCGTGCTCATCGCCGCACTGGTGCTCGCCGCGCCGCGCCGGCCGCGGCTGCCCCAGATCTGCTTCCTGCTGCTCGCCTCGTTCCTCATACTGAACAAGGTGTGGTCGCCGCAGTACGTGATCTGGCTGGTGCCGCTGGCGGTGCTCTGCCGACCCCGGATCTGGGCCTACGTCCTGTGGCAGCTCGCCGAGATCGCCTACTTCCTCGGCATCTGGGGCTACTTCGTATTCCTTTACACGCCGCCGAGCGGCATCAGCACCGGCTGGTACTTCACCACCCTGGTCCTGCGCCTGCTGACGGTGGCCCTGCTCGCCTCCACCGTGGTCGTGGATATCTTCCTGCCGGAACGGGACCGGGTCAGGGCGTCCGGGCTCAACGACGACCCGGCGGGCGGGGTCCTCGACGGCGCACCGGATCGCCTCTCGGTCACGTGGCGCAAGGTCGTCCGCCAGCCGGCCGAGGTGGCGGCGGGCTAGACCCGGCACCATCCCCTTATCGCCTTGATGCGGTTCACCGCGTCGGCTACGTCGATTCCCGCCGGGGAGGCTAGCCGGGCACCAGGGCCGGATAGCCAAGCCGATCGAGCAGACCGTTGACCTGGGCCAGCAATGCCGGCGGCATTTGATTGAGCGGCAGCGCGGCTGGCGGCGGGGTGTCCGCGCCGGTCTTTGGGAGATCGCCGTCAGGCGGACTCGGCGGTCTACTGGCGGTTGCCAGCCCTAGGAAGGTGTTCAGGGCCGCGGGAGCACCTCCCATCGCGCTGGGCAGATCCTCGAACCGGACCCGCAGGCACTCATCGGGATGGTCCGCCTCGAATGCCAGCAGCTCTTCGGTGTGAGCGACCCAGTAGGCGGCCAGTGCGGCGACCGTGCTGCCTGGCTGAGCGGCGATGAAGGGCCGGTAAGCCTGCCCGGCCAGCCCCCACGGGCTGCGGGCGAGGGCAGCGTGGATGACCTGGCTGGCCTCGCGGTGCACCGGGCTCACCCCCGCCAGCCAGGACCTCGCCTGGTCGGCGGCGGCGTTCATCCCCGTCTCCGGCCCGTCCTGGGACTACACCGCAATGGGCGACTCCTACTCATCCGGCGAGGGCAACCCGCCCTACGACCCCGGGAACGACGGCTGCGACCGGTCAAACGCGGCCTTCGGCCGGCAGTTCGCCGCCAACACGCCCAGCATCGGCTCCGACGGGATCCAGCACATCGCCTGCAGCGGCGCCACGATCGCCAACCTGACCACCACCGGGCAGAACGGCGAGCAGCCGCAGATCAGCCAGCTGTACTCCGGCTCCAAGCTGGTCACGGTCACCATCGGCGGGAACGACGCCGGGTTCGCTAGTGTTCTTACCGCCTGCCTGACGACACCGACGACCTGTGAGAACACCTATAACTCGGACGACAGCAACAATGAATACACCCTCATCGACTCGCTCGAGCCCAAGCTCGTCGCAGCCTATACCGCCATCCAGGAGCAGGCACCCGGCGCCAAGGTCGTGGCGGTTACCTACCCGAACATCTTCCAGCCCGGCGCGACCTGCGCCGGAATCAATAACATGGCGATGAACGACGTCGAGTTCCTCATCAGCCTGACCTACTACCTCGACAACACGATCGAGGAAGCAGCCAAGGACGCGGGCATCGACGTCATGGACGAGCGGTATGCGTTCCTTGGTCACGAACTCTGCTCATCCGATCCCTGGACCTACGACCTGACCAGCGCATTGACCCCAGGTGAACAGTTCCTCGACACCAGCCCCCTGTTCCATCCCAACAGCGCGGGCCTAGCCCAGATGGCCACCGACTTGGCGGCGTACTGGAGTGCGCTGCAATCCGTGCAGCCGGAAACGACCAGGAGCGCGGCGCCGAAGACCACGAAGGCGACGTCGCAGGACACTACCGGGGTCCCGGGCAACTGGGTACCAGTGAACCTGTGGACGGACATGAACCTCCCTACCCCCGCAGAAGCCGAGGAGATGCTCTCGGAACTGGCCACGACGAGCGTCCTTCTCTCCGGTTATGACCAGGATGACCCCGCCTGGGACTTCATTACCAGGGCCGGCTGCGACACCCGCAACAGAGTGCTGCAGAGAGATGCGGTGTCACCAAGCCAGTGGACAGGGGCCATATCGCTACTACCGAGCGATGGATCATGCCCAGTGACCCAAGGGTCGTGGCAGACCCCTTACGACATCCCAGAGACCCCCCTCAACTTCGCCAGCCAAGCCGATATAGCCAATCCCGCTAGCGGCATAGCGATCGACCATATCGTTCCCAAGGCGGATGCCTGGGAGACCGGAGCCGGCATCTGGGAGACTCAGTTCGGCGAACTCACGGCCGATTGGTTGATGCGGGACTTCAGCAATGACATGACCGCACCAGAACTGCTTGCGGTCTCATCCACTTCCAACAGTTCCAAGGGGGATCAAAGCCCGGATGAGTGGATGCCGAACAACACGGGAATGACCTGTCCCTATGTAGAGGCGTGGATCGAAGTGAAGTATAAGTGGGACCTAGCGATATCCACCGTAACCGACGCGGCTGGGACGTCTGAGCTGGCGTTCCTCCAGAACACTCTCGCCAGTTGCGGGAGCTAGTGATGCCTTCTGCTTGCTGTCGTCCATAGCGAGCAGAAAGTAGCCTGGGCGCATGACGGAGGATGAGGCCATGACCGTAGCCAAGCTCGCGGCCCGGTGTGCCTGGGGCGGCGGCCGGGGGCACCTGGGCCTGATCATGCGGTACGGTCGGCTGTTCAGCCCGGGCACGGCCGGAGGCGGCGGTGCGTACCCGATGGTCCCGGCCTACGCTGGCAAGAACGCCTACCAGCAGGCCATGGACCGCGGCCTGCTCTACGCCGAGGGCTACGCCCGCGTCCGCGGCGGCATCCTGACCGATTCGGCCTGGTGCCTTGATGGCGAGACCGTCGTAGATCCGGGGTTCGCCCAGCCTGGGAGCGCATACTTCGGTGTGGCGCTACGGTCGGCCTACGTGCGACGCGTGCATGAGGCTCGACGCCTAGACGGCGGGGACGACGGCTTCATGGGCGTGTTCACCCCTCCTCACGAAGAGATAGAGCCGCCATTGGATCCGGGCACCGACATCGCTCTTGACCTCGGCCGGGATATTCCCCCCGGAGTACGCAACTGGGCTTTGACGGCGCAGCCCCCGGCCGGTGGTGACCGAGTAGCGCCAGCCTGGGTCCTGGACGAATTGCTCAGTTTCCCGATGTGAGAGCATCTCGGAGCCAGGTGATGTCGGTGGCTAGGCCCGGCTCGGGGGTCTCGCAGATCACGGGGGCGCCTGGCCGCGCGGACCACGTCTAGGAGCGCTTGCGGGTCGATGGTGCCCGAGTCGAAGTTGGCGTGCCGGTCCGCGCCGGAGTCGAACGGGTCGCGCGAGTTGTTGCAGTGCACTAGGTCGATCCGGCCGGTGATCGCCTTGGTGCGGTCCACCGCCTCGGCCAGGTCGATGCCCGCGGAGTTCGCGTGGCAGGTGTCCAGGCAGAAGCCGACCTCGCCGTTGCCGTCCGCGACCGAGCTGACACCCTCCCAGAGCCGGGCGATCGCTTCGAGGGAGCGCGCCATCGCGGCGTTGCCGCCAGCGGTGTTCTCGATGAGCATGGGCAGCGGCCGTTCGATCTGCTCGATCGCCTTGACCCAGTTGGCGACGCCGGTGGCGGGATCGATGTCGCCGGTGACGTGCCCGCCGTGGACGATCAGCCCCTTGGCACCGATCGAGGCCGCTGCCTTCAGGTGCTGGTCGAGTAGCTTCCTGCTCGGGATGCGGATCCGGTTGTTGGTCGACGCCACGTTGATCACGTAGGGCGCGTGGATGTAGACGTCCACGTCGGCCGCCGCATAGGCGTCGCGGAGCGCGCCGGGGTCACCGCCGGGTATCACCGGCCCCTTCCACCCCTGCGGGTCACCAAGGAAGAACTGGGCGGTCTTCGCTCCGCACGCGACCGCGTCGTCCAGTGGATCATCGGAGTGGAAGTGGCCGCCGATACGCATCATGGTCTTAGAGCGTAGTCGCGCCCAGGACTAGAGAGGGTCGCGTCCAGGATCAGTTCCCGGGCTAGCTAAAGCCGCCATGGGCGAGGCCAAGGGCCACGCCGACGAAGGCCGCGATCATCCCGGTGACGATGATGACCCGCTCCTCGCGGGTCGCCGACAACATCTGGGAGATGAGGCCGACCAGCAGGCCGGCGAGTCCCGTGACCGAGGCCACGATCGCCCAGGTGTGCACGCCACCCGGGCCCGTCCTCAGGAACAGGCCGATGGCGAACGAAAACAGGCCGATAATAAGAGTGAAGAAGCTTGCCGCGTTGAGCAAGGGGTGCGGCTGCCCGTCGGAGTTGAGGTTCAGGCGCGGAACGCGCCCTGGCCTGCCGGTTCTGATGGTGCCTGCCATCACGGCCTCCCAGGGGGACTCCATGGTCTGGTTCCTTACCAATGTTCCCTGTTTCGCCGTCTAGTGAACAAGGGCCTGGCCCTGATTCTGGCTCGGAATGTCGTAGGGCCTTGGTACAGTTGGTGGCTGCGGACGGGAATCAAACCCCCGCTGCCTCCTGTCACGGAAAGACCGTGACCGCGTCAGTCCAGAGGAGGAGCGCGTATGCGCCACTATGAGATCATGATCATCCTCGACCCGAACCTTGAGGAGCGGTCGGTCCAGCCGTCGCTCGAAGGGTTCCTTAAGGTCGTGACCACCGACGGCGGTAAAGTCGGCAAGCTCGACATCTGGGGGAAGCGTCGGCTCTCCTACCCGATCGACAAGAAGCCGGAAGGCATCTACGCCGTGGTCGACCTGACCGCGAACCCCGCGGCCGTTCAGGAGCTCGACCGCCAGCTCAACCTTAACGAGGGCGTGCTGCGGACCAAGGTCCTGCGGCCTGAGCACCGTTAACTTATCCATCAGTTCTGCTAGGACCGGGAGCGCCACCATGGCGGCAGGAGACACCCCAATCACGGTCGTCGGCAACATTGTCGCCGACCCGGAACTCCGGTTCACCCGAGCCGGTCAGCCGGTCGCGACCTTCCGTGTCGCCTCGACGCCGCGGGTGCGCGACGCTGCGAGCGGTGAATGGAAGGACGGCGACAGCCTCTTCCTCACCTGCAACGTCTGGCGGCAGATGGCCGAGAACGTCGCGGAGTCCCTTCAGCGCGGGATGCGGGTGATCGTGTCCGGTCGGCTGAGGCAGCGGAGCTATGAGACTAACGAGGGCGAGAAGCGGACCGTCTACGAGGTCGAGGTCGATGACGTCGGCCCGTCCCTGAAAAACGCTTCGGCCAAGGTCAACCGGGCCAGCCGCGGCAGTGGCGAAGGCGGGTTCGGCGGCGGCGGCGGTGGGGGCGGCTACAGCGGCGGCGGCGGCCAGCCCTCCTCGGGCGGCGGCGGCTCTTCCTCGGGCGGCGGTAGCCGTAACGAGGACCCGTGGGCGTCGTCCGACACCGGCGGCGGCGGTTACTCCGACGAACCGCCGTTCTAAATAAAAGCAACAAGTACCGACCATCCCCGCATCGCGCGGGGCTCTCCTAAGGAGCACCACGATGGCGAAGCCTCCAATTCGCAAGCCTAAGAAGAAGGTTTGCGTCTTCTGCCAGGAGCGCATCAGCTACGTCGATTACAAGGACACCGGCCTGCTGCGCAAGTACATCTCCGACCGCGGCAAGATCCGCGCGCGCCGGGTTACCGGGAACTGCACCCGGCACCAGCGTGACGTCGCGACCGCGATCAAGAACTCGCGCGAGATGGCGCTGCTCCCCTACACCAGCACGGCTCGCTAGGGCAGGGGAGGAACCAATGTCTCGCATGAAGCTGATCCTGACCCAGGAGGTCGGTGGCCTTGGCGCCCCCGGCGACGTGGTGGACGTGGCCGCGGGCTACGGCCGTAACTACCTGCTGCCGCGCGGGTTCGCGATTTCGTGGACCCGCGGCAGCGAGAAGCAGGTAGACCTGATCAAGCGGGCCCGCGCGGCGCGTGAGATCCGGACACGTGAGGACGCGCAGGCGGTGGCCAGTCGGCTCCAGAAGCTGACCGTTCGCCTCAAGCGCCGCGCTGGTGCCAACGGCCGTCTGTTCGGTTCGGTTGGCGCGACCGACATCGCGGAGGCGGTGCAGACCGCTGGCGGACCCGAGATTGACCGTAGGAAGATCGTCGTGCCGGACCCGATCAAGGCGGCAGGCACGTACAAGGTCCAGGTCCGGCTGCACCCCGAGGTGACCGCCTCGGTGGGGATCGAAATCACCGCTGCCTGAGTTATCCACAGCCTAGCGACTGCGCTTTCCACAGCCCTTTCCACAGGCAACTCGTTGTCCACAGGGAAGGGGCTGCAGTCCACAAGAGGGGCGCTGTACCCAGAGCTGCCGAGTCGGCGGCGTGCCTTCAGTCCGAGGGTCCGCCGCCAACTTGTCTCGTGTATCCCTGTGCGCGTCGCGCTAGCTCGGGGTCAAGATCGCTGACCATCCGCCACAGTGTGGCTATCCGGGTGGCCAGTTCTCCCTCGTCTGCCCCGCCCTTCGCTTCTTGGGCATCGCTCGCTAGCTGGTCAATTGCCGCCATGATGCGGTTAATCGCGTCCCCCGTGTTCGAACACACAGGCGGATCATAGCCGACCCGGCTCCCGGGCGCGGCTGGTTCCTTGTGTCTGTGGCCGGGTCCGCTGTGCGCTCCCCGGTCGGCTTCAGCGTGCCTGTGGACAGACGGCCGCCTCCGTTCGGAATCTGGGGAAAACCCTCGCGCTATGGCTTGCGCGCACACGTTTTCCACAGGCATGTCGATGCGCCTTGTGAATTTCTCTGTGGAAAACTCTAGCTCAAAATGTGACCGGTATTTTGTCCTGCACAGCCGGTGGATTATGTTGCAGCAGGTCATGACTGGTTGCTGCGGGTGCGCCAGGTGACTATCCACAGGTTAATCCACGGATTATGCACAGGCTTACCACAAGTTCTTAACAGCGTTATCCACAGGCTCGTGTTGGCACTTAGGCCGCGGGTCGGCAGAATGTCAGAGCCGCCGATGACAGTGGCCCCCTTCGACAGGCGTCGATCGTCAGACCCGTTTGGTAGAACGGTGTCGACGCTGGGGTGGGGCGTTACGTGTGGGGAGGAGGCGTCGGATGAGCGTGGCCGAGCTGCCGCAGCGCGGTGAGGAGTTCGAGCGGATGCCGCCGCACGACGTCGCCGCCGAGCAGTGCGTTCTGGGCGGCATGCTGCTGTCCAAGGACGCCATCTCCGACGTTATCGAGGTCATCAGGCCGACGGATCACTACCGCCCGGCGCACCAGCTCGTGCACGAGGCCATCCTCGACCTGTACGCCCGCGGCGAGCCCGCCGACCCGATCACCGTTGCCAACGAGCTCACCCGGCGCGGAGAGCTGACCCGTATCGGCGGGGCACCGTACCTGCACACGCTCATCGCCTCGGTGCCTACCGCGGCCAACGCGGGCTACTACGCGCGGATCGTCAGGGAACGCGCGATCCTGCGGCGGCTCGTCGAGGCAGGCACGCGGATCGTCCAGTTCGGCTACGCCGGGGACGGAGACGCCGACGAACTCGTAGACCGCGCCCAGGCCGAGGTGTACGCGGTCGCTGACCGGAGGACGGGTGAGGACTACCACGCGCTGTCGGAGATCATGCCCGCGGCCCTTGAGGAAATCGAGGCGATCGGTGCCCACGGCGGCGGTCTCAGCGGAGTCCCCACCGGCTTCTCCGACCTAGACGCCCTGACCAATGGCCTCCACTCGGGCCAGATGGTCGTAATCGCAGCCCGGCCCGCTGTGGGTAAGGCCCTCGCTCTCGATACCCCGCTGCCGACGCCGGACGGCTGGACGACCATGGGCGAGGTCCAGGTTGGCGACTACCTGATCGACGCCAAGGGCAAGCCGACGCGCGTGGTGGCCGCGACCGGGGTGCTCCAGGGCCGTCCCTGCTACGAGGTCGAGTTCTCCGACGGCTCGATCATCATCGCCGACGAGAACCACCAGTGGCTCACCTGGACTCGCGCAGACGCGACGACACCGTCGAGCGTCGTTACGACTGGCGCGATCGCCGGCTCACTGCAGGATCATGCGGTCGCTCTCACGCATACCGCCGACTTGCCGGCCGGGGCACCTCAGGACACTCGCTGGCGGTTCGTCACCAGCGTTCGCCCGGTGTTCCCGCGGCCCGTCAGGTGCGTCCAGGTTGATAACGAGGACGAACTGTACCTCGCCGGCCGCGGCATGATCCCGACACACAACTCCGCGCTGGCGCTTGACTTCGCCCGGTCGGCCGCGATCAAGCACAACTTGCCAACGGTCGTGTTCTCGCTGGAGATGGGGCGCAACGAGATCACGATGCGGCTCCTGTCGGCCGAGGCGCGGGTGCCGATGCACGTCATGCGCACGGGACAGATGGGCGACGACGACTGGGGGCGGCTGGCCAAGCGGATGAGCGAGGTCGCGGACGCGCCGCTGTTCATCGACGACTCGCCGAACATGTCCCTCATGGAGATCCGCGCCAAGTGCCGACGCCTCAAGCAGCGCCACGACCTCAAGCTCGTGATCATCGACTATCTGCAGCTGATGTCCACCCCAGGGAAGGTGGAGAGTCGCCAGCAGGAAGTCTCGGCCATGTCCCGTTCGCTCAAGCTCCTGGCCAAGGAGCTTGAAGTCCCGGTCATCGCGCTCTCCCAGCTCAACCGAGGTCCCGAACAGCGCCAGGACAAGAAGCCGATGCTCTCAGACCTCCGCGAATCTGGCTGCGTCACTGGTGACACCAGACTTCTTCGGGCGGACACAGGTGGGGAAATCACCCTCGATGAACTGATGACGTCAGGCGTGCAGGAGATCCCGGTTTGGTCGCTTGATGACCGAATGAAGTTGGTTGCCAGGACACTAACGCATGCCTTCGCCAGCGGTGTTAAAGAGGTCTTCAAGGTCCGACTCGCCTCCGGCCGGGAAATTCAGGCAACCGCTAACCACCCATTCCTCACATTCGGTGGCTGGCAGCCCCTCGGCGAGTTGATCGTAGGAGCGCGTATTGCAATCCCTTGCACTAGTCCCAGTCCGCTGGTGGAGCGGCCGCTTCCTGAGCATGAACTGATCATGCTCGGACACCTGCTTGGAGATGGTTCTTTCGTTCGACGCCAGCCGATCCGGTACGCGAGCATCGATGAAGAGAATCTGGTTGCAGTCACAACTGCTGCGACTCACTTCGGAGTCACGGCTGTTCGTGACGGGTACGCCGAGGCTCGGTGTATATCGCTGCGTTTGCCTGCCCCGTACGCATTGGCACGTGGACGGCGTAATCCGATCGCGGAGTGGCTTGACTCTTTGGGCTTGTTTGGGCTTCGCAGCCATGAGAAGTTCATTCCAGACCCAATCTTCTCCCTGCCGAAGGAACAACTCGCACTGTTCCTTCGGCATCTTTGGTCGACAGACGGTTCTGTGACTGTTGCGAGGTCCGGTAACGTCCGAATTTACTACTCCACTACGAGCGGGAGGATGGCGCAGCAGCTTCTGATGCTGCTACTTCGTTTCGGGATCGTAGGTCGGTTGCGCTCAATTGGCAACACATATGGCCACCCGCAGTTCACCGTGGATGTAACCGGAGTGGAGGACCAGTCACGATTTATCGATGAGATTGGGGTCCACGGAGAACGAGGGATGCTTGCGGAAGCCGCGCGACTCCGACTTAGAGAGATGAGTGCTGTCGGCCGCTTTGACATGATCCCGAGTGAGGTCTGGGCGCGGGTCAGAGAGGTCCTGACGGAACGGACTATGACTCGTCACGGGCTGCAGGTTGCGGTCGGCACCCGGAGCCGAGGCGACCTGGACGGCGAAATCTGCCCGAGTCGATCGCGACTTGCGCGTATCGCCGGAGTTCTCGAAGACTCCCAGCTCGAAATGATTGCGTCGAATGACGTTTTCTGGGACACGATCTCATCGATCGAGAGCATCGGCTTCCAAGCAGTCTATGACGCAACAGTTCTTAAAACGCACAATTTCATAGCAAATGGGATAAACCTACATAACAGCATAGAACAAGATGCTGACGTTGTGATCCTGCTGCACCGCGAGGACGCCTATGAGCGTGAGTCGCCGCGGGCGGGCGAGGCGGACCTGATCGTCGCCAAGCACAGGAACGGCCCGACCGCGACGGTGACGGTGGCCTTCCAGGGCCACTACAGCCGCTTCGTCGACATGGCCCCTGGCTAGCCTTTATTTACCTGCTGCACTGGGAAACGGCAGCCCGGTTCGATGACCTCATGGCAGCGCCCGCATAATGTCAGGCCAGGGCAGGTGCATCGAGGCTTACCGGGTCGCTAGGCGGCACCGTCAAGGCTTCGACTGGGTCGAATGCGTGACGTAGGCACTGGTGTCTTTTCTTGCGTTCGTAAGCTTGTCGCCTGCCGGTGGAAGTCCGGTTCGGGTAGCTGCCAGAAGCAGGATTTGCGTCATCTACGATGGCGGTCATGCCTCCCGACGATCTCGCCGCGCGCATCCGCAGCGCCTCAAGGTCCTGTCCCGACGCTGTCTCAGGGCGGGTCTTCCGCTCGCCGGCGCAGGCCTTCGCGGACCTGGCGCGGTCTTGCGCCGAGCTTGGCATCGAGGAGTGGGACTTGTACGGCGAGTCCGGCCCGGTTGGACGGCTCGAGTCGGAGCTTGCCGGGCTATTCGGCGTCGAGGCGGCGGCGTTCTTCCCGAGCGGGATCATGGCGCAGCAGGTGGCACTCCGGGTTCACACCGATCGGGCGGGCATCCGCCGGGTGGCATTGCCGGACCTCAGCCACCTGCTGCTTCACGAGGAAGACGGCCCGCGCCTGCTGCACGGCCTCGAGATCAGCCTACTGACCCGGGGCTTCGAGGCCCCGGCCGCGCGGCATGTCGAGGCGATACCCGGCAGGCTTGGCGCCGTGCTCGCCGAGCTGCCGTTGCGCGAGGCCGGCTGCTTGCTGCCGACCTGGGATGACCTGACGGAGCTTTCCCAGGCGTGCCGCGCCCGCGGTGTCGCGCTGCACTTCGATGGCGCGCGCATCTGGGAATCGCAGCCGTGGTTCGGCCGTCCACTGCCGGAGATCGCCGCGCTCGCCGACTCGCTCTACGTATCGTTCTACAAGGGGCTCGGCGGCATGGCCGGCGCTGCCCTGCTCGGTCCGGCCGACTTCATCGCGGAGGCGCGGCTGTGGCGGCGTCGCCAGGGCGGTACCATCTACCACCTGACCGCGGAGGCCGTCTCGGCGCTCGTCGGCCTGAATGACGAGCTCCCGATCGTCGCGGACACGGTGGCGTGGGCCCGCGCGTTCGCCGCCGAACTGCCGTCATTTATCGCCGTGCAGCCGGGCGTGCCGCACGCCAACCAGTTTCTCGCGTACGCCGCGGGCGACGCCGACGCGGTCAACGAGCGGCTGCTCGCCGTCATCGAGGAGCGCCGCATCGGACTCCCCGCCTGGCGGGCGGCACAGGAGCCGGGCCGGATCACCACCGAATTCGCCGTCTCCCGCGCGGCACTCAAGCTCGACCCCGCGGAGATGGCGGCGCTGGTCGCCACAGCGATCGCGCCGAGCGTCGGCTGAGCGGCAGCCAGTGATCAGTCTGAACGGGTACAGCGTGCCGTGGTCAGATCCGCCTGGGGAATCGGGAGCATCCCTGCCGAGTGGCTGGCGGCGGTGCATGGATGGCCTGGGCTGCGTTCCAGTGACTTGGCCAGGCTTTGCACCCAGACGGCAGGCGGTGTGGCACGCGCGGAGCTGAAATGAGCCGAGGGATGAACCGGACGGCCGTGAGCCTGCGTGGGTCGATGGCAACGAACTCGGGGACGGCGCGATGCGCTGCCGAGTAGTTGCCAGTAAACCATCGATCACAACCGTGCTCATGGTTGCAAGTACCGCCGAGATGGCGACAGAGCACCGCACTGACCACGAGTCTGTCTGCTTCCTGCCGCTGACCGGGCCAGGTACGACGAGGAGTACCGGGCCGAGCTCCTGCAGCTGGCCGAATCGGGTAGTGGTCGCTGGGGACAGCTTGTGTACGCGCTGCACCAGCTTGCCAGCGTCCTCCGGATGAACAGCGTGCTTCGTACGGATTCGACCAGGAACTTAGCACCGTGAAAGATTTGTTGAAGGCGCATCGCGCGGGTAACTGCCCAAAAGATCGCTGACCATTCCGCCGCATGGCGTCAGGGGATTGGTGTCTTGAGATATTACGCAGAACGGGTCGCGGTGATCACGGGTGCAGGATCGGGAATCGGCCGGGCTCTGGCCGTTCGCCTGGCTGCTGCGGGAGCGAGGCTCGCTTTGATTGACAATGATGCAGCTGCGGTATCGAGAGTCGCTATAGAGTGCAGAGATGCGGGAGCGCAATCCCGCGTGGACGTCATCGACGTCACGGATAGAGAGGCGCTTGTCGACAGCGCGGCCGCAATACAAGCCGAGTTCGGCCGCGTCGACATGGTGTTCGCCGCCGCGGGAGTGATTCATACCGGAAGCCTGCTGTCTTCGGAATGGGCGGACCTTGACCGGGTGATCAATGTCAACCTCTTTGGTGTGCTCGGCACCGCGAAGGCGTTTCTGCCGTACATGATCGCCTCCGGCGACGGCCGACTGATCATATTCTCCAGCGGGTTCGGCCTGATGGCAGCGCCGCGTTACAGTGCGTACTGCGCCTCCAAGTCTGCGGTCAGCGCACTCGCCCAGTCGCTGCGCCTAGAGATGGCGCTCGCGGGACATCCCATTTCTGTCTCCTGCGTCTACCCCGGAGCAATCAGGACTTCCATCGTTAGCCGCGGTACTTTCGCGGCCGACGTGAACCAGTCGTCGGTCACGGATGGCTTCCGGCGGCTTGCCCGGATGAATGCCGACAGGGCAGCGGAGATTATCCTGCGGCAGACAGGTCGGCGGGAAGGCCAGGTGCTGGTAGGGGTCGACGCGCGGATGGCTGCCTTGGTGGTACGGGCCGCGGGGAGTTCCTACCCACGGGTTATGTCATGGGTGCTGAGAAGGCGCCGTCGGCTCTCATTCCTCTGATTAGGCGGCATCCACGGCCTTGCCGGCGCATTCCGGCACCTCGCTTGGATAAGCTTTCCGATCCCTCCGCGCTTACCCCGCACCTTGACCTTGCAGCCCCAGAAGCAGCTAATTTCTCACCGGTCTGGCCAGCAGATGGCTAATTGGCCAGACCGCTGCGGGCTCGCACTGATGATTCTCGATGCGATGAGAGGCGATTTCGGCAGCGGGTGGTTCGCGTCCCCGGCCCGGAGCCCCTCGATCGTGAGGGCCGCGAACCGGCGCGCGGCCGCGACCCGGTCTCGGGCGGGGATGGTCGTAAGCCCCCGCCCGGCAAGCAGCACAAGCATGAAGTCATCAAGCACGAAGTCGGTCCGCAGTTCCCCGGCCGCGATGGCTCTGCGGCTGATCGCGGCGATCTCCCGGGTCAGCACGGCACGGTGGGCGGCGAAGTCGATCGCGCTCGGGTACTCCGCCATGAATGCGTCGGTGAAGCCCTGGTTCCGCGCGTTGAGCACGGTGACTCGCTCGATGACGCTGCAGAACCCGCGCCATGGGTCGGGGTCGGCGGCGGCCTCGCGGACGATCGCGCTGCAGGTGCCAAGTTCGTTCGTGAACGCTTCCAGCACGAGGTCTTGTTTCGTCGGGAACCGCCGGTAGAGGGTCGCGGGCCCGACTCCTGCCCGCCGCGCGATCTGGCGCATCGTGACGCCGAGTCCTGATTCGGCGAATAGCCCGCGGGCTGCTTCGAGGACGCGATCACGGTTGTCTTGCGCGTCGGAGCGGAGCATGTGAGGCAATGTCCCGGTCATTCCTCTCACTATAGCTAAGTGGACGAGGGCGTCCGCTAGCGTCTCACCCTGGGCAACAACCCCGTAGCTGACGACCAGGAGGAAAGATATGCGCGCAGTGGCCATCCGAGCCTTCGGCGATCCCGACGGCATGGTCGTCGTCGACCGGCCCGCGCCCGCCCCGGCGCCCGGCGAGGTGGTGATCCGCACGGAGGCGATCGGGGTCGGCGGCGTCGACGCGGTGATCCGCCGCGGCACGCTCGGCGGATACGGATTCCCGGAAGGGATGATCCCGGGCAGTGAGGTCGCCGGGATTATCACCGCGGTCGGCGAAAGCGTGGACGGGGCCTGGATCGGACGCCGGGTCTGGGCGTTTACCGGCGTACGCGGTGGCGGGTACGTCGAGGAGGCAGTCGCCCGGACGGACGACGTCGTGGAGCTTCCGGCGGGACTGTCCTCAGCGGACGCCGTCACGATCGGCAGCGCGGCGCCGGTCGCGCACTTCGCGTACGAGCACGCACACCTGCGCGCAGGCGAGACCGTGCTTGTGCGCGGTGCGGCGGGGAGCATCGGCATTGCGGCCGTCGAACTCGCGGCCCGCGCCGGAGCGGGAGCGGTGGGCGTCACCACCTCGTCCGCGGAACGCGGGAAACGGCTCCGGTCGCTCGGGGCCACGCACACGCTCGACCGCGCGGGCACTGGCGACGAGTCGGCTCCGGACGTGTTCGACGTGATCATCGACATTGTCGGTGGGCCTGACCTGCCGTCGTTTATTCAGCGGCTCGCGCCGAACGGCCGGCTGGTCGCGGTCGGCCTCGTCGGCGGGTACCCGCCTGCGGACTTCGGCACGGCGATCCTCGGCGCGTTCCAGCGCTCGATCTCCTTCGGCACCCTGAGCCTCGACACCGTTCCCCGAGCTGAACTGGCACGCGTCCGGACAGAGCAGTTCGCCGCGGCGGCCAGGGGAGAGATCCACGCAGTCGTGCATGACATCATGCCGCTCGACGCCGCCGCGGACGCCCACCGCCGCATGGACGCGGGCGAAGTGTTCGGCCGCATCGTGCTCGTCCCCTGACAGAGACCGGCAGTCCACGCGCTCCGGTCGGCGAGGCCAGTGAATTCGAGCAAGAACGCGCCAGGGTAAAGTCGCCATTACCGTTGGAAAGGGATAGCCCGGGCGGCAGTGAGCCGGACGTAACCGACCAGGTAAAAGGCGGGAAAGAACCGTTCACTCCCACGGTCTGGCTGTAACTCGTGCCCACGGTGCCAGACGACAGGGAGGCGGTGGTGATCGACGGGTCCCCGGTTCCCTGTGCTGGGGCGGCATTTGCCGGGCCTGATAGGACCAGGGCAACCGCCAGGACCAGCGCCCCGGCCAGCGGCAAGAACCGCAATGACCGAAGCGAAAGCAATGACCGGAGTCTTATCCGAATCACGGGGCGTCCTCCCTGTCGAGGTGGCTAGGCCAAAGAGAGCGCATGCCGAAACCGGAGAAATATGCTGATTGATCCCGCTCCGATGGAGCAGTGTAGACCCATCTTTAGTCGCAATTAAAGAAATAAGCACATCATCGAGCTAAATTGTTACCTCTAAACCAGTATCGGACGTAAGAAGCAAAGCGCTCTTGCTATCCGGGGTCGGCAGTCGCTGGCGCCGGAACATCCGGGCTGACTGGAGTCAGGACTGCCCGGCGTTGACGAAGAAGTCGACCATGCTCTGCGGCGCGTTGTCGCCCAACATGAGTTTCTGTATCAGGTCCGCGTCGACCGCCTCCGCTGCGGCCCGGGCAAACATGGCTTTCTCGTGCTGCGCGAGTGCGGCCTCCGGGTCGTCGGGGTGGGCGGCGATGGCTTCCCCTAGTTGCGACCCGTCGTACATGGCTAGGTTGGCGCCCTCTCCCGACGGGGGCATGAGGTGGGCGGCGTCACCCAGGAGGGTCACCCCGGGCACCCGCTCCCAGCGGTGCGCAGGCGGCAGCGTGTGCAGCGCCCGCAGCACCGGCGGAGTCTGGCCGTCGGTGATCAGTGCGGTGAGCTCCGAGGCCCAGCCGTCGAACTCCGCGGCTACTCGGGCCACCGCCCCTTGTCCGTCTTGGAAGTCGATGGCGGCGAACCAGTCGGCCGGCTTGCTCAGCGCCACGTAGGTGTGCAGGGTAGCGCCGGGCTCCCGGTGGGCCTGGATACCCTTGCCCGGCGCGAGTGCGGCCATTGCGCCGCTGCCGACCGCGCGCGCGGCGGCCGGATGGCGGCTGTCCGCGTCGTACAGGTAGGTCTCGACGTAGGACGTGCCCACGTACTCGGGCTTGGCCCTGGACAGCAGCGGACGGATCCGCGACCACGCCCCGTCCGCGCCGACCAGCAGGTCGGCCGTCACGGTCGTCCCGTCGGCGAACGTCACCTCATGCCGGCCGTCGGCCAAGGTGACGGCCGCGGTGACCTTGTGGCTCCACCGGACGGTCCCGGGCGGCAGCGACTCGAGCAGGACGCGGCGCAACTCACCCCGTGGGACCTCGGGGCGGCCGCTGGTTCCATGATCGGGCTCGTCGAGGAGCACGGCCCCGTTCTGGTCAAGGATGCGCATTGCCTCACCACCGTGATGGATCAGGCCGAGGAACTCCTGGAACAGGCCGGCCGCCTTCAGCGCGAGCTGACCGTTGTGCCGGTGAATGTCGAGCATGCCGCCCTGTGCGCGGGCGGCTGGCGACGCCTCGCCCTCGTAGACCGTGGCCGGGATGCCGTGGACGTACAGGACGCGGGCGAGCGTCAGCCCGCCCAGCCCCGCTCCGATGATCGTGACTGGGGTGGTCATGATTGTCTTCCTTCCGCTGTGCCGGGAGTGTTGCCGAGCTTGATGGAACAGTGTTCCATCACCTAGAATGGAACAGTGTTCCAGTGATTGTCAACCTGGAATGCCGTTCCAAGATCGTTTGCTGGAATAACATTCCAGCAGTGTCAGGAGGAGTGGATGTCGACCAAGGAACCACGCCCGGAGCGGCGTGAGGAACCTCTGACCCGGGACCGCACCGTCCAGGCCGCGGTCGAGTTGCTCGACAGCTCCGGCGAGGGCGGGCTCACGTTCCGCGTGCTGGCTGAACGCCTCGCCACCGGCCCGGGAGCCATCTACTGGCACGTGTCCGGCAAGAGCGAGCTACTCGGCGCCGCGATGGAGGCCGTGCTGGCCGACACGGTCATCACCGGTAGCGCCGGTGCAACACCGCGGCACGCGGTCCGCACCCTGGGCCTGGGCGTCTTCGACGCAATCGATGTCCACCCCTGGCTGGGAACCCAGCTCTCGCTCAATCCGCTGCGGTCGCCGATGCTGCGGGTCTTCGAGAGCCTCGGACGGCAGGTCCGCGCGCTTGGAGTACCGCCCGCGGCCGAGTTCACGGCGACTTCCACGCTGCTGAGCTACATCCTCGGCGTCGCCGGGCAGAACGCCGCGAACGGGCACGCGTTCGAGCCCGGCACCAGCCGGGCCGAGTTCCTCGCCGCCGCGGCGGCCGTCTGGGCCGACCTCGACCCGGACGAGTACCCCTTCACCCGCAGTGCCGCGGATCGGTTGCGCGACCATGACGATCGCGCCGAGTTCCTGGCCGGCCTCGATCTTGTCCTGGCCGGAATCATCGCCGCACTGGTCCCGCCACGATGAGCGACTGACGCGGGCCAGTTAGGGCAGGGGTTTGCCGCTGCCGTCGTAGCCGATCCTGGCTTGGGCGACGTCCGCGAGGTGGTCCGCTGACCAGTTGACGAGAGCGGCGAAGACGGGCGCGAGGCTGCGTCCGAGGTCGGTGATCTCGTATTCGACGCGCGGGGGGATCTCAGGGTGCATGGTGCGCGAGACGAGCCCGTCTCGCTCGAGCTGGCGCAGCCGCTGGGTCAGGACCTTCGCGGTGATGCCGTCGACGAGGTCCCGCAGGTCGTTGAACCGCTGCCGGCCGTGCGCGTTCAGCTGCCACAGGATGGGCGTGGTCCACCGGCTGAACACGATGTCCACGACTGGTGCGATGGGGCAGCCTGCCACGGCTGGCCCCGCTTCCGGCGCTATGGCGTGCGTCACATTCACTCCAGTTTCCTCTAGGTACCTACGATCTAAATGTAACTAGCGTGTGGTCGTCCTGGTTCCACCCCCGCGGAGGAGACGACCCATGTCGCACGCTGATCCGCCGGCACCCGCCGGCGCGCTTCCATCGGCCCGGCAAGAGCAGCCGGCCGGGTCCCGCCCCGGCATCGCACCGGGTGTACGCCGGCCCGGGCTGGTACTTGCCTTCCTGTGCATCGCCCAGTTCATGGTGTTTCTCGACGTCAGCATCGTCAATGTCGCCCTGCCGACTATCGAGCGCGGGCTGAGGATCGGGGAGGCGGACCTGCCCTACGTCGTGACCCTGTACGGCACGGTGCTTGGTGGGTTCCTGCTGTTCGGATCGCGCCTGGCGGACACCTTCGGACGACGCCGGATACTGCGCGCCGGGCTCGCCCTGTTCGGAGCGGCGTCGCTGGCCAGCGGGCTCGCGCATGACCAGGGACTGCTGTTCGCCGCGCGCGGTGCCCAGGGGCTCGGGTCGGCGCTGGTCGCCCCGGCCGCGCTGTCGATACTCACCACGACATTCACCGGCGGCGCCGAGCGCGCCAGGGCACTGGGCATCTGGGGCGCGCTGACGGGACTCGCGTCCGTGGTCGGGGTGATCCTCGGCGGGGTGCTGACCGACGGCCCCGGATGGCGGTGGATCTTCTTCATCAACGTGCCGGTCGCGGCGGTCGCGGTCGCCGCCATCGCCCGTGTCCTGCCCGAGAGCCGCGGGGAGCGCCGCCCGTTCGACATCCCGGGGGCCGTGCTGCTGACGGCCGGACTGCTCGCGCTGATCTACGGGCTGGACGACGCGATCAGCCGCGGATGGCACGGCGGCACCGTGATCGGCAGCCTGCTCGCCGCGGCCGTCCTGCTCGCCGCGTTCGCCGTCGCCGAGCGGCGGGCATCGGCACCCCTGGTGCCCTTCGGCATCTTCAGCCTCAGGACGCTGCGGTACGCCAACATCGCGACGCTCTTCCTGCTCGGCACGGTCGTGACGCTCTTCTTCTTCGCCAGCCTGTTCATGCAGCAAGTCCTCGGCTACAGCCCGCTGCGGACCGGGCTCGCGTACGTGCCGCTCGCGGTCATGGTCGCCGTCGGCGCCGGGATCGCGTCCAACGCGATCGCCAAGCTACCCGCCAAGGCGATCCTGGCACTGGGACTCCTGCTCGTGGCGGGCAGCCTGACCCTGATGGCCCGGATGCCCTCGGATGCCAGCTACCCGGCGCAGATCCTGCCGGTTTTCATTACGGCCGGCCTCGGGATGGGCCTGTCCTTTGTCCCGCTGCAGATCGCCGCGCAGGCCGGCATCCCGGCCGAACGTGCTGGCCTGGCGGCCGGGCTCATCAATACCAGCCAGGAAGTCGGGGGCGCACTCGGGGTGGCAGCCGCGGCTACGTTCGCCTTCCGCCGGGTCTCATCCCTGACCGCTGCCGCGCACGGCGACCCGCAGCTGATCCAGGCAGCCAGGACCACCGTCTTCCACGACGGGTTCGCCGCGGGCGCCGCCTTCGCGGTCATCGCACTGCTGATCTCCGTCATCTTCCTGCCGCGCATTCCCCAGACCGACGCCCCGGTTGCCCGATGATCGGCGATCCGCGCACCCGTTTCACGACAACCCTGGGCTGGGGGCGCCGCACCTGAATGCGGGGTGCGGGCCGGGCTGGGGCATCCGCTCCCATCCTTTCGCCTTGCCGGGTGGCACGTATTTAGTCAAGCATGCTCTTATTATGAGAGTGAACTTGCATGAGGAGGGTGAATGGGCTAGTGTCATTCGTGAGAGCTAACTCTCATCAAAGTCGAAGGGAGCCAGTGATGAGCACTGCGACTGTGCACCTCACCGTCGATGGCATCGGGCCGGTGCCCGTGTCGTATACCGAGAGCGGCACCGGGCAGCCCGTACTGCTGCTGCACGGCGGTGCCGGGCCGTTCTCGGTTGCCGGGTTCGCCGCGCTGATGAGCGCCGCGGGTTATCGCGTCATCGTTCCGGTTCATCCCGACTTCGACGGCACGCCGAAGCCGCCCGAGGTGACCTCCATTGCCGAGCTCGCGGCGGTCTACGCATCGCTGCTGCGCGAGCTTGACCTGACCGACGTCTGTGTCATCGGCAACTCGATCGGCGGCTGGATCGCCGCCGAGCTCGCGCTGGCGCAGAGCGCGGCAGCCGACAGCCGGGTCAGTTCGGTCGTCCTGGCGGACGCAGCCGGCCTGCAGATCGACAGCTCGCCGGTGCCTGACTTCTTCGGCCTGACCCTGGATCAGGTCGCCGAGCTGAGCTACTTCAACCCGGACAAGTTCCGCATCAACCCGGCGGCGCTACCCGCCGAGCGAGTTGCGGCCATGACGGCCAACCGGGCGGCGCTGCTCGAGTATGCGGGAACCGCGATGGCCGATCCCGGCCTGCGTGACCGGCTGAAGGCGATCGCGATGCCCGTCCTGGTCGTGTGGGGAGCGGCCGACCGGATGATCCCCGTCGAGCACGGCCGGGCATACGCGGACGGCATCCCCGGTGCGCGCCTGCTCATGATCAACGGAGCCGGTCACCTGCCTCAGCTGGAGACACCAGACGAGCTGCTGGCCGCCGTGCGGGAGTTCACCACTGATGTGCAGAGCGCGAAGACCGGGCAGGCCAAGGTCACCCGCCTGGTCTCGGTCGTGCGGCCGGACGGCGGCGAGATTGCCCTGGACGGCCCGATACGGCTGCGTATCCTCGAGGACGGCAGCACCACCGCGCACCGGCTCGGCGTCGCCGAGATCACTATCGCGCCGCACGTTGCCGGCCCGCCGCAGCACCGGCACGGCCGTCACGACGAGGGCTTCTACGTCGTGGCCGGCACCGCCCGCTTCACCGTTGGCAAGGAATCGTACGTGGCGCCAGCGGGCACGATGGTAATGATCCCGCCGGGAGCCCCGCACACCTTCGCCAACGACGGCGATGAGCCCGTGACCCTGCTGAACACGTTTACCCCCGATCTGTACGTCCAGTACTTCCGGGACCTCCGCGACATGGCTGCGTCCGGGACGCAGCCGACTGACGGGCAGATCGTGGAGGCGATGGCGCGTTACGCGACCGAGCCCGCTACGACCTACGCGGCCGGGCCGAGCGCCGGCTGACTGCGCCCCGTGACATCGAGGGTACTTCCTGCTGGTTCCGTGCGGTGGCAGATACGCAGGCTGCCTGCTATATTTAATGACAGGCGGCCTGCGCAAGTTGCCTGCGCATATTGAGCGCGGGTGCGGCTGCCTGCTAAGGGAGCTGAATCAGTGGACGCAGTCACAGCAGATCACCAACTCGCAGGGGACACCGAAGCCGCGTCAGCCAAGCAGGAGCGGCCGTTCGGTCCGCGTTTCGTGACTCCGATGCTCATGGGCGCGGCGCTGAACCCGCTCAACAGCTCGGTCATCGCCACGGCCCTGGTGTCGATCGCCGCCGCTCTGCACGTCGCGGTCGGGCAGACCTCGATCCTCATTTCCAGCCTCTACCTGACCAGTGCCATCGCGCAGCCCACGTGCGGCCGGCTGGCGGAGGAGTTCGGCCCCCGGCGGGTATTCCTGGTCGGCATCGCCATCGTGTTCGCCGGGGGCCTGGTCGGCGGGTTCGCGTCGGACATTCCGACGTTGGTCGTGTCACGGGTGCTCATCGGGCTTGGCACGTCGGCCGGCTACCCGTCGGCCATGCTGCTGATCCGCCGCCGGGCGAGCACCATCGGCCTGCAGTCGCCGCCGGGGAACGTCCTGGGCGGACTCGCCATCGCCGCAGCGGCGACCATCGCGATCGGACCCACTGTCGGCGGGCTCCTGGTCGGCTGGTTCAACTGGCGCGCCGCGTTCTTCATCAACGTGCCGTTCACCGCGCTCGCCTTCGTCATGGCCGTCTTGTGGATCGCGAAGGATCCCGACACGCTGCGCGGTCGCAGCGCGCGGGAGGTAGTCACCCGCATCGATCTGCTCGGTGTTATAGGCTTCGGCGGGGCGATGACCGCCCTGCTGGTGTTCCTGCTGTCGCTGCCGAGCCCGAACTGGATCGCGCTGGCGCTATCGGTCGCGATGTCCGTGGCGCTGGTGTTCTGGGAACTCCGGGCCGCCAACCCGTTCTTCGACGTCCGGCTGCTGGCGTCCAACCCGTCGCTGACTCGGACCTACGTGCGTTACGGCCTGACCCTGCTGGGTGTCTACGTCATCCTCTACGGGCTAACCCAGTGGATCGAGGCCGCCCACGGCCTGTCCGCCTACCAGGCCGGTCTGGCGCTTATCCCCATGGGCGTGCTGTCCGCGGTGATGGCCCGCATTGTCTCCCGCCGGGTCCGGCTGCGCCGGTCGCTGACGGTATCCGCGCTGCTGGCGCTGGCCGGCGCGGTGTCGACGCTGTTCCTTACCAGCCACTCGCCGTTGATCGCGATCATCGGCGTTACCGGACTGTTCGGCCTGATGTCCGGGTCAGCCAACGTCACCAACCAGACCGCTCTCTACCGCGAGGCCCCGGGGGAGAAGGTCGGCACCGCCTCCGGTCTGCTGCGGACCTTCGGTTACATCGGATCGATCGCATCGGCCACCATCACCGGCCTCGTCTTCCGGACCCACGTCGACGACAGCGGACTGCACCACATCTCAGTGATCCTGATCGTGATCGGCGTCGTCGTCCTGCTGCTGACCGTCCTGGACCGGCAGCTTGCCGCGGCCGACCGCCGCGCCGTCGCCAACAACGGCGCCGACGACTAACTCCTGGAACCGCATAGGGCCACTTCGCACATTTTCGTGTCACAGTTTCATCGGATATGTGCGAACACGAAATGGCCCTATGCGGAGAGCCTCGCGGCTAGGCGTGCACGATGTCGGTGTGGTGGCAGAAGTGCACCCGGGACGGAGTCATCGACCGGACGCGCTTGATCGAGGTTTCCCAGGACGGGCGGTCGGCGGCCTGGCCGGGCGGGAGTTTCTGGTCCAGCGGGCCGGTGTACATCAGCGGGGTATAGGCGGCGTCGCCGATGAGCAGGTCGGCTGAGCCGTCGCCGGTCTTGACCACCACGCACTGGTGGCCGGCGGTGTGGCCGGGCGTCGCGATCACCGACAGCCCGGGCAGGATCTCGGCATCGCCGTCGAGCAGTTCGAACCGCGCCCCCATGAAGTCGAACCAGCCCGCCAGTGCGGAAGATTCGCGGCGGGCGCGGTCGAGTTCGGCCCGCTGGACATAGAACGGCGCGTGCTTGAACACGGCATTCTGGCCGCAGTGGTCGAAATGCAGGTGGGTGTTGATCACCAGCGAGATGTCAGCCGGAGACAGGTCCAGTTCGGCCAGGGCCTCGGCCGCGGAGACGTTGACCACGCGCCAGTCGCTGAGCAGATCCTCCGGGCCGCCGACGCCGGTGTCCACCAGCACCGCGCCGCCCGGGTGGGTGATCACGAAGCCGTGAACCGGCCACTGCCCCCGGTCGCCGGGCGGCGGGCTCAGCTTGGCCAGGTGCAGCCGCTTGATCTCCAGCGACATCCGCGTCTCCCCGGAAAGTGTCCGTTTCCGCCTGCCGCTTCTGTTTTATCAGCCGATGCGGCCGATCCATAGGGTGCCGGAAGGTCCGGCTAACAGACACAACATCCATATCCCGAACGATTCCGCCTTACTGCCCCACCGCCATGACCGTCACCCAGCCGAGCTGGCGCGGCGCGCATACGGCTCGGCCGAGCGCACCCGTCCGGTGGTTCCGACGGTCCCCCCGGCTTAGGGCGCTACCGCGGCGGTGAGGTCGGCGCTGTCGAGGAGGACGATCGCGTCGTGGTCCGGGGTGCCGGGTTCGGCCATGAAGACGATGAGGGACTGCCCGTCGGCCCGGTTCAGGCCGAGGGTCTCATGGGCGAGGCGCAGCGTGCCGACCAGCGGGTGCCTGATAACGCGGTTGCCGGCGCCGGGCTGGCGTACTTCGTAGCGGCCCCACAGGCGGCCGAAGTCCGGGCTCTTGACCAGCAACTCACCGACGAGGGCAGCCAGGTCGGGCGCGTCCGGGTCGCTGCCGGCAATGGCGCGCAGCTGGGCAACGCAGCCGCGGGCCTTTTGCTCCCAGTCGGGCCACAGGTCTCTGGCCTCCGGATGCAGGAACGTGTACCTTATCGTGTTCCGCTGCCTGGCCGGCCAGCCGAGCAGGCCAGGGTGAAGCCGGGCGCCGCCGGGATTGGCGGCCAGGATGTCGTAGGTGCGGCTGACCACGTAGGCCGGGTTCGGGCGCAAGGATTCCAGCAGCAGCCTGGCGGTTGGGCGGATGGTGCGGGACGGCGGACTGGGCGGAACCGGGGCGCGGCGGGCTGCCTGCGCGGCGAGCGACTTCAGATACCCGTGTTCGTCACCGTCCAAGAGCAGAGCGCGGGCTAGCGCGTCGATTACCGCGGGACTCGGCCTGGTCTCGCGCCCGCGTTCAAGCCGGGTGTAGTAGTCGATGCTCACCCCGGCGAGCGCCGCGATCTCCTCGCGCCGCAGGCCCGGCGTGCGGCGCGAGCCGGTGCCGGCTGGCAGGCCGGCATCCGCTGGCCGGATACCCTCCCGCCGTGCGCGCAGGAACCGGCCGAGCTCGGTGGTGGCCTGCTCCCGCGCGGTCATGTTGTCCATTGTGACCGGCCGGGGGAGCGGGTGGGGGGCCGTGTTGCTCCCTGGCAGCGGGCACCCCGTCAGTCCCGCACCGGAAAAGCGCGGTCTGCCGCGACGCACGCGCGCGGTGTCAGGCTCGGCCCTGTGACAGACATCGGGGTGAGGCAGGAAGCCGAAGTCGTTCGGGATAAGGAAGATGAGCCAATCGGGCGGCGGCTGGTGCTGAGTGCCGCACTTCTCGGTTTCTTCATGATCAGTCTCGACGCGACCGCGGTTAACGTGGCGCTGCCTGCGATCGGGAGGTCGTTGAGCGGCGCGACGTCCGGGCTGCAGTGGGTCGTGGACGGGTACACGGTTCCCTTCGCGGCGCTGCTCATCTCCGCGGGCGCGGTGTCGGACCGGCTCGGAGCGCGGCGGGTCTTGGGCTGGGGGCTGGTCGTGTTCGCGGGTGCGTCGGCCGGATGCGGGCTCGCACCGGCGCTGCCGGTCCTGATCGCGGCCCGTGTCGTCCAAGGCGGTGCGGCGGCGGCCATGCTGCCGTCGTCGCTTGCCCTGGTGCGACAGGCGTTCGCCCGTCCGGCGGCCCGGGCCCGGGCGGTCGCGGTGTGGAGCGCCGGTGGCGCGGCCGCGATCGCCGCGGGTCCCGTGCTCGGCGGGATCCTGACGTCGACGGTGGGCTGGCGGGCGATCTTCTTCGTCAACCTTCCCGTGGGCGCGGTCGCCTTGGCGGTGCTGGTGCTCCGTGCCCCGCGGTCGCCCCGGCTGGCCGCGCCGCTCGATCCGGCCGGTCAGGTGACGGCGGTGCTTGGGCTCGCGGCGCTGACATTCGGCGTGATCAGCGGCGGCTCGGGCGGGTTCGCCCGGTCACCGGTTCTGATCGCGCTCGTGGTCGCGGCGCTCGCGGGCGGCAGTTTCCTTGTCGTGGAATCGCGGGCCGCGCGGCCGATGGTGCCGCTCGCCCTGTTCCGCTCCCCGGTGGTGGTCACGTGCGTGGTGACCGGGTTCTCGATCAACGTGGCCTTCTACGGCGTTGCGTTCGTGCTCAGCCTGTATTTCCAGCGGGTCCTGGGCGAGCCGGCGATCACGGCAGGCCTGCTCTTCCTGCCGATGACGGGCCTGCTGACGGTGGCCAACCTGGCCTCGGCGCGGGTCGCGGGGCGCTGGGGGCACCACGTGCCGGTCCGGGCCGGGCTGTGCGTGGGCACGCTCGGGATGCTGCTCCTGGCGTTGCTTGCCGAATTCCCGGATGGCCGGATCGGACCGGAGATCGCGCTGGTGCCGGCCGGCGCCGGGCTCGGGTTCGCGCTGCCGTCGCTGACCTTCCTGCTGCTTGACTCGCTGCCCGCGGCCGAGGCCGGGATGGCCGGCGGGGTGTTTAACGCGGGCAGGCAGACGGGCGGGGCACTGGCGGTGGCCTCGTTCGGGACCCTGGTGTCGGGCTCGTTCATGGCCGGCCTGCGCGACAGCATGCTGATCTCCGCGGCGCTGCTGCTCCTGAGTACCGTGGCCGCGTTCGCGGTACTCCGCCGGCGTGCTCAGCCGGCGTGCTTAGCCGGCGGTTGGGATGCAGAACCGCTCCCCCGGTGGATGAAAGTCCTTAGCAGAGCTAAACTTAAGGATGTCGATGTCGATGTGAAGCAGTTGAGTGCAGTCAGGAGTTCGCGTAGCCATCGTGTCAGCGATAGACGAGAGCCACGAAAGCACCGCAGGCGAGGAAGCAGTCGTTACGACGGGGACCCGGCGGTCCCGCGCCGGGCGGATCGGCTCGTCTCTGCGTTACCGGAACTACCGCCTGTTCTTCTTCGGGCAGCTTGTCTCGATGATGGGCACCTGGATGCAGACGGTGGCCCAGTCCTTCCTCGTCCTGGACCTCACGCACAGCGGAACGGCCCTCGGTCTCGTCACCGCGGTCCGCTTCCTGCCGATCCTCGTGTTCGGCCCGGCGGGCGGCCTGTTCGCTGACCGGCGTAACAAGCGGCGAATCCTCTACGTGACGCAGGCGCTGTCCGGCCTCCTCGCCGCGGTCTTCGCCATCCTGACCGGGACCCACCTCATCCAGATGTGGCTGGTTTACCTGCTGGCGCTGTCGCTCGGCTTCGTGAACGTCTTCGACAACCCGGCCCGGCAGACCTTCATCTCGGAAATGGTCCCGCCGGATGACCTGCCGAATGCGGTCACACTCAACTCGGTGTCGATGAACCTCGCCCGCGTGTTCGGCGCCGCGGTGGGCGGCGTGCTCGCCTCCGTGCTGGGACTGGCCCTGTGCTTCGCGTGCAACGCGATCTCGTTCGCGGCGGTAATCGTGTCGCTGGCGGCGATGAACGCGGCGCTGCTCTACCCCGCCCGGCCGGTGCGGAAAAGGCCCGGTCAGATCAGGCAGGGCCTGCGCTACGTCCGCGAGACGCCCGAACTCCTGATCCCCCTGCTCATGATCGCGCTAGTCGGCACCGTGGCCTGGGAGTTTCAGGTCACGTTGCCGTTGATGGCAAGCACCGTGTTCGGCGGCGGTGCGGCCTCGTACGGCGTGATGGCATCGGTCATGGGCGTCGGAGCGGTGGGCGGAGGGCTGATCTCCGCCGCGCGTTCCCGGCCGCGGGCGCGCTCGCTGTGCATAGCGGCCATCGGCTGGGGCATCGCGATCACGGCGGCCGCCGTGGCGCCGACGCTGCCGCTTGAGCTGGTTGCTCTCGTCTTCGTCGGCTACGGAAGCATCACCTTCAACTCCTACGCCAAGACGACGCTTCAACTGGCGGCCGCTCCCGAGATGCGAGGACGCGTTATGGCGCTGTGGGCCCTGGCGTGGCTGGGTTCCACTCCGATCGGCGGTCCGCTCGTCGGCTGGATAGCGCAGGAACTCGGCGCCAGGTGGTCCCTGGTGGCCGGCGGGATCCCGACCCTCCTCTGCGGTCTGTTCGCGCTGCCCGCGCTCACCCGCATCGACCGGAAGGCGGCATCCTCGCCTCAGGGCTCCTGAGGTGGCATCGTCGCCTCAGGCCTCCTGAGGTGGGGCGGGTGTCGTCCACGGGCGGGCGGCCAGGACGGCGAGGTGCAGGGCGACGACGGTGTCTTCCAGTTCCGGCAGCGCGTCGGTCTTGCCCGCGGCGACCCAGGACCTGACCAGTTCGGCGGTCGCGCCGGCGAGGGCCTGGTACGCCTCGTCGGGAACGGCGGGCCAGCCGGGGTGGCGGGTGCGGGCCCGCCGGTGCCACTTCGCGTTGATCTCGGCGAACCGGCTCCCGGCGGCCTGCAGCCGTTCGACCGCGACCGGCCCGGCGGCGGGCATGTCGATGTAGAAGACCCGGGCGAAGGCGGGTTCATCCGCCAGGAAGCCAAGGAAGGCCCGGCAACCCGGCGCGAAGTACCTCCTCATCCGAGGCGTCGGCGGGAACCGTCCGCGAGGCCTCGGTGATATAGCCGAACAGGAGTTCCCCGCCTCTCCTGGTCGCGGCGAGGAAGCAGTCCTCCCTGCCGCGGAAGTGGAGGTAGAACGCCGCGCGGGATACCTTCGCCCGGCGCACGATGTCGGCCACCGTGACGGCGGGGTACCCCTTGTCCGCGATCGCGGCGACCGCGGCGCGCAGCAGCCGCTCGCGCTGGGACGCCTGGACGGCCGGCGCGGGAAGCCGGCTGCGGCCCCGTGGCAGGCCGGGCTTTCCCGCGTGTGTTCCGGCGAGGGTGCCCTCTTGCTTGGGGTCGCGCATGAGCCTAGAGTAACGGGCAAATTCCTAAAGTACGGATTCGTACTTTAGGCCGTGCGCGCGATCGATGATGACGACGTGGCGCGGAAAGGGGTCGCAGAATGACAGCTACCGTAAACGGTGCTGCGACGGCCGGAGCAGTGCAGGGTCTCTGGCGGCGGCAACTCGATCATTACCCGCAGACCCGGAGCCGGATGTGGTATCTCGGCATCGTGGTCGCCGCGACGATCATCCTCTACTACCAGTTCTATATCGCGGGCGCGGTATCCCCCAGCATCATTGCCGAATACGGCATGACGTTTCCGTTTTACGTGTACATAGTGGTGGTCGCGAACGCGGTGGGCGCGTTCGGCTCGCTCGCCGCCGGCCTCGCCGACCGATGGGGCCGGGCGAACCTCGTCGCCTACGGCCTGCTCATCACCGGCCTGCTCACTCTTATCGGCATACCGAACGCCTCGGGCAAGTGGACGTACGCGGTCCTGTTCGCCGCCATCGGCCTTGTCGAGGGAGTCATCCTCGTCGCCACCCCGGCGCTGATCAGGGACTTCTCCCCGCAGCTGGGCCGAGCCTCGGCGATGGGCTTCTGGACCCTCGGCCCGGTCGTCGCCAGCCTGCTGGTCGCGGTGATTTCCAGCAACACGGTTGACCACCTGCATGCCTGGCAGGACGAGTTCATCGTCGCCGGGATCGCGGGGCTCATCGTCGGCCTTGTCGCCCTGCTGGGACTGCGTGAGCTGTCGCCGCAGCTGCGTGACCAGCTCATGGTCTCGCACCGGGACCTGGCGCTCATCGAGGCGCGCGCCCGCGGGCTCGACGTCGAGGAATCGCTGCGCCACCCGTGGCGGCAGATGCTTCATCTCGACATCATCGGATCGGCCTTCGCGATCTCGGTGTTCCTGCTGATCTACTACACGGCGGTCGGATTCTTCACCGTGTACTTCACCGCGATTTACCACTTCTCGCTGTCGACCGCCAACAGCATCGGAGACTGGTTCTGGGCGTTCGACGCGGGTGCGCTGATCTTGATCGGCATCATCTCCGACCGGCTCCGCGTCCGTAAGCCGTTCATGGTGATTGGCGGGGTCGGCGCCGTGGTGCTGACGATCGTCTTCCTCAACCTGGGAGCGGGCACCTCATACGCGACGTTCGGCCTGGTCATCAGCATCCTCGCGATATTCCTGGCCATCGCCTACGCGCCGTGGATGGCGAGCTTCACCGAGACCGTCGAGCGGCGCAACCCGGCGCTGACCGCGACCGGACTGGCCGTGTGGGGCTGGATCATCCGCGTAGTGATCGCGGTCTCGATCTTCATCCTGCCCTCGGTCGTCAGCTCGATGACGCCGCTGGTGACCTACGGGACCCAGTTCGCCACGATTGAGGCGGCTTACCCGCAGCAGCTGGCCACCCTCGCCGTGATCGACCCCAAGACCCAGGCCGCCATGCAGGCCAACCCGGCGGACACGGCCGCCCAGACGGCGGCGGTGGGCGAGATCGCCAAGGCGTTCAACGCCACCCCGGCTGTCGCGGCGGCCCGGCTTCTCGCGCTGGCCAAGTTGCCTCAGGCGGACCAGGTGTTCCTGGCCGAGCACGCCTCGGATGTCGTCAATGCCAGCGCGGCCGCGCCCGGCCAGTGGAAGAACTGGTGGTGGGTCTGCGTCGGCGGCGAGATCGTCTTCCTGCCGTTCATCCTGGTAATGGCGGGCCGGTGGAGCCCCCGCCGGGCCCGCGAAGACGCCGCGGAACACGATCGCATGATCCAGCAGGAGCTGGCGGCACTACAAGGGCAGTAGCCGCAGCGCTGTCGTTACCGGACATCCTGGTCGCGGTCATCTGGCCGCGACCGGGATGTTTTCGGTTTTTCGTTTGCTCGATGATTGAGTTGATCTTGATCCTTGCGGTGGCATCGGGCAAGATGCCGAGTTTGGCGCAATGTCAGGAACTCAGGAGACTGCTGTGGCTGGTGATGAGATCTGTTCTTCCCGGCCAGGATGCTGGAATAGGAGTCCCGCTCATAGGGCCATTTCGTGCTCCGCAAAAGCCGCATATTAGGACCGCTACTGGTCAGTATTGGCCCTATGTCGCCGACGGCCGGGAATCGCACCCGGGATGCCCAAGGAAAGGCTTCCGGGCTGAGCCATTTATCTTGCCGGAATTGGAGTTTGGTGCGAAATTCAACCCGGTCTGCCGGTCTTGTCCCGTCGAACTCATTACCGGTCGCCTGGAAGCAGCCGAAGCGCCTCCGGCATTACGCTGCTCTGGTGAAGCTTCTCGTGATCGGGGGCAGCGGCCTGCTCGGGCTGAGGGTCACCTGCCAGGCCCGGCTCGCGGGCCACAGCGTCACCGCCACCTTCTGCGCGAGCGTCCCGCTAGACGCTGAGACGGACTGGCGCCAGCTCGACATCCGGTGCCGCGACGACGTCACGGCGCTGGCCCTCCGCACCCGGCCCGATGTCGTGATCAACGCCGCCTACCGGCAGCCGGACTGGGAGACCACCGCCGACGGCGGGGCGCACGTAGCCCTCGCCGCCGCGGCGGCAGACGCCCGCCTGGTGCACGTGTCCAGCGACGCGGTCTTCTCCGGCACCGCGCCCAGCTACGACGAGACGCGAACACCCGATCCCGTGACCCCCTACGGCGCCGCCAAGGCCGCGGCCGAGACCGCGGTCAAGGGCATCACCCCGGCCGCTGTCATCGCCCGGACCTCGCTGATCATCGGCGACGGGGATTCCCAGCACGAGAAGCTTGTGCACGCCCTGGCCGCCGGCGCCGCGGCCGGCCCCTGTTCACAGACGTGGTCCGGTGCCCCGTGCACGTCGCCGACCTGGCCTCGGCCCTGCTGGAACTAGCCGCCTCGCCGCACGCCGGAATCTGCCACGTGGCCGGCAGCGACGCCGTCAGCCGTTACGAACTCGGCCTGCTTATTGCATCGCGGGACGGGTTGGACCCGGCCGCCCTCCCCGCCGGCCTGCGCGCCGCCGGCCTCCCTGGCGCCAGCGACGTGCGGCTAGACAGCACCAAGACCCAGGCACGCCTGACCACCCGGCTCCGGGGGGCACGCGAGTTCATGGCCCAGTTAACGGCAGTAGA
Organism: uncultured Actinomycetota bacterium; assembly: GCA_963785645.1. Taxonomy (GTDB): domain Bacteria; phylum Actinomycetota; class Actinomycetes; order Streptosporangiales; family Streptosporangiaceae; genus Trebonia. The sequence continues at coordinate 569,566 of CAWAWG010000004.1, forward strand.
CCCCAGTTTTCGGCATTGCCTCCGGCGATGAGGTCCCGGTCCCGGGTTGGCAGGCCGGCGTCGTTCAGACGCGCAACCGGGTCGGTGACGCCCATGTCGAACGGGTAGTCCGAGCCGAGCAACACGCGTCCGGCACCGAACCGGTCCACCAGAGCGCGCAGCGCTTCTGGCGAATAGACCAGCGAGTCCACGGCGATCCGGCGCATGTACTGGCTCGGCGGGAGCAGGCACGCGCGTGCCTCGGGCCGTTCGTGCCAGGCGTGGTCCGACCGGCCGAGGTAACTCGGCAGGTACCCGCCACCGTGGGCAGCCAGCAGCCTGAGCCGGGGGTATCGGTCGAGGACGCCGGAGAAGATCAGGTGGCTCAGGGCGATCGCGTGCTCCAGCGGCTGGCCGACGATGTTCTCCAGGTACCATCGGTCCAGCCGCCCGTCGACGGTGCACCCCATCGGATGCAGGAACACCACAGCGTCCAGTTCCTGCGCCCGTGCCCACAGTTCATTCAGCCCGGAGTCGGACAGGTCGATGATCCGACCGTCCGGGGCAGGCGCCCACGATGAGATCTCGATGCCCTTCAGCCCGCAGGCCAGCACCGCGTGTTCCAGGGCCTCCACCGCCAGCCGCGGATGTTGGAGGGGTGCGACACCCAGCCCGGCTAGCCGCTGCGGTGCGGCCTTGCACAGAGCCGCGACGCCCTCGTGGGTGGCCGTCCAGATCTCCCGGGCGAGCCCGGAGTCGGCCCAGTAGTGGTACTGGGTCGGGCTGGGTGAGACCAGTTGCACGTCGACTGATGCCGCGTTGACCCAGCCGTGAGGCGTCGTTGCCGAGCAAGCCACACCGAGGGTTGTAGCCATCGGCAAACTTCTGGAAGGTGCCTGCGGCCCTCGGCTCTCACTTGCCGGTCATCCACTCGCTAAGTCGCCCCTGTGGAAAACCGGTCCTAGTGGAGCAGACCCAAGTAACGAGAGAGGCTGTGCTCGACTTGCGCCATGTCGTCGCGTGACAGGTAATCGACGAGATCGCCTGCGACGTACGAGACATCAATGGTCCGGATCTGATCGATCAGAATCTTGGTCTCCCGTCCGGCAATGACGACTTCAGGCCGGAACACGGATGCCTGGGCGCTAGTCGAGGTGGGCAGGACAGTCACCGTGGACCAGGCATCCTGTTCGATGCTGAGGACAAGCCCAAGGCGACGACCCCGCTGCTCGTGGCCGCGCTTGGCGTCGCCCAGGTCTACGGGGTAGATCGCACCGCGGATCATGAGGGTTCGATGGGCCTGGCCGGGACGGTGAGGTCTGTGCCCACGATCCGGATGCTGCCCTCGGCGTCGTATTCCCACGCATCCGCTTCGGCGGAGAGGTCTTCGCTCTTCAAACGGTGCATATCAGCGCGGGCGCGCTCTTCCCATGCTTCGCGGTCCAGCAGTCGTAGTGCACGCCGGATGACATCGCTAGTCTTCTCGTCCTTGCGGCGATTGGCTTCAATGAGGCGGAGATCTTCTTCGGTAGGGCGGAATCCGACACTCATGAACACAGTGTATAACAATTGTTAGACAGTGGCCATGGGCCACTACTGACTGAAGCCGGGGACGTCGGCTGTCCGGACTGGTCGCGCTGGTCCGGCCATCGACGTGCTCCGGCTGCTGTGGGGCGGGGACGCAGGCGGCGTCAGCTTCCAGGGCGAGTTCTTCACCCTCGCCGCAGCCTGCAGCTTCCCCGAGCCGCATGACGGACGAATCCTGCCTGTCCATGTCGGCGGATCGAGCCTGGCCGCTTAGTTTAGGCGATATGTACAGATCCGGCCACTACGTACCCTGTTCAAGGCATATCGACACCAACGCAGCGTGGCAAGTACGCTGCGCTTTGACTAGGACAGCTCTTTAACTCTTTCGCCAAGGAAGCTGGCCGAGGCTTCTGGCCCTAGAGAAATCTTGCGTAGCTGTTCGAATTTTTCTCACATCCACGGCCCGTTCTAGTCCGGAAGCGGCAAGTTGGGGTATTCCTTGCGGAAACAATTCCGTCCCGTGCGTGACCTGCGCACCCGTTCCTCGGTTTTGCTGGCATAGGGCCATTTCGTGCAGGACATACTATTCTAAACCAGGGCACGGAAATGTGCTAAGTGGCCCTATGTGCATACGGGCAGGTAGAGCATCATTACAGGCGAAGCACAATTACCGCTAGTTACAGGTTGATTGGTGGCTGACTCGGCGGTTATAACCATCCGTGGACGATGTTCGGCTCTGCCAACGTGAAGCTGCACGCCGTCTCGATCTCGGCAGATCTGTCGAGGTCCGGTGAGGCACACGCTCACGCTGAGCAGATAGACCCCGAGGAGATACCGAGCCGGGAACGGCGGGGGCGCCCAAGCCACCCCCGCGACCGGGGAGGCGGCCCGGTGAACGAGGACGACACGCGAACACTGCCGGTCCCGCAGAGCCAATATATGGACTCGCTCGGAAGCGAGGAACGTACACGAGGAAGGAACAGTAGTTTTACCTACCGCAAATTCAATACTTAGATACGGTCGCCGGGGCTGAGGCGGGCGTGGGCGTTGTGGGCGCGGGTGATGCCGCGTTGCTCGGTGTGCTCGCGAACCATGCCGTAGGTCTTCCAGCCGGTGATGTGCATCAGGTCATCTGTCGATCGGCCGGCCGCTAGCCAGCTGTCGGCGAAGGAGCGGCGGAAGCGGTCCGGGTGGACGTTCCGGATGCCTGCCTCAAGCGCGAGTTGCCACGACGCGATGAATGTTGTGAGCGGTGGCCCAGACGCAACCGCCTTGGCGCGCTGGGCGCGGGCGGGCGGGCTTCGCGCACGCTCGTCACGGGTGAGGTGGCGTCGGATGACATGCGGGTTCCGCCCGGTCACCGGTGCGAACCGCGCCCGGGATGCCGTACCCTATACGAGGTACTTCACGACCCGTGTGGGCGGCGAATCAAACGCTCTAACCACGCTGTGCCGTTGTGGTAGTGTATCAAATACCTGCATTTCCGCAGGTAGGACAACTAAAGACCTGCGCTCGTAGCTCAACGGATAGAGCATTTGACTACGGATCAAAAGGTTGGGGGTTCGAGTCCCTCCGAGCGCGCTCGTTGAGACAGCGACGAACGAGGCCCTGACCAGCAACCTACTGGTCGGGGCCTTTTTCGTTGGCCGGTGAAGGGGTGGTCTTCTTGCTGTTGTGAGGCCAGGCTTCTCGCAACGTCTAGACGATGTGGTGGGACCGGCTACCGGCGCCTACCTGGCTGAATTTGTGCCGCTAACCTGCGTCGGCGTTGTCTCGGCGGCAACCGGTGCCTGCTGGTGGGTGAAGGCGGGGAGGAGGCGGGCCAGTACCAGGGCGCCGGCGATGCAGGCCAGGCCGCCTGAGACTACGGATGTGGTGGCGCCGAAGGCGTTCGCCACCGCACCCGACTCGGCGTTTCCGATCCGCGGTCCGCCTGTGACCACCGCCATCTGCGCGCCCATCAGCCGCCCGCGCAGGTCGTCGGGCGCGGCGAGCTGGATGATCGTGCCGCGGAAGACGGCCGAGACGACATCGGCCCATCCGGCCACCGCCAGCAGCGCGAGCGCGAGCGGCAGCCAGTGGGCCACGCCGAAGCAGGTGATCGCGGCGCCCCAGACGATGACCGCGATGATGACCGCACGGCCTTGCCGCCGCACCCGGTGGACCCAGCCGGTAGCGACCGCGCCGAGCAGTGCTCCCGCGCCCGGCGCGGCGTAAAGGAGCCCGAGCGTCCGCGCCCCGCCGTGGAATACCGTCTTGGCGAGTGCGGGAAAGACGGCGGTCGGCCCGCCGAACACCGTGGCGTTGATATCGATCAGGAAAGCGCCCTGGATGACGGGCTGGCCGCGCAGGTGACGAAATCCGGCCGCGATGGAGCGCAGGCCCGGCGGGTGGGTCGTGCCGACCGGGCGCTGTGGGGTCATCAGGGATGTCGCTAGCATCGCCACCATCAGGCTGGCCGCGTCCATCCAGTAGACGAACCGGACTCCCGCCCCGGCGAGCAGCAGGCCGGCCAGGGCCGGACCCGCCACCATGCCGAACTGCATCAGCGCCTGGAACATGGCGTTCACCGCGGCCGTATCGGATCGTCCGGCCAGGTTCGGAAGGACGGCGGACAGCCCCGACTCTCCGGCGACGGCGAAGCCAGCCGCGGCGGCCGGCAATACGAACAGCGGCCACAAGGCGGTACCCGCGTCGGCGTTGACCGCCAGGCCGACGGCGCACAGGGCGGCCAGCAGCTGGGAAACGAGCAGCAGGAGGCGGCGATCGACGGCGTCGGCGAGCGATCCGCCAAGCAGGCCGCCGGCGATCAGCGGCAGCAGCGTCGCCAGCGAGACCAGCCCGACGTCAAGGGACGAATGCGTCAGCGCGTAGACCTGATACGGCACGGCGACCATCGTGAACTGCCCGCCGAGCATGGACACGAGCTGTCCTGCGAAAAGAAGGCGCAGGTCACGAGACTTCTGTAGCGGCCTTAGGTCGATGACCAGGTGCCGCCCGATCCGGGCAATCCGCTTCATGCGAGCGACTTTAACGAACTGACTGACCGTCAGTCAATAGAATGACTGACGGTCAGCCAGTAACCTTGCGGACAGTGCCAACGAAGTGGGCCACCTAAGTGATGGGAGCCGTTGATGTCCCGGACTAAGCCTGCCGAACAGCGGCGCGCTGACCTGCTCGCGGCAGGCGAGGCATTGTTCCTTGAGAAGGGCATCGCGGCCACATCGCTGGACGAGGTCACCAGCCGCGCCGGAGTCTCCAAGGGGCTGTTCTACCTGTACTTCCGGTCTAAGGACGACCTGCTCGCCGCCCTTCAGGACGAGTTCTCGATCAGGCTCGCCGGCCGCATCCGGGCCGCCACGGACCGGGCCGCGGACTGGCCCGCCAAGCTCGACGCGTGCGTCCAGGCGATCTTCGACAGCTACCAGGACGGCAGCGACCTCCACGTGATGCTGTTTCAGCACGGCGGCCACGTGTCCGCCAGCCACCAGCAGACCCATGCCCTCGTGCGCGACGTGATCGGCGATCTGCTCGCCCGGGGCAAGGCGGCCGGCGCATTCGACGTGGCGGACCCGGAGGCGACGGCGGCGCTGTGCTGGGCGAGCACGCACGGCTTCGACCTGGGCTTCCACAGCGAGCCCGGGCCGGCCGACGCCAGGCTCATCCGGGCGGCCAAAGAGCTGTTCCGACGCGCGGCCGGCGTCACAACCAGTCCGCAGTGAGCTGGCCGCCCCCGGTCGCCGTCGGCTGCCCGTCCCCGCTGGCAGCCGAAGCCATAGCCCGAACGGAGAGGGCCCCACTTTCGAAGCCACGCTACTCACCCCAGTGAGCCGGGATGAGGCGCCAGCAAATTAAGCCGCTGCCGTACCGCTTCTGATGTGCCGCACGAAGGGTGGGGCTTGTTTTGGCACGTCAGGGGCTTAGTCGTCTGGTCCACGGCCGTTTGGGGGCTTGACTGGATGGCTGCGGCGCTATGGATGTGGTGATTTTTTCTGAAAAAATATTAACTTTTCCGGAAAAAACGGCAACCAAAAACGGCCCGGGGCAGTCAATAACGGTGAGACAGAGTGGGGCAACCCCCGTGCGAGGCACGGGAGGGCCTAAGGGAAAAGTGAGGCAATCCATGATGAGGCGCGGCAAGATCCTTGCTGCGACGGTACCTGCTGTGGCGGTGGGCGTTGCCCTGGCCGCTGGCGGGTCCGCGCACGCGGCTACCCAGACCGCTTTGGCGCCGATCGGTTACACGGTGACTGCGACCAACGCGCAGTCCGACAGCATCAGCGGCATCACCGGCACGTTCGGTACGTCCGCCACCTCGGTCGTCGGGTCCGCCGCCGTCCAGGTGCCGACCGCTGACGCCATTCAGTTCGGCGCGACCGACAGCCTGGGCGCGGCGATCTCCTGGTCTTCAAGCAACTTGCCAAGCGGGTTCAGCCTGTCGGCGGCCGGTGCGCTCTCTCTTGCGGCAACCCCGGTGACCGCTTCTGCCACATTCACGGTGAAGGCGACCCAGGGTTCGGCCGTCGCGTTCGCGACCGTGAACGTCGGGGTGGGTGCGAGCGCCACTCCAGCTGAGGATGGCGTCTCCGTCACGCCGGACACCGTCGTGCTGAACGCCCCGGTGAATGCCAACGGCGATGTGTCATTTGTGACAGCTCCGTCGGGGGTGGCCGAGACGCTGGCGAACGGTCCGGCTGGAGCCGCCTTCAGCAACGGCGTGCTGTCTGCGGGGTCGGCGGTCACCGGTGCCTACAAGAACGTGGCGGTCACCGCCAAGGATGCCGCCGGAGCCACCGCCGTCGAGGTGTTCGAAGCAGTGGTCAGGCCGGTCTACGCTCCCGTGCCGCGCCTGTCCGGCGGCCACGCGGTGTTCATCGCCCCGACGCGCGAGAACGTGTACTTCATCCAGTCCGGCGCAGCGTCGTGGGACCACTTCACCATCGTCGGCCCCGGTGCGATCAACGGCCACCAGGGCTGGGTGAACGGCAAGCTCGGGCTGAACGCGGCCGTCTACGGCGGCCTTGAGTACCACCACGGCTACACGGTGTACTACCAGCCGGTCACCGGTCAGGGCAGCACCACGCCAGTGCCCGGCTCACACTGGGGCTATGTCTACTTCGTAAGCTAGCCACCCCGGTAACCGAGCAACAGGCGTACAGCGCCCCAGCCAATCCTGGCTGGGGCGCTGTCGTGTCCGCGGGAACGCGGCGTTCACCGTTGATGCGCGCGGATCCTGTGTCGCGTGGCGGCCAGTCGTACGGGTAAGTGCCGTTGTCGTACGTGGCCTTCTCTGCTACGTCCTGAAACTGAAAATGCGCTTAAAATCTGGACGGAAAACCGATGTTCGCTTGGCGTTCGTTCGACTCATGGCTAATCTTGATCCGAGTTGATCCGCGCTCCTGCCTGGGAACTCTGAGAATACTCATGGGTAATTCACAGCGAAAATTAATAATCGACTGTTATGTGTTCGCCGGTTGGGGAAACGCAGCTTGTCGACCCGGTTGCCGGGCCGTGACCAGGGGTTACCGCAGCCGCGATCCTAGTAGCCAACAAATTGTCACAGACTTGCAAGAACTAGCGACAGCGAGCCGGGCCGGGAAACTTCCAGGTGGAGATAGCGGGTCGCTGACCTGCGGGAACAACAGAGATCGGGATCGATCCGGCGAACTGGGACCGGTTGATGCTGGCGGGCAACTAGCCGCCCTGCTTAGATCGCCGTCGTCGCTCGCCGTCAGCGGATATACTCGGCGCTAGTTCGCACCCTCCAATCCCATACATGTTAAGTGGGGCTCAATTTGTCTATTAAGCGGCCTCCCCGTATGACCTCAGGTATTCGCGCCCTCGCTATTCTGGCGGTAGCGGGCACCATCACCCTCACGGCGGCGTGCAGCGGCGGCAGCAACAGCGCCTCGACATTGAATCCGCAAAGCTCGGGCACGTCAACCAGTGGCAGTGGGTCGTCGTCCAACTTTGGTTACGGGCTTGGTCTCTATGATGGCAACTCAAGCCCGTCCGGCATTGAGACCGCCGCCAAATGGCTCGGCTCTTCAAGCTCCATCAAGTACGCCATGGACTTTATCGATGCTACGAACTGGCAGCATATCGAAGATCCATATCAGCTTGGGAGCTGGAAAGGCAGCCCGTACACGATGATCTGGGGCGTCCCCATGATTCCGTGCGGCGCCCCGAACACGCAGTGCCAGACGAACGTGTCGGACTATAACCTGGTCGCCAGCGGAGGCGCTGACGGCTACTTCAAGACGCTGGCCAAGAACCTAATCTCCGCGGGCTTCGGCACCTCATACATCCGGCTCGGCTGGGAAATGAACGCCAGCGATATGGGATGGGCTGTTTGCAACCAGGATGGATCGGCCACGGACAGCTGGACCAAGGATTTCGTTCCCGCCTTCCAGAACATCGTGACCAGCATGCGAAGCGTCAGCGGTGCGAACTTCAAATTCATCTGGAACCCCATCGACACCAGCAACTCCAGTTGCCCCGGTCTCCACATGGAAAGTCTCTACCCGGGTGACAAGTACGTCGATGTGGTGGCGCTCGACGTGTATGACGGAATCGCCACACCGATGAGTGACCAGGCACGGTTTTCCGACTTGCTGAACGGTACCGGCAATGGCGGCTACGTCGCAGAGTCGCCTTACGCGATCAACGGGAAGAGCTTCAGCGGCCAAGGCTACGGGCTGAACTGGCTGGCCGCCTTCGGCAAGGAGCACAACAAGGAAATCAGCCTGCCTGAATGGGGCCTCGAGAGCACCGGCCAGGACGCTGGCGGCGGCGACGACGCGTACTTCGTGACCCAGATGGCGAACTGGATCAAGGCAAACGCCACCGGCCCCGCGGTCTTCTGGAACTCTGGCGACGGAACCCTGCCGTTGACCATCCCGAATTACACGAGCGGCGGCACCCCGGCCGCGACTGCGGCCTTCAAGGCCGCCTTCAGTACCAGCAGTTAAGGTCGGCCGGAGGTAACCTGCGACCGGCTGTTGAGGCCCCGTGTCTAAGGCACGGGGCCTCTTCGCGTCTGGCGGTCACTTCAGAGGCGGTCGCCCCGGAAGCGGTCAGCTCAGAAGAGGTCGCCGCCGGTCAGCACGTAGAGGAAGGGGACGAACGGTATCAGCCCGAAGATCGCCCACACGATCTTGCTGCCCGTCCCCAGGTCCTGGCGCGATGCCAGGTTGATCCACATGAGCACTACCGCCACCGGGTGGAGAAAACACAGCAGGAGTTCCACTAGCTTCTTCATCGAACCTCCAAGGGCCCACTTGCGACGAGCGCTTACCTGCCCGGGGGCAGCGGTCGCAAACGCCGTGCCGCCCGCGGCAGACTGGATGCGGGTTGGCGAACAATGGAGGCTGGGGCGGATGAACCGTCAGGGCAAGGCCGCTACCGGCCTGATCTTTCAGATCGCGGCGATCACGTTTGTCGTGCTCAAGCTGACCGGCGTGATCTCCTGGGCGTGGTGGTGGGTGCTGTCACCGCTGTGGATCGAAGGCGCTCTGCTGGCCCTCGGGGCGGCTTTCGGGCTACTCGTCGGCCTTCGCTGGTACGACCGCAGTCTCCGAAGTCGCCGTGAAGACGGCAAGTGACGACGACCCTAGGATGCGGATTGGCCCCTGGGCAGCCGGGCCAGCGGGGCACCGGGGCGAGCCAGGGCCGGGTAGTCAGGGACGACCGTCTCCGGCCAGCGGGCGGTGAGCTGCTCGCGCATCGTCTCGGCGAGCGCGCGCAACCGCGGCAGTGCACCGGTCCTGGCGGCCGCGTCGGTGAAGCTGTGCAGCCAGGTCAGCGCGCGCGGTCTGGCCGTCGTCGTTCCCCAGTCCCTGTCCTCGTCGAGCCTGCCGAAGGCAGGGGCGCGGGCCACCACCCAGCTCCCGAGGGCGGCCGTCAGGGCGACATCCCAGTCCGCCCCGAGGGCGACGCCGGCGCTTGTCACCTGGTCCCGGTACGCCTGCAGGGCCGGGTCGGCCACCTCGGCGGGCAGGGAGGCGAAGCACCAGCAACTCGGGAACGGTGCGAGCAGATAGGCGGCGTCGAGTGCGACCGGCCCCCAGCCGGAGGTCTCGAAGTCGAAGAGGCGGCAGTTGCCGTCGACGATCTGCGTGTTGTCCGGGCACGCGTCGCTGTGCACGAGCCCGGTGTAGGCACCGCCGGGTCCGCGCAAGAGCTCGGGCAGCGAGTCGAGCTCGGCGCTGACGCCGTCAACGGGCAGCCCCAGCTGCGCCGCGAGGTCGAGAAGGGGTTGCCTGCCGTGGGCGGTGGCGGCGATCCAGCGCGGCTCCGGCACGCAGCCGCCTGCTCGGACCGCGGCGATCGAGGCGAACTCGCGGTAACGCCCGGCGGACCACGCGTGCATGGTGCCAAGGGCGCGGCCGTACGCGACCAGGTCATTCGCGGCGCGTCCGGAGTCATGAGCGAGCAGTGAGTTCGCGAGGGACGACTCCGGCCCGAGGTCCTCCATGATCAGGATGTCGGCGTCCGCGCCGAGCAGTCGCGGTGCGACGGGCGGGTCCATGCCGTTCAGGAAGTCAAGCACGGTGACTTCGCCGGGGAAACCCCGGAGCGGGTCTCCGGAATCCGCGTCCCTGCCCCGCTTCAGCACGACCGAACGGCCGTCCGCCAGGCTCAGCCGGAGAATGTACTTCCGGCCCCAGATTGCTTCCGCGGAGCGCACCGTGACGCCTGCACCCCAGGCGTCGGAGAGCAGTGATTCGGCCGCGTGAGTTTCCCGGGCAGACAGCACGGTACGACCGTACCTGAGCAAGGTTCCGGGCGGCGCTACAGTTGTTTCCTACTGACCGGATGTGTGGCGAAACGCCGCATAAGTTACAGCGACAACGCAGCCCAGCAAAGAGGAGCCGCAGCATGGCCGACAACGCACGTCCGCCCTTCCGCGCCGACCACGTCGGTAGTCTTCTGCGTCCCAAGCAGGTCCTGCAGGCTCGCGATGCATTCGCCAAGGGTGAGATCAGCGCTGAGCAGCTCACCGAGATCGAGGATGAGGCGATCCGCGAGATCATCCGCAGGCAGGGCGAGGTCGGCCTCAGGACCGTGACCGACGGCGAGCAGCGCCGTCAGTCGTGGCACATGGACTTCATCTACCAGCTCGGCGGCATCGAGAAGGTCCAGGACGACACCATCAAGGTGGACTTCCACAACAAGGACAAGCACCTCGAGTGGTCACCGCCGTCGGCGCACGTGACCGGGCGGATTTCGCTTGCGAAGACGATCTTCGCCGACGCGTTCACCTTCCTCCGCGACAACGCGGCGCCCACTCAGACCCCGAAGCTCACGATCCCCTCGCCGTCCATGGTTCACTACCGGGGCGGCCGCTCGGCCATCTCCGCCGACGTCTACCCCGACCTGACCCAGTTCTGGGACGACCTCGCCGCCGCTTACGCCGAGGAGGTCAAGCAGATCTACGCTCTCGGCTGCCGGTACCTGCAGCTCGATGACACCAGCCTCGCCTACGTCAACGACCCGGCGCAGCGCGAGCATGTCAAGGAGATCGGCGGTGATCCGCTGCACCAGCACGAGACCTATATCGCCACGATCAACAAGGCCCTGGCGGGCCGCCCGGCCGACCTGGCGGTCACCACGCACATGTGCCGTGGCAACAACCAGTCGATGTGGGCGGCCGAGGGCAGCTACGACTTCATCGCCGACACCCTGTTCAACCGGCTTGAAGTGGACGGATTCTTCTGCGAGTGGGACGACGAGCGCTCTGGGGGATTCGAGCCGCTGCGCTATCTGCCTAAGGGCAAGCGGGTCGTGCTCGGCGTCGTCACCAGCAAGCGCGGCGAACTCGAGTCCAAGGACTTCATCAAGCGCCGCATCGAGGACGCCGCCAAGTACACCGACATCAACCAGCTCTGCCTGTCCCCCCAATGTGGCTTCTCCTCCACCAGCGAAGGCAACGACCTAACCGAACAGCAGCAGTGGGACAAGCTCCGGCTCATTGTCGAGGTGGCCCAAGAAATCTGGGGCGACTAGGCCAAACGCTCCGCGTCAGCTCTGAGACAGTAATATTAAGGCGTGCGCGGTGCGTTAGCCATTTGGAGGTCCGAAGGCCGTGGAGCGGGGTTTTTATTTGACCCTATTACAGCACGGGGGTGCTGGGGAGATTCCTGCCGACCTTCCGAAGGAGTGTCGGCAGGAATTTCCCCAGTGACCCGGGGCCGCCGTATTAGGTTTTGACTTGAAGTAATTGAAAAGCTACTCGGCTTCTTTTTCTGTCCAGATGGCGTCGGATTCTTTCCAGGCGGAGACGTCGCTGCGGTAGGTGTAGGGGTTGTTGAGGGTTTCGTGGTCGGGGATTTCGGGGTGCATGCCCTTGTTCCACTCTTCGGGGCCGTGCTCGGCTTTGAGGTAGTCGATGGTGGACTCGATGGATGCCTTGGCCTTGGCTAGGTCCACGCCTACTAGTTTGTGGTCGTGCTTGACGAGCTTGCCGTTTATGACCACGGTGTGGACGTCGCCTCGGTTGGCCTGGTAGACCACGTGGCCGTACGGGTGCAGTACGGGGAAGCTGACCGGTGAGTTGTCGTTCTTGATCAGCACCAGGTCGGCCTTCTTGCCCGCCTCGATGCTGCCGATGACCGAGTCGAGGCCGAGGGCCTTCGCCCCGCCGCGGGTGCCGAAGTCGACGACGTCCTCGGCGCGCAGCAGGTGGTTGGTGACGGTCTCGTCCCGCTCGTGCGCTTCGTCGTGCTCCTTGGCCCGGTCGGCGTTGAGCGTCGCGCGCATCGCGCTGAAGATGTCGCCGCTCCACCAGACGCTCGTGTCCTGCGAGATCGAGACGGGGATGCCGTACTTGCGCAGCCGCCAGGTCGGGGAGTAGCCCTGCCCGGCGTTGCACTCGCTTTCCGTGGCGACCGAGGCGAACCCGCCGGTCGCGGCGATCTTGTGGTAGCTGTCCGGGGAGAGCGACGCGGCATGCACGTACATCGTGCCGGGGGTCATGAATCCGTTGTCGTACATCTGGTTGATGCCGACGTCACCGGTCACCTTCCACACGCCCGCGTGAGTGGTCACCGAGACACCGAGTTCGCGGGCGACCTCGAACGCGGCCTTCTCCGGGAAGCCTTCGATGCCCGGCAGGTCGAAGGCGAGCTGGAACGTAAGCATGTCGCCCTTGCCGTCAAACCGGCGGGTGTAGAACTCGCGGAACTCAGGCGTGGTCGCCCACTCCCATGAGCCCTGGAAGATGTTGCCGTAGGCAAGGACGAACCGGCCGGGCACCTCTTCGAGTGCGTCCACCGCGGCCTCGGCGTGATCGGTGGTCCGCAGGCCGTGCGACCAGTCCACGGTGGTGGTCACGCCGGAGTCGATCGACTCGATCGCGGCCAGCAGGTTGCCCGCGTACACGTCCTGCGGGCGGAAGTACTTGCCCCAGGTCAGGTAGTAGTAGACAAAGTACTGGGTGAGTGTCCAGTCGGCCCCGTACCCGCGCATGGCCGTCTGCCACATGTGCCGGTGGGTGTCGACCATGCCCGGCATGACGATGCCGCCCGAGGCGTCGATGATCGAGGCGCCTTCGGGCACCTCGAGGCTCGGGCCAACCGCGGCGATCCGCTCGCCGGAGACGAGGACATCCGCGTTACTGAGGACGGTGTGTGCGTCGTCCATCGTCAGCACGGTCGCGTTCCGGAACACGAGCGGCTGACCCGGTTGCGGTCCCGTTGCAGTCATGAGGAAACCTCCACGGTGAGGCGCCATTTTGATCGGAACACTATCCCCGATGTGACGAGGGTCGCCACCATGCGAAGATCGTCAGCCCGGCCGTCAGGGTTACGATGACCGTCGGCGGTACCGTCGGCGGCGTTGGCCGCGCCTGCCGCCAGGTTGTCCTGACAGTGAGGGGACTTGCAAGTGACTGAACCCGCGCGCCCCGGTCCGCTTTCCGGGCTGCTCGTGGCGGACTTTTCCAGGGTGCTGGCCGGACCGTACTGCACGATGCTGCTCGCTGACCTCGGGGCGGACGTGATCAAGGTGGAGCCGCCGACGGGGGAGGACACCCGATCGTGGGTTCCGCCCGTCACCGAGGACGGCGTTTCGACCTACTTCCTGGCGATCAACAGGAACAAGCGGTCGGTCGCGCTCGACCTGAAGGACGAGGGCGACCTCGCCCTCGCACAGGAACTCGCCCGCCGCGCGGACGTGCTCGTGCAGAACTTCAAGCCGGGCGGCCTGGCCAAGTTCGGCCTTGACTACGACGCCGTCAGCGCCGTCAACCCGTCCGTCATCTACGCGTCGATCAGCGGATTCGGCAGCGCTGGCGGCAAGGACATGCCGGGCTACGACCTTATGGTGCAGGCGATGTCCGGCCTCATGTCCCTCACCGGGGACCCGGCGGGCCCGCCGTACCGCGCGGGCATCTCGGCCTTCGACGTGATCGCCGGGCTGCACACGACGATCGCGATCCTCGCCGCGCTCAACCACAGGAATGCGACCGGCGAGGGCCAGCATCTCGACGCGTCCCTCATGGCATCCGCGATGTCCGGCATGGTGAACCAGACGAGCGCGTACGCGGCAGGCGGGGTGGTCCCCTTCCGGATGGGCAACTCCCATCCCAGCCTCTTCCCCTACGAGCCGCTCCCCACCGGGGACGGGGAACTGATCGTCACGGCGGGCAACAACGCGCAGTTCCGCAAGCTGTGCGACGTGATCGGCGCACCCGAGCTGCCCGATGACCCGAGGTTCGCTGACAACCCCGGCCGCACGGCCAACCGTGACGTGCTCAGGCCGTTGCTCGCTGAGAAGCTCGCCGCCAAGTCGGCGGCCGAGTGGTTTGACCAGCTCCTCGCGGCCGGTGTGCCGTGCGGCCCGATCAACACCGTGGACAAGGGCATCGAGTTTGCCGAGAAGATCGGCCTGGAGCCGATCGTCACCGCTGGCACCGGGGTCGAAGTCCCGGCAGGGCATGCGGCACCCGGTGACCTTCTCCAAGACCCCGGCCAGCTACCCGCTAGCGCCGCCGGAGCTGGACGAGCACGGTGACGAGATCCGCGCCTGGTTGTTGGCGCCCCCGGAAGGATGACCCGATGGCGCAGGAATACCCGACCTCGCTCGGCACCTCGGACGCCGACACTATTTCCCTCCTCGGGCAGGACCTGGCCGAGGACCTCATGGGCAAGGTCGGCTTCGGCGAGCTGACGCTGTGGATGGTCACCCAGCGGCGGCCGACCCAGTCGGAGGTGCGTGTCTTCGAGTCGGTGCTCGTCGCGCTCGCTGACCACGGCTTCACGCCGATCGCCATCGCTGCCCGGCTGACCTACCTGTCGGCGCCGGACTCGCTGCAGGGCGCGATCGCCGCCGGGATCCTCGGCGGCGGGTCCCGCTACCTCGGGGTGACCGAGGACTGCGGCCAGTACCTGGCCGCCGTGCTCGCCGGGGCGGGCGAGATCCCGGCCGACGACGCTGGCCCGCCCGACGACACGTTTTATGACGCGCTCGCGCTTGAGGCGGTCAAGAAGGCGCGGGCGGAGAAGAAGTTCATACCTGGCCTCGGCCACCCGGTGCACAAGGTCCGCGATCCGCGCACCCCGAGGCTGATCGAAATCGCGACCGAAGAGGGGCTGCGCGGGCCGCACCTGCGCCTGTTCGAGGCGATCGGCCGGGTCCACCCCCAGGTGCTCGGTCGGACGCTGCCGCTCAACGGGGCCGGGGTCTGCGGAGCGGTCCTCGCCGACCTCGGACTGCCGCTCGATATGCTGCGGGGGTTCGCGCTGCTGGCCAGGACGGCGGGGCTGCTCGGCCAGATCGCGGAGGAGCAGCGGATGCCCATCGCGAGCGACATCTACATGCAAGTGGACCGCAACGCCAAGTACGTGGAACCAAACGGAGCCTTATTTCACGGCAAGGGAGCCGCCATGGCGACCGTCGCAGCGGTTATCGCCTCGACCCATCACCCGTTCTACTACCGTGCGTCCACGTCGACCGGCGCGGACCGGCCGCCATTCGCCGACGAGTGGGTCGCCAAGATTACCTCGTTCCGCGAGACCCTCACCAGGGCCAACCCCGACGTGCTGGTGCTCGTGGGCAGCGACCACTTCCATCAGCTCTGGCTCGACAACATGCCGCAGTTTCTCGTCGGCAAGGCGCCGTTCTACGATGCGAACTGGTACAACGAGGAGCGCGAGTTCGGCCTGCCACGGCTGTCCTTCACGGGCGATGAGGACCTCTCATCGCACATCCTGCGCAGCGGTCTTGACGCGGGCTTCGACCTCGCGTTCAGCAACGAGCTGCGGATCGACCACAGCGTCACCTGCCCGATGATCACGCTGCGGCCGGAGTGCGACCTGCCGATCGTGCCGATCTACACGAACATCTTCGCGCCGCCGCTGCCGCAGCCCAAGCGCTACGTGCAACTCGGCCAGATGATCCGTGAGGTCGTGGAGTCCTGGCCGTCGAACCAGCGGGTCGCGATCATCGGGACGGGGCACCTCTCCCTTGAGCTCGGCGGTCCCCGCCAGTTCGGCCCGCACGGCCCGGATCCGGAGTTCGACCGCAAGGCCGTCGACTGGATCGCCTCCGGCGACATTGAGAAGGCGCTCGGTGAAGTGTCGCTCGAATCCCTCTGGGAGCCGGGCAACGCCACCCACGGCTTCCTCGACTTCATGCTGATGATGGGCGTCGCCGGGGCCGGGGAGAAGGCCGACTACGCCGACACCCTCGACCTGTTCCACACGATGGAGGCCTACTTCACCTGGTACCCCGGCAACCTCGGAGGCGCGAGGTGAGCAAGTACCTCCTGAACAAATTTCTGTTCACGGTCGACCGGGACCCGGAGCTGGTCGAGCGCTACCGAGAGAACCCCAGGGGCACCGTCGAGTGGTGGGAGGCCGAGCGGGCCAACGTCATACTCAACGTGGTTACCAGCGAGAAGTCCAGCTGGCTCAGGTTCGAGGACGTCGAACGGGAGGCACTGGCCGCGCATGACTACCCGAAGCTGTTCGAACTCGGCGCGCACCCGTTCCTTACATTGACGCTGTTCATCGCGATGTTCGAACGCGACTACCCCGAGCCGCTCGGCTTCCAGCTCGAATACGCCCAGCGCCTCTCCCATTTCACAATGCCGTACCCAGACATCGGGACATGACCGGTTCACCAGCTTTGGGCGTCGCCTCGGCCTTTGGGCACCGCCTCGGCGTCGGCCTTGGCCAGATAAATGTCCATTGATGTCTGCGATAGCGGTATCGGCGGACCTTTCGGGTACGGTACGCCAACACGGCGATAGGGTATTGCGTGCCTGGGGAGTATCGGATACCGACAGCCGGGGGCAGTAAAGATGACCGTTGAGGGCGACCGGGTTGCCGGGTTTGGCAGGCTTGAGGATGGCCTAAGCAGGCTAGTCCCTGGTACATGTGGGGGCCCTATGTCAGCGAACGGCAGTGGGGCACGGTCCGCGAGGACTACAGCGAGGACGGCGACGCCTGGAACTACCTGCCGTTCGATCACGCCAGGTCCCGCGCTACCGGTGGGGCGAGGACGGGCTCGCCGGGTTCAGCGACATTCACCAGAACCTATGCATCGGGCTGGCGCTCTGGAATGGCCGGGACGGCTTCCTCAAGGAGCGGCCGTTCGGGCTGACCGGGCCGCAGGGCAACCACGGTGAGGACGTCAAGGAGCACTGGTGGTACACCGACGCCGTGCCGAGCCACGCCTGGAATACCTGGCGCTACCACTACCCGCAGGCCGCGTTCCCCTATGACGACCTCCGCGCGGAGAACGCGCGCAGGGACCGGCGGCCCCGGAGTACGAGCTCCTCGACACCGGGGTCTTCGACCAGGACCGGTACTGGGTCACCGAGGTCACCTACGCCAAGAGCGACGACGCGGCCGAGCTGCTGCTGGAGATCGAGGTCACGAACGCCGGGCCGGACGCCGACACCATCCACGTGCTGCCGACCGCATGGTTCCGCAACACGTGGTCCTGGGACGGGTCGGCGAAGCCGGCCGAAGATCGCGGCTAACGGCACGGGCAGCGAGGTCGACGCGGCGAGCGGCGTCGACATCGACCACCCCTTCCTCGGCGCGCTTGAGCTGCTCGCGGCCAGCGCGTCGGACGGGACCGCGCCCAAGCCGCTGTTCTGCGAGAACGAGACGAACAACGAGCGGCTCTTCAACTGCCAATCGGTGACGCAGTATCCGAAGGACGGCATCAACGACCACGTGGTCAGCGGCGCGCCGACGGTGAACCCCGCAGCAGACGGGCACCAAGTGCGCGTTCTGGTACACCCTGACGGTGCGGCCCGAGGAGACGGTCACCATCCGGCTGAGGCTCAGGCCGAAGGCGGCCACGGGGACCAGCCAGCTCGTTCGGGGAAACCTTTGATGTTGTGCGTGCCGCGCGTAAGGCCGAGGCGGACGAGTTCTACCAGGCGCTGACGCCGGCGGCCGCCAGCGCCGACGAGGCCCACGTCATGCGCCAGGCGTTCGCCGGGATGCTCTGGTCCAAGCAGCTCTACTACTACAACGTGGCGACCTGGCTGGACGGCGACCCGGCCCAGCCGGCGCCGCCGCCGGACCGCGAGCTCAACCGCAACGCGCGCTGGCGGAACTTCGACGCCTTCGACATCATGTCGATGCCCGACAAGTGGGAGTACCCGTGGTTCGCCGCCTGGGACCTCGCCTTCCACTGCGTGACCCTCGCCCACGTGGATCCCGGGTTCGCCAAGTACCAGCTCGTGCTGCTGTGCCGGGAGTGGTTCCAGCACCCGAACGGGGCGCTGCCCGCTTACGAGTGGGACTTCGGCGACGTCAACCCGCCGGTCCAGGCGTGGGCGGCACTCGAGGTGTTCGCGCTCGACGGGGGGAAGGACTTCGACTTCCTCGCCCGGGTCTTCGACAAGCTGCTGGTCAACTTCACCTGGTGGGTGAACAGGGAGGACGCGCACGGCAACAACCTGTTCGAGGGCGGCTTCCTCGGCCTGGACAACATCGGCCCGATCGACCGCTCGCACCTGCCGCCGGGCACGGTGCTTGAGCAGTCCGACGCCACCGGGTGGATGGCGTTCTACGCGCTGTCGATGTGCCGGATCGCGGGCGTCCTGTGGCGGAACGGCCGCCGACACGGCGCGGACCTGGTGCTCAAGTTCCTCGAGCACTACGCCGGCATCGCCAGGCGCTCGAGGGCCAGGGGATGTGGGACGAGGAGGACGGGATGTTCTACGACCACCTGTGCCTGACGAGCGGCGCGGTCATCCCGGTAAGGCCAGGTCGATGGTCGGCATGATCCCGCTGCTCGCGGTCGGCGTGATCGACGAGCGGATGATCGCCAACGCGCTCGAGTTCGGCAAGGGGTTCGCCGGCTTCCTTGAGCGGCACGGCCTCGCCGAGGCCGACGACCGCACGGGACCAGGGCCTGGTGCGGCCCAACCACGGCGAGATGGCCGAGCACGGCGATCGGCTGCTGCTCAGCGTCGTCGGCGTCGACCGCCTCCGTCCGCTCTTCGCGTCGCTGTTCGACGAGTCCAAGTTCCTGTCACCGTACGGCCTGCGGAGCCTGAGCGCGGTGCACCGGGACCACCCCTACGTCCTGCACCTGAACGGCACTACCGCGACGATCGACTACGAGCCGGCCGAGTCGACCACCAGCATGTTCGGCGGAAACTCGAACTGGCGCGGGCCGATCTGGTTCCCGCTGAACTACCTGGTCGTCAGCTGCCTGCTGAAGTGCCACAACTTCTTCGGCGACGACTTCACCGTCGAGTACCCGACCGGATCCGGGAACAAGCTCACGCTCGCGGAGATCGCCGACGACCTCGGGCGCGGCTCATCTCGATCTTCACCCGGGGCGAGGACGGGCGGCGGCCCTGCTTCGGCTGGGTGGACAAGCTGCAGCACGACCCGAGGTGGCGCGACAACATCTACTTCAACGAGTACTTCCACGGCGACAACGGGGCCGGGCTCGGCGCGTGCCACCAGACGGGCTGGACCGGGCTGATCGCGGACCTGATCCGCCGCCGCCACGGGGCGCTGCCGGAGACCGTCGACCTCGATCCACGACCTGATGTACCCGGGGAACGAAGCGATGACCGACGGCATCGCTCACACTCAAGGCCAGGCCGGGCAACCGTACGTACCTCGGCGCGACCGTCCGGGACGGCGGGGTGAACTTCGCGGTCGCCTCGACGGTCGCCGAGTCGGTGGCCGTGTGCCTCTTCGACTCCGACGGCCACGAGACCAGGTACGAACTCCACGACTACGACGCCGGGGTGTGGCACGGCTTCATCCCCGACATCGAGCCGGGACAGGCCTACGGCTACCGGGTGACCGGGCCGTTCGACCCGGCCAGCGGGCTGCGCTGCAACCCGAACAAGCTGCTCCTCGACCCCTACGCCCGCGCCATCGTCGGCGGCGGTAACCTCGACCCGGCGCTGCTCGGCCAGGACCCGGACGATCCGGCCAAGCCGGGCCAGGCCGACTCGGCGCCGTTCGTGCCCCGGTCTCTGGTGGTCGACTCCGAGGGTTACGACTGGGAAGGCGATACCCAGCTGCACCGCCGGTCGGTGGACTCGGTCATCTACGAGGTGCACGTCAAGGGGTTCACCAAGCAGCCACCCGGACATCCCGCCGGAGATCCGCGGTACCTACGCGGGCCTCGCGCACGACGCGGCGACCGGGTACCTGCGCGACCTCGGCGTCACCGCGGTGGAGCTGCTGCCGGTGCACGAGTACGTGCCGGAAGGGTTCCTCATCGGGCGCGGGCTGACCAACTACTGGGGCTACAACACGATCGGGTTCTTCGCCCCGCACCAGGGCTACTCGTCGGCGGTACGCGCCGGGCCACGGGCCGGCGGCCAGGTCGGTGAGTTCAGGGACATGGTCAAGGCACTGCACCGGGCGGGCATCGAGGTCATCCTCGACGTGGTCTACAACCACACCGCCGAGGGCGACGAGAACGGGCCCACGCTGAGCTTCCGCGGCCTGGACAACGGCACGTACTACCGGCTTGATCCGGACGACGCGAGCAAGTACTACGACACGACGGGCAGCGGCAACTCGGTGAACGCGGGCAACCCGTACACGCTGCGGCTGATCATGGACAGCCTGCGCTACTGGGTGACCGAGATGCACGTGGACGGGTTCCGCTTCGATCTGGCGGCCACCCTCGGCCGGGAGGAGGACAACCGGTTCGACCGGTACGCCGCCTTCTTCGATGCGATCGCCCAGGACCCGGTCCTCGGCCAGGCGAAGCTGATCGCCGAGCCCTGGGACGTCGGCCAGTCCGACAGCTACGACCTGGGCCAGTTCCCGGCGCAGTGGCGGGAATGGAACGGCAAGTACCGCGACTACATGCGCGACTTCTGGCGGTCAGCGAACGTCGGCGTCGCCGAGTTCGCCACCCGGTTCGGCGGGTCGGCCGACCTGTACGGCGCGGCGCGCCGCCGCCCGACCGCCTCGGTGAACCTGCTCACCGTGCACGACGGCTTCACGCTGCGCGACCTGGTCTCCTACGACGCCAAGCACAACGAGGCGAACGGCGAGGACAACCGCGACGGCACCGACGACAACCACTCCTGGAACTGCGGGGTGGAAGGCCCCACCGACGACCCGTCGGTCAACGCGCTGCGCGCACGCCAGTCACGGGCGATGCTGTCCACGCTGCTGCTGTCCTTCGGTCTGCCGCTGCTGCTCGGCGGCGACGAGATCGGCCGCACCCAGGGCGGGAACAACAACGCCTACTGCCAGGACAACGAGATCTCCTGGTTCGACTGGACGGACGCGGACTACGGCCTGCGCGACTACGTGAAACGGCTGCTGACCCTGCGCCGCGAGCACCCGGTCTTCCGCCGCAAGCGGTTCCTCACCGGCACCGACACGGCCGAACTGGGCTGGTACAACTCCACCGGCGAGTCCGTCACCGAGGGCCAGTGGGCCGATCCGACCATGCACGCCATCGCGGTCTACCTAGACGGCACCGACGCCCCCGACGAAGCCGACGACGGCACCCCCCTGCTCGACGACGACTTCTTCCTCCTGGTCAACGCCTACTGGGGCGAAGTAACCTTCACAATCCCCCCGACTCGCGAGACCCACCAAACCTGGTTCGTAGAACTAGACAGCTACGACCCCGCCGTCTCCGCCGCCAACGCCCTCCCCACGCACACCGGTGACACGGTCGTCGCCCGTCCCCGGTCCGTACAGGTTCTACGCGCCCCGCGCCAAGAGAGTTAGCCCGAACGAGTCCGTGCTTCGCGCTCACGCGCCCATGACCCGCGGCCAGGCAGACACTTCGCCCGACCAAAGACACTCCCGCGCCAGGCCATTTGCGGCAGCCCCACAAGCAGTAATGACTGGGCGTTCCAAGGCCACGAGATCACAGGAACGTGTGTGCGTTAGAGGGGTTCCAGGCGATTACCGTGATACGACGCGATAGCGAGGAGCGGGGCGCGCCGGGGTGACGGTCGCGCGGCTTCGGTCCGGCCCACAGGGTTTAGTGGGCCGGACCGACTCGCGCGCGACCGCCACCTCCGCGCCCCGCGCACCACTCTGACTTTGACTTTGGTTTGACACCACAGTCAGCGGCAGGGGCGACTGGGATAGCGGCCGATGCGGCCACCGCGGTGTGTCAGTCTCGGGCAAAGGCAACAAGGCCCCCCGACAAAGGTGACTACACTCGTGGCACGCACCGGCCGCCGCTCTGCGGCGCTGGATTGTCACAGCGCTTATAACGATCGTACCGGCAGCCAGGCCGATGAGGCCAACGCCGATGACGATCTCCGTGGCTAGCCCAAAGCCCGCGAAGCTATGGGTAGCGGCGCCGTGCAGGGCGATGAAGGCGAGGACGAGTATCAGTACGATCGCCGAGGTGGATGGCAGGTAGCAGCGCAGACGCAGCAGCATGGGGGGTCTCCTTAGCCGGGTCGTCGGATGCGGACCAGGCCCTGCGCCGTTGCAAGTCCTTCTTCTTGCATGCCTTACCGGAAGGATGATGTCAAGTGCGAGTCGGGCGATTACCCAATGTGAAAAAGGCGAGCAGGCCGGCGAGGACCACCAGTGTGGCCGACAGGTAGAACGCCGCGTGCAGGCCGTCGCCGAACGCCGCGTAGGCGGCGCCCTCGACATCCGCGATGAGTCCGCCCTGGCTTGCGTACTGGCCGAGGTATTTGTCGATCTGACCCGTCTCGATGACCTTGATGATGAGCGGCTTGAAGGCTTCGATCGCCGCCTTGTTGGCGGCCGAGACGTGCAGGGCGTCGATGTGGCTGTTGAGTGTCGAGTTGAGCCGGGAAAAGACAAGCGAGCCGAGGACGGAGGCACCTGCCACCGCGCCGATTTCCCGGCTGGTGTTGGCGGCCGACGCGGCCATGCCCGACCGCTGCGGCGGGACGGCGTCGAGGACAGCGGCCGTGACCGGGACCACCGTGATGCCGATGCCGAAGCCGGCCAGGGCGAGGGCCAGCGACAGGCCGACGTAGTTTGGGTGCTGGGTGATCAGCGGGCTCGCGATCAGCAGCCCGGCGGCGAAGGCCGCGCAGCCGGTTGTGATCGGCCAGCGCGGGCTGACCCGCCCGCTCCAGTAGCCGGCCAACAGCGACCCGATGATCATCAGGGCGGTCATCGGCGCGAATACGAGCGCGATCTTGTAGCCGGACAGCGACGGGACTTCTACCAGGTACAGGGCGGTGAAGAAGAAGATCGCGAAGGTCGCGAAGTAGGTGCAGAACGCGACGATGTTCGGCACGGTGAACCGGGGGAGCCGGAAGAACCTCAGGTCGAGCAGCGGGTGCGCGGTCCGCCGCTCCCAGATGACGAACGCGGCCGCGAGGACTGCGGCTGCGCCGAGCAGGACAATGACCTCGGTGGCGGCGAAGCTCGACGTCTCGGCATCGATGATCGCGAACATGAGCGCGGCCAGCGCGCCGGCACCGAAGAAGGTCCCGAGGGTATCGACGCGGGCTGCCGTCGGGTCGGAGCTCTCCGGCACGGTGATCGCGGCGGCCACGAGGGCGGCGAGGCCGAATACGAGGTTGAACCAGAAGATACCGCGCCAGCTCCACGCGCCCACGATGGCGCCGCCGATCACCGGACCGAGGGCGAGCGCGAGCCCGGAGACCGCGGCCCAGATGCCGATCGCCCAGGTGCGCTCGCGGGTGTCTGTGTACATGTGCCTGATGATCGACAGCGTGCCCGGCTCGCTCGCCGCCGCGCCGAGGCCCATGATCGCCCGGCCCGCGATGAGCGTCTGCGCGTTGGGCGCTAGCGCGCAGAGCACGGATCCGGCACAGAAGACGCCCGCTCCGGCCAGCATGACCTTCTTGCGGCCGAGTTCGTCGCCGATCATGCCGCAGGCCAGCATGATGGAGGCAAAGGTCAGAGCGTAGCCGCCGATCACCCATTGCAGCTCCGCGACGGACGCCTGAAGGTCGGTCTGGATACTGCCCAGTCCGACGCTGACGATCGTGTTGTCGAGGAACGTCAGGAAAAGGATGGTGCAGAGCGCGGCGAGTGCGACCGAGCTCGCCCGGTCGCCCCCGCCGTCGACACTGCCCGGCCGGGGGCCTATAAGCCTGCTGAGCTGCATGCCGCCGGCACCGGGATCGTCAGCCCCGCGCTCTTGGCCTGTGACAGCAAACTGCAGAAGACGTCGTCGCCGACCTTCCATATGCCGTCCTGCAGAACCGAGCTTCCGCTCGCGCCGGTAGCCACCGTCGTCCCCATCGCGGAGAGGTCGTACTTCACCTTCGCCAGGGTGGAAGAGGTCAGCGTCACGGAGTCCACCTTGGACGTCACCGCTGACGCCAGCGGGCTCGATGCGAAGGAACTGAGCGCGGATGAGAACTGCGAGCCGTTCTGCAGCAGCGCGATGCGCTTGCTGTTCGGCGTCGAGGCGTTGAAGAACGTGTTCCAGTTGGTCGTGATCTCCGAGACCGCGCTCGACGAGCCGCCAGACGTGGCGGGACTCGAACTGGCCGAGGCCGAGGCCGATACCGATGCCGGAGTGCTTGCCGCTGTTGCGGCGGTGGAAGACGAAGAAGAGCTTGAGCTGCTTGAGCAGGCTGATATCGCGGTGACGAGCACTAGACCAAGCGCGGGGGCCAGGTAGACCCCTCGTTTGGCCGGCAGGCTAAATCGCATCATTACGCGTCCCGTCCCTTGGGTCGGCGTCCTATGAGCATGTGACTGATTGGGTAATCCCCGAGAGATTCCTTTGGATTATTGTCGCTCGGGAACCAGCCGCCTGCCGGAGTTCGCCGACGTGTTCGTCAGTTCGTGACAGTCACGTGCTCAGAGCGACGCCAGTGATTCACGTGAAACCTGGTTCGAGTCCACTGGCTACGCCGGTGAAGCGCTAGTGCTTGCCCGGTTCGTTCCAGTTGAAGTGGACCTTGATGGTGCCGAAGTTCTTGGAGGGCTTCTCTATCCGCATGTTCTTCATGGAAGAGCGCTTCGAGTCAAGGAACCGCAGCACGTGCTTCTTCAGCTGGCCCGACCCCTTACCCGGGATGATCTCAAGGAGCGGCGCCTTCTTCGCGACAGCCTCGTCGAACTTCTGCCTGAGCGCCTTCTCGATCTCCGAGCCCTGGTTGTAGATGTCATGCAGGTCGAGCGATACCTTCATTCGCTCAGCTTAGCCCGAGGCCGGCTCGCCATCGGGCCAGACCGTCGCGATGATCAACGCCGCGGTGTGCACCGCGTCGCCGTCGGCCGGAACGGTCTGCACCCGCTCGCCGGGCGCGGGGGGCTCGAAGGCGGCCAGCTGGCTGTCGAGCAGCTTCTCGGGAAAGAAGTGACCGTGCCGTGCCAGCAGTCGCTGCTCGAGCTCCGCCCTGCTTACCTGGAGGAATACCATCCTCGCGGTCGGGCGCCCGGTCAGCAGCCGGTCCCGGTAGGCGCGCTTGAGCGCTGAGCACGTGACCACCGCGGACTGGCCCGCCGCGATCCGCTCGTCCATCCAGCCGGTGATCGCTTGCAGCCAGGGCTCGCGGTCGGCGTCAGTCAGCGGGATACCCGCGCGCATCTTGGCGATGTTCGCTTCCGGGTGGAAGGTGTCGGCATCGGCGAACCGCCACTGGAGCCGCCCGGCCAGCAGCGCACCGATGGTCGTCTTGCCGCTGCCGGAGACTCCGGCCACGATCAGGATCACCGGTGTAACGATACGCGTCGGTCTGGCGTTACAGTGCGTAGGGCATGCGCAAGGCGAGGCCCGCGGGCTTTACGTTGAACGTTGGGAGCGTCATCTGGCCGCCCGCGGGCCTCGCCCAATATGAAACACGCATTACCGGTCTCGCCGGTTCAATCGGGTTTCCACATTTTTTGCGTACCCGCAGGTCGCCCCCCGGGATCGTCCGCCTAGTGGATGAAGGCACCCGCGGCGACGCCGGCGAACACCAGCGTCAGGTACAGGATCGACAGGTGGAACAGGCGCATCGTGACGAGCCCCTCGCCGCCGTTCGCCCCCTCGGCAACCGCCTTGTCGCGGCGTGACAAGTGAAGCTGGCGGTGCACCTCGTACAGGAACGCCGCCCCGGCCAGGATGGCGTCAGCGCCGTAGAGCGGGCCCGCCCAAGGCCAGACCGCGAGCGAGACCGCAACCATCAGCCAGCTGTAGATCACCGACTCCACGAGGACCCGGCGCACCGAGGCTACGACCGGAAGCATCGGGATGCCCGCCCGGCGGTAATCGTCCCGGTACTTGATGGCCAGCGCCCAGAAGTGCGGCGGCTGCCAGAAGAAGACCACGCCGAAGAGCAGCCAGGCGGGCCAGGACAGTGACCCGGTGGCGGCCGCCCACGCGATGACCACCGGAGCCGCCCCGCATGCCCCGCCCCAAAGCGTCGACTGTGACGTGTGCCGCTTTAGCAGCATGGTGTAGATCACAACGTAGTAGACGATCGCGGCGAGCGTGAGGCCCGCCGCGAGCAGGTTCGTGGTGGCGGCGAACAGGGCCACCGAGATCACCGCGAGTACGAGCCCGAAGATGAGCGCCGACCGGGGCGAGACGGTGTGCTTGACCAGCGGCCTGCTGCTCGTCCGGCGCATGATCTCGTCGATGTCACGGTCGATGTAGCAGTTCAGGGCGTTGGCGCTGCCTGCCGCGAGCGCGCCGCCGAGGACCACCACCACGGTGACGACCAGCGAGGGCATCCCCTTGTAGGCCAGGAAGAGCGTGGGGACCGCGGTGATCAGCAGCAGTTCCACGATCCGGGGCTTGCACAGCGCCACGTACGCGGCTACGCGCGCGCGGACGCTGGACAGCGGCCGTGGCCCGTCGGCTGCCGGGCTGACGGGACGGCTGACTGACTGACGGACGTTAACCGCGCTCACCTGGGATAAGACCACCTTCCAGCCCGCGCGGGAGGCCGGGCACCTCCATGAGACTACACGGCGTCGTAATGTGCCGGAGCGGCAGGTCGCAAAGTGCCCGTGGCAGATCGGAAATACCCCCTTGATAGATCGCAAAGAGAATGCGGAGTCGGCTTTTGGGCAGCGGCACGTGCGTTCGTAAGCGCTCCTGCGGGGAACCTCTGAAGTGATACCAACCAAACGGGGGGAATGTGTCGGCTGGCAGGACACCCGGGGCACCGGGCTCGACGTACCGACTGCAACTGACACCGGAGTTCGGGTTCGAACGGGCAGCCGAGAGAGCGGACTACCTCGCGGATCTTGGCGTGACCCACGTGTACCTGTCCCCCGTGCTCGACGCCGTCCCCGGCTCCCTGCACGGGTACGACGTCACCGACCACGCGCGGATCCGCGGCGAGCTCGGCGGTGAGGAGGGATTTCTCGCGCTGTCGAAGCGGCTCCGCTCCCGTGGCCTTGGCGTCATCCTCGACATCGTGCCGAACCACATGGCGGTGCCCACCGACATGTCGCTGAACCGGCAGCTCTGGGCGGTGCTGCGGGACGGCCGCGGCTCGGCCTACGCCACCTGGTTCGACATTGACTGGGCCGCGCAGGAAGGCCGGATGCTCCTGCCCGTGCTCGGCGGTCCGCTTGAATCCTGCCTGGCCGACCTGTCGGTCCAGTCGAGCGGCGGGCCGGACGGCGAGCCCGTACTCAGGTACTTCGACCACGTCCTGCCGCTGCGGGCGGGGACGGCACGGCTCCCGATGCGCGATCTCCTTGAGTCACAGCACTACCGGCTCGCCGGGTGGCGGGACGCCGCGACCGAACTCAACTGGCGGCGGTTCTTCGACATCACCACCCTGATCGGGATCCGGGTCGAAGACCCGGCCGTGTTCGCGGCAACCCACCAGGTCTTTGTCGGCCTTGTGGCCGAAGGCCTGGTCGACGGGCTGCGCGTGGATCATCCCGACGGGCTGGCCGACCCGAGAGGCTACCTGGACCGGCTCGCCGCGGCGACCGGGGGCGCGTGGGTCGTGGCGGAAAAGATCCTCGCGGCCGACGAGACGCTGCCGTCCGACTGGACCTGCGCGGGAACGACCGGGTACGACGCGCTGCGGATAGTCGACGGGCTGTTCCTCGACCCGGCCGGGGGCGACGCGCTCGGCGCCGAGTACGCGCGGCTGAGCGCCGGCTCGCGGCGGCGACGGGCTCAGTCGGTTCGCGGAGGTCGCCGAACAAGCCAAACGGGAGATCGCGAGCGGGTCGCTGGCCGCGGAGGTGACCCGGCTGGTCGGGCTGCTCGCCTCGCTTGCCCCGGACGTGGCCGAGGACGACGCGCGCACGGTGCTCACCGAAGTGCTGGCCGCTTTCCCCGTTTACCGCGCTTACGTGTACCCGGGAGCGCCCCCGGCCGAGGTCAGCGCGGCCGAACTCAGGACAGCGGTGGACGGCGCACAGCGGCGGCTGCCGAAGCGGCTGCGCGGCCTGGCCGCCGACCTTGGCGCCGCGGCGCTGGGCCAGCACCGGCCGGTGAGCGGCGCGGCCGGCCGGGCCCGCGAGTTCGCCGTGCGGTTTCAGCAGACCACGGTGCCGGTGCAGGCTAAGGGCGTCGAGGATACGGCGTGCTACCGGTGGCCCAGGCTGGTCTCGCTGAACGAAGTGGGGTGCGACCCCGACCAGTTCGGGGTCGCACCCGGCGAGTTCCATGCGGCGGCGGGCAGGCTGGCGGCCGACTGGCCCGGCACGATGACCACGCTGTCGACGCACGACACCAAGCGCCAGGAGGACGTCAGGGCCAGGCTCGCGGTGCTCGCCGAGATGCCTCGGGAATGGGGCAGCCAGGTAAGGCAATGGCACGAAGCGGGCACCACGATCGACCCGGACACGGAGTACCTGCTGTGGCAGACCGTGGTGGGCGCATGGCCGATCAGCGGTGACCGGCTCGCCGCCTACCTGACGAAGGCGATCCGCGAGGCTAAGCGGCGTACCTCCTGGGTCGCGCCGGACGAAGAGTACGAGGCGGCGGTGCTCGCCCTGGCGGCGCGGGCGGTCGGCGATCCAGAACTCGCGGGATCGATCGCGAGCTTTGTCGCGGGGATCGCGGGCGACGCGGCCGTGAACTCGCTTGGCGCGAAGCTTGTCCAGCTCACGATGCCCGGGGTGCCCGATGTCTATCAGGGGTGCGAACAGGCGGCGCTGTCCCTGGTCGACCCGGATAATAGGCGCGACGTGGATTTCGCCCGGCTTCGTTCGGATCTCACCGATCTTGACACCAAGCTGGACGCGAGCCTGCACGGCGACCTCCTCAGCGGGGATCTTGACTCTTTCAGCCGGGCCAAGCTGCTCGTCACATCCAGGGCGCTGCGGCTGCGGCGCGCCCGGCCGGAGTGGTTCGCGGGAGATTACGAGCCGCTGGCCGCGTCCGGTCCGGCGAGCGGGCACGCGGTCGCCTTCCGGCGCGGGCAGGCGGTGACGGTGGTCACCCGGCTGCCCGTCGGACTGCGCCGCCGCGGCGGCTGGCCGGACACGGTGCTGCCATTGCCCGCCGGGTCCTGGGCCGACCTGCTGACCGGCACTGTTTACGAGGGAGCCGGGCACCATGGAGCTGGCGTCCCAATGGCCGAATTGACGCGCTGGCTGCCCGTCGCGCTACTAGTCCAGGAGAGCGAGTGACCATCTTCACGGTGTGGGCGCCGAACGCCACGCGGGTCGACGTCGAGGTGGGGGGCCGGGGGTTCCCGATGTCGGCGCAGACCGGGCGGCCGGGATGGTGGTCGGCGGAGGCGGATGCTCCCGCCGGGACCGACTACTCGTTCCGCCTGGACGGTGGCGGGCCGCTGGCCGATCCGCGCTCGCAGCGCCAGCCGTACGGACCTGACGGCGCCAGCCGGACCTACCGCCACGGCTCGTTCGCCTGGACCGACGACGGCTGGCGGGGGGTGCCCGTCGGCGGGGCGGTGATCTACGAGCTGCACGTCGGCACCTTCACCCGGGAAGGGACGCTGGATGCGGCCATCGCCGGCCTTGACCACCTGACGTCGCTCGGCGTCACCGTCGTGGAACTGCTGCCGGTCGCGGCCTTCCCCGGCGAGCACGGCTGGGGATACGACGGGATCGGCCTGTGGGCCGTGCACGAGCCCTACGGCGGCCCCGACGCGTTGAAGCGGTTCGTCGATGCGTGTCACGGCCGGGGGCTCGCCGTCTTCCTCGATGTCGTGTACAACCATGTCGGACCGGGGAACAAGCTCGCCTCATTCGGGCCGTACTTCACCGACGCGTACACGACCCCGTGGGGGCCGGCCGTCAACCTCGATCAGGCCTGGTCGGACGATGTGCGGTCGTTCATCGTCGGCAACGCGCTGATGTGGCTGCGGGATTACCACCTTGACGGGCTCCGCCTGGACGCGGTGCACGCGTTCCAGGACCACCGCGCCGTGCACATTCTCGAGGAACTCGCGGTCGCGGTGGACGGGCTCGCGAGCCGCCCTCGGGCGGTCTCTGGTGCTGGTGGCCGAGTCCGACCTGAACAATCCCCGGCTGATCACCGCGCGCGAGTCGGGCGGCTACGGGCTCACGGCGCACTGGGACGATGACTTCCACCACACGGTGCACGCGCTGGTGACCGGTGAGCGGCAGGGGTACTACGCAGATTTCGGTGCGATCGCCGGGCTCGCGAAGACCCTGACCAGGGCGTATTTCCACGATGGCACGTGGTCGTCCTTCAGGAAGCGGACGCATGGCCGCCCGGTGGACACCTTCGTACGCCCCGGCCTACCGGTTCGTCGTCTTCGCCCAGGACCATGACCAAGTCGGCAACCGCGCGGTGGGGGACCGGCTGCCGCAGACGCTCGCAACGCACCCGCACCGGGACGGGCTGCTGCGGATCGCCGCGGGCCTGGTTCTCACCGCCCCGTTCACGCCGATGCTGTTCATGGGCGAGGAGTGGGGGGCGGACACGCCCTGGCAGTTCTTCACCGACCATACCGACCCGCTCTTCGCGGCGGCGGTCAGCGCCGGCCGCAGGTCGGAGTTCGCCGGCCACGGCTGGGAGTTCGACGAGGTGCCGGACCCGCAGGACAAGGAGACGTTCCTGCGCTCCAAGCTCGACTGGGGGCAGCTGTCCCGTGAGCCCTACCGGTCGATGCTCGACTGGTACCGCTCGCTGATCGCCCTGCGGCGGTCCCGCCCTGAGCTCACCGACCCGCGTCTTGACCAGGTGCGCGTCGAGTTCGACGAGGATGCCCGCTGGCTCCTCGTGCACCGGGGGAAGCTGCGGATCGCCGCCAACCTGGGCGATGGCCCGGTGGACATCCCGGTCGCTTCCAGCGAAGCGGAGCCGGACACGGTCCTCCTGGCGAGCGGCACCGAGATTTCCGTCAAAGCTGGCGTCATCGGGCTTCCCGCGGCCTCATTCGCGGTCACGGAGGCCCGGTAGCCGCTGGTCGCCCGGCGGCCTTCGGTCACCGGATGGCGGGCACCCTGCTTCCGCTGGCGGCATCGGCTCCACGGTGCGGGTCAAGGTCATCCTTCCGGCGTTAGGTGTCGGGTACGCGGGGAGCGAAAAGGCCGGCCGAGCGGGAGGTTTGTTGGCAATGATGAGGCGGTGCGTTCTTACGCGGATTTGCATATTCATTCGAAGTACTCCCGGGCTTGCAGCCGGGACTGTGACCTGGAGCACCTGGCCTGGTGGGCGGGACGCAAGGGGATCAGCGTTGTCGGAACCGGGGACTTCACGCACCCGGTGTGGCGGGAGGAACTGGGCGCGAAGCTGGTGCCTGATGCGCCGGGGCTGTTCCGGCTGCGGCCGGACCTGGAGCGCGCCGTCCACGAGACGCTGCCGCCCGCGTGCCGCACGCCGGTGCGATTCATGCTGTCGTCGGAGATCTCGACGATCTACAAGCGGGACGAACGCACGCGCAAGGTCCATCACCTGCTCTACGCGCCGTCGCTTGACGCCGTCGACGAGATCACCCGGGCACTGGCCCGCGTGGGGAACCTCGCGTCCGACGGGCGGCCGATCCTCGGGCTGGACTCGCGGAACCTGCTGGAGATCACGCTCTCCGGCGGCGACGGCTGCTACCTGATCCCCGCGCACGCCTGGACGCCCTGGTTCGCCGTGCTCGGATCGCAGTCCGGCTTCGACCGGGTGGCGGACTGCTACGCGGACCTCGCGTCGCATATCTTCGCGGTCGAGACGGGGCTGTCGAGCGATCCGGAGATGAACTGGCGCGTGTCCAGCCTCGACGACTACCGGCTGGTCTCCAACTCCGACGCGCACTCGCCGCCCATGCTCGGGCGGGAGGCGACCGCGTTCAACCTGCCGGAGACCGACTATTTCACGATTTATCAGGCACTGCGGACCGGCGACGGCTTCGGCGGCACCGTCGAGTTCTTTCCTGAAGAGGGCAAGTACCACCTCGACGGTCACCGCGCCTGCGACGTCCGGATGACCCCGGAGGAGACCCGCGAGGCAGGCGGCAAGTGCCCTGCCTGCGGTAAGAAGCCGACGATCGGCGTACAGCACCGGGTCGACGCGCTCGCCGACCGGCCCGATGGTTACCGGCCTGCCGGCGCGGCGGGATTCCTGTCGTTCGTCCCGCTGCCGGAGATCCTTGGCGAGATCGCCGGCGTCGGCCCGAAGTCCAAGTCCGTCACGGCCCAGGTCAGCGCCATGGTGGACCGCTTCGGCCCGGAGCTCGGCATCCTCGGCGACGTGCCGCTCGATGACCTCGCGGCCGGCGCGCCGTCGATCGTCGCCGAGGCCATCGCCCGGCTGCGCCGCGGTGAGGTGCGCCGTGAGGCCGGCTACGACGGCGTGTACGGGACGATCCGGCTGTTTGAACCCGACGAACTGTCCGGCGCCGCACTGTTCGACCTGCCCAAGGCCCCCCGCGCGTCGGCCCAGGGCAGGGCGCGGACTGCGGGCGTGGTGACGGAAACGCAGCCCGAGCAGGCCGAGCCCGTGCAGGCCGAGGCGGGCGAGGCCGCGGTTCAGCCCGTCGGCCTCGACCCGGAGCAGCACGCGATCGTCACCCACGAGGGCGGACCGCTGCTGGTTGTGGCCGGACCGGGTGCGGGCAAGACACGGGTGCTCACGCACGCGATAGCGCACCGGATCGGCGCCGGGCTGCCGCCCGAGCGCTGCCTCGCCGTCACCTTCACCCGCCGCGCCCGCGACGAGCTCCGCGACCGCCTCACCACGCTGCTCGGCGCGGATACCGCCCCGCGGGTCACGGTCGCCACCTTCCACGGTCTTGGCCTGCTGATGCTGCGCGACCAGGGCAAGCTCCTCGGTCTAGACGCTGATGTGAAGGTCGCGGACGAGAAAACCCGAGACGAGATCCTGCGGTCGCTGTCCGCCCGCGAACGTCCGGCGGCGCTCGGCGCCCGTATCGCGGAGGCCAAACGGGCGAACTCTCCCGACGGCTCGCCCGGAGCTGACCCGGAGCTCGCCGACCTCGTCGCGCGGTACGACGGGGCGCTGCGCGAGCGCGGGCTCGTCGACCTGGATGATCTGGTCACGCTGCCAACGGCCCTGCTCGCCGGCGATCCTTCCCTGGCGGCCGAGTACCAGTCCCGGTGGACGGACGTGTTTGTCGACGAGTACCAGGACGTGGACGAGCAGCAGTACCTGATGCTGCGCCAGCTAGCCGCGCCCGGCGCGCGGATCTGTGCGATCGGCGACCCCGACCAGGCGATCTACGGGTTCCGTGGCGGCGACGTCCGCTACTTCCTGCGATTCGGCGAGGACTTCGGCCGCGAGCCGGGCGGGACTCCCGACGCCGCCGTTCCGGCCGCAGCGGGCGAGGAGGCCGTCACGGTACGGCTGTCGCGCAGCTACCGCTCCGCGCCGACGATCGTACGGGCCGCCATGCAGCTGATCCGGCCCGGCACGCTGGTGCCCGGGCGCGAGCTGATTCCCGCCAGGACCGACATCCCGGACGGCCCGGTCGTGGTGCACGCGGTGGCCGACGAGCGGGAGGAGGCCGAGGCCGTCGCGGCGGAGATCGAGCGGCTGCTCGGCGGCGCTTCCTTCCACGCCCTGGACAGCCGGGCGGTTGACGGGCGGGACGGGACCGAGCACCAGCTGTCGTTCGCCGACTTCGCCGTGCTCTACCGGACCTCGTCCCAGGCCGCCGTGGTCGGTGAGGCCCTGGCCCGGCGCGGCTTCCCGTTCCAGCGCCGTGCCCACTCCCGGTTGGCCGAGATGCCCGGCGTCGCCGCGATCCTGGCGGCGCTAACCCCATCGGACGCCATGGCGACACCAGACGCGCATCCAGACCGGCCGGGCGAGGCGGGGACGGCCGATTCGGTGGCCAGCCGGGTGATGGTTGCAACGCAGGCGGCCCTTGCGGCAATGGAGAACCCGGCTGACCCGGTGCCGGCCAACGCGCTGTCGGTCAACCCGGTGGCCGCTGACCGCGCGGAGGCCATCTTGGCCATCCGGACCGCCGCTGATGTGCTCGGCCCGCTGGCCGCGCGGTGCGGCGACGACTTGGACCGGTTCCTCGACGAGCTAGAGCTCGGGGCCGAGGTCGACACCTGGGACCCCCGGGCCGACCGGATCTCGCTGCTGACGCTGCACGCGGCCAAGGGCCTTGAGTTCCCCGCGGTGTTCATCGTCGGCTGCGACGACGGGCTGCTGCCGCTGCGCTCGTGGGGCGGCGCCGAGGTCGACTACGCAGAGGAGCGCCGGTTGCTCTTCGTTGGCATGACCCGCGCCACGACCCGTCTCACGCTGTTCACGGCGGCGAAGCGGACGCTGCGCGGCGAGGTCACCGAATGCTCGCCGTCCCCGTTCCTGTCCTCGATCGACCACGCCTTGCTGGACCGGCGCGGCGACACGCAGGGCCGCAGTCGCAGAAAGCCACGCGTACAGCAGACCACGCTGTTCTAGCGGCGCAGCAGCAACTCGTGACTCTCGCGCGCGACCACCACTGCTTAGCTGGTGACCACTGATCGCTTAGCAGGTGACCATGATCGCCATGTTTGCTTAGTCGGCGACCAGGATCACGACCGGTATGCCCTGGTATGCGGCACCGTTTCATAAGCAATGGTGGACGGTGCGGCACACCGGGCGGCTGATGGCGGATGCGGGCTGGCGCGTGCTTGCGGGTCAATCCGTGAGCGGATGTCTAACTTCTGAGAAATCCTGTGCGCAGCCGCTGGGGTGAATCACCGTCGGGGGACCTTGCGGGATGGCAGCCGCGGCGGTAGGTGTGGAACGGTGCACGAACTGTCGATCTGCGGGGCGATCGCCGACATCGTGACCAGGCGAGCCGCCGGGCGGCCGGTCAGGGTGATCAACGTGCGCGCGGGACAGCTTCGGCAGGTCGTGCCCGACACGCTCGTCTACTGCTGGGAACTCGTCAGCGCCGACACGCCGCTGGCCGGCTCGCGGATCAGCGTCGAGACCGTGCCCGCGCGCATCCGGTGCGGATCATGCGATCAGGTCACGGACATCGGGGCGGTGCCGCTATTCGCCTGCGCGGGCTGCGGTGGCTTCGACGTAGCGGTCATGTCGGGTGAGGAGTTCCTGATCACCTCACTGGAGCTGGCCGTGGAGGGGGCAGATGGCTGATGGGGCGTTTCCACCGGCATGACGACGGGACTGTGCACAACCATGAGCACGCGGGCGAGCACACGCATGACGCCGGCGACCACTCGGGATACGCGACCGGCGGGGAGCGCGTGGAGGTCCTGATGCGGATCTTCGACGAGAACGACAAGACCGCGGCCGCCAACCGGGCGGACTTCGCCGCCGCCGGCGTGCGAGTGGTCAACCTGATGTCATCGCCCGGAGCGGGCAAGACCACGCTGCTGCGTGAGACCCTGAGCAGGCTCGCCGGCCAGGTCAGCGTCGGAATCATCGAGGGCGATATAGAGACGAGCCTGGACGCGGACAGGCTGGCGGGCTTCGGCGCCAAGATCGCGCTGATCAACACCGGAAACGGTTTCGGCGGCGAGTGCCACCTGGACGCGCCGATGATCCGCTCGGCGCTGCCCCGGCTGCCGCTCGCCGACCTGGACCTGGTGCTTATCGAGAACGTCGGCAACCTGGTCTGCCCGGCCGAGTTCGACGTGGGCGAGGACGCCAGGGCGATGGTCTTCGCCATCACCGAGGGCGAGGAGAAGCCGCTCAAATACCCCGTGATGTTCCGCTCCTGCCGCCTCGTAGTGGTCAACAAGATGGACCTGCTGCCCTACCTGGGCTTCGACATGGACGGGTTCCTTGGCAATCTGCGGAAGGTCAACCCGGCCGCCGAGGTCATGCTGGCGAGCGCCCGCACCGGCGATGGCATCGACGCCTGGTGCGACTGGCTCCGCGCCCGCCTTTAGGTCCAGTAGGTCCAGCGAAGGTCCCTAGTCGGCGTCCGCGGACTGTCTGCTCTCCCAGCCGCGGTGCCGGACGGGGCTGAGCACCTGGGAGGCCGTCCTCGCCTCGGTGAACGCGGCCGTCATCATGTCCGCGGCCTGCCCGGCCGCCGCAAGCGCCTCGATCACCTCCGTCACCGAGTCAGCCGCGTCGAGACCGTCGGCATTGGTGAGCTGCCCGTCCTCATGCTGGGTGACGACGAACCGCGCGAGCTGCTCACACAGCTGGGGCAGCTCCTGGCCGATGAGTTCGAGGCTTCTGACGATGGCACTGACGTCGCCCGGGTTGGACAGTTCCCCGCCGCCGTGGGTGAGCTCGTTCAGCACCACGATCGCATGCGCCGCCTGGCTGGCGATCTCGCGCGGGGTCATGGTGCTCGCTAGCTCGGTCACCGGGCGGCCATGGCATCGCTAGCGCAAAGCGGGACCACCTGCTCAGGCATCCGTCTCCTTGGGGTAGGGGTTTGGGGTCACGGGCCCTAACGCAGATGTGCCCGCAAGACCGCTCATCTAACGATACGTCGCCGGTTACGGCAGGTCGGCACAAGCGGAAATGCTGGGACCTCAGTGTCTAGCGATGAATGACACGTTTTACCCGCCTGGAAACGGCTAGTCTGAGGCCTCATGTCGGTTAGCGACGAACGTGACCAGTTTCCCGGCCCAATGCCGGGTCAAGGCAGCTCTGTGACTGCCACGATGCTCGTGGAAGACCGTCTGGTGCCGTCCGCCATGCTCCGGGCGGCGCAGCCTGCCGGCGCCGTTTTCGCCTTGGGCTGGGTCATGGCCGAGCTGTTCGACTCCCGACGGCAGGCGAGCGAGACGGAAAACCAGCCGCCGTTCGACCCGAACGCGCAACTTCCGCTCGTGACAGACCTGGCGGCGGATCCGAAGCTGGTGTTTCTCGCCGCTGAGCTAGCCGAGTACCTGCGTTGGTTCCCGAGCCTGGGTAAGCCGCTGAGGCCGGTCACCGTCCAGGCGAACAAGAAGAAGGCGGCGGTCGCGGCGGAGAACCTTGCCACGGCGGAGTCGGCCGACACGGTGCAGGCAGACAGCCCGGTGCAAGCGGGCAGCGCGGTGCAAGCGGGCAGCGCGGTGCAGGCAGACAGTACCGTGCAGGCGGCCGCTGCGGTGCGCGGGGCCGTCGTGCCTGCGGAGACCGCCGCCGCGGCGGCGCCGTTCTCTGAGACGGAGCTCCTTGACGCGGTGACAGGCCTGAACCAGGCCATCCTCGACGAGTTCGCCGATGACCCGGAGCGGCTCAGCGCGTACCAGCTCGGCCTCTCGCTCAGCGACCTGGTGTGGCTTCCGCGCATCGCAGCGCCGGGCGAGCAGTCCCCGGCCAGCCAGGCCCAGCGGCCTGTTCGGCTTGTTCGCGCGATCGCGGCTGGCGATGCTGCACTCGTTGCTCAGCGGCGCGGGAACGCAACTCCCGTCCGGGACCGCCACGATCGTGTCCAGGTCCCTCGATAACTGGGCGGACTGGATCGATGTCAACAGCGCGCGGATCAAGTCATCCGGCGCGGATACCTGGTCCGGGGAGGCGGAGGTCGTGCTGGATGCGCTGCGCGTCCAGGGCCGGGTCTGGCGGTCGGTGCTCATCGCTGATCCTCAAGTAGCCGTGCAGGCGAGCATGGGAGCCTGGGTGCAGGCCGGGTCATCCATCGCCCGGCTGGTCCAGAAGATCAGCGGGGTCATCCTGCGCCGGTTCTGGCCGATTGTGGTGATCGGTCTTGCGGTACTCGGCGGCCTGCTCTACCTGGTGATCTCGAAGCTCAGCGGCGCCAGCCAGGTGTGGGCGTCGCTTGTGACGGTAGCGGCGATAGTCGGCTCAGGGACCTGGGGCCTGGGCAGCGGGGTCTCCCAGGCGCTCGGCGGGATCGGGTACGAGATCTGGGCTGCCGCCAAGCTCGACGCCGCCGCGTGGGGCGTCACCTGGCTGCCGGCGCTCACGGCGACTACCGCCGAGCGGTTCCAGATGGAACGCCGCGGGGTTGCCATGCCGCAGATCAGGAAGAGCCTGGACGTCCAGGCCTGACTAACCCCGCCTGCTCTGAGTGCGTGCATGCGGCCACGGCTATGCTCGGTGCGCGTGAACCCGCGAGGCACGGGGAATTGTCTTGCTAGCGTGAAGGGGGGACGCCGATGAGCGGCACGCGCAAGGTGGCAGCAGCCGGGGCGCCGATCAGGCTGCGGTCGTTTGATCCTGTTCGCGTCGCCGCCTTCGAGTACCAGGTCTGGGTGGGGTACTACCGGCGGCAGTGGCACCGAGTGCTGGCCTCCTCGGTCGGACTGGTCCGGGTCGGCTTCGGCATGGACTGGTTCAGGACCTTGTACGGCGCCTGGCTCGTCTTGCGGGCCAACCAGCTGTGGGCGCCGTACCCCGACAACGACGCTCCGCGGGCGCAGGCTTGCATGCTCCGGTTCTATACGATGGTCATGCTCGTCCACGGTGAGCCATCCAACCCGGCCAAGGCCGCCGAACTTGAGGTCGACTGGTGGCGTGTGCACCGGGAAGGCCAGCACCGGGACGGCTCGCACGCGGCCGATGCCGAACCGCCCGAGGAACTGGTGGAGTCACTGACCCGCCTGTACTGCCACCTCTACCGCGAGCCGGAGGCTGCGCTCCGGCCGGCCGCGGTTCACCGGGCCCGGGCGATGGACCTGTCGGATGAGTGGGTCCGTCAAGGCTGCCAGCCGGACAGCGGACTGCTTCCCCAGGAGCACGCGGCGCTGGTTCGCTGCTACGCCGCCCTGCTCGCGGCGGTCCACCGCTGAGGCAAGGTCAGCCGCTAAGGCAAGGTCGCCGGGCCGCTCGCGGCGCACGGCGCTAGTAGCCTCCCGGGTAACCGCCGTAGCCGGATTGACCGCCCCCGAGCCCGTAACCTCCGCTGCCCCCGTAGCCTCCGCCGGACCCGTAACCCCCGCCATAACCCTGCTGACCGCCGTGACCGTACTGCCCGGACCGGCTGTGGCCGTAGTATCCGCCACCGGAGCCGTACTGCCGGTCGGAAGAGCCGTACTGCGAGCCGGAACCGTAATCCGGCGAGGGATCGGTTGCCTGGGTGGCAGACTGGCCTGCCCCGGCCGGGGTGGAGCTGACCTTCGGGTGTTTGGGAGCGGGGGTACGCGACGTCCGCGCGGCGACCGGAACCGCCGCGATGGTCACGGGCGAGCTCGCTGTGGTGGGCGCGACCGCGGCACCGTTCAGCGGCTTGCCGTGGCTTGGCATCACCGTCATCATGGCGGCTGCCGCGACAGCCGCAAGGCCGAGGAGGGTGACCGCCCCGGCCGTCATTCCGGTGCGAAAGCTGACTTCTTCGAGCCGGGCATTAATGGTGGCACGGATGCCTAGCCCCGAGCGGGTCATTCGGTGAGCGCCGCGATTCACGAGACCGCACGATACCGATAAACAGCAGTCAATGCCAGGCATAATCCACAATTTCCGACGCCGCGTTCTGGCCTCTGGGGTGGGCCCGGCCGCCGTCCACCGGGCCGCGCTGATCGAGAGCTGATCGAGACGGTAACGAGGTTGGCCGCGACCGGGCGACATCGCCCTCGTCACATCGACGGGAGCGCCCCTCTGCCCGGCCGCGCCGCCCTCTCCGGCTCGGCTTAGTGACTGGTTGACCAGTTCGGGCAACACGCAGAACCCGGCTTCACGAGTTCATACTGCCCGGCTGGAACCTGGACGCGGACCGGTCCGCGGGCCGACGCCTACCAGTAGTGCCGGCGGCCGCCCACCGCGTGGCCGACCGAGCCGAGGAGCACCAGGATGAGGCCGACGACCAGCGCGATGATGCCGATCGTCCAGAGGATCGCGATCTTTGCGACGAAGCCGATGATTAGCAGGATAATGCCGAGGATGATCATTGAATCTCCCGTTCAGCAGGTAAGTCTCTAGCTCTGCCTCACTGCTCGCAAAAGGCGCTCTCAAACGCTGCGAGCGGATACAAATATCACGATCTGGCCCCAGTCGTCCGCGCGTCGTGATCAGGCCGACCCGGTCCCGCAAGCAGCACCCGGGAAGATAAAAGTGAGCGGTTCCCCTCGGGCGGGCATCATGCGGGCGTCCCAGCGTTATCAGGAATATGACGAACCTGATGCTGTCCTGGCAGCAGGCAACGCTACTGGCTCTCGGTTGCGGCGTCGCTGGTGTGGCACTCTTGTATGCCGCCCACGTGTCCCAAACGTGGCGGTGGGCGCTCTACGTCGGCCCGTTCCTGCGCGAGGCCGGGGTCGTGGTCGGGTTGTACGCGCTGTGGCAGCTGGCCGGTAACCTCGCGTCGGGCGGCTTCTCGCAGGCGGTCACGCACGCACAGCGGATCTGGAACTTCGAGCGGACGCTGCGGCTGCCCAGCGAACTAGACGTGCAGCGGTTGCTGCTCCCGCACCCGCTGCTCTCCGAAATCGCCAACATCTACTACGCGACGATGCACTTCGGGATGCTGATCGCGATGCTGATCTGGCTGTTTGTCAGGCACCGCGACGGCTACCCGGCGGTGCGCAACGCGATGGCCGGGAGCACGGCGATCTGCCTGCTGATCTCTTTCGTACCGGTCGCTCCGCCGCGGCTGCTGCCGGGCTCTGGCGTCGTAGACCTGGCGGCCAGGTACGGCGAGTCCGTCTACGGCGCGGTCGGCCCGACCGCGGGCGCGGACCAGTTGTCCGCCATGCCGTCGGTCCACGTCGCCTGGTCGATCCTGGTTGCCTGGGCCGTTATCACCCGCGCCCGCAGCGGCTGGCGCTGGCTGATCGTGCTCCACCCGGCCGTCACCGTCTTCGTGGTCGTCGCTACGGGCAACCATTTCTGGGCCGATGCCATCGTCGCGGCGTCGATCGACGCCGTGGTCATCTCGGCCCAGTCCCTGCTTACCCGCCGGCTTCGCCTGGCGCGTGTTCCGCGCCAGGCGGTTGAGCCCGCACCGCCGACGGCCTCGTCATCGGGCCGACGGTTATCCCGGCAGGTAGCGCAGACGAGGCGTGGACAAGTGGAAATAGCCAACAGAAGCCGGCTCATCCAGGAAAGTCAGATGGTCAGCTCGGACTCGATCCGCTTCAGGTGGTGACGGGCGAGTGCCAGGTTCGCCTTGTTCCGATCGAGCACGAGATAGAGGAACAGGTTGTGTGCCCCGTTTCGTCCCAGCAGTCGGATTATGTGATATTGCGTGGAAAGCGTGATGAGGATGTCCTCGACCGCTTCGTTGAGGCGGAGCGACTCCATCGTGCGCATCTTAGCCCGGACCACTTCGCTGTTGCCGGCGGCGGCGAGGTCCAGGTCAAACCCCTTGCTGCCGCCGAGGGTCCCCAGGGCCATGCCGCTGTCCCAGTCGACGAGCGCCGCACCAGTCGCGCCGTCGATGGCCATCGCTTCCTTAAGGGCCGTTTCGATGTTCATTTACTGCTCCCTCTGATGTGCGGGTGGCTGCTGTGCCAAGGTCCCTCACCTGAGGGTAACCATGTCTTCTTGATTTCAGAGTGAAAACCGTTATGTTAGCATAAATTGGGTAAAAGCACTTTTTCGTGCTGGTATGAACACGCAGAGTTCTCTTGTTGCTAAAGCGGAACGTAAACAGGTAGATTCGGTGAAATTTGTGCCAAATACAATTCTGTTATTGGCGATATTGATTGTTTAATACATAATTTTGACGGTTCTTGAGGGAAAGAGAGCCATGTTGACACTGCAGGAGTCACTCCGCCCCTTCCTGACGGTTGAGGGTGTCCGGACGGCGGCGCTAATCGATATCGCGACCGGCATGATCGTGCGGTCGGTCGGGAAGCCCGATCCGGAGCTTGCCGTGACGGCCGCCTGCGTGGCCGACGAGGCCAGGGCGGCACAGAGCGCGCT
This sequence comes from uncultured Actinomycetota bacterium, assembly GCA_963785645.1. Classification (GTDB taxonomy): domain Bacteria; phylum Actinomycetota; class Actinomycetes; order Streptosporangiales; family Streptosporangiaceae; genus Trebonia. Next base: position 611,602 of record CAWAWG010000004.1, read on the forward strand.
GGAAGTCGGCGGCCTAACGGACGACCTGGTTGAGATCGCCGCGGTCATGGGCAGCCGGCTTCACGTGTCCCGGTTCGTGCTGCGCTCGCCGGGCGAGGGGTTGCTCCTGTTCATCGAACTGGACCGGGGCAAGTCCAACGTCGGTCTCGCCTCTCTGCGGGTCGGCCAGCTCGCTCCGGCGGTGCTGGCGTAGCGATGGAGACCGACCTCGCGGACAGCAAGCTCGCCGGTGCGCTCAGGCAGTACGCCGCCGACCGGTTCTCGGGCGATCTGCAGGTGGCCGGCCAGCCCGGTGGAACTATCTACCTCACAGACGGACGGGTCTGCGCCTGCGGGACCTCGGGTGCGCCGAGCCTGGAGGTCATCTTGCTCCGCTCGCGGAGGGTCTCGGAAAGCGACTGGGACGCCGCGTTCACCGCAGCGGCCGTGAACGAGCGGCAGATGACGAATGAGCTGATCGGCCGCGCTCTGCTCGGGGCGGGCGAGATCGAGGCACTGCTGAGGATCGCACTCGCCGACGCCATGTTCGCGCTCGTCAGCGGGCAAGTTGACGGCTGGACCGAGACCCGCTCGGCTGACTTCCTGCTCCCGCTCACGCCAGCGGCAAGGTCGGGCTGGCTGCTGGCCGAGGCGACCCGGCGCGGGCAGGTGCTCGCGTCGTTTCCTGGACCCCTGGTGAGTGCCCAGGATCGCGTCGCCGCCGCGCCGCCATCGGTACGGGCAGGGCGCGTCGTCGGCCGGGGCCGGGAGGAGATCCTGGCCCTCGCCGATGGACGGCGTACCGCTCGCGACCTGGCGTTCGCCCTCGGTCGCGGGCTGTACGAGACGATGCTCCAACTGGCCCGGATGCGGGCCGACGACCTGGTGGTAATCAGCTCGCCCGCCCCCCGGCCAGAAGTGGAGGCGGGCCGCCGGGACCTCAGGGCGATCCGCATGCTGCGACCTCGCTCGGAAGGAAACACGATGCCTGAGTGAACCGATGACGGCGAGGTCAGTCCGTACGCGTGAAGAGTTAGGTCAAGATTCGCAAGGGGGGGAGAGGGCAAGTGGTCGAGGATGCCTTGCTCGCAGAGATGCGTGCGCTTCAGCAGAAGGTGCCCGGGATTACCGGTACGGCCCTGGCCAGCCGGGATGGCCTGATCGTCAGGGAAGACACCGGCGGCGTAAACCCGGATAATCTCGCCGCCCTGGCCGCCGCCTGGCTGGCGCTCTCGCAGCGCATGTCCAACGAGGTCGGTCAGGGCACGCTGCGCGAGGCCCTGACGAGGAGCAGCCGCGGGTCGGTGGCGATCTACGCGATCGGCGCCCGGGCGGTCCTGGTCATCATGGGAGACGAGGGGCTGGACACCGTCAGGCTGCACCGCGAGTCGCGGGCCGCCCTGGACGCCATCGGAACGCTGATCGCCGACAGTTCACCCCATGCGAAGGCGCCTTAGCCGAGCGCGAGAGCGATGGCATGCAGGGCCAGGCCAACGCCCGCGCCCACCACCGTCCCGTTGATGCGGATGAACTGCAGGTCGCGTCCGAGCAGCAGTTCCAGCTGAGTGGACGTCTCCGTGGCGTCCCACCGCTGGATGGTGCCGGTGACCAGGCCGGCCAGCTCATCGTGGAACTGGTCGGCGAGCCGCCTCGCGCCCGACTCGACCACGCGGTCAAGGCTCTCCTGAAGGCGCGGGTCCGAGCCGAGCCGCCGGCCTGCCGCCGATAGCGCGCTCGCCAGCTGGCGGCGCAGCTCAGAGTCCGGGTCGGCCGCCTGGATGCGCAGCGTTTCCTTGGCGTTCTTCCACAGCCACGACGTCCAGTCGCGGAGCCCGGCGCTCGCCAGCAGGTCGCGCTTGAAGCTCTCGCCGCGCTCGCGCAGCTCTGGTGAGGTCTTAAGCCGTTCGGGGAGTCCCGAGACCCAGTCCTTGAACTGCTGACGCGCCTCGTCGTCGGGATTAGCGGCCATGTCCGCTAGCCGCTCGCGCAGCCGGGCATACAGCCGGTCGAAGGCCTTGCCGTAAACGACGTCGGGCAGCCAGCGCGGCGCCTCCGACTCGAACCGCTCGCGAAGATCCTCATGATGAGACTCCAGATAGCGGTCGGCTGCCCCCACCAGGCTGTCGAACAGCACGTTGTGGTGGCCTCCGGCGATCATCACCCCCACGGCCCGTCCGGCCAGCGGTGCCACTTCGATGTTCGCCGCCGCCCGGGTCACCTCGGCGGTGAGCACGCTCTGCACATCCTCGTCCCGGAGGGTCCCGGCCAGCGTGACCACCACGTCCGCGGCGTGCCCGGCGAACCGCGAGGCGTTCTCCTCGTCCGCCAGCCACGCGGCCAGGCGGGGCGCTAGCCCCGCGGAGCGGATTCGCTCGGCGAGTACGTCGCCGTTCAGGAAGTTCTCCTGGACAAACTGCCCCAGGGTGGCCGCGAACTGGTCCTTGCGCTCGACGATTACCGCGGTATGCGGTATGGGCAGGCCAAGCGGATGGCGGAAGAGGGCCGTCACCGCGAACCAGTCCGCGATGCCGCCGACCATGGCCGCCTCGGCGCCGGCCTGGAGGTAGCCGAGCAGCGTCCCGTGGGCACCGGCCGCGGTCAAGCCTATGAACAGGGCCGTCACCGCCCCCAGGAGGGCCGTCGCCCGTCGGCGGGCGACGACCAGGCGGCGGGTCCGCACCTCCATCGACTCGCGCTTGACCCCCGATGCGGGTGAAGCGGACGTCGTCGCGGCAGGTTCCATCTGCGGCCCCCGGGTCACTCCGCGGCGCTCAACGATCCGCGGCCGCGTCAGGCGAGTAGTGCTCTCGTCGACCAAGCCTAAACGCCCGGGCCGGCCAACTCTGCGCCGACGGCACGCCGCTGGGGGATGCGGCGCGGGCCCCCTCGGCGTCCTTGTCGGCGACGGCTCTCAGGACGGCTCGTCAAACGGCACGGTCACGGTGATGCTGTCGGGGAACCAGCGGGCGCCGCTGGTGTGCTGCGGTGCGCCGCACACCGTCTGGAGATATCTCATCGGCGTCCCGAAGCCGTCGAGCGTGTCGTTGACCGGGAACCCGTAGCTGTCGCGGATGACGTAGGTGAGCGTGCCGACGTATCTCCCGTTTTTGAGGCTGCCGTTCCCGGTAACGCTCAGGCCCTGGGTGCCGCGGAACCCCCAGTAAAGATCGCTCTTCGTATCGCCGAATCTCACCGTCGGCAGTTGACCGGCGGAAAGCTTCACCTGCGGGTCGCCGGCGCGCAGCTGACGGGCCACGGCCGCCTGAACCTGCTCGTTCATCGTCTGGAACGCGCTGCTCGGGATGGCCAGCTTTGAGATCTGTGACCCCGCCGGATAGTTGATCGCCGTGCCCGTGCCCGTAAGGAAATGCCGCAGCAGCTGAGCGGCAGCGGGGAAACCAGCCACGGCGAACCCGTTTGCGATCTGGTTTCCGAGCAGCTTGTCCTGCGCGAGCTGAGCGCTGTCACAGGTAGCCGCACCGGCCTGCGCGTACGTGTCCTGACTTCCGTTAGCGGCAACCGGGTGCACCCCCGCCACGGTGAATCCCGGCGCAGTCGAGACGCGGGTCACGGTGGGGCTAGCACGGGCCCCGGTGTCGGCGGGAGCCGCCGGAGACCCCGAACACGCGAGCACGGACAGCACCGGCAGCAGCATGGGCACCCAACGGGCGGCGACGCTGACGATCCGCTGCCTCATCGGCCTCCCCTGGCAAGTCGCATGGCTTAAGTCTGCCAACCGCCGCCGGCCGACCCGTACCAGGGTCATGTTTCCCGGGCACAGCAAGCCGGGCCCGTTATGGATAAGAAAAACAGATATCCCGAACGAGTCCGTGCTTCGCGTCGCGGCGCCGCGTTTCTCCCGCCCCCGCCTCTCGCAAACGCGGCCAGTTGTCACTGAGGGCCATGGTCCTGAGGCTGGGCCGGCCATTCGTCGGCTCGACGCGGTTTCACTATTGCGTGTCTATCTGTTTTGGAGGCCGCCGAACCGGACATACAGCCAGCAATAGGTCACAAAACCCGCACTGCTCATGGTGTCGCGGCAAGAGAGGGACGGGCGTTGTCGTCACGGGCATCCGGTCAGGGATGGTTTCGCCACGTGTGGATCATCCCGGCCGCGCTTGCCGCGGGAGCCATCGCGCTGCTGTGCTGGGGCGCCTGGGTGTACGGGTACGACCCGGGCTGGCTCACCGGTTCCCGCGCCTGGTGGCGGCCCATCATGCAGACGAACCAGGACTGGACGCTCGTGGGCACGATGGCGCTCCTGCTCGGCAGCCTTAGCGCCTACTGGTGGCCGCGCCGACGTCCGCAGCAGCTGCCGATCGGGCTGATCGCCGTCGTCGTACTCGTCCTGGTGGCGGCGATCCTCGGCACGGTGTCATACATCCCGTGCCGCGGTCAGATGGCCACGACCGGCATCATGTTCTGGATTCTTCAGCTCTACGTGGGGCAGCCACCCAACATCTACCAGAGCGTGCAGGCAGGTGCCGCCTGCGCCGGCGCGCCGCCGCTCGCGCTGCAACTCGGGCAGATCGACGGGCTCGGCGCGACGCTCATCGGTGCGATCGCCGTGGGTTCTGTGCTGTGGCGGCAGCCGCTTGACCGGCTGCGATCCCGGTTCGCGTACGACGTGACCATATTTACCGGCCTCAACGCCTTGACGGTTCCGCTGCTCAAGCGGCTGACCGAGGGACCGCGCGGCCCTCGGGCGGTCATCGTCATCGAGCCGGATGAAGACAATCCGCTGCTTGACGAGGCCAATCGCACCGGAGCCCGTATCGTCATCGGCAATCCGGCGTCACCCGTCCTCCTGCGTCCGATCATCTCCTCCGTCAGAGGGTGTGCCCTTAGCCGGCTCTACGCGCTCAGCGACAAGGCCGCGGAGAACCAGGCGGTGATCGACGAGACGGCGCGCATCCTCGGCCGCTACCAGCCCGACCCGGACCGCCAGCCGCATCTGGTGGCACTGATCGACGACCCGCGGCACGCCGGCCACTGGCGCGGCATCCGCAGCGGCCGGTCAGGCTGGTTCGAGGACGCGCTCAGCTCGGCCGAGTCGACCGCGAGCGGACTCGTCGCCAAAGTCCTGGCCGCGCGGCCGCGGCAGCTGCTGGTGTGCGGCGACAGCACCCTCACGCTGGCCATCCTGCTCGAACTTGCCCGCCGGGCCTGGGAACAGGCCCAACTGGTGAATGCGGCGTCGATCGGCGCCACAAAGGCGCCAGGCCTGCCGCCGACACCGGACGCGCCCGTACCGCTGCCGCTGGCCGGGGTTTCGCTGCTTGATCCGCGGTCGCATGACATCCGGCGCGAGTACTTCGCGTCCGCACCGGACGCCGTGTTCAAGTCGCTACCGAACGTCGTCGCGCATCCGGTGAAGTGGCGCGATCACCTGCTGCGGACGCTCGACTCGATGGACCCCGCCCAGGCCCGCGAGACATCCGTCATCATCGCCGAGAGCCCGCCGGGCAGCGGGGTGCACGAGGCCGGGCGCGTCGCGCGACTGCACCGGGAGACTCAGGTATTCGTGCTCGCCATCTCGGGCGATGCCATGGGCGGCGCGATCTTCAACCTGCTGCATCCGTTTGAGCCCGGTCTGCTGGTCGAGGGCGATGTGCCGGAGGACACCTGGACCCGGGTCGCCCGGCACTGGCACGAGTGCTACCGGCTCAGCCACCCGGTGCCGCCCCGTCACCCGAAGGCCCGCGCCCGGCTGTCCTGGTCCGAGCTCGACCCCTTCCTCAGGCAGGACAATATCCTCGAGCTCCGCTCGATCCTGTCGGCGGTCGCGGCCCGTGGCCGCCAGTGGACCCCCGTTCACATGGTCCCCCCAGGTAGTTTCATCGAGTTGAGCGAGGAGGATCTGATGCGAATCACGATCGCGGAGCACACGCGATGGCTGCGGCGGCGGCTCGCGGCCGGCCAGACCGACGAGAACGTGGTCCCATGGGACGAGCTGTCGCCTCGCATGCGGAGCGATGTGTCCAGTCACCTGCGTTCCCAGCTCAGACAGCTGGAGGACGTCGGTTTCCTGCCGGTCGTTCCCGTCGGCGGCCCGGCCCGGGCGGCCCGCTTCGAGCGGGTCGGATTTGTGACCGCCAGTCAGCTGACCGAGCCGTTGACCTGGACTAACCACGCGGGTGAGCTGATGCACGGCTTCGCCGGGGACTGGCGGGTCGTCGACGATGCCGGGAACCTGCGGACGGTCACCGATCCCGATTTCCAGGCCAGTCACGAGCCGGCCGACGACGGCCGCTGGCGCCGCGTCGGCAGCTACCTGGCCTGGCAGGTCAGCGAGACTGTCGTGGTGCGGACCAAGGAGGGCAAAGCCACCGCCCGCCCGGGGGACTGGGTCGTGGAGGCGCCCACCGGCGAGCGGTGGCCGGTCAGGGACGAGCAGTTCCGCTGGAGCTACCGGCCGAGCCGGGGCGCGCCCGACCAGCCCGACCTGCCCGCTCTGGCGGACCAGGAGAGCGCGCCAGCGGCGACGAGCAGCAGCACGGCGCCGACGATCTCCTCGTAGAGCGTGCTCGTCGCGTAAGGGACCGACCAGCTGTCCTTGAATCCGAACATGCCGACCTCGACGTCGATCACGAGGGCGGCCACCGAGACGATCAGCAGGCCCGCCCCGAGGAGCAGCGCACCGACCCGCCGGCTGACGATGACAAACAGGCCGATGACGATCGCGGCGATGCCCTGGGCGAGGAAGAGCGGCCCGATGGTCGGGATGTCCCGGTACGGGTACTGCTGCCTGCCCCACAGGTAGATGTGGATGTATCCCGAGTACACCGTGCAAGCCGCGCCGCCCGCGATCACGGCGGTGACCGCCACGCGCGACAGCACGGCCGGGAGATCCGCGGGACCCCGCAGCAGCATGTCCAGCCACCACGGCCTGCCTCTCAAAACCGTTTCCCCGGACACCCAGCCTCCTCGCCGACCACGAATCCCGGGCATCTAAACATTCCCGGACACCTTGTACACGCTGCCGCGTTAGCCTTGGTTCAAGCTGAGAGGCAACCCGAAGAATCTGAGAGGGAACTCTAAGAATTCAGCGGAGACGCCTGCTGGCCAGCGGCACGGCGAACCAGAGGCTGGCCGTCATGAAACCGACGAGCGCGGTGATCACCGACCCGGCGAGCGCTCCCGCCACGTACCACGTCACCAGGAGGACGGCGGAGAGCACGGCCCCGGCGACCGCGGTCAGACCGAGGAGCGCCAGGTTGTTGGCGAACCGCACCAGCTGCTCCTTCATGCCGCGGCGGAAGACCAGCCGATGGTAGGCGACCGGTGCGATCAGCAGTACGGCCGCCACCGCGGCGAAGACAAGACAGGTCACGTACAGGTCCCGCTGGGCGCCGCTCAGCTGGCTGAACCTGGTCGTGAACGGCAGGGAAAGCAGGAACCCGAAAAGTACCTGTACGCCGAGGCCGGCCACGCGCAACTCCTGGATTAGCTCGCTTACGTTGCGGTCATCCCGCTGGGGCGGGCTCTCCTGCCGCATGGCCTCCTGCCGCACCGCCTCCGGCCGCTCAGCCGGTAGCTCGCCGGACCCCATACCGACCACCTCCTAATTTCTAATTTCGCACGCTACCCGCGTGTCACCTGCGAAACGCCGGGTAGGCGCGGCTGATGACTACCCAGACGCGAGAAGAAACCATTCGTACGCAGGTCACCGCGCCGTCCGGTCCGGACCCGCAGGCCCACGCGGTCCTGTCGGCTCCCGCGGACCTGCCCGCCCCCGGGCGCCGGTCGGCTCGCCGCAGGCGGCTCACCAAGCACTCATCGGCCGGAGAGGCCGTGCTCGCCTACCTCGACGCCCAGGCGGCTAGGCTCGGCGTCCTGGAACTCGCCGTCCGCCACGACCAGCCGGATGCCGTGCACCAGATGCGGGTCACGGTCCGGCGGCTGCGGAGCGCGCTCCAGTCCTTTACCGTGATCGTTCCCGAGCCGGACACCCGGCATCTGCGCGCCGACCTGAAGTGGCTCGGCGGCGTGCTCGGCACCGCCCGCGACAACGAGGTGCTCGCCGATTACCTGCATGCGGGGCTGAGGGCCGTCCCGATCGAGCTGGTGATCGGGCCTGCGCAGGCACGGATCACCATGCACTTCGCCCCGCTCGAGGCGAGTGCCCGCAAGGCGGTGCTCGATGCCTTCGACTCCGAGCGGTACCGGGCGCTGCGGACCGAACTCGGCCGGCTTCTCGACAGCCCGCCGCTGACCCCGGCCAGCGCGGAGCCCGCGAGCAAGGTGCTCCCGTCGGCCGTCGGCCGCGCCTACCGGCGTACCCGGCGCCGGATGCGCCGCGTCGGCCATGCCCCGGCCGGCCAGGCGCACGACGTGGCGCTGCATGAGACGCGGAAGGCGGCAAAGCGTGCCCGGTACGCGGCCGAGGCCGCCGAGCCGGTGCTCGGCAAGAAGACCGGCAGGAAGGCCCGTCGGTTCGCCAAGCGCATGAAAGACGTGCAGTCGACTCTCGGCGCCCACCAGGACGCGGTGATCGCCCAGATGACGGCCCGCGAGATCGGGATACAGGCCCACCTGGCCGGCGAGAACGCCTTCAGCTTCGGCCTGCTGCAGGAGCGCGCTCACTATCAGGCCATCGCGTGCGAGGACGAGGCGCGGCAGGCCTGGCGGCGCGCCCGCCGCCGGAAGTACTGCGGCTGGCTGCCGAAGTCCTAGAGCCGGTGCGGCCCTTCCCGGTGGCCGGACGGGGCCATGTTGCGGTATGTCTATCGGGCGATAGACATCGACGCAGCGAGGAGCCCTCACATGGAGACTTGGGACGCCATCCGCGCCCGGCGGAACGTGCGCACCTACCTGCCAACCGAAATTCCCGCCGCCGACCTTGACCGGATCGCCGAGGCCGGGTGGCGGGCGCCGTCGGCGAGCAACCGGCAGCACTGGAACTTCATCATCGTGACCGACCGGAAGCAGCTTCAGGCGCTGTCGACGGTGTGGCAGGGGGCTAAGCACATCGCGGGCGCCGCGGCCGCCATCGCCCTGATCATCCCGCAGCCCGCGGACGAGCGCGGCAAGGTGGTCGACCGTTACGACCTCGGCCAGGCCACGTACGCGATGATGCTGGCGGCCACGGACCTCGGCATCGGCAGCGGCCATTCCTCGGTCGGCGATCAGGAGGCCGCCCGCGAGATCCTCGGCGTGCCGGAAGATCACGACGTCGCCTACCTGATCGGCCTCGGCTACCCGGCTGACCGCCCGCTCAGGCCCATTGTCAAGCCCAACCGTCTCCCGTTCGACGAGGTGGTCAGGCGCGGTCACTGGTGAAGGCGCGGAGTCCCGATAGCGTTATCCGAAATGCGGCAAATGCCACGGGTTGCGCGAACTGGGGACTGACTGGGATTCGGCTGGGGTCTGGCTGGAGCCGGTTCAATAGGACTTAACCATGCCTTAACTAGCCAATAGTGTAGTTGACGACATAACGGTCAGTCGGGGGGGTGGCCTAGCTATACGCCCCGCGTTAGGTCGGAAACTGGGGGCTGACAATGGCCGATTTCCTTGCCGCGTATCCGGAGTACCGGGAAACCTCCAAGCTCGACGTGCTGCGGGCCGCGGAATACTCCTACCTCGATGAATTCGGCCACGTTTACCTCGACTACACGGGAGCCGGCCTAGCCGCCAGGTCGCAGTCGCTGGCGCACACGGCCCGGATCGGCGCCGGGTGCTTTGGCAACCCGCATTCGGAGAGTCCGACGTCGAGCGCGTCCACGCGGCTGGTCGATCAGGCCAGGGCGGCCGTTCTCCGGTACTTCAACACGACGGCGGAAGACTACGCCGTCGTCTTCACGCCGAATGCCACCGGCGCTTGCCGCCTTGTCGGTGAGGCGTACCCGTTCCGGCGCGGTGGCCGCCTCGTGCTGACCGCCGACAATCACAACTCGGTCAACGGACTCAGGGAATTCGCCCGGGCGCGAGGCGCCCGCGTCGACTACATCCGGATGATCGCGCCCGAGCTGCGGGTGCGCGAGACCGACGTGCTCGCGGCGCTTTCCCGCGGCCGTGGCCGCCGCCCCGGGCTGTTCGCCTATCCGGCGCAAAGCAACTTCACCGGCGTGCAGCACCCGCTCGACTGGGTGCGCCGCGCCCAGGACGCCGGATATGACGTCTTGCTTGACGCGGCGGCTTACGTCCCGGCCAACCGGCTCGACCTGTCCGCGGTGCGGCCGGAATTCGTCGCGGTGAGCTGGTACAAGGTGTTCGGGTATCCCACCGGAGTGGGTGCCCTGCTTGTCCGGCGCGACGCACTGGCCCGGCTGCGCCGCCCGTGGTTCTCCGGGGGCACGATCCTGGGGGTGAGCGTGCAAGGCGGCTGGCACCGGATGCTTGAGGACGAGGGCGCGTTCGAGGACGGGACACTGAACTTCCTGTCCATCCCCGACGTGATCACCGGGCTCGACCTGATCGACTCCATCAGCATCGATCTCATCCACCGGCGGGTAGCCATGCTGACCGGCTGGCTGCTCGACAACCTGGGCGGGCTGAAGCACGGCAACGGCGCTCCGCTCGTCCGGCTGTACGGGCCGGCCGACCTGACGCACCGGGGCGGCACCGTATCGCTCAACTTCCTCGACCCGGCCGGGCGGGTGATCGACGAGCGCGCGGTCGCGCGGGACGCTGCCTCGGCGGGCATCTCGCTGCGCACCGGGTGCTTCTGCAACCCGGGTGCGGGAGAGTGGGCGTTCGGACTGAGCAAGAAGGACGTGCGCGGCCCGTGGTGGCTCGCGCTCGTGGGCGGCGGGCTGACAGGTGTCGGCACGGTCGACGATTACCTGGACCTGATCGGGCTGGAGTCCGGCGGTGCCGTTCGGGTATCGCTCGGCATCGTGTCCAACATCTGCGACGTGGAGGCGTTCCTTGACTTCGCCGAGCACCGGTACCGGGACCGGGAGGCCGACCTGGCTGGTCTAGCGCCCCGGCTGCATTGCTGAGGACTGCCCGGGAGACGTCGGACGCGATGCCACGGAACGGGTGCTCGGGGACGACGCTCCCGGACCATGGCGCCCGGCACTGGTCTTGCGCTGGACGATGACGACCGTGGCGGCGAGGAACGCGGCCGTGAAACCGGCCAGGATCATCCAGTCAACGCCGACCGGCCGGTCAAATGTCGTCCCGTAGGAGGCGAGGAGCGGCGCTCCGAGCGATGAGCGCCCGTTCGCCCACAGCGCGGCGACGCCCAGGCTGTTCCCGAGCGCCTCGAACGCCCACCGGTTGGTCATCGCGTAGCTGATCCACCGGCCGACCGCGGCCATCGTCGGAACGGGGAGGATGGCGCCGACGAAAAGCACCTGTGGAAAGCAGGCCATCGGCAGCGCCACCGTGGCCTGGGACGGCTCCGACACCGCCGCCGAGATCAGCAGCCCGAGCCCGAGCGCCGCCGCCGAGGACAGCAGGAGGGTAAGGAACGTCGCTCCGTAGTCGCCCGTGCCCGGCAGGCGCCCGAGTGCGCGGAGCACCACGAGGAACAGCAGGTCGACGAGCGTGAGCAGCGGAAGCAGCACGGCCACCTTCGCGAGGACATACGCCGTGGCGCCCACGCCGGCGAACCGTTCGCGCCGGAGCACGCCGTACTCCCCGCAGATCTGCAGCAGCCCGTAGGTGAGGCCGAAGAAGAAGCCGCCGAACGCAACCCAGAACAAGATCTGCACGGTCGCTTCCGGGCTTGGATCCGCCGGATCGAACGGGCCTGGCCGGAACAGGACCAGGAACATGAGGAGCACCATGACCGGAGCGCCGGCCAGGATCGCGAGGGTGAGCTTGGCCCGGGTGAGAATGTCGGCGTTGCGCCGGGTGAGCAGGAGCCACTGCCTGAACGGGCGGCGGACTGGTGCATCCTGGCCGGCTCCGGGATCATCCGTACCGGCTGTAGCGGAGGAGTCTTCGTCTTCGTCTTCGTCTTCGTCTTCGCGCGACCTGGCGGCCAGGGAGGGGCCGTCCGGGCGCTCAAGCACTTCGTATATCTCGTCAAGCGTGCCGGTGCCGAAGTAATCGCGGGCCGCGGCCGGCGGACCGAAGAACGCGAGGCGTCCCCCCGGTGCGAGCACCGCCACCTTGTCGCACTGTTCGGCGTCCGAGGGGGTATGCGTGGTCAGGACCACGGTAGTGCCGGCTCGGGTGAGCGCGCGGAGCGTCCGCATCAGCTCCGCGCCGCGCGCCGGATCCAGGCCGGAGGTCGGCTCGTCGAGGAAGAACAGCGTCGGCTCGGCGAGCAGCTCGGATGCGATCGAGGCCCGTTTGCGCTCGCCGCCGGACAGCTCGCCAACGGGGATGAGCGAACGGTCGGTAAGCTCCAGCGTGCGTAGCACCACGTCGACCGCATCACCGGGTACTCCGCGAAGAGCCGCGGCGTAGCGGAGCGTGCGGGCAAGTGGCAGGGCGAGGTGAATGATGTCGTCCTGCGGGACATAGCCGACATTCTTCGAGCTCAGGATTACCGTCCCGGCGGCGGGCGAACGCAAGCCGCAAATCGTATCGAGCAGCGTGGTCTTACCGGACCCGCTGGCGCCGATGATCGCGACCAAATTCCCGGAATCGATGGTTAGTGAAACGTCCCGCAGCGTGAAAGTCCCGGACCTGGCTCGCTGCGTCAGCGCGCGCACTTCGATCGCCGATGGCACGGCAACTATTCTGCCTTAAATAACCAAAAATCGTCCTGTCGCCCGAGCCTTAGGTTTGTACCTCAAAAATTGGTACACGCCGCCAGGCGGTACGCCTAGGGGTCGTAGCTGTATATCCAGCCATTCGCGACCAGCGGGTCGGCCTGTGCGAAGGCTCGATCTCTTTCCCGCTGCTGCGGGCCGTCCGGTAGGTGGTTGATGTGCGAACGGCCGTGGCTGAGTTCCTGGAGCCGGGTCGTCCGGGGGATGCGGAGCGCTTCGTACCGTTTGAACGCGGCGGCCGGATCGTCCAGGCCGTCGGCCAGGCACCGGGCCAGCACCGCGGCGTCCTCGATGGCCTGGGCCGCGCCCTGTCCGAAGAACGGAAACATCGGGTGGGCGGCATCGCCGAGCAGGGTTACCGTTCCCTGAGACCACCGCGGCAGCGGCGCCCGGTCAAGCAGAGCCCAGCGGCCGGGCGTTCCCGCGGCGCGGATGAGGTCCACCACGCGCTGGTCCCATTCGGTGAACTCGGCGAGGAACTCCGCCACGGTCGCGGTCGCCGTCCAGGACTCGACCGTATAACCGCCCGCGGGAGCGAAGGCGACAAGGTTGACGAACTCGCCTGCGGAAACCGGGTAGTGCACGAGGTGATGTCCCGGTCCGAGCCACAGTGTCTGGGTCGGCTGGCGGGCGAACCCCGGTGCCTGGTCCGCCGGCACGAGTGCCCGGAAGGCGGAGAGTCCCGAGTATGCGGCGGGAGCGGTCCCGAAGAGCGCGCTCCGAACGGTGGAGTGGACACCGTCGGCCCCGATCACGACATCCGCCGCGACCGTCCGCCCGTCCGCGAAGCGGAGCCGAAGAGCCCCGCCGGCCGAGTCGATGCCGACGCACTTACGACCAAGAGCGATGTGCTCCGGCGGGACCCGTGACTCGATGACGCCGAGGAGATCGGCCCGGTGCGCCGTGTATGTGTGCTCACCGTAGAGCCGCTCGCAGGCCGCGGCGAGGTTCTCGGAGGACAGCACGGTACCGTCCTGCCAGCGGCGGAATTCCCACCCGGTGTCGAGCCGCACGGCCCGCTTGCGAAACTCCTCAAGGGCACCGAGCCGGCGGAGCTGGCGAACCGCGTTCGGTGCGACCACCAGTCCGGCGCCGACCTCGGTCAGGTGCCGTGCTTGTTCGTACACCGTGCTGGAAAGCCCCTCGCGGTGCAGGAACGCCGCGGCCGCCAGGCCGCCGATGCCGCCGCCGAGCACGACGATCCTCAGCGGTGCTTTCGTGCCCGCGGCCATCGCCAAGCCCTCCCTCGATCCCGGCATTCCGTGCGAATCAAGGTTCCCAGGATGCTACAACGCGGACCGCTTCGCCAGCCCGCGCGCCGCCATCCAGCGTCGATCACGGGCTCGCCCAGGCCCCGACCTCGGGCGAAATCGTCAAATGCGCACTTCGGGATAGCGACACGCTGATGTCCTCATTGCCTCACCGGAGCGCAGGATGTAAGACCTATAACAACTGCCAGCCATGAACCGGGATCATCGCCTGACCGTTTTTCCGCATAGCGGCACTTTCACGACACACCCGGGACCCGGTGAAGAATGAAGGTGAAATCACGATGCTATTCGCAGCGGGCTTGGCAGACGTACAAGCGGACCTGGACAGCCTCCGCACGCGACTGGACACAATGGTCGCGGCGGTCGGCGGTACGCGGCTGGTCATTCCGGTGCCGCGGGCACCAGGGGAAGGCGAAGGAGAGCCGCTGCTGCTGACCGACGGCAGCCAGGGGGGACTCACCGGGCACGAGGCGTCTGCCGCCTGCACAGCCGACGCGATCGCGCAGGGGCTCGAACTACCGGTTCTGGCCCGCCGAAGGTTCCGCGCTGACTCCGGATCCGTGCTCGCAGATGTCGGGCGCAGGCCGCAAACGGGCGGACTGGCTGCCCGTCATCCAGCGGCGAAGGTATCGGTGCTCTGGCGGGCCGACCTGGCCGATGAGCTCGCCTGGTGCTACGAGTACGAGAGCGGCGCCTGGGGCTACGCCGGGCTGCGCTGGCTGCTCGTCGGTCCCGGTGGTGCGGTTCGCATCCCAGGTCAGCGGTCGGCGTCCGCGGTCCGCGTCGGTGCGCGCGACGTAACGCGCATGCACGCGGCTATCGGTCGGGCGGTCGAGTCGGCCAGGCAGTCCGGCCCAGCCCAGTCCGGCCCGGTGCCGCCGGGTATCGGACAGGCGCGTCTTGCGCTGGTCAGGGAACTGAGCACGCACGCTGACCGCATCCTGCACGGGCGGTGCGGCGCCCGGGTCAACCGGGAACTTCTGGCCGCTACCGCGCAGGCCGCGCTCCTGGCCGGGGGCCTGACTTACGCCTGCTGGCCATCGGCAGCGCTCGCACAGGCATACCTTATTCAGGCCCTGGCGCTGGCTCAAGCCTGCGGCGACAGGCAGCTGGGCGCGGCTGCCCTCTGCGCGATGAGCGGGCAGGCGTCCTTCAACGGCCATCTGGACGAGGCCAGGGATCTGGTGAGCACCGCGCTCCGCGGCGCTGGCGATGTAGCCGCCCCCCAGTTCTCCGCGCACCTTCGGCTGCTAACAGCTCGGGACTACATCCACCGCAAGCAGCTGACCTCCTGCATCCGCGCGCTGAAGGATGCCGTGACCGAGTTCGACCGGGCCGTGCCGGGCGGCAAGCCCGGCTGGACCCTGTGGTTTACGGAGGCCGATCCGGTGCTCTTCGCTCTCGTCCTGGCCGATGCCTACCTGGCGGCCGGACTTCCCGGTCCCGCGCACGAGACCCAGTCGGTCGCGCGGCAACTGGCCAACCGTGCCTAGCCACCCGGCTCGGGCGCGGGCTCTCTCGTTGCCGGTGCTTCATCCCGGCATTGACGCGGTTGCCGGGCCGTCGATGAGATCTACGTCTCATTCGCGGTCCGGCCCAGATCCGCCAGTGACCTGCGAAGTCCTTGGCCGGCGGGCGAACGCGCACGACCGTCAGGGCTGACAGGGAACCAGGCCCGGCGGAGCGGTTACCGGCATTGTCGTTATATTGGCGTGATGTGGATGTTATCGTTCCGAGATGTGCCTCGGAAATCGCGCCGCCTCCTGGCGCTTGCTCCCATGTCTTCGGTAGAACCCGCCGTTCAGCCCCGCGCCGCTGGCCAACGGGACAGACGCGGACCGAGCACGCTGGTGCTGGTCCTGATCGTCTCCGTGGTCGTGGTGGATCAGGTGGCCAAGTGGTGGGCCTGGCGACATTTCCCGTGGACCAAGATCAACTCCGGTGGCGACATCCTCGTCGGGCATAGGATCGGATCTTGGTATGCCGGGCCGGTCACCGGTGCGCTTCTCGACCTGCTGGATGTGGGACTGCTGAGCGTCGCGGTATCGGTACTCGCCCGCTGCCGGGCGACTGCCGCCGTCACCGTTTCCGGTGCCCTGATGATCGGCGGATGGGGCAGCAACCTCCTGGACCGGCTGGGAATCCATTACTGGACCGCCCCGGGCAGCGTGCGGGGCGTGGTCGATTTCATCCACCTCGGCGGGCACTATTACAACGTCGCGGACCTCTTCATCATCAGCTGCACACCACTGTTCCTGCTGGCGGCCGGCTATCAGGGGCTGCGGGCCGCGAGACGGCTGGCCCCGGTGGCCCGGGCGGGGGCAAGGAGCGCACCGCCGTCCGCGCCCGGCCCAGCGCGGGCACGGGTCCGGGTCTGGTCCCGGGTACGCATCCCGGCGCTGGCGGGCGCGGGTCTGATCTTGGTCGTCGCGCTCGGCGCGGCGAACTACGGCGGCGTGAACGCCGCTTCCAGCACGTCAGCACGCAAGGCGGCCGGTATGCACCTGCGATGGCGGCCGTAGCGCCGAAACAGCGGCGGCTGACCTCCGCCATCAGAGGTCAGCCGCCGCTGCCGTTTGTTCCGGCCTGATCCGTTCCGGCCCGGTTGCCGGCGGACCTATCGGGTTGTGATCAGCTGTAGCTGGTCAGGTCGGCTACCGTGCTGCCCGAGTTAACCGTGCCGCCGGTGCCGTTGATGATGTGCTCGATTGTCCCGGTGCCGCCGAGCGAGACGGTGACCATATCGTGCCACTGGACTCCGGACGTGGTCGGTGAGGTGAGCGCGTTCGCGCTGATCTCACTGGGGTTCACGTCGAAGTAGCAGTACACGCCCACGCCGTAGGCCTGGAAGCTGGTCACGCTGTTGGCAACCGCGATAGAGGGATAGCCGTCGGAGGATCCGTCCATCCAGGCGGACTGGCTGGGCGGGTCGTAGGGCATTTCGCTCTGGTAGAAGTAGTCGGCTCCGCCGTTGCCGTTCCACTGGACCTGCACCGCCTGGTAATGCTCGACCGCGAGTCCGTACGTGGTGACGTTGGCGCCGTTGACGACCAGGCCGTTGGCGGCGGTGTTGGTCGTCCAGCCGACGGTGCCGCTGTTGCCGTGGTCCGCGCGCCACAGCCACATGTCGTCGGTGATCACGTTGCTGCTGTTGATCACCAGCGTCTGCGTGGCTTTACCGACGGTGGCTCCGCCGATACGGGCGAAGACGTCGGACAGGACGATCGGGTCCGAGGCGTGGCTGGCGCTGGACCCGGACGGGCCGATCTGGATGAGTTCGGAGCTGTTGGTGGTGCCAGCGTCGAAGATCAGCCCGCCGATGCGGATGCCGTTGACGTCTGAGGTTTCCAGGATCGTGTTGCCGCCGTTAGACACCAGGGTAGCCAGGCCGAGGCCGAGCACGACGGTGTCCGGGTTGGTGACGTCGATGGTGCCGTTGATCTGGTAGACACCCGGGGTGAACAGCAGGTCCTCGTCGCTGGCGAGCGCGGCGTTGATCTGGGCGACCGTGCTGCTCGGCGTCGCGATGTAGAAATCGGCAATCGGCAGCGTGGTCCCCGGCGTGCTTCCGCTCGCCCAGGAGACGCCCTGCGAGTTGGTCCGGTTCGAGGGCACGAACACGTCCCAGTTCCCCGAGGAGTCGATGTAGAGGTACGGCTTCTCGTCGATCGTCGGAGTCTGGTTCACCGTCGTGTCCGGCGGGCTCGGGAAGCTCTGCCCCGGAACGCCGGTGTCACCGACGAACACCATGTTCCAGTTCGAGCCGGTCCAGCTGCCCAACTGGTCGTTGCGCATGATGAACTGCTGCTGGCTGCCCGAGTTGACCTGGCCGGTGACGACCGAGTCGCTGATGAAACCGCCGGACGACCAGTTGCTCGTGGTGTTGCCCGAGGTGTCGTCGTCCAGCACGAGGTTGCCGTCGATTTGCACCCGGCGCATCGGGTCGGCCTGCGAGACGGCCCACTCGGTGCTGCCGGACGACGGGTCGAGAGTGATGTTCTCCACGCCGCGCCAGAAGTTCTCCGTCGCGTTCCCGTCGTTCCAGGCGGCGTTGGCATAGATTCCGCCGCCGGTGATCACCGTCTGGGTCGGGTTCTGCCCGAGGCCGACGACCTCGGTGTAGAAGCCGACCGGGACGCTGACGTTGTAGGTGCCCGGCTCGAACATCAGCTCGTAGCGCTGCGTGCCGAACTGGTTCGACTGCTGCGTGTTGTAGACAGCATTAATGTCGTTCTGGATCGTCGTGGTCGACATGCTGGTGCTGAACACGTAGACGTTCGACCCGAAGTTGGGCGTGTTGCCCGTGGGGGGCGTCGTTCCGCCGCTCGGCAGGGTCCACTGCTGGTTGGAGGTATCGGCGCAGGCCCAGATCTGTACCTGGGTGCCGGAGCCGCCGTAGCCGGTGTCGTCGAGGCACTTGCCGGAGTTGGGGTTGAGCAGCTCGCCGTTGGACTGGGCTTCCCAGACCTGGGCGACGGTGCCGTTGCAGGTGTACAGGTCCACCAGGGTGCCGTTCGCCGTGCCCGCACCCGTAACGTCCAGGCACATGCCAAGTACCTGCAGGGTGTTGCCGGATGCGACGGTCCAGTCCTGGGCGTCCGTCCCGTTGCAGGTGTAGACCTGGATCGGGTTGCCGTTCGCGGTGCTGGCGCTGCGGTCATCCAGGCACAGGCCCTCGTACCCGGTGATCGCCCCGGTGGTCGCGGCCTGTGCGTGGTGAGCGACCGCCAGCGCGAGGCCGAATGTGAGGGCTACCGTCGCTAGGACGGCGAGGAGTCGTCGCCTCACGGGATGTTCCACTGCTGGTTGGAGGTGTCGGCGCAGGTCCAGATCTGTACCTGGGTGCCGGAGCCGCCGTAGCCGGTGTCGTCGAGGCACTTGCCGGAGTTGGTGTTGACGAGTTCGCCGTTGGATTCGTGGGTCCAGGACTGGGCGCCGGTGCCGTTACAGGGGTAGAGGTCGACCAGGGTGCCGTTGGCGGTGCCGGCGCCGTCGACGTCGAGGCAGTCGCCGAGGACGGTGAGGGTGCCGTTGGTGTTGACGGTCCAGTCTTGTGCGTTGGTGCCGTTGCAGGTGTAGACCTGGATGGGGTTGAAGTCGGCGGTGCTGGCGCTGCGGTCGTCCAGGCACAGGCCCTCGTACCCGGTGATCGCCCCGGAGCCGGACGGAGGCGGCGTCGTGGTACCGCCGCTGGTGATCTTGTTGAAGATCGTCGAGTACTGGTAGCCGGTCCCCTTGTCGTAGCCGTCGACCTCCCAGAAGGACAGCTCCTGGACGCCGTCGGCGGCGGCGAAGCTTTCCAGCGACGACGCGTTCGAGATGGAGAAGTCGGTGCCGTCGTCGTTGACGCCGGCGATCGGCGTCAGGCCCATCATCGCGTAGGCGGCCGAGGTGGAGATCCCGTACAGGCTCGCGAGCTGGCTGGCGGTCCCCTCAGCGGCGGACTCAGCTTGCGCGAGGTCGTTGCTGTCCCCGTCGGAGAAGTCCATCGTCATGATGTTGACGATGGACACCTTCACGCCGTTGGCCTTGGCGTCCTGGAGCACCGCATACTGCGAGGCGTTGCCGGTGGGCAGCCCGTTCGCGTCGACGCCGAGGGTGAAATCGACCTGCACCGACGGGTCCTCGGCCTGCAGTGCGGCCAGCGCCTGGTCACGCCGGGTCGTGGCGGCGGTGTTCGCCAGGTTGGTGTCCTCGATGTCGAAGTCCAGCCGGTTAACGCCGGTGGTGTTCACTATGTTCAGGTAGGCGGCGGTGAGCTGCGAGACGTTCGTGCAGGTCTCTGCGATCTCGGTGGCACCCGCGCCGCCGGACGAGATGATGACGTTGCCGCCGGCCGCCTGAAGGGCGCTGATCTGCGAGTTGAAGGTGCCCAAGCTGTAGCCGCCGTCCTCCCAATCGGGAGTGCAGCCGGACTGGGTGACGAGGAACGCCAGCGTGTAGTACTTATCGCCGCTCACGGCCATGTCCGCGGCCATGTCCCCGGCGTCCGACGAGTTGATCTGCAGGTAGGGCGCGGCGTAATGGGCGGGGAAGGCGGGGCTGGCCGCGGCGGCCGATCCGGCGGTGGCGAAGCGCGAGGCCGCCAGATCCGAGCGCGGTGGCGGCCGCGGCTAGCGCGAGCGTGACCGCCCGCGGTTTCAGGGGAATTCTTGGTATTCGCATGGTGATCGGGAGATCCCTTCGGCCGAGCGGCCCGGCGGGGAGCGGGTGGCCCGCCGGGGTAGAACTGGTGGACTGCTGCTGTTTCTGAAACAGTAAAGAAACTATCCTGTTAGAGATTGCAGCAGTTGCTTTGGGATCGGTCAATAAGAGTGTGGGGTCTTGAGTGATCCTTAATCTCCGGTTAAGAGGCGCTTATGGAAGCGATGAAACAAGACGATGTTTCAGATCTTGTTACCGGGACCGGCCGGGTGACGGTGCGCGCCATCGCGGCCGAGACCGGGCTGTCGATCGCTACCATCTCCCGGGTGATCAACGGCGGCGGGAACGTGGCCTCGGACACCCGCGAGCGCGTACGCCAGGTGGTCGAGCGGCTCGGTGACCGGGCACCCGAGCCGCGCCGGCGGCCGCAGCCGCGGACCACCCGTCCGCCGGTGTTCGTGCGCTGCCCCTACCTGCTCACCGACTACTTCGGGCACATTGTCACGTCGATCGCCGAGACGCTCGCGCTGCACGGCCAGGGCATGCTGCTTGACGCGGGCGACAAGGTGGTCAAGTCCAGCGCGGTGCGCGAGCTGTCGCGCCGCCGCGACGCGTACGGCGCGGTACTGATCCTTCCTCCTGAGCCCCGGGCCGACCTCGAGGCGCTCGCCGCGCGCAGTTACCCGCATGTGGTGGTGGACCCGCGGATCGCCGTGCCGCGCGGGACGGTGTCGATCTCGGCCGCGCATTTCTCCGGTGCCCGGGCCGTCACGCGGCACCTGATCGAGCTCGGTCACCGCCGGATCGGGGTGATCAACGGGCCGCCGGACTGGCGAACCAGGGACGACCGGGGCGGCGGGCACCTCGCCGCGCTGTCCGAGGCCGGGGTGCTTGGCGACCCGGAACTCGTGCGACAAGGCGAGCCGGCCATCAAGACGGGCGTGGCGGCCGGCGGTCAGCTGCTCGACTTGCAGCCGCGGCCGACCGCCGTGGTCTGTTTCAACGACAAGGTGGCGGTGGGGGTGATGGAGGCGGCCGCCGCGCGCGGGCTGCGGGTGCCCGCGGACCTGTCCGTCGTCGGTTTCGACGACATCGACCTCAGCCGGGCTACGACACCCCGCCTCACCACCGTCCGCCAGCCGTTGCAGGAGATGGGCCGCACCGCCGTCACGATGCTGATGCGCCAGCTCGACGGTCACGCCCACGAGGCGCTGAGCATGGAACTCGAGACCCGCCTGGTGGTGCGGGACAGCACCGGCCCGGCGCCCGGTTCTGCCTAGTCCGACTCGTCCGAACGTGCAGCCGCCTCGTCTTCCAGCTCTGCGTCGTCCAGCCTCGCATTTTCCAGGGCTTTCTGACGGGTCGCCAAGGTTTTCGCTTTACTGGTAAATAAAGCAGGCTATAACCTGCGGAATCTCCGCGTTAACGGGCTGAGGCGCGGGAGCGGCCGGATTTTCCGGGCATATCCGGTATGTGCCGGGGGCGCATGCCGTGCGGCGAGATCCTTAGGCCGGTGACATTGGGCCGGGGTAGGCAAAACATCCCCTTCGGGGGTCTGTGCGGTGCGGATCTCGGCACGTCAAACCCTGTATGTCCGATGGTCCTGCTGGACTGCGGATGCAGATATCGGGACATTTCATCTTAAGTGTGAACCGATCCAATAAGTAATGCATGTGCATTCTGTGGCTAATTAGTAAAATTAGCGACTGTCGATAAATGGCTGGCGAATGCTTCCTTTGTACGATTGTTGGCCGAGTTCTGTCGATTAAGGAAAAATTGGCGGCAGGACTGGTATAAGTGGAGCTAGTCCGGACGATTTGCCTGTCTGGCCGGTAACTCCCTCTTTGAAAACTGGTGCGGCTTCAAGTAAATGGACAAATGGCAAGGTGGCGGACAAAGGGATGGAGGTGCGACCGTGGTCTGGCCCGGTATTCGTGAATCCCTTGACCTCGACGGCCACGTGCGGCTGAGACGATGGCTCGCCCGCGCCGCTGCCGAGGGGACCACCGGGGTGCTGCGAGTAGCTGGCGGCCCAGGCGGCGTGCTGCAGTTCAGGGACGGCTTGGTCCTGGTCGCCCAGAGTCCAGGCGCGCCCGGCGTGCAGGCGCTGCTGATCCGCACCGGGCGGGTAAGCGACGACGACTGGGCCCGCGACGGCGGTGTTGACCACGCCGCCTCCGCGGCGCACATCGGGGCCGCTCACCGCCAGGTCCTTCAGTTCATGGCCAACCAGGACGCGTTGTTCGCGGTGCTCATCGGTTCGATTGACGCGTGCGCGATGGAGCTCGATCCGTCCGTGTCGCCCGCTAACCAGGGACAGGACCCCGCCGCACTGCTTGCTGCCGCCTTCAGGAAGCTGGACGCGCTCGCGCTGCTGCCGCAGGCCATCCTCCCGCACCGTGAGCGGCTGATCGCGTCGCCGGCGGACGACGGTCTTAGCCCGTCCGGGAGCGGATCATCTGGGATACGGCTGTCCGAGCTGCGGAAGGTCATCCTTGGCTATGCCGACGGACGCCGAACAGCCCGTGATATCGCGTTCGTCTCCGGTCGCAGCCTTTACCCGGTGACTGTGGAGATGTCCCGGATGCTGGCCGAAGGCCTGCTCCGTGAGCCGCCCCCGTCGATCGATTCCCTCGATACGTCGTCAGTAGAGATAGTGCCGCGCAATCCAGTACATCCATCTCCGGGGCGTCCGCAAGCGGCGGAGGTCCCGGCCGAGCTTCCCAGCCGCCGTCCGTTTTCCGAGGGCGCGGCCGAGGATGCCGCCAGCCAGAAGACCGCGGCCTCCTGGCGGGATTTCCTGCACTTCGGCGGCCGCCCGGGGGAGAGCCGTGACTGATCCAAGTCAGCAAAGGACGGAACTTGATGGACCGACATGATCTCCTCGTCGAAATGCGCGGGCTGAGGGAACAGATTCCCGGAGTCACCGGCACGCTCGTCGCTGCCTGCGACGGGCTGCTCGTCGCCGCCGACATCGACTCCCGCGCTGATGCGAAAGTCGAAGCTGATTCGCTGGCCGCGATTGCCGCCGCCAGCCTGGGCGTCGCCCGCCAGGTCGTCAGCGCCGCCGGCCAGGGCACGCTCGGCCGCGCGACCACCCATGCCAGCCGCGGGCACCTGGTGGTCTACGCGGTAGGCGTCGCGGCCCTGCTGGCCGTGTTCGGCGACGAGGGCCTGGACGTGGGCACGCTGCACCAAAAGTCCCAGCCAGCGCTGGGGCGCATTCGCACCATTCTCACCGGCACGCAAGGAGAGTAAGACAGATGAATGCCAAGACTACCGGCCAGGATTTCTCCGACCAGGTAACGGTTCTGGTGAAAACGCTCCGCTCAGACGCTCCCGACTGTGTGGCGGCAGGTGTCGTCGACATGTCGACCGGAATGCTGCTCGCCTTCGAAACTGTGGAAACTCACCCCGCCGAAGTCCTCGACCTGCTGGCCGGCGCGACCCTGGACCTATTCCAGGGCCGCACTGTCATCATGATCGAGGATGTCTTCAAGGAGCGGCGCGGCGTTGTTAGCGATAAGCACTATTTCCAGGAGATTCTGGTTAACAGCGACAACCTGACTCACCTGTTCGTCCGGGTGGACGCTCTCCAGGATGTAGTCGCGGTCGTCGTCTGCCGCCGTTCGGTCAATGCGGGGATGCTTTTCGCCCAGGTTCGCCGCGTCATCGCCCAGTACGGCAAACTCTAACTAACAAGGCAACCGCCTTCGTTACTTTGTCCCGGCGCCGGGCGTACGTTGCCCGGATTGCAGCGGTATGCCCGGCCGGGCCACCGCCTGCCGCGACACCGCGCTCACCTCTGCTTACCAACCGGCGCCACATTTACCGCAAATCGGACATGATCATGGGCGCCTGCTAGGCAAAGACGACGATCATGGTCACCGTGTAAGCAAACCCCGGTCTGCGTCTTCGCTTGCCGGTAGCCATCGGGAACTAAACCGGTGGGTCGGCGGCGCCGCTCTGGGCTACGGATTCGTCGGCTAGTGCCAGCAGTTTCTCCTGAGACCAGGAAAGCCTTTCCGTTCGGAGGTCTTCGATCACCGAGCGGATCCAGTCGAGCTGGGTTGTCGCCGTGGCGAGGACGTACTCGGATTCCAGCATCACAACGCGGGGAAGACCCTTGGCGCCGGCCATGCTCGCTTCCATGCCCTGACGCATCGCCGTGAGTGCCGTCGCACGTCGCTCGAGCAGGGGCAGCGCCTCCTGAGGGGTCAGCATCATGATGTTCGAGAGCGCGGCCGGGAACTCGGGGAAGTCCGGCTTCGGGACCGCGATCATCTCCGCTAGCCATTCGCGGGTGACGGCGCGGCCCGCATCGGTGATCTCGTAGACGGTGCGCTCCGGGTACTGATGGTCGCGCTCCGTCTCCCGCACCGCGACCAGCCCGGCCGTCTGCAGGCGGTCCATCGTCCGGTAGAGGCTGGCCCGCTGTCCCACGTTGACGACCTGGTCCTTGCCCCACTGCTTGATCAGGCGCTGGATGCCATACGGATGCAACGGCTGCGCGTGCAGCATGGCCAGCACGGTGAGCGCGATTGGTGAGCTGCGGACAGCGGAACTCATGCCCAGATGCTAGCAGCATGATTTCTAGTTGACTTGTAACTAGTTTCAGTGCGACTATCGGTTCATGACATACGCGAATCAGCTCCAGAGCGCCATAATCATCGGCGGCGGGATCGCCGGACCGGTGACCGCCATGGCCCTGCGGCAGGCCGGGATCGAGGCCGTCGTCTACGAGGCCTATCCGCGTGACGCGGAGGGCGTGGGCGGTGGGTTGAGCCTCGCTCCGAACGGCCTGGACGCACTGGACGCCATCGGAGCCTGCCAGGCGGTCAGGCCGGCTGGCGAGGACATGACCGGCATCGTTCTGCAGGACTGGAAGGGGAGGCGGCTCGGTGAATTCGGCAACCCGCCCGGTGTGCCGCCCATGCGGTTCTTCTACCGCAGTGACCTGATGGGTGCGCTGGAGGCAGAGGCGCGGCGGAGGGGTATCCGGATCGAGTACGGAAAACGGCTGGTCAAGGTGACCGAGACCCCGCAGAGCGTGACCGCGCACTTCGCCGACGGAACGCAGGCCACCGGCGACATCCTGGTCGGTGCGGACGGTATCCGCTCCACGGTGCGGACCCTGATCGACCCGGAAGCGCCGGAACCCCGCTACGCGGGCCTGATCAGCTTCGGGGCCCGGGTGGACGGCGCCGCAACGCCCTCCACGCACGGCAAGATGCTGATGAGCTTCGGCAAGCGGGCCTTTTTCGGCTACCAGGCATTCGACTCCTCCGCGCTTTGGTTCGTGAACCTCCCGCACGCCGAGCCGATGACCACGGCGCAGGTGCGCAGGACCCCACCGCAGCAGTGGCTGCCGCTGTTGACGGAACAGTTCGAGTCGGATGGCCCCATCGGCGCCGGGCTCATCGCCCGCACCAACCCGGCCGACCTGATCATCGTCGGACCGGTGGAGAACATGCCCCGGGTGCCGGTTTGGAGCAAGGGCCGGATGGTCCTGGTCGGGGACTCCGCCCACGCGCCGTCCTCCAGCTCGGGACAGGGTGCCTCGCTGGCCATCGAAAGCGCCGTCCAGCTCGCCCGCTGTGTTCGTGACCTGCCCTACGATCAGGCATTCGCGGCGTACGAGGCCGAGCGCCGGCCACGCGTTGAGCGGATCATCCGCGAGACCACCTACAAGAACAGCGCTAAGACAGCGGGACCGGTGGGCCGCTTCATCAACGCCTGGGCGCTGCGGATCTTCACCAGGCTGGCGAAACCCGAGCGGATGGCCTGGATGTTCGACTATCGCATCGACTGGGACGCGCCGGTCAGCTCGGTCCGCGCGGAACCATCAGCCGCTCCGGTGCACTAAGGCCGGTGCGGCGCGCAAGCCAGGGAGCCCCGAGCACTGCTACTTAGGCAGGTTCAGCGGCTGCACTGTCCTGGGCAGGCAGGTTACCGGGGAGAACATCAGGCTCAGCGGGGAGAACGTCAGGCGGTTGCCCGAGCCCGGCTGATGAGCTGGTGCCCAGCATGATCTGGAGGGAAACGGCACCGATGACGATGATGCCGCCGACGACCGCGGGCGCGGACGGGCGCTCGATGCCGGCCAGCCAGACCCACAAAGGGGCCAGGACGTTCTCCAGTTGAGCGATCAGGGCCACCTCGACCGCGGGGAGGAGCCTCGCGCCAAGCGAGAGGAAGGACAGGGCCAGTCCCATCTGGACGGTGCCCATCAGGATCAGGTAACCGAGGTTAGCCCCGCCCATCTCGCTGACATGCGCGAACGGAGCGAACACGGCGAACACCAGGACCTGTGACAGGCACGTTGCCGGGGCCATCGACACATCCGCCCGGCGCCGGGCGACCACGATCGTCGCAGCATAGGCCAGCATCGAGATGAGGGAGAAGGTCATGCCGGCCAGCCCTGGGCGGGACGGTGCCCCGGCCATCACGGCGAAGCCAGCGACCGCGACGCCCATCGCCGCCCAGGTCCGGGGACGCACCGGCTCGCCCGCCAGCATGCCGAGCAGTGCGGCCGCCAGCGGGGCAAGTGCCTGGATCACCATCACGTCCGCCACCGGAGTCTCGTTGAGCGCGGTGATGAACGAGCCGGAAGCGGTCGCCATGAGCACCGCGATCAGAAGTCCCGACCGGCCGACGGCACGGAACGCGCCGATCACGTGACCGCGCTCCGTGACCGCGACGAAGGCGAGCACAGCGAGAGTTGAGAAGACCGCCCGCCCGGCTAGCTGAGATGCGAGGCCCATGTGCAACTGGCGCTGCAGGATCCCGGCCAGGGACCAGGCCGCCGCGGCCAGGGCGGTATAGGCCATGCCGAGTGGACGCGAGCCAGCCCTGACCGCTGTCACGCGCGACCGGGCCCGTGGGCCGCCTCAGCACAGCGGATGAGGCCGACCTGATTCTCTACCCTCGACACGCGTGCTCCTCCGATTCATATATACCCCGTGACGATTAGCGCGCCCCGTCATAGTTGATTGTGATCAGCCCCACTTTGTCCCACTTACCTTTACATAGCTAATTAAGAATCGCCAGTTCAAGAAGGATCTTCATAATATTTTTTGGGTCATGAACGGTAGGTGAAGGGTGGCTTGAGGCGGGAATATTTGGGCAGCTGTAGCGATCGGCATCACTATCACATCGCGGTTCTGCATCATTAGATGCATGAAGAAACTTTGGGTTACTACAGCAACTGTCGTCACTGCATCCTTGGCGTCCCTGACCCTACCGACGTATGCCAGCGCCGCGAGCACTGTCCCGTACGCTCCGGCGCTGTCGTCCTACACCACCTTGGCTCAGAGTTACTCCGCCAAAGACATCGTCAGCGATGACTGGGCGCAGTACGCCAACGACACCCACGAGGGGAATGGGACCTGCCCGGTAGCGAACACCGCCTACTCGTCGTCGCTTGACGCGGTTGTGCTGACTACTACCGGCCAGCCGACCACTGATACCAGTGCCTGCGCGCACATCAGGTCGCAGTACACCGTGCCAACCAGTGGCGACGTTGTCGAGGCGAAGATAGACCTGCCCGGCCTCAGCAAGGCTCAGACCTTCGGCGGCGAAAGTTACCCGGCGGGCACGCTTCTCGACTGGACCACGATGTGGATGAACGGTGCGGACAGCACGAACGGTACGGAAAGCTGGCCTGCCGATACCGAGATCGATCCGGTCGAGACTCAGTACGGCGCGAACTACATAACGGTCCATTACGGCAGCGCCACCGGGAACGGCGCCAGCACCGGCAACTGGACCACGCTGCCGCAGGGATGGGCAGGCGCGGGCGCCACTTACGCCACGCCGAACGCGGGCGTTCCCAACGTCAAGCCGGGCTGGAACGTGGTGGACATCGAGTTCACCAAGACCGTTGCCAACGTTTACTTCAACGGCAAGCTCTACATCACAATCCCGGCCAGCGCTCTGAGTCACAAGCCGACCTATCTCAACTTCTCCATCTCCGGGCCGAACGGCAGCGACCCGAACAACGCGACGTGGCCGTCAGGAGCCGCAACCGAAGATGTCCAGTACGTGAAGGTGTTTTCGTAGTAGCCCGAAGGCGAAACCCCGCGGAGGAACTCCGCGGGGTTTCGCTTTACCCAAAGAGGGCCGCCTGGCGATTTATCCGGGCTTAACCGATGTGTAGGCAAACCTGAGGACGGCCGAACGTCGGGAATCCCTTGGCGCAGCTCAGCTTGAGCTGGTAATCGCCCGGGGTCGGGTTGAATGGGTTATAAGCCCCTGGGGCGGGAGCTATCCACCCGCAGTAGCCGCCGCCACTGAGGTTGACCACCTGGTCGTGCGAGCTGACGGCGGCCGATCCGGTCGACTCAAACCCGCCGACGGTGAACTCGTTGTCTACCTGGAACGGCGTGCCCCGCAGGTCGATGTTTCCAACGCCGTCGGCGCTTTGCGGGCTGGTGCACGACATGGCTGTGCCGTAGGGCATGCTCGTCACGGCGGTACTGCCGTTTACCGTCGAGCCAGTGGACCTCGCGAACGTCAGGTCGCCGATGTCCACGGTCAGCGTGGCGGGGTTGATCCGGAGCTTGGTGAACGTCGTCCGGACGTCCGTACCAGGTGACGCGCCGCCCGCGGTGTACTGCGAGAAGTTCACGTCCATCCCTCTGGCCGCCAGATCGATGTACTCACGCGGAGTTCCGGTCATGTCGTAGCAGAACACCGTGAACAGGTTGCTGTTATTATAAAGTACGTAATCACCATCCCTCGCGAAACGGTTTTGGTGGTGAATATCCTGGCAACTGCTCGGGTACGGAAAAGCATTGGCGTGTGCCGTAAGGGCGCCCGCGGCGGGCAATGCGAGAGCTAGCGCGAAGACATACGCCAGCCGACGGAACGAGAATTTGGGCATGAGTGCTCCTGTCGCCAATTCCTGACGTCCGGCGGTCAGGCCGCCGTTTCCGCGATCTCATTACCCTTTGAAAGCAAGAGGAAAACGAGGCCTCTCGCTATTGGCTACTATGTGCACTAAGGTTGATTTATTCCAGCCCAGGCTAATTGTTGATCATGATTCCGAGTGGGGCGTTGCAAGGTATACCGAGTTTCGCGCGTGATCCCGCCCGGCATGTCCGGTTCTGTGCCCGCGCAAATCGGTATACCTCTCCGGTGACACGCGGCGTCAGCGGACGGCGACCGTGACCGGGTTGGTGACGGCGTACCCGCCGCTGACCACCGCGCGGAAGGTGACGGTGGTGCTCTGGTTCTCGGTCAGCGTGAATGCGTACGATTCATCCCAGTGGTCCGTCGGATGCAGCCGCTGCGACGGGCCGAACCACTGGTACCGCCCGTGTGCGCCCCGCAACTGCAGCCGAACCGAGGCGGGGTGGGCGCCGCCGTCGTCCCGCACCGAGACCGTCAGGCGGAACGCGTGCCGTAGATGCGCGACCTGCGGTCCGGAGAGCTGGGTGTCTGACTTCGCGAAGGCTGGCGTCGCGGCGCCGAACACCGCAAGTGCGGTCACCGCAGCGGCCCCGGCCGACACCAGCGCAGTCCTGAACTTGGAAGGCATCTCGTCCCCGTCCCCGTTGGCTTATTGGGTGAATTTACTGGCTTTTCATCCAATAGGACGTACTTGTCACCGGGTTGGTTGCGTGCTAGCAGTCTCTTTTCAGCATCGCGCCGCCGAACGGGGGCACCCCGGCCGGTGATCAAGACCACCGGTGACAGGCGGCACTTGCGAACACCCACTTCACCTGGGGCAGGATCAATGGCATCTTTTACAAAAAACATTCGAGAGCAATGGTTTTAGATAACGGCGAAGGTACTGAAGGTGTTGAATCGTTACCGTGGCCCTGCCGCATACTGGTTCGGTGGGGCCAGTCGCGGAGTCCATCGGTGGGGAGGGCCAGCCCTCCACGGGCCGGCCCGGGCGGGGGGCTGGGCCTCTCGCTGCGGGGCCATCTGACCAGGCCCTGCACTGGCTGGCAGGCTGGTACGCGATCGCGTTGCGCCTCGGCGGCGCGGGCTTGTTCACCGCGGTAGCCGTGCTGGCCGCGACGGAGCAGGTCTCCGGCTGCTGGCTGGGCGTGCCGCTGACCGCGCTGTGCCTGTGGTCAGCCTTCTTCGCCTGGCGGGTCCGGCGATCCGGGTTGATGCCGGGCCGTGGTGCTGGTCGATGCCGCGGTGATCTCGGCGCTGGCGCTGGCGCAGCAGCACCTGGTACCGGCCGTGCTGATCGAGGACAACACGACCTGGATGCTCCCGCTGGCCTGCACGTCGGTGTACATCCTGCAGATCGCGCTGCGGCCGAGGCTCGGCCTGCCTGGGGCCGCGATCGTCGTCATCGCCTACGGGCTCGGCACCGGCCATGTGACCGGTGGCTGGCTGCTGGTGGTGGAGACGATCGTCGCCGCCGGGCTGGTGGCGGTGATCCGCGGCGGGGCCAGGCAGGCGGACGCGAGCGTCGCCGTCAGCCTGGAGACCGAGCGGCGGATCCGGGCCGAGGAGGCGCGGCGCGCTGACGAGCGAGAGCAGCACCGCCAGCTGCACGACACCGTCCTGTCGACCTGACGATGGTCGCGGCCGGCGCCTTCGCCGAGCCGTCGACCGGCGCTGGCCGCGCAGGCGGCCCGGGACCTGCGACGTGCTGCAAGGGCTCGTCGGCGCCCCGCCCGGTGGCCCAGCGGGTTGACGCCGGGCGGGCCGGCGCCGCTGACCGACCTGGGACCGAGGCTGGAGCGGGCCGCGGCGAGTACCGATGACCTGGCCGTGCGGCTGAAGCTCGTCCCGGTCACGCTGCCGTCGCCGGTCGCGGATCAGCTCGTCGCCTGCGTCGGCGAGGCGCTGCGCAACGTCGAGCGGCACGCCGGAACCGGCCAGGCGGAAGTGACCGTCACCGGCGGTGCGGGGTGGGCGGTGGTCAAGATCACTGACCACGGCCGCGGATTCGATCCGGCCGCCGCCCCGCCATCCCGGCGGGGCATCCGCGAGTCGATCACCGGGCGGATGCTGGCGGCCGGCGGCCGGGCCGCGATCGCCAGCCGTCCCGGCGCGGGCACGACCGTCACCGTGAGCTGGCCGGCATGACCCCCGGGCAGCCAGCAATGCAGCCGCCGGTGCAGCCAACAGTGCAGCCAACAGTGCGGCCATCGGTCCAGCCGACGGCGATGATGTCCGGCCGCTATCAGCGGGCCTTCACCGTCGCCGTGGTCTTCCTGGTCGCGGGCTGGCATCTCGCCGGCGCGGGCGGGCAGCTGCTGCATAACCGGCCGGCCTACGGCTCGTTCGCTTTCCAGGGCGCCATGTGGCTGGTCATGGCGCTGGCGATCGCCGCCGGGTCGGTCCTGGTGCTGCGCGGAGCGCCCGGCTGGCGCCCGGCCTGGGCGGTGGCCGTGATCGCGCTGGCCGCGAGCACGGCGGCGGCGGCGACCAGCCCGGCCGGCCAGATGCTGGCGGTCAACTGGGCGTGGGGAAGTGCCGGCTGGATCGGCGTGCTCGTGCTGCTGCGCCGCCGGTTCACCGAGCTGGCGTGGTTCCTCGCCGCCGAGGCCCTGGCCACCCTGGGCGTGCAGGTGTGGGACGGGCTGCACCGCACCGAACTGGCCGGGTTCCTCGCCGTGCTGGCCTGGTCGACCGGCGCGCAGGTGGCCGTCGCCGCCGGGGTCAGGGCGCTGGACGTCGCCGGCCGGCCAGGCCGCCGACCGCGGCGCGGAGTGAGCACGCGGCGCGCGAGCGGGCCGCCACCGCGGAGATCATCCAGGCCGCCCGGCACGCCCGCTGGCTGGCGCTGCAGGAGAGCGCCGCTCCCGCTGGTCGCCGAGCTGGCGGCGGGGACGGCTGACCCGGGCGACGCGCAGGTGCGCGTCAGGTGCGCGGTCCAGGCGGCCCGGCTGCGCCGGCTGCTGGCCGAGGGCGATGAGGTAGCCGGGATCGCTGGTGCACGAACTGCACGCGAGTGCCGATGTGGCCGAGCGGCGCGGGGTCGCCGTCGAGATCGAGACGGCCGGGCCGCTGCCGCCGGTGCCCGGTCCGGCCCGGCGGGTGATCACCGACGCCGCCATCGCGATCCTGACCGCCGCGCGCAGCCAGGCGCGGATCACCCTGGCCGCAGTGGCCAGACGTGGCCGCCGGAATCGCCGTCAGCTTCGTCGCCGATACCGGCGCGGTCGTCCGGCTGCCCGCGGCCGGCGAGGGGGTCGCCATCGAACAGCAGCAAGACGGCGGCATGCTCTGGGCGGAGGCGCGATGGAACAGCAGGTGACGGTGGCGATCATCGAAGACCATCCGGTCGTCACCGAGGGGGTGGCGTCCTGGATCCGGTCCGATCCCGGCCAGCGGGTGCGGCTGGTGCAGACGGCGCGCGACCTGACCGGGCTCCGCGCCGTCGGACCGTCGGCCGACGTGGTCATCCTGGACCTGGAGCTGTCCGGCGAGCTGGTCACCGCGCAGATCCCCGAGCTGGTGGCGGCCGGATACCGGGTGGTGGCCTTCTCCGGGCACAGCGATCCGGCGATCGTGATGGAGACGCTGGACAACGGCGCGCACGCCTACGTGTCCAAGGATGAGGGCCGCGACCACCTGGTCGAGGCCGTGCTGGCGGCCGCCGCCGACCGGCCGTACGTGACCCGGTCGCAGGCCAGGGCGATGCTCGCCGACCAGCGCCCGGCCCGGCCGGCGCTGTCGGAGCAGGAACGGCAGGCGCTGCTGCTGTGGTTCCAGGGCATGTCGAAGGCATCGGTCGGGCGGCGCATGTCGATCAGCGAGAACACGGTCCGGCAGTACATCAGCCGCGCGCGGGCCAAGTACGCGGCCACCGGGCGGACCGCGCCGAGCAAGGACGCGCTGCTCGCCCGCGCGATCGAGGACGGCGTGATCAAGCCGGGCGAGATCGTGCCGTACACGTCATTCGCCCGCGACGGGGACGACCACCCGAGCCTGGGTGCCCCGGGCCACTGAATGGCCCGGGACACCCAAGCCCCCCCAGCTCCCCCGCGGCGGAGCGGCCGCATGTCGGGCACCGGGCGGTAACGCCTGGGCCGCGGCCTCTCCAGCTCGCGAGCGGATGCACTGTCAGCATTCCCGATCGAGGGTGACGTTGTCATGACGCCCAATCGGGTGACAAGACGCCCCGGCCGGGGGACCTGGCCGGCTGATTGACGTGAAACACCGGCTCGTCCGGCGAAATCAAACAAAATCAAAGACGTTATCCCGAACGGATTCGCGGTTCTTCCGACTCGCACGGTTACCGCTTCCGGAGCCGGACGCACGTGCGGACGGGCCGAGTCGCGGCGGCCGGTCGCTGAGGGTCGCGACTCGACTCCGCGCTGGTCAGCTCGGGAAATCCACCCGACACTACGGGTCGTAGCGCTCGGAACGAGGCAGTAGCATGGCAAGCCCCCAGGGGCTATGACGCCCCAAATCTGGGGATGTAGTTATCGGCATCCTTTGTCGCGGTGCTCTGGGAGGCGATAAGGGTTGAGCAAGCGTAAGGCAAAGCGAGGCAAAGCCCGGCGCCGCGCAGAGCTTGACCGTTGGCGGCACTCGAGGACCCGGACCAGGGGCCTGAGGCCATCGAGGTTCGGACGGCTCCGCGGCCAGGCGGTTCTGGTCACCAGAACTCGCCGGATGCAAACGGTTCCGGGCCGCGTTCCGACGTCGACGGCGGCTTGATCGCGGTAGAACTCGACGAGGTAGAACTCGACGCGGCTGATCTCGATACCGGCCGGATCTGGAGAACGCGGATCTGGAGAACGCGGATCTGGAGAACGCGGATCCGGGCGACTTCGGCGATCTCGACGCCGACGACGCCGACCTGCAGGTCACACTCACCGTCCTCGCTGTCCTCGCCGACGACATCGGCGATGTCTCCGACGTGGGTGACGACCTGGCCGATGATCTGGGTGACGACCTGCCCGTCGATCTGGTTGATGATCTGGCCGGCGACGTCGACGGGCCGGAGCTACCGGACGGACCTGAAGACTTCGAGGACCCCGAGGCCGGCGACGCCCCCGCCGGGGCGGCCGCCGAGGCCGAGGCCCCCGGTCCGGCTGGCGTGCGCGGGCCCGCTCTCTCCCCGGAGGCCGCCGGCGCGGACGAGGAGATCCTGGTCTTCGGCGACGATGACGACGACCTCCCGGCCGCCCACGTCGCCATTGCCGGGGCGACGGCGGACCCGGTCAAGGACTACCTGAAGAAAATCGGCAAGGTCCCCCTGCTGAGTGCCGAGCAGGAGGTTGAGCTGGCCAAGCGGATCGAGGCGGGCCTGTTCGCCGAGGAGAAGCTCTCCCACGGCGCTGGACTCCCGGGCGACGCGCACAGCGACATGGAATGGGTCGCTGAGGATGGTCGGCGGGCGAAGAATCATCTGCTTGAGGCGAACTTGCGGCTGGTGGTGTCGCTGGCTAAGCGGTATACGGGGCGGGGGATGCTGTTCCTGGATTTGATCCAGGAGGGGAACCTGGGGCTGATCCGTGCGGTGGAGAAGTTCGATTACACCAAGGGGTACAAGTTCTCGACGTATGCCACGTGGTGGATCCGGCAGGCGATTACCCGGGCGATGGCGGACCAGGCGCGGACGATCCGGATTCCGGTGCACATGGTCGAGGTGATCAACAAGCTGGCCCGGGTGCAGCGGCAGATGCTGCAGGACCTGGGGCGGGAGCCGACGCCGGAGGAGCTGGCGGTCGAGCTGGACATGACGCCGGAGAAGGTCGTGGAGGTGCAGAAGTACGGGCGGGAGCCGATTTCGCTGCATACTCCGCTGGGGGAGGACGGGGACAGCGAGTTCGGGGACCTGATCGAGGACTCGGAGGCGATCCAGCCGGGCGAGGCGGTCTCGTTCACGCTGCTGCAGGAGCAGCTGCACTCGGTGCTCGACACGCTGTCGGAGCGGGAGGCGGGGGTGGTCTCGATGCGGTTCGGGCTGACCGACGGCCAGCCGAAGACGCTGGACGAGATCGGCAAGGTCTACGGCGTTACCCGCGAGCGGATCCGCCAGATCGAGTCCAAGACAATGTCAAAGCTCCGCCAGCCGTCCCGCTCCCAGCTCCTGCGCGACTACCTGGACTAAACCCCGGTCGGCGGTCAGCGAACGCCGACCGGGCCAGGCACTTCGGAGGCAGGCGCGTCGGCCCAGGCCTGCACGGCGCTGTTGTCGAGCGTGCGGTCGGCCAGCAGCGTGCGGAGTCCCCGCGTCACCGCACCGCCCGACGGCAAGGTGAGTGCGTCCCCGGCGGCGAGTTGCGAGCCGACGCCCGGGTACTTCCTCGACCCGGACGAACCAGGGATCGGCCCGGGTGGCCTGGTTGGTCCCGGTGAACACCAGGGTGAAGCCGGCCGGGCGGTCAACCCAGGCAAGCCACTGCGCGGCGCGGTTGTGTACCGCCCGCTCGCCCGCACTGGTGGCGGTGTACACCTGCGGCGTGCGGGCCGGAGGCAGGCGCCAGAACAGGCCGCCGTATCCGGCTCCCTCCCGGCCGTTCGTTGCGGGACTGCCGAGCCGCATGGATCGGTCGGTGGCGTTGGTGAGGGTGGTGACGAGCCGGAGTTCCCAGCCGTGGGCGGCCAGGCGTGCCTGTACCTGACGGTGCTCGGCCAGCAGGAGTTCCCCGTGCGGACTGAGCCAGTGCAGCCGCTCGGTGAACCCGTCGTCACCGGACCGCTCGAAACCGGCATGCACGATCCGGCCGTGGTCTTCGCGCCAGATGTAGCCCTGGCCGCGCACGTAGGTGCGGCCACCCCAGAGGTTCCAGCCCCCGACGTCCGCCAGCGCGACGGAGACGCCCAGATGCCACCGGTGGTCCGCCGGCTGGACGTCAGTCACCGGAATGCCGCCGAGGGTGCGGACGGGGTGAAGATACGGCCGCGGCGACAGGGTCGGATCCAACTCGCTGCCCTCCATGTAGTCGGCCACCGGCACGCCGTCCAGCCGCAGCCTCGCCAGAAGATGCTCGCCCACCGGTCACCGCCGCCGCGCCGTGT
Organism: uncultured Actinomycetota bacterium; assembly: GCA_963785645.1. GTDB lineage: Bacteria > Actinomycetota > Actinomycetes > Streptosporangiales > Streptosporangiaceae > Trebonia. The sequence goes on from CAWAWG010000004.1 coordinate 647,618, forward strand.
GCGCTGGGCAGGCCCGGGGCTTCACAGCGCGAGTTCCGGAATGTCGAGGCGGCGTCCTTCGGCCGCGGATCGCGTGCCGATCTCGGCGAGCTGGACACCCCTGGCCCCGGCGAGCAGGTCATGACGGAACGGCGTGCCCGCCACCACGTGAGAGAGGAACAGTTCCCACTGCGCGCGGAACCCGTTGCCGAATACCCCGTTGTCGGGAACGGGCTGCCACTGTGAAAGGAAGTCCCCCTCGTTCGGGATATCGGGGTTCCAGACGGGACGCGGGGTGTTGGCGCGGTGCTGCACCACGCAGTCCCGAAGCCCGGCGACGGCGCTTCCCTCGGTGCCGTCGACCTGGAACTCCACCAGCTCGTCGCGGTGCACGCGCACGCCCAGGAGGAGTTCATCGCCGCGACGATGCCGCCGTCGAGCTCGAAGATGGCGTACGCCGCGTCGTCGGCGGTGCGGCGTAGGGAGTGCCCGCTCGTCCACCGGCGCTGGGATGTGCGTAGTGGCCTGCGCGTACACGGTCCGCACCGGACCGAAAAGGTTGTCCAGCACGTAGCGCCAGTGCGGGAACATGTCGAGGATGATGCCGCCGCCGTCTTCGGCGCGGTAGTTCCACGACGGGCGCTGGGCGGGCTGCGCAGTCGCCCTCGAACACCCAGTAGCCGAACTCGCCGCGCACCGAGAGGATGCGGCCGAAGAACCCGCGTTGATCAGCGTTTGGAGCTTCATCAGGCCGGGCAGGAAGAGCTTGTCCTGCACCACGCCGTGCTTGACGCCGGCCTGGCGGGCCTGCGCGGTACAGGTGGAGCGCCTGGGAGAGGTGGTGGCCACGGGCTTCTCGCAGTAGATGTGTTTGCCGCGCGGCGATCGCCGGCGCGGACGGCCTCGGCGCGGCGCTCGGTGAGTTTGGGCGTCGAAGTAGACGGAGTAGGCGGGGTCGGCGAGGGCCGCGGCGAGGTCGGTGGTCCATGGCAGGCCGCGCGCGTTCGGCGATGATGGCTTCCAGCTTGTCGCGGCTGCGCCCCACCAGCAGGGGGTTGGGCAGGATGGTTTCGGCAGTCGGGGAGCCTGACGCCGCCCTGCTGCGCGGATGGCCAGGATCGACCGGCGCAGGTGCTGGTTTAGCCCATGCGGCCGGTGACGCCGTTCATCGCAATTGTGAGGGTGGTGCGGGGCATGGCTCTCCTCATTCAAGCCCGGGGGGTTTCAATCGGCGGAAGCGATTCGGGCGGGGGACCCTTACCGGCCGCACCGGGTTAACCGGCGCCGCGGTCGCCTCCCATGCTGTCGTAGAAGGGGTTTCCAGGTGCGAGGTCCGCCGGCGGCACCGGACGGGCGGTCGCGGCGGACGCGTAGATGGCGGTGACCAGCGCTAGTGTTCTGCGGGAGTCGGCCGGGACCACCGGGGGCGGCGTGCCGTCGCGCAGGCAGGAAAGCACCTCCGCGAACTGCGCGCGGTGCCCGCTGCGGTCATCGGGCGCCACGTCGGCTCCCGATGCCTTCCAGGCCGCGAGAACTTCGTCCTGCCCGGGCGCGGGGGTGATCCGCCAGTCCTCGTCGCGGTAGCCGTACAAGTGGGTCACCTCGACGGTGGCACGCTCGAAGTCGTAGCGCAGGTACGACTCCTGGCGCGGGGAGACCAGGCTGTTCACGACCGAGGCGACCGCGCCCGAGGCGAAGGTCACGTGGGCCATGGAAACGTCTTCGGTCTGGGTACGGCGGGCCTGGGTCCTGGTGATCGCGGACACCTCGGTCCAGTCGCCGAGCGCGTCGAGCAGCATGTCCATCTGATGGATGCCAAGTCCCATCGTCGGGCCGCCGCCTTCGCTGTCCCAGCGGCCCCGCCATGGCACGTCCAGGTAGGCCTGGTCACGGAACCACGTGGTGTTACAGGTGGCCAGCAGCGGACGGCCAAGCAGCCCGGACGCCGCGAGCGCCTTCAGCCGGAGCTGACCATGGCCGAACCGGTGCTGGAACACCGTCGCGAACCACGGTGGACCGCTCGCCGCGGCGGCGATCTCGTCGAATTCGCGCAGGGAGAGAGCGGGCGGCTTCTCCGTGAGCACGCTGACGCCGGCGCCCAGGCAGGCGAGCGCCTGCTCGCGGTGCAGGCCGGGGGGCGTACACAGGTAGACCAGGTCGGGGCGGGCCTGCGCCAGCAGTTTCCCCATGTCGTCGTAGCCGTCCGGCACATGGTGGGCCGCCAGGAACGCGTCGAGGCGCGCACGGTTGGTATCGGCCGCCGCGACGATCCTGGCCTCGACCGGTCCGGCCAGCAGGTCCGCCGCGTGGGACATGGCGACATCCCCCGTACCCACGATCGCGATTCGCACAGGCAAGCTTTCCTCACTTCGGGTCGGTGAGCCGGGACTCACGGTCGTTACCATCACGCCAGGTACGTCGCGGTACGAGCGCGCTCGATGGTCAGCGCGCTCACGCCGGTGATCGCCGCGTCGAATCCGAGGTCGCTCGCCACGATCCGCGGAACCCACGGGATGCGCCCGGCCAGGCGCTTGGTGAGCTCGGCGGCGGACTCCTCGCTGTACTGCGCGAACGCTCCGGCAAGCACGATGACCTGGGGCGCGAGCACCACGGAGAGAGCGACGAACGCGAGCGCTATCGAGTCGAAGAACTCCTTACGCGCGCGGGTGGCCTCGGTGTCGCCGGCCCGCAGCGGGCCATCATCGCGCGGAACGCGGGGCCGATGCGCCTGCCGGGGCGCACGCTCTCCTCCTGCTGCACGAACGGGAGCACCCGGGCCGCGAGGCTCGACTCGATGTCGCCCTGCTCGGTGAAGTACCGTGCGAACGACGCGGTGGACGTCAGCAGGAAGCCGATCTCGCCCGCGGCCGATCGGTCGCCCCGGTAGAGCCGCCCCTCGTTGATGATTCCGGCACTGATCCTGGCGCCGAGGACGAGCGCGACGGCGTTGTGCACGCCGCTGCTCGCGCCGTAGGTCCACTCGCCGAACGCCGTCGCGTTGGCGTCGTTCTCCACGTACACGGGCAGGCCGCTGCGACCGGACACGATCTCGGCCAGCGGCAGCTCGTGCCAGTCGAGCTCGACCGCCTTCGACACCACGCCCTTGTCCACGATGCCGGGGACGGCGATGCCGACGGCCACGACCGGCGACTTCACCCCGGTTTCCTTCGACGTCAGCTTCTTAACGAACCGCAGCAGGCCGTCGACCCGGGCCGCGCCGGGATCCGCGTCCGCCAAGTCGAAAGCGAGGCTCTCCTCGTAGAGCGTGGTGCCGCCCAGGTCGACCAGGCGCCCCCGCGCGGTGTACTCGGTGACGTCGACCGCGGCCACGGCCTGAATGGACGGCGCGAACCGCAGCAGGGACGAGGGCCTCCCGACCGAGGAGCGGACCTGTCCCGCCAACTCGATCACGCCCTCGTCGATGAGCGCCGCGGTGAGCCGTTCGACGGTGGCGGACCCGAGCCCGGTGCGCTTCACGATGTCACGTCGAGACAGCGGACCGTGAGCGCGCAGCACGTCGATGATCGCCGTCCGGTTGATCTCAATGACGTGGCGCGTCGTCGCTGTCCGCGGCGCCCGCGTTTCCTCGTTGCTCATGCTGCCGCCTCGTTAAACATCAGACTGACTATAAACCAGGAAATCGGAAGTCGCGCAAGTAGCAGATCGATGTCCAGCGGATAACTCTTCAGCATCACCATCTGCTGAAATAGTACGGCTGACCTTCTTGTATCTATTCGATCATAGTGATAGAAAAACGAGCTACCGCAACTGCATGGCGGAGCATCCTGCGCTTCGCCCGCCACAGCCGAAGGATCGACGATGACCTCATGCATGCGTGGCGCCCGCCTTTCGCCGGCGACCAGGCCCCCGTGTGCCGTGAGGCTGCGATACCTGCCCCCGGACCGCCCGCTCGCCCCGCTTGGTGAGCGTTTCACGGTGCCAAGAAGTAAGGAGTCACCATGCCCGTGCGTCATGCTTCACCCCTGAGATCCAGTATGCCCGATATGTCCCGCCGGTCCCTGCTTGGCGCCCTGGGCGGTGCCGGCGCCGCCCTGGCCGTGGCCGCCTGCAGCAGTTCCAGCGGCGGATCCTCGTCGGGTGGGGGCTCGGCCAAGAGCGTCACGTTCTGGATCTCCACGAGTGCGGCTCAGCTCGCGGGGTGGCAGCAGCTTGCCGCCGCCTACAAGAAGCAGGCCGGGGTCACCGTCAACTTCGCGAACATTCCGTACTCCGGCTATCCCACGAAGCTGCACGACGCCGCGCAGGCGAACGCGCTCCCGGACATCGCCGACGTTCCCGCGCTGGACCCGATCTGGGTGAACAGCCTCCAGGACCTGAAGTCGATCATGAGCAACAACGTCAACCCGAACTTCGTCGCCACCGGGACGGGCGGGAAGGTGCTCTCCATCCCGTCGGACGTCACCGCCTCCGGCATGTTCATCAACAAGACGCTGTTCGACAAGGCCGGGGTCTCCTACCCGACGTCCCCGTCGAACACCTGGACCTGGACGGAGTTCATCGCCTCGGCGAACAAGGCCCGCTCCGGCGCGGGCGCCAAGTACTCCCTGGTCTTCGACAACTCCCCGTCACGGCTGCGCGCCATGGTCTACGAGATGGGCGGCCAGTACATCCATGCCTCCGGCGGGACGTTCTCCTTCGACCCGGCGACCTTGAGCGCCGTGGAGGACTTCGTGAAGTGGAACGACGACGTCACCATTCCCAAGTCCGTCTGGACAAGCGGGCAGGACCCGGAAGCGCTGTTCCAGAGCGGCGACGTGGCCGCGTACTGGTCCGGGGTGTGGCAGGTCTCCACGTTCGCGGAGTCCGTCACCAACTTCGAGTGGGCGAGCGCCGCCACGCCGGCGCAGCCGGTGCAGGCCAGCGACGTCAACGCGGGCGGCATGATGGTGGCGTTCACCGGCGCGGGCAAGGACTTCATGAGCTTCATCTACGAGCCGTCGAACTACCGCACCCTGGTCGAGGTCAGCGGGTTCCTGCCGGTCGAAAGCGGCCTGGACGCGGTGTACCCGTTCAAGTCGGCGGCGGCGCAGGCGGCGTTCAAGCTGTACAACGAGGAGATCCCGCTGTACGCGCCTATCTCCGCCTACTTCAACAACACGCAGACGGAATGGGTGCTCAAGGGCAAGACCCTGACCACCGACCCGAGCGTCACCGAGATCGGCAAGGCGATCAACGGCCAGGAGTCGGTGGACACCGCACTGAAGAACATCGCCGCGGGATACAACGAGCAGGTCGGCGGGGTTCTTTAGGCCGAGCCGGGGGGAGCGGGAACCTCCTGCCTCCTGCTCCCCCCGGCGAAGGACGGAGCACGAATGACGGAACTACGCATACCGCGCTTGCTCGCGCGCCGCGGCAAGTACAACCGGTACACCATCGCGCCGCTGGTGCTGATATCGGCCAACGTCGCGCTGTTCGGCCTGTTCTTCGCGTGGCCGGCGGTCATCGGCTTGATGTATTCGTTCACGAACTACACCGGCGTGGGCGCCTACCAGTACATCGGCCTGTCCAATTACAGCCATCTGTTCGGTGACAGCAACTTCTACGCGTCGCTCGAACGCACCCTGCTGTACACCGTGCTTGTCGTACCCCTGAACTTCGTGTTCTCGCTGCTCATCGCCAACCTGCTGGTGAGCAAGCACTCGAAGGGCAAGCTGGTCGCCCGCATCGTCTTCTTCATCCCGTGGCTGATCTCGCCCATCATCGTCGGCGTGATCTGGCGCTGGCTGTTCGGCGAGAACTTCGGGCTGATCAACTACATCATCCAGGAACTCGGCGGTCACCCGATCCTGTGGCAGTCGGACGCGAACCTGTCGCTCGCCGTCGTCGTGTGCGCGGCGGTCTGGAGCGGGACGGCATTCTCCATGCTGCTGTTCATCGCGGCCATCAAGAACGTCCCCACCTCCTACTACGAGGCGGCCTCGATCGACGGGGCGGATTCGTGGCACCTCTTCCGGCACATCACGCTGCCGAGCATCGCGCCGACCTCGTTCATCGTGATCCTGCTGTCCACGTTGACCGCGATGAAGGAGTACCCGCTCTTCCTGTCACTCAACGGCGGTGGTCCAGGGACATCGAACAACCTGATCGTCCAGTACATCTACAACACCGGCTTCAGCCTGGGACAGATCGGCTACGCGAGCGCCGCATCGTTCGTGCTCCTGCTCATCTTGATGGCCGTCGCCTTCATTCAGATGGCCGTCAACCGGCGGATGGAGAGGTCATGACCACGACGGACGCGACGCTGTCGACCGTCCGCGAATCAGCGCGGCACGCCAGCCGGAAGCGGCAAGGGCGCGCCACCGGCATCAGGCGCGCGTTCACCACCACGACGCTGCTGTGGATTCTGGCCGCGCTCTACGGGTTCCCGGTGCTGTGGTTCGTGCTCAGCTCCTTCAAGCCCGAGGGCGACCTGTTCTCCTATCCGCTGACGCTGCTGCCGAGGCACTGGAACTTCTCGGGGTACACGAACGCGTGGAACAGCTTCGACTTCGCGCGGTACTTCCTCAATACGTTTCTCGTCTGCGTCGCCACGACCGTCTTCACGATCGTGGCGAGCTGCTGCACGGGGTACGCGCTCGCGAAGTACAGCAACAAGTGGCTGAACATCTTCCTTGTCTGCATCCTGGCCACCACGATGCTGCCGACCGAGGTGATGCTCGCGCCCGAGTTCCTCGTCATCCGCGACCTCGGCCTGTACAACTCGCTCACCGGCATCGTCGTGCCGTCGATCCTGACCGCCACCGGGTGCCTCATGTTCCGGCAGTTCTTCAAGACCGTCCCCGACGAGCTGCTCGAGGCCGCCCGCATCGACGGTGCGCGCGAGCTGTACACCTTCGTCCGCATCATGGTGCCGATCTCGCGGCCGATCATGCTGACGCTCGCGATCTTCTCGTTCCAGTGGCGGTGGAACGACTACATCTGGCCGCTCCTCGTACTCAACGACCCAAGCAAGTTCACCGTCCAGCTCGGGATCGAGACCATCGTCGGCGCGCAGAACATCGACTGGTCGGTGCTGCTCGGCGGGTCAGTCATCTCGATGATCCCGCTGATCGCCATCTACCTCGTGTTCCAGAAGTACGTCATGAACGCCAACATCAACGCGGGACTGAAGGGCTGAACCCGGCGTGATCGACCGCGAGTTCGCTCGTACGGTGGCGCAGGCGGCCGACCGGCTCGCCGTGCCGATCGCGGCACAAGGCGCGGCCGGGCTCGGCGAGGTTCCGCATCGGGAACTGATGTTCCGGGCAAAGACCCTGATTGCGGGGTACCGCAGCCCGGATTCCGCGCTGCACGGCAGCGAGCAGGCGCTCACCGCCGCCTACCGCCACCTCTCGGTGCTCCGCGGCCTGCAGACTCCGTCCGGCCTGTTCGCCGGCGGCGACAATGTGCAGTCGCCGCCGGATTCCGCGTTCACCGTCAACGACGTGTGCGACGCGTTCGTGCTGGCCGACGGCGGCAGAGCCGATGCCGACGGCGGGGGAACGGCCCTGCGCGGACTCGCCGACACGCTGGCCGAGATCGCGAGCGCGGCATCGGGAGCGTTGCTGGCCGGCGGGGTGCACACTCCCAATCACCGGTGGGAGCTCTGCGCGGCCCTGGCCCGGCTATACCGATCGTTCCCCGATGACCGGTACCTCCCGCGCATTGACGAATGGCTGAGCGAAGGCATCGACATCGACGATGAGGGCCTGTACTCGGAGCGCAGCCCCAACTACGCGGCGCACGTATCCAATCCGTCCCTGCTCCTGCTGGCCGACGTCCTCGACCGGCCGGACCTGAGGGACGCGGTCGAGCGCAACCTCGCGACGACCCTCGACCTGATCAGGCCGGACGGCACCGTGGAGACCGTGCAGTCGCGCCGGCAGGACCAGAACGAGAGGTTCCCGCTGGCGCCGTACCTGTACGGCTACCGGCTGCTGGCGAACCAGTGCGGCCGAGGTGACTTCAGCCGGGCCGCGCGGCTGGCGGCGGCCTCCGGCATCCACGATCCCGGTCTGCTCGCGGCCGGGTTCCTCACACCGGAACTGCTCGGGCCGCTGCCCGACGAGAGCGTCCAGACCCGGCCGCGCGAGCGGTATCTGGCGACCACTCGCCTCGCCGCGCGAGCGTCGGTTACCGGACATGCCGTGGCGTACGGCGGGTCGGACGTGCCGGCGCTGCGGCGCATCCGCTCGGGGCTGGCGAACAACCCGACGTTCTTCCGGCTGTTCGCCGGGGATGCCGTACTCGACGCCGTCCGGCTGTCCCGAGGATTCTTCGACCTGGGCCCCTTCCGGGCGCAGGAGATGGCCCGCCTCGCCGAGGGGCGTTACCGCCTTACCGAAACCCTCACGGCGGCCTACTACCAGCCGCTCCCGCCGGGGGCGCGGTCGGCGGCGGGCCGGTACGACGTCGAGGACGAGGGACGCTTCGCCGCGGCGATGTCGTTCCGGCGCCGCGGAGGGGACGAGGTGACCCTCACGACGCGGGTCGACGTGGACCTGCGCGACGACGGAGCCGACCTGCGGATCGACATCGCCGGGCCGAAGGTGCCGTGGGCGCTTGAGCTAACCTTCAGGCCGCCGGGTCAACTGCGCGGGGTCAAGCCGCTGGGCGACGGCCGGTGGTGCCTGTCCGGCGGTGCGGCAACCTTCCAGGCCGGAGACGACATGATCGTCATCGACGTGGACCTGGAGGCTGGTGACCCGCTCGCGGGCCCCGAGTCGAGCGACGTTCTGACCTACGATCCCGGGCAGGATTACACCTTCCTCGGCGGCACCGACGCGACCACCGGTGAGCGTCTGTACCTCGGCGGGTACGGACCAAACCGACTGCGCGTTTCGCTGCGTGCCGTACGTGGTGACCAGGTGGGCGAGGGGTAACCGATGCGGATCATCAGCATACGAGGCACGGACCGGTTCACCGGCCCGGCGACAGCTCCCAGGCAAGTCGTTGAGGTGACGCTCGCCGGGCTACGCCCGGTGCCGGCGCGGGTTCGCGTGCACGGTCCCTCCGTTCGTACGTCCTCCGCTCCCGTCGTCGCCGGGCCGGGCGACGATCAGGTCACGGTCGAGGTGGAAGTGACCTTTGCCGCGCCGGCCGCGGAAGGGACGCCCTGTCCGGTCACCGCGGTCGCCGAGTCGAGCACCGAACGGGTCAGCCTGGACGCCGTGGTGACCATTGCCGAGGCCGGGTGGACCATGTGGCTGATCTCGCATTTTCACTACGACCCGGTGTGGTGGAACACGCAGGCCGGCTTCACCGACACCTGGCTGGACCTGCCGCAGGCCCAGGAGAAGCGGATGCCCTTCCAGCGCTCCGCGTTCGACCTGGTGCGGGCGCACCTCGCGGCGGCCCGCGAGGACGAGGACTACCGTTTCGTGCTGGCCGAGGTTGATTACCTGAAGCCGCACTGGGACCTGCATCCCGAGGACCGGGCCGAGCTGAAGAGGTTCATTCTCGCCGGCCGGATTGAGATCGTCGGCGGTGCGTACAACGAGCCGAACACAAACCTGACCAATCCCGAGTCCACGATCCGCAACGCGATCGCGGGCGTCGCCTTCCAGCGCGATGTGCTCGGCGCGGACCCGCGCACCGCGTGGCAGCTCGACGTGTTCGGCCACGACCCGGCATTCCCCGGGCTCATGGCGGATGCCGGCCTGGATTCCAGCGTGTGGGCGCGCGGCCCCTGGCACCACGTCGGGGCCCGGCGGCATACCGGTGACATCACCCGCATGCAGTTCCCGTCGGAGTTCGAGTGGATCTCGCCGAGCGGCCGGGGGCTGCTCACCAGCTACCTGGCCGACCACTACGTGGCCGGCTGGGACATCGAGCGGGCCGGCGACCTGGATGCCGCCATCCAGGCGGCCTACCGGCAGTTCAGCTCGCTGCGTCAGGTAGCGGCCACCCGCAACGTGCTGCTGCCTGTCGGCCATGACCACAACCTGCCGTCCCGCTTCTGTACGGCGGTCTGCCGGGAGTGGAATGCCCGTTACACGTGGCCGCGGTTCACCGTGGGGCTTCCCCGCGAGTTCTTCGCCGCGGTACGCGACGACGCACGGCGGCGCAACGTCACGATCAGTACGCAGACCCGGGACATGAACCCGGTCTACACCGGCAAAGACGTTTCGTATATCGACACCAAGCAGGCGCAGCGCGCCGCGGAGACGGCGGTCTTGGACGCTGAACGGGCCGCGACGCTGGCCACGCTGCTCGGCGCGGGCTATCCCCACGAGATCCTTGACAAGGCCTGGCGCCTGCTCGTTTACGGCGCTCATCACGACGCCATCACCGGCACCGAGTCCGACCAGGTGTACCTGGATCTCGTGGCCGGCTGGCGGGAGGCAACCGAGCTGGGCCGCGAGGTTCTCGCCGGAGCGGTCAGCCACCTCGCCGCCCAGGTCGGCACCACAGCCGCCCAGGTCGGCATCACAGCGGACCAGCAACGCCAACCACCGGATACGTACCCGGCGCCGCAGGCGCCGTCCCGGGCGCTGCCCGGCGAGGGGGATATGGGGGAGGGACTCCCCATGATTTGGGGGGTCACCGGGGGGATCATTCCCCCGGGGGAGAGACTGTTTTCGCGCTCAATACGCTTTCCTGGGCGCGAGATGGCGTCAGTACTGTCACACTGCGCTACCCCGAGCCCGGTCGCCGCGGCGTGCGGGTAACCGATTCCGACGGCACCGAGGTGCCCGCCGTCACCGAAGCGGTACTCCGCCATCCAGACGGAACGCTCGCCGAGATCACGCTCAGCTTCAGCGCTCGGCGGATGCCTGCCCTGGGTTACCGCGCGTATCAGGTCGTGGACGCGGACACGGTTCCCGCGTCGTGGATCCTGCGCCCGGGTCCCCTGGTCATCGAGAACCAGGCGTTCGTCGTGGAGGCCGACCCGGACCGGGGCGGCGCGCCGGTCCGGGTATACGACCGTCGCGAGAACCGGGAGGTAATACGTGACGGCGGGCTGGCGGGCGAGTTGGTCCGGCAGCCCGAGCATCCGATGCACCCGGTATGGGGGGAGGGCCCCTGGCACCTGCTGCCGGCGGGGCCGGGAACGGGCACCGGTTCACGCCCCGCGCGCTGCCAGGTGGAGATCAGCGCGCTCGGACAGCGGATCGTCAGCGAAGTGACGCTGGCCGACCTGCGGATCCGCCAGCAGGTCACTCTCTTCGACGGTGCGGATCGGGTCGACATCCGCGCCGATGTGCACGGCTCGATCGGCCACGATCACCTGCTGCGGGCGCTGTTCGACCTAAACGTGCCTGGTGCGCGGCCGGTCGCCGAAGTGGGCTTCAGCGCGGTCGGCCGCTCGTTCGGATTCCCCGACGTCGATGCCGCGACGCACCTGTGGACGCTGGACAGTCCGGCGCACACCTGGGCGGGCCTGTCCAGCCCGGTCAGGATCGACCTGCGGTACTCGGACGGGACCGCCGCCGCGCACGCGATCGGTGTCGCCGAGGTCATCGCTCCGGACGACCCGGCCCTGGCGGCACCGGTCCGCGAGGTGCTCGCCGCGCTGGCCGCCAAGGGGGTGACCGCCACGTGCACTCGCCCGGAGGGGCCGCGCTACGGCGCTCTGGACGCGGACTCGAACCTGCCCGACGTGCGGATCGTGCTCGGAGCCGCCAATCCGTACAGCAGGCTGGTGCTTGACGAGCCCGTGCTTGATGGGGCAGTAGAGCGAGCCCTGGCCGACAACGGCAGGGTGTTCCTGCCCGCATCCCGGGACTCGTGCCAGCGGTGGGCCCCGGACGCCGACCTGCGCGGGCCGCGTGACCTGCCGGTGCTCATCGTCGAAGACTGCGCGGCGCTAGCTCGCGAACTGGCCGACGGCCGGATCGAGGTACCCGTACCGGCCGGGCTCGCCGGAACCAGCCAGCCGGCCGACGACTACTCGGTGGCCGTGGTCAACCGCGGCACGCCCGGTTTTGTCGTCACCCCGGACGGGACGCTGCGGGTGAACCTGATGCGATCGTGCTCCGCCTGGCCGACCGGCGGGTGGATCGACGGCGAGCGGCGCACGGTGCCAGACGGTTCGAGCTTTGCCTGGCAGCACTGGACGCACGCCTTCGAGCTCAGCCTGATCGCGGGTGCCGGGGACTGGCGCCAAGCGGGCTTTGCCCGGGCCGGGCAGGAGGTCAATCATCCGGTCCTCGCGTTCCAGGTCCCAGCCGGGCACGGCGACCTCCCGGGCGAGCTGTCACTGATTTCCGTCACGCCTGACACGGCGCTGCTCACGGCGGCGACCGCCGGCTCTGCGGACGGGTCTATCACCGTGCGCGTGTACGAGTCGGCGTCCACGCCGGTGACCGCCACCGTATCGGTGCACGGCGGGGTGGCCGCCGCGTACCGCACGAGTCCGCTGGCCACCGGCAGCCGGCGGATTGCCGTCGACGACCTTGGCC
>CAWAWG010000004.1:665000-795491 GCA_963785645.1 uncultured Actinomycetota bacterium
GTAACGGGGCTCAAGCACGCCGCCGAAGCCGCGGCATTCCGCCTTTGGGTGGATGGGTAGGAGAGCGTCATGCAGCGTGTGAAGCAGCGGAGTGATCCAGCTGTGGAGGCTGCATGAGTGAGAATGCAGGCATGAGTAGCGAAAGGCGAGTGAGAAGCTCGCCCGCCGATTGACCAAGGGTTCCTGGGGCAGGCTAATCCGCCCAGGGTAAGTCGGGACCTAAGGCGAGGCCGACAGGCGTAGTCGATGGACAACGGGTTGATATTCCCGTACCCGTGTACGGCCGTCCAGTGCTGAATCCGCTGATGCTAAGTCCTGGTGCTGATGCCTTCGGGCTGAGGCGCCGGGCACGGACCGAGCGGGTAGTAGGCAAGCCGGTGGAGAGACGCAAGAGGGTAGCTGTACCGGGCGGTGGTTGTCCCGGGGTAAGGGCGTAGGGCGACTGGTAGGCAAATCCGCCGGTCACGTGCCTGAGACCTGATGCCGAGCCGTTAGGCGAAGTCAGTGATCCCATGCTGCCGAGAAAATCTTCGCGGCGAGGACGTACTGCGGCCCGTACCCTAAACCGACGCAGGTGGTCAGGTAGAGAATACCGAGGCGATCGGGTGAACCGTGGTTAAGGAACTAGGCAAATTGCCCCCGTAACTTAGGGATAAGGGGGGCCCTCTCCGGTGACGGCACTTGCTGCCTGAGCTGGGTGGGGGTCGCAGAGGCCAGGGGGAAGCGACTGTTTACTAAAAACACAGGTCCGTGCGAAGCCGCAAGGCGATGTATACGGACTGACGCCTGCCCGGTGCCGGAACGTTAAGGGGACGGGTCAGCTCTTCGGGGCGAAGCTCAGAACTTAAGCGCCGGTAAACGGCGGTGGTAACTATAACCATCCTAAGGTAGCGAAATTCCTTGTCGGGTAAGTTCCGACCTGCACGAATGGCGTAACGACTTCCCCGCTGTCTCAACCGCGGGCCCGGCGAAATTGCACTACGAGTAAAGATGCTCGTTACGCGCAGCAGGACGGAAAGACCCCGGGACCTTTACTGCAGCTTGGCATTGGTGCTTGGGACGGCTTGTGTAGGATAGGCGGGAGACTGGGAAGCGGGCACGCTAGTGCTCGTGGAGTCAACTGTGAAATACCGCTCTGGTCGTTTTGAGTGTCTAACCTGGGCCCGTGATCCGGGTCAGGGACAGTGCCTGGCGGGTAGTTTAACTGGGGCGGTTGCCTCCCAAAAGGTAACGGAGGCGCCCAAAGGTACCCTCAGCCCGGTCGGCAACCGGGTGCCGAGTGCAAGTGCACAAGGGTGCTTGACTGTGAGACAGACATGTCGAGCAGGAGCGAAAGCTGGGACTAGTGATCCGGCGGTGGCATGTGGAAGCGCCGTCGCTCAACGGCTAAAAGGTACCCCGGGGATAACAGGCTGATCTTGCCCAAGAGTCCATATCGACGGCATGGTTTGGCACCTCGATGTCGGCTCGTCGCATCCTGGGGCTGGAGCAGGTCCCAAGGGTTAGGCTGTTCGCCTATTAAAGCGGTACGCGAGCTGGGTTTAGAACGTCGTGAGACAGTTCGGTCCCTATCCGCTGCGCGCGCAGGAGACTTGAGAAGGGCTGTCCCTAGTACGAGAGGACCGGGACGGACTGACCTCTGGTGTGCCAGTTGTTCCGCCAGGAGCACGGCTGGTTTGCTACGTCGGGAAGTGATAACCGCTGAAAGCATCTAAGCGGGAAGCACGCTTCAAGATGAGGTCTCCCACCACCTTGAGTGGGTAAGGCCCCCAGCCAGACGACTGGGTTGATAGGCCGGAAGTGTAAGCGCGGCGAGGCGCTCAGCTGACCGGTACTAACAGGCCGAGGGCTTGACCCTGCCCGCACTACCTGCACCGCCGCAAGGCGGGCTCGCGTCCACTGTGTAGCTCCCGGGTTACGGCCGGAACAGCCGCGCCCCCCCGTGGGAGGCGGCTGCGGGCCGTACAACTCGATAAGGTTCCCGGCGGCTATAGCGAAGGGGAAACACCCGGTCCCATTCCGAACCCGGAAGTTAAGCTCTTCAGCGCCGATGGTACTGCGAGGGAGGCCTCGCGGGAGAGTAGGACACCGCCGGAACACAACTTAGAAAGAGGGCCAACCCGTTTAGGGTTGGCCCTCTTTTGTGTTTGACTGCCTGATAGCCCTCGTCTTTGCCCTGGCCGCATAGGCAACACCGTTTCTGTTACTCACAGGGCGATCACCTCCGCCACCCTGGCTATCAGCCGGCTCTCGCACGGACCTCTGCCGCAATGGTGCGCACAGCACTCGGTCAGTTCACGCGACTAGAGCTGAAACAGAGGCTTGTTTCAGGCTTTCCGTCGCATCTCCTTAAGAGTCCGACAAGCAGGGGTTAACAAAACATCAATCTCATTCGACTGCCTTGACTCGACTTCGGCGCGCCGTTCCAATCCTTACTAACAGGATAGTTTCCTAATTATTTCAGGCGAGATGGTTTCTCCTGAAATCCCGAAGCGGAGGTAGACATGAGAGTTCTCAATCTGCGCGCCGGACCGCGCCTGGTCGCCGCCGGATCCTCGCTACTGCTGGCGGCCTCCGGCTTCATGCTGACCGGGGTCTTTTCCGCGCTGCCCGCCAGCGCCGCGGTGGGGTCGGTCGCGCCTTACGTCGACATGTCCAATTCGCAGGAGAGTGTGCTGAACACCGTCATCTCCTCGGACGGACTGCGCTCCTTCACCGCGGCCTTTGCCATCGGCGAAGGTTGCAGCGACATCTGGGGCGACACCCTGCCGATCGGCAGCGACCCGACCATCGGCGGGGAAATCTCCTCGGCGAAGGCGGCCGGCGCCTCGGTGATCGTGTCCTCCGGCGGCGCGGCAGGCGAGCCGATCTCGTTCACCTGCACCACCCAGAGCACGATCGACGCCGCCTACCAGGCCATCATCAACGATTACGGCACCGACTACCTCGACTTCGACGTCGAGGGCGCCGCCATCGCCGACACCGCCGGCCTCGAGCGGACCTTCCAGGCCATGAAGGACCTCAAGGCCTCGAACCCCAGTCTGGTCTGGTCGATCACCGTCCCGGTCACGCCAAGCGGACTGGACAACTACGGCACCGCCATGCTCCAGGACGCCCAGAGCATGGGCGTGACCATCCCGATCGTCAACGTCATGGCGATGGACTACTACGAGGGCGACATCGAGATGGGCAATGCCGCCATCAGCGCCGCCGAGAACACCCTGAACCAGATGAAGGCGGTCAACGGCTCGTACTCGTACGCGAACGTCGGGATCACCCCGATGATCGGCATCAACGACGACGGCTCCACCTTCACACTCGCGGATGCCTCGACGGTGGCCAGCTGGGCCAGCAGCAACGGCATCGGCCGGCTCGCGTTCTGGTCGGTCGATCGTGACCAGGCCTGCCCCGGCGGCAACGGCGGCGCGGCCTCGCCCACCTGTAGCGGCGTCTCCCAGAGCACCGGCCAGTTCACCCACGCGTTCACCGGCGCTGGTGGCGGTACCACGAGCGCCGCCTCCGTCCGGCTCCGGCCGATCACCGGGTACGAGGGCCTGTGCCTGGACGACCGCGCGTGCCAGCACCGCCCTGCACAACCCCATCCAGGTCTACACCTGCAACGGCACGGCAACGCGCAGGACTGGACGCTCGGCTCGGGCAAGCACCCTCCAAGTGCTCGGCGAGTGCATGGGCGCCAACGGCGGCGCCACGGCCAACGGCACGCTCGTGGACATCTACACCTGCAACGGCAGCGCCGCGCAGGAGTGGGTCCACCAGTCCAACGGCGAACTGGTCAACACGGGCTCGGGCAAGTGCCTCGACGACACCGGCTACGGCGGCTCCGGCACCCAGGTACAGATCTGGGCCTGCGCCGACACCTCCAACCAGCAATGGAACATCCCCTAACCGCCTGACCCCCAGGTAACCCGCAGACCCCACCCAACCGGGGCGGCCATCCGGCACCAAGTCGGCGGCCGCCCCGGCCCGCGTCCAGTAGGTCTCGGCGCCCGGGAAACGGTCGCCGAAGTTGATCGCGAATTCGTTCATCGGCTTGCCCGCGCCTAAAGGACTTTACGAAGCATCCTCCGCCGCGCGAGGGCTGCCGAGTAAGCGGTCGGCGACGCGGGCGAGGTGCCTGCCGCCCTCGCTGACAGACTCGGCGCTGTACTCGCGTCCGCTGTGGAACTGCTCAACCATGACCGTGTCTGACTGCAATGACCGGCTCCCGGCCCGGCTGTAGGCCAGCGCCCCGGGGATGTCCTCGAACCGGTCGATCCGTGCGATCCCGCGGCTGCCCACCCCGGACAGGGGCTTGCAGATGAGCGGGTCGCCGGCTTCCTCCGCGACGGCGGCGATGTCGGCGGCCGATTCGACCGGGCGGGCAACGGTACCGTCAACCCCCGCTGCGCGCAGGACCGAGCGCATCACTTCCTTGTCAGGGCGCAGTTGGCGGGACGCAGATTGTGATCGAGGTTGGGCGGGCCTTGATGTGGAGTTTCTTGGTGGGTGGGCGGGTGCCGCCGTCGAGTTCGAAGCGGACCTTCTGGTCGAACCTGATCTTGAATTCCGTTCCCTGGGTGACCTCGGCGAAGGGGGACCGCTCGGGATGGCCTAGAGCGAGTCGGCCGAATGTCCTGGCCCACTCGACTGGGTTCCGGGCCGTCACTATGCCTAGCTCAAGGCGTCCGTCGTCCGGTCGCGCCTGTGGGAAAGCCTCGACTCCGCCGAGAATCTTGCCGACATTTGCCGTCAGCACACACGAGACCTTGCCTTCGAAGAAGCGTTTGCCATCGACCTCTATGGTGGCCCGTACCCGGCGCGCACGCAGGTTCCTGATTCCGGTGATGACGTAGGCGGCGCGGCCAAGCCGGTCCTTCGCGCCCCGGTCAGCCTCGGCGATCATCCGCGCGTCGAAGCCCGCGCCCGCCATGACCGCGAAACGTTCGCCGTTCACCGAGCCGGTGTCCAGCCGGCGCCGGTCGCCGTGCAGCCCGATCTGTACCGCCTCGGCGAGATCATGCGGAATGCTCAGGTTCGCCGCCAGCAGGTTGGCCGTGCCTGCGGGCAGGATGGCCACGGCCGTGTCCGTGCCCGCTACCGCGTCGATGCAGCGCTGGACGGTGCCGTCACCGCCCCAGACGAACATCACGTCGGCTCCCTTGTCCGCCGCACGGCGCGCGTACTCGGGAGCCTGGCGGCTCTTTTTTACCTCGTACCAGAGAGGATCGGTCACGCCTTCGCTGGCCAGGATCCGCCGCAACTCGGGCAGTCCGCCGCCAAAGCTCTTCCGTGAGTGCGCCACCACCGCGACGTCAGCCACTTCGTTTCCTTTCCGAGTGCGGCCCGCCTTCGTTCGGATGTGAGTGTTTCCCGCGGGCTCAGACCCTCCGCCAGCGGGCCTCGCACAGCCCGTAGATGCCAAAGACCAGGAGACCGAGCGCGGCCAGCAGCATCAGGAACTCGCCGAACGGCTGATCGCGCAGGGTCAGCAGCGCCTTGTCGATGCCACCAGACTCGGAAGCCTTGTGGGTGACCGCCGCATCCACCACCAGCACACCGACCAGGGCAAAGACCAGCCCCCGGGCGATGCTTCCCGTCATGCCAAGCAGCCTGACGATCCGGCGCGTCCTGGCGCTCATCTGCGCCGTCTGGAGATTCTTCATGAACTTCTTGCGAGCACCCTCGATGACCAGGACGATGCCGCAGCCGACGACGATCAAACCAACGACGGCGACAAGCACCCGGCCGCCCGTGTGCTGCATGACGGTGGCCGTTATGTCCTGCTGCCGGCCGGACTCGCTGCGATCCGTGCCGGAGATTACCGTGAACGTCAGGTAGGACAGACCCGCGTAGACGATCGCCCGGCCCAGGGACCTGAGCCTGGGGCCGACCCCGGACGGTTCGCCGGTGACGCCGAACGCGGCCTCGCTCAGCCGCCACAGTGCATAGGCCGCGAAGCCGATGCCGAGCAGCCAGAGCGACACCAGCCCGTAGGGCTTGCCCGCGAGCATCTGCAGAGCGCCCTGCTGGTCCGCCTCGCGCGAACTGTGCCCCAGAGCGACCAGCACCGCGACCCAGCCGACGAGGATGTAGATGACACCGCGCGCGGTCAGCCCCGCACGGGCCAGAAAATGCGCTGCCGTGCTGTTGGAAGCCCGCCTTGAGGTGCGCCTTATGCGAGGCGCCGACACGGAATGCATGCCCGTCACTACCTCGTCAGCGAGTCGGTAAACGTCAATAACCGGCTCGCGGCACGCTCATAGGTCGGTCCAGCGCCTGTGGGGGCGCCAGTGAATGCGACGGTTCGAAATGGGCAGTGGGAGAGGCCATGTCGGTTCTAGTCAATGCCCGGCGCACCTTCGCCCCGCTCGCTATCGTCACCGCGGCGGCGCTCCTCTTTGCGGTACTGCTCCTTTTGGTACGGCTGCGGTGGGCACCGATGGAGTCGGCCGATCACGGCGCCGCAGCCCATTTGAACAGCCTGGTCGCGGCCCATTCCGTGGTCGTGAGCCTGGTCAAGGCGGTCACCTGGCTGGGCAGCAGCGGTGTGCTCTGGACGGTTACCGGGGCAGCCGCCGTCGTGCTCGCTCTGCGGCGCCGCTGGCGGCTGGCCGCCTACCTGCTGGTCACCGGTGCGGGCGCGCTGGTGCTCGACCCGGTGCTCAAGGATCTGGTCGGCAGGCTTCGGCCGGTGGTGGCACACCCCGTCGCGTACGGCGGCGGCAACAGCTTCCCGAGCGGGCATGCGCTCGGCTCCATCGTCTGCTACGGCGCGCTGTTCCTCGTCTTCCTGCCCGCGGTCCGCGGGGTATGGCGCCGCGTATTCACCGCCGTGATCGTCACGCTGATCGTGGCGATCGGCCTCAGCCGTCTCCTGCTCGGCGTGCACTACGTCTCCGACGTGCTCGGCGGCTGGGCCCTCGGCATCGCCTGGCTGGGCATCACCGCGTTCGCGTTCGAACTGTCTCGCCAGGTCGCCGGCGAGCCGGTAACCGATCCGGTGACCGAGGGCCTTGAGCCCGAGGCCCGCGGCGACCTCAAACCGACAGAACCGGAGTCAACCATGCGTCATGACCGCGCTCGTACGTACGGCCGCATCGCCGCCGGGGTAGTGGTCGTCTGGGTGCTGATCGTCGGTGCCCTCACCGGCATCGGCAAGCTGATCATGCTTACCGGCAACGGAAACGGGGACCTGCTCGGCGACCGCACGATTCCGCGGTGGTTCGCCGCACACCGTACAGCCGAGCTCAACCACTGGAGCCTGATCGCCAGCAACCTCGGGGCAACTCAGGACATCCTCATCGTGAGCGTCGCCGCCTGCGTGGTGTTCATCGCTCTCACCAGGCACTGGCGCCCGGTGATCTTCCTCGCCGTGGTCATGTTCGGCGAACTGGCCGCGTTCCTGGTAATCGCCGCCATCGTCAAGCGGCCGCGCCCGGACGTCCTGCACCTGGATTCCAACCTGCCGACGTCGGCGTTCCCGTCAGGCCACATGGCCGCTACCACCTGCCTCTACGTCGGCATCGCGATCCTGGTTATCGGCCACGCCCGCGGCTGGTGGCGCTACCTGTTCCTGATCCCCGCGATTTTCATGCCGGTCCTTATCGCCACCGCCCGCATGTACCGGGGCGAGCATCACCCCACCGACATCCTCGCCAGCGTGCTGTTCGCCGCGCTCTGGCTGAGCGCTGCCACGCTGCTGATCAAGCCGAACCGGGACGGCCTCGACCGGGCCGGCCGCAGGCCGTTTGGTCTGCCCCAGCGCAAGGCAGCCGACGACAGCCGGGAAAACACGCCTGCGGCCGGCCGAGGATAGCGATTATCAACGATGACCACGGGCAGAAGCGGCAGCGGCAGCGGTCGCGGGCCCAGGCGAGCAGCGAAGGACGGACGAGAATGGACAGCTCGACTACGTGGGAGCGGATCGAACGCCAGAAGCTGCGTCAGCGGGAGTGGCGGACGCACCGTCACCGGCCGGGCGACCGCCCCGATCTCTCGCGCCCGATCGGTACCGACATGCTGCCGCAGATCAAGCACGTCATTGTCCTGATGATGGAGAATCACTCCTTCGACAACTATCTCGGCACGCTCGGCCGGGGGGAGGGACTGCCGCTCGGTGACGACGGCAGGCCAGATGCCCGGAACCCTGACTCCGCGGGCACCATGATCCGGGCGCACCACGCGGACTCCACCGTGCAGTCCGACGGCGTGCCCTGCCAGAGCTGGAGCGCCAGCCACGCACAATGGGCTGACGGGAAGATGAACGGTTTCGTGCCTGTCGGCCGAGCAGGCCGCCCCCGAGGGCGACAAGACCGCGGCCATGTCCTACTGGACCGAGCGGGATCTGCCCTTCTACCACGGCCTGGCCCGGACCTTCCCGCTGGCCGACCGCTGGTTCAGCTCTTGCCTGGGGCCGACGTTTCCCAACCGCCGGTTCCTGCTCGCCGGGACGGCGAACGGCCTCATGGATGACCTGCCGCTCAACCTGCTTGACCGGCCGCGGGCGGGCACGATCATGGACGTGCTGACCAGGCACGGGATCTCCTGGGCGAACTACCGTCCGGCGGGTAGCGATCAGTCCGAATTCCATCGCTACATCCACTACCGGCGACGCCGTAAGCGGCATCACCTGGCTTCCCTCAGCCGCTCGCTGCGCAATCCGAGCTACGTGTTCGAGCGGGACCTGCAGTTCACGGCGGCCCTTTACCCGCTCGGCATGGCCAGCTACATGGCCCACGTCCGCAGCACCGAGCAGTTCTTCGCGGATGCCGATTCCGGCCACCTCCCGTCGTTCTGCATCGTCGACCCCGACTTTCGCAGCTTCTCGGAGGAGAGCCCGCAGGACATCCGCAAGGGGGAAGGCTTCGCGGCCGAGGTGATCAACCGGGTCATGCACGGCCCCGGCTGGGCGGACACGCTGCTCATCTGGACCTACGACGAGAACGGCGGCTACTACGACCACGTCGTCCCGCCTGAGGCGTCGCCGCCGGACGACGTCCGCGGCCGCAGCCGGGTCGCGCACCCGTCCCTGGCCCACAGCCTGCTCAAGGTGCTGTTGCCGAGCTATGTCCGGCATGCCAAGCAGCTCGTCGCAGGCCCCGATACCTACGACACCTACGGATTCCGGGTGCCCGCCGTGATCGTGTCGCCCTACGCGCGGCCTGACTGTGTCCTGTCGGACGTATTCGACCACACTTCGATACTGAAGCTCGTTGAGGAGAAGTGGAACCTCCCCGCGCTGACCCGGCGGGACGCGGCGGCGACCCCGCCGCTCGCCGCACTCGACCTGACGGCACCGCCGGCGTTCTTGACGCCGCCGGAGCTTCCCGCGCCGACGCTGGCGTGGGGTACCTAGATAGTTCCCTCTCGTTTGGGTAGTCCGATTGGGGCATGAGCGACAGGGCAGGCCGACGACCTGCCGAGGTGCTGGTATCCGCCGGGGGTGTGTGGAGTGGAGATCAAATTGGTGCTTTGGCTTCCCCGTGATGCCGTCACCGTGCCGGTAAGCCGTCAGGTTCTCGACGGCTGCCTGGAGACTCTCGGAGTTGTCCCCGATACGCGGGCCGACATTGCCCTGGCCCTCACCGAGGCCTGTGCGAACGTCATACAGCACGCCGGGCCCGGCGAGGAATACGAGGTGCAGGTGAGCGCGGGGAACCGCCGCTGCGTCATCGAGGTTGTCAATACCAGCGGCGGTGACGGCGGGCCCACGTCCGATGGCGGCCTCGTCGGCGCCTTCCAGCCCGGCGGCAGGCCAGGTCAGGAACGGCCGGGCTGGCCTGCTCTCGCCGACGATCCGGTGTCCGCGATCGCTGAGCACGGCCGTGGCCTGCAGATCATCAATGCGGTGGCCGACAACTTGCGGCTAACGAGCACCGAGCCCAGCGGTACGACCGTCCACTTCGAAAAGAAGCTGGAGTGGCTGCCCGGAGCAGCCGGGAAGCACCTGTTCAACGGTGACGGCATCTAGCTCGCGGGGGTGGCCCGGTCGGCGAGGCACCGGTACTTCTGCCCGTCGCTCCCCTTATGCCGTCCGGCGAGGACGATAAGCCGTGTACGGGGAGTGAGTCACCGCCCTTCGTTCGGATGAAAATCCTTAATCTCCCGAACGAAAGGTTG
The DNA here is from genome assembly GCA_963785645.1 of uncultured Actinomycetota bacterium. Lineage (GTDB taxonomy): Bacteria > Actinomycetota > Actinomycetes > Streptosporangiales > Streptosporangiaceae > Trebonia. The sequence continues at coordinate 675,120 of CAWAWG010000004.1, forward strand.
TTTCTGATATGTAAAATTATGTCCGACTATACCAGCAATTTTCCTTATCCCGGTAATTAACGAACTGCCAATTGGTCCCTATCTGGTAAGGGGGCTGATTCCCGGACCTTGATCGCGGTGTTTTTACAGGTCAGAGGCCTGGGCTCCGTTGGCGGCAGTGTAGCTGGGCCGGGCGGTAGGTGCGGCCTGTCTTGACGGTAGTTGATGCAGGTTCGGTGTCCCGGTCGGCGGATTAAGACGTATCCGCAGTTCGGCGGATTATTTCCGGAAATCACCACAGGGGGTGCGCGCCCGCGTGTAATGTTGTGCAGCGCAGTTGTTACTAGTTCTCGCTCGTTGGTCAGTGCGGCCCGAGCGGGATGTGTTTCCTTGCCGGAGCCGGGTGCGCCGATCGACTCGGATAATTCCTTAGCGGTGTCTGGGGCCGGTTTTGTAGTGATGTGGGCTGTCCGGGTAATTTGACGTGATCTGTGAAGGTGGTTATGGCTCGTTCCCCCTCCGAGTCCCGTATCCCCGCCTCCTCCCCTCCCCCTCTTGCCGAGTCCCTCCCCGCCCCGCCCCCTGGCTCCCCGGGCATCGCGGCCGCTGGCACCTACGACGCTGACGTGCGGCAAGGCGCCGGCTCGATGGTGCTGCCGTGGGCCGCGGCGTTTACGCTCGGTGCGTGCGCCGTCCTGGCGTTCGTTGCCTCGGTGGTGGCTGGTCCGGGCCGCGGGTGGCCGGGCGCGGGAGCGGTGGCGGCGGCGCTGCTGCTGGCGACGCTTGCTGTGCTGCGGCAGCGGTACAGCGGCCTCGATGACGATGTAGCCAGAGCGGAGCGGCGCGCCGCCCAGTGGCAGCAGTATGCCGAGGAACTTGAGCGACGTGCCGACGAGCAGCAGGCTCGCTACAGCGGGACCGTGTCGGCGGTGACCGAAGCGGTCAACCGCCTGGTGCGCGTCCAGCTCCCCGCGGCGCTGAACGGCTCCGTGGTGCCGCAGTCGGCACCCGATGCCGCCGGCGGCGCGCCTGCCGAGGTGCTGGCGCTTTGCGACCGGGCCGCGGGCACGGTGGCAGAACGCGCGGCCGGGCTCCGGGAGCAACTCGATGGTCAAATCGAGTCGTACCGGCTGGCGGTGGTCACCCTCGCCCGGCGCGTCCAGGCGTCCGCGCACCGTATCCAGGAGCAGGCCACCCGGATGGCGAACCGTCACCCGGGTAATTCGGATGTCCTCGAATCCAGCATGCTGGTGGACCATGCGGCGGCGCAGCAGGCCCGGCACGCGCAGAGCGTGGCGGTGCTCGGCGGGGAGTGGCCAGGGCAGCAGTGGCCGCAGCCGCTCGCCCTCCTGGACGTGGTTCGAGCCGCGGCCGGCCGGATCGTGGCTTACCGGCGGATCACGGTATCGGGTGAGCCGGACGTCGCTGCCACCGCGAGTGCCGTCGAGCCGTTGATCCACCTGGTCGCCGAGCTCCTCGCCAACGCGACGCAGTCCTCCCCGCCGACGACCCAGGTCCTGGTGACGGTGCGGGCGGTACAGCGGGGCGCGGTTATCGAGATGGACGACGGCGGTGTCGGCCTGGAGGAACACCAGCTGGAGCAGGCACGGGAGATCATCTCCGGCCGTCGGCTGCTCGGTCTTGGGGACCTGGGAGAGGTACCGCAGACCGGCATGGCGGTGGTCGGCCAGTATGTCCGCCGCCACGGGTTCCGGGTCGACCTCATGCCGTCGCCGTATGGCGGGGTGCGGGCGATAGTGCTGGTGTCCGCCGAAATGGTGGAGAACCTCGAGCCGGCTGCGCTGCCGGAGCCGGCGCCGCTTCCGGCCCGGGGCAGTGTGCCCAGCACCCGGGCGGCGGGCCTTGGTTCGCTGCCGCAGCGGCGATCGCGGCGGGATGAGTCCGCGTCGGCGGTTCCGAGTGTGTCGGCACCGGCCGAACCGGCCCCGCCCGCGGAGACGCCGCAGCAGGCCGGCGCCTGGCTGGCCGCGTACTTCGGCACCGGGCCCGAGAGCACGGTGGCCGACGACACTGCGGTGGGTGGTTCCACGTCGGAGGCTCCCAAACGCGCGGATCCTCTCGGCGGCGGCAGTAGTAGCGGCAGTAACAGCCCCGGCAACCAACAGGCATAGTCAAACGGAGCGGTGATGCAGGTCGGGAACTGGATGATCGACGAGGTCACGTGGGTGCAGGGCGTGCGCCACGTGGTGGTAGCCACCTCGGACGGGCTGGTAACCGCGCGTTCGGAGGGAAGCGGCGAGGAAGTCGCCGAACGGCTGGCGGCCGCGTGCGCCTGCCTGAACTCACTCGGCCGGAGCGTGGGGAGGGAGTTCGGGTCGGGGAATCACAACGTTCAGCAGGTAATGGTGGGCTTTGACGGCGGATTCCTGTTCGTGCGGCGGGCCGGCGACGGGTCGCATCTGGCCGTGGTCACCGAGCAGGTGGTCGATCCGGCGCTCATCGGCCAGCAGATGCAGGCGCAGATACTCAAGATCGGACAGCGGAACCTCGCCGCGCCTCCGCGGCACAGTTCGGTGACATGAGCCTCAACGGTGAGTACCGCGACCGTCCAGTCCGGCCGTATGTGGTCACCGGGGGCCGGGCGCGCCCGTCCCGAAATTCGATCAGGCCGGAGACGCTGCTGATCGCGACCGGCGGCGGGAATCCGCTGCCGGTTTCGGCCAGCAGCGAGGAGCGAGCGCTGCTGCGGATGTGCCGTCGGCTTCTGTCGCTGGTCGAAGCCGCGGTTCACCTGCAGCTGCCGGTGAGCGTGGTCAGTGTCGTCGCCTGCGACCTCATCGATGCCGGTTTCCTGGCGATGCGGGGCAGCAGCGATGAGTTTTCTGCTGGGGGCGCGCGGGCGCGGTCCGGCGGTTCCGGGTCCAGCCGACCCGATCTGCAGCTACTTCAGGAGGTGCTGAGTGGTCTCCGAAACCTCGGGGAATCCGTGCCAGGAGATGCTGGGTGATCTCTGTGGCCTCGGATGAGCGCTATCTGCCGGGCACCGTCCGGCGGCCCGCCAAGATCCTGGTAGTCGGCTCGTTCGGCGTCGGTAAGACCACGCTGATCGGCTCGGTCAGCGAGATCGTCCCGCTCAGGACCGAGGAGACGATGACCGTGGCGAGCCTGGGAGTCGACGATCTGGCCGGTCTTGAGGAGAAGACCACCACGACGGTGGCGATGGACTTCGGCCGCGTGACCCTCAGCCAGCAAACGGTGCTGTACATGTTCGGCATGCCCGGACAGCGCCGGTTCTGGGACCTGTGGGACGGCCTGGCCGAAGGCGCGGTGGGCGCCCTGGTCCTGGTCGATACCCGGCGGCTTGAAGGCAGCTTCGAGGTCCTGGACCAGCTGGAGCTGCGAAAGGACAACCTGCCCTTCGCGGTGGCTGTCAACGTCTTCCCCAACAGCTACCGGCACAGCACCGAAGAACTGCGCAAGGCCCTGGACCTGCTGCCGGAGACCCCCATCGTCTACTGTGACGCCCGCGACCGGACCTCGTCGATCAATGCCCTGGTCGCCCTCACCGCTTACGCCATCGCCGCAGAGGAAGGTTCGGTGTGAGTACAGAAACTGGCAGCCCGGGAACAGTCACCCTGGACGCCGGCGGGCTGACCCCGCTGGCCGCCATCACGACCAGCCCGGACCCGCAGGCTGCTTACGAGCGGCTGCGCCAGGAATGGGGCGAGGTCGCGCCGGTTGAACTGGAGCCCGGCGTCAACGCCTGGCTGGTCATGGGCTGGGAAGAGATCTGCCATGTGGTCCGCCACGAGCGGCTCTTCTCGCGTAACCCGCGGAACTGGCGGGCCTGGCAGGAGCAGACCGTCGCGCCCGACTCGGGACTCGGCCCGATGATGTTCCCGCGGGACAACGCTTACTTCTACGACGGCGTCGACCATAACCGGCTGCGCACCCCGCTTGATGACGGGATCGCCCATCTCGATCAGCGCCGGATGCGCCGCTCGGTGAGCCAGATGTGCGCCGACTTGATCGCCGGCTTCGCCGCCCGCGGCCAGGCCGACCTGGTAAGCGAGTACGCGGCGGTCATCCCGATGCTCGCCGTCGCGAGCCTGTTCGGGCTGGACGTCGCCCGTGGCCGCGAACTGCAGCGGGCGCTCATCGCCCTGTTCGGCTCGGGTGAGGATTCCCAGGCCGGGAACCAGACGTTCGAAGAGATCATCGGCGGCGTCATGCAGTCGCACAAGCAAGCCCCGGCCGACGACCTCACCACGCTTTTCCTCAGCCACCCGAACCTGCATGACGACGGCGAGGTCGCGCAGTCGATGGTGCTGATGATCTCCGCCGGATACGAGACGACGACGACGTGGATCGCCCAGGCGCTGCGCCTGATGCTGACCGACCCCCGGTTCCTCGGCCGGCTCGGCGGCTGGCGCCCCGGCGTGGATGAAGCACTTGACGAGGTGCTGTGGCGGGACCCGCCAATGGCCAACATGCCCGCCCGCTACGCACTGCGTGATACCGAACTGGCCGGCCGGGCGGTCCAGCGGGGCGACGCGTTCATCCTCGGTCTCATGGCGGCCAACAACGACCCGCGCGTACACGTCGATGACCCGTGGACCGAGTTGGGCAACCGGTCCCACCTGGCCTGGAGCACCGGGCCGCATGCCTGCCCGGCGCAGATCCCCGCCCGCATCATCACCCGGGCCGCCGTCGACACCGTGCTGAGCCTGCTTCCCGGCATCCGGCTGGCGGTCCCGGCCGAGGAACTCGCCCGCCGGCCCTCCCCGTGGACCCGCTGCCCGGCCGTCCTCCCGGTCCTCTTCACCCCGCGCCCCGCCCCGGTTTCCGGGTCATGATCAAAATTAGTTTTGAAATTACGCAGGGTTGACTCGGAGAAATATTCAGATTTACCTCCGTACCGGTGAGGCAGCGGAAAGGCGGGCCGGTGAACAAATTGAAGACTCCGTTTTATTCGGCCGAAAACTCTGTCATCCTCCGGGAAAGCAGTAATGATTGCTGAGGCTGACGGGAATGCCGTGCCTGGAGAGAAACTGCTTAAGGAAGAATTAATAACTGAAGTGTGATTTCTCACGCTCTGCCCTCTGGCCTGTCCAGCGTTTCCGGGTTTAAATCGTGTTGCCGCAGAAGAGTTACCGGCATCAGAGTGGTCCGTGCCCCAGAGAGAGCGTGATGGTGGAGCAGAGCCCTGAGCTGTCGAGGTTGCCGAAGTTGGCGATCGAATTGCCAAAGTTTGAGCTGCCATTCCCCAGCGAAATCAGCCCCATCACGGATTCCGTGATCGACCACACGTGCGGGTGGGCCCAAGCGATTGGACTTGTCCGTGACGAGCAGGCCGTCCAGCGCCTGCGCCGGAACGGCATCATGCACGCGGGTCCCCGGCTGGTGCCGTCCGCACCGATGAGCGCGGCGAACCTGGTCTGCGACTGGACGGTTTTCCTGATCGTCATAGACGACGAGTTCGACGACGGACCGGAACTGGGCGCCAGGCCGGAACTCGCCCAGGCGGCCATCGACGATGTCATCCGCTCATTCCGCGGCCAGGAAGACGGTCTCGCATTCAGTTTTCCGCAACTCGCGGGGATCAACGCGGCCGTCGCCGATCTCGGCCGCCGGTTCAAGGCGGCGGCGCCCAGCCAGCAGTGGCTCACCCGGTTCATGCGCCATGCGGAAGACCACCTATGGTCCAAGGTTTCCGAAGCCCAGCAGCGGGCCTCAGGGGCGGTCCTCGACGTCCCGTCGTACGTTGACTTGCGCCGTATCAGCTCCGCCGCTTACACGTACGCCGATCTCGTTGAGATGGCCGAGCAGGTGGTCATCGCGGAGCCGGTGCAGAAGTCGACGGCCTGGGAGCTGATGCTCAACGCGTTCGCGGACGCGTGGCTCGGCATCCAGGACATCTGCTCGTGCGCCAAGGAGGTCGCCGCCGGCGACGACCTGAACCTCGCCGCGGTGATGGCACGCAGCGAAGGGCGGCCCCTGCAGCAGGGTATCGACGACGCCTACGAGTGGATCCGTGACCGGTCGGCAGATTTCGCGCACCACCGGATACAGCTCGCAGCCATCCCGTACCGGCTTGGCCTGGACGGGAATGCCGCAATGACGACTACGCGGTATCTCGATGCTCTCGAGCTGCTGCTCGGCGGCCATCTCACCTGGAACAGCAAGGACAATCCGCGCTACACCCAGGCCGTCTCGCGCACATAAGCCCAGCTCATATCGCCCATAGTAGCAAGGTGGCCTATGTCCGCCAGCTCTGCTTCCGCTGAGCCCTTGGACCCAGACCGTGACTGGCTGACTATTTCCCGCCTGACTTTTGATACTGCCTTTGGCTGGGAAGTCCGTCGTGCCCTCGAATTGGCAATATTCCACACCTTCGCCGTGCCCCGGATGAGCGAGATCCTCGACCGGACAGGCGAATTCAGCCAACGTGGCCAGAAACGCTACGATGACACGATCGCGCTGCTGCGCGAGATAGCCAGGGACGGCCCTACGTCGCCGCGAGGACGGACAGCGATCAGGCGCCTGAACTGGATCCACCGCGCCTACAACATCAGCAACGACGACCTCGTCTACGTCCTCGCGACATTTGTCGTCGTGCCGGTGCGGTGGATCGGGCGGTACGGATGGCGTGACCTGACGGAGAACGAGATCCGCGCCGCCGCCAATTACTACCGGGAACTGGGCCGCCTGATGGGCATCAGGCAGATTCCCCCGACCTATGCCGAATTCGCCAGCTACCTCGATGCCTACGAGCTGGAACATCACTCATACAGCGACGCGAACCGGCGCCTGGCGATATCCCTGATCGAAGTCTTCGAAGCATGGCTCCCCCCGCCCGTCCGGCCACTGACCCGCGGTTACGTTTCCGCCGCCCTCGGCCGGGAACTGCGGCACGTCCTCGGGCTGCCCGAACCGTCTGGACTGGTTCGCGCGGGCGTGCACCTCACGTTGCGGTCCCGGGCCGCCCTCCTAGGGCTGTTTCCGCCGCTGAGGCGCAAGCGCACGCGGCGGTTGCGAAGCTATCCCCAGGGCTATGACCTCAGCGACCTCGGACCGGCCTGGGCGGTCGGGGACAGGCCAGGCCGGGTCGAGCCATTACCGGGCGACCGCCTTCCAGCAGGTAGAAACGTGTCCGAGTGGACCCGCCCGCACGGCTGGTGAAGGCTTGATTACAGTGGATAATATACTTATGACTCGGTCGAAGTTTGCGAAGAAGCTTGGCTTCCTTGTAATGAAGGAAGTCGATAACGCGGTCGGTCTTCACGGTCGTTCGTCTGATGAAGCAACGCTTATGTACGCGACTTCCCTGCTGAGCAACGCTAGAGAGGAGATCGACCGAGCCGATGCGAAGGCGTCAATTCTGCTCGCGGCTAGCGGGGTCGCGATCGGTGCATTGCTCGCGGGACTGATCGCCGGGAGCTGGAGCCCGCTCAAACTCCAGGCGGCGATTCAGTGGGCATGGTGGCTCGGCATGGCCGAATCGGCCATCGGTATCTGGTGCCTCGCCTTGGCTATCTACCCGCGCGAGCGGAAAAACGATACAGCAACTCCCTCGATCGTGGTGTACTACGGAGATGTCCTAACCTACTCCACAACTGCCGGCCTGGTAGCGGCGCTCAATCGATCAGCTGAAACGAACATTGAACGGGTGGCGGATCAGCTCAGGAATATCTGCTGGATCGCCAACAAGAAGTACCGGTTGCTTCGGTGGGGAATGCAGGGACTCTTCTTGGCAACGGCGACTATCGCTGCCGCAGTCCTGGTAAATCTGCTTCTGCTCAGTTATTGACGGCAGCCGCCAGTTTGGCCGATGCGGCGCTCAGGTCGGCGGCGAGCGCCGCTGGATGGTAGTCCCGCAGGCCGCATAGGATCATCGCGTCGAACGGGTCGAGGCCGTCCATCGGCAACCGCTCCATATCGTCAGATAGCAGGCTGGCCAGGACATTCTCCGGATGGCCGGTGCTTGGGACTGTCACGGCGTACCGATGCGCGGCTGCCGTCCAGTGGCGTGCATGCTCGTCTAGCCTGCTCCGTGCTCGCTTGTGCCTCGCCCGGAGACGGCGGGGCGGCCGGCGAACGACCGGGGCAGCGTCCGTTAGCGGCACCGTATCGTCGTCGGCCGGGGTGCCGCCGGTCGGCTGGCCGCCGAGATGTGAGCATGTCATTAGCGCGACGGCGACCGCCAGGGTCAGGCACAGGGCGAAGACGACAGCGGCCAAGGTGGGGGTGCCACTGGTCATGACCAGCCACAGCGAGACCCAGGCGGCGACCCCGCAGGACGCGGCGGTGAAGGGGATCAGGGAGAGCGCAATTCCGGCCGGGCCGACGTCACCTCGGCGCTTGACCGAGTATGCCGCGAACCGGGCGGCGCCTCCTGCTGCCACGGCGAGAAGCACGCCGGGAAGCACAGCGGCGAAGACGGGCACCGGTGCCAGACGGGCGACGAGACGGGCAGAGACCCAGCCAAGGAACAACGTCGTCCCCAAGAGCGCCACCCAGAACCAGATGACTTGCGGCCAGTCTCGTCGCATCGCCATCCGCTGCCGGAACGTGCGAACGGTGCTGCCTCGGTCGCCGTGTATAACAGCGGCCGTCTGCAGCGCGGAGATGGCCTCGGCGGCCTTGGCGTGGCTCGCGGCAAGCCGGTTGACGTTCTCCCGCACGAGCCATCGGCTATGAGGTACGGGAGTCGAAGCCGGAGATGTCATCGTCCTGCCTCCTGGTCCTGGTGGCTCGTCGTATCGTCGCGCCCGGTGCCGTTGCCGTTGGCTGGTCCGGCTTCCTGCGGGTGGAGGGCGAACTGAGCGTGCAGTTGACCCTCGAGGCGGGCGAGTTCCTTCTTGAGGCCGTCAGGATCGAGTTCCAGTACCGTTCTGACCACTTCGGCCAACGGCCCGGGACCCGGCTGGGGCTGGGTCATGCCCTCGAAGATCCGGTAGCTGATCTGCACCTGCTCGACGCCCACGGCGCCGTTGCCGTTGGTACCGACCGGAGCGAGTTCGATCTTCACCCCGTACTCCGCGGCGGCCGATTTCGGTCCGGCGCGGCCGTGCCGCAGCCGGGCCGGCAAGATGACCTGCTGCCACGGGCGGGCCAGTTCGGTGTGGACGAACGAGATCACCTCGTCGCGAGCGGAGCGCAGGTCGCGCCAGGCGATTTCGTGCGCCTCCACCGCGTGCGCGGCGGCATCGGCCTTTCCGGTTACCTGGCGCCTGGCCCGGGCCAGCATCCGCTCGGAGTGCTGCAGCTGGGCGTGATACGGGTTGTGGACAAGGATCTCGAGCACGACGACCGTGAGGGCCAGGCTGAGCAGCAGCAGCATCACGCCGAGGGAGGAGGGGACCACCGGCCCGACGTTGTAGTGCAGGGCCACCAGCTGGTCGTAGACGGCGACTTGGCCGCGGAACGACGCCCACCAGCCGAGCACGAAGAAGATCGCCGCCGGCGCCGCGCCGACCGCCACCACCCGGGCGGCGCGGACGGCGCGGTGCGGCGGGGGCTCGTCCGGGCTACCCGGGCGCCGCCAGCGGCGCCGCATCCGCCAGACGGGCCCGGCCAGGATCCGGCCGGCTGCGATCACGCCGATCGCCATGACCACCGCGGCGATCAGCCCGATGTCCTGTTTCCACCACGGGTCGTTCGGACCCAGGTTCAGGATGTCCAGAAAGATCTGCTGGAAGAAGTAAGCGTCGAAGGTCACCATGCCCGCCAGCGCGATGCCCGCGACGACCTTAAGCCAGCGCGGCGCAGGCTGGCGCTCGTCCGGCGTGAGGTCCTCGTACGCTCGGTCGATCCGGTCGCGCTCCGCACAGGCCCGCCGCACTGCCTCGCCGTTCAGCGCCCCGGCCAGGTCACGCAGCGCCCGCTTGGCCTGGCCCTGAGACTCCACCGTCGCTGCCCGGAGTTTCCTGAAGTGGTCGTGAAAGCCGTTCAGCATGCGGGCCGCGTCGCCGAGTGCCTCCACCAGCAGGCCCATCTCGCCATGGTCGAGTTCGGTCGGCTCGTGTCGGGGGACCCGGTCACCGTAGACGGTTTGCTGGTGCAGCCCGCAGGTGCAGCCGTGGTGGCACGGTGCGAGAATCGTGTCGGCCGGGAGCAGCCGGGCGGGTCCGGAGCCGCCGCCGCCATTGCCGCCACCGCCATCGTCACCGTCGTCGACGATCTCGGCGTCGACGACTCTGTCATCGTCCATGTCAGCCTCCGAGCATGATCTGCACGCGCCGGTCCTGCGACATGCATGACGGGATGGGGGCGCCTGGCCGGGGTGTACTGGGGGGTGCAAGCCGGGTCCGCTTCGCCGACGCCTACCGCGGTCACCTTGGCGAAGCCGTGGGCCGCCAGGTACGCGCTGACCGCGGCCGCCCGCCGTTGCGACAAGCCGAGGTTGTATGACGCGCCGCCCGTCGCATCGGTATGCCCGATGACCTTGGTGATGCCGCGGCCTGCCGCCTTGACCTGCCCGGCCAGCAGGGCCAGGTAAGCCTGGCCGCTGGCGCTGAGCGTGGCCGAGTTGAAGGCGAACAGCAGGTCAGCCGGGACCGGGACGACGGTGGTCTGGCGGGAGACGGTCGGGAAGGTGATGGCCGGGTCGGACAGGCGAGAGACGTGCGAGACCTGCTCGGCGTCCCGGCCAGAGGGCGCGACGCAGGACGTCGGCGCCGCGACCTGCAGTGCGGCGCACATCTCGGTCCAGTAGCTCTGTACCCACGCCTGCTGCGCGGTGTCCAGCGGCGGTTGCGTCGCCTGGAAGCCGATGCCGTCCAGTTGCAGGCTCACGCCGCGAAGCAGCGTCAGCGCGGACCGCTCAGGGCAGGAGCTCAGCACGGCGGATGCGGATTCGCCCTTGCTGATGACGTCGCTCAGGTTAAGGCAGCCCGTGTTCGACAGGCCGTCGGTGATCAGCACCACGTTCTTGTGGGCGGAGGCCGGGGCGTCTTGCAGTTGCTGTCCCGCCGCGGCCAGGGCGCCCATAACGTCGGTGCCCGGTGCCTGCGGGGTCGCGCTGAGGGCGGACTTCACCGTGCTGGTCAGGCAGTTCTGGGCTGTTTGCTGCTCGGCCGCGGTCTCGCCGCTGTCCCCGGTGGGGGCGGGCAGCGCCGCGCCGGCGAGTTTCCAGTCCACCGTGGCGGAGGAACCGTCGAAGGTGCCGAGCGACACCAGCCTCGTGCCGGCCGTATCGAACCGCTGCAGCAGCGTGCTGAGCGCCACCGCCGTCGGGTCGTCGGGCAGGGAGGCCTGCTGGCCCGCCTTAGGCCAGAACGATCCCGTGATGTCGACGAGCACGACTGTGTCGGACGTTTCCGGCGGCTCCTGTCCCGTCGGCGGCGCGGTCTCCCAGGTACAGGCCGACTGCGGGCTCTGCGGGCCCACCGGGGTGGTCGTGCAGGACACGCACGCGAGCGCGAGCGCGAGCGCGACCGTCGCCATGGCGCCGCTCGCCCGCGTGATGGGCCTAGGCATTGGCGTCGCCGACGGTCGCCCCGGGAACGGGCACGCCCAGGTACATCAGCAGGCGATGAAGCGCCGACTGGCTCTGGAAGGCGAACTCGATCGCCTCGATGCGTTCGTCGATGGCGAGCGTGCCCAGGTCTGCCAGCAGCTGCTCCGCGTGCTCGACGCGCCCATCCAGCGCGGTCTTCAGGTAGCTGGCCGCGTTGTTGGGATCTTCAGCGAGTGCCAGCGCATACGGCGCCAGCCAGGTCGCGTTGGCCTCGTCCACGGCGCCGATCCCCACCAGGCCGGCGATCAGGAGCCTCCGCCACTCCTCCTGCAGTTCGCCGAGCTGCGCGACGTGCGCCTTCTTCAGGTCGCCGCTCAGGTTGAGCTGTGCCATCTTCATGTCGCAATCCAGTTCGCTGGCACTCTCCGTAAGGAGTCGCTCGTGCCAGACCTTCTGCAGGTCCTCGCGGACCGGGTCGCTCACGTCGACCCAGGTCCGCACCGTGACCCGGACATCCCCGTCGTTGAGGCATTCGGAGATCGTCTCGTTCAGTGCCTTCTCGGCCTCCGCGGCGCGGTAGGGCGGGAAGGTCCTGGCGATCGGCCGGACTCGCTCCTCAAGGCGGTCCCGCGTGATGGCCCGGCTCTGCTCGATGAACCCGCGGACCTCGGCGATCTTCTTTTCCGTCTCCTCTTCCTTGGCCGTGGCCTGCACGGTCCACGAGCAGCGGACCCGGACACGGAAGTTGAAGGCGTCGCCGAGGGCGGGCGTCTCAAAGTCGAACTGGTCGCTCGGCTCGTGCACGTCGAGCAGGGCCGGCATCTTGATCGGCGGCGGGAACGGGTCGTCGACCCAGGTGCGGCGGAACCGGCCCGTGAAGCGCCGCCACGTGCGCGTCCACCAGCCCTTCGGCGAAGCTTGCCGCCGCTCGGACGGCGGGTTGGGCTTGTCCCAGGACTCAGGACTTGGGTAGCGGTTACTCATCGCTCTGTCTCCTTGCTGAGGTAGTGGTTCCACCGCCGGCGGTACACGCTCAGCCGGCCGCGGAGGTCGTCGCCGCCGGCTGCCTTCTCGAACTCGTCGGCCAGGGCGGTGAAGGTGGCGCCGAGACTCGGATACTGGCGGCAGCTCTCCGCCCAGCGGCCGAGCATCTCCCAGGCGGCGCTCCTGAGCGCGTCGTTCTCTTGTGAGCAGGCCAGCAGCCAGACCTTCGCCAGCTCGGCCATGGACGCGCCGACCTTGTCCGGGTCATGAGCCAGCAGCCACAGCAGGTCCCACGGGCCGTCTGTCTTGCCTTCGGCGATCTTGCGGAACTGCGAAATACGCACCAGAGCCAGAGCCGCTCGCTCCCGCATTACCGGGAAGCCCTGCTCCCATTGGGTCAGTTCCTTGGTCACTCGCCTGGTCAGGCCCAGCCGGTACATCTCGCACAGCGCCGCCTCGGGCAACCGGCCGAGCCCGACGGAGAACACCGCGGAGATCCGGACGCCCTGTATGGCGTCATCCGGGACCGTGGCCGCGATGGCCGTGCCATACGCGCGGACTGCGACCGCCCGCTTAAGCGGGTCCTTGCGTGACCAGTCTCGTAGCAGCTTCGTCACCTTGTCGGCGGCGGCGCCGTCGATCACGATCGCCTCGAGCAGCCACGAGGCCGCCAGCTGCTCGACGTTGCGGCTGCCCTTTGACGACCACACATCCAGCACGTGCTGCTTGATGAACGGGTAGTCGTGCACGGCGATGTACGCGAGCGCTTGCACCGCACGGATCCGGACCCGGTCGTCCCGATGATCGGAGGCCAGGGCCATCAGCCAGCTGAGCACGGGGAGGCGGGCAGCGTCGTACTCGCGCCAGGCGAGTTCGATCACGGCCCGCGCCAGCTCCCTGCTCGGCATGTTGATCACGGTGCCGTCCTGGTCACCCGCCCTCGACTTCGGCGCGGTCATCTCCACGTGGCGCAGCCAGCGGACCAGCGGCTGTGCGAACACCTCGCGCTGCCCCGGTTCACCGGGATGCTCCACCTCGGCGAGCAGCGCGGCGAGTTTCGCGGCGCCGTCGATCACCTCGCTCAGCGCCAGCCCGTCGAGCACGGCGGCGGACAGCGCGTATGACTGCCGCAACGGTGAATCGGCGGCGTCATTACGGCGCAGCAGCCTGGCCGCCTGCTCGTAGCGGTGCCGTCCGCGTGCCTCCGCCACCTTCACCTTGGCGTTGGGATCAAGCTGCCTTCGCCGCTGCCAGTCGCCGATAACGCCCGCGAACAGGACGGCCTCGGCCGGCCTGGCCGTGCTGGCGTGCGTGAGTTCCTCGTACCAGTCCCGGGTCATGCCGTCCGCCTGGCGGGCCTCCTCGATGACCGCCCTGGCCCGCGTGCGCGCCTGCGTCAGCCTCTCCCGGTCCGGTTGTGAGTCCTCACTGAGCAACTGCACGGCGAGGTGAAAGGCCGCCACCTTGCCCAGATCCGTGCCAGCAGGGCCGACGTGGTTGACCGCCTCGCCGGCCAGCATCGTGCCGTCGTCCGCTCCCACCAGGATGACGAGGAACCCCGACCAGCCGAGGGCCGCGCGGAACTGGTTGAGTTGCGCCCGGCTGACCGTTTCGGCCCAGGGCACCTCCGAGCCGTCGAGCAGGTGCCCGCAGCCCGCTTCCAGTTGCTCGGCCAGGCCGTCCAGCCCGGGCGCGGCGTCAAGCACGATGACCTTGCCGTCGCAGCGGTCGTGGCCGGTGAGGCCGTCGAGCACGACGGTCGCCGACTGACTCCGGCCGGTCCCCGTTGCGCCGCGCGAGAACGCCACCCGCTCCCGGCTGAGCACCTCCTGAAGGTCTGTGTCCGAGGGGGTCCTGACATGCACGTACCCCGCGTGCAGCAGGTCCCGCACCGGGACCCGGCCAGGCCCCTGCCGTTCCTGCCGGGACTGGGCGTAGTGGTAATGGACTCCGCCGGCCACCACGTCGCGGATGTAGCTGCCCTGGGGGATGGTCGCCCGCAGCTTGGACTGCTGCGCATCGTGCGAGAGCCACACTTCCTGCGAGTCCGCCGGCTCGTCGTCGACCGGGGCGGCCGAAGCGTCGTCGTTTACCCGCGGCACCCGCGCCCCGTTGCCGTCCCAGCGCGCGGATTCGGCCCCCGCCGACGGATCCGCCCCGCTGCCGGTCGCCGGGGCGTCTTGCCCCGGGTTATCTTCACGGGGCCCGCTTGTCCCGGGCTGCTCCGGAGGCCCTCCGCTCCCGCCGCCGCCCTCGCTGTCGCTCAACTCCGGTCCTCGTAGTGATGGTGAACGGTTCCCGTGACGACATCACGCATCTTCGCGTTCGCACCGCTGATGACGACCGACCCGGCTGCCGGCGCGCCCGGGGCCGACTCGCCCGGCGCGCCGCCGTCGTGGCGGGGTACGTCACCGGCGGGCGCCGCGCCGGCTGACGGGCCGGGTCGTGCGGCGACACCACTGAAGATGTACGCGACGGTCCTGAAGCCCTTGTCGGGTATGTCGACTGGGGTCTCGACGAACGCGGATGCCGGCAGGTCAAGGGCGTCGTGACCGCGGATGACGTCCTGGTAGATCCGGTCGGACGCGATCAGCACCATGTCGCCATCGGCAGCGCTCAGCGCGTCCTTCGCCTCGTGGCAGTCCCGCAGGCGGCAGACCGTGTTGATGGCGGTGCCCGCAAACCCGTTCTCGCCGATGTAGGTCATGCCCTCATGCACAGCGACCCGCATCCGCAGCCGCGCCCCGGCGTTGGCGTGGCGGTTGTATCGATGCAGGCCCTCGCGGAACTCTCGCCAGAGCGCGGTGATCACGTGGACCTCATCAACGCCCGGTGGAAGTACCGCGAGCTCACCGTCGCCCTGTTCTTGCTTCAGCCAGTGGGCTCTCTCCAGCGCTCCGCGTTCGCAGGCCTCGCGCACCATGATCATCATGGCGCGTTGTTTTTCGATCTGATCGGTATCGTTTCCGGTGCTGTATCGCTCCAGATCGAAGGCGAGGCACATCCTGCGCACGCCGTATCCAGCCGCTTCCGCCGTCATCGCTGCTCCCTCACTGTCGGCATGGCTGCCAGCATGGCGAAGGGCTAGATGAATGACGTTGTACAAATATGTAATCCCCTTTATAAAGGGGAATTGGGTGATTCTAGTACAGGTGACCGATTTGTCTCATCCGGTGACGGCAGGGATGGTGCACCCAGGGTCACTCCTCGCCGCTTGAGTCCGCGGCTATCCGCCGCAGCCTGCTTATGTCCGCGATGGTCAGGCGTCCGTACCCGGTACCGATAATCTCCGCGTCGCGCAGTGCGCGGAGCGCCTTGTGGACGGCGGGCTCGGAGGCTCCGATCAGGCCCGCAAGCTCCGACTGGGTCACGAGGATCGGCATCTTTCCGTCGCGGCGGCTGCCGGCGGAGCCATGGTAAAGGTCGACAAGCACCTGGGCTAGGCGGCTCCTGGTGCCCCGGCGAAAGTCAACCTGCCGGCGCGTTGCCTCGCGTAGTTTGGCGCCGACTGCTTGGTTGAAGGCATGCGCGATGGCGAAATTCTCTTTGAGTAGGCGGTCGAGCTCAGGTTTCATGATCACCCGTGCGAGCGCCCCGTCGGCGGCACGGGCCGTGGCTGAGCGGGGTCGGCCATCGAAAGCCGAGAGTTCGCCGACAAGGTCCCCGGCAGTGCGGATGGCCAACAGTGATTCGGTGCCAGCCTCAGACACGGCGGTGATCTTTACGTACCCGTCAATGATTATGATTACGAAGGTCGACGGATCTCCCTGATTGAAAAATACCTCGCCCGCGAGATACTGGCGGATGTGCCCAAGTGCCAGAATCGTGTCCCGATCGCTGGTGGAGAGCGCTGCTAGTAGGCTTTCTGGGGCCCAGGTCGTCCTGTCGTACTGCTCCGGAGCTGACATGATTTACGGCCGCTCTATGATTATTGTCGCTGCGGCGACATCGCTAGTAGTTCTGCGTTCATCAATTTAACATGCTGAGAGGGCGGGAAATGAGCCGATGCGTCTGCGACTGGCGCTGCCGGTGTGAATATACGGAGTGACCCAATCTTCTGAGTCGTATTTTACTTAGTTGATACTCGGGTGACCCGCATTGATACTGTGGTGACCCTCCGGCTCGGTTGTTTATGCGGTAGCCATTCGTCGGCCGATATCCCGAGCGCGCGCTCTAAATATGACCACCACGCTATCCGCGTGTGCGCCGTCCCCGGGTCGGCGCTGTCATCGTCAGCGCGGCGTGCGCCGCTTCAGGTTCAGCTGGGTCGAACTCCTGCTGCCCTCGCGGTCCTGGGTTGGGAATGATCCTGGCTGCTGCCCCGGCGCAGCGCTTACGCCGGCATGTCGGCGCTGGTCGGCGGCAATTCCGAGCGTGCGCCCATGGGATGCCGGTGCTGTTCCCTATACTCGGCTACGCGCGATGCTGACATATGTAGATATGTGTCAATAATAGTCCCTTTGTCTGGTGTGACTGTGCCCGGATAACGCGGAGTTCCGTCGCGCAAACGGTTCTTTCCCCTTCGTATTTCATGTCCATGGTCCATGCGCGAGGCAGTTGGAGGTTGAGTCGTGACGGAGCGGCCCGATGGGGTGTCGGCGGAGGCGGTCTGGGAACCCGGCGACCAGGAGTGGGTCCTCGTGCCTGCCCCGGACGACCAAAAGGCGGCTCCGGCGCCGGTTCGACGACGAGCCTGGGCTGCTCCACAAGGAGATAGAAACCCTCGCAGACGGCACCACGGCGGAACGCGGCTACTACGACGACGGCCGGGTGCGCACCGAGCGCATCGCCCGGGCCGGCACGCTGATCACCGAGTCGTGGTTCGCCCCCGATGGCAGCCGGACCGCGGAGGTGTTGCCTTCGGCCGGGCCCTGGCTGGACGAGGACGGTGATGAGGTCCCGGTGAAGCTGTGGCGCGGCCTTGACGGCGACCGCGTGATCGCGGAGGGTCTGGTAAGCCAGCGCGGCGGGGAGCCCGCTTGAGGAGGTCGACGCGGTCAACGCGATAAACGTGGCCGACGCGTTGCTGCATATCGCCTTTGACGAGGGCTACGACGGTGAGCCGCTGACCGCGGCGCAGCGTCAGGTCACCGCGGCGATCGCGGCCAGCGACAGGGTGTGGACGTTTAACGTCAACCTCTTCGAAGTGCTCCGCGACCACGATCTGCCCGCAGACCGCGACAAGCTGCATGCGCTTGCCGCGGAGACCCCGGCCGGAGAAACCCCGGGCAAATGATCATCACGACAAACCGCGGGCGGTCCGCGCCCGCATGGACGCAGCAGGAGACCGCACATGACTGACCGGCAGGGGTATCCGACCGCCGCCCCGTTCGTCCCCGCGACGGGAGACCTCGCGGCCCTGGCGCACGCCGCGCTGGCCTGCCAGGGCTGCGAACTCTACGAGCAGGCGGGCCAGACCGTCTTCGGCGAAGGCCCGGCGGACGCCGCGATCGTCCTGATCGGCGAGCAGCCCGGCGACATGGAAGACAGGCAAGGCAAGCCCTTCGTGGGACCGGCCTGCGCTTCTCGACCGGGCGCTCGGCGACGCCGGCATCGACCGCGACGGCGCGTACGTCACCAATGCGGTGAAGCACTTCCGCTGGAAACCCGCGCCGAACGGCGGCAAGCGGCGCATACACGCCAAGCCGGACATGCGGCACGTCACGGCGTGCCGTCCCTGGCTCGACGCCGAGCTTGCCCGGCTCAGCCCCCGTGTGGTGGTCACCCTCGGGGCGACGGCGGGCCAGGCGCTGTTCGGCTCCTCGTTCCGGATCGGCAGTGTCCGCGGCGGCCTGCTCGCCTGGCGGGGGACGCCGGACGGCGACGATCTCACCGTGGTGCCCACCGTGCACCCGTCCTCGGTCATCCGGGCGAAGGGCGCTGAGTACGACGAGGCCTACGCCGGACTCGTCAAAGACCTTCAGGCCGCGGCCGCGCTGCTAGTCAGCGAAGGCTGAGCGGGCGCTCCAGGTGCCGAACCGCCAGCAGGCAATGGTGTTGCGGATCTGCGGCAGGAGGCCGTCCGCTCTGCCCACCAGAAACGCGCAGAAGCGATCTTCGGTTGCGGTTACTGATAGGCCCCGAGGTTCCTGTAGGCTACTTAACGCAGCTTCTGTGTACGTGCTTCATTACGCGCTCGCGGATTTACTGCCGGGCTTCCGCGCGGTGTGGGGCCTTGTTGTAGGTAAGGAGAAAAGCGCGTGGCGCAGGGAACAGTCAAGTGGTTCAACTCGGACAAGGGCTTCGGGTTCATCAGTGTCGACGATGGAGGCCAGGACGTCTTCGTCCACTTCTCGGCGATCGAGTCCAACGGCTACCGCAGCCTGGAGGAGAACCAGAGGGTCGAGTTCGACATCACGCAGGGCCAGAAGGGCCCGCAGGCAGAGCACGTTCGCGCGCTCTAAGCCTGATCACGGGCAGCGCCACCGTCCATCCGGGTTAGCTTTGACTGGCCCGGACGGGCGGTGGTTTCTTTTTTGCGCGTCCCCGGGCGGGAGAGCACCACGTCCTGCGGGGCGTAGGCTGGTCGTGCGAACGCATCCCGCTGCCGGTGCTGCCGCTACGACGCCGGGGCCGCCGGGCCAGGCGCACAGCCGGCAGCGGCGGAGAGGATCAAAGCAGATGAAAGACGACGCGTTGACAGCCATAGCGTTCTCCAAGGACGGCACGGAGGTCAGCGCGCTCCGCTGCCCGGAGTTCACCCGGACAGATCGCGGCTGGGAACGGTGCCACAGGGATGAGCACGACCCAGATGCCCGGCATCATGTGCGTGACCGGTCGTGGTCGACGGCCGGGAACACGCCGCAGCTGCGGCTAGGCGTGCCCTGCACGCAGGCTTGCACCTGGCCGGACCAGGTGCTGAAGTACCGCGGCAGATTGAGTCGGCCGACCTAAAGGCTCGCACCGCACCCGCTGAGCACGGGCTGAAATTATTGCCAACGTTTTCGGTCAAATCGGCCTCTAAGCAAGTGTGACCACCGAAAGCTGGCGGCTATGAGTCGCCCCGAAGAGGAGTACCGGCAGTTCGTCGGTAGCCGCGCGGCTTCGCTACATCGCACCGCCTATCTGCTGTGCGGCGACTGGCATCTGGCCGACGACCTGGTGCAGGAGACATTCGTTCTGGCCTTCCGCCACTGGGGGCGGGTGCAGCGGGCCGACAACCAGAACGCCTACGTCAAGCGCATCTTGATCAACGAGTTCAAGCGGCACTGGCAGCGCTACAGCGCCATGCCCGTGCAGGCTCACACCGATCACCCCGAGATCGCCATCCCCGACGTCTCTAACGAGGTTGTCAACCGCGCCGATCTGTTGCGCGCCCTGTTGACCCTCCCGGCCCGGCAGCGGGCCACCGTCGTCCTTCGATACCTGGAGGGGATGAGTGAGCGGGAAACCGCTGCGGTCATGCGGTGCAGCGAGGGCACCGTGAAGAGCCAGCTCGCTCGGGCGCTGAACACGCTCGTGGACTGCTTGAACTACAAGGAGTTGCCACTATGAATTCCCCGACCGAACAGTACCTGGGCGCGGCCTTCCGCGATCTGGTAGCAGAACAGCCCTTCACCCCTGACCTGTCGGCCATCGAGCAGCGCGCGCACCGCGCTCGCCGGCGCGACCGGATCGCCCGCGGCGGCATCGGAGCCGGCGTCGTGGCGGTCGCGGCGGTGGCAGCCGTCGCCGTGGCCAGCGCCGGTCCGTCCGCGCCAGGCCCGGTCGGTTCAGGCCGGCGGCACCCATCCGGCCAGCACCGCCGCGTCAGCCGCGTCGAGCGCTTCGGCCGGTACCCAGCGGCCGCTGGTGCAGCTGGCAGCCGAGGTGGCCGCCGAGCCGAATCCGACGGGCGACGCCACGCTGATGGAGCGGGAGACGACCCTGGCGGGCCAGGCACCCATCAAGGTCTGGGACCTGTACGCCGATAACGGCCAGTACTTCTTCTCCCGAACCAAGGCCGGCCTGCCGGCCCAAGTCAAGGAGGACAACACACAGGGCGGCGCCCTGTTCACACAGGAGGTCGCCGCCGCGACCTACGCGGTGACCGGCAACCTGGACACCGCCGCGCTGAAGATGGCGTGGGCCGGCAACACGGACCCGGTCCCCGCGTGGCTCAAGGCACAGCTCAGCAAGATCTCGGCCGGCGGCCTTCAGATCGACAACTACGTCTGGGAGAACAGCGAGGACGCGCTGATCGCGGGTTCCGGTAACCCCCAGGTGCGGGCGGGCGTGCTGCGCCTGCTGTCGGTGCTGCCCGACATCACCGTCATCCGTGGCACGGTTGACGGCCAGCCCACGCTCACGCTCACCGCGGGCACGGCCGAGTTCGGGTCCGTGGGAATCGACAAGGCAAACCCCAAGGCCAAGGTTGAGGGGCTCGCCAACCAGTACCAGGAGGCGCTTACCATCAACGCCAACACCGGCATCCCGCTGCAGATGGTTGGCGGGACGCCTGGCAAGGCGGCCACGACCGTCACCTACGTGGTCACCCGGGTCACCCTGGCCGACATCGCCGCCGGCAAGCTCTAACCTGCTCTATCGACAAGCGGTCCCCGGCCGGGCACATCCTGGCCGGGGATCGTCGTACAACAGGCCCGCATGCCAGCTCATGACCACGGTGCGTCCGGAGGGCCTGCCGCACTGATCCCGGCGGGTTTCAGTTAAGGCGGCCCGCTGTGGTCGGGAGGGGCCGCTAGCGCTCGCAGGTCCGCGTCGTCGCCGGGGATGGCCTGGGCGATTTGCGCCTGGTAGCGGGCGATGGCGGTGCTGGCGGCGCTGGCGGCCTCGGGGTTGGTCAGCATGGAGCGCAGCAGGGTCAGCGACGCGACCGGCTCGTTCGCCAGCCGGTCGGCGAGCGAGGCGAGGAGCTGCTCGGCCGCCTGCCCGGGCGTTCCGCCGATCTCGGGGACGGAGGCGGCGTCGATCACTCGCCGGAACAGCTCCTGCTTGGACCCGAAGTAGTGCATGACCAGGCCCGCGTCCACTCCCGCGGCCGAGGCCACGGCCCGGATGGTGGCCCGCTCGTAGCCGGATCTTCGAACACCTGGCCAGTGAACTGAATCTGGACGGCTGACCCGGAACCCGGATACAGGGCCGTACGCCGGGTGGGGCCGATGCCGACGGCGCAAGCCCTGACAATAGGTTGCAGCGCGCTACTCAGGTCGGTGCATCCTCGATTGTTTCCTGGCACCAGTCGGCGAGGCAACTTCAGGGAGGTGACTGAAATCCAGCCTGTGGCGACGGGCTAGGGCTGCGTCGTATGGTGGAGCCAGGCCGTGACTGGCGTTCGGGTGGAGTACCACCGGGGAGCGGCCGGCCGGGCTGCTGCCCGGGTAGCCGTGCGCCTGGGCGATCATCTGATGCCGTCTGCAGGAGCACGCGCATGAGCAGCCCACTTCCCGGATCCGCCCCGCCTGGTCCCCTGCTTCCGGCGGGAAACCCCCGCGTGGTTGGGATCGTCAACATCACTGCGGACTCGTTCTCCGACGGAGGCCGTTACCTCAACCCCGTAGCCGCGGTCGCGCACGCCCGCAAGCTGAGAGCTGAAGGCGCCGACATCATCGAGCTGGGCCCCGCCGCCAGCCACCCGGACTCCGTACCGGTCTCCGCCACCGAGGAACAGCGGCGGCTCGCCCCCGTCCTGAGAGAACTCGCCGCGGACGGGATCCCGGTCTCGGTGGACTCGTTCCGGTCCGAAACCCTCCGGTTCGCCGTATCCGCCGGCGCGGCCTGTCTCAACGACATCCACGGATTCGCTGACCCGGGCCTGTACCCAGTCCTGGCGGCGTCGCAGTGCCGGCTGATCGTCATGCATGCCGTGCAGGCGGCCGGTCCCGCTACCCGGATGGTGACCAGCCCGGCCGCGGTCTGGGACGGGACCCTGGGGTTCTTCGCCCGGCGGCTGGCCGCGCTGCAGGCGGCCGGCATCGGCAAAGACCGTCTCGTCGTCGACCCTGGACTTGGCTACTTCCTGGGCAGCACCCCCGGGCCCTCGCTGGTGGCCCTGGCGGGGATCCGGGAACTGAAGGCTGCCTTCGGCGTGCCCGTCCTGGTGTCACCGTCGCGCAAGTCCTTCCTGCGCACGCTCACCGGCAAGGACGTCACCCGGTCCGGGCCGGCGATGCTCGCCGCGGAGATCTTCGCCGCATGGCAGGGCGCGGACTACATCCGCACCCATGACGTCGCAGCCACCCGCGACGCCCTCACCCTCTTGGCAACCATCGCCAGCGAGGCCAGCCATGCCTAGCCCTGCCCGTCGGGTCTCATGTCAGGGACTCGCCGCCTCCTGCGCTAGCCTCTTCGGGCATGGATGATGCGTGGGGCACCGTTGAGCAGATCGTGAACTGGCTGGACACGAGTAGCATCCTGCCGCCGGAGACCGAAAAGTTGCTGCGGATAATGAAGCTCACCGAGGAAGCCGGCGAGGTCACCCAGGCTGTCATCGGGACACTGGGGCAGAACCCCCGCAAGGGCGTCACGCACACATGGGAGGATGTCCAAGCCGAACTGTGCGATGTCGTCCTCACCGCGATGGTCGCGCTTGCCACGATCACCCCCGACGCCCGCAACACCTTTGACAGGCACTTGGCGCGCGTCGCCGACCGCTCACTTGGCACCTCTCGCGCAACGGATGCTCCGTAAAGTCCGTCAGGCGGGGCAAGCCGATCGAATACAAGCCGGTTGAGGCTCACATGCTGTTCGGCCGCTTCGCGGACAAGGCGACGGTGGACCTCGGCCG
This sequence comes from uncultured Actinomycetota bacterium, assembly GCA_963785645.1. GTDB lineage: Bacteria > Actinomycetota > Actinomycetes > Streptosporangiales > Streptosporangiaceae > Trebonia. The sequence continues at coordinate 698,228 of CAWAWG010000004.1, forward strand.
GGACCCGCACCACGAACCTGCCTGAGTAGGTGCGCTCCGACAACGGTTCAGGGACGGGTTCGCCGGCTGCGGCCAGGTCCGCAGACCACGTCAGGGGCGGGCGAGGATGTATCTTCGCCGAGACCGGTTCCTGTAACCGACGCGCTCTATCCCCAGCGACCGCGGCTTCCCCGGACCCTCGCCTGAATGGCCCGCGCACGTCCGGGGCGACCGCCGCCGCTGCGGCCACCATCACGGCTAGTTCGAGTAGGCCGATCCAGATCATGCGCGGATCGTTCGGGTAAATGCCGAGTGTGAAGATCCGCAGCAGACCTATGTCGGCGGCCAGCACCATCAGGGTCAGCGACCATATGCCAGAGGTCGCGCGGGAGCGGGCCCGCGGCGCGTGTACCAGGCAGGCGACGGCGACCAGGACGCAGAACAGCCCGGGAGCGCCCGGCACCCAGCCGTCGTGGCCGGTGAACTCGACGGCGAGCAGCGGAACGGCGACCATGAGAAAGGTGACCGGCAGCGCCCACAGCCAGGGTCGGGGCTCGACCGGCGGAGCGTCGCGATGGAAGGCGGCCATGGCCAGGACGGGAACCAGGTCGATCAGGACCCACATGGCCCACGGCCCGATGGCCCACGGCACCAGGCGGGGCACCTGGCCAATCCCGAACTGGGACTGCACCATGTAGATAAGGTCCGGTGCGATGGCCAGCACGGCGATGACCTGGGCGGTGCGGCGGTACCCGAGGACCAGCGCGAGGTAGGCCACGATCCAGGCGTAGCCGACGGCGTACCAGACCGTGGGCCAGATGCCGATGCCGGACTGGGTAGTGAGCACCCGCGCGGGCGGTGGCGGCAGCCAGCCGAGCAGCCGGTGCGCCCAGGCCAGGAAAACGAATCCGGCGAGCGCCCGGACCGCGTGCTCCAGCAGCACGACGAGCACCGCCCACCGGGTGGCCTGCCCCCAGGCGAAGTACCGGCGTGGGGCGCCCGCGCCGCCCAGGTACAGCCGGGCGGCCAGGCCCGCGACGCTGGCGATCTCCGGCAAACTGGGCTTGCCGTACTCGGTGATGAACTCGTCTTCCTCTGGGTCGCCGGTCAGCGAGCTCTCCAGGAAGGCGGTGACCATGTCCTCTTCCCACCGTTCCCGGTAGTAGGAGGGCAGGACCCGCAGCGCCCGCCGGTACCGCTGCTCCAGTCCCCCGCTCATCAGAGAGTCCCGCCGAGCAGGCCCAGCTTCGCCTGCGCGACCCGGGCGGTGGCGGCGCGCAGTTCGGCCTCCTCGGCCAGTGCCTGGCGGCCGTCGGAGGTGATCCGGTAGTACCGGCGCAGTCGGCCGTCGCGGGTTTCCTCCCGGTCCGGTTCGATCAGACCGTCGGCGGCGAGCCGGTCAAGGACCCCGTACAGGCTGCCGATCTTCAGCCGGACCCGGCCCCGGGACAGCTCATCCACCTCACCCACGATGCCGTACCCGTGCCGCGGCCCGCCGGCTAGCGCCGTGAGCACGAAGAATGCCTGCCCGGTCATCGTGGTGAAGGCCATGCCCTTAATATTATGGAAAACATGATATAAGTCAACGATGAGCATGCTGTGAATTGGCGGATGCGAGTGCCGGGGCGATGGTGCGGCGGCCGACGTGGTGCCCGCTCATGATGGCGCGCTGGGTCATGCCGCTGCCGGCGGCCGAAAGTACGTGTACGTGGCGACTGCGGGCGCGCCGACGGATTGTTTAGGGAGCCCGTTCGGCCTTGCCTGGGGCAAGGCCGAACGGGCTCGTCGTCGCGGTTATTGCTTTGGTTGGCGGAGGATGTCGACTGAGGAGCTGACCGCGCCGTGGCGGCGGCGGATGATGTCGGCGATCACGCCCGTCCAGCCGGTCTGGTGCGAGGCACCGAGTCCGGCTCCGTTGTCGCCGTGGAAGTACTCGTTGAAGACCAGGTTGTCTTTCCATTCCGGGTCCTGCTGTAGCCGGGGCGACGTGCCGAAGCAGGGCCGTCGGCCGTCGGGACCGGTTACGAACAGGGAGATGAGCCGGTCCTGCAGGTCCCTGGCGATGGCGTCGAGCGGCAGTCGCTGGCCGGAGCCGGCGGGGTACTCGACGCGGAAGTCGTCGCCGAAGAACGCGTGGTAGCGCTCCAGGGCGTTGACGAGCAGGTAGTTCAGCGGGAACCAGAGCGGCCCGCGCCAGTTGGAGTTTCCGCCGAACATCGCGGTGGTGGACTCGGCCGGCTCGTAGTCGATCTTGAAGCTGCTGCCCTCGATGTCGAGCTCGTACGGGTGGTCCCGGTGGTAGGCGGACAGGGCCCGCAGACCGTACGGGGACAGGAACTCGCCCGGGTCGAACAGCCTGGCCAGGATCTTCTCCAGGCGGTCAGTGCCGACGACGCTGAGCAGGACCCGCCGGCTGCCGGGTTCGCCGCGCAGCAGGCCCAGCTTGCGGAGCTGGTCGGAGTCCCCGAGACCGCGCCGCTCGAGGAACTCGGCGAAGTTCTTGCCCAGGGTCAAGGACTCGGCGATCAGCGGCTCGTCGATGACCGCCGCGGTCAGGACCGGGATGATGCTGACCATGGAGTGGGTCTTGACCGGTATGGCGGTCCCGTCCGAGGTAAGCAGCCGGTCGTAGTACAGGCCGTCCGTCTCATCCCACAGCCCTTGGTCGTCGATGGCCTCGGTGATCTCGGCGGAGTGCTCAAGGAACTTCAGGGCCAGGTCGACGGCGGGCCGGTGTCCTTGGTTTTGCAGCACGACCGCGATGGCGGCCATGGCGATGGCGTAGAAGGCCATCCAGCCGGTCGCGTCGGACTGCTCCAGGGTGCCGCCGACGGGCAGGTGCGAGCGGTCGATCGGGCCGATGTTGTCCAGGCCGAGGAAGCCGCCCTCGAACAAGTTCTTGCCGTCGACGTCCTCCTGGTTGACCCACCAGGTGAAGTTGACCAGCAACTTGTCGAAGACCCGGCTCAGGAAGTCCAGGTCGCGGGCGCCGTCGACGGCGAACACCTCGAGTGCCGACCAGGCCTGCACCGGCGGGTTCACATCGCCGAAGTCCCACTCATAGGCGGGCAGCGCCCCGTTGGGATGCTGGAACCACTCGCGGCACAACAGGATCAGCTGGTATTTGGCGAATGCCGGGTCAAGGTGCGCCAGGGCCACGCAGTGGAAGCCCATGTCCCAGGCGGCGAACCACGGGTACTCCCACTTATCGGGCATGGACATGATGTCGAAGGCGTCGAAGTTGCGCCACCGCTTGTTGCGGGCGCCCTCGCGATCGGCCGGGGGCGGCGGCTGGGTCGGGTCACCGTCGAGCCAGCGGGCGACATCGTAGTTGTAGAACTGCTTGCACCACAGCATCCCGGCGAAGGCCTGGCGCATCACCAATGCCTCGTCCGGGCTTGCGCCCGCGGGTGTCAGCTCGGCGTAGAACTCGTCGGCCTCGGCCCGGCGCTGGCGGACCACGCGGTCGAAGTCGTCGGCCAGCGCGGCTTGCCGGCCGGGTGCGGCGTCCGTGTCCGGTACCGCGCGGCCGGACGCAGCCTTAGCCGAAGCTCGGCCGTTTCCCCCGGCGCGATGGACAGTTTGTACCAGAACGCGCACTTAGTGCCCTGCTGGGCGGGGTTGACGGTCGCCGCGCCGCTGATCACGTGGTCGTTGATGCCGTCCTTGGGGTACGGGGTTGGCGACGGCGCGCCGAACAGCCGCTCCACGTTGGTCTCGTTCTCGCAGAACAGCGGCACCGGCGCGGTGCCGTCCGGTCCCGCGTCCGCCAGCAGTTCGAGCTGGCCGAGGAACGGGTGGTCGATGCCCACGGTCTGGCCGTCCGCGGTCAGGGCCAGTGCGGGCCGGGGCGCGTCGACGTCCCAGGACCACGTGTTGCGGAACCACGCGGTCGGCAGCACGTGCACGGTGTCCTGGTCGGGGCCGGCGTTCGTCACCCGGATGGTCATCAGCACGTCCGTCGGGCCATCCTTGGCGTACCACACCTCGGTGATCCAGTACCGGTCGTCGTCGAACGCGCCGGTGTCCAGCAGTTCGTACTCCGGTTCAAGCCGGTTGCGGCGGGCGTTCTCCGGCGACCAGGTCCTCGTAGGGGAACGCCGCCTGCGGGTAGTGGTAGCGCCAGCGGTTCCACACGTGGCTGGGCACGGCGTCCAGGTACCACCAGTATTCCTTCACGTCCTCGCCGTGGTTCCCCTCCGGTCCGGCCAGACCGAACGGGCGTTCCTTCAGGATCGGGTCACGGCCGTTCCACAGCGCCAGCCCCAGGCACAGCCGCTGTTCCACGTCGCAGAACCCGGCCAGCCCGTCCTCGCCCCACCGGTATGCGCGCGAACGCGCGTGATCGTGCGGCAGATAGCTCCATGCGTCGCCGTCGGCGCTGTAGTCTTCGCGGACGGTTCCCCACTGCCGCTCGCTTACGTAAGGACCCCACAGATACCAGTCGCTAGCCTGCCGCAGCCCGAGTTCCAGCTGTCCGAATCCGTTAACTCGCTCACGCTCTGCGCTCATGGGACCAGTACAGCGCCTCCGGCTCGGCTGGGCTAACAGAGGCCGTCTTCATCAGCATTGCCGGTGCCTATCGCCGCCAGTAGTCAGCTCTGGGCCGGGACCCGGTGCGCGCGCAGGCGGTAGTAGGCGAGGGTGGCGAGGGTGATGACGATCTTGAACGTGACTATCCGGTAGAGCAGCACGGTGGCAACCGCGAACGCAGCGGGAATCCCCGCTCCCGCCAGCGCGGCGATCAGCACGAAGTCCACGACCCCGATGCCGGCCGGCGACGGGCTGAAGCTCGCGGCGCCCGCCCCGGCCGTCCAGACGATAAGGATGGCCGACCACGGGACGCCGGTTCCCGCGGCCTTGAGCGCACAGACCAGGCAGGCGACGTCGGTGAGCCAGTTGACCAGGGCGGCGGCAAGGGCGACGACCACCGTGCGCCACCCCAGGCGCAGCCCGCCGATCCTGGTGAGCGCGTCCTCGACCGCCTGCCCGGGGTCGGAGCGCGGCCGCTTGATGACGCGGTGGCTGAATCTGAGCACCGCGGTCACCCGGGCTGCCAGCCACGAACGGATCGTCGGGTAGCGAAGCGCGAGCCCGGCCAGGATGGCCGCGGCCACGCCGACCACGGCAACCGCCACGGCCGCGATCGCGGCGGTGGGGTTCCCGGTCACGAGCGCCCCGACCGTGACCACCACGGCGAACGCCACGCTCGACAAGACGCCCCCCATGGTCAAGGCCATGGTGACCTGCGCGGCTTCTGCTCCGCTGCGGCGGAAGTCACGGTAGAGGGCGGCGGTCGCGATGCCGGATCCGACGACGGGAACGGCCACGGCGATCGCGTTCGCCCGGTAGACGGTCGCCAGCACCGAGGCGAGCGAGAGCCTGGCCCCGCCCGCGCGCAGCAGGCTCCGCTGGAGCTGGCCGAAGGCGAGCATGGACAGGCATTCCGCGCCGATCCCGGCGAGCAGCCAGCCGACCCGCAGGTGCGGCAGCACCGCGAGGCCCTTGTGCACGGTTGAGCGCTCGGCGTAGATCGCGAACCCGGCGCCCACGGTGATGAGCACCATGGCGACCGCCTGCGCGATCCCCTTCCAGCCGTGCAGCAGCATGCCCCGCGGCGCGGGGGGCTCTAGATCGATATCAGACATCCGAATGCTCCGCCCCGCGGCTAGCCGATCGCCCCGACAACCTGAAGCATCGTGACCGGACCCCGCCGCCGCCAAGCGGAACGTGCAATCCATGCATCGGCCGGGGCTATCGCGCCAGTTCAACCGCAAGGTCGGGGTGAAACCGCAGCGCCGGGAGCGAGAACCTGGGTGCCGTATAGCGCCGGCCTATGCGAGGAAAGTTTACGGCGCTTGTTACTTGCGCCGACCGCGCGATGGAATGGCGGCCTGAACCGCTAGATCGGGGCGGTCCCGATCGGTACGCAGAAACCTGAAAGGGAGACTGGCCATGTCCACTGGACCCGTCGAGTATCTCGTCTTCGCATTCCCGGACGGGAACGTGAGCGATGAAATAGCCGCCGAACTGGCAAACCTCGTCGACAAGAATGTCATCCGCATCCTCGACGCCGTCGTCGTCACCAAGGACGCCTCCGGCGATGTCCTCGCGGCCGAGTTCGACGAGTTCGGGGACCTGTCCGCCTTCATGGAGATCGACGCCGAGGTCGGGGGGCTGATCGGGCCCGACGACATCACCTTCGTCGGCGCGGAACTCGACCCGGGCGTGACCGCGGCTCTGCTGCTGGTCGAGGACCTGTGGGCGGCACCCCTGGCCGACGCGCTTGACCGCAGCGGCGGTCTGCTGCTCGAAGGCGCCAGGATCCCCCGGGACCTGGTCGATGCCGCGGTCGCCGACCTGGCGACTGTCTAGCGACCGGGCTGCCGCCCGGCCAGCCATAACCGATAGCACGACCTACCAGAGAGGAACCAGCATCATGAAACGACGTCCTATCCTCCGCAAGACCGTGAAGTCGGCTGTCATCGCCAAGACGGCCCTTCGCCTCGGCGAGCGCGCGGTGAAGAAGCAACTCAAGAAGGTCTGACTCCGCGAAAGCCCCTAACAGAGACGAGTGACTGCCCTTCATCGGCAGCCCTCTGTTAGGGGCTTTGGTGCTCCCTGGCATCCGTCCTGAATATTCGTCGCGTACCAACTGGTCAGCGGAAATCGAGCGAACAGAGAATCCCGTTTCCGTTCGGGATAATCTTTTTAGTTTTTCCGAACGGGAGGTGGCAACTGCGGCCGCGTCACCGATTGCTCGGGGCGCGAGTCCGGCCTCCCGTGGCAGGTCAGACGATGGATCCAGCAGAGACGTGGATCACCTGGCCGGTTATCTGCCGGCTCTCGGGAAGGCACAGGTAGGCAACGGCCGAGGCAACATCGTCAGGTGTGGAGAGCCGGCCGAAAAAGTTCCGTTCCGCGCCGCCGGTAACCATGTGCTGAAGAAATTCGAGGTTGCTCCGCTCCCGAAGGCTGGCCTCGGTAACGGTCAGGCCCGGAGCCACGGCGTTCACGTTGATGCCGGACCGGGCGAGTTCCGCCGCGCTGCTTCTGGTCAGCCCGCCGATCGCTGCCTTGGTGCTGGCGTAAAGGGGGTTACCCGCCCCCTGGTGCCCCGCCGCCGAGCCGATGTTCACGATCCGTCCGCCGCTGCCCTGCCTGATCATGTGCTCGGCGGCAAACCGGGTGAAGAAGAGCGAGGCTCCGAGATTGACGCTGACGAGGCGATGCCACAACTCGTAGGTGGTGTCCTGGAGGTCGGCGGCGGCGAAAATCCCGACGTTGTTGACCACGATGTCCAGGCGTCCCAGGCGCGCGACGACCTCGGGTACCACCCGTTCGGCCGCGGTGACGTCGGCGAGGTCAGCCGTTACGGCAATGGCCCCCGGTCCGGCCTGGGCAGCTACGTTCGTCGCGGCTGACTCAACGAGGTCGATGACGGCTACCGCGGCACCGTGCCGCGCCAGCCGCACTGCGCAGGCGCGGCCGATCCCCGAGCCGCCGCCGGTGATCAGTGCGACCCGGCCGCGCAGCTCGTGGCCCGGTGCCGTTCCCGTGTCCGTCATCCGTCCCGCCTCGCACTCGAAGACTTCTCGCCCGCCATTCTCGCCATCTCGCTGACGGTCCGCGCCGGCCGGCGTTCCGCCTTGCGGAATGCCGGCCTGTTTCTGGTGGATCGTCCGGTGAAAACCCCCTCCGTTCCGCGGTGCGGAACAGTCGGGCCGGATATTGCTTGCCGGGGAGCGCCGAAAGAGCGACTGTGGTCGCACTTCGAAATCCCAGAAACATGCAGGCCACGTGGGGGGCGACGCCGTCGTGAACCCGTTAGGAGATGCCTCGTGCCTAAGGTCATCGACCGGCAATACAAGCCGAGGCTTGCGACGCGCAACGTTTCGAAGAGCTTTGGTCCCTTCCACGCCCTGTCCGGTGTCGACCTAGAGGTGGCACCGGGGGAACTGCATGCCCTGGTGGGCCAGAACGGCTCAGGTAAGTCGACGCTGGTCAAGATACTCACCGGCTATCACGCGCCGGATCCGGGCAGCGAGATGTACGTCGACGGGGAAGCCGTCGCTCTCCCGATCTCGGCGGTAGAAAGCCGCCGTCACGGGCTTTCCGTGGTCCACCAGAGCCTGGGGCTCGTGCCTGAGCGCACGGTCACGGAGAACCTGCGGGTCGGGCGCTTCCGCGCGGCGAAGTTCTCCCGGCGGGTCAACTGGCGGCAGGAGCGGTCCGCGGCCGCCGCCACACTCGAACGGCTTGGCAGCAGCATCAGCCCGTCGGCCTTGGTCGCCGATCTCAGCGCCGAAGACCGGGCCACCGTCGCGATCGGCCGCGCGCTCCAGGATCACCGGCCGGGCCGGGGCCTGATCGTCTTCGACGAGGCGACGCGGGCGCTGACGCGCTGCTCACTTGATCGTTTCTACGAGCAGGTCCGCGGCGTGATCCGGGAGGGCGCTTCGGTGCTGATGATCTCTCACCGCATGGAAGAGGTACTTGAGCGGTCCGACCGGGTGAGCGTCGTCCGAGACGGGCGACTCGTACTGGCCGGCGCCCGCACGGCCGACCTCGACGAGACGGAGCTGGTCCGGGTAGTCCTGGGCCGGACACTGGTCGCCGCCGCACGGGAAGCCGGCGACGGCCGGCCCCGCCGCCGTGCGGTGACCGTCCAGGTCCGCGGGCTGACCACCCCGACGATGCACGCGGCCGACCTCGACGTGCACGAGGGCGAGATACTCGGCGTCACCGGGCTCACCGGGTCCGGATACGAAGACATCCCCTACGCACTCGCCGGCGCCAGCCAAGGCAATCGCGGCACGCTCCTTGTCGACGGCCGCAAATGGGACCTTGCGCGCAGCGACGTGCGTGAACTCATGCAGGGCGGGATCGCGCTCATCCCCGAGGACCGCGCGGTGCAAGGGCTGGCGGCGGGGCTGAGCGTGTTCCAGAACATCACCGTGCCGCGGGTCGCCACCACCGGGAAGAAGTGGTGGACCGGCCGGAAATGGCAGCGGGACGAGGTGACCGAGTTCATCGAGCGGCTTGGCATCAAGCCACCAGACCCGCGGGCGACGATTTCAACGCTGAGCGGCGGAAACCAGCAGAAAGTACTGCTCGCCAAGTGGGTAGCGAGCGCGCCTCGGCTCCTGCTGCTCCACGAGCCGACCCAGGCCGTCGACGTCGGTGCTCGTCACGATATCGTCCGGGCTCTTCGCCAGCTGGCGGCGGGCGGCACCTGCCTCGTTGTCGCGGCGAGCGACCCGCAGGAGCTCTCGTTCTTGTGCGACCGGGTGCTGGTGGTCCGTGACGGCATGATCGCGGCCGAGCTGGAAGGCGACCTGAGCCAGGACACGATCGTCCGGGTGACCTTCGGCGGGCGCGGCGGCAGCGCGATCGCGAGCGGCCCGACCAGCGTGGCACAAGGGACCATGACCTGCGATCCGGTCCAGCCGGCCGGAGGGGAGTCGCAATGACAGAGCCCGGAACCGCAGCCGTCGGTCATGGTCCGGGCAGCAGGCCGGCGGCAGGCGCGCCAGCCGCACCCGGACTGGCCGGGGTGCTGAATCAGGCAGCGCACCGATTCGCGCTTATCGGTGTCTGGGGGCTGCTGATCCTGGTCTACTCGCTGACGGAGCCAAGAGATTTCCTGCGGGTGGGGACGTTCCAGACGATCTTCAACTCGCAGGGAACGCTCGTGTTCCTGGTGCTGGCCCTGCTCTGCACCATCACCGTGGGTGAGTTCGTCGACCTGTCTATCGCGTCCAACCTTGGCCTGGCGGCCATCATGGTCGCCGTCCTGGCGGTCAACCATCACTGGAACCCGGGAGCCGCCAGCCTGGTCGCGGTGCTCGCATCGGCGACGGTTGGCGCGGTGAACGGAATCCTGGTGGTGTACGGCGGCATCAACACGATCGTGGTCACCCTGGGCATGGGCACGTTCCTGACCGGCATCGCGCTCTGGATATCGAACCTGGCCCTGGTCAGCGGGCTGAGCACCGGCTTCGCGCAGATCTCCCTGTACTCCTGGTGCGGGCTGCCCGCGTCGTTCTGGTACGGCGCCGCCGCGATCATCCTTTTCGCCTACATCCTGGGTTACACGCCCCTTGGCACGCACATCCGGTTTGTGGGAGCTAGCCACGAGGTCAGCCGCCTCGCCGGGATCCGGGTGAACCGCGTGCGCTTCGGCGCCTTCGTGATGGGGGGCGTCTTCTGCGGCATCGGCGGGGTACTTACCGCGGCCGCCGTCGGCGGCTTCGACCCGACGGTCTCGGCGACATATCTCCTGCCCGCGTTCGCGGCGACCTTCCTCGGTACCGCCGTCATCCAGCCCGGCGCATTCAACCCAGTGGGCAGCTGGATTGGTGTCTACTTCCTGTCCACCGGCGTGCTCGGCCTGCAGTTGCTGACCGGCGCCGGCTGGGTGGCGGACGTGTTCTACGGCGGAGTCCTCGTGGCGGCGGTCGCGATCTCGACGCTCCTCAGCCGGCGCTCCGGGGTTAGATCCGGCTGACGGGCCGGCCCGCGTTCGGCCGACGCCCACCCCCATCTTCATCAACTGCATCCCTGGTTATCCAGGTGTCAATGAAATGTAGAAAAGGAGTTCCTGCCAATGAGTTTCATGAACGATGCACCGAGTAGAGCCCGCTTGCCCCGGCGGCACCGCCGCGTTCTCTCCCTCGCCCTCACCGCGTGCGCCGCGAGCGGGGCGCTGCTCGCGAGCGCCTGCTCCAGCAGCGGGTCGAGCACCGGCAGCGCCAGCACAGCTGGCGGCGGCGCCAGCAGCGCCGCCGCCCCGACCGGCGCTGCCTCTGCGTCCGGCGGCTCTGCGTCCGGCGGCTCATCGGCTGCGGCCCAGGCCGTCGCGGCCGCGCGGCAGGAGGTAACCAGCTTTCCCGCCCCCGGGCCGGCGTTCAACGCGTCCAGCCTGCGGGGAAAGACCGTGTACTACGTGCCGATCTCGCTCCAGGCGGAGTCCTTCCAGATTGTCAGCCAGGCGCTGACCGCCGCGCTGCAGACGGTGGGGGTCAAGGTCCAGGCCTGCGACGGCGGGGCCAACCCGTCGACGGCCGCGGCCTGCTTTAACCAGGCACTCGGGCAGCACGCGGCCGGGGTAATCGCCGACGCCATCCCGTACGGCCTGGCCGCGAACTCCTTCGACGCGCTCAAGGCGGCGGGCATTCCCGTGCTCATTGTCAACCAGCTGCGCCCCAGCGGGCAGCAGGACAACGACCAGCTGGCCTACATGCCGGGCAATGCCGTCCAGATGCTGGACGTGTCCGCGGACTGGATCGCGGCCGACTCCGGCGGGCAGGCGAACATCCTCTCCCAGGAGTTCACCGACTCGCCCGACACGGTCAGCTTCCTCCAGGACTACGCGTTCCCGACGCTTAAGTCGGGCTGCCCCCAGTGCACGGTCACCGTGAACAAGATCTCAAGCGCCAACTTCGCCCTCATCCCGTCATCGACGAGCAGCGCCCTGCTGAAAAACCCGGATATCAGCTACTTGTGGTCGGAGTTCGACACCGCCCTCCAGCCGACGGTGCAGGGGGTGCAGCAGGCCGGCGCGGCCAGCCGGCTCAAGGGGGTAAGCACGGACGGCCTGCTCGGCGGGCTTCAGATGCTCAAGCAGCAGAACTTCCTCTACGCTGACGTGGCGACCGACTACAACTACCAGGCGTGGGCCAATGCCGACATGATCATGCGGATGGCACTCAAGCTCCCGTTGCCCACCCTCGTGCCGATCCCTCTCCGCCTGTTCGACCGCACCAACATCAGCCAGGTCGGCAACATCACCTCGGCGGGTGAGATGTCGGGCGAATGGTTCGGCCCGACGACCTACAAGACGATGTTCCCGAAGCTCTGGGGGGCCGAGTGAGGACCGCCGCCCGCCGCGGCCGAGACCGGGGCATACGGCGGTGTTAAACGTATGATCAGCAGCAACGGGAGTGACCACGCGGCGTGGGTGCACGAGATGAGCAAGATATGACGACATCGAACCTCAAAACCGACACCCGTGACCGGCACGGGGTGCGTGCCGTCGAACGTGCCTTCGATATCTTGATGGCGTTCAGCGACGTGCACCCCAGGCTCGCGCTGCACGAGCTGGCCGAGGCGACCTGCCTGCCGAAGGCGAGCGTGCACCGGATCGCGGCCACCATGATCGACTACGGCTTCCTGCGGCAGGCCGAAGACGGCAGCTACCTCCTGGGCATGCGTGTCATGGAGGTTGCGCGCTACGCGTCGAGCTCCTCGTTGCTGCTCAAGATCGCGAAACCGATCGCGCAGGAGCTGTCAGACCTGACGGGCGAGACGGTGCTGTGCGCCGAGGTCGACTGGAAAGACCGGACGGTACTCATGGTGGACCGGATCGACGCGGCCCACTCGCTCGCGGTGGTGTCACCCGTCGGGCGCCAGTCACACATGTCCTGCGGCTGCATTACGAAGGCCGCGCTGTCCGGCTGGCCCCCTGATACCGCCGCCCGGATCATTGCCCAGCTCAACCTGCCCCCTCGGACACCGCGCAGCATCACCGATCCGCTGAAGCTGGCCGCCGATGTGCGGGCCTGCCGCCTTCGCGGTTACGCCACCGAGCAGCACGAGTTCAGCGTCGGCATCGTTGGCGTGGGGGTGCCGGTGATGGCCGGGGAACGTCCGATCGGAGTCGTCGCCGTCGTGCTGCCCTCCGTGCGGTGCAATGCCAAGAAGATGTCGCACATCGGGCTTCAGCTCCGCGACGCCGTGGCGCGGCAGCATCAAGAACACGACGGGTCGCCGTCGGCGCGGACATCAGCAGCCGCGTCGGGCTGAACGAACCCTGCCCGGCTTTCCCGGTCTTCTGATCGCGCGTAAAAATACGCGGAGCCACTTATCGGCTTTGGCGAGCTCGCATTTATCATTTGCGACTGGCCGGCCGGAGTATAGCAGTGGTGCGCCGCCTGACCAGGATTTCCGGAAAGGCGTTCCGTACCGTGGACTGGCATATTGCACAGTTATTTCCCGTGCTCATAGGCTGCCGTTAGCGCGATCCCGGCCGGGAGCCGGAGAAATGATCGCAGCTCAACTGCGCTAGCGGGCACTGAGATATGGAGGTGAGAATGTCACCGCGCTCATTCTCGGTCGGCACTGACATCGGCGGAACGTTCACCGACATGGTGGTAATCGACGACCAGTCGCAAGTTCGGCTGTTCAAGCTGCCGACGACACCAGAAGACCGAAGCCTCGGGGTCCTCCACGGATTCCAGGCAGCGGCCGAAGCATACGGCCTGTCGGTGCCAGAATTCACTGCGGCAGTGGATTATTTTGCCCACGGCACAACGGCTGCCACGAACGCGCTTATTGAGCGCAAGGGCGAGCTTACCGGCCTTATCACGACCAGGGGAACGGCTGACACGCTGTTTATACAGCGGGCCATGGGATCCTGGACCGGAATAGGCAACGCCTCCGGGCACTACAGCCGGCGCAGAAACCCGCTGCCGCTTGTCGCGCGTGAGCACATCTACGAGATCGACGAGCGAATGGATTTCGCCGGCGATGTCATCGTGCCGCTCGATCACGACGCCATTCGCGCCGCCGCCCACGACCTTCGCGCGGCGGGAGTCAGGTCGATGGCGGTGTGCTTCCTCTGGTCGTTCGTCAACCCCGAGCACGAACTCGCGGCCGCCCAGATCCTGAGGCAGGAGTGGCCGGACGTCTTCGTCACGACCTCGAGCGACGTGGCACCGGTGATCGGCGAGTACGAGCGGACGGCGACCGCGGTCGTAAACTCCTACCTCGGACCAGTCATCAGCCGCTACGTCGAACTGCTCGAACGGCGCCTGCGCGAGAGCGGGTTCAGCGGCGGCTTCACGGTGATGGACTCGGCCGGCGGCGTGATGGATGCCGTGCAGGCCGGCCGCCGGGCCGTCGAGATGCTGACATCGGGGCCGGCCGGCGGAGTGCTCGCCTCGGTCGCCCTGGCCAGGAAGCTCGGATACGGCAACGTGATCACGACGGACATGGGCGGTACCAGCTTCGACGTCGGCCTGATTGTCGACGGCGAGCCCCTCACCGTGACCAGCAGCATCGAGGGACGTTATCACCTGGCCGTTCCGAAGATCCGGGTCACGGCCATCGGCGCTGGCGGAGGAAGCATCGCCCGGGTCGACCATGACGGCCGCCTGGTCGTCGGCCCGGAGAGCGCCGGCGCGGTCCCGGGGCCTGCGTGCTACGGCAAGGGCGAAGCCGGCCGACGGTGACCGACGCGGACGTGGTTCTCGGGGTGATCGATCCCGACCACTTCCTGGGCGGTTCCATCAGGCTCCATCGCGACCTGGCCGAGAAGTCCATCGCGGAGCATGTCGCCGAGCCGCTCGGCATGACCGTGCTTGAGGCGGCCGCCGGCATCCGCAAGGTGGCCGACAACCAGATGGCCGACCTCGTCCGCACCGTGACCGTGCAGGAAGGATTCGATCCGCGCAGCTTCGCGCTCTTCGCCTACGGCGGCGCGGGGCCGACCCACGCCTACGCCTACGCCCCCGAGGCCGGCATCAGTACCGTCGTGATCCCGTACACGGCCACCGTGCACTCGGCCTTCGGTGCCGTCTCCTCGGACCAGTACCGGTCAGTGCAAGCTAGCGACCCGCAGCGTACGCCGCCGCAGATCCGTTACCCCTCGGAGCACATTGACCTCGCGCGGGTCAACGCCCAGTTTGACGAACTCGAACGGCGGTGCCGCGCGGAGCTTCGCGACGACCCCGCCGTCAGCACCAACCGGCTGCTGTACTTCCGCTACCGGCGCCAGGTGCACGAGCTGCCCATCGCCGTCCCGGCCGGCCTGGTCACTCCCGAAGGATTCGACGCCCTCGCCCACGAGTTCCACCGCCGGTACGAGCGGATCTACGGCGAGGGGACCAGCCTGCCCGAAGGAGGTATCGAGATCAACACGTTCCGGGTGGAAGGCCGGATACCGTCGCCCCTGTCGGACGAGTCGCCATCTGCCCGCACCGCTCCCGGGCAGGTCGCCGACGCCCGGCTCGGCGAGCGCGAGGTCGCCTTCGACGGCAGGCCGCAGCTCACCCGGGTCTATCAAGGTGAGGCCCTGCCCGCCGGTTCCACCGTGGCGGGACCCGCGATCCTGGAGTACTTCGGCACGACCGCCGTCGTGGCTCCCGGCCAGCAGGCCACCGCCGACGCGGACGGCAACGTCGTCATCCAGTGCCTGGCCACATCCGCGGCCACCCGCCCGGTCGCGCCGGCCGGCGCCCGTCAAACGGAAAAGGAGTGGCTGCCGTGAGCATCCTGGTCGCCGGAATGGCATCGTCCCATGCCTATACCTTCTACGAGCCCGCCCAGTGGGATGCTCGGCGCGAGGTCAGTTACGAGCGCTACCGTAAGCGCTTCGGGCGCCTGCCGAAGATCCCGGAGGAGCTGGAAGCCGCCAACCTCCAAGACGACGAGCGGCGCTACGAGAAGCTGCGCGACGGCTTCGCGCGGCTGGCGGAACTGCTGGCCGCCGAGAGGCCGGACGTGCTGCTGCTTATCGGCGATGACCAGCACGAGCACTTCGTGGCCAGCGTGCCGCAGTTCGCGATCTACACCGGTGAGCGGTTCATCTCCGAGGACACCGAGCGCGGCGGCATCGGCGCGTACGAATCGGACCGCGGCCTGGCCCGGCAGCTGCTGGCCGGCCTGATCGAGCGGGGATTCGACGTCGTGGAAACCACCGCGCTCGACGGCGACCGGCTGGTGGCGCACGCCCACGCGCAGATCCTCTCCTTCCTGCGCCCGGCCATCCCGGTGCTGCTCGTATTCGTGAACGCGGTCCAGTCCCCGGCTCCGCCGCCCGCCCGCTGCCTTGAATTCGGCCGCGCCCTGCGGGCCAGCCTGGACGCGGACGGCTCGGACAAGCGGATCATCGCCTACGGCTCCGGCGGCCTCTCGCACTTCAGCGCGGGCTATCCCTACAAGGAGTACGACGGCGAGAAGGACTTCGGCTTCATCAACATGGATTTCGACAACCGGATCCTTGACTGGATGCGCACCGGCCAGATCGGCAACTTCGCCTCACTGACCTCCAAGGACCTGCTCGACAACGGAGAGGTCGAGCTGCGGCAGTGGATCGCGCTGCTCGGCCTCCTGGGGGATATACGGCCGAGCTGGCTGCTGAACGAGCCGTTCTACCGGGGCGTTATGGACATGGCGGTCGGGTACTGGAAGGTGCCGGCATGATCGCCGCCGGCGAGCTGACCAGAGAGGCCGCCAACCGCAAGGTGACGGTCGGCGGCATCGAGATCAACTACTACGAGGCGGGAAGCGGCCCGGTCCTGCTGTGCACGCACGGTGGCGGACCCGGGGCCAATGCCTGGGACAACACGAAGTACAGCCTGGCCGATCTGGCCAAGGACTTCCGCGTCATCCTCATGGACCTGCCCGGCTTCGGCGGCTCGCAGAAGTACGTGAGCCGCGGGGGTGTTCCCGTCGATGTGTTCATCGCGCGGCTGAAGCGCGACTTCCTCGATGAACTCGGCGTGCCCCGGGCGTCGGTATACGGCTCTTCGGCCTTCAGCGCGGCCGCGCTCCGCTTTGGCCTGGCCTACCCGGAGCGCACCGAGAAGGTCATCATCCAGGCCTACAGCCCGGTGCCAGAGACCGGGCAGGCCCCCGGCCTGCTCACCCTGCCGGCCTTCGCGAGGGAACCGAGCATCGAGAACATGCGGCGCATGTGCGAGATGTTCGTGCCCGACGACCGGCTCCGCACGCAGGAGTTCGTCCAGGCGCGGTTCGACGCCGCCATGGTCCCGGGACACCTGGAGAGCAGGCGCGAGTTCCCGATGCAGGCAAACAGCGACCTCCGCGCGGAGCTTCCGGGCCTGGCCGCGCCGGTCTTGATCGTCTGGGGTGCCCTCGACAACATGGTCCCGGTCGCGGGAGTCCTCGACGGCCTCATCCTTATCCCCGATGTCCGGGCCCACGTGTGGGGCGGCACCGGTCACTTCGTCGTCTACGAGCACCCGACCGAGTTTGCCCGCCTCGTCACCGGATTCGTGAGGTCATGATGAGCAACGCACTGCGCGTCCTTTACCGCGACCCGGACCGCTTCCCGTACCTGGCCCTCATGCGGCGCTGCGCGCGCCAGCGGGGCGTCGAACTCGACCTGGCCCGCTGGGCCTTCGGCCCCAAACTGACCAGGACGGGCGAGGAATGGGGCGATCTCCTGGAACGCGAGGAGATCGACCTCATCGCGGAGAACTACTGGGGCCTGCAGACGTACCGGGCCAGGGGGGTGCCGTTCGTGACCCTCACCTCCGCGTCAAACTCCTGGACGGAGAAGCTGTACGTGCACCCGTCCATTACCAGGGTCAGCGATCTCGCCGGCACCCGGATGGCCGTGCGGGGCGTCGGGCCGCAGACGCTCTTTCCCAGCTTGTGGCTCACCGATACCGGGCTGGACGCAGAGGTCGAGACCGTCCTGTTCCCCGAGTCGGAGACGGGCCGATGGGGGCACTGGAAAAAGGTGGCCGACGGCAGCTGCCAGTCCTGCTTCATGACCCCGCTGTACGCACCGGCGGCAGCGGCGGCCGGCCTGGTCGAACTGCCCTACCAGCGCTACTCGTTCGACGGCGGACACGTCACGCTGACCACCACCGAGCATCTCGCGGTGGCTAAGCAGGAGCCGATCCAGGCGCTGATCGACGCCGCATTCGACGCGTCCGCCTTGTTCGCGGCGGGCGCGGCGGTCGTCCGCGAGACGATGAGGGACGAGTGCGTGGACAAGCTGAGCGAGCACTTTCCCGCCGCCGCGGACGAGGGCGAACTGACCCGGATCGAGGAAATCATCCGGGCCGAGCTCGCGCCGGCGCCGATCCCGACGGCTGCGGGCATCGCCACCGCGCACCGCATGCGCCTCGGGCAGTCGCCCGAGCTCGCGTCGTTCAACCCGCTGACGATGTGGGATCTAAGCTTCGCCCGCCGAGCCCTTCAGGGCAGAAGGATCCCGAGCGGATCCGCGGTGTGCGGCTAGGCACTGGCTAAACCAAGCGAACTGGAGGACACGACAATGCCTGGCATCGCGCCACCTCAGGAGTCTGCACCGGACCCGGTTACCTTCGAAGTGATCCGGCACCGGTTGCTCGGTATCACCGACGAGCAAGCGGCGCGCCTGTGCAGCATCTCCGGTTCCAAGCACGTGACGGAGATGTCCGACTACAACGTGGGGCTTTACCTGGCCGACGGCTCGGTAGCGACCATGGGCCGGACGATCCTGTTCCACTCCTCGTCGATGGCCTCGATGGTGCGGCACATCGTCGCGGACTGCGCGGAGAACCCGGGGATCAAGCCCGGTGACATGTTCGTTGTCAACAATCCGTGGAAGGGGGCCGTCCACGGCCCGGACATGGGCCTGGTCGCGCCCTACTTCGCGGACGGGAAGCTGATCTTCTGGTCTGGCGCCATGATGCACATGGCAGACATCGGCGGCATGCGAGTCGGCAGCATGGGCCTGGACGCCACGGAGTCGTACCAGGAAGGCCTCCTGATGCCGCCGGTCAAGCTGGTCGAGGGCGGGGTCGTGCGCCAGGACATCTGGAACCTGATCCTGTCCCAGACGCGGGCAGCCGCAGCCATGGCGCTCGACCTGAAGGGCCTGATGGCCGCCAACCATGCGGCCAGCGACGGCCTTGACAAACTGATCTCCCAGTACGGTGCCGCGACGCTGATGGCGGTGATGAGCCGACTGATCGAACTCTCGGAGGAGCACATCCGGCGCCGGCTACGGCAGCTTCCTGACGGGACGATCCGTGCTGTGGGACGCCTCGACTACAACCCCGGGACCGGGGAGATCCCGGTGGTGGCGCTGGAAATGCGCAAGGAAGGGGACCGGCTGACCTTCGACTACTCCGGGTCCTCGGCCCAGGTGCCCGACGCGACCAACTGCACCTGGGGCGGGCTGATGGCCGGCCTGTCGGCCGCGCTGCTGCCCACCGTCGCCTACGACATCCCGTGGAACGAGGGACTGTACAAGCCCGTCGACGTGGTGTGCCCGGAGGGGCGTATCTGCAACGCCAGCCGGCCGGCCGCTGTCAGCGGGAACATCTCCGGCGCCGTGTGGGAAGTCGAGATCGCGACCCTGACGGCGCTGTCGAAGCTGCTTGCCTGCTCGGATACCTATGCGGGGGAAGCCCAGGCGTCTCCGGCCGGCCGCCGAGCGCACTGAACTTCTTCGGAGTGAACCAGCACGGCGAGCGCTTCACCGGCCGCACCTACGACGTGCTCGCTTCCGGTGCCGGTGCGTACGCCACCCACGACGGCGTCAACGTGCAGGGGCATCACAATATCGAGCGAGTGCGGATCTCGAATATCGAGGCACTGGAGCTCGACTTTCCCATCATGTACCTCAGCCGCGGCCTCGCGGAAAGCCCGGCCGGGGCCGGGCGCAGCCGCGGCGGGCTGAGCCTGGGAGCCGTGATGGTGCGGCACAAGGGGCGGCCATCGGTCGGCCCGGTGGCCGGCGCCTGGGACGTGCCCGACTCGGCGGGCATGTTCGGCGGACACCCCGGGCCGGAGACCACCACCTACCTCATCAACAATTCGAACGTGCGCGAGCTGATGTCGGGCGGCCGGGTTCCCGCCGAGGACCAGCTCCTTGGCCGGGCCGTGCTGGATCCGGCCGCGCCGCGGGTCCGGCCGCTCGCCGAGGATGACGTGCTGGTCTGGCGGGGCACGGCGGGTGCCGGCTGGGGTGACCCGATTGAGCGCCCGGCCGCCGAGCTACAGCGCGACCTGGAAAGCGGTGCCGTCTCCGCCGTGTCCGCCGAGCGCGTCTACGGCGCCCTGACCCGCGACGGGAGGATCGACGCGGAGGCGACGGAGGCACGGCGGGCTGAGATCCGCGCCTGGCGGCGGAGCTGGGCCGTGGAGCGGGAAGGGACTCGTGCGCCCGTCGGCCAGCTAGCGCGGGTGGCGCCGCTCGGTGACGTCTTGGAGTACGCGCGCGATGAGGCAGGCGCCTACTTCATCAGGTGCGGCTGCGGTGCCGTCCTCGCCCTGACCCGGGAGAACTGGCGCGACTACGCGGGCGTCCACGTCACCTCCGACGGGTTCGAAGACATCGGCATCCGGCTTAACCAAGGTCTCGAATTGCGCAGCTATTGCTGCCCGAGCTGCTCGCGTCTGCTCTCGGTGGACTGCTGCGCCGCCGGGGAACCCCACCCGCACGACATCGAGCTGGACTTCCCGGGTGCGAAGGGGGAAATTTTATGTCCGCCGTTGACCTGATCGTCGGTCCCGTGGCCGCACCGGTCCCGGCCGTTGCGGCTAGCCCCGCGAGCGTCCGAGCGGGCGTGGTGGTGCTGCAAGAGGCGTTCGGTATCACGACCCACATCCGCTCCATCTGCGAACGCTTGGCTTGCGCCGGCTATGCCGCCATCGCGCCCGCGCTCTATCACCGTGACGGCGCGCCGGTCATCGACTACTCCCGGATGGACCTGGCGCGGCCCCTCATGGAGAGGCTGGACATCGGCGAGCTTCAGGCGGACATCGCCAGCTCGATCGGGTACCTGAGCGAGGCCGGCTGCCGGCCCAGGCAGGTCGCGATCCTGGGGTTCTGCCTGGGCGGCAGCGTGGCGCTCTACGCGTCAACGGTGTTCGAGGTCGGGGCCGCCGTGACCTTCTACGGAGGGGGAGTCAGCGCCGGACGGTTCGGAATGCCGCCGTTGAAAGACGTCGCTCCGGCGATCCGCTGCCCGTGGCTCGGCCTGTTCGGCGGACAAGACCCGACCATCCCGCCGGAGGATATCGCCGCACTGCGGTCCGCGGTGGCCGAGTCGTCGGCCAAGACCGAACTCATCAGCTACCCAGAGGCAGGCCACGGGTTCAACTGCGACGAACGGTCCGCCTACGTGCCATCGGCCGCGGCCGATGCGTGGCAGCGCACGCTGGTCTTCCTGGACGCCCAGCTGAGCACATAATCACCCGGTAGCGCCGGTTACCTGAAGGAGGCGGCACATGGACTCGGCCGACGACCTGGAAACGCAGCGGCGGGCAATCGCCGACGGATGCCGCATCCTTGCCCGCGAGGGCCTGGTGACCGCGACCTTGGGCCACATAAGCGCCCGCGCAGGCGATGGCATGCTGCTGCGTACCCGCGGTCCGGATGACCGAGGCCTGCAGTTTGCCACCGCCGACGACGTCAAGCTGGTGCCGCTGGATGCGGTGGAAGGGCGGATCGGGACACACCGGATCCCGGTCGAGGCGCCGCTGCACGGCGAAACCCTCCGACGCCGCCCCGGCGTAGGCGCCGTAGTGCACGCGCATCCGCCCGCCGTGGTCGCCTGCACCATCGCGGGGCTGCCGTTGCTGCCGATCATCGGCGCCTACGACATCCCCGCCGCCCGGATGGCGCACGACGGCATACCGGTCTTCGATCGGTCGGTGCTCATCCGCAACGCCGATGTGGCGTCAAAGATGCTGGTCGTCATGGGAGAGGCGCCAGCATGCCTGCTCGCCGGTCACGGCCTGGTAGTGGTCGGCTCGACGGTGGCGCAGGCCGTGACCCGCGCGATATCAATCAACAACCTGGCCCAGCTCACGCTCATGGTCGCCGCGACCGGTAAGCCGCTTACCGCGATACCGGAGGCGGACTTCGCCGAGCTGCCCGACCTGGGGCCGGGGATGAACGACGACCCGGTATGGCGGCACTACCTGGCCCGCGCCCGGCTGGACAAGCCGCCGGCCAACGATAGGTAAGCCGCCGCCGGCCCCCCCGAACCTCGGGTCACGGCCCGCCTCTCCTGGGTGACCGCTCCCCTTGGCCTGCGGATGCGGGTTCAGTATTCGCCCTTGATGACGAAGAAGGAACCGCGGATCACTCCGGCCAGTTTTGACTTCTGGCGGGCGAACTTAAAGCGTGCGGCCAGTTCCTCGGGAACTTCCATGCCCTCTGAGAGTTTGAACCCGACCGCGCGCTTCTTTTCGTCCGTGATGCCGTACATCACGTTGACCGACAGGCCGGACTCGTAAAACACGTAGGCCATACGGAAACCGTCCACCTCGAAAGAGGTCACCTCGAGGGGGCGGGCGGAGATGACGATTCCGCGTTCGTCGGCGAGGACCCGGTTCACATAGTCGAGCGTCTCCGGGTCTTCGCTGGCGGGGCTCACGGTGAAGACGTGACCGTACTTGTTCTTGTAGTAGCGCGCCTCGTTGGCGCGTAGCCCGGCCAGCGCCTGCGCGACCGGGGACGAGTCCAAGCCGACGGCGGACACGTTCTCGAAGTCGACGACGTACGGCATGCGCCCTCCCGATGACGGTCTATGCAGGCAACGGTAGCGGACAGCCGACTCTAGCTGGCCCTCGGGCGCGGCTGCCCTGGGGATTGCCTTTCCGGCCGTCAGGATGCGGTGCCGGTGCCGTCATCCGGTTCGAAGAGGCCGCGGTAGGCGCCGTAGCCTTCGCGTTCGAGGTCGCCGGCCGCGATGAAGCGGAGGGCGGCGGAGTTGATGCAGTAGCGCAGGCCGCCGGCTTCCCTGGGCCCGTCGTGGAACACGTGGCCCAGGTGGCTGTCGCCGTGGGCCGAGCGGACCTCGGTCCTGGGTATCAGCATGCTGAAGTCGCGGCGCTTGACCACGTTGCCGGGCTCGATCGGAGCGGTGAAGCTCGGCCAGCCGGTGTGGCTGTCGAACTTGCTCACCGAGGCGAACAGCGGCTCGCCGGATACGACGTCGACGTAGATGCCGGGCTCCTTGTTGTCCCAGTACTCGTTCCTGAACGGCGGCTCGGTGCCGTTCTTCTGGGTAACCCGGTACTGCCCCGGGCTAAGCCGGGAGACGGCCTCCGGGTCTTTGCGGTAATTCTCGGCCATGTCGGCTCCCCTGATTCACGGTCCCGCTGGCTGCGGGATGACCCCAATGCGTACAACCGGGAGCTGGCCGCCGTTATGTCCGGCGAGACGTCGATCGCCGCCTAGCTGTCAAGTCCCAGGGTGAAGGTGGACGGGTCTCTCCCCTTTTGGAGCGGGCTGCCCGCGCCTTGGCGACCGTGTGACCCGGCGGGATACGCTCGTTGTCGTGAATCCCGCGAATGTACCCGTGGTCGCGGTGGCGAGCGGCAAGGGCGGCGTCGGCAAGACCACGGTCGCGGTCAACACCGCGCTGGCGCTGAGCGCGCTTGGCAGCCGGGTTGGCCTGGTGGACGCCGATCTGTACGGGCCGGACGCCGCGCACATGCTCGGGCTGCGCCGCCGCGAGGACGCTACCCACGTCACCCTGTTCGGGCGCCCCGGATCGGCCGGGTCAAGCGTCGAGGCGGCCAGGCGGCACGGCATCCAGATCGCCTCGGCCGCCTTCCTCATCGGTGAGAGCCAGGGGCTCGGGCTGCACGCGTCGCTGGCCCAGCTGCTCGTCCACCGGCTGATCGCCAGCACCGGCTGGGACGACGACCTGGACTGCCTGGTGGTGGACCTGCCGCCGGGCACGGCCGATATCCAGCAGTTCGTCTTCGGTCTCGGCCAGCACCGGGTGTACGCGCTGCTGGTGGTCACACCGCAGCTGGTCGCCCACCGCGACGCGCACCGGCTGCTCAGCGAGCTGGAACGGGGTAACGCCACTGTGCTCGGCGGGGTCGAGAACATGGTCGGCCAGGTCTGCCCCAGCTGCGGCAAGCTCACCCCGCTGTTTACCGCGGCGCCCGCCGACGAGGCGATCTGGACCCGGGTGCCCCGGCTGGCGAGCGTCCCGTTCAGCGCCAGGGCCGCGGCCGACGCCGACGAGGGCAAGCCGGTCATGGTCAGCCAGGCGGTACCCGAGCAGGTCAGCGCGTACGAAGTGCTCGCCAGCCGGATACGCGCAGCGCTGCGGCCGGCAGGCTAGCCCGGGTTAATTGCCGGTGTAGACGGCTCTGGCCCGCAGGAGACGGCCGCGGTCGTACTCCTCGAAGGTGTGCGCGAGCCAGCCGGCGGTGCGCGCGGTGACGAAGATGGCTTCCGCGGCACCGTCGATCATGTCGGCCATCCGGGTGAGGACCGCGACGGCCAGATCGATATTGGCCGCCGGCAGTCGGCGGCGGCCCATGACCGCCAGCATCTCGTCGGCGATCGCCAGCAGCCGGTGTTCCGGCCGGACTTCCCTGAGTCGGCCGAGCAGGTAGCTGCCGCGGCGGTCGACCTGGTAGACGCTGTGCCCGAACCCGGGGATCCGCTCGCCGCGGCGGAGCCGGTCGCCGAGCACGCGGCCGGTGTCAGCGGGCGACCCGATGTCGTCAAGCAGCCGTTCGACGGCGAGGGACGCGCCGCCGTGCAGCGGGCCGGAGACGGCGGCGAGCCCCGCCGACACGGCGGTGTACGGGTCAGCGCGGGTGGAGGCAGCGATCCGGACGGCCAGGGTCGATGCGGCCAGCTCATGATCAGCCAGCACGATCAGCGCCGACCGCAGGACCGCGAGCAGATCGGGGTCGGCCGGGGCGGGACACAGCGCGCGCCACAGCCGTTCCTCGACGCGCTGGCCGGGACAGGGGCCGGTGGCGGGCAGACAGTCGAGCATCGCGGCAATGAACCGCTGGCCGGTGGTGATGGCCGCTGCCCGGCCGGCGACGTGGCGCAGCGGATCGGTGGCGGCCAGGACAGCCGTGATCACCTGGAGACGCTCGCGCGGCAGGGTTCCCTGGGGCAGCCCGCTTTGCGCCGCGACGGCGGGAGGCAGCGCGTCCGGTACCGCGGGCCATGGCCCGATGTCTTCCGTGTCCTCGTTCCACAGCCAGAGCGCCGCTTGCTCAAACGACCAGGATTCGGCGAGTTCCAGCGCGTCGCGGCCGCGGTAGAACGGCCGGCCGTTCCGCAGCGCCGTTATGGAGGATTCGATGACCAGCTCAGCGGGGGCGGGCGGGCGCCTCGGCCGGCCGCCGCGGGCAAGTTCCTCCACCTGGGTGGCGTCAAACAGGCTCCGGCGTCCGTCTTCGTCCCGGCGCCGCCGGAGCACGCCACGGCTTACGTAGGCGTAGACGGTGGCGGGTTTGACGCCGAGGCGGCGCGCGGCCTCCGCGGCGGTGATCCAGGTGTTCATGTTGATCAAAATCAATGTTGATGCATGATCACAGTCCAAGTCAACATGGAGTACATGGCGAAAATCCACTACCTCGACGTGACGAACCGCGACGGCGTGCAGACCGCACGGACCGGGCTGTCCAAGTTCGGCAAGACGATGGTGAACTTCTACCTTGGGCGGCTCGGCGTGGCGCAGTCCGAGATCGGCTTCCCGTTCTTGTTCCACGAGGCTCCGTACGTGCGCGCCCAGGTGGCGCTGGCCAAGGCCGGCGCGTTCGGCGACCTGCTGCTGTCGGGCTGGTGCCGGGGCGTGGCGGCCGACGTTGAGCAGGCGCTGCCTCTGGGCCTTGAGCACTACAACCTGTCCATCTCCACTTCCGACCAGATGCTGGCGAAGAAGTTCCGCGGGCGGCTCGACCACGACGCCGTCATCGGGGAGATGACCGGTGCCGTGCGCACGGCCAAGTCCGGCGGCGCCGCCACCATCGGGGTCAACGCCGAGGACGGCTCCCGGACCGACGACGGGTTCCTGCTGGAGTTCGCGGTGGCCGCCAGGGACGCCGGCGCTGACCGGATCCGCTACTGCGACACGATCGGCGGCGATACCCCGGGGCGCATCCGGGACCGGTTCGCCCGGCTGGCGTCTGCCGTCGGCATCCCCATCGAGACGCACTGCCACAACGACCTGGGCATGGCGGTGGCGAACTCGGTCAGCGGCGCGCTCGGCGACCTCGACGCCGGCCAGGACGCGTGGATCAACACCTGCGTGAACGGGATCGGCGAACGGTCGGGCAACGCGGACCTGCTGTCGTGCATCCTCGCCGTCAGGCACGGGTTCGGGCTGCCCGCCGAGGCGCAGATCGGCGACCCGATCGACCTGACCTGGGCCCGCCGGTTCGGACAGTGGGCCAGCTATGCGTTCG
Organism: uncultured Actinomycetota bacterium; assembly: GCA_963785645.1. Lineage (GTDB taxonomy): Bacteria > Actinomycetota > Actinomycetes > Streptosporangiales > Streptosporangiaceae > Trebonia. Next base: position 724,139 of record CAWAWG010000004.1, read on the forward strand.
GCCAGCCGCTGCCGAACAACCAGCCTGGCATCGGCCCGAACGCGTTCGCCCACGAATCCGGCATCCACGCCGACGGTGCGCTCAAGGACCACGCAGAACTACGAACTCTACGACGAGGCGGCGCTCGGCCCGTGGCCGTCCGACTGGCACGCGCGCCGGGGCCGGGTCGTGCTCACCGGCGAGTACGGGGGGAAGGCCGGGTTCCGTCACGTCACGGACGGCCTCGGGATTGAGGTCACCGACGAGGACACGACGTTCCGCCTCGTCCAGCTCTGCAACGCCGCGACCGGGCGCCCGCTGACGGACGACGAACTCCGGCTGATCGCCGCCTACCCGGCTGAACTCAGCCTGCTCTACCCGGGCTACCTCAGCTAGGGCTGCCCTGGTTTCACACTGGCCTGCGGCGGCTGCGTCGCCGGGAGAGGAAGACGAGACCGGCCCCCACGACCATGACGGCAGATCCAGCGGCGGCCAGCACCCCGCTGTTCCCCGGTCCCGTGCCGCCACCGGTCGCCGGGCGCGCCGAGCTGGCCCACTCGTGGTCGCACCCGGGGTGGCTGATGCGGCGGCCGTGGTCGGGGCCGCGGTGGGCGCGCTGGCAGTGGTCGCCGCGCCGGTGGGAGCCGCGTAATAGCAAGGGTCGCCGGGCAAGTTAGCGCGGCGGCGGTGCTGGCGGGCGTAGCGGTGGAGGCCGCGCGCGTGCATTGTTCCCAGTGCAGTTGCTGGCCCGCGTCGGCCTCACACGCGATCGGTGTGCCGTTCGCGGCCACCCCGGACATGTTGAGGTCGGCGCTGGGGCAGAACTCGCCCACGGTGTAGCAGGTGCCGCCGGTTTCGGTCAGCGGGAAACATGAGGATGTCTGGGCGGGCGTAGCGGCGGTGGCGGCCGCGCTGGCCGACGTGGCGGTTGTCGCGGGTGTCGCCGCCGCGGCGACACCCGACGACGGTCCAATCAGCACCAGCAAGGCGAAGGAGGCCGCCAAGCACGCCGCTCCTATCACCACGGCGAACCCGCCGAGCTTCTGCACTGCCGGGTCAATGCGTCGTGGCTGAGACAAGGTGGTCCCTGCTCCCTGGGTAGTCAGGCCGTCAGGTAATCAAACCTAAGCCTAGTATCCAAAAAGGCGGTATGTCCGGTACAAAGCCGCGAATCGGATTTACGGCAAAAATGGCTATCCGGGTGATGGAACGGGCTGAGCAGCAAGATTTTGCCAGCTAACCGCGGATCCCGCTAACCTCGGACCGGGGCAGGATCCAGAAAGTCCTCGACGCCGTCGGCCAGATCGCCATCGGCGGTCAGCGGCCGTGGTAACGAGTATTGCTCTATTCGAGAAACGGGGTCTGAGATGCCGATTGCCGAGATCACTGAGGGTGAGACCAGTGAGCGCGCCAGGCTGCTCCGCGTTAATTCTTACGACGTCGAACTGGACCTCACTGGTGGCCCGGAGGCATTCCGGTCCGTGTCGGTGATCGAGTTCGACTGCATCAGGCCAGGGACGGCCAGCTACGCCGACCTGATCGCCGAGACTGTGCACGAGATCACGCTCAACGGTACGTCCATCGACCCGGCGGCCGCATATGCGGACGGGCGGATCATGCTGTCCGGGCTGGCTGAGCACAACGAACTCCGGGTCGTCGCCGACTGCAACTACGCCGATGGCGGCGGGTTGCAGCGTACGGAGGACCTGACCGACGGGCGCGTGTATGTGTACACGCACTTCGAGCCGGCGGACGCGCGCCGCGTCTACGCGAACTTCGAGCAGCCGGACCTGAAGGCGGAGTTCACCTTCCACGTGACGGTCCCAGAGCGCTGGATCGTGTTCTCCAGCCAGCCGGCGACGGAGCCGGAACCGGCCGTCGGCCTGGCTCGGCGGTCTGGCATTTTCCGGCCACGCCACGGATCTCCACTTACCTGACCGTGCTCGTGGCGGGAGAGTTCTACGTGGTCCGCGAGACGCACACCACGCCGTCTGGTCAGGTGATCCCGCTGGGCTGGCCTGCCGCCAGTCCATGCTGGCCTACCTGGAGCCGGACGACATGTTCGACTATCACCCGGCAGGGCTTCGACTACTACACCGAGTTGTTCGGTACGCCTTACCCCTTTGCCAAATATGACCAGGTTTTCGTCCCGGACAGCGGCGGCGCGATGGAGAACGTCGGCTGCGTCACGATCACCGAGTCGCTCATGTTCCGTTCCAAGGTCACCGTGGCAATGTACGAGATGCGGGCGATGGTGATCCTGCACGAGATGGCGCACATGTGGTTCGGCAACCTGGTCACCATGAAATGGTGGGACGACCTGTGGCTGAACGAGTCGTTCGCCGAGATGTGCGGATTCCAGGCCGCCGCCGAGGCAACCAGGTTCACTGATTCCTGGACGACGTTTTCCGGCGGTCTTAAGGCGGCCGCGTATCATGCCGACCAGCAGCCGTCGACGCATCCGATCGCGACCGAAGTGGCCACGCTCAGCGAAGCGCAGGCGAACTTCGACGCCATCAGTTACGCGAAGGGCGCTTCGGTGCTGAAGGCTCTTGTTTCCCACCTGGGCGGGATGCCTTCTTCGCCGGCATCCGGGCGTACTTCACCGCGCACGGCTGGGGCAACGCCACCCTCGCCGATCTGCTCCGCGCGCTTGAGGCGAGCTCAGGCCGCAGCCTGGCCGAGTGGTCGAAGGCCTGGCTGGAGACGGGCGGGCCCCAACACGCTGAGGCCGCAGTTCACGATCAATCCCGATGGCACATTCGCGAGCTTCATAGTGCGGCAAGAAGCGCCATCCGAGCATCCGACGCTGCGGCCGCACCACATCGCGATCGGGCTGTACCAGCGTGACGGGGAGGCCCTGGTGCGGACGCACCAGTCGCAGGTCGACCTGACGGGAGCGCAGACCGAGGTGCCGGGGCTGGTCGGCCGGCAGCAGCCGGACCTGATCCTGCTGAACGACGACGACCTGGACTACGCCATCACCCGGTTCGACGAGCGGTCGCTGGCGACCCTGGCTGAGTCGATCGGGCGCTTCCGTGACAGCCTGCCCAGGACCATCTGCTGGGCTGCCGTGCTCGACATGGCCGGGCAGGCGGAGCTGTCGGTACCTGCCTTCGCGGCGGTACTGGCCGCGGGCATGGGTTCCGAGTCGTCTGTCTCGGTCTTGCGCGAGTTGCACGCTTACGCTTCTCAGTTCCTGGGACTCGCCGCTGACCCGGCCACTGTCCGCGACATCAAGCAGCAGCTCGCGGCTGAGGCGATCAGGCTGCTGCGGGCGTCGATCCCGGGCAGTGACCTTCAGCTCGTGTGGGCGCAGATGCTCGGCTGGACCGCGACCGCGCCGGACCAGCTTGACCTGCTGGGCGGGCTGCTCGACGGCAGCGAAGCGATCGAGGGGCTGGCCGTCGACACGGAACTGCGCTGGCGACTGCTGCGGCGCCTGGCCGCGATGGGGCGGGCCGGAGACGCGCAGATCGACGCCGAGCTGGCGCGTGACCACACCAACGCGGGACAGCGGCATGCGGCCGCCTGCCGTGCCTCGGTGCCGGACGCACAGCACAAAGCCGCGGCCTGGCAGGTGCTGACTGATTCCGGCAGTCTCGGGATCGAGGAAACCGTCGAGATCGGCTCCGGCTTTAACCAGGTGGAGCACGCGGACCTGCTGGCCGAGTTCACGGAGAGGTATTTCGCTCAGTTGCCGGAGATCTGGGCGCGATACGACGGGCTGGTGCGGGTGGTGCTAGGAAAGCTGCTGTTTCCCTATTCGGCGGCCTCACCCGGATTGCTCGAGCGCACCGACGAGTTCCTTGCCGCGCCCGATCTGGATCCCGCGCTGACCCGGGTCGTGATCGAGGGGCGTGACATCGTGGACAAGGCGCTCCGATCCCGCGCGCTGCTCCAGTAGCGGCTGATCGCGCGGCTACGTCCGGGGGTGGCGGACGACGTGCCCCTCGCCGGGGACGTTCTCGATCATGCCTTCGCCCTGCAGGATCTCCAGGGCCCGGGCCGCGACGCGGTGGGAGACCTGGTGGTGGGCGGCGATTGTATGCACCGAGGGGATATGCCCGGTCATGGTTCCCTGGGCAATCTCGTCTCGCAGCGCCTTGGCTACCTGCTCATACGGCGGCACCGCCGAGTCTGGGTCGATCACAGGGGCCAGCATGCCCGTTGCGCGGGCCATTGGCAAGCTGGGCTCACGGATGTCCCGGTCTGGGTCCATCTCGCGGGCCTAGGTGACCGCCTGGCATCTGTTCAGCGGACCGTAACGTCTACGCTGCGAACCGTCATCGCGATCGCGTACCCCCCAAATGATGCTCCGGACGATCCAGCTGTTGTGCGGCGGCCTGTGGAGAAACTCTCACGGTCGGTTGCCGTTCTTCGGCCTTCCCGCACGCACTTTGCGTACATGAGCCCGTTTGCTCTCACCGCCCAGTTCGCGGTGACGAGGTGCTTAGGCTGCCACCAGTTCGCGGATGACTTCAGACGTCGTGTACACAAGCTCGCGGCGAGCGGGGGGCATGTCCTCGCTGAGTGCGATCATGAGTGCCTCGAGTAGGAACCCGAGCACATCGTCCAGCAGCCGCTGTGGGTCAGTGTCCTGGGGGATGCGCCACTCACGCTCGAATACCAGCCGATAGTCCCTGGCGACGCCGACAGTCGCGTAGCGGGGGGCTGAGGAGCGGACTAGCATCATTTTGTGGCCGATTTCGACCCGACGATGCCCAGTATCGCCCGCGTCTACGACTACTGGCTGGGCGGCAAGGACAACTTTGCCGCTGACCGGGAGCTGGCCGAGCGGCTGAACGATCTCGTCCCCTCGACGCCGGTCACCCTCAGGGAGAACAAGGGGTTTCTTCGCCTGGCGGTGCCCTGGGTAGCGAGTCAAGGTATCCGCCAGTTCATTGACCTGGGTGCGGGCATGCCAACCGCGCCGGCCACGCACGAGACCGCGCAGGCAGCCGGCTCCGGCGTGCGGGTGGTCTACGTGGACAATGACCCGGTCGTGCTCTCTCACCTGAATGCGCTGGCCGCCGTCGGGAATCCGGGAGTGACCGTGCTGGACGGGGATGTCGGGGAGCCGGACACGATCCTCCCCGCCGTGGCGCAGGGCATCGACCTGGACGAGCCGGCCTGCGTGATCATGGGCTCCCTGCTGCACTTCTTCGCGCCCGAGACCGCGCGTGAACTGGTGGCGAGGTACACCGCGCCGCTGGCGGCAGGCAGCTACCTCATCCTCTCGGTGGGCATGGCATCCGGCGAGGCGGCGAAGAGGTTCGCCCGCATGTACAGCGAAGGACCGACGAAGCTTTACCTGCACTCGCCGGAAGATTTCGCCACGTTCTTCGGCCCGCTTGACCTGCTGCCGCCTGGCATCGCAGATGCTCGCGCCTGGCGGCCCGGCTTGACGGAGCTCCCCGCGCCGACACCCCGTGAAGGCTGGATGGCCGTGGGCATCGCCCGCGTCGGCTAGATCATCCGTTCCGTCCCGGTGGCTGCGGGGCTGCGGGGCCGAAGGCGTCCGGCGCGAGCGGGAGCGGCTCGTCGGCCGTCGCCGCCAGGCCGCGGTGCAGGGCCGCGAGCACCCGGGCGAAGTCATGGTATTCGCCCTCGCTGATGCCGGCCGCGGTGAGCGCGCTCTTAATGCGCTTGTTCCAGACCTCACGCAGTGCCTGGAGGTCCTGGCTGGCCTGCCGGGTCGGTGAGAGCTGGACCGCGCGCCGGTCACGCGGGTCGACCTGCTTCTGGAGCAGGCCGCGCTCGACTAGCGAGCGGACGGTCGTGCTCGCGTTGGCCTGCAGCATCTTGGTGTGCTCGGTGATGAACAAGATGCCGCACCCTGGGTGCATGCTGACCAGGCGCAGCACCTCAAGCTCGGAGGGCGGAAGCTCGGCCAGCCCGGCCTCGGTGGGGGCGCGCAGCCGGATGTTGGCCGAAGTATCGAACAGGATCTCGGGAACGTGCTCGGTTACGTCGTCGAGATCCCGGCCGTCCTGTGCTGACAACTGAGGACCTCCACTGGCGGGCGAACGGGTCAACTCGCAATACATCTTGTCTTACCGGCGTCGGCGGGTCGACGCGGACACGCGCCGGACCTGGGCAGCGGGCCGCGCCCGCGGGTCGGGGGACTGTGGTAAATCGTTTGCATATAGTTTCTCATCTAGTTTGAACCGTCAAGGGGTTGACCGAATCGCCGTCCTGGATCGCGTTCTCCGTGTGCGATCGGCTGGAGCGGGTCGACGTTGGCGATGTGTGCTGGTGAGTGGTCTGGCTCCGACGGCGCAGGCCGTGCGCCGGCATGATCGGGCTCGGAGTGGCCCTTGACAACGGCCGGGGCTGCGGCCATCCTGCCAGAAAGCGATTGCATATGAATTGATATGCATTGCTGCTCGGCTGGCTCGGCGCTTGTGGTCCCGGACCGGCTGACTCACGGCGTGTGCACCGATCCACTCGAAGAGGAGTCCCCGTGACACGTATGACGTCTAGAGGCCGCGCGGCCGCCGCGGCACTCACGCTCGGCGCGGCGGTCACCCTGGCGGCGTGCAGTTCCGGCAGTTCGGCCAGCGGCTCCGCCGCCAGTCCGGCCACCGGGTCGGCAGCCACCGGGTCTGCGGCCACCGGTTCTCCGGCCACCGGCTCCGCCGCCAGCGGCCAGTCGCAGGCCGCGGGCAAGGCGATACGACTCGGGTTCTCGGTGCTGTCGCTGTCCATTCCCGGCCTGCAGGACACCGCGAACGCGCTCAAGGCGGCCGGGAAGGGCGCCGGAATGAGCGTCACCGTCGCCGACCCCAACTTCGACGTGCAGACGCAGGTCCAGCAGATCGAGCAGTGGATCCAGCTCAAGCAGGTCGACGCCATATGGGTGATCCCGATCGCGTCGGCGGCGATCGAACCGGTGATCAAGCAGGCGCAGGCGGCGCACATCCCGATCCTGGTCGACGCCAGGCCGGCGACGGCCGGCTACGACGGGGCTGCGCCCGGTGTCTCGTTCTCGAGCACGGACTTCTCCCAGTTCGGCACCGACCTCGGCAACCTGCTGCAGAAGTGCGCGGCGGCGCGGCTCGGCGGCGCGCCGGCCAAGGTCATCTACGAGACCGATCCCACCGGGCAGTCCAGTAACGCCGACACCGACACGGCGCTCAAGGCCGCGATCGCGAAGATCCCCGGCGCGTCGATCGCCCGCGAGGTCAGCGTCGGCAGCCAGCTGGCCGCCCAGCAGAGCGTGTCCAGCGCCCTGCAGGCGGTGCCGGACGCGAACGCCGCCGTCGGCACCAACGACGAGGCGGTGCTCGGCGCCATGCAGGCATTCCAGCAGGCCGGCAAGAACCCGGCGAAGTCGTGCATCATCGGCGGCGGCTCTCGCCGCGCAGTCGCTGGCGGCGATAAAAGCGGGCTCGATCTACGCCGGCGTGGCGTTCAACTTCACCCAGGACGTGAAGAACAACGTCGGCGAGATCCTCGCCATGACGGCCGACCCCACGGCGGTCGGCAAGGTCATGACGCCTGCCGATCGACGTGATCGCGCCGCGGTGAAGGCGAGGCTGATGATGGGCTCACCGCCCGCCGAGCACGCTGCCATCGGCGGCGACCTGACGCCGGCGGCCGCCGCGCGGCCGCGCGCGGCGAGCTGGGCGCCGCGGCTGGCGGCCGGCATCCGCACCCGGGGCGTCATCGTCATCTGGCTGGCGCTGGTGGTGTTCTTCTGGGCCTGGTCCGGCCCGGCGTTCTTCACGCTGAACAACGCGCGGCTGGTGGCGAACGCCTCGGCCACGACCGCGATCTTCGGCGCCGCGCTCGGGCTGTGCGTGCTGGCCGGCGCGCTGGACCTCTCGGTGCCTGGAACCGCGGCCGTGGCCGGCGTCGTCTGCGCGAAACTGCTGGCCAGCCAGGCGCCGAGTCGCCGGTCGCGATCCTGGCCGCCATCGGCGTCGGCGTGCTCATCGGGCTGGTCAACGCGGTGCTGATCGAGTTCGGCCTGAACCCGCTGGCGACCACCATCGGCATGCTGACCGCGCTCACCGGCATCGCCGCGCTGATGTCGGGCAACGAGCCGGTGCTGCTGAGCGCGGCAGGCAACCTGAACTGGCTGGGCAACAACCGGTACCTGACCATCCCGGCCCCGGTCTTCGTGGTCGCGGTCATCTACCTGCTCGGCTGGCTGCTGCTGACCAAGACCTACATCGGCATCCGGCTGCTCGCCGTCGGCGGCAACGCCGACGGCGCCCGGCGCATCGGCGTGCGAGCGCCGGCCTACCGGATGCTCGGCTTCGTGCTGTCCGGCGTCTGCGCGGCGATCGGCGGCATCGTCGTCGCGGCCGTGATCAGCCAGGCCAGCCCCGCCCCGGACACCAGCGAGCTCTTCCAGGCGCTCACCGCGGTCGCCCTGTCGGGCATCGCGCTGTCCGGCGGCCGGGGCAGTCTTCCCGCGCATCCTGTTCGGCGCGCTGATCATCGCGACGCTGAACAGCGGCCTCATCATCCACGGCCTGGCCCCCGCCTGGGCGACCCTCGCCACCGGCGCGCTGCTGGTGGGCGCGCTCGCCTTCGACCAGGGGACCGCGAAGATGCTCGGCATCGTCCGGTTCGGCGGCACCTCCTCGCGACGGAGCGGCTGATGTTCACGCTCACCGGCATCGACGTCCAGTTCGGGGCGGTGCGGGCACTGTCGCGGCGTGGACTTCCAGCTGGCCGCCGGGGAAGTGGTCGCCCTGGTCGGCGACAACGGCGCCGGCAAGTCGACGCTGCTGTCGGTGATGGCCGGCGCCCGCCGTCCGACTGGCGGTCACATCAGCGTCGACGGCACCCGGCACGACTTCCACGGCCCCAGGGACGCCGCGGCGGCCGGGGTGCAGATCGTCTACCAGGACCTGGCGCTGGTGGACGCCGCCGACGTCGCCACCAACATCACGCTCGGCCGCGAGCCGCGGCGCCGGGCGCCGGCCGGCTGGCTCGGCCTGGTCGACAAGAAGGCGATGCGGCGCATCGCCCGCGAGCAGCTCGACGCGCTCGAGGTGTCCAACGTCGGCGCCGTGACCCAGCCGGTCGAGATGCTCTCCGGCGGGCAGCGGCAGGCCGTCGCGCTGGCCCGCGCCGCCATCCGGCTGAGTACCGACAACGCCCGCGTGCTGCTGCTCGACGAGCCCACCGCGGCCCTCGGCTACCAGCAGTCCCGTCAGGTGGAGCGGTTCATCGCGCGCACCGCCGCCCGCGGCGTCGGCGTCGTCATCGTCACCCACGACCTGCCGCTGTGCTACGAGGTCGCCAACCGGATCGTCGTGCTCAACCGGGGCCGGAAGGTGGCCGACATCGAGCGCGCGGCGGCCGAGCGGGACCACGTCGTCGGCTGGATCACCGGCTCCCGCGAACCGCAGGCGGGCCTGGCATGACCGGCCCGGAACTCGCATTCACTCATAAACCGGGTGCCCGAGCCTGCCTGGCGCCGGCGCCGGGCCCCGACAACGACCCAGGGATGGACCACTGATGCCGACCGCATTCGACCCGATCGTCCTCGGCGGGCGCGAGCTCGCCAGCCGAATCGTGATGGCGCCGATGAGCCGCAGCCGTGCCTACGGCCCGGCGGCCACGCCGGGACCGTCCACCGCCCGCTACTACGCGCAGCGGGCCAGCGCCGGGCTCATCATCAGCGAGGCAATCGCGCCCGGCCCCGTCGGGCACGGCTACCCGGCCACGCCCGGGCTCTACACCCAGGCCCAGGTCACGGCCTGGCGCCCGGTGACCGAGGCGGTGCATGCGGCCGGCGGCGTGATCTTCGCCCAGCTGATGCACGGCGGCCGGATCGGGCACCCGAGCCTGCTGCCCGGCGGCGTCATCCCGGTCGCGCCCTCGCCGGTCCGGGCCGATGCGCAGGTGTTTACCCGCACCGGCCCGCAGCCGTGCGTCGAGCCGCGCGAGATGACGGCGGCCGATATCACGCGACACCATCGAGGAATTCGCTGTCGCGGCCGCGCAACGCGATCGAGGCCGGCTTCGACGGCGTCGAGATCCATGCGGGCAACGGGTTCCTGGTGCACCAGTTCCTGGCCGGCAACGCCAACACGAGAACCGACGAGTGGGGCGGCTCGGTCAGCAACCGGATCCGGTTCGCGGTCGAGGTCACAGCGGCGGCGGCCGCGGCCGTCGGGCCGGACCGGGTCGGCGTGCAGATCTCGCCCGGCAACCCGTACAACGACATCGACCGAGCAGGACGCGCGAGGTGGTCTATCCGGCGCTGGCCGCCGCGCTCGGCCGGCTCGGGCTGGCCTACCTGAGCGTGGCCGAGACCGGCGGCATCGAGCTGACCCCCGCGCTGCGGGCGGCGCTGGCCCGGGGTGCTCATCCTCAACCCGCACGCCGACCAGCGGCCCTCCGGCCCGGCCCGGCTGCGCCTGGTTGCGGACGGCGTGGCGGACATGGTCTCGTTCGGCGTGCTGTTCCTGGCCAATCCCGACCTGCCGGCCCGGCTCGCCGCGGGGCGGCCCGTTCAACCAGCCGGACCCGGCGACGTTCTACGGCGGCGGGGACGTCGGCTACGTGGACTACCCGCCGCTGAACTGCCGCGGCAGCTCATCGGGACGGCCGGTCCGTTGGCCGGACTGCCTACCGGGGCCCGCCGGTGGTGGCCCGGGCGTCCAGGGTGACGTCGAGCAGCAGGTGCGGGCATCGGATCACTCGGCTGACGGGGGGACCGGACGCAAGAGCAGCTGCTCGACGGCGATCCGGCCGAGGTCCTGCAGCGGCATCGAGATCGTGGTGAGCGGCGGCGTGTAGTACCCGGCCAGCCGGGTGCCGCCCCACCCGCACACGCTGACCCGTTCCGGTACGAGCACGCCCACCGCGAGCAGCCGGGACATCACGCCGAGCGCCATGACGTCGTTGAAGCAGAGGATCGCCGTCGGCAGCGGGCCGCGCATCAGCCGGTCGGCGTATCCGACTCCGGCCTCGAAGCTGGGCGCGCCGCACGGGCCCAGCTCGAACTGGACGCCCGCCTCGTCCGCGGCAACCGCGGCCGCCGACGCGCGGTCGGCCGCCGCCCATGAGTTCTCAGGCCCCGGCAGGTAGTACACGCCGCCATGCCCGAGGTTGGCCAGGTAGTGCATGATCAGCCGCATGCCCTGGATGGAGTTCACCAGGACGCAGCGCTGCCCGGTGACCGCCCGGTTGACGAAGACCATCGGCCGAAGCGCGGCGGCGGCAAGTAGCTGGTCGGCGGGCATCAGCGAGGAAAAGTCGATGATGCCGTCGACGTCCTTGGCCAGCGCGTGAATCAGCTTCTGCTCGCGGTCGGCGTCGTCGTCGCTGTCCGCGAGCAGGGCCGCGAAACCCGCGTCGTCGGCCCGGTGCTGCGCCGCCTTGACCATCTCCGGGAACAGCGGATTGGACAGGCTCGGGATGACCAGGCCGATGTTCGCGGTCTTTCCGGTGCTCAGCGACGCGGCGTGCCGGCTGGGGGAGTAGTTCAGCGACTCCGCCGCCGCCTGCACCCGCTGCCTGGTCGACTCGCGGAACAACTCGGGACGGGAGAGGACCCGGGACACGGTGGACACCGAGACGCCGGCCGCCTCGGCCACGTCGCGGATCGTCGGGCGGCTCATCGTCCGATCCCGTCCGGCGCAGCGAGTCTCATGGGTCAAGACTCTACGGCTCGCCGCCGACGCCCCGCACCGCCCGCGACGGCGGTCCCCGGGCACCGCGCCGCCGCAATGACGGGACCGATGGTCATTCCGAACGAAGGGGACTTACTGCGACGAGCCTTGACAGCCTTGGACGGCCGCGTAGTACAGTACAGTCCAGTTCAGTGCAGTTCAATAATAGGGGCGCGACCGCCGCATCTCCAGACGTCGGCGTGCCCATCTCCAGAGGAGAGACATGCTTCATCACCTGTCGATCTCGGCGGAGAACCCCGAGAACGTCGCCCAGGTCCTCGCCGAGATCATGGGCGGGGTGGTCGTGCCGTTCCGGCCCAACCAGGGCAGCTTCATGGCCTTCGCCCTCGACGAGTACGGCACCGAGGTGGAAATCCACCCGGCCGGCACCCGCCTGCTGCCCGAGAGCCCCGGGTTCGTCACGGCGCCGCCCACCGAGCGGACCGCGACCCACTTCGCGCTGAGCGTGCGGACACCGCGCGAGCGGATCTTCGAGATCGCGCAGCAGCAGGGGTGGAGCTGCGAGCGGACCCAGCGCGCCGAGTTCCCGCTGGTCGAGATGTGGATCGAGAACCGGACGCTGTGCGAGCTGCTTCCGCCCGAGGACGCCGCCATCTACCTTGAGGTCAACCGCAAGATGCGCGAGCGCGTCGCCCAGGGCGCCGCGCCGGCCGCGGGGGGCAACCCCCAGTGAGCATCCCCCGGATCGGGCGCTACGCCCCAGGGCTCGACCCCTGGCCTTCGACAAGCCGCCGGCCAACGTCGAGCCAAGGACCGTGCAGCTCGTCGCGCCGGACGGCGGGCGGTCGCAGGGGGTGCTTTACAGCAACGGCCGCGAGAAGACCGCCGTCTGCGTGATCCACCCGCGGGCCGACGTCAGCAGGCACTACACGATCCCCCCGCTGGTCGACTCGGGCTACGCGGTGCTCGCGCACCAGAGCCGCTGGCCGGGCAACGACGCGATGGCCAGCCACGAGCTGCTGCTGCTCGACATCGCGGCGGCCGTCACCGAGCTCCGGCGGCGCGGCTTTGCGCAGATCGTCCTGCTCGGCTACAGCGGCGGGGGCTCGGTCTACGCGTTCTACCAGGCGCAGGCGGTCGCGGCGGCCGGAACCCGGCTGCGAGAGACGGCGGGCGGTGACCCGCTCGACCTCAACCAGTTCGAGCTACCGCCGGCCGACGGCATCATCTTCATGTCGGCCCACCTCGGGGCGGGCCAGACGCTGATGACGGAGATCGACCCGTCTGTCCTCGACGAGCGTGACCCGCTGTCGGCCGATCCCGGCCTCGACATGTACGACGGGCGCAACGGGTTCAAGACGCCGCCGGAGTCCAGCCGGTACCCGGCCGAGTTCCTTGAGCGGTACCGGGTCGCGCAGCGGGCGCGGGTCGCCCGCATCGATGCCAGCGCGCGGTCCTTTATCGAGGAGCAGCGCTACTACCGGGCCATCGCCGCCGAGGCGGACTTTGCCCGGCTCAGCGAGGAGCAGCAGGCGTTCGTGCTCAGGCGGGCGGTGCAGGGGCGCATCATGTCGGTGTACCGTACCGACGCGAATCCGGCGGTGACCGACCTGAGCCTGTACCCGTCGTCGCGGACGTACGGCTCGCTCATGGCGGTCCGTCCCGACCTGGCCAACTACGGCGACCAGGGCTTTGCGAAGTACCTGACCCCGCGGGCCTGGCTCAGCCTGTGGTCGGGTCTCAGCTCGCGCGCCTCGCTGCTTGACAACCTGCCGCCCGTGACGGTTCCGACGCTGGTGCTGTGCTACACGGGCGATAACGCGATCTACCCCGTGCACGCGCAGGCCATCCTCGATGCCTCTCCGGCCCCGGACAAGTCGATCGTTTACGTCGACGGGGATCACTTCGGGTTCCCGCTGCCGTCCGCGGCCGACAAGGACCCGCGCGGCACGGCCATGTCCGGCGTCACCGGGTGGCTCGAGGCCCGCTACGCGCCCTGACCGGGCGCGAACCGCGCGGGTGCCCCAGCAGGCTAGGATCCTAGTGGCTCGTGCCAGGCAGCGAGCCGACACCCGGCAGCCCCGCGCGGTGATGTACACCTACTGCCACGTCCCCGAACCTCCAAAAGACGACGCACATGGTATCTCCGGCCCCAGTGAACGACTCTGATCTGAAGACGCGCCGCTTGATCGACGTGGCGCGGCTGCTGTTCGTGGCCAAAGGGTATGCCGCGACGTCGATGGACGAGGTCGCGTCCGTGGCCCGGATGTCGAAGACGACGCTTTATACCCGCTACCCGTCCAAGGCCGAGCTGTTCGCCGCGGTCATCGCGGCGCACGGCGACTCGTCCGGGATGGACTTCGACCCGGCCGAGCTGGCCGGCCTCCCGGTCGCCGAGGCGCTGGGCACGATTGCCGAGCGGTTCGTGGAGTTCACCTGCCAGCCGGAAGCCGTCCGCCTGCAACTGGTCTACGAGAGCGAGGGCAGCCAGCTTCCCGAGGTGGTTGCCGCCTTCGAGCGCAGCGGCCCGGAGCACGACATCAGCGTGGTCGAGCAGTATCTCGCGGCCAAGGTCAGGCTGGGCGAGCTCGCACTCGAAGACCCCCGGTTCGCCGCTGGTTACTTCCTGAACGCGGTTAAGGGCACGCCCTCGGGTACCAGCCTGTCACCGTACGCCGGACTCACGCCCGGGCAGCGGCGGACCCACATCCGCCGGATCGTCGCGCTCTTCCTCGACGGCGCCCAGCCCCATCTCACCTGAACGTACGCGCCGAGGAGGCCGGGGAAGGCGGGCCGCCGCGCCGGCCGCGGAAACGCGCTTACTGGTGCGACCCAGGAAAGGTATACCGAATTTTGGTTGGACAAACTGTCGCAAATCGGGCTGGTTTCCGACCAAAATTCGGTATACCTCTGAAAGGAGGCACTTGCGAGGAGGCGCTTCCAGGCATCATGGGTGACCCGTCGCAGACCCCGGCCATTCAATCTCTAGGGGAAGGCGGGGCGCCGCGGATCCCGCGCCGAAGGCCTGGAGCAGTCATCTAGCGGTGGGAAGCGGTCCCCTTCGTTCGGGCTGATCATGCTTGTCCGCTTTGCCGGTCACAAGGTCTTGACGGTGGTGTTACGTCCGCGTCACTATGAGAGGGCTACTTTAGCCTCTTGATAGGCGATTATCGCGCATTGGATGCCCATGACCAACCTTGACATGTTCCGTCTTCGCTCGTTCCTTGCGGTGCTGGCCGAGGCCGGGGAGCTTGAGCTGGTCGGCGAGCAGGTCGACCTCATCGACGTCGCCGCCCGGCTCGACGGGAACCCCCGTGCGGTCCTGTTCAGCCGGGTCGGCCCGGAGGGGGCCGAGCTGGCCGGGAATGTGATGGGCAGCCGTAGGCGGCTGGCCCTGGCCCTCGGCGTGGCCGAGAACCAGGTGGTCGCCGAGGTCCTGGGTCGCGTCGCGGCGCCGGTGGCGCCGCTCGAGGTGCCCGCCGCGGATGCGCCGGTTCAGGAGGTGACGCTCAAGGGCGACGACCTCGACCTCACCGCGTTGCCGGTGCACCTGCAGCATTCCGTCGACGGCGCGCCCTTTATCTCGGCCTCCCTGGACTTCAGCCGCAAGCAGGCGCCGGGCACCTTCAACGTCGGCTGCCGTCGGCTCATGCTGCTCGGCCCCCGGGAGACCGGCATCGACCTCAACGCGCCCAGTGACCTGAGGGTGCGGTTCGAGGCGGCCCGCGCGGCGGGGGAGCGGCTGCCGGTGGCGTTCGCGGTCGGGTCGCATCCGCTGGACTACCTGGCGGCGACGATGCATTCGGGACCGGATGACGAGCTGGCCACCCTGGGCGGGCTGCGCGGGCGGCCGCTCCCGGTCGTGCCGGCCGTGAGCCAGCCGGGCCTGCTGGTCCCGGCCGACGCGGAATTCATCATCGAGGGCTACCTCGACGGGGCAGCAGCGTTCCAGCCGGAAGGCCCTTACGGCGAGTACCTCGGCTACGCCGGCGAGCCCAAGCTCAATCCGGTCTTCCACGTCACCGCGCTGACACGGCGGCACGACGCGCTGTTCCAGACCGCGACGATCTCGGGCCGGCACCTTTCCCGCACCGACACCGCACAGCTGGTGGCGCTGGCCACCGAGGTCGATGTCTGGGAGGCGCTCAGGGGGGCGGTGAGCCAGCCCGTGGCCGTCCACGCCCCGCCGGCCGCCGGCGGAATGCATAACGTGCGGGTGGCGCTGCGCCAGCGTTACCCGGGCGAGGCGCGCAATGCCATCGCGGCCGCGTTCGCCTGCAAGGCTGACGTCAAGAACGTGTTCGTGGTGGACGACGACATCGACGTCATGTCGGACAACCAGCTGGAATGGGCGCTGGCAACGCGCTTCCGGCCCGCCGAGGACATCGTGGTCGGTTCCGGTCTTCGCGCGGTGCCCATCGACCCGTCGCTGAATGGGCAGCGGACGGGGGGCAAGGCCGGGTTCGACCTCACCCGCCCGTTCGGTGAAGGCGAGTCCAGGCGCTGGCAAACCGCCGTGCCGCCGACGGCCGAGACCGGACAGGAGGCTCGCGGCGGCGCGGTGCTCGACGCGCTCCGCGGCGGACCGCTGTCCTTCTTCGACCTGGTGAACGCGAGCGGCAGCCGCGATGGCCGCGAGATAGCGCGGGAACTCGGGCTGGCCCGTTCCGAGGGGCACGTGCTGCTCAACAAGGACGGCCTCTATGTTCGCGCCTGATGGGCCGGGGATACTCGGCGCCGCCGCTAAGCGTTTTCCCGGCCGCGAGGCGGCGGTTTCCGGGCGGGAGCGCGTTACTTATGCCGGGCTGCACGAGCGGGTCGGCCGGGTCGCGGCCGGGCTGCACCGCCTCGGCCCGCAGCCCGGATCCTCCGTCGCTGTCCTCGCCGACAACAGCCTGGCCTACCTTGAGCTGTATTTCGCGGTGCCGGCCGCGGGCCTGCTGCTGCTTCCGCTGAACACCCGGCTCGCCGAACCGGAGATCAGCGCGATCCTGACCGAAGCGGGCACCGGGTTGCTGCTCGTCGGGCCCGGTTACGAGCACATCGCGGCGGAGGTCGCGCGCTCCTGCCCGGTCCGGTTGATCGCGCTGCCCGGCACGGATTCCGGGCTGTCGGCCATCAGCTACGAGCGGCTGCTTGACAGTGCGCCCGCGACCCCTGCGCCCGCGCCGCCGGGCCAGGGCGCGTACCTCTATTACACGAGCGGAACGTCCGGCCGCGCCAAGGGCGTGGTCCTGACGCACGGCAACGTGCTGGCCAACGCGCTGAGCACCGCCGCGGCGGTCGGGCTGACGGACCAGGACGTCTGGCTGCACGCGGGCCCGCTGTTTCACCTGGCCGACGCCTGGGCGGTATGGGCGGTGACCTGGCTCGGCGGACGGCACGTGCTTGAGCGGTTCGGCCCGGAGCGCACCGTGGCCACGATCACCCGCGAGCGGGTCACCCGGACCTTGCTGGTGCCGACCGCGCTCGACCTGCTGATCGAGGCCGCGGCGGCGGCCGGCACCCGGCTCCCGAGCCTGACCGGCCTGCTGTACGGCGGGGCGCCCACCTCGCCGCGGGTATTCGAGAAGGCGCGGGCGAACATCGACGCCCCCCTCGTGCACACCTACGGGGCCACGGAGACGGCGGGCACGCTGACCGTGCTGCCGGCCGCGGACCATCTCGATTCCGAGGGCAACCTGCGGACCGGCGCCGTCGGCCGGGAAACTCCGCTGGTCGACATCGAGGTCGCCGATTCCGGTGGCGGCCCGGTCGGGCCGGGGACGATCGGGCAGGTCACGGTCCGGGGACCGATGGTGGCGCGCGGCTACCTGGGCCAGGACGAGCGCACCCGCGCGGCCTTCCGCGAGGGGCGGTACTGGACCGGTGACCTCGGTTACCGGGACGAGGGCGGCATCCTCTGGCTGGTCGGCCGCCAGTCCGACATGATCATCACCGGCGGCGAGAACGTCTACGCCAGCGAGGTCGAGCGGGTCCTGCTGCGGATGGACCAGATCGCCGACGCCGCCGTGATCGGGGTGCCCGATGCGAAGTGGACCGAGCGGGTCACCGCGTTCGTGGTCCTCGCGGACGGGGCCCGCCTGACGCTGGCCGAGCTAAGAGAATTCAGCCGGCAGTACCTGGGCGGCTACAAGCTGCCCCGTGCCCTGCACGTGCTGCCGGAGCTGCCCCGGTCGGGCGCGGGGAAGGTTGACCGGTCAGCCCTGCGCCAGATACCCGCCGGCATCACCAAGGACATCACCAAGGAGGAGAACGGTTCGTGACCACCACAACACCGGAGGGGTTCCTGCGGCCGATCGACAGCCTGGAGCGGGTCGAGTTCGAGGTCGCCGCGTCCGGGATCGGACTGCTCACGCTGGCGCGCCCCGACCGGCTCAACGCCTTCGACTTCGACATGCTCACCGAGATCCGGACCGTGCTCTGGCAGGCAAACTTCGATCCGGCGATCAAGGCCCTCGTGATCACCGGGAAGGGACGCGGCTTCTGCTCCGGCCGTGACATCATCGGGCTGAAGTTCGAAAACACGCTGCCGCCACCGCAATACCGCGCGTACGTGCGCGCTAACCACGAGGCGTTCGACGACCTGGAAGCCCTGGAGAAGCCGGTCATCGCGGCGGTCAACGGGGTCTGCGCCGGCGGCGGCGTGGAACTAGCGGTGGCCTGTGACCTGCGGGTCGCCGCCCGCTCGGCGCAGTTCCTGCTCCCCGAGACGCAGCTTGGCGTGATCCCCGCCTCGGGTGCCTGCTCGCGCATGATCCAGATGATCGGCATCGGACGGCTGAAGGAGCTCGTGCTCACCGGAGACCCGGTCGACGCGGACGAGGCGTACCGGATCGGGCTTGTCAACCGGGTGACCCCCGACGAAGAGGTGGTGCCGGCCGCGATGGCGCTGGCCGAGCGGATACTGCGGCGCGCGCCCCAGGCCGTCGGCATGGCGAAACACGTCATCAACGCCTGCCAGAGCGTCGATACCGAAACCGGTCGGCTGCTGGAGCGCCTCGGGCAGTCCGTCCTCATCCGCACCGAGGACGCACAGGACGGAATGGCGGCCTTCGCGGAGAAGCGACGCGCCAGATTCAGCGGGCAGTAGGAATGGCCGAGCACCGGGACCGGCCGTGGTCCGAGCGCGGGGGCAGCGGGGAGCGCCTGCTGGTGCTCATTCACGGGCTGGCGGGAACGGCCGAGGTGTGGCGGCCGCTGATCACCGCACTCGGAAATGGCTGGCGCGGTGAGTGGCTGGCCGTAGACCTGCCCGGCCACGGGCGTTCGCCCGGGCGGGACTCTTACAGCATCGGCGGGTATGCCGCCGATGTCTCCGCCCTCATCGGTGACCGCCGGGACGTCGTGGTTGTCGGCCATTCGATGGGCGGCGCGGTGGGCCTGGCGCTCGCCAGCGGATGGTTCGGCGTCGACGTTCGCGTTACCGTCGCCGCGGGCATCAAGGTCCGCTGGTCAGGCGATGAACTCGACCGGGCCGCGGCGCTGGCCGCCCGCCCGCCCCGGCGATTCGCCGCCCGGGACGCCGCTGCCGCCCACTGGCTGCGCCTGGCGGGACTTGACCAGCTCTGGGATACCGGCCACCCGGGCGCCGAGCCGGCCGTCAGCGAACGGGACGGGTCGTTCGAGGTCGCATTCGACAACCGGGTAAACGCAATCGGCGCCCCGCCCGTGCGCTCGCTGCTCGCGGCCGCGCAAGGCCACGTCGTCATGGCGCGCGGCGCGGATGACCCGATGGTTGCCGACGACCAGATCCGCGCGCTTGGCCTGGAGCCGCGAACGATTCCCGGTGCCGGTCACAACGTTCACGTGGAACAGCCGGCCCGGCTCGCCGGCCTGATCCTTGACGCCCTGGCGGCGGCCCGATGACCGCGGGACGGCTCATTGTCGCGGTCACCGGTGCCAGCGGCGCGCCCTACGCCGTTCGCGTCCTGCAACTCCTGCACGCGAGAGGGGATTACGAGGTACACCTCGTCATCTCTCACGCCGGCGCCGTCACCCTGCGGCAGGAAACCGGCCTCAGCCCCGCTGACCTCCGCCCACTGGCCGACGTTACCCACCGGGTCAGTGACATCGGGGCTCCCATCGCCTCCGGCACATTCAACGTCGACGGCATGATCGTCGCGCCCTGCTCGATCAAGACCTTGTCGGCGGTCGCCACCTGCGACAACGGCAACCTGATCACCCGCGCGGCCGACGTCTGCCTGAAAGAAGGCCGACCCCTGCTGCTGATGGTGCGGGAGATGCCGCTCCACCTCGGTCACCTGCGCCTGATGACCCAGGCCGCCGAGGCCGGAGCGATCATCGCCCCTCCGGTGCCGGCCTTCTACACCTTGCCCGCGACAGTCCGCGACATCGTCGACCACACCGCCCGGCGCATGCTCCAGCGGATCGGCGTCCCCGACAGCGGCCCTGACGCCTGGGCCGGACTTCGCGACTCGGACGCATCCTCGCGTCCCAACTGGCTTGCGCTGCCCAACGCGGAAGGACCCGTCAATGAACACACCGAGCCAGGGAAGAAACTCAACCATCGCGCCGGCGGCTAGCGAGGCGCCGCCGCGCTGGCCGTCCCCCGGGTACTGAGCTAGGTCACCGACTGGTTGTACATCCCGGCAATCACCTGGGCGGCCGAGGCGATCTGGGGACCGAACTGCTCGGGTTGCTGGGCCTCGGCCGCCACCACCGCGATCAGGCCGACCGGCTGGCCGGTACCGTCCGCGATGACCGCGCCGACAGCGGTGATCCCCGCGTCGATCATGCTCCGCGAGACGACGTACCCGTCGCGCCGCTGTTCCTCGCCGATCTCGCGGAGCGTCTCGCCGGAGACCTTGCCGCTCAGCCGGCGCTGCTCGGTTTCCGGCAGGCAAGCCAGAAAGGCCCGGCCGAGTCCTTCCCACAGTGCGATCCGCCGCCCGGCGGGGTAATTCACCGACAGCACGCCGGGCGGGTTCGCCACCGTGGCCGGGGCGAGGTAATCACCCTGCCGCATGTGCAGCAGGACGGTGCACGAGGTACGGACCATGAGTTCCCGCAACGGCTCGGCCGCGACTCGCGGCAGCGCCAGTCGCTCCTCGGCCAGCCTGCCGAGCTGGGGCAGCGCGATGCCCAGGTCGTACTGGCCCGTGCGCGGGCTGCGCCGGACCAGGCCGGCCTGCTCAAGCGAGGCGAGAAATCGGGCCAGGATCCTGCGCTGCAGCCCGGTCAGCCGGACCAGGTCAGCTTGTCGCTGCGGCCCGCGTTCGGCGAGCAGCAACAGCAGGGTCATCGCGCGGTCAACCGACTGTGAGGTATCCGCGCCCTCTCGCTCTACCGGGGGCATGGGCTATATTAGCGCGCTGATGTGCCCGCAAAGTGGCGGCCGTCTCACGCGGCGGTCTCTCGCGGCGGTCGCGGAGCGCCTTCTGACAGGATTGGACAAGACCGGAGCGCAGCCGGCGGGCCGAGAAAGCGGATGAGGTCACGGGACGCACAGTGCTGAATATCAAGCTGCCCATGTGGTACCAGGTAGCGCAGAGCATCCGGGCCGACATCACGTCCCGCCCGCCGCAGGACCTGCGCCTGCCGACCGAGCGCGACCTCGCGGCCCAGTACGGCGTCAGCGTGATCACGATGCGGCAGGCACTCAAGAGCATCGAGGACGAGGGGCTGATCACCCGGCACCGCCGCCGGGGCACCTTCGTCAACGAGCAGGCGGTCGCCAGCCGGCCGCTTGAACTGCTCGGCTCCCTCGACGCCGTCGTCGCCCAGCAGACGAGCGAGACCACCGACGTGCTGGAACGCGCCGTGGTGCCGGTTCCCGCGCAGTTCGAGGAGCAGTTCGGGTACGGCGCGCGGGTCGTGATGTTCCGGCGGCTGCGGCATGACGTCGGCGGGGCGGTCAGCTACGCCGTCAACTACGTGCGCGAGGCCGAGGGACGGCAGGTGCGGAGCGCGCAGCTGCGCACCGCCCCGATGACCAAGATTCTGCGGGAGGCGGGGGTCCGCATCCACCGCGTCCAGGACACGGTGGAGGCCCGGCTAGCCGACCAGGAGGTGGCCGCCCTGCTGGGCATCGAGCCTGGCGGCCCGGTCCTGTTCTTCACCGGCACCACGTTCGACGACAGCGACCGCGTCGTGGACATCGCCTGCATCTCCTACCGCGGCGACCGGTACCGGTTCGCCGTGGGCTTCGACGTGGACTGACCGGCTGCCCGCGGTATCCGGCGGCGCTACAGATGCTTGCCCGCGTCGACCACGATCTCTGTCCCGGTCGCGAGCCGCAGATGGGTCACCGCGCCCAGCACGGCCAGGGCGACGTCGTCCGGGTCGGTGATCGTGCGCAGCGGAGCCGATTCGGCGTGCGCGCGGAGCGCCGCGCCGCTGCGCCCGGGTACGAACCCCGTGTCGACGGCGGCGGGCGAGACGCTCAGCACCCTGATCCCGGGTGCCAGCGCACGGGCAAGCGATCGTCCCATCGTGTCGACGGCGGCCTTGGACGCGCAGTAGGCGACACTGCTCCCCGAGGCGGTGAAGGCCGAGATGGACGAGACGTTGACGACAACCGCGTCGCCGGACCGCGCCAGCAGCGGCCGGAAGCACCTGATCGCCGCGAACACCCCGCGGACGTTGACCGTGTAGATCTCGTCGAAAATGGCATCGGTAAGCGCGTCGAGGTCATCGTGCGCGATCGCGTGGGTGACGCCTGCCGAGTTGACCAGCACGTCGACCCGCCCGTGACGTTCGGCGACCAGCGACGCGGCCGCCGCCAGCGAGGCAGAGTCTTCGACCTGCATGGGCACCGCCAGGTGCCCAGTTCCCGGTAGCGCCTCGACCAGCTGCTCGGCGCGCTCGCGCCCGGTCCGGTAGCCCACCGCGACCGACGCCCCCGCGGCGGCCAGCCGCCGCACTACGGCCGCGCCGATGCCGCCGCTGCCTCCTGTGACTACCGCGACCCGGCCGGTCAGCTCAAGCAGCCCGAGCCCTCCGCTACGCACCTCGTCCATGGCCGCCACCTTCCCGGCATCCCTTGACTGGAACCTCGTCCATTATTACTTTGATTATAATCTTTAGAGCATTCAGGGGGACCCGAATTGTCCACCACGGTCGCACGCAGCCAGCCGTCGCCGGTCGGCCCGGGCACGCACGCCGAGTTCGCCTATTGCCCGGGTTTCGGCAATGAGCACCAGTCGGAGGCTGTCCCCGGCGCGCTCCCGCACGGGCGGAACTCGCCGCAGCGAGCGCCCTTCGGGCTGTTCGCCGAGCAGCACAGTGCCACGGCGTTCACCGAGCCGCGGGCGGTGCGCGAGCGGAGCTGGGTCTACCGGATCCGCCCGTCGGCGGCCCATCCCCCGTTCCGCCGGATCAACGCCGGCCTGATCCGCTCGGCCCCTCTCGAAGACGGCGTTACCGACCCGAACCGGCTGCGCTGGGACCCGCTGCCCCTCCCGGACCAGCCGACCGACTTCGTCGACGGGCTGTACACGGTCGGGGTGACCGGCCACGTGCTTCAGCGGGCCGGCGTCGGAATCCACCTCTACCGCGCCAACGCGCCGATGCTCGACCGGTACTTCGTCGACGCGGACGGCGAGCTGCTGATCGTGCCGGAGCACGGGGCCCTCCTGCTGCATACCGAGTACGGCCGGCTGCATGTCGCTCCGGGTGAGATAGCCGTCGTCGGCCGCGGCGTCCGGTTCCGGGTTGAGGTCCCCGACGGCGCGGCCCGCGGGTACGTCTGCGAGAACTACGGCCGTGCCTTCACCCTGCCGGAACTCGGGCCGATCGGATCCAACGGGCTGGCTAACCCCCGCGATTTCCTCTACCCGGTCGCCGCCTTCGAGGACCGGGAAGAGACCGTGCAGGTGGTGCAGAAGTACGCAGGCCAGCTGTGGGCCGCCGACTACGACCACTCGCCGCTTGACGTGGTGGCCTGGCACGGCACGCACGCCGCCTACAAGTACGACACCGCGCGCTTCAACGTCATCGGGACCATCTCCTACGACCATCCCGACCCTTCCATCTACACCGTGCTGACCTCGCCAAGCGACACCCCCGGACAGGCGAACGCCGACTTCGTCGTCTTCGCCCCCCGCTGGCTGGTGGCTGAGGGAACCTTCCGCCCTCCGTGGTACCACCGCAATGTCATGAGTGAGTTCATGGGTCTGGTCCACGGCACCTACGACGCCAAGGCCGAGGGCTTCGTGCCGGGCGGCGCCAGCCTGCACAACATGTGGAGCTCACACGGACCGGACGCGCAGACCTACCGCACGGCCAGCTCGCAGGACCTCGCCCCGCAGAAGATAGAAGACACGCTCGCGTTCATGTTCGAGACCAGGTGGCCGGTCACCGTCACCAGCTTCGCGCACGCGGCCGGGCACCGGCAGCAGGACTACGACTCGGCCTGGGCCGGCATCGAACGGGGCTTCCCGCGCTCGCAGCCGCGGGTCTAGTGCGGGATTTGATCCCGGAGGAACCGGCCGACCGCTTCGGTGGCGGCGGGGAGATGCTCGGGGTCCTTCCACGGCTCGAGCAGCTCGGCGGCCGGCGCGAGGGCGGCGATCTCGCGGCCGGTCTCGGTCGGGTGGTATTCGTCGACCCCGGGCAGGACGAGCATCGGCGTGCGGAAGGACCGTACCTGGTCCCGGGTCACGCTGACGGCGAAGCCGGGAGCCCACATCGCGGTGGCGAACGCCTCGATCTCGTCGCTGCCGAGATCGTCGCGCGTGCTCGTGAGCTGCTCACCCCACTGCTTCCAGATGTTGTCAAAGAGCTCCCGGTTGCTCGCGATGATCCCGACCGGCTGCTCAAGGACGGCCGCGACGACTCGTTCCGGCGCGAGTGCGAGCAGCTTCAGGATGAACGGGCCGCCGATGCAGCAGCCGAACAGCAGGAACCGGTCGATGCCGAGATGATCCATCACCGCCAGCTGGTCGGCCGCGTAGGAGCCCCACGGGTCGCCGGCCTCCAGCGGGCCGGTCGACCGGCCGGCATTGCGCTGGTCCATGGCGATCATCCGGTACTGCCCGGCGTACGCGGTCAGCGGGTTGATCGCTGCCGCCTCCCACAGCGGAACAGTTGAGCGCATCCCGCCGGGCGCCAGCGTCAGCATGGGAAACCCTGTCCCCTGCTCGGTGTACCAGATCTTCGCGTCGCCATTGTGGACGTACGGCACACGGATCTCCTCTCGCGACTCCGATTCCGGCAACCAGCCTATGGCCGAGCCGCCCGCAGGCCGAGTTGCCGTTCAAGTTGCGCCACGGCGGCGGGCAGGGTAACGGTGAAGCGGTCCGGGTCGGTCCCGGCCTCGGGGAAGCCGTCGATGACGGTCAGCGCGCCGCGGTCGCGGCGGATGTCCGCGCGGCCGAGGAAGGTCCCGTCGGCGGCCAGTGCGAGCACGTAGTAGCCGTACCTGCGCTTGGCCTGGGGCTTGTATGCCTCGAAGAGGTAGTCGAAGCCGAAGATCCGGCGGGTGCGGTCGCGGTCCCAGATCAGGTTGTCGAACGGGCCGACCAGCACCGGTGCGCTGGCGGCCCCGGCGGGCGGCGGGCTGTCCCCGCCCGGCGGGAGCCAGGCCGGGAGGCTCCAGCCTTCCACTTCGGCTGGGCGGGCGCCTGCGGCTTCGAGTCCTTCCCGGGCGAGGGCCGGGGCGATGTTGTAGTAGGCCGCGATGTCGGCGGCGGTGGCGATGCCCTGGGCGGCGAGGGCCTTGTTCGCCATCGCGGCCAGGATTTCCTCTTTCGCAAAGCGGGCGGTGAGGAGGTCTGCGGGCAGGCGCCGTTCGGGCAGGTCGAACACGCGCTTGCCGTCGCGGCGGGCAGTGCAGACCAGTTCGCCGGAGCGCAGCATGTACTCGGTGGCGTGCTTGCGCTGCGACCAGTCCCACCCGCGGGTGGGGACGCCCGGCTGCTCGATCTGGCTGATGGTCGCGCCGTCCGGTTCGGCCTCGACCAGGGCACGGACCTGGCCGAGGATCTCCTGCGGTGGCCGTTTGGGCGAGGCGAGTGCACGCTCGCGGGCCAGGTGCAGCAGGGGCCAGTCTTCGACGGGGATCAGGCAGGCCGCGTGCACCCAGGCTTCGAATGCCGTGGCCGGCCCCGGTGCCCACAGCGGTGTGTCGACGGTCCCGGCCGAGGCACTCGGACCCATGCGGGCCAGGCAGGTCAGCCGGTGTGCCTTGTCCACCCGGGTGAGCGGGTCGAGCTGCAGCAGGCCGAGATGCCGCAGCACCGCGGCGCTGTCCGCGCAGGGCGCCGGCGGCAGCGAGGCGGCGAATGCCAGGCCGCGGGCCTCACCGGCGGCAACGTCCAGCGGGCGGGTGTTCATGCCCTGGCTGGGGCCGTTAGCGCCGAGCGGTGATCGGGGAGCTCTCGCCAGGTCTCGGCGGTGAACGGATCAATCCAGCATGTCCGGGACATGCCGAAAGTCTGCCAGTAACGAGGCTGGGTCTGAAACGTCACCTTCCACCTCCCGCCGGCGCTTGATCTGTCGATCGGAAAGAGGCCCTGTGCGGCAGTAGTGAGCAGGGCGGCGGTCGGGTAAAAAGTGCTTCTCACAGCATGATGAGGCGCTGGTGAAAAATTTAACCACGTGAGGGTAATGGTGAATTACTCGTCGAATTTGTGATGCAAACGGCGCCATACTGTCGTGTATCTTGAGTGCATTCCCACGGAATTTGGCTGGCGAAGTGTGGTGGGTGACCTTGTGCTGACAGGTCAGGTATTTGTCTCCCATACCTCCGATATGGCGGCGTTCCCGGCCGGGCGGTCGTTTGTGCAGGCCGTGCTCGACGGCGTGAGCAGGGCGGGCATGGCCGCCGTCGATATGCGGTACTTCGCTGCGAGAGAGGGCGCGGCTGCTGACTATTGCCGTCAGCGGGTCCGCGAATGCGAAATCTACATCGCGGTGATCGGCTTCAGGTACGGATCGCTGGTACCGGGAACCGAGGTGTCCTATACGGAGACGGAGTTCCAGGAGGCGAGCGCCGCCAAGATGCCCCGGCTGGTGTTCCTGCTCGATGAGGACGCCCAGCTCCTGGCGGGGCCGGTTGATCCTGACCGACGCGCGGTGGGGCGGTTCCGGCAGCGGGTAGAGCAAGCTGAGCTAATCCTTGCTCGGTTCACCACCCCTGCTGACTTGGAGCTGAAGGTATTTCATGCGCTGACCGAGATGGCCGGGAATCGTTCGGCGGCCGTGTCCGGGCCTGCGATACGGCACTCGCTGCCGCTCGACACCGCGGCGTTCACTGGCCGGACCGCTGAGCTGCAACTGATCACCTCGGCCGAGCCCGGCGGTGGCGTGGTCGCCATCCACGCGATCGGCGGCATGCCCGGATCGGGCAAGACCGCGCTGGCGGTCCATGCGGCTCATCTTCTGCAGGAACGGTTCCCGGATCGGCAACTGTTCATCGACCTGCATGCTCACACGCCGGGACGGGAGCCGATCGCACCGCATGATGCGCTGGCCGGGCTACTGGTTGCCGCCGGGGCGGACCCCAAGTTCGTGCCGGGCGATCTCGACGCGCGGGCCGCGATGTGGCGAGACAAGATGGGCGACCAGCGGGCGCTGCTGGTCTTGGACAACGCGGAAAACAGCGCCCAGGTCGCCCCGCTGCTGCCCGGTGGTGGCAGTTGCCTGGTGCTGGTCACCAGCCGCCGGCATCTGGGTGACCTGCCAGGCGTGGTTGTCCCGTTTTCGCTGGACGTCCTGCGGGCGGCCCAGGCAGCAGAAATGTTCACCCAGTTGGCACCACGCGTCGGCGACGACCCCGAAGGGGTGGCCGAGGTGGTGTGCCTGGCCGGGTATCTGCCGCTGGCGATCTCGCTGCTGGCCCGGGTCTTCGCCCGCCATCCGGCCTGGACCCTGGTCGACCTGGCTGACGAGACCCGCGGCAGCCTGCTCACCGTGACGGCGGAGCACCAGAGCATCGCCGCCGCGTTCGAGCTGTCCTACCGGTACCTGGATCCCGCTCAGCAACGGTTCTTTGACCTGCTGGGCCTCCACCCAGGTGCCATCATCGACAGTTACGCCGCGGCAGCGCTGGGCGATATCAGCCCGGCCCAGGCGGGCGGCCTGCTGGATGCTCTGCACGGTGAAGGCCTGGTGACCGAGACCAGCTACCGCCGCTACGGCATGCACGACTTGCTCCGCCGCTATGCCCGTGACCATGCCGTCGCCGACCCCGCGATCAATCCAGAGGAAGCGCTTGGGCGGCTGCTGGATTACTACCAGCAGGCTGCCACTGCGGCCCAGGCCCGGATCGCCCGCCAGACCCGGCCCGGATCTTCGCCTACGATGCCAGCCGCGCCGGCCACAGCCGTGGCCATGGAAGGCGCCGGGCAAGCACTAGCGTGGATTCGCGCCGAACGGGACAGCTTGCTTGCCTGCCTGGATCACGCCACCCGCACCCGCCAGCACGCGCGGGTGATCGCCCTGACCGCTGCGCTCGCCGAACTCCTGCGCCGGGACGGCCCCTGGACCGACGCTGTCGCCCGCCACTCCACGGCTGTTCAGTCCGCCGGAGATCTCACCGATTGGCCTGGCCGGGCCAACGCCCTCACCAACCTCGGAATTATGCGCCGGATGACGGGTGACTACCACGGGTCGACGCGGGACCTGGAGGATGCGCTTGCTGCCTACCGGTATCTCGGTGATGAACTCGGCTGCGCTAACGCCCTCGATAACCTGGGGGTCGTCCGGCAGTTGACTGGTGACTACTCGCGTGCGGCCAGCAACCTGGAGGACGCCCTGGCCATCTACAGCGATCTCGGCAATGGGCTCGGGCAGGCCAATGTTCACCTCAACCGCGGGACCCTTCGGCGGGGGATGAGTGATTTCTCGGGTGCGGTGAGGGATCTGGAGCAGGCCCTGGCTATCTACAGCGATCTCGGTAACGGGCTCGGCCAGGCCACCGCCCTCCGGTATCTCGGGGCTGTTAAGGCCACGAAGGGTGATTACCTGAGTGGGGCTGCTGATCTTGAGCAGGCCCTTGCCATCTGTCGCGGTCTCTCTGACCGGCTCGGCCAGGCTAACGCTCTGCTCCACCTCGGGGCCGTCCGGCAGTTGAGGGGTGATCACTTGGGTGCGGCTGGCAACCTGGAGGACGCCCTGGCCACCTATCGCGACATCGGCGATCGCAACGGCCAAGCCAACGCTCTGATTTACCTGGGGCAGTTCCGGGAGCTGAGTGGTGATTACCCGGGTGCGGCCAGTGCCTTTGAGGAGGCCCTGGCCATCTATCACCGCATCGGTAACCGGAACGGCGAGGCCAACGCCCTCGACGGCCTTGGGGTCGTGCGGCGGGGTACGGGTGATTACCCCAGGGCGGCCGGAGATCTGGCGGAGGCCCTGGCTATCTATCGCGACATCGGTAACCGGGACGGCGAGGCCGAGGTGCTCAACGAGATGGGAACCCTACACCGGGTAAGCGGTGAGCTCGCCAAGGCTGAGGCCTATCACCAGCAGGCCTTGGAAACGGGCCGCGATGTGGGCAGCGCCCTGCGCGAGGCCCACGCGCTACTCGGCCTAGGCCGCTGTGCTGCGGCCGGTGACCACTTCATGCAGGCAGAGACCCTTCTGCGGCAGGCACACGAGATACTCCTGCTGATGGGCGCGGCTGACGCCCCCGCCGTCCTCGCCGAACTTGACTCCCTCACCAGCCATACAGCGACATCGCCGAGCGCGGGGGATCTTACGTCTCCGTGAAGCGGGGGCGGCGGCACCAGTTGGGGGGATTGACTGGCTGCGGATGTCAGGAGGTGCTCGTGTCACGTCGACGGCGCAGGCTTGTGTGGGGTGGGGCGGGCGTTGCCGTCGTCGCCGCGGCGATCGGGATAACCCTCGCGGTCGTTGGCGGCGGTTCCGCGGCGGCCGGAATGCCGAGTGGTCTGCTGAGCCCCAGCGTTCTGGGGAAACTACAGCCCGCGCCGCCGCTCGGATCCGACGGCTACGAGGGCGTGCCCGTGCCAAACACGGTGCCCCTGGCCAGCACAACGACCATGGCCGTCGGCCAGGAAGTCGATGGCATCAGCTGCCAATCGAACTTCCACCTGCTCTTCCACTGGCACGCTGCCCTGACGATCTTCGCCAACGGAGAGCAGCGTCAGATACCGGCCGGAGTCGGCATCATCGCCCCGAAAACGACCCAGAACGCGAAGGGGCAGCCGTACATCAGCGAGGGGAAGTGCTTCTACTGGCTGCACACGCACGCCCCCGACGGCGTCATCCACATTGAGTCGCCGGTCCAGCGGGGCTATACGCTCGGGGACTTCTTCGACGAGTGGGGCCTGCCGCTCAGCACGGACCAGGTCGGTCCGGCGAAGGGCCACGTCACCGTCTTCTACGACGGCAAGGTCTACCCGGGCAACCCGCGCGACATCCCGCTCCTCGACAAGGCCCAGATCCAGCTTGACGTCGGCACACCGCTGATCGCCCCCGACCTGATCCCGTTCCCGAAAGCCCTCTAAGCCCTGCCAAGGTCAGAAGTCAAGCTCGGCAAGCCAGCGCAACGCACAAGGATCACCCGGAGCGGCTGAACACCCCGCCGTCAGCGGACGAGCAGGACCGTCTTGCCCGGCGGGTGCGGCCGGGTGCCGCTCTCGAACGCCTCGCGGCCATCGCGAAGCGGGAAGACCTGGCTCACCACCGGCCGGAGCTGGCCGGACTCGGTGAGCCGGGCAAGCCGGGAAAGCTGTGCCGCGTCCGGGGTGACCACGAAGAATATCGCCTGGATGCCGAGCTGCTGGGCGCGCTGCGCCGACGGCGGGGCGCTGAGCGTCACGAGCCGGCCGCCGCGCCGCGTGAGTCCGTAGGACGCCTCAAGCACCGGCCCGCCCACCGTGTCAACGACAACATCGAACCCGTCCCCCACGCCCGCCGCGTCTTGCGTGAAAGTCCGCGCGCCCAGGGACCGGACGAAGTCGCCCTGCCCGGCGCGCCCGGTGGCGGTGACGTCCGCGCCGAGGATCGCGGCGAGCTGAACCGCGTACACTCCCACACCGCCGGCCCCGCCCTGGACGAGGACTCGCTCGCCCGGCTGGAGGCCGGCGTGGTCCGTCAGTGCCTGCCAGGCCGTGAGCGCGGCCAGGGGCAGCGACGCGGCCTGCACGTGGGCTACCGAGCGCGGCCGGGCGGCCAGGACGTCCGCCGGGACGGTCACGTAGTCGGCGGCGGCCCCGTTCCGGTCGAACGCGATGAGGCCGTATACCTCCTCCCCGACCGGTCGGGCTGGCCGCGCCCTCCCCAAGCCCGCGGACAACGCCGGACACCTCATGCGAGGGGATGACCGGCGTGCGGTCCCGGCCGTCTCGGGTGGTCCACGTAAGGTCCCAGGTCAGCTCGGCAACCGTGATGGCCGCCGCGTGCACCTCCACCAGGACCTCGCCAGGCCCGGGTACCGGGACCGGGGCCTGTTCGAACACCAGCTGCTCGGCCCCGCCGCGGGCGCGCGCGCAGCGCCATCATCGTCGCCGGTACCGTCACGGCTGTCCTCCTTGCTTCTCGACCGGAACCCGGGTGCCCTACCGGATAGCAAGCACCCGCAGCTGCGGAGGCCCTGGCAGCGCGTCGCGGAGCCTTCTCCGGGAGCTGACTCCGAGTCTGACGTAAACCTTGCGCAGGTGCCATTCGATTGTCCGGGCGCTGAGGAACCGCTTCAGCCTGGTGAGATCGTCGGCCGCCAGGTGGGCGATCTGGACCTCCTGGGCGGTCAGCGCTTTACTTAAGGCCTCGTGCAGGGGCACCGTGAGGCTGGAGTTGGTCGCAGTGGGGAGGGACGGCCAGCGGACGGTGATGACCACCGCATCGGTGAGCGCTTCCCAGCGGTGGTCTGTCCCTGCTCCCCAGACAAGGTAATCGCCCTGGCGTTCCAGGGTCACGCTGCCTGCGGTGAGGTCAATCCTGAAACTGCCGCTGACGAGGAGGGTCAGTGTCGTCCGCTGGTCGCCGGCGGTCCATCCGGCGCGTTTGTCGCCGGCCGGGTGTACACCCCACTTGACCTCGACGTCCTTGCTTGCCCGGAGGTCTTCGGCCGGGTTGACGAAGTGCCCGAGGATCCAGCCGCGCGTCTCGCGCCCGTCCTCCGCAGCGTTTCCCTGGTGCCAGTTACCGCTCACCGGCGTCGCCTCAACACTGAAAGACCGTAGACGTGTGATAGTGACTATAGTCGACGATAATCTAGATGTCGATCGCTGCGGCCTATGGCTCACGTCTGATACGGGAATCGTGGTCATCTTGTACCATACAGTTATGTAGATAATATCTATGTAGATGGGAGCTACATGGATGCTGACTTTGTGGGCAGGATGTCGGAGCTCGCTCTGCTGGACAAGCGCCTTGCTGGGATAAAGGCGGCAGGCACGGGGAAGGCCCTTGTCATCAGGGGGCGACGGCAGGTCGGGAAATCGCGTCTTGCGCAGGAGTTCTGTGACCGTGCTGGCGTGCCGTACTTGTTCTACACCGCAACCAAGGGCGCGTCGCCCGTTGAAGCGATCGGGGAGTTCCTCGCGGAACTGCGCCGTTCGAGCGTGCCCCGCGACGTCAGCCTCGTGCCCGCGGACTCCACCGCGAGCTGGCCCGATGCGTTCCGCGTGCTCGCTGCAGTGCTCCCCGACTCTCCCGTCGTGGTCGTCCTCGACGAACTGCCCTGGCTGGCCGAGCAGGATGAGGTCTTCGACGGCGCCCTGCAGACTGCGTGGGACCGGCTGCTGTCCAGGCGTCCTGTCTTTCTCCTGCTGCTGGGCAGCGACCTGCACATGATGGAACGGCTGACGGCTTACGACCGGCCGTTCTTCGGCAGGGCCGACAACCTGCTGCTCGGTCCGCTGAATCCCGCCGAGGTGGGCAATGCGTTGAGCCTTCAGGCAGCGGACGCTCTTGACGCGTACCTCTTGTCCGGGGGGCTGCCTGGCATACTGCGCGCCTGGCCGCGGGGAGTCCCAGCGCTGGACTTCGCCGAACGTGAGTCCGCAGATCCGGCGTCGCCCCTGTTCGGCGTTCCCGAGGCGGCGCTGCTTGCGGAGTTCCCTGCCCCCGACGTCACGCGTCGGGTGATCGAGGCGGTGGGAGGCGGTAACCGAACACACGCCAATATCGCGGCAGAAGCCGGCAGCCGTAATGGCGCGGTTCCGTCAGGGACGCTGACACCGGTGCTGCGCAGGCTGGTCGAGGACAAGCACGTACTCGCCATTGACGAGCCGCTGTCGATCCGGGCAACCAAGCCGGCGCTTTACCGCATTGCCGACAGCAGCCTGCGGTTCTACCTGGCGATCGGGAGGGCGGCTCACGAGCTGAGTAGACGCGGCCGTGCTACGACGGCGGCGAATCTGATCAGCCGGAGATGGGCGTCGTGGCGCGGCCGAGCGGTCGAGCCCGTCATCCGGGAGGCGCTGGCGTTGGCGGCCGCCGACCTTCCCTGGCCGGAGGTGACGGAGGTAGGAGGTTGGCGGAACCGTGCCTTCGACCCGGAGATCGACCTCGTGGGGGCCGACCGCGCACCGGTGGCGAGGAAGATCTGGTACGTCGGCTCAGTCAAGTGGCTCGATCATCCCTTCGGCAGCCGGGACCTCGCCGCGCTGCAGCGCGGCGCGCCCTCGGTGCCTGGGTTCGACCCTGGCGAGACCGCCCTGATCAGCGTGTCTTGTAGCGGGTTTGCAGATTCAGTTACCGCAAACCTTGCGCTTTGCTGGCTCCCCGAGGACATCATCAGGGCATTCGTCTGACGGCCGCCAATACATCGACGCCGAAATCGACCTACTCCGGTAACCACAGTCCAGGCTGCACTTCATAGTTGAGCAGGCCATCTCCGGCAAGGCGTAACTGCAGAGCCGTTACTGTTTGCGACGAGTTGGTTCGCGATCGGCGGCGTCACATGGACCAATTAGAGTCCAAGGTTCTGTTTGATGCCCGATGCAAGCGCATGTACGGTAGTGGGAACACGAACATCATTGATGGCACTGTCGAATTGAATGATCGGTGAGTCGGACCAGTGTCGTCCCCAATCTTCGTAGCGACTGCTGATTTCCTCAAGGTATTCTTCAGTATATGCTTCTTCGCCGTCTTCGTGGCGCCGCATGACGCGTTCGTATGCTATATTCGCCGGGCAACTCAGCAAAATCACGAGGTCCGGAACGCCGCCAAGTGATGGTGCCAGCCCCGCGCAACGGCAAAGAAGCTGGAACTCGCGCTCTGATATCTCGTTATGAGCAAGGCGGGAAGCTCCGAACACCGCCGTGCTATCGGCCGGACAACGCTCCAGCACGGCCATTCCGCCTGCCTTCCGTGCCCGCGACCAGTTCTCAAGGTTGTCAAGAGTGAACGTTATCTCTGATTCGAATGCCCAGCGCTTTGGTTGCCTCAGGGAAGCGGCGTAAGCCGGGTTGGTGTCATTTCGCTCGCGATACGCAACCGCCTCAAGGCAGGCCGCGAGCGGGCCGATAAGTGTCGTTTTCCCTGCCGCGATCGGCCCAGTTACACAGATAATCGGCGCCTTCAAGGCCATGTTGCCCTTCTCCTCCCTCGGGAGTTGCGTCCCGACAGTCGTCTCTGGATCTTGGATTTCCGCTATCACTGGCTGGTAGTTAGCTCAAGACGGGCACGCTGAGCAGATGCCTCGTCGCCGATGCGCTCGAAAAGCTCAAGGCTGAGTCGTAGGAGTTGCGCAGCGTCACCAGGCCTGCCCATCTGCTTGGCGATGACGCCGAGGCTTAGCTTTACCTGGGCTTGGCCGCGCAGTGCGCTAAGTTCGTCGAAGGTCCGCAGAGCCAACTCCAGTTGTACAGCGGCCTTATGGGGAAATCCCTGAGCAAGGTAAGTCTCCCCAAGATTCCGGCGTGCCTGAGCGGCGCACAAGGGATCATCAATACGATCAAACGCCGCGATGGCGGTATGCATACAATTGATCGCCAAGTCGAACCGGCCGCTCATCCCGTATACGGAGCCGATTTCGCGCAGTACATATGCCTCCCAGTGCGGGTCGCTGAGTTCGTGAAATATTTCGAGGCTTCTGGTTAGGCAATCTAGGGAGCGCTCTAGGTCTCCCCGCTGACTCAGTACCGCGCCCATGCTTCTGAGCGCGTGCCCTTCGCCCCTGTGATCGCCTATCTCGCAAAAGATGTCGCGAGACGCCTCCAACGAGGCCATGGCTTCGTCGGCGCGGCTCTGTTCCCGATAGATTGCCCCCACGCTGCGCAGGGTGAATGCCTGCCCGTGCCGATCACTCAGATCGCGGAAGATCGGCAGGCACTCGTCGTAGCAAGCGGTCGCCTCAGGCCATCGGTTCTGTTCCCGGTAAACATCGCCACAGTGCAGCAATGCGTACGCCTGGTAACGCCTGTCCGCAACGTCCCGAGCTATCGACAGGCTCTTGTGGAACGCCTCGGTAGCCTGTTCCCAGCGCTCTTTGTACCGGTGTCCAATGCCAAGATCGAGGAGAGCGGCTGCCTCGCATAGCCGATCATCCATTCTCCGTGCTGACTCGGCTGCCATCTCGCTGAAGGAGCAGAGGTCGTTCCAGTATGCTCGCAACTCCAGGAAGGTGGTCGCAGAATTCGCGATCATCACGACAAGATCCCATTGCTCACCGGTATATGCCTGCTCTATGGCGGACACCAGACAAATGCGCTCAGTTTCGAACCAGTCGAACGGTGAGCAGGACGGTTCTGCAATTGGCTGCTCTTGTAGGCCGAATTGCAGAGATGGGCGGAGGCTGATGGCTGAGAGTTGAGTATCCGCCCATTGGCTCAGCCGGGCATATGCCATGAGCCCTGACCGCAGGAGCGCTGAACGCTCGCCTGTATCATCCTCTGCTTCCAGCCGTTCACGGGCGAAGACGCGCAAGAGGTCGTGATAACGGAAGCGGGCGCTTTCCACGACGTCACGCACCCATGACTCGATCAACTGCGCTTCGACCAGCTGATCTAGCGTTTCTTCTGCCTCGGCCGGGCCAAGACCTAGGAGGAGGCCGGCCGTCAGCGCAGTGAAATCCGGAACGTTAAGGACGCTCAGCGTGCGGAAAGCCTGCCTTAGGTGATCATCCTGACCGTCATAGCTAAGCGCGAAGCTTGCGCGCACCTCCAAGTCGCCGGCTCGCAATACATCCAGACGCGTGTGCTCTGCGCTGAGCAGCCTCACCAGATCGCTAATCCTGCGGTGCGGCCGGGCAGCCAGCTTGGCACCGCAAATCCGGAGGGCTAGCGGCAGATGACCACACAGCCTGGCCATCACGTCGGCTGCTTCTGGCTCGGCCGCCAAACGTGAAGCTCCGACGATCTTGCCTAGCAACTCGACTGCGTGCTCATGAAGCAGCACGTCCACCGATAGCCGGGCCGCTGATTCCAAGCCGACTAGCGGAACGCGACTCGTGATGAGTACCCGGCACTGAGCTGCACCAGGAAGCAAGGGTCTTACCTGCTGCTCGTCGGAGGCATTGTCGAGCACCACCAATACACGCCGCGTGGCCAGCGTCGAACGGTAGAGGCTGCCCCTCGCTTCGGTGCTCTCCGGTATCCCCGGAGCGGGCACGCCGAGCCCCATCAGGAACTCCGCCAGCACCTCATGCGGATCAAGCCTCTCAGCTTCCATTCCACGCAGGTTCACGTACAGTTGTCCGTCAGGGAAATCGGCCACAAGGCGATGGGCAGCGTGGACCGCTAGGGCGGTCTTTCCTACTCCTCCTTTCCCCGACAGCGCAGTCAATATCAATGCCTGGCTGGCCTCGGAATTTTGTGACGTCAGTCGCTGACCGATAAGCGAGACCATTTCCGCGCGGCCAGTGAAATCAGCAACTCCTGGGGGGAGCTGAGCTGGAGTAAACCTAACCTCGGTTAGCCCAACGACTTCGCGAAGAAGTGGACCTATACCAGGCCAAAGGTCATCCCCAGTACCGGAGACTTGGCCCGCATCCAAGCGCTTGGCGGAGCGGAGAGTGCCGTATACCACATCACCCCCGACCTGAATAACCGTCGCGTTGCCGCTTGCCTTGATCTTCTGCCGGACTGACGCCGGGCGCAACGTAGGTTTGATAGCGGCAGGTTCGGAATCAGTGTCCTCACGACGCTCCAGCGAGATCTGCAACAATGCGCCAACCACAACTAGCACACCAAGAGCCACCCCCAGTGTCACGTCCCACTTGCTGGTGACAAGATTTACTAAAATCCCTGAGGCTGCGCTCACCACAACTGTCGCACCAGCAACTGCCAAACGCCATCGCGATCTCAGCATCGAAACCCCTCCCGTACTGATGATAGACATCCCGACACGATTCGTTCCTGCCATCGCTGCGAGGTGGCGGTGCCGTTCGGCAGCGGTGAACGCGACGAACTCCTCAAGTTCGGTTTTGGAGGAACGGGCACGGATTTAGTGCCCAGAGGCGAGCGGGAGCCGGGACTTGCGGTCGCAGGACTCGATCTTCTGGTACAGCGACTTCGGCATGGTGAACTGCCGTGCGGCCTCGGCCTGGGGCCAACAGCCGCCATGGCCGCATTCAGATGAGATCTCTGCAACGCTCATGATCACACATAATCGGCTGTTCTAGAGCAAGATCTGGTGCCATTTCGATGGAGATCGCTGTTGAGCTGACGCTTGTGGGTTCCTTGCCGGTTAGTGGGCCTTGCCGAGGCTCGGTGTAGCGACGTTTGCGGACCTCCCGGGAATGTGCCTCGCAGTGGCCAAGCGTGACACGTTGCTGACCGGAACGGGCTACTATAACAGCACAGATGGGATTGAGAGGATATATGGGTGAACATGTACGCTGGCTAATAGGAACGGTAATTGCCGTTGCCGCACTCCTGGTATCATTTCTGGCCTGGCAATATCCAAAGGCGCCACAGGCTGCTTCGGCAGCTTCGGGCGCCACGCCCGGAGTTGCGAGTTCGGCAAGTATTAGCCCAAAGCCGACTGTAAAGAACGTGGCGCTCACCCAGGTTCAGGTTGGAGACTGCCTAGGCGGGCCGAATCTAGTTAAAATGATTAACACTAACGGTAATTACTGGCCGAATACTGTCGAAGTGACTTCGTGCAATGTAAACCATATTGGGGAAGTCTTCTTTGCAAAGGGTGGCCTTAGCGAATCGCAGGCAAATTCCGAATGGGAGGCGCTTTGCGATAATGCTTTCATGTCTTACGTTGGCGATTCCTCTGAATATTCTGTTTATAGCGTTTTTGCAAACACTGCCGAGAGTGGGAGTAGCTTCTCTCTTCAGTGCTTTGCGATTTATGAGAAATCAGCCAAGCCGGGGTACAAGACGCTGGATCGCTCAATTAAGGGAACCAAGATTTAGCCAGGATCGAAAGTCAACCTGGTGGGCTTAACCGTCATCGGCGGGGTTTCCTGGGCCGTCATCGCCCTGTTCTTCGTCGCTAGGTTGCTGGTCGTTGTCCTCTGACGGCCGTCAACCCGGTACGCGATCCAGCCGAGCCACCCGATCGCGCGCTGCCGCTCTCGCTTGCCGTGGTACGCCGCTCGCAGGAACCGGTCAGCCTCCCCCGCGGCTAATGACTCACCCATGGCTGCATTCTGACGCGCTCACCTCATGATCGGTACTCGCTCGCCGGATTCATATATGTCCCTTCGGCTAACGAATCCGGTCGGCGTGCCGCTGTTCACCGGTCCTGGCCGTTCCCTCGTGCCGGAGCCGCCTGTCGTGGTCGGTGTAGCGGGTCATGGCCTGGGCGGACGATTCCGGTCTCGTACGCGTAGACGGCGATTTGCACGCGGTCGCGCAGGCCGAGCCTGGCCAGGATGCGGGTGATGTGGCTCTTGACGGTTGCCTCGCTGAGGTACAACCTCGACGCGATCTCGGCGTTCGAAAGCCCTGCCGCGATGAGCCGCACCACCTCGCGTTCCCGCTCGCTCAGGCCGCCTGCGGCGCTGCCGGCGGCGGTACCCGGGGCCGGGCCGCGGCAGTAGTCCTCGATCAGGCGGCGGGTGATGGCCGGGGCGAGCAGCGTCTCGCCGGCGCAGACCGCGCGGATGGCGCCGGTCAGCTGCTCGCGGGTGGCGTCCTTGAGCAGGAAGCCGCTTGCTCCGGCTTTCATGGCGTGGTAGACGTACTCGTCGAGGTTGAAGGTGGTCAGCATGAGGATCTTGGCCCTGCTGCCGCCCTGGGCGAGCTGGGCGGTTGCCTGGATCCCGTCGAGTCCGGGCATGCGGACGTCCATCAAGATGACGTCCGGGTCCAGGCGGCCGTGCCTGTGCCAGGCCTGGCTGCCGTCGCCGGCCTCGCCGGCGACGCGGAGGTCTGGCTCGGCTTCCAGCAGCATCCGCAGGCCCTTGCGGATCAGGTCCTGGTCGTCGGCGATCAGGACGCTGATCATGACGGCTCGCGGACCGGCAGGCGGGCGCAGACGGTGAACCCGCCGCCGGGGCGCGGCCCGGCGCGCAGGTCGCCGCCGAACAGCGCGACCCGTTCGCGCATGCCCGCCAGCCCCTGGCCGCCGGTCAGTGCCGGGGGCGCCGGGTTTCCGGGGCCGTCGTCGGTGACCTCGATGGTCACCGCGCTGTCCGCGCAGCCGACCGTCACCTCGGCGCGGGCCGTGCCCGCGTGCTTGAGCACGTTGGTCAGCGCCTCCTGGACGATGCGGTAGGCGGATACGTTAACGGCCGGAGGCAGCGCCGCATGGTCACCGTCGATGGACAGGCTGACCTCCAGGCCCGTGGCGCGGAGGCTGCCGGCCAGCGCCGGCAACTCGCTGATGCCGGCTGCGGCGCGCGGTCGGCCTCCGTGTCCGGGTCGCGGAGCACGCCGAACAGGCGGCGGGTTTCGGTCAGGGCTCGCCGTCCGCTCTGCTCGATTTCCGCCAGGGTCTGCGAGTCGGCCCCGCCTGCGGCCCGCGCCCCGGCGGCGTGCAGCACGACCACGCTGAGATGGTGGGCGATGATGTCGTGCAGTTCCCGGGCGATCCGTGCCCGCTCGGCCGCCGCGGCGTGCTCGGCCTGGCGCTGCAACGCCGCGCTGCGCGCGGCCAGCGCGGCGGCCTGCCTGCGGGAGCGGACGAAAACACCGGCCAGCCAGAATGCTGTGAGCTGAAGCACGGCCAGGGCCACGCCTGGCTCGCCGCTATCCGGTAGGAAGCCCAGCCCAAGCCCTCCGTTATGCCAGAGCCCGGTCACGACCAGAACGGCGGCGAGCAGGCCAGCCGCCGCGCGGCGCAGGCTGGCGTGCGCGCCCAGCGAGTAGGCGCCGACGAACAGCGCGAATATGAACGGTTCGGGTGTTTCCGGGGCCCGGCCATACCGCAGGACGTGCTGCGGGTCGAGGGTGAACGGGGACTGCAGCGCTATGGCGGCCCAGATCATTGCCCACATCAGCAGCGGCGCGCGGCGGCGGAGCAGCAGTGGCGCGCCAATGAGCAGGGGCAGCAGCGCCCGCAGCCACGAAGGCCCGGCGATCGAGGTGCCGATCAGGTCGTCCGGCCCCCATGCGGCGACGGCGGTCAGCCCGGCCGCGATGATCCCCAGCCCGGCATCCACGATCATGCCCTGGTCACCCGCCGCGAAGCGCCGAACTGCCTGCATGCCTCGACGGTAGCGCCTGGCCAGGCCATGCGCATCAGACGTGAGTCGACCACGATTGCGACTTGCGATTGAACAGGTCGGTACCCAGGACCGCAGACAACCGGGCCGGGGCCACAGGGACAGTGGGCGGCGAACACCAAGATTCTGCATGGAAGGAGATCGATGAACATCGTCGAGGCCAGCGGCCTGGGCAAGCGCTACGGCCGTACCTGGGCGCTGCGCGAGTGCACGCTGGAGATCCCTGCCGGCCGCGTGGCGGCGCTGGTCGGCCCGAACGGGGCAGGCAAGAGCACGCTACTGAACCTGGCGGTCGGCCTGTCCTCGCCGTCGGCAGGCGAAGTCACCGTACTGGGCGGCCGCCCAGCTGGGTCAATGGCCGCGCTGGACGGGATCGCGTTCGTGGCGCAGGACACGCCGCTGTACAAGACCCTGTCGGTCGCGGACATGATCTACATAACCCGCAGCCTGAACCGGCGCTTTGACCAGCCTTTTGCTCGCGCCCGGCTAGACGAGCTCGGCATCCCGCTCAAGCGCAGGGCCGGGAGGCTGTCCGGCGGCCAGCAGGCACAGCTCGCGCTGACCCTGGCCCTGGCCCGCCGGCCGTCGGCTGCTGGTGCTGGATGAGCCGGTGGCGATGCTCGACCCGGTCGCCCGGCATGACTTCATGGCCACGGTCCGGGCGGCGGCGTCCGCCGACGGGGTGTCGGTGCTGCTGTCCTCGCATGTGCTCATCGAGCTTGAGCGGGTGGCCAACTACCTCATCCTGCTGTCCCGGGGCCGGGTGCGGCTCGCCGGGGCGGTCAATGACCTGCTCGCCGCCCACGGCCAGTCCAGCCTGGAAGAACTCGCCCTAGCCTACCTGCGCGAGAACTCAGAGTCGGAGGTGACGCGATGACCGCGCTGAGCATGACCGCCCGCCGGGGCGAGGACGACGCCAGGCTGCGGCCGGTGCCGTGGCGGCGGATGGCCGGGGTCACCTGGCGGCAGCACCGGGTCGCGCTGATCGGCGTGGCCGTGCTGCTGGGCGCGCTGGCGGTGTACCTGTTGATCGCCGGCGCATCGCTGCACCACGCCTACGACGCCGCAGTCGCCTGCCACCCGGAAAGCTCGGCTGCCTGCCAAGGCCTGGACAACACGGTGTCCGGCATGGACAACTTCCTGTCGAACGGCTACATCCTGCAGGTGCTGCCGGTACTGATCGGGGCGTTCGTCGGGGCGCCGGTGCTGGCCCGGGAGATGGAGACCGGCACCTTCCGGTACGCCTGGACCCAGGGTTTCGGCCGACAGCGGTGGGCGGTGGCCAAGCTGGTGCTGCTCGCGGTCGTGGTGACCGCCGCCGCCGGTGCGTTCGGTGCGCTGCTGACCTGGTACTACCAGCCGTTCCTGAGCGACAACCAGTTCCTCGACCTGCCCAAGACGACCCCGTTCGCCCCCGGCCTGTTCGACCTGCGCGGGGTCGGGTTCCCCGCCTGGACGCTGGCCGCCTTCGCGATCGGCGCCCTGGCCGGGATGCTGATCCGCCGGGTCGTCCCCGCGATCGTCGCCACCCTGGTCGTCTACGTGGCACTCGCCTTCGCGGCCGCGGGGTTCCTGCGCGAGCACTACCTGGCCCCGCTGGTCGTCACCGACTACGCCAACGTGCCAAGTAACGCGTGGACCGTCGGCCAGTGGTGGACCAAGGACGGCAGGGTCGCCTTCGGCGACTATCCCCCCGCGAGCATCCTCAACCAGTTCTGCCCGCCCACGTCGTCGCCAAAGGCCGGCGGCCCTTCGGAAGGGTGGGGGCCGTGCCTCATCCAGCACGGCTACACGATGTGGACCAGCTACCAGCCGACCAGCCGGTTCTGGCCCTTCCAGTGGATCGAGGGCGGCTGGCTGCTCGCGCTGTCGCTGCTGCTCATCACCGCAGCCGTCTGGCTGGTCCACCGCCGCGCGGCCTGACGCATCCCGCCCCGCGGACCGCCACGAGTGACACCGAACGAGGGGCTGCGATGCGCATGAAGATCCCGTCGAGTCAACGCGTGCCAAACGACCGTCAGGTGGCCGGCCGCGCTGGTGGCCGTGTCTCGCCGCGGCAGTCGTGACGACGTGCCTGAGCACCGCGTGCACGCCCGCTGTCGGCACCAGCACCACGGCAGCATCCGCCGCATGGTGGTTCGGCGGCTAACTGTTCGTGTCCTGCCACTGGCCGGACAGCGGATCCTGGGCGATCTCGCACATCGCGATGTTGTAGCTGCCGCTTGCGGTCGCGCTGGAGATGGTCTTGCCGTCTACCTCGATCTCGCAGCTGACGGTGCCGGCGCCCTGGAGTTGGGCGCTAATGGCGTAGTAGGCGGGGGTGCCGATCGGCTTGGTGACGTGAAGCGGCACCGCACCCGAGTAGTCGCTTCCTGCGGGTCCGTAGGTGACGTCGGCGGGGGAGCCGGTGACGACGTAGGTGACGGTCTGCGTGGCGGCCGCCGCGTTCGCCTGCGCGGGCGCGGCGGGCTGCTGCTGTGCTGTGGGCGGCGGTGACGATGAAGACGGCGTTGACGAATGGCTGGCAAGAATGCCGATGAGGACTACAAATGCCCCCAGGCCGCCGCACCCGAGGAACGCGCAGCCTTTGCGCGACCCGCGGGGCTGCTGCGGGGGCTGCGGTGCGTACTGCGGCTGCTGGTATGGGGGGTGCTGGTACGGGGGCTGCGGCGGCCCCGGCTGGAACTGCGGCTGCGGTGGCCGGTACTGGCGCGGCGGCGCATCCTGTCTCCACTGTGGAGGTGTCGCCGGAGGCTGGCTCGCAGGCCGTCTCGGCTCGTTCTGCGGCTGCCATCCGGTCATTGCTGCTCCTTTGCCTGGTGCCCGTGAACGTCGTATGACGTCAAGGAGTACCGGCAGGGTTACATATAGGAGGCGATGAATGCCGCACCGCTAACGTGCTGGCCGGCACCGTGGCCGGCAATGAAAAGAGCCGGTTTGGGAGACCAGTTCTGACCTGGAGCCGCTAATCGAAATCGAACGATGACCTACGCATTACGAGTCAAATGAGACATGTGTTAGCTGTGCGGCTGATTTAGCTGTGGGGCGTGAAACTGAAGCCTGCGATGACGATCTCTGTCTCCTTCGTGGGTGGAGCGCCTCGGAAGAGCCAGAGGTTCATGTGAGTACGTGACCGGAAGGCACCGGCCATTCCTTCATGCCGAAGCCGCCTGTCATGGCCGATGTAGCGGGCGTCGTGGATCAGAGAGCTTTCCTCGCGGGAGCCGTGTCCGTGCCAGCTCTCCCAGGTGATTATGGCGGGATCCTCCGCAGTGCGGGGCGCCGTAGTGATCGCGTGTGACGTATGCGTTCCCGACTGCCGTACGCCGAAGCGCTCGACCTGCGGGTTGTCCTCGCGGTCGAGGTACACCGCGAAGCTGCCGGGTGCACCTTCGGGATTGCCCCACCGGGAGAACTCGATGTCGATCTCGTCGTATGCGGTCCGTGGGGACTCAGGATTGTATAGGAACAGCCCAAACACCACGTTCGGGTCCAGCTGGTCGAGTCGGCCGATTGTCCGGAACGTGTTCCGGCCGGCGCCGAGAGGCTCAATGGTTGATACCTCTGCGCAGGTCCAGATGCTGTCTCGTTGGCGGATAGCGAGGTGGAGGCGCCCGTCTCCGTCGGTCCAGACGTTTTCCGCGCTGAACACATTCCCGCCAGGCCCGACCCTCTCGCTCCCGGAGTTCTTGACCCGCCACCTATGACCGGCGAATGCGACCACGTCGCTGGCCG
Source organism: uncultured Actinomycetota bacterium (assembly GCA_963785645.1). Lineage (GTDB taxonomy): Bacteria > Actinomycetota > Actinomycetes > Streptosporangiales > Streptosporangiaceae > Trebonia. The sequence continues at coordinate 767,957 of CAWAWG010000004.1, forward strand.
ACGCTGGGCGAGCAGTACTCAAGGGGCCAATCCTCCATCGGGTCTACGGTACCGGCCGGGTTCCTCCGTAGCGCCTGTATCGCACTAATGTGCCACCTCCTGAGGAGCCAGGGCTGAGGACAAAGTAGTTTGCCCTGTTCATGTGCCTGTTTAGAGGCGTGTGATGGCGAGGAGCAGGTCGTTGTCGTGTCCGGCGTTGCGGAGGGTGCCGGCGATCTTGTCGTGGCCTGACTGGCGGATGAGCCCGGTGCCGAGGTTACGGAGAGAGACAAGGACGCGGGGGCCGGCTGCCCGTCTTAACCTGGGACGAGTCTTCGCGGAGCGTGACGTCGCGGACATGGTGGACGCGGTTTTCGATGCTCCAGTGCCGACGGATGTAGACGGCGATGTGCTCTGGCGGCGCCTCGCGGGAGGGCATGGTGATGATCAGGTACACGGTCTCGGTGCCGGTCCTGGTGACGCGGGTCCGGGTGTGACCGTCGCTCAGCCAGAAGGTGACGGTGCGGGTGCGGACGACGCGGGAGACCTGTTCGGCTGGCGGGAACAGGGACTTTACTTCTTCGGGGGCGTCCATGACGAGGTGACTGCGGGTCTCGGCGCGGCCGTGGCCCTTGTCACGGGTGACATGGCAGGCGGCGTGCGCCCACAGGGCGTTCTCCAGGAGGGCGCGGAGCGTGGGCTGGTTGTCCTTGACGGTGAGCACGGCGCCCGCGCCGAGGTCGCGGGCGAGGTCCGCGAAGTCCTCGGTCGTGTGGAGCGCGTCGGCGGTCAGGACGTGCCCGGCAAGGGGATAGTACTTGTCTAGTTCCCGCAGCATGGGGCCTATCTGCGTTACCTCGTTCGTTTTCGAGGGGATCTCGCGCTGGGCGAGGGTGACCCCGCCGGGAGTCGCGGCGGACAGCAGGATCAGGGTGGTCCCGTCCGGACGGCGGGCGCCCCGCACGTACTTCCCGTCGGAGGTGACCTGCGGCATCAGGGCCGGCGCTCCCTCTCCCTCTTCCTTGTCCTCCTGCTTGTCCTCCTGCTCTTGTTCCTCCTCCTGCTGTTCCTGGCCGTCCCCGGGCACGGCGGCCTGCAGCGCGCGTTCCCCGTCGGCGAGGTACCGGCAGACGGCGTCATCGACGGCGTCCGGGTCGGCGGCGCCCAGGACCCTGGTCACGGTCCTGGGACACGGCGCCTTCCGGGTCCCGTCCGGGAGGACCCGGGCGCCGGCCGCGGCCAGCAGGTCCTGGTCTGCGGCCGAGATCCAGCAGGTCACCGCGATCAGGGTCCCATTCCCGCAGATCATCGCCGTCATGACCAGCGCCAGGATGCAGGCCAGCGAATGCCGTACGCCGCGCGGGTCACGGGGATCGGGGACGGCCGCGAAGACCTTCTCCATGATCCTGCCGCCGCAGGCCGCGCCTCGTTCCCGGATCCGGTCCAGCATCGCCTGCCGCTGCCGCGGCCGCCCGGCGCAGCTGCTCGTCCCGTTCCCGCTGCTCAGCGGCCTTCCGTTCCCGTTCTTCCCGGGCCAGGCGCTGCTTCTCCTGCTTGCGGGCCTTCCGCTGCTCCCGCTTCAGCTCCCGGTCCTCTCCCTCCCGGACGATCCGCTCCGCCTCGGCGAGCACCGCCTGCTCATCTCCGGACGGCGCGGGCGCGGAAGCGGGCAGCATGGAAGAATAGGCGTGCAACGAGGGCCTCCCGGAGGCTGGAGCGACGTGAGAATCCCTTCGTCCTACCGGGTCCCTCGCTGCCCTGCCCCCGGCGTGACCAGACCGAAACGGCACTGTGCCCGCCGTGATCACGGACGGTATCCGCACCCTCCTGCCGGGCGCGCCCGAAGCCCGGGCGCCGCCGTCACTTTCAGTAGCCGAATCTCGGGATAACCAGCGAGATCAGGAGCGGCTCCCGCACTGGCAGCGCACTCGCCAGGAAAGTGTCTAAAGACCCCGCTGAACAGCGAAAATCTACTTTGTCCCTAGCCCTGCCTGAGGAGCCACGGGCTATTTCTCTACAAACACTAACTAATCATCGTTCACCGCAGGACGGCGGCTAACCTTTGACATTCCCTCGAAGGAGGGAATGTCAGCAATCTTGAAAGAAATCTTCCAGCCGTGTCATACATATGCACTCAGTAGGCGTCCGTATGCAGGGGACATAACTACTTGACGGGCAATGTTGGCCCGTAATCATGTTCTCCCGTGTCACACGCCATTAGGCCGATTAGGGAGGAACAGGCATTGGACGGAGAACTCAGGGACTGGCGGGCGGATCCTGGCGGCGTCACACCGTCCCCACAAGATGTTTGCGTCGGCCCGCGGACGGGCCAGTTCGACACTTCCGTGGCCGACGTCGCGGCGATGCGAGACCGCCGGGCGTCGGCTGCGCTCAACGCGCCGCTGCCCGCGGCACCGGGTGAAACCAGACTCTTTGCTGCTGCCGTCCCGGCGTCCGCCGGGTCGGACCTGATTTTCCTTAACGAGAGAGGATCTGCCGATGTACCACAAGCTTCCGATCGGGGCCGTAGCGGCGGGGGGCGGCATCGTGGCGACGGGCGGCATCCCAACGACGGCCGACGTGGCAGTCGCGCTGCTGGCGTCCAGCGTGCTGCTGGCCGGAGTCGCGGCGATCAAATGGTTGCGACGCGGCGGGAGGCACTAAGCCGGGACCTCGCCTACTTGATCGCGGCGACGGCAGTCATCGCTGCCGGCTTGCGGATGTGGCGTGGGGAGACGCTGGAGTTCCTGCCGGTTTGGGCGGCGTGCCTGTGCGCAGCGTGCCTGTGCCTGCTGACTGCCGTGCGGCCGCGGACGTTCGTAGCCCAGGAGATCGCTCCGGGGCCGGTCCTGGCCGTGGTGCCTGCCTACAACGAGGATGAGGAGGCGCTGTACGCGTGCGTGCGGAGCCTCCTCGCCTCGGATGTCGAGATCGACCAGATTGTCGTGGTCGACGACGGCAGCGTGGTCCCGCCACGGCCGTTCGAGCACCCACGTGTTTCCTGGATCCGGCAGGGGAACCGGGGCAAGCGCGAAGCCCAGGCGGCGGCGCTGAAGTCGGTCGACCCGAGGGCGTTCCGGTTCATCCTCACGGTCGACAGCGACTCGGAGATACGCCGGATGCCCTCGGGCACCTGCTGCGGGCGATGAGCGACAAGCGCGTTCAGGCGGCCACCGGCTGGATCTACGTGCGGAATTGGAAAGCCAACTGGGTTACCCGGGGCGCGGATATGGACATCGGCACGGCCTGCGTCTCCTGCCGTGCCTCCCGGTCGGTGCTCGGCGCCTTGGAGACCACGTCGGGTGCCCTCGCCCTCTACCGAGCGTCGATCTTCTACGACCACCTAGACGAGTACACGGCCAGCGCGGGTGTGAACTGCGGAGACGACCGGTGGATGAACTTGCGGGCCTTGCGCCGCGGGCAGACGGTGGGGGTCAACGAGGCGGTCGTCGAGACCGACATGCCGCTGAGCCTGCGGGTGATGTTCAAGCAGCGGCGCCGCTGGGGGCAGAGCTGGTGGCAGGCACTCCCTTACGCCTACCGATACCTGAAGGTCGTGCAGTTGCTGTGGACGACGTTCGAGCTCGCCTACGTCTGTACCTTCCCCGCCGTGACCGCCTACCTGGCGTATGCGCTGGCAACGGGCAGGCAGCACCTTGGCGTCACCTGGGCGGCCGGGTTCGCGGTGACCTATGTTCTGGTCGTTCTGGCGCAAGGCTTCCTGTACCTGTACCCGAAACCGCTGACATGGCGGGAGAAGCTCGGGCAGCTCACGTTCGGGCTGCTTTACATGATCCTGCTCGAGCAGCTCATAATCACCCCGGCGAAGTACTGGGCGCTGATCACGATCCGCCGGACAACCTGGAGCACCCGCTAGAGGCCCGGGTCTTGCCAGCGCCGGGGCGGCCACAGCGGTGGGCCTAGGTCTAGCTGCGGCCAAAGTTGTGGACGTGTGGTCAGCGCCCTAGGGTAGGCCGAGGCTGCAATTTTGGACCGCGCTTAGCCTTATTAGGCGCAGTCAACCCTTTCCCGCGAACGGCCGTCAAGTGGTCGGCCGCGCTGGTGGCCGTGTCTCGCCGCAGCGGTCGTGACGGCGTACCTGGGTGATGATGGAGTTGTCAGTGCCCTGAGAAAGATAAGGGGTCAGGCCCCGGGCCGACTGGTGCGCGCACCAGCGAGCGGAAAAGGAGGGCTCAGTGCCGATGCAAGCCCTGACGGGGCTGAACGCCCCCGACCTCGCCGCAGTCGATTCGCCGGAGGGAAGGGCATGGATGGCCGCCGTGCCGTCCCTGCTGCACGACCTGGCTCGCCAGTGGAACCTGATCACCGTCGGCGACCGGTTCTGGCACGGGTGCAACGCGGTCGTCTTCCCCGTTCGCCAAGGCAGCCGGCCGCTCGCACTCAAGCTGGCCTGGCCAGCTGACGAGGCCAGGGGCGAGGCGGACGCACTGACCGAATGGCGGGGGCGGGGGATCGTCGAGCTGGTCGCCGCTGACGTGGCGCGCGGGGCGCTGCTCCTGGAGCGCCTGGATGCCTTGCGGTCGCTGGCCGACATCCCTCTTGCCGAGGCCGCCACCATCGCGGGAGCTCTTGTCCGGGCGCTTGCCGTCGAGGCGTCCGGGTCCTTCCCGTCGGTGCGGGCCGAGGCCCGCCAGCTCACCACGTCGATCCCGGCCCGCCAGCGTTCGCTGCATGATCCCGTTCCCGGCCAGTGGATCGCGCTGGCGGCCGGGCTCGCGGCGGACCTGGCCGACGACTCCGCTCGCCTGCTGGTCCACACCGACCTGCACTACGGCAACATCCTCGCCAGCAGGCGGCCAGGCCAGCCATGGGTAGCGATCGACCCCCGAGCGGCCGTCGGCGCCCCCGAACGCTCGGTGGCGGACCTGCTCTGGACCCGGGCCGACGAGCTTCCCGACGCGCAAGCCATCACCGGCCTGCTCGGCATCATCATCGAGAACGGGAACCTGGACCCGGCCAAGGCAACCGCCTGGGGCTTCGTCCGGACCATCGACTACTGGCTCTGGGGACTGGAGAACGGGTTCACGGTCGATCCCGTTCGATGCCAGCGAATCGCCAGCGCCCTGGCACCCCTGGCCGGGCACGGCAGCCAGCCCTGAAGACGACTCCCGCACTAAGCAGCCAAATGCAAATGCGCACTGATGAAGAACAGCGCGCACGCGGCGGCCATCATCGCCTACTGTGCCTCGAACCGCGTAACCGAGGGAGTGGATGCTGGGATGACCGCAGGGCGACCGCTGCCCGCACAGGAGGACGTGCTCGGCTACTTCAGCACGCTGTCGAACTGGGGACGGTGGGGCGACGACGACGAGCTCGGGACCTTGAACCACATCAGCGACGATGTCCGGCTGGCGGCGGCGCGGGCCGTGCGCCACGGCAGGAGCGTGTCGTGCGCATGGGAGGTTGCCGTGCCGGAGGAGATGGAGCGGTCGACGACGACGTGCCCGCGCGCCGCCGACATGCCCGGTGCCGAGAACATGCCGGTGGCCGCATTTCGCAACGACCGGCGCTGGGGCTTTTCGAACGAGCGGCTCGGCATCATGTTCCACGGCAACACCATCACCCACGTCGACTCGCCATGCCACATCTTCTGGGACGGCACGATGTACAACGGGCGGTCGCACTCGCTGGTCGACGCCGCAACGGGATCGGCGTGGGCGGCCGTCACGGCGGCGGCGAACGGGATCATCACGCGCGGTGTCTTGCTGGACATTGCGCGGGCGCGTGACGTGACGTGGCTGGAACCGGGGCAGGGCGTGTTTCCCGATGACCTGGAGGAGGCTGAGCGTAGCCAGGGCGTGCGCGTGCGATCCGGCGATGCGGTTCTGCTGCGGACCGGCTATGGCCGCGCCCGGCACGAGGCGGGTGCGGCCAGCGGTTTCACGCAGGCCGGCTGGCACGCGTCCTGCCTGCCGTGGCTGCATGAACGGCAGGTCGCGCTGATCGGCGCCGACACCCCCCAGGACGTTCAGCCGTCGGGGTACGAAGACGTGCTGATGCCGGTGCACGCCGTGGGCCTCGTCGCGATGGGCCTTTGGCTGCTCGACAACTGCGACCTGGAGGTGTGCGCGACGACGGCAGCCGAGCTCGGCCAGTGGGACTTCCACCTCGCAGTCGCGCCGGTCCGCTTCGCCGGCGCGTCCGGCAGCCCGGTCAACCCGATCGCCACATTCTGACCTGAATGGACTCAAATTAGTGCGTGCTTCCGGATGGTTTAGGGGCCGCCCATCGTCAAGCGCGGCCAGGTCCCGAAAGCACTCCGTGTTATGTAGCTTCAATCTATGTAGATCGTAGCTACATAGATTGAAGCTACAGACCCGGCATCGCCCCTGTTCGGCGTTCCGGAAGCGGCCGCCTTCGGCACTGGCGAAAAAGTCCCGCTGCAGGGCAAGCCGGCGGCCGGGCGGGCCCGAATAAGGGGCGTCCAGGAAAGACACCGACCGCTAGGAAAGGCGCCCCCCATGTCTCTCGTCCGCTTCCTGCCCGCCTGGTTCCATGCCATCGCGGACTACGCCGTCGCCGCGCTCCTCATCGTGGTGCCGCTCATCGCCGGGGGGAAGAGCCTCGCCGTCGCCACCGGCGTGGTCGTCGGCATCGTCGTCGCCGTGGTCAGCGCGTTCACCCGGTACCCGCTCGGCGTCGTCAAGGTGCTGCCCTTCACCGTCCACTCCGCCGGGGACTACCTCGCCGCCGCCCTGCTAGTCATCGCCCCGTTCGCGCTCGGCTACGCGCACGTCGGCCTCGCGATCTTCTACCTCGCCGCCGGGGCCGCGGTGCTCGCCGTCAGCCTGGTTACCAACTACCAGTACAGCCCGAAGCGCGCGGCCGCCCCGGCCCGCCAGGCCCAGCACGCGTGACCCGCTAGTGCACTTCGTGACGGCCACGCGAGAAAGCTCCTCGCGTGGCCGTCGTCTTCCCGCTTTACCTCCACTAGAGGCGGCTAGCACGCCAGGGGCTCCGCGCCAGTCGGAGGCTACGACCAGGCGGGATCACGGCCGGTCAGGCCGAGGATGTGGTCCAAGGCGGGTGCGTCGGCCGGCACCGCGACCTGCGGTCCGTACAGGCCCATCTCCCGGCCCTGCTCCAGGCCGGCGGACATCGTGCCGTGCAGGTGTTCGGCCCGGACCTGCCCGCGACGCTCGACGTGCCGGCCGTGGAGGCGTTCCTGCTGAAGCACCGGCCGGACGATGACCCCCGGGTGCGCCAGGCGGCGGCCGCGGTCGAGCTGATCGCCCAGGACAAGTCCGTGACCAGGGCCGAACGCCTCGCCGGCGAGCTGGGGCTGAGCATGCGGGGGCTGCAGCGGCTGTTCGCGGAGTACGTCGGCATCGGGCCCAAGCGGGTGATCCGCCGCTACCGCCTGCACGAGGTGACCGCACGCATGGCCGCGGCGGGGCGATCGACTGGGCCGTGCTGGCGGCGGACCTCGGCTACGCCGACCAGGGCCACTTCATCCGCGACTTCAAGAGCATGTTCGGCGAGCCGCCGACCTGGTACGCGCAGCGGTACTAGTCCGCCTCCCCGGATTTGAATGCGGGCCGCGCTCTGGTGAGGGTGCGGGCGGAGCGGGGCGCTTTCCAGTCGCCGCAATGCTATGAGGTGCGCTGCTTTGTTGATAACCGGTTCTCGCTAGCAGTGAGATACATGAAATCGGATAATTGACAGTAGTGCATTTTTGCCTTAAAACGTTCGGTAGTGCGCATTGGGGACAAAAGTTCATCTCAAGATACGTAATCCGATTGTGCTGCTGAAGTGTCATAAGAGCGGTGCGATGCGCAGCATGGGTGATCGAAAACGAATCGACAGCAACCCGAGGTGGCCACTCTAAAGGGAGCGAACGAGGGTATGGGAGCGCGTCTTCATGATGACCTACCAGAAATCACAGCTCCCTGGAAAGCCATCTCTGTGGAATTTCCCAGCCAGACGACCACCGTCTCATCGGTGGTCCTGCACAGCGAACAAAGGAGCCACAGATGGCCGAGTGCACTCAATTCGAAGACGCCTTCGGCGGGAGTCAATCGAAGGAGCTCGGGGTGCGATTCTCGCGGAGTCGCAGCAGGCGTCACATGGCTAGGAGCGGCCGTTCATCGGCGGTGAACTTCCGGCGCTTGCGCACCGCCGCAGTCGTTGTTTCCACAGCTGCTCTTGCTGCGACGGCCTTCGCGATAGGTGCGCAACATGCCCTGGGATCCGCGTCGGCAAGCGCGCAGGCGGCCATATCGGTGCCGCAGATGACCGCAGCTGACGTCCAACAACTGCAGAACATGACGCCCGCCCAGGCGCAGTTGCTCAACGCGGACCTTACCGCCATTTACGGGAGGCTGGGAGTTCACGTCGGCGTCGGGCCGTCTGGCACCCCGGCTCTGCCTGAGGGTACGACCCAGTCCGCCACGTCGACCAACCCACCTTGACCTCCTACCGGTGGGCGGCGGGGGTTCAGTGGGATCACGCTTGGGTGACCGCTTCTTACGCCAACCTGGAACCTATCGCCAACAACTCCGGCGTGATCGTGGGCACGGCTGCCGCGCTTTGCGCCAAGCTGAAGAGCGCTTACGCCATTGCCTGCACTGCGATCGGCAACCTGATCGCCTACTTCCTCGGCAAGGTCCATGTGACGAACTGGAGCTCCAGTCATGGTGTCTGGGGCGCCTACTACTGGCTTCCTTTCACCTACAAGACGGGAGGATTCTGGTAACAGCCCCGCTCGGCGGGCCCCGGCATGCACGTCGGGGCCCGCCACGGGGCCAGGAGGACTCAGCGATACCTCACCGCCATCTGACACGAGATCGCAGCCAGCGCACCGTGGCGTCGCCATGTCGGCGTTGGTAAGAGCAGGCGCGCCAGACACGGTCCGAGACCTAGGCAGGTCACCGCCCCTCCCACACGAGCTGTCGATGGCAGACCTGGCCCAGCGTGACCACCCTGGCCAGCGGTTCGGGGCGGACCCGATGACCTGCGCCGCATTGACGACGACCGTCGTCGCACGTCACGATGTCGTCGGATGACACGGAGATAGGAACCTACAGGAGCCTCGGCCAGCCCGCTCGGTGACGAGTTCACAGCCCGGCCGATGCGGCGCCCAACAAGGCGTTCAGCCTCGGCGAGAAAACGAGCCGGCACTTGTCACCTCCGATTCCTGGATGCGCCCCACGTCACCATCGGCTGCCCCACGTCACCATCGGCTGTTGTGAAGGCGTACCCGAAGTCGAGGTATTCTTCCCGCACTCGCCGTGTGCACAGAATTTGTGTAGCGATTGTGCCTGCGCAGTCCGAGTGCGGGAGTTTCGCGCTGATGGTGGCGTACCGTGTGGCGATTCCCGCCCCAGGGTGTGATGCACATCACCTTCACTAGAAGGCGGAGTGATCGGGGCGCGGCCGTATGCGTGGCGGACTGCGCGGGATCGAGTCCCTGCGGGCGTCCGCTCCGGCAGACCGCATGTCGCCTTTGACCGCACTATCCCGGCGAATGGTCGTCCGCCGCGTTGGTGGCGTGCTCCCAGGCACGCACGATCTGCTGGTCCGGGGTTAGTCGACGAGTCTGGAGCTCGTGCGTGCGCCCCCGGTGTGGTGCCCATGGTGCGGGCGAAAGTGTCGACGAAGGCGCTGGTGGTGGCGAATCCGCAGCGCGGGCGGCTCTCGGTGACGCGCGCCTTCGGCCAGGAGGGAGTTCAATGTCCGGATCGGGTTCGCCACTGGGGGTAGGTCATGCCGAACTCGTTCGGAACAGCCGGGTAAGTGTCCGTTCACTGATGTTGACGGTCGGGCCAGCCAGGTGATCGCGCGGGGCTGGCTGAGGTCATCGGTGACGAGCTGGCAGGCCTGGGCTAGTCGCGGGTCCCGCGAGCGGGGAGCAAAGTGGCTGGACCTCCGCGCGCCGAGCCGGTCGCGGAGCAGCGCGCGGATGCGCCGCTCTTCGGGAGGAGGAGCCGGCCTCGGTCAGGCGACCATCAGTCGCGATCAGCCCGTTGCCGCGACGACCGTCGGTTGTCGCGGGGGCAGCGGCGGCTGCGGAGGTGAATCCCACGGAGTGAAACGGCTCGGGCCGTAGAAGCGGTGCTCGTGCCAGGTTCCCGCGGGGACCCAAAGGGCCCGGTCGCGCGAGGCCACCCAGGAACCATGCTCCGTGGTGATTGCTATGACCCCGGTGCTGACGTAGATCAGCTGATGTCGTCGTGGCGGTGCCGGTCGATGACCTCGCCGGCAGCGAACGGCTGTACATGGGTGGGCGCATCGGGCAGGTGGCGGATCTCCGACACAGGTAGGCGGAATACGGGAAGCATGCCAGTCCCCCGTCCGGCAGGGTCGAAGGGTGACGACCTCCCAGACCAGCTACCCGGTTGCCCACGCGTCCGCACCATGGCGGCGGATGCGGATATGGGCGGGCGCGCATGCTGTCGATGACTTCTACCAGGGCCTGGTGCCTGCGGCGGTGCCGTATTTCATTCTGGAGCGGCATGTCAGCTACGTCGGTGCGTCCGGCCTCGCGCTCGCTGCGACACTGGGCAGTGCGTTGCCGCAGATCCTCGTGGGCGTGGTGGCTGACCGGCGTCGGCTGAGCTGGCTTGCCCCGTTCGGCATGAGCCTGGCCGGCGTTGGCGCGGGGCTGGCCGGCCTCGCGCCGGACTACCCGCTGGTGTTCGGCCTGATATTGGTCTCCGGTATTGGCGTCGCGATGTCCACCCGCCGGCCGGGCGTGACGCGCGCCGCGCCGCCGGCGGCAGCGCCACGGCGATGAGCTACTTTGCCGCTGGGGGCAGCATCGGCTTCTTCGCCGCCCCGGCGATCGCAACGCCATTGCTCGACAGGCTCGGGCTCGGCGCGACCGCGCTGCTCATCCCGCCAGCCCTCCTGATGGGCTTCGCGCTCCTGCGCCACCAGCACCGCAGCCACGCCGCAGCCACCACCCCGGTCGTCGTCAGCGGCACCGACCGTCCCCGGCTGTTCGCCACGCTGACCGGCGTCGAGATCGTCCGCTCGACGGTCTCCTTCGGCGTCAACACGTTCGTGTCGCTGTACTGGATCCGTCACCTCGGCGCGTCGAGCGCCCTCGGCGGGGTGGCGTTGACGCCTGGAGCTGGCGGCGGCGTGCTCGGCACGCTGGCTGGCGGCCGGATCGCCGACCGGTTCGGCCTGGTCCGCACCGTCCAGCTCGGCAACGGCCTGCTCGCTGCCCGCGCTGTGTGGCGCTGCTGTGTGCGAACAAGTACGGTGCGCTGCCGCTCGTGCTGCTGGTCGGCCTGGTCACCAACATGCCGTTCGCGGTCCTGGTGAAACTCGGCCAGGACTACCTGCCGAGCCGCCCCGGCACCGCTGCCGGGGTCACCCTTGGGCTCGCGGTCAGCGCGGGCGGGCTGTTCATGCCGCTGCTCGGCCTGGTCGCCGAGCACTCCGGCCCCCGCGGCGCCCTTGAGGTACTCGCGGTCGTGCCGCTGATCGCCATGGCCGTCTCCTGGTTTCTGCGTGAACCAGTTCATCACCAGGAACCGGCCCAGGACCCGGCTCCAGCTTCAGCATCGCCGCGCCAGTGAGCAGGTGATCCGATGCGTGCGCACTTCGTCATCCACGAGGAGTCCGGGACGCCTGCGACCCTCGCCAGTCTTGGCAGGGCGTGAACACACCCTCGACCTGCTTCCGGGTCCATCAGCGGGGGGACGCTTCCGCTGATGGCACGGGACATGACCTGCTCGCATCATGGGCGGACCGTAGAGCCCTACACGACGGGTACCGTTCCTCAGCAGATGGGCCCGGGGCTGGCAGCCGTCGGATGTCGGCTGCCAGCCGGACCTCCTGGCGTAGCCGGGTGATCTCGTCGTGCTGGGCTGCGAGCCGGGCCAGGGCCTGGCCGCGGAAGCCAGCAAGCTCCCTGATAGTGACGTCTGACTGGGCGACGCGCTCTTTCAGCCGGGCGACCTCGTCCTTGAGCCGGGCGACACGGGCGTCGCGGGGGTCTGGCCGTTCGCCGGCATGGTGCACGCCACGCCGCAATCGCGGTATCTGCACCGCGCTGACGATGCTCGCCGGCCACCTCGACGCCCAGCCCCCGGCCATCGACTACGAACGCCGCCGGCACCTGGACTACGCCAGCCTGCTCCCGGACGCCGAATGGGAGGACATCCGCCTGCGCACCGAACGCGCCGACCATCTCAGCTGTCCAGGCGGCTGGCACCGTATGCCCGTCATGTTCTGTTCACCCGGCTCAGCGGCCTTCCCTTCACCCGGGCTCCGTTCTCGCGATCCAGGGGACAACGAGAAGTTCAAGAACGGGCTGGCCGCCTTCATCACCTGCCTGACGCCAGAACTCGCCGCCGAGCTCACCCCACGTGGCAGGGGAATTCCTGACACGCCATCAGATCCGGGACGAGCCCCCAGCCTGGCAGCCGCCGGCCAGGCTCCTCAATGGCCTGGACACTCCCAGACCCGACCTCGCCGGCAAGCTGAGCGAGATCCACGGCTGGCCCGCGCCGGCGGCGCCTCTGCCGCGGGAATCGCCCGCCGCCTCGGAACCACCAGCGACGCCATCCAGGCGCTTCTCCTCGACCACCCGGCGCCTGCAGACCCAGCCGGGGGCACCCGCCGGCCCGGGCGCGCTACGACATCTCCCGCGAGCGGCTCCGGGACCTGCACCACGGCAGCCGACTATCCTTCACCGAGATCGGGCAGCGCACCGGCTACAGCACAACCACCATCAGGGAACTCGCCCACACCTACGGCATACCCGCGAGCATCTACCGGGAGGGTCGGCGGCTCAAGGCATCCGCCGAGGGCTAAGGACAGATCGGATCTGCTCTGCGGGCTTGACCTTGACGCTGCGTCAACCCTCCATGCTGGCTGTCATGAGCATCCCGCCAGCAACCAATCAGGTCCAGGGGCCTGCGATCCAGGTGCAGGGCCTGGAGAAGTCGTACAAGGAGCTGCGCGTGCTGCGCGGCGTGGACTTCGAGGTGGCGCGGGGCAGCATCTTCGCCCTGCTCGGCTCGAACGGGGCGGGCAAGACCACGGTCGTGAAGATCCTGTCCACGCTGCTGGCGGCCGACGCGGGGACCGCCCGGGTCAACGGCTTCGATGTCGCGACGCAGGCCGCCGACGTACGCGAGTCCATCAGCCTCACCGGGCAGTTCGCGGCCGTCGACGAGATCCTCAGCGGGCGGGAGAACCTCGTCCTGGTCGCCAGGCTGAGGCACCTCAAGGACCCCGGCGCGATCGCGGATGACCTGCTGAGGCGCTTCTCGCTGACCGAGGCGGGCGCCCGGCGGGCAGCGACGTACTCCGGTGGCATGCGCCGCCGCCTGGACATCGCGATGAGCCTCATCGGGAACCCGCCGGTCATCTTCCTCGACGAGCCGACGGCCGGGCTGGACCCGGAGGCGCGCATCGAGGTGTGGCAGGCCGTCAGGGAACTCGCCGCGGGCGGCACGACCGTGCTGCTCACGACCCAGTACCTCGACGAGGCCGAGCAGCTGGCCGACCGGATCGCGATCCTGCACCAGGGCCGGATCATCGTCAACGGCACCCTGGCCGAGCTCAAGCAGCTGCTGCCGCCCGCCAAGGTCGAGTACGTCGAGAAGCAGCCCTCCCTCGAAGACGTCTTCTTCGCGGTCGTCGGCGACGACCGGCAGCAACGGCGACGAGACCCGCACCAGTCGAACAAGGAGAAGCGACAATGGCCACGCATTTCTTCGGCGACACCGCCGTCCTCACCGGGCGCGACCATGCGCCACGTCACCCGCAGCCCGGACACCATCATCACCACCGCGATCACGCCGATCGCCATGCATGCTGCTGTTCGTCTACGTGTTCGGCGGCGCGATCAAACACGGGTCGGGCTCGTACGTGGCCTACCTGCTGCCCGGCATCCTGCTCATCACGATCGCGTCGGGCATCTCCTACACCGCGTTGCGGCTCTTCACGGACATGCAGGGCGGGATCTTCGAGCGATTCCAGTCCATGCCGATCGCCCGGTCGGGCGTGCTGTGGGCGCACGTGCTGACCTCGCTGGTCGCCAACGTGATCTCGCTCGTGGTCGTCGTCGGCGTCGCCGTCGGCATGGGCTTCCGCTCGGGCGCCGGAGTGCTGGCCTGGCTCGCGGTCGCCGGCATCCTCATCCTGTTCACCCTGGCGCTGACCTGGCTCGCGGTCATCCCCGGCCTCACCGCGAAGACCGTGGACGGCGCGAGCGCGTTCTCCTACCCGCTCATCTTCCTGCCGTTCATCAGCTCGGCCTTCGTGCCCACCGCCACCATGCCCGGCCCGGTGCGCGCCTTCGCCGACAACCAGCCGGTGACCTCCATCGTCAACGCGATCCGCGACCTGTTCGCCCGGCAGCCGGTCGGCACCGGCATCTGGATCGCCCTCGCCTGGTGCGCCGGCATCCTCGTCGTTGCCTACGTCGTCGCCGGCATCGCCTACCGTCGCCGGATCTCCTGAGCCGGCGCCGACCGGGTCCCGGGAATTGAGGCAGGATCAGAGCATGCTGACGATCAGTCAACTGGCGGCGTACGCCGGCGTCACGGTGCGGGCGGTGCGGCACTATCACCAGATCGGGCTGCTGCCCGAGCCGGAGCGGGATGCCTCGGGTTACCGGCGGTACGGCGCGACGGGCGGTCGTGTCCCTCATCAAGATCCGCACCCTCGCCAACGCCGGCGTGCCGCTGTCTCAGATCGGCCAGATGCTCGAAGCCGACGCGCCGGCCTTCGCCGAAGCGGTCCAGAGGATCGACAGCCAGCCTGCGCGACGAGATCGAGCGGCTTGAGACCAGCCGCAAGCAGATCGCGCAGCTCGCGGCCGGGGACAGTCTGGCGCTCCCGCCGGAGGTGGTCTCCTATCTCGATCGGCTGCGGGAGATCGGGGCGTCGGAGCGGATGGTGGAGGGTGAGCGGGACGGGTGGATCCTGGTCGCGGCTCGCTGGCCCGATCGCATCCGCGAGGTTATGCGCCGGGAAACTCGCGGAGCTCGAAGACCCGCAACTCGTCCGGCTCTACCGGGTCCTGTCGGAGCTCCTCGAAAGCGACGCGACGTCGACGACTCGCGCGCTGGAGGAAGCCGCCGACATCATGGCCGGCCTGTTCGAGCAGGCATACGCCGCCGGCGAGATCAACCTCGGCGAGGTGGCGCGACGACGATCTGGCGTTTGACCTGCTGGACGCACTTCGCCGTCGAGTCCGACCCGCGGGCGGAGCGGATGCTGGACCTGATGCGCGAGCGCGGCTGGGACGGCTGGATCCGGCCGGAGCGGCTGGCGGAGCCGCCCGACTAACCTCCAAACGCCGTAAACGCTCGGCACAATCACTACGGGACAGGGAACCTGGACGGGCTCCGGGGCATCTCGCGGGACTGTCCGGTTTCGCCTTGCTCACAAGCGCCTGCGGGGACATCAGAAATGGGAACCTACACGACTGGAGGTCCATAAGTACCGGGCGCCGCGCCGTTCCAAGTGTCCTCTGGCATCGAACATTCCTCTTTGTCAATTAACGTTGCTCGACTGGGGTCTCCTGTCACTACAGTTTCCTCACTACGTGAATTCAGGGGACGGAGCATTACCTGTGGGCCAGGGCGAGGGAACAGGGGCCGGGGAGGCTGACCCGGAGTTCGAGCTGTGTTATCTCGACGCGGATGACGGCGAGCATCGTGAGCTGCCGGCTGCGTGGCCGGGGCTCCGGCCTGAGACGTTCATGCCGGCCCGGGAGTTTCGGTGGGCCAGGAGCCAGAAGCACCTGCCTGGCCTGTGGTGGTCGGTGACCACGGGGGCGCATGTCGGGTACGAGTCCTGGCTTGAGCGTGACCACGTGATGCTGCTGGACTTCGATCCGCAGGTCACGGCGATCGCGGCGCAGCCGTTCTGGCTGTACTGGCGTGATGGCGCTGGCCGGCGCCGGCGTCACGCGCCGGACTTGTTCGCCCGGATGGCCGGCGGTTCCGGCGTGGTCATCGACGTGCGTCCCGATGACAGGATCGAGGAGAAGGACGCGGAGGCGTTCGCTGCCATGGCGGATGCGTGCGGGCTGGCCGGGTGGGGCTTCAGGAGGGCGGGTGTCCCGGATCCGGTGCTGACGGCGAACGTCACGTGGCTGGCGCGTTACCGTCATCCGCGGTGCGGGGGCCCGCCGGGCCTGGCCGGCCGGCTCCTGGGGATCTTCGCCGAGCCGGTCCCGCTGATGGCCGGGGCTGCCGCCGCCGGCGACCCGATCGCGGTCCTGCCGGCCTTGTTCCACCTGATGTGGCGGCATGAGCTGACTGCGGACCTGGCGGCCAGGATGGCCGCGGGGACCCTTGTCGTCGCCGGCGCGGCTGCGGGCGGTGGCCGGTGACCGGGCGGCCGGGCGGGCTCGGCATCGGGGACCGGGTCCGGTTCAGCGGCCGGGACCAGGTGGTGATCGGGGTGTCCGGGACGCTGGTCCGGATGGCCGACACCGCTGGCGAGGTCACTGCCGTCACCGTGTCCGCGCTGCTGGCCGGCGGGGATTTCGTCGTGCTGGGTGCCCGGCCCCGGCCCGGGATGCCGCAGGTCTCGGTGCTCGGGGAGCTTCCTTCGGAGGCCGTGGACGAGGCACGGTGGTGGGAACGGCACATCGTCGAGGTGCTGACCGGGGTGCCGTCGGACGCGGAGGAAGGGACGGTCCCGCGGCCGGAGTACGACCCCGGGACGGTCACGCTGACCCGGCGGGAACAGGCCAAGGCCGCCGAGCTGACGGCTGCCGGGCACCCGGTCACGGCGAGCGCGGTCGCCAAGCGCCGTCGGCGTTACCGGGAGCAGGGCCTGGCCGGCATGGTCGATAACCGGGCCAGGCGGCGGATGCCGCCGCACGGCCGGACCGGCGAGGCCGTTGTCGCGGCCATGCGGAAGGCGATCGGCGAGGCCGCGGAAGATTCGACGCGGACGGCGGCGTTCGTGTTCCGCCGGACCAGGGAGATCCTTGCGGAAGAAGACGGGGACGGGCCGGCGGCGCTGCCGTCGGAGAGTACCCTCTACCGCCTGTTCGCCCGCCTGGAAGCCGGCCGTCACACGACCGGGTCGGCAAGAACCCGCCGGTCGCTGGGTGCCCGCCCCGATGGGCCGTTCGGGCAGGTGCCTGCGGCGGCGCCCGGCGACGTGATGCAGATCGACTCCACGCCGCTGGATGTCCTGGTCCGCCTGGATAACGGGGTCACCGGCCGCGTCGACCTGACGGGAATCATCGACGTCGCGACCAGGACGGTGACCGCGGCGGTGCTGCGGCCGACGACGAAGTCGGTGGACGCGAGCGTGCTGCTGGCCCGGACCGTGACCCCGGAGCCGATGCGGCCGGGCTGGCCGCAGGCCATGCGGATGTCGGAGTCTGCCCTGCCGTTCCGGCGGCTGCTCAGCATCGATGAGCGGCTGGAGCATGCCGCGGCCCGGCCGGTGATCATTCCCCAGGTGATCGTCGTCGACCACGGCAAGGTGTTCGTGTCGGAGTCGTTCAGGGCGTCCTGCGCGTTCCTGGGCATCAGCTTCCAGCCGGCCCGCAAGGCCACCGGGACTGACAAGCCGCATATCGAGAGAATGCTGGGATCGGTGGCGACGATGTTCGCCCAGTACGTGTCGGGCTATACCGGGCGCAGCCCGGAATACCGCGGCCGCAGCGTCGAGGACAAGGCCGTGTGGTCGCTGCCCGAGCTGCAGGACCTGCTCGACCAGTGGCTGATTATCTGGCAGGCCAGGCCGCATGACGGGCTGCGGGACCCTCTGCACCCGGGGCGGGCGTTCAGCCCGAACGAGAAGTACGCCGCCCTGACCGAGACCGCCGGCTACGTGCCGCTGGCCTTGTCGCCCGGGGACTACATCGAGCTGCTTCCCGCTGCCTGGCGGGCCGTGAACGCCTACGGCATCAAGATCAGCCGCCGTGTCTACGACGGGAAGGAGCTGAACCCGCTGCGGATGCAGCATTCCGGGGTCACCGCCCGCAAAGGGCTGCACGAAGTGCACCATGACCCTTACGACATCTCGCGGATCTGGGTCCGCGACCACCGCAACGGCGGATGGATCACCGTGTTCTGGACCCAGCTGCACCGGGTCGCGGCCCCGTTCGGGGAACTGGCCTGGGACCATGCCGGCAAGCTGATGCCCGGCGCCACCGAGGCCGAGCTCGCCGACGCGGTCGAGGACCTGCTCACCCGGGCCGGGCAGGGGCCCGGCGGTGCTCCCGCGGGCCCGGCCGCGAAACGGGAGCGGCGGGTCGCCGCCCGCACCCGGGCCGCTGGCCCGTCCGTGCCGTCCGTGCCGGGCCCCGGAGACGAGCCTGCGGCCGGGGAGGCCGGCAACGGCGAGGGTGACGGGGATGCTATCGTCCCGATGCCGATCTTCGACCCGTTCCGCGAGGCGGAGAAATGGCGGTGACCCCGCCCGCCCGGCGCAGCGCCGGTACCGCGGTCCAGCTGACCACGCTGACCGGATGGCGGCAGTTCACCGCCGCCGTGCCGTCGGTCCCGGACCTGCTTCCCGAGCAGGACTGGCTTGCGCTCGAGGACGGCAAGCGCGCCGCCCACGACGAGGAGCGGCTGGAGCACCACTCCCGGCTGGTCGTGGTCCAGACCCCGGTCATCGGGCGGATCGTCACCCAGGGCGGGAACCTGATCCGGATGAACCGCCTCGCCCATTACGGGCGGTCCGGGCTCATGGTGTCCGGGCCGCCCCGGACCGGGAAGACCACCGCGGTCACCCAGCTCGGCAAGACCGTCGAGGTCACGCACTGGCACCGGAACCCGGGACCGGGCTCCCGCGGCGACATCCCCGTCATCTACATCACCGTCCCGCCGGCCGCGACCGGCAAGATGATCGCCATGGAGATCGCCCGGTTTCTCGGCACCCCCGTTCCCCGCCGGGCCAACATCACCGACGTGATCGAGCAGGTCTGCGGCATCTGCCTGGACACCCGCGTGAGCATGATCATCGTGGACGAACTGCACAACCTGGACATGACCACCCGGGCCGGCGCCGAGGCATCCGACACCCTGAAGTACTTCTCTGAAAGGCTGCCGTCCACTTTCGTGTATTCCGGGATCGGGCTGGACCGCGGGGCCCTGCTGGCCGGCCCCCGCGGCGACCAGGTCGCCGGCCGGTTCACCCTCATCCCGGCCAGCGCCTTCACCCCCGGACGGGAATGGTCCTCCCTCGTCGCCGCGGTTGAGGGATCCCTGCGGCTCTACCGCCACAAGGACGGCACCCTCGTCACGCTCGCGGACTACCTGCACCGCCGCACCCGCGGCATGATCGGCAGCCTGCTCTGGCTGCTGCGCGACGCATCCTGCCAGGCCATCCTCGACGGCACCGAGAAACTCACCCGCAAGAACCTGGACCAGGTCGCCGTCGACATGACCGCGCAGGCCCCGCCGCCCCGGAAGACGCCGGCACGGTGACGAACATCCTGCCCCGCGACCGGGCCGAGCTGATCATCGCCGAGCACGCCGCGGGCAAGACCGTCCCCCAGATCGCCGCGGAGTACGGCCACAGCCCCCAGACGGTCCGCAGCTACGCGCTCGGGCACCGCGCCCCCGGCGAGTTCACGGCCCGGGAAGACAGCTTCGCCCCGTTCGCGGCCTACTGCCGGCGGCGGCTGGAGGACGACCCGCACCTGCGGGCCATGCCGCTGCTGGCCGAGATCACGGGGCTCGGGTTTCCCGGCACCGGCAAGACGTTCTACCGGGCACTGGAGCGCCACGAGATAAGCCCGCACCCGTGCCCGGACTGCCACGTCGCGAGAATCAGCGGCTACGCCCTGCGCCCGCCAGAGCAGATGCCCCGGCCGTTCCGGCTGGCAGTGCCCCTCTCCCCGGTCGGCGGGGAGACCATGGCCTCGTTTCTCAGACGCCTTGCCGACGCTAACCGGACCACGCTCGATGCGCTGCTCGGCATCGTCCACCCGTGGTTCAGCATCAGGAACCAGTGGCACGACGACCGCTGGCAGCACGACAAGCTCGCCCCCTGGGCGGGCGAGGCCGCAGAGTCCCTCGCCGCAGCCTGCGGATCAACCGCCCTCGCGCTGAAGAAAGCGCTGCCCGCTTTCGGGGAGAACCGGGAACAGCCGGCCAGGGCCGTCACGGCATGCCGTCTCTGCTCGGCGGCCCAGCGCATACAGCAGCCGGTCCCGGCTCATCTCCCCGCCTGCAGGCGAGTCTGCCTCCGGCACGGCATCTGGCTGTCCGCGCACGGAACACCGCAGTTCAGCGTCCGTGACTGCCCCGACATCCTGGACGCCGAGCGCCGGGCACGCCGGCTGCTCCGCTGCTGCACCGCCGAACAGCTCCTCTACCTCTCCATGCAGCCCCCCAGCGAAGCCGGTGAACGATCCTGGAAGCGCCGGGCAACGACGCTCATCGCGTCGAACCCAAGATCCGCCTCCGAATCCAGCTCACAGGAAATGTTCCTGGCCGCGGCCTACCCGGACGCCATCACCGTCGCGCAAGCCAGCGTCAAAGCCCCGGGTGAGCAATCTTCACTGGCAGGAACTTCACCCACTCACCGCTAGAAACCGGCAAAACGGACGCCAAGCCGGCTGCAGCTTGCCAACATAGATTCCTCTGCGCAGGTTAGCGGCGTGCGCTACGGAATCTTCGATGCTAAAGGACAGTTCGAGTCAGCGATTTGGCTGGGAGGAGGATGGCGGTGACGGCGAGAGCCTCTCGACATCGACGAGGTCGCGGCGGCTCCTGACCGCGTGGCACGTACGCACCGGGCGCGATCACGGCCGGGTCGGCCGGGCGGACAGACGCGATGCGCCCGTCTTCGCTACGAGTGACACTTGTCCACGAGTTTCCACCGGCTTGCCCGTTGGGCTGGCGCCGGCGTAGCGAGCAGATCGGCGGGGCAGCCGGCTCGGCAGAGGGACAGCCTTCAGGCATCGGCGTCACTGTCGGCGCCCGGCCGCAGGCACAGCCATTCCGCGTAGGACCTGGATTCATCCGGGCCGGGTTCCACGCCACCGGGCAGGGCGTGGGCGAACACGAGCGCGGCGGTAGCCTCAAGTGCGCTTCGGAGCAGGCTGGCGGGGCCGGTCGCCTCGAATCCCAGGGTCCACCAGTCCTGGCCGCGCGTGCGAACCTCGGTGAGTTCTACCTCGCACCGCAGCTCGCCGTCCAGCTCCGGGGCGGGCGCCGCGATCGGCGCGGGACACCCCCTGGCCAGTGAGAACCGGGTGATGCGCCGCCTCTTGCGTACCGGCCGCCAGCCGGCCGGGTCACCGCTGTCCAGGCGGAGCGGGCTGAACGGAAAGGACCACTTCTGCCAGGCCTCCAGGCGGCCGCGGGCGCGTCCGGCTACCTCGAGGATTCCCGGGCTCCCGCGGTATACCTTCACCTCCAGTGCCCCGCCCCCGCGGACCTTCACCGACAGCCCGCGCAACTGCGGGTCCAGCAGGTAGGTGTCCTCGCGTGATTCCACTCGGGCCGGGAACCGCCCGAACCATCCGGCTACCGCGGTTTCGAGCTGTCCCGGGAAGATCCAGCGCACCTCCAGGCTGCGGGCTGCTTCGGTGACCGGGCTCTGCGGCGGTTCAGCCGTCATCGTCACGTGCTCCTGCCTCGCTCAGCGCGATCTTCGAGAGGCGACGGTAATGGGGCCGGGCCCGCCGCCGGGGGCGGTCAGCACACACCGGAAGGCGGCAGCGGTGCAATGGCCATCACAGAGGTTCGCGTGGACGCCCAGGTCCGTGAGCAGATCGGTGAAGATCCAGCTCTGCAGCTGGCCGGCCGGGGCGAGAAGAGGAGCTGGCATTAATCCTCCGGTGAGGACGGCCGGCCGCACGTGAGCCGGGTGAGGCTATTTCAGGATGTTGACGGCGCGGGCGACCACCAGGAGCGCGACCAGCAGCGAGATCACGTCCTCGGCCATCATCATGAGCTTGGCCCAGGGCCTGATCGCCGAGACGTCCGTCGGGCTGAATGCCATCGCGGTGGTGAACGACAGGGACAGGTAGTCGATGAACTTGGGGTACCAGTCGGCCCCGGCGTACTGCGGGTTGGTCATCTCCGGGAAGACGAAGGCGGGCTGGCCGCCCGTTCCGCGCGCGCGGGCCGCCGCGCCGTCACGGTCCAGGTTCCAGTACCACAGCCCGAAGGCGATGACGTTGGTGAGCCACACGGCGCCGCCGCTGGCCAGCAGCACGTTGGCATCATTGGTGAACTTGGCCTGGCCGATGGTGATGGCGGCTACCAGGCGTACCACCGCAGCCGCATTCACTACGGAGATCACGCCGATCAGCGTGTTCGTCATGACCCGCAGCCAGGTGGAGTCGCGGTCGATGCGGCCCGGGTCGCCGACGATCAGCGCGGCGAGCAGCACGACCAGGACCACGGGGAGGAGCCAGCGGGCGTCTCCGGCCCTGAGCTGAGCCGGCAGGATCGCGCGCAGCGCCCCGGCAGCCAGCACGGCCAGCGCCATCGGCCAGCGCGGCTCGCCGACCCTGGGCGGCCGGGGAGGGTGAGCGCTGGCCAGCGCGTGCGGACTAGGCATCGTCACCGCTCCCGGGCCTGTCCTAGGCGCCGGCGGGAGGGCGGGTTCGCCCGGCGGCGATGACGGCATCGATGTTGCGGAGGACGTCGATCACCGTGATCGCGAGGAACCCGGCACCGATCAGCGCCAGGATGTCCGCCTCGGGCCGTCCGGTCCTGCGGGCGATCAGCCGGGCGGCCGGCTGAGCGGCGGTCCTGGTCCAGCCGGTCAGTCCCGCCTGGCCCATCGCCACGAAGTTCCATTTCGCCACCTGAAGCGCTCCTTCCTGCTATCGCCTGGCCACGGGACTGCCACGGGCAGCATGGTGGCAGCCCGGGGGCCAGCGTGATGGCCAGCGCCGCGCGGCGGCGGCGCTGATCTCACAGGCCCTGCTCGGCGGTGATCCGTCCTGATGTGACAGCGTCGACAAGAGCCTGGTGGTCGCGTTCGTTCTGGTCGGCGTAGGCGGCGGCGAACCGGGTGATCGCCTGGTCGAACACGTCGGCGCTGCCGAGGTAGGCGGCGATCGCGATCCGGTCCCCGGACCGGGCGTGCGCCCGCGCCAGCGACCACCCGCAGATCTCCCCGTAGATCCGCATGCCGCGGGGTATCAGGGCCTCGACGACGATGGAGTACTTCCAGTCCCGCAGCTGGCGGACGTAGAAGTCGCGCTGCTGGCCGTCCAGGCCGGCCTCGATCCGCTGCCAGCCCAGGAAGATGTCGCTGGATGCCTGCATCAGCCGCTGGCCCGCGACGACCCGCTGGCCCATGTTGGTGTACTTGCTGGCGCCGACGAATTCGGCCAGGACTGACTTGTCTGCCTCCTTGATCTGCAGGAACAGCGGATCGGACTCGTCGCGGCCGAGCATCAAGACGATCCAGCAGCGAGTCCCGACGCTGCCGACCCCGACGACCTTGCGGGCCATATCGGCGAACTCGTACTGCTCCAGCAGGTACCGGCGGTCAGTTTCCAGCGTCCGCCGGTACTTGGCGAGCAGGTCCTTGATCTGCGCTTCGAAGGTCTCCTGGTCCATCTGGCTGGGCAGCAGGTCCGTGACCGGGGTCAGCAGCGGCGGGTCGGCGATGATCCGCGGCCGGCCGCTCGACTACCTGGCACAGCTTGGCCACTTCCTGCATGCTGTCCCGGGTCCGCGCCTTGGCCATGCCCTTGTCCACCATCTTGCGCTGCCGCTTCTCCATCTGCGAGTTATACTCCGCCCGCAGCTGGTCCAGGTCCGCGTGCGCGTACCAGACCTCCAGGTTGGTCATCCCAGCAAAGCCGCGCATCGCCCGCCGGTAGCTGGCGACCGTGGCCGCGATGATCTCGCGGCGGTCCTTGCCGCCGAACCCGTTGCCGCGCCCGGCCACCTCCATGCTGGCCGCCAGCCGCTTGACATCCCACTCCCACGGGCCGGGCAGCGTCTCATCGAAGTCGTTGACGTCGAAGACCAGCCGCCGCTCCGCGGAGCCGAAGATGCCGAAGTTGGACAGGTGCGCGTCGCCGCAGGCCTGCACGGCCAGCCCGGACACCGGAGTATGGGAAAGGTCGCTGGCCATCGGCAGCGCCGCCCCGCGGTAGTAGGTGAACGGGGAGACCATCATCCGGCCCCGCCGGATGGGCACCAGCTCCGGCACGCGGGTTGCCGCCTGCTCCTCCAGCTGGGCCACCGGGTCGGGCCGGTCCGGCGGCGGGTCGAACGCCGCATGGCTTTCCCGCGGCACCGCCGCCCGCGCTTCCTTGCCATGGGCTGCGCGCTCGGCCGGGGTAAGTAGTCCCACCCCGGAATCCAGCTGGTACCGCAGCGCCTGCCGGGGCGGAGCCCCGGCCGTCAGCACACTCATCATCTGTTCCTCTCTCCGCTGCCCGGCACACCGGCCGGGCACTTGTTCGCTAGCATTTACCTGATGCTGATACGGCACTTTGCAGAGCGCTGGCCGAGCTCTTCACCTGCGTGACCGAGGACGCGACCGCCGTGGCCGCGGTCACCGAAGGCTGGCTCTTCGCGGACGTGATCGCGGACTGCAGGCCGGACAGCGAGTTCTGCAGTGCCGTGGTCTGCGGCGCGAATGCCGACCCCGCGTCGGCGGCGAACATCTTGGCGTTGCTGGTGACGCTGGTCAGCGCGGTCTGCAGGGAGCTCAGGCCGTTCTTGGCGACGTCGACATTGCCGAGGTTGCTCACCGAGGTCTTGAGGTTAGCGGCGTCGGTGCAGTAAGCCGGGGTGCTACTGCTGCACCCGGCGGCCAGCCCGGACAAGACCGGGGCCAAGACCGCGGCCGCGACCAGCAGCCCGGTGCGTGTGCCCGGCCGGTACGTAAGTCTCATGTCTCCTCCAGGGGTGCTGACGTTGCGGCCTGCGGGTGGAACAGCCGCGCCCGGGCGGGCACCGGCGGGTCAGCTGACCTTCGCGGCAGCCCCGGTGCGCGGGCCCGGCCGGTGGGTGGCTCGGGGGGTTACATCTCGTTGACTGCTTGCTGCAGGGCCTTGTCGATGTCCTTGGGGTCCACGTCGAGCTCCTGGGCGGTCTGCTTCTCCGCCCTGGTCACCGCGCCCTTGATGGCGTCCTCGACCTTGCTCTCGCCGACCACGACGAGCCCGGCCTGGCCCGGGTCGATGAAGTCCCCCAGCTGCTTGGCCTGCGAGCGGGACATTCCCTTGGACAGGTGCCCGGTGATCCCGCCGACCACGCCGCCGACCGCGGCCGCGCCGAGCACCGCCGGCGGGAAGATGACCCCGATCGCCGCCCCGGCCGCGACGCCCCACCAGGCACCATGGCGGGTGGCCGTCTCGTCCTTATTCTCATGGACCTTGCCGCTGGCATCCTTGGTGACCACGGCCGCATCGTAGGAACCCACCAGGCCCGCCGCGTGAGCGTCCTTGACGACCTGGTAGTCATCCCGTGCTGCTGCCTCATCCGGATACGTTGCCACCAGGATGAACGTGCTATCGGACCCGGACATGGCGACCTCCTCCAGTCCCGCTGGCATCCTTTGCCAGCCGGTTCAGCCAATCCGCCGCAGCCGTTACCCGGCCGCGGCATCACAGCCTCAGGCTCACACCCGGGCAGGTGACCCGGCATCCCCTGCCAGCCGAATTCCCCTAGGGGAGAAGCAGCGGCCGCACAGACCGGGCCCACCGCCCCTCCCGGCGGCTCACCAGCCACGCGGCATCACCGCCGCCGAACTGGCAGCCCACGGCGGACGGGGTGCGGCCGCCAGTCCCGCGATCAGCCCCGTGTCGGGTCCGCCAGGTATGCGGCGATCGCCGGCTGCCGGCGCCGGATCAGCCACATGTCGGCGCGGCGTCCGAGCACCCAGACCACGACCGCGACCCCGCAGGTCAGCGCGACGGCAGCGGCAAACATGCCGCCCGATAGCGGGTGGCCAGGGCCGGACAGTACCAGGCCGAACGGCTTGCCCTCAGCATCGACGAAGCTGATCACGTGGTTATTGGCGCTATGGGTTAGCACGAGCAGGATGACGGCCGGGACGGTCATCAGCAAGCACAGGGCGGGCACAAGGGCGTAGGGGACGACCGCGAGGATCAGCCAGCGGACGATCATCCGGCGCAGCGGGGCGCGGTGGTCCCAGCGGTAATGCAGCTGCAGCGGGTGGTAGGGCCAGCGGATGCCGACCAGCGCCGCGACTGGCAGGCAGGCGACGGGGACGACGCAGATCGCGATGATCTCGGCGCCGATGAGCAGCGTGGCGTGGTGCTCCAGCCCGACAACAAGGGCCAGCACCGCGCACAGCGGGGCCACGAAAACCCAGAGCACTGCGGTCTTGGCCAGCAGCAGCCGGCTGATCATGGCGCGGTCGCCCAGGGCCTCCAGGACACGGATCCGGTCCGGGGCGAGCACGTTCGTCGCCGGGACGTCGGCGTACATCCAGCTGGACAGGACGACGGGAAAGGCGAGCGCGCTCTGCAACGTGAACAGCCAGCCGCGCGGCAGCAGGAACCACGCGCCCGCCATGAGCAGCCCGTTGACCGCGACCACGATGGGCACCTGGTAGGGCAGGCTGAACGCCTGTCCCAGCTCGGCGGCGACCGCGGCCCGGAAGGTGCCAGGCATGACCGCGCCCCGGTCCCGCTCGCGCTCCCTGAACCGTGCCAGCGACGTCCGCGCTTGCCCGCCACGCGTCGGCGTTCCGCGGACTGGCGTCCCTGCCATGGCCACCCCCGGGTCCGCGGGCCGCTCAGGCCCCGTCACTGCCCCACTCGCGGGGCCTTGCGGCGATTCATCCGACCTGCCGTTTTGAGGTCGTAGAGAAGTTGGTCGGGCCGACGGCGCCCAGGCCGCTCACCCCGCCGGGGCCGGGTGAGCAGGTGCCTGTGGTGCCGCTTTGGCGGCGTGCTTTTGCAGCCGGTCCGCCAGGAACATGACGATGACGGCGATCCCCACCCCGGCGAACGTGAACAGGATCCTGCGTCCCTCGTCAGTAAGGTTGGACGGGTGGGGCACGTCGGCGGCGATCAGGATGGCCCCGGCCAAGGCTGCGGTGTACCAGGCGTAGTTCACGCCGTGGATCGACGCTCCCAGCGCGACCAGGACAACGACGATGACCTCGAGTGCAGTCCTGTTGTCGACCGCCAGCAGGACCAGGGCGGCCACCGCGGCGCCCACGACCGTCCCGGCGATGCGCTGCTCGGCGATGAGGGCGGATTGCTGCAGGTCGGGCTTCATGGCAATGATGGTGGCGATGGGCATCCAGTAGGCGTTCGGCAGGTGCAGCCCGAAGGAGATCGCGACGGCGATCGCCAGGGCGGCGGCCCGGATCACCGCGAAAAGGATCAGTGATCGGGTCAGCGGCCGCGGCGAGATATCCCCGGGGATCTCGGCGATAGGCTGCGGCTCGGTGACCCGCCCCCGGGCCAGCCACATGATGAAGGAGTAAGCGATCCACAGCGCCGACCCGACCAGCCAGGCCAGCGCCTGCTGCCACGGTTCGGTGTGGATCAGGCCGGAGCCGAACAGGCCCGGCACTTGGAAGGAGATCAGAGTCGGCAGGCCGAGGGCGATGATGAACCAGACGTTGAGAAGATAGGCCGTGATGAATCGGTGCAGGCCGTATGTCACCGCCAGGCCGCCCA
>CAWAWG010000005.1:0-32500 GCA_963785645.1 uncultured Actinomycetota bacterium
CGAAGTTGTCCTTGCCGCCAAGCAGGTAGTCATAGACCCGCGCGATGGACGGCATGCTCGGGTCGAAGTCGGCCACGAACCGCATCTTACCGACCCATTTGCGCGATAAGCCCAATAATCGATATACCCCAAGGTCAAGGGCATAAGGGGCAGGCCGGAGTCCACACTGATCAGCGCCGGGACTAAACGATGACACTGGCACCCTCCAGATGCGAGAACACTATCAGATTAGACATCATCTAATCTGATAGCGGCGCCCGAAGTTCGGTAGACGCTTACCGGTTCTGGCCGGGCCAGGATCCAACGGTCTGCGGCCAGTCGCCGCGTTGCCGTATTCGGCGGGCGGGTCGTCGGGCCTTTCGACGTCGGGCCGCCAGGTGCGGAGCGTTCAAGTTTCCGTTGCCGACGGACGGTCAGGCCAGGCGGGCAGGGAAGCCTCCGGTGGCGAGTAAAGAACCAGCGGACCGGGGTGATGCGGAGCAGGGACTTGCCCTGCGTGACCATGGCCTCGCGGTAATCGGCCCAGTCCGGGTGCTCGCCGGAGATCGAGCGGTAGTAGTCGACCAGTGCCTCCACCGCTTCGGGGACGTCGAGCACCTCGGCGGTGCCGTCGACCTGGACCCAGGGGCCGCCGAAGTCGTCGGACAGGAACAAGACGCTGACCTGCTCGGGAGCGCGGCGGGCGTTGCGGGTCTTGGCCCGCTCCGGGTACGTCGCGATGACGATCCGCCCGCGGTCGTCCACGCCGCAGGTGACGGGCGAGGCCTGCGGCCGCCGTCCTTGCGCGTGGTGATCACGATCGCCTGATGGCGGACCTTGATGAACTCGGTCAGCTCGTCCCGGCTGACGACGGTACTTGTCGCGATTTTCCTGGGCACGGTCAAAAGCTAGCAGCAATGCAGCGCCCGCTATCGAGGCTGGGCCAAGAGTCCCCGGGTACGCTCGGGCCGCAGCAGACACCAGCCCACGCAAGAGGAGGACCCCATGCGGATCGCAGTCGCAGGCGCTGCCGGCCTGATCGGGCGGCTTACCGTAGCCGTCCTCGACCAGGCCGGGCACCAGACGGTGCCGCTCAGCCGCGTGGCCTGCCCGGCTAGATGTTGGTGCTGTTGGGGATCAGGGATGGCCGCAGGTACTCATAGGGGTGCCGGCGTCCGGCATTGCGCGCGGTGATCTCGTTGTCGACTTCGGACAGGGCATCGCGGAAGACTCGGCTGGCCGCGCCGACCCGGGAATCCCGGAAGTCGTCACCGTAGTCGCCCAGGACGGTGTAGTGGACAGAGCCGAGAAGCGTCATGACGCCGTACTGCTGTACGGCCACGTCGAGCGGCGGCAGGCTGGCGAGCCAGTCCGCATCGGTGTGACCGGAGCCGACGGGCTCCGGCTGTGAAGCCGGCCAGCGGGTTCGCCGGCAGGAGGAGGGTCCAGTTGGCTGAAGTTGACCGCCGCGTGCTGCGGGCCCGCCGTCCAGATGACCATCGTCAAGATGGCGACGAGATCGTTCCGGTCCTCGATCCGTCCGGGCGTGGCCCCGAAGTCGCGGACCTTGCCGCCGCGTCGGGCGAGCCACCTCGGCGGCCCAAGCCTGGAGCTCGAGATCTCCTCGCACGGCGGCGTCAGAGGGATAGTAGGCATCGACGAATTCCGGCCCACCGCTGTACCACGGTCCAGACCAGCAGGCCGTCGTCGCGATAGGGGTAATACGAAGGCACGCCAGGCTGTCGGTGCCCCAGCCGGCAAGCCGCCGGCAGGTAGTTGCCGGTAAACGAGAAGTTCTTCCGGCGCTCGGCAAACGGCCAGGTGCTCTTCAGCTCTGAGCCGATCAGGTATCGACCGCCCGGCCGGGCTTGTCAGCAGCTCGACCGCGAGCTTGTTGATCGACATGGTGCCCTCGAAGTGCCGTCGCAGCAGCACCGCGACGGGGTGAACCGAGGCGAGGTTACGGACCGCCGCGAGCAGACCGCCTCGCTGATCAGGTGCGTGAACCCCAGATGGGTGAGTACCTCGTGATAGGTGTTGTGCGCGGCCAGTACGAAGTTCTTGGCGATCCTCCAGGAGTAGCCGTCGGCGGGGGTGTAGATTTCCCGTCCCGCCGGGTCTTGTCCGCACTGAATAGCGAAGGGTCGCAGGGGGCCGCCGGTCCGTGGGACCGCGAAGGCCACCATCGGGCGTACATGTACTTGGGGTCCTGGGAGTGCCGCCCGTTGTCCAGGGCCGACATCGGCTGGTGGTCGATCCAGTAGACCCGCAGGCCGCCATCGCCATCTCCAGGCTCTCGCCGTTTAGTTCCGGCACGGCACTGAGGTGACCGGAGTTCAGCGGGAATTTCGCCGGAATGCCGTTCATGCGCACGAGCCGGGTCGGATCAGCCCCGCCACCATGGCCTCGGCGAAGTACTCGTCGGAGTCAAACCGTCCCGCGACGCTGGGCAACCGCGTCTTCGCGGAATACCGGCCCGGTAATCCTCCAGGGTCGGCAACTCGCCTCGGTTGCTGACATAGCCGGATCCGGCATGAAGTAGTCGACGAGGCCGCCCACATCACCCTCGCGCACCATGGCCAGGAGCTTCGCCAGCCCCAGCGACGGCAGGTCATTGACGAAGTTCCAGCGGCCCCGGTGCTTAAGCGCCACCACGTTGGCGCGTTCCCGTCCCTGTGTCTTCAGGATCCGTAGCTGCCAGAGGTTGCCTGCCGGGGCCGGGTCCCCCTTGCTCGCGGACACCGGGAATCCGTAGGTGACGTCGTACTTGTACGATTCACGCATCGCCGCGAGCTGATCGCCCGTTCCGAGCGCGGGTCATCCTGCGAGATCAGGTAATCGCTCATGCCGTCCTCAGGTAACTGGTCTTCGTCCGATGCGGGGATGCTGGCTCAACCGGCGATACTCCCTTGCACACTAGGGCCAGCCCCACGGGCAAACGGCCACACTTGGCACACATATACCCGGGTGACTCGCGTTGGGAACTGTGCGAACACGTGCGCGGATAGCCGGTGAACTGAACGCGGCGACTCACCGCCCGCTGGGGTCGACGACGTCGGCGCGGGAAGCCACCTGCAGCAACCGCCACAAACAGAACCGCCACCGCCCATGACCAGCCCGTCGGCAAAGATGATCTTCAGCCCTGCAAAAAAGTGTCGCGCACCGGTTGGCGACGCGGCGGCGGGAATGTCGTAGGCCGCTCCTATCGTGGTGGGCGTGAACCGGACCGACCGGCTGTACGCCCTCGTGGAGGAACTGCGGGCCGTCGCGCCGCGGCCGCGCAGCGCGCGGTGGCTGGCCGGCCGGTTCGAGGTCAGCGCCCGCACGATCGAGCGGGACATCAGCGCGCTGCAGCAGTCCGGCGTGCCGGTGTGGGCCGAGGCCGGGCGGTCCGGCGGCTACTGCCTGGACAAGGACCGCACGCTGCCGCCGGTCAACTTCACCCGCCGGCGAAGCCATGGCACTGGCGGTCGCGCTGCGGCAGGTGGCCGGAACTCCGTTCGGCCAGGACGCGGCCGCCGCCATGCGCAAGGTGCTCGCCGCGATGCGCAAGGACGACGCCGAGGCCGCCCGCGACCTCGCCGCCGCGTCTACCTGGTCGGCGACGCGGACCCGCCGCCGCTGCCCGTCGTGATCACGGATGCCCTGGCCGCGCGCCGGGTGCTGCGGATCGGCTACGCCGACCGGCACGGCCTCGTCACCCGCCGGGACATCGAGCCGCTCGGCTACGTCGGCATCGCCGAGCGCTGGTACCTGCTGGCCTGGTGCAGGCTGCGCGACGCGCTCCGCGCCTTCCGCACCGACCGCATCGCCACGGTCGCGCGTCACCGCGCAGGTACCCGCGCCCCGGGCGCTGCGCCGCGAGGACCTGGACATCCCGCAAGCCAAGCTGCGGCCGCCTCGTCCTGGACTGAGCCCGGGCCCTGGACCGACCGCAGTGCGGGGCCGCGCCGTCGCGGACGCGGCCCCGTCACTGCGCGTCAAGCGGACGGCATGGAAAAGACCTCGAACTGGTTGCCGTCCGGGTCGAGCAGGTGGGCGAACGTGATCCCGCCCGGCGTCACCGCGGCGGCGCGCCGGACGCTGCCGCCTGCCGCCTGGACCCGCTGGCACGTTTCGGCGACGTCCGCGACCAGCACGCCGAACACCGCGTACCCGGACCCGCGCGCCGGTGTCGGCCAGCCCGCCCGCGTGCAGCCCGGGCCCGTCGCCGGCCGTGACCTGCTGATACCGGGGCCGTCGGCGTCGTCCTGCCGACCGTCCAGCCGAAGACCTCGCCGTAGAACTTCTCCGCTCCCGCCAGATCGCCGTACCAATCTCGAACCACGCGACGCCGTTGAATCCCGCCATGTCAGCCTCCTGGTGCTTGTCGCGGGACTGTCCCGCGACAACCACGACTTCCGGACCGAGGCGACAGCCCCCTGTCGGCGTTTCCCTCCGTCCTTAGGAGAACCACTGCCTGGCCGTTCCTCGTGATGTTCTACAGGAACTGCTCGGCTGCGATATCTGCCCGCCGTTGTGCGGGTACGTCGGCGGCAGCCACCCGCGCCGCGTGCTCGGGCCGGTCCCTGGCTCCCGTTCCAAGGCCGATTCGATGGCCTCGATGATGCGCGGGCGCAGCTCGCGCGGCGCGGATGACGGCGTCGACGGAGCCGACCTCGACCGCGCGCTGGATGCTGTGCACCCGGTCGAACTCCGTGGCCACCTCGCCGAGCTTCTCCGCCCGGACCGCGGCGCGGAGCTCGCCGAGTCGCGCGGTCAGCGCGGCGCGGTCGGCGCCGGCGCGCGGCCGCGCGCGGCCTCCAGCTCCCGCACCCGCGGGTCGGCCGCGGTGCGCGCGTTGACCTCGCGCGGAGAACACCACCGCGGCGGCGGGCGCGCCGCCGAGCACCGAGGCGAACGAGCCCTCCAGCGCCAGCACGGTCATGTTCGGGTTGAGCGCCTTGGAGAACACCACGAACGCGCCGCCGTGGTAGCGCGAGATCACGCAGAACACGATCGGGCCGTCGGAAGTTGACGATCGCCCGGCCGATCTCCGCGCCGTACTCCAGCTGGAGCTTGCGCATCGACTCCGGCGAGCCGTCGAAGCCGGACAGGTTGGCCAGCACCACCAGCGGCCGGTTGCCGCTGGCCGCGTTGATCGCCCGGGCGGCCTTCTTCGACGACTGCGGGAACAGCGTGCCCGCGGTGTAGGTGTCCGGGCCGTCGGTGGGCGGGAAGCCGCGCCGCGGCACCGCCCGCGACTCGATGCCGAGCAGGCACACCGGGCGGCCGCCCAGGTGCACGTCCTGCACCACCGCGGTCTCGGCGTCGGCCATGCCCGCCCAGCGCTCCAGCACCGGGTGGTCCTGGTCGGCCACGGCGCGCATCACCGTACGGATGTCGAACGGCTTCTTGCGGTCGGGGTTGGCCGCGGCGGAGAAGATCTCGCCGACCGTGGCGAAGTCGCTGCCGGCCAGCCGGTGCGGGTAGCTCGACGACGTCCCGGTCGGCCGGGTCGGCCGTCGCCGCCCGGCGCGGCGACTTCTCGCCCGGTGCGACGTAGCTGTGGTCGTAGTGCGCCATCAGCACGTCGCAGGCGCCCGGCCAGGTCCGGCGCCCAGTACTGGGCCTGCCCGTTCGGGCCCATCACCCGGTCGTAGCCGCCGATGCCGAAGTTGTCCTCGGCCGACACGCCGCCGGAGAAGTCGAGCGACTGCTTGCCGGTCAGCACCATCGCCGAGTCCGGCGTCATCACCAGGATGCCCCTGGTGTGCATCAGCATCGTCGCCTCGGCGTTCCAGTACGGCTGGGCGCCGACATTGATCCCCGCGACGACGATGTTGATCTCGCCGCCGCCCTGGGTGAACTCGACGATCCGCTTCAGCGCGGCAGCCACCCAGTCCATGTTCTCGGTGCCGGAGTCCATCGAGATCCGCGCGCCCGCCGACAGCGCGAACCACTCCAGCGGCACCCCCATCCGCTCGGCCAGGTCCAGCGCGGCGATGACCCGCGCGCACTCCGGCTCGGACAGCGCGCCGAGCGACTTGGTCGGGTCGCCGAGCAGGACCACCCGGGTGACGCCCTCGGGGTACCGGTCGGTCGGCGTGCTGACCAGGCCGACCACGATGCCCGCGGTGTTCTTCCCCTTCGGCCGGTCCACCGGCACGAGCGCGCCGGCGGCGTCCAGGTCATGCTCCGTGGAACTGCCCGCCCGGGCGGCCAGCAGGCCGGTCAGCTCGTACGGGTAGACGTAGCTGCGGCGCGCGGCGCGCAGCACCTTCTGCCGGTAATCGTCCAGCGGTTCGACGGGCTCGTCCGGCGGCTCGCCGACGGTCAGCGTGCTGCCGCCGACGGCGTCGAACACGCCGCGCAGCGGCGATCTTGGCCAGCTTCCCGGTTTGCCCGTCTCGCTCCCGCGCGATGATGAGCACCTCGCCGAGCCCGGCCCCGGCCATCGTCGGCAGTACCCGCCCGGCGATCGTCTCAAGGTCCGCGCGGATCGTGCCGCTCGTGGGCCAGACGTAGATCACGATCCCGTTGGCGCCGTGTTGTCCGGAAGCACCGGGCCGCGCCGCCGCGCCGCGCCCCGCCTCCGGCCACGACGTCGCGTTGCGGATCGAGTTCAGGCATGCCTCGATGACGGCCTCGACCGTCGGCAGCGTGACCAGCCGGCCGTCACCGTCCCGCAGTTCCGGCAGGTCACGGACCTGGGCGAACGCGAAAAGGCGGGTGTCGGACGGGTTCTTCTGCGCGCGGGCCTGGAAGAGGTAGACCTCCTCGTCCACCGACGGCAGCCGGGTGAGGTCGAACTCGCTCAGCAGGTCCAGCCGCATCCGCCGCGCGATGTCCGGGTGCAGCCCGCGGATCAGCCGGTCCTCGGCCAGCCCGGTACCCGACGGGCGGAACGTGAAGTGGCGGTGCATCACCGCTCCATGGCTGCCGGCGACCGTGACGACGAGCCTGCGGAGCTGACCGGACAGCCGGTATTCCCCGATGATCTCGTGCAGCGCGGCGGCGGTCGCGTCAACGTTGTCCGGCTGCTGTTCCCAGGCGAGGTAGATGTCGGCGTCAACGGGACCCTCGCCGCTCGCCTCGGCGAGGCGGCGCAAAGCGCTGCCGAGCGCGTCGAAGGTGGCCGCCGCGCAGACCAGGCGCGAGTCCGCGCGCTCGGCGACCACGAGCGTGCAGTCGGCGAACTGGCTGGACCGGACGGCCGTGAAGCCCTTGCTGCCGTAGTACCGCCTCGTCAGCACCTCGAGCATGACCGCGTTGTCCAGGCGGCCGCGGATGAGCCGCTGCCCGAGCAGTCGCATCAGGGGCTCGGTGCTGCGCACCATCGCGGCGACGTGCTCCGCGCGGTCCGCCGCGTCCGGGTGCGCGTCCAGGTAGCGCAGGTGCTCGCGGACCCGGACGTAGGCGCGCGCACGGTTGCGGCGCAGCAGCGGCTGGGCGAACCAGGTGAAGACCACGCACCGGGCGAGGTCACTGAGCAGCGGAAAGCGGACCTGAGCAGCGACCAGCCGCTCAAGTGCGAGGCTGGCGGACTCGTGCAGCAGGACATCCGGAGGCGGTTCCCTCAGCCATGCGCGCAGCAGCGCCGCTATCACCGTCGGGCCGGCTGACGCGGGCCGCAGCGCGAGGAAGATCCGGGATACCGCCGCTTCGAGCTCGGACGAGCGCTCAAGTTCGGTCACCCCGTAGTGGCGGAGCACCCGGGCGAGCTTGGCCTTGAACTCCGCGGGCAACCCCGCCCGCTCGACGTCGAGGCACTGCAGGTAACTGTGGAAGTGCTCGTGGGGGCTGTGCACGTGGCCGTCGCTGTCGCCGTCTTCCCGCCCGGGCCGGTCGCGGGCCAGCTCGGCCTGGTCGGCGAAGATCTCGATGAGTTCCAGTTCACCGGCCACCGGAGAGTGTTCGTCGGGGGACGCCGCGGGCCGCGTCGCCAGGTAGTCGTCGAGTATCTGGCTCTCGTCGAGCAGGTCGCCGTCGAAGCCGAGCAGCAGACTGCGCAGAATCTCCTGACCGCGGCGGGTACGCGCCGCCGCGGTCATCTCGACCGGCTCGGCGGGCAGGTCCAGGTCGGCGAAGCCGGCGCCCGGACGGCGTCCCCGGCTTCCGTGCCGCCGTCGTCGTCGCCGGCGATCGGCTCCAGCTTCAGCAGCGGTGCGCTCGTCTCGACGTGGCTGCCCACGGACACGAGGCATTCCTTCACCAGCGCCTTGAACGGCGCCCGGAGAACCGTCTCCATCTTCATGCTCTCCAGCACCAGCACGGGAGCCCCTGCTTCCACCTCGGCGCCGACCGCCAGCGGGGTGGCCACGACCAGCGCCGGCGCCGGCGAGCGGACCACGCTGGCTTCTTCACGGCTGATCCGGTAGGTCGCACCCGCCACCTCAACGAGGTGAACCGGCCCGTGGACGGCGGTGAGCAGGCGGTAGCCCGTACCGTTGACGGTGATCTGCCTGGTGTGCTCGTCGAAGCGGTCGAGTTCGATGTCGGCACCGTGAGTGCCGCTGCCCGTCTCGATCGCGACGCGGAACCGCCTGGCGCTGATCCGCGCCACCCGCAGCCGGTAGCCGACGCCGCGCAAGCTGAGTTCCAGTTGCCGCCCGGTCAGGTGCTGCACCCGCGGCCGGCCAGCGAACGCCGTCGACCGCAGCCGGTCCCGCTCGAGGAGTTCCTCGGCCTCGTACGTCTCGATGGCGGCCGCGGCCAGCGCAACGGCGGAGTTCCGGTGCGAGATCAGCCTGCCCGCGGCCCGGACCCGGTCGATCCAGCCGGTGTCCGCGCTCGCGTCGATCACCTCGGGCGCCTCCAGCAGGTCGAGCAGGAAGCACTTGTTGGTCGTGCCCCCCTCGATGATCACTGCTGTCTGGGCCAGCGCGCGGCGCAACCGGCCCAGCGCCTGGTCACGGTCGGCGCCGTAAGCGATGATCTTCGCGATCATCGAGTCGAAGTCAGCGGGGATGGTGTCGCCCGCGCTGACCCCGGTGTCGACGCGGATGCCCGGCCCGGTGGGGAGGTCGAGCCGGACGATCCGTCCCGGGGCGGGCGCGAAGTCACGGTCGGGGTCCTCTGCGTTGAGCCGCGCCTCGATCGCGTGTCCGCGCTCGGCAGGCCGTTCGCCGTCCAGCGAGCCGCCCGACGCGACGTGCAGCTGGAGCCGGACCAGGTCCGCGCCGGTGGTCAGCTCGGTGACCGGGTGCTCCACCTGCAGCCGGGTGTTGACCTCGAGGAACGCTAGCAGCTGGTCCTCGGCGCGGTACAGGAACTCCACGGTCGCGGCACCGCGGTAGTTCACCGCGACGGCGAGCCGCTCGGCGGACTCCCGCAGTACCGCGGCCTGCTCCGAACTGAGACCGGGCGACGCGGACTCCTCGATGACCTTCTGGTGGCGCCGCTGCAGCGAGCAGTCGCGGATCCCGAGTGCCCAGGCCGTGCCCTGACCGTCGGCTATTATCTGAACTTCAACATGCCGGGCGCCGGTGATCAGCCGCTCGAGGAAAACCTGGCCGTTGCCGAAGGCCCGCGCCGCCTCCTGGCTGGTGCGCTCGAATGCGTCCGCTAGCTGGGCTTCGCTGGAGATCACCCGGATACCGCGCCCGCCGCCGCCCGCGGTCGCCTTTAGCATCAGCGGGTAGCCGATGTCCCGAGCCGCGCGGACCACCGCGTCTAGGTCCTGGACAGCACCATGGCTCCAAGCCGCCACTGGTACCCCGATTTCCTCGGCGATCAGCTTGGCACCGATCTTGTCACCGAGTTTCCGCATCGCCTCGGCGCTCGGGCCGATAAACGTGACGCCGATGTTGTCGCACAGTTCGGCGAACGCCGGGTCCTCGGCGACGAATCCCCAACCGACCCAGGCGGCGTCCGCCCCCGTTGTCACCAGCGCCTGCTCAAGCAGCTTCAGGTCCAGGTAGGGACGCGCGGCGGCGGGGCCGAGATCGTAGGCGATGTCGGCCTGACGCACGAATGTGGCCGTGGCGTCGGCATCGGTGTAAAGGGCGACCGTCTCGATTGGCTGCCCGGTCTCGGCGGCAAGCTCGCGGACCGCGTTGATGAGCCGCATCGCGGGCTCACCGCGGTTGACGATGGCGATTCGACTGAACAACTAACCGAGCCCCTCTCGCACCGTAACCGCGCCGCGCTAGAGCGCTGTTCGCTGGCCGCCGAGCGGTCGGTAATCAGCTCCATCGCGCAGCTGGCCAGGAAGTACCGCAGGCTGTCCCCGGTTGTCAGATCCCAGTCAGGGCCTGGATCGAGCAGCAGGCTCAGCTCGCCCGCCTCGGTACCCACGGCGGGACCGGCCAGCTTGTCCCGGCCCGTTCCGCGCAGGTCGACCACCCGCACGAGCAGGTCGTCACGCATGAACAGCGTGCTGCCCGCGAGCGGCTGGCTGGGATCTTCGGCCGCCGCCCTGTCCTCGTCGCGGAACAGGCGCATCGCGGCCGCCCCCCCGCCAGGCCTGACCGGGTAGAGAAAGCCGCGGCGGATGACCTCGCCCGCCGAGCCGGCCACGGCCTGGACATGGTGCACGGCGGGGAGTGCCGCGCGGGCGAAGAAGGAACGGACCGAGACGGGGTCACTGAAGTCACGGGACTCCACCAGGTACGGGTTGATGGCCTCTTCAACGGCCCTGACTTCGGGCTGCGCGGCCACGTGCCGCATCGCATTGCCCAGGTCACCCGTCACCTCGACGACCCGTACCACCCGGTTGCCGCGCATGAACAGCGAGGTGCGGCAGAGCTTCGTGGTGGCATCGACCTCAGCCCGCGGCGGACTGTAGTTGGCCAGGATCTCGGCCACGGCCGGCTCGCTGCCGGGTTTGACCAAGAAGGTGAGCCCGTGCCGGACGATCCCGCCGCTGGCCAGGGGCGGCGCGGGCACCGGGTCGGTGCCCGGCGCTTGGGTTGCCCGTGCTTGGGTTGCCCGTGCTTGGGTTGCCAGTGCTTGGGTTGCCAGTGCTTCGGTGGTAGGTGCGCCGGCGGCCACGGGGGGCCGCCGGCGGCCGGCGGCGCCGTTGGACGGCTCCGGACGGTCGGAGAAAGGACCGGAAGTCTCCTGCACGACGAGATACCGCAGCGAGTTCCTGCTGCCGAGGCATGCGCTCATCGGCGCCACCAGCTCGCGGTGAGCCGGGCTGTCGACCCAGGCCAGGAAGTGCTCGGAGGTCTGCCACTCACTGGTGAGGAGCCACTGGGCGGAATTGCCGAGCGATTGGCAGAGCTGGTCGCTGATGTGGCCGGGCACGTCGGCTACCTGGTTGCGAATCCCCTCGTAAGCCGCGAGGAAGCGCTCCTGGTGATCGTCGAGCACATCCATCAGGAACAAGACCCGCAGCCGGGACGGGTCACCGGCGGTGGACTGGAGCGGCTGCTCACGAAGGGTTGTCATCGCTGGCCCGGGCTCTGCCAGCGGTAGAACGCCTTCGCCATCGCGTCGGACGGCACGCGCCACGTATCCGGGTCGTAGGCGGAGACGAAAGGCTGGAGGTTCTCGCTGACTTCCCGGAACAACGGGTCCTCGCGCCGGCTGTCCACCGCGGCGCTCAGCGGCTGCTCCGCCTCGATGAGGTGCATATAGAGATCGTGGAAGCGAAATAGCGTCCGCGATTGCACTCCGATGCGCCGCGGCAGCTCGGTAGCGTCCGAGGCGGCGAAGACGCCGGCGATGTCCTGCTCGCTGCCGGGAAGCATCCTGGCCACGATCAACGTTTTTTCCATGGTTCTCCTTA
The DNA here is from genome assembly GCA_963785645.1 of uncultured Actinomycetota bacterium. Classification (GTDB taxonomy): domain Bacteria; phylum Actinomycetota; class Actinomycetes; order Streptosporangiales; family Streptosporangiaceae; genus Trebonia. The sequence continues at coordinate 11,696 of CAWAWG010000005.1, forward strand.
TTCGTTCCCGGGCTGCCAGGCGCTTTATTCGGCCTCGAGCTTCGCCTTGATCACTGCCATCTGCACCGGCGAATTGGCGTTGATGTTCTCGGCCATGGCGGCATCGTCGACCGGTGCGCCCGGACGCATCTCGAATTCCTGAACCCAGCGCATGAGCACGCCGTCGTCGACCTCGTCGTAGGTCCACCGGATCTGCATGAAACGGAACGGGCCCGGCTCGACCCGGTGCGCGAGGACGACGCGTGTCGTCCGGTCGGCGACCCGTTCCGACACCCAGGACCACTCGTTCCCGTTCTCGTCGGGATGCATGGTCAGCCGGAACCGGACCCGGCCGTCCTCTTCCGCCAGCACCTCGGCCTTGGCGTACTCGGTGAACAGGTGCGGCCAGTTGGCCACGTCATTGGTCCTGGACCAGACCAGATCCAGCGGCGCCTTGATAACTACGCTGTTCTCTGTCCGTGCCGTCATTTCAGCGAACTCCCTGCACGGTGTCGTTGACTAGGCCGAGGAACTCGCTGACAGTCTCGATGTTCTCCGCATCGACGGGGATGACGATCTGCCGGGTCCGTTCGAGTATGGGAATCGCACCGAGCAACGCGAGCGAATCAACGCCGAGCTCCTTGAATGTGGTGCTCTCGGCTACCTGGTCGGGTGTTATCTTCACCCCAGCCGAGGAAGAGAGGATCTCGGTAAGCTCGGCGAGCGTAACAACAGTGGATTCGGCCATCGATTTCTCCGATCTTGAGTCATTGTGGTTTTCCGGGGAATCTGCGAGTTCTCAAGGTGCGCTAGCCGCCGCTCTCGGCCCGGCTGACGACGAGCGCCGAGGCGAAGCCGCCGAAGCCGCGGGCCAGGCAGAGGATGTGCCGCAGCGGCTTGCGGCGGGCGGTGCCAGTCACCAGGTCAATGTCATGCGCGAGGTCGGGCGGCCCGGGCGTCGGCGGCACCAGCCCGTCGCGCAGCGCCAGCACGGCGGTCGCCACGTCCAGGGGGGCCGCCCCTGAACAGGCGCGGCCGGTCCCGGCTTTCGGCACCGTGACCGGGACTGTCCTCGCATGTGCGCCAAGGGCGGTTTGCAGCGCGGCCACCTCGGCGCGGTCCGCGTTGCGCACGCCGATGCCATCGGCGAAGACGGCGTCAACTTCGGATGGCCCGATCCGCGCGTCGGCCAGCGCACCGGTAACCGCGAACGCCAGGGCTTGCGAGGTCCGTGCCCAGCCGTCGCCGTCCTCGGGATGCGGCGGCTGCCCCGCGGCAAAGGCGGCGGCGTGACCGGTGATCTCGGCGAGGGCGGGCGCCCCGCGTTCGCGCGCGTGCGCGAGTTCTTCCATAACGAGCACCGCGCCGCCCTCACCGGGCGCGAAACCGCTCGCGGACCGGCCGAACGGCACGTAGGCGCTGGCCGCGTCGCGGGACTGCGACAGCAGTCCCGACTGCATTTGGCAGACCAGGCCGTAGGGGCTGAGCGGAGCCTCGGTGCCCCCGCACACCTGGACGGGAGTACCGCGCCGGATTGCCCGGCGGCTGAGCGCGATCGCGTCGAGCCCCCCGGCCGAATCCGAACTGAGCACGGCGCAGGGACCGCGAAAGCCGTTCGCGATGGAGATCTGGCCGGTGGACGCCGCGTAGAACCAGGCGATGGACTGGTAAGGACCGACGTGGCCTGGCCCCTGCGACCACAGTGCCTGGATCTCCCGCTGGCCGAAGGCGACTCCGCCCGCACCTGCGGCCGTGGTGACCCCGATGTCGAAACTGCCCTTCCCGAGGGTCTCCAGGGCGGCGGCCGCCACCGCCTCGCCCGCGGCTACCAGCGCGAGGTGCGTCCACCGGTCGGTCTGCACGAGAACCCTGGGATCTACCAGGTCAGCAGGATCCGCCCCGCGGACCTCGCCCGCGAAGCGGACAGGGTAACGCGTGGCGTCGAACCGGCTGATGCGGTCGATCGCCCGGTGGCCCGCCAGGGTGGCCCGCCAGTAGCTGTCGGTGTCGGCTCCGGTGGGAGCCACCACCCCCAGCCCGGTGACCACCGTGCGGCTGGTCAACGTCGGCTCCGGCCGGCCGCGCCGAGCACCACGGCGGACTGGAAACCGCCAAAGCCGCTGCCGATGCTGAGAACCACGTCCAGTTGCTGTTCGCGCGCCTCGTTGGGCACGTAGTCAAGGTCGCATTCCGGGTCGGGATGCTCGTAGTTCGCCGTGGGCGGGATGACCCCGTAGCGGATGGCGAGCACACAGGCGGCCAGCTCGATGCTGCCGATGGCCCCGAGCGAGTGGCCGACCATTGACTTGATCGAGCTCATCGGGGTGCGCAGCGCGTGCTCCCCGAGGCTTCGCTTGACCGCAGCGGTCTCGTGCCGGTCATTCTGCTTAGTGCTTGAGCCGTGCGCGTTAACGTAGCCGACCTCGTCCTCGCCGACCTTGGCGCGACCAAGCGCGGTGGTGATCGACCGTGCCATCTCAACGCCTTCCGCGGTGAGCCCGGTCATGTGGTACGCATTGCCGAACGTCGCGAAGCCGCTGAGCTCGCAGTAGATTTCGGCGCCTCGTTTCCTGGCATGCGCGAGTTCTTCCAGGATCAGCACGGCTGAGCCCTCGCCGAGGACGAAGCCGTCCCTGGTCGCGTCGAACGGCCGTGACGCCCGCTCGGGCTCGTGATTGCGGGTACTGGTTGCCTTGATCGCGTCGAAGCATGCCACCGTGATCGGCGAGATCGGGGCATCGGCCGCGCCGGCGATCATCACGTCCGCCGCTCCGTCTTCGATGAGCTCCGCGGCATGGCCGACCGCATCGAGCCCGGACGTGCAGCCGGTGGATACCGTCATCACCGGGCCGCCCGCGCCGTGCCAGGTGGCGATTTCCGCCGACAACGTGCTCGGCACCGTCGCCTGGTACAGGAACGGGTGCACGTCGGCCGGGTCGACGAGCCATTCCCGCCCGCTGTCGGATACCTTGACGTACACGTCCTCCAGGCGGGTGGTGGAGCCGACGGCGGTTCCCATGCTCACGCCGAGTCGCCTGGGGTCGCCGTGCTCAAAGTCGAGGCCGGCGTCATTGACCGCCTCGGCCGCGGCGACGAGCCCAAGCTGGACATGCCGGTCGACCCGGTAAGTGTCCGCCGGGGACAGCCCCGCGGCGATCGGATCGAAGTCGCACTCGGCCGCGATCCGGGAACGGAACGCGCTCGCGTCGAATAGCGAGATCGCCCGGGTCGCCGTGCGGCCCGAGGTGAGCAGGTCCCAGAACTGCTTGACTCCGGCACCGCCGGGTGCGACGACACCGATCCCGGTGACCACTGTTCGCCTGGTCATCAGGCCTGCCCAGACTGGTCTGCGCCCTCTGTGTCAACGTGTCCGAGCGCCGGCTGCGGTGCCAGCGGGCCGAGGTGGAAGACGATCCGGACCTGGATCGCGCCGGTATTGCGGACTCGGTGCCGGGTGCCCGGCGGGATGAGCAGCGCGGACCCGGTGGCCAGTTCCCATGGCTCGCCGTCGAGATCCGCCGTCGCGTCCCCGTCGGCAACGTAAAGGAACTCCTCGGAATACGGATGGTAGTGCTCGGCGACGCGTTCCCCTGGCTGCAATAGGACGACGCCGGAGAAGCCCGATACTGAGCCAGCGGTCCGCGGGCTGAGGAGGGTCCGGACCTCGCCGCCGCGCCGCCGGTCAGGGCTGATCTGGCTGGACTGAACCAGGACGATCGGCCGATCGTCGGGACGGCTGTGCACTGCAGTCGGTTCTGGTGTTCCTGTGAGTACTGTTCTAACGACCATGTCATTCCCCAGGGTTCTCACGGGTGCCGCTGTGTCGCGGTTGTCGCCACTGCCCGCCAGGAGCCACGAGCCCGAACGGGCCGCGGGGTCCTTTTCGCGTCGGTCCCCTCATTGCTCGCTTGGCTCATCTGATGCAAGTCAAGCTGTACCGCCCGAGCATTATGTTTAACCCTAAGTAGTCAATATGACTACTCTGCGTAGCCGACGCGACGCCTGGCAATCGGTTGCGGGCAGGCCGCGGATGCCTGCCGGTCACGGATGCGGTCTGACCGCAACCGATTGCGGTTGGCTACGTCCTGGCCGGTGACCCCGCTGGCGTGGCCGAGATGACGTTGACGTAGCTCATCATGCCGGCATCCTCGTGCGCGGAGATGTGGCAGTGGAACATCACCTTGCCGGTGAAGTCGGTGAAGCGGATCCGGATCACGACCTCCCCGGCCTTGCCGTGCTGCATGCTGGGGACATCGACGATGTCCTGTTCGCCGGTGTAGGGCTCAGGGACGCCGTTGACGGACATCACCTGGAAGTGATCCGTATGCGTGTGGAAGGGGTGGATCTCGCCGGTCTCGTTGAGGATCGTCCACTGCTCGGTGGTGCCGAGGATGGCAGGCGTGGAGAAGACTGAAATGTCTGGGTTGAACTGCTTGCCGTTGATGTACATTTTGCTGCCGGTCGCGTTCTCGCTGAGCCGGATGACGCGGTGCGCGGCGATGTGCGCGGTGGCCAGCGACGCGGCCGCGGTGGGCAGGGCGCCGGCGGGCATCGGGAGGGGACGCTCAGGCCAGCCAGCCACGCGCACCTTCATGAGCCTGGCCGCGGGGTAGTGGTCCCACTGCGGGCCGGTGTTGATCGGCAAGGTCTCCAGCCAGGTACTGCCGGGGCGGGTGCTGGCCGTGACCAGGACGTCCCATCGCTTGGCGGGCGGGAGGTCGAGGGTGCCCGTCCTGGTCACTTGCGAAACCGGGTAGCCGTCTTGTCCGACAATCGTGAACATGGAGCCCAGGAGCGCGAGGCTGTAGGAGATGTCCGCTCCCTCGTTGGCGATGCGCCACAGCTCGGTCTGGCCCGGCCGCATGTCGAGGACCGGCTGGAGCTGTCCGTTGACCAGCCGGACGGTCGGGTTGCCGGAACGGATCGAATAGCCCGGGGTGTTCGCCACGATGTGCCCGGAGCTGGTGATCTGCATGTCCTTCAGGACCAGGGTGCGGATCACGACGCGGCGCAGCGGCCGCGGCAGCAGCGCGCGCTCGTCGCCCACGATGATCGTCCCGGACAGGCCGTCGTAGAGCTGGGTCTCGATGTCCTGGCAGCCCGTGGCCGTGGTGGCCGGTGCTGTCATGCCGGTCATCGGCATCGCCTCGTTGCCCATGCACATGTCGTGGTCGTGGTACCAGAAGGTGCCCATCGGCTGGTCCCGCGGTATGTAAAGGTGGTAGGTGAAGCTGCGGCCAGGGGGGACCGAGATCAGGGGGTTGTCGGCGCTGCCCGAGGGAGAGACGTGCAGGCCGTGAAAGTGCAGATTCGTCGGCGTTGTGAGCCTGTTCACCAGGGTCAGCTCGACGTGCTCGCCGGGGACAAGATGCATCGTCGGGCCGACGTAGTCCCCGTCGTAGGACTCTCCCCACACCTTCTTGCCGCTGATATCGAACCGCATGGGCTCGGCCACCAGCCGTAGCCGCAGCGTGCGCGGGGTCGTGACGTTGAGGGCAGCCGGCACCGCCAGCGCCAGCCCGGGGGTCATGCCCGCCTCCTGCTGGGCCGTCGTCGGGGGCGGTGCCACGCTCACCGCGGCAGCCGGCCCGACGCCGGGGATGATGGCCGCCGCCACGGCGATCGCGGCCGAGGTAACGAGGCCGGCCGCGAACCGGACCGGACGACCCTGCCAAAGATGCAACACTTTCTCACGCCCTTCTTGGCGAGCCCTAATGAGCCGCACAACGATTGCGGTCTTGCCCGGACTTCACATTCGACTACCCTGAGTAACTGAATCGCTGCCCGCTAGCCGTCAGCTGCGGCTGAGGACGGCATCGAGCACTTCGGCCAGCGCCCGTTCTGGATTGGTGCCGGATGTCTGCGCCCGCCACGCCACGAAGCCGTCCGGGCGGACGAGGACGGCGCCGCCAGAGTCGGTGCCGTGCAACTGCGCCCAGTCAGACCCGTCCTCGGGCACCAGGTCGTACTCCGCGCCGTGGCCCACCCGGTAGCAGGCAAGCGGGACGCCTTGCCCGGCGACTTGCAGGCCGGCCGCGTGCCAGGCTCCGCCGTCGGGACCGCTGAGCAGTACCGGCGTCCGCTCGTAGAGGTCGAGCGTGGACAACCGGGCACCGGACCGCTTCAGCCACATGTGCGGTGCCCGGCTTCCGGGCTCGGCCGTGGGCCGGAAGTCCTGCGGGATGACCGGGCCGTCGCTGGGGGCCCCCGCGACCGCGCTCGAGCAGTAGCGGTAGCCGAGAACCATGGCGAGCGTCACCGGTTGCCGCTTGAAGCGGGTGCGCGGGTCGTAACCAGGATGATTGTGCTCGGCCGAACGGGCCGCGGCCCGGGCGGCGGTCGCCGCCGCTACCGGCCGTCGCTCAACGTCGTAGGTTTCGAGCAAGCCGGGACCCGCCCAACCGCCCAGCACCGCGGCGAGCTTCCATACGAGGTTGTGGGCGTCCTGGATCCCGGTGTTCGCGCCGTACGCTCCGGTCGGCGACATCTCGTGCGCCGAGTCGCCGGCCAGGAAGACCCGGCCGTCGCGGAAGCGCTCGACGACCCGCTCGGCAGCGGTCCACCTGGCCTTTCCGGTGATCTTCACCTCCAGGTCGGGCACGCCGGTCGCGGTGCGGATGGCCGCGGCGCAGCGCCCGTCGGTAAAGTCCGCAAGCGTCTCGCCGAGTTCGACGTCCAGGGGCGCGTGCAGCACCCAGGACCGCTCGTTGTCGACCGGAAGCAGCACGCCGGAGCCCTGCTCGTTCGTCAGGTAGGCGCAGAAGAAACGGCGGTCGCCGACGGCGTCGGCCAGCCGCTCGGCCTGGAATGCGATGCTCACGCTGTGGAACAGGTCGCCGGACCCGGTGTGGCCGATTCCGAGCCGCTCCCTGACCGGGCTGCGCGGCCCGTCCGCGGCGACCAGGTAATCGGCCCGCACGGTCCGCTCCTCGCCGTTGTGCCGGCTCCTGATCAGCGCGGTCACTCCGTCCGCGTCCTGCTCGAAGGAGACAAGCTGGGTGCCGAACCGGATGTCGGCGCCGAGGCCGCGGGCGGCACGCAGCAGGACCGGCTCCAGGTCATTCTGGCTGCACTGGCACCAGCTTGACGGGCTGACCCTGGCATGTTCCCCGGTCGGGTCGACTTCCTTGACCAGCCATTTGCCGTCTCCCTTGGTCAGGGTCTCGACCTGCAGGATGCCGTGATTGTCGGCGAGCAGGGACGCGGCCTCGCGGATGTCCGGCTCGACTCCGGCCGTACGGAAAATTTCCATGGTGCGCAGGTTGTTGCCGCGCCCGCGCGGATGCTCCGAGGTCTCGGCGTGCTGCTCCACGAGCAGGTGATCAACGCCCAGGCGGGCGAGAAACAGCGACGTCGACAGGCCCACAAGGGAGCCTCCGGTGATCAGGACGGGCACGCGTTCGTCGGCCTTGAGGATCATGGGTTCGCTCTCCAGACTCTTGCCGTGCTGTGGTGCGGTGCACCACAGCCGGTTCATCGGTTCCGCCGTCAAGGTTACGCAGAGTAAACGAATAACAACAGAGCGTAATCACAGTTGGGCTCGCGGGCACCACCTCAGACCCTTACCTCGGGCCTTCGGGGAGGTCATGGGCCATAGCGGCGAAGCACGGACCCGTTCGGAATCACCTTGATCTTGACTCTTCTCACCGGCGACAAACCCGGCGAAAATCATTCGGGCTCTGGCGACCTGGCTGGTAGCGTCCCGTGTGATGTTGACGGAATGCGGGTGAGCTGGTCGGCACTGGTTCCGGACGCGGCGCCGCTGCGAGGTCCGGGGGCGCGCGGGTTCCGGGCCATGTTCACCAGCAGGACCGTGGCGTACCTCGGGTCGCAGGCGGCTGGAGTCGCGGTTCTCGTCCAGGCGCAGCGGATCACCGGGTCGCCGTTCGTCGTGGGTACGCTCGGGCTGGCCGAGCTGGTGCCGCTGATCATTTTCGGGCTGTACGGGGGCGTGCTCGCCGACCGGTTCGACCGGCGGGCGCTGATGCTCTGGTGCGAACCGGGGCTCGCCGTGTGCGCGCTGCTGCTGCTGCTCAACGCGCTGCTGCCGCGCCCGCTGCTGTGGCCGTTGTACGTGACCGCGGCGCTGATGGCGGCGATCGCGTCGCTCCAGCGGCCCGCGTTCGAGGCAGCCACCCCGCGCGTGGTGCCACGGGCGCAGCTGACCGCGGCGGCCGCGATCATGTCGCTGTCCACGAACGCGAGCGTGCTCGTCGGCTCGTCGCTCGGCGGCGTGCTGGCCGACTCCCCCGGCCCCTGGCTGGTCTACGCACTGGACGCGGCCGGCTTCTCGGTCTCGTTCCTCATGCTCAGCCGCCTGCCCAGGCTGCCGCCGACCCGGGCAGAGTCAGCTGAATCCGCCTCGGGTCCCGCTCTGCGGGAGGTCCTCGTCGGCCTGCGGTACGCGGTCGGCCGGCGCGACCTCCTCGGTTCCTACCTGGCCGACCTGGCCGCGATGATCTTCGCCTACCCGAACGCGATGCTGCCTTTCCTCGCCGCGCAGCTGCACGCCCCGTGGTCGGCCGGACTGATGTTCGCGGCACCGTCCGCGGGAGCGTTCGCGGTGTCGGCGACGAGCGGCTGGATGCCCCGCGTCCGCCGTCACGGGCTGGCCATCGCGTTCGCCGCCGCGGGCTGGGGAACCGCGATGGCCCTGGTCGGCCTCGCTCCCGACGTCTACGTCGCCCTCGCCTGCCTGGCCGTGGCGGGCGGTGCGGACGAATGCAGCGCGGTGTTCCGCGACACGATGTGGAAGCAGTCCATCCCCGATCACCTGCGCGGCCGGATGGCCGGGATCGAACTGCTTTCGTACGCCGCCGGGCCGCCGGCCGGCCAGCTGCGCTCCGGTGCGGTCGCGGCCGTGACGAGCGTGCGCTTCTCCCTGACCTCCGGCGGTCTCGCCTGCGTCGCGGGTGTCGCCGCGGTCGTTGCCGCGCTGCCCGCCTTCCGCGGCTATATCAGAGACGAGACTGAGACTGTGCGAGCATCCCAACGACCACGAGCTTGAGCACATCCCACGGGAAGATCGCGCGTGGGTCGTTGCTCCCGTTTGGCAGCGGGTACCGTTTGGGATCGAAAAGAACTTTCGCCATCCGCGAGCGCACGCCCCTCTGGCTGGCCGAGCGGCTAACCGCAGCCGCCATCCACGACCCGCGCTTCCGGCGCATCCTCCGCCCCGCAGACGTGACCGGGCCGGACCTCGCCGCCCAGATCGGCGAAACCCGCGACGCGCTCGTCAAGCACCTCACAAACCTGGACCCCGAATCCACCGCCAGAACCGTCCGAGAAACCGCGCTGACCGAACTGGAATACACGACATAAGGACAGTGCCCCAGGCCGCTAAAGGGCCGGAGTCCCCGGTTCTGTCGCCAGGGCGGCTCCCGCATTTGGCCGTGGCCACGCGCTAGTCGGTGAGCGTGACCAAGTGCCTGTCCGGCATGGCCACAGAGGCGGCGCGCTTAGCGAGCCGTTCTCCCCGGCCCCCGGGGCAGGCGAAGACCGTTCCTGCCCGGTACCGGCGCGGGGGCTTGCCGTGAGGATCTCCATCATTGCCCTGACTGACCATGCCGGGTCGCGGGTGATACGGATGGGGTCCGGTCACCGAACGTGATTTCAGCGCCAGCGATGAGCCCGGCCCTCCCCGTCGGTCTATAAGCTAAACGCTGCGTCCGATCACAGAAGGAGTCCGATGCCCCGCACCCGGGTCCACAACATGAACATCTCCCTCGACGGCTACGCCGCCGGCGAGCATGTGACGTTCGACGCCCCGATCGGCGGCGCCGAGCGGCTGTTCCAGTGGTTCGACGGCCGGGCGATCCACGGCGTCGATAAGGCGGATGCGCCCGTCACGCTGGACCGTGCCCTGACCAGCATGTGGAGCCAGGGCATCGGCGCCGAGATCATGGGACGCCGCAAGTTCGGTCCCCAGGTCGGCGACTGGCCCGACGACGGGTGGCAGGGCTGGTGGGGCGACGAGCCGCCGTTCCAGACGCCGGTGTTCGTCCTGAGCCACCACCCGCACCCCCCGATCGACTTTCCCAACGGGACGAGCTTCCAGTTCGTGGACGGGCCGCCGGACAAGGTGCTCCGCCTGGCCCAGGAGGCCGCCGGCGGCCTCGACGTCCGCATCGGCGGAGGACCCTCGACCGTGCGCCAGTTCCTCCAGGCCGGCCTGATCGACTTCATGCACCTGGTGATCGTGCCGATAACCCTCGGGCGCGGCGTATCTCTCTGGGAGGGATCAGTCGGCCTCGAAGACCGCTTCACCGTCGAGTCGGTCACCTCGCCCAGCGGCCTGACTCACCAGCTGTGGAACAAGAACGACCACACCTGAGCCAGAGCCGTATGCACAGTACGGGACTGCTCAGTACGGCCGTGGCCAATAACGCGTCCTGGTGTGATGCCGTCTGCCGGTCGCACGGGTACCCGGGAACCTTCACCGCCCGCCTGTGGACCAGCCCGCGGCACCAGCTGCGGTTCTACCCGAACGCGGTCACCTTGCACCCGGAGGTGACCGGGCCGGAAGTGCTGGCGGCCGCCGCGGCGTCCGGGGCGTTTGCCGTCAAGGACAGCTTCGCCCGGCTCGGCTTGGCCCCGGCCGGATTCCGGGTGCTCGCCGAAGCCAGCTGGATCGCCCGCGACCGCGCACCGGACCGCCCCCCGGACGGCCCGTCCTGGCGCCGGGTCACCAGCCCCGGCGAACTGACTGGCTGGGAGAGCGCCTGGGCGCGCGGGAGCAGCGGCGACGACGACGGCCCGGTATTCCGACCGGGCCTGCTGTCCGACCCGAACTGCGCCGTCCTGGCACACCGCCGCAATGACGCCATCACCGCCGGCGCCGTCGTCTACGCCGCCGACGGGGCAGCCGGAATCTCCAACCTGTTCAGCAACGGGCTTCCCCACGATCGGCTGTGGACCGGCATCCAGTCGGCCGTGGCCCGGCTGTGGCCGCACCTGCCTGTCGTCGGCTACGAGGCGGGCACCAGCCTGGAATCGGCGCGGCAGGCCGGCTTTCACGTCCTCGGCCCGCTCCGCATCTGGGTACGGCCGCCATCGGAACGGATGGCGGCTTGCCCCATGCCTCCGGCTTAGCCCTCGGGCGCCAGGCTCAGCAGGCGGCCGTTGATTTCCTCGCCGACAGTGGGGAGGAACCCGTTCATCATCGTGACGGCGGCTCAGTCTGCACCCGGCGGCTTGTACCTGAGCCATTTCGGCGGCAGCCACGGCCGCCCGGGATACCACGAGGTCAAGCTCACAATGCGACCTCGCCTGGCCCCGGGGCCAGGCTCCTGAAGCTCACCTTCGCAAGCGAGGCGCAACAAGTCACCGCCGAGCTGGCCGGGGAACACCTCCACGTGGTGCCCGCGCGCCACGAGTTCCCTTGCTCAGGTGGCGCACGTAAACGCCCTGGCCACCAGAATGCGGTTTGCTGCGGTACGACAGCAGTGCGATGCGCAGCGGACGATTCACTGAGGTCACGGAGAACCTTGCCAAGGCTGCGGAGTCGGCCCCCGTGGCAGTACCACGTTGCCCGCAACCAGAAAGAACGGCCACCCCTAGCCGGTAACGAGGCCGGCCATCGTACGGCCGAGGCGCGGATCGCGCACCGACGGCACGCGCCCGGCCGGACACATTCCGGCTCTCATCAGTTAGGCACGCAGCAGGCATCGCGGCAAAACACCAGAATTCATCTGCTTACCGAGCACTGGATGACACATCAATAAACATTAGCAAAGAGATAACATCGGTGCGCCCCTGAAAACCACGAGAATGCGCAGCCTCTTCACCCTCGGCAACAATTATGTCAGTGAACGACTCGGCGGGCAGTCTGCGGATGGCATTAGCACCGAGCCGACGGGACTAGGCAACATGGGTTACCCGTAGTATCCTGATGATGACTCAGCTCCGAAGTTATTCGGATACCGTTCCAGCCCGACCAACGAGAACCGCGAGTTAAGTTCGGTTACGGACCCACACCGCCACTTACGCGTGACAGTCAGCAGATGCAAGAAAATTAGGCTGCGGATATGAAAAGTATCGCAATATTCCTCGTTGTCGTAGCCGTGCTAATCGGCTTGGCCTTGGTTTTCGGAATCCTCGCCGCTATCGTGCTTATCTAGCGTCCCGTACAGGGGCGGCTTTCCCACTAAGGAACTTGCCGGGCCTGGGGCTGCTCCTGCGATGGTTCGGTCCGAACGGAATCAGGGCATTCACCGACGTTTCTTTGGACCTGTAAGCTTTGCCGGTGAGCACCGAACGGCGGCGGATCTTCGCGTTTTCCGGAGTACTGAAGCCCGCGCCGGGCGGACCGCCGCCCGGTGCGCTGCTCGACTTCGCGATCAGCCTGGCCGCGGCCAGCGGGCCCGTCCGGCGGCTCTGCTACATCCCCACCGCGGTCGGGGACCGGCAGGATGCCATTGACCATTACGCGGCACGGTTCGCTGAGCGCGGCGATGTCGAGTTCAGCTTTCTGCGGCTGTTCACCCAGCCGAACGTGCCCGACGTCCGGGCGCACCTGCTCAGCCAGGACGTCATCCTGGTCGAGGGCGGCAGCGTGGTTAACCTCGTCGCGGTCTGGCGCGCCCACGGCCTGCCGGACATCCTGCGTGACTGCTGGGAGGCGGGCGTGGTGCTCACCGGATCGAGCGCGGGCAGCATCTGCTGGCACGTCGGCGGGCCGACCGACTCCTTCCGGGACAACCTCGACCCGTTCGCCGGCGGACTCGCCTTCCTCCCTTACAGCAACGGCGTCCACGACGACCTCGACGACCAGCCGCGCCGGACCGCGTTCCGGGAACTCGTCGCGAACCGGGCCCTGCCTTCCGGATACGCGACTGAAGACGGCGTCGGTCTGCTCTACGCCGGCCCGGAACTCATCGAAGCCGTTACCGTCCTGCCCGGCAGGCACGCCTGGCACGTGGCTCCCGATGGCAACGGCGGCTACACGGAGCAGGCCATCGTCCCCCGTCTCATCACCGCCGACCAAGGCTGACGGGTTATCCCGCCCACTGGTAGGCCAGGAACAGCAGTGCCACTACGGCTGCCAGCGGCACGCACGCGCTGAGGTACAGGTGCCGCACCCAGGGACGGCGCGCCTCGAGGCCGCTTAGCGCCACCCAGACGGGGAACAGCACCAGGAGGGTGCGCATGCTCGTGGTGTACCAGGTCTGCGTGCCGAGACAGACCGCGGCGAGCCCGCAGTACACGGCCTCCGGCCAGCGGCGCGCCAGCAGGAACGCGAGCGCCGCGAGGGCGATCACGGCGAACGAGACGAGTTCCAGCTGCATCTCCCCTGCCCACCAGGCGGGGTACCCGTGCCCGAACGCGGCGCTCCAGGTACACCTGAACGCTTGCGCCGGGGTGACGAGATGGAGATCCCAGCCGGCCTGCATAGCTTTCCGCCAGGTGTCCCACGAGCCGGTGGCCAGCCTCAGGTAGGCCTCGTAGGCGGCGGGCCCGGCCAGGCCGAGGCACGCCGTGCCGACATCCCGGAGCCGCCTTCCCCGCGGGCCCGCCGCCGCCATGACGGCCAGGGCGGCGGCCAGGAACGCCCCGTCCGCGCGGACCAGCCCGGCCAGTCCGGCCAGCAGCGCGGCATGAAAGTACCGCCCGCGGGACCCGGCCCGCCAGGCCGGGACCGCGAGCGCGAGGAACAGGGACTCGGTGTACCCGACCATGAGGAACACCGCGGCGGGCATGGCGAGCAGGTAGAGCACGGCGCGCCGGCTACCCGCGAGTCGGCCCAGCGACACCACCGCGAAGCAGCCAGCCACTGCGGAGACGGCCAGCTCTGACAGCACCCAGTTACGCAGGACCAGGTGCGCCGCGGCCAGCACCAGCGGGTACCCGGGGAAGAACGCGACGCTGTGAGCCGTCGAGTGCGGCGAGAAATAGCCGTACTCGGCGATGTTCCGGTATATGGCCGCGTCCCAGTGATCGAACGCCCCCGCCAGCGGCGCGAAGCCGGTGCCCGTGCGGTACGCCCACGTGGCCGCCCACGCCAGGACGAGAAGGGGCAGGTGCGCGGCGGCCCATGCGCCGAGCGCGGCCCGGTCGTCGAAGTCCAGGCGTGGCAGGCGCGCAGCCAGCCGCGGCCGCCCCCGGCCGGGAGGACGCACCGCCGCGAAACCCTCCGGAACGGCAGCGTCCTTTACCCCCGCGTCCCCCATGCGCTCCCCGCGTTCCCTTCAGGCAGTTGACCGGTACGGCACCCAGGCCGCAGCCAAGCTTCACGCCACGTGCTTGATCGTGTACCTAGCGTGGCATACCGGCGGCCCGGCGGGAGGATATTGCGGATAGCGGGAGCGGATGCAGATGGAAACGGTGGATGCAGCCACCAGGAACCACGACGATCTCCCAGTTCCGCTCATACCGTAGCGGAATGTATATTCCGCTACGGTACGCTCCTAGCGGAATAATGATTCCGCTTCGACTGGGGGTCTGGCATGGAAGGCGCACGGCGGCCGCACCATCAGGTGACGTTCGCAATACTCGCGGTGGGTATCGGGGCCTACGCGCTGCTGCAGTCACTGGTAATCCCCGTGCTGAGCACGGTGCAGGTGGAACTGCATACCTCGCAGAGCGCCGTGACGTGGGTGCTGACGGCCTACCTGCTGTCGGCCTCGGTCATGACCCCCATCCTCGGGCGGGTCGGTGACATCTACGGCAAGAAGTGGGTCTTCGTGGCCACGCTGGTCGCCCTCATGGCCGGCTCGGTGCTGGCGGCTGTGGCCCCCAACCTCGCGGTGATGATCGTCGCCCGGGTGATCCAGGGAGTGGCGGGCGGGATGCTGCCGCTCGGGTTCGGGATTATCCGCGATGAGTTCCCGAGGGAAAAAGTGGCCGGCGCGGTCGGCATCCTCGCGGCGCTCACCGCGGTCGGCGGCAGCCTGGGCATCGTGCTGGCGGGCCCGATCGTGAACGCGCTGAACTGGCACTGGCTGTTCTGGCTGCCGGGCATCGCGACGGCGATCGCGGCGATCGCCGCGGTGCTGTTCGTTCCTCAGTCCCCGATCCGCAGCCCCGGCGCGATCAGCTGGCTGCCGGCGGTCCTGCTGTCCGGCTGGCTGGTGCTGCTGCTCGTGCCGCTGAGCGAGGCGTCGGACTGGGGCTGGGCCTCGCCGACGGTCATCGGGCTGTTCACGGCGGCCGTGCTGCTGGCCGCCGCCTGGGTCTGGTCCGAGCTGCGGGCAGCCACCCCGCTGATCGACATGAAGATGATGCGGCTCCCCGCGGTCTGGACCAACAACCTGGTCGCGCTGCTCATCGGGGTCGGCCTCTACGCGATGTTCGCGTTCCTGCCCGAGTTCGTGCAGACCCCGTCCGCCGCCGGCTACGGGTTCGGCGCCAGCATCACCCGCTCGGGGCTCATGCTGCTGCCCTCGGGGGTCACCATGTTCGTGGCCGGCTTGTTCGCCGGATCGCTCACCCGGCGGCTCGGCGGCAAGGTCCTGGTGGTCGCGGGCTGCCTCATCGGCGGCGGGGCGATGGCGATGTTCGCGTTCGCGCACTCCAGCCAGTGGGAGATCTACGTCGCCACCGGCATCTTGGGCGTCGGCTTCGGGCTGGCCTTCTCGGCGATGTCGGCAAATGTCGTGTCCGCGGTGCCGGCCGAGCAGACCGGCGTGGCCACCGGCATGAACGCGAACATCCGCACGATCGGCGGCAGCATCGGCGCCGCCGTGATGGCCAGCATCGTCACCGCGAAGCTGGAGCCGTCCGGCCTGCCCGCGGGATCCGGCTACACGACCGGGTTCGGGGTGATGGCCGCCGTCCTGGTGATGGCCGCGCTGGCGGGTGCGCTGATCCCGTCGCAGCGGCGGCCAGGCCCGGACGGCCACCGAGGCGGCGGCCGTCGGTACGCTGGCGATGTCCGGGGACGCGCTGACCGGGGAAAGCGCCGCCGGGGAGACGATGGCAAGCGAACTCGGCGAGTGAGCGAGGGAGGGCCGGTGGGCAGCGAGCCCGTACTTAGCGATCCGGCGGGGCTCCCTGCCCCGCCGGGGCGGCGCGACGCGGTCCGCAACTACCACCGCGTCCTCGACGCGGCCCGCGAAGTACTCGGCGAGTCCGGCGCCGACGCCAGCATGGAGGAGATAGCCGCCCGGGCCGGGGTCGGCGTGGGCACCGTGTACCGGCGGTTCGCCAACAAGGACGCGCTGATCGACGAGCTGGTACGGCTGTCGCTTGGCGAGGCGCTGGCCGCGGCCAACAGCGCCCTCGCGTGCCCGGGCGGCGACGGCCTTGAGCAGTTCCTGCGCGGGCTCGGGGCGTTGTTCGGCGCGCACGTCAAGTACGCGCGGCTGCTGCTTGAGCGGAGCGTTGACGGCGCCGCGGCGCGCGAGATCCGGGCCGCGGTCCAGGAACTCACCCGCCGCGCGCTGGCCGCGGGCACGCTGAACCCCGCCGTGACCATCGGGGACGTGATGGCTCTGGTCTGGGCCATGCGCGGGCTCACCGAGACCACCGGTGAGGTCGCACCGGGCACCTGGCAGCGGTTCCTCGACATCCACCTGGCGGGCCTGCGCGCGCCGGGCCCGCTCAGCGCCGTCCCGTCGATGTCGGCCGGGCAGCTGACGGAGCTGCTGCCCCGCCCCTGACGCCGATTCACGTGCACTGATCAGGACTCAGGCGGTAAACAGGGCATCAGTGATGGTGCTGCCGGTGCCGTCCACGTCCAGGTCGAGGCGGGCCACGATGAAGTGCTGGTGGAACGGGGCGTAGATGCCCTGGTCGACGATTGTCCCGTTCGCGGGGCGGCTACCCGGCGCGGCGGTCTCCGAGGTCACCATGATCCCGGTTGCGCGGACCTCGCATTCGATGCTCCCGTCCTGGTAGAACCGCCAGTACACGAGGTATTCGTAGTTGGCCACGGTCACGTGGAAGGAAACCACCAGGCGGCGGGCCCGCCGCACCTCGGCGCCGTCCAGCGGATGGGTCACGCGTACCATGAGGGCCAGCTTAGCCCGCGCGGCACGGACGGTAAGAGAGCGGCGGCCCGGTCCTCACCCGGCGTACTGGGCGACGATCTTGGTGAAGTCGTACGGGTTCTGGGTGATGTTGCTGCAGGTTCCCGGGGCCCACGGCTCCACGGCTCCGGCCGGGCAGGGCTGGTCGCGGTTGAACGACCAGAACGAGAGCCACGCTGCGCGGTTGCCTGCCGCGAAGCTCAGCAGGCTGCTGAAGGTGGCCTGGGTGAACAGTTCGCTGGGCTGGTCGGTGTGCCCGTTCATCAGCGTGATCCCGATGTGTGACCACGCGGTGGCGGAAGACCAGCCGTACAGCGACTCAAGCTGGCTGGCGACGTCGTCGGCGACCGTCTCGTCGCTGCTCACCTGGGTGCCGCTGGTCAGGCCGTAGTCGAAATCCATGATGCCGAACACGTCGATCCGCGCACCCGCCGTGATCGCCTGCTGGATCTCGCTGGTGCCGGTGCCCGGCAACCCGACTGAGGTCATCGGGATCGTGAGCGACACGGTCAGGCTTGGGTCCTCTCGCTCAAGTATCGCGATTGCCTGGAATCGTTTGAGTTCATTGCCGGTGTCGCCGAGAGCCGTGTTCTCGATGTCGAAGTCCACGTGAGTGAGCTGGTACTTGGTGATGACCGACTGGTACGCGCTGGCCAGCGCACTGGCAGTCGAGCAGTCCTGTCCGAGCTCGGTGCCGTTGTAGCCGCCGAAGCTCACCCCGGCGTCCCCGCCCGCGGCGCGGATCGCGGAGATCAGTGCCGCGACCGTGGTGTCAGCGGAAACCAGCTCGCTGCTGCTGCCGTCCCAGGCGGGAGTGCAGCCGCCGGAGTCGAGCACGAAGGAGAGCATGAAGTTCTTCTCCCCGGTCGTGCTCATGATTCCGGCGATCTGCGACGCCGAGGGCGGGTCGTTGTCCAGCGGCATCAAGTAGACGGGCGAGCGCCAGCTGCCGCCGCCGGGGCTGCTGCTGCCGGAGGTCGTCGCGCCGACCGCCGCGCTCTGCGCCGACGCATTACCCGATGCGTCCACCGCGGCAACCGTGAACTCATAAGTGGTGCCGGCCGCGAGCCCGGTCACGGTCGCACTGGCCGCGGCGGCGGTGGCCACCAGGGAGCCGTTTTCGTAGATGTCGTACGACACAGCCGGGTCGGAGCTGCTTGACTCGGTCCAGGACAGCGTGGCCGAGGACGAGGTGACCCCGGTGACGGTCAGGCCGGCCGGTACCGCCGGCGACGACGGCGCGGACCCGGCGGGCCCGGTCAAGCTCACGTCGTCCGCGTGGTAGGTGCCCTCGCCGTACCAGCCGTGCAGGTAGATGGTGACGCTGGTGGTCGAAGCACCGGTGGTGAAGGCGGTCGACAGCTGCTGCCAGGCGGAAGCGGAAGGTGTCCAGGTGCTCGTGTCACTGGTTCCGGTGCCGCTGTCGCCGAGGTACACGTAGCTGCCCTCGACCCAGGCCGACAGCGAGTAGCTGGAGTTCGGCTGAACCCGGATGACCTGCGAACACTGCGCGTCATCAGCAGAGCTCGCGGCACCGCTGAGAGCATACGACCCGGAGTGGACCGGAGTGGTCACCGCGGAGTCCAGGGGTGAACAGGTCCATCCGGAAAGGGAGCCGGTCTCGAAACCGGGATTGGCAACCAGGTTCGTCGCCGCGGCCGCGCTCGGCGCGACCAGGCCAAACGTCAGGGTCAGCAGCACCGGGAGAACGGCGGTGGATCGGACCATTGGTTGCTCCCAGGGACTCACGAGGCGACGAGAGGCGACAGAACGGACACGCTCAGTTAATTAATAGGTAAGTTTCCTATTATTTTCTCGCATCGTAGTCACACGCGGACTTTGAGTCAATAGGGTGGCCCGACAAACACGAAGAGGCCCGACCTATCGGTCGGGCCTCTCGCGAGTTGTGTTCCGGCGGTGTCCTACTCTCCCGCGAGGCCTCCCTCGCAGTACCATCGGCGCTGAAGAGCTTAACTTCCGGGTTCGGAATGGGACCGGGTGTTTCCCCTTCGCTATAGCCGCCGGGAACCTTATCGAGTTGTACGGCCCGCAGGCACCCCCGTTGTGGGATGCCTGCCCCGGCCGTAACTCGGGAACCGCATAGTGAACGCGAACAAAGTGTGTGGTGTTAGCCAAGCCCTCGGCCTGTTAGTACCGGTCAGCTGAGCGCGTCGCCGCGCTTACACTTCCGGCCTATCAACCCAGTCGTCTGGCTGGGGGCCTTACCCACTCAAGGTGGCGGGAGACCTCATCTTGAAGCGTGCTTCCCGCTTAGATGCTTTCAGCGGTTATCACTTCCCGACGTAGCAAACCAGCCGTGCTCCTGGCGGAACAACTGGCACACCAGAGGTCAGTCCGTCCCGGTCCTCTCGTACTAGGGACAGCTCTTCTCAAGTCTCCTGCGCGCGCAGCGGATAGGGACCGAACTGTCTCACGACGTTCTAAACCCAGCTCGCGTACCGCTTTAATAGGCGAACAGCCTAACCCTTGGGACCTGCTCCAGCCCCAGGATGCGACGAGCCGACATCGAGGTGCCAAACCATGCCGTCGATATGGACTCTTGGGCAAGATCAGCCTGTTATCCCCGGGGTACCTTTTAGCCGTTGAGCGACGGCGCTTCCACATGCCACCGCCGGATCACTAGTCCCAGCTTTCGCTCCTGCTCGACATGTCTGTCTCACAGTCAAGCACCCTTGTGCACTTGCACTCGGCACCCGGTTGCCGACCGGGCTGAGGGTACCTTTGGGCGCCTCCGTTACCTTTTGGGAGGCAACCGCCCCAGTTAAACTACCCGCCAGGCACTGTCCCTGACCCGGATCACGGGCCCAGGTTAGACACTCAAAACGACCAGAGCGGTATTTCAAGGTTGACTCCACGAGCACTAGCGTGCCCGCTTCCCAGTCTCCCGCCTATCCTACACAAGCCGTCCCAAGCACCAATGCCAAGCTGCAGTAAAGGTCCCGGGGTCTTTCCGTCCTGCTGCGCGTAACGAGCATCTTTACTCGTAGTGCAATTTCGCCGGGCCCGCGGTTGAGACAGCGGGGAAGTCGTTACGCCATTCGTGCAGGTCGGAACTTACCCGACAAGGAATTTCGCTACCTTAGGATGGTTATAGTTACCACCGCCGTTTACCGGCGCTTAAGTTCTGAGCTTCGCCCCGAAGAGCTGACCCGTCCCCTTAACGTTCCGGCACCGGGCAGGCGTCAGTCCGTATACATCGCCTTGCGGCTTCGCACGGACCTGTGTTTTTAGTAAACAGTCGCTTCCCCCTGGCCTCTGCGACCCACCCCAGCTCAGGCAGCACGTGCCGTCACCGGAGAGGGCCCCCCTTATCCCTAAGTTACGGGGGCAATTTGCCTAGTTCCTTAACCACGGTTCACCCGATCGCCTCGGTATTCTCTACCTGACCACCTGCGTCGGTTTAGGGTACGGGCCGCGTACGTCCTCGCCGCGAAGATTTTCTCGGCAGCATGGGATCACTGGCTTCGCCTAACGGCTCGGCATCAGGTCTCAGGCACGTGACCGGCGGATTTGCCTACCAGCCGCCCTACACCCTTACCCCGGGACAACCACCGCCCGGGTCCAGCTACCCTCTTGCGTCTCTCCACCGGCTTGCCTACTACCCCCTCGGTCCGGCCCGGCGCCTCACCCGAAGGATCAGCACCAGGACTTAGCATCAGGGATTCAGCACGGACGGCCGTACACGGGTACGGGAATATCAACCCGTTGTCCATCGACTACGCCTGTCGGCCTCGCCTTAGGTCCCGACTTACCCTGGGCGGATTAGCCTGCCCCAGGAACCCTTGGTCAATCGGCGGGCGAGCTTCTCACTCGCCTTTCGCTACTCATGCCTGCATTC
>CAWAWG010000005.1:37500-675205 GCA_963785645.1 uncultured Actinomycetota bacterium
GACCGTCTTCGCCTCGACGAGGACGACGTCCAGCTCCGGGTACCGTTCGCGGGCGAGCAGCGCGGTCCACAGGCCGGTGAAACCGCCGCCGATGACCGCCAGGTCCGCGGTGACGGCGCCGGCCAGGGCGGGCCTGGGCTCGGGGGCGTCGGGCTGGTCGAGCCAGTACGAGCACGGCGCGGCGCCCGCAAGGGACCGGGCGACGGCCGGATCGGGCAATCGCTGCGCAGGCGGGGTGAACATGCCCTGACTTTCGCACACCTCCTCTGACCCGCGCACCTGACGCACGGGTCCGAATCGGGATAGACATGGGGCATGCGGATCTGTGTCATCGGCGCCGGGGCCATCGGCGGAGTCATCGCCGCGCGGCTCGCCACCGCCGGAGGGGTGAACGTGTCCGTCCTCGCGCGCGGCGCCGCGCTGTCCGCCATCAGGGACCGCGGGCTGCGGGTGACCTCGGCCGCGCAGGCTGATACGGGAGAAACGATCACGGCCCGGGTAGCGGTGTCCGATGACGCCGCCGAACTCGGTGCGCAGGATTTCGTCGTCGTCGCGGTCAAGGCGCAGTCGATGGGGAGTGTAGCGGCGTCGGCCGGGGGACTGCTCGGGCCGGAGACGGCGGTGCTTTCGACGCTGAACGGCGTGCCGTGGTGGTTCCTCGACGGGTTCGGCGGTCCCGCGGCCGGACGGCACCTGGACAGCGTGGACCCGGGCGGTTTCATCGCGTCGGTGCTGCCCGCCAGCCGGGTCATCGGCGGGACCGTACACCTGTCGGCATCGTCCCCGGCGCCGGGCGAGGTTTCCTGGCGGAGCGGGAACGGGCTGATCGTCGGTGAACTCGACGGCACGTCCTCGCCCCGCCTGGCGGCGCTCGCCGGGCTGCTGCGCGCGGGGGGTTTCGACGTGACCACCTCTGCCCGGATCCGCGATGACGTCTGGTACAAGCTGTGGGGCAACCTGACGATGAACCCGGTCTGCGTGCTTACCGGCGCCTCGACCGGGCCAGTGCTCGACGATGACCTGGTCCGGGAGTTCCTGTCCAGGGCGATGCTCGAAGCGCGGGCGGTCGGCGAAAGGATCGGCTGCCCGATCCGGCAATCCCCGCCGGACCGGCACGCGGTCACCAGGAAGCTCGGTGACTTCGCGCCGTCGATGCTGCAGGACGCGCGGGCCGGGCGGCCGCTCGAACTCGACGCGCTAACCGGCGCGGTGCGCGAACTCGGCGCCCTGGTCGGCGTGCCCACACCGAACGTAGACGCGATCCACGGGCTGACCCGCCTCTGGATGAACGCCCGCTAAGTGCCACCCGGCCGAGGTGACGGCGGTCCCCCGGTCCTCGTATAAGTAGTCAGAACGGTTCGTGGCTTCTGCCTTCCACGATCACCACCGCCAATGAGCCTTAACCCCGAAGCGGGGCGACGCGGTTCCCGCCCCGGGACGGGGCAACCAACCCAAGCAGGTTCGGGGGTCGAAGGGGAGCGGAGCCCCCTGGGGAACACGGTGGCTCGCGCGGCGCAGCGAGCGAAGCGAGCGAGCACAGGCGCGATCAGGCGACCCCGCGCCGGGCCCCGAGCGAAGCGAGGGACCCGGCCGGGGAGCCTGATGCCGCTAGCCGCAGGGACGCTGGTTTCGGGGGTCGAAGGGGGCAGAGCCCCCTGGGAAACACAGCGAGCGAGCACAAGCGCGATCAGGCGACCCCGCGCCAGGTCCCGAGCGAAGCGAGGGACCCGGCCGGGGAGCCTGATGCCGCTAGCCGCAGGGACGCTGGTTTCGGGGGTCGAAGGGGGCAGAGCCCCCTGGGAAACACAGCGAGCGAGCACAGGCGCGATCAGGCGACCCCGCGCCGGGCCCCGAGCGAAGCGAGGGACCCGGCCGGGGAGCCTGATGCCGCTAGCCGCAGGGACGCTGGTTTCGGGGGTCGAAGGGGGCAGAGCCCCCTGGGAAACACAGCGAGCGAGCACAGGCGCGATCAGGCGACCCCGCGCCGGGCCCCGAGCGAAGCGAGGGACCCGGCCGGGGAGCCTGATACCGCACACAGCAACCCAAGCTGGTTTGGGGGGTCGAAGGGTGGCGGAGCCCCCCTGGGAGATTACGCGGAAACGAGGTCGCAGATGAAGATCAGGGTCTCGCCCGGCTTGATGGACCTGCCCGCGCCGCGGCTGCCGTAGCCCAGGTCCGGCGGGATGACCAGCTTGCGGCGGCCACCGACCTTCATGCCCTGCACGCCCTGGTCCCAGCCCTGGATGACCTGCCCGACGCCCAGGCGGAACTGGAGCGGCTCGCCCCGGTTCCAGCTCGCGTCGAACTCCTCCCCGGTGGAGTGGGCGACCCCGACGTAGTGCACCTCGACCGTGTCCCCGGCCCCGGCGACCTTGCCGTCGCCCTCCCAGATGTCGGTGATCTCCAGCACCTGGGGCGGCGCGCCCTCGGGATAGTCCACTTCTGGCTTCGTGATGTCCATGCGCTTCACCTTACTGGCGGCAAAAGATCAAACCCGCGATCCCGAATGACGAGCCCTCTTTTTTGCCGCTGCGCCGCGCATCGACGTCACCGTCACGTCAAAGACGGTCCGCGGCGCCTTGCTTGCACCGCCGCTTTCACCGCCCCGGCCGGCCTGCCCGGCCGCTGGGACCGGACCCCGTGACGAGCAGAGCCGACAGCCCGGAGCCAGCCACGCGCAGACCTCCCCGGCCGCCGCACCACAACGATATTTTTCGTCTATATATTTGATTAATAACCGAACCTGATATCCCGTGTCGCCCCGGCCACCTCATCACCGGCCCGACGGGCTCCGCAAAATTGTGTTCCTGTAACAAGTGAATCCGTGGACAGCGTGTCCTGAACCTACGAATTTAGTTGACACGGAAGTGGAACACGACAAGCATGAGGAGAGGGTTTACCCGACAGCCTGAAGGAAGTGAGCGGATGGCCCACGGACCGCGCGGCGGCGGCTCGGCCGTCGTGCCCGTGCTCGACGAGATCTCCAAGCAGATCATCGAGCAGTTGCAGACGGACGGGCGACGATCCTACGCGGCGATCGGAAAAGCGGTCGGGCTGTCAGAGGCCGCCGTCAGGCAGCGGGTCCAGCGGCTGTACGAGGCCGCCGTCATGCAGATCGTCGCGGTCACCGACCCGCTCAAGCTCGGCTTCCGGCGTCAGGCCATGATCGGTCTGCGCTGCGACGGCGACGTGCAGCAGGTGGCCGACCAACTGGCCGGCATGGACGAGATCGACTACGTGGTGCTGACCGCCGGCTCGTTCGACCTCCTGCTTGAGGTGGTTTGCGAGGATGACGACCACCTTCTGGAGATTCTGACCCGGGTACGCGGGGTACCGTCCGTCACGTCAAGCGAAACCTTTGTCTACCTGAAGCTACGCAAACAGACTTACACCTGGGGGACACGGTGACCCTTTCTTCAGAAGAGCTCCAGGCGGCGGCGAAGCAGCATCTGTGGATGCACTTCACCCGCATGTCGTCGTTCGGCCAAGGAGACGTCCCGGTCATCGTGCGCGGCAGCGGTCCTTACGTCTACGACGACCGGGGCAAGCGCTACCTCGACGGGCTCGCCGGGCTTTTCGTCTCCATGGTCGGCCACGGCCGCACCGAGCTGGCGGAAGCCGCCTCGAAGCAGGCCTCGGAGCTGGCCTACTTCCCGCTGTGGTCGTATGCGCACCCGGCGGCGGTACAACTCGCCGCCCGGCTCGCGGAACTCGCGCCCGGTGACCTGAACCGGGTGTTCTTCACGACGTCGGGATCCGAGGCCGTCGAGTCGGCTTGGAAGCTCGCCAAGGCTTACTTCAAGCGCAAGGGCGAGCCCACCAGGTACAAGGTACTCAGCCGCGAGTACGCCTACCACGGGACCTCGATGGGCGCGCTCGCCGTGACCGGCCTGTCCGCGATCAAGCACGACTTCGAGCCCCTGCCGCCCGGCGGCATCCGCGTGCCGAACACGAACTTCTACCGGGCGCCGGAGTTCGTCGCCGACGACGAGGCCAGGTTCGGTGTCTGGGCCGCCGACGAGATCGAGCGGGCGATCCTGCGCGAGGACGCGGAGTCCGTCGCGGCCGTGTTCCTCGAGCCGGTGCAGAACTCAGGCGGCTGCTTCACCCCTCCCCCCGGCTACTTCCAGCGGGTCAGGGAGATCTGCGACCGGTACGGCGTGCTGCTCGTGTCCGACGAGGTGATCTGCGCGTTCGGGCGGCTCGGCTACTACTTCGGCTCCGAGCGCTACGGCTATCAGCCTGACATCATCACCTTCGCCAAGGGCGTTACCTCCGGCTACTCTCCCCTGGGCGGCATGATCGTCCGCGACGAGCTGATGGAGCCGTTCCTGCACGGCACCGCGACGTTCCTGCACGGCATCACGTTCGCCGGGCACCCGGTGTCGTCCGCGGTCGCGCTGGCCAACCTGGATGTCTTCGAGCGGGACAACATCCTCGGCAACGTGCGGTCCAACGAGGACGGTTTCCGCGCCACGCTGGACAAGCTGAACGACTTGCCGATCGTCGGCAACGTGCGCGGTGCCGGGTACTTCT
This sequence comes from uncultured Actinomycetota bacterium, assembly GCA_963785645.1. Taxonomy (GTDB): domain Bacteria; phylum Actinomycetota; class Actinomycetes; order Streptosporangiales; family Streptosporangiaceae; genus Trebonia. Next base: position 42,037 of record CAWAWG010000005.1, read on the forward strand.
ACGGCATCGAGCTCGTCAAGGACAAGAACACCAAGGAGACGTTCAACGACGCCGAATCGGAGCGGCTGCTGCGCGGCTTCCTGTCGCACGCGCTGTTCGAGGCCGGCCTCGTCTGCCGCGCCGACGACCGCGGCGACCCGGTAATCCAGCTGGCCCCGCCGCTGATCTGCACCCAGGAGCACTTCGACGAGATGGAGCAGATCCTGCGCGCCGTCCTCACCGAGGCCTGGACCAAGCTCTAATTCCACCCGGCAGTCAGCCGCCCCGTCCGGCCGAAGGGACTTAACACTCCTCCTCCGAACGGGGGCGTGCTGCGCTTCGAGGCAGTCCGGCTCCGACTCAGGTTGCCGTCGAAATCCAGCGCTCTGCGCCTCTTGCTGTTATCCATCTCGATCGCGGCCTCTGCGGTGACGTCGGCGAGGTATACCGAGTTCGCGGCGTGATCCTGCCCGGTTTGCCGGCTTTGCACCCCCGCAAACTCGGTACATGTCCCGCCGGCCCCACCCCGCCCCATCCCAATATTCATCAAGATCTGGGGGCGCTACCTTCCCTGCCGTCACCAGACGTTTACCGCCAGGCGGCAAAGTCTCGGCATGTCAGATGACGGGGGGTCCGGCTTGTCCAGGCGGCAGATTATCGCCGCGGGCACCACTAGCCTGATCGCCGCGACTGCCGCGGGGCCTGCCCGTGCGGCGGCCCGCGGGCGCGCCGAGGCCGCGGATGGCACCCCCGAGCAGGTTCATCTCACCTGGGGCGAGGACCCGACCCGGTCCGTGGTCGTGTCGTGGGCGTCACCCGGCCGGGCGGAGCGGCCCCGCGTCCGGATCGGGCAACGGGTGATCACCGCCGCCGAGCGCGTGTACACCGAAGCGGTGAGCGGCACGTCGACCTGGACGTACCACGCGCGCGTGGACGGGCTGCGCCCGGGCGCGACCTACGGCTACGCGGTCACGGCCGACAACGACGTCAACGCGGCCGACCCGTTCAGCGCCACGTTCACGACGGCGCCGGAAGGACGGGCCGCCTTCCGGTTCACCAGCTTCGGCGACCTGGCAACGCCCAACCCGGCCTGGGCGGCCTACGCGGTGGGCGCGGTGGAGACCTTCCAGCCCCTGTTCCACCTGCTCAACGGCGACCTTACCGACCCCGACCCGGACTCATTGAACCCGGCCGAGCGCGCGCACGCCTGGCGGGGCTTCGGAAACAACATCCAGGCATCGGCGGCGAACCGGCCGTGGCTGCCGGTGCCGGGCAGCCACGCGCTCGACCCCGCCGACCGGGAGCAGGCGCTCGCTTCCTACCTGACCAGGTACACCCTGCCGTCCAACGGGACAGACGACCTTGAGGGCCGGTGGTACGCGTTCCGCGTGGGCACGGCGCTCTTCGTCTCCCTCAGCGGGGAGGACGTCGCTTACCGGGGTGCGGGCCATCAGGAGGCCGCATATCAGCACCCGGGCGCCCGCACCGCGGACACGCTTGCTGTAAGCACCGGCACCGGGAGCACCGGGCCGCTGCCGGCCGACCCGACGGGCAGCCCGCCGACGCCGCCGGCACCCCCCGGTACGTGCGCGGCTACTCCGGCGGCGGGCAGACCCGGTGGCTCGAGTCGACCCTGGCGGCCGCCCGCGCCGATCCTTCCATCGACTGGATCGTCGTGCAGCTGCACCAGGGCGCATGCTCGTCGGCACCGGACGGCGACGGTTCCGACCTGGGCGTCAGGCGCGAGTGGCTGCCGCTGTTCGACACCTACGAAGTGGACCTCGTGCTGTCCGGGCACGATCACGGGTACGAGCGGTCCTTTCCCGTCCACGGCTTCGACCCCGATGCGGGGACCGATACGCGGACCGGCGCGCCAACCGACACCCGCCGGCCCCACCCGGTGACCACGGTGGACAGCGGGGTATTCGACACCAGTCAGGGCACCGTGCATCTCGTGCTCGGCTGCGGCGGCGGCGCCGCGGGCCCGGCTAGCCCCGCGGGCCGGGTACCCGGGGCGTCACCGCGGACGGCCAGGATCTTGACCCCCGCCGCCGAGGCGCTGGAGACGGCGACCTGGTCCGCGCGGCGCGAGCCCTCGACCGGGTACGGCATCGCGGTCTTCGATGTGAGTCCCGGAAGCGAGGCGGGCGGGCAGACGTCCGTTACCGTGCGGTACTACCACGCGGTCAACCCGGACGGCCAGGACCCGAACGGCCCGGAGCCGGTCAGCCCGGCCAGGAGAACGCCCCGCGCGCCAACCGACGACTACACCCTCTTCGAGACGTTCACCCTGGTCCGGCCGCGCTCCGACGGACGGCGCTGGCACCCGAAGTAATAAACCCGTCCCGCTCAAAAGCCATGAACGGCATATTCAGTGACCCCGCGCCCGCGCGGGGTCACTTGTCCAATTTTCTTTGCTTTTTATCGGGCACGCCATACTGTGTAATTCACCGCGGATCGGGGTCGCGGTAAATGCACGTCGCCTTAGGCGACGGCGGCGACGGGAGGTGCTTCGGCATGCATGACGGCGGCGGCGGCGTTAGCTTCGGCGGCGGGCATCACGGGGGTTTTACCGGAGGGGATACCGGCGGGCACCACGGGAGCCTTTCCGGGGGACAGCACCACGGGCACCATCATCGACAGGACAATTCGTCGTACTTGGCCAACGCGGCCATACCGGGCGGGATCAACCACCGCGACAAAGACGCCAGCCGGTTCCGGCGAGGCCTGCCGGCCAGCGCGGCGAACCGCGCGATCAGGGCGGTTATCGTGCTCGGCTTTGTCGCGTTCTTCATCTTCGTGGCCTTGGCCATCGTATCCGGCATTCACGGGTAACCGTAACCTCAGCGCTTAACGCGAAACGTCACCCGGGGCGAACTTCGTTTCGTCCGGAAATCCCCTTGCGGCCGCGGTCACGATCACGACCATGCGACCATGCGACCATGCGACCATGCGACCAAGGAAAGGTATACCGAATTTTGGTTGGACAAACCGCTGCAAGTCGGGCCGGTTTCCGGCCAAAATTCGGTATACGTCTGCGAGGAGAGGGGCGGCGCTGGCTAGCCTCCGGGCGTCATCGGGCATCGGGAGTAAGCCGCTGTCGTTCGGGATGATCGCTTTAATTCCCGGGGCCGGCCCGCAGCCCCCGGCTACGGGCCCGCTGGCAAGGGGCCGCCCCGCTGGCTAGGGAACGGCGGGCCTGACCGGGGTTGCCTCCTGGGCAGGCATGGAGTTGCTGGTGGGGAGCGGGTAGGGGATGCCGACGTCCAGCGTCCCGGTGAGGGCGTTCAGCACGGCCTCCTCGACCACGGTGAGGTTCGAGCCGATCGACGTGGACGGGAGGGCCGGCACCGCGGTCACCGGCGGGCTGGCGAGATTAAGGGCGCCGGTGAAGTCGCCGGTGACGGAGCGCCGCCAGGCGGACAGGTTGGGTACCGTGACGCCGAAGCGGCTCTCGATCAGGCGCAGCGTGCTCGTATGGTCAAGCGTTCCCGAGTACTTGTAGCCGCCCGCGCTGAATGGCGAGATGACCAGGGCCGGGGTGCGGAAGCCGAGGCCGACGGGCCCGGCGATGCCGGCCGCCGAGCTTGGCAAGGTGCCGGTCAGGTATTCCCCGGCGGTCCCGGCGGGCGCGGCGGGCGGCGGCACGTGGTCGAAGAAGCCGCCGTTTTCGTCGTAGTTCACGATAAATACGGTCTGCGCCCAGACGTCCGGGTTCGAGACGAGGATGTTCAGGATCTGCTGCACCAGGTACTCGCCCCACTCCGGCGGTGCGGCCGGGTGCTCGCACTCGGCCAGCGGCGGGAGGATCCACGAGACGCTCGGCAGGCTGCCGCTCTTCACATCGCTTTCGAAGTCGCCGGGGAAACTGGGCGTGAGGCCCTTGGCGATCAGTTCGAGGCCGGTGAGGCTGAACGGATCGGTGTAGTTCTTGAAGTAAGACAGGACACCGAGGCCCAGGATGCCGGTCGGGTCGTTGTAGACCTTCCAGCTCACGCCCGCCGCGAGAAGTGCCTCGGGCATGGTCTGCCAGCTCAGCTTGCCCGTCATCGCGACGCGGTCGGACGCCGTGGTGATCACCGGGCCGCCGTTACTGCCCGACGGGTCGATCCACGCCGACATCGCCATGAGGCGGTTCGGGTCGGTCGGGCCGAGCACCGAGCAGTGGTAGCCGTCGCAAATGGTGAACGCATCGGCCAGCGCATAGTAGAAGGCCAGCTCGCTGCGGGTGAAGTAGCCCATGGTGACCGGGCCGTTGGTGTCGCCGTCGGTCGCCAGGTGCGAGGTGATGAACGAGTCGAGCTTGCCGCCGTTCCAGCTGTTGTGCTGCCCGGCCCAGCTGTGGTCGATGTCGTTGGTGTCCTCGCCGTTCTCCGAGGGCGGGTCGTTGGCCAGGTTGAACGGCTGCAGATAGCCGGAGGCGCTCGGCCCGCTGCCCGGCTGGTAGCCGTACTGGTCGAAGATCGGCGTGCCGTTGGCGTTTTGCGGCACGTCCGGGTCCGAGAAGCCGCGAACTCCCGACAGGGTACCGAAGTAGTGGTCGAAGCTGCGATTCTCCTGCATGAGGATCACGATGTGCTTGACGTCGCTGAGGCTCGCACTCGTGGTGGCGGCCGCGGCGGTGACCTTGTCGAGCAGCCTCGCCTGCGCGTCAGAGATCCTGCCAGAACGGATGCGGCTGGCTGCGGCGGCGCCAATGGCCGCCGCGGCGCCGCTAACCATGAAGGTGCGTCGCGTCGTGTCGCTTTTGCCGGGGTCATCGGTCATGGGGTGAGCGTAAGAGCGCCCGGTGGATCCTGGCCAGCCATCGCGTGACATTAAGGTGACGCGTAGGCACACGAATGTTGCGATGCGGCTGATCGGGGGCGTTCTCGTCGGTTTCTGCCGTGTTAGCTACCGTCGCGGAGGTCGGCGGGCGCCCCTGGCTTGTACAGGACCGAGTCGAAGACCGCGGTACAGCCGGGACCGGTCGGGGACTGGGTGAGGAAGCCGATCCGGGCGCCGGACGCCTCGCCGAGCGTGAAGTAGCGCAGCAGCTGCCAGTAGGCGCCGTCCGCGGAGGCGTGGAACGCCCACGCCCGTCCCGACCTGGTGATGCGGAGCCAGAGCGGTCCGCCCGCGGTCTCGAAGGAATTGCTGTCGTCGGACGTGCCGTGGGTGACCACGGTGACCGCGGTCGGCTTGCGCTGCGGCGAGAACTCGTAGCAGAGCTTGGCCCAGCGCCGCTCGCTGAGGTAAAGCAGCAGCCCGCCTGCGTCGAAGGCGCTGGTGAAGCCCACGGTGACCCGCGCCGACAGGGTGAAGTCGTCTTCACCGGGCAGGCCGGTCCACCGTCCCGCGTCCGGGCGCGTGGCCTCGTCGCCGACCGGGTCGATGAACAGGTCGGCCTTGGGGCCGCTGGTCAGCGTCAGTGTCCCGTCGGCCACGCTGGCCTGGCAGGCGGGGGTACCAGATGACGCAAGGGGGAACGGCACCCCGGGCAGGAGCAGATCGGTCACGGAGGCAGTCTCCCACGCGCTGCGGCCGGCCCGCCCTTCCCCCGTCCGGTGATCACCGTGTCCCGGGACCGCTGGCGTCCCGGGTTCGCCGCCGGTGCGGCTTCAAGGTGCGGCTTCAATAGGGTGGAGGGATGGACATCGGATTCGGGGCGGCGATCGCGGGGTCCTGGGCGACGCCGCGGAACCTGGCGGAGCTGGCACGGCGGGCGGAGCGGCTCGGGTACCGGTCGCTTTGGACATTCCAGCGGCTGCTCGCGCCCGCCGGGGCCAAGCTGGCGCCGGCGTACCGGTCGGTGCTCGACCCGATGGTGTCCCTCGGCTACCTGGCCGCGGCCACCTCGTCTATCAGGCTCGGCGTCGCGGTGGTCAACCACCCGTTCCAGTCGCCGCTGCTGCTCGCCAAGCAGGCCGCGACCGTGGACGTGCTGTCCGGCGGGCGGCTCGACCTGGGCATCGGATCCGGGTGGATGCCCGAGGAGTTCGCCGGGTCAGGCACGTCGATGGCGCAGCGCGGCGCGCGCGCCGACGAATTCGTCGCGGCGCTGCGGGCACTGTGGAGCGGCCCGGGGGGATACCAGGGAACCTTCTTCTCGATCCCGGCGGGGCGGCAGGAGCCCGCGCCCGTGCAGCGGCCCGGGCCGCCCATCCTGATCGGCGGCATGTCACGGGCGGCGATGGAGCGGGCCGGACGGATCGGCGACGGGTGGGTAACCGCGTCGAACGCTGACCTCTCGGTGATCGCCGAATCGGCCAAGGTGGTGCAGAGCGCCGCGCGGGCGGCGGGGCGCAGCCCGGCGCGGATCGTGTGCCGCGGCGTCGCGGCGCCGGGCAGGCCGTCGGTGTCCAAGACGACCGGGCAGCGGCGGCTCCTGTCCGGGTCGTACGAGCAGATCCGTGAGGACGTCCGCTGGCTGGGAAGCTGCGGGGTCACCGAAGTGTTCTATGACTTGAACTTCGACCCGGCGGTCGGCAACCCGACCGCGGACGAGGGCAAGGCGGTGCTGCGCGCCTGTGAGATCCTCGAGGCGCTGGCGCCCGACGCGCGGATGTAGAACGGTGCCAGTTACCGTTTCCCTCGCGATTACTACCGGTACCGATCGATGGGGCGTGATGGTATGGAGAAGGTTGAGCGGACCGACGCGGAGTGGCGGGAGCTGCTCTCGCCGGCTGAGTACGCGGTGCTGCGCAGGGCGGGGACCGAGCGGGCGTTTACCGGAGAGTACACGGACACCGAGACGGTGGGCGTATACCGCTGCAAGGCGTGCGGCTCGGAGCTGTTCCGTTCCGACACGAAGTTTCACTCCGGGTGCGGATGGCCGTCGTTCTACCAGCCGACGTCGGATGACGCCGTGACGCTGATTGAGGACAGCTCGCTCGGGATGATCCGGGTGGAGGCGCGGTGCGCACGGTGCGACTCGCACCTCGGGCACGTGTTCACCGGCGAGGGCTACCAGACTCCGACCGACGAGCGCTGGTGCATCAACTCGGTCTCGCTGACTCTGGAACCAGCCGAGCAGAGCTGACCCGGCCGCTGAGCGGATCGGCCAGTTCACCGGCCGATCCGTTTTCACCAGCCGGTCCGCTACTGGTCGCCCAGGTCGTAGCGGCGAGTGCGCTTGGTCTGGGCCCGGCGCCGTTTGTCCGCGAGACGGCGCTCGCGGGCGCCCCGGGTCGGCTTGGTGGGAACCCGTGGCGGCGGCGGCGGGGCGATCGCCTCGCGGAGCAGGGCGGCCAGCCGCGCGCGGGCCGCCTCGCGGTTCATCAGCTGGCTGCGCTCGGTCTCCGCCGCGACCATGACCACGCCGCCGGTCAGCCGGCCCGCTAGCCGGGCCAGCGCCCGGTTCCGCTCCCGCTCGGGCAGGGACGGCGAGTGCGCGATGTCGAAGGAAAGCTCGACCCTGCTGTCCGTGGTGTTCACGGACTGGCCGCCGGGGCCGGAGGACCGGGAAAACCGCTCGCGCAGTTCGCCGGCGGGAATCACCAGCCAGTTGTTCACGCGAAGGTCACCTGACATACCTCTAGTCTGACGCACGCGGCCGGGTTGACGCACGGGCGAATCGAACCTCTGCGCGGGCTCTGACCGGCCGAGGCCCGAGATCATCGGAAAAAGAGGTTCGATCGTGACCTAGCGACGCAACCGGCCGCTCCGGCGGTCCCGTCCAAGGGGCATGCGTACCAAGCATGCCGTTACCGCGCGTTCCTCGCGCTCCTGCCCTTCTGCGCGTTTCCCGCGCTCCCCGCGCCGCCTGCTCGGCGCGGCCGCCATTCCGTCCCTGATCCTCGTCGCCGCGCTGGCCGGCTGCTCGGGCAGCGAGTCAAGCTCGTCCCTCTCGTCGGGTTCGGTCTCGTCGGGTTCGGGGGCCATGGCGGCTGCCCCCGCGGCCGCGGCGTCCGCGCCCGCCCCCGCCCCTTCTGCCCCGTACAACGCCGCGGCGGGCGCGGCCAGCTCCAGCTCGGTGTCTGCTGGCACCGGGGTCGCCGCCAAGTACGTCGCGACCGGCGAGCAGCTCATCTATACCGCACAGCTCAGCGTGCGGGCGGCGAATGTCTCGGCCGCGATCTCCCGGGCCACGTCGATCGTCTCGGGCGCGGGCGGGTACGTCTCCGCGGAGAACGCGTCGTCCGGTCAGGGACAGCCGAGCCAGGCCAGCGCCACGGTGACGTTCAAGATCCCGGTGGCCGCGTACGCCACGACGCTCGCCGCGCTGTCCGGCGGCGGACTCGGCACCCAGCTTTCGCTCTCGCAGCAGGCCCAGGACGTCACTCAGCAGGTCGCCGACGTGGGCAGCCGGGTGACCTCGGACGAGCAGGCGATCGCCCAGCTTCGCACTCTGCTCAAGCACGCGGGAGACGTCGGCTCCCTGCTGACCATGCAGAACCAGATCGACTCGCAGGAGTCCGACCTGGAGTCGATGCTCGCGCAGCAGAACGCGCTCGACCACGAGACCGCGTTCGCGACGGTGACGCTCGCGCTCGTCGGACCGAAGGCATCCGTCGTCAAGCCCCGGGCGAAGACCGCGGCGCCCCCCGGCCTCGCGGGCGGACTCGCCGGAGGGTGGCACGCGCTGCGGGTGACCATCGCGTGGCTGCTGACCGTCGTCGGCGCCGTGGCGCCGTTCGTGGCGGCGCTGGCCGTCATCGGTGGGCTCGGCTGGTGGGCCCGCCGCCGGGTCATCCGGCGGCGGAAGCCGGCCGCCTGAGTCGCGATCCCCGCCTCCGGCCGCGGTGAGCAGCGGTGAGCAGCGGTGAGCAGCGAGACTCAGGCGAGCGAGGCAACGAGCTCCGCGGCCGGCTTGCGGCGGCCGGTGTAGAAGGGGATCTCGATCCGCGTGTGCAGCCGTGCTTCCGCGCCGCGCAGGTGACGCATGAGGTCGACGATCCGGTGCAGTTCGTCGGCCTCGAAGGCGAGCATCCACTCGTAGTCGTTCAGCGCGAAGCTGCTGACCGTGTTGGCCCGCACGTCCGGGTACTCGCGCGCCATCTTCCCGTGCTCGGCGAGCATCCGCCTGCGGTCGGCCGGGTCGAGGAGGTACCACTCGTAGGAGCGGACGAAGGGGTAGACGCAGACGTAGTCCTTCGGCTCCTCCTCGGCGAGGAACGCGGGGATGTGGCCCTTGTTGAACTCGGCGGGGCGGTGCAGCGCCATCGCGGACCACACCGGCTCGGACGCGTACCCGAGCTTGGTCCGCCGGAAGTTGACGTACATCTCCTGGAGCTCGTCGGAGGTCGGCGCGATCCACCAGAACATGAAGTCGGCGTCCGCCCGCATCCCCTGCAGGTCATAGCAGCCCCGGGTGACGGTGCCCTTGCCGTCGGCCTGCTCAAGCAGGTCCGTCAGCTCAGCCGCGGCTTCTTCTCTGCCAACCTCCCCACCCGCCACCCGGCCAACCTCCCCACCCGCCACCCGGCCAACCTCCCCACCCGCCATCCGGCCGCCACCGCCCGCCGCGGCGCCGAAGTCCCGGTCGGTCACGGTGAACACCGCCCACATGGTGTACCGGATGAGCTCGTTGAGGTCCCGTGCCTTGAGCCGCTGCTTGTCTTCCGTGCCGGTTTCCGTCTCAGTCATGACCAAAGCTTAGTAATCCCGAACGAGAGGCTGCTCCGCCCGTCCCGTCACTCTCCGCCCCCTCCCTGGTCGGCGCGGCGCGCTTGTTGCTGTTATCAGAGGCCGACCAGCCGACGACCCCAGGACGCGAGGCACGCCCGCACCGAGAACCATGAATGTGCGGATATCTCACCCGCGCGTCCCCCCGCGCGCCCGGGGCCGGCCTCGACGGGGTTAACCCTACGCAGGCTCATAGGGCCATTTCGTGTAGGAAATATCACCGCAAATCCCCTGCCCAGAGTGCTCGAAGTGGCCCTATGAGCCTGGTACACGACGGCGAGGAACGACTCTTGCCGCTGTCAGCGTGGCCGCCCCCGGCGCATACGGGACGCATGTTGCTGTTATCTCGGCGAATGGCCGGCGGCGGCAGGGATGCGGGTTACGTCGAGCCGGTCCGCGGACCCGCAGCACCCGGTGTCACGGGTTGGGCCCGCGCTGCGATGGCATACCGTTCGGCGCTCCGCTGCCCGTCATTTATGGCTCCCGGCCCGCCGTTCAGGGCTCCCGGTTGTTACGGCTCCCGCCCGCCATTCAGGGCTCCCGGCGCATTGCTGGCCGTTCAGCGCTCCGCCGCTGGCCGGGCGGCCTTGGGCACGGAGTTCAGGTACGCCGTTACCTGGGCGACGGCGGACTTCGCGGTACCGATGCACGCGGGGATGCCGACGCCGTCGTAGGCGGCGCCCGCGACGGCGAGGCCGGGCTGCGCGGCGACGGCCGCGCGGATCGCCGCGACGCGGTCCAGGTGGCCGACGTTGTACTGGGGCAGGCCGCCGCCCCAGCGGGTGACCCGCTGGGCGATGCTTTTCGCGGTAATCCCAACGGTTCCCGCCAGCTCGACTTCGGCGAGGGCGGCCAGGTCCTCGTCGTCGCGCTGGAGCACGGCGACGTCGCCGCTGCGGCCGACGGAGCAGCGGACGACGTGCACTCGTTCCTCAGCCCGGGCCTGGGCGGCCAGGTGCGGCCACTTGACGGTCGAAAACGTGACCGCTTTCACGGCCCGGCCGTCCACGGCGGGGACGAGGTAGCCGCTGCGTCCACGGACCGGGAAGTCCGCGGCGCGGAAGGCGAGCGTGACGATGGCCATGGACGCGTACGGGATCTCGGCGAGCCGGGCCGCCGCATCGCTCGCGCTGTCTTTCAGCAGCCGGGCCGCCGGAGCGGCGGGGATGGCGAGGATCACCGCGTCGGCGTCCAGGTACTCCGGGTCGGCCGCCGAGCCGACGGTGAGCCGCCAGCCCGCGTCCGTGCGCTTGAGCTCGCGGACCGTCGCGCTGGTGCGGACATCGGCCCCCGAGGCTTTCGCGAGGATCTCGGGGAGCGCGCCGAGCCCGGTGGTCAGCGAGACGAAAACCGGGGCCGGGGTTCCGCCCGCCGGGGCCGCGCCTGACCAGCTGCCGCCCGCCGGGGTGCCGCCCGCCGACCGCTCGCTGCCGTTGTCCGGTGCTGCCGCCGGTGCCGGCGGCAGCAGCGAGGCGGCCGCCCCGGTCAGCGTGGCGTGCCTGCGCGCCGCGGCGGCGAGCGGCGCGAGCGTCGCGGCGAAGGACAGATCCTCGGACCGGCCCGCGTACACGCCGCCGAGCAGCGGGTCGACGAGGCGGTCAACGATCTCCTGACCGACGCGCGAGCCGATGTACCGGGTGACCGACGTATCGCGGGTCTCGGCCGGCCGGGATGACTCATCCCTGGCCCGCGCGACGCCCTCGGCCGAGATGACCCCGGTCGCCGCAAGTTCGTCCAGGTCGGCGGGCACGCCCATGAACTGCCTGCGGGGCAGCGGCCGCAACTCGCCCCTGGTGTAAATGGCGGACGAGGTGACGCCGGCCGGGACCAGGTCGCCGCCCAGGCCGGCCGCGGTGATCAGCTCGGTGCCCTCTGGCCGCCGGGCGAGCAGCGCCTCGGCCCCTTCGTCCACCGCCACCCCGGCAACATCGCTCGCGGACAGCTTGCCGCCCAGCCGGGGCGAGCCTTCAAGTACCGTTACCCGGACCGGCCCGTCCTTGAGGAAGAAGGCGGCGGCCAGGCCGCTGATCCCGCCACCGATCACGACCACGTGTGCCGTTGCGTCACCATCCATGGCCTCAAGCCTGCCATAGCGGCGGCGCCGCAACTGCCCGCGGGAGCAAGACGCGGGGACCGAGGGGACCGAGGGCACCTCGGCCGCATTCCCGTACCTGGTACCGCGTCCTTGCTTAGCCGGCGGCGCGGACGCGTGGACGGCCACCGCGCGGTTGCCGTCCGAATTGCGGCGGTATGCCGGGTAAGCAGGCGGGCACCTTCGTTGAGCGCGCGACCGCTTCCGCGTCTTTGCTTAGCCGGCGGCGCGACATACCTGGTCATAGCGGTCGTGATCTTGGTCATCGGGTAGGCAAAGACGGCGATCATGGTCATGGGTTAGGTAAAGGGCGACCACCGGAGGGTGTGCGGAGCGGCGAGGAAGCGGGCGGGGCAGCGGGCGGGGCAGCGGACAGGCGGTCGCATGGTGTGGCTGGGGTGAACCGGGGGGCGTGGCTGGACAGCCGGGGGCGGCGCTGCCGAAGTGGGCGGCTGCCGCCTGACGAGCCGGTGAGGGATTCGCCCGCGGCGTGGAACACGCTTGCGTTCGGAATGCTCATTAGCGCCAGAGGCGGACGGTACCGTCCTTGCCGGCGGAGGCGAGGGCGCGGCTGTGCGGGCTGAAGGCCACGTCGTTGACGTGGCCCGCGTGGCCGAGGAGGGACTCGAAGCGACCGCTGGCGATCTCCCAGACGGTCACCGCGCCGGTTTCGTAGCCGGCGGCGGCCAGCGTGCCGTCCGGGCTGAGCGCGATGGCGTTGATGATGCCGTCGCCGGCCCGCAGCACGCGGCCGGCTCGCCGGTTACCACATTGTGGAACAGCACCGTGCCGTCGGCGCCGGCCGATACCAGCCGCGACCCGTCCGGAGTGAACGCGACGGCGGTCGCCCACCCGGTGTGTATGCGCAGCACGCTGAGGGGATCGCCGCCGACGGTGCTCCAGAGCCGGATCGAGCCGTCAGCGCACGCGGCGGCGGCGAGCGTGCCGTCCGGGCTGAACACGGCGGCGAACATGGTTTCGCCGTCGGCCCGCAGCTCGCGGATCCGGCCCAGGGCCGGTACGTCCCACAGGCGGGCGACACCGTCTTCGTGCGCTGACACGAGCGCCTTGCCGTCGGGGCTGAACGCCACCGCCCGGACGGCCGCGCCGCCCGGCTTGCGCGACCGCGTCTTCTTGCCGGTCGCTACCTCGCACAGCCCGACCGTGCCGTCCCGCCCGCCCGTCGCGAGCAGGGCGCCGTCCGGGCTGAAGGCCAGGTCGTAGATTGACGGTCCGGCCGACCGGAGCTCGCGCACGGGCCCGTCGGCGAGGATGTCGCGGATGCGGACCGGGCGGCCCCAGCCGCCGGAGGCGAGCAGCTTGCCGTCCGGGCTGAACGCGACGGAGTACGCGTTGTCCCGGTCTTCCTCGAGGATCACCGCGCCGGTATCGGCGCTCGCGTGCGCGGCGGACGGCTGCGCGGGGGCCGGCTGCCCGTGCGCCGGCCGGACCGGCGGCGGGGCGACTGGGTGCGAGGCGACTGGGGGCGGGGCGGCGTGCGCGGCCGGGAAAGCCGGCGGTGCCACGGGGTGGCCGGAAGTAACGGCGGCGGCCGGGGCGTCCGGCCCGCGGTCGGCGGTGTCTGGCTCGCGGACGCCGCCGGAGAACCCGGGCCGCGGTCCGGTGGGCGGCACCGCCGGAGACAGGCGGACCTGCGGCTGCGTGCGCGCCCGGGCGCGAGCCAGGACAATCTCGCCGTGCGCGTCCTCCAGGTAGTACTGGGGCGCTTGGCGCGGCGTGTACTGGCTGACATAGCGGTAGGCGTAGTTGTAGGCCTCCGCGATGGTGATCCTGCCGTCACCGTCGGTGTCGGCCGCGCCGGTAGCCAGGCCGACGGCGAGTCCCTCGGTGAAAACCGAGCGGGGCAGCTCGGGGGCGATCGGCCTGCCCTCGTAGGAGTACTCCCTCGCCCTGGACCCGGACAGCACCGCGATCCCGCGGCCGTCGAGCGCGAGTTCGGTCGCCAGGTCGAGCTCGCCCTTCTCCTCGGCGAAGCCGCCGCTGAAGCAGCAGTCAAGGATGAGCAGCCGGTTCGCGGCCCGGCAGCGGTCCAGTTCGCTCAGCACGACCGAGGCGGGGAGGGCGCTGCGCTGCGGGTAGCGCAGCCACGTGTCGGTCGCCGCGAAGTAGAGCCGGGCCCGGTCCCTGATGGCGTGGCACGCCATGTAGACCAGGACCGTCTCGTCCGCCGACCGGCCGGTGAGGAAGCGGGAGAGTCCCAGGCGGATCTCGGTCTCTGTCCCGTCGGGCAGCGCGTCGACCTTGAAGCCGCCGGCCCGCGGGTTGGAGAGCGCCGCCGCCAGGTCGAGCGCGCCGCTGACGGGCGGGCGGAGCCATGCGAGCTGGGGGTCGGCATAGCTGGCGGTGGTGATGAGCAGCGCACTGCGTCCGCCGGGCACACCGGGCCCGCCAGGCACACCGGGCACCTGGCTGTACGCAGGCATGCCACCCGGCGCCATACGCTCTCGCTTTCCCGGTCTCTCATGCGCACACGTAGTGTCTCAAAAGGTAACGTACCCGGACACCGTCCGGTGGCTCACAGCAGCGATTGAACGTCAAACAGAGAGTGAACGACGGGGAAATTCCACTGCGAGACATAGCCGCTGGACTCACCGCGGGCGATCTGGATCGGGCGGATCCCCACCGCTTCCGCGCCGACGCAGAAGGTCGGCTGATCGTCGATGAACACCGCGTCGACCGCCGGGACGCCCAGCTCGTCGAGCGCGGTGACGTAGATCTCCGGGTACGGCTTCACCGAGCCGACCTCGCACGACAAGACCACCGCGTCTACCAGCGGGATGATCCCCAGGAACTCAAGCTGCCCGCGGGTGGTGTCCGCGCAGTTGGACACCAGGGCGCTCGGCGTGCCGTTAGACCTGAGCCATTCGAGGAACGGCACCGTGTCATCGCACAGCCGGGTATGGGTCCTGAGGTATTCAACATCGCGCCGGGACAGCTCCTCGATCAGTCCGGGGTCGGGCTCGATGCCGAAGACCGGCAGCGCCCGCGCGAACGCGGCGGCGTTCGTCAGCTTGCCGCGGTCCCGGTCCTCGCGCATCTTCTCCCACTCCGCGAGCCAGTCGTCGATCGCGATCCCCAGCGGCTCGACCAGCGCTTCCATCCGGGGCACGAAGCGGGACATCAGGATCGTGTCGTAAACGTCGATAAGGCAGGCCCGGGCCACGTGGTCACGCCTGCCTGAGCTTGGCGCGGAGCTGGCTGAGCTCTTCGGCGGTGAGTCCGCTGGCGGTCGCCCAGGCTTCCGCGCCGCCGTAACGGCGGTCGACCTCCTCCAGGAATGCCTTCATCGTCTCCGCCCGCGGCGCGTGCGCCCGGACAGGGGTGCCGTTCACGCCGCCGGCGTACATCCTGGAGCGGGCCAGCCGCTCGATGATCGCCTCGATCCGCTCCTCGCTCGCGGCGTAGTCGGTCACGACGGCCTCCGGCTCCACCCCGGCGACGGTCAGGGCGAGGGCGACGACGACGCCGGTCCGGTCCTTGCCCGCGGCACAGTGCACGATCGCCGCTCCGGGGGCGGTGGCGATGGAACGAAGGGCGCCGACGACCTCATCCGGGCGGTTCTCCAGGTAGCCGAGGTAGTGCCCGCACATCGGGTCGTCGGGGTACCGCCCGCGGTCTGCGTCTGCCGCCTCGGTCAGCAGTGCGGCCTTCACCGTGTCCGACACGTCGAGGAACTCCTTGAGTACCGGGTGGTGGGCGTGCCGGACGCCGGCCAGCGCGTCGAGCGGTGCGGGTCCCTCGATCGTCACCTCGTTCGTGGAGCGCAGGTCCACGACCGTCGTCACCCCGATCTCGTCGACGAGCCTGGTGACGTCATCGGGAGAGAGTTCCTGGAGATTCTCCGAGCGGAGCAGCCTGCCCGCCACGGTGGTCCCGCCGTCAGTGGTGGGCAGCCCGCCCAGGTCGCGCACGTTGACTGCGCCGTCAAGCTCGATCCATGTCACGTCCCTATTGTCCCATTTCAGGGGCAGGACCAAGCGACCGCGTCCGCAAACCCCAGGTGAACAGCGCGGGTCAGGCTTCGTGGTACCGGAGCGCTGGCTCCTCAACGGCCCAGGTAGGCGAGGACGGCCAGGACACGGCGGTTGTCGTCGTCGGACGGCTGAAGGTCGAGTTTGGCGAAGATCGACGCGGTGTGCTTGGCGACGGCCCGCTCCGTTACGAACAGGCGGGACGCGATCGCCGCGTTGGAACGGCCCTCCGCCATGAGCTCCAGAACCTCGCGTTCGCGCGGGCTGAGCCTGCCGATCGGCCCTTCCGTCGCGGCGGCGTCGAGGGTCAGGCCCATCGCGACGAGCCCCTGGCCGCCCTCGACCCGGTGGCCAGGGATGACTTCCTCGCGTCGGTGGCCGAGGCGGCGGAGCAGGACGGCGTCTCCGTGCTGCTCTCCTCGCACGTGCTCGCCGAGCTCGAGCGCGTCGCCACCTACCTGATCGTGCTGGCCCACGGCCAGGTGCGGGTCGCCGGCGCGACGGAAGAACTGCTCGGCTCGCACGGGGCCGGGCTTGAGGAAATAGCGCTGCGCTACCTGCGGGCCGGCGTCACGTCAGTCTCAAGAACGGACCCTGGTCAATGATCTCAAGCACACCCACCGCCCCCACGGCGGCACCCGCCGTCCGGCGCCCCGTCCCCTGGATGAAGCTCGGCTGGGTGACCCTGCGGCAGCGTCGCGGCGCCTTCTTTGGAGCCGGGGCCCTGCTCGGCGCCTTCGCCGTGTACCTGGCGGTCATGGCGGTCATCCAGAACAACGCCTACGCCACGGTGGCCGCCTGCCACCCGGCCACCGCGCCGAAGTGCCAGCAGCTCCTGCAGCTGTTCACCGACGCGTACTGGGGCGGCAGCAGCTCGGCGCTGCTCAGCGGCGGCGCGCAGACGGTGTCCAGCCTGATGTTCGCGGTACCCGTGCTGCTCGGCGCGTTCATCGGGGCCCCGCTGCTCGCTCGCGAGCTTGAGACCGGGACCTTCAGGTTCGCGTGGACTCAGGGAGCGGGCCGGACCCGCTGGGCGATCAGCACGATTGTGCTGCCCGCCGCGGCGCTCACGGCGGCGATGGGGGCGTTCACCGCGCTCTTCTACTGGTACTTCCGGCCGTTCCTGGAAGACGGACAGGTCAGCTCGATGCTGCCGCTGGCCTTCGTGCTGCTCGGGGTCGCGTTCGCGGCGTGGGCCCTGTTCTCGTTCGCGCTCGCCGCGTTCCTCGGGGCCGTCTTCAGGCGCACCGTCCCGGCGATGGCGGTCACCCTGGTCGTCTACATCGCGCTCGCCATAGCGACGGCGACCGCCATCAGGCCGCATTACGAGACGCCGGTCACGGTCACGGTCACCAGTCAGGCCAGCCCATCCGGCGCGGGCTGGGTCATGAACACCTGGACGGACTCCCCAAGCGGGCAGCCGCTAACCCTGAACGAGCGGATCGCCCTGCTCAATCAGTGGCAGGCGGACACCGTGGCGCCGCCTGCGAGCGCCACGCACTCCAAGGGCGGTGCCAGCAAGACGCAGAACCGGCAGAACGACTTCACGAACTGGCTCAGCGAGCACGGCTACACGGCGAAGCAGACCGTGCAGCCGGATGCGCGGTTCTGGCGGTTCCAGCTCACCGAGGGCGGCTGGCTGCTCACGGTGTCCGCCCTGCTCATCGGGGGAACCGTCGGGCTGGTCCGCCGCCGCGGCGCGTGACGCCGCCGGGCGCGACGGCAGGAAACCAGCGGGATGGTCCGGCCGAGGTCAGTGCGGTGCGGCGGACCACCCGGTGAAAGGCTCTCCGGCGGGCGCGCAGACGGGACCGCCGCGGGAGTCGGTCAGGATGACGCGGGCCACCCTATTCTCAGGGAGCGCCTGGTCTTCAGGCGGTGCGCGCCGAGTACTCGTGGACGAAGTCCACGAGCCGGGCCAGGATGGCCGGGTCGGTCTCGGGAAGGACGCCGTGGCCCAGGTTGAAGATGTGGCCGTGGAGGTTCCTGCCTCGGTCGAGGATCGCGCGGGCGCGCGGCTCGGTCACGTCCCAGCCGGCCAGCAGCACGGCCGGGTCGAGGTTGCCCTGGAGCGCCTTGTCCTGATGGCCGACACCGGCCCTGACCCGGCGCGCGGCCTCATCAAGGGGAATCCGCCAGTCCACGCCGACCACGTCAGCGCCCGCCTCGCCGAGCAGGCCGAGCAGCTCTCCGGTGCCGACGCCGAAATGGATCCGGGGCACACCGGACGGGGCCAGCTCCGAGAAGATCCGCCTGGTGTGCGGCAGGATCGCGTGCCGGTATTCCTCGGGGCTGAGCACGCCCACCCAGGAGTCGAAGAGCTGCACCGCGGACGCGCCCGCCTCGGTCTGCACCCGAAGGAACGCGGCCGCGATCCCCGCGAGCCGGTCCATCAGCGCGTGCCACAGTTCCGGGTTGCCGTACATCATGGCCCTGGTCCGGTCATGGTTCCTCGACGGACCGCCCTCGATCAGGTAGGAAGCGAGAGTGAACGGAGCGCCGGCGAACCCGATGAGCGGCTTGCCGCCGAGCTCGCCGACGAGCGACTTCACCGCGTCGCTGATGTACGGCACGTCATCGGGCTCCAGGGGGCGCAGCCGCTCGACGTCGTCCATTGTCCGGAAGGGACGCTCGACCACCGGGCCCACCCCCGGCTTGATGTCCACGTCCACGCCGATCGCCCGCAGCGGCACCACGATGTCGCTGTACAAGACCGCCGCGTCGACGTCGTACCGGCGCAGCGGCTGCAGCGTGATCTCGGTGACCAGCTCGGGCCGGGTGCACGCCTCCAGCATCGCGATGCCCTCGCGCACCCGGTGGTACTCGGGCAGCGACCGCCCCGCCATGCGCATAAACCACACCGGCGTGTAAGGCACCGGCTCTCCACGGCAGGCACGGAGGAAGGGCGAGCTTGGCCGGCTGGGCTGAGGCTGGGTCACCAGCCGAGTGTATCGAACAGATGTCCTCAACTGGGCGCGTCCGCCTACCTCCGGTGCTGGTCTCCCGAGATCGCCCAGGCCACCCGGGACCGGGCCAGCCAGGCGACACGCCGGGCGAGATCCGCCGGAATCACGCTCGTACGTGCCAAGATCGGGAGGAGTCTCACCATGTACCACGCAGTAAGTGATGTACTACGCAGTGATTAGTAGCGACGCAATTGTAGGGGGCACCGCGATGACGCAGCCGCTTGGGAATTGTCCCGGATGTGGTGGCGACGAGCCCTTCGAGCAGGTGCACGCGAATGACCGTTGTCCAGACACCGGCGGCGACTGTCCCGAGTGGGCGTGTTCCGCATGCGGTGCGGGGGTATTCATGGGCACTATGATCATCGGCACTCCCGCGCCAGTGGCCGGCGACGCCAGCACCGCTCATGCCAGACAGTCCGTCCGTGCCGCGTAACCGCGTCGCCGAACCTTACATCGCCCGACCACTGTTCGCCTGTTCGTGCACCATGCGCTGCCAGGCACGACGTACGCTCAGGCCATGAGGTTGGCGGACACGCCCCTGCCAGCGCGGGCAGGCGGGGACGCAGACACGGTACAGGCCGGCACAGTACAGGCTGGCACGGGACAGGCTGACGCGCCACCGGCCGGCACCGTAGTGCCGGGCAACACAGCGCTTCCGGGCAACACAGCGCTTCCGGGCAACACGGCGCTTCCGGGCAACACGGCGCTTCCGGCTGGCACAGGGCTCGCGCCGGGTGCCGGAGCTGACTTCGCCGCAGCGGTGGCCGCGCTCGAGGCGGGCCGTGACGCGGTGGCCGAGGTCAGGGAAGACCTCGACTTCGAGGAGTGGCCGGCCCCCAAGCGGCTCGCCCCGCATGCGTTCGCACTCGCGGTAACGGCTTACCGGGACGGCGAGGAGGCGGGCACGGGAAAGTTCGTGCTGCTGCATGACACCGCGGGGCAAGAGGGCTGGACGGGAACGTTCCGGGTGGTTGCCCAGGTGCACGCCGAGGTGGAGGAGGAGATGGCCGCCGATCCCCTGCTCGGCGAGGTCGGCTGGTCCTGGCTCACCGAGGCGCTTGACCTGCACGCTCCCGGCTACGGCGCCCCCAGCGGCACGGTAACCCGCGTCATCACCGAAGGCTACGGCGCCAAGGCGGACGATCCACCGTCGACCGGCTTCGAACTGCGCGCGTCATGGTGCCCGGCCGACGACGAGATCGAGGACGAGATCTGCGGCGCCGTCCTCGCCTGGTCCGACGTGCTCGCCGCGGCAGCGGGGCTGCCCGCGCAGCCACCGGGAACGCGGGCATTCGGGCGGACCGGCCGGGGCGGCAGGAAAACCGGCACCGGCAGCCGGCGGCGCCGGTGACGGCCGCGGGCACGCCGGGCGAGGGATCTCAGGCACCGGTAGACACGGCCGACACCACCGAAACCGGCCTGACCCAGGCCGGCACCGCCCAAGCCGACGCGGGCGAATCCGACGCGGGCGAAGCCGGCCCCGGCGAGATGGACACCGGCGACGCGGCCGGGGACGATTCCGGCCGGGAGGTCATCGACCTCCTTGAGCCGGCCGACGGGCTGCCGTCGGTCATCACCACGGCGGAAGGCCTGGCGACGGCGGTCGGGAGGCTCGCGAGCGGAACTGGTCCGGTCGCCGTCGATGCCGAGCGCGCGTCGGGGTACCGCTACGGGCAGCGGGCCTACCTTGTCCAGCTTCGCCGGGCGGGCGCGGGGACGGTGCTCATCGACCCGATCGCCTGCCCCGACCTCTCGTCGCTCGGCGCGGCCATCGGCGACGTCGCGGCGGTCCTGCACGCCGCGTCCCAGGACCTGCCGTGTCTCGCCGAGATCGGCTACCAGCCGAGAGAACTGTTCGACACCGAGCTGGCCGGCCGGCTGCTCGGCTACCCGCGGGTGGCGCTCGGCACGATGCTGGAGGAAGTACTCGGCTTCCGGCTGGCCAAGGAGCATTCGGCCGCCGACTGGTCGGTGCGGCCGCTGCCCGCGGAGATGCTCAAGTACGCGGCGCTCGACGTTGAGGTGCTGACCGAACTGCGCGACGCGCTCGCCGCCCAGCTGCGCGAGCAGGGAAAGACCGAGTGGGCCCGTCAGGAGTTCGCCGCGATCGCCGCCGCTCCCCCGGCGCCGCCCCGGGCCGACCCGTGGCGGCGCACTTCGGGGATTCACAAGGTGCGCACGAGGCGGGCCCTGGCTGTCGTCCGTGAGCTGTGGCAGACGCGGGACGAGATCGCGCGGGACGCCGACCTGTCGCCGCGCCGGGTGCTGAGCGACCAGGCCATCATCGACGCGGCCCGGGCGGAAGCCGCCAAGCCGCCGCCGACGGGCCGGCCGCAGCTTGAGCGGATCAGCGGGTTCCACGCCCGCTACGCCCGGAAGTACTCCGACCGCTGGGTGGCCGCCGTGCTCCGCGCCCGCCAGCTCGACGACGTTGAGCTGCCCGAGGTCGCCGGCGCGGGCGCGGTACCCGGCCCGCCGCCCGTGCACCGCTGGGCCGAGCGCGACCCGGCCGCGGCGGCCCGGCTGTCGGCCGCGCGGGAGGCCGTCGGCACGCTCGCCGCGGCCAACCGGCTGCCGGTAGAGAACCTGCTCTCCCCGGACGCCCTGCGCCGCTTGGCCTGGGAACCGCCGGTTCCCGCGACCGCGGAAACCATCACCTCGGTCTTGACGGCCTCCGGTGCCCGTCCGTGGCAGGCGGAGCTGACGGCCGGGCCGCTCGCGGACGCATTCGCGGCGGCCGGGAGCTGACCGTACTCCCGTTTCTGCCCGATGCGGGGAATGCTGGCCGGGTGGCCTGCGCGTTAACGGTAAAGAGCCGGGGCAGGAGGGCACTTTTACCCCTGAGCGCAGCGGCTACGCTGTAGGCAGTCTGTCAGCCGCCTGCACGACGCCTGAAGACCGACGGGGGATGATCGATGATCAGACCAGTGCTTGCCACCGTCGCTACAGCACTGGGCAGCACGGGACTGGGGAGCACGGGTCTCGGCAGCGGACCTGAGCCGGTCCTGCCCGGGTTCCTCAACTCCCTGTCGTCGCCGCTTGGGCACTACGGGGTGTGGGCGGTCCTCTTCTTTGTCCTGATCGAGGACTTCGGGATCCCGGTGCCCGGCGAGACGATACTCATCGCGGCCGCCATCTTCGCCGGATCCGGACAGCTCAACGTGGTCGCGGTTGGCCTGGTTGGCTTCGGCGCCGCGGTGCTCGGTGACAATATCGGGTACGGGATCGGCCGGTTCGGCGGGCGCAGGGTGGTAGAACGCTGGGGCAGATACGCCTTCCTCACCGCTGAGCGGCTCGACAAGGCCGAGGAATTCTTCGCGCGGCACGGCGGCAAGATCATCGTGATCGCGCGGTTCGTCGAGGGGCTGCGGCAGGCGAACGGGATCATCGGCGGCCTCACCGAGATGAGGTGGCTCAAGTTCCTGGTCTTCAACGCGCTCGGCGCCGCGCTGTGGGTCGGGGCGTGGGTGAGCGCCGGGTACTTCGCCGGCCACCACATCGCCGCGATCTACAGCGACGTTACCCGGTACTCCCTGTACGCGGCGATCGCGGCGGCGGTCGTGATCGCCGCCTGGGTCGGCGTCCGGGTGCGCAGGCGCCGACGATCCCGTACTAGTGCGGCGGCAGCGGACGAAGACGACGGATCACCCGAGACGGCCGACGCCAGCGTGGCCGTGGCGGCGACCGAGGCCGGCCCGGACCCCGAGACGTTCCCGGTCGGCGGCCCAGCCGTCAGCGCGACGGAGTCCGCCGGTGACGACCAGGACGAGCAGCCCGCTGACCCCGACCCGGGACCCGCGGCGATCCCCGCGCCAGACGCCCCCGGTGGAGTGGTGAACACAGCCGACCGGCCGGCCGAGGCCGTCCGGCACCCGCCAAGCGGTCCCGGCCGGTAACGGGTAAACAGTCGAGCAGGTCGTAGCGGTCGGCGGAGACCAGGACACCAACCGGCCCGGCAGTACTGTCACGGTCAGTGCCACCAGGGCCGGTGTCCGGAGGGTCAGGCGGGCGCGGAAGGTCAGGCGGGCCGAGGCCGACGATGCGCCGCCACCAGCGGCGGAACGCCGCCAGCGCCCGGACTGCCGGTAGTCCGGCCGGCTCGGACGGCGGCGGCACCGGTTCCCCGGCCGCTTCCCGGTCCGGTACCCGGGGCAGCGGGGCCACGTTCAGCACCCAGAAGCCGGACGTAGGCAGCGCCTCGCTCCACTCCTTCGGCAGTTCAGCGATGGTGTCGCCGGCCGCGGCGATGCCCGCGTCGTCGCTGCGGTAGCCGGCCAGGGCCGCGAGTGCCGCCGCCTGCAGGGCCGGAAGGTTCTCCCGGTGGGCACAGATCACGGTCGGCTTCCCCGAGGCGATGACCTCGCGGACCAGAGCAGCGGCGTCGCTTCCCGAGTCGGCCTCGTTCGTTCGGGATGATCCCTTGTGCAGGTAGAGCGACGGCTCTGCCCGCACCTGCTCGCCGGTGAACCGCGACAGCGGGCGCAGGGTGTCCGCGCAGCGGACGGCGGTTGAGCTGATCAGCCGCGGCCGGGGAGCGAAGCACGCGATCAGGTCGGTCAGGGCCTTGGCATCGGCGCGGCCCGAGTCGTCGAGCGGCCGGGCCGCGTCGGGGCGTTTCCAGCCGTTCTTCGACACGGCGCTGGAGTGGCGCAGCAGGATCAGCGGGACGGTACGCACCGGCCGGGCGGCGAAGTCGGCGAGGATCCCGTGGTCGCGGGAGTAGCTGACCTTGCCCACGGCGCGGTCGGCAGGCAGCCAGGTGACCTCGTCCACCTCGGCATTGGGGACCGCGTGCTCATCGACGGACAGCACGCGGGCCGCCCAGTAGTGGACCCGCTTCGGGCGGCCGCCCACGTTGTAGCGGACCGAGACCAGACGGCGGCCGAGGGCGAGGCGCGCACCGCCCTCTTCGAGCACCTCGCGGACGGCGGTCACCGGGAGCGGCTCATCGGGCTCGGCCTTGCCCTTGGGCAGCGACCAGTCGTCGTACTTCTTGCGGTGCACAAGCAGGATCTCCGGCTCACCGTCCGGCCCCGGCCGCCAGGCGACCCCGCCGGCCGCCCTGATCAGTCTGGACCCCGGCTTGCTGTCAGGCATCAGGCAGGCGTCCTCGGCTCTTGTCCATGATCAGGCTCTCGTGTACGTCGCGCAGCGGCGCGCCGGACTCGTCACGAGCGTGCCTGGTCCAGCGGCCGTCTCCGTCAAGCCACCAAGAGGACGTCCCATCATCCATGCCCAAGGCGACCAGCTCACGCAGTCTAGTGCAATGGGCCGGATCAGCCACCCGCACCAGGCTTTCCACCCGCCGGTCCAGGTTGCGGTGCATCATGTCCGCACTGCCCAGCCAGACCTCGTTGCCGGCGTCCGGGTCCTCGCCCGGCTCAGGGCGGGGGTCGGGCTCGCCGGTGCCGAAGGCGTAGATCCGCGAGTGCTCAAGGAACCGGCCGAGGACGCTGCGCACCTTGATGTTTTCCGACAGACCGGTGACGCCCGGCTTCAACGCGCACATACCCCGCACCCAGATGTCGATGGGCACCCCGGCCTGCCCGGCCCGGTAGAGCGCGTCGATCACCACCTCGTCGACGATCGAGTTGCATTTGAAGGCGATCTTCGCCGGCTTGCCCGCCCGTGCCCGCGCGGCCTGGCGGCCGATGCGGCCCACGATCCCCGCGCGCAGCGCCTCCGGGGCGACCAGCAGCCGGCGGTAGCCGCTCTTCCGGCTGTATCCGGTCAGGTGGTTGAACAGGTCGGTGACGTCCTCGCCGACCTTGTTGTCGGCCGTGAGCAGGCCGAAGTCCTCATAGAGGCGCGCGGTCGTCGGATGGTAGTTGCCGGTGCCGATATGGCAGTAGCGCCGTAGCGTGCCGTCGGGTTGCTGCCGGACGATCAGCATGACCTTGGCGTGCGTCTTCATGCCGACAAAGCCGTAGACGACGTGACAGCCCGCCTCTTCCAGCTTTCTGGCCCAGGTGATGTTCGCCCGCTCGTCGAACCTGGCCGTGAGCTCGACCACCACGACGACCTGCTTGCCCGCCTCGGCCGCGTCGATCAGCGCGTCGACGATCGGGCTCTGCCCGCTCGTGCGGTAGAGCGTCTGCTTGATCGCGAGGACGCGCGGATCGGCGGCGGCCTCCTCGACGAGGCGCTGCACGCTCGTGGTGAACGAGTCGTAGGGGTGATGCACGAGGATGTCGCGCTCGTCCAGGGTGCTGAAGATGGAGGTGTCCGTCGGCACGGCCTTGGCATTCGGGACAAACGGCGGGTACCTCAGCTCCGCGAGCGGCAGGTCCGCGATGGCGTTGAGGCCGGTCAGGTCAAGCGGGCCGGGCAGCCGGTAGACCGCGTTGTCGTCCACGCCCAGTTCCCTGGCCAGCCGGATCAGCACGTCCTCGGACATGTCCTGCTCGACCTCGAGCCTGACCGCTGGCTCGAAGCGCCGCTTGAGCAGCTCGCGTTCCATCGCCTGGAGCAGGTTCTCCGTGACATCCTCGTCCACCTCGAGCTCGCGGACCCGGGTCACCCGGAAGACGTAGTGCTCGAGGATGTCCATGCCGCCGAACAGCTGGTTCAGATGCGCGGCGATCACGTCCTCGATCGGGACGTAGCGGTAGCGGTTGACGTTGAGGAAGCGCGGCAGCGACGGCGGCACCTTGACCCGCGCGAACAGGGTCAGGCCGTTGACGGGGTCGGTCAGGGTGACCGCGAGGTTGAGCGACAGCCCGGAGATGAACGGGAACGGGTGCGCCGGGTCCACCACCAGCGGCGTGAGCACCGGGTAGATCCGGTTCCTGAACAGCTCGGCCAGCTCGGCGCGCTCGTCCCCGGTGAGTTCCTTCCACCGGAGGATCTCGATGTCGTGCCGGGCGAACTCGGGCTTGATGAGGTCGGCGAACACGGCGGCGTGCCGGCCGGCCAGCTCACCGGACTTGGTCAGGGTGCTCTTGAGCAGTTCGTCGGGGGTGTGCCCGGACGGGATGATGAGCGGGAGGCCCGCGGCCATCCGGCGCATCAGGCCGGCCACCCGGACCATGAAGAACTCGTCCAGGTTGGAGGCGAAGATGGCGAGGAACCGCACCCGCTCAAGCAGCGGCGTCTGATCGTCCTCGGCGAGCTCGAGGACGCGCTGGTTGAACAGCACCCAGCTCTCCTCGCGGTCCAGGTAGCGGTCAGCGGGGAGCTCGGCGCGGGCCTGGCCGTCCTCAGCCTGCGTTGTCTGGTGGGCAGCCGTGCCCGTGTGATACTCCATGTCGGATATTTCCTCGATTTCGGTGATATCCGTGATATCCGCCGACTGGCCGCCCGGGGCTGACGAGTCACCTGACACGATCCCGGTCTCGCTGACGCTCATGATCCCCATCTTCCCTCGCGAGCTCTGGTCAAAAGCGACACCCCCAAGGGTCTGGGCGGCGCCCCCGGTCAGTCGGGTCCGGTTCCGTGCCGCGGCGCGGGCGGCGGCGGGCACGCGGGCTCGGCCGAACGGACAAACCTGACCGAACGGGCAGGGGCGGCTGACCGGGTGGAACCGGCTGAGCGGGCAGGGGCCAGGCAGCCGGGCACGGGCGAAGCCGCGGCCTTGGCGACGGTGCCCACGGGAGTGCCCACGGGAGTGCCCGCGCCAGCCTGGACCGCGCGGATCTGCAGGTAGCCGCGCCCGCGGGGCGCTCTGGCAGTGCAGGCCGTCAGGGGATACCCGACGAAGCGGGCGGCCGCCTGCCCGGGAACCACGACGCGCACTCCCGTCGCGCGGACCGGGCCGCACCCGGCCCCGGGCACCGCGGCATCCAGGGCCGCGTGCGCGGTCTGCCCGGGTGCGAGCACGATGCGGGCGGCGACCGACGGGACACGGGCCGCGGCGGCGCCCACCTGGACGCCGTCGCCCCGGTAGAGCGAAACCTCCGGGTAACCCGCGAGCGAGCACGGTGCGCGGGACACGTTGGTGAACTCAACCGGGTACCGGGTGATCTCGGCGCTCACCCGCGCACCGGGCCCGAGGGAGATGCGCAGAGCGGCCGCCGAGCACCGAGCGGTCTGCGCCGACGGGACGCCGGCGGTCGTGTGCCGCGCGTCCGCTGCCTTCGCGGACGCCAGCGCCGCGTTCACGGACGCACCCCGGCTGAGGGTGACCGCTAGCACCGCGGTGGCACCGAATGCCACGGCAGTCGCGATTCGCCAGCCCAGGCGCGCGCCTGCCCGCATCGTTGCCCCCTTGCGACGATCACCCGCGTATTCACCCATCTTGACGTTTGTGCACGGGTTTGCCTAGGCCCCAGGCCGGGCCCGGCCGATCTCAGGCCCGGCCGACCAGCGGCAGATGCGTCCGCTTGAAGCGATCACGCCCGGTCCGGCGGCTGCGGACCGTATGATTCTCTCGGCGCTCACAGATTTCCGCGCGCCGTTCTCCAGGAGGCCGGCTGCACCAGGTAGCTGTATTTGCCGCGGCTCCGCAATGCCTATAATTCCTACATGGTTAGTAGTGATACGAGCGTGCTGCTCCCCCGTCCCAATGATGCGGTCGTCGCGGTTGAGCCGCCGGGCCCGGGTTCCGGGAACTGGGCGGGCGCCCCGTCGGCGGTGGCCGCCGACGGCGGTGTCTATCTCGCTTACCGGCTGCGCCGGCCGGTGGGCAGCGGACGCGGCTACGCGGTCGGGATCGCATTCGCGGCGGACGGCGTCCACTTCGGCGCTCCGCTCGCCGTCATCGCCAAGGAGGACGCCGCGACCGAGTCGCTGGAGCGCCCCGAGCTGATCCGGCTTCCGGGAGGAGGCTGGCGCCTGTACCTCAGCTGCGCCACCACCGGAACCAAGCACTGGCGGGTCGAAGCGACCGACGCCGCGCACCCGGCCGAGTTCGACATCCGCCGCCTCGGCGTCGTCCTGCCGGGGGACCCGCGCAAGCGGGCGGTCAAGGATCCGGTCATCACCCAGCACGACGGCCAGTGGCACATGTGGGCGACCATCCACCCCCTCGCGGACCCGGACGCGACCGACCAGATGACGACCGAGTACGCCACGAGCACGGACGGCCTCGACTGGACCTGGCAGGGCATCGCCCTGGCCGGACGGCCGGGCGAGTGGGACTGCCGGGGCGCAAGGGTCACCGCGGTGCGCTTCGGCGGGACGGGCCAGCACCCGGTCACCGCGTACTACGACGGGCGAGCCAGCGCCTCGGAAAACTACGAAGAACGGACCGGAGTCGCGCTCGGCGCCGACCCCGCGGCGCTGATCCCCACGTCACATCCCGGCGCGGGCCCCGCCGTCGAGTCCCCGTATCACCGCGGCGGCCTCCGTTACCTCGACCTGGTCGACCTGCCCGACGGCCGGACGCGCCTTTACTACGAGATGGCCCAGCCGGACGGGTCCCACGCACTGGTCACCGAGATCCGGTTAGCCGCGGCGGAAGCCGTTCTTCGCCTGAGCCTGGCCGGCCCGGCGGGCGCCGACCATATTGCCCGAGCGGTCGCGGGGCGCGGTCCAGTCGCTGAAATCCTCGCCGAGCACGGTTTCCAGCAACCTGATGTCGGCGGTGAACCTCGGCAGGATGGCCTGGCGCTGTTCCCAGCTAAGCGGCTGGCGCTCACGCCTTCCGCGCTGCAGGAAGCGCTCCAGCCGGTGCGTCGCCGCGGTCGCCGTCGAGCCCGGCAGCAGCCGGCCCACCACGTCGCTGGCCCGCATGCCGAGGGAGACGGCGCGATGGGCCAGCGTGTGCTCCGGGTGCGCGGTGACGTTCTCCCTGGGGATCTCGGCCAGCACCCCCGTCTCGACGCCGAGGAACCCGCAGATCCGGTCGAGCGTGGCCACCGGGTCATCGATCAGCATCCGGTAGCGGAGCACCAGCAGCTGCTCGCGCGCAAACAACGACAGCGCGTGCTCAAGCTGCTCGCCGTACCGTCCCAGGCCGGTGTAGTGCCAGAAGGAGGCCCACCCGGCGGCGATCCGGCTGTCCTCTTCGCCGCAGGCGCGGACAAAGTCACCGACCGGCTCAAGGCCGGCCGACCACAGATGCGTCCAGTTCGAGTGCGCCCGCTCCACCGGATCCCTGATGACCACGATCAGCCTCGCATCCGGGATCAGCGCCCGGATCCGGCGCATCGCCGCCGGGTCGTAGAGATAGAGGGGCGTGGCCTCACCCCGCAGCGTGCCGGGCGGCGCGGCGTCGAACAGCGCCTCGTACTTCTCGCGCTGCCAGACGTGCTCACGGTAGGTCAGGGCGTCTCCGGGGCCTCCCCTGGTCGGCGGCGGCCCGTCGGTGAGGAAGAACTTCGGCTCCTTGACCGGTGACAGGTAGAGCCCCGGGTGCCGGGAAAGCGCGCCGTGCAGCGCCGTCGTTCCCGCCTTGGGAACCCCGGCCACCAGGAAATCGGGCAGCGCCATCGTCCCTCCGCAGCAGTCTCCAGCATTTACTACTTTTCTGGTAATAATAATCGCAATTGCGGCGAGCCGGCAACGGCGGCCCCGTTCCCGGGAACGCGGCTGCCCCCTGGACCGCTATCCATGCAACCAACCCGGACGCGATCCAGCCGTCTCCCGCTGAGACAGCCGGGCCTCTCCCGGGAAGGATGATGGTAGTAATGCCCGTGCGCCCGCTGGAGGACTGATGATCTTCATTACGGCGAAGTTCCTGATCAAGGCCGAGGACGCCGACCAGTGGCCCGCGATCGCGGCGGAGTTCACCGAGGCGACGAGGAACGAGGCCGGGTGCCTGTGGTTCGACTGGTCCCGGAGCGTAGCCAACCCGCAGGAGTACGTGCTCGTCGAGGCATTCCGCGATCAGGCGGCCGGGGTCGCGCACGTAACGTCGGCGCACTTCAAGAAGGCGCAGCAGACGCTGCCGCAGTACCTGGTGCAGACACCCGCGGATCGTCAACGTCACGGTCCCCCAGGACGACTGGTCCCTGCTCGGCGAGATGGCAGTACCCGAATAACAACCGGGCGGCTACCGCACTGCTAGCTGGCCCAGGTGGATGACCTGGAGCAGCGCGTCGCACCAGCGCTCGTCGGCGGGCCGGGGGTCGAAACGGCCCAGGCAGTCGTTGGCAGCGTCGAGCACAGCGGTGAAGACGGCGTTGTCGACGGCGAACTCGTCGTCGTCGCTCGGTGCCGGTCGCCACCGCCGCCAGTGCGGCCCGGTGACGTTCGAGGATGTCCGCGGCCCGCCGCGCCATCGCAAACCCGAGGGTCTCGGCGAGCAGCAGGTGCTGCGTGCCGGAAGCGTCCAGCATTTCTAGTCCCCTCCGCCGAGGTCGTCCCCAGGGCGGCCGGCCGACGGCCGCCGCGGCGCGGAACCGGCCCATCGGCTCCGCGCCGTAACATCATGATGCGAGCGGTAGTGTCATTCCGGCCGGCGGTGCGGCCGGGCCGCCCGCCGCTACCGGGCGATCCCTGCGTGAGGCGGACCAGATCGCGTCCCGGCTGCGGGAGCTTGACCCGGTCGCCTCGGCCGAGGGAAGCGGCCAGGTCCTCTTCGGCCGCGGAGATGCGGAGCCAGTCAGCGTAGGAGACCGGCGCCAAGCCGCGCGTCGCTAGCACCGGCGCCAGTTCGGAGCGGGCGACGGCCCCGCCCGCCGGTTCCTCGGGCTCGGGCACTTCTTCGCCGTCCGGGCGGCGGAGCAGGCCCGGCCGGGTCAGCTTTCCCTCCCCAACGTCCGGGCCGCCCGCGAGGTCCGCCAGCAGCGCCTGGACGGTCTCCGCCGCGTCGGCCTTGTTGGTGCCGATCACGCCGGTCGGGCCGCGCTTGAGCCAGCCGGCGACGTACTCACCGGGGAGCGGCTCACCGGAGTCGGACAGGACCCGGCCCGCCGCGTTCGGTACCGTGTACGTCCGCGGGTCGAACGGGACACCGGACAGCGGGACGGACTGGTAGCCCACGCTGCGCAGGACCAGCTGCGTGTCAAGGGTCTCGAACTCGCCCGTTCCCTCGAACGCCCCGCTCTCGGAAAGACGCGTCCGTTCCAGGCGCAGGCCCGCCACCGAGGCGGAGTCCGATTCTTGAATCTCCGTCGGGCGCAGCCAGAAACGCACTCGCAGCTTCCGTCCCGCGCCGTCCGGGTCGCCGCTCCAGCCGGTCATGGCGACCAGGTTGCCGCGCACCCGGCGATCGGACGTGGCGAGTGCGGTGGACTCGCCCGAGCGGTCGAAGCCGTCGGCCAGGTCGAGCTCGGCCGGGTCGGTGGACACCTGCACCCCGGGCAGCTCGCCGAGCTCGCGCAGTTCCTTGGTGGTGAACTTGGCGTGGGCCGGACCACGGCGGCCGATGACATGCACCTCGCGGACCTTGGACGCGCGCAGCGCCTCCATCACCGGCTCGGGAATGTCGGTGTGCTCAAGCTCGGCCGGGTCCCTGGCCAGGATGCGGGCCACGTCCACCGCCACGTTGCCGACCCCGATGACCGCGACCGACTCGGCGTCGAGGGTGAACGCGCCCGGGTCCACGTCGGGGTGACCGCAGTACCAGTTGACGAAGTCGGTCGCCGCGCGGCTGCCGGCCAGGTCCTCGCCGGGGATGCCGAGGCGGCGGTCGCGCATGGCCCCGGTGGCGTACACGACGGCGTCGTAGGCGGCGAGCAGGTCTTCCCTGGTGACGTCGGTGCCGAAGTGCACGCCGCCGACGAACGTGACGCCGGGCGACTCAAGGACACGGCGCAGGTAGTTCGCGACGGACTTGATCGACTTATGGTCGGGGGCCACGCCGTAGCGGACCAGGCCGTACGGCGTCGGAAGCCGGTCAAGCACGTCCACGCTGACGGTGACGGGATCTGGCAGCAGGGCTGCCTGCTTGACCAGCGCCTCGGCGGTGTAAAGGCCGGCCGGGCCCGACCCGACAACGGCGACTTTCAACCGGCGCGCATGCGGGATCGAGTCCCCGGAAGACGACTGCATGCTCGTAAAGTTACTCGGACAGGCGCTCCCGCGTCGATGTATGTTCCGCCACTGTGTCCGGGGCGACATTCCCGCCGCCTGACGGCCCTTCGCCTGCCGGTGCCCCCTCCCGGGTACGGCGGGCGACCGCCTCGGTGAGCTGGCGCGCGAGGTGCTGCGGGGTCAGCCCCGCCGCTTCGAGTATCTCGCCGCGCGCGGCGTGGGTGAGGAACTCCTGCGCGAGACCGAAGGTCTTGACCGGGACGTCAACGTCGTGGTCGCGCAGCAGCCGCGCCACCGCGTCGCCGAACCCGCCGACCCGGCCGTTGTCCTCGACGGTGGCCACCAGGCGGTGCTGGCGGGCGGCTTCGACGATGGCCTCGTCGACCGGCTTGACCCAGCGCGGGTCCACGACCGTCACGCCGATGCCGTGGCCGGCCAGGCGCTGCGCGACCTCGACGCAGGTAACGGACATCGGGCCGGCGCCCAGCAGGAGCACGTCGCGGCCCATGCCCTCGGCGGGTGTGGCCAGGACGTCCATCTGGCCGATCTGGCCGACCGCCTCGGCCTCGGCCCCCACGGTGCCCTTCGGGTAACGGACGACGGTGGGGCCGTCGGCGACGCTGACGGCCTCGTTGAGCAGTTCCGCGACCCGGCTGCCGTCGCGCGGCGCCGCGACCTTGAGCCCGGGCACCACCTGGAGGATCGAGCCCGTCCCACATGCCGTTGTGGGACGCGCCGTCCGGGCCGGTGACCCCGGCCCGGTCAAGCGTCACCGTGACCGGGAGCCGGTGCAGCGCGACATCCATCAGCAGCTGGTCGAACGCACGGTTCAGGAACGTGGCGTAGATCGACACGACCGGGTGCAGGCCCGCCATCGCCAGGCCGGCGGCCATCGTCATCGCGTGCTGCTCGGCGATGCCGGCGTCGTAGACGCGGTCCGGGTACGCCTTCTTGAACGGGGCCAGGCCCACCGGGTGCAGCATCGCGGCGGTAATGCCGACGACGTCAGGCCGGCGGCCGCCGATGGCGACCATTTCCTGCGCGAAGACATCGGTCCACGACATCGTGGGCGTGACCGGCTTGGCCGGGGTGCCCGGCACCTGGTGGAGGCAGTCCTCCTCGTTCTGCTCAGCGAGGGCGTAGCCGAAGCCCTTGCGCGTGATGACGTGGACGAGCACCGGGCCGCCGTACTCGTTGGCCTGGCGCAGGGCGTCCTCGGTCATCTCCTCGTCGTGGCCGTCGATCGGCCCGATGTACTTGATGCCGAGGTCCTCGAAGAGCACCTGGGGCTGGAGGAAGTCCTTCAGCCCCTTCTTCGCACCGTGCAGGGCGCCGAACAGCGGGCTGCCCACGATCGGCGCGGCCGTGACCGTGGTCTTGATGAGGTCGAGGACCTGCTCGTAGCGCTGGCTGACCCTGATGGCGGACAGGTGACTGGCGAGGCCGCCGATCGTCGGCTGGTAGGAACGGCCGTTGTCGTTGACGACGATGACCAGCCGCGAGTCCCGGGCGACGGCGATGTTGTTCAGCGCTTCCCAGGCCATGCCCCCGGTCAGCGCGCCGTCACCGATCACCGCGACGACCGTGCGGCCGTGCTCGCCGCGCAGCTTGTACGCCTTGGCCAGGCCGTCCGCGTAGGACAGCGACGTGGAGGCATGGCTGTTCTCCACCAGGTCGTGCTCGGACTCGTCCCTGCTCGGGTAGCCCGAGAGGCCGCCGGACTGCCGCAGCGTGTGGAACTCGCGGTGCCGGCCGGTGAGCAGCTTGTGCACATACGACTGGTGCCCGGTGTCGAAGACGAGCTTGTCCTTGGGCGAGTCGAACACCCGGTGCAGCGCGATGGTCAGCTCCACCACGCCGAGGTTCGGGCCCAGGTGCCCGCTGGTCCTCGTTACCGTCTCCACCAGGACGTCACGGATCTCGGCGGCCAGGAGGCTCAACTGCTCCTGAGTGAGGTCCTTGAGGTCCTGCGGGCCGTTAATGCGCTCAAGCAAGGTCACGGCGGCTCCCTCATGCGGCTTTCCCCGATGGATTACCCGATACTAGTGGCGGTCATCCCTGCCGGTCTCGCGGGCATGGTGAGTTAACCGACACACGTGTCGGTTAACGTCACAGTTCTCGCAGCTCAGTGCCGTTCCCCAGCTGTCCGCGGTTTCCCCGCGCCGGTCTACTCAGCTCCGGTGAACGGCATAAACCACGATAAATATCCCGAACGAATCCGGCCTGCTCTCCAGCGTTCACTGCCGTAAACGCCGTGCGAGCCTTTTCACGGCACCGGCGGGAATAATTTCCCAATCTGATATCCGGACAGCCAGGCGCTTCGCGCTTCTTGCTGTTATCCGTCAGGTAGCGCACGTCGCCGAACATGGATGCGCGCTTGGCGTCGCCATAGCCCAATATCAGGAACTCAGAAAACCGCTGTGACTGGTGATGAAGCTCGCCCTTCCCGGTCAGGGCGCCGGCAGCGGCGCCGGCGGGCATAGGGCCATTTCGTGTTCGAAAAATCATATCAAAACGGGCATCTACCCGTCAGTACTGGCCCTATGCCGCCGGCAACCGGAGAGCGCGCCCCGGGACGCCCGTGAGCAGGCCACCGAACCAACCCCAGAACTTCCTGGCATTGCGCCCTAGCCACGCCAAACGCACATCCATTCGCCCGGCTGGCCGGCAGCCGAGCAGCCAGCCTTTCGTCTCTTGCTGTTAGCAACGACTAAGCGCCGGACGGCGGTTAGGCGTGTGCTTGAACGACCGCAGTCAGCCGCGGTCGTTCGGGATAATCTCGGGGGTTGTTCGGGGAGGCCGCCGCGGGGCGGGGACCGGGCTACGGGACGAGGACCAGTTTGCCGGTGGTGCGGCGGCCGGCCAGGTCCTCGTGGGCGCGCGCGGCGTCCGCCAGGGGGTATTCCGCGCCGACGCGGACGTGCAAGGCGGACTTGACGATCCCCTCGAAGATGTCGCCCGCCCGCCACATCAGCTCCGTCCGGTCCGTGACGTACTCGGCGAGCTTGGGGCGGGTGACGTACAGAGAGCCGCCGCTGTTGAGCCGCTGCAGGTCGAACGGTGGCACCTGGCCGCTCGACCCGCCGAACAGGACCATCATGCCGCGCGGGCGGAGCGCCGACAGGCTGGCGTCGAAGGTGGCCTTGCCGACGCCGTCGAAGACCACGTCGGCGCCCCGGCCGCCGGTCACCTCGTCGACGACGGCGGGAAACTCCTCGTAGCTGGTCACGAAGTCGGCGCCGGCCTGCCGGGCCAGCACGGACTTCGGCGCGGAAGATGTCGTGGCGACAACGGTGCCGCCGAGGTCCTTGATCATCTGGGTGAGCAGCAGTCCGACCCCGCCCGCGGCGGCGTGCACGACCGCGATGGTCCCCTCGGTAACCGGGAACGTGCTGCGGCACAGGTAGTGCGCGGTCAGCCCCTGGAGCATGACGGCCGCCGCGGTCCTCAGGTCGACGCCCACGGGCACCGGGACCGCCTCCTTGGCGGCCAGCGCCACGCGCTCCGCATAGCTGCCAGGACCCTCGTACCACGCGACCCGGTCGCCGGCCGAGAACTCGTGGACGCCGTCGCCCACCGCGACGACCGTGCCCGCGCCTTCGCTGCCCGGGATGTACGGCACCGGCTGCTTGTAGACGCCGGAACGCCGGTAGATGTCGATGAAGTTCACCCCGGCCGCCGCGACCTGGACGACGACCTGGCCGGGGCCGGCGACGGGGTCGGGCTGTTCCCCGGGAACCATTACCTCCGGCCCGCCAAGCTCATTCACCACGATCGCACGCATCACGTCACGTCCCTTCACGCTTGCCGCCAGGTACTCCCTATCACGTCTCGGCCCGGCGGCCGAAAGCGGCTCCCGGGTCCGCACCCGGACCGCGCGCCGGTCCGGGTGGGTCAGCTGCGGTACCCGGCGGTGGTGAGGCCGAAGAGGGCCGCGGCGTTGCCGCTCAAGATCGCGGTGAGGTCCGCGGCGGGCAGGCCGGCCGCGGCGGCCCGCTCGACGGGGTCGGTGACGCCCATGTCGAAGGGGTAGTCGGTGCCGAGTACCACCTTGTCGGAACCGACCACCTCCACGAGGTGGCGCAGGGCCTGCGGGGTGTAGACGAGGGCGTCGTACCAGATCCGGCGCAGGTAGGAGCTGGGCGGGGCCGCGCAGCCGCGGGCATCGGGCCGCTGCGACCACGCCTGGTCCGAGCGGCCGATGTAAGTCGGCAGGAACCCGCCGCCGTGCGCGGCGAGCAGCTTCAGCCCGGGGTGCCGGTCCAGGGTGCCCGCGAAGATCAGGTGGGACAGGGCGAGTGCGGTTTCGGCCGGCTGACCGAAGGTGTTGCCGAGGAAATACGCGCCCAGCCGGGCGCCGAGGCTGCAGCCCCAGGGGTGGATGAAGACCACGGCACCGAGTCCGGCGGCCGCCTCCCACACCGGTTCGAACACCGGGTCGGCCAGCTCGCGGCCGTCCACGCTGGTCGCGACGCTGACGCCGCTGAGTCCGAGTTCGGTGACGGCGCGCTCCAGTTCGCGCACCGCCAGCTCCGGGTGCTGAAGCGGGAGCGTGCCAAGCCCGTAGAGCCGGCCCGCTCCTTGCGCGCAGTGCGCGGCGACGGCCTCGTTGGTCACGGAAGTCAGCTTGCCGGCCAGCTCCGGCTCGGCCCAGTACCGGTGCATCGGCATCGGGCCCACGACCTGCACGTCCACCCCGATGGCGTCGAGGTCCGCGAGGCGCCGCTCGACCGAGGTGAGCTGCGGCCGTACCCGCCTGAGCTGCGCGTGGTTGACCGCGGCGGACTCCGCGCTGAACGAGGCCAGCTCGGCCGCCGCGTCGGCGGCCTCGCGCGGGTGCCCGTCCGCGAGGGCACCCGCCTCGGGGACGAGCAGGTGACCGTGGGTGTCGACCACCGGCTTGGCCGTTTTTACCGGGTTGCCGGGGTTCACCAGGCGGCCGGGGTTCACCGGCCGGGTCGCCATCAGGCCTCCGCGGCGGCGATGAAGCCGAGGGTGGAATTCATGGTCCTGGCGACGTCTGCCTCCGTATGCGGCTCAAGGCCCCGCTCCCAGCGGACGAGCTGTATCGAGTTGCGGACGACAATCTCGACCCGCGGCATCCGCCGGGCCATGAAGGCCGGCAGCGCCTGCTCAACCGGGAGGCTCCCGGTGACGAGTTCGGCGAGTACCACGGCGTCCTCGGCGCACATGGCCGCGCCCTGGGCGATCAGCGGCGGGCAGGCGTGCGCGGCATCGCCGATCACGATCGCCCGGCCCCGGTACCACGGGTCGTTTACCAGCAGCCACTCGATCCTGGTGTGCGAGACGCTGGAGTCCGCGCCGATGGTTTCGCGGATCTTCCCCCACGTGCCGCCGTACCCCTGCGACCGCTCGTACATCAGCTGCCAGGCCGGGCCGGCGCCGAAGTCACGCTGCACCCCGTCGGTGTCCAAGACGTAGGCGTAGCACTGATCCGCCGATATCGGGCTGTACCCGGCCTTGTACCTGGGGCCGCCGTAGTACAACTCGGCGCAGTCCACCTCCGGTGGCCGGCCGGCGACGACCCGCCAGATAGACATGCCGCTCCGCTGCGGCGTGGTGGTGATGCCGAGCATGGCCCGGACCGTGGACCTGACGCCGTCCGCGCCGACGACCAGGTCGTAGCCGCCGGTGCTGCCGTCGGTGAATTCCGCGTACGCCCGCCGTGCGTCCTGGCCGATCGCACGGACGCTCAGGCCGAGCCGGACGGTGACGCCCGCCGCGTACACGTGGTCGCACAGCACCGCCTGCAGGTCCGAGCGGAGCGCGCCGAGCGTCGAGGGCAGTGCGGGGCCACCGGTGTGCGGGGTGGGCACCTCGGCGATCAGCGTTCCGTCGGCCTGCCGCATCCGCAGCCGGTTGAACGGCACGCCCCGGTCGAGAACCTCACCGAGCACGCCCACCTTGTCCAGCGCCGCGAGCAGGTTGCCGTGCACGGTGATCCCGTGGCCGACACCGTGCCACAGCGGGCTGACTTCGGCCAGCTCCACACTGACCCCGCGCCGCGCGAGTGCGAGAGCCAGCACGCTGCCGGTTATCCCGCCGCCGACAACCAGCACCGACGACACGGTCACGGCGCGCTCCCGTCTTCTTGTTCCCCCGTCATGGTGCCCGGGCCGGTCGCGGCGGCGGGCGCGTTCAGCCGGGTCGGATCGGGGCAGTCGTAGCCGGGGAACAGCCCGTCCGGGTCACGGTCCGCGCGGATCCGGCGGAACTGGTCCCAGGCGGCGTCGCTCATGAACCGGTCCGGCCGCACGGTGAAGTCACTGTCCCCCAGATAGCAGCCGACCGAGAACGGGGTGAGCCGGCGCATGGTGTCATCGACCCATGACCGGCAAGAACCGTCCTGGGCGGGCGACTCGCCGACAACGTAGGCGGCGAAGTAGATGTCGCTCTGCACGGACAGCGCCATGTCAGTGAGCCCGGTCTCCGACACCGGGCGCGCGGGCAGGTGCGCGAGATCGAACCAGAGCGAGAACGACTTCTTCGTCGGCAGGCCGGTGAACGCGGGTGTCATCGCGGCGATCAGCTCCTCGCGCGGCCCGGTGAGGTAGGCGTTGTCGGCGAAGTAGCGGTGCCCCTCCGGGTTGGCGCGCAGCTGCTCCGCGCGCAGTTCTCCCATCGTCACGGGCTGAGCGATCATGCTGACCAGGGCGTTGCCCGCGACCGGGCAGGTGTCAAGCGCGCGCAGCGACGACGGCCCGCCGTCGAAGCTGACCCCGTCCACCACCAGCGCCGGGCCGGGCCCGGCCGGTACCCCGTCGCGGCGAGGGGGGGTCATGGCCACCGCCACCAGCTCGACCGACGGCGGCACGTCGTGCCGCGCGGCGTGCAGCCAGTGCAGGACCTCGGCCGCCATCGACGGCGGGTACACGTACGTGGACCGGGTGAGCTCGCGGTACCGCGGCCTGGTTCGCAGCCGGAACGCGGTCACCACGCCGAAGAACCCGGGACCGGAACCGCGGGCCGCCCAGAACAGGTCGGAGTTCGAGGTTTCATCGCACCAGACGATGTCGCCGGACGCGGTCACCACCCGGACCGATTCGATCGACTCGGCCGCCCAGCCCCAGCCCCGGCAGTTCCAGCCCATCCCGCCCTGGAGCAGGAACCCGCCGATCCCGACGGTCGGGCAGTGCCCGCCGGCGAAGAACCGCCCGTGGCCGGCCAGGAACGGATCGAGGTCGAGACCGCCGCGCACCGCCGGTCCGACGGTAACGATCCCGGTCTTCTCGTCGTAATCCATGCCGGTGAACGCCGCGAGGTCGATGAGCAGGGTGTCGTCGCGCAGGGACCAGGCCGCCCAGCTGTGCCCGCCCGCCCGGACGGCGACCCGCAGCCCTTCCGCCGCCGCGAGGCGCACCCCGGCCGCCACGTCGGCGGCATCGGCTGCGCGGAGCACCGCGGCGGGCCTGCGGCCGGCCTGCGCTGGTTGAAGATCCGGCTGACCGCGGCGTCCGCGAATCCGGCTTCGCCTGCCCGCAGGAACTGCCCGGCCGGCGATGCGGTCACGCGGCATCCGTCGGCGGGGCCGGCGCGACCAGTTCGATGAGGTTGCCGTCCGGGTCGGTGACGAAGGCCATCCGCATGCCCGGCTCCGGGGAGTCGCGCGGATCCCAGACCGCGCCTGCCCCGTGCTCAAGGAGCCGGGCGTAGGCGGCGTCGAGATCGCTGACCCGGAAGCACACGTGGTTGAACCCCTGGACCGCGTTGGCCGCGGGCGGGTCGGCCTTGGGCACGCCCGGGACGGATCCGGCCAGCTCGATCAGCTCTACGCCGGTGTCGCCGTCGCCGAGCGCGAACCCGCCGCGCAGCTTGAGCGGCGGGACCTCAAACTGGTAACCCGGGCGCAAGCCGAGCGCCGCGCAGTACCAGACCAGCGAGCGGTCCAGGTCCGGAACGCTGATCCCGGCATGGTGCATTCTCATCGGGCAGTCCTCGTGTCCTGTTCTCAAGCGCCGGGTCGCGAACCGCGAATCATGAAATATCCGTGGCTGAGCTTCCTGACCGGTCCGAACGGGTCCGGGTTACACGCGGTCACGC
Organism: uncultured Actinomycetota bacterium; assembly: GCA_963785645.1. GTDB lineage: Bacteria > Actinomycetota > Actinomycetes > Streptosporangiales > Streptosporangiaceae > Trebonia. The sequence continues at coordinate 81,591 of CAWAWG010000005.1, forward strand.
AGCCTCCTCTCCCGGCCGTAAAGGGCAACCGTGGCGAGGATCAGCACCCCGAAGACAACCTGCGCCGCCGCGGCGTTGACGTTCATCACCGAGATCACGAAGTTCAGCGCCGTGATGATGAGCGCACCGAGGCAGGTGCGCAGGTAGTCGCCCCGGCCGCCCATCATCGTGCCGCCGACGATCACCGCGGCCAGGCCGGGGAAAAGGTAGTTGTTGCCGATGTTGGTGTCGCCTCCGGTGCTGAACCCGGCGAGCAGCACCCCGGCGAGGCCGGCCAGCACCGCGCTCGCCGCGTAGACGCCGGTCCAGACGCGCCCGGTGGAGATCCCCGCGATCTGGGCGGCGCGGGGACCTGAGCCGGCCAGGTACAGCCGCCGGCCGAGCGGTGTCTTGGCCAGGACCACGCTGATGACGACGGCCAGGGCGATCCAGGCGGTGATGACCGGCGGCAGCGGGAGGCCGAAGGTCCTGGACGACTGGGCGGTGAACGACTGCAGCCAGCCCGGACCCGCCCCGTTGACCAGAGTGCTGTCGGTGCCGAGCAGCGCGCCGACCACGACCGAGCTCATCCCGAGCGTGACCACGAGCGGCTCAAGGCCAAACCGGTGGCAGAGCCAGCCGGAAAGGCCGCCGCCGGCCAGGCAGACGGCGAGGACGATCAGCGCACAGACCGCGAAGTTCCAGTGCTCAAGCCCGGTGAGGTGGGTGGTGAGCAGGTTGCCCGCGACGATGTAGGCCGCGATCGAGAAGTCGAGGCCGCCGACCAGGATCGCCAGGGTCTGCCCGGCCGCGGCGATGCCGAGGAAGGAGGCCTGCAGCAGGATCGGCGCCCACAGGTCGCCCCAGGTGTAGTCGCCGTCCTTGGCCCCGACGTAGAGCACCAGGGCGATCAGCACGAGGACCTGGAGCACGGGGACCCGGCGCTGCACCGCGGCGATCCGCCGGCCCGCGTTGAGTACCGCCCTTCCCGGGGCGTCGTCCCCGCCCGGGGCCGCCTGCGACGGTGCCATGCTCGTCATTTCCCGGCCCCCGTGCCCTCGGGGCCGCCAGAGCCCGCGGGGTCGTCGGCGCTCACGGCAGCCCGGCTTGCGCTACCGCGCTTGTTGCTGTTATCCGAACCTGGTGGGCGGGTGCGCGTCATGGTCAAGGCGGCGAACACGACGGCCGCGATGAGCGTCGCGCCGTAGATGGCCTGCGACCAGAAGGACGACAGGCCGAGCGCGCCTAGCAGGTTCTCGATGAGGAAGATGACGGCCGCGCCGAGCAGCGCGCCGAGCAGGCTGCCGCGTCCGCCGGTCATCGAGTTCCCGCCGAGGGCGACGGCGGCGAGCGCGAGCAGGATGAACGGGGTGACGAAGCCGGCGTCGGCCTCGGCCTGGTGCAGCTGCGCCACGATCGCGACGCCCGCCAGGCCGGCGATCGCGCCGCCGACGGTGTAGGCGAGGGTGCGCACCGCGGCCACGTTCACGCCGGCGGTATAGGCGGTGGTCTCGCTGCCGCCGACCGCCAGGAGCGTCTTGACGAACGGGGTCCGGCTCAGTCCCCACCAGGCCAGCAGCGGTACCGCGATGAGAATCAGCCCGCCGGGGACGCCGCCCCACGTGGCACCGAGCGAGGTAAGCCACCCCGTCGTGCCGGAGACCGGAGCGGGCGCGTAGCCCAGCGCGAACCCGGACAGGATGAAGTTCACGCAGAGGGTCGCGACCACGGCCTGGAACCGGCCGTAGTTGACCAGGACCCCGTTGACCGCACCGACCAGCGCCCCCGTCGCGACGGCGACCGGGATGACGATAAACGCGCTGGTGATGCCGCGGCGGAGCAGCATGACCTCGATCACGACGGAGACCAGGGTGAACAGCGGGGCGACGGAGATGTCGATGCCGCCGCCCAGGATCGCGGGTGCGGACGCCATCGCGAGCAGCGCCGGGCTGGCGAGTTCGGCGAAGGTCACCGGCCACGCCGACCAGGACAGCAGCGAGTGCTGTGCGATGAAGTTCGCGATCAGCAGGGCCACCGCGAGGGCGGCGGGCAGTTCCCAGGCCCGGTCGCGGCGCCTGCCGCGCCGCGCGGACCGCGCGGTCCCCACGCCAGCGGCGGGCCCGCTGGCCGGCAGGCCGTTTGCGCCGGCGCTCTGGGGCGAGAGGCTTCGCGCGGGAGAGCCGGAAGGCTGGCCGTCACCGAACTCCTCGGCGGGACCGAAGAACTCGGCGACGAGCCCGGTGCGGGTCAGCCCGTCACCCGACGACGCGGTGCCACTCAAACCAGCGCCACTCAAACCAGCGCCACTCAAACCAGCGCGACTCAGTACGGCCGCTGGCCCGCCGTCACGGAAGACCAGGACCCGGTCCATGAGTTCAATGTGCTCGTCGACCTCGGTGGAGAGCATGACGATGGCCAGGCCGGAAGCGGCTAGTTCCCGGAGCAGCAGGTAGATGTCCCGTTTGGCACCGATATCGACGCCCCGGGTCGGGTCGTTGAGCAGGAGCACGCGGGGATCTGACGCCAGGGCCCGGGCGATGACCACCTTCTGCTGGTTGCCCCCGGACAGCGTGGTGATCGGGTCATGGTCGCGGCCGAGCCTGATCTTCAGCCGGGCGGAGTACGCGGCGAACCTCGCCGACGCGCGGCGCGCCGAGATCAGCCCGCCGCGCGCGTCCTTCGACAGCGTCGCGGCGGTGAAGTTCTCCCTGATGGAGAGCGGCGGGAAGATCGACTCCGCGCGCCGGTCCCTGGCCACGTAGGCGATCTTGACTGGTGTCCGGTCCGGGCCGGCCGCGAACCGCAGCGCCCGCAGGTACTCGTCCTGTCCCTGCCCCTCCAGGCCGGCCAGGCCGATGATCTCCCCCGCGCGCAGCGCGAGACCGCCGGCGGTCAGGACGATCCCGCCCCCGGGAGTCACCGCCGGTCCCGGACCGGCCCCCGGTACCGGGTTAGCGGGCACTGTGTTAGTCCGCACTGTGCCAGCTGGCCCGGGGTCCGGCGGGGACCCGTCCACCGCTATTTGTACGTTCGGGTAGGCCTCCGGCTGGACGAGGTGCGCCCCGCCGGTCATCAGCGCGACCAGACGGCCGGGTGCCGCTTCCGCGCGGTCCAGGGTGGCGACGGACTCGCCGGAACGGAGCACGGTGACCCGGTCGGCTATCTCGGTCACCTCGTCCATGCGGTGCGAGATGAACAGGACCGCGCGGCCGGCCGCGGTAAGCCGCCGGACGGCTGCCAGCAGCCGGTCCCTGGTGGCCACGTCGAGCGCCGAGGTGGCCTCGTCGAGTACGAGCACCCGCGGTGCCCGCAGCAGCGCCCGGCCGACGGCGACGGCCTGCCGCTCGCTCAGCGACAGCGATCCGGCCGGGGCCGACAAGAGCGCATCCGGGCAGTCGCCGAGCAGCTCGGCCAGCATCGCCCGGCCGCGCTCGCGCCGGCCGGAAAACGAGCCACCGCGAGCGCGGCGCAGCATCCCGTCCGTCCCCAGCCAGAGGTTGTCGAGCACCGGCTGGCCCGGCACGCACTGCACCTCCTGGAACACCGTGCAGATCCCCGCCGTCATCGAGTCGCGCGGTGCCCCCGCCCGCAGCACGCGAGTCCCGTCCGGCAGGTCCGGCCCGGCCGCGACCCGCACCCGGCCGCGGTCGGGCCGGTGCACCCCGGCGAGGATCTTGACCAGGGTGGACTTGCCCGAGCCGTTCTCGCCCATGATCGCGTGCACTTCTCCCGCGCGCAGTTCAAGCGAGCAGCCGCGCAGTGCGATCGTGGGCCCGAACGCCTTGGTCACGCCCTCGATCCGGAGCAGGACCGAGGGCGGCTCACCGGCGCGGTGGATAAACGGGGTCGCTCCCCCGGGAGAAGGCTGCGTCATTGTCGCTGGCGAGGGCCGGCCGTCAGCCGAGCAGGGCGGACAGCTCGGACGCCGGCAGGACGTTGAGGCTGGCCGGACCGCCGGCGTTCCCGGTTGACGAGGTGGTCATGCCGGACGTGTACCACTGGTCGACGTTGGCGTCGGTGACCAGCGGAGTGTTCAGCACGATGGCGGAGACCTTCACGCCCTTGCCCGCGAACAGCGCCTGCAGGACGTCAAGGGTCGACGAGGCGATCTGCGGCGGCGTCGCGGTGATGCCCACGCCCTGGTAGCTCGACTTGTTCTGATCCCAGTAGGCGAGCTCGCCGTCTTCCATGGAGTCGTTGGCGATCTCGGGGATGGACTTGCCCGCCGCCTGGAAGCCCTCCATCACCCCGGTGGCGCCCGCCCCGGAGGTGATCACCGCGGCGATCTTCTGCGGGTGCGTCTCCAGGTAGGTCTGCACATCGCTCTTGGCCGTCGAGTCGGCGAACTGGTCGTAGATCGTGTCGTCGGTGGTGATTGCCTGGCACTGGGCGAAGACGGCCTTCGCGCCGGCGAACGCGGCCGTGTCGATGGCCACCCCGGAGATGCCGTGCACGTCAAGGACCTTGCCCGAGCCGCCGATGTCGGCGGCGACGGCCGCGGCCATCTGCGCGCCCTGGAGCCAGTCGTTGGCGCCGACGGAGATCGTGTCGGCGGAGTCCACCGGGTTCAGCACGGAGACCGACGGGATGCCCGCCTTGGCCGCGTTGCCCACCGCGGTCGTGAACGCACTTGAGGACAGCGGCTCGTAGACGATCGCGGCGACCTTCTTCTCGACCATCTGGTTGAAGTCGGCCACCTGGTCGGTCACCTCGTCGGAGGAGGTCACCTGGTCCACGGTGTACCCGGCGGACTTGAGCAGGCCGGCCAGGATCTGCTGCAGCGCGAGCTGGTAGCCGTTGTTGGTCTCGGAAAGCAGGAATCCGACGGTCTTGTTGGCCGCGGACGCGGGCTTCCAGCTCGCGAACGCGGACTTGTACACGCCGGTCGGGTAGCCGTTGTACAGGGTACGCAGCGACGACGGAAGCGCGGCGAGCACACCGTCCGGGTCCGAGGGCAGCGTGGTCGGGATCGTGCCGCACTTGCCGCCCGCGCTTGCGGAACCGCCCGTGCCCGGTGAACTCGTGCTTGACGCGCCGACGGCACTCGACGACTGGGTGCCCGAAGAGCTGGACGAGCCCGACGAGCAGGCCGACAGGCCGAGGCCGGCGGCGAGGGCAAGGGCGGCGATGCCGCCCGTCTGCACAGCTCTCATCTATGTCTCCTTCGACACTGTTGTCGCGAAAGGTAACCGTAGTCACAGCATGAAGTTGAGTTATCCCGAACGAGTCCGTGTTCCTCGTGGTCGGCTCGGGAATCTGGCCGTCCGGGGCAGACCCCGGGGGCAGGGGCCTGCCCCGGACGGCGGGTCACGGGTGCGTGCGGACAGTCAGCCGCACCCGTTCGGGATAGGGACTTTGAATTGTCTTCATCGGCGGGCTCAAAGCGGAGGAGCCTCGAACAGGCCGGGGTCGGGATCGTTGAATGACTCCTTGGCGACCAGTTCGTTCATCGGGTTCGCCGTGCCCCACTGGTCTTGCACCTCGTGGTCATGCATGTCGTAGACGTGCGGGTGCCAGGTATCCTCGTCAAGCTCGGCGAGTTCCGTCGTGTACTCGATCGTGTTGCGGTGCGGGTCGAGGAAGTAGGAGAACGTGTTGGCGCCGGCCAGGTGACGGCCAGGGCCCCAGACCATCCGCGTTCCCGAACGCAGCAGGCGCCCCGTGCCGCGCATGAACTCGTCGACGCCGCGCAGCTCGAACGAGACGTGATGCAGCGAGACGTGCGGGCCGCGCGCGAAGGCGACCGAGTGATGGCGGGGATTGCAGCGCATAAAGTGCATGACCGTGCCCAGCTCCGGGCCGGCCAGGGTGTCGGACAGCCGGAAGCCGAGCACGTCGGAGTACCAGCGGGCGGTCGCGTCGGGGTCGGTCGAGTTAAGCACCACGTGGGACAGCCGCACCGGGACCGACTCGCCCGCCGCTATCTTGCGGTGCCGCCTGGTCGCCACGTTTGCGCTCACCTCGACGGTGCGGCCGTCGAGGTCGAAGAACCGCAGGCCGTAGCCGCCGCCCTCGGTGGCCAGCCGGGCCGGCTCCTGGACGAGCCCGACGTTCCGCGCGATCAGGTGTTCGGCCAGGGCGTCCACGTCCTCGCTGCTCGCCGCGCCGAACGAGACCAGGTCCAGCCGCTTGCCCGCGTCCTGGCGCAGCCGGATGACGTACCGCTCGGGTGAGCCTTCGGCGGCGAGGAAGGCGACGCCGGCGTCGCTCGCGACCGTGGTCAGGCCCCAGGTGCCCGCGTAGAAGCCGAGCTGGCGCTGGTAGTCGGGGATCGCCAGGTCGACGTGGCGCAGGTGGGTGATCAGGGACTCGGTCATCGGCGCTTCCTGGTACACGGGTTCCGCTGCGCGCCAAGGCCGGTGATCTCGCCCTCGAGGAGGTCGCCCTCGGCCAGGAATACGCCCCAGTGCATGCCGTTGCCCGCCGGTGAGCCGGTGAGCACCAGGTCTCCGGGTTGAAGCTCGGTTACCGCCGTGATGTAGACGAGGATCGCGGGCAGGTCGAAGAGCATGTCGGCGGTCGACTCGTCCTGCCTGACGATCCCGTTGTGCCTGAGCGTCACGCGGAGGTTCGCCGGGTCGCCCGCAAACTTGGCGGGCACCAGGTAGGGCCCCGTCGGCAGGAAGGTGGGGGCGTTCTTGGCCGCGAACCAGTCCGAGCCGATCGCCTTCAGGTCATCGCGGTACACCAGGGAGCGCGTGGTGATGTCGTTGCTGATCGTGTACGCCGGCGACGTGCTCAAGGGCGTTCTCACGGGTGAGGGACCTGGCCCGCTTGCCGATGACCGCGGCGAGCTCAAGCTCCCAGTCGTGCCTGTCGCCCCGTTCCGGCAGCACAATCTCGTCGTACGGGCCGGCCAGGGCGCTGCGGAGGCCGGCGAAGACGTAGGGGGCACCGGTCCTGGCTCGCTCGTCCATCATGTCCTGCGCCCACCGGCGGACCTCCGCTTCTGGGACGTCGGAGTTATGCCCGGTCCGCGACCGGTCGGCGCGGCGCTCGGCCAGCACGATGTCGATGACGTGCTTGCGGTAGTTCGCGCCGGCCTGCAGGATCTGGCCGGGCCGGACCGGGCAGCGCACGTCGAGCCGCGCCAGGTCGGTCCAGTCGCCCGTGTCCGGTTCCGCCGCGAGCTCGTCGAGGCGGTGCTGCGCGTCGTCCCAGTGCCGGAGAAGGTCGTTGACCGTGCCGAATCCGGAGAGGTCGCGCACCCGTCCGTCGCGCAGCAGGCCGGTGAACTCGGTGTTACCCCCGGCGCCTTCGGCACCGCACCGGGCTGCCGCCAGATGCCGGAAGACGCCGAGCGCGTATCCGGGTGCGCTGCCTGGCGACGCCGCGGCCCCGACGGGTGCTGAGGTCATGCCAGGACACTAAGAGTGACTCCGCGAATGGGGAAATACTAGTTTGCGATGCCAGCCATCGCCTGGCTGATACCTGCACCGACCTGCTAAAACGCTGGCCGGCGGAACTGCCCGTCGCCCCGCCGGCCCATGCGAACGACACCGGTAAGCTATTCGGCCGCAGCACGTCGGTGCCGACCCAGGCGCGCAGCGGCTCGGGCACGACGACCGACCCGTCCGGCTGCTGGTGCTGCTCGACGATCGCGGGCAGCAGCAGGCTCGTGGCCAGGCCAGACGCGTTCAGCGTGTGGATGAAGGCGGTCGGCTTGCCCTGGCCGGTCCGGTAGCGGATGTTCGCCCGCCGGGCCTGGTAGTCTCCCGCCCACGACGCGGAGGAGACCTCCTTGTAGATCCCGAGGCTCGGCAGCCATACCTCGATGTCATAGGTGAGCTTCATGCTGGCGCTGGTGTCCTTCGTGCCCAGCAGCGAGGTCTGGTAGTGCAGGCCAAGCTTCTCCACGAGCCCCTGGGCGCGCCCGATCAGTTCCGTGAGCGCGCGGTCGCTGTCCTCCGGCGCGGTGAACTGGAACATCTCCACCTTGTTGAACTGGTGGCCGCGGATCGTGCCCCGCTCCTCGCTGCGGTAGCTCCCGGCCTCCCGCCGGTAACACGGCGTGTAGGCGAACGCCTTGATCGGCAGCGCGTCCCCGGGCAGGATCTCGTCCCGGTAGACGTTCAGTATCGCCGTCTCCGCGGTCGGCAGCAGGAACGACTTGCGTTCGTCGCGGTCCGCCTCGATGTGGTAGACGTCCTCGTAGAACTTCGGGAACTGCCCGGCGGCGTAGCCGTTCTCCTCCGTCAGCATGTGCGGCGGCAGCATGAACGTGTAGCCGGCCGCGTAGTGCTCGCGGTTGAAGAAGTCGAGCAGCGCCCACTCCAGCGCGGCGCCGACCCCCGTGTAGATCCAGTAGCCGCTGCCGCCGAGCTTGGTGCCGCGCTGATAGTCGATCAGCCCGAGCCGGGTGCACAGTTCCACGTGGTCCAGCGGCTTGTCGCCGAGGTCGGGCTGAGTGCCCCAGGTACGCACGACCCGGTTGACCTCTTTGCCGCCGACCGGCGACCGCTCGTCGGGCAGGTTAGGCAGTTCGCTCAGCAGGCGTTGCAGCGTGGCCTCGGCCTCGGCGAGGCTGGCCTTCGTCGCGTTGATCTGGTCGCCGAGCCGGGCGACCCGGGCCTGCTGCTCGGCCGTGTCCACCCCGGCGGCCCGCAGCTTGCCGATCTCCTTGGACTGCTGATTGCGTTCGGCCTGAGCACCGTCGGCCTCGCTCACCAGCTTGCGGCGGAGCGCGTCGGCCTCCAGGATCGGCGCGAGGTCAACATCATCCACGCGCTTGCTCAGAGCCGCCCGCACGAACTCGGGATCAGACCTGATCAGTTCTATGTCCAGCATCGTCGTTATGCCTCTTCGGAAGCTATGGTGTCGGCATCGGCTGCCATGAGCGCGAGGAGACATGACAGCCGTCCTCAACACTTCGACCAAACTCTACCGGAAGCCAGCGCCGCCGCAGGGCTTGTCTTCGCTCGCAGCCGCTCGACATCAACCAGCGGATTCAGAGTTCGCGGGCGGCTTCCTGCATGGTGCGCAGCAGCCAGCGGACCGCCGGGTCGTCGCTCCGGCTCGGGTGCCAGTAGGCGGCCTCGACCAGTTCCACCAGACCGAACGGCGGCTCGAGCACGGCCAGTTTCGCGGCGCTGGTCGCGAGCCGCGCCATCCGCTCCGGCATGATCGCGACCATGTTGGTCCCCGGCAGCACGAACGGCACCGGTAGCCAGCCGACGACGGTTATCCGGGTCGGCGGCGCGATGCCGAGCTCATCGAGCACCCGGTCCACCGGGGTGTGCGAGCCGGGCGCGAATGTGGGCGCGACGTGCGGCATCCGCACGAGGTCGTCCAGGCTCAGCACCGTGTCGCGGCCCAGCCCGGTCGCAGCCGGGTCCACCACGCAGACGAAGCGGTCGCGGAACAGTTCGACCCGCCTGCCCGGGAAGTCGTAGCCGACCGGCCCGATCAGCAGGTCATCGGTGGACAGCACGTGCGGGGCGTGCGGCAGGGCGGCGGGCAGCGGGTGCATATTCAGCCGGATCGCCGGCGCCTCGCAGTTGACCAGGCGCAGCAGCGGGTCGGCGAGAATCGACACGGCGTAGTCGGAGGCGGCGATGGAGAACTCGCGGTCGGATTCGGCCGGATCAAAGCGCGGGGAGCGCTGCATGGTCGCCTCAAGCTGCCGCAGCGCCTCGCGGACGGCGGGAAGCAACTGCTCGCCGAACACCGTCCGCTGGTAGCCGCGTCCCTCGCGTTCGAGCAGTTCATCGCCGAAGTGACGGCGCAGCCGGGCGAGTGCGGCGGACATGGCCGGCTGGCTCATCCCGATCCGCTCGCCGGCCCGGGTCAGGTTCCTGTCCTCAAGGAGCGCGCCGAGTGAGAGCAGCAGGTTGAGGTCAATGTCCAGGTCTTCGGCCACCCGCGGTCCTTCCTCTTCCTGAACTTCCCCCTCCTTGGCATCCGCGCGCCTCTCCCCGCCGCAGCATGATCCGGCGCCCGGCCACGCCCCGTCGGCGCCTGCGCAGGCGATGTGGGTGACCACCCGGCAGTTTTCTGTGACCATACTCTTGTTACCGCTTGATTAGCGGGCGGCGACCAAAGGAGGGCGGCGCGCATGTCTCTTGGGGGGACCGACCTCAACCTGATGGTCGCGCTGCGCGCGCTTCTCGAGGAAGGCAACGTCACGAAGGCCGGGGCGAAGATCGGCAAGAGCCAGCCGGCCATGTCGACCGCGCTCGCCCGGCTGCGCCGCCACTACCAGGACGAACTGCTCGTCCGGGTCGGACGGGACTACGAGCTCACCCCGTTCGCGAAGGCCCTGGTCCCGTCCGTGCAGCAGACCATGCAGTGCGTGGAGCTCGCGCTCGACACCGGGCAGCGGTTCGACCCCTTGACGAGCCGCCATGCCTTCCGTATCAACGCGAGCGACTACGCGGTCACCGTGCTCGCCGAGCCGCTGCTGCGCCGGATGGCCGAGGTCGCGCCGGGCATCCGGCTTGACTTCGACGCCATACCCGACGACATGCACGAGTCGGACCACGGGCTGCGCAACTGCGACGCGCTGATCGGCCCGCTTGGATTCGGCTTTCCCGGCTCGCAGGCGCCGCTGTTCCGCGACCGGTTCGTGTGCGTGGTCGACCCAGGCAACTCTCGCCTGGCGGACGGGCGGCTCACCCTGGCCGACCTGTCGGTGCTGCCGCACGCGGTGCGCAACGGCGGGCGCACGCACGTCTCGCCCGCCGACCGGGTCATGGACGAGCTTTGCGTACGGCGGCAGGTCCAGGTGACGGCCGTCGGCTTCCTTCAGCTTCCGTTCCTCATCGCGCGGACCGATCTCGTCGCCGTCATCCCCGAGCGGCTGGCCCTGCGGGTCGCGGTCCCGCTTGGGCTTGCGATGGTCGAGCCGCCGTTCGGGCGGGTGGAGCTGATCGAGACCCTCTGGTGGCATCCCGACCGGGCGTCAACGCCGGAGCACGCCTGGCTGCGCCGCACCCTGACCGAGGCCGCCGCATCGCTGTCCCCGGTCGCGGCCGACTTCCCGGTGTCCCGCCCGCTTCCACCGGCACCGGCACCGGCGCTCGCCGCGCGCATACCTGGCATTCGGAGAGGCGATCGCCGGGGGAATGACCCAGGTGCTGCCCGGATGCTTCCATGGAGTCCGTGCCCACCATTCCCCGCAGGGTCGTGACCGGCCATGATGTCCGCGGTGTGTCCATCTTCGCGGCCGACGGGCCGGTGCCCGTCGTGCGAACCGCGCCGGACGGAGCGTTCTTCTACGAGATCTGGTCGACGGACGCGACGCCGGCCCCGATCGATACAGAACCGATCAACACAGCACCGGATCAACACAGCACCGGACAACACGGCACCGGCCGGCCGACGGCTGACCGGCCCGGGCCCGCACGACCCGGGCTGGCCCGATCCGACGCTCGGCCCGCTGGCCGTGCCGCCGGCGCCGGGCGGAACCAAGATCAGGATCAACGAGTTCCCGCCGGGCGTCGTCTCGCCCGTGCACCGCACGCAGTCCGTGGACTACGCGATCGTGCTGTCCGGCGAGGTCGTCCTCGTACTCGACGATGCGGAGACGACCCTGCGGGCCGGGGATGTCGTCGTGCAGCGCGGTACTAACCACCGCTGGGAGAACCGGTCATCGCAGCCGGCCCGGATGGCGTTCGTTCTCATCGACGGGGCGTTCACACCCGGCTTGCTTGCGACCTTGGGCGCCGGCGTCCTTGGCGGCCTGCTGCACGACCCGATGCACGCCGCCGAGGAGGACACGGCGGACGATCGTCAGGGATGATGGACGTTTAGGCACATTAGGGTGCCCAAATGTCCACTGTCTGCGGTACCGGGACGCCCGAGGGGCAGGGCGCCCGAACTGGGCCCTTAGCCTCCCGGCGGTTTGGCGCGGCAGCGTGCTCAGCAAGCCGCGCTCTGTTCCGGCTGGCCGATTCCCGCTGATCGTGAGGGGACGAGATGGATTACGGACTTGCCGGACGGACGATTGTCGTCACCGGGGCCGCGCGCGGCCAGGGTGCTGCCGAGGCGGAGATCCTCGTCCGCGACGGGGCGCGGGTCATCGGCGCCGACCTGCTCGACGACGAGGGCAAAGCCCTGTCGCGGCGGCTGACGGCGCTCGGGCCGGGGACGATGGAGTACCGGCACCTTGACGTGTCGAGCGAGTCCGCGTGGGCCGACCTCGCGGAGCACCTGGCCGGCCACCTCGTCCACGGTCTGGTCAACAACGCCGGCGTCCCCTATCGCAGGCGGCTGATGGACATGGACGTCGACGGGTGGGACCGGGTGATCGCCGTCAACCTGACCGGCACCATGCTCGGCCTGCGGACGCTGGTCCCGCTGATGCCGGAGCACGGCGGCGCCTCCATCGTCAACATCGGCTCGATCGCCGGACTGCACGCCCACCACGCGCTCGCCTACACCGTTTCAAAGTGGGGCCAGCGCGGGCTGTCGAAGGTCGCCGCACTCGAACTGGCACCGCGCGGCATCCGGGTGAACACGGTCCACCCCGGCCCGATCGACACCCCGATATCGGCGGGTGCGGACCCGGTGTTCCTGCGGGCGACCGTCGAGCAGACTCTGCTCGGCCGCGCGGGGCGCGCGGACGAGGTCGCCAACATGGTGGTCTTTCTGCTGTCCGACCTTGCCTCGTACATCACCGGCGCGGAGATCCCGGTGGACGGCGGACACACCGCGCACGGCGGCACCAAGCCGATCGTGGACGCCCTGGCCCGCGCCCACCACCGCTGATACGGCCCCGCCCGCTAATGCTGGAGAACGCCGGCGTCTACACGCAGCCGGAGGGCCAGCCCGCCAAGGACACGACGTTCGACGTGACGATCGCGCACGACACCGACTCGGCACTGTCCTTCAGCGACATCGGCCTGGCGGGAAACTTCTACAACGGCATGCGCGGCGACCTGAACCTGGTCCTGAGGTTCAATGCCAGCCAGCTGGCCAGCGTCATCACCGCCACCCTCGCCGAGCACAGCGTCGCCGCGATCACGTCGGCCAACTGGCAGCAGCTCGGCGCGGTCACCAACACCCCGCAGGCAGCGGTCAACAACGGCGTGATCGTATCCCTGGCCGACGGCAGCACGTGGACGGTGACCGGTACCTCGTACCTGACCGCGCTCTCGCTCGACGCGACGTCCGCCGTCGCCGCGCGGCCCGGGAGAAGGGTCACGATGACGGTCGGTGGCGAGGAGACGGCCATCACTCCCGGCGCCAGTTACGCCGGCGCCATCGTCATCACCGCCGTCTGAGTCACTGCCGGGATCGGGCGGAGCCGCGGACCCGTTCGGGATAATGCCGATCGTCTTCCCGGACGGGTGCGGCCTTGTCCCCGGGTACGGGTCTGCTGGCGGGCGCTGCCCGGTACCGGGCAGCGCCCGGGCGGCCGTTAGATGCTCGGTACCGGGCCGATGGGGCCGGTAAGCGCCAGGACAACCAGGCAGGGCACGGTCACCGGGGCCGACGGGTCCAGTGCGTTGAGCATGTCCGCAAGCGCGATGGGGTCGGCGGCGATCTCCAGGTGGTCGCTGCCGTCCAGGGCGCACTGGCTCTGCACGGTGATGTTGGTGACGTTGGTCGCGGCCGGGAGGAACGCGTTGGTGTACGGCGTGACAACCTCGTCGTCGACGCTCTCGATCACGGTGTACCGCACGCCGGGAACCGTCGGCGTATCGTCGCCGCCCGGCCCGGCACTCGACCTCAGCGCCGGGAGCCCTCGTTGGCGGCGGGCTCCCGGCGGTAACGTCACCGGAGCGGCAACATCAGGAATCCGGGCGCTGGTCTGGGTCCTGGACGGTCAGGGCGGTGGCGCCGACGGCGGGCGAAGCGGCCCCCGGGGGCGGGCGCAGGTCGGGATCCTGAATCACTGGTCCGGCGCCATCGGCCGTCGCGGCGGTGCTGTCAGCGGCAGTGTTGTCAGCGGCGGGGCGAGGAGACAGGGAGTATCGGGCGAAGAGTTCGTCACGGATCGCCGCTAGGTGGGAGACCTGCCCGGCGGACGGTCCGGCGCTGCCGGAGACCGGGACGATGACGCCGGCCAGGACGTCGTCGGTGCGCGGGGTCGTCAGCGTGAGGACGTCGCCGAAGCCGGGCGCGGCCGCGTCGCGGGCGGTGAGCGGCTGCAGGTTCCAGCGCTGCTCGATCGTCTTCAGGATGGAGGTGTGGTCGAGCGGCACCGACCCGGCGGGCACCCGGTAGACCGTTCCCGGGGCGATCAGCGGCGAGATGAGCAGCGTGGGGACCCGGACGCCGAAGCGGTCGAAGCCGAAGCCGAACTCGCCCGCGGTGTTGTCCGGCGGGGTCGCCCCCCAGGGCGGCGGCACGTGGTCGTAGCAGCCGCCGTGCTCGTCGTAGGTGAGCACGAACAGCGTCTGCTCCCAGCCGGGTCCCGACCGCAGCGCCTCGTAGCTGTCGTGGATGAGCTGCTCGCCGAGTGCCACGTCGTAGTTGGGGTGCTGGCTGTTGCCCGTGGACGACCAGCTCGGCTCGAGGAACGTGAACGCGGGCAGCGTGCCGGCCGCGGCGGCGGCCTGGAAGTCCGTGAACAGGCCGAAGTGCGAGGGGTCGGCGTTGGTGATGTCCGGGAAGTCCGCCTTGGTGAGCGGCTGCTCGTCGTAACCGAACACCATCCAGCTCACGCCCGCGTTCGTGAGCGTGCCGAAGATGGACGGGCAGGTGTATGTCTTGGTCTTGTCGTCCATGTGCCCCTGGCTGGTGCCCGCCAGGGCAAACGCGCGGTTGGGCAGCGTCTCTGTCGGCGCCGAGGCGAACCAGTGGTCGCAGACGGCATAGCCCTTGGCCAGCGCCGACAGGACGGGCAGCGTCTGGGGGGTAAAGCAGCCCATGATCCAGTCGGCCGTGGTGCCCGGTACGATGGTCCACTTGTCGGTGGTCTCCCAGCCGATCGTGTACGCGAAGTCCTTCACGAACCCCTGCATGGTGGCCGGGGTACCGGACGCCGGGGCGGTGTCTGAGCTCCAGAGCTGGTCGTTAGTCGCCTGGTAGCCTTCGCCGGGGTCAGCGCCCGGCATAAAGTAGGCGTTCGGCGTGGACGGCGTTATCTGGTAGACGTTCACCGGGTCGCCGTTGGCGTCCGGGTTCGACTCGTTTCCCGTCAGCCCCTCGAACGGCTGACCCGACGGCGACACGTTGCCCGAGTCCGCGTACAGGTAGCCGAGCAAGTGGTCGAACGAGCGGTTCTCAAGCATCAGGACCACGACATGATTGATCCCGGCCAGGCCGGTCCCGGCCCCAGCAGACGTCGTCATTGCGCACCTTCCTCGGGGGACTCGGAGCACTTCAGCCGACAGGGTACGGGAACGGTTCCGCGGACACCCGGATACTGGTGTCGGCAAAGAGAACTCTGTCGGGCAGGGACGCGAACGACAGCCCTCCGCGGGTAACGAGAGGCTTTGCCTCCCGTTACCCGCGGACGTCATGGCTTTCAACCGCGGCGTGAGGCGGCCTTGTGCGCCGCGGTCCTCGCCGCCTTGGCAACCTGCTTGTCCGGGTGGTGCTCACCCAGGTGGTTGAGCACCTCGACCGTGTCTGGATGCGCGCCGCGGGCCATGCCCTCGAACAGCATCTGCTCACGGCCGGCGGGGACGGCCTCCCGGAAGCTGATCGCGAGGTAGTCCGGGTCGGGGAACTCCTCGTCGATGGCCAGGGTGAGCAGGTCGGTGGCGACCCAGGCGAGGTCCTCCGGCGTCATCTCAAGCTCCGCTGGGAGGTCCAGCGGGCCGGTGTCCTCGGCGTCGATGCCGGACAGCTGCGCGAGCGCGACCTTCGCGTAGGCGCGGACCTGCGGCACCGCGAGGTTGTCGCGCCAGGTAGCCTCGGCCGGGGCACCGATCCTGGTGACGGCGGCCACTGCGAGCATCCGCTCGCCCGGCTCGGCCCCGGCGGCGATCTCAAGCAGCTCACGAGCGGCGGCCTCGGTGCCACGGGCCGCCGTCCACCCGTCGGCCTCCGCCTCGAACTCGGTGTCGGTCACGCCCCCCGCCATGGCGAGCAGTTCGGCCCCCGACAGCTCGGCCGCGGTCTGCGGCAGCAGCGGGATCTCCACCCCGGCCTCGACGAGCTGCTCGTGCAGGGCGGCCAGGGCGAGCGGGGTGAGCCTGACCAGTTCGTCGTCCTCGGTGACCGCGAGCGCGTCCTTGAGCTTGTCGAGCAGCAGCCTGGCAGCGTCCCCGTAGTCCTCTTCCCACTCGGCGCGGGCCTCGGCGATCTCCTCGTGCGTCTCTTCGTCGTCTTCGTCGTGGCCGCCGGCCGCGTTCTCCCAGAGCACCTCGGCGAACTCGTCGACCGTGAGCCCTTCCCTGCGGGCGAGGAAGAGCAGGATGGCCATCGCCATCCCCTGTCCGGCGAAGTCGAAGTCCTGCTCGTCCTCGTCTTCTTCGCCGTCCACGTCGGGACCGTAGAACTCAAGCGTCTCGCCGAGGACGGCCGAGAACGTCAGGGCCCACGCGCCGAATACCTGCTCATCGGCGCCGGAGGCCCAGTCGTCGGCGGTCTCGCCCGGGACGACCCGGTCCTCGTCGTCGTCATCGAAGGCCAGCCACTCCACGCTGAGCGCGCACTCCCAGAGGAAGGCAAGCTCATCGGCGTCCACGCCAAGGGCAGCCGCGACTTCGGCCTGCCCGTCCGCGGCCAGGTCGCCGGCGTCGTCGACTTCCCTGCCCTCCTTGCCCACCCATTCGGCGAGCGCGGCGAGTTGGCGAGCCACCGGCGCGGTGCGAGCCTGGGCGGCAAGCTCGGGTAGCGGCAGCAGGCGGATCGGGGGGAGCGTGTCGGGCAGCCCGAGCGCGTCCTTAATATCGATGTCCTCATAGGAGAGGTCATCGTCGGCGACGTCATGGTCGTGGTCGTGAGCCATGCCCCGAGCCTACTGGCAGGTGGTCCGGTTGTGGGCCACACCGTGACCAACTACGGGGTAAGTCCAAACCGTAAGGTCAAGACCAAAGTCAACGTCAAGATCAAAGTCAAGACCAAAGACGAGATCAAGACCAAGACCAAAGTCAAGACCAAGACCAAGACCAAGACCAAAGTCAAGATCAAGACCAAAGACAAGATCAAGACCAAAGACAAGATCAAGACCAAAGACGGGGTAGCCGGACTCGATGGGCAGATTCCCGCCGCCTCGTCCTCCGGAAGGGCGGCGGGAATCTCCCATCGGCCCCGGCTTCGCCTGGGGCTCCGCGAAAAATAAAGCGCCTTAGTACTGACGGCCTCCGGCCTGTCATCCGGGGGCTCGCGCAAGGCCTCAGGAGTGCATTACCTCGCCTTCGGCGTCGGGCTGCCGCTTACGCTGTGGGTCGGGCTCGCTTCGGCGTCGGGCCTGGCAGGGGCTAGC
This sequence comes from uncultured Actinomycetota bacterium, assembly GCA_963785645.1. GTDB lineage: Bacteria > Actinomycetota > Actinomycetes > Streptosporangiales > Streptosporangiaceae > Trebonia. The sequence goes on from CAWAWG010000005.1 coordinate 98,893, forward strand.
GCCAGGCCCGATGCGTCTGCGGCCTCGCCTTCGGCGTCGGTGCCATGGGGTGGGGGCTGCGCTACCTGGCGGCGAGGAGGCTTCGCAGGACGTACTGCATGATGCCGCCGTGGCGGTAGTAGGCGGCTTCGCCGGGGGTGTCGATCCGCACCGTCGCGGTGAAGCGCTTGTCGTCGGCGGTCACTACGACCTCGTTCGGAATGCTGCCTTCGTTGATCTTGGATATGCCCTCGACGGTGAAGGTCTCCTTGCCGGTGAGGCCGAGCGAGTCGGCGCTCTCGCCCGGCTTGAACTGGAGCGGGAGCACCCCCATGCCGATGAGGTTGGAGCGGTGGATGCGCTCGAACGACTCGACGAGGACGGCACGGACGCCGAGCAGCGCGGTTCCCTTCGCGGCCCAGTCCCGGGAGGAGCCCGAGCCGTACTCCTTGCCGCCGAGGACGATCAGCGGGGTACCTTCGGCGATGTACTCGCGGGAGGCGTCGTAGATCGACATCTCCTTGCCGTCCTTGACCGTGACGCCGCCCTCGGTGCCCGGTGCGAGCTGGTTGCGCAGCCGGATGTTGGCGAACGTGCCGCGGATCATCACCTCGTGGTTGCCGCGTCGGCTCCCGTAGGAGTTGAAGTCCGTCCGCTCGATGCCGTGCTCGGTCAGGTACAGGCCCGCCGGGGCGGTGGCCTTGATCGCGCCGGCCGGCGAGATGTGGTCGGTGGTGACCGAGTCGCCGAGCTTGGCCAGGACCTTCGCGCCGTGGATGTCGGTGACCGGTGACGGTTCGGCGGGCATGCCGTCGAAGTAGGGCGGGCGGCGGACGTAGGTGGAGTCCCCCGCCCACTCGAACGTGTCGCCTTCCGGGACGCTGAGGCCGCGCCAGTTGTCGTCGCCCGCGAACACGTCGGCGTAGTCCGCGGTGAACATCTCGGCGCGGACGGCGCCGGTCACCACGCTGGTGACCTCGTCGGGAGACGGCCAGATGTCGGTCAGGAACACCGGCTTGCCCTCGCTGTCGGTGCCGAGCGGCTCGCGGTCGAGGTCGATGTCCATCGTGCCCGCCAGGGCGTAGGCGACGACGAGCGGCGGGGACGCCAGGTAGTTCATCTTGACGTCGGGGTTAATCCGCCCCTCGAAGTTGCGGTTGCCGGACAGGACGCTGACGACCGTGAGGTCGTTGTCGTTGACCGCCTGGCTGATCGCCGGGGGCAGCGGGCCGGAGTTGCCGATGCAGGTGGTGCAGCCGTAGCCGACAAGGTTGAAGCCCAGCTTGTCCAGGTACGGGATCAGGCCGGCCCGCTCGTAGTAGTCCATGACGACCTTCGAGCCCGGGGCGAGGGTCGTCTTCACCCACGGCTTGCGGGCCAGGCCCTTCTCCACGGCCTTCTTCGCCAGCAGCGCGGCGCCGATCATCACGTACGGGTTGGAGGTGTTCGTGCAGGACGTGATCGCGGCGATCACGACGCGGCCGTGGTCGAGGGTCGTCTCCGTGCCGTCTTCGAGGGTGACCTTGACCTCGTGGGTGGCGCGGGTGTCGTCGTTCTCAACCGGGTCGGACGCCGGGAAGGTGCCGTTCAGCCCGCTGCCGCCGGTGTAGGCGGGCAGCGCGTCGCGGAACGCGGGCTTGGCGTGGGCTAGCTCGATGCGATCCTGCGGGCGCTTGGGTCCGGCGATGGACGGGACCACGGTGGACAGGTCGAGGATGAGCTCCTCGGAGAAGCGCAGCGGCCGGGCCGGGTCATGCCACAGGCCCTGGGCCCTGGCGTACTTCTCCACCAGGTCCAGTTGGGTCTCGGATCGTCCGGTCAGCCGCAGGTACTCGATCGTCGCGTCGTCGATCGGGAAAATCGCGCAGGTGGAGCCGAACTCCGGCGACATGTTGCCGATCGTCGCCCGGTTGGCGACCGGGACCTGTCCGACGCCGTCGCCGTGGAACTCGACGAACTTGCCGACCACGCCGTGCTTGCGCAGCATCTCGGTGATCGTGAGGACCAGGTCGGTGGCGGTCGTCGCGGGCGGGAGCGAGCCGGTGAGGCGGAAGCCGACGACCTTCGGAATCAGCATGGAAATGGGCTGGCCGAGCATGGCGGCCTCCGCCTCGATGCCGCCGACGCCCCAGCCGAGGATGCCGAGGCCGTTCTCCATGGTGGTGTGGCTGTCGGTGCCGACGCAGGTGTCCGGGTACGCTGTCCTGTTCTCGCCCGCACTGCCCTCTTCGCTGAAGACCACGCGGGCGAGGTGCTCGATGTTTACCTGGTGCACGATGCCGGTGCCGGGCGGGACGACGCGGAAACCCGCGAACGCGTCCTGGCCCCAGCGCAGGAACTGGAATCGCTCGGCGTTACGCTCGAACTCCAGCTCTACGTTGCGTTGAAAGGCGTCCGGGGTGCCGAAGATATCGGCCACCACGGAGTGGTCGATGACCAGTTCGGCCGGGATGAGCGGATTGATCCGGGTGGGATCGCCGCCGAGGTCCCGCATCGCCTCGCGCATCGCGGCGAGGTCCACGACGGCCGGGACACCGGTCAGGTCCTGCAGGATCACCCGGGCCGGGGTGAACTGGATCTCGGTGTCCGGTTCCGCCGCCGGGTCCCAGCTGGCCAGGGCGTTGATGTGCTCCTTGGTGACGTTGACCCCGTCCTCGTTGCGGAGCAGGTTCTCAAGCAGCACCTTCAGGCTGTATGGGAGGGTCTCGCTCCCCGGCACCGCGGCAACGCGGTAGATCTCCTGCCGGGCGCCGCCCGCCTCAAGCGTCGCGCGGCTGTCGAAGCTGTTCGCAGTCATCGTAGGTTGAGCCTCCTCGCCCAGTGTCATGCTGTGTGGTTGCCCGCGATTGGCTTGCGCCGCAGGAGTTCGGTGCGCCTCTGCTCCCGGGCGAAGGGCGCGAAGCACCCGGTTCGCCGTTACGCAACCAACAGTATCTCGATATCAAGCTACCTCACCGGGTATTCCCGCCGAGAACGGGGTACCCGCACCGGGGATGCGCCGCCGCGCACAACGAAACGGGTGCGGCCGGTCCGCTCGCGTAGCCGACGGTTTTCCGTCCCTGGTCCGAACGGGAGCGTGGCTTCGCGCCATCCGTTAACGTTCACGCCGATCGTTGCCGCTCGCTAGGCACCGCGCAACTCGTCGCGCAGGCCCGCCAGGCTTTCCGCCGAGTCGAATCCGAACGCGGCAAACGCAGACCCCGAGCCGGTCGGCACCGCTGCGGATGCTGCCCCGGCACTGTCGAGTGACTCCTTGAAGTACTCGCTGATCAGCTCGCGCTGCCTTTCGAGCAGCTGGTCGAAATGCCGGTCGAGGCTGTCCTGGCTGACCGTCTCCGCGGTCTGGTAAAGATCCCTGATCTGGCCGAGTGTCCCCGCTTCCGGGTCTGTCGGCGTCCCGAAGTCCAGCAGCTCCGGTACCGGCATCTCGAAAATTTCGGGGTCGCTGTCCGGCTGGCCGGTGCCAGCCTCATCGAACCCGGTCTCATCGAATGAGGCCTCGGAGACACGTCCTTGGCCGTCGGCCGGCTGGTAGTTCGCACGGAGCGCCTCCTCCCGATCGACCGGGCTGAGCGGCTCGAACGGGCCGCGGACGGCGCGGGCTTCGCCCGCCGCCTCAGCCGCCTCCGGCTCCGGCGGCCCGGGCGGGCCGAGTTCCTCGGCCCGCTGCCGGTACCAGTCGGGTCCCGGCGGACCGTAAGCCGGGTCATCCGGACCGTAAGCGAGAACGGGGTCCAGGTCAGCCGCGACCTGCGGCCTGGTCCGGCCGCCCGTAGCCGGGCCGTCCTCGGTGGGCCCGGGGTCCGCCCGGCTGGCGGTGCCGGCGGACGCGGGCGGCGAGAAAAGGTCGTTCGCGGCAGCGGTTTCCGGTGGGCTGCCCGCGCCGGCCGGCCACCCGGTGGAGCCGTCATCGGCGCCGCCGCGACCGAGGCCGACCGTCCCGGAGGTGATCGCACGGACGCCGTCTGCCCGCGGCGGCGCGGGATTCGCCGTGGAGGCGGCCGGATCTTCGTCGCGGATAACGTAGGCGTAGCCGCCGCCGTTGACCATCTCGCCGTAATCCGCATCCGGATGGTCGCCAGGCCCGTTCTGCGGCTGCCACACCCGGTACTCCGCGTACGGCGCCGCGCCGCCGGCTCGCTGCGGCCCACCGGGTCCCGCGTATCCGCGATAGTCCGCCTGACCGGGGCCCGCCTGACCAGCGAAGGCGTTACGGCCGTGGTCAGACGCCCAGTCGGCCGGGCCGGGGTAGCCGCGCCCCGGTGGGGCCCCGGCCGGGCCGGGGAAGGCACCGGGGCCGGGGTGGGCCGCCGGGCCCGGCGGCGCCGGGTAGGGCTGGCCGCCGGGCGCGCGCCCGGTGCCCCGCGACTGGAATTCGCCGGGGCCGTACCATCCGGGCGCCTCCGGGCGCGGCTGCTGGCCGGGATCGCGCGGGTATCCCGGCGGTGCGGCCGACTGGCCGGAAAACCGCTCGCCGGCCATCGCCCCGTGGTTGGCAACACCGTGGTTGGCAGCACCGTGGTTGGCAGCACCGTGGTTGGCAGCACCGTGGTTGGCAGCACCGTGGTTGTTGGCAGCACCGTGACTGGCAGCACCGTAGCCAGCGGGACCAGGGAATCCTGGTGGCGCCGGGCCGCCCGGAGTCTCCATGAACGGCGCGTCGCCGCCCGGGTACGGGTGGTCGAACCTAGGGGTGCCGTATCCGGGGGCCGGATAGCCCGGCCGCACCGTACCCGGCTCCGCCGGCCGGGGCCCCCGGCCCGGGTGACGGCGCGTACCCGGGCGGCGCCCCGTAGTCGGACGGCGGATAACCCGGAGGCGCGTGGTAACCGGGAGCACCGGGCGGCCCGGCGAAGGAGCGGGAGTCGCGCCGGTCGCCTTCGCCGTCATCGGGCGGGTTCACCAGGCTTCCCGGCGCGAAGATGGTCGTCGGCGTCAGTACCCGGTCGGGATCGTCCTCGACCTGGCGAACCGTCCGTGGCCGCGAGTTCCCGGCCGCGCCGTCAGCCGGCCTGGGCCCAGCCTGCCCGGCCGGGAACGATCCTCCGCCTGGTCCCGGCCCGCCGGGGCCGGGCATTCCCTGACCAGTCCAGCCGGGCGCGAACTGACCAGCGGGCGCCGCCCCGGGGAACGCCTGGCCCCCGCCGAACGGACCAGGCGGGACGTACTGCCCGGCCGCGGGCGCACCGGGCTGGGGCATGCCCGCCGCGTAGTAGCCCGGCGGCGGCTGCTGCTGGCCGGGGGTGAACGAGCCTGCCTGCATGGGCCCGGCCTGATGCGGACCAGCCTGATGGGCACCGGCGGCAGATCCCGGCCCTGGTCCCATCGAGCCGGGAAACTGGCCGGACGGCGGGTAGCCGGACGGTCCGCCGGGAAACCCGCCGGGTCGCTGGCCGGCGAAACCATCGCCGTAGGGCCCGGGAACGTACCCGGGCGGCTGGTCTCCGGGAAACCCGGGACCCGCAGGGCCCGGCGGCTGCTCGAACGGATGCTGGCCGTATCGCTGCCCCGACGCCGGAGCACCGGGGAACGCGCCCGGCGGCGGCGGGTAAGGCGGGTTGCCCGGCGGCGGACCGTCGTACCGGGCTCGGTCGTACCCCGGGGGCCGGTCGTGCCACTGGCCCGCGGGTCCGCCCGCTGGCCGGCCAGCATCCTGCCCCCCGTAGCCCGGCCCGGCGTGGCCCGGTCCCCCGTAGCCCGGGGCGGGAAAGTCAGGCGTCCCGTAGGGTCCGTTTCCACCGGGTGGGCGGCCTCCCGTACCCCCCGGGGAGGGTTCACCGGGAAAAGCGGCGCCTCCGGGCGGGGAGGTGTTCGCAAACCCGGGTCCAGCCCCCCAGCCGGGACCAGGTCCGCCGCGCTGGCGACCGCTGTCTCCCGGGCCGGCGCCGCTGTCTGGCCAGGCGCCGGCATCGGGCTCCGGTTGCCCGGGCCGGCCCCCCGAAAACGTTCCCACGGTAAAGATCGTAGGCAACCGCGCGCCCGTCGGCATCCCCCTCTCGGCAATCGCGTGTCCGCCATGACCAGTCCGTCCGCTCTCTCGCAGGCCTGCTTGGCCCGACCGGCACCACGACCTCGGCCGTGAGCCCTCAGTGATCATGATCATCCGCTGAGCGAACGGGACGACCGCGCGCACCGCGCGACCTCCGGCGGCTAGTGCCAAACCACCTCGCGTTGGGTCATGCCCCGCAGATCACACCCGTCAGCTCACACCCCGGGCAGCACGCCGGCGGCGATCTCGGACAGGTGGTCGAGGTCGTCTAGATCAAGGATCTGCAGGTAGAGGGTCTGCGCTCCCGCCTCGGCGAACGTGCCGATCTTGTCAACGATCTCGGCCGGCGAGCCGGCCAGGCCGTTGACGCGCAGCTCGCTGACATCGCGGCCGATCGCGGCCGCACGGCGGGACAGCGTGGCCTCGTCCTGCCGCAGCAGATGACCTGGGCGGCCGAGTACACCAGCGAGGCGGTGTCGCGGCCCGCCTCGGCGCATGCCTCCGCGACCCGGCCGTACTGCGCGGCCACCTCGCCCACGTTCGAGAACGCGATGTTGAACTCGTCGGCGTACCTCGCGGCGAGCGCGGGCGTGCGTCGCGGACCATGGCCGCCGATGATCACGGGCGGCCCTGACCGATAGGGGCGCAGTGGGCGCTGGACCGGCTTGGGCAAGCCGGGTGAGTCCTGGATCTGGTAGTACGTGCCGTCGTAGCTGAACTTCTCGCCGGCCGGCGTCTTCCACAGACCGGTGATGACCGCGAGCTGCTCCTCGAGCCGGTCGAAGCGCTCCGCCGTCGGCGGGAACGGAATGCCGTAGGCGGCGTGCTCGCCCGCATACCAGCCCGCGCCGATGCCGAGCTCCACGCGGCCACCGCTCATCTCGTCGATCCCCGCCACCGCGACCGCGAGCGGGCCCGGGTAGCGGAAGGTCGCCGCGGTGACGAGCGTGCCGAGCTTGATCCTGGTGGTCTCGACGGCCAGGCCGGCCAGGGTGACCCAGGCGTCGGACGGACCCGGCTCGCCGGACCCGTCGCCCATTTTCAGGTAGTGGTCGGACCGGAAGAACGCGTCGAAGCCGAGGTCTTCTGTCGCCTTGGCGACGCGGCGGAGCGTGGCGTAGCTGGCGCCCTGCTGGGGTTCGGTGAAGATCCTGAGTCGCATGTGTCCTATCGTCGCGCATTCAGATCGCCGACGAGGCCGGCGAGCCGAGCGGGAAAGGAAGGCTTCACGGTCCCCGGAATTAGCGGGTGAGCGGGAAACAGCGCGTTCTCAGCTCGCGATGGCCCCCGTATCGGGGCCCGCGGCCAGGTTGTAAGCATCGGAGGAGGCGACGCCGCGGCAGGACGCCTCCCAGTGGACCCCGCCGTGGATGTCCCTCCGGCCCAGCCACTCGCGCCCGGTTGGCACGTGGATCGCCCCCAGGTGGAACACCGACAGGCGGAGCCGTCGCCTCGACAATGCGAACGGCGAAGCCGACGCGCTTGATCAGGAGCGGCTCGACCGTCCGCATGATCGCTGCCAGGTCATCGCCGAGCCCGGAGCACAGCGATCCCTCTGATGTGTCATGTCCAACCAGATCCCACAGGTACACGCGGCAAAGCATATCACTAGAAGAGCATTCACGTCCATGGTCGACTATCGTCGAAGCATTGCGATTGGCAACTTTGCCAATCGAGTACTGTACAAGAATGTCGATAGGTGACGAATCAGACCCAAGGGCGTACATGCAGCTCGCCGGGATCATCCGCAAGGCGATCGCGGCCGGGAAGTACCCGCCCGGCACCGCTACCCCGTCGATCACGACGCTCAGCCAGGACTACGGACATGCCCGGCAGACCTGCTCCAAGGCGCTCGGCGTCCTGGTGAAGGAAGGCATACTGGTCCGCTACCCCGGGCTCGGCTACTACGTGGTCGGCAACCCGGGCGACCCCAAGCCGACCAACCCGGAGAGCGGCGCGGGCAAGACCGACGAACTGTAGCCGCACCGCCCGGGCAGACATCAAGATAATCATCCCGGGCGGTGACGGCACTGGTTAGCGGGTGAGGGTGGCGATGCACTCCACGTGGTGCGTCATCGGGAAGGCGTCGAACGCACGGACGGCTTCCAGGCGCCAGCCGCCGCTGATCAGCAGCGCCAGGTCGCGGGCGAGGGTCGCGGGGTCGCAGGAGACATAGACGAATCGCTCGGGGCCTCCGACACCACGCGCGGCGGTCAGATAGTCGACCACCTCGCGGGCCAGGCCCGAGCGGGGCGGGTCGGCGACGACCAGACTGGCCGGCGGCAGGTCCCCTCAACTCGCGGCCTGCGCCACGTCGGCCTTCAGGAACGATACCTGCGGGTAGTCGCTCAGGTTCTGCCTGGCGTTCTTGACCGCGGCGGCATCGGACTCGACGCCGATCACCGCGCCGTCGGGTCCGGCGAACGGCGCGAGCACGCCGGCGAACAGCCCGGCCCCGCAGTACAGGTCGAGCATCCGGTCGCCCGGCTTCGGGTCCAGGGCCTGCACCACGGCGTTGGCGAGCGTATCGGCGGCGGCCGGATGGACCTGCCAGAAGCCGTCGGCGCTGACCTGCCACAGACGGCGCGCCGCCTGCTCGGCCAGATACGCCCGGCCCTCTACCACAGTCCGCTTGGGCCGGGAAGGACGGCGGCTTCCCGCCTGGCGACTCCTGCTTTTGCCGGGCTGCCTTCCTTCCTGCTTGACTTCGCCCTCGATGACGGTCACGGCGAAGTTCTCGGTGCTTTCCGCGCCGCCGACGGCGACCTCGACCGTCGTGGCGCCGCTCCATTCATCGCCCGGGATGTCCAGGTCGCGAACGCTCTGGTGCGCGATGAGGCAGTCGCCGATGTCGATCACCCGGTGCGAGCGGTGCCCGCGCAGGCCGGCGACTCCGTCGCGGTCGACCGCGAACTGGACGCGGGTGCGCCAGCCAAGGCCCGGCGCGCTGCCCGCTCCCTTTTCCGTACCGGGCCGCTCGGGCGCCGCTCGTCGCCGGGCAGCGGCTCGACCTCGACCTCAAGATCGATGCCGGCGAGGCGCCTGAGCTGCTGGGTGATCACCGTTGCCTTGAGGGCACGCTGGGCGGGAAGGGACGCGTGCTGCCAGTCGCAGCCGCCGCAGCCGCCGGGACGCGCGTGCTGGCACGGAGCGTCCACCCGGTCCGGGGAGGACCGCAGGACACGCACCGCATCGGCGCGAGCGAACTTGGACGTGACCTCGGTCACGTGAGCGACGACAGACTCACCGGGCAGCGCGTGCCGGACGAACATCACCGGCAGTCCTTCTGGCCGGGCGACGCACCAGCCGCCCTGGGCGACGTCCTCGATGGTCACCTCGACATCCTGGCCGACAACGAACGGGCTGCTCCCGGCCGCCGACTGCGGCACGACCCCGCCGACAGCCCCCGGCCGCCGCTTACCAGGCGGTGCGGGGGCCAGCGGGGACGGCGGGCGGGAGTCCTCCGTGCTTGGAGGCCGTCCCCCCGAGGGATAGCTGGCTGGCGGCACCACACCCGGCATCAGATTCTCCTCCTCTGTGGAGTCGCATTTTCCCATGTGAGGGCATAACTTTGGCGGGGCGCCCATTGCGGGCGCCCGGACGCGGCGACGAACCGTGAAAGGACGGGTCGTGCATATCGTGATCATGGGCTGCGGGCGAGTCGGCTCGACGCTAGCCCACATCCTGGAAGACCGCGGCAACACCGTAGCGGTCATCGACCGTGACCCGGAGGCATTCCGCAGGCTCCGCCCGTCTTTCAAGGGCGACCGGGTGACCGGAATCGGCTTCGACCGCGACGTGCTTGCCCGGGCTGGGATCGAGCGCGCTGATGGCTTCGCGGCCGTCAGCAGCGGCGACAACTCCAACATTATCGCGGCCCGGGTGGCGCGCGAGACGTTCGGCGTCCAGCAGGTCGCCGCGCGTATCTACGACCCGCGGCGGGCCGAGGTCTACGAGCGGCTCGGCATTCCCACGGTCGCGACCGTGCGCTGGACCGCCGACCAGATGCTGCGCAAACTGCTCCCCGAGAGCACCGAGCCGCTCTGGCGGGACGCGACCGGCAAGATCGTGCTCAGCCAGGTGGCCGTCTGTCCCGACTGGATCGGCGAGCCGGTGAAGATGGTGGAGGCGTCGGTGGGGACCAGGATCGTTTACATCGACCGGCTCGGCGAGGCGATCGTCCCGCAGCCCGGCACCGTGCTGCAGCAGGGGGACGTGGTGCATGTCGTGGCCAAGGAATCCGACCTCGACCGGATCTGCGGCGCCCTGGGCAAGCGAGACGGGAGTGGTCACTGATGCGGGTTGCGATCGCCGGGGCGGGGGCCGTGGGCAGGTCCATCGCCCGGGAACTCCTTGAGAACGGCCACGAGGTGCTGCTGATCGACCAGAAGCCGAGCGCCATCAAGGTGGACAGCGTGCCCCGGGCCGAGTGGCTGCTGGCCGACGCCTGCGAGATCAGCTCACTCGACGACGCGGCGCTCGACCGGTGCAACGTGGTCGTCGCGGCGACCGGCGACGACAAGGTCAACCTGGTCGTGTCGCTGCTCGCCAAGACCGAGTACGGGGTGCCCCGGGTCGTCGCGCGGGTGAATCACCCGGGCAACGAGTGGCTCTACAACGAGTCCTGGGGCATCGACGTGGCCGTCTCGACGCCGCGCCTGCTGTCGGCGCTCGTCGAGGAGGCGGTGAGCGTCGGCGACCTGGTGCGGCTGATGACCTTCGGGCAGAGCGAGGCAAGCCTGGTCGAGCTGACCATGCCGGCCGACGCTCCGCTGGCAGGCCAGCAGGTCGGCTCGATCGAGTGGCCGTCCGACGCGGCCCTCGTCGCCATCCTGCGCGAGGGGCGGGTCCTGGTACCTCAGCCGCAGGACCCGTTGCAGCCGGGCGACGAACTCTTCTTCGTCACGTCGCAGGACGTCGAACAGGAGCTAGAGGACCTCTTCTCGGCGGGGTAGGATCGCCCGGCGCTTGCCGGTAACGCGAACGTCCGTCCCGCATCGGCGATGCGGGACGGACGTTGGCGCGAACTACCTGGTCTCGGTCATCTCCGGGCCGCGGTCGAACGGGTTCGGGGCGGTGGCGAAGCGGTTACCTTCCTGCTCCGTCTGCTGGGCGCGGGCCTGTTCCTCAAGGGCGGCCGCGGCATCGGGTGGCAGCTTCAGCTCAAGCAGGTCACGGGGTGGCATCGGGTGGTCGCCGCGCACCACCACGACTTCGCGCAGCACCGCCTCAAGCGGCGCCGCCGCGCCGGGATCCGCCGCGGCCGCGCCGACGAACAGGCCGCGCAGGAACCAGCGCGGTCCGTCCACGCCGACGAACCTCAGCGGCCGAATCCCGGCGGCCGGCTGCCCGGCTCGGCGGGCACCTGCGCGATCACCTCGGTACCGAACGTGCCCTCGCGCTCCGCCGCCTGGCCGCCCGTTTCCGTGATCCCGGCCGCGATCTCGCTGCGGACCTCATCCCACAGACCGGACCGCCTAGGCGCGGCGAACGCCTGCAGCTGGAGTTCGCTGAGCTGATGACGGACCGTCACCCAGGCCCCCTGCTGCTCGGCGAACACCAGCTGGATGTCCGTTCCCTCGAGAACGGGCACCTGAAGGCTGCCGAGATCGACCCGGAACAGCTCCGGGTGCGCCTCCGCCACGTCCCATGGTCCGGTTACCCCGGCCTGGGCCGGGTTAGCCGAGCCGGTGTTGGCCAGGTCGGGGCAGGCCGCCGTCTCCTCGGCTTCCGTCCCCCTGCCAACTTCCCCGTCAACCGCCTGTCTGCCCAGGTCGCGGTCACCGGCGCTGCGTCGCCGACCGAACACTGCCATCTCCTCCAGTCGCCTAACGACTCGATTATCTCTCGGCTATCTCGGCCGGGACGCGCGGCGCGTATTCCGCCGCGTGGCCGCCGGTCGAGCCGAAGCCATTATCACCGCGGGCCGACTCCGGCAGGACCGGGACCTCACGGAACGTCACGTTCTCCACTCGCTGCACCACCAGTTGCGCGACGCGGTCGCCCCGGCGAAGTGACACCGCCCGGGCGAGATCGGTGTTCAGCATGATCACCTTGATCTCGCCACGGTACCCGGCGTCGATGGTGCCCGGCGCGTTTACCAGGGTGACCCCGTGCCGCGCGGCCAGTCCCGACCGCGGGTGCACGAACCCGGCGTAGCCCTCGGGCAGGGCGATCGCGATCCCGGTGCGGACCAGCGCCCGCTCCCCGGGTGCCAGGTCGACATCCTCGGCGGCGAACAGGTCAGCGCCGGCGTCGCCTGCCCGCGCGTAGGCGGGCAGCGGAATCGCCGGGTCAAGCCTGGTGATCAGCACGTCAAGCGGGCTGATCCCCGCGGGCAAGCCCGCGTCACCGGTGGTCATCGGCCCTGCCTTCTCCCGTGCTTGCCGGTGGATGTCCGCTCATGCCTGTTCGCTGATGCCCGTCGCTCATCCGTGTCCGCTCATCCGTGCCTACCCTCCGAGACTACGCCAAGCTATCGTCCCCCGGTGGCAGCCAAGGCCGTCACCGGGCGCGGGCCGGGCGTCAAGCGCCGGCATCGTGCCGCAGGGCCCGGGTCGCGCTGGTCAGGGCGGCGGTGATGGGCACGGCGACCACCGCGCCGGCGATGCCCGCCACCACGCCCGCGACGGCGAGCACAAGTATCACGGCCAGCGGGTGCAGCCGCACCATCTTCCCGACCACCTGCGGCTGGAGCAGGTGCCCCTCAAGCTGGTTCATCACGATCATGACGGCGAGCACGATCAGCGCGGCGATCAGCCCCTTGGCGGCGAGCACGATGATGATCGCGGCGGTGCCCGCGATCAGCACGCCGGCCAGCGGGACGAACGCGGCGACGAACATGAACAGCGCGAGCGGCGCGACAAGCGGCGAACCGATGATCGAGAGGGTGATCCCCATGACAACGGCGTGGATCGCGGCCACCGCGACGGTGCCCCTGACGTAGTAGACGACGGCCTGCCAGGCGGCGCGGCCCGCCAGGTCAGCCCGCCGCCTGCGGTCACCGGAGAGCCCGCTGACCAGCCACGACCAGATCCGTTCGCCGTCCTTGATCAGGAAGAACGAGATAAAGAAGCACAGCACGATGCCGGCCAGCAGTTCCGCGACGATGCGTCCGCCGGTCAGCGCGGCGCCCTCGACGGCGGACCGGTGCTGGCTGAGGTAGTTCACCAGGTTGTCGGAGATCTTCTGCAGGTTTCCCGTCCTGATATGGAACGGCGAGGAGGCCAGCAGGTTCTGAATCTGCGTGGTGGTGTGCCGCACCTGGCTGACCAGTGATGGATACTCGGCCTCCACCCTCGTGGTCACCAGCCACACGGCGCCGCCGAGCAGGGCGAAGGCAAGCAGCAGGGTGCACCAGGTCGCGGCCATGGTGCCGAGTCCCGCCCGCCGCAGCCGGGCCGCTAGCGGCTGGAGCAGCGCGGTCAGCAGGATCGCGGCCGCGAACGGCACGACGACGAGGTACAGCAGCGCCGCGACCTTGCCCGCCACGTAGAGCAGCGCGGCGAGGAGCAGCAGCCGCCAGGACCAACCGGCGCTGACCCGCAGCCAGCGCGGTACGGCATCCGCGGCCGGCGGGCCCGGTCCGGCTTGCGACCCGGCGGACGGCACGGTGCCGTTTGGCAGGCCAGTGCCGTTTGGCAGGCCAGTGCCGTTGGGCGGGCCAGCGCTGTCCGGCGCAGCCGTGCTGTCCGGCCGGGCAGCGTCCGACGGGCCGGCGTCTTGCGTGCTTGCGGCGGGGCGGTTCGGAGCGAGGCGGTTCCCGGCGCCGCGGAGTCCCCCCGCCCTGACCGCGACAGCGCGGACCAGGACCGCACCGATCGCGGCCCGCTTCGCTGCCCGCTCCCCCATGACTACATCTAACCAACTAACGTGGTGTACATGTCCCTTCGACGGCACCAGGAAAGCTCTAGCGTCGGCCACAGCACGTACCGCGAGCGACTGCACGTGCCGGTGAGCTACTGGCTGCTCTCCGTCCCGACGGTGGTGACGCTCGGCGCCGAAGCGTACTTCTTCGTCGACGGCTTCATCCCGCCCCTTGTCATCGGCCTGCTCTTCGTGATCGTCGCGACGATCCTCGTGCACTGGAGTTCCGCGACGATCGAGGTGGCCGGCGCCGTGCTCCGGGCGGAAGGGGGCACGCTCGCGCTGAGCGACGCCGACGAGGTGATGGCGCTCGACGAGCGGCAGGCGATGGCCCTGCGCGGGCCGCAGGCCGATCCAGCCGCGCACATCGTGCTGCGCCCCTACCTGAAGCGCGCCGTCTACATCGGACTCGCGGACGAGCCGGGGGGAGTGCCCTACTGGCTGGTGGCGACCAGGCATCCGGAAAAGCTCGCGGCCGCGATCGAAGGCGCGCGCCCGTCCGGTATCAGCCAGCGTGACGACCATGAGCCCGGCGACCGGGAGTCCGTGGGATGATGGCGCCTTACTGAACGGGGCGAGGAGGACACTGATGAGTAAGAATAACGATAAAAAGGGCGCAGGCTCCGCCCGGCTGGTCACCACGGTGGCGACGGCCGGAGGCGTGTTCGTGCTGCGCAAACTGCTGGCGACCGTGTGGACGAAGATCACCGGAAAGGTGCCGCCCACCGACCTGACCGACCCGAAGGTCACACTGGCGGAAACGCTGATCTGGTCGGTCGCCACTGGCATCGTTGTCGAGTCGGCGCGGTTCGCCATCGTGCGCTCCACGATGCGCAAGTCCCTCCCGGAGGCGGGAGCCGAATCAAGCTGATCGTCAGGCGGTCAGCGGCTGGCCAGGCCCGCCAGCCAGCCGGTTTGGCTGGAACCCGCTGACCATCGCTGCCGCCGCGGGCATCCGGCCCACTGGACGCCCAGTGTCTTGGATGCCCGTGCGCCAGCGTCGGCCGCTGTCGGCGTTGCCGGCCCCGAGGGCGTCACGCCCGCCGGGGCCGGTGCAATTAGGCGGCGCACTCGCGGCAGATCAGCTGGCCGTTCCGCTCCTCGGCCAGCTGGCTGCGGTGGTGCACAAGGAAGCAGCGCGAACAGGTGAACTCGTCCGCCTGCCTCGGAATCACCCGGACCGAGAGCTCCTCGCTCGACAAATCGGCGCCGGGCAGTTCCAAGCCCTCCGCAGAATCGTCCGGGTCAAGGTCGATCGTGGCCGACGACCGGTCCGATCGGCGGGCCTGCAGCTCCTGCAGGCTGTCCTCGCTCAGGTCGTCATCGGTCTTGCGCGGGCTGTCATAGTCAGTAGCCATCGTGACCTATCCCCCTCCATAAGTGGCGCGCGGTCGCTGCGCGGATGTAACGCTCCGGAAGCCTTCGTTGTGCCCGATTCCGGCGGGGAATTCTGCCACAGTTCGCGCCCGGCGTGCACGCCGCTCGCGAAGCTGTGTAACCGTGTCCCGCTGGGACCGTTTCCGGCCGCTGGTAAACCTCGCATACCGCCCATCTATTCCGCACGCCGGCCCCCAGTTTTCAGCTCAGAGAGATCAACCTCAAAGCACGGCGGTCGGCGATGAAGTTTAATCCAAACGGGTGCGTGCTCCGCGTGATCGGCCTAAGTGGCCCCACCGGGCGTGGCGGCCGCTCGGGCCGGAGCCTGCCAGGTGCCCGTGACCCGCCCGCGGCGGGGAGGAAGGGACGTGTTCCGCGGGTTGGGCACCGGGGTCAGGCGTCGCGTTCCGGGTCAAGCGCGGCCAGGACGGTCGCGAGGGAGTCGAACAGGCCGGGACCCGCCGCCACGGTCATCGAACTGGACACCGGGTTGCCGTTCAGCCCGGCAACGACCGCCCCGGCCTCGGTCGCGATCAGCGCGCCCGCCGCCCAGTCCCAGTAGTTCAGCCCCCGCTCATAGAAGCCGTCAAGCCGTCCCGCGGCGACCGCGCACAGGTCGACGGAGGCCACGCCGATCCGCCTGATATCCCGGATCCGGGGCAGCAGCGCGGCGACGATCTCGCCCTGTACCATGCGCCGTTCCGGCCGGTACCCGAACCCCGTTCCGATAAGCGCCTGGTCAAGCGGCACTCCAGGGCGGCAGTGCAACCGGTTCCAGCAGCCGTCGCCGGTCTGGAGCCAGGCGCCGCCCCCGCGAACGGCGCAGAACAGCTCACCGCGCGTCGGGATGTAGACCGCGCCCGCGACGATCTTTCTGCCCACCTCCCCGCCCGCCGCCCCGCCGACCTCCCCGCCCGCCGCCCCGCCAACCTCCCCGCCCGCCGGCCACTCCACTTCCGCGGCGATCGACACCGCCCAGTCGTTTAGCCCGTACAGGTAGTTGACGGTTCCGTCGAGTGGATCGATAACCCAGAGGACCTGCGCGTTGTCCGTGTTGCCGATCAGGCCGCCTTCTTCGCCGAGTATCGCGTCACCGGGGCGCGCCGCGAGGATGCGCGACCGGATAAGTTCCTCCGAGCGGCGGTCCATCTCGGTGACCACGTCCGTGGGGCTGGACTTCGTCGCGGCGACCTCGACCTGGCCTGCCCGGTCGGCGAGTAGGTCCCCTGCCTCCTTGGCCGCGCTCACGGCGACGGTGCGAAGCTCAAGCAGCGTCTCGTCGCCCGTGTTCACCATGCCGCTCATGCCGACCTCCCGCATTTTCGCAGCACTTCGCTTACCCCGGGAGGTCGCCGTCTTTGCTTACCTGGTGCCCGCGCCCTTCCGCGCGCCCATCCGCGCCACCGCACTGGTCACGCCGCTCATGCGGGACGGCCCGGACGGGCCGGGGTGTACCGGCAGCAGTCAAGGGGACAGCTGTCTGCCGCTGCGGCGAAAGCCCCCAGGCCAAAGTCGCCGAGGGCCCGCGGCTCGGCACCGGAGAGCCGTTCCGCGACGAGTTCGCGGACCATGGCGGCGAACCGAGCGGTCCGCCCCGGCGCTTCGGCTCGTGCGAAGGGCAGGCCGAGCGCCGCTGCCGTCCCGGCCGCTTCCACGTCCAGGTCGTGCACGACCTCCATGTGATCGCTGACGAAGCCGACCGGCACGACGACCACCCCGGACGGCGGGCCATCCGGCAGCGCCCCGCCGTCGGTGAGCGTTCCCTTGGCCAGGGCCGCGAGATGGTCATTCACGTCTGGTTCCAGCCAGGGCACGCTCGGCGGCCCACTGCGGCTCTGGAAGACCAGGTCGAAGGGGAGCGTGGCGCCACGAACCCGTTCGGCTATCAGCCTTGAGGCTTCCCGCAGCTCGGCCGCGTACCGGCCGCCGACGGCAAGGTGATCCCCGCCGGACCGCGCCGTCCCGGCGGACACGCTGCCGCTCGCAGCGGCCATGCCGACCGGGATGCTGTGCGCGGTGAACACCAGGCGGGCGCCCGCCTGGGCCGCGGCGGGCAGCCTCCCGAGGGCCGTCTCAACGCTGGCCGCGAACGGCTCGATGAAGCCGGGGTGGTTGAAGTAGGGGCGGATCTTGTCGATGCGGGGTGCGCCCGGACCGACCGCGGCAACCGCGCGGTCGATGTCATCCAGGTACTGGCGGCAGGCGGAGTAGGAGCTGTAAGCGGAGGTCACGAACGCGATTGCCCGCGCTACGCCATCGGCCTCCATCTGGCGCACCGTATCCTCTATAAACGGCTGCCAGTTCCTGTTTCCCCAGTACAGCCGCAGGTCGATGCCCTCGGCCGCGAACTCGGCCTCAATCGCTTTGAGCAGGTCACGGCACTGAGCGTTGATCGGGCTCACGCCACCGTGGGCGTAATAGTGCTCGGCCACTTCCGCCAGCCGTTCCCGCGGGACACCCCGGCCGCGGGTGACGTGCTCAAGGAACGGGAGCACGTCACCGGGTCCTTCTGGGCCGCCGAAGGACAGCAGCAGGAACGCGTCGTAGGCCGACATGTTCTCTATCCAACCAGGACAGAGTTTCCGAGTGGTAAGCGGACCGGGAAACGCCAGGGAACGCGGCCCTCGCCAAAGCGGTTGCTTCCCGGGAGTATCTTCAGGTTCTGTTCAGAAGCTGACCGGGGAAGGCACGCGATGACGAGTGCGGGCGGGGCTGACCTCCCCGTGGACGGACGGCGGGGGTTTCTCGCGCCGTACCTGGAGATCTTCTCGATCCCGCGTGCCTGGTGCTTCTCCGTCGCGGGGATCCTCGGCCGGATGCCCATGTCCATGTACGGACTCGGAACGGTGCTGCTGATCTCCGCCGAGACCGGCCGGTACGGCCTCGCGGGGACCGTCTCGGCCTCAGGAGCGGTCGGCTTCGCGATCTGCGCCCCGCAGCTCGGCCGTCTGACCGACCGGCTTGGCCAGCACCGGGTGCTGATCCCGGTGTGCGTGATCTTCGCCGTGTCTGTCGTCGGCCTGATCGCCGCCGTCACGCTCCGCGCGCCCGACTGGACGTTGTTCCTGTGCGGCATCATCGGCGGTGCCACCATGCCGCAGACGGGGCCGATGGCCCGCGCCCGCTGGTCGGTCTTGCTTGGCGACTCGCCGCGGCTGCACACCGCGTTCTCGGTTGAGTCCGTGGCGGATGAGCTGTGCTTTGTGATCGGTCCGGCCGCCGTGACCTTGCTGGCCACCCAGGTGCATCCGGCGGCCGGGGTGGGATGCGCCGCGCTGTGCGCTCTGCTCGGGTCGCTGTGGTTCGCGTCCCAGCGGTCGACCGAGCCGCCGGTCGTCACCCCTTCGACGAGCCCGCGGGAGCCCGTCTCAGCATCGCGGCGGCCTGCCGCCCGCGGTCGGCGGGCCGAACTCGCCGCGCCCGCGCTGGTCGTCCTGGTGCCCGTGTACCTGTTCCTCGGCGCGATGTTCGTCACGATCGACCTCAGCACCGTCGCCTTCGCGACGCGCTTCGGGCACAAGGCGCTCGCCGGGTTCATTCTCGGGTGTTACGCGCTCGGCAGCGGGACGGGCGGACTCTGGTACGGGTCACGCACCTGGCGCGCGCCCGCGTGGCGTCGGCTCGCGATCACCCTGCCGCTGACCGTAGCGGCTGTGTGCACGTTCTGGGCCATGCCGAACCTGCTCGTGCTGACCCTGGTGATCTTCCTGTCCGGAATGACCATCGCGCCCACGCTGATCGCGGGGTACAGCCTGCTTGAGTCGACCGCCCGGCCGGGCCGGGCGGTGGAGGCGATGTCGTGGCTGTCGACCGGCGTCGAGGTCGGCGTGGCGGGCGGCGCCACCGCGGCGGGGTTCATCTTGGACGCGCTCGGCCCGCGCTGGGGCTACGCGTTCGCGGGGGCGTCCGGGGTAACGGCCGCGCTCATCTACCTCGCCGGCCTGCCCAAGGTGTCGTTACCGCCACCATCAGTATTCGTTCGCGTACTCGGAGGCGAGGGTGAGGACCTCGTCGACGTACCAGTCCGCGTGGTTGTAGTCGAAGATCGCCTGCGTCAGCCCCGCGCCGTTGGCCGCTCCGTCGGCGCAGAGCATGCGGGCGGCGCTCGGGACGGCGTCGAACGGGTTCATGATGTCCGGCGGGCCGGTGTCACCGAAGCCGTCGATGCCCCAGATCGCCCAGGTAGACGGCAGGAACTGCATCGGGCCGAGGGCGCCCGCGGTGGACGGCCCCATGTTCTGGCCGTCGGCGGACTCGATCTGGCCGATCGCGGCGAGCACCGTCCAGGACAGCCCCGGACAGTAGGTGGCGGCCGACTCCTGGAAGAGCTGCAGGTAGTTCGCCGGACGGCCGGTTGGCGGCGTGGTGTCTACCGGGAGGTTGGTGGACACCGTGACCGAGACGAGCCGGACCACCTGCGCGCTGGCGCCGAGCGCGGTCTGGACCTGGCTGACGAGCTCCGTCATATCGGCGGCAGGTGCGTTCACGAAGACGGCGACGTTGCTGACCAGGCCGAGCTTCTTACCCTCGGCCTGGTCGACGATCGCGTCCACTCCGGTCACCCCGAGCAGCGCCGTGCCGCCGTCGGTGATCTGCGCGGCGACCGCGGCGGCGACCGGGTACTGGCCGCCCTTGGCCAGATGAGCCGCGGTCGCGGCCTGGGCGGTGGTGATGATGTCGCCGGACTGGAAGGAGGACCACAGCGGCAGGCTGGCCGCCGTCGTCGGCGGCGTCCACGGACGCAGGGCGGCCGCAGGGGCGGCGAGCACGGTGAGCCGCACGCCGTTGACCGCGATCCGCGCGCCGTCGACGGCCAGCACCGACCGCACACCGTCGAGCTTCTTGATCTTGTCCAGGTCGGCCGGGGTGAGCCCGCCCGGCACCGAGGCGATCACGTCGGGCACGACCAGGTGCGTCGTTGCCCCGGCGAGGCTTGTCCCCGGCGACCCGCCGCTCGTCCGCGCGGCCCCGCTGGCACTCCCCATCAGGCCGGCCCGGCCGTTCAGCAGCCCGGAGAGGGCACCGTCCAGGGTTTGCGCGGGCCGGGGCACCGCGCCGGATAGCGCCAGGCCGGCCGCCGGGTCCGTGCGGGCCGCGCCGGGCCCGCCGCTGAGCAATACGACAGCGACGGCGCCCACCACGCTGACCGCGACCAGCCCACCCACGGCGAACGGCAGCGACCGGCGTCGAATCATCGGCAGTCTCACGGTCATCCAACTGTATAGAGCGGATCTCGCCACGTCACGGCCTGATCACTTTTAGGTCTTCTCCTGCCACTGCCGGGGCGGCGAACCGGCCGGGCGGGATCGGGCCGCGACGACGCCTGGTTGCCTCGCTCCAAGAGATATCCGATCTTACCGGCGAGGCACGCGCTCATGGACAACCCGCGCACGCTTCTTGCTGTTATCTTGAATTTACCGGCGGAGAGTTGTCTCACATCTGACGGCAAACGCAGGAACCGTCTCAGGTAAGGCTACGCTTCGACTATGACGCAGGAGGCAGACCGGAGTTCCGGTCAGGCGGGGGCCGGCGCCCTCCGCGGGTCCGCCCGGCCGACGGCGGGAACTCCCGGTACTGGCCAGCCGCCCGGTCCCGACGCGGCGCGCGCCGCCGGCCCGGCCCCGGCCGCTTCCGGAACGGGCCACGGCACCGGGCAAGGGCACGGCGGCGGCCGCAGGAGCGCCGGGGGCCGCCCCCTGCGCAGACCGCAAGGACGGCCGTCGCTTGGCGGCGGCATGCCCGCACAGGACCGCGAGCTGCGCGCACAGGGCCGGGAGACCGTGCGCAAGCTGCTTGAGGCCGGCATCATCGAATTCGAGGAGCGGGGGTTCGTCGGCGTCCGCGTCGACGACGTAGTCAAGCGGGCCGGGATCTCGCACGGGACTTTCTACCTGTACTTCGCGAACAAGGAAGACCTGTTCAAGGCGCTGCTGAAGGACGCGCTGCACGACATGGAAATCGTCGCGGGCGACTTCCCCGTGGTCACGAGCGATGCGACCGGACTTTCCGTCCTGCGGCAGTGGGTGCGGAAGTTCTCCGCCGCCTACGCCACGCACGGGACCGTGCTGCGCACGCTCATCTCGTCCAACGCGTCCATGGAGATCTTTTCCGACGGTCTCCAGCTCTTCTACAGCATTATCGAGTCGATGACGACGGGGATGACGGCGGCGGCCGAGGCGGCGGGCCACCACCAGGAGAACGCCGAACTGACCGCGTTCGCGTGCCTGATGATGCTTGAGCGGGTGAACTTCGTCATGACCACGGAGGTACCGTTGCCCGCCGACGAAATGGCCGACAAAATCGCGGACATCATGTTCGCGGCCTTCGGCCTCACGACGACGTAACATCGGCGACGTAACATCAGCCCGGCCGCGCGCGAGGCGCGGCGAATGGTTGGTTCGGTCGAGATTGCGGCAACAATTAAGAACGTGCGCTTTCTTAATGACACCCGGCCCGCTACCGACCTAACCTACAGCGACGTCTTCATGGTGCCCGCACGCTCAGCCGTCGGGTCGCGGCTTGACGTCGACCTGACCACGCGCGACGGCAGCGGGGCGACCGTTCCCGTCGTCGCGGCGAACATGACCGCGGTTTCCGGGCGCCGGATGGCCGAGACCATCGCGCGGCGCGGCGGGTTGGCGATCCTGCCGCAGGACATCCCCGCCGATGTCGTGGCCGACGTCGTGGCCTGGGTGAAGACCCGCGACCTGGTCGTCGACACCGCGATCACGCTCGGCCCGGCCGACACCGTCGGCGAGGCCCTCGCGCTGCTGCCCAAGCGGGCGCACGGCGCGGTCGTGGTCATCGACGCGCGCCGGGCGCCGGTCGGCGTGGTCACCGAAGCGGACTGCGCGGGCGCCGACCGCTTCGCCCAGCTGTCGACCGTCATGTCCGCCGCTCCGTTCACGCTGCCGGCCGGCACGCCTCCGGCGGAGGCGTTCGACCTGCTGCACTCGGGACGGCACCGGCTGGCACCGGTCGTGTCGCCGTCGGGCGACTGCGTCGGCATCCTGACCAGGACCGGCGCGCTGCGGGCGACGCTGTACTCCCCCGCCACCGACGCGCGGGGGCGGCTGCGGGTCGGCGCCGCGGTCGGGGTCAACGGAGACGTGGCGGCCAAGGCCAAGCAACTGCTTGACGCGGAGATCGACGTCCTCGTGGTGGACACGGCGCACGGCCACCAGGAGAAGATGCTGGCGGCGCTGCGCGCGGTGCGGGCGCTGTCGCCGTCGGTCCCCGTCGTGGCGGGCAACGTCGTCACCGCGAACGGGACTGTCGACCTGGTCGAGGCGGGCGCGGACATCGTCAAGGTCGGGGTCGGCCCCGGCGCGATGTGCACCACCAGGATGATGACGGGGGTCGGACGGCCGCAGTTCTCCGCGGTACTCGAATGCGCCGCGGCGGCGGCCGCCCTGGGTGCGCACGTCTGGGCGGACGGCGGAGTGCGGCACCCGCGCGACGTCGCCCTCGCCCTCGCCGCCGGAGCATCGTCGGTCATGATCGGGTCGTGGTTCGCCGGCACCTACGAGTCGCCCGGTGATGCCTTCCGTGATCCCAGCGGGAAGCTTTACAAGGAGAGCTTCGGCATGGCGTCGGCACGGGCGGTGCGGACCCGCACGGCGTCCGACTCGGCGTACGAGCGGGCGCGCAAGGAACTGTTCGAGGAGGGCATCTCCTCGGCGCGGATGTACCTGGACGCGGCCCGGCCCGGGGTGGAAGACCTGCTGGACATGATCGTGGCGGGCGTGCGGTCCTCGTGCACGTACGCCGGCGCGCGCGACCTGCCGTCCTTCGCGGAACGCGCCGTCGTGGGAGTGCAGAGTGCCTCCGGCTACACCGAGGGCATGCCAGTTCCTACAAGCTGGTAGAAGCGCGCCGTAATCATCGTCCGGGGGGTACGGGGGGTCGTCCCCCCGGGGGATGACTGCGCCTCCGGCTACACCGAGGGCATGCCGGTCCCGACCAGCTGGTAGAGGGCCGCGGCGGCGACCGGGAGCGGGTAACACGGACTCGTTCGGTAGACCTGCTTGGGGCTAGCTGGCGGTCTGCTCTTCCTTGTGGGTCGTGCTCTTGTGGGTTGCTGCCGAGGACTTGTCCGCCCAGGCGCAGATGCGGTCGACGAGGGCGTCGTCGGTGTGGCGTTCCGCGTGGCCGAAGCCGCGGATCAGCCAGAGCTCCTTGGGCTCCCTGGCCGCGTCATAGAGCTGCTGGCCGTGGTCGGGCGGAAAGTAGATGTCCTGGTCGCCGTGCACGATCAGCACCGGCGTGGGCGAGATGCGGGCCGCTGCCTCGGCGGGCGGCATCGGGTCGGGGGTTGGCCAGCCTTCCGGTGAGATCCGGGTGTTCAGCACGTACTTGGTGAACGTCCGGCCGAGGCGCCTTTCCGCGGCCAGGTGCACCCGGCGCATGGCCACGGTGCCGCGGTAGAACCAGCGGCCCGGGCCGCTCACCGAGATCACCCCGTCCACACCGCCGCGCAGCGCCGCATGGCGCAGCACCACGGATCCGCCCATCGAGAACCCGATCGTCACGACGCGCCGGTAGCCGAGTTCCCTGGCGTACCTGACGGCCACGTCGAGGTCGTCGATCTCCTTGTCGCCAAGCGTGGACAGCCCACCGGACCGGCCGTGGCCGCGGAAGTCGAACGTCACCACCCCGGCGTGCTCGTTGAACCGCCGCACGAGCTTCCAGATCATCGGGCGCTGCCAGGACATGGTGAACCCGTGCGCGATGACAAGGGCCAGGTCCGGCCGGCCGGATGCCAGCTCCGCCGGCCTCCAGCTCCTCCGGCCCCGGACGCCCCTGCGGGGGCAGGTGCACGGCGTCAATCGGGACGCCGTCCTGGGTGACCAGCGTGACGGTCATGACGACGGGGTTCACAGCGCTCCATCCCTTGCCGGGTGCCCGCCCCTTGCGGGTGACAGCCATAACGGTAGTCAACGAACTACCCAGGACAAGACGAAGGGCCGCGGTCCGGCGAAACCGATACGGTTTCGCCGGACCACGACCCGCTCTCGCTACGGCCGCAACGCAGCGTGAGACCCTGAGACTACTGCTTCGTCTGCGCGACCGGCTCCTCGGTCGTCGGCGAGGCCTCGGCCTCCGCCGTGACGCTGAGCCTGGTCGAGAAGACCTCCTCCTGCGGGTACGCCTCTTCACCGTGCACCGCGACGTCGCCGATCTCCAGCTCCGCGTCGGAGAAGCGGAGCTTCATGCGAAGCACGTACTTGATGAACATCCAGATGAGGAACGTGACCACGCCGTCCCAGACGATGATCGTGAGGGCGGCGAGCAGCTGCACGAGCACCTGGTGCGGGTGATGGCCCCAGAGCCAGCCCGCGCCGCTGAACGCGGCACCGCCCGGAGCGGCCGGGTACTCGATCACGTTCGGGTCGGCCAGGACACCGACGAGCAGGCCGCCGAGCAGGCCGGCGATGCCGTGGGTGTAGATGACGCCGAGGGCGTCGTCCACCTTGTTGAACGGCCAGACGTACTTCGGCAGGTACATCCAGCCGACCCAGACCACCGCCGAGCACAGCACGCCGATGATGATCGCGCCGAGGCCGTTGACGTAGCCGGCCGCCGGGGTGATGCCGACCAGGCCGCAGATCATGCCGTTGAGGCCGCCGAGGAAGGTCGGCTTCTTCTCCGTGGTCAGGAACATGTCCATGAGGATCCACACCATCATGGCCACGGCGGTCGCGAGGTTGGTGTTGACGACGGCCGCACCGGCGTTCGCGCCCGCGAAGTACGGGTCACCGCCGTTGAAGCCGTTCCAGCCGAGCCACAGGATGCCGGCGCCGACCGCGACGAAGAGCAGGTTGTTGGGAATGGCCTTCTCGCGGTCCCGCTTGAGCCGGGGACCGATGACCGCGGCGGACACGAAGCCGGAGACGCCCGCGGCGAGGTGGATCACGTAACCGCCGGAGAAGTCCAGGGCGCCCTTGGACGCCCAGTAGCCGCCGCCCCACAGCAGGAACGCGTTGACCGCGTAGGCAAAGGTGATCCAGAGCGGGACAAACACCATCCACGCCTTGAAGCTCACCCGGCCGAGCACGGAGCCGATGAACAGGATCGGGGTGATCGCGGCGAACACGAACTGGAAGTACTCGATGGAAGCGCCCGGCAGCCGGAAGCCGGAGTTGAGTATCTCCCCGGTCTTCGACACCGCATACCCGGGCATGGCCGAATCGACCAGCGGGATGCTCGCCTGGCCTTCCAGCGCGTTGGCGCCGAGGATGGTCCGCGGATCGCCGAGCACGTTGACGCTGCCAAAATGGACCAGCGGCGTCCCGAAGCCCATCTTGTACGCCCACAGCACCCAGGTGATGAGGACCAAGCAGAAGGTGACGAAGACCATGAGCGTGGTGTTCATCGCCCATTTCTTCTGCACCAGGCCGCCGTACAGCACGGCCAGGGCCGGGATGGACATAAGCCCGACCAGCGTCGCCGCTGTCATCTGCCAGGCGTTATCTCCAGAACTCAGCCAGGTTGGGTATGGAATCACTGTGTTTGCTCCTCCAGGGGCTGCCTGTTATGAAGGGCCTCTCGGGGGCCAGGGTCACCGTCGCCCCTGCCTGCTAGTCCCGCCCCGGCCGCTCCGCGTGCTTCTGCGCAACGATTCATGTTTCCCATGAGCGGGTTTCGCCGGCATTTCCCGTTTGTTACGCCAGCGGTAACGCGGCAGGTAGTCAGCGTGGGAATATTTCGTGAATGTGTCGTGATGTCCGTGACTTCCGCGAGAGCGCTGTGGTTCTCAGCCGCAACCACCGCGGCGTCACATTGCCGTAACGTTGCCAGAACCGGTCCTGAATCCGCCCCATCGACCGGGTTAGCTGGCGAATGCGGAGTTGGACGGGGGTTGCCGGGTAGGTACCCAGGTGGATGGCGCTGGATGGGAGGCCAGCTGTGGTCGAGGCAGCAAACACGACGGCGTCGGCCGCCGGCATCTGGGTGATCGTCGTCGTCGCGGTGGTGGCGCTGGCGGGCTGGCTGACGGCGATCATGCTCGCTGACCGGAGCCAGGTGCGGGCCAGCGGGCCCCAGGCATACGGCGAATCCCGGCTAACGGGCAGCGGCGGGTGGGCCGGCGGGAGCGTGGCGGGCGCGCAAGCCCCGGAGATCCCTGGAGAGGCGGTGCACGAGGCCGCCCGGGCGCCCGCCCAGCCGACTGAAGCCGGGCAGTACGGGATGCCGAGACAGCGGACCGGCGAAGCCGACCGCGCGGGGCGCAGCCGCACCGGACCGGGCGCGCGGGACGACGAGGAGCCGGGCCGCTAGCTCGGGCGGACGTGCGCGGGTCAACGCCGGGCTGTTCGCCGACCTTGACCCGCGACCCGGGTGCCGCTGGTTGACCGGGGCCCGCTTCGCCGGGCGGCTGTGAGCTCAGGCGTCCGGTGACGGGAGGTTGACCAGGTCGGCCAGCGCGGCGCGGTGGGCGCCGGGAGTGCCGTAAGCGACGGACGCCGCCTTCGCCCGCTTCAGGTACAGGTGGGCGGGATGCTCCCAGGTGAACCCGATGCCGCCGTGGAGCTGAACGCATTCCTCCGCCGCCAGCACCGCCGCCTCGCAGCAGGCCGACTTGGCCAGCGCGACCGCGACCGGAGCGTCCGGGTCGCCACCGGCCAGGCAGGCGGCCGCGTACCTGGACGCGGCGCGCGCCAGGGTGATGGCGGTCCACTGATCGGCGAGGCGGTGCTTGACCGCCTGGAAGGAGCCGATCGGGCGGGCGAACTGACGGCGCTCTTTCACGTATGCGACGGTCAGGTCCAGGCACCGCTGCGCGAGGCCGAGCTGCTCGGCGGCGATGACGGCCGCACCGGCGAGCAGCCCGGCCCGCACCGCGTCCCGCGCCGCGTCGCCGACCGCGACCTGCCGGGCTGATGCGCCGTCCAGGGTGATGTCGCACAGCTGCCTGGTCATGTCGAGCGACACGAGCGGGGTGCGGTGCACGCCCGGCGCGGTGACCTCGACCAGGTACAGGGCGCTCGGCACACCGTCCGCGGGTACGAGCAGCACGTCGGCGGTCAGCGCGTCGGCGACGGCGGGGACCGCGCCCCTGAGCTTGACCGTGCCGGATGCGGCATCGCCCTGGCCCGCGACCCGCACGAGACCGGGGAACGGTCCTCCCGGCCGGGTGGTCACGGTCACCGCGAGGGCCGCCGTGAGGCTGCCGTCGGCCAGCTGACGCAGCAGGCCGGCGGCCGGCGGGACGCGGGAGGCGGGGGTGGCCGAGGTGGCACCGGTGGCAGGCGTACGCGCGGCAGCGCGCAGCTGGGCGGCGCGCAGCGCTGCCGCCGGGCCGGAGGAGGCCGATCCGAACCCTCCCGGGTCGTCCGCGCTGAGACCGCCCGCCGGGCCGGCGGCCGATCCCTGGCCGCCCTCGCCCGCCGCGATCCCGCTGGTCCGCGAGGCACTGCGGGCCGCCGACAGCAGGGCCGCCGTCGCGACCGCGGCGCTGCCGAGGTACGGGACCGGGGCGACGGAGGCACCGAACTGCTCGGCCGCCGTCGCAAGCTCGCGGTAGGACGCGCCAGCCCCGCCCAGGGCCTCCGGTATCAGCAGGCCGGCGATGCCGATCTCCGCCGCCAGCGTGCGCCACAGCTTGGTGTCATAGGTTTCCGAACGCTCGGTGCGCGCGATGACGTCCGCCGGAGCGGCCTTGTCGGACAACAGGCCGGTCAGGGCCGCCGCGAGGTCGCGCTCGGTCTCGGAGTACAGCAGGTCAGCGGTCACGGGTCAGCCCGGCTCTCTCTGCGACACTTTTTGACGTAGGCGAAATCACCGCGGCAGGTCCTTCCAGGGGACGTTCGTGTCCGTGCGCGGCTCAGGCGGGAGACGCAGGACGCGATCGGCGATGATGTTACGCAGGATCTCCGACGTGCCGCCCTCGATCGAATTGCCCTTCGCGCGCAGGTAACGGTAGGCGGCGTTGCGGTCCCAGTCGCTTGACCCGGACCGTCGCATCGACCAGTCGTCGTAGGTCAGTCCGCCGTCGCCGAGCAGTTCAACCTCGAATCCGGAGATTTCCTGATTGAGCAGGGCGAAGGTGAGCTTGGCGGCCGACCCCTCCGGGCCTGGTTCGCCGGCCGCGAGCTGCTGGCGGAGGCGCTCGCCGGCCAGCCGCGCGACCTCGGCCTGGGCCCAGAGCGACAGGAGCCGCTGATGAAGTTCGTGCGTGCGAAGCTCGGGACGCTGCCGCCAGGCGGTCGCGGCGTAGCCGATCATGCCCCGCTCGCGCGGCACGGAGGTCGCGTTGCCGATCGAGACCCGCTCGTTCATCAGCGTGGCGGTGGCGACCCGCCAGCCTTCGCCGACGTCTCCGAGGCGGTTGGCGTCCGGGACGCGGACATCGGTGAGGAAGACCTCGTTGAACTCGGCCTCGCCGGTGAGCTGCCGCAGCGGGCGGACCTCCACGCCCGGGTCGTTCATGTCAGCGACAAAGTAGGTAAGGCCCGCGTGCTTGGGCACATCGGGATCGGTGCGCGCGATAAGCAGGCCCCACCGCGCGTGATGCGCGAGCGAGGTCCAGACCTTCTGGCCGTTGACGATCCAGTCGTCGCCGTCCCTGACCGCGCGGGTGGCGAGGCTCGCCAGGTCGCTGCCGGCGTCGGGCTCGCTGAAGAGCTGGCACCAGATCTCTTCGGCGAGCCAGAGCGGCTTCAGCCACCGCGACTTCTGCTCGTCGCTGCCGAAGGCGATCACGGTCGGTGCGGCCATGCCGAGGCCGATCACGTTGCGCCGCTCATCAGGCCTGGCCGCGCCCGCCCGGGCGAACTCCTCCTCGGCGACCGGCTGCAGCCCGCGCGGCAGGCCGAGGCCGCCGTGCCCCACCGGGTAGTGCACGGCGGCCAGGCCCGCGTCGAACCGGGCGCTAAGGAACTCGGCCCGCGGGGTGACCGCGGGATCATGCTCGGCGCAGAACGCGCGGACCGTCGCGCGGAGGTCTGCTGCCGCGTCACTTGCTGTTTCGCTCAACGCCTTGAATCCTGTTCTCTTTTAGGTGTACGAGCTGTTCCTGTAACGCTGGTCCGATAACACGGCTCCTATTAACGCGGCCTGCGCGCAGGCTTGAAGACGGGTCTTAACGCACCGGGCCTTATGACACGGGACCGCCCGCCACGTAGAGGATCTGGCCCGAGACAAACCCGGCCCCTTCGCTGGCGAAGAAGGAGATCGCCTGCGCGATGTCCTCGACCTGGCCGACCCGCTGCACCGCGATCTGGCTGGCGGCGGCGGCCTGGAAATCCGCAAAGGACATACCGACCCGGGCGGCGGTGGCGGCGGTCATATCGGTAACAACGAATCCGGGCGCGACCGCGTTCGCGGTGATACCGAACTTTCCGAGCTCAATCGCCAGGGTCTTGGTGTAACCCTGCATGCCCGCCTTGGCGGCCGAGTAGTTGACCTGGCCCCGGTTGCCGACGGCAGAGGTGCTCGACAGGTTGATGATGCGTCCCCACTTGGCGGCCACCATGTACTGCTGGATAGCGCGGGTCATCAGGAACGCCCCCTTCAAGTGGACGTTCATCACCGTGTCCCAGTCGGCCTCCGACATCTTGAACAGGAGGTTGTCGCGGGTCACCCCGGCGTTGTTGACGAGCACGGTCGGCTCGCCGAGTTCGGCGACGACCTTCTCGACGGCGGCTTTCACCTGGTCGCTGTCCGAGACGTTGGCCCCGACCGCGATCGCCTTGCCGCCCGCCTCCTCGATCTCGCCGACGGTCCGCGCGCCGTCTTCCTCGCTGAGGTCAAGCACCCCGATGGCCATCCCGTCGGCGGCGAGGCGCAGGGCGGTCCCCGCGCCGATGCCGCGGCCGGCCCCGGTAACGATCGCGATTCGCTGTGGCATAACGCTTGTCTTCCCTTCCTCGGACCGGCGCGCGGTCAGGCGAACGCCGGTGTTCCTGCGACATTATTCCGAACGGCCCCGCAGGCCGAACGGGCCGCCGGCCGAACCGCTGTCCGCCACCGGGAACAGGTACTTTGTCAGGGTCAGGATCCAGCTCTTAGGCGGGTAACACAGTGTCATCAATCGCTGTTCGCAGGGTCAGCACCTCCATCGCCGTGCTCGCAGCCGTGGCCGGGGCGCTCGCCGCGGTAGCGGGATGCTCTTCTGCGAGCAGTTCCCCGACGTCGGTCACCGCACCGTCCACGTCCGCCAGCACGCCGGCGCCCGCCACGGGGGCCGGCATGGGGCTGGCACCGCCCCCGCGTCGTCCGGGGCAGCGTCTCCCGGGGCAGTGCCGACGGCGTCGATGACGCCGCTTCCCGCGGCGTCCGGGCAGCTGACCGGCACGCAGCTGGAGCCGGTGCTGCTCCCCCAGTCGGACTTCCCGGCCGGCTTCGCGACGTCGGCGAGCGGGACAATCAGTTCGGGCGGCACCCTCACCTCAGGCCAGGCCACGTACGACCTGGCAACGATCTCCTGCGCGACGTTCATACAGCACATAGGGACCATCGGGTTCGGCGAGACCGCGATGGTGTCGGGGGGCGTGGCCGACTCGGGCCAGGCCTACGACGAGCTGATCTACCAGTT
The DNA here is from genome assembly GCA_963785645.1 of uncultured Actinomycetota bacterium. Lineage (GTDB taxonomy): Bacteria > Actinomycetota > Actinomycetes > Streptosporangiales > Streptosporangiaceae > Trebonia. The sequence continues at coordinate 129,642 of CAWAWG010000005.1, forward strand.
CGCCGCGGCGTCGCAGGCGACCGCGTTCGTCTCGGGGCTGCAGGCGCTCGCCGGGCGGTGCGGGTCGTTCAAGGCGACCGCCAACGGCCAGGGCGGTACGTTCTCGCTGCAAGCGACGGCCGGGGCACCGCTCGCCGGGCACCCGACGGTGGAACTGCGGGAGACCGGGACGCTCGGCGGCAGCAAGATAGAGCTTGACCTGCTGTTCTGCGCAAGCGGGGTTGACGCGTTCGCCGCCGGCAGCGTCAGCGCCAACGGGTCGCCCGCGCCCGCGCAGCCGACCAAGGAGTCGATCGTCTACAACCTGATGAAGCGCCAGGCGGCCGCCGCGGTCCTCAGCTAGGACCGCCGTCCGCGTCAGCGGCTAACTCTGGCCATGCGGCCGAAGGGCTAACACGCGCCGCTTCTTGCTGTTATCGGATGGAAGGCGCGCGGCGAGAAGTTCCGCCAGGTGGGTCCCCTTGACGTCTGCGAGATGGTCAAGCTGGGTGCGGCAGGAAAAGCCATCGGCGAGCACGACCGGGGCGGTACCGCCCGCGGCCACCGGACCGTTGTCGCCTGACGCATCCCGCGCCACGCTCAGGGCCTGGCGGACCGCGGGCAGGAGGGCGATCTCGGCGACCGCGACGGAGACGTCGTAGTGGCCGCGCTCGACGCCGAAGTTGCCGGCCAGGCCGCAGCAGCCGCCGACCGCGTTAACCGTCGCGCCCGCCTCCCGCAGCAGCGCCGCGTCCGCGTCCCAGCCCAGGACGGCATGCTGGTGGCAGTGCGGCTGCGCCACGGCGACCTTCGAGCCGGATATGTCCGACATGTCGGGCGGAGTCCAGCCATTGGTGGACCGCAGCAGCTCCGCCAGGGTTTTCACCGCGCCGCCCAGCGCCTCCGCCCGCCGGTCGCCCGGCAGCAGTTCCCGCGCGTCACCGCGCAGCGCCGCCGTGCAGGAGGGCTCAAGGCCGACGACCGGGATGCCCGCGTCGAGGGCCGCTTCAGCGCGCGCAGCGTCCGGCGCAGCTGGCGGCGCGCGCCGTCGAGCTGGCCGGTGGAGACCCAGGTCAGGCCGCAGCAGACGTTGCCGTCGGTGATCGTGACCTCGTAGCCAGCCGCCTCGAGGACCGCGACGGCCGCCTTGCCGACCTGCGGTGAAAAGGCGTTGGTAAACGTATCCACCCACAGCACAACGGGCTTGCGGTCGCCGGCCGCTCCCCCCACGGCGGGCTCGCGGGCGGCAAACCACTGCCGGAAGCTCTGCGTCGCGAACTGCGGCAGCTCGCGACGGTGGTCGATACCGCCGAGGCGCTTCGCGAGCGCGGCCACCGGCGCCACCCGCAGGGACGCGTTCGCCGTCCGGGCCAGCCACGGTGACCGGGTGGTGAGCGCGGCCCAGCGAGGCAGCCAGCCCAGGGAGTAGTGGGACGCGGGGCGGAGCCGGCGACGGTACCGCTGGTAGAGCGCCTCGGCCTTGTACGTGGCCATGTCGATGCCGGTCGGGCAGTCGCTTGAGCAGCCCTTGCAGGAAAGGCAGAGGTCAAGCGACTCGGCGACCTCCGGTGCAGCCCAGCCGGAGACCAGCGTGCCGTTGGCCAGTTCCTGCAGGACGCGGGCGCGGCCCCTGGTGGAATCCTTCTCGTCCCGCGTCGCCAGGTACGAGGGGCACATCACGCCACCGGACGCCGTGGTATCGGCCCGGCACTTGCCCACGCCCGTGCAGCGGTGCACCGCGCTGGTGAAGTCGCCGGCGTCGTGGGCGTAAGCGAAGCCGAGACCGCGCCGCAGCGGCCGGGCCACCGGAATCCGCAGGTCGGCGTCGAGGGGCGCCGGGTCGACGATGATCCCGGGGTTGAGCAGGTTGCCCGGGTCGAACAGGTGCTTTACACCGCGCATCAGGCCGATCGCCTCCGCGGAGTACATCAGCGGCAGCAGTTCGCCGCGGGCTCGCCCGTCGCCGTGCTCGCCGGAGGCCGAGCCGCCGTACGAGGCGGCCAGCTTGGCGGCATCCTCGGTGAACGAGCGCAGCACGCGGGGGCGGTCGCGCAGCGGGAAGTCGATCCGCACGTGCACGCAGCCGTCGCCGAAGTGCCCGTACAGCAGGCCGTCCACCCCGTGGCTGGCCATAAGCGCAGACAGTTCGCGCAGGTAGGGGCCCAGCGAAGCGGGCGGGACGGCGGAGTCTTCCCAGCCGGGCCAGGCGGGCGCGCCGGCCGGGGTGCGGCTGCCGAGTCCCGCGCCGTCCTCGCGGATCCGCCACAGCGCCGCGGCCTGCGGTCCGGTGAACACGGCGCTGTCCAGGCAGCCGCCGTCGGCGGCGAGCCTGCGGGCCGCTTCTGCCGCTTCGGCCTGCGTCGAGCCGGAGGTCTCGGCGAACAGCCAGCCGCCGCCGCGCGGCAGGTCAGGCACCGCGGCGGCGCCCAGCCGGATCCTGACCACGTCCACCATCCGCGAGTCAAGGCCCTCAAGTGCCACCGGCAGGTGCGGCAGCAGCCCCGGCACGGCCTCGGCGGCGGCCGGCATGTCCGGGTAGCCGAGCACCGCCAGCGCCGTCGCGCGCGGCGCGTCTACCAGCCGGACGGTCGCGCCCAGGGTCAGCGCCAGGCTGCCCTCGGTCCCGGACAGGAACCGGGCCACGTCGAACTCGTTCTCCGGGAGCAGGTGCTCCATGGAGTAGCCGGATACCTGCCGGGTGAACCGGCCGAACTCGGTCCTGATCGTGGCCAGGTTGCCGCCGACCAGCGCGCGCAGGCCCGCGAGGAGTGCGGCCTCGCCGCCGCCGGCAGGTTCGCCCTTCCCGTATCGTCCGGCCGTGAACCGCACGCCGGCGCCGGTCACCACGTCCAGTTCCACCACGTTGTCGGCGCTGCGCCCGTAGCGCAGCGCCCGCGACCCGCACGCGTTATTGCCGATCGCACCGCCGATCGTGCACCGTGAGTGCGTGGAGGGATCGGGCCCGAACCGCAGCCCGTGCGGCGTGCCGGCCCTGGTGATCGAGTCGAGCACGGCACCGGGCTCGACGACCGCCGTCCGCCGCCCGGGATCGACGGAAAGCACCCGGTTGAGGTGCCGCGACGTGTCGAGCACGAGCCCCGTCGACAGCGCGTTGCCCGCGATCGAGGTGCCCGCGCCGCGGCCGGCCAGCGGCACGCCGAGTTCGCGGCAGACCCCGAGCGCGGCGAGCAGGTCATCGGTCGTCCGCGGGAACGCCACCACCTGGGGCACGACCCGGTAGTTGGACGCGTCGGAGGAGTACTCCGCCCGCCGTCTCGCCGAGGTGTCGATCTCGGACAGCCCCGCCTTGCGCAGCGCCGCCGCGAGTTCCCCGGGCTGGACATCAACGGTCGTGGTCACCATTCCCGCAAGCCTAGCGGTGCCAACCGCGATGCCGTTCGCCGCCCGCGTCCGCGGAGCGGCGAGCGGACCAGCAACGGCAGCCATCGCATACGCACCCGGTGCCGCAGGCGCCGTCCCGGGCGCCGCCCGGCGAGGGGGATACGGGGGAGGGACTCCCCCGTGCGCAGGGGGGTCACCGGGGGGATTTTCCCCCGGGGGAGACTCAGCCTCTTCGGAAGACGTAGACGCCGTCGCGTTCGAAGACCTGGACGTAGCCGTCACCGGGGTGCGCGCCCGCGATGAACTGCGGGACGTTGGTGACGGGCGGGTCGTAGCCGCTGTCGGGGCCGTCGAAGACGATGTACTGGGTGGCCGGGTTGCCGCTGTTGCCGATCCAGAACGTGTCCGTCCGGGCCGCGAGGGGCGCGAGCAGGTCGAGGGTGGTCTGCACGGTCGCCCCGTCGGGCACGACCGCCATCGCCGCGTCGTCGGCGGCGACGTGCGCGTCGAGCGTGTACGTGGAGGCGTGCCAGAGGTTGCTGAGCGGGAACTGGAAGGCGAGCGCGACCGCGACCGCCGCCATCATCGCCGGCCCGTAGCGCGCAAGGCCCATCTGAGCCGAGTGGACCAGGTCCCTGGCCCGGTCAACCAGGCCGAGCGGTAGCGCGAGCAACGCCACGCGCAAGCCAGCCGGCTCCGAGCGGGCGGGGGGAACCGTCCGCCAGGCGCGGGCTTGCGAGCAGCGCCACCGCCCGATGGCCTCGGCCGCCGCGATGAACAGGATCGGCATCACCGTGGCGTTGTAGTGAAAGTCGGTGCCCCAGTACGCGCTATTGGACGATATAAACCGCAGTGCCAGGCTGGGCAGCGCGATCAGCGCGGCCGGCGAGCCGAGCGCGGCGAACGCCGTCGGGAGCAGCAGCAGGGCGAGGGTCTGGGCCTTGGTGGGCCAGCCGCCGCCCGCCTGGACGAGCAGCCTGCTAACGGAGAAAGGCTGTCCGCCGCCGACCGCGCCGCCGTCCTTCCAGAAGTAGTACTCATGAAGCGGGTTGAAGTGCGGGATGATCACGGTGATCGCGAACGTCGACCAGAACAGCCCCCACGCCATGAGGAACAGCCCGCCCCACATCGCCACCCGGCTGTCGGCCAGGCCGTCTTCTGCGTCGGGCCGGCTGTCGCCGGGCAGGGCGGACACGATCCCGGGGAAGAAGGCCGCCACCCAGAGGAACAGGCCGATCGCGGCCACGGTGAAGCCCTGGCTTTCCTCTACGAAGGCCAGCGGCATGGCCCACGCGATCGCGGCGGCGGGACGGCGGCGGACGAGCGCGGAAAGCGAGAACGCGAGCAGCGGCACGGCCAGCGCGATCTCGTGGAAGTCGAAGTCGATCATCTGCTGCAGGCCCCAGGAGAAGCCGTACGCGAATCCGATCAGCCGGCCGTTGCTCCGGCCGGCGAACGCGGTACCCGCCGCCACCACCGGGAAGACCGACACCGCGGCGAACAGGGCCTGGAAGAACAGCAGCGTGGCCGGCGAGGGGAAGAGCCGGAAGAACGGGGCGATCACGCCGACCGCGATCTGGAAGTGATTGCCGAGCAGGTTGAACCCGGGGGCGAGCAGGTCCACGACCGGTGCGTGCAGCTGGGACAGCTGCTTGACGTACTCGGTGTAGATGCCAAGGTCGTACGAGCCGGGCGTGAGCTGCAGCAGCCGGAACAGCGAGATGGCGAAGTACGCGCCGAACACCAGCGCCGCGATCGTCCAGGTAACCGGATCGCGCCACGGACTTCCCGGCGCGGCCTTCGGCCAATGCCGCAGCACGGGCGGCCAGTGTCGCACCACGGACCGCCAGCGTCGCACCACGGACGGCCAGCGTCGCACCACGGGCAGCACGCGGGAGAACCGCGCGGTGCCGCCGGGGGCACCCACGATATGGTCATCCGCCTCTTCAGCCGCCGCCCGGGCGGGTCGCTCCCCCAGCACGACCGTAGCTTACCGTTCCCAACCCGGACGGACCGGGTAACCAAAAAGCAACAACCAGCCGGGCGGCCGGCCCGCTCGTGTCCGCTTGGCGGGCACCAAGGGTTAACCCCGCCGGTAGACGTGGACGTCGTCCCGCGAGTATCGTCCTTTGTCGACAAATTCTGGCATTCTCTGTGTGTGGCCAAGATTCAAAGAAGCGACGGGTCCGCAGCGACGCCCATCCCCGCACCTTCGCGAGAGCCGGCCCGCGGTATTGTCCATGAACTCCATGACTGACCCGTCGCCTGACAGACCTGGGCCATTGCCGGGCGGGAGCAAGGTGATGGCCGATCCCGGGCGGAATTACCGGATGGCGACGGCCGCACTTCCGGTCCGCCTGCTGACCTGGGCCCGTGGGCTGCCGGCCGACTGCTGGCGTCGCCTGGACGGCGGCGACCGGGCCGCGCTCGGCCTGTGGGCCGCCGCGCACCTGGCCCTTTTCGTTCTCGCCTGGGTGGCCGCGTGGGTGTACCGCACTGACCCCAGCCACGCCCCGCTGACCGGAACGTTCCAGCAATGGGACGCCAACCTGCTGCGGAACATCGCCCAGTACGGCTACTTCTCCTCCCACTCGACGCCGAACAATGCCGTGTTTTTCCCCGGGTACCCGCTGGTGTTGGCGGCGGTGCACCTGATCTTGCGCAACTGGACGCTGTCGGAGCTGGTTGTCTCCGGTGTCGCGGGGTGCTTTGCGGTGGTCTCGCTCGCCCGGCTCGCGGGTAACCGCCGGGCCGTGCTCTACCTGCTCACCATGCCCGCCGCGATCTTCCTCATGGTCGGGTACGCCGAGTGCTTGTTCCTGGCTCTCGCGATCCCCGCCTGGCACGCCGCGACCAAGGGCCGGTGGTATCGTGCCGCGGTCCTGGCCGGGCTATCTGGGCTGGTCCGTGAGGACGCCGTCTGGCTGATCCTGGCGCTTATCGTGATGGCACTGACCGGCCCGCCCGTGATCCCGCCGAGGCGGGACCTGCGCGCGCACGATCTGTGGGACCTTGGCTGGGCGAACCGGATCTCGCCGCGTTTTGGTAATGCCGTCAAGTGCTACTACGCCCTACTTGGGCCCGCCGCTTACTGGATATACCTGGGGGTATGTACCGGCATCTGGAACGCCTGGGAAAGGGCTGACCAGGCCGGCTGGGGCCTGCACCCGGTCTCGCCGGTCCAAGCGCTGAGGGCCACCTACATGAGGGCGTTCCAGCATGTGTTGCCCGCCAGTTTCGCATTCGAGTACCAACTGGAGATCGGCGCGGAGGCCGTGATGGTCCTGGCGGCACTCGCGTTCTTGTGCCGCCGTCGCTGGCCCGAGGGCGTGTACTGCGGGCTAGCCGCGATCGTGATCGGCACGCAGACCTTTTACGCAACCGGCCCGCGGACCCTCCTGCTCCTGTTTCCGATCTGCACCGCCCTCGCCGACCTGGAAACGCGCCGCCCTTGGGTCAAATACCTGTATTTCGGCATAAGCGCGCCGTTGGCAGTCGTGATGGGACTGTTGTTCCTGGCCGGCCAGTCGGTCGGATAATCCGCGTCGGGGGTCGGAGAGGCGTTACCCCGGACGGCGGAACACGTACACGTTGTCGCGGGAGAAGACCTGCACGTAGCCGTCGCCGGCGTACCAGTGCGCGATGGTATCCGGGACGTTCGTGATCGAGGGAGAGAAGCCGCTGTCGTCGCCGTCGAAAACGATGTACTGCGTAGCCGGGTTGCCCGAGTTCCCGATCCAGAACGTGTCCGTGCGGGCCCCCAGCGGGGCAAGCAGGTCGAGCGTGGCCGTCACGGTCGCGCCGTCGGGGACGACGGCCATCGCCGCGTCCGCGGCGGCGACGTGGGCGTCGAGCCGGTATGTCTGGGCCTGCCACAGCTGACTCAGCGGGAACTGGAAGGCGAGCACGACCGCGGCCGTCGCCATCATCGCACCGCCGTGCCGCACGGCCGCCGCCTGGACCGGGCGGACGAGGTCCCGCACCCTGCCCCGCATCCTGCCCCCGGGCGGGCGCCGCCATCGCCCGATGGCCTCGACGGCCGCGATGAAAAGGATCGGCATGACCGTCGCGTTGTAATGCCACGCCGTGCCCCAGTAAGCGGTATTCGGCGAGATGAACCGCAGCACCAGGCTGGGCACCGCGACCAGCGCCACCGGCGAGCCGAGCGCCACGAACACGGTCGGGAGCAGCAGCAGCACCAGCGTCTGGGCCTTGGTGGGCCAGCCGCCGCCCGCCTGGACAGCCAGCGCGCTGACCGAGAGCGGCTTCCCGTCGCCGATCGCACCGCCGTCCTTCAGGTAGTAGTAACCGTGGAGCGGGTTGAAGTGCGGAATGATCACGGTGATCGCGAACATCGACCAGAACAGGCCCCACCCCACGAGGAACATCCCGCCCCACATCGCGGCGTACCGGTGGTCGGCCTCGCCCTCTCCGGACGGTACCGGCACCTGCACGGGCCGCAGCAGCGAGGGAAACGCCGCGGACGCCATCAGCAGCGCGCCGATCGCCGCCAGGGTGAAGCCCTGGTCCTCCTTCACGAACACCAGCGGCATCGCCCACCCGATCGCCGCGGCCGGACGGCGGCGGACGAGCGCGGAAAGCGAGAACGCGAGCAGCGGCACGGCCAGCGCGATCTCGTGGAAGTCGAAGTCGTTCATCTGCTGCAGGCCCCAGGAGAACGCGTAAGCGAACGCGATCAGCCGACCGGTAACGCGCCCCGTGAGCGAAAACGCGGCCGTGGCCACGGGGAACACCGACAGCGCAGTGAACAAGGCCTGGAAGAACAGCAGGGTGGCCGGCGTGGGAAAGAGCCGGAAGAACGGCGCGATCACGCCGACCGCGATCTGGAAGTGATCGCCTTCGAGGTTGTACCCGGCGCCGCGCGCGTCGACAATCGGAGCGTGCAGCTGTGCGAGCTGCTTGACGAACTCGGTGTAGACACCGAGGTCCCAGGATGACGGCGTCAGTTGCAGCAGCTTGAACAGCGAGAGGGCGAAGTACGCGCCGAACGCCAGCGCGGCGACCGACCAGATGACCGGATCCCGCCAGGCACTGCCCGGCGGTGCGCTCGGCGCGAGAATAAAGCGCGCTGCCCGTTCCGGGGTTTCCGGGGATACGCGGCTGGTATCCCCTCGGCTAGGTCCTGGGGACACGCCCGCAGAGTCGTCGGCCGCTTCGTCCACCCCCGGGCGGACGGGGTTCTCCCCAAGCACGCGCGTAGCTTATACCGCTTCAAACAGGAAACGACTTGTTAAACCAACAACAGTTTGGCGAACCGCTGACCCGCGAGCGCCAGCCCGGTCACGCCGAGCGCGATCAGGTAGGCGCCCCGCCAGGCCAGGTCCGGCGACGGCAGCCCGAGCACCAGGTCACGGAGGATCACCACCCCTTGGTAGAGCGGTGTCCACTCCACGATCACCGCGACGGGGCGCGGATAGACCGACAGCGGATAGAACGTTCCCGAGAACAGGAACAGCGGCGCCGAGACAAGCACGATGTACTCGAAGTCCTGCCAGGACTTCATGTAGGTGGTGAGGAAAACCCCGATCGAGGCGGTCGCGAAGCTGATAAGCGCGGCCCCGGGCAGGGCGAGCAGCGCCCACGGCGAGGTGACCAGGCCCATCGCGGCGATCACGATAAGGAACGTCACCGAGTAGATCACGCCGCGCAGCACGGCCCAGCTGATCTCCGCGAACGCCACGTCCCGGGCACCCAGCGGTGTAGCGATCACCGCGTCGTAGAGCTTTTCGAACTTCAGCCGGCCGAACACGTTGAAGGTCGAGTCGCCCAGCGCCCCGTTGAGCGCGGACACCGCGAGCAGACCCGGCGCGACGAACTCGCGGTACGGCACCGGCACGCCCCCGGGCCCGGTCACGGTCCCGATCAGGCCGCCGATGCCGACTCCGACCGACAGCAGGTAGAACAGCGGTTCGACCGCCCCCGCGACGACGAGGAGCCACATCCGCCGGTACAACCGCGCATGCCGCTCGATCAGCCGCAGCCCGCGCGCCCCGGGGAAGGAAAGGAACGGAGCAGGGGATCCAGAACGACTTCTGGTGACTGTGGCCACGACCTATTCCCTCTTTCCCTCTCCGTGCCGTCAGGCCTAGACATAGAGCCGCCTGCGTGTACGTGCGGCCGGCCAGCCACAGGCCGAAGGCCGTCAGCGCGACGAGGTACCCGACGTGGATGGCGGCCGAGCCCGCGTCGAGGTCGCCGAGGCTCAGCATGCGGCACAGCGCGACCCCGTGCCAGAGCGGCGTCGCGTAGGCGACCGGCCTGATCCAGCCCGGGAGCTGGCTGATCGGGAAGAACGTACCGGAAAACAGCATCAACGGGATGGTGCCGAACCGCATCGGGTAGTTGAGCGAGGTCTCGTGCTTGAACATGATCACCCAGCCCATGGTGGGGGCGGCGAACGCGAGTCCGGTCAGCAGCGCGGCCGGCAACAGCAGCACCCCCCACGCCGACCTGATCAGGCCGAACGCCGTCAGGAAGACGATGAAGCACGCGCAGTTCATCGCGATCCGCAACGCGTTGAACATGAGGTGACCGCGGCAGATGTCCGCCGGACGGAGCATCGTCGCGCGGGCCGCCAGGTAGACCGCGTTCCAGCGCATGGACCCGAAGACCGGATACAGCGAGGTGAACACGCCCGTGTTCATCGCCTGCACGCCGAGCACCGCCGGGGCAACCCACACCACGTACGGCACGCCGCCGAGGGCGGCCGTGCCGTTCTTGTCGACCAGCGAGCCCAGCCCGTACCCCATCGCGCCCAGGTAGAACAGCGGGCCGAACACCGACGTCCACATCGAGCCCCGCCAGGTCCGCCGGAACATCACCAGCCAGCAGCGGAACGCGCGGACCGCCAGGCCCCAGGAACCGGGAGCCCTGGGAAGTGCGGGGGAAGATACCGCGGGGGGCGCGGCCACGGTCTCGCTGCTCATCAGTCGATCAGGGTCCGGCCGGTCAGGTGCAGGAAGACGTCTTCGAGGCTGGACCGGCGGACCAGTTCGGTGCATCGGCTCAAGCCCGGCCCGGTGCACGCGCGCGAGGAACTCGTCGCCGTCGCCCATGTAGAGCAGCAGACGGTCGGCGGTAATTTCCATCCGTTCGGGCGAAAGGTCTTTGATCTTCTGCACGATGTCCTCCCGGGCAGCCGGGTCCTCCTGTGCCCCGGGCGCGAACCTCAGCTCAAGGACTTCAGGGGTGGAGTAGCGGGCGATGAGGTCGCGCGGGGTGCCTTCCGCGGCGATCTTGCCGTGGTCCATGACGACCAGGCGGTCGCACAGCTGCTCCGCCTCGTCCATGTAGTGCGTGGTGAGGATGAGCGTGACGCCGCGCTGCTTGAGGTTGAACAGGCGGTCCCAGACGACGTGCCGTGCCTGCGGGTCGAGCCCGGTGGTGGGCTCGTCGAGTATCAGGATGTCCGGGTCGTTGATGAGGCTCCTGGCGATCGTGAGGCGGCGCTTCATGCCGCCGGACAGCGGCTCTACCTGGTCATCGGCCCGCTCGGCGAGCTGCACGAAGTCGAGCAACTGGGCGGTGCGCTCGTTGATCAGCTTGCGCGGCAGGCCGAAGTAGCGGCCGTAGACGAGCAGGTTCTCCCGGACCGTCAGCTCGTTGTCCAGCGTGTCTTCCTGCGGCACGACGCCGAGTCGCGCCCTGATCGCAACCCCGTCGCGCACCGGATCGCCGCCCAGAATGGTAAGCTCACCATCTGTCGGCGGAGAAACACAGCCGAGCATGCGCATGGTGGAGGATTTCCCGGCCCCGTTCGGGCCAAGGAAGCCGAACGCCTCACCACGGAAAAGATCAAAGTTGATCCCGTCCACAGCGGTGAAGCTGCCGAACCGCTTCGTTAGGCCTCTGGCGCGAACAAGTACCTCAGGCACTCGACGGAGAATACCCGGCACGCTGGCGGATTCCGAACGGTTTTACCGCCCGGTGGACGTCGGCCGGTTTCGGGATCTGACCCGTGGGAAGCCGGTTGACGCGGGTAATGTACAACGACGCAGGTAGGAACAAAAAGGTCATGTTGGCGGGGCTGCTTCCGCAGGCTCCCCGCTCCGTGAGAGGAACTGAGCCAGTTGAGTCTGATCCGCGACACCTATCTCCGGTTTCAAGGTGCTGATCCACGAGATCGGCAAATTCGGCATCGTGGGTCATCGCGAGCACGATCATCACGATTCCTGATCCAGAACGCGCTGTACGGGCACGCCGGGCCGACCACCTCGGTCATCCTGGCCAACGCGATGGCGACCTGCTTCGCCTTACGTCGGCAACCGCTACTGGGCCTTCCGGCACCGCAAGAACGCGAACATGGGGCGCGAGACGGTGCTGTTCATCTTCTTCAACGTGATCGGCACGCTGATCCAGACCGGCTTCGTCGACTTCAACCATTACCTGCTGCACAACACCGACCGGTTCTCGCTACAACATCGCAACGTTCACCGGCATCATCGTCGCGACGCTGTTCCGGCTGTTCTGCTACCGGAAGTTCGTCTTCAACGACGCGCCGCCGGCGCCGGTGGCCGAGGAGATCGTCGAGCCCGCGACGATCCCCTAATGCTGCCGTTGGCCCCTAGCAGCTCGCGGTGTTTCCCGCGGTCAGGCCGAGCGGCGTGCTCAGCGCCGGCTGTCCCTGCGCCTTGGTGAGGTAGCCGACGGCGACCATGCGGGCGATGACGTGCTCGAGCCGGGCCCGCGCGTTACCTGGGTCGTTGACCGGGTCGTCCTCGCTGGGGGCGTTGACCACGCCGGCGAGCATCGCGCCCTGGATGACGGTCAGGTCCTGCGCCGGGTGCCCGAAGTAGCCGCAACTCGCCTGCTGAAGGCCGTAGAAACCGTGGCCGTAGTAGGCGACCTCGGCGTACAGGTCGAGGATCTGCTGCTTTGAGTAGGCGATGTTGAGCTTGACCGCGAGGACGACCTGCTTGACCTCGGCGTTGAAGCCGGTCTCCTGTCGGCGTATACAGCATCTTGGCCAGCTGCTGCTCGATGCGTGGCGCCGCCCTGGTCGCTGCCGTTGCTGAGCTTGCCCTCGACGACCCGCCCGACGGCGAGGAGGTCGACGCCCGGCTCGCTGTAGAAGCGGTGGTCCTCGGTGGCGATGAGCGGCTCGGCGAAGTTCTCCGGGACGTTCGGTCCCGGATAGGCGATGCCGTGCTGCTGCGCCTGCGCCCGCGCCAGCCGGTGGCCTCGCTGGCCGACGGGGTGATCGACCCAGAGGGCGCCGGCGGCCAGCGCGAGCACGACGGTCAGCGTCCCGAGGCCGACGGCGGCGCGCTTGAGGTAGCGGCGCCCGCGACCGCGCCGCGGGCGCTGGCCGGCGGCCCCGGCTGACCCGGTGGCCGACTGCTGCGGAAGCGGCCTGGTGTTAGCCATCAAGGTCGATGTTAGCCGGGGGCCTCGACTGCTCCCCGCAACCGCGTGCGGCGACGGCCCGGGTGTCGCGGGTCGCGGAGCCGATTGCGACTGCCGGCCGTTTTCGTTACCGGATCAGTAGAGGGATGCGCTAAGGTAAAGACCGTTGATCGGGTTTCCGGTTAACAACGGGACGTGGCCTAGTTTGGCTTAGGGCACCTGGCTGGGGGCCAGGGGATCGGGAGTTCGAATCTCCCCGTCCCGACATTTGAGAGGCCTTTTTTCGAATGTGAGGACTGGTCTTCGAAAGCTAGAGGCTGGCTCGGATGGTTGACGTTGAGGAGTGGCTGGCGCGGGCTGGGGAGGCACTGGATGTTCCCGTGGACGGATGTGCTGCCCAAGGACCTGCGGCGGGAGATGCTCGACCTGACCGGTGACATCGCGCATAACGTGGTGCGGGTCGCGGTGCCGTGGACCAGTTACCTGATGGGGGTCGCGGTCGGGCGCGGGGCATTCGCCCGAGGAGGCTCTGCGGATCGTGCGCGAGCTGCTGCCGCCGGCCCCTTCGGGCGAGCAGTAACGCAATAGTAACTGCAAATCCCGCTTTTCATTCAGTTTTCCCTGGTCACGGGTGTAGAACGTCACTCTCTGTGGAATGACACCCCCCGGTTATCTGGTCCAGATCGGGGGAAAATCAGTGGCAGCCACGAATAAAACGGCGGAAACGAAGTCCGCTCCGGTGCGGATCGTCGGTTCCGTCCGTCCCAGCTCAGCAACGCGCACCGTGCAGCAGGCCAGCGGCCCGAACGGCGCCGGTACCGCGAAGCCCGGCACAACCGCGAAGCCCGCCAGCACCGCGAAGCCCGCCGCCGCAACGAAGAGCGCCGGTACGGCGAGGAGCACGGTCTCAAGGAACACCGTCCCGGCCCGTACAGCCGCGAGGAGCACGGCAGTGCCAGGCGCGCACCAGGGCGGTGCCGCGGACGGTCACTTCGGCCGCGACCAAGGTAACGTCCGCCTCGACCAGGCTGAACGCGGCCACGAGCAAGGCCGTCTCGTCGGCCAAGACGCTGTCGGGGGCGCTGGCCGCGATCGCTACGGCGACCAGGGCCCTGGAGTCCGCGGTAACGTCGCTTAACGACGCGGCCAAGGCCCTTGCCACTCCGGCAGGCAGTCCCCCCGCCCGGTCAGTCCCCGCCAAGGCGGCGCGGCCGGCCGGTTCGGCGGCGACCGGGGCGAACGGCGGCTGCCAAGGCGAAGGCTGGGGACAGCACACCCAAGGGCACTGGCCTGGACGGCACTGCCCTGAAGTCCGGGAACGGCAAGGCGGCCAAGAAGTCCGGCAAGGCCGGGAAAGCGGCCAAACCAGCAGCCAAGGCGAAGGCATCATAGATCAGGCGCCATCACCCGCGCTCGCCTCCGCAGGCTCTGGCTCGCTCAGTGTTCCCCGCGCTCGCCTCCGCAGGCTTTGGCTCGCGCTAGGTTGCGGGCGTGTTCGGCGCGGAGCCAGTCCTGGGTGAGGCGGGGGTCGCCCGTACGGTCAGGATCGACGGCGTCCTGCGGAGTACTCGTGTCTCCGCCGGCCTGTACCGCGTCCAGGTAGGCGAGGTCGGCGGCGATCCGGCGGCGGAACTCCTGGTCGTCGCCGACGTGGCCGTGGCCGGGGACGATGACATTGACCCCGGGATGTCCGCGAGCACGCGCAGACCCGCCCGGTAGCCGCCAAACGGGTCGGCCGACTCCAGGTCGAGCAGCGGGATCTCGACGTCGGAGCACATGTCGCCGGCGATCAGCACGCCGTGGTCAGGAAGGAAGACCGCGCCGTGGCCAACGGCGTGGGCGTCGTGCGCGTAGACGACGGCCCGGGGGCCCGCCCAGTCGATCTCGTGGCCGGCGAGCGGCTGGACCCGGGCGAACAACGTCAGGTCATGCCCGGGTGCGCTCGCTTCGACGGCGCTGACAAGGCCGGACTCTTCCCGCTGGGCGACCGCGACCGCGCGCGGTGTCGCGTACCGGGGCGCGTCGCCCAGCGCTCGGGGACCAGAGCAGGTGGTCCCAGTGCGGGTGCGTGGACCATCCCGCCACCGGGCTCAGACCGCGCTCCGACAGCCACTCGGCCAGCGCGGCCAGGTCGGCGACGGTCACCGCGGGGTCGACGAGCAGGCATCCTCCGCCGGCGCCGGCGACGATCGTGGTATTCGTCGTGTACTTCTCCGCCGTAGCGACGTACACGCCCGGAGCGATCTCGCCGAAGGCGTCGCGCGACGCACTGCCGCGGCTCCCGTCATCTCCCATGCCGCACCGCCGTCAAGGCTTAACGCCGGTCGCGCAGCGGACGTCACCGTCTTTGCCGCCCGGCGGCACGAGGTCCAGGCCGGCCAGGAACGAGCCCAGGTCGTCGGCGGTGAACTGGCCCGGCCACACGGACTCGGGCAGTCCGCCGGGCCGCGCCGCGGCCGTCACCACCAGGTAGCTACCCGCCGCCAGGGCGCGGACGAGGACGCCGACAACGGCCCGCGCGGTGCCGGGGTCCAGGACGTGCAGCACGAGCGTCAGGACCAGGCAGGACGGCCGGGACCAGTCGAAGAAGCCGGCCAGGTCACTGCTGGCCAGGATCGCTTCGGGCTCGGCCAGGTCTCCCGAAACGAAGCGCACGCCCGCGGGGACCACGGCGCGCCCGTGCTCTGTCACCGTGGGGTCACGGTCCACGTAGGCGACGCGGGCGGCCGGGAGGACGGCCCGGGCGATCTCATGGGTGGACGGCCACGTGGGCAGGCCAGAGCCCACGTCCAGGTACTGATCCACGCCGGAGCGGGCAATACGGGTAATAGAGTCAGCCGCATACGTTCGGGATGAAAACAGGACGTCCCGCATTCCCGGATAGAGCGCTTCCAGCCGCAGTGCCGTGGCCCGGTCGGCGGCGAAATTCGCTCCGCCGCCGAGCAGGTAGTCCCAGGCCCGGGCGAGGCTGGGGGTGCTGGTATCGAGCACGTAGGAAGCTTACGGCCCGCCCCGGGTCAACGATGCCAGCAGGCCGGGCGCCAGCGATCGATTGCGCCTCGTTACAGTAATAGACGTGACTGACACGGATGCATGGGCCAGGCGGCGGTCGTCGTTCGGCGCCGTCGCGGCGACTTACGCCGAGCACCGCCCCGACTATCCGGTGGAGGCGGTGCGCTGGTGCGTGGCCCCGGTCGGCCGCGACATCGGGTCGCTGCGCGTGCTTGACCTCGGCGCCGGCACCGGGAAGCTGTCGGCGCTGCTCACGGAGACAGGGGCGGACGTCACGGCGGTCGAGCCCGATCCCGCGATGCTCAGTGAACTGCAGCGGGGCCTGCCCGCGGCCCGCGCGCTGCCTGGCTCCGCGGAAAACATCCCGCTGCCGGACGCATCGGTCGACGCCGTGCTGTGCGGCCAGTCGATGCACTGGTTCGACCTGCCCCGCGCGCTGCCGGAGATCGCCCGGGTGCTGATGCCCGGCGGCGTTCTCGGCGCGCTGTGGAACAGCGACGACGACCGCGTCCCCTGGGTGGCCAGGCTGCAGGAAGTGGCCGGAGAGGCGGCTGCCCCGACCGCCTCACGGAACCGGGCGGCCAGCTTCGGGGCCGCGCAGTTCGGCCCGCTGTTCGGCCCGACGGAGCGCGCCGAGTTCGCCAACTCGCAGCTGCTGACCGCGGACACGCTGGTCGAACTCATGGGGACGCACTCAGCGGTTCTGGTCATGGCACCCGAGGACCGAGCCCGGACGCTCGCCCGGCTCCGGACCTACCTCGCGTCCCAGCCGGAGACCGCGGCGGGCCAGTTCGAACTGCCGATGGTCACGGGTACTATCCGGGCAGCAAGGCGCTGGGGATAGAGTCCAGTCGTGGATACCGAAACGGACCTCGAATCACTGTCGTCCCGCGAGCTGCACGACCTCGCGGTGAAACGGGCGCTGCACCATGCTGACCTCGGGTTCTTCTGGGAACTGCTGCGTATCATCCCCGCGGCGGAGACCTTGGACGGAGACGTGCGCGAGGCGGGCGAGGACCTGACCAAGGTGTCGGCGCTGGTCTCAGACGCCGTCACCTTGGGCGACGGGAACCTGGCCGAGGCCCTCCGGCCCTTTTACCTCGACTACCTGACGAAGCACCCGCCGAAGCACTAGCCGCCGAATCCCCAACCACGGGGAGCCCCAAGCAGGCGGCGGCATCCGCGCGCGGCGGGAAGGACCTGGCAAACGAAGCGAGCGCGGCCTGCGGGCCGTACCGGCCGCACGCCGCGCTCGCCGAGGGAACTAGGCCTGGAGCACGCCCTCGATCTCGAGCGTGATCGTGACGTTCTCGCTGACCACAACGCCGCCGGGGACGCCGGGGACCGGGCCGTTGAAGCTCACGTTGAAGTCGTTGCGGTTGATCTGGGTGGTTGCGGAGAAGCCGCACCGGGTGCCGCCGTAGGCGTCCGGGCCGAAGCCGGTGACCTCAAGGTTGAAGGCGACCGACTTGGTGACGTCCTTGATGGTCAGGTCGCCCTCGAGGACGAAGCCCTCTTCTTCTTGCTTGATGGCGGTAGAGACGAAGATCATCTCCGGGTACTTCTCGACCTCGAAAAAGTCCGCGCTGCGGATGTGCGCGTCGCGCTGCTCCTGGCCGGTGTTAATCGAGCTGAGGTCAACCTTCGCGGTGACCGAGGAAGCCAGGGGGTCCTCCCCCGTGACCAGGGTGCCCTCGAACTTGTCGAAGCGGCCTCGCACCTTGCTGACCATCATGTGCCGGACAACGAACGAGACCTCGGAGTGGACCGGGTCGATCGCCCACGTGCCAGCTACATAGCCGGGAATCTCCACGCTCATCGATCCTCCAGGGAATAGTGATCCAGTTGCTACGCTGAAGTGCGTTACTTCCTAACAGTAACCACGAATAGTTGAAGTGTCAAGCACCACAGCGGCAAACACTGTTATCACCTGAGACGACCGCGTACTCTTGAGTACATGACGGGGATTGGCGGCGAAACGGCACCTGGGTTCGCGTCGGCCACTTGCCGGGTACGCGCGGTGCTCGACCGCATCGGCGACAAGTGGGCCATCTATGTCGTGGACCGCCTCGGCGGCGGACCGCGCCGGTTCAGCGAACTGCTGCGCGGCATCGACGGAATCACCGCCCGGATGCTCACCGTCACCCTGCGCGGTCTTGAACGCGACGGCATCCTGACCAGGACCGTGCACGCGGCCGTGCCGCCGCGGGTCGACTACGCGCTGACCCCGCTCGGCGAGACCCTGCTGTCGGCGATCGGGCAGCTGGTAAGCTGGGCGGACACCCACCTGCCGGAGATCGAGGCGGCGCGGTCGGCCTACGACGGCCATTCCGTCGAGTCGTGCCCGGAAGAGGCGGCTGGCTAGTCTCGCGGCTACCGCGAACGGGCGACGTTCTCACCCGCTGGTCAGTAAGCCCCGCTGGCCAGCGGGGCTTACTGACCAGCGGGAAACGGGGGTGATCACGGCTACTCGCCGGAGGCCGCCGTGCTGCGCGTGGCCGCCGTAACGGTCGCCTCGGTCTGCTCCGTGGCCGGGGCCTGCAGCGGGAAGTGACAGGCGGCCACGTGCCCGGGGCCGAATGACCGCAGCTTGGGCTCTACCTCGGAGCAGAGCTCCTGGGCGAACGCGCACCTCGTGCGGAACCGGCACCCGGACGGCGGGTTGACCGGGCTGGGCAGCTCACCCTTGATGGCCGCGCCGGTCTTGGCCCGCTCCAGGCTCGGCTCCGGCACCGGGATCGCGGCGATCAGGCCGGCCGTGTAGGGGTGGGCGGCCCGCTGGTAGATGTCACCGGCGGTCCCGGACTCGACCAGCTTGCCCAGGTACATGACGCCGATGCGGTCCGCCATGTACTTCACCACGGCAAGGTCGTGCGAGATCACCACGTAGGTGAGTCCGTGCGATGCCTGCAGCCGCTTCATCAGGTTGAGCACCTGCGCCCGGATCGACACGTCGAGCGCGCTGACCGGCTCGTCGGCGACGATCAGCCGCGGGTTCAGGGTCAGCGCCCGGGCCAGGCCGATGCGCTGCCGCTGGCCGCCGGAGAACTCGTGCGGGTAACGCTCCACGGCGTTGCGCGGCAAGCCCACCTCGCCAAGCAGCTCGAAGACGCGGTCCCGCTGCTCCTTCCGGCTGCCGACGCGCTGGATGGCGAGCGGTTCGCCGATGATCGCGCCGACTCTCATCCTGGGGTCGAGCGAGGCGTGCGGGTCCTGGAACATCAGCTGCAGGTCACGTCGCTTGCGGCGCAGCTCGGAGCCCCGCAGCTTGCTCACGTCCACGTCGCCGAGGGTGACCGTTCCCGAATCTGGTGCCTCAAGGGCGACGATCAGCTTTCCGATCGTCGTCTTGCCG
Organism: uncultured Actinomycetota bacterium; assembly: GCA_963785645.1. Classification (GTDB taxonomy): domain Bacteria; phylum Actinomycetota; class Actinomycetes; order Streptosporangiales; family Streptosporangiaceae; genus Trebonia. The sequence goes on from CAWAWG010000005.1 coordinate 148,696, forward strand.
CAGCCAGACTCGCCCACCAGGCCGTACGTGGTTCCAGCGGGGACAGAGAACGACACGTCCGATACCGCGTGAACCGCGCCCACCTTCCGCTGCAGGATCGCGCCCGCCGTGACCGGGAACTCCTTGACCAGGTTGCGCAGTTCGAGCAGGCTGCCGCCGCCGACCGGCACTGTGCTGTCCGGCACTGTGTTGTTCGATACTGGGACGGCCGGCTCGGTGACCTGGAGCCGACGGTCAGCCGCCGGGCTCGGCGTCCTGCGTTTCCGTTCCGTCGGCGCCATCGGGTGCGGCGACCTCCAGTCCCGTGGCATCCAGCACGGCGACGTCCAGCTCCGCCGCGGGGCCAACGAGTCCGGTGGCGACCGCGTCGGGTCCAGCCGGACCAGTCAGCTCAAGCTTCAACGGTCCGTCGACCGGATGCCAGCAGGAGAACAGGTGACCGTCGGTCGGACCGGCGAGCGGCGGCTCGTCGGTTCGGCACTTGTCCGTTGCCCGCGGGCACCTCGGCGCGAACCGGCAGCCCGGCGGCACGTTCGCCAGGTCCGGGGGAAGGCCGGGGATGGCGTGCAGCGCCCGCCCGCTGTCCTGGCTGAGCCGGGGAATCGACGCGAGCAGCGCCTGCGTGTACGGATGGCGCATACCCGCGAACAGCTCGACGGCGTCGGTGGTCTCTACCACCCGGCCCGCGTACATCACGTTCACCCGGTCCGCGTGCCCGGCGATGACACCCATATCGTGGGTGATCAGCAGCATCGCCATGCCCAGCCGGTCCTTCAGGTCACGCAGCAGGGCGAGGATCTGCGCCTGGATCGTCACGTCGAGCGCGGTCGTCGGCTCGTCCGCGATCAGCAGCTGCGGCTCGCAGGCCAGGGCCATCGCGATCATGACGCGCTGGCGGAGGCCGCCGGAGAGCTGGTGCGGGAAGTCGTGCAGCCGCTCCTTCGGCCTGGGCAGGCCGACCAGCGAGAGCACCTCCACCGCCCGGTCGAGCGCCTCGGACTTGGACGCGCCCCGGTGCAGCCGCACCGGCTCGGCCACCTGGTAGCCGATCGTCTTCGTCGGGTCGAGCGAGGTCAGCGGGTCCTGGAAGATCATCGCGATCTCGTTGCCGCGGATCTTGCGCATCTCCTCGGGCTTCAGGCCCACCAGTTCGCGGCCGTTCAGCTTGACCGAACCGCCGACGACCGAGCCGCCGGGCGGCAGCAGGTCGATGACCGACAGGCCGGTCATCGACTTGCCGGACCCCGACTCGCCCACGATGCCCAGCGTCTCCCCGGCGTCGACGCGCATGCTGACGTTGCCGACGGCCTGGACCACAGAGCTGGTGAGCTTGATGTGGGTGGACAGGTCCTCAATGTCAAGGACGGGTGCCATGGCGGGTGATTACCTCTCGATTCGGGGCTTTAAGCACGTGACGGCCGGGCCGACCGCGGACTACCGGCGCCTGAGCCGGACGTCAAGCGAGTCGCGGAGCGCGTCGCCGATCAGGTTGCAGGCCATGACGACCAGGACGATGCACGCGCCCACCGGGTAAACCTGCCACCAGTAACCGTCCTGGAGGTAGGTCACGCCGTTGGACAGCAGGTCGCCCCAGTCCTCGTTCGGCCACTGCAAGCCGAAGCCGAGGAAGCCGAGGAAGGCGATCGCGAGGATCGCGTCCGCCACCTGGAAGGTGACGTTGACGATCACCACGCCGAGCGCGTTGGGCAGCAGGTGCCGCCCGATCAGGCGCGTCCGCCCGGCGCCCGCCACCTTGGCGGCGGCCACGAAATCGCGCACCCGCAGGGACAGCACCTCACCGCGCACCAGCCGGGCCGGCACCAGCCAGCTGAACGCGCCGATGATCAACGACAGGGACAGCACCGAGGCGCCGTACCTGACCGCCACGATCAGCACGATGAACAGGAACGGGATCGACAGGAACACGTCGACCACCCGCATCATGGCGGCGTCCAGCAGCCCGCCGGCCAGCCCGGCGATGGCGCCCCAGAGCGCACCGATGACGATGGCGACGGCGGCGGAGAAGAACCCCACCTCAAGCGCCACCTGGCCGCCCTTCATCAGCAGGGCCAGCTCGTCGTAGCCCTGGTTGCTGGTGCCAAGGGGCGCCCCCGCACCGGGCGGCTGGTTCGTCGTGAGCAGGTTCGACGTGAGGTAGTTGCCGTGGTAAAAGATCGGGCCCACGAAGCTGAACAGCACGAAGAAGAGCAGGATGGCCGTGCCCGTCACGGCGAGCTTGTTCTGCGCGAACTCGCGCAGGGCCAGCCGCCAGCCGCTTTGCACGGGGCCGATTTCGCCGCCCTCGGGCGCGCGGGTTACGTCAAGCGGCGGGAGGGAACCAGCGCCGATCAGTGACATTGCCAGCCATCCTCTCGATGGTCGCCGGGGCCGGTCACGCTAGCCTGATTCGCGGGTCGGCCACGCTCAGCGCGACGTCGGCCACGAGATTGCCGATGACGGTGAGCAGCGCGCCGAGGAGAGTGTAGGCGAGCAGTATGTTGTAGTCGACGTTCCCGAGCGCGGTATAGAACAGCAGGCCGAGCCCGCGGTAGTTGAACAGCGTCTCGGTGATGAGGTTCCCGGCCAGCAGGTTGGGGATGGACAGGCCGATCAGGGTGATCATCGGCAGGCAGGCGTTGCGCAGCAGGTGCCGCGACAGCACCAGCCGCTCCGGCAGGCCCTTGGCCCGTGAGACCTTGATGTAGTCCTGGGCGAGCACGTCCATCGAGGTGGAGCGCATGTACCGGGAGAACGAGGCGATCGTGAGCAGGGTCAGCGTCAGCACCGGCAGGAACATGTCATGCACGTCGAAGACGATCTTCAGCAGCGAGCTTGACTGACTTCCCTCGAAGCTGAACCAGTGCAGGTCGAGGGCGAACACCTGGATGAGGATCAGCCCGAGGAAGAACACCGGCATGGCGTACACGCTGAAGGCGAGGCTCGTGGCCACGTAGTCGCCGATGGTGTTGCGGCGGACCGCCTGGTACACGCCGAGCGGTATGGCGATCAGCACCGACAGCACGAGCGACACACCGGACAGGAAGGCACTGCGCGCCCACACCTCGCCGAACAGCGAGGTGACGCTCTGGTTCAGCTTGTAGGAATAGCCCAGGTTGCCTTGCAGCAGGTGGCCGATGTAACGCAGGTACTGCACGATCCAGGGATCGTCGAACCCGTTCTGCTTGTTCCACGCCGCGACCGTCACCGCGTTGGCCCGCGAGCCGAGTACGTCGATGGCCGGTGACGGGTAGATCGCGTGCAGCAGCGCGAAGATGAAGATGGACACGCCGAAAAGGACCACGACCGAGATCCCGAGCCGACGGAGGATATAGCCGATCACTGGTTATGACCTTTCAAAACCCGAAGCCAGTCGAGCGTCAGATTCGCCGCCCCGCCGCCGGCATGTTACCGGTGGCGGGGCGGCGGATCAGGGCTTCGCTATGACTGGGTGAGGAACCAGTCGGCCGGGTTGTACGAGGCCTGGCTCAGCCCCTGGATGGACTGCACCGGGCCGGACACGCTCTTCTTCCACACGACGATTCCCGCCGTACCGAGCGCGTCGTCCGGGCCCGGCTGGAACAGGCTCGGCTGCTGCGTGGTCAGGTACTGCGCCTCAGCGGTTACCGCGCTCGGGTTCGAGCTCGACACCGAAGCGGTGATCAGCGAGTCGGCCTGCGGGTCGTCGTATCCGCCCAGGTTGCCCGACCCGGTTGAGTTGAACACACCGAATGTAGTCGGGTAGGTCGAGTTGGTCTCTCCGCCGAAGTCCTCCATGGCCCAGTTGTTTTCCGTCTTGGGCGACGCAGGATCGTTGTCGTTGGCGATCATGTAGTCGAAGTTGCTCGTCGAGAGGTTCATGGTGATCCCGACCGTCTTGGCCTCTGACGCCCAGTCCTGCACCTGCTCGCCGATGATCGTCGGGTCGGTGCCGTAGACGACACTCCACGCGAGCTTCTGCCCGGCCGTGATCCCGGCGCCGCACTCGCCCGCTCCGGTCCCCGGCTTGGTGCAGGTGTCGGTGCCGTTCGGCACGACCGTCCAGCCGTTCGCCTTCAGGATCGCGGCCGCGGCCGTCGGGCTGAACGGGTACGGGTTAGTGGACGCGTTCGACGGGGTGAACGGGCTCTGCGGCAGTTCAGGTACCGGACCGAAACCCTGGCCGCCGGCCCCGTAGAAGAACGCCTTGACGTAGCCGGGCTCGTTCTCCAGGTGGGCGAGCGCCTGCCTGATGTAGAGCTTGTCGATGACGTTGTTGAAGCCGCCGGTCGTGTCCTTGAAGTTGTAGACCACGAACGACCAGCCGAAGTCCGGGTAACCGAACTCGTTGTAGTTCGACGAGATGCTGCCGACCTGCGGGACGTCGTTCAGCGGCACGTAGCCGATGTCAATGGTGCCCGCCTTGAGCGCGTTGAACTCGGAGGCGTCGGAGGTGAAGGGCACCGACTGGAAGCTGGACTCGGTCGTGGCGTGCGGGCCGGTGTAGGTCGTGTTCGGGACCATCGTGTAGGCGCCGGTGCTGGCCGTGAAGGAGGTCAGCTTGTACGGACCGTCGACGACCTGCCAAAGCGGGTTGGACGCGTAGGTCGACAGCGACTTGGAGGCCGCGGCGAGGTAGTTGTAAACCTTGGTCGCGTCGGCGGGGTTGGTGGCCCAGTCGGTGACCGGCTTGCCGCCGGCCGCGTCGATGTTCCAGTCCTGCGAGGGCATCGGCTGAATGTCGCCCAGCATGTTCTCAAAGAACCAGGTGGGGTTGACGGCCTTGGTCAGGTTGAAGGTGACCGTGGATGCGCTCGGCGCGGAGACGCTGGCGACCTCGTCGGGGATGCCGAGGCCCGGGGTGTACGCCGCCCAGTTAGCCGGGCTCTCCTTGAGCGCGGCCTTGGTCAGGTAGTACCAGAACAGTACGTCCTGAGATGTCAGCGCCTTGCCGTCGGACCACTTGTCGGTGGAGTTGAGCGTGATCGAGACGGTCTTGTCGCCGTTGGACCACACGGGGTCCGCCGCGAGCGACACGGCCGCGTTCTCCTTCGGCTCCACCCCGTTAACCAGCCAGTACAGCGGGCGGTACATCTGCTGGTCGAATTCGAACACGTCGTAGACCGAGTTCGCCGCGGCCGTGACGATCGGCAGGATCCAGGTCGGGGCCGAGTTCGGCGGCGCGCCCACCGTGATGGTGCCGGACTGCTCGGCGCCGGTCGCCTCGGCCGGTATGCTGCCGAACTGGCCGGTCAGTCCGCCGCTTGTCCCGGTACTTGAGCTTGAACTGGGGCTGGTGGTCGAGCCACCGCTGCTAGTGCTGCTACTGCTGCCGCTGCAGCCGGCCAGCGCCGTTACCCCCGCCACAACCAGAGCGAGCCCGCCAACGATCCGCATTCTCATCGCTAGCCGTCCCTTCTCACAGTATTAGCGCCATCAACCCGCAGTCGGATCATGGTGTTTCGACCTTCCGCTTCTCGCTGTTCCGCCGCCGACAGACCGGTACCGCCGACGGCCGCTGGATCGCGGTGCCCGTCGGCCGCCCGCAGTCTCGCCTTCGCCGTTTCCGGGGGAGGCATCCTTATGGGATGCACTGAACGGCAGGCTGGCAAGCGGTGGCTTTTGTTGGGGAAAGCGTACAACGCATTGCGCGTTGCTCATCCCGCAAAAAAAGTCACAACTTGCCATCGATCAGGGGCGATCGGGCGCAGGAGCCGCTAGTTGCTACAGAATTTCCTCGCTAAGACGCTCCGTATCGGAGAATTTACACGATTATAACCAATCAGCTCCCGAGCACGGGCATCCGACCTGCTTAGACCGGGAAAGCCCCACAGCGGACGGATCGCCCTTGCCGGGTCGCCAACCCGATTACCCGGTGAAGTACCAGTACTCGGGCAAGAGCGTGCCGAGGGGACTGATCCCCATGTTGGCCAGCTTCTCGCTCGTCGCCGCGACGCGGTAGGCCGCTGGCAGCCACAGCACCGGCAACTGCACGGCGGTGTAGGTCGCGTACTGCTGGAACACCAGCAGGCTGTCGCTGGTGTGGGTGAGGCTGATCAGCTTGTCCTCGGTCGGGTCCGAGTAGCTGCCCGCGTTCAGCGACCCGCCGGACGCGAACAGCGCCTCGCCGCTGGGCTCAAAATCCGGCCCGTTGAAGTTCGAGCCACCGAAGTAGAGTGCCTGCCAGTTGCAGCGCGCCTGGGCCGGCTGGCACGGCACCGCCTTGCCAAGGACCGCGTCCAGCGGCTGGGACACGACGTTGAGCCGGATCCCGGCCTCCGCCATATCCGGCTTCATGACCGAGACCACCTGCTGGGAGTACGAGACGCCGGCCGCGTAGTCGAGCGTGATGGACAGCCTGGTACCTTGCCTAACGCCCGAGCCGCACGCGGTCGCCGATTCACAGGTCATCACCCCGCCGACCAGCTGCCAGCCGTGGGACGTCAGCAGCGAGGTGGCGTCGGCGACAGAGAACGGGTAAGGCCCCTGCCCGTCATTGGTCCCCTGGATCACCGGAGCCCACGGATTGGACGGCTGGGTCGGCACGCCGCCCGAGGTCGGGTTGCCGTAGCCACGCTGGCTGGTCTCGATCATGCCGTCCTGGTCGATCAGCTCCTGAAGCGCCTGGCGGACGTACAGCTGCTTGAACGCCGGACCGAGGGCCGGGTTGTTGAAGTTGATCTCAAGGTAGTCAATGCCGTAGGTGTAGTCCGGCGCCAGCGCGTAGGAGATGCCGAGCGGGCTGGTCGACGGCAGCGTCTGGCCGACGGAAACCGAGGCCAGGTCCTGGTCCGGGACGTAGCCGACATCGAGTTCACCGTTCTTCAGCGCCCCGTACTCCGCCGACTCGCTGGGGTAGGCGTAGTAGGTCAATCTGGCCAGCTGAGGCTTCGGGCTGCCCGAGTAGGCGGTGTTCGGCACGAATGAAGCCACCGGGCCGGCGGCCGCGGTGCTAAAGGCGGATAATTTCCACGGCCCGTCCACCACGCCCCACAGCGGGCTGGTCGCGTAGGTCTTCGCGTTCCCGGCCTGCGCCGACAGGAACCGGTAGACCGCGGCGCACCTGGCCCAGTTGTCCTTCGAAGTGTCGGCGGCGCAGCCGCCGCTGCCGGGCTTGGCGCCGGCCGCGGTGACATCCCACGCGGCCGGCATCGGGGTGATCTCGGCGAGCTGGTTGTAGGTGAACCAGAGGCTCGAAACCGGGGACTTCAGGTTCAGCACGACGGTGTCGGGTCCGGCCGCGTGGTAGGAGGCCACGTTGTCGGGCAGCAAGCCCGGGACGTAGCCGTAGAAGCCGGCCGGCTCGGCCTTCATCAGGTTGAGCCAGAAGATGACGTCGCTCGCGTCGACCGCCTCGCCATCGCTCCACCGCCAGCCCCTCATGCTGATGGTGACGGTCTTGCCGCCGTCGGAGTACACGGGCGGGTCGGCCACCGACAGCCGGTAGTTCACCGTTACCGACGGGCCGTTGCCCCCGAACATGTACAGCGGCCGGTACATGAGCATCTGGAAGCCTTCGGCGTTGACCTGACCGGCGCTCGCTTGCGGCGTGTACGGCCAGATGTAGCTGGGTGTCACGCCCGCGGGCAGCGCTACGCGGACGGTGCCGCCGGGCACCGCCGGGGCGGTCGACGATCCGGACGCCGAAGCACCGCTACCGCCCGCGGAACCAGAGGAGCCGCTGCACGCGGCGAGGCCGACTGCCAGCAGAGCCGCCACTCCCGCCGCGGCCACCCGCGCCCCGCGCATCCGCCGCCCGCCCGGAAACATCAATTGGGCTCCTTGTCTGCGTGTGTTTTGCGCTCCGGCCAAGCCCCCGAAGCGCCCTGCTCCCGGGCACGTACCCGCTGGGAGATCGCAATCACCTTCGGTACTGACCAGTGATTCGCCAGGCCGCTGGCAAGCGCGCGGGGCAGCACACAAGCGCACAGTACGGCCGCCGGTACGCCGACGCGACCAAGAAGTTACCGCCCTGACCCATCACGTAGCGTAGCAGAGATTCGTCCGATGAGTTACGGCAGTCAGATCTGTGCGGTAGAACCCGTCGACCGCACCCATACGACGGGCCTCATGGCCCGGCTAACGGACCGCGGCGAGAAGCAAGTCTGCGCGGTCCAGGGTGCGGCGGAGGTTGTTGCCGCCGACCAGGTCCCGAGCCTGGTCCAGCGAGAGCCAGCGCAGCGGGGAGTGCTCGTCCTCGGGTGCGATCGCGTCCGGGTTGCCGGTGGCCAGGAAGTACCGCAGGTCCGCGTGCTCGTGCTGTGGTTCGGTCGGCGACTGCGGCACATGGCAGACCACCACGTCACGGAGCGACGCGTCGGGCCACGGGACCAGGTCGGTGAGGCCGGTCTCTTCCCTCGCCTCGCGGAGCGCGATCTCCAGCGGATCGCTCTCCCCCGGATCGCCGTGGCCGCCGACCTGAAGCCACAGCTCGTGCTTCACGTGCCAGCGCAGCAGGACCCGGCGGCTCTCCGGGTGCAGCACCAGTGCGGACGCGGTGAAGTGCAGCGGCAGCGACCGTGACCACGGATTCGGCGCGGCGGCGGCCAGGCGGGACATCCGTTCGAGATCCGCGGCCTCCGCCTCCCCCGCGGCCCGGTAACTGGTTAGCAGCCCGTTCAGCACCGGATCCCCTTCGTCACGCGACCATGGTGACACGCACCCGGCGCGAGCGCGACCGAGTTCTCCGCGACCGTTCTGTAACGCCATTCACACTAGTCACTTTGATCTCCTCCACCTCAAATCCCTCGTGGGTCAGGAAATTCGAACTCGCCATAACGAGACCGGGTTGTTTTCGCAAATAGTTTCCATTGGCGTCGCACGCGTGTTCTAATAGGGAACATGAGTATGGACCCCACGGCGACGATCAGCCCGGTTGCCGCGGCCCGCTTCCCCGCGCCGCGGCAACCGGGCGCCGCGCGCGGGCGTTAAGGGACGACGCCTCCGGCCGGACCGGACCGCCAGCCCACCACAGACATCCAGCGAGGGGTGAGCATGACGCGCGACTTCGAATATATAAACTATACTGATGCCGACAGGATCGCCATCCTTGAAAACAGAGCCGCCGAGCTTGAGCGGCGACTGCTGGCCGCACTTCCTGACCAGGGCGGGCTGGCCGACCAGGGCAGTTCAGCATGGCGGAACGTGGCGGTGCCGCCGGACACTGTGCAATCAAACACGGGGCTTTCCAGCACAGTGCCCTCAAACACGGGGCCGTCAAGCATGCCATTGGGCGACGACACCGGTGCGGACTTCCCGGCCGACGAGGCAACCGGCCGGGCTGAGTCCGCCGTGCGCTACGCGTATGAGGTGGACGCATACGGCGACGCCGGTACTTCAGGACTAGCCGGCGCAGGCGCCGATGCGTCCGGGCCGGCGGACGGGTTCGACGACGACCACGCTGTCGGCGGCGCCGGGGCTTCCGGTCCGGCCGGCCGGACCGAGGCGCTGATCAACCACGGGCGGTCGCGCGCCAAGCCTGCCCGGTCACGCCGGATCCTCGGCCACTGGCGGCTGATCGCGGCGGGGGCGGTCGCGCTGCTCGCCGGGATCATCGCGGCGATCGTCGCGCTGGGCAGCGGCAGCGCCAGCTGGCCGTCATCGGTGACCACCGTGCAGGCGGAGATCAAGCAGGCGTGCGAGAACCCCGATGTGGCGGCCGAGCCGAGCGGGCTGAACTTCGCGTGCGGCAAAGACACCCAGTCGGTGCTGTGGGTCGTTCTCGCTTCTCACCAGCGGCGATAACCCCGGCTTCGTCGACCAGTCGACCGGCCGCAAGGGCCTTGAGCCGATCCAGCCGTCACAGGGTGGTGACATCGCCTGGTCGCTGAACCTGCACCACCCCTACAACCCGGCCAACCCCATCGACAGCCTGCAGGTCGCGGCGCGGGCCATCAACAACATCATCAGCGGCGCGACGCTGACATCTTCGAGCGGCGGCGCGCTCGTGGAGCCCGGCCTGGAGAGCAAGCCGGCCAACTGCCAGCGCTACACCGGCTCGTCGAAGCTGGTTACCCCGTCCGGGTACCCAGCCCGGTGCGCCGCGCCGGTCAGCGGCGCCGACGGCGAGGCAGCCCTGGTGAGTGACGTCTTCCAGCAGTGGATGGGCGGCACGCCGTCGCAGATCGCGCAGCGAGGCCGGAGTGCTGTTCCAGCAACGCCGACAACCCCGGCAACCCGCAGGTCCAGGCCATCCTGAACAGCCTGCCCGCCTCCGGCGGCTAACCGCGAGGGAACCGCATCGGCCAGAACCGCACGAACTGTCAATGCCGCAAAAAGGACTGTAACCGCCGAAGGGGGGAAGTGGTACCCGTGCGCTCCGTCAGGAAGCCATGGTGGCAGCAGGCAACGGCGCTTGTGACCGTGAGCACTGGCGGCGTGATAACCGGGTTCAACTTCGTCCCAGGGGCGGCCGCGACGATGACCTCGCCGACCAGCGTGCCACTGCACCTGCTCGCTCTGGAGCAGGCGGCGCAGCCGGGCACGCTCGCCGACCTCGCGGTCGGCGGGGACAGCGCGGCCAGGGTGACGAGCGACGCCCAGCTGCGGGCGGCCATCGTGAACGTGGCCGGGTACTACCTGCGGCTGGCCAAGACCAGGACGCCGGCCCAGATGGAGGCGCTGATCTGGGACAAGACCAGCAGCGACGGCGTCGACCACGGGCCGTCCTGCGCGGCGTTCGCCAGCCTCACGCTCGAACTCGCCGCGCAGGCCGTCGGCCAGCAGAGCTGGGTCACGGGCGGCGACACCTACCCGTGGCCGCTGCCGGAGTGGGCCGACGTACGGGTGGACACCAACCCGGCCTCGCCCGGCATCACGTCCGTGGTGGCGGACGCGCAGGCGCACGGCCGCTGGCATCCGCTCGGCGACGGGTACCAGCCGCAGCCAGGCGACTGGGCCGTGTACAACGGCCACGTCGAGGTGGTGACCAGCTACTCCGGCGGCGTGCTGGACACGATCGGCGCCGACTCGCTGCCCGGCCTCACCGTGAACGCGCACTCATCCGGCGCGCCCGCTCGCCGATCAGGGCGTGGCCGGGTTCATCGACAACGGGCAACCTCAGCCGGCGCCGGCGCCGCGCGGGCGCAGCACGCACGGCCGACGCCGGGCACGGCGAGCCCGCGCGGCACGCCGCGACCCAGGCAACCCCGGCGCAGGCGCGGCACCGCCAGCCGAGCGGCCGCGTCGAAGCCAGGCCCGGCGACCGCCGCGGACGGAGGCCGCGGCCGGCGACCCCGCGATCCCGGCGTCCTGGCCAGCGGGGACCTGCTGGGGCAGGTCGCGGCGGGCGCGGGCGCCGCGCCGGGCCACGGAGAGCGAAGCTGCCGGGCACGGACTCTGCCGCGAGCGTCCCGGGCCTTAGCGGTGCCCGCCGCCCGCCGGGGGCGCCGTACTCGGGCGGGGCGGTCGCTACAGGGCGCACCGCGACATCCCTGGAGCGTTCCCGGCGCGAGCCACCGCCAAGCCTGCCTCCTCGCCGCGTCCGCCGGCGCGACTCCGGCCGCCGACGCCGCGCACTCCGGCCGCGCCTGCTCCGCGCGCCCCGCGAGCTCGGCGGCCAGGCCACCCGGCCGACACCGCGGGACCAGGGACCAGCAGGCGTTCATCAGCCTGGTCGCGCCGGGCGCGATCGCCGCGCAGCAGCGGTTCGGCGTGCCGGCGGCGGTGACGATCGCGCAGGCGATCGAGGAGTCCGCCTGGGGCCGCAGCGGGCTCGCGGCGCAGTACCACAACCTGTTCGGCATCAAGGGGACCGGGCCCGCGGGCAGCGTGAGCCTGCCGACCTCGGAGTACCAGGGCGGCCAGTGGGTGACGATCGACGCGCCGTTCCGGGTGTACCACAACGACGCGGAGTCGATCGCCGACCACGCCGAGCTGCTCGCCACCAGCGGCTACTACACGCGGGCGATGGCCGACCGCGCCGTGCCCGACGCGTTCGCCAACGACCTGACCGGCGTGTACGCGACCGATCCGGACTACGGCGCGAACCTCATCGCGCTGATGAAGCTGTACAACCTGTACCAGTTCGACAGCGCCGGCGACGTCGCCCGCAGCCGTCATGCCGGCCGACGGCCACCGCGGCGCCGACGGCCACCGCGAGCCCCGGCGCCCCGTGCCGACGCCAACGGCCAGCCCGACGACGGCCACGCCAGCCGTCCCCGGGCCCGCAGCGCACCGGGCCGCCGGCACCACCGCGCACCACCGGCACCGCGCCGCTTCGCCGGCCGCTCCCTCGGGACCGGGCCATGCTCGGCGAGGCGCGCCGGCACCAGCGACGCGGCACCAGCAGACGCCGCACCAGCGGACGACACGGCGGCCACGGCGCACGTCCCGGCGTGCGCCGGCTCGCCGCGCTCGCGCCCGTCAGCGCCCGTCCGTGCATCCCCGGGCGCCGCCGGGCCGCACTCCTGCCCAGACGGCCCGTCGGGGCGCCGCCCAGCGTGCCGGGCGTGGCCACGAGCAGCGGGATCGTCACCACGGCGCGCGTCACCCCGCGCCCGCCGCCCGGGGACCAGCCCGGTACCAGGCGCAGCTGCCGCACGCCGTGACCACCGCGTTCTTCGCCAACGCCAAGGCGCCGCTGGCCCGGGGCGAGCACCTCTACCGGGACGTGGCCGCCTGCACCGGCGTCAGCTGGGAACTGCTCGCCGCGGTCGACTGGATGCAGTGCAAGGCCGACCCGCGCTACTCCCCCGTGCACGGCGAGAAGATCGGTTCGCTCAACGACGACGGAACCTCGTATCGCCACTAAGTCGGCGGCCCTGACCCAGTGCGCGTGCGACCTCATCGAACTCGCCGCCGCCGTGTACGGGATCGACCTGACCGCCCGGCGCCGGCTGTCGGTGCGCGAGCTCGCCGCCGCGTTCGCCGCGTTCCGCTGGGGTGCGCATCCTGCGGCGGCACGGCGTCTCCGCCATGGAGTTCCCCTACTCCGTGGCCGGGCCTGACCGCCCAGCACCAGAAGATGCACTGGCCGTCCATCGACGCGCCCGGCGCCCCCGACCGGCCAGGCGCCCGGTTCCGCGCGCCGTTCGGTGCCGTTCCCGTCGTCCTCAGCCTCGGCTACCCGGCCACCGTCTAACGACAGAAAGCGCAGGTACAGCCGTGTTCCGCTTCGTGATCTGGCTCGCTCGCCGGCTGGGGTCTGGCCACGAGCCGCGAGCCGGGCGGTGAGCAGGCCGCCGACCTCGCCGCTTACACGGTCCAGGACTCCCCGACCGAGCTCGTGACCGTGCGGCTGCCCGACGGCCGCGCTCGTCGAGGGCGAGCGCGGACGGCCGCCGCAGACATCGGCGCCGGCGGCAGAACCCGACGGTCGTGCTGATGACCCCGCCGGGCGGCCCGCGGCCGCCCAGGCGGCACTGGTACTCGATGTATCCCGCGCTGGCTGCGCTGGACCACCGGTGATCGTCATCGTCGGCGTGGTCTTCCGGCGCGCGGTCGCCTGGGCGGTGCTCGCCGCGCTGTCCGCCGCGCTGCACCTGTTCGGCGCGAACGTCCACCTGCCGCACGTCTCCTTCGGCTGGCCGTGGTCGTCGTCCACCACCTCGAGCACGCTCGTCGGGCCGCTCGTGCTGCAGAAGATCGAGGGAATCGACAAGCCGGCGCTCGGCACGACGACCTTCAACTTCCTGTTCACCCACTCGGTGTCCCACTCGATGGGCATCTTGCCGTGCTGGTACTCCGCGACGTTCTACGCGGTCGGCAAGGCGTCGGCGACCGTCGACCTGAACCCGGGCGCCTCCTGGTGGAAGCCGTCGACCGGGCACTACATGCTGCGCGTGCTCAGCAAGCCGTCCGGTACGACGCCCGGGCAGGTCAGCGTGACGATGGCGCTGCCCCTGCCGCAGCTGCCCCAGTCGGTGCACGACGTGTCGATCGACAACACGCTGTCCAAGCCGGTGTCCTCCGACCATTCCTGGACGTACCCGGGTCTGGCCTGCGGCGTGCTGATCAAGCCGCAGTTCGCCCAGTCGGTGCTTTACGCGCAGGCCCAGAGCGAGGCCTTCACAGCAGGCGACCACGGTAACCAGCGTGACCCAGCCGCTGATCGCCGCGGCGGAGAAGGAGGCCGCCACGATCATCGGCGACAACTTCGTCACGCCGACCCTCAACGCGCTCAACTACAAGGTCAGCCAGTTCACGATCCGCTGGGTCGCCGTCTACCGCGTCCGGCTGATGAACCCGAGGCCCCGAGATGAGGCGTACGCACCGGCGAGGTAAGGTTGTCGATATGGGAAGCCTGACACCATGGCCGGATCCGCCGCTAAGGGCGAGGCGGGCGGGCCGGGTCACGAGGATGCGGCTGAGGCATTCCCGGGCCCGCGTTCTCCGAGCCCGGGCCTTTCCAGCGCGCCGCGGCGGCGTTCGCCGTCGTGCGTCCCCGTCGACCCCGCCGACGACGGCTTCTTCGGCCCGGACAGCGTCACGTGGCGGCTGCACGCGGACCTGTCGTCTCCGGTCTCCGCGCTGCGGTCGCTGCTGCTGCAGGCGCTGCACCCGCTCGCGATGGCCGGCGTCGACCAGCACAGCCACTGGCGCGACGACCCGGCCGCCCGCTTCGCCTCCACCTCCGCCTACGTGCTGACCGTCACCTACGGCGACCGCGCGGCCGCCCGAGCGGCGGCCGACCGGGTACGAAAGATCCACGAATGGGTCCGCGGCACCGACCCGGTAACCGGCAAGCCGTACGCGGCCGGCGACCCGGCCCTGCTGATCTGGGTGCATGCCGCCCTGGTCGATTCGGGCCTGGCCGCCGCCGCCCGGTACGGCCTGGCGCTGACCCCGGCGGAGCAGGACCAGTACGTGGCCGAGATGACCGCCGCCGCTGAGCTCGTCGGCGTGCCCGGCCGTCCCTTCGCCGAGGGCGGCGCGCCCGCGTCCGTCGCCGAACTCGACGCCTACTTCGACGCCGTCCGCCCGTCCCTCGCCACCAGCCAGTCAACGGCGGACACCGCGGCATACCTCGTTAATTGCCAGCCCGCGGTGGAGCCCGAGCTCGCCGAGCGTCTGGGAGGTGCTTGCCGCCGCTGCCGTCGCATCGCTGCCCGGCTGGGCGCGGGCCATGTACGGCTTCGGCGGCAGGCGGTCGCGACCTCGGCTCGGTGCCGACCGAGCGGGAGGCGGTCCGCCAGGTTCTCGGCGTCCTCGACGCGCTTTACCTGGGCGAGCCCGGCGTGCTTGAGGCCCGCCAGCGGCTTACGCTCCGGATGCGCGCAGCCGAGCGGGAACGCGGTACGCGGGTACCGAACCCGCGCACACGGGACTCGCAAGCACCGCATCCGCAAACACGGGCACCGAATCCGCAGACACGGGTCCGGTGAACGAGCCGAGACTGCGGGTCAGCCGGGGGCTGGCCGCGATGCGGCTTGCTGCCCGCGGCGGCGCCAGGTACGCGGCGAGCGCACCGCGGCTTTTCGCCGCCGCCGGCGAGCGGCGCCAGCAGCTGCGCGACGACCTGGCGCTGCGCACCGCGCAGGACGTGGCCGACACGCTCGGCACCATGAAGGGCGTGCTGATGAAGATCGGCCAGCTCGCCAGCTATGTCGACGACGGCCTCGCGCCGCCGGCCCGGCGGGTGCTGTCCCGGCTGCAGGACAGCGTGCCGCCGATGTCGGCCGAGCTCGCCGCCGGTGTCATCGAAGGGGAACTCGGCGCAGCGCCGGAGCGCATCTTCAAGGAGTGGGACCCGCTGCCGATCGCGGCGGCGTCGATCGGCCAGGTGCACCGGGCCATCACCGCCGACGGCCAGGCCGTCGCGGTCAAGGTGCAGTACCCCGGCATCGCCGAGACGATCGCCGCCGACCTCGGCAACGTCGCTCTCATCAGGTCGCTGCTGCGGATGGCCGCGCCCAGCCAGGACGTGACGGCGCTCATCGAGGAGCTCAGGGAGCGGATCAGCGAGGAACTCGACTACGTGCGGGAGGCGGAGCACCAGCGGCTGTTCGCCGCCTACTTCGATGGCCATCCCACCGCTCGCGTGCCGAAGATCATCGACGAGCTGTCCACCGCGCGGGTGATCACCAGCGAACTGGCGGCCGGGGCGCGGTTCGGCGAGATGCTCGGCTGGCCGCAGGAGGAGAAGGACCTGGCGGCGGAGACGATCTACCGCTTCACCTTCCGCTCGCTGTACGAGCTGCATGCGTTCAACGGCGACCCCCATCCCGGCAATTACCTGTTCGAGCCCGGCGGCCAGGTCACGTTCCTCGACTTCGGCCTGGTCAAGCACTTCACCCAAGGCGAACTCGATCCGCTCATCCGGATGATCGAAACGTTGTGCCTGCGCGACGATCCCGAGGGGTTCCGCCGTGCCATGGAGGAGGCCGACTTCCTCCAGCCGGGCGCGCCGATCCCGACCGATCAGGTCATCGCGCACATGTCGCTGTTCTACGATTCGGTCCGCGAGCGCGGGACCGCGCACGATGACCAGCGAGTACTCCTCCGCCGTCGCCCGGCGGTACGTGGACTTCAAGAATCCCCTCGCCGCCTACGCCAAGATCCCGCGTCCCTACGTGATCGTGCAGCGGATCAACCTAGGGCTCTTCGCGATACTCGGCGAGATGAACGCGACCGCGGACTGGCGCGGCATGTCCGAGGAGATCTGGCCGTTCGTCCAGGCCCCGCCGTCCACGCCGACGGGCGAGGCGGAAGCTCCCTGGCTGGCGACCCACGCGCGGCGTGTAGCTAACAGCGCTGCGGCGGGAGCGGTAGGCGGCCACGTTGACGCGGTTCGCGCAGGTGAGGCTGCAGAATCGGCGCGAGCGGTTTTTCGAGAGATCGACCAGGACGGCGTCGCAGTCGGCCGCTGCGCAGTGCCGCAGGCGGGCGAGCTCTTCGAAGCGGATCAGATCGGCGAACGCCATCGCGGCGTCCACCGCCATCCGGTCCGCGAGGGGGGCATCGGGCGAGGTCGCGTGGATGTGGTATTCCCATTCGTCGTGCTTGACGAGCTGCGGCAGCGCGTCCGCGTCGCGCAGCAGCGTGTTGACCAGGCGCACCGCGTCGTCCTCGGTCATGTCCCACAGCTCGGCCAGCCTCGGGCGCAGCCCGCGGACCGCGTCCAGTTCGGCCTGGTCGTGGGTCCGGCTGCCGGTCCAGCCCCAGTGGCCGACGAACGCGTCGAGGGCCGCGATGTCCGGCAGCTCCTCGACTCCTCCCCGGCCGGTGTTAACCAGGGCGGCGGTCGCGTTGAACGAAATTTCGGTGTCATGGGCAAAAAGCATTTGACCTCTTTCACCGCCTCTCGCTAGGGTAAGCACCATAGGTGTCTAATACTACTTACAGGTACTGCCTGCGGCAGCACCTGAGCACGAGGGCGCTCACGGCACCGAGGACAGCCCGTGTACGTGACGAGGAGCCGGGCGGATGCCAACCCTGAGCGCACCAGGTGACCGGATCGTACCTGCGGCCAGGGCCGGGACGCGCACGCGGCGGTCCGGACACGGACTTGGCATCGGGCTCGGATTGCTGTCGGCGATGTGCTTCGGTACATCGGGGACGTTCGGGGCGGCGCTGGAAGAGACCGGATGGTCGCCCGCCGGCGCCGTGCTCGCCCGGGTGTGCGTCGCGGCGCTCGCGCTCACCGTTCCCGCGCTGTTCGCGCTGCGCGGCCGCTGGTCCCTGCTGCGGCGGTCGGCGCGGCAGGTCATCACCTACGGCCTGGTCGGCGTCGCCGCCTGCCAGGTGTGCTACTTCAACGCGATCGCGCGGATGGACGTCGGCATCTCGATCCTCCTCGAGTACCTGGGCATCGTCTTCATCGTCGGGTGGCTGTGGGCACGGCACGGTCAGCGGCCGCGGCCGCTGACCGTCGCCGGCGGAATCGCCGCGCTCGGCGGACTCGCCCTGATGCTCAACCTGTCGGGGTCCGGCGGCGTGAGCCCGACCGGCGTGCTCTTCGCCCTCGCGGCCGCGGTCTCCATGGCGGTCTACTTCTTCCAGTCGGCGGCGACTTCCGCCGCCGACGGCGGTGACGCACTGCCTCCGGTGGCGCTGACCTGGAGCGGAATGGTGACCGGGGCGGCCTTCATCGCGCTGCTCGGCGTGGTCCGGATCATGCCGCTGCGGTTCTCCTCGTCCCCGGTAACGCTGCTCAACACGCAGGTCAGCTGGCTGGTCCCGGTGCTCGGGCTCGGCGTGGTGGCGGCGGCGGTCGCGTACGTCGCCGGAATCTCGGCGGCACGGCGGCTCGGTGCGAAGCTGGGATCCTTCGTGGCGATGGCGGAGGTGCTGTTCGCGGCGGGATTCGCCTGGGTGCTGCTGCATCAGGTCCCCACGACAATGCAGTTCCTCGGCGGCCTGCTGATCCTGGCCGGCGTCGTCGCGGTGCGACTGGACGAGCCCTGAGATCCGCACCCCGGCCGGGAGGGCAGTTCACGCGTTTGGCCGCAACTACGCTGGAGTGTCGTCCCTGGCCCGTAGGATTTCCTCGTGCCCTCCCCTACCGACTCAAGCGAACCCGGCGATGCGCCGGTCCCGGGTGCACTGGTTCCTGGAGCACCAGTCCCTGAAGCACTGGCTCCCGAAACACTGGCTCCCGAAACACTCGTTCCCGAAACACCGGGCGCGGACGCACCCGTCGCGGCGAGCGTCTCCGGTGTGCCTGACGGGGCCAAGCGGGCGGCGACCGTGCTGCACCGGGTGTTCGGCTACGGGACCTTCCGCGGCCGCCAGGAGGAGGTCATCTCGCACGTCGTCGGCGGCGGTGACGCGCTCGTGCTGATGCCAACCGGCGGCGGGAAGTCGCTGTGCTACCAGATCCCCGCGCTCGTCCGGCCAGGCACCGGGATCGTCATCTCACCGCTGATCGCCCTCATGCAGGACCAGGTGCAGGCGCTTCGGCAGCTGGGGATCCGGGCGGACTTCCTGAACTCGACGCAGGACCAGGGCACCAGGCACGTCGTCGAGCAGCAGTTCAAGGCGGGCGAGCTTGACCTGCTCTACCTCGCGCCCGAGCGGCTGCGCTCGCCGGGCACGCTTGACCTGCTCGCCTCCTCCCGGATCTCGGTGTTCGCGATCGACGAGGCGCACTGCGTGTCCCAGTGGGGCCACGACTTCCGTCCCGACTATCTCGAACTTCAGGTGCTGCACGAGCGCTGGCCGAACGTGCCGCGGATCGCGCTCACCGCGACAGCGACGGCGGCGACCCGCGAGGAGATCGCGATCCGGCTCAAGCTGGCCGACGCGAAGATGTTCGTGTCGTCGTTCGACCGGCCGAACATCCAGTACCGGATCGTGCCGAAGAACGAGCCGCGCAAGCAGCTGCTGTCGTTCCTCCGGACCGAGCACGCCGGGGAAGCCGGGATCGTGTACTGCCTGTCGCGGGACTCGACGGAGAAGATCTCGGCGTTCCTGGCCGATAACGGAATTCCGGCCCTGCCGTACCACGCGGGGCTCGACGCGGGCATCCGGGCCGAGCACCAGGCCCGGTTCCTGCGCGAAGACGGCCTCGTGATGGTGGCGACGATCGCCTTCGGCATGGGCATCGACAAGCCCGACGTGCGCTTCGTCGCGCACCTCGACATGCCGCGCTCGGTCGAGGGTTACTACCAGGAGACTGGGCGGGCGGGGCGTGACGGTGCGCCCGCGACGGCGTGGCTGACCTACGGACTCAACGATGTCGTGCAGCAGCGGCGGCTGATCGACTCCTCCGAGGGCAAGCTCGCACACCGGCGCCTGCTCGCGTCCCACCTGGATGCGATGCTCGGTTTGTGCGAGACGACCGACTGCCGCCGGTCACAGCTGCTCGCGTACTTCTCCGAGCGCGCGGCTGCCTGCGGCAACTGCGACACCTGCCTGTCGCCACCGGAGACCTGGGACGGCACGGTGCCCGCGCAGAAGCTGCTGTCCACCATCGTCCGGCTCGACCGGGAACGCGACCAGCGCTACGGCGCGGGCCAGGTCATCGACATCCTCCTGGGAAAGAAGACCCCGAAGGTCGCTGAGCAGGGGCACCACGAGCTGAAGACGTTCGGCATCGGGCTTGAGCTGAACGAGTCGCAGTGGCGCGGGGTGGTGCGGCAGCTGCTCGCCCAGGGGCTGCTCGCGGTGCAGGGTGAGTACCAGACCCTGGCGATCACCGAGGCGGCGTCCGAGCTGCTGCGCGGGCAGCGAAGCGTGACCCTGCGCCGGGACATGCCGCAGCCGCGCGGTTCACGTTCCCGCACGTCCGCTGGCAGCGCCTCGACCGGTGCGGCGAAGCTGGCCGCCGTCGACCTGTCCCCTGAGCAGGAGGCGGTGTTCGAGCGGTTGCGCGCCTGGCGCGGCGCGACCGCCAAGGAGCAGGGCGTCCCCGCCTACGTGGTCTTCCACGACGCGACGCTGCGGGCGATCGCGGTCGCCGCGCCGTCGTCGCTGCGGGATCTGGCCGGGATCAGCGGCGTCGGCGAGTCGAAGCTCGGCAAGTACGGCGAGTCGATCCTGGAACTGTTCGCGTCCTGACCGGAACGGGCGGTGACGGTGGGTTGTCTGGTCAAGCCTCAGGGAGGTCGTCGGTGGGCTACACGATCGCGATGTGGACGGATTTCGGCGAGGCGCTGGCCGCCGTGGCCGGCGCGCTCACCGGTCTGCTGTTCGTCGCGGTCTCCGTCAAGAGCGATGTGCTGGCCGCATCGCTCAGCCTCAGGTCGCGGGCCGCGCAGACGCTGGACCTGTTCATGACCTCCGTGCTCGTCGCGGTCTTGCTGGTTACTCCGCAGCCGGCGGCTGCCCTGGGGGCGGAGCTGCTCGCCGTGGCCGCGGTCTCGGCTGCGGTCCTGCTCATCCTGGACCGGCGGGCGGGTCACGACAGCGATCAGGCGGTGGTCCGCTACATCGAAAAGTTCTCGCCGAACACGATCACCGCCGTGCTCGTCGGCGTTGCCGGGGTCACCTTCCTGCTGAAGGCCGGCGGCGGCCTGTACTGGCTGATCCCCGCGGCCATGTCAAGTCTTCTCGGCGGCGTGGTCAACGCGTGGCTGTTCCTGGTCCGGGTGACCAGCTAGGGACGGCCGGTGAGCAGCGTCGACGGGTCGGGCCAGGCGTAGCGCAGTCCTATCGGCTTGCCGTTGAGGCGGCCCTGGTCGCCGCCGGGCGGGAGCACAGCGCGGGCTTCGACGCAGCTGCCGCCCCGCGCGTCGTAGAACGCGCGGGCGTTGACGTTCTTCTCCAGGACCCACAGGTACAGGCCGGAGCCCGGCCGCTCGGCCAGGACAGTCCGCGCGGTCAGCGACAGGAGCTGAGTACCGACGCCCTGGCGCTTCAGCCCGTAGGCCACGTGCAGGTTGTCGAGCAGCGCACCCCAGGCCGGGTTGTCGTCGAGCACGGTGTGCGCCAAGCCGACGAGCGAGCCGTCCGTCTCGGCGAGGATCGTGCGCCTGCCCGGATCGGGGCGGTCGAAGCGCCCGGTCCAGATGTCCAGCAGGAAACCAGCGGCTTCGTCCTCAAGGAAGTGATCGGTGTAGGCGATCCGGTAGTGCCGCTGCCAGCTATCGGCGTGCAGGGCGGCGATCGCCTTCGCGTCACCGTGACCGGCCGTCCGGAAACGCAGTTGGTCAGGGGCGGGCATGCGAGGTTCCTCCTTGGTTGTCCGCGTCATCCCGAGCCACGCTAAGGGGCAAGTGGACTGGCACGAATAGCCATTCACAGCGAGTTTCCGATGACCTCTTGGCGGTCAGCTCACTGGCCGACGGCCCGGCCCCGTGACGAATCGCGAGGGCCCGGGTCTAGGCTCACCTCATGCCACATCGGAGCGACATGCTCGCCAACGCCGACGAGTCCGCCGCCCGGGCGGCCAAGGTGGCGGGGGTCGTCGTCA
Organism: uncultured Actinomycetota bacterium; assembly: GCA_963785645.1. GTDB lineage: Bacteria > Actinomycetota > Actinomycetes > Streptosporangiales > Streptosporangiaceae > Trebonia. The sequence continues at coordinate 170,465 of CAWAWG010000005.1, forward strand.
GGGAGCTTGCGTCACTGACCGAGCTAGCGGCGATGACCGCGCTGTTCGACGAGATCTGGGAACCGGACTCCGGTGGTTCCTCGGTGCGGCTCGACCTGCTGCGTGCCCTGACCAAGTCAGGGAACTACGCGTCGGGCGCCTACGACGTCCAGTCCGGTCAGCTGCTCGGGGCGTGCCTCGGGTTCTTCGGCCCGCCTGCCCACGCCGAGCTGCACAGCCACATCGCGGGGGTGATTCCGGCCGGCCTCGGCCGGTCCGTCGGGTTCGCGCTGAAGGTGCACCAGCGCGCCTGGTGCCTGCGGCGGGGCGTGCGGGTGATCGCGTGGACCTACGACCCGCTGATCAGGCGGAACGCGTACTTCAACCTGGTCAAGCTCGGCGCGCGGCCCGCCGAGTACCTGCGGAACTTCTACGGCGTGATGGACGACGCGATCAACGCCGGGACGGAGACCGACCGGGTGCTCGTCCACTGGGACCTGAGATCCGGTGCCGCTTCCGACGCGAGCGCCGGCAGGCCGCGGCCCGCGTCGTTCGAGTCCGAGCGCTCGCGCGGCGCCGCCGTCGCGCTGTCCGCCGACACCGGCGGCGGGCCCGCGGCCGGGCTGCCGTTGGCAGACGAAACGCGGGCACGGGCGCTGCTCGTCGGCGTACCCGCCGACATCGAGGCGATGCGGCTGTCCGACCCCGTCCGGGCGGCAGCCTGGCGGACAGCGCTACGGGACGTGCTGTCCCCGGCTATGGCAGGCGGGGCACGCGTGACGGGTTTCGACCGCAGCGGCTGGTACGTCGTCTCCCCCCACGGTGGAAAGCAAGACCTGGGCGGAGAGGAAGATGAGGAGAAATGATGAGGCTGACCGGAGTTGAACTGCGGCGGATCTCCATGCCGCTGGTCGCGCCGTTCCGTACGTCGTTCGGCGTGGAGACCACCCGGGACATCCTGCTGGTGCGCGCGGTACTTGATGCCCAGGCAGAAGGGTGGGGCGAGTGCGTCGCCCTGTCCGACCCGCTGTACTCCGCGGAGTACGTGGACGGGTCGGTCGACGTGCTCAAGCGATTCATGCTGCCCAAGCTGTTCGCCGCTGGTCACATCGACGGGTCGGCCGTCGGCCCGCTGCTTGAGCCGTTCAAGGGCCACTGGATGTCCAAGGCGGCCATCGAGACCGCGGTGCTCGACGCGGAACTGCGGGCCGCCGGACGGTCGTTCGCCCGCGAACTCGGCGCGGTGCACGACCGCGTGCCGTGCGGCGTGTCGGTGGGCATCCACGACTCGGTCCCGGAACTGCTCGACGCGGTGGCCGGGTACGTATCGGCCGGGTACGTCCGGATCAAGCTGAAGATCGAGCCGGGCTGGGACATCGCGCCCGTCCGCGCGGTGCGCGAGCGGTTCGGCGACGACCTGCTGGTCCAGGTCGACGCGAACACCGCCTACACCCTCCAGGACGCACGGCACCTCGCCCGGCTGGACGAGTTCGGCCTGCTGCTCATGGAGCAGCCGCTGCCCGAGGAGGACATGCTCGGACACGCGCAGCTCGCCAAGCTGGTCCGCACTCCCATCTGCCTCGATGAGTCGATTACCTCGGCCCGGACCGCCGCGGCGGCGATCACGCTCGGAGCCTGCTCGATCATCAATATCAAGCCGGGCCGGGTGGGCGGGTACCTGGAGGCGCGGCGCATCCACGACCTGTGCCTCGCGCACGGGATCGCCGTCTGGTGCGGCGGGATGCTGGAGACCGGGCTCGGCCGGGCGGCTAACATCGCCCTCGCCGCGCTCCCCGGCTTCACCCTGCCCGGGGACACCTCGGCGTCGGACCGCTACTACAAGACAGACATCACCGAGCCGTTCGTGCTGTCCGCCGACGGGTACCTGGACGTGCCCGCCGGGCCCGGACTCGGGGTCGCGCCGCAGCCCGGCGAGCTCGCGGCGGTAACCACCTGGACCGAGTGGGTGCCCGCCTAGGGTTACCGGAACGCCTGGTAGACGAGCTGGCGCAGCTGGGAGCGGATCGGGTAGGCGCTTGACGGGACGAGCTGGGTGAAGAAGCTCACCGTGAGTTCCTCCGCCGGGTCGAGCCAGAAGGCGGTCGAAGCCAGGCCGCCCCAGGACAACTCGCCGGCCGAGCAGTCGACCTTGAGGCTGACCGGGTCGATGACGACCGCGAAACCGAGGCCGAAACCGGTGCCGACCGGCGGGGCCTCGGCGTTCAGCGGACGGCCGAACTGCGCCATGTCCTGGTTGCCGGGGAGGTGGTTGCGGGCCATGTAGGCGACCGTTCTGGGACTGAGCAGGCGTACGCCGTCTAGCTCGCCTGCCGGGCTATTCGCCGTGGCGAGCAGCATCTGCGTGAAGCGGTGGTAATCGGCGGCGGTGGAGACCAGGCCGCCGCCGCCGCTGAGCATGACCGGCTTTGCCCTGGCCGACGCGCCCAGGCCGTCCATCCGGACGGCCCGGCCGTTCAGGCCCCGCCCGTAAAGGGCGGCCAGGCGGGGCAGGTCGTCCGGTTTCGCGCCGAACGCCGTGTCGGTCATGCCGAGCGGTTCCAGGATCCGCTGCGCGAAGAACTCATCCAGGCTCTGCCCCGAGACGACCTCGATAACGCGGCCGAGGACATCGGTGGCGACGGAGTAGTTCCATTCGGTCCCCGGCTGGAACAGCAGCGGGAGGCCTGCCCAGGCGTCGCAGGCCTCGGCGAGCGTTGCGCCGGGCAGGGCATCCGTGTCGAAGCCCTGCGCCCGGTACATGGCGTCCACCGGGTGAGTTCTGAGAAAGCCGTAGGTGAGGCCCGAGGTATGGGTGAGCAGGTGGTGAACTCGCACGGGCTCGGTCGCGGGCACGGTGACCGGCCGCTGGTCGCTGCCGCCGGTGAAGACCCGGACGTCGGAGAAGGCCGGGATGAACTTGCTGACCGGGTCGGTGAGCTCGAACCGCCCCTCTTCGTAGAGCATCATCGCGGCCACCGACGTGATCGGCTTCGTCATCGAGTAGATGCGCCACAGCGTGTCGGTCGTAACCTCCAGACCGGCTTCCTTGTCCCGGTATCCGTACCGGGAGACGTGCACGACCTTGCCGTACCGGCTGATCGCGAGCAGCCAGCCGCCCAGCAGGCCGCCGTCGACGTAACGGGCGAAGTGGTCGTCCAGGCGGCGCAGGCGGTCCGCGGCGAAGCCGGCTTCGCCGGGATCGGCCTCGATCTTGAGTTCACTCACGATCGTTCACGTTGCCATAGGCATCGGGTCGCCGGCCAGAGGGGGTGCCCAGTCCTCCCCAACCACGAGCAGTCCTCCGCAACCAGAGGCCGTTTCCTCAGTGAGTTTACAGAAAATGCACAGAGAAGCAGTAATGAACGTCACGTTGAATGGAAGTAATTGCTACTAGCAGAAAACCCGAAGTGCGCCCAGACTGAAGGTGGAACCGTCAAGTCAGGCTGACCAGGAGAGGACAGCGCCGGTGTCCGACAGCGCCTCGCCCAGCCGCCGGGGAGGAAAGACCACGGTCGTCATCGCTGTCGTCGCCGCGGCGGCCATGGCGGGAGCGACGGTGGCCGAGCGGTCCCAGCTGGGCGAATCGTTCACGGTTCTCGGCCACATGCGCTGGTCGTGGCTTCCGGTCGCCATCGCGCTCGAGGCGGTGTCGATGGCCGCCTTCGCCGGGATGTTCATCCGCCTGCTGACCGCCGGGCGGGTCCGGTACGGGCGGATGTCGATGCTGGCCACCGTTTACGCGGCGAACGCGGTATCGGTCACGGTCCCGATCGCCGGGCCCGAGCTGGGCACCGCCGTCCTGTTCCGCCGCTTTACCCGCCGCGGCGCCGACGGCCTGCTGGCCGGCTGGGTACTGCTGGCCGGCGGAGTGATCACCACCGCCGCCTGGGCCCTGGTCCTGGCCGGCGGCGGGCTGGCCTCCGGGCATGCCCTGGCCACGGCGATCACCATTCCGTACGTCTTGCTCACCGTCGGCGCCGTGGCCGTGGCCGCGATCGCCGTGCGCCGCCCCCGGCTGCGCGCCGCGCTGGAGCGGCACGTCGCCCGGGTCCTCGGGCGCGCCAGCCGGCTGCTGCGCCGACCGGACACCGATACCGCGCAGACCGTCAGGGGCTGGACCGAGCAGATGGGAGCGCTGCGGCTCCCCGCGTCGGGCTGGGCGCACGCATCCGGCGCCGCACTGGCCAACTGGCTCACCGACGCGGGAGTGCTCGCCGTGAGCATCCTCGCCGTCGGTGCCGCCGTCCCCTGGCGTGACCTGCTACTGGTCTACGCGGCGGGGGTCACCGCCAAAAGCCTGTCCGTCACCCCCGGCGGGCTCGCCATCACGGAGGGAGCGCTCAGCGTGTCGCTTGTCGCGTCCGGGCTACGCACCGGCCAGGCCCTGGCCGCCGCGGTACTCTACCGGCTGGTCAGCTTCTGGATGGTGGCCGTGGCCGGATGGCTGACCCTCCTGGTGCTCCGGATACGCAGGCCGGTCGCGCCGACGGCACTTCCGGCGGCGCCACCAGCCGCCCCAGCCGACGCGACCGCGGCCTGCCCGCATGAACTCGTGCTGCTGCACGGGCAGCCCGGCTCTCCGGCCGACTGGCAGGCGGTGATCGCGCGGCTGCCTCCGCAGCTGCACGTCGCGGCCGACGACCGGCCCGGGTACGGCGCGAGCCCGCATCCGGCCGGCGGGTTCACCGCCAACGCCCAGGCCGTCATCGATGACCTGGACGCCCGCGGCGTACCGAAGGCGGTGCTGGTCGGCCACTCCTGGGGCGGTGGCGTCGCGCTGCGGGCGGCGACCCTGGCGCCGGACCGGGTGGAGGCGGTGGTCCTGCTCGCCGGGGTCGGACCGGGCAGCATCACCAGCGTGGACTGGCTGCTCGCGGCGCCCGGCATCGGCTCGCTGAGCTCGCTGCTCGCGTTCCGCTGGACGCCGTGGATCGCCCGGGCCCGGCTCGCCTGGCTCCGGCGGCGGCACGGCCGGCCGCTGTACCCGGGTGAGTCCGCCAGCGTGCAGGTCTGGGGGCACGCGGGCAAGGGCGGCTGGCCGCTTTGGCGCACCTTCCTCGTCGAGCAGCGCGCCCTGCTGTTCGAACTCGCCGAACTCCAGGCCGCCGCCGAGTCGATCCAGGTACCGGTGCTGCTGATCGCCGATCCGGCCGATCGCGTCGTTCCCGTCAAGACCTCGCACCAGCTCGCCGCCATGCTTCCGGATTCCCGGCTGATTCTCTTGCCGGCGTGGGGCATCACCTCCCCCGGCGCGCCGCCCGCGCCGTCGCGGACGCGATAACCGCGTTCCTCGCGGCGATCGACCACGGCCAGCCACAAGCCGGAGTGTCATGTGGCCGCGGCGGCGAAGCATGAACTCGTTCCGGATTATCGAATTCGATCTTCCGGCCGACGGGAGCTGACGCAAGCGTCACCAGCCCCGCGAGCGGGGCGTCATCGGGCTGGGCCCGGCAGGCGGCCCGGGCACCGCGCCGAGGGCCGGCCGAACCCCGATAACCGCAAGGTCAGCGGCGGCCGCGGCGGTCCCGCGGCCTGCGGGTCCACGCCAGTTGCTGTTATCCGCAATCCCGAACGAGGGCGCGGCTCCTTCCGGCGGCGGCCCGCGCCCTATACGGGCACTACCGTGATTTGGGGTTGTTTGCGGCGGGCTTGAGCGATATGCGCTGGCCAGAAGCACTTTTCGACGTGCCGCGGCCGCCCGGGTGACGAGTCCGTTAGATCCCCTCTTGGCATTAGTACGCCTAAGCATCATGATTAAGGGCAATTGCATCGTTTAACAGCTTCGGGAGGACGCGTCAGTGGCCGAGGTGCCCCAACCGGATGGACTTGCCGTGCCGCTGCTCGAGGCGCGCGGCCTGGTCAAGCGCTACGGCAGCGTGCAGGCCCTGGACGGTGCCAGCTTCAGCGCCTACCCGGGCGAGGTCGTAGGGCTGATGGGCGACAACGGCGCGGGCAAGAGCACCCTCATCAAGGTCCTGTCCGGCGTCGAGACGGCGGACGGCGGAGAAGTCCTCCACAACGGGCGGCCGATTCGCCTCGCCTCGCCCCAGGATGCCCGTGACCTAGGCATCGGGACGGTTTTCCAGGACCTGGCGCTGGCACCCGAGCTGGACGCGCCGGCCAACCTCTACCTCGGCCGGGAACTGATCCGCCATGGCCTTGCGGGACTGCTCGGGTTACTGGACCGCCGCGCTATGCGCCGGAAGGCGGCGGACGTCTTCGCGAGCCTCGGACGTCGAACTCAAGGACCTGGGAGCGCCGGTCGCCACGCTGTCCGGCGGGCAGCAGCAGAGCGTCGCGGTGGCCCGCGCCGTCACATGGGCGGACAAGCTCATCTTCATGGACGAGCCGACGGCCGCGCTGGGCGTTGTGCAGCGCGGGCGGTACTCGAGCACATCCGCACGGTGCGCGGATCGGGGCGGTCCGTGGTGCTGATCAGCCACAGCCTCCCCGAGGTGTTCGCGGTGGCGGACCGGGTCGAGGTGCTGCGCCTGGGCCGCCGGGTGGCGCGGTTCACGGCGGCGGACACCACGATCAGGAGGTCGTCGGCGCAATGACCGGCGCGCTCGAACGAGGACGCATGCGGCATGAGGGCGGAGACGCGCGTGGCCGACGCCAGTGACCGCGGTGACGAGCAGCCGCCGCGCCCAATGCCCCGCCGCTGGGACGTCGACCAACATCGCGTCAGCCTGCTCGCCATCGTGGTGGCGACTTCTCCGCGACGCGGCCCGGCAAGTTCTTCACCGTCTACGAACTTCGCGAACATCGCGGTCCCGCGGCCATCCTGCTGGTCATGGCGGTCGGCGAGACCTTCGTCATCATCACGGCGGGATCGACCTGTCGGTCGGCTCGGTGCTGGTGCTGGCCGGCGTCGTGGCCGGGGAGTGATGTCCGGACAACGGCGGGCCCACGCCGGACTGGGCGATCTGGGATCGGTGCGATCGCGGTGGCGTGCGGCGCGGCCTGGGGCGCGCTCAAGGGCGTCGTCGGTCGCCAAGCGCAAGATGCCGCCGCTGATCGTCGACCCTCGGCTGGACTCGGGGTCGGCGGCAGGGCCTCGCCGAGCTGATCACCGGCGGCAACGACCTGCTCGCGCGGTCCCGAACTCACTGGTCAACAGCATCGGCGTCGGGGCATCGGCGGGCATGCAGTGGCTGGTCATCATCGCCGCCTGGTCACGCTGCTGTTCGGCCTCGTCCTGGCCTTCACCCGGTTCGGCCGGTACACCTACGCGATCGGCTCCAACCCGAGCCGCGCCCGGCGGGCGGCATCAACGGTCGACCGGCACCTGATCAAGGTGTACGCGCTGAGCGGTGCTGCTCGCCGGGCGTGGCCGGGATCCTCGACCTCGCCTACTTCGGCACCACCACGATCGCCGGCCACCCGCGGACAACCTGACGCGTCATCACCGCCGTGGTGATCGGCGGCACCAGCCTGTTCGGCGGACGCGGCCCGATGCTCGGCACGTTGATCGGCGTGCTTCATCCCGGCAGTGCTCGCGACCGGGCTGATCATCGTCGGGGTCAACCAGTACTGGCAGTACATCCTGACCGGGCTTGTGCTCGGCGCCGCCGTCTACCTGGACCAGATCGGCGCACGGCTCCGCGAGCGCGGCTAGGGCCCCTCGGGCCTTTGCGCCCTTTGGACCCGTGCGCCCTTTAGACCCTTGCGATGGTGCGAATCCCTATCAATCAGGAGAATCGAATGGCATACCGACACTCCGTACGCGCAGCCGGCATGGCGGTGGCGGCGGTGATCCCCATCGCCCTTAGCGCCTGCTCAAGCAGTTCGAGCACCAGCAGTTCCAGCAGCGCCAGTTCCAGCAGTGCGGGCGCGAGCAGCAGTTCGAGCAGCGCCGGTTCCAGCAGCGCCAGTTCCAGCACGGGCGCCGGCAAGAACTACAACCTGGAACTCGTGGTCGGCACGAAGAGCGACGACTTTTACATCACGATGGAATGCGGCGCCCAGGCGGAGGCCAAGGCGCTCGGCGTCAACCTGACCGTGACCGGCCCGGCCGACTTCTCCGCCCCCGAGCAGGCGCCGATCCTGAACGCCGTGGCGGCGAGCAAGCCGGATGCCCTGATCGTGGCGCCGACCGACACCAGCGCGCTCAACCCCGAGTTGTCGCGGATCTCGGGCGAGGGCGTGAAGATCGTCTTCGTCGACACCACGACAAGCGACCCGTCCATCGCGGTCTCGCACATCACCAGCGACAACACCGGCGGCGGCAAGCTCGCCGCGGACAGCCTCGCCGCGCAGATCGGCGACAAGGGCACCGTCGCCGTCATCAACGTGAACCCGGGCATCAGCACCACCGACGCGCGGATCGCGGGCTTCACCGCGGAGATGAAGGCCAAGTACCCCAACATCACGGTGCTGGCGACCCAGTACGACAACGACAGCTCGGCGACCGCCGCGAGCCAGGTGGAAGCCGACATCTCCGCCCACCCCAACCTGTCCGGCGTATTCGCGACCAACGTGCTCAGCGCGCAGGGCGCGGCCACCGGCATGCAGCACGCGGGCGCGGCGGGGAAGGTGAAGGTGGCCACCTTCGACGCCGAGCCGCAGCAGATCACCGCGCTCAAGTCCAACACCATCCAGCTCGCTATCGCGCAGAGTCCCTACCTCGAAGGCCAGGACGGCGTCGAGCAGGCGGTTGACGCGCTATCGGGCAAGCCGGTAACCGCGAACATCGGCACCCCGCTGGTGGCCATCACGCAGAGCAACGTGAACTCGCCGTCGGTCCAGAAGAACATCTACGTCGCCAGCTGCTAACCTCACCAGCCCCCGCGCCCATACGGGGGCTGGGCGCGCGGGGCTTCGGCCCGGGGATGCTCGGCTACGAGCGGCCCGGGATCAGTTCGCCGTCGACGGTGTCCATGTAGTCCATGACGGCCGTGAAGGTGCCTTGCGCGTACCAGGCCAGCCAGGTCATCGCGTCGGCGAGCTCCTGCTGGGAGCGCCCAAGGATGCGGTCCCGGCCGCGGACCTCGGGGATGAGGTGCGCGGCGGGGGCCGGGTGAGTCATGCTTGCGTTCATGATCGTCCTCCGGTGTCGTCGGATGGATGGTCCAGGGCCGGAGCGATGGTGGTGCATCGCCCCGGCCCGCCTGGTTCCTGGGTGGAACCGGGCCGATAGCTTTAAGTTACCCGTACAGGTGTGCGAAGTAAACGTCGACACGCGGTAGCACGTTGCTTCATGCGGCGGCCATGCCGAGAAGCACGTCCACGTCCCCCTTCCATTTCCGCCGGACACCGGATCCGGTAACGCTTAGGCATGCCGGTGACGAGTGAGTTGCATGGAAGAACGATGAGAGTAAGTGGTGCCTGTTGACGTAGTGAGGTATCGAGCACGGTCGAGTGTTCAAGGCCGTATACTGGATCACGGCCGACAGCTGCGCAGGTGTCACCCAGGCGCTACGGAGGGGACCTCGCGACTCAACTAGAGTTCGCCCTACCGCGTCGGTGAGAGCACGAGAGGGGCTTGGCGTCTCACATGTACATCTCTCGTGTCAGGCTGGAGAACATCAGGGGATTCTCGGGCCGCCGAAATGTCGACCTGACGCTCACGCGGCCCGACGGGTCGCACGCGGGCTGGACGGTCCTGGCGGGGCGGAACGGCTCCGGCAAAACGTCGCTGCTCAGGGCGATCGCACTTACTGTTGGCGGCCCCAGTGTCATCCCCAGTATCGTCCCCGATTTCCGATCATGGATGACGGTCAGCGCCCAGGAAAGCCTCGCTTACCTTCAGGTTGCCGTAGCACCTGAGGATTTCCAGGCAGGCGAAGGCCTACGAGCAAACGCTGTTTCCCTAGGCTTGAGTTGGGACGTGGACCTGGACCGGGAGACATCTCGCCCAGGATCCCAACCGGTGATGTCCGCCTTCTGCAGCAGCGACGAAGGCCCTGCCGATATGTCGCTAACGGCGATAGCCAAATCCCCCTGGCAGATGGACCCGATTGGCTGGTTCTGCACCGCCTACGGACCGTTCCGTCGCCTTGTTGGAGGCTCTGCCGAAGCGCAGCGGCTCATGTCTGCGCCGGGTCCGGTGGCACGGATGGCAAGCCTTTTTTATGAGGATGCGTCATTGACGGAAGGCGTGCAGTGGCTCATTGACAAGCACCTTCGCGCGCTAGAGGGTGCAAGTTGGGCGGACGAGCTAAAAATGATGGCTATGCAACTCCTAGCAGATGGGTTGCTGCCGGGCGACTACGAGATCGCAGATGTGACTGCCGATGGCCTCTGGGTGACCAGGGGCGGCCCGAGGCTTCCCCTGCGAGAACTGAGCGACGGATACCGAGGCGTCGCCGCTCTCGTTGTCGACCTGATCAAGCAGTTCCATAACTGCTACGGCCGCCTTCATTTCGAGGTACGCGACGGCGTTCCTGTGATCACCGCCCCGGGCGTAGTGATCATCGACGAGGTCGACGCACACCTTCACGTGACATGGCAGCAACGAATTGGCGGCTGGCTTAAGGCACATTTCCCGAACGTTCAGTTCATCGTAGCCACGCACAGCCCATACATCTGCCAGGCCGCAGATCCCGGCGGCCTTATCCGCCTGCCCGGACCGGGCGAGCCGAACCCGCCGGAGGTAGCTGATCCAGCGTTGTATCAACGCGTGGTGTACGGGAGCGGCGACGACGCTGTGCTGTCCGAGCTTTTCGGCCTTGAGAGTCCTTACTCGGATCAGGCTGAGAAGCTGCGCCAAGAACTGGTACTTCTTGAAGCGCAAGTGATATCAGGGCGGGCGAGCGAAGCTGAGATCGGGTACTACCAGGAGCTCCGTAGACAACTCACCAGCTCGCCAACCGCCCGCGCCGATGAAGTGGCCGCCCGCCTACGCCTGCCACACGAGTCGGACGGGTGATCCGGATCGCACGTGCCCTGCTGCCCGATGAGCTGAATGGCCAACTCGCTGCCTTGACAGCAGAGATAGCGAAAGTCGAATTCGATCGGCAGGCGGCGGAGGCACGCAAGCTTTGGCGGCGGAGGAGCACTCGCGAGCACGTTCACCATCGGATCGACGACATGCTGCGGCAGATGGCACCTGGTTTGGAACGCTGCATGTACTGCGGCGACAACCAGGGCACGGACATCGATCACTTCGAGCCGCTCTCCCGGAATCCATTGCGCACCTTCGATTGGCTCAACCACCTACTCGCGTGCGCGCTGTGCAACAGCCATAAGAAGCGCGACCAATTTCCCGTGGACGTGGACGGCCAACCGTTGCTGATCGACCCGACGGCCGAGGATCCGTTCGATCACCTGTCGCTCACCCTGTCGTTCGGCCGCTACGTCCCGCTGACCGACAAGGGGCAAGCCACCATCGAGGTCTGCGACCTCAATCGCCCGCTCCTGCAGCGCGGCCGTGTCAACTCGCGCACGAACGTGGAGTCTTCCCTACTCCGCTGGACCGCCGCACACCTCAGCGGAGACGCTGCTGAGATGGGGAACATCGTGCGGACTGTCCATGAACAGCCTTGTGCGGACGTCTGTCAGGCGATGCTCCGCCAAGCGGTAGGACCTGGCGCTGGCGTCATCTTCTCAGACACTCCACAAGTGCTTGCTGTCCTGCGTTTGCCCGATGTTCGTGCGGCGCTGCTCTATTGAGACCGGCGGACGTACATCCGCCGATGGCGTTCCGACCGGGCTGTCACGCCTGCTGGTCAGCCGGGGTGATCGGGCGGAGGTAGTCGGCCATGCCCTGCTGGCCGAAGTGCTCGGCCCAGCCGAGTGGCGTGGCGTGGAACCGGGCGTCGCGGATGCTGGGGTCGGAGCCGAGCTTGACGAGCATGCGAGCGGCGTCGATCTCGCCGACCCCGGCCGCCTCGTGCAGGGCGGTTTCCCACTCCTGTTCTATCGGGAAGTCAACCCGGGCACGGGCGTTCACGTCCCAGCCGAGCTCGGCCAGCAGCGGGATCGCCGGCCAGGCGCGCCGGCCGGCGGCCCACACGATCAGCCCGGGCCGTTGGGTCCGGGCCGCTTCGGCGTGCCCGGCAAGCGGCTCAACGGCGCGCCGGTCGCCGGCCAGCGCGGCGGCGATGAGCCCGTCCGCTCCCTCGGCCGGGGGCCGCGGCACTCCGTACCCGGTCAGGAAGTCAAGCACCGCCCAGCAGCCGCAGATCGCCGCCACCTCGGCCGGGGTCCTGCCGTCACAGGCGTTCACGCACCGGACGCGCCTTTCCTCGTCCGCCTCGAACGCAGTCCGCAGATCGGCGCCGTGCTCGGCGAGCAGCCGGACCCGGTCGCGCATATCGTGCGTGACCGCCCAGCGCAGCTGTCCCCGGATCAACTCGGCCGGGGAGTCCGTCCGCTCGCCGAGGCGAGCCCGCCACGGACCGCCCGTGCCACGGCCCAGTCCGTGGCCGAGCAGCAGCGCGAGATGGCTGTCGTCGCTGCCGAACTGCCGGTTGTACAGCGCCTGCCCGTCGTTGGGGTCCGCCCCGGCCGCCAGCAGCGTCCTGGCCAGCACGGGGCCGCACGGATGCTGCGGCTGGTCGCCCTCGCCGCTCCCCAGCGCGCCGGTCAGCGCGGTGAACGCGGGGATCAGCCCGTGCCACAGGTAGCCGGCGTTCGGGTCGGCCCCGTGGTCGAGCAGCAGGCGGGCGGTCCGGACGGTGGCGTCCTCGCTGATCGACGGGTCATGCCGGGCGTAGGCGAGGTAGAGGACCGGTTCCCAGCGGTACGGCCCGCCCTCCGCACCGGCCAGTGCCGGGTCGTCGCGCAACAGGACCGCTAGGGCGTCGGCATCCCCCGCGGCGGCGGCAGCGGGTACCGATGTGCGGGTGATCTCTGGCTGCTCGGCCAGCAGCCGGGCGGCACGCTGCCAGCGGTTCGGGGTGTCGTCGCCGCCGTAGCGGAGGCAGGCGAGCATGAGGAACTCGTCGGCGAGCCGGCCGGATGCGACCTCAGTCAGTTCGTCCGGCGCCCGGCGGTAGCGCTCGATCGTCGTGACGTGCCGCCTGAGCGCGGCCCACGAGGAGAAGCCGTAGTGCCGGGCCACCACGAACTGCGCGCCCGCGAGCGACACCGCATGCGGGCCGTCGGGGTGATGGGCGCCCACCAGGTCGAGTGCGCCTGGCAGGCCGGCCCGGCTCGAGGTCACGAAGATCCTTCGCTTGCCTGCGAAGCTGCTCGAAGCTCGGGTCGTCGGGAAGACGTGCGGTCGCCATCGCGACCTCCTTTCGTCGCCCGCGGTCCGCTACGTCAGGCCGAAAGGAGGCTCTACGGCCATGAGTTCATGGCCAAGATTTCAAGGTCAGCTCCGGGTGGGCTCAGCCCTTTCCGCGGACCGGAGGCGCCCCGTACGCCCATGAGCAGTCTAGCGGTGCCGATCTAAGGGTGCCGACCGGGCGGGACGGGTCCCCGCTGGTAACGCGGCTTGTTCGGCAGGTGGTGCATGGCCGTGAAGGATCTTCTTGTCGTCGGGGCTGCGGGCTTCGGTGGTGCCGTCGGGGTGCATGATGAGCCGCCAGCCCCTTCGGTGGATGCAGACGTCGTGGTGGTACTGGCAGGCCAAGACACAGTTTTCGACCGAAGTTTCGCCGCCGTCTCGTTGATGGCGCAGGTGGTGGACGTCACAGTGGGCGGCGGGGCGGTCGCACCGGGGCCAGGCGCACGTGCGGTCCCGTAGCAGGACAGCGCGGCGGATGTGCCAGGGGATGCTGCGGCTGTACCCGATGTCGAGGGGCAGGCTGGGGGTGTTGTACGGCTTGTCCAGCAGGCCCTGGCGGAGGGTGGCGGCGATGCCGGCCGGGCCGGAGACCAGGTCGATGGCCAGGCGGGCGATAGCAGAGCGCAGCGCCCGCCATGCCTCAGGGGACAGGTGCGGAGGCCGGGAGAGACCGGGTGCGGCTTGCCCGGCTGTTTCGCCTTCCGGGCTGCTGCCTGCGGGCCGTGGTCCGGCCTGCCCCGCGCCTTTGCCCTCCGGCCCCGTGTTCACGGGCCCCGTGTTCGCGGGTCCGGGTGCGGCCGCCTCGCGAGCGGTCCCGGTTTCCGGGCCGCTGCGCGCCGGACTGGGTCTGCCTGCCTGGCCGGATTCGGCGGTTTCACCGCCGGACGCACCGCCACCGCTGCCTGGGGTGTCGACAGCCTCGGCTCTCGTTCCGTTGGCGGCGGGGTCGCAGCTGGCTCCCGCCGGGTCGTCTGGCGGGCTCGCTTCGGCGGCGGTCCTGGCCAGGTCGATTATCTGGTCGATGACGTCGGGGTCCATGGTGCCGGTGACGACCGGGACGGTCTGGGCGTCGCAGGCGGCGGCCTCGGCGTCCTTGCCGGCCAGGTAGCCGTCCTCGCCCAGGCGGGCACGGATCCAGGCGTCCTCTATGTCCCCGGCACCGGGCAGCTGGCGTAGCTGCGACAACGGGATATGCGCGATCACCTGGGTATCGGCACCTGCGCGATCGGGGACCAGACGGGCGCGAAGCAGCAGTTCGCATGCTAGCTGCAGCGCGTCGTGAAAGCGCTTCTCCTCGGTGCGGTCGTCCTCCGGGCCCGCCTTCTTGCCCAGCGCCTCCAGCACGGCGCGGACCGCCGCCGCGCACTCGGGAGTTAGGTTCCCCCTGATCACTCCGGCGCCCCCGAACGTCGTGCCAAGCCGGACAGAGCGGTCTTCAAAGGCATCGTCCGGGTCGTCGGGGTCCGGCTGCTGCTGCCGCCACTTCTCGATGGCACACGCGGCGATCGTTGCCAGGTCGTCCAGGGACGCGCCCGCCGCAGCGGCCTCAAGCAGAATGCGGTCGGTCTCGGTACGCATCCCGGCGGGAAGTCTGCGGGTCCACTCCGCGATCGTAAAGGCGAGGGAGTCGGTGATATCCCCGGCGGCTAGCGCGCTACCCAGCAGCGGCCGTTCACCAAGCTGGCGCATGCGGCGCACCGATGCCTTGGCCGCGCCCTTCGACATGCCTGCCTTCGAGGCCAGCCAGGCCGACGACGAACCGTACCCATCGGCGTCATGGCCGTTGACGGCATCGAACCGACGGAGGAGCCCGGAGTGCGCGGCGGTCAGTTTCGCCTGAAGCTCCCCTAGGCCGATCAGCAGCTCACCGCATACGGCCCCGTCCAGGTCGATGAGAGCCGGGGAGTTGAAATAGTCCATCGCAGCGCCGGCCACCCGTAGCGCCTCTGACGGACTACTGAAGGCGTCGCCTCCCAACGGCACGGCTTCCGCTGTGCACATCGTGGCCCACCTCCTGGATGGAAACGGCTCCGACCTGGCTATCTACCTCCACAAGACACTGCGCACGCGCGCCACTTAAAGGCCAGTTCCCTGGCGGCTACCCAACTCGGGTTCACAAACAGAGTAACAGTTCGATATATATAAATCAACTTGAGATACAAGATCATTTTTTTGATTCAGTCCAAAACCTGGATGGCAGGTGCATCCATCGCGCACGATACGCGGAGGCACTGACAGTGGCCCCAGGCCCGTCCAGGTTTCCTATCCCGCTGCCGCGGCGACGACGTCTTCCCACTGCCCGACACGGCACTCGCCGGCCGCGTTGCCCCCCACGGCGAGGACAGTCCCGTCCCGGCGGCAACCGACCGAATGACACCTCCCGGCCGCCGGCGCCGACGCGCTTGCCCGCATTCCGCCTCCTGCCAGTCGGGGTAGACGCCGATAACCTCGTCAACGGACCAAGGCCGGTACGCCGGCAGATGAAGGCCCGGGATGCGGACAGGCGCGGGCAACCCCGCTACTAAACAGTGGCAGTCATTTCGCCAGGTTCATCCCGTTTCGTGGGCTCTCTCGCGGTTAGCAGTGGACGACCAGCGGTTCACGTAGTGGACGGGACTGGGAGGGGCGCCCGGCAGGACCTCAACGGGTCTGTCGGCGTCGCGCTGCGCGATGCCGTCGCGCTCCTGGCCGACGGGCGCACGGCGCTTGCCCTCACCGGCCGGGCACAGCTGGCGGCGGGCGACACAGTCCTCGTCGAGGCCGCAGCGGGCGGCGTCGGGACACTGCTCGTCCAGCTCGCCAAGAACGCCGGCGCGCGGGGAGTTGCCGTCACGGGGATCGAGCTGTCGCCGCACATGGCCGGACGGCTGCGTGCCAAGCCCGGCGCCGATGCGGTCCCGGTGATCGTCGGCGATATGACCACGACCCGGGCGGAAGGCCCGTTCACGCTGGTCTACCTGGTGGCGAACTCCATCATGAACGTCACCGCCCAGGACGAGCAGATCGCGGTCTTCGGCAACGCGGCCGCCCACCTGGGACCGGGCGGCCGCTTCGTGGTGGAACTGACCGTGCCCCAGCCGCACGCGGTGCCGGCCGGCGGAAAGGGCCGCGTCTTCACCCTCGACCCCGGCCACGTCGGGATCGAGACGTTCGACGACCCGGCCGGCCAGATCGCCTGGTCGCATCACTGGATGGAGATCGGCGGACGCCTCGTCCGGCACTCCGCCCCCTACCGCTACATCTGGCCGCCCGAACTGGACCTGATGGCCCGCCTGGCCGACTTCCGGCTTGAGCACCGATGGGCCGGCTGCGACCGGTCCCCGTTCACCGGCAAGAGCGCCCGCCACGTCAGCGTGTACGCAAAGACCTGAGCCGCACCTTCATCTGGGGCTTCCCGCACCAGTACCAGGCTCCGGCACCGCTCGGCACCACGATCGCCCTGGAGATCCCCGGCATCGGCACGTGGACGCTGGCCAGGGCGGCATCGACCTGGATCCTCGATGAGGGCCAGGCCGTCGCGCCGGCCGCCAGCCTCCGGATAAGCGGGGAGGCGGCATGGCGCCTGCTTACCGGCGCCCGCTACGACGCCCGTCAGGTGGAACTCTCAGGTGACCCGGCCCTGGCGGAGCCTTTGCTCCGGGTCCGCAGCGTGATCGTCTAGCCCGAGGGCCGACGGTGGTCCACCTCAGTCCGGAGTGCCTGGCAGCGTCGGGGCGGGCGTCCGGCGTCACTCCAAGGTGCCGTCAGGCTGGGCGCGAAGGCCGTCGAGAGTGAACTGAAGGGTGCGGCGCCAGCCGTCGTCTCCGGCCGGGCGGTCGCGTACGAGGTAGGCGTTGACCGAGAAGATGCGGGCGAGGTCGTCGGCGGAGAAGCCGGGCCGGAGCGTGCCGCAGGACTGGGCGTCGCGGATGAGCTCGGCGCCGAAGGCCAGTGACTGGTCGCAGACCGCCCGCAGGTCGGGCGCGTCCGGATAGCGGCGGGAGAAGACGTCGTTGAAGATGGGGTCCGCGGCCTGCTCCTCGCACATCCCCTGCACGAAGGCAGCGAACCGGCCCCATGCCGTGCCCTGCCCGGTAGCGCGGGCGATGACCGCTCGCAGCCAGCCGGCCGCGACATCCGCGACCACCGCGTCGAGCAGCCCCTCCCTGCCGCCGAAGCGGTTGTAGATGGTGCCCGCGCGCACGCCGGCACTGCGGGCGATGTCCTCCAGGGGAACGTCAAGCCCGTCCCGGGCGAAGGCCTCCGCCGCAGCCTCCATCACTTTCTCCATGTTACGGCGCGCATCCGCGCGCAGGTGGCGTTCCCCGGCCAGTCCCTCTCCGCTGCTCATGCAGGCAACCTCATTATCTTGACATAGCATCAACTTAAGGTAGGCTCGCTGCCGTCCAGATAACTTGATGTTATCTCAACTTAGGAGTGCCCACGTGAGCGTCATTGTCACCGGCGCCAGCGGCCAGCTCGGCCGCCTGGTCATCGAGGAACTGCTGGCCGTGGTCCCGGCCCGCGAGGTCACCGCGGTGGTCCGCGATCCCGGCAAGGCCGGCGACCTCGCCGCCCGGGGAGTCACCGTCGCCGTCGCGGACTACAACTCCCCGGAGTCGCTCGACGGGCTGCTAGGGCCGGCGACCGGGTGCTGCTGATCTCGGGCAGCGAGATGCACCTGGACCGGGTCGCCCAGCACAAGGCGGTCCTCGGCAGCGCCGTCAAGGCAGGCGTCGCGCTATTCGCCTACACCAGCGTCCTCGGCCTCAAGGGCGGCCCAGCCAGCGACGACCACCGCGCCACCGAGGACGCCATCCGCGCCTCCGGAATCCCGTACAGCCTGCTGCGCAACGGCCTGTACCACGAGATGGTGACGATGAACATCCCGACGGCGCTGGAGCGCGGCGCGCTGGTGCGGGCCGCGGGCGACGGCCGGCTCGCCTCGGCGTCCCGCGCCGACTACGCCGCCGCGGCCGCCGCCGTCCTGGCCGGGGACGGCCACGAGGACACCGTCTACGAGCTGTCCGGCGACACCGCATGGAGCTTCGCCGAGTTCGCCGCCGAGGTCAGCAAGCAGTCCGGGCGGCACGTTCCCTATCATGCCGTCACCGGCGAGGAGTACGCGGCGATGCTGTCCGGCGCCGGGCTGCCCGACCCGCTCCCGCACGTCATGGCCGGCATCGACGCCTCCATCGCCGCCGGGGAGCTCGCCCTGGTTACCGGCGACCGGTCCCGCCTGGCTGGCCGGCCCGCCACCCCGGTAGCGGACGCGATCGCCGCCGCCCTGGCCGGGTAAGGCGACCCGGCGATGCTGCCCATCGGGAGGCGTGGAGCGCCTCACGGTCAACAGGGGTCACCCCTGGAAGGTTCAAGCGCGGCACGCGCCGGCCCTGCTCCCTTCATACCGTCAGCAACGAGCGAGCATTGGTTTCTTGACTCCGACCAGTTACTATCACTTTGAGTCATCATATCGTCGCTATATGTAATCGGAGTGATGAACCATGACCAACCCCAACCTTCTCCCTGTCACCGACCAGAGCCTGGCCGACGTCGCGGCCAACGGCATGTGGGCTGGCGGGCTGACTTACAGCCCGGCCGTGCTCAACGCGGCGCAGGCGCTGGTGGCCACGCTGCAGGGCAACGGCAGCGGGCTGCTGACCGCTGACCTGCAGCAGGCGGTCAGCAGCGTGCAGCAGGCCTCGACCGTCGGCTTCCCGCGGATCACCGCGCAGGACGGGGTACGCCTGTCGGCGCTGAGCATCAAGCAGAAGACAGCGGAGCCGCGCCCGCTGGTCGTGGTGCCGGCCGGGTGGAGCCCGTTCGGCTGGCTGCCGTTCATCGGGACCTACCTCGGCCTGGCCCTGCGCGGCTATCACGTGCTGGCCTACACGCCGCGCGGCATCGGCACCCCGGGACTGGCATCAACCTCGGAGGGGTACGTCGATGTCGCCGGGCCGAACGACTGGGCCGACGGCTCCGCCGTCATCGACTACGGGCAGGACCTCTTCGCCCCGAGCGCGGTCGGGTTCCTCGGCGAGTCCTACGGGTCGGGCATCAGCCAGCTCGTCGCGGCCCACGACCCCGCGAGCCGGGTGTCGACGGTCGTCGCGCTCAGCACCTGGGGCAACCTGGCCACGGCCCTGTACGACAACGGCACCAGGCACCTGGCGGCGGTCCAGGCGCTGATCGACTTCACCGGCGGGGACGAGAAAGACAAGTTCGACGCGGAGACCCGCCAGATCCTGGCGGACTTCAGGGCCGGGCGGAACCTGGACGACGTCGTGGCCTGGGGCACCGAGCGCGCCCCCGAGTCCTACGCGGACATCACGAACGCACGCGGCATCCCGACGTTCTTCAGCAACACCTGGCACGAGACCCTGTTCCCGGCCAACCAGGTGATCGAGACGTTCACCCGGCTGACCGTGCCGAAGCGGCTGAACATATGGATCGGCGACCACGGTGCCCCCGAGGCCGCCGGCCTGATCGGCGTGCCGACGACGACGCCCTTCCCCGGCATCCTGACGCCGATGCAGGAGGCATACGCCTGGCTGGACCACCACCTGCTCGGCACGGACAACGACCTCAGCCAGGCCGAGGTGAGTAACCAGGTCATGTTCACCTATCAGACCAAGCCCGGCGCCGGCGGCGCGCAGCGGATCACCGTTCCCGCCAACCGCGAGAACCACCAGTCCTGGGACGACGTCACCACCGGCACCGAGCGCTGGTACCTCGCCGACGGCACGCCCGACGGCGTGCTCAGCCCGGCGAAGGACGCCGGCTGGGCCCGCGGCTTCACCGCCGGCGAGCTGACCCAGGCCACCGCCGCCGGCGAAACGCTGCTGACCGCCGGCCAGCAGGAATGGTCGGGCAACCCCCGGCCCTACAAGGCCAGCCAGTTCGAGCGCGACCGCCTGCTGGTATGGCAGACCGACGCGCTGGACGGCCGCCGACTGCGCGGCACCGCCACGGTCCAGCTGACGGTCCGCAGCACCGCGAACGCCGCCACGCTCGTGGCCTACCTGTTCGACATCGCTCCGGACGGCAGCGCCCGCATCATCACCCACGAGCCTTACACCCAATCCGACCTGACCCCCGGCCAGGACGTCACCGCCCGCTGGCGGCTGCAGGCCGCCTGCTACGACATCCCCGCCGGGCACCGGCTCGCGCTGGTCGTGAACAGCCGCGACGCGCTGTACGCGTTCACTGGCACCCCCGGCAGCACCACCACGATCAGCTCACCCGCCACCGACCCGTCCTACCTCGACATTCCCCTCGGCTAACCGGCCCCGGCCCGGTCACCCGCCCCGCCACCGAACCCGAGCTCCCGGGCGGCCCGAGCGACATCATGAATACCTTCTTAGCGCTAAGCCCTCGTCGTGGATAAGTCCCGGGCCTCGGCCCGGGCGCCGCGGGACCGGTTACGCGGGGCCGGGACCTGCCCCTCTTCGACCCGGTCGCCAACGGTCGCCGGCCTGGCCACGCCCCGGCACACCCGAGTTAACAACCGACGAGGCCTAGGAGCGCCATCAAACCGAACCGAATTCCCAGCCCCAAAAGGCTTGACAACTAAAGGAGCATCGTTCGGCGGCACTCGGACCTAGCAGGCTCAGTTACATCCGTCATCGGCCAGTACTCGGGAGCCGGAAACCCAGGCACGTCCCGCTACTCACAGACCTCCCGCAGGTCGGTCAGTGCGGGCCAAGTTGCAGGTTCCCGTTTCTGGTGTCCCCTGCGGATGCCTGTGAACGGGGTCCACAAGTGGTCCAGCGATATGGCCCCTAACCCGTCCCGGTTGGTTGTCCCCTGCGCTACTTGTGCCGTATCAGCCGATGTTGGTCCTGTTGCTTTAGGCCGGGCTGGAAACCCGTTGGTGACGGTCGGTATCCGTATATAGGGTGACGGCTCGTGACTGATCCCGCTGGCTTCGGCTCAGGTGCACGGCTGACGTTTCACGGGCCGCTTTCCGCCGAACGCGCTGACCATCTCGCCGCCGAGCTGGCCGCTGGCCGACCCGCTGACGTCGTTGACTACGGCTGCGGCTGGGGTGAGCTGCTGCTGCGAGTCCTGGAAGCCGCGCCCGGGGCAAACGGAGTCGGTGTCGACGTCCGTGGCCCGGATCTCGCACGCGGTCGGGAGAACGCAGGAAAGCGGGGCTTGTCTGGCCGGGTCGCCTTCATCGAGGGCCCGGCGGCGGACCACGCCAGCCCGGCCGATGCCGTCATCAGCTGCGGCGCCTACCAGGCTTTCGGCACTATCCCCGAGGCGCTCAGGGCCCTGCGCCCGTTGGTGAAGCCGGGCGGGCTGCTGCTGTTCGGCGCCGAGATCTGGGACCGGACGCCGACTGATACGCAGCTGGCGAGCATGTGGCCGGGCATGACGGTCGGCGACTGCCTCTACCTTCCCGACCTCGTCGACGCGGCGGCGGCGGAAGGCTTCCGCCCGCTGCGCATCCAGACGGCGACGCGCGGCGAATGGGAGGAGTTCGAATCCGGGTATGCCGCCGGGGCCGAGGAATGGCTGCTGGCCAACGAGGACCATCCGGAAGCTGGTCAGATACGGGCCAGCCTTGACCGCCATCGGTCGATATGGCTGCGCGGGCATCGTGACGTGCTGGGCTTCGCCTATCTCACCCTCGGCGCACCTCGGTCCTGAGCCGACCACGCGACTTCCGCTGAAGCGATCGCCTGCGGCATGCGGGCGCAGCCTCTCGTGCGGCGACTGCCGGTGCAGGGGCGCGTGGATTGTCGGACGCATGGGGGATGCTTGCCTCATGGACGATGAGGTCGCTCCGCGCAGCACGTTCCGCAGCTTCAGTCCGATCTTCCCCGTGCGTGACCTGGGGCGCGCGCTGGCGCACTACGCATCGCTCGGCTTCGAGGTGAAGCCGTACGAAGACGGCGACGGGTACGGGTTCGCCGACCGGGACGGGGTGGGCCTGCACCTGTCGCTCGACGAGGGGCACGGGTCCGAGGCCGACCACCGGCATGTCGGCACCGCCTACCTTTATGTCGAGGACGCCGACGCGCTGTACGACGAGTGGGTGCGGCCGGGCACCGGCGGGCTGACCCGCCAGGTCGGCGACACGCCGTACAACCTCCGTGAGGGCTCGCACATCGACCCGGACGGCAACCTCATTCGCTTCGGTTCGCCGATGCCCGGCCGACCGGGTGAGCGTCTGCGTGCGCACCTGGCGGGGCAGTACGGGATCGCGGTGGACGCGATGACCCAACTTGACCTCGGCGTATGGCGGGTCGAGCGCGCGGACGGCCCGGACTGGGTCGCCCGCTGGTTCCCGGCCAACCGGCCGGTCGAGGCGGCGGCGGGCGATGCCACGATCCTCCGCTACCTGGCCGCGCAGGAGTTCCCGGCCGAACGATGTGCGACGGACGAGCCCGTTTCCGTCCTTGACGGCCGCTCCGTGCTGGTCACCGAGTGGGCCAGCCCGGTTCCGCGGCCGCAGCGGCGGGACGCCATCCGCGCTGCTGGCGGTCTCCGCCACCTCGGCGCGCTGCTCGGCCGCCTGCACACGCTGGACATGACGCCCGGCACCCGGCCGGGCGGCGCCTGGCACCACCTCGCCGACGGGCTGCCGTCGGCAGAGGTAGCGGCCGCGAGCCGGATGCTCGCCGAGGCCGCCCCAGCCATCCCGGATGACGAACGGAGGGCGTTCGACGCGCTCCAGGCGGAGATTACCGCACTGGACGCGGCGGAGGGGCTGCCCGAGGGGCTGATCCACCCGGACTTCGTCCTGGCGAACGTGGTGGCGACGCCGACGGGCATGGTCCTCGTCGACTGGTCGGGCACCGGTCGCGGGCCGCGCTTGTGGTCGCTGGCTTTCCTCTTGTACGCGGAGGCCGCGAAGGACCCGCGCCGGGCGGGTGCGGTGCTGCTCGGCTACCGCGATTACGTCACGCTGGAAGCGGAGGAACTCGACCGCCTGGCCGCGGTCGCCCGGGCTCGCCCCCTCATCCTCCGTGCCTGGGCGGTATGCACGGGACGGCTAACGCCGACACAGGCCATGACAGCCGCAGCGGAGACGAAGGCACTGACCGAGATGATCGCGACCCGAGTCCGCGCGGCTGCGGACGGCCGCTGATCCCGGCCGCCAGTCTCTATGCAGTCCCCGCCGTTGGACCCGCTGTAAGCGGGCTTACGCCAGCCGACCATGTCTCGCCCAGCTTCTCAATTATCCGCAGGGACTCAGATGCCCGGTAACTTTCCGCCCGGAGGCAATCGAACCGCGTGATCAGCTGGGAAACGATTTGCTCGTCGGTGTAGACGAAGCCGCCGACCACGTGCTCGGCGTACGCCGCAGCGTTATCCGCGACGATGAAGCCGGATTCGTTGCCCGGGTGGGTGACGGCCGGCATCACGGTGACCGTGACCCTCGGCATCTCGGCGACCTGGACAAGATGGCCAAGCTGAGCCGCCATGATCTCAGGGGAGCCCACCATGCGGTACAGGGACAGCTCATCAACCACCAACCACACGGCCGGAGGGTCGTCTCGCATGAGAATGCGCCGCTGCTGTTCCATCCTGCTCAGTAGTCGCGCGGCAATGACCTCTCTAGTGACTCCCGGGGACACTGACAACACCGCGTACGCGTAGTCCTCAGTCTGCACAAGCCCGTGCATGATGCCGGGTGACCATATGCGCAGGCCCGTGGCTTTGTCTTCGTACTCGGGCCACGACCTGAAACCAGCCGGCACCAACGACCTGGATTCGTCGTGGTACAGGGCGAACGGGCCCGTGCGGTCAGGAAAAACCGCATCGCGCTTGGCGGCAAGCATCTGGGTCGGCGAGCGCTTCGCGCTCTCGGCCCGGCCAAGGGGGGCGGCGTCCACGCCCACGCGGCGCACTAGCTCCAAGAGCACCATCCGTGGGCCAGCCGTTGCTTCTTCACCTGGCGGCCGAATTGCCCAGCCGCTCCGTTGACCTGACTGCCAGACATGGATGAAAGTCTGCCACGATGCTTTCCGGCTGGTGACCGCCTGCGCCATCTTGGTCACCCGTTCCCCGCCGACGTCACCAAATGTTAACCGCTCTCTCTCGGCACTTCTTCTGGCCTCGTATACGGGGAGCGCGGAGCACGATTTCGTTCGGGATGACGGGTTGACGGCGGGAGATGCTGCCTGGTGCGGCGGCCGGGATGAGATGCTGGGGCTGTGGCATTCGTCGCTTTGTCTACCGGCCAGGCGGTAAGGGCCGTGTTGTTCGACGTGTTCGGCACCGTGGTGGACTGGCGGGCCGGGGTCGCCGCTGCCGTCGGCCGCTTCGCCGACCAGCACGGCATCGAACTCGACGCCGAAGCATTCGCCGATGCCTGGCGGGCGCGGTACGCGCCGGGGATGCGCAGAGTCAGTTCCGGGGATCGGCCCTTTGAGACGCTGGACGTCCTGCATCGCGAGAACCTCGATGGAGTGCTCGCGGACCTCGGGCTCGATCCGGAACGGTTCGGTCCGGCAGCGCTCGATGAACTCAACCGCGCCTGGCATTTTCTCCCGCCCTGGCCGGACAGCGTCGCGGGGATCACCGCACTGAAACGGGACTACATTGTGGGACCGCTGTCGAACGGGAACACGTCCCTGCTGCTGGACATGTCCAAGGCAGGCGGGCTGTCCTGGGACCTGATCCTCGGCTCTGACGTGACCAGGGCCTACAAACCGACCATGGAGGCATACTTGCGGCCGGCCGCTCTGCTCGCGCTCAAGCCGGGCCAGATCATGCTGGCCGCGGCGCACGAGTCCGACCTCACGGCCGCCCGCACGGCCGGCTTTGCCGCGGCGTTCATCTCCAGGCCGCTGGAGCACGGGCCCGGGATTCCCGGAGCCGGCGTCGCCACGCAGTCGTGGGACCTGGCCGTATCGTCCATCACTGAACTCGCGGACCGGATGGGATCGAGGTTACGCCGGCTGCGGCGATCATCCTGGGTGCGTGTGCTCAGGCGTCAGTTCGCCAGCGAGAACGATCCGTCAGTCTCACTTCGGCGGGCGGTCCGCCGAAAGGCGAAGAGGCAGGTCAACCTAGGGGTTGATGACTGCGGCGGGCGGCGGGCATACGGTGGG
Source organism: uncultured Actinomycetota bacterium (assembly GCA_963785645.1). Classification (GTDB taxonomy): domain Bacteria; phylum Actinomycetota; class Actinomycetes; order Streptosporangiales; family Streptosporangiaceae; genus Trebonia. The sequence continues at coordinate 195,668 of CAWAWG010000005.1, forward strand.
CGGCATCCGCTCGGTAAGCGCGGTGGGGAGAAGTCGGAGAACGTGGCATGCACGCGCTCAAGCTTGTGATCGGGATTGGCTGGCTTGTCTTCTGGGTCTACTGGCTCGTGTCCGCCGCCAACAGCAAGGAGAGCGTCAGCGGCGGGTGGCGAACACGGATGGCCGGGGGCAGCGCGATCGGCGTGTTCCTGATCGTCGGCGTCCTTGGCCGCGCCAGCCTGGCTTCGCACAACGTGATTCTCGCGGTGATCGGGACGGTGCTGTTCGCCTGCGGTATCGCCCTCGCGGTCTGGGCCCGCGTGCACCTCGGCCGCAACTGGGGGATGCCGACCACGCAGCGGGTCGAGCCCGAGCTTGTCACCTCGGGCCCTTACCGGTTCGTCCGCCACCCGATCTACTCGGGACTCCTGATGGCGACGCTTGGCACCGCGCTGGTCGACAGCTTGACCGGGCTGATCGTGGTCGCGGTGCTCATCGCGTACTTCTATTACTGCGGGACCGTCGAGGAGCGGAACCTCACGGCCACCTTCCCCAAGGCGTACCCGGAGTACAAGAGCACGACGAAGATGCTCATACCGTTCCTGCTGTAGGAACGCCGCAGACCGATTCAATCGCCCAGGGCCCCGGGCGAAGGCGCTTGCGTCCCTGTTTCAGGAGATCGACGACCGCGGTTATCTCCGCCCTCCCCACCAAGGCCGCGCGGATGCTCGCGGTCGAAATACTCCTCGCCGAACCAGAAACGCTGGGCGATGATGCCTTGGAGTCGTGCTTGTATTTGCTCCGTGAGCGACTACGAGAGGAATAACGGTCCGCGGTGGCGGGAGGCACCCCGCGCTAAGTCGCGCGTCCTAGGAATTCCGTCTTGAGGATCGCAGCGACGCTGACGGATTCCGTAATTTCGCCCTTCATGACTGACAGTACCGCGTCAACAAACGGCATCCACCGCAGTTCGACTTGCTCATCGCCCTGCGGGATGGATGCTCCAGCCGTAAGGTTCCGGGCCAGGAATATGTGAGCGACATCGGTGGTGGCGCCGTTGCTGTTGTCGATGCTTCCCAGTGCGGTCCAGTCTCTGGCCGTGAGCCCCGTCTCCTCCAGCAGCTCGCGCTTCGCGGCATCCAGGGGCGTCTCGCCCTGCTCCGAGCCGCCGGTCGGGATCTCAAGTGAGTACTTGTCATGGACGTAGCGCCACTGGCCGACAAGTGCGATCTGGTCATCGTCATTGATGGCGACTATCCCGCAAGAGGGCCGAAATTCAACGACACTATAGATCCCTTCCGCGCCGTCCGGCCTAATAACCTTGTCCTCCCGAAGGGCGAGCCATGAGTTACGATATATCATCTGACTGCTCAGCGTGCGCCAAGGGTTTTCCGAAATCATATAACCCTCATTCCAAGAACTCGAAGTTGGTGATTACGTTCTGCGATATTCGTGCTGCGCTACATCCTTAAGTTGCTGCGTGACTTTGGCGTCATGACCGCATCGTAAGGCACTGCGGACACAAAGCCTCTCAGCTTGCGGAGACCGGGTCACAGCGGAAAGCCCGGCCGCAACGTGCCCCGCAGCGGGTTGCCGGAAGCAAGCCAGAGACGGTGCGACACCTCCCGTCTGCTGCCAGCGTCACGGTCCGCGTTCCCGGCGTGGCCGATAGGATTCGACGGCATGCGGCACCCCGTCCCCTGGATCACGCAGTACGCATCCCCGTCGCTGATCGCGGCGATCATCTATGGCGGGCGCCCCCGGGCCGAGGACCCGCGCTGGCGGGAGAGCGGTGCGCCGAACCGGGAGACGTACGCGGCGTGGTGCTCGCGCTGGTGCGGGATGGCCTGCTTCCGCATGGCGCTGCTGGCCCGGGACGGAGCGGCACCGACCCTGTTCGAGCTCGCCGCCGGCTGCACGGAGTACGGTGCGTACACCGATGAGCCTGGCCGCCCGCACGGGCTTATCTACCGGCCGTTCGTCGAGTACGCCAGAGAGAAGCACGGCCTGCGGGCCGATGTGCTAACCGAACTGGACTCCGCCCGGCTGATGACCGAGTTGGACGAGGGAAGGCTGGTCATCGCCTCGGTGCACCCGGAGATCCGGCGGCCGCAGAACGCTCCGCCGGGGACCGGCGGGCACCTGGTGCTGGTAACCGGGCACGCCGACGGCCAGGTCACCTTCCATAACCCGTCAGGCCACACACCGGAGGCGATCGTCGCGACGCTACCGGTGACCGTCTTCGACCGCTTCGCCGCCCACCGCGGGATCGCCCTCCACATGTGACCCGGATCTGCCGCGCACCCAGGGAAATGCACCGAATTCGGCGCAAGATGCCAATAACTTAGAGAACCGCTGCGGGCTAGCAATGAAGTCCGCTCCTCCCAGTTGGGACGCCAATTGGACCGCCCCGGGACATAGGGCCATTTAGCGCATCGCAAAAGCCGCATACAGGGACAGCTACTCGTCAGTAGTGGCCCTATGTCGACGGCGGCGGCCGGGAAAACAATCCCGGGACGCCAGAAGCAGGTTTCCGAGCGAGTCCTAAATTCCGGGAATTTGAGTTCGGCGCAGATGCGCGCCAGATCTGAACCGTTTTGTCCCAGCCAAAGTCGGTATACCTTTTACTGTGGCTCTCGGCCGCAGGAGGGCGACGCCACCTGTCCGATGTGCCGGTTTTGCCCGCTGAGACATGACGCCAGGCAATCAACCGCTCAGTGCCGGACAGTCGGGCGTCCGAATTGTCATACCAAAAGCGCCGGACGCTAACACTACCTGGTACGCGCCTTTTCGTCCTTCTGCCGAGGACGTTGATGGTGTTTGCCGTTGCCGCGTAGCTTCGGGAATTAGGTCGGCATTAGGTGGCGATTTGGTATCGGCTCGGGAGCGGGCGAGGCGTACCGCCGGGCCGGTGTTTCATTCTGCCCTGTCGTATTTCACCTGATCTGTCGGCACGGAATCGCCGTTACCGCTGGTTACAGTGCGTCGCTGAAGGTGTAACGATGCGTTACAGGGGAATTTGAGGTAACGCACAGCCGCCGAATGGAAGCTCGCTGATCAGCAGGCAACCGCGCGGCACCGGGCAACGCCCTTGTCCCTTTTGACGGGGTGTCAAATGTCGTCTGAGATGGTCACGAGGGGGTGGTTGCGTAACGTGCGAATAGCCCTAACGGGTCGTATTCCTGTTTTGGAGCCGAGGGGGGTGATCGCAGGAGATCCAGCAGGCAGATCCAAGGCGGTAGTCATCCGGACCCGCCGTAAGCCGAAAGGCAAAAGGAATTGTTTGCAGCAGTTGCGCTTGTCGCCTATCTCGTTCAGCCGGGCGACACCCTTTCAGGAATCGCCGCCAGCCATGGCGTCAGCCTAGCCGCGGTCGAGGCCGCGAACCCGCGAATCTCCGACCCCAACCTGATCTATGCCGGACAGCGGATCGAGATTCCCGGGGGAACATCTGCCTCACAGTGGTCGCACGTCTCGCACAGTCATAGCGCCCGGGACCGGGGCGACCGGGGCGACCGGAGTATGCAGGTCCCGGGGGCGAGCGCCGGTTCCGGCCGGTCATCGGGCTACTCCACCGATTCTCTGTCCGACATACCGGGCGTGCCGCAGTCATTCGCCTCGTGCGTCGCCCTGCGGGAATCCACCGACCTGGAGAACCCCGCCGCCGACGGCAACGCCTACGGCATCGTGCCCGCCAGTGGATATGACGTGTACGGCACGTCGCTTGGTCACCAGAAGCAGGTCTTCAGGGAGTTGTACCGGCAGTACGGCGGCACGCCGTGGGTTGCCGACGGGTGCCCAGGAACCTAGCGGCAAGCGCTGTTCGCTTAGCCGCCATCTGGGCCCGGCCGGTCTCGTCTCTGCCTGAGCGTCACCATCAATGGCGCGACCGGCCGGGCCTTCCCACCATTGACATTCGGCACCGCCAGCGGCATTTTAAGTCAGCGCCGTTATCGCAAGCCGTCACACCGCCGAATTCTAAACGGCCGACAATTTGTCTCCCGCCGCGGCTGGAGGCGACGGTCCGCTTGACCAGCATCAGCCGCCTTCCCTGGCTCTCATCGCGGGTTACCCGCCCAACGTTTCGACGGGTGCACCCAGGTGATGCGACTTACCCGTCGGCGGCCATCGGAAACTGGCCGGCACCGGCATTTGACCCGGGCTGGCTAAGGACCGTTAAGGACGGTCGAACTCGTAGCGGAAGGTATACGCGCTTGAATCGGCGGTCATCTCGTTGACCTCAACGGGAGTGCCCTGAGAGTCGAGGGCAATGCGGCACACGTCCACGACCGGCGTCCCCAGGGCAATCGATAACCGCGCGGTCTCCTCCGGGTACGGCATCCGGGAGCGGAGGTCCTCACGGAATCCCACCGGGGATGTCCACTGTCCCTGCGTAGCGCCGGACCGCGAGACCCTGGAGCTTCAAAGCAGATCCGGCAGCTCATCGAGCACGCGCAGTCTAGGTGGCATTGGGCCAGGACAGCACCATCGTGGTGTGGCGCTTGCGGATGACGCGCCCGGGGGGAAGGTCGCTAGCGGGGGTGCTGGCCGGGTGGACGGTCAGGACCGGGCCGGGTCCGTGGCGCTGCTCCCGGTCCCAGACCCGGATCTGGCCGGCCAGCTGCTCAGCCAGTTCCGCGCCGCGCGGGCCGTGCCCGCAGGCGCCGAGTTCGAAGACCCTGCCCTCGTCATCGACCAGGCGGACGGCCAGGTAGGCGAGGCTGCCGCCGTCGGCCAGCGCGGGAGTGACCCCTTTCGAGACTGCTAGCACCAGGCCGCGCTCAACGGCGTCCTGACTGGCGGTGAGAATGCACTGGCCCGGGACGGTACTCAGCCAGAGGCCCAGGCCGGCCAGGTACTCACCCGTTCGGCTGGTGACGCCGGTCCAGGCTTCGGAGCGTTCAGCCGCTAGCACTCCGGCCAGTGCCGCACCGTCCACGCCGACCGGCTCGTCGCCCGACAGGCTCACGCCGGCCTCGTCCACCGGGACCGACCACGGGCGGTGCTCCCCCGCTCCCCGCATCGCCACGAACGCGCACGAATAGCAGCTACGGCTCACTAGGTACCCGTCCTGCCGGTCCAGTGCCCACGACCTGGTCAGGCCCCGGGTCAGCAGCGGGACCACGAGCCGACCGCCCGGGACGAGCTGCCCGGTCCAGGCCGGCGGGATGTCCCAGGACTTCACGGCGACGACGATCTTGTCGAACGGGCCGTGCCCGGGGGCGCCGTCTTCCCCGTCCGCGCAGACCGTGCGCACGTCGCCGTACCCGGCCCGGTCCAGGCAGGCCCGGGCGCGACGGGTGGTCTCGGGGTCGATGTCGAGCGTGGTCACCGACCCGTGCGGGCCGACCAGCTCCCGCAGCAGCGCCGCCTGGTAGCCGCCGCTGCCGATCTCCAGCACCGACTCGCCGGGGCGCACATCAAGCTGGGCGAGCATCAGCGCGATGACAGCCGGCTGCGACACCGGACTGAGGCTCGCGCTGCGCCCGTCGGTCTCGGTGACGACCGGGGCATTCTTGTACGCCGTGGCCAGCGGCACGCCGGGCGTGAACAGGTGCCGCGGCACGGTCCGCAGCGCGGCCACCACCGGTCCCGGCAGGTCCTCCGCCAGCTGCCGGGACTTCCCCCACTCCACGGCCGCGAGGACCTGATCGACCATGGCGGCGCGCAGCTCATCGGCTTCCCCGCGTGTCCCGGTAACATCCGCAGGGGCCCCGTCGGCCAGCTGCTCACGTTCAGTCACTCCCACCGTCCCCCTTCTCATGCGCCCGACCAGATGGCCGCGGCCACGTCGGGGCCTAGGACGAGTTAACCGTCAGGCCGGCCTCAGCTTGTCCCACAAAATGTACCGGCCGGATTCGAGGGCGCACCCCCGAGGGACTCCGGCCGGCGGAAGACTCAGCCTCAACCGACCCGGGTAAACCCCGGGGTTTAGCCGGGGTCGAACGGAAGTCCAACCCCTGGGCTGGCGACCCCGGGCGTTGAATTTTCGAGACTAGAGGCATGACGACAACGGATTACATCATCAACATCGCCCTCATCGCCCTGGTGATCCTGCAGATCCGGGGCAGCCGCCTGGACCTGAGAACCTTGATCCGGCCGGTGGTGCTCGTCGCGGCGGCGGCCGCGTACTACCTTCGCGGCTTCCCGACCGGCGGGAACGACGTCCTGCTGTATGTCATCCTCGGCGGCGTTGGCCTCGTCCTCGGCGTCGCCTGCGGTGCGACGACCCGGGTGTGGCGGGCGGACGACGGCTTCGCCTACGCGAAGGCCGGCTTCTTCGCGGCCGCATTCTGGGTCATCGGCATTGGCAGCCGGCTCGCCTTCGAGGAGTTCGCGACGCACGGGGGCGGCGTCCACATCGCGAACTTCTCCGTCGCCCACGACATCACCAGCCAGAACGCGTGGGTCGCAGGGCTCGTACTGATGGCGCTCATCGAGGTGCTCGCCCGCCAGGCCGCCATCCGGGTCCGGGGCGCCTGGACCCGGCAGACCGGCCCGGCGCTGAACACCGAGCGGCGTGCGACCGCGGCGGTCTGAGGTGCGCGCGGCGCGCGGCGGCATCGGGGCGCGGTTCCCCGGCAGTCGTAAGCTTTCCCCATGAGCGACCGGGTACAGGCGGCGCAGGCGGAGGCCGAGCGCCGCATCCGGCGTCAGGGGCGGCACCTCGCACCGCTGCGCGTGTGGGTGGTGGCCGTGGTCATCCTCGTCGCGGTGACGTCGAAGCCGCACGTCGGACTGTCCGGGCGCGGTCTCGCGCTGACGATCTGCCTGGTCGTCTTCGCGATCGAGATGCTCGGCTGGCCGGTCCTGCGCCGGATCGGCACCGGCACCGCTGTCCGGGTGAGCGAACTCGCGCTGATGGGCGCGAGCGCGGTCGCCATAGTCGTGCTGCAGCCGAACGGGGTGTCGGAGCTGCCGGGCAGCGCGGTCGTCTTCGTCGCCGGGGTCGCGCTCTCACCGGAATTCGCCGCGCCGGTCGGCGTCGCGGTCACGGCCGGCGTCACCGCCGCCCTCGGCGCGACCGGGAAGGCCGACACCGCGTCGCTCGCCATCGGCGCTCTGCTCTGCGCGGTGCTCGGCGTTACCGGCATGCTGCTGCGCCGCTACCGCCTCGGCCAGGAGGCCACGGAGCTGCTCCTCGCGAAACTGGAGGACGCTCGTGACGACCAGGCGCGGGCGGCCGCGGCGGAGGAGCGGTCGGACATCGCCAGGGAACTGCACGACGTCCTCGCCCACTCCCTCTCCGGGTTGTCGATCCAGCTTGAGGTGGTACGCAAGCTCGCGGGCAAGGCAGACGCCCCCGCGGAGCTGCGGGCGGCCATTGACGGCGCGGCGGACCTCGCGAAACAGGGTCTCGCCGAAGCGCGCGATGCCGTGGGAGCGCTCCGGCACGATGGCCGGCTCGGGGTCGATCAGCTGCCCGAACTCGTGGCGCATTTCCGCCGGGACTTCAGCCTGTCGGTTGCCTACACCGTGGCGGGCACGCCCCGCCCGGTGGCCGCCGATCTCGGCCTGGCTCTCTACCGGGTGACCGGTGAGGCCCTCACGAACGTCGCCAGGCATGCGGAAGGAGCGGACGCGCAGGTGGAACTGTCCTATGACCAGACGGGAATCAGGTTGACGGTGACCGATAGCGGCGGATCGCGGAGCGCTCTCGCCGACGAGGGAAGCGGCTGGGGGCTCACCGGCCTGCGCGAACGGGTCAAGCGGCTCGGCGGCGATCTTACCGCGGGCCCGTCGGGGTCAGGCTGGTCGGTCGTCGTGAGCGCGCCCGCATGAGCCACGACACCGCACTGCGCGTGGTGATCGCTGACGACCAGCGGGTCGTACGCGACGGTCTCGCCATGCTCGTCGGGCTCTGCGAGGGGATCGAGGTCGTCGGCACCGCGGCGGACGGGGCGGCGGCGGTGGCGCTTGTCGACGAGGCCGCTCCCCACGTCGTGCTGATGGACCTGCGCATGCCGGTCATGGACGGCTTGACCGCCACCAGGGAAATCACCCGGCGCAGCGACGCGCGCGTCGTTGTGCTCACCACGTATGCGGACGACGAGTCGATCTTTCCTGCCCTCCGCGCGGGTGCCGCCGGATACCTCACCAAGGACGCGAGCGCGGAGGAGATCGAGGCGGCCATCCGGGCGGTCCACCGCGGGCAGACCTGGCTCGATCCGACCGTACAGGCCCGTCTCGTCAGCGCCCTCGGTGACGGCATCCCCGGCGAACCCGCCCGCCCGTCCGCCAAGCATCCCGACAACCTGACCCGGCGGGAGGCTGAGGTGCTCTCGCTCATCGGCGAGGGGCTGTCCAACGGGGAGATCGGCGAGCGGCTCTTTCTCGGCCAGGCGACGGTCAAGACGCACGTGAACCGCATCTTCGCGAAGATCGGCACGCAGAACCGGGCCCAGGCGGTCCGGTACGCGATCAGCAACGGGCTCGCCAAACCCGGTAACGGCTGAGCGTTCGGAAAATCTAAAAGATCATCCCGAACGGATCCGCGGTTCCAGTGGCGGCCTGATTCCTTTCAGGCCGCTCGCATGCCGCCGCGCTGGGTCGCAGTGCGGCCCAGGTCGGACGCCCGGCGGCCGGCCGAGGCCACGACGGCGACCAGGAGGTCGAGCAGTTCGCGGCAGCGGGCGAGTGCCCGCTGCCGCCGGCTCTCCGCGCGCACCGGTCCGCGCAGCCGGCGGGCCGCGATCAGCACGCGGAACTCGTCGCGCAGGAGCGGGAGCGTGCGCACCGCGAACGTCATGGTGTGCGCCCACTCGTTGACGGGCAGGCCGAGCCTGCGCAGCGGCGAGGCGATGCGGGTGAACGCGGCCGGCAGGTCCTCGACCCGCGTCGTCCAGATAAGGAGCAGCGACAGCGCGAAGAAGAGGATCGTGAGGAGCATCGACTGCAGGTAGAGGACGATTCCGCTGCCCGCGGCGGCCGCCACGCCGCCGAGGGCGACGATCGCCACGACCGGCCACGGTACGCGCGGCAGGACCGTCAAGGGCAGCTTCGCGGCCGCGAAGCCGATGGCGAGCAGCACGGTGAGCACCGCGATGGTGGGCCAGTCGGGCACCGCGAATGACGCGATGGTCGCCACCGCCAGGACCGCGATCTTCGTCGCGGGCCCGAGACGGTGCAGCGCGGAGGTGCCTGGCACCGCACGGAACACGAGACCGCCGCGGCGCGGGCGTGACGGCTGTGACACGGAACGGGACACGGGTGACTGCCCCGCCGAAGTGCCGGGCGAGACCGCCCGGCCGTCGGTTACCTCGATCGTCCGGGTGCACGCCAGGCCCATGCCCTCAAGGTCGTGCGAGATGATGACAAGCGTCAGGCCGTCGGTGCGGCGCATGTGTCCGAGCAGTTCGAGCAGGCCGCGACGGCTCTCCCGGTCAAGGCCCGCAAGCGGCTCGTCAAGGATGAGCACGCGCGGACGCGACGCCAGCAGACCCGCGATCGCGACGCGCCGCATCTGGCCGCCGCTCAGCTGATCGACGCTGCGGCCGCCGAGATCGGCGGGCAGGCCGACCCGGTGCAGGCTCGCCGCCACGAAGGCCCCGGGGTCCGGTCGGGCGGTCTTGGCGTCGAACCCGGCGGCGGCGAGGATGTCCTCGGCGACCGTCGGCCGCTGCAGCTGCAGTCTCGCGTGCTGAAACGACAGCGCCACCGCGCCGACCGACTCCGCGGCGGGCGCACCGTCGATGGTGACGCTGCCGTCGGTCGGCTTGACCAGCCCGGCGAGCACCCAGGCGAGCGTTGACTTGCCTGACCCGTTCTCGCCGGTGATCAGGAGTCCCTCGCCCTCACGGACATCGAGGTCGACCGAGCGCAGCGCCGTGACCTCCCACGGCGTGCCCGCGTCGAACCGGTGGGCGACTCCGCGAACGCGGATGACGGGCCGCGGGTGATCGGGCAGTCGGTGATCGGGCAGTCGGTGATCGGGCAGTCGGTGATCGGGCGGCCTGTGATCGGGCGGCCTGTGATCGGGTACCGCGGTCCCAGCGTCCGGGGCCGTCCCGGTATCCGGGGCGCTGGCGGTATCCGGGGCGCTGGCGGCGTCGACGATCCGGCCATCGGACAGGCCGACGACGCGGTCGGCGCGGGCCGCCTCCGCCAGGTCATGCGTGACGTGCACGACGGCGGTGCCGGTCTGAGCCGGGAGGGAGGCCAGCAGGTCGAGGATCTCGGCCCGGCCGGCCGCGTCGAGCATCGACGTCGATTCGTCGGAGATGAGCAGAGCGGGGCGCCTGGCCATGGCGGCCGCGATGGCCAGGCGCTGCAGCTGTCCGCCGGACAGGGACTCGGTGCTGGCGGAAGCGAGGCCGGCCAGGCCGACCGCGGCGAGGAGGGCCTCGACGTCCACCTGGTACCCGGGCGGCAGGCCCCAGCGCAGGTCCTCGCCGACCGTGCTCCCGATCACCTGTGCCTCGGCGCGCTGCGCCACGACCGCCGTGCCGCCGGGCTGCCCGAGTCCGACGCGGCCCGGTCGGCGGACGGAGCCGTTCGTGGGCTCCGCGCCGGCGAGCAGCGACACCAGGGTGGACTTCCCCGCCCCGTTCGGCCCCACGACCGCGACGAACTCCCCGGGTTCGACGGTCAGGTCGACATCGGCGAGCGCCTCCCGCGCGCCGGCCCCGCCGTGGCCGAAGCCGACCCGGGAGAGCTCAAGCGGCACCGGCGCGACGGGCGCGTCCATCGCGGCGTCGGCGCGCGCGGCGGCGTCGAACGGGTCGGTCTGCGCCAGCCATTCGACGCGTCGCGCGGCCAGCGTCATGAAGGCGTTCGTGAGGAGCATTTCCACCAGTACGCCGACGACGACCACTACCCCGACCACGACCGGCCAGCCGCCCAGGAGCGTATTGATGCCGCTGATCATGGCGTTGCCGGCCGACGCGGGCAGCCGGAGGAACTCGGCGATGTGCACGAGTCCGACGGCGGTCGCGCGGATCGTCCCGAGCGTCAGGTCACGTACGCCGGCGAACAGGTACGACAACCCGACGACGACGGCGGCCAGGACGGGCGCGAGCCCCGCGGCGAGCAGGGCAACCGCGCCCGACCCCCGGCCGTGCCGCCGGATGATCCCGCAGGGACCGCCGAGCAGCGCGCATCCCGCGATCACGACGGTCGCGAAGGCGCCGGCGGCAAGGAAGGCGACGAACCCGGCCGCGACCGCCGCGGCGATGACCGTGCGCACCCGGTGGCGGAGTCCGACGATCGCGAACGGCACGGCCGACAGCAACTGGATCACGCCAAGGTGCGGAAGGAACGTGCCCACCGACACGATGATCACGGCCAGGGCACCGAATACGCCGGCGTTCGCGACCTCCGCCGGGCGCAGGGCACCGCCCGGACGCGACCCGGAAGCTCCGCTCGCGGTCACCGGGCGCGCGGCCAATCGCATCTGCACGCTCATCACATCGCGATCAGCTGTGCGGTTGGGGAGACAGCGGTTATCGAGACAGATGTCACCGGACAACTGTAGCGATGCATGACACAAGACAGTGGCGAGCGCCTGGAGGTTCTCCCCGCGGGCGGCCTGTGCTTCCGGACACCACTGTGCTTCCCGATAACACGGTGCGGGTCACGGTACCGCATTGCCGTCCTCGGCCGCCCGGCGGGCGGCGAGCTGTCCGAACGTCGCCGAGGCCGCGGCGGAGCGGGCACCGTCCGGCGTTACCCGCTTCTCGACCAGGACTGCCTGGCCGATGAAGGGTTCAAGCACGCCGGACATGCGGATGGGGGCGGCCATGATGAGCTGGAATCCGAACTCGTCGAAGGCGGCGAGCGCCTGGGCGGCGAACGTCTCGTCGGACTTGCTGAACGCCTCGTCAAGCATCAGGGGCGCGAACCGGGGTTCGCCGCCGGTAGCGGCGTCGCCGAGGCTGTAGCTGAGTGCGGCCGCCAGGCAGAAGGCGACGAGTTTCTCCTGCTCGCCGCCGGACCCGGCGGCGGTGTTCCGGTAGGTGTGCAGGGTCGTGCCGTCGGAGCGTTCCTCCCGGCCGTAGAAGGTGTAGGAGAGGCGGACATCCAGGACGGTGTCGCGCCAGCGGGCGGAGTCCGGGTCCTCGCCGGTGAAGCGGGCCATGAGCGCGCGGATCCGGGCGAACTGGGCGAGGGCTGCCTCCGGCGATCCTTGCGCCGCTCCGGCATGCCGGTGGAGGTCGTCGACGACCTGCCGGAATTCCCTGGCGGAGTCGAACTGGCGGGCGGTCCAGGCGATCTGCAGGCGCGTGCCCTCGTTGAACTCCACGCGGCGCAATCCGGCATTGACCGTGGCCATCCGCGCCCTGATGGCGGCGGCCTCGGTCTCGATGGTCCGGTGCAGGACACCGACCGACGGGACCATGTCCTCGGTGATCATCCGCTGGAATCGGGTCATTGCCTCGGGGAGGCGCCGCCGGGAGATCTCCTCGTGGAGTGCGGCGAAGTCGCCCGCGCAGCGGTCGATGTCGCCGGTGTCGTCGGGCGCGGAATCGCGCCACCGGGCCAGGTACTGTTCGATGGCGGTGCGCAGCGTGACGGCGGCGGCCTGCTGCTCCTGCCCCGCGGCCTTCTTGCGGACGGCGAGCTCGGCGGTGAGGTCCCGCTGCAGACGGGGCATCCCGTCGGCGGTCTCGGGAATGGTCAGGGCGCCGCAGGCGGCGGTGAGGTAGGCACGGGCGTCGTCGTCGACGTGCTGCTGCCCGCCGCTGGTCATGCTGGCCTGTTCCCGGCCGAGATCGCCTTCCAGGGACGCAGACCGGGTATCGCCCGCGGTTATCCGCTGCTCGGTTTCCTTGCAGGCCAGGCCGAGCGATTCCCAGGCCGCCTCCGCGGCATCGCGCTTGTCGCGCAGCGCCTGCAGGTTCACGTCGCTGGCCCGGGCCTGGGCGATGCGCTCGGTCAGGTTGGCGGCCGTGCGGGCGGGTGCCCAGTGGTCGAGGTCCGCCCACGAGCCGTAGCCCTGGAGCTGGGCGGCCGCGTCCAGGGCGCTGGTGACCGCGTGCCACTGATCTTCGAGGCCGGCCTCGGCGGCCGCGGCGGCTGCGGCGTCGGCTTCCAGCCGGGCCGTCTCGGCCTCGAGCGCCTCGATCTTCGCGGCGGCGCTGCCGCCGAGGATCCAGGAGGACGGGGTGGTGAACTCGGAGCGGTCGTCCTTGCGGTAGTGGTTGCCGCGCTGCTTCACCGTGCCGCTGACCGTTACCGCCAGCGGGTGGCCGGGCAGCGCATCGGCGTTCTCGACGCACGTGTGACTGAACTGGGTGGTGACCTGAGCCAGCAGCCACTGGCTGACGGCATGGCCGGCGGTGACGGTGAGCTTGGCCGCGAGGGTACCCGGGGCGGGACGCGGCTGATGGGCGGAGGCGGCGGTGACGATGCTGTAGTCGACCACGCCGCGCATGTCATGCTCGTCGACGTAGGCGGCCACCTTGTCCCGCAGGTCCTGGGGAACCAAGCAGCCGCAGGCCGAACCCGCGCAGCACCTTCTCCGCGGCCGGCCGCCACCGCTCCTCGCCGGGGACGACGTCGATCAGCTCGGCCGCGTACGGCAGGGCGGCCGGGTCGGTGCCGACGGCCCGGGCGATTGCCGCGCGGCGGGCAAGCGGTCCGGGGGGAACGAGCGCGCCGGTGGACCGCAACTGGGCCAGTTCCGCGGCCTTGTCGCGGTGCAGCCGGGCCGCCTGCCCGGCCGCCACGGTCGCCTCCCGCCGTGCGGGCTGGAGGCCGTCGCGCCTGGCGGCCAGGGTTTCGAGCAGGTCAGGCAGTGCCGTCCGCGCCGCGAGGAACGTGTCGTGGTCCTGCGGCGGGGCGAGGCCGGCCCGCTCCGCCAGGGCGCTGTACAGCCGGTAGGCGTTCAGCCGGGCGGTCTGCTGGGCGGCCGCGCGCTGGAGGGCGTCCTCCATCTGCTCGAGTTCCGCGCCTTCCCGGCGCACCTGGCCGTCCAGCGACCGGTACTCGTCACGGGCCTCGCGGTGCCGGTCTCTCTGGTCGGCGAGCCGCTGCCGCAGGCCCGGGCGGGCCTGCGCGATGCGCTTGAGTTCCGCTTCAAGCAGCCCGACGTGGACGATCCTGAGCCAGGCGTCGGCGGCGCCGTTCTCCAGGGACTCGACGGTCGCGACCTCGTCGCGGGCGGCCCGGTAGGCCGCCCAGGCGGCGGGCACCGGACGCAGGACCTGCTGCTGCTCGTAGGCCCGCTCGGCGGTCCTGAACGCCTCGTCAAGCGGCGTGAACACCTCGGTCATCGTCTTCGCGGCGCTGAATGTCGCCGGGACGTCCAGCATGTTGTCGCGGATGAACAGGTTGAGGTCGCCGACGTTCTTGAGCGCCTTCGCCTTGCCGAGCAGGGCCAGCGCCGCCCTCGCCGAGTTGCCGAGGCCGAGCCTGCGCACCAGAGCCGAGGTGTAGTCGGTCTCGCTCTTCGGGTAAGCGGTCTTCGGCGGCGGGAACGACTGCTGCAGCCGCGCGGAGCCGAACCCGTCCTGGGCCCACGTCTCCAGTGCGCGCAGGTCGAAGTGCCCGTCGTGGACCAGGTGCATCGCTTGCAGCTTGGATGCGTCGGTCTCGGTGCCGGCGAACCACCGGACGACCACGCCGGTGACGACGGCGCCGAGGCCGTCGTCGTAGGTGGCGCCGACCGCCGACCAGGTCGGCCGGCCGCCGCGCAGGTACCGGGCCTGGGCCTGGCCGTGCTCGTCGTCGTTCTCCGACCACCGGCCGCGCACGTAGTCGACGACGGTCCGCGCGGCCTGCCTGGACCCGCGCGCGGTGAGGTCCGCCGACGCGTTGAACCGCTGATCCCGGAACGGGAGCAGGGCCACGGAATGGGCGTCAAGCAGCTGTGACTTGCCCGATCCGGACGGGCCGGTGAACAGCACGCCTCGCTCGTCAACGGGCAGGTCCCGGTATCCGGGGAAGGTGCCCCAGTTGACGACCTGGAGCCGGACCAGGCGGAACTGCCCCAGCCGGGATGACCGCTTCCCCGCCTCAGGCATCGCTGTCCCCCGCCGCCGGCGCGTCCTGGGTACCTTCGCCCGCCGGGCCGCCGGGGCCGGCGGCGAGCTCGCGGTAGCGGGCGGTGAGCACGGCTACCCGCTCGGCCGACAGGACCGAGGTGATGACCGGGTAGATCAGGTACCGGCTGGTCCCGGGGATGGCGCGGATCAGGTGCGCCTCCTCCAGTGACCTGATCGCCGTCCTGGCCCGCTTCACGAACCCGGCCTCGTCGGTGTCGGACGGCGGCTTGTACCCGAGCAGGTGGTCGATCATGTCCGGTTCCTCGACGACCGGGTCTTCCGGCGCGATGAGGTACTGGTTGTACAGCCACAGGGCCAGCGCCGAGGCGGCCAGGCTGAGCGTGCGGGCGCGCAGCAGCGTCCTGCTGTGCGGGCTCGGTTCGCTGGCCTGCCGGGTGAACGCGTAACCGTGCTCGTGGCTGATCTCCAGCAGCAGCCCGAGCTCTGACAGACGGCTCCGCAGCCTGTCCTCGTGCCTGCAGCACCGCCGGCCAGTGGCCGCGCGACTGCTCAAGGACGTGCGGTGCCGCGATCAGCTCCTGCAGCGCCCAGCAGGCCTCCGGCGGAAGCTCACTGGTATCGCCCTCGAACCGGGGGCCGGCCCCCGGTTCGGTCACCGCGCCTACCCGGCCGCCGCCGATCCCGGCCAGGGTCGCCGGGTCCAGCGGCGCGGCGGTTGCCTGCCCGGCGGGCAGCAGACCGCCGTCGAAGATCTCCGGCGGCCCGGGCCGGTCATCGTCACTCGTCACAGGGGCTTCACTCATCACTCGGGTCCTCCACGACGAGGGTCATCTGGCCCGCCGCCTGCCGCGGACGGCGTCGCGGGCGCGGCCGCGACGAGGGCAGCGGGCCGGTGAACGCCAGGTACGGCAGGGTGATCTCGCGCGGCCCGCGGCGGGTGCTGACCGTCACCGTCTGCCGGGCGGTGTCGTCCACCTCGCCGTGCCGCGCGGCCAGCAGCCACAGGCCGATCACGTCCCCGGTCCGTGCGCCCGGCAGCTCGGCGAGCACCTCGGGGAGGGTGGACAGGCCGCCGCGGGCGTCCATCGCGCGGCCGACGGCGGCCCGCAGCCCGTCCATGTCCACGGCATCCAGGCTGGCCAGGGCCGACGGGTCGATCGCGAAGTCACCGCCCGCGGCGGCGATCGCGTCGGGCCTGGGGAGCATACCCTCGTCCAGCCGCAGCCGCCCGGCCGATTCCGCGGCCAGGCCCCCGAGCGGTACCGCGAATCCGGTGTCACGCCCCGCCGATGTCGCGAGGAACGCTCCGGCCGCCGCCGCCTGAGCCTCGGCGACCCGCGTCCGCATTCCCCGGTAGTGAGCGGCGTCGCCGCCCCGCACGAAGTTGCTGATCCGGCGGAACGCGCCCTTGCGGATCCCCTCCACCTCCTGGACGCGATGCCACGTCCGGTCGATGAAGGTGCCAAGCGACTCCGCCAGGTGCGCCGGAAGGCCGGGGACCCGGTCCAGGATCTCGATGATGTCGGCCTCGAGCCGCGCGCGCTGCGACGGCATGCCGATCAGGTTCGTGAAAGCCCGGAAGGCCTGTCCCTCGGGTGACCCCGCGATCACGTCGTGGCCCTCGAACATCCGTCTCAGCGTGTCCGCGAACTCGGCCGCGTCCTCGGCCAGGCTCTGGCGCAGCAGCGCGGCGGTGTTGGCGTGCATCCGCTCGCCGTACCTGGCCACGTCCGCGGGGATCCGGTCGATGAGCTGCGCCAGCGCGGCGATCCGGTCGGTGAGTTCCCCGGCGGTCGCGGGAACGGCCGCCCCGGTGGTCACCGCCTCCAGCTGTGACTCAAGCGCCGCGATCTGCGCCCGGAGGGCAGCCGCCCGCTGCCGCGGATCAGGGCTGGCCTCGGCCGCGATCTGGCTGAGCTCGGTCATCACCATCGCCAGCGCCGACTGGGTCGCGGTCGAGGAGTGCCGCTGTACGCTGCGGATCTGCTGCACGGCTTGATGCGCGCCCGCCGTCAGCTGGTACCGCTCGGTCCGGGTCTCGTAGTCGATGCTCCGGTGCACCCATCCCTGCCGCGTCCACCGCCGCAGGATGGCATCCGGGTCGTCCTCACCCGGTACCGCGCCCAGGCCGGCCAGGTCCTGTTCGATCATCGCGGTCAGCGACTGGCCGTCGATGATCTGGCCCTCCCCCAGGTGCGCGGCCATGAGGGCCAGGTAGAGCAGCGCGTCCCGCGACCGCAGCAACGACATCGCCGCGTCGGTGTCGGCACTGGCACGGAACTCGTCGAAGTACTCCTCGGTCGTCTTGGTCATGCCCGCGCGAGTCCTCCCCTGCCATGACCAGCCTGCACGCGCCCGCTAGCTTATACGGACGGCCGAGACGGGGCGGGCGAGACGGGGCGGGCGCCAGGCTGTGGTCACCTTGGTGCCGGACGAATGGGTCGACCGCCCCCATATCGTCCTGGCGTTCAGAGGCGCTTCTCGAAGAAGTGGGTGGCCCACGGGTTGTCGTTGTAGCGGTCGATGGCCCGGTAGCCCGCCCGCTGGTACATGCCGATCGCTTCGGTCAGCGCCGCGTTGGTGTCCAGCCGGACCAGGCGGTGCCCGAGGTCACGCGCCTCGTCCTCCAGGTGCCGCAGCAGCCTTGAGCCGAGGCCCGCGCCGCGCCAGCCTTCGTGTACCCACATGCGCTTGAGTTCTGCGACGGGCGGTTCACCAGGGGCGGCGGTAACGGGCCGGCGGCAGCCGGGCCGGCGGCGAGAGAGCCGATCGCCTGGACGCCGCCGCAGGCCACCGGGTCGCCGTCGGACACGGCCACGACGAACACGCCCGTCGGCGGGACGAGCAGCCTCGTGTCCTTCTCCGTCTCGCCCGCCGGGTCGAAGCCGAAGCGGCGGCCGATCTCCGCGAAGTACCGGCCGACCACGTCCCTGGCCACCGGCGAGGCGGGGTCCGCGGGCTCGAACCGCACGGTCGCGGCGCGGACCAGCAGGTCGGCCTCGCCGAGAGCGCGGGCGAGGCGTTCGCGCTGCCGCTGGGTGAGCGGGTCGACGATCAGCCGGGCCTGGTCGTCCGAGCGGCGCTCAAGCTCCTTCCAGCGTTCCTGGCCCGCTTCGGTCAGGGTGACCTGACGGCGGCGGCGGTCGCCGGGGTCGGGGATGACGCGGATGAGACCGTCGCGCTCCAGGCGGTGCAGCAGGCGGCTCAGGTAACCGGAGTCGAGGCCGAGGCGCTCGCGGAGCATCTGCGTGGTCAGCGGAACCGGCCCCGCGCCCGAGGCCGGCACCGTGTCCGAGGCCGGCACCGCGTCCGAAGCTGGCACCGCGTCCGAAGCTGGCACCGCGTCCGAGGCCGACACCGGGGCCGCGCCGATCTCGAACAGCAGGCGAGCGGGGCCGAGGGGCATCCCCAGGCCGAGAAAGGATTCATCGAGAACACCGATGCGCTGCGTGTAGGAGCGATTGAAGCGGCGGACTACGGCGATTGGGTCTGACACAATCTCTGACCTTAGTCAGAGAAATGGCGCCGCGGCAAGCGGTCCGTGAGCGCGGCAGCGCCATCGCGGCCAAGCGGTTGACCAGGCCGTACGACCCGCCCGCCGCACATCCATGCAGCTCCCGCCGTTGACTGGCAGCAGTTTTCATGAAATATCCGGCATGTCGTGGCGCGCCAGCGCCCGACATGCCGGATGCCGATGCCGGATGCCGATGCCGGATGCCGATGCCGGATGCCGATGCCGGATGCCGATGCCGGATGCCGATGCCGGATGCCGATGCCGGATGCCGATGCCGGATGCCGATGCCGGATGCCGATGCCGGATGCCGATGCCGGATGCCGATGCCGGATGCCGATGCCGGATGCCGATGCCGGATGCCGATGCCGGATGCCGATGCCGGATGCCGATGCCGGATGCCGATGCCGGATGCCGGATGCCGATGCCGGATGCCGGATGCCGATGCCGGATGCCGGATGCCGATGCCGGATGCCGGATGCCGGATGCCGATGCCGGATGCGCCGGAGCGGGAGGAACCCACTTCAGATTCACGACATATCGTCTTTGGGAAGAGGTGGGCGGAACCGCTTCGGTGGCTTAAAGTTTGTGCCATGCCGGATCAGCAGCAATCGGGGAAAGACGTCGCCGCCCCAGTCACATCGGCGGGCGGGCACGGTGTTTCTGAACACGGTGTTTCTGAACACGGCGTTTCTGAACACGGCGTTTCCCAGCACGGTGTTTCCAAGCACGGGGCCCTGCGGGTGTCACATGACGACCGGGACCAGGTGGCCGAGGCGCTTCGGGTCGCTGCCGGGGACGGGCGGCTCACCGCCGACGAACTTGACGAGCGGCTGGAGCGGGCGCTGACCGCGCGCACCTACGACGACCTCGCGGTGCTGCTCGCCGACCTGCCGGCCGCGGGGACCGCGCTGGCTCCGACAGCGGGAACTGCGCTGTCCGGGCCGCTCGCGGCCATTTTGCCGAGCGCAGGCGCCGCGGCGCCGGCCAAGGAACTGATCAAGATCCACGTCACCAGCGGGCACAGCGAACGGGTCGGCCGGTGGACGGTGCCGGCCCGGATGGACCTGCGGGTATGCAGCGGGCACATCACGGTTGACTTCACCGACGCCGTCATTACCCAGCCGACGCTGCATATCGACGCCGAGGTGAAGAGCGGGCACCTGCTGCTGATCACCCGGCCGGGCATCGCCGTCGACCTGGACGACGTCTCGGTGCAGAGCGGGCACGTCAAGGTCCGCGCACCGTGGGGCGACAGCAGGCCGGCCTTCTCCGGGTCACCGTCGCCGGGACGTGCGGCAGCGGTCACATCCTGGCCCGGCCGCCCCGGCGCTCGTTCTGGCAGTGGCTGCGGCGCGCGCCCCGGCCGTACGCGATCACGGCCTGACGAGGCGACTGCGGTTCATCGCCGGTTCCCCCGTCGTCCGGGCCTCGCTGATCGGCGTGGCGGTAGTCAACTTCTTCAACCTGATGTTCTTCGCGCTCGTGATGCTGTACTCGGTCCGGGTGCTGCACGTCAGCGCTGGGCTGCTCGGGCTCGTCCTGGGGTGCGGCGCAACCGGCGGACGCGTCGGCAGAACCCGCTGAGCCGAGCCCACCCCGCCCGACACGCCGGGCATATCGCTCGGCAGCAGCACGGCCGAGGCCTGCGATGGATCACCCATGATCCCGCCGGACATATGGGGCATCGCACCCAAGTGCCCCGGAGCGGGCGAGGTACCGCGGGCATCCCGGTATGGACCTCGGCCCTTCAATCCCGCATAGGGCCATTTCGAACATTTTCCTGACCCATTTTGGATGGATATATCCTGCACGAAATGGCCCTATGAGGCTGCGCGGGGATTATCGGCTGGGCCCGGGTGCCAGGATGAGACGAAATGGCTCGGGGGCCGCGGGCGGCGGTGCCGGAGGGTCATGGGGCGGACAGCGTGCGACACGGACCCGTTCGGAATACTTTTTTTAGTGTTTGGGTGGGGGCTTCAGTGCCTCGGCCAGGGCTTCCAGGTCGGGGACGGCGGCCAGCAGGGCGGCCGTCGTGTCCGCGGGGAGGCCGTGCAGGCAGTCGGTGAGGACCTTGTTGCGCAGCTGGCGGACCCGGTCGTGGACGCGCTCGCCCTCTTCGGTCACCGCCACGCGGGCGGCGCGCAGGTCGCCCGGGTCTTGCCTGCGGCGGATGAGGCCGCGCTCGTCCAGGGCCTTGACCACCCGGGACAGCATGGTGGGGTTGATGCCCACCAGCTCGGTGAGCTCGGTCAGGCCAAGCGGGCCGCGGACGCGGACGAGAGCCAGGACGGAGTACTGGGTCGGGGTGAGGTCTTCGCCCGTGGACGTGTCATTGAGCACGCGGGCAAGCCTGTGGATGACCGCGCGCAGCCGGGCCACGAGTTCGGTGTCCATCACGTCTCCGGAATTAACTTGAATGCTTGCTAGCAAGCAACTAACCTTAATCCATGTGAGCCGCACCGGAGAAACCGCGAAAACCAGCGAGCCATCCGTTGAACGTCCCGTGGCTCGGCGCCGCGATCGGCGCAAGCTGATCTTCGCGATCGTCTCCATTGGGCTTTTCATGTCCTCAGTCGACCAGACCATTGTGGCGACTGCCCTGCCCGCGATCGAGAAGGAACTGCACACCGCTGTCAACTGGAGCGGCTGGACGATCTCGGTCTACGCGCTCGGCCAGGTCATCGCCATGCCGATGGCCGGGAAGATCAGCGACATGTACGGCCGCAAGAAGGTCTTCATGATCTCGGCGGCGATCTTCACACTCTCCTCACTGTGCTGCGGGTTCGCACCCAACATCGGCCTGCTGCTGCTCGCCCGGTTCATCCAGGCGCTCGGCGGCGGCGCGTTCATGCCGTCGGCGACCGGGATCGTCTCCGACCACTTCGGTGAGCAGCGGGACCGTGCGGTCGGCATGTTCACCTCCATCTTCCCGGTCGGCGGCATCGTGGGGCCGGTGATCGGCGGCCTGTTCGTCAGCTACTGGTCCTGGCGGGGCATCTTCCTGGTCAACGTGCCGATCGGTCTCCTGCTTATTGCCCTGACAGCGCGGTTCATTCCCGTCTCAGGGACCCGGCCAGCCTCGCACATCGACATCACCGGGATCCTGCTGCTGGCCGGGCTGATCGCGCACGGGGATGTTCGGCATAACCTATCTCGGCAGCGGCGACGTTCCGTTCTACAGCCCGGTATTCCTTGGGTGCTCGGCCGCTGCGGTCTTCACCGGGTACCTGTTCGTCAGGCACTCTCGGACCGGAACCGCGCCGTTCGTGCCTTACCGGCTGCTGCGCGGGCGCGGCTTCGGGATCATGAACCTGATCAACTACCTGTACGGTGCGGCGGCGCTCGGATTCGCCGCGCTCGTGCCGCTGTATGCCGCGGACCGGTACGGGATCTCGGCCCTCGCGTCCGGGACGCTGCTGACCGCACGGGCCGTCGGGATGATCGCGGTCGCGGGCACGGCGGCGCTGATGCTGCGGCGGACCGGGTACCGGTGGCCGATGATCCTCGGTTTCACCGTCCTCGCGGGCGGACTGCTGACGATGGCCGTTTCCGCTCCCGTCTCCCCGTACGCGTGGCTGGCCGTCGGGGCGGGCATTACCGGGTTCGGGATGGGCCTCTCCGTGCCCGCCGCCAACAACGCCAGCCTGCAACTCGCACCGGACCAGGTGGCCGCCATCGCCGGGCTGCGCGGCATGTTCCGGCAGTCCGGGGCAATCACCGCCGTTTCCGTGACCACGGCCGTGATCGCGCGGAGCACCAAGGCGGACGCCGGCATCATGCAGGCGCACGTGTTCCTGGTATTCGCCGGCATTCTGGTGCTCATGCTGCCGCTGGTCAGGTTCGTGCCCGAGCATCACGGGACCTGGTGAGCGGTCCCGCCGCTTCCCGTCAGCTCGTGCCCGATCCGCTCAAGCGCGGCCGCGACCTGCCCCGCCGTCGCGGGCCGGCCGGATCCTTCTCAAGCAGGCGCAGCACCAGGGTGTTGAGAGAGTCGGGGATGTCCCGGTTGCGGGTCCGCGGCGGCGCGGGAAGCTCCTCGCAGTGCATCCGGATGATCGCCATGGAATCCGCCGTGAACGGCGTCTCCCCGGTCAGCAGCTCGTACAGGATGCAGCCCATCGAGTACAGATCGGCGCCCGGCTCACCGTTCCACGTGCCGAGCCACCGCTCGGGCGCGATGTACGCCCACGTGCCCATGATGACGCCGTGCGCGGTCAGCACCGAGTGCGCGCTGTTGTCCCTGGCGATCCCGAAGTCGCCGATCTTCAGCAGGTCGCCCGGCTCCACGAAGAGGTTGGCCGGCTTCAGGTCACGGTGCACGATGCCGTGCTGGTGAACCAAGGACAGTCCGGCCGCCAGCTGCCGGGTCAGCTCCACCGCCCGGCGGACCGGGAGCCCGCGCGGCTGCCCGCTCAGGAGCCGGCCGAGGTCCTGGTCGGCCAGCAGCTCCATCACGATGAACAGCTGCCCCTCATGCCAGTCCGTGCCGAGCATCCGCACGATGTGCGGATGGTCCAGCTTGCTCAGGATCTTAGCTTCCAGCTGGAAGCGCTTGAGCATGTCGCTCTCGGCCAGCGTGGCATGCATCAACTTGATCGCGACCTCACGCCGAAGGTTCAGGTCACGCTCGAACTTCAGGTCACGGGCCTGCCACACCTCGCCCATGCCGCCGGCGCCAAGGCGCCGGCCGAGCCGATACCGGCCGGCCAGCTCCGTCCCAGAGTCCACCATCGTGGCAGAAGAATAAGGCAGGGACGACGCGGCGGTAAGGCGGGGGCGGGCGGTAGGGCGGGGGCGGGCGGTAGGGCGGGGGCGGGGGCCGGGCCCGCAAGTGCGGCCCGGCTGGCCGGCCATCCGGTGGCCTGCCCGGTGGCCGAGTCGAAAAAGTACAGCCGAGCCGGGTCTCCCAGATGACGATCACGATGATCGACGCGAGTACCAGGTTCGGGCTGAAGAAGTTGGTGTTGGCGAAGCCAAGCGCGCCCGCCAGCCGGGTGATCGGCCCGAATTGCGGCTCAAGCAGGAAGGTCCACATGACCGCGCCGACCACGGCGGGCACCGCGAACGGTATGAAGAAGACCGTGCGGAAGAAGGTGCCGTATTTCGCCACCCCGAGGTCGAAGACGCAGGCGAAGAAGAACGCGATTGCCAGCATCACCGGGATCTGAATCGCGCCGAAGATGACCACCCGGATGCCCCCGGACCAGAACTCGCCCGACTGCAGGGTCTGCGTGTAGTTTGACGCGCCGGTAAACGTCGTGCCGCCGATGATCCGGTAGGTGTAGAGGCTGGTGTAGACGGCATAGCCGAGCGGCACGACCATGAAGAGCAGAAAGCCGAGCAAGAACGGCGCGACGAACCAGACGCCGCGCCGATCCCGCCGGTGAATCCAGGATGATCGCATGTCAGGTGCAGTCCATGTCAGATGTTGCCCCTGTCAGGTGCTAACAGTGAAGCCCTGTGCCTTGGCGTAGCTCACCAGGACGTTCTGGAAGTTGGTGAACGCCGCCTGCAGTGTCTCCTTGCCGTTCATCACGCCGGCGAAGACGGTGGACGCTTCGTTGAGCGCCTCGGTCATGAATGGCGGCCACTCGTCGGAGCTGATGTGCGAGGCCGCGCCGGTGAACGCCACGTTCGGGTCGGACGTGCCGGACAGCGCGTTGTTCAGGTCCTTGTACGTCGGGTCGTTGAGCAGCGGGGCATAGGTCGGGAAGAGCAGCGACGGCGCGGTCTTCGTTATGTTCCACGACGCGGTGGTCGCGTTCAGCCAGTCGGCGAACTCGGCGGCCTGCTGCGGGTGCTGCGACTGGGCGAAGACCGGGTAGGAAGAGCCGCCCCAGTTGGCCGCGATGTCGGCGCCCGCGGTCCACTGCGGCAGGTTCGTCGCACGCCAGTCGCCGAGCGACGACTTCGCGTCCGGCAGGAAGTAGGACGGCCCCCACGCGGAGCTGAGCCAGCTCGCGTCGATGCCCTTGTCCATGTCGGCGAAGGACGTGGCGGACACGTCGGTCGTCTCGTTGACCTCGTGCGCGGACAGCAGGTTCTGCCAGTAGTTCGCGAACGCCATCTGCTGCGGGCCGGTCCAGTTGATGGTCACCGAACTGCCGCCCGTGTAGGAGAACGGCCACGCGTTATCCTGCGCCATCAGGGACATGACCCACTGGAGGTCGACGGCGGAAAAGTTAGTCATGTAGGCGGACGCGTCGTCGGAGTGCAGGGTGGCGGCGTCGGCGGCGAACTGCGCCCAGGTCGCCGGCGGGGTGATGTGGTACTTCGCTAGCAGCGGGCTGTTGTAGTAGAAGGCCATCGGGCCGGCGTCGCCGGGGATCGCGTAGACGGCCGAGCCCTGGCTGACCTCCTGCCAGGCCCAAGGCACGAAGTCGTTCTTGTAGTTGTTCGCGCCGTAGGGCACCAGATTGTCGACGCTCTTGGTGACGACGAACGAGGGGAGCTCGTCGTATTCGACCTCGGCCACGTCGGGTGCACCCGACCCTGCCTTGATCGCGTTGGTGATCGCGACGTATTCGGGGTCGCCGGCCTCGCACGTCCTCCTGGGTGACACAGATGCCAGGATGCGTCTGGTTGAACGCGTTGACCGCGCGGCCGAGGCCCGGCACCCACGCCCAGAAGGTCGGG
Organism: uncultured Actinomycetota bacterium; assembly: GCA_963785645.1. Classification (GTDB taxonomy): domain Bacteria; phylum Actinomycetota; class Actinomycetes; order Streptosporangiales; family Streptosporangiaceae; genus Trebonia. The sequence continues at coordinate 220,742 of CAWAWG010000005.1, forward strand.
GGAGAACTCCTTTGATTCCCTGTTTCTCGGGAGATGCGCGCTCCGGGTGCGCGCACGAGCGTTCAGGTCACGGCGACGATGGGCGCCTCGACAACCGTGAAGGACCGTGGTGGCAGGCTGAGAGTCAGGCCGGACCCGTTGCTGGCGGTACCGTAGGCGGACCCCGTCCCGGCTGTCATCGCGGACGTGGCCAGGTGGACGCGTGCGGTACCGGGAAGTACGGAGCGGGAAAGAGGAGAGATGCCGGGCAGCGGGAACGGGGCTTCGGGTTGCCCGGACGGGTCGCCCGCTGTCAGCGTGGTGATGTCCGCCGGGCCGGCGAAGGCGAAGTCGCGGAGTACGAGCGTGGCCTCGTCCGCGGCATCCGGGCTCCGGTTGACCAGGGTCACCGCGATCCGGCTGTGGTCCGCGCTTACGCTGGCCGCGGCGTCGACCAGGGCGAAGGGGCCGAGGTCGGCGATCCTGTGTCCCCAGTAACTGGCACCTGGCGGCAGCTCCGGGCTGACCGTCGGCCCGTCGACCTGCACGTCGGCGGCGGCGTCCAGTGCCGCCCGCGCATGCAGCAGGAACGGGTAATAGATCGACTGGACGACCGCCGCGTCGCCGGTGGTGACGATCGGAGCGATCGCGTTCACCATCTGCGCCAGGTTGGCCATCCGTACGCGGGCACAGTTTCTGACGAAAATGTTCAGGTAGGTAGCCACCGCGAGCGCGTCGTCGAATGTGTACCGCTCGGCCAGGTCGCCCCTTTCCGGGTCCTCCGGCCCCATAACGTCCGGTACCGTGCGGTACCAGACGTTCCACTCGTCGTAGGCGATCGCCGGCTTGCGTTCCAGGCCCTGGAGGTGGGCGGCCCGGTCGATGAGCGCGGCCGTGGTCATGATGGCGCGCTCGGCCTGGTGCGGCTGCAGCACGTTCGTCCAGTAGTCGTCGCTGCCTGTGTAGATGTGGATGGAGTGGTAGTCGACCAGGCCGGCGAGGCCGTCGATCACGACCCTGTCCCACTCGGTCAGCCCGGTCTCGCCACAGGCAATCAGTCGCGCGCCTGGATCAAGCATCCGAATCGCCCTGGCCCACCGGCCGGCCTCCCGCACGTACTCCTCGGCGGTCATCATGCCGACCTGCCACTGCCCGTACATCTCGTTGCCCAGGCCCCAGTAACTGACCCGGTACGGCTCGTCCCGTCCGTTGCTCCGGCGCCGGCTCGCCCAGGCGGTGTCCCGGGCCGAGTTGCAATACTCGACCCAGGCGAGTGCCTCGGCGAGGGTGCCGGTGCCCATGTTCAGGCAGATGTACGGCGCCACGCTGTCTGGTTGCGGTCCGAGCTCCGCGCAGTAGGCGAGAAACTCGTCGGTACCGAACGTGTTAGGCTCCTCGCCGCCCCAGGCAAGCTCCGGGCGGCGGGGACGCGCGTCTTTAGGACCGATTCCGTCGGTCCAGTGGTAGTTGCTGACGAAGTTGCCGCCCGGCCAGCGCAGCACACCGAGCCGCAGTTCGCGGAGCAAGCCGAGCACGTCGTTTCTGAAACCGCGTTCGTCCGCTAGCGGGGAGCCTTCCTCGTACAGGCCGCCGTAGATGCACCGGCCCAGGTGCTCGACGAATCCGCCGAACAGCTTCGGGTCGATCGTGCCGAGGGTCCTGGCCGGGGTGATCGCGATCTTGGACACGGGTCTCCTCACTCTGGTTCCTATTCCGCGAGGCTGTAGCTCACGTTGCAGGTGAGGTTAACGGGGCGGCTGACTGCTTCACGACGAGAGGGCCGGGCTGGCGGTCGGGATCCAGACGCGCATCGTGCCCGGTCCACGGTTGTCCCACTGGAAATACGGGATCGCGGTCACGGTGACGGCTCGTGCCTCCGGTCCAGGCCAGGCGGGTGAGGCGGTTGGGCGGAACGCACTCGCGGGGCTTGTCGCATCGGCGGGAGTATCCGGGGTCACCAGAACGGCCGGGGCTTGGCCGGTCACCCAGGCCGCCGCCCCCGACGGGAGGTGCCTGCCGGGCGCAGTGATCTTGACCGTGGCGCCGATACCCGGCAGGGTCACCGCGTGCTCGGTCAGCCCTGTGCTGGCGGGTCCTGTGTTAGCTGTGGCAGTGTTAGCTGTGGCTGTGTTAGGTGACACTGTGTTAGCCAGCACTGTGTTAGGTGACACTGTGTTAGCTGGCACTGGGCTGGGCCCGGTGCCGGGAATGACCGCCACCTCGTCAAGCGTGGCCGGCTGGTCGGTCTGCTCGAAGCAGTACACGAGCGGGCCGCGCTCGATCGCAACGCAACCGCGTACTGCGTCGACCCGAGGATCGGGGTAGGTCCAGCGGGGAGTCATCTCCAGGCGCAGGCGCACCTCATCTCCGGGTCGCCACGCACGGCGAATACGGACGTAGCGATCGGGTGGCACACGAACTCGTTCGGTCGGATCCGCTGTGTCATTCACCGTGAGACCCGCGGTGGCGCTCCACGCGGGGACGCGGAGGGCTATCTCCCGCTCCCCGGGCTCGCTGTCCGCTTGCGTCCTTTCGTCGCCAGGGACACCGGTCACACGGAGTGTGACCAGACCGTTCCAGGGGTAGTTGGTGGCGAGTTCGACCGTCAGGCCCGCACCGACGATGGTGGCGGTGGCGTACTGGTGAATCGTGAGGCAGCCGCCGTTGCTCGTGGCCAAGTAGTGGTGAAGGGACGCGAGAAGGCGCATGATGTTCGGCGGGCAGCAGGCGCACTTGAACCATTCGCGGCGGCGGCCGGGGTCGTCCTTCTCGTAGTGGTCGATGCGGCGTTGCAGCGGGTTGACGTAGAAGAACCGCAGCCCGTCCGCGGCGATCGCGGCGGCGAAGCCGTTGTAAAGTGTCCGCTCCATGTGGCCGACACGCTCCGCGCCGTCGGGCGGCGCGTCCCCGATGACGTGGCGCTCGTCGGCTTCGACAACTGGCTGCCCATGGTCATGGGCGCCCTGCCCCCGCTGACCAGCGTCGATCCGTGCCTAGAGGAGGTCGGCCGGGTGGCCGCCACCCGGCTGCTCGCCGCCATCGGCGGCGAGCACGCTAACGACGTCCACCGGGTGCCGCCCCGGCTGGCCGTCCGCGAGTCAACCGGCGGATACACCGCACCGGCGTTCCCGCCAAAGAATTGACGCGGCCGTTTCCAGCTTTCCAGAAAAGGTTTTCCTTTCCGGACGTCGGGCCTCCGACGCCGTCAAGGGCTAGCTCTCCTGGTGAGTTCCGCCTATGACCTCACCGCCGCGAGCGTGTCATGGCGGTCACTTGTCCAAGCGGGCCTGGAGGTCGTCCATCCGGGCGTGCAGGAGGGCGATTTCCGCGGTCAGTACCGCGATCGGGGACTCCGCCGCTTCGCTTCCGACGAGGACACCGGGCGCAGCGCGCGCCACTGGCACTTCCTGGATGTGTGAGATCAGCGAGGTACTAGACAGCAACGGCTCGACGCGGACGGCACCGCCCAGACGCGCGGTGAACTGCCTGAGAGTGAGGGCCGGCTGCCTCCCGTGCACGTGCCGCAGAGCGGGGTCAGCCGCGCCAGCCGATCAGGCCGCTGCCCGCGTCGGCGAGGGCCGCGCCGGGCCGGCCGCATCCGCACTGGGCGTCGAGTATCGCGGCGACGCGCTGCCTGCTGTAGCGCAGGCCGCGTTCGTAGCGGATGTACCGGCCGGATGCCGTCACCTCGATGAGCAGGGCCGAGCGGTTCTCGGTGGCACAGGCCAGCGACCGCGCATCCGCCAGCTCGTGCAGGCAGTAGAACCCGCAGCCGCACCAGCGGCGCGGCGGTGCGTGGCGGTCGCTCCAGACGCAGCACGCGTCGCTGGTGACCCCGTAGACACGGGTCGCGCCCAGCGTGAGACCCGCGAATCCCGTCTTGGCACCGTCCGCCGAGACGACGGCGTGCGCCAGCTTGTACCCGGTGAACGGCCGGTCTGGGCGTTCACCCCGGTCGGGCCCCGCCGACCACGGCGGCAGGCGGGCCATCGCTAATCCCCCGCGGTCAGTTGACGGTCACCGGGGATTCGGGAGCCACCAGCGGTTCGGGAGCCGCGGTCAGCGGCAGCTCACCGGACCGGCTGACGGTGGCCGGCTCCGCCGGAAGCGAATCGGCCCTCGTGTCACTGGCCTCAGTGTCCTCGACGTAGCCAACGGCTTGCTCTTTGCCAAGACGCATGCTCAGCACCTCCCTGTCGTTTACCCCGGGCTTGTTAAGTTCTTTACCCCGGGGCGGGCCACCTCCACACCTGCGCGGCGGGTAAGGCACGCCGGACCGGTTAAGAAGCACGAGGCGGTTTAATTGGATGCCATGGGCGAGGCTGAGCTGACACTGCGCCCGATGACGCGCGCCGAGTTCGACGAGTGGCTGCCCCGCCAGGTCGCCGGGTACGCCGCGCTGATCGCGGCCTCCGGCGCGCTGTCCGCGCAGGCCGCGCGGCAGAAGGCCGAACAGGACACGGCCAGGTACTTCGCCGGCGGGATGGCCGCGCCCGGGCAGCTCCTGTTCCGGGTCATGGCCGGCGAGGCGGGCGTCGGCTGGCTATGGCTCGGCGTGCCCGGACCTGACCGTGACCCGCTGATGGCGTGGGTATTCGAGATCGAGATCGAACCGCCGTTCCGCGGCCGGGGTTACGGACGGGCGGCGATGAGGCTCGCCGAGGACGAGGCAAGGGCGCGCGGAATGACATCGCTCGGGCTGAACGTGCACGGGCAGAACATGGTCGCCAGGTCGCTGTACGAGAGCCTCGGCTACGCGGTTACCGCGATGCAGATGAAAAAGGCGTTCTGACGGATACCGCCGGTAGACCAGAGGTTCGGATAGGCTTCTTCTGCTAGAACAGGCGTTTGACAAACGAACAGGTTTACGGTTAGGTTGACCGTTGGCAGCGGGGATCCGCAATAGAGTTCGGGTAAAGGGGTCGGATCATGGGTCAGAAGACTGTCCGGTTTAGTGACCTGAGTGGGCAGCTCATCATGCGGGAGGACTCGCTCGCGCGCATCGTGATCCAGGAACACCCGGAACTCGGAGACGCGCCCGTGGAGATCGAGGCGCTGACCGACGAGGCCCTGGCGATGGAGAAGGACGCGCTCCGGGTCGCGGTGCTCGACCTGTACCTGCCCGGTGAAGAAGTGCCGCGGCGGGTGACGATGGACGCCGACGCCTTCAGTGCCCTGGTAACGGAGAAGTCCGCGGGCGAGATGCTGGCCGGCGCGCGGCCGGTCAAGCGGGCCGGGCGGCCACGTCGCACTGTGTCTGAGTAGCACTGTGTCTGAGTAGCGCACCCGTCTTAGCGCCGATCGGTAATTTCCCGGTACAGGGCGGGAAATTCGGTCAGCGAGGACAGTACGTCCGCCGCGCCGGCCGCGCGCAGGTCGGCGGCGGTGAAGGAGCCCGTGGTGACGCCAACGGCATGCGCTCCCGCCGTGACCGCCGCGTCCATGTCCGCCGGGGTGTCGCCGACGTAGACCGCCGCGCCGATCGCCTTGAGCACCACGCCTTTCTCCGGGCCGTGGGCTTCAGCGAACAGGTCGTCGGCGGACAACCCGACTCCGTCCAGGCTCAGCCGCGCCGTGAGCTCGTACTTGGCGGTGACATCACGGTCCTGGCGCCCGCCTCCCGGACCGCTGCGAGGGCTTCGGCCGCGCCGGGCAGCCGGGTCGTCAACGGGCCGGAGAGCCGGAGGTAGTGGGCGCGGTAGGCCCGGACGGCGCCCTCGATTTCGCCTGGCGGGAACCAGTGCGCGAGTTCGTCCTCAAGCTTGATGCCGAGGCGGCTGATCACTCCGGCCGGGTCGATCGTCACGCCGGTATCGGCCGCCGCCCCGGCGAACGACGCGAGGATGGCGCGCCGGGAGTCGATGAGCGTCATGTCGAGGTCGAACCCGACGGGTGCCTTGGTCACGCGGTCCCCTTTCGTTGTCCGACTGCTTCTTGATCGCGGTGCCACTGGCAGTACTCGCGGGCGGGCGGCGAGAAGCCCCGCGACAAGCAGGACCGCACTGAGCGCGAACAGGATCATGACAGGGGCGGTCCAGCTGCCCGTCGCGGAATGCAGCAGCCCGACCTCAAGGGGGCCCGCGCTGGCGAGGAGGTAGCCGACCGCCTGGGAGAGCGACGACAGAGACGCGGCCGCCGCCGCGTTCGGCGTGCGGGCCGTGGTGAAGAAGATGGCGAGGGCAAGGGCCGCGTTCTGGCCCGGCGCCGAGGATCAGCGCCCAAGCGACCGCTCCGCCCAGCGGCAGGTACAGCAGGCCGGCCAGTCCGCCCGCCACCGCCAGCGTAATCGGTCGGCACGAGAGCGACCTGCGAGCGCATCCGCTGCGCGGCCATCGGGAGTCAGCATGGAGACGGCCAGGTTGCCGACGCCCATCAGCGCGAGCAGGTCACCGGCGGCCACGGCGCTTTCCCCGCGGTCGCGCAGCATCGTCGGCAGCCAGGAGAGGTTTGCGTAGTACAGCAGCGACTGCATGCCCATGAAGATGGTCACCTGCCACGAGAGCGCGTGCCGGTACACCGCCACCCGGGCCCGGCCCGGCGCCGGGGGTACGGGGTCCAGGGGGACGGGGGCGGGAGCCCCCCGTGCTTGGAGGCTGTCCCCCCGGGCAGACAACTGCGGGAGCCACAGGAGGGCGGCTAGGGCAGCCGGGACGGCCAGCCAGCCGAGTGTCACCGCGACCGAGCCGCCGGTGTCCTGCCAGAGCGGGACGCTGACCAGCGAACCGACGATCGCGCCGGCGGACAGCGCGGTGATGTAAAGACCGATCAGGAAGCCTGCCCGCTCCGGCCAGCGGCGCTTGATCAGGCTGGACAGCAGGACGTTCATGACCGCGATCGCACCGCTGCACACGATGGTGCCGGGGAAGAGCAGCGTCCCCGGGGCGGCGGCGCGGGCGACGAGGCCGACCGCCAGCGCGATGACCGCGCCGAGCATGGCCCGCTCCTCCCCCGCTCGCCTGGCCAGGCTGGCGGCGAAGCCGGAAACGACGCCGAAGCAGATGACCGGGGTGGCCGCGAGGATGGAGATCGTCGCGCTTGACAGGCCGAGGCTGGTTTGCAGTTCCGGGAAGATCGGCGGCAGGCTGGTAATCGCGCCGCGCAGGTTGTAGCCGAGGGCGAGCACTCCGATGATGAGGAGGGTGCGCTCCAGCCGGAAATGCCCGTGACCGGAATCGGCGGGCGGTGACTGGATTCGACTCACGAGTACCTAACCGTATCGCACGGGGACATATCGGCCCAGGCGGCACCTATATCCTGACGGGCGTGAGCCAGACCGCGCTAGATGTCAACTGGCGTGATCTCGACCGGCGGATCGCCCGGCTGGCCGTCCCCGCGCTCGGCGCGATCCTCGCCGAGCCGCTGTACAACCTCGCGGACACCGCGATCGTGGGACATCTCGGCCGCGCACCGCTCGATGCACTGGCCATCGCGACGTCCGCGCTGTCGATCGTAGCGTGGCTGGCCATCTTCCTGTCGACCGCCACGACGACCGAGGTTTCGCGCAATGCCGCGCGGGGGCGGCACGGGGCGGCGGGGCGCGCGGTCGGCGCCGCCTACTCGGTCGCCGCCGGGTGGGGTGCCGTGACGTCGGTCGCGATCATCCTCGTCGCCCCGTTCATGGTCGTCCTGCTCGGCGGCCACGCCGGCATCGGGGCCGCGGCGACCGGCTACATCAGGATCTCGGCGCTCGGCTTGCCGTTCCTCTACCTGTCCTACGCGGGCAACGGGCACCTCATCGGCCTCGAGGACACCAAGACCCCGCTGCTGATCGCGGTCGGGGCCAACGTCGTGAACGTAGCGCTCGAGATCGCGTTCGTGTTCGGGCTGCACGCCGGCCTGACCGGGTCGGCCTGGGGCACGGTCGTGGCGCAGGTCCTCGCGGCGGCGGCGTACGGGTACGCATCCAGGCGATCGACGTACCCGCCGACCGCGCCCGCGCGCGGTGACGTCGCCGCCGTGCTGCGGGACGGGCACCGGCTGTCCGTGCGGACGATCGCGCTCGGCGTGGTGCCGCTCGCCGCGACCGCGGTCACCGCGCGACTCGGCCCGGTATCCCTGGCGGGACAGCAGATCGCCTACCGGCTGTGGGCGATGCTCTCCCTGGCCACGGACGCGCTCGCGGTGCCCGCGCAGGTCTTCGTCAGTGCGGAACTCGGCCGCGGCGACCGGGCGGCGGCGCGAACGCGCGGCGCGGCGCACGCTCGTCGGCGGCCTGGCCTTCGGGTGCGTGCTTGGCCTGGTGACCGCCGCGCTCGCCCTGTTCGCGCCGGCGGTGTTCACCGCCGACCCGGCGGTCCGGCAGGCCGCGGTCGTCGGGCTGCTGTGGTCCGCGCCCACCCAGCCGCTCGCCGCGCTCGCGTTCGTCTACGACGGCATCATCCTCGGCCTCGGCGACTATACCGCCATGCGTCGCGCGATGCTCCTCGCGATCCTCGCGTTCACGCCGCTCGCCGCCTTGGTGCTCCGCTACCACTGGCTTGGCCTGCCCGGTGTGTGGACCGCGCTCGGATGCTGGCTCGCCGCCAGGGCCGTCCTGCTCTGGCGGCGCTGGGCTAGTACCCGCGCTAGCTCCCGGTCCGGCCGCGGTTGATGAAGCGCACGCCCAGCCGGTCCTTCCGTCCGCTCCCGCCGCACTTGCGGCAGCGACGGTGCGCATAGGAGTACATGCCGGTGGCGTAATGCCTGCCACGCCCGTTACAGAGCCTGCATTTCGTGTACGGGTGAGATTTGAGTGACAGGTAATAACCGATGAAAAAGATGATTCCTATGATAATGATGAAACCCATGTGACATCGCTCCCGCCGATGCCGTGACGGACGCACGTGACACAAAGGGCCCGTGCTTAAGATAACTGACTACCTGCGCCACCCTGCGACTGCAGCGACCTTAGCGCCGCGTGGGGCAGGAGTGGGTCGGCCCCCGAAAATGCCGCCAGCAGTTGCTGATACTGGTTAGTGGAAAACCATAGCGCAATACCGGATGTTTGCGCTCATATTTTTACGAAAACGGAGAATCGGCGTGCCAGGGGTGAATTCCCCTTGCCGATGGTCTCAGCGGTAGGCGGTGATCCCGAGCTTGACGGCGAGCGCCAGGCCTGCCGAGGCGACGACCGCGCGCAAGACGGCGACCGGGAGATGGCGTACCATGCGCTGCCCGGCGTAGCCGCCGATGAGGAAGCCGGCCGCCAGCGGCGGGACGAACGCCCACTCCACCGGGGCGTACAGGGCGAACACCGACGCGGCGACCAGGTTGGCCGCGCCGGAGATCACGTTCTTCAGCGCGTTAATCCTGATCAGCGGCTCGCAGATCGTGGCGGTAAGCGCGGCGAGCAGCAGCACGCCGCCGGCCGCACCGAAGTAGCCGAGGTAGGCCGCGACGCAGAACAGCACGACCATCCGGCGCCTTGACTGCTCGGCGCCGGGGCGAGGCGAGAGGGCACGGAGCTTCGGCTGCAGCAGGACTCCGACGGCGGCGAGGCAGATCAGCACCGGCACCGCGAGCGCGAACGCACCCGGCGGCGCGAGCAGCAGGACCGCCGCGCCGAGCGCTCCGCCCGCCGCCATGACCGCCCCGAACCGCAGGACGCGCGAGCGCTGCCCGGACAACTCGGGCCGGGCCCCGAGCACGGCACCGGGAACGCAGAAGATCAGCGACATCGTGTTGGTGACGTTGGCGGCCAGCGGCGGCAGACCGAGAGCGAGCAGCACCGGGTAGGAGACGACACTAGCGACGCTGGCCATCGTGCCGGCCATCCCGCCGCCGATGCCCGCGGCCAGCAGCGCCACTGCCTCATAAGGGCTCATATACTGCCAGCGGACCTCGGCTAGGCTCCCGGCGGGGGCACGATCTTGTCGATCGCCGCTAGCTGGTCTTCCGTCGGTTCCCACTCGCCCGCTGCGGCGTTGGCCCTGACCTGATCGGGGGACGTCGCGCCGGCGATGACCGAGGAGCAGGCCGGCTGGGCGGCGAGACCGCCGATGGCGATCTCCAGTATGGAAACGCCCTGCTCCTGGCCCCAGGCGATGAGCGCCTCGACCTTGTCCAGCCTGGCGTCGGTGACGAAGCCGGCGCGGCGCGGCTCGGTGAGCCGGGTGCCGGCCGGAATCTCCTGGCCCTTGCGGACCTTGCCGGTCAGCAGGCCGTTCGCCAGCGGAAAGTACGGCAGGACGCCGAGGCCAAAGTGGCGCGCGGCGGGCACGATCTCCTGCTCCGCGCCGCGCTCAAGGAGCGACCAGTGGTTCTGCGCGGAGATGAACGCGGTACGGCCGCCCGCGAGCGCGGTGTGGGCGGCGTCGGCGAGCTGCCAGCCGGACAGGTTTGAGTGGCCGATGTACCGGACCTTGCCCTCGGTCACCAGTTCGCCGAGGGCGGCGACGGTCTCGTCGATCGGGGTGAGCGGATCCGGGGTGTGCAGCTGGTACAGGTCGATGTAGTCGGTCTGCAGGCGGGCCAGGGACCTCTCCACCGCGGTCCGTATGTACTTGCGGCCGCCCTTGGCGCCGGCCGCCGGGCCGTAGCCCATGTCGACGTCCTGGTGGCCGAACTTGGTGGCGAGCACGACCTTGTCCCGGCGGCCCTTGAGCACCTCGCCGAGTGCGAACTCGGAGCCGCCCTGCCTGCCGTACATGTCGGCGGTGTCGAAAAGGGTGATGCCCTCGTCAATCGCCGCGTCGACGACAGCGCGGGTCCGTGCATTGTCCAGGCGGCCGCCAAAGTTGTTGCAGCCGAGGCCTACCACCGAGACGAGCAGGCCGGAGTCACCCAGGGTTCGATAGCGCATACCCGGATCATACGGAAGGCGCTTTCCTCGTGCTGCCAGCCGACCGGACCCGGCCCGTGCGCGGCCGCGGCGGTTATCAACCGCTTCACGCTAATAGCCGAGGCAATTGCGTGGTCGAATTGCGCGGTGGCACCGTGTCTCGCGCGGTGACTCAGCACGCCAATAGACAAACTAAACGGCTGTACCGGCGCAATTTCGCGGGGTACTCTTCTTTGGTTTCCCACCGGATGCGGCCCGCGGCCGCGGAGCCTACCGTACCGCAACGCACGGGCCCCGCATGCCACAGGCAGCCCACCCACCCTGGGTATGCACAAAAGTCCTCGTCACACCCGTTTCACGGGCCGGCACGGGGTTCCGCGGGCCCCACCCGCAGGAGGCGCCCGCCGGGACGTGCGATAGCCGACATTAACTAGTAATATTGAGGGTCGGATAGCCGACATGGAATCCCATATGCGATATCATTGGGTTGCTGCGCGACGGCGACCCCGGCCAACGCAATTGCGCGGTACTCGCTAAATCAACCGCGTAAGACTAGCCGCGCACACTTATCACCGCTGCGTGGCACGGGAATGACGAGGAGGTCGGCGGCGTGCCTGACTCTTCTGACGGGCCTACCGTCCTGCGCATCCTGCTCGGGTCTCAGCTGCGCCGGCTCCGCGAGGCCAGGGGCATAACCGCCCGGCAGGCGGCAAGCACGATCCGTGCGTCAGAGTCCAAGATCAGCCGCATCGAGCTCGGCCGGAACGCGATTCGCGAGATCGACGTCCTCGACCTGCTGACGCTGTACGGCGTGGACGTGCGGGAGCGCGAGCAACTCCTGACCCTCGCCGAGCAGTCGAACAAGCCCGGCTGGTGGCACCGGTACAACGACATCCTGCCCGACTGGTTCCAGGCGTACGTCGGCATGGAAGAGGCGGCGCGCTCGATCCGCGTCTACGAGGCGCAGTTCGTCCCTGGCCTGCTGCAGACGGAGGAGTACGCCACCGCTGTCATCTCGCTCGGCGACCATCCGATCGACCAGGCGGAGCGGCTCGTCGTGCTGCGCAAGGAACGACAGCGCCGCTTCCGCGAGGGCAAGCTCAAGCTCTGGATCATCCTTGACGAGGCGGTGCTCCGCCGGCCCGTCGCGGGGACCGCCGTCCAGCTTGAGCAGCTCCGCTACCTCAAGGAGACCTGCTCGAGCCCGGCCCTCAGCCTGCAGGTGATCCCGTACGGTGCGGGCGGGCACGCGGTGCCGACCGGGTTCAGCATCCTGCGGTTCACCGAGCGCGACCTGCCCGATGTCGTCTACGTCGAGAACCTGACCAGCGCCCTCTACCTGGATAAGCAGGCCGACGTGGACCAGTACCTGCTAGCCATGGAGCGCCTTTCCATCGTGGCGTACGAGCCCAATGAGACGCCGCGAATCCTGGACGAGATCATCAGGCAACTGGAGGCCCTCCGGGCGGGGTGACCTCCGCCGCTGGCACCGGTAAGTCCCGGCAACAAAGACGATGGGCCCCCGCGTCACGCGGGAACCCATCGTCTTCTCTCCCCCCTGGCCCGGAAGTCGATCCTTTTCATCCCGGTGGTGCTGCCGCTGGTCCTTCAGTTCAAGGGCAGGATTCAAGGGATCAAGCGGGACGGCCGCCTAGGCCGGCTGCCGCTCGCGGAACGGCAGCCCGCTAGGCGAGTGGCAGGTCGAATTCCCCGTTCTTGGCTCCGACCAGAAACGCCTCCCACTCAGAACGGGTGTAGACGTGCGGCGTCTTACCGCGGTCCTTCGAATCACGGACCGCAACGCCTCCTTCAGGCAGGTGGGCCACTTCAACGCAGTTGCCCGCCGCACTGGCACTGCTCTTGAACCAGTGCAGTTCGCCCAGGTTCCCTTCCATTCGGTTCCTCCTTGTGTTTCCCCTTTTTTGTTGGACCAGCCGTGGCGGCCACCTGGCCTCCGCCGGCTGACTAGAGCTCGCTAGAAACGTGTGCGATCAGGTCAACGGACGCGGCCGGGGCCAGCGCCGCCGCGCGGAGGCGGTCAAAGGCCTCAACGCGGGTCCGTACTTCCCTGTCCTTCTCCAGATAGAGCATCCCGGCCACCGACTCCACGTACGCGACCTCGGAATCGGACCGGTTCGGGAACTCGAGAATCGAGAACGGACCGCCGTGCCCGGCGTGCGCCCCGCAGGCGAACGGCAGGACCTGCAACGTCACCCCGGGCCTGGCCGCCATGTCGAGCAGGTGCTCAAGCTGACCGCGCATCACCTGGTCACCGCCGACCGGGCGGCGGATGACCGCCTCGTCGAGGATGGCCCACAGCTCGAGTGGCGGGTTGTCATCGAGCCGCCGCTGTCGTTCGATCCGCAGGTCAACCAGGCGGTCGATCTGCTCGGTCCGGTGCCTGGGGAACATCTCGCGAAGCACGGCCCGGGCGTAGCCGGGCGTCTGCAGCAGCCCGGGTACCACCGAGATCTCGTAGCCGCGGACCGCGGCCGTCTCGGCTTCAAGCCCGACGTAGATGTCGAACCCGCTGGGGAGCACGTCGTCGTAGGCGGCCCACCACCCCTTGCGGTGACCCTCACGCGCCATATCCACAAGGACCTGGCGCTGTCCCGGCTCAACCACGCCGTACATCTCGAGCATCTGGTTCAGATAAGCAGACTTGGTCGGCGCCTTGCCGGTCTCGATACGCGATAGGGTCGATGGCGCGACGCCGAGCTGCGCGGCCACTTCCTCCAGCTTGTATCCGTTGGATTCGCGAAGTTTGCGCAGTTCGGTGCCGAGGCGCCGCCTTCGGACGGTCGGGCCGGTCGTCATCGCGGATCCACCTCCTTCCGGAGACGTCGCCATTCTTCCGATCACGCTATTTAAGCGCGCAGCACATCCCGTGACCGACGTGGGTAACAAGCAGCACGATACAACGAAAGCGATCGAAGTGAAATCCCATCCGCGATTTCATGGGCAAAATTTGCTCTACGCACTTGCGCGCGCTGCGGTTGCACAGGCATGATCGGAGAGGTCACGACGGCTGACGGGCGGAATAGATAGCCGCCGTGACGACTACCCGACAAGTACCGCCAAACGGACATTTGGTTCTTGTCGGAAAGATCGCTTATGAGATTTTTGTGAGGCAGCTTTCGCACGGTCAGACAAGTAGCAAAGTTCCGAATGCGCTACAACGGGAGGCATGCGCAGATGGACACCCCCCTGAAGAGTCGCCCCGCTCCGGGGCCGGCCCCCACGCTGGGGGCCTCCACGCTGGAAACAGCGCACCGGTCCGCGATCGTCGGTTCGGTCACGATGCCCGGCCGGGCCGAGGAGGTGTCCGGGGCCCGGTCCTTCATCACCCGGACCCTGGCAGCCGCGGACAACGGGCAGCGGGTCGACTCCGACGCCGCCACCTTACTAACGTCTGAACTGGTCACCAACGCGATCGTGCACACCGCGTCGGGAGCGCCCGACGGCTCGGTCACGATCGTCGTCGTTGACGTGCCCGACGGTGTCCTGGTCGAGGTGATCGACGACGGCTCACCCGGCACTCCCGTGGTCAAGGGCGACCTGTTCGCGGCCAACGGGCACGGGCTCTACCTCGTGCAGCAGCTCGCCGCGCAGTGGGGGTACCTGCGCGACCCGACGGGCACCACGGTCTGGTTTCACCTGGCCGCGGAGCGTCAGGACGGCTAGCGGGCGAGCCGGTTACCCGCGGCTCTCGCTGACGGCGGCCGTCACCGCCGCGAGGACGCCCGCGCAGATGGCGGCCACCTCGGCGTCACTGGTCACGTACGGTGGCATCGTGTAGATCAGGTCGCGGAACGGCCGCAGCCAGATCCCCGCCCCGGCCGCGGCCCGCGTCGCGGCCGCGATATCCACCTCGCGGTCGAGCTGCACCACCCCGATCGCACCGAGCGCGCGCACGTCGGCGACGCCCGGCTGACCGGCCGCGGGGGCCAGGCGGCCCTGAGCGCCGCCTCGATCCGTGCCACCTCGGCCTGCCAGCCGCAGGGGTAGGTCTGGGTGCCGAGCAGGACGTCGAGCGAGGCTCCCGCCACCGCGCACGCGAGCGGGTTGCCCATGAACGTCGGCCCGTGCGCGAGCACGGGAAGCTCGCCGCGCGCGATCCCGGCCGCGATCTCGGCCGTGCACAGGGCCGCCGCGAGTGTGAGGTACCCGCCGGTCAGCGCCTTGCCGACGCACATCACGTCGGGCGACACGCCGGCGTGTCCAGCCGCGAAGAGGCTGCCGGTCCGTCCGAAGCCGGTCGCGATCTCGTCGAAGACAAGCAGGACGTCATGGGCGTCGCAGGCCTCGCGGAGGACCCGCAGGTACCCGGGATCGTGAAAGCGCATCCCGCCGGCTCCCTGCACGACCGGCTCCACGATCACGGCCGCGAGTTCGCCGGAGTGCGCCTCGATCAGCCGTCGCAGCTCCAGCGAATACGCCTCGTCCACGCCCGCACCGAACCCGGCTGGCGGCAGCCCGGCGAACACCTGCCTGGGCAGCACGCCGTCCCACATCCGGTGCATGCCTCCCTCGGGGTCGCACACCGACATCGCCATGAACGTGTCCCCGTGGTATCCGCCGCGCCAGGTCAGCAGCTTCGTCTTCGCGGCGGTCCCGCGCGACCGCCAGAACTGAAGGCACATCTTCACCGCGACCTCGACGGAGACCGAGCCGGAGTCGCACAGGAACACGTGCTCCAGTCCCGGGGGGGCGATCGTCACGAGCCGGTCGGCGAGGGCCACGGCGGGCTCGTGCGTCAGCCCGCCGAACATCACGTGACTCATTCGCCCCAGCTGGTCCCGCGCCGCGGCATCGAGCGCCGGATGCCGGTACCCGTGAATCGCTGACCACCAGGAACTCATCCCGTCGATCAGCTCCCGGCCGTCGGCAAGCCGCAGCCGTACCCCGCTCGCCGACTCGACGATCAGCGGCCGCCCGGTCCCCGGCATCGGCGCGTACGGGTGCCACACCCGCCCGCTGTCCAGCTCAAGCAGCTTCTCCGGTGAAAACACAAGAGAGATTATCCCGAACGACAGCGGCTGGCTCTTCGGCGGCCCACCCGACCCCTAGGCGTAGAGCGCAAGCGCTTGTTGCTGTTATCCGAAGGTTAGCGACCCAGCCGGGGGATGGATGCGCGCCCTACCTCCGGGCGGTTGTGCGGCCCGCGTTCTTGCCGCGCTTTTCGCGGATGCGCATGGTCAGCTTGACCGGGGTGCCGGCGAAGCCGAAGTCCTCACGGAGGCGGCGCTCGATGAACCGGCGGTAGGTCTCCTCAAGGAACCCGGTCGTGAACAGCACGAAGTGCGGCGGCTTGACGCCCGCCTGGGTGGCGAACAGCACCCTCGGCTGCTTGCCCCCGCGCATCGGCGGCGGCGTGGCAGCCACCAGGGCGTTCACCCAGGCGTTGAGCTGCCCGGTGGACACCCGCTGCTCCCAGCTCGCCAGGGCCTGTTCGATCGCCGGGACGAGGCGTTCCACGTGACGGCCGGTCGCGGCGGAGATGTTCACCCGGGGCGCCCAGCGGACGTGGTAGAGCTGGCGGTCGATCTCGTCCTGAAGGTACTCGCGGCGCTCGATGTCGGTGAGATCCCACTTGTTGTATGCGATGACGAGGGCCCGGCCCGCCTCGGTCACCATGGACAGGATGCGCAGGTCCTGCTCGGTGAGCGGCTCGCTCGCGTCGATCAGGACGACCGCGACCTCGGCCCGGTCGAGTGCGGACTGGGTGCGGAGGGTCGCGTAGTAGTCCGCGCCCTGGCTGTCCCTGAACCGGCGCCTGATGCCCGCGGTGTCCACGAACCTCCAGGTCGTTCCGCCGAGTTCGATCAGCTCGTCCACCGGGTCGCGGGTCGTGCCCGCGACGGAGTCGACGACCGCGCGCTGCTCGCCGGCCAGCTTGTTGAGCAGGGATGACTTGCCGACATTGGGCAGGCCGATCAGCGCGACCCGGCGCGGTCCACCCGCTCCCAGCCGCTCGGGCGGCGCCTCGGGCAACGCGTTAAGTGCCACGTCGAGCATGTCGCCGCTGCCGCGGCCGTGCATGGCCGAGACCATCACCGGCTCGCCGAGGCCAAGGGACCACAGCGTCTGGGCGTCGGACTCGTTCTTGGCGTCGTCCACCTTGTTCGCGACGAGCACGACGGGCTTGCCGGACCGGCGGAGCACCCGCGCGACCGCCTCGTCCTCGTCGGTCGCGCCGACCCGGGCGTCCACCACGAAGAGCACCGCGTCCGCGAGACCCACGGCGATCTCGGCCTGTTCGGCCACCTGGGCGGCCAGGCCCTGGGCCTTCGATACCCAGCCGCCGGTGTCCACCAGGGTGAATTGCCTGCCGCGCCAGTTGGCGTCGTAAGCGACGCGGTCCCTGGTGACGCCGGGCACGTCCTGGACGACCGCCTGCCGAGAGCCGAGGATGCGGTTGACCAAGGTGGACTTGCCCACGTTGGGGCGCCCGACCACGGCGAGCACCGGCTGCCCGGGTGTCCCGAACCCCGGGCCTCCCTCGGCTTCGGCCCTAGATTCCACGCTGTCGAGGTCGGCAGCGTCAAGGTCGGCACTGTCAAGGTCGGCACTGTCAAGGTCGGTGCCGTCAAAACCGTCGGCGTCGAAATCGTCGCCGATGTCTACCCAGCCGTCATCACCGGCGTCGATGTCCGTCAATTTACTCGCCCCTTCCGGGCTGTTTCCTTCGGGGAACGACCCCCGTACCCCGGACCGGGCAAAGCCCCGGGGTAACTCCGGCACCAAGTGCCTTTATCCCTTGTCCGCCGCGCGGGCCCTGGGACCTTCGTCTTCTTGCCGGCGGGCCGAGCACCCGACCAGCTCCGGGTCGTCGAAAAGCAGCAGCTCCTGGCAGCGCTCCTGCGCTAGCCGGACGATCTCCTCGATGACCTCGTCCAAGGTCAGGTCGGTCGCGTCCAGCAGCAGTGCGTCGTCGGCCTTCTCCGACTGCGCGGCGTCGAGGCGGTCGCGCCGCACCTGGGCGGCCTCGGTCTCGTCGGCGTCGGCCCGCAGTTCGGCGGCCCGGCGGCGGGCGCGGGCACCGGGATCGGCAGTCAAGAATACCTTGAGCTGCGCGTTCCTTGCTACGACAGTGCCGATGTCGCGGCCCTCGGCGACGATTCCCGGTACCGCCGCCGCGATGATCGCGCGCTGCTCGGCGATCAGGTGCTCCCGGACCGCAGGAACCCGGGCCACCCCGCTGACCTGGGCGGAGACCTCCGGCGTGCGGATTTCGCGGGAAACATCCTGGCCGTTGACGCGGGTCCACGGGTCGTCCGGTTCGGTGGAAACCTCGATGACCGGTACCGCGGCGCGTTCCGCGACCAGTGCCACGTCGGCCGGGTCAGCCTCCTCGCTCATGAACCACCAGGTCAGCGCGCGGTACATCGCCCCAGTGTCCAGATAGCGGAGGCCGAGCTGGCGGGCGACGCCCTTGGACGCGCTCGACTTACCGGAACCCGACGGTCCGTCTATGGCGATGATCAGACCGTTCGGCGAGGAGATTCCCACCCCGCAATGGTACCGGGAACCCCGCGGAACGCGGCCGTGGACGGATGACGGCTCGTCGCCACCCGGCCGACCTGAGTCAGCGGCCGGGCCGACCGCCCTGCCGCTGGCTGGTCAGCCCGGCCGGTGGTCCGGCTCTCGGCCCGTCAGCCGCTCTTGCGCCGGAAGTTGCGGCGGCTCGCGGCCGGGCCGTGGGCGCCGTTGATCTTGCTGCCGTCGCGGCCGCCCTTGCCCTGGTTCTCGTTGTGTACCTGGTGCTTGCGGTCGAGAGCCTCACGGAACTTGCGCTTGGTGTCGTCGACGTCGGGCTCGGCGAGTTCCCCGGCCGTCTCGGCGGACTCCGTCTCGGCCGGCTCTGCCTGAGCGGCCCGTGTCTGCGGGCTCCCCGTCTCAGCGGCCTGCGCCGGTGTATTCGTGGTGCCCTGCTTCGCGGTCTCGGTCATGGCGTCTAGCTTCGCACACTCCCCGCCGGTTCGCGCGACCCATTAACCGCGGCGCGGCCCGTCCGCCGCTAGCGGCGGACGGGCCAGCCGCCCGCTTCCAGCGCGTCCAGCAGCACGCCGGCCTGGTCGGGGCGGACAGAGAGCTCGGCCGCACCGACCGGGAGGCCCGGCGAGTGCTCCAGCCGGATGTCCTCGATGTTCACCCCGGCCGCGCCGGCGGCGTTGAAGAGGCGGGCCAGTTCGCCCGGCCGGTCGGCGAGCACGACCTGGACCACGGTGAAGTTGCGCGGCTGGCCGCCGTGCTTGCCGGGGATGCGGCCGGTGCCTGCCTGGCCCCGGTCGAGCAGGCTGGTGATGCCCGCGGTACCCGCGGTGACGGCGGTCCCGACCGGGGGCGTTCCAACGGGAAAGCTCCCGAGGACGCGCGCGACGGCGGCCAGGTCCTCGGCAACGGCCGCGACGACCTCGGCGACCGGGCCCGCGTTGGCGGTGAGGATCTGGGTCCACAGCCCGCTGTCGCCCGCGGCGATCCGGGTGACGTCCCGCAGCCCCTGGCCAGCCAGCTTGAGCGCATCGGCGGGGACGTTCGACGGGGCGAGCCGGGCGGCCATCGCGACCGCGACAAGGTGCGGCGCGTGCGAGACGAGCGCGACCCAGCGGTCGTGGGTTTCCGGATCGGTGACGACCGGATCCGCGCCGCAGGCGATCGCGAGCCCGGCCACCGCGTCAACGGCCTCACCAGACGTCTCCGGCAGCGGGCAGATCGCCCACGTCCGGCCGAGGAAAAGATCCGTCTGAGCGGCCGCCGGACCGTGCCTCTCCCGCCCGGCCAGGGGGTGCGCGGGAACGTAGGCCGCTAGGTCGCAGTGCAGGTCGCGTGCCTGCCGGGCCGGCAGGACCTTCACGCTGGCGACGTCCGTGTAGACGTCCGCCACCGCGCACTCCTGCGCGAAGGCGAGTTCCCGGCCGACCGCCGTTGGCGGCATCGCCAGGACCGCGATGTCGGCGATCCCCTTCGCGTCGCGCAGGTCGGAGACGACGGTACCGCCCGCGAGATCCGCGGCAAGCCGGGCGGTCCCGGGGTCGGCGTCGCTGAGCCAGACATCGGCGCCCTTTTCGCGCAGCGCGAGCGCGATAGAGGTCCCGATGAGCCCTGCCCCCGCGACCAGGACTCGCTTGGGCATGGTCATGACGCATCCCGGGGCGCGCCCGGCCCGCCCACGCAGGTCAGCGTGGTGGTGGGCGAAGAGCCGGTTTCGTTCTGAGTCATTGTCTTTGGTCTTTGCTGTGGGCTTCTACTGAGCGATGTCCTGGCGGAGGGCGACCGCGCCGCGGAGGTAGACGTGCTGGATCTGCGCCCGGGAACGCTCGGTCTCCACGTGTGCCATGAGGCGGACCACGCGAGGCATCGCGTGCGGGACCGGGATCTCGATCGCGCACATCAGGGGTACGGCATGGAAGCCGAGTTTACGGGCCGCCAGTGCGGGGAATTCGGCGGTGAGGTCCGAGGTCACCGTGAACAGAACGCTGATCACGTCGTCGGGAGTGAGGTCGTTGCCGGTCATCACCGCAGTGACCAGCTCGGCGGTGCCCTCGAGGATGGCATCCCGCTCGTCGGCGTCGACCTGGACCGCGCCGCGAATAGCCCGGACTGTCACTAGCTAACTCCTTTACCGGTAAACCCTTTTCATCGAGCCTCAAGGCTACTGCCGATCACCGCTCCGCCGCGCCCCCGCGGGGGGTCTGACCTTGGGTTACCGGGTCTGCGCGCTGCCGGGACTACATGCCCACGGCGGCGTACAGCTCGCCGATCTCCTTCGTGGTCAGGTCTCTGGTCGCACCTGGACGGAGGGTGCCGAGCTTGATCGGCCCGACGGTGGTGCGCAGCAGCCTGCTGACCGGGTGGCCGACCTCGGCGAGCATCCGGCGGACGATGTGCTTGCGACCTTCGTGCAGCGTGATCTCGACCATGGCACGGCGGCTGGCCTGCTCGATGACCCGGAACTTGTCGGCAACCGCCAGGCCGTCCTCAAGCTCGACGCCGGCCTGCAGCCGGCGGCCGAGGTCACGCGGCACGGGTCCGGGAACCTCGGCCCAGTAGGTCTTGGCCACCTCGTAGCTCGGGTGAGCGAGCCGGTGCGCGAGCTCGCCGTCGTTGGTGAGGAGCATCAGGCCCTCGGTGTCGTAGTCCAGCCGCCCGACATGGAACAGCCGCTCGGCCCGGTCGCCGAGGAAGTCGACGATCGTCTTGCGACCGCGGTCGTCCGACATCGCCGTAAGCACACCGCGCGGCTTGTTGAATGCGAGGTACAGGACATCCTGGCGAGCGGGGATACGTTTGCCGTCGACCCGGATGATCTGGTTCTCCGGGTCCACGCGGGCACCGAACCGCCGGACGACCTGGCCGTCCACCTCGACCCGGCCCTCGCCGATCAGCTCCTCGCAGTGCCGCCTGCTGCCCACGCCCGCGGCCGCGAGGACTTTCTGCAGCCGGACGCCCCCGGGGACGTCGGTAAGGTCGTCACGCTCGCCCTCGTCGGCGGCGAATTCATCGTTGTCGTCGAAACCCATGCTGCGCAGCGCTCGGAGCCGGGCCTGCGCTTCCGGCGACAACTGCACAGTTTCTGGCGACGGCTGCGCTGCTTCCGTCGAGAGCTGGGCGGTTCGCCGCCTGCTCCCTGGCCCGCTACGCCCGCGTGCGTTCATTGTCCTCGATGTCCTCGATGTTCTCCGGCAGGAAGGGCGCCAGCTCGGGCAGGTCGTCCAGGGACGCCATTCCCAGGCGCTCAAGGAAGTAGCCGGTGGTGCGGTAGAGGATCGCGCCGGTCTCCGGGTCGGTCCCTGAGTCCTCGACGAGCCCACGCAGCACGAGCGTCCTGATCACGCCGTCGCAGTTGACACCGCGCACCGCCGAGACCCGGGCCCTGCTGACCGGCTGCCGGTAGGCGACGACGGCCAGGGTTTCAAGCGCCGCCTGGGTGAGCCGGACCTCCTGGCCGTCCCTGATGAACCGCTCGACGAGCGGAGCGCAGTCCTCCCGAGTATAGAAGCGCCAGCCGCCTGCTATCTCCCGCAGGTCGAATCCGCGGCCGTCGTTCGTGTACTCGGCCGACAGGGCACGCAGCCCGTCGGCCACCTCGTGCCGTGGCCGCTCCAGGACCTGGGCAATCAGGATCTCGGGAATGGGCTCATCGGCGACCAGCAGGATGGCCTCAAGCGACGCCCGCAAGCCTGGCCCTTGGTCGCGGGCGCTGTCGTCCCCGGTGGAATCGCTCGTCATATGTAGTCTTCTTCTTCGGTTTCCGTTACCAGTGCCGTATCGCCTGAGCGGGCGCCGGGCGGGGCCAGCTTCACTTCGCGGTCGCCACCAGTCCAGGTTACGTACAGTTCGCCGAGCGGGGATACCTGCTCGAAGGCGACCACGTCCTCGCGGTACAGCTCAAGCAGGGCGAGGAACGACGCGACGATCTCGTAGTTTCCCGCCGCACCCGATGACAGCTGCCTGAATGACGCACGGCCCAGGTCGCGCAGCCTGCCCGCGATAAGGACGGCCTGCTCCCTGATCGATACGAAGGCGGCGTGAATGTGGTCGACGGACAGCGTGGGCGGGGCCTTGGGGGTAAGGGCGCGGGCGGCGAGCGCGGCGAACTCCTGGAGGCCGATGGTGAAAAGCACCTCGGGCAGCAGTTCGGCGAACCGCGGCTCAAGCGGCACCCGCCTCGGGAACCGCTTCCCGGCCGCCGCCATCCGGCCCGCGAACACGGCGGCCGCTTCCTTGTAGGCGCGGTACTGGAGCAGCCGGGCGAAGAGCAGGTCACGGGCTTCGAGCAGCGCGAGGTCTTCCTCGTCCTCGACCTCACCCGAGGGCAGCAGCCGGGCGGCCTTCAGGTCAAGGAGGGTCGCGGCGACGACAAGGAAGTAGCTGACCTGATCCAGGTCCCAGCCGCCGGAGCGCTGCCTGATGTAGGCGATGAACTCGTCGGTGACCTTGGACAGGGCGACCTCGGTGATGTCCAGCTTGTGCTTGGAGATCAGCCCGAGCAGCAGGTCGAATGGTCCTTCGAAGACATCGAGGTGTACCTCGAAGGCCCCGGAGCCACGCGGAGCGTCACCCGCCTCGCCGGCGGTGAGGTCGCTGTTCATTGTCCTGCCAGCGGTCGTGCCCACCATGGTAACGACGGTACCGTGCTCTCCGAGAAGCCCTTGTCTTCGTCCTTGTCCTTAGGGCAACCGTTACTTACCCGGCGTAACCGTCCCCTGCCTGCCCCCACCGCCCGAGTACCTCCTTGGCGAGTTCACGGTAGGAATTCGCCCCCATCGAGGACGTGTCGAACGTCGTGATGGGCTCGCCGGCAACAGAAGCGTCCGGGAACCGGATAGTGCGGTTAATCACGGTATGAAATACCTTGTCGCCGAAGCCGTTCACGATGGAGCCGAGTACTTCCCGGGTATGCAAGGTGCGCGAATCGTACATCGTCCCCAGAAGGCCATCAATCGTCAGGTTCGGGTTGAGCCGCTGCTGCACCTTGTCGATGGTCTCCATGAGCAGCGCCACGCCGCGCATCGCGAAGTACTCGCACTCAAGCGGGATGAGCACGCTGTCCGCGCAGGCGAGGGCGTTGATCGTGAGCAGGCCGAGGGACGGCTGGCAGTCGATCAGGATGTAGTCGTAGTCGGGCACGACGTCCTTGAGCGCGCTGCCGAGGATGTACTCCCGGCCGACCTCGTGCACGAGCTGGACTTCCGCACCGGACAGGTCGATGTTGGACGGCAGCAGGTCCAGGTTCTTGACGCCGGTCTCGAAGATGACGTCGTGCGCCTTGACGCCGCGCTCCATAAGCAGGTTGTAGACCGTGGAGTCGATGTCGTGCGGCTGGATGCCGAGGCCGACCGAGAGCGCGCCCTGCGGGTCGAAGTCGACGAGCAGCATCTTCCTGCCCCGCTCGGCGAGGGCGGCGCCCAGGTTGATGGTCGTCGTCGTCTTGCCGACGCCGCCCTTCTGGTTGCAGACCGCCACGATCCGCGCCGGGCCGTGCTCGGTCAGCGGCTTTGGCTCGGGAAAGGCGGGGAGCGGCCGGCCGGTGGGGCCGATGTCTCCCGGCAGGAGCTCCATTACGCGCGATGCGGCCACCAGTAAATTCCTCCCGGGGCTAGAGGTCGCGAACTGTTCGGGACAATAGGCCCGTGCGCTGGGTGTTTTCAAGAAGGCGCGCCGTCGGCGAGCCATTTTCTTCCCGATGCACCGGCCGGCTGGGCTTCCGGGGCAACGGCCGACGGCGACAGCTCGAACGCTCGCCGTCCGCAGCACGTGTCAGCCGGAAGCACGGGGATGCGCGGCCGCGTAGACCTCCCTTAGCTTGTCCACCGTGACGAGAGTGTAGACCTGCGTGGTGGCCACCGAGGCATGTCCGAGCAATTCCTGCACGACGCGGATGTCCGCGCCGCCGTCGAGCAGGTGGGTGGCGAAGGAATGCCGCAGGGTATGGGGGGAAACGTCGGTTTCGCCGGAACGAGAGGCTGCTTCGCGCAGTATCCCCCACGCACCTTGCCTGGTGAGCCGCCCGCCCCGTGCGTTGAGGAAAACGGCGGGACTCTGCTTGCGGCTCGCCCTGGCGGCGAGGGCGGAACGGCCCCGCACCAGGTAAGCGTCCAGCGCCTCGACCGCGTAGCGGCCGGCCGGGACGTAGCGCTGCTTGCCGCCCTTGCCGGTGAGGAGGACGGCCGGGTCCCGCGCCAGGTGGTGCAGGTCGTCCACGTCGAGGCCGGTCGCCTCGGAGATCCGCGCCCCGGTCCCGTACAGGAACTCAAGCAGCGCCCGGTCGCGCAGGACCCTCGGGTCGCTGTCCTGCGTTGAGCCCGCCGCCTCAAGGATCTTTTCCACCTTGTCGAGCGCGATGGCCTTGGGCAGCCGCCTGGCCGGGGCCGGCGGCGCGACCTCGCGGGCGGGGTCGGCGGAAGTAAGGCCGTCCTTGAGGGCAAACGCGTGCAGCCCGCGGACGGCGACCACCGCTCGCCCCACGGAACTGACGCTCAGCGACTGGTGCTCGTCGTCCCCCGTGCGCAGCGCGGCGCGGAACTCGGCGACGTCCAGTTCGGTGACGTCGGCGATATCGGCCTTGTCACGGGTTTCGAGAAAACCGACGTACCGGTTCAGGTCCCGCTCGTAGGACTCCACGGTGTTCGCGGCCAGCCCCCGCTCCACGACCAGGTACTGGAGGTATCGCCGCGCTGCCTCGGAAACAATGGCCACTCAGATACTGTACAGCGATGCATCACGATGCAGAAATGCTATGATGCGGGTATGCGTACTACGGTTGACCTTCCCACCGATCTGCACGCGCAGGTAATGGCAATCGCCAGGGACACCCATCGGACACTCAGCGAGACCGTCGCCTACCTGATGCGCCGCGGACTTAGCGAAGGCCGCCCGGCAGGCGTAGCGCACAGCCCCGCGACCGGCCTTCCTGTCGTGCATTTGGGCAGAATCATTTCAACCGATGATGTCCGCGTCCTGGAGGATGAGTAATGCCCGCGGTCCTGCTAGACGCGAATGTGCTCGTCGCCCTGGTAGTCGATGATCATATTCATCATGCTTCCGCCGAGAAATGGTTTGTAGAGGCCGGAACGGGATTCGCCACCTGCCCCATCACCCAGGGCAGCCTGATGCGACTTCTTATGCGCGAAGGCCAGTCCGCGGAGTCGGCGCGTTCGATTCTGCGAGAAATAACAGCGAGCCCGCGCCATGAGTTCTGGCCAGACAATACTTCATATGAAAGCATGCCGATTGCGGGAATCATCGGTCACCGGCAGGTAACCGATGCTTACCTCGCCCACCTCGCGCGAAGCTACGAAGCGCGCCTGGCCACATTCGACCAGGCCCTCGCCAAGCTCCATCAGGACGTGGCTGATCTCGTTCCGACGAGTTGACGGTCCCCGGCATCATGACGAGGCGTCAGCCAGAACCTCGGCCAGATCATTGGTATCTGACGGAAAATCCGCACCTACATACGCGAAACCCGGGCCCTGTCGTCCGGCAGGAGTCCCGGGTTCAATTCCAGCTCCATCGCAATGGAGTGGCTACAAGCACAGCATTACTGATAATCAGGAATGTTGTCAACGTAAATAGCCAGCGTTCAGCGAGCATCAGGCTACCCGGCGAGGACGTCGCCGACCGGGGTGTGGTCGAGGTGGTGCGATTCAGCCACCGGAAGGCAGGTGAGCGCGCCGTCGTGGGTGTTCAGGCCCTGGGCCAGGGCGTCGTCACTGCGGAGGGCCTCGCGCCAGCCTCTGTTGGCGATCTGGAGCGCGTACGGGAGCGTCACGTTGGTCAGGGCATACGTGGACGTGTGCGGGACCGCGCCTGGCATGTTCGCCACGCAGTAGAAGACCGAATCGTGGACCCGGTAGGTAGGGTCCGCGTGCGTCGTGAGCCTTGAGTCCTCGAAGCAGCCGCCCTGGTCGATTGAGATGTCGACGAGGACGGAGCCGGGTTTCATCTTCGCGACCATCTCGTTGCTGACCAGGGTGGGGGTCTTTGCGCCGGGTACCAGGACCGCGCCTATCACCAGGTCGGCATCCCAGACCGCACGCTCGATCTCGTAGGTGTTCGACCTCACGGTCTGGCAGTGGCCCTGATAGAGCACGTCCGCCCGGCGCAGTCTTGCGATATTCCGGTCGAGCAGGAGCACCTCGGCCTGCATGCCGAGGGCGATCGCAGCGGCGTTCAACCCTGAGGTACCCGCGCCTATCACCGCCACCTTCGCCGCGCACATGGCGGACACGCCGCCCATCGGCGCGCCCCGGCGGCCGCCCTTCCGCTCCAGGCGGTCCGCGCCCACCTGCGGTGCCATCCGTCCCGCCACCTCCGACATGGGCGCGAGCAGCGGCAGCGACCCGTCGGGCAGTTGCACGGTCTCGTAGGCGATCGCCGTGACATTCCGTGCCAGCAGCGCCTCGGTGCATTCCCTGGATGCGGCCAGGTGCAGGTAGGTGAACAGAATCTGGCCCGGCCGCAAGCGGTCATATTCCTCGCCGGCCGGCTCCTTGACCTTGAGCACCAGGTCACCCGCCGCCCAGACGTCGTCCGCCGTCGGCAGGAGCACGGCCCCCGCCGCGGCGAACTCCTCGTCCGGCAGCGACGATCCCGCGCCGGCCCCGGCCTCGACGAATACCTTGTGCCCGGTGCGGACGAGCTCGTGCACGCCGGCGGGCGTGATCGCCACCCGGAATTCGCCGTTCTTCACCTCAGCCGGGACGCCAACCTTCATGAGTTCCCCCGTCGTCCGGCGCCCCGGCGGCCTGACTCGGCAGCGGCCGGGGCTACGTTCCCTTACGCACACGGAGCGTACCCATTTGAGGATGGTTGGTTAACAGAAAGTGACGAGCCTCTTACCAGGGTGTGGCTAGGTCTCCGGTGCGTCCGCCGAGCGAAGCCCGGAAAATCCCGCTGAACAGGCGATATATGCAGCCATGACCCCTTGGACGGCTGCCCCGTTGTGCAGCTTCCCGGCGAGCGCCGCCGCCACGGCATCGCCCAGCGGCACCCAGGCGGTCCGCAGGAACTTCTCCTCTCCCTCCCGCCGGTAGCCGGAGTCCGCCGTCTCAAGGCCGCGGGCCAGGAAGATCCTTATCCGCTCGCTGATGATCCCGGGCGAGGCGTACGAGTCCACCAGGGCGTGCCACTCGCGGGCGACGTGCCCGGTCTCTTCAAGCAGCTCGCGCCGTGCGGTGTCCACCAGGGCCTCGCCCGCGACGTCGCGCAGCCCGGCGGGGATCTCCCACAGCTGCCGGGCGACCGGGTGCCGGTACTGGCGGATCATCAGCACCCGGTCCTGCTCATCGAGTGCGAGGACGGCGACCGCGCCGATATGGCTGACCACGGTTCGCTCGGCATAACGGCTGTCCGGCATCCGCACCTTGTCGGTGCGGACTGAGATCAGCCAGTTCCTGAACTGCTCCTCGGTGCCGGCCACCGGCCAGCTCTCAGGGGGGAGATCTTCGATCATGAACCCGAAGCCTAGGACGCGGTCGCCGCCGCCCGGGCACCGGCCTCACCCGCCCTCGAGCAGGCGAGCGCGGCAGCGATGAGGCCGGAGAACAGCGGGTGCGGGCGGGTCGGGCGGGACAGGAACTCCGGGTGCGCCTGAGTAGCGACGAAGAACGGGTGCGCATCGCGAGGCAGTTCGATGAACTCCACCAGGCGGCCGTCCGGCGACAGGCCGGAGAAGACCAGGCCTGCCTGTTCAAGCCGCTCCCGGTAGGCGTTGTTGACCTCGTAGCGGTGCCGGTGACGCTCCTCCACCTCGGCGGCACCCCCGTAGAGCGCGCTGACGATCGTGCCGGGCCTAAGGCTGGCCGGGTAAAGGCCGAGGCGCATCGTGCCGCCCATGTCCCGGTCGCCCGCGACCACGTCCTCCTGGTCGGCCATCGTGGCGACCACCGGGTCCGGGGTGGCCGGGTCGAACTCGGAGCTGTTGGCATCGGCGATGCCGGCCAGGTCACGGGCGACCTCGATGACCATGCACTGCAGGCCCAGGCAGAGGCCGAGGACCGGGATCTGGTGCTCGCGGGCGTACCTGATCGCGCCGATCTTGCCCTCGATCCCGCGCACCCCGAACCCGCCTGGGATCAAGATGCCGTCCACTCCCTCAAGCTGGCCGGCCGCGTCGTCCGGGTTCTCGCAGTCGTCGCTGGTCACCCAGCGGATCGTGACCTTGGCGTCATTGCCGAACCCGCCCGCCTTCAGCGCCTCGGCCGGCGACAGGTACGCGTCGGGCAGGTCCACGTACTTGCCGACCAGCGCGATGGTGATCGAGCGGGCCGGGCGGTGCACCCGGCGCAGCAGGTCATCCCACGCGGACCAGTCGACATCGTGGAACGGGAGCTGCAGCTTGCGGACGATGTAGGCGTCCAGGCCCTCGCCGTGCAGGACCTTCGGTATGTCGTAGATGGAGGGGGCGTCCGGGGTCGAGACCACCGCCTCCTCGTCCACGTCGCACATCAGGGAGATCTTGCGCTTGAGCCCGTCGCTGATCGGCCGGTCCGAGCGGGCCACGATCGCGTCCGGCTGGATGCCGATGGAACGGAGCGCCGCCACCGAGTGCTGCGTCGGCTTGGTCTTCAGCTCGCCGGACGGGCCGATGTACGGCAGCAGGGAGACGTGGATGAAAAAGCAGCGGTCCCGGCCGATCTCATGGCGGATCTGACGGATCGACTCGAGGAACGGCTGTGATTCGATGTCGCCCACCGTGCCGCCGACTTCGGTGATCACCACGTCAACGTCCGGCCCGGCCATGCCGAGGATCCGGGCCTTGATCTCGTTCGTGATGTGCGGGATGACCTGGACGGTGTCGCCGAGGTACTCGCCCCGGCGCTCCTTGGCGATCACGCTGGAGTACACCTGGCCCGTGGTGACATTCGCCTCGCCGGTCAGCCTGATGTCGAGGAAACGCTCGTAGTGACCGACATCCAGGTCGGTCTCGGTGCCGTCGTCAGTGACGAAGACCTCACCGTGCTGAAACGGGTTCATCGTGCCCGGGTCAACATTGAGGTAAGGATCCAGTTTCTGCATCTTGACCCGCAGGCCCCGCATCTTCAGCAGGCGGCCGAGGCTGGATGCGGTGAGGCCCTTGCCGAGGCTAGAGGCGACGCCACCGGTAACGAAGATGTGCTTGGTATTGATAGGCCTTTGTGAGGCTAGCCTTGACTGAGTCGCTGGTGCGGCCAAGATGGGCTCCCGTGGTCGACGATGTTGCGGCGTAAATCCGCAGGTCCACGGGCCACCAGGATAACACGGGACCGGTGTGTAACCTGTCCAGCGCCTGGGCGGTTATCCCCGCACGCGGCTCAGCCAGCGGCGGGCTGGGGTGCCTGGCCTTCTTCGCGGGTGCCGGAGTGAGGTGGCGAGTGGTCCGCCTCGCCGAATCTCGCGAGCATGACGGCACTCGCGACGGCCAGCGGCAAAGCCGATGACGGCCACCGGGGTGAGCCCGTGCCTGGTGGTGTCGCCGAGGAAGAGCACGCCGACAACGGCCGGCGGAAGCGTCTCGGCGAGGACAACCGCCGAGGTCGCGACGGTGACACTGCCGCCTTCGAGTGCCGTGGCGTAGAAGACGAACGACACGATGCCCGCCGCCACCACCGCGTACGCCGCGGGGTCGTGCAGCAGGGTGAGCGGCGCGAAGCCGTTGAGCACCCGGGCCGCGATGCCGACCGCGCCGAAACCGAAGCCGGCGACGGTGCCGAGCGCCAGGGTGCGGACCGGTTCGCGCAGCAGCCGGGCGGCGGCCAGCCCGCACACGCCGAGGACCGCGGTCGCCACGATCAGCGCGACCTTGAAGGCGACACCGGCGTGGCTGGCGCCCTCAGCGCCCGCCGAAGAGCCAAGCAGCCCCACTCCGACCACCACGCCCAGGACGGCGGCCCACTCCCGCGCCGACAACGTGGCACCGATGATCACCGTGGCGAGGACCGCGATCACCGCGAGGTTGGCGGCCACCATCGCCTGGACCGCGAACAGGGGCAGTCGTCGCAGCGCGACCAGCTGGGCGATAAAGCCGGCGCAGATCGATGACGATGCTGACGACGAACCGCCACTGGCTCAGCATGCGGGGCACCAGACTTGGGTCGACACCCCCGCGCTGGCCTGGGCTTGCGACCGGTTGCTGGCCTCGCGGACGGCGACAGCCTGCATGACGGACGCGATCCCGTAGCACAGCGCCGCGATCACGGCGGCGATGAGGCTAGCCAGCACGCCTCCACCCTACCCCTCCGAAACGGGACACTCAGCAACCAGTCAGCACACACCCAGACATGGGCATACCCCCGTGCCTGGGGGAGCTACGGCGAGGTTCCTCGGCAAAGGCAGCGGACCAGCTACCTCTGCACCCGGCACCGCAGGCGCCGTCCCGGGCGCCGCCCGGCGAGGGGGATACGAAGGCCAGTGGAGGGGCTCCCTTTGTTTTGGGGGAGGGACTCCCCCGTGCGCGAGGGGGTCACCGGGGGGGTCGTTCCCCCCCGGGGGAGATACAGCGGTAAACGCAGCGCGCTCGCCGGACGGGCTTCCCAGCTGGTCCACAGCGGGCGGTAGCCCATCCGGTACCAGAACGGTGCCGACAGCGGGTTGACCTGGCTGTGGTGCAGCAGCGTGACGGCGACGCCCATTCCGTCGAGCCTGGTGTGCAGGTTCCTGACCAGTGCGGCGCCGATTCCGGTGCCCCGTTCCTGTCCTTCGACGAACATCGTCTGCAGGTAGGCGGCCGGGGTCTTGCCGGTCATGCCCGCGATCCAGCCCGCGTCCTGCGGCGGCTGCGCGACGAGCAGGCCAACCGCGCGTCCGTTCCGCTCCGCGAGCCAGGTCCAGGGGTCGGGGCGGGCGAGGCTGTCGCGAATCTCGTCGCGGACCAGCCGGGCGGTGGCCGCCCGCCATACGGGCCCGCCGAAGTGCATGTCGTAGCGGATCAGCCGCAGCTCAAGGTCGAGCACCTGCTCTTCGTCGGCCGGCCCAGCGGGACGGATCGTCATGCCGTAGGCGCGCCGCGGCGGAGGAGGCGGACCGTTCGGCCGGGTGCGGGCGGCGATCACGGTGAACGGTTGCAGGCCGTGCCTCAGCAGGGCCTGGACGCCGGTGATGTCCAGGCTCGGCCAGACCACGCTGGCCGAGGTATCGGGGCCGCGCGCGGCGCCTACACCGGCCAGGTGGTCACGCCACTGGGCGAGCAGGAGGTCGGCCGAGGCCCCGATGTCCTGGCCGGGCAGCCGGGGAACGAGGGTGAACCGGTCCGCCGCGCCCCACGTCTGATTCAGCGACTGCGGCGGGATGTGCTGGTGGACGCAGACCCCGAGGCCCGGCCATGCGGCCGTTGTCGCCGGTGACAACGAGGGGCTCGCCGCAGCCGGAGGGCAACGTCGCGGGGTCGGGCAGCAGCGGGTCGATGGCATGCCATCGCCGGCCAACCGCGCGGTTAACGTCGCGTACCGCCTCGCGGACCACCCAGGGCATGGGGAGCACTCTACCTCCCGGCAAATCCCGCTTTACGGGCTCACCAATTGCGGCAACGAATGCACCGTGCGGACAAAACCTGTTCGGCACATCGAAAGCGGCACCGGCCGCAACCGTCCGGCCGCACCGTCGGGCACCACCCGGCTTCAGTTGCGCGACCGCAGCTGGCAGCATCCCCGGCGTATCGCGAGCGAAGCTCGCATGGGGGGTTCCGGGGGGCGTCCCCCGGGTAGACACTTTGATGTGGACTTCCGGGAAGGTGCCGTAGGGCACCGAACAGGGTTCGCCCATTCCGCGTCAGACCCCCGCCGCTTCCATGCCGCGGAGCTCGCGCTTGAGTTCCTTGATCTCGTCGCGGAGGCGGGCCGCGGCCTCGAACTGGAGCTCCGCGGCGGCCGCGTGCATCTGCTCGGTGAGCTGGCTGATCAGCGATACCAGGTCGCCGCGGGCCTCGCCCCTGCGCCCCGGGCGACGGCTCGCCCGCGCCCTGGGCGGCCGCGCGGGCGCGGGACGACAGGCCGGGGACCGGGGACTTGCCGCGGGACTGCTGGCGGCCGCCGCCGCCGATCAGCTCCTCGGTGTCGGCGTCCTCGCGGATGATCGCGTCGAGGATGTCGGCGATCTTCTTGCGCAGCGGCTGCGGGTCGATGCCGTTGGCGGTGTTGTAGGCGATCTGCTTCTCGCGGCGCCGGTTGGTCTCGTCGATCGCGCGCTGCATGGCGTTGGTGATCTTGTCGGCGTACATGTGGACCTCGCCGTTGATGTTCCGCGCGGCGCGGCCGATCGTCTGGATGAGGCTGGTGGGCGAGCGGAGGAAGCCCTCCTTGTCCGCGTCGAGGATCGCGACGAGGGACACCTCGGGCAGGTCGAGGCCCTCGCGGAGCAGGTTGATGCCGACGAGCACGTCGTACTCGCCGAGCCGCAGCTCGCGCAGGAGCTCGATCCGGCGCAGCGTGTCGACCTCGCTGTGCAGGTACCGGGCCCGGACGCCGTTCTCAAGCAGGTAGTCGGTGAGGTCCTCGGACATCTTCTTGGTGAGCGTGGTGACCAGGACGCGCTCGTTGCTGCTCGGTCCTGCAGCCGGATCTCCTCGAGGAGGTCGTCGATCTGGCCCTTGGTGGGCTTGATGATGACCTGGGGGTCGATCAGGCCGGTCGGGCCGGATGACCTGCTCGACGACGTCGCCGCCGACGCGCTGCAGCTCGTACGGGCCGGGCGTGGCCGACAGGTAGATCGTCTGGCCGATGCGCTCGGTGAACTCATCCCAGGTCAGCGGGCGGTTGTCGCTCGCGCTTGGCAGCCGGAAGCCGTGGTCGACCAGCATCCGCTTGCGGGAGGCGTCGCCCTCGTACATCGCGCCGATCTGCGGGACGGTCTGGTGCGACTCGTCGACGACGAGCACGAAGTCCTCGGGGAAGTAGTCGAGCAGCGTGTTCGGCGGGGAGCCCTGCTCGCGGCCGTCGATGTGCCGCGAGTAGTTCTCGATGCCGGAGCAGCTGCCGACCTGGCGCATCATCTCGATGTCGTAGGTGGTGCGCATCCGCAGCCGCTGCGCTTCCAGCAGCTTGCCCTGGCGTTCGAACTCGGCGAGCCGCTCGGCCAGCTCGGCCTCGATGCCGGCGATGGCGCGCTCCATCCGCTCCTCGCCGGCGACGTAGTGGGTCGCCGGGAAGACGTACAGCTCCGCGTCCTCGCTGACCACCTCGCCGGTCAGCGGGTGCAGCGTGGACAGCCGCTCGATCTCGTCGCCGAACATCTCGATCCGGACCGCGAGCTCCTCGTACTGCGGGATGATCTCGATGGTGTCGCCGCGGACCCGGAACGTGCCGCGGGTGAAGGCGATGTCGTTGCGGGTGTACTGCATGCCGACCAGCTTGCGGAGCAGCTGGTCGCGCTCCATGGTGTCGCCGAGCTTGACCTTGAGCATGCGGTCGACGTACTCCTGCGGGGTGCCGAGGCCGTAGATGCAGGAGACGGAGGCGACGACGATGGTGTCCCGCCGGGTCAGCAGGGAGTTGGTCGCCGAGTGCCGCAGCCGCTCGACCTCGTCGTTGATCGAGGAGTCCTTCTCGATGTAGGTGTCGGTCTGCGGGATGTACGCCTCGGGCTGGTAGTAGTCGTAGTAGGAGACGAAGTACTCGACCGCGTTGTGCGGCATCATCTCGCGCAGCTCGTTGGCGAACTGGGCGGCGAGCGTCTTGTTCGGCAGCATGACGAGCACGGGGCGCTGGAGCTGCTCCGCCACCCAGGCGACCGTCGCCGTCTTGCCGGTGCCGGTCGCGCCGAGCAGGACGATGTCCTTCTCCCCGTCGCCGATCCGCTCGGTGATCTGGGCGATCGCGGCCGGCTGGTCGCCGGCGGGGGTCATCTCGGTGACGACCTCGAACGGCGCCACCTTCCGCTGCAGGTCGGTTACCGGACGCATGGCGCCACCTCCTGGATTTCTTCGCTTCTCGGGCGGCCCGTCTCCCCGTGGACGGCTCACGATTCCAACTCTACGGCGGGGGTCTGACATTCCAGGCGCCTCACTGGTGGGGCGTGAGCGGGGGGTGCGTGTCACTTTTGCGGGCGATCAAGATCGTTTAGCGGGTTCGGCTGGTCAGGCGGCTGGTGTCTGGTTGGGCGACGGCACGCCAGTTCCGCGCCGCGCAGGGCGAGGTCACCCGCTGCTGGCTGGCCGCCCGGCTGTGACCGCGCTCCGGCTGTGACCGGGCTCCGGCTGTGACCGGGCTCCGGCTGTGACCGGGCCACGCCGCTTACCGGACCCGCGCCGGCCGGTGTGCTTCGCACGGCAGGTACCCCGCCAGCGAAATCTCCCGGCATCCGCCGGGAGTCAGATCAGGTACTTGCGGGAGTCAGATCAGGTACTTGGTCGGCTCGGTGGTGTGCGTCCGGCCGGAAGGGGCGCGCCAGGTGAAGACGCCTGGCATCGGTTGTGTCAGCTGCCAGCCAGGGGCTTGTTTGTTCCTGTGGTGATAACGGCATGCGCCTCCGAGGTTGCACTCGCACGAGGGACCGGCCGGCCAGGGGACGGTGTGGTCCGCGTCCGCGTCGGCGGCGGAGCGGTTGCAGCAGGGAGCGATGCACGTGCTCGTGCGGGCCTTGATGAGGTGCCTGACCTTACGGCTGATCACGTACCGGTCGGAGAAATGGCGGTGGTCGCAGCTGCCCTTGGCGATTGGGGATAGATCGGCCTTCAGCTGGCGCAGGAGCCGCGTCACCTGCGCGGACCGCTCGGCGACGCTCGCTTCGCCTGGGTCCCGTGGACCGGATCCAGGTCGACCAGGTTCATGCGGAACGGGTCCCGGTGGCTCGCTGCCCGGCGGCGAGTCGCTACCTGAGGGTGGGCCGGTTGGCGGGGATGAGGCGTCCGGTGGCGGGATATCCGGTGGCGGCGGGGCGCCTTGTGGCGGCGAGGTATTGGCCGGGCGCCAGGGATGCTGTCCGGGGGCGCAGCCGTGTGCGGTGGCGGTGCCGTCAGGGCCGACGACCGTCACACACCAGCGAGTTCCGGGGTGCTGAGAGGTCGCGCTGGTCAGGTCACGGGTGGACTGGGGGTCCAGGAGGCCGAAGCCGGGAATCTCGCCGGGTGCCGATGACCAGCCGAGCAGCGTGCCGACCGGGACCAGAAGATTGATGACCGCCTTGACCGGCGCCCGCCCGCCCGGGCTGCGCGTCCCGCCACCGTCCGGGTCGCCGCTGCTCGGGCCGCTCTCCGCATACGCGCCCTCGTCCTGGCCGTCCCAGTCCGCAATGTCACCAGCGGCCTGTGCGGTAACCGGCCCGCGATCATCCATGGCGTTGCCGTCCGCCACGCCTGTAGTGCCCGTCTGGTCCTCCCTGCCCGTCTGGTCTTCCGTGCTCGTCTGGTCTTCCGTGCTCGTCTGGTCTTCCGTGCCCGTCTGCTCCGGGCTGGACTGGCCGGTGGAATCAGGCTCCTTCTCCGTGCCGGGCTGGTACTGCGTGCCAGACTGGTTCTCCGTGCCGGGCTGGTACTGCGTGCCAGACTGGTTCTCCGTGCCGGGCTGGTACTGCGCGCCGGGCTGGTTCCCCGTGCCGGGCTGATCTTGGGTACTGGGCAGGCGGCCGGGGATGGTCAGGCGGGCAAGGGGGTCGCTGCCCTGGAGGAGGTCAAGGTAGACGACGGACCGCAGGTGCTGGAGGGTGCCGGGAAGGCCGGCCTCGCGCAGGGCGCGGGCGGTGGCGTCGATGTGCTGGGAGGCAGCGAGGACCTCGTCGGGTGGCAGTTCGCGGCCGGAGATGGCGGCGTTGCCCGAGTACTCCTGGAACCGGGTGACCCGGGCCTCCCTCGCGGCGGTCTTCCTGCGTTCCTGTGCGGCCTTCGGGTCGATCATCATCACGATCCGGGCACACAGCCGGCGCAACTGGGCCGGTGTCAGGCCGGGGGCCGATGCGGCGATCAGCCGGTCGGCTTCGGCCGCGTCCTCATCCGACAGGCACTGGGTGGACTCGGCGATGATCTTCATCGGGAACTCGGTGATCATCCCGTCACGCAGCAGGGCGAAGCTCGCGGGGAGCCGGCGGGCCGCGTCGCCGGACTGCGCCATGAATAGCTCGGCGTTGTTCGTCGTCACGACGAGTCCGGGGACCAACTCGTCCGGGGAGAAGAGCGTGAACCCGAGCGGAGTGGCCTTCTTCGGGTCGGACTCGCGATGGCGGGCGGCGAACTCGGCCACCGCTACCTGCTGGACCCAGGCGGCATGCCCGGCCAGCCGGCGTCCGGCCGATACAACGCCGAGGAGCTGGTCATCACCCAGCACACCAAGGATGGAGGGATCGCAGGCGCGGTCGGCGAGCGCGGTCAACGCCGCGCCAGGCGCCATCGTCTCGGCCGCTCCGCCTTGCGCCAGCCCAGCCAGATCGACGGGAGGGACGGGCTGGCCGGGTGATGCGGCGGCCTGGCCCGGCTGACCGGACAGCGCCCAGCGGAGGCGGGCCACCACCAGCTGGGCGAGCAGCCCGTCGCCGCCCCGCCCTTCGCCAGTAACGGCTTCCGCGGTCATTGATTCCGCCTTCCGATCGATCATATGACCCAGCTCAGGGGTCGATACGAAAACAATACCACTCACTCAAGATCGTTTATGGCAGCTAAGCGATATTTTTCAAGATCATTTTCGATATAAAAATACTTTGATATGTCAGTTATAACGCAATACTGCCTAGTTGAGCGCCTGCTGCATGGCCCGCAGCCGCTTTGCATGTCCGGTCTGCCGGGGGTGCTTCCAAGATCTTTGCCCGACCGGAGCGGACGGTGGGACCGTGAGCGAGCGCTCGCGGCCAGCCGATTCAGAGGCCGTTGTCGGCGAGGATCTTCATGAGGTTGCGCTTGCGCTTCTGAGACATGCGCAGCACGGTCAGGTACTGGCGGAACTTCTCGGGGGTGCCGAGGACCTCGTGGCAGGCCCGGACCGAGAGCAGGAGCTTCGCCATCTGGTGGTACACATTGTCGCCGGTCTGCTTTGTGAGCGGTGTGATGGCGTTGAGATAGACGGCGAGGGCGTCGGCGGGGCGGGCGGCGACCGAGGAGTCGGCGAGCCGGATCCGCTGATCCTGAGTGGCGACGCTGTCCGCAGCGGTCCACGCGGCGTCGAGGTCGCCGTCGTCGAGCAGCGCGTCGATGAGCACCGGGCTGTTCCAAGACCAGGCAGGCCGGATCTTCGCGTCCTGGCCGAGCTCGGCGAGTGCCTTGGGCCGTTCCACCGGCCAGGTTCCTGAGGCCGTGGCAGCCTGGCGCAGTGCCCGGTAGCTGGCGAGGGAACGCTCTGTCTGGAAGACCGAGCGGCGCAGTTCCAGGATGTCGTCGTGGCGGCCTGCGGCCTCGTACCGGGCTACCACATAGTCAATTAGCCTGCTGTCAGGGCTGGTGGCTTCGCGGACGCCGCGTTCGGCCCAGTCGAGGGCGTCGTCTTGGCGGCCGGCCTCGTCCAGCAGACGGGCATTGGTCAGGTGCTGCTGGCCGCGATCGTCGAGGTGCGCTGCGTGGAAAGCGACGAGAGCGTCAAGGTCGCCTTCGGCCTTGAGCAGGGATTCCATCAGGTTCCTGACGTTCCACCGCTCCGGGCTCGCCTCGTAAACGGCGGCGGTATATTCGCGGATAGCCGCAGTGCCCGCGTCTCCCAGCAGCTCTCTGTACTCCTGCAGGCCGGGTGCGAGGTCGTAGTTGTCCGCGATGATGAGGTCGGCCAAATACTCGCCAAGATCGACCGGGTCGGGCGGTGCGGCTTGGCAGGCGCGCAGGTGGACGGCCAGCAGCTCGTGTGCCGCGGTGCCGATTGAGCCCGAGGAATCGTCGGCGGAACTGTACGCCTCCGTCACCCAGTGGAGCGCGTCCCGCGCCAGGTAGATCGCATCCTCGGCGGCACCGCCGTCGGTCAGCGCTCCGATCGCCTCGGCTGCTCTGCTGACATCACGCGCGTAGCTGCTGGCCTCTGCGTACTCGATGAAGCCGTCCGTCTCGACCAGGTTCTGGACGGCGCGGCGGACGTGGTGAACGTTCGCGCGCCGCGCGGCGGCGCGCAACTGCAAGCGCCGCCGAAGGTCCCGGTCGCTGTCGAGGAGTTCGAGGATTTCGGCAACCAACTCGTCCTTGGAGAGCGAGGCGAGCCAGGAGACGAGCAGCTCACGTTGCTCATGCGACGCCGGGATCGCTTGGCGCTTTTCTGTGAGCCTGAGTGCGGCAAGGCCGGTCGCCACGCAGTGCTTGCAGAAATTGCCGTCCTGGCCGAACGGACAGGAGCATTCGCCAATCAGCGCGATGTTGCCGCTTCGCCCGGTGCCGACGGTTAGGCACACCTCGTAGGTGTCGCTGCCGTAGACGGTCGCGGTGATCTCCGGGCCGTCAAAATCCACGTTTCTGACCTGGCTGAGGTAATCAAGGCCACGATCGTAGGAGCGCGGCCCCGCGGCCGCCTTGAGGTCGACTTCCGTGAACGGAAGGAGCAGCGTCATGCGGACAATTGAATACCTGACACCGGTGCGGCCGCAGGCCCTCGGCGCCTGTCTGACGTCTCTCCGCTCACTCTTGCCAGTGGCCGCCAGGCCGTCGGCGTTCCCTGCGAGGACTGGTTCCGCGATGTCCGAGCAGGCGCACGCGGGCCTTCTTCACGTTGCCCGCGCAACTGGGATATGTCGATGACGCGTGGCTTCCCGTCGCCGAGCGCTGCCGGTGCAGCTAGGTTCCCGATGACTGGGGGGCTAGGTTCCGGGTGGATTCGGGGTTTAGCCCTATCGTCTCCTGGCCTGGTGCCCGGCATCCTCGGACGCATGGGAAACGGGGTTGTCGCGATGCTCGGTCGGGACCGCCGGGCCAAGTGGTACCTGGGGTTCGCGGTGTACGCCGCCGGGGTCGCCTTGTTCAGCGGGCCAGGGCTTGACCACTGGTGGGGAGTCTGGGCGGCGGGCGGGTACGCCACCGCCGCCGTGCTAACGGCTGCGGGGCCGGGGCGCGCCTGGGCCGGGCGGATCGCGGTCGCGGCCAGCCTCGCGGGGGCGCTGGCCGGGCCGGCCCTCTGGCTCATGACGCGGGAGCCCACTCCGCCGGATGTCGCGGTCGTGGCCAGGTCCGGGGTGCTGCTGGTGCAGCACGGCACCCCGTACCTGCCCGCTGCCGCGTTGTCCGCCGGCGGCTGGCTGGCCTATAACCCCTACCTCCCGGTCATGGCGCTCTTCGGGCTGCCGGGGGCGCTCGGCATGCCGGGTAAGACGTGGCCATGGCTGATCGCCGGGACGTTCGTGCTGCTGTACGCGACGTTCCGGGTCACGCTGGCGCCGTGCGGCGAGGGGCGCCGACGTGATGCCCTCGGTCATGCCGCGTTCTGGCTGGCGTGCCCGGTCATGGCGTTCCCGCTGACGATGGGGATCACCGACCCGCCGGTGATCGCGCTCACCTGCCTGGCGCTCGCGCTGCTGGCCAGGGGGCGCCGCCCGCTTCACCGCCCCGGGCGGCACTCGGACACGGTCCCGGCGGACACGGTGAAAGCGGACCGACGACCGTACCCACCGGGAACGTACCCGGCGCCGCAGGCGCCGTCCCGGGCTCGGCCCGGAGAGGGGGGAATGAAGGCTAGTGGAGGGGCTCCCTTTGCTTTGGGGAGGGACTCCCCGCTTACCCCAGAGCGATCACCACGGAGGAGAAGCGGACCGAAAACGGCAACCACCGGATACGTACCCGGCGCCGCAGGCGCCGTCCCGGGCGCCGCCCGGCGAGGGGGATATGAAGAGTGGAGGGGCTCCCTTTGTTTTGGGGGAGGGACTCCCCCGTGCGCAGGGGGGTCACCGGGGGGATTCTCCCCCGGGGGAGATACAGTCACGGCCGCTCTCGTCCTCGGGGCGGCCTGCGCGATGAAGTACACGGCCTGGCCGGCGCTGGCCATCATCGCCGTCATGGTCGCCGCCCGCAGTGGCGTGCGCTCCGCGGTCAGGTTCACGGCGATCGTGCTCGCGGCCGCCGCCGCGCTCGTGGCGGCGCTGGCGCCAGCCGCACTGCGCCATCCCGCATCGATCCTGCAGAACACGGTGGCCTACCCGCTGGGGCTCACCTCGGCGAAGTCGCCCGCACAGAGCCCCTTGCCCGGGCATCTGATCTCGGCCCTCGGGTCCGGTGGGCACCTCGCCGCTCTGGTGCTGCTGGCCGTGGCCGGACTGGTGACGGTGGCCTCGCTGGCGGTCTGCCCGCCGGTCACGACCGCGGCGGCCGCGCGGCGCATCGCCATCGGGCTGACCGCGCTGTTCCTGCTGTCCCCGGCGACGCGCTTCGGCTACTTCATCTACCCGATCAGCCTGTACGCGTGGGCGCTGCTCGCGGACAGCAAACCGGCCGGGTCAGCCGATCTCGCAGTCCAGCCAGATGCGGTGCGTCCCGTCGGGGTCGATGACCAGGTCCCCGGTGCCGGAGATGCCCGCGAGCTCGCCGGTACCGCTTGACGGCACGACGGCGAAGTACCCGGCCGACCGGTCGGCACCGGTTGTCGACGCAGAGTGCACGAAGTTGAACGTGCCCGTCCGGCCGTCGACCGAGCCCTCGAAGCTCTCCATGGCCACGTAGGTGCCCACCCCCGTCGCCGGGTCAAACGCCGCGGTGAACACCGTCGCCGAGCGGCCCGCGATGTCTCCCTCGTAGTGCTTCTCCATCGTCGCGACGCCGACGGGAAGCGCGGTGGCGATGGCCGGTTCCGGGGTGAGGCTGGCCGGGATGAAGGCCTTGACGCTGAACGTTCCGTCAACTCGCATGAGGAGACCCTACTGCCCCCGTCCGACGGTTCACCGGCATAAGGTAGGCCCGGATGCGTCGCGGTTTCGGAGGAGCGCCAATGCTGCGGATCGGGCTCACGGGCGGAATCGGGTCGGGGAAGAGCGCCGTATCGGAGCGATTCTCCGCGCTCGGGGCGGTCGTCCTCGACGGCGACAAGGCCGCCCGGGCGGTCGTTGAGCCGGGCACACCCGGGCTCGCGCGGATCGCCGAGACCTTCGGGCCGCAGGTGCTGCGGCCAGACGGGTCGCTGGACCGGGCGAAACTGGCCGGGATCGTCTTCGCCGACGAGGCTGCGCGCGCGCAACTCAACGCGATCACGCACCCGCTCATCCACCGGCACATCCAGGCCGGCGAGGAAGCCGCCGTCAAGGCGGGCGGGCCGGACACGATCATCGTGCACGATATCCCGCTGCTGGCCGAGGGCCAGCGGGCGGCCGGGTTCGACGTGGTCATCGTCGTGGACGTCCCGGCCGAGGTCCAGGTCTCGCGTCTCGCCGCCCGCGGCCTTCCCGAAGACCAGGCCCGCGCCCGGATGGCCGCCCAGGCGACCCGCGAGCAGCGCCTGGCGATCGCGGACATCGTGATCGACAACTCCGGCTCCCTCGAAGACCTCGACCGCCGCGTCGCCGCGGTCTGGGCCGGCCTGACGTCTCGCGCGAAGACCTGACCGCTGAACTTCGACTCGGTCGGCCTAGTGCCAGATCGCGACTGGCGTCCCCGCCGAGTAGACCCAGCCGCCCCCTCCCCCGCTGGCACCGCCCTTGCCCGCGCTTGGGTCGGCCGGCAGGCGGCTGTAGTCGATGCTGAACTGGTACTCCGTCCCGGGCGCCACCCGGTGCCCGGCCGGGTCGGGCCCCTGGACCGTTCCGGCATCGGCAAAGGTCCCGTCGCGGTAGGTGAACTGGGCCGGGCTGACGGTGAAGCCGTCCGCCCCGGCGATGATGACCCACGCGATGATGACGCCGCCGGTGGCGTCGCCCTGGGTGTCGATCATCGCGATACGTGAGCCCTCGGGCGTGGTGTAGTAGGACAAGTCGCTGAGGCTGGTGCTGTCGGTGGACCTGAGCACCGCTTCCGGGGGAGTGATGCCTTTCAGCGCGTCCAGCCGGGCAGTGCTCTCATCGAGCAGGCAGCTGGCTATGTTGATCCCGTCGATCGTGCCGCCCGTCTGGTACGCCTTGCCGCAGACCGTGGTGCGGGCGGCCAGCCAGTCGCGGTCGTCGACGTTGATGGCGGCCCGCTGCGCGGGGGACGCGGCTGCGAAGCCGGCCCGCCGCACCGAGTCGGCGGCGGCGTCCGCCGTCTCCGTCTTGTTTTCGTAGCACTGCTCCATGGCCAGGGTCGTTTGCTGGGCCCCGCAGTTGGCCGGCGCCGACATGGAACGGGCCGGGTGACCCGGGTCGAACGGCTCGGTGACCGGGATGAACGCGACCGCCGAGGACGCGGCCGTCGCCGTCGCGCCGGTGCCCGCCGCGACCGTGCCCGCCACGCTAGCCGTCGCCGCCGCGCCCCCGGCAGCCGTTGTGCTCCCCGCAGCCGGCGCGCTTGAGCCGCGGCATCCGGCCAGCAGGCCGATCGCGGCGACCGACACAGCCGCCGTCGCCAGCCCCCTGTTGACTGCCCTGCCTTTGTAACCGCCAGCAAACAATCCCTGCCACGACTCGCTCATGATCCCGCTCCCCTTGTCCCAGGTCCGCCATCCGCACTCTGAGACGCACGGGCGCGCCGGTTGGTTGGCTCTCCTCCAGGCCGATCCTGCCTTTTTCGTTGGCGCAGATCTTGGTGCACTTATGCGGATAAATCCGGCAGCAAGTCGCGGTAGCCGCAGAACTGCCATC
The DNA here is from genome assembly GCA_963785645.1 of uncultured Actinomycetota bacterium. Classification (GTDB taxonomy): domain Bacteria; phylum Actinomycetota; class Actinomycetes; order Streptosporangiales; family Streptosporangiaceae; genus Trebonia. The sequence continues at coordinate 263,541 of CAWAWG010000005.1, forward strand.
CAGAGTCCCGGCGTTCGCGGCAGCACCTCCCAAAAGTCATATTTAGGCGCCAACCCTCAAAGAGTCATCCTCCGCGGCCACTCCCGCGGCAGCATCCGGAGGGTCATGAACCGGATGCGTCAGCGCCAGCGCCGCGGACAAGGTGTGTGCGCTACGAGGTCGGCTCTGTGACTGAGAAGAGCGGGGCGGCTGGGGGTGCGGCCGCGCGGCTTCGGTCACCGATTGGGGTGTATCGGGGACCGACTCGCGCGCGGCCGCGCCCCTCCGCCCCGCTCGACCCCGGCAACCAGGGTCATGTTTGGCATTGCGGCAGCCCTTAGAAACGGCGCTGCCCCGCCGGTCCCACGTTCAGTGGGACGGCGGGGCAGGAAGCCGTATCCGTTATGGATGACTCTTTGTTCTCTTAACTCTGGCCGGACAGCTTGTCGCGGAGTGCGGCCAGGGCCTCGTCTGAGGCCAGGGTGCCGGACGGGGCGTTGTCCGGCCCGGCCGGGCGGCTGCCGCCGACGCGCGGGGCACGCGGCGCCGACTGGGAGGTCGCGGCGGTCGCGTCGCCGACGACTGCCTCGCCCTCTTCCTCGGCCTTGGCGCGGGACTCCTCGATCTGGCGGCGGTGTGCCTCGAAGCGGGCGCGGGCCTCGGCGTACTGCCGCTCCCACTCCTCGCGCTGGGCCTCGAACCCGGGCAGCCACTCGCCGGTCTCCGAGTCGAAACCGTCGGGGTACAGGTAGTTGCCCTGGTCGTCGTAGGTCGCGGGCATGCCGTAGAGCGTCGGGTCGAACTCGTCGCCCGCCACCTCGCTGGCCACGCCCTCGTTGGCCTGCTTGAGCGACAGGCTGATCCGCCGCCGGTCCAGGTCGATGTCGATGATCTTGACGAAGATCTCCTCGCCCACCTGGACGACCTGCTCCGGGATCTCCACGTGGCGGTCCGCCAGCTCGGAGATGTGCACCAGGCCTTCGATGCCCTCTTCCACGCGGACGAACGCGCCGAACGGCACCAGCTTGGTGACCCGGCCGGGGACGACCTGGCCGATCTGGTGGGTGCGGGCGAACTGCTGCCACGGGTCTTCCTGCGTGGACTTCAGCGACAGCGAGACGCGCTCGCGGTCCATGTCCACGTCGAGGACCTCGACCGTGACCTCCTGGCCGACCTCGACAACCTCACCCGGGTGGTCGATGTGCTTCCAGGACAGCTCGGACACGTGCACCAGGCCGTCCACGCCGCCGAGGTCGACGAACGCGCCGAAGTTGACGATCGACGAGACAACGCCCTTGCGGATCTGGCCCTTGCGCAGGGTGTTGAGGAACGTGTGACGGACCTCGGACTGAGTCTGCTCAAGCCAGGCACGGCGGGACAGGACCACGTTGTTGCGGTTCTTGTCCAGCTCGATGATCTTGGCCTCGATCTCCTTGCCGACGTACGGCTGGAGGTCACGGACCCGGCGCATCTCCACCAGCGAGGCAGGCAGGAAGCCGCGCAGGCCGATGTCGAGGATGAGACCGCCCTTGACGACCTCGATGACGGTGCCGGTGACGACGCCGTCCTCCTCCTTGATCCGCTCGATGGTGCCCCACGCGCGCTCGTACTGCGCCCGCTTCTTGGACAGGATGAGGCGGCCTTCCTTGTCCTCCTTCTGGAGAACCAGGGCCTCGATCTGCTCGCCGGTCTTCACGACCTCGTGCGGGTCGACATCGTGCTTGATCGACAGTTCGCGGGAGGGGATGACACCCTCGGTCTTGTAGCCGATATCGAGCAAAACCTCGTCTCGATCGACCTTGACGACGGTTCCCTCGACAATGTCGCCGTCGTTGAAGTACTTGATGGTTTCGTCGATCGCGGCGAGGAATGCCTCCTCAGACCCGATGTCGTTGATCGCTACTTTGGGGGTCGAGGTGGCTTGCGTGCTGCTCGTCATGAGTTGGTGGGCTCCGGATGCGGACAGGGATGAATATTGCGCGCCGCGGACTCAAGCAGTGAACGCGCGGGACTTGCCCCCTGCCTTCGAACCCCCTGCACTTAAACACACAGGGCCCGAAGACGCAGCCGGGTCGCGGCCGGGGCATGCCCCGGCGGTCTCACAGCCAGGCGGCCTCGCTGAGGAGGACCGGGTGGCGGCAACAAGACCGCACGAGGACACAGCGCAGAGTTCAGGGTATGTAGTTCTCGCTGGCTGGTCAATTGAGCCAGGCTACAACTCAGCCACAGTCGTCGCCCGGGGGGGCGACCCCCCGTACCCCCCGATGTCCGTGCGGGCGGGCCTGATCGCAAAAAGCGCGATCTTATCAGGCCCGCCCGCACGGACAGGAGCTGGTGAAATAACGGACGAGCGGGCGAAACGAACTTTCCAGCGCCGCGGCTTTGGTCGTGGCGCGGGCGGGCGGTTGTCCCGTCGCGGCGGGTCTGAGCCTTGTGGTTGCTGTTCGCAGTCAGCGCAAAGGCGGCGCTGCCTAGTGTGCTGCTTCGGCCCAGCTGCGGCCGGTGCCGGTGGAGACCGCCAGGGGGACGCGCAGGTCGGTCGCGGCGCCCATCTCGTCGCACACCAGCGCGGTCAGGGTGTCAAGTTCGCCGGGCGCCGCCTCGAATATGAGCTCGTCGTGGACCTGGAGCAGCATCCGGGACTTCAGGCCGGCGGACTTCAGCGCGGCGGAGACACGGAGCATCGCCACCTTGATCACGTCGGCGGCCGAGCCCTGGATGGGTGCGTTGAGTGCCATCCGCTCGGCCATCTCGCGGCGCTGGCGGTTGTCGGATGTCAGGTCGGGCAGGTAGCGGCGGCGGCCCATGATCGTGGACGTGTAGCCGTCAAGGCGCGCCTGGGCGACGATCGACTGCAGGTAGTCGCGGACGCCGCCGAACTCCTTGAAGTAGTCGTCCATCAGCCCGCGCGCCTCCTCGACGGAGATGCGGAGCTGGTTCGACAGGCCGAAGGCGGACAGGCCGTAGGCGAGGCCGTAGTTCATCGCCTTGATCTTGGCGCGCTGCTCCGGGGTCACGTCATGCGGATCGACACCGAATACCCGGGAGGCGGTCGCCGCGTGGAAGTCGTGCCCCGACTCGAACGCCGCGATCAGCGCCGCGTCGCCGGACAGGTCCGCCATGATGCGCAGCTCGATCTGGGAGTAGTCCGCCGTCAGCAGCGTGTCGTACCCGGCGCCGACGACGAAGCCCTCGCGGATGCGCGGCCCGTCTCGGTGCGGATCGGGATGTTCTGCAGGTTCGGGTCCGTCGACGACAGCCGGCCGGTCGCGGCGATCATCTGGTTGAACGTCGTGTGGATCCGGCCGTCGTCACCGGTCGCCAGGCTCAGGATGTCCACGAACGACTTGAGCTTGGAGACGTCGCGGTGGTGCATGATGTGCTCGAGAACCGGGTGGCCGGTGCTGGCCAGCAGGCTCGTCAGCGCCTCGGAGTCCGTTGTGTAGCCGGTCTTGATCCGCTTCGTCTTCGGCAGGCCGAGCTCGGTGAACAGGACCTCCTGGAGCTGTTTGGGCGAGCCGAGGTTGAACTCGTGGCCGACGACCGCGTAGGCGGCCTGCTCGGCCCCCTTCACCTCGGCCTGCAGCGTCGCCGACATCTGCGCGAAGTGGCCGGTGTCGGCGGCGATGCCGATCCGCTCCATCTCGGCGAGGACGGTGACAAGCGGCAACTCGATCTCGTGCAGCAGCCGGGTGGCGCCGCGCTTGTCCAGGTCCGCGTCGAGCGCGGCGGCCAGGCCGAGGGTCGCCTGCGCGCGGCGGGTGAGCGCCAGCGCGGCCTCCTCCTCGCCGGAGCCGTCCAGGGTCAGCTGCACGTTGTCGCCGGCGCTCTCGCTCAGCTCCTTGCCCAGGTAACGCAGTGCGAGGTCGGAAAGGTCGAAGGTGCGCTGGCCGGGCAGCGCCAGGTACGCGGCCAGCGCGGTGTCCGAGGTAAGGCCATCCAGAACGAATCCTTGTGACTGCAGCGCGTGCATGGGTCCCTTGGCGTCGTGGAGGGCCTTCGGGTGCTCCGCCGACGCCAGCCACTCCCCCAGCGCACGCTCGTCATCCGGCGTCAGGGTCTCCGGGTCGAGGTACGCGCCGGCACCGTCCGGCGTGGCGATCGCGATGCCGGTCACCCGGCCCCGACCGCGACCCCAGGTGCCGTCCAGAGCAAGCCCCATCCGTTCGGGTGAATCATGCTCCGCGAGCCAGCCGGCGACCTCCTCGGGGCCGAGCAGGGACGCATCGACCTCGAATATCCCGCTGCCGCCCTCGGCGCTGGCCCCGGCGCTGCCGGGCGCCGCGGACCTGGCCGCGCCGGGCAGGCCCTCGGGGAAGGTCGCGTACAGCCGGTCGCGCAGCACGCGGAACTGGAGGGTGTCGAAGAGCTGGTGGATCGTCTCGCGGCTCCACGGCGCGGGAACGAGCTCGTCCGGGCTCGCGCCGACGATCTCGGCCGGCAGGTCGCGCAGGAGGGTGGTCAGCTGGCGGTTGCGCAGGACGTTGCCCAGGTGCTCGCGCAGCGCGTCACCCGCCTTGCCCTTGACCTCGTCGACCCGGTTGACGAGGTTCTCAAGCGACCCGTACTCGACGATCCATTTCGTCGCGGTCTTCTCGCCGACACCCGGGATGGACGGAAGGTTGTCGCTCGGGTCGCCGCGCAGCGCGGCGAAGTCCGGGTACTGGGCCGGAGTCAGGCCGTACTTTTCCTGTAGGCCCGCGGGATCGTAGCGCTTCATGTCCGAGACGCCGCGGCTGTTGTACAGGACGGTCGTGGAGTCGGAGACCAGCTGGAACGTGTCGCGGTCGCCGGTGACGATGAGGACGTTGCAGCCTTCCGCCTCGGCCCGGGTCGCCAGGGTGGCGATGATGTCGTCGGCCTCGTAGCCCGGGGCGGACAGGTGACGGATGCCGAGGGCGTCGAGTACCTCGAAGATCAGGCTGACCTGGCTGCGGAACTCGTCGGGGGCCTTGGTGCGGCCGGCCTTGTACTCGACGTACTGCTCGTGGCGGAAGGTCGGCTCGCTGCGGTCGAAGGCGACGGCGACCCGGCTCGGCTTCTCGTCGCGCAGCACGTTGATGAGCATCGCGGTGAAACCGTAGACGGCGTTGGTGGGCTGGCCCGTCGTGGTGGCGAAGTTCTCCACCGGCAGGGCGAAGAACGCCCGGTAGGCAAGCGAGTGTCCGTCGAGAAGCAGCAGCGTATCCGTCACCCTCAGCAGTCTATGACCGGATGGCGGTGCCCCGGCGGACGCTTGTCTGCCGGGGCACCGTCGTGTCTTTTGCTTAGGAGGAGAAGGCGAAGACTGTCGATGTGCTGAAGGTGTCATTCGGGCCGAGGACCGTCGACGGGAACGACGGCTCGTTCGGCGAGTCGGGGAAGTGCTGGGTCTCGAAGGTGTAGCCGGCGCCCTGACGGTAGGTGTCGCCGGAGATGCCGGTGAGCGTGCCGGTGAGGAAGTTGCCGCTGTAGAACTGGACGCCCGGCTGGTCGGTCCAGACGGTCAGCTCACGGCCGCTGCCCGGATCCCAGGCGCGGGCGGCCAGGTTGAGTCCGTCCGGACCGGTCGTGGCCGTGGTCTGCTTGTTGAGAATCCAGTTGTGGTCGTAGCCCTGGGCGATGAGCAGCTGGCTCTCGCCGTTGGTCAGCGAGGCATCGCTCGCGGGCACGTTGTCCGGCGCGCTCACGTCGTCGATCCGCGAACCGATGGTGTGCGGGGTGGTGAAGTCGAACGGCGTGCCCGCGACCGGGACCCCGTCCGGCAGGCCGGGCAGCGGGATCTGGGTGGTGTCGGTCGGCGAGTAGTTTTTCGCGTTGATCTGCACTTCCTGGCTGTAGGCGGAGCCGGCCGGCGAGTTCTCGCCCGCGAGGTTGAAGTAGCTGTGGTTGGTCAGGTTCACGACCGTGCTCAGCGTGGAATCGTCGTTGTGCGCCTTGTAGCTGATGCCGTACTGGCCCTGGTTGTTCAGCGTGAAGGTGACGTCGACGGTCAGCTCCGCCGGGTAGCCGGTGCAGCCGTTCGCGCACCCGGGGCTGCCGGCCGAGCCGGCGGCGTCGCCGTTCGGGCTGACGAGTTCGAGCGTGACGCCGACCTCGTTGCTGGTCTGGATCAGGCTGCCAACCTGGGACCAGATGTGACTGCCGAACCCGATCAGGCCGCCGTGCAGTGAGTTCACGCCGTTGTTGACCGGCAGCGTGTAGGCCTGGCCGTTCAGCTGGAAGGTGCCCTTGGCGATCCGGTTGGCGTAACGGCCGACCGTCTCACCGAAGTACGGTCCGCCGTTGGCGGTCACCGGCGGACTGTCGTATTCCACGTAGTCCTGCAGTGTCTTGAAACCGAGCACCACGTCCGCGGACGTGCCGTTCTTGGCCGGCACGTCGATCGCCTGGGTGATGGCGCCGTAGGACAGCAGCTGAACCGTCATGCCGCTGGCATTGGTCAACGTGTAGCGGTAGGTCGGCGTCAACTTGCCCGTATACGGCTCGGTGGTGCTGCCGAAGGACGCCTTGGTGATACTCAGGCCGCCGTTCCCCGCGGCCTTTGCCTGTACCGTCGACGGTTCGGCGGTCGCGGCCGGCGCCATGGCCGCCACCGCGACAGCGGACGCGGCGGCCAGGATCGAGATGCCGGCTCCGGTCCTGATGGGCGGCTTCTTCGCCCACCAGGTTTTCATCTTCGTGCGCATGGAGGGCTTTCCCTTCGTTGGGTGTTGCCTTCACTGGGTCCTGTTGGCCGACCTCGATGGGGCCCCGGAGGCCGGCCAGCATGCGCATGCCTAAGAAGTGATTGTGAACGCAAACAACGTGATTGTCACGTATTACCGCATACTGGCTCGGTCTTCCCCGATGACGCATCTACGGTCATGAGAACGTGCACAACCGGGCGGGCTGAGGTGCCGTTTCACTCATTCGCTCCCGCCGTCACGGCGTCGCCGGCAGTCCGTCGGCCGAGACGCGACACGCCGATGCTATGAGATTGTTATCTATGGGGACCGCCGGCCCCAGTCCGCTGCTGAACCGCCTGCTGACAAGGCTTCGCCCGCCCCCGGGCGGCGAATTGCCCAGTTCGCAGCCGTCGAGCGAACCTGCCGTGGCCGCACCGGGTCCGCGAGCCGGCAAACGGTTACTACTTGGGTAAACGCCACGGAATCAGCAGGGAACCCGCCGCGGTCGATCCGCCGAACTCTGCTTTGCTGTTGGGACCCGATGTCGCTAACGTAACGACAGCGGACCCGGGGGTCCAAGTAGAGAACGTGTCAGCCCGGGGAAGGCGGGCACGGTACCAACGGGTCCCCGGGTCCCTCTTTTCGCGTGCCCGATGGCAAAAACCGCCATCTTATCGGGCACGCGAAAAGAGCTGTCTCCCGGGGGGACGACCCCCCGTACCCCCCGATGTCCGCCTCCGGCGGACCGACGCGGCCCGGTCACCCTCACCAGACCCCAACGGCAAAACCGCCATCTTATCGGGCACGCGAAAAGAGCTGTCTCCCGGGGGGACGACCCCCCGTACCCCCCGACGTCCGCCTCCGGCGGACCGACGCGGCCCGGTCACCCTCACCAGACCCCAACGGCAAAACCGCCACCGCACCGCGCACGCCGCAAACAGCCGCCCCCGGGACACGCCCTCCCGTACCCCCGATGTCCGCCTCCGGCGGACCGACGCGGCCCGAATCCCTTTACGCCGCACCCGACGGCGAAAAGCGCCACCACATCGGGCGCACGGCAAACAGCGGCCCCCCGGGGACAGCCCAGAACCCGCTGTCCGGCTCTGGCAGACAGCGGGCTGGGTCTTTATCGGGACTGGCCGCTAGCAACGGCGCGATGGCGGAAACCGCCCGCGTACGGCGGATCGGCTTAGGGCCACTTAGCGCAGCTCTGGCGCCCGGTTGATGGGGATATGCCCGACGCTAAGTGGCCCTACGCGGGGGTCTACTCGGACTCGGTCTGGGGGGGCTTGGGCTCGGTCGCGTTCAGGGTGCCCTCGATCACGGCCTCGGCTACCTTGCGCATCGTCAGGCGGCGGTCCATCGAGGTCTTCTGGATCCAGCGGAACGCCTGCGGCTCGGTCATGCCGTGCTCGGACTGGAGCAGGCCCTTGGCCCGGTCGAGCAGCTTGCGGACCTCGAGGCGGTCCTTGAGCGTGTTGACCTCATCGTCCAGGGCCCTGATCTCGTTGTACCGGCTGACGGCCATCTCGATGGCGGGCACCAGGTCCGCCTTCGTGAACGGTTTCACAAGGTAGGCCATGGCTCCTGCGTCCCTGGCGCGCTCGACAAGCTCCCGCTGCGAGAAGGCCGTGAGGATCACCACCGGGGCGATCCGGTCCGCCGCGATACGCTCGGCGGCGGAGATCCCGTCGAGGACCGGCATCTTCACGTCCAAGATGGCGAGATCGGGCCTCAGGGCGGTGACCTTCTCGACCGCGGTCTCACCATCGGCCGCCTCGGCGACGACCGAGTAGCCCTCCTCTTCGAGCATTTCCTTGAGGTCCAGGCGGATCAGCGCCTCATCCTCAGCGATCACGACTCGCAACGCATTCTGGCTCACGTCGTAGAGACTACCGGGAAGCTGTAGATTGTCAGTGAGCACCGTCCTCGTTCGAGGACGAGGCTGGCCTGCCCCGGTACCCCAACAGGCAGCAGGGAGCGGATTCAAAACCCGCACAGTGTGGGTTCGAATCCCACTCGGGGCACTCATCTGATGTATCGCGACATTAAGGACACCGCGGACCCCCACGCGTGGTGCGCGGCGTCCTTCTTTAGTCAGCCACAGCCGTGTGCTTGTGCGATCCCGTTGTCCTGGTTCCTGGCGACACTCGGGAACTAGTTTCCAGCTTGCGCTTCTTGGGCTTTACTGCTGACGAGAATGTCGGTGGTGCTACTTATTGTGGCGCTATGCATCCGAGAGCGACAGTGGACCGGGCGCTTCGGCTATCCAAACAAGGATTGATCGACCGCGAGGTGGCCGCGCTCACAGGCGTATCGATCGGCGCCGTCCAGAAGCGTGCCTGCTCGAACTCCGCACGGTCAGCCGGATCCTGCAGAAGCGCAAGCGTTTCGAGAAGAGATTCGTAATCGTCAACAGCCAGGATGACAACAGCGGGTTCGCCGCTACGCGTCACCGTGACCTGCTCGTGCGTCGTAACCGCGTCGTCCACTAGGGCAGAAAACTGCGACTTAGCGGCAGCCAGACTCATTGTCTTCATGACCAGAATTATCCCGCTGTGCGGTGCTTGACGTGACTGTCGGGCCGAAGTGCTGATCGGCGGCTGGCGGTTGTCGCGACATGCGCTTCTTGCTGTTATCTCGATCGCCTTGTTTGCCGGGTTGACACAACAGGTCGGCACGTCCGGGCGGCACGTCCGGGCGGGACTTGACCTAGACGGGCGGGGCCGGGGGCTGGCCTTGAGCGGATTGGATGACACATACGGGAACCGGACTGTTGGAGATTGCGGGCTAAACGGTGAAATGTGACACATTGACTGTAAAACTTAGGTAAGCCTAACCTAACTCCGCTGGACTCGTTACTTCAGTCGGAGGTTGCACGCATGCCCAATACGGTCCTCGCCGCCTACTCGGTCGCCAGTGGCGGGCCGCCGTCGACACCGCTCGGGCCGTGGGTGGATTCGGCCGTCGCCTGGACGACGTGGATCACGCTCATGGGGTTCGTCGGACTGACGGTGCTCTCCCTGGCCGGGGCGGGCGCACCCGCGCGGCGGGCCTCACCGGGCACCCTGGCGCACGTCACGATGCGCCTGGGCGGTGTCGCGGCGGTGCTCGGCGTGCTGGCCGTGCCCGCGGTGCTGACCGAACTCGCACAGAGCGCGTCGCAGACGGGGGGATACGACTACGCGGCGGCCTGGGATTCGCTGTACGACGGCACCGTGGCCGGCCTGTACTCCGGGCTTGAGATCACCTTCTCGCTGGCCGGCGCGGCGCTGATCGCGCCGCTGGCGTTCGGTGCGGTGGCCGCCAGCCGGGCGCGGAACTGGCTGCTCGGCGCCGGGCTCGCGGCGGGCGCGGTGTCGCTGGCCGTGACCAAGTTCCCCGACGACTCGGGCGGCGACTGGGGCAAGACGGTCATCGAGACCGTGGTCTGGATGATGCACCTGTTCGGCGGGGCGATCTGGATCGGCGGGCTCGCGGGGCTGCTGCTGCTCGCCCTGCCCGGGGCGGTGCAGCCGTCCGACCGGGGCGACTTCTGGGCGGTCCTGATCCGCCGCTTCTCGGTGCTGGCGATGAGCTGCGTCGCCGCGATCGCGTTGAGCGGCCTCTTCCTCTACTGGGAACACGTCGACGGTCCGGAGCAGCTGTTCACCACCATGTACGGCCGGACGCTCGGGGTGAAGATCATCATTTTCGGCGTCTTGCTGCTGCTCGGCCTGGCCAACCAGTTCTTCCTGCACCCCCGCATCGAGGCGCTGCGCGCCGCGGGCGACCGGCGGGCCCTGCAGACGATCCTCGTCCGGCGGTTCCCCGCCGTGATCGCCGTGGAACTGCTGCTGGGAATGACGGTGCTCTTCGTGGCCCCGTTCCTGCACGGCTCGGCGCGCAACCAGGCGTACCAGGCTCAGCCGTCGGTCTACCAGAGCGGGCCGGCCAAGAAGCTGCCGAAGCTCCCGGCCAAGCAGGCCAGCGCCGCCACCTGGGCCGAGGGCACGGCCGAGACGATCGTCATCGTCGGCATCATGATCGCCGGCTACCGGGTATCCGGCCGCCTGGCCAGGCGCCGGGTGCTGGCCGTCATGCCGGCGGCCGAGGGCCCGGATCCGAATGACCTGGCCGGCCGGTAAGCCCGGTCGCGGTTACAGCCATGATTAGTGCCGAGGTCAGCACCGCACGGGCATCGCAGTGGATGTTTTTGCACACCCGATGTACAAAAACATCCGCTACATTCCGGGACGCCCGCAAGCGCCTTGCCCGCACGGGGCATTTAGGCACGAGCCCCATATGTCCGCCAGGGCATCGCGGGCGGACGCGTCGCAGACCCTGACCTAGCCCCCTCATAGGACGAGGGGCCCGGCAGCGGGCTGTCCGGTGCGGCCGGGACGGCTGGCATCGATGCCGGCAGCCGGGAGCGAGCTGAGTTAACGTGTCGCGGAATCCAGCCGGACGGCGGGCTGGCGGCTGAAGCAAGGCCGTTTGGGCGGAACGGGAACCGCGCTTCCGTTCGGGATTACCGGCTTTGTGCGGTTGATCTTGGGCGGGGTGCGGCTGCCCCGGGGTTGGCGGGGGCGGTGTTAGCCGCGGGTGATGGTGATCTTGGTCCAGGCGCCCAGGTGGATGCGGTCGCCGGGGCGGAGGGGGACGGAGTCGCCTGAGGGGACGTCGCGGCCGTTGACGGTGGTGCTGTTGGCCGTGCTCAGGTGGACGAGCTTCCAGGTGCCGTCGGGGGCCGGGACCAGCTTGGCGTGCAGGCGGGAGACTCCCGGGTCCCGCGGATCGCCCAGGTCGATGGCCGGCTCGATGCCCCTGGACTGGCTGCGGCGGCCGATGAGAACCTCGTCACCGAGCAGCGGGATGCGGCGTTCCGGCAGGTCGCCGGGGAAGCAGATCGAGTCGCTGTCGGAGTCGTTGACCGCCTGGATGTGATCGTAGTAGTCGCGGTCCGCGGTGACCACCGCCGTCCAGCTAGCGGGGACGGGCGGTGTCTGCGGGGGCACGGGCCGCTGGACCTGGCCGAGCATGCTCATCGGCAGGGTCGGGGTGGGGAACGCGCGGGACGGGTCGTAGGGGTCGAGTCCGAGGGCCTCGCGGAGCGCGTCGGCGAAGTCGGCGCAGGTGGGGTAGCGGTCGTCGGGAGACTTGGCCATGCCCTTGACGAGGACCTCGCCGGCGGCGGTGGGCAGGTCCTGGCGGATGGAGTTCAGCAGCGGCGGCACCGCCGACAGGTGCGCGTACAGCACCGCGATCGGCAGTTCCCGCTTGAACGGGACGGTGCCGCTGAGTACCTCGAACGCCACGCAGGCGAGTGCGTACTGGTCGGCCCGGCCGTCGACGGGCTGGCCGTTGACCTGCTCGGGGGCGGCGTAGTCGGGGGTGCCGAGGAACTGGCCGGCGGCGGTCAGCGTGCCCGCCGACAGCATCGCCCGGGCGATGCCGAAGTCAGTCAGGTAGGCGTGCTCCGGGCCGCCGCGCCGGGAGTCGACGAGGATGTTGCCGGGCTTGACGTCCCGGTGCACCAGGCCGGCGGCGTGCGCGGCGTCCAGGGCGGAGGCGACCGGGGAGATGATCGCCGCCGCGCGGCGCGGCGACAGCGCGCCGTTCGCGCCGATTATCCCCTGGAGGGTGTCGCCCGCCACGAAACGCATCGCGATGAACTGCAGGCCGTCGGCATCGCCGGCCTCGTACACCGGGATGATGTGCGGGTGGTCGACCGCCGCGACGGCGCGGGCCTCACGGACGAACCGCGTCCTGACCGCCTCGTCGCCGGCCAGCAGCTTGAGCGCCACGACCCGGCCCAGCCGTTCGTCGCGCGCCTGGTACACCGCGGCCATCCCGCCGACGCCGACCAGTCGCTCAAGCACGTACCCGGCCACCCGGACCCCCGGGGCGAGCCCGGTCAGCGGGCCGCCTGGCCGCCTGACGGGCGTGCTGGCCCTTCCGTCGGCCCATCCGTCGGCTCGTCCGTCGGGTGCGCCGCGGGCGGGACGGGGTATCGCTTCTTCTGGTGACTTCTGCGCTGGGGACTCCCCGGCCACCGTCCCTCCCTCCTCAGGCAGCTGTGACGCTATCCTCGTCTTCCAATTGTGCGGCTTCTACGCGTTGCCGCGTACGTGATAGCAAAGGGAGCTTAGCGGTATTCCGCGAGCCGCCGGCTGACGGCCCAGGCGGAGCCCGCCGCCATCAGCAGGGACGCGGCGATCACCACGCCCGCCAGCGGGTCCAGGTCGCTGGCTCCCTTGGCGGCGGCGGAGTCGAAGACTGCCTGGTCAGCGGCGATGGCGTCGGTGAGGTCCAGTTCGAGGGCGTTGTAGCCGGTGAGCGTGTTGCCCGCGGTGGCGCCGACGACCAGGTCCCGCTCTCCGGCGTAGTCGGCCCTGGTGTCGAGCAGGTAGACCCGGTTGTTGGCCGCGTACCAGGCGGCCGCGTCCCGTTCGGCGGTCGCCACGAGGGCGGTGCCCTGCCCGCCGGCCTGCTGGCCGCTGTTTTGCTGAGCACTGCCCGGCTGAGCCGCGGCCGCGGCACCGAGCAGGCTGCCGTTCCCCGGGCCGACCTCACTGCTTGTCTTGAGGTAGTCGGTCTTGAAGGAGGTGGTGCCGCTGCGGGAGATGACGTTGAGTACCGAGTCCCCGCGGATCTGCTGGACGTCGATGCTGGCGAGCGCGAGTTTCTGCACCGGGGCTGAGCCGTGCGCGATGCCGCCGTCCAGGTCCGAGCGCGCCGTGAGGTATCCGGCCGCGAGCCAGACGGCGCTGATGACAAGCAGCAGCGAGGCGATCACCAGCCCGGGGCTGAGCACCCGGTTGGTGCGCCTGGTCAGCCATCGCTGCGTCCGGTACAGGGCGTACGCGGTGATCAGCGCCGCCGCGATGGCGGCGATCACGGTCCACGGCTCGGTGGCCTGGTCGCTCGACGCGTTGAGGGCGGCGTTCTCCTGGGTGTAGACGGTGTTCGCGGCGGGCAGCAGCACCAGGTGCGCCTTTTCCGAGGCGACCTGGAGGAACGAGCCGCCCGTCAGCGGGAAGCCCATGGCGTACTCGGCCTCCGCCTCGGCAGCATGGCCGCTGTAGGCGGGCAGCCCGCTGCTCAGCGCGGCCAGGGCGGTGCCCGCCGGGTGGCCGCTGCCCCCGTTCTGGGCTCCCCCGGCCGGGCCGACCGCCGCCTGCAGCCCGGACAGGTCGCTGGTGGCGGTCGCCAGGTCAAGGTTGTACCGCTGCAGCGGGGGAAGGGCCGACTGGGAGCTGGCGAGGAACGCCGCGGTGATCGTCGCGTCGGCGTCCGCGATCGACTGGTACAGGTGCCGCGCGGAAAGGCTGAGCCGCTCGTCCGTGGTGGCGAGGGAGTCGGCGGCCGAGGAGTGCTTGACGGCCACCCAGCCGCCGAACGCGCCCCAGGCGAGCGACAGCAGGACGAGGCCCGCCAGCAGGGCGCGCAGCGCGGTGGGAGTGGCCAGGGGGCGGCCGCGCCGACCGGGAACCCGGCTCACCAGGCGGACGGGGCGGGGGGCGGCCCGGTGCGCGGCGGGGCGACTGGCCGGCGCGGGCAGCGTGGCGGTCATCCGCCGATCTCCGCGATCTGCTGCTCGCCCAGCGTCACCAGGGCCTTGGGCAGCGGCTGGAAGCCGACGGTATCCACGTAGGCGGCCTCGTTTCCCGTGGTGATGACCCAGCGCAGGAAGGCCTTGATCTCGCTGGCCTTGACGGCGTCGGGCTGATCGGACTTGACCACGGCGTACTCGTAGTTGACGATCGGGTAGCCGGTGGCGGCCGGGCCGTCGATGATCGAGATGGTCTCGCTGGGCGGCGTGAGGGAGACGAAGCTGGCGACCGACGCCTGGATGGCCGCGGCGCTCGGCAGCGTGTACTGGCCGGCCTCGTTCGCCAGGCTCGCGTAGCCGAGGTGGCCTGCTAGCGCGGGGGCCAGGTAGCTGATCCCGTTGTAGGCGACGCAGCCGGGCGCGGCCCTGATGAGCACTGGCCTGATCGTCATGGACAGCGCGGCTCTCCGCAGCCGGAAACCGCGTGGTCCTCTCCCCGTCCCCGCCACCCTAGGGACTCCTCACTCACGCATGTCAGCCGAATAATCCGGGTTCCGAGGTGATTCTTACCGGCTGCCCGCTCCCGCGGTAGCGCGAGCTGGATGGATGAGGAATACATTCACCTGTTCGTCGGTGAGTGTTCACCTGGGGCCGGCGAGGACCCGCGAACCAGTCGCAGTGCGGTCCAGGCGCCCAGGTGGATCCGGTCGCCGTCGTGCAGCGGTACGGCCTGGCCAGACGGGATCTCGGTGCCGTTGACCACGGTCCCGTTCGCAGAGCCGGGGTCGATGACGGACCAGGTGCCGTCCGGCGCCTTGAGCAGCACCGCGTGCAGGCGCGAGATGCCGGGATCGGCTGGCGGGACGGACAGGTCGATCTCCGGGTCGATGCCGCTCGACGTGCTGTGCCGCCCGATCCGCATCTCGGCCCCTGTGAGCTTGAACAGCCGCTGCGGGCAGTAGGCGGGGAACCCGATGGCCGCCGCGTCCGGGCCGCCTGCCGCCTGAATGCTGTCGTAGTAGGCGCGGTCGGCGCTCACCACGGCGGTCCATTCCGCGTCGGCCACGGCGGCGGAATGGACGGGTGCGCTCGGCGGCGTCGCGGTGGCCGGCCCGGTAGCAGGCGGCGCCGGCAGCGGCCCCCACGACTGCGGCACCGGGGGCGGCGGTGCCGACGGGTCCGCGCCGGGGCCGGACGCACTGGGGCCGAACGTGTCCTGGCCGACGGCGGTGAAGTCGTAACCGCACGACTCGCAGAACTGACCGGCCCGCGCGACCCCGCAGCGCGGGCAGGGCTCAGCCGACGCGAGCGGGACGCCGCCCACGGTCATGCCGCCCGTGCCGGGACCAGGGCCGGGGACAGGATAAACGCACCCAGGCGCCGGCTCCAGGGGGAGGCTCGGCGCGGCGGCGATCAGGACGCCGCACACGTCGCAGAAGTCGTCGCTGACCGACTGGTGTCCCGACGGGCAGGTCGCCACCGTGCTACCCCTTCCTAACCCGGACCGTCTTCGTTGACCGCGTGTCCAGCGCCATCTCGGCGGCGGCGTCTACCTTCTTTTTCAGCCGGACGGTGCCGGTGGCCTCGTCGAGTACGTCCACCACGCCGGCCAGCAGCCGGGCCGTCTCGGCGTTACCCGCCTGGTGCGCCAGCGCCACGGCCCGGCCGAGCCGAGCCGTGGCGATGTCCTCGTCCCCGCGCTTGCTCGCCTCCAGGCCGTCGGCGATGGCCGAGGCCAGCTCCGCCTGCCCGGTGTAGCCCGCGACTCTGGAGTTGATCCTGGTGGACAGCGCCTCGTCATCGGTCCAGGTCACCCGGATCAGGCCCTGGCCGAGCACCTGCTGCCCTTCCGCCGAGCTCGCCACCAGGCTGACCCGGGCGGCGAGCATCTCCTGCCCCAGGTTCGCCGGGTTCACCGCGACGGCCACGTGGTAGTCGCGGCTCTCCCCCGGCGCCCAGGCTCCGGTCGGGTAGTCGCCGGCCTGCGCCCCCGAGGCAAGGCGGCGGCTCGTGAGGTCGTCAATGGCGGGCGCGACCTGCTTGACGAACTTCAGCGTCGCCTGCTGCGGCGTCCACACGCGCAGCAGCACGTCCGGCAGCTGCTTGCTCATCGCGTCGCTCATCATCGCCTCGAAGTCGGCGGCAAGGCCTGCCGGGTCGACGATGATGTCGACGGTGCCGAGCAGTGCGGTGGAGATCTTGCGCAGCTCGGCGACCTCCCAGTCGGTGCCCACGCCGCGGCAGTCGCAGCGGAAGAACCCCTCGCACAGGTCGATCGCGGCGGCGAGTGCCTCGGGCGTCTCGTGCTGGTTCTTGCCGTCGGTGAGCAGGATGGCGTGCCGCAGCGTCGCCGGCGAGGAGGAGAAGATCTGGTGCGCCAGCCGCAGCCACTGGCCGATCGCGGTACCGCCGCTGGCCCGCAGCTGCCGTAGCGCCGCCTTGGCCTCGGCCCGGGTGCGCTCGCCGGCGATCGCCATCGACCCGTCGGTTGGGTAGACGGGCCAGGCGGTTGAGGTGCCCGCGACGATCGCGAACGACGTGCCGTCCTTGATCACGTCGATGGCGGCCGCCGTCGCGGCCCGGGCCTCGGCGATCTTCGTCGGCGGGTAGTCCATCGATCCGGAGCAGTCCACGATGACGATCTCGGCGCTCGACGGCAGCCCGGTGCTGCCGCCGGATGCCGGCGCGTCCCCGGTCTCATCCGCGGTCACGGTCACGATCGCGCTGACATCGCGCCCGCCAACCGGCAGGTAGGGGTTCTGGTCGATGTCCACGGTGAATCCGGGCAGGCTCGTCATCGCTGTCTCCCTCATATCCACGGCTGTGTCATATCCAAGTCCGCGGGCGGACGCTGTTGGCCATGTCCACCAGTTCGACCCGCCGTTCGGGGATCAGGGTGGCGAGCGCGCGGTAGCCCCGCTCTAGTCCGAAGCGCAGCGCGCGCTCGTTCGGCTCGCAGCCGAGGATCCGCTCGGTCACCGGCTGGGCCCCGTTCCCCGGTGTCCGGCCAACCGGTGTCCCGCCCGGATGGAGCGCGGCCGGCGGCGCCGTCACCCAGTCGAGCGCGGCCCGCAGGATCTCCACCGCGAGCTGATGCCGGCGCGGGTCGTTTTCGTCGAGGGACAGCCGGCCGAGGCGCTGGTCGGCCTGGTGCAGGTCGGCTCCGGACAGTCCGGCCCCGCCCGCGACGAGCAGGCGGACGGCGGCGACCTGCGCCGCGGCGTGGTGGCTGGAGGTTTCCGGCACGGCGGCGACCGCGGCGATGGCGCTGATCCGGTCGCCGCTGGCCAGATAGGCCCTGGCCGTGCCGAATCCGGCGCTGACGTACGACCGGTCGACGGTCCACACCAGCTGGAAGTAGTGCCGCGCAGCGGGCAGGTCGCCGGATGCCTCGGCGGCGAAGGCGAGGGCGAGCTTCGGCGCGATCTCGCCGGGAAGCTCGTCGTAGACGGCGCTGAAGGCCGCTCCCGCCCGGTCGGGCTGGCCGCTCGCCAGCTCGCAGAGCCCGCTGTACCAGGCGACCCGCCAGTCGCTGGCAGCGGACGATGACAGCTCGGCCAGGGCCGCCTTCGCGGCGGGCAGGTCGCCGGTCCCGATGAGCGCGCGGACGAGCGCCAGCCGGGTCTCCGTCGACTCGGCGACGCCCGGCGGGACGCCCGCGTCGCCGGTGACCGCGCCGAGCAGCGCCTGCGCCTGCTGGGCGGGCTCAAGGCCGGCCAGCGTGGCCAGGTAGCCGGCCGCTGGGTCGCTGCCGTCGGCAAGCGGTGCGGGCAGCCCGGCGATCACCTCGGCGGCCGGCGGCGGTTTCACGGCGAAGACGCCGTTCCCGGTGCCCTTACCGTTCTGGGTACCGTTGCCGTTCGGTGCCGCTGCCCCGTTCTGGGTTCCGGCGCCGTTCCCGGGCGCGGGGGCCGGGCTCAGGTCGGTGCCGATGGCCCGTAGCTCGGGGCTGAACAGACCGGAGAAGGCGGGCCTGGGCTGGCCGTCCGCGGTGGAGAGCACCTCGCGGAGCACGCCGGTCAGCTGCTCGGCCATCTCCTCCGCGGACTGGAACCGGCGGGCCGGGTGGCGGTGCGTGGCGCGGCGCAGCAGCCGGGCGTAGGACTCCTGCTGCAGGAGCAGCGGCTCGTTGTCCGGCAGCCGGAACTTGTTCTGTCCCTGGAAGCCCGCGAAGTCGAAGGTGAGCACCGCCAGGGTCCGGCCGACGGTGTAGAGGTCGGAACTCGGTGACGGCCCTTCGGTCTCGATCTCCGGTGCCTGGTAACCGACCGTGCCGTAAATCGGGCCGTCGTCGTTGATGTACCGGACGCCGCCCATGTCGATGAGCTTGAGCTGCTCCTCGGACTGGATGATGTTGTCCGGCTTGAAGTCGCAGTAGACGAGGCCCCGGTCATGCAGGTAGCCGAACGCGGGCAGGATTTCCAGGGCGTAGGCCAGCGCGTGAGCGAGCGGCACCGCCTCGCCGCGCTGGCGGGCGTCGAGACGGATCTGCTTCAGCGACTTGCCGCCGACGTAGTCCATCACGATGTAGCCGGCGGTCTCACCGTCGCGCTGGCTCGCGTGCTGGACGAAGTTGTAGATGCGGACGATGTTCGGGTGGTCGAGCTGGGCGAGGAACCGGCCCTCCGCTTCCGCGGCCGCCAGCGCGTCGGCGTCGCCGGTGTTGAGCAGGCCCTTCAGCACCACCCACTTGTCGTTGAGGTGACGGTCCTTGGCCAGGTAGATCCAGCCGAGGCCGCCGTGGGCGAGGCAGCCGAGCACCTCGTACTGCCCGGCCACGAGTTCCCCGCGGACCAGCTTGGGGGTGAAGGAGTACCGGTGGCGGCAGTTGGAGCAGAACCCTTCGGTCAGGCCTGGCCTGCCGTCGCGCGACTGGCCGACGAGCTGTCCGCAGTTGCCGCAGTACCGGCGGTTCTCCGGAACCACCGGGTTGGCGAGGATCGCGGTCGACGGGTCGAGCGCCGGGACCGGCGGCACCACGACGAGCCCGGCGCCGAGCCTGCCCCGCGACGACCGGCCGCTGCCCGGCCGTGACCCGCGGGTGCCCGGCCCGCTGCCGCTGCCCGCGCTGCCCAGGCCCGTTGACCAGCCACCGGCCGATCCGAGCGGAGCCGATCCGAACGAGCCGGAGTTGAACGCGGCCGAGCCGGATCCGCTCGCTCCGGGTCCGTTCGGCCCGGAGCCGCCGCCCGGACCGCTGGCGGCGGCACCGGGGCCGGCGGCTCCCGGGCTCGCCGACGGGGCGCCGGCGTAGCGGATGCTCCCCGCGCCCGGGCCCGACGCCCAGCCGGCCGGCCCACCGCCGGCCGCCACCGGGGGAGGAGCCGGCGCCAGGCCGCAGACGTCGCAGTAACCGTCTTGAATCGTTCCGCCGCACCCAGGCTGGGTGCATGCCACAGCGGTCATCGCCGTCCTTCTCCTTCGAGGATCGCGCGCTGGTAGGCCGCCACGGCCGTCTCAGCCGCCGCGAGATCACACGGTGCCGTCCACAGCAGGCCGTGCGCCTGCTCATGCCGGGCGGCCAGGTCGGGGTCCTCCGCCGCCCCGAGGCGGGCGGCCTTCGCCTTGTAAGCGCGCAGCAGTCCGCGCAGCTCATCTCGCTTGCCGATCGCGTCCGCCGCCGTCTGGGTCATGTCGGCGGTCTGCGCGGACGCGGCGGCCAGCTCGGTCTCGCACCGGTCAAGCTCTGCCGCCAGCCGGCTCCACTGCCCGCCGTCGGCCAGCGCGGCCAGGGTCGCCAGCGGCGCGTCGGAGATCGCGGGCGGGGGCGACGGCAGCGCGGTGATCCGCACCGCGACGTCCCGCCGGGCGGTGAGGGCGTCCTGACGGACCACCCGGGCGGCGGCGGTGGCTGCCGCGAGGTCATCGATCCGGCGGCGGGCCTGCTGCCGCAGCCGGTCGAGTTCGATGATCCGCGGGGTGAGCGCCGCGACCTGCTCGCGCAGCCGGTCGGCGGCCGAGGTGTCGACGCGGCCGTCGGCGGCCCTGGCGGTTTTCGCGCCGGGCGCCGGCTGCCAGCGGGCCAGCGGGTCGGCGTTGGCGGCGGCGCGCATTGCCGCCAGGGCGTTCTCGGCGTCGCGGAACTCCGCCTGGATGTCCGCGCCCAGGCCGCCGACCAGCGGGCGGACGCGGGCGAGTTCGCCGGTCACCGCGTCGAACGGCACGGCAACGGCGGTCCAGACGGCCTCCACGGCCGAGGTCACCTCGGTCACCTCGGCGAACGCGCGGCGCATCGCGCCGACCGCGGCGGCGATGGTGACCGGCGGGCGGGCGGCCGCCGCCAGGTCCCTGCGGGCGAGCGGCACGGGAGCGCCGGGCAGCTGGACACAGCCCCCGGTAAGCAGCGTGTTGAGCTCGGGGAGGTCTTTCCGCACCGGGCGTTTGTTTCCGGTGCCGATCTCGGCGATCCGGTCGACGACGGCCGAGTAGGCCAGGAACGTCTCCCATAGGGTCGCGAGGGACGCTGACGCAGCCGTCCAGCGGTCTCGGGTCAGCCCGGTGAGCGTCGCGCCCTCGAGAACCTGCTTCGCGAAGCTGCCGTCAAGCTCTAGGAGGTTGGCTTGGACGGCGTCCCGTTCCGCGAGCACCGCGGTCACCCGCTGCGCCGCTGTCTCTTCAGGCGTCACGGCCCCTCCGACCGGCCGCTGGCGCCGCCACCACTGAACCCGACATCCCGTCCCTGCCCCTGGCCCCTGCGATGCCTGTAGAACACAGCGATGCCTCTAGAACAGCTGTCCCCGCCGCGATCCGCGACCTGGAGTTCCTTTTTACCTTAGTGCGAGCGCATTTTAAGCAGGCGCTAAGAGAACGCCAGCACTATCTCGCACACCTAACCAAAAATTCATCTTTCCGGCCCGCGCGGCCCTGGATGTCACGCGGACTTCGTCAAGGGGCCGACCCGAGGATGCGGTGGAACCCCCCGGCCGGTTCCCCGGTGCCGGTGCCGTATGAAAGAGCGGGACTCTATCCAGCAGCGGACACGGGGACAGCGTCCGGCCGCGGCGGGAACGGGACGATGACGACCGTGATGTTGTCGAGGCCCCCCGAGTCGAGCGCGAACTTGGCCAGGTCAGCGGCGGCGTCAAGCGGGCGGGTCAGCGCGGCGGGCATGGCCATGGCAGCCAGCTCCGCTGCCTCGGGGCGGTAGTTCCACAGCCCGTCGGAGCACAGCAGCAGCACCCCTGGTCCGGCCGGAGTGAACTGCTCGATGTGCGCCTCGGGGTCGGGCAGGTCGGCGCCGAGCCAGCGGGTGATCACATGCGCCTGCGGTGAGGCCATGGCCTCGTCCATGGTCGCGAGTCCGGCCGCGACAATCTCCTCGGCGAGCGAGTCGTCCCTGGTCACACGCTTCGATCCACCGGTGATGTCAATGGTGTCGTTGGGTCCGGCCGGCACCGGCGCGTTCGCGGAGAGCCAGTAGGCACGGCTGTCGCCCAGCCAGCAGACCGTGATCTGTTGCTGGCTGACGACCGCCGACACGTACGTCGAGGCGGCGCTCCCCCCGGGCCCGCCAATTCCGTCAGCGCCCGTCCCGCGGCCTTGACCGCCGCCAGGGAAATGGCCTCCGGGTCATCGCCCCGCTCCGCTCCCTCGGCGAGCAAGGTGATCCCGGCGTTCACCGCCGTCCACGACGCCTCGTCCGGGCGCGGCGCCGAGGACACGCCGTCGCAGACAATCGCCACCGCAACGGGCCCCGTGTCGGTGTCCGCGACGGCGAAATGCATCGCGTCCTCATTCCGCGAATGCCGCAGCCCGCGGTCACTGACCCCGGCCACCTGGCCGAGATCTTCTTCCATGTGATCTCTGTCCATATGGTCCCTGTCCGTCACAACGCGTCGTCCGCAGGACGGGCAGTAGCCATCCTCACCTGCGAGAACAGGGTCAGCGGAGTCAGTTGAACACGTCGTGCACATTCTCGTGTCTGGCGAATCATCCCGCGACGTGCTCATAGCCGAATCCCCGCTCCTGTCCGCCTGGCGACATTCCGCTCGCCAGGACATTAGCCTATGTCCGCCGGGGTCAGGACGCCATTTTTTCCTTTTTCAAAGGGCTTTCTTTGCGGGCGGAACCGCAGGGCCGACCCCAGCGCGCCGGTTGCACGGAAGACGAGAACCAGCCCAGGCCAGCTTATTCCAGGAAATCCGTATTATTCGAATAGACCAGCCTACCGTGCTGGCACACAGACGAGCATAGTACATGGCGTTCGACAGCAGGAACGGCCGGCCGCTACTGCTCTCCTCGACCGGGCGGAGAGCAAACGCCAGCGGCGAGCCGCAGGACCCCGCCCGACGCCGCATGTCCCGGCCAGGCGGGAACCGGCACCGTGCTGCTCGCGGGCGACGCACCGCCCGGACGGTGTCACCACCAGTGGCGACACAGATGATGCGGGATACTTCAGGCCCCAGAGGGGCACTTTGTATCCCGCATCATCGGCTGACGGTCTCCCCGGCCCAAGGCGAGCAGAGACCGCTACAGACACGACATCGACAGTCAGGGGTGAATCTCAGGCCACGCTGTGGTTGCTGTCCCCTATGCCCTCACGTCACGGGTAGGGCAGGCTGATCGCGTCGCCGATGCGGTGCACGCGCAGCGCGTTGGTCTTGCCCGGGCTGCCGGGCGGGCTGCCCGCCACGATGACGATCTTGTCGCCGATGGCGCAGCGGTTGAGTGCGATAAGGGCCGAGTCGACCTCGTGCACCATGTCGTCGGTGTGCCGTACCTCGGGGACGATGAACGTCTCGACGCCCCAGGTCAGGGCGAGCTGGCTCCTGATGGCCGGGTCGGTGGTGAACGCGAGCAGCGGGATCGGGGACCGGTACCTGGCCATGCGGCGCGCGGTCTCGCCGGTCATGGTGAACGCGACCAGCGCCTTGGCCCCGATGATCGCGGCGACCTCGGCGGCGGCCCGCGCGATGGCCCCGCCGGTAGTGGTGGGCATCCGGGACAGGTGATGCTCGGCGCGCAGCGAGGACTCCTCGGCCACCGCGACGATCCTGCTCATGGTGGCGACCGTCTCGATCGGGTAGGCACCGACGCCGGTCTCGGCGGAGAGCATCACCGCGTCCGCGCCGGCCGCGACCGCGCCGGCCACGTCGGAGACCTCGGCCCGGGTCGGGCGCGGCGAGTTGATCATCGACTCGAGCATCTGGGTCGCCACGATGACCGGCCGGGCCCGTTCCCTGGCCAGCTTGATCGCCCGGGTCTGCACGGTGGGCACCTGCTCAAGCGGCAGTTCGACGCCAAGGTCGCCGCGGGCGACCATGATGCCGTCGAAGGCGTCCACGATGTCGGGCAGGACGTTGACCGCCTCCGGCTTCTCGACCTTGGCGATCAGCGGCAGGCCCGGACGGCCCAGGTCGGTCATGATCTTGCGGGCCAGGCTCGCGTCGTCCGGGCTGCGGACGAAGGACATCGCGATGATGTCCGCGCCGGTGGCCAGGGCCCAGCGAAGGTCGGCCTCGTCCTTCTCGGTCAGCGCGGGTGCGCTGACGTTGATGCCTGGCAGGTTGATGCCCTTGTGGTCGGAGATCTTCCCGCCGACGACTACCCGCAGGTAGACACGGTGGCCGCTGACGCTGGTGACGTCGAGCTGGACGTTGCCGTCGTCGATGAGGATCCGGTTACCGGCCCGCACGTCGTCGGCGAGGCCTTCGTAGGTGGTGGACGCCTCATGCTGGTTACCGGGGATGTCCTCGGTGGTGATGATGAAATCGTCACCGGCACTGAGGCGGACCGGGCCGCCGGGGAATTCCCCGAGGCGGATCTTCGGCCCCTGGAGGTCCGCGAGAATGCCGACGGAGCGGCCGGTCGCGTCGGCCCCGGCCCGGACACGGCGGTAAACCTCAAGGTGGCCAGCCTGGGTCCCGTGGCTCATATTGAGCCGCGCGACATCCATGCCGGCCCCGATCAGCGCGGTGATCTGCTCCTGGCTTGAAGTCGCTGGTCCGAGGGTGCAGACAATCTTCGCACGCCGGCTCATCTGTGAATCCCCTTCCGGTGGTCTATACCACCTTAGCCGATCCGGGGCCGCTCGTGACCGGGATCACAAAGTGTTCACCCGATCCTTGTATGCAGTATTCCGCGCTTTGGCCGGGCAGAGCCCGGGCAAAGCGCGGGCAGCAGCCGGGCCGGACGCTTGTCGCTGTTACCGGTTGCCGCTTGATCACGGGCGCGCGAGGCAGTGACGCACTGTAAGCGCGTGGCAGCTGACCCGCGCCATCCCGGCGAAAGGGCGAGGGAGCGAAGAAGGCCAGGGAAATGTCAGCTCGCGTACTGGGGGGTGGGGGCGTCGCGCCGGCCGGATTGACCCAGCGCTTGTAGCTCTTCTCCCAGTCGCCGTCGGATTCGTACTTGGCGATCACCGCGTTCACGAACCGCACGAAGTCCGGGTACTGCTTGGAGATCGCGAGGCCGTAGGGTTCGTCCTCCAGGCTGGGGCCCACGACCTTGGTGAACGGGTCCTGGGCCTGGAGGCCGTACAAGATCGCGTCGTCGGTGGAGATCGCCGCCACCTGGTCCTGCTGGAGGAGGACCAGGCAGTCGGTCCAGAACTGGACCGGGACGGCGGTGATCCTCGGGCGGACCGGATAGCTGTCGATCGTGGCTACCGAATCGGAGCCCGTGGTCGCGCACACCTTCTGCCCGGCGAGGTCGGCCAGGCCGTTAGTCGCCGTTGAGTTGTCCGGGATGAGGACCCGCTGGTGGGCGTCGAAGTAGACGCTGGAGAAGTCGACCTGCGTCAGCCGCTGGCAGGTGATCGTCATCGTGTGCGCGACGATGTCGACGCTGCCGCTGCCGCTGGTGGTGAGGGCGGGGATCCGCTGCGCGTCCGAGATGGACTTGAACTCGACCTTGTCCGGGTTGCCGAAGATCGCCTGAGCCACCGCGCGGACCATGTCGATGTCGAACCCCTCGATCTGGCCGTCGAGCGGGTTCAGGTAGCCGAAGTGGTAGGTGCTCTGGTCCACGCCGGCGATCAGGTAGCCGCGCGCACGGATCCTGGCCATGTCCGAGCCCGGGGTCACCTCGGGCGGACCGAGGGGGGCGAGGCTTGACGCATCCGGGTTGCACGTGGCCGCGGCCGTCGCGGCGGCCTGCGACTTGCTCACGGTGCGGGCCTTGGCCGCGGGGCTGGCGCCGTGGCGTGCGCGCCGGCGGCGGCGGAATGCGCAGCCGGGGCGGCGGCGCAGCCCGCCGCGACGGCCGCGGCGGTCACGCGCGGCCAGCGCGAGGGCGGCCGCCCGGGTCCGCGTCAGGCATCCCGGTGGTGCGCGGCCGTGAGCTGTTCACTGGTCTGGCCTCCCTGTTCACTGGTACTCCGCCAGGCGGCGGCTCAGGCCCCAGGCGCAGGCGGCGGCCATGAGCAGCGACGCCGCGATCACGCCCGCTTCGAGGCCGGTAAAGGCGGTTGAGGCAGAGCGGCGCGGTGGAGTCGAAGACCGCCTGGTCGCTGTTGATCGCGCTGGCGAGGTCGTTCGACAGCCTGGTAAACAACGTCCCGACGTCGCCGGATGCCGTGCCGAGAGCCGAGGTCGACGGCCGCCGGGTGCTGGCCGTTGTCGTCGAGGACGCGGAGCTTGGCGTGCGCGGCGAACCAGGCCTGCGCGTCGCTGGCCGCGGCCGTCACCGATGGCGCCGCCGGGGTGCCGCTGCGCGGCCGTCAACGCGGCGGTGAGCAGCGTGCCCGGCCCCGGCCCGAGGGCCTTCTGCTGCACCAGGTAGTCCGCCTGGTAGCTGTCGTCGCCGGTGTTGTCGATCAGCGTGAGGCTCTCGTCGGCGTGCGCCTCCTGCGCCACGATGCCCACCCGGGCGACCGCCTCGACCGTCGCTGAGCCGCGGGCCCGCGCGTCGAGCAGGTCGCTCCTGGCTCCGAGGTAGGCGGCGGCCAGCCAGACCAGCGAGACGACCAGGGCGACGCCGGCGGCGACAAGCCCGAGGTTGATCACCCGGTTGGTGCGCCCGCGCAGCCAGCGCGATGCCCGGTACAGGACGTAGCCGACGGCGAGGCCGACGACCAGGGTGACGCAGATGAGCGGGAACCCGGTCGCCTGGGCGCTGGTGCCGCTCAGGCTGGTGTTCTCGGCGGCGTACAGGTCCTGGCGCCCGCGGCAGCAGCGTGCCGTGCATCAGCCGTGGAGGCTTCCCGCAGGTAGGCGGCGCCGAGCGGCAGGCCGAGCCGGTTGTTGGCGTCGGCGGTGCCGATCTCCTGGCGTATACGTTGGCAGGTCACGCGGCGAGCGTGGCGAGGTCCCGCGCCGCCGCTCCCGGTGTCATCGCCCCGGGCGGTCGCGTTCTCGATCCCGGT
Source organism: uncultured Actinomycetota bacterium (assembly GCA_963785645.1). Classification (GTDB taxonomy): domain Bacteria; phylum Actinomycetota; class Actinomycetes; order Streptosporangiales; family Streptosporangiaceae; genus Trebonia. Next base: position 290,005 of record CAWAWG010000005.1, read on the forward strand.
GCTCGCCGCGGTGATGTCGGCCAGGTACCGCTGCCTGGTGGCGGCGGGCTCGAGCCCGCCGGTCAGGAAGGCCGTCGCGGCGGCGTCGTTGGCGTCGGACAGCCGCGAGTAGATCTGCTGCGCGTCAGGCTCAGCGGCTCCCGGGTACTCACCACGCTAGACGGCGGCCGACTCGTACTGGACGGCGGTGAAGGCGGCGAGCGCGCCCCAGGCCAGGCTGAGCAGGACCAGCCCGACCGAGCAGCAGCCGCAGCCGTCCCGGCGTCGTCGCCAGGTCAAGGCGGCGCCGCCGATCCGCGCCGCGGCGTCGCCCGCGCCGGCCGCGCCGGCCGGCGCGTACCGCAGCGTGCGCCATCCGCCGCTCCCCAGCCCGAGCCAACACGAGTAAAAGGATCATTGTGCGGCATTCACCCGTTAGGTGCGGAGATGTCACCCGCTCGTTATGCGGCGCGCGCGCGGACGTCGCACCGGCCCGCCGGCCTGCCCGCGCGCGCTTCGGTCGGCCGGCGGGCGCCGGCGGCCGGCCCTCGCCACCGCGATCTCCGCCACCTAGACCAGCGGCCGGGCCGTTGGCGGGATCGCGACCGGGAGGTCCGGGCGGGCAGGGCGCGCAGGTACTGGTCGACGGAGGCCGCGGCGCTGCGGCCCTCGGCGATCGCCCAGACGATCAGCGACTGGCCGCGGCCCATGTCGCCGGCCACGAACACGCCGGGCACCGACGTCTGGTAGGAGGCGTCGCGGGCCACGTTGCCCCGCGCGTCGAACGTCGACGCCGAGGTCGGCGAGCAGGCCCGGCTTCTCCGCGCCGGTGAAGCCCATCGCGAGCAGCGCCAGGTCGCACGGGATCTCCCGCGCGGTGCCGGGCACCGGGGCGAACCGGCCGCCCTCGAAGGCCACCTCGGTCAGCCGCAGCGCCCGCACCGCGCCGCTCGCGTCGCCGACGAACTCCTCGGTGGAGGCCGCGTAGACGCGCTCGCCGCCCTCCTCGTGCGCGGAGGAGACCCGGTAGATCATCGGGTAGGTCGGCCACGGCTGGTTGTCCGCCCGGGTCTTCGGCGGCCGGGGCATGATCTCCAGCTGGGTCACCGACGCGGCGCCCTGGCGGTGCGAGGTGCCGAGGCAGTCCGCGCCGGTGTCGCCGCCGCCGATGATCACGACGTGCTTGCCCGCGGCGCTGACCGGCGAGTCGGCGCCGTGCCGGTTGGCCAGCGGCAGGAACTCCATCGCCTGGTGGATGCCGGCCAGCTCGCGGCCCGGCACCGGCAGGTCGCGGGCGACCCGCGCGCCGCCGGCGAGGACGACCGCGGAGAAGCCCGTCGAGCTGCGCCGCCGACTCGATCGGCACGCCGGTCACGAACCTGGTGCCCTCCGCCTCCATCTGCGCGAGCCGCCGGTCCAGGTGCCGCTTTTCCATCTTGAACTCGGGGATGCCGTAGCGGAGCAGCCCGCCGACGGCGTCGTCGCGCTCGAAGACGGTCACCTGGTGCCCGGCCCGGGTCAGCTGCTGCGCCGCGGCGAGCCCGGCCGGGCCGGACCCGACGACGGCGACCGTGAACCCGGTGCAGCGCCTGCGGGACGACGGGGACGACGCCGCCGTCGGCCCAGGCCCGGTCGATGATCTCGACCTCGACCTGCTTGATCGTGACCGGGTCGGCGTTGATGCCGAGCACGCAGGCCGCCTCGCAGGGCGCGGGGCACAGCCGCCCGGTGAACTCGGGGAAGTTGTTGGTCGCGTGCAGCCGGTCGGCCGCGGCCGCCCAGTCGGACCGGTAGACCAGGTCGTTCCACTCGGGGATGAGGTTGCCGAGCGGGCAGCCGTTGTGGCAGAACGGGATGCCGCAGTCCATGCAGCGGGCCGCCTGCCGCTCGGTCCGGTCGGCTCGCGAACGGCTCGTACACCTCGCGCCAGTCCGTCGAGCCGGACGTCGACCGGCCGCCGCCGCGGCGTCTCGCGGGCAGTCTTCAAGAATCCCTTGGGGTCACCCATGATGCTACTCCCCATCCTTACCCGTGCGCCGCGGCCATGACGGCCTCGTTGACGTCCCGGCCCTCGCGCTCGGCGGCCGACGCCGCGAGCAGGACCCGCTTGTAGTCCTTCGGCATGACCTTGGTGAACCGGTCCGCCGGCGGAGTCCCAGGCGGCGAGCAGCCTGGCGGCCACCGCCGAGCCGGTCTCGGCGTGGTGCCGGGAGACGACCTCGCGCGAGGAACTCCACGTCGGCCTCTTCCAGCGGGTCGACGTCGACCATCTCCCGGTTGAGCCGGGCCGGGTTGAGGTCGAGCACGTAGGCGATGCCGCCGGACATGCCGGCCGCGAAGTTCCGCCCGGTCGGCCCGAGGATCACCACCCGGCCGCCGGTCATGTACTCGCAGCCGTGGTCGCCGACGCCCTCGGCGACGGCCAGGGCGCCGGAGTTGCGGACGCAGAACCGCTCGCCCACCAGGCCGCGCAGGAAGATCTCGCCGCCCGTCGCGCCGTAGCCGATCACGTTGCCCGCGACGACCTGGGTCTCCGCCTCGAACGGCGACGTCGGGCGGACGGCGCGACGACGAGCCGGCCGCCGGACAGGCCCTTGCCGAGGTAGTCGTTGGCGTCGCCGGTCAGCCGCAGCGTGATGCCGCGCGGCACGAACGCGCCGAACGACTGGCCCGCGCGAGCCGGTGAACGCGACCGTGATCGTGTCGGCGGGCAGCCCCTCGCCGCCCCACCGCCTGGTCACCTCGTAGCCGAGCATGGTGCCGACGGTCCGGTTGACGTTGCGGATCGGCAGCTCAAGGCGGACCGGGAGGCCCTCTTCGAGCGCGCCCTCGGCGAGCTGGATGAGCGTGTTGTCGAGGGCCCGGTCCAGGCCGTGGTCCTGCGCGGTGACCCGGTGCAGCGATCGCGGGCCGGGACCCGTCGAACGCGCCCTCCGGCGCGTGCAGCACCGGGGTGAGGTCGAGCCCGGCGGCCTTCCAGTGCGACACGGCGAGCGCGGTGTCGAGCAGGTCGACCCGCCCGACGGCCTCCTCGATCGAGCGCAGCCCGAGCGCGGCGAGGTACTCGCGGACCTCCTCGGCGATGAACTCGAAGAAGTTGACCACGAACTCCGGCTTGCCGGAGAACCGCTTGCGCAGCTCGGGGTTCTGCGTGGCGACGCCGACGGGACAGGTGTCCAGGTGGCAGACCCGCATCATGATGCAGCCGGAGACGACGAGCGGCGCGGACGCGAACCCGAACTCCTCGGCGCCGAGCAGCGCGGCGATGACCACGTCCCGGCCGGTCTTGAGCTGGCCGTCCACCTGCACGACGATCCGGTCGCGCAGCCTGTTGAGCAGCAGCGTCTGCTGGGTCTCGGCGAGGCCGAGCTCCCAGGGCGCGCCCGCGTGCTTGAGCGAGGTCAGCGGGGCGGCGCCGGTGCCGCCGTCGTGCCCGGAGATCAGCACCACGTCGGCGTGCGCCTTGGAGACGCCCGCCGCGACCGTGCCGACGCCCACCTCGGCGACCAGCTTGACGTGCACCCGGGCGGCCGGGTTGGCGTTCTTCAGGTCGTGGATGAGCTGCGCCAGGTCCTCGATCGAGTAGATGTCGTGGTGCGGCGGCGGCGAGATCAGGCCGACGCCGGGCGTGGAGTACCGGGTCTTCGCGATCCACGGGTACACCTTGTGCCCGGGCAGCTGGCCGCCCTCGCCCGGCTTGGCGCCCTGCGCCATCTTGATCTGCAGGTCATCGGCGTTGACCAGGTACTCGCTCGTCACGCCGAACCGGCCGGAGGCCACCTGCTTGACGGCGGAGCGCCGCAGGTCGCCGTTGGGGTCGGGGCTGAACCGCTCGGGGTCCTCGCCGCCCTCGCCGGTGTTGGACCGGCCGCCGAGCCGGTTCATCGCGATGGCCAGGGTCTCGTGCGCCTCGGCGGAGATCGACCCGTAGGACATCGCCCCGGTGGCGAACCGCCGCACGATCGACGCGACCGGCTCCACCTCGTCGATCGGAATCCGCTGAACGAATCCGGCTGACTCCGCTCGCTCGTCGATTCCCTTGATGCGGAGCAGGCCGCGCAGCGTCTTCAGCTTCGCCGACTGGTCGTCGATCAGCGCGGTGTACTCCTTGAAGATCTCGTACCGGCGGCTGCGCGTGGCGTGCTGCAGCTTGAACACGGTCTCCGGGTTGAACAGGTGCGGCTCGCCCTCGCGCCGCCACTGGTACTCCCCGCCGGTCTCCAGCCGGCGGTGGGCTGAGCCCGCGCCCCGCCCGCGGCGACGGCCGCGCGGCGGGCGGCCTCCTCGGCCAGCACGTCGAACCCGACGCCGCACGAGCCGCGAGGCGGTGCCGGCGAAGCAGGTGCCGATGACCTCCTCGCCGAGGCCGATCGCCTCGAAGATCTGCGCGCCGGTGTAGGAGGCGACGGTGGAGACGCCCATCTTCGACATGACCTTGAGCAGGCCCTTGCCGAGGGCCTTGATCAGGTTCTTCTCGGCCTTGTCCGGCGTGACGGCCTGCCCTGACGGGGCTGACCAGCTCGCCCGCGGCGGCGAGGTCGCGGACGGTCTCGATCGCCAGGTACGGGCAGACCGCGGCGGCGCCGTAGCCGACGAGCAGCGCGATGTGGTGGCACTCGCGGGCGTCGCCCGACTCGACGATCAGGCCGACCCTGGTCCGGGTCTTCTCCTTGATCAGGTGGTGGTGCACCGCGCCGGTCAGCAGCAGCGACGGGATCGGTATCAGCTTGTCAGTGCTGCCGGGCGACCGCGGTCGGAGAGGACGATCAGCCGGGCGCCGCTGACGATGGCCTGGTGACCTCGGCGCAGATCTCGGCGAGGCGGGCGCGCAGGCCGTCGCCGCCGCCGGCCGGGTCGAACCGGCCGTCGACGACGTGCGTGGCGAAGCCGGGCATGTTCCCGTCGTCGTTGATGTGCACGAGCTTGGCGAGGTCCTGCTCGCCGATCACCGGGAACGGCAGCATCACCTGGCGGCAGGAGGCCGGGCCGGGGTCGAGCAGGTTCTGCTCCGGGCCGACGTCGGTGCCGAGCGAGGTGACGAGCTCCTCGCGGATCGCGTCCAGCGGCGGGTTGGTGACCTGCGCGAACAGCTGGGTGAAGTAGTCGAAGACCAGCCGCGGCCGGTCGGAGAGCACGGCGACCGGGGTGTCGGTGCCCATCGAGCCGATCGGCTCCGCGCCGGCCCGGGCCATCGGGGCGAGGATGACGCGCAGTTCCTCTTCGGTGTAGCCGAAGGTGCGCTGGCGGGTCAGCAGGTCCGCCGCGGTGGGCACGATCCGCTCACGGTCGGGCAGGTCGTCCAGGTGCACCAGGCCGGCGTGCAGCCAGTCCTGGTAGGGGTGCTCGGCGGCGAGGGCCGACTTGACCTCTTCGTCCTCGACGATCCGGCCGGCGGCGGTGTCGGCGAGGAAGATGCGGCCCGGCTGGAGGCGGCCGCGGCGCACGACGCGGGCGGGCTCGATGTCGAGCACGCCGACCTCGGAGGCGAGGATGACCAGGCCGTCGGCGGTGACCCAGTACCGGCCGGGGCGCAGGCCGTTGCGGTCGAGCACGGCGCCGATCACGGTGCCGTCGGTGAACGCGATCAGCGCGGGGCCGTCCCACGGCTCCATCAGCGCCGCGTGGAACTGGTAGAAGGCGCGGCGCTTGGCGTCCATCTCCTCGTGGTTCTCCCACGGCTCGGGGATCATCATGAGCAGCGCGTGCGGCAGCGACCGGCCGCCGAGGTGGAGCAGTTCAAGGCACTCGTCGAACGACCCGGAGTCCGAGCCGTCCGGGTCGATGATCGGGAACAGCCGCTCGATGCCCTTGCCCGACTTGGACGCCGGGATCAGCGGGGAGGCGAGCATCGCCTCGCGGGCGCGCATCCAGTTCCGGTTGCCCTGCACGGTGTTGATCTCGCCGTTGTGCGCGACGTAGCGGTACGGGTGCGACCTCGGCCAGGACGGGAACGTGTTGGTGGAGAACCGGGAGTGGACCAGGGCGAGGCTGGACTCGTAGCGCTCGTCGGACAGGTCGGGGAAGAACGGCTCGACCTGCGGCGCCGACAGCATGCCCTTGTAGACGATCGTCCGGCTGGACAGGCGACGCGAAGTAGACGCCGGCCTCGTGCTCGGCCCGCTTGCGCAGGCAGAAGGCCATGCGGTCGAGGACGAGGCCGCTCTCGCCCGCCTCGCCCGCCACGAACAGCTGCGCGAGGTGGGGCAGCGCCTCGCGCGCGCCCGGGCCGCACGCGGCCGTCGTTGACGCGGGACGTCGCGCCAGCCGAGGACGGTCAGGCCCTCGTCGGCGGCGAGGTCGGCGATCTGGGCGAAGGCACGCTCCCGTTCGGCGGCGTCGGTTGGCAGGAAGGCCAGGCCGGCGGCGTAGCTGCCCGCCTCGGGCAGATCGAACCCGGTGACCGCGCGGAAGAACGCGTCGGGAAGCTGCGTGAGGATGCCGGCGCCGTCGCCGGTGTCCGGGTCGGCGCCCGCCGCGCCGCGGTGCTCAAGATTGCAAAGAACGCGCAGGGCGCTGGCCACGACACCGTGGCCGCCCCTGGCCCGCAGGTCCGCGACGAAGCCCACGCCGCAGGCGTCATGTTCGAACCGGCTGTCGTAGAGCGACGTCCTGTTCTGGCCGTCCGGCAGGTCCCGGACCGGAGTCAGAAAAGATCTCGGTCCCTCGTTGCGGCAGGCACCATCAACACTCCTGTCGTCATATCTCCGCTGAACTGCGCTTGCTGCGGTGGGGACGACGCTGGCCCTGCTGCTACACGTAAGTTACATAGAGATTACATGACTGGTGAAATCCTTACCAGAGCCGGCTTGTGGGCAGTCTGTAAGGATCTGGTGCACGTGCGGCGCGTGAGCAATAGGTGGATGACAGCGCCGCCGGGCACCGATGCGTCGCCAGGCTCCCGCACGCGGGAGCCTCAGGGATGATCGGTAGGTGAGCGATACCCAGCCAAAACGCGCCGAAACCGGCGATCTCACGGAGCACTTGGCCACCGCGGAACTCGGATGCTGGTAATCGGCGCGTTACGGCGGTCCGTTGCGATACCCGCGCTTCCCGCGATATCGCCCGGTATAAGAATTTCGGTCCGATGTGGCGAAATTCTCACTGAGCACGGCCGTGCGCTGGACATGGCGCACTATCGCGGCCGGCGCTAGCTCGGCAATGCTGGTTGTGCGTCGCGCGCTTGTTGCTGTTATCCGCGGCGGACGCCCTGGGCCAGGTCGGCGGTGAGGTCGCGGACGGCGGCGACGGCGTCGGCCGGGGTGGCGGCCTCGGCGATCCGGCGGACGAAGGCGGAGCCGACGATCACGCCGTCGGCGAATCCGGCGACCTGCCTGGCCTGGGCGCCGTTGGAGACGCCGAGGCCGACGGCGGCCGGGAGGGCTGGTGTGCTCGCGGATGCGCGCGACCACGCCGGCCGCGCTCGAGCTGACCGCGTCCCTGGCGCCGGTGATGCCCATCAGGCTGACCGCGTAGACGAAGCCGCGGCAGAGCTTGGTGATCGCCTCGACGCGCTGCGGCGGCGAGGACGGGGCGACCAGGAAGACCCGGTCCAGGTCGTGGGCGTCGGACGCCGCAAGCCAGGGCTGGGCCTCCTCCGGGGTCAGGTCCGGGGTGATCAGGCCCGCGCCGCCGGCGCTGGCGAGGTCGCGGGAGAACGCGTCGGCGCCGTACTTGTCGACCGGGTTCCAGTAGGTCATGACCAGCGCGGCGGCGCCGGCGTCGGCGACGGCCTGCACGGTGTCGAAGACGTCCTTGATCTTCGCGCCGCCCTTGAGCGCCTGGTAGACGGCGTCGGCGATGACCGGGCCGTCCATCAGCGGGTCGGAGTAGGGCAGGCCGACCTCGATGACGTCCGCGCCGGCCTCGACCATCGCCAGGGCCGCCTTGATCGCGGTCTGCTTGTCGGGGAAGCCGGCCGGGAGGTAGCCGACGAGGGCGGCGCGGTCTTCGGCGGCGGCCTTCTCGAAGGCGGTGCTGACGGTGCTCATGCTGCTGTTATCCCTCACACACCGAAGTAGGCGGACGCGGTGGCCACGTCCTTGTCGCCGCGGCCGGACAGGTTGACGAGGATCAGGGCGTCCGGGCCGAGCTCGCGGCCGAGCTTCATGGCGCCGGCGACCGCGTGCGAGGACTCCAGGGCGGGGATGATCCCCTCGGTCTTGCAGAGGGCGGCGAAGCCCTCCATGGCCTCGGCGTCGCTCACGCTGCGGTACTCGGCGCGGCCGGTGTCCTTCAGCCAGGAGTGCTCGGGGCCGACGCCCGGGTAGTCGAGCCCGGCCGAGATCGAGTGCGTGTCGAGGGTCTGGCCCTCTTCGTCCTGCAGCACGTAGGTGCGCATGCCGTGCAGGACGCCGGGGCTGCCCAGGGTCAGCGTCGCGGCGGACCGCTCGGGCCGGCCGTCGCCGTCGCCGCCGGCCTCGCAGCCGATGAGCCGCACGTCCTCGTCGGGGATGAAGGCGTGGAAGACGCCGATCGCGTTGCTGCCGCCGCCGACGCAGGCGACGACCGCGTCCGGGAGCCGTCCCGTCATGCTCCAGGACCTGCTGCGCGCGCCTCGACGCCGATGACCCGCTGGAAGTCGCGGACCATCATCGGGAACGGGTGCGGGCCGCCGACGCTGCCGATGCAGTAGTGGGTGTTCTCCACGGTGGTGACCCAGTCGCGGAACGCCTCGTTCATGGCGTCCTTCAGGGTCTTCGTGCCCGCGGTGACGGGGACGACGGTCGCGCCGAGCATGCGCATCCGGGACACGTTCAGCGCCTGGCGCCGGGTGTCCTCCTCGCCCATGTAGACCACGCACTCAAGGCCGAGCAGCGCGCACGCGGTCGCGGTCGCCACGCCGTGCTGGCCGGCGCCGGTCTCGGCGATCACCCGCGTCTTGCCCATCCGCTTGGTGAGCAGCACCTGGCCGAGCACGTTGTTGATCTTGTGGGAGCCGGTGTGCGCGAGGTCCTCGCGCTTGAGCAGGATCGTCGCGCCGCCCGCGAACTCGCGGCCGAACCGCTTCGCCTCGGTGACCAGGGTGGGCCGGGCGGCGTAGTTCTTGAGCAGGTCGTTCAGCTCCGCCGTGAACTCCGGGTCGGTGCGCGCGGCCTCGTACTCCTTGGCGAGCTGCTCGATGGCCGCCATCAGCGACTCCGGCGCGAACAGGCCGCCGTAGACGCCGAAGTGCCCGGTGACGTCCGGAACTGGGGAAATGTCAGGTTCTGCTGGTGGTGCGATACTCACGCCCGCCACGCTATTGCCTAGGGTCGCTCGCCGCGCAGGGCCGGGTGGGATCCGGCGGTCACCAGGTCGGCGACGGCGGCGCGCGGGTCCTTCTCCGTGACCAGGGACTCACCGACGAGCACGGCGTCGGCGCCTGCGGCGGCGTACGCGAGGAGGTCGTGCGGGCCGCGGACGCCGGACTCGGCGATCTTCACGATGCCCTCGGGGATGCGCGGCGCGAGCCGGGAGAAGATGCTCCGGTCGACTCTCAAGCGTGGCCAGGTTGCGCGCGTTCACCCCGATGACCGTGGCGCCGGCGTCGACCGCCCGCTCGAGCTCCTCGTCGGCGTGCACCTCGACGAGCGGCAGCAGGCCGATGGACAGGGCGCGCTCCACCAGCGAGACGAGCGCGGACTGCTCCAGCGCCGCGACGATCAGCAGCACCAGGTCGGCGCCGTAGGCCCGGGCCTCCCAGAGCTGGTAGGAGCTGACGACGAAGTCCTTGCGGAGCACCGGGATCTGCACGGCGCGCCGGACCGAGGCCAGGTCCTCCAGGGACCCGCCGAACCGGCGCTGCTCGGTCAGCACGCTGATCACCCGCGCGCCGCCCGCCTCGTAGTCGCCCGCGAGCGCGGCCGGGTCGTCGATCGCGGCCATCGCGCCGCGCGACGGGCTCGCCCGCTTGACCTCGGCGATGACGCTGACGCCCTCGGACCTTGAGCGCGGCCAGGGCGTCGAGCGGCGACGGCGCCTTTCTCGCCATCGTCCTTCAGCTGCTCAAGCGAGACGCGCGACTGGCGCTCGGCCAAGTCGGCGCGTACCCCTTCGAGGATCTCGTCGAGCACACTCACCGCGGTTCCGCCCGTCTCCTCAAATCGGAAATGTTGCGCCACCGATGCTAGCCGCTCGCTGGAACGCGCTCCCTGCGGCCCCCCTGGAGTTTGCCTTCGCTATGCATTGGTCTTACGTTCACGTGGCGCCAGCCGGCTCACTGCGCCCTGGCGTCCTCGGCGGCACCCGGGTGCCGCCCGCCCGTGCCGCCGGGGACCGGAGTGTCCCCGGCTGGGTCGTCCTCGGTCGGGTCCTCGCCCGCGTTCAGCGACTCCCACATCGTCGCCGCGTCCAGCGGCCCCGGGCTGGCCGACGCACCCGCCCGGCACCGCTGGCACCACGGGTTCCCGGGGCGTCGTACCTGGCGGACATCACCGGCCAGTCCGGGCCGCGCAGCGCCGTGGCCAGGCCCGCGACGAAGATCAGCAGCGCGCCGATGAGGACCGCGACGTGCCAGGGCGTGCCTGTCATGATCGCCTGGCCGGTGGATCCGGAGACGACGAACGACCCGCTGCCCGTCGAGCCGCTCGTCGTCGAGCCGCCGACGTGCCCGAGAGGGCCGCGGACTCGGGCGAGGCGACCTTGGACGCCGCCACGGAGACCACGGTCGCGGCGGTGACGGAGGTCATGACGGCGGCGCCCGCGCCCGCGCCGAACAGCGCGAGCAGGACGCCCGGCCGCCCGCCTGAGCACTCCCCTGGTGGCGATCACGGCGGCCAGCCCCGCCAGGGCGGCGAGGGCGAGCGCGCCGGCCAGCGGCACGAGGTCGCTGCCGGACACGTCGACCACCTGCGGGGTCAGCGGCTTCGGCGGGGTGAAGACCGCCTGCGCCCACTGCTGCCTGACCGCCAGGATGACCAGCCCGGCGCCGGCGGCGCCGGCCAGCAGCGCGAAGGCGTACTCGCGCTTGGGAGTCACGAGACGGCGGCTGCGTCCGGCCGCTCGCCGGTCACGCTGTCGAGGACGTCCGCGTCGAAGCACGTGCGGTCGCCGGTGTGGCAGGCGGCGCCGACCTGGTCCACCTTGACGAGGATCGTGTCGCCGTCGCAGTCGAGGGCCACCGACTTGACCCACTGCTGGTGCCCGGAGGTGTCGCCCTTGACCCAGTACTCCTGGCGGCTGCGCGACCAGTAGGTGCACCGGCCCGTGGTCAGCGTGCGGTGCAGCGCCTCGTCGTCCATCCAGCCGACCATCAGGACCTCGCCGGTGTCGTACTGCTGGGCGACGGCGGGGACCAGGCCATTGGCGTCCCTCTTGAGCCGGGACGCGATCTTCGGGTCCAGGTTCGACGGGCGCACGGCATCTGTCATCGTGGGGCTCCTCATCGCGCTTGCCGCCCCCTCCTCGGGGCGCACAGTTACAGCCTACGGTCTCCCCGTTCCGCCGCGACAAGCGGTTTTGCCGTCCGGGAGGTCATCACCCGAGGCGGCCGCCGGGCGCGGTACCGCGTCGGCGGCCAGTGTGACGACCGCTACCTCCGCCCGGTCGAGTTCGGCTGTCAGCGCGGGCGCGGCTCCCATCACGAGGAGGCACCGGCAGGCCCGCTCGAATGCCGCCGCCGGCTCGCGCAGCGCCTTGACCAGGGCCCGCGGATCGCGGACGGCGACGGCGGCCAGGTCCACGATGACCATGTCGCTCGCGCCCGCCAACTGGCCGAGCGCCGCCCCCAGCCTGCGCAACGCCTCTCCGTCAAGCGATCCGGCGGGGCGCAGGGTCGTGGTCAGCCAGGCCGACGCGCTCTCGGCGGCGGCCGGGCTGCCAGTGACCGGGCTGCCAGTGACCGGGCTGGTCGGCGGCCGGCAGCACCGCAGACGGTGAATCCATGGTCCGGCTCCGTTCGATCGCGGTTCGTTACCGCCACCATCCTTGCCGCGCAGGCTGAGCCGAATGTGCGCGATACCTCAAGAACACCTGGAAGCCGGGCCGGTGGTGGTGCGGCTGCCGGTGGTGGTGCGACTGGCGGCCGCCCGGCCGCCGGAACGGGCCTACGATTCTCCTTGTGACATACGCGCGGGACGAACGGGTGGCGCTGGCCGCGCTGCTGGACGAGACCGGGCCCGACGGGCCCACGCTCTGTGCAGGCTGGCAGACCAGGGACCTGGCGGCGCACCTGGTCCTGCGCGAGCGCCGACCGGACGCCGCGGCCGGAGCGATGGGCGGCCCCCTGGCCGGCCGCACCGCCCGGGTCCAGCGGCAGTACCGGCAGAAGTACTCCTACCCCGAGCTGATCGCGCTGTTCAAGGCCGGCCCGCCGGTGCTGTCCGCGTTCACGATTCCCGGCGTGGACGAGGCGGTCAACACCGTCGAGTACTTCGTGCACCACGAGGATGTGCGGCGCGCCGTTCCCGGCTGGACCGAGCGGGAACTGGATGACGGGCTCAACGCCGTGCTGTGGCGGCGGCTGCGCGGAGCACGGCTGTTCCTGCGCTCGGCGCCGACCGGGGTGGTGCTTTCCTGGGAACGCGATGGCGCGCACGCCGGCCTGCAACACGTACTCAAGCACGCGTCGCCGTCAGTCACGGTCACCGGTGCTCCGGCCGAGCTGACCCTATGGTCATTGGGCCGGGTGAGCGCGGCGCACGTGACGCTGGACGGCCCGGGCGAGGCCGTCGACCGGCTCGCCGACTGGCGTCGCTAACGCAAACAGCCTGCCTGCCGCCCGCCCGGTCCGATCAACCCGCGGCACTCGCCGACACGGCGGGTTCACCAGACAGAGTTGACCAGAGATAGACATAGCTGACCAGACGGGGGGCCGGCCGGACGGCTGCTGGCCGCCGGACCGGCCCGCTTAACGCCGACCGCCTGCCGCTGGTTTCACACCGGCTGGTGTAATACTGCGTGTCTAGTAACGACCTCGGCGGATCTCGCGACGGCGGCTGCCGCCGACCAGCTTGTAGGCGACGTAGCCGCCTCCGGCGATCACCGCCACGAACAGCAGCGCGCCGAGGAGGCCGAGGAGCACGTGGAACAAAGTGTCCAGGACGAAGAAGACAACGATCCCGCCAACCACGACAGCGCCGACCTTGGCCCAGTTCATCGCGGCGCCCCCTTTCTATTCGGGCACATCCGATAATAGTCGGGCCGGCTGTGGATAGAGCCGGCCGCAGGGAAGAGTCAGGGAAGACTCAGGGTAAACCCGGGCATACCGGGGGGCTGCTTCGGCTGGAAGGGATTCAGGGACATGCAAGCGTTTGGGATTGACATCGGGGGGACAGGGATCAAGGGCGCCCCGGTCGACCTGGCCACCGGGAAGCTGCTCTCCGACCGGAAGAAGATCCCCACTCCGCAGCCCGCCACGCCCGATGCGGTCACGGAGGTGGTCAAGGAAATCACGCAATCGTTCGGATGGACGGGTGTTACCGGGGCGACCTTCCCGGGGGTCGTGCTGAACGGCACCATCCGCTCCGCGGCGAACGTCGACAGTTCGTGGATCGGGACGGACGCGGCGGAACTGTTCGGCAAGGCGATCGGCACGGACGTGGCCGTGCTCAATGACGCGGACGCGGCGGGGATTGCGGAGATGACGTTCGGGGCCGGCGTCGGCGTAAAGGGGTCGGTGCTGATGCTCACCTTCGGCACGGGGGTGGGCTCCGCGCTGTTCACCGACGGGGTGCTGGTGCGGAACACGGAGTTCGGGCACATCGAGATCCGGGGGAAGGACGCGGAGAAGCGCGCCTCCGAGCACGCCAAGCTCGAGCATGACTGGGGCTGGAAGGACTGGACCGAGCGCGTGTCCGAGTACCTGCAGCACATCGAGGCGCTGATTTCCCCCAACCTGATCATCGTCGGCGGCGGGATCAGCAAGGAATCCGACAAGTGGGTGCCGATGCTGACGGGCATCCAGGCGAAGATCGTCCCGGCGGCCCTGCAGAACGACGCCGGCATCGTCGGCGCGGCGATGTCGGCCGCGGGCACGGCCGCCGCGCAGTAGCGATACGTGCGCCCCGGCGCTCGTCACGCCGGGGCACACGCCCGTTTCCGCCGATGTTCCCGGGCAGGCATTCCGGGGTTCTGCCGCGCATCGGCGGATGCCGTAGGCGGTGGCCAACCGGATGTTCTTCCACTGGCGGTCAGGCCGGCCTTGACGATGGAGATAGCGCCGCGACGTCAAAAGACCGGCGTTTTAAGAACCGTTGATGAATAAAGCCGTGAGAGCGGCAGATCAGCAGCCGTCGTAAGCGGACCAGTTGGACTCGCCGCCCGCCGCGATGGCATTGGAGAACACCTGATTCTGCTCGGCCACGCTGGCGTCGCCGAAGTCGGCGGCGGAACCGCCGTACGCGACCCAGGTCGACGCGCTGAACTGGTACAGGCCGTAGTGCCCGCTTGCGTTCATGACCTGGCTGTTGCCACCGGACTCGCGGGCGATAACGCAGGCCTGGAACGAGCTGTCCCCGGCGGTCGAGACGGTGGCCGCGGACGGCACAGCGGACGACTGCACGGGGCCGGCTCTACCACCGCGGTCTCCACCGGCCCGGTCTCCACCGGCGCGGCGGGCGCCCCGAGAGCCGACGGCGCGGCGGGAATCTTCGCCGGCCTGGCCGGAACGGCCAGGACCTGGCCCTCGCTGATCTCGTTGGCGTACTTGATGTGCTTGTGATTGGCCCAGTAGAGGACCGGCCAGTACCGCGGGCTGTGGTAGACGCGCTGCGCGATGGTGCTGAGCGTGTCGCCGGACTCGACGGTGTACTTCGCCGGGACCGCGGGGTTCCGCTCCGCCGACCGCCCGATGGCCGACAGCAGTCGCGGGGCGGCGGGACCGGAAAGCCAGGCGGCCGTCGCGGACGAGGCGTGGTGCGCGGACGCAGGCTGGGCAGGCGGGCTGGTGTCCGGGCAGGCCAGGGCGCCGGTGCCAGCCAGAGCGCCCGTGCCGGCCAGAGCCAAGACCGCGGCCACGCCGAAGAACGCGGGGACGGCGGCAACCGGCGGCAGGCGGGTGAACCGGGGACGTGCTGATGGTGCTGGGGTGCCCAAAGGGCTCCTTCCCGAACAGGTCGTGCTCACGAGGAAGGCTGGGCCTGCACAGTGCACGAGACGCAGGCAGCCTTCGGAGCACCTGACAGCACGGGAGCGTAAGCCGCAAAGTCCCAATTTTGCAAAAATTAGGAAACAACTCGATAAATTGCTACAATTCGCGATCCGGCGGCATGATGACACCCGTTTGGGCCATCTTCAGGGCATGCCGACAAGTCATAACGGGCTATCCATCCGCAAGGGATAGCCCGTTCGGGTAGGCCGTGATCTAGTTAATTCGGGTGGTATTCGGGTCAGCGTACCGAGTGACCGGTCTCACGTAGGGCTTGCTTAACCTCGCCGATGCGCAGCGTGCCGAAGTGGAATACGCTTGCCGCGAGGACCGCGTCCGCGCCCGCGTCGATCGCGGGGGCGAAGTGGGCCAGGGTGCCGGCGCCGCCGCTGGCGATGACCGGGACGGTGACGGCCTCGCGCACCAGGCGGATCAGCTCCAGGTCGAAGCCGGCCTCGGTGCCGTCGGCGTCCATCGAGTTGAGCAGGATCTCCCCCGCGCCGAGGCCGGTGGCGCGGCGGGCCCAGTCGACGGCGTCGATGCCGGTGCCGTTACGGCCGCCGTGCGTGGTGACCTCGAAGCCGCTCGGGGTCGGCGGGGCGCGGTGGCTTGACCCGCCTGGCGTCTACCGACAGGACCACGCACTGCGAGCCGAACTGCCTGGCGGCCTCCGCGAGCAGCTCGGGACGGGCGATCGCGGCGGTGTTCAGCGACACCTTGTCGGCGCCCGCCCGCAGCAGCGCGTCGACATCGGCGGCCGACCGGACGCCGCCGCCGACCGTCAGCGGGATGAAGACCTGCTCGGCGGTGCGCCGGACCACGTCGTACATGGTGTCCCGGCCGCCGCTTGAGGCGGTGATGTCGAGGAACGTGAGCTCGTCGGCGCCCTCCGCGTCATAGCGGGCGGCGAGTTCAACCGGGTCGCCCGCATCGCGGAGGTTCTCGAAGTTCACGCCCTTGACCACCCGGCCCGCGTCGACATCCAGGCAAGGGATGACACGGACGGCAACGGTCATGCTCCCGCTCCCCCGGCTACGGCCGCGAGGGCTTCTTCCAGGGTGAAGGCACCCGCGTAGAGCGCCTTGCCGACGATGGCGCCCTCGACCCCGATCGAGGTCAGGCCGGCCAGGGCACGCAGGTCGCCGAGGGACGACACGCCGCCGCTCGCCACGACCGGTGCCTTGGTGCGGGAGCAGACGTCGCGGTAGAGGTCCAGGTTCGGGCCGCGCAGCATGCCGTCCTTGAGTACGTCGGTGATCACGTACCGGGCGCAGCCCTCCGCGTCGAGCCGGCCGAGTGCGTCGTACAGGTCGCCGCCCTCCCGCGTCCAGCCGCGGGCGGCCAGGGTCCGGCCGCGCACGTCGAGGCCGATCGCGATCCGGTCGCCGTGCGCAGCGATGACCTCGCGGACCCAGCCGGGGTTCTCCATGGCGGCGGTGCCGATGTTGACGCGGGCGCAGCCGGTCGACAGGGCGCGTTCCAGGGAGTCGTCGTCGCGGATGCCGCCGGACATCTCGACCTTGATGTCGAGCTTGCCGACGACCTGGGCCAGCAGCTCGGCGTTGCTCCCCCGGCCGAAGGCGGCGTCCAGGTCGACCAGGTGCAGCCACTCCGCACCCGCGGACTGCCAGGCGAGTGCGGCGTCCAGGGGGTCACCGTAGGAGGTCTCGGACCCGGCGGCGCCCTGTACGAGGCGGACCGCCTGCCCGTTAGCCACGTCGACGGCGGGCAGCAAGACTAGCGAAGTCAAGGTATCTCCACGCAAGTTAGTGCGAAATTGTGAAATGTCCGGAATTTCGAGGCGCGGTTTTTGCGACCGAAATTCCGGACGCCCAGGGCCGCGCTACGGAGCAACGTCATGGGAGAGTATCCGCAGCTGCCGTCCGCGCTGCCGTCGCTCCCGCATTTCCGGCAAATGGTGCACTGGTGACGGCAGGAATTCCTGCCCGACGTCACAGGCTGCCCAGCCAGTTAGCGATAACCGCGGCACCCGCGTCGCCGGATTTCTCCGGGTGGAACTGGGTCGCGGCCACGACGCCCTGCTCGACCGCCGCCGCGAACGGCTCGCCGTGTTCGGTCACGGTGAGCTTCGCGCCCGCGGCGGCAAGCGGGCCCGCGTCGCGCATGCGCAGGGCGAAGGAGTGGACGAAGTAGAAGCGCGTGCCGTCCGGGACGCCCCGCAGCAGCACCGAGCCGTCGGGCGGCGCGACGGTGTTCCAGCCCATGTGCGGCAGGACCGGGGCGTCCAGCCGGTCGACGGTGCCGGGGAAGACGCCGCAGCCCTCGGTGCGCTGACCGAATTCCACGCCCTCGGCGAAGAGCACCTGCATGCCCACGCAGATGCCGAGAACCGGACGGCCCGCCTCGACCCGGCTGGCGATCACCTTCTCCCCGCCGATGCCGCGCAGCCCGGCCATGCAGGCGGCGAACGCGCCGACGCCGGGAACCACCAGGCCGTCGCACTCGGCGGCGGCGCCCAGGTCCGCGGTCACCGTGACGTCGGCGCCGGCCCGGGCCAGGGCCCGCTCGGCCGAGCGCAGGTTCCCCGACCCGTAGTCGAGTACGACGACCCGCGGACTCATTTACAGCACTCCCTTGGTGGAGGGGATGCCCGCGGCCCGCGGGTCGAAGGCAGCAGCGGTGCGCAGGGCGCGGGCGACGGCCTTGAACTGGGCCTCGACGATGTGATGGGGGTTGCTGCCGTACAGCACGTGCACGTGCAGGCAGATGCCCGCGGAGAAGGCGAGTGACTCCCAGATGTGCCTGGTAAGCGTGGTGTCGTAGCTGCCGATCATCGGGGACATCCCGTCCGGCTCCTGGTGCACCACGTAGGGACGGCCCGACAGGTCGACCGCGGCGCGGACCAGGGTCTCGTCGAGGGGAACGAGCGCGTCGCCGAACCGCTGGATGCCCGACTTGTCGCCCAGGGCCTCCTTCAGCGCCTGCCCGAGGGCGATCGACGTGTCCTCGACCGTGTGGTGCGCGTCGATCTCGATGTCGCCCTTGGCGCGGACGGTGAGGCCGAGACAGCCGTGCTTGCCGAGCTGGTTGAGCATGTGGTCGAAGAACGGGACGCCGGTCTCCACCTCGACGGGACCGGGGCCGTCAAGGTCGAGCTCGACCAGGAGCTCGGTCTCCTTGGTCTCGCGGGTCACGCGGCCGACGCGGGTGCCTGGAAATGCCGGCGCTCGCTGGATAGTTCATCGGGCTAGTACCTCCGTGAGGGCTTGCTTGAATGCGCCGTTCTCGGCGGGGGTGCCGACGGTGACGCGGAGCCAGCCCTCGGGGCCGGTGTTGCGGATGAGGACACCGCGGTCGAGCAGTCCCTGCCAGACCGCCGTCGCGATCGCCGAAGACGCCGAACAAGACGAAGTTGGCGTCGCTGTCCGCGACCGTGAGGCCCTGCCCCCGGAGCCATTCGACCAGCTCGTCGCGGCTCCGGCGGAGCGCCTCGACGGTCGCGAGCGGCTCGCCCCGGTGCGCTATCGCGGCGCGGGCGACGGCCTGGGTGACCGTGGACAGATGGTACGGCAGCCGCACCAGGAGCAGCGCGTCGACCACGGCCGGGTCGGCGGCGAGGTAGCCGAGCCTGGTGCCGGCGGCGGCGAAGGCCTTCGACATCGTGCGGCAGACCACGAGCCGCGGCCTGCCCGGCAGCAGGGTGAGCGCGCTCGGGACACCCGCGCGGACGAACTCGGCGTAGGCCTCGTCCACGACGACCAGGCCCGGGGCCGCGTCGTAGACCTCCTCGACGAGGGCGAGCGGGACGGAGGTGCCGGTCGGGTTATTCGGTGACGTGACGAATACGATGTCGGGCTGGTGCTGCTTCACCTGCTCGGCCGCGGTCGACAGGCCGTAGCCGGCGTCGCGGCTGCCCGCGATCCACTCGGTGCCGGTGACCTGCGAGATCAGCGGGTGCATGGAGTAGGACGGCTCGAAGCCGAGCGCCGTGCGGCCCGGGCCGCCGAACGCCTGAAGCAGCTGCTGGATGATCTCGTTTGAGCCGTTCGCGGCCCATAGCTGCCGGGCGCCGAGACCGTGGCCGAGGTAGTCGGCGAGGTCCTTGCGCAGGTCGACGGCGTCGCGGTCGGGGTAGCGGTTGAGCGTGCCGGCGATGTCCGCGACCGCGTCCGCGATGGCCTTCCTGCAGGCGCTCGCTCGGCGCGTACGGGTTTTCGTTGGTGTTCAGCTGGACGGGGACGTCCAGCTGGGGGGCGCCGTAGGGGTGCAGGTGCCGCAGATCGTCGCGGAGAAGGCCACGGATCACGTCGGCCGGAGTCGCCGGCGAGGGGGTCACCGGGCACCGTCTCCCGGCTCGGGCACCACCGTCTTCAGCGACGCTGTCTCCGGCACTGCCCTCGGCACCCGGGCACGCACGGCGGCCACGTGCGCGGCGAGGTCCTCGGCGCCGCCGAGCGCGTCGACGCGCGGTGCTACGGCGGCGAGGGAGTCGCGGTCGCATTCGATGACGTTGACGACCTTGAGGTACGGGTAAACCGACAGCCCGCTGGTGTGCCGCGCCGTGCCGCCCGTGGGCAGCACGTGGTTGGAGCCGGCCAGGTAGTCGCCGAGGGAGACCGGGCTGTAGGGGCCGACGAAGATCGCGCCGGCGTTCCTGATCTGGCTCGCGACCTTGGCGGCGTCGTCGGTCTGGACCTCCAGGTGCTCGGGCGCCCAGGCGTCGGAGACCCGGACGAGCGGCGGCGAGGTCGTCGACCAGGACGTAGCCGGCGTTGCCGCCGAGCGCGGTGATCACGCGCTCCCTGTGCTTGGTGAGCGGGATCTGGCGGGCCAGCTCCGCGTCGACCTTGCGCCGGGGTGTCCGGGTCGGTGGTGATGAGCAGGCAGGCGGCGAGCTCGTCGTGCTCGGCCTGGCCGATCAGGTCGGCGGCGAGGTGGGCCGGGTCGGCGGTGTGGTCGGCGATGATGCCGATCTCGGTCGGGCCGTTCTCGCCGTCGGTGCCGACGGTGCCCTGCAGGATGCGCTTGGCGGCGGCGACGTAGACGTTGCCGGGTCCGGTGATCACGTCGACCGGGGCGCAGTCGTCGGTGCCGTAGGCGAACATCGCCAGCGCCTGCGCGCCGCCGACCGCGTGCACCTCGGTGATGCCGAGCAGCGCGCAGGCGGCGAGGACCGCGGGGTGCGGCAGGCCGCCGAACTCCTGCTGCGGCGGAGAGGCGACCGCGATCGACATCGACGCCGGCGGCCTGGGCGGGGACCACGTTCATCACGACGGACGACGGGTAGGCGACGAGGCCGCCGGGCACGTAGACGCCGGCCCGCTCGACCGGGACGAACCGGGTGGAGACGGTCAGCCCCTCGGCGGGCAGGCTGTCCCTGCGCTCGGGGAACTGCGCCTCGTGGACCACGCGGGCGCGGCGGGCGGCCTCTTCGAGTGCGTCCCGGACGGCGGGGTCGATCGTGGCGAGGGCGTGGCTGATGGCTTCTTCTGGCACCCGGGTATGCGCGAGGTCCACGCCGTCGAAGCGGCGCGTGTACTCGCGGACGGCCGCGCCGCCGCGGACGCGCACGTCCTCGGTGATCGGCTTGACGAGGTCCACGGCGCGGTCAACGTCGAGGGCGGCACGCGGCAGCACGCCGGCCAGGGCCCGGCGGGTGAGGCCGGCCGCGTCCCGTCCGCGCAGGTCAATAGGGTGGTTACGGGACTTATCCCGTTGTCCGAAGTCACCCGCCTAGTGTACGAACGCCGCACGCCTGCCGCAGAGGCCGTCCGCATGCTGGACAGCCTGGTACGGGAACGGCCGCAGGTAGCCAGGCCGCTTAGGGGCGCCGCGATGCGGCGCGGCCGGGCCGGCCGCAGTCGATGTAGCGGTTGAAGTCGCGGTTGGCGACGAGGCCGGCGTGGTGGCCGGGACTGGCTGCCCCGTCTCGGTCGGCGGCGCGGTCGCGGTCGCCCCGCCGAACGCGGCCGGTGTCACGGTCACCACCCGGGTGGGTGCCGGGGTCGGAGTCGGGAGCGGGCCGGTGGCCGGGCCCGCGGACTGGTCCGGAATGCGGCTCGGCGAGGGCTTGGCCTGCACCGGCTGATGCTGGGGCGGCCGATGCCGGGACGGCCCGTGGCCGGCCGGACTGACGGGCCGGACCGGGGCGGACGGTGCCGCGCTCAGGTCCGCGACCGCGGTCGCCGCGCCGGCCAGGATCGCGACCGCGCAGGCAGCGCCGGCGACCGCGGCAACGCGGCGGCGCCTGCGGAGCTGGCGGCCCCGGGTCATGATCTGGGCAACGTCGACCAGGTCGCCCGGCGGCTGGTTACCCGGCTCGTCGGCCGCCGCCCTGAGCGCCCGGCGCAGGGCTGAGGTGTCCAGGTCGGTCATGGCCGGTCACTTCCGATCGGCTCGGCGGGAACTGCGTCGTCGGCGCGTACGCGCAGCTTGGCGAGCGCGCGCGAACTGGTGGACTTGACGGTGCCGACCGTGATGCCAAGGTCCCTGGCCACCGCCGCCTCGGGGAGGTCGAAGAGGTAGCGCATAACGATCACGGCGCGCTCCTTCACGGTGAGGGTCGCGAGTGCCCCGGTCAGCCAGTGGCGCAGCGTCACCTCGTCGGCCGGGTCAGGGATGCCGCCGCCTTCCGGCAGGTCGCCGACCGGGTACTCGCGGAGCCGACGGCGCCAGCGGTCGGTGACGTGGTTGACCAGCACCTTGCGGGCGTAGGCGTAGGCGTCGTCGCGGCGGACGCGCGACCACGCAGCGTAGGTGCGGACCAGTGCGGTCTGGGCGGCGTCCTCGGCGGTGTGCCGGTCGCCGGTCATCAGGTACGCCGCATGCCGGAGTCCCCCGTAGCTTGCCCGCGCGAATTCGGCGAAATCCTCGTCTGCGCGCGCCAAATGCCGTCCTTTCTGGTTCCGCCGGACCGGTTTCCCGGCCGCGTCGGCGCGGGGAGAGCACTCCGCCCCGCTTGTTCTTATACGGGCGGAACGGGAGAAAGGTTGCTGTACTGCACGCGCAACTTTTTGCTGGCCGCGACGTATTTCCCGGTGTTCGGTCATCGTCGGAGCTAGGCCAAGGAGGACGCAGGTGCAGCGGATCAACGGCAAGACACCCCCGCTAAGGATCGGCCTCGCGCCCGGGGTACGTGCGCGTGGAGTGCCCGTGCTCGCACTAGCGGCGTTCGGGGTCGCGGCGGGCCTGGCCCTGGCCGGGTGTTCCGGTGCCGCCGCGGCGGCCGGCGGCGGGCACGCCTCGGCCAGCGGGTCGCGCGCCGCGAGCACGCTGAGCGCGGTGAACGCCGGAACGCCGACGTCACCGACGGTCGCGGGAACGCCTACCTCAGCCCCGGCCGCGCCCTCGGCCGCCGCGCCCTCGGCCGCAGCGACCGCGCCGCCCACCGCGGATAAGCTCCCGACGCCGATCGCGACAAGTTATCCGAACGGGGTCGGGTCGGCCACGCCGGTGCCGGCACCGACCCGGATGCCTGCCGTGGCGGCTTCCTGCTCGCCGGCTCCGGCGCCAACCGCGCCGACCAAGCCGGACTCACCATGCGACTCTCCCGCGCCCGTCCCGACGCGCGCCCCCGCGCCGGCCCCGACGCGCGCCGTCACGCCGGCGCCGGCACCCACCAGAGACGCGAGGACGCCGGCGGCGAGCCCCGTCCCCTCCCGCTAGCCGGGAAGAGAAGTCGGGGACCGTTCCAGGTTTCCGTTAGCTCCGAACTGGACGCACGGGCGCTGCGCTGGATAATTTTGCCCACCCCAGTGTGGCCTCTATCGGGACATTTGGGAGTGATGCCCTGTATGTCGAGAAGGCATCACGGGTGATCCGTAGCAGACCCGGCCGTTCGACCGCGTTAAGGGAACGGCATTAACCTATGCGGTGCCAAACTCTGGGGTTCAGGCTCGAAAAGCGGTAACGGGATGCATCTGCTCCGGCGGGACCTAGTCCGGGGTCTGACCCGTGTTGTCCTGGTAGGCAGGGCTATCCGGGGAGGCGGGGCGGGTGCTCCACTCGGCGATAAGCAGGACGACGGAGGTGAAAAGCGGCCAGATCGCCAGGGCGCTCTTGGCGCCGAGCGCGAGTGAGGCCGGGAAGCGCGTACCGGTTGCGCTGGACGCGAGGTGGTGGTTGTAGGCGGACACGCCGATCTGCTCGCCGAGCCACAGCATGAGCAGACCGCCGGCGACCGCGCCGAGGATGAGGGCCGCCGCCACCGCGGCCCTGGCGCCACCGCCGCGCCGAGCGACCGCGAACCGGTAGCCGAGCACGCCGGTGAGCAAGCCCGCGACCGCGGCGATGGCGCAGAACCAGACGTCCGCGCCGAAGAACGCGCGGGTCTCCGCGTTGATCACCTCGGCGGTCCCGGTGCCTATCTCCTGGAGCATCGCCCGAGGTGCGAACTCGCCCCAGATCAGGCCGCCGAGCAACCCGAGGACGGCGCTGCCCGCGAGCACCGCCACAACCCACGCGGCGGCCCGGCGGGCCGTCGAACGCGTTCCCCGGAGGCCGCTCGAATCAGGTACCTCCGGCACCGTCGCCATCTCGGACATCCCACCTCGCTTTCCTCAACGTGATCGTACGCGGGAATGCCCGCGGGGCGGGCATCGCGGGGTGCGCATCGCGGCGGCTGCGACTGGTTTGGCCGCTATTCCTGCGGGCAGTGGGTGGCGGCAATCCCGTGTTGTGGAAGGCTCCGTTTTCTGGAGGCAACAGTGTCTGCCGGCACCATTATCTTGATCGTGGTCATCCTGGTCATCGTGGCCGTCGCCACGGCGGTCATGAGCATGCGGATAAGGCGCAGAGCCGCCGAGCGGAGCCTGGTCGGTCCGGAGTACGACCGCCTGGCGGACGAGGTCGGGCCGCGCAAGGCGAAGGCGGAATTCGACAAGCGCCGTCAGCGGGTCGAGGGTCTTGGCCTCAGGTCGCTGAGCACCGAGCGGCGTTCCGCCTACGCCGGCCGGTGGAATGCGGCGCAGGAGCAGTTTGTCGACAGCCCAGCGAAGTCGGTGAGCGCGGCGGACGCGCTGGTTACCGCAATCGCGGTCGACCGCGGGTACGAGGTGACCGACCATGAGCAGCTCGTGACGGACCTGTCTGTGTACCACGGGCGGCGTCTCGACGGCTACCGGACGCGCTGGCAGACGACCGAGCGGTCGGGACAGGCCTCGACCGAGGCGCTGCGGCGGGCACTGCTCGACTACCGGAACCTGTTCTTCGACCTGCTCGAACCCGGCGACGTCGACGGTCTGGCACCCGCCGGGTCGCCCGACACCAGATCGCCCGACACGGCGGCGGCTCCGACCCCGTGGAAGCAGGTCACCCAGGGACTGCACTGGAAGACCCGGCGCCAGGAAAGCAGCGACATGGCCTCCCGCCGGCCATAGCGACGAGACCACGACAAGAGGAGAGACAGGCTATGAGCACGCAACCAAGCTGGTCGGCCGACAACGGCCGGCCAGCTGCGTCAGCAGAGTACGAAGGGCCAGCGGAGGACGACAGACGGTCGTTTACCACCGGTATCGGCAGTATGGTCGACCCCGCGGTGGACGAACCCGCGGTGGACGACGACGACCTTCCCCCGCTCCAGCCAACGTTCACCGCCTGGTCGGACGAGCCGGCAACGGTCAGCCCGGTGCCTGAGCCGGCTCCGCACCGGACGACGCAACCGCATCGGACGACGCAGCCACACCGGTTGACACCGGCACACTGGCAGACCCCGCCCCGGTTGCCGCCACCGCAATCGACACAGTGCCGGTAATTGACACAGTGCCGGTAATTGACACAGTGCCGGAGAGCACGGCCGCGTCTACGCCGGTTATCGGCCCGGACGACGGAGCCGTGTCGACCGGGGCAGGCATCGAGCCGGACGCAGTGTACCCCGCTGACCAGGCGCCCGATGTTAGCCAGCAAGCGGCTAGCCAGTCCAGCACCGAGGTGACCTCACCCGACTGGGACCGCACGCAGGCACGGCCGACGCTGACCCCGGCCGGCCTGGACGAGCCGCTGCTCAGCGATGCCGCCGGGCTGCGCCTGCGGTGGCAGCAGGTCCAAGCCGGATTCGTGGATGACCCTCAGGAGGCGGTAGGCGAAGCCGCCGACATGATCGAGCAGAGCGCACAGGCTCTCGTCAGCGCGCTGCGGCAACGGCAGCGCGAACTGCGGGTGCAGTGGGAGCGCGGTCCCGGCGGCGCGGACACGAGCGCTGCCGACACTCGCGGTGCGAACGGCGGGTCCGGTAGCGCCCAGGCGGGCGGTGTTCCGGACACCGAGCACCTGCGGCTGATGATGCAGCGGTACCGGGCGCTGTTCAACCAGCTCGTCCGGCCCTAGTTTCGCCGGCGCTGTTTGCCGCGGCGCCACGGCTCAACGGCGGGATCGACGCGGCCGCGTCGATCCCGCCGTTCGTCCAGGGCCGTTCTTCCTCGGCCGCGGTGCCGGCCGCGCCGCCGCTAGGTCAAGGCGGGCACCGACGGATTCCTCGATCAACGGGTCGCCGCGGCGAAGGACGTCAGCCGGCCTCGTCGTCGGGGGTGTAATGGCGGCTGCCGTCGCTGGGATCCAGCCATACGCGCATGACCGTGCCACTTGACGGATCGCGGAACCGTTCGGCCGTCCGCACCCAGCCAGCGGCCGGCCGGGACACCTCGGCGTGTCCCCGGCGTGACATCAGGCCGCGACGCCTACCTGGAGCCGCTCCACTGCTGGCTTCCGCCGCCGGGACGGCGATCGCGGGCAACTCGTCCAGTGCGCTGTCCGCCTCGTCGGCGTAGGTGGCGGCGACGACGATCTCGGTGCGGCGGCGCACTTCATCAAGCGTGAGCCGCCCGTCGGCGTAGTGCTCGCGCAGGATGGTGAACAGCCGCTCCCGTTCCTGGTCGCCTATTCGCCTGCGTGGGCGGGCCGGAGAACCGCCTGCACTGTCCATTCTGCCAACCTCCCCGCCCTCCGCCCCTGCCAACCTCCCCGCCCTCCGCCCCTGCCAACCTCCCCGCCCCCCGCCCCTGCCCAACCTCCCCGCCCCTGCCAACCTCTCTGTCTCCTGCCCGAGTCAGGTTACCTTCGAGGTTCGACGATGACGGCAGTGCCGTAGGCGACGATCTCGGTGAGCTGCTGGCCGATCTCGGATCCGTCGAAACGCATGGAGACGACGGCGTTCGCGCCAAGCAGCCGGGCGTTCTCGATCATCCGGTCCATCGCGTGCCGTCGGCTGTCCTCGAGCAGCTCGGTGTACTCCTTCACCTCGCCCTGTGCGAGTGATCTGAACGCGGCGGTAAAAGACTTGGCGACGCCCATGGACCGCACCACCAAGCCGAAGGCGACGCCAAGGTTCTGCGTGACCACCGCCCCAGGTAGTTCGAGCGCCGTCGTGACCGGGAATCCTGCTGTTGGTTGCGTCATGGGAGAAGTAGATCCTCCGCCACCAAGCGTGGTCAACAACCGCCACCTGAACTCTCGGGCCGCCAGGCAAGCAGCCGCGGGCGGCGGCGCTCACAGGCGCTCGAACGGCTCCGGATAGCCGAACTCGCCCCGCACGGCCGGGTCGTACGCGGTCAGGGGCCGGACCTGGAAGTGCGGCTCCCATTCGGGATCCGTGGGCGTGATCCCGTACTCGCTCGCCAGCCGGAAGCCGAACCTCGGGTAGTACCCGGTTGAGCCGAGCAGCGCGACGAGGGGCTCGCCAAGGGCGTCGGCAGCACCGAGGACCGCGTGCATGAGCGCCTGGCCGACCCCTTGCCGCTGCCGGTCAGGCCGCACGGACAGCGGCCCAAGCGCCGAGCACCGGAGCGCCCTCAACCGTTCCGCGCGTACAGACAACATGCCCCACGACGTCTCCGCCCCAGTCGACGGCAACGAGCGAGAGTTCCGGTATCCACGCCGGACTCTCCCGCAGCCAGTCGACCAGCGGCGCTTCGACGGGAACGTCCTCCCCCGGCCGGGCAAAGGCCGCCGCTGTAACCGCGCGAATTGCCGCTACGTCCTCAGCCATCTCCCTGCGAACAAGCACGACCGCACCCTGCCATGGACACCGGCGCGCCGCAACTCATTTTGTCGGCAGCGCCGGAGCAAGCAACGTCGCCAGATGTGCCAGCGGCAGCCCAGGAAGAAGAGGTTTTAGGGGGTGACACCCCGCGGCACGCCAGAAGAGTAATGATTCGCGACCGGAGTCAACCCGAATCCGTTCGGGAGAATCCGGTCTTTCATGCAGCCGCAGCTAACTGGCGATGCAGGACGGGCCGAGCAGCTGCTTGAGGTCGGCGTGGAGGGCGGGGCCGGGGGTGACGCGGAGCTTGTCGTCCAGGCGGACGACGGTCGTCTTCTGGTTGCCGCGCAGGCGCAGGTGGACCTCGGTCGTGCCCGGGTGGGTGCGGAGCACGTCGCGGAGCTGCTCGACCACCGGGGGCACGCACTTGGTGACCGGCAGCTGCAGCACGATCGGGGCGGTGCCGTCCGCGCCGGTCGTGAGGTCGGGGATCGTCATGTCCATCGCGATGAGCTTCGGGACGTCGTCGCGCCGGTCGACCTTGCCCTTGACGATGACGATCGCGTCGTCGGCGATGGCCGTGGCGTAGAGCTGGTAGCTGTTGGGGAAGAACAGCACCTCGATCGCGCCGCCGAGGTCCTCCAGGGTGGCGGCGGCCCAGGCGTCGCCCTTCTTGGTGACCTTGCGGGTGACGCCGGACAGGATGCCGCCGATCTTGACGATCTGGCCGTCGTTGCGGCCGCTCGGCCGGGGACGGCGCGGGCGGTCGCCCTCTTCGTCGTCGCCGTCCTCGCCGGCGCGCCATCAGCTCGGCGACCGAGATGTCGGTGTCCGTTCGCGATGATGTGCTCGATGCCGAGCAGCGGGTGGTCGGAGACGTACAGGCCGAGCATCTCCCGCTCGAAGTTGAGCCGGGTCTTCTTGTCCCACTCGGCGTCGGGGATCGCGACCTCGAACGCGGCCTCGGCCTCCTCGTCGCCGCCGAAGAGGGCGTCCTGGCCGATCGCCTCGTTGCGCTTGAGGTCGATGACCGAGTCGACGGCCTGCTCGTGGATGAGCGACAGGCCCTTGCGCGGGTGGCCGAAGGAGTCGAACGCGCCCGCCTTGACCAGGGACTCGATGACCCGCTTGTTGCAGACGACCGCGGGGACCTTGCGCAGGAAGTCGGCGAAGCTGGTGAACTCGCCCTTGGACTTGCGGGTCGCGACGATCGCCTCGACCACGTTCGCGCCGACGTTGCGGATCGCGGCCAGGCCGAAGCGGACGTCCGCGCCGACGGCGGTGAAGGTGGCGACGCGACGCGTTGACGTCCGGCGGCAGCACCTTGACGCCCATCCGGCGGGACTCCGACAGGTAGAGCGCGGACTTGTCCTTGTCGTCGCCGACGGAGGTGAGCACGGCGGCCATGTACTCGGCCGGGTAGTTCGCCTTGAGGTACGCGGTCCAGTAGGAGACCAGGCCGTAGGCGGCGGAGTGCGCCTTGTTGAACGCGTAGCCGGCGAACGGGACCAGGACGTCCCACACCGCCTGGATCGCCTTGTCGGAGTAGCCGCGCTCCTTGCAGCCCTCGTGGAAGGGCACGAACTCCTTGTCCAGGATCTCCTTCTTCTTCTTGCCCATCGCCCGGCGCAGCAGGTCGGCCTGGCCGAGCGTGTAGCCGGCCAGGATCTGCGCCGCGCGCTGCACCTGCTCCTGGTAGACGATCAGGCCGTAGGTGGGCTCCAGGATCTCCCGCAGCGGCTCTTCCAGCTCGGGGTGGATCGGGGTGATCTCCTGCTGGCTTGTTCTTGCGCAGCGCGTAGTTGGTGTGGCTGTTGACGCCCATCGGGCCGGGCCGGTACAGGGCGCCGAGGGCGGAGATGTCCTCGAAGTTGTCCGGCTTCATCTGGCGCAGCAGGGTCCGGTAGCCGCAGGAGTCGAACTGGAACACGCCCAGCGTGTCGCCGCGGGACAGCAGCTCGTAGGCGGGCTTGTCGTCCAGCGTCAGGTCGAGCAGGTCGATCTTGAGGCCCCGGTTGTCCTCGATGGCCTTGACCGCGTCGGCCATGATCGTCAGGTTGCGCAGGCCGAGGAAGTCCATCTTCAGCAGGCCGAGGCCCTCGCAGGTCGGGTAGTCGAACTGCGTGATGACCGCGCCGTCGTTGGGCCTGATCCAGATCGGGATGTGGTCGGTGAGCGGCTCGGCGGACATGATCACGCCGGCCGCGTGCACGCCGGGCTGGCGGATCAGCCCCTCGATGCCCTTGGCGGTGTCGATGATCTGCTTGACCTCGGCCTCGGTGTCGTAGAGGTTGCGCAGGTCGCCTGCCTCGCCGTAGCGGGGGTAGTCCTCGTCGAAGATGCCCGACAGCGGGATGTCCTTGCCCATCACGGCCGGCGGGAACGCCTTGGTGATGCGGTCGCCGAGGGCGTAGGGGAAGCCGAGGACCCGGGTCGAGTCCTTGATCGCGGCCTTCGCCTTGATCGTGCCGTAGGTGATGATCTGGGCGACCTTGTCGCTGCCCCACTTCTGGGTGACGTAGCGGATGACGTCGGCGCGGCCGCGTTCGTCGAAGTCGATGTCGATGTCGGGCATCGAGATGCGCTCGGGGTTGAGGAACCGCTCGAAGATCAGGCCGTGCTCGAGCGGGTCGAGGTCGGTGATGCCCATCGCGTAGGCGACGATGCTGCCGGCGGCCGAGCCGCGGCCGGGGCCGACCGCGACGCCGTTGTTCTTCGCCCAGTTGATGAAGTCGGCGACCACCAGGAAGTAGGCCGGGAAGCCCATCTGGACGATGATGCCGATCTCGTACTCGGCCTGCTTGCGCCGGGTCGTCGGCGATCCCGGCCGGGTAGCGCTGCGCCATGCCCTTCCAGACCTCGGCGGCGAACAGCGCGTCCTCCGACTCGAACCCCGCCGGGATCGGGAAGCGCGGCATCAGGTTGACGAACTCGAACATGCCCGCCGTGTCGACCCGGTCGGCGATCAGCAGCTGGGTGTTGCGGCAGCCCTCGGCCCAGACGTCGCTGTTGTTGACCGCGTACATCTCGGCGGGCGACTTGATGTAGTAGCCGGTGCCGTCGAACTTGAACCGGTCCGCGTCGGCCAGGGTCTTGCCGGTCTGGATGCACAGCAGCAGGTCGTGCGCCTGGGCGTCGCTTTCCTTGCTGTAGTGCGAGTCGTTGGTGACGACCGGCGGGATGTCCAGCTTCTGGCGCGATCTCGATCAGCCCGTCGCGGACCCGGGTCTCGATGGAGAGGCCGTGGTCCATCAGCTCGAGGAAGTAGTTCTCCTTGCCGAACATGTCCTGGTACTCGGCGGCGGACTTCAGCGCCTCGTCGAACTGGCCGAGCCGCAGCCGGGTCTGCAGCTCACCGGAGGGGCAGCCGGTGGAGGCCATCAGGCCGGCCGCGTGCTCGGCGAGGATCTCCTTGTCCATCCGGGCCCACTTGCGCAGCCAGCCCTCGGCGTAGGAGCGGCGTGGTGAGCTTGAACAGGTTGTGCAGGCCCTCGTTGTTCCGCGCCCAGATCGTCTTGTGCAGGTAGGCGCCGGAGGCGGAGACGTCGTCGCTCTTCTGGTGCGGCTGGCCCCACAGGACGCGGTTCTTGTTGCCCCGGTACTCGGGCGCGACGTAGGCCTCGATGCCGATGACCGGGGTGATGCCGGCGTCCTTGGCCTGCCGGTGGAACTCGGCCGCGCCGTACATGTTGCCGTGGTCGGTCATCGCCACGTGCGTCATGCCGTTGGCCTTGACCTCCTTGAACAGCTCCTTGAGCCGGGCGGCGCCGTCGAGCATCGAGTACTCGGTGTGCACGTGCAGGTGGGCGTAGGGGGTGTCAGCCATGTGCGATCATCGCCTCCTGCTAGTGCCTGAAGTTGTCCCCGGCCGACGGGCACGCCCTGCTTACAGGCATGCTCGTTTACGGGCACGCACTGTTTACGGGCACGCACCGCACCGCTGTTCCCTGGAGGGCCCCCGGAGGCTCCGTCGGTCAGCGGTCGCGGTGGCTCGAACCGGTGTGCGTCTACCTTAGCGGGTCCGGCGGCCGGGTTGTTGGTCCCGCGCCGAGAACCGGACCGAGAGAAATGGCGGGTGCCTGGACCACGTCACGCGGGCGGCAGAGCACCGCGATCGGGCCGGTGGCCTGCCCGTGACCAGGATGATATCGCCCGGCGGCTACGAGGCCGGGCGCAGGGCTTCGTCGATGCGGACTTCCCAGCGGGAGCCGCTTGAGACGGTGACGAGGACCTTGATCTCCTTGCCCAGTGCGGCGTGCGGCGGGCGTGAGGGTGATTCCGCCGGGGCTTTGGCCGTTACCGCAGGGGACGGTCCACTTCAGGTCGATCGCCGAGTTGGCGAGGTGCGCGCTGCCCGTGCCTATGCAGTTGAGCCAGAACACCATGCTGGACTTGGCCGTGACGCCGAACTCGCGGGCGTGGTGCCGGTCTTGGCCTTGACGACCATCTTGTATATCGCGCCGTCTAGGCCGTTCCAGGACGTCGGGCACCGGGAACGGGGGGAAGTTCTTCGTGCTCCCGTGCTGCACCGGGCCGATGGCCTGCGAGTCGACCGTGGCGCCGGCGGCGCCACGCAGCAGCCTGCGGCGAGCGCGAGCCCGGACAGGCTGAGGAAGACAGTCAGCGGGGTACGGACGTGGCGGTGAATGGGCACGGTCATGCACCTTCCGTGGTCTAGCTTTCTGCGGCGAGGACATCCAGGGCGTGCGCGAGGTCGTCAGGGTATCGCGATTCGAAGGTGACTTCACGGCCGGTGGACGGGTGCTCGAAGGAAAGGCGGACAGCGTGCAGCCACTGCCTGGTCAGCCCGAGGTGCGCCGCGAGCACCGGGTCCGCTCCGTAGAGCAGGTCACCGCAGCACGGATGGCGCAGCGCGGCCATGTGCACCCGGATCTGGTGGGTGCGGCCCGTTTCCAGGCCGACGCTGAGCAGGGACGCGGCGCGGAACGCCTCGATCGTATCGTAGTGCGTGACGGAGGGCCGCCCGTCCGTGACGACGGCGAAGCGGCCGTCGCCGGACGGGTGGCGGCCGATCGGGGCATCGATCGTGCCGCACAGCGGGTCCGGGTGCCCTTGGATCAGCGCATGGTAGGTCTTCGACACCGTCCGATCGCGGAACGCCTGCTTGAGCGCGCTGTAGGCCGACTCCGACTTGGCGACCACCATCACGCCGGTGGTGTTCGCGTCGAGCCGGTGCACGATGCCCTGCCGTTCGGCCGCGCCGCTGGTCGCGACCCGGTGGCCGGAACCAAGCAGGCCGCCGATCACCGTCGGGCCCGGTCCAGCCGGGAGTCGGGTGGGCCGCCACGCCCCGGGGCTTGTCGACGACGACGATGTCGTCGTCCTCGTACACGATCCCCATGCCGGGTACCGGCTCGGCCTTAGCGGCCGCGGCCTCGGCGCGGGCGGGGGCGGCAGCGTCACGGTCAGTTCCGCTCCGGCCGACACCCGGTCGGACTTCACCGCCTGCTTGCCGTCGAGGAGCACGTCACCGGCGGCGATCAGTTCGGCCGCCCCGGTCCTGGAAAACCCGAACATCCGGGCCAGGGCCGCATCGAGCCGTTCCCCCTCGAGGCCCTCGGGAACGTAAACGAGCCGTGTGCTCACGATTCCGCGGGCTCCGCGTTCTCCCCGGCCGACGCCGCCGAGCCGGGTGGCGCATCCCCGTCCTCGTCAGCACCGTCCTCGCCAGCACTGTGCTGGTCAACGCTATGTTCGTCAACGCTGTGCTCGTCGACACGGGGCGTGCCGTCCAGGTGGTAGCCGCGCATCGCGAGGATGACCATCAGGATGCCGCCGCAGACGATCGCCGAGTCGGCGAGGTTGAAGATCGGGTAGTACCGGGGGACCACGCCGATCCAGTCGACGACGTAGCCGCGGAACAGCCCCGGGGACCGGAAGATCCGGTCGCCCAGGTTCCCCATCGCGCCGCCGAGCAGCAGGCCCAGGGCGATCGCCCAGCCGACGGAGTACAGCTTCCGCGCGGTGCGCGCGATGTAGACGATCACGCCGAAGGCGATGACGGTGAACACCGCCGTCTCCCCGGTGCCGACGCTGAACGCCGCACCGGGATTCCTGGTCAGCCAGAGCTCAAAGACGTTCCCGAGCAGGTGCACCGGCTGGTCGGGGCGCAGGTGCGCGACGACGATGCGCCTTGCTGGTGATGTCGGCGGCGAGCACGAAGGCCGCGACGCCGGCCAGCACGGCGACCCGCCGCCTGCGCGGCGGCGCGCCGTCGCCGACCACGGGATCGCTCACCACTGATTCGCTGACCGCTGATTCGCTGACCACGGGGCCGGACGGGCTCAGCGGCGTTCCTGGCGCTGCTTGCACGCCACGCACAGGGTCGCCCGCGGGAAATGCCTGCAGCCGCGCCTTCCCTATCGGCTTGCCGCACGATTCGCACACTCCATATGTTCCGGCCTCGATCCGCACCAGAGCGTGCTCGGTTTGCTCAAGCAGCTCGCGCGTGTTGTTGCTGAGCGCGAGCTCATGCTCCCGCTCGAACAGCTTAGAGCTCGCGTCGGCCTCATCGTCCCCGGCCTCGGTCGCCGCGTCACCCAGCCGGGCGGCTATCTGCGCCTGTGACTCGCCGAGCTCGGCGCGCAGCGCGATCGCTTCTTTCTCTAGCTCGATACGGAGTTCGGCGAGCTCGGCGTCGGACCACGGATCCTCGCCAGGCCGCACCGGCAGGGCGGCGGCACGTGGTGGCGGCCCCGGATTGGCGGCACTGTGCGGCGCAGCGGTCATGTTCGGTTCCTCGGATCATAGATTCGGACAGACAACGGAGGATACGGCTCCGTGTCTCCAGTCGCAAACCCGTTCGGTGAAAGCAGAATTCCCAGGCGGCTTTGCGCCTCGCGGCGGGAAGACTCCCCCGGTCGGCCCGAGCGCCGGCAGGCGGCGAGCGGGATATGATTGGGGAGCTTTGATGGGGACAGCTGCCACGGAACGCAGCACGGAGCGACCCGGGGACGGTGCGAGCCCGGGTGCGTGCGCCGTGGACCAGATCACCCCGGAGCGGCCGGAAGAAAGGCCCCCACCGACCGGGATTCGCGCCCGGATCGCGGCCCAGTCAGCTGACCTCGTGTTGGCTGACCCGGTGTCGGCTGAACGGTGTCAGCCGGCCCGGTGGTGGCTGAGTAGAACCGGCAAAGACAAAATCGAGAGGTCCGAACGGGTGCGGCTTACTCCGAATCCCCTACCTTCTCGCGGTGCCTGGTAGGCCATATCAGGAACGGCAGAAGGAGTGCGGCAGGCAGAGGTAGGCAGAGGGGTCCCTGCGGGCAATGAGGGTGGTACCGCGGGGCGACGGGAAACGTGCCTCGTCCCTCTGGCTGAGCTGATTCGCTGACGCTGGAGGACCCGAAATGCCGGATATGCCCGCACTGCCCGCGCAGCCGGATCTGCCCGCGATCGAGCACGAGATGCTCGCCCGGTGGAACCGGGACCGGACCTTCGAGGCGTCGCTGAAGCAGACCGAGGGCGCGCCGCGGTGGACCTTCTACGAGGGGCCGCCGACGGCGAACGGCATGCCGGGCGTGCACCATATCGAGGCCCGGGTCTTCAAGGATCTCTTCCCCCGGTTCAAGACCATGCAGGGGTTCCACGTCATCCGCAAGGCCGGCTGGGACTGCCACGGGCTGCCCGTCGAGGTCGCCGTCGAGAAGGAACTCGGGCTGTCCGGCAAGAAGGACATCGAGACCTACGGCGTCGCCGAGTTCAACGCGCGTTGCCGCGAGTCGGTGCTGCGGCACGTCGACGCGTTCTCCGCGCTCACCACGCGGATGGGCTACTGGATCGACCTGTCCACCGCCTACCGCACCATGGACGCGCAGTACGTGGAGTCCGTCTGGTGGGCGCTCAAGACGATCTATGACAAGGGGCTGCTGGTCAGGGACTTCCGGATCAGCCCGTACTGCCCGCGGTGCGGCACTCCGCTGTCCGACCACGAGATGGGGCAGCCGGACGTCTACCGGGAGGTCACCGACCCCTCGGTCACCGTGCGGTTCCGTCGACCTCGGTCCCTGAGGGCAGCGACCCCCGGCTCGCCGGGGCCGACCTGCTGGTCTGGACGACGACCCCGTGGACGCTCGTGTCCAACACCGCGATCGCCGTCCACCCCGACGTCAAGTACGTGATCGCCCGGCGCATCGGAGGGCCCGACAAGGTCGTGGTGGCCGAGGCGCTGTGGCCGCGGGTGCTCGGCGAAGGGCTGGCATGTGCTCGCCACGGTCCCGGGCAGCGAGTTGCTCGGGGCAGAGTACACGCCTCCGTTCGGGATGGTCGCTATTCCCGGCGCTCACCGGGTGGTGAGCGGCACCTTCGTGACCACCGAGGACGGGACCGGCCTGGTGCACCTGGCGCCGGCCTTCGGCGCCGACGACCTGGCGGTCGTGCGCGCCAACGGGATGCCGGTCGTCAACCCGGTGCGGGCGGACGGGCGGTTCGAAGAGGGGCTGCCGCTGGTCGGCGGGCTGTTCTTCAAGGACGCCGACCAGCCGCTGACCGCGGACCTGGCCGAGCGCGGGGACTGCTCTTCCGGTCGGAGCCGCACGTGCACAGCTACCCGCACTGCTGGCGGTGCGGGACCACACTGCTGTACTACGCGCTGCCGTCCTGGTACATCAGGACGACCGCGGTCAAGGACCAGCTGCTCGCGGAGAACGAGAAGACCAACTGGCAGCCGCCGACGATCAAGGACGGCCGGTACGGCGAGTGGCTGCGCAACAACGTCGACTGGGCGCTGTCGCGGACCCGGTACTGGGGCACGCCGCTGCCCGTTTGGGAGTGCCCGTCGGCGCATGTGACGTGCGTCGGATCGCTCGCCGAGCTCGGCGGGCTGGCCGGCCGCGACCTGTCGGGGCTCGACCCGCACCGGCCGTTCGTGGACGACGTGACGTTCCCGTGCCCGTCGTGCGGGCTCGACGCGGTCGCGGGCGCCGGAGGTGATCGACGTCTGGTTCGACTCCGGGTCGATGCCGTTCGCCCAATGGGGTGCGCCGCTGCGGAACGCGGTCGTCGTTCGAGTCGGCGTACCCGGCTCAGTTCATCTGCGAGGCGATCGACCAGACGCGGGGCTGGTTCTACTCGCTGATGGCCGTGGGGACGCTGGTGTTCGGGCGGTCGGCGTACGAGAACGTGGTCTGCCTCGGGCTTGTCACGGACGAGCAGGGACGGAAGATGTCCAAGCACCTCGGCAACGTCATCGAGCCGATGGGACTGCTCGACGCGCACGGGGCGGACGCGGTGCGCTGGTTCTTCGCCGCGTCCGGGTCGCCCTGGGGGCAGCGGCGGATCGGGCCCGCCGTGCTTGACGAGATCGTGCGGAAGGTGCTGCTCACCTACTGGAACACGGTGTCGTTCCTGGTGCTGTACGCGAACGCGAGCGCGGAGGAGTGCTGGCTCAGGGTCCGGGGCTGGCTCAGGGTCGGGGCTGGCTCGGGTCCGGGGCCGACTGGGTCCGGTGCCGGCGCTGGTGCGGCCTGGACGCCGGAGGATGCCGCGCTCGCGCCGGTCCCCGGCTCGCGGCCGCTGCTCGACCGGTGGCTGCTGTCGGAGGTGCACGCGTGCGTGCGGGACGTGACGGCTGCCCTGGAGGCGTTCGACACGGCCGCCGCCGGGCGGCGGCTGGCCGCGCTCATCGACGACCTGTCCAACTGGTACGTGCGGCGGTCCCGGCGGCGGTTCTGGGACGGGCCCGGTTCGCCGGACGGCGCCTCGGCGTTCGCGACCCTGCACGCGGCACTGGTGACGGTGACCACGATGCTCGCGCCGATCACGCCGTTCCTGTCCGACTACCTGTGGGGCGTGCTGCGGCCCGCCGACGGCCCGGAGTCGGTGCACCTCGCGTCGTGGCCGTCGGTTGACCCGACGCTGATCGACCCGGCCCTGTCGTCGCAGATGGCCCTCGCGCGGCGGCTCGTCGAGCTTGGCCGGTCGGCGCGGTCGGCGGCGTCGGTGCGGACCCGGCAGCCGCTGTCCCGCGCGCTTGTCGGGGCGCCCGGGTTCGCCTCGCTGCCCGCCGAACTGCGAGATCTCGTGGCGTCCGAACTGAACGTGCACTCGGTTGAGCCGCTCGACTCGGCCGGCGGGGAACTCGTCAGCGTACACCGTCAAGCCGGAGTTCCGCTCCCTCGGGCGCCGGTTCGGGTCGGCGACCCAGGCGGTCGCGGCCGTGATCCGGGCAGCGGACCCCGCGGTCCTGGCGCACGCGGTGGCCGGCCCCGGCGGATCGGTGACGGTGCAGGTCCCTTCGGTGGGACCGGTGACGCTGACCGCCGCGGACCTCGTCGTGACGCAGACGCCGCTCGCGGGCTGGGGCGTGGCCTCCGCCGGCGGCGAGACCGTCGCGCTCGACCTGGCCGTATCGGACGCGCTGCGCGCCGAGGGGTACGCGCGCGAGGTCGTCCGGCTGATCCAGGAGGCACGCAAGGCCCGGGTCTCAATGTCAGCGACCGGATCGTGGTGCGCTGGGCCGCGCAGGACGCCGACCTGGCGGCGGCGCTGGACGAGCACGGCCGCATGATCGCGGGCGAGGTGCTCGCGGTGTCCTTCCGGCGCGGGCGACGCGGACGCTGTCCGTGGCAGCGAGGCGGGCCCGGTCGGGGCGTGGCACGAGTACGCCGACGCCGACCTGGGCCTGCGCTTCTGGCTGGCGGTGGCCGCTTAGCCGTTCTCCGCTCGCATGGATGTGCGTCTGGTGCGCCTACGGGGGCACCAGAGGCACATCCACGGAGTCAAAGGCGGTGTTTCGCTGTTATCCGTCAAGCTGGCAGGCAGCGCAGGGAGTACAGCCTTCCTCCTGGCCTGCGGGATCGTCAGCTTCTGGACGTCGCCCTCGGGCATGAAGCGGATGAGGACGCAGTCCGGCTGGTGGTACCTGGGCACGCCACGGACCACGGCCACCAGCGCGAGGTCCGTTCCTGACCCGGCTGGCGGTTCGCCGGCGGTTCTCCGCTTGCCGCGTCGGTCTCGCCGGCGGCCTCGGCCCCCTGGCCGGGGGCGCCGGCGCCTGCCTCGGCGTCAGGATCCCCGTGGCTGGAAACGCCGCTCTTCGGCGGACGCGGCGTCGTCGGCGTCAGCCTCCGCCGCCGGGCCCGCGGACTCGCTGGCCGTGATGTCCGGCAGTCAGGTTAGATCCTGCGTCCAGCGGCGGCACTTCCCGAGTCGCCGGTGCTGTCGTCGCCGGACGGCCCGGCCAGCACGGGGGCAGCCACGGTTGCGGCCGCGGGCTGCGCTGCACTCGTCGTCGCCGGCGTCCGGGTGACCGGCTCCGCCTGGGGCGCGCCTCCGGCACCGGGCGCTCGTCTTCCGGCCGGGCCGCCGCGGCGTCGGCCTCGCCGGTCTCGTCGGTTTCGTCTTCGTAGCCAGGAGTAGCGAGTCGGCCAGTCGTCGTCTTCCGCGCCGGAGGTCGACGGTGTCGGCCGGCTTGGCTCCGGCTGGGTTGCCCAGCCGGTCGAACCAGCTGGGCGGAGTCGATCCCGATCCGGAGCCCGGCTCGGCGGCACGGCGCGTCGGCCGGGAGCGGGTCGGCTGAAACCGTTCTGGCCACGACCGGGAAGAGGGCGGCGCGGCCCAGGACCTGGGCACTGCCGGAGCAGGCCGGGTATCGGCGCCGGTAGCGCCCAGGCCGTCGGCCGCTCCGCCCGGCGCCGGGTCCTGCCACGCGGGCTGCCGCACGGGCGCCCGCACGAGTCGCGCTGGGCCGCTGGCGGCCATGGTTCGCGGGCCGGGCTCTCCCACGGCGGCACCGGACTCGCTGCCCGGCCCCGCCCCGACTGCGGTGACCGGGCGCGTCGCGGAAAGGTCCGCACCAGCCGGCGACGGGGCCGCCTGGGCGGTTGCCCCGAAGGCAGCCGGCGTAGCCGACGGCCGCTCCCGGGAACGGGAGCGGCGGTGTCACCTGCGCTGCCGACTGGACCCTGGTCTTGACCTTCACCGCTGCGGGCCGACGGACCAGGGCCAGCGCCCGCACCAGCGGGCGCGAGTCCCCTGTCCTCCCCGAAAAGCTCGTCTCGCGCTTGAGCACCACCCCGATGGCGAGTGCCACCAGCGCGACGGCGCTCACCACGATCGCGATGTAGACGAGCAGCAGCTCGCTGGTGGCAATGCCGCCGATCAGCACCCCGATGGCGACCGCGACCAGCGCGGCGCTGAACCGGATCACCTGTTATCTCCTCGTGTCCGGGCGCGCGCCGGAGTGCTGCCTACCGCGCGGTCAGCGGCCGTCCGGACGGAAGCCGCCGACGTGCTCGGGAACCGCGTACTGAGCCGCCGTAGGCGCCGGGCCCGTCGCACCGCACGCGCAGCGCGGACTGGCCGAGGCCCACCGGGAGCTGCGGCGGGGTCGGCTGCGGCGCCGGTGGCATCGCGGGGAACGTGCCGCTGTCGGTGACGCCGGCCTCAAGGTCGCGGAGCTGGCCCTCCAGGTACGCCTTGAGCCTGCTGCGGTACTCGCGCTCGAACGCGCGCAGGTCGTCGACCCGGCGCTCAAGCTCCTCGCGCTGGGTGACCAGCGAACCCATCGCCTGGCGGTGCCGCTCCTGGGCGTCCCGCTCCAGGGACTCGGCGCGGGCCCGGGCGTCACCAGTGATCTGCTCCGCCTGGCGGCGGGCCTTGGTGAGCACCTCGTCGGCCTCGCGGCGCGCCCGGCCGAGCGTCTCGTCCGCCTCGCGGCGGGCGTCGGCGATCGCCTGGTCGGCGGTCTGCTGGGCAAGCGAGAGCACGCGGGCCGCCGTGTCCATGTTGTCCTCGGCGTGGTACAGGCCGGTCCTCATCATGGGCTCGGGGCGCCGCATCGGCTGCTCCATGCGGCGGCTCGGGCGCCATCATGTCCGGCTTCGGGTCCGACAGCGGCGAGCTCAGCGCCATGGCTGGCTTCCCTCCGCCGCGCAGGACCTCGGCCAGCTTCGCCCGGAGCTCTTCGTTCTCCTGGATCAACCGGTCAAGTTCAGCCTCAACCTCGTCGAGGAAGGCGTCAACCTCTTCCTCGTCGTAGCCGGGCCGGAGCCTGGTCGTACTGAACTGCTTGTTCCGCACATCCGCGGGCGTCAGCGGCATCTTGTCTCCTCGGCGCGCTTGGCTGTGTTCCTCAGCACCGTGTCTTCACTTGAAGCACCGTTGTTCCTCAGCACCGTACCTGATCAGCACGGTACATGGTTCAAAGTCGCGGCACAGCCACCTCCAGCAAAATCAGTACCACGATGAACAGGACCATGAAGCTAAGGTCCAGGGACACTGTACCGAGCCGGAGGGGCCGGATGTAGCGACGTAGGAATTTCAGTGGCGGATCGGTCAGCGTGAAAATCGTCCCAGCGAGCAGCTTGACCAGGCGCGGCGGGTACCAGGGGCGGACGAAACACATTGATCCAGCTGAGGATCATGCACCCGATGAGCACCACCAGGTACAGCTCAAGCACGTAGGTAAGGACGACCTTTAGGATCTCCATCACATCACCCGCCGAACTCTCCCCGGGCGCCCCCGTACCCCGGTGCAACCCAGCGGGGCGCCTGCCTTATCGCCGCGCCCGCTAGCTCTGGTTGAAGAAGCCACGCTCGGCGATGCGCGCCTTGTCCTCCGCGGTCACCTCGACGTTCGCCGGGGAGAGCAGGAAGACCTTGTTCGTCACCTTGTCGATGGACCCGCGCAGGCCGAAGATCAGTCCCGCCGCGAAGTCGACAAGCCGCCGGGCGTCGCTGTCGACCATCTCGGTCAGGTTCATGATCACCGGGGTGCCTTCGCGGAAGTGCTCACCGATGGTCCGGGCTTCATTGTAAGTGCGCGGATGGAGTGTGGTGATCCGGGCGAGCTCCACCTGCCGGGGCGGAGCGGGCTCAAGCGGGTGCTCGGTCACGTAGCCACCGTAGTCGGCCCGACCGGCGCGGCCTCCATCGCGTCGGCCGGCTCGTCGTACTCGTCATACTCGTCGTACGCGTCGTAACCATCCTGATAGCGGCGATCGTCCTCCACGAGGCCAAGGTAGACCGCCATCTTGCGCATCGCGCTGGCCATCCTTCAGTCCTCCGTCGTGCCACAGCCACGCGTCGCCGCGTACCGAACAGCTTTCAACTGCCTTACGCGACGGACATTACAGGACCGGAAGCCTTCTATTGCCGAGCAACGCCGTACCAATTCTCAGGTGTGTCGCGCCGCCCGCGACGGCGGCTTCGAGATCGCCGCTCATGCCCGCTGAGATGACGGTGGCTGACGGATTGACCGACCGGACGACGCCGGAGAGCCGCCGGAGCGGCGCGAACGCGGCCCTCGGGTCGGTACCGAGGGGCGCCACCGCCATCAGCCCGCCGAGCGCGAGCCCGTCCTCGGCCTCGATCGCCGCCGCGACCTCGGCGAGCGCGGCGGGCGGCACGCCGCCGCGCTTCTGCCGGAGCGTCGCGGCGAGCTCCGCCGGCATCCCGTCCCGGCCGTCCGATCGCCGCCGGCGTCGCCGCCGGGTCGAGGCTGACCTGGACCAGGCAGGTCAGGTCGCGGCCGGCGGCGCGGGCCGCCGCGCCGAGGCGCGGACCAGCCGGATCCGGTCCACGGAGTGCACGAAGTCGGCGTACCTGGCCACGCTGCGCGCCTTGTTGGTCTGCAACTGCCCGATGAAGTGCCAGGTGACTCGGCCGCCCGGCGGCGGCTACCGCGGCGGCCTTGGGCGCGGCCTCCTGGTCGCGGTTCTCGCCGAAGTCGGTCAGGCCCAGGCTGGCCAGGGCCAGCACGTCGGAGGCGGGATACGTCTTGGTGACCGCGATGAGCGTGATGCTCGGCGCGGATCCCGCCCCGCCGCCGCGCACCGGCCGCGATCCGATGCGCGACGGCTGGTGGCGGCGACGCTGCGCGGCACTCCAGCTCGAGCCGTCGCCGGCTCGCTCACTTGAGGAAGTCGGGGACGTCCAGGTCGTCTTCCTCTTCGAAGACCACGGGGCGCCGGCGGCCCGCGGTCACGTCGAAGACCTTGTCCTGCTTGCCGCGCGCCCGGAGTCCTTCCAGCTCGGTCCGGTGCGCCGCTCAGGGCCATCGGCCCGGCACCGCTCGGCACCGGTCACCGCCGCGGCCGGAGTCGTAGCCGCCGTAGCCGGGCTTGGACGCCGTACTCCTCCTCGTCATCTTCGGACACGAACGAGACCGGGGAGGGCACGTAGCCGGAGGCGCCGTCGGCGGCAGGCTGATGGGCCGACCTCGGCCGCCGGGGCCTGACGCACCGGGGCCTGATGCACCGGAGCCTGACGGACCGGGGCCGGCGGCACCGCGGCGGAGTGTTCGCCGCGGCGCCTGCCGGGTATCCGGCCGCTCGCGGTGCCGCCGTGCGCGAAGGCGGCGGCGACGGGGCCCACGAGCCGGCAGTGCCTGGGCCGCCGGCCGGGCTCCCGCCGCCCGGCGTCGCCGCACCGGGCGTGGGCAGTGGCTCGCCCGGGCGGCGCCGGCCATCGGCTGCTGGCCGGCGGCACCGCGCTTGGCAGCCGGGAGCGGCGACGGTGCTTGGCAGCGCGGGTGCCGGGCCGTTCCCGGTGCCGCGCCCCGCCGCCATGGTCCCGCTCCCGGCCCAAGCGGTCGCGGCGACGCTCGGCGCGTACCGCCGTCCGCTGACCCGCCCGCCGTCGTGGTACCGCCGCTCGCCGGCTTCCCGCCGCCGGATGCGCTGGTGCCGTTGGCACTGCCGCTCGACCCGGTCGACTGCGCGGACGGGGATCGGCCCCCGCCGCCGGGGCGGCGGGACGGCCGACGCGGCGGCCGGCCGGCCCGGCCGCTGCTCGTCGAACCCGGCCGCGATCACCGTCACCCGCACCTCGTCGCCGAGCGCGTCGTCGATCACCGCGCCGAAGATGATGTTGGCGTCGACCGCCGCGGAGTTGGAGACGAGCTGCGCCGCCTCGTTGATCTCGAAGAGCCCGAGGTCGGAGCCGCCCTGGATGGACAGCAGCACGCCGTGCGCGCCGTCGATGGAGGCCTCAAGGAGCGGCGAGGAGATCGCCATCTCCGCGGCGGCCACCGCCCGGTCGTCGCCGCGCGAGGAGCCGATGCCCATCAGCGCGGACCCGGCGCCGGACATGACGGACTTCACGTCCGCGAAGTCGAGGTTGATCAGGCCGGGCGTGGTGATCAGGTCGGTGATGCCCTGGACACCGGAAAGCAGCACCTGGTCGGCCGCCTTGAACGCGTCGAGGACGGAGACGTGGCGGTCGGAGATGGACAGCAGGCGGTCGTTCGGGATGACGATCAGCGTGTCGACCTCGGCGCGCAGCCGCTCGATCCCGGTCTCCGCCTGGACCGCGCGGCGCTTGCCCTCGAAGCCGAACGGGCGGGTCACCACGCCGATGGTGAGCGCGCCGAGCGAGCGGGCGACGCTGGCGACCACCGGGCGCGCCGCCGGTGCCGGTGCCGCCGCCCTCGCCCGCGGTGACGAAGACCATGTCGGCGCCCTTGAGCACCTCCTCGATCTCCTCGCGGTGGTCCTCGGCCGCCTTGCAGCCGACGTCCGGGATTCGCCCCGGCGCCAAGACCGCGGGTCAGTTCCCTGCCGACGTCGAGCTTGACGTCCGCGTCGCTCATCAGCAAGGCCTGCGCGTCGGTGTTGATCGCGATGAACTCGACGCCCTTGAGTCCCTCTTCGATCATGCGATTGACGGCGTTAACGCCGCCCCCGCCGATTCCGACGACCTTGATGACCGCCAGATAGTTCTGCGGTGCTGCCACGAGGAGGGTACCTTTCCGCTCGCTTGCTACCTTGCCCTGGCGGCACGCGCTCGCGGTTCTCGCTCGCACGCGCCCTGGCGCCGGCCCTGCTGGCTGCCTGACCGGCTGTGCCGCCGCCCGCACGAGCGGCCGATGGTAACCGCCGACCGGTTGCCGCCGCTGGCCCCGTGTCTGGGCGTGGCCCGGCTGCCGCATCCCTGGCCATCGGCGGCCATCAGGATGCAGCCCGCGCTCGCCCCGCTGCTAAGCCTACGGAATTCGCGGCCATTGGTGACGGCCTGCCGCCGACACCGTAATTGCGAAACCGCAACTCGGTGGCCGTCAGGTTTCACCTTCAGGTTGAGATTTAGAGTTTTATCTTCCTTACGATTGATAGGGACAGTAGGGTGGTCAGGCAGCGTGGTCAACTAGCCACGCGGCCCATGCCGCGTGTCGTGGCGCACCTCGCGGATAACCCGGCGTGATCAGCGGTCACCGGGTGACGACGGTGCCGGGAGCGCTGACGTCGACGTCGCGGACCTGGCCGGCAGCAGGATGGCGAGTTCGCGGTTCTTCTGTGCGGC
Organism: uncultured Actinomycetota bacterium; assembly: GCA_963785645.1. Lineage (GTDB taxonomy): Bacteria > Actinomycetota > Actinomycetes > Streptosporangiales > Streptosporangiaceae > Trebonia. The sequence goes on from CAWAWG010000005.1 coordinate 334,242, forward strand.
GTCGTCCGGGCTCCCCCACTGGACCGTCTTGCCGTCCCGCAGGCCGAGCGTCACCTGCTCGGGCCCGTCCGGCACCGCGGCCGCACTGCACCTCCGCGACCTGCCGCGCCAGCCAGGGCTGGAGCTCGGCGAGCACGTCGGCGGCGGTGGTGACGTCGGGGTTGCCGCGCAGCGCGCTGCCCGGCAGCGAGGTCGCGAGCACCGGGAGCGCGGCGGGCCTGCGTCTGCGCCCAGCGCACGATCACCCCGGACGGGTCCACCAGGTCGTAGCCGCCGCCCGCCATCCGGACCGCCATGACGGGAACGCGCTCGGTGACCGCGATGACCAGGTGGTCCGGCCAGTCCTCCGTCACGGTGGCGGACGCCACCTGGCGGATCGCCTCCACCCGGCGCGTCACGGCCCCGGCGTCGACGCTGCAGCAGCGGCGTGCCCGGGGGAACGTCCGCCGCGGCGATCACCTGCGCGGGCGCGAGCAGGTGGGTCCCGGTGACGGTGACCGACCGGACGACGAAGACCCGGTTGCCGAGCAGCGCCCAGCCGACCCCGGCCACGATCGCGAGCCCGGCGAGCGCGAAGAAGGCCGCGCGCCAGCGGGTCTTCGCCGTCGCCCCGGCGGGCGCGAGGCCGCGCCCGGTCCCCGGCCGGCGCCGCCGCGGCCGCCCGGGCGAGACGCTCCGGGAGCCGGGTGACGGGCTCGGCCGCCGGGGACGCACGCCGTGGCTGGAGCGGCGACTGGGGGCCTGGTCGGGCGCGCGTCGCTCACGAGCTGGCCTGCTCCCGCGACCGGGCGTCCGGTGACCGTTGCCCGGCGGCGAGATCCGCGATCTCGGCGAGCACGAGCGGCCCCATCCGGGTGATGTCGCCCGCGCCCATGGTCAGCACCAGGTCTCCGGGCGCGGCGAGCGCGGCGACGACCTTGGGGACGTCGGCGAACTCGGCGACGTAGTGCGCCGCGCCGCCGGGCACCGCGTCCGCGACGAGCCGGCCGGTCACCCCGGGCTCCGGGTCCTCGCGCGCCGCGTAGACGTCAAGCACCACGGCCTCGTCCGCGAGCCCGAGCGCGGCGCCGAACTCGGCGGCGAAGATCCGGGTCCTGCTGTACAGGTGCGGCTGGAAGACGGCGATGACCCGCCCGTTGCCCCCGCGTGCCTGCGCGCCGCCGGCGATCTCGCGCGCGGCGCGCAGGTCGGCGGCGAGCTCGGTCGGGTGGTGGGCGTAGGTGTCGAGCACCCGGACGCCGCCCGCCTCGCCCTTCGGCTCAAGCCGCCGCGCGGCGCCCCGGTAGCGGCCGAGCGCCTCGGCCGCCGGCGCCGGCTCGATGCCGAGCTCGACGCGGCGGCGAACGCGGCGGCCGCGTTCAGCGCGTTGTGGTGGCCGGGCACGCCGAGCCGCTGCCGACAGGCTCGTCGTGCCATCACGGTTCGCCCGGTGCCGGACGCTTCCGGTCGCACCGCCAGCGCGCCTGGTGCGCTCGGATCGGCAGCGAAGCGTCGATCGTCGCATGCCGCTGCCGCTGGTCACGGCGCGTGCACCCGGTAGTCCGCGCCCGGCTGACTCGCCGAAGGTGACGACGCGCAGCCCAGGGCGCGCGCCTGGCCGGCGAGGTCCGCGGTGCCCGGGTCGTCGGCGGAGGTGACGAGCAGCCCGCCCGGCTTGATCCTGGCGAGGAACGGCTCGAACGACGCGCGGTAGGCCTGCTCGGTCCCGTAGTTGTCCAGGTGGTCGGCCTCGATGTTGGTGACGACCGCGACGTCCGGCGCGTACATGAGGAACGACCCGTCGCTCTCGTCCGCCTCGGCCACGAAGTCGCGGCCGGGGCCGTCGGCGGCGCCCGTGCCGGTGGCCGCGAGCACGCCGCCGATCGCGTAGGCGGGGCCCGCGCCGGTCTCAAGCAGCACGGTGGTGATCATCGACGTGGTGGTCGTCTTGCCGTGCGTCCCGGTCACGGCGATGACCCGGCGGCCGGACATCAGCGACGCGAGCGCGGCCGCCCGGTGCAGCACCCGCAGGCCGCGCCGCCTGGCCTCGGCGAGCTCCGGGTTGCTGTCGCTGATGGCGCTCGAGACGACCAGCGTGTCGGCGTCGCCGACCTGGCCGGCCGCGTGGCCCGACGTGCACCCGGGCGCCGAGCGCCGCCAGCTCGTCCAGGGCCGCGGACGCACCGGAGTCGCTGCCGGAGACCTCGGTGCCGCGGGCCAGCATGATGCGGGCGATCCCGGACATGCCCGCCCCGCCGATGCCCACGAAGTGGACCCGCCCGAGCTCGTCGAGCGGTACCGGCTCGGTGGGCGTCACCAGGCCCATCGGCTACCTGCCCTGCCGGTGGCGGCCGCCGCCGGACGCGGGCTGGCCACCTGGGCGCCTGGGCGGCGGTGTTCCACCGGGCGATGGCTGCCTGGCGCTGTGCGGGGTGAACAGGCTGCCCGGGCTGCGCCGCGCGGCTGTCCGCCGGGTGCGGGCGGCTGCGCGGGCTGCCGCCGGGTGCGCCCGCGCCTGCCCCGCGGGACAGAGTCGCGCGTACGGGCGGCCTCGGCGGCCGCCGGGCGGCCTGCTCGGTGGCCACGATCTCGATGACCGCCTTCGCCAGCCAGCGGTCCGCGTCCTTGCGGCCCATCGCGGCCGCGGCCTCGGACATCCCGGCCACCTGGTCGATGTTGGTCAGCACCGGCAGCAGCGAGGTCTTGATCCAGTCCGGCGGTCAGCTCCGCGTCCTCGACGAGCAGGCCGCCGCCGCGCTGCACGATCGGCAGCGCGTTGAGCCGCTGCTCGCCGTTGCCGATGGGCAGCGGGACGTAGGCGGCGGGCAGCCCGACGGCGGTGAGCTCGGCGCAGGTCATCGCGCCCGCGCGGCACAGCGCGAAGTCCGCGGCGGCATAGGCCAGGTCCATCCGGTCCACGTAGGGCAGGGCCACGTACGGGACCGCGCCCGACTGCCTCGACGACAGCGGGCCGTCGGCCGCCTGGCTGTCGGCCAGCGTTCTTCGGCCCGGTGACGTGCAGGACCTGCACCCCGGCGCTCCTGATCGCGCCGAGCGGCGCCGGCGAGGGCCCGGTTGAGCGACTTGGCGCCCTGCGAGCCGCCGAAGACGAGCAGCACGGGCAGGTCGGGGCGGAGCCCGAAGTGCGCCCGCGCCTTGTCGCCGAGCGCGAACCGGTCGAGGTCGGCGATCTGCCGCCTGATCGGCAGCCCCAGGTACTTGGCGTTGCGCAGCTTGGTGTCCGGGTGCCCGGTGAAGACGTGCGTGGTCAGGTGGGCGCCGAGCCGGTTGGCGATGCCGGCCGACGGGTTCGCCTCGTGCACCACGATCGGGACGTTGTGCCGCTTGGCCGCCAGGTAGGCGGGCGTCGCCACGTAGCCGCCGAAGCCGACGAGCACGTCCGCCCGCAGCCGGTCAAGGATCTTCCCCGTGGCGTGCACCGCGCCGGCGAGCCGCCCGGGGACGGTGAGCAGCTGCGGCGTCACCGAGCGGGGCAGCGGCACCGCCGGGATGAGCTCAAGCTCATAGCCGCGCAGCGGCACCAGCCGGGTCTCAAGGCCGCGCTGGGTGCCGAGGCAGGTCACCTGGATGCTGCTGTCCGCCTCCCGCAGCGCGTCGGCGAGCGCAAGAGCAGGCTCGATATGACCGGCTGACCCCCCGCCAGCTAGCACCACCCTCATCGCACACTCCCATCCCGCGCTCGCCTCCGTGTTTCCAGTGACACCGTGTTTCCGGTGACACCGTGTTTCCAGTGACACCGGGTCTCCGGTGATGACAGTGCACCCGAAGGCGGTGTCCTCACCGTCCGCTCGGCCGAGACATACCCGCGCGCTCAGCTCGTGCGCTACGTGCCGCGCCGGCTGCTCTCTCGGCTTAGCCAGCTTAGGGCGCGGCTCCCCGGGGAGGGGCCTCTTGCGGCCAAAGCCTGGGTCGCTTCTGGCTCCCGCCGTGCGAACGACATGAGCATACCCAGCCCGACCATCGTCACCAGCACCGACGACAGTCCCTGGGACACCAGGGGCAGCGGCACGCCGGTGATCGGGAACACCCCGATCACCGCGCCGATGTTCACCACGGCCTGGCCGACGATCCAGACCGTGATCGCCGCGGACAGCAGCCGGCTGAACGTGTCGGGCGCGCGCCGCGCCACGCGCAGCCCGGCGAAGGCGAGCCCGCCGTACAGCGCGGTGACGCAGAGCGTGCCGACCAGGCCGAGCTCCTCGCCGATGATCGCGAAGATGAAGTCGCTGGTGGACTCGGGCAGCCAGCCCCACTTCTCCCGGCTCGCGCCGAGGCCCACGCCGAAGATGCCGCCGGAGCCGAGCGCGTACTTGCCCTGGATGGCCTGCATGTTGGCGCCCGTGCGGGTTCGTGTTCGACGTGTCCCAGAACCCGGTGAGCCGCTTGAGCCGGTAGCTCTCCGTCACCATGAGCAGCAGCAGGACCAGCCCCATGAAGATCAGCAGGCCCGCGAACACCCGGCCCGGGGTCCCGATGAACCACAGCAGCGCCAGGAAGATGACCAGCAGGATGGACGTCGTCCCGAGGTCGTCGCCCGCCATCACCAGCAGCGCGAGGACCCCGGTGCCCGGCAGCAGCGGCACCAGCATGTGCCGCCAGTCGGTGAGCATGCCGAGCTTCTCCTTGCGGGCGAGCAGGTCCGCGCCCCATACGGCGAGCGCGAGCTTGGCGAGCTCGGACGGCTGGAACTGTCAGCGGCCCGATGGCGATCCACCGGGTCGCGCCGTTCGACGACTTCGCCGACCCCGGGGATGAGGACCAGGCAGAGCCCGATCGCCGACACCGCGAGCAGCGGGTACGCGGCCGCGCGGAACAGCCGGGGCTGGCAGCGGGCCGCCACCCACATGACCGGGATGCCGACCAGGATGCCGACGAGCTGCACCTCGAAGTCGTGGTAGGGCGACTCGCCTACGACAGGTCCGCGACGGACGCGGTCGACAGCACCATGACCAGGCCGAGGCTCAGCAGCAGCGTGGTGATCCCGGCGATCAGGTAGTACGGCGTGAGCGGCCGGTCGAGCAGCGCGCGGGCCGCCCGCACCTGCTCGCCGATCCCCGCCAGGCCGCCACGGAGCCGGCCCGGCACGCCGGCCGCCGGCCGGCGTCTCGTCGTCCTCCGCCTCAGGCGCGTCCTGGACCGGGCTGTCTTCCCACGCGGACATACATGCCTATCTAGTTTCGGCGTTCCGGTCGCGGATGCCCGGAACATCCGCCCGCGTGTCGCGGCACTAATCCGGGCGCTCTCGCGCTTCTTGCTGTTATCAATTTGGCCGGGGTCAGCGACGGTCCCGCTGGACGGTCGTTGCCGAACAGCTCCGGGCAATGGGCGCGCCCGCCGACAGGGATGAGCCGCCGGGGGATAGCGCGGCCGCGAGTGCGGATGGCCGGGCTCACGGCACGGAGGATGCGCTGAACGCCCGGAGCTCCCGCGCTGCGTGCGGTCATGGGCGACCGGCGGCTGACGCATGCCGCTGTTCTGACTTGGCTGGCGCTGGCTTTCTCGTGTCAGCGGCGTGTGCGCGGCGTGCCAGCGGCGGCTGGCACTGCTCGGAGCATGACTGAACTAGCGATTGAAGCCACCGGGCTTACCAAGTCCTTCGGCGAGACGAAGGCGCTGGCCGGGGTGGACCTCGCGGCGCGCCGGGGCAGCGTGCTCGCCGTGCTCGGGCCGAACGGCGCGGGCAAGACCACCGCCGTCCGCATCCTCGCCACGCTGCTGCGCGCCGACGCGGGTACCGCCCGCGTCAACGGGTTCGACGTGCGCAGGCAGCCCGACAAGGTACGGCAGAGCATCGGGCTGACCGGCCAGTTCGCCTCGGTCGACGAGGACCTGACCGGCAGGCAGAACCTGGTCATGATCGGCCAGCTCCTTGACCTGCCCAAGCGCGCCGCGCGGCAGCGCGCCGACGAGCTGCTCGCGTGGTTCGACCTGGCGCGAGGCCGCGGACAAGGTGGCCAAGAACTACTCCGGCGGCATGCGGCGGCGACTTGACCTCGCCGCCTCGCTCGTGGGCAGGCCGCAGGTGATCTTCCTGGACGAGCCCACCACGGGCCTCGACCCGGCCAAGCGGGAGGACATGTGGGACGTGGTCCGCAGCCTGGTCAGCGACGGCTCGACGGTGCTGCTCACCACGCAGTACCTGGAGGAGGCCGACGCGCTCGCCGACGAGATCACCGTGATGGACCACGGGCGGGTGATCGCGCACGACACCCCGCACGGGCTCAAGCGGGTGGTCGGCGGGCAGCGGCTGACCGTCCGCCCGGCCGACCCGGCGCGGCACGACGATCTCCTCGACGTGCTGCGCGCCATCAGCGCCCAGGCGCCGGAGGACGACGGTCGCGGCACGGTGACCGTCCGGGTCGACGGCGACGACGTGCTGCCCGACGTGGTGGCGCGGCTGCGCGCCGCCGGGATCGCGGTCGAGGAGTTCTCGCTGCACCTGCCGAGCCTGGACGAGGTCTTCTTCACCCTCACCGGGACCAGGTCCCGCGACGACAACAAGGAGGCACTGGTATGAAAAAGCGTTTCTCGCTGCGGCACGCGCTCGTGCTCTGCAAGCGCAACCTGATCAAGGTCACCCGCACGCCCGAGCAGCTCATCGACGTCACGTTGCAGCCGATCATCTTCCTGGTGCTGTTCCTGTACGTGTTCGGCGGGGCGATCGCCCACGGCTCGCGCCATGACTACCTCCAGTTCCTGCTGCCCGGCCTGATCGGCCAGACGATCGCGATGAGCAGCATCTCGATCGGGCAGAACATGAACGCCGACATCGCCAACGGCGTGTTCGACCGCTTCCGGTCGCTGCCGATCGCCCGCTCGGTGCCGCTGGTGGGGGCGGTGCTCGCGGATTTCTTCCGGTACCTGGTGCTGTGCGTCATCCTGGTGGGCTTCGGCTACATGCTCGGCTTCCGCATCACGACCAGCCCGCTGCTGCTGCTCGCGGCGCTCGGCATCTCGATCTGCTTCGCGCTGGCGTTCGCGTGGGTCTCGTTGTGGGTCGGCATGACGGTGCGCACCGCAGGCGCGGTGCAGGGCGTGATGTTCCTGCTCATCTTCCCGCTGTCATTCGGCAGCAACGCGTTCGTGCAGGCCTCGACGATGCCCGGCTGGCTCCAGGCGTTCGTGAACGTCAACCCGCTCTCGCACCTCGTCAGCGCGGTGCGCGGCCTGCTGCTCGGCGGCCCGGTCGCCGCGCAGATCGGCTGGACGTTCGCGTGGATCGCCGGGCTGCTCGTGGTGTTCTTCCCGCTGGCGCTGCGCGGTTACATCCGCCGGACCTAGTTTGCCGGTCAGTCCAGGGCGGCCGGGTCGAGGAACTCGATCGCCTCGGCCCGGCCCAGCGCCTTGCCCGGCGGCGTAGCAGCGGATGTAGCGGTCCTCGCCGAGGGCGGCGCGCAGCCGCGGTGCCAGCTTTACCGCCGTCGGGTCGCTCGGGTCTTCGCTGCCGCGTACCACGGTCCTGGCGCCGAGCAGTTCGGCCGCCCGCCCGGGGCGGCCGAGCGCGAGGGCGAGCTCGACGGCCGCACCCGACGCCAGCGTGAGCAGCGGCATGTCCTGCGCGCCGGACGCCGCGCGGTACGCCCGGACGGCCTGCTCGCGGGCGCCCGGCACGTCCGCGTCGGCGATGGCGATCAAGCGCGGCCGTGGTCGCCGCTGTCGGCCTCCAGGTGCTCGCGCACCGGGTGCGCGGGACTGAACCGCGTCGAGAAGCCGCTCTGTTTCCGCGTACAGCGCCCGGGCCGCGTCGATCTCCCCCCAGGTGGCCTCGAACCCCGCCCACCACGCGGCGGCGACGCCCCGGTCGATGGGCGATCCGGCCGACTCCGCGGTCGACCGCGCGACCGCGGACAGCTCACGGGCCCGGGCCAGGTCGCCCCGCCTGGCGGCGATCTCGGCGAGCTTGAGCTGGACCTGGGACAGATCCTCGTTGTGCCCGATCTCCGCGAGCAGCCGGCCGGCCTCGGTGTACGCGCTGACGGCGCCGTCCAGGTCGCCGTCGAGCAGCCTGATGTTGCCGACGGTTCGCAGCGCGGAGGACAGTCCCCATCGTTCGCCGAGCGCGCGGAACTGGTTCACCGCCTCGGCGGCGGCCAAGCGCGTCCCGGCGAGGTTCCCTTCGTTTTCCGCAATGCTCGCGGTCATCATCCAGGCCGCGGCGACCAGCCACTCGTCCCGGGCGGCGCGCGCCTGGTCAAGGTACGCGCGCAGACGCTCGCCGTCCTTGGCGAACATCGCCAAAGCCGGACGCAGCATCCCGGAGACCGGGTACTTCTCGATATCGAGGGCATCGAGCCGCTCGATGAGGCCGGGGTAGGTCGCCGCTGCCCCGCCCGCGACGCCGCCCGTCACCGCCGGCTCGAACACGCTGATCACCACGTGCAGCGCCTCGGCGACGGTCCGCAGTCCCGTGTCCGCCTCTCCGGGCACCGCGAGCGCCTCGCCGAGCCATTCCGCCATGTCCGACCCGTTGCCGAGCAGCAGCGCCACGACGGCGAGCGAGACCACGAGGCTGAGCGCGTTCCCCGCGTCCCCGGCATCGGACCAGTAGCGCAGCGCGGCGAGTACGTTGTCCCGGTCGGCCCGTAGCATTGTCAGCCAGCCCAGCTGGTCGCGGGTCAGCAGTTTCGGCGCCGCCTGGTCCATCAAGGCGGAGTAGTGCACGGCGTGCCGCCGCCGCAGCTCGCCGACCTCGCCACGCCCGGCTAGCTTCTCCGCGCCGTATTCGCGGATGGTCTCGAGCATCCGCAGCCGCGCCCCGTCCGCGGACCGCTGCAGCAGCGACTTGTCGACCAGGGACGATAGCAGCTCATCGGTCTCATCGGCCGCGAGTTCCCCGCTCGCGCAGCCCTGGCCCGCGCACACCGCCGCGACCGCGCCGGCGGCCGCACCCGCCGGAAACACGGAGAACCGCTCGGCGAGCAGGCGCTCTGGCGGCGTCAGCAGCTCCCAGCTCCACTCCACGACGGCGCGCAGCGTGCGGTGCCGTGGCAGCGCGGTGCGGCTGCCGCCGGTAAGCAGACGGAACCGGTCGGTCAGCCGCCGGGAAATCTCGGCGAGCGGCAGCGTCCGCAGCCGGGCGGCGGCGAGCTCGATCGCCAGCGGGAGGCCGTCAAGCCGCCGGACGATGTCGGCGGCCAGCGGGCGGGTCTCGTCATCCAGCGTGAAATCTGGGCTCACCGCCGCCGCCCGGTCGGCGAACAGCCGCACGGCGGGGTCCTCGCCCAGGGGCGGGACGACGAACAGCGACTCCCCGGTGATGCCGAGCGGCTCTCTGCTTGTCGCCACGATGCGCAGGCGCGGGCTGTGGGCGAGCAGCGCGTCGGCCAGGTGGGCGCACGCGTCGATGAGATGCTCGCAGTTGTCAAGCACCAGGAGCGCGCGGGCATCGGCCAGTCCCTCAAGCAGTCTGGTACGCGCGTCGCGGCTGGTGATTCGCTGTGAGCCGTCCGGCAGCAGGCGCGACTCCCGCAGGTCGATCGCGCCGAGGACCGCTTTCGGTACGTCGGCGGCATCGGTGACCGACGCGAGCTCGGCCATCCAGATGCCGTCTGGTCCCCCGCTGCCGTTCACGCTGTCGCGCACTTGGGCAGCGACCTCGGCGGCCAGCCGGGTCTTGCCCGCGCCGCCCGGGCCGACCAGCGTTACGAGCCGGTAGCTCTCCAGGGTCTTCCGCAGCCTGGCCACTTCGTCGTGGCGGCCGACGAAGCTGGTCAGCTGAGCCCGCAGGTTCGTGCGGATACGGGCGGCGGGCGCGGGCGCCACGGCGATCTTGCCGCGCAGCACCTCAAGGTGCACGGCCTGCAGGGGCGAACCCGGATCGATGCCAAGCTCGTCGGCCAGCCTGGTCCGCAGTTTCTCGTACGCGGCCAGCGCGTCCGCCTGCCGTCCGGCCGCGGCGAGCGCCCGCATCAGCAGTTCGGTGAGCTTCTCGTGCAGCGGGTGCTCCGCGACCAGCGACTCAAGCTCGCCGGCGCGGGCGGCGCCCCGGCCCTCGTCGAGTTCGCTCGCGAGAAAGGCGACCGTGGCCTCCAGCCGCAGCTCGTCCAGGCGGCGGGCGAACGGCCCGGCGAAGTCCCCGGCGTCCGCGAGCGCCGGCCCGCGCCACAGGGCAAGGGCCTCGGACATGGCTCCGGCCGCGACGAGCCGCTCGAAGCGGAGAGCGTCCACGTCGTCCGGCGATACCGCCAGCCGGTAGCCCGCCGCCGTCTGCTCCACGGCCATGGCACTGCCCAGTGCCCGGCGAGCCCGCGAGACCAGCGTCTGCAGCGCGTTCGCGGTGTCGCCGGGAAGCGCATACTCCCAGACGGCCTCGGCCAGCACGCCAGTGCTCACCGGCTGGCCGCCCGCGAGAGCAAGCCGGGCGATCAGGCCGCGGAGCCGCGCGCCCGCCACGGCGATCACGCCGCCGCCGTCGTCACGGACCTCAAGTGGTCCCAGTATCGCGACCCGCACGGGTCCATTGTGCCCGGGAACACGGCACCCGTGACTATCGTTCTGCTTCTTGCTGTTATCTGCCAGTTATTACGGCCCGGGAGAACACCGGCCCGCCCTGCGCCGGGTTGGCCGACGGCTTTGCTTAACCGGCGGCGCCACAAAACCTCACGAACTGGACGTGTTCATGGGCGCACGCTAAGCAAAGATGATGATCATGGTCGCCAGGTAAGCAAAGGCACCGGGCACCGGGCACCGGGCACCGGGCACCGGGCACCGGGCACCGGGCACCGGGCACCGGGCACCGGGCACCGGGCACCGGGCACCGGGCACCGGGCACCGGGCACCGGGCACCGGGCACCGGGCACCGGGCACCGGGCACCGGGCACCGGGCACCGGGCACCGGGCACCGGGCACCGGGCACCGGGCACCGGGCACCGGCACTGGACGGGCACCGGGCACCGGGCACCGGGCACCGGGCACCGGGCACCGGGCACCGGGCACCGGGCACCGGGCATCGGGCACCGGGCACCGGGCACCGGGCACCGGGCACCGGGCACCGGGCACCGGGCACCGGGCACCGGGCACCGGGCACCGGGCACCGGCACTGGGGCACCGGGCACCGGGCACCGGGCACCGGGCACCGGGCACCGGGCACCGGGCACCGGGCACCGGGCACCGGGCACCGGGCACCGGGCACCGGGCACCGGGCACCGGGCACCGGGCACCGGGCACCGGGCACCGGGCACCGGGCAGAATCCTGAAAGGCCGGGAAAAAGCATGGTCAGCGTCCGGCGTTGGTCGGGCGCGAGCGCGGGGTAGAGCGCGGCTCACAAGACATACAGGGATTAGGCCTGGGTCGGTGGCGCGTCCATCCGGAATGCCCTCGGGGACGTGGGGCATCGTGCCTGGATGTCCCGGTGCGGGCGAGGCGCTGCGGGCGACGGGGCGGTCGCCAAGGTTTTCGCCTTACTGGTCAATAAAGCAGGTTATGGCCGCGTCGGGAAACAAGTTGACGTCGCCGGGCGGGCGTGTCCCCGTCGTGGTAGCGGAACTCGGCCCCATATGTGCGCAGGTCACAGCGCTGAGGTCTTGAGTCGCGTCGGCGCCAGGTCGCGTCTCGCCGGCCCGGTGCGGCAGGAGCGTACGCAAATCGCCTGGACGGCGAGGCCGCGATACGCCCGAGACGGTCAACTAATAAACCGACGCGGCCATAACCTGCGGAATTGACCCGTTCACGGGCCGCGTCGCGGGAGCGGGCGGATCTTCCGGGCATATCCGGCACGCGCCCGGGCCGCAGGCCGTGCGGCGAGATCCTCAGGTCGGGGATGCTGCACCGGGGCGGGCAAAACATCCGCTGTGGTGCGGTGCGGAGCTCGGCCCTTCGATCCCTGTGGGGCGCGGCTAATGGGACCACGGGCTCGTTCGGGAGAATGGGACTGTGGAATCTGACTTTGACTTTTCCGTGCCGTCGCGGCTTGTTCACGGCGGGACCGAACGGGCCGCGGGGGTGCCGCTTGGGCCGCCGCTGACGCCGACAAGCGTGTACGTGTCGCAGGGGGAGCCGGGCTCCGGGCCCGGCTACGGGCGGAACGGGAATCCGGGCTGGGCGGCGGTGGAGTCGGCGCTCGCGGTCATCGAGGGGCCGGGGGCCTTCGCGGTGACGTTCGCCTCCGGGCAGGCGGCCTCGATGGCGCTCATGCTGGCGCTGGCCGATGGCAGGGAGGCGATCGTGTTCCCGTCCGACGGGTACTACAACACGCGGGCGCTCGCGGGCCGGCTGCGGCCCCATGGGGCCCGCGCGGTCCCGGTTGACCTGCTTGACCTCGATGCGGTGGGCCGGGCGGTGCGCGACGGGCCCGCGGTGCTCTGGGCGGAGACGCCGACGAACCCGCTGCTGCGGGTCGCGGACCTGACGGCGCTCGCCGCGGTGGCGGCGTCGGCGGGCGCGCCGTTCGTCGTGGACAACACGGTGGCGACGGGGCTGCTGCAGAAACCGCTTGACCTGGGGGCGGTCGCGTCGGTGTACTCGCTGACCAAGGCGGTCTCCGGGCACTCGGACGTCCTGGCCGGCGCCGTCGTCACCAGGGACGAGGCCCTCGCCACGGCGGTACTGTCCTGGCGAACCGACGGCGGCGCGATACCCGGCCCGTTCGAGAGCTGGCTCGTGCTGCGCGGCCTGAAGACGCTCGACCTGCGGATCTCGCGGGCGTCGGCAACCGCGCTTTCCGTCGCCACGTTCCTGGTTTCGCACCCTCGGGTGACCGCCGTGCACTACCCGGGGTTGTCTCCGTCCCCGGCCGCTCTGCGGCAGATGCCGCGCGGCTTTGGCCCGCTGCTGTCATTCGAGGTCTCCGGCACCGCCGCCGACGCGGATGCCGTGGTCGCCGCCGCACGGCTGATCGTGCCCGCGACCAGCTTCGGCGGCGTCGAGTCCTCCTGGGAGCGCCGCGCCCGCTGGCCCGCCGAAACCGCCCCCCCGACGCTGATCCGCCTGTCATGCGGCATCGAGCCGGTCGAAGACCTGCTAACCGACCTGTCCGCCGCCCTCGACCTCGGCCTAGCCCTGCAGCAGTGCGAGCCGGTAGCGCGACTGCGGCCCGATCTCGACCAGCACGGGCTGAGATAGACGCCGTGCCTGGGTGAGCCGGGCACCGCTGGCCCGGCGGCTACTTAGGGAACCAGCCCACGTAGAAGATGCCGAGCCCCAGTGCGACGAACATGCCGGCGATCAGCCAGAAGCGCACGACGATGGTTGTCTCCGCCCAGCCGAGCAGCTCGAAATGGTGCTGGAGCGGAGCCATCTTGAATACCCGCTTGCGGCGCAGCTTGAACGAGCCGACCTGGATCACCACCGACAGCGTGATGATCACGAACAGGCCGCCGAGCAGCAGCAGCAGCAGTTCGGTCCTGGTCACGATGGCGAGGCCGGCCAGTGCGCCGCCGAGGGCGAGCGAGCCGGTGTCGCCCATGAAGATCTTGGCCGGCGGCGCGTTCCACCACAGGAAGCCGAAGCAGGCGCCCATCACGACCGCCGCGACCACCGCGGCGTCCAGCGGGTCGCGGATCGGATAGCAGTTCTGGGCCAGTGCCGTTGTGCAGTCGTTGCGGAGCTGCCAGTTCCCGATGATCACGTAGGCGGCCAGCACGAGGATCGACGCGCCGGAGGCGAGTCCGTCGAGGCCGTCGGTGAGGTTCACCCCGTTGGAGGTGGCGGTGACCATGATCAGCACCCAGACGACAAACAGGACCGCGCCGATGGACACGCCGAAGTCGGCCAGGAACGAAATGTGCTCAGAAGCCGGGGTGAGATCGTAGCCGTCGGGAAAGTGGATCACGAGAACCGCGAAGATCACGCCGACGATCGCCTGGCCGAGGAGCTTGGCCCCGCTGCCCAGGCCAAGGCTGCGCTTCCTGAACAGCTTGAGGAAGTCGTCGACGAAGCCGACGAAGCCGAGGCCGGTCATCAGGAACAGCACCAGGATGCCGGAGGCGGTCATCGGATCGCCGGTGAACAGATGCCCGAGGGTGTAGCCGACCAGCGACGCGATGATGATGACGATGCCGCCCATGGTCGGCGTGCCGCTCTTGCTCAGGTGCGCCTGCGGGCCGTCGACCCTGACCTGCTGGCCGAGCTTGCGCTTGCGCAGCACGGTGATCGTCGGCCGGGTCCCGATCAGCGCGACGAGCATCGAGATGGCGGCCGAGAGCAGGATCGTCTTCACTGAACATCCTCCGCGAGCAGGCCGTCCGCCACTTCCCACAGGCCGGCGGCCTTCGATGCTTTCACTAGTACCACGTCGCCCGGGCGCAGCCGGTTGCGCAGCGCTTCCAGGGCGGCCTGCTGGTCCGGCGCGGCGATCGCTTCGCCGTGCCAGCCGTCGGTCGCCCGCGCCCCGTCAAGCACCGGAGCGGCGCCGGCCCCGACGGCAACGACGATCGCGGCGCCCGCCAGCGCGGCGAGCCGGCCCGCCTCCCGGTGGCTCTGGGTCTCGATGTCGCCGAGTTCCGCCATATAGCCCAGGACGGCGATGCCGCGTCGGTCGCTGCTCGCGAGGTGGGCCAGGGCTTCGATGGCGGCCCGGGTCGAGTCCGGGTTGGCGTTGTACGCGTCGTTTACCACGACCACGCCGTCCCGGCGGCGCGTGAGTTCCATCCGCTTCTTGCTGCGCGCGGTGGCGGATGACAGTGCGTCCGCGATCGCCGCGACCTCCAGGCCGAGCTCGGCCGCCACCGCCGCCGCGGCCAGCGCGTTGGCCACGTGGTGGCGGCCGTGCAGGTTAAGCCGGACCGGCGCGGCACCCGCCCGCGTGTGCAGCGTGAACGAGGCGCGTCCCAGGTCGTCGAGGGTGATACCGGACGCGCGCACGTCGGCGTCCGCTTCCGTTCCGCTCCGGCCGTCGCCACGCTGGTGGTGACCACCCGGGCCGCGGTACGGCTGGCCATCGCGGCGACGTTGGGGTCGTCGGCGTTGAGTACCGCCACGCCGCCCGCGGATCCGGCCGGAAGCGCCTCGACGAGTTCGCCCTTGGCCTTCGCGACCGCGTCGATCGAGCCGAACTCGCCCGCGTGCGCGTGGCCGACGTTGAGTACCGCGCCGATGCGCGGCGGTGCGATGCCGGTCAGGTAGGCGATGTGCCCGATGCCGCGCGCGGACATCTCAAGCACGAGGTACTTCGTCTTCTCGTCGGCGCGCAGCACCGTCAGCGGCAGGCCGATCTCGTTGTTGAGCGACCCTTCGGGCGCGATCGTCGGGCCCAGGTGCTCGACCACCTGGGCGGTGAGGTCCTTGGTGGAGGTCTTGCCGGAGGATCCGGTGATGCCGATGACGGCCGCGCTCGGGAGCCGGGCGAGGACGGCCCGCGCGAGCAGGCCGAGCGCGAGGGTGACATCGGGGACCACGATGACGGGTGCCCCGGCCCCGGGCAGCGGCCGGGCGGCGAGAACGGCCGCCGCCCCCAGCCGAGCGGCGGCGGCGGCGTAGTCGTGCCCGTCCACGCGCTCGCCCGGCAGCGCGGCGAACAGGGCACCGGGCACCGCCTGACGCGAGTCGATCACGACCGGACCGGTCACCATCGCGCCGGCCGCTCGGGTTCCGGTGGCAGCGGCCGTCAGGGTGCCGCCGGTAATCGAAGCGATCTCGGCGGCTGACAGCGGAATCACGACGCGCACCTCCTGCGGTCGCCGGATGGATGTGGCAGTGAACCGGTCGCGGGCGGCACGCTGTCCGTCCCACCGGGGGCACGAATCACGGCGTACCGCCGAGACTGGCGTGCCGGGCCAGAGCCGCGGCGGTCACCTCGGCGTCGTCGAACGGCAGCACGGCCTCCCCGACGTACTGGCCGGTCTCATGTCCCTTGCCCGCCACCAGCACCACGTCCCCCTTTCCGGCCATGGCGGCGGCGAGGTCAATCGCCGCCGCCCGGTCCGGTTCGATGATCAGCCGGCCCCGCTCCCCCCGCGGGACCCCGAGCACTCCGTGCAGCATCTCGGCGAGGATCCCGAGCGGATCCTCGGAACGCGGGTTGTCGCTGGTAAAGATCGCCACGTCAGCGAGCCTGACAGCAGCGGCGCCCATCAGCGGTCGCTTGCCACGGTCCCGGTCCCCGCCGCAGCCGACTACCACGATCAGTTCCCCGCTTGTCACCGGGCGAAGCGCGGTAAGTACCGCCTCGACCGCACCGGGCTTGTGCGAGTAGTCGACGAACGCGTCGGGCTGGCCCAACGGGGCCTGGACGCGCTGCAGGCGGCCGGGCACGCCCGGGCAGGAGGCGACGCCGTCGACCGCGTCGGCCAGGTCAACACCGGCTTCGACGAGCGCCACGATGGCCCCCAGGGCGTTCGCGACGTTAAACGGGCCGGGCAGCGTGACGGACGCGTCCGCCTCCACGCCGCCCGGGCCGATGACACGGAAAGTCGACCCGTCCGCGCCGCACCGCACGTCGGTGGCGCGCCATTCCGCCTGCGCGTAGGCGCCAGAGGCGGCATCGGCGCAGAACGTGGTGATCGGCACCGTCGCCTCGGCGACGAGCCGACGGCCGTACCGGTCGGCGACATTCACCACGCCCACAGCTGAGTACGCCGGAGTGAACAGCTTTGCCTTGGCGCGGAAATAGTCCTCGAACCCGGCGTGAAAGTCCAGGTGATCCTGGGAGAGGTTGGTGAACACCGCGACGCCGTAGCGAGTGCCCGCGACCCGGCCGAGGGCCAGTGAGTGGCTGGAGACCTCCATCGCGACCGCGGTGACACCCCGCTCGGCCATGACGGCGAGCAGCGCCTGGAGGTCGGGCGCCTCCGGCGTGGTCAGCGATGCCCGCACGAGTTCCGGGCCGATCTTGATCTCCACCCCGCCGACCAGGCCCGTCGTATGTCCGGCGGCGCGCAGCCCCGCCTCGCACAGGTAGCTGGTGGTCGTCTTGCCGCTGGTGCCGGTGACGCCGATCATCGTCATCCGGTGCGACGGGTCCCCGTAGATCCAGCAGGAAATGTCGCCGAGGCGGTCACGCGGACTGGACACGACGAAGACGGGCACACCGGTCCGTGCCGCCCGGTCACGGCCGTCGGGGTCGGTGAGGATCGCGACCGCGCCCGCTGCCACCGCCTGGTCGCTGTAGGCGGCGCCGTGAGTACGCGTGCCGGGCAGCGCGGCGTACAGGTCGCCGGGCCGCACCGCCCGGGAGTCGAGGGTGACGCCGGAGAGAATGCCGAGGCCGACGCCGGTACTCTCCGTTCTCCCCACGCCGAGGAGTTCCGCGAGCCCGGAGAGCGGGCGCGGATTAAGAAGCGCGGGACGGATCACGCCCAGAGGGTATCCAAAATCAGCGCGCATTGAGCCGAACATACGGTGCGGAAAGTCCGGGTTGCGGCTGGATCTGCAGGGTCTGCAGCGCAGAATTCATCGCACTGTAAAAGACCGGCCCGGCAACCTCGTCGCCGAAGTAGTCGGTGCTGGTGTCCGGGTCCTGCACGTTCACCGCAACCACGACCTGAGGATCGTTGCCCGGCGCCATGCCGATGTAGCTCGCCCCGTGCACGCAGAGCGGATTGGCCGTGGGGCAGGGCTTCTCCGAGCCGGTGGCCGGCTCGCTTGCGGTACCGGTCTTCGCCGCGATCGCGTAGCCGGGGAAGTCGCCCCACCGCTGGTCCGCCTCGTCGTCTACGGCGGGCACCTGCTGCAGGATCTGGATCAGTTCCTTGGCCGTCTGCGGCTGGATGACCTTCTTCGACGGCGACGGCTTGGCCGGCACGAGGTGGCCCGCGGCGTTGTAAGTGCCGGCGATGAGCGTGGGCTGCACCCGGACCCCGCCATTGGCGATCGTCGCGTACACGCTGGCCATCTGCACGGCGTTGACCGAGATGCCCTGGCCGTACGACAGCGTGTACCGCTCGTCGCCCGCCCACTGCGAGGGCGGCTGCAGGGCAGTGGACGCGTACGCCGCGTTCGGCTCCTCGTCCGGCAGCCCCAGGTCCGTCGGCTCGCCAAGGCCGAACGCCTTCAGGTAGTCGTACTGGGTCTGCGGGGAGACGTGCGAGACCACCTGGGACATGCCGACATTGGAGGAGTTCGCGATGATGCCGGCGATCGTGTAGTCCTCGCCTTGCGACCACTCGGCGTCGTGGATGGCCTGCCCGCCCCGGTAGAGCACGTACGGGATGCTGTAGCTGCTCATCGGCGTCTGGCCGCCGGTCTCGAACGCGGCGGCGGCGGTGATCACCTTGGCGGTGGAGCCCGGGGCGAACGTGTACGAGTCGGGGATGTCCGTGGTCTGGCTCACGCTCGTGAACGTGTTCTGGTCATAGGTCGGCCATTGCGCCATGGCGAGGATGGCGCCGGTCTTCGGCTGCATGATCACCACCGAGCAGTTCGCCGCCTTGGTCTTGGCGACCTCCTGCTGGCAGGCTTGCTGCGCCTGGAACTGAAGCGCCGGGACGATCGTCAGCTGGATGGACTCGCCGTCCTTGGCCGGCGTGTCCTCGGTGCCCGCCAGGGGGATCGGCACGTCGTTCGCGCCGACCACGACGCGCTCGCTGCCGGTGGTGCCGGTAAGTAGGCTGTTGTATTCCGCCTCAATGCCCGACTGCCCGTTGATCACGCCGCTCGAGTTGACGTTGGTGAAGCCGACCACATTGGCGGTCGGGCTCCCGTCGGGGTACTCGCGAACGTAGTTCGACTTCATGGTGATGCCCGGGATGTTCAGGGCCGCGATGCTCGCCTCGCTCGTGGTGGACACGCCCGTGGCGAGCACCACGTATTCCCGCCCCGGCGGGTGCTGGAGCTTGTCAAGCACCTGCGCCGTCGTCTGGCTGAGCGGGCCGGCCAGCTCCCGCGCCACGACGGGCTTTTCCGCGTCGGTGAGCTGCGACGGATCGGAGGTGACCATGTACGTCTCGAGGGTCATCGCCAGCGGCTTGCCGTTCGCGCCGTAGATGGTCCCCCGCGGGGCCGGCAGCGAGATCGTTTCCACCTGCTGCTGGCTGGCGGCGGCCTTGAGCGATGCCGAGTCCAGGCCCTGAAGCTGCACGAGACGTCCGGCGAACAGGGTCAGCACGACCGTGATCGCGAGCACCGTGATGCCGAGCCGGCGCCCGGGTGGCCCCGGCGGACGATCAGCCAGCGCGGCGGGCGCGGGGGGCGGCGCGCCCCGCCACCGCCGGCGCCGCGCGCACCGCCGCCCCCGCCCGTACCGCGGCGAGGGCGGCCGGCGTCTGCGGGCAGCGCGGAGCGGGCAGCGGGATCGGGCCGCCCAGCGGGACGCGCACCGCCGGCTACCCGGGCCTTCGGCTGGAGGCGCGGCCCGGGCCCCGCCGTACGGTCCTCCGAAGCTCGGGAGCCGGAGGTCTCGCCCGGCGGGACGCGGGGTATGGGACCGGTCGACCGCTCCGCCGGGGTACGCGGGAGCGGGCCGGCTGAGCGGTCGGGCGGGATGCGCGAGCTGGGACCGGTGGCGCGGTCAGGCGGCGGACCGGGGTCGGGGCCCGCGCCGGCGCGCGGGCCACCGGGCCGGCGCGGGCCGGGCGCTGGCCCCTGCCCCGGGCCGGTCCGGCGGTCCCCCGGCCCGGGACGGCCCGGCCTGCCGGGGCCGCTCGGGCCGTTCTGATTGCCCGGGTTGCCGCCGCGGCCGCCACCCGCACCGGGTCCCCGCCCTGTCACGGGGCGTATCCAGGGGCATTGACCGCTCCGATCCACGTGGGACCGTCGTTGGTCACCTTGCCGGTCTTAAGGTCGAGGAACCACAGCTCGCTGGTCCGGCGCATGCCGAGCTGGCTGGCCCGCTGCTCGATCACCGTCGGCGACTGGGCCTGTGCGACCTCTTCCACCAGGGTCTGGCGCTGCTGAGCGAGCGCGCTGGTCGAGTTCTGGAGGTTGGTGATCTGATAGGAGCCCTCGGCCAGCGTGGTGCTGATCACGAGCGCCGAGACGAGCGCGCCCCCGAGCAGACCGCAGAGCAGCAGCACGAACGGCATGCGGCCCGAGTTCGCGACCGCGGCGGCTGCCGTCTGCGGCCGTGACGGCTTGGGCGGCTGCGTGATCGGCCCGGCCGGGCCCGGCTCAGCCCGCTGCCCCGGCTGGCCAAGATTGGGCGGGACGGCCGGCTGCGGACCGGTAACGCGCTTGGCAGGCGGAACCCGCCACGGCGGGCCGGTCCGAGGCCGCGGCGCCGGGCGCGCCGGCGCGGCGACCGCCGGGGAGGCGTCGGCGCGCTGGGCTCCGGCGCCGGTTCGCTGCTCGGCGGCCGGACGCTGGGCGGGCGCGGACTGGGACGGCACCCGCTGCCGCCGGTCAGCCGCGCGCGGGCCGGCGTTCTGGCCGGAACTCCTGGGATCTGGCTGCTGGCCGGTCGTCGGGCGCTGCGTCGGCACGGGAGCCGGACGGCCACGGCGCGGATTCGCAGCCGGGGCCTCCTCCGGTGCCTGCCGCGGTCGCGGGCGAATGCCCGACCGGGTCATGGTGCCGACGCCGATGCGGGTGCTGTCCCCTTGCCGCTCGCTACCTGCCATCGGCCGGCTCCTGTCACTTGTGTTCCGCTCGTTCACACTGCTCCCCGACCCTGCACACGGCTCGCCCTCAAGCGATCACGTTTCTTGCTGTTATCTGACCCTTGACGGTCCGCCGGGAAGATGGTGGACGGCTGTGCACGCCATGACGTGCACAGCCATCCACTCTCTTTCCTGACGGCCGCCGCCACCGCACCCAAAACAGTGCTTCTTGCTGTTATCTTTCGCACGGCTACCGCACGGGAAGATCGCGGCCGGCTGGTGAGGCCTGTCGTCACGTGACCTCCCTGAGACGCTCGGCCGCGCGCAGGCGGGCGGACGCCGATCTCGGGTTAGCCGTCAGCTCTTCGTCGTCCGGGCGCTCCGCCCCCCTGGTCAGCAGGCGGAACCGGGGCGTCCCGGCCAGCACGTCGCCCGCGCGGAGCGGGACGCCCGGTGGCGTCTTGTCCGCCGTGCGCTCCGTCAGTTCCCGCTTGACCAGGCGGTCCTCAAGCGAGTGATAGGCCAGGGCCGCGAACCGGCCACCGGGCGCGAGCAGGTCGAGCGCGGCGGGCAGCGCCCGGCGCAGCGCTCCGAGCTCATCGTTGACCTCGATGCGGAGCGCCTGGAAGGTCCGCTTGGCGGGATTGCCTCCGGTGCGCCGCGCCGCCGCGGGAATGGCGTCCTTGACGATCGCGCTCAGCCGGAGCGTGCCGGTGATCGGCTCTTTCGCCCGCTCCCGGGCGACGGCCTCGGCGATCCGGCGGCCGAACTTCTCCTCGCCGTACTCGAAGAGCACCCGCGCCAGCTCCGGCACGGGGTACTCGTTGACGATACGGGCGGCGGTCAGCCCGGCCCTGCGGTCCATGCGCATGTCGAGCGGCGCGTCCTGGGAGTAGGAGAACCCCCGGCTGGCGTCATCAAGCTGCGGGGAGGAGACGCCGAGGTCGAAGAGCACCGCCTGCACGCGACGGTGCCCGGCGTCGGCGGCGATATCAGCGATGCGGTCGTAGAACGCGTGCGCCACCGTCACCCGGCCGGGGTAGCGCTCGGCGAGCGCGTGCCCGGACTCGATCGCGGCCGCGTCGGCGTCGATACCGATCAGCAGCAGTCCTGGAACCGCGTCGAGGAAGGCCCGTGCGTGGCCGGCCCGGCCGAGGGTGGCGTCGACGAGCACCGGCGGCCGCCCCCCGGGCGTCGGTCCGGTGAGTGCGGGCAACAGGAGGGTGGCGAGACGGCCGGCCATCACCGGCACGTGCGCATAGGCGTGCTCGCCCATCGACCCCTCCGCTTCGCACTGCTCAACTGCTGCCTACTAGCGGTTCACGGCCAGCCGTTCGACCATCCGCCTGCGATCTGGCCGACCGCGATCCGGCCGACTGCGGATTCGGCGACCGCCGCGCACCCGGCCCGCCCGCCACCGTCGGTGCGGCCGACCTTCGGCCCGGCCGCCCCCGGCGCGGCCCGTCGCCTTTTCTTTCTGGTCTCGCTCTTTTGCTTTCTGGTGCTCTTCCAGCGTTGCTGCGGCGATCCTCGGGGCTTTCCCACCCTCAGGTGCTTTCGGCCCGGCGGCGGCCGGCGGGGTCTGGAGCCCGCATCCTCGCGGAACCATTGCCTGGCACCGGGGAAGTGGCGCCAGCCTGGTGGTCCTGGTGCGGCTTCCAGACCCGCCGGACAGCCGATGGTCAGCCGGGCGGCTCCCGGCGACCAGTCAGAGAATCCCTGGTAGCACCTCCTCAGCGGCTTCAGAGAACGAGTCCTCTTGGGCGGCCAGGTAGGTTTCCCACGCCTGTGCGTCCCAGATCTCGAGCCGGGTGTTGGCGCCGATCACCACGCAGTCCCGGTCAAGGCCGGCATAGGTGCGCAGCGCGGCGGGCACGGTAATCCGGCCCTGCTTGTCGGGTACCTCGTCAGAAGCGCTGGCGAAGAAGACCCTGCTATAGTCCCGCACCGCCTTGGCGGTCACCGGCGCCGTACGCAGCGCCTCGGTGATCCGTGCGAATTCTTCGTGCGGAAAGACGTACAGGCAGCGCTCCTGCCCCTTCGTGATCACGACTCCCCCCGAGAGTTCGTCACGGTACTTGGCGGGCAAGAACAACCGTCCCTTCTCGTCAAGCCGGGGCGCGTGAGTACCGAGAAACATTCGGACCTCACCTCCCACCTCCCAGCCAGCCGAGCTTCGATAGCCATCTCACTCCACCGCGCCCCACTGTACTCCACATTCCTCCACCGACACCAGCCTAAACATCGTTGTCACGACCTTCACCGCGACAAAACCGCAGGTCAGAGCAGGTGGTGCAAAGTGGAGGAAGAACTAGCCGCAGCATGCGGGGAGCGGGGGCGCTGGGCGGGCCGGCCACGCGCGTTCGGTGCCCGCCTTTTGAGCAACGACTGCGCGTGGGGACACCCCGCCCCGCTCCCGACCCCGGCCAGACAGTAATGAAGCGCACAAAAGGAGGCCGAACTCGTTCGGAAGACCTGAATTTCGTCGCTTACCGTGGTGAAGCTTGCATAATTGGAGGAAACGGAAGCTTGCTGAGGTTCCATCGGATAGGTTCCCGAGCGGGACAGACGTGCGGCGTGGCACATTCGGGGTAGCACCGCATAATGTCAATAGACGACGCACTCTCCGGCGCCGCAGTGGTCTTCCGGGGGACGACCCCCGTACCCTCGGGAGGGGTCTTCCAGGGATACGGCCCCCGTGCCTCGGCGCAAGCCGGTCCTTTTCGAGGAGGGCTTTTTGGTACTCGACACGGGGCGCGGCAGCGGTGTGCCAGGCAGCGCGCGGACGCTTGATGAACTGGTCGGTACCGCGCGGCAGGTCGGTACCGCCATCGAGTCGGTCATCGACGGAAAGGCCGAGGCGGTCAGGCTCGCGCTGATCGTCCTGCTGGCCGAGGGTCACCTGCTGATCGAGGACGTACCTGGTGTGGGCAAGACCATGCTCGCCAAGGCGCTCGCGCGGTCGATCGACGGCTCGGTGCGGCGGATTCAGTTCACCCCTGACCTGCTGCCGAGCGACATCACCGGAGTCAGCGCCTACAACCAGGAACGCCGAGAGTTCGAGTTCAAGCCCGGACCGGTGTTCGCGAATATCGTCGTCGGCGACGAGATCAACCGGGCCTCGCCGAAGACACAGTCCGCGCTGCTTGAGTGCATGGAAGAGCGACAGGTCACCGTTGACGGCGCCACCTACGGGCTGGAGGCGCCGTTCATGGTGATCGCGACGCAGAACCCGATCGAGATGGAGGGAACCTACCCGCTGCCCGAGGCGCAGCGTGACCGGTTCACCGCCCGGATCTCGATCGGGTACCCGACCGCGGCGGCCGAGCTTGAGATGCTTGACACGCACGGGTCGTCGTCGCCGCTCGACCAGCTGAAGCCGGTCGCGACCGCGCTCGATGTCCGCAAGCTGATCGAGGCGGTCCGCGGTGTGCTCGTCGCGGAGCAGGTGAAGGAGTACATCATCGCGCTGTGCGCCGCGACCCGGTCCGCGCCTGAGCTGCGGCTCGGCGCGTCGCCCCGGGCCGCGT
Organism: uncultured Actinomycetota bacterium; assembly: GCA_963785645.1. Lineage (GTDB taxonomy): Bacteria > Actinomycetota > Actinomycetes > Streptosporangiales > Streptosporangiaceae > Trebonia. Next base: position 358,181 of record CAWAWG010000005.1, read on the forward strand.
TGCATCTGCTGCGGGCGTCGCGGGCGCGGGCGGCGCTCGACGGGCGGGACTACGTCATTCCGGACGACATCCAGGCCCTGGCGGGCCCGGTCCTCGCGCACCGCCTGCTGCCGACCGCCGAGGCGCTGGTGGAGCGGAAGCCGCCTGAGCAGGTGGTCGCCCGGCTCGTCGAGCAGACGCCGCTGCGGCGGCCCTAAGGAGGTCCTCATGCGGGGACTGCTCAGGGCGCTCACGGTGCGCGGCCGGTCGTTCATCGCGGCCGGGACGGCGTCCGTGATCTGCGGGCTGCTTATCCCCGAGCCCGACCTCATCCGTATCGGAGCGCTGCTGGTCGCGCTGCCGCTGCTTTCCGCGTTCGGCGCCGGACGGGCCAGGTACCGGCTGTCCTGCGTGCGGTCGGTATCCCCGGTCCGGCTGCCCGTCGGGCAGTCCGCATCAATGACCGTCCGGCTTACGAACGTGTCGAAGCTGCGCACCGGGCTGCTGCTCGCCGAGGACACCGTCCCCTACGCGCTCGGATCGCGGCCCCGGTTCATCTTCGAGGGAATCTCAGCCGGCGGCTCCCGCGCGTACACCTACCAGCTCGGCTCCGACACCAGGGGCCGTTACCCGATCGGACCGCTGCGGGTGCGGGTGGCCGACTCATTCGGGCTCGTGTCGATCACCCGGGCGTTCACCTCGACGTCGGTCCTGACCGTCACGCCGCGGATCATCCCCTTGGCCAAGCCGCCGATCGGCGGGTACTGGCTCGGCGACAGCGAGCACGGACGCCGGTCGATCGCGGCGTCCGGCGAGGACGACGTCGCGCCGCGCGCCTATCGCACCGGGGACAGCCTGCAGCGCGTGCACTGGCGGTCTACCGCGCGGTACGGGGAACTGATGGTCCGGCGCGAGGAGCAGTACTGGCGGAACACGGCGTCGCTGTTCCTCGACACGCGGCGCATCACTTACTCGTCGTCGATGTTCGAACTCGCCGTCACGGCGGCGGCATCGATCGGGGTGCACCTGGCGGGCGAGGGATTCGAGGCACGGTTCGTAACCGCCGACGGAGAGGTACCGCGCCAGGGGACGTTCCGTGACACCCTGCTCGACACCCTCGCTGTGCTACGGCCTTCCCGGGCTGCTTCCCTTGAGGTGGGTGTGCAGGCCCTCGGCACGGGGGGCGGGCAGGTCATCGCGGTGCTCGGGGACATCCCGCCGGCCCAGGCGCGCGAACTCGCGGCCGCCCGGCGAGGTACCGCGCCCGGGGTCGCGCTGCTCCTGACGGAAAGCGGTGCGGCCAAGGTCGCCGCGAGCATGCAGATCCTGACGGCGGCCGGGTGGCGGGTCGCGGCCGTGCCGAACGCCGTGCGGCTCGCCGCGGCGTGGCAGGAGCTCTACCGGGGCGGCGGGTCCTCGGCGACGGCCGCCGGGGTTTCGACGGTGCCGGATTCGGCGGGGAAGGCTGCTGATGCCTAATCACCGGCGGACAGTGGCCGCGGCGTTCGCGGTGATCCTCGCGTCCGTGTCGCTGTACCCCATCTTCATCGGGATGCTCTGGTTCTGGGCCGGCTGCGGGGCGGTCGTCGTCGTGGCGCTGGCGGGCACCGCGACCAGGCTGCGCCGGCTGCCGGTCGCGGTGGACCTGGCGCTCGGCGTGATCGCGCTGCTGTTCTACCTCAACCTCGCGTTCGCGAACGCCCGGTCGCTCTACCACCTGCTGCCCACGCCCGGGTCACTCGCGACGCTGTGGCACGTGGCGGGACAGGGGTTCAGCGACGCGTCCAAGTACGCTCCCCCCGTGCCTGAACTGCGGGGCATGGTGCTGCTCAGCGCCGCCGGAATCGGGTTCGCGGCCCTGCTCACCGACCTGATCGCGGTCCGGCTCAGCAGCGCCGCGCTGGCCGGGCTGCCGCTGCTGCTGCTGTTCACCGAGCCGTTCACGCTCAGCGTGTCGCGCGGCTTTCTCGGCACCACGATCGCGTTCTGCCTCTGCGTCGCCGGGTACCTGGCGCTGATGTCGAGCGAGGGCAGGGATCGAATCCGCGAGTGGGAGCACCCGAACCCCACGGCCAGCGACGAGCCTGACACGCGGACGCTGGCGGCCGCGGGCAGGCGGGTCGGGTTCGCCTCGATCGTGGTCGCGCTCTGCCTGCCGCTGTTCATCCCCGGGTTGCACACCACCAGGCTGTTCGGCGCCGGCCAGCCGGGAATCGGCGGTTCGGGCGGCAGCGGGGGCGGCGGCGCGGGCACCGGGCCAGGCGCCGGGTTCCCCAACCCGACCACCCAGCTGACGCAGGAGCTGCACCAGTCGACGCTATCCGACGTGCTCGCCTACACCACGAACGACCCCACCCCCGACTACCTGCAGATCTACACGCTTGACGCGCTCACCGGCGACAAGGGCTGGCAGATGTTCGCCCAGCCCGAGTCGCTGGCCGCCGTGAGCCCGCATTTGCCCGCCCCGCCCGGCCTCACCGCCACCTCGCCGGTGGCCGCGGAGACCACGACCGTCACGCTCGGTCCGGTCCCCCAGGACGAATTCGGCGCGCTGCCCGTGCCCTACCCGGCAACGACCGTCACAGCGAACGGAACCCTGCGCACCGACCGCTCCACCCTCATGGTGTTTGACTCCGGTGTGTCGCTCGCCAAGCTGAAGTACACGGTCACCAGCCTCGCCGAGTCACCGTCCGGGCAGTTGCTCAGCGCCGCGCCGCCACCGGCCGCGGACATCGCGGCGCATTACCTGTCGGTCCCTTCCTCCTACTACCCCCTGCGGAGCCTTGCTTCGTCCGTGGTGCGGGCCGCTGGCGCGAAAACACCGTACGCGGATGCCGTCGCGCTCCAGCAATGGCTGGCCGACTCTTTCACCTACTCGCTGAACGCGACGACGGTGCTCAACCCCAGCGAGCTGACGAACTTCCTCGAGGTCACCAAGAAGGGGTACTGCCAGCAGTTCTCCTTCGCCATGGCGGTGCTGGCCCGGCTGCTCGGCATCCCTTCACGGGTCGAAATCGGGTTCACGGCGGGAACGCGGGTCAGCCGGAACTCCTACCTGGTCACCACCGATGATGCGCACGCCTGGCCGGAGCTGTACTTCCAGGGATACGGCTGGCTGCGGTTCGAGCCGACGCCGACCGGCGCAAACGGGCAGGGCACCGCGTTCGCGCCTGGCTATACGGCCGGGCCGGCAGCCAGTCGGCGACGGGCCAGCCGGAGACGGCACCGAGCACCGCGCCAACCGGCACGGTCATCGGGCAGAACCGCATTTCCGCGAACTCGCATGCCGACCTGGGATACGGCGCCAACGGCGAGCCGGTCAGCGCCACCGCCGGCTCGGTTAACCCGTGGGAGATATTCGGGCTGGTCGTGGCCGGACTGATCGTGATCGCGGCGGTCGCTCCCTGGTGCGCGCGGCGCACGATAAGGCGGCGACGCTGGGACGCTGGCGGCGCCGGGCTGAAGCCGGGACCACAGGGACCACCGGGACCGCGCGGGCCGAGCGGGTCAGGGCGAGGGACATCGCCTGGGCGCACGCGGCGTGGGAGGAGCTCAGGGACGACCTCACCGACTACGGCACGAGCGCCTTGCCCAGTGAGTCACCGCGCGCGGTCGCGGCCAAGGCTGGGACCGGGCTGAGCCTCGCCGACCCAGCGCGAGCCGCGCTCGGCCGCATCGCCATGGCCGAAGAACTCGCCCGGTATGCGCCAGCGCCCGCGGACGGGTCGGGGCTGCGAGCGGACAGCGCCGCCGTGCGGCGGGCCATCGCCGCGGCGGTGCCTCGCGGGACCCGGTGGCGGGCACGGCTGCTGCCGGCCTCCGTGCTCGGGCCGACGTTTGGCGCGATCGCGTCGGCCGCCGATCCGTACCACGGATCGCGAGGCAGACGCCTCTTCAGAAGGAACGGCCTGTCTTAGTCAGGCCTGTCCTGACGGGGAACTGGCCCGACCGGGGAGCGGCGGTCGGGTGACGTTCCCTCAGAAGTCCCCTTCTTGCCGTCTGCGCCAGCGCTCGTCGATTCGCTCACCGAGAGTGCCGCGCGGCGTTTTAGCGCGACGCGAACGGCGAGAGCGGCTCTTGCCGGCCGTCCCTCGCTGCGTGGTGCCCACCGCGGCGGTGGCCATCTGCCGCCAGTTATTGAGCGCCCAAATGCCGCAAAGCAGCAGGACTACGAACCCTGCGACCGCCAGTCCGATCACCGCGAGGATAATGCCCGCAGCAATCATGGCCGCGCCAAGGGCCAAACCAACCAGCGCCTCTGCCACCCGACGCCGGTAGTGCACGCGGGGATCGCTGGAGCGAACTAGCCGGACTAGCCTCCGATCCTCCCTGTAGAGCGCCTGCTCGATCTGCTCGAGCTGACGCTGCTCATGCTCAGAGAGCGGCACGACGCCTCCCAAGGAACCCGGGGGGTGGGGTGACCTTCACCTCACGTTAGATACCTGGTTCATTTCCCAGATTACGCGGCAGATCACGCGGGTTGGAAGGGGCCTCCGGCTGGCTCTCTTGAGATGCCCGCCGAGCAGGGTCTTGAGAAGTTCCGAAGAGTGCCGGCCGGCCGCACCGCGTCGGTACCGAACCGGCTGGCGATCCGGTCCACTGCCTGCTCGACTTCCCGCCAGCCCGCCAACCGGTCACCGAACGCGAGCTGGCGTGCCGCTCCCGTAGCCGGGCGCAGCCCCGCGGCGCGGACGCCGACGAGCCGCAGCCGGGCCCTGCCGTCGAGCCCTGAAGCCTCGTAAAGTGCGCACGCGGCCGTGTAGATCTCCCTGGCCACGTCGGTCGGCTCGCTGAGCGTCCTCGATCGCGTGATGGTCTTGAAGCTGGCGAGCCTGAGCTTCACCGTCACCGTCCGGGCCACGCATCCGGCGGCGCGCAGCGCCTGCGCGGTCCGGCCGGACAGCCGCAGGAGCTCCTTCCTGACGACCTCCGGGTCATCGACATCCGTTGGGAACGTCTCCTCGGCGCCGACGCTCTTCTCTTCCCGCCCCGGCGTGACCGGCCGCTCGTCCCTGCCCCAGGCAAGTGCGTGCAGGTGTGTCCCCACGACGCCGAACTCGCGCCGGAGCGTCGCCTCGGGTACGTGGGCGATATCACCGATCGTCCGCAGGCCGAGCCTGCCCAGCACCTCCTCGGCCCGGTCCCCGACACCCCAGAGCGCGCTCACGGGGAGGGGGTGGAGGAAGTCGAGCAGCCCGTTCTCCGCAACCACCGCAAGCCCGTCCGGCTTGCAGCGAGCCGAGGCGATCTTCGCGACGAACTTGACCGGTGCCACGCCGACGGAACAGGTGATGGACTGCTGTTCGCGGACCTGCCGCCTGATCAGCTCCGCGATGGCCCTCGGCGGGCCGAGCCTGCGCTGGGCGCCGGACACGTCAAGGAACGCCTCATCGAGGGAGAGCGGTTCCACCTCCGGGGTAACGGCACGGAAGATGGCCATGACTTCCCTGGACACCTGGCCGTAGAGCCGGTGCCGCGGCGGGAGGAAGACTGCCTGCGGGCAAAGCCGCCGCGCCCGGCCAACGGGCATGGCGCTCCGGACACCGAAGGCACGCGCCTCATAGGTCGCCGACAGGACCACGCCACGGGCGCCAAGTCCGCCAACCACGACGGGCCTGCCCCGCAGGCCGGGCTGATCGCGAAGTTCCACGCTCGCGTAGAAGGCGTCCATGTCCACGTGCAGGATGCGGCAGCCAGCGTCGTCAGCGGACAGTCTCAGCTGACCGGGGACTCAGGCTCACCTCCAACGCCTGACCGGCGGACTTTCGAGGCTACGGCATCCCGGCGCCGCGGGCCGCAGGCCCGCACCGGAGGTACGGGGGCACTCCACGAAAGACACCCTGCCAACCCGCCCGACCACGGCCCGTTCAGAGGCGCACCGGAGGCGTCGCGGGCCGCAGGCCCGCACCGGGGGTACGGGGGGTCGTCCCCCCGGGAGATGCACTCGCTTTTCGGGCCTGATAAGATCGCGCTTTTTGCGATCAGGCCCGAAGAGCGAGCGAGCACGTGCAGCCGGGTAGCGATGTCCCGCAGCGGCGGGCAGGTGGCCGCGGCTTCCTCAAGTTCACGCAGCGCCTCGGCGGTCGCCGGGTCTGCCCCGCGCCCGGCAGCAGGCTGGAGAAGATCCGGATGCCGTGCGCTTCACCGACCCGCAGGCCGGCTCCTTCGATCAGCGCGGTCAACTCGGGCAGGGTGAACCGTCGCGCCGCCGAAGGCCCCGGGCTTGCGCCCGATGACACGGGACTTGACGACACGGGGCCTGACGACCGCCGCTGCGGGCAGCATCGCCCGCGCCTCGGCGTACTTCCCGGCCAGAGCCCGCTGCAGCACCGCCGCGACGGTGTTGGCGGCCAGCACGCTGACCGTGCCGCCTGGCCGCAGCACGCGGGCGATGGCCGCGAGCGCGGCAGCCGGCGAATCCACGTATTCCAGTAGGTTGTGGCAGATCACCAGGTCCGCACCGCTCCTGTCGGCGCCGGTCCGGTCGGCACGTACCGGGCTCGCCGACCACGGCGGCAGGTCGGCGGCCTCGCCCTGGACCTCGGTGAGGGTGACGCCACTCTCGGCGGCCCGCCAGCGCGCGGCGGCGAGGGCATCGGGGCTCGGGTCCACCACGGTGACCCGGTGACCGCGGCTGGCGATGCTGACGGCGAGCCCGCCGGTCCCCGCGCCTACGTCGACGACGTCCAGGGCGGCCCGGCCCGACTGCGCGACCCGCGCCGCGATGACATCGGCCAGGACGTCCCAGACCAGCGACGATCTCGACCCGTCGCGCTTACGCCCGTGTCCGGTTCGGCGTCCGGGCCACGCATACCGGGCACGGCTCTCGCGGGAACCTCTGCGGTCACTCTTAACCACTCCCCAGGTTGCATGGCGCAGTCTCACTGTAGTGCGGGCGGCCGGGCCGCGCGCCGCCCGCCCGAGAGCAAGCCCTTGACTACCTTATGTATTTATTACATAACCAATTGTGGACAGAGGGGTTGAACCCGGGACCGTCAGGTCCCGTTCTAATGGATCGTGGAGACCTCACTCAGACGGTTTCGCCAAGCGGGCGAAAGCGACAGCCGCGTAAGCGAATGACCCCACCAGACCATCCCGGGCACGTATGCTCAACCGCATGCCAGCCGCCACCGAGCACCTCGAGCTCCCCCATCCCCGGCGCCTGATCTGGACGTCCGCGTGGAGCATGGCAGAGTCCGTCGGGCTGCCGTTCGGCACCTACGTCGTGGTCACCGACGTGGTGAGCCCGGACGCGGGGCTGCTGGCGGGCACGGCGGTGGTGTGGCTGCTGATCGCGCTGCGCAAGGTCGTCACCGGGTCGGTCACCTCGCTGCTGATGATCTCCGCGCTCGTGCTCACCGTGCAGACCGCGGTCGCGATCAGCACCGGCTTCCTGTGGATGTTCGAGCTCCAGTTCCCGCTCGGGAACCTGGCGATGTGCGTCATGTTCGCGCGCACCGCGCCGACCCGTAAGCCGCTGGTCGCGCAGCTCGCGGCGGAGGTAGTGGCGCTCAAGCAGCCGCATCCCGGGCTGCACCGCTTCTTCCAGGGCGCGACCTGGCTCTGGGCGGGGCTCTTCCTGCTGCTGACGCTCGGCCTGGCGGTCATGATGGTCACCGAGCCGTTCAAGCTCTTCATGCTGCTGTCGACGGTGGTCACCATCGGGTTGACGGTGGTCGGCGCGGGCATCTGCGTCCTGTGGTTCTTCGCCGTCATCCGCCGCCTCGGCCTGCGCCTGCACTTCACCGCCGCCTAGCCCTCGTCCGTCGGTTACGGCCTCGGCCGCCTTATTGCCGCGCGCAGCGGGTCCACGGCTCCTGGCGAGCCCGTGTATCGCCCTGTCGGATCCTACGTGTGCGCGCGCGCTCGACGCTATGCCAGCGGGCCTCGCCGGTCGGTCTCCCGAGCCGGGACCGGGCCTCTCTCGGCGCTCGTGGCGAGCCGACGCTGCCCTGGGTCAGTCCGCCTGGGCGCGGACAGCGCTACGTGCGGGGGCGCGGTTCTCCCGGCCGGGGCCGGCGACTGGTCATCGTCGTCCGCGTACGGGTCCACGTCGTCCTCTCCGTCTTCCTCGTCCTCGCCGGTCCGCCGAGGCGAAGGCGGAGGCCTCCGGGTCGAGGGAGAGGGTGGGCTTCTCGGCCTTGATGCGCGCGAGGACGCCGTTCACGAACGACGGGGAGTTATCCGTGGACAGGTCCTGGGCCAGGGCGACGGCCTCGCTGATCGCCACGCCGTCCGGCACGTCGCCGGCCCACAGGAGCTCGTAGACGCCGATCCGCAGGATGTTCCTGTCGACGGCGGGCATCCGCTCCAGGGTCCAGTCGACCAGGTTCCAGGAGATCAGCTCGTCGATGCGCTCGCTGTGCGTCGCCACGCCGCGGACGAGCTCGGCCGCGTACGGCTGAACCGGCACGTCGCCGACGCGACTGCCGCTCGCTGCAGCAGCTCAAGCGTGGGCAGGCCGCGCAGCTCGGACTCGAAGAGGATGTCAAGCGCCCGCTTGCGCGCCTTGCTACGCGCGGCCATGTGATCCTCTCCGAGACACCGGGGTACGAAGCGACCTCGGGTCAGTGAGTCGCCGGAGACGATGGCGCCATGCATGACGCGGCAACAGGACGATATCTTAGGCGCGGCCGAGGTAGGCGCCGGAGCGGGTGTCGACCTTGACCTTCTCGCCGGTGGTGATGAACAGCGGGACCTGGATCGTCGCGCCGGTCTCCAGCGTGGCCGGCTTGGTGCCGCCGGTCGACCGGTCGCCCTGCAGGCCCGGGTCGGTCTGCGCGATGACGAGCTCGACCGCGGCCGGCATGTCCACGTACAGCGGGGTGCCGTCGTTGAACGCGATCGTCACCGTCTGCTCTTCGAGCAGGTAGTTCGCCGCGTCGCCGACCACCGCCGCCGGGATGTGCGGCTGATCGTAGTCGGACAGGTCCATGAAGACGAAGTCGTCGCCCTCGCGGTACAGGTACTGCATGTCGCGCTTGTCGACGTTGGCGACGTCCACCTTGATGCCGGCGTTGAAGGTCTTGTCGACGACCTTGCCGGACATCACGTTCTTCAGCTTGGTGCGCACGAAGGCCGGTCCCTTGCCCGGCTTGACGTGCTGGAACTCCACGACATTCCAGAGCTGCCCCTCAAGGTTCAGCGTCATGCCGTTCTTCAGGTCATTGGTGCTTGCCACGCGTCGTCTCCAATTACAGGACCAGCAGTTCCCTGGTGGTCGAAGTCAGGAATCGGGCTCGGTCACCCGCCGTCACGACCAGTACGTCCTCGATCCGGACGCCGCCCATTCCGGGCAGGTAGACACCAGGCTCGACGGTGACAGGAACCCGGTCCGTCAGTTTACCCGTTCTCCCGTAGCCCAGCATCGGCGCCTCGTGGATCTCCAGGCCGACGCCGTGCCCGAGGCCGTGCTGGAAGTGCGCGGCGTGCCCGGCCGCCTCGATCACCTCGCGCGCCGCGGCGTCGACCGCGCCCGCCTCGACGCCGTCTTCAAGCATCGCGATGCCGACCTCCTGGGCGAGCGCCACCAGGTCGTAGATGTCCCGCTGCCAGTCGGCGACGGAGCCGACAGCCACCGTCCGGGTCATGTCCGCGTGGTAGCCGTCGTGCAGCGCGCCGAAGTCCATCGTCACCAGGTCGCCGCGCGCGAGTTCCCGCGGCGTCGGCGCGTGATGCGGGATCGCGCCGTTCCGGCCGGACGCGACGATGGTGTCGAACGCGGGACGCTCGGCACCGAGCAGCGCCATGGTGTGGTCGAGCAGGGTCGCCAGCATCCGTTCGGACATCCCGGGGCGGATCTGGGGCAGGACCTCGGCCAGGGCCGCGTCACTCAACTGGCAGGCGACCTCGATTTTCTCCAGCTCTTCGGCGTCTTTGACCAGGCGGAGCGCTTCAATTCTTCTTCCGAACGGGATCGTGGCGACGCCTTCCGCCCGTCGCCGCTAGCTCGCCGTGCCGCTCGACCGTCATCTCGTGCGCCTCGAAGGCCAGCCGCCTGATGCCACGGCGGGACGCCTCCGTCGCCAGCTTCGCCTCGATGAATCGCTCCTCGGCCAGGTCGAGGTCGGGGGCGTCGCGCCGCGCCGCGCCCGTGTAGCGGGAGTCGGTCGCCAGCAGCGCGCCGTCGCCGTCGGCGGGGAGCAGCAGGGCGGCGTTGGAGCTGGCCAGGCCGGTGAGGTACCGGACGTTCGGCCCGGCGGTGATAAGGGCGGCGTCCGCCCCGGACTCGCGGATGAGCTCCTGCGCGCGGCGGCGGCGGGCGGCGTGGGTTTCCGGCATGCACCGACTGTAACCCACGGGCGGCCGCCGGCGGCGGCGGCCGCCGTCTGCCGGTACGATTCGGGACGGGCAAAGAGAGGCGGATATGGCGGAACTGCCCCCGGAGATAGACATCTCGCGGCCGCACCCGCGCGCGGATGTACGACTATTACATCGGCGGTAAGAATCATTTCGCCGCCGACCGCGAGACCGGCGGAGAAGGTTCTCGAGCACTCGCCGCGACGTGCCTACCGCGGCGCGCGAGAACCGGGCGTTTCTCGGACGGGCCGTCAGGTACCTGGTGGCGGAGGCGGGCGTCAGGCAGTTCCTCGACATCGGCACCGGGCTGCCGACCACGAACAACGTGCATGAGGTCGCGCAGGCGGTCGAGCCTCGGTCCGCGTGGTGTATACCGACAACGACCCGCTGGTGCTGGCGCACGCGCGGGCGCTGCTCACCTGCTCGCGCGAGGGGCGCACCGCCTACATCCAGGCCGACCTGCGGGACCCCGCGGCGATCCTCGCGCGCCGGTGGTCCGGGAGGTACTGGACTTCAGCCAGCCGATCGCGCTGATGCACGTCGGCGATCCTGCACTTCATCCCGGACGAGTTCAAGCCCGCGGCGATCCTCGCGACGCTGCTCGACGCACTGCCGTCCGGGCAGCTACCTGATCGCCTCGCACGTGACGGCGGAACACGACCCACCGAAGCCGCCGCGAGGCCCCGCGCCTACCGGACGCCGGCATGCCGCTGCAGAACGCGACAGCGACGAGTTCGCCCGGCTGGCGTTCTCCGGGCTTGAGCTGGTGCCGCCCGGCGTAGTGCTCGTCTCGGAGTGGCGGCCGGACGGCAACGGGCCGCGCCCGGCAGCCGCCGAGGTGAACGTGCTACGGCGGGGTCGCCCGCAAACCGTAACCCGCGACCGCCGTACGCCGCTCACGAGGGGCCACGGGGCCGTCCAGGATCGTGCACTCGGTCGGCGACAATATTAACGGTTTTTAACGGTACGGGCGAGATGGCCCGCTTAGACTGATGGCCGGATTTCAGTGTGGGGACGCAGCCGGGAGGTGGAGCGTGACGGACCTAGCGGCGGATGACCTCCCTGTCGCCGACATCGATACTTCGCGGCCGCACCCGGCGCGGATGTACGACTACTACATCGGCGGCAAGAACCATTTCGCCGCCGACCGCGAGGTCGCCGACGCCGCGCTCGCGCACTGGCCGTCCGGGCGGATCGGGCTGCGGGAGAACCGCGCGGTTCCTCGGCCGGGCCGTCAGGTACCTGGCCGGCGAGGCGGGCGTCAGGCAGTTCCTCGACATCGGGTCCGGGCTGCCGACCACGGCGAACGTCCACGAGATCGCGCAGGCGGCCGACCCGTCCAGCCGGGTGGTCTACGTCGACAACGACCCGATGGTGCTCGTGCACGCCCGGGCGCTGCTCACCTCCGCGCCGGAGGGGCGCACCGCCTACATCCAGGCCGACCTGAGGTCGCCGCTCGACATCCTGTACTCGCCCGTGGTGCGGTCGGTGCTCGACTTCAGCCAGCCGGTCGCGCTGATGCTGGTCGCGGTGCTGCACTTCCTCGGGAGGAGGACAAGCCGGAGGCGGTCCTGTCAAGACCCTGCTCGACGCCCTGCCGCCGGGTTCCTACCTGGCCGCGTCGCACGTGACGCTGGAGCACGACCCGGAAGGGGTCGGCGGCGGGCAGCGCGCCTACCGCAAGGCGGGGCTGCCGATGCACACGCGGGACGCGGACGAGTTCGCGTCGCTCGCGTTCTCCGGCCTGGAGCTCGTGCCGCCCGGGGTGGTGCTCGTCTCGGAATGGCGGCCGGACTCGCAGCGCGCCGCGGCCGACCCCGGCCGAGGTGTCGTTCTACGGCGGGGTCGCCCGCAAGCCGTGACCGGTACCCGCGGCCGGCGTCGCCGGGAACAGAACGGGTCTGCCCGCCTATTGCTGTTATCCGGGTCATGGCCAGGTTGTCCGGGCCGGCCAGCGGTGGGTCGTTGGGAGCACCGGGGCACTCCCAACGACCCACTTGGTCTTCAGGCCCTCGCGGGCGGCCTCGCATCCCACGCTTCCTGCTGCTACCGGCTCATGCCGTGGGTGGCCACGGCTGCGGCCCGAGAGCAGATCAAGGGCTCGGGCGACCGTGCTAGGCGAAGCACGGAATCGTTCGGAATAATCGCTTTGAAGGGACGGATGCTCCCGCTGCTGTTATCCGGCTAGCGCGCGGACCGCCTCGATGTCCTTGACGCGGCGGTCGTGGGTCGGGGCCAGCGCGGTGACGTTGAGGGTGGTGACGCCGGCCTCGCGGTAGGCCGCCAGGCGCTCCTGACGTAGCCCTGCGGGCCGATGAGCGAGGTCTTCTCGACCAGCTCGGCCGGGACCAGGGCGGCGGCCTCGTCCTTGCGGCCGGACAGGTAGGCGTCCTGGATCCGCTTCGCCTCGTCCTCGTAGCCGAAACGGCAGGCCAGGTCGTAGTAGAAGTTCTTGCCGCGCGCGCCCATGCCGCCGATGTAGAGCGCGAAGAACGGGCGGGTGAGGTCGCGCAGGTGCGTGACGTCGTCGCCGATGGCGAGCGGCGCGGCGGCGATGACGTCGAGCGGCGGCAGGTTGCGTGTCCCGCTTCGCCCTGCCCTCGGCGAGCGGCTCGTCCCAGGTGAGGCCGGCCTTCTCCGGGAAGTAGAAGATCGGCTGCCAGCCTTCGGCGAGCTCGGCGGCGAGGGCGACGTTCTTCGGGCCGAGCGCGGCGATCACGATCGGGATGCGCTCGCGGACCGGGTGGTTGATCAGCTTGAGCGGCTTGCCGAGGCCGGTGCCCTGGTCGGCGGGGAGCGGGAGCGTGTAGTGCCTGCCGTGGTAGTCGAGGCGCTCGCGCCGCCAGACCATCCGGCAGATCTCGATCAGCTCCCTGGTGCGGCCCACCGGGGCGTCGTAGGGCACGCCGTGCCAGCCCTCGATCACCTGCGGGCCGCTGGTGCCGAGGCCGAGCGTGAACCGGCCGCCGGAGACGAAGTCGAGCCCGGCCGCGGTCATCGCGGTCAGCGCCGGGGTCCTTGAGTAGATGGGGAGGATGCCCGAGGCGATCTCCATCGTGGTCGTCCGCGCCGCGATGAAGCCGAGCTGGCTGACCGCGTCGAAGCTGTACGCCTCGGGGACGAAGACGATCTCAAGGCCGGCCCGCTCGAAGTCGCCTAGCTCGCTGACCGTCTCGGTGAACCCGCCCGCGTAGTTGAGCATCATCCCGACGCGCATGTTCTCGCCCTCCTGCCGACCGTTGCCACCGTTGCCGTAACCGGAAGTCTGCGAGCTCTTTTCATCCTGCCTCCGCCGCAATGATCTTACCTAGCGGCCACATCAGAATGAAAAGAGCTCGTTAACCCCCACGTAGCGCGATGGCTATCCCCGGGGCGCACCCTGGACACCCGGGTTGAGTACCTTATGCTGTGGTCTAGACCATATGGCATGGTCTAGACCATTCCGGGAGACCGCGGGCGTAACAAGGAAACGGCAAGCTAGTGCATATGGCAAGTACCGCTGATCCGCTGTCCATCACGCCCGCCGACCTTCGCATCCAGCGCGTCGGCGAGCCGGCGTTCCTGTCGCCGATGGCCAGGCTCGTGCAGGGGCGGGTGAGCTCACCGCACTACGTGCACGAGTCGGACCGCGTGCTGCTCGACGACACGCTCGAAGGGGCCGAAGCGCGGCTGTGCGGCGTCGCCGACCTGCCCTCGCTGGAACCCGGCGGGCCGCGCGAGTACATCTACTTCGACCCGTCCCGCACGCGGGCCGGGATCGTGACGTGCGGCGGCCTGTGCCCGGGGCTGAACAACGTGATCCGCGGCCTGGTGCTTGAGCTCGCCGACAACTACGGCGTGACCGACGTGGTCGGATTCCGCGACGGCTTCCGCGGCCTGGCCGGCGCGGATGTCGCGCCGGTGCGGCTCAGCCGCGACGTGGTCGCGGACATCCATAACCGGGGCGGGACCGTCCTTGGCACCTCGCGCGGCGACCAGGACCCCTCGCTGATGGTGGACACGCTGGCCAAGATGGGGATCTCGGTGCTGTTCGTGATCGGCGGCGACGGCTCGCTCCGCGGGGCGGCGAAGATCGCCGCCGCGGCGGAACGCCTCGGGGTCGAACTGTCGGTCATCGGTGTGCCGAAGACAATCGACAACGACATCCCGTACCTCGACCAGAGCTTCGGGTTCCAGACCGCGTTCACCCGCGCCACCGACTCGATCAAGTCCGCCCTGACCGAGGCCAGCTCCACGCCGGTGGGTGTCGGGCTCGTCAAGGTGATGGGCAGGCACTCCGGGTTCATCGCCTGCTACGCGGCGCTCGCCAGCCATGACGTGGACTTCGTGCTGATACCCGAGGTGCCGTTCCAGCTGGACGGCCCGGATGGCTTCCTCCGCCTGCTGCGGGAGCGGGTGCGGCGGCAGGGGCATGCGGTCGTCGTGGTGGCCGAGGGGGCAGGACAGGACCTGTTCGACTACGACGGCGCGGTTGACGCGTCGGGCAACGTGCGGCTCGCCGACATCGGCGGGCTGCTGCGGCAGCGGATCACCGAGGATTTCGCCGCGGCCGGAGCGGAGGTCAGCCTGCGGTACGTGGACCCCGGATACGCGATCCGCAGCGTGCCCGCCAACGGCTGGGATGCGGTGTACTGCCTGCGGCTGGCCCAGGCCGCGGTACACGCCGCTATGGCCGGGCGGACGGCGATGGTAGTCGGCCGCTGGCACGGGCGGTTCGTGCACATACCGATTCCCGTCGCGACCGGCAGCCGCAACCAGGTCGACCCGAACGGCGACCTGTGGATGTCGGTGCTGGAGGCGACCGGCCAGCCCGAGCGCCTGCGCTGATTCTCCCCCGGGGGGAATGATCCCCCCGGTGACCCCCCAAAGCATGGGGGAGTCCCTCCCCCATCGCCCCCTCGCCGGGCGGCGCCCGGGACGGCGCCTGCGGCGCCGCGTACGTGGTCAGTGGTGCCCGCTGTAGGTCCGCTGGTCCCGTGCCCTGCTCGTGTTACCTGCTCGCGTACAGGCGGCCGAGGATGTCGCGGGCGATCTCTTCCGGCGCACGGTCTCCGGCGTCGACGGTCAGGGTCGCCGCCCGCGCGTAGTGCGGGTCGCGGTCCCTGTGCAGTTGCTCGACGTCGCAGCGGGCAAGCATGGGACGGCCCCGGTCACCGCCGACCCGGCTCATCGCCTGAGCGTAACTGATCCTGAGGTAGACGACCGGGACGGCAGCGGCGGCGAGGGCAGCGCGGGTTCCCGCGTGGCAGGCCGCGCCGCCGCCGAGGGCGAGTACCCGCTCTTCGCCGTTCACCAGGTCGGCGACGACCTCGTGCTCCAGCTGGCGGAAGGCGGGCTCGCCGTCGTCGGAGAAGATCCGCGGGACCGGCTTGCCCGCCCGCCCCTCGATGACGTGGTCGCTGTCGGTGAAGGGGATGCCGAGGTTCGCGGCGAGCAGGCGGCCGACGGTCGTCTTGCCCGCGCCCATGAATCCGACGAGGACGATCACAAGATGCCCCGCTCCTGGACGCCTCGCTTATCCGGTGCACTGTTGCCCGGCGCACTGTTGCCCGGCGCGGGTGCGGTCTGCGACAGGGGGCGGACGACCAGGGGGCCCGGCGTCTCGCTGTCCTGAATCTGCGCGGCGATCGCCCGCAGGGCAAGGACGTAGGACTGGAAGCCGAAGCCGGCGATGATCCCGGTCGCGGCGCCGGTGATCACCGACTCGTGGCGGAAACCCTCGCGGGCAGCCAGGTTGGAGATGTGCACCTCGACGACCGGCGCGGTTCGCATCTTCACCGCATCCATGAGGGCGTAGGAGTAGTGGGTCAGCGCGCCGGCGTTGAGCACGACGGGTACGGCGTTGTCGCAGGCCTCATGGATCCAGGTGACGAGTTCGCCTTCGTACTCGGTCTGCCTGACATCGACATCGAGGCCGAGTTCGCGTGCCGGTCAGCTTGCACAACTCCGACAAATCCGCATAAGTCGCGGTTCCGTAGACGGACGGCTCGCGCTGGCCGAGACGGCCGAGGTTCGGCCCGTTGAGTACGAGCACCCGGTGTCCGGTCGCGGGCCCGGCCGGGCCGGTCATGCCGCCACCGCGCGGTACGCCTGGGTGAGAAGGTCCTCGGGCGGGCTGTCGTAGATGACGGGGTTGCCCACTCCGTCCAGGACAACCATCCGCAGGCGCGCGCCGCGCGTCTTCTTGTCTAGGGACATGGTGGCGCGCAGGTCCGGCCAGGCGTCGCTCCGGTACGTCACCGGCAGGCCGACCGAGGTGAGCAGTTCCCGGTGCCGGGCCACGTCCCGCTCGGTCAGACGGCCGGACAGCCGCCCTACCTCGGCCGCGAACACCAGGCCGATCGCAACCGCGTCGCCGTGCCTGAAGGCGTACCGCTCCAGCTTCTCGATGGCGTGGCCGAGTGTGTGCCCGTAGTTGAGCATCTCCCGCTGCCCCGATTCACGCAGGTCCGCCGCGACTACCCGGGCCTTGACCGCGATCGCCCGTTCGACCAGCTCTCGTGCGTGCGCGCCGTCCGGCTGCGCCGCACCCCGCGGGTCCGCCGCGACCAGGCGCAGGATCTCGCCGTCGGCGATGAACCCGGCCTTGATGACCTCCGCGAGGCCGGCCACGTAGTCACCGCGCGGCAGGGTTTCCAGGGTGGCCAGGTCGGCGAGCACCCCGGCGGGCGGGTGGAACGCGCCAACCAGGTTCTTGCCCGCCGCGATGTCGATCGCGGTCTTGCCGCCGACCGCCGCATCGACCATGCCGAGGAGCGTCGTCGGCACCAGGACCACGGGGACGCCCCGCAGCCAGGTCGCGGCGGCGAACCCGGCGAGGTCGGTGGACGCTCCTCCGCCGATGCCGACCACGCAGTCGGACCTGGATACCCTGGCTTCCGCTAGCCATGACCACAGCCGCGCGAGGACCGCGGCGTCCTTCGCCGCCTCGCCGGCCGGCACATCGGTCACCGCCACCCGGTACCCGGCGTCTTCGAGGGCGCGGCAGGCCGACGCGGCCAGCGCCGCCAGCCGCTCATCGTGGATGACCGCCACCGTCTCTGCCCGCTTGCCGACCAGGCCGGGCAGCGCGCTCAGTACCCCCGTGCCGACGACCACCTCGTACGGCTGGTCCCCGCCGACCGGAATGCGCGTCACCTGCTCACTCATGGCCTTAGCCGCTTGACCAGGTCGGCGGCCACCTCTTCGGGGGCCAGGTCGTCGGTGGGTACGGTGAGCGTCGCGAGTTCGCAATAGACCGGGCGGCGCTCTTCGAGCATGGAGCGAAGCCTCCCGCGCGGGTTGCCCGGTATCACGACCCGGGGCCGGTCCATGCCGGCGCGCCTGGCGACGGTCGCGAACTCGGCCTCCAGGTAGACGATCACCTGGCCGACGAGCATCCGGCGCACGTCGGGATCGAGCACCGCGCCGCTGCCGAGCGCGAGGACACCGCCGTCCGCCTTGACCGCGTCAAGTCCGCTCGCGACGGCGCCGCGCTCGAGTTCACGGAAGACAAGTTCGCCGTCCTCCACGAAAATGTCGCCCACCGGCTTGCGGGCCGCCTTGGCCACGAGCGTATCGGTGTCTGCGAACGGCACGCCGAGCGCGGCGGCAAGCAGCGCACCGACCGATGACTTGCCCGCCGTCGGCGGGCCGATGAGCACGACGCCCTTGCCGGGGCCGACGTCGACTGCCGCTGGCTCAGTCACTACTTGCCTTTCCGTATGTCATTCTCGAACATGTCGACGAGCCAAGTCACCCGGGCCGCTGGCGATGTGAACCGCGTCAAGAGATCACCAGGCTCTTCAGGTACCCTTCCGCGTTCCTGCGCAGTTCTTCCACCGTGTCCCCGCCGAACTTCTCCGTGGCCGCCTCCGCGAGTACCAGCGCGACCATCGCCTCCGCGACCACGCCGGCGGCTGGCACGGCGGTGACGTCGCTGCGCTGGTTGATCGCCTTAGCCGGCTCGCCCGTCGCCACGTCGATCGTCTCAAGTGCGCGCGGCACGGTCGAGATCGGCTTCATCGCGGCCCGCACGCGGAGCACGTCACCGGTGGACATGCCACCCTCGATGCCGCCGGCCCGGTTGGTGCGCCTGCGTACCCCGACGGCCGCGAGGTAGATCTCGTCGTGCGCGGCCGATCCGCGGCGGCCGGCCGTGGTGAACCCGTCACCGAACTCCACGCCCTTGAACGCCTGGACGGAGATGAGCGCACCGGCCAGCCGCGCGTCGAGCTTCCGGTCCCACTGGGTGAAGCTGCCAAGGCCCGGCGGCAGCCCGTACACCACGACCTCGACGACGCCGCCGAGGGTGTCGCCGTCCCTCCTGGCCGCGTCGACTTCGGCGATCATGCGCGCACTCGTGTCCGGATCCGCGCAGCGCACCGGGTCGGCATCGATGCGGGCCAGGTCGGCCGGTACCGGCGAAGGCGCGTCAGCGGGCACGCTGACGGCGCCCAGCCGCACCACGTGCGAGACAATCTCCACGCCGAGCGACTGCGTGAGCAGCTTCCGCGCGACCTCGCCGAGCGCGACCCGGGCGGCGGTCTCCCGCGCGCTGGCCCGCTCGAGAACGGGCCGGGCGTCGGTGTGCCCGAACTTCTGCATGCCGACCAGGTCGGCGTGACCCGGCCGCGGCCGGGTCAGCGGGGCGTTGCGCGCCTGCCCGTCGAGCTCCTCCCGCGTGACCGGGTCGGGCGACATGACCGTCTCCCACTTGGGCCACTCGGTATTGCCGACCCGGATGGCGACCGGCCCGCCCAGCGTGATGCCGTGCCGCACCCCGCCGGTGAGTTCCACCTCGTCCTGCTCGAACTTCATCCGCGCGCCGCGTCCGTAGCCCGCTCGCCGCCGGGCAAGCGCCGAGGCCACGTCCTCGCTGGTAACCCGTACTCCAGCGGGCACACCGTCACAGATCGCCGCGAGTGCCTTCCCGTGCGACTCGCCCGCCGTCAGCCACCGAAACATGCTGTTCACCCTACAGTCAGCGTCGGCTGAGGCCGGCCACAGTCCGCACTCCGCCCGCCGCCTCTCCTGATCATCCAGAACGGGTCCGTGGCTCCGCCGCCACCCGGCGATGACCCGCTTCAGCGGCAAGACGTGGCAGCCGTGACACTTCTTGCTGTTATCTTGAGGGGACGATGCGCACTGCGATGCCGCGGCGGAGACGGGGAGCGAGCAGGGCCGCGATGACCTCGGCGGCGGCGCGGGCCGCGGCCGGGTCCGGGGTTCTCAGGGCGACGGTCAGGTCGGCGTTCGGGCCGCCGGGCTCAAGCGTGAAGTCGTCAGTGACCGCGGCGACCTGCGCGCGGATGTCGGGGTCCTCGTGCGGAAGCGGCGGCGGTGCGCCGTCGGCGAGTGCCCGCAGCCGAGCACCCTCGATGACCAGCGGGACCGGGCCCGCCACGTCGATGACCACCGCGTCGGCCTGCTCGGCCGCGACCGCGGGCCACAGCCGCGCGGCGGGGACCGGGACCGGGCGGGCGTCGGGGCGCCAGCGTCTGACCGTGTCGGTTCCGGTGAACGCGATGACCGCCTTGCGGCCGTCGTTGCCGATCAGGGTCGGGAGCGCCATCTCCGTCTCCTTCTCGGTGCGGTGTCCCTGCGCCGGGGGTCTCTCGGCACCGTGCTCCTCCGGAGGGAGTTCGCTGGCCGAGGCGAGGACCGCGACGACCGGGACGAGGAGACGACTCGCGGCGACGACGGTGATCGCCGCCCACTCCGTCGCCTCACCGGCCGCGTAGGCGGCGAGCGTCGCGGTGACGGCCGGGTCCGCCCCGCCCGTGTCGCCTGCTGGTCTGGTCAGTGGCACGAACCGACCCTACCGTCGCGGCCAGCGCCAGGCGGTCGGCTGAGGCGGTGCCGTCTTGGGCTGCGGGGGCCGATGGCGCTGTCGCAAGGCTCACGGCGAGGGATTAACTCAATGTAGTGAAATCCATGAAAGCCGTATTTAGCCATGGGTATCGTCAGTCTCCACGGCAGAATCGGTTGAGCGCACATGCCGGATATGGGAGTCTCTTGACCTGCGGCGACGTGCAGGCCTCCGGATCAGAAAACCGGTGTGTGCGGACCAGAGGTTGCGGCGCTAGCGGGAGGGAGCAGTTCCGTGGGTTCGGCACGCGAGCCGGCGCAAGCCGCGCGGATACTTCCCGGCACGCCAATGCGGAAGGTCGTACCGCCCCGGATGGTCGGGCCGTACATGAGTGGCCAGCGCGGCGTGATCGCGGGATACGTGCATCGGGTCAGAGACGTCATCTTCCGGAACCCGGCAGACGCGTTCTACGCGCTCGGCCTAGGCTACGAGGGATCGGACTTCAAGCCTGACCTGGCGGAGATGTACTTTCTCTGCTGGCAGGCGCGCGAGATCGACGGATATGTGCCGGTCAGTGCGCGTGGTGTTCCCGGCCGGGTGGAGTTTTACCTGGAACCAATCCAGATCCCGGTCGGGACAACGCTGTGCAGGCTGGCGGACGCGGGCGAAGAACCAGTAGCCCGGTATGACGGACTGGCCTGGCGGCGGCCGAGGGAGGGGTAAGGCTCGTGCGGTACCGGCTTATGGCCTCCTACCTCGGTGCTTCGTATCAGGCCGCGGTTGGCCCATCAGATCGTGATGTGACGTTGTTCGCGGCTCCGCCGCCGCCGGAAGAGCATGGCTTCTCTCCGGCGCCCGGCGGCATCTGGCGCAAGCAGGTGCGACTTGACAATCTTGACGCACTGTGGGAGTCGCGTCCTATCGGGTCTTATCACGGTGAGCCGTGCCTCGTGCTCGACGACCTCGGCGACCGGCTGCACATCGTCTACCTGGGCATGGACGAACGGCGGGCCGCTCAGCTGGGCTACTGGGAAGTCGACCGCGGCGTCTTCGAGGTCGTCGTGCCCCGGATCGACGTCTCCGACCTAGCCGAGGAACGGCACGAATTCCCGATCACGCTCCTCCTTTCCGCCCTGCCAAGGGCGCTGGACGCGGCACCGGCGGGAACCGGCAGGGTCATCGGCGCGATCGGCCCCGGCAGTCCCGCCGGGCCCGTCCCGGCCGCTGCGGGGGCCGGGATTCCCATGGGCGGGCCGGGGCCTGGCGCGATGCCGGGCTGGAACGGTCCGGCGGGGACCGCACCCGTCCGCGGCCAGCTTCCGCAGGCCGGGCCGACGCAGCTTCCCGCGGCCGGGCCGCAGCCGCTCGCCGCGCCCGGCCCGCAGTCGCCGGTTAGCGGGGCCTACCCGATCCCCGGCGCGCAGAACGGCATGGGAGTCCCCGTCGGCTACGGCGGGCCGGGCCTGCAGAACCTGCCGGGCATCCCCGGGATGGCGCCGCGGGCCGACCTGCCGCAGTTCCCCACCGGCCAGCAGGTAGCAGGCGGGCAGCAGGCCCCGGCGATCGCACAAGGTCAGGGGACGCAACCGTCGGCGACGGGCGCCGCCTCGTCGCCCGTCCCGGCCATGCAGTTTCCCAGCCAGCCTCAGCTGCCGACGGCCCAGTTGTCGACGGTCCAGCCGCTTGGAGCACAGCCGCTGGTACCGCAGCCGCCCGCGGTCCAGCAGTTCTCGCCGGCCCTCACCGCTTACCGCCGCGCCGCAGGCTTCGGGTGCCCCGCAGACCAGCGGACCGCAGCGGCAGATCACCGGCTCGCAACCGGCCGGGGGGGCCGCACCGCCGGGCGCGCAGCAGCAAGCGGGGCAGCAGATGCCGGCGCAGCAGTCAACAGGACCGCAGGTCGCCCCCAGCCAAGCGCCGCTCCCACAGGCCCCGCAAGCACAGGTATCGCAAGCACAGCGACCACAGACGCAGGCACCTCAGGCGCCCGCATCGGCACCGACCGCCGTGGCCGCGTGGCACGGCTCTCCCGCGCCCACCGGCAACGGCAACGGCAACTGGTACTACCAGCCCGGTCCAGACCCGCAGAACAGCGGGGCGATGGCCGGCGGGTACGCGGTCAACGGGACGACGCAGAACGGCTACCCGGTCAACGGGACAGCGCAGAACGGCTACCCGGTCAACGGGACGACGCAGAACGGTTACGCGCAGCCGGGACATGACACAGGACCGATCCCTGTGCTCAATGACTTCGCCGGGATGCAGCAGTACGCCCAGCCCGCGCAGCCAGCCTCGGTAACCGGGTACCAGCAGGCACCGGCGGCAGCCCAGGCACCGCCGGGGCAGGCGACCCAACTCGGCCAGCCAGCCCAGGCTGCTCAGCCCGGCCAACCGGCACCGGGACCGTTGCCCGGCCAGCCGTCGGCCCAGCCCGCCGCGCCGCTTGCCGCGCTGCGGGCCACCTCGGGGGTGGCGGGAGGCACAGGGGAGCCCGGCCTGCCTGCCGGGGCCCTCGGCGCGACCCAGACGCTGGAGGCACGAGGGCTGGAGGCCCTGGCGCCGGTCGCCCCGCAGGCAGCGACTCAGGCGCCGCCGGCCCGGAGCCAGTGGCACCGCAGCCGACGGCACAGCAGGCGCTGACGCAACCGCGATCGGCACCGCCGGCACCCGCGCCATCGCAAAACGCGGCTACCGGCCCGCTCACATCGCTGCCTTCAATGCCGGTACCGCCAGCGCCAGTGGCTCCAACGTCACTGCCTCCGGTGTCACCGTCGCCGACATCGCTGGAGCCGACCGCCGCCCCCAGTCAGCGGCCGTCCCATTCGAGCACGGCGGCGGGCACGCTCAGCAAGCTGTCGGGAGCGGTCCGCGGCCGGCGCGCCGCGCGCAAGCCGCGCCTTGCGATGTCGTCCATCTTCGCCGACCTCGTTGATATGGCGGACATCCCGCGGTCCGCGTACGCGGTCGACGAGGAAGTCACCGGGGCCATGTGCCTGTTCAAGACCGACGGCGGCTATGAGGTATTCAGCTGCGCGGAGGACGCTAGGCACGAAGTTAGATTCTTCGAAGAGGAAGAGGCGGCTTACTTCTACCTCTTCGGCGTGCTCGCGGCCGAGGCGCTGCGCAATGGCCGCCTGAGCCCGCGCCGCGGGTGAGCACCACCAGAAAAAACGGTGGACGTCACAGATAACGCCGCGAACAGTCGCGCAGCGCTTGATGTGGGGATACGATTAAAATTGCCGACGGGGCTGACGGTCCCCCGCTCCCCAAGCAGCCCCGTCGGCCCACGCGCGATCGGCCTATCCTAGGGCGCAGTTCTCATTCTGTCAATTCTCATATAATGAGAATATGACAGAATGAGAACGCAAACATAAACCGCCGGGCCTTTCAGGACAGGCACGATTTCCCGGGCCGGTACAGTTCCACGACTAGCACGGTTTCCTGGACTATCGCGCCCTCATTTCACAGGCATCACTTATTTGCCATTCGCACCTCTAGTGCCATTTGTAATTCGAATTTAATAATGGTATTTCGCTTACAGCGTACCGAGGGCGACGCGGCGGCTAGCCGGTGCGCCAGGAGACCCGGGTCCGTATGCTGATCGCCATGACGATCCCGCTCACCGGCACCCAGTACGAGATCGAGGCAGGCGACTACCGGGCAACCGTCACCGAGCTTGG
Source organism: uncultured Actinomycetota bacterium (assembly GCA_963785645.1). Lineage (GTDB taxonomy): Bacteria > Actinomycetota > Actinomycetes > Streptosporangiales > Streptosporangiaceae > Trebonia. The sequence continues at coordinate 381,929 of CAWAWG010000005.1, forward strand.
CGCTGGCCTACGCGGTCTCCGGTTCGGCGACATCTTCCTGGTCACCAGCTTCGACGCCGATGAACTCCCGCCGCACGGCGCCGGCCAGCTCCTGACCCCGTGGCCGAACCGGGTCGACGGCGGCCGCTACGCCTTCGACGGCGAGAACTACCAGCTGGCCCTGTCCGAGCCCGCCCTCGGGAACGCCATCCACGGCCTGACCCGGTGGGCGCCGTGGGCCCGGGCCGCGCACGAGCAGGACGAGGTGACGCTGCGCTGCCTGCCGCACGGCCAGCAGGGGTACCCGTTCGCGGTGCAGACCGACGTAACCTACCGGGTCGACGCCGAGTCCGGGCTGCACGTCACGGTGACCGCGACCAACAAGGGCAGCCGCCCCGCGCCCTGGGGCACCGGGACGCACCCGTACCTGACGGCGGGCACCCGGACGATCGACGACTGCGAGCTGGAGCTGCCCGCCGACCGCTGGCAGCCCGTCGATGACCGGCTCATCCCGTCCGGGCCCGCGCAGGACGTGACCGGGACCGAGCTTCGACCTGCGCACAGCGCGCAAGCTGGCCGGCATCCAGCTCGACCACGCGTTCACCGGCCTGCACCGGGAGGCCGACGGCCTCGCCTGGGTCCGGCTGACCGGCGGCGGGCTGACCACGGCCATGTGGATGGACGCGGCCAACCCCTGGCTCCAGGTCTTCACCAGCGACCCGCTCGAAGAGGAGCGCCGCCGGGCGGCGGTCGCCGTCGAGCCGATGACGTGCCCGCCGAACGCGTTCGTCAGCGGCGAGGACCTGATCGTCTTGCAGCCCAGGGAGTCCGTCACGGTCCGCTGGGGAGTCCGGGCTCCGTCACCGCGGCTGGCCAGGACCTCCGGGTGAGGCCGCCTGCGCCGCTGACGCCGCCCGCACCCGGGCCAGGTCCTCACGGGGTGTCGATGTCGGCGGGGCTGCCTGTGTCCCCGCATTCGACAAGCGTGACGAGATCGGGGTGCGCCCGCAGGAACGGGCGCGCCCCGGCATCGCCGGTGGCGGCATCGATCACGGCCGGCCAGTGAACCCGGTCGATGAGCACGGGGTTGCGCGGCAGGCCGTCGTATGCGGCGACCGCGACGGTCGCACCGCTCGCGTAGGCGCCGATCAGCCGGCGCACCGCCTCGGCCCCGACCAGCGGCTGGTCCGCGAGGGCGATCACGGCGGCCGTGGCACCGCCTTCCGTGGCACCGCCTGCCAGCGCACGCAGCCCGGTCACGAGCGAGGATCCCATACCGGACAGCCAGTCCGGATTGTGCACGCTCACCACCCCGGGTAGTTCGACGGGCACGGCACCGGTCACCACGATCACGGGATCGGCCCCGCCTTCCCGCAGCAGCGCCACCCCGCGCTCGGCGAGCGTCGACCCGGCGAGTCGACGGTCGCCTTCGGCTGCCCGAGCCGGGACCCGTCCCCCGCCGCGAGCAGTATCCCCGCCACCCGTTGGACCACGACCCCATCCAATCATCACCGGGGTGCCCGATGACACCCCCGCCGCATGGCACACCGAGTCGGAGGAAAAACCCGGTGACCAGGCGAGGTGACCGGGTTATGGTCGAGCCGTGCCGCCTACATCGCAACTGCTCGCCTTCGCGCTCACGCGTTCATCATCATCTTGATCCCAGGGCCGAGCGTGCTCTTCACGGTCAGCCGGAGCGATCGTGCTCGGCCGTCTCGCCGGGGTCGCCACCGTGGCGGGCAACACGGTCGGCGCGTTCACGCTGGTGCTCGCCGTGGCGTTCGGCATCGGGCCGCTGATCGAGCGGTCGATCGTGGTGTTCACCGTGCTCAAGCTCGCGGGCGCCGGCTACCTGGTGTTCCTCGGTGTCCAGGCAATCAGGCACCGGCATTCGCTCGCCGAGGCGCTGGGCAGCCAAGGTGGAGCGGAAGACCGTGGCGCGGATCGTGGTGGACGGGTTCACGGTCGGGGTCACCAACCCCAAGGTGATCGTCTTCTTCTCCGCGATCCTGCCGCAGTTCGTTGACCGGCGGTCCGGCCACGTGCCGGTGCAGATCGTCGTGCTCGGCGCGGTCTTCGCGGGGGTCGCGCTGCTCGGCGACAGCGCCTGGGCGCTGGCGGCGGGCACCGTCCGCGCCTGGCTGTCCCGCTCACCGCGGCGGCTCGCCATGCTCGGCGGCACCGGCGGCCTCGCCATGATAGCCATCGGCACCCGCCTGGCGTTCACCGGCCGGGGCGACTGACCCAGCGCGCCCCTTCCCCAGCGAGATAAGCGAACCGGCAACCGCAACCACCGAGTTACCAGACCAGCAAGCCAACAACAGCAACCACCGAGCCAGCGGACCAACAACGGCAACCACCGGATACCTACCAGACGCCGCAGGCACCCACCCGGGCAAGATCCGAACCGGCAAGCAAGCCACAAAGAGCAACCACCCGCCAGCAGACCAACAACAGCAACCACCGAGCCAGCGGACCAACAACGGCAACCAACCGGATACGTACCCGGCGCCACAGGCGCCGTCCCGGGCGCCGCCCGGCGAGGGGGATACGAAGGCCAGTGGAGGGGCTCCCTTTGTTTTGGGGGAGGGACTCCCCCGTGCGCGAGGGGGTCACCGGGGGGGTCGTTCCCCCCGGGGGAGATACAGCGGTCACCGGGGGGTCATCCCCCGGGGGAGGAACAGTGGATGCGGCCTTCCGTGCTGGTGAGGGCCTGGCCGCTGCCGCCCCAGCGGAGCTGGATGAGCTCGGCGGCGATGGACACCGCGGTCTCTTCCGGGGTGCGGGCGCCCAGGTCAAGGCCGATCGGGGAGCGCAGCCGGGACAGTTCCTCGTCGGTCATGCCGATGTCGCGCAGGCGCTCAAGCCGGTCCTCGTGCGTGCGGCGCGAACCCATCGCGCCGATGTCGCCGGCCGGGGTGCGCAGCGCGACCTCAAGGACGGGCACGTCGAACTTCGGGTCGTGGGTCAGGACACAGATCACCGTGCGCGCGTCCACCTCGGCGCTGGCCAGGAACCGGTGCGGCCAGTCCACCACCACCTCGTCGGCGTCGGGGAAGCGGGACCTGGTGGCGAAGATCGGCCGCGCGTCGCAGACGGTCACGTGGTAGCCGAGGAACTTGCCGACGCGGGCGACGGCAGCCGCGAAGTCGATCGCGCCGAACACGAACATCCGCGGCGGCGGCGCGAACGAGTTCACGAATACCGACAGCTCGTCGCCGCGCCGCTCTCCGTGCTCGCCGTAGCGGCGGATGCCGGTAGCGCCCTGCGCGAGCATGCCGCGCACGTCGTCGTCCACGGCGGTGTCGAGCCGGTCCCCCGCGCCCAGGCTGCCGGTTGACTCACGTGCCGGGTCGCCCCAGATAACCCTGCGCGCGCCAACCTGGCCGGGGCCGGAGATCACGGTGGCCACCGCAACCGGCTCGCCGCGTTCGACCGCCTCGTGGATGTCGCCGAGCTCGGGGAACGTCGTCTTGTTCACCGGCTCGACGAAGATGTCCAGGATACCGCCGCAGGTCAGGCCGACGGCGAACGCGTCGTCGTCGCTGAAGCCGTACCGCTGCAGCACCGGCTGGCCGGTCTCGGTGACCTCCGTGGCCAGTTCGTAGACCGCGCCCTCGACGCAGCCGCCGGAGACGGAGCCGATCACCTCGCCGCCCGTCCAGGGGATCCGCGACCGCGAGCGCGGCGCCCGGGTCGCGCGGCGCGCTGCGGAACGTGCTGACCACCGTCGCCAGGCCGAACGTCTCGTCCGCGGCCCACCATTTGGTGATGGTGTTCAGGATGTCGCGCACAACCCCACCTCGAAGTCTCACTGGTCCCACCACGCTACCGAGCGATGTCGTAGCACGCCACAGCCTCTTTAGCGACTACTTAACTGAACTCGCGACGACCAGCGAATATGCCGCTGGCCAGCAGGTGCTCAGCCGGCGGGTCAGGCCCGCGACGGCCGTGACGGCCGCCCGCATCAGCCGTGGCATCGCGGGGTCGGCGAGCCGTTCAGGCCTTCGCTCAAGTTCGTCCGCGCTCAGCCACTGGTGCCTTTCGATGGTGAGGCGCTCTATCAGCGACTGGTGCGAGAAGTCCACCCGGGCATCGTCGACGGCGATCGCGAAGTACGTCTGGTACTGGATGACGGGCAGCACCGCAACGCGGAGTACTCGATCACGGTCATGCCGAGCGGCTCACCGAGGCTGCGGGGTCGACGTCGATCCCGGCCTCCTCGCGCATCTCCCGGGCACCCGCCTCGGCCAGGGTCTCGCCGCGCTCCGTCCCGCCGCCGATCGTGAGCCAGAAACGATCACCGCGCCGGTGCAGTTCCCGGCCAAGCTGCAGCAGCACGCGCCCCTCCCGGTCGACGGGAAGGACGCGCGCTGTGTTGCGCTTGACCTCAGCCGCAAGGCGGTTCGGCTACTCCACGATCTTGGAGATCGGGATCTCCAGGATGTCGTGCGCGCCCGCCGCCTTGAGCGCGGGGATCAGCGTGTTGACGCCGCGCTTGGGCACCACTGTCTCGACCGCGTGCATGCCCGTGTTGGCGAGCGCGGTCACCGTCGGGGAGGACATCGCCGGCAGCATCGCCGGTCACCGCCTCGAGCTCCTCGGCGGCCACGTTGAGCTTGAGCAGAACCTGGCCGCGGGCCTGGATGGCGCCGCGCAGCAGCAGCACGATGTCTTCCATCGCGGTCCGCTTGCCGGGATCGGCGTAGGCGGCTCCGCAGGCGACGAGCTCGGTGTAGCTGGTCAGCAGCGTGTCCAGGATGCGCAGCCCGTTCTTGCGCAGCGAAGACCCGGTCTCGGTCAGGTCGACGATCGCGTCGACAATGTCCGGGACCTTGGCCTCGGTCGCACCGTAGGACGGGACAACCATCGCCTTGACGCCGTGCTCGGCGAGGAACCGCTCGGTCAGCGACGGGAACTCCGTCGAGATCCTGATGCCTTCTGGCAGGTCGGCGACCGACCGCCACGGCGCGCTGTCCTGGACCGCGAGGACGACCCGGACCGGGTTGGAGGTCTGCTTGGAGTACTGAAGTTCGCCGAGCGAGACGATGTCCGCCTGCGTCTCGGTGATCCAGTCGCGGCCGGTGATGCCGATATCGAACAGGCCGCGCTCCAGGTAGGAGGGGATCTCCTGCGGGCGCAGGAAGCGCACCCGGTCGATCCTCGGGTCGTCGACCGAGGCGTGGTAGTCGCGGTCCGACGCCCGGCGCACGGTCAGGTCCGCGGCGTCGAAGAGGTCAAGCGTGGCTTTTTCGAGCGAGCCTTTGGGCAGTACCAGAGAGAGCATGGGAAAGTCCTTTTTATCCCGAACGTGTGCTTGGTTCCAGACATAACGAAGCGCCACGCCACTGCCTTCGCGGGCCAGCTCGGCACCGTGACGGCGCACTGGGGCGTGCGTTACCGCGGCCGACCCTTCGGTAGCGTGGCGCCGTTAATGTCGCGCGTTCTCGCTCTCGGGCAGGTCTCCGCAGCGGAGGGCTCGAAGCAGGATGGCGGTGTCAAGCGCGGCCACGACTGCCTCCCATCCCTTGTCCTCGCTGCTGTCCGGCAGCCCGCTGCGCTCACGGGCCTGCTCGATCGTGTTACACGTTAGCACGCCGTTGCCGACCGGCGTGCCCGAGTCCAGCGCCACCCGGGTCAGCCCGGCGGTCACCGCGTCGCAGACGTACTCGAAGTGCGGGGTACCGCCGCGGATGACCGCGCCCAGGCAGGCAACGGCGTCATAGCGCTTGGCGAGTTCCTGGGCGACGACCGCGAGTTCCACCGCGCCCGCGACCCTGACCACGAGCGGGTCGGTGACCCCGCACGCTTTAGCGGCGGCCAGCGCCGCGGTCCACCAGCGAGTCGGTGATCTCGGCGTGCCACCGGGTGGCCGCGATTGCGAGCGACAGGCCGGCGGCGTCGACGGTCGTGAGCTCGGCCGTCCCTCCCCGCTCATCCGGCCACCTCGTCGCTCATCCGCTTCCCTGGTGCCTGGCATCGTTTGCCTCCGAGTTAGTGACGGCGCTGGGGGACCCGGCCGTGCACGCTCCGGGATCATCCCCTCCAGGAATGGTGGATGGTTGTTATCGCTATGACGTGGTCAGCCATCCACTATAACTTGCTGCATGCGCTCCAGCTTCACACTTTTTGCTGTTATCTCCCTCTGCGGAGTCGTGGCGGGATGGGCGAGCGGAGCGGAGGGACCGGCTCGTTCGGCGATGATCCGGGCAGAGACCGGGGGCGGCCCGCGTCCGTCAGGAGACCTCGGCCGATGGCCGCTCCTGTACTTCCAGGGCTTCGAGCTGGTGGCCGAGACGGTCACGTTTGGTGGTGAGGTAGCGAAGGTTATGCGGCGTGGCCAGCGGGGGCAGCGGGATCCGGGTCACGCCGAAGCCGTGCGCTGCGAGGGCGTCGACCTTCGCCGGGTTGTTGGTGAGCAGCCGGACGGAGCGGACGCCCAGGTCGTCGAGAAGCTGGGCGGCGACCGAGTACTCGCGGGCGTCCACCGGCAGGCCGAGCTTGAGGTTCGCGTCCACGGTGTCCACGCCGGCGTCCTGCAGCTCGTAGGCCTGGAGCTTGGACACCAGGCCGATGCCCCTGCCCTCGTGGCCGCGCAGGTAGAGGACGACGCCCCGGCCCCGCTCGGCGATCTTGGCCATGGCGGCGTCGAGCTGCGCGCCGCAGTCGCAGCGCTGGGAGCCGAAGACGTCGCCGGTCAGGCACTCGGAGTGGACGCGGACAAGGACGTCCTCCCCGTCGGCATCTCCCGGCGCCGACCACCGCCGATATCGCCGAGGACAAGGGCGAGGTGCTCGGCGCCGTCGATGTCGGAGCGGTAGCCGTAGGCGCGCCACTCGCCGTAGGCGTTCGGGATGACCGTCTCCGCGACGCGGGTGACCAGGCGCTCGGTGCGGCGGCGGTGCTCGATGAGCTGCTCGATGGAGATCAGCGCGAGGCCGTGCTCGTCGGCGAACTCACGCAGCGCGGGCAGGCGCATCATCGTGCCGTCGTCGTGCACGATCTCGGCCAGGACCCCGACGGGCGGCAGCCCGGCGAGCGTAGCGAGGTCGACGGCGGCCTCGGTGTGGCCCGGACGGACCAGGACACCGCCCTCGCGGTAGCGGAGCGGGAAGATGTGGCCCGGCTTGACGAAGTCGGCCGGGGCAGCCTCCGGGTCGGCCAGCCGCGTGATCGTGGTCGTGCGGTCGGCGGCGGAGATGCCGGTGGTGACGCCCTCCGCCGCGTCGACGGTGACGGTGAAGGCGGTGCGCATGCGTTCGGTGTTCTGCGTGGTCATCAGCGGCAGCTGCAGGCGGTCCAGGTCCGCGCCGCGCATGGGCGCGCAGATGACCCCGCTGGTGTAGCGGACCATGAAGGCGAGCAGCTCCGGGGTGGCCTTGGCCGCGGCAAGGATGATGTCACCCTCGTTCTCCCGGTTGGCGTCATCGACCACGACGACCGGACGGCCGTCCGCGATGTCCTTGATCGCCCTAGCGACCTCGTCAAGCGGAATGGCCCCGGAGAGTTCGGCGTCCACGTCGCCGCGGGCACGCTGGGGCCCGTCGGAAGACGCGTCGCGGGAGGTACCGGAGATCGTCTCTCCGGACGAAGCATCGCGGGGGGCGTCCCCGAATTGGCGCATGATCAGCCCATTTTGCGTCGTTTGCTGGGTCTTGGCGATTGGGGTCGGCTCTGCGGTCACCGGGTGCCTCCGATGAGCTTCTCCACGTACTTGGCGATCACGTCAACCTCGAGGTTGACCTCGGCGCCCGGCTGCTTGATGCCGAGCGTGGTGCGCTTGAGCGTCTCGGGGATGAGGCTGACCTCGAACCAGTCGTCGGCGATCGCCGGAGACGGTGAGGCTGACCCCGTCGACGGTGATGGAGCCCTTGTGCACCACGTACCTGGCCAGGTCCGCGGGGAGGCTGATCCGGACGACCTCCCACTGCTCCTGGGGGTCCCGGCTGACGATGGTGGCGGTGCCGTCGACGTGGCCCTGGACGAGGTGGCCGCCGAGGCGGTCGTCGAGGCGGACCGAGCGCTCAAGGTTGACCTTGGTGCCCGGGGCGACGGACTTGAGGCTGGAGCGGGCGAGGGTCTCCCCCATGACGTCGGCGACAAAGCCGAGCGGAACGCTGGGCGGGCCCGCAGGCTGTCCCTCCAGGTGGACGGGCGCGGCGCGCATGAGCGCGGTGACCGTCAGGCAGACGCCGTTGACGCAGATGGAGTCGCCTAGACGGGCATCCTGACGTGACCACGGTGCTGAGCACATGAATACGGGCGAAATCGCCGAGATGCTCGACCGCCTCGACCTCGCCGAGGTCCTCAACGATGCCGGTGAACAACCGCGCCTCCTCCGGTCCGGCTCCGGGGGACGCGACTGCTGGCCTGCATACAGCCGCGCCCGGCTTGCGCGTGCAGCGCAACGCCACCGGGCACGGCCGGCCTCGGCCGGCCGCGCGCGTGCTGCCTCCCATCCGGACTTTAACCGTCGGTCCCGGAGTTCCACCGGGTCAGCCAGCCGCGGTTGCGGCCGGGTCGCGGACTGTAACCGCCGGTTCGGAGTTTCACCGACCCCGGAGCACGCTCACTTCCGCTAACCAGTGTGCCACACGACGTATTCCGCCTGACAGGCACGTCGGCGTGACGCCGCTCTCAAACACGGCACACCTGGCATATCGCACCGAGCCCAGCAAGCACGCTGCGCTACGCATATCCAGGCAGCTAGCGGCCGGTGCGGCATTCGGGCAACAGCACTGGTTCTTGCCGTTATTAGCGGTCCTGGCGTACTGGAAGGTCCGGGATGGTCATGGCGGCATCCGGCAGGCGACGCCAGGCGGCACCGCGTCGCCGCCATTTGGCGGGTATTTTTCCGGCGCCGGTCAGCCCGAGAGGCGGGTGACGGCGCGCATCTTGTTCGTGGCGTCCAGGGCGGCGACCTTGTAGGACTCGGCGAGCGTCGGGTAGTTGAATACCGCGTCGACCAGGTAGTCGACCGTGCCGCCGCAGCCCATCACGGCCTGGCCGATGTGGATCAGCTCGGTGGCGCCGGTGCCGAAGACGTGCACGCCGAGCAGCGTGCGGTCCTCGGGCGAGACGAGCAGCTTGAGCACGCCGTAGGAGTCGCCGACGATCTGGCCGCGGGCGAGTTCCCGGTACCGGGACACGCCCACCTCGAAGGGGACGCAGGCGTCGGTGAGCTCGGACTCGGTGCGGCCCACGAAGCTGATCTCCGGGATCGAGTAGATGCCGATCGGCTGCGGGATGCTGTTGGACGAGACGGACTCGCCGAAGGCGTGGTTCGCGGCCAGCCTGCCCTGCTCCATCGACGTGGACGCGAGGGCCGGGAAGCCGATGACGTCACCAACCGCGTAGATGTGCTCCACCTTGGTGCGGAAGAACTCGTCGACGGCGATCCTGCCCCGTTCGTCCGCGGCGAGGCCGGCGGCAGCCAGGTTGAGGCCGTCGGTCATGCCCTGGCGGCCCGCCGAGTACAGGACGGTATCGGCCGGGATCTTCTTGCCGCTGCGGAGGTTGGTGATGGCCCCGTCTGGGTGCCTTTCCACCGATGCCACCGTTTCACCGAAGCGGAACGTCACGGCGAGGTCCCGCAGGTGGTACTTGAGCGCCTCGACGACTTCCTCGTCGCAGAAGTCGAGCATGCGGTCGCGTTTCTCGACGACCGTGACCTTGGTGCCGAGCGCGGCGAACATGCTCGCGTACTCCATGCCGATCACGCCCGCGCCGACCACGACCATCGAGCGGGGCACCGTATCGAGGTGGATGATGCCGTCGGAGTCGATGATCGTCTTCTCGTCGAAGGCCACGCTCGACGGGCGCGCCGGGCATGTCCCCGTCGCGATGACGATCTTGTCGGCGGTGATCTTGCGGGTCCGGCCCGCGCCGTCGTCGATCTCGACGGCGTGCGGTCCGACGAAGTAAGCGAGGCCGCCGACGATCGTGACCCGGTTGCGCGCGAGCTGGCTCCTGACAACGTCGTTCTCGCGGCTGACCACGTGCCTGGTGCGCGCGGTCAGATCGGCGACGGTTATGTCGTCCTTGACCCGGTATGCCTGGCCGTAGACCTCCCGTTGGCCAAGGCCGGTGAGGTAAAAGATCGCCTCCCGGAGCGTCTTGGAGGGGATCGTGCCGGTGTTGACGCACACGCCGCCGAGCATGTCCGGGCGCTCCACCACGGCCACCCGCCGGTCGAGCTTCGCGGCCGCGATCGCCGCCTTCTGCCCGCCAGGCCCTGAACCGATTACCACCAGGTCATAGTCATACACGCTACAAGTCTGACGGGTGCCGACGAGAAATTGAAGCGCCGTAACGTACCGTTCACGGTTATCACGGGGAAACGACCCGCGTACCCGGACAAAACTGGCGCTGACCCCATCGTCGGGGCCCCGGATGTCCAAAGCTGATGATAACTCCGCTCCCTGGGCCGCTTCCTGTGTCCCCTCGGTGGGACATGCGGTAAAAAATCGCCGGTGAGTGAAACCGGAGCGGGCCCGGTGCCGTCTAAAGGGTGTCCCGGAGGAACGAGGCACTGACATGAGCACACAGATCTCATCGACCACGAGGGCCAACCGACTCGGCCTGGCCGGCCGACGGCTGGGCATCCTCGCTGTCCCGCTGTTTGCCGCCGGACTGCTGGCCGCCGGGTGCGGGAGCGCGCATAGCGATCCGTCGGCCGGCACCGACAGCAGCCGGCAGTACAGCGGCTGGCAGTACAGCGGCCGGCACCACTGCAGCCGGCGGTACGGCCGCGGGCAGCGGAACGCCCAGGAGCACCAGCGTGCCCGCCGCGCCGTCGGCTCCGGCCGCTCCCGTGCCGGCGCCCAGCGGCGGTCCGGTCGCGGCGGGCGGGGTCTCCTGCACGGGCTGGCCGACGGGCGTGACAAGCGCCTCGCTGCCGGTGTCCTTCGTTCCCACGAGCGTGGAGCGGTGCGTGAACGAGGTCCAGACGATCCCGGGCAAGGGCCTGTGGTCGACCGCGACCCTGCAGCGGGCGGACTCCGGTCTCGGGGGTCTCGTCAACGCACTGCGCCAGCCCTCTGAGACACATAAGCCGGGCACCTTCTGCCCCGCCATCGCCGTGATCCCGCCACAGGTCGTGCTCATCAACGCGAGGGGCCAGAAGCTGAGCCCGCGGCTCCCGGTCAGCGGCTGCGGGCTCGTCCAGTCCCAGGTACTCGCGGCGCTCAACGAGCTGCACTGGCAGACCCTGTCCGTGCGGCTGATCGCCAAGATCGCTGGCGCGTCCGCACCGAGCGCCACGAGACCAGCGGTCTCGGCGAGCGCGCCGCGCTCCATCCAGACGGTAGGGGGAGCGCAGTAGGCCGGACCGCGCGGATGTGGCAGCGGGCCGCCCGGGGCCCGGGCCGCTGCCACGTCCATGCGGTCACCGATCGCGACGGCGCACGGAAAGCGGTTGCCGGTGCGCCGGGCGACGGGGCGAAGCGACGGCCGTACCATGTCCTTCATGACGGTTGCGGCGGTCATCTTCGACTGGGGTGGCACTCTCACGCCCTGGCACTCGCTTGACCACGAGGCACTATGGCGTGGCGTCTGCGCGCCGCACTTCCCAGCGGCGGAAGTGGCTTCCGTCGCGGCGGCGATCTTGGCGGCGGAGAATGCGTTCTGGCGGCAGTGCGAGACCGCGCACCGCAGCGCGACGCTTGACCACGTCTTCGCGCGGGCCGGGGTGACCCCGCACGCGGACCTGCTCGACACCTATTTCCGCACCTGGGAACCGCACACGTTCACCGATCCGGATGCAGCGCCGCTGCTGCGCGAACTGCGCGGGCGGGGCATCCGGGTGGGGGTGCTGTCCAACACCATGTGGCCAAGGGCGCTGCACGAGCGGGTATTCCTCAGGGACGACGTTCTCGGGCTGATCGACGGGGCCGTCTATACCAGCGAGATCCCGTGGACCAAGCCGCACCCCGAGGCGTTCCGCGCCGCGATGGCCGCGGTGGGAGTGACCGATCCCGCCTCCTGCGTATTCGTCGGCGACCGGCCCTTCGACGACATCTTCGGCGCGAGCAGCCTTGGCATGCGGACGGTGCTGATCCCGAACAGCGTGGTGCCCGCCTACGACGGCGCCGTCCCGGACGCGGTGATCACCCGGCTCAGCGACCTCCTCCCCCACCTTGAAAACTGGTAACGCCAGCCTCGCCTTCCCAGCCGTTCCACGCCTCCAGGCATCCATGGCTTAAGTGCGTTGATCCAGGCCGGCCAAGACCGTACCCCCTTCAGCTGATCTAGCTGGGGAAACGCCAACTAGCAGGCCCGGCGGAAAAAGTTCTTGAAAAAAGTCCGGTAAAAGTTGTTGGTGACGCGGGCGGTTGCTCCTCATACATACGTAGGACGGGGAACGGCGGGGTGCCTGGCTGACGCCTGAGGGGACGGCAGGACGGCACCCGCGCCGGAACCTCATGGGAGGCGGCGGGATCCCGGGCTAGGGCAAGAGGGGGCTCAAGTCCGGGGTCCTGCCTGCGACCGCAAGGCCGGACGGGGACGGCGTGCTGCCGGGGTGCCCCGCGGGCGCGGATCGTGCGGCGGCAGCCCGAACGGTGCCATACAGGGGCGGCGCCGTGCGGGCGGGCCCAGCGCACCGGCGGTTACCCCGCATAGCCGGCCAACCGCAGCGGAAGCAGCGGGAACGGCACCCGCGGACTGACCGCGGTAAAGCTCGGAGGCGGGCCGGACCGCCGCTTGCAGCGATCCGGCCCGTTGTCCGGGCCGACCAGGCCGACCGGGCCGGGCAACGGTTCGCGACCGGCGCGCGGGAGCCCTCGCTCCTGGTTCGATCCGCCGCAGCGCGGCACGCCGGCAGCCCGGCGATGAGCGGCACGACTTCAGGCGGCACGCCATCCAAGCCGCCGTATAACAATCCGTTGATAACAAGTTACACATAATGACCGTTCCGCCCGGGCGGAACGACTACGGTGTGCGCATGAGCGACAGCGAAGTTGTCGCATCGGTCGTGGCGGGCGATCCCGCGGGCCTCGCGGCAGCGTACGACAAGTACGCCAGCGACCTGTTCGGCTACTGTCAGTCGCTGCTTCGGGACCCGAACGACGCGGCGGACGCGGTGCAGGACACGTTCGTCATAGCCGCGTCCAAGCTCGCCGGGCTGCGTAACCCCGAGCGCTTGCGAGCCTGGCTGTTCACCGTCGCCCGCAACGAGTGCCTGCACCGCCTGAAGTCGCGGCACCCGGCGGCGCCGCTGCAGGACGCTCCGGAGCCGGCGGACGACAGCGTCGACGTCGGCGGCGAGGCCGAGCGCGCCGAGACCGTCGCCCTTATCCGCGCGGCGGTCGGCGGTCTGAACGACGGCGAGCGGGATGTCATCTACCAGTTCTGGCACGGCCTTGACGTTTCCGAGGTGGCGGCCGTCCTCGGCGTGTCCCGCAACTACGCGTACACGCTGTTCTCCCGCGCACGCGATCAGCTTGAGGCTTCCGTAGCCGTTCTCCTCGTGGGCCGGGCCGGCCGCCAGGACTGCGCGACGCTCGACAGCTTGCTTGGAAACTGGGACGGTCGGCTGACCGCGCTGCTGCGCAAGCGCGTGGGCCGGCACATCAACCAGTGCCAGGTGTGCTCGGACCGGCGACGGCAGGAGCTGACACCCGCGCTCCTCTACTGCCTGTCCCCTGGGTGGCTGCTCGCCCTGGCCGCGTTGCGCCAAGCTCCCGCGCTCACCGCCGGCCCGGCGGCCGGGGTGCGCGACACGGTAATGCGCCTGGCCTCCGGTCCCGCCTCGCACGCGGCGGCAGGCAGCGAGGCAGTGCGGCGAAGCACGCATTCGTTCGGGATCAACGGTTTTCCGAAGCCGGCGCACCACGGCTACCTTGGCGTCGCCTGGCCGCACCTGCCCGCCGCCCTGGCCAGCGGAACGGCGATCGCGGCGACCGCGGCCGTGGTGCTGACCGCCGTCACGCCGAACCCGCAGGCGCCGCACCGGCACCCGGCAGGCGCCGGGCCGGCGGGTGGCGCGACGGCGCTGGCCGGAGCACCGGCCGTGCCGCCTGGTGGCACGGGAGGCGCCCCGTCGGGCGGGGTGGCGGGCGGGGCGGTGCCAGATCCGAAGGTGCGCCGCGGCACCGCGCCCGCGCCCGACTCGATCACGCGCGGCAGTCCGACGGCCGCGCCCCCGTCGGCGACGGAGACGGGCAGCGGGCCGACCGGGGCGGCGGCCACCGCGGCCGGGCCGGTGCCGAGCACGCCCGTGCTTACGTCTGGCGTCACGATCGCGACGACGGGAATCGCCCCGCTGATAGCGGGGACGCTGTCGCTGTCGGCAACCACGGTCGTGCTGAGTCCCCTGCTCGGCGGGACACTGGAGCTGACCGCGGGCGGCAGTCCGGTCTCCTGGTCGATTTCGGTGCCCGCGGGCCTGGCCGGCAAGCTGACCGCGACTCCGGCGTCGGGGACCTTGAGCGCGGGCGCCAGCGTCACGGTGGCGGTCACCGTGACCGGGCTTGTCTCGCTGAACGCACAGCTGACGGTGCAGCCAGCCGGACAGGCGGTGACCGTGCTGCTGGGAGCCGGCTGAGGCGGCACCGCCCTGAACGTTCCGTCAGGCCGTGGGGGAAACGGCGCTGGACCAGGCGGCGTGCGCCGTCGCGCGCTCGGCCTGCGCCCGCAGGTCACGCGCGGCGCGCGCCGGGTCCTGAGCATGGTAGACGGCCGATCCGGCGACGAACACGTCCGCGCCCGCGTCGGCGCACCGCTCAATCGTCTCGTCGGACACACCGCCGTCGACCTGGAGCCATATCTCGCGGCCCTCGTCTCCAGGTGCACGGCTTTCCCCGGCAACACGGCGGGCGTTGCGGGCGGTGAGCATGGCGCGGGTGCGGCGGATCTTCGGCAGCACCATGTCAAGGAACTTCTGACCGCCGAAGCCAGGCTCCACCGTCATCAGCAGCACCATGTCGACCTCGTCGAGCAGGTCCTGGTAGGGCTCGATGGCCGTGCCCGGGTTGAGGGCGAGGCCGCAGCGGGCCCCGGCCGCCCGTATGGTCCGCAGCGTGCGGACCGGGGCCTTTGCCGCTTCCGCGTGAATCGTCACGCTGCCCGCTCCCGCCTCCGCGTAGGCGGGAGCGTACCGGTCCGGGTCCTCGATCATCAGGTGGCAGTCGATCGGCAGCGCGGCATGCTTAAGCAGTGCCTGCACGACCGGCAAGCCGAGGGTGAGGTTGGGGACGAAGTGGTTGTCCATTACGTCAACGTGAAGCCAGTCAGCGGCGTCCTCGACGGCCTTCGCCTCGTCAGCGAGCCGGGCGAAGTCGGCGGACAAGATGCTAGGCGAGATCTGAACAGCCATGCTGTCTCCTCCCGGTGAGACCCTGGAATGTCGCACCTCGTGGTTAGATTCTGCACCAGGTTCGGGCGTCGCCTGACCGGGGATTCCGGGGTGACATTCACCGCCCCGGCAGTGATGGGGAGGTCCTCGTGGACACTGATCTGCTTGACCGGGTCCGCAAGCTGCTGGCCAAGGCCGAGGACGAGGGCTGCTCCCCCGCCGAAGCCGAGGCGCTGACCGCCAAGGCGGCAGAACTGATGGCCCGCTACGGCATCGACCGGGCGCTCCTCGGCGCGCTGCACCCGGAGACGGACCGGCCTGCCGACCGCGTGTTCACCCTGGACAACCCGTGGGGGGACGTGAAGCGGCACCTGCTGGCCGGGCTCGCGATGGCGCTGCGCTGCCAGTGCGTGCAGACGAGGTCCGCGCAGGTAACACGGCTGCACGTCTTCGGTTACAGCTCCGACCTGGAACGGGCCGACATCTTGTTCACCTCCCTGCTCGTGCAGATGGCCCGGGCCCTGGCCGGGCAGGCGGTGCCCGGTTACGGCGGCGAGGCACGGGCGTGGCGGCGCTCCTGGATGCTCGGGTACTGCACCGCCGTGGTGACCCGGGTCCGGGCCGCCGAGGAGGCAGCCGCGGCATCGGCGGCCGGCCGCGCGGCGGGAGACGAGGGCGCCGCCAACGGGCAGTCGGCGGCACTGGTGCTCGCGGACCGGTCGCTCGTCGTGCGGCGGCAGGTCGCGGCCGCCTACCCGCGGCTGCGGAAAACCCGCGTCACGTACTCGGGCAGCGGCTACGGCGACGGGTACCGCGAGGGGCAGAAGGCCGACATCGGCAGCGTAAAGCTAAATGCGCACGCGGCCGGGGCAATCGGCCGCTGACGGCCGGCGTCCGGTACCGCTATGGATGATCCCGAACGGATTCGTGTGTCTGCCCGCGGTTTACGGGGCTGCCTTATCGTGCGAAACGGGCCAAGGTAGCGTGCGTTGTATGGAACACGCGAGGCTGGGACGGAGCGGGCTGCAGGTTTCACGGCTCTGCCTGGGGACGATGACATTCGGGCGGCAGAGCGACGAGGCGACCAGGTTCGCCATCATGGATAAGGCCGAAGAGGCCGGGGTGGACTTCTTCGACACTTCCGATGCCTATCCGCTTGGCGGGGATTTCTCCACGCAGGGGCGGACCGAGGAGATCATCGGGCGGTGGATGGCGGGCAAGCGGGACCGCTTCATCCTGGCGACCAAGTGCTTCGTGCCGCTGGGGCCGGCGCCGATGGACGGCGGGAACTCGCGCAGGCACATCATGTCGGCCGTGGAGGGGTCGCTGCGGCGGCTGCAGACCGACTACATCGACCTGTACCAGCTGCACGGGTACGACCAGAACACGCCGATCGACGAGACGCTCGGCGCCCTTGACGACCTCGTGCACTCTGGCAAGGTCCGGTATATCGGCTGCTCCAATTTCATGACCTACCAGCTGGTGCGGGCGATCGGGCGGTCCGAGACGCTGCGGCTGGCCCGGTTCGACTCGGTGCAGCCGCGGTACAACCTGCTCTTCCGGCAGATCGAGCGGGAGATGCTGCCGTTCTGCGAAGAGGACGGCGTAGGGGTAATCCCCTACAACCCGATCGCGGGCGGGCTGCTGTCGGGCAAGCACAACCGGTCGGCGCAGCCGCCCGAGGGCAGCCGGTTCACCCTCGGCAGCGCCGGGCCGATGTACCAGGACCGCTACTGGCACGAGCGCGAGTTCGAGACGGTCGAGGCGGTGCGCAAGCTCGCCGACCAGGCCGGGGTACCGCTGGTGACGCTGTCGGTCGCGTGGGTGCTGGCCAACAAG
Organism: uncultured Actinomycetota bacterium; assembly: GCA_963785645.1. Classification (GTDB taxonomy): domain Bacteria; phylum Actinomycetota; class Actinomycetes; order Streptosporangiales; family Streptosporangiaceae; genus Trebonia. The sequence continues at coordinate 399,042 of CAWAWG010000005.1, forward strand.
GCGATCACCGCGCCGATCATCGGGGCCAGCCGCCCGGAGCAACTGGACGCGTCGCTCGCCGCCGCCGTCTACGCGCTCGACCCCGACCTGAAGGGCCACCTGGACGACCTCACCTACGAGTACCGCCTGGGCGACGCCCCCCGGTAAAGAGCCCGCTCAGGTAACTGCATCTTGTAAGGCCCGTGTTAGAGCAAACGGGACTGCTCCAGCTCAATCCTCAACTGACCATAGACCAATGCCGCTTAGACAATTTTTCCCCTTAGCCCCAGAGGGATCACACGCAGCTAAAGACACTGTGGTCCCAGTCGCAGCCAAGGTCGGCCCTATCGTGCCCGGCCTGAAAGTGCCTCCTCACAGAGGTATACCGAATTTTGGTCGGAAACCGGCCCGACTTGCGGCAGTTTGTCCAACCAAAATTCGGTACACCTTTCCTGGGTCGCGCCGGCGACCAAGATCAACTTATGTTAAGAGCGCGCAGATTATTAACACGCAGACTTCTAAAGACGCGTATGAAAGCACGCCCGGCGCGAACGCTGACCGGGTGGCAATAGTGCCACCCGGATATACGTCGTTATCTGTCGACGACAGTAGACTATCCCGGTCTAAGCCTCCGTCAGCCGGTCACGCAGGATATAGAGGCACGACTCGAGCACATCATCGCCGAGGGATTCGGGATCGGCGAGCAGGATGTCCACCGCGAGTAGCTTCGCGTCGCGCGGGGGCAGGTGGCCGATAGCCGCTTCGGTGCCGTTCACTGATGTGCTCCCTTTTCTTGGTTATTGCTGGGATTGCCCGAGGGGACGGCCTTGGCCCAGGCCGCGCGGGCGCGGACATCGATCTCTTCCGTTGACTGGTCGTACCGCGCCGTTAGGGCGGCGTAGTCGGGGGACTCCGGCGGGAGCCGCTCCAGCTCGGCCCGGGTGTCCTCACGCCAGCTGAACAACGCGGGGTCGTCTAGCGCGGCGAAGTCATCGCCGTTGCTGACGGCCCTGTTGTTGACGGCACTGTGGTTAGCGGCACCGTAGTTGACGGCACTGTGGTTAGCGGCACCGCGGTTGACGGCACTGTGGTCGACGACACTGTCATCCATGGCCTTCCTGCCTTTCGCTCGGGAACTTGGCACGTGCCACCGCCGCTTATAGTCGTGTGCGGTTGACACGGCACAACTACGGCGACACGTGTGACCAATATGGCGCAATGCGTGACGACAGCCAACAGTCATGTCAACCTGGTTCGTATGCCCCTCAATAACAGGAACACCGCATCAACCCACTTCGGCCGTCAGATGCGCAAGGAGCGACTGGCGCATAGCTGGTCACTACGCGAGTTCTGCACCCGCACCGGCATCGACATGGGTCAGGCGAGCAGGATCGAGAACGGGAAGGAGCCACCGAGCGCGAAGGTGGCCGACGCGTGCGACCTCGTGTTTCCCGAGCGGAAGGGGTGGTTTCGTGAGTACTACGACGATTCCAAGTCCTGGACGCCTGCCGGGTTCCGTTCATGGACCGAATACGAAGACAAGGCCGTCAAACTGTGCGACTGGTGGCCGTCGGTCATTTCAGGCCTGCTCCAGACCGAGGACTATGCACGTGCTCACTCGCTGACCTACCCGGATGCCACTCCCGAGATCGTCACCGCGAGGGTACGCAACCGGATGGAGCGTCAACGGCGCGTGCTGCTTCGGGAGGATCCCCCCGAAGCCCGGTTCATCGTTGACCACACGGCCCTCTATAGGCTCGCCGGCTCGCCCCACGTGATGGCCGCCCAAATGCATCACCTGTTGGAGGTCGCCGCATTGCCGAACATCACAATCCATGTCTTGCCCTCTGTCGTTCATCCCGCCACGCCAAGCGGATTCATGATCACGGACGCAGCGGCGTACGCCGAGTACGTGGCTGGCGGACTGGTCTTCACCGAAGGTCAAACGCCTACGATCTTGGCCAGACTGTTCGATAGCCTCAGGAACGAGTGTTACCGAGTGTCCGAGTCCCTGGCCATCATTGGGAAGGCGGAGGAAGTATGGACTGGAGAAAGTCAAGCTTCAGCAGTGCCAACGGCGGGGCCTGCGTCGAAGTCGGCCAAAGCGGCGTGATCCTGGTCCGCGACACCACCGACCGCGACGGCGGTACGCTTTCGTTCTCCGCGAGCGTCTGGCGGGCGTTCGCGGACTCGATCAAGTAGTCCGAACAACCACAGACCCCCGCCGTATGCGACGGGGGTCTCTTCGCAAGGTCGTCCAGTGCGGACTTACCGGAAGTGGCCAGATCCGGGCCACTCCCGGGTCCGTCACCCAGGCTGGAAAGGCCATCGGCCAACTCCTCCCGAATCCGTGCAGCTAGGCGACGACTACAGACGGAGAATCGAGCACGGCGACTCGCCGTCGGCGCGGTTGCTAGTTTCTCGGCAACGGAAGATGGCCAGGACCCGCCTAGTTCCCGCGGCGGAGGAGGGCGATGAAGATCGCGTCGGTGCCGTGGCGGTGCGGCCATAGCTGGATGAACCTCGGGTCGGCCGCTGCCGCGGACGGGATTTCCGGGAACAGCGCCGGGGTGTCCAGGACTTCGGTGCCTGGTAGCGACGCGGCCACGTCCGTGACCACGTCGCTGGTCTCTGCCGGGACCGGGGAGCAGGTGACGTAGGCGACCACGCCGCCGGGGCGAACCGACGCCAGGGCCGAGCGGAGCAGGTCGCGCTGGAGAGCGGTGAGTTGCTTGAGGTCCGCTGCCGACTTGCGCCAGCGGGCCTCGGGGCGGCGGCGCAGCGCGCCCAGGCCGGTGCACGGCGCATCGACGAGCACCCGGTCGAAGACTCCGTCGGGCCAGGCCGGCCTCGTGCCGTCAGCGACCACTACGGTGAACCCGGTTCCGGGCATCCCCGTTGGCTCAGGCGCGTCCGGGTCACCGGTCGCCTTTGCTGAAGCCGACGCGGCGGCGGGGACCAGGCGGCTGGCCCGGGTCAGTGCCTCTTCGACCAGCCTTGCGCGGTGCGGGTGAAGCTCGGCGGCGGTCAGCGTGGCCCGTGGTACTCCGGCTTCGGCTAGGCCGTAAAGCAGGCGGGACTTGCCGCCGGGGCCCGCGCACAGGTCCAGCCAGAGCTCGGTCTCGCCCGGGGCCGCCGGTGGGATGACCGGGACACGGGACAGGGCTATCGCGGCTAGCTGGCTGCCCTCGTCCTGGACGGCGGCCGTGCCCGCGTCGATCAGGGGGGACGGGTCGCCGGATTCGAGCGTGAAGGCGTACGGGGACCAGCGGCCAGGCTCGGCGTCCGCCGGCATGACATCCTCGCGGGGCGCACCGCCGGGCAGGGTAGCCATGGTGACTTTGGGACGGACGTTACCTGCGGCCAGGGCGGCCTCAAGCTCGGTAACGGCTGCTCCGCCGCTCGCCTCCGCGTCCCTGGCCTCCTCCACTCCGGCTGATAGGCCTGGTGGATAGTTCTGCACACTCCGGTGGGCAGGACTATCCACTATTCCTGCTTCTCGGTCTTCTCCGTGCCGAACCGCGGCCTCAGGGGCCGGGGCGTCGGCCTTTTCGCCCAGGGCGGCGCGGTAGGCGGCGACGATCCAGCTTGGGTGGCTGTAACGGACCGCCAGGTAGTCATTCCGGCCGGCGCTCTGGTCAGGGGCAATGATCGCGAGCCAGGAGTCCAGGTCGCGCATCGCCACCCGGCGCAGTACCGCGTTGACGTAGCCGGAGACGCGCGGGCCGACCACCGACTTGGCCAGGTCGACGGAGGTGGCGACGGCGGCGTGGGCACCGATGCGGGTGCTCAGCAGCTGGTGGGCGCCGAGGCGGAGGATGTCGAGGACCGGCGGGTCCAGCTTGTCCAGCGGGCGGTCGCTGCACGCTGCCAGGACCGCGTCGTAGGTGCCCTGGCCGCGCAGCGTGCCGTAGGCGAGTTCGGTCGCGAGGGCGGCGTCGCGGCCGGCGAGCTGGCGGTCTGCCAGCAGCTTCGGCAGCAGAAGGTTGGCGTAGGCGCCGCGGTCGCGCACCGCCGCCAGGACATCGTAGGCGGCGCGGCGCGGATCGGCGGTACGCGGCGGCTTGGCCCGACGGGCCGCGTCACGCTTAGCGGCCGGGGGGCCTCCGGCGTCCGCCCGCGCCCGCGACAGGGCCGGTTTTCCGGCCGACGGGCCCGAACCGGTGCGGGGACCTGCCCCTTCCGCCGCCTGCTGGCCGGCGCCCGCTTCCTTCGCCTTCCCGGCGTTGTCCTGGGCGCCAGGCGCCCTGGCCTTGCCCGACGGGCTGTACCGGCGCCTCGGGCGGTAGTTGCCACTCATGTCAGTCGAACCTGCGGCTGGCCGGCGCGGGGGTCCCGTCGGCTGCCAGTCGCAGGCCCCTGGCCCAGTCCGCGGCCGGCATCCGCCGCTTGCCCTGGGGCTGCACGTCGCCCAGGCGGACGGGGACCGTGCCGGTGCCGACGTAAACGGCGTTGCGGTCGACGAGAAGTTCGCCGGGGGCGAGGCCAGCCGTGCTCTTCCCGCCGCGGGAACTAGCGAAATCATCGGGCTGAGCCGGCCCGGGCCGGCGTCCCCGGCTCCGGTCGCGCGCCGGCCGCCAGCTGCCCGGTCCGAGCTCGCGATCAGGCCCGCGCCCGCGGCCAGGGTGACGGGCCACAGCTTCAGGCGGCCCGGGTCGATGTGGCCGGTGCCGAATTCGGTCCAGGCGCCGGGGTCGGGCGTGCACGCGCGAAGCTGGCGGTCGATCAGGTGGGCGGGAAGCTTCCAGTCCACTCGGGCGTCGGCCGGGGTGAGCTTCGGCGCCAAGCTCACGCCGTCGCCTGGCTGCGGGACGGCGCGGACGGTGCCGTCCTCGATCCCGTCGAGCGTCCGCACCAGGAGTTCCGCACCGGAGACGGCCAGCCGCTCCAGGAGGTCGCCGCTGGTGTCGGCCGGCCGGATCGGCTCGGTGAGCGTGCCGTAGACCGGCCCGGCGTCGAGCTCCTTCACGATCAGGAAGGTGGTCGCCCCGGTGATGTCGTCGCCGCGCAGCACGGCATGCTGCACCGGGGCGGCGCCGCGCCAGGCCGGCAGCACGGAGAAGTGCAGGTTCACCCAGCCGTGGGCGGGAATGTCGAGCGCCGACTGCGGGAGCAGCGCACCATAGGCCGTCACCGGGCAGCAGTCAGGCGCGATGGCGCGCAGCCGTTCGAGGAACCACCCCTCGTTCGGGCGACCGGGTTTCAGTGTCTCGAGCCCAAGCTCTTCCGCGAGCTCGGCCACCGGCGAACGGTGTATTTTCTTGCCGCGCCCGACGGGCGCGTCCGGCCGGGTGACGACCGCCGCCACCTGATGGCGGGAGGCGGCGAGGGCGCGCAGCGTGGGCAGCGCGGCCGCCGGGGTACCTGCGAAGACGAGCCGCACGGGCGCGCTCCTTAGGAGATCCGCTGGGTGGAGTGCGGCGAGACCTTGACCTCGGGCACCGGCAGGCCGGACCACTCGGCCTCGCGGATGGCCTTCATCGCCAGCTTGCGCTGCTTCTTGTCGAGCCGGTCGATGAACAGGATGCCGTCGAGGTGGTCCGTCTCGTGCTGTACGCAGCGCGCGAGGAGCTCGGTGCCTTCGAGCGTGACCGGGTCGCCGTGCATGTTGAAGCCCGTCGCGATCGCACGCGGCGCACGGGCGGTGGGGAACTGCAGGCCGGGCAGCGACAGGCAGCCCTCGTCATCCTCTTCCGGTTCGCCTTCGAGCTTCAGTACCGGGTTGATGAGGTGACCGGGCTCGTTGTCGTCAACGTGATAGGTAAAGACCCGCAGGCTGACGCCGATCTGCGGGGCGGCGAGCCCAACACCCGGCGCGTCCAGCATGGTCTCGGTGAGATCCTTGACCAGATTGCGCAGCTCAAGGTCGAAGTCCACCACCGGCTCGGCCGGGGTGCGGAGCACCGGATCTCCGAACAGCCTGATATCCCTGAGCAACTGGCGTCCCTTCACGTCGGCGCGGACAGTGTTGGCGGAAGCAATGTGTACGCGGCAAGCCCTGTGTTTGCAGTACACACTGTGCTCGCAGTAGGTGCAGACACTGTGCTGGCGGGGCCGCGGGGCATCCACTCTCCCGAACGGCGAGCGCGTGTCTGCCTCGATTCTATCGGCGGTCTGGATCGCCCGGCTCGTGCCGGTGCTAGATCATCTCTGGCGGGTCGAGCTGAACGCGGACGCCGCCGCCTTCCTTGCGGGCGCTGCGGCTCGCCTGGCCCGCCTGCAGCGCCCGGGCGAGCGCGCCGCCTTGCGCGCGGGGGGCCCGGATCAGGGCGCGAACCTGATCCTGGTCCGCGGATCGCTGGTGCACGGACCTGGCCGACCGGTCGGCGGCGGCCGACTGCTCAACCGGGACCGGCCCGAGGATCTCGAACGCGGGGTCCATGCTCTCGATAAAGCTGGTGACGGCAGCTGTCTCCCCGCTAACGGCGGCCATCCTGACGGCGGGCGGGAAGCCGAGTTCGGCGCGCTCGGCGAGGTCACGCTCGGCGAAACCGACCGGGTCCCAGCGGACAAGCGCCTGGGTGACCGGCAGCGCCGCGTCGGCGTGCACCAGGACGGTGCCACCGGGACGGACCAGGGCGGCGGCGCCTAGCCAGCGGCGCAGGGTCTCCTCGCCCGCGCGCAGGGTCGGGCGCGACAACAGCGCCCAGCCGTCGAGCAGCAGAGCGGCGGCGTAGTCGGCAAGCGGCTCGGCACCCGGGGTGGCGATCACCAGGGCAGGCTGGGCTGGGATCCTCGGGAGGACCAGGTCACCGCCCGAAGTGCGGACCTTGACGCCGGGGAAGGCCCGGCCGAGCTCTTCCGCGGTGCGGACAGCGCCCGTGATCGTCGCGCGGAGCTTGTCGTGACCGCAGTGCGGACAGCGCCAGCCGCTTGGCCCCGTGTCGCCGTGGGCAGCCGTATTACCTCCAGTAGTGGCCAGGGCGCCGCACCAGCGGCAGTCGGGCGCTGCCTGCGGTCCGGTAAGCCGCAGCGGGCCGTTGCACTGCGCCTGGTTTCCCTCCCCGATCAGGCGGGTGCACCGGGCCTGGGCACGGCACCGGGCACAGGCGATCCCGGCGAGGTAGCCGCGCCGTGGCACCTGGATGAGAACGGGACCGGCGGCGAGGGCTTCCCTGGCGGTTCTCAGGGCCAGGCTGGGCAGCCGCGCCGACAAGGCCGCCTGGTCCTTACCGAGTTCCCTGTCGTCGGCGGCCGGCTTGACGCGCGGGGCGACGGCACGCAGCGTGGGACGGTCGGGACCGAGTGGGCGCGCCCAGCCTGCCGCGACCAGCTGCGTGAGCTCGGTGGTGCGGGCGAAGCCGCCGAGCAGGGCGGCAGCGCCCGCACGGTGAGCGCGCAGGGCGAGGACCTCCCGCGCATTGGGATACGGGGCATGGGGCTCGGCGTGCAGGTCGTCGCCATCGTCCCAGAGCACCACCAGGCCGAGGTCATGAACGGGCGCGAACATCGCGGCCCTGGTGCCCGCGACGATCAAGGCCTCACCACGCAGGGCGGCGAGCCAGCGACGGTACCGCTCCGCCGGACCGAGCTCGGCGGTGAGGGTGACGTAGGCGGTTGCGCGGCCCGCCGGATGGGCCGGGTCCGCGGCGGGGATCAGCGCGGCCAGCGCCTCGTCGACGCGGGCCAGGTCACGTGCGTCGGGTACCACGATCACCGCGCCCCGGCCGCCACTCGCGCACGTAACGGCGGCCCGGGCGATCTCTTCCGGCCAGGTCTGGCCGGGAAGCGCGGTCCACGCGGCCCGGGCCGGGCGGCCCGCGGCGAGCGCGTTGAGGAACGACGGTCCCGCCGGGTACCTGGCCCAGGGACCGGGATGCGGGCGCGGGAGCCGGTCCAGCACTCGGGCCGCCTTCGCGGGGCGGCTTTCGAGTGGGCTGTTTCTGCTTCCGTGGCGGCGTGACGCTGGGGTATCGCCAGCCGGAGCACGTCCGCGAGGGTGCCCGCGTACCGGTCGGCAACAGCGCGGGCCAGGCCGACGATTTCCTCGGTCAGCACCTGCTCGGCGGACACTACTCGCTCCAGGTAGCGGAGGCTGCCCGGGTGCTCGCTGTCGGTGACCCGTTCGACGATGAAGCCGTCGGTCAGCTTGCCGGCGAACCTGACCCTGACCCGCACGCCCGGCTGCGCCTGGTCAGCCAGACGTTCGGGAACAAGGTAGTCAAACGGGCGATCGAGGTGCGACAGCTGCAGGTCCACCGCGATCCGGGCGACGGGTTTGTCGGCCGCGGGCCGCAGGGTTCGCGTGTCCTTGGACTTCTTGGACCTACCGGGCGTTTTGGCAGGTTTATCGTCTTTTACCGGATTTTCGGCGATTAGTGGCGGCGCGTCGGACAGCAGGAGCCCTGCCGTTCCTTCGTGCCACGTGTCCGCCATCACTCCGTCCTACCAGATAAGGACGCCCAACTCCGGCTACGGCACGACAAAGCTCGGATCGCAACCACCCCCGCACGCGGCCGGGCACGGGGAGCCGCAATCACCCGTGCCCGGCCGCTCGCGGGCTAGCCTCGCGCTGTCACTGTAAGGACATAGCGGGCTCAGCCGTCCGCGGGTCTTGCCGCCTGATCGGGGGCAGGATTACCCGATCAGGTAGTCGAATTCTCCGGAGCGAAGCGCGCTGACCATCGCCCGAACGGCGGTCGCCGGGTAGATGAGGGCCGTGCCCTGCGGGTCGCGCGAGTTGCGCATCGCCACGGTGGCCGCGTCAAGGCGGGCCAGCTCCACGCATGCCCCCTGGGAGTTGCTGCGCTGGCTCTTGCGCCAGGTGGCGCCGACGAGTTGGGCGGCGCTAATCCCGTTCTGAATGTCCTGCATGGTGTCTCGTCTCCTGACGGATTTAACCCGGCCCGCTCCACTGGCGTGTCGCCATTACGGGACCAGAGCGCTAAACCGGCCGCCAGCGCGGCCGACTCCGGTTTGGATCTCTTTCACTGTCCCCCGGACTTACGAAACCGAGCATAGCGCATGCACGTGCATCCGCAAGGTACTTCGCACTTTCATACGCATACGCATACGCATCTACCATACGCATACGCATCTGCACGGCCATGGGAATAAGAGTAGGGCACCTTACGATCCGACTCACTTCACGTAATCACCACAGGTCATAGCGGTGCAAGATCGACACCCCTACGGCTGGCGGACGTGCCCCTACCCCGCACCGCGCTCGTCATGCAAGGCTTCGCAGGCCAGTAAAACGTAATTTTTTGGTAAGGAAATTGTATCGCCGGGTAGTCGTCTGTGCACGCACCGACAAGAAGCGCCGCGGGTCCGTACCCGAGTGGGTACGGACCCGCGGCGCTTGGCGAAGCGGTAAGGCGCTACAGCTACAGTCCGGCGGCCGCCCGCAGGGCGGCGGCCCGGTCGGTGCGCTCCCAGGAGAAATCGGGCTCGGTCCGGCCGAAGTGGCCGTAGGCTGCTGTCTGCGAGTAGATCGGGCGAAGCAGGTCGAGAGCAGCGATGATGGCGCGCGGCCTGAGGTCGAAGACCTGAGTCACCGCGTCCTGAATCCGCTCCACCGGGACGCGCTCGGTGCCGAAGCACTCGATGAACAGCCCCACCGGCTTCGCCTTGCCGATCGCATAGGCGACCTGTGCCTCGCAGCGGTCGGCCAGCTCCGCGGCAACCACGTTCTTGGCCACCCAGCGCATCGCGTAGGCCGCGCTGCGGTCCACCTTGGACGGGTCCTTGCCGGAGAACGCGCCGCCCCCGTGCCTGGCCATACCGCCGTAGGTGTCGATGATGATCTTGCGACCGGTAAGGCCGGCGTCACCCATCGGACCACCGATCTCGAACCGGCCGGTCGGGTTGACCAGCAGCCGGTACCCCTCCGTGTCGAGGTCCACGCCGGCCAGCACCGGGTCGACGACGTAGTCCTTGACGTCGGGCGCCAGGAGTTCCTTGAGGTTGATGTCGGGGGCGTGCTGGCTGGAGACGACGACCGTGTCGAGCCTGACCGGCTTGTCGCCCACGTACTCGATGGTCACCTGGGTCTTGCCGTCCGGCCGCAGGTACGGGACCTGGCCAGAGCGCCGCACCACCGACAGCTGCCGGGCCAGCCGGTGCGCGAGCATGATCGGCAGCGGCATCAGCTCCGGCGTCTCCCGGCAGGCATAGCCGAACATCAGGCCCTGGTCGCCGGCGCCCTGGCGGTCGTAGTCGTCGGCGCCCTCGCCCTCCCGGTACTCAAACGCGTCGGACACGCCCTGGGCGATGTCGGGCGACTGCGAGCCGATCGAGACGGAAACGCCGCAGGACGCGCCGTCGTAGCCCTTGGCCGAGGAGTCGTAGCCGATCTGGAGGATCTTCTCGCGGATGATCCCTGGAATATCTACGTACGTCTTGGTCGTGACCTCGCCGGCCACGTGGACCTGCCCCGTCGTGATCATGGTCTCGACCGCGACCCGGCTGGCGGGGTCGTCCTTGATCATCGAGTCCAGGATGGCATCGCTGATCTGGTCAGCCATCTTGTCCGGGTGGCCCTCCGTGACCGACTCCGAGGTAAAAAGCCGACGCCCCACGTCTTATCTCCGTCCAAAGATAGTCCACTGACTCGGCCGAGTTTAGCCGGAAGTCGCTCGACGATCGCTCAGGTCGTTGACCAGAACCGACCGGTTGCCGGGTAGCCCCGGCTGACCCGGTAACGCGAGGCGAGCGGCTACCAGGGCCAAGACGCCGTCGGCGAGAGCGTCCTTCGACCGCCGCGTGATGCCCGTCACCGTGTCTTCTTTGTCCAGCACCAGCCACTCGTTGTCGGTCGGGCCGAAGCCCTGGCCGTTACCCACCCGGTTCACGACGAGCAGGTCGCAGCCCTTGCGGGCCAGCTTGGCTCTTGCCGTATCCAAGTCGGGATCTGTCTCGGCGGCGAAGCCCACGATCACCTGGGTCTTGGGCCCCCGCTCGTTGCGGCGCGCGGAGAGGTCGGCGAGGATGTCCGGATTTTCTGTCAACTCGATCGGCGGCGGGAGGGTGCCGTCCTTCTTGATCTTCTGGTCAGCGCGGATAACCGGGCGGAAGTCGGCGACGGCGGCGGTCATGATGACGGCGTCAGCGCCCGGGGCCTTGGCCAGCATCGCGGCGTGCATGTCCCTCGCTGAGACGACCCGCACGACCTCGGCACCGGCGGGATCGGGGAGTTCCACGTTGGCAGCGACCAAGGTGACGTCCGCGCCCTGGGCCGTCGCCGACTCCGCGAAGGCGTAGCCTTGCCTGCCCGTCGACCAGTTACCGAGGAAGCGGACCGGATCCAGTTCCTCGCGCGTCCCACCCGCGGAGATAAGGATCCGCTTGCCCGCGAGCGAGGAATGCCGATCCCGAACGAGATCGTGGTTCCAGTCTCCCGCCAAGGATCTTTTCCGCCAGCCTGAACAGGCCGGCCGGATCTGGGAGGCGGCCCTTGCCAGTGTCCTTGCCGGTGAGGCGCCCGACCGCGGGCTCGACGACAACGGCCCCGCGGGCACGAAGGACCCCGGCATTGTGCTGGGTGGCCGGGTGCTCCCACATCTCGGTATGCATCGCGGGTGCGTAGACGACCGGGCAGCGGGCCGTCAGCAGCGTCGCGCTGAGCAGGTCATCGGACATGCCCGCGGCCGCGCGGGCCAAAAGGTCCGCCGTCGCGGGAGCCACGAAGACGAGATCGGCGGCCTGCCCGAGCTTCACGTGCGGCACGTCCGCGACGCCGGTCCAGACCTCCGTGGTCACCGGCTCGCCGGACAGCGCCTCCCAGGTGGCCGAGCCGACGAACCGGAGCGCGTCCGGCGTCGGGATGACCCGCACCCCATGGCCGTTCTCCCGGAAAAGGCGGAGCAACTCGCAGGCCTTGTACGCGGCGATCCCGGCGCCGACGCCGAGGATGACGCGCGCCATGCCTTACTCCGATGCTGTTGCCGACGTCGTAACACAAACCCCGCGTTCCGCGGGCGAAGCCCGCACCGGGGGCCCGGGGGTCGTCCCCCGGAGGATACGGCGCGCGATCTCCGGGGAAGGCGGCCGAAGGCCGACGACCACGGTGATCCGATCGCGCGCCCACTAGCCTTCGGTCTGCTCGACCTTCAGCAGGCCCTCACGGGCCTCGCGCAGCGCGATCGACAGCGGCTTCTCCTGCACGCGGGTCTCGACGAGCGGACCGACGTACTCAAGCAGGCCCTCGCCGAGCTGCGAGTAGTAGGCGTTGATCTGGCGGGCCCGCTTCGCGGCAAGGATCACCAGCCGGTACTTGCTGTCAACGATCTCGAGCAGCTCGTCGATCGGCGGGTTGATGATGCCGTCCGCACCCTGGGTCACAGCCACGTGTTGCCATTCCTCACTTGACTAGGGCATTAACTGAGCCCTCTTCATCCCGTTTTTCGATGTCCTGGCGGCCGAAGCCCTGCGTTCGAAACACTGTATTCGAAAGCTCTGCGCTTCGCGGCCCGTGCTTCACAGCATGGCGTGACCGCCGGGTCACCAGGATGAAGAGGATTCACTGATTGCTGTTGATCAACGTTACCATCTGCCGGCAAACCTCATCGATCGATGTGTTCACCAGCGTCACGTCGAACTCGCCGACCGCGGCGAGCTCTTCCTTTGCCGCGGCGAGACGCCTCTCCACGACTTCGGGCGGCTCGGTGGCGCGGCCGGTGAGCCTGCGTACAAGTTCGGCCCACGAGGGGGGCTTGAGGAAAACGAGCAGCGCGTCGTCCTTCATGACCTCCCGAACCTGCCGGGCACCTGACAGGTCGATTTCCAGCAGGGTCGGCAGGGCCCGCTCAAGTCTTTTGCGTACGGGCTCGGCGGGCGTGCCGTATTTGTTGCCCGCGAACTCCGCCCACTCGAGCAGTTCTCCAGCACTGACCATGCGGTCAAACTCCGCGCTGTCCACAAAATGGTATTCCCGCCCGTTCACTTCTCCCGGCCGGGGCCTTCGAGTAGTAACGGAAACAGAAATCCAGATCTCTGGACTACGGCGCCGCAGTTCCGCGACGACCGTGCTCTTCCCGACCCCGGAAGGCCCGGAGAGCACAGTCAGCCGCGAATTCTTCCGGTCTGCGGGCAAGCTAACACCTTCCGGCGCCGCATTTCCCCGCAGCGGCGGTTCCGCGCTTTTTACCGGCGGGTGCTTCGGCCATGTCCTCGCACCCGCGACGGCCGCGTCAACCGCCCGCCGTGCTCGCTCACTATCTCAGAGGTCCGCACCGAACTCCTGCTCAAGGGCGGCACGCTGGTTAGCGCCGAGCCCCCGAACGCGGCGGGACTCGGCGATGCCAAGCCGCTCCATGATCTGCTTCGCGCGGACCTTGCCCACACCGGGCAGCGACTCAAGGAGAGCCGAGACCTTCATCTTGCCAATGACGTCGTCAGTGGACCCGCCCTTGATGACTTCGGACAGGGTCACCGCGCCGCGCTTGAGGCGATTCTTAACGTCGGCACGTTCCTTGCGCGCTATCGCTGCCTTCTGCAAGGCCTCGGCACGCTGTTCGGGAGTGAGGGGAGGAAGAGCCACTCGGGGTCACCTCGGGTTTCGTCGTAAAAAAAGGTTGGACGGGAGGGGAAACTAGCGAGTTAAACGCCTTTCGGCAACGCGAACCTCCGTTTATGTCATCACAAATCCAAATATATTACTCTGCACATACGTTATGTCACTCAAAGTAGTCAAAACCAGGTCCCGGCCGACGATCCACTCTCGCGGGGTGATAGCCGCACCGCGGAGAAAACCTCCTCGAAGCCCGCCGCAACCTGAGTCAAATGTTCCATTTGTCGGTTTCTATGAGTACAGTACCCGCAGCGCCTGATCCTGGCATCGCGGCGCGCCGCTGCGCCGCTCGCCCGGTACCGGTCGACGAACCTCGCCGACCGCCCGGTCCGCCGGCTGACATGCGGAGGGGCTGCGCCGATTGAGGCTGGCCGACTGGCACCGTGCTGACCGACACCGTGCCGACCAATACGTGGTGGCCGACACCGTGCTGACCGACACTCGGCCGACCGGGTGGCACGGAAGAACCGCCCGCCGCGGCCTCCTGCCGCATCAACCATACACGCAGCGACGAAGGCGGGACGTACCGCCGCAATCCCCAGTTCAGGGACTTCCCGGGGGCGGCAAGAACACGGCACCGCGACCGAATGCCCGCGCCGGCGGCCAGGGCCATGGCAAGAATCCCGCAGTTGGACGAGGGCACACGACATCAGTGCGCCGACCAGCCATTGAGGTGACTTATGTGCCTTGTGGCGATTTAGTACCCGTTTTTTCATAATTCAGGATGTTCCACACTCAGCTAGCCCCCAAAGGACATTTTACCCACCGCAGCGTTCCGATCACAGACCACTTGCGACGAATCATCGCAGGTAGAGTTTGTTACGCCGAACACATCTACGGTCAAGAGGAAGCAGTGATGCCAGTGTGACCCCTGTGGCCCCCGCCCGCCACCCAGATCACAGGACTGGTCGAAATACAGTGCTCCCCCGAGGAGCCTGATACAGCACCCCAAGCTGGTTCGGGGGGTCAAAGGGGACAGAGCCCCCTGGAAGCAGCGAGCCCCCCGGGAGGCGGGATCCTCGCGCGGCGCAGCGAGCGGAGCGAGCGAGCACAAGCGCGATCAGGCGACCCCGCGCCGGGCCCTGAGCGAAGCGAGGGGCCCGGCCGGGGAGCCTGATGCCGCTAGCCGCAGGGACGCTGGTTTCGGGGGTCGAGGGGCGGAGCGGAACACGCGCACCAGGCGGATCAGCGAGCGCCGGGCCCGGGAGGCGGCCGGTTCTACGCAGGCGCGCGGCAGCGAGCGGAGCGAGCGAGCACAGGCGCGATCAGGCGACTCCGCGCCGGGCCCCGAGCGAAGCGAGGGGCCTGGCCGGGGAGCCTGATGCCGCTAGCCGCAGGGACGCTGGTTTCGGGGGTCGAAGGGGGCGGAGCCCCCCTGGGAGATAGGTAACACAGCCCGGCGAAGGCATCCCGCGATCGCGGCCGCAGCGGCGCCGGGATCGGCGGACTTGGTAATCGGGCGGCCGATCACCAACAGGTCCGCGCCCGCCTTCAGCGCCTCCTCGGGGGTGGCCACCCTGGCCTGGTCGTCGCTCGTGGCACCCGCGGGACGGATGCCAGGGGTAATCAGGAGGATGCCAGGACCAACCTCGGCCCGAACGGCCGCGACCTCCTGGGGGAACACACGAGGCCGCGCGCACCCGCCGACACTGCCAGCACCGCCATCCTTCTGACCGCATCGCTGACCGAACCGTCAATGCCGAGCTCGGCCAGGTCCTTGTCGCCGATCGAGGTCAGCAGGGTCACCCCGGCGACGATGGTATCCGGTGCGGCCTCCACGGCCGCCTTGATCATGTCCGCCCCGCCCGCCGCGTGGACCGTGAGGATCTCCGGGTGCAGCTTGGAGACGGCACGAGAGGCGGCCGCCACCGTGTTCGGGATGTCGTGCAGCTTAAGGTCGAGGAAAACCTGGACACCGCTTCCACCGCGGACCGTCGCCACCACGGCCGGGCCGTATCGCAGGTAGAGCTCGAGGCCGATCTTGACCGTGGATACGTGCGGTGTGACGAGCGTCGCCCAGTGCGCGGCGATGTCGATGTCCGGCGCGTCAAGGGCCACGGCAACAGGCGCTAGCCGCCTGTCCGATACGGGTGCGTCCCTCCAACGGACCGGCCCTTGGGAAGGCGTCCCCCCGGATGTTGACTGCACGCCAGTCTCCTCTCTCGAAGGTTCTCTCAACGGTGCTCCGGGCTCCCCCGACGGGGCGGTCCCTTCCGATGGTCTACCCGATGAATCGACCTCCTGGGGGATTACCGCCGCCGCCGCGGCGGACACCGCCCGGGTGGCCCGCTCGGTCAGCGCGGCCAGGCAGCCGCGCAGAACCTCGCGTTCCTGCTGACTAGTTGAGGCTTCGAATCGCGTATCGAGCGCCTGCAACTCCGCTTTCAGCTCCTGGTGGGCAACGACCAACTCCGCCAGTCCGGACGGGATCGTGAAGGTTCGCACCCGCCGGTCGCCGGCGGCGGTGGCCGCCGTCATCAGACCCATGATCAGGGCACTCAGGTCATGCACGAGGCCCGCGAACTCCGCGAGGAGGTCGGACAGCTCCGCCAGATCCCGCAGTTCCGCGGCACTCGTCTCCGGAGTCCTGCCTTCCGGAGCGCTGGTTTCCTGGACGCCGGTTTCCGGCGTGTTCGCGCGCGGCGCGGCCGAGCGCCCCTGGTTGTCCTGGGCACCGCCGTCGTCCCGGTCGGCTTCGGCGTCCCGGCCAGCCCCCTCCCGGCCGTCCGGCCGGGCCCGGTCGGCCGCGCCCTGGCCGATCCGTGCATCGCCGGGCCCCTGCGGGCGAAGGAAGCGGGCGAGCGACGGTATCGCCCGCAGGGAATCGGTCCGCATCAGCGACGCGCGCTTTAGCAGCGTCCGACGCTGGTGTGGCACCCGCCGAGGGTCCTCCTGCTCCGCCCGACCGGATTCGCGGCCCCTCGGCCACTCCTGGTCACTCTGCCGCATCGTGACCGCTCCCGCTAGTGCTTCGCTACCGTTGCGCCATGAGCGCCGCAGAGCTCGTTCATGTCGCATCCGCCCGTCGCCGGCCGGTGTTCCCGGACTCAGTGACTCCGGTCTGCTTGGTCCCCGGTCCGACCCTGCGAACTCCTTCGTCCTGACGCTCCTGGTCGATTAGACCCCAGGGTAGGCCAGGAGAAAAGAGTTCGCTCTCAGTGCTCGGTCTTACGATCCCGTCACGAGCGTTTTCCCGTTTTTCACCACTGGCCGCCCCGCTGGCGGCGAGGTACATGGCCGGCGGGCCGAATAACGTCCCAGCCGGGCGCCAGCATCTCAACCATAGCTCACTACCAGGCATTATCGAGCGCCGTCTAGTTACCCCAAGTATGACGCTCCGCGGCATAGGCAGCCGGCTGGTGGGCCCGTCCGATAATGTCGGATACCCGGTCGACCCCGCGCGCGGTCAGCTCTTCCTCCAGCTCACGCTGTATCCGGGAGCAGGCCGAGGGGTCATGGAAGAGCACGGTGCCCACGGCCACCATGGACGCGCCCGCGAGCAGGAACTCCAGTGCATCGCGGCCCGTCCGGACGCCTCCGCACCCGATGACCGGGACATCAGGCAGTGCCTCGTGGACCATCCAGACGCAGCGCACGGCGACTGGCCTGATGGCCGGTCCGGATAGACCGCCGGCGAGGCCCGCCAGGGCCGGCCTGAAGGTCACCGGGTCGATGGCCATCCCGGGCATCGTGTTGATCATCGACAGCCCGTCGGCGCCCGCGGCCACGCACGCGCGGGCCACGGAAACGATATCGGTGACCTCCGGCGACAGCTTGGCGAAGACCGGGATGTCATAGCGGGCGCTGCCCCGCACCGCGTTCACCACCGCGCCCGCCGATGCCGGGTCGAGCGCGAACGGCCTTCCCGCGGCAGCCGCGTCCGGACAGCCGAGGTTTACCTCGAGGGCGGTCACCCCGGCCGAGTCCGACAGCCGGGAGGCGATTTCGCCGTACTCGCGGGCGGTATGCCCCGCTACGCTGACGAACGCCCGCGCACCGCGCGACAGCAGCCAGGGCAGATCGCGCTGCAGGAATCCGTCGAGTCCCGGCCCTTGCAGTCCCACCGATGACAGCAGGCCGCTGGGCGTCTCGGCCATCCGGGGCGAGGGGTTGCCCGCCCGGGGCTCAAGCGTGACCGACTTGGTGATCACCGCGCCGATCCTGGCCACATCCGTGAACTGGGCCAGCTCGCGCCCGCTGCCGGCGCAGCCGGAAGCGGTGAGGATGGGGCTTGGGAGGTCCAGGTGACCGACCCGGGTCCGAAGGTCAGCCGGCATCCAGTTCCCCTCCGCTTGTCCGCTCCGCGCGACGGGCCTGATCACGACCGATCCGCGGCTTATTCGGTGCTTTCTCTTCGTGATCGTGAACCAGGGGGACTTCAGCCGGCATTCGAGCGGCCTCCCCTGGTGCCGTCGATCGCGGGCATCGCGCCGGTGGCGGACCGGCCCGATCCGGAGGGAGCCGGGCCCGGCCTGGGCTTCCAGCCAGGGGCCCCGAGTGCGTCGAACGGGATAGTGCCCACGTCGTCCCAGCGCACGAGGTCACCGCGGAACACCGGCCCCTCCACGCACGCGCGGACCATGCGGGTGACCCCGTCGTTGCCGACGGCGGGCAGCACGCAGCCCATGCACAGGCCGGTGCCGCAGGTCATCTCCGGCTCCGACACGAGGGCCTGGACCGGGATGCCGTACCGGCCCGCGAGAGCGCAGACCGAGCGCAGCACTCCGGTCGGCGCCGATGCGTAGATAACGTCGGTACGCGCCTGCTGTACGACGGTCGGCAGCACATCCACCACCGAGCCGCGTGAACCGAGGGAACCGTCGGCGGTGGTGATGATCGCCGAACGCCCGGTCCGCCGGGCCGTGAGGGCGCCGAAGACCCGGTCCGCGCTCTCCGCGCCAAGCAGGTAGTCGGTGTGCGAGCCGCGCTCGGCCAGCCGGGAGGCAAGCGCGAACAGCGGCGCGGCTCCCGGGCCGACCCCGAGGAGCAGGCACGAGGCCGGGTCGCGGGGCACCGGGAACGGACGGCCGAGGGGTCCCACCACATCGAGGACGTCACGCGAACGGCAGTCCGCCAGCCACTGGGCGCCAGGCTCGCGCGGCAGGAACACGAACTCCACGGTGCCGCCGTGGTCGGGGCGCACGTCGTGGACGGGGAACGAGCGCCGCCCGAGCATGCCCGACTGCAGCCCGCCGACCGCGATCGCGATGAACTGGCCGGGCCGGAACCTGGTGGCGATCGCCGGGGCGACCACGGTCATGGCGACATACGCGTCGACCCGACGCACCGTGAGCACCGTCCCGCGCACCTGAACCGGCGCTGCCCCGCTGTCCCGGTCGTTCCCTGCCATCCAGCCCGCCCAGTCCTTAGTCCTGTCTCGTATACCGAAATTTCAGGCAATGTCGTGGCGCGCCAGCGCCCGACATTGCCGTCCGTCTCGGTTTCCACCCGCACCGTGTTTTCACCTGACTCCATGTGATCTTCGAGTGTGCACGCCTCCGTCAGACACCACCAATCACCAACGCCCGCCCGCCGACCGTCGCACCCGTGCGCAGCGATCAGCGCCTGCCGGGCCCCCAGGGCCGCCCCGCCGGCGGGCCACCCGCTCGGCAGGGGAGCCTCCCGAGACAGGAAAGCATCCGACGGCTTTGCGTGGCGCACTCGCCGTCACCCGATCGCCGACTCGGGTGAGGCTACGCGCGCTCCCCGGGAGATATGGCTGAGAGGGACGCCCGATACGATGGCGGTTTTTGCCATCGGGCGCCCCTCTCAGCGCTGCCGCGTGCTCTTGCAGGGAGCGGACGCCGATCTCGCCGCGGATGGTGGCCTCGATGCCCTGGACCGCGGCCGCAAGCCCGGCCACGGTGGTCACGCACGGCACGCCCCGCCGGACGGCGGCCGTCCTGATCTCGTAGCCGTCAAGCCGGACGGCCGCCGAGGCCGCGGACGCGGCGCCGAAAGGCGTGTTCACGATCAGGTCCACCTCACCGTCCAGAATGCGGGTGACCACGGTCGGCTCCCTGTCCCCGATTCGTTGCCGGCCCGGCACCGTCACTCTGCTTCCGGACGACCTTCGCCCGAACGCCGTTTCTGTGCAGTACCTCCGCCGTTCCCGACGTCGCCCAGACCTCGAAGCCGAGATCCGCGAGGCGCTTGACGGGGAAGACCATGGCCCGCTTGTCCCGGTTGGCGACCGAAACGAACACCCGCCCCTTGACCGGGAGCGAGCCGTAGACGGCCTCCTGCGACTTGGCGAAGGCGGTGCCGAACGACTCGTCGATGCCCATCACCTCGCCGGTGGAGCGCATCTCAGGGCCGAGCACGGTGTCCACGCCGGCCCCGGCGGCGTCACGGAACCGGCCGAAGGGCAGCACCGCTTCCTTCACCGCGACCGGGGAGTCGAGCGGCAGGGTGCCGCCGTCGCCGGTCTCTGGCAGCACGCCGGAGGCGCGCAGCGACGCGACCGAGGCGCCCATCATGACAAGCGCCGCCGCCTTGCCGAACGGCACCGCGGTGGCCTTGGAGACGAACGGGACCGTACGCGAGGCCCGCGGGTTGGCCTCCAGGACGTAGAGCACCCCGGCGGCGAGGGCGTACTGCACGTTGAGCAGGCCGCGCACGCCGACACCGCGCGCGATCTTCCGCGTCGCCTCCCGGATAGCGTCGATGTCGGCCCGGCCCAGGGTGATCGGCGGCAGGGCACACGCCGAGTCGCCGGAGTGGATGCCGGCCTCCTCGATGTGCTCCATGACCCCGCCCAGGTACAGTTCCTGCCCGTCGTAAAGGCCGTCCACGTCGACCTCGATGGCATCGTCGAGGAAACGGTCGATAAGCACCGGATTGTCTGCCCGTCCGTTTGCGCCGGTTTCGCCGGCGGCGGACTGCTGACGGCGCGGGCCACGTAGGCGCGAAGCGTGGCCTCGTCGTAGACGATCTCCATGCCGCGCCCGCCGAGCACGTAGGACGGCCGGACGAGGACCGGGTAGCCGATCTCCGCGGCCGCGGCCGCCGCCTCGTCGGCGGAAAGCGCGACCTTGCCAAGTGGCGCGGTGAGCCCGGCCTCGGCCAGGACCTCGGCGAACGCGCCCCGGTCCTCGGCGGCGTGGATCGCGGCGGGCGAGGTGCCGACGATCGGCACGCCCGCCGCTTCGAGCGCGCGCGCGAGGCCGAGCGGCGTCTGGCCGCCGAGTTGCACGATCACGCCGGCGACCGGGCCGGACCGCTGCTCGGCGTGCACCACCTCAAGCACGTCCTCCAGGGTGAGCGGCTCGAAGTACAGCCGGGAGGAGGTGTCGTAGTCGGTCGAGACGGTCTCCGGGTTGCAGTTGACCATGACGGTCTCGTAGCCCGCCGCGCGCAGCGCGATCGAGGCGTGCACGCAGGAGTAGTCGAACTCGATGCCCTGGCCGATGCGGTTCGGGCCGCTGCCGAGGATGATCACCTTCGGGGTGTCGCCGCCCGGCACCTCGTCGCCCTCGTCGTAGGTCGAGTAGAGGTACGGGGTGCGCGCGGCGAACTCCGCGGCGCAGGTGTCGACCGTGTGGTAGACGGGACGGACGCCGAGGGAGTGGCGCAGCGCGCGTACCTCGTCGGCCGGCCAGGACGCGCAGCTCGGCGATGGCGGCGTCGGAGAACCCGGCGGCCTTCGCCGCCCGCAGCAGCTGCTGGTCGAGCTCGGGGGCTCCCGCGATCGTTCTGGGATGTCTATGATGTGCTCAAGCTGCTCGACGAACCACGGGTCGACGCCGGTGGCCTCGGCCAGCGCGTCGGGGGTGGCTCCGGCGCGCAGCGCCTGGAGCATGGTGCCCAGGCGGCCGTCGTGCGGGGTGCGGCAGCGGTCGAGCAGCTCGTCGGCGGTCGTCGCCCTTGCCGGTGAACCGGAGCGGGCCGGTCGGGCTCTCCAGGCTGCGCTGCGCCTTCTGCAGCGCCTCGGCGAAGGAGCGGCCGATCGCCATCGCCTCGCCGACCGACTTCATGTGGGTGGTGAGCGTGGGGTCGGCGCCGGGGAACTTCTCGAACGCGAACCTGGGGATCTTGACGACCACGTAGTCGAGGGCGGGCTCGAAGGACGCCGGGGTCTGGCCGGTGATGTCGTTGGGTATCTCGTCCAGGGTGTAGCCGATGGCGAGCCTGGTGGCGATCTTGGCGATCGGGAAGCCGGTGGCCTTGGACGCGAGCGCGCTGCTGCGCGAGACGCGCGGGTTCATCTCGATGACGACCATGCGGCCGGTCTTCGGGTTCACCGCGAACTGGATGTTGCAGCCGCCGGTGTCGACGCCGACCGCGCGGATGATCGGGATCGCGGTGTCGCGCATGGCCTGGTACTCGCGGTCGGTGAGGGTCATCGCGGGCGCGACGGTCACCGAGTCGCCGGTGTGCACGCCCATCGGGTCGACGTTCTCGATCGAGCAGACGATCACCACGTTGTCGTTGCGGTCGCGCATCAGCTCGAGCTCGAACTCCTTCCAGCCGATGATCGACTCCTCGAGGAGCACCTCGGTGGTGGGGCTGGCGTCGAGGCCGCTGCCGGCGATCCTGCGCAGGTCGGCCTCGTTGTAGGCGATGCCGGAGCCGAGGCCGCCGAGGGTGAACGAGGGGCGGACGACGACGGGGAAGCCGAGGCCCTGGCCGCGGTCCCCGGTTCCCGCGTCGGCGCCCGGGTGCCGTAGACGGCCTTGAGGCAGTCGTCGATGCTGTGGCAGATCACCGAGCGCGGCACCTCGGCGCCGAGCCCGGTGACGATGTCCTTGAACTTCTCCCGGTCCTCGCAGGCCTCGATCGCGTCGATGTCGGCGCCGATGAGCTCGACGCCGTACTTCTTCAGCGTGCCGCTGGTGTGCAGCGGCGACGGCGGCGTTGAGCGCGGTCTGGCCGCCCAGGGTGGGCAGCACCGCGTCCGGGCGCTCCTTGGCGATCACCTTGGCGAGCACCTCGGGGGTGATCGGCTCGACGTAGGTGGCGTCGGCGAACTCCGGGTCGGTCATGATCGTCGCCGGGTTGGAGTTGACCAGGGTGACCCGGATGCCCTCCTGCTTGAGCACCCGGCAGGCCTGGGTGCCCGAGTAGTCGAACTCGCACCCCTGGCCGATCACGATCGGCCCTGAGCCGATCACCAGGACGGACTTGAGGTCTTCACGGCGCGGCATGGCTTACTTCTTCCCCCCGTCCATCAGGGCGGCGAACTGGTCGAAGAGGTCTACCGCGTCGTGCGGGCCAGGGGCGGCCTCGGGGTGGTACTGGACGGCGAAGGCGGGCCGGTCAAGCAGCCGCAGGCCCTCGACCACGCCGTCGTTCAGGTTCACGTGGGTGATCCGGCCGCGCCGAAGGGCGTGCCGAACGGCTCGCGGGCGCCCGCCGGCACGTGCGCCCACTCGGTGCCGCCCGCGCGGGCCTGCCCCCCGCCGCTCGGCCGCCGCGGCCGGCTCCGGACGTCGACCTCGCCCGCCGCGGCCGGGAGCGCCGCGGCGAAGCCGTGGTTGTGGCTGGTGATGTAGACGCGGCCGGTGGCCAGGTCCATGACCGGCTGGTTCACGCCCCGGTGACCGTAGCGGAGCTTGTAGGTGTCGAGGCCGACGGCCCGCGACAGGATCTGGCTGCCGAAGCAGATGCCGAACAGCGGCACGCCCGCGTCAAGGACGCCGCGCATCGCGGCGACCGCGTACCCGGCCGCGGCGGGGTCGCCCGGGCCGTTGGAGAAGAACACGCCGTCCGGGTCGGTGGCGAGGATGTCCTTGGCGGTGGAGGTGGCCGGGAGGACCTCGCACCTCCATGCCCCGCTCCGCCATGTGCGCGGGGTGGCGTCCTTGATGCCGAGGTCCACGGCGGCGACCCGGTACCTGGTCTGCGGCGCCGCTCGGCGGGGTGACCGTGTACGGGTGCGGGGTGGTGACGATCCGCGCCAGGTCGGCGCCGGACATGCCGGGACTGGCCAGGACGCGCTCGAGCAGCCGCTCCGGGTCGTCCTCGACGGTGGAGACGGCCGCGCGCATCGCGCCGTGCTCGCGCAGCCGCATGGTCAGCGCGCGGGTGCCCGGCACCGCGATGCCGGTGATCCCCTGGGCCTTCAGCTCGGCCTCCAGGCTCCGCTGGCGCGCCAGCTTGAGGCGATCCGGGACGGCTCGCGGACGACGTAGCCGCTGACCCAGATGCGGTGGCTCTCCGGGTCCTCGTCGTTGATGCCGGTGTTGCCGATGTGCGGGGCGGTCATCGCGACGATCTGGCCGCAGTACGACGGGTCGGTGAGGGTCTCCTGGTAGCCGGTCATGCCGGTGTTGAACACCATCTCGCCGAACGACTCGCCGTAGGCGCCGAACCCCTTGCCGCGCAGCGTCGTGCCGTCCTCGAGGACGAGCATCGCGTCCGGGCGCGCTGGTCATCGGGTCACCTTTCCGTCCAGGACCGTCGCCGTGCCGCGCAGGAAGGTCGCGAGGACACCGCCGGGCAGCGGCATCCCGGCGAACGGGCTGTTGCGGCTCTTGGAGGCGTGCGCGGCCGGGTCCACGGGCGTGTGCGGCGGCGGCCGGCGTCGTACAGCGTGATGTTGGCCGGGGCGCCCGGGGCAAGCGGCTGGCCGTGGCCGGGCACGCGGCCGATAGCGGCCGGCCGGGCGGACATCCGGTCCGCGACGCCCGCCCAGTCGAGCAGGCCGGTGTCGACCATGGCCTGCTGCACCACGCGCAGCGCGGTCTCCAGCCCGGTCATGCCGTTGGCCGCGGCGGCCCACTCGGTTTCCTTGGCCTCGACCGGGTGCGGGGCGTGGTCGGTGGCCACGCAGTCGATGGTGCCGTCCGCGAGGGCCTGCCGGAGCGCCTCCACGTCGGCCTTGGTGCGCAGCGGCGGGTTGACCTTGAAGACCGGGTCGTAGTCGCCGGCCAGGTCGTCGGTGAGCAGCAGGTGGTGCGGGGTGACCTCGGCGGTGACCCGCCAGCCCTTGGACTTCGCCCAGCGGATGATCTCGACGGACCCGGCGGTGGATACGTGGCAGATGTGCAGGGTGGCGTCGACGTGGGCGGCGAGCAGGCAGTCGCGCGCGATGATCGCCTCCTCCGCGGCGGCGGGCCAGCCGGCCAGGCCGAGCCTGGAGGCGACCTCGCCCTCGTTAAGCTGCGCGCCCTCGGTCAGCCGCGGCTCCTGGGCGTGCTGGGCGATCACCCCGTCGAACGCCTTGACGTACTCGAGCGCCCTGCTCATGAGCAGCGGATCGGCGACGCAGAAGCCGTCGTCGGAAAAGACACGGACCCGGGCGGCGGAGTCGGCCATCGCGCCGAGCTCGGCCAGTTGCTTGCCGTGCAGGCCGACGGTGACCGCGCCAACCGGGCGGACGTCGACGTACCCGGCCTGCTCGCCCAGCCGCCAGACCTGCTCCACCACGCCGGCCGTGTCGGCGACCGGCTCGGTGTTGGCCATCGCGTGCACCGCCGTGTACCCGCCGAGCGCGGCGGCCCTGGTGCCGGTCTCGACGGTCTCCGCGTCCTCCCGGCCCGGTTCGCGCAGGTGCGTGTGCAGGTCGACGAGGCCGGGCAGCGCGATCAGGCCATGCGCGTCGAAGACGTTCGCGCCCGGCGCGGCCAGCCCGTCGCCGATCTCGGCGATGACGCCATCTTTGAGGTGAATGTCCGTTGGCCCGCCGCCAACGACGGCGGCCCCCTTGATCAGCCATTGCTCGCCCGTCATGGCGCTCATCCCGCTCCCCCCCCGTCATGCCGCCGCCTCCGTCGCGCCGCCGAGCATCAGGTAGAGGACCGCCATGCGGACCGTCACACCGTTGGCGACCTGCGCGACGATCGTCGAGCGGTCGGAGTCGGCCACCTCGGCGGCGATCTCTACACCCCGGTTCATCGGGCCGGGGTGCATGACGATGGCATGCTCGGGGAGCAACGCCATCCGGCCGGCATCGAGGCCGTAACGGCGGCGGTACTCGCGGATGGTCGGGAAGTAGGCCGCGGTCATCCGCTCTTGCTGCACGCGCAGCATCATCACCACGTCACTCTTGCGCAGCTCCGCGTCCAGGTCGTAGCTGGCACGGCACGGCCAGGTCTCAACCGCGTGCGGTATGAGGGTGGGCGGAGCGACCAGCGTCACATGCGCGCCGAGCGTGGCGAGCAGCAGGACGTTGGAGCGCGCCACCCGGGAGTGAAGCACGTCGCCGACGATTGTCACCCGGATGCCCGTCGAGCCCTTTGCCCCGCCGATCCGCGCCGTTGCCTGCGCCGCCCGCAGCGCCGCGTCCCGCGCCGCCGAGGCGCTGGCTGATCGTGAAGGCGTCGAGCAGCGCCTGGGTGGGGTGCTCGTGCGTGCCGTCGCCCGCGTTGATCACCCGGCCGCTCACCCAGTCGGTCAGCCGGCGCGGCGCACCGGATGCCTGGTGCCTGATCACGACGGCATCCGCGCCCATCGCCTCCAGGGTCAGCGCCGTGTCCTTGAGCGATTCGCCCTTCGCGACGCTCGATCCCTTGGCGGAGAAGTTGATCACGTCCGCGGACAGCCGCTTGGCGGCCGCCTCGAACGAGGTCCTGGTCCTCGTGGAGTCCTCGTAGAAGAGGTTGACCACGGTCAGTCCGCGCAGCGTCGGCAGCTTCCTGATCGGCCTCCCCTCGACGCTGGCGAGTTCCTCGGCCGTGTCGAGGATCGCAATGGCGTCATCGCGGCTCAGATCGCCCGCCGAGATCAGGTGCCTGTTCACTGGTCGCCCTCCCCGAGCAGTACCGAGTCCTCGCCATCGATCTCGGCAAGCTGGACCCGCACCTTCTCCCGGTGCGCGGTCGGCAGGTTCTTGCCCACGTAGTCGGCGCGGATCGGCAGTTCCCGGTGGCCGCGGTCGACCAGGACCGCGAGCTGGACCGCACGGGGCCTGCCGAGGTCATTGAGCGCATCGAGGGCCGCACGGATCGTCCGGCCGGAGAAGAGCACATCATCGACCAGGACGACCGTCTTGCCGTCCACCCCGTCGGTCGGGACCTGGGTCCGCTGCAGCGCGCGGGCCGGGCGCAGGCGCAGGTCGTCTCGGTGCATGGTGACGTCGAGCGAGCCGACCGGTGCGGGGGTGCCCTCGAACTCCCCGATCCGCGTGGCCAGCCGGCGGGCAAGGTAGACGCCCCGGGTGGGAATGCCGAGCAGGACAATCCCTTCGCCGCCGTGCGTACGCTCAAGGATCTCGTGCGCGATACGCGTCAGCGCGCGCCGGATTTCCTCCGGGGTGAGGACCGCCTTCCAGCCTTCGCCGCCGGGGCGAGGCGCTACCGGGCCGGCGAGATCCCTGGATCGCCCGGGTCCCCGTCTTTCTCGCCAGGACTGTTGTTTTGGCCAACGCTGTTTCCTGGCCCAGTGGGGCCCGGCTCGCGAACTGGTTCAGGCCGCATCGCGCACACCAGTCACGACCTCCTTTCCCGTCTCACGGGACGGTCCTTAAAGGATGCCTACGGCCTTCTACCGTATCAGCAGCGTTAACGCAGGTCGTGAATCAGTGCTCCCCGCGGGGGACGACCATCACGCCGGACGGGCACGACGGCGCGAGCCGCGGCGCCCTCCCGGGGCAGACCCGGCCGTTGCCGTGTGTCCTCCCCCGCCCCGACTTTTCGCAACGAACTCGACACAGCCGGTCATCAGGCTCGCGGTTTCTCTTATCGTGCACCCTGTCCCCGGCGCAGCTTTTCAGCTCGTTGTCGCGGCGACGGGCATTCCGGCCCCGCCGCGCCGCCTCCAGGTGCGCG
This sequence comes from uncultured Actinomycetota bacterium, assembly GCA_963785645.1. Taxonomy (GTDB): domain Bacteria; phylum Actinomycetota; class Actinomycetes; order Streptosporangiales; family Streptosporangiaceae; genus Trebonia. Next base: position 426,240 of record CAWAWG010000005.1, read on the forward strand.
CTCGGGCGCCCGGCACTCAAACGATCTTGAGAGATGTGATTTACATCACACTGGACATACGCCGTCATAACGTTCCGAGAGCAGGAGCAAGCCCCGCTTTGCCCGCTCTGTACACGGGAAAGCCAATTACAGCGGGGGTTGTCGCCTTCTGACTGAGGGTAGATATCGGCAGGAAAAGCAATGCCGGTTACTGGTCGACTTCGACCGGTTTTTGCCATTCGGCTTGACCTTGTCGCTCTCGCCGCCTACCGTCACTGTGCGTAACCGTTACCGTAAGCGACGACTGGCCGGGAAACCGAGGAAACATGCCTTCTGAATACGCCAAGACCCTGGGCGCGCGACTGCGCGCCATTCGCACCCAGCAGGGGCTCTCTCTGCACGGCGTTGAGGAGAAGTCCCGTGGCCGGTGGAAGGCCGTCGTCGTTGGCTCCTACGAGCGCGGCGACCGGTCTGTCACGGTCCAGAAGCTGGCCGAGCTGGCCGAGTTCTACGGCGTCCCGGTCTCCGAGCTGCTGCCCGGTGACGCGGCGCCGACCCCCATCGCCACCGCGCCCAAGCTCGTCATCGACCTTGAGCGGATGAACCAGCTCCCCAAGGAGAAGGTCGGCCCGCTCGCTCGGTACGTGGCCACCATCCAGGCCCAGCGGGGCGACTACAACGGCCGGGTGCTTTCCGTGCGGCACGAAGACCTGCGCTCGCTCGCGGTCATCTACGACAAGTCCCCCGCGGACCTCACCGAAGAGCTCATCAGCTGGGGCGTCCTCGACGCCGACGCCCGCAGCAACTCGATCGAGTCCTTCTAAGCTGCCGGGTGACGCCGCTTCCCGCCTTCACGGCGGGCCTCATCGCGGCCTGCGGGCCGGTCGGCCCAGGCCCGAGATCTCCTGAAGCCCCATCCGGCGTGACCCGGCGTTCGCCGGGTGGGGCGGCGCAGCCGGTCAGCCCGGTGCCGCCGGTTCAGCTCGCGTGCCGCAGCGACAGCGGCAGCATCGGCTCGCCCTCCAGGCCGAGTGCGCGCTCGGCCACCATCAGGAACGTACCCGCATCGCGCAGCAGGTCGTCCGCCTCGCGTGCGGTCGCCGCCCTCGGTAGCCCGGCCTCGGCCGCGGCGCGCTTAGCCGCGCTCGCCGCGAAGAACGCCGCCCACTCCGCCAGGGCCGGCTCAACCTGCGGCAGCAGTTCCCAGACGGACCGAGGCCGCCGTCGCCGCCCTGCTGTCCCCGGCTCGCCCCGCGCAGCCACGATCGCAGCCGCCGCGCGCAGCGCGGCCAGGTGGGCGCAGATGTACCGCGTCCCCACATCGGTCTCCGCTTCCGCGTCGGCCAGGCCCTGACGGGCAGTGCGCAGCAGGCTCAGTGCCGCCCCGGGCACCGAGCGCGGCATGGGGAGCGCCCCGGCCGGCCCCGGGTCAGCTGACCCCGGGCCGAGCGGTTCCCGGCCGGCCGGTCCCGCGTTCATCGACCCGGCGCCCAGTGGGCCTGTGTTAGCTGGCCCTGCGTTAGATGGCACAGTGTTGCGAGCGGGGGTGCCCGCCGCCGTCAGCGTGCTGATCATGGTCATCACTCCTTCAGGTGATGCGCCGAAGTCCGCCGTCAGCCCGCCTGGACCGGCACGTGCTCCTGACGAGACACAGGGACGGGGATGATCCCTCGGCTGGGCGAAGCGCTTCCCCGCGCCCCGCCCAGCCGACACCAGCCGCCAGGGGTCGTGGCGACCGGAGCCAATCCCCGTCATTCGAACACACTCTCAATTCGAACACAGGTTCGCGCCAAAGTCCAGTTCATTTGCTGACGAGTTCGAAGTTACCCCGAGGGTCTGACATTCCGCCGCGACGCCGGCCCCCGGAAGGCCAACCACAAGGCTTTGACGCCAGCCGCAGCGTCAGGCGTTGCGGGTTACGCAAACGCCTTCCTCCACAACCACAACCGCAGCGCGGCGCGGCCGCAGCGCGGCGCGGCCGCAGGCGGCCCGGGTTGGGGGCCGCCTCTCGACAGCAACCACAGCATGGTGGCGGCGCGGTTTTCGCGCCGCCACCACCGCGGGGGGCATGGGGGCGCGCAGTTCCCCATGACTAGGGGGTCACCGGGGGGATCATTCCCCCGGGGGATAAATAGCATTGCTCCATGAGGGTCACCTACCGCGAGTTGGGACCCCGGGAGTTCCGGGCGGCGATTCGCGTGCTTGTCGGCGTGTACGCGGCCGCGATGAACCCGCCCGACCGGACGCTGTCGGGGCGGGAGGCCATCATGGACCGGCACGCGGCGAGCCCGGGATTCCGCGGGCTGACCGCGCACGCCGACGGGCAGCTCGCCGGGTTCACCTACGGATTTCACGGGGAGAACGGGCAGTGGTGGCACGATATGGTGGCCGCCGCGCTCGCCACGCGCTCTGGGGTGCGCACCGCGGCCGCGGGGTACGCCGGAGACAGCACGCCTGGCGTGTGGCTCGACAACTCCTTCGAAATCGCCGAGTTGCACGTCATGCCGCCCTGGCAGGGCAGGGGAATCGGCCGGTCGCTGCTGCTCTCGCTCACGTCAGGACGTCCCGAGCGGACCGCGGTGCTGTCCACCGCGGACGCGCCTACCACGGCCCGCAGGCTCTACCGCGGAGTAGGGTTTACCGACCTGCTGACGGACTTCCGGTTCTCCGGCAACGAGCCGCCTTATGCGGTGATGGGCGCGCTGCTGCCGCTGGCGACGGCCGTGACGTTCCCCCGGTCGCCGAGGCCGAGCAGCTGATAGATGTCCATCGTCGCGCGCGACGCGTTGAGCGTGATGAAGTGGAGGCCGGGAATGTCCTCGTCCAGCAGTCTCGCCGACAGCCTCGCCGCGTAGTCGACTCCGATGCTCCTGACCGTCGCCGCGTCGCCGCGCGCGTCCGCCGCCCGCAGCTGGTCGAGCAGGCCGACGGGGACCTTGCATCCGCTGAGCTCAATCGAGCGCTCAAGCATGCGGAGGCTGGTGACCGGCATGATCCCCGGGATGATCGGCACGTCGCAGCCGTGCGCCGCGACCCGGTCCCTGAGCCTGAGATAGTCCTCTGCGTAGAAGAACATCTGGGTGATCGCGAAGTCGGCGCCCGCCCGGCACTTCTCCACGAAGTACCGGGTATCGGTCTCCTCATCGGGTGAGCGCGGGTGCCGCTCGGGGAAGGCGGCCACCCCGACGCAGAAGTCGCCGGACGACTTGACCAGCTCGACTAGTTGCCGCGCGTAGGTGAAACCCTCAGGATGAGGAAGCCACGGCCCGTTCGGATCGCCCGGCGGGTCGCCCCGCAGTGCGAGGACGTTGCGCACGCCGACGCTGGCGAAACTGCCGATAACGTTGCGCAGCTCGGCGATGGAGTGGTTGACCGCGGTAAGGTGGGCCGCCGGATTCAGCTCGGTCTGCTCGGCGATCGCGCCGGCCACCTGGACGGTGCCCTCGCGGGTGGAGCCGCCCGCCCCGTAGGTCACGGAGACGAACGTCGGCTTGAGTGACTCAAGGCGGCGTATGGTGCCCCAGAACTGGCGTTGCCCCTGCTCGGTCTTCGGCGCGAAGAACTCGAACGAGAATGACCGGCCCGTCTTGAGCATGTCAGTGATCCGTGCTGCGGGCTTGCGGCCATGACGGATCTGCTGGGGGTCGAGCGACGCCAGTCGCTGTCGCGGTCTCGGCGGCATGTGTCTAAGCATAACCCAGCGGTCAAGTTTCTGTGCTGTGACCACAACACCTAGATTTACCGCACGAGACCGAGTGGTACTGGTGCGACATCTCGGCAACCGCAGCGCCGCATGGGCGCAAGCGGCACCACGTGGCTGCCAGCGGACGGCGAGCAGCAAGCGGTAACCGCAGGCCGTAGCGGAGGACAGCACGGTGCTTCCCCCGCTGCGGCGGCGGCAGGATGGCCCCTATACGGGCCGCAGGGCGGCCCTGCAGGCTAGAACGCTAGCGCCTGGGCACGCCGGTTGACCTCGGTGCCGCGACGAGCGTAGAGGGCCGCGATCGGCGTACCCGGCAGCGTCTCGTCCGCGGTGAACAGCCAGCGGAGAGCTTCCTCGTCGCCGAATCCGCAGTCGAACAGCACCGTCAGCGTTCCCGAGAGGCCCTTGACGATCTGGTCTCCGTTGAGGAAGGCGGCCGGGACCGCGCGATCACCGCTTGGGCGGGTAACCGCGAGCAGTTTACGATCGCGGAGGAGTTGCTTTACCCGGCTGATAGGCAGATCTAGCCGTTCGGCTGCTTCGGGGAGTGACAGCCATTCGCCGACTAGGGCGTCAGCCACGGGGTTTATCTGTGTCACGAGTCCAATGTCCCACGTCAATGCCGGTTTCAAACAACCGACATACCGTCACAATAGGGTATCTTTTGCCTGGTCAGGGAGAAAATTCGGGAGAAGGGGAACCGTTCCCCGGGCAGCGGTCCCCCGGCTGTCGAGGCCTCGGCCCGTCTCCGGCACCCGCGGCGGGCGGTCAAGCCCCCGGTCGGATGGTAATCGGCGCGCCTCCCCGGGCCTCGCAGAAAGGTTAGCGCTCGGCCGTGGTCCGCAGGCCTGCCAGTTCGTACTGCCAGCCGCCCTTGCTGCCCTTCCACTCGTCCGCACGCAGCGCCTCGGACAGGTCAAGTGATGCGAAGCCGCTTTCGACCACCGTCAAGCCCATTTCGTCGCCGACCGGCCCCAGGTAGAACTCGACCAGGGTCGCGTTGCCCGGCACCGGTTCCGCGCCGGAGAAGGCGCTCGCCCAGCGAAACGAGGCATAGCCCTGCGGTTCGACACGAACGATGTCGATTACGTAAGGCCTGGTGTCACCGGGGTAGGCAACCGCTACCCGTCCTGGGCCGCGGGCCGGCTCTGCGCTGCTGCCCGGCAGCCACCAGCCGGGACGCGTGATGAGTTGCCAGACCTTGTCCTGAGTCGCGCGAATGATGATCCGCTCTTCGATACGGTCTTGCATAACAACGCCTCCCTCGCCCAGGACACAACGAGGGCCGAGTCTTGCATAACGCCGCAAAGCCATGCAACTCAGCGCTCCAGCGCCGCACAGCCGCAGGCGGCCCGGGCTACGGGCCACCTGCTGACAGCAACCACCGCCCCTTAACAGCCCCCGGGGAGACCCAGTCCTGACGATGTGATTAACACCGTCGAAAGGTTTGGCCGGTGGCCGTAAAATCGCCAATGATGGAATCTGCCTCCGCGGACGTGCTCGTCGGGCGGATGCTCGACCGGCGCTACCTCGTCCGCTCCCGCATCGCGCACGGCGGCATGGCCACCGTCTACCTCGCCACCGACACGCGGCTTGACCGTGAGGTGGCGCTCAAGGTCATGCATGCCGACCTGGCGCGCGACGCTGACTTCGTGGGGCGGTTCATCGGCGAGGCCAAGTCCGTGGCGAAGCTGTCCCATCCCAACATCGTGGGCGTCTACGACCAGGGTGCCGACGGGCAGTACCTGTACCTGGCCATGGAGTACGTGCCCGGGCGGACGCTCCGCGAGCTGATGCGGGAGCGGGGCTGGCTGCCCTGGCAGGAGGCCCTGGCCGTCCTCGACCCGGTGCTCGCCGGGCTCGCCGCCGCGCACCAGGCCGGGATCGCGCACCGTGACGTGAAGCCGGAGAACGTGCTGATCACGGGCGATGGACGGGTCAAGGTCGTCGACTTCGGGCTCGCGCGGGCGTCGGCGGCGGTCGGCAACACGCGGGCCGGCATGATCATCGGCTCTGTCGCGTATATCGCGCCCGAGCAGGTCACCGGGGCACCAAGCGACGCGCGGAGCGACGTGTACGCGGCCGGCATCGTGCTATTCGAGATGCTCACGGGGCGGCAGCCCTTCTCCGGCGACACCCCGCTCGCGGTGGCGTACGCGCACGTGAACTCGGACGTGCCCGCGGTGAGCTCGCTCGTTGGGGGGATCCCGCCGGGCGTCGATCAGCTCGTCGGGGCGGCGACCAGTCGTGACCCGCAGCTGCGGCCGCCGGACGCGAGCGTCTTCCTGCGGGTGGCGCGCGCGCTGCGCGGCCTGCCGGAGCCAGCCGAGTCGATCTCCAGGGCCTGGGCGGTACCGGCCGAGGCGAGCGCGAATCCGTATACCGATGCCGGGACACCGTATGCCGGGGCTGGTCCGTACGGCGGAGCCGGCCTAGCCCGTCCCGGTAACGGCGTGGACGGGTCCGCGCAGGCGGATGCCGGCGGCGGGTCGCACACGATGATCGCGGGCCCCGACTACCTGAGGCAGGGCGAGACGGACGCCGGCTACGGCGGGAACGGGCCCGGCCGGTTCGGCCCCGCTTTCGGCGGCCTGCTGCGCGGTCACGACGACGGCGTCTTCGGCGGGCGCGCGCGGCACGATACGGCCGGGCGGGAGCCGTTCCTGCAGCGGTGGCTGTTCAGCAGCCGGCTGGTGTACATGCTGGTCGGCTCGCTGCTGCTGATCGGGCTGGTCGGCGGCGGCTGGTACCTGACGTCGGGCCGGTACACGTCGGTGCCCGCGGTGGGCAAGCTAACGGCGTCGGCGGCGGCCCAGGCACTGCACGCGGACGGTTTCCAGGTACGGACCGGGCCTTCGATGATCGACGACAATGTGCCGAAGGGCGAGGTGATCAGCACCTCTCCCTCCGGACGGGCGCTGCCGGGCGCGACGATCATGCTCACGATCTCGCAGGGGCCGCGGATGATCGCTGTTCCGCAGATTCCCGCGGGCGACACCGTGGCGCAGGCAATGGCGGTACTGCGCAAGGCCGGGCTGACCGTGGCGGCGACGACCCAGCCGGTCGGCGGTCAGAGCTACTCGCAGATTGGCCAGGTGGCCGGGCAGCACCCCCGCGGCGGGCACGTCCCAGCCGGAGAACAAGCCGGTGTCGGTGAACGAAATCGAGGGCCTGGCGCTGCCCGACCTGGTCGGGCAGAACATCGACGCGGTCCAGCAGTGGGCTGGCTCGAACCAGATCACCGTGCAGCCGACCACCGTGCAGAGCAGCCAGGCGCAGGGCACGATCGTCGCTCAGTCGCCCCCGGCGCAGACGCCGGTAAAGCAGGGACAGACGGTCAGCGTCTCGGTGTCCGCCGGGCCGCCCGCGACGCAGATCCCCAACGTGCAGGGCCAGAACTGCGGGCAGGCGCAGCGGACACTGCAGCAGGCCGGGTTCACCAACATCAACGTGCAGCAGGGGTTCTTCCACCAGAACCAGGCCACCGGTACGAGCCCGTCCGGTTCGGCGCCGACCAGCACGCAAATCACCCTTGACTGCGGAACGGACAATTTCTTCTAAATGTCGCTGATCGGGTCGCACGCGACCGTGACCGGAGGGGTCGCGACCGGCGCGCTTTCCTACGCGGCCGAGGTCAGCGCCGAGGTCATCCAGGTGTTCGTGTCCAATCCGCGAGGATGGGCGGCGGGACCGGGCGAGCCCGGCGAGGACGCACGGCTGCGCGAATCCGGAATTCCGGTTTTCATCCATACGACGTACATGATCAACCTGGGGTCGGGAAACCCGGACGTCGCCGCGAAGTCGGCTGATGCGCTCGCGCACGCACTGCGCCGCGGCGGGGAGATCGGGGCGCGGGGCGTGGTGGTGCACACCGGGTCCGCCGCTGGCTGGGATGCCCGGGGCACCGGGGAGCGCGGCAGCGAACCCGGCGGCGACGACCGGCAGAGCGCGCTGCGGCAGATCGGCGAGATCGCGCTTCCGCTGCTCGACAAGCTCGCCGATGACGACCCTGACCTGCTGTTCGAGCCGATGGCCGGGCAGGGGCAGATGCTGTGCGCGCGAGTCGGCGACCTGGCTTCCTACCTTTCCGCCGTTGAGTATCACCCGAAGGCCGGGGTCTGTCTCGACACCTGCCACGTGTTCGCCGCCGGCCACGACATCACCGCCGACGGCGGGGTGACGGCCATGCTCGCGGAACTCGTCGCCGTAACCGGGAGCACGGGGTCCGGCGGGGTCAGCCGGGTGAAGCTGGTGCACGCCAACGACTCCCTGCTCGGCTGCGGGTCCAGACGCGACCGGCACGAGACGATCGGCGCGGGCACGATCGGCCCGGCGCCCTTCCGCGAACTGCTCTGCGCCCTGCCCGATGTTCCGTTCGTGGTCGAAACGCCTGGCGGGAAGGCCGGACACGCCCGCGACATCGCTAAGCTTAAGCAACTTCGGGCGACCGTTAACTGAGTCACCCACCAGCTTTTATCGGGGTACGGGCGGCCGTCCCTACCTACGACGCCCGTCGGCGCGGGCAGGCCTGATACGATCGCGCTTTTTGCGATCGGGCCTGCCCGCGTCTACATCGGGGCTCGTTCCAACGGGGAGAGAATCGGGTTACGCGCCCGATACGGTGGCGCTCTTTGCCATCGGGCGCGCAGCCCGGGTGTACGGGGGTCGTCCCCCGGGAGAGAACAGGCGAGAGATGGTTGTGGTGATGGCCGCGGACGCCGTGGCGTCCGACATAGACCATGTCGTGACCGTGGTGCGCGACGCGGGTGGTGAGGCCTATGTCAGCCGCGGCGGGTCGCGGACGATCATCGGCCTCAGCGGCGACATCGAACGGTTCGCGGCCACCCTGAACCTGGCCGGGCTGCCGGGCGTGGCCGACGTGGTACGGATCTCGGTGCCCTACAAGCTGGTCAGCAGGGAACACCACCGGAACCGCTCGGTCGTCAGGGTGGCCGGCGTGCCGATCGGTCCGGACACGCTGACCGTGATCGCCGGGCCATGCGCGGTGGAGACACCGGAGCAGACCCTGGCCGCCGCCCGGATGGCCCGGGCGGCCGGTGCGTCACTGCTGCGCGGCGGGGCGTTCAAACCCCGGTCGTCGCCCTACGCCTTCCAGGGCCTCGGCGAAGTGGGGCTGAAGATCCTGGCGGAGGTCCGCGACGAGACCGGGTTGCCGATCGTGACCGAGGTCATCGACCAGCGCGATGTCGAGCTGGTCACGAAGTACGCGGACATGCTCCAGGTCGGAACCAGGAACATGCAGAACTTCCCCCTGCTGCAGGCGGTCGGTGCGGCCGGCAAACCGGTCATGCTGAAGCGCGGCATGTCCGCGACCATCGAGGAGTGGCTGATGGCCGCCGAGTACATCGCGCAGCGCGGCAACCTGGACATCGTGCTCTGCGAGCGCGGCATCCGCACGTTCGAGAAAGCCACCCGCAACACCCTGGACATCTCCGCCGTCCCGGTCGCGCAGCGGCTCTCGCACCTGCCGGTGATCGTGGACCCGTCGCATTCCGGCGGGCGCCGTGACCTCGTGCTGCCGCTGTCACGGGCGGCCATCGCGGTCGGTGCCGACGGCATCATCGTCGACGTCCACCCACACCCGGAGTCCGCCCTGTGCGACGGCCCGCAGGCGCTCATCGAGTCGGACCTGCGTGAACTGGCCTCGGTGGCACAGCATCTGTCGCCTCTGGTCGGCCGCACCCTGACCCCGGCAGTACCAGTACCTCCCCCAAGGGGACGAAACAGTATCTCCCCCGGGGGAAAATAAGGCGCGATAAGATGGCGGTTTTTGCCATCGCGCCTTCAACCAACCATCGCGCCTTAGTCAAGCGGACGGTACTCCTGGGCACTCGCGGCCAGTTGCTCGGCTAGCTCATCCGCGTCGAGGCGTCCCTCGATCTTGCGGAGGTCCTCGATCTTCGCTCGGGTCTCCGCCCGGCGCGGAGTAAGCAACGTGCAGCAGTCCTGGTCGGGCAGCTCGGAGATCGACAGCGTGCCGAGACGGCGTGCCTCGGCCATGATCTCGGTCTTGTCCCAGCCGAGCAGCGGCCGCAGGATCGGTAGCGACACCGCGTCGTCGAGCGCGGTGATATTCGGCAGCGTCTGGCTGGACACCTGGCCGAGCGAGTCGCCGGTCACCAGGGCGGAGGCGTGCAGCCGGGCCGCCATGGCCTCGGCCGTCTTGAGCATCAGCCGTCGCTGCGCCATGACCTGCAGACGGCCCGCTCCCGAGGTGGCGAGGGACTGCTGTGCCTTACCGAACGGCACCACGTACAGCCGCGAAGCGCCCTGGAAGCGATCGAGCCCGCGAACCAGCGCGTAGGCCTTGTAGACCGACTCGGGCCCGGTCAGCGGCATGCCCGAGAAGTGCAGGAAGGCGCAGCGCAGCCCCCGCCTCATCATCCGGTAGGCGGCCACGGGTGAGTCGATCCCGCCGGACATCAGGGCGACCGCCCGGCCGCTCATCCCCACCGGCAGGCCCCCCTGCCCGGGCAGCCCGCCGGTGAACACGAACACTTCGCGCTGGTCAACCTCGACGAAGATCTCCGTGTCCGGGTGCTTGAGTGACACCTTCAGCCCGTGCGCGTCCACCACCTCGGCCCCGATCAGCGCGTTAAGCTGCTCGGACGTCACCGGGAAGCGCTTGTCGCGCCGCCGCGCCCGCACCGCGAACGAGCCGCTGCCCGCGTCCGTCAGCGCGACGGCGGCAGCAACGGCCGCCTCGGGCGTCTTGTCCACCCGCAGCGCGCGGCAGACGCGGGCGATGCCCGGCACGTCGGCAACCCGCTCGGCCACCCGGTCTACCGCCGCCGCATGCTCCGCCGCGGTCAGGCCGTCGCGCGCCACCCGCAGCACGAGCACGCCTTCGCGAGGATTGAGCTCGGCGGGCACCCCGGTACTCCGCAGCGCCGCGCGGACGTTGGCTTGCAGCATCCGCTCGAATTGCTGCCTGTTCTTCCCTTTGAGGAAGATTTCTCCCTGCTTGAGCAGCACGCACGGCTCGCCAGCGACCGGCCCGGCGCCGGCCGGGACCGGATCGGTCATGGTCATCCCTCCAGTCTGCCAGTTCCGCGGCAGTCCGGCTGCCCCCGCCGAGGACCACGCCCGGAAAAAGGGCAGCAATCAAGATCAAGGGTCGTCCGAACGTGTTCGTGTTTCACGCCCGTCCCGCACTTCCCATGCCAGGCAGGCGACCCGCGCCGCGGCCGCACCGCAAGCGGCCAAGTGCGCCGAACGCAACCGCCGAACCGGGCCGAGCCCGCGGCTAACCGCCGCTATTGCGAAGGATTCTGCCCTCCGCGGCGGGGCCGACCATCCTGGCCCGCAGCTGGGGTCACTAGCGTCGGACGCGCCAGCCCGGACGAGGCGCGTGAGGTGCGCTAAGCGGTCCCACCGAGCTGGAAGTGCCGAGGTCAGCCCTGTCGTGCCGGCCTGAAAGTGCCTCCTCACAGAGGTATACCGAATTTTGGTCGGAAACCGGCCCGACTTGCGGTAGTTTGTCCAAGTCGCGGTAGGGACCGCCATTGCTGGCGGCCCCCCGCGCAGATCCCGGCGAGCGGAATTACCGCACTGGGCTCCTGTCATGGATATCTGGCGGCGAACCGCACGTTGGGCCATGGGTGCATGATCCTGGTCCCAGGTATGTGGCGGCTGGCCAGCCGGCTCATCCGGGTCCCAGGTGATGTATCCCTTCTGGCTGCGGCGCGACAGCGCGAACCGCCAGAGACGGATGGCCTGGGACCGGAAAGCGTCGGCAGCGTCGTAGTTGCCGGGCACGGCGTAGTACGGCTGGTGCCCGGTGACCACGGACGCCAGCCAGCGCCCTGCTCGGGGACGGGCAGGTGGCGGCGGCTCGAGCAGCTCCGCTCTGAGCTGTTTCAGCTTGGCCGCCATCTTCTTCTTGTCGGTGATCCGCTGGACCCGGAACGCCCCCGCTTCGGGGTCCAGGCGATGTGCCGGAACCCCAGGAACGTGAACGTCCCGGGCTTCCCCTCGCCCCGTGCCCTCCGGTCCCGGGCCGCACGCGGCCCGAACTCGATCAGCCGGGTCTTGCCGGGGTGCAGCTCCAGGGCGAACTCCGCGAGCCTTCCGCGCAGCTCCCCCAGGAACGCCTCAGCGTCGTCCTGGTGCTGGAACCCGACGATGAAGTCGTCCGCGAAGCGGACAATGATCACATTGCCCCGCGCGTGGTTCTTCCTCCACCACTCGGCCCACAGGTCCAGGACGTAATGCAGGTAGACGTTCGCCAGCAGCGGCGACAGCGAGCCGCCCTGCATGGTTCCCTCCCCGCTGTCACTCCAGGCCCCGTCCTCGATCACTCCCGCGGCCAGCCACTTGCGACCAGCCGCAGGACCCTCTCGTCCGCGATCCGGTGCCGGAGGAACCTCATCAGCCATTCCCGGTCAAGGTGGTCGAAGAAGCCGCGGATATCCGCGTCCAGCACCCAGTTCACCGGCCTTTCGAGAGCCCGATCGCGAGGGCGTCCAGCGCATCATGCTGGGAGCGCCCGGGCCGGAACCCGTAGGAGAAGCCCTTGAAGTCCGCCTCGTAGACCGCGCCCAGCACCTCCGCGACGGCGCGCTGGAGGATCTTGTCCTCCAGCGACGCGATGCCGAGCGGCCGCAGCCGCCCGTCCGCCTTCGGGATGCAGACGCGCCGCGACGGGCACCGCCCGGTACTTCCCCGACTGCACCCGCGCGTGCAGGGCCAGCAGGCTCCCCTGCCGGTCCCGTCGTACTCCCGCCAGGTCACCCCGTCCACGCCGGGCGCCGCGTCCCTCTTCAGGGCGTCGAACGCCAGCGACAGCCGGAGATAGCTGACGTGGTGCAGCAGCGCGGTGAACCGCGCTTCCTTGTCCTTCCGCGCGACCTCGCGCACACGGTCCAGCCCACTTGACACGCCTGGCCCGGCACTGCGTCCGGAGCGTGTTTCACCGCCCGTGTTCTCCATGACTCAGTTCCTTTCCTCCCCCGCCTCCTCAGCCGGAGCCTCGTTCGGCGGGCTCGCAGGTACTACGAACTGATCCGACTTCCCGCGCCCGTACGTCCGGGGATTGCCGCCGAAGCGTTCCCCCCGGCGGCCCGCCCGCAGACCACGCGGACGGGCAGGCACGGGACCTCCCGGTTCTCGCGCACGAAGGTTCCGCACATGCCATGGATCTCTGACCGCGCGGGGCCCCCTGACAGCTCGCGGTAACGCTGCCAGCGGTATTGCCTTCCACCTTTCGGACAGTGTGGGCACCCCGGTCTCACCTTTTTCGCGGCTCAATAGCCCGGCCTGCGCGTACCCCTGTCAACGCTTCGCCACGCCCCTCACAGGGCGCCACGCATGACTCAGGGCCGCCTGGGTCGCTAACCCTTCGGCGTAGAGCTCTTCCATCTCCTCCTTCGTGCCGGTTTATCCCGGCGCACCCAAAATTCGGTATACCTTTCCCGGGTCGCGCCGGCCGACCAAGATCAACTTGTGTTAAGAGCGCGCAGATTATTAACACGCAGACTTCTGTTTCTGTCCCCGCGAGTATGCTCACCTGCTTGGCCTGCGGTGATGTCGGAGGACAATCGGCCGCCGCTCTGCGGCCCGGGAACGACTCGCTGCAGGTCACGGGACCGCATACCACACTAGAGAGCGCCAGAACCGGAACCCGCGTGTTATTTCGAGACGCGCCCTAAGCTTGACTCTGTCGGGAATCTTGGTCGCTGCGGCTTAGCTGACGGCGCGCCATGAGCGCAGGCGTTTGATGTCGTGCTGGTCGAGGTAGTCCTGGAATGCCGTTGGCGGCCGGGGGGCCGGGTTCTCGCCGGGAGGCACTTGGCTGAGGCGTTCGATGTTGACTGCGATGGCGGTCAGGACGTGCTGCAGGTGGGCCTTGGGCTGGCCGCGGTAGCGGCAGTGGCGCATGCCGTGGCCGTGGGCGAACTCGTTGACGGTGCCCTCGATGCCGGACCGCACGGCGTAGCGCTTGTGCCAGGCTGGGTCCTGCTGGTCAGCTTGGTTGCGGACCTGCAGCTCGTAGAGCTCGCGCGGCGGGAACCCGACAGTGCGCTTGCCGTCGCCGGAGGTGGTGCAGGCGGCCCTGGCGGGGCAGGGCTGGCACTGCTTCCTGGTGAAGCGCGCGACGATGAGCGGGGCCGCGTCGGGCGAGGAGGTGGGGTAGGGTCCGTGCCAGCCCTGGCTGACCTGGCCCTGCGGGCAGGTGACCTCCTGGCGGTCGTAGTCGATGCGGAAGTCGTCGCGGGCGTAGCCCTGCTGGTCGCGGTGCTGGGCGGTGCGGTTGCCGGGCAGCGGGCCGGTGAGGGTGACCTGGCGCTCGCGGGCGGCCCGCTCCATGTGGACCAGGGAGGTGTAGCCGCCGTCGACCAGGTGAGCGCCGGGGAGCAGTCCCCTGCGGGCCAGCCGGGCGTGGATCCCGGCCAGTGCCTGCCGGTCGTCGCTGGTCGCGGGCATGACGGCGACATCAGTGATGACGTTGGGAGCGTCGCCGTCGCAGGTCTCGGTCACCTGGGCCAGGTACCCGGTCCAGCGGGTGACCTGGCCCCGGCGGGAGTAGCGGGCAGCCAGGTCGTAGGGCGAGACGACGCGGGCCGCCGACGGCGGCAGCCCGGCGTCCCCGTCATCGTCGCGCCAGCGCAGCCGCCCGGCCGGCTCCGAGTAGCAGTTCTGCGACACGACCCGCCGCAGGGCCTCCGCCTGCGAGCCGTCCAGCAGGTCAGGGAAACTGGCGGCCAGGTGCTCCAGCAGCCGGCCGGCGTCCGCCCCCGCGTCGTTCATCCTGGTCTTCGGCCGGGTGGGGTTCTTGCCCAGGCGGACCGGGCGGCCGTAGCGGCGGCCCCACTCGTCGTCAACCACGCCTTCCAGCGCCTCAGGGGCAGAACGGGCGAGCTCCTCCAGAGCCGCGCGGACCGCCTCGGTGACCAGCTCCAGGCGGGTCAGGCCCCGCACCGCCGCTAGGACATGAGTGGAGTCGGTGCGCTGGGTGGCGCGCTCGCGGACCAGCCCGGCCTCCTTCAGCCGGGCCAGGGCCAGGTCAAGGAGCCGGTCCGCCCGGCCCTCCTCTTCCAGCAGCCGGTCGCGGAAGTCGCCCAGCACGCTGTGGTGGAAGCCCGGGTCGTCAAGGTCGAGCCCGAGCGCGTACTTGAAGTCGATCCGGCACCGCACCGCCTCAGCCGCGTCCCGGTCGGACAGGTCCAGCAGGAACTGCAGCACGCTGACGGTAGCCAGCTGCGCCGGGGAGATCCCCGGGCGCCCTTCCCTCGGGTACCAGCCCGTGAAGTCCTCATCCGCCCACAGCCCGTCGAGCCGGTCCCGCACCCACATCGCCGTCGTCCCGGCCGGGTTGCTCGCCCGCGCCACCCGCGCGGTCAGCTCCGGGACCTCGACCCCCAGGCGGGGACGGATCGACATCTCATGCTCCTCAGGGATCTCGCGGGACTCACACGTCCCCGCAAGACTGGTCCACCGCCCCTGACAACGTCAGTCAAACCCCGAGATTCCCGACAGAGTCAAGCTAAGGGCTTGCAGATAAATAACACGCTGTCTTGATCTTGACCTGGATAGTTGACGCCTGCCGATCTTGCCAGGTCGTAGAGGTCGTCAAGGCTGGCGAGGCGGTTTGGGTACTGGTGGATGTTATGCCCGGTTTGCTCTAGGAGCTGACGGATGTCGCGGATGCGCTTGCTGACGGTTTCGGGCCGGACGCCGAGCAGGGCGGCGATGGCGGCCTGGGGCAGTCCGAGGCGGTGGTGCAGGATGGTGGCGAGGAGCCGGTCTGCCAGGGTCAGGGCGGGACGGCGGCCGGGACCCGGGGCGTTGAGCCGGGGCCTGTGGCCGCGGCGCTTGTCCAGGCTGGCCTCCCTCTGCTGGTCGTGCAGGGTTATCAGCTCGGTGATCAGGGCGTCCCAGCCAGCAGCAGGCAGCCCGGTCAGCGCGGGGTGGCAGAGCCAGGCCAGTCCGGGGCTGGGCTGGTCGAACGGGTCGGGGGCGCTGGGAGGCAGGCCTTGCCTGGGCGGGCGGAAGGAGTGCTCCCAGTTGCCGTGCTCGTGCGGGCGGAGGGTGCAGTTCCAGTCGCCGTGCCAGTCGTGGCGGTCCAGCGGCAGCGCCTTCATCTGCGCGTCGCTGACCTCGGCCCCGGTCGGGTACTGACCGTCGTCCAGCTCGGCACGGACCTTCAGCCCGGTGCGGGTGGTGGTGGCGGCGATGGTGTTGACGACGACCTCGTGGCTGGCCAGGGGCCTGCCGCGCCAGTTCATGGTGATGTGGGAGAACAGCCGGTGCTCGACCTTGTTCCACTTCGAGGTTCCCGGCGGGAAGTGGCAGACGGTGACCTCCAGGCCGGTCTCGACGGCCAGGGCGGCCAGTTCCGCTTTCCAGGCCCGGGTGCGGTAGCCGTTGGAGCCGCCCGCGTCGGCGGTGATGAGCAGCCGCCGGGCCTGCGGGTACTCTTCGTGCCCGGCGGCCTTCCACCAGCGGCGGACGGACTCGACGGCGAACGCGGCGGTGTCGTGGTCGGTGCCGACGTTCACCCAGCCGGCGTTGGCGGTGATGTCGTAGATGCCGTAGGGCACGGCCTTGCCGACGGCGTCTTCGGGGAAGTCATGGACGAGCGCGGCCGCGGGGCTGCCCTTGGGCCGCCACTGGCGGCCGGCGTTGCTGAAGTCCCCGACGAGTTCCTTCTTCTTGGTGTCCACGCTGATCACCGGGTCGGCGGTGCCCTGGTGGGCCTTGGCCTGCTCGCTTATGCAGCGGAACTGGCCGTCCCGGTCCGGGTGCTGCTTGCCCTCGACCGTCTTGACGTTGCCCTGCAGGCTGAAGCCCTCGCTCCTTAGCAGGTCACCGACCGTGTCGGCGGAGACCTTGCGGCCCTGGGCGGTCAGCTCGGCCGCCAGGTCGCGGGTCGACTTCGTCGTCCACCGCAGCGGCGTCACCGGGTCGCCCCGCTCGTCGGGCTCGACTAGCGCCAGCAGCGCCGGGAGCAGGCCCGGGTCCAGGTCAGCGGCCCGCTTGCGGCCCCCGCCCGGACGCCGGACCCGCCCCAGCGGCTCCGCCCCGGCCTCCAGCTCGCCCGCGCCCAGCGACACCGTGGCCTCGCGGACCCCGGCGGCCCGGGCCACCAGCCGGATCCCGCCGTGCCCCAGCGAACGCGCCTCGGCACCCATCAGCAGCCGCCGCTGCCGCTCGTCCAGGTGCGGGAAGATCACCGCGAACTTCGCCACCAGAACCCGCCCGATCTCCTCCAAGCCGTCCATACCACAGCAGCATGCCGGAAACACGGAAGCTACGGGTTATTTTCCGGCAAGCCCTAAGCGGCATTGCACTCCGATGTGCAAAACATCCACCGCACTGCTGGACGCCCGCAGCGCCTCGCCTGCACCGGGGTATTTGAGCACAATGCCGCTATATGTCGCGAAGGCAGCGCGGGTGACCCGCAGACCCCGGCCGGTCAACCGCTGTACTAACCTCTCAGCGTCTTGCTTGCCTTCGCAGGAGGGTTTGCGATGAGGCGGAGCACGTATTCGTTCCGGATAAACGATGTTCTTCTTTTTGCTTGCCGTGGGGGTCAGTTGCGACATATCGTGTGCGCGTGAATGTCAACGAGCGTGACGAGATCACCGCGTCCGTCGGCGCCCACGCGGACCTCGGGCCACGGTATGACTCGGCCGTCGCCGAAGGACTGGTCGAGCGCATCGGCGAGGAGATCGACAAGCGGATAGACGCCCGGCTGGGCGGGCAGCCACGTCCCAGCCAGCCGCCGCAGAACGACAGCGGCCCCGTGCCCGCAATCCAGGTTCCCGCCTACCAGGGACCGGCTACATATCAGGGACCGGGGTCCACGCCGTCGATGCCGGTCGCGGCCTCGCCTTCCCCGCCCGCGCCCCGGCGGGCCAGCGGGCTGAGCGGGATGGTTCTCGGCCTCGGGTCGATGGGTCTCGGAGTCGGAGCGACCGCCGTCGTCGTAAGCCATCACGTGGAATCCGTCGCCGCCCTCCTCATGGTGGTGCTGATCTGGGTCGCGATCGCGATCATCAACATCGCCCACTCCCGACGACAACTCTGACCCGACAACGGAGCACGGGATGTTCGAGCGGTCCGGCGACCGTTCGCGGCACGTGGCGGTGCTGGCGCAGGAAGAGGCCAGGATGCTCGGCCACGGTCACATCGGCACCGGGCACCTGCTGCTCGGGCTGATTCACGAGGAATCGGGCATCCAGGCGGCCGTGCTCGCCGCGGCGGGCGCCGTCCCGGACAAAGTACGCGCCGGCCAGCAGGCCAACAACAGCAACCAGTGGGTTAGCGGGACCAGCAACGGCAACCACTGACCACGCACTCGGCGCCGCAGGCGCCGTCCCGGGCTCGTCCCGGCGAGGGGATACGGGGACGGATTCATCCATCCCACCCTGCGGAGAGCCACCGGGTTAGCCGCCCAACAACAGCAACCAGTGGGTTAGCGGACCAGCAACGGCAACCACCGGATACGTACTCGGCGCCGCAGGCGCCGTCCCGGGCGCCGCCCGGCGAGGGGGATACGAAGGCCAGTGGAGGGGCTCCCTTTGTTTTGGGGGAGGGACTCCCCCGTGCGCAGGGGGGGTATGGGGGGGATCGCTCCCCCCGGGGAAATACAGCGCAAAATAAATTGCCTGCTCGCGGCGTTGAGACTTAGGCTCAACTGCTTTTCCCTGCCGCTTGCGAAGGATTTCCTGTCATGTCTTGGCGCGCGCTTGCCCGCCGGTATCCCGTGCTCGCCATCCGTGACTTCCGGCTGCTGCTTGTGGACCGGCTGCTCGCGCCGTTCTCCATCGGGTTCTCGATCGTGGGCGTCTCGTTCGCGGTGCTCAAGGTCACCGGGTCGACGGCGGACCTCTCTTACGTGATCGCCGCCCAGACCGCCCCCATGCTTGTGTTCTCTCTGGTCAGCGGCGTGTTCGCGGACCGGTTCCCGCCCCAGCGGGTAATCATCGCGGGCAACCTCGCGGTGGTCGTCGGCGAGGGCGTCTTCGGCCTGCTCATGCTGGTGACCGGGCATCCGCCGCTGTGGGCCATGATCTGCCTTGAGTCGGTCAACGGGATCGGCGGCGCCATGTTCTACCCGGCCTCGCAGGCGCTGCTCCCCCAGCTGGTGCCGGACACGCTGCTGCCGGAGGGCAGTTCGATCAGCCGGCTCGCGATGAACACGGGGCAGATGACGGGCGCCGCCGCGGCGGGCCTGCTCGTCGCGGCGGCGGGGCCCGGATGGGCGCTGACGCTGTGCGCGATCGGGGTGTCAGGGACCGTCCCGCTGATGCTGGCCGTCAAGGGCGGGCGGGTGCCGCGGCTGGTCCCGGCCGGCGAGCGGTCCGGCATGATCGCCGAACTGCGCGAGGGATGGGCGGAGTTCCGCAAGCACACCTGGCTGTGGGCCACGGTTATCCAGTACTGCCTGGTCATGATGGCGTGGAACGGCGGGTTCATGGTGCTGGGGCCGGTGGTTGCCCGGGCGCACCTGGGCGGCGCGGCCGCGTGGGGTGCGATCTCCGCCGCCGATGCGTTCGGCTTGATCCTCGGCGGGCTCATCTCGCTGCGGTACACGCCGCGCAGGCCGATGCTGTTCGTGGTCTGCACCGGGGGCATGTGCGCGATCTCTCCGCTGGTGCTCGGGCTGGTCGCGCCGCTGCTTGTCATCTGCCTGGTCGCCCTCGTCCTCGGGGCGCTTGTCGAGGTGATGATGGTCCAGTGGACGGTGGCGATGGCGACGAGGATCCCGCCGGACAAGCTGGCCAGGGTGTCGTCATACGACGCGTTCGGCTCGCTCGCGGCGATGCCGCTCGGTGCGCTGATCGCCGGCCCGCTCGCGGCGCGGGTGGGCGTCCCCGTGACGCAGTTCGCCGCCGCGGCGGTGATCTTCGTAGCGTCCGCGTTCACGTTGATCCCACGGGACATCCGGACGATACGCAGCGACGACGTACTGGCCAGGAACTCAGTCCCACCTGGCCTTAACGCGGCCCTACCTATCGCCAGTGCTCAAGCGGGAGCGGACCGCGGCTGAGCACGGTCCTGAGCGCGAAGGTGGACCGCACCTCGGTCACGCCCGGGATGGCGAGCACCTGGTCGAGCAGCAGCTTCTCGTAGTCGGCCAGGTCCGGCACCGCGGCCTCGATGAGGAAGTCGTCTCCCCCGGAGATGAGGTAGCAGGCGACCACGGCGGGAATCGCGAGCAGGGCTTCCTCGACCCGGGTGGAAGCTTCGCGGGAGTGCCGGTCGACCTTGAGCCCGACGAACACCGTGAGGTCGAGGCCGGCCCGGGATCGGCTGACCTCGGCGCGGTAGCCGGCGATGATCCCGTCGGACTCCAGCGCCTTGACCCGGCGCAGGCAGGCCGACGGGGACAGACCCACCGCGTCGGCGAGGTCGACGTTGGCGATCCTGCCGTCCCGCTGCAGCCGGGCAACGATGGCACGATCCACCTTGTCCGGCACACGGTCCGGTTGATTCATGATCAAAGAATAACTTAGCCGCAATTTTACCGCGCCATATGGGCGTATCGCGGCGATATTTGCCATCGCGTGCGAACCGACTTGACGAAGACTCAAGGCATGAAGGAAGCCTTGCGGCGGAGGAACCCGCCGGCCGGTCGCATGTTCCACTCAGCTACTCCTCGTTCCCGTGCCGTCGCCGCTCCCCCGCCTTCACCGCCAGTGTCTTCGCAAGGACTGTCTTCGCAAGTACTGTCTTCGCAGCCGGTGCCTTCGCCGCGAGCGTCCGCTCAGGCCGGGCTGAGCACGGCGCGGGGGGCCGCGCTCTACATCGGCGCGCTGCTCGGGCCAGGCCTGCTGCTGCTTCCCGGGCTCGCCGCCGCCGAGGCGGGCAGGCCTCGGTGCTCGCCTGGACCGGACTCATCATCTTGTCGGGACTGTTCGCGGTCGTCTTCGGTTCTCTCGGCCGCGGTTTTCCCTCCGCGGGCGGTGTCATCGGCTATGTCCGCGCGGGCCTCGGCGAGCGCGCGAGCGAAATCGCCGGCTGGTCGTTCCTCGTCGGAGTCGTCGCGGGAGCACCGGTCGTCTGCCTGATCGGCGCCGGCTACGTCACCGAGCTCACCGGTGGCGGCAGGCTTGCCCGGGCGCTGATCGCCGCGGCGCTGCTGCTTGTCGTCATGGCGCTCGCCGCGGGCGGGCTGCGGGCTTCGGCCACCGCCCAACTGGTGCTCGTCAGCCTTCTCATCTGCGTGGTCGCCGTCGCCGTGGCCGGGTCGGCCCGCGATGCCCAGCCGGCCAACTGGACGCCGTTCGTCCCGCACGGCTGGCAGTCGGTCGGGCACGCGGCCGCGACGCTGATGCTGTCGTTCGTCGGCTGGGAGGCGGTTGCACCGCTCACCACGCGCTTCGCCGACCCGTCGCGGCAGCTCCCGCGGGTTATCGGCAGTGCCCTGGTCGTCACCAGCGTGCTCTACCTGGGCCTCGCGGTCGCCGCCATCAGCGTCCTTGGCGCCGGCGCGGGGACCAGCGCGCCGCTCGCCGCGTTGCTCAGGGACGCCGCCGGACCACCGGGGACCGCTGCCGCCGCCGTCGCGGCGGTCGTGCTGACGGTCGGCGCGAGCAATGCCTATGTGACCGGCGCGGCTGAAATGGCCGCCGAGCTGACGCGCTCACGGCGGACGCGTCCCGGTGCCAGGCGGGCTACCCGGCCGGCTCCCCGGCTCCTCGCGGCGATCGCCGTCTCGGGCCTGGCGCTCATCTCGCTGTACGGGCTCGGGCTGGCCGGCCCGACGACGCTCGTCGCCATCCCGACGACGCTGTTCCTCGTGGTGTATCTCGGTTGCATGACCTCGGCGGTCCGGGTACTGCGCGGCCGGGCGCGCCTGGCGGCGGCCCCGGCCGCGGTCGCTGTCGCGGTGGTGCTCGGCTACTGCGGCTGGGCCCTGCTCGCACCGCTGGCCGTCGTTCTCGCGCTCTGCTCGGCGCGCCCGCTCGCCGAGCGCCCGGCCCGGCGATTCGCAAAAGACGCGAATCGGTCTAAGGAACGGATTCTTGCGGCAACCTGGAATGTCAGACCCTCGGCGTAGCGTGCAGGGTATGAACCTTCCCAGGCGCCTTTCCGGTCGTAAGACCCGTCTTGAGTGCCCCGGCGACCCGAAGCAGGCCGGCGAGGCGGACCGCGGCAGCGAGCACGCGGCCTACATGAGCTGGGTCGCCGCCACCGTCGGAGAGCACGGCTGGGCGATCTCCGGACGGCACGGCGACGAGGTGGCGCCGCCCTGGGCGTACAGCGTCGGGATGTGGCTGTCCTGCCAGACCCCGGAGCTGGTCTTGTGCGGGCTGCCCGTGCAGAACGGCGCGGCCATCATCAATGCGATCGGCACGCGGATCGCCGACGGCGCCGACTACTGCGCCGGCGACGTGCTTGACGACATCTGCCCGGCTCCGCTCACGCTGCGCCCCGTCGAGGCCAGCTGGCGGACATCGAACGGCTTGCTGGCGATCTCCAACGCCTTTTACGGGCTGGTCAGGCCGCCGTACCTGCAGGTCGTGTGGTCGGATAAGAACGGCCGATTCCCCTGGGAGCCAGGCTTCCAGGTCACGTTCGACCGGGCCCAGCCCCTGCTATGGCTGCCACGCGACGACAACCCCCCGTCCCCGTGGACCCGCCTGGAGCGGCTTCCCTGAGGCACCGGGAGCCCTCATCAATTGGGAACATAAAGATGATGCCCATGAGCAGCCCGTGGTGGTTCGACGAACTATCGGAGTATATGACCGAGGAGGCGTACCAGGATCTGTCCGAGGAGATCTCACGCACCACCGAGATCGTGCACGGGCATGTCAGAGGTGTACCGCCAAACAACGGCCCTGCGGAGGCTGCCGCGAGAGGTTTCAGGCCGAGCAATGACCCTCCGGGGGGCTGACGCGAGGCGTTCCTCGCCAACCCCCCGGGAGTAATTCGACGCGGGGGAGTAAGCCGGACTCGTTCGGAATACGGTTGTTTTGGGTATTGATTTTGCTTTTTGGTTTACCCGAAAAAGACTTCGGATTCCGCATAGCGCTCCGGCGGGACCAGCTTGAGTTCGCGGGTGGCCTCGATCAGCGGGACGCGGACGATCTCGGTGCCGCGCAGCGCCACCATGTTGCCGAACGCCTCGTCGTGGACCGCCGCGACCGCGTGCAGGCCGAAGCGGGTCGCCAGAACCCGGTCGAAGGCGGTCGGGGTGCCGCCGCGCTGGATGTGGCCGAGCACCGTGCAGCGCGCCTCCTTGCCCGTGCGCTTCTCGATCTCGCTGGCGAGGTACTGGCCGACGCCGCCGAGCCTGACGTGCCCGAACGCGTCGAGCTGGCCGGACTGGAGCGACAGTTCCTCATGCTGCGGGTGCGCGCCCTCGGCGACCACCACGATCGGCGCGTACCGGGTCTGGAACCGGTGCTCCACGTAGCCGATCACCTTGTCGATGTCGAACGGCCGCTCCGGGATCAGGACGACGTTCGCCCCGCCGGCCATGCCGGCGTGCAGCGCGATCCAGCCCGCGTGGCGGCCCATCACCTCGATGATGAGCGCCCGGTGGTGGCTCTCCGCCGTGGTGTGCAGGCGGTCGATCGCCTCCATCGCGATGTTCACCGCGGTGTCGAAGCCGAAGGTGTAGTCGGTGGCCCCGAGGTCGTTGTCGATCGTCTTCGGCACGCCGACGACAGGGATGCCCTCGTCGTTCAGCCGGGCGGCGACACCGAGCGTGTCCTCGCCGCCGATGACCACCAGGGCGTCGACGCCGAGCCCTTGCATGTTGTCCTTGATCCGCTCGACGCCGGAGCGGCCCTGCCCGGCGTCCTTGAACGGATTCGTCCGCGACGAGCCGAGGATCGTGCCGCCGCGCGGCAGGATGCCGCGGACCGCGGACACGTCGAGCGGCATCGTGTCCGCTTCAAGCGGCCCGCGCCAGCCGTCACGGAACCCGAGGAACTCGATCCCGTATTCCTGAATACCCCTACGTACTACCGCGCGGATCACCGCGTTCAGCCCGGGGCAGTCGCCGCCCCCAGTAAGGACCCCAACTCGCATAGGGCAAAGCCTAGCCGTCCGGAAGCAGCTTGCAACGCGCCACGGATAACGCCTGCGATGCAATCGATAACATTGACAGATCCGTGTCGGAGGAGTCCGACTGCGCCTGATCCTTCACCTGCTGCGCATAGACGTTGACGTATTCCTGACCGGACAACTTCGCGATCTCGGCCATGATCTCGTCGGTGACCGCGCGCAGCGCCTCTCGGTCCTGCTCCCGGCCGTAGTAGCGCGAAAACTCCATCGGCTTGCCGAAGATCACCCCCGGCCGGACGCCGAACATCGGCTTGTGCGAGCCGGACGGCAGGAACTCGAAGGTGTTCATCATGGCGCACGGCACGACGGGCGCGCGGGACTCAAGCGCCAGCCGCGCCAGACCGGTGTGGCCCTTGTAGAGGCGCCCGTCCGGCGAGCGGGTGCCCTCCGGGTAGATGCCGAGTACCCTTCCCGCCGCGAGGACACGCAGCCCCGAGTGCAGCGCCCGCTCGCTGGCCTCGCCGCCGGTCCGGTCGATGGGGATCTGTCCGACGCCGCTGAAGAACGCCCGGCTGGCCAGTCCCTTGATGCCCTTCCCGGTGAAGTACTCGGACTTGGCGAGGAACACCACCTTGCGCGGCAGCGGCTCCGGGCCGAAGAAGTGGTCGGCGAACGAGAGGTGGTTGCTCGCGAGGATGACCGGGCCACGGCGCGGCACGTTCCGCCGTCCGCGGGACCAGGACCGGAACACTAGCTTCAGCGCTATGCCCAGCGTGTACTTGGCTATCCAGTAGAACACGGATACATCGTCCCACGTCCCTCGAAATCTGTGGCACGATGCAAGAGTGTCATCAACATCGCCGGAGGCCGCAACTCCGGAGGCCACACCGTTCTCCGCTGACGGAGGGCCAGTTGGCGTCCTTGTCCTGCATGGATTTACCGGATCGCCGCGCACCGTGCGGGCCTGGGCCGAGCATCTGGCTCAGGCCGGGCTTACCGTACGGGCGCCGCTGCTCCCCGGGCACGGGGCGGGCTGGCGGGAACTCGCCAAGACCGGCTGGACGGACTGGTACGGATGCGCGGAGCGGGCGTTCACTGAGCTGTCCGGCCAGTGCGACCAGGTATTCGTCGCCGGGATCTCGATGGGCGGGTGCCTGGCGTTCCGGCTCGCGGAGACACAGGGCGACCGGGTCAGCGGGCTCGTCGTCGTGAATCCGTCGCTCGCAGGTGACAATCCTCTTATCCCGCTCGCACCGGTACTCAAATACGTGATCAGGGCGATACCGTCTATAGGCGGAGACATCAAGAAGCCGGGAGTGCAGGAGGGTGCCCTGAAGAAGACGCCGGTGGCATCCGTCGCGACGCTACCGCGGATGTGGAAGACGACAGCGGCCGGACTCGCCTCGGTGACGAAGCCGGTTCTCGTCTACCGGTCCACGGTCGACCACGTGGTGGGCCCCGCCAGCATGAAGGTGCTGACTGCCGCCCAGCCAGACGTCGAGGTGCGGCCGCTGGCCAACAGCTACCATGTCGCGACGCTTGACAACGACGCGCCCGAGATTTTCGATGGCACTCTGACGTTCGTTCAGAAGCACAGCATCGCCAAGCAAAACGGGTAAGACTAAAGGGTGACGACACTGAGCCCCGCACAAGTCTCGTCTCGCCAGGCCGGTCCGGCGGGACGCCGGGGGGCGCGGAATAGCTCCCCAGGGGAAACAGTTCAACGCAAAAAGGTCACCCCGGCGGCTTTGCCAGCGGGGGGTACGGGGGGACATCCCTCCGGGAGAGAACATTGACTGACGGGGACGTGCCGGGGGGAACCGGCACAGGTGGCAACGCGACAGGCGGAGACGGCGACGAGGCGGCCTGGCTGGACCTGATCGCCCGTTTCGACGTCCCCGCGCCCGCCGACGAGGCGCCGCCCTGGCCAGACCGGGAAGACCTGGCGGGTCCGGTGCACGTCACGCCGGCCGTGCCGCCCCCGGTGCCTGACTCACTGCCCGGTGAGCCGCCGACCAACCCGACCGGGCTGCCCGGGCTGCCGGTGCTCGGCGGCTCTTCCCCGATGCCGGACACCACGATTCCGGACAGCATGGGTCCTGGCAGCGTCGGTCCGGGCGATGCGAGGCCGGACAAGATGCTGCCGGACCAGCCGTGGCCGGGGCTTGGGGCCCGTACCGGCCCGAGGGACGCACCCCCGGCGGACGACGATCCCGCCAACGACCACTACATCCCGCCGGTACCGCCGCCGCTGCCTAAGCTCGACCCGGTGACCAAGGGCGCCTGGCTGGCCCTATTCGGCGGTCCCCTCTACCTGCTGATCTGTACCGCCATCGGCGCCACCATCTCCGGGCTCGCCGCCTTCCTCGCGGTCGCCGCGTTCATCGGCGGCTTCGTCGTCATCGTGCTGCGGATGGACAACGGTCGGCCACCCGACTCCGGGTCCGACGACGACGGCGCCGTGGTCTGAATGCCCGGGGTCCGCTGGCTGCCTGGGGTCTGCTGGCTGCCCTGGCGACCCGGGACGCACCGGCTGCGCCGGCTGACGGCGAGGCAGGCCGCTGCGGAGGGCGCAGGGCCGCGTCGAAGAGGCTGAACGCATCCCTGGTCAGCCCGGCCAGGGTATCCCCGACGCCGGCGAACTGCCCGGCGCCGCTGCCGCTGCTGCCCGGTTCCCGGTACCGGCGGGCAGCCCGGCAGATCGGGCACCACTGGCACTCCGGGGGCTCGTCGGTCAGCTCCTCTGTGGTCGCGGTCTCCCAGACATCGGTGTTCTTGGCCCGGCCGCCGCCGAGCGTGGATTTCATCCGGCCCGCCACGTCGCGGCCAATGCTCTTGGCCCCGGCCTTCATCAGCCACCGCTGGAAATCACCGATCGGGTCGCTGCCCGGCTGAGTGCTCATACAGGCAGATTAACCCTCCTGACCGGATGTGTTGTTCACAGTTCCACTACGTACGGGACGCGGGTGGCACGGAAGTGGCCGACGTTGACGCACTCCGTGCTCCCGATGCGCACCCGGCGCGCAAGGGGATTGTGCACGTGCCCGAAGAAGGCGTACCTGGGCTGCGTCCGGCGGATCACCTCGAGCAGCGCGGCGGAGCCGGTTTCCAGGCGGCGCGCCCGGACGTCGTAGAGCAGTTCGGGTACCGCCGGGGGGATGTGGGTGCAGAGCACGTCCACCGCGCCGATGGCGTCCAGTTTGGCCGCGTACAGGGCCGGCGGGATCTCGTTGGGAGTCCGGTACGGTGAGATCAGCCCGGCGCCGACAAAGCCGAACGTTACGCCGCTGACCTCTGCCCGGCTGCCGTCGAGCACCTGGTGGCCGGGCTTGCGGAAGGACTCCCACAGGCGCGGGATGTCAACGTTGCCGTAGGTGAGATAGGCGGGCTCGGCCAGCGCGCCGAAGAGCGCGGCGTACTGCTTCCTGATCGCCTGCTCGGTAAGGTTGCGCGGGTCGGTGCCGCGGTCGGCCGCCAGCCTTGCCGCGATGCCGGCGGTGAGGGCCCTGGCCTCGTCGAACCGCCGAGCGGTACGCAGGCCGATGTACTCCTTGGCGTTCTCGGCGCCGTAGATATCGGCGAAAATGCCCTGCGTATGGTCTGCGTAGTCGAGGAACAAAAGCATGTCACCGAGGCAGATCAGCATGTCCGCGCCGTCGCCTGCCGTCTTGAGCGCGTCGGCCGTGCCGTGCACATCACTTACCACGTGGACCCTCATGGGATAAAACATAGACTCGGGTGGACGGAGAACGGAGAAGTCCTTGCGCGAGTACAGCATTCCCGCCCTGGCGGAGATCCCGGCGTCGGCGAACGCGGCGGACTTGGTCACGCGCCGCGCGGCGGAGCAGCCCTCCGCCGTCATGCTGCGGCGTAAGACGCCGGACGGTACCTGGACGGACGTTACCGCCGCGCAGTTCAAGTACGAGGTGCACGCGCTCGCCAAGGGATTCATCGCGGCCGGGGTCGAGGCCGGAGACCGGATCGCCCTTATGTCGCACACCAGGTACGAGTGGACGCTGATCGACTACGCGCTGTGGACCGCCGGCGCGGTCGTGGTGCCGATCTACGAGACCTCATCGGCCGAGCAGGCCGAGTGGATCCTGTCGAACTCCCAGGCCCGTGCCGTCATCGCGGAGACCGACGGGTTCGCCGGGATGATCTCCGCGGCCAGGGAGCGGCTGCCCGCGCTTGAGCACCTGTGGCTGCTCGACCCGGACCTGCCGTCGCTGATCGCCGACGGGGCGGGCGTGACCGCGGAGTCCCTTGACTCCCGGGCCCGGTCGCGGAGCGCCGAGGACATCGCCACCATCATCTATACCTCCGGCACCACCGGGCGGCCCAAGGGGTGCGAACTCACCCACGAGAACCTGCTCGCGGCCGTCAGGAACACGTTCATGGGGCCCATCGCGGCGATCAACGCCTACGGCACGGCGTCCACCCTGCTGTTCCTGCCGCTCGCACACGTCTTCGCCCGGGTCATCGAGGTCGGCACCCTGGAGGCCGGCATCGTACTCGGGCACTGCTCGGACATGGACAACCTGCTGCCCGACCTGGCGTCGTTCCAGCCGACGTTCGTTCTCGCCGTGCCGCGCGTCTTCGAGAAGGTGTACAACGGCGCCGAGGCCAGGGCGATCGGCGAGGGCCGGGGCAAGATCTTCTCCCGTGCGGCCGGTACCGCCGTCGCGTACAGCGAGGCGCTTGACTCCTCAGGACCCGGACTCCGGCTGCGGGCCGAGCACGCCCTGTTCGATCGTCTCGTCTACGGCAAGCTCCGCGCCGCCCTCGGCGGCAAAGCCGAGTGGGCGCTGTCCGGCGGTGCCGCCCTCGCGCCGCGGCTCGGGCACTTCTTCCGCGGGATCGGCATCTCCATCCTCGAGGGATACGGGCTGACCGAGACGACCGCACCGGTGTCGGTGAGCCGGCCCGACCGGCAGAAGATCGGCTCGGTGGGCCAGCCGCTGCCTGGAGTCGCCGTGCGGATCGCCGACGACAAAGAGATCCTGGTCAAGGGCAGGTCCATCTTCCCCGCCTACTGGCACGACGAGGCGGCCACCAAGGACGCGTTCACCACCGACGGCTACTACGCCACCGGGGACCTCGGCGAACTCGACGACGAGGGCTTCCTGACGATCACCGGCAGGAAGAAGGAGATAATCGTCACCGCGGGCGGCAAGAACGTCGCCCCGGCGGTGCTCGAGGACCGGATGCGGATGCACGCGCTGATCTCGCAGTGCATGGTGGTCGGTGACGGCCGGCCGTTCGTCGGGGTCCTCGTCACGATCGACACCGATGCCTTCGGTCCGTGGAAGGAACGGCACGGCAAGGCCGCCGATGCGACCGTGGCGGACCTGCGCGACGATCCGGAGCTGAACGCCGAGATCCAGGCGGCCGTGGACGACGCGAACAAGGCGGTGTCCCGGGCGGAGTCGATCAAGAAGTTCCGGATACTCGACGGGGACTTCACCCAGGAGCAGGGGCACCTGTCGGCCAAGCTCGGCATCAAGCGCGCGGTGCTAGCTAAGGAGTTCGCGAGCGACATCGACGCCCTGTACGCTAGCGGTTGCTGTTATCCTTCGTCGATTAGGGTGCGGAGGCGACTGGCGATCAGGTTCCAGTTCCAGTCGCGCTCCACCCAGGCTCGGCCTTTCTCGCCCATCGCCTTCGCGTCCGCCGGGTCCTGGAGCAGGGCGATCAGGCGCTGCGTCAGGGCCGCCTCGTCGCGGCCGCCGACCACGTAACCGGTCTCGCCGTCCAGAATCGCGTCCGGGGCACCGCCCGAGTCGCCGCCGACGACCGGCAGGCCGGCTGCGGACGCCTCCAGGTAGACGATGCCGAGGCCCTCGACGTCGAGGCCACCGCGCCTGGTGCGGCACGGCATGGAGAAGACGTCGCCCGCCGCGTAGTGCGCGGGAAGCTCCTCCTGCGGTACCGGGCCGGTGAAGTAGACGGAGGGACGATAGCCCGCCGCGTGGTACGCGGGAAGCTCCGCCGGCGGAACCGGGCCGACGGCGCTGATCCAGGTGGCCAGGCCCAGCCGCTGTGAGAGTTTATGCAGGGCCGACGCGTACGACCCGCCGCTGACGATGAGGAGGGCCGCGTCGGGCACCTGCTCGAGTACCTCGGGCCAGACGTGCAGCAGCGTATCCTGGCCCTTGCGCGGTACCAGGCGGGACACGCAGACCACCACGGGACGCTCACCGAGGCCGTAGCGGTCCCTGATAACTCTGCGCGCCTCTGGGTCGGGACGGAAGGTGGTCGCGTCCACACCGGGGTGCAGCCGGGTCATCCGGGCGGCCGCCCGCGGGGTGAGTGCCCCGGCGACACGGACCTTGAAGTACTCGCCCAGGTACGTCAGCACGTCAGTCCGCTCGCCGATCTGGCGCAGCAGTTGCCTGGCGACCGGCAGCGCCGCCCAGCCGGCCTCGTGGCCGTGGGTGATCGCGATCGCCCGCCGCACGCCGGCCTCACGGAGCACCGGCGTGATCAGCCCCAGGGGGGCCGAGGCACCGAAGATGACCACTTCGGCCTTTCTCGACCGGACAAGCCCGGCGGCCCGGCGGCGAACGCTCGGGCCGCCGATCATCAGCGAGGTCGGGTGCCTGACCACCTCGAACGGCTGGGCGGCATCGAAGCCGGCGTCACCCTCCCACTTCGGGGCGTAGACGGTGAGCTGGCCAGGGTCCAGCCGGAGGGCCAACTCATAAACGAATGACTGAATGCCGCCCCGCCGAGGCGGGAAGTCGTTAGTAACGATCAACGTGCGTCGCATAACGTCCCTCAGTTTAGGCGGCACAGGGTCACCGAAAGCAGCGGACCTGCGGACCAACAACAGCAACCACTGAGATAGCGGACCAGCAACGGCAACCAACCGGATACGTACCCGGCGCCACAGGCGCCGTCCCGGGCGCCGCCCGGCGAGGGGGATACGAAGGCCAGTGGAGGGGCTCCCTTTGTTTTGGGGGAGGGACTCCCCCATGCGCGGGGGGACCGGGGGCGTCCCCCAGGGGAATTGGATCCGGGTGGCGACCACGAGTGCTAAGGAGTCAGCCGGGAGCTTTGGTGCGGGGGGTACGGGGGGTCGTCCCCCCGGGAAACTACGGTCTTGCTGCGCCGTCGAAGCTGTCTGCGTACCAGGAGGTGCTCATGCTGATCTCGCGGACCGGCTGGCCAGCCGATGGCGCATCGACGATCATGCCGCCGCCGACGTACATGGCGACGTGGCCGATGCCGTTGTAGTACAGCAGGTCCCCTGGCTGAATCTCGGACACGGAGATGTGCGGCAGCGCCGCCCACTGGCTGTAGGTGTCGCGTGGAATCGTGATGCCCGCCGACGCCCAGGCCTTCATCACCAGCCCGGAACAGTCGAACCCGACGCTGCAGGGGCCGGTTGAACCGTAGCTGTAGGGGCAGCCGAGCTGCTTGAACACGAAGGCCACCGCCGAATCCGCCTGGGACCCGGTCGGGCCGGTGTAGACGGCGTCCGTGATGCCGCCGCCGCTGTTGACGGTTCCTTGCTGCACCGCCGCCAGTTCCGTGCCGGTCAACGAGTTGAGTATCGAGTTCTGTTTAGCCAGCAGCGAGGAGATGTGGTCCTTGGTGTCCTTGCGCTGGGTGGCGAGCTGCGCTATGCCCTGCTCGGTGTGCTGCTGTTCCTGCTGGACGGCGGCGAGTTGCGTGGCGATGCCCAAGAAGGCCTGTGTCTCCAGGTTTCTCGTTCCGGTGATCTGCATGACGATCGATGCCTCGGCGAGCACCTGCCTTGGGTCGTTGGACGTCAGCAGTCCGGCGAGCGACGTCGAGGCCGAGTCCTCGTAGGACGAATCCGCGATCTGCACGACCAGCTGCCGCGCCGACTCGTACCGCGCCTGCTCGCTGGCCAGCTGCCCGTTCAGCTGCCTCAGCCGCGCGTCGGCCGTGTCGAGTTGCTCCTCAACCTGGTCGTACTGCTGGTTCGCCTTGTTGAACTCACCGGTGAGAGTGTTGATCGTGGCCCGCACCTGGTCGATGTTGGGCTGCGGCTGCGCGGCGGCGACCTGCGTCACCGCGGCGGCGAGTCCGCCAGCGAGGAGCACGGCGACGCCGATCGCGACGGCGCGCCGTTTCCTGCCCGTGCGGGCAGCCAGTCGCATGCGCAGCGTGACTCTCACGACTCCTCACCATGCTCATCGCTTGACAGTGTTCGTCACGCTATTGATGCGCGGGCAGGGGTCTCAACCGGGTTCTACCAATTGTGACCTTTGGTTGACATCTTCCCCTGCCACTTCACTCCTCCCGCCACCGCACCCGGCTGCTCGGCAGGCTCAGCGGTTTGCTTAGCGATCGTGAGTGATCTGACAGTTGAGGTCGCGCTCACGCCTGCCTGTTAGTCGCCGATTGTTCACAATTCGCGTGCCGCCGCGCAGATAAGCCGCCATGCGGAACGGGAACCCCGCACCCGAACCGCGCGGCCCTGTCCTGGCACGATTCCCTCACGCACCGGGGCACCACGGTCCCTGCCCCCCGGCCAGGGACCGCCACGCCCAATCTCGGCCAGCGGCAGGGGACGGCCACCAGCACCCGAGTGCCGTCCCCGTTCGCCCGACAGATAGCCAAACCAGGAGCACCGCAACGCGACGCGGGCCGGGCAGCAGACCGCCCGCCCGCGTCGCAGGCACGCAGGGGCCGCGCCTTATTCGGCTGCTTCCGGCTGCTTGTCCCACTTCTGGCGTGCCGCTTTGTCGTAGTCCGTATCGACCCTGGTAAAGCTCCAGGGGCCATCGTTGATCTCGCCAGGGTCGCGGCCGAAGCCGAGCCACTTACCTTTGAGACGGTCGCCAGCCTGGTTGATCTCCATCTGGATCGTGCCGTCGTAGACGGCACCCTGGTAGTAGCCGCCGCCAGAGGTGATCTCGGTCCAGTTACCCTTGGTCATCTTCCCGTTGACCGTGAGGTCAAGGGCCAGCGTGGATTCCTGTTCAGGCAGCGATCGGACCATCAAGCCCTGACCGCGCTGGAGTATCAGCACGTAGTGCCGTGACGTGTACATCTTCTGTCGACTGGACGACGGGTAGCTGTACTCACTCAGCCAGATCCCGGTAAGCGGGCCGTAGATGACGCCGCCGTCCTCGACAGGTGGCACGCCCTGTCCCGCCGCCGCCCCGTCCCCGAGCTGGACCCGTCGTTCCTGTTCCAGGAGATGACCGACGCTTTCGGTAGCGGCACCCCGGACGGAATCTCGCCCGTCGAGCAGTTGATCGAGGACTGGCACGAACTCGCCCGCCAGTGCGGGATCAACGTCAGCGACGAGGACGGCGAGCTTCGGCCCGATGTTGACGAGGCGATCACCCGCACCGTCACCGCCGCCGTCTGGTTCGGCATCACCACCGGGCACCACACCCTAACCGGCGGGTACTCCACCCCGCGCAGGTTCACGCCCTACTTCGACCGCGCCGACTACGGCAGCCGGGGCCACTGATGAGCAACTACGTGACCGCCCTCACCGGGGGCGGCGTGCTAGGCGGGCGCGTCGCCGGGGCTGTGCTCGCCGCGATCAGGAAGAGCATGCCAGCGACGCAGGAGCACATGGCCGAGCGGCTAGAGGTTTCCCTTACGACGGTGCAGGCATGGGAACGGGGCCGCAAGCCGCTGGTCAACATGCCGCACGTCCGCCTGCGGGCACTGCGCAGCAGCCTTCAGGCCGCCGGGGCAAGCCCGGCCCTGCTGAGAGTGTGGGACCAGGCCCTAGACGCCGATGTCATCCTGTCCGGGCTGGGCAGCACCGACCCCGCCACCCACCCGCTAGCCGTGCCGATCACCGACCCGGCCGTAACCGAACTGCTCACATGGCCGCTCACCGGACGGCCACCGCGCTCCCTCGCAGGCACCCGCGCCAGCCTCTACGCCGGGCGCGGCGAGATCGCCGCAGTCACCGCCGCGCTGCGACGCGCCGCCGACCAGGCCGACGGGCAAGGGCACCGTGCGACGGCGCTCAAGTACCAGGCCCGGCTACTGCTCGGCGCGGCGGCCACGCCCCCCGCGCCGCAAAGGCAGGCAGCATGATGGGACAGCGGCGCAACGTCTTGACCCCGGAACGGTCACCGGCCCGCCGATGGGGACGGGAACTCCGCAACCGGCGCGACCAGGCCGGGCTGTCGCTGGCGAAGCTCGGCCTGGTCGCCGCGTTCGACCCCAGTTACCTCGCACGGCTCGAACGCGGTGACCAGTTCGCATCCGAGGACGCCGCCAGGGCATGCGACGCCGCGCTAGCCGCTGGCGGGGAACTCATCCGCCAGTGGCGCCAGGCCGACCGCGAGCGGCGCCAGGCCGCCACTGCCCCGGCCGCCATGACCCGCGTCGCCGCTGTCGTCGTCGCCGTCGAGTTGCCGCCGTTCAACGAGCACGCTGTGTGCTCCAAGTGCGCGGGCGCCGCCGTGGGCACGGCCTACCACGCCGCCCCAGTCGGCAGGTGCCCTTGCGCGTCGGCGGCGGGCGAGCACCTGTGCCGGGCCTGCCAGCGGTGCGGCTACGCCTGGTGCGAGGCTACCGCCGACGCCGCGCCTGCCTGCCCCCCGGCGCTGCGCCTCGTCGCAGGCAGGGACCAGCGGGCCGGACGGTGACCGGCGGCGGAACCGTGCCCCGTCTGGACGCCGTCAGCGAGGACGGAGCCCTGGGCAGCCGGGCCGGCGGGGCCGTCCCTGCGGTCATCAGGACGGCGGCCGGATGGAGCTTCTGAGGCTGTCGCGGGCGGCGAGGCGGCTGGGGGTGCACCCGGTGACGCTGCGGTCGTGGGCGGACAGCGGGAAGATCCCGGTAACGTGGGTAGGGCGCGAGCGCCGCTTCTCCTCCGATGACGTCGAGGCGATGAAGATCTCCTCCGAAAGCGTGGGCAAAGCGCGGATGGAGGGCCTCTACGTGCGGGTCTCGGGGACCACAGGCCAGGAGTCGTCGCTGGACGCGCAGGAGGCCGAGCTGCGCGCCACCGCGACCGGGACGGTGGCCCGAGTGTTCCGGGACCGCGCGTCCGGCCTGCGCGAAGACCGGCCCGGCCTGGAGAAGCTGCTGGCGGCAGTCGCTGAGGGGCAGGTGACGGTCGTCCGGGTGACGCACGAGGACCGGCTGGCCCGGTTCGGCGCCGGGTGGCTGCGGCGGCTGCTCGCCGTCCACGGCGCTACCGTGGAGGTACTGCACCCGAAAGCGCAGGGCGGCCGGGAAGAGCTGCTGGAGGACTTCGTCTCCCTCGTCACCACGTTCGCGGGGCGCCTGTACGGGATGCGGTCAGCCGCCGCGCGCAGGCGGCTGCTCGCCGAGTCCGACCGGCCCCCGCCCGGTGGCACCCGGTGACCCGCGGCCCGGCACCCGACGCCGGCAGCGCGGCGCGCACCGCGTGCGCCCGCGTCCTGCTGCGGGGCGGGACGGACGAGAAGACCGGCGAGGTATTGACCGCCGCCGTGGCGGCGGAGCGCATCGGATGGTGCGCGGCGCTGGCCCAGGACATGGCCGTGCGGCTTACCGTCAGTCACTGGAACCCCGGCGACCTGGAGACGCTGGCCTCGGGCGAGGACGAAGCCGGGAAGCCGCTGCCGTCGCAGGCGTGGATGGCGATGCGCCGCCTCGGCTGGGCAACGGTTCCGCCGGACGGGGTCAAGGTCAACGACCGCGTTACCCGTATGGCGCAGGAGCAGGCCGGGCGGCTGCTGCGATCGGCCCTATGGCGCGACGCCCTCACCACCGCGGTCGTCGGCACTTGGCCCTGCCGGCGACCCGGGCAAGCGGACGCCGGAAGAATGGGACGCTGTGCGCGCGGCGGCACCCGGCGGGGAGCACCTGCCGTCCCCGGTGATCCGCGCCCGCACCCGCCAGGCGGCCCGCTACCTGAAAGACCACGGGCGGCTCCCCGGCGGCGTCACCGAGATGGAAGCGCCGCCGCGGGTGCCCGCGATGCTCGTCCTCGCCGCCTGCGACCGGCAGCAGGCCAGCATCGAACGGCACGAGGCCGACCCCCGGCGGGCACTGATGCGCCTGCAGCTCCCCGTCCGCCCCGACCCCCGCTCGTACAGCGACTGGTCGTGGGTCGCGGTCCCCCTCAGCCTGCCGCCGGCCGTCCCGGCCGCCGCCGCCTTGCACCTGCCCACCCTGCGCCCCGCCGGGAGCCGGGTAACGGCCGACGTCGCGTTCACCTGGCAGGTGCCTGCCACCCGCCGCACCGGGCACACCGTCACCCTAGGGCTAGATTGGGGTTTGAACACGCTGGTCAGCGCCGGGGCGTGCCGCCTGGCCCCGGACGGGACGATCACCGCGCTCGGCGCCGGCGCCCAGTACCGGGCCAGCGGGGTGCTCGCCAGGGCGCACCGGCTGCGCCGCCAGGGCGAGCGGCTTCACGCCAAGGCCGATCACTGCGAGCGCCTGATCGCCGAACGGGGCAATCATCCCCTGACCGCGAAGGCCCAGATCCTCCGGGACGAACGCGGGCGCGTCGCCGCCCGGCGGTCGCACCTGAACGACGCCCTGGCCTGGTCCGCCGCCCGCTGGGCGGCGGACCAGGCGATCGCCGTTGGCGCGACTGTGGTTTTTGTCGAGGATCTCCGGTCGATGGAAGCCCAGGGGATGGGCCGTACGCTCAATACCAAGCTGTCTCAGACCGTCCGCGGCCAGATCACCGAGCGGCTGCGCCACATCCTCGCGGAGCACGGCGTCGCCGTCGTCACCGTTCCCCCGAGGGGCACCTCCCGCAACTGCCCTCGGTGCCTCACGCCGCTCCGGCACTGCAAAGCACCGGACTCGCCGACGACGCCGGGGTGGAAGTGGGCGCGGTGCCCTGGGTGCGGCTGGCAAGGCGACCGCGACCATGGCGCCTGGCAGCGCATAGCCGCCCGCGGCCTCGCCCACCAGCACAAGACCGCCACCGACCGCCGCACCGGTGCCATGGCGGTCCGCAAGGTCGACGACGCGCTGGAAGCACGCGCAGTCGTCAGCCCTTACACGTCCGGGCGCGACCGCTCCAAGAGCGGCCCGACGCCCCGGAGGAGCACCTCACGCCGCGCGCCCAGGCGACGCACGGCACCCCCCACCCCGCGGCCCCCGGGCCGCAGGGTCCAGCGTCCGGGGGGACGCGTCTCCACGGCCCGGCAACTGCCCCGCGCAGCGACCCGGGACCAGGACGCGAGCACGATTTGCTTGACTCCCGCCAGGCCCCACAAGGCACGCGGGGCGGCACTGGGCGCAGGATTCCATCTTGGTGCCCACGCCACCCCACCCCGACGGGAACCAGACCCCAGCACCACCCCGCGAATACGGGTAAATGCAGGATCGCTAAGCAAATCTGAGACGCTGCCGCCTCACGGGCCGATTGAGCCATGAGCCGGAATGTCGGTAGGCCCGCCTACCGTGGTGATCATGGCTGACGTCGCTGTCCCCGCTCCCGGCATCCGGTCTGTCCCGCTGACCGACCTTGACTTCACGGTCGTCGACGTCGAGACGACCGGATGGGCGCCCGAGGAGGCCGGCATCACGGAGATCGGCGCAGTGCGCGTGCACGGGGGCACCGTCATTGCTGAGTTCGGGTCGCTTGTCAATCCCGGAACGCCCGTTCCCCCCGCGATCACCGAACTGACCGGGATAAGCGACCAGATGCTCGCGTCAGCCCCGCCGGTCGACGCCGTACTGCCCGGCGTGCTCGCATTCGCCGAGGGCAGCGTGCTGGCCGCGCACAACGCGCCGTTCGACCTTCGGTTCCTCACCGCCGCGTGCGCCGGCATGGGGCATGACTGGCCCGGTTTCGAGGTGCTCGACACCGTACGGCTCGCCCGGCACCTGATGGCCACCCCGCAGGAGGTGCCAGACAGGAAGCTGGCGACGCTGGCGACCTTTTTCGGCACACCGGTACGGCCCTCGCACCGGGCGCTCGATGACGCGCGAGCCACCGCGGTCGTACTCGGGGAACTGCTCGGGCGGCTGACCGACCGGGAGGGAGTCATGACGCTTGATGACCTCGACACCTGGCTCGCCGCGCGCGACGCCGAGACGGCCGCCAGGCGCGCCGTGGGCGGGCGAGACGCGGCGGGCGCGGCGGGCACGGCGGGTGCGGACGCCGCCTCTCCCCCGGAGCGCTGGCTCGCCTGGCTGCTGCGCCTGCTGCCCCCGGGAAACATGGTGGCTCGCGCGGCGCAGCGAGCGAAGCGAGCGAGCACAGGCGCGATCAGGCGACCCGCGCCGGGTCCCGAGCGAAGCGAGGGGCCTGGCCGGGGAGCCTGATGCTGCTAGCGGCAGGGACGCTGGTTTGGGGGGTCGAAGGGGGGCGGAGCCCCCTTGGGAAGCAGGGTGAGCGAGCACAGGCGCGATCAGGCGACCCGCGCCGGGCCCTGAGCGAAGCGAGGGGCCTGGCCGGGGAGCCTGATACCGCACACAGCAACCGGCGCAGGGTTGGGGGGGCGAAGGGGGGCGGAGCCCCCTTGGGAAGCAGGGTGAGCGAGCACAGGCGCGATCAGGCGACCCGCGCCGGGCCCCGAGCGAAGCGAGGAGCCCGGCCGGGGAGCCTGATACCGCTAGCGGCAGGGACGCTGGTTTCGGGGGGTCGAAGGGGGGGCGGAGCCCCCTGGGGAACACAGCCCCCTGGGAGGCGGGTTCTCGCGCGGCGCAGCGAGCGAAGCGAGCGAGCACAGGCGCGATCAGGCGACCCGCGCCGGGCCCCGAGCGAAGCGAGGGGCCTGGCCGGGGAGCCTGATGCTGCTAGCGGCAGGGACGCTGGTTTGGGGGGTCGAAGGGGGGCGGAGCCCCCTTGGGGAACACAGCCCCCTGGGAAATACAGCCCCCTGGGAAATACAGCGATCAGGCGGGGATAAGGTAACCGCGATAAATCATCGCAGCTTCCGGGGAGGCGCAGCCCGTGGTCACCGCCATCGTTTTGCTCAAGGTCCGAGATTCACCGCATCCCGGAGGTCGCGGAGGCCATCGCCCAGTTGCCCGCGGTCAGCGAGGTGTACTCGATCACCGGGGACTACGACCTGGTGGCGATCGTCCGGGTCCGTGCCCACGACGACCTCGCCGACGTAATCCCCGGCGGCCTCAACAAGGTGGACGGCGTCACCGAGACGCAGACCCACGTCGCGTTCCGCGCGTACTCCCGGCACGACCTCGAGGCAGCGTTCTCCATCGGCCTAGCGGAGTTATCCGCGAGGCTCTGCTGCCTGCGGGACGACCCGCCGGCGGTAAACAGTGCGCCCCGGTGCCTGATGGCACCGGGGCGCACTCGTCGTTAGAGCAGAGGCCTGGCTAGTGCTCCTCGTGGGTGCCGCCGATCGCCGCGTGCTCGCCGCCCTCGATCTCGCCGTGGCCGTTGCCCTCCACGGCCTCGTGATCCGGCTCGTGACCGTAGCCGTGGCCCGCGGGGACGGCGATGGTCTCGGTGAAGGCGCGGTTCGCGAACTTGCGGGCGAAGCCCATGGGTCCGCGGGCGGCCGGGGCCGGCACGCCGTTCTCGTCCGCCTCTTCCGGTGAAGGCAGCGGCTGGAAGACGTGCTTGGAGTCGACGACCGCGCGCTCCTCCTCGGTGAGCGGCCGCTCCTCCTCGATGAACTCGCCGTTCGGCAGCTGGCGGATGATGCCGATCTCCACGCCGTGGGTGAGCAGCGCGGCATCCTTTCGCTGCAAGCCCAGGCATATCCGTTTTGTCACGAAATATCCGCCGATGGGCACCACAAAGACCGCGACTCGCGATATCCACGTGACCGTGTACAGCGGAATCTGGAACCGGTCGGCGATGACGTCGTTCGCGCCCTCAAGCAGCAGGATGCCGTAGAAGCAGATCGCCGCCACGCCTACACCGGTACGCACCGGGGCGTTGCGCGGCCGGTCGTTGATGTTGTGGAACGACTTATCGCCGGTGGCCCATTGTTCGAAGAACGGCCACAGCGCCGCCCCGGTGAAGATGATGCCGAGCGGCAGCAGGGCGGGGATGAGCACCGACAGCGAGAGCGTATGCCCGAGGAAGTTGATCTCCCACGAGGGCATCATGCGCAGCGAGCCCTCGAGGATGCCCATGTAGAAGTCGGGCTGCGACG
Organism: uncultured Actinomycetota bacterium; assembly: GCA_963785645.1. Lineage (GTDB taxonomy): Bacteria > Actinomycetota > Actinomycetes > Streptosporangiales > Streptosporangiaceae > Trebonia. The sequence continues at coordinate 465,942 of CAWAWG010000005.1, forward strand.
CCGAGGAGATCGCGAGCGGCGTGTACGGGCCGTACAGCCAGACCGGGTTGATCTGCGCGAACGTCGCCAAGCACGACCAGCGTGCCGAAGATGAAGAAGAACCAGGCCTGGCCCTTGAGCAGGAAGTACGGCCAGAACGGCTGACCGACCACGTTCTTCTCGGTGTTCCCCTTCATCGGCATCTGGGTGTGCTTCTGGTGGAACATGATGAACAGGTGCGCCGTGATCAGCGCCAGGATCAGGCCGGGGATCAGGAACACGTGCAGGATGTAGAACCGCGGAATGATCGCGGTGCCCGGGAACTCGCCGCCGAACAGGAAGTACGAGATGTACGTGCCGACGATCGGGATGCCCTGGGCGACGCCCTCGGTGATCCGCAGGCCCGCGCCGGACAGCTGGTCGTCGGGGAGCGAGTAGCCGAACAGGCCCTCGATCATGCCCATCGTGAACAGCACGACGCCGATCAGCCAGTTGACCTCGCGCGGCTTGCGGTACGCGCCGGTGAAGAACACCCGGAGCATGTGCGCCATGATCGCGACCATGAACATGATCGCCGCCCAGTGGTGGATCTGCCTGATCAGCAGGCCACCGCGGATGTCGAAGGAGATGTTCAGCGTGGACTCGTACGCCTGCGACATCGTGATGCCGTCGAGCTTGGTGTACGAGCCGTGGTAGACCACCTGAGCGGCCGACGGATTGAAGAACAGCGCCAGGTACGTGCCGGTGAGCAGCAGGATCACGAAGGACCAGAGCGCGATCTCGCCCAGCATGAACGACCAGTGGTCCGGGAAGACCTTCCGCATCAGCACCCGGACGCCCTTGGCGCCGTGGAAACGGTCGTCAAGCCATCCGCCGACCCCGGAAAGAGCGGGCGGGATCTTAACCGCGTCGTCTTTGCTCATCCGCGCTCCCAGAAGCTCGGGCCGACCGGCTGCGTGAAGTCACTGGCCGCCACCAGGTACCCGTCGGCGTCCACCGTCAGCGGCAGCTGCGGCAGCGCGCGGGCCGCCGGGCCGAAGATCACGTTGGCGCCGTTGGCCGCGTCGAACGTCGACTGGTGGCACGGGCACAGGATGTGGTGCGTGGTCTGCTCGTACAGCGCGACCGGGCAGCCCACGTGGGTGCAGATCTTGGAGTAGGCGACGATGTTGTCGACTGTCCAGTTCATGCCGTAGAGCTGCGTCTTGCCGTCGTAGATGGTCGGAACGTGCAGCTCGCCGGGCCCGAACTTGATCAGGATCACGCCGGCCTTCGCGAGGGCGTCGTCGTCGTCCTGGTAGCCCTGCGGGATGACGGTGATCAGGCTGCCCGGGGTGGACATGTCCGCCGGCCGCAGCGGGCGCAGCCCGCCGAGCGTCACCGCGCGCAGGCCCTTCCGCCAGACCGTGTGCCGCAGGTCGGTCTGCGGCAGCGGGCCGAGGTCGCGCAGCAGCACCAGCGGCGCGAGCGCCAGCGGCGCGGTCGCGAGCAGCATCGTGCGGCGCAGCAGCGGCCGCTTGGTGACCTGGGAGATCGCGGCGCCCTCGGCGAACTCTCGCTGGAAGGCCTGCCGGTCGGCGGGCGCCGAGCTGAGGTCGTGCCGCTCTTCCTCGATCTCGATGTTCGGGGTGAGGTGCCGCACCCAGATGATGGACCCGGTGCCGAGCGCAAGCAGCGCGACCGCGAGCGCCGAGCCGAGCGCCAGGTTCGACCGCATGACGGCGACGACGTCGTTGGCGCCTTTGGGGATCGTGCTCGATCCGACCTCAAGGCCGATGTAGGCGGCGATGAAACCACAGCCCGCCAGGAAGGCGAGCACGAACAGCGCCGCGACCACGCGCTCGGCCCGCTTCGCGTGCGCGGTGTCCGGCGGCTCGGCGGAGAACGCCGGCGGCTGCGGCTGGTCGACGGACGTCGACCGCCTTCGGTGCGGGGGAAGGAGTGCCGATGACCCGGCGCGGGCCTGACGGCTCCTCCGGTGTCTCACTCATGACTGCTGCTCCGATTCAGCCTTGGCGTGGTCCCGCCGCTTGGCGGTGAGCCACATGGCGATGAGCACGAGGAAGCCGAGGCCGCCGAGCCAGCCGAGGAGGCCCTCGGTGGTCGTGCCGGTGCGGCCCAGCGAGAAGCCGCCCGGGTTGGCCTCGGCCCGCGTGTCGATGATGTAGGCGATGATGTCCTTCTTCTCGGCGGGCGTGACCGTCCCGTCGCCGAAGACCGGCATAGCCTCGGGGCCGGTCAGCATCGCCTCGTAGATCTGGGTGGGCGTCGAGGCGTTGAGCGACGGCGCCGACTTGCCGTAGGTCAGCGCACCGCCCGCGCCGGCGAACCCGTGGCACTGCGCGCAGTTCGAGCTGAACAGCTCCGAGCCGAGCGCCGTGTTCGCGCCGCTCGTCGAGACCGTGGCTCGCCGGCCGGGATCGCCGGGCCGCCGCCGAGCGAAGCGATGTAGGCGGCGATGTCGTAGATCTGCGTCTGGGTGAAGTCCGTCGGCTTGCGGTCGTTCTCGGCGCCGAGCTCCTTGGCGGGCATGCGGCCGGTCGACATCTGGAAGTCCACCGCGGCCGCGCCGGCGCCGATCAGGCTCGGCGCCAGCGTCGTGCCCTGGGCGTCGAGCCCGTGGCACGAGGAGCAGCTCTGATCGAACAGCGACTTGCCCCTGCGCGATCTGGGTCGAAGCCTTGGCGGGCGCCGCCGCCGACGCGCCGCCGCCGGAGAACGTGCCGTAAAGCACGCCAGCCACGACGAGGCCGCCGGCGACCGCTGCGTAGCCGGCGGCCGGGTGCCTGCGCCGGGAGATGATCGAGCTCACTCGGTATCCCCTGCTTACTGGATGAGGTAGATGGTCGTGAACAGGCCGATCCAGACGACGTCGACGAAGTGCCAGTAGTAGGACACGACGATCGCGCTGACCTGCTGTTCATGAGTAAAGCGCTTGGCGGCGTAGGTCCGCCCGAGCAAGAAGAGGAACGCGATGAGACCGCCGGTCACGTGCAAGCCCGTGGAACCCGGTGGTCAGGTAGAACACCGAACCGTAGTTGCTCGACGAGATCGTCAGGTGGTCAACCCTGACCAGCTGCGAGTACTCGTACGCCTGCCCGCAAACGAAGTAAAGCCCCATGAGGAAGGACAGCACGTACCACTCGCGCAGTCCCCACTTCCAGAACTTCCAAATCGATGGCCGCACGCCTGATCTGGCCACGCTCAACCGCGAACACACCCATCTGGCAGGTCACACTGGACAACACGAGCACGGTCGTGTTCGTCGAGCCAAGCGGGAGGTTCAGATGAGCCATGGGCCAAGGCAGGCCCTGGCCTTTGTCTACCGAGCGGATCGTGAAGTACATCGCGAACAGCGCAGCGAAGAACATGAGCTCGCTGGACAACCAGATGATGGTGCCCACGCTTACCAGGTTCGGTCGGCTGGCCGGGGTACGCGGTACCGGCTCGGTCACGGATGCTGTCGCCACGATGGTCATTATTACGACACCCCGTAGGGGATGCGCAGCCGACCCCCCAACTTCATGCCTTTCCTGGGAAAAATCTGAAGGCTGCGGCGTCCGTATCCGCCGACTGACGCGGGCACGGCTCGACCCACGTAGGATGCTCGGTCCATGAAGGTCGTTGTTTACAGCCATGACGCCGACACCCGGGCCGAGATGCGGCTCGCCATCGGCTCCCGCCCGGCTCCCGACGTGCCGGAAGCCGAGATCATCGAGGTGGCGACTTCGCCCGCGCTGTTCCGGCTGCTCGATGCCGGCGGCGTCGACGTCATGGTGCTCGACGGCGAGGCGCAGCCGGCCGGCGGCATGGGCGTCAGCCGCCAGGCGAAGGACGAGATCTACAACTGCCCGCCCGCGCTGCTGGTCATCGCCCGGGCCGACGACCGCTGGCTCGCCACCTGGTCTAAGGCCGAGGCGGTGATCAGCCACCCGATCGACCCGGTGGCCCTGGCCCGCGAACTGGCCGCGCTCATGCGCACCCGCTCCTCCATCACAGCTCAGTAACAAAATCAGAGCCCAAGTCAATAGCAGGACCGGCGGGCCCGGTGATCGGCGTCCCCCGCCCGGAGATCCGACGGGCAGGGCACCATCAGGATGAAAGAGTTCGTCCGAACGGGTTCGTGGCTTCGCCGGTTCGGCGCCCCGTTCCCCTGAGATAGGTGCCGTCCATGGAAACCCCGAACTGGCCCGCGCTGATCCGCGCGCTTATCGGCAGGCAGGCGCTCACCGCCGAGCAGACCGCCTGGGCCATGAACGAGATCATGGAGGGCGACGCCGCCCCGGCGCAGATCGCCGGGTTCGGGGTGGCGCTGCGGGCCAAGGGCGAGACCGCCGCGGAGATGTCCGGCCTGGCCGCGTCGATGCTGGCGCACGCCACGCCGATCACTATCGCCGGCCCGGTCACCGACCTGGTCGGTACCGGCGGTGACGGCACGCATACGGTGAACGTGTCCACGATGGCGACCATCGTCGCCGCCTCGGCCGGCGTGCCGATGGTCAAGCACGGCAACCGGGCGGCGTCTTCGGCAGTGCGGCGCGGCGGACGTGCTCGAGGCGCTCGGCGTGGTGATCGACCTGCCCGCGTCGGCCACCGAGGCGCTGTTCGCCGAGATCGGCATCGCGTTCCTGTTCGCGGCGCTCTACCACCCGTCGCTGCGGCACGCGGGCCCAGTGCGCAGCCAGCTCGGCGTGCCGACCGCGTTCAACTACCTCGGCCCGCTCACCAACCCGGCCCGACCGTCATCGCTCGCCGTCGGCGTCGCCGACCCGCTGATGGGGCCGGTGCTCGCCGAGGTGTACGCGGCCCGCGGCGACTCGGCGCTGGTGTTCCACGGCGGCGGGCTTGACGAGCTCACCACGACCGGGCCGTCTACGGTCTGGATCGCCGCCGACGGCGCCGTGTCGCAGACCTCGTTCGATCCGGCTGCCCTGGGCCTTCCCCGGGCCACGCTCGCCGACTTGCGGGGCGGAGACCCGGCGCACAACGCGTCCGTGGTCCGTTCCCTGCTGGCGGGCGAGACCGGTCCGGTCCGGGACATCGTGCTGCTCAACGCCGCCGCCGCGATGGCCGCCGCCGAGGGCCCGGGCGCGACCGGCGAGGCTCTCGCCAAGACGCTGGGCGAGGGGCTGGCCCGCGCCGCTGAGGCCGTCGACTCGGGTGCCGCCTCCGCCCTGCTGACCCGCTGGGTGGACGCGAGCAACCGGCTAGCCACCCCGCGCCCGCGCGGCTAGCCAGGTCCGCCTGTGCCGTTGCCGCGGCGGTCAGCTTCGCGGGTTACTCCCCCGGGATGAGGCGCGCAGGCCGCCGGGGGGCTACCTTAGAGTGGTGGGCTCCGAACGCGACATGTCGCACGCGCCTGGTGACCGGCGACCGGGCGCGTACCCGGCATACCCGGGCTCCGGTGAATCGTCGCGTCCCGCCCGCCCGCCGCTGACGAAACGGATGCGGCTCGTCCACTGGATGGTGCTGGACTGCCTGGTCGGCGGCTTCCTCGCGATCATCAGCGCGGCCGCGGAGGCCCGGGACTTCCCGGGCGGGCACCTCAGGCTCCTGGTCGCGCTGCTGTTCCTCGCCGCGGTTTTCGTCCCGGTAGCTCTTCGCCGACGGGCCCCGGCCACCGCGTTCGGTGCGCTGCTGATCCTCGGTGTGCTGCTGTCCGGCCTATCGCCCGCCGCGACCGTGGGTATCTTCCTGGCCGCCGCGTACGTGCTGTACACGGTGACCGTCGAGGGCCGTCGGCGGACCGGGGCGGCCGCGCTCGGACTGATGCTTGTGGTCCTGGTTTTCATCGGCATAGGGGCCGGCGGTACCGGTCGGGGCCGTCCCGGGGTCGGAGACACGGTCGTCCCTATCGCGCTGGCCAACGTCATCGCCTGGATGACCGCGTACTCCGTACGCCAGCGGCGGCTGTACGTAGTCACCCTGCAGCAGCAGGCCGCGAACAGCGCGGTCGCCGAGGAACGGCTGCGGATCGCGCGTGAACTGCACGATGTCGTGGCGCACAGCATGTCCGTGATCGCTGTCCAGGCCGGCTACGGCCAGTACGTCATCGACGGGAGCCCAGGCGGCGCCAAGGACGCGCTCGGCGCGATCCAGGCGACGAGCAGGGACGCGCTTGAGGAGATGCGCCGGATGCTCGGCGTGCTCCGCCAGCAGGACGTGACGCCGAGCATGGAAATGACCAGCGCCGCCCCCGGCGCGGCGTCGGCCGACGGGCAGGCGTCCGGCAGCGGCGACGGTCGGCCCCGGCAGGCACCGCTCACGCCCGCACCGGGGATGGCCTGCCTGGACAAGCTCATCACGCGAACCCGCGGCGCCGGAGTGCGGGTGACCCTGGAGATCTCTGGGCGCTCCCGGCCCGCGCCCGCTGGCGTGGACCTGTCGGCGTACCGGATCATCCAGGAGGCGCTCACGAACGTGGTCAGGCACGCGGGCACGGGCGCGTCGTGCGTGGTCAGCGTCGCCTACACGGACTCGGACGTGGTCATCCGGGTTACCGACGACGGCGGCCGGTCGATGACACCCCTCTCGGTCAGCGTGGGCCCGTTTGTCAGCGAGGACCCCTTTGTCAACATGAGCACCGTGGGGACGGGTCACGGGATCATCGGCATGCGCGAGCGGGTGCACCTGTGCCGCGGCACCTTCAGTGCCGGACCGCTGCCGAACGGCGGGTTCCAGGTCACGGCGGCGCTGCCGCTGCCGCGCCACCGGCAGCCGCACGGCCCCGCCCGAAGTTCTCACCACCCAGGTTGACGAAGTCGTGCTCGATAGAGCCGTCCGTTGAGCCATGATCACCGGATGACCATCACCGTCGCCGTGGCCGACGATCAGGCCCTCGTCCGGGTTGGATTCTGCGGCATCATCGCCGCCACACCCGGTCTCACCGTGGTCGGCGAGGCCGCCAACGGCGCCGAGGCGGTCCAGGTCGCCCGGTCCGCGCAGCCCGACGTGCTGCTGATGGACGTGCGCATGCCCGTGCTCAACGGCATCGAGGCGACCAGGCAGATCACCTCGTCCGCCGAGTCGCGCGGAGTCCGCGTCATCATCCTCACAACCTTCGACCTCGACGACTACGTTTTCGGGGCGCTGCGCGCGGGCGCCAGCGGGTTCCTGCTCAAGGACACGATCCCGGAAGACCTCATCACCGCCATCCGGGTCGTCGCCGCCGGCGAGGCCCTGCTCGCGCCGAGCGTCACCCGCCGCCTGATCAGCGAGTTCGCCAAGACTCCGGCGCTCGGCCGGTCCGGGGCGATGGTGCCGGGGCTGCCGGTGCCAGCGGGAGACGCGCCGGCGAGACCAGGGCCGGCCGCAGACAGCGGGCCGCGCCCGGCGGCAGCGCCAGCCCGCGCGGGCAGGGTCACCGGGCTGCTCACCGAGCGCGAATGCGAGGTCCTGCGCCTTGTCGCGGCCGGCCTGTCAAACGGGGAAATCGCCGATCACCTGCGCATCTCCCCCGCCACGGCGAAGACCCACGTCGCCCACCTGCTAACGAAGCTAGACGCCCGCGACCGCGTCCAACTGGTGATCATCGCTTACCAGGCGGGGCAGGCCAGTATCTCCCCCGGGGGATGACCCCCGGGGGTATCTGCCGATACGAAACCTCCGCCGCCCTGGCAGGAATTGACCAAGGCGGCGGAGGCACGATTCGTTCGGGATATCCCTGATTTGATTTGTGGGAGGACTTCAGCCGGTTAATGGCTGAAGAAGCCCCGGTAGTACTCGAAGACGAAGCCGATGGCCGTGAGCATCAGGGCCACGACGCCGATCAGCACGAGCCACCAGCCGATCGCGAAACCGACCGCTACCGTCGCGGATGCGAGGGCGACCCAGAGCGGCCACCAGCTGTGCGGGCTGAAGAAGCCGATCTCGCCGGTGCCCTGGGCGATCTCGCCCTCGTTGTCGTCCTCCGGGCGCCTGGGCAGCCGACGGCCGGTGAACAGCAGGTAGAAGCCGCTGAGCAGGCACAGACCCACCGCAAGGGCGAGCGCCGTCGTGCCGGTCACCTCCTTCGAGGTGTACCAGTAGACGATGTCCCCGGCGGTGAGGAAGAGTCCGCAGCCCAGGAAGAGCCAGCCTTCGACCTTCATGTGAGATACACGCCCCTACTTCTTCTCGGCGCTGAGCGCGGGGATTTTCTGCTCGAGGCCCTTCGACGCCGCGCCGGCCTTGATGTGCGGGTAGTGCGCTTCGAAGGCCGGGCGCTCCGAGCGGATGCGCGGGATGCGGTAGAAGTTGTGCCGCGGCGGCGGGCAGGAGGTCGCCCACTCAAGCGAGGAAGCGAAGCCCCACGGGTCCTCCTCCGTGACCTTCTTGCCGTACCTGGTGGTGACGTACACGTTCCAGATGAACATCAGGACCGAGACGGCAAGCAGCCACGAGCCGACGGTCGAGATGATGTTCAGCGTGGTCACGTCGCCCGGCAGGAGCGGGTAGTTCGCGGTGCGCCGGACCTGGCCCTGGACGCCCGCCCAGTGCTGGACGAGGAACGTCATGTTGAAGCCGATGAACAGGAACCAGAACTGGACCTTGCCCATCCGGCTGTTGAGCATCTTGCCGGTCATCTTCGGCCACCAGAAGTACAGGCCGGCGAACATCTCGAACAGCACGGTGCCGGCCAGCACGTAGTGGAAGTGCGCCACCACGAAGTAGGAGTCGGAGACCGCGAAGTCCAGCGGCGGTGAGGCCAGGATGATGCCGGTAATGCCGCCGAAGAGGAACACGATGAGGAAGCCGATCGTGTAGAGCATCGGCGGCTCGAAGCTCAACTGGCCTCGCCACATGGTGCCCGCCCAGTTGAAGAACTTCACCCCGGTCGGTACCGCGATGAGGAACGTCATGAACGAGAAGAACGGCAGCAGTACCGCACCGGTGGTGAACATGTGGTGCGCCCACACCGTCATCGACAGGCCGGCGATCGAGATCGTCGCCGCGATCAGCGTCTTGTAGCCGAACAGCGGCTTGCGGCTGAAGACCGGGAGGATCTCGGTCGCTATGCCGAAGAACGGCAGCGCCAGGATGTATACCTCGGGATGGCCGAAGAACCAGAACAGGTTCTGCCACATGATCGCCCCGCCGGAGTTAGCGGAGAAGACCTGGGCGCCGAGGCGGCGGTCGATCTCAAGGACGAGCAGCGCGGCGGCGAGCACCGGGAAGGCGAGCAGCACCAGCATGGAGGTGAGCAGCGCGTTCCAGGTGAAGATCGGCATCCGGAACATCGTCATGCCGGGCGCCCGCATGCAGAAGATCGTGGTGACGAAGTTGACTCCGCCGAGGATCGTGCCGAAGCCCGAGAGGGCAAGACCCATGATCCACAGGTCGGCGCCGATGCCCGGCGAGTTCGCCGCGCTGGTCAGCGGCGCGTAGGCGTACCAGCCGAACGCGGCGGAGCCGCCGGGGGCGAGGAAGCTGCCGTACAGGATCAGGCCGCCGAACGCGAACAGGTAGTAGCTGAGCAGGTTCAGCCGCGGGAACGCCACGTCCGGCGCGCCGATCTGCAGCGGCACCAGCTCGTTCGCGAACCCGACGAAGAGCGGGGTCGCGAACAGCAGCAGCATGATCGTGCCGTGCATGGTGAACATCTCGTTGTAGATCTGGTCCGACAGGAAGCTCGAGTTCGGGCTCAGCAACTGGATGCGGATGAGCAGCGCCATGATCCCGGCACCCAGGAAGAACACGAACGACGTGATCAGGTACATGTGCCCGATGATCTTGTGGTCCGTGGAGGAGAGCCAGCCCGCGAGCACCGAGCCCTTGCGCTCGGTGCGCGCGGTGCGGGCCGCCGCCCGCAGCGCTGCCGGGTTTTCGATGGTTGTCACTGGGTGCTCCCTGAAGCCGTCTTCTGGATCGCCTGCTGCTGGCTAATCCAAGTCTGGAACTGGGCAGGAGTCACGATCTTGAGCGTGAACAGCATCTTGCTGTGGTAAAGACCGCACAACTCGCTACAGTGGCCGGTGAACGTGCCGGTCTTGGTGGCCGTGATCGAGAAGTGGTTCGGGTGGCCGGGGATGACGTCCCGCTTGAACAGGAACTCCGGCACCCAGAACGCGTGGATCACGTCCGGCGAGGTGAGGTTGAAGTTGACCGACTCGCCAACCGGGATCTCAAGCAGCGGCAGCGGTCCCTGGCCGTACATGTAGCCGTCGGTGGTGACGTGGTAGTCCGGGTAGTTGAACAGCCACGACCACTGGAAGCCGACCACGTCGACGGTGACCGCCGGATGGGACGGGATCGCGTCGACCGTGTTCTCGTCCTTGGCGGTGTAGTAGAACAGCACCGCGATGAGGACAAACGGCACAATCGTGTAGAGGATCTCGATCGGCATGTTGTACCGGACCTGCGGCGGGAGTTTGTCACCGCGCTTGCGGTGGAAGATCACCGTCCAGATGATCATGCCCCATACGACCGCGCCGACCAGCAGGCCGGCGATCCAGGAACCCTGCCAGAGGGACAGCGTGACCGCGCCCTGCTGGGTCACGGGGTCAGGGAACCCCATGCGGGTGAAGTCGTTATTCCACGCGCACCCGGAAAGGGGGAGCAGCAAAGCGGCAAGCGCGCCGAGGCGCAGCGCGTTAGCCCGGCGGCTGCGCGGGGCTCGCGTGCGCTGGCCAGTCCCCTGCTGACCAGTGCTGCGTGAACCTGGGCCTCGCGAACCAGTGCGTGGCCCAGTGCCGCGCCCGCCTGGCGCGGCCCGGCGAATCAGAGTCAAAGGAGCGCCTTCCCAACAACGTCGCCCGGCCGCCCGTTGTCTCTTTCAGGCGCCGGTCTACGGTCTTCTACAGCGTGTCGTGCAAACAGTATCGCGTGCGCGGACAAGCTCGCAGGGGACCCCCGGCGTTAGGGGCGTTCGCCAGGAAACTTAAACACTCGACGCGGTCAGCCGGGCCTCTTTACGCGTCCCGGGGGTAACCAGGCACGAGTGGGGGCACTATGGACGTGTGAGGGTCATCTCATGAGCGAGCTTGCGAGCGAATCGGTGAGCACGGTGCCTCGGCGAATGGGGACTCCGAGCGTCAGCGAGGTGGCGTCATGAGCCGGAAGCCGTGGCTCGGCAGGCCGGCTGGACGGCACGCGGCCGGCCGCGCGGGCGGGCCGCGACTGGCGGCGGCGAAGCCGCTCCAGCCGCTGTCGCGCCACCCGAGCCAGTGCCACCTGCGAAAACGCCGCGGCCAGGACAGCCAGAGGAGTCGCCGGAGAGGCCGCCGTGGGAGCAGGCGCCTTCGCCGGGCACCGGCCTGCTCGGCGCGCCGACCATGTCCGATGCCCCGGCCACGGCGTTTGTCTCGCCGGTGACCGACGCCGCGCGGGCGGCGGCGGCCGAGTCGAGTGCCTCGCTGCCCGGTTACATTCCCTCCGGCATGGCGCCGCTGATCACTATCGACGCCCTCGGACGCAAGTGTCCCATCCCGATCATCATGCTCGCGCAGCAGATCCGTGACGTTCCCGTCGGCTCGGTCGTCGCCGTGCTCGCCGACGACCCCGCCGCCTACAGCGACATCCCGGCCTGGTGCGGGCTCAAGTCACACGATTGCGTCTTCCGCGCCGACTACGCGTCCGGCTGGTCGTTCGGCGTCCGCCGCCGCTATTAACCGGCGACATACACTGACTTTGAGGGGTTCAAAGCCGACAAGCCGGGCGGGATTTACCCCGCAAAACCAGTGTAAGTTGCTTACCGGGCGCGCTTGAAGCGGTCCGTGAGGGTGGAGTCGGTTTCCCACCAGGGGCGATCGGGCTTGTCGAGATCGGTGGTCTCGGGGGTGCTCACCTTGGCGGTGCGGGCGGCGTCTCGTGCGTCTAGCTCGGCGTCGATCTCTGCGGCTTCCCGCTGGTCAGCGCGCATCATCTGGATGAGCTGGACGGCGAGGAAGGGCAGGCCGACGAAGTCACCGAGTATCCAGATGATTCCGCCGCCGAGGACCTGGCTGGTGGCCAGGCTCGGGCCGTAGGGATAGCCGACCGCCTGGTAGTGCCCGGCCGCGAGAATCGTCTGGTCCGCGATGATCGCGATGCCGAAGAACGCGTCACCGACCACTTCGGCGGCGGTGATCCACATCGCGACACCGTACGGGTACTCCTTCGGCACCGGGTCGACGCGCAGGAGCGTCCAGAAGAACACGTATCCCGGCGCCATCAGGATCACGTACGTGAGCTCACGGACCGTGCCGCTGGCGAACACGTGCGTATACCAGGAGGTGAAATACATGGTCATCGGCACGGCCACCAGCAGCAGCGTGGTGATCGCGGGGAACGTCACGACCTTGGCGACCCGGCCGCAGAGCGCTCTCCTTACCCGGTCGCCTACTCGCGGATAAGCCTCGATCAGCAGCGTGAGCGGCTTGCCCATGGCGAGGAACAGCGGCGACACCAAGACGAGCAGCACGGTCTGGGTGGCCCTGGCGTAGAACAGGACGCTCTGGTAGGCACCGGGCCACGCCATCACCGCGATCGCCGCGAATCCGAGACCGAGCACGATGAACGCGAACGTGCGGCCGGTCCCCCACTCCCGCCGGCCCGCCTGACCCGCGCCGCGGACGCGAGATACCAGGCGCCGAGCAGCAGGATCAGCACCAGCATGGGGATGTCGACGCGCCACTCGGTGAACGCCCGGAGGAGGGTGAACTTGGGTGGGCCACTGTAAGCGGTCGCGAGCGAGGCCATGCCCCAAAACTACTCCCTGTCGTAGACGCGGGCAGGTCCAGGTCGCTAGATAGTTCCGCTAGATAGGCCATGGAGGGCAGCGGCATGGCGGCTGGAGCGCGAAGCACGGACTCGTTCGGGGCTACGGTTTTGCGGTGTGCAAGCAAGGAACCCCGCGCGGTGAAGACGGTGCTTCTCCGCGCGGGGTTCCTCGTGGTGTGCTCGGCGCTAGGACGGAAGGTGGGCCGCTATCGCGGCGGCGGCCTCCTCGCCGTAGGAGTACTTGGCCCGGTCGGCCAGGGTGGCCGAGAGCACCTCGTACTCCTGGGGACCGACGGTTTCCAGGGCGTTGACGGCCATCAGGTTGCCCAGCTGGATCGCGCGTTCGGTCGCCAGTCCCCAGGCCGTGGCGGCGAGGAAGCCGGAACGGAACGCGTCGCCCGCGCCGGTCGGCTCGACGAATGCGGCGTCCTTGACCGGGCCGACGACGACAGGCTCGCTGCCCTTGCGCTCGACCCGGGCACCGGCGGAGCCGAGGGTGATGACCCTCGTCGCCACCCGGTCGAGGATGTCCTCGCCGCTCCAGCCGGTCTTCTGCTCAATGACGGCTTCCTCGTACTCATTGCAGAACAAGTACGCGGCCCCCTCGATCAGGGTGCGCATCGAGTCACCGTCGAGAAAGGCGACCTGCTGGGAGAAATCGGCGGCGAAACTGATGCCAGCGGCGCGGCAGCCGGCCGTGAACCGCTGCATGGCGGCCGGGTCTCCCGCGCCGATTACTACCAGGTCAACCGCGTTGGCACCGGCCAGCGAGACGATGTCGATCTCACCGTCCTCGCTCATCGCACCCGGGTAGAACGAGGCGATCTGATTGCCCGTCTCGTCGTTCGTGGCGGTGAACCGGGCGGTATGCCTCGTCTCCGAGGTCCGCACGCCGGAGGTGTCGACACCATGCGCGGTGAGCCAGGCAGCGTACTCCGCGAAGTCCTGACCGACGGAGCCGACGAGCAGCGGCCTGAGGCCGAGGCAGCCCAGGCCGTACGAGATGTTCCCGGCCACCCCGCCGCGCCTGATCTCCAGGTCGCCGACAAGGAACGATACCGAGATCTTGTCGAGCTTCTCAGCGATCAGGGTATCCGTGAACTTGCCGGCGAACATCATCAGGTGGTCGGTCGCGATCGACCCGGTGACAGCTATCCGCATCGTTGGGAGACTCTATTCAGCTTTCGGGGCCCGCCGGACTCAGCCATCGACGCCTGCGGACCGGTGGGATCAGTGAACTTCCGTGGACACCAGGGAAGGAACTCAGTGGAATGAGTCGCCGCAGGCGCAGGAGCCGGTCGCGTTCGGGTTGTCGATCGTGAAGCCCTGCTTCTCGATGGTGTCCACGAAGTCAATCGTGGCGCCCATGAGGTACGGCGCGGACATCTTATCGGTCACCACGCCGACGGTGCCGAACTCCTCGACGACGTCGCCGTCGAACGAGCGCTCGTCGAAGTAGAGCTGGTAGCGCAGGCCCGAGCAACCGCCCGGCTGCACGGCTACCCGCAGCCGCAGGTCATCACGGCCCTCCTGGGTGATGAGCGCGCTAACCTTGCTCGCCGCGGCCTCGGTGAGGATGATGCCCTGCTGCGTCACTTCGTCCTGAACGGTCATCTGTGACTAGCTCCCGTCTTCCTTGCTTCCTTCAATGTGGCTGCCGCCCGCACGGCAGATGACATTCGCTTTTAACTCTACGCACACCCGCGGCATTCCTGCCATCGGCCGGAGTCCGACTAAAGACCGGGGGCGCCCCAGACGGGGAACCAGCGGGTCAGGTCCGGCTCGATCCGCAAATCGTCGCCAAGCACGCCCTTGACCTGGAGCTCAAGGGCGTTGTCGCGGTTGTTCCCGTTTCCCAGCGGTGCGAACGGGTAGAAGGTGCCGCGCTTGTAGAGGTAGACGAGCGAGAGGCGGCGGTGGCTGTCGTCGCTGAAGGCGACGAGCGTGCACAGCAGTTGCGGGCCGAAGCCGCCGTCGACGAGCGCGCTGTTCACCGCGTGCAGATCGGTGACCAGCGCGTCCATCTCGTCGCTCATATGGTTGCTGACCAGCCAGGTGTAGCCGTAGCTGTCCTTGCTGACCTCGACCGGCAGGCCGCCGCCCGGCTTGCCGCTGTCCATATCGAGGAGATCAAGCACCTCTTTCTGGATGTCGGCGAACGGCTTCCCCTCCGGCGCACGGAAGCTGACCGAACCGGAGCCGGTGGGCTTGAACCCGGTCGCCGCCTCAAGCTGGATCGCGGCGGACGGGAGCGCGAAGAGGTCGTCGAGCTTCGGCTGGACGGGCTTGGTGCGGCCGAAGAGCGTGTCGAGGAAGCCCATTTCCGCAGGCCGCTTACTGCAGGCCGCGGGGCTCGGGGCCGGTCTGGCCGAGTTCACGCTGGATCTTGGTCAGCTGCGCGATCCGCTTGTCCAGGCTCGGGTGGGTGGAGAAGATCTCCGCCAGGCTCTTGCTCCCGCCGCCGCGGGTCAGCTTCATCGCCGGGGCGAAGTAGAAGGCGTTGAGCGGCTCGGCGGACCGCAGGTCCTGCGTCGGTATCCGGTTCATTCCCTGGCTGACCTTGGTCAGCGCGGAGATCAGCGCGCTCGGGTTCTGGGTGAGCAGCGCGCCGCTGCGGTCGGCCGCGAGCTCGCGGTACCGGGACAGCAGCCTGATCAGCAGGAAGCTGACCGCGTAGACGACCGCCGAGGCGAGCATGATGAGCGGGATCAGCAGGGCCGCGTTGCCGTTGTTGCCGCCGGCGCGCCTGCCGCCGCCGAAGATCTCCGAGTAGAACGCGAACCGCACGAGGAGGCCCGCCACGATCGCCAGCAGGCTGGCGTAGGTCATGACCTGGACGTCCTTGTGAGCCACGTGGCTCAGTTCGTGGGCCAGGACGCCCTCGAGCTCCTCCGGGGTCAGGTTGCTGTGGTACAGCAGGCCCTCGGTGACGCACAGGACTGAGTTCTTGCTGTTACGGCCGGTAGCAAAGGCATTCGGCATACGGGTCGGGGCAATCGCGATGCGCGGCTTGTCCATGTCAGCAAGCGCGCACAGCCGGTCCACGACGCCGTGCAGTTCCGGCGCCTGCTGCGGGGAGACCTCTCGTGCTCCCGCGGCGGCCAGGGCGATCTTGTCGCTGTAGAACAGCGACAAGAAGGCGGAGCCGCCACCGAAGATCAAGGCCACCAGGATGATCGCGGCGCCGCTGGCGTGCGCAGCGGTCATGATGCCGATGATCAGCCCGACGAACACAACGAAGACCAGGCCAAGCAGGAACATGGTCGCCGTCATACGCACGGTAAGGCCCCGGTCGGGCGCATACCTGGTACGCGTCGCCATATCGCACCTCCGAAATCGCGCCAGGCCAGCCCGCGGTCATCTGTTTTGTCGCGGTCTGCCTGGTTTCCAATCGCAATCTATCCGACTAACGCTGAACGCCCGGCTGAACCGTTCCGCTCAACTGCCTGCGAGCAGCGAAAACGATTCTGCCTACGGCGGAATCGCGCGCCCCGTCGCCGCGGCGCTGGTCAGCGCCGGACGACTCCGCACCCCTGGTGAGCATGAAGGGCGGACCCGATGTCATGGCGCTTCCTGCCATCGGATCCGCCCCTCACGAGTGGGTTTGCCGGCCGCTGCGGTTCTCCGGCTACGGCAGGCCGATCGAATCGCCGGGGATCGTGCCGTCCGCGAGAAGCTTGCGCACCTCGTCGACGGTGGCGTCCGAGAACGGCAGGATGTAGTCCGCCGTCACGAACTCGTCGTCCGCCACCGGCGCGCCCGATGCCCGGACGAGGGCCACGGCGGCGTGCAGGGCGGCACCGAACGCCGCGTCGGTGTGGTCGCGGACGGCGGCGTCCAGATCCTTGTCAAGCGCGGTCAGCTTGGCGGCGTCGTCGCCGTCGACGCGGAACTGGCCCTCGCCGAGGATTCGCACGATCATGCTCCGTCACCTGCCTGATGCTCGGCCGCGGCCTCCTGACCGGGGCCCGATCCGTTGCCCTCGATCTGCTTGGGCGCGCCGGCGGCGATCTCGCCCTTCATCTGCGCGAGCTGGGACTCGATATCGTGGCTGGCACCGAGTTTGTCGAGTTCCGCCTGGATGTAGTCCTGGTTGCCCCCGACATGGTCCTCGAGCGCCCCGGAGGCGAGCAGCTCGTCGATCGCGCCGGCCCTGGCCTGCATCTGCGCCGTCTTGTCCTCGGCGCGCTGGATGGCGAGGCCGATGTCGCCCATTTCCTCGGAAATGCCGGAGAAGGCCTCGTTGATGCGGGTCTGCGCCTCGGCGGCGGTGTACGTCGCCTTGATGGTCTCCTTCCGCGTGCGGAAGGCCTGCACCTTGGCGTCGAGCCGCTGCGAAGCCAGGGTCAGCTTCTCCTCCTGCTCCTGGAGGTTGGCGAACTGAGTCTCCAGGTCGGCATACTGGCTCTGCAGCTGCCCCTTGTTCTGCAGCGCGGCCCTGGCCAGGTCTTCACGGCCGGCGCCGAGCGCGCTCCGCGCCTGCCCGTCGCGCTTGTCGATCTCCTTCTGAAGGGAGTTCATCTGGAGCTCGACGCGCTTACGCGACGTGGCGACGTCCGCAACCCCGCGCCGCACCCGGGTCAGCATCTCGACCTGCTGCTTGTAGGAATAGTCGAGGGTCTCGCGTGGGTCTTCCATCCGGTCCAGCGCCTTGTCGGCCTTGGCCCGGAATATCAGCGAGACTCGCTTCATCACGCTCATAGACGCGGCCGTCCCCTTCGTTTAACCTGAGCGCCGCCCTGGGCGGCATGACACCACCAGAGGACGGCTGATTCGCCGCCGGCTCACCGCATTCAACCCTACGCGCTGCCGCGAGTGGTAGCCACTTATCCTCCCGTGTATCCCCCACTAGGCACGGGGTCAAATCAAGGATGGATGGCGATTGGACCGTGGGCATACAACCGTTAAGCTATCCCCGTGTTCCGACGCAGCAGCGACGGAGCTACCGAAGGCAAGGCCCAGGGTTCCCAGGGCGCGCAGACCCCGGAAGCTCCGGCCAAGAGCAAGCCAGCCGCCGAGGCGGCCAAGGGCCGACCCACGCCCAAGCGCAGTGCGGCCGAGTCCAGCCGGTACCGGACGGTGACCGGCTCCACCACCAGTGGCCGGAATCGTCCGTCCGCCACTGACCCGAGCCGCAAGCTCACGCCTGAAGAGAAGTCGAAGGCGCGAGCGGACCGCACCACGCAGCTGCAGGCGATGCGGCGCGGTGAGGAATGGGCGCTCGGCCCCCGTGACCGCGGCCCGGCTAAGAAACTGACCAGGGACTACGTCGACGCGCACCGGCGTCCGATGGAGTTCTACATGTACGCGCTGATCCTCCTGGTCATCGCGCTCTTCGCGGGCAAGTCCGACTCGGCGCTCGCGAGCTACATGCAGATCTTCCTCTTGGTGATCATCGTGGTCATTGCCGTGGACGGCTACTTCCTGCGCCGGTCGATCCTCAAGGTGGTGCACGAGCGCCTGCCGAACGAATCGACGCGCGGCCTCGCGTTGTACGCCATCATGCGCGCGCTCCAGCTCCGCCGCTTCCGCACCCCGGCGCCCAGGCTCAAGCCCGGCGACGCGTACTAGCCACTTCCGACGCCGACTTCGAAGATCTTGGACCGTCGGGGACGCCATCAGCGTCCGCGACGGTCCAAGATCTTTTTCGTGTAGCACGGGGACGACATTCCGACGTCATGAAATATCCGGAATGCCGCGACGCGCCAGCGCCCGACATTCCGGATATCGGGAGCGGGCGCCGCTGACTGCGCATCCCGGGGTACCAGCCGAGCTTGGAGTCGGGCTGGGTCTAGCTCTCGGGGTGCAGGGTCATCGGGCCGTACTGCTTGCGGGCGTCGTCGAAGAGCGTCACCTGGTCCACTCCGTTGTCGAGCAGTTCCCGCCAGTTCTCGCCCAGCCAGCTCTCGGCGTCTCCCTGGCTGGCGAAGATGGCCTCCTGCAGGCCCGCACCGTTCACCACAGCGCCGTCAGCATTTTCGTACCGCCAGGTCCAGGGCATCGCGCCGTGCCTCCTTCTCGCTTATGCGTCATGCGAGGGTAGCAGGGTGGCATGCTCGGAGTTTCAAAGGTGCCGCTGTTAACCGCCTAATCCGGCTTTCCCCTCCTCAAGTCGGTTCAGGCGGTTAACAGCGGGGTCATGGGCGACCGGTCAGGCGCAGAACAGGATCGCCCAGACCGCCTTGCCGCGGCCGGTCACCGGGGACCAGCCCCAGACGTCGCTCAGCGCGTCAACCATCTGCAGGCCGCGGCCGGACTCCTCGACCGAGCCCGGCGCCTTGAGGACCGGGGCACAGTCCGAGGGATCGAGGACGGCGCAGATCACTTCGCCGGTGCGGCGGAAGAGGCGGAGCCCGAGGTTCTCGGCCGCCTGCTTCCTCGGCAGGTCGCCCGCGGCCGCATGGGTGACCGCGTTGGCGATGAACTCCCCGACGATGGTCTCCGCGTCCTCGGCGAGGAACGCCAGGCCCCAGTCGCGCATCGTGTTCCTGGTGAGGCGTCGTGCCGCTCTGGCGGACTGCGGGCCACGGGACAGCGGGCAGACGACCGCCGTCGGAGAGTCCCACCAGTCCGCGGGCATCCTCATCATCCGCGGCCGCCGGGGAGCCGGCGACATCCGCGATGACAGGTCGAGCGGCTGCCTGGCCGACGGATGTACTCGCGTCCTGGTAGGCAGCGTATCCAGTTGATGCAGACTCATCACGACCCCGAGGTGCGTCTGGCGTCATCCGGGTGATTGACGCAACACCTATCCTGCCGCATCAGCGCATGCACCTGCAAGGCCAACTGCACGTTCAATATGCACGTGCAGCTACCGTTGCGCCCGTGCACCCCGGACTTGTGATATCACCACAAGAACAACGATCGCAATTGATGCCCAGAGCCCATACTTAGAGACTTCCTCCGCGACGGACACGGCATGCTGCCCGAGCGCGTAGCCGAGGCCCGCGAGCATCCCGGCGTAGCAGAGCGTTCCGATCACGTCCAGTACCAGAAACGTCACCCACCTCATCCCCGTCCACCCGGTCACCGCGTAAATGATGGCGCTCGGGATCGGCAGGAAGTTCGCGACGATGACCGCGGGCCAGGTGAACCAGCGGCCCCAGCGGTTTACCCGGGCCACGAACTTCTGCCCGCGCCTGAGCTGCCGTTCGCTCCGCCCGGCGAAAAGATGGATGACCTTCTCGCCCCACAGCCGGCCGGCCCACCAGTAGATGAGGTCGAACTTCATCAGGCCGGGGATCGACGCCAGCAGGACGACGATGAGCGACCCGCGTCCCACGTGCGCGAACGCCGCGGCCGACACGATCGCCTCCAGTGACCCGTTCAGCAGCACGCTGACCACCGGGTGCGTGCCGACCAGGCTCGCCCGCCACGGCAGGATGGCCAGGTAGTACAGACCGCTCAGCGTGATCGCGGCCCAGCACGCGATGTCGACTCGGCGCGGCTTGCCCTCCCAGGGGAGCCGGGGATCGCTCCACGGATCCCTGGCCTGCACCTGCCCAGCTTCCGGCTGATCCGCGTCCCGGGACTGCCCGTCCGCGCCGTCAACCACAAGGCCCGCAACCCAAGGCCCGCAACCTCAAGGCCCGCAACCACGGGGCTCTCAACCAGGGGGCCCGCAACCACGGGCGCGGCCTCGGCCGCTCCCGCTTCTCCGGAAGACATCGTGGGCAGCGGTGCCTCCCCCGCTTTCGGCTGCTCGCTCACGGGGTTACGTTATCCGCGGGGCCAGTTAGATCACAAACATCTGCCGGCAAAGGAGGCACCGTTCTCCAGGAAAGCAAGGCATCAAGCATCTCCCGAACGAGCCCGTGCTGCGCGGGCCAGCCACAGCACCTTAGCCCGGCAGGCGAGGCGCTACGCGCTTCTTGCTGTTATCCGCACCGTGTCGTTTCCGGGATCGCCAGGCCAACTGCCAGCGAGGGGCGTAGGGCCATTTCGAACAGATTCACGCCCCGATATGACCCGGTTTGTTCAGCACGAAATGGCCCTACGTCCTGCAGGCGGATCGTCCCCCGCTGGGGGCAGTGCTAGCGCTTCTCGATCGCCACGTAGTCGCGCTCGACTGGGCCGGTGTAGACCTGCCGCGGTCGGCCGATCTTGGTCGCCGGGTCGTGCATCATCTCCTTGCAGTGCGCGATCCAGCCCGGCAGCCGGCCGATCGCGAACAGCACGGTGAACATGTCCGTCGGGAAGCCCATCGCCCGGTAGATCAGGCCGGTGTAGAAGTCCACGTTCGGGTACAGCTTGCGCTCGATGAAGTAGTCGTCGGACAGCGCCACGTCTTCGAGCTGCATCGCGATGTCGAGCAGGTGGTCGTTGGGCGCCGAGCTTGGTCGAGCAGCTCATCGGCGGCGGCCTTGATGATCCGGGCGCGCGGGTCGTAGTTCTTGTACACCCGGTGACCGAAGCCCATCAGCTTGACGCCTGGCTCCTTGTTCTTCACCCGCGTGACGAACGAGTTCACGTCACCGCCGTGGTCGCGGATGTCCTCGAGCATCTCGAGCACGGCCTGGTTGGCCCCGCCGTGCAGCGGGCCCGACAGCGCGTGGATGCCCGCCGAGATGCTGGCGAACAGGTTGGCCTTGGTCGAGCCGACCATGCGCACCGTGGAGGTCGAGCAGTTCTGCTCGTGGTCGGCGTGCAGGATGAACAGCAGGTCCAGCGCCTTGGCGACCGCCGGGTCGACCTCGTACTGCTCGGCCGGGCAGGCCGAAGGTCATCCGCAGGAAGTTCTCGACCAGGCTGAGCGAGTTGTCCGGGTACAGGAACGGCTGGCCGATCGACCTCTTGTAGGAGTACGCGGCGATCGTCGGCAGCTTCGCGAGCAGCCGGATGATCGAGATCTCGACGTCCGCGTCGTTGTGCGGGTCAGGTTCTTCGGTAGAAGCTCGACAGCGCGGACACGGCCGACGACAGCACCGCCATCGGGTGCGCGTCACGCGGGAAGGCACTGAAGAAGGTCTTGAGGTCCTCATGGAGCAGGGTGTGATGGGTGAGCTTCTCGGTGAAGTCGGCGAGCTGGTCGGCGGTGGGCAGGTCCCCGTAGATGAGCAGGTAGCTGACCTCGAGGAAGCTGGACTTCTCCGCCAGCTGCTCGATGGGGTAGCCGCGGTAGCGGAGGATTCCGGCGTCACCGTCGATGTAGGTGATCTCCGAGGAGCATGCGGCCGTGTTGACGAAGCCAGGGTCGAGAGTGACCAGCCCGGTCGTGGCGAGCAGCTTCGTCACCTCGATCCCCGCGGATCCCTCCGTGGCGGATTTGACCGGCAGGCCCAGTTCGCTGTCTTCGCCGTAACGAAGCGTCACTTTCCCATCGCCGGACGATGCTTCGGGCATTCGCGTCCCTTTCACGCTCTTGCACGGGACGCGCGCGTGATAAGCGGCCGGGATCGCCGGCCGCGGCACCGCCCCGTTGGGGTCCTGAAGTCCTATACCCGTACGCTAGTCCGCCTCATGCGCAGGTGAAACCACGAAGAGATGGGACAACGGTCACAGTATTTGCCCGGGGGGCGACCCCCGGACCCCGATGTCCGTGTGGGGCGGGCCGATGGCAAAAACCGCCATCTTATCAGCCCGCCCCACACTGACCGAAACCTCGGGGAAACACCACAACCCATACCCGCATGACCACAGCCGATGACAAGGAGCGCATTCGTATCGGCCCGCCACACGCAGACCAGAAACCCCGGAGAACAATCCAACGGTGCATCGCCACACGAGCCAGGCCGATGGCAAAAGGCGCCAGCTTGTCAGCCCGCCCCACACTGACCGAAACCTCGGGGAAACACCACAACCCATACCCGCATGACCACAGCCGATGACAAAAACCGCCACCGTATCGGTCTGCCACACGCAAACCACCAACCCCATAGAACAATCCAACGGTGCATCGCCACACGAGCCAGGCCGACGGCGGAAACGCACCATGCCGGCCGCCACACACGGACCGACAACCCCCGGGGAGCAATCGACAACCCCTTGTCCGAACGATCCGGGGTCGATGGCAAAGAGCGCCATCGCATCGGATGCCACATGCGGAGCGGCAACCTCTGGGAAACGGGCCAGAAACGCGGCTTCGCTGCGTGGTGGGCGGCTTACGATGCCGACATGAGGTTCGCGATCGCCATTCCGCAGCTGTACGCAGACGGCTCGTTCTCCCCTGATGACTTCCGGTCCTACTTCGCACGGGTGGAGGAGCTCGGCGTCTACGAGAGCGCCTGGGCGCAGGAGACGCTGCTCGGCCCGTCTCCCCAGCTGGCACCGCTTGAGGTCATGACCTATGCGGCGGCGTGCACCACGTCGCTGCGCCTCGGCTGCACGGTCTTCGTGACGACGCTGCACAGCCCGGTGCACCTGGCCAAGTCGATCGCCTCGCTCGACCAGATATCCGGCGGCCGGGTGGAGGTCGGGGTCGGGTCCGGCGGGCCGGGGCGCCCGCTGGGCGCGTTCGGGTTCTCGGCTGACCGGTACGTGGCGCGCTTCACCGAGGGGCTCGCGCTGATGAAGGAACTGTGGACGTCGCCGTCGGTGACCTTCAACGGCGAGTTCTCCCAGCTCTCCGGCACCCAGATCGAGCCGAAGCCATTCCAGAAGCCTTATCCAAGGCTGTGGTTCGGCGGGTCGGCCGAGTCTGCCGTCCGGCGCGGGGTGCGGCTGTGCGACGGCTTCTTCGGCGCGGGGTCATCGACGACCGCGGCGTTCGCCTCGCAGGTGGCCGTGGTACGCGACGTCCTGGCGTCCTCGGGGCGTTCCGTCGGCTTCGGGCCCGGCGAGTTCCCGCTCGCGAAGCGGCTCTACATCGCGATCGACTCCCGCGGCGGTGCACCGGTACGCGAGCGGGTGAACGCGTCACTCGCCAGCGTGTACGGACAGCGGGTCCCCGGTATCGAGGCGGCCGCGGTAGCGGGCACGGTGGCCGACTGCGTGGCCGCGGCCCGCGCGGTGATCGACGCGGGAGCGGAGATGATCCTTTTCACGCCGCTGTTCGACCTGACCGAGCACATGGAGCAGATCGCGGCGGAGATTATCCCCGAGCTCGGCTGAGATACGGCCGCCCGGCTGCCCGGCGCTAGCTGCCCAGGGGATGCCAGACGGTCTTGGTCTCCAGGGTCGCGAACATACGCTCAAGGCCCGGCTCGACGCTCCAGTCGGGGTTGGCGAGGCGGACCACTCGCTTCAGGTTGCCGGCCGCGGCCACGGCGAGGTCGTCGGCGAGCGCGCCCGGAGCGCCGGCGAGGTCGATCGCGTTCACGTCCTGGTGGGCGGCCAGCCAGGGCGAAACCTCGGCCACCTCGCCGGTGAGCACGTTCACCACCCCCGCGGGCAGCGCGGCGGCGGCTAGGGCCTCGGCGAAGGCGACCGCGAGCAACGGGTAGCGCTCGCTGGCGACCAGGACGGCCGTATTGCCGCTCACAATCACCGGCGCGAGCACGCTGACCAGGCCGAGCAGAGCGCTGTCCTGTGGGGCGAGTACAGCCGTCACGCCGACCGGCTCCGGGAGCGAGATGGTGCCGAATGACCCAGCCACCGGGTTGACGGTGCCGCGCACCTGGGTGATCTTGTCGGCCCAGCCGGCGTACCACGTCCAGCGGTCCACCGCCGCGTCCACCTCGGCGTAGGCGGCGTCCGGTGAGCCGCCGGTGGACCGGCGGACCTGAGCCGCGACCTGGGCCCGGTGCCCTTCCATGACCTCGGCGATCCGGTAGAGCGCCTGGCCCCGGTCGTAGCCCGCCGCGGCCGACCACGCGGGGAACGCGGCGCGGGCCGCCACCACGGCGTCACGGGCGTCCTTGCCCGCCGCGAGCGCGGCACTGGCGAGGAAGGTACCGTCTGGCCCGTGCACGTCAAATGTGCGGCCGCTGGCCGCCCGCGGGAAGACGCCGCCGATGTAGAGCCGGTGCGTCGTGCGCGGGACGGCCCGCGGACGGCTTGGCGCCCGCGGCGGAGCGCCCGAAGACGGCATTTCCGGTATATCGGTTATGTCAGACATCGGGGCCCCCGCTGCCGGGAAGGTCGAGGTAGGCCTCAAGGCCGTGCCTGCCGCCCTCGCGGCCGAGTCCGGACTCCTGGAAGCCGCCGAAGGGCGCACCCGGGTCCAGCCGACCGAACGAGTTCACCCAGACCACGCCCGCCCGCAGACGCGCCGCCAGCCGCGCGCCGAGCGCGCCCTGCCGCGTCCACACCCCGGCCGACAGCCCGTACCGGGAGCTGTTCGTCCGCCCGACCACCTCATCCGGCGTGGCGAAGGACGACACGGTGAGCACCGGCCAGGAAAGCTCCTCCTTGGCGATGCGGTGCTCCTCGGACACCGTGGTGAACATCGTCGGCGGAAACCAGAATCCCCGGTCTGGTGGCAGGTGCGGCGCCGACCAGCGCATCGCGCCTTCCGCCTCACCGGAGCGGGCAAGTTGGGTGATCTCGTCCAGCTGGTCCTGGGAGTTGACCGCGCCGATGTCGGTGCTCTCATCCAGGGGGTCGCCGGAGCGCAGTGCGGTCATCCGGCGCCTGACCGCGGTCACCAGGTCGTCGAGCACCGTCTCCTGGACAAACACCCGGGAGCTGGCGCAGCAGGCGTGGCCCTGGCGGACGAAGACGCCCTCCACGATCCCCTGCGCCGCCGCCTCGATGTCGGCGTCCGCGCAGACGATGTTCGCCGATGTGCCACCGAGCTCGAGCGTGAGGCGCTTGCCCCACAGCGCGGCGGATTTTGCGATTTCCCTCCCGACCTCGGGGGAACCGGTGAACGCCACCTTGTCGATCCCGGGGTGACCGGCCACGAGCTGGCCGGCCAGCCCGTCACCGGTCACGATGTTGACCACGCCCGGCGGCAGGCCCGCGTCGGCGCAAATCTCCGCGAAGGCCAGAGCGGTCAGCGGCGTGGTCTCGGCCGGCTTGAGGACAACGGTGTTCCCGCAAGCCAGGGCCGGGGCGATCTTCCACGCCAGCATGAGCAGCGGCGAACTCCAGCCGATGACCTGGCCGACGACGCCGAGTGGCCGCACTGGTGCGGCCGTCGGCGAGCCGAATCCGGCGTAGGCCAGCTTGTCCGCCCAGCCCGCGTGGTAGAAGAAATGGGCCGTCGCGAGCGGCAGGTCCACGCCGCGCGTCTGCCTGATCGGCTTGCCGCTGTCGAGCGATTCGAGGATCGCGAGGTCAGCCGCGCGCTCCTGCATCAGGCGCGCGATTCGCAGCAGGTACCTGGCCCGTTCCCGGCCGGGCATCATCGACCACACCCGCTCGTAGGCATGACGAGCAGCGGCGACGGCGCGGTCGACATCCTCTGTCGTCCCGTGCGTCACCTCGGCGAGAACTTCCTCGGTGGCAGGCGAGATCGTCTTGAACACCGAGGAGCCAGCCACGAACGAGCCGCCGATGAACAGCCCGTAGGAGCCGCGCAGCGTTACCCGTGAGCCGCCCCCGTGGGCCGCATCGTACTCAAAACGCATGACTCAACCGTTCCTACTGAGCTAGCAGGACATGGTCCTGTGTCGCCGACCGTCCCGAACGGTCCTGAGCCGCCTGGCCAGGCGCGCTGATCCGGTGGCCGCCGCCGGTCACACCTGCCCGCAGCCGCACCCGCACCGGTAGGCTCACAGGACAAACCTACTATCTAGAACATGCATTTGCCGCTCAGAACCCATCGAACAAATCAACTGTCATAACCCCCGTGCGCATGACTAGTGTGACCGGAAGCGTAGCAGCGGCTGACGGCGCGATGACGGGAGTCTGGACGAAGTCCGCGTTGACCAGCAGCGCTGTCTTCTCCCGGGGGGCGACCCCCCGTACCCCCGATATCGGACATCTCCAGGCAGGTCGCCCCTGTCTCTCAGACATCAAAGAACGCCATTTTATCGGCCAGCCACACACGGACGAGCAATCCCGGGGAACTTCTCCGCTGGTTCGACCAAAGTTGCACGGTGGCTTATGGCCGTGAATTGTTATCATTTGGTGGACAACCCCTAGCCCCTGAGGCACGTCACGACGGACCGATGGCAGAAACGCGAACCTAACAGGTCCGCCCGGACGAACCAAAGCTCCGGGGCGGCTCTGAGCTGTGAATTGCTGTCACCTGCGGAACGAGCCCGGTTACGTCGCCGCGGAAGGTTTCCGTGCGGGCGGCTCCGGCGGCTAGGCGTTTACCTTCGGCTGAGCGCAGATGGTCGGCCGGTGCCTGGTGCACGGACGACACCGGTACCCGGGCACGCCGCCTCGGCACAGACCGCGGGGCTGGCCAATTCCGGCGGCGCCACAGCAGACGCGGGAGAGTTCGGGCCCCTCCGGGGGCACTTTGTATCCCGTATCATCGATCGGCGGTCTCCCGCTGCCCGTGGCCAGCCGGATACGGGCAGAGCGCAGGGTGCCGACAGCCAGGGAATGGACCTCAGGCCGACAGGAGGCGCGGTTGCATCAGACCCGCACGGGCGAGCGGCCTTATCCGGTCAAGCTCGGACGGCGGCCTCTATCACCCGTCCGAACGCGAGCACCCGCTCCTCGGTTGTCCCGATCACTTGCATGGAGGCTATCTTCCCGTCCGGTGCGGGCACGGGCAGCGCCAGCGCCGGCAGGCCGGCCAGGTTGACCGGTGAGGTCAACGCGGTGAGCGGGAAGCCGTGCTCGCCGAGAAGCGGCGGCTGGCCGAGCAGCGTGGGAAGGACGAGCACCGGGAAGTCGTTGAGCAGTGCCTCGAAGGTAGCCCGCACCGTCGTCCTGGTCCGCTCCGCCGCCAGCCGGTCGGCGGGCGTAAGCCGGGCGCCGCGTTCCAGATTGCGCCGCACATGGGGGCTCAGCTGGCTCAGGTACGGCATGAGGTAGGCGTTAGACCTGAATCCCTCGGCGTCGATGATCACCCCGGCGGCGCTAAACGCCGTGTCGGCCCACGCGGGCACTCGCGTCACCGCAACCCCGGCCGCATCGAGGGCCCGGTCAACCGCCTCCTCGACCGCCGCGTCGGCCCCGCCGAAGGAGTCAGGCACCGCGATCCGTCCGGCAACAAGCGGGCCGGGCTCGTCGGGTACCCGAAACGCGGGCTCAATCAGCCGCATGCCGAGTTCGACCGCGCCGACGTCCGCGCCGAGCGGCCCCACCGTGTCCAGGGACGGCGCCAGGGGATAGACGCCCTTCACCGGGACCCGGCCGTTCGTTGTCTTCAGGCCGACCACGCCGCAGCAGGCCGAGGGAATCCGGACGGACCCGCCGGTATCGGTCCCGAACGCCACGTCCGCCTCTCCCGTGGCAACCGCCACCGCTGATCCGGTTGAGGACCCGCCGGGCAGCCGTCTGGCATCACGCGGGTTGACTGGCGTGCCCGCCCAGTGGTTGATCCCGCTCACCGACCACCGCAGCTCGGTGAGCGTGGTCTTGCCGACGATCCGGGCGCCGCCCTCGCGGGCGGACGCCACGACCGCCGCGTCGGCCTGGGCCCGCTCGGCCATCTCGGCGACGACCGGGCATCCCGCCGTGGTCGGCAGCCCCGCCATGTCGATGCAGTCCTTGACCGCGAGCCGGGGTCCGGCGTCCTTGCCGTCCGCATCACCAGGGAGGGGGATGCGGACCACCCAGGTACCCATGCCCCCATAATCACCCGGTTAGCTGAAAATAAAATAAAAGAACGTCCATGCGCGCCCCTGAATAGCGCAAACCACACGGCTAGACTTCCGCGCATGCGGTGGGCGAGGGTTGCGGCAGTTCTTGATGTGTGCCTGGTGGTGATCTTCGTGGTCATCGGGCGGGCCAGCCACGTCAAGGGCGAATCCCTCGCAGGGATAGCGTCGACCTCCTGGCCGTTCCTGTGCGGCCTCGCCGTAGGCTGGGCCGCGTCCCGCGCCTGGCGCCGCCCCTTGGCGCTGAACCCCACCGGACTCGCTATCTGGCTGTGCACCGTGGCGTTCGGGATGATACTTCGGGTCGTCTCCGGACAGGGGACGGATATCGCGTTCATCTTCGTCGCGCTGGCGTTCCTGTGCCTGTTCCTGCTCGGCTGGCGCGTGCTCGCCCGCCTGCTGACCCAGCGCCGATGACGGCAATTACCCGGCCTTAGCCTAGCCACAGCGCCCGGCGTTGCGGGTTACGCATCCCCTGCTTCCACGGCAACCACCGGCAACGGGGTTGGACCTCAGCCATGGCGCGGCGAAGCCCCATATGCCGGAGGTGCGGGAGTGGTTTGCCCTGCGGTCAAGGGTCATCGGGAACAGCGGACCAACGACGGAGACCACCGGAGACGTACCCGGCGCCGCAGGCGCCGACCCGGGCAAAATCCGAACCGGCAAGCGAACCACAAAGGGCAACTACTGGTCAGCAGGCCAACAACAGCCACCACTGAGTCAGCGGACCAGCAACGGTAACTACTGGAAAGGCACTCGGTGCCGTAGGGACCGACCCGGGCACCGCCCGGCGAGGGGATATGAAGGCTAGTGGAGGGGCTCCCTTTGCTTTGGGGGAGGGACTCCCCCACCCGCCGCGAAGATCACCCGGGCCGACAGCGAACCAGCAACCGCAACCAACCGGACACGTACCCGGCGCCGCAGGCGCCGTCCCGGGGCTCCGCCCCGGCGAGGGGGATACGGGGGAGGGACTCCCCCGTGCGCAGGGGGGTCACCGGGGGGATTTTCCCCCGGGGGAAATACTGCGATTTTCCCCCGGGGGAGATACAGCTCCGCCATCGGGGTACTCCCCCGGCATGGGGACACGATCAGTGATCGCGGATGTCCGCGACGCGTTTGGCAGCGAACTTGACGCCGGGCAGCAGTCGGCGCTGATCAGCTGGCTGGCTTTCACGGGAACCTTCAGCGCCGTGCGCGGTATCACGCACGCCATCAGGGCAGGAAAGGGGCCGTTCAAGAACCTCAGCGTCGGCGGCGAGCACCTGCACCACTACATGTGGGGGATCGGCATGCTAACCGGGGTGGGCGCGGTCGCCGTCAGGGGCGATGAGAAGCTGCGCCGCCACCCGGCCACGGCACTCGTCTACGGGACCGGCCTCGCCCTGATCGTGGACGAGTTCGCGCTGCTGCTCGACTTGAAGGACGTCTACTGGGCGAAGGAGGGCCGCATCTCGGTGGATGTCGGGATCGGCGGCAGCTCGCTCGTCGGGACCTACTTCGCCGGGCTGCCGGTGATCCGCGAGGTGGTCAGGAAGCGTCGCGTCGCACGGGCGAAGGGCGATGGCGAAATTCCGGCCAAGCACGGCGCATAGCCGTCCGGCTGGCGTGCAGGCGGCCTCTGGCCCCGGCCAAGTCCGACGACGGCGCCTGGCTTTGTCTAGTCCTGCGTTGTCTAGTCCTGGTGCGGTCCCCGACCGCACCAGGACAGGGCGGCCGGTCAGTGCTCGCGGGTGAGGGGGGCGCCGGTTTCACCGCTATCCGGCGCTGAACCAGGCGGGAGCGCGGCCGGACCCGTCGTGCCTGGCCGCGGGGAGCGCCCGAGCGGCCGGCGCGCTCAGCGGCGGTCGTTCGCCGGGTCCCAGCGGAATCACACGCACCACGCGGGCCGCTATCGGACGCCAAGGCTCCTGCTCGACCCGGGACTCCCGCCCCGGCGGAGACGGCTCCCGAGCCTGACTCGATTCCTCGGGCGGCGGCGGGCAGGCCGGGGAGGACGCCGCGTACTCGTACTGGGGCTCGGGGTACTCGGGCTCGGACGACGATGGCTGGGAGGCCGGAACAGTCTGCGCGTCGGTCTCCGCAGCCGGGGTCTCGGCCGCGCCTGACCGCGTCTCGGTGCGGGGCGGGGCCTGTGCTGGCGCTGGAGGAGAAGGGGCGGCACTGACCGCGGAGTCGAACGCGGTGCGGAGCTTGGCCAGTTCTCCCGCCGGGTCGGTGAACCAGGCGGTGGACCACAGCCGGTGGACTCGCCAGCCGAGACGCTCCAGGTGCTCTTTGCGCAGCCGGTCCCGGTCGCGCACGCTCCCTGAATCGCGGTAGCCGGCGCCGTCGGCCTCGATGGCGAGGATCATCCGCGACGGGTCGTCCGGGTGCGCCGCGGCGAAGTCGACCCGGTAGCCGCCGACGCCGTACTGCGGAGCGACCGTGATGCCCAGCTCCGCGAGCCTGGCGGCCACATCGGATTGGAAGGCGCCGGCGTCGCCGGCCGAGCCTTCCGGCGGCTGCCAGCCGCCACGGGCGTTGCTCGCGGCAGACGCCGGCTCCGGTGCGACGGGAACGCCGCCGGCCCGCGCGTACTCCAGGTACTCCGCCAGCAGCCGGGCACCGGGAGCGGTGAGCCTGGACGGGTCGACGTCGTGGCTTGAGAACGAGCTGACCACGGTGAGACGCCGGCGCGCGCGGGTCGCGGCGACGTTCAGCCGTCGCTCGCCGCCGTCGCGTAGCAGCGGACCCCACTGATACCTCATGCGCCCGTCCGGGTGCTTGCCGTAGCCGACGGAGATGATGATCGCGTCCCGCTCGTCACCCTGCACCCGTTCCAGGTTCTTGACGAAAAACGGCTCTGGCACGTCTTCCGCGAAGAAAGCCTCCAGGTCCCGGTCGCCGACCAGCGGTGCCCCAGAGCGCGACCCTGGAGCGTCCTTCCCGGAGGTGCCCGTCGGTGCGAACGGACGGTTGCCCTTCCCGGAGATGTCTGCCGGTGCGGACGAACGGTCGCCCTTCCCGGAGGTGCCCGACACCGGGGGGTACGGGGGCCAGGGGGACGGGGGGCGGGAGCCCCCCGTGCTTGGAGGCTGTCCCCCCGGGAGATAACCGCGGTGGCGCTGGGTGCCCGGGCGATGGCCGTGAGAACGGCCCGCAGCGCGGCATCGACGCGCTCCGCGTGCTTGACCCCGAGGGCGATCACCCCGAGTGACTCGCCCGGCCTGCTCCTCGCGTGGTCGAGTATGAGCCGGACCACCTCGGCGATCTCGGCCGACACGCCGTCGGCGGCTGCACTGTCACCGGCTGCGCCGGGCCCGGCAACCGTGTCGCCTGCTCCGTCCTGTCCAACGACCACGTGGCGGAGCACGTCGTCGCGTGCCACTCCGGGGAAGGTGGTCAGCGCGCCGCCGTAGATCCGCTCGTTGGAGAACGCCACGAGGCGCTCGTCACGGCTTCGGTAGTGCCAGGTCAGCGGACAGGTCGGCAGCAGCGGGCGGAGCGCGTCAAGCACCGACTCGAACCCGGCGCGCAGTGAGACGAGACCTTCGTCCGGGTCGTCGTCGTCACCGGGGTCGCCCGGGTCGATCTGATGGAAGAAACTGGTCGGCGGCAGCTGCCTGTCGTCGCCCGCCACTACTACCTGGTGTGCCCTGATCATCGAGCCGATCGCGTCGGCGGGCACCACCTGACTGGCCTCGTCGAAGATCACCAGGTCGAAGAGGCGGGCGAGCGGCAGGACCTGGCTGACCATCAGCGGTGACATCGCCCAGCACGGCTTCAGCGCGAACAGCACGTCGCCCGCCTGGTCGAGCAGCCGCCGCAGCGGCAGGTGGCCGCGCCGCAGCGCCGCCTGCTTGCGGATCACCCTAGCCTGGAGCGGATGCTGGTCGACCGTCTCGCGCAGCCGCCGAGCCCATGCGCCGCGAACCCGAGCCCGGTTGGCGGCCAGATGCTCGGCGTCGTAGCGGCGGAAGTCACTGGCGAGCTCGTCGAGGGCGCCGCTCTCTTCGGCCGCGTAGTCCGCGTCACGGACCCGGATCTGGTCGAGGATCGCCCGGTACCACGCCCAGTCGAAGGCGGTCACGACGAGGTCGGGAGCGCGAAGCTCGGACGTGGCTGGCCGATCCGGCGTGGCTGTCCCATCCGATCTGGCTGGCCCATCCGATCTGGCTGGCCCATCCGATCTGGCTGGCACGGTGGCCCCGGTGGCCAGCGGGGCGATCTCGTCGAGGAGCGGGCCTAGGCCGAGCCCGGAGAAGTGACCGGCGAGTTCGTAGAGTCTGGGCAGCCGCCACGGGGTCTCCTGGTCGGCCGCCAGGGCGGCGACGGCGGCGTCCGGGTCGGTGCCCACGCCCGCCATGGGAGCGAGCGCGGCGAGTTCCGTCAGTTGACGGGTGCACTCCTGCCACGTCAGGACAAGAGCCGGGTAGTCCTTCGGCAGCCGCGGCTCGCTGTCCGGGGCAGTGCCGGGAAGCGCCTGCCACTCGTCGCGGGCCTGCCTGCGCAGGGTCCTGCGTTCAAGGAAGCTGTGCTTCCCCTTCTCAAGGTCGTCAATTCGGGCGAATATCGCGGTCAGCCGCACGCGTCCGGGATGACTGGAGATGAGTTCGGCGGACGGCAGGCCCACCTCCCGGCAGGCGGCGGCCAGCCGGGCTGCCGTATCCGGCAGTGTCCTGGTGCCGAGCGTCACCGCGAGGTCCATCGCGTCGCGGACCTGCTCGCGGGTGCGCAGCGGTGCGCCGAACCAGGGGGTGGCGCCGGGACGGAACTCGAAGCCGTCAAGGCGGGTGAACTCCCGGAGTTCGTCGCGGAGCCGCTCGGCCAACTCGGTGGTGATCAGCTCGGGTGCGGCGAGGCGGGTGGCGACGCGGGCCCGCTCCGGAACGCCGAGCAGGGCCGACTGCACCTGGTAGGCCGACAGCCGCCACGGCTCGTGCGCCCGGTGCAGGGCGGCCGCGTGCCGGGCGAGCCGTCGCTGCCGGTCGCTGAGCCTGCGATGCAGCCCGGACGTGTCCGGGTCGGCCGCGCGGGCCGCCTGGTCGAGGGTCGCGCCGAGGCCGGCAGCGATCCGCTGCCGGTCACGGGCGCCCTCGTGGATGTCGAGCACCAGGTCGGCCAGGCCGACGGCGGAGAGCCGGGAGAGCACGGCGTCGATCGCGGCGCGCTTCTCCGCGACGAACAGCACCTTCCGCCCCCGGGCGACCATTGCCGCGATCAGGTTGGCGATCGTCTGCGACTTGCCGGTGCCCGGAGGTCCGTGGATGACGAGGCTGTGCCCGGCCAGCACGGCGTCGATCGCGGCGCGCTGCGAGGAGTCGGCGTCGAGGATGGAGTAGTCGGCCACCGGATCAGGGCGGTCGGCCGGGGACGGCGGGTCGGTCCGCGGCATTCCGGTCTCGTCCAGGCCGGGCGCGGTGACGTCCTGAGCGGCATCGGGAGCGGCAACCGCCTGCTGAGCCTGCGGGTCGCCGGCGATCGCCGCCACCAGGTCGCTGTCGGCCAGCAGGTCGCCCGCCGCCTCAAGGTCGCGGACCATGGGCAGCTTGGCGTACGTGAACGTGCCGACCACCTTGCGCTTGTCGATGCTGAAGCCGGGGATCTCGGCATCGCGGGCTGCCTTGGCCAGCTGGCCGACGATCCGGTCGGGATCTGGGTTGTCGATCCCCGCACCGAACACCGTGGCCAGCTTGTGCAGGAGAACGGGGTTGACCTCGGTGTCGTCGTCGAGCGTAAGGTCGAAGTCGTCGTACCTGGCTCGCGTCGGGGCGATCGTCAGCGGGCGGAGCAAGACCGGGGCGGCGGGCTCGAGGAAGAGCTCGTCCCAGCGCGCCAGGCCGGTGGCCAGGTAGCCGGCCTTGATGCCGCGTTCCTCCTGAAGCTCGCGCGCCTTCCGGTAGATCGTCTGCATCCGGCGGATGGCATCGGCCCGGATGTCCGGGTCGCCGGGGAACAACTTGGTCAGCCTGATATGCCCGGTCTTCTCGAAACGCTCGACGGCGTCCGGGTCGGCGTCCGCCAGGTCGAGCGTGCCCGCCTTGCGGTCCTTGTAGTACAGGAGCGTGTTGCGGCCGCCGAGGTCGGTCAGCCCGTCGATCCACTGCCGCTGCGCGGCGGCGACCAGGGCGAGCCGCCTGTCGTCGCCCGCATCGGCCTTCTCGGAAGGTTCGCTCGGCTGGCTCACGTCGGCCCTCCGCGGTCGTGCGCGCTGGCGCTTCATCGGGGCCGTGCGACTACCCGGGTCATAACGCCGCAAACTCAATGTTCCACGCAGAACCGGCACCTCAGGTCAATTGGCAACCGCTTGCCAGTTCGATTAAATGACGCTATAATGAAACTGGATAGATTATTTGTGTGATACGGTTTTGCCATGCCTTCGCTCTGGCACGACACCATCAACAAACTGTTCAAGACACGCCCTGAGTTTGGCGCGGAGATTCTGCGCGACCTCATGGGAGTGGACATACCGACTGACCAGCGCGCGGTTCTCGGGCCGACCGTGTTCAACGCGCGACTGTCCAAGGATTTGGCGGCGGACACCGTGATCATCTGCGGTTCCGACTCCGAGGCCTGCTGAATTCCTGGGCATCCCATTTGAGCGATCTTGAGGTGCCCAGGTGGTTACTGTTCCGGTCTTAGCGGGCGCGGGCGGCTGCCGCTACCAGTTCGAAGGAATGGAGGCGGTCGGCCGGGTTGTGAGTCTGGGTGATGATCATCAGTTCGTCGACTCCGGTCTCGCTTGATGAGGTCGTCAGGCCTTCGATCACCGTGTCGGGGGAACCGATGTGCTGGGTGGACTGGCGGTCCTTGACGAAGGCCTTCTCCAGGTCGGAGTACGGGTAGGAGGCAGCCTCCTCCGGGGTCGGCACCTTGCCCGGGCGGCCGGTGCGCAGCTTGAGGAACGACAGGGCGGACGCGCCCGCCAGGAACCTCGCCCGCTCGTCGGTGTCGGCGCAGATCACGCCCGCCGCGATCATGCTGTACGGCTTCGCTGAGGGCCGCCGAAGGGCGGAACGACTTCCGGTAAAGGTCGAGGGCCGGGAGCGTGTTCTGCGGCATGAAATGGTGCGCGAACGCGAACGGGATGCCGAGCGCGCCGGCCACCTGGGCGCTGTAGCCGCTTGAGCCGAGCAGCCACAGGTCCGGGCCGTTCGCCCTCGCCGGGAATCGCGTGGACCTTCCGGTACGGGTGGTTCTCCGGCCACTGGCCGGTGAAGAAGCCCAGCAGGTCGGTGAGCTGGCGCGGGAAGTCGTCGGTCGGCTCGCCGTGGCGCAGCGCCTGCGCCGTCGCCTGGTCGGTGCCTGGGGCGCGGCCGATGCCGAGGTCGATGCGGCCCGGGTGCAGGGCCTCAAGCATGCCGAACTGCTCGGCCACCACGAGCGAGGAGTGGTTCGGCAGCATGACGCCGCCGGAGCCGACCCGTATGGTCCGCGTGGCGTCGGCGATGTGACCGATCAGGACCGGCGGCGAGGAACTCGCGACGCCTGGCATGCCGTGGTGCTCAGCGACCCAGAACCGGGTGTAGCCGAGGTCTTCGGTCCTTTTCGCCAGGTCGATCGTGGCTCTCAGTGCGTCGCCTGCGGTCGAGCCATCAGGGACGGGGGCCAGGTCGAGCACGCCGAGCGGGACACTGCGAGGGTCAGGGGAAGGTTTGCATCAGCCACGCCTGTGGGCAACACCGGCACGCCGCTCGTTCTTCCGCCCGGCCGGACGAGTACGTCAGCGGATGCTTGAGGTATCCCCCTGGGAAAGGGGAAGCGCGAT
Organism: uncultured Actinomycetota bacterium; assembly: GCA_963785645.1. Taxonomy (GTDB): domain Bacteria; phylum Actinomycetota; class Actinomycetes; order Streptosporangiales; family Streptosporangiaceae; genus Trebonia. The sequence continues at coordinate 501,951 of CAWAWG010000005.1, forward strand.
AGATTATTGGGATTCTCATTCCGGACGGGCAAATTATCAACCTTCATCGATCGTTCGTTTCGGTTTAACGGCGTCGTGGCTGAATTCGAACGCATTATGGCGATCTTGGGGGCATGAGGATCGCGATCATTACGGAGTCGTTCCCGCCTGACGTTAATGGCGTCGCACACTGCGTAGTGCGTGTGGCCGAAAACCTCGTCCGCAAGGGCCATCACCCGCTGGTCATCGCGCCGGAGTCCGGGCGCGGTGCCGCCCAGGCCGACAGCCAACTCCCCTACCCGGTGGAACGGGTGCCGTCCGTTCCCCTTCCCGGCTACCCGTCCTTCCGACTTGGCCTGCCGACGCCGGCGACGCGCAAGGCTATCGTGCGGCACCGGACCGACATCGTTCACCTGGCCAGCCCGGTCGCGCTCGGCGCGTGGGGTACCCGCGTCGCCCGGGCCGAGCATCTGCCGACGGTCGCCGTCTACCAGACCGACCTGCCCAGCTACGCCCGCGCCTACCACCTCGGCCGGGCGACGGAGGCATTCGCCTGGCACTGGCTGCGCGACATCCACAACACCGCGGGCCGGACACTCGCCCCGTCCAGCATGACCGCCGCCGAGCTGGATGCCCACGGACTTGAGCGGATCCGGCTGTGGGGCCGCGGCGTGGACACCGAGCGGTTCCGTCCGGCCGAGCGGGACGACCGGCTGCGCGCGGAGATCGCGCCGGACGGCGAGGTCATCGTCGGCTACGTAGGACGGCTCGCGATAGAAAAGCGGGTCGACCTGCTGGCCGCGGTGGCCGCCCAGCCGGGAGTGAAGCTCGCGGTGACCGGCGGCGGCCCGATGGAGGAGGAACTGCGCACCGCGCTGCCGTCGGCGGCATTCCTCGGCATGCGGTACGGCGCGGACCTGGCGCGGATCTACGCCTCGCTTGACGTTTTCGTACATACCGGCCCATTCGAGACGTTCGGGCAGACGATACAGGAGGCGTCCGCGAGCGGCCTGCCGGTCGTTGCCCCCGCCTCGGGCGGGCCGCTCGACCTGATCGAAGACGGCGAGACCGGGTACCTGGTGCCCCCAGGCGACCCGGATGCGCTCGCGGCGGCGGTAGGCAAGCTGACCGGCGATCCGGCACTGCGCGCCAGCCTCGGCGCGGCGGCCCGGCGGCGCGTACTCGGCCGCACCTGGTCCGCGCTCACCGACGAACTCCTCGCTCACTACGCGGCGGTCATCGACGCGGATGCACTGCCCGCCCGCCTGGCGGCCTAGCTGTGGCCACCCGAGGGGACGCCCTCCCGTACCCCCCGATGTCCGGGCTTGCGCGCCCGACGACAAAACCGCGACAACCCCCGCACCCCTCCGATGCGCGTCCAACGGCACAGTGCCGGGCACGCGGCAGGCCCCCGGGACAGACCCGGGATGCACGTTCCCCGTCTGATTAGGCAGGCAAAGATGACGCGAATCGTGACGCTCGGTGATTCGATCACCCTCGGCATGGGCGACCCGGCACCCGGCGGCGGCTGGCGCGGCTGGGCTTCCTTCCTCGCCGCCGGGCTGCCCAAACCGGAGCTACACAATCTCGCCTCGAACGGCGCGCAGGCCAAGCACGTCGAGCGGGACCAGCTCCCGAACGCGCTGCTGCTGCGGCCGCACGTCGCCAGCGTCGTCGTCGGGATCAACGACACGCTGCGGGCTGGGTTCGATCCAGTGCGGACCGGTCAGGCAACCGCGCGTACGGTCGCCGCGCTGACCGCCGGCGGCGCGACCGTGATCACGATGCGGCTGCCGGACCCGGCGCAGATGTTCGGGCTGCCGTCAGGACTGGCGCGGCCGCTGTCACGCCGGATGCGGGCGGTCAACGCCGAGCTTGACCGGATCGCCGCGCACTACGGGACCGTCCACTGGGACGCCTCGACCGACCCGGAGACCTACGACCGGCGCAACTGGTCGGTGGACCGGCTGCATCCCAACGAGCGCGGGCACCGGCTGATCGCGGGCCGGCTCTGGGACCTGCTCGAAGCGGCCGGCGTTCCGGTCGCCGAGCGGCCGGGGAGCGAGCCGACTGGTCCTGGGCCCACGCACCGCGAGGACATGCTGTGGATGGCGACGAAGGGCACCCGCTGGTTTCTCCGCCGCTCGGTCGATCTGATCCCGTACATGCTGTTCATGGCCGCCCGGGAGGCGTTCGTTGAGCAGCGGGAGTGGCCCGTCATCGCTCCGGTCACCGGGAGTGCGCAGACCGCGGAGCCGGTTGGCGAGTAACGGGGCCGGTTAGCGAGCAGCAGCGCAGTCGTCAGGCGCCGCGTGACGTATGGGACAAGGCACACCGACTCCGCAGCACCCACATGCCCGGCATATCCGGTTTCGTAGCCTCGTCGCGGTTGAACATTCGTAGCCTCGTCGCGGTTGAACAGATGTATCCAGAGCAGGCAGCGAGCCTGGCGGGCACCCTGGTAGGCCCCGGCACCCCGGGGGTTCATGGTTGGCGACCGGAGTCAGCCGCAATCGTTCGGGATGACCGTTTCTTCGCGAAGAGCCGGAAAGAGGAACATTTCGCTGGGCGAGATGCGACCCAACACGTGCATTGTCCCGGTTCAGCACTTACGCTTTGATGGCGATGAAAGCAGGGGCGGACGGCCGCGATCTGGTACCGCCTTTGCTGCGGAACCGGGTGTTCCGGCGATACTGGGGCGCGTCAACGGTATCGATGTTCGGCGATCAGGTTTCGTCGGTGGCGGTCCCGCTCACTGCCGTCCTCGTGCTCCACGCCAAGCCCTATGAGATGGGCTACCTCACCGCGCTTGAGTGGCTGCCGAGCCTGCTGTTCGGGCTGCACGCCGGGGCCTGGCTCGACCGGCGGGGCAGGCGGCGCAACGCGATGATCCTCGCCGACCTGGGCCGCGCCGCGGCGTTCGCGACGATCCCGCTCTGCTATGCGTTCCACATTCTGACGCTCGCGCAGATGTGCGTGGTGACGTTCGTCGGCGGGGCGCTCTCCGTGCTGTTCACCGTGTCCGACGGGACGCTGTTCGTGTCGATCGTGGAACCCCACGAGTACGTCGACGGGCAGTCGCTCATCTACACGAGCAGGGCGCTGTCGTTCCTCGGCGGCCCGTCGGTCGGCGGACTGCTCGTGCAGGCACTGAGCGGCCCGTACGCGGTGGTGGTGGACGCCCTGTCGTTCCTCGGGTCGGCCTTCCAACTGCGCTCGATCGCCCCGGTCGAACCGCCGGCCGCGGACGACGGGGACGGGCTCACCGTGGGGCTGCGGTTCATCGCCAACTCGCCGATCGTCCGGGCTTCGCTAACCGGCGTCGCGGTGATCAACTTCTTCAACCTGATGTTCGAGGCGCTGTTCATGCTCTACGCGGTGCGCGTCCTCGGGGTCAGTGCCGGGCTGCTCGGCGTGGTCATCGGGGCGGGCGCCATCGGCGGGATACTCGGCTCGGTGCTGTGCAAGTGGCTGACCTCGCGCCTCGGCGCCGGGATGGTGTACGTGGCGGGGTGTTTCGTGTTCACGGTGCCGCTGGCGCTGGTGCCGCTCGCCTCGGCCAGCCACCGCATGCTCATGCTGCTGATGCTGTTCGCGTCCTGCTTCGCCAGCGGGTTCGGTGTCATGGTGCTCGACATCAGCATCGCCGCGATCTGCGGCGTGGTGATCCCCGACATGCTGCGGTCGCGGGTCTCCGGGGCCTATCAGGCGATCAACTACGGAACGCGGCCCGCCGGCGCACTGCTCGGCGGGCTGCTCGGCACCGCGGTCGGCGTACGGCCCGCGCTCTGGATCGCGGTGGCCGGCGGGGTCTTCGGCTCGATGCTGCTGCTGCCGTCGCCGCTGCCGCGGTTCCGGCTGCCGACTTTAACGAAAGGCCCGGCCGACGGCTCGCTCCCGCTTCCCGTGACGGCGGACACCGGTGGAGGGGAATGATGGACTCTCATGCGGACGATCGCTCTTGAGGAGCACTTCTGGACCAGCGAACTCGCGGCGGCACCGGGGACCGGACCGCTGGCCCGGCGGGGCGGCGCGGCGCTGGACGGGCTGCTCAGGGACGTCGGTGCCGCCCGGGTCGCGGACATGGACGCCGCGGGCATCGATGTGCAGGTGCTGTCGCATGTCCAGCCGGCGGCGCAGGGGCTGAGCGGGGCGACCGGGGTATCGGCGGCTGGGCGGGCGAACGACTACCTGGCGGCGGTGACCTCCTCGTCAGGCGGACGGCTAGCGGGCTTCGCGACGCTGCCGACCGGGTCGCCGTCCGCGGCGGCGGAAGAGCTGTCGCGGTGCGTGCGCTCGCTCGGGTTCGTCGGCGGACTGATCAACAGCACGCTCGGGACCAACGACCGGTTCCTTGACGATCCGGCGTTCTCTGTGCTCTTGTCGCGGTTCGAGGAGCTTGACGTGCCCGTGTACCTGCATCCGGCACAGCCGCCCGCGGCCGTCCGCTCAGTGTTCTACCGCGGGCTGGCGGCGCCCGTCGCGGGGGCGCTCGCCACCAACGCGTGGGGCTGGCACGCCGAGGCAGGACTGCACGCGCTGCGGCTTGCCGCCTCGGGGACCCTCGCGCGGCACCCGGGGCTGCGCGTGATCATCGGGCACTGCGGGGAGATGATCCCGTTCATGCTCGACCGGGTCGATGACATGATGCCGCGGGCCGCGACCGGGCTTGATGAGGAAATGTCGGACTATATCCTCCGGCATGTATGGGTAACGACGAGCGGCATGTTCAGCCTGCCGCCGGTCCAGTGCGCCTTGTCGGTGTTCGGGGTGGACCGCGTGCTCTTCTCGGTGGACTACCCGTTCAGCCCCAACCGGCGAGGCCGGGAGCTGCTGGACGCCCTGCCGCTGGCCCCCGCGGACCGCGCCAAGGTGGCCGGCGGCAACGCGGCCGCGCTGCTCGGCCTTGATCTACAGCACCTCGCGGAGCAGGCGGACCGGCGGTGAGCCGTGTGCGAGCATGCTGTCGTGGGCGGCGCGCTCGGACAGGCCGCGCCGTCGCAGGTCGCCGGCCAGGTCGGCCACCTCGGTGTAGCCGACGTAGTAGGTCGAAAGCTGGGCCGAGGTCAGCTGCACGCGGCGCCACTTGCCTGACGCCTCGCCTTCCTCCTGGAAGCCGCGCACGGTCATGAGGGACATCGCCGCTTCCTCGGTCATCCCGCGCGTGTGCACCCGGGCGTCGAGGATCGCGTTGATCACCATGCGCAGTTGCAACTTGAGCTGCTGCATGCGCACCGCGGCCGGGTCACCCTCCCCCGGGTACTCGTGCCGCGCCATAACCTCCTCCGCGTAGACCGCCCAGCCCTCGACGAAAGGCCCGGACCACAGCGCCGCGCGCAGCGCGGTCGCGCCGGCGAACCGCCGCGAGTGCTGGAGCTGAAGGTAGTGGCCGGGCATCGCCTCGTGCACCATCAGGTTGTGCACCATGTGCCGGTTGTACTCGCGGTAAAACGAGGCGACTCGCTCGGCGGTCCAGTCCTTCGGCGTCGGGGAGACCGCGATGAACGTCGCACCCGCCGCCGGCTCGAGCGGCCCCGGCGGGTCGCAGTAGGCGACCGCGATACCCCGGTTGATCTCGGGCATGTCAATGATCTCGACCGGGTCGTCGTAGAGCGTGACCAGGTCGTGCGAGCGGACGAACGCGGTCTGCGCGGTGAGGGCGTCGGCGCAGAAGGCCAGGATCGTCGCCTCGTCCGGCGCCGCCGCGCTCAGCCGGCCGAGCACCTCGCGGGGCGTGCCGCCCAGCGCGGCAGCCACCTCGGCGATCTCATCGGTGATCCGCTCCAGGTCGTCTTCGGCGCGGTCCAGGATCGCGTCGGCGCTCTCGGCGGCGGACAGGGTCAGCGACAGCTTGCGCGCGAAGAGGTCCCGGCCAAGGCGCGGGTCGGCGAAGCCGGAGCCGCCCGCCGCCGGGTCATCGCCGGCGAGCCGGGCCGACAACCAGTCCCGGTGCTCGGCGAGGGCCGCGAGGGCGGCGGGCCTGGCGTTCTCGACCTCGGCGATCACCCCGGCCATGCTTCCGTCGTTGGCGGCCTGGCGCAGGGCGGCGTTCACTTCCTCGGTCACCAGGCCGATCGTCCCGCCGAACTGGGCGATGGCCGTCTCCAGGTGAACCTTCGGCATCTGCCCGAGTGCCGCCCGCGCGGCGGTGAGGGCATCCGGGACCGCCGCAAGCCGCCCGGCCAGGGAGCGCAGCCGGTCCGGCAGCGGCGCGTAGTCCCTGGCGAGCAGCATGTACAGCGCGTGCCCGGGGTTGGCGACCAGCGGGTTCCAGGTGTGCTCGCGAAGCTCTTCGATCTCGAACAGACGTCGTGCGACGTCATTGCCGAGCATTGCCGCGTCGACGCGCAGTTCCCCGTCGAGGCTCGCGTGGCCGATGCCGGTCAGCCTGGCCGCGAACTCGTCGAGGCTGCGGCGTTCGTCGTCAAGCGCCGCACCGCGGCAGTCGGGAAGCTGGTCGTCGAAGCGGTGATCGCCAAGCTCGGTGGCGGCGTCCGGATGGCGACGCGCCAGGTCGTCGAGGTAATCCTCGGCCAGCCGCCGAAACCGCGCGGCGGCGTCCCCGGCAGGCTCGGCCAGGGAAGTTTCTGCACTCACTTGTACTCCTCATCGGGGACATGACTGTCGGTGCGCCGCCACGCACACGCACTGCTTGCCCGGGCTCTGGGCCCGCTCCCAGATGGCCCGTTGATGCCGTTCAGGTGCCGGGTCTTGCCTCGGGCCGGCTAGCGCGAACGGACCAGGGAGCGCAGCAACGCGTTCGTTGCGGATAACTGTACGGAGTGGACCGGGGGTGCGCGCAAGTCGCGCTCAGAACCGGTCTCGGCGCGGGCCCGGCTCGGTGCCCGCGGGCGCTGCCGGGCGCTCCCGCGTGATCGCCTCGGCCTTGAGGCGACGCTCAGGGAGGCCTGCGCTCGCGTTGATCGGCCCGCTGCCCTGGGGCCGGTTCCCGCTGGCCTTTCCCGTCTTGCCTGGGTTGATCGCGGGCCACGGGATTACCCGAAGCTGCAGGTTCCTGAGCGAATCCTCAGGGAAACGGGAGGTCCGGCTGATCCTTTTTTCGGAGTTCGCCAAGGTTTGAGGCCGATTCTTCTTGTGTAGCTAGAAGCAAGGCCACGAACAGGATTCGGGGTGGCAGGACCAATGAGCGAGCCATTCGCGCAGTATCCGTATGGACAGTATGGACAGTACCCGGCGCCGGAGCCGCCGAAGCGGCACCGCGGCCGGACGATGCTCGGGCTGGCCGCGACGGCGATCGTCGCGGCGGGAGCGGGGGCCGGGGTAGCCGTCGGGTTGTCACACGGGTCGACCCTGGGCGGGTCGGCCACGTCGACGTCCAAGGATGTTCTGTCCACGTCACAGATCGCCAGCAAGGTGGACCCGGGCCTGGTGGACGTTCAGGCCACGCTTGGCTATCAGGACGCCACGTCGCTTGGCACCGGCATCGTGCTGACGTCCAACGGCGAGATCCTCACTAACAACCACGTGGTTAACGGTGCCACCGCGGTCAGCGTTACCGACATCGGCAACGGCAAGACCTACAAGGCGACCGTGGTCGGCTATGACGAGTCGCACGACATCGCCGTGCTGCAACTGTCCGGTGCGTCCGGGCTGACCACCGCGACAACCGGGGATTCCTCCACGGTCGGCGTCGGTGACAGCGTGGTGGCGCTCGGCAATGCCGGCGGTAAGGGGGGCACTCCCTCGGTCGCGGCGGGGTCGATCACCGCGCTCAACCAGTCGATTACCGCCTCCGATGAGTCTTCGTCGTCGTCTGAGCAGCTCAGCGGGCTGCTTGAGACCAATGCGGACATCCAGGCGGGTGACTCGGGCGGGCCGCTCGTGAGCTCGCACGGTCAGGTCATCGGGATGGACACCGCGGCCTCGACGAACTACCAGCTCGGCGGATCCGGAGGCGGCGGCTTCGGCGGGAACGGCGGGAACGGCGGTTACGGCGGCGGCTTCGGCGGTTACGGCGGGGGCGGCAGCTACGGCGGGAACGGCTCCTCGGGCTCAGGCTCGGGCTCTTCCGGGTCGTCTGGTTCGTCAGGTTCGACCGGATCCACGACGCAGGGCTACGCGATCCCGATCAACACCGCCCTGTCCATCGCCAAGCAGATCGACGCGGGCCAGGCATCCTCGACGGTGCACATCGGCGCGACCGCCTTCCTCGGCCTGGAGATCGCGAGCTCCGGCGAGGGCGCCACCCAGGGCGTGCAGATCGCCGGCACCCAGCAGGGGACCCCGGTCGCCGAGGCGGGCCTCGGCGAGGGCGACACCGTGACCGCGCTGGACGGCAAGTCGGTCAGCACCGGGACCGACGTCCAGGACATCCTCATCGGCCTCCACCCGGGTGACCAGGTCAGCATTTCCTGGACCGATGCGAGCGGTCAGTCGCACACCGCGACCGTGACCCTCGCCTCAGGCCCGACGGCCTAACCCGCCAGCCCCCCGGGATGAACTGAATCCAACCTCCGCCCCGGGATGTTGTGCCCCCGCTGTCAACCAGATCCGCAGCGGGGGCACAGACATGTCTGGCCCCGTGTTGACAGGACCGGTTGACGGCACCGGGGCACGGGGCCGCCAGGACGGCTGCCTGCGGGACCGCACCGCTACGCGGGGACGGCCTCGCCCCGGGCGATGACGGTCTGGAGGCGGAAATCGCCGTCGAGGAGGACAAGGTCCGCGGACAAGCCGGGGCGGAGAGCGCCGGTTTCCCCGGCCAGGCCCAGGCGGCGGGCGGGGGTGGTGCTGGCGGCCTCGGCGACCTCGGGGACGGGCAGGCCCACGGCGGTGACCGCGTAGCGGACCACGTGATCCATCGTGGCGGTCGAGCCCGCGATCGCCCCCAGGCCCCCGGAGGGCGCCCGCGCAGCGGCCAGGCGGGCCACACCGTCGGTCACCGTCACGTCTAGCTGCCCTAGGCGGTAGCCGCCGTCGGGCATGCCCGCGGCAGCCATCGCGTCGGTGACGAGGACCAGGTTGCCCGGACCGGCCGCCCGCGCGGCCAGCCGGATCGTGGTGTCGTGCAGGTGGACGCCGTCGGCGATGACCTCGCAGGTCACCTGGCTGTCGAGCAGCGCACCGACCGGGCCGGGATCGCGGTGGAGGAAGGGGCGCATGCCGCTGAACAGGTGAGTGGCATGGCTGACGCCCGCGGCGATGGCGCCGACGGTCACCTCCGCCGATGCGTCGGTATGGCCGGCGGCGGCGATAACGCCGACGGCAGCCGCCGCGCGGATCACGTCAAGGGCGCCGGGAAGCTCGGGGGCGATCGTAATCATCTTCAGCCAGCCGCGCGCGCAGGCGTGCAGCCGCTCGAACACGGCGACGTCAGGGACCGTCAGGTAGCGCGGGTTCTGGGCACCGCAGCGGGCCGCCGAGAGGAACGGGCCCTCCAGATGGATACCGTCGACCACGCCTTCGTCCGCCAGGGCGGCGAGCATCACGACCCGGTGCTCAAGCTCGTCAACGGCCGCGGTGACCAGGCTGGCGATGATGCGGGTGGTCCCGTGCGCACGGTGGAACGCGGCCGCGCTCCTGGCATCAGCGGCGTCGCCGTCGGTGAAAGAGGCGCCGCCGCCGCCGTGCACGTGCATGTCGATGAATCCGGGCAGTGCCCACCGCGCAGAAAACGACGCGGCCTGAGGCGGCTCGCCCTCCCCCGTCGCCTCGATACGGCCGTCGGCGATCCGGAGCCAGCCGGGGGTAAGCCAGCCGCTCGGCGTAACCACGTGCTCAGCCGCAACGATGACGGGAGTTGAGGCAGCGGGAGTCTGGCTTGTCACCGGGACCTCCTCATCGCGGGGCAGTACCGTCCTTTCGCTGGGGACTTGTCCGTTCGTCGCGGCGGGCCGGTCAGGCCAGGCGCGCTAGTCGGAAACCGCGCTGAGCGAGTCGAGCAGCCGGGCGCGGGCCTGCGCGAGCGCCGCCTGCATCGCGCCGAGCAGCACGGGCTCACCGGAGACGGACGTGGGGACGACGGTGGGGCGGGCCAGGCAGAGGCGCGGCACCTCGGCGGCCACCCGGGCGGCGAGTTCCGCGCCGCCCGCGTGGCCGACCGTGCCGCCGAGCACGACAAGGCCGGGGTCAAGGACGACGCAGACGGCCGCGATGCCGATCGAGACCCGGTGCGCGAGTTCGTCCATGAAGGCCGAGCCGTTACCGCCCTGCGGGGTGCGGGCCAGGTCCGCGAGCGCGGCGGTGACCGCGTCCTCCGGACAGACGCCGGCGAATCCGTGCTCGGCCGCGAGGGTCTGGACGGCGAGGCCGCCGGCCAGGGCCTGCAGGCCCGTCTTGCTTGGATGCTCGTTTCCCGCGGGGAGCGGCGCGCCGTGCACGGGCATCCAGCCGATCTCGCCCGCGGCGCCCCCGACGCCCCGCAGGACCTGGCCGTTGATGACCGTGGCGAGACCGAGTCCGGTACCGAGCCATACGAACGCGAAGTCGTCGAGCCCGGCCGCGACCCCACCGGTGCGCTCGGCCATCGCGGCGAGGTTCACGTCGTTCTCGATTACGACCGGGATGTGCAGCACGTCGCGCAGCGCGTCGAGCACGCCCTCGTGCCAGGTCGGCAGGTTCACCGCGAGCCGCGGCGCGCCGGTCTGCGGGTCGAGGACACCGGGGCTGCCGATGACCACCGCGGCCAGGGCGGAGAAGTCGATGCCGGCGCTCTCGCAGGCCTGGCCGATGGCGGCCCGGACCATTCCGACCGGGTCGTCGGCGCCGTTCGGATCCACGCTGATGTCTGCCACCCGCTGCCCGGTCACGTCCGCGACAGCGGCGCTGACCAGGTCAGATTCCACGTACAGGCCAGCGACGTAAGCGCTCGACCGGACGACCGAGTAGAGCGCGGCGTTCGGGCCGCGGCCGCCCGCCTGCTCGCCGACGATCATCACCAGGCCGCGCTCTTCCAGCCGGGCGAGCATCTGGGAGACGGTGACCTTGGAGACTCCGGTGCTCTCCGACAGCTGCGCCCGGGTGAGCGGTCCCTCGGCGAGAAGCAGTTCAAGTGCCGCCCGGTCGTTCAGCTCGCGTAGCAGGCTGGGCGTCCCCGGCTTCTGCCGCGGTACCTCCCCGCTGGCGTGTATGGTCATCGCACGTCCTCCGTCCCCGTAACAAAACCCCAAACGATTTCGGATTTTGCCATCGACCCCGTCGGCCAAGATAGGCCGGGGGACGGACTTCCGGAAAACAGGCCCGGCCGGCGCGGTCGCCGGGCGGCGGACTCCGGGAGGTTTCGGGGGGTTGCTCTCCCGGCCCGGCCTCTCGGAGGGGTCCGGGGAGTCGCTCCCCCGGGCTGGCACTGCGGTGGGGAGATGGCCGTCTCCCCGTCCGTCCCGGCAAAGGACGGTTCATGCATGGCGTTCCCTCCGATGGGTCGCACGGACTATGGCCCCCGCAGGTAGGCGACCTTTGTTAAGTTCTGGCAACAGACCTATCTTATAGGAAAGTTTCCAGTTAGTTTCAGAGCAAGGGGTCACTAACCAGCCGTACACCTTAGATCCTGCACCTCGTGCGCGAGTTCTGCCAGGCCCGCACCGCCAGGATGGAAAAGGGTTCGGTCTGACCACACAAGTTCACTCTCGCAGAAGGAGTGCCAGCAGTGGGACTCAGGAAGAGATCGGCCGTGCTAGGCGCGGTCGCGGGCGCCGCTGCGGCGGCGCTGGCCATAGCCGGATGCAGCTCTGGCGGTTCAAGCACCGCGTCAAGCAGCACGTCCGCGCAGCGCGTCAGCTCCCAAGACGCTCACCGTATGGCGGATGGGCGGCTCTGTCCCGTCCCAGATCACCTGGATGAACGGCGTCGTCACGCAGTTCAAGCAGCAGTTCCCGCAGTACAAGAACACCAAGGTCACCGTCGACTGGATCCCGTGGAGCGACCGGACGACGGACTGGAACAACGCGCTTTCCTCCGGCAAGAACATTCCGGACATCACCGAGCTCGGTAACACCGACACGCCCACCGAGGCCGCGAGCGGCATCCTCGCCCCGCTCACCAGCGACCTGAGCAGCTGGTCCGGCACTAAGGGCATCGTCCCCGGCATGCTGGCCAACGACACCCAGGGCGGCACCACCTACGCCGTGCCGTGGTTCGGCGGCGTGCGGGCCGTGTGGTACCGCACCGACCAGTTCAAGAAGGCCGGCATCACCAGCACGCCGACCACCTGGGCGCAGCTGGAGGCCGACGCGGTCAAGCTGCAGAAGGCCTACCCGGGCACCACCGGCTTCGACGCGATCACCAACGACACCAACGCGTTCGCCAGCTTCATCTGGGGCGCCGGCGGGCAGATCGCGACCCAGAGCGGCAGCACGTGGACCGCCGACCTGACCTCGGCGCAGGACGAGGCCGCCATCAAGTACTACGTCGACCTGTACACCACCGACAAGGTCTCCGCGTCCAAGTACATCGGGGAGAGCGAGCTCGGCGTCACCGGGGCGACCTCCGGCGGGCCGAACGAGGACTTCGGCCTCGGCAAGCTCGACCTGTACGTCGACGGCCCGTGGGCCAAGGCGACGCTGCCGAAGAACTCGGTGGACACGAGCAACATCTCGTCGTTCCCGATCCCGAGCCAGAACGGGCCGGACCCGGCCCCGGTCTTCTCCGGCGGCTCCGACCTCGCGGTCTTCAAGACCAGCCCGAACCCGACGGCGGCCTGGGACCTGATCTCGGTCATGGACAACCCGACCAACTCCACCAGCTTCGCCGCGCTGTCCGGCTTCTTCTCGCCCTACTCCGCGCAGATCTCCGCCAGCGAGACCACCGGCGGCGCGTTCATGGCCGGCTTCGCCAAGGCCGCCCTCAACGGCCAGACCTCCCCGCTCAACGCCAAGAACTGGCCCACCGCGGACAACGGCAAGCTCAACATCATCCCGACCATGCTGAAGTCGCTGATGCAGGGGGCGCCGTTCGCCTCCACCGTGGCCTCGGCCAACACTCAGCTGCAGAACGTGCTCAACACCGGCAGCGCCAGCTAGCCGCGTACCTTCCTATGGTGACTTCCTCGCACAGCCGGCCGGGGACCCCCTCCCCGGCCTGCTACCCCCCCGCCGTCGGAGCCGGGCGACCCGCGTAGCACAACCAGCCGTTCGGCATCTCCTACTTCTGACTTGTCGTTGCACCAGCGGGCCGGGATCTGGATCAGGAAGCGCGGGGTGGGCCCGTACCTGCTGCTGCTGCCCGCGACCGCGGTCATCGGCGTGCTGATCCTGTGGCCCGCCGTGCAGATCGGGCTGTTCTCGTTCCAGAACTACGGGCTGATGCAGATCAGCGGCGTGCTGCCCGCCCAGTGGGTCGGGTTCTCGAACTACAGCCAGATCCTGCACGACCCGGAGTTCTGGCAGTCGCTGAAGACCAGCGTGTACTTCGCGCTGGTCGTGGTGCCAGTGACGATGATATTCGGAACGCTCGTCGGGCAGCTGCTCGCGCGGCTCGGGCCGAAGATGCGCACCTTCGTGTCCGTGTCCGCGCTGCTCGCCTGGGCGACGCCGGCGGTGTCCGCCAGCGTGGTCTTCGTCTGGCTGGTCGATCCGGACGGCGGCGTCGTCGACTGGGCGCTGGAAAAGCTCCCGTCATGGCTCGGCGGCGGGGCGCACTGGGCCGGGTTCTCCTGGACGAACGCGACGCTGCCCGCTTACACCGTGCTGACCGTGATGCTGGTCTGGACCGGCTTCCCGTTCATCGCGGTCACCGTGCTGGCCGGGCTGCGCACGCTGCCGACCGAGTTGCTTGAGGCAGCGCGGGTGGACGGCGCGGGTCCGTGGCGAACCTTCTGGAAGGTGACGTTCCCGCTGCTGCGCCCGGTGTTCCTGGTGCTGGCGCTGCTGTCGACGATCTGGGATTTCGGCATGTTCACCCAGGCGTACATCGTCACCGGAAACCTCGGGAACCGGGACGAGTACAACCTCGGCCTGTACGAGTACTCGCAGGCCTTCACCCAGCCGCCGCACTACGGCCTCGCCTCCGCGGCCGCGTTCGTCCTCACGATCATCCTGCTCATCGTCACGGTCGGGTACGTCCGTGCCGCCATCAAGCAAGGGTCACTCGCATGACGTCCGTCCCCGTGTCCAGCAGCACTGTGTCTAATCGCACCGTAGCCCGTCGTGCCGGGTCCGGTCGCGGTGGCCGGCGGCTGGGCCGCGCGTCACGCAGGGCCGTGCTGAACCTGGCCGGGGTGCTCGTGGCCCTGTTCGCGCTGTTCCCCGTGCTGTGGATGATCTCCACGGCGTTCAAGCCGGCCACCGAGATCTACTCCCTGACGCCGCACCCGATACCGCTGCACCCGACGCTGTCGAACTTCAGCGCTGTCTTCAGCGGTTCGGTGATCGGGATCTCGTACTGGAACTTCCTCAAGAACAGCCTGTTCGTCACGATCGTCGCGGTGGCGGTGTCGTCACTCGTCGGGCTGCTCGCCGCGATCGCGCTCGGGCGGTTCAAGTTCAGGTTCCGCACCACCTACCTGGTCATGCTGCTGATCGTGCAGCTGCTGCCGCAGCAGGCGCTCGTCGTCTCCCTGTTCATCGACTTCCGCAAGGTCAACCTGCTCGACAGCCTCGTCGGGCTGATCGCCGTCTACACCGCGTTCGCACTGCCGGTCACGATCTGGATGCTGCGCAACTTCGCCGCGACCGTGCCGAAGGAACTTGAGGAGGCGGCGGCGATCGACGGAGCCGGGGCCTGGACCCGCTTCTGGCGCATCCTGCTGCCGCTGATATCCCCCGGGCTCGTCTCCACCAGCGTGTTCGCGTTCATCTTCGCTTACAACGAATTTGTGTTCGCGCTGACCTTCCTCGGCACCGACACCGCAAAATTCACCCTGCCGTTGTACGTGCAGTACTTCTACGGCCAGAACTCAACCAACTGGGGCGCGATCATGGCATCCTCCACCCTGTTCACCATTCCTGTCCTCGCGTTCTTCCTGCTCACCCAGCGCCGGCTGGCGAGCGGCCTGGTCGCTGGCGCGGTGAAGGGATGACGACGCTGGAACCCGTGGGGCCGTCCATCGACCCGACGCTCGGCGCTCTCGCCGACGCGATCCTGATCCCGCCGTTTCCCGGCACCACCGCTCCCCGGTGGTTCCTGTCCGCGCTGGAGCGCGGACTCGCGGGCGTCACCTTCTTCGGGTCGAACGTCACCGGGGACACCGCGTCCCTCACCGCTTCGCTGCGGGACGCGGCCCCGGTCGAGCCGGTCATCGCCATTGACGAGGAAGGCGGTGACGTGACCCGGATGGCGTACACGTCCGGGTCGCCTTACCCGGGAAACCTGGCGCTCGGCGCGGTGGACGACCCCGCGCTGACGTCGGCCGTCTACGCCGCCATCGGCGCCGACCTCTACCGGCTGGGTATCAACGTCAACCTCGCCCCGTGCGCCGACGTGCTCTCGCTGGACGGGAGCGCGGTCGTGGCCACCCGGTCGTTCGGCGCCGACCCGACGCTGGTGGCCCGGCATGTCGCGGCGGCCGTCGTGGGGCTGCAGCGCGCCGGGGTCGTGGCGTGCGCCAAGCACTTCCCCGGGCACGGCAGCACCATCGGCGACTCGCACCTGATGCTCCCCGTCGTGCGGGGCACCATGGACGACATCCGCGCCCGCGACCTGCCGCCGTTCCGCGCGGCGATCGACGCCGGCACCGTCGCCCTCATGCCCGGGCACCTGGTTATCCCCTCGCTCACCGGGGACATGCCCGCGTCGCTGTCGCCGGCCGCCGTCACCGGGATGCTGCGCGGCGAACTCGGCTTCGACGGCGTGGTGATCAGCGACGGCCTTGAGATGAAGGCGGCCAGCGCGGTCTTCGGCATCCCCGAGGCCTGCGTGCTCGCCGTGATCGCCGGGGTCGACCTGCTCTGCCTGGGCCGGGACACCGACGAGGAGATGTACCACGCGGTGCGCGCGGCCATCGCCGACGCGGTGACGACGGGCCGTCTGCCGTCAGACCGGCTAGAGGAGGCGGCGGCGCGGATCGGCGCGCTGCGGGCGCGGATCGCCGCGACCCGCGACCAGTCCGGCGCCCCCCGCGTTTCCGTTACCTCCGCTGCCGACGAGGAGATCGGGCTGGCCGCCGCGCGGCGGGCCCTGCGCCGCTCCGGGCCGGTGCCCGCCGCGCTCGTCAACCCGTTTATCGTCGAGCTCGAGCCGGAGGAGAGCATGGCCGCCGGCCGGTTCACCTGGGGCTTCGACGCGTGGGCGGCCACGGCCCGGGTTGACCCGGCGGCCGGGGACGGAGCGGGCACGGGAACCATACTCGCCACCGCGGCCGGGCGCCCCCTCGTGCTGGCCGTCCGGGACGCGCGCACCGCGCTGGCGCTGGTGGACAGCGTGCTGGCGGCGCGGCCGGACACGATCCTCGTCGACATGGGCGTGCCCGCCTGGACGCCGCCGCCGGGCACGGCGTACCTGGCCACCTACGGCGCGTCGCGGGTATGCGCCCAGGCCGCAGCCGAGGCACTAGGCCTGGCCTGAAGCCGAGCCTTTACCTCAGGCACAGCGCGGCGCAGCCGCAGGCGCTGCGGTCTGTGCAGCGCCTCTCGACGCCAACCACAGAGTTTTAACCTCAGCCACAGCGCGGGGGGCGGCGCGGTTTATGCGCCGTCCTCCCGTGGGGAGGCTACGGAGGGGCGAAGCCCTTCCGTGACCGGGGGGCGCAGGGGGGTCGTCCCCCCGCGGGAAGCACTGATTATTTCCTCGGTGCGGGTGCCCGGCGGGAGGGTGCCGTAGGCGCGGCCGCCCTCGCTCCCGAGGCGGGTGGCCGTGAAGGCGTCCGCGACCGCCGGGTGACCATGCCGGACGAGCAGGGATGCCTGCAGGGTGACGGCCATGGACTCGGCCAGGCGACGGGCGGCTTGCTCGGCCGGGTCGGCGGCGTCCTTCTTCAGTCTTTCTATGGCGCCGTCCAGACGGCGGTCGGCGCCTCTAGCCTGGTCGAGTTCGGTGAAGAAGGCCTCGGCGGCCTCCGGCCGGCGGGTCAGGGCGCGCAGCGCATCGAGCGCGGCGACGTTGCCTGAGCCCTCCCAGATCGACTGGAGCGGCGCCTCGCGGTACAGGCGAGGCAGGCCGGACTCCTCGACGTAGCCGTTGCCGCCCAGGCATTCGAGGGCCTCGGCCGCGTGGGCCGGGGCCAGCTTGCAGACGTGATACTTGGTGGCGGCCAGGGCCAGCCGCCGGAAGGCGTTCTCGAACTCGTCGCCGTTCGCGGCCCGGTCCGCGGCGGCGGCCAGGCGCATCGCGACCATCGTGGCCGCCTCGGACTCAATGGCCAGGTCGGCGAGGACGTTGGCCATGAGCGGCTGGTCGCGCAGCTTCTTGCCGAACGCCTCGCGGTGGTTCGCGTGGTGCGTCGCGTGGATGACGCCAAGGCGCAGGCCGGTCGCGGAGAACAGCACGCAGTCCAGGCGGGTCGCGTTGACCATGTCGAGTATGGTGCGGACGCCGCGGCCTTCCGCGCCGACCAGCCAGGCGGTCGCGTTGTCGTACTCAACCTCGGCCGAGGCGTTCGAGCGGTTGCCCAGCTTGTCCTTGAGCCGCTGCAGGTGCATGGCATTCCTGCTGCCGTCGGGCAGGACCGCGGGCAGCAGGAAGCATCCCGGCCCGGCCGGCGTCTGGGCCAGCACCATGAACAGGTCGCCCATCGGGGCGGACGTGAACCACTTGTGGCCGGTGATGCGGTAGCTGCCGTCCGCCGACCTGGTCGCCGTCGTGGTGTTGGCCCGAACGTCGGAGCCGCCCTGCTTCTCGGTCATCGACATGCCCGCGGTCAGGCCGCGCTTGGCGGCCGCCGGCCGCCGGCCGGGGTCGTAGACGGTGGCCGTCAGCAGCGGCTCGTACTGCCTGGCGAGGTCGGGGGCGCCCCGCAGGGCGGGAACGATCGCGTAGGTCATCGAGACCGGGCACAGGTGGCCGGCGTCGGCCTGCCCCCACACGTAGAACTTGGCGGCGCGCTCCAGGTGCGCACCGGGCCGCTGCTCCCGCCACGGGGCCGCGTGCAGGCCGTGCCCGATCGCGGTCGTCATGAGGTCGTGCCAGGCGGGATGGAACTCCACCTCGTCGATCCGGTGACCGTAGCGGTCGTGCGTGCGGAGCCGCGGCGGGTACTCGTTGGCGAGCCGCCCCTGCTCCTGGGCGTGCTCGCTGCCCGCCAGGCGGCCGATCGCCCGAACGCGGGCGACCGCCGCTTCGGTGTCCGCCCGGCGGAAGGCATCGAGGGCGGTGAGCAGCGCCGGGTCGGCTGACGCGTCGTAGTCGACGAGCGGCGGCGGCTGGTTGGCGACCTCATGAGTAGACAACGAGCGCTCCAGTGGCTATCGGGTCGGTTTCGCCCGGCCTTGCCACGCCCGGGGATGCGGTGGGGGCGGGAGGTGCAACACGCCCTCGTTCGCCGGTCGTGCTAGGGATAGTTTAGCCAGCCGGGCCGATCCCGGGCTCCGGGTCAGCCGCCGGGGCAGCGGGGCAAACCTGGGACAATGGACGCATGACCGAGCACCAGCAGGCCATCTCGACTCAGGCCAGCCCCGGACAGGCCACCACGGCCTGGACGAGCAGCGGCAGGACCCCGCTGCGCCAGTTTCTGCGCACCGAGACCGGTTCCGCCACGATCCTCGCGGGCGCGACACTCGCCGCGCTGATCTGGTCGAATGTCGGGCCGGGGAGCTACGAGGCGTTCTGGTCGAGCCGGATCAGCGCGGGCGTCGCCGGGCACGGCATCACGATGGACGTGCGCCAGTTCGTGAACTCGGGGCTGATGGCGCTGTTCTTCCTCGTCGTCGGCCTTGAGGCGCGCCGCGAGTGGGACATGGGCGAGCTGCGGGTGCGCAGCCGGGTGACGCTGCCGTTCCTGGCCGGGCTCGGCGGCATGCTCGTTCCGATCGGGATCTACCTCGCCTTCAACGCCGGGCGGCCGACCGCGCACGGCTGGGGCGCCGCCATGTCCACTGACACCGCGTTCGCGCTCGGCGCCCTCGCCCTGGCCGGCGGCAGCCGGCTGCCCGACCGGGTGCGCACCTACCTGCTGACCTTCTCGGTTGTCGACGACCTGCTCGGCCTCGCCGTCATCGCCGTCTTCTACAGCAGCGACGTGCGCTGGCTGCCGCTGCTCATCGGCGGCTTGCTGCTCGCGGCCCACGGCATCCTGAACCGGCGCGGCGTCCGCAACGCGCCGGTCTACCTGCTCATCGCGCTCGCCGCCTGGGTGGCGTTCTGGGAGTCCGGCGTCGACCCGATCGTCTCGGGGCTGGTCATCGGCCTGCTGACCGGCGCCTACCCGGCCGGGCGGGAGGACCTGCAGCAGGCCACCGACGCCTTCCGCCTGTTCCGCGAGCAGCCGACCGCGCGGCTCGCGGCCGAGGCCCGCGAGGTGGTCCGCAGCGCGATCTCACCGAACGAGCGGCTGCAGGAGCGCTACCTGGTCTGGACGAGCTACGTGATCGTCCCGCTGTTCGCGCTGGCCAACGCCGACATCAAGATCAGCGGTTCGTTCCTCGCGCACGCGTACTCCTCCCCGGCGACACTCGGCATCATGATCGGCTACGTCGTCGGCAAGCCGGCCGGCACGGCCGGCACGGCGTGGCTGGTCAGCAAGGTCACCCGGCGGAGGCTGACGCCACCGGTCGGCTGGGGCGCGGTGGTCGGCGTGGGCACGGTCGCCGGCATCGGGTTCACGGTGGCGCTGCTCGTCTGTTCGCTCGCCTTCACCGGCACCCAGCTGGCCGAGGCCAAGCTCGGCGTCCTGTCCGGCGCGATCTGCGCCACCCTGCTGACCTGGGCAGAGTTCCGCGGCCTGAACCGGCTCTCGCCGCGGACCCGGCTGCGGGCGCTGCTCGGCACGGCCATGACGGTCACCGACCTGGCGGTGCCGGTCGACCCGGACCGCGACCACATCCGCGGTCCGCAGAAGGACGCCATCGTGACCCTGGTCGAGTACGGCGACTTCGAGTGCCCCTACTGCGGGCAGGCCGAGCCCGCCGTCCGCGACCTTATCCGCGAGTACGGCGAGCTGCGGTTCGTCTTCAGGCACCTGCCGCTCACCGAGGTCCACCCGCACGCGCAGCTCGCCGCCGAGGCCACGGAGGCCGCGGCCGGGCAGGGCGCGTTCTGGGAGATGCACGACCTGCTGATGGACCACCAGGGTGCGCTGACCTTCCTGGACCTGGTCGGGTACGCGGCCAGCATCGGCCTCGACACCGACCGGTTCTCCGCCGACCTGCGCAAGCATGTCGGTGCCGCCCGGGTCGCCGAGGACATCGACTCGGCGGACCTGGCGACCGTGTCGGGCACGCCGACGTTCTTCATCAACGGCAACCGCTACTACGGCGCCTTCGACCTGGCCGCGCTGAAATCGGCGGTGGGCACCGCGAAGGCGCGCGCTCTGATCGGAGCGCGGTAAGGGCGCGGGATCGCTTGCGGTACATGACCGGATTCGTCGAGCGAGAAGGCAGGGGCATGACCGAAGGCGACCTCCCGGTGACCCGAAGCATCGCGATCACGGGCGGGCGCGTCGTGCCCGTCGAGGGCGAGCCGATCGACCGCGGCACGGTGCTGGTCGTCGACGGCAGGATCGCGGCCGTCGGCGGCCCCGGCCTCAAGCCGCCGCCGGGCGTGGACGTCATCGACGCGACGGGCCGCTGGGTGCTGCCCGGACTCGTCGACGCGCACACTCACCTCGGCGCCCGCGAGGAGGGCGAGGGCTGGGCCGGGCATGACACGAACGAGCTCACCGGCCCGGTCCAGGCCCACGTGCGGGTACTCGACGCGATCAACCCGGCCGACGAGGGATTCCGCGACGCGATCGCCGGCGGCGTGCTGACCGCCGGGATCACCCCCGGTTCCGGCAACCCCATCGGCGGGCAGACGGTGGCGGTGCACTGCTGGGGCCGCACCGTGGACGACATGCTGCTCCGCTCCCCCGCGGGGATGAAGTCCGCGCTCGGCGAGAACCCCAAGCGGGTGCTCGGCGAACGCCGGGTCAACCCGTCGAGCCGCCTCGGCACCGCCGCCGCGATCCGCACCGCGCTGGTGGAAGCGCTCAACTACCTGGAAAAACAAAATGAACAAGAAGAGTCGTCAGAACGATTCCGGCTTGCTGCGTCCCGCGACCTGAAGCACGAGGCGCTTGGCCGCGTTCTGCGCCGCGAGATTCCCTGGCGCCAGCACTGCCACCGCGCGGACGACATAGCGACGGCACTGCGGCTCGCGGATGAGTTCGGCTATGACCTGGTCATCGATCACGGCACCGAGGGGTACCTGATCGCGGACAAGATCGCCGCCGCCGGGGTCCCGGTGGTGACCGGCCCGCTGATCACCGCCAGGTCCAAGGTCGAACTGCGGAACCGGACCATGGCCAACCCGGGGCTGCTCGCGGCGGCCGGCGTCACGGTCGCGATCGCGACCGATCACCCGGTCGTCCCGATCCACCTGCTGATCGTCCAGGCGGCCCTCGCGGTCCGCGAGGGCCTGGACCGGGACACCGCCCTGCGCGCGGTCACCGTCAACCCGGCCCGGATCATGCGCGTGGCCGACCGGGTCGGCTCGCTCGTCCCCGGCAAGGACGCGGACCTGGCGATCTGGTCCGGCGATCCCTTCGACGTCATGTCCCGGGTCGAGGCCGCCTACATCGGCGGCCGGGAGGTGTACCGCTACGACCACGCGACGCGCTCCGGCGTGTTCGCGGCCCCGTAGGAGGATTTTCCGCGCCCAGCGCCGAGAGTTCCGCTAACTGCCGACTCCTAACTCCTCACTCCCGACGCTACCGAAGATTCCTCAGGACACCGCTGGTTCTGGCCATTGCCTACGAGTCGCCGAATGTCCCGGAGGCGAGCACGGTCCCGTTGTCGGATACGAGCCGGGCACCGGCCGGGGACCCGACGATCCCCGGATCCGGGCTGCCCCACGAGCCGTGCCCGTCGGCCAGCCGGAACGTACCGATCTGGGTCACTGTCCCGTTCTCGCTGACAAGCTGGCATTTCACGGCCTCGTTGCCCGAGCCCATGTCGATGGACATGAACACCCACCGGGTCTCGTCGGAGTAAAAGTAGACATCTCCCACCTCAGCGCCCGTGGCCGAGTGCAGGCTGGCGCTGGTCAGCTCCGAGCTCTCGGCCGGCCCGGTGCCGCCAAGACCGATGCGCCAGCCGCCGAGGCCCGCCGCGACGACGGCGAAGACTACGGCGGCAGCGGCGAGCACCCGGCGCATCCGCCCGGTCCTCCTCGCACCAGCAGGCCTCGCACCAGCGGGCCTGGTACCGCCGGGCCTAGCCGGGGGCGCACTGTGCTGGTCACCACCGGGGCGATCGGCACCGGACCGTGCCCCGCTCTTGCCCGCACCCCGGGACTTCGCCCCGTGCTGGTCAGCACTGTATTGGTCAGCCCTGTGCTGGTCAGTACTGTGCTGGTCAGCACTGTGCTGGTCGCCGCGGTCCTGACCATGCGAGATCAGCTGCGGGTACGTGCCTTCCCGCCGCTCGGACTGGGCCGGCACCGGTTCTCGGGCGGACACCGGCTCCTGAGCAGACACCGGCAGCCCGAGGCGCTCAAGCACCCGGGTCTCGAACCCGGCCGGCGGCTCGGCGGACGGTAGCAGCTCAAGCAGCTGCTCGCCGGTGGCCATCAGCTGCCGCACGTCTTCGCGGCACGCGTCGCACTTGTCCAGGTGCGCGACCGCCATCGCGCGCTCGCGCCCGGTGAGGACGCCGAGCGCGAGCTCGGCGGCCACGTCGGCTAGCTCCGCGCAGGTCATATCCTTCGGTTCACTCATCGCCGGCCTCCTCCGGGAGGAAGGCGGCCCGCAGTTTCTGCATGCCGTCTCGTATTCGCGTCTTCGCCGTCCCGAGGGGAATGCCCTCGCTGTCGGCGACTTCTCTTGCTGTCATGCCGTAGATCCCGGACATCGCCACCGCCCGGGCCTGGGGCATCGGCAGCCGGGCCAGAGCCTGCCGCAGCCCGTGCGCGCTGTCGTTGGCGACCGCCACCCGCTCCGGGCTGTCGGTCATCGCGGCCAGCAGCACCGGCAGGTCGTCCGGGTCCATCGGCAGTGCCGACCGGGCCCGGACCACGTCGATGGCCAGGTTGTGGGTGATCGTCGACAGCCAGGCCCGGACGGACCCGCGCCTGGAGTCGTAGACCGATGCGTGCCGCCACGCCTGCTCAAAGGCGTGCTGAGCGACGTCCTCCGCGGTGCCCGGGTCGCCGATGACGGCCAGCGCCACGCCGAAGGCGGTCCGCTGGAACCGGCGCACGAAGGCGATGGCGAGCTCGGCGTCGCCGGCGCCCAGGCCAGCCAACAGTACTTCATCGGACTGCTCTCCTGAGGTTCCCACGAATCCCATTGTCCCGCCCCTCAGGTCCTTGAAGGTACCGGTGAGGACTTGCCCGCGGCCCGGACCGGCGCGGCCAGCGCGAGCACGCACGCCCCGGCCAGCAGGACAAAGGCGGCCGTGAACTCGACCGCGAGTGAGAGCTCGGCGTAGGGGACGGACAGGTTCTCGGTGTACCCGAACAGTCCGAAGTTCACGCTGAGCAGCAGGCCGACGGCGGTGGCCAGGCCGGCCCGGCGCCGGCCGCGAGCAGCGCGAGCCAGCGGAAGGCCGCGATCGCCACCGCGATCACAATGCTCGCGATGCCCTGCACCAGGAAGAGCGGCCCGATGACGCTGATGTCCTTGTAGCCGTCCGACCACAGTTCCAGGTGGATCACCCCGGACCAGACGAGGAATCCCGCACCGGTCCCGGCTAGGGCGAGGACCGTCCAGCGGGCGATCCGCGACTTCAGCGCACCCGGTCTGCGCAGCAGGAACCGGATAACGCTCTCGCGGTTGAACATGACGCCTCCCAGCGCGTGTCAGCTGAGTCCTATCGATGAGGTCTGGATCGTCGTCCACAGGCCGTAGACGGCCAGGGCGACCGCGCCGGCCGTCAGCACCCAGGCGGGCCGCATCCGGCCGCCGTGCTTGGCGACGAACCTCGGGTAGACGGCGAACGTGACGAGCTCACTGAGCCACAGCGCGAACTCCGACGGTGTTAGCAGGTTGTCGTAGATCTGATCCGGGTTGATGAGCAGCACCGGCGAAAGGGCGACCATGATGACGCCGATGCCGATGACCACCCGGCGCAGCGGCCACGAGGTCACCGCGACGGTCAGCCGGCTCAGCGCCAGGTACTCCACCAGGATGACCCCGGCCACGCTGACGGCCACGCCGATGCCCACGGTCACGGCGAAGCCGTGACCGACGAAGCGCTGTGCCACCGCCATGCCCGGGATCTCGCCCTGGGTCAGCGCCGGGTCAGCGGCCAGCGGCGCCACGGCGGCGATGATGACGACTACGGTCGCCAGGTAGGCGCCAAGCAGCCCGCGCCGCGTGGTGCGGAACGTCTGGCGCAGGTCCCGGCCCAGCTCACCGCCCAGGAAGAACGGCAGGCTGCCGCAGATGTAGAGCAGCGCGGTCTGCCCGCTCGCGATGGCAAGCGAGCCGGCCGGCGCGGACGCGCCGAAGCTCCCGGCCGGCGTGGCCACGTTCGCCAGGGTCACGCCGGACAACGCCGCCGCGAGCGCGAGCTGTCCGGCCGCGAGCAGCCCGATGACCAGCAGCGCGGCACCGCGGCCCGCGATCATCACCCCGGCCAGCACGACCGGGATGGCAACCTCGAGCACTGTCTGGTACCGGACCTCGCCGGGCAGCACCGCCGGCAGCGTGTCGTAGACGATCTGCGCCGTCGTGTAGACCAGGTACAGCAGGTAGCTCAGCGCCCACAGGCTGGCCTGCACCAGCGCGACGCGGCGGCCGACCGCCGCCTCGGTGAACGAGTACAGGCCGCCCGCACTGCTGACCTTCCTCGCGTAACCGAACCAGATGGCCAGCGGGAAGCCGAACATGACGGCCGCGGCGACCATCGCGAGCCCGGCCGAGGAGGCCGCGCCGCCGGCGATCGACGGCGCGTACAGCGCCGCGAGGGCAAGCGGTCCGCCGAGCGAGGCGACCGCCACCCCGGCGAAGGCCCACTGGCCGATCGGTTTGGCCTGGCCGAGGGTGGTGGCCGTTGCGCCCCCCTCGGGCCGGGTCTGGCCGGCTGTGCCGCCCATTATCCGGGCGAGAAACGTTGTCATCACTGGGTGCCGGTTAGCACTGGGCCGTTGACCACTGGCTTACTGATCCCGGTCTTCGATTCCCGGGTCAGGACCAGCCGCCGCCGGCGCTCTTGGAGCTCGCCGCCGGGGTGGCCGCCGGCGCGGACCCGCCGGACGCGCTCGCGGTGAACGAGCTCACCGAGGCGGTCACGTCGCTGCCGGTCGGGGCGACCAGCCACCACTTCGCGCCGAAGCTGTCACTGCCCTGGCCCGAGGCCGTCCCTGGACCCGAGTCGCCGGAGAAGTAGTACAACGGGTGCCCGTCGTAGGTCACCTGCTTGGTGCCGTCCGGCCGGGTGATCGTGCCCAGGTCGCTGGCCTTCGCGCTGCCGGACGCGGTCACCGTGCCGGAGACCGTAACCGGCGGCCAGGCGCCCGCGCACGCCCCCGAGCACGCGGACGTGCCGCCGGTGTCCTTGACCCACAGATAGACGGCGCGCCCCGAGCCGTCTACCAGGAATGTGCCCCCCGATCCCGTGGCGGTCCTAATGATCGTGGCAGCTGACCCGCTCGCGCTGGCGCTGCTCGAAGCCGCGGCCCCGGCCGGCGAACTGCTCGCCGGGGCAGCTGAGCTGCTGCTGCTCCCGCTGCTGCACGCCGCGACCAGCAGCGCCGTGCCAACCGCGCCGCCCACCCCCGCGGCCAGCCGGGCCGGACCCGGCACCCGCTTAGCTATGTGGTTCCTCATTGTGTCCATCTCCTGTCCAGCGCGGCCCGGCCGCCCCAGTTCCCACCCCAACTGCCTGTCGATACTGGTACGGGGCGGAGTGCGAACCTGGATTGGATATCGGGAGGCCAACCTCGTGTGACCCGGCCCACTTGCCACGCCTGCCCAGCGTCAAACCAATCATCTTCAAATTCAGATGATTAGATTTGACCCCTTGCCGCGAGATCCTCGGACCCGCTGGCGCTCAGGCCCGCGAGCAGGATTTCCGCGGTCCGGCGCAGGCGGGGGGTGAGGTCGACGCAGGCGCGGCTCAGGGCCGGATCGGACGCGTAGAGTTCCGCGAGGGCGGCCGCCGGGTGGGCGATCTGCCAGACGGCGCCGGCCAGGGATGCCAGGGCGGCGACGAACTCTCCGCACTCGGCCAGGGTCAGCCCGGGCAGCACCCGGTGCACGCTGGCGGCCGCCTCGTCGACCGCCGCCAGCGAGGTCAGCTTGTAGCGGCGTACCGCCCCGGGGGACACGTTGCGCTCCAGGTTGAGCGGCGTGTGCGCAATGAGGTCGCATAGCAGCGGCCGGTCGTCGAAACTCCGGGCGAAGACGTCGGCGACCAAGGCGGGCGAACCCGGGGCGGCCGCGTCGAGTCCGGCCCGCAGCGCGGTCGCCCACTCCCGCCAGGCCTCGGCGGTCAGCTCAAGGAAGATCTGCTCGCGGGTCTCGAAGTAACGCAGCAGCGCCGACTTGTGGATGCCGACCCGGGCGGCTATGTCGGCCAGGCTAACGGCCCGGACGCCGTCGCGCAGCGCGAGTTCGCGGGCGGCGCCGAGAATGGCGTCCCGGCGCTCCAGCTTCTGCTCCGGGCGCCTGGCCCGCTGGTAAGTCCCAGTGTTCAAGACCGGCCTAGTGCTCATGACAGGCCCAGTATATCTACCGCAACGTCGTTGTGTTATTATCAAAACGATGGTTCGTTAACTTCTCCACCGAAGGAGCACGCCCATGTCGCAGGTCTTCTTTCTCACCGGAAGCAGCCGGGGGCTCGGCCGCCAGGTGGCCGAGGCCGCGCTCGCGGCGGGGCACTACCTCGTCGCGACCGCCCGCGACCCCGCCAGCCTGGCCGACCTGGTGGACCGTTACGGCGGCCGGATCCTCCCGGTCGCGCTCGACGTCACCGACCCCGAGGCCGCGGTGGCCGCGGTCAAGGCGGGAACCGGGGCGTTCGGCCGGATCGACGTCGTGGTGAACAACGCGGGCTACGCCAACCTGGCTGCGGTCGAGGACATCTCCCTCGACGACTTCCGCGCCCAGGTCGACGCGAACCTGTTCGGCGTCGTGAACGTGACCAAGGCCGCGCTGCCTGTCCTGCGCGCGCACGGCGGCGGCCACATCATCCAGGTCTCCTCCATCGGCGGGCGGCTCGCCACCGCCGGCCTGTCCGCCTACCAGGCGGCCAAGTGGGCGGTCGGCGGCTTCTCCGAGGTCCTGGCTCAGGAGGTCGGCCCGCTCGGGATCAAGGTCACGGTCCTGGAGCCGGGCGGCATGCGGACCGACTGGGCGGGGTCATCCATGCGGGTACCGCCGATCAGCGAGCCTTACCAGCCGACCGTCGGCGCGATGGCCGCGATGCACAGCCAGCTCGGCAGCGCGGACGCACTCGGCGACCCGGCCAAGGTAGCCCAGGTCGTCCTCGCGGTTGCGGGGATGGCCGAGCCGCCGCTGCGGCTCATCCTGGGCAGCGAGGCCTATGCCTACGCGACGGCCGCCGCCAGGGCGCGGGCCGAGTCCGACGCCGCCTGGCATGACCTCACCGTGTCCACCGACCGCGACGACGCCACGGCCGCCCAGCGCAATCCGCTGACGGCAAGTCGCCAGTAAGTCCCTCACGCCGGGCTGTCCATCCACCGGGCGACCCAGGCGACCGCCGCACGCCCTGGCGCGTTCGCCGAGTCGTGCTGGACGCGAGAATCAGGGTCTGCGACGGTCACCCCGGACGCCTTGGGACGTACAAGGCATCACGCCCAAATATCCCGGTGCGGGCGAGGCGCTGCGGGCACCCCGGAGAACGGCGGATGTTTTTAGACGCGCCGGTGCAATGTCACCGACCCAAGGATCTCGCCGCGCTGCGCGTGACCCCCGGCACATGCCGGGTATGCCGGAAAGATCCGGCCGCAGCGGCGGCGCAGCCCATCAACGGGTTAATTAAGCAGGTTATAACCTGCTTAATTAACCCGGAAACCGAAAACCTTGGCGATCGTGGCGCCCGTGCGGGTGGATGTCGCGGCGGGCGTGCCGGGAACCCCGGCGCTTCCATCTAACCGTGCGCGGCGAAGCGGCTCCCGGCGGTGAGGTAGTCGACTGTCTCCGGCTGGGCGGTGGCAGGCGAGCCTGACTGGTACGGAGGCTGCGGGTCATACTCGATCCCGAGCTGGATGCGCCGGGCTTCCTCGTCGCCGACCAGGCGCCCGGCCAGCGCCAGCGCCAGGTCGATGCCGGCCGAGACGCCCGCCCCGGTGACGTACTTTCCGTCGAAGACGTAGCGTTCCCCCCGCTGCGGTATCGCGCCGAGGCGGCCGAGCTCATCCTGCGCGAGCCAGTTGGTGGTGGCCTTTCTCCCGTTGAGCAGGCCCGCGCCCGCCAGGATGAGGGCGCCCGTGCACACGGAGGTCGTCCAGGCACTGGTCTTGTCCGCCTCGATGAGCCAGTCCAGCAACGGCCCCGGGGTCATCTGGCCGACCTGGCCGGGACCACCGGGGATGAGGATGATGTCCGGGTGCGGGACCTCCGCGTAGCTTGCCTGTGCCTGGAGAGTCAGGGTGCGGAGGTTGTCGCTAACACCACCCGCCCGGTCGGCGGCAAATACGACTTCGGTATCGCTCATGTGCGCGAGAACCTGGTACGGGCCGACGGCGTCGAGGGCGGTGAAGCGGTCAAACAGCGCGATCACGATCTGCCTCCGGGGGGTCGTCCCCCCGGGAGACGACGCAGGGGTAGGGGCGGTCGTCTCTCCGGATGCTGACGGCATGCTGCTCCTCCTTAGGGATGGGGCGGAACCTGCGGCGGTACTCGGCGGGGCTGACACCGAGAGCCTCGATGAACGCGCGGCGCATGGCCTCGCTGGTGCGGTAACCGCAGGCACGGGCGGTCTGCTCGATGCCCTCGGCGGTGTCTTCCAGATGACGGCGGGCGGCCTCAAGACGGGTGCGCTCGACGTACTTGCCCGGTGGCAGGCCGACCTCGGCGGCGAACGCGCGGGCAAAATGCCGCGGTGACAGGCTGGCTCTTTCCGCGAGGGCCTCGACGCAGAGGTCGCCGGCCGGATGCTCGGCGATCCACTGCTGCAGGTCCCGGAGCGGTGCCCGCTTGGCTACCTGGACGGAAAGCTGCGCGCTGAACTGTGCCTGATTGCCCGGACGCCGCAGAAACACGACAAGGTGGCGGGCGATGTCGAGCGCCATGTCCCGGCCGAGGTCGTCCTCGACGAGGGCGAGCGCCAGGTCGATGCCCGCGGTGACGCCCGCGGAGGTGGTGACCGTGCCGTCCTTGACGTAGATGGGGTCGGGATCGACTTCGACGGCCGGGTACTGGTCCCGCAGGGCCGCGCAGTGCGACCAGTGAGTGGTCGCGCGCCTGCCGTCGAGCAGGCCCGCCTCGGCGAGGAGGAAGGCGCCGGTGCAGACCGACGCGACGCGCTTCGCTCGCGGCGCATGGGCGCGGATCCAGGCGACGAGGTCCGGGTCACGGCGGCGGGCGCCCCCGCCGCCCGGGACAATCAGCAGGTCCGGCGGGTCGCCCTGGCCTTGGTTACCGCGATCTCCGTGGTCACGGAGATCGCTGTCCGGGACGATCGCCAGGCCGCTCGTCGTGCGAACCTGGGCTCGGCCGAGGCTGGCGGTCTGGATCCGGTAGGCGTGCTTGCCTTGGTGGTCCCTGGCGCCGGCGAAGACCTCAAGCGGCCCGGTGACGTCGAGAGACTGCACACCGTCGAACAAGACGATCAGTACGGTTCGCACGCATCCCAGTCTGGCCAGCCCCGCTCATGGCAGCAATGACGAAAACCCCACTAATCCTGCCATGAGGGCGCCCGGTGCGGTGGAACGAGGGAACCATCCGCCGAGCCACGCTGAGCTGCACCGCCGTCAAGGGGCGAAAACGGCGCCTGGAACGGGGCAATCTGGCCGCCCGGCCGGACCCGTAAGGCATAGCGGAGGTGCGCTCCTCCCGAGCGGGGCGGTCCGCCGAATGCACGGCCGGCCGCCCCGCGGTTCGGCCGCTTGCCGCCCGGCAGGCGGTTAAGGCTCAGAAAGGCTGCCAATGCGAGGACAGTTCAAGGCCCTGACGCTGGCGGGCGTGATGCTTGCCGCGGGGCTCGGCACGGCCGCGTCCGCGTCCGCCGCCACCACACCGCCGCTCACTATCAACACGTCCCTGTATTCCTGCGCCAACGGTGTCTGCTCCCTGGGGCTGGGCAACGTGGGCGCGTCCTTCGAGGCCGACGTGTTCGCCGAGGGCGGCCCCGATTTCGCGACCGAGCCGTACGCGTGGAGTCTGGCGAGCGGGAGTCTGCCCGCGGGGCTCAAGCTCGATGGGGGCATCGTGTACGGTACGCCGACGAAGGCCGGGACGAGCTCGTTCACGCTCAAGGTGACCGACACCGACGGAGGAGCGTCCGTCAGCCAGCCGTTCACCATCACGGTCGGCACCGGCAACCTGGACCGCATCATCATCACGCAGGCCAGCTACATCATCGAGGGCGAGAAGCTGGTGGTCGAGGCGGTCGACGCCAACGCGTCCGCGACCCTCACCGTGTCGGTGACCTCGAACGGCAAGCAGGTGGGGACGCTCACCACCTTCGGCGACGGCATGTTCAGCGGCACGTTCTTCGGCCCTGACGGCACGATGACCCCGCAGGACATCACCGTCACCAGCAGTGTCGGCGGATCGGCGACGTCGGCCGTCGCCGTGGCCGCCAAGCAGCCCTACTGAACCGGATACCCGGAGCCGCCGGCTGTTCCTGACGCTCCCCGGGCCGGTGCGGTCAGCTGATCCTTCTCCCGGCGGCCACGCGATGGCCGCCGGGAGAAGGATCAGTGCAGGCCGTCGCTAGCCGGCCCCGCTTCGCTGACGCTTCATGTGGAGGATGCTCAGCTTACGCAACGCTGCCGCCGCCGGCCCGCCACGACATCCTGGGCTGCATAAATGCCGTTGTCAGTCATCGAGCGCCTCACGTAGTTCGCGGAAGGCGGCCGCCAGGCGCGGGGGCTGCCAGGATGCGTTGAGACCGCTGGGGTTCGGGAGGATCCAGAGGTGGGCGGCGGCCAGGAGGTCGGGCTGAGGGCCGATGAGCGCCTTGGGGCGGGCGAAGGCGGTGCGGTAGGCGGTGACGCCGAGGATCGCCACGTAGCTGGGCCGCCGGGCGGCCACCAGGGCCTGGAGCCGCTGCCCGCCCGCCACGAGTTCGGCGCGGGTCAGCTCGGCCGCCTGGGCGGTGGCGCGGGGGGCGACGTTCGTGATGCCCAGGCCGTATGTGGTCAGCTCTTCCTGCTCTGACGGCTTGAGCTGGCGCGGGGTGAAGCCGGAGGCGTGCAGCGCGGGCCAGAACCGGTTGCCGGGCCGGGCGAAGTGCCATCCCGTGGCCGCCGAGTACAGGCCGGGGTTGATGCCGACGAACAGGACGCGGAACGGCTCGCTCGGCGGCGGGAGCACGTCGGGGATCGTCGCGTCCTTCGCGGCCTCAAGGTCAAGCTTCAGCACGGACTGCTCCTTGACGAAATGTTGAAATATCCGGGAATGTCGTGGCGCGCCAGCGCCCGACATTTGCTGGATGCCCCGGCGAGCATGCGGCGCGAGGGGGACGGGCGGAGCACGCAACCGTTCGGGATCGCGGCTTTTGAACTACCGGTCCTTGATTTCGTCGCGCCAGGAGTGGCGGGGTTCGTAGCCGATTACCTGCCTGGCCCGGTCGATCGACAACAGGGTGCCGTACTCGGGGATTTCCCTGGTGAGCGGGATGTCGGGGAAGACCTCGGCGAGGAGGTCGCGGGACGGGCGGTTCATGACCGTGTCGGCGGCGGCGATGATGACGTTCTGGCTGCCGGCCACGTCGGCCTCCAGGCCCAGGCGGCAGGCGGCGGCGACGTCGCGGACGTCGACGTAGCCCCACGCGTTCCACTTGCGCGAGCGGGGGTCCGGCCAGTATGACGGGAACCGCTCGTATTCGCCGGGTTCCATGATGTTGGAGATCCGCAGCCCGACGAACGGGATGCCCGACCAGCGGGAGATGTGTTCGGCCAGGGTTTCGCTGGCGACCTTGGACAGGGCGTAGGTTGTCCCGGGGAACGGGAAGTGGTCCTCGTCGACCGGAGCGTAGCTAAGCGTGCCCGCCGCGCCCGGTGCCTGCTCCCGGTCGTGGCCGAACGGCAGGCCGAGCGTGGTCTCGCTTGACGCCCACACCACCTTGGCGAGGCCGAGGGCGGCGGCCGCGTGGAAGACGTTGAAATTCATGCTCACGTTGGCGTTGAACGTGACCGCGGGCGTCGCCAGGCCGGGGGCGGGGATGTTCGCCAGGTGGACCACCGCATCGGTGCCGCGCAGTACCTCGGTCGCCTGACCGTAGTCGGTAAGGTCGGCCGCCAGGACGCGCTCCGCCCTGGCGTCGCTGACCGCGATGTCGGTCGCGATGACCTCGTAGCCGTGCTCGCGCAGGTGCGTGACGGCCGCCCGTCCCGCCTTGCCGGTCGCTCCCGTGACGCAGATCCGCCTTGCCGCCGCTTTCGTCATGCCAACGAGCCTAGTCCCGGCGAAGACGCGAAGATCTTGGATCGGCCAGGCCGCTGCGGGCGTCCCCGGGCGCTGGCTGCCCGGGTCGCGGCGGACGGGCAGGTGCGGCCCCGGGGACGCCGTTGCCGACCAGTGCGGTCACGGGACCGGCGCGCGGAGCACGGAATCGTTCGGGACGATGTCCTTATGTTTTAGTGAGCGGTTGTTTTAGTGAGCGGTGCGGCTGGCGGGAACCCGCTCCGACTCGGGCGGCGGACCGGGCGGGGTGCCGTCGCCGAAGGGGCGGCCGCCCAGTCCCTCCCGGTGGTGCCTTGTCAGCCAGCCGGAGAGGTCCGGGCCGTCCGGGACGATGCCGGACGGGTTGAGGTTCTTGTGCACCAGGTAGTAGTGCTGCTTGGTCTGGACGAAGTCGATCGTGTCGCCGAAGCCGGGGGTCTGGAACAGGTCACGGGCGTAAGCCCACAGGGCAGGCATCTCGGTCAGCTTGTTCCGGTTGCACTTGAAGTGGCCGTGGTAGACCGCGTCGAACCGGACCAGGGTGGGCCAGAGCCGGATGTCCGCCTCGGTGATCGTGTCGCCGACCAGGTAGCGGCGGGTGGCGAGGCGCTCTTCGAGCCAGTCGAGCCGTGCGAACAGCGCGCGGTAGGCGTCGTCGTACGCTTCCTGGGTCGCGGCGAACCCGCACCGGTAGACGCCGTTGTTCAGGTCCTGGTAGACGAGGTCTGCCACCTCTTCGATCTCATCGCGCAGCGCGTCCGGGTACAGGTCGGGGGCGCCCGGCCGGTGATAAGCCCGCCACTCGTCTTCCAGGCCGAGCGTTATGTGCCGGAAATCGGCGGTTACCACGGCGCCGCTCGGGATATCCACGATCGCGGGAACGGTGACGCCCCGGTCGTAGCCGGGGACCGCCTTCTCGTACGCCTCGCGGAGCCAGTGGATGCCGAGTACCGGATCCTTCTCCCCCGGGTCCAGGTCAAAGCTCCAGGAGCGCCAGTCGTGCGTCGGGCCGCAGATCCCCATGGACAGCGCGTCTTCCAGGCCAAGGAGACGGCGAACGATCATGCTGCGGTTCGCCCACGGGCAGCCGCGCGCCACGACCAGCCGGTACCGCTGCGCCTCGACCGGCCAGCCGTCCCTTCCGTCGGTCGTGATCCGTCCGTCGAGGTACCTGGTGTCGCGCCGGAATTCGCCGGTTTTGCTCATACATCAGAAACTAGGCCCTCCCCCGCCTCGGCGCGAGCCCCCGCGCGACAGATCCCACGTGACAGACCCCACGCCACGCAGCCAGCCAATGGCAGCCAGCTCTTCCCGCGTCGCCGGAAAATGGACATTGTTCAGACTGACACAAGCGTTCCGATTATGCGTTCTTCGCGGCGTGAAGCTTCACTGGCACGGTTAATTCCCGGTAGACCGGAGCTCTCATCAACTCCAATAAGCAACATAACCAACATGAACAAACGGATCTCGCCCGGAGAAGCCGGGCCGGTTAACACTACGCTGCGCGCCCGTTGCCGGCGATCGGCAGGCAACGGAGGTCATCGGGACGCGGTACTTCGCTCCGCAATCGATAGCAGGTGCTTTTCCTCGCCGCCGACAGCGAGCGCCGCCTCCCGGTCGGCGGCCGTCAGCGCCTGCCGGTCGGGCTGGGGGATGAGGTTGACGCGCCCCGCGGCGAACATCGCCGTGAGGGCCGCGTCCAGTGCGGAACGGGGAATGTCGGCCAAGCGGTCGCGCAGGTCGGAAAGGTTGACCCGTTCACCCGGGCTCGCGGCGAGCGCACGGTAGGCACCCGCCACGCGCACCGTCAGTTCGCCGTCGCCCTCGACCGTGTCCCGGCGCTTATGCCGCCCGGCGGGGCGCGCCTTGAGATCAAGGCTCACCACGTCGGCGAGGTTCAGCCGGGCCGCGGTCATATAGCGCTCGAAAACCCCGAACACCAGGTAATGCGCGCGTTCCAGGCTGGTAGCCCGACCCGCGGGTCCGACGGTCAGCTCATCGGCGCACCACCGCCAGCCGGCGTCGGAGAGCTCGTGCACGAACGACCGGCCCGGCTTCTCCGATTCGACGAGCTTGAGCTCGTTGAGCCTGCGCCGCTCTTTGCCCGCGAGACGGATACCGATCAGCGCCTCCAGTTCAGCGTTGGACAGCTTGCGTCCGGTGGACAGGAGTGCGAACAGCACTGCCCGCTCTCGGGCGGATAGCTCGTCATGATGCACGTTCGGACAACTCCGATCATCGCCAAGGACTACCAGCAGCATCAGGATGAAAGGACGATTCTACGGCCAGAAGCCTCCGATAACGCATAATTTCGCCGAATGTCGTAAATAAGCGATACAGAGCCGGTCGCGGCACCGGCTCCCCGTCGGGCGGCGGGTACCAGAGGCACGACTGACCCCCATTCAGGGGACGAATGCGCCAGACGCTACCAGGTCGGGCTAATCCACTTTGCTCCGTTGACGGCACCGACTTCGGTCACGGCCCGTTAGATCCGGGTAAGCTGAGGCAATGGCGTTCGGTGGCTGGCCAACCGAGGCACTGGCGTTTTACGCGGGCCTTGAAGATGACAACTCCAAGGAGTACTGGACCGGCCGGAAGGCAGCATACCAGGAGCACGTGCTACAGCCGATGGAAGAGCTGCTAGAGGAACTGTCGAACGAGTTCGGCGATCCGAAAATCTTCCGCCCGTACCGCGATATCCGCTTTAGCCCCGATAAAACGCCTTATAAGACCCATATCGGGGCAACCCTGGGGGCCACCTGCTACGTCCAGCTCTCAGCGGACGGGCTGTCCGCCGGGTCCGGGCGCTGGCACCTGGAGCCCGCCGAGCTGAGTCAGTACCGGGCGGGGGTCGCCGGGCCGGACGGGGCCGAGCTCGCCGCGATCGTCGCCGAGCTGGGGAAGGCCGGTGTCGAGGTGCACGGCCACGGGACGCTCAAGTCCGCACCGCGCGGGTACTCGGCCGACCACCCCAGGATCGGCCTGCTCAGGCACAAGGGGCTGACCACCTGGCGGCACTGGAACCCGGAGCCCTGGCTGTCAACGCGGGCACCCGAGGAAAAGATAAGAGAATTCTTCCGAACGAGTGCGGACTTCTGCGACTGGCTCACCTCGCACGTCGGAGGCTAGGCGGGCGCCACGGACGGCCGCAGCGGAGCGGCCGGCAATTCGCTCGCTTCCGGCCGAGCCGCCGCGAGACCATTGACGCCATGGTCTTGGTGCGCGAAATTACGCCCGACGACTGGAAACTGATGCGCGAGGCGCGGCTGGCGGCGTTGTCCCATGCGCCGTACGCCTCCGGCTTGACGTACGCACGGAAGGCCGGCTTCGCCGAGGAGAAATGGCGCGGCCGAATTAACGAGCGGTCGGTCACATTCTTCGCGCCCAAGGACTCCGCCGGCTTAACGGCCTTGGAGCTATCAGGGAGCGTCCGCGAACTCGGCGCGAACGCCGAGGAGGCGGACCGGGCGCCCGGGGGTGAACATGCCCAGGGCCGCCAGGGCGGCACGTTCGAACGCGGCGCCCCACCGCCCGCCCGCCTCCTGGCCTCCGTATCCCGTGCCGGGGGGCCATTGTTCGCCCGGGGGCAGGGAGGTGCCGTGGGTGATCGTGATGAAGGGCGCATAGCGGACCTTCACCACGATCCTGGCGACCGGGCGATCGGTCACCTCGGCCGCGACTTGCCTGGCCAGCCGGGCTGTTTCCGCCGCCACCGCGGTCCAGTCCGCGAGGTTGCGCTGGTAGGTCACCTCGCGGCCGTGCGAGCGGGGGACGTACGGGGTCGAGTCGACCTCCGACTCACCGCGGCCGTTGCCGAGGAGGACCAGCCACGGGCCGGTCGTGGGGCCGAACTCCTTGGCGAGCAGAGCCGTGTCGGCGGCGGCGAGCTGCCGCACCGTCGTGATGCCGAGCGCGGCGAGCTTCGCCACCGTCTTGGCGCCGATCCCCCAGATCGCGTCGGGCGCGCGGTCGCCGAGAACGTCGAACCAGGTCGCGCTCGTGAGCCGGGCGACGCCGGCCGGCTTGCCGAGACCGGTCGCGATCTTGGCCTGCAACTTGTTGTCGCCGATGCCGACCGAGCAGTCCAGGTCCGTGGCCGCCTTGACGTCGGCGGCCATCCCCCGGGCGAAGCTTTCCGGGTCTTCGCTCTCCACGCCGACGAACGCCTCGTCCCAGCCGAGGACCTCAACCGGGCAGCCGGTCTCGCGCAGCACGGCCATCACCCGGGCCGAGACCTCGTTGTACGCGTCGGCGTCGACCGGCAAGAAGACGCAGTCCGGGCAGCGCTTGGCGGCGGTGCGCAGCGGCAGCCCGGAATGCACGCCGAACTCCCTCGCCTCGTAGGAAGCCGTCGAGACCACGCCGCGTTTCGTCGGGTCGCCGTCTCCCCCACCACGACCGGCTTCCCCCGCAGCTCCGGATGACGGAGCTGCTCGACGGCAGCCAGAAACTGGTCCATGTCCACGTGCAGCACCCAATGGCTCACGCCGGGAGTCTTACCCACACGTCACGGACATGCGCACGACAAGCCGACCGACCAGATCAGGTGGCCGAAAACGCCACCGGCCCGATTCAGGCGCCCGGGTTGGGAGGCGCTTCTTGGCCCGGGCGGCATCGACGCAGCGCTGCCCGGCGCGGTCAGCGCGGGCAGGGGCGGTTACGGACCGGTTCCTGGACTAAGCGGTCCCGGTCCTCAAGCGCGCTCGCGTCCGCCGGAACGTCGACCGAGTGCTGCTTGAGCGCGGTGAGCGGGACGATCTCCAGGGCGCGCTCGTGGGTGGACGCGAGCACGACGGGGGCGGCCAGCCCTTCCTGGTAGGCGCGCAGCCAGTTCGCAGCCGTGACGCACCACCGGTCCCCGGGCACGAGACCGGGGAAGCGGTACTGCGGCATCGGCGTGCTCAGGTCGTTTCCGATGCGCCGCTGGTGCTCAAGGAACTCGCTCGTCACCACCGCGCAGATGGTGTGACTGCCGACGTCCTCTGGTCCTGTGCTGCAGCAGCCGTCCCGGTAGAAGCCGGTGAGCGGGTCAGTTCCACATGGCTCAAGCTCGCCGCCGAGCACGTTCCGGTCCATCCCAGAAGTATCAACAGCAGCAGCCCGCGTCCGCAAGCCCTCCACAGCCGAACGTCCGGATTAAACATCAGTAACTCACATAACCGAGCTCATCACCGCGAGCCCGGGAGCCGCTTGACAATATTTAACGGTACCGTTAAATATTGTCAAGCGTGAGCCAAAGCGTGGACGTGACCGCGGGTTCGGTCATCGAGGCCCTGTCCGACCCGACCCGTCGGCAGATCGTGACGCTGCTGAGCAGCGGTCCCAAGCGGGCAGGGGAACTGGCCGCGAGAGGCCGGCCTGTCCGCTCCGGCGATGAGCCGGCACCTGCGGGTACTCCTCTCCGCCCTGGTGATCGCCGACGAGCGGCTTGACAAGGACGCGCGGGCCCGGGTCTTCCGGCTCCGGCCGGAGTCGATCGAGACCGCCGCGGCCTGGCTCGACAGCGTGCTGTCCGGCCTGGCCGAAGGGCCGCAATAGCGTCGATAGCAGGCGGCCTGCCGATATTGTGGGGCGGTGAGCATCTACGACATCCCCGTGAAGACTCTCGCCGGGGAAGACTCCACGCTGGGCACACTCGCGGGCAAGACGCTGCTCGTGGTGAACGTCGCCTCCAAGTGCGGGCTGACCCCGCAGTACACGGCGCTCGAGGAACTGCACGCGCGGCTTTCGCCGCGGGGCTTCGCCGTGGTCGGATTCCCGTGCAACCAGTTCGGCGGACAGGAGCCGGGGTCGGCCGAGGATATCGAGCAGTTCTGCTCGACGACCTACGGCGTGACGTTCCCGATGTTCGAAAAGATCGAGGTGAACGGCCCCAGCCGGCATGCGATCTACGACGAGCTGACCGCCGTGCCCGACGCCTCCGGCGCGGCGGGCGACATCCAGTGGAACTTCGAGAAGTTCGTGCTCGGGCCGGACGGCTCGGTCGTCGCGCGGTTCCGGCCGCGTACCGTCCCCGATGACCCGGAGGTCCTCGCCGTGATCGAGTCCCAGTTGCCCGGCTGAGCGCCCCCGGGGACGCTTAACGGTCACCACGCCGGGGCGTTAGCGGCCGGCGATCACCCGGATGTCGCCGGCCGGGACCGTCACGAGGCGGTCGGCCAGGTGGACGGCCGCCGGCGTTTCCCCGTGGTTGATGAGTGTGATGAAGCGGCGCCGGCCGTCGGTCCGGCGGATCAGTTCCAGGTCGCGCGGCCAGTCACCGGGCCCGGCCGGGGAAGCGGACGGCCCGGCCGGGCGGGCCGGCCGGGTCACGCCCGCCGACTCGCAGGCCGCTGCGAGCACGGCGGCCGTGGCGGGGGCATCGGTGCGGGCAGAGACATACCAGGCACGGCCTTCGCCCAGATCGTGACGGGTGACCGCGGGGCCGCCCGCCGCCGGGCCGTCGGCATACCAGGCGACGGGCTTCGCACCGGCCAGGATCACCGCCTCCGTCCAGGCGTCCGCGGTACCGGCCGGCTCGCCGGCCAGGCCCGGTGACCGTCAGGCGGCCCGAGACGACGGCGGTGACCGCACCCGTCGTGACGGCGCCCGTGGTACCGAGACCTGGACTGGTCACGTCCGGTGACATGCCCGGTTCTTCCCAGGTGAGGGCGACTCGTTCGCCGGCGCGCAGCGGGAGCCATTCCTCGACGGTGAGCCCGAGCACGTCGCGGAGCGCCCCCGGATAGGGGCCCGGATACACCTGGTCACGCTCGTCCACGATGCCGGAGAAACAGGAGACGACCAGGGTGCCGCCGCCCTCGACGTAGCGGTGCAGGTTCGCGGCTGCCCGCTCGGAGGTGAGGTACAGCGCCGGCGCGATGACCAGGCGGTAGCGGCTCAGGTCGGCCTCGGGATGGGCGAAGTCCGCGGTCAGGCCGGCCCTGAGCGACGCCTCGTACCAGGTCCCGACTCGTTCGAGGTAGCCGAGGTCCACCGACGGCCGCCACTCCAGCTCTTGCGCCCACCAGGACTCCCAGTCCCACAGCAGCGCGATGTCCGGCTCGACGACGGTGCCGCGCAGGCCGGCCAGCGAGGAGATCTCGGCGCCGAGCGCGGTCACCTCGCGCCAGATACGGGTGCCGGTGCCGCCTTGCGGCAGCATCGCCGAGTGGTGCTTCTCCGCGCCGAACCGGCTGGCCCGCCACTGGAAGAACAGCACCCCGTCCGCGCCTCTGGCCACGTGGGCCAGTGAGTTACGGCGCATCTCGCCCGGCCGCTTGGCGATGTTCCTCGGCTGCCAGCTGACCGCGCTGGTCGAATGCTCCATGAGCAGCCACGGCCCGCCGCCCGCGAGCGACCTGGTCATGTCGGCGGACATGGACAGGCCCACGCGGCCGTCGGGATCCTCGGCCGACAGGTAGTTGTCGTTCGAGA
The DNA here is from genome assembly GCA_963785645.1 of uncultured Actinomycetota bacterium. GTDB lineage: Bacteria > Actinomycetota > Actinomycetes > Streptosporangiales > Streptosporangiaceae > Trebonia. Next base: position 541,888 of record CAWAWG010000005.1, read on the forward strand.
TCACGTCGACTTCCGGTGCCCACCGCCAGTAGTCGACGGTCTTGCAATTGGTGGCCATGAAGTTGGTGGTGACCGGAATGCCGGGCGCCAGCTCGTGCAGGATGTCCCGCTCGCGCCGGAAGCAGTCGAGCAGCGCGTCGGAACTGAAGCGCGCGAAGTCGAGCCGCTGCGCGGGTTCCACCACGGTGGTGGAGGTCCTCGGCACGTCGACCTCGTCCCAGTCGCCGTAGCGGTGCGACCAGAAGGCGGCGCCCCAGTGCTCGTTCAGCCGGTCCAGGTCGCCGTAGCGGTCACGCAGCCACGCGCGGAACGCCGCCGCGGAGGCTTCGCAGTAGCACTCCCCAGGACCCGAGCCGTACTCGTTGTTGACGTGCCAGAGCACGACCGCGGGATGCGTACCGTAGCGCCGCGCGAGTTGCCGGGTGATCCCCGCCGCCGCCGCCGCGTAGGCGGGGCTCGACGGGCAGTAGGTCAGCCGCGAGCCGCCGCCGAGAACCAGCCCGTCGCGGGTCACCGGGCGCGCCTCCGGGTGCCGGCGCAGGAACCAGGGCGGCGGGGCGGCCGTCGGCGTCCCAAGGTCGACCGCGATCCCGGCGCCGTGCAGCAGGGCGAGCACCCGGTCCAGCCAGCCGAACTCGTACTCGCCCGGCCGGGGCTCAAGCATGCCCCAGGCGAAGATCCCGACCGACACCAGCGTGACACGAGCATCGCGCATGAGCGCCACGTCCTGCTCCCACACCTCCTCGGGCCACTGCTCTGGGTTGTAGTCCCCGCCGTAGGCGAGTCCGTCGAGCCGCGGCCAGCGTGAGTGCATGAGAACTCCGTGTCTCTATCAGGCGGAAAACTGGGATCGCTCACAGGTACATAACAGAATGAAAGCAGCGCAAACCGACTCTTGACAAGCACTTATCGCGGGTCAACGCTGGGAGCGTTCACAGGCTCCGACACACTGGCCGCCGCAGCATCGCGCCGGCCATTCCAAGCGGATATCCACCTGCGATCTCTCACCGCGGAGGGACCATGAAGCTCATCCACACCCGGCGGCCCCCCACCCGGCAACACGGGCGTACCGCCGCGATCGCCATCACCGCGCTTGCCGCGCTGATCGCCGCGGGCTGCTCCTCGTCGGGCAGTTCGTCCTCTACTTCGCCGGCCGCCGGAACATCGTCATCGGCGTCCGCGTCTTCTGGCCAGAAGGTCACGCTGACGTTCTGGACCTGGGTCCCCAACATGGACAAGATCGTCGCCACCTGGAACCAGGCCCACCCGGACATCCAGGTGCAGGTTCAGACGCAAAGCGCCGGCGACCCCTACCTCACCAAGCTGCTCGCCGCGGCGAAGGGCGGCAACCCGCCGGACATCGCGCAGGTCGAGTACCAGGTGCTGCCCACGCTGGTGTCGAACAACTACCTGGCGGACATCTCCAAGTACGACGACAGCCTGAAGAGCGACTTCCCTGCGGGCAACTGGAACCAGGTCACGCTGGGCGGCAGTGCGCTGTACGGGGTGCCGCAGGACGCCGCGCCGATGGCGCTGTTCTACCGCGCGGACCTGTTCAAAAAGTACGGCCTGACCGTGCCGGCGACCTGGGCGCAGTTCGCCGCCGACGCCGCCAAACTGCACAAGGAGGCACCCGCCGTTTACCTGGGGACCTTCTCCGCCGTCGACCCGGGCGAGTTCTCCGGGCTGGCGCAGCAGGCGGGCGCGCAGTGGTGGTCAGCCTCCGGCACCACCTGGACGGTCGGCATCGACAGCGCCGCCAGCCAGAAGGTGATGTCTTACTGGCAAAGCCTGATCGCCTCCGGCGGGGTCAACAACCAGCCGCAATGGACCGCCGCGTGGAACAAGGGAATGAACAACGGCCAGTACATCGCCTGGGTTTCCGACGTCTGGGCCCCCAGCGACTTCCCGACCGACGCGCCGGCCGGGCCGGCCAGTGGGACATGACCGAGCTGCCGCAGTGGACGGCCGGCGCCAACGTCGTCGGTAACTGGGGCGGCTCCTCCACCGCGGTGATGGCCGCGTCCAAGCACCAGCAGGATGCCGCCGAGTTCATCGCCTGGCTGAACACCAGCGCGGCGGGCACCGCGGCGCTCGTCTCCCAGGGCGGGATCTACCCGGCCGACAGCGCCGCGGAGGCCGCGATCGGCTCGGCGCCGTCCTACTTCTCCAACCAGCCGAACTTCTGGTCGCTGGCCAAGGAGTACGCCTCCCAGGCGGCCGACGTCACCTGGGGTCCGGACGTGAACGTCGCTTACTCGGAGTTCACAACGGTGTTCGGCAGCGCTGCCATCAGCAAGGGCTCGTTCCTGTCCCCGCTGTCGTCGGTGCAGTCGGCCGTGGTCAGCGACATGAAGAAGAGCGGCTTCACGGTGGCGGCCGGCTGACGTGAGGCACACACCAAGGCGTACGGCGCCGCGCCTCCCGGGGGGTACGGGGGGTCGTCCCCCCGGGAGAAAGGCCAGGCCGCACGCCCGATACGATGGCGGTTTTGGCCATCGGGCGGGCGGCCTGGCGCCGTACGCCTTCGTCACCCCGGCGGTCGTGCTGTACGCCGTCACGCTGCTCCTGCCGGTCGGCTACACGGTCTACCTGTCGCTGGAGAAGGTGCACGTCAGCGGCCTTGGACTGGGGCCGGCGCCCGGCGGCAGGTGTTCGCCGGGCTGAGCAACTACACCAGCGCGCTCACCGACCAGCCGTTCCTGTCCTCCCTGGTCCGGGTGCTCGTCTACAGCGTGATCCTGGTCCCGGTGATGCTCGGCCTGGCCCTGCTGTTCGCGCTGCTGCTTGACGCGCGGCGGGTGCGGTTCCAGCGGTTCGCCCGGCTGGCGATCTTCCTGCCGTACGCGGTGCCGGTGGTCATCGCCTCGTTGCTGTGGGGCTTCCTCTACCTGCCGACAGTGTCGCCGTTCCCCGAGATCCTGCGGCCGTTCGGGTTGTCCATGCCCAACCTGTTCAGCACCAACGTGGTGCTGCTATCGGTGGTGAACATCGGCGTCTGGGGCGGCACCGGGTTCAACATGATCGTCATGTACACCGCGCTGCGCGCCGTGCCGTCCGAGCTGTACGAGGCGGCCCGGATCGACGGGGCGTCGCAGTGGCAGGTCGCGCTGCGGGTCAAGATCCCGATGATCGCCCCGGCCCTGGTGCTCACCGGGGTGTTCTCCATCATCGCCACCCTCCAGGTGTTCAACGAGCCGCAGACGCTCTATCCGCTCACCAACACGATCTCCCCGGACTGGATGCCGCTGATGCGGGTCTACGACCTGGCGTTCAACGACAACAACAGCTACGAGGCGGCCGCCATGTCGGTGGTCATCGCGGCCGTCATGTTCGCCGGTTCCTTCTTCCTGCTCCGGGTGAGCAGCAAGCGTGTCTTCCAGGGGCGGTGACCAGCGATGGCCCTGACAAGAACGAACGGCGCGCTGACCGAGGCGCCCGCGCCCGGCGCGCGCCCGGCCGGCCGGCGGCGCGGCGGCATCGACGGGCGCCCGGCCGTCGTGCCCACCGCGGTCCTGCTCCTCGGCGCCGTGTACTGCCTGCTGCCGGTGGCCTGGGTGCTCGTCGCCGCGACGAAGAACAACAACGAGCTGTTCAACACGTTCACCTTCGCGCCGGACGGGTCGCTGTGGTCCAACCTCCGCGGCCTGAACGCCTACGCCGACGGTGTGTTCTGGCACTGGATGCTCAACACCGTCCTGTACGCGGGCGGCGGCGCGCTGCTGTCCACCGTGGTGTCCGCCCTGACCGGCTACGCCCTCGCCAAGTACTCGTTCCGCGGGCGCTCGCTGCTGAGCAACCTGCTGCTCGCCGGGGTGCTGGTGCCGCCGGTCGTCCTCGCCCTGCCGCAGTACCTGCTGCTGGCCAAGGTCGGGCTGACCGACAGCTACTGGTCGGTGCTGATCCCCTCGGTGCTCTCGCCGTACGGCATCTACCTGGCGCGGATCTACGTCACCGCCGCGGTGCCGGACGAGGTGATCGAGTCGGCCCGGGTGGACGGCTGCCCCGAGTTCCGGCTGTTCGCCCGGATCGCGGTGCCGATGATGGTGCCGGGCCTGGTGACCGTCTTCCTGTTCCAGTTCGTCGCGGTGTGGAACAACTTCCTGCTGCCGTTCATCATGCTCAGCGACGAGAACAAGTTCCCGCTCACCGTGGGCCTGTACACGCTCCTGAACCGCGGTGCCTCCTCTCCCGCGCTCTACAGCCTGGTGGTCACCGGGTCGCTGCTGTCCATTCTCCCGCTGATGGTCCTTTTCCTGGCGTTGCAGCGGTACTGGCGCACCGACATCGCCTCCGGCGCGGTCAAACAGTGACCGACTGGGAGTAAACAAGGGGTATGAATGGAAGGCGGCGTCCCACGATCGAGGACGTGGCGGCGGAGGCCGGCGTCTCCCGCGGCACCGTCTCCCGGGTGCTGAACGGGGGGCACTACGTGTCGCCCGACACCCTGGAGGCGGTAAACCGGGCGATCAAGAAGACCGGCTACGTGGTCAACCACCACGCCAGGTCACTGGTGACCCAGCGCTCCGAGTCGGTCGCGTTCATCTTGTCCGAGCCGACGGAGCGGCTGTTCGCGGACCCGAACTTCGCGGTTCTGCTCCGTGGCTGCACCCAGGTCCTCGCTGAGCACGACATCGGGCTTTTCAACTGCATCGCCGCGTCCCATTCGGACCGGACCAGGATCACCCGCTTCCTCGCGGCGGGGCATGTGGACGGCGCGCTGCTGGTGTCGGTGCACGCCGGGGACCCGCTGCTCGACCTGCTCGGGACGGCGGGCGTGCCGTATGTCGCCTGCGGCGCGCCGCTCGGGATTCGAGTCGAAGGTCCCCTACGTGGCGGCCGATGAGCGCGGCGGCGCCCGGGCCATGGTCGAGTACCTGCGGTCCACCGGCCGGACCCGGATCGCGACCATCACCGGCCCGCTTGACACCTCTGGCGGGCAAGGCCGGCTTGAGGGCTACCGTGCGGTCGTCGCGGACGCGTTCGACGAGTCGCTGGTGGAGGAGGGCGACTATACCCAGGAGTCCGGGGAGCGCGCGATGATCAAGCTGCTCGAGCGGCGCCCGGACCTGGACGCGGTATTTGTCGCGTCGGACGCGATGGCGCTGGGAGCGCTGAACGCGCTGCGCCAGGCCGGCCGCCGGGTGCCGGAAGACGTGGCGGTCGGCGGATTCGACGACTCGTCAGCCGCCCTGGCCGCCCGGCCCGCGCTCACCACGATTCGGCAGCCGTATCAGCGGATCAGCCGCGAGATGGTGCGGCTGCTGCTCGCGGCGATTTCCGGTGAAGAGCCTTCGGCGGTGATCCTGCCGACCGAACTGGTACGCCGCGAGAGCGCTTAACACCTTGGTCGATATGGTGAAATATCCGAAATTTCGAGCCGCGGTTTTTGCGGCCGAAATTTCGGCGGCCGGACGGTGCCCTGCTTCGGACGATCTCAACGGAGGCAATGAGATCGCGACCGTAGTAAGCCGGATTCGTTCGGGTCAAATGTCAGAGGCAGCGCCTACAGTGGTGAGCTGTGACGGTGACTGCAACCACTGACGACCTTGAATTTTACCGGCGCGAGCTGACGGGGTACTGCTACCGGATGCTCGGGTCGGCCTTCGAGGCGGACGACGCTGTGCAGGAGACGATGCTGCGCGCATGGAAGGCGGCCGAGGGGTTCGAGGGCCGGTCATCGCTCCGGTCCTGGCTGTACCGGATCGCGACGAACGTCTGCCTGGACGCGCTGCGCGGGGAGAAGCGGCGGGCGCTGCCGATGGATCTGGGGCCCGCGTCACCGCCCGCCGAATCGCATCTGCGGCCTTGGCCCGCCGAGGATCTGTGGGTGACGCCGATCCCTGACGCACGGGTGGTGCCCGACCACGGCGACCCGGCGGAGATCGCGGCGGTGCGGGACTCGGTGCGGCTCGCGTTCGTGACCGCGCTGCAGCACCTGCCGGCGAGGCAACGGGCCGCGCTGATCCTGTGCGAGGTGCTCAAGCTGCCCGCCGCGGAAGCCGCCGCGGTCCTGGACAGTCGCGTGGCCTCGGTGAACAGCGCGCTGCAGCGGGCGCGGGCCACCCTGGCGGGCCTGCCCGAGCACCAGCGGCCCGGTGAAGTGGAGCCGGAGAACGCGGAGCTGCTCGCGAAGTTCGTGGACGCGTTCCAGCGCTACGACATGAAGGCGCTGATCGGGCTGCTGCGCGAGGACGCGCTGCAGACCATGCCCCCTTTCGAGATGTGGATCCAGGGCGCCCCCGCCATCGTCACGTGGATGACGCAGCCGGGGCCGAGCGCTTGTGCCGGGTCCATCCTCGTCCCGGTGCGGGCCAACGGCGTGCTCGGCTGGGGGCAGTACAAGCCGGACCCGGAGCAACGGCGGTTTCGTGCCCTGGGCGCTGCAGGTGCACGAGGTGACGGGCGGCAAGATCAGCCGGATGACGTTCTTCCTCGACGCCGAGCGGCTGTTTCCGCTGTTCGGGCTGGCGGACAGGATCTTCGACGATCGCTGAGACGGTTCTCACACCCCGGCGGTGACGGCGCTGACGGCCGTCGGGCTTAGCGTGTTGGTGTGTCCCACGATCTGCTGCAAGCCCTGGCGATCTTCGCAGCCGGCCTCGCTGCGGGCACCATCAACACGGTCGTGGGCTCCGGGACGCTGATCACCTTCCCCACGCTGCTCGCCTTCGGGTACCCGGCAGTGCTCGCGAACGTGTCCAACAATGTCGGCCTGGTGCCTGGCGTGGCGTCCGGGGTGCACGGATACCGGGCCGAGCTCGTCGGCCAGCGGCGGCGGATTCTCCGGCTTGGGTCAGCGTCGCTGTGCGGGGGGCTGGTCGGCGCGATTCTGCTGCTCGTGCTGCCCGCCGATGCGTTCAAGGCGATCGTGCCGGCGCTGATCGGGATCGCCCTCCTCATGGTTGTCTTCCAGCCCCGGCTGGCGCGGTGGGTGGCGGCCCGGCAGCGGACCCGGGCGGGCGCCACCGTCCCGGCGATCGTGGAACCCGCCCCCGTGAGCCGGGAACCGGTCCTGCAGCTGGGCGGGCCGGTGCTGTGGGTGCTGGTGTTCCTGTCGGGGGTGTACGGCGGGTACTTCGGCGCCGCCCAGGGGGTGCTGCTGATCGGGCTCATGGGCGTGGCCTTCACCGACAGCATGCAGCGGATCAACGCGGTCAAGAACGTGCTGGCCGGCCTGGTCAACGGGATCGCGGCGCTCGTGTTCATCATCGCGACGCACGTCGACTGGGGTGCCGCCGGGCTGATCGCCTGCGGGTCGGTCCTCGGCGGGCAAATCGGCGCGCGGATCGGACGGAAGCTGCCGCCGTGGGGGCTGCGCACGGTGATTATCTGCGTCGGCGTGGCGGCGCTGGTGAAGCTGCTCGCCTAGCGGGCGGATTCGCCCCTACCGGAAAGCGCCCGCGGTGCTTACTCTGCTTGCGTGAGCACTGGTGCGGATGCGGGAGTTGGGCAGCCGGGGTTTGTCGCGCGGCATGGGCTGCTTTCCGACTCAGCGGTCGCGCTCGCGGGCGAGGTGGCGGAGCGGATCCGGACCCAGCGGCTGCGCACGGTGCGGCTCGCCGTGGTGGACCAGCACGGCATCCTGCGGGCCAGGGCGCTGTCGCCCGAGGCGGCGATCGCCGCGTTCAGCAACGGGCTGGACTTCTCCGGTGCCATCTACTCCCTTGACACCGGCAACAACGTGTTCGTGCCGCCGTTCGCGGCCGGGGGCGGGTTCGGCATCGCCGAGTTCACCGGGTTCCCCGACGTGGTCGCTCGTGCCCGACCCGAAGACGTTCCAGATCCTGCCCTGGGCGGACCGGACCGGCTGGCTGCTGTGCGACGCGTACTTCGCGAACGGGCAGCCGGTGCCGCTCGACGGCCGGGGGCTGCTGCGGCGGCAACTCGCCGCGCTCGGCGAGCCGCGGCTACGGGTTCACCGTCGGGCTCGAGATCGAGTTCTCCATCTTCACGCCGTCGGACGCGCCCCTCGCACCGGAGAGACGCGGGCTTCACCCCGCCGCCGCCCGCCGTGTCGATCTTCGAGCGCGGCTACCAGTTCATGTCGGAGACGCGGCTGGACTCGATGGCGGGGACGCTCGACGCGATCAGGGACGCGCTCTGGCGCGCTCGGGCTGCCGCCCAGGTCCATGGAGGACGAGTGGGGGCCAGGGCAGGTCGAGATGACGTTCCCGCCGATGAGCGGGCTGGCGGCGGCCGACGCGGCGGTGCTGTTCCGGTCGGCGGTCAAGCAGGTCTGCCAGCGGCGCGGACTGCTCGCCACCTTCATGTGCCGCCCGGGCCTGCCCAACATCACCTCCTCCGGCTGGCACCTGCACCAGTCGCTCACATCCCGCGGCCGACGGCGGCAACGCGTTCGCCTCGGACACCCGCCGCTGTCGGCCATCGGCCTGTCCTACGTCGCCGGACTGCTCGAGCACGCGGTGCCGTCGCTGCCGTTCGCCGCGCCGACCGTCAACGGGTACAAGCGGTTCCGCCCGTACTCGTTCGCGCCGGACCGGGTGGCCTGGGCGATCGAGAACCGGGGCGCGCTTGTCCGGGTGCAGGGCGCACCGGGTGACGCCGGCGCGCACGTGGAGTACCGGGCCGGCGAGCCAGCCGCCAACCCGTACCTGTACCTGGCGGCCAGCCTCGCCGCCGGCCTTGACGGGGTGCGGCGCGGAGCTGACCCCGCCGCCGCCGGTCGAGGCCGACCCGTATGCGGCCGAGGGCCTGGTCCCGCTGCCCGCGCTCGCTCGCCGGCGCGGTGAAAGCGCTTGACGGGGACGCGTTCTACCGCGGCGACCTTCGGTGACACGCTGGTCGACTACCTCGTCATGATGAAGCGCGCCGAGATCGCGCGCTACGAGGCGGAGCTGGCAGAAGCGGGAACGGCCGAGTCCCCGGACGAGGTAACCGACTGGGAGATGCGCGAGTACTTCGAGTTCTTCTAAGGCGCGACCACCCCGCCCCTCGGTCGGCCCGGCCGGCCTGGTCGGCGGCCGCGGCGGTCCGCGGCCGAGGGGGTCGAGCCGGTCCGTCCGGGCCGATGTTCCGGATTTTCCCGAACGGATCCATGTTTCACGCCGCCGCACACGCTTCGATACTGGCGCTCGAGTACGCCTCAGCGTAACTTTCTGCAAATCTTGCAAAATCGGTGTTATCGCGATGTTTCGCTTACGTGGTTCTTGCCGGCTACCACCTTAAGAGTTTCACAACTACCGAAAAGTGCCAGCTAGTAAGGCAACAAACATGCAACCTGTAGTCGGCTATTTGCATGATCTAATCCAGTTATTGCATCACCCCGTCGCCTAATGTTATGTTCCGGTAGATCAAACATCAGCGCTGGTCCAGAACACACAGTCCCGGTCCTGAACACAGTGCTCGCCGCGCGGCAGCCATCCCTGCCGCCGCCCACCGTGGCGGCGGTTATTACCGTCCCTGGGCACAGGGACGGGCAGTTCCCACCCCTCAGGGAAAGGCATGCTCGCTATGTCCCTCCGTCACAGACCGCCAGGTCCCCGTGCTTCCAAGAGATACTGGGCCGCTGGAAGACACTGGGTCCCGGCAAGACTCAGCGCAGCTCTAAGACACGGTGCCGCCCTAAGACACGGTGCCGTCATAAGACACGGTGCCGCGGCGAGATACTGGAGGCGGCTGACCGCGCTCGCGGCGGCCCTGTTCACTGTGCTCGGCACGGTGTTCGCGATCGCGGCCGCCGCGCCGATGGCCGCGCAGGCCGCGACGGTCGCCCCGCCGTACTGGTCCCAGTCTCCGTTCAACGTGCCGAGCGGTACGGGTGTCAGCATGCCGTTCACCGAGTACGAGGCGGAGAACGCGAGCTACACCGGCACGGTCATCGGGCCGGACTTCACCCAGGGCGACCTCGCCACCGAGGCGTCGGGCCGTGAGGCGGTGCAGCTGACCGCGACCGGCCAGTACGTGCAGTTCACGCTGACCAGCGCGGCCAACGCGTTCGACCTGCACTACGCCCTCCCGCAGGGGGCGTCGGGCACGCTTTCCGTCTACGTGAACGGCACCAAGCTCAGCAAGGAGCTGTCGCTCACCTCGGCCTACAGCTACATCACCACGTCGGACATCACCGGCGGTAGCGCACAAGTTCTACGACGACGCGCGGATGATGTTCGGCCAGACGTACCCGGCGGGAACGACGGTGCGCTTCGAGGCGGACTCGTCCGACACCGCGCTGCCTTACACGCTCGACGTCGCCGACTTCTACGACGTGCCCGCCGCCGCCACCCAGCCGGCCAACTCCATCTCGGTGACCAGCGAGGGTGCCGACCCGACCGGCGCCGCCGACTCGACCACCGCGTTCCGCACCGCGATCTCCGCGGCCAACGCGGCCGGGGAGTCCGTGTGGATCCCGCCGGGCACCTACCTCATCACCTCGGCCCTTCAGGTGAACGCCGCGACGATCAGGGGCCGGCGACTGGTACTCGCAGATCAAGACCAACGAGTTCATCGACAACACCTCGGTCGTCTCCGGCCCGGTCAACCTGAGCGGTTTCGCGATCCTCGGCAGCACCGTCGGCAGGCACGACGACAGCACCGCGAACGCGATCAACGGGTCGCTCGGCAGCGGCTTCACGGTCAACGGCCTGTGGATCCAGGACACGAACGTCGGGTTCTGGCTGCAGTTCGGCAACAGCAACTGCACGGTGGAGAACAGCGTCATCGAGTCCACCGACGCGGACGGCCTGAACTTCAACGGCAACGCGACCAACTGCACGGTGAAGAACAACTTCATCCGCGAACACCGGCGACGACGGGCTGGCGATCTGGTCCTACCCGGCGGCGGACTCCAACATCACCTTCGCCAACAACACCATCGTCCAGCCCACCCTGGCCAACGGCATCGCCGACTACGGCGGCTCGAACAACACGATCTCCAACAACGTGGTCGCGGACACGAACCGCTCGGCAGCGGCATCGCCATCTCCAACGAGGAGTTCCTCGTCCCGTTCACGCCGCTGTCCGGCACGATCACCGTCTCCGGCAACTACCTGATCAGAACCGGCGCCTACAACCCGAACTGGGGCCACCCGATGGGCGCGGTCCGGTTCGACGCTTACGACTCCGCGTTCAGCAGCGTCACCGTTAACTACAGCGGCGGCGCGATCCTGGACAGCCCGTACGAGGCGTTCGAGATCGTCAGCGGCGCCGGCAACGGCTACGCCGTCAACGGGGTGAACATCAGCAACGTCAACGTGCAGAACGTCGGGCACGGTTGTCATGCAGGCGGAGACCACCGGCACGGCGAACGTCAGCGGCGTGACCGCCAGCGGCGTCGGGGTCGCCGGCGCGTACAACTACGCCTACCCGTCCAACACGGCCGGCGCCTACACCTTCGACCTGGGCAGCGGCAACTCGGGCTGGAGCACCACCCCGGTGCTCACCGCCTTCCCGAACCCGGCCCAGCCGGGCGCGCTGACCGCGTCGCCGTCGACCCTGTCGTTCGGTGACGTAGCCGCGGGATCGACGAGCGCGGCGCAGTCGGTGACGGTAACGAACCCGGGCAGCAGCGCGGTCTCGGTCTCCTCGGTCAGCGTCACCGGGGCGTACAGCCAGACCAACACCTGCGGCAGCTCGATCGCCGCGGGCGGCTCCTGCACGGTCAGCGTCAAGTTCGCCGCCCCCGCCAGCGGCGGCAGCCAGACCGGCACGCTGTCCGTGGCCACCAGCGCGCCGGGCAGCCCGCTGACCGTCGCGCTGTCCGGCACGGGCGGTCACCTCCACCACGGACCTCGCCCTGGGGCAGCCCGCGACGGCGAGCAGCTCCTACGAGACCTACGTGGCTCGAACGTCACCGACGGCAACACCAGCACCTACTGGGAGAGCACCGACGGCGCCGGATACCCGCAGACCATCACCGTCGACCTGGGCTCCGTGCAGTCGATCGGTTCGCTCACCCTCGACCTGCCGCCGTCGAGCGCCTGGGCCACCCGCACGGAGACGCTCTCGGTACTCGGCAGCACCAACGGCTCGACGTTCAGCCAGATCGTCGGCTCGGCCGGGTACACCTTCAACCCCAAGCACCGGCAACACGGTCTCGATCAGCCTGCCGTCCGGGACCAGCGCCCGCTACGTGCAGCTGAGCTTCACCGGCAACACCGGCTGGACCGCCGCCCAGCTATCAGAGTTCGAGGTCTTCTCCGGCGGTGGCGGTACCACCAACCCGGGGAACCTGACGGCGTCGCCGTCGAGCCTGTCGTTCGGCAGCACGGCGGTGGGTGCCACCAGCGCCAACAGCGTCACCTTGTCGAACTCCGGCTCGTCCGCGGTCACCATGTCCTCGATCGGCGTCACCGGCCCGTTCAGCGAGACCAACAACTGCGGTACCTCGCTCGCGGCAAGCGCCTCCTGCACGGTCAGCGTCACGTTCGCGCCGACCGCCGCCGGATCCGCCACCGGGACGCTCTCGGTGAACAGCAGCGCGCCGAGCAGTCCGCTGACGGTCGCGCTGTCCGGCACCGGCACCAGCACATCGACAAACACCAACCTGGCGCTCAACCAGCCGGTGACCGCGAGCGGTTACACGCAGAGCTACGTGCCGTCAAACGCGGTAGACGGGAACACCAGCACCTACTGGGAGAGCACGGACAACGCCTTCCCCCAGTGGTTCCAGGTTGACCTCGGCTCCGCGACCAGCGTGAGCAGGATCGTGATGGACCTGCCGCCGTCGACCGCCTGGGCCACCCGCACCCAGACGATCACCGTCCAGGGCAGCACCGACGGCGTCAACTACACCACGCTGGCGGCGTCGGCGGGCTACACCTTCAACCCGTCCACCGGCAACACCGCCACGATCACCTTCCCCGCATCCACCGACCGCTACATCAAGCTGACCTTCACCGCCAACACCGGCTGGCCCGCCGGGCAGCTCTCCGAGCTCCAGGTCTTCTCCAGCTAAGGCCGCTTCGCGGCGCATAACCGCAGCGCCCGTCTAGGGTGGCGGGCCGGGATCTACGTTCCCGGCCCGCCATCGCTGTCTCTGCAGCCAGTCCTGGCCGGAAGGCTAGAAGCCGAACGACGCTGACGCTGCTGCTGCTGCCGCCACCGCCGCTCGACGAGCACGCGGCAACGGAAACGCCGGCCAGGCATGCGCAGGAAAATGCGAGCAGGGCACGTCGGTCATGGGTGTTCACCTTCACCTTTCCGCTCCCCCCGAAGTTGGAAAAGGATATTTCTCCTTGTCACCCAGAAGCCGGGCAGGCAAACGTTAGCGGAACTGCCTGCGGATGGTTATCGACTCGATCCCCGCCCGCCGCCGGTGATCGTGCTTGGAAACTGAACCGGTGTCGGCTTATATCCGTGTTTCACGGTAAAGGTCGGACATTGCCAATGTTGGACTAGATGGGATCACCGATGGCGGGGCATCTGAAGGCCGATCTGGGTGGCATCGAGCGGCTGGCTGAATCACTCGGGCGGCTGGCGAACGAGTTCGCGGCGCTGACCACGGTGGCCGCCGACGCCCAGGATGCGGGGAATGCCGAACTGGCCGCGGCGCTCAGCGATTTCGCCACCGGATGGAGCGACAAGCGGAACCAGCTTGTTGGTCAGCTCTGGGAACTGTCGCAGGGCGCCGACGAAGCGGTACGCGAGTACACGGCGACCGATGCGACGCTGGCCCGCGCACTCGGGACGAGGTGAGGCGGTGGCACGCCCTCGTGAGTGGTGGCCGCTGAGTGACGCCGACCCGGTGCCGGGTGACCCGGAAACCCTGGCGGGCCTCGGGCAGCACATGGCCAACGCGGCGGCGGAGATCGAGTCGATGGCCGCCGCGCTGCCGAAACTGAGCGCCAGCGAGCTGTGGGACAGCGCCGCCGGTCAGCAGTTCCGTAGCAACGCGGCGACGACCGCGACAGGAATCGGCAAGGCGCAGGGCCGGTTCCGCGCGGTCGCGACTGCCCTGGGGTCAAGCACTTACGGCGGTGCCGGCTACGCCGCCGCTCTCCAGGAATGCCAGGACCAGGCGGACGCGGCGGTCACGGCCGTTAACGGCACGCTGAGCAGCGGCGGCTCGGAAACGGACCGGCGCCGCACCTGGACCGCGCTGCTCGAAGCCACCGGCGGGCTGGATCCGGCCCGTCCAATCCCGGGCACGGCCGCCACCCCCCTTACCGCGTTCCCGCCACTGCCTCTGGCTGGCGTGCCCGCCGGACCGTTCCCGCAGGCAAGTCCGGGCATCATTCCGCTGTACTTGCCGAGCTTCGCCGACGACCCGGCCGCGGTGACGGCGCTGAAGCGGACCTACAACGCGGCGATCGACACGCTGACCGCGTCCACGAAGGCGATCAGTCACGCCAGCGCCGCCCAGTCCGCTGCCGCGCATACGGCGGCCCAGCTCATCCGAACCGCCATCGACGCCGACGGACTGAACAACCCGTCCGGCTTCATGCACTGGCTCGACCATTCCGTCGACGACGTGACCGGCTACGTCTCCGACCACTGGGTCGGCTTCACCAGGAACCTCGCCGACATCGCCGGCGAGATCGCCACCGAATGCGGCATCATCGCCATGGTCCTGGCCTTCATCCCCGGCCTGCAGGAATTCGCCGCCGCCTTCGAAACGATCGCTCTCCTCGCCCAGTTCGTCTCCTTCGCCTGCCACGTCGCGCTCCTCGCGGCCGGCCAGGGCGGCCTCCTCGACGTGGTGGTCGACGGCATCGGACTCGTAACGTTCGGCATCGGCAAGGGCCTGATCGGCGCCGCGACGAAGTCAGCCGAGGTGTCCCAGACCGTAAAATCTGCTTATGAAGCTGCCGTCAGTGACGGGTCGATCGATAGCCTCATTAAGGCAAGCGGCAAGGCATTCGAATCGCTAAAGTCCGCTGATGACTGGAGTACCTGGTCTCGATTCAGCGAAGAGATGAGAGAAACGCTCTCGGTCAAGCCGGTCTTCACGAGGGCAATCGAAGCGTTCCGGGCCGGAAGAATCGGCGAAAAACTCCTTGATGATCCGCTCGGCCACCTGCGCGACGGGACACGGTTGGCGATGTCATTCAACAGTCCCGAGGTAGGTTTCGCATTGAGCAGGGCGACCGAGGCTGCCACGGAGATGCCAGCGGCCCAGGGTGTCGCGTTGGCGACAGCCAACCGGATCGAGAGCTACTACAAGGTCTTCCGGATCACGCAATGGGCCGGTGTGGGCACCGACATGACCAGCAAGCTTGACTCCGCGCTCAACGCAGGCCATGTAAATATGCCGGTCTACGACTCCATCAAGTACTGGCCAGGGCCGGCAGGAGGCTGAAAGTGATACAGACTGGTCGCGGAGTAAGCGGGTACAGGATCGTTGTCCCGGCCGACTGGCACGGGATAGACCTTGAACCCGCTCGACGGGAGCAGTCGGTTACCGAGCTTGTGGGCAAGCAGTTCGCAGGGATTGACAATGCGCCACACCTGAAGGCACAAGCCAAGCAAAAACTTCTGAGTCGCGCGGCGGCGACGCACGAGGCAGGCGGGATCGAGCTGTTCCTGTCGTTGCAACAGGTGTCCGGAGTCCCGATTCCCGCGTCACTGGTGATCTTTCTGCTTCCCCCGGACGATGGCCGAGCGGTCGCTGCGGATCGACTTGCCAGCGTTCTAGCCGGCCAAGATCGTCAACTGACCGTCGTAGACCTGCCTGCAGGCCGATCGGTGCGAGTGCTCCGGTCCCGTGCCCCAGCTAACGAGCCTGACTCGACAATTCAAGAGGTCTTCGTGCCCGTCCCAGACAGCGACTGGTGGCTTCTGCTCGCGTTCGCCACTCCCGATGGACCGCTTGTCCGTCCGTTGACCGATCTCTTTGACGCGATCTGCACAACCCTGAGGTGGGACCGATGACCGAACTACCGTGGAAGCCTGACGTCTACATCCCAGCTAACCTGACGGTCTCGCTGCGCGACCCCCTTCAGCTTGACGGCGATCCCCTCCCCTGGTGCACCGCTAAAGCGGCCGAACTCCTGGGCTCCACTAGCAGCGGCCGACAGGAGAAAAAGCTGGCGCAGTGCCTGGCGAAGTATGTGGCGCACTTCAGTAAGCAGAGACCACTCATCACCGCAGCACTGTTCTTGTACCCCGACTTCCGCCACCTGCCGCCATGGGGCACCGCGAAGATTGAGGCGTTCGCAGAGGGCTCTGAGGGAGACGGCCCCCTGACGATCACGACGATGCGCGAATTCTACGAGCAGCCCGATGAACTTTCGTTCGGCCAAGCCGAGCTGAGCGACACACCGGTCCCGGCAGGCCCGGCGCTTCGCGTCCACCGGCACCGCCGGACCGATCCAAGCAAGCGCCGGAGCGCGATCGGCGAAGAACTGGTCTGGCTGATCTGGCCCCCCGAGTCCACCGTTGTCATCGCGATTGCCGTCCGGTGGTTGGAAACCGTATACAGCGAGGCTGGAGTCAAGATCGCCGACGACATGGCGCGCAACTTCCGGGTTGAGCCGCTCGACTAGGGTACGTCAACGTTTTAGGTCAGCAAGATCGTTCAGCCTGTTGGCCCGTCAGAGGGTGCCTCGTGTGATGCGGGCCGCCTCTTATCCCTTTCCCCGTGTGGAGTTGGGCCGACAATAGCCGGGCAATAGCCCAATGCCGTTGGCTTAGAGGAGCGTGATGCTACCGGGGGCCATGTGCCTGACGATATTGGCTGGCAGTGCCATGATCAAGAAATCTTTTTCCTTCCATGTTAATTAAGCAGGTTATAACCTGCTAATCTTCCACGATCATGGAGTGGGCTGCTCCGATACCGGACAGAACGGGCACGGTACGGCTTCCGGCACAGTCGGCGGACCGCCTAAGTTAACGGCATTGGGCAATAGCCGACTCAACTCCACACAGACGGCAGCCGTTCCCTGGCCGAAGAGAATGCGTCTCGCGGGAGGCGGAATCCGGTCATGTCGGGCGCTAGGCGGGCTGGCCCTGGGCTAGTTCTATTAGCTGGTGCAGGTTGCGTGCGGTTTCCAGGGCCGAGGCGCCGGAGACGGCTACGAGGACGATCGCGGCGGCCAGCAGCAGGAGACGGAGGCGGGGCGGCGGGGCGAGCAGGGCGGCGACGCGGCGCGGGACCGGGCCGGCTCCGCGCAGGGTGACACGGGGCAGGTTCAGGCCGGCCAGGTTCCCACGGGACCGGTTTACCCGGGGCAGGCCGACCCGGGACCGGTCTGCGCGGGACGAGTTCTCCCGGGGCAGCTTCGCGCCGAACAGGCCCGCACGGGACAGCTTCGCACGGTGCTTCGGGACAACACCGTGCTTCCGGACAACACGGTGCCTTCTGACGACACGGTGCCTTCTGACAACACTGTGCCTTCTGACAACACGGTGCCCGTCCTCCCGAGGGACGTTGTCCTCCTGGGTAGTCGCTTGGCCCTCTTGGGTGATGAGGCCGAGGGCGCTGATGGCGGCGTCGCGGTCGGGCGGGGCCGCGGAGGTCGCCAGGGCGGCGCGGGCGATGGCGCGGGCCGCGAGGGCACGGTCGCCCGCCTGGGCCGCCGCTCGCTCGTCGGCCCAGCGTTCCACCGTGTAGCCGGCCTGCGTGGCAACCGGCCGCAGGAGCGGGTTGGCGGCCGCGGCCAGGCGCGCGACCGAGGTGAAGAGATAGTGCGAGCCCTGGGCGTGCGAGCGCTCGTGGGCGAGCAGGACGGCGCGCTCGCTGGCGGAAAGGGCACGCAGCATGCCCTGGGTGATGACGATCCGGCACGGCCAGCCGGGCACGGTGTAGGCATCGGCGGCACTGTCTTCGGTCACCACCACCTGGCCCGCGCCCGGCAGGCCGCTCGCGTGACGGTGCGCGGCGAGGATCGCCCGGCCGCGCTGCCACCCGGCCCGGGCCATGGCCACGGCCGCGATCACGAGCAGGGCGCCGGCCACGATCGCGACCGGAAGCGAGACGGCATCACCGCGGGCGATCACCGGCCTTGAAAGGTGCCCGGCGGCGTCGACAATAGGGATCCTGACCAGCGCGGACAGCGCCAGCAGGCCGAGGACCAGGCTGGAGGCGAGGGCCAGGGTCAGCGCGCTGGCCGCGAGCAGCCACGTGGCGGCGGCGGGCGGCAGCCGGTCGGCCAGCGGACGGGCCGCGAGGGCGGCGAACGCCGGGAGGATAAGCGGGAGGTAGACGGCGACTTGCACGTCAGCCGCCGCGGTCCATGTTCGTGGCGTCCAGGTTCGTGGCGTCCAGGTTCGCGGCGTCCAGGTTCGTGGCGTCCAGGTTGGGGTCGGCGAGCATGCGGCGCAGCAGTTCTTCATCGCGGCCGGAGAGCGAGGAGACGAACCGGGCGAGGACTGCCTCCCGGTCCGCTTCTTCGTCCAGGACGCGGGCCATCCGGCGGGCGGCCAGGCCCGGCGAGTCGGCGACCGGCGCGTACAGGTAGGCGCGGCCCGACTTGTGCCGCTCGAGAACGCCCTTGGCGTGCAGCCGGGAGAGGATCGTCACCACCGTGGTATAGGCGAGGTCGCCGCCGATCAGCTCCCTGACCTCGCCCGGCGACAGCGCGGACCCGCGGCGCTGCAGTACGTCGAGGACCGCCGCCTCAAGTTCGCCGGCCCCGCGCCGACCAGGCCCGGGTGCCGCGTCGGCGTGATCAGCTCCATCGCGCATCGGCCGCCATCCGCTCCTTCCGTCGGCTATCCTCTACGAGTCTGTAGAAATTGTAGCGCGCCGGCGCCGGCAAGCCCCGTGGTTGGCTGACCCAATCGGGCGATAGTGTGGTCGGTCGGCAGCCTGCGACCGCTGGTACGTGGCCGGCCAAAGTCAGCGGTATTCGTTCGGATGAAACCGTTTTTTACCCTGGATCACGGAAAGAGAGGCGCTCATGTCGGCCCACCTCACATATCTCGAGGCGGTCGTCACCGGCCTCATCCAGGGCGTAACCGAGCTCTTCCCCGTCTCCAGCCTGGGGCATAACGTGCTGCTCCCGGCGCTGATCGGCGGCAGCTGGGCGAACGCGCTGAACGTGTCCGCGCCGAACTCGCCGTACCTGGCGTTCATCGTGGGGCTGCACGTGGCGACGGCGATCGCGATGATCGCGTACTTCTGGCGGGACTGGCTGCGGATCGTGCGCGGGTTCGTTTCCTCACTGCGGACGCGGGCGGTTACCACGCCGGACGAGCGGCTGGCCTGGCTGATCATCCTGGGGACGATCCCGGTGGGCATCGTGGGAGTGGTCCTCCAGAAGGAGGTCACCAAGGTGCTGGCCAAGCCGGAGCTGGCGGCATTCTTCCTCGCCGTCAACGGGATCATCCTGCTGGTCAGCGAGCGGATGCGGCGGTCCAGGGACGCGATGACCGCTGGCGCGGCGCCGGTGCCGGCCGCGGCTGGGCCCGTCGGGGCCGGCGGTCAGGCCATCCGGCCTGACGGGCCGGGCTGGGGCGGCAGCCACCGGGTTCCCGATGGACCGGTTCCCAACGGACCGGGTGTTCCCGGCGCCCCGGGCGGGCCCGGGCAGGGCTGGGCGCCCGGCGGACGCCCAGCCGGGCCGGCGGGCGGCCGGGGGCCGATGGACGGCCGGGGGCCGGCGGGCCCGGGCCTGAGGGCTGGTCACAGCAGCCGCGCCAGCAGCAGTGGCAGGGGCCCGATCCGCGGTACGGGCAGGACGATGACCAGCAGTACCCGGGGAACGGCGCCCGGGGACAGGACGGGTACGGACGGCAGCAGCCGGGGCAGCCCCGCTACGGGCAGGATCAGCCGGGCCAGGATCAGCCGGGGCAGGGTCGGTACGGGCAGGCACAACCGCAGTTCAACCCGCGGCAGCCCGGGCAGCCCGGGTACGGGCAGCCGCAGCAAGGGCAGCCGCAGGACAGGCAGCCCCAGCCCGGGCAGGGACAGTACGGCCAGGGACAG
Source organism: uncultured Actinomycetota bacterium (assembly GCA_963785645.1). GTDB lineage: Bacteria > Actinomycetota > Actinomycetes > Streptosporangiales > Streptosporangiaceae > Trebonia. Next base: position 561,713 of record CAWAWG010000005.1, read on the forward strand.
TACGGGCGGGGGCGGCACGGGCAGGATCCGCGGGACGGGCAGTCCGGCCAGTCCGGCTGGCAGCCGATTGGCGAACCGACGCGCGCTCTCGACCCGCGCGATCCGCGGGTCGCGCCGGGCCAGCAGCAGCGGCCCCCGGGACGGCACGCGGCCGGGCCGGCCGGACGGGTCGGGCCCGCTGGGCAGCACGAGGTGGGCGGGCAGGGGCCCGGTCAGCCGGGCGCCGACGGCGGCCCGGCGGACCCGGCGGTGGCCGCGGACCAGCGGCTGTCCGCCATGGGGTGGAAGCGGGCGGTCGTCGTCGGGGGCGCGCAGATCCTCGCGCTGCTGCCCGGCATCAGCCGTGACGGCATCGTCACCGTGGCCGGGATGCAGCGCGGGCTCACCCGTCAGGACGCGGTGCGGTTCTCGTTCCTGCTGTCCGCGCCGGTGATCCTGGCGGCGGGCGTGCTGAAGGCAAAGGACCTGACCGGGCCGCTCAGCGCGGGTATCCACGGGCCGATCATCGTCGGGTCGCTGATCTCAGGAATCGGCGCCTACGTGTCCATTCGGTTCCTGACGAAGTACTTCAGCGAGGACAAGTCGCTGAATCCGTTCGGGATCTACTGTCTGATCGCCGGGCTCGGGTCGCTCGCATACCTGGTGCTGAAGTAAAAGAAAGGTACCTAGCGGGCATGCACGGAGGGACGCAGCGTTCACTCCGCACCGGTCGCCGCACGACGGCGCCGCCCAGCCAGAGATTTCGAAGATAGTGGATAGCCCTGCACGTTCTGGCTTATAAAACTATCCACTATCATGCGTTCCCCCGGCCCTACGCTGCGATATGACCGGATTGCCCGACTTGCGGCGGGCGGTGGGCGAGTTTTCCATGATGCGTCCGCCGAGCACTGTGCATAATCCTCTCCGGGCACTTATTGCCCGGGGGAACGGACTCTGGCCGTAAGGGAATCACGGGCATACCATGGGCCTAATAAACGTCTCGTCGCAGAACGAAGGCGATGGCCATGGGCCGTGAATACCTTTCGCCCGAAGAAGCCGACTCCTGGGGTGAGTTCCGCGCCCGGCTTGAGTTCGAGCAGGCCAGCTCCGGTAGTCCGCTGACGCCGCTGTGGCGGATCGTCAGCGGATCGCTATTCGGGGTCATGCTTTTCATCTGCGCCTACGCGTTCCAGGACGGGCACTGGTGGCTGTGGCTGGGCTGGCTCTCGCTGCTCGGCGTCCTCGGTGTGCTGGCCGCGCGAGCGGTCGAACGGGCGGACCGGCGGCGGGCACGGGCGGTTGAACTCGGGCGGATGCACGACGCCTGGAACGAACACCTGGAACGCCGCAGTCCGACGTTGTAGCCGCGGCCGGTGTCAGGCGCGGACGACCAGGCCGGACTCGCAGGCGATGACGACAAGCGGCGCTATTTACCCCTCAAACTCGGTGTATGTCCGCGGCCACCTCCGACGCGGGGTCTTCCGCCGTGGAGTTTTCCGCCGTGATCCAGGCGTCGATGCGCTGCCACCAGTCGTACAGCCAGGTGACCTGGGTGTCCCGGCTGGCCGGGCGGGGGACGTCGGCCGCGGGCACGCGCCACCAGCGGGCGCGGACCTCCATGTCGGCCCGCAGGCTGCGCCACACGTCACGGACGCTGACCAGGCGGTCAAGGCCGGTGTGGGCCACGAAGATCACGTCGGCCTGCGGGCAGGCGGCGATCGCGGCGAGCGCGCCGTTGGCGTGCGGCGGGAGCACATTGGGCATCGCGGCCGCGCGGTCCGCCAGGTCGGGGCGGCCGCGCCGGCGCAGGCGGTCGATGGACCGGCGCCAGCGGTACGGGGTCCAGTTGCCGCCCTCGGGGAAGAGGGCCAGCGCGCCGCGCGCGTCAAGGCTGGCCGCGAGCCGGCGAATCTGCTCGACCTGACGGGGGTCAGCCGTCTCCGTTCTGCGTCCCCGATTTGTTTGCGACTTTGGTTTTGCTTTCGCGCGGCGCAGGAATGCGTTCGGGACGCGGTTGGCCAGGATGTCCACGCTCGGGTCGAGTTGCAGGGTGGCCTTCATGACGACGCGCGGGCGCCGTTCGCACACGCTGAGCAGGTGGTGGATCAGCAGCAGCGAATCGCCGGGACCCGCGTGGCGACTGAGCACAATAAGCGGGCGGTCGCTGCCCGGGCTTTCTTCCGGCGGGCCGGTCACCGTGACGCTCAGCCCGCACGCCCCGCCCGCCACCCGGTAGATCAGGTCAAGGAGCCACTTCATGACGGCGTAGTGGCGGGCTTGGTACGGTTCGGTGTCAAGCCGGCCGCCGAATCCGCTCACGATCCACAGACAGAGGGAGACGGTCAGCGCAGCCGTCTCCCCGGCCGACCAGACCAGCCCGAGCCACGCTACCCGCAGCAGACGCGAGTGGCGCTCGCGTCCGGGTCGGGTCTGGCGGCTTATCAGGTTGAAGGCGGCCGTGAGCAGGGCGACGACCGGGGTCAGCACGGCGAGGGCGCCGGCGATCACGACCACGAGCGGCACCAGGAGCAGGCGGCGGATCGGCGTGGGCGGCAACATCGGCGGCTCCCGTTGACGGTCAGCGACGGTCGCTTACCTGGGACAGATAGCCGGCCGACGCTACGTAGGAACGTTCAATGCTGGTACTTACCTGTTTTCTGCCGCGATAACGGAATTGCCGCAAACCCGGGGGGAGTTGCTCGCCGCCGGTTGGCAGGACGTGGACCTGCACACCGGGCGGGAGGGCGGACATTTCCTCGTGAAAGCGGTGCCGGCGCGCGATCTCGAACGCGACCAGGCCCACCTCCCAGGGCCTGGTCGGGACCGGGAGCGGGCTCTCGATCCGGCCGACATGCAGCACGTAGACGACGGTGGCGCCGAGTGCGACCGCACGGCCGACGGGGATGGAGTGGACGAGGCCGCCGTCGAAATAGTGAGCGCCGTCGATCTCGACCGGGGGCAGCAGGCCGGGCACCGCGCACGAAGCCATGACGGCCGGGATGAGCGGGCCGCTGCTGAACCAGCGCGCCGTCGCGTTCTCGATGCTGGCCGCGACGCAGTGGAACGGCAGCGTCAGGTCCGTGAAGTCCCTGGCGGGGAGGGAGTCGGCGAGGAGCTTGTGCAGCGGTTCGATGGCGTGCAGGTGGGTGCCGGAACGCACCAGCCGGACCGCCCGGCCCAGCAGGGTCTCGCTGAACACCACGCCGAGAGACTCGCCTTGCCACAGGTTGGCCAGCCGGTCCGCCGCCTGGTCCGGGTCGGCGGCGACGAAGACGCCGTTCACCGCCCCGATGGAGGTGCCGACAACGATGTCGGGCCGTACCCCGGCCTCCACGAGCGCCCGGAGCATGCCGACCTCGTGTGCGCCGAGCAGCCCGCCGCCGCCGAGTACGAATGCAGTCGTCACCTATCGCAGGCTAACGGACACCGTTGGCCAGCGGGGACGGTAGTTCTCGCGCCCGCCGCATCCGGGCGGGAGGCGGCGGGCAGGCAGCTTGGCACCGGTGTTCGCATATCTGGGCATAACTTGGACATATCCGCCGATGTTACGCTCTTCGATTTTTTCGTAATATCTCGGCATTTCTAGTGGGGCTCGTGTTACCGTGACAAGCCGTACAAGCAAATTCATAACGATGGTTGATTACGCCCGGGGGGGTCTCGGCCACCGCCGAGCCAGCGACGTTGCGGCAACCGGCGCCTGGCTGCAAAAGCCTGCGCGGCGGATGGACAGGCGCCTCCCTCGTGCTTGTCCAGTGTGAGGCGCTATGGCGGTAACCGGGTACCTTGCCCGCTCTCGGCCCATCCGGGTGTTCCTGATCATCATTTTCGCTGTCCCCCTTGTCTCCCTCATCGGCCTGTGGGCCTTCGCGGCGAGCATCACGGTCCCGGAGGCGGTCAATGACCACAATTTCAACGTCGATGACGTAATCGGTACCAGCCCCGACGTAGCCACGCTGACGCTCCAGCTGCCCGTGGAGCAGCAGGAGACCTATCTCTGGCTGCTCAGCGGGCGGAAGGGTTCCAACGCCGCGCTGCTCGCGACCAGGAAGTCCATCAGCAACGCGCTTCCCGGCGGCGAGGCCGCACTTCCCGTCGGGAGCGGCCAGCTGTCGGCCTCCGGCGAGGCGGACCTGAACGCGCTTGAGGCCGACCTGCGGAGCATCCCCGGCATCAGGCAGTCCGTCGATGCGGGGACGATGACCCCGACCGCCGCCTTCCAGGCGTACAGCAACATCACCAACGCCGAGTTCCAGTACTACTACGACGAGGCGCAAGGCGGGGGCACCTCGATGCAGGCAGTCGCGATCGGCACCATCGACGCGGTGCTCGAGATGGACATGATCACCCGGGAGGCCACGCTCGTCGACGGCGCGGTGAGCGCCGACCGCGACCGGATGGACGCCGCGGCCCGGCAGCTGTTCATCAGCAGCGCGACGAACCGGCAGTTCCTGATGAGCCAGGCGCTGTCGCTGCTCACGCCCAGCATCCGCGACCGGTATGCCGCCGTCGTCAACTCGCCGACATACCAGCAGTTCCAGACACTGGAAAACCAGATCATGAGCGGCAGCGGCAACGGACCGATCATGGCGAACCCCGCAGCCTGGGACACCGCCTCCGGCTCCGTTCTCGGCGCCATGCTGACCGCCTCGGGCAGCGCCGCCACCCAGTTGTCGACCATCAGCAACTCGGCGAGCAGGTGGCTGTACACCAAGGCCATCATCGCGGGCGGCGTCGGACTGGTCGCCGTCATCGTGTCCGTCACCCTGCTCGTCTGGTTCGGCCGCAAGGTCACCGGCGACCTGACCGGGCTGTTCACCAGCGTCCGGGGGATGGCCGAGGAGCGGCTGCCGCGCGTGGTCGAGCGGCTGCGGCGCGGCGATGACGTGGACGTGCTCGCCGAGTCGCCGCCGCCGGACACCAGCGATATCCAGGAGATCTCGCAGATCGCGCGGTCCTTCGGCATCGTGCAGGAGGCGGCCGTCGCGGCCGCCGTCGAGCAGGCACGGCTGCGCAAGGGGGTGAGCCAGGTCTTCCTTAACATCTCCATGCGCAACCAGTCCCTGCTGCACCGCCAGCTGGGCATGCTGGACTCGATGGAGCGGCAGACCAGCGAGCCGGGGGCCCTTGCCGACCTCTTCCGCCTCGACCACCTCACCACGCGCATGCGCAGGCACGCCGAGGGCCTGATCATCTTGTCGGGGGCGACGCCCGGCCGCGGCTGGCGCGATCCGGTCCCGGTCGTCGACGTGCTGCGCGCCGCGATCGCCGAGGTGGAGGACTACGTCCGGGTCGATGTGCTCAGCGAGTCAAGCGACCTGGTCGCGGGGAACGCGGTCAACGACGTCATCCACCTCGTCGCCGAACTCGTCGAGAACGCGACCGCCTTTTCCCCGCCGACCACCAGGATCGACATCAGGGCGGACCGGGTGGGTACCGGCCTGGTCGCGGAGATCGAGGACCGCGGTCTCGGGATCAGCCGGGAAGAGCTCGACACCATCAACGCGCGGCTCGCGAACCCGCCGGAGTTCGACCTCGCGAACAGCGAGCAGCTAGGCCTGTTCATCGTCAGCAGGCTGGCTGCCAGGCACGGGATCAGGGTGTCACTGCGCCAGTCGGCGTACGGGGGCACGACGGCCATCCTCGTGCTGCCATTCGGCGTGATCGTCCGCGAGGAAGACGCCGCGTCAAACGGCGGCCGGGGTGACGGACCCGCCGCGGGCCAGCCCGGCGGCACCGGCACGGTCTCACCGCCAAGCATGAACGGATCCGCCCTCACCTCGTCCGGGCCGCTGCCGGGGTTCGGCCTGACCGGCCGGCACCGGGTGGCCGCGTCCGCGCCTACGATGGCCGCGCCAACGGCGGGCATGGCCGACGCCGGCACCGACGCCGGCCCGGCGGGCCGCGGCGGGGAGGACCCGCTTCGGACGTCCCGGCCGCTTCCGCGGGCGCCGTGGGAGTACGTGCAGCCCGAGCCGCAGGCACGGGAGGTCAGGATCCCGGCACCGGAGGCCCAGCCGCCCGCACCCGAGGTCCGCCCGTCGGCCCCCAGCAAGAGGCCGCTATGGGAAACGGGGCCGTTTGAAACGGCGGCCGGCGATACCGCGATGGGCCCCTGGTCCGGTGCCTTCAGCCGGCCCCGGTCCTGCGCGGCCCCGAGCGGCCCGGCGACGGCCAGCTCACTTCAGCACCGGGAGCCGGGCGCGGTCAGCAGGCACCCGCCGCGGCGTCGCCGGGCAGTCACCTCGGGATGCCAATCCGGGTCCCCCAGGCAAGCCTGGCGCCGCAACTGCGCGACCATCCGGACGGTGACCAGCAGGCGGCGGGAAATGCCGGGCCTGACGCTGCGGCGCGATCGCCCGAGGCGACCCGCAACATGATGATCCTGATGCAGCAAGGCTGGGAGCGCGGGCGGGTCGACGAACTGGACGACCCGGGCGGCATTTCCGATAGCGACATGTCTAACAGCGGCATTTCTGACAGGGGCACTTCTGACAGGGGCACTTCTGACAGGGGCATTGGCGACAACGGCGTCGGCGACAACGGCTCTGATGGCAACGGCAACGGGCGATAGCGAGGCGGGGGAATGACAACTGACACGACCGGGCAGCTGAGCTGGCTGCTCGACAACCTGGTCAACCAGGTCCAGCACGTTAAACAGGCGGTCGTCTTGTCCAGGGACGGCCTGGTAGTGGCGGCGTCGCGCGAGCTCACCCGGGAAGACGGGGACCACCTGTCGGCGCTGGCGGCCGGGGTGCAGAGCCTGGCCCGCGGCGCCGGGCGGCACTTCAACGGCGGTGATGTCCGGCAGACCATCATCGAGATGGAGCAGGCATTCCTCTTCGTCAGCTCGGCGGGCCGGGGCACCTGCCTGGCGGTACTGACGTCCGGCGACGCGAACGTGGGTGTCATCGCCTACGAGATGGCGATGCTGGTCCGCCGGATGGGCAAGTACCTGGCCGCCGAGCCGAGATTCCCTGAGCATGAGATAGCGGCGGAATGACCCCGCGCGGCGGCTACGGCGAGCGCTGGTTCGACCACGAAGCCGGCCCGCTGGTCCGCCCGTACGCGGTGACGAAGGGGCGGACGCTGCCCGAGGGCGGGACGTCGTTCGGTCTCATCGACGTCGTCGCCGCGACCGGCGAACGGCCGTCAGAGCACTTCCGGCCGGGGCCGGAGCACCGGCGGATACTCGGTATCTGCCGTCGGCCGGTGCCCGTCGTCGACCTGACTTCTGAGATTGACCTGCCCATCGGGGTGGTGCGCGTCCTGCTCGGCGACCTCATGAGCGACGGGATGGTGCGGATCGTCTCCCCGCAGCGACAGCACGTGCCCGACCGGCGCCTACTGAGGATGGTGCTTGATGGACTCGAATCACTTTGACGACGGGGCTGGCGTGCCGTCGACCGCCAAGATCCTTATCGCCGGCGGGTTCGGCGTCGGTAAGACCACGCTGGTCGGCGCGATCAGCGAGATACGGCCGCTGCGCACCGAGGAGCCGCTGAGCAACCGCAGCACGGGCGTTGACGACACCTACGGCGTGCGCGCCAAGACCACCACCACCGTGGCCATGGACTTCGGCCGGATCAGCTTCCGTTCCCAGCTCGTGCTCTACCTCTTCGGCACGCCCGGCCAGGAGCGCTTCTGGTTCATGTGGGACGATCTGGCGGTCGGCGCGATCGGCGCGGTGATCATGGCCGATACGCGACGGATAGCGGACTGCTTCGCCTCGATCGACTACTTCGAGCAGAACGGCACGCCGTTCATCATCGCGGTCAACTGCTTCGACGGCGCCCCCCGGTTCGAGGCGGAGGACATCAGGGTCGCCTTGACGCTCAAATCCGAGGTGCCGATCGTGATGTGCGACGCCCGCGACCGCGATTCGGTGAAGAAGGTCCTGGTCAGCCTGGTCCGGTACGTGCTGGACGGGAGTGACCAGCCAAGCCAGGTCACTCCCGTCTGAACCGCGGCACCAGCCTGGTCATCGGCGAGTCAGCCGGTCGCCGCAGGCATAGGGCCAGTACTGACCAGTAGCTGTCCCTGTATACGGCTTTTGCGCTGCTCGAAATGGCCCTATGAGCCCGGTGCCCCGGTCAGCGCCCTGGCTGGGGCACCGGGCTCAGCGGTTTCCTGGGTTCGTGGCATTGGGTGTTAGCCGAGGTCCGCGAGGAGGCGGTCGGCGACGGATTCCTCGTCGACGGCGCAGCCGTGCGTGGTCATCGCGGTGGCCAGGGACGGTGCCCACGGGGTTGGCTGCGGAGTCCCGGTGAGCTCGACAAAGTCGGCGTTGTTCCTGACGGCGTCCTCGTAGTCGGCGGCGGTGAGCCGCCAGGGGTGCGCGTTGTGCCTGCTGATGATGCCGTTGGCGATGGAGATGCCCGGCCAGTCGAAGTCGCCGTGGTAGCGGAGTTCGCCGCCCGCCTTACCGATGGCGGCGGCGAGGCGATGAAATGCGGTCGACGGCTGGCCCTCGGTGCAGAGCAGCGGCCGGGCACCGGCCCCGAGCTCCGCGGCCGCTCGCCGCAGGACGGCCGGGTTCTCGCACGCGCGGACGAGCAGGCGCGGTTGGACGGCGATCGGCATCGTGACGAGCTGGTGGAGGGTGATGTAAAACGGGACGCCGTACGCCTTGGCCGAGGTGAGCCACTCCCCCAGGCCGTCGCCCGACGCGGGCAGGTTCAGCACCAGGACGCGGCTGGCCAGGTCGTCGACGATGACCCCGTTGCGGTCCCACAGGTCGCGGCGTTCCGCGGTCGACTTCGGCCGGTCCGCGCCAAGGCGGAACGCGAGCGCGCGGAGCACGAGCGTCGCGAGGGCGGTGCCGTGGCCGAGCGACCTGGTGTTCCCGGTTATGGTCGCCGCGAGCTCGGCCAGCTGGGTGGGCGCGGCCTTCAGTTCGATTCGCTGCTCGACCCACTCAAGTACCCGGGTCGCCTGCCGCACCTGGGCGGCCTCACCGGTGTTGACCAGCCTGGTCAGGGTCCCGTCGGCGCCGAGCTCCGCCAGCCACGCCTGAAACCAGCCCCGGGTGGTCAGGAAGGAGTTTTCAGCAGAACGGATCGCTGCTTCGCGTCCGTCCGCCAGCCGCTGCCGCTCGGCGGGGCGGTCCTTAAGCGGCGGTCCCAGCCGTTCGAGCAGTTCGGCAAGGCCCTGGCCGCTGTCCTCGCGGACCGCGCGGTCGAGGTCGACGAGGCGCACCACCAGGACGCCGACGCCCTCGGGACGGTACTGGCCGGTGATCCCCATGATGACGCGGCGTTCCCTGTCGTCGGGCGTCTTGACCGTGACCGTCCGGGTCAGATCGCCGCCGGTGCGCTCAAGGGAACGGCGGGCGGCGTCGAGGAGGCGCTTGTACTCGGGCCCGGCGTACCTCGCGACGGAGGTGTCCAGGGCATCCTTGGCGGCGTCCTCGTTCGGCATCCGGTGCGCCCCCGTCTCCCGCGCGATATCTCTCTGACATTGCACTTTACAGAATCCGGCACCAGGTGCCGCCACTCCAGCGCGGCGCGCACATTCCCGTTCGATTCCGGGCCGGACTTCAGAAACAGGCGTGTACGCTCGCTTGTGCGAGCGCTGTTGTCAGGTGCCTGGCTGCCCCCGGCCGGTCGCCCTGCTCCCGGCACTCTCAAGCGGCCCGGCTGAGCCGGTCCACGCGGGCCCTGACCAGCCGTTCAAGCAACTGCGGCAGCGTCGGGCGGGCCGGTTCACCCGGCCGCCAGATCCCTGACGCTGACCGGCCACCGGGCGCGGCGTATTCCACCCTGGCGCCGTCTCCGACCGGGCCGGCGACGGCAGGCCCGACTCGACGCCGATCCGCCCGCTTCCGGTGCCGCGCTTCCTGAGGCATGGGGCACGGCCGGGTGAAACACGAGACCGTGCAGATGAGGCCGTTTAATAGAAACCATAACCTTCATTAAAATCTTCATTAAATCTTATACTAAGGGTTATGGTCCCCGTTAAGCATCATCTGCCTGCAGTCCGGCCGGACCGGGAAATTCCACACTAATCGGCCGACGATTCGTGTATAACTGACGGGCGTGACCAAGCTCTACGGGAAGAGCCGCCGCAGCGTGTCGTCCGGAAACACCGTGTTGCCGGGAAGCACTGTGTCGGACGGAAGAACTGTGCCGACGGCCGGGGACCTGGAACTGCCGCCCACGGACGTCCCCCAAATCGTGACGGATACCGCCGCGCAGCGCTGGTCGCGGCGGCGCTTCATGGGTGGTGCGGTCGGTGTGGCCGTTCTGGGGTCGTTCGCGGCCGCGTGCAGCGCGCACCCGTCGGCGAGCACCCTCATGATCTCGCCGACCTGGCCGGACCACGGCACCTCGACCGCGAGCCGCCGTCGGCGCGGATGCCGAACTGGTCAGCCGACGCTACGAGGGCCTGAAGCCGTTCACGCCGGCGCCGGCGCCGCCGGCCGTCAAGCCGATCACGCTGAACGCCGCCGATCCGACGGTGTTCTCGCACGTGCCGATGACCGACAAGGTGGTATTCGTCACGATCGACGACGGCATCGAGAAAGACCCGGAGTTCATCCAGATGGTGAAGGATTTCCAGATCCCCATCACCATCAGCCTCGCTGACGTGCTGATCAGGGACGACTACGCGTACTTCGAGAAGCTCTACGAAACGGGCTACGTATCCATCCAGAACCATACGGTTAACCACCCGCTGAGCATGCCCAGCCTCTCGGCCGCGCAACAGCTTTATGAGATCTCCGCCCAGCAGGAGAAGCTGCGCAAGGAATACGGGGTCACGCCGTACATCTTCCGGCCGCCGGGCGGCAACTACAACGAGACGACGATCACCGCGACGGCCCAGGCCGGTCTCAAGGGCGTGATGCTCTGGAAGGAGTCCATGGAGATCTCGGACATGGAGTACCAGACCAGCGCGCACCGTCTTCAGCCCGGGGACATCATCCTGTGCCACTTCCGCGGCCCGGCGCAACTCCACGGGGAGACCATGGTGCGCATGATGTCCCGCCTCTACAAGCACATCCAGGCGCAGGGCTTTACCGTCGCCGATATCACGAAGTACGTGTAGCCGTGCGACCGCAGATACCCAACTGTTAGCCTAGGGCTTTCGCCTGGAATTACCTAAGGCTGTTCATTTGCATGAAAAAAGTGCCTTTGACCTGGGAGAATAGGGCTTGTCTAGGGTCCTGTCCGCCACCAGCCGAAGGCACTTTCCAGGTGAAGAATAACGCACGCAGCACCAAGGTCATCGTGTCTTCGGACGGGAAGGGCCTGGTCTCGCAGGCGGGCGCGGTCTTGCTGTGGGAGACGATGCGGGCCACGGGGCTGGCCCGCGGCCTGTCGCAGGGCCTGGCCGGGTGGCGGGCGCCGCGGGCGGTGCACGACCCGGGCAAGATCGTCGCGGACCTGGCCGCCGCGGTCGCTCTTGGCGGGGACTGCCTGGCCGACATCGCCGTCCTGCGCGAGCAGCCGGAGATCGCGGGCCCGGTCGCCTCCGACCCGGTGGTGTCCCGGCTGGTCAGCGTGCTGGCCGGGGACCTGCCGAGGGCGCTGAGGGCAATCCGCGCCGCACGGGCCGCCGCCAGGGAGCGGGCCTGGTCACTGGCCGGGCCGGATGCGCCCGGCAGCGACGGCGAGCTGGTCACCGTCGACCTGGACGCCACCATCGTCATCGCCCACTCCGAGAAGGAACTCGCCTCTCCTACCTGGAAAAAGACCTTCGGCTTCCACCCGGTGACCGCGTTCGCCGACCACGGCGCCGGCGGGACCGGGGAGCCGCTGGCCATCTTGCTGCGCCACGGGGGCGCCGGGTCGAACACGGCCGCCGACCACATCGAGGCGACCCGGCTGTCGCTCGCGCAGCTGCCGCGCCACCTGCGGCGGAAGGTCCTCGTCCGCGCCGACTCCGCCGGCGGCACCCACGGGTTCCTCGAATGGCTGACCGCGAAATCCCGCCGCCTGCGCTACTCCGTCGGCATGACGGTCACCGAGGACATGCAGGCCGCCGTCCTCAAGGTCCCCGCTGATTCCTGGACGCCGGCATACGACGGCGACGGGCAGGTCAGGGACGGGGCCTGGGTCGCGGACATCACCGGCATGCTGGACCTCTCCTCCTGGCCGGCCGGGATGCGGGTCATCGTCCGCAAGGAGCGGCCCCACCCCGGTGCGCAGCTGCGGTTCACCGACATTGACGGGCACCGGTTCACCGCTTTCGCCACCGACGCGAAGAAAGGCCAGCTCGCTGACCTGGAGCTCCGCCACCGCCGCCGCGCCAGGTGCGAGGACCGCATCCGCAACGCCAAGGACACCGGCCTGCGGAACCTGCCCTTTCACGGCTACGCCCAGAACCAGCTATGGTGCGAGATCGTCGCGCTGGCCTGCGAACTGCTCGCCTGGACGGCAATGCTCGCCCTGACCGGGACCGCCCGCCGCTGGGAACCGAAACGCCTGCGCCTGCGCCTGTTCTCCGTCGCCGGGCGCCTCGTCCGCAGCGGGCGCCGCCTGCGCCTGCGCCTCGCAAGCCAATGGCCCTGGGCCAGGCAGGTCACCGTCGCGATCACCCGCCTGCAGGCCCTCCCAGCCGGCTGACCGGCCGGAACACCCCGACGATCAAGGAAGGAGAACACCAGGGGCCCGTGGAACCCCGCCCACCCGGCGCGACAGCCGGGCAGCCGGGCACGACCCGGCACTGAAAATCACCCACCAGCCAGCACCTCAGGACAACACGTCAGGGACGCGAAAGATCGAGGTTAGTCTAGGAATGGCGAAACGACTACGATTGGCATCTAACGGCGTTCATCTGCTCATTGAAATGTCGGCAGTAGGCGGACGCCGCGGAGTTGGCAACGATCCGGTCATGACGTTCCCACCGAAGTTTTATGGACTCGGAGCTCACTTTGCCCTCGACATCATCGGCGGGGATGCCGACCGCCACGCCGCAGGACATCCGCGCCGCTCGTTACCGGCACGCATTCGCGTTGGTGCTGCTCGTCATCTGGACACTGAGCGGCGTCGGCGTCGTCCTTGGCAACATCCCGCTGCTGAACGCCCGCCCGGTCACCACGCCGACCTGCAGCGGCGTGGCAATGTCCCCTACTGACACCTGCCAGCAGCAAAACTACGTCAACGGTAGTCCGACCACCACGCAGTACTTCACCTATAACCAGATGCTGGCATCGGAACAACCCGATACTGGTTCCGCACCGTGGCTAATCGGCTTCGGCGTATTGATGATCGGCTCAGGCAGTCTTGGTCTCTACCGATGGTTCCGGAAACGACCGCTACTTCCGGCCAGGTTCGCGTGGTTGTTCACCCCAATCAGGCTCGGCAGACGAGTATCATAATCATCAATAAGCAGCGGTGCCAGTTAGTCTACGTACCGGAATTCGCGCCTCATGGCCCTGAGGGCAACATCCCGCCCGGCCACGCAGCGCTAGGGCAGCACACTCACTCAGCCGACCTTTTGATTCCCGTCTAGCGACTCAACGGATTCGGGGGTATCAGCCGCCGGGTTCTTCCAGTTTTCCGGCGGCATGATCTTGGCTTCGACGCCAGCGTGCCCGTTGAGCGGGCAGAGCAGGTTGACCTGACGGCCGCCTCGTCGGCAGGCGGCGGCGGACATTTGCTAACTCTCACGCATAATCAGATGACTCAGCGTAGTGTTTGCTGGATGGGCACGGATGGCGTGGGTCGCGCCGGGATGCCACGGGGACGAGGTGTACCGGGTGGACAGTGAGCGGATCGACGTGCGGCGCGAGCCACTTGTGGTACGGGACGGCTGTGCGCCCGAGCGCATTCCCGCCGGGCGTTGGCCGTCGGATGAGCCGCTGGTCAGAAGCGAGCAGTTCGCGGTCAACGAGGTTACCGCGTGCCTCGGCGACGACGGGGACGGCGGCCAGGAGGACGCCGAGAGCCGGGACTGGGTCTTCGGCCTTCACTCGCCGCCGGGGACCGGCGCGGCCGAGGTATTCGGTGATCTCGTCGCCGCGATCGTCACCAAGCGCGCCCAGCGCATCGCGGATCTCGCCGACCCCGCGGCGGCCTTCGGTGAGCCGCGCACCTGGGGCGCCCACACGGTCACCGAGCCGGCCCCGGAACTGACCGGTTTCGAGATCGTGCTGGCAGCGCCTGCCGCCGGCGACGGAGCGGGCAGTCCAGGCACCTGCCTGCCGCTCGTGGGGGCGGCCTGGCGGGACCGGGCGGCCCGCGCCGACTACTTCGCGTCCACGGCGCGCCTCGCCGACGGGACCGGCGCCTGGGCGATGCTCGCCGCCCGGCTCGGCGACCAGGCCGCCAACCAGGCGTTCGCCGCGCGCTGGTGGCACGGCGCGGTCCGCGGCACCGATGTCCTCTTCCCGGCCGGGCGAGCCGATGGCCGCCGCGTTGCAGCGGCTTAAAGGCACCGCGGTCTACTGGCCGGCGTGCGTCGCCTGGTTCAGGTCCGCCCTTGGCCGGGTTCAAAACCTGGCCGAGGAACGGATGGAGGTGGCCGCCGATCTTACCCGTCTCTCCCATCTCGAACAGGCCTGCGAGGAGGCCTCCCTGTCGGCGGAGACCGCCCGGGCCAGGCTGGCGGACCTGGTGGCGCGCGAGCCAGCGGCCGAAAAGGCGGTGACCTCGGCCGAGGAAGAGTACCGGACGGCGCTCGCCGCCTTCGGGTCGCATGAGCTTGGCCGACCGGAGCTGAAGACGGTGACCCCGCCGGGCATCGCGGCGCTGCGGTCGCGCCGGGCCCTGCCGGTCACGGTCGCAGGCGGCGCCCGGCGGATCCGGAACCGGCGGAGGTGGTCGCTCGTCCGCCGGGAACTGCGCGCCGCCTGCGCGACGGCGGAACTGAACTGGAAGGCGGCCCTGGACACGGCGGAAACGCTGCGGGCCGAATTGACCGCGGCCCGGTCGGCCGTCCGTGCACACGCCGCGGGCCTGTCCCGGCTGACCGCGCAGCTGGAGCCGCTCGCCACGGCGGTCGCGGCGGCCAGGCAGCGGTGGGGCGACCGCGTTCCCGTCGGCCCCTCCCAGACCGAGACAGAGGACCCGGCACTGATCGAGTGGCGCGAAACGTCGGCGCCGTGGGCGGATGAGGAGTACGCCAAGGCCCGCGCCGAGGCGTTCATCGCGGCCCTTGAGCTGCACAAGGCGCTCATCATCGCGCGGGCGGACGTCTTCGAGTCGAACCTCGCCGCCCTGATGGAGTTCATCGCCGCCGATGCCGACCCTGACGGCGACGCCGCGGCCGGGCTGGCCGAGGTCAGGAAGGCCGCCTGGCGCTCGTTCTTCCTGCTGGTGCCGGTGGTCCAGGTGCCATTCGAGGCAGCGGGTCCGCTGCTGGACGGCGTCACGCCGGATGCGCTCGGCTGGCTGCTAGCCGCCCGCTCGGACCAGCTCGCCGCCGAGGACCTGCCGGGGCTGCTGCAGCGGTTCAACCGCGCCGTCTTCACCGGTGACAGTGTGCTTGCCAAAGACAGTGTGCTTAGCGGAGACACCGTGCTTGCCAAAGACACCGTGCTTGCCGGAGACACCGTGCTTGCCGGAGACACCGTGCTTGCCGGAGACACCGTGCCCGCCAGGGACAGTGTGCTGGATCTCGCGAACCGCCTGGTCCGCTACGGCACCTGGCTGCCGGCCGGGCCCTCCGACCGGCCGTGCGACGAGACGGGTCACGAGGAGGGGCCCCGTTGGGTGGGCCTGCCGCTGCGCGTGGTCCGCGGCCAGGACCGAGCCGCGGTTGACCGCCGCAACGACCTCGCCCATGACGGCCTGCTCATCGCCGGCCGGGACTAGAGCCCAGCGGCGCCCGGAGCGGCTGCTGCGCTCGCTCGTTGAGCGCGTAGGGCAGACATTACGGGCTGGAACACAGTCGCCGCGATTTCGGTCCGACCGCTCCGCGAGACGGTGTGCCTGACGCGAGCAAGCCGCCCTCGTTCGGGATAAGACCGGGAAGCCACGGGGGCGGCCGGCTACTGGGGAAGGCTCAGGATCTCGACCGACTTCTCGCGCATTTCGACCTTGCGGACCTTGCCGGTGACGGTCATCGGGAATTCGTCGGTGATGTGCACGTACCGGGGAATCTTGTAATGGGCCAGCTGGCCGGCGCAGAACTCCCTCAGCGACTGCGCTGTGATCGGTTCGGCGCCCGGGCGGAGCCTGATCCAGGCCATCAGCTCCTCGCCGTACTTCGCGTCCGGCACGCCGATTACCTGTGCGTCCAGGATGTCCGGGTGGGTGTAGAGAAACTCCTCCACCTCGCGCGGGTAGATGTTCTCGCCGCCGCGGATGACCATGTCCTTGATGCGCCCGGTGATCGAGAGGTACCCGTCGTCGTCCATCACCGCGATATCGCCGGTGTGCATCCAGCGCGCGGCGTCGATGGCCTCGCTCGTCTTGTCGGGCTGGCGCCAGTAGCCGAGCATGACGCAGTAGCCCCTGGTGCAAAGTTCGCCCGGCGTGCCCCGTTCCACGGTCAGCCCGGTCGCCGGGTCGACGACCTTGACCTCGACGTGCGGGCCGACCCGCCCGACGGTGGCGACGCGCCGTTCGATCGAGTCGTCGACGCGGGTCTGGGTCGAGACGGGGGAGGTCTCGGTCATGCCGTAGCAGATGCTCACCTCGGACATGCCCATCCGGTCGATGACCTGCTTCATCACCTCGACCGGGCAGGGCGAGCCCGCCATGATGCCGGTCCTGAGGCTAGACAGGTCGTAGGAGTCGATGCCGGGGACGGAGAGTTCCGCGATGAACATCGTGGGGACGCCGTAGAGGCTCGTGCAGCGCTCACTCTGCACCGCTTCAAGCGTCCTGACCGGGTCGAAGGCCGGGGCAGGGATGATCATGGCGGCGCCGTGGCTGGTGGCGGCCAGGTTGCCCATCACCATGCCGAAGCAGTGGTAGAAGGGGACGGGAATGCAGATCCGGTCCTCTTCGGTGTAGCGGCACAGTTCGCCGACGAAGAAGCCGTTGTTGAGTATGTTGTGGTGGCTGAGTGTCGCGCCCTTCGGGAAGCCCGTGGTGCCCGACGTGTACTGGATGTTGATCGGGTCGTCGGTGGAGAGCTGGATGCTCGCCAGAACCGCGTTCCGGATGGAAATATCGGCGTATTTCCCCGTGTCGAGAAGCTGGCGCCAGGCGTCGGTGTCGAGCAGGACGACCTGTTCCAGGTCCGCGCAGCGCGGCCTTACCGCGGCGATCATCGCGGCGTAGTCGGATGTCTTGAGCCGCTGGGCGGCGATCAGCAGCTTGCAGCCCGACTGGTTGAGCACGAACTCGAGCTCGCTGGTGCGGTAGGCGGGGTTGATGTTGACCAGGATCGCGCCGAGCTTGGCGGTCGCGTACTGGGTGACGACCCACTCGGCCCGGTTCGGTGACCAGATGCCGACCCGGTCGCCCTTGGCGATACCCGCCTGGATCAGGCTGTACGCCAGCGCGTCGACCTCGTCTCTCAGCTCCGCGTAGGTGTAGCGCAGTCCAGCCGGGACATCGACAAGGGCGAGGTGGCCGGGGAAGGCAGCGACGGTGCGGTCGAAGTTCGCGCCGATCGTGTCGCCGAGCAGCGGCGTGTCGCTCGTCGCTGACGTGTAGCTGAGCTCAGGACCCATGGCCGACCCCCTGTTCCTTGCCGATGAGGCTTAATCGCTCAACCAGCATGGCCGGCCGTGGCCAGGTTGAACAAGGCCGGAGGGGACGCGACGTACTTGACGTTTCCATCTCGACGCCCTTCTTCGGCCGGTGAGCTCAGCGCCGGTCACCGCGGCCGGGCGGGGCCTGGCGGGCGCGGAGCACGCCGGCCGCGGCCGTGCCCCAGACGAGGACCGCGACGCCGTACAGGCCAAGCGGGGCGGCGGCCTTGGGGCCGAACGCGGCGGCGGCCAGGGCGGCCGCGATCGCGAAGTCGCGCATCGACGTGGTGAGCAGCAGCGCCGATCCCGCGGGCCTGGCGGACCGGGCGCCGAGGGCGCGGCCGAGCACGGCCGACGCCGCGAGGAACAGCGCCAGGGCGGCGGCGACGGCGGCGTAGCTGGCGGCCAGGCGGACCTCGGCGGCGACCAGGGCGACCAGGGCCGCGACGGCGCCGAGGGCGGTGCGGGAGGCTGCCGTTTCCGCGCGGCTGGTGGCCAGGGCCCGGGCGGCCGGGCCGGGCCAGGACCGCAGGGCGATGCCCGCCGCGAGCGGAAGCGCGACCACCACGGCCAGGTTCTCGATGACGCCGCCGGCGGAGAAGCTGGCGTGGCCGACTTCCAGGGTCAGGATGGGGGCGGCCAGGACGACCGTGGCGAGCGTGGAGCCGATCAGCACGCCGGCCGCGACGGCGGCCTCGCCGCCGGCCAGCGCGGTGGTGCCGACCGAGGCGATCTCGCAGGGGGCCAGGCCGGTTACCAGGACGCCGTCGCGGAGCGGGCCGGACGGCACCAGGCGGGCGACCGCCCAGGACAGAGCCGGGAGCACGGTGATGCCGGCCAGGACCGCGGCGAGGACGCGCCGCCACGCGGCCGCGAGGCGGCGCAGCGCGCGGGGGTCGATCGTGACCGCGGTGGCGAAGACCAGGATGATCAGCAGCACGTTGATGCCCTGGTGGGCGGCGAGCCAGGCGAGGGGACGCTGTACGCACAGGCCGATGACCGCCGCGGCGAGGACAGCGGCGAGCTCGGGGTAGGCGGCCAGCTGCTTCCGTGCCGCCGCCAGCGTTGCGCTCACGAAGATGATCTTGCCAGCCCGGCCGGAAACTGCCTGATCCGCCGTGTGACGTGTTGGTAAAAGACTGGCGACGAGGGTGGCGAAGAGGCGGTCCAGGTCGGCGCCGGGGTCGTCGGTGATTCCGGCGTGGACCGGGCCCGGCTGGACGATCGCCGATCGCGGTGCGGTCAGCCAGCGGAAGCGCTCGCCGAGGGGCTGCTCGGCGAGCGGGCCCTCGGTGCAGGCGCGCACGAACGCGCTGAGCGCGCCGCGGACGGCGTCCATGTCCGCGCCGGGGTCGAGAGCCCGGAGGCGGTCTTCGTTCAGGTCGATCTTCGTCCTGAGGTAGCGGAACGACTTGGAGTAGACGATCACGCCGACGTTGATCGCCTCGCCGCGGTCGATCCTGGGAACGACGCGGATCAGGGCGTACTCGAAGATCTCGCTCATCGAGCGGATGACCTCCGGGACCAGGGGGGCGCGGGTGAGCAGCTGGTCGACGTAGGCGTCGGCGCCGCGCTCGCCGAACCAGCCGGGCGGGACCTCGCTGGTGATCCGTTCCAGGGTGACCGCGGTCACCAGCGGCGCCAGCTTCTCGTGCGCCTGTTTGAGCCTGGTGGCCCGGTCCCGGACGACGTGCTGCCGCGCGTCGAAGGGCTTGCCGGGTGCCGCCCGCGACCAGTCGTGGTGGAAGTAGAGTGCGGCTCCGTGGTCGATCAGCCAGATGTCGCCGTGCCAGACCAGCAGGTTGGGGTTGCGCCAGGTGCGGTCGACGTTCTGGATCAGGGCGTCGAACCAGAGCAGTTCGCTGGCGAAGTCCTCGTCCGCGGTCCAGCCCAGGGGGTCGAACCCGGCGCGAGCCCGGGAGGAAGTCCACGGCCAGGTTAAGGCCGGCGCTCGCCCGGAGCAGGTCCTGGATCTCCTCGTCCGGCTCGCTCGCGGCGATCCTCGGGTCCAGGTCGGCGAGGGCGAGTTCGGGCGTCCGCAGGCCGAGCGCGCGGGCCAGCTCGCCCGCGATGATCTCCGCGACGAGCGCGAGGGGACCCTGGCCCGCGCCGCGGAACTTCAGCACGTAGGTGCCGAGGTTGTCGGCCTCGACCAGACCCGGCAGGCTGCCGCCCTCGCGCAGCGGGGCCAGGTAACTGGTGACCGTGACACGTTCAAGCACGCGGGCCAGGGTACCGGGTCGGCGGCGGCCGGCCCGGTCCCCGTGCGGCTGTTAGGCCGGCTGGGGCCGGCTCGACGGCACACGGGGAGCAGGCCGCGTTCGCGGTCCTGGTACGCCACAATGGGCGGGTGACTGAGGCTGAGCTGCCCGTGCGGCTGGCGGGACGGGTGATCGTGATCGATCCGGCGGGGCGGGTGCTGCTCTTCTGCTACGACGACCCGCCGCCCAAGGGAAAACACTGGGCTACGCCTGGCGGCGGTGTCGAGGACGGCGAGGACTTCTACGCCGCCGCGTGCCGTGAGCTTTCGAGGAGACCGGCTGGGGCGACGTGCCCGTTTCCCCGCAAGAGGTGCACGAGGAAAACCAGCTGCAGTTCTCCGGATACCTGCCAGACGCTGCGTCAGGCAGTACGACCACTACTTCGTCGCGCGGGTGGCGGATGAGCGCGGCCGCTCGGGCAGGTCGCGGAGATGCACGCTGCCGACGGGATCGTCGGGCACCGCTGGTGGGCCCTGGAGGAGCTGGACACCACCGCAGAGAGCGTCTACCCGAAGGGCCTCGCGCACCTGGTGCGGCAGATCTGCGAACTGTTAACGGCATCGTTAACAGTTCGCCGATCCCGCGTAGTTTGCGCCGCTCACCCGGCAAGTTCGTAGACGAGCTGCTGTGCGTTGACCGTGCCGACGCCGGTGACCAGGTCGTAGCCCTTGACCGCGGTGTAGCCCCTGACCGTGACCGGCTCGATGCCCGTGTTCTGCGGGCCCGTGCCCTGGGCACCCAGGTTCTGGGTGCCCTTGTTCCTGATGCCCGCGCCCTTGGCGTCCGTACTCTGGTCAAAGGAAACGGTGTTGTTGCCCGATGACACGTCTACGATTCCCGGGGCGTGCTCCGACTCAAGCTGGTAAAGAGCCGGGTTGATCAGGCCGAGCGGATGGCCGGCGACCTGGTCGGCGAGCGCCACGATGGCGGCGAACTCCGGGGTCGCCTCGCTCGTGCCGCAGGTCAGCGACCAGCCCGTCTGCCCCGGCAGGTAGCTGCTGTAGACGCTCACCGCGCCGTCGCAGGCCGCGCTCATCGCGATGTCCGGCACGCCGCGATGGGCGCCGGTGACCGCCTTGACGCCGTTCTGGTAGGACGGACGGCCGAAGAACTCGGACGTGCCGCCGCCGCTGGCCGCCGGGGCCGGGTCGGCCGAGCCCTCGGCATACAGGGTCCACGCCCGGTCGTAGGTGTCGTTCCAGGCCACCGACGTGTAGCCGGTGCCCTGCGGCCGCACCTGGGTGCCGCCGACGGCGGTGACGAGGGGGTCGCTGTCCGGCCAGGAGGTGACCCGGCTTGGGTAGTAGTCCACCTCGTTGGCCTGGTAGTCGGTAGCGCCCGCGTCACCCGAGGCGGCGAGGACGGTTACGTGGCGGCCGTCGGCGTCTGTGTAGGCGGCGCGCAGCGGGGCGATTTGCGCGTAGTCCTTGAATGTCTCCTCGGTCGCGCTGAACGACTGGCTGATCACACCGACTTTGTAGTGCGCGAGGGCGTACTGCTCGGCCCGCACGATCTGCGGGAAGCCGGCGACTCCCTCGGTCTCGGAGACCGGGGTCTCGACCAGCAGGATGTTCGCGCCGGGAGCGAGGGCGTGCGCGTACTCCACGTCGAGCGTGGTCTCCTGCGCCCAGCCCAGCATGTCCGTGTTGCCCGCGTTGAACGTCGGTATCTTGCCGACCGGGGCGATGACCGTGAACTTGGGCGGTGCGGGATAGCCGAACTGCCGGTCGAACGCGGCGAGGTCGGCCTTGATCGTCGGGGAGCCGAACGAGTCGACGATCATGATCGTCACGCCCTTGCCGGTGACCCCGCGGGCGTAAAGCGGCGGCAGGTGATAGGCCGTCCTGAGCTGGCCGGGGTCGAAGCAGTCGATGCTGTAGGCCTTTTCGCAGTCCGCCGTCGTGGCCGGCCCGCTGGCCGCCGCGCCCGGGAGCCTGATCACGTCGGGGCGCACCGCCACCTGGACCGTGGACGACGACACCGACGCCGTGTTGCCCGCACTGACCGCGTTTGTGCCCGCTGTGGCTGCCGCCGCTGCTGTTACCGCCGCAACGCAAGAGGCGAGAGTGATCTTGGCCCGCATGTAAGCACCATAGTCGCGCACAAGCGGTTACTACCCAACACTCGCCGAATACCAGCCTTCTGACCTGCCCGGATGCGGCTGGAAGTCGTAGCGGACGGTGTCGCCGGCCTCGGCCGGGGCAGCCAGGGCGACGAGCGTCACCGAGGTCGTACCGTAGACGCCGCCGCCGTCTGGCAGGTCACGGCGGACGATGATGGCCGCCGGGTCTTCGGGATCAAGGCCGTCGCCCGCCGCCAGGGTGAGCCAGTCCCCCCAGGCCTGGGCGATCGGAAGCGCCGGGTCGGCGGACGGGCGGGCGGCGGCGAACTTATCGGCGAAGTGAACGGCCTTCGGCTCGGCGGCGGGGTCGCCGGGTTCCGCCGGGTAGGCGTGCCCGGCGTTGGTGAACAGGTGCGTGCCCGGTGCGAGGTCGCGGACCACCGGGCGAGCGGCGCCTTCCCAGGTCAGGGTGCTCACCGAATCGAGGGTGGCGCAGATCAGGTGGAACGGGTCGTAGGCGGCGAGCGCGTCCGGGTCGTCGGCCAGCCGGATGAGAAAGCCCGGTCCCTCGGCGGCGGCGCGCAGCGGAAGGTCCCCCCGGCTGCGGCGCCGGGCCGGGTCGGCCGGCTGACCCCGGCCGTTCAGCAGGCATGCCACGCGCGGGATGTCGGGATGGACGGCCAGCCAGGTGCCGCCGGCCTGTTCATCGATCCCGCCGACCAGATGCGATCCCGGCCAGTGCCGGGCGGGCGGGCGCCAGGGTCGGTTGGCCAGCTCGTCCCTGACGCCGAGCAGGCGCAGCGGTACCCGCTCACCCGGCGCAAGGCTCACGACAACGGTGCACACGCAACAAGCATGACATCTCAGCCTCTTCATCCCGCCTTCCGCCCGGGGTCTGCCGGACGTCCGAGCATCGGATGAAGAAGGTTATATTGCCAATGATGTGCGGTGAGCTGGTAGAAGCGGTGACGATGGAGAGTAAGGCGGATTCGTTCGGGATACTGGTTGATGCTTTTCGAATTGGCAACGTTGCCATTTTGAGTGGCGCCGGGCTGTCGACGGAGTCCGGGATTCCCGACTACCGGGGGCCGAGCGGGCAGGCGCGGAGAGCCGGGCAGCCGATGACCTATCAGGCGTTCACCGGGTCGACGGGGGCACGGCAGCGGTACTGGGCGCGGTCGCATCTCGGGTGGCGGCATGTCACGGGGGCGGCGCCGAACGGCGGGCACCGGGCCGTCGCCGCGCTGGAAGAGGCGGCGCTGCTCTCCGGGATCATCACGCAGAACGTGGACGGGCTGCACCAGGTGGCCGGGGCGCGGGGCGTGACCGAGCTGCACGGGTCGCTGCACCGGGTGGTGTGCCTTTCGTGCTGGGAGCGGTCGTCCCGGGAGGCGCTCGACGCTCGGCTGCGGGCGGCGAATCCGGCGTGGACCGCCGGTGCCGCAGGCGCCGAGCCCGCGGTCAATCCCGACGGGGACGTGGCGCTTGAGGAGACGGGCGGGTTCACCGTGGTGGACTGCCTCGCGTGCGGCGGGCTGCTCAAGCCGGACGTGGTGTTCTTCGGTGAGAACGTGCCCAAGCCCCGGGTCGAGGCGTGCTATTCGCTGGTTTCCTCGTCGTCGGCACTCGTGGTGCTCGGATCTTCGTTGACGGTGATGTCCGGGCTCCGCTACGTCCGGCATGCTTCGTCGCTGGGGATTCCCGTGGTGATCGTCAACCAGGGCGCGACGCGCGGGGACTCGCTGGCGACGGCAACGCTCGACGCACCGCTCGGCGTTACGCTAACCGCGCTCGTGCGGGACCTGGGGGCTGATTCACTCTCGTTCACTCTCGCCGATCTGAACGAGGGGTCCGGCTGAGAGGCAGCCAGGCTAGCGAGACGCCCCTTCGCGCTCGCGCGACCGTCGCCTTAGCTCTCGGCGGAGTTCCCGGGAGCGCTCGGGGTGTAGCGGACGGCGGTGAATGGTTCTACACTGCTGTAACCAGCGCGCACTGATCTGTGACCGGTGCGCGCGGATTCAGTCCCGGTGATGGGAGTGAGCGCGGTGGAGATCATCGTCATCGGTGGCGGGGTCGGCGGACTCACCGCCGCGCTGGCGCTCGCCCTGCGCGGCCATCGGGCCCAGGTGCTCGAGCGCGCCTCCGGGTTCGCTCAAGGGGGGCCCGGGCTGCGCCTAGCCCCGAACGCGACCGCCGTGCTCGCCCGGCTCGGTCTCCTCGACCAGGTGCTCGAGCTCGGCTCGCGGCCTCGCCGGGCGCTGCTCCGCGACCTGGGCAGCGGTGCCGAACTCGGGGAGCTTGACCTCGGCGCTCCTTTAACGGCTCGCTACGGTGCGCCGTACGTGGCGATCGGCCGCGCCGACCTGCTCTCCCTGCTCGCCGACGCGTGCGCCGACGCGGACGTCGAGCTACGGCCCGGTCGCGTCGTCACCTCGGTCGACCAGTCCTCTTTCGCCTCCTCCATCATGGGCGGCGCGGTCGTGACCTGCGCCGACGGGCGGATGTACGCCGCTGACGTCGTCGTTGCGGCCGACGGGGCGCAGTCGGCCGCCCGCGCGCTGCTCGGCGGCGGACAGCCGTCGGGCGACGGCTGGGCCGCGTACCGCGGGACGCTTCCCGCCGACGCGCTGGCCGACGTGCTCACCGTCGGGGCGGCGGGCGACGAGGTGGTCGCCTGGACCGGGCCGGACGCGCACTTCGCACAGTTCCCGATCCGCGTCGGCGAGGTATACGAACAGGTCGCCGTCTTCCGTAGCCATCTGTATCCCCTGGTCGGCGCCGCATCCCCGGGCGGCGCCGACCAGGGCCCCCGGATCGCGGCACTCGACGGCGACTGGGGCGGCCCGGAAGAGCTCGATGAGGCGTTCTCCTGGGCCGCCGACCCGGTGCGAGCCGCCGTGCGCCTGCTGCGCAGGGACCAGTGCTGGCGGATGCTCGACCGGGTACCGCCGACCTCGTGGGCGGCCGACCGGGTCGCGCTGCTCGGCGACGCGGTGCACCCGATGCCCGCCTACCTGGCCCAGGGGGCCTGCCAGGCGATCGAGGACGCGGACGCGCTGGCCGGCGAACTCGCCGACTCCCAGGGAGCGCACGAGGTGGCGGCTGCGCTTGCGCGCTACCAGGCGCGGCGCGCCCCCAGGGCCATCCGGGTAGCACGCGCGCGGATGGTCTGGGAGTCCGTGCCGCTCCCCCGCCGCCCCGCCGACGACTACGCCGCGAGCGACTGGCTGTACGCACCGTCCGGCCCGTTAGCGTTCGCGTCGGACCCATGAGGCAGAAGGCGCGCTGTGCCCGTTTTCCCCGGTTACCATTAACATGAAAACTTTGCACTACGCGAAGACTTTGCACAAGGCGAAGGAAAAGATCGCGTGGCGATCTTTATTTACGTCGGGTGCAAAGTTTACGCGTTATTCCTCTGGCCAGTCGCGCTTTTTCGCTTGTCGGGTAGGAACTCGGAGCAGCCGGCACTGTTCAGCGCTTGCCGTGGGACGCGTGCGAACTGGCGATATGCTGAAATTTCCGGGAATGTCGCGGCGCGGTTTTTGCGCCCGACATTTCTGCCGTGGACCTGCTCGTCGGGTCATGGTGCGGGGGGGGATCGGAGCACGGACTCGTTCGGATTGCTGCTGCTGTTGACTTTAATCTTTGAGGAAATTCTGCAGAGCGGCGAGGGTTTCCCTCGGACACTCCTCGGCGAGGAAATGGCCGCACTGGAGCGAGCGGCCCTGGACGTTTTCCGCGTATTCGCGCCAGATGGCCGCGACGTCGCCGTAATGCCGTCCGACGAAGCCGTGCTCGCCCCACAGCACGAGCATGGGGGCGATGACCCGCTGTCCGCGGGCCGCCGCGGCGTCATCGTCGTCCAGGTCGGTGCCGACGGCCGCGCGGTAGTCCTCGCAGGAGGCGTGGATCGCCGCCGGGTCCTTGAAGCAGCGGACGTACTCGGCGACCGCCTGGGGGTCGAAGGGCTGGCCGCCGCGCCGCCAGGTGCTCATCCGGCCGCGCACCCAGCCGACCGGATCGGCGCCGATCTGGTGCTCGGGCAGCGGCTCCGGCTGGGCGAGGAAGAACCAGTGCCAGTAGCCGAGAGCGAAGTCCTTGTCGGCGGTCCGCAGCGCGTGCCTGGTCGGGACGATGTCGAGGACGGCGAGCTTGCTGACCGACCTCGGGTAGTCCAGGGCCATCCGGTGCGCGACGCGCGCGCCCCGGTCGTGCCCCACCACGGCGAAGCTCTCAAAGCCGAGCTCGCGCATCACGAGGATCTGGTCGTAGGCCATCGTGCGCTTGGCGTAGCCGTCGTGGGTCGGGCCGCCGGCCGGCTTGCCGCTGTCCCCGTAGCCGCGCAGGTCCGTGAGGACGACCAGGTGGTTCTCGGCGAGCACGGGGGCGACGTGATGCCACATCACGTGGGTCTGGGGGTAACCGTGCAGCAGCAGGACAGGAGTGCCCGCTTCGTTGCCGCCTATCAGGGTGTTGATCCTTACCCCTCCTGGGGTCAGCGTGACTCTCTTGAACAGGTCGGGCAGCGGGACAGTCATATGACTCTTTTTCCCCCTTCGGGAACTGGCGTAATCTCGCGCCAGCCAGTGTGAATCACCAGTCGTCTTGCCGGGTGCGATAGCGGTTAGGCGGCCGCACACTGTGAGTGCGGGCACGCCGTCCGGGCGCCCGCGAGAAGGGACGATGGTCATGCTTGGTTCTGCCTCACTGGGGCGCAGTCTCGCCGGGGCGCTGGGCGCCGGAGCCGTCCTGGCCGCCGTGGCGGGGTGCTCGTCCGGAGGGTCGTCGTCGGGTCCGGCTTCTTCGGCTTCTTCGTCTTCGTCGGCAGTGTCGTCGCCGTCGTCGTCCGCGCCGTCGTCGTCCGCGCCGGCCGCTCCGGCGTCGTCGGCGTCGTCCGGGTCGCAGTCGCCGCACGCCGTGGCGGGGTCGTCGTCCGCGCAGTCGGTGCCCGCCGGCTGCGCCACCCGGGCTCTGCAGGCCGCGCTGGGGATCTCGCAGGGGGCGGCCGGGTCGGTTTACCAGATCATCGACTTCACGAACATCGGCAACGCGACGTGCACGATGTACGGGTACCCAGGGGTGTCGCTGGCGGCCGGGACTCCGGTCACCCAGGTCGGGAAGGCGGCCACGAGGTCGACGGTCGCCGCGCCCGCACTGGTCACGCTGTCGCCGGGGCAGACGGCGAACGCGCTGCTGCGAGTGGTGCAGGCGCTGAACTTCCCGGCTGCCACATGCTCGCCGACCGCGACCACGTACCTGCAGATCTACCCGCCGAACCAGACGACGCCGATCTACCTGGCCTACAAGTCGACCGGGTGCACGTCGAACTCGGTGAACCTGCTGACGATCGGCATCGTGCAGGCGGGGGCCGGGAGCCAGTAAGACGGCTGGGGTGCTAGGCGGCTACCGCCGCGGCCGATCCCGGGGCGAGGGCTTCGAC
This sequence comes from uncultured Actinomycetota bacterium, assembly GCA_963785645.1. Lineage (GTDB taxonomy): Bacteria > Actinomycetota > Actinomycetes > Streptosporangiales > Streptosporangiaceae > Trebonia. The sequence goes on from CAWAWG010000005.1 coordinate 589,042, forward strand.
CAGGGCCCTGGACCAGTCGCGGTAGCCGTCGTGGCTGGGGTGGAAGTTGTCGACGGAGAACTTGCCGGTCCACGGCGGGGTGAAGTGCCTGCTGACCTCGGCCACCCGCAGGCTCCGCTCGGCCGCGACCTCATGGATGACCCGGTTGATGCGCGTGATGTACGGGACGCTCATCCGGCCGACGATCCACCAGAAGCCGGAGAGCAGCGGCAGGTCCAGCATGACGGTGTCTTCCGGTACCGCCTCGAGCAGCGTCCGCAGGTCGCTGAACAGCTTGCCGGGGGCGCTGAACAGGATGTCGTTCGCACCCGCGCCGCAGGTGACGAGGTCGGGATACTGACCTTCCAGCTGCGGTATCTGGTAGGCGACCACGTCGCGCATCAGCGCACCGGAGACGGAGAGGTTGAGCACCCGCCAGTGCCTGCCCGTCGTGCGCCGCAACTGGTGCAGGGTCTGGCCGACGTAGCCGCCGCGCGGAGCCGACGAGCCGAGCCCCTGCGCGGTGGAGTCGCCGAGGACGACCCACAGCGGGTCGGATGCGTCGCCGCTGCGCAGTGCGAGTTCGCGCTTGCTCAGTACCCGGGTGTTATGCGCGTTCCAGTAGGCAGCGAACTCGGTGCGGTCGGCGCGCAGCTCGGCCACCCCATCGGTCCAGCGGCCGAGCTTGCCGCGGGAGATGCCGGTGGCTTCGGCGTACGGGCTGCGGGTAACGACCGATGCGGCGTCCGCGAACATCTCCACCGGGGACTTCCTGTTCGTGCCGCCCGTGCCGGTGAGGGCGTTCATGGCACCAACCCAGGCCGGACGGGACACCGGTGACGTTGACCGCATCGAACTCGCTCCGATCCCCGCACGGGACATGGCCGTTGGGTTAACGACGGTAAACGAGTATATCGATAAATATCAACGAATAGGTGTACGGGCACGCCGCCGCGCGCGTCTGATAAGTCACGTTTGAATGGTGCCGGGCCTGAGGTTCGCGGCCAGGATCCGGGCGAGGCGGTGCCGTGGGAGCGCCGGGGAGCGGTGACCGTCGCGGCCGGTCATGTCTTCGTTGGCGATCAGGGCGTTGGCGACGGCTTCTTCTGTGGCCTGGACGACGGCCTCGTAGAACGGGTTGATGTTGTCCCAGGGTACGAACGTGAGGGTGTTGTAGGCTTCGGCGGCGCTGGCCGGGGCACTCGGGCTGGCGCTGGCTTGGTCGCTGGCGCTGGCGGAGACGCCGACGCTGGGGGGCGGCTCACCGCTGTTGAATGCGCCGGGGTTGGCGGTGGAGAGCGCGAGGAATATGTCGCCGGAGGTATGGGAGCCCGTGGTACCGGTGCGGGCCAGGCCAAGGCTTACCCGCCGGGCCATGGCCTTGCACTGGCTCGGGAACAGCGGGGCGTCTGTCGCAACCACCACGATTACCGAGCCAGCGCCGGGTGGAGCCTGCTGCGGCTTACGATCCATCGGATTGTCATCGGCCAATTCTTCGCCCAGGTAGATGCCGTTGAGCGTGAGTTCGCGACGGCGGCCGAAGTTCGCTTGAAGGAAGACGCCAACGGTATAGGCATTGCCGGCGTACTCGACCAGGCGCGAGGCCGTGCCGTTGCCGCCCTTGAACTGGTAGCAGTTCATCCCGGTGCCGCCGCCGACGCTGCCCTCTTCCGGCTGATCGCTGGTGGCCGATGCCAGAGCGGCAACGACGTGCTCCTCGTTCACGTGATGGCCCCTAATGTCGTTCAGGTACCCGTCCCAGGTCTCCGTCGCGACGGGGAGCAGCCAGCCCGCGGGGTGGCCGACGTGAAACTGGTTCATCCAAGCGATGATGCCGGCATGGGCGATGCCGACGGCGTTGGTGTTGGTGATCGCGATGGGGCCCTGCATGGTGCCCGACTCCTCGATCCACACCACGCCGGTCATCTCCCCGTTGCCGTTCAGGCTGAAGAAGCCGGCCGCCACCGGGTCCCCCGGGTTGTGCTTGCCTCGCGGATGGATGGCCGTGACGCCGGTCCGCACGCTGTCGCCCTCGATGAGAGTCTGGTAGCCGACCTCGACGCCTGGTACGTCGGTGATGGCGTTGTGCGGGCCGGAGGTACCCCGGTACTTGAGGCCCACGGCGCGGGCGCGCGGTTTGCCTGCGGGAGTTGCGAGGTGCGGGTCATGCGGACTGCTCGCGGTGCTCACGGGATCAGGGTAGCCCGCGGGGGCCTGTGCGCTTTGTGCCACGACGGCGTCCTGGCCGATCCCGTTGGCCTTTGAGACGCGTGGTGCTGGTGGTGGCCGCACGCCGCCTGACGCACCATAGAACGTATGGCCAACACCATGATCCCGGAAATTTTTCGTTTCGCGGAATATTTGCATCAAATAAGCGAAAAATATTCCGTGATCATGAAACCAGGCTGCATGGACGTCGAACATAGCCGACAAAAGGGGCAGCGGACGCGCCGCCGCGTCAGCGTGAACCGGATAGCAGCGGCCGACATGGGCGGATGGCGCCGCGGTGCTGCCGTAACGGACCAACGGCGGTACGGAGACCATGCCTTGGTGACGTCGTGACGGTGTCGTGGCGATCGAGTACGACACATGGGCGCGGAGCCTGTATGCTAACTGCGTTCCACCTTACGGGGCGACCCGGGACGGGTGGAGTGTAGGTTGCGGGGCTATGGCGCAGCTGGTAGCGCGTCTGCATGGCATGCAGAAGGTCAGGGGTTCGAATCCCCTTAGCTCCACAGATTTTCGAGTCCATGTTCGGATGGTAAGGACCAAGCCAAGGACCTAAGGGTTCTTGGCTCTCTCGCGACCTTAGCGGGCGGCCTCCCAGAGGCCACGTCGATCATCACGGTCATCTTCTCCGCGGAAGACGGAGAGAGTCGCATTCCGTCACACAAATCCCGTGACTCGATCTGACGGCAGGGGCCGGCCCGCATACCGGAGACGGTCTCAGCGATGCGGGTTTAACCACTGCCCCATCGTTCAACGCAAGGTCGTCGTTGATTGCTGCTCGCCTTCCTCGTCATCTTCAAGAAGCACAGAGCCGATCCTTTGGATTTGAGAGAAGTGACGCAAGAGGCATCCAACGCTGAGCTTTTGTGTTGACAACTGTCCACCTAAATCACATAGGTGAACCACTTCATCTCCACATGAACACATTGCCCTCATGGGAGGGAAAGTTCACATGGCACCCCAGTCAAAAATGACATCATTGTCATTTAGCTGATCATAATTTTTTGACACAGAAACCGTTGACGCAAGTGCGCCCATGCCGCACTGTATGACGGAGAAGGGTAGCAGAGTAACAACGAATCCGGCAGCAAATGTCGACCAATTATCCGGTACCGCGACAATGATCACCCCTCGAACAATTTGCAGCTCCTTCGGACAGGGGGGCCATATGTATAATCCGCGATGGCACAGCCGAACCTGCGCCAAATCTGATGCCCCGAAAAACGAGTGCACCTGTCGATGCAACGGGGAACTTCACGGAATTCTTGCCGTAACGAGCAATCAGGAGACAGCGAGACCATGGGAAGTCCCGAATCCACCAAGAATGCAGCCGCGTAAGAGTAAAGCTAAAAAGGTGGCCGCCGCCGCCGTGTTGACCGTAACCGGAACGCTAGGCGGACTTACTGCTACTGGCACCTTCAATTCATCCGCAAGCGCAAGTAGCGGCCTTTCGCTGAATGTTACTGCTGACCTCAATAAGGCAATCGGCGCACTCGCGGGACTCGGATTTGGCGGCAAGTTGCTTTCAAGCACAGGAACCCCCACCAATAACAGTCCCACAGACTGCGCAAGCAGCGCCAGTGGCCAGGTGAAGACGCTCTTGACGCACTACCCTTGCAAACAATACGCTTCCGATACCTGGGCCATCACTCGACAAGGATCCACGACCGACGTTGCCTTTTCCTGGGTAGAAATGCCTACCACGGATTTGGCTACCCGCTACAAAAATATTGTCGATACATTCAACACAGGCAACCCGCCAGGAGTCTCGCCTATTTTTAATGGACTCTGTTACGCCTCAGGCCAGCAAGGCTCGACGGTTTGGGCAGTTGAAATCCAACCTACCGGAAACGTGAGTTCCGATAGAAACATCCTGCAAGCCGCTACGCCAGCAAGCCTGCCCTCGCCTTACCTTGCAAAGCACTGCGTGATATGAATTGCCAATCTAACCTAGCGCCAACCGTAAAGCGCTCGCGCACTCACTTAAGTCACTAGCACCAAATACGTCATCCATCACGGTCGCGCCACCGCGAATGGCGGGTACGATTACATGTCGGTAGACGGTCTCGGTTACGTGTGTTGACTTGTGGCCTACTGTGTCGCTGATCTCAACCTCCGGATCACGTGACTCACGCCCGCTTAACCTGTGGCCAGCCCGCCAGCCAAGCCCCGTTTACCCAGCTCAGGCCTAAACGTGAAGACCTCACCCAAGGTCAGAGGCCGGATTCTCATTCGAATCCGGCCTCTGTTTTTGCCAGTGCAGCAACGGAGTGCAGCAACCGCTACGGACACTAGCCGCTTCGCGGCTACGTCGGGGGCGACGAAGACAAGCATGTTGTTTGTAGATCAGCCCAGTCCGACCGGCGTTTGATCGACGTTCCAGACGACACACCGCGGCCTGGCGAGCCCGGGACGCCAAGCAAAGCCGGGGCCTCAGGCCTTTTTGATGCCGATGAGCGACGTTGCGGCAGGGCACTGACGGTTTCAAGATTGAGGTACTTAGGTACCATGGACAGCGGGAGGCAAATCATGGCCGTTGAGTCCAGGCATCAAGCGCCTCTGAAGGTCGATCCCGGGACAGACCAGCTCATCTCGCATGCCGCGCACTTCCTTGGGATCTCCAAGAAAGACCTCGTGGCCGAGGCAGTGCAGGCCTATCTTGAGCTGCGGCGCGAGGAGATCCGGCGCGGCATGGTGGAGTCGATGAAGCTGCTCGATGGCTCCCTGACCTCGGCAGTGTCCATGCTCACCGACCTGTCCCCGGAGCGGATCGAGAAACTCGGTGGCACCGGGGACTGGGAGGATTGACCGATGACGGTGCGCCCGACCATCCGCTGCCTACGTGACGACCTGCACCTGCCGCTGCCGACAGCCCGTGTCCCGCTAGACGAGATCGACCACCCGATCCTCAGGAAGGCGGCCGAGCAGTTCGCCGCCCGCGACACACCGCATGAGCGGATCGTCTCCGTCGACGACGTGGTCCTCTTCAAGGTGAAGACCGGGCGCTGGCGCGGCGCGGTTTTTTGCGACGAGCCAGGCGATGACGCGCTTGACTGGCTCGTCGCCGGCGGCATCCGCGAAGAAGGCGCCCCAGACGACTTCTACGCCGCGCTCCACGCGCAGGCCCACACCGCGCGGCAGCGCTACAACGCCGAGCACGACAAGCCGCTGACCACCGACACCTACACCGAGCCGCTCCTGCCCCGCCCGGATGACCGAGACCGTTACCTGATCGAGGCAGGCGCACGGCTGGCCCGCCGCCTGAATGCCGTCCTGCGCCAGCTCGTGGCTGGGACGCTCCGCGACGGCCACGAGCACGCAGCGGACTTCCCCGGCTTCCGCCTTGGCGTCATCGTCCGCGCCCAGGACGGCCACGAGACCTACGTCGCGATCCGGATCAGCGGCTCCGTCCCCCAAGACATCACCGCCATCATCCTCACCCGTGTCCCGGGGTGCGAGCCCGACGCATGGTTCCCCGAGTACGCACTGCCCGAACGCGAACTCCTCCCCGCCGAACAGGCATGGTCCAACATCATGGACCCGAAGGCCGCCGCGCAACTTCTCAACGAACAATCCTGAGCCGCTCTGCATCTTCCTCAAGGCAGAACCGGAAGGGCTCGCTCGCGAATGCAAGGCCGCTTTCGATACCTTCGGTGATTTCGATCGTGCCAAGCCTCTCTCTCGAAAGAGGGGCCACGGGAGCCGAGGACGGGAGCCTACGTATTCGGGCGTGTCCCGACTCACCGCGACCCACTCAGACGTTTGCGCTGGTGGGAGGCTCTCCGTTCGACTCCCTCAGACCGTCCCGGACTCCTATGAGCTACATGGCATGCAGAAGGTCAGGGGTTCGAATCCCCTTAGCTCCACCGTATTTTTCGAGAACTCGTTCGAGCAGATGGTGACTACCTCCGGGTGAGTTTCTTGTTCTCCGCCTCGTCCGGGTCGCCGAACACGTTGTCCATGACCGTGGTGCCGCCGCGGATCGTGGGGCGGATGATGTGTCGGTAGACGGCGGTGCTAGACGAGCTGGGCTGGAGTTGCTGTCCTTCACCGCGTCAGCGCTTTGGAGCGATTCAGTAGAAGGCTGATGACCCGCATCGAACGATCGGTAGACGCCTGACCGGCGGGCCACTGCCGGGCCCAATCCGATTTAGCAGCTCGAGCGCCGCGCGCGGGGTCAGCCGGCGGGAACGATGGGCAGCGACCGGATTCGCATCCTGCCCCGCGCGATGGTGACGATCGCGCCTGCTTCCAGGTCGCTTGCTACCGCTGGCAGGTTCGCCGCCAGCAGCGCTGCCTGCTGGTCGGACGTGAGTCGGTCGGCGGAGCGGAGAAGGACGACCGAGGGTCGCGTCGCCCCGCGGGCGGCGGCCAGCAGCTCGCCGAAATCGCTGTCAGCGGAGACGATCACCAGGGCGTCGGCGGCGGCATAATCGAGGATGCCCCGGTCGGGCGCCGTGAGTAGCCCTACGTCGCCGACGTGGACGGACTCCAGCCCAGCCTTACATAGGGCAACGGCGACTTTCGGCGACAGGTTGGCGTCGATCAGGAGACGCACGTCGGCTACGCCGAGTGGGCTAGCGGCAGCTCGCGTTCCTGCACAGCCGCCGCAGCGAACTCCAGGGCGGCTAGGACATCGGCCCGGTCCAGATACGGAAAGTCTGCGAGGAGCTCGGGGATGGTCAGCCCCGCGGCGAGCTGGCCCAGGACCGCGCTCACCGTAACCCGGGTGTCGCGGATGCAGGGCAGGCCGCTCATCCGGTTCGGGTCAATAGTAATCCGCTCGTACGCCACGCCCTTAGCGTACGCTCGCCGACCCCCAGCCGCCCAGCGCACCGCGCCTGCCCTGCTCATCGCCACCTCCCAGATGATTATCACCCGTCTGCTGGGTGTTCGGTGTCGATAACTACCGGACACCGACGCTATGAGCGACCGATGTTTGGTCAATATGCTACTCACATTCACGACCATACTCGACTCTTACTGCGAACGTGCTCAGGCTGGCAAAGTACTACTCAACCCTGACGTAGGACTTGTGCCGCGGCAGGCTTTGTAGAAGAGCTTCTCTCGACCTGAAGGCGTCATCGCCCTTCTCGAAAGGATGCGCTGATGAGTCGACAGAGGATCGACTACTGCGACTCCCCCGAGACGCCGAGGGCCAACAGCCTCGTCCCGTCCGCACCGTGGTCGTCGTCAAAGCGGGAAGGAGGCATCCGCGGGCTTCTCGAAGCACGGGCCGAACGTTCGGCACTGCGCCTGGAGGTGACCATCGTCGGCGGCGCATTCCACGGGGCCCTGGTTGTGCGGAAAGTCGCTGTCTGCGTGGCTTATAGCGAAGTCTCCTCAAAGTGCGTAGCACTGGCCCTGCCATCTGCATAGCAAAATATCTGCAAGGTGTATAGTAAGTTTTTTTCAGGTCAGCTTCCGGGCTGGCCTGTTTGCTTTGTTGCTTCCAGGCGCTCAGCTTTCCTATGCTCGCGTATAGGCGACTCGCGTCGTGCAATGCTGTATGCGTGACTCCGGTCGTTCACATCCCCTACCCGGTGGAGGCAGGCGTGACCAGACGGATTGACTTCTACAACGATCCGCAGGCGCCTGCCACCAACGTCGGCGATGAGGGCAGAGCGGGATAAGCCGGACGAATCCGGCGAGTACTCGCGTCCTTTTCACTAGCCATCCACAGGGTTTGCCGGGCGGAAGTTCTGCGCACTTCCTGGAGATCTCAAGAAGGACTGACGATCTGGTCATCTAGTCGGAGTAGTCCTCGGGTGGGGATGTCGAGGTCTAGGTCGGCAACCCCAGAGTGCGCGAGGGTTCGCCAATGTCCCCACCATCCAGCCGCAGGCGCGCTTGCTCTTCGAGGCGTAACGGCTTGCTTCGGCCCGGGTGTCTGCGGGGGCGCGCGCACGTCATAACCTAGCTCGGGACGGCCGGCGCGAGTCATCGCGGTGATGGCCGCTTGGCTGATTGCTCGCGGAGTCAGGGCGGAGGAGTTTGCTCGATGGATGAATCGCTGCCTACCAGTGTCTGGGCCAAGCCGTTGAGTATGGACCCGCAGCGGGCCTTCAGCGGACCGGCACAGCCGGACGGGTCCTTCATACCTCCCAAGGCCGCTTCGCCGCAGATGGACGACGAGTTGTTCGCCCGGCTGGTGGCGTACGGTACGCCGCAGGAGACCAGCGCGGGTGACGTGCTGTTCAAGCCGGGTGACGTGGACGTCGACCTGATCGTGGTCGGCCAGGGCTCGGTTGACGTTGTCCGGACGGAGACCGCTGACGTACCCGCCAAGACCGTGGCCAAGGTCCGGGCTGGCGGTTTCGTCGGCGAACTGAATCTGCTCACCGGGCAGAACGTCTACCTCATGTGCCGGGTCCGGGAGGCGGGCACGGTCTACCGGGTCACCCCGGCGCGCCTTCGCCAGCTCATGGCGAACGACGGCGAGCTCTCTGACATCATCTTCAGGGCGCTGGTCGCGCGCCGGGAGCTGCTGCAGCGCAACCCCGGTGCCCGGGCCGTGGAGATCGTCGGCAGCCCGAGATCGGCCGCCGGCCTGGCGCTGCGGACCTACGTCGCCCGCCAGCGGCTGATCCACGTGTGGTTCGATGCCGACAGCCCGGCGGGCGAGGCGCTGATGGAGTCCGCCGGGCTAACCGAGGACGACCTGCCCGCCGTGGTTATGCCCGGCGTGACGCTGAAACGGGCGACCCCGGGCGCGCTCGGCCAAGAGCTGAACCTGACCTACCACCGCTCCTCCAGGAAGCCGGTGGACGTGACCATCGTCGGCGCCGGGCCGGCCGGACTCGCGGCTGCCGTCTACGGCGCGTCGGAAGGCCTAGACACGGTCTTGCTCGACGCCGTCGGCACGGGCGGGCAGGCCGCGGCCAGCTCCCGGATCGAGAACTACCTCGGTTTCCCGTTCGGTCTCTCCGGCGCCGACCTGACCGGCCGCGCCGTCCTCCAGACGCTGAAGTTCGGCGCCCAGCTGGCCAGCCCCTGCGAGGCGGTCAAGCTCGACACCGACCGGGACGGCGGCCGGCTGCGGCTGCATCTGCCCGGGGGCGACTTTATCGACAGCAAGGCCGTCGTAATCGCGACCGGCGCGCGCTACCGGGCGCTTCCGCTGGAGCGCTGGCCCGACTTCGAGGGTGCCGGGATCTACTACGCGGCGACCGAGTTGGAGGCCCGCGGGTGCCTCGGCAGCCCGGTCACGGTTATCGGCGGAGCGAACTCCGCCGGTCAGGCCGCGCTTTACCTGGCTGGCCGGGGATGTGACGTGTCGCTCGTGGTTCGCGGCCCGGACATCGCCTCCGAGATGTCCGCTTACCTTGTCGACCGGCTGCTCGTGCATCCGCGGGTAACGGTGCGGTGCCGCAGCGAGGTCACCCGGCTGGACGGCGCCGACTTCCTCGCGGAGATCAACATCACCGACCGCGCGACCGAGACCACACAGACCCAGCCGTGCTCGGGCCTGTTCTGCTTTATCGGCGCCGAGCCCGCCAGTAGCTGGCTGACCGGGATCGCCACCGAGGACAACGGATTTATCCGGACCGATGTCCAGCTGAACGACACTGACCTCGGGCCGGCCTGGGCTGACCTGGGGAGGAAACCGCTTCCGTTCGAGACCAACGTTCCCGGGGTATTCGCCGTCGGCGACGTCCGCTCCGGCTCGATGAAGCGGGTCGCCGCGGCTACCGGCGAGGGCGCCAGCGCAATCGCGTCAGTACACAAGGCCATCGCCGCGCTCGACTAGAGAATCCCCCGGGCCGGAATTCCGTGTTCCTCCCGGCCGACGGACTCGCCGCGAGCGCGGGCACGCTCCTGGCCGTGGCCGCATGGACATGGCCACAGCGGCTCGCTAGGGCGTATACAGGTGATCCTGGCACGAACGGGACGGGGTCAGTTTCCGCTAGGGTCTGGCTCTGGGAAGAGTTGGGCGGTGGTCTCCCCTAGGTAGGCACGCTTCAGCCAGGCTTCAAGGACGTCCGCGTCTTGGCAGGCGCTAATCGTGTTGAGTACGTGCTTGGAGGGCGCGTCTCCCCTGAGCACAAGGAAGTCCTTCAGATGCCTAGAGGTGGCGGCAGTATTAGTCTCAGCCTCGCCTTCGGCCCTGCCCTCCGCCTTGACCTTGGCCTCGTACTCGCGGAACGACTCCAGATGGCGGAGCTTGTCGAACATGTCCGGCTGCAATAGTTCTCCCAGCATGGTCACGGGGATCTCCTCTACGATAGCCCTTAGGTACAGATTCGCCAGCGTGGGGTCGCTGCCGTACAGCTCGTCCAGCATCTCTCGGGTACGCGGCTTGTCCGCGAGGAAGTCGGCCAGGGCGGCCGGCAGCGCCCGTGCGCTCAGCGGAAGTTCCTCGTCGTCCATCAACCGCAGGTCCTGACCTGAATGGAATGACGCGGCGAACGCGAGCTCAGACCGGGTGATGCGGCAGCTCCTGACCGGGCAGTTCGACATCCTGTCCTTCACCGCCTTCGAAAGGCCCGGCAGCAACCGCTTCCAGTCGTTCATGCTGCAGAAGAGCGCGACCTGAGGGCGTCATGATCGCCGACTCGCCTGCACCCGCTCACCTTGCGGGGCCGCGGACGGGGTGGCGAGCCTCGGCTGTCTAGCCTATTCGGCGCGTTGCCACCGGAAACCCTGTGGCCGCTCTCGATGTCATGCCTGGTGGGCTGTTCCTCGACCGAGTTCGAAGACGGCCCGCTCACCTGGGCGCAGTTCCCGGACATGGCCGGGTATCCCAGCGCGGATCACATGATCCGGGCCCTCGGGTTGGGCCGCTATCGTCAACTGGCCGCCGTTGAATGTAACCAGGATCGGGGCCTCCCGGAACTGCATCGGGAATGACAGCCCGTCCAGGCCGCTCGGCAGCCGGGGGTCGAAGTACAGCACGTCGTCGCGGATATAGCCGCCCGCGTAGTGCCGCTGCACGACATCGAGGGTGCCGGCCATGACACCCAGGTGGATCCCTTCCTTTGTCGTTCCGCCTTGGATGTCGTCGACATCGCTGCGGAGCGCGACCAGGAACCGGTCCCACGAACTTTCCGCGTCGATGGCGGCCAGCACTCCGGCATGAGTGACAAAGCTCAGGGTGGAGCCGTGCGACGTCCGCTGGTCGTAGTACTCGACGTTCCGCACGGCCGTGTCGGGCTCGTAGTCGTACCCGAGCCGGTCGAATATCTGTCTCAGTTCGGCGTCCGAGAACAGGTAGAAGAGCATCACTGCATCGGCCTGCTTGGCGATCTTGTACCGGTTCGGATCGTCGCCCTCGGCCCGCAGGATCCGGTCGAGTCGCTGGATGTTCCCGTACTTGGCGCGGTAGGCGTCCCAGTCCAGTTCTTCAAGGTCCGCGTAACCCTCGAACTGGCTGATGATGCCGTCACCGTGAAACGGGACGAACATCCGGCGGCTCATGTCCCGCCACAGCGCTAGCTCGTCGTCATGGATGCTGAGCCGATCGCGCAATCCTTGGGCGCTGCTCGCCGGCAGCAGCGATGGCAGCCGGCCGGCGATGTCGCAGAGCCATGCGACCATCACGTTCGTGTAGGCGTTGTTGCGGAGTCCGCCCTGCTGTGCGCCCGGGTATTTCTCGTGAAATTCGTCGGGGCCCATGACGCCGTGTATCTCGTAGCGCTCGCGCTCGGGGTTGAAGCGGGCGATCGACGCCCAGAAGCGCGCGATGTCCAGCATCATCTCCGCGCCGTAGCGTTCAATGAACGCGTAGTCGCCGGTGGCCTGCAAGTAGTTCCAGATGTTGAAGAAGATCGCGGCGTTGACGTGCCGCTGGTTTCGGCTGAGATCAGGCTCCCACTGGCCGGAGAGCGGGTTGAGGTGCACCCGCTGGGTCTCCTCGACCCCCTCGCTCCCGCTCTGCCACGGGAACATCGCGCCCCGGAATCCCGCCTCCCTGGCGGCTGCCCGTGCCTCCCCGATCCGGCGGTAGCGGTACATCAGCAGCCCGCGGGATACCTCCGGCAACCGGAAGTTCAGGAACGGAAACGCGTACATCTCGTCCCAGAACACGTGTCCCCGGTAGGCCTCGCCGTTCAGTCCGCGGGCGGGCATCCCGGCGTCGAGGTCGGCGGTGTGCCAGGAGCACACCTGGAGGAGGTGCGCGGCGTGCAGCCGGAGCAGCAGTTGAACCTCGTGGTCTCCGGACAGGCACGGGTCGCACGTCCGCCACAGTTCGCTCCACGCCGCGCTGTGGCGCTCGAACGACGAGGCGAAGTCGTCGTGGCGGGCCGCGGACCTAGCCGCCCGCACCAGCGTGTCGCTGACGGCCGGGTCGCGCGACGTATAGAAGGCCACCAGCTTCTCGACCCGCGTCGCCTCTCCCTGGCGGACATCGAAGGCCAGCACCTGCTGGATGTAGTCCTCCATCTGGTAAAGCGTCCAGTTCACCGGCAGTGCCGCGCCACCTTGGAACACGCGGGTGCGCGCCGCCTGGCTGATGTACAGGTTCGACTGCCTGGTCTCGGCCTTGAGCGCGATGACCTCGGATCCGAACGTACGCGACGAAACCGGGTTTAGGTGGCGGCCCTCTAGCTGCTGATAGCGGGCCACGCCGCCGTTGCTCACCCGGCCGTCGAGCGCCGAGATGACCTCAACGCGCCCGGACCAGTTCTCGGGGGTGAGGGTCCACTCGATCCCGGCGTGATGCGGGTCGGCCATGCTGACGAAGCGGCGGCTTTCCACCGTTGTGTCCCGGCCCGCATGGTCACGGAAGCGGACCCGCCGCGAGACGGTGACGTTCCGGATGTCGTACTGGTGGCGGTATTCGAGTAGTTCGACGTCGGCGAGCCTGATGGCCTCCTCGTCTTCGATGCGCAGCTTGAGGGCCAGCCAGTTTGGCAGGTTGACGAGGTCCTCGTTGAGCACGGGCAGTCCGCCGAGAATCGTGGTCTCGCGGTTGTAGCCGCTGTGCGCGTACGTGCCTGGATAGTGCGTGCCGTCCGCGTCTTCCCACTCCGCGGTGCCACGCGTGCACAGGTAGCCGTTGCCCGTGGAGGTCAGCGCCTCCCGCAGTCCCTCGGTCCCGGAGTCGAAGCCGTCGTAAGCGAGCATGAAACCGTTCACGGCACCTCCTGTCGTCCCCGCCGGCCGTAAGTCGCGAGGATCTGCCGGTCCGTCTCCTGTCTGGGCAGGTAAACGTTCAGGTCCGTACCGGGCCCGGTGCAGCGCTGAGCGCCCATCGCGTTCCCGTAATGGCAGGCCACGACGTAGTCGTGGTACGCGAGATAGCCGAAAGCCAGCCCCGCGGCGAACGAGTCGCCCGCACCAGTTGTGTCCACGACATGCTCCACCGGGACGGGATCGATGTTCTCCTCGGTGAACCGGCCAGAGCCGTCCCGGTAGAAGGCCAGGCAACCGCGCTCATCGAGGGTTACGCACACCGCCCCGACACCGCGGTCCAGGCAATGGCGTGCCAGTTCGCGCAGTTCCCCCGTCGTCGGCTCGGGCGGTCGCGCCGTCAGATCCGCTGTCTCCCCGAGCCAGGCCGCGCGCGCTTCCTCGCGGTTCATCTTCAGGATGTCGATGTACGGAAGCCAGATGTCCAGGTCAGCCCATATTCTTGGCTGGCGCTCGCCACTGCGGGTCAGGGTCGTCGTCGGACCGTGGGCATCGAGCACCACGGTCGCGCCGCTGTTTTCCTTGATGTGCCGCAGCGTCGCCTGCCCCACCTCATAGTCCGTGATCGGCACACAGACGAAGGCGTCCGCGTCAAGCACCCCGGCGACATCGCCGGGAAGGATCGGATCCATGAAGCTTGTCTGCCGTTCGGCGCGGCGGTTGAGCCCGGAATACCGCAACTCGACACGGTCACCTCGGTCGGCCGACGACGTGATGCCCGAAGTATCGACGTTCGGGAAGGGCGCGAGGATCTCTTTGATCGGGCCCTCGTCCCTTCGGTGAACATGTGACACCGGGACGATCGTGTCGCCAGCGTCCAAGAGAGCGGACAGAGCGACCGTCGTGTACAAGACGCAGCCGTACTTCTCGAAGCGCTCGCCGTCATCGGTGACAATCTGGTCGCGAGGGACCGGGCCCAGCACGGCCACCCTACGGCTCTTTTGGCCTTTCACGTCCGTCGTCATGAACGCCTCCCGCTCTCATCGGCATCACCTCCGCGGGGGGCTTACCACAGTACATGACCCGGTCTACGGGCCCGAGGCCCGGGAACGCCCAGGTAACGTGCGGGTGGTTGTGGCGAGAACGCGGGAGCACCCGGGCGGGTGCCCGGCGCGCCCGCACCGCGGTCCGCGATCAGCTGACTCTGCCCAGTGAGGCCGCTGAAGATTATCCAGAACGATTCGTTGCTTCGCGTGTCCCGCCCACCATGGCGATACGCGCGGGTGGGCCTCCGGGGCAGGGCACGCCGGGATCACCCGATCATCCGCCGCAGCGGCCTCGCCCCAGCTCATAACTGGAACGTACGGGTGTCTATGGCGTCGTCGATGCGGGCTTGGTCGTGGTGCTGGTCGCGGGTGCTTAGGAGCTGATCGGCCAGGGCCTGGTGGAAGACCCGCGTGACCATGCCGCCCGTGCTGGCGGTGGTTTGCAGGAGATAGTCGGCGAACCGACCCCGGCGCAGCTCGTCTAGATCGGCCTGGGAAACCGGGTAGCCGATGGCCGCGGCGGCGGCCTGCCAGTCACGGTCGCTGTAGCCGGTGCCCGGGGCGTAGGCCAGGGCGGTAAGCACGCCTCTCAGCAGGGCGCCGTTGTCGCGGGCGTCAAGCAAGTCATCGAGGGCGCTTCCTATGCTCGCGGGCAGACCGCGGGGGTCGAACCCTTCGGCTGGATCGCGGGTGACGATGTCCTCGGCGAGACGGGATGCTATCAGGGTCGCGACCAGGAAATTCGATCCGACCCGACGGGCCACGGCGTCCGCCATGCGGTTGGTCAGACCCGGATCGTCTCGGTAGCCAAGCCATGCGCGGCCGGGAAGCGGGAAACGGACGCCGCTCTGGCACAAGATCAGCCTTACGTATGCGGCCAAGTCGGCTTCCTGAAAATAGTCAGGCGAATCGAGAAGGATCAGGTTGTGCGCACCCGCGTCTCTGACGCCGAACTCGGCCAGGAAGCTGCCGATGTGGAAGGGATCCGCGGCCAGCCACCTGGTCGCCACGGCGGCCCGGACCCAGGGACGGAGGGCCAAGTTGACCAAAAGCACCGCGATCTTGTGCCGGTCACTCTTGGTTCGAGCCTCGTCAAGCCCGTCAACCGCGATCACCCAGCGCACATTCGGCTGTGCCTGCGCGGCAATGTCCGCGGTCTTAAGCAACCCGTCCCGGCTGGTGTCGTCGGCCGCGCCGAACAGATCCGCTACCGCGACGCGAAACTCCTCGACCGTTGCCTGTCGGGCGTGAAACAGCAGGCCCCGGTCTCTTTGTCCGAGCCCTTCTGCCAGTTCCAGGCCGACGCGGGCCAGCACCGCTGACTTGCCGGCCCCGGGCTGGCCGGTGACCACCAGCACATTGCCCGCCGTCTGGGAAGCGGTCAGCCAGTCCCGGATCCGGGCCCGGGCCGCTGCGCGGCCCGTGAACACGCTTTGCCCGACATCCTGGCCACGGTGGCCCCGGGAACGCCGCGTGAAGTGCCCCTGCGCGTCATCGCCCTCCATCAGCCACGGCAGACGCTCCAGCAGCCCGCGGCCCCGCAGTGCGGTCAGCGGCAGGTAGCGGTCGAACCGGCCCTGCTCCGACCCGGCGGTGAGCAGGCCCACCAGCCGCCCCGTCCGCACGTCCACGACCGGGCCGCCGCTGTGGCCGGACATGGTGCCCGCGGCGTCAATCCAGTTCAGCTGATACTCGTTACCCGCTGGTCCAGCGACGCTGAAATCGCGCCACACTCCGGCAACGGCAAGGTCTTTCGCCGGATATCCGAACACCGCGACGGTACCCGGCTGACGGGCGCTGCCAGACAGCAGAACCGGCTCGGGGACGCGCTGATCATCATCGGGCGACTGCAAGTCAAGTATGAGCGCGTCGATGCCGTCCGCCGCCTCGAATACCCGGGCCCCGACCGGGTGCCCTCCAGGGAACGTGACCCACAGCTGCTGGCCCCAGGGAGCGGCGTACGCGTCGGCCGACAGAAGATGGCGGCACGTCACCAGCCGCCCGGTATCGATGAGTACCGCCGAGCCCACGGGCTTGGCCCCTGCCTTCAGACGGACCGCGGCCGTGGCCTGCCAGACCCGCTGCTGCCATTCTCGCATGCGTTCAGCCTTCCGCGTTTCCCTCTTTTTTCCACGTCGCGGTGACCGTAATCGTGGCCTCAGCTTGGCTCTTAGCAAAAAACCACGCATTGACCTCCCCGCCAACCTGAATACCGAGCTGAACCGATAGCTCATCCGGCGCCATGTCGCTCCGGACCGCCTTGGCGATCTGCCCGGCCGCCTTGGCCACCCGGCTCAACTGCCTGGACAGCGGCCCACCCTGCACTGTGTCCGCACCACCGCCGTGCAAGCTCACCAGATCAGCCTCAGCGGACTCAAACAGCACCGTAGTATCGTCATCAAGAGTGTATTCCACAAAATCCGCCATATCACTACTCCAAACGCCGCGCGCAGCTCCCTTATTGAAGTCGACGATATAGCCGCGCTCGGCCGGAGCGCTGCTAATTGGCGATATCGCCGCGACACACCCGTACCGCCTCGAACTTCCCACGCACAAGCGATCAAATTGGCTCAGCCTGGTACTGAAGCCGCCAGTTTGGCCGCTACCGGCCGGAATATTCATCTCCCGCGCCCGCCCCGGGCCGTCCGTTCCGTGGTCCTGCTGACATAGGGCCATTTCGTGCTGGACATACCACCCCAGACCGGGTCAGGGAAATGTGCTAACTGGCCCTATGTCCCCGCGGGCCACAGTCGACTGCCATCGGTGTTACTTTTCTGACCTTGCACGGGCCCGACCCCGGCCCAAAGGCACCTGGAAGGCGGCGGTTGACTTCAGCCTTATCCACAGGTATTTACCGCGGGCCATAAACCCGGACCTCGAGAGGCTGTCCGTCTACAACTTGCGCCACATAACATCACTGGCGTCACATTAACCCACAGGAATTGGGCAATGCGGCGTTGCACATTTGCAACTCGTTGCCAGGCGTGGCGGGGTTGGCCGTGGCACCGCTCCACTCACGGGCAAGCGTCTAGTGCCGGGGACCACTCGAAGGACGGACCCGTTCTGGATGATCTCGTGAGAATTGATTACACGCGCGCCGACGGCAAGCGAGCTCTCAGTCCGGTTGAATCTGGAACAGCCAGGGCACTGGCGTTCGCGCATGGCGTTACCCGCGAGAACCTTCCATAAGGCTCAGATTCCCCCGATTACGCTCTTGACAGCACTAGTTAGGAAAGTATACGAACTAACAGGGAGTGAACTGCCGCCGCGGCCCGCAACGCCGCCGTTGGACAGGAGCCGGCCATGAAGACCGCCCGTCGCCGTGTAGTCCAGTTCACGTGCATTGCCTCAGTGACCGCGCTGGTCGCGCTGGTGCCTCGAACACCAGGGAGCCCGGTTGCCGCCGCCGCGGCCTTGCCCGCTCCGGCCGCGGCGACGACCGCACTGGCGGCCACAGTGCCAGCCACGGCGCCGACCGGGGCCAGCGATATCACCGACCTCGGCGCGAGTGGCTGGCAGGTGCAGAGCAGCGCGGTCGCCACGCAGTCCGGCGCGCAGATCTCGGCACCCGGCTTCGCCCCCGCCGGCTGGCTGCCGGTGAGCAACGACGACGCTGGCGCGCCCGGGACCGAGATCGAGGCGCTGGTGCAGAACGGGAAGTGCCCCGGCGACACCGCGCTGCAGCCGGTCAACCAGAACCCCGACGGACCCGGCAGCATTTACTTCTCGGACGATCTGAAAAGCTGCTACGGCTCCATGAGCACGGTCGGCGCCGACACCGTGCCCGAGTTCAAGGTGCCCTGGTGGTGGCGGACCGACTTTACCCCGACCCTGCGATCCGGCCAGACCGCCACGCTGATCGTCAACGGCGTGATCGGGTCGGCCAATGTGTGGGTCAACGGCCACGAGGTCGCGACGTCGGCCACGGTCACCGGCGCCTACACCCGGTTCACGTTCAACGTCACGAGCCTCGCCGTGCCTGGCACCAACTCGCTTGCCATCGAGGTCAACGCGAACAACCCGAACACCATGTTCACCCTCGACGACGTGGACTGGAACCAGATACCGCCGGACAACAACACCGGCGTCGACTCCCCGGTCCAGCTTGAGGTGGACCGGACGTTGACCGACGGCAACGCGCGGGTGGTGCAGAACAACGCGGCTGACCTGAGCAGCTCGGCGCTGACCGTCAAGAACGACATCACCAACGACACCAGTTCGTCCCAGGCCGCCGCGGTGACCGCCACGATCACACCGCCCGGCGGCGGCACCCCGGTCACCGTCAGCCAGAACGTGACCGTCCCAGCGAACACCACCACGACCGTGACCTTCGCCCCGTCGGCGTTTCCGGGGCTGACCATCGCGCACCCGCAGGTCTGGTGGCCGTACCAGCTAGGGGCGCAACCGCTGTACACACTGGCCACATCGGTGTCCCAGGGCGGCACCGTGCTGGACAGCACCGGCGAGACCTTCGGCATCCAGACCGTGACGTCGTACCTGACGGGCTCGGACGCCGCCGAACCGGACGGCGCCCGGGCATTCAAGATCAACGGAGTGCCGATAGTCATCCGCGGCGGCGGGTTCTCGCCGAATCTGCTGCTGCACTATTCGTCGGCCGACATAGCCAAGCAGATCGCGCTGATGAAGAACATGGGCCTGAACACGATCCGGCTGGAGGGGCACCTGATGCCAGCCGACTTCTACCAGCAGATGGACGAGGCCGGCATTCTGGTCAACGCCGGGTTCCAGTGCTGCGATGCCTGGGAGCTGCAAAGCAGCGGGCTGACCACTTCGGCCGACTACGCGATCATGCAGAACTCGGCGACGGCGATCGCGCAGAACCTCCGCAACCATCCCAGCGTGTTCAGCTTCCAGTGGAGCGACGAGCCGCCGCTGGCGGAGCAGGAATCGGTCACGCTAGCCGCGTTCTCCCAGCAGGACTTCGACCAGCCGGTGATCTCCTCGGCCGAGTACAACAGCAGCCCCCAGCTTGGGGTATCCGGCGAGAAGGAAGGTCCCTACGACTGGGTACCGCCGGACTACTGGTATGACACCACGCACTCCGACAGCGACGACTCCACCCAGACCAACGCGGGCGGGTCGTGGGGTTACGACAGCGAGCAGAGCGCGGGCGACACGATCCCGACGATGGACTCGCTGGACCGTTTCATGTCGCCGAGCGATCTGGCCAGCTTGTGGCAGAGCCCGGACGCCAATCAGTACCACCTGAACTACGAGAACTCCTGCAGCCTGAACTACACCTTCGGCACCGCCTGCAAGTTCGACGCGGCGCTGGACGCCAGGTACGGCACACCCTCCAGCCTCGCCCAGTACGTCGAGGAGGCCCAGGCCCAGGACTACGAGGACGTCCGGGCCCAGTTCGAGGCGTTCATCGACCATGCGGACAACACACCGCTGCCGTCCACCGGGACGATCTACTGGCAGATGAACAAGGGCTGGCCGAGCCTGCTGTGGAACCTGTACGGCAGCGACGGAGACCAGGCCGGCAGCTACTTCGGCGCCCAGGAGGCGAACCGCCCGCTGCACGCGCTGTATGCCCTGGACAACGGCACGGTGACGCTGGACAACCTGGGCAGCGCCACCCGGTCCGGCCTGACGGTAGAGGCCAAGGTGTACAGCGTCGCCGGCGCGCTGCTCAACGATCAGACCGCCAGCGGCATCACCCTGAACAGCCAGCAGGTCAAGACCAAGGTGCTCACCCCGGCGGTGCCGAAAGCAGGCAGCAGCCCGGCTCAGGTCTACTTCGTGGAACTGCTGCTCAGCCAGAACGGGACGCTGGTGGACCGCAACGTGTACTGGCTGTCCACCCAGCAGGACGTGACGAACTGGCAGCAGACGCTCGACAACCCAGCCGGCGTGATCACCACGTACGCCAACTTGCAGGCGCTGCGGACGCTGGCGCCTTCGTCTGTAGCTGCCACCGCCACCACCACGGCACAGGCCGGGCCGGACGGGGCCGACCGGGCGACCACGGTCACCATCAGGAATACCTCGTCGTCCGCCGTCGCGTTCCTGCTGCGGGCCGATGTCCGGCGCGGCACCGCCAGCGGCCAGGAACTGCCCGGGGACAATGAACTACAGTCCGCTGTCTGGCAGGACAACGACATCACCCTGTTCCCGGGCGAGTCGCAGACCCTGACCGTGACTTACGACTCGGCCGATCTGGACGGCGCGACCCCGGTGATCAGCCTCTCCGGCTGGAATGCCACCACGGCAGACATCGTACCGTCCGGCCCTGGCAGCAGTTTGGGAATACACCTCGATGCGGGTGGCGCACGGTAACCGACATATCATCCCAAGCCGTATCAGAAATATGCGCTAAGTAGCCTATGCCAGGCGCGCCGAGTTTCCCTTAAGCCTATTTAGTCACACTGATATCATCAGATGCGAACTGGGAACTTCGGGGGTGAAGTTCGATGGCGGAAACCAGCCTGGCGAAACTGTCTCGGTCGCCTGCCATGCTGCCTGACCTGCGCGCGACGACCGACGAAAGGCGGGGGGCGGGAAAGGCGGCCAGGAAACGGGCACGCCGGAACGCGCTCGGATCCTGGGCCGAGGAAGATCGCGGGCACGACGCGCTGGAGACGATCCTGGCCCAGAACGAGATCCGCGTCCGCGAACTGCTCCCCATCCGGCATTCCCGGATGGCGCTGTCGGCGTGGAACTATTACCGGGGCGCGGCCGCGGTCATGGCCGCCGACCTGGCCGCACAGCCGGACAGTGGACTGACGGTGCAGCTCTGCGGTGACGCGCACGTGCTGAACTTCGGCCTGTGGGCCACCCCGGAACGCAACCTGCTGTTCGATCTGCGTGACTTTGACGAGACCCTGCCGGGGCCGTTCGAATGGGACGTCAAGCGTTTCGCGGCCAGCATCGTCGTGGCGGCCAGGGACAACGGGGTCAAGCCGGCCAGGACGGCCGAGGCGGTGACGGCCGGCGTCGACGCCTACTGCCGTCGCATGCGCAGCTACACCGCGATGGCCGAACTCGACATCTGGTACGACGGTGTCCGCGTGGACAGCCTCATCGACTACTTCGAACCCGCGGACCGCGGTCGGATCGCCGTGCACATCGAGAAGAAGCGGGAGCGCCGCACGAGCCGCGGTGCTTTCACCAAACTCACCGAGATGGCCGACGGGCGTCCGCGGATAACCGTGGATCCGCCGATCAGGGTCACGGTCAGCGACGCGGAACAAGCAGAACTGGTCGGCCAGCTCCTGGCCGGATACCGGCTGACCCTGCAGGAAGACAGGCGGATCCTGTTCGACCGCTTCACCGAGGCCGATGTGGTCCGTCAGGTGGTGGGGGTCGGCAGCGTCGGCATGCGGGTGTACCTGGTGCTGCTGGAAGGCCGATCGGGCACCGACCCGCTTTTCCTGCAGGTCAAACAGGCCGGACCATCGGTGTATGAGGCCTATGCCGGACCGAGCCGCCACGACACCCACGGCGCCCGCGTGATCAGCGGCAAGCGGCTGGTGCAGAGCGCCACCGACATCTTCGTCGGCTGGGGCTCGATGAACGGCAGGGACTACTACGTGCGGCAGTTCCGGGACATGAAGATCATCCCGACGACCGCACTGATCGCTCCGCGGCTGACCGAGTTCGCCACCGCCTGCGGCGAGACGCTCGCCCGATCGCACGCCCGCACCGGCGATCCGGTAGCCATCGCCGGCTACATCGGCAAGGGATCCAAGTTCACCGCCGCGATCAGCCGGTACGCCGAACTTTATGCCGACCAGAACGAGCGCGACCACGCCCAGCTGGTCCGCGCGATCGACTCCGGGGAAATCGAAAGCCAGTCAGATATTTAATCTGATTATCCCGAACGACTTGTGGTGACTGTGATCCGTCGATGAGGATGTTGAAAGCCCGGCGATCCTGGAATGGCGAGCGCCAGCTGATCGTCACAGTGCCATAAAGATCGTACTGGCGCTACTCGGTACGCATCGCCCCTCAATCACGGTTGGCGCTCCGGAAATTTCATATCGCACCGTCCGGCCCTTTGCACTACCCTCGCATCTGTGAGCGAACAGGACAGTTCCGGTTCTGATGTACGCGCGTCGGACGCCGAACGTGATGTAGTTGTGGGCAGGCTCAACCAGGCGGTCGGCGAGGGCCGGCTCACCATGGACGAGTTCAGCGAACGCCTCGGGCTGGCCTACGCGGCCCGCACCCGCGGCGCCCTCGACCCGCTGCTGCGCGACCTGCCGACTGTCACCGACAGCCCCCTGCCCGCCACCGTCAGCAGCACCGCCGTCGTGAGTGACGGCGGCCAGGTCAACGACACCCGCTGGAACATCTCGCCCATCGGCGGCATCCGGTACCGAGGCCGCTGGCGGGTGCCCAGGCACACGGTCGCGATCGCGATCCTGGGCGGCGTCGACGCCGACCTCGGCGAGGCGGAGCTGGCTGCCCCCGAGGTGATGATCACCAAGGTGTCCGTCATCGGCGGCGTCAGCGTCCGGGTCCCGCCGGGCATGCGCGTCGAGGTGAGCAACTTTTCCATCCTCGGCGGCCGTAGCAGCAACCTCGGCGGCCCGCTCGCCCCGAACGCGCCGGTGCTGCGCATCCGCTCGTTCTCCATCATCGGCGGTGTGAGTGTCCGGGAGAGCCGCAAGAAGCTCAACCGCGAGGGCGGCAGCTAGCAACTCACCTGGCCGCCAGGAGCGAGGATTAAGCGCTTGGGTTGGCAAATCCCACCGGACCGGTAACGGCCCCGATCGGGTTGCTTCAGCTCAATCTCAGGTTTCATCCGGAAGGATGACTTCCATGACAACGACCGGGCCGCCGTCGGCCGAGTTCGGCCGTCCCCGGCGGTTCCGGCGGATCGCGAAGCGCGTCGCGAAGGTGGCCGGGATTGCCGCGGTGACGCTCGTGGTCGCGGGCACGGTAGCGAGCTTCGGCTACAACCTGGCGAGCAACGGGCCCGCGCCGAGGCCGGCGCGCCTGCTGTTCGCGATGGGCGGCGGATGGGACACGCGGTACCTCGAATGGGGTACCCGCGGCCCGCCGGTGGTCCTGGTGCCCGGCGCGGCCGAGACCGCCGACACCTTCGCGGAGCTCGGGCCGGTGCTGGCGGACAACCACCGGGTATTCGCGATCGACCTGTCCGGCACCGGCTACAGCGCGCCGAACCCGCCGTTCAGCGCCGACCACCTCGCCGGCCAGATACTCGCCTTCCTCAAGGCCGAAAGGCTCACCGGTCCGGACGCCCCCGTCCTCGTTGGCCACTCGGCCGGCGCCGCCGACGTCGGGGTCGCCGCGCTGCAAGGCCCCGGCGTCGTCAGGGGAGTCGTCTTCCTCGACGGCGACGCGACCCCGTTCGAATGCCCCGTCATTTCCCGGCGCGATCGTCGGCACGCTCCTCGTCAATCCGTATAAGACGTCGATTCTGCGGCTGGCGCTCAGCCAGGACTGGCTGATCAAGGACATCTACAACTCCCAGTGCGGGCCCACGTGCCCGCAGCTGGACGAGACCGGCGTCGACACCTGGCGCTGGCCGCTCGAGCAACCCGGGTTTCAGGCGGAGCTCACCTACACGCTCAAGCACGGGATCACCGCGATGACGGCCGCCCAGTTCACCGCCCTGAAGACGACCGACGTGCCGAAACTCGTCGTCGCCGGGGTCAGCGACCCGCAGATGTCGCACTCCGACGTGACGCAGACGGCGCAGAAGATCGGCGCACCGCCGCCGGTTTACGTGCCCGGCCGGCACCTGACAATGATTGCCTCGCCGCGTCAGGTCGCCGCCGCCATCGATTCTCTCGGCAGCAGGTAGTAAGTGCCCAGACCCTTTCCCGCCGAACCTGCCCTTGGCTTAGCTGCCGGGCGTGATCAGGCCGGACTCGTAGGCTAGAACGACGGCCTGGACCCGGTCGCGGAGGTCCAGTTTGGCCAGTATCCGTCCGACGTGAAGCTTGACGGTTCCCTCGGACAGGTGCAGGTCCTGCGCGATCTCACGATTGGACCGCCCGGCGGCGAGCTGGAGGAAGACGTCCCGTTCCCGGTCGGTGAGCTTGGTCAGCGCCGTGGCCAGGGCTCCGATGCCGATCATCAGCACGACGGCGGTCAGCAGGGTGTAGAGCGTGGAGCGGAGCGAGCGGAACTTGGTGAACTCCGAGAGCAGAACCCGCCCCTGGGTCACCTTCAGCGCGGGCCCGGCCGCGACGGAAGCCGCCGGGCCGGCCGGGGTGGCGACGGTGCTCATCGGACTGCCACCGCCCCCGGGTCAGCAGAGCCGGCCTTAGGAGACCCGGCGGCTGCGTGCGAGCGGAAGTCAACGGAGTCGTCGGTCAGCCGCATGAATGCCTCCTCAAGAGAAGCGCGGGTGGTGGTCAGTTCGAAGACGGGCAGGCGGGCCTGCCAGGCGGCGACGCCGATCTGCTCGGCGCTCATCCCCTGAACGTGCAGGACGTCGGCCTGCGCGCTGGTCACGGTGATGTCCGGGCCGAGCAGGAGCTCGCGCAGCCGGGCCGCCTGCGGGGTGCGCACGGTGACCGCGTCGCTCCCGGCCCGGGCCACGAACTCCTCGACCGTGGTGTCGGCGATCAGCCGCCCCCGGCCGACCACGACGAGCCGGGTCGCGGTCAGCGCCATCTCGCTCATCAGGTGCGAGGACACGAACACGGTCCGTCCCTGCTCGGCCAGGCTCTTGAGCAGGTTCCGCACCCACAGCACCCCCTCCGGGTCCAGCCCGTTGACCGGCTCGTCGAGGACTACGACACGGGGATCGCCCAGCAACGCCGAGGCGATGCCAAGCCGCTGGCCCATCCCGAGAGAGAACCCGCCGACCCGTTTGCCCGCGACGTCTTCCAGGCCGGCCAGAGCGATCACCTCATCGACCCGGCGCCGGCCGACGCCGTTGGTCTGCGCCAGCGCCAGCAGGTGATTGCGGGCCGACCGGCCGGTGTGCACGGCCCTGGCCTCGAGCAAAATGCCCAGCTCGGCCATCGGGGCCGCTGCCGCACGGTAATCCTTGCCGTTGACCAGGACCCGGCCGGCGGTGGGCTCGTCCAGGCCGGCGATCATCCGCATCGTGGTTGACTTCCCGGCCCCGTTCGGGCCGAGAAAGCCGGTCACGGTACCGGGCTGGACAACGAAATCCAGCCCGTCGACCGCCAGCTTCTCCCCGTACCGCTTGCTGAGATTCTCCACCTCGATCATCGCGTGCTCCTCTCGTTGCCGGTGTTTCCTGCCACCACCAACGCTAGGAACCGGCCGCCCCGCGGGGATCGGCCGAGCGGCCAGACCTCGGGCGGCCGGCTATGCCTCAAGGCATATCCGCCACCGCCCGAAGGCGTACGCGTACGGGTGCAGACGGATTCGTGTATCCAGGCGACCTGCCGCTCCAGGGCGGACGCCTTCGCAACCTGGCCGCACTCCCCCGCGCGACCGAACCCGGGCGGTGGCGATGCCTGCCATACGGTTGGGTGATTTCCCGGCGGCCCGGTGCCTTGTTAACGTCGCGTCGAACGGCCGCGCCCCCGCGGGAAACACGAAGGCCGGGCAGCTGAAAATCGCAATGGGCACCGGAAGGGAGAAGCGCCGGATGGGCAAGCTTGACGGCAAGGTCGCACTGATCAGCGGTACCGCGCGCGGGATGGGCCGGGCGGCGGCGCTGGAGTTCGCCGCTGCCGGTGCGCGGGTGTTCGGCTGCGACCTGGACGAGGCGGGGAGCGCGGAAACCGCCGAACTGGTCGCCAGGGACGGCGGGGTGATGGCGGCGCTCGCGCCGGTCAACCTGTCGGGCGCGGAAGGCGCGAAGGCCTGGGTGGACGCCGCCGTCGAGCGGTTCGGCGGGGTCGACATCCTTTACAACAACGCGTCCGCGCTGCGCAACGGCCCGCTCACCGAACTGTCGGACGACGACTGGCACTTCACCATCGCCAACGAGCTGGACATCGTCTGGTACTCCGTCCGCGCCGCCTGGCCCGAACTGGTGAAACGGGGCGGCGGGTCGGTCATCAACGTCGCGTCGATCGCCGCCAAGCTCGGCGCGCGGTTCGTCGGCCAGGTGCCGCACGGCAGCGCCAAGGGCGGCGTTCTCGCCATGACCAAGCACCTGGTGGTCGCCGGCGGCCCGCACGGCATCCGGGTGAACGCGATACTCCCGGGGCTCATCTACACCCCGGAGACGGCCCGGTTCATCGACGACCCGGACGGGCCGCTGCCCGGCATCCTGGCGAAGATCCCGCTTGGCCGCTACGGGCGGGCCGAGGAGGTCGCCAGGTTGGCCGCGTTCCTGGCCAGCGACGACGCCTCGTTCATCACGGGCGCGGAGATCGCGATCGACGGCGGCGACGGGTCCGTGGCGGCCTGAGAAGAGGCTCGCGCACAGAGGGGAACGGGAGGGCCGCGATGAAGTTCGCGCGCTATGAGCACCAGGGCACGACGGCCGACGGCGTTCTCGGCGACGGAGACCGGCTGCACCGGCTGCCGGTCTACGCGGACATCGACGCCCTGATCAGGCACGGCGGCCGCGCGGCGCTGCTCGCGGCGGGAGAAACGGCCCTCGGTAAGACCGCGCCTGGTCCGTCCGTCGGCGACGTGCGGCTGCTGCCGCCGCTGCATCCCGCGTCGATCCGCGACTCGGTCTCCTTCGAGGCGCACATCGAAGGGGTCCGCAGGGCGCAGGAGGGCGCGCACGACCCGGTGCCCGAGCAGTGGTACAGCGCGCCGTGCTTCTACTTCACCAACCCGCACGCGGGCATCGGCGCATTCGACGACGTCGAGCGGTTCCCCGGCGCGCAGCAGTTCGACCTGGAACTTGAGGTCGGGGTAGTTTACGGCGCGCACGGCCGGAACCTCACCCCGCGGGAGACGTCCGCCGCGATCGTCGGCTACACGATCTTCAACGACTGGTCGGCGCGGGACATCCAGCGCACCGAGGGCCGGCTGCCGTTCGGGTTCTTCAAGGGCAAGGACGGCGCGCACACCATCGGCCCGTACCTGGTGACCGCCGACGAGCTCGAGCCGCACAAGACCGACGACGGCCTGCTCGACCTCACCATGCGGGCGTGGATCAACGGCGAACTGCTGGGAGAGGACTCCCTGGCCAACTGCGCGTTCACCTTCGAGGAGCTGATCAGCTTCGCTTCCCGGGGCGCGGCCGTCGCCCCCGGCGACCTGCTGGCCTCCGGCACCTGCCAGCGCGGCTGCCTGGCCGAGGTCTGGGGCCGCGCCGATGCCCGCGATAGCGACCGGCAGCGGGTCCCCCCGCCGCTGGCTCCCGGTGACGTGGTAACCCTGGAGGTCGAAGGCATCGGCCGGATCAGCAACCGGGTGGTCGACCCGGCCCCGTTCCCGGAAATCCCGACGGCCAGGCGCGGCCAGCCGAGAGGACCGCGCCACTAAGCGGCACTTGATCCTTCTCGCTTACGGCTCGTCGGCGTGCGGTTTGAGCTGGCGCCAGCCGCCGGCCCGGTTGTTGGCGATGATCTGCCGGAACATGGCGGTCAGGGCGGGTGCGTTGATTCTCCCGCCCCGGTAGACGGCCACGGTGCGGGCGGTCTTGTTGTCGTGGCCGCCGGTGATGATCCCCTCGGGATCGGGGACGATGCCCCCGTCGTACAGGAAGACGTTGACATGGTCCTTCGTGGCCAGCAGGGCGCAGACGTTGCCCTTGAGCACGAAATACGGGCGGTTGGTGCGCTTGATGGTCTCGACGACGTGCGGGTCGGCGGCGTGCACCAGGTCGCGGACCTCACGGCAGATCGCCTGCTGCCAGCCCGGGAGGGCCCCGATGTAGGAGTCCACTCGCGGGTCGATGCCGTGCGTCATTGGATTGCACCTGTCCTGGATCGCGGGTAGGCGGGCCTACTTCCCTGAGACTCCCCCGGGCTGTCCCGAGACTCCGCCGAGCTTGAGCGGGACTGCCGCGTAGGGGTCGAGGGCATAGGCCAGGGAAAGGCGGTGATATCCGTCGGCGATGTCCGCCTCCGCCACGAGGATCGGCGAGAGTTTCTCCCCGGCCAGCACCTTCTTCAGGTCTCTCAGCACACCCGGATCGGATAGCGGCAGCGGGGAACGGCCGGTGGCCCGCATGATGTCGTTGGCCCGGCGCGTGATGACGGGAAGCTTGCGTAGTTTCGCCGCTACCTTCTCCGCGCGGCTCTCCCCGAAACGGATGCTGAGGTAACTGGATGCGGCGGCGTAGTCGTGCTCGCTTACGTCCTTCAACCACTGCAAATACTCGACGGCTTCTGTAGTGTCCATGGGTTATTTTCTTCCCCTTACCCGCTGGCTGTCGACCTTCCGGATGCCACTGGGCCGGAAAAGGTTCGGATCCGCCGTTGCCAGGTGCCGGTTTGCCCCCGGCAAACCCCGCCATCCTGGGGCATTCTGCGCTATTCTTCAGCCGAAATTTGCCTTCGGCATGGGACGGACAGGACTCTGCGGGGCTGTGCCATGGGGAGGTGCCACAGGAATGAGCGGATCCGATTCGGCTCACTTGCTGGTCGCCGTGGCGCTTACCTACCTGCTCGGCTTCGAACGGGACCTGCGCGGCGCGCCGACCGGCGACCGGGTCTTCGCGCTGGTGGGCGCGGGATCCGGCGTCGTCGGGATCATCGCGGCCCACGGCGCGCCCAATGCGCTGGCCGGCGCGATCACCGGAATCGGCTTTATCGGCGGCGGCCTGGTCTTCCGGCAAGCGTTCGGATCGCAGGAAGTGGTAGTAGGGATAACGACGGCCGCGGCGATATTCGCGGCCGCCGCGATCGGCGCCGCGGCGGGCCAGGGACGGCTGCTCATCGCCGTGGTAGCGACCGGCTTGGCGCTCTTCGTGCTTGAGATCCGGCACGTCCGGTGGCTGAGCATGCTCGACGGGCGCCGCTGGGCCCGGTACTTCCACGACGACGAACGGTCTATCGAGACCGACACGCCACCGGACGACCACTGAGCGGACGCGCCCGCTGGTTCGCGGGCACTACTCTGCCGCGCCGCGGTGGAGGGACTCCCCCCAAACGCCGCAAAGGTCATCCCGGGGGTGACAGCGGACCGAGAACGGCGACCACCGGATACGTACTCGGCGCCGCAGGCGCCGTCCCGGGGCTTGCCCCGGCGAGGGGGATACGGGACCTACTGCCCCGCTTGTGGGGGTCCCTCTCCGAGCATCCCCCAGGGAAAGCAGCGGACCAACAACCTCAGCCCACCGGAAACGTACCCGGCGCCGCAGGCGCCGACCCGGGGCTTGCCCCGGCGAGGGGGATACGAAGGCCAGTGGAGGGGCTCCCTTTGTTTTGGGGGAGGGACTCCCCCGTGCGCGAGGGGGTCACCGGGGGGGTCGTTCCCCCCGGGGGAAATACAGCTCCGCGGTTCGGGCGGTGTGGGCGCGCATCAGCTGCTCGGCCTGGTCGGCGTCGCCGACCGCGATGGCCTTGATCAGGTTGTCGTGCTCGTGCCAGGCTTCCTTGCCGCGCGGACGGGCGGTCGGGGTGTAGGACCAGCGGACCCGCCGCTCTACCGGCGAGACGAGCTGGGCGAGCACCTCGTTGTCGGAGATCGCCACGATGTAGGCGTGCAGATCGTCGTTCGCCGTCACGAGCGCGCTCTCGTCCCCGGCGGCGAGCGCGGCGATGCCCGCATCGTAGAGCTGCCGCAGGCGGGCCATGCGCTCGCTGGTCGCGTGCTGCGCCGCCTCGCGCGCCGAGTACGCCGCGAGAACGGAGCGGACGCCGAGCAACTGGGCAACCTCTTCCGTACTCGGAACGTGCACGTAGGCGCCGTAAGCCGGGCGCAGTTCCACCCAGCCGTCTGCGGCGAGCCGCTGCAGGGCCTCGCGGATGGGCTGGCGGCTGACCCCCAGGTGATCGGCTAGCTCGGACTCCACCAGGTGCTGCCCCGGCTTGAGCGAGCCGCCGACGATCATCTCGGCCAGCGTGTCGTAAACGGCCTGCCGCAACGGCGCCGGGCGGGCCACACGGCGCGTGCCTGCGGCGAGTGACTCGGCCATGGCTCACCGTACCGCATCTTGTATGCAGTGTACAGTCGCCGGCCACCGCCGCTGTCTCGCCTTCGCGCTGGGCCATGGGGCGCGGCGAGTCGAAGCACGGACTCGTTCGGATGGCTATGGCTTCTGATTTTCGCCTTGGGTTTTAGAAGTGCTCCGTGATGATCACGCCCAGGGTGCCCGGCTCCAGCGCGTCGAAGACGTGCGGGATGTCAGCCGGGTAGCGGAGATAGTCGCCAGGGCCGAGCTCGACCGCCTCACCTTCCGGACCTGCCAGGACACGGCCCGAGCCGAGGATCAGGTGCTCGACCGTGCCGGCGGTGTGCGGGCGGGCGTAGTGACCGCCCGGCTCGGCCCGGACCCGGTAAATGTCACGGCGGCCACCGGGCGGGCACGACGCCAGCATCGCCGCCTCGTAGGGGTCGCGCTCGGCGTGCAGGACGACCCCCTCGCCCGCGCGGATCACCCGGATGTCGCTTCTTGGCGGGTCGATGAGGCGGCTGAGCGGCACGTCGAGCGCGGTGGCAAGCGCCCACAGCGTCTCCAGCGACGGGTTGCCCATGCCGCTCTCCAGCTGGGAAAGGGTTGACTTGGCGATGCCGGCCCGCCGGGCCAGCTCGGTTAGCGACAGCGCGGCGCGGGTGCGCTCGCGGCGCAGTGACATCGAGACGAGCGCGACGATGTCGGCCGGACTACCTGCCTCGGACATTTTGTTCGCTCCATCGCCTGTTATGTTCGGTTTGACGAACGCGGACCTTGCGTTCATTATAGTGAACATGCGGAGTCTATGGCGAACAGCGTCGCCGGAGCTATTGCGGGATGTGGGACTCGTCTGCCTGGCGGACGGGATCGTGGGGGTGTCGTTCGGCGCTACCTGCGTCGCTCATGTCGGCTCGGCCAGCGGGCTGGCCTGGTGGGTGCCCGTCGCGATGTCGGTGCTGGTCTTCGCGGGCGGGTCGCAGATCGCGGCGGTCGGGGTGGTGCTGGCCGGCGGGTCGCCGCTCGCGGCCGTGCTCGCCGCGGCGGTGCTCAACACCCGCTTTCTCCCCTACGGGTTCGCCGTCGCGGATCTCGTCGGCGCCCCGGACGGCGACCGGGACGGCGACACGGCGGCCGACTTTGCCGGGGCGGCGGACGGCACCGGCGGTTCGTCCGTCCGCGATGCCGCTGGTGCGGCCGGCGGCGGCCGGGCCAGCGGTTCGGGCCGGCGCCGGGGTGGACGTTACGCGGGGCGGTGGCTCCGGGAACTGCGCCGGCTCGCCGGCATCCACCTGATCACGGACGAGGCGGTGGCGTTCGCCTTGCGGCAGTCCGGCCGGGCGCGGCGGCGGTCGGCGTTCTGGACCTGCGGCGTGGCGCTGTTCGTGGCCTGGAACGTGTCCGTGCTGCTCGGTGTCGCGCTCGGGTCCACCGTGCGGGACACGGACGCGTTCGGGCTCGACGCCACGTTCCCCGCGGTCATGCTCGCGCTCGCCCTGCCGATGCTGAGCTGGAAGCCGAGCCGGCTCGCGGCGGGGACCGGGGCCGTGATCGCGGTCGCGCTCACCCCGGTGCTGCCGGCCGGACTGCCGCTGCTCGCCGCGCTCGGCGGGCTCGGCACGCGCTGGAACGGCTGGCGGGACCCGAAAGCCGCGCGTACGGCCGCAAGCCGGGCGTACGGCGTCTTGTCCGGCTCGCGAGCGCGGCTTCGCGGCAATGGCACCGGCCGGCACCCGGCGCCAGCCCGCGGGCCCGGCGCGAGCATGACCACTCCGTACAGCGCTGCCGACGCTGCCGGCCAACAGGAACTGTCTGCTGGAGGTAACCAATGATGCCGGTGACCGCCATTGTGGCGCTGGCGGTGGTGACATACGGGTTCCGGCTCACGGGCCCGCTGCTCCGGGGCCGGGTGACCGTGCCTCCCGCCGCGGAACGCCTGTTCGCCGACGCCGCCACGGTGCTGCTGATCGCGCTGGCAGCGACATCGGCGCTCACTTCCGGGCACGGGTTCGCCGGCTGGGCGCGGCCAACCGGGGTGCTCATCGCCGGGGTGCTGGCCGCGCGGCGCGCTCCGTTCCCCGTCGTGGTGGTCGCCGCGGCCGGCCTCACGGCGCTGCTGCGCCTGGCTGGCGTCCCCTGACGCGACCGGAAAGGCATGATCGTGTTAGTTAAGTCGTAACCCGCTTAACTAACACGATCATAGAAAATCGTTGCCAGCATTTGCGCCCCTCGTGCGCGGCTACTGGTCGTCGCCGATGACCACCGGGTCTGGGAGGGACCCGGCGTTGTACTCCTGGAGGCGCCAGCGGGTGTTCCTCCGTTCCAGGACGGACCAGGAGCAGTTTGTCAGCCCGCCCAGTATCGGGGTGTTCTCGGTGAAGATTCCCAGGAAGCGCTCCATGCCCAGCCGCAGCGCGGCGCCGTGGCCCACGACGATCGCCAGCTGACCCGGCTCCAGGGTGTCGGCGATCCGGGTGAGCGCGCCGGCCATGCGGTCCGCGACGATGACGGTCGGCTCGCCGTTCGGCGGGTTCCAGCTGATGCGCTCGGACGGGTAGCGTTCCCGGATCTCCTGGTCCGACAGGCCCTCCCAGTCGCCGCCGGCGCGCTCGCGCAGGTCCTTGTCCAAGACGACCGGCAGGCCGGTCAGCCGGGCAAGGGGGGCGGCGGTCTGCTGGGCGCGGATCAAGTCGGACGAGAACAGCGCGTCCGGCCGCAGGGTGGCGAGGCGCCTGGCGGCCTGCTCGGCCTGCGCCTCGCCGGTCTCGTCGAGGGGGATGTCGGTCTGCCCCTGGAACCGGTGCTCGGCGTTCCAGGTTGTCTGGCCGTGCCGCCACAGCACGAGCCGCTTGGCTGCGCTCAGCGTGTGTCTCCGCTCACTGTGCTGCCAGCCACGGGCGGGTTGCCCACCGTGACCGCCTCGGGCAACGGGATGACCGGGCAGTCCTTCCAGATCCGCTCGAGCGCATAGAAAACGCGCTCTTCCTTGTTCTGGACATGGACCACGATGTCGTTGTAGTCGAGCAGTACCCAGCGACCCTCGTTCTCGCCTTCACGGCGCACCAGTGTGGCACCTGCCTGCTTGAGCTTGAGCTCTACCTCGTCGATGATCGAGCGGACCTGCCGGTCGTTGGCGCCGGAGCACAGCAGGAACGCGTCGGTGATCGCGAGCTGGTCGCTGACGTCGTAGGCGACGATATCGCTGGCCAGCTTTTCTGTCGCCGCGAGCGCGGCGATCTCGGTGAGCTCGATGGCCCTTGGGGTGGCAGTCACGTGTAGGGCTCGGCCTCCTTGGTCGGAGATGCTTACTGCATCAGTTTCTCATGCTCGCGCAAGCGCGTTCGGACAGTGACGCGCTCCGCGCTAATCTGCGCGATTCCCTTGCGATCGGGCATGACGGGAATTGAAGCGCCAGCGGCGCTGAACGGACCCGGCCGGCGGCAGGAACCGGGCATACCGGGCGGCCGGCGAAGCGATTCAAAGATAGTGGATTGTTCTGCACGCTATTGCGTTAACAACGATCCGCCGTCTCCAATGCCCGCCGGTTCACCTCGCGCCAGCCGGGTTAAATGTCCGGATTGACGGCCCACGGCCCTCGTCTCCGTTTTCCTAAAGGCGCTGGCGCTTAACACGGCCGCCGCACTCCGCAACTCCGTCGCGGCGGCGCCAGGTCAGCTGCCCGTATCGCGGCGGTTCTTACAGGCCCTGCCAGGCCGGCTTGGCCGCGTAGACCTCGCTGTAGTAGGCGAGGCGGTCGAGCCGTGATGCCGCGGCCTGGTCCACCAGCACCGTGACGTGCGGGTGCAACTGCAGCGCCGATGCCGGGCAGGACGCCGAGACCGGACCCTCCACGGCCGCCGCCACCGCGTCCGCCTTGCTCTCCCCGGTGACGATGAGCAGCAGGTGGCGCGCCTGGAGGATGGTCCCGATGCCCTGGGTCAGCACATGGGTCGGCACCTCATCGGGCGAGCCGAAGAACCGGGCGTTGTCCTTGCGGGTCTGGGCGGTGAGTGTCTTGATCCGGGTGCGGCTGGCCAGCGATGATCCGGGCTCGTTAAAGGCCAGGTGGCCGTCGGAGCCGATGCCGAGGAACTGCAGGTCGATACCGCCGGCGGCCGCGATCAGCGCCTCGTAGCGCTCCCCCGCCGTCGGCAGTCCGTCGGGACTGGGGTCCGGGCCGTTGACCTGGTCCGGGCTGATGCCCAGGCCGTCGGTCAGCTCGCGGGCGATGGTGGCCCGGTAGCTCTGCTCGTGCGCTCCCGCCTCCGGGGCGGGCAGGCCGACGTACTCGTCGAGGTTGAAGCAGGTCACGGTGGCGTAGGACGGGGCGGTGCCGGCCTCGCGGCGGCGGATGAGCTCGCCGTAGGCCGGGAGCGGGGTTGATCCCGTGGCCAGCCCGAGTACCGCAGCGGGCTTCCGGCGAACGACGGCCTCGACAGTGTCCGCCGCCAGCACGGCGATTTCGTCGGCCGATCCGAGCGGCACGACCTCCATCAGCAGCTTCCTTTCCTGCCGCGCGCAGGGCGGCCGTTGAGCAGCACCGACACTACCTGTGTGTTAACGGGCTTGAAGACCCCGGGTCGGCCTCGCTCTTTCCCCGTGTGGCCGCCGGCGGGCACCGGGCGATCAGCGGGCCGCGATTGGCGGTAGCGCTCATCCAGCGTTCCCGATCAACGCGGCACCAATCGCGCCGACCGGCAACCGGTCCGGCAGCAGCCTGATCCGGGAGGCCAGGTCGAGAGCGGCGAGGAACGGCGAGACGGCGGCCTGGGCGTGCAGCGCCGTGGTGACCGAGTCGAGCAGGGGCTCCCCTACGTGCGCGACGCCGCCGCCGATGATGATCACGGCCGGGTCGACGGCCAGGCCGAGCATCCGCACCGCGTCCGCCACTCCCGCGGCAAAGCGGTCGCGGGCGATGACCGCCGCGGGGTTCCCGGCGGCGGCCGCGGTGAACAGGGCCACGGCAGGCAGTACCTCCCTCTCGGCCGGCCAGGCGGCGGACAGGGCGGAGCCCGAGGCGCTCAGCTCGAGGCAGCCGCGCTGCCCGCATGAGCACAGCGCGCCGTCCGGGTCGATCGGCACGTGCCCGATTTCCCCGGCCACACCGTGCGCACCGCGCCGCAGCGTTCCCGACAGCACGAAGCCGGCCGCCAGGCCGGTGCCGAGGCTGAGGTAGGCGAGGTCGTCGGCGCCGCTGAGCACGTGGGCACCCCAGGTGGCCGCGTTGAGGTCGTTCTCGACGATGACGGCGGCGCCGGTGCGGTCGGCCAGCTGGTCGGCGAGCGGGAACCAGTCGCCGCCGAGGCCGAGGTTGACCGCATGGCTCACGGCACCGCGGCCGCGGTCGACGATTCCCGGGATCCCGATGCCGATGTGCGGCGGGAGGGCACCGTCGAGCGCGGCGGCGAGCTGGTCGAGCACGGTCGTCGCGGTGCTGAGGATCCCGGCCGGACCCGGCAGGGTGTCCTGCCGGGACTGGGCGACGATGGTGCCGTCGGCGTCCATGACGGCGCCGAGTATCTTGGTCGCCCCGATGTCGAGGCCGATCCGCATGTCACTGGCCCGCAGGTCGCCGGCCCGCTTGTCCTCACCCGGCAGGTCACCACTCATGACACACCCAGCTCACCAGAGAGCACCAGTACCGCGGCGCCGACCAGCACCACGTCGTCGCCGAGCGGCGACATGCGCACCACCAGGTCGGCGGCCGACTGTTCCATCACCCGATCGCGGACCGTCGCGTCGAGGGCTTCGCGCAGTTCGCCGTCGAGCAGGTCGGGCGGTCCCGCGAGCACGACCTCGTGCAGGTTGAGTGCGCCGACCACCGGTGCCAGGGCCTCGCCGAGCACGATGCCGACCGACGCGAGCGGGCGGTCGCTGTCCCGCAGGTGCGGGACGGACAGTATGGTTTCCAGGCAGCCGACCTTGCCGCAGGCGCAGCGCACGCCGGCCGCGTCGACGACGACGTGCCCGATCTCGCCCGCGGCCCAGGCGTGCCCCTGGACGAGCGCGCCGCCGACGACAAGCCCGGCGCCGACACCGATGCCGATCCGCAGCAGCATCAGGTCCGCCGCCGTCGTCCCGCCGAACGTGTACTCGGCCAGGACCGCCGTGTTGGCGTCGTTGGCGACGTAGACGGGGAGGCCGAGCCGCTTGCGGATGATGCCGGTCAGGTCGACCCCGGCCCAGTGCAGGTTGTGCGCGTCGAGGATCACGCCGAGTCCGTCGACCACGCCGGGCGTGCCGACGCCGACGCCGAGCACCGGCCGGTCGATGCCGGCGCGCAACTGCTCGGCCAGGCTCACGGCCAGTTCGACCGCCTCCTCGCCGCAGGCGCCGTCCAGCGGGACCTCGGCCCGCGCCTTGACCTGGCCGGACAGGTTGACCACGGCCCCGGCCATCCGGTCGGCGGGCGAGAGGTCGAGGGCGACGATGTGGGCGGCGTCGGCCAGCAGGCCGACCAGCGTCGGCGGCTTGCCGACCTTGGCCTCGGCCGGCGCGCCCAGCTCGCCCAGCAGCCCGTCGGCGATGAGCCCGCCCACCAGGTCGGAGACCGTCACCTTGGTGAGGCCGGTGGTCCGGGCCAGGTCGGCGCGGGAAGCGGGACCTTCCGCGAACAGGTGCTGGAGGATGAGAGAACGGTGGTGGCGCCTGGTGTCCTCCGCCAGCAGCTTGCCGATCGGGCGCAGCGGGCGGGGACGGACTCCGCCTGTGCTCACTTAACCGCTCCCGCCGTCAGTCCGCCCACGACGCGCCGCTCGATGATGGCGAACAGGATGACGACCGGCACGGTCGCGACCAGGCCGGCCGCGAAGAGGTGCCCCCAGTCGACGGAGTACTCGCCGATGTAGTTGTTGATCGCCACGGTCAGCGGCTGCTGCGACGGCGCCTGCCCGAGGCTGAGGGTGAGGGCGACCAGGAACTCGTTCCAGGCGGCGATGAACGTGAAGATCAGGGCGGTCACGATGCCCGGAGCGGCCAGCGGCAGCGTGATCCTGGTCAGGGCGCCGACCCGGCCGAGGCCGTCGACCATGGACGCTTCCTCGAGCTCGACGGGGATCGAGGAGAAGAAGGCGTTGAGTATCCAGACCGCGAAGGCGAGGTTGAAGCCCGCGTCGACGATGACCAGCGACAGCGTCGGGTTCAGGCCGAAGTCGGTGAACTCGCGCTGGATGCCGACCAGGATGGCGGCCGGCTGGAACATCTGGGTTGCCAGCACGAGCAGCAGGAAGGCGGTGCGGCCGCGGAACCGGCGGCGCGCGGTGCAGTACGCGGCGGGCAGGGCGACAAGCAGCACGATCACGGTGGCGCCGGCGGCGATCTCCAGGCTGGTGCCGATGCTGCCGCCCAGGCCGCTTGACCACAGGGTGGTGAAGTTCGAGAAGGTCCAGCGCTTCGGGAGGACGGTGGCCAGGCCGAGCTCGTCGTTCGGCCGCAGGGCCATGATGAGCATCTCAAGGTACGGCAGCAGGAAGATCGCGGCGATGACGTAGGCCGCGATGGCGATGACCCAGGTGCGCAGCGGCCGGCGGTTCCGCGGGGCAGGCCGGCCCGCGGTGCGGCGGAGGGCGCGCAGCCGCGGTGCGGGCTTGGTCGTGGTGATCATCGGTCGACCTGCTCCTTCCAGCGGGTGGTGCTGAGGTAGACGACGACGATAACGATGACCAGCAGGAAGTTGAAGACCGACAGGGCCGCCGCCTGGCCGACGTCGCCCTCCTTGATGTCGATCATGTAGATGGTGGAGGTGGAGGTCTCGTAGCCCGGCCCGCCGCGGGTCATCTCCCAGATGATCGGGAAGGAGTTGAACACGTTGATGACGTTGATCAGCGTCGCCACCACGATCGCCGGGCGCAGCAGCGGCAGGGTCACCCGGAGGTAGGACTTCCACGAGGTCGCGCCGTCGATCGAGGCCGCCTCGTACACGTCGCCGGGGATCCCCTGCAGGCCGGACAGGATGGCGTAGGTGGTGAACGGCAGCGAGACGAAGATCGCCACGCCCATCATCCAGGCCAGCGCGCTGTTCGGGTTGCCGAGCCAGTCCGCCTGGTTGGAACCGAGCTGCTTGACCACGCCGATGTGGTGCAGGATCACGTTGATGACGCCGACGTTCGGGTCGAGCGCCCACTTGAAGATCAGTGCGGTCATCATCACCGAGGCGGCCCACGGGATGATCAGCGCCCACCGGGTCACCCGGCGGCCGGGGAACTTCTGGTGGAAGAGCTGGGCCAGGCCGAGCGAGATGAGCACGGTCAGGGCCACGACGACCACGACCCAGACCACGGTGCGCAGCAGAACGGAGACGAAGTCGGGCTCGTGGACCAGGTTGTCGTAGTTGGTGATGCCGTTATAGCCGGCGACGAAGCCTTCGCCGCCGATCTGCTGGAACGACGACTGCACCATGACCACAACCGGCCAGAGCACGACCACGCCGATGAGCGCGAGAGCGGGGCCGAGCCACAGCAACGGCGCCAGGCGGCGGAGGGCGAGCATCACACTGTCATCCTCAAATCTCGCATTTCTCCTGGGGTAAGGTCGCGTGGAACCCGGCCATTCCTCGGGGGGTACGGGGGGTCGTCCCCCCGGGAGACGGCCGGGTTGCGCGCCCGATACGATGGCGGTTTTTGCCATCGGGCGCGCAACCCGGCGACGGGTCCCACGCGATATCGGAAACTATCTCAGCTGGTCGACGTGGTGGCGACCTGCTGGAGCTGCGACAGTTCCGTCGCCGGGCTGCCGGTGACCGCGAGGCCGATCGTCTGCTGGATCTTGGCCTTCACGTTCGCCCACGAGGTGCTGCTCGGGTACTGCACCGAGTGGGGCAGCGCGGTGAGGAACGGCCCGAAGATCGGGTCGGAGGACAGTGCGTTCGCCCCGGAGGTCGTCGCGGGGAGCAGGTCGTACTCCTTGTCGAAGGCGATCTGGTACTTGTCCTGGTAGGCGAAGTTGAGGAACGCCTTGATCTGGGCCTCGTGGCCGTTCGGCTTGAACGCCGACACGTTGTCACAGACACCGAGGGTGTCGGTCAGCGGGCCGGTCTTGCCCGCGATCGGCACCGAGGTCCAGTCGGAAGCCTGCAGGACGCCGCCCGCCTGGATGATCGGGATGAGCGCCGGCGAGCCGTTGATCATGCCGACCTTGCCCTGCGCGAACTCCTGCCACAGGTTGGTGCGGTCGACCGTGCCCGGGTTGGGCTCGGTGTCCTTCGCGGCGACCAGGCCCTTGAGGAAGGTGAAGGCCTGGACGTTGGCCGCGCTGTTGATGGTGTACTGGCCGTTGGTCTGGTAACCGCCGCCGTCGCCGAGCATCCACAGCAGCGACTCGGCCTGCGCCTCCTCGGAGCCGAGGGGCAGGCCGAAGCCGATGTCGCCCAGCTTGGTGATCTTCGCGGCATCGGTCTGGATGTCGGCCCAGGTCTGCGGGGCCGACGTGATGCCCGCCTGCGTGAACAGCTTCTTGTTGTAGAAGAGCGTGCGGCTCGAGGTGGTGAACGGCATGCCGTACTGGACGCCGTTGACGCTGTCCGCCGCCTTGAACGTCTGCAGCAGGTTGC
The DNA here is from genome assembly GCA_963785645.1 of uncultured Actinomycetota bacterium. Taxonomy (GTDB): domain Bacteria; phylum Actinomycetota; class Actinomycetes; order Streptosporangiales; family Streptosporangiaceae; genus Trebonia. The sequence continues at coordinate 628,865 of CAWAWG010000005.1, forward strand.
CCGGGTCAGACAGCACGTCCGAGGCCGGGTAGAGCAGGCCGTCCGTGGCGTAGTTGGAGAAGTAGTCGCCCTCGGTGATGTCCGGGTACTGCTTGTTCTGGATCATCGTCTGGACTTCCTGGTCAAAGTTATTCCAGGAGATCGAGGTGACGTTGACCTTGATGTTCGGGTTGGCCTTCTCGAAGGCGGAGACGATGCCGTCCCAGTACTTGATGCTGGCATTGCTCGCACCGGTGCCGTAGTCGGCGACCACGAGCTTGAGGGTGGTGGTACCGCTGCTGCCACCGGACGAGCCGCCGCTGCTACTGCACGCGGCCAAGGCCAGCGCGGCAGCGGCCGCGAGCGCGGCACCGGAGAGGCGCCTCGCGAACTTCTTGTCCATCGGGTCTCTTCTCTTCGCAATGAGCTGGGCCGTCCGACACTGGCCGCCCAGTGGGAGGTTTTTGTTAGTTGACCGTACTTACATATTCCCGTCAAGGGGGTGTGGTGAGGTTTGACCCGAATGTGACACGGCCGGGGCCCGCCGACTGCCCGCCGCCGGGCCCCGGCCGCCACCCGGACCGGCCCCCCGCCGGCAGGCGACGGCGGGATCACGAACGCGAAGATTAACCTAGTACTAAAGGACTAAATGGCCGCCATTGACTTGCTAAATATATTGACGTTAATCTCCCCAATGACGGCATATCGGCGGCAGTCGGGAAGGGGAATTAAGTAGTGAAATTCTCAAGGCAGCAACTGGCAATGCTAGCAGCACCGCTCATGATCGCTGGTGGTATCGCGCTCGCGACGGCGCCCGCGCAGGCCGCCACGACCAGCCCGGCAAATGCATCGACGGCCATAGCGGCGACGGCCGTCAATTCGGCTAGCGTCAAGCCCGCCGAAAACTGGATCTGGGTAGAAGAGGGAATTTACGATGACGAGGAGGAATGCGAGCAAATCGGCCTCGATGAATTCGAGGACGGATACGCCAGAGATTACGAATGCGAGCCAGCGGAAGTTACCGGCGCATGTTCCGATGCCTTCATCCTCTGGCTAGAGATACCGGAGAACCTAGACGCGACCACGGTGGCCAAGAGTGAGGCGATCAGGCCGTCGTCTTCTTGCTGATACCGTGCGACTCTACAGGCAACTTAGGACCTAGGCCAGAAAACGCCGCCGGGAACGGCTGCCGCATTTAGCGGTGGCCGTTCCCGGCGGCCTTCTCTTTTTCGGGGAATACAAGCAGCGGGGCTTGTCGGCGCAGGCCTCGTCGGCGTTCGCTCCGGCGGTCGCGGCGGTCGCGGCACCTGTCGCCACAAGAGGGGCACCGTGCCAGCGAACTACGCGCATCCGACTTATGATGATATACCTATAGAATTCCTTATTTGATGGCCAGACCTGGGGCGAACCCCAATTAATTGGCATTATTGCTTCATTCACTGGCTTCTGGCGTGGGATGTTCAGCCGGGTAGGACTGTCGGATTCCCGCATTACAGGGAATCGGCCTATCATTCACCATCATTCCGCATAATCTGCTGCATCCGGGCCAGCGTCTTGTCTACCCTGATCAGGGGACAGGGCACGATAGCCCGCCATTCGGTTACTACGCCTGAATGCGGCGTGCGCATCATCGTGGCCGGCAGCACGAGGAACAGCAGTCTGAGGGTCGGCTAGCGACAGGAGAACGCCATGGCTGGACTGCGCGACATAAGCAACTCCGGGGTCGGCGGCGTCACCCGCGCGACGATCTCGGTTGGCCGCTCCGGGCGCCCGGGGGGCACCGATGAGGCCCGGGTCCTTCACCAGCTCGACACGCTGCTCAACGACCTGCTGGCCGCGGTCGGACAACTGCCGGCGGAGCGGGCAGGAGAAGTCGCGCGCGAGACCGTGCGCCTCAAGGGCGAACTGGTCAAGCCGGGCCGCGATCCCGGCCGGATAGGTGCCCTGTTGAGCGATCTCACGACGGGGGTCGCCACCGTCGCCCCGCTCGCCGGGGTGGTGACGGACATCACCGACCTCGTCGGCAGGCTCCCGCCCGGACGGCCTCCGGCGCGGCTCAAGGCCACGGGCGCGGGAGAGTAAGCCGCAGTCGTTCGGAATCTCATTGTTTCGGCGTTTTTGACCATGCGGCCCGCTGGCTGAGGGAATCAGCCCGCCGTTCTCGCGTAGAGGTCGCGCTTGGCTATGTACTGGACGACGCCGTCGGGGACGAGGTACCAGACCGGCTCGTCCGCGGCTACCCGGTTGCGGCACTCGCTGGAGGAGATCGCGAGGGCGGGGATCTCGACCAGGGAGACCTTGCCGTCCGGCAGGCCCGCGCCGGTGAGGCGGTGGCCCGGCCTGGTGCAGCCGACGAAGTGCGCCAGGCCGAACAGGTCATCGACGTCGTGCCAGGTGAGGATGTTCGCCAGGGCGTCCGCGCCGGTGATGAAGTACAGATCGGTGTCGGGGCCGTTCTTTTCCTTCAGCTCCTTGAGGGTGTCGATCGTGTAAGTGGGGCCAGGCCGGTCGATGTCGACGCGGCTGACCGAGAACCTCGGGTTGGACGCGGTGGCGATGACCGTCATCAGGTAACGGTCCTCGGCGCTCGACACGTTCCTGTCGTTCTTCTGGTACGGCTGGCCGGTGGGCACGAAGATGACCTCGTCGAGGGCGAAGATGTGCGCGACTTCGCTCCCGGCCACGAGGTGACCGTGGTGGATCGGATCGAACGTACCGCCCATCACGCCGACCCGCCTGCGCCCGTTTATCAACTGCTGTCTCCTTCACCACATGGTCTTGAGATGCTATAGGTCTCTTTGGCCGTGAATTGTTCCTGGCCGGATCTGGTCAGGGCCTCGTAAGTTGCACCGGGGGTGGTGGAGGCAGGTTCACCTCGCTGCGGGAGCTAGGTCTACACTTGCCCGGATACCCCGGCAGGATGATGCGGCACTGTCACGGTGCGGCTAACATTCGAGATATGACTTCAGTGCCTGATCGTGCCAGAGTCCGGCTCACCGGCATCTCGTCCCGTGCCTACGAGCACCCAGCCGACCGCTCCGCGCTCGTCGCGTTGCGCAAGCTGAGCGGCTTCGACGTGCTGCTAAGCAAACTCTTCGGCCTCATCAACGAACGAGCCTTGCGGCTGACCTTCCTGGCCGGCGCGGTCAAGGTCTCCGAACGCCAGTTCCCGCACATCTACGCGCTCGTGCGGGACGGCGCCTACATCCTCGACCTGCCCGACGTGCCCGAGTGCTACGTCATACAGTCGCCGATCGTCAACGCCATGGCCATCGGGCGCGACCGGCCGTTCGTCGTGGTCACGACCGGGCTGGTGAACCTGCACGACGAGGAGGAGCTCCGCTGGGTCATCGGCCACGAGCTCGGGCACATCCTCTCCGGGCACGCCGTTTACCGGACGATGATGCTCATCCTCATCCAGCTCGCCGCGCGGATCGCCTGGATGCCGATCGGGTACCTCGGACTGCGGGCCATCATCTGGGGGCTTGAGGAGTGGTTCCGCAAGTCCGAGCTGTCCTGCGACCGGGCCGGCCTGCTGGCCGGGCAGGACGTGGACGCCGCTCGCCGCGCGCTGATGAAGCTGGCAGGCGGCCCGTACCTGTCCGAGCTGAACCCGGACGCCTTCCGCGAGCAGGCGCACGAGTACGACGCGGTGCCGGACCTCAGGGACTCGATCCTGAAGCTGCTGCAGCTGCAGGGCAACACGCACCCCTTCGCTGTCGTCCGGTTCGCGGAGCTGGACCGGTGGGCGACGGACGGGTCCTACGAGTCGATCCTGGCCGGGGACTACCCGCGGCGGGACACCGACCGGGACGCCTCGTTCACCGAGGAGGCACGCAACGCGGCCAACTCTTACCGGGAGTCGTGGGCACGGTCCGAAGACCCCCTGGCCGGGATCTTCCGCGGCGTGGCCGAGACGGGCGTCAGGGCTGCCTCCGGACTGTTCGACCGGCTCGGCGGGAACCGGGGCGGTGGGTCGGGTTCGGGGTCCTCTGGGGACAACAACTGACCCTGGTTTTTTGGTTGGAAATTCAAAACCAAAAAACCCAGATGCGTGGGTCGGTGGGGCTGGGGAGAATTCCTCGCGGCACTCCTTCGGAAGGCCGCGAGGGAATCCCCCAGCTCCGCTCTCTCGTTTGGGGTCGTCGGATCGAAACCCAGATCGCCACGGGGCCTTCGGCCTGCCCCCTGGGGCTGCCGCGTTAGAGGATTACTAGGTCGTCGCGGTGGACTACTTCGCGTTCGTATTCTGGGCCTAGTTTGGATGACAGCCAGCGGGTGGAGCGGCCCATGAGGGACGGGATCTCTTTGACGTCGTAGTTGACTAGGCCGCGGGCGACTGCTTTGCCCGTCTCATCCGTTAGGTCGACCGGGTCGCCGGCCTCGAAGGTGCCGGTGGCGGCGGTAATGCCGGCCGGGAGAAGTGAAGCGCGGCGGAGGGTGATCGCCTGGACCGCGCCGTCGTCCAGCTTGAGGGTGCCCCTGGCCACCGCCGCGTGGGCCAGCCACAAATGCCTGGTGCTCAGACGGACGCCGGTGGGGGCGAAGTAGGTGCCTGTCTCCTCCCCCGCGATGGCTGCTGCCGCCTGGGCGGCTGAGGTCACCACCGTGGGGATGCCGGCCGACGTCGCGATCAGGGCCGAGTCGACCTTGGTGGACATGCCGCCCCGGCCGAGGCCGCTGGCGCCGGTCTTGCCCGCCTTGACGTTTTCCAGGTCCGCAGGGCCGTGTTACGACGGCGATTCGCTGGGCGTTGCCCCTTCTCGGATCGCCGTCGTAGAGGCCGTCCACGTCGGAGAGCAGGATCAGGGCGCTGGCCCGGCTGACGTGGGCCACCAGGGCGGCCAGGCGGTCGTTGTCGCCGAACCGGATCTCGTCCGTCGCCACCGTGTCGTTCTCGTTGATGACCGGGATGATCCCGAGTTCGAGCAGGCGCTCCAGGGTCCGCTGGGCATTGCGGTAGTGCGCGCGGCGCATCAGGTCATCAGCCGTTAGGAGAACCTGGCCGACCCCGAGGCCGTGCTTGTTGAAAGCCTGCGTATAGCGGGCGATGAGCAGGCCCTGGCCGACGCTCGCCGCGGCCTGCTGGGTGGCCAGGTCCTTGGGGCGCTTCCGCAGGCCGAGCGGGGCCATGCCCGTGGCGATCGCACCCGAGGAGACCAGCAGCACCTGATGGCCGCGGCTAGTCCGCGCGGCGACCGCGTCCGTCAATGCCGCGATTCTGGCGTCGTCGATGGCTCCGGTTTTGGTGGTCAGCGACGAGGAACCGACCTTGACAACGGTCCTTGGCGATCCGGCGATGTCGGGGCGGCCCTTGTCGGGAGAGCCCGTGTCGTGAGTGTCGTGAGGGCCAGCGTTTTGACCGGCAGGGTCGTGCACGGCCCTTATCTTTCCAGACGGTAGTCCGACCCGCGCGGGCCGGGCGCGTGACCGCTGCCCGACGGTAGCTCCGGATCCCAGTCGAAGACGACCGCGTCATCCAAGTCACCGATCAGCACCGTGTCGCCGGCGACGGCCCCCGCCTTGGCCAGAGCGGCCTCGACACCCAGCCGGCCCAGCCGGTCCGCGAGGTAGCCGACGGCCTCGTCGTTGGCGAAATCGGTCTGGGCGACCCAGCGGGACGGCTTCTCGCCGCGGATCAGATACGCGCCGTCGTCGGTGCGGACGATGTCGAATCCGGTTTCCTTGGCCGCCGGCGGGCGGATCACCACGCGAACGGGCTCCGGCTCGGGGGCGGCCGCACGGGCCTGTATCACGATCTCGGCCATGGCGAACCTCAGCTCGCGCAGGCCCTCCGTGCTGGCGGCCGAGACCTCGTACACCGCCAGGCCTCGTGCTTCCAGCTCCGGCTTAACGAGGTCGGCGAGGTCACGGGCCTCAGGAACGTCGACCTTGTTGAGTGCCACGATCCGCGGCCGGTCCTTAAGACTCGTACCGGTCAGGCCCTTGTTCAGCCTCGCCGGGCCTATCAGGTCCTCGTAGGCGGCGAGCTCGGCCTCGATCGTGTCCAGGTCGGTGATCGGGTCACGGCCCGGCTCGCTGGTCGCACAGTCCAGCACGTGGACGAGTGCCGCGCAGCGTTCGACGTGGCGCAGGAAATCGTGGCCGAGCCCCTTGCCCTCGCTCGCGCCGGGGATCAGGCCGGGCACGTCGGCGACGACGTACTGGACGTCGCCGGCCTCCGCGACGCCGAGGTTCGGGATGAGGGTGGTGAACGGGTAGTTGGCGATCTTCGGCCGTGCGGCGGACATCGCGGCGATCAGGGAGGACTTGCCCGCGTTGGGAAAGCCGATCAGGCCGATGTCCGCGACCGTCTTGAGCTCCAGGGTGAGCTCAAGCTCCTCCCCCGGCTCGCCCTTCAGCGCGAACCCGGGAGCCCTGCGCCTCTGGGACGCGAGGGCGGCGTTGCCGAGGCCGCCCCTTCCGCCGGCGGCGGCGACGAACCGCGTGCCCGTGCCTACCAGGTCGGCGAGGACTTCCCCGCCTCGGCCGAGGATGACGGTGCCGCTGGGGACCTTGACGACCTGATCCTCGCCCGCGGCGCCGTTCCTGTTCGATCCCTCGCCCTGATGGCCGTTTCCTGCCTTGCGGACCGGGCGCCGATGGAAGTCGAGCAGGGTCGATGTGGACGCGTCAACCTCCAGGATCACGCTGCCGCCGCGGCCCCCGTTGCCACCGTCAGGGCCGCCGAGCGGCTTGAACTTCTCCCGGTGAACAGAGGCACAGCCATGACCGCCGTGGCCAGCCTGCACCTTCAGCACAGCGTGGTCGGCGAACTCAGCCATGTCTCCATCCTCACATTCGTCTGCGGTTGGCAGCGCCCCGGGCAGAACTTCCCCAGCGGGCACTGAACCCTTATCCCATGAAAACGCTTATGGCGGGCCGGTAATCCCGGCCCGCCATAGCGAATGCTCTAAATCAGAGTGTTCGGGTCGTTGCTTTCCCGCTAGGCCGAAACCTGCTCCGGCTTGGGCAGCGGAACGATGTTCACCGCGCGGCGACCGCGGAAGCGCGCGAACTCGACCTTCCCCTTCACCAGCGCGAACAGCGTGTCGTCGTCGCCCCGGCCAACGCCCAGACCCGGGTGGAAGTGGGTGCCGCGCTGTCGGACGATGATCTCGCCGGCGTTGACCAGCTGGCCGCCGAAGCGCTTCACGCCAAGCCGCTGCGCGTTGCTGTCCCGGCCGTTGCGGCTGGACGACGCGCCCTTCTTGTGTGCCATCTCTTCTTGCCCTCTTGTTCTTACGCCTTCGCTATGGCCTGGCCGTTATGGTTTTGGCCGTTACGCCTTAGCGATGCTGGTAATGCGGACCTGGGTGTACTGCTGCCGGTGTCCCTGACGGCGCTTGTAGCCCGTCTTGTTCCGGTAGTGGATCATGTTGATCTTCGGACCCTTGGCCGGGCCAACCACCTCGGCCGTCACCTGGTAATCGCTGAGCTCAGCCGGATCGCTGATGACAGTGCCACCGTCCACCACGAGCAACGCGGGGAACGAGACGCTCGACCCAGCCTCCTCGTCCACAAGCTTGTCGACGGCGAGCACGTCATCGAGGGCGACCTTCTCCTGCCTGCCACCGCAGCGCACAATCGCGTACACCCGAGAACTGCCTCTCCCTGAGAGCGTGCCCCACTGTGCTTCGGCCGTGCTTGTCAAATCTGGACTTACCAAATCTGACATTGGCCATCTTGCCGATAGCGGGCTCGCCATGAACCTGACATGCCATCTTACGTGCATGATTGCGACTCGCAGCCTTGCTTACCCTGGCGTTCCGCCGGGCTCACGTCCTGGCCGCGTTAGTCGCTCCTGGGAGAGCATACCAGGTCCGCAAGGGGCGATTGGCCATTGCCGCAGAGGCCGCCGCTTTAGTCCTCACTACCACCAGGTTGGGGACTCGCCTTCGGTCGCGGAAGGCGTCTCCGGGGTGGGAGGTGCCTCATCTTCAACGGCGGGTGGCTCTTCCTGCTCCTGCTGGGCCGCGGTCTCCGCCAAGGACTCGCCCTGGGCGTCGCCCTCGACGATGTCGACGGTGTCGTGGTCGGCCGGGGCGGTCTCGACGGGGGCTGCCTCGGTCGTCGGGGCGGTGAGGTCGAAGGCGGGCGCGTCCGCGACTGGCTCGGGCTCGTCGCTCGCGACTGGCTCGGCGTGAGCCTGCTCGTCCAGGGACCGCTCCGGGGCCTCCTGCTCGGGGGCGGGCGCGGCCGGCTGAGCCGAGTCAAACGCCGGCGTGTCGAACAGGGGCGTATCGAACACATTGGCCGCTACAATGGCCGGCTCGGTGCCATAGCCGCCTCGGTGCTCGGGCCGTGGCTCGGTCCCGTCCGGCTCGTCGGCCGGCGGCACCGGCACGTCGGCCGTCACTGCCGCCGCCTCGGTCGCCGGGAATTCGTCCGCGGACGGAAGCACCGGCGCGTCAGCAACCGTCGCGACGGCCTCAGTCACCGGGAACTCCTCGGCCGGCGGAAGCACCGGCGCCTCAACAGCCGTCGCCGTCACCTCCGTCGCCGGCGGCTCCTCCGCGCGCTCGGGAAGGGTCGCGTCAGGGGCCGGGTCCGGCTCGGTCACCACCGTGACCCGGGCGACGGCCGACCCGGCCCGGGTGCGGCGGACCGGAGGGGCGGGCGGGCCCGCGGGCTCGGCCCCGCCCGGGTCGCCGGTCACGGCCGGGGTCAGCCGGGACGCTGCCGGGTCAGTGGCCGGGGGGACCGTGGTTACGACCGGGACCAACGCCGGGGTGTCATCGACCAGGACGGCAGTGGCGAACGCGGTTCCGGCCGAGGTGCTGCGACGGGTGCGGCGGCCCTCGTTGCCCTCACGGCCGGCCGTGCCGTTGCCGCCTGCGCCAGCACCGGCCTGCACGGTACCGGCCTGCCCCGTGCTGGCCTGCCCCGTGCTGGCCTGGACAGTGTCAGCCTGCGCGGTGTCGACCGGGGTCGGGTCGGCCGGGGCAGTGCGGGACTGCGTGCCGTCGGCCTGCGGGTCCGCGGACAAGGTGTCCGGGTAGGCATCCCTGGCGTTGCGGTCATTGTCACGACGGCCGTTACCGCGGCGGCCGTTGGCGTACCCGGCCTTGGCGTTGGCGGAGCCGTTCTCGTGGCTCGTCCCGTTCCCGTTGGTCGGGGCGTATCCGGGCGGCGGGGCCGGGACCGGACGATGGGCACTGCCCGCGGACGCGCGGTGGGCCGGCTCGGCCGGAGCGTCGAGCGTGACGATGACGCCTCGGCCATTGCAGCACTCGCACTGCTGTGAGAAGGCCTCAAGCAGCCCGGCGCCAACCCGCTTGCGGGTCATCTGCACCAGCCCGAGCGAGGTTACCTCGGCCACCTGGTGCTTGGTCCTGTCCCTGGCCAGGCACTCAAGGAGCCGGCGGAGGACAAGCTCGCGGTTTGACTCAAGCACCATGTCGATGAAGTCGATGACGACGATGCCGCCCACGTCACGCAGCCGGAGCTGGCGGACGATCTCCTCCGCGGCCTCCAGGTTGTTCCTGGTGACGGTTTCCTCAAGGTTCCCGCCCTGGCCGGTGAACTTCCCGGTGTTGACGTCGATGACCGTCATGGCCTCGGTACGGTCGATGACCAGCGAGCCGCCGCTCGGCAGCCATACCTTGCGCTCAAGCGCCTTGGCGAGCTGCTCGTCGATCCGGTAGGCGGCGAAGACGTCGTCGTCCGGGTCAGCGTTCTCCGGGTCGTCCCAGCGGCTGATCCGGTCGGCCAGGTGCGGCGCGACGTACCTGACGTACTCGTCGATGATCTCCCAGCCCTCATCGCCGGACACGATCAGCTTGTGGAAGTCCTCATTGAACACATCGCGGATCACCCGGACGGTCAGGTCGGGCTCACCGTAGAGCAGAGCCGGCGCGTTGGCGGTCTTGGCCTTCTTCTCGATGCTCTCCCACTGGGCAGCCAGCCGGGTGATGTCGCGGTCGAGCTCGGCCTCGGCGGCGCCCTCGGCCGCGGTGCGGACGATCACGCCCGCGTGCTCCGGCGTCACCTTCTTGAGTATCTGCTTGAGCCTGGTCCGCTCGGTGTCGGGGAGCTTGCGGCTGATGCCGGTCATCGACGCGCCCGGCACGTAGACCAGGTACCGGCCGGGCAGGCTGATCTGGCTGGTGAGCCGGGCGCCCTTGTGGCCCACCGGGTCCTTGGTGACCTGTACGATCACCGACTGGCCGGACTTGAGCGCCGACTCGATCCGCTTAGGCTGGCCTTCGAGGCCGCTGGCGTCGAAGTTGACCTCGCCAGCGTAGAGGACGGCGTTGCGGCCCTTGCCGATGTCGACGAATGCCGCCTCCATCGAGGGCAGCACGTTCTGCACCTTGCCCAGGTACACGTTGCCGACGTAGGAGGCGTGCGTCGTCCTGTTCACGTAATGCTCGACGAGGACACCGTCCTCAAGCACCGCCATCTGGGTCCGGTCGCCGCGCTGGCGGACCACCATCGTCCGCTCGACAGACTCCCGGCGGGCGAGGAACTCCGACTCGGTGATCACCGGCGGACGGCGGCGGCCGGACTCACGCCCTTCCCGCCTGCGCTGCTTCTTCGCCTCAAGGCGGGTGGAGCCCTTGATGGCCCGCACGTCGTCGACGGGGTTGTGCGCCTCACGGACGTGGACCACGGTGTCCGGCGGGTCATCCGGAGACAAGACGTCGCCGTCGACCGAGCCGCGGCGCCGCTTACGGCGGCGACGGCGGCCGGTGCCGGCATCGCTGTCCGAGGCATCGCCTTCACCGTCCGCGTCGGCCTCCGCGGAGTCGCCGCCGGCGCTGTCGTCCGCACTCCCCTGGCCATCGACATCGTCATCAGCCTCGGCCGATGTCTCTGCCCGGCCCCGGCTGCGGGGGTTGCGGCGACGGCGGCGACGGCTGCCGACCGACTCCTGCTCTTCATCGGCGCCCGCCGCGACCGCGGCCGAGGCGTCGCCTTCGGCCTCGTCCACCTCGGCGACCGCCCCGGCGCTCTCGGCGCTGAACAGGTCGTCCGGCCCCGTAACATCTGGCCCGGCGTTATCCGGCACCGCGTCGCGCCCCCGGGGGCTGCGGCTCCGGCTTCGGGTCCTGCGGCTCACCCGGCCGGTGTCGGCGTCAGGTTCCGCCCTGCTGGCGGGTTCCCGGCCAACGGGCTCTTTGCCGCCTTGCTCCCGGCCAACGGGTTCCCGGCCAACGGGTTCACGGCCGCCTGAGTCGCGGTCGCCGACGGACGGCGCCACGGGCGCGGGCGGCTGGAAAAGCACCTGCGGCGGCTGGAAAAGCGCTGCGGGCACCGCCGGCACCGAGCCGGACGTCACGGGCGGCTCGGCCGACCCGTTGAACACCGTCGGTGCGGGAGCAACTCCCGCCGCATGGCCAGTGGCCTCGTTGTTATTGTCTGTCTCGTGGTTGTTGGGCTCGCTGTCGAGCATTCGGGCAATCTCCAGTCAGGCTTCCGGGCGCGGCTGCACGCGAGGTGACAGCGCGCCGCACGGAAGCTCGTAGTAGTCGTTCGCCTGGTCCACCGACGCCGCCGCGCGGGAAAAGGTCACGCGCGACGGTGCGGGCCCGAAGTACACGGGCACTGGGGCCAGGCATGGATGAGTACTTCAACTCCGGGGTGGCTGTGGTCGTAGCTGGGGTCACAGCTGGACCACCCCGGATTCGCCGAGTGATCCCTGCGCGAGCCGCGTCATCAGCGGCTGCCCGGCCGGGAACACATCGGAAACGTCGCGTAGCGCGTTGAGCACATCGTCCGGTCGTACAGACGGGGCGGTGTGCCGGACGACCATGCGCAGTGCACAACCGGCTCCCGGGGCTTCATGTCCCGGGAGAGAACTGTCGGCGCTCTCGCCGTTAAGTACATCGAGGCTGACGACGGCCGCTCGCGCGTCCATGCGCCGCATGCCCTTCGAGGTCAGCCGCTCCACCGGTGCCTCCGTCAGGGCAAGAAACTTGCGAACCACCGGCACCACGTTGTCCGCTGGTAGGCCGGGAAGGGCTACCTGCCACTGGGACGCGGTGAGCCGACTTGCCGGCAGTCCCCCGGAGTCCTCAGTGACAGCGATCACGTCTATCCCATCAGGCAGCGCCGCGTTCAGCCGTTCCCGCACGGTGTCTGCCTCGGTCCGGCTGGTCAGCGTGAGGCTAAGGTACTCCGCCTCGCTCGCGACCCCGGTCGGGGCTCCGCCTGCGTAGGAAATCTTCGGGCGCGGCGTGAACCCGGTCGAGTACGCGATCGGCAGGTCTGTCCGCCGCACGCCCCGCTCAAAGGCCCGCGCCACATCCAAGTGGCTGGCAAAACGCATCTTTCCCCGTTTAGCATACCGGACCAGAAGATGCTGAGCCGTAACCGGCTTGGCGCCGTCACCGGGGGTACGGGGGGGCGTCCCCCCGGGAGACCCCTGTGTCACGCCCATTGGCTATCTCCCATTGGTCACTAGCACGGGAAGCAAGCGCCTTCCGTCCAGTCGCTCTCCGGTCGGGCCCGTCTGGATTTCCGTCCCCATCGCCGGACAGACCCCACACTCATAACACGGAGTCCAGCGGCAATCTTCCACCTCGCCTGCGTGCGGCGCGATTGATGACTGCCAGTCCTCCCAGAGCCAGTCCCGGTCAAGGCCAGAATCCAGGTGGTCCCACGGCAGTACCTCGCCGTAGTCACGTTCGCGCGTAGTGTACCAAGCCAGGTCTACCGGACCTCCGGACAGCCCCGTCTCGCAGGCGGCCACCCACCGGTCGAAGGAGAAGTACTCGCTCCACCCGTCAAACCGCGCGCCGTCCCGCCAGGCGGCCAAGATCACCTGGCCGACCCGCCGGTCGCCGCGCGACAGCAGCCCCTCGATCAGCGACGGCGTGCCATCGTGGTAGCGGTAGCCGATCGACCTGCCATACGACTTGTCCGCGCGCAGCGCACCGCCGAGCTTGCGCAGCCGGTCGTCGACCACCTCCGGCGGGCACTGCCCGGCCCACTGGAACGGGGTATGCGGCTTCGGGACGAACCCGCCGATCGACACCGTGCAGCGAATGTCCTTCCGCCCGGTCGCCGCGCGCCCGGCCGCGATCACCTTCCTGGCCAGGTCGGCGACGGCGAGGACATCCTCGTCGGTCTCGGTCGGCAGGCCGCACATGAAGTACAGCTTCACCTGCCGCCAGCCGCTGGCGTAGGCAGTGCTGACGGTGCGGATGAGGTCTTCCTCGGTGACCATCTTGTTGATCACCTTGCGCATCCGCTCGGAACCGCCCTCCGGGGCGAAGGTCAGGCCCGAGCGCTTGCCGTTCCTCGACAGCTCGTCCGCGAGGGTGACGTTGAAGGCGTCGACCCGGGTCGACGGCAGCGAGAGGCCGACGTTGGCCCCCTCGTAGCAGTCAGCCAGGTCCACGGCGATCTCATTGATCTCGCTGTGGTCGGCGCTTGACAGCGACAGCAGGCCGACCTCGGAGAAACCGGTCGACTTGAGGCCGCTCTTCACCATGTTGCCGACGGTGGTAATCGACCGCTCGCGCACCGGCCTGGTGATCATGCCCGCCTGGCAGAAGCGGCAGCCCCGCGTGCAGCCGCGGAAGATCTCCACGCTGTAGCGCTCGTGGACGGTCTCGGCGACCGGGACCACCGGAGCCTTCGGGTACGGCCAGGCGTCCAGGTCGAGCAGCGTGTACTTGCGCACCGACGCGGGGACACCGGGCCGGTTGGGCGCGACCCGGCCGATCCGGCCATCGGGCAGGTACGTCACGTCGTAGAACTTCGGGATGTAGACGCTGCCGGTGGCGGCGAGTGAGAGGAGGAGACCGTCCCGGCCGCCCGGGCAGCCGTCCCGCTTCCACTCGCGGATGATGCGGGTGATGGCCAGCACGGCTTCCTCGCCGTCGCCGATGACGACCGCGTCAAGGAAGTCGGCCAGCGGCTCCGGGTTGAACGCCGCGTGGCCGCCGGCCAGCACGACCGGGTGCGCGATCGTCCGATCGGCGGCGGCCAGCGGTACGCCTGCCAGGTCCAGCGCGGTAAGCAGGTTGGTGTACCCGAGCTCGGTCGAGAAGGACACGCCGAGGACATCGAAGGCCACTACGGGACGGTGCGCGTCCACGGTGAACTGCGGTACGCCGTGCGCCCGCATGAGCTTTTCCAGGTCCGGCCAGACGTTGTAGGTGCGCTCGGCGAGCACGCCCGGCTGCTCGTTCAGTACCTCATAGAGGATCGCGATGCCCTGGTTGGGCTGACCGACCTCGTAGGCGTCCGGATACAGCAGTGCCCACCGGACATCGGTCTCATCCCACGCCTTGACCGTGGAATTCACCTCACCTCCGACATACTGCACCGGCTTGCGGACCAGTGGCAGCAGCGGCTCCAACTGAGGGAACACGGACTCGACAGGCATAGCCACCAGAGTACCGTCGCGGCTGAGCCCTCTTTGGCCCTCATGCCGCTGCCCCCTCCTGCGCCACGACGGTCCCGGCCTCGTCGCCGAGCCGCCTCCACCCTGCCCGGCCGCCCCGCCGCTCTACCCACCAGGCGACCACGCTCTGCTTAGCCCGTGACCATGATCACCATGTTTGCTTACTCAATGACCATATTCGTGACCGTTATGACCAGATATGTCGCACCGCCGGCTAAGCAAAGGCACGCATCCCGTCACCGCAGCCCACCCCCGGGACGGGCATACCGCCGTGATCCGGACGGCGGACGCCGTCGCCTCAGCCGCCCGGCGGCAAGGTAAGGGTGCTGCGGCACCTGGTACACCCGGCTTCTAGCATGATCACGCATCGCTGATCTACGAAGGCGGGTCGGGTTGAGCCTGTACTGCACCGATAACTACCGGACGGACGAGCAGCTGGAGGAGATGCGGCGGCTTGAGTCGGCCGGGATCTGCCTGTTCTGCCCGGCGGCGCTGCGCGAGCACGCCCGTCAGCGGGTGACGTTCGAAACCCGGCACTGGGCGGTGACGCCTAACGCGTTCCCGTACCAGGGAACGCGGCTGCACCTGCTCGTCGTCCCGCATCAGCACGCGAACGACATGCTGGACCTGGACGAAGCGGCACTCGGCGACTTCTGGATCGCACTGCGACAGATCCGCGAGCGGTACGAGCTGGATCACTACGGCCTCGGCATCCGCAACGGGAACTGCAGCTTCACCGGTGCCACAATCGCCCACGTGCACGCCCACGTCCTGGTCGGCGACCCGTCCCTCGACCCCGAGGTCCCGGTCCGCATGCGCTTCAGCTCCCGTCCCCGTCACCCCGGTTAAGACCCCGTTGCTTAATTCGCCGGCCGCCCGGTCGCTCCCCTGGGCCCCGGCTTGCGCCTGGTGACGGTGTTTCCCGGGTACCCCGTGAGGCGGACCGCCGCCGCCCCGCCGGTTCCCCGTGCGGCGTTGGGCCATAGCCGGCCCAACGCCGCCCGGGCGGCAGCCGCTCACCGGGCGGCAGCCGATCCGCCCGGTTATGTCCGCCCGGACGCCTGGGCACGCACCCGGTGCAAGCCAAAGCCCGCAATCAAGCAACAGGGGCCGGTCAATCGCGCAAACCGGAAAAGCCAGCAAGCGGCCCGCCGCCGGCTGGTCCCGGCTACTGTCCAGAGTTATCCCGAACGTAAGCGTGTTTCACGCCCCGGCCCCTGCGGAGCTAGGTGAGGGTGGCATCTGAGTGTCCCGGGCGGCAGCCGGTCCCTCGACCTGCGGTGTGATGTGTCCAGATATGCCCGCCCGGACGCTGGCGATTTACCAACCATCTACCGCCGCGTTCGTGTCGCTCGGCGCGCCATGGGAGCAGTCGGGCGCTGGGCTGGGACCACGGATCCGTTCGGACTGCCCTGTTCGTTGGCCTTTAGGTTTGCGGCCGTCGGCCGCGGCCGGTTCCGTGGTGCCGGGTTAGCGGGGCGGGGCCGTCGTTGCCGTGTCCACCCAGAGCAGTTCGACACCCGCCGTGCGCAGCAGCTTGTCGCCCTCCAGCACCGAGTACTGGCCGGTGAAGTAGCAACGGCGGAAGCCGGATTCCGCGATGAGGCGGGCGCACGTGGGACAGGGGAAAGTCGTGACGTAGATGTCCGCGCCGTTAAGCGGCCTCCCCGCACGGGCGGCCTGGGCGACGACGGCTGCCTCGGCGTGGGTGGCGGTGGACAGGTCGGCGCGGACGCCGCGGCTGAAGTTGTCCCGGGGGTCGCCGTCGATGTAGGGGGCGTACTCGGTCGGTGCGTGGTGGTTCCACGCGGCGCCGAGTATCTCCCCGCCCCGCCAGGCGATGGCGCCTACCTGCCGCCACCAGTCCGAACTGTGGCCCGACAGTTCCCTGGCGCGGCCGGCCAGGGCGGCAGGCAGTTCGCCGATCGCCCGCTTGGCGTCGAAGTCCGCGGGCCGCACCGCCTGGCTCCACTCTCTGTCCCAGCGCAGGAACGTCTTGTCGAAGACAAGCTCCCTGCCCGCGCCGAGGTGGTGCTCGGCCGCCAGGTTCCGCGTGATGTCCTCGTCGGGCAGCACGAGGGTCTCCGCCGTCACGGCGGCCGGCAGGTCACCGGGCTCGATCACCCTGATAAGCGTGCCGGGCAGCATGAGCTGGAGAAACTGCGCCGCCCGCTCGGGCCGCAGCGCCCGGATGTCCTTGGCCAGGCTCTTGAACAGGCCGCGGAACCCGGCCCCGAGGACCAGGACCTCGGCGGCGTCCGCGTGCCGGGCGAAGAATGCCTCGTGGCCCGCGTGCACAACCGGCAGGTACAGCAGTACTTGCTTCATGAGCTCGCTTTCATGCCGCTGGAGCCGGCTCCCGCACGAGGCAAGGCGCCATCCAGGGGTAGCGAACGAGGCCGCGGTTTCATTTCGCTGAACGGGTGGCCGAGGCGAGCTTGCTGCGCGCCGAGCCGGCGTTGTCGGCCGAGACCGGCGGGGCCGGGTTGGCGATGATGATCTCGCGCAGCCGCGCTGACGTGCTGACGGTGGCCATGCGCTCAAGCACCTCGACCCGGCCGCAGTAACCGGACTCAAGCTCGCGGATCTCCGCGGGCGTGTAGGTCTCCTCGGTCGCGACGAGGACATCCGGGCGTACGGCCTTGATCAGCGCCCACTTGGGGTGGTGAGTGTGCTTGAGGGTAACCAGCCCCACACCGCGCTGGTGGGTGACCATACGGAGCCGCTCCATCTGCGGGACAACGGGCCGGTTCTCGCCCTTGCGGGCGCGGATCTTCTCGTCGCTGTCCAGACCGACGATGAGGAAGTCACCGAACTGGCGGGCCGCCTCCAGGTACATCGAGTGGCCCTCGTGGATGACGTCGAAGGATCCGCTGGTGAGGACGATTTTGAAGCCGAGCGTCCGCAGCGCGTTGACCGTCGTCTCGATCTTCTCGTAATCATCGACGAAGCGCTGGTCGAAGTTGGAGGCGTCCGCGAACAGGCTGTTGGAAACGCCCAGGGTCTGCACCAGTGGCGCGGGGCCGAAGCTCCTGCCCCCGGTGCCGGCCGAAGACGGGCCGGACTGGCTGCTCCCGCGGCGAAGTAGCTGCCTGATCGTCTTCATAGATCCATCCTGGTCCCGTGGCTGGTGGCGGCCGTGCTGATGCGTTCCTCTGCGGTCATGCTAGTGTCCTGCGCCACGCTTCGCCGACGGCCGGAATCTTCCGCGCGACCATGGCGGCATTCGCCGCAATTGTCCCGGCCGACGGCGGCCAGGCGCTGGCCTGCGGGCGCCGGGGAGCCGGATGGATGTGCGTCTGGTGTCGCCGGGGCAGCAGTAAAGGCACGTCCATGCCCGGCCAGAGGCAGCACCGCCGGGGCCGGTCACCCGACTGGCAGTCAGCTGGGGGCAATCGGGTGGCACGCTCAGGTCGCGACGGGGATGGTGCCGATGGGCGGGTTCGGGTGGTAGTCCGCCAGCTCGAAGTGCTCGGCGCGGAAGTCGTGGATGTCGGTAACGGCCCGCCCGGCCTGGTTCAGCGTCACGGTGGGCAACGGGCGCGGATCGGTGGCCAGCATGGCGCGGGTGGCGTCGACCTGGTTGGTGTAGATGTGGGCGTCCGAGATGGTGTGGTAGTACGCCGCCGCCTGGTAGCCGGTGAGCTGCTCGAGCATGAGGGCGAGGGCGGCGTACTGGACCATGTTGGCTGGCACCCCGACGGGCACGTCGCCCGAGCGCTGGGTCATGTGGACGTGCAGGCCGCCGTCGAGCACCCGGACATGGACCCAGCCGTGACACGGCGCGATCGTCGTCCTCGGCTGCTTGCCCGCTCCCCTGACCTGGTACGGCGCGATCCACGGGTCGACGAAGTGAGTGCGCAGCTCGGGCAGCTCACGCAGCTGCTCGACAAGGTGCTTGAACTGGTCGAACGGGCCGTCCGGGGCGGGGAAGGAGCGGAAGGCGCCGCCGTAGGAACCCGGCCCGAGCCCGCCCGGCTCAATCCCCTTCTTGACCGTCTTCTCCGGTGTCGCCCAGGGGCCCCACCAGTCCACCCCGAACTCCTCGAACTCCTTCAGCGTGGTAGCCCCGTTGATGAACGCGCACAGTTCGCCGATCGGCTTGCGCCAGAACGACCTGATGCTGCGCTCGGTGATGACGGGGAACCCCTGGGCGAGGGGAAAGGTCATGGTCTGCTGCATGACGGTCAGCGCGTTGACGCCCTGGCGGGTCTCGGTCTCGATCCCCGCGGCGAGGATGTGCCCGAGGACGCGCCGGTATTCCGTGGAAGGTGTCCGCTGGTCATACGGCAGGTACTCCATAACCCGACAGCTTAGCGGCGCGGCCTGCGGCGGCGGCGCCGGTTGCTCGCCGGGGTGCACCGCCGCCGCAGTACCGGGCAACACGGGGCCAGGCAACACGGGGACACGGGCGCCAGGGGAATCAGAACTCCGTCTTGGTCAGCTCCCACTGCCAGTTGGGCCCGCGCGTCAGCACGCCCTCCTCGCG
Source organism: uncultured Actinomycetota bacterium (assembly GCA_963785645.1). Lineage (GTDB taxonomy): Bacteria > Actinomycetota > Actinomycetes > Streptosporangiales > Streptosporangiaceae > Trebonia. The sequence continues at coordinate 647,692 of CAWAWG010000005.1, forward strand.
CAGTTCGTCAAGCTCCAGGACGATCTCCCGGCCGTCGTCGCTGCCGAGGGCGTCCATGATCTGGCGGAAGTAGAGCGGGCCGTCCCGCAGAGCCTCGCGGACACTGCCGGCGCTGCGATCGCGGCTCACCCGCGGCGGCGTCGGGCGCCACTTCTCCATCGAGTCGCCGGGGAGTCCGGCGGTGGCGTCCAGGCCCACCTTGGCGAGAGTCCCGCTGTCGGAGACCGTCGGATCGGAGTAGTACCCGGGGAAGCCCTCAGCCACCACCAGGTCGCGATCCGGGCGGAACCGCGTCGACAGTGCCCATTCCACCTCGGCGTCGTTGCGCACGTCGACGTCGGAGTCCACGACCACGACGTGCTTCATGCCCGGCAGCGCGAAAAGCGCGGAGATGGCGGCACGGGCCTGTCCCCGCGGCGCGGCGGGGTCGAGCGCCACCCGAACGTGCTGCCCGACCGCCACGTAGTCGACCGCGTGCACCGCCGCCGGGGCGATCCTCGCGGCCCGCAGGGCCGCCTGCACCGCGAACTCGGTGTGCAGGGACGCAACGGGCGTCCCCTCCATCCGCGCCATGTTCCTGCCGCCGTGCAGGATGCTCTGGTGCAGCACATCGCGGCGCATCGCGATGGCGGTGACATGGAAGACCGGGTCGATGTGCGCGGCGCCGTAGAATCCCCAGAACTCGCCGTAGGGCCCGTCCAGCTCGCGGTAGCCCAGCTCGTCGAGGTAGCCCTCGATGATCATCTCGGCGTCGGCGGGCGCCGGCACGCCGTTGGTCACCCCGCGCACCATCGCCAGTGAAGCACCGCGCATGGTCGCTACCAGGTCGAACTCGTCACCGGGCCGACGCGAGGTGGCGGCCAGATAGGACGTGGGATGGGAGCCGACGGCGAAGCTGATGGGAAGCCGCTCACCCCGCTCGACGCAGGCCCGGTAGGTGGCCTTCAGGTCCGACGGCGCGGTGAGGTTCGTCGTGAGGTGCCTGCGGCCGCGCAGCATCAGTCTCCGGCAGCCCACGTTGTGCTTCCCGGTGGCCGGATCGAGTGAGAAGTCGATCGCGGAAGAGATATAGGGACCGCCGTCCAGATCGTGCTGCAGGTAGAAGGGCAGCTTGGTCAGGTCGATGTCATCGCCGGTCAGCACGACCTCGTGGACCGGCGCGTCGGCGGAGGGAATTTCGAAGTGTGCCTGCGGGCTGGCCAGACGGCGCTCGTATTCCCGCAGGCTGTCCTTTTCTTCGACTCCCAGGGCGATGGCCAGGCGCCGCCGCGACCCCATCACCCCGGCCACGAGCTCCAGCTGCCCGGGTCCGGCCCGGCGGAAAAGCACCGCCTTGCCCGACGCCTCGACGACGGCACTGATACCGGCCAGCGCCACGGGCTCGTCGTGCACCTCCACCTCGCCGAGTTCCGTCAGCGTCTCCACGAGCGTGCGCAGACGGAAACGGTCGAGATCAACATCACGTGCGTTCATGTCTCCTCTTTCCAACGGGTGGTCACTTTTCCAACGGGTGGTCACTGCGGTTTCCGGTGAGCGCGAGCGCGCCGGGCGGCCTGCTGGCTGCCTTCCCAGCGCTCTACGGCACCGCTGTTCAGGCCGAACAGGTCGAAGACGCGGCCGACGGTCTGATCGACGATGTCGTCGACCGTCTGCGGACGGTGATAGAAGGCAGGCACCGGCGGCACGATGATGCCGCCGGCCGCCGTTACCTCGGTCATCAGGCGAAGGTGGGACCGGTGGAGCGGCGTCTCGCGGACGACGAGGACCAGCCTGCGGCGTTCCTTCAGTGCCACGTCGGCGGCGCGCACGACCAGATTGTCGTTGTGGCAGTTCGCGACGCCGGACAGTGTCTTGATGCTGCAGGGGATCACGACCATGCCGTCCGTGCGGTACGAGCCGCTGGAGACGGCCGCGGCGAGGTCGTCTTCGCGGTACACCACGTCGGCCAGTTTCATGACCGCGGCGGCGTCGGTCTCCGTCTCGTACGCGAGCGTCTTGCGCGCCCCCGCGGTGATGATCAGATGCGTCTCGACCTCGGGCATGTCGCGCAGCAGCTCGACCGCGCGCACGCCGTAAACGGCACCGGACGCGCCCGTGATGGCGACCACGATCCGGCGCCGGTCCCCGGCGGCTGGCGTATGCGTCATCCGGTAGCCTCCCGCAGCCCCCGCAGGTGCCGGTCGTAGTGAATGACCGGCTGGCCGCCCTCGGCCGCGGCGGCCCAGGCGACCCGGCCGATCACGATGTCGTGCCCGCCAAAGGGGTAGATGTCCTTGACCTCGCATTCGAACGCGGCCGCGCAGCCGTCGAGCACCGGGACGCCGCAGGCGGGACCGGGCGAGAACGGCACGCCGGCGAAGCGGGCAGCCGGGTCCGGTGATCTGGCCGCGAACCGGGCGACGTACGCCCGCTGCTCCTCGCACAGCACGTTCACGCCGAACCGCCGCGCCGCCCCGACGAGCTCGCGGGTATGCCCGCCGACCCGCAGCGTGGTCAACAGCAACGGCGGCGTCGCGTGCTCCGCCCAGGCCATGCCGGTGCACCCGTGCGGCTGCCCGTCGTCGAGCGTCGTGATGACCGCCACCGCGACCGCGAGACGGCCGAATCCGGCCCGGATCGCCGCGACCCGATCGCCGGTCATGCGGCCGGGCTCCGGCTGCGCTGCCAGGCCAGGACGCGCTGCTCGAAAAGGCTGAAGGCCGTGTTGAGCAGCAGGCCGAGCAGGCCGAGGAAGACGATCACGCTCCACATGCCGGGCACGTTGAATAGCGACTGATCGGTGAGCATCTCGCGGCCAATGCCGTTCGTGCTGCCGACGAACTCCGAGACGACCATCATGACCAGGGCGATCGCCAGGCTCAGGCGGAGGCCGGCCAGGATCTTGGGTGCGGCACTGGGCAGGATGATGCGCACCAGCCGCGTGGCGGGCGGAATGCGGAAGGCGCGGGCCGTTTCGAGGTGGCCCGGGTGGACGTGCCGGGCGCCGTCGATGGAGTTGATCAGCACCGGCCAGATGACGCCGAAGATGATCGTCGCGAGCTCCATCGGCGTGCCGATGTTGAACACGAACAGGAAAACCGGCACCAGGGCGGGCGGCGGGACCGCCCGGGCGAAGTGGACGACGGGCTCGGTGAGGTCGGCGAGCAGCGGCAGCCGCCCGATCGCCACGCCGAGCACGATCCCGGCGCAGGCGGCGACTGCCCAGCCGACCAGCATGCGGCCGAGACTCGGCAGCAGGTTGGCGGTCGCGTCGGGGGTGAGCCACAGGTGGCTGACCGGCCCGGAGAACCACTGGCGGTACATCGCGGGCACGATCGCGGACGGCGGCAGGAAGTAGGGGCTGTTCGCCGCCTCGGTGGCGAACTGCCAGGCAGCGACGGCGGCGGCCAGCACGAGCAGCCGCAGCGTCGCCGCGAGGACGGTCGTCCGCCGGCGCTCACGACTGCCCCCCGGCGGTGGCCGTCAGGCCGAAGTGCCAGCGGAACAGCCGCCGCTCGGCCGCGGCGAACGCGCCGTTGACGGCCAGGCCGATCAGCCCGGTCCACACCGCCACCGCGATCATGGCGGCCATGTCTCCCGATCCGCTTTCCTCCTGGGCCGCGAAGGCGCCGATGCCGCCCATGCCGGTGCCGATGAGCTCGACGGCGACGGCGACCACGAACGCGAACGACGCGGCGACCCGCACGCCGGTGGCGATGAACGGAGCCGCACTCGGCAGCGACACCAGGCGCGCGACCGACAGCGGACCGAGGCCGAAGGAGCGCAGCGTCTCCACCGCCAGCGGATCGACGTTCCGCACCCCGTAGACCGTGTTGATCAGCACCGGCCACACCGAAGCGAACACGACGACCGCCACCTCGGTCCGCTCGTTGTCCTGGATGATCAGCAGGACAAGCGGTACGAGGACCACGGCGGGAACCGGCCGCACGAACTCGATCACCGGCGCCACGGCGGCTTCGGCCAGGGGCAGCGTGCCAAGCAGCAGGCCCACGGGCACGGCGATGACGACCGCGATCGCCATCGCCTGCGCCCACTCCTCCATGGTGGAGCCGACGCTGGCCAGGAACGAGCCGTTCCTGGCCAGGTCGGCGGCGCTGCCGAGCACCGCCGACGGCAGCGGGAAGGTCGCCGGGCTCACCCGGCCGGCCCACAGGGCCAGCTGCGCGGCGCCGAACAGCAGGACCAGCCCGGCCGAACCGAGGAAAACCCTGCGCAGGACGGCGGGCATTAGCTGTCCGTGCCCGCCAGCGGATCGTACATGGGCTTGACATCGAAGTTCTTCGGCAGGGCACCAACCTGTTCCATCACGTCGGCCACCCGTTCCAACCGGGTCAGGCTGAGCGTCGTGTTGAACGTGGGCAGGGAGATGACCTTGGCTATCGCCGGCTTCATGGTCGGGAGGAACTTGGTCAGCTCGCTCCGGACATAGCTGGGGTTGCTGGCGGCGACCTGGAGCGCCTGGCCCATCGCGCGCTGGAAGGCGGCCACCGTCTTCGGGTACTTCTGCGTGAAGGAGGCGCTGGTGACCCAGCACGTTATCGGGAAACTGGACATCGCACCGCTCGTCAGGTCAACGAGCACCCGGTCACCCGCGGCGGCCTCCGCGATCGTGATGAACGGCTCGATCATGAAGGCGGCATCCACCTCGTCCCGGGCGAGCGCCTGCTGCGCGTTGGCGAAGGGCACCACCACGGTGGTGTAGTCCGCGCTCGTCATCTCGTACGGCTTCATCAGGACGTCGAGAGCGACCGCGCCGAAGTTGATGCCCGGTGCGGGTATGGCGACCTTTTTGCCTTTGAGCTGCGCAAGCGACGTGATTTTGGAGTTCTTGCCCACCAGCAGGACATCGTTCGCGCTCGACGCCTGGGTGTCGTCGGCCACGACGCGCTGGTTCAGGCCGGGAACGGTCTGCTCCTGCTCGAGCATGCCTATGTAGTTCTGGTCGCCGAAGTCCATGGTGTGGCTGAGCAGGCCCGTCGCCGTCTGGTTGGTGGTCGTCTCGGTGATGAGCTTGACATTGAGTCCCTGCTGCTTGAAGAAGCCCTTGTCCTCGGCGATCTGTATGGTCGTGGTGTCCGCGCTCCGCAGAGTGCCGATCGTGATGGTGGACAGCTCCGGCGCGCCGCTCGCGCTGCTTGTGCTGCCGGTGGCAGCAGGCCCGGAGCTGCACGCAGTAATGCCTACAGCGAGCCCGGCTATCGCGAACACAAGCGCTCTGCGATATACACACGAGGCTTTCATTATCCTCCTATTGTTAATTTCTTGTAAACGAAACGAAGGAGTTATCCCGGCCGGGCCGGGTCCCGGACATGCGGATTCGGCTGGTCAGCGACGCTGTCCGCTCGACCGCAGCGGCAAGCCGACCAGGCAGCGCAAGAGCGCGTACTGGCCGCGCCCGGCGGGGCCGGCGACCGTCACGAGTTCCCGGCCGGCCACCCGAACGCCGACGTCGGCAATCGCCAGGTGACCAGCAGGCCAGGGTCAGGCTGGCCGCCGCAAGCCCTGTTACTTCAAGCACGGCGCCCCCTATTCGGCTTGCCAATTGAGCTAACTTCGGGCGTTGCCAATGTTGCAATTTGCACCGTCTGGGGCACCAGTCTTGCAGTGGGTTATATTGACAGACTTGCATCAACAAACTGGCGTGAGTAAAGGCGACGGCCGGCCCGTGCCCGGGTAAGGACGATACCTAATCATCAGGCGCGGATGACCTTACGAAAGAAAAACGCCCTGCACAGCGCAACCATTGGAAATCTATATACCCGGCCATACCATTACAGAATGGCCATGTTTCATAATTATGAGACGTACGGCATCGCACACCTGGTTAGCTTTGCAACTGCGCTTTTCGAGCGGTCGCCCGGGCTCCGGACCCTCGGTTTAGCGGTTGCATCAAGACCCATGTAATTCCCGCCGTCCTCTGCCCCGGGTCAGCGGGTTCCGCGAACGCGAATGGGAAGCAGAGGGATCCCCAAGGATGGTCGGTAAGGACAGCGGGAGCATTTTGCCAGTACTCGCGGCCGACGGTGCTCAGCCCGACGGCGCACAGCCAGCGGGTACACAGCTACCGGCCGGTCCCGGCGACGTCATCCGGCCGAGCCGGAATTCGACCCGCTGGCACCTGCGGAACTGGCGAATGCGATGGCGCGTGCTCGCCCTCGTCCTCGTCCCGACGGTGGCGGCACTGACGCTGGGCGCTCTCCGCGTCCAGGAGGCAAGCAGCACCGCGGCCACCGCCTCGCGCACCGCACAACTCGGTGTTCTCGGGAGCGATATCACCGCGCTCGCCGAGGCCGTTGAGGACGAGCGGGACCTCACGGCCGGCTATGTCGCGGCCCGGCAGAGCGGCCAGGGCGCGCTGGCCGCGTCCACCCTCGGCCAGTTGCAGAGCCAGTATTCGGTCACCGGGCACCGCATGGCCGTTGTCGAGGGGCTGGCCGGCCAGCTCGGCCCGGCCTATCCGGTCGCCGCCCAGACGGACCTGGCATCCGCCCTGAGCAGCCTCTCCGCGCTGACGGAGCTGCGCGTGCTGGCACACAGCGAGATCACGGCGCTCACGCTGACCGACCACTACTCCACCGTCATCGCCGCCCTGCTCGCGTTCGACAACGACATCGCGGCAGGCAGCCCGAGCGCGGCGCTCGCGCAGACGGTCACCTCGATCGAGGCGCTGGCCCAGGCGGAGGAGGAGACCTCGCAGCAGCGGGCCGTGCTCTACTCCGGGCTGATCGAGGGCCAGTTCGAACTCGGCGCCCTGACCACTCTCACCGGCGCGCAGTCGAGCGAGGCAAGCGACCTGTCCTCTTTCCAGAAGGTGGCTGTCGACCTGCCCGCCTATGTCGCGCCGACGGGCCTGTCTCCCGCGTTCAGCGAGGAGCAGCAGTACAACGACGCGGTTGCCGGGCCCGATGTCGAGACGGCTCTGGCGACCGAACAGGACGCCGTGGTCAGCGGCCAGTCGCTGAACGGGGTCGGCAGCCCTCAGCAGTGGTTCAGCGACATGTCGTTCACGCTTGGCGCGATGCGCAGCGTCCTCGGTAGCGAGCTGACCTCCGCCACGGCGCAGGCCGACTCCGTGCGGGAGGGGGCGCAGGACTCGGAGAAGCTGACCGGGATCGTGGTGCTTGCCCTGCTCCTGCTCGTCCTGGCCGTCACGGTCATGATGGCCAGGTCAATGATCCTGCCGCTGCGCCGGCTGCGCGCGGATGCGCTCGACGTGGCCGGCCGCCGCCTGCCGGCCATGGTCCGGCGCCTGTCCGAGAGCGACGGGGCGGGCGAGAGCGTCGAACTGGAACCCATCGGCATCGACTCGACCGACGAGATCGGCGAGGTGGCCCGGGCGTTCGACCAGGTGCACAGCGAGGCCGTGCGGCTGGCGGGCGATGAGGCCATGCTGCGGGCGAACCTGAACGCCATGTTCGTGAACCTGTCCCGCCGCAGCCAGTCGCTGATCGAACGGCAGCTTGGCATCATCGAATCGCTTGAGCAGAGCGAGCAGGACTCCACCCGGCTGAGCAGCCTGTTCCGGCTCGACCATCTGGCGACCCGCATGCGCAGGAACTCAGAGAACCTGCTCGTGCTCGCCGGGCACGAGGCGCCGCGCAAGTGGACGCAGCCGGTGGCGCTGGTGGACGTGCTGCGCGCGGCGGTCTCCGAGATCGAGCAGTACGAGCGGATCACGCTCAACGTTCAGTCGGGACTCGTCATCGCCGGGCGCGCGGCCAGCGACGTGGTGCACCTGGCGGCGGAGCTCGTGGAGAACGCCACGACCTACTCCCGCAAGGGTACCCAGGTCAACGTCACCGGTCAGCTGCTGGCCAGCGGCGGGGTGATGATCGAGATCACCGACGAGGGACTCGGCATTCCCGAGCAGGAGCTGGCCTACGCGAACTGGCGCCTTGACAACCCGCCGGTGATCGATGTCGCGGTGTCGCGACGGATGGGCCTGTTCGTGGTGGGCCGGCTGGCGGCCAGGCACGGGATCAGGGTCCGGCTGCGGCGCGCGCAGAGCGGGGGCCTGTCCGCGCTGATCTGGGTGCCGGAGCCGGTAGCGGAGACGGAGCCGGCCTCGCCGGCCGGCTCGCGTCGCCGGTTCGGCTCCGGCGGCAACCCGGTCCTGATTCCCGGTCCTGGACCGTCGGCGGCCGCACCTGTCCCGCCGCCGGCGGTCGGAGTTCCGACGCCGATGAGGGAGGTGAGGACGACGGTGCGCCCGAAGTCGATCTGGTTCGACACCGGAGAACAGGAGGTCAGCCCGGCTCCAGGCCCGCAGCAGGAAACACCGGCGGTCGCGGTGCTCGACCCGCCCGCGCCGGAGGTCCTCCCCCCGGACGACGGCACTACCGCGGAGCTGGCACCCGCCGCGGCGAGCGAGACGGCGGAGGTGCGGCTGCCGATCTACGACTCGATCGAATCGGAGTGGTTCCGCCGATCGGGTGCGCCCTGGACGTCGCCCGCGGACGATGGCTTCCGCCGCGCCGCCGAGACGGCCGTCGCCCCGGTCGCGGGAGAGATGACGATCGCGGGACTGCCGAAGCGGGTGCCGAGCGCGAACCTCGTCCCCGGTTCGATCGGCACGGGCCCGATGGCGATGGGGCCGGCGGCCGGCGAGACGCACGGCAGCACGGGCAGGCCCCGCCGCCGGCCGCCGGGCCCCCGCGGTCACCGGACGCGGTGCGGGCCCGGCTGACGGGCTTCCAGGTGCGCGGCCGACAGGGGCGCACCAGCGCACAGCAGCAGGAAACACCGACGAACTGAGCCGGGACGATGGCCGGTGCCGCCCTCAGGCAGCAGCGATAAAGAAGGAGCGCGGGTGAGCGCGACGGAGCACACGGTGCAGGATCTTGACTGGCTGGTTACGGATTTCGTTGACCGGGTTCGCGATGTGGCCCACGCGGTCGTGGTATCCGCCGACGGGCTTCCCCTGGCGTTCAATGCCAGGTTCCCGCGCGATCACGCCGACCAGCTCGCCGCGATCACAGCGGGGCTGGCGAGCCTGACGCTGGGGGCCGCGCGCGCGTTCCAGGGCGGCCGGGTGATCCAGACAGCGGTGGAGATGGCGGCCGGGTTGTACGTCGTCATGTCGATCAGCAACGGCTCAAGCCTCGCCGTGCTCGCCACGTCCGACTGCGATCTCGGGCTTGTCGCCTACGAGATGAGCCTGCTAGTCGAGCGGGTCGGGCGCGAGCTGACCCCGGCCTCGCGCCAGTGAACCGAGAGAACCCCTGATGATGTCGCGGAGCCAGGTCAGGGCGGGGTCGGTGGCGTGCGTCGGCGCCCACCAGGCGGCCTCGACCAGCTCGACGTCGCCGAACGGAGGCTCGGTAACCGTGACCCCGGCCGCTCCGCTCACCCGGCGGGCGAGACGTTCCGGTACGGCGGCGACCATGTCGGTCCCGGCGACCAGGAACGGCGGCGCCAGCCAGCCGCTGGTGACGGCCACCACGCGCGGGGTCACGCCAAGCCGGCCGAGCGCCGCGGTGACCCGGTCGGCTTGCGGCTGCCGCACCGTTGCGTGCGGCAGCGCGGCCAGGTCCTCGGCGGTAAAACGGTCGCGGCCGTCCCGCAGCCGGGGATTGGCCGGATCGGCCACGTACACGATCCGGTCTCTCAGCAGCACCTCAGGCTCCCCCTCCGCGGGCAGCCCCTCGGGCCCGATGATCACGTCGTACCCGTGCAGGCTGTGGCCCGGCTCGGCGGGCGTTGTCGTGATCGGCCAGGTGTCCAGCCGTACCCCCGGCGCCAGTTCGTGGACCCGGCCGAGCAGTCCGCTCAGCGCAAGCATGGACTGCGCGGACATGGCGATCGAGAACCGGCGCAGGCTGATCGACGGATCGAACTCGGCAGGCACGCTGAGGGTCCGCTCCACCTGGCCGAGCGCCTCCTGTACGGCGGGCAGCAGACCGCTGGCCATCGGGGTGAGCCGGTACTCGCGCCCGGACCGGACGAGAAGTTCATCACCGAAATGCTGCCGCAGCCGGGCCAGGGCACCGCTCATCGTCGGCTGGCTGAGACTGAGCCTCTCCCCCGCCCGCGTCACGTTGCGGTGTTCGAGCAGCGCGCCAAGCACCGCCAGAAGGTTGAGATCGATGCCAGCAGCGCTCGCCACGAACTTCCCTTCCGGACTAAACATAACAAATAACAACTCATTCGCATTTAAACCATATCATCCCGACAGTTGATTACGATCTGGTATCGACAGGGGTCACTGAAATGGCGCTCGGCGGCATCGACCTGAACCTTCTGGTCATCCTGGAGGCGCTGCTCGAAGAGGGCAACGTCACGCGCGCGGGCGCGCGCCTCGGGATGCCGCAGCCCGCGGTGAGCAACGCCCTGGCCCGGCTGCGCCGACATTACCGGGACGAATTGCTGGTCCGGGCCGGCAATGGCTATCACCTCACTCCGCTCGCGCGCTCATTGCTTCCGTCGGTGCAGGAAACGACGCGGCACATCGGGCAGACATTTTTTTCCGCGCAGGCCGAACAGCCTCCCGTCGCCGACCGAATATTCACCATTTGCCTGTCCGATTACTCGATGAGCGTGCTCGGCGAACCGCTGCTGCGCCGGGTGCACGACCTCGCGCCTGCCGCGAGCATCCAACTGCAGTTCGACAGCAGAGAACTGGCAGACGGCGACCGCGGCCTGCTCGGATACGACCTGCTGATCGGGCCACCGCGCCTCCAGTCGGCCGGCCAGCCCGAGGTGATCATGCGGGACCGCCTGGTCTATGTGGCCGATCCGGCCAACCCCCGGCTGCGAGATGGCCGGCTCAGCACCGAGGACCTGGCCGCGCTGCCCCATGCGACCGCGCGGTTCCCCGACCCTGGGTCTGACCCCGTCGCGCTGGCGCTGCTCGGGCGCGGAATCACCCCGAACGTGGTGTTCACCACCGGCGGCTGGCTGCCGCTGCCGTTCCTGGTCGCCGGGACCGACCTGGTCGCCGCCGTCCCCGAGCGCCTGGCCCGCCGGATGGAGGCGGCGGCCGGCGTGACGACGGTCGACCCTCCGTTCGGCATCATCGAACTGGTCGAGGCCGCCTGGTGGCACCCCTTGCATGCCACCGACCCGGCCCTCACCTGGCTGCGCGGCATCGTCGCCGAGATAGCGGCGTCGCTGCCGCCCGTCCTCAGCCTCCCCGGCCAGCGTCAGCGGGGGTCATCCCCCCGGGGGAGATAACCGCAAGGCGGGGGCCACCTTTTCTGTGAACAGGGTGAGGGCGGTGCGGTCGTAGGCGACCTCGGCGAAGTTGACGATCGCGTAGCTCATGCCAAGCTCACTCAGCTCGGCGAGGCGGTCCGCGACCAGTTCGGGCGTCCCGACCAGCGGGCCGCTCGCGAAGTCCCGCAGCCGTCCTTCTGCGATGTCCTCCGGAACGCCGTAACGGATCAGGTGGTCCTTCATCCAGGCGAGGCGGTCCTGTACGTCCTTCTCGGTCTCGCCGAGGATCACGTTATAGTTCGCGGACCGGGTGATGGCTTCGAAGTCGGTTCCCACGTCCGCGCAGTGCTGCTTGAGTATCTCCGACTTGCGGCGGAACTCTTCTGGGGCGGCAGAGAAGTTGGTGTAGTTGGCGTACTTAGCGGCGATGCGCAGCGTCTTCTTCTCTCCGCCGCCGGCGATCCACAGCGGTATGCCACCGTCTTGAAGGGGTTTTGGCTGGCAGATGGCACCATCGACCTGATAGTGGCTGCCGTCCAGAGTGGCCGTGCCGGTGGTCCAGAGCTGGCGCATGATCTGGACGCCCTCGTCCAGCATTCCGATCCGGTCCCCTGCCTTCGGGAAGCCGTAGCCGTAGGCGCGCCACTCGTGCTCGTACCAGCCCGCCCCGATCCCCATCTCGGCCCGGCCGCCGGAGATCACGTCTACCGTCGCCGCGACCTTGGCCAGGTAGGCCGGATTGCGGTAGCCCATGCAGGTACACATCTGGCCGAGCCGCACCCGGCTGGTGGCGGCGGCGAACGCGGCCATCAGCGTCCATGCTTCGTGCGTTGCCTCCTGCGTGGGCACCGGCACGGTGTGGAAGTGGTCGAAGACCCAGACCGACTCGAAGGGGCCCTCCTCGGCGGCCTTGGCGACGCTCAACATGGTCGCCCACTGGTCTTTCGTCTCGATACCAGCCAGGTCCAGCCGCCATCCCTGCGGCACAAAAAGTCCGAAGCGCATGGCTCACCACCCTATTGGGCACGCTCCGGAACAGTTCTGTCGGGACAACATCGGGCACCGTTCAACACTCTCGCACGGTCAGCAGGGTGTGGCCGTAGCACCTCAGGCCAGCTAGGAGAGCCTGCCCGTAACCGGGCTAGTTCGCTGGACCGGCTAGGTGAAGACGTAGTGGTGGCGTCTTACGGACTGGAGGAGGCCGATGGCGATCATGTCGGCGAAGATGGCCGAGCCGCCGTAGGACACGAACGGCAGCGGAAGGCCGGTGATCGGCATGATGCCGATCGTCATGCCGATGTTCACGAATGCCTGGAAGGCGAACCAGACCGCAACGCCGGAGGCCACGAGCATGCCGTACATGTCGTCGGCTAGCTGCGCGGCGCGGATCGCGCGGAACACGATGAAGGAGAGCAGCGCGACGATGACCGCGCAGCCGGCGAAGCCGAGTTCCTCCCCCGCGACGGTGAAGATGAAGTCGGTCGGCACCGATGGGACGAAGTTGCCGCCGGTGAACGTGCCGTGGAAGAGGCCCTGGCCGGTGAGGCCGCCGGAACCGACCGCGATCTTGGCCTGTATGCCGTTGTAGCCGGAGCTCGACAGGTTCTGCTCCGGGTGCAGGAACGAGGTCAGCCGGGTCAGCTGGTAGCCCTTGAGCAGGTTCAGCCGCGCGACCGCGTAGACGCCGACGGACACCGCCGCGAGGCCGCCGAGCACCCAGGAGATCCGGACGCCGGACACGACGATCATCCCGGCCAGCGTGAACACCAGCACGAAGGTGACGCCGAGGGCGGGTTCCTTCTCGACCAGGGCGATCAGCGGTGCGGCCGCCATTGCCGCGAAGAGCACGTCCTTAATCGTCGGGCGGCCGGTTGGCAGCTTGCGCCGCGACAGCAGCCACGCGCTGGAAAGGATCAGGCCGAGCTTGGCGAACTCCGACGGCTCGACCTCGAAGCCGCCGGGCAGCGCGATCCACGCCTTCGCGCCGTTGACCGACTGGCCGACGACGAGGACCGCGAGCAGGAGCAGCAGGGACAGGCCGTACAGGACCGGGGTCCAGCGCCTGATCCGCCGGTAGTCGATCGACGCGGTGACGAACATCAGGATGAGGCCGAGGAAGGCCCAGAGTGCCGCCTTCTTCAGGTAGGCGTGCGGGTCGAGGCCCGCCTCGCGCTGCGACGGCTCGGTCGCCGCCCAGACGAGCACCGTGCCGAGCACGGTGAGCCCGCAGGTGACGAAGATGAGCGGCCAGTCCCAGGACCGGGCGACCCCGCCCTTGGCGAACGACCGCGCGAGGGCCGACCGGTGGCGCGGGGTGAACGCGCCGGCCCGGGGGCCGCCCCAGCCGCGGGACGGAAGCCCGGTAGTGCTCATGTGCCGCCTCCCTGCGCTGAAGCGGAAGCACTAGGCTTCCTCGATGGCGGAGCACCGGCGTTCGGTGAAGCAGTGGCCGTCGCCGACGTGCCTGCCTTCCCGGACGCAGCGGCCTTCGCGGAAGCACTGGCCTTCGCCGAAGCACTGGCCTTCGCGGAAGCACTCGCCTTCGCCGAAGCAACTGCCTTCACCGAGGCAATCGCCTTCGCTGAGGCAGCTGCCTTCACCGAGGCTCTGGCCGTTACCGAGTTCGCGGTTAGGTGCGGCAGGGCCGGGAGGTCGCCGCCCGGCATGGCCGCCTTCGGGCCCTCAAGGCCGAAGATCCCGTCCCAGATCTGCCGGACGGCCGGAGCCGCCGCGTCCGCGCCGTAACCGGAGTCGGGCAGCATGACGACCACCACGAGCTTGGGGTTGTTGCACGGCGCGAAGGACGCGAACACCGACGTCGCGTTCTTGCCCATGATCTGCGCGGTACCGGTCTTGCCCGCGACGCAGACCTGGTCCAGCGGGAAGCCGCCGAACGCGCTGGCCGCGGTGCCCTGGCTCACCACCCCGGCCAGGGCGTTTCGCATGTAGGCGAGGGTGTTCGACGCGACGGGCAGGTGCCTGACCACCGGCGGGTCGATCTTCGCCGCGACCTTGCCTGATGAGGTCATCAGGGCCTCGCCGACCCGGGGGGCATACAGCGTGCCGCCGTTGGCGAGGGCGACGTAGGCGTTGGTGAGCTGCAGCGGTGTCGCGGTCACGTAGCCCTGGCCGATCGCCGCGATCGCCGCCTGGCCCGGCTCCCAGACCCAGCCGTCAATACAGTCCTGGTACTCGATCTGCTGCACGTAAGATCCGTTGGCCTTGCCGTTCGCGCACCAATTCTCGCCCTTGTGCGCGTTGTCTTCCCACATGTAGTAGAGCCACTGACGGGTCGGGATCGTCCCGGTGGCATCTTCCGGCAGGTCGACGCCGGTGTCCGTGCCGAAACCCCAGTCGAGCTCCATCTGCTGCATCTTCTGAATGGGCGCGTTCGCGCTGAGCGTGGTATTCGCCTTCGGGTCGTCCTTCTGGTACATCTCGTAGCCGATGTCGTAGTACACCGTGTCGCAGGACTGGATCAGCGCGTCGGCGAACGACATGTCGCCCTCGTCCGGGTTGCCGTCGTTGATGAACGTCTGGCCGTCGATGTTCACCGACGCCGGGCAGTTGTACAGGCCGTTGAGCGAGAACCCGTCGGCCACCGCGGCGGCGGTCGAGGTGACCTTGAACGTGGAGCCGGGTGCGTACTGCCCCTGGGTCGCCCAGTTCACCGCCGGCTCGCCGGAGTTGGAGTCCTTGCCGAGGCCGAACAGGTCGTCGACCTCGCCCTGGGAGATCCCGCTGGTCCACACGTTCGGGTTGTAGTCCGGGTAGCTGGCCATCGCCACGATCCGGCCGGTGGTCGTCTCCACGATGGCCGCGCCCTGGTTGGCCGAGTTGCCCGCGGCCCGGGACTTGGTGATCGCGCTGTTCAGCGCCTGCTGGGCGACCTGCTGGACACCGGCGTTCAGCGAGGTGACGAGGGTGTCCCCGCTCTGTGCCGGGGCACCGCCGACGGTGCCGAGGACGTCGCCCGCCGCGTTCACCGACACGATCTGCGTGCCCGGCTTGCCGGAAAGCGCGGTGTTGTACTGCGCCTCGAGGCCGGACTGGCCGACCAGGTCGTCCTGGGCGAACCCGGTCTCCGGCAGGTGATCCTTCGCCATCTCGGCCTGGGTGATCGGCTGGAGGTAGCCGAGGACCTGGGCCGGGTTCGCGCCGTCCGGCATGGGATAGTCCACGACCGGCGAGAGCTGCGCGGTGACGCCGGGGAACTCCTTCGGCTCCTCCATGATCTGCAGCGCGATCGAGTCGCTGACGTGCTCCGCGACCGGAATCGGCTGGTACGGCGACCCCGTCCAGCAGGGCTGGGAGATGCCGCTCGTGCAGAGCCTGAGCTCCTCCGACAGCGTCGTGGCCGACAGGTGCAGCAGGGGTGCGAGCCGGGCGATGACCGCCGTGCCGCCGTCGCTCGTGGTCTGCGAAAGCTGCATCGTGTTCACCGATACGGTCATCGAGGTCTGGTTGGTCACCAGCGCCTGCCCGGTGTCGTCGGTGATCGAGCCGCGCACCGCGGGCACCACGATTGTCCTGGTCTGGTTGACCTGCGCGAGTGACTTGTACTGGGTCGTGTCGAGCACCTGCAGGTACCACAGCCGCCCGCCGAGAACGACCAGCATAGCCAGCGCGATCACGTACAGGCCGAGGAGGCGGCGACGAGAGCGCGGGATCATCGGTGCCCTCCTAGCAAGCCGAACAGGCGGGGTTTGCGCGGGCGCGATACGACGCCGGCTCTTGCCATCGCGCGGGAACCGGCGGCGACCGGACGCCGCCCGGGGAGATAGCTGCGCCTGCGCCACGGGTGACGGCCGCGCCGCAGCCACGCCCCCGACGGGGAAGCGGTGTACCAGTTGCTCCGGCCGGCGCGCCCCCCGCGGAGGGCACGGGCGCCCACTCTGGAGCCGATGACGGTCCGCGGGCGGCTGGCGCCGCCGAGCCAGCCGCTGCGCGGCGAGCGGCGCTGCCGGGAAAACGTCGGCACCGGCGAACCGGAACCGCTCAGCCAGCCGCGGGACGGGGAGCGCCTGCGGGCCAGCGGGGTTCCCGGTCCGGACAGCGCGGACAGGCCGGACGGGGCCGAGCGGGCCGCCAGGGCCTGGTCCGCCGACCGGGCCGGGTGGGCGGCGACGGGGGAACCCGCGGTGCGCCCGTTGCTCATGAACCCGCGCGGGAGTCCGCTGGATCCGCGCGGCGGCCCGCCCGCCCGCTGGCCGCCGCCCGCCGACCGGAGCCAGCCCCGGCCCGGCGTCCGGGCTTGCCGTTTGACGGCGGGCCGGGCCGGCTGCTTGAAGTTCGGCGACTTAACGGGCGACGACGAGCGCGGCGAGGGCCTCGCGGCCGACCGCGCCCCGGCGGTGCGCAGCCAGTTCCGGCCCGGGGTCCGCACCGTCGGCGGAGCGGCACGGACCGGCAGGTCCCCGCCGAAGTTGAGCCGTGAGGCCCGGCCGCCGGCCAGCAGAGCCGGCGCCCGTCCAGCGGAGGCCGCCGTCGTTTTGAGGCTGGATCCGCCGGGGGCACCGGATAGCCGCAGCTTCGGGATGCGGCGCGGTTGAGACTGGCTTCGGTAGCTCTCTCCGCTGCCGGCCAGCCGCAGACCCGGCGCGGCGCCGGTCGATGCCTGCCGGAACACAGGGGCCGGCTGGCTGCCGCGGCTGGACTCCGGCAGCGGCTTTTCGAGGTCCGCGCCAGCGGTCCAGGACGGGGCGCTCCAGGCGACAGCGCCGCGCGCCACGCGGGTAACCAGCCAGAACACAACCGGGGAGAGCAGCAGGTCGTAGAGGATCGCGGCGGGGAGCACCCGGCTGGCCACCGAGGCGGTCACGTCCGGGTCCGACAGCATCATGCCGATGGCGGCCTTGCCCGCCTCGCCGACCGCCGCGGCGACCGCCATGACGGTGAAGACGGTGATCGGGTCGCGCTCGCCTGCCCGGTCCCATATGGCCCGCGTGACGCGAGCCGCGGCGTAGCCGACGAGGCAGAATACCAGCGCGTACTCGCCGACGTAGTGGGTGCTCGGCGGGGCGACGTCGAGCGCGAGACCGCCGGCGAAGCCGGTGACGGCGCCGGTCGCCGGCCCGGTGACCACGGCGATGGCGGCAACGAGCAGCAGGACCAGGTCCGGCGCCGCCCCGCCGGGGAACGGAAGCCGGTTCACCACGGTGAGCTGCAGGACGACAGTGACGAAGACGGCGACGGCGGTGACCGCGGCCACGAGCGTCTTACGGGTCACCGAGACGTCTTCTGTCACTTGCTCACCACCACCCCGACGACGCCCAGGCCGGTGAGATCGGCGAACGGCTTGACCAGCGCGGTGGGGGTGAGCGCGCCGGGCGCAGTGGTAACGCTGGACACAGTGCCCACAGGGACGCCGGGAACGTAGGGACGCCCGCCGACCGAGCCGAACGTGACCAGTTGCTCGCCCCGCTTGAGCACAGCGGCCGTGCTGAACATGGAGAGCTTGAGCTGGGCGCTGCCGGACAGGCTCCCGGCCGTGCCGGTGAGCGCGCCGATCTGGCCGCTGCCGCTCATCCTGACACCGACGGTGAGGCCGGCGTCGGTCAGGAGCTGAACGGTGGCGGTGCCGGAGGTGACCGCGACCACGGTCCCGACCAGGCCGTTCCCGTTGAGGACGGTCTCGTCGGGCGCGATGCCGTCGGCGGAGCCCACGTTGATCGTCACCGTGTCGGAGTAGTCGCCTCCCGCGGCGATCACCGTGCCGGTGACGACGCTGTACTTGCCGGCCGCGAGATGCAGCAGGCTGTTGAGCTGCGGGAGGTCAGCGTAGCTGGTCTGGGCCTGGGCGAGCTGGGCCCGCAGCTGGTCGTTCTGTTTCTGCAGGTTCGCGATCTCGCTGCTGCCGCCGTTCGATCCCCTGAACACCCCGGTGACATCGCCGGCGAGCCGCTCGACCGGGCCGAAGACCTGCCCGCCGAAGCCGTGCGCACCCGAGTTGCCGCCGTCACGGAAATCGATCGTGATCAGTGCGATCGCCACGACGAGCAGTGCGACTAGAACTGCTCGCGTCCGTCTCGCTTCAAGCAATGCGCAACTCCCGTCACTTGCGCTCCCCCTGCGTGCCTGTCAGTTACCGGCCGGCGGCAGTCACCGGCGGTCGGGAACGAGCACCTGGCGAAGGGTGTCGAAATCCTCCACGCACTTGCCGGTGCCGAGCACGACGGAGTCGAGCGGGCTGTCCGCGATGTGCACCGGCATCCCGGTCTCCTCGCGGATCCGCTGGTCAAGCCCGCGCAGCAGCGCGCCGCCGCCGGTGAGGGCGATGCCCCGGTCCATGACATCGCCCGCCAGCTCTGGCGGGCACTTGTCCAGCGTGGACTTGACCGCGTCGATGATGAGGTTGATCGGCTCGTCGATCGCCTTCCTGATCTCGGCGGCGGAGATGAGGATCGTCTTGGGCAGGCCGGAGACCAGGTCCCGGCCGCGGATCTCCGCTTGCGGCTCGTCCCTGGCCGGGAACGCCGAGCCCAGCGCAAGCTTGATCTCCTCGGCGGTCCGCTCGCCGAGCATCAGGCTGTGCTCCTTCTTGCCGAAGGTGATGATCGCCTGGTCGAGCTCGTCGCCGCCGATCCTGATGCTCTGGCTCGTGACGATGCCGCCCAGGGAGATCACCGCGACCTCGGTGGTGCCGCCGCCGATGTCCACCACCATGTTGCCGGTCGGCTCGTTAACCGGCAGGCCAGCGCCGATCGCCGCGGCCATCGGCTCCTCGATGATGTAGACCTTGCGGGCGCCGGCCTGGTGCCCGGCTTCCTTCACGGCGCTTTGCTCCACGCCGGTGATGCCGCTCGGGACCGCGACGACGATGCGCGGTTTGGCCATCCGGGCTCGTTTGTGCACCTTCTGGATGAAGTATCGCAGCATGCGCTCGGTCACGTCGAAGTCCGCGATTACGCCGTCCTTCAGCGGCCTGACGGCTACGATGTTGCCAGGAGTGCGGCCGATCATGCGCTTGGCCTCGACTCCGACGGCGACCACCTGGCCGTTGTTAGTGTTGAGCGCCACGACGCTCGGTTCGTTGAGGACGATCCCGCGGCCGCGCACATACACCAGGGTGTTGGCGGTGCCGAGGTCTACCGCCATGTCGCGGCCAAGGAACGTCAGCGCATTGCTCATGGGGGTGCGGCAACCCTTCCGATCATCAGGCGTGCTGAACCTGTTTCGAGCCTATCGGATAAGCATTGGATATTGCAGAGCACGGCCCCTGGTTTTAAGTCCCGGGGAAGATACTCCGCAAACTCTGCGGTAATTATTACAAAATTCTCGTAAAGTCCGCCGACTTGTCCGGATTTGACCGGTGCAGCAGGCCGTGCAGGTGAACGTGCATTCGCACCGGACGCGGCCGCGGCCCGCAGGCGTTGGCCGTGTCCGGTACTACAGGTATCTATCTAATGCGCGCGCCGCTAAACGACTTCGGGGAAGAAGATCTTGATCTCGCGCTCGGCCGAGTCCGGGGAGTCGCTGCCGTGGACGATGTTCTGCGACACCTGCAGGGCGTAGTCGCCCCGGATGGTGCCCGGCGCGGCCTTGACGGGGTCGGTGGCGCCGGCCAGGGCACGGAACGCCTCGATGGCCCGGTCGCCCTCGGCCACGATCGCGACCAGCGGGCCGGAAGTGATGAAATCGACAAGTTCCCCGAAGAAGGGCTTTTCCGCGTGCTCCGCGTAGTGCGCATGCGCGGTTTCGATCTCGATTGTGCGCATTTCAAGCGCGAGCACTTTCAGGCCCTTACGCTCAATTCGCGAAATGACATCTCCGATGATGCCGCGCTGAACGCCATCCGGCTTAATGAGGATAAGAGTGCGCTGTGGCATTATCGCTCCTTGCGTTTCCTTTTAGTGGTGTTTGATTTACTCCGATCACGCCTGAGCTTACCGGGGCAGCACCGGGGTCTGTACCGGGTACGGGGTACCGGGGCGGAGGCCGGGCCGCGGGGGTCCGGTCAGCCGCGACCGGCGGTCAGGCGGCCCTGGCGGCCTGGTCGCGCTCCATCTTGCGGCCCAGCCAGATGCCGGTGAACCAGAGCGCCGCGAAGATCGCGCCGAGTACGTACATCGCGGACAGCAGCACACCGCATGCGATGACCAGGACCTGGAACGCCGAGCCCGCGTAGAGCGCCCCCCGGCCCCGCCCGACATAGCCGCAGAGCGCGAGCGCGATGATCGCGATGCCGCCGCAGACCGCGGCCGCCGTGCCGCCGCTCGCATGGCCGAGCTGCTTGGCCGGAACGATCGCGAGCAGGACGACCACGGCCTCCATCGACAGGACGGTGACCAGCAGGCGCTTCATCAGAGTTCTCCTTGATCCGACGGCACCGGGTGCGTCGAAGGCGCGGGCCGCCGCTCCGCGTAGCCGGCGTTGGCGCTCGCGCCGACCGCGCTGGCCGGGGCGAGCAGCAGCTGGGCGTCGCCCGCGGTGACGACGGAGCCCGTCACCAGGACGGCGGCGCCGCCAAGCCCGGGGCCGCCGCCCGCGGCGTCTGCCGCCGCGTCCGCCGCGTCGACCAGCGCCACCGCCGCCTCGATCGCGTCGTCGAGGCGCTGCTCGACGTGGACGCGGTCGTCGCCGAAGATGTCGCGGGCCACCTCTGCCAGTTCGTCGGCGGGCATCGCCCGCGGCGAGGAGTTGGTGGTCACCACGATCTCGGAAAGGACGGGCTCAAGCTCGTCGAGCATGCCCTCCACGTCCTTATCCTCCGCGACCGCGACGACGCCGATGATCCGGTCGAAGTTGAAGCCCTCGGTGAGGGCCTCCGCGGTCGCGGCGACGCCCGCCGGGTTGTGGCCCGCATCCGCGATGACCGTCGGCGAGCGCCGCAGGATGTCGAGCCTGCCCGGGGAACTCGACCGGGCGAACCCGGCGCGCACCAGGTCCGGGTCAAGTCCCTCGCCGGACAGGCCCACGCCGAGGGTGATCGTGGACCCGTCCTCGTTCTGGACCGTCTCGGCCACGCCGGCGAACGCCTCGACGGCCGCCAGGGCGCACGCGGCGTTGGACGCCTGGTACGCACCGAACAGCGGCAGGAATACGTCACCGTAGATGCCGCGCAGCCCCTGGAGCACGAGTTGCTGCCCGCCCACGGCCAGTTCGCGGGAGAGCACGCCGAACTCGAATCCCTCACGGGCCACGGTGGCGCTGACGAGCGCACAGCGCTGGAGCAGGATCTCGGCCGCCGCGACCTGCTGCTGCGCGATCACGGCGGTGGCGCCGGGCTTGATGATGCCCGCCTTCTCGGTGGCGATCGCCTCGATCGTATTGCCGAGCCAGCGCATGTGGTCCATCGCGATCGGCGTGATCACGGCAACCGAGCCGTCGCCCACGTTGGTCGCGTCCCACCGGCCGCCGAGACCGACCTCGATCACCGCGACGTCCACCGGGGCGTCCGCGAAGGCGGCGAACATCATGCCCGTGAGTACCTCGAAGAACGACATCTTGGCGGGCTGCTGGTCGTCGACGAGCTGGACGTAGGGCGCGATTTCCTCGTAAAGCTCGATGAACCGCTCGGCGGACAGCGGCTCGCCGTCTATGCAGATCCGCTCCCGCATCGACACCAGGTGGGGCGACGTGAACCGCCCGGTGCGCAGGCCCCGCTCGCGCAGCAGCGACTCGATCATCCGCGTCGTCGAGGTCTTGCCGTTGGTCCCGGTGACGTGCACGATCGGGAACGCACGGTGCGGGTCGCCCAGCAGGTTGACGAGCGCGGCGATCCGGTCGAGCGTCGGGTCGATCTGGTGCTCCGCCCGCCGCGACCCGATCTCAAGCTCGACCTCGCGCAGCCGCTCAGCGATATCGTCCATTGGTAGTCAGGGGCGCGGTGCCTGCAGGCCCGTTTCCCCATCCCCCTTTCAATCCGTACGTGCGGTTTTCCCGCATACGGCTTACCGATGATCTTCTTGACATGGTTACGCTGCCCTCGGATAGCGGATCGGTGCCGCGAAGCCGGTAGAGCCCGTGCCCGTTGAACCAGTCTTCTGTCCAGGCCCCGGCCTGCCCGGCGTGCAGGTTCCGGCCCCGCTTCTTGATCATCAGGTTGCGGAGCCGCCACACGACGTAATCGTCGGCCTGGCGGAACTTGATGGCGGCGTTCCCGGTGCGGAAGTAGTTACCCCAGCCGCGCAGGACCGGGTTCAGGTCCGCGATCACCTCGCGGATGTCCGCCCCGCGCGGTTGCGGCCGGTGCGGGCGTGGACCTTTTCCCGGAGCCGCTTCATCGCCCGCTGCGAGGGCCAGCGGTGCAGGTAGTAGCGCACGATGCGCTTCTGCTCCCACAGGCGCCCCGACATGCGGGCACGGAAATGGCACCCGAGGAAGTCCAGCCCTTCCCGGCCCTCCCTGAGGTCGACTACCTTCGTCTTACCCGGGTGCAGCCGGAGCCCCAGGGAGCCGAGGATTTCTCCCACGGCGTCCAGGGCCGCCCTGGCCTGCGCCGCGCTACGGCACAGCACCACGCCGTCATCGGCGTAGCGCACCAGCTCGCCCACCCCTCGGGCGGCAAGCTCGCGGTCCAGGACGTGCAGGTAGATGTTGGCCAGCAGCGGGGAAATGACCCCGCCCTGGGGAGTCCCGGCGACCGTCCGCTCAAGGCTCCCTTCGACCATCACCCCTGCCTGCAGCCACAGGCGGACCAGCTTCAGCACCCTGCCGGTCCGACACCGGCGGCTCACCTCGGCCAGCAGCCGCTCATGGCTGATCTCGCCGAAGAAGTTCCGGATGTCGAACTCCGCGACGAACTGGCAGCCCGGCGATGAACGCGGTCCTGAGCCGCTCCATCGCCTGCGTGGCCGACCGCTTCGGCCGGAACCCGAACGAGCACGGAAGGAAGTCCGCCTCGAACAACGGCTCCAGCACGATCTTCGCGGCCTGCTGGGCCACCTGTCGCGGACCGACGGGATGCCGAGCGGCCGCTTACTGCCGTCTGGCTTCGGGATGTCCACGCGCCTGGCAGGCGCGGGACGGTACGTGCCCTCGCGCAGGTCAGCCTGAAGCTCAGCGAGCAAGCCGCCGAACCCCGTACACTTCCTGCACGAACGCCAGGGTGACCTTGTCCACCCCGGCGGCACCGCGGTTCTTCCGGACCCGCTCCCACGCCTCCCACAGGACGTCACCCCTGTGAACACGGTCATACAGGGCGTGGAAACGCCTACCCGGGGACTGCTTGGCCGCAGCCCATAGCTTCCTTTGAAGTTCTCGCACGTTCACGGGATCCGCCGCACCAATACCGGGAGCCGGCGGCGGCACGAGACCCGCTACGACAGGCGGTGGCCTGCCGGGGGAATTGGACCGGGAAACCCCGGCCATGCCCTGATGCTTACCCTCGTCCGGAGAGCGCGATCAAAGTGAGGGCCCTTCCCTCCCGGCGCGTTATGATGCACGCCGATCAGCGGTACTACGGCCCCCTCGGACTCCCGCTGCCTCCAGGCGATTTCACCATCGGCTTATACACCTGGTCTTCGCCCGACGCAGGCCAGGCAGACGGGCCTCTCCTGTTCCGGCCCAGACTGTGCGCGCGTGCCACCCTCCGTACCCCGGGAGGACCCGGCAGGCTGACCCCGGAACAGGGCCCGACGGGCATGGCCTTCGCCGTGACATGACCGGCTCGGCTCCACCGTTGTGAGTTTGACGAGGCTGCAAGGTTCGCTTAACGCTACGGCCCGCGCGCTTGCTCCCTCCGAAGAGGCTCTCGACACCCCGCTCAGCCCGCCGCCTCTCGACGACGAACCGGGGCCTGCTACCGGGCACTCCGGTGCCTACCCGGACAGGACTCACACCTGTAAGCCTGGACCAGCTTTCAGGACGCAACACGCTGATCAGCCTACTGCCGTCGCCCACCTGACATTCTCGGATGGGGCGGCCCTGGTAAGGAGAATCCCCGGTACTTTTTCGTCTTCGGGGGGTACGGGGGTCGTCCCCCCGGGAGACAACAGCCGCAGCTACAACGATGCCAGGCGGGATTCGAGGCGGGCCATGTCCGCCTGGGCGGCCGCCAGACGGGCCCTGGACTTCTCGATGACATCGGCCGGGGCCTTGGCGGTGAACGCCTCGTTGCCGAGCTTGGCGGTCATCGTCTGCGCCTCCTTGCGGGCCGCCGCCAGGTCCTTCTCCAGCCGCTTGCGCTCGGCCGCGATGTCCACCGTCCCGGCCAGGTCGAGTTCGACGGTGACACCCTCGGTGAGCAGGGACGCGCTCGCCGCGAAGCCGTCTTCTGGCCCCGTGTCGCGGGTACCGTGTTCGCCGGTACCGTCAGGCGCAGCAGCGACCTGATCTCCTCCTGGTGGGCCGCCAGCGGCGTGGCCTCGATCCCGGTGAGCCGTGCCGGCACGCGCTGGCCGGGGTTGAGGCCCTGGGTGGACCGGAACTGGCGGACCTCGGTGACCAGCCGCATCAGGGACTCGATCTCGGCCTCGGCCACCGGATCGCTGAACCGGAAGTCCGGCCACGCCGCCATCATGACCGAGTCTTCACCAGTGAGAGCGCACCACAGCTCATCGGTGACGAACGGCATCACCGGGTGAAGCAGGCGGAGCATCTGGTCAAGGACGAAGCCGAGCACCCTGCGCGTGCGGGCGGCCGCGTCCGGGTTCCCGGCCGCGTCGCCGGCCAGCGGCACCTTGGCCAGTTCCAGGTACCAGTCACAGAATTCGTCCCACGCGAAGTGGTACAGCGCCTCGCACGTCTTGCCGAACTCGAACCGCTCAAGCAGCCCGTCTACCTCGGCTATCACGCTGGAAAGACGAGAGAGAATCCACCGGTCGACCGTGCTCAGCAGCACCGGGCTCAGCACCACCGGGTCGAGGTCGCCGCCGGACTGCGGGCCGCCGCCGGTACCGCCTTGAGGTATTCCGAACGGGTCCGTGGATCCTGTCCCATTCGCCGCCGCCCCGTTCATCAGGGCGAACCTGGTCGCGTTCCAGAGCTTGTTGCAGAAGTTCCGCGATCCGGCCGCCCAGTCATCGCTGATCGCCTCGTCGCTGCCCGGGGTGGCGCCCCGGGCCAGGGTGAAGCGGGTCGCGTCGGTGCCGAAGCGGTCCATCCAGTCGATCGGGTCGACCACGTTCCCCTTGGACTTGGACATCTTCTTGCCGAACTGGTCGCGCACAAGGCCGTGCAGCGACGATCGTCTTGAACGGCACCGCGTCCGCCGGCGCCTTGCCGCGCATTGGCGTACAGGCCGAACATCATCATCCGGGCGACCCAGAAGAACAGGATGTCGTAGGCCGTGATGAGCACGCTCGTCGGGTAGAAGGCACGCAGGTCCTGGGTATCGTCCGGCCAGCCGAGGGTGGAGAACGGCCAGAGCGCGGAGGAGAACCAGGTGTCGAGGACGTCGGTGTCCTGCGTCCACCCCTCGGGCGGGGTCTCGTCCGGGCCGATGCAGCGCACCTGCTTGCTGCCGTCGGGGCCGTCCGGCCCGTACCAGACCGGGATGCGGTGCCCCCACCAGAGCTGGCGGGAGATGCACCAGTCGTGCATGTCGTCGACCCAGCCGAAGTACCTGGCGTTCATCTCCGGCGGCGAGATCTCCACCCGGCCGTCGCGGACCGCGTCCCCCGCCGCCTTGGCCAGCGGCGCGACGCTCACGAACCACTGCAGGGACAGCCGCGGCTCGACCGTCGTGCCGCAGCGGGAGCAGTGCCCGACCGCGTGCACGTACGGGCGGACCTCCTTGACGATCCGGCCGTCTTCGCGCAGCGCGGCGACGACCGCCGGGCGGGCCTCGAACCGGTCCAGGCCCTCGAACGGACCGTGCGCGGTGATCACGCCGTGGTCGTCCATGACGGCGAGCACCGGCAGGTCGTGGCGGCGGCCGATCTCGAAGTCGTTCGGGTCGTGCGCCGGGGTGACCTTGACCGCGCCGGTGCCGAAGGACGGGTCGACGTGCGCGTCGGCCACGATCGGGATCCTCCGCCCGGTGAGCGGCAACTCGACCTCCGTGCCGACCAGGTGCTTGTACCGCTCGTCGTCCGGGTGAACGGCCACGGCGGTGTCGCCGAGCATCGTCTCGGCCCGCGTGGTCGCGACGACGATCGAGTTATCTCCGTCGCCGTAACGGATCGAGACGAGTTCGCCGTCGTCGTCGGAGTGCTCCACCTCGATGTCGCTCAGGGCGGTCAGGCAGCGCGGGCACCAGTTGATGATCCGCTCGGCGCGGTAGATCAGCCCGTCGTCGTACAGGCGCTTGAAGATCGTCTGCACGGCCCGGGACAGCCCCTCGTCCATGGTGAACCGCTCACGGGACCAGTCCACGGAATCGCCGAGGCGGCGCATCTGGGACAGGATCCGGCCCCCGTACTCGCCCTTCCACTGCCAGACCCGCTCGACGAACGCCTCGCGGCCGAGGTCGTGCCTGGACAGGCCCTCCTTGGCCAGCTCGCGCTCGACGACGTTCTGGGTGGCGATACCCGGCGTGGTCCATGCCGGGCAGCCACAGCGTGCGGTAGCCCTGCATGCGGCGGCGGCGGACGAGGATGTCGCTCAGCGTGTGGTTCAGCGCGTGGCCGATATGCAAGATGCCCGTTACGTTCGGCGGCGGGAGCACGATCGTGTACGTCGGCGCGTCGGGGTCCGAGCCGGGTACGTTGTCCAGAGCCTCCGGCGTGAAGTAGCCGGCCTTCTCCCAGTGCTCGTAACGGCGAGCCTCCACCTCGGCGGGCGCGTACTGCGAGGGAAGCTCTGCTGGCTCACGTGCTGTCACAACAAATCAGTCTACGAATTCCGCGAGGCTCGTTCGCCCTAAAACCCGCGTCCCGCCCCGGAGGAACGGGCCAGCGACCGCTCCCTGACGGCTCAACGGCACCGACCGGCTCAGGCAGGCGGAACCCAGCTGACGCTTCTCGCTGTTATCTCTAGTTCCGAGCATGGCGGCAAGATAATGGATTGCTGTACACGCGATGGCGTGCACAGCAATCCACCATCTTGGCCCGGCGAAGCTTCCTTGCTGTTATCCGGCTAGGCCTTCTTCTCGACGTCGGCCCGGAGCTTCACCGTGTCGTCCGCGCCCTTGTTCTGGGCGGCGTTCAGGGTCTCGGGGCCCGTCGCGGTGAAGAACTCGGTGATGCCGAGCGTGCTTGAGGTGGCCCAGACGCAGACCGCGCCGCTCGGTGTCGTCTGGTGTTGGCGCAGCCCAGGATGCCGCCGTTCGCACCCGCGGGATAGGTGTTCGGGTCACTGCCGAGCGAGGCGAGGATCGTCTCGACCTTGGCCGGGGTGAACGTGCCCTTGTAGCCGACGAACGTGATGACCTGGCTGCTGGGAGCTGGTAGGCCGCCGACACCGGGTTGCCGCTCGCCGTGCCGCCGCCGCCGAGTTACCGCCGTGGAGACCTGCCCCGCCGTGGCCGTGGCGGTGG
>CAWAWG010000006.1:0-755076 GCA_963785645.1 uncultured Actinomycetota bacterium
GCACAGCCTGGTCCGGATGCTGCTCATCGCGGTCATCGGGGTGCCAACCACGGTGATCCTGGCGACGCTGTTCGCACTGTGCCTGGACGCCAACGCCGCCCGGCTGACGAACGTGACCCGGCTGGCCATCTTCCTGCCCTACGCGGTGCCCGGCGTCATCGCCTCGATGCTGTGGGGCTTCCTGTACCTGCCGGGCACCAGCCCCATCGGCGGTGCGACGATCAACTACTTCGGTAACCGGCTGATCTTCTTCACCGTGGCCAACGTCGCGGTGTGGGGGGTGGTCGGGTTCAACACCGTGGTGCTCTACACCACGCTGCGAGCCCTGCCCCGGGACATCGTCCAGGCGGCCGAGATCGACGGCGCGTCCGAGCGGCAGATCGCCCTGCACATCAAGCTGCCGCAGATCGCCCCGGCGATCGCGATGGTCTCCCTGTTCAGCGTGATCGGCGCACTCCAGCTGTTCAACGAGCCGACCACGCTCAAACCGCTGACCAACGCGATCACCTCAACCTGGGTGCCGCTGATGCGGGTCTACTCCGACGCGTTCATCAACAACAACATCTACGGCGGTGCCGCCAGCGCGTTCACGCTGCTGGTCATGACGGTGACCTTCACCGTCGGCGGGGGTGCCGTCGCGACCCGGCTGATCCGGAGGCAGACCAGATGACAACCGTTACGGCCCGCCTTGATCCGGGGACCATCGCGCCGCCCGCGGAGACGCGGCGACGGGGTCGCCGGACCAACTGGACCGCTACCGCGATCTTGATCATCGGCGGGCTTTACTGCATCCTGCCCGCCCTGTGGATTCTGGTGGCCGCCACCAAGACCAACGCACAGCTGTTCTCGACGCCGCCCTACGTGCCGTCCTTCACCGGGGCGTTCTGGTCGAACATGTCCGGCATCATCACCTACAACCACGAGCTCTTCCTGCGCTGGTGGCTCAACTCGCTGATCTACGCGGTCGGTGGCGGCATCCTGTCCACCGCCCTCGCCGGGATGGCCGGGTACGCGCTCGGCAAGTACGTCTTCACCGGCAGCCGGGTGATCTTCCGGATCATCACGGCGGCCATCCTGCTGCCGCAGGTGCTGCTGGCCGTGCCGCAGTATCTGCTGCTCGCCAAGTTCGGCCTGACCAACAGCTACGAGAGCGTGATCCTGCCCCAGCTGATCAGCCCGTTCGCGATCTACCTGTGCAAGATCTACGCCGAAGCGGCGGTGCCAGACGAGATCATGGAGGCGGTCCGCATCGACGGCGGCAGCGAGTGGCGGATCTTCTGGTCCGTCGGTTCCCGGCTCATGCTGCCCGCCCTGACCACCGTGCTGCTGCTGCAGTTCATCGGGATCTGGAATAACTTCCTGCTGCCGTTCGTGATGCTGAGCAACAACAACCTGTACCCGCTCACCCTCGGCCTGTACGGCATGCTGATGCCGACCGGCGGGCAGCCGAACCAGTGGTCCCTGGTCATCGGCGGAGTGTTCCTCGCCATCGTGCCGCTGGCGATCTTGTTCCTCTCGCTGCAGCGCTTCTGGCGCATCGACCTGATCTCGGGCGGCATCAAGGCCTGACGGAGCAGACCCCAGTCGGCGGATTGTGGATCGTTGGGAGTGTCGCCGGGGCCTCCCAACGTTCCACTGTCCGCCGACCGACAAGGCCCTCCCCGCCCGGCCTGGGCCGGGGACGGTGGCTCACGCCCCCACAAGCGGCGGGCCCGACCTGGCGGCGGGCCCGCTCTGGGGGCAGGCGCCCGGCTGACCGCCTGGCCCGCCCGGAGAGTCGGCTGGCGCGTCCGAAGGAAGCCGGACTCGTTCGGTATAAGGATTTTTTGGATTTTTCCGAACGGGTCCGTGTTTCACCGCCCAGGCTCGCGCCTTCCCGGGCGGTCCCGCGCGCAGGGGGGCGGACCGCAGCCGGAAGACGGACGCAGCACCACGGCCCGGCGACGGCGGGCAGGGCCACTGTACACAGGGCCCGTGACGTGGTGATACTTCGAGTATGTCTACCTCCTTGGACCGGCGCGCCTACGCGGAGCTGAGCACGTCGGTCGTGTCCACCGGGGAGGCCTTCGCCTACTGGCGGGAGATGATCTGCGCCACGTTCGTGCGGCTCGCCGCCGAGCCGGTGGATGACTCGGGCCGGTTCAACGGGCGGATCGAGCACGTCCCGGTGGGCGAGCTGGAATTGTCCGGCGTGCTGGCCGGAAGCCAGCATGTGCGGCGCACCCGTTCGCTCATCGCCCAGGGGAACGAGGAGTACCTGCTGGCCAGCATCCAGCGAAACGGCACCGGTCGCGTCGAGCAGGATGGCCGGACCGCGGTGCTTTCGCCCGGCGATATCGCGTTTTACGACAGCACCAGGCCCTACACGCTGCACTTTGATAGCCCCTTCCACCAACTCGTCGTCCAGTTGCCCAAGCGCGAACTCCTGCTGCGTGACACCCGGCCGCTGACGGCCCGGGTGCTACGGCGCGGCACGCCCGGCGGGGCGGTGTCCGCGTTCTTCACCTCGCTGTTCGACGCGACCAGGACCGGCGGCGAGCAGTCCGCGGTGCTGCTGCCGCACGCCATCGGACTGCTCTCGGCAGCGGCGGCGTCCGCGGCCGGAACCGAGCCCGGCCCGGCCGCGTCCGCCGCACTGGCGCGCGAGCGCGTGCTGGACTTCCTGCGGCGCAACCTGGCCGATCCGACCCTGGACGCTGACGCCGTCGCGACGGCGTGCCACGTTTCGCGCCGCACCTTGTACCGCATCCTCGGCCCGGAGGGCGTCGCCACGCGGCTGCGCCGGATGCGGATCGAGCAGGCGCAGGCGATGCTGCTGCGCGAACCGGGGCGACCGGTCGCGTCGGTCGGGTTCGCGTGCGGGTTCGACAGCGAATCAGGCTTCCACCGAGCGTTCCGCACGGCCGCCGGCCTGTCGCCCGGGGACTACCGCAAGGCATGGCACACGGGGTAAGTAACCGCGGCACGGCCGGTCAGGCTGGAGCAGTCTCCGCAGGCCTAGGGTGTGGGCCATTAGCTCGCGAGAGGGCAGGAGACCAGCGATGCAGCAAACCGTGCGCGTGGCCGCTGTGCAGGCCGAATCCGTCTGGCTGGATCTGGCCGGCGGTGTGGAGAAGGTGATCTCGCTCATCGGGGAGGCCGCGGCCGGCGGCGCCCGTCTGGTGGCGTTCCCCGAGACCTTCGTCCCCGGGTACCCGTGGTGGATCTGGCTGGACTCACCCGCCGCGGGCATGGCGTTCGTGCCCGCCTACGCCGCCAACTCGATGACCCGCGACGGGGCGGAGCTTGACCAGATCCGCCGCGCCGCCGCCCGGCACCGCATCCACGTGGTGCTCGGGTTCAGCGAACGGGCGGGCGGCAGCCTGTACATGGCCCAGGCGTTCATCTCCGATTCCGGCGAGTTCATCGCGGTGCGGCGCAAGCTCAAGCCCACGCACGTGGAGCGGTCGGTGTTCGGCGAGGGGGACGGCAGCGACCTGCGGGTGCACGGCACCGCGCTTGGCCGGCTGGGCGGCCTGAACTGCTGGGAGCACCTTCAGCCGCTGACCAAGTACGCCATGTACAGCCAGGGCGAGGAGATCCACGTCGCGGCCTGGCCCAGCTTCTCGGTCTACCGTGGCGCCGCGCAGGCGCTCGGGCCCGAGGTGAACAACGCGGCCAGCCTGATGTACGCCGTCGAGGGCCAGACGTTCGTCGTCGCTCCCTGCGGGGTGATCGGCCCGGCCGCGCTTGAGCGGTTCTGCGACACCGACGTCAAGCGGCAGTTGCTCCAGCTTGGCGGCGGGTTCGCCCGGATCTACGGCCCGGAAGGCTCCTCGCTGGCGCAGCCGCTGGCCGAGACCGAGGAGGGCATACTTTACGCCGACCTGAACCCTGACCTGATCGCCATCGCCAAGTCGGCCGCCGACCCGGTCGGCCACTACGCGCGGCCGGATGTGCTCCGGTTGCTTTTCAACCGCAACCCCGCCCCGGCCGTGGTCGAGGCGCCGCCCGACGAGCCGGTCATGGCCGGCTTCGCGTCCGCCATGACGGCCGAGTGAGGGCGGGGACGTGATGGAATCGGCGATTCCGCGGCATCTGGCCGCGCAGCGGACACAGCCGGCTGGGATGAAGCCGGACTGGCAGCCGCCGTACCCGTCCTTCGTGGCGCGCTTCGAGCCGACGGTGCAGCGGGTGGTGATGGCCTATTTCGGCGTCCAGTACCGTTCCGGGGGGCAGCCGCCCGCGATCGTTCAGACTGCGCTGGCCGAACTGGCGGCGGCGGTCGCGGGACCCGACGGTCCGCGGCAGGTCGACCGCGCGGAGTACGTTGACGAGGCCGACTACCAGACGATCATCACCGTGGCCTACTGGGACGACCCGGACCGCTACAAACGCTGGTCCGTCCCTGCCCGCGCGACGTGGCTCGGGGAGCGGCACGCGGATAGCGAGGCGGGATTCTTCCTCGAGACCGTCACACCGTCGGTGACCCGGTTCGAGACGCTTTTCTCCAACGACCGGCGCGAGGGCATCGCCCGGCTCGCCGGGTCGCTGTCCGGCGAGGTGGCCGAGCACGCGTACTGGGGCGGCGCCCGCGACCGGCTGCCGCTCGCCCAGACCGACCCGCTGACGCCTGGCCGGGCTCCCTCGGCCACCTCGGGCGGCGCGGTGCGGCGCAGGGTCGGCGGACAGGAAAACCTGTGCCTGATCCGCTCCGGGCAGGACTGGACGGACACCGAGGGGGACGAGCGGCGGATGTACCTTGAGGAGGTCGAGCCGGTCCTTCGGGCGGGCATGGACTTCCTGCGCGACGAGGGCCGCGCCATCGGCTGCTATGCCAACCGGTACCTGCGGGTCACCGACGAACATGGCGCCCCGGCCGATAAGAGCTTCGGCCTGAGCTGGTGGCGCTCCCTGGCCGACCTCGACCGCTGGGCGAAGGATCACCCGACCCACAAGGCCATCTTCGGCCAGGCAATGAAGTACCTGGCCGCGCTGGGCCCGAGCGCCCGGCTGCGGCTGTACCACGAGGTCACCGTCGCCTCCGCCGACGAGCAGGACTTCGAGTACCTCAACTGCCACCCCGACACCGGCATGCTCCGTGTCCTGAGGTCGTGACGGGCGGGCGGCCGTCAGGTCTGACCTGCGGCCAGTTGGGCTGCCATCAGCTCGACCAGTCTTTGCAGCCCGCGCAGCGGACGCACCATGACCGTGAAGCTGACCAGCTTGTCTTCGGCGTTCCAGCGCAGGATGTCCACGCCCTGGACGTAGACGCCGTCGAGGTCGGCCTCGAACTCAAGCACGGCGCCGGCCTGGTCGTGCCACTGGCTGACATAACGCAAGGACGGGCCGAGGACCTTCAGCGCGGCGCTGAGATAGCCGTACGTGAGCGCCTTGCCTTCCACCGGGGCGAACACCGCCGGGGAGCGGAACACGACGTCATCAGCCAGCAGGTCGTCCAGGAGAGCCGGGTTCCTCGACTCCGCCACGGCATGCCAGCGGCTCAGCGCGGTCGGTTGATCAGACATGGCGGTACTCAAGCCCATCCCGGCGGCGCCGTCAAGGTCGGGCCGTCAAGGTCAGGCCGCCGTACCGGGCGGCGCGGTGCGGTCACGGTAGAGTGCCCGAATAACCGGTGCGTTCGCGCCTTCGCCGGGCGGTCACGGATGATTCTGATCGAAAGGTGCGTTGACCTAGAGGACGCGACATATCGTCTCGCGCCGGGGTGGCCTGGCCCGCTGAAGAGCTCCGGGCCTTGAGAGGTGAGTGTGATGACCAGGTGGTACACGGAGCGGGCGACGGGCCGGTCGGCCAAGGCCGTGATCGCCTTGACGCTGCTCGCGCTTTTGCTCGTGGCGGCCGTGCCGGTGGCCCTGCTGGCGGGATTGGTCCTGATTGTGCTTGGGCACGTCATTGGCGGGCTAGCGCTGTTCGGCGGCTCGGTCGCCGCTGCTGCCGTCGCCGTCGCGCTCGCGGGGATGACCGGGATGCGGCACGTGCGCAGGCTGATCTCCGGTGGCGGTTTCGGTATCGGGCAGCCGGACGTCCTCCGGTACACCGACGTGGCAGAGTCAACGGGTAGCGACTACACGAACGTCGTGCAACTGGATCGCAGCGAGTACACCGAAGTTCGCTGACCCCGTCAGTTAGCCGCGATCGCTTTTGGCACAGTTGGCGGCGGGCTGACGGTTAGCCCGCGACGCGGCCCGCGAGGCGGTCAAGATAGGCCTCGACCGCCTCGGCCGGGGCGTCCGGCAGTCCCCACAGGAGCTCGGCGACACCCGCCGCGGCCCAGGCGGCAAGGTCGCCGGGGGACGGTTTCGCGGTGACCAGCACGCGGACGTCCGGGGTGCCCGGCCGGCTCGCGGCGGCCCACGCCTGCCGCAGTGCCGCCGCCTTGCCGCTGATGTCCCGCTCACCGGGGGTGGTCATCCAGCCGTCGGCGTGCCGCGCGATCCAGGTGAATGTCTGGGGGCCGCCGCCCGCACCGATGATCAGCGGCACGTGCGCCTGCACCGGCTTGGGGAATGCCCAGCACGGCCCGAACTTCACGAACTCCCCGTCGTAGGCCGCTTCCTCTTGTGTCCACAGCGCGCGCATCGCCTCGACGTACTCGCGCAGCACGGCGCGCCGCTTCCCGGCCGGAACGCCGTGGTCGGCCAGTTCATCGGTGTTCCACCCGAATCCCGCGCCGACGGTGACCCGCCCGCCCGACAGGTGATCAAGCGTGGCGATGGTCTTTGCCAGCGTGACCGGATCGGACTCCACGGGCAGGGCGACGGCGGTCGACAGCCTGATCCGCGACGTGGCCGAGGCCGCGGTGGCCAGGGAGACCCACGGGTCGAGGGTCCGCTTGTAGCGCTCGTCGGGCAGCGTCCCGCTGCCGGTGCGCGGGTGAGCGGCCTCCCGCTTGACGGGGACATGGGTGTGCTCAGGCACGTAGAAGGCGTCGAAGCCGCGCTCCTCCGCGGCCTTCGCCGCCCAGGCCGGCGTGATCCCGCGGTCGCAGGTGAACAGCACAATGCCGTGACGCATAACACAATACTAGAACGTGTTCCAGTTTTTGACGCGGCTGCGATGATGCTCAGGTCAGCTCGTGCAGCAGGAAAGCGAGGATGTCCGCGGTCAGCTCGTCGTGCTGGGCACGGGTCGAGCCGTACCCGTGGCCTGCATCGGGGTCGACGCGGAGCAGGACCGGGCGGCCCGACGTGGTGGCTGCCTGCAGCCGGGCGGCCATCTTGGCCGGGTGACGCGACTGATCTCCGCCAGGACCGGGAACTTCTGCTCCCACGCCCTGCGGAGCTGGGCTGGAAGCCACAGCAGCGCCCACAGCCGCCGCAGCACCTTGTCATCCAGGTACGCTGTCGGTAACTTCGCCGGATACGCTCCGAAATCGGCCTGCCTGGGACTAAGAGGCCGGCGAGCTACGCGTTCCTGAGAATTTGGCCTTATCGCGCCTGAGTCGCCAGCGCTCGCTGGATAGCGGCTGCGAGGCGGCTCATGTCGTACTCGTAGCGGTCGTGGCTCATTTTGAGGGCGTTCAGCCGTGCCAGGCCGCGGAGGTCGGGTGGCAACTGCTCCTCCTTGGGCATCTCGGCGCCGTCGACGAGCACCGGCAGAACCCGCACATCCTGCTCCCGCCTCAGCGCCGCCCGGATCTCGAACCGGACCCAGTCCTTCTCGTCATCGAGCCTGCGCTGGCCTTGCTCGTCCGTGAGCGTGAGCCACTTTGGGCCGATCAAGACCAGCAGGACACGGCATGAGCCCACCCCGGCCTCGATCGCTTCCGCGAAGTCAGCACCCGCCTCTATGGAGTCCAGGTCCATGAACACAGACGCGTGCGGGAAACGCCCCCGCAGGTACATCTGAAGCAGACGAGCGTAGGACCCCGTGTCACCAGTGCGATAGCTCAGGAAGATCCTGCTTGCCCTGCGTGACCGGGCCCGCCGGGCCGCCGCGGCGGCCCAGGCAGGCAGGCTGTCTTGCCATTGGCGGAGCTGCAAAACGCCCATGACGATGGCTGCGAGGAGCAAGGAGATGGCTGCGATAGCCGGCAAGACTCTGGACTTCTGGGCCAGGCCGACAACGCCGACGAGACAGGGCAGGAGAACAAGAAGCCTTAGCCATCTCGGCACCCGTTCCGCCTCGGCGGGCGCGGGCGGCTTCCCATCGTGGCATGCGGGCACTACATTTGTCATTTGCGTCCTTCCTGCTAGTCGGCGGTCGGGCGAAGGCGGCCCCCGTTGCCGCGGGGGCCGTCAGCACAGGTGCGTCAGGTAGCCGCCTTCATCTCAAAGCCTCCCACCCGCCGTCGGGTTTTGCAATAAGCGCGATCGTCGGCTGGCCCTTTTCGCTGTTTTCGCAAATCAACTATGCTTAGTGCGTGGAGACTGAGCCATCCGAACCCCCGGGGAAGCGAGCGGGGCAACGGATCAGGCAACTTCGGCTGGAGCGCTCGCTTACGCAGGCCGACCTTGCCGGGCGCCTTGCGGAGTTCGACCGCTCCTACACAGTTTCCACCTTGTCCCGGATCGAGCAGGGCAAGCGCCGCCTGGATGCCGATGACGCAGTCGCGATATCGGCAGCGCTTGGTGTATCGCTGGACACACTCCTGCTGGAGACTCACGATCTGGCCCGCGGCGACCCGCCTGAGGCATCGGGACGTGCCTCGACCGATTCCACGGCCGGACTCCGGGGCAGTCCCACGGTCGAACCGCCCTACGGCAGCGGCGTCTACCCGTTCGGTGGAAGCGAGAGCCTGATCGCTGATGCCATGTCCGACGCCTGGCCCCCCTTTCTCACCACCGCGGCGACGAGGCCCGACGCACCCGGCAAAGCGCCGAGACGCCGAGACACCGGATACCAACCGTGGTCCTGGGGACAGGTCCGGGTCCTGGGCTCCTGGCCGACCCGCCGCGACCAGCCGGTCAGCGTCGCCCTGGCCCCCGCGGGCGACCGGCTAGCCCTGTCGGCCGGGCAGCGGCTCAGCATTTCCAACATCACCGATAGCACCCACGCCGAGACGCTGTTCACCGCCGAATGCGCACTGGCGCCGGGACTCACCTGGTCGCCGGGTGGCGACAAACTGGCGTTCCGCGACGAAACCGGCCAGGGACGGCTGGTTGAACTGCCCGAATCCGGAGCGGAACTCAGGCTCTCGGTCCTCGGGGCGGCGAGCGCGATGGCCTTCACCCCCGCTGGCGACGAGGTGGCCGTGCTGGCGCCGTCGCTGCCGGGCCGGATGACGCTGACGCTGATGACACCGCAGGGGGATGTGCGCTGGCAGCAGGGGCTGGCCAGGAACCCGAAGTCGAGTTACTACCCGGAAGGGGCGAACCTCGCTGTTTCACCCGGCGGGGGCTTCCTGGCTTGCACCACGGGGACTTCGCAGGTCTGGGTGTTCGAGACCCCCACCGGCCGACTGGTGCGAGCATTCGATGGTCATTCCAGAACCGTCACTGGCCTGGGCTGGGCTGACGATGAGCTGATCGTTTCGACTGCCGACGACGCGACGCTACAGATATGGCGCCCGGATGACTCGATCCCGGTGACCGTGGTGGAGACGATCCCGGCGGCGGGGATGGTATTCGTGCGCGAGCGGCGCACCGCGCTGATCTGGTCGGCGCGGGGCGAGATGCTTGCCTGGTCCTTGGAAGGGGTGGCCCCGGTACAGCTGTGGGACCGTGAGCCACCTGCGCGGAGTGTCGCCACGAACTTCACCCGGCTGACGGTCAGCGCCGTGGACGGACTGCTGGCGCTGGTCGATGCCGGCGGGACCGATCTCCTCCTGGTCAGCGACTGGGCGCACGTGGTCAGTGCTCCGCCCGCCACCACCACCTACGCGAACGCCAAGGTTTTGCTGCTCGGTGACTCCGGGGTCGGCAAATCGAGCCTGGCCATGGTCCTGGCCGGACAAGACTTCACGCCCACCGAGTCGACCCACGGACGGCGGATCTGGCAGTTCCAGGCGGCCGACGAGCCAGAGCCCTCCGGCGACAGCCGTGAGGTAATCCTCTGGGACCTGGCTGGACAGCCCGGTTACCGAATCGTCCATCAGCTGCACCTCGACGGCGCGGCCCTGGCGCTCATCCTGTTCGACGCGAAAAGCGAGACCATGCCCCTGGCCGGGGTACGTCACTGGGCGCACGCGGTCCAGCACGCCTATCCAGCGTCGGAGGGCGGGCTGCCCGCCTTCCTGGTCGCGGCCCGGGCCGACCGGGGCGGCATCAGCGTGTCTGACCAGAGAATCCGGCAACTGATGGCGGACTTCGGGCTCGCTCAGTACTTCAAGACCAGCGCGAAGGAAGCGGTGGATACCGACCTGCTGCGGTCCCGGGTCCTAGCCGAGATCGACTGGTCACGGATCCCAGAGGTCACCTCGACCACTCTCTTCGCCGCCGTGAAGAAATTCGTCACGGAGCAGAGAACCCGCACCCTGCTCACCCCGATCAACGAACTGGGCCGACGGTTCCAGGCCGAGGTGCCCAGCGCGGTCCAGTTGCTGACCGGGCAGGAGCCCGCCTCCGAGCCGGCCGGGGACAGCCCGCCGGAGCTCTCCCCGGCCCGGCTGGCCTCGGTCTTCGAGGGGAGCGTGGCCCGCCTGGAGTCGGCCGGGCTGGTAAAGCGGTTGAAGTTCGCCGACTACGTGCTGCTGCAGCCCGAATTGCTCGACGCTTACGCGGGCGCAATGGTGAACGCCGCCAGGGACGAGCCAGACGGGCTCGGGAGCATCCTGGAGACCAAGGTGATGAACGTCGACTTCCAGGTCCCCCCCTCGGAACGGGTGCGCGACCAACTACAGGAGCGGCTGCTCGTGCTCGCCACCTTGGAGGAGCTTCTCCAGCACGAACTGGTGCTGCGCGAACCGACAAAGGATGGCGTTCAGCTGGTCTTCCCCTCGGCCTACCGGCGTGATCAGTCGACGTCCGAGATGCCCTACGGAGACGGGGTCGTCTTCCGGTTCGAGGGGCCGATACAAAACATCTACGCGACCTTGATCGTCCGGCTTGCCCGGAGCGACCGGTTCAGGAGAGTGGATACCTGGCAGTCGGCCGCTAGGTTCGCGGCCGAGGAAGGGACGTGCACCGTCGCGCTGAGATTCCCCGCCGAGGGGGAGGCCGAGCTGCTGATCGGGTACGACGGGGTACCCGACGAGACTCGGCGGCAGTTCGAACGCTTCGTGCACGCTCACCTTGAGCGCCGGGCCACGCCAGGAACGATCACCAGGGAACGCCAGTACAGCTGCCCGGACTGCGCCGTGGCGTTCACCGCCGAGCAAGTCCGGCACGTCATCCGCCGAGGCCGATCACACATCCGCTGCCCTGTCTGCGAGAACAGGGTCCCGCTGCGCGACAACTACCAGCTGGCCAGCGACGCCGACCAGGCGACCGCGGCGATGGACGCATCGGCGGACGCCGGCCGGGAGATTGAGGCCGCCACCGCGGTACTGCGGGGGAAAACCGCAGTGCTGCGCGGGACCGACGATGTTGCCGAGTACGACGTGTTCCTCTCCTACAACTGGCGAGACAAGGACGCCGTCCGCTCAATAGCCCGGCAGCTCAGGAAGCGCGGCCTGCGGCCGTGGATGGACGAGCGCCAGCTCCGCCCGGGAACTGCCTGGCAGCCGGAACTAGAGGAAATCATCGCGCGGGTCCCGGCCGCGGCGGTGATCATCGGCGCGGAGCGCACTGACTGGCAGACGGTAGAGATCCGCGCGTTCATCCAGCAGTCCGTCAGCCGGGGCTGCGCGATCGTCCCGGTGCTGCTGCCCGGCGCCAGCACCGCCGACCTGCCGGTCTACCTCCAGGCCCTCACCCGGGTAAACCTAGCGGTCCCCGAACCGGACCCCATCGATCAGCTGGTCTGGGGCATCACCGGCCAGCAACCCGGCCGACAGAGCTAGGAAGAGCGCAACAGGATCACGGGACGAAGGCGGCCGTCGCGGCGCGGGCTAGGGCCGCGACCGACGGGGACGTGCTGTGGGCGGGCCAGGCCAGCAGGAGGACGACCGGGGGGAGGTCCGCCACCGGCACGGTGACCAGGTCGTCGCGCAGCGGCCTGGTCAGTACCCGGGGCAGCACCGCGACCTTGCGGCCAAGGGCCGCCTCGGCTTGTCCCTCGGAAAGGTCTTCGGCGGTCACGGTTTCGAGGTCGCGCTGATCGCCCGCTCACCGGAGCGACTCCGCGAGCTCACCGGGAAGCTCGCGGCCGAGGGGATCACCGCGGCCGGCTTTCCCGCCGATGTCGCCGACCGTTCCGCGCTAGCCGCCGCACTGGACAGCGCCGCGGGGCGGTTCGGCGGAATCGACGTGCTGCACTACTCCAGCCCAGGTGCGGGAACCGCTGGACCCTGCGCGGCACCGGAGCGCTCGACGTCACCGTGGACAACCTCGGGCCGCAGATCGAATGCACCTGCTACGGCGCGATCACCGCGACCCGCGCGGTCCTGCCGGCCATGCTGGCCGCCGGCACCGGAACACTGCTGTACACCACCGGCGGCTCCTCGGTCACGCCCGCGCCGGTATACGTCAGCGCCGGCATGGCGGGCGCGGCCCTGCGCAAGTGGGCCCTCACCCTCAACCGGACGCTGGCCCCCCAGGGGGTCTACGCCGGCCATGTCGCGATCGGCACCTGGATCGCCGGCACCCCAGGCGCCCCGGAAGGCACCCCGCTCAAGGAGCCCGACGACATCGCCCGCCTCTACTGGAACCTCCACACCAGCCGTGAGCCCGCCGAGCACCTCGTCTCCGCCTGACCCGGCGGCCCATCCGGCCCGGTGAACGATCCCGACCTGACGAGCGAGGTTGTCCTCCTCGGGACCAGGCAGGCCAAGGGCCTTGAGTTCGATTCCGTTCTCATCGCCGACCCGGCCGAGATCATCGCCGCATCGCCGCGCGGCAGAAACGACCTCTACGTCGCGATGACCCGCAGCACCCAGCGGCTCGGCGTCCTGCACCCAGGGCCGCCGCCGACGGAGCTAGCCGCCCTGCCGCCACGCCCAACCGGACCCAGCTCTGGCGGGCCGCTCAGCCCAGCCGGGACAAAGAAAGCCGGGACAAAGAAGGATTGTCCGAACGAATCGTGGTGACTGTTCAAAGTCGACGCGCCTCCCAGGGGACGGCCGACCGAGACGCCGCACTGGACCGAGCCCGCCCGCCCCCGGAATATAAGCGGGGTAAAGTCCGTTTCCAGCGGTCATGGAACGACGACAGCGGCAAGCCGGGAGCCTCACATGACTGACACCAGGGCGTATACCTTCGGGCTTGACACCTTCGGCGACCGGAACGCGGACGCGGGCGGCGAGCCGCTGTCCCACGCCCAGACCATCCGGAACGTCGTCGAGGAAGGCGTCGCCGCCGAGCAGGCGGGCGTCGACTTCTTCGGCATCGGCGAGCACCACACGGACTATTTCCCGATGCCGGCCGGCGACGTGGCCCTCGCCGCGATCGCGGCCCGCACGTCCCGGATCCGGCTGGGTTCCGCGGTCACCGTGCTGAGCTCCGACGATCCGGTCCGGGTATTCCAGCGGTACTCCACGCTGAACGCGATCTCCTCCGGCCGGGCCGAGGTCATCATCGGCCGCGGCTCAAGCATCGAGTCCTTCCCGCTATTCGGCTACGACCTCGCCGATTACGAGCAGCTCTTCGACGAGAAGGCCACGCTGTTCGCCGAGTTGCTCAAGGGCGGCCCGGTCACCTGGGAGGGCAAAACCCGGGCGCCCCTGCTGAACCAGGACGTGGTCCCGCACACCGAATCCGGCCCGTTCCCGGCCTGGATCGGCGTCGGCGGCAACCCGGAGTCGGTGGTCCGCGCCGCCCGCCTCGGGTTCGGCCTGGCACTGGCGATCATCGGCGGCCGCCCGGCCCGGTTCGCACCGTACTCGGACCTGTTCCGGCGCGCCCTGGAGCAGTTCGGCCGCGCGCCGCTCCCGGTCCTCGTGCACGCGCCCGGACACGTCGCCGCCACCGACGAGCAGGCAAAGGCAGAATTCTGGCCGC
The DNA here is from genome assembly GCA_963785645.1 of uncultured Actinomycetota bacterium. Classification (GTDB taxonomy): domain Bacteria; phylum Actinomycetota; class Actinomycetes; order Streptosporangiales; family Streptosporangiaceae; genus Trebonia. Next base: position 13,977 of record CAWAWG010000006.1, read on the forward strand.
GCTACCGGGACATCTTCACCCTCGTGGCGGCCGAACGCGGCTTCGCGCCCCCCACCGCCGACCATTTCGACTGGGAAGCCGGCCCGGACGGTGCCCTATTCGTCGGTTCCCCGCAAACCGTCGCCCGCAAGATAGCCACCAACCTGCGCACCCTAGGCGCGACCCGCTTCGACCTGAAGTACGGCATGCCCGGCATGACCCACGCGCAGCTCCTGACCAGCATCGACCTGTACGGCCGCGAGGTCATCCCCCAGGCCCAGGAACTGCTCGCCGCCACCCCCGTCCACTGAGTCTGGGCAGCCGCCATTCGCTTGGTGACACGCGGGGCGGCGTGGGCTAACGCAGCGACGCCGTGAACCGTTGCCACGCTGCCGCGTCGACCGTCAGTGCGATGCCGTCGCGGTCGGTGGTGTCGCGGACCAAGACGGTGTTGTCTGAGTTGGCCACCTCGACGCAGTTGTTGCCGCTGGCGCCGCTGTAGGTCGATTTGCGCCAGGTGCTCATGGTGTCCATGATTCCTCCGTGATGCGTGCGTCGGACTCAGGCGGCACTGGCTAACGCAGCGACGCCGTGAACCGCCGCCACGCTGCTGCGTTGACCGCCAGTGCGGCGCCACCGCGGTCGGTCGTGTCGCGCACCAAGACGGTGCCGTCCGACTCGGCCACCTCAACGCAATCATTGCCGCTGCTGCCGCTGTAACTCGACTTGCGCCACGTGTTCATGAGTTTCAGCCATCCTCTCAATCAAGCCGCGTTACGGTGACGACCCGCAGGCCGAGCAATGGTTCGAGAATGGGTTCAGGCGGCGCGAGCTAACGCACCGACGCCGTGAACCGTTGCCACGCTGCCGCGTTGACCGTCAGTGCGGCGCCGTTGCGGTTGGTCGTGTCGCGCACCAGAACGGTGCCGTCCGACTCGGCCACCTCAACGCAATCATTGCCGCTGCTGTCGCTGTAACTCGACTTGCGCCAGGTGTTCATGAGTTTCAGCGATCCTCTCAATCAAGCCGAGCGACTCGTCCGGCGTCATTGCCACAGTCTGAAGGTGGCGGAACCTGACTGACAAGCGGTTTACCCTGTCGACTTCGTCACTTGTGCGCCCGTCGTCGGCGTCCCCAGTGAACACGCTGGCCAGTGCGCCGGACTTCTCCGCGATTACCAGAGAGCCCTGGAGGCCGACGTGATAGTTCCCGTTTGCGGGAATCACCTGCACGGTGATGTTTGGCAAACGTGCCATGTCGGCCAGGTGGAGCAGCGCGTCGCGCATGACCTTCGGTCCGCCGTACTGGCGGCGAAGCGCCATCTCATCGAGAACCGCCCAAAACAGCGGCGGGTCGTCGCGGGTGAGCACTGCCCGCCTGCCCATGCGCGCCGCGACGCGGCTGTTCACCACCTCATCGGTGACGCCTGGGTGCCGTGACAGCACCGCGCGGGCGTAGTCCTCGGTCTGGAGCAGGCCGGGCAACACCGAATGCTGGCACGTATACAACGCGGTTGCTTCACGTTCGTCTTCGGCGAAGTCGCGGAACGCGGGCGCGAGGGCACCGTTGCCGTTCCATTCCTGCGAGTCGTTGAAGAAGCGGGTGAACCATGCCCGTGCGAACGGGAAAGCCCGGTCGGCGACCTCGGCCAGGTGCAGGTCGGGCGCGATCAGTCCCGCCTCGATCCGGCTTACCGTCGAGTTGTCGCACGGGACCAGCTCGCCGAACTCGGCCAGCGTCATCCCGGCTTCCTCGCGCGCCCGGCGCAGCTCGCTGCCGAAGTGGTGCAATGGCGAGGCGCTTGGCGTCAAGTTTCGCTTCCTTGGCATCGTTGCCGCCTTTCTGCGTTTTCGGCCGGCGCTGACCGTGTTAGTGCGGTTGCGGTCGGTTGTATGGAGATAGTACGCCCGGAGGGCCACTCTGATGATGCGTTTCCGGCCCGGTGAAAAATCGTGTCCCGGACCGGAAACGTGCCAACGCCGCGACCATTGATAACGGAGCAGGCCATGCACATAAAAGACGAAACATTCGACTTCAGCGGACTCGACGATCCGACCTTCCTGACCGCGCGGGCGTGTCTGCGGGAGCAATTGGAGAACGGGCCGAGCAACGCGCCCGACCGCGCCGGGATGGAGCGGCGGTACGAGGCGATGAACGACGAATTCGATCGCCGCGCCACCGCCGCGTGGACCGCGTCCCAGTAACCACCGAAGGCACGAGAGGGTGAACACAATGGAAGACAGCACCGCGCAGGCCCGCCTGCTCGCCGTCGAGGTCCTGCTCGCCCAGCCCGAGCTGCTCGGCAACGACGCCCTTGAGGGCGATCTCTATATTCTCCGCGACAACCTGAAAGCCGCCGTCCAGACCCAATGCGACTTACCTCAAGTTGATCAAGGTCCCGCGCAGCGCCCAGGGTAAGGTATACCGCGCTTGGCACATAATCCCGCCCGGTATGTCCAGTTTTGTGGCACCAAAAATCGGTATACCTTTCCGGCGGTGCCGGATGCTCTCGGACATAGGGCCATTTCGTGCTCCGCAAAAGCCGCATACGAGGACACGTACTCGTCGGTATTGGCCCTATGTCGCTGGCGGCCGGGACATTAACCCCGGCCGCCGGCAGCAGGCTGCCGAGCCGCGCCCTCCACTTCCGCCCATTGGAGTTTGCGGCGTCATTGCGCCATATATGTGCCGCTTTGTACCAGCAAAGCGCAATACATTGCCAGCAGCGACTTTTCGGTGCCCTATTTGGTCTGATCCGGACGACATCGCACCGGCCCTATGTCAAGGATTCCGGGTTAGCAGGCGGGTGATGGTGTCTAGGTCGGTCAGCATTGTGTCACCGGCGAATTCCATCGCGTCGAGGACTCGCTTCTGGGCGATCTGGTCGCGGCCGCCGCAGGCGTCGGTGACCACGACCGGGACGAATCCCAGGTCAGCGCCGTGCCAGACGCTGGGGCCGATGCCGATCTCCAGCGCGATGCCCGCTATCGCGAAGGCGACGATGCCGCAGTCACGAAGCGCGATGTTCAGCGGTGTGCCCTCGAACGCGGACATGGTGATCTTGTCGAAGATGGCCTCGTCCGGCCGCGGAGCGAGTTCGGGGACGATCGGGAAGCCCGGCGAGTCGCGCAGGAACCAGGGCCTGACCTCATCGACGTTCCCCACCTGCTGCCAGGCCATGGCGGTGCGCAGTTGCATCACGCCGGACAGGTTGGCCTGGCAGGGACATGTGCCGGGTAAAGAAGACGCGGTAGCCGCCCCGGCGCGCGGCACCGAGCAACCGCCCGACCCGGGCGACGATCTCCGGGCCGTCCGGCAGCTGCCCGACTATGCCTGCCTGCATGTCGTAGATGACCAGCGCCATGCGGGCGGGATCGCAGACATCCGCGAGGTTCTCCGGGATGTCAAGACCGAACCCGTGCCTCATCGCGCGGTACTTCTCATCATAGGCGGACAGCCTACCGGGCAATCGCCCGCGGAGCACATCGCAATCGTTACGAGCAGGCCATACCTGCGCCAGCGGTCAGCTCATCGGCCGGCCCGGTGTTATGCCGCGGGCGACGAGCGCAAGCACCTCGGTCTCCCGGCCGACGGCCCGTACCCGCCTGAATCAGTCGTCGCCCGCAGCGGCCCCGGGGATCTGGGTCACTGCCCAGGCCGCCCATTCACCGTTCATCGCCTGCAGCCGTTTGCCGTACTCCAGGGCGAGCCGTCCGTAGAACGAGAGGTCCCCGTTGTCCCAGTCGACGTCGGCGTCGAGGGCCTCGAGCGCGTCGGTGAATCTGGCGGCGCGCTTCTCCAGGTAGGTCAGGTACTCCCTGGCCTGGTCGCGGGTGAGCGCTCCGAGCAGGAAGACCCGCAGCATGGGTTCGTTCCGGTGCGGCTCGGGCTCGGTCTCAAGCAGCCATCGTCGCAGCTCGGCAAGGCCGTCATCGGTCAGCGAATACTCCTTGCGGCCGCGGGGCCCGCGGGCGGTGACCGAGAGCAGGCCCGCGTCGGCCAGCTTGCCCAGCTCGGTGTAGATCTGGCTCTGAGTGGCCGGCCACGTGTTGTGCAGGGAGACCTTGAAGAGCTGCATCAGGTCGTAGCCGCTGGCCGGGCCCTCGCGCAGGATGCCAAGCAGCGCATATCGCAGGCTCATGCCAACCCCTCTCCTTGCCGCCGACCATCTCGCGCCCATCCGGGCGACCGGTCGTTATCAATATTACAGAATAGACAGGTCCTAGCCGACCTTCCAATGTTGACATGTCGTACTGGATACTCTACCTTCAACACGTCAGATACGGACTATGTCGCCCAGCCACGCAAGGAGCCCTCACATGTCCTACCTGCGCATCTTCCTCCCGTGGATTGTTCTCGCCTCCTTCCCGAATAAGGACTGGCAATATGGCGCGCTCTGCGCGCTCGCCATCGGCGTGATCGGGATCATTCACCGGACCAAGTCCGGCACGCCGACCGACGCCCTGGTCATCGATATCGGCTCGGCCGCCTACTTCGCCGCGCTGACCGTGCTCGCGTTCAGCGACCCGCAAACCGGGCTGCACGCGTACACGTCGTGCATGGCCAACGGTGCGCTCGCCCTGATCGCCGGCGTCTCGCTGCTCATCGGCAAGCCCTTCACCCTCGGCATCGCCAAGCTGGAGACGCCGCGCGAGTTCTGGGACAATCCGCTGTTTATCCGTACCAATGTGATCATCACCGCGGTGTGGGCCGCGAGCTTCGTCGTCGGCTGCGTGGTGCTTGGGGTTATCGCCCACTCTTCCGTACTCGACCGGAGCATCGTCCAGGTGCTGTCATTCGTCATCCCGATGGTGTTCACCGTCCGCTACTCCGCCTACATCAAGGCGAAGGCCGAGGCTCTCATGGCCCAGGCGCAGGCCCAGGCGCAGGCCCAGGCCCACACCCGGAACGGCTGGGCCTAGCCAGCCGCGATGTCAGGCCCGGCGTGCGCCGCACGGTGACGACGACCCGTGGTACCACGCCGGGCTCCCCGCCAACCCACCCGCCGTACTCACCCCACCCGCCGCGCCCGCCCCCACCCGCCGTGCTCACCCCCACCCGCCCGGGGGGATGCGCGCCCTCCCCCGGCTTCCTCATTGCGGCGATCGCGGTCGAGGTGGCGATGGACGGCCTTTCGCCGCATCCCGGGGGGTGAGTCTGGCCGTCACGACGTAGGTGACGACCACCGCCACGATCACCAGGGGCATGACCGCGATCCCGTCCGAGAGCAGCAGGAGCGTGGCCAGCAGGACCGAGGTCAGCGGAAGGCTGAGCATGGCCATGCACATCGCGCCGATGCCCATGGCGACCGCCGGTACCAGCGGAAGGCCGGGCAGGTGGGACAGGGCGATGCCGCCGGCCGCACCGATGAACAGCGCGGGGAAGGTCGGACCGCCCCGGAACGCGCCAAGCGACACGCCGTAGGCGAGCCCCTTGCACGCCATGAGCAGGAGCAGTGCGCCCACCGTGTAGGTGGAGGCGTGCTGGACCAGCGACGGGAGGGTGTTCTGGCCGGAGAACAAGACATCGGAAGATGCCTTACCCGAGCCCTCCTGGTAGGCGATCGCGAGCCCGGCCACGGCCAGACCGGCCAGCGGCACGAGGAAGAGCACGCGCCGGCTGATGTGCGGGTGCAGTACGGCACCCATGCGGTGAATGGCCGAGCCGATCAGAGCGGCGGCCACCCCGATGACCACCGCCCAGCCGATCTCGGCCACGTCGGGCCGGGTGAAGTGCGGCAGGCCGGGGATGGCGAGCGAGAACGTGCCGAGCCCGGTCCACGCGTCGAGGCCGGTAAACATGAGCGAACCAACCCCGCTGGCCAGCAACCCGGGCACGAGCACCACGCCCAGCATCGGACCGCCGATCCCCGACGCCTCCATCAGCAGGAACGCGCCGAGTATGGGCGAGCCGAACAGCGTGCTGATGGCCGCGAAGCTCCCCGCGGACGCCACCACCGCGCGGGCCTGGTCCGGGACGTCACGGCGGGCGAGCCGCACGGACAGCGCCGCGAGCCCGCCGCCGATCAGGATCAGCGGCATCTCCGGCCCGAGGACCGCGCCGAACACCAGCGTCGCCAGCGCCGCCGCGATAATGCCGGGAAGCTGCGCCGGCGTGGGCGGGCCGTGCAGCTTGAACCCGTCGGCGGGCGACGGGCCGCCCTCCCCCGGGAGGTACCGGATCGCCACGGCCGCCAGCGCCCCGCCGACGGCCAGCACGGGCAACGGCCACCAGACGGGCTCGGACGTGAATCCGAGGCCGTGCGGGAGGTGGGTGAAGATCTCCTTCTGCAGGTAGGTCACCAGAGCGAGGAAGCCGTAGGCGGCGGCGGAGACCGGCACCCCGAGCAGCGCCGCGAGCAGCAGCAGCCTCAGGTAGCTGGGGCTGCGCAGCAGGGTCGCCGCGTCGGGCGGCGGCGGCGTCGCGGCCGCGTCGGGCTTGCGTTCTGTGACCTCACTCATCCAGGACTCCCGTCACTGCAAGATGTTGATCGCACGCGCGATCACCAGTGCGACCAGGGCGATCGAACCCGCGGATTCGAGCATCATGAGCACCTTGGCCCACGGCCTGATGGCGGAGATGTCGGTCGGGCTGACCGCGGTGGCGGTCCAGAAGGCCAGTGACAGGTAGTCGATGAACGTCGGCACCCAGCCGGCGGGCACGTAGTCGGTATGCAGCATCTCCGGGAACACGAAGGCCGGATTGCCGCCGTCGTGAGCGCGAGCGGCGGCGCCGCCGCGGTCCAGGTCCCAGTACCAGAGCCCGAACGAGATCACCAGGGTCACCCAGATCACGCCGCCGGCCGCGAGCAGTGCCCCGGCGTTGTTCGCGAAGAGCTTGTTGTTCGTCAGGATGTCCACCACGAGCCGGATGGCGGCCGCGACATTCGCCAGCGTGATGACGGCGATGACCGCGCCCATGGTGAGCCGCAGCCACCGCCGCTGGCGGTCGATCCGGCCCGGGTCGCCCACGATGAGTATCGCCAGCAGCACGAGCACCACCACCGGGAGCACCCAGGGGGGTTGTACCCGGTAGCGGGCGGGCAGGGCTACGTGCAATCCGGCGACCGCGATGATCGCCAGAGCAACCGGCCACCAATGCTCACCCTGCCGGGTGGCCGGCACGGGCTCGGTGAACGACCTCGTAGCCATAGTTCATCCTGCGCCGGGACCAGTCCCGAGGTGATCCTTCCCGCCGGGTGATGTTGCCGGCGCTGTCGACAGGCACCAGCGACCGGCATTGCGCGCCCGCACCGACCGGAACCCCGTGCATCGCCGGACCTGGGGCGTTACCCCAGCACTGCCGTGTCACCCGGCACGGGGGAGGCATCGGGCGGGCGACTGGCATACAGACTTCTCAGGAACGGCGCTTCCACGCTGCCGTGTCTAAGGGACTCCTAAGCGGGCGTTGATGTTTACCGGGCAGTCTCCTGTGTCAACGCCATTTCCTTTCGGCTCATGCCTCGCAACGCCGCGATGGCCCCTTTCCCCCGGCTTTCCCCTCAGCCTCTGGAGGCCCTGTGCCCATGATCCTGGCCGACCCGTTGGGCATGCCCGCGGATGAGGATCACCGTCCACCGCCCGCCCGACCGCACCGCCGCTGGGAGGTGTGGCGCTCACCGGACGACCAGCCGCGATGGGCGCGCCCGGCCCTGCTGGGCATCGCCGTCGTGGCCGCGGTGCTGTATGCGTGGAATATCACCCAGGCCGGGTACGCGCCGTTTTACTCGGTCGCGGTCAAGAGCATGTCGGAAAGCTGGAAGGCGTTCTTCTACGGCGCCTTCGACCCGAACGCCACGATCACCATCGACAAGCTGGCCGGGTCGTTCCTGCCGCAGGCGCTGTCCGCCCGCATCTTCGGCTTCTCCGCCTGGTCACTGGCGCTGCCCCAGGTCATCGAGGGCGTGGTGTCCGTCCTGGTGATGTACCGGGTGGTGCGCCGCTGGGCGGGGGTGCCGGCTGCCTGCTGGCCGCCGGGATATTCACGCTGACGCCCATCGCGGCGTCGATGTTCGGGCACAGCATGGAGGACGGGGCACTGACGATGTGCCTGGTGCTGGCGGCCGACGCCTACCAGCGGGCCGTTATGGAGGCGCGGCTGCGGTCGCTCGTCCTGGCCGGGGTGTGGATCGGGCTCGGCTTCCAGGCCAAGATGCTCCAGGCCTGGATGGTACTGCCCGCGCTGGCCATCGGATACCTGGTGGCGGCGCCGACCGGGCTGCGCAGGCGGCTGTGGCAGGTCGGTGTGGCGGGAGTCGTCATGCTGGCGGTGTCGTTGTCGTGGATCGCCCTTTACACGTTCACTCCGGCCGGCGACCGGCCCTACGTGGACGGTTCGACGGACAACAGCGCGATTGCCATGGTGTTCGGCTACAACGGGCTTGAGCGGTTCGGCATCAATATCAAGGGCGCGGTCACGTCTGGGCCTGGCGTGACCAGCAGCGGAGCGGGCGGCGGGCGGACGGCTGCCAGCCGGCCGACCGGGAGCCAGTCAACCACGGGGGCGACTGGGCAGCAGGCGAACCCCGGGGGCACCGGGACCAGTGCGACCAGCGGGAATCCCGCGGCGGCCGGGGCAGCGCCCGGGAGCGGCACCGGACCGAACGGCGGCACCGCACCAGGAGGAACCGCGCCGGGCTCCGGAACGAGCGGCACGTCCAGCACGGGCGGCGCGCCCGGTACGAGCGGGACAGGCACGACCCCCAGCTTCGGGGGCGGCGGCTTCGGCGGCGGTTCAGGCGGCGGCGGCAGCAGCTTCGGCACCGGCTGGACCAAGCTGCTCGGCAGCGAGTACGGCCCCGAGATCGGCTGGCTGTACCCGCTGGCGGTACTCGCGGTGGTCTTCGGGCTGGCCTGGACGCGCCGGGCGAAGCGGGACGACCAGGTACGCGCCGGGTTCGTGATGTGGGGCGTCTGGCTGGTCACCTACGGGCTGATCTTCAGCAAGATGAGCACGATCCCGCACACCGCCTACATGTCATCACTCGCGCCGCCGCTCGCCGCGCTGCCCGCGGCCGGCATCGTCATGTTCTGGCGGGCGTTCCGCGCGGGCGGCTGGCGCGCCTGGGTGCTGCCGGCCGCGGTGGCGGCCGAACTGGCCTGGGCGCTGTTCCTGTGGCACTACTACCCCGGCTTCCTGCCGTGGGCACGAGACGCGGCGGCGGCCGTCGGGGTACTCGCCATCGTGGTGATGATCGTGGCGCTGCTGTCCCGCCGGGCCCGCGTCCGGCTCGTCACGGTGGGCCTGGTGGGCGGCGTGGCGGCCATGATCGCGGCGCCCGGCGCGTGGGCGGCATCGGTCCTCGACACCGCGTACGGCGGCAGCTCCTTCAACGCGAGCGCCGGCCCGGCCTGCGGGTTCGGCGGGGGCGGCACGCCGGGCGGCGGGCAGGCGTCCGCGGTCATCAGGCAGTACATCGAACGCGCGGCCGACGGCGGCACCACCGGATCGCCGGCCGGCACCGGGTTCCCCGGTGGCACCGGGTCCCGGACCGGCACCAGGGCGGCCGGCACCGGGCGGCGGACCGGGCGGCCGGCGGATTCTCCAGAGGCGGCGGTGGCGGCGGCGGGGCCGGCGGGATCGGGATAAGCGCCACGACCACCCTCACCTCGGCCGAGCGGCAGATCTACAACTACGTCAGCGCGCACCGGGACGGCGCGAGCTACCTGATGGCCGTGGGCGGCTGGGAGGAAGCCGGACAGTACATCCTGGCCACCGGGCAAGAGGTCATGGACATGGGCGGGTTCAGCGGTACGGTCCCCGAGCCCACCCTCGCACAGGTCAAGAACCTGGTGAGCACCGGACAGCTCAGGTTCTTCCTGATCAGCGCCAGCGGCAGCGGTGCCGGCTTCGGCGGGGCCGGGGGCGGTGGCGGGTCCGCCTCCACGGAGATCGACTCGTGGGTGAGCAGCGCCTGCACCGCGGTCCCGGCCAAGGACTACAGCTCGGCGTCAAGCACGACCGGGAGCACGGGGACCGAGACGCTGTACGAATGCGCCCGGAACGCCTGATCACCGTGACGCCGAACGCCACCGGAGAGGATCTCATGTCCCAGACCTCCACCGCCGCCAGGCACCCGGAGCTGCCGCAGCCATGGGCCGATGTGCCCCTGACGGTCGTCATGCCCACGTACAACGAGGTCGGTGCCCTGGCGGGCACGTGCGAGCGCGTCCTGCGCCTTCCGCTGTCCCGGCTGCACCTGAAGATCGTGGATGACAACAGCCCGGACGGCACGGGCGACCTGGCCGAGGATCTCGCCGCCCGCGCCAATTCGGCGGCCTTCGGCGGCCCGCCCCGGATGAGCGTCCTGCACCGGGAGAAGAAGGACGGCCTTGGCCGGGCCTACGCGGCGGGGATGGCCGCGGCGGTGGCCGAAGGCGCCGCGTACGTGCTCCAGATGGACTCCGACGGCAGTCACCCGGCGGACACCGCCCTGCCGATGCTGGGGGTCGCGCTCGCCACCGGCTGCGGACTGGTTGTCGGCAGCCGGTACGTCAGCGGCGGATCGCTGGGCGAGGACTGGCCGGCCCGCCGGCGGATGCTGTCCGCCTGGGCCAACTGGTACGCGGCGGCCGTGCTCGGCCTGCCGCTGCGCGACGTTACCTCGGGGTTCACCCTGTGGCGGGCCGACGTCCTGCGGCAGACGGTCCTCGGCCGGACCGCGAGCGCCGGATACAGCTTCCAGGTGGAGGCGAAGTCGCTGGCGCTGCGAGCGGGCCAGGCCGCGATCGAGGTGCCGATCCGGTTCGAGCAGCGGCGGGCGGGCGCCTCCAAGATGAACCTGGCCGTCCAGCTGGAGTCGGCCGTGGTGCCCTGGCAACTGCGGCTCCGCGGCCGTCGCCGCGACTCGCCCGCCGCCCGGGCCGCGCAGCCCGGTAACGGGTCATTGATGCCGTGAAGAGTAAGCCGGATTCGTTCGGAATAAATATTTGAATTATCCCGAACGAATCCGGCTTACTGCATATCGCCGCACCCCTTTCCCGCCCGTCTCCAATCGGACCCGCCCGCAGCTTGCCTACAAAAGGTCCGCGCAGGACGATTAGCTGACATTTCGCAAAACCAGTGACAGAAAGGGCACGGCATCGAACCCCGTCCCGATAGTGTGGGCGGCGGAGTGCGACGGGGGGACGGACAAGGGAGCTGGGGGCATGCAGCCACTGTCTGGCGATGATCCCGTACAGATCGGGCGATATCGCCTGCGCAGCCGCCTCGGCGCCGGCGGAATGGGGAACGTGTACCTGGCGTCCACCCCCGCTGGCCGCCCCGTCGCGCTGAAGGTGGTGCGGCCAGAGCTCAGCCACGATCAGGAATTCCGGGCCCGCTTTCACCAGGAGATCCAGGCCGCTCGGCGCGTGCGCGGGCTGTACACCGCCGAACTGGTCGACGCGGACCCGGAGGCCGACCCGCCGTGGCTGGCCACCGCCTACGTGCCCGGACCGTCTCTGCAGCAGGTGTTGGACACTCACGGCCCGATGCCCGAGGCGGAGGCGTTCCGGCTGATCGCCGGGGTCGCCGAGGCCTTGCAGGCCATTCATTCCGCCAACGTCGTGCACCGTGACCTGAAGCCGTCCAACGTGGTGCTCGGGCCGGACGGGCCACGGGTGATCGACTTCGGCATCGCCCGGGCGCTCGAGGGCTCCGCGCTGACCCGTACCGGCATGACGGTGGGAACTCCGCAGTTCATGGCGCCGGAGCAGTTCATGGAGGGGCCGGCGACCCCGATGATCGACGTCTTCGCCCTTGGTTCGCTTGCCGCCTACGCGGCGCTTGGCAGGCCCCCGTTCGGCGGCGGTCACCCGGCCGCGGTGTACTACCGCGTCGTCCACGAGCCGCCCGACCTGAACGGGTGCACGCCGCAGCTCCGCACGCTGATCGAGCCGTGCCTCGCGAAGCAGCCGGCCGACCGGCCCCAGCTCGACCAGATCCTCCGGTTCTGCCTGGAACGCGCGGAGATGACGGCCGGGCCGGCATTGGGCCAGGCACCGTACCGGCCTGCCGAGGCGACCAACGGCTACGGGCCGACACCCGTGCCTGCCGCGCCGCCGGGCAGTGCGCAGCCGACCGTGGGTACGTCTTCGCCGGGGGTGACGCCAAGCCGGCTGGTACCGCCGCAGCCCGTCATCCAGGCGGTGCGGCTTATGCACCTGGGCGCCCTGCTCGCCGTCGGCCGCGTCGGGGCGGCTGTCGCGACCGCGCTGCCCGCCGTGCGGGTGGCACTGCACCTGCACGGCGCCGTCTCCGGCGAGACCGTGGCGGGCACGGTGCTCACCGGCCTGGTGGCGGCCGGCGTATGGCTCTGGATGGCCAGAGCGATCAAACGGGGCTGGAACAAGGCGTGGCCCGCGTCGATCCTGCTGTTCATCATCAACACGATCTCCCTGCTTGGCGGCAACGCCGGGGGGATCGCGAACTACGCGACCTTTGCCTTCGACCTGGCTCAGTGGGGAGCCGGCCTGCTCGTCGTGCTGTCCCTGTGGGACCGCCGCTCCACCGCCTATTTCGCGGAGCTGAACCGGGCCAGGTCGCTGGCGATTCCCGAATGGCCCAAAAGATTATGGGACGGAGGGCAGGTGCGGTCCCGGATGGCCCGCAGGCAGTTCGCAGTCGACGGGCCGGCACAACGTCAGGGCGCCGCACTTCGGGGTGACGGTCGTGTGGTCAACTTGGCCGCAGGACCAGGGGTCGGCACACCGCGACCAGTCCGAGTGGTACAAGTCAGTCTTGTTCACCGCGCTCACCCAGCGCTCAGCCGACTGCCGAAGGATCAGGCCGCGGCGGCGAGCGCCCGCGCGGGGGGCGCCGGCACCGCCCGGGCCGGACGGCGAGCGGCCGGGACCATCGAGCGGGGTCCTACCTGCTGGCCGCCCGGGAGCAGGGCACCGGCATCGTCGAACAGCACGACACCGTTGCACAGTAGGCTCCACCCCTGCTCGGGATGGGTGACCACCACGCGGGCGGCCATGCGGTCCGGTGCGGCCGCGGCTGGACAGGGGGGTTGGTGTTTGCACATGACGTCCTCCGGCGCTGCGAATCCCAGTTATTGGCGTCGCGGCTTCTTGGCCGGGCAGCCAGATGGCCGCGACGATCGATGCGCTAGCTTCACAGGTTCTACGATGCCGGACCGGGCCGTGACGGACCACGTGGCGAGCGCCCATCCGCGATACCTGCTAGCCGGAATGCCCGGGTGAAGGCCGCCGTGACGCAGGCGACGGCAGGTAGCCGTGACCGCCCTATTACGGCTCCCTTCAATGCGGTCGCTACTGCGTGTGCGTCATCCTTAACATGTGATCATGCGGTGCCTATTGGTAGACGACAACGCGGTCTTTCTCGAGACCGCGCGAAGCCTGCTGAGCCGTGACGGTGTCACGGTGACGGGGACCGCGTCGTGCAGCGCCGAGGCACTGATGCAGGCAGACACGCTGCGGCCGGACATCGCCATCGTCGACATCGGGCTCGGCCCGGAGAACGGCTTCGACCTGGCCCGTGACCTCGTTGGCGAGGGAATCACCGTGATCATGACGTCCAGCGGCGCGGAGGACGACTACGCGGACCTGATCGCGGAGAGTCCCGCGGCCGGATTCCTGCCGAAGTCGGACCTGTCGGTGGCGGGGATCAGGCGGATACTCGGCATGTCCTTGGCTTAGCGGGCTCAGGGCTTAGCGGGCCCGGTCCAGCAGGCCCAGCCTAGCGGGCACCGAGGAAGGTGAGCACCGCGAGGACCCGGCGGTGCACCGCGTCCGATTCCTCGAGGCGCAGCTTCATGAGGATGCTCCGCACATGCTTCTCCACCGTGCCCTCGGTTACCCACAGCTGCTGCGAGATGGCGCTGTTGGAGCGGCCCTCGGCCATGAGCCCGAGCACTTCACGCTCCCGCGGCGACAGGGCGTCAAGCGGGTCGTCAACCCGCCGGGCCGCGACCAGCTCGGCGACCAGGGCCGGATCGACGGCCGACCCGCCGCGGATGAGCCGCCGCAGCGTCTCGGTGAAGTCCTCCACGTCGATGACCCGGCTCTTCAGCAGGTAACCGGTGCGCTCGCCGCTGGCCAGCAGATCCATCGCGTGCTCGACCTCGACGTGCGCCGACAGGACCAGGATCGCGGTGTCCGGGAACTCCGCGCGGATCTCCCGGGCCGCGTCCAGGCCCTCGGTATTGTGCCGCGGCGGCATCCGGATATCCACGATCACCAGGTCAGGCCGCTGCCGACGCACCACGTCAAGCAGGCACGCGGCATCCCCGCACTGGCCGACCACGTCGAAACCGGAACGCTCAAGCAAGCTCGCCAGTCCCTCGCGCAGCAGGATGTCATCGTCTGCCAGCGCGACCCGGCTCCGCTCCTCAGTCATCCCTGCGATTATCGTCTGCCGGAGGGCAAGCTATCCAGCATATCGACCAGGGAAAATACCGGCTAGCCGGAATGCAGGGGTGCCAGCTAGCACGATCGCACGACGCACGCTGACTGAGATGTGCCGCCAGGGCGCGGCGCGCAGACTCTAGATAGAGCTCCGGCCGGCTGGAGTGACACGTGCCGGCCGGAGCGGTCAATGTTCGCGGACGGGTGGGCGGGTGAGGTCATGGAACGAACCGACTGGCTGGAGCAGGGGCTGAACTCGGGTGACGCGCGGTTCCTCATGGTGACCGCGATCACCCACCACCAGGTGAGCTCACCGATCTGGGGTCAGCACGAGGTCGGCAAGCTGCATGCCGAACTCGCCGAAATCCAGCGGCTCGCGGTCAATGTCGTCGCCGAGCACAAGGTGTCCCTGGCCGTCGCGCACCACCGTGTCGCCGAAGAGCAGGCAACCAGGCCCGCGAAGTAACGCGACCCCAGGCCATCCCGCCTGGTCGACATGTCACTTATGCCACGTTCGTAGACTTTTAAGCATTTCCTGACGGCGGGGAGACCAGCCGTTCATCGGGGATCACGGCCACGCCGAGTATCTCGATCATCGCCTCCGGCTGCCAGAGACCGGTCGTCCCGATCCCCGCCATGGCCGGGTAAACCGGGCCGGCCAGTTCCCGCCAGGCCCGGCCGATCTCCTTGCCGTGCGCCTGGTAGTCCGGGATGTCGGTCAGGTAGATCGTGATGCTCACCAGGTCCCCGGGTATGCCCCCCGCCTCGCGCAGCACCGTGAGCACGTTGCCGAAGGCCTGGCGAAACTGCGCCACGATCCCGCCCGGGACGATCCGCATGTCCGCGTCGAGCGCGGTCTGGCCGCCGAGGTAGAGGGTGTTGCCCGCCAGCGTGCCGTGCGAGTAGCCGCTCGGCGGCGGCAGCACGCCCGGGTTGACGGGGACGGGCATCAGGCTAGTGGTCATCCGCGCTCCTAAGATCGCCGCCTGCAGGTCCTGGTTCAGCGTAACAGGTATTGACATATCTTCAACGATCGTAGTCATAATGACATATGACTGGCGATACGGCGGGAGCGGCGCGTGGAACCTGACCTCAGCAAGTACGTGCTTGTCGGCGACAACTCGCGCTACGCCGGCGCCGGCGGCGCGGTCGTGCCCGTGGTCACCCGGGCGGGCCAGGAGCCCGGCGGCACGGCCCAGTCCGATGGCGCCACCCGCATCTCCGGAGTCAGCGCCCAGCACACCCCGGCCACCAGGATCTGGTTCGGCCAGGTGCGCAACGAGGCCGGGTACCGCTCGGTGCCGCATCACCACGGCGAGGCCGAGACCGGCGGCTACGTGCTGTCGGGACGGGCCCGGATCTACTTCGGCGAGAAGTTCGCCGACTACCTCGACCTCGAGGAAGGCGACTGGGTGTTCGTGCCGCCGTTCCTGCCGCACGTCGAGTGCAACCTCGACCGCGGGCGGCCGCTGACCTGGATGACCGCCCGCACCCCGGAGAACATCGTGGTCAACCTGGCCCAGGTCGGCGACGGCGAGCTGCCGGACTGGCTGGAGCGCCCGTGACCGCGCTGACGCCGGCGACCGGGCCCTCCTCCGCGATCTTCACCGACGCGATCACGCTCAAGCAGGCCGATCCCGAGGTGTTCGACGCCGCCTTCACCGCCGTCACCCAGCCGTGCCCCTGGCCCAAGGCCTACGGCGGCGACCTGGTCGCCCAGGCGGCGGTCGCCGCGCAGCGGACCGTCGACGACGGCAAGACACTGCACTCGATGCACTCCTACTTCATGCGTCCCGCCGACATCGGCGCCGAGGTGCGGTACGAGGTCGAGCTGCTGCGCGACGGGCGCGGGTACAGCACGAGGCAGGTGCGCGCGTTCCAGCGCGGCAAGGCCCTGTACGCCTGCCTCGCCAGCTTCGCCGCCGGCGAGCAGGGCGGGGCATACGCGGCCGAGTTCCCGCCCGGCATCCCGGGGCCGGAAACGCTGCCGAGCGCCGCCCAGTACCTGGCCGGGCGCGACGGCGGCACGATGACGGCCGAGTCGAAGGCGTACTGGTCGCAGGGCCGCGGCTTCGACCTGCGCCACGTTCCCGGCCCGGTCTACCTGACGGTGGACGGGGCCCGGGTCCCGCAGCAGGCGGTCTGGGTCCGGCCGTTCGACGCGCTGCGCGCGGTCAACGGGCTGACCAGCGCGCAGCGCGACTGTCGCGGCGCTCGCCTATGTCTGCGACTACACCATCCTCGAGCCGGTGCTGCGCGTCCTCGGCCTGCCCTGGGCAGCCGAGGGACTCGTCACCGCCAGCCTCGACCACGCGATGTGGTTCCACCGGCCCGGCCGGGTCGACGACTGGCTGCTGTACGCCCAGCAGGCGGTCGCCGCGGCCGGCGGGCGCGGGCTGGCCACGGGCCGCTTCTTCGCCCCCGACGGCGGTCACCTGGCCACCGTGGTCCAAGAGGGAATGATCCGCACCCGGCCGGGAGGAAACCCATGGACACCGCTGGCCCGCACCGGCTACGCGGACACCTTCGCCCGCGACCACCTTCCCCCGGCCGCCCAGTGGCCGATTCTTGAGTTCGGCACCGACCTGCTGCAAGTACCCCGAGCGGCTGAACGCCGCGGCCGAGATCATCGACGTGCCCACCGCGACCTACGGCCCGGACCGGCCCGCGCTGCGGACCCCGGACGGCACGGTGTGGACCTACGGCGAGCTGCGCACGCGGGCCAACCAGGTCGCGCGGGTGCTGACCGAGGACCTCGGCCTGGTCCCGGGCAACCGGGTGCTGCTGCGCGCGCCGAACAACCCGTGGACGGTCGCCGCCTGGCTCGGCGTCCTCAAGGCCGGCGGCATCGCGGTCACCACGTTCGCCGCGCTGCGGACCAGCGAGCTCGCCCCGATCGTGGCGAAGACCAGGCCGGCCATCGCGCTGGTCGACCACCGCTTCACCGACGACGTCGACGCGCTCGCCGAGACGATCGCGCCCGGCCTGAAGATCGTCGCCGTTCGGCGGCGACGCGCGCCGATGACCTGACCGCGCCGGATCGGCGGCAAGCCCGGCGACTTCACCGCCGCGCGACCGGCCGCCGACGACGTCGCACTGTTCGGTCCCGACCTCCGGCAGCACCGGCGTGCCGAAGATCACCACGCACTTCCACCGTGACCTGCTGTCGATCGACAACACCTTCGGCAAGGCACATCCTGCGGCTGCAGCCCGACGACGTGGTCGCCTGCACCGCGCCGTTCGCGTTCACGTTCGGCCTCGGGATGCTCGTGGTCTTCCCGCTCCGCGCCGGCGCGTGCGCCTTGCTGACCGAGGCGGTCGACGCCGGTCGCAGCTGGCGGACATGGTCGCCGAGCACGGCGTCACCGTGCTCGCCACCGCGCCCACCGCCTACAAGCAGATCCTGCGCGGCAGGCCGGCGCGGCCTGCTCGGCGGCTGCGGACCGGCGGTCAGCGCCGGGCGAGCACATCCCGCCGCAGACCTGGCAGCGGCTGCGAGACGAGATCGGGCTGCAAGGTCATCGACGGCATCGGCGCGACCGAGATGCTGCACATCTTCATCTCGCGCGGCGGGCGACGACATCCGGCCCGGGCGCGACCGGCAAGCCGGTGCCCGGCTACCGCGCGACGATCCTCGACTCCGCCGGCCACGAGGTCGGCCCCGGCGTCGAGGGGCGGCTGGCGGTGATCGGCCCGGTCGGCTGCCGCTACCTCGACGACGAGCGCCAGCGCGGGTACGTGGTGAACGGCTGGAACGTCACCGGCGACACCTTCGTCCGCGACGAGGACGGCTACTTCTACTACCGGCCCGCACCGACAACATGATCGTCTCCTCCGGGCTACAACATCGGCGGCCCGGAGGTCGAGGCGGCGATCGACGAGCACCCCGACGTCGCGGAGTCGGCCGTGGTCGCCGAGCCCGGACGCGGAACGCGGCTCGGTCGTCTGCGCGTTCGTCGTGCTGCGCGAGGGCGTGGCCGGCGACGACGGCCAAGGCCAGGGAGATCCAGGACCACGTCAAGGGCCAGCTGGCGCCGTACAAGTACCCGCGCGAGGTCCGCTTCGTCGACGCGCTGCCCCGCAATACCAGCGGCAAGCTGCAGCACTTCGCTGCTCCGCCGGCAGCTCGAGCGCTGAGCCGGCACGGCCGCCGGCACGAGCGGAGGTCGCGGCATGAGGATCGCGATCGTCGGCGGCGGGCCCGGCGGGCTGTACTTCGCCGCGCTGATGAAGGGGCTCGACCCGGCCCACGAGATCACCGTGTGGGAGCGCAACGCCCCCGACGACACGTTCGGCTTCGGCGTGGTGTTCTCCGACGAGACCCTCGGCGGCATCGAGAGCGCCGACACCGGTCGTCCACGCCGGATGGAGAGCCGGTTCGCGCGCTGGACCGACATCGACATCAACGTTCAACGGGCACGCGCTTCACGGTCGGCGGCCAGGGCTTCGCGGCCATGAGCCGCAAGGAGCTGCTGCGGATCCTGCAGGAGCGGGCGGCCGAGCTCGGCGTGGACGTCCGCTACCGCACGCAGGCGCCGGACGTCGACGAGCTGCGCGCGACGCACGACCTCGTGGTCGGCCGCGGACGGGATCAACTCGGCGATCCGGGCCCGGTACGCCGACGCGTTCCGGCCCTCGCTGGACCGGCGGCGCGAACAAGTACATCTGGCTCGGCACCGACCTGGTCTTCGAGGCGTTCCAGTTCTTCGTCAAGCAGACGGAGTGGGGCACCATGCAGATCCACGGCTACCCGTACTCCGACTCCGGCTCGACCTTCATCGTCGAGATGCACGAGGACGTCTGGCGCGCGGCCGGCCTGGACCGGACGGAGCACGACGACTTCCCGCCGGGCGTCAGCGACGAGTACGCGGTCAGCCGGATCCGGGAGATCTTCGCCGACGAGCTGCGCGGGCACCGGATCCTCACCAACAACTCGAAGTGGCTCAGCTTCCGGACCGTCCGCAACGAGCGGTGGCATCGACGGCAACCTGGTCCTGATCGGCGACGCGGCCCACACGGCGCACTTCTCGATCGGCTCGGGCACCAAGCTCGCGATGGAGGACGCGCTGGCCCTCGCCGCGTGCCTGCACGAGCAGCCGACGGTCGACGGCGGCGCTCGAGGCCTACCAGGCGGAGCGCAAGCCGGTGGTCGAGTCGACCCAGCGGGCGGCGCAGGCGTCGCTTGAATGGTTCGAGAACATCGGCATGTACGCCGGGCAGGACCCGGCGCAGTTCGTCTTCAACCTGCTGACCCGCTCGCGGCGGATCACCTTCGGGAACCTCAGGGAGCGCGACCCGGAGTTCGCGGCGCGGGTGGAGGCGGAGTTCGCCCGACCGCCAGGGCGCGCCCGAGGTCGGCCCCGGCGATGTTCCAGCCGGTCGCGGATCGGCCCGCTGGAGCTGAAGAACCGGATCATCGTCTCGCCGATGGACATGTACAGCGCGCGGCGACGGCGCTGCCCGGACGACTTCCATCTCGTGCACCTCGGCTCGAAGGCGCTGGGCGGCGCCGGGCCTGGTGATGACCGAGATGGTGTGCGTGTCGCCGGAGGGCCGGATCACGCCCGGCTGCACCGGCCTGTGGACCGACGAGCAGCGCGACGCCTGGACCGGCGATCACCGACTTCGTCCACCAGCGGTCGAGCGCGCCAAGATCGGCGTCCAGCTCGGCCACTCCGGCCGCAAGGGCTCGACCAAGCTGATGTGGGAGGGCATGGACGAGCCGCTCGCCGACGGCAACTGGGAGGTCATCGGCCCGTCGGCGCTGCCGTACGGCGAGGGCTGCCACGTCCCGCGGGAGGCGACCCGGGCCGACCTGGACGAGGTCGTCGCCGACTTCGCCGCCGCCGCCCGGCGCGCGGTGGACGCCGGCTTCGACCTGATCGAGGTGCATGCCGCCCACGGCTACCTGCTGTCGCTCCTTCCTGTCGCCGGTGTCCAACACGCGCACCGACGAGTACGGCGGCCCGCTGGAGAACCGGCTGCGGTTCCCGCTCGAGGTGTTCGACGCGGTCCGGGCCGCGGTCCGGCGACGCCGTCCCGGTGACCGTGCGGATCTCGGCCACCGACTGGGTGGCGGACGGCAACACCGACGATGACGCGGTGGAGATCGCACGCGCCTTCATCGAGCACGGCGCCGCGGCGATCGACGTCTCCTCCGGCCAGGTCAGCAAGGACGAGCGGCCGGCGTTCGGCCGGTCGTACCAGACGCCGTTCGCCGACAAGATCCGGCACCAGGTCGCCGGGCCGGCCGGCGTCGCGGTGATCGCGGTCGGCGCGATCTCCAGCTACGACGACGTGAACTCGATCCTGCTGGCCGGGCGGGCCGACCTGTGCGCCCTGGGCCGGACGCACCTCTACGACCCGCAGTGGACGCTGCACGCGGCGGCCGAGCAGGGTTACCGCGGGCGACGGCGCGCGGGTGGCCCGTGCAGTGGCAGGCGGGCCGGCGCAAGCCGCCGACGTCGCGGCACCGACAAGATGCCGCCGCGGCTGTCGCTGCTGCGGAGGCGCCGGCCGCCGCCGTCCACCTGCGCTGGACACCCGCACCGGACCCGGTGACGGCCTGACGTGCCGTCCGGCACGGGGACAGCCAGCACGGGGGCAGCCAGCACCGGGACAGCCAGTACAAGGGGGCGGCATCCGGCACAATGGGACAGATGAGC
This sequence comes from uncultured Actinomycetota bacterium, assembly GCA_963785645.1. Taxonomy (GTDB): domain Bacteria; phylum Actinomycetota; class Actinomycetes; order Streptosporangiales; family Streptosporangiaceae; genus Trebonia. The sequence continues at coordinate 34,972 of CAWAWG010000006.1, forward strand.
AAGCCCGAGGAGGAAGCGGCCGCGGCCGGTGCGCGCCGGTCCGCGCACGGTCATGGTCAGCTTCCTCGGGGCCGTCGTGCGGCGGATGGGCGACTGGATGCCGATCGCCGGCACGGTCGACCTGATGACCCAGTTCGGGCTCGACGCGCCGAGCGTCCGCACCGCGGTGTTCCGGCTCAAGCAGCGGGGCTGGCTGGCCGCGGAGACCCGCGGCGGTGCGCGCGGCTACGCGCTCACCCCGCTGGCGCGCCGCCACGCTGGCCGCGGGTGACGACGATGATCTGGCACGCCCGGCAGCCCGCCGACCTCGCCGACGGCTGGTGCGTGGTCAACTTCTCGGTTCCCGAGTCGGAGCGGACCAAGCGGCACCAGCTGCGCGGCGCACCTGACCCAGCTCGGATTCGGGAACGTCGGCACCGCGATGTGGATCGCGCCCGCGCGGATGCGCCCGGCGGCCGAGCAGGCGATCGCCGAGCTCGGCCTTGACAAGTACGCCGCCATCTTCGTCGGCGACTACGTCGGCGGGCAGGACCTCACCGCGCTGCTGTACTCCAGCTGGGACCTGGCCGGCATCGACCATGCCTACCAGGACTTCGTCGCCCGCTTCGCCGACGAGGCGGCCACGCTCGAGGCGCGGGCGGCGATCGCACCGCAGGAGGCCTTCGTCACCTACCTCGGCGCCGTCGACCACTGGCGCAAGCTGCCCTTCCGCGATCCGGGGCTGCCCCGGGAGGTGCTCGCCGCCGACTGGAGCGCCCCGGCGGCGGGCGCGCTGTTCCAGCGGCTGGTCACGATTCTCGAAGGCCGCGCGCTGGCGCACGCCGCCGGATACTGGCCCGCCGTCGGGTAGTCCCGGTGCTATCCCATGGGGCGCCGTCCATCAGGTGACGGCGGCGGATTTCTCCTTCTCGCCGCCGACGGCCATCCGGGTCAAGGGCCGTGACCGGCCCGTCGATGCGCTGGGCGCCAGCCGCCTTTGAGATCTCCTCGCCAAAGATCCGCGTGCCAGACGCGGATTCTCAGCAAACTTTAAGGATCTTCCTCTATCGTTACCCCGATTAAAGGATTACAACAGGGTATCGGTGAGGCAACGAACTGGGCATTAGAGCTGAGTTTGTTGCCTTTGACGTGGGCGGGCCACAAAGGGAGATACCCGGCGCGGGGCGCCGGGCTGGCCTGACGAGGTGGATGAATGAGATGGATGGCGCGCCGCGCCCGGAGCATGAGCCAACGGGTCCGCGTCCTCGTCGCCGTGACTTTCGCCTTCGGCGTCATGCTGATCATTTCCGCGAACGTGGGCGACGCCGCGCCGGTCGCCCCGCACCGTGACGCCCTGACGACTCCCGCGGCGCCCGCGGTGCAGAGCGCGGGCGCGTCCTTCGGCGGGACGTCCGCCGTGGGTGCGCTGTTCACGGAGAGCGGCGGCACCCTTGGCTCGCACTTCTGCTCGGCCAGCGTCGTGCACAGCGCCCACGGCGATCTCGCCGTCACCGCCGCGCACTGCCTGGCCGGCGTGCAGGGGCAGGTCGTGTTCATCCCCGGCTACGCCAACGGGAAGGAACCGTACGGCGTCTGGACGGTCAGCGCCGTCTACACCAACCAGGCCTGGCAGTCCGACCAGAATCCGGACGACGACGTCGCCTTCCTGCGGCTGTCCGGCGGACGCGGCCTGCCCATCGAGCAGGTAACCGGCGCCGAGCAACTCGGCATCGGCTGGAAGCTGCCCGCGCTCGTCAAGGTGATCGGCTACCCGGACGGCGCGGCTGAGCCCATCTCGTGCGTGAACACGGCGAAGAAGTTCAGCGCGACGCAGCTGGTATTCGACTGCGCCGGCTACACCGACGGGACCAGCGGCGGGCCGTTCCTCGCCGACACCTCCGTCGGCCACGGCACCGTCATCGGCGTGATCGGCGGCTACGAGCAGGGCGGCGACACGCCGCAGGTCTCGTACGCGGCGGCGTTCGGTAACGCGGTGGCGGCCCTCTACCAGCGCGCGGTGGCCGGCGGCTGAACGCACCGGTTACGGAACGGGAACTTTAAAACTCTGCGGCGCCCGCCGATTTCCGTCGGCGGGCGGCTGGCTGACCGTAAAGGCACAGCATCTGGCCGTAAAGGCGCAGCTTAAGGCGCGGAAGATCGTTAGGGCCGTCGCGGTGAACTTCTCCGCCTCAGCGGCTTGGCCTCGAAGTCAGCCGTACATCGCTTAAACTCAACTGTTCCCGGACGTATCCGCCACCAGCGGGCCGTATCGGGCGCAACCCGCTTGCTGCGCGCTGCTGCTCCCAACGCTGATTGCAACCGGAATCCCGCTTTAAGCGTCTTAGGTAGTGACACTGGGTTCGCCCAACTCGCCACGGCCCAACGACACATACCGTGCTGGCCTGGACCGGATGCTCCGAAGGACTTCTGCCGTGACACCTTGCCTCACCGTTCTGCTCACCACGGAAGCGGGCCGCGTACATGCTCGGGCCTGACTCCCGGCTGCTGACCGTAATGCTTATCGCCGTCAGCGCCGGCTTGATCGTGGCCGCCGTGCGGCTGCGCCTGCTGCCGGCAAAGATCCTCTGCGGCACCATTTCGATAATCGTGGCGATGACCGGCGGTATCGCGGCGGTCAACTACTACTACGGCTACTACACGTCCTGGGGACAGCTGTATTCCGACTTCCACGGCAGCGCGGCCGGCAATCTCGGCACCGTCGCGGCGACCAGCACGTCCACCGCCCTCGGCTCGGGCCGCATCGGCTGGGTCACCATAGACGGCAAGCTCAGCGGCTACGACCGGTCCGCCCTGGTGTACCTGCCGCCGCAGTACGGCCAGGAACAGTATGCCCGGGTGCGGTTCCCGGTCGTCGAACTGTTCCACGGCACCCCCGGGTCGCCGAAGGCGTGGATCACGGTGCTGCATATCAATCAGGTCATGGACGAGCTCATCGCCAAGCATCTGATCGGACCCATGATCCTGGTCATGCCGTCCATCAACGCCTCGATGCACGACGCCCAGGACTGCGTGAACAGCCCCGACATCGAGGACGAGACGTACGTCTACAAGGACGTGCGCTCCTACATGCTCGCCCACTACCGTGCGAGCTCGGATCCCTTCGAGTGGAGCGTGTCAGGCTACTCGTCCGGCGGGTTCTGCGCCGCCAACCTCGCCCTGCGCCATCCCAGTTCCTTCGGCGCCGCCGCGATCATCAACGGCTACTACCGGGCGGTAGACGGCCCGGCCGCCGACGCGCTCAAGCACAGCCAGCCGCTGGAAAACGCCTACAGCCCGCTTTACCTCGCGGAGAACCTCAAGCCGGACAGCTCACCGGTTCCCGCCTTCTGGGTCGCGGCCGGCAGCAACGACAAGCAGGACTACAAGCCCGCGCAGCTGTTCACAACCGCGCTTGACCGCATACAGCAGGTCCCCTTCATCACGCTCAAAAACGTCGCCGACACCGCGAACGGCTGGGCCACCGCCCTGCCCGGCGCGCTGACCTGGCTATGGCAGCAAGTGGCCCCGCCCGACCTGCGGGTCCTGTTCCCCGTGCGGACCTACAGCATCAAGGACCTCAACAGCGCACTGTACGTCCCTCCGGCCAAGCACGGTCCGACCAAATGCAAGGCCGCGACGCCATCGATCCCGTCGACGGAATCCGTCCCCGCGACCCAGTCCGCCGCCGCCAAGGCCCCGTGCGTCATGTCCACCCCCAAACCGGTCAAGCAGGCCCAGGTCCAAACAGCATCCGGCGCCTTCAAGAAGACCGCCGCCTAGCCCGGCGGCGGTAAAAACGGTCAGGCGTCCCCCGGGGGTCGTTCCCCCCGGGGGAAATACAGCGGTCACATTTCGTGAGACGTGAAACACGGATTCGTTCGGGAGAATGAAAAATGATCATTCCGAACGAGGGGTCCTGACTGCTCTGGGCTGGCAATTTCCCCGAATAGGAGTATTCCGCCAGGCCCGATCCCACATAGAACCCATCGATGGCCCGATAGGCGGTAGCTCCTGGTACGTGACTAGGGATAGCGATCTACTTCGGTTGGGGACGCCAGCGATCCGGACTATGGAGGGAACCCAACCATGCTTCAGGGTTATACAGTGCCGCTGTCTCCGAAGGGGATAGCGAACCTGGCAACCAAACCGCCTTGGCACTATGTCGGAACCATCGTCGCCGCGGAGTTCTGGACGAACCCGGTCGCGGCGGCATCGACCCTTCCCGAGGGCCTCACGCCCGACCAGGAAACCAACGGGCACGGCCTCGCCATGTTCATCGACTGGCAGTTCAACGGCTCCCGGGACGAGTACCTGGACCCGGTGCGCAGCCAGTACCGCGAGTTCTTCGTCCTGCTCGATGCCCGGTGGCAGGACACGCCGGTCTCCTGGTGCCCGTACATCTACGTGGACAACGACCACGCGATGGCCCGCGGCTGGGTCCAGGGCTTCCCGAAGAAGCTGGGCACCGTAGCCCAGACGAGGACGTTCGCCGCTCCGAACCAGGCCGCACCTGTCCTCGCCCCCGGCGGAAAGTTCGGCGCCACCGCTGCCACCGCCGGCCTCCGGCTGGCCAACGCGGTGGTCACGCTGGAGGCGCCGGTGACCGACACCAGCTCGCTCGCGGGGCGGCCCACGGTGAACCTGCGGCACTTCCCCAGCCTCGCGGCTGGCCAGCAGGACAAGCCCGCGGTGCACGAACTGGTCATGGCGGTGTTCGACGATCAGACGGTCACGAATGCGTGGACCGGTACCAGCCAGCTCGACTTCCCCGAGGCGCCCGGCGAGGAACTGCACGACCTGGCACCGTTGCGCTCCGGCGCGGGCTTCCACTTCGAGCTGGCGTACACGGTCACCGACCTGCGGACCCTGCAGTGAGCACGGTCGCGGAAACGATCGTCGCCCACCTCAAAGCGAGCGGCGTCCGCCGCGTGTACGGGGTGCCGGGAGACTCGCTGAACGGCTTCACCGACGCGCTGCGGCGTGACGGGGACATCCAGTGGCTGCACGTGCGGCACGAGGAGGCCGCCGCCTTCGCCGCGACGGCGGAAGCGACGCTGAGCGGAGAGCTCGCGGTGTGCGCCGCGAGCTGCGGCCCGGGGAACACGCACCTGGTCAACGGCCTGTTCGATGCGCACCGCAGCCGCGTTCCGGTCCTGGTGATCGCCGCTCAGATCCCCAGCCACGAGATCGGCAGCGGGTATTTCCAGGAGACGCACCCGCAGGAACTGTTCCGTGAGTGCAGCGTCTACTGCGAGCTGGTGAGCAGCGCCGAGCAGCTGCCGCACGTCTTGCGTATCGCCATGCGCACCGCGGTCAGCCGCGGCGGGGTCGCGGTCCTGGTGATCCCGGGCGATGTCCTGCTCGAGGCCACATCCGGGGATCAGGAGGTGTCCGCCGTCTGGCCGACGGCCAACGTCAGCCACCCGGGGCGGGCGAGCTGGTGGAGGCCGCGGCACTGCTCAACGCCTCGGAACGGGTCACGATCCTGGCCGGCGCCGGCTGCGCGGGGGCGCACCCTGAGCTGATAGAGACGGCCCGGCGTGCTGCAGGCGCCGATCGTGCACACCCTGCGCGGTAAGGAGCACGTCGAGTACGAGAATCCCTTCGACGTGGGCCTCACCGGCCTGCTCGGCTTCGAATCCGGCTACCGTGCCATGGAAAGCTGCGATGCCCTGCTGATCTTGGGGGCCGACTTCCCGTACCGGGACTTCTATCCCGCCGACGTGCCGGTGGTCCAGGTCGACGTCCGCGGCGAGCAGATCGGCCGGCGGCTAGCGGTACGAGCATCCGCTGGTCGGGACGGTCAAGGACACGCTCGCGGCGATGATCCCGCTGCTGGCGGCCAAGGACACCAGCGAACACAATCATCTCGGCAAGATGCGCAAGCATTACGTGCACACCCGCCGGGAACTCGACAAGCTCGCCAGCGCCGACCACGACCGGTCCCCGCTGCATCCCCAGTACCTCACCCAGGCGGTGAGCGAGGCCGCGAGCGACGACGCCATCTTCATCCCGGATGTCGGGTCCCCGGTGGTGTGGTCCGCGCGGTACCTGGAGATGAACGGCCGTCGGCGGCTGATCGGGTCGTTCACCCACGGATCGATGGCGAACGCCATGCCCCAGGCGATCGGCGCCCAGGCCGCCTCGCCGGGGCGCCAGGTCATCGCGCTCTCCGGCGACGGCGGCATCGCCATGCTGCTTGGCGACCTGATCACGCTGCGCCAGCATAACCTGCCGGTCAAGATCATCGTCTTCGACAACAGCGCACTCGCGTTCGTCGAACTTGAGATGATGTCGGCGGGCATCCCGACGTTCGGTACGGACCTCCACAACCCCGACTTCGCCGAGGTCGCCCGGGCCCTGGGCCTCTACGGCGCGCGGGTGGAGCGGCCGGACGAGCTCGGGCCCGCGCTGAAGGCGGCGTTCGAGCACGACGGGCCTGCCCTTGTCGACGTGCTCACCATCGCGGCAGGAACTCTCCGTGCCGCCGCATGTGACGCGCAGTCAGGTCAAGGGCGTCAGTCTCTTCGCCGGGCGGATGATCATCTCCGGCCGGGGAGATGATCTGGTCGAACTCGCCCGGCAGAACATCCTGCGCCGGCTGTGACGGATGGCCGATCCGGGAGAGGCGGACTCTCCCGGATCGCCGCCGGCGCCCGGTATCGGAGATTCAGTACCATTTAACGTGCCGAATTGCTTGACGACCAACCGCGTGACCAGTCCCGACACCTTCGACACGGTGATCGTCGCGATTACCGGCCGCAGCGCTGACCCGCCCCGGCTGCCGCCGGGGGCGGGCACCGTCGAGCCGTTCGCGCTGCCGGCGCCTGGCCGCTGGGCGGATGCCTCCGGCCGGGCACCGCGGGAGGCGGGCGTCGTGCTGTACGTGCACGGCGGCGGCTTCTCCCGCAGCAACCCCGGGCGCGAACACCTGATGGCCTACCACGTGTCGCAGGCGGCAGGCCGCCCGGCGTTCAGCGTGGACTACTCCCTGGCCCCCGAGCACCCCTTCCCGGTCGCGCACGACGAGGTGGTCGCCACCTACCGCGCGCTGCTCGCGGAGGGCGTGCCGGCCGAACGGACGGTGCTGTTCGGCGAGTCGGCGGGCGCGACGCTCGTGCTTGAGAGCCTGCTCACGCTGCGGGCGGCGGGCGTGCCGCTCCCGGGCGCGGTGGTACCGGTCTCGCCGCTCGCGGACTTCACGCTGACCAACCGGTCGATCGACGCCCCGGCGGGCCGGGACATCATCGACCGGGAGGAGCTTGAGCGCGTTGTCGGTCAGTACCTGAACGGGCAGCGGAACGACCGGGCGCCGCAGTCGCCCGTCCACGGCGACCTGGCGGGCCTGCCGCGCATGCTCCTGGTGGCCGGCGCCGACGAGGCTCTGCTTGACGACTCAAGGAACTACGCCGAGGCGGCAGCCGAGGCAGGCGTGGCGGTCACGCTGGATGTCTACGAGGGCATGCCGCACGGGTTTCAGCTGGCGGTACTTGACCCGCAGCTCCCGGTGGGTGCCACCTTCCTGAAACGCCTGTCCGCCTGGCTGGATGTCCCGGCATCGCGGCCGTGACCGACTGGTCTCGCCGCGGGCGTCGCGGAAGGCCACGGTTTCTGGGGTGTTTTGTCGCCCGAGAACGGGTATGCCAGCAATTCACAGGCCTCGTCTGCCGATGCCCGTACCCTGCCCTGGGGGTGGCGCACCATGAAGGTCGAAGACGGAATGTCCCCGCTGGTCCTCACCATCGGACCGGCTCACACGCTGCGTGAGGCAGCCCGGATGATGGCCGCCCGCCAGGTCGGCGCCGCCGTCGTGGTGAACCCAGAGCACGCCGGAGTCGGGATCCTGACGGAGCGGGACATACTCAAGTCGATCGCGGCCGACGAGAGCCCGGACACCGAGGTCGCCGCCGATCACTGCACGCAGGACGTCGTCTTCGCGGCGCGCAACTGGACCATGGAGGGCGCCGCCGCGGCCATGGTGCGGGGCGGCTTCCGGCACCTCGTGGTCGTGGAGGGACACGAGGTAATCGGCCTGCTCTCCATGCGCGACATCGTCCGCTGCTGGTCCGCGGCGCGGATCCCCGCCCAGGCCAGGCGCACCAGACGCCCAGTCCGCCTGACGGCAAGTCAAGCGACTCACCCAGCGCCTGCCGCTCCCGCCGCCGACGCGTTTTGTCCGAGATGTCCGGCCGCCGCCGCGGCCCGGGAGGGCCTAGGCAAAGATGGTGGATGGTTGTACACGCCAGGGCACAACGCTAGGGAGCTAAGGGGTCGGTTCGGAGGCCTGCCCGCGGGCGTCCCGGGGCATGCTCTCCGGTTACCAGCGGCATAGGGCCAGTACTGACGAGTAGATGCCCGTTTTGGCATGATTTTTCGAACACGAAATGGCCCTATGTCCGCCGACGCCGCCGCCGACGCCCTGACCGGGGAGGACAAGCTTCATCACCAGTCACAGCGGCTTCCCAAGTTCCTGGCATTGCGCCAGGGCACGTTCAGGTATCCACTATCTTTTTGGATCGCTGAGAGCCGCGCGTCGATTTCATGAAATATCCGGCATGTCGCGGCGCGCCAGCGCCCGACATGCCGGATCGTGGGATGCCCAAGGCCGGCTGTCGAGGGGTCAGATGGGGTAGGTGCCCGGTGCCGTTCTGGTGGTGATCCACTGGAGTTCGGTGAAGTCGGCCATGGAGTGCGGACCGGAGCGGCCCCAGCCGCTGTCCTTGGTGCCGCCGAGCGGAAGCTGGGGCTCGTCGGCGATGGTCTGGTCGTTGACGTGGACCGCCCCGGCGTCTATGCGGCGGGCGAGCGCGAAGCCGCGATTGGTGTCACGGGTGATCAGCCCGGCGGACAGCCCGTAGCGGGTGGCGTTGGCGATGGCCACCGCCTCATCGGCATCGGCCACGGGCTGGGCCACCAGGACCGGGCCGAAGGTCTCCTCGAAGTGGATGCGGGCACCGTCCGGAACGTCGGTGAGGACGGTCGGCAGGTAGCAGGAGCCCGCGGTGGTGCCACCGACCAGGATCCTGGCGCCGGCGGCTACCGCCTCATCGACGTCGCGGGCAACCCGGCTCAGCGCCGCCGGGGTAATCAGCGGCCCGATGACCGTGCCGGCATCGGCGGGATCCCCCGTCGGCAGCGCCCGGGCACGGGCGGCAAGCCGATCGGTGAACTCGTCGTAGACCGGGCGCTCGATGAGGACCTTGCGGGCGTTCATGCAGATCTGTCCCGAGTGGAAGAACGCGGCGAACGCGGCGGCCTCGACCGCGTAATCGAGGTCGGCGTCCGCGAGCACGATCAGCGGGTTGTACCCGCCGAGCTCGAGCACGCAACGCTTGAGTGCGCGCCCGGCGCGCTCGGCGAGGATGCGGCCGGTGGCCGAGGATCCGGTGAAGTTGATGCACCGGACCTCGGGCCGCTCGAAGAACTCATCCGCGATCGGGACAGCCTCGCCGGGGGCGTGCGTGACCACGTTGATGACCCCGGACGGGAACCCGGCCTCGGCCATGATCTCCGCGATCATCAGCCCGGCCGACACCGGCGCCTCCTCCGAGGGCTTGAGGACAACGGTGTTGCCGAACGCCAGCGGGTTGACCACGGTGCGCCACGCCAGCACGTGCGCGCCGTTCCACGGCGAAATCCCCGCGACCACCCCCAGCGGACGCCGCAGCGCGAGCGAGAAGGTGTCCGGGACATCTGAGCGGATCACCTCCCCGGCCGGCAGGTAACCCCAGTTCGACGCCTGGCGCAGCAGCCGGATCGCGGTGAGCACCTGAAAGTTCGCAAACGCGCCCGCCGCCCCGGTCTCTTCCGCAAGCAGCCCGGTGATCTCGTCTCTGCTGCGCTCGACGATGTCCGCGGCGCGCAGGAACATGATCTGCTTCTCCGCCGGGGGCAGGTCAGCCCAGTCAGGGAACGCCGCCGCCGCGGCGTCGATCGCGCGGGCCGCGTCTGCCCTCGTCCCAGCCGGAACGCGGGCCATCACGGTGCCCCGGTAGGGGTCCAGATCATCAAACAGCCGGTCGGACCCGGCCCATTGGCCACCGATGTACTGCTGGTACTCGCGCACCCAGCCTCCTACAGGTAGTGAATCGGGCAGTTCACGTGATGAGCGCGCCTTGCCGCTCCCGGCGCCGCTGGCGGACAAGGTGGAGGACCGGTCGGCCGAGCAGCACGACGACCGTCACCACGTAGGGCAACATGAGCATGATGTCCGTGTTGTAATGCTCTAGCTGCAGTTGATTGGCCAGCGAGCTGACTAGGCCGAACACCAGGCAGGCGACGGCGGTTCCGATCGGCCGGGCGGCGCCCGCGAAGATCGCGGCCAGCGCGATGTAGCCGCGGCCGGCGGTCATGTTGGCGGTGAACTGACCTAGGGTCGCCATCGCCAGCTGTGCGCCCGCGAGGCCGCAGAGCGCACCCGATATCAAGATGGTGGACAGCTTGACGGTACGCGGATGCAGGCCAGCCGCTGCCGCAGCCGACTCCTCCTCGCCAACCGCGCGGACTCGCAGGCCGTAGCGGGTCCGGTAGAGCACCCACCAGCTGACCGGAATCAGCAACAGGGCCACGAGCACGAGAACCGACTGCCCTTCGAACGCAGGGCCGAGGATCCACACATGGGACAGGAACCCAAGATGGATCTTCCAGAGCTGAGGCGGGTTCTGCGGCGAGTAGTAGCCCTCGTTGCCGTAGAGCGTGGAAAGCAAGAGCACGGTGAGGCCTGCCATCAAGGTACCGATGCCGATGCCGACCACCACTACGTTCCCGCCCAGATAGAGCGTCGTAACAGCGAAGATCAGCGCGACGACGACGCTGGCGGCCATCGCGGCCAGCACCGCCAGCGCCGCGCTGTGGGTAGCGCCGCCCACCGAGACGCTGACGAACGCGCCGAGCAGCATCATGCCGTCGAGCGCGATATTGAGAACGCTGGCCTGCTGGCTGAACATGCCGCCAAGGGCGGCCAGCAACAGGGGCGCCGTCTGCAGCACGGCCGCGAACAGGAAGGCGTTGGAGAATACCTGGCTCATCGCGTTACCTCACGCGCCTGGTCAGCACCATCGGCTGCCCTGACCGCGGGTCCTGGATCGAGTGAACGCCCTCGGGTGCGCCGGTGGACGGCCAGAGCCGACGCCGTCATCAACACGATGATGATGCCTTCAAGCACGTTGACCAGTGAGAGCGGGACATTCGTGTTGAGTTGCATGATGGACGATCCGTACTCAAGTGCCCCGTAGAACAATGCGGCGACCGCGATGCCGACCGGTCGCAGCCGGCCCAGCAGGGCGACAGTCAGTCCCATGAAGCCGTAGCCGGGCGAGAACGTCGTGGTGAACGCGTACTGCGTGCCCAGCGCCGCGACCACGCCCGCGATGCCGGCAACCGCGCCCGAGACCATCATGACCTGAAGGACCTTGACCCGGACATCGATGCCCAGGTAGCGGGCAAAGCTCCGGTTGTCACCGACGAACCGGGCCTCTAGACCCCATCTCGTGCGCAGAATGGCCACCGCCGCGACCACCAGTGCCACGAGACCGATGAAGATCCCGATATTCCCGCCGCCCGGACCCAGGACGCTCCCCAGATGGGCTTGAGCGGGAATCTGATTCGTGGAAGGGACGCCGGCCGTCGGGTCCTTGAACGGCCCGTCGACGAAATAGGTGGTCAGCTGGATGCCGATGTAATTGAACATCAGCGTGGTGACCAGGATATCCACTCTGGCGTAGGCATTGAGCAGGCCCGGGACAAGGCCCCAGAGCGCGCCGCCCAGGGCGCCCCCGCCGATGGACAGCACAATGATCAGCCATCCCGGCAGGGATCCGGTGTAGAGGGCTATCAGCGTTCCGGTGAATCCGCCGACGTACATCTGTCCTTCGGCGCCGATGTTGAGTACGCCGGCCCGGAAGGAGACGTAGACCGACACCGCCACCAGCAGCACCGGAGTGACCTGCGCAATGAGGCCGCTCAGGCTGTTGCGTGAGGTGAAGCTTCCGGTAATCAGGCTGTGGTAGGCGGTAAAGGGGTTATCCCCCAGGCCGAAAATGATTGCCATTCCGATCGCCAGGGCGATCGCCACCGCGATTGTCGACTGGCTGAACCCGGCGACCAGCGCATCCCAGCGGAAAACGTCCGGGCGCAGGCGCCTGATGCCGGAGGACGCCGGGGCAAGCCGCTCACCCGGGTGGCTGCTGACTTCGATACGACGCTGATCGTGCGGCGCTTGATCGACACGCGGACTTTCCGCCGGTCCGGCCGACATCGTGTCCGCTCCGGGTTCGAGCACGCCGGCCATCGCCAGGCCGATCTGCGGGATCAGGTCCTCGTCCGGAGCGAACGCACCGATGATCTTCCCTCGGCAGATAACCAGTATCCGGTCGCACACGGCCAGCAGCTCACCGAGATCGGCCGAGACGAGCAGCACCCCGGCCCCGCGGTCACGGTGTTCGCGCAGTTGCCGGTGCACGAACTCGGTGGCACCGATGTCGATGCCCCGGGTTGGCTGGGCAGCCAGCAGGACCTCCGGATCGGACTCCAGCTCGCGGGCGATGACGACCTTCTGCATGTTGCCGCCGGACAGCGCGCCGACCGGTGTCGTGGGGTCTGCCCCGCGGACGTCGTAATGCCTGATCAGCTGCCTGACCCAGGCGGACAGGAGCCGCCCGCGCAGAAGGCCGGCGGCGAACAGGTTTGACCGCAGGTAGCCGCCCGCGACGTTGTCCTGGACCGAGCTTGCCGCCGATACACCCGATGCCAGCCTGTCTTCCGGTACGTGGGCCAGGCCCAGGGCGCGGCGCCTGGCAGGCGAGGCGTGGGTGATGGTGCGCTGGCCAAGTTGGACCTGTCCCGCTGCCGAAGGCAAGAGTCCGGCCAGGGATTCGACCAGCTCGGTCTGGCCGTTGCCCTCGACGCCGGCGATCCCGGTGATCTCGCCAGCGCGCAGGTCGAAGGACACCTGGTCGACCGCCGAACGGCCGGTGCTGTCGTGCACGACCAGGTTGGTGCAGGTGAGCACCGCGGGTGCCGTCACCCGGGACGCGGGGATGCTCTCGGTCCGGCTGAGGCTGACCTCCCGGCCCACCATCAGCTCGGCGATCTGGCGCTCGGAGAACCGGCTTGTCTCGTCCGTGGTGATCCGGCGCCCGCGCCGCATCACCGTAAAGCGGTCCGATACGGCCTTGACCTCTTGCAACTTATGCGTGATGAGGATCGCGGACCGGCCGGCGGCAGCCAACTCGCGCAGGACCCCGAACAGGCTCTCGCTCTCCTGGGGGGTCAGCACGGCGGTCGGCTCGTCCAGGACGAGCACCTTCGCATCGAAGTACAGCGCCTTCAGGATCTCCACCCGCTGCCGCATGGAGGCGGAGAGCTCGCTGACCCGCTTCCGCGGGTCGACCAGCAGTCCGTAACGGGCCGACACTTCTGCCAGATCCGCGACCATCCGCTTCTGGTCAAGCGAACGACGGCGGGTCACCAGTTCGTCGCCGAGAAAGACGTTCTCGGCCACCGTGAGGGAGGGCACCAGCTTGAAGTGCTGGTGCACCATCCCGATCCCATGGCGACGGGCCACGGCCGGGCCGGTCATCACCACCCGCTCGCCCTCGACGAAGATCTCACCCGATGTCGGCTGCAGCATGCCGAAGCACATGTTCATCAGGGTGGTCTTGCCGGCGCCGTTCTCACCGACGAGAGCATGGATCTCGCCGTGCTCGACCCGGAGAGATACATGATCGTCCGCCACGAAGTCGCCAAATACCTTGGTCAAATCGCGCAGTTCGAGTGCGGCTGGGTGGGCCGGCTGGCCGGTCATCGTCATGTCGTCTGTTCACCTCTACCGGCGACGGTTACGGGCTCTTCCAGTTGCTGTCGTCGTCACGATGAGGCGGCGGCGCAGTACGGGTTCACGCACGGCACGGTCACCCGCCCGGACGTGACCTGCTCGGCGTATCCGTCGATCTTGGTCGACACGGCGGCGGGAACGAGCGAGTTGTTAAGGGTCAGTTCGACGCCGTTGTTCTGTAGCCCGAAGACGTACGTCTGGCCGAAATCGAGCTGCCCGGCCTCGTACCGCTGGATCAAGTCGTACAGCGCGCTCCCCACGTTCTTCAGGTCGCTCGCCAGGACGTTCTTCGGGTAGAGGTTGTTCTGGTCGGAGTCGACCCCGATCGCGTACTTGTTCTTGTCGTGGGCGGCCTTGAGAACCCCGAGTCCCGAGCCGCCAGCCGCGGCGAAGACGACATCGGCACCGTTGGCGTACATCGAGACCGCCTGGTTGTATCCGGTCTGCGAATCGGTGAAGCTTCCGACATAGCTCGTCTGCACCTTGATCGACGGGTCGACGAGCTTGACGCCCGCTTGGAACCCGACCACGAAGTCCTGGATGACCGGGATGTTCTCGCCACCGACGATGCCGACGTTCTTGGCGCCGGCCGAGAGCGGGAAGTCCGCCTTGTCCGCGCTGGCCAGTGCCGCCAGCACGCCGGCCAGGAAGGCTCCGTCGTTCTGCCGGAACGTGATGCTGGCGACGTTCGGCAGGCTGACCGCATCATCGAACATGATGTACTTCTGGCCGGAGTACTGCTTGGCCACCTGAGTCAGCTGGTCGGCAACTGTGGCCGATCCGGTCACAATGATCTTGTACTGACTCGTGTCGCTGAGGTTCTGCAGGTTCGACAGCCAGGCCGAGGTGTCGTTCGCGCCGCTTTCCACCACCTTGTAGTCCGTCACGCCCAGAGCGCTCGCCTTCTTCAGCCCCGCGTTGGCACTGTCGAAGAAGCCGAGATCGCCCAGTGATCCCGGAATCATGAACGCCACACTCGGCGCGCTGGCGCTGGAAGCGCTGCCGCTGGAAGCGCTGCTTGTCCCGTTACTGGAAGCGGCTGATCCCGTTGCGCTCGAAGAACTACTGGTCGAGCTGCAGGCAGCCGCCGCCAGCGCGGCCGCGACCACCACGGCCGCGGTCGCCCCGGATCTGAGAGAAACCTTCATCTGAAAGTCACCTTCCTGCCGTTCTGTCTCTTCTATGGGTGTGGTTGTTTGATGAGATGGCGAAAGCCATCACGGGCAAGCGTTCCGATGGAGCTCGTCACCCGAGCTGAGCGCCCGTTCGATGTCGTCGCCGCGCATAACCCGCGCGTAGCCGCGGCGCATCGTACGCAGCGTCGCCACGTGCCCCGAGGGGCTGTCGGTTGCCGTGAGATCACTCGCGAAGACGACGTGGTAACCACGGTCGAAGGCAGCGCGAGCAGTGGCCTCACAGCAGTAGTTGGTAAGAGTGCCCGTGATGATCACGGTCGATGCGTCGGCCGCCCGCAGGCGGGGGTCGAGTTCCGTCCCGAAGAACGCGTCGTAGGTGTGCTTCGTGCGCAGCACGTAGTCACCGGGCTGGACAAGACCGGCGGCTATTTCGACGCCAGCGGAGCCCTGGCGGAGCTGCCCGCGGGCGATGGGCGCGCAATACAGGCTGGTGTCGTTGGGATGCCGGGGCAGATAGTTCGCCGCGGTGAACAGGACCGGGCTGCCGTGCGCGCGAGCCGTTCGCAGCAGGTGCCGGAGGGCGGGGATCATCCGCTCGGCTTGGGGAACCCACATGGGACTGCTCGGGCGGACGAAGTCTTCTTGCATGTCGATGACGATCACCGCGGTGCGTTCCGGCCGGATCTCGAATGCGCCGTGGCGATCCGATTCATAGTCGTCGGCCGCGCTCAGCACGACCGCGCGTTCGGCCTCGGACAGATCGCAGACACCGATCCCGTAGATCGCTGCGTACTCGGCGAGGAGGTTGTCGGCGTTGTTCGCTGCGGCACTGCTCACTGCGGCCTCGCGGCCTGAGCCGGCCCCGTTTTCAAAGGTCATCGTGTCTCTCCGGCTGGCTACATCAAGACGACAGCCTTGATGGCCGTCCCAGATTCGACATCGGCGATGGCGTCGTTGATCTCATCGAACGCGTAGGTGGTGACGATCCGGTCAATTGGAAAACGCCCGGTCAGGTGCAGCTCGGCCAGGTGAGGGATGAGCTCGGAGGGATTGGAGTTCCCCTGGATGACGCCGTGAAGGGTGCGTCCGCTGCCGATGAGCTCGACGGCGTCCACCTCCACCTGAGCAGGGGTCGTCCGTCCCCCGGGGGCGCCGAAGGCGAGCTCCGCCAGCGCCTCGTTGAAGCCTGTCGCGGATACCGTGGCCACCACGCCGGTCTTGCGCAGTGCACGCAGCGCCTGGTCCAGTGCTCGCGGCGCGTCCGTCGAGACAAGGGCGTGCGTCGCCCCGATCCGGGGTCCGAGGCTGAGCTCGTCCGGGTGCCGGGCACCGGTTGCGCCGAGGTCCATCGCGAGCTTGCGGCGTGACTCAACCGGGTCGACGACGATCACGTCGCGCACGTTGAGCGTCCGTGCCGCCAGGACTGCCGCCATCCCGACTCCACCGGCACCGAAGACGGCCAAGACCGAGTCGGGACCCGGACGCAGGACGTTGAACACCGTTCCCGCTCCGGTCTGAATCCCGCAGCCGAGGGGCGCGGCGAGATGGAACGGCATGCGCTCGTCGACCCGGATGAGGCTTTCCGCCTCGACCAGGGCATGCGTCGCAAAGCTCGATTGACCGAAGAAGCCGGAGTGAACCCGCGTTCCAGACAAGCCGAGAGAGGTCGAGCCGTCGGCTCGCGAGCCGCGGAAGTTGAGGTAGCCGTGCAGTTCGCAGTACGGCAGTATCCCGTCGCGGCAGTAGTCGCATTCGCGGCAGCTTCGGAAGCTGGCCACCACGGTGTCGCCCACCCGGAGCTGGCTCACCGCGGATCCGAGTGCCTCGACCACCCCCGCGCCCTCGTGACCGAACACCATCGGGGTCTGCGCGGCCGGCCAGCTCGCCTTGCCGGTCAGGTCCGTATGGCAGATGCCGCTGGCCGTGAATCGCACGAGGACCTCGGTCGGCCTGGGCGCGTCGATGGTCACGGCCTCGACCTCGAAGGGCAGCCGAGGAGACCGGGCCAGAGCAGCGCGTATCGACAACATCAGTACTGCGCCAATGCCTTGTAGAGCAGGTCGAAGAACCCCGGGACGTCCATCGCGACCGCGACCTCGCAGTTGGCTGCCTTACCGCGCTTGTCCGGGTTGTTTCCGCCGATGTCGGCGCCGGTGCGGGTCGCGTGGCGGTCGTCGCAGACGGTCATGCCACGGGTTACCGCGCCGTGCAGCTCGATTTCGACGTGCATCGGCTTGAGCTCGAACAGGTCGGGCTTGATGAACACCGCGACGGCGAGCGGGTCATGGAGCGAGGCACCGGCCAGCCCGAACACGTTCTCCAGCGACGCGCGGTAGAACTCGACCAGATCGGCCACGGTATGAGCGAACGGCGTGCCGATGCTACGGATGCGGTCGATCTCGGCCCGGGTGGCGCTCGCCTGGCGGGTCACGTTAAGCCCGAACATCTTCAGCGGTACACCGCTGGTGAAGACCACGTCGGCGGCCTCTGGGTCGAGCCAGATGTTCAGTTCGGCCGCCGGGGTCTGATTGCCGCCGGTCGTCGAGCCGCCCATGAGCGAGATGCACTTCAGCCGCTGGGTGATCGTCGGGTCCTTGATAATCGCCGACGCGACGTTGGTCAACGCCGCCGTAGCGACAATGACCAGGTCGTCGTACTTCTTACTGGCCTCGATGATGAAGTCGACGGCATGGGTCGGCACCGTCTGGATGACGGGATCGGGAAGATCGGCCCCGTCGAGACCTGACTCTCCGTGGATCTCGACCGGGTAGGTCGGTTCGCCGACGAACGGCCGGGACATGCCCGCGGCCACCGGGATGTGCTGCAGGCCGCCGAGTTCCATGCACTTCAGGGCGTTGCGGGTGGTGTTCTCCAGCGAGCTGTTCCCGTAGACCGTGGTGACCCCGATGACGTCTACATGCTTGGCCGCCAGGAAGATCGTCAGCATGTCGTCATGGCCGGGATCGCCGTCGAGAAGGAAGTGCATGCAAGCTCCAGTTGAGGTTGGACAGCAGTCGCGTGACCAGCGAGGGACGCGCTGAGCACTAGTAGACATGTTCCAGATGGTTTTTGCAACGTAGCAAACGAAGGTTCTCGCTGGTATGGTCTTTTCGACAAAGCGCCCGAGGAAGGACCAGAGTGGCTGTCTCGATGCGAGACGTTGCGCAGCACGCCGGCGTCTCCCAGCGCACGGTCTCCAACGTCGTCAACGATTTCATCCACGTGCGCCCGGAGACCCGGGCCAAGGTTCTGGCTGCCATCCAGCAACTCGGGTACGAACCCAACTCGAGTGCACGCAGCCTGCGCACCGGCCGCACCGGCCAGGTCAGGCTGCTGCTGCCGGACCTGACCTCCTCGTACTTCGCCCAGCTGGCGGAAAACGTCGTGATCGAGGCAGAACGGCGCTCGCTGACGGTCTTGATCGAGCTCACGCACGGGCGGCGGGACAACGAGCTGCGCGGATTGCAAGGCGGCGGGAGCCAGCGCACGGACGGTGCGATCATCTTCGTCGCGGATCTGCAGGCGGCCGACTTCAAGCAGCGCAGGCTGGACTTCCCGGTGGTCGCCGTGGGCTCGAGTCCCCCACCAACGACATCGATTCGACCGGCTTGCCGAATTACGACGCTGGGCTGGCGATGGTTCGGCACCTCACCGGACTAGGACGCCGACGCATCGCCATCATCGGGACAAACGGTCTCGCGGCGCGCGGCGGCGCCCAGCGTTACGACGGCTACCTGGCCGCCCTGCGCGAGGCGGGACTGCCGGTGCTCGCCGAACTCGCCGCTGCCACCACCACCTGGTCCATGGCCGAAGGAAAGCGGGCCATGGCCGGCCTCCTCGCGTCGCCCACCCGGCCTGACGCGGTGTTCGCGATGAACGACGAACTCGCCATCGGCGCACTTCGCGAGGCCCAGCGCCAGGGTGTCGCCGTCCCCGAAGAGATCTCGGTGAGCGGATTCGACGACATCGACGAAGCGGCCTACACCACGCCGCCGCTCACGACCGTGGCCGTGGATATCCGCGGACTCGCGGCGACTGCCGTTGAACTCCTGCTTCGCCGGACATCCACCCCGGATGCGGTACCGCGCCGCGTAGTAGCGGACTTCTCGCTGCAGATCCGGGAGTCGACCGCTTCCGCCTGACCCGGCAAGCGATCACCGCGGCTGAACAGACGCATTATTTTGCTACGTTGCAAATCCGAGCTTTAGCGGTGTATGGTCGCCGGACCGAGCCGTCCACCGATGAGGAGCAGGCACTGCCTTGACCATCCAGCGCCATGACACCACCACCTCGACCGGCACCGAGCTGAAGCGGGTACTCGTGATCGGGGCCGGAGTCGGCGGGCTCGTCGCCGGGAATGCGTTCGCCGCCCGCGGGATCGAAGTCACCGTCGTCGAACGACGCGCCGCGTTCAGCACCGCCAGCCTTGGTCTCGGTCAGCCCGCCAACGCACTACGGGTGTACCGCAGGCTCGGCGTCCTCGATGAGGTCCTGGAAGCCGGCTTCGCCTACGACTCGATGCTGCTGGCCGACCAGGACCGCGAGCGCCGGGTGACGCACGAGTTCCTGCTGGGCGACAGCGTCACGCCGGCATTCTGCGCGCTTCAGCGTTCCGAGCTCCACGCGATACTGCACAGGCACGCGCTGGCGGCCGGCGTACCGGTGCGGCTGGACACCACCGCGGATTCACTAGTCGACGAAGGTCATGCGGTCACGGTCACCTTCACCGATGGCAGCAGCGACCGCTTCGACTTGGTCGCCGGCTTTGACGGCATACGCTCGACCACCCGCCAGCACCTGTTCGGCACCGCCTTCGAACCGCGCGCCCTTGGTTACGGTGCCTGGCGAGTCAAGGCGCACCGGCCCGACTACGTCCGCTCCATGGAGTTCCTGCACTCCGTCGGAAGCAAGACCGGGGCGATCCCGCTCAGCCAGGACAGCCTGTATCTCTTCCATATCCGCGCCGAGAAACCCGGCGCGTGGTTCCCGCCCGAGACGCTAAGGGCCCAGCTTCAGGAGCGGCTCGCCGACTACGGCGGCTACGTCGGTGCCGCCAGGGACGCGATCGGACCGAGCGACGACATCGTCTACAGCCCGCTGGAACCGCTGCTCGTCCCGCCGATGTGGCACCGCGGACGCATCGTCATCGGCGGGGACGCCGCCCACGTCGTGCCGCCGCACCTGACTCAAGGGGCGGCCATGGCCGCCGAGGACGGATTCCTGCTCGCGGAGCTGACCACGCGGGACTGCCCGTTGGCGCAGAGTCTGGCCGCGTACAGCCGCCGCCGCTGGCAGCGGGCCGCGTTCGTCTACAGCTTTGGCCTGGACTGGCTCGCACGAGAACAAGCCCCGCGCTCGCCGGCCGACCTCGACGAGGCAATGGCCGAACTCGCGGTCAACGCCACGACCCGGATCGGCGCGAGTGACCGGCTGCTCAATCAATGGATCCTTGACGAGGAAGGGGACGCGTGACCCTTGTCCTGCACCGCGACGCCGATGTCCTGGAGGTCTTCCTCGACCGCGTCGAAGAAGACAACCGGCTGAACGCGGAACTCATCACCGAACTGACCGAGGTGCTTGACACCGCAGGCAGCGCCGACGGCCCCCATGTCGTCCTGCTCGCCGCCAACGGCCCGGACTTCTCCCTCGGCCGCGAACGCCAGCCGGGGGTCATCCAGACGCCGCGCATGGTCGAGGCCGAATTCACCCGCATCCAGGCGCTCAACGAGGCACTCTCCTCGTGCGGCGCGGTGACCATCGCGGCCGTGCACGGCCGCGCCGAGGGCGCGGCACTGTCACTCGCGGCCCGCTCCGACATCGTCCTCGCCGCCCGGGACGCGCGACTGTCTTTCCCGGAGATTCCGCACGGGATCCCCCCGACGATTGTCCTGAGCCGGTACGCGTACGTCCTGCCACGATCCATCCTCGGCGACCTCTTCTTCGGGGGGCGCGTGATCGACGGCGCGGAAGCCGTGCAATTCGGCCTCGCCGCCCGCTCGGTCGATGCGGGACTGCTGCTGCCGGCTGCCCGCGAGCTGGCCAGTCAGATCGCCGGCTACGACCGCGCATCCGTCCGGGTGGTCAAGCAGTTCCTCGCGCAGCTGGACTCGATTCCCCTCCGTGAAGCCCCGGCCGTCGGCATTGCCGCTTACGCGCTTGAGATGGCCGAGCGGGCCGCGCGGGCAGGTGCCGCGTGAGCAAGCCGTGGTCCGGCGTAGTGCCCGCCGGGGACATCGCCAGCTTCGCTCGCGAATTCACCGGTGAAGACCGGCCGATCCAGGCGGGGAACCGGCCAGCCGTCCTTGTGGTGGACATGACCAGGGCATTCGTCGACTCCGCGTACCCGACAGGATGCAGTGCGACCGGATATCCCGCAGTGGCCGCAACCGCGGCGCTGCTGTCCGCGGCCAGGTCAAGGAATCTGCCGGTCTTCTATACCAAGCTGTACCCCGACCCGGGGTACACGCCGCATCCGGCCGAACGAGGGCTCTGGCGCTCGACACCGAAGCCGCTGCCGCCCGGGGTTCCGCCCGGCGATGTCATCGTCGATGACCTTGCGCCGCGCCCGGAAGACATCGTGATCCATAAGGCCGACAAGCCGAGCGCCTTCTTCGGCACGCCCCTGACGTCCTACCTTCAGTACCTCGGCCGCGACACCGTGATCGTCACCGGGATGACGACAAGCGGCTGTGTGCGGGCCTCGGTCGTGGACTCCTTCCAGCACAACTTTCACACGCTCGTGCCCTACGAGTGCTGCGCGGACCGCAGTCAGATCTCGCACAAGGTCAATCTCTTCGACATGCATATGAAGTACGCCGACGTGATCAGCCTGAACGACACGCATCGCTACATCGAACGCCTCCACTGATGGCTCGCCACCCTGTCCACCGCCGATCCGAAGGAGAACAACACTCATGGCCTATCAGGTGCGGCGATGGCTCACCGTCGTTGACGAGATCCACCGCGATGCCGGCCCCGCGGTTCCCGAGCCTGTGCGCCGGGCGGCCGTCGCCGTGGTGATCAAGAACCCGTACGCCAATCGCTGGTCCGAGGCGCTCGACGAGCTGATCGAGCCCTCCGGCGCCATGGCCGTCGAGATGATCAGCCGGGCCAGGGCATCGCTCGGTGCGCCGGCCGAGGGCTGCGGCAAGGCAGCGATCGTCGGTTCCGCGGGCGAACAGGAGCATGGCGTTGCCTGCCTGACGACACCGTTCGGCGACGCGCTGCGCGATGGCATCGGCGGGACAACGTGGGTCACTTCCAACACGAAGGTCGGCGCACCCGGCAGTTCCGTCGACGTCCCCCTGGCCTATAAGCGCGCGCTGTTCGTCCGGGACTTCTACGACACCATGACCGTGTCGGTGCCCGATGGTCCGCGGCCGGACGAGATCGTGGTCATCGTGGCGCTCAGCAGCGCCGGCCGCGTGCATGGCCGTCTGGGCGGGCTGGCCAAGCAAGACGCCACCGCCGGGGACGGACTGCGATGAAACTGGGGGTCCTGAACATCGGTGACTCCCACTGCGGCGACCTCGCCGGCACGCCACTGGCCGGGGACGCACTCGTGGCTCAAGACGGAGCGATCAGCTGGATCGGATCCTCCTGCGACGTGGATCCCGCGTCCTGCGACCAGGTCCTCGACGCTGCCGGGGCGGCCGTCGTGCCTGGATTCATCGATTCTCACGTGCACGTCACCTTCGGTGACTACACCCCGCGCCAGCGGACCGTCGGTTTCCTTGAAAGCTATCTGCACGGCGGTATGACGCGTGCCATCACCGCGAGCGAGGTGCACGTCCCCGGCCGCCCGACCGATGTGCTCGGCGTCAAGTCGCTGGCCATCGCCGCGCAGCGCAGCTTTCGGAGCTACCGGCCGGGCGGGGTAACGGTGCATGCGGGAGGTGTCATCCTCGAACCCGGGCTAACGGAAACGGATTTCCGCGAGCTCGCGGAGGCCGGCGTATGGCTGGCCAAGGCCGGCTTCGGTGCCTTCGCCAACGCCCTCGACTACGTTCCGGTGGTCCGCGCGGCGCGGGCGGCTGGCCTCGTCGTCATGTTTCACGCCGGCGGCGGATCGATCGCCGGCAGCCGGGACAGAATCGATGCCGAGGTGCTGCTGCAGGCCCGCCCGAATGTCATCGGGCACGTCAACGGCGGGCCGACCTCGCTGTCCGACTCGGACAACCGGGCCCTCGTCGAACTCGGCGACGATATGGCACTGCAACTGGTGCAGGCGGGAAATCTGCGTTCGGCGATTGACATCGCCACGCTGGCGCTCGAAGCTGGCTGCCCCGAGCGCCTGCTGATCGCCTCCGACACGCCCACCGGTACCGGCGTGATACCGCTCGCCCTGTTGCGCACGATGGCCGAGCTGGTCAGCCTGGGACCGCTTGATCCCGCGACGGCGATCGCGGCGTCGACCAGCTCGGTCGCCCGCGTCTACGGCTTGGAAGCCGGTACTCTGCGGGTCGGCGCCCCGGCCGACCTCGCCATTATCGACGCGCCGCGCGGGTCCCTAGCCGATACGTGGCGGGAAGCGCTGCGACGCGGCGACCTGCCTGCCGTAGCCGCCGCGGCCACCGACGGCGAGGTGCGGTTCGTGGGTAGCCGGAATACCCCGCCCGCGAAGCGTCCCGTATCGATGACCGCCGGCGAACCCCGGCCGCTCTCCTTCTGAACGAACGCGCCCGCGCAGATGACGCGGCCGACCCGGTAACCCGGCCAGCTACAGGACGGGGTCAGGCGCCGGATCCGCACCCGTTCTTAAGTGCTCTGCGGCTGAGGATCGTCTTCGTTCTTGATGGCGCCAGGTGCCGCCGAGCCGGGCCGCCGGCGGCGCAGGACGGCGACGACAAGCAGGACGGCGCCCAGGACGAGCAAGACGACCGGCGCGATGACCTTGAGTACCGTGAGCTCCTCGCCGGTCGTCTTCGCCTTGCTCGCCAGGCTCGCAATGCTCGCCGGGGTGCCGTGGAAGTCGAGCACGAGCACCGGGATCAGGCTCAGGGTCTGCGTCCCGGCCGCGATGTTGACGACGATCTGCTGGGAAACGGATTCGTCGATCGGGATGCCGGTCTGCTGGTCGACGTACGCGACGATCGAGGTAGTACCGGTGTAACTGAGCGGCACGGGGTCAGGCAGCGCGGCGAGAGTCGCCGGGGTGATCTCGGCGCGCTTGGCCGCCGGGAGCAGCGGAGCGAGGCTCACCAGGGTCTTCTTGGGCAGCAGCGACGGCAGCAGCTGCAGTACGCCGGGATCCTTCACCGGCCCCGACGCGGTGGCCTGGTAGATGTTGACCGCCCGGCCGCCACGCGTCGCGGAACCGGCATACCGGACCGGGACGATGTCCTTGGTGGTCGAGTCGTAGTACTTGTAGGAGTCGTCCGCCTTGGGGCCGAGCGGGAACGCGGAGCTCAGCGCGCCGACGGACGGCTGGACGGCGATGCCAGCCGGCGGCGTGACGCCCTCCAGCGTGGCCCGGTCCAGCGCATAGATGTGGTCACTGGGAATCGTCTCGGTGCCGGCGAAAACGGTCAGGCGGTCCGACACGATCGCCGTGCTGCCGTGCACGCTGGTGACCTTGACCTCCCGCTCCACGGTGAGCGGCACGTTGGCAGCGATCACGTCCTGCATGTCACCTGACGCCAGCGCGCTGGAGTTGAGCAAAGTGCCCGTACCGGAGTACGTCACCTTCAGGTCCGTGTTGGCAGGCAGCTGAGTGGCACCAGGCACCACGACGAACCAGACGAGCAGTGAAAGCACTATCAGCACTATGCCGACGGCCCCGAGAACGATAGATGAACGCCGAACCCCCATTGGCCCTCCTCAGGCTTGTCCGGCACTGGAGGTGACCACTACACGCCCGGTCACCCAAATGATGGATAAGGGGTTGGCGGGTATCCTCCTTGTAGGCGATAGCGGCGCCCCTTACAGCGGCCCAGTGCCGTAGGCGGAAAGGTAACATCCTCAGCGCACGCTCTGTGATGTGCGGCATAACCTAAAAAGGGGATGAACGCTGTAGCGCGGGACAATGCCGCGGCGCACAATGTCGGCCCGCGAGGACCCGATTGCTCCCGCGAGAGTCCCTGGTCGGGAAGACATGCGAATGGCATGTCTGAAGATAGGAATACCTGGGCCGACGGTTAACGAAGCGGGTGAGCCGTGGCTAGCAGGGCGGCGCCCGCGCAGCAGGGCCTGCATGACGACTCGCGGCCGCATCAACCGGTCGGGCGGCACGACCAGCTGCAGGACCCCGAAGAAGGTCGGCTTCAGATCAGGAACGACCTGTGACGCCAGCATGACCCGGGTCGCGAACCAGTTGCGGAAGCCGACACCGCGCGGGCGCGGGCCCGTGGTTTGCGGGTACGCGAAGTCGCCGTCGACCGCCAGCTGCCAGGGGGTGGCGACCACTGCGGCTGCCGCCTGGTAGTAATCGCGGACCATTTCCGCGCTCGCCCGGCCGTGCCGCTCGAAGGCGGTCCCGAGTGCGACCGCCTCCTGTACCGCACAGGTCATGCCGTGGCCGTAGGCAGGATTGAAGCTGCAGATCGCATCGCCGAGCGCCACATAGCCCGCCGGTACGCGATCGAGCCGCTCGAACAGCCGCCGATGGTTCGAGCGCAGCCGCGCGGTCACCGGATCGGTCACCGGCTGGACCCGGTCAAGCAACTCCGCGACGACCGGATCGGGCAGGGCCCGCGCGGCCGCCGTGAATGATTCGTCGTCGCCCGGCAGCTCGTCAATGTGCCAACCGACCAGGCCGACCAGCCACCGGTCGTCCTCGATCGGGAGTGCCATGCCCACCCGGGACTCGCCCGGCGGGTCGGGCATGACCAGTATCCCTTTCCAGCCGGGCAGATCGTCGCTGCCGCGCCGGAACAGCCGCGTGGCGTAGCCGAGTCCCATCTTGATATCGATCTGCTCCGGCACCGGCAAGCCGATCTCGGTCAGCCAGCGATCAGACCGGCCGGCGCGGCCGGTGCAATCGACAACCAGTTCCGCCGCGATCTGCTCCCCGGAGGCGAGCACGACACCCGTCACCGCGTCCGGGGTACCGGTCAGCGCCGTCACGGTAACCCCGTCACGGATCACCACCGGCGCCAGCTTGGCCACCCGCTCACGGAGGACCAGCTCAAGCAACGGGCGGGTCAATGACACGAATTCGATGTCGCTTGGTACCGGCGGCCAGGCGCGACCGTACCGGGACACGTACAGTTCGGAACAGATGTCGATAGCAGTCCCGCCGGCCGAGATCAGATCCGCCCGGAATCCCGGCAGCAGCCGCTCGAACTCGCGCAGGCCGACCGCCACCAGGATATGCGCGTGCAGGCCCTGCGGAACGCCACGCCGCGGAGCGCCGGTATTCGGCAGCTCGTCGCGCTCCAGGACGACGACTGAACCGTAGCTGTCACTCAGCACGCGGGCCGCCGCGAGCCCGGCGACACTGGCACCAACGACAACCGCCGTACCGCTCGCCACGGCATCTCCCGTCAGAGGATCAATCGGCCGCTAGCCACATTCCGCAATGCAGCGAAACATTAGCACGAGGTGGGACATTTATCGTAACACCACGACATAGATCACGACAATAACCAAATAGATTCCGGCAATATTTTAGCAGCGAAAGCCAAGGCTTTTTCCCCACATAGCGCATTGTTAAAAAACGATTACGAGTATTCATAACGGAGGACGGATCTGACTGGCTAGCCCGCTCGCTGCGGTGATTCGCGGGTGGCGCGCTGAGGAAGCGTGCGACGACCGGGGCGAGATCGTCCGCCTCGGTGGCGAGCGCGAGGTGCCCGCCATGGTAAATGAGCAGCTCCGCGTGGGGTATCAGCCGGGCGAGCAGCCGGCCGTTGGCGAGCGGCACGATCGGGTCGTCATCGCCGGCCATGATCAGCGCGGGCTGGCGGAGGAAAGGCAGCCACGGCAGGCTCGTCCAGCCGACGCCCGCGAGCAGCTGGTGCAGGTAGCCGACCGGCGACCCGACTCGCGTCGGGTCGCCGATGATCTCGTGCACCTGCTCGGGGTGAGTGCGGGCGGTGCCGCCGTACAGGATGGGAGCGATGGACGCCACATAGTCCTTGTCGAAGAAGCGGCGCGGGGTGAGCATGTGCCGCAGCACGCGCGGGTGGGCGGGGAACATCAGCGACCCGGTGCTCGTGCCGACCAGCACCAGCCTGCGGACGAGGCGGGCGTGCTGCAGCGCGAGCTGCTGTGCCAGCCCCCCGCCCCAGGACAGCCCGAGCACGTCTACCTGCTGGTAGCCCAGCTTCCTGACCATCTGAGCGGCGAGATAGGCGTTGCCCGGGTAGCCGTACGGCACCGGACCCGCCGGCGAGCCGCCGACGCCGGGAACGTCGAAGCGGATCACCTCGATGGCCGGGTCGAGGGCGTCGACGAACGGCTGGAACGCCTCGAAGCCGGCCCCGATGCCGCAGCACAGCAGGAGCGGCGGCCCCGCCTCGCCGAGGCCGGGCCGGACGGAGACGCGGAGATCCTGGCCGAGCACCCGGATGGTCCGCATCTCCGCTGGCGGGTCTGTCTGCGCTGCTGCCTGCTGTCGCCTGCGTCCGCGACCGGTCAATGTCGGCATCACCGGTCGAAGACGTACGTTCCCGGCGCGGGTTCGCGCGGCGGGTAGTCGGTACTGCCAAGCGTCACCGGGCTGGTCACCAGCGGGCCCGAGCGGGCCGCGAGCCAGCGTGAGTAGTCCGGCCACCAGCTGCCCTTCTGGGTGGTCGCGTTCCGCAGCCATACCTCCGGGTCCGGCGGGTTCTCGTCGGCGGTGCGGAACGTGGACTTGCGGTTGTCCGGCGGGTTGACGAGCGAGGCGATGTGACCGGCAGTGGACAGCACGAAGCGGGTCTGGCCGCCGAGCAGCTGCGTGGTGGCATAGCAGGACTGCCAGGGGCAGATGTGGTCGGAGACTCCCGCGATGACGTAGGAGTCGACATCGACCTTGAACAGGTCGATCGGCGTGCCGCGGAGGGTGGCGTCCCCTGGCTTGGTGAGCCCGTTGGAGAGACCGAGCGTGATGAAGTCGTGGTGCAACTGTGCGGCCATCCGGGTGGTGTCGGCGTTCCAGAAGAGTACGTCGAAGGCCGGCGGCTTGCGTCCCTGTAGGTAGTTGTTGACCCAGTAGTTCCAGATCAGGTCGTTGGGACGCAGCCACGCGAAGACCTCGGCGAGCGACTTGCCGTCGAGGTACCCACGGCGGGCGGAGGAAGCGATCGCGGCCTTGGCGGTGGTCTCATCGATCGCCGCGGCGGCCAGGCCGGCGGTCGCCTGATCGAGGACGGTGACGCCAAGGCTCAGCGTGGCAAGCGCGTCGAGCCCGCCCGTCTCGGCGAGATACGCGGCCGTCATCGACGCGAGGATGCCGCCGGAGCACAGCCCGAGCACATGGGCCTGCTCGACCTGGCGGATCCGCCGGACGGTGTCGAGCGCGTCGAGTATGCACTGCGCGTAGGCGTCAAAGCCGTTTTCCCGGTGCCGGGCGTCGGGGTTGCGCCAGGAGACGACGAAGACCTGGTGTCCCTCGCCGACGAGATACTCGATCATGCTGCGGCCAGGCGCCAGGTCGACGACGTAGTACTTGTTGATTACCGGCGGGATGATGAGCAGCGGCGTGCCGGTGACCTGCTCGGTCCGCGGCGCGTACTGGATGAGCTCGTACAGCGGTGCGCGGCTGACCACCGAGCCGGGCGTGAGGGCCAGGGTCCGGCTGACCTCGAAAGCGGACGTCTCGACCATCGACGGGATCCGTGGCGGGGACGCCATATCCGTGAAGAGGTTGGTCACCCCGCGGACCGCGCTGGCGCCGCCCGTGTCGATGGCCGCCTTCCAGGCGAGCGGGCTGATCACGGGGTTGTTGCTCGGGGAGAGCGCGTCGATCATGTTGGTGACGAGGAAGCGCATCCGCTCATCGTCACGCCACTGCAGTTCCGCGTCGGCGACCAGGCTCTCCGCGGTCTGCGCGGTGGCAAGGTAGGTCTGCACGAGGCGGCGCAGCACCGGGTTGCCCGTCCAGGCCGGGTCGGTGAAGCGGCGGTCGCCCTTCGCGGGCGACACCGCCGACTGCCCGGTGGCGATGTTCGCGTACTCGCGGAGCAGGTCGGTCCCGCGGGCGGCGAGCCGGCGCGGCCGGCGCGCGAGCCCCGCCAGGAACTTGGGGCCCGACATGCCGGGCAGCATCCGTCGCAGCGGCCCGAGCGCCGCGTCGGCGAGCATCAGGTCAAGCGCGCCTGCCGCGTCAGCGGGCTCGGTGATTGAGGACTGCTCGGTCATGACAGCTTCCTCTGCAGCGCCTTGTCTGGGGATAGGGATGCGGCTACGGATGGGTTCAGGCTGAAATTTGGCATTACCGCCCGCCGTGGTTGGTTTGTTTACCACAGATTTACGCAGCGCATTCGCAGTGTCTATATCCGCCGTAACACCGTCCGGCCCCGCCGGGTGTCCGCTCCCACACTGTCGCTGGTTTTCGCCCGGGCCGCGCCGCCCCCGGCAGGTGCTGCTCCCGGCCGTGATGGCCGCCTACCGGTCGCCGGCCGACGTTGTGCGGCAGCACCGCGGATCTGGCGCGGTGTTGTCCCACCAGCCATCGACGGTCCCCGCCGTGCGAGGCAATGTCGTAGCCACACAGCCCATGCACCAAACAGGCATCGGCTCCCGACGCTGGAGATCGGCGATGGCAACTGCGCAGGCCAGCGCGGCCGGCGCGGCTCCTTTGGCTTCGCGAGCCGAGATTTACCTAGCGAACAACGGAAAGGATCTGATCACGATGTCGCAGACACCGATCACACGGGAGGCGGAAGCAGCCGTCACGCGGGTCAATCAGCTGACCGAGCGGATGCTCACCGCCGCCAGGAACGCCGGCGGGGGCTTCGCCGAGGCACATGAGAAGGCGCTGCGCAGCCTGGTGGACAACCCGGGCGAGCTGAAGCAGTCCGTGGAATGGGTGCGGGCGCTCGCCGAGGTACACGCGAAGTTCATCGAGGAGACGACCAGCGCGCTCGCCGAGACCGCCAGCGAGGTCGCCTCGGACGTCCCCGTTGCCGGGGTGCTCGACGAGGCCGCGGCGCAGCGCATCCGCGATCTCAACCAGCAGGTCCTCGCCCGGGCCGGCGAGGTCGGCACGGGCGCGGTCGATGACTACGAGAAGGCCCTGCGGGACATGGCCGAGTTCGAAACCAAGGTCGCGGGCCGCACCCAGCTTGAGTGGGTCCAAGCCGTGGCCCATTCGCACGCCAAGTTCGTGACCGATCTGGCCTCGATGTACGGCGACGCGATCAGGAGCAGCCTGTCGGGGCTAACCGGATTGGAGCGCGATGACCACCCAGCTGAGCAAGCCGACTGAGCTGCTCGGCCTGGTCGGCCAGGAGATCGGGACGGGCGAATGGCACGCGATCACCCAGCACCAGGTCAACATCTTCGCCGACGCCACCCATGATCATCAGTGGATCCACGTCGAGCCCGAGCGCGCCGCGAAGGGCCCCTACGGGGGCCCGATCGCGCACGGCTACCTGACGCTGTCGTTCTGCCCGGTGTTCCTCGACGACGTGCTCAAGATCGCCGAGGTGACCGCCGCCGTCAACTACGGAGTCAACCGGGTTCGCTTCCCGGCCCCGGTGCCGGTCGGCAGCAGGATACGCGGGCACGTGACGCTGGTGTCCGCCACGCAGAAGCAGACCGGCCTTGAGTGCGCGTTCGGGATCCTCGTCGAGCTCGAGGGGTCCGACCGCCCGGCCTGCGTCATCGAGACGCTCGTGATCTACCGGTAGTGCCGCAGATTGCCAAACGCAGGAATAATTACCAAGGGAGTGCAGCGGCGATGAGCATCAGGTCCATTGTCCCGACCGCCCGGTCTGGCCCGACCAGCAAGATTGTGTCGGCCAGGGACGCCGTCCGGCTAATCCGCGTCGGCGACACGGTCGCCATCGGCGGGTTTATCGGCATCGGCCTCGCCCTTGAGGTCATCAACGAGCTGGGCGCGCTGTTCGGGGCCACCGACGAGCACTCCGCGGCCTTCGGCAAGCCGCGCGATCTGACCCTGGTGTTCACCGCCAGCCCGGGCGACCAGGGATCCGGCGGCGCCAACCGGCTGGCTCAGCCCGGCCTGGTCAAGCGGATCATCGGCGGGCACTGGATCGGTGTACCCGCGCTCTACCAACTCGTCGCCGGCAACCAGGTCGAGGGCTACAACATACCGCTCGGCCCGCTATCGCACCTCTACCGGGATATCGCCGCGGGCAAACCCGGGCACTTGTCCCGGGTCGGGCTCGGCACGTTCGCCGATCCGCGTTTCGGCGGCGGCAAGCTGAACGAGATCACGACCGAGGACCTGGTCGAGCGGGTGGAGATCGGCGGCGAGGAGTACCTGTTCTACAAGGCCTTCCCGATCAACGTCGCGATCATCCGCGGCACCACCGCCGACCCGGCCGGCAACATCACGATGGAGCGGGAGGCGCTGACCTGCGACACGCTGTCGGTGGCGATGGCGGCGCACAACTCCGGCGGGCTGGTGATCGCGCAGGTGGAACGGGTCGCCGACGTGAACAGCCTTAACCCGCGTGAGGTGAAGATACCCGGTGCGCTGGTCGATTGCATCGTGGTGGCGGCGGACCAGAAGAACCACCAGCAGACCTGGGGCAGCCGGTACAACCCGGCTTTCGCGTCCGAGGTGCGAATCCCGCTGACATCGCTCGCGCCGATGCCGATGAGCGCTCGCAAGATCATCGCCCGGCGCGCCGCCATGGAACTGCGGCCGAACAGCGTCGTGAACCTCGGCGTCGGCATTCCCGAAGGGGTCGCCTCGGTGGCCGCCGAGGAGAAGATCGCCGACCTGATGACGATGACGGCCGAGCCGGGCGTCATCGGCGGCATACCGGCCGGCGGGGCCGACTTCGGTGCCGCCACCAACGCGCAGGCCGTCATCGACATGCCCTATCAGTTCGACTTCTACGACGGCGGCGGTCTCGACGCGGCGTTCCTCGGGCTCGCGCAAGCCGACAAGGAAGGCAACCTCAACGTATCGAGGTTCGGCCCGAAGCTGGCCGGCGCGGGCGGCTTCATCAACATCAGCCAGAACGCGAAGAAGGTGATATTCCTCGGCACCTTCACCGCGGGCGACCTCGAGGTCGCCGTCGTCGAGGGCAAGCTGCTGATCGAGCGGGACGGACAGTACCAGAAGTTCGTCGAGGAGGTGGGGCACCGGACATTCTCCGGGCCGCATGCCGCGCAGCAGGGAATGGACGTCCTTTACATCACCGAGCGGTGCGTATTCCGGCTCACCACGGAAGGCCTGGAGCTGACCGAGGTCGCTCCCGGCATCGACATCGAACGCGACATCATCGCCAAGATGGCGTTCAAGCCGATCGTGAACAAGCCGGGCGAGATGGACCGCCGCATCTTCCGGTCCGACCCGATGGGCCTTCGGGAGGACATGCTCCGGCTGCCCCTCGACGCGCGGTTCAGCTACGACGACGAGCGCAACATCCTGTACCTGAACTTCGAGGACCTCCAGATCAAGTCGATGCAGTTGGTCGACGACTACGTGGGGAAGATCAAGGAGATCTGCGGGCCGCTCGGCCACAAGGTCTACGCCGTGGTCAACTATGACGGCTTCGAGGTCGACAGCGACCTTGAAGATGCCTACCTCGACGCCGTTCAGGAGATGGGCGACACTTACTTCCACGGCGTCACCCGGTTCACCACCAGCGCATTCATGCGCGCCAAGCTCGGCAGCGCGCTCGAATCACGCGGCGTCGCGCCGCACATCTACGAATCCGAAGACGAAGCCGCAGGTGCCATACGCGACACCTTGCCTCGCCAGGAGTAAAGGAAGGCAAAACCATGACGACAACAAGCACCGCGCTGGCGCAGGACATCGGGCTCGCCCGTGAGACCGATTACTTCCTGATGACAGACCAGTTGACCGACGATGAGCTGCAGCTGCTGCACCGGGCGCGGAAGTTCGCGGAAACCGAGATACTGCCGGTCGTCAACCCGTACTGGGAGCGGGGCGAATTTCCGTTCGAACTGGTGCCCAAGCTCGCCGAGCTGAACATCGTCGGCGACACCATGGTGGGCTACGGCACCACGCCGATGTCGGCCGTCGCCTCGGGATTGCTGATGTATGAGATCAGCCGGGTAGACGGCAGCATCGGGACGTTCCTTGGCGTGCACATCGGGCTGGCGATGCAGTCGATCTACCTGCTCGGCTCGGAGGAGCAGCGGCAGCGCTGGCTGCCGGCGATGGCCAGGATGGAGAAGATCGGGGCGTTCGCGCTCACCGAGCCCGATCACGGGTCCGACGCGGTCATCCTCGAGGCAACTGCCCGGCGCGAGGGCAGCGAGTGGGTGATCAACGGCTTTAAGCGCTGGCCCGGCAACGCCGTCTGGTGCGATGTGATCGTCGTTTTCGCCCGTGACACGCAGGACGGCCAGGTCAAGGCGTTCGTCGTGGAGAAGGACAACCCCGGCTACTTCGCGTCCAAGATCGAGGGCAAGGTCGCGCTGCGGATGGTGCAGAACGCGGACATCACGCTCACCGACTGCCGCGTCTCCGAAGATGCCCGGCTACAGAACTGCAACTCGTTCGCCGACGTCGCCCGGGTGCTCAAGGGCACCCGCAACACCGTTTCCTGGGCGTCGGCCGGACATGGGGTCGCCGCCTACGACATCGCACTCAACTACGCTCAGCGGCGAACCCAGTTCGGCCCGCCGATCGCGAAGAAGCAGATGATCCAGTCGACCCTCGTCGAGATGCTCGGCGAGGTCACCGCCATGCAGCTCTACTGCATCCGCCTCGGCCGGCTGATCGACGACGGCAAGATGACCGACACGATGGCCTCACTGGCCAAGTACTTCTGCTCGGTCAAGGCCCGTCATGTGTGCCGCCTGGCCCGCGACATCCTCGGCGGTAACGGGATCCTGCTCGATTTCCACGTCATACGCCACCTATGCGACATGGAGGCGCTCGTCACCTACGAGGGCACCGCGGAGATCCAGAAGCTCATCGTCGGCCGCGATATCACCGGGCAGAGCGCCTTCGCCTGATGCGATCCGCTTCAGGCGAAGCCGTCGGGCTGCTTGGGCAGTCTGCGTAGCGCCTCCATGGCGATGAACAGTTCCGCTGACGATCTGGGGTTCCGCAGCGAGCGCCCTGTCTGACGCTCGATACGGTGCAGGCGGTGGCGCACCGTATTGGGGTGACAGTACAGGTACTTTCCTGCCTCGACTGCGGAGCCCTGGAACTGGAAGAACGCGGCGAGGGTGTCCAGGAGCATGTCCCGCTCGTCCGGGTTGATGTCGAGCAACGGCCCGAGGATCTTGCTCGTGACCCGGTAGGAGGTCGTCGGGGAGCTGGCGACGAGGACGGGCAGCGGGGCGTCATCGAACACGGTCACCATCGGGTCGCCCGCCGGTGAGCTGGCCAGGGCGATGCGGGCGAGATGCACCGCCTGCGACGTGTGCTCAAGTCCGCTGTACACCGGACTCACCCCGACTCGGGCCACGGCGCCCGAATGCAGGATCTCCACCAGCGCGGGAGTGTTGCGCGGCGATCTCAGCGACACGATCCCCACCTGGAACTCGGGCATCAGCCGCCAGGCCGACCCGAACCCGCGCACCTGCAGGCGGCTCTCGACCCGCGGCAGCGCGTGCCGGGCCACCGCGGGAACCTCCGCGGCCACGACGACGAACACGCCCTGGTACGGAAGCCCCAGCAGATCGGCCGCCTCCCACACCGTTGCCGTGTCGGCGATCCGCCCCTCAAGCAGCGCCTCGACCAGCGCCGATCGTTCCTGGTCCTGGCAGAGAAGGTGCTCGGTCATGGCATCTCGGTAGGCGGTGGCCAGCTCCGTGGTGAACAGGGTGTTCAGCGTCCACACGTCAGATGCGATGTCCACCAGCTCGGCGTCCGATACGGTGCCGGTCTGGTGTGCCTCCGCGACGAGAGTGTCCCACAGGAACCGGAAGCCGACCTGGTACGAGCTCTGTACCGCGGCGAGCGGCGCGCCCTGCTCGGCCCGCCGCCGGCCGGTTCGCCGCGGGCCGGCTAGGTCGTACGACCCTGGGCGGCCGAGATTGGTGAACACGAAGGTGAGATTGTCCTGCAAAGACTGGTGCAGGTCATCGATGGGAACCACGGCTTCGTCGCCGTAGATATCACTCCACTTGCCTCGGATGTCACTCCGCTCAAGGACGCGTTTCAGCAGCTCGTCGGTGAGCTCAGGCAGGCGGTTGACCAATGCCGACGCGAGGACGGCGCCTTGCGGCTTTGGCACATACACATCCTGTTCTTGCATCAGCTGAGAATAGACCGCTGCGCGATTGCACGGTAGGCCTTGAGGTTGTGTGGAAGCACCCGAGATCCAGATCGATATTGTCGCTCCGGCCATGGACGCCTGCCGCGCCGCGGAGGAGGGTCAGTCACAGGCGCCGGAACTGACGCGCCGCAAGTCCGCCAAGCCGCAAGACGCTAGGGAGAGCAGATGAGTGTCTACCGCGTAACCGAGATCATCGGGGTCAGCGAGAAATCCTGGGAGGACGCCGCCCGCGAGGCGGTCAAGACCGCGGCCGGCACCGTGCGCGGCCTCCGGGTAGCCGAGGTGCTCCGCCAGGACGTCACGATCGAGAACGGCCAGGTCAAGAACTTCCGGGTACGGCTGGGCATGTCGTTCAAGTACGAGACCGGCGACTAAGGTGGCCGAGTTCGTCAGCGTGCGGTCCTCCGGCGGCCTGGCGACCATCCGGCTGGACCGGCCGCCGGTCAACGCGTTGAGCATCGCGCTCCAGGGCGAGCTGAAGGACGCGGCTGAGCAGGTCACCGCGGACCCGGACATCCGGGCCGTGGTGATCTACGGCGGGGAGAAGGTGTTCGCGGCCGGAGCGGACGTCAAGGAGATGGCCGACAAGAACTACGCCGAGATGGCGGTCATCAGCCGCAGGCTGCATGCCGGCTTCCGGGCGGTAGCCGGCATCGGCAAGCCGGTGGTGGCCGCCGTCAACGGGTTCGCGTTCGGCGGCGGGCTGGAGCTGGCGCTGTGTGCGGACTTCCGGGTCGCCGGCGAGCATGCCCGATTCGGTGTGCCCGAGATCCTGCTCGGCGTCATCCCCGGGCTTGGCGGCACCCAGCGGCTGCCCCGGCTGATCGGACCGGCCCGGGCCAAGAGCCTCGTCTACACCGG
Organism: uncultured Actinomycetota bacterium; assembly: GCA_963785645.1. Classification (GTDB taxonomy): domain Bacteria; phylum Actinomycetota; class Actinomycetes; order Streptosporangiales; family Streptosporangiaceae; genus Trebonia. The sequence goes on from CAWAWG010000006.1 coordinate 71,106, forward strand.
ACGGCCCGTCGACGCTGAGGAAGCCCTGCGGATCGGCCTGGTGGACCAGGTCGTACCGGACGCCGACGTGTACGGCGCCGCGACCAGGCTCGCAGGGCAGTTCGTATCCGGTCCCGCGCTGGCATTGCGCGCGGCCAAGGAGTCGATCGATACCGGGCTTGACCTCGGCCTCGACGCCGGACTTGAGGTCGAGCGCCTGCACTTCACGGCGCTGTTCGCCACCGCGGACCAGAAGCTCGGCATGGAGAGTTTCGTGGCCAGCGGCCCCGGCCGGGCGAAGTTCACGGGCCAGTAGGTCCCGGTCCACAGCCGTCCGCCGTCCGCGGGGAGCGTTCCCGCGGACGGCGGCATTGGAAATCCTTATCCCGAACGAGTCCGGCTTACTGCGGCCGCACCGCCGACTCCCCGGCCGGGGCCGGCGCTAATCGGCTTCCCCGGCCCGCCTCCCAGATGCTCGGGCCGCCATTTCCTAGGCGTACTCGTAGAAGCCCCGGCCGGACTTCCGGCCCAGCCGGCCGGCGGCGAGCATCCGCTTGAGCAACGGCGGCGGCGCGTACTCGTCCCGCTTGAACTCCTCGTAGAGCGAGTTGCCGACCGAGCAGACGATGTCGAGGCCGATCATGTCGGCCAGGGTCAGCGGGCCCATCGGGTGGCCGGCGCCGAGGCGCATGCCGTTGTCGATGTCCTCCCGGCTGGCGAAGCCTTCCTCGTACATCCGGATGGCGGCATTGACGTAGCCGATGAGCAGGAAATTGACGATGAAGCCGGACCGGTCCTTGGTCCGGATGGGGTGCTTGCCGAGCTTCTCAGCGAACGCGAACGCGGTGTCGGCCGTCTCCGGGGCGGTGTCCAGCGCGACCACGACTTCGACCAGCTTCATCAGCGGAACCGGCGAGAAGAAATGGACTCCGACCACCCGTCGCGGGTGCTGCACCTTGCCCGCCAGCTCGGCGATCGGGATGGACGAGGTGTTCGTGGCGATCACGGTGTCCGGGCCGACCAGCTCGTCGAGTTCCTTGATCAGCGACACCTTGAGATCGAAGATTTCCGGGACCGCCTCGATCACGATGTCCGCGCTCGCGACGTCTTTCAGGTCCGGGGTGAAGGTGATCCGGGCGAGCACCTCGTCGCGCTTAGCCGCGTCTATCTTGCCACCTTTGACCGCGCCGGCCAGCGACTTCTCCACCCGTCCGCGGGCGGCATCGAGGAACTGGGGCAGATCGCGGACGACCACGGGCAGGCCCGCGACCGCGGACACCTCGGCGATGCCGGCTCCCATGAGTCCGCCGCCGACGACGGCGACCGAATTGATTTCTCGTGGCATGGCTGCGTACCTCTGTCTGATAGAATGTGTGTGCTATCTGTCACGTTCTCGTCGACCGGACCGCTGAGTGCCACGCGACCCGTTGTGCGCTGGCACCGGAGGTCAGGCGGGTTGATTGTCCGCGGCTCCGACGGCCCGCGCCTGGTCGAAGGCGATGATCCGCTGCGGGTAGTTGTTGGTGAGCACCAGCGACCGCTGCCAGACCAGCAGCGTACTGAGCCGGTTGCCCCAGCCGATCAGGTAGAGCACGTGGATGAAACCCCACATCAGGTACCCGATGGAACCGGTGAACCGGATGCCGAACGCGTCCGCGACGGCCGACTTGTACCCGATGGTGGCCATGCTGCCCTTGTCGAAGTACTCGAACGGCGGCACGTCTCCGTCCCCGTCGAGCCGGGCGCTGATCACCCCGCCGACGTAGCGTCCCTCCTGTATGGCGGGCTGGGCCACGCCGGGCAGCTTGTTTAGCGACACCATGTCGCCGATCGCGAACACTTCGGGATGACCGGGCAGCGTGCAGTCGGGCAGCACCACGATCCGCCCGGCCCGGTCGGTTTCCGCCCCGGTCGCCTCGGCGAGCATCCTGGCCAGCGGCGATGCCTGTACCCCGGCGGCCCAGATCTTGGTCCGGGCGTTGATCTTTTCAAGCCCGGCCGCGCTGTTCACCGTGATGGTGTCGGCGTCCATGTCGGTCGCCGTGGTGTTCGTCCACACCTCGACCCCCAGCTCGACCAGATGCTTGCGGGCGTAGCGCTGCAGCTCCGGATGGAACGGGCCGAGGACGGCAGGGCAGGCCTCGACCAGGATGACCCGGATCTCCTTGGCGGTATCCACCCAGCGGTACTCCCGCGGCAGCACCTTTTTCGCCAGCTCCGCCAGTTGTCCGGCCAATTCCACCCCGGTCGGGCCACCGCCGACCACCACGAATGTCAGCAGTGCCTTACGCTGCGCTGGATCCGGGACGGTCTCGGCCAGTTCGAACGCGGTCAGGATCTGACTGCGCAGCTTGCGGGCGTCCTCAAGGGTCTTCATGCCTGGCGCGAAGCTGGCCCAGTGGTCGTTGCCGAAGTACGCGTGCGTGGCGCCGCCCGCCACGACCAGGGTGTCGTAGCGCCGGTGCAGCTTGCGACCGTCCGGCGTCACCCCGTAGACGAGATGCTGCTCCAGGTCGAAGTGCGTGACATCGGCCTGGACGGTCCTGGCGTTGCGCTGGCGCTTGATCACCTGGCGCAGCGGCGGCGCGATCAGGCCCTCGCTCAGCAGCCCGGAGGCCACCTGGTATAGCAGCGGCTGGAAGAGATGATGGTTGGTCCGGTCCGCGATGGTCACGTCCGCGTCGGCGTGAGCCAGCGCCTTGGCCACGCTGACGCCGCCGAACCCGCCGCCCACCACGAGAACCTGATGCCGTTCGCTTGTCTCGCGGGCCAGAGTTGAGCCGCTGGCATAGTCCAACTCGCCATCGCGTGAACCGTTCATTCCGCCTCCAACCGCAGGTGACGGTCCTGAGCGTAGGTCCCGCGAACGCCCCTGCCATTAGCCTCGCCGACCGTTTTGCGCCCTTGGCGTTAGTCGCGCGGACACCCGCGGCGCAAGGCGACGGGGATGGAGTTCACGTTGTCCGCCGCCACCGTGGATTCGCTGAGGGGTTGTCACGCCGGCCATGGACGGTGTGCCCAAGGCGGGGCAGGCTCGGTGGCGTACCCCACAGGAACGGCGGCTCGCACATGATAGACGGAGCGAACCAGCCGACCGGCTGCCGGAGGCAACTCGTGGCGATCTCGCAGCCGGAACGGAAAGGACAAGTTCATGGCTGACGCGGTAATCGTAGCAGTGGCCCGGTCGCCGATCGGCCGCGCCGGCAAGGGGTCGCTGAAGGGACTGCGGCCCGACGACCTGACCGCCGCCATCGTGCGCGCGGCGCTGGCCAAAGTGCCGCAGCTCGATCCGTCGGACGTGGACGACCTGATGCTCGGCTGCGGCCTGCCCGGCGGCGAGGCCGGGTTCAACATGGCCCGGGTGGCCGCGGTGCTGGCCGGTTTCGACCACCTGCCAGGCACCACAGTTGCCCGGTACTGTGCGTCGTCCCTGCAAACTACGCGGATGGCGATGCATGCGATCAAGGCCGGCGAGGGCGACGTGTTCATCTCGGCCGGCGTGGAGACGGTCAGCCAGTACGTCAAGGGCAACAGCGACTCGCTCCCCGACACGATGAACCCGCTGTTCGGCGTGGCCGCCGCGCGCACCGCCACGGCAGCCGAGGGCGGCGCCGAGGGCTGGCACGATCCGCGGGAAGACGGAGAACTGCCCGACGCCTACATCTCCATGGGGCAGACCGCGGAGAACGTGGCGGCGATGTGCGGTATCAGCCGGGCCGAGCAAGACGAGTTCGCGGTCCGTTCGCAGAACCTCGCCGAGCAGGCGATCAAGAACGGCTTCTACTCGCGCGAGATCACCCCGGTCGAACTGCCGGACGGCACCATCGTGGACCGCGACGACGGCCCTCGCCCGGGTGTCACCCTCGACGCCGTCAGCGCGCTCAAGCCCGTGTTCCGCCCCGACGGGACGGTTACCGCGGCCAACTGCTGTCCGCTCAACGACGGCGCGGCCGCGGTCGTGGTGATGAGCGACCGCAAGGCGCGCGACCTGGGGATCACGCCGCTCGCCCGGATCGTTGCCACCGGGGTGAGCGGACTGTCGCCGGAGATCATGGGCCTCGGCCCGGTCGAGGCGAGCAAGCAGGCAATGCAGCGGGTCGGCATGTCCGTGTCCGACATCGACCTGGTCGAGATCAACGAGGCGTTCGCGGCCCAGGCGATTCCCTCCTACCGCCAGCTCGGCATCGACATCGACCAGCTCAATGTGCACGGCGGCGCCATCGCGCTCGGCCATCCGTTCGGCATGACCGGCGCCCGGATCACCGCCACCCTGCTCAACGGCCTGGTCACCCGGGACAAGACCGTCGGTCTGGAAACGATGTGCGTCGGCGGCGGCCAGGGCATGGCGATGATAATCGAGCGGCTCAGCTAGTCAGGCGCCCCCAATCCCACCTGGCGGAGAAACAGATGAGTGACCCCCAAGTCTGGTCGGTAAGCCCGCCGCCGCACCTCGATCACGAGGGCCTGGCCCTAGCGCAGCGTGAGACGCTCAACAGTCAGCGGCTCCCGTACGGACTGCCGTCGCGGGTGCTGTTCCTGCTGCTTGACGTCTTTTACGGGCGCAAGCGGACGCTGCCGAAGTTCAAGGTGCTTGAGCTGATCGCACGCGTTCCGTATCAGAGCTGGGAGCAGGTCGCCTATGTCGCGATCACGCATATGGCCCAGCGCACCGGGCTTGCCCGCCGCATCCACGATGCGGTGGCGGAGGCACGGTCCCAGCAGGATAACGAACAATGGCACCTGCTGATCCTGGAAGAGCTCACCGCCCGGACCGGCCGCCGAGAATCCCGCCTGCATTACTACTGGCTTCCGCAGTTGATCGCATTCGGCTACTACCAGGTTTCCTGGCTCATGTATGTGATCCGCCCGGCGTGGTCCTACCAGCTGAACGCCGACTTCGAGGATCATGCGGAGCACGAGTACATGACGCTCGTCGCCGAGCATCCGGAGTGGGAAAAGGAGCCGTTCACCTCGGCGTTCGAGGCCGACTACGGCAGCTTTGACTCACTGGCCGACATGTTCCGGCAAATCGGTCACGACGAGCGGGTACACAAACAGGAAAGCCTGGCCCGAATACGCCAGCCAAAGTTCCAGTGAAGCGCATCCTCGACCATGCGGGACGAGTATGCAACGCGCCGTCCGGGCGACGCTTCCCTTTGCCCACTCGGCGACCACTGTTTGCTTAGCAAATCACCATGATCATTCCTTTGCCTAGCAAATGACCAAGATCACGACCCTTATGCCCGGATATGCGGCACCGCCGCTTAGGCAAACATGGTCTGGCCGTAGCCTCGACCAGTCGGCTTTGGCTTGACCTGAGCAAGGCGCCGGCCAGGGGCTCCGGTTGGGTGTCGCTGCTGCCCAGAATGTCCGGTTGTCCGGTCCGCTGCGCCGCCGTCGCCTTTAGCGCTGGGCAGTAACTCGTTACTTCAGGCGATGATCATCCAGGGGTGCTCGATCAGGGTGGTCAGGGTTTGGAGGAACTTGGCGGCCAGGGCGCCGTCGATTACCCGGTGGTCGGACGACAGGGTGTACCGCAGGCGGTAGCGGGGCTCCAGGGTGTCCCCCGCCCCTGTGTTGCTGACCACGGTCGGCTCGCGGGTTGTCGCGCCGACGGCCAGGATGGCCGACTCCGGCGGGTTGATGATGGCGGTGAACTGCTCCACCCCGTACATCCCGAGGTTGCTGATCGTGAAGGTTCCGCCGCTGGTCTGGGCCGGGGTCAGCTTGCGCTCGGCGGCCAGGGCCACCAGCTGCCTGGCTTCGGCACCGAGCCGGGTGACGGTCTTGGTGTCGGCGTCCCTGATGACCGGGACGATCAGGCCGCTTTCGGCCGCCACCGCGACGCCGATGTTGATCCGGTCGTGGACCAGCATGACGCTGCTCGCGTCGCCGCCGTAGGAGACGTTCATGTCCGGATGCTCGCGCAGCGCCAGCGCGCAGGCCCGGATCAGCAGGTCGTTGACGCTGATCTTGGCCCGGCCCGCCTGGGTGAGCTGCGCGTTCAGCGTCGCCCGGAGGTCCATGAGGTCCTGCGCGTCCGCGACCGCGGTCACGTAGAAGTGCGGGATCTCCCGGGCGCTGGCGGACAGGCGGCGGGCGATCACCCGACGGACCTGGCTCACCGGCACGCCGCGGGTCCCGCGCACGTCGTCGGTCTCCGGCGCTACTGGCGCGGACGCGACGGACGCCGGGCCCGCAGATACGGGTGAACTGTTAACCTGGCCGTTAACAGTTGCGTCGGCTGACGCGACCGACGCTGCCGCAGCCGCCACCTGTGTTGCCGGTGTTGCTGAAGCAGCAGTAGAGGTGACGGGAGCCGACGGTGGCGACGCGGGCGGGACTCCAGGCGTGCCAGCAGGTGCCAGCGCTGCCGACGCGCCCGGGGCCGCGGTAGCGGAGACCGGCGCCTGGTGTCCGGTGACCAGCAGGTCGTTGATGTCCGCGCGGATGATGCGGCCGCCCGGTCCGCTGCCGGTGACGTGCGACAGATCCAGGTGGTTCTCCCGGGCGAGCTTCCGCACCAGGGGCGAGGCGAGCTGGCGGCCCCCGGCGCTTGGTCCTCCTTCGCCGTTGACAGCGCCGTTGCCAGTCGCGCCGTTCAGGCCGCCGCCGTTGACGATTCCGTTGGCACCGTCGCCGACGCTCCCATCGCTGGTGGCACCGCCGTTGGCAAACCCGTTCCCCGCTGGGGAAGCGGCGGCGGCAGACGCCGAGGCTGTGCCGGCCGAAGCCGGGCTGGCCGAAGTTGCGGGCGCGGGCGCAGCAGGCTCCCCTCGTTCGGGAGAAGGGCTTTGCTCGGCGGCGGCCCCGACCCCGTCGTCGAGCAGGGCGATCGGGGCGCCGATGTCGGCGTTCTGGCCTTCGGGGACCAGGATCTGGGTCAGGGTGCCCGCCTGGTAGGCCTCGTACTCCATGACCGCCTTGTCGGTCTCGATCTCGACGAGGACGTCGCCGACCGCGACCTTGTCCCCCGGCCGCTTGTGCCAGGTCGAGATCGCGCCTTCCTCCATCGTGTCGGACAGGCGCGGCATCTTAATCTCAATCACGGCTGTACCTCATTCACGACTGGGGAGTGCTTAGCGCGAGCGGCCCAGCGAGCGACACAGTGCTGTCAAGAGACACGGGGCTGCCAACAGACACGGGGCTGCCAAGCGACACAGTGCTGCCAAGCGACACAGTGCTGCCAAGCGACACCGCGTTGGCAGGAGACACGGGGCCGCCGGGAGACAGCGTGCGGCGCCCCACGGCGGCGAGCGTCTGGCGGATGGCGGCGGTGACGTCATCGCGCGACGGCAGCGCCGCCGTCTCAAGCGGCTTCGCGTAGGGCATCGGCACTTCGGCCATCGCGACCCGGCGAACGGGCGCGTCCAGGTAGTCGAACGCGCCGTCGGAGATAGAGGCCGCGACCTCCGCGCCGATGCCGTAGGTCAGCCAGTCGTCTTCGAGCACGACGGCGGCGTGCGTCTTCTTGACCGAGTTGACGATCGTCTCCCGGTCGAGCGGGCGCAGGCTGCGCAGGTCCACGACCTCGATGTCCAGGCCGTCGGACTCCGCCAGCGACGCGGCGACCTCGGCCGCGACGTGCGCCATCCGCGAGTAGCCGATCAGCGTGAGGTCCCGGCCCGGCCGGGTAACGGCGGCCCGGCCGATCTCGCCCGGGGTATCGTCGTCAGGCACCTCGCCCTTGGTGTTGTAGAGCGCGAGGTTTTCCAGGAAGAGGACCGGGTCGTCGTCGCGGATCGCGGCGAGCAGCAGCGCCTTCGCGTCGGCCGGGTTGGACGGCGCCACCACCTTCATACCGGGGACGAACGCGTAGAACAGCTCGATGTTCTGCGAGTGAGTCGCGCCCAGCTGCTGGCCGCCGCCGCCGGGGGTACGGATGACCAGCGGCACCCTGGCCTGGCCGCCGAACATGCCGTAGATCTTCGCGGCATGGTTGATGATCTGGTCGAGTGCGAGCATGGAGAAGTTGATCGTCATCATCTCGATGACCGGCCGCAGGCCCAGCATCGCCGCACCGATCGCGGCGCCGGCGAAGCCCTCCTCGGCGATCGGGGTGTCCCGCACCCGCTTCTCACCGAACTCCTTCAGCAGGCCGGCGGTGATCTTGTAGGAGCCCTCGAAGACGCCGATCTCCTCGCCCATCAGGAACACGCTGTCGTCCCTGAGCATCTCCGCGCGCAGCGTGTCGTGCAGCGCCTGGCGGTAGGTCATGATCGTCATGCGGTAACTCCAGACACGGGTACTCCGGGCAGGGGAAGCGGCTGGAACAGCGGCTGGCCGGGCAGCCGGCGCGAGTCGTTGGGCACCGGCGTGGCGTAGGTGTAGTCGAAGAGCGTGGACACCTCCGGGTGCGGGCTGCTCGCGGCGAAGTCCGCGGCCGCGGTGACGATGCCCGCGACCTCTTCCTCGATCGCGGCGATGGCGGCGGGGTCAAGCACCTCGTCCGCCGTCAGCTTCGCACCGAAGAGCCGGATCGGGTCCTCCTGCTTGAGCCGCTCGGCTTCTTCGGCCGAACGGTACTTGGCCGGGTCGACGACGGAATGGCCGCGCAGCCGCTCCGTGACGACTTCGAGCAGGTAAGGCTGGCCGCCGCGGGCCGACTCGACGGCCTTGGCGGCCGCGTCGCGGGTCGCGACGGGATCGAAGCCGTCGACGCGGGCCGAGTTCATCCGGTAGGCGGCGCCCCGCTTGTACAGCTCGGGCTCGGCCGATGACCGGGCGACCGTCGTGCCCATGCCGAGCCCGTTGTTGATGATCACGAACACGATCGGGAGCTTCCACAGGGCGGCGAGGTTCAGCGACTCGTGGAAGGCGCCGATGGCGGTCGTGCCGTCGCCGAGGGTGCACATCACGACCTCGTCGCCGCCCCGGTAATCGATCGCGAGCGCGGCCCCGGTCGCGAGCGGCAACTGGCCGCCGACGATGCCGTAGCCACCGAGCAGCCGGTGGGTGACGTCGAACATGTGCATCGACCCGCCCCAGCCCTTGGAGACGCCGTCGACGCGGCCGTACAGCTCGGCCATCACCCGCTTCGGTTCGATGCCGCGCATGAGCGCGTAGCCGTGCTCGCGGTAGTTCGTAAAAAGGTAGTCTGTGGGCCGCAGGGCCGACATGAGTCCGACCACGGCCGCTTCCTCGCCGAGGTTGAGGTGGCAGTAGCCGCCGACGAGCGCCTCGGTGTAGGCACGGGCGGCGCGTTCCTCGAACCGGCGGACCAGCAGCATGTCCCGGTAGAACTGGCGGAGCTGCGCGTGCGCTGTGGACTCAGCCTGCACGGTGGACTTAGCGGGCACGGTGGACCGCCGCTGACGTGCCTGAGTTGCCATTCCATGGCCTCCCCCGGCCTTGTGGGCCGCACCGGAAACTAATGACACTGTTTCGTGTCATTCTATTGGCAACCGGTGCTGGCCAGGCAAGGTCCCACGCGAGAGAATCCGGGACAGCAAAAGATCGGTCGGAGCACGGAGGGGGGACATGGGCGGCCAACAGCACGTTCCGGCATCGCAGAAACCGGCATCGCGGGAACCGGCTCGGCGCAAACGCGGGCGGCCGACGGCCGACGAGCGCCGCCGTCGGGAAACCGAGATCCTCACCGCCGCCCTCGGCGTCTTCCTCCGGTCCGGTTACGGTGCGAGCACGGTCGACGAACTCGCGGCCGCGGCCCAGGTGACCAAGCGCACTCTCTACGCGTACTACGGCGACAAGGCCGGGCTGTTCACCGCCATGGTCAGGGACCTCGCCGCCGCGGTCAGCCTGGACGCGACGAGAGACCGCGACACGCTGGAAACGCTCGCCGCGCGCATTGTCGGCCGCGTCCACTCCGACGAACTCGTCGGGCTGCACCAGCTTGTGATCGCCGAATCCACCCGGTTTCCCGAACTCGCCCTGATCCTGCACACCAACGGCGACGCCCGGCACATCTCCAGGCTCGCCGAGCACATCCGCACCGAGCGCGGTGCGGGGAGCGAACCGCTCGCCGAGCCGCTGTTTTCCCTGCTACTCGGCGAGAAACACCGCCGGAGGCTGCTCGGCATCGACCCGGCGCCCACCCCCCGGCAGGCCGCCGCGCACGCGAACGCCGCGCTGTCGCTGCTCGGCCTCGGGCAGCGCACCGGCTGACGGCCGGCCACGGTCGTCGAGATCGCGGTGCCTCGGTGAGTAAGCACCTCTCGTTCGGTATAGAGATTTTTTGTTTTCCCGAACGGAGGGTGGTGACTGCGGGCAGGGGCACCAGTCGTTCCCCGATTGCGGGCGGCTACAGTCGGGTCATGACCTCGCCTGAACATCTCGACAACCACCACCGGACGACGCTGCGGCAGATCTTCGAGCACCCGACAAGCCACAATGTCGAATGGCATGCGGTCATGTCCCTGCTGGAGGCCGTGGGTTCGGTGACTGTGCGGCCCGACGGGAAGGTCGCCGTCAAGGTCGGGCCTGACCTCGAATTCCTCGAGCCGCCCGCCGGCAAGGACGTTGACGTTCAGATGGTCGTTGACCTGCGGCGCATGCTCAGCGACGCGGGCTACCGGCCGTCTTAACCGGTCAGGGGGTCCGCAGGCTTCGCGCGATGCCCTGGGCGGCCACCTGGAGGGCGGCGACCAGTCGGCCGCGCGACCGGCGCAGGTCATCCACGACGAAGCCGAGGGCGCCGGCCACCCCGTCGTCGGTGACTATCGGCACGCCGACCGAGCGGGCGCCTAGCGTCATCTCCTCATCGGTGGTGGCGTATCCGTCGGTCCGGACGCGGTCCAGCTGGCGGTCCAGCAGGGACGGCGACGTGATCGTGCGCGGGAGGAAGCGCTGCAGCGGCGCCGCGAGTACCCGCTGGCGGACATCGTCCGGGGCGTAGGCCAGCAGCACCTTGCCGACCCCGGTCGCGTGCATCGGCAGCCGCGAGCCGACCGTGCTGACGATCGGCACCGAGCGCGTTCCGGACAGCGTCTCCAGGTAGAGCACGCGGTCGTCCTCCCTGACGGCCAGGTGTACCGTCTCCAGCGTCGTGCCGTACAGGTCGTGCAGGAACGGCACCGCGACCTGGCGGAGCTCGCGCGCGACCGGCGCGAGGAGGCCGATATCCCACAGTCGCTTGCCGACGACGTACGTGCCCGCCCCGGTGCGGTGCAGCGCGCCCCACCCGGTGAGCTCGCCGACAATCCGGTGCGCCGTGGGGATCGCCACGCCGGAACGGCGCGCCAGGTCGCTGAGCGTGAGTTCGCGATGGTCGGCGTCGAAGGCCCCGAGCAGGGCCATGACCCGCGACGTAACGGTCGTACCAGGGACGGATGTATTACCGGCCATGAATTCTTTCCGCTGAGTGAAAATCCATGCTGGTAAGCCTAAGGTGCTCTGGCGAAGACTGTCTCCATGACGACGACAACGACTGCGCCGTCCTCTGACGCGGCGCAGGACAGCCAGGAGCAGATCACGGCCGAGATCGGTCAGATCACGGCCGCCGCCCTCGGCGGACCCGCGACGCAGCCGCATATCGACTACCCGCCCTACCGGTCCAGCATCCTACGCCACCCCGTTAAGGACCTCCAGCCCGCCGATCCGGAACTGATCGAGCTGTGGGCTCCCTGCTTTGGCCACTCCGACGTCGACTCGCTTGAGGCGGACCTCACCATCCAGCACTCGGGAGAGCCGCTGGGCGAGCGCATCACGGTCTCCGGCCGTGTCCTCGACGGCGACGGCAGGCCCGTCGCCGGGCAACTGGTGGAGATCTGGCAGGCGAACGCGTCGGGCCGCTACGTCCACCGGCGGGACCAGCACCCGGCTCCGCTTGACCCGAACTTCACCGGCACCGGCCGGTGCCTCACCGGTCCCGACGGGTCTTATCGCTTCACGACGATCAAGCCGGGCCCCTACCCCTGGAAGAACCACCGCAACGCGTGGCGGCCGGCGCACATCCACTTCTCGCTGTTCGGCACCGACTTCACCCAGCGGCTCGTAACCCAGATGTACTTCCCGGGCGACCCGCTGTTCGCACTGGATCCCATCTACCAGTCGATCACCGACGCCAGGGCGCGCGACGCCCTCCTCGCCAGCTACGATCACGCCCACTCCGAACCGGAGTTCAGCCTCGGGTACCGCTGGGACATCATCCTGACTGGCAGCAACCGCACCTGGATCGAGCCGGAGGCCACCTGATGGCAGATCTTCCGCAGACCGTCGGCCTGCTCCCCACCCCGGGCCAGACGGTCGGCCCGTTCTTCGGCTACGCGCTGCCCTACGCGGGCGGCGGCGACCTCGTACCTTCCGCCCACCCGGACGCGATCCGCCTGCACGGTTACGTGTTCGACGGCTTGGGCCAGCCGGTGCCCGACGCACTGATCGAGATCTGGCAGACCGATCCGGACGGCGCCGTCGTGCACCGGGAGGGCTCGCTGCACCGCGACGGCTGGACCTTCACCGGCTGGGGGCGGGCGGCAACCGACAACAGCGGGCACTACACGTTCTCCACCTTGCCGCCGGGACCGACCGAGCCGGGCAAGCCCGCGTTCTTCTCCGTGGTCGTGTTCGCCCGCGGCCTGCTTGACCGGCTGCACACCCGGGCCTACCTGCCCGGTGACGCACTGGCCGACGACCCGCTGCTGCGCGGCCTCGACGCGGCCCGGCGCGAGACGCTGATCGTGACCCCCGACAAGGGAACGGAACGAAGCCTGCGCTTCGACATCCGCCTGCAAGGTGCGAACGAGACGGTGTTCCTGCGCTTCCCGCGACACTACCCGCAGGCCTGATACCCAAGCCCGTGCGTCGCGCAGCAGGACGCCGACAGGGGCGCTTGGCCGCGTAGGGATGCTCCATTTCGTGCAGAGAGTAATCTCACGGTGATGGCGACGATCGTGGCGTTTCACGCTCACCCGGACGATGAGGTGCTGCTGACCGGCGGCACGATCGCCCGGCTGGCGGCCGATGGCCACCGGGTGGTGATCGTCGTGGCCTGCGACGGTGCCATATGGAACGGCCCGGACCAGGGACAGCGGCTGGACGAGCTGCGGGCGAGCGCCGCGATCCTCGGCGCGGCCAGAACCGTGCACCTCGGCTATGCGGACAGCGGGTACGGGCCGGTGTTGTACGAGGACCCGCCGGGCCGGACCAGGTTCGCGCGGGCGGACATTGACGAAGCGGCGGGCAAACTCGCCGCCCTGCTGACCGAAGAGCGGGCCGACCTGCTGCTGAGCTACGACCACCAGGGCGGCTACCGTCACCGCGACCATGTGCGGGTGCACCAGGTCGGCGCGCGGGCGGGCGTCCTGACCGGAGTGCGGGTCGTGGAGGCGACAGTCCCGCGCGAACTCTTCCGTGGCGCCGCCCTGCCGCTGCTGATCCTCCGGCTGCGGACCCGTCACCGCCTAGGTGACGCGCTCACGTACGGCATGCCGAACTCGATGATCACGCACCGGGTGGACGTGCGCCGGTACGCGGCGCAAAAGCGGGCGGCGCTGGCAGCGCACCGCACGCAGACTTCCGGCAACGGGCGAAGCGCGCGGCTGTTCCGCACGCTGACGAGGCTGCCGCTACCGGTATTCCGCGTCGTCTGCGGGCGGGAATGGTTCATCGAACCGGGCGGACGGACCGGCACGCTAGTCACCCGCCGCGAAGCATCCACGCCCGATCGCCCTGGCTACGGAACGTCAGGGATGATGGACGTTTAGGCACATAAGGGGGTGCCCAAATGTTCACTGTCGGCGGTGGTCCGGACTGGCGTTAATGGGGGCGGTGGCGGGGGTCGTGGTCGGCGGCCGGGTCGGTCGGGTGGAGGACCGATGCGCCCAGCCAGCGGGTGGCGCGCAGCGCGAGTTCCACGTCGTGGCGGTTTTCCCCGACCGGGCGGCCGAGGCTCTCCTCGGCCTTGCGGAGGCGGTACTGGACCGTGTTCTTGTGCAGCGTCAGCCGTTCGGCCGTCGTCTTGTAGCTGCCCCCGGTCCGCAGGAAGGTCAGCAGGGTGTCACGCAGGCGAGCGTGGTGCTCGTCGTCGGCGGCCAGGCCCGCCAGCGTGCTGTGCACCCAGGCGCGCAGCAGGTCGGGGGATCCCAGCATCATGGCTATGGGTGCTACCTCGGTGAAGGCTACCGCCCGGGCCGGGGGGATCCCGCGGAGAGCGCGACGGCTTGGGCGGCGATGGCCTGCTGGTGGGTGAGGCGGAACCCGGCGGTGCCCTTGGCCACGTCGCCGAAGGCGAAATGGATGTCCGGCTCCACCCCGGCCGTGCTCGCCTCCGCGGCGTCGAACGTGTCCCGGATGCCCAGCGGCAGCCAGGCCCAGGCGCAGGCCTCGTCGCGGGGAAGGAAGACAGGATCGCCCGAGCAGGCCGCCTTCACCGCGACCCGGCTGATCGCGTGCTCAAGCCGGGTGATCTGGTCCACGGCGGCCGTGACATCGTCCGTCCAGCACACCACGCCCACGTGGTACTGGCGCAGATGGTAGCCAAGCGTGCCCTCGGTACCGCTCACGTTGATCCGCTGGCCCGAGAGCAGGTCACGGATGCGGGCGGCCCGCGCGGCGCTGCGGTTCCGCAGCCAGTTCTCGCGTTCGCGGGCGTAGGCGGCGACGATCTCCTCGGAGGTCTGGTCGACGTATCCGGCCACGACCTGGGACATGGCAAGCGTGGCGGCGGTTATCATCTGCGCGTCGTCTGTTTGCGTGGCCAGTTCCCTGAACAGCCAGTCGGCGAAGCGGGTATGCCCGAGCCGGTAGGAACGCAGCAACGCGGTCAGCGGGGTGCCGTGCTGTGCCCGTCGGCGGGCGTATTCCAGAGCCGCGGGCGGGGCCTGCACGGTGCTGAGTTCGATCTGGTGCTGCAGGATCTGGAGGCAGGTGCCGACGTTGCTGATGACGCTCGACGCGAGCAGGTCGAGCACGACGTTGTCTTCGCGCAGTTCCGGAATCTCCCGAACAATCACCTCATAGACGTCGTCGGACACCGCGTCGAGCCGACGGCTCACCGCCGCCGCGACGACGGCCGCCAATTCGGAGACCGCGGGAACGTCAAAGTCCACCTGCGGATTCTTACACAATTTTGCATCCAAGCCGAACGCAACCGCCCCATGCCGGGCGCCAGCCACCCACCTCGGCGCGGGCAGATACCGGGCCGAAGCAGAATGTGACTTGAATAATCCAGCGGTTGCTATGCTGGACAAATGACTGAAGCAGCCCGCCGGGACGCCGGGGACCAGACGGTGAACTGGCTGACCCCCACGGAGCTTGAGTCCTGGCTGGCCGTGGTGCGGATGATGATCTGGCTCCCCTGGTCGATCGACCAGCAGCTGCGGCGCGACGCGGGTCTGGGGATGGTGGAGTACCAGGTGCTGGCCATGCTTTCTACCAGCCCGGAGCGGACCCTGCGGATGAGCTCGCTGGCCGAGCGCACCAACACGTCGCTATCCCGGCTGTCGCACCTGGTCAAGCGCTTCGAGGACCGCGGTTTCGTGCGCCGCGAGCCCGATCCGGTGGACGGCCGGTTCACCAACGCCATCCTGACCGACATGGGCTTCGAGACACTCACGGAAGCGGCGCCCGGGCATGTGGCGCACGTGCGATCGCTCGTCATCGACGTGCTGTCGGCGGAGCAACTGCGACGGATGGGCATGGCGGCCGAGCGCATATTGTCGCGCATCGACACCAGCGAGATCAACTAGGACGAGATCAGCTAGGGTTCTCTGCCGCTAGATTCAGGCGGCCGGGCTGAGCGAGGCGTGCATCTCCCAGATCAGGACCTCGCTGGACTGGGTCGCGACGAGGCGGCGCTCTCCGGCGGCGGTGAGACGGGCGGCGTCCCCGGCGTCGAGCAGGCCATCCGCTTCGAGGCGGGCGGCTTCCAGGTCGGCCTGGCCACGGGCGACGTAAACGTGGACGAACGGCGCGTCCGGGACGGTGACGCTCTCGCCGGGCTCAAGCCGTGCGACGTGCAGGGCGGCGTACCGGTTCCGGATCCGGATCGCCGCCTGGTCGCGGTGCCGGGCCATCCCCGACGCCACCACCGCCAGCTTGCCGCGCAGATCGGACGGGTCCAGTTCCAGTTGTTCGTACCCGGGCGCAACCTCCGGCTCGTCCGGCACGACCCACATCTGGACCAGGTCGACCGGCCGGACGGCTCCCGGACTGACGGCCGAGCGGTCGTTCTTCTCCGAGTGCCTGATGCCGGTTCCGGCGGTCATGCGCTGCGCGAGATTCGGGTAGACCACGCCGTTGTGGCCCTCCGAGTCCTGGTGAACCAGGGAACCGTCCAGCACCCACGTCACGATTTCCATGTTGCGGTGCGGATGGGTGTCGAACCCGCATAGCGGCGCGATGGTGTCGTGGTTGCTGACGACGAGCACGCCGTGGTGAGTATCGCCGCCGAAGGGGTCGATACCCGTGTCGAACGAGTGGCGTCCGTGCAGCCAGTCGATCTGGGTCTGATGGCGGTCCGAGCCGCGGCGGATGCTCACGCCCGGGCGCAGCAGAGAACTGGTGCTCATGATGACCTCACCGTCGTCAAGTACTTGATGCGTCAAGTACTACGATGAGGCGCGATCGCGAACTTGTCAACTCGCGCCTGTTTCCGCTCCCGTGGACCACGTTAAGTGAGTTACAGAGGGGAAACCTGTGCCGGCGGAACCACTCTCGGCCACGGGTTTGTGGCGAGAGACCAATGGAAGAAATCCCTCCGCGGATTTACGCTCAGCTGATAATGAGCGACGACACCGATACGACCAGGTCCGCGGCGGCCGATGCGGCCGCCGCGCCTCTGGACCTGCTGCTGACCGATGCGGCCACGGGCATGCTGCGCCGGATAAACCCCGGCGGTTCCGGTCTGCGCCTGGCCGCGGCCCTGGCCGTCAGGCCGCGGCTGGTTGCCGGGCGCGGACGCGACCTGGCGGCCGAGCTTGGCCGGATCGCCATGGGCACCTCACAGGTGCAGCCTTCCCGGCGGGACCGCCGGTTCTCCGACCCGGGGTGGACCGGCAACCCCCTGCTCCGCCGCACGATGCAGGCGTACCTGGCCTCGGCGCAGGCCGCGGAGGGCGTCGTGGCCGGGGCCGACCTGGACGAGGCCGATTCGGAACGCGTCGGCTTCGTGCTGACCAACCTGATCGACGCGCTCGCCCCGAGCAATAACCCGCTGCTCAACCCGGCGGCGATTAAGGCCGCCGTCGACACCGGCGGCGGCAGCCTGCTGACCGGCCTGCGGCAGTTCGTCGGCGACATGGCGGTCCCGCCGCGGGTACCGTCCATGGTCGAACCCGACGCGTACCAGGTGGGCGTGGACCTGGCCGTGACCCCGGGGTCGGTGATCCTGCGCACGCCCGTGTTCGAGTTGATCCAGTACCGCCCGACCACCCCCACGGTGCGGCAGGTTCCGCTGGTGGTCGTCCCGCCGGTGATCAACAAGTTCTACGTGATGGACCTGGCGCCCGACCGGAGCATGGCGCAGTACCTGGCCGGCCGCGGCCTGCAGGTGTTCATGATCTCCTGGCGCAACCCCGATGCCCGGCACGCGAAATGGAACCTCGACACCTACGGGCAGGCCGTACTCGAAGCCATGGAGGCGGCGTCGCGGATCACCGGGAGCGAACAGACCGTGCTCGCCGGGGCCTGCTCGGGCGGCATCATCGCCGCCATGGTCGCCGCGCACCTGGCGCATACCGGCCAGCAGGACAAGATCGCGGGGTTGACGCTCATGGTCACCGTGCTTGACCAGGCGCATGCGGGCCTGGCCAGCGCGGTCATCGACGAACGGACCGCTCGGCTGGCGGCGGCCACGTCCAGCGTCCGCGGCTACCTGGACGGCCGGTCGCTGGCCGAGGTGTTCGCCTGGCTGCGCCCGAACGACCTGATCTGGAACTACTGGGTCAACAACTACCTGCTCGGCCAGAAGCCGCCGCGGTTCGACATCCTGTTCTGGAACGCCGACACCACCCGGATGACCGCCGGCCTGCACCACGACTTCCTCCGGCTGGGCGCCGACAACGCGCTGGCCAAGCCGGGAAGCGCGACCATGCTCGGGTCGCCGGTAGACCTGGGGCTGGTCGACCGGGACAGCTACATCGTCGCGGGGATCACCGACCATATCTGCCCGTGGCAGAGCTGCTACCAGTCCACCCAGCTGCTATCAGGAGATAAGCGGTTTGTGCTGTCCACCAGCGGGCACGTAGCGGCGATGGTCAATCCTCCCGGCAACCCCAAGGCCCGCTACCAGATGGCAGCGCAGTGCCCGGAAGATCCACAGGAGTGGCTGCGCCTGGCCGAGACCTGCAAGGGGTCCTGGTGGCCGGACTACGCGGACTGGCTGACCGAGCGGTGCGGCGAGGAAAAGGACGCCCCGGTCGAGCTCGGCGGCGGCGGACTGGCACCGATCAGCGAGGCACCGGGAACCTATGTCTATGACCGCTGACCCGTCCCGTCCGGAGCAGGACGGGCAAGACCGCACAGCAGCTCGCCGGGGCCGGATACTCGGCCGACGGCGGCAGGTCGGATCGGCCGAACGGATGAGGATCGTGACCGCCGGGGGCCGTTCCCTGCGGGTCTCGGTGCGGGAAGGAACCGCGGACCTGCCGCCGCTGCTGCTGTGCAACGGCATCGGTGCGAGCCTGGAGCTGCTCCAGCCGTTCGTCGACGCGCTTGACCCGCAGCGGACGGTCATCCGGTTCGACATGCCGGGGATCGGCGGCTCTCCCGCCCCGGTCGTCCCCTACCACCTGGTCACGTTGGCGCCGATGCTGGCCGGCCTGCTCGACCAGCTCGGCTACCAGCAGGCGGATGTCCTTGGCATCTCCTGGGGAGGAGGGCTCGCGCAGCAGTTCGCGCTGAGCCGCCCGGACCGGGTGCGCCGCCTGGTGCTGGTCGCGACCGCGCCGGGCGCGTTGATGGTCCCGGGAAAGCCGTGGGTACTGATGCGCATGATCACGCCACGGCGCCACCGGGATCCGGGGTACGCGGCGCGCATCGCCGGCGAACTGTACGGGGGCACCATCCGGGACGACCCGGCCCTGGCCCGTGAACTGCTGCACGCGACGAGCCGGCTCGGCCCGGCCCGGGGCTACTACTATCAGCTGCTGGCCGGCCTCGGCTGGACGAGCCTGCCGTGGCTGCCGGGGCTGCGACCGCCCACCTTGATCCTGGCCGGCGACGACGACCCCATCATCCCGCTGGTCAACGGGCGGATCATGCACCGGCTGATCCCGGGCAGCCAGCTGCACGTCTATCACGGCGGCCACCTTGAGCTGGCCGCGGACGCGGAACGCCTGGCCTCGGCCGTCGAGGCGTTCCTCAATGCCGACCTCACCGTGCAGGGGAGCCAGCAATGACGCCGGCAGCGAGCGTGCCTTTACCTAGCCCGCCTCGTGGTCAACCAGCCGACGCCGGGACGCTTCCACCTCGGCCTCGGCGGCGGCGCGGTCGGCCCAGGACGCGCCCTCCACGCTCTTGCCCGGCTCCAGCTGCTTGTAGATCAGGAAGAAGTGCTCGATCTCCTGCCGGTCGAACTCGGGCAGGTGGCGCAGGTCCTGGAGATGTTCCTGGCGCGGGTCACGTGCGGGCACGCACAGGACCTTGTCGTCGCCGCCCTTCTCGTCGGTCATCCGGAACATGCCGATCGGGCGGCTACGGATCACGCAGCCGGGAAACGTCGGTTCAAGCACGAGCACCAGCGCGTCGAGCGGATCGCTGTCCAGGCCGAGGGTGCCGGGGATGAAGCCGTAGTCGGCCGGGTACTGGGTCGAGGTGAACAGCGTCCGGTCTAGGCGGATCAGGCCGGTGTCGTGGTCGATCTCGTACTTGTTCCTGCTGCCGCGCGGTATCTCGATCCGGACGTCAAATTCCATGGCCGTTGCCCCTGGGTGCTCAGGCGGGTGGCGGGCCGAGTAGTCCTCCCGCCCCCTTCGCGGTGTGATCCCCGACGCTAGGCCGCGCCAAACCCGGCGATAACGTGCTGGCGACACGAGGATGAGTCACTTAATCGGGCCGGGGGTACAAGAGTTGTGCCGGCGTAACAACGTCCGGGGACAGACTTGATACCGGGGACCGACGACCGCCCAGGTGTCCGATCCGACAATGAAGGTTCCCGGCGCCCGCGCTGGCACCGATCCCTCGTCGAAGGAGACGCCGATCGTGACGAACCTGGCCAAGAACCTGACTGACACCACCCGGGTCCACGCCGGACGGGTGGCGGTGCGGGTGGACAACGCCGCGATGACCTACCGGGCCCTGGACGAGGCGAGCGCCCGGGTGGCCGGGTTGCTGCACGAGCGCGGCCTCAAGCCCGGCGACCGGGTCGGGATCATGATGCCCAATGTCGCCGAGGTCCCCGTCGTGTACTACGGCGTGCTCCGGGCGGGCGGCGTCGTCGTCCCGATGAACCCCCTGCTGAAGGCGCGCGAGGTCGCCTATTACCTCGGCGACTCCGGGGCCAGGCTCATCTTCGCCTGGCACACGTTCGCGGCCGAGGCCCGCGGCGGGGCGGAGCAGGTTGAGGCGGAATCCATCGTCGTGGACGGAGTCGATTTCCCCGACCTGCTGGCCTCCGCCGCTCCGGACGACCACGTGGTGCACCGCGGCGACGAAGACACCGCGGTGATCCTTTACACCTCCGGCACGACCGGCCATCCGAAGGGCGCCGAGCTCACCCACGGCAACCTGATCAGCAACACCGCGGTGACGCGGACCGACATCGTCCGGGCACGCCCGGACGACGTCATATTCGGCGGGCTTCCGCTGTTCCATGTGTTCGGGCAGACGGTGGCGCTCAACGTGGCGGTGGCGTCCGGTGCGTGCCTGACCCTGATGCCCCGGTTCGACGCCGCGCACGCCCTGCGGATCATCGCCGACCACCGGGTCACCGTCTTCGAAGGCGTGCCGACCATGTACGTGGCGCTGCAGCACGCGCCCGACCGCGCGGACTACGACACGTCCTCGCTGCGGATGTGCATCTCCGGCGGCGCGGCCCTGCCGGTCGAGGTGCTGCGCGGCTTCG
Source organism: uncultured Actinomycetota bacterium (assembly GCA_963785645.1). Lineage (GTDB taxonomy): Bacteria > Actinomycetota > Actinomycetes > Streptosporangiales > Streptosporangiaceae > Trebonia. The sequence goes on from CAWAWG010000006.1 coordinate 92,044, forward strand.
ACGAGGCGTTCGGTGTCGCGGTGCTTGAGGGGTACGGCCTGTCGGAAACCTCACCGGTCGCGTCGTTCAACCATCCCGGCCGCGAACGCAAGCCCGGCTCGATCGGCACGCCCATCAGCGGCGTGGAGATGCGGGTCGTGGATGAAGAAGGCCACGAGGTCCCCGACGGCGAGGTGGGCGAGATCGTCATCAAGGGGCCGAACGTGATGAAGGGCTACTGGCATCGCCCGGAGGCCACCGCCGAGGCGATCCGCGACGGCTGGTTCCGCACCGGCGACCTGGCCCGCGTCGACAAGGACGGGTACTTCTTCATCGTCGACAGGAAGAAGGACCTGATCATCCGCGGCGGCTACAACGTCTACCCGCGGGAGATCGAGGAGGTGCTCTACGAGCATCCCGCGATCGCCGAGGCCGCCGTGATCGGCCTGCCGCACGCGTCCCTCGGCGAGGAGGTGGGTGCCATGGTGGCACTTAAGCCAGGTGCCGACATCAGCCCCGAGGAATTGCGGGCGTACGTCAAGAGCCAGGTCGCCGCGTATAAGTACCCGCGCCACGTATGGATCACCGACGCGCTGCCCAAGGGCCCGACCGGCAAGATACAGAAGCGGGACATCGTCGTCCCGGCCGTCCCGGCCGACCCGGCCGCGCCGTAAGGCTGCTGCTGCTCGCCCCGCCGGGCGGCCTGGGCACGCTCGTGGCTGGTGGGACCGAAAAGCGCTGTTGTGATGGCCGAAGGGTGAATATCAGGAAAATCGCTAATTTTGGGCCTAGTGCACTCCGTAGTTGAATGATTACGATTTGCTTATGTACGAAACGCTTGCGTGGCTCCGCGATCCGGAGACCGAACCCGCCCTGGGCGATCTGCTATGCGGGCTGATCAGGGATATCCGGCTGATCCTGGTGCACCCGGACCTCGGCAACACCGCCAAGCTGGGCGCGATTACCCAGGCGGTCGACCAGCTGGCCCCGCCGCCCGGGCCGCAGGACAGCGATGCGCCGACAGCGGCCTCCGTCGCGACCTTGCTCGCCCGCGGCACCAGGCCCGCGACGGTCCTTTTCGAGGAACTGTCGGGCGAGCGGGTCCGCATCGATCTGAGCAGCCGCAGCGACCGGACGCTGACCGTCACCGAGTGCTTTGAACTGCACGCGAGTCCGGGCATGCGCGGGCACCACCGCACCGGGACGCTGCGCACCGTGGACACCGGATTGGTCGCCGCCGAAGTATCCTCGCTGGTCATCCCGGACCGGCTCCCGGCCGCCACCCGCCGGACGCTGGGCATCCCCGGCCCGGGCGACCTGGTGACACCGCCCTCCGACATCCCGCTCGGGACGGCGCTGGCCGACCTCGGCGTGCACCGGGAACCGCTCGGCGCCCGCATGGTGCGCGACATCACCGGCATCTCGGGCAGCGGCGTGTGGGTGGAGTCGTCGGCCCGGATATGGCTAGGCGAAATGCCGGTCGCACTGGCCAGCGAGCGGGTAACCGCGCAATTCTGCAAGCAGGCCCGCGACCGGCTCGCCAACCGCGTGTGACGGGTCGTTCTGATAACCGATCAAGATCATAGTGATTCCGAACGAGTCCGTGTTTCAACTGGATAGCGATTTATTGCTCCTCACGCGTGGGGAGAGCCGTGGCCGACTTCCTGCTTGGGCTCAAGCATTACTGTGGCACCGGCTGCTCGTCGGGTGACTGGCTGGCCGATCGGGTGACGCTTTCGGCGGTATCGAACAGGATCTGCTGCAGGTGGCGGCACAGGTCGCCGTTCCACACCAGGGCAGCGGTCGCGGTCAGCGGCTGATCTTCGAGCCCGACCGGCACCATGTCGCTGTTCATCGTCAGCCGGGACGGCTCGGCCGGCCCGGTCCGGCGTCCGGCGACGACACTGGGGCCGGTCAGCACCGCGGTGGGCCGGTCCGCGGTCGCGGCGAAGGCGAGGTCCATCTGGAGCGAATGCCGAAGCGGCGGGTCGGTGAATTCGAAGCGCGGATCGGTGGTACGGAAGACCCGCGTCCAGGCGTCATAGATCCCCGGCTCGGCCCGGCGCGGCCCGTGAATGACGTCCATGAGGGCCAGCTCGTCCAGGCTGATCGTCCCGCGGCGCGCCGCCGCGTGCTGCCGGGGAAGCCACGCGTCGGGTTCGAATTCTCCGAGGCTCATGGCGTCCAGCGTGGCCGGGAGTGCTTCGGGGCGGACCGTCAGCCAGCCGAGGCCGACGTCAGCCCGGCGTTCCTGGATCAGCGAGAATTCGGCGTCGAGCGCGGTCTCCATCCAGATGAGTTCCACGCCGTCACCGGCCGCCGCCCGCAGTGCGGAGGCGGCCGCGACCGCGAGCGCGTCCGGTAGCCGGGGCGGCACGACCACGTGCAGGCGCTGTCGTCCCAGGCCCGCCGCCTGCCTGGCCCGGTCCACCTCCCGATCGACCAGCGACAGCACGGCGCGGGAGGCGTCAAGCAATATGGCACCGGCCGCGGTAAGCCGCAGCCCTTCACGGCGGCGCTGCAGCAGTGGCGCGCCGACGATCTCTTCGAGCCGCCGGATCTGCTGGCTCAAGGTGGGCTGGGCGATGAACATCTGCTCCGCCGCCTGGGTGAAGCTGCCCGCGTCAACGAGTGCCACGAAGTACCGCAGATGCCTCAGTTCAAGCCCCTGCGGCGCCCCCGCATCGGCCCCACGGGACTGAACCGATCTCTCCTCTGCTCGGCTCATGTCGGTCGGTTCGTCCAAGTGGGCTACCTTCATCGTCCCTTCCCCAGTCAGGCAATTGAACGCTATCGCTCAATCCGGACATCGGGCATTGGGCGACCGGGACGATGCTGAGGACAGCCATCGTGCGGGGCGAACAACACGGGGCGAACAACGGCCGGGAGGCACCACCTTACGTTCGGGCCAAGATCTTTTGGCCGCCGCGGTGGCTGCACCTCACCGAGCGCAGCACCGGCCGGGACCTGCCGGTGCTGCGGCCCGGGGTGGTATTTCAAGATCCGGCAGGCAGTGGCGCCGGCTCACCTCCCGGACTCGCGGTCGCCTCGCCGGCGGGGGGCGCCGAGGTAGCCGATGTGCCAGTGGGAGGCGCCGGCGTGGTCGTCGCGCTGGCTCGCCATAGTTCCCGGATGATGACCTGGAGGGCGCCGGCGACGGGGATGGACAGCAGGGCCGCCACGAAACTGCCGAAGAAGCCGCCGACCCAGTCGCCGATCGACGTCCCGATCAGCAGCGACAGCAAGACGATCAGCGGATTGACGTTGGTCGTGCGGCTCATGATGATGGGGTTCAGTACGTGGTTTTCGATCTGCTGGTAGACGATGAACGCGACCATGGTGATGATGCCCGCGGTGAGCGAGCGGGCGAAAAGCGCGAACGCGACCGTGGGTATGCCGGCCAGTGCGCCGCCGACCATGGGCAGGAAGTCGACCAGCGCGACCCACAGCCCCCAGAGCAGCGGGAAGGGAACCCCGAGCAGGGTGAGCGTGACGAACATGACCACGCCGGCGATCAGCGAGGTCAGCAGGTTGCCGAACGCGTAGCCGGTCGCCGACTGGCTGATCTCGCGCGCCACACCGCTGTAGTACGCCGCCCGGTCGGGCTCCATCGTCCCGAGTATCGCCTGGCCGATCTTCGGCCCCTCGATCAGGAAGAGCACGATCAAGGCGAAGATGGTCGCGAGCGTGGCAAGCAGCGACGCGGCGCCCTCGCCCGCGGTCAGGGCCGGCTTGGCCAGGGTCGACCCGAGGCTCTTCAGCTTCGGTGCGTTTTTGTTGATCCAGGCCTGCAGGTGAAAGCGGGAGACCAGGTGGCCAATCGGGCCCTGGCCGTGCTCGGCGGCCTGCACGTAAGAGGGCAGTTTCTGGGAGAGGTGAGTCACCCCGTGGGCCAGCGGATAGCCGAAGGCCGCCAGCAGGCCGATGAAGACCGCCACCGTCCAGATGGAAACGATGGTCACGGACCAGCCGCGGCTACGGATCCCCCACTGCTGGAGTTTCACCACCATGGGATTGAGGATCAGGCTGATGAACCCGGCGACCAGGATCATCAGCAGGACATCGCGAATACGGTAAGCGAGCTTGCCCGCGAGGTACGTGACGACCACGACCGCGACGGTCACCAGGATGGTGGCCAGCGGGATGCCGCGCCTGGCGGCGGCGTCCCGCAGCCGTCGGTGCTGAACGCGGACGCGAACCTCATTCCCGGCGTCGGCCGGGGCGGGGCTAACGGGGCTGACGTCGGTCACCGGAGGCTCAGGCCGCGTGGCGCGCGCTGCGCAGTTCCGAGGAAAGCGACTTTATGCGTCCGCCGATCTGGTGGACGTGGATGCCAGCGTTGATCTGCGCAAAACCGTAGATAAGGCTGAACAGACCGAACAGCAGGGCCAGGGTGAGCGCACCGACCCCGGGCCGGGCGAACAGCAGTACCCCGAACGCCACCGATATCAGGCCGGACACGAAGAAAAGCGCGCGGATGCCCGCCGTCTCTCCGGCCTGGAAGCCGGCGAAGAACTCGGCCAGGCCGCCGGCAAACGCCCAGACGCCAATCACGAGGACCAGCACGAACGCGGTCGGCTTGGGCCAGACCAGGGCGGCCACGCCGGCCGCCAGGTCGACCAGCGCGAGCAGCAGGTGACCGATGACCGGACCGGCATCGCGGCCGCTGAAGGCCCGAACGGACTGCAGACCGGCGTCAACGAACGCGTAGACCGCGAACAAGACAACAAGCGCGAGAATCGTGACACCAGGCCAGACAATGGCGACGATCCCGACGATGACGGCCAACACGCCGAGCAAGATCAGCGAGGTGGACGCGGACTTTAGCATGACAGGCATTCCTTTCCGACTGCCTCAGCCGCACCACCGTTCGGATAAGCCTGTGGTGCGTGTCACGCTTACTAGACACGAGGACCGGTGCCCGCGGCCAACATCTGCCGCCTATAGCCGCATAGGCGGAAGCTAGGAAAAAACGAAGAATCCGACCGGCGCTACCTGAGGGGAGCTGGGAGGTACCGGGCGCCAGAACCGTCGGCGGCGGCGACATCGCCCGGGTTGGACATCGCGCATCGCTCCAGGGACAGGCAGCCGCAGCCGATGCAGGAGTCCAGGCCGTCGCGGAGCTTTTCCAGCGCGGCGATCTGCGCGTCCAGGCGGGCGCGCCAGCCGCGAGACAGCCGGCTCCAGTCGGCCCTGGTCGGGGTGCGGGAGTCGGGGAGCGTGGCGAGCGCGGCGGCGACCTCGTCCAGGGACAGACCGACGTTGCGCGCCGCCCGGATGAAGGCGAGGCGCCGCAGCACGCTGCGCCGGTAACGGCGCTGGTTGCCCGACGTCCTGGTCGCGCAGATGAGTCCCTCACGTTCGTAAAAGCGCAGCGCGGACGCGGTGAAGCCGCTGCGCTCGGCCACGTCGCTGACGGTCAGATGGTCGGTGATCTGCACGGTTGTTCCCCGGTTGACGGCCCTTGGCTGAAGCGCCCTTGACTTAAAGTTAACTTTAACTACAACAATAGGCCGCATGACCACCACATCGCAACCGGCCGTCCTCGTCACCGGCGCGGGGCGCGGGCTCGGCCTGGCGTTCGCACGTGCTCTGCTTTCCAACGGCTGGCGCGTCGTCGTGGACGCGCGCCGGGCCGACCACATCGCCGCCGCCCTGTCCGGGGCGGTTGTCGTGCCGGGCGACGTCACCGACCCCGCTCACCGGGACGCGTTGGCCTCGGCCGTGGGCGGACTCGGCCGACTGGACCTGCTCGTCAACAACGCCAGCGACCTCGGCCCCTCCCCGCTGCCGCGACTGGCCGACGTGCCGCTCACCGCGGCGCGGCGGGTATACGAAACCAACCTGCTCGCACCGCTCGCGCTCATCCAGACGTTCCTCCCGCTGCTGCGCGCGGCGCACGGCACGGTCCTGAACATCAGCTCCGACGCGGCCGTCGAGGCCTACGAGGGCTGGGGCACGTACGGCTCGTCCAAGGCGGCGCTCGACCAGTTGACCGCCGTGCTCGCCGCCGAGGAGCCGGGGCTCGCCGTCTACTCGGTCGATCCCGGCGACATGCGAACGGAGATGCATCAGGCCGCGTTCCCGGGCGAGGACATCTCCGACCGGCCCGAACCGGAGGCCGTCGTGCCCGCGCTGCTCCGGCTGATCGCGACCCGTCCGCCCAGCGGCCGGGTCCGGGCCGCGGACCTCGCGGAGACCACGGTCTGATGGCACTCGAATTCGTGCTGCCGGCCGGGCTGGAGGCGACCGAGCCGCCGTCGGTTCGAGACGGCGTCCGGCTGCTCGTCGCGAACGCCGACGGCGTGCGGCACGCGCGGTTCAGCCAGATCGGGGAGTTCCTCGCACCCGGAGACCTCGTGGTCGTCAACACATCCGCCACGCTCGCGGCGGCGGTAGACGGTTATCGCGCGGGCGGGAGAGTCGAGGTGCACTTCTCCGCCGAACTTGACGGCTCGACCGAACTCGACCAGGGGAGCTGGATAGTCGAGGTGCGGCCCGCCGGCTTGTCCACCGGGCCGGTCGCTGACCTGTGCCCCGGTGAGGTGATCACGCTGGACGCCGGTGCTGCCCTCGACGCCGGGGCCACCCTGGTCCTGGACCGGCCGTGGCCCGCCGGGCAGTCCCGGCTGTGGAGAGCCCGGCCGCGAATCGACGGTGGAGTCACCGCGTTCCTCGGGCGCCACGGGCGGCCGATCCGCTACGCCTACGTGCCGCGCTCGTGGCCGCTTCCCGAATACCAGACCGTGTTCGCCCGCGAGCCGGGCAGCGCGGAGATGCCAAGTGCCGGGCGACCGTTCACGGAGCGGGTAGTGACCGACCTGATCACCCGGGGCGTGGCCGTTGCCCCGGTCGTGCTGCATACCGGGGTGTCTTCGCAGGAGCCGGGCGAGCCGCCGCAGCCGGAAAGGTTCCGCGTCTCAGCGCCGACCGCCCGGCTGGTCAACTCCACGCGCCAGGCGGGCGGGCGCGTGGTCGCTGTCGGCACCACCGTGACCCGCGCGCTGGAGTCGGCCGCCGATCCGGACGGCACCGTACACCCGCGGCGCGGCTGGACGGACCTCGTGCTCGGCCCGGCCCGGCCGGCCCGGGTGGTGACCGGCCTCGTATCCGGCTGGCACGCGCCCGGTGCGTCCCACCTTGACCTGCTGACGGCCGTGGCCGGGGACGAGCTCGTCGAGCGGGCCTACGCCGAGGCCGTGCGCTTCGGGTACCGCTGGCACGAATTCGGCGACAGCTGCCTGCTGCTGCCGCCCGTCGAACTCGCGCATTCGGGAGTCGAATCGCTGCTGGCCGCCAGCTAGGCCTATCCGCTGCGGTTACCGCCAATCGGCGCAAGGACGCTCGATGGAATACTGAAGCATGACGAAGATCGCGATCCTGGACGACTACATCGGCGTGGCTCTGGAGTACGGCGACTGGTCCGCGTTGCCGGCCGACGCCGAGATCACCGTCTACCGCGAGGCGATCGCGCCGGAGCGGCTCGTCGACGAGCTCTCCGATTACGAGATCGTCGTCATCACCCAGCAGCGGGCGCGCTTCCCGCGCACCGTGCTTGAGAACCTGCCCAAGCTGAAGCTGCTCGTCTGCAACGGACGGACGAGCAACGTCGTGGACCACGAGGCCCGGATCGAACGGGGAATCCTGCTCTGCGGAACCGCCGATACCGGCCCGCAGGCTGTCGGCCAAGGCGCTGTCGGCCAAGGCGCCGGCGTCCGTCCCGTCGGTCCAGGCGCCGGCCAGCCCGGCCTGCCCGCACCGTCGGAGATGGCGTGGGCGCTCATCTTCGCGGTCGCGAAGCGCATCAGCATCGAGGACCGGGTCATCCGGGCGGGCGGCTGGCAGACCGGATTTCCCGTACCGCTCGGCGGAAAGACGCTCGGTCTCCTCGGCGCGGGCCACTCGGCGGCGCGATGGTCCCGGTCGCCAAGGCACTCGGGATGGACGTCATCGCATGGAGCCAGAACCTCACAGAAGAGCGCTGCGCCGAACTCGGCGTAAAGAAGGTCACGAAGGACGAACTGCTGTCGGCCGCGGATGTGCTCGGGGTCTTCCTCGTCTTCTCCGAGCGCACCCGTAACACGCTGCGGGCCGACGACCTGGCGAAGATGAAGCCCGGCGCCATCTTGGTGAACATCTCCCGCGGCCCGATCGTCGAGGAGCGGGCACTGGTCGACGCACTCCGCTCCGGCCAACTGGCCGGGGCCGGCCTCGACGTCTTCGACCGCGAGCCGCTTCCCGCGGGCCACCCCTTCCGGTCACTCGACAGCGTCGTCGTCACCCCGCACATCGGCTATGTCACCGAACAGCTCTTCCGCACCGCCTGGCAGCGCATGGCCGAAGACGTCGCGGCGTACCTCGCGGGATCACCCGTACGCGTCGTCACCGACCCGGCCGACTGCCCGCCGATGGCACCCCAGTAAACAATGTGAATCCGAACGAGTCCGTGTTTCACGCCCCGGCCCGCATGACTCCTACCCCTCAGCGGCTACGCCGCTGGCGGTCGAATGGTCCAAGGCTGCTTGGATAGCTGTTACCGCGGCGTCGATTGTGACCCGGGCGGTCAGCGCGCTGGTGTGCGCGCGGTCGATCTCGCCGAGACCGATGCAGTCAAACGCCACCCGGGCGTCGTGAATGGCCGCCTCAAGCTCACCCGCGGCTTCCTGAAGTATCGGGCCCGTTACTCCGCTGTCCGGAATCATCATCATCAGGCTCCCCTCCGGTGGTGACCAGACCAACGGGTAGTCCCCTACCCAGCTAGTTCGTCCTCATGTCGGTAAAGACACACCTAAGACCGACATCGTCGGTTACCTCTGGGGACAGCGATGACCGTCAGGCGGGTTCGCCGGGTGCATTTCCCGCGGGCTTGAGCAGGCCGCGCTCCGTCACCACCGGCACGTACAGGTCGCGGTAGCCGTGCTCGTCGAACAGCACCGTCACCTGGTCGCCGTCGTACCGTTGCACGGTGCCCTCGCCCCAGCGTTCGCTCAGCACCCGGGTGCCCACGTCGAACGGGACATCCGGCGGCGCGGCCGCGGGCTGACCGTCTTGCCGGTCGTTGTCGCAGTTGCCGCAGGTGCCGGGGTATTCCTGCCCGAAGTACGTGAGCAGGAACGAACGCCGGCAGCCGGGGTGCTCCGCGTAGTTGCGCATCATCCGCAGCCGCGAACGCTCGACCTCGCCCTCGCGTTCCGTCTTCTCTTGCGACGCCTTCAGGGCCTGGCTGAGTGTCATCGTCCCGCTCCAGCGCGCCCCGCCGTCCGGCTGCCACGCCACCGCGCCGAGATCGGCCAGGTGAGCGAGCGCGGCCGTTTGCTGCCGGGGGCCGACCGCCACCGGCTCGGCCGGCCGCGAGCGTGGTCGCGGCGTCTATCACCGCCGCGCTGGAAACACCCCGCGCGGTCAGGTGCCGCGCGGTCTCGAAGTCCTCGTACCGGTAGAGCAACCGCGCCTGTGACGGCGCCCCGTCCCGGCCCGCGCGGCCGAACTCCTGGTAGTAGGAATCGGGCGAGGGGGGCGGGTCATAGTGCAGGACCCAGCGGACGTCCGGTTTATCGATTCCCATGCCGAAGGCGACCGTGGCCGCGATGACGCGGGCCGCGCCGTCGAGGAACGCGGCCATCGCGTCCTGCCGGGCGCGCGCGGACAGCCCGGCGTGGTACAGCGTCACCCGCTCCCCCGCCGACGCGAGGGTGTCGTGTGCTGCCTGTGCGCTCGCGTGCGTCGCGGCGTAGACGATGCCCGGGCCGTCGAGTTCGGTCGCCGCGCGCGCAAGCTGCTGCTGCTTGTCCGCGACGGTGAGCGACCGGTGGACCGACAGGTAGATGTTCGGCCGGTCGAAGTCGCCGATGACGATCCGCGGATCGCGCAGGCCGAGCCGTCTTACGATCTCCTGGCGCACCGGCGGCGCCGCGGTCGCGGTCAGCGCGAGGCGAACCGGCGCGCCGACCGCCTCGGCCTGCGCGCCGAGCAGCATGTAATCGGGCCGGAAGTCGTGGCCCCACTGACTGATCAGATGCGCTTCGTCGACGACGAAGAGTCCCGGTGCGGCCCGCTCCAGCGTCTGGCGGGTCTCCTCGTTGGCCAGTTGCTCGGGCGACAGGAACACGAACGAGTCGGGGCGGCACGCGGCCAGCAGCGCCGCCGCACGGGGGCCGGCCGACTGGCGCGAGTTGAGGACAACGGCGTGCAGGCCAGCCGTGCGCAGGTGGGCCAGCTGGTCGTCCTCAAGGGCGATAAGCGGCGAGACGACAACGGTCGGCCCGGCCCGCAGCAGTCCGGCCAACTCGTAGATCGCCGACTTCCCGGCCCCGGTCGGCAGCACGGCCAGCACGTCGCGCCCGGCGACCAGCGCTTCGACCGCGGGCAGCTGACCGGGGCGGAGCCGGGCGAAGCCAAGGCGTTCGCTCGCGAGCCGCTCGATCTCGTCGTTTCCCACGTGTTCGCGTACGGATCAGGCCTTCTGGCCGACGCCGCCCCACAGGATGGTCGGGGTGGCGGCCTCCTCGGCCGAGTCCGGGCGCCAGTCGCTTACCCGGACCAGACCCGGCTCCAGCAGCTGGACACCGTCGAAGAAGCCCTCCACCACGTCACGCGGGCGGGCGACATGACGATGTTCGGCCGGGAGATAGGCATTGAGGCTCTTCTCGAACGCGGCCACGTCCTCGGAGAGAAGGTCGGTGCCCGCGTGCGAGATAACAAGGAAGCTTCCCGCGGGCACGGCGCCGATCAGCCGGTCCACCGTCCGCCGCGCCTCGGCCAGGTCCGGGACATAGTGCAGGATCGCAAGGAGCACGATGGCGACCGGGCGGCTGAAGTCAAGGGTTTCGGCCGCGTCCTGGAGTATCGCGTCGGTGTCCTGCAGGTCGGCGTCCAGGTAGGCCGTGGTGCCTTCCTGCTTGCTGGTGAGCAGCGCACGGGCGTGCGACAAGACCAGCGGGTCGTTGTCGACGTAGACGACCTTGCTCTCCGGCGCGGCGGCCTGAGCCACCTCGTGGGTATTGTTCGCCGCCGGCAGCCCGGTCCCGATGTCAAGGAACTGACGGATGCCCCGGGCACTGGCCAGGTAATGCACGGACCGCCGGAGGAACGCCCGGTTGGCCTGCGCGGACAGCCGGATACCAGGGAAGGCCGCTATCGCCTCTTCACCAGCGACCCGGTCGGCGGAGAAGTTGTCCTTCCCGTTGAGCCAGTAGTCGTAGACCCTGGCCACGTGAGGCACGCCGGTGTTGAGCCTGGGATCTCCATCGTCGTCCCAGAGATCCGACCACTGCCGCTCTTTCACCGCAGCACCGTCCTCCCCACTGCGCTTACGTAACGCTCCACTGAGATTAGCGCCTGAAATGACTGGCTTGTAGTACGACCCTGATTCATCTTTGTCAAAATACCGCGCAAGTCGCTGACGGTGCCCCTGATGCAGGCTTACGGCCCGCAGGGAGCGCCGCGACCGCTCCGAAATCACCATTATCCGGACATTTTCTAACAGCGGAACTCAGGTATTGACGCAACGCCACGGCCGAGTTACGTTGACGTCGATCTATTAAGAAACTTTCCTAAAGGTTAGGCGGAGCAACACACCAGCTCGAGAGGGCGCCTGGCCGTCGGCCCATTGTGAGAGGAGAACCTTCTCGTGCCAAGTGCCTCCAGCGCGCGCTCTACTAGAAGAACCCGCGACCCTCTGCTCCCCGCCGCGATCGCCGTAGCGGTCGGCGCGGCCACCGCCACCGGCATCATCCTCGCCGTCAGCAGTACCGGGACCGCGCGGGCGGCTACCGCCTGGCCCGCGCACGTCTTCGCCCCGTATGTCGACACCGGGCTGAGCAACACCACGCTCACCACCGTCGCGGCGGATTACGGAACCGAGTTCTTCACCCTGGCCTTCGTCAACGGCGGAGGCTGCCAGTGGTCGCTGCCCAACCAGTCCGGCTGGCAGTCGCAGGTCTCGGCCCTCCAGTCCGAAGGCGGCGACGTCAGCATCTCCTTCGGCGGGTACACGGTGGACACCGACGGCACGGACCTCGGCGCCCAGTGCTCGTCGGCCGCCGCGATGGCCACCCAGGTCGAGTCCGTGGTCACCACGTTCAACGTGAGCCACCTCGACTTCGACATCGAGTCCAACGAGGAGTCCAACTCCGCCGACCTCGCGCTCACCGCGCAGGCACTCGGCCAGGTCCGCTCGTGGGCCAGCGGCAGCGGCAGACAGCTCACCATCTCCTACACGATTCCCACGCTGCCGACCGGGCTCGACGGCGGCGGCGAGGGCGTTCTCACCACGGCGCTCGCCAACGGCTTCACCCCGAACATCGTCAACATCATGACGATGGACTACGGCACCTCGGGCACCGAGATGGGCTCCGCCGCCGACCAGGCCCTCGACGCGGTGGCCGGCCAGCTCGAAGGCATCTACGGCATCTCCTCCGGCGCCGCTTACGCGATGCTCGGCAACACCCCGATGATCGGGCAGAACGACACCTCAGGAGAGATCTTCACGGTGGCAGACGCCTCGACGGTCGAGTCGTACGCGGCCAGCAAGGGCATCGCGTGGCTCTCGTTCTGGGCGGAGGGCCGGGACAACGACGGCTGTCCGAACGCGGGCTACGCGTCGTCTACCTGCAGCGGGATCAGCCAGTCAGCCGGCGCCTTCACGCAGGCGTTCCAGCAGTTCACCAGCGGCAGCAGCAACGGAGGCGGCGGCAGCTCGCCCACGCCGACCCCGACGCCCACGCCCACCACGTCGAGTCCGTCCGGCTCGTGCGCGACCGCCTGGGTCAACAACACCGCCTACACCTCGGGTAACGAGGTCTCCTACAACGGCGACAACTGGACCGCCAACCAGTGGAACTACGACGAGGTACCCGGCGGGTCCTCGGGCGCCTGGAACAGCGACGGTGCCTGCTAAACCCCGTGTTTGATAAACACGGTGCTTGAAGGCAGTCATCCACCTCTCGTTCGGATTAATCAAGATTTTTATCCAGAACGAGAGGTGGATGACTGCTGTCGGTCAAGAGGGAAACCCCGCGACCACGCCCGTGGTTTCCCCGATGGGCAAGCCCGCCGCAGACGGCACACTGTTCTCATGCCGCCTAGCACAGGCCCCACATCCAGCGACAGCCCGTCGCCGGACTGGCAGCAGGTGCAGACCCTTCGGGTGGCGGATGTGGTGATGACCATCCTTAAGGCGAGGAAGGCGATGCCATCGGCGACCGCGGCGGCCGTGTCCCGCACCAGGCACGGCAGCGGTTACCGGGTGCTCGTGCGGCTCATGGAAGGCTGCCCGTCGGGGGACGCGGCGCACCGGGCGGACGACATGGACGGCACCGGGCCGGCACCGTCGCCGTCTTCGTGGCCCGCGAGCTCGGGCAGGACCTGGCCGACACCTTCGGGGACAAGGATGTGTTCATCCTCCAATGACCGAGGCGGAGGCGAACCACGATTGGGGGGATACCGGGATCGTGGCTAGCCTCCGTCTCGCGAATCGCTTACCGCTGAGCCTTTTAGCTCGTGTTCGCATGCTGCGGGGAGAGGCGGGCCGTTGTGTTCTCATTGCTGGGAGCCGGCCGAGCGGAGGAAGGCGAGGACCGCGCGCACCCGGTTGTTCTCCGTATCGCTCGGGGTGAGACCGAGCTTGGTGAAGACGCTGGTGACGTGAGTCTCGACGGTGCGGGAACTCAGGAAGAGCTGTTTCGCTATACCGAGATTAGACCGGCCCTCCGCCATGTGTCTGAGCACATCGAGCTCCCGCTCGTTGAGCGCGTCCATCGGGCTCGGTTTGCGCTTTCTCCCGAGTAGCCGCCGCACGATGGCCGGGTCAAGGACGGTCTCCCCCGCGGCCACCCGGTCCAGGCTCTCCATGAGCGCGTCGGCGTCAGTTACGTTGTCTTTCAGCAGGTAGCCGACCCCGGTCCCCACCATTTCCAGCAGCTGGCTCGCGTAGCTGGTTTCCGCATAGGTCGACAGGACCAGGATGCCGGTATCGGGGTACTGGTCGCGTATATCGCGCGCGGTCCTGATGCCCTCGTCAGTGAACGACGGCGGCATCCGGATATCGAGAATGACGACATCGGGCGGGCTGATCCCCCTGATGGCCGCGAGCAGTTCGGCCCCTGACGCGACGCTGGCGGTCACCTCGTTTCCGAGTGAGCGCAGGAGCAGGACGAGGCTGCTGCGGAACAGTCCGGAGTCTTCGGCGATCGCTAGCCGCACGGGACCCTCACGACCAAGCGCGTTCCACCGCCCGGCGGGCTGTCGATGACGACCTCGCCATCGAGCGCGCTGATGCGGTCGCTGATGTTGGCCAGACCGTGCCCGTGGCCGTCCTGGCTGATCCCTCGGTCGGGGCAGGCCGGCACGCCGCCGCTGCCGTCGTCCGCGATCTCCATTTCCAGCGCCGGTTTCCCTGTCCCGGGCGCCACCGGCCGCACCGCGACAAACGCGCTCTCCGCGTTGGCGTGCTTCACCACGTTCGCTAGCGCCTCGCAGGCGACGTAGTACAGCGCCGCCTCCACGGCGGGGTCGAGCCTGCGCGGCGGCACGACCACGCTCACCGGGAGCGGCAGGCGTTCGGTTATCTCCTCAAGCGCGGCACCGAGACCGCTCTGCGAGAGCGCGGCCGGGTGAATTCCGTGCGCCAGGTCCCTGAGCTCGGCCAGCACCGCCCGCAGACCCACGCCGGCCTGGCTGAAAGCCTCGGCCGCGGCCGGATCGGCCGTGTTGGCCATCGCGGTGGTGATGCCTGCCGTGATGGCAAGCAGGTGCTGCTGCACTCCGTCGTGCAGGTCCCGCTCAAGGCGCCGCCGCTCCGCCCGTTCGGCCTCCATGATCCGCGCCCGTGAGGCCTTGACCTGCTCGAGCTTCTCCTGCGCGACCTTTGCAGAGAGCTGGGCGTTTTGCAGCGCGAGACCGCCGGCCGCGGTCGCGGCGTCGAACAGGTCGCGGTACCGGCCGAGCACCGGATCGGCGATGACGACGGCGATGGGCACGCCCTGCCCGGCGCGCATGTACGAGACCAGCCGCCCGGGCGAACGACTGCTGAGCGCCTGCAGGCCGGGATCGGACGTGTCGAGGAGGTCCAGGGTCGGATCGTGCAAGACGCTGCGCAGCACCCGGCGCACCGCGCTGATGTCGCCGCCCGCCGCGACCCGAGCGGTCAGTTCGGTGACGTTCTTGATCAGCAGCAGCCGTTGCAGCACCGCGATCAGGAATGCGACGGGAATCGCGAAGTCCACCACGCTTTCCGTCAGGTAAGCGCTGTTAGGCGTGCTCGAAAGGCTGAACGTCATCATGACGGCGGAGATGATCGTGGCGATTACCGCGACGATGCCGGCCACGATGATCGGGGTGATGACGATGCGGTCGATCCCCCTGGCCCGCGTCAGCCGCATCATCAGCAGGGCCATGAGCACGATTCCGCCGAGCCCTTCCCCGGCGTGGGCCACGTAATTGAGCACGTCAGACAGCTGCTGATCGGCGAACAAGCTGGGCCACCAGCAGGACGACGGGTAACCGTTCCACCGCGCCGTCGACGTCACGACTATCAGCGTGCGGCCGATCAGCACCCACCCGGTCAGCGTGATGAGATACCGCCGGTAGAGCGGGGAGAGCGAGGAATTCGGGTAACGCAGCAGCGCCCAGGCACCGAAGATCCGGTCGATGCCGCCGAATACCTGGGCGTACGCCGGCCACGGACCATTCCAGGCATCGATGAAGTCCACGCTGCGGAATACGCCGGCCAGCATGAGCGCGCACGCCGTGACGCGCTGGTCCCGCTCCCGGCCCAGCATCAGGCCGGTGAAAACGAAGAGCAGGGACATCGCGAGGTTGACCGTGGCGAGCACGGCGGACTCCCGCCACTGGGGTCCCTGGACCAGAGCGCAAAAGGACCCGACGAGGATGAGCACGGCCACCGTGGCAATCCACGGTTGACGCGCATGCCAGAGGCCTGGCCGAGCGGGCCACTGCATCCCCTCCCGGCCACCTGCCGCACCGCTGTTCCAGGTCTCGGCACTCCGGATCTTGGTCAGCGGCAGCGAGGGAATGGTGGCTCGCATTCCGACCCGTCTGCTCAGCGGCCCCGGTCGCGGGGCCGGTTGTCAAGCTTTACCAGTTGGACTGCTCTCCCCCTGTTTGGCAGGCGCCGGTTGTTTGGCAGGCGCCGGTTGTTAGAAGGCCCGGTTGTTGGAGGGCACTGTGTCCTAGAAAGCTCAGTGTCTCAGCGCCTCTGTGTCTCAGAAGGCGGCGGTACCGCTGCTAAGCCATCGTGGACGGGGGCACCACGAGGCTACCTTTCCCACGGCTGGGGGGGGAACCGTGTGGCGCGGTACCGCCGCACACGGTAACCATACAAGGCCTTGCGGACACTAACAAGTCCGGACTTATCACCAGGTTAATCCGGGGCGCGCCCCGTTGTTCCCCTCGCTGTTCCCGTGAGCAGGCGTTAGCAGGGGCTGCTAACCAAACCGGTGGAATCACTCGCGGCGAGATAACCGCGGTTGAGAGTAATGCCGCTTGGCATAAGTCGGGAAGCGCCGGGTAGCTGAGGCCCGTGGTTAGAGCGAGAAGTGTAGCCGGGTACGCCATCCCCGGAATCATTGTGTTCTTCTTCTGGCTGGTGGTCGTCATCCTGGCCATCATCCTTCTGGCGTTTATCGTGAACTGGCAGGCGGCGGGCTTCTGAACCTGCGGATCGGACACTTCATCCTGAATGTTGGCTTCAACTGATCAGCAGTTAACCAGCGGAAACAACAAAGCTCGCGCCGGTCACGCTAGTGACCGGCGCGAGCTGTTACCGCCGGGGCATTCGCGGCGCCGACCAGGCGCCACGGAGTCAAACGGAGTAACCGGCCAGCTTGCCGATCCACCCGACGAGGTCCGGCGAGTCGAGTTGACCGCGTGCCCCCCGTCCCAGTACAGGGCCGAGTTGACGCTGTCACCGAGCTTCGTGGTGATCGGGGCCAGGTTGCCGACGAGCCGGGACTATCAGGCGGAGGATCTTGGCGGCCAGGGCCATGTTCTCGTCGGAATGGTGCGCGTGGGCCGTCAGCCGGAGCCTGGAGATACCGTCGGGGGTGGACGGCGGCCGGAAACAGCCGATCCGCAGGCCCTGTTCGGCGGCGGCCGCCACGCCCGCCAGCGCCTCGCCGGGCCCTGGCATGGGCACGGAAAGGACCGCGCCGGCGGGCACGGCGACTCCCACTGCGTCGGCGAGGAGCGCGGCGTTGCGACGCACCCGGTCGGCGAGTTCCGGAGCGGCCCTGAGCACCTGAAGCGCTGCCAGCGCCGCACCGACGCTGGCTGGCGCCAGGCCGGTGTCGAAGATGAACGGCCGGGCCCGGTTGACGAGGTGCTCGCGCACCGCGGGGAGGCCAAGCACCAGGCCCCCCTGGGAGCCGAACGACTTCGAGAGCGTTCCCGTCGCGATCACGTCGGGACGGCCGGCCAAACCGTGCGCGGCGAGCAGACCCCGGCCACCGGGCCCGGCGACGCCGAGCGCGTGTGCTTCGTCCGCGATGAGCACCGCGTCGCTGGCCGCGACGAGCTTGGCCAGCTCGGCTATTGGCGCGGCGTCGCCGAGAACGGAATAGATCGTCTCGACGAGCACCAGCGCCCGGCGCTGGGTGCGGCTCGACAGCGCCCGGGCGACGGCGGCGACGTCGTTGTGCGGTGTCACGGTCACGGTCGCGCGGGCCAGGCGGCAGCCGTCGATCATCGAGGCATGAATGTGCGCGTCAGAGACAACGAGCGTGTCGGGGTCGGCCAGCGCCTGGACCACGGAAAGGTTCGCGTGGTAGCCGGTGGAGAACGCCAGCGCGCTCGGGAAGCCGGTGAACGCGGCCATCTCCCGCTCAAGTTCGGAATGAATCGACAGCGTCCCCGACACCAGCCGCGAGGCACCGGCCCCGGCGCCGTACAGCCGGGCCGCCGCCACCCCTCCGGCGACCACCCGCGGATCACGGGCAAGGCCGAGGTAGTCGTTGCCCGCGAGGTCGAGCAGGTCTTCACTATCGGAATGCGCGAGCCGCCGGGCAAGCCCGCGATCGGCGCGTTCGGCCGCCTGCGCCGCCAGCCAGGCCGGAAAGCTGGACTCGTTCACCATCCGCGCGTGCCCGGGCCGCGCAACCGGTCAGCTCTGGGCATGATCCGCCCGCGGTAGAAAGTCATCGTTACAGTGTGGCGTCCGGCGTCCTGACCAGCGTCGGCGGGTCGGCCAGTACCGCCAGACCCCTCCGGATTCCGTCATGTCGGGCGCTGGCGCGCCACGACATGACGGACATTTCATGAAATCGGCACTCGTCCGGGGATGGCTGATGCCGTCGCCCCTCACGCTGCCGGGGGCCACAGTGAAGGCATACCGACTTTGGCTGGGACAGACCAGGTCAAGCCGGGCGCACTTCCGCGCGAAACTCCAAAGCCTGGAAGTTAAGGGGTTCGCTCAGAGGCCTGTCCCCGGCGGCCCGGGGGGTGCTTTCCGGTTGCCAATGACATAGGGCCAGTACTGACGAGTAGATATCCGTTTTGGCATGATTTTTCGAACACGAAATGGCCCTATGTCCGCCGGCGTCTCTGTCGGCACCCTGACCGGGAATGACAAGCTTCATCACCAGTCACAGCGGTTTCCTAAGTTCCTGGCATTGCGCGAAACTCGGTATATGTCTCCCGACATATAGGGGCCGACCGTCATGTCGGGCGCTGGCGCGCCACGACATGACGGACATTTCATGAAATGGGTGTGCGGTGGTGACCTACTCGTTGGCCCAGGTTCTTATCAGGGCGGCCTGGCCGACGAGGGTGGAGTCGGCATCGATGAGGTTCCACACCGTCGCGTCCTCGATCCAGAAGCGCTGTCCCGATTTCGTGATCCGCAGACCGCGGTAGTTGTCGGCGTAACCCTGCCGCTGCACCATGTCCATGAAGAGCTGGCGGTCCTCCCTCGCCTGCCCGGCGACCGCGGACAGCCGGGAGGGCAGGCCGATGAACTCGTCCCAGCTGTACTCGAAGTGCTCCTGGGCCGCTCGGTTGGCGTAGGTGAACACCGGGTCAGGCGACGTGTCGTGTGCGAGCAGGCCGACGGGCGCCTCGTACAGCCAGGCCGCCGCCGCGTCGCCGGTCATACCCCCGGGGACGAGCGGCTTGCCCACCAGCTTCGCGTAACTTTCCGTGAGCAGGCCGGCGAACGACGCCCCGCGGGCGGTCATTCGACGAAGATGTCGACGGACGGCCGCATCTGCGCGCAGGTCCGCAGGACCTCGTGGATGACATGATCCTCGAAGGCCTTGACCAGGGCGGCGTCGCGGTCGGCGGTCTCGTCGTCGATCGCGGGGAACGTCACCTGGGTGAGGAGATAGTCGAACCGCGGCGCCCATTTGCGCGAACCGAGCCGGGCCGTCGTGGAGCAGTTGTCCACCATGTAGGCGACGCCACGGGCGTGCATGTAGGGGTTGAGCGAGTCGGTCGCCTCGATGACGGACTCGTTCGCGATCTCCGAGTACGGATGCCCGTTCTCGATGAAGGTGTCGATCTGGGCCATCATCACGCCGCAGAAGATCCCGGCGGTGAACGGATCGAGTTCGGGACTCGTTTTCCCGGGTGCGGCGCGCGACCTCGCCCGCCCGCCACATGGTGGACTGGTCGATCTTGCCCATCGGGAACCGGGCGAACCGCTTGCCCGCCATGATCACGCTGCGGATCTCGTTGCCGGAGCTGACCTCGTCGTAGATCTCGTGCACCAGTTCAAGGCCCACCGGGTAGGCGGCGGCGTACGCCTGGCCGAAGATCTCTCGCCCGGCCTCGTCCAGCTGCCCGTACAGCCCGTCCAGGCCATTCTTGGAAATGATCCAGGAGACCGGTCCGGTCACGCAGTCCACGGAGTGCCGGTAGGCCTCGGTCTCGCTCATCCCCTGGTCGCGGTAGCGGCGGTAGAGGGCCTCGACCAGACCGTGCACCGCGCCGAGCAGGATGGCGCGCTCCCCGGTCAGGTCGGACAGGTACTCCGACCGCAGCGTGGTCTGGAAGGTGTACGGCGCGCCGAGCGCGACCGACCAGCCCAGTACCCGGTCCGTCGCCTGCCCGCTGACATCCTGGTGGACCGCGAAGCTGGCATTGATGCCCGCCCCGTTCGTCTCCGCGCCCTGGAGGTACAGGGCGCGGACCGAGGCGCCCATCCCCTTCGGGCACACGGCGACGACGTCGACGCCGGCGGGGAACTCCTCGCCCTGCTGGTTGAGGTAACCGAGGAGGAAGCCGTGCGACAGGCCGAGGGTGGCGCCGGGCTTGAGCGCGGCGAAGATCTTCTCGTGCAGTTCGGCCTGGGCCGCGTCGGAGATCAGCAGCAGCACCATGTCCGACGCCGCGATGACGTCGAACATCTCGCCGAGCGTGCCGTCCTCCTCGGTGAACCCGGCGGCCCTGGCCGCGGCGAAGGACCCGGAGCCCGCGCGCAGGCCCACCGCCACCTTCACCGCTCCGGCCAGGGAATCACGGAGGTTCTGGGCCTGCGCCGAGCCCTGCGGTCCCCAGCCGATGACCCCGACCTGGCTGATCCCGGCGAACGCGCGGGGCAGGCGCTCGAACAGGTGCCGCCCGCCGCGGACGATCGCCTCCCGGCGTCCCGCCAAGGTGATGTACTCCTTGTCAAAGACACTGGTCACGAAGTCCAGGTCATCCCCAGCCAATGGTCTCTCCCGTCGTGTCGGATACCGCCGCGCTCCGGTGCTCGCCCGGTCTCGGGCTGACGAACATGAACTATAAGCTCCGGAAAACCCCAAATCCACCAACTCGTAGTTTGTACCACTTGAACGGATTGATCTAAGCTATGCGCGGATTGATCGACGCTATGGAGCACACATCCGGCAAACGGCCTCTTGAGAGTGCTGGGGCCGGATTAATCCCCCGTGGTCGGGGTAACAGCAGGCAGTGGACTTCAGGCATGCCCTAAGCGGCCCCGGGGGCGCGATCGTCAGGGCGTCGGTATATGGTCGCGACCCATGGGGCGCGCGATGAATCCGCTCGGGCCGGTGGCCAGGATGATGGGCACCGTGGACGGCTGGCAGCGCCGGCACCCCTGGGCGGGCGTGCCCTACGCGGTGGTGAAGAAGTTCGGCGACGACAACGCCAACCTGGTCGTCGTTGCGCTCGCCTGGTACGGGTTTACCGCGATCTTCCCGCTGCTGCTTGTCGTGGTGACCCTGTTCGGGTTCATCGGCCGGGAGTCAATCGGCACGGGAATCGTCAATACGCTGCAGGAATTTCCCGTCATCGGCACAAACTTCAAGCCATCGAGCAGCGAGTTGCACGGCAGCGTGCTCGGCCTGGTCGTCGGGCTGATCGGACTGGTGTACGGCGCGCAGGGCGTCACCCAGACGGCCCAGCAGGCGATGGCCACCGTATGGAACATCCCGCAGACCGAGCGGACCGGCTTCCTCCCCCGGCTTGGGCGCAGCCTGGCCGGGCTGATCACCATCGGCGCCGCGTTCCTCATCAATGCCTTCGTCACCAGCTACGCCAGCGGCGGCACGAGCAATTACGCGATCAGGATCCCGGTGCTGGCCGGCCTGCTTGTCATCAACATCGGGCTGTACTTCGCCACCTTCACCTTGCTGACCGCCAAGGCAATAGGCCCGCGCGGCCATCTGCCGGGGGCGATCGTCGGCGCGGTCGCGTTTACCGCGCTGATCACCGTTGGCACCGGGCTCATCACCCACCAGCTGAAGCACACCTCTGACACCTACGGTGCGTTCGGCACGGTCATCGGGATAGTGGCGTTCCTGCTGATACTGGCGAAGCTCAGCATCTACGCGGCGGAACTCAACCCGGTGCTGGCCCGTCGGCTTTACCCGCGAGCACTGCCGCTCGGCGGCGACCCGACCGACGCCGACCGGCGAGTGCTTGCCTCCCTCGTGTATGCCGAGCGGCGCACCAAGGACCAGGCGATCGGCGTCGGCTTCGGCGACAACGCCGCCGAACAGGCCGCCTCCGACGCCGCCCTGCACGCCCTCCCCCGGCAGCCCCGTACCAGCCCGGAGAATGACGTCAAGCCCGGAGGCTGACGGTCGGCCAACACTTCCGGCATGTCGGGCGCTGGCGCGCCGCGACATGCCGGAAATTTCATGAAATCAGCGTTACTCGCGCGGGAATCGAAAAGATGGTGGATACCTGTGCAGGCTCTGGCGTGTACAGCGATCCACTATCTTCGCGTGGCAGGCAGGACGGCCCGGCCGACCGTCCTCGCGGTCCTCACCGCACCGCTGAGCGGATCACCTTGCCGGTCGCCGTGGTCTCGAGGGTCTCGGTACTGAGGAATTGGCTTGGCAGCTTCGATCCGGTCAGCCGCTGCCGGCAGAAGGCCTGGAGCGCGGACAGGTCGACGTCGCCCGGGGTCACCGTGGCCCGGATCCGCTGGCCCAGATGCTCGTCAGGCACGCCGTCGACCAGGCACGAGCGCACCGTCGGGAACTCAAGCAAGACGGCCTCGACCTCCTCCGGGCTCACCTTTGCCCCGCCGACGTTGATGCAGTTGGCCAGCCGGCCGACGACCACCAGGCCATCCGGTGTCCGGCGGACAATGTCGCCGACCGCGAAGCCGTCCGCGACCGGGGCGACATCGACCCGGTCCGGGTACAGGTACCCGGACATCGCGGACGGCGAGTGGACGACGAGCTGACCCGACCGCGCCTCGGCCGCATCGCCCGCCGACGGCTGCGACTCCGTACCATCGGGGTGGGGCGGATTTCGACCCGAACCCCCGGGAGCGGCGAGCCCAGCGAGCGTGCGTTCTCCCAGGGGCCCGGCGGCCGCACGCAAATCGGGCCGGTCTCGGTCGTGCCGTACACCTCGCCGATCCAGCCGCCGAGCACCGTCCCGACAAGTTCCGCCGTCCGCGAGTCCAGCGGCATGCCCGCGGTCAGGTACCCGATGCGCCGCGTCGGCCGGCTGGTGGCCGCCTCGGCCAGCAGCCGCAGCATCGGCGGCACGCCGGCGAAGAGCGTGACGTTGTGCTCCTCCAGGGCGCGCAACAGCATCCGCGGCCGGTCCACGCTGGTGACGAACGTGGTGGCGCCGGCCAGCGGAGCGGCCAGGGCCGCCAATCCGAAACCGTAGGCGTGGTGCAGCGGCACCGGGCAGGCCAAGACGGTGCCCGGCGCCAGGTCCAGCGCGGCGCGGTAGTTCTCCGCCTCCGTCAGCAGGGCGCTGACCGGCCGCAGCGCTACCTTGGTGTTCCCGCTCGTGCCGGAGGTCAGCTGAGCGCTGGCGGCGCCAGCGCCCAGTGCCGCACCAGTCCGTGTTCCAGTGGCCTCCTTGCGAACGATCAACCGTCGGCCCGCCATCACATCGCCCGCCCCGGGCAGCAGCGGCCAGTCGAGCGGTGCGGTCACGTGCGTCGGCGCGGCCAGCGCCTCGGTCCGTTCCCGCTCCCATTCGCTCATCTGCCGCGGCAGCGGAACCACCACCGCGTCCAGGGCGAGCACCGCGAGCACGTCCGCGGTGAAGGAGGCGGCCGGCCACGCCACCGCCCCGACCCGGCAACCCGGCCCGATCCCGGCCCGGCGGTAGGCGTCGAGCCGGGCATCGGCGAGTTCGACCAGGGCCTGGGCCGTGGTGATGTTCGATGAGTCGGTGTTCCCGGCGTCCTCGGCAAAGATGACGGCTCGCGGAGATCGCCCGGCCGTCTCCCGCAGCAGCTGGAGCGGCGCGAGTCCGCCGACTGCGCTTACCGTGGCTTGGGCGCTCACCGCGACTCGGGCACGCCGGCCAGCGCGGCGCGGACGGTCGCGACCACCTGGTCAAGGTCTTCGAGGCTGTGGGCGGCGCTGAGGAACCACGGCTCGATCGGGCTGGGATGGAAGTACACGCCCATCCGCTTGGCCCTGATCTGCATTGCGCGATGGGCGGCGAAGTCCATCGCCTGGGCGGCCCGGCGCGGGCCGTCCGACAGGTCAACGGGGTGCCGCAGCAGCGAGACGGACAGCAGCGAACCGACCCGGCTGACCAGGGCCGGGCGCTTCATCTCGGCGAACATGAACCGCAGCTGGCGCTCAAGGTAGTCGCACTGCTTCTCAATCTCCTCGTAAACCTGGGAGGAGCGTTCGATCTTCTCAAGCATGGTGACGACCGCCCGCACCGACAGGTGGTTGCCGGCGTACACCCCGAGGTGCATCGCGCGGTGGTCCGCGAGCATGGCCATGGCGTCACGGGATCCGCCGAACGCCGCGACCGGGACGCCGCCGCCCATCACCTTCGAGAGAACGGTCAAATCGGGCGTCACCCCGTACAGCTCCTGCGCCCCGCCGGACCCGAGCCGGAATCCGGTGATCACCTCGTCGAAGACGAGCCATACGCCCCAGCGGTCACACAGCGCGCGGAGTTCCTCAAGCTGGCCCGGAGCAGGCGGCACGACACAGGCGTTGGCCATCACCGGTTCGCAGATCACCGCCGCGAGCTGGTCGCCATGGGCCTCGAATACGGCGCGCAGGGCGGGCAGGTCGTTCCACGGCACCTCCAGCGTGTGGGCGAGCGCCTCCGGGATCATGCCGAGCGCGCCCGGCCGCGGCGTGACGGAACCGGGTGCGGGCTCGTGGAAGGTAGCCTTTCCGGCGCGCAGCACGGTCTCGCTCCAGCCGTGGTAGTGCCCGTCGAAGGTCAGCACCTTCATCCGTCCGGTGGCCGCCCGGGCCAGGCGCAGCACGGAGGTGATCGCCTCGGTGCCGGAGTTGGCGAACCTGACCTGCTCGACCGACGGCACCATGCGCGCGATCAGTTCCCCGGCCTGCTGGTCGAGAATGTGCGGCAGTCCGGTCATCGACCCCTCGGTCAGCTGCCGGGCGAGCGCGGCAGCCAGCTCGGGGTCCGCGTAGCCGAACAGATGCGGACCGTACCCCATGTTGAGGTCGATCAGCTCTTTGCCTTCGACGTCCCAGATCCGGTCTCCCCTGGCCCGCTGCACGACGAGCGGCTCGGGGATCGCATGAGCTCGCATGCTGCTGCTTACCCCGCCGGCGACGACCTCCCGGATGGAGGCGAACTGGTCGGCGTTGGTCGTGTGTACGTTTGCCGTCGTGTGCTGCATGGTGAAGGCCTCCGTATTCAGGTAAGACACGGGCTGAGCGGCGTCGTGGACCGTTGGGAAGCGGCCGGGGCCGCCGGAGGAATGACGCCTCCCACGACGGCGGTCGCTTGAAGTTCCCCGGTAACGCTCAGTGATCCACACTTGGTTGATCGCTAGATTAGACGCTCGATTACAGATTGTCACGCTCGGTAACTGATCGTTTTTGTAACATGCCGGCGTTCGCGTCACCGGGACCAGGCAGCGGGCGAAGTCCCAGGTGAAGGCGGCGTCGCGGGGCAGCCACAGTGCGTTTTTGGGCAACACTGCGGCTTGGGCAGCGCCGCTGCTTGCCGCGGAGGTACCCCTGTGAGATGTTGGATCCCGCGATCGATTCATCACCTGGAGTGACGGAACGAAACGTGCCTTCAGCGGGCGGTCAGGTTACGGCGGGGACCCCGCCGCGACGCTCGGCCGCGGTTGAGAACGCGAATTTTGAGTTCAACGAGGGGGACTTCAGCATGGACGACGAGCAGATCCTGGACATCGTGCATCAGACGGCGGCCGAGATGATGTCAGCACGGGACCATGAGGGGGCGACCGGACCCGGCTCCGCGGTGAGCACGCAGCGCCCGGACAGCCTCGTCGACGGGTACGGCTTCTCCTCGATCGATGCGCTCAAATTCCTGCTCATCCTTGAGGAGAAGTTCGGGATCACCCTCGCGGACGAAAACCTCAACGAGGAGGTCCTCGCTTCAGCGACCGCACTGGCCAAGCACATCGGCGCGCTCCGGTAAGCGCAGGCCCCCCGATTTGCGCCAGCGGCCGGACGATCGCGGCCTGGCGCATCAGCGTCTGGAACTCGTCGATGCCGAGCGCCCTGGCGCACAGCGCGTACAGCAGCACGGCGCCGCCGCCGCCGATGATGACGCTCGCGAGGCCGTAGCAGGTTCCCGGGCGAAGGGCCGAGCCGGCGACCGCCATCACCGCGAGCGCCCACACCAGGCCGGGGATGGTCGCCAGGAACATCCGGACCAGGCTGCGGCCGATCCGCCGGCTGTCCAGGCTGCCCACGCGGCGCAGCAGGGGCGGCCAGGCGATTGCCGCGCCAACCGCTGTGACCAAGCCGTACACGGCCCCTAGGCCGATGACGACCCGGGAAGGCGGGAGAACGTCAAGCGCGACGATGTCGCCGACGACGCCCGCTATCAGCATCGCGAGCCCGATGATGACCGGAGTGCGGCTGTCGTGAAACGAGTAGAACACCCGGAGCTGGAGCTGCGTCAGGGTGAACGGCACCAGGGCGAGGGACAGCATGCCGAACACCTCGCCCACGTACCGCGCCTCGCTGACAGAAAGACTGCCGTGCGCGAACAGCAGCTCGCAGATCGGAGCGCCGAGGATGCCGAGAAACACCGCGGCGGGCACGACGATCACCGCTGTGAGCCGGACGCCGGCGGAGAAGTCCTCGCGGACCAGCGAGTACCGCCGGTCGCTGGCGTGGTGGCTCATCCGCGGCAGCAGCGCGCTGATCACCGAGATCCCGACGATCGCGTACGGCATCTGGAACAACTGGTTCGCATAGGCAAAGGCGGAGTACCCGGTGCCGCTGGTCGCACCGCGGCGGCTTGACGCTATGTCGGCCACCACCGTCACGATCAGGCTGGCCGCGGACTGCGAGGCCACGTAGCCGATCATCCAGCCGGCCATGCAGCCGATCTCGCTCACCTCCGCGCGCCGGAAATCGAACCGTGGCCGGAAGCTGAACCCGGCGCGCTTCACGACCGGGAACAGGGCGACCGACTGGATCACGATGCCGAGGGTGGTGCCGAGGCCCAGCAGGTTGATGCCGAAGGAGCTGATGTTCGACGGCGTCCGGTCCGTGCCCTCAACGACCAGGAACAGGCCGAAGACGACGATCACGACCACGTTGTTGATGACCGGCGTCCACATGTTGGCGCCGAACCTGCCCTTGGTGTTCAAGATCGCGCCAAGCAGCGAGTCCATTCCGTAGAAGAAGACCTGCGGGATGAAGAAGTAGGCGAAGATCACCGCCACCCGGTGCTCGGAATCGGCGGCACCCGGCAGGTAGAGATCAACGATCGGGACGGAGAGCGCCGCGGCAACGACGGTGACGATCAGCAGCGCGGTGGCGCCCAGGGTGAAGATCCGCTCGGCGTACGCCTCGCCGTTGTCCGGATGGTTCTTGGCCGCCTGGACGAGCAGCGGCACCACCACGCTGGTGAAGATGCCGCCGAGCATCAGGTAATAGACCGTGTTCGGCAACGCGTTGGACACGTTGTATGCGTCGGAGAGGCGGCTGGAACCGAGGGCGACGGCGAGCATGAGCGTGCGCAGGAAGCCGGTGCCGCGAGAGGCGATCGTGCCCAGCGCCATCACCTTGCTTGATCGCGCCAGGTCAGGCTGCATCTCGACGGTCCGGGGGGCGCCCCGGCTTTCGAGCGCCTGCGCCCCCGTCCCGCGAACGCTACCCGACCGCACCCTGTCCCGACCGCAGCCAGCGGGGACGGGTCACCGTGACCGCCCGCCGCTTCGCGCCGGGCGCAGGGATCAGCCTGAGCGCGGCGGCGTGCGCCTCGGCCTCGGCCTGGTCCTCAAGCGGCGCCAGGGAGTCCGGGGTTCCCACGTCCTTGTAGCGGTGGCGCAGCGCCCTGGAGATCAGGTAATCCGTCAGCCAGGGATTCTTCGGCAGCAGCGGCCCGTGCAGGTAGGTGGCGTATACCTCCCGGTAGCGGGCACCTTCGGTACCGTCCTCGCCGTTGTTGCCCGTTCCGGAGATCACCTGCCCAAGAGGGCTCGCGCCGGGGCCGAGATAGGTGCGTCCGCTGTGGTTCTCGAAGCCGACGATGCGGGATTGTTTCCCGCTGTTGCTCAGGTCGCAGGCCACGGCGATGTGACTCATCGAACGGGTGCTGCCGCCCTCGGTGACCGCGTCGAGCACCCCTATTCCCGGGATCGGCGGGCCGCCGACCGGGGCGTAGTACTTGCCGAGAAGCTGGTACCCGGCGCACACCGCCAGCACGGCGGTGTCGGCCTCGACCGCCGCGGCGAGCGATCCGGCTTTGGCCGGCAGGTCACGGGCCGCCACCCGCATCTCGCAGTCCTGGCCGCCGTGCAGCAGGATCAGGTCGAAGTTGGTGAAGTCGGGTGTTTCCCCGACTTCGGCTTCGGCGACGGTGCTCCCGATTCCCCGCCATTGGCAGCGTCTGGTCAAGGCGAGCAGATTGCCTCGGTCCCCGGCCACGCCGAGCAGCCTCGGGTACAGATGGCAGATGCGGATCGTCATCCGTGCGGCGTGTTCCATGTCATTCCTCCCAGAACGGCGGCACCCAGCCGCGTCGTTGCATAATCCGGCGAAACTCGCGCATCGGCGTGTAGCCGGCCAGGATATAGAGCGGTTCGCCCGGCGGCAGCTGGGCCAGGGCGGCATCCAGCGCGGCCTGGCGACCTGGGATCACCCGCATGTCCGTGGGGCCGGTCCCGGCGTACTTCATGCGCAGCGCGACCTCCTCCGCCCTGGTGCCGCTGACGACCAGGCTCGCGAGGTCCGGCACGAGGTCTTCGAGTTCGACGTCCCAGAGCCAGGCGAAGTCCTCCCCGTCGACCACGGTGTTGCTGTGGGCTGCCAGCACGTGCTTGCGCCCGGGCCGTGGCAGGATCTGCCGAAGGGTGGCGTTGTACGACGTGGGGTTCTTAACGAAGGAAAGGATCACCTGGTGACCGTCCGCCCGGATCTCCTCGAGGCGGCCGAACGCGGGGCGCAGGCCCGCCAGGGCGTCCCGGGCCCGGCCCGGCTCCAGCGTTCCGAGCGCGAAGGCTCCGGCGAGCGCGGCGGCGGCGTTGTAGACGTTGTGCAGGCCGGGAAGCGGCACGTGCAGCCGGATGGTGCCCGCGGGCGTCTGCGCGGTCAGGTCGCTGCCTCCGTCCGGCGACGCCTGGATCTGGGTGATCGCGATGTCCAGGTCGGGCCGTCTCGTCCCGCACCGGCCGCACTCGTAGTCCCCGAGGTGCGAGAGGTACACCCGCCGGTAGGTGAGGGTCTCCTGGCACCGCACGCAGCGGATGGTGTCCGCGGCCCGCTCAGGGACCTCCGTGCCGACGCCTTCCGCGCACAGCCCGTAGTACAGGCGGCGGGCGGCGGCACCGGGGGCGAAGCTCGCCACCAGCGGGTCGTCGCCGTTGAGGACCACGCTGGCCTGGGCGGGCAGCGTCTCAACGGCCGCCTCAAGCATCCGCGCCATCGAGTACAGCTCGCCGAAGCGGTCAAGCTGGTCACGGAAGATGTTCGTGACCAGGATCATGTCCGGCGCCACCTCGGGCACCGCCCGCCGCATGGTGGCCTCGTCCACTTCGAGCAGCAGCAGCTCGGTGTCGATCCGGCCCCGGAGGTCGGCCTCGCGGAGGGCGGCGGAGGTCACCCCTTGCAGCAGGTTCGCCCCCGACCGGTTCTGGGTGACCCGGGTGCCGCCGGCCTGTGCCAGCGCGGCGAGCATCCGGCAGGTCGTCGTCTTGCCGTTGCTCCCGGTGACCACGGCCTTGCTCGCCTTGCTCGCCGCGGCGACGTTCCGCAGCACCAGCGGGTCGATGCGCCGGGCGATGGTGCCGGGAAAACTCGTACCGCCGCCGATGTTCAGCAGCCTCCCCGCCGCCCCCGCGCCCTTGCCGGCCGCGAGGGCGAGCGCGAAGCGCGCCCGCTCGGCGGGCAGCGCCAGTCCGGCGCCGACGATCCCGCGCATTACCGGCCCGCGCGCCGCCGGCCCGCGCATTACCGGCCCGCCTTCGACGCCGTGTTTTGGGAGGACACTGTGTTTTGGAAGGACACCGCGCGCTTGGAGCCCGCGTCCCGCACGGCCTCCACGATGGACTGGACATGACCCTCGTCCAGGGCGTAGTGGAGGGCGCAGGAACGCAGGGCAAAGCGGCCGCGGATGTCGGTCCCGGCCAGGAACGCCTGCCCGCCGAGCTGGACATCCTCCATGATCTGCTGGTTCAGCTGGTCCAGGCGCTCGTCGTTCTCCGGCCAGTCCGGTGGCACGTACCTGAAGCACACGGCGGTCAGCGGCCCCGTCGCCAGCAGTTGGATGTCCGGGCTGGCCTCGATGACCTTCTCCAGGTACCGGGCCAGGTCGACATGCCGCGTGACGTGGCTTACCAGGCCGGTCCGGCCCGCCTGCTGGATGTTCCAGAAGGCCTTGAGCGCCCGGCCGGAATCCCTGGTCTGCTCCGCGCTGCGGTGGGAGTACCAGATGTGGCCGGCGAAACCGTTGCCCGGGGGGAGGCTGAGGTAGGAGGGTACGAGCTTGTAGGTGTCCTGCAGGAGTTCGCCGCGCCGCACGATGGCGCAGCTGCAGCTGATGGCCACCGCCATCCACTTATGCGGGTCGATGGCGATCGAGTCGGCCCGCTCCAGGCCCTCGAACCACTGCTCAAGGCGGGGGTCGAGCGCCCCGAACCCGCCGTAGGCGCCGTCCAGATGCAGCCAGAGCCCGTTGGCCTGGCAGAAGTCGGCGAGTTCGCCGAGCGGGTCGATGGCTCCCGTCTTCACACTGCCGGTGTTCGCCACGACGAGGAAGGGGCGGTTGCCGAGGCGGCGGTCGGCCGCTACCGCCGCGCGCAGGTCTTCCAGGTCCATCCGGAAGTCGCCGTCGACGGCCACCTTGCGCGGGCTGCCGAGCCCGAGCGTGAAGGCGGCCTTCTCCAGGCAGGAATGTCCTTCCGTCGACATGTACATGGTGAGCCGGGGATGACCCTGCAGGCCTTCCTCCCTGACATCCCACCCGCCGGACAGGGCGCCCCAGTAGCGGGCGACCTCCATGCAGTGCCGGTTGGCGTCGGATCCGCCGCCGAGCAGGACGCCGTCGCTCCCGTCGGTGGGGAATCCGATGAGCTCCATGAGCCACCGGACGGCCAGCCGTTCCAGGTAGATGGCCGCATACTCGCCGCCCGCACCGCTGGTGTTCGTCGCCGCCGCGGCGAAGGCCGCCAGCATGCTCAGCTTCGATGCCGCGGGGTCCACGAAGGCGGCGAAGCACGGGTGATTCTGGCCGCGCCCGTACGGCAGCACGTTCCGCGTGAAGAAGTCCACGATCTCATCGGGCGTGATTCCCTCGGCGGGAAGTCTCATCTCCTCGATCTGCCGCCGCACCTCGTCGGGGAGCGGCTGGTACACCGGATTAAACGGCAGTTCCTCGAGGTAGGCGCCCATCGTGTCCACGAGCCGGTGACCCAGGTCGCGGAAGGCCTCGCCGTCCATCGAGAACGGCGACGCAACGTCGCCGTAGCCCGCAGGGCGGCACCCGGATGCAGGTAGCGTCATGCGCACAGCTCCCATCGTCGATAGCAGAGAGAATTTGCTTGTCTGCGGAAAGTAGCGACAAACCGTCCGGCGAGGCCGCCGCGCGGCCGCCGCCCGTCCCGTGCTGTTAGCGGCTGCCGACCAGCGCTTCCCTGATCAGCCCGAGGCGGGCCAGGTCGGCCGTGCTCGGCCAGTAGCTCCAGTGGGCGGGTTGCCGCCGGATGGCGGCGTCCACCTCGGCGACGCAGCGGGCGAATGCCGTCGCGGTGTCGCCTTCCGTCGACAAGGGCGCCGAGATCTCAAGCACCTGATGGCGGTAGTCGGCGCCGCGGTACATGAAGGTCATGAGCAGCGGGGCCCCGGTCAGCTGGGCGAGCGACACGACCCCGGGCAGGAAGCTGGCCCGCTGGCCGAGGAACGGTACCTCCACGGTGCGAGCCAGGTCGCGGTCCAGCGGCGGCGCGTCAATCGCGATCGTGAGCACCTCGTTGGCCCGCAGCACGGCCGCCCCTTGCGCGGCAACCGTGACCCGCCCGGCCCACGGTTCGATGTTCGGCCGGTGCCGGTGGCGCCGGTGCCTCCTGGCGTGGACCAGGTCCCAGAACCGCCGCTCGGCGGTGGACATCCCGGCGGTGTAGTTGTGCTGCCAGCGGCCGATGCTCGTGACCGGGTAGCCGCTGGCCCCCAGGATCGAGAACGCCGAGTCGTAGGAGCCGAAGTGAGCAGAGCAGAGGATGACGCCCTTGCCTTCCGCCAGCGCCGCTTCCAGATGCTCCCGCCCGCGGATTTCGACCAGGCGCCGCAGCGGCCGCGCCCGGTACCGCAGCCGCATCACGTCGATCGCCTGGCAGGAGGCGAACCGGAACCAGTCCCGGGTAATCCGCTGCGCTTCATCGGGGCCGAGTTCACCGCCGAGCACCTGCCGCAGATTGCGCTCCATCTCGGCGCGCTTCGCGGGCCGGTGCCGGAAATCCCAGTCACCGCGCCGCCGGGCGAGTCCATAGCCCAGGGCGGCGGGAAGGCAGGCGGCGGCCGGCGCCGTCGCGGCCCAGTAGGCCACGCCTTCCAAGCGGCGCAGTATCCTCCCGGCGCGGCTCTCACTCATATGCGGCCTCTTGTCGTGCCGATTCCCTGGCCTGGACATAGGCACAGATGGTTTTCACACTGTGGAAGTTCTCGTGAAGCATGTCCGCGTCGCGTACGGTAATCCCGAACCGCTCTTCAAGGAAGGCCACCAACCTGAGCAGGCTCAGCGAGTCGCGGATACCCGACTCAAGCAGCGGCGTCTCATTCGACAGCGGTAGCAGTGCCGTATCCTGGACTATCTCCCGGCTAATGTAGTCGTTGACGACATTCTCCATCTGAGCACCATCCTCCTGCCTGCCTAATTGCATGACAACTGCTTTCAGGCAGTAATTGCATTCTCCCTAGCACGGCCGTGTCTTCCGTTGACAAGGAACGTTAAGCGGGCACCGTGAGCCATTGTCCCAGATTAGGCTCACGGCCCAGAATCACGGAAAGCCGTCCCTCGCCTGCAACACTGCCCGCGCCCTGTCGCCGTAAAACGCGGCTCTCTCATTAAGTTCAGCGACACGCCGGGTACCAGCTTGATTTTTGCTGACAACATGGCGACTCGATCCGGCGCTAATGGAGCGATTGATGCACTTCGTCCGGATGAGGGAATTGGGTACGCCGAGCCTGCGCGTCGTCCGCGCGAATCAGTTGGTGAATTTCATCCCGCGCTGCGACACAGCGGGGTAAATGTCCAGGTGAAGAAAAAATAATGCCGAGGGTCAGGCCCTATGCTGGGCACAACCCTCGGCACTGCGATCAAAAAGTCGACCTTATGTACTTATAGCGATAAGTCCGGAACCACCACGGCGCGGCCACGGACGCGACCGGACTTCAGCGCGTCGACCGCCCGCGCGGTGTCGGCGATGCCGAACCGTTCCACCGCCACCTGGAGCTCACCCGCCAGCAGGCGCTCGGCCAGCTCCCCCGCGACCTCCCGGGCCCGCCGTTCCTGCCTGATCATGTTCACCGGCAGCAGCGCGACGTCGTCGAGCAGCCACGACGGCAGGTCAATCTCGGTCCGCGGTCCGGTCACGTAGCCGATCACCACGGCCCGCCCGCCCGGGCGCACCCACCTCGTCCGGCTGATAAGCCCGGCCCCGCCGAGGGTGTCGATCAGCAGCGAGGCCGACCGGGCCTCGGCCAGCGGCGCGATGGCGCTGGCCGACGACAGGTCCACCGCGTCGACGCCCTTGGGCACGTCGGCGAGCTGGTCGGTCCGGCCGACAACGCCGGTGACCGCGGCGCCGGCCGCCAGTGCCTGCTGCGCGGCCATCGAGCCCACCGCTCCGGCGGCGCCGACGACGATGACGTGCTCGCCCGGCTGTACCCGGGCCACGTCGTGCACGGCAACGTAGGCGGTGGTGGCCGGGACGAAGAAGGTCGCGGCGACCTCGGGCGGCAGCGGCGATGCGAGCACCCTGACCGCCTTGCGCGGCACGCTGACCCGCTCGGTCCAGGTGCCGTCCCGGAGCGTGCCCAGGCCGCCGCCGCGCAGGATGACCTGCGTGCCCGGTGCGATTCCGGAGTCGGCATCGGCCTCAAGGACCACACCCGCCCCCTCGACGCCGCCGATGTAGGGCAGCGGCGGCTTCAGGGCGAAGTCGCCGGTCGCGACCGTCACGTCCAGGTGCGCGACCGCGGCCGCCTGGACCTGCACCAGCACCTCGCCGTCGCCCCGGGCCGGCTCGGGCACCTCATCGATCCGCGGCGCGGCGCCCCACTGGTGGAACCGGGCCGCTCGCATCAGGCGCCGGCCTTGCGCAGGAAGTCGAGGCTGAGCCGGTTGTACCGTTCGGCCTGCTCGTGCTGGGGCCAGTGCCCGCAGTTCTCGAAGAGTTCCAGCTGGGACCCGGGGATGGCCTCGTGCATGGCCGATGCCTCGGGAACCTCACCGAACGGATTCTGCCGGCCCCAGACGATCAGGGTCGGCTGGGTGATGCGGGCCAGGTCCTCGGGGCGCAGCAGGTTACGCTGCCTGCGTTCCATGTCCTGCAGCGACAGCAGGTTGTCCACGTTCGCCACGAAGTCGGGCTGGTGGTAGATCGCGTGCCGTACCTCGACGAGTTCCTCGGTGGCGTTGGCGTCGTCGGCCATGAGCAGGCGCAGCCGCTTCCTCGTTAGTTCGATGTCGTCGCTGGCCACCGCGTTCTTGGTGCTGGTGCGGATGCGGTCCATCACCGCGGGGTTGGCCACGGTGCCGCCGGCGCACAGCAGCTGCAGGCTGAGCACCCGCTCCGGATGGTCGATGGCGGCGCGGGCGCCCACCCAGCCGCCGAGGGACTCGCCGACGATGTGCGCCTGCCGCACTCCCACCGCATCGAGGTAGTCCCCCAGGTGCGCGACATAATCGGCGATCTCGTACGGCCGGTTTGGCTTGCCGGTATAGCCGTGGCCCAGCATGTCGATGGCATGCAGGTCATATTCGGCGTGGGGCACGATGTTGCGCGCGAATGCTTCCAGGTGACCGCTCGTGCCGTGCAGGAACACGACGGTCGCGGCGTCGGGATTCCCGGCCCGCAGGGTGCGAGTGGGCACGCCGTTCGCATCGACGTACTCGACTCGAAAGGGGATCGGGCTCAGTTCGGTCCAGATGCTCAAGGGTCCTCGGCTTTCTTCGGATCGGTTATCGCTGGTCAATGCGGCGCACCGGCGTGCCGCCCGCCGCCACGCGGTGGCGCTCAGCGGGACGCCGCGGCAGTCACCCGAAGTCGTTCTGGAGAAAAATCAAAATCTTGATTCCGAACGGATACGGGGTGGCTGCCGACGGGCTCATGCGAGGCCGCGGCGGGGCTGGCGATGACGGCGGGCAGCCTGGCCGGCTGCCCGCCGGGCTGGGTCATGTACGGGCCGCGGCGGACAGCCCCGCGCGGACGGTGACCGAGTTGAGGAAGCCGGTCACCACCGAGTAGAACTCGGCCGGCCGCTCTTCCTGGAGGTGGTGCGAGGCGTGGTCCATGACGTA
Source organism: uncultured Actinomycetota bacterium (assembly GCA_963785645.1). GTDB lineage: Bacteria > Actinomycetota > Actinomycetes > Streptosporangiales > Streptosporangiaceae > Trebonia. Next base: position 127,408 of record CAWAWG010000006.1, read on the forward strand.
GAGGTTGCCGTTGGGCACCATGCGGGCCAGCATCAGCGGGTAGTCCGGGGTGAGGAACGCGTCCTGCATGCCCCAGATGAACAGCGTCGGGGCCACGATCCGGCCGAGTTCCGCGGTGAGGTCTTGCCAGTCGCCACGGGGCGAGTCCGACATCGCGGCCAGCTCACGTTCGCCGGGGTCGAGGCTCTGCTCGTACCGCAGGTCGAGCGTCTCCTCGGGCAGCTTGTCACCGTCGTACCACTCAAGCCGGGTGATCAGCTGGCGCATCTTCTCCCGGGTCGGGCCCTCGCCTCCGTAGTAGGCGTCGCGTGCGTTGCGTCCGCGACGGCCGCCTTCCGGAAGCGGTGCGAGCGGACCGTAGAACACGGGCATGCTGCCGGTCACCACGAGTGAACGGACGCGGTCGGGATACCTGGCGGCGAGATTGAGCGCGATCGTGCCGCCCCAGGAGTTGCAGACGAAGTCGGCCCGGTCCACGCCAAGCGTGTCGAGCAGGGCGACGGTCTTGGCCGCGTGGTGATCCCACATCGGCCCGGCGATAAGTGCCTTTTCCGACTTGCCGTACTGCTGGATATCCACCAGCAGGCAGCGCCGGTCGGCGGCGAACAGCGGGGCGACCGGGCCGAAGTCGCTCCACGCGGTGCAGCCGGGGCCGCCGCCGTGCAGGAACACCGTGTCGGGGCCGGCGCCGAGGTCGTGATAGTGGTAGCGGATGCCGCCGCCGTCGGCGTAGCGGCTGGGCGGAGGTGGTGTCATGGCAGTCCCTTTCATACGAGTGCCGGCTGGATCACAGCCGCGGCCATGCCGGTGAGCCACTCGGGCATCGGCGAATAGCCCAGGCTGCGGCCGGGGGCGAAGCCCAGGGCGGCGGCCATGGTCAGCCAGGTGCGCAGTTCCTGGCCGCCGTTGCCCGCGACCTTCGCGATGTCCTGCGTGGAAAGGGCCGCGTAGCTCTCCAGGTCGCCCCGTTCCAGGTCGGCCAGGAAGTCCTGGTCGAACCCGGTAAAGATCTCCGGCCGGGCCGCGGTGATGATCTCGCGGCGCCGAGCGTCGTAGCGTTCCCAGTCGCCGCGCCCGTTCAGCCAGGCCTGGACGAGGAATTCCTCGTCTTCGCCGTCCGGCTGGCGCCAGTCGGACGGCCAGGGCAGCTGATGCGAGAGGCCGCCCGAGGCGATGACGGCCACCCGCCGCTCGTCCGGCAGCGCGTTCACCGCCGCGGCGATGTTCCGGCCCAGTTCCATGCACCGGTCGATCCTGGGCAACGGGGCGGCGAACACGTTCACCACCAGGGGAACCACCGGGATGTCCAGGCCGGCCAGGAGGTACTGGATCGCGTGGGTCTGCCCGTGGTCGATCTGGAGCCGGGCCGAGATGGCCACCTCGGTGCCCCGGTCGGTGAGCTGCCCGGCGAGGGCCTGGGCGAACTCTGGATCGGTGAGCTGCGGCCCGGACGGGGTCTTCGCCTCGCCGGAGGCTATTACCTCACCGACCCCCAGCGTGAAGGCCGGGATCAGATCGAGCCAGAAGCCGCGGAAGTGGTTCGAGCCGATGATGATCGCGACATCGGGCCGGGCGGCGGCGACCGCGTCCCGCGCCTGCCCGAGCGCGTGCCTGAACCGCTCGGCGTCCGCGATGTGGACGACCTTGTCCCAGTGGGTGTTCATCAGCGTCGAGTGGGAGGCCCCGACTCCGAGCACGATCCGCGCCATGGCATCGCCTTTTCCGTCGATTTCAGTCCAGCGTTCACCACCGGTGTGCTCTGCTCCAAGCGCGCTGGTCCGGTGACCGAAACCGGACCGGTGTCACCGGCCGGTAAATGTGGCGGTCCGCTTGTCGAGGAACGCCTGGAGGCCCTCGGCCGCGTCGGCGGTGCCGGTGAGTTCCCGCACGCCCTTCTCCTCGCGGAGCAGGGCTTCCTCGACGGGGAGGCCGAATCCCTCGTCAATGACGCGCTTGAGCAGGCCGATCGCCGCGGTTGGCTTGGCCTCCAGGCGCCGGGCCTGCGCGGTCACCACCGCGGCGAACTCGGACTCGTCCGCCACCTGGTCGACGAGGCCGAGTTCGAGGGCGGCCCGGGCGGAAAGGCGCTCGCCTTCGATCATGATCCGCTTCGCCATGTGCGGCCCGACCAGGCGCGGCAGGCGCTGGCTCCCGCCCGCGCCGGGGAACAGCCCGAGCGCTATCTCGGGAAAGCCGAAGCTGGCGTTGCTCGACAGGATGCGCAGGTCGCAGGCGAGGGACAGCTCCGCCCCGCCGCCAAGGGCGTGCCCGTTCATCGCCGCGATGACGGGTTTCTCCGCTAGCTCAAGTACCCGCTGCACATCGATCCAGCGCCGCATCTCCGCCTGGTTGGCGGCCGACAGGTCGCGCATCACCGCGATGTCGGCGCCCGCGACGAAGAACCGGCCGGTCCCGGTGATCACGATGCACCGCACGTCCTTATCGGCCGCGAGCGGCGGGAGCACGGCGAGGAATTCCTGAATCATGGCCGGGTTGACCGCGTTGGCCGGCGGACGGTCGATCCGTACCGTCGCTACCGCGCCATCGCGGGTCACCTTGAGTACCGACGCGGTCATGCGCGCTCCCTTGGTTGGGTCCGGTTCGTTCGGTCTCTACTGATTCGGTCCCTGCTGATTCGGACACGGTTCATTCGGTCACGGTTCATTCGGTCACGCCGGCGGCGGCCAGTGCCGCGACCTGGCCGGCGTCCAGGCCGAGCAGTTCGCCGAGGACCTCGGCGGTGTGCTGCCCGAGCAGGGGCGCGGGAGTGGTGAGGGCGCCGGGGGTGGCGGAAAGCCGGGCGACGATGCCCTCGTGCCGCACCGGCCCGGCAACCGGATGACGCAGTTCGGTGTAGAAATGCCGGGCCGCGAGTTGGTCGTCGGCGTCTACCAGGTCACGGCCGGTCGCTACGACGGCGGCCGCGATGCCCGCCGCCTGCAACCGCGCCGCCAGTGCGGCCGCGTCCTGCCCGGCTGTCCAGGCGGCCAGGGCCGTGTCGATCTGCTCCTCGTGCGCCTTGCGGGCGGCCAGGTCGAGCGACGAGGAGTCACGGTCGCCGAGGAGCTCGGTGAGTCCGCTGAGTTCGGTGAGCGCCTGCCACTGCGCCTGGTCCTGCACGGCGATGGCCACCCAGTGGTCGTCACCGGCGGCGGGGTACACGCCGTGCGGCACCGACCGCGGCGAGCGGTCCGGGTGCTCCGGCGTGCGCGTGTCCGGGCCGGCCGGGCGCACGCCCGCCTCGGTCAGGGCCGCCTCGGTCAGGGCCGGTCCCATGGTGGCGGCCATCGCCTCAAGCTGTGACAGGTCGACGTGACCGCCCCGGCCCCGGCCGAGCAGGTCAAGCGTGGCGAGCACGGCGGCGTTGGCCGCGATCATGTCCCCGAGGCCGAAGGTGAGGCCCTGCGGGTTGCCGCCGGGGTCGCGGGTCTCGCTGGACAGCCCGGACATCGCGGCGAGGGTGTCGGCGAAGGTCACCGCGTCCCGCCAGGGGCCGGTCTGTCCGACGCCGGCCATCGACACCAGGATGACGTCCGGGTTGAGCTTGCGCAGCGACGCGTAGTCCATCCCCCAGCGGGCGAGCACGCCGGGGCTGAAGTTCTCCATCACGACGTCGCAGTGGCTGACCAGGTCGCGCAGCAGCCGTTGACCGTCGCTGGTGCGCAGGTTGAGTGCGACACTGCGCTTGTTGCGGTTGAAGTTGATGAAGTACCCGCTGTCGTCGAAGCCGGCACCGGGCCGCAGCCGCATGGACGGGGCGAACCGGGTCGGGTCCTGCCGGTGCTTCGACTCGATCTTGATGACATCCGCGCCGTGCTCGGCGAGCTGTTTCGTCGCGTAGGGGCCGGCCAGCACCCAGGTCAGGTCGAGGACCCGCAGGCCGCGCAGGGCGCCGCCCCCGGTGTACGCGCGCAGCCGCCGGCGCCTGCCCCGTGCGCTGGCTCCCGCCCAGGGAGTTTCCCTGGCCGCCGCGCTGATCGTGTGCAGTACCACCGGCCGTGGTACGACCGCCCACGGAAAGCCGACGTCCTCGACCGCTTCGCCGGGCAGGTCCTCGCCGCGTACCGTGACGAAAAACTCCCTCATCCGCAGTTGCGGATTGTCGGTTAGCCGGGCGGGCGGGACGACCTCCGCCCAGGGCAGCGCCCGGGCCCGCCCCTGCTCGGCGATGTCCCGGGCCTGCCGCTTGGCGACAAACCGGGCGACGACCTCGTCGACGTGCTCGCGGCCGTTCCACCGCACCGTCGGGTCGCTCCACCGCGGGTCTGTGAGGTCGTCCGCCTCTGCCTCCTCGACGAGCCAGGCCAGCAGATCGGTCCACATCCGGTTGCTGCCCGAATAACCGCCTGCCACGTAGCCGTCCGCGGCGGCGAAGATCCGGTGCGCGACGTGCTGGTAGACGCCGCCGTTGCGGACCGGGTAACGACCCGCGTGGATCCAGGCGACCGCGCCGGTCTCCAGGGTGGCCGCCACCGCCTCCTGGCCGGAGATGTCCACCAGCTGGCCGCTTCCCGTCTGGTCACGGGCCAGCACGCCGAGCAGGGCCGCGATCGCCGCATGGACGCCGGCGACCTGCACCGCCTGCTCGCACGGCGGCGGCTTCGGCGGTCCGTCCGCCCGGCCGCCCAGCCAGGTCATCCCGCCGGCCGAGGCGAGAACCAGGTCGTCCGCGAGCCAGTCACGGCGCGGCCCGGTCAGCCCGAAGGGCGTCACGACCACGTGAACGGCGTGCGGCCAGCGGGAGACGCCGTTGCCGCGCACTCCGCGCAGCGTCGCCGCCGGCCCGCTTTCCAGCACGATGTCCGCCCCCGCGGCGAGGTCATCCAGTTCCGCGTCGTCCGCGACCGGCACCCAGCGCTTCCCCGCGTGCCAGTGCACCCGCGCCGCGAGGTCCCCGGTTTGGCCTGGATCGACGCGCAGGACGTCAGCGCCGAGCCCGACCAGCAGGCGCGCGCCCTGGAAGGCGAGTTCATCGGTAAGATCCAGCACCCGCAACGGTGCCGGCCCGGAATCGGCCATGCCTTCTCCTTCCGCGGTCAGCAAGCCGACCGTCTCGCCTGGCTGTCCCAGGTGGTCTCGGTGACGCCCCGGGTGCGGAGCTCCGCCTTGGCGACCTTGCCGGTCGCGGTGACCGGGAGCTCCGTGACTACGTCCACATAGCGCGGTACCGCGAAATAGGGCAGGTCGCGGGCGCAGTGGTCGAGCAGCCCGGCCGGATCGAGCGGGTAACCGGCCCGGGGCACGACGGCGATCATCACCTCGTCCTCGGCCAGTTCCGCGGGCACGGCGAACGCCGCGACGGCCACGACGCCCGGGTGGCCGGCCGCCACCTGCTCCACCTCGGCCGAGGAGATGTTTTCGCCCCGCCGCCGGATCACGTCCTTGATCCGGTCCACGAACCGGTACCAGCCGTCCGGCTCGCGGACTACCCGGTCCCCGGTGTGCAGCCACAGATTTCGCCAGGACAGCGCGGTCGCCTCCGGCTGCTCCCAGTAACCGCTCGCGAAGGCGTACGGCTGGTCGTGCCGCAACACCAGCTCACCAGGCGTGCCGTCGGGCACCGGCCGGTCCTCCGCGTCCACCACGCGGGCCGCGAAGCCGTCGAGCACCCGGCCGAGGTAGCCGGGCCGGCACTGGTCCAGGCAGGCCCCGATCACCAGGTTGGTCTCGGTGCTGCCGAACCCGTCCACCAGAATCACCCCGAACCGGTCGCGGAACGGCTGGCACAACGCGGCCGGCGCCGCCGGCGCCAGCGCCCGCCAGGTCCGGTGGGCCCGGTCGTGGTCACCGGGCGGCTGGGCCAGCAGCATGTTGACCATGGCGCCGAGCAGATAGGTGACGGTCGCGTCGGCCGCTGCCACCTCGGCCCAGAACCTGGACGCGGAAAACCGCCGGCCGAGCACGAACTCCGCGCCGGCGACCACCGCCTGGCCGAAGGCGTTGAGCGCGTTGGTGTGGAACAGCGGCAGACAGGTGTACAGCACATCGTCCGCGGTGATCTCCAGGGTCCGGCCCACGGTCTGCCCCCACCAGGCGAACTGCGCGTGCGGGCAGCACACGCCCTTCGCGCCGCCGGTGGTGCCCGAGGTGAACAGGATTGCCGCCAGGTCCCCGGGCCGGACATCCGCGGCCGGCAGCGGATCGGCGGCATCCGGATCGGGGACTTCTCCCGCGTCGAGCACCCAGAGCACCGGCAGCCGCCCGGGCGGCACCGCCTCGGTGACGCGGGCCAGCAGGTCCGCCTCGACCAGCAGGAAACGCGCCCGGGCCCGCTCGAGCACGCCGCGCAGGCCCGCACCGCGCAGCGCGGTGTTCAGCGGCACCACCGTCGCGCCCAGCCAGGAGCAGCCAAGCACCAGGTCAAGCAGCTCGACCCGATTGGACACAAGCGCGGCCACCCGGTCGCCGGCCGCCACCCCGGCGGCGGCCAGTGCCCCGGCCATCCGCGCGGCCGTATCCCGGGTTTCGCGGTAGGTGCGAGAGACACTGGCCGTGCGCAGCAGCGGCTTGTCGCCGAACTCCTCGGCCCGCGCGTCCAGCAGGGCCGGCCAGGTCAGCGGCAGCGTCATTGGGCGATGTTACGGCCGGTCACGCCGACCCGTCGCCGGACAAGGTCCATTCACCGGACCCGCGGATCGCCGCATACACCTCTCGCCTTCCTCGCCTCCCCGGTGGGATGCGCATACCGGGTCCGTCAGGTCAGCGCATAGGAGGCGACCAGCGGCGTGTCGGCTCCGATCGCCCCGAGCCTGCCGACAATGGACAGAATTGCGGTGATTAAAGATCCGGGATCTGATGCTGGGGCGCCGCCTGAAGCGCGCGGCTGATGCCGAGGCCGGCGGTGCGCAGGGCACCGGAGAACCGGCTGACGTTCATGCGGACGGTCGGAGCGGTGATCGACAGGGCGCCGGCGAGCACGGAACTGCTGCCGAAGACGGGAACGGCCATGCTCATGTAGCCGAGTCGGGTCTCTTCATGCTCGATGGCGATGTGCTCCTGGCGGATCCGCTCGATCTGCTTGCGAAGCACGGCCGCGGACACCGTAGTGTGCCGGGTGATCGGCCGCAGTCCCTCCGCTATCACCTCGGAGAGCAGTGACTCCGGCGAGAAGGCGAGGAGCGCCTTGCCGGTGGCCGTGCAGTACAGCGGCAGCCTGCCCGCCACCCGTGACTGCTTGTTCAGCCCGCGATGACCGATGATCTTCTCGATGTAAAGCACATCAAGCCCGTCGTGCACCGCGAAGTGGACCGTCTCCTGGGTGGCCATGAGCAGGTCTTCCATATAGGGAAGGGCCGATTCCCGCAGGATGCGCTGGCGCGGGACCAATTGCCCCATCTCGAACAGGCGCAGCCCGAGGCGGTACCGCGTTCCGCTGCGCTCAAGCATGCCCCAGACAATGAGTTCCTGTGCCAGCCGGTGCACGGTCGCCTTGGCCACCCCTGAGCGCCGCACCAGGTCCGAGAGTGTCAGCTCGTCGTTCTCGGTCGTGAACGCGTCGAGGATCAACCGGACCTTACCGAGGACGGAATTGATGTCGGCGGGACTGCTCCCGGGATCAAGGCAGGGGCGGGCTGCGACAGCGGTCATGGCAGAATCTCCGATATCACTTCGGCGACCTCGGCCGGCCGCTGCTCCACCAACCGAACCATGCCACCCGCTGTCGCTGCTATTGCTGCTACCCGGAACCGCGCGCTTCCGCCGGGAACCTGCGGCGGGGCCATCAGTCAAGCCCTACTTCCATGCGCGGCCTGGTGAGCGTGTCGACGGCCACCCGCACCAGGTGGCGGGTGAGCAGCACCGAGTCCCGGATGTCAACGGCGTTCATGCCCATGGCGAAGTCGACGGGGAACGGGGCACCGGATACCTTCGGCATGCCGATCCGGACGGTTGGAATGCCACGGTTGCGCAGGATGTTGGCGTCGGTCGCGCCGCTGGTGCCGCCGGTCGGCACGTGCTCCCGGTTCTCGATGGCCTCCCATGCTCGGATCGCGCTGCGGCAGATCCACGAGTCCGGGTCCGTGGTGGCACCGGGAATGGCGAGGATCTGCTCGAAGCTGACCTCGATGCCGGGCAGTTCGGCCTGGATGGCGGCCAGGGCGGCGGCGAACTCACGCTTGGCCCGCATCGGCGCCGTGCGCGGGCTGAGCCGCAGGTCGACGCGGAAACGGCATTCGGCCGGGGTGAACGCGGCGGTACGCCGCCAGCCGCCCTCGATCGAGGCGACGACCCCTTGCGGGGCGACCAGGCCGTCCGTGTGCGCCGCGGCATAGTCCTCGAACCACCGGTCCAGGCGCGCGGCGACCTCGCCGGCCCGGAGGATGGCGTTATCGTAGGGCAACCGGTGCCGTGAGCCGACGTAGGTGTGCGTCCCCCGCACCGTGACCTCGAACCAGGTCAGCCCGACCTCCTCCCAGGCCACGGACCAGCCCGGCTTGGCGATCACCGCGTAGTCCGCCCACACCCCCTGCTCAAGCAGGAATGAGCAGCCCACGCCCTGACCAGTATTGAGCCGCGGGTTGGCCACGCCGGGCCGGGCGTTGGTGGGCATGCCGCCCGCGCCGAACGCGACGATCAGGTCACCGGTCAGCGGTACCCCGGCGAACCGGAGTGCCTCGGCCGCCATGAGCAGGCAGGCTGCGTGCCCCTTCGGGTTGGAAGCGCCCAGGCCGATCACGTAGTCGCCGCTCACCTGGGCGGGCGGGCGCATGTCGGCGCGCAACCGGGGCCCGACCCAGGGCAGGTCCTCGCTCTCGTCACCGGCGGTCATCGTGTCGATCGGTGCGTAGAGCATGAGGTCGGGCCCGCTGCCGTCGCCGCGCAGCCGCCCCCAGGCATTGGCCTGCCGGTCGTCCAGCGACTGCACGTTCGACTCCACCCCGCTGGCTCCAAGGAGCGCCGCGATATGCCGGGCGAGCGGCGCCTCGTCACCGGTCGGGCTGGGCACATCGACCAGGCTGGCAGTGAGATCCCTGAGCCGCTCGGTACTGATGTGCGTCCAGGCCTGCGCGACCAGTTCCCGCCGCTTGCCGTCCAGGTCCGACCGGCCGTCATGGCTCGCACGGTCGTGTTGGCCGGCACTGTTTTGTCGGCCAACACTGTCTTCTTGGCCAGCACTGGCCGACGGGGTGGCGCCCGGCCGGACGCTCACTGGTTGATCCGGTGGACCTGGGTGTTACTGGACCGCAGGATCTTGCGGCACAACGGCAGCCCGGCCGCCGTGATCAGCGCTCCGGCGAGCAGGGCGAGCACCGTTCTTTTCATTCTGGCGTCCTTCCTCTCCCGGTGCCATCCCGGCACCGGCCATCTTCTGCCCGAAGTCCTCCTCGGCGAGCTTCCGCCAGGCGGTCAGCGACACGTCGGGGCGGTACAGCCGCTCAGGCGGCGCATCCGTGACATCGACCATCCACGCGTCCTGGCCAGAGAACTGGCCGTGGAACAACCACCGGATCGCGCCCAGGTACTTCGCGTAAAACCCGAGCGTCTTCCAGCCTTCGGTGAAGTTGACCATCACCCCCACGTAGCGGTGGTTCTCGGCGTCGACCGGCACGTAGAACTCGTAGTGGATGAAGGTGGGATAGACGATGCGCAGCACACCCGGCATGGACAGGGAGGCAAACCCGGGAAACTGCTGTGCCTCGATGACGGGGTTGAGCCTCTTCGGTGTGCCCGTGTTGCCGATGTTGAAGGTCCCCTCCGGCGGCCGGAACTTCCACCACCGCTGGTTGGTCCAGCGGCCAAGACCGGGGAAGTAGGCGTCCCAGTAGACCTCGTCCTGCACGCGGAAGATCCACCGGCTGTCGCTGCCGCCCCGGATCACCCGGGTCATGTTCCACGTGGGCATGGTCTTGAACAGCCGCCACAGCGACGTCCGGTGCAGGTACTTCGCGTGCCCCTCGTCGAATCCGTTCTCCGTGGCGAACCGCCAGTTGCCGGCCCGCGGGTCGATCCGCCCGCCCATCACGAACGGGTTGCTGACCAGTTCCTCGGGAAGCTGCGTGTCGATGGACGGCGCTTCCTCGCCGTTCAGCGGAATGTAGATCCACACCATGCCCAGCCGCTCGGCCACGGGGTAACGCTGGACCGTCACCTTCCCGCAAATGGGCGAGTCAGGCCCGTCGGTGATGACGGCACACAGCTTGCCGTCGTCCAGCCGGTACGTCCAGCCGTGATACGGGCAGCTCAAGGTCCCAGGGAACTGCTGGTTGCCGAGGGACAGCGGCACGCCCCGGTGCGGGCAGCGGTCATGCAGCGCGTAGGCCGTCCCGCCGTCCCTGATGAGCACCACCTTCTCACCGCAGATGGTGAAGGCCCGCGGCGCGCCGGTGACCTTGCTCGCCCAAGTGACCGGGTACCAGTACCCGCGGAAGCCAGACGCGGCCGCGTTGTACAACGGCCACGAAGACCAGTCCTGCCGTCCGGCCGCGCGTGGGCGACCCGGCCGCACGGGACCATCAGCGGAGTTCGGCGCGTCCACAGGCATCGTGACTTCCTCCAGGCAAATCGGAACAGATGCCTTAGATGATCGGACGGTCTGTTCCGCACAAGCCACGGAAACGTTCCGCTTACCGAGACACTCGCCCGAAGGTTGGCGTCGCGGCCAAGCAACTACGACCTCGGTACGGAAGAAGTTGGCTGAACCCGCCGACGATGCCCGAACGCACGGCGCGCTCGGCGTGGCATATGTCCCCTGACGGCCAGGCCGCCGTGACGCAGCCTTCGCCTTAGCTTAGGAAACGGTGCCGCATTTTCCGCATACCGGGCGCGATCATGGGCGTTCGGTAAGCAAAGACGGCGATCATGGTCACGGCGTAAGCAGAGCGGTCAGATCGCGTGCGCAAAGCGGCAGGGCAGGCCGGGCGCTGGTACGGCCTTGCGGAAGTTGCGAAGTGCCGTTGTAGAAATGCCTAGGACCTTGCCATGGCGCGTGTTTCCGCTCAGTCGGCGTCTGTCGTCGCGGAGGGCGCGAAGCTGGCCGTTACGCTGCCGAGCCCGGCCAAGGTAGCGGTGAAGACACTTCCCGCTCGGGCCTCGACCGCGGCGGTGATCGATCCGGAGATCACAACCTGACCGGCCTCCAGCGCCATTCCCTCCGCCGCCAGCGTGTTGGCCACCCAGACCAGCGCATTGATCGGTGACCCGAGGACGGCCCCCCCGGCGCCGGTGCCCACGATCTCGGCATCCCGTCGCAGCAGGCAGCCGACCAGGCTCAGGTCCACGGCGCCGAGCGGCGTCGGCCGGTCGCCGAGGACGACACCGCCCGAGGACGCGTTGTCGGCGATCGAGTCGGCCAGCGTGATCTTCCAGTCCTCGATCCGGGAGTCGATGATCTCCAGGGCCGGGATCACGAAATCGACCGCGGCGATCGCATCGGCCACCGTGACGCCCGGCCCCGTGAGCGGCTTCCTGAGCACGAAGGCGATCTCCGGCTCCACCCTGGGCTGGAGGAACTTCCCGAGCGGAATCGGCTCGTACTGTGCGTAAAACATCCGGTCGACCAGGTGACCGTAGTCGGGCTGATTCACACCGAACTGGCGTTGCATGACCGCCGAGGTCAATCCGATTTTGTGGCCTTTGATCCGCGCGCCGTCGGCCACCCATCGTTCTACCTGGGCGAGTTGCACGGCATAGGCATCCGGTACCCCGAACCCGGGGAACAGCCGGGTCAGCGGCTCGACCGGACGGTGGGCGTCATATGCGTCAAGCAGGAGTTTCGCTGCCTGGACCCGCGTCTCCACATCCACGTGCCGCCTCGCTTCCATCGGCTAAGAATCGACCACCGGGCGGACGCAAGCATGGCCGTAGCGTCCGGCTTCAGCAGACGATGCTGCCCGGTCACTTCCGGGCCCGCAACGAGTGTGTCCCACTGTGTGGACCCAGGCAAGGTGTGGCACCCAAAGCAGGCGCAGAACCTGCCGATCACCGCACTACGGAGATCGAAGTGCCGAGGTGCTTGGAGCGCCTGCCGCGGCCTCCCGCACCGCACGGGCGTCGCGGTGGATGTTTTTGCACATCCCGGTGTAGAAAAACATCCATCACCCTCGGGTGCGCCCGCGGTACCTCGCCTGCGTCGGGACATTTTGGGCACGATGCCCTGTATATCCCTGGATATCCCGGTAGCGCGCCACGGAACCCGGCCATTCAACCGCCGTAGCCCTGAATACCATTTATTTAGAATTCTGTAATAAAAAACGGGAATATCTATTTCGGTCGCGCGACACCGTGGGAACTAGGCTGCTTCTGCCCCTTTTTCGCTACTGTCGGGAGTTGGTCCCATTTAAGGCCTATAAGGTGACCCACCCTCGTTACTGATATCTAAAAATCAGATCTTGCTGTACTTACATAGACATGCTTCGATCGCCGGAAAAATCCTGATAAATCAGCCCAACCGGGGCGAGGCCGACGGCGTCTTAAGGGCTGAATCGAGCGGCTAGCGAGGGCGGAGCGGGGGCTCCGCACCCGCATAGAGAGGACACCAAAATGACACTGAAGGCACAACTGCGCCGAGCGTCTGTCACGGGAGCAACGCTTGCCGTGGCCGCGGTCTTCGTTGCCGGGTGCAACTCCAACTCCAGCTCATCGGCGTCGGCTGGCGCGTCCGGGTCCGCTTCCGTGTCCGGGTCGTCCGGGTCCGTGTCGGGATCTGCGTCCGGGTCGTCTGGGTCCGTGTCCGGATCTGCGTCCGGGTCCGGGTCCGTGTCCGGATCGACGGGCGCGTCGTCCGCGGCGTCTGCGCCCGCGGCCGAGGGAATGGGGTCCGATTGCACGACGTCGGTCCTGAAGGTCTCGACCGGCAACGGCGGCGGAGGCAGCGCGGGAACGTTCTACAGCTTCATCGACTTCACCAACACCGGCAGCAGCCCCTGTGCGCTGGAGGGGTACCCCGGTGTCTCGCTGACCGACGCGTCCGGTGTGCAGATCGGCGCGGCGGCCACCCGGAGCACGGAAGCGGGGTCAGCCAAGCTGGTGACGCTTGCCCCGGGCGCCACGGCGAACGCGGAGCTGGCGATGACGGACTACACCGTCTACCCAACCAGCCAGTGCCAGCCGGTGACCTCGGCGTACCTGAAGGTCTACCCGCCGAACAACACGGCGGCCGCCCAGATCCCGTTCAAGGGAACCACGTGCGCGAACGCCTCGATCAAGATGCTGGCGATCGGAGTCTCCATCCCGGGGACCGTGCCCGCGAGCTGACCGGAAGGGCGGGTGTCCAGCTCCCGGCACCCGCCCGACCCTTTTCACGAAATATCCGGCATGTCGCGGCGCGCCAGCGCCCGACATGCCGGATGGCCGGACCGCAGGTCGCAGGGACGGGGTCGCGGGAAGAAGTCGCGGGGACCGATCGGTTTCGCGGCGAGACTCCGGTGAGGCGGACGGGGCGGGGTCGGGAAGGGCAGGAGGGGCGGGACCGGGCGGGGAAAGGGCTGTGCGAGTATGGCGGTATGGCCGATCCGCGCGCTGGGCAACCCGCCGCCCCCAGTGACCTCGTAAATGTCGCAAAGCTGGTCACCGCCTACTACACGGTGCACCCCGATCCCGCGGAACCAGCGCAGCGTGTGTCGTTCGGTACGTCCGGGCACCGCGGGTCCGCGTTCACCGCGACGTTCAACGAGGACCATATCCTCGCCGCCACCCAGGCGATCTGCGACTACCGCGCGGGCCATGGCATCGCCGGGCCGCTGTACCTGGGGGCCGACACGCACGCGCTCGCCGAGCCGGCCACGGCCAGCGCGCTTGAGGTGCTCGCCGCCAACGGGGTGCGGGTGCTTGTGGACTCCCGCGGCGGGTACACGCCCACGCCGGCGGTCTCCCGGGCGATCCTGGCGCATAATGCCGCTAACCCTCAGGGCCCGCTGGCCGACGGGATCGTGGTCACGCCCTCGCACAACCCGCCGCCGGACGGCGGCTTCAAGTACAACCCGCCGGACGGCGGCCCGGCCGGAACCGATATCACCAGGGAGATCCAGGACCGGGCGAACGAGCTGCTCGCCGACGGGCTGCGCGGTGTGCAGCGGGTGCCGTACGCGCGGGCCATGGCGGCGGACACGACCGGGACGTTCGACTTCCTCGGCAGTTACGTGGCGGCGCTGGACGGCGTGGTCAACCTGGCGGCCATCAGGGACGCCGGCATCCGCATCGGCGCCGATCCGCTCGGCGGGGCGAGCGTCGCGTACTGGGGCGAGATCGGTGAGCGCTACGGTCTCGACCTCACCGTGGTCAACCCCGAGGTAGACCCGACGTTCCGGTTCATGACGCTGGACTGGGACGGCAAGATCCGGATGGACTGCTCGTCGCCGTACGCGATGGCCAGCCTGATCCGCCGCCAGCACGAGTTCACGATCGCGACGGGAAACGACACCGACTCCGACCGGCACGGCATCGTCACGCCGGATGGCGGGCTGCTCAACCCCAATCATTATCTCGCGGTCGCCATTGACTACCTGTACAGCAACCGGGACGGCTGGCCGGCCGCCGCGGCCGTGGGCAAGACGCTGGTCAGCTCGTCGATGATCGACCGGGTGGCGGCGGGCCTCGGCCGGGAACTGCTGGAGGTGCCCGTCGGGTTCAAGTGGTTCGTGCCCGGCCTGCTCGACGGCTCCGTGGCCTTCGGCGGTGAGGAAAGCGCCGGCGCGTCCTTCCTCCAGCTAGACGGTTCCGTATGGACGACCGACAAGGACGGGATCATCCTCGCGCTGCTGGCGTCGGAGATCACCGCGGTTACCGGACGGACGCCGTCGCAGCTGTACGACGGCCTGACCGGACGCTACGGTGCGCCCGTGTACGCCCGGGTCGACACCCCCGCCACCCGTGCGCAGAAGGCAGCGCTGGCCAGGCTGTCTCCGGAGCAGGTGCCCGCGAGCGAACTCGCCGGGGAGAAGATCATCGCGGCGCTGACCACGGCACCAGGCAACGGCGCGCCGATCGGCGGACTCAAGGTGGTCACCGAGTCCGGCTGGTTCGCCGCCCGCCCTTCCGGCACCGAGGATGTCTACAAGCTGTACGCCGAGTCCTTCCGCGGCCCCGAGCACCTGACCGCCATCCAGGAGGAGGCACGCGCCATCATCGCCAAGGCCATCGGCGGCTAGCACTTCTTCGCGGGAACCGCGACGCGTAATGCCGTAAATTGCCCGGATGTCGGCGTTCTGCCTCCAAGACCGCCCGCTGGACGGAACGATGGGTGCTGGGGACGGATCGCGGTGGAGGTACGCGGTGAATCAGGGGCCGTTTGTGGGCCAAGGCGGGACGCAGGCTGCCCTCGGACCGGGTTCGCGGGTAGCGGGATACCTGCTTGAACGGCAGATCGGCGCCGGTGGCATGGCCGTGGTGTACCAGGCCCGCGACATCCGGCTCGGTCGGCTGGTGGCGCTGAAGGTCATGGCGCCTGCGGTGGCGGGCGACGAGACGTACCGGCTGCGGTTCGTGCGGGAGGCGCAGACCGCGGCGGCGGTGGACGACCCGCACATCATCCCGGTGTACGAGGCCGGGGAAGTCGACGGCGTTCTGTTCATCGCGATGCGGTTCGTCGGCGGCGGCGATCTCAGGTCCCTGCTTCGCCGAGAGGGACCGCTGCCGCCTGACCGCGTGCTGTCCGCCATCTCGTCGGTTGCGTCGGCGCTGGACACGGCGCACGCCGCCGGCCTTGTGCACCGGGATGTCAAGCCGGCCAACATGCTCCGCGACACCCGCCCCGGCCGGCCCGACCACGTCTACCTGTCGGACTTCGGGCTCAGCAAGGGCATGCAGTCAAGCCACCTGACCGGGTCGGGCCAGTTCTTCGGCACCCCGGACTACACGGCCCCCGAGCAGATCGCGGGCGAGGCGGCGGACGGGCGGACCGACCAGTACGCCCTGGCCTGCTCCGCGTTCGAGCTGCTGACCGGGACGGTTCCCTTCGGCCGCCCCGAGAGCTGGCAAACCGTGTGGGCGCACATGAACACCCCGCCGCCGACGCTGACCGCGCTCCGGCCGGACCTGCCGCTCGCGGCGGACTCGGTCCTCGCCTGGGCCATGGCCAAGAGCCCGCAGGAACGGTTCGCGAGCTGCCGGGCGTTCGCCGACGCGCTCGGCACGACGCTCCGCACCGGCCGCCTCCCGGCGACGCTGCCTCCGGCCGGCCTCGCGACGGTCGACTTTGCGATACCGACCTTCGAACCACGGGGCTACGACACCCGCGGCTTTGACACACCCGGCTTTGAAACACGAGGCCCGGCGACCCGGAGCTTTGACTCACAGGGCGCTGACACCCGGGGCCCGGCGACCCGGAGTCCCGAAACACCGGACTCAGCGACACCGGGTTTCGCAACGCCGGGCTCGGCGCCACCGGGCCTTGGGAATAGCAGCCCTTCGACGCTTGGCGCCACCAAGGCCGGCCTCACCGGGGCCGGGACTCTCGCGACCAACGCCGAGGGCGTACCGGGCGTGACCAATGGCGGACGTGGCGGCTGGTCGCGCCGCCGACGTCGCGTGATCGTGCTTGCCGCGGCCGTCGTCGCCTGCGCCGGGGCCGCCGCCGGTCTTGTCGTTCCCCGGCTGACCGCGAGCACGACCTCCGCCAGCGGCGGTCAACTGATGTCCGCCAACCCATCGATGTTCGGGCTGGCCGAAGAGTTCACACCGCCGACCACGGCCGGAAGCTGGCAGGAGGTGACTTCGGTCGCGTTCAGCCCGGACGGCAAGTCCCTGGCGGTCGGCCTGACCACCGGCGGGACGAACTCGTACAGCCCGAGCAGCTTCGGCGGCGAGATCTACATGTTCAACCGGGCGACCCTGAAGCAGTCCACCTACATGCTCCTGGCGGGCGGCACCGTGACGTTCAGTGCCGACGGGCAGCTGCTCGCCGCCGCCGGCGGCACCGGTCAGCACCAGGTCTACCTGGTGAACTCGGTCTCCGGCGGCGGGGCCGCGCTGCCGCCCATAGCGGGATTCGGCGGCCAGCGGATCAAGAGCCTGGCGTTCAGCCCGGACGGGCAGCTGCTCGCGGCCACCGACACCAGCGGCGGCTTCAACCTATGGTCCACCGCCACCAGGCGTCCCATCGACACGCAGCTATCGGGACAGTCGGTCAGCAACGCGATCGCGTTCAGCCCCGACGGCGATACCATCGCCGTCGGCGAGTCGGGCGAGATATCGCTGTGGGATACCGACAGCGGCAGCATGGATGACACCATCGAGGTGCCCGGCAACGGGTCCGTCGGTCCGGTGGCCTACAGCCCCGACGGCAAGCTGCTGGTGGCCGCCCTGCCCGACGGCAGGATCGGGCTATGGGGCGCTGACACGCAGCGGCGACTCGGGATACTCCACGACACCGGCAGCCAGGGAACCGAGTCGGTCGCGGTCAGTCCCGACGGCCGGATGCTGGCCGTGGGCGACGGCAACGGCAAGACCTACCTGTGGGACCTGCCAACCGAAAAGCTGGTCGCCACGCTGACCAACCCGGTCGGGCCGGTTCCGGCCGGTCTTGGCACGCAGCCGCCGCACGCGGTGGACTCGGTCGCGTTCAGCCCGGACGGCAAGACGCTGGCCACGAGCGACACCGACGGCAGCGCCTACCTGTGGCGGGTGGGCTGACGAAGCGGTTGCTCAACGGCCTGCCTGCACGATGTGTACCGTCGCGGTCGGCACGGCTGCCCGGCACGCGCTCGCGGCGGAGCGGAACGCGGGCGAGTTAAGGTCGATCCCGGTGCCGGTGGCGATGACGGTCACGCCGCCGGCCGAGGGATCGGGGAAGCTCTCGACGCTGTGCGAGCGCATGCACGCGGCATAGGCCAGGTCGGCCGACAGCGTGGTACCGGAAGCGGCAACGGCCTTCGATCCAGCCGGTGCGGGCGGCGCGGCCGGCGCCATCGGGCCGCGTGAGCACGCCGCGGCCAGCAGGCTGACCCCGGTGACCGCGAACGCGAGCAGGGCACCCGCTACCGCCCGGCCGACCGGCACCCGAACCGCGGGCAGTGAAATCGGCCCGCGCAGGCCGGGGCGCGGTACCGCGATGGGCGCCCGCCTGGCCCGGCGGACCGGGCTCAGCCGCGGCGAGAGCCACGCCGCGGCGGCGTCGGTAGTCAGCCGCCCCGACGCCAGCGCCTCCACTACCACGGCCGCGGCCCCGGCCGGGTTGAGGTCGGCCCGCCAGCCGTTGAGCGACAGAAACTGCAACCCGGCCGCGACCGCCACCTGCTGGCCGTGCCCGGGGAACGGGCGGTGACTGAGCAGCGCGCGGACCAGTCCGACGGCGGCCGCCGCGGCGGCGCCACGGTCGGCAAGCTCCGGGCCGAGCACCGGCCCGGCCGGCCGTGCTTCGGCCAGTGCGGCCTGCGCGGCGTCAACGTCCATCCGGGCCAGCGCATCGTCGGTGCCGATGCCGAGGGCGGCGCCCGCGATCACCACGAGGTCGGCCGGGTCAAGCCCGGTCACGGCTCGCCGTCCGCCAGCAGATCGAGAAGCCGCTGGTGCCGGGCCAGGTTGTCCTCAAGCAGACGGCGGAACCGCCTGTCCTTCCGCCTCGACTCGACCAGCGCCGCGATCGCCTCCCGGGCGACGTCGGACACCGAGCGGCCCTCCACTTCCGCGACGGTCGCCAGCAGTTCGGCCAGATCGGGGTCTAGCCGCAGCACCATGTTCTTGGTCCGGGCCTTGCCGACCTCAGCGGGTTCCAAGCTCGTCATAACAGAATCATGATATCGAGATATCTCAGACAAACAAGATCAACACCAAGGGACGCCCGAACGAGTCCGTGTGTCACCCAATCGGCCACCTATGACCCGTCCCCGGGTGGGGGAAACGACTTACACTGACTTCGCGGTGTGATCCAGTGCAGTTTGTCGGCTTTGTACCCCGCTAAGTCAGTGTATGTTGCTGCGAGGCGGCCCCGAGGGGTTGGGCGGGTTGGCGCGGGCCGCAGCACTGAACGAGGATGAACCAGGCGAGACCGATGGCGGTCATCGTGATCGCGATGAAGAAGTTCAGCCGCAGGCCCAGGAAGTAGGCCGAGGAGTCGACCCTGATCGTCTCCTCGAAGATCCGGTATCCGGAGTACCCGGCGACATAGAGAGCGAACAGGCCGGGCGGCTTGATCCGCCGGTGGTGGCCGAGCCAGACGAGGAACGCGGCCAGGGCCAGGTCGAAGATCATCTCGTAGAGGAACGACGGCTGAAAGGTGCCGTACCTCAGGTCCGCCACCGGGATCCCGGCGCTTGCCCTGGCGGCCGGGCTGATTTCCAGCGCCCACGGCAGCGCGCTCGGCTTGCCGAACAGCTCCTGGTTGAAGTAGTTGCCGATCCGGCCGATCGCCTGCGCGACCGGCAGCGCGGGCGCGACCACGTTCATGAACAGGCCGACGTTCGCCCCCGCCCGGCGCACCCGCCACACGCCCACCAGGGAACCCGCGGCTATCCCGCCCCAGACGCCGAGCCCGCCGTTCCAGATCGCCAGCGGCCCCCACCAGGCCTGCGGCCTGATGTCGAACGGGGTGGTGACGTCGAAGTAGATCCGCGCACCGATCAGCCCCGCCGGGACGGCCCAAACGACGACGTCGTAGACCAGGGAGCGGTCACCGCCGGCCGCGACCCAGCGCCTGGCGGTGATGCAGACCGCTAGCGCGATCCCGATCACGTACATCAGCCCGTAGACGTGGATGAACAGCGGTCCCAGGTGAATGCCGTTGGCCGCCGGGCTCGGGATGAACGCGAGCATGGTGATACCGCCTTCCTAAAACGTTAGATATCTAGATATCACGAAATCCTGATGTCAGGGAAGCGGGAAGAGAGGAACACCGCCGAGAGTTACGACCAGCAGCGGTGGCTACGGACGAGAGGGGCGTCATGAGCAATTTGGAAGCGGCACCGGCCGAGGTGGCGGGCCGCGGCGGCGAGCCGGCGACTCGCGGCGCCGAGGTGCTGACCGCCAGGGACGTACCGCTCGGCGGGCCGCGGGCGATGCGCGTCCGGCGGACGCTCCCCCAGCGCAGCCGGTCGCTCATCGGCGCGTGGTGCTTCGCCGACCACTACGGCCCCGACGACGTCGCGACCCGCGGCGGCATGGACGTGGCCCCGCACCCGCACACCGGGCTGCAGACCGTGAGCTGGCTGTTCGCCGGCGAGGTGGAGCACCGCGACAGCCTCGGCACCCACCAGCTCATCCGGCCGGGCGAGCTGAACCTCATGACCAGCGGGCACGGGATCTGCCATTCGGAGGTGTCCACCCCGGCCACGACCGTGCTGCACGGTGTGCAGCTCTGGGTGGCGCTTCCCGACGCCCACCGCGGCGGAGCGCGGGATTTCCAGCACTACGCGCCGCCCGCGGCCGACCTCGACGGCGCCACGGCGCGCGTGTTCCTCGGCTCGCTGGCCGGCCTGACGTCACCCGTGCCGACGTACTCGCCGCTGCTTGGCGCCGAGATCGTGCTCGGAGCGCACGCCCGAGTCTCCCTGCCCATCGAGCCGGCCTACGAGCACGGGGTCCTCGTGGATGCCGGGCCGGTCAGCATGTCAGGCACCCGGCTCGAACGGGCCGAGCTCGGCTACCTGCCGCCCGGCTCAGGCCCGCTTGAGCTGGTCAACCTCGCCGGCGACGAGGCCAGGATCCTGCTGCTCGGCGGCGTGCCGTTCGAGGAGGACATCATCATGTGGTGGAACTTCGTCGGCCGCAGCCATGAGGAGATCGCGGCATTCCGCGCGGCATGGCAAGGCGAGCTCGATCAGTTCGGCCGGGTCGAGGGCTACCGGGGCACGCCCCAGCGGATTGCGGCCCCGCCGCTGCCGAATGCCAGGCTCAAGCCCCGGAGCCGGTGACCGGGCAAGCTGGTCACCCGGGCTTGCGCAGTTCCGCGGCGATGGCCTCGACCCCGCGTTCCAGCTCGGCGAAGCTCGTGCTCAGCGGGGAAAGCCCGATGCGGATTCCGTCCGGCGGCCTGAAGTCGGGGATCACGCCGCGTTCCCACAAAGCCGCCGTCACGCCGGCGAACCGGGGATGGTCCACGGTGACATGCCCGCCGCGCTCGGCGGCGGCACGCGGGCTGGCGAGCACGGCGCCAAGCGGCACGAGCAACTCGTCGGCCAGCGCGATCGCGTGCTCGGTGAGCGCGACCGACTTGGACCTGACCGCCCCCAGGCCGGCCTCGGCGATCAGCTCGAGCATGTCCTTGAGCGGCTGCATGGCGAGCACCGGCGGTGTGCCCGATATGAACTTGCGTATCCCCTTCGCGGGCCGGTAATCCGCCGCCATGGCGAAGGGGTCGCTGGCGCCCATCCAGCCCCAGACCGGCTGCCGCAGCTCCTCGTGCAACCGGGTGGCGACGTACCCGAACGCGGGCGACCCGGGGCCGCCGTTCAGATACTTGTACGTGCACCCGGCGGCCAGGTCGACGTTGCACACGTCGAGTTCGACCGGCAGCGCGCCGACCGAATGACACAGGTCCCACAGGATAAGCGCCCCCGCATCGTGGACCGCCCCGGTGATCGCGGCCATATCCGCCAGGAACCCGGAACGGTACGCCACGTGACTGAGTACGACCAGAGCCGTCCGCTCGCTCAGCGCCGCCGCGACGTCCACCGGCCGGACCCCGGTGGCGGGCGGCGGGCTCAGGTAGCGGACCGACAGACCGAGCTCGGCCGCGACACCCGCCACGACGAACCGGTCCGTCGGGAAGTTCCCCCGGTCGATGAGCACCTCGTCCCGGCCCGGACGGGCACCGACGCCGGCCCGGATCAGCTTGTAGAGCAGCACCGTCGTCGAATCGGCGACGATCACCTGGCCGGGAGCGGCCCCGAGGGCGACCTCGGCCAGCCGGTCCCCCACCGCCACCGGCTCGGCCATCCACGCCTCGTCCCAGCTCCTGATCAGCCCGCGGCCCCACTCCCCGGCCACGAACCGCGCGAGCCGCTCCCCCGTCACGGCCAGCGGCCGGCCAAGCGAGTTGCCGTCCAGGTAGGCGACGATCGAGGGATCATCCGCGGCCACGAACCTGGTCCGGAACCGCGCGAGCGGATCGGCGGCATCCAACTGGCTGGCAGCGGCGACGCTCATCCCTGACCCCGATCTGTCGGCCGACGGCTCAGCAACAAGCGTAATCCGGGGTGCCTCGCGGTGTTCAGTCCGTCCGCCGCGGGCGAGGAGCCGCGCCGCGCCGGCCGGGAATACGGCGGCGGACAGCAGGCCGGCGGCGACCAGGGCGGCGGAGGTGGTCGGGGTGAGTTTCCCGGTCTCGAGTCCGATCTCCGTCGCCACGATGACGAACGTCAGCGTGGTGGCCTGCAGCAGCCCGCCGGCCGCCACGTAACGGCGGCCGAAGGAGCGTGCGTAAAACAGCGCGGGCACTCCCCGCACGAACAGGATCGCGACGAGGAACAGCGGCACCTCCGCCAGGGCGGCCGGGTGGTCAAGCAGGCCCTTGAGCTGGAACGCGACGCCGGTGGCGATGAAGAAGATCGGGATGAGAAAGCCGAACCCGATGCCTTCGAGCTTGATCAGGAATTCCCGGTTGGGCTCGCGGCCGGATATCTCGATGATCCGCACCAGCAGGCCCGCGGCGAACGCGCCGAGAATCGACGCGAAGCCGAACTGGTAGGCCAGCACCCCGCAGCCGAGCGCGAGGGTCAGCGTGGCGCGCACCCGCAGCTGGGCGCTCCGTCTCGACAGGTACTCGAGCATCCGGTCCAGCCGCTCCAGGCGGCGGACCGTGGCCACCGCCAGCCCGATCAGCGCGAGCACGACCAGGAAGATCGCCAGCGACACCAGTTGGGCCCCCACCGTCTTGGACGAGGCCGAGAAGAACAGCGACAGGAGCAGGATGGGGACGACCTCCGCGAGCGCGGCGGCCGTCATGATCAGCTGGCCGAATTCGGTGCTCGCCTCCCCGGCGTCCTTGAGCAGCGGCAGCAGCAACCCGGCCGATGTCGACATCAGGATGATGCCGAGCAGGATCGGCGGGGTAGCCTGCCCGGCCAGCCAGAACAGCAGGGCGCAGAGGAACCCGAGCCCGGCCGAGGCGGCGAACGCCACGCCCGCGAGCCGCGAGAGGGGGCCGCGCAGCCGCTCCACGTCGATCTCAAGCCCGGCCAGGAACAGCAGCATGCCGAGGCCAAGCGTGCTCAGGACCTCCACCGGGGCGTCGACGCGGGCCCAGCCGAGGACGGAAGGCCCGACCACGATGCCGAGGATGACCTCAATCACCGCACCCGGCACCGGCAGCCGGGGCAGCAGCCCGAGCACCACCGGGACGAAGACCGAGATTCCGGCGATGATCAGCACGCTGTTGAACGAGATGGGCAGCATCCGTCCCCCCTGGACACCCGCTCCGACGGCATCCGGTTAGTACCCGGCCCGGCCCGTCGCCACGACCAGTGCAGATGCCGTCTGGACATCAGAGTAAGCCGCCCTCGTTCGGAATACTTCAAATAAATTTTCATCCGAACGGGTCCGTGGTGCCTCAATTGGCCCAGTGTCCGCCAGGGCGTGGCCGGTGCGGCCGACGCGGCCGGTGAGCGCCGCCGGAGGAGGTCTCGCGCTCGGGCGGCCGGCGTGGGAGGCTGAAGTCAGCGAGGCGCGTATGCCGTCTGATTACGGGGGATTTTCATGACGCACGCATCCAGCGGCCGTGGCCAGTCGAAGAGCCTGGTGCTGACCGCGATGATCTTCGCGGTGGCGATGACGTTCATCGACCAGACGATCGTGTCGATCGCGGCGCCGACGGTGCAGCACGACCTCGGGCTGTCGAGCAGCGGCATCCAGTGGGCGATCAATGCCTACCTGCTGGCCATGGCGGCACTGTTCGCGTTCGGCGGGCGACTCGCCGACACCGTGGGGCACCGGACGATGGTGACCATCGGCGTGATCATCTTCGCCGCCGCGTCCGCGATGTGCGGGCTGACGCCGCGCGGCGGCGCCGCGGAGGCGTGGCTGGTGACCTTCCGCGCCGTGCAGGGCCTCGGCGGAGCGATCATGTTCCCCGCGGCGCTGGCCATCGTGGTCGCGACGTTCGACCTGAGTTCGCGAGGGCGGGCGCTCGCGCTGTTCTTCGGCATCGCCGGGGGGCTGACCGCGATCGGCCCGATCGCCGGCGGTTACCTGATCCAGTGGACCTGGCGGGCGATCTTCTGGATCAACGTCCCCGTCGCCATCATCGCGCTGGTGCTTATCGCCGTCTCCAAGCCGGTTACCGAGCACCGGCCCGCGCCGATCGACTACCGCGGCCTGGCCCTGATCGTCGGCGGCGTAGGCCTGAGCGTGTTCGGGTTCCAGCAGTCGGAGCTGTGGGGGTGGGGCAACGCGGCGGTCGAGGTGTGCATCGTCGTCGGTGTCGCCCTGCTCGTGGTGTTCTACCGGTTCGAGCAGCGGGTCGAGGCGCCGCTGATGAACGTGCGCATCTTCCGGAATCAGCCGTTCCTGGTGGAGAACGTCATCCTCGGGATCTCCATGATGGCGTTCATCCCGGTGTTCTTCTTCGCCAGCACCTACGGACAGATCGCGCTGGCCGAGAAGCCGACGACCTCCAGCCTGCTCATCTTGTACTTCTTCATCGGCTTCGTGACCGCCGCGCAGATCGGCGGCCGGATGCTCGACCGGATCGGGGCCAAGCGGCCGGTCGTGCTCGGCTGCGTGATCGCGGCGGTCGGCTTCTTCGGGTGGGCGGGGCAGGTGACCAAGCTGCAGTCCGGCTCGCAGGTGACCGTGGATCATCGTGGCCGGCGCCGGCATGGGGCTCATGCTCGGCCAGGCCAACACCGATGCCATCAACCGCGCCTCCCGGTTCTCCTACGGTGAGGCCACCGGCATCACCCAGACCGTGCGCAACTACGGAGCCAGCCTCGGGTTCGCGATCCTCGGCACGGTGCTGATCTCCCAGTTCAGGTCCAACATCGCCAACTCGCTCATCGCCCAGGGCGTGCCCGGCTCCGACCGCGGCTAAGACGGCGGCGTCCACCGCCCAGTTGCAGGGCGGAAACGGCGGCAACATCGCCACCATCCCGCAGTTCATCCGCGCCGACTTCGCCAGCGCGACCCAGACCGTGTTCTACGGCATGGGCGTCATCATGGCGGTATGCGCGGTGGTGGCCTTCCTCGGTCTCAGGCGCGGGGTTCAGCAGGTGACCGCGACCGAGACCGCCGGGGCGACATCGACGGCCGGTGCGCCCAGAATCCCCGACTGACCGGGATGAATCCGCCGCGGAGTGCGGTTAGCGATCCGCCGATCGCGGAAAGTCGCCCGTTAGGCGCAATATGCCGAGTTCTGCAGTATACCGGTCTTGCCGGTGTGCCGATGTTTATTTCTGCGCATATTTCATATTATTGCGAATAGGCGAATGGGCTTGCCTGCAGAAGGTGTGGACGCTATTAAATAGGGCTGTGAGTCTTTTGGGCGGGCAATACCGCCCGGGACCAGCGGGGATCACAGGCGGGGAAGCCGACGCCGACATCACGGTGCTCTACCAGACATACCGGGCGCCGCTGATGTCTTTTGCGCTGCGCCTGACCGGCGGTGACCGTCAGCAGGCCGAGGACGTCGTTCAGGAGACCATGGTCCGGGCCTGGCGCGAGGCGGGCAGGCTCGACCGCTCCGGGCCGTCGCTGATGCCCTGGCTGACGGCCGTGGCCCGGCGGATCGTGATCGACGAGCACCGCCGGCGGCGAGCCCGTCCCCCGGAAACCGGAGAGGCCGCGGTCACCGACCTGCCCGTTGACGACGACACGACGGCCACGGTGCTGCGGGTGGCGGTGGCCGACGCGATGCGCCAGCTGACGTCCTCGCACCGGCAGATACTCCACGAGACCATCCTCCGGGACCAGACCGTCGGCAAGGCGGCCGAGGCGCTGGGGATCCCGGTCGGTACGGCCAAGTCGCGGGTCTACTACGCGCTGCGCGTGCTCGAGGTCGTGCTGGCGGAACGCGGACTCGGCCCGTAACGCCAGCCTCGTGATCGCCAGTGCCCGTCTCATCCCTGGACGATCGAAGTCCCGTCGAGCTTGATGGCGACGGGAGGCAGCGGGCTGGTGGCCGGGCCGTTGACGACCGAGCCGTCCTTGATGCTGAACTTGCTGCCGTGACACGGGCAGTCGATGGTCCCGTCGGCAATGTTGTTCACGATGCAGCCCTGATGCGTGCACACCGCGCTGAACGCCTTGAAAGTCCCGGCTTGCGGCTGCGTGATCACGATGTTCTTGCCATCGATGATCTTGCCGCCGCCCTCGGGGACCTGCGACGTGCTGACCAGGACACTGGCTGGCGCCGCGCTGGCAGTGCCGCCGCCGGACGCGGCCGTGCCACTGGAGGCAGCCGTGCCACTGGATGCGGCCGTGCTGGCGCCGGCACTAGGCGTCGAGCCGGTAAATCCTCCGTTGTTGGCGTCATACGTGGTGCACCCGGTCAGCATCGCTGCGCAGGTGACGCCCGCACCCATGAGCAGCGCGCGACGACTCTGCGGAGACTGTGCGGGTGACTTCGGGCCAGCCGTTGACATCGGGTAGTCCTGACTCTCGTTCATCGCCTGAATCCAAAGAATGAGAAGAACCAAAAGGCCGAAGTGAACCATATGAGAACAAGGAGGGCAAACGCTACGCCGCCCAACACCGGCAGCACCCAGCTAGGCATCCCGCGTCTGGTCAAGGCCAGCATCTTGGCGGTGAACACGCCGAAGAACAGGCAGCCGGCGATCGAGTGCACGAGCACCCGGGCGTTGAACGTCTCGAACCCGAGCGCGTACAGGCAGTGCACCGCGACGATCACGGTGACGATGAACGCGATCCGCCCGGACCAGCGGTGCAGGGCGCCGATCCACGACGGCGGGCTGATCCACGACACCTTCCCGTACATGATCATGGAAGAAACGACCTGGACACCCGCGAATACGATCGCGACCGTGGCGAGCCAGGCCTTCACCGTGGCCGGGCTTGAGAAACCGACGATGTCCACCGCCACCCCGGTCGGCGGATGCGCCCGTCCGTAGATGCCCAGCGTCAGCGCGACCAGGCAGCCGACCAGTGCGGGCACGACGAGCGCTCTGGCCGCCGGGTCGGGCTGGACCGGAGTCACCTCCGTCGGCGCGGGCGGCTCCCACTGTGTTGTCATGTGCTGCTCCCCTTCTGGAATGCTGGGCGACTTGATCGTGGCTAGTGTCAGAACCCGCTGCCGGTTTCACCGTCGACCGGCGTCACCTTGATCGTGGTGCCCTGGTACTGCGCCGTCAGTGAGGAAAGGTCGAGCGGCGGCGCCGCCTGCGAGGTCGGGTGGGCGGCGTTCACGTTGGGCATCATCGAGCCCACCACCGAGCCGTTGGACAAGACGATCCAGCCCGCCTTGATGGTCGCGCCGCGCACGTCGGCGATCGACTCGAACAGCCCGGACGGCTTGTGCACGGCGATCACGTTGAAGAGGTAGCTGGTCCCGTTGACGACCACCGTGCCGCGTATGTGGCCAAGCGCGTAGTTGGCGGTGAGGCTGGCGTTGGCCTTGCCGGTCATGGACAGCTTCCCGCCGTCCGGCTTGCCCTGGAGCCACGCCTCCTGCGTGCTGCCGTTGCAGAAGTAGGCGATCGCGAACGTGTTGTGCACCGCGATCGCGATGTCCCCCAGGTCGCCCTGCACCTGGCCCGTGTAGTTGGCCTGGGGCGGTATCACGAAACCGGATCCGGTGGGCGACGCCGACGCCGAGGCCGACTGCCCGGCGCCCGCGGAGGCACTGGCCGCTGTCGACGGCCCCGTGCTCTCGGTAACGGTGTTCGACCCGGCGGAGGCGGTGGCGGTAGCGGAGGCGGCGGCGAGCGCGGCCTTCTTGGCCGACACCGCGGTCATGTCGGAGAAAAGCAAAGAGGCGGCCAGGGCCAAGCCGACAATCAACGTGATGATAGGCGTCGCAATCCTCATGCCCCGTGGTACGCAGCAAGGCCCCCGCGAGGTTCAACGCTTTCGTAGAACTTAAGAATCACACGACGACGAAGGCTATCGCGACCGCTTGCGTTGCCCGGTATGGTCGCATCCGTGGACCCATTGGCGGAAGACGATCCGCGGCAGGTTGGTGGTTTCCGCCTGCAGGCACGGCTGGGCGCGGGCGGAATGGGCCGGGTCTACCTCGGCTACTCGCCCGGCGGCCGACCCGTGGCGGTCAAGGTCGTGCACCCGGAACTGGCCCGCGACCCGGAGTTCATGCAGCGGTTCCGGCGGGAGGTGGCCGCCGCGCAGGCGGTCAGCGGCGCCTATACGGCGGCGGTGGTCGGCGCCGGGCCCGTTGACAGCCCGCCGTGGCTCGCCACCGCCTACGTGCCCGGGCCGCCGCTGGCCGACCTGGTCGCCAAGGCCGGCCCGCTGCCGGTGGAGGCGGTGTGGCGGCTGGCCGGCGGCCTGGCCGAGGCGCTGGTCGCGATCCACGCCCAGGGGCTGGTGCACCGCGACCTCAAGCCGGGCAACATCCTCATCGCCGCCGACGGCCCCCGCGTCATCGACTTCGGCATCTCCAGGACGACGAGCGGCACCGTGGTCACCGCCACCCAGGTGACGGTGGGCACCCCCGCCTACATGTCGCCGGAGCAGGCCCAGGGCTTCGCCGTCGGCCCGGCCAGCGACATCTTCTCGCTGGGCAGTGTGCTCGCGTTCGCCGCGACCGGCGTCTCGCCGTTCGGCGGCGGCGAAGCGTTCTCGATCGGCTTCCGGGTGGTCCACGGCGAGCCGGACCTCACCCGCGTTCCCGCGCCGCTGCGCCCGGTGATCGACGCCTGCCTGTCGAAGGACCCCGACGCCCGCCCGGCGCTCGGCCCGCTGCTGGATACCGTCGCCGCCAGTTCCGCGGCCTACCCGGAGGTCACACCGGGAAGGTTCTGGCCCGACCAGGTGTCGGCGGTGCTCGAATCCGTCGCATTCAAGCCCACCCTTCCACCGTCCACGCTTCCCGGATCGTCCGGTCCGGCCACGCACCCCGTCCAGCCGGCGACGCAAGGTATTCAGCCTGCGACGCAGGGCGTTCAGCCTGCGTACGCCGCTCAGCCAGCAACGCAGGCCGTCCTGCCCGGGACGCAGGCCGTCTCTCAATACCCCGGGCAGTACACTCCCCTGCCCGGACAGTCCGCGGCCCCGGCCTACACCCCGCCGACGCCGCAGCCGGTGGTTCGCCGGCGCCTCGGACCCCGCTGGCTGGTGCCGGTTGTCCTCTCGGTCGCGGTGCTCGTCGCGGTCGGGATCGCGATAGCGCTCGCCATCAGCCCGTCCCGGACTCCCCCGTCGTTCCTGCCCGGGGAGTCCGGCTCCGCCACCGCGGCGGCCTCGCCCCACTCCGGCTAGCGCCCGCACCCCAGGTAACGGCCGACAGACGGCCAAGGCAGGCAGGCCGGTTCGCCTATAGTGAGCAGCGTGCGTAACAGAAGCCAGGGCAACCGCAAGCTCGTGGTCGAGTCCTTGACCTTCGGCCTCGGCTACGTCGCCGTGCTTATCTGGATCGGATCGGCCTTTGTCGCCAGCTTCGGCGACTTCGACGACGCCTACCCGTACTGGCCCAACATCCCGCACCTGCGGACCGACACGGCCGGCGCCATCGCGTTCGCGGTCGCCATCGTCACCCTCGTGACCAGCCGGTACCTACAGCTCAAACGGCGCAACGACGGCCCCGCCGAGCCGACCCCCCGGCTCCGTCCCGCCCGCGTCCTAGCGGTGCAGTCGGTGGCGGACGTCGGCTGGTTCCTCGGCACCGGCATGGTCATCTACCTGTCCTTGAACGAAGCCATGCATCCCTGGACCCTGCGAATGCAGCTGACGCACCTGGCACCCTGGCCAAGCGAGGGCACCGTCCGGGTAATCGCGCTGGCCATCTGCCTGGTCGGTACCGCCACAAGCCGTTACCTGCGCGCCACCGCCACCCAGCCCCGGCAGGACGCCGCCATCCCGGAGAAGGCCGGCGTCGCCGCGTTATGGCTTAGTAGCCGACTGGCTCGACGGAACCCACCGGCACGTCGGCTAGGCCGACAGCGCACCGTGCACCGCTGCCAGAACCGCGCGCGTGTCGGCCAGGCTGGGCAGGACCGCGTCCGCGCCCTCGGCTAGCAGTTCGTCCATGCTGTCGGTCCCTGTCGCGACGGCCACCACGTGCGCGCCGCCCAGCCTGCCCGCCTGCACGTCGCGGGGCGTGTCCCCGATCAGGACGGTATTCGCCGCTGTGAAGACCGTGTCGTACCGGGCGGCTGCCCTCTTCTGCGCTACGGGGACGAACCCGGGCCGCTCATCGGCGTCGCCGCCGTAGCCGCCGACCTCGAAGTCCATGAAGCTGTCAAGGGTGAACGCCGCCAGCTTCGTGACGGCGTCCGGCCTGATGTTCCCGGTCAGGACCGACTGCACGACCTCCGGTGCCGCTTGGAACGCGGTGAGCGCGGCACGGGCACCGGGCAGCTCGTGGCCGCGTTCGCGCAGCCTGGCCACATTGGCCAGGGTGGCGGCCTCCAGAGCTCCGGGCATCCGGGCGGCGTACTCGGGCGTCGCCTCGATCCCGTGGCTGGCCAGCATGCCCTGCATGATCTCCGGCTCTGTGCGCCCCTCGGTCCGCGCCATGTGCACGGCCGGCCGGTGAGAAGCTCGAACGCGAGCGCGTAGATCTCCTTGTTCACGCCGTTGTTCTCCGTCAGCGTGTGGTCGATGTCCCACAGCAGCAAGACCGCGCCCATGAGGCTCAAGCGTAACCGCAACGCTGGTCGCCACCCAGACGTCGATCAGCGACGGTATTACAACAGATTGTCACGGCCGGACGCTGCCGGAAGGTCGCGGTCCTGGCAAGCTAGCGGGTAGCAGCAGGCGCTGCCCCGCTCTCCCGAGCGGCAGATGACCACACGACTGGAGGACCACCCGTGGCGACCGACGCCCCGGCCGGGAATGGCGGGAACGAGTACGGCGACGTCGACGGGCTCCGCGACCGACTGGAGAGCACCGCCGATCCAATCGGCGAAAGTGGTGATTCTGGCGCCTTGCTCAGCAAACATGAGTGGACACGGGATGACTTGCGTTCCCTGTCGGCATCCTTCGATGAGGCAATAGCCAACTCGGCGTTGTCGGATATTGAGATGCTGGCTCATGAATGGCTGACTGCCGATAAGCCCCAGAGCATTGAATTGAGCGCCGGACGACGCATCAGTGACCCACTTATTGCGACGATCGAGCGCCGGACAGCGCAGTTGCGCCGTGCGGACGATTTCGTATCTGGCCGCACATCTCACGCTCTCGTGCATCAGGAAATAAAAGCAACAACCAGTCTGCTTAACGAGGCGGCTTTGACCGATGATCAGGCTCGCCGTATCCTCTCGGTCACCGGCGAACTTGCGCAGCTTGCCGCATGGGTTGCCGCTGACGCCGGACTTTACAGGGACGCTGCAAAATATGCTGAAAGCGGTGTCGTCGCTGCTAACGCGGCCGGTAACGCGCCACTGGCCGCGCACATTATATCAACCCTCAGCTACCAGCTTGCAAATACAGGGAATCCGCGGCAAGCTGCATTGCTTGCGCGCACTGCTTATGCTGGTGGGCGTCGCGACGCCACAGCTACTACCAAGGCACTTCTTCTAGAGCGAGTTGCATGGGCTGACGCTAAATCCGGGGATCTTGCCAACTGTGAGCGGACACTTAGCCAAGTCGGCGACAATTTCAGTCACGCGAAGCCTGAGGATGACCCAGATTGGGCGTACTGGCTGAATAGCACAGAGATAGATGTGATGGCCGGCCGGTGCTTTACAGAGCTAAAGCTGCCCGCCAAGGCAGAGCCGTTGCTGCGAGATGCTGTCTCCGGCTATGATGACACCCACATTCGCGAAAACGCCTTGTACCTGAGTTGGCTTTCCGAAAACTACATACTCCTAAACGAGATTGACACTGGCTCCAGAATCGCAGGTCAAGTTCTTGAGCTTAGGAGCCTGGCAAACTCTGTTCGTACGGACGAACGTCTTCGCCACCTAGCAAAATTGCTGAGGCGCTACCGTGACGTTCAGAGCGCAGCGGACTTTCTAGATCAATACAGAGAATCTGGCCGATAAAGGTTCTGTTGAGCCGGGGCCTCACGTCGTAGGCGCGGACCATGATGCGAAGCGTTGATCCGCCTCCGACTCGTGGCCCTCTGGCGCGTCTGTCTGTAGCGCTTGACTGGCCCGTTCGACCACTTCCGGGAACTGCGGGGAGCCCGGACTGACATCGCGGCTGATGTCGGGCGATCAGTTTAGCACTGGGTAACAGCAGCGCCACAGATCCGGCGGCTATTGTTACTTTCTGCATCTCTATGAATACTCTGTGAATACTCTTCGATGACCGGGAAGCACACCCGAGTGCTTCCCGCAGACCACGGGGGATCATCGATGTACCAACCTCAGCCTCCTTACCCGCCTGCCCCCCAGCCTTACCCGCCTGGTCCTCAGCACCCGGGACAGCCCGCCACCGCCCCCGTACCAGGGATCGTGGCGCTGGATCAGGCCGCCGACCCGGTGCGCGCGACGTTCAGCGTGTTCGCCGACAAGCTGGCCGCCGAAGGCTTCGCGTTCCTCCACTCCCGCATCCGCGAGCACAGCGGCACCGGCCCCGTGCTCACCTGCCAGCACGACGGGAACATCGTGGGCGCGATCGGCCCGATGGAGATCATGCCCGACAGCCAGGGAGCCGCGAGGCTGCTGCCGCAGTACTTCGGTGTCCTGCCCGGGTACCGCGGCCTCGGCCTCGGCCGGGCGCTGTGGCGGACCGCCATGCACTGGGGACAGCAGCACGGCGCTGCCTACCAGCTCCTGCAAACCGCAGTCGACGGCGCGTCCGACCGGCTCTGCCGTTCAGAAGGACTCAGCGACCTCGGCCTGGTATGCACCACCACACTCTGAGCGCCGACCGCGCCAGGTCAAGCTCACGCGAGAAGCCAGGCGCGTAGGCGCGAGGCGCATTCGCGTTCATACGCCGGCACCCCTTCCGATTACGGAGAGTTGTCTCACTCCAGCGCGCGTGCGCGTACGCACGCGTTAGGGCACGCACGCAAGCGGGGCGAGAAAATGAGACGATCACGGAACGTGACGAAACTTGTCTATGTCTACGCCTGTCCTTGCGTGTCTGCACCGCCGGAAGCCGAAGCGGCGTAGGCATAGACAATCGATCGTTAGTGCAAGCGCACTTGTACGGCCCTATAAGTGCAGACGGACGCGCAGGAGACTGCACTTGCACTACGGAGGCTGTCGGGCGTGAATCGGTGGCGTACGCTTGACATTATGCGTTGGTGGTTGGCGATCTCTTAAGGGTGTGACGGGTGAGTACTGGCAATGCAGGCGGAACGGATCCACGTACGCCAAAAACCCCAAATACGGTGCTGCGCAGGATACGCGAGAACGAGCGCCGCGAAACGCGTCCCGAATTTGCTGAAGCGATGGCACGGCTTGCGCGGGAAATGGGTGAAGATATCTACCCAGATGAAAATTACGTGTACCGGCTTGAGTCGGGCGCAGTGTCGTGGCCGAATACAGTGTACCGAAAAATCCTCGTGCAATTGTGCGGGCGCCCAGCCGTCGAACTCGGATTTACCCCGCCGATGCTCTCGGTCCACGATTCAAGTGAAATTCCCGAGCACGCCAACATACGATTGCGGGACGCGGTATGGGCTACGGGCATGGAAGTTAGTCAGTTTGCCCGTCGGGTAGAAGTCGCGCAGAAGACGGCCGAGCGCTGGATCACGCGCGGAACAATCCCGCGCGCACACCACCGCTGGAAAGTGGCCCAAATTCTGGAAATGGATGAGTCCGAACTCTGGCCTGAAACTAGCCGCGAAATCCCGACTCGTAGGCTGATATCGGCACATGAAGATAACTCTCCAGGGCTGACTAGCCGGAACATAATACCGTTGCATCCAAAGGCGTCTAACCTCGCGCCGGACCCAGACCTTTACGACCGTATCACACGTGTTGCCGAAAGAAATTCGCGCGTGGATTCTGCGGTACTGGCGTGGATGGAAAAATGCCTTGCCGAGCATCGCCGTGTCGAGGATTCGGTCGGTGCAGAACCGCTGATCGATATCATTCGCACTCAGCTATCGGTTGTTGCTGGAATGGCGCGTGAGGCGCAGCCTTCTTTGTCGGGTTCCGTTGTTGACCTAGCAGCGCAATATGCGCAGTTCATGGCTTGGCTATGCAATGATCTCAAAAATAAGTCTGCCGCTTTGGTCTGGTATGACCGGGCGCATGATTGGGCAATCGAAGCGGGTGACGCGAATATGGCGGCAACAACGCTTTCCATGAAGGCTCATCTTGCATGGAGCACCGGCGACGCCGTGAGATGTGTGCGACTCGGAGAGGCAGCGCGGTGGAATGACAACCGTACTTCTCTTGGCGTGCAGGGAATGGCGTCACAAATGATCGCACGCGGACATGCGCTAGAGTCTGATACGAGTAAAGCTCATCGTTCGCTCGATGAAGCAGAAAGCCTGATAAAATCAGCTGCTGAGCACCCAGAGGACGAGCCTGATTGGATGTACTTCTACGGCGAGACATGGTTTACCGCGCAGCGCGGAATGATCGAGACGGAACTAGCTGAACGCGGTGCCGGTAACGCCAGGTATGCGGTCGCACTTCTCGGGAAAGCGCTCCGCGATCTTCCGGAATCCTTCAGACGTGACCGCGCATGGTACGGAACCATGCTGGCACGTGCACACGCGGCCGCTAAAGACTACGATGCGGCCGCAGGCACAGGTCTGAAATTTGCTAGAGAAGCAATAGCTGTGAACGCATATGCGGTAAGCGACCTAAACGATATTTCTTCCACGCTCGCAAAGCTCGGAGTCCGTGCGGGCCGTGAATTGACCGACCTGCTGTTGGAGACCCAAGAAACCCCTAGCCCATCGATGGGCTAGGGGTTTTCTTTCGTTTGGGCAACGAGGGTGATGTGCCGAAAGGGCATAACCTGCGCGATGCTTTAGCTGCATTCTTCGTTATCTGTACTGTCAGGCTGGCATAGTTCACCTGCTGTTGATTCGGTTATGTATGTAGGCGGGAAGTTGATTATGCCGTCTACAGACTCGAAGCCGCCAATAGCCTCAAGGTAGAGTGCGTCTAGTGTGAACTTGTATGACTTGAGTTCGGCCGTCAAGGAGACCGGCAGTTCCTCCCGCATCGAGAGCAGCATCATTACCGCGCGCCGCTGAGAGGAAAGGTGCCGCACACCCCGTGTCCCTAATTTCAGGCCGCGCGAGCATGCGTATCAAGGAATCCCATCTCTTGGCTTTCTCCTGCTGGCTTATGCTCGGTTGCCTTCGTTCACCTGGGGTAACGGGAATTTTCTGATGATACGTCCGGGCGGTCATACGGGTTCTTCTTCCGTTCCCGGTCCCTGTGTGCGCTCTGCAAGCAGCAGAGCGAATTCCACGCGATCCTTGAAGATCCCGAGTTCGACTTCGAGGGGGTCAGACACCAGATCTCCGTCAGGTGCAGCCTCAAGGATTACCTGAGCAGCCAACTGGAGTTTCCCGAGATATGTCCGCTCGAAGTCCCGAGTGTCCCGTGTGGGGCCTGTGTTATCTCTCATGGTCATGTCCTTTCAGTTGTTCGGTTTCGGGCTGGTTTCTGTAAAACCGCCATCTATCCGGCGGCGGTATTCAGCGCTCAAGGCGCGATACTGGAGCTTGATATCGCGGTGTTCCGGCTTCCCTTCGGAGATAAAGACAAGGCGATTGCGGACATCGGCCCACTGGGTGAAGAACTCGGGATCACTCAGTCTTCGTATGTCCCTTGCCCAGTCTTTCTGTCCTGGCGATTCGGTCATGGGGCATTCCAGATCGCTGGTCTCTTGCTATGTAGTCCGCTGTTTCCGTGCGGAAAGTTAGCGGGGGTTCTAAGTCAACCGACACGGGGTGATCTGCTACACAGAGTTTCGGGGTCGTAACGGGAGAAATATCGTGCACGCCGAACGTCCCGCAACGTCCCTCGTATGCCGTGTGGGTGCGTAGTCGCCCCGTCCGCCAGGCCGCGCGGCGAGACAGTGAGTTCGCGGCCAGGTTCGACGCGCTAACCTCTGCGTCGTGACCCCGATATTCCGGCGCTACAACGCGGAGGAAGCACGCGGCGCCAGAGAAGTAGTCGAGACCGTCCACAAGGCCGCCTACTGGGAGAACATCGAATCCGGCGATCGGTTCAGCCAGTCCGAGGCGTTCATGGGCAGGTTCGACGCCTACGCATCCAACCCCCGATTCGACCTTGTGGTCGCGTTCGACGGCGATCAGCCCGTCGGGCAGGCGTGGGGCTGGGCGCTCGCCCCGAATAGCCGCTGGTGGGAAGGATTGGAGTCCCAACCAGAGCCGGGCTTCACCATCGAAGACGGCAAGCGGACCTTCGCATTGTCAGAGATCATGGTGGTCCGGGGCCACACCGGACACGGAATCGCGCACGCGCTCCATGACGAGCTTCTACGCGGGCGACGGGAACAGCGGGCAACAATCCTGGTCCGCCCAGCCAACACAAGGGCGTACAGCACTTACCTGCGATGGGGTTGGCGCATGGTCGCCAAGCTGCGACCGGGCTGGCCAGACGCCCCGACTTTCGACGTTCTTATCCTGCCGTTGCCCCTGAAGGCAGCTTCCGGCCCCGATGCCGCCGCCTGTTAACACGTTGACCATTAGGGTCAATCGCCCCTGTGCCGACGCACAGGGGAAGTGATCGTCGGCCCTTGGCCGCTGCGTTTGAGATCCACTGCATCTACCGCACCGACCAGGGCCAGGTCACCACTGCTGCCGCGAGGGCATCCGCCCCCGCGGCAGCAGACAATGACACCCAAAAACGATCT
Organism: uncultured Actinomycetota bacterium; assembly: GCA_963785645.1. Taxonomy (GTDB): domain Bacteria; phylum Actinomycetota; class Actinomycetes; order Streptosporangiales; family Streptosporangiaceae; genus Trebonia. The sequence continues at coordinate 164,146 of CAWAWG010000006.1, forward strand.
TCGAACGCATGCGCTAGGCCGCGGGGTGTCGCTATAGCGGCATCAGACGCACATCCACGCAGGTCGGCCGCCGGGCTACCTGAGGCGATGACGCGGTACCTGGACGGTATCCGGGTGCCCAGTGATCTCCGCCTGCTCGGATTGGTCATATCGAGCGGCTGAGTCTAGGCCGACACTCGGGTTCAGGCGGGCACTGTGTCCCGGCCACCAGGCGCGGTGGCCGATCAGCGCCGTGATGCTCGGCGCGAAGAACATCGCCATGACGAACGCCGCCAGCGCGATCCCGCAGGACACCGCGAACCCAAGTTGCGCCAGGATGGTGTTGCCCGCGAGGGTCAGCGACGCGAACGTGCAGGCCAGGATCAGGCCGGCCGCGCCGATGGCCGGGCCGGTGTGCCGCAGCGCCATCGCGGCGGCCTGCCGGGGATCCCTGCCTGCTCTGGCCTCCTCGCGCAGCCGCGCGATCATCAGGATGTTGTAGTCGGTGCCGAGCGCCACGACGAACAGGTACATGTAGACCGGCAGCAGGAACACCAGGCCGGCCTCGCCGCGCACCACCTGGAAGACCAGCACGCTCGCGCCAAGGGTGGCACCGAAGCCGAGTCCGACCGAGGCCAGCAGGTACCACGGCGCTACCACGCTGCGCAGCAGCAGCACGAGAATCAGCAGGATGATGACGGCGGCGACCGGGAACACGACAGCATAGTCGTGGTCGATCGCATGCTGGAGGTCTGCGTACACCGCGGTCGTGCCGCCGACGAGCGCGTAGGTGCCCGGCGGCGCCGCGGCGTGCGCCCCTGGCCTGACCGAGCTGTCGAGCACGTTAATCGCCGCCGTGGACTGCGGGTCATAGCTCAGCGTCACCCCGTAGTCGGCGGTCGTCCGGTCCTTACTGAGGGTAGGTGCCGCGACGGAACCGACACCGTGCAGCTTGCCGAGCGCGGCGCCGTAGTCCGCGAGCCTGGCCGCCGACAGCGGTCCCGATGAGGAGTGCAGCAGCACGTCGGTCGGGTCGGTCGCGCCCGCGGGCAGGCCCTTTTCCAGGGTGACGAGCGCGCGCTGCGATTCCGCGCTGGCCGGGATGCCGGCCGATGACAGGTCGAACGTCGGCTTGAAGCCGAGGGCGCCGATCGCCAGCGCCACCAGCACCAGTCCGGAAACGACGGCGAACAGGGCCGGGTGGCGGCCGAGTGCGTTGCCGATCGCACCGAACCGCGCCGACCGCGGCTCACGCTGCCACGACTTTGACGGCCAGAACACCTTCGGGCCGAGCAGTGACACTATCGCGGGCACCAGGGTCAGGCCGGCGATCAGCGTGACGGCGACGGCGATCGCCAGGGTCGGCCCGAGGGACCGCAGCACGCTCACGGTGGACAGGATCAGCGCGAGGAAGGCGAAGATGACCACGCCGGCGGCGGACGAGATCACCTCGCCGACCCGGGTGACCGCGGTGACCATGGCCTGTTTGCGGTCCTCGCCGGCGCGCAGCCGCTCCCGGTAGCGGAACATCAGGAACAGGATGTAGTCCGTCCCGATGCCGAACAGCACGACGATGAGGATCGTCGAGATCGAACTGTCCGCGTTGAGGTGGAGCGCCTTGTTGACGTCGGCGATCACGCCGCTCGCGACCTGCGAGACGAGCGCGATGACGAATAGCGGCAGCAGCGCGATGATGGGGCTGCGGAAGATTATCAGCAGCAGTATCAGGATCAGCGCCAGCGTCGCGATGAGCACGATCTCGTTGGCATTGCTGGAAGACTGCTGGCTGTCGAGGTCCTCGGCCGCCTGCCCGGTCACCCCCTCGGCCAGGGTAGTCCCGGCCACCAGCGGCTTGACGTCAGCCCGCAGCGCCGTGATCGCGTTATCCTCCGCGTTCCCGTTGCCGTTGAGCACGCTGTTGGGCATGGCGACCATCGCGGTCTGCACCAGGCGGTTCGGCGACAGCGGGCCCACTGTGACGGAGACGATGCCCGGAATGCGCTTGGCGTCCAGCTTCTTCGCGATCGACCCGACCTGCGCGGATTCGGCCGCGGTCAGCTTCCCGCCGTCGGCGCGGGAGAACACGATGATCGCCGCACCGCTTGTCACGTTCCCGGTCTGCGGGAACGCCGCGTCCTGGAGGTTCATCGCCCGGATCGACTCGTAGGACTGCGGCAGGAAGCTGCTCTCGTTCGTGGTCGTGGGCAGGCCGGGCGACGTCATGATCACCGCCACGGCGGCGACCACCCAGAGCGCGATCACCCGCCACGGGTGCCGAACGACCGCGCGGCCCAGCCACGCGAACAGCCCCCGTTCGCTCGTGTAACTATTCCCGTCGTTCACCATGTCCCCTTGCGTCCTCGTCCCTGGCCACGTCGGATATCCCGTCATCACGCGGCAGACGAGACCACGCTATGGAGTCGCGGGGCCACCGAACCATGAGGACTATCCCCGGAAATACCCGGAGGTGTCCCCCCTGGCGAGGGTGGGGTTATCCCTCCGTTGGGCCGCCGACGGGACGGAACATCTGCGGCTGGGGGCGTGTTTAAGACGCATACCTCGCGAGCAGGGAGGCTGGTATGAAGCCAGGCATTCATCCCGACTATCACTCCGTTGTCTTCAGGGACCGCTCGGCGAATTTCGCGTTTCTCACGAAATCCACGCTGACGAGCAACCACACGATCGAGTGGGAAGACGGCAACACGTACCCCGTCATCGACGTGGAGATCTCGTCCGCGAGCCATCCGTTCTACACCGGCAAGTCCCGGGTGGTCGACACGGCCGGCCGGGTGGAGCAGTTCCGCCGCCGCTACGGCGACAATCCCAGCGGACGCCGCAAGTAGCGCGCTGATTTTTGCGCCCAGTACGGTAAACCCAGTGCCGGTATGCCCGGTGCTGTAGGTCTGCCCAGGCAAACCCGGCCAGCTCACGATGGGCTACTGGGCGCCGGCTTCGGCGGGGGTGCCGGTTGTCGCGGGTGCGGCCTCCTGGCGCCGGATCGCCGCCCGGCCCAGGGCGAGCCAGCCGAGGAACGCGAATGCCAGCGCGACGATCACTCCGAGGTTGGCATACTCCCACGTGCCGGTCTTTCCGCCGAGGCCGAACGGCCCGAGCAGGTAGCCCTGCCAGGACAGCCAGCCCGCGTAGGTGTTTACGACAAGCCCGAACCCGAGGAAGCTGCCGAGCACCATCAGCGTGACCGGTACCCACCGCACCGCTCCGTACCGGCCGTTGGAGGAGAACAGGTCGGCCTCCGCGTAAGCGGTACGGCGCAGGGCGATGTCGGCGAGCATCACACCGCACCAGGCCGCGATCGGCACGCCGAGCGTGATCAGGAAGCCCTCGAACGGCCCGATGAAGTTGCTTGGAGAAGAACACGACGTAGATCGTGCCGATGATCATCAGCACCCCGTCGAAGCAGCGCCGCCGACCAGCGCGGCACGCGCAGCCCAGCGGCGAGCAGCGTCAGCCCCGACGAGTAGATGTCAAGCACCGCGCCGCCGACCAGGCCGAGCACGGCGACGATGACGAACGGCACCAGGTACCAGGTCGGCAGGATGGTGGCGAGCGCCCCGATCGGGTCGGCGTTGATCGCGCTCGACAGCGACGTGGAGGACCCGGCGAGCAGCAGCCCGAACCCGAGCAGGAAGACGGGCGCGATCGACGCACCGAACGTCGTCCACCAGACCACCCCGCGCCCGACGACCGCCGTGGCAGGTAGCGCGAGTAGTCGGCGCCGGTGTTCACCCAGCCGAGGCCGAACCCGGTGGCCACCAGCACGGTCGCGCCGAGGAAGGCCTGGGCGGAGCCCGAGTGCAGCCCCGAGACCGTGGCCCAGTGGATCTTGTCCGCGACGAGGATGAAGTAGATCGACGGTCAGGATCCCGGTCACCACGGTGATGACGGCCTGCAGTCGCATGATGGTGTCGAAGCCGAGCGCCGCGCTTCCGACGATCAGCACGGTGATGACGAGGAAGGCGATCACCTTGGTGACATCGCCGGAACTCCAGCCGAGCCGGTGGAACACCGTCGCGGTGGCGAGCGTCGCCAGCACGGTGAGCACGATCTCCCAGCCGACGTTGAGGATCCAGGACACCAGGGCGGGCAGCTTGTTGCCCTGCACGCCGAACGCCGCCCGTGACAGCACCAGCGTCGGCGCGGACCCGCGCTTCCCGGCCACCGCGATGAACCCGACGAGCAGGAAGCTCACCACGATCCCGATCAGCCCGGCCAGGCACGCCTGCCAGAACGAGATGCCGAAGGCAAGCACGTAGGCTCCGTAGCTGAGGCCGAGCACCGAGATGTTGGCGGCGAACCACGGCCAGAACAGGCTCCGCGGCGAGCCCTTGCGCTCGTCCTCGCCGATGACGTTGATCCCGTTGGTCTCGAGACCGAGCGGGCGCTGCTGTGCTGTGGTACTCACCCGCTGCTCCTTCCCCTTGCGACAACCGGGCAAATCACGCACTAGGGGCACACTAGGAAATGGCTGCCTTGTCTACCGCACAGGACGCACAGGAAACGGACCGGGCCAGGGGCGCGCTGTACGGTCTGGCGATCGGCGACGCGCTCGGCATGCCCACGCAGATGCTGTCCCGGCGGCAGATCACCGAGCGCTGGGGGCCGCTGCTCGCCGGCTTCGAGCCCGCGCCGCCCGGGCACCCGATCGCGGCCGGGATGCCGGCCGGCTCCGTCACCGACGACACCGAGCAGGCCGTGCTGCTCGGCCGCCTGCTGCTGGCCGGCCCGGTCGATCCCCGCGAGCTGGCGGCCGCCCTGGTCGCCTGGGAGCGCGACATGGCCGGCCGCGGGTCGCTCGACCTGCTCGGCCCGTCCACCCGCCGCGCGATCGACGCGGTGCTCGCGGGCACCGCCGCCGGAAGAGGCAGGCATCTCCGGCGACACGAACGGGGCAGCGATGCGGATCACCCCGGTCGGCATCAAGGTCGCGCCGGACAACCCGCAGGCCCTGGTCGACGCCGTGCAGGAGGCGAGCCTGGTCACGCACAACACGTCGGTCGCGCTGGCCGGCGCCGCCGCCGTTGCCGCCGCGGTCAGCGCCGGCGTGGGCGGCGCCGGGCGGCGTCGCGGCGGCGACCGAGGCAGCGATCGGCGCCGCCCGGATGGGCGCCGAACGCGGTCACTGGGTGGCGGGCGCCGATGTCGCGGCGCGCATCCGGTGGGCAACCGGGCTGGTCGCGGGCCTGGCTGTCGATGAGGCAGCCGAGGTGATCTACTCGCTTGTCGGCACGAGCCTGGCGACCCAGGAGTCGGTGCCCGCTGCGTTCGCCGTGCTCAGCGCCGTGCCCGACGATCCGTGGCGGGCCTGCCTGCTGGCAGCGTCGCTCGGCGGAGACTGCGACACGATCGCGGCGATGGCCGGCGCCATCGGCGGCGCCGTCCACGGCCTCGCCGCCTTCCCGCCGCACGCGGTCGAGGTCATCGACGCCCAGGGCTCGCACTGGCCGACCTGGCTGACTCCCTCCTGGAGCTGCGCCGATGATCTCCGGAAACGACGGGGTGCTCCGTTCGCCCGGCCCACGACGGCTCGTCTTCGCGGGCGAGGCCATCGTCGACGTGGTCATGCGTGTCCCGGCGCTGCCCGAGCGCGGCGGCGACGCGCTGGCGACGTCCTCCGAGGTAGCGGCGGGCGGCGGATTCAACGTGATGGCCGCCGCGGCGCGGCAGGGCCTGCCGGTGCTTTACGCGGGCGGGCACGGCACCGGCCCGTGGGGAGACCTGGTCCGCGCGGCACTGGCCGCCGAGGGCATCGGCCTGCTCCGCCCGCCCGACCGGGAGCGCGACACGGGCTTCGACGTCGCACTGGTCGAATCCGACGCCGAGCGCACCTTCGTCACGCATCTCGGTGCGGAGACGGTGCGCGGGCCGAGAGCCTGGGACGAGGTGCCGGCCGGGCCCGGCGACGCGGTCTACGTGTCCGGCTACGGCCTGGTCGCGGCGGACTCCGGCCCGGCCCTCGGCGACTGGGCGGCTTCCCTGCCGTCCGGTGTCCTGCTGTTCGTGGACCCGGGCCCGCTGGTGGCGCAGATCCCGGCCGCGGTGCTCGATCCCGTCCTGGCCCGCTGCGACTGGCTGAGCTGCAACCACCGGGAGGCCGCCCTGCTCGACCAGCACGGGCAGGTCCGGCGCGGCGGACGCGCCAGGCGACCCGGCCGAAGCGGCCCGCCGGCTGCTCGCCCGCGGTGCCGCCGCGAACGTCCTCGTCCGGGCCGGCGCGGCGGGCTGCTACGTCGCCCTGCTCGCGGCGTCCGAAGCGCGTCCACGTGCGGGCACCGCAGGTGACCGCCGTCGACACGACGGGCGCAGGCGACGCGCACTCCGGCGTGTTCCTCGCGGCCCTCGCCGACGGCCTGCCCCCGCTCGGCGCCGCTGCCCGCGCGAACGCGGCGGCGGCCTTCGCGGTGACCCGTCCGGGACCGGCCACCGCGCCGACCCGCGCCCAGCTAGACGCCTGGCTCGGCGGCTGACCGGTCAACTGCCAGGGGTTTTAGAGCTCAGGTGGCGGGCAGGTGTCGTTTTCATTCTGTTACATCGTCGGCTAGCCTCGAAATGGTCTGCCGGACGAGAAACGAAAGGGTGACCAATCATGCTCGTCCTGACCGAGTCGGCCGCTGAGGTCGTCAAGTCCGTTATCGACACGCCGCAGGCGCCGGATGGCACCGGACTGCGCATCACGCGAATCGCCGAGGAGCCGGGCAGCGAGAGCGCTCTCCAGCTCGCGGCGGCCGCGGAACCCGGTGGCAATGATCAGGTGGTCGAGGCATCCGGTGCACGCGTGTTCCTCGACCCGCAAGCCGCCGCCTTCCTTGATGACAAGGTTCTCGACGCGGCGGTCGATGCCGAGGGCAAGGTCCACTTCACCCTAGGGGTGCAGAGCCCAGGGCGCGACTAACGCCAATGCTGTGGGGTGCGTCCGATGGCAAAAACCGCCATCGTATCGGGCGCACCCCACAGCCCCAGTCGCCAGCCCAGGTCCCGGTTAGCTGGCGACCTCCTTCAGGTCTGCCTCGAGCGCGGTCAGGTCGAAGCCGGCCGGGTTGAGCCCGTTCGCCTCGATGAAGTCCTGACTGATCACGGCGTACGACTCATCGGCGTAGGCGTTGTAGAAATCCCAGCTCATCGCCTTGATCTCGCCCCACGTAACGACGTAGAGGTTATCCTCGTCGTAGGACACCGCGGGGATGCAGTGGCCGTTGCTTGGGTTCGGGGCGGCGTTGCCGACCGGGCCGCCCGGCGGGACCACCCACGGGACGGTGAGCATGTCGCCCTGGGTCGCGAAGTCCGGCAGCGACACCCCGATGTAGATGCTCCCGAAGAGCCAGCAGGCGCTCTCCGCCTGTGCCTGGTTCTTGAGGTCGATGCTGGTGAAGGCCAGCACCTTGTGGCCGCCGAGCCCGTCCTTGCGCCAGTACCTGAGCACGGAGAGCATGTTGCAGCCCTCGTCCGGGGGTGGCGGGGTGCCCACGAAGTGCTCGTAGAACGACAGCACGCTGGAATCGGGCACGCTGACCTCGGCGGCGGCGTTAGCCGTCCAGTTCTGGATCATGTGCCCGGCGGCGGCGCAGGTGCAGTCGCCGTACTGGTCGTTCAGGTACATCGGCCAGCTGGTGACCTTGGCGCCGTAGCTGACCGCGGCCGGCGGCGACGGCAGCGCCGGCTTGACGTAAGCGGCGAAGCGCACGGTTCTGTTGTCGATAACGGGGCGGTTCTTGCCCAGTTTGTAGGCCATTACAGGTCCTCCTCTTGCACCTTTTGCGCACAATGTCTTGTTTCTTTGGCTGCGCCTGTTCCTTGGCTTCGCAGCGGCAGGAGAAAACAATTCACGGCACGCATGATTAACCGTGTGCGATACGACGCCACAAGCGGCCGAGATTCCACCCAGCTCAACTCTGCCTATGGTTGAATCGCGTCACAGAAGGTGCTTGCTGACCCTGTTTGCTAACCCCGTTTGCCAGCCGGTGTTATCCATCCCCGCTCTTACCGGAACTAGGCTGGCCGACCCGCGCTCCTTTTCCCCGATGACCGCTAGTGCTCAGCCGAGGCTATTTTCGGTCTGCTACTCTCTGAATGTCAATACGTACTCACGAAAACTTGCCCCCGGATAAACCACGGGTGCACAATGCGGTTCCGGTCATCGACGGAAACGGGACCAGCACGCCCGCGCCGGGGACGATGCCGGGCGCATGCTGGGTCGGCGGACACCGGGAGGGGCCAGTCCGATGAGCAGAAGGACCTTGGAGATCCTGCCGCGAATCGCCTCGTGGGGCGCCGGAACCGCGCTTGTTCCATCCGGCGGGCCGTTCCGGTACCGATTGGCCGGGATCCCCCCGGTCATCGCGGCGCCGCAAGTGGCCAGGCACGGCGGGGGCGGCGGCGGGGGCGGCCACGGAGGCGGCGGCTGGGGCGGAGGAGGCGGACACGGCGGTCATCATCACGCCGTCTCCGGCGGGGGCGGACCCGGCTATCCCGGACCGGCCGGAAGCGGGGGCGGCACCGACCGGAAAACCGTTCTCATGTCCCTCGGCTTCGTCGCCCTGTTCATTACCTGGCTGACGCTGGGGCTGGCGCACGAGATTATGGCGGTGGTGGTGATCGCGGCCATCATTTTCGGCGGTCCGCTGGTGGCCGTTGCCCTCTTGGCGCTGCTGGCACCACTTTTGCCAGGGCGCAAGCGCTAACCCGGCGATCAGCACAGAGACGAAAGTGCCTGGGTGTTTCGTGGACAGCCGACCGTCACCACGGCGGGCAGACGGCTGGCGTAATGAGGGAACCGCGCATCCGTTCGGGCTAATGCTCTTGATTTATCCGAACGGGTGCGTGGTCCCCGCTTGAGCTATGCGTTTTGCCCGCAGTGCGATACGGCCGGCCGCCGCTGAAGGCGACGGCAGCCAGGGGCGTCCCTTTCGGGCGGTCAGCCCGCTACCGGGGTAAGCACGAAGACCGGGATGACCCGGTCGGTCTTCTTCTGGTATTCGGCGTAGTCGGGCCACGCCTCGACGGCGCGCTCCCACCAGGTCTCCCGCTCGGCTCCCTGGATCTCCCTGGCCTGGTAGTCCTGCTTGACCGGGCCATCCTGGAGCTCGACGTGCGGGTTGGCGATCAGGTTGTAGTACCAGACCGGGTTCTGCGGCGCTCCGCCCAGGGAGGCAACGACCGCGTACTCGCCGTCGTGCTCGACCCGCATCAGCGGGGTCTTGCGCAGGTTTCCGGTCTTGGCCCCCACATAGGTCAAGATGATCACGCGACTGCCCTGCTGCTCACCGCCCTCGGCGCCGTCGGTGCGCTCGTACTTTTCGACATGGTCGCGCGCCCATGAGGCTGAGCTCGGCTGGTATTCACCGGTAAGAGGCACGTCTCATCAGTCCAATCAGCTTTGTAGTGGGGCGTGGAAACCGCTACTCCAAGCTAGCACAACCGGACTTTACCCCGCTTGTATTCCGACCGGCGGCTCAGCCGTTTCGCGGCTCCCCGCAGACCCGTTTTACCAGGTCTTCCCACCCCCGGCCGAGCCGGTCGGCGGTTTCCGGCGGCTCCTCGGCGCCCGACAGGTACAGGAGCAACGGGGCGTCAAGCGCGGCCGTGAGCTGGAGGGCAAGCACGTCCAGGTCGGCCGATTCAAGCCGCAGTTCCTTAAGCAGGTACCGAATGTGCACGCGGGACATCGGGCTCTGCGAGCGGGCCGACACCCGTTCCTTGGCGTCAAGCGCGGCGCGCGCGATCTCGCGGTGCCCGATCAGGAAGCCGGTCCTGGCCCGGCCGTAGGCGATCAGCCGGTCAAGCGCGGGGGCGCCGGGCCCGAGCGGCGGCGGACCGGAAAGCACCTGCTGCTGGAAGTCGAGCTCGTCATCATCGAGCAGTGCCTGGAAGATCCCGGCCCTGGTGCCGAATCGGCGGAACACCGTCCCCTTGCCCAGGCCGGCTCGCTCGGCCAGCGCGTCCATGGTCAGCCTGTCCGCACCCTGCTCGGCCAGCATCTCCCGCGCGGTGGCGAGCAGATGACGCCGGTTACGCGCCGCGTCTGCGCGCTCGGGATGCGATGGCCCCACGCTCAGACCGGGCTGGTTCATGAACTCCACTTTACGGGCCCGCCAACAAGCAGGAGAAAGTCCGGACAAGCGGGCAAAAGCCCGGTTTCCAACTTCCCGGCCCGGCCCGGCCCGGATGGGCGGGCGGGCACCGCCCGGCGGACGGACAAGCGCGGACCGCGGAGAGCGAGGGGTCGGGTGGGAAACGGTTAAAGGTCTCCGCCACGGGCAGCTGACGCCCATCTCGCACCAAGGAGGCGCGGCATGGGATTCATGGACAAACTCCGCAATCGGTTCAAAATGGGCAGCGGCCGGGCGAAGCAGGACGTAGGCCGGGCGACCGGCGACCCGTACCTGGAGACCAAGGGGCAGGCCGAGCGCATCGACGGCGCCGGACGCCAGGTCGGCGAGCAAGTCAAGGACGCCGGCAAGAACGTCAGGGACGCCTTCAAGAAGTAAGTGGATCAGGTAACGAGCCTCGCGGCAAATCCTCCCTTCCGATACTGACGAACACGTCCATATCGGAAGAGGAGGAAAAAGAGTTCGTCCGTTCGGGAATATCCAAATCTCTCATACCGAACGGGGGCGTGGCTCCGTCCATAGCAGCACCGTTCCCCCGCCGGCCGACGGACGTGCGGGGGAACGGTGCGATGCGGTGCCGCGCAGGGCCGGGCGGTAGCATCTCCTATGGATCTTGACGACCTGGTGACCTTGGCCGTGGATTTCGCTTCGATCCCGGTCGCCGACCGCGCCGCCGAGATCGGCCGGCTGTGCGATGCCATGGAAGCGGCCGCGGCGGCGGGTCGTTATCCGTTGCTGGCGGTCGAGCGGCCGTGGTCGACGGACAATCCGCGCCTTGAGGGCGAGTTCGCGTCGCCCGGTGCGATCCGGTGGTACCTGGAGCGGGAACTGGGCCGGCTGGCGGCGGACGGGGCCCTGGTATCGGTATCCGCGGGCCGGGAAGCCGTTGACCTGCGTGATCCGCGGCTCGGTCCGGCCGTTGACGAGACCAAGTGGGATCTGCGGCGTAAGAAGCTGTTCCTGTTCACGCCGGAGCGGATGGCGCTGTCGATGGACCGGCTTGAGCACTACACGGGCACCAGCGCGGGGCTGTTCCAGCGTTACGTGCTGCTGACCAACTACGCCTGGCACGTAGAGGAGTTCCGGGCCGCCCTGCCAGACTGCGTGGGCCCCGACGCACCCGGCCGGCAGATGCCCGCCTGGCACTACGTGCTGCCCGGCAACTCCGGCGTGACCATGGTGAACATCGGCGTCGGACCGTCGAACGCCAAGACGCTGACCGATCACCTCGCGGTGCTGCGCCCGGACATGGTGCTGATGATCGGGCATTGCGCCGGGCTGCGCAATCACCAGAGCATCGGGGACCTCGTGCTGGCGACCGCCTACATGCGCGACGACCGGGTGCTCGATGACACGCTGCCGCTCAGCGTTCCCGTCGTCTCCAACCACACGCTGAATTCGCTGCTGCTCGGCGAACTGGCCGCCCGCGGCCTGCGCAGCCGGATGGGCATCGTGTACACCACGGCGAACAGGAACTGGGAACTGCACCTGGCCATAGTCGAGGATCAGTTGCGGGTATCCCGGGCCCTGGCCGTGGACATGGAGTCGGCAACCGTGGCCGCCAACGGATTCCGCTACCGCATCCCGACCGCCACCCTGCTCGCGGTCAGCGACAAGCCGCTGCACTCTCGTCCCAAGATCAGCACCGATGCGCAGGACTTTTACGCCGCCAGCCGCCGCGATCATGTCGAGATCGCTATCTCCCTGACGCGGAAGGTCAGCCAGCTGTACCCGGGCGGACTGCCCACCGCGGGCCTTCGCTCGCCCGACGAACCCCTGCTCGGCCTCGCCGTCCCGGAAACCAGCCACCCGGCAGCCGGACACTGAATCATCCGGAGCACGGCCCAGCCGGCCTCCAGGTGGTTTTCCGCTCGCGCTAGCGAAAATTCTTAGGGAACAGCGATATTCAGCTTACCTAGGCGACACTTGAGCTTGCACTGATCATCTGCACGTTAGTTTGCAATATTTCATGCACTTACCTTTCGCATGTGCATCTGCACAGTGCAGAACAATTGGTAGTCTGCCTTGGGTCGATATCCACTAGGTGTCTTGCCGCCATCCGAGGAGACGGAGAACATGTCGACCGTAAACGGGGTTTCCGCAGATCAGCTGCGGCTACCCGGGACGGCAGGCCGATCCGGTATGAAAATGCACATAATTGCTAGATGCGTAAGATACGGTAATGACCTGGCAGCACGATGTCGCGCCTGCCCGCATTGTTGGCGAACTCGCAGGTCACAGTCCCATTGGCAGCGGAGCGTTAATGAATACTGAGGTGCCGGGCGGCGACCAGCCGGACGCCGGCATAGATGACGCGCCTGCCGACGGATTTGTCCTGCGTATGCTGCTCGGCTCTCAGTTGCGCCGACTCCGCGAGGCCGCCGAAATCACCGCCGACCAGGCCGGATACGAGATCCGGGCGTCCCGGTCGAAAATCAGCCGAATGGAAACGGGCCGGGTCGGTTTCAAGCCGCGCGATGTCACGGACCTGCTCACCATGTACGGCGTAACCGATGAGGAAGCGCGATCCAGATTCCTATACCTGGCCAGGCAGTCCAGCCAGCCTGATTGGTGGACGAAATACGGCGACATCCTGCCGGACTGGTTCGAGAACTACCTTGGCCTGGAGTCCGCCGCCACTACCATCCGGACCTTCGAGATCCAGTTCGCGCCCGGTCTGTTCCAGACCGAGGACTATGCCCGGGCCGTCACCAAGCTGGGTCACCAGTCCGCATCCGAGGCGGAAATCGAACGCCGGGTCAGGCTCCGCATCAAGCGCCAGGACCTGCTTACCAGGGCGAATCCGCCCAGGATCTGGGCGGTCATGGACGAGGCGGTGCTGCGCCGGCCGGTCGGCGGGACCCCGGTCATGCGTGCCCAGCTCAACCACCTGGTCGAAGCGTCGCGCCTGCCGAACGTGACGCTGCAGGTCATACCGTTCGTCCGCGGCGGTCACGCCGGAGCGAGCGGATCGTTCACCGTCCTGCGATTCGAAGAGCACTACCTGCCCGACGTGGTCTACATCGAGCAGCTCACCGGCGCCGTCTACCTGGAGCAGCGCGCGGACATGGAGCACTACCTGGAGGTCATGGACCAGCTCAGCGGCGAGGCGCTGACCCCGGCCTCCACGATTCGATTTATCGAACAGGTCGCCAAAGAGACATGAAAGGCATCCGCGATGAGCAGCAACGACGGGCCAGCGCCGGGTAGCGGCAACGACGGCAAGACGGGGTCATTGCCGTTCGACACCACCAAGGCGCACCAGGCCCGGATGTATGACTACGCCCTCGGCGGCAAAGACAACTACGAAGCCGACCGGGCCGCCGTCGAGGCCGGGCTCAAGATCTATCCGGACGGCATCTTCACCGCTCGGGCGAACCGGGCGTTCCTCGGCCGCGTCGTCCGCTACCTCGCCGGCGAGGCGGGGATCCGCCAGTTCCTCGACCTCGGCACCGGCATCCCGACCGCGGGCAACACCCACGAGGTCGCGCAGACCGATCGCACCCGAGTCCCGGGTGGTGTACGTCGACTACGACCCATCGTCCTCGCCCACGCCCGGGCGCTGCTCACCAGCCACGAGGCCGGTGCCACCGAGTACATCGACGCTGACCTGCGCAACACCGACACGATCCTCGACCAGGCCGCGAAGCTACTTGACTTCACCGGCCGGTGGCGGTCACCATGCTCGCCATCCTGCACGCGATACCCGACGCCGACGACCCGCACGCCATCGTCGCCAAGGTGATGGACGCCGTCCCGCCCGGCAGCTACCTCGCCGTATCCCACGGCGGGTCAGACCTCGTCGATCCCGAGACGCTGCGGAACCTGACCGACAGTTTGCGCGGCAAGACCCAGCAGCAGTTCACCCACCGCAGCCGCGAGCAGGTGGCGCGCTTCTTCATCGGCACCGACCTCGTGGAACCGGGCCTTGTGCGGGTCGAGGAATGGCGCCCGGAACCCGGCGCGGCCGCCCCGGGCAAGTCCGCCCTGTGGGGCGCGGTGGGCCGTAAACGCCCCTAGAACCGGGCACGCCGCGAAGATAGCGGATCGTAGATAGCGCTGAAGCGTGGCCAGCGATCCACTATCTTTGGCCCGCATCGCAGGCCAGGCCGATATGCCTGGTTTCGCCCGGTCGCGCCAGTCATGGTGGCGCAGCCACGGTAACGGCACCGGCGCGTGTCATCGGGCCGCGCCGCCCCGCCGTCCGCGCCCTGGTTGAGGCGGTGGGCCGGCCGCAGGAAGCCGGAACCGTTCGGGATCACTGGACTTTGAATCTCTGGAAGACGGAGCCCTGACGGGAGTCTAATCATCTATTGACAGCGCTTACATCGATTTCTAACGTCAGCAGTTGAGAGTCAATGTAAGCGCTGTCATCATAAGGCTGGCTCTAATCATGTTGAGCGGATCCGCATGACGACGATCTACGATGTCGCCCAGGTGGCCGGGGTGTCGATCGCCACCGTGTCGCGGGTGCTGCGCGGATCCGACCTGGTGCATCCGAACACGCGGCAGCGCGTGCTCGCCGTCATCGAGACGCTCGGCTTCGTCCCTGACGCGTCGGCGCGCGGCCTCACCCGGCGGCGGAAGGACATCATCGGGCTGGTCGGCCTGGAGCGCGGAACCGACGAAATCGACATCGAGCGAAGCAGCCTGCTGTTCGTCGACCACATCGTGCACGCGGCCGAGACGGTGCTGCGCGGGACCGAATATTCGCTGCTGCTCACCTTCGGCAGCCGCGGCGAGTTGTTCGAGAAGCGGGTACGTTCGCTCGCCGGACAGGTCGACGGCCTGATCATCGCCGAAGAAGTCCTCGATCAGGCCGAGTTGCGCGCGCTGGCCGCCCAGATACCCGTCGTCGTCATCGCGGGCCGCCGCGATCAGACCGCGATGGACGTCTTCCTCGGCGACAACACCGGCGGCATGACGGCCGTCACCCGGCACCTGACCGAGCGAGCACCAGTACCACCGGCTCTGCTTCGTCGCCGGCCCGAAGGACGCGCCGGACGCCGCGGAACGGCGGCTGGCGTTCGAGCAGGCCGTCGCGGCCAGCCCGGGCAGCGGCATCGCCCAGGTCATCCAGGGTGACTTCTCCGAGGACAGCGGCGTCGCGGCCGCGCGGACCATGCTGTCCCGCAAGTCGCTGCCGCAGGCGCTGGTGTGCGCGAACGACCAGATGGCCATCGGCGCGATGCGCGAACTCCAGCGCTCTGGTGTCCGGGTCCCGGCCGACGTGGCGGTGACCGGGTTCGACGACGTGCACGCCGCCCGCGTCATCGACCCGTCGTTGACGACGGTCAGCCAGCCGTTCCGCGAACTCGGCAGCCGCGCCACGCGCCGGCTGCTCGCCCGGATCGACCAGCCGTCGCTCGACCCGGCCGTGGAAGTACTGCCGACCCAAGTCGTCATCCGTGCCAGCTGCGGCTGCCAGCCGCGGCAACAACGATTAGGCCGAGGCTTAGCGGCCTGCTCCCGGAAGGAGATTCTTCATGAGATAGCCACCTCATCACGATGCTGTGGCGGGGGACCAATCCACGGGGGGCACGGAATGGGAAAAGGAAAAGAAGGGCGGCCGCGATAGCGGCCGTGGTATCCGCTCGGCCCCGCGGCCGTGCTCGCCGCGGTCATCGGAGCGGCACCGTCGGCGTCCGCCACCACGGTCCCGTCCGCGCCGTCCGGCTGGACGACGGCGTACAGCGACAGCTTCTCCGGGGCGGCAGGTACCGGAGTGGACTCGAGCTGGACCTATGACACCGGCACGCAGTACAGCGGGACCGGCTGCACCGCGAACTACGGCACCGGCGAGGTCGAGAGCAACACCAGCTCGACCGCCAACGTGTCGGAGGACGGCAGCGGCCACCTGAACATCACCGCGGTGAAGTCGGGCTCGTCGTGGACGTCGGGCCGGATCGAGACGACGTCCGACAACTTCGAGGCCCCGGCCGGCGGTGAGATGGAGGTCAGCGCCTCCATCAAGCAGCCGAACCCGTCGTCGCGGCGTCGGGTACTGGCCGGCCTTCTGGATGCTCGGCTCCGGGTTCCGGTCAAGCGGGGCGGGCACGTCGGGCACGATGGACTGCTCGAACTGGCCGTCCACCGGTGAGATCGACATCATGGAGGACGTCAACGCGCTGTCCGAGCACTCGGGCACGTTCCACTGCGGCGTCGACCCGGGCGGTGCGTGCAACGAGACGACCGGGCTCGGCAGCGGCCTCGTGGCCTGCTCCGGCTGCCAGACCGGCTATAACACCTACTCGGCCATCATCAACCGCACCAACACGAGCGCCGAGTCCATCACCTACTACCTCAACGGAACCGCCTACTACACGGTGAACGAGGCCACGGTCGGCACCGTCGACCTGGCAGGCCGCCGTGGACCATGGCTTCTTCCTCATCCTTGACCTTGCCATGGGCGGCGCCTATCCCAACGCCATCTGCGACTGCACCTCGCCGTCCAGCGCGACGAGCTCGGGCGCGGCGATGAGCGTCGGCTACGTCGCGGTTTACACCACGACCGGCAGCGGAAGCACGGCACCGGCGGCGGCGGCACTTCCTGCACCACGACCGCGACATCGGACATCTCCGCCGACTGCTACTCCGCCAGCGAGGGGACCATCGACAAGACGACGACGACCGACAGCGACCCGAGCGGCGTGGACGGGAACCAGGTCGCGCAGCTGTCGAACGGCGACTACCTGGAGTACGGCAACGTCAGCTTCGGCACCACCGGGTCGACCCAGTTCGACGCCAGAGTGGCCTCCGGGGCCGCCAGCGGGGTAAGCGGCATCGTGGAGGTGGTGCTTGACAGCCCGTCGAATGCCGCCGTGGGCGAATTCGACGTCGCTAATACCGGCGGCTGGTCGACCTGGGAGACGATTCCGGCGAACATGTCAAAGGTCACCGGCACGCACAACGTATATCTGGAGTTCGTATCCGGAGCCAGCGGCAGCCCGGCGTTCGTGAGCCTGCACTACTTCGACTTCCCGGCCACCTGATAGTCCCCAGCACCACATAGACCCGGGTGCCACGGGCGGCGACGCTGCTGCCCGTGGCACCCGTCGCTGTCGGCCGGCCATGCTGCTGACCCCGCGGTGCGGCGGCGTTTGACGGACGATTGCGGGTCGGTGGCAACGGCTACGGATAGCGAACGGCGCCGGGTGCACGCGGCTGCCGGTAGGGCGCGCAAGTAACCTATCGATAGCCCGCAAGCGGGAAGACCCTAGAGAGACGAAGGACGATATGACCACCCAAGCGACTGCGCAGATCGGCGTTACGGGACTTGGCGTGATGGGCCGGAATCTTGCCCGCAACTTTGCCAGGCACGGTTACGCGACGGCCCTGCACAACCGGACCACCGCCAAGACCGACGCCATCATGGAGGAGTTCGGGCACGAGGGCACCTTCGTCCCCGCGCCGCACGCGCCGAGGAGTTCGTCGCCAGCCTGGAGCGCCCGCGCCGCCTGGTCATCATGGTGAACGCCGGCGCGGCGACCGACGCGGTGATCGAGGAGTTCGCCCCGCTGCTTGAGCCGGGCGACATGATCATCGACGGCGGCAACGCGCACTTCGTCGACACCCGCCGCCGCGAGGCGGCCCTGCGCGAGCAGGGAATCCACTTCGTCGGCATGGGCGTGTCCGGCGGCGAGGAGGGCGCGCTCAACGGCCCGTCGATCATGCCGGGCGGCTCGGCCGAGTCGTGGCAGGCCCTCGGCCCGATGCTCGAGGCGATCGCGGCGAAGGTCGACGGCGTGCCGTGCACGACGCACGTCGGCCCGGACGGGGCCGGGCACTTCGTGAAGATGGTGCACAACGGCATCGAGTACGCCGACATGCAGCTCATCGCCGAGGCCTACGACCTGCTCCGGTACGCCGGCGGGTACTCGCCGGCCCAGATCGCCGAGATCTTCCGCACCTGGAACACCGGCCGCCTCGACTCCTACCTCATCGAGATCACCGCCGAGGTGCTCGCGCACACCGACGCGAAGACGGGCCGGCCCTTCGTCGACATCGTGCTCGACCAGGCCGAGCAGAAGGGCACCGGCCGGTGGACCGTGCAGATCGCCCTGGACCTGGGCGTGCCCGTCGACGGGATCGCGGAGGCGACCTTCGCCCGGTCGCTGTCCGGCCACACCGACCTGCGCGCCGCCGCCCGCGATCTCGCCGGGCCTGGCCGCGAGGCGGTCTCCGACCCCGACGCGTTCGCCGACAAGGTCGAGCAGGCGCTTTACGCGTCGAAGATCGTGTCCTACGCCCAGGGCTGGAACATGATCGCCGCGGGCAGCGACGAGTACGACTGGGACATCGACCTCGGGAAGATGGCGGTCATCTGGCGCGGCGGCTGCATCATCCGGGCCGCGTTCCTCGACCGGATCCGCGCCGCCTACGCGGCCAACCCGCAGCTGCCGACGCTGCTCGCCGACCCGGACTTCGGCAAGGAGGTCACCGAGGCGCAGGACGCCTGGCGCGAGGTGATCGCGGCCGCGGTGAACAACGGCATCCCGGTGCCCGGGTTCTCCGCCGCGCTCGCGTACTACGACGCGCTCCGCGCCGAGCGGCTGCCCGCGGCGCTCGTCCAGGGGCTGCGCGACTTCTTCGGCGCGCACACCTACCGCCGCACGGACGCCGAGGGCAGCTTCCACACGCTGTGGGCGGAGGCGGACCGCTCGGAAGTCACCCGCTAATCGCGCCGCCACCTTAGGCAATCGGCTGGGATTACCCGGGAACCGCGCCTCCGTTCGGGCTGATCTTCTAGATTTTCCCGAACGGAGGCGGCTGACTCCTCGCAGGCCACGGATAATCGCACGGGCAGGCAACAAGCCAGGAACAGGCAACTTCTTGCTGTTATCATTCACTGGCCCGATGCTCGCCCGTTCTCGTCGGCCCAGAAGAAGGATGCGGGATACTTTGCGCCCCTGGAGGGGCCTGAAGTATCCCGCGTCTTTGCGCGCGGAGTTCCTTGGCCGCGAACGCGGGTCGCCCGGCGGTTCTCCCCGCGCCCTAACCGAGCCCCAGGCGCGGGGGCCCGCAGCGCTTGGCGTCGGTTCCGTCCCGGTTTAGGGTTGTAGTCACAATGAGACTACTAGGCCCTGCGGGCACGCCGCCGACGCGCTGCCCGCAGGGCCGTGCCGGGAGGGCACCGAATGAGCCAGGCAACCGCGCCGATCCGCCACACCGACCGCTTCTACATCGGCGGGCAGTGGGTGGCGCCGTCGTCCGACGCCAAGATCAGCGTCATCGACTCCGACACCGAGCAGATCTACTTCAGCGTTCCCGAGGCGCAGGCCGCCGACATCTCCCGGGCGGTCGGCGCGGCCCGCGAGGCGTTCGACAACGGCCCGTGGCCGTGGCTGACGCACGAGCAGCGGGCCGAGTACCTGCGGGCGATCGGCGCGGAGCTGAAGCGGCGCACGGAGGACATCGGCCAGATCTGGCCGCGCGAGTCCGGCGTGCTGGCCGCCGTCGCCCGCGGCGGCGGCATCGGCGCGGAGCGGACCTTCAACGGGTTCGCCGACGCTGGCGAGCACGTTCCCGTTCGAGGAGCCCGCCAAGCCGTCGGCCGGGCAGTTCGGCCTGCTCGTCCGCGAGCCGGTCGGCGTCGTCGGCGCGATCATCCCGTGGAACGCGCCGATCGGCCTGATCAGCAACAAGGTCGCGCCCGCGCTGCTCGCCGGCTGCACCGTCGTCCTCAAGAACTCGCCGGAGGCGCCCGGCGAGGGGTACCTGCTCGCCGAGGCGGCCGAGGCGGTCGGCCTGCCGGCCGGCGTGCTCAACGTCGTCACCGCCGACCGCGAGGTCTCCGAGCTGCTCGTCCGCGACCCGCGGGTCGACAAGATCACCTTCACCGGCTCCACCGCCGCCGGGCGGCGCATCGCCTCGATCTGCGGCGAGCGGATCGCCCGCTGCACCCTGGAACTCGGCGGCAAGTCCGCCGCCGTCATCCTCGACGACGCGGACATCGAGACGACCGCCCGCACCCTGTCCCAGGCCGAGTGCTTCCTGTCCGGGCAGGTCTGCTCCTCGCTGACCCGGATCGTGGTCCCCCGGTCCCGGCACGACGAGCTGCTCGAGGCGCTGGCCGCCACGTTCAGCCAGGTGCGGGTCGGCGACCCGTTCAGCGCGCAGACCCAGATGGGGCCGCTGGCCGCCGAGCGGCAGCGGGACCGGGTCGAGGGCTACATCGCCAAGGGCATCGCCGACGGCGCGACGCTCGCCACCGGCGGCGGCCGCCCGCAAGGACCTCGACCGCGGCTGGTACGTCGAGCCGACCGTGTTCGGCAACGTGGACAACCCCTCGGTCATCGCCCAGGAGGAGATCTTCGGGCCGGTGCTGTCCGTCATCCCGGCCGCCGACGAGGACGACGCGGTGCGGATCGCCAACGACACCATCTACGGGCTCAACGCCTCGGTGTTCACCAACGACGTCAACCGGGCCCGCCAGGTCGGCGGCGCGGCTGCGGTCGGGCACCGTCGGGCACAACGCGATGCGCACCGACTTCGGCGTGAGCTTCGGCGGGTTCAAGCAGTCCGGCATCGGCCGCGAGGGCGTGCACGAGGGCCTGCCGCACTTCCTCGAGACCAAGTTCATGATCCTCGAGGGCCAGCCGGAAGGCTACGAGGGCACCACGGCTCTATCGGCGGCGGCACGCGCAGGGCGGGCCCGGCGGCTAGTGCTGGCCGGGCCCGCTGCCTGCCGCCCCGGCCGCGCCTGGCCCGTGCCTTTCCATGCCCGATCTTTGGCGGACGGTCGCCGGAGTGAGCAACAGTTGTCACCATGCTGACACCAGAGACCTGCCATGCTGGACGACAAGGAACGGCTAGTTCAGATACGCCGGGAGGCTCAATGGCAGTCGACCCGACGCCTGACGCCAGGTTCGCCGGGCAGCCATGGGCGCTGGCCGCGAACGCAGACCGGGAGCGCGCGATCGACGTGCTGAAGGCCGGATTCGCCGAGGGCAGGCTGACCAAGGCCGAGTACGACGACCGGGTGGCCCGCGTCTATGCCTCGTCGTACCTACGGCGAACTCGGGTCGCTCGTCGCGGACCTGCCCGGTGGGCCACTCGACGGCCCGGCACCGTATCCGGTCGCCATGTACCGGCCGCGGCCCCCGCTCAACTCGGCCGCCGTGGCCTCGCTCGTCTGCGGTATCGGCGATATTCCTCACCCTGGGCCTGACCGCGATCCCCGCGATCGTGCTCGGCCACTCGGCCACGGCGAGAGATACGCGCGACCGGCGAGCGCGGCGAAGGCATGGCGTTTACCGGGGCGGCACTGGGCTGGGCCGGGGTCGCGATCATCGCCGTCGTCGTCGCCGGGCTGATCACGGTCGTCGCTAGCGTGCACGGCGTTCATCAAGCCGCCCACCCGGTACCCGCCAATCCAGGTGGCGTGCTCCGGCCGTTCGCTGGCCCGCAAAACTAGCCGTTCACCGGCCACCAGCGCGAGCCCGTTGATTCACAGCTTGAACTGCCTCCTCGCAGAGGTATACCGAATTTTGGTCGGAAACTGGTCCGACTTGCGGCAGTTTGTCCAACCAAAATTCGGTATACCTTTCCTGGGCCGCGTCGGCCGACCAAGATCAACTTATGTTAAGTGGCATTGCACTCCGATGTGCAAAAACATCCACTCTTCTCAGGGACACCCGCACAGCCTCGCCTGCCCCCGGGGGCAATCAGGGCTCCCGTTCACCTCGGCCGGGGGACATCAGCGCTCAAATGCTGTTCAGCTCGGTGAGCAGGTTCTTGTTCCACACCATGATGGTGTACGGCTCGAAGCTGGTAGGTCTGCGCTGGTTTACCGAACATCTCCAGGGCGAGCTTCGCCGGGACAATGCCGGTCCGGGCCGACGACGATGAAGTTCGCGCTGTGCGTGGCGGGGTCGGCCAGCCGCACGTCGGTCTCCCACTGGTCCGGGGCCAGCCGACGGTTCCAGCCGTGGATTCCGACGGCGAGCATGGTGATCTTGTCATCGGAATCGACCGTGACGCTGGACGACTCCCAGTACGAGGCCAGCCCGCTGCGCAGGCCGGTGCTGATTCAGCCAGGTGGCGAGCTCGACGTCCTGCGGCGGACCCTGGGGAACCGCGGCGGCGAAGCCGAGCAGTGCGGCGTAGCAGGCCAGCCAGATGGCCAGGACCGGGACAAGGACCGGCAGACCGCGCCGCGGACCGTCGCGGCGGACCCACGGGAGGCGCAGCCCCGGCTCCTGGTCAGGACCGGACTCCCGGTCAGGACGAGACTCCTGGGCAGGCTGACCCTGCTTGAGTCCGCTCCGGGCCGGAGCCGGAGCAGCGGTCCGGCGAGCATCCGGCCGACGAGCGCCGCCCCGAACGACGCGACCGGCCCGATCTCATGCGCATCGTAGATGTTGGCCGGCTGGACGAAGGCGAAGTACGCCACGATGTTCACCAGGACCGCGAGCACCAGGAAGTCGGCGACCAGGTCGCCGGCCCGCGCGGCCCGCCCGGGGACGAACAGCCGCCAAACGGCGAAAGGGACGGCGGCGATCACGAGCGCCACGCCGACGAGGTGGGCCAGCGCGAAGGCTACGTTCCCGGCTCCTTTGACGCCCACGTAGTCGGCGCCGAACAGCGCGAGGAAGCTCTGCCAGGCCATCGGCGCGTTCTTGACGATCTGATGCCAGGGCAGCAGGCTGTAGCGGTTCGGTCCGAGCTGGTATCCGTGGTGGCGGGTGATCCACGAGTTCACCCTGCCCGCGATCGGCACGGCCGAGGCCGCCGCGGCGGCGAGAAGCACGTGGTAGCAGGCCGACCGCCAGGAGGTGTCCGCCCCCGCCCGGTCCTGCCCGGCTGTGTCTGGCCCGCCCGTGTCTGGCCCGACGCTGCCCGGCCCGCCCGTGTCTGGCTCAGTCGTGGCCTGGGCAGGCTCGCTGGCTCCGCCCGGCGAGCGCCATGCCCCGATCAACCGGACGATGACGATCCGGACGGCCCGCACCAGGCAGGCGAGGACCAGCGGGATGACGCCGACGACCTCGGCCAGCGGGTCACCGACGATCGTCCAAGCCAGCAGCGCCGCGGTGAAGACGCAGACGAAGACGCCCGCCGGGACGTACCACCGCAGGCGGGCCCGGGTGGGCGGGAGCCGGTCGAGCAGGAGCAACAGCAGGAGCAACGGCACGGCCGTGCCCACGTGGTCGGGGCTGCCGAGCAGGACCGGGGTGGTCCAGGTGGGCTGCGGTGCGAGCATGACCCCGGCGGCCATCAGGGCACGGACCACGCCCTCCGCGCCGCGCGCCCGGCCGCGGGCGACGAAGGCCGCGAGCAGGACGAGCAGCGTGTAGGTCAGCGCGGCGGAGATATGCACCACCTCGGGACGGACGCCCGCGACCGCCGTCACGCCCATGTACTCGGGCAGCTCGGTGGTAACGAAGGAGACGTCGGTGTCCCACCAGCCGTGCAGCAGCAGGTTGCCGTGCAGCATGTCGGAGGCCTGCAGCACCAGCCCGGCGGCGTCGGCGTTCACCTCCACCGCGCCGGCGATGCGCAGGTAGCAGAACATCAGGACCGCGCCGCCGAGCACGGTGCCGAGAACCCAGCGCCACCCGCTCCGCTGACGGAGGCGGCCGGTCTGCGGCGGCTGCTCTGGCGCACTTACCCCGATGGCGCGCACACGGTAAAGTTACCAAGAGTAAGCACCTAAACGCACGTCCTATACCGAAATGACACATCTCTTATCAAGAAATAAGGAATCTCCTGGTCACGGCCCCGCCCGGACGCAGCGCCGCCGGAATGGGGCAGTCAGCCCCGGGTAGGCATCCAGGGCAGGAGTTCACCGTCAGCGCCGAAAAGGCAGGGGCATCATGGCTACCGACCGACAGAAAGAAGCTGCCCGTCGTAACATCGCCAAGGCCAGGGAGGCGCAAAGCGCCCGGGCCCACGGCGAGGAGGTCCCGCGTCAGGGCGAGGGCATGAGCACCGCGGAAAAGGACGAGCTGGCGGACGCGGAGTTCGCCTTTCCGAAGGAGCGCAAGGAGCCGCTGACCGACGCGCGGCACGTACGCAACGCGATCGCCCGCTTCGACCAGGTCGAGGGTGTGACTGACGCCGAGCGGGACAAGGCGTGGCAGCGAATCATCGCCGCCGCGAAGCGCTATGACGTCGAGGTGTCCGAAGCCGATTGGCGGGACCTCGCCAAGGGCGGCAAGGACCGCCGTTAGGCGCCTTGCCCTAGCCCGGGGAGCTCGCGCGGGTGCTGCCCGGGGGTTGCCTCCTCGAAGATCAGCACTGTCTGGGTGGAGTGGACCTCGGGGATTTCCTGCAGCCGGGTCAGCACCGTGTCGCGCAGGGAGACCGCGTCGCGGGCACGGACCCGCAGCAGGATGTCGTGCTCCCCGGAGACGAGCGCGACGTGATCGACCTCGGGCATTGCGAGCAGCTGGCCGCGCACCGACTTCCACGATCGCTGGGCGATGTCGACGTAGACGTACGCCGACAGCGCGTAGCCGGCCCGTACCGGATCGATGATCGCCGCGTACCCGGTGATCACGCCCTCGCGTTCGAGGCGGGCCACCCGGGCGTACGCGCTTGCCCGCGAGATGTGGATCTGGTCGGCGAGGGCGCGCATGGACAGCCGGCCGTCGCCGCGCAGCGCCTCGACGATCATCCGGTCGGTGTCGTCCATCGCTGCCATATGTCCATGGAGGCTGTCCGGCGGAAGGTCACGGGAGGTCATACGGCCAAAATATCCTGCTTTAAGAGTCAATAAGTCTCGACTTTCGACTGGCTGATAGAAATTTGGCCGTTTTCGGGCAGACTCTCTGGAAAAGATGACATTGAAGGGGGGGCATGATGACCCTCGCTTACCCCAGCGACACGGCGAATGCCGCCGACTTCCTGCCGAGCGCGGCACCGCTCCAGCTGATCGATCAAGACGGCAGGCCCGGCGGCAATCCGGGCGGACTCGCTCTCCCCCCAGCCCGCATCCTGCGCGAACTGCACCGCCGCATGGTGCTCGGGCGCCGCTTCGACACCCAGGCGACAGCGCTGACCAAGCAGGGCAGGCTCGCGGTCTACCCGTCCTCGCGCGGCCAGGACGCCTGCCAAATCGGCGCGGTGCTCGCGCTGCGCGACCAGGACTGGCTGTTCCCCACCTACCGCGATTGCGTCGCCATCCTCACCCGCGGCGTGCCCGCCGAGCAGACCCTCTCCCTGCTCCGCGGTGACTGGCACTGCGGTTACGACCCCTACCAGTACCGGGTCGCGCCGCAGTGCACACCGCTGGCTACCAACACCCTGCACGCCGTCGGCCTCGCCCACGCCGCCCGGCTCAGGAAACAGGACCAGGTCGCGCTCGCACTGCTCGGCGACGGCGCCACCAGCGAGGGCGACACCCATGAGGCGCTCAACTTCGCCGCCGTCTGGAAGGCGCCAGTCGTGTTCCTGGTGCAGAACAACGGCTACGCGATCAGCGTGCCGCTGGCCAAGCAGACCGCGGCGCCGACACTCGCCGCGAAAGGCATCGGCTACGGTATCCC
This sequence comes from uncultured Actinomycetota bacterium, assembly GCA_963785645.1. Classification (GTDB taxonomy): domain Bacteria; phylum Actinomycetota; class Actinomycetes; order Streptosporangiales; family Streptosporangiaceae; genus Trebonia. Next base: position 189,737 of record CAWAWG010000006.1, read on the forward strand.
GTCGCTACTGATCGACGGCAACGACGCCGCCGTCGTATACGCGGCGGTGCGGGCCGCCGTCGAGCGCGCCGCGGCCGGCGGCGGCCCGACCCTCATCGAGGCGGTGACCTACCGGATCGAACCGCACACCAACGCCGACGACGCCGACCGTTACCGGGACAGCGAAGAGGTCGCGGCCTGGCTCGAGCGCGACCCGATCGCCCGGATCGAGGCGTACCTGAAGGCTGGCGCCCTGCTCGACGACGCAAGCCTCGACAACACGGGACCCGGCAACACGGGGCCCGGCAACACTGTGTCCGACAACACGGCGGCCGGCCGTCTCGCGGCCGAGGCCGAGCGGCTCGCCGGGGAGCTCCGCGACCGGATGAACGCCGACGTCGGCACCGATCCGGCCGAACTCTTCGAGCATGTGTACGCGCACCCGACGGCCGCGCTTGAACGGCAGCGCGCGGCGCTGCTCGCTGAACTAGCGGAACAGGAGGAGCCCGCGCCATGACCACCGTGACATCACCGGCCCAGACGGCGGGAACCGACCGCCAGGCATCAGCTTCCCAGACGCCGGCATCCCCGCCGCTGGCGGGCACGTCGCAGGTCACCATGGCCGCCGCACTCAACCGGGCGCTCGCCGACAGCCTGGCGGCCGACGACCGGGTCGTCGTGTTCGGTGAGGACGTCGGCGCGCTCGGCGGGGTCTTCCGCATTACCGACGGGCTCGCGGCCCGTTTCGGAGACCAGCGTGTCTTCGACACGCCGCTCGCCGAGTCGGCCATCGTGGGCACCGCCATCGGCATGGCGATGAACGGTCTCGTCCCGGTCGTCGAGATGCAGTTCGACGCCTTCGCCTACCCCGCGTTCGAGCAGGTCACCAGCCACCTCGCCAAGCTGCGCAACCGGACCAGGGGCAAGCTCGCGCTGCCCGTGGTCATCCGGGTACCCGTCGGCGGCGGCATCGGCGGCGTCGAGCACCACAGCGACTCCTCTGAGGCGTACTACACGCACACCCCGGGACTGCGCGTGGTGACTCCGGGCACCCCGGCCGACGCCTACCGTCTGCTGCGCCAGGCGATCGCCAGCCCGGATCCCGGTCATCTTCCTTGAGCCGAAGCGGCGCTACTGGTCCAAGGAGACAGCCGCCCTGACGCTGGAAGGCCCGCCGATCGACCGGGCGGTGATACGGCGGCCGGGCCGCGACGTCACCCTCATCGCGTACGGCGGGATGGTGGCCACCGCGCTCGAGGCGGCCGAGGCCGCCGTCGAGGAAGACTGGGATGTCGAGGTCATCGACCTCCGTTCGCTGTCGCCCTTCGACGACGAGACGCTGACCGAATCGGTGTGCCGCACCGGCCGCGCCGTCATCGTGCACGAGGCGGCGGGCTTCTCGGGCTACGGCGCCGAGGTGGCCGCCCGCCTGACCGAGCAGTGCTTCCACTACCTGGAGGCGCCGATCACGCGCGTCACCGGCCTGGACATCCCGTACCCGCCGCCGCACCTCGAACGGTTCCACCTGCCGAACGCCGACCGCATCCTGGACGCCATCGCGCGCCTGCAGTGGGAGGACGGCGATGCCTGACTTCCTGCTGCCCGACCTCGGCGAGGGCCTTGACGAGGCTGAGGTCGTCGCCTGGCGGGTCCGGGTCGGTGACCGTGTCACCGTCGACCAGGTGATCGCGGAGGTGGAGACGGCCAAGGCGGTCGTCGAGGTGCCCGTCCCCTATTCGGGCGTTGTCGCCGCCCTGCACGCCGAGCCCGGCGGCACCGTCTCGGTCGGTCAGCCGCTGGTCACCGTCACAGTGCTCACGGACACGGTGCTCACGGACACGGGGAACGAGCACCCGGCGGGCTTCCTTGAGCCCGGCGTCGTCGTGCCCGCGCAGGCTCCGCCGACGGCGAACGGAGCCCCGCTCCGGGCCGCCAAGGATCCAGCGGCAAGTGCGGCGGCTACGCAGCCCGAGGGTCAGCCCGAGGGCGAGGAAGCCAGCGGCAGCGTCCTGATCGGTTACGGCACGAGTGCGGCACCCACCCGCATCCGACGCGGCCGCCGCCGCGCCACGGGCGGCGCACCCTCGCCCGGCGCTCCCCCGGCGCGCCCCGCCAGCCCCGCGACTCCCCCGCCGGCAACGCTCGCACCGCCCGTGTCCGCACGTCCAGCCGCGCCTGCGGCTCCCGCGCCCGGCAGCCCCGCCGCTGACCGACCGGCGCCGGATATGCACCGGCGGGTCGCGGTCGTCTCTCCCCTCGTCCGCAAGGAGGCCAGGGACGCCGGCCTCGACCTGACCGGCCTCATCGGGACGGGACCGGCGGGCGTGATCAGCCGCGGTGACGTCCGCCAGGCCATCGCCGAGCGCGCCCGGCGGCAGCCGACGGCGCGGGCCGCAGCGGACGCCGGCGCCGAAGGCGAGACCGGTGAGCGCCGGATCCTGCTGCGCGGCGCGCGGCGGGCAGCGGCGGAGAAGCTGTCCCGCTCCCGCCGCGAGATCCCCGAGGCGACGGTCTGGGTCGACGTCGACGCCACCGCCCTGGTCGAGACGCGGCGCGCACTGAACGCGGCCGACCCCAAGCGTCCGGTCAGCCTGCTCGCCCTGCTCGCCCGGTTTACGATCCTGGGCCTGCGCCGCTACCCCGAACTCAACGCCCGCATCGAACACGACGAGATCATCGTGCCCGAACGGGTCAACCTCGGTTTCGCCGCGCAGACCGACCACGGCCTGGTCGTTCCGGTCGTGCACGACGCGCACCGGCTGAGCACGCGGCACCTGTCGGCCCAGCTGGCGGAGCGCACGGCGGCGGCCCGCGAGCGCCGCCTCACTCCGGCGGACCTAACCGGCGGCACGTTCACGGTGAACAACTACGGCGTGTTCGGCGTCGACGGCTCCGCCGCCATCATCAACCATCCAGAGGTCGCGATCCTCGGCCTGGGCCGCGTCATCGATCGCCCGTGGGTGGTCGACGGCCAGCTCGCGGTGCGCAAGGTCACCGAGCTCACCCTGGCCTTCGACCATCGGGCCTGCGACGGCGGCACCGCGGGCGGCTTCCTCCGCTACGTAGCCGACTGCATCGAATCGCCGACCACCGCCCTAGGCGACATGTAGCACTGCTCGTACCGGCAGGACCAGATCAGGATCATCTCTGTACGCCGCGCCAGACATGAGGAGATAGGGATCTATGAAGTCTGAAGAGTTCGATCAGGCATTCGACGACGGCGAAGATGTTACCGCCCACCTGGACACGTCAGCCGCCCGGCGCCCGGCCCTGGAGCAGAGGCGGGTGAATGTCGATTTCCCGGTGTGGATGATCGAGTCCCTGGACCGCGAGGCGCGGCGCTTGGGGGTCAACCGCCAGTCCATCATCAAGGTCTGGATCGCCGGACGCCTGGAACGGAACGTTGCGCCCGCGTAGCAGCGGGGAAAATGTGCGGTTGGGTTCAGCCAAGCTAGATTGCCTTGCTGGGCCGTGGGCCGAGCGGCATGATCGTCAGGGGCGGCCCGGGATGACGGCGGGGCGTTCGGGAGAAGCTGGCGATGGCGGTGCCGATGAGCGTGACCTCCACGATGTGGTCGCGGCGGCCGGGCGCCGCTGGGCAGTCCCTCGCGCGGACCCGCATCCGCATGTCCGCGATTACCGCGCCCTCGGCGCCGAGTCGCCGGACGTCCCGTTCCAGTCGGCGCCTGGCCTCCTGCCGGGTCTGGTTGACCACCTCGGTCCAGCCGGCGATCTCGGCATTGCCTGACCACGGGCGGGCCTGCCGGTAGGTTGCCCGGTCATCGTGTCGCGAGCGGATCGCGACGCCAAGCACCAGCCCCGCGGGCACCCAGCCCGCCGCGATCAACTTGGCGAAGTCCTGCCCTGACAGGGCGGAAGTGAACGGCACCGACAGCCCCGCCCCGTCCGCCGTACGGACCGCGGTGCCGATGGCCGTGAATTCAAGCCCGCCGAAGGAGAACAGCCCCGGGGGCAACCGGACCCCGACCACACCCTGGCCGCCGAGCGCCGCGCACTGGGCGGCCATCCGGTCAACCGCCGAACGCCGGGTCTGATCCACGGCCTCCACCAGCGGCCCGAAGCCTCCCGCGTCGTCTCGCCCAGGCGCTTGGGCGGCAGACCCCGAATGGAGTCCGCCGCCAGATGCTCCCGGCGCTCCCGGGCAGAACCCGCTGGCGGCCCCGGCGGAATAGACGGCCGCACCGAACACCTGCCCCACCGGCTGTGAAACCCGCACTGCCGATGGCGGCAAGCTCCTGGCAGCTCAGCGTGGATCCCCAGGTGCTGCCGGGCCGGGCACCCGCCACAGCGGCCCCCGGGGCAGCGGCTTCGGCCGGGGCGGGCTGTTCCTCCCTCACGGACCAAGCCTAGGCCGGCCGATTCCCGGAACAAGATCGCTGTTAAGAGTGGCGGCTGCGCCAGAGGAAGGGGCAGAGCTACGGGACCAGGGTTGGTGAGGTTGACGCGGCGAACTCGGCGCGGAGGTCCGCCAGCTTTTCGTGGTAGGCGCGGACCGTGGCCAGCTTGATTTCCTCGTAGCCGCGGATCATGTCGGGAAGGGCGGCGATCTGGACCGCCAGGTCGTGGTTGCCGGCGGTCAGGCCGGCGAGGAGCGCGTCGACGACCTCGCGGTACTCCGTGATCAGGGCGCGTTCGGTGCGGCGGACCTCGGTGTAGCCGAACGGGTCGAGCGCGGTGCCGCGCAGGCGGCGCATGGCGACCAGGGTGGCGAAGGCCGGGCGGAACCACGGGCCGAGGCTGACCTTGTGCTTCAGGCCCAGCGCGCGGAGCACCGGCGGGTGCAGCCGGTACTGGTAGCGGGCGCCGTCGCCGAACTGTGCTCGCACCGCCTCGTCGAGCGCCGGGTCGAGGCTGAGCCGGGCGACCTCGTACTCGTCCTTGTAGGCGGTGAGCTTGTACAGGTTCTCCGCGACCGCCAGGTGAGGGTCTCGCCGCCGGTGACGGCCGCCTCGCGGGCCCGGACGCGCTCGACGAAGGCGGCGTACTCGTCCGCGCAGGCCTGGTCCTGGAACGCGGTCAGTTCGCTTGACCCGCAGCGCGAGCACGTCCGCGAGGATCCGCTCGGCCGGGCCTGCCTCCTCTTGCGCGGCGACCTCGGCTGCGGCGGCCCCGTCGCTCGGCCGGGGGCGCCGTCGCATCGTTCACCGTCCGGCCGGCGCGGAACGCCCGGATGTTGGCGTCCACCGCCACGCCGTTGAGCCGGATGGCGTGCTCGATCGCCTCGGCGCTGACCGGCAGCGCGCCCGCCTGGTAGGCGGCGCCCACCAGGATCATGTTGGCGTACTGCTCGTCGCCGAACAGGTCCTTGGCCAGCGCCGCCGCGTCGAGGAAGCGGGCGGAGCGCACCTTCGCCTCGATCGCGGCCATGACCCGGCCGGTCGCGGGGAAGCCTGCGCTGACGTCGGTGACCATCTGCCCGGTCGGCACCTCGGTCGTGGAGACCACGGCCACCGTCCGGTCCTTGCTCGCGGCGCGCAGCTGGGTGCCGTCGGTGGCGACGAGGGAGTCACAGCCGAGGTACAGGTCGCACTCGCCGTAGCCGAGCTTGGCGGAGCGCTCGGCTGGCCGGGTGCTGACGGTCAGGTCGGACACGACCGCGCCGCCCTTCTGCGCCAGCCCGGTCTGGTCGAGGGAGCGCACCTGGCGCCCGTCGGCGGCGAAGGCGGTGCCGAGGATCTGCGCGATGGTCACCACGCCGGTGCCGCCGACGCCGGTGATGCGCATGGTGAAGCCGTCGGGGCTGAACAGCCGCTCGGGCTCGGCCAGCTCGCCGGCGACTGGGCGCAGCCACCGCGCCGTGCGTGGCCGCAGTCCGTGCTTGGAGGCGTCCCCCCGGGGACAGGACCGGATACGCCCCCGACACGATGGCGGTTTTTGCCATCGGGCGTGACGACGGTCAGGAACGACGGGCAGTCGCCGTTGAGGCAGGAGAAGTCCAGGTTGCAGGAGGACTGGTGGATCCGGGTCTTGCGGCCGAACTCGGTGGCCACCGGCTGGACGGACAGGCAGTTGGACACGCGGCCGCAGTCGCCGCAGCCCTCGCAGACCCGCTCGTTGATGAACGCCCGCTGCGCGGGCGCCGCCGCCTTGCCGCGCCGGCGCTTGCGCCGCTTCTCCGCCGCGCACTCCTGGTCGTGGATCAGCACGGTGACGCCCTCGATCGCGGCCAGTTCCCGCTGCACGTCGATCAGGTCGTCGCGGTGCCTGATGTCGGCGCGCGCCGGCCAAGCTGCCGCCGGAGCCTGGCCGGGTCGTCGGTGGTGACGACGACCTTGCGCACGCCCTCGGCGGCAAGCAGCGCGAGGAGCCGGTCGACCGGCAGCTCGCCGACCGCCTGCTGGCCGCCGGTCATCGCGACGGCGGAGTTGCGCAGCAGCTTGAAGGTGATGTTCGCGCCCGAGGCCACGGCGGCGCGGATGGCGAGGCTGCCGGAGTGGGCGAAGGTGCCGTCGCCGAGGTTCTGCACAAGGTGCCGCTGGGTCACGAACGGCGCGATGCCCATCCACTGCGCGCCCTCGCCGCCCATCTGGCACAGCCCGATGACCTCGCCGACCTGCTCTTCCGGCATGAACGCGACCATGGCGTGACAGCCGATCCCGCCGCCGACCAGGGTGCCCGGTGCGACCTTGGTGGAGGAGTTATGCGGGCAGCCGGAGCAGAAGTACGGCACCCGCTGCGCCAGCGGCAGCATGACCCGCTCGCGGGGCGGCCGCCGCCCGGTATCGGATACCCGCGAGCTGGAAGTGGCGGGCCAGGGCGTCGGCGACCGAGTCCGCGTCGAGCTCGCCGACGGCCGCGAACAGCGGGGAGCCGTCCCGCGACCGCTTGCCGTAGACGGCCGGGGCGCTGCCCTGCCCGTAGAGCACCGACTTCACCGCGTCCTCAAGGAAGGCGCGCTTGTCCTCGATCACGAGGATCTCGTCAAGGCCGGCCGCGAACTCGGCGACGATGGCCGGCTCAAGCGGGTAGATCACGCCGAGCTTGAGCAGCCGGATGCCGTGCCGTTCCAGGTCGTCTTCGCTCAGCCCAAGCGCGGTGAGGGCCTGGCGGACGTCCAGGTAGGTCTTGCCGGCGGCCACCAGGCCGATCCGGCCGGCCGCGCGGCCCGGTGATGACATTGAGGCCGCTGCGGCGGATGTACTCGACGGCGATCGGCAGCCGGATGAGACTCTGGCTGCGCTCAAGCTCGGCGAGCTCCGCGCCGAGCAGGCGGGCGCGCGGCTGGTGACCGTAGGCGCGCAGGCCGCTGGGGAGGTCCGACAGGTCGGGGGCCTGCCAGTGCGGGCTGACCAGGGCGGTGGACGCGCCGTCGGCCATGGCGGTGACCACCTTGATGGCGGACCACAGGCCGCTGGCCCGGGAGAGTTCGACCGCGTGCATGCCGTGGACGAGCGCCTCGGCCGGGTCGGCCGGGTAGAAGGTCGGCATCATCAGGCCCGCGAGGGCCATCTCCGAGGAACACGGCAGGGTGGAGGACTTGGCCGCCGGGTCGTCGCCGACGAGCGCCACCGCTCCCCCGGTCGGCGAGGTCCCGATCATGTTCGCGTGCCGCAGCGCGTCGGTTGCCCGGTCCAGGCCAGGGGCCTTGCCGTACCAGACGCCGGTGACGCCGTCATGCTTGGCGTCACCGACGTGGCCGGCCAGCTGGGTTCCGGACACCGAGGTCGCCGCGAGTTCCTCGTTGAGGCCCGGCTGGTGCAGGATGCCGTGCTGGAGCTGAGCCGGTCGCGGTGGCGGGCGAGCTCAAGGTCGTAGCCGCCAAGCGGCGATCCCTCGTAGCCGGACACGTAGGTGGCCGTCGCGAGGCCGTGCTCCGGTCGTGGCGGGCGCGGTCGAGCAGCATGCGGACTAGCGCCTGGATCCCCGTGAGGTAGATCGTGCCGTCCTCGCGCTGATAGCGCTCGTCGAGGCTGGCCACGCGCGGGCTGAAGACTGCCGTCATAGAGCCACTCTAGATTCGCATTGATCTATTGGTCTAGTATCAAGAGCTCTTCACTGAGCCAATGGCTCAGTTAAGAGCCGTAAAATCGCCGTTATTGGAGCTGTGAGCCTGTGCAGCTGGATCAACTTGACCTCGATCTGCTGAACCTCCTGCTCGAGGAGCCGCAGGCTGGCATGCGCGAGTACGCCCGGGTGCTCGGCATAGCGCGCGGCACCGTGCAGGCGCGGCTCGCCCGGCTGGAGCGGGAGGGCGTCATCACCGGGCACGCGCCGACGATCAGCCCGGCCGGCCTCGGCTTCGCCGTGCAAGCCTTCGTCCACCTCTACCTCGCCCAGGGCCAGCTCGACAACGTCGCATCCATGCTCAGCCGACTACCCGAAGTTCTTGAGGCACACACCACGACCGGCGAGGGCGACCTGCTCTGCCGCGTGGCGGCCCGCAGCAACCTGCACCTGGAGGAGATCGTGCAGACCCTGCTCGCGCTGCCCGGCGTCACCCGGACCCGCACCGAGATCTCGCTCAACCAGCGCGTCGGCTACCGCGTCCTCCCTCTGGTCCAGCAGCTCAGAACCGCCCACGCCCGCCACCCCGACCACGGCACCAGCACCTGACCCGGGCCACGCCCGCACGGCCACCGCGGCGGCCCGGTGTCGTGCAGTCTTCGGGCTTGCCATAATAAACTGATATCAGTATGATATTCACGTGGTATCAAGCGAGTGACAGCATCAAGGTCATGGGAGAAGAGGTCCTGGCCATGTCAGCGAACTCAGTTCTCGGCGCGGGCCGCCGCTACCGCGGTCAGGCCGCCCTTTACAGCGTTACGAGCCTGGCCGACCGGACGGCCGCCCTGCGCGGCCAAGCGGCCGCCCTGCTCGGGCAAGGCCGGGCGGGCGGAGGCGTCGCGCGCACGGAGGCGGCGCTGACCATGGCCAAAGAGGCCGAGCGGATTACGGTTACGGCAGTAACCGAGTGGGCTGCCCGCATGTCCGCACTGGCGCGAGGCGAACTAGTGCCCGTCCCGGAGCCGGGGGGACGAGCGGCCGGGCCGGCGCCATCACCCGAGACGAGCGTGGCGGCGGGATTCAACGCGCTCAGCGCCCGGGAGCGCGAATTGCTCATCCTGGTCGCGCGGGGCCGCACCGACGCGCAGATCGCCGCCGAGTTGTGCATCAGCCCGCGCACGGTCAACTCCCACCTCGACCGCATCAGGGACAAGACCGGATGCCGCCGTCGCGCCGACCTCACTCGGCTGGCGCTCCAAGCCGGCCTGTTGTGAGCCTGGTCCCGTCTCCACTCACTAAAGGTGAACGTCGCGCCTGGGCGTGAAACACGAACCCGTTCGGGATAGCGAATTTGATCTTTGTGGGTCGGCGGAAGCGGCATCGGCGGGCTAGCGGGGGCGTTCGTCGATGATGCGGCGCATTTTGCCCATGCTGCGCTCGATGGTGCCGGGGTCTTGGACGACGGTGGCGGCGGTGACGCCGATGGTGTTCTTGATCAGGGTGGCGAGCTGGGCGCCCGCGTCCTCGGCGGCGTCCGGCGTGGCGTCGGGGCGGCGCTCGACGTGGACGGTCATGGCGTCCATCCGGCCGGGGCGGGACAGGTGGAGCTGGAAGTGCGGGGACAGCGCCGGGAGGCGCAGGATCAGCTCCTCGACCTGGGTGGGGAACAGGTTGACGCCGCGCAGGATGATCATGTCGTCGGTGCGGCCGGTGATCTTCTCGATGCGGCGCATGGTGCGGGCGGTGCCCGGCAGCAGCCGGGTGAGGTCGCGGGTGCGGTAGCGGATGACGGGCATCGCCTGCTTGGTCAGCGAGGTGAAGACCAGCTCGCCCTGCTCGCCGTCGGGCAGCACCTCGCCGGTGACCGGGTCGATGACCTCCGGGTAGAAGTGGTCTTCCCAGACGTGCAGGCCGTCCTTGGTCTCGACGCACTCCTGGGCCACGCCGGGGCCCATGACCTCGGACAGGCCGTAGATGTCGGTGGCGTCGATGCCCGCGCGGGCCTCCATCTCGGCGCGCATCTCGTTCGTCCACGGCTCCGCGCCGAAGATGCCGTACTTCAGCGAGCAGCTGGCCGGGTCGATGCCCTGGCGTTCCATCTCGTCGATGATGTTGAGCATGTAGGACGGGGTGACCATGATGACGTCCGGCCGGAAGTCGCGGATCAGCGTCACCTGCCGCTCGGTCATGCCGCCGGAGACGGGGACCACGGTGCAGCCGAGCTTCTCCGCGCCGTAGTGCGCGCCGAGGCCGCCGGTGAACAGGCCGTACCCGTAGGCGACGTGCACGATGTGCCCGGGCCGGCCGCCGGCCGCGCGGATGGAGCGGGCCATGACGGTGGCCCAGGTGTCGATGTCCGCGCGCGGTGTAGCCGACGACGGTGGGGCGGCCGGTGGTGCCCGACGAGGCGTGGACGCGCGCCACCTGCTCGCGGGGCACCGCGAACATGCCGAACGGGTAGTTGTCGCGCAGCGACGCCTTGGTGGTGAACGGGAACTTCGCGAGGTCGGACAGGTCCTTGAGGTCGTCGGGGTGGACCGCGGCGACGTCGAACATCTTCCGGTAGTGCGGCACGTTGTCGTAGGCGTGCCGCAGCGACCAGCGCAGCCGCTCAAGCTGCAGCGCCCGCAGCTCGTCAACCGAGGCGGTCTCGATGGGCTCCAGCTCGCCTGGGGGGCTGACGGCGGCGGTCATGGCTGTCTCCTGTCACGTCAGGCGTCGTAGTCGACGGTGATTTCGTCGGTCTGCGGCAATGCCTGGCAGGTCAGGACGTAGCCGGCGTCGATCTCGTGCTGCTCGAGCGCGTAGTTGCGGCGCATGACCGCCGCGCCGCTGACGATCCTGGCCCGGCAGGTGCCGCAGACGCCGCCCTTGCAGGCGAACGGCAGGTCGGGCCGGACCTGCTGGGCGCCGTCGAGGATCGGCGTGCCGGCCGGCAGGGTGAGCGTGGAGCTGCGCCCGTCGAGGATGACGGTCAGGCTGGCGCCCTCGCCGACGGGGGCGTCGTCGTGGACCGCCTCGGCCGGCGGCTCGTCGCCGACCCAGAACAGCTCGCGGTGGATCCGGCCGGCGTCCACGCCGAGCTCGCGCAGCACCTCGATCGGCGTCGGTGACCATGGCGAACGGGCCGCACAGCCACCAGTGGTCCACGCCCGGCACGTCGACGGTCGCCGGCAGCAGCGCGGTCAGCCGCTCGGCGTCGAGCCGGCCGCTGTGCAGCTCGACCTCCTGCGGCTCGCGGGACAGCACGTGGACGATCTGCATCCGCGCCGGGATAGGCGTCCTTGAGGTCGGCGACCTCGTCGGCGAACATGACCGTGTCGCTGCGCCGGTTGCCGTAAAGCAGCGTGACCGTGGACTTGTCGTCGGCCGCGAGGACCGACGCGGCGATCGACATCATCGGGGTGATGCCGGAGCCCGCGGCGATCAGCACGTGCCGCCCGGGGACGGTCAGGTCGGGGGTGAAGGTGCCGCTCGGCGCCTGGACCTCAAGGGTGTCGCCCGGCCTTGAGGGCGTGCACGAGCCAGCCGGAGACCGCGCCGCCTGCGACCTCGCGGACGCCGATCCGCGGGGCCGATCCGGCCGGCGCGCAGATCGAGTAGGTGCGCCGTTCCTCGCCGCGGCGGACGGTCAGGCGTCTGCCCGGCGGCGAACGCGAACGGCCGGCCAGGTCGCCGGGCACGGTGAGGGTGATCGCGGCGGAGTCGTCGGTCAGCGGCTCGACGCGCTTGACGGTCAGCCGGTGGAAGTCCCGGCTCCGCGTGCCGCCCGGCGTCACTGAGCCGCCGGTTCAGCGGGGTCTGCGTCATAGGGGCTTCACCGCCTCGAAGGGCTCGCCGCACGCGTTGCAGCGGTGCAGCGACTTGCAGGCGGTGGCGCTGAACTGGGCGGTCAGCCGGGTGTCCGGCGAGCCGCAGCGCGGGCAGCGGGCGGCGACGGCGGGACGGCCGCCGAGGGTCAGCGGGACCGGGCCGGTCCGGCGCGGCGCCGGCGACGGCGGGGCGATGCCGACGGCGGCGAGCTTGCGGTGGCCTTCCGCGGTGATCCAGTCGGTGGTCCAGGGCGGGCCAGCTGGGTCGCGACGGTGACGCGCTCGAAGCCGGCCCGGTTGAGGCGGGCCTGGACGTCCGCGGCGATCTCGCGCATCGCGGGGCAGCCGCTGTAGGTCGGGGTGATCGTCACGACGACTCCCTCGGCCGGAGAGTAATCGACGCGAGCGCAGGATGCCGAGGTCTTCGATCGTCAGCGTCGGGATCTCCGGGTCCGGGGTGCCGGCGGCGACGTCGTACGCCGGCGTCACTGCGCACGGTCGGGTCGTCAGCGCCGCATCGATCACCGAGCTCGTCCGGGAGCTGCGATATCCTGTCTGCTGGATGGCGATTCGATCCATCAGCGAGCACGCCGACCGTCAGCGGCTACCATGTCGCGTCCGGGTGGGCGCGGGCGACGGACTGGAGCTCGGCGAGGATGTAGCCCATCGCCTCGGTGTGCACGCCGTCGCGGCCGGTCCGGCCGCCGACCGGGGCCAGCGGCGCCGCCGCGGGCGGTCGAGAGCCGCCGCGGCCAGGACGGTGTCGAGGACCGCGTCGAAGGCGGCCACGGGTCGCCAGCGCTGCCGGTACGACCGCGGTAGGGCCAGGGCGTCGGGGTCGGGGCGGAACAGCTCCCCCAGCAAGGGCCACAGGGTGTCGAGAGCCGCCTGCGTCTTCGCGTGCGACAGGGGGGTGCCGTCGCCGAGCCGGACCACCCAGCTCGCCGCGTAGTCGCGGTGGTAGGCGAGCTCGTTGACGCCCTTGGCGGCGATCGCGGCGAGCACCGGGTCGCAGTGCCCGGGGTGCCCGCGCCTGAGGCCGTGCGGTCCGGCAAGCGCCTCGAACAGGGCGAGCCGCCAGGTGGAGAACATCAGCAGGCGGACGACGAGCTCGGCGAAGTCACGGTCGGCGTGCTCGGCGAGGCGGACGTTCCTGAACTCCTTCTCCTCGCGGAAGAACGCGAGCTGGTCCTCGGTCTGGCCGACGATCCCCCCGGCCCGGGCAAGCAGCAGGCGCGCCTGGCCGAGCAGGTCGAGCGCGATGTTGGCGACCGCGGTCTCCTCTTCGAGTTCGGGCAGGCGGGCCACCCACTGCTGCAGCCGGTGGCTGTAGATCAGCGCGTCGTCCGCCGAGGGCGAGGCAGTAGCGGGCCAGCGCGCCGGGTCGAGGCCGTCGGGGACGGACGTGTCGACGCCTTCGAGCGGGTCGGTGAACCCGGTGCCGAACGCCCAGCGGTGGCCCTCGTCGTGGTCCTCGGCGAGCAGGTCGTACGGGTTGTCGTCGAAGTCGGGTCGGGTGCGTCGGGAGTGCTCATGCGGCGGCGTCCTCACATGTGCGGGACGTCGTCGGGGATGTCGTAGAACGTCGGGTGGCGGTACACCTTGTCGCCGGACGGGCTTGAAGAACGGGTCCTTCTCGTCCGGGCTCGACGCGGTGATGTCGGACGACCTGACTACCCAGATGCTGACGCCCTCGTTGCGGCGGGTGTAGAGGTCGCGGGCGTGGTGCAGGGCCATCTCGGCGTCGGCGGCGTGCAGGCTGCCGACGTGCACGTGGTTCAGCCCGCGCTTGCCGCGCAGGAACACCTCGTACAGCGGCCAGCCCTGGTCAGTCATGGGTCGCCTCCGGAGTCAGCCGCGATCGTTCTGATCTGATCGGTCTTTGATCTTGCGTGTCTTGGCGGCGTGGGCGAGGGCGGCCTCGCGGACCCAGGCGCCCTCGTCGTGCGCCGCCTTGCGCTGCGCGAGGCGCTGGGCGTTGCACGGGCCGTTGCCCGAGACGACGGCCTTGAACTCGTCCCAGTCGACCGGGCCGAAGTCGTAGTGGCCGCGGGCCTCGTTCCAGCGCAGCTCGGGGTCGGGGAGGGTGACGCCGAGCTTCTCCGCCTGCGGGACGGTCATGTCGACGAAGCGCTGGCGCAGCTCGTCGTTGGTGTGCCGCTTGATGCCCCAGCGCATCGACTGCTCGGTGTTGGGCGAGTTGTCGTCGGGCGGGCCGAACATCATCAGCGACGGCCACCAGGTGCGGTTGACCGCGTCCTGGACCATGTCGCGCTGCGCCTGGGTGCCGCGCATCATCGTCAGCAGCAGCTCGTAGCCCTGCCGCTGGTGGAACGACTCTTCCTTGCAGATGCGGATCATCGCCCGCGCGTAGGGGCCGTAGGAGGAGCGGCACAGCGGCACCTGGTTGCAGATCGCGGCGCCGTCGACCAGCCAGCCGATGACGCCGACGTCGGCGTAGCTGAGCGTGGGGTAGTTGAAGATGGAGGAGTACTTCTGGCGGCAGCTGATCAGCTTCTCGGTGAGGTCGGCGCGGTCGGCGCCGAGCGTCTCCGCCGCGCTGTACAGGTACATGCCGTGGCCGGCCTCGTCCTGCACCTTGGCGAGCAGGATCGCCTTGCGGCGCAGCGACGGGGCGCGGGTGATCCAGTTGCCCTCCGGCTGCATGCCGATGATCTCCGAGTGCGCGTGCTGCGCGATCTGCCTGATCATCGTGGCCCGGTACTCGTCCGGCATCCAGTCGCGCGGCTCGATCCGCCGGTCGCGGGCGATGGTGTGCCTCGAAGTGCGCTTCCAGGTCCTGCCCGGCTAGCGTGCTGGTCAGCGGTCATTCGCGTCCACTCCTTGGCGACCATGGTGAGCACGTCGTAGGCGGCCACGACGGCGCCGTCCTGGTTGGTGACCTCGGCGTCCCAGCGGACCTCGCCGTAGTCGCCCGCCCGCGGGCTGATCTGCTTGCAGGTCAGCGTCACGCGTGATCTCGTCGCCGGGCTTGACCGGGGTCAGGAAGCGGAGGTTGTCGATGCCGTAGTTGGCGAGCACGGGGCCGTAGTCGGGCTGGACGAACAGGCCGGCGGCGAGCGAGACGATGAGGTAGCCGTGGGCGACGCGGCCGCCGAAGAACGGGTTCTTCGCGGCCGCTTCCTCGTCCATGTGCGCGTAGAACGTGTCGCCGGTGAACTCGGCGAAGTGCTCGATGTCGTCCAGGGTGACCGTGCGCGGGCCGGCGTGGATCGGTGTCGCCGATGCGCAGCCGGGACAGCGGCTTGGTGAACGGGTGGGCGTCGTCGGGTTGCGGGGCGCGCCCTTGACCCAGCGGCCGGTGACGGCCTGCAGCATGCGCGGGCTGGCCTGGACGGCGGTGCGCTGCAGGTGGTGGTAGACGCCGCGCATGCCGCCCATCTCCTCGCCGCCGCCCGCCCGGCCCGGGCCGCCGTGCACGAGCATCGGCAGCGGGGAGCCGTGGCCGGTCGACTCGGGAGCGGCGTCGTCGTCGAGGACGAGGAGGCGGCCGTGCCAGGGGGCGGTGCCGAGGACGACCTCGCGGGCGAAGTCCGGGTCCTCGGTGACGATCGAGCCGGCCAGGCTGCCCTTGCCGCAGGGCGGCCAGCTCGATGACGTCCTGCGTGCCGCGGTAGCCGATCAGCGTGGCGACCGGGCCGAACGCCTCGACCTCGTGGAGCTCCGGGCGCCGGGCGTCTTGGCGCCTGCAGCAGGATCGGGGACAGGAAGGCGCCGCGTTCGGCGTCGGCGCCGATGCACGCTCGACGTGCTCCGGGTCGCCGAAGACGATCGTGGCGGCGTCTTCGAGTGCCTTGAGGGAGCGGCGGACCTCTTCGCGCTGGTCGAGGCTGGCGAGCGCGCCCATCCGCGTTGCCTTGTCGGCCGGGTTGCCGATGACGACCTTGGCCAGCCCGTCGCTGACCGCCTCGGCTACCGGCTCGACCTGGTCGGCGGGGACGAGGGCGCGGCGGATCGCGGTGCACTTCTGGCCCGCCTTGACGGTCATCTCGGTGACCAGCTGCCTGACGTACCGGTCGAACGCCTGGGTGCCCGGGGCGGCGTCGGGGCCGAGGACCGACATGTTCAGCGAGTCGGCCTCGGCGTTGAACCTGACCGACCGGGCGACCACGTTCGGGTGGCTCCGCAGCCGGTTCGCTGTGCTCGCCGAGCCGGTGAAGCTGAGCAGGTCCTGCTCGGTCGAGGTGGTCGAGCAGGTCGCCGGCGCCGCCGCTGACCAGCTGGAGCGCGCCCTCGGGGAGGATCTGCGCGTCGATGATCAGCTCCACCATCTGCGCGGTGAGGTAGCCGGTCTGCGAGGCCGGCTTGATGAGGCTCGGCACGCCGGCGATGAGCGCGGGGGCCAGCTTTTCCAGCGGGCCCCAGACGGGGAAGTTGAAGGCGTTGACCTGCACGGCGACCCCGAGCCGCGGGGTGAGCAGGTGCTGGCCGAGGAACGCGCCCTCCTTGCCGAGCGGCTCGGGCGGCCCTTCGACGAGCACCTTCTCGTTGGGCAGCTCGCGCTTGGCCTTGCTCGCGTAGCCGAGCAGGACGCCGATGCCGCCGTCGATGTCGAACTTCGAGTCGCAGAGGGTCGCGCCGGTCCGGTAGGAGAGCTCGTACAGCTCGTCGCGGTGCTCGCGCAGCAGCTGGCCGATCGCCTTCGCCAGCTCGGCGCGCTCGTGGAAGGTCAGCTCGCGCAGGGCCGGGCCGCCGACCTGCCGGCCGTAGGCGAGGGCGGCGCCGAAGTCGATGCCCGCGGAGGAGACCTCGGCGACCGTCTCGCCGGTGACCGCGTCGTGGACCGGGGTGCCGCCGTCCGGCGCGAACCAGCGGCCTGCGATGTAGCTGCGGACTACTGCCATGAGCGTTCCTCGGTTCTCACGATTGCGATCTCACTTTACATACCGATCATTCGGTAATTTACTCCAAGGGGACTGGCTTGGCCAGACGCGAGCGGAAGAAATCGCCTCACGGTACAGGCTCCCCGGCATGAAGCAAGCTACTCTTGACCGTCCGGTGTCTATGTAGGAGGTCGCGCGGCGTGTCGGAGCAGGTGACGGCCATGACCGCGGATGCTGGGGGCCCTGAGAGCACTGTGGACTCTGGTAACACCGTGGACTCCGGGAACACCGGAGACCAGGTACCGCGACGGCGCGGGCGTCCCGGCTACGACCTGGAGGCGGTGCTGCAGGCCGCGGTCGAGGTCTTCAACGAGCGCGGTTACGACGGGGCGAGCATGGAGGACCTGTCGAAGCGTCTCGGCATTGCCAAGTCGGGGATCTACCATCACGTGTCCGGCAAGGAAGAGCTGCTGCGGATGGCACTCGACCGGGCGCTCGACGGACTCTGGGAGGCCGCCGAGCGGGCGCGGGCACTCGACGCGCCGGCCATCGTGCGGCTTGAGACCCTCGTCCGCGACGCGGTGGCGGTGCTTACCTCGCAGCTGCCGTATGTCACCCTGCTGCTGCGCGTGCGGGGCAACACCGCCGTCGAACGGGAGGCGCTGGCGCGGCGGCGGGCGTTCGACGTCCTGGTCGCGAGCCTGGTCGAGGAGGCCGAAGGGGACGGCGACATCAGGGCGGACATCGACCCGAGGCTCACCGCCCGGCTGCTTTTCGGCACGGTCAACTCGGTCGTCGAGTGGTACCGGCCGGCTTCGACCGGCCCGGAGCCCTCCGGGTCTTCGGCGGCTTCGGTGGCTGATGCGGTGTGCGCCATCGCGTTCGACGGCCTTCGCGTGCGCAAGTAGACCTTCCTAGGGGCGCGGCGCTAGCTCGTGGCTGCGGCCGCGGAACTCGGCGATGAGCGCTTCTCCCCGGGTGACCGTGACGTCGTAGATGCCGTTGCGCCCGTAGCGGGCCCGCATGCGGGCCTCGGCGGTCAGCAGGTCGCCGCCGCGGCCAGGCGCGATGAAGGCGATATCGGCGCCCGCCGCGACGGTGACCGGACCCCAGCTGTTGCAGGCGCAGGCGAAGGCCGTGTCGGCGAGGGAGAAAATAACGCCCCCGTGACAGATGTTGTGCCCGTTGACCATGTCGTCCCTTACGGTCAATTGGACCCGGGCCCAGCCCGCGCCGTGGTCAAGTAGCTCCATGCCGAGCATCCGCGAAGCGGCGTCGGACTCCATCATCGTCTCGACCGAACCGGACTGGCCGACTGACTGCGACATGGGTCTCCCGAGCTAGATATTTTCCGAACGATCGGTCAATAATAGGACATCGCCCCGCTGACGGTAAGAGGGAAGATAAGACCCATGACCACTGTGAGCGTTGAACTGGACGGGGCCGTCGCCACCGTCGTCCTGCCGGGTCCGGCCCTGAGCCTGGCCGTGAAGGAGGGACTGCTTGAGTCCCTGGCCGCCGTCGCCGCCGACGAACAGGTGCGCGCGGTGGTGCTGACCGGGACGGGCCGGGCCTTCTGCGTCGGACAGGATCTGGCTGAGCACGCAGCGGCCCTCGATAAGGACTCCGCGACGGCACTCGACACGGTGCGGGAGCACTACAACCCGATCGTCACCGAGCTCACCACCATGCCGAAGCCGGTCATCGCCGGTGTCAACGGTACCTGCGTGGGGGCCGGCCTCGGGTTCGTGCTCGCCTGCGACTTCGTGGTCATGGCCGAGGGCGCGGTGCTCGGGACCGCGTTCGCTGGCATCGGACTGACCTGCGATTCCGGGCTTTCCGTGACGCTGCCCGCGGCCGTGGGGATGGCGCGGGCGCGGGCGCTCCTGCTGCGGCCGACGACCTTCCGCGCGGAGCAGGCGGTCGCCTGGGGCTTGCCGTTCGAACTGGTGCCCGCGAGCCAGGTGCGCCGGGCGGCGGGGGAACTCGCCGCCGCCTTGGCCGCCGGGCCTACGGCCGCCTACGCAGAAACCAAGCGACTGCTTATCGACGGCATGTCGCGCCCGTTCGCGGACTCGCTGGCCGCCGAGGGCGCCGCGCAGCGCCGGCTGGCCACTACCGCCGACCACGGGAATGCCGTGCGGGCGTTCCTGGCGAAGGAAAAGCCAACCTTCCAGGGTTCGTAAGGGCCTGCGCGCAGCCGGCTGCCGGCCTAGACGCCTTCGGCGATGGTGAAGCTTGGGGGTAACGATCGCGTTGGCGGTAATGGGCGCGGCCACGTTGGGTCCTGCTCGTTCGGAATCCTCATGATGTTGACTTTGCGTGCCCTGATACGGTCTGCCGTGAGCTCGACGGACGGAAGAGGCACATGGAATCGCTGAAGGATCGCGTCGCCATCGTCACCGGCGCCAGCCGGGGCATTGGGCTGGGGATCGCCACGGAACTCGTGCGGCAGGGGGCCCGGGTGTGCGTCACCGCCCGCCGGGCGGAGCCGCTGGCCGAGGTTGTGGCCGAACTCGGCGGGCCGGAGGTGGCCATCGCGGTGCCCGGCAAGGCCGATGACGCCGACCACCAGGCGGAGGCCGTGGCCCGGACCGTCGAAGCGTTCGGCCGGCTGGACATGCTCGTCAACAACACCGGAATCAACCCGGTCTACGGTCCCGTGCTGGACATCGATCCGGAGGCCGCGGCCAAGATCCTCGCCGTCAACGTCCTTGCCCCGATCGCCTGGATGCGTCGGGCCAGGGACGCGTGGATGGGCGAGCACGGCGGGTCGGTCGTGAACGTCTCCTCGGTGGCCGGCCTGCGCCCCAGTCCCGGGATCGGCATGTACGGGGTCAGCAAGGCGGCGCTGATCCGGCTGACCGAGGAACTCGCCGTTGAACTCGGGCCCCGCATCCGGGTGAACGCCGTGGCGCCGGCCGTGGTGAAGACGAAATTCGCCACCGCCCTCTACGAGGGGCGTGAGGAGGAGGTAGCGGCCACCTACCCGCTGAAGCGCCTCGGGGTGCCCGAGGACATCGCGGGCGCCGTCGCGTTCCTGCTTTCCGACCAGGCGAGCTGGGTCACCGGCCAGACCCTGGTGCTGGACGGCGGCGTGACGCTAACCGGCGGCGTCTGAGAACTCGGGAGTCTCGGGGGTCTACTCGACCTCCTTGAGCATCCGCCGTACCTGCTCCAGTTGCCCCCTCAGTTCATCGCCCTGGACGCTCAGATCGGTGAGCCTGAGGTCGACATGCTCGTTCGGCGCGCCGGGACCGGTCAGCACCCGCGAAACCGGCCCGCTAGCGGCCGGCTGGCGGCTTGGCAGGCGGTTTTCCTGATCCCGGAGAGCGAGAGCGTCACCTTGCCGGGTTGCGGACCGAAATGCTGGTGCGTCAATGGACGCATAGCGGATGGCACTCGACCGGGCAAGGCGGTCGGCGAAACCGTTGGCGGGCTGGGGTCCGTAGACGTCCCACAGCTGGCCGGCGAAAAACTGGCCGAAACGCTCCAGGGCGGCGGCGCGGTGCGGTCCCTCCACCCGGATGGTGGCGAGCTGGCGGGCGAAGGCGGCGGGGCTCAGGTGCAGGGTACCCGTGGCAAGCGTGCGGGCCCCTTCGTCCTCGCCGGCGGCTACGTACCCGTCAAGCAGCCGGAAGTGCAGGGTCGAGGTGTCGGGCCAGATGCTGCTGAGTGCCCCGTGCCAGATGTCCTTCTGGCCACTGAGGGTGCGGGGCTGGCCCATGGCGTCGGCGAACTGCAGCCGGTACCGCATGAGACGCCGGTCCGGTGCGCCGTCGGGCACCAAAAGATCGAACCAGCCCCGCTGGACTTGACGCCGGCCCCCAAGACTTGCGGCATCAACCCACCCCTCAGCCCGGGCGGAGTGCTCGGGATCATCGAGGAAGTGCTCTACATCCTCGGCAGTGATCGTGAGCCGGAAGCCCAGCGGCTCGTGCGGCGCATGGTCGGCCGCACCGGGGGCCGCCGCGCCCGTTGCCGGCGTGCACGTTCCGCTCATTTCCTCGGTGAACGACAGCGACGTGCCGCCTGCGCTAGGCTGCCCGCTGTCCTCCCCCGCTGCCGACGATGCGGGGCGCTCACTGGGCCTGCCGGGCATGACCGTCTCCCTCTGCTCAAGCAACCGGGTGCACATGCGGTCGGCTAGCGCCGCGATCGTCAGCGACGGGTTGACGCCCACCGGCCCCGGCATCACGGCGCCGTCGGCGATGTAGAGTCCCGGGTACCCGAACACCTCGCCGTGCGAATCGCACACCCCCACGCTGCGGTCGCGCCCCATCGGGGCGCCGCCGACCGGGTGCACGGTGATGATCCGCTTGTCCAGCCACATCGGATTGTTCACGCACCGAGCGCCGAGCACGGCGGCGACGCGGCGCATGGTCGCGAGTACCCGCTCGAAGTACGCGTCGCTGGCGGCCGCCGTCCAGGACAGGCCCAGGCGGCTGCCGTTCAGCCACAGGAGGCCCTCGGGCACGTCCCGGCCCATGCCGAGCAGCGGCAGCGAGCCGGCCGACAGCGCATCCGTGCCGATGAGGCTGGAAATCTCCGCCGACAGGCCGGTGTCGTACGCGTGCGTCAACATGGCCCGCAGCCGCTCGAACGCGAACCGGGCCAGGCGCCGCGTGTCGCCGGGCATGTCCGCCGCCTCCACCAGCCAGTCGACGAAGGCCGGGTAGCCGCCGTCCTCGACGTAGGCGCCGCGCCCGGTCTCGCCCGGCCCGTCATGCTCGTCGCCGAGCCGGATGGCGCTGGTGATCACCGGCCCGTGGCTGGCCTCGAGCGGCCGGAGGCGGCGACGGTCCCTGGCCGGGATGAGGAAGCCGAGCACGTCCCCGTTGCTGCTGAACCGGGTACCGAGGGCCGAGCTGAGGCGGGGGAGATACGGACGGTTGCGCAGGAGCAGGTAGGTGGTGCCGAAGGTCCCCGCGGCCAGCACGAGCCGGTCGCAGGCGATCATCCGCACTGGCGGCGCCGCGTCGGCCGGCCGTCCCTGGTCTTGCCGGTCGTGCCGTACGTAGTCCACTTCGTATCCGCCGGCCTGCCCCGGTCGGATGGCCCGTACCTCGTGCCCGGTCCGCAGGTCCGCGCCATGATGCTGGGCGGCGGAGAGGTAGTTGTGGTCCAGGGTGTTCTTGGCCCCGGCATTGCAGCCGATGTCGCACTCGCCGCACAGGCGGCAGGTGCTGCGCGGCCGGCCGTGCAGGTTGCCGTAGCCCGGTTCCGCGATCGGCAGCCCCTGGCCCGGCGGCGCACCGGGCGCCGGCGCGAAGCTGATCGCGAGCGGCGGCAGCTGCCAGCTCAGGCCGAGTTCCGCCGCCGCGTCCCGCATCGCGTGGGTCTTGGGCGCCGCATAGCCGGGCGCTTCCAACGGGTAGGGGTTCGCGCCGAGCATCCGCTCGACCGCGTCGTAGTGCGGGTCCAGGTCGGCGCGGGTCACCGGCCAGGACTCGTATCCGCCGCCCGGGAGGGGGTCGTTCGCGACGAACCAGCGTTCGTCCTTCCGCAGCAGCACGTTCGCATAGATCAGCGAGCCGCCGCCCAGGCCGCTGGCTACCACGGAATCGCAGCCGCTGAAGCGCCAGACGTCATACATGCCGTAACGGCCGGTCGGCGGATCCCAGAATGCCCGGCTCATCTCGGCCGGGGTGCGCGGGAAGCTGCCCGGCGGGTGGGCGTTGCCGCGCTCAAGCAGCACGACCGACAGGCCCGCCCGGGCCAGCCGGTAGGCGGCCACCGAGCCGCCGAAGCCCGACCCGATCACGACCACGTCGGCCCGCTCGCCTGACAACCCAGACGACCCAGACAACCCAGACAACGTGGCGGCTGCCCTGTTCATGTCAGGCCGCCTGCCGCTTCAGGAACTGGCCTATCCGCGGGAACACGTCCAGGTGGGCGTTCTTGCCCACGATGGGGTCCAAGTGCCCGTAGCCGGGGAGTATCTCGAGCTCATGGCGGCCGGGCGAGATCTTTGACAGCAGCTGATAGCAGAAGATGTTCGAGTCGGTGAACACGTGGTTGCGGTCACCGGCCAGCAGCAGGACCGGCGTCGTCACCTTGGCCGCCTGCGCCAGGTAGTCATCGGGCAGGTCGCGGTGGCGCGGGTCGCCTGGGTCGTATTTCACCGCGTGCCCGGCCCGCACCATCTTGGCGACGTGCCGGTCGTAGTTGAGCCCGCAGGAGCTGCACAGGTCGGCCATCCGTTCATGCGTGACGGGCAGCAGGTTCTCGTGCTCGTACATCGCCGGACGGCCGCTCCCCCACATGAAGCTGAGCATGTGGCACGCGCTGACGTCGCATTCGCGGTGCGCCAGCGATACCAGCCGTCCGAGCATCCAGTCGCGGGTCATGACCGGGCTGCTGGCGATGCGGGGATCAAGGAACGACTGGCCGAGTAGGTACTCGAAGACCGGCGGCCCGAACATGAGCTTCAGCCGTGACCAGGCGGGCACCCGCGGCGTCAGCGCCACGCTGTTGCAGGTCACGCTGGCGATATCGGGCAGGCGGCCGCCGAACAGGCTCATCATGAACGACAGCGAGCCAAGGCAGTGAGCCACGACGTGGACCCGGCGGTCCCCGATGTGCCGCCGCAGCTCGCGCAGCGCGGCCGGGTGATCGTAGTCGGCGATGTCGTCCAGGGTGTACCGGTGCGTCTCGGCGTCGTAGGGGAAGCGGTTGCTCATCCGGAAGTCCAGTGCCCAGACATCGGTGAACCCGTTGTCCAGCAGATAGCTGACCAGGTTGCGGTGCTCGGGCATGATGAACAGGTCGCTGGATGACGTCAGGCCGTGGACGACCAGGACGACATCGTCGCAGGGGGCGCGGTAGAACCGCGTCAGGTTAAGACCGAGGCCGTCGTCGGTCGGGAACGGATGCACGGACACGTCGGCCTCCGTTACCCCCTCCAGCGTGTACCGCGGGATAGGGCCCGTCATCTCGCCTCCCCCTGCTTCACAGTCATTCCCGACCATGGTGCAGGCTCCGGCTTGCCCGGCACATCGTGGTAAACACTGACTTAAGCGGAGCCACCGTACTTAACGGGAGCTTAGCCGCCGGTTACGGACGCTCGTTGATCGCTTTCAGGATGCCGGTCCGCGTGGTGACGCCCAGCTTGGCGAAGATGTGGGCCAGGTGGGTCTCGACGGTCCGGATGCTCACAAACAGCGATCCGGCGATCTGCTGGTTGGTGTAGCCCTCACCGACCAGCTTGACCACCTCCAGTTCGCGCTGGGTGAGACCGTGCGCTCCGCCGCCCCGGCTCGCGGCGGGCACCCGGACCCCTAGCCTGCGCTGCTCGCGCTGGGCGGCGGCGTGCAGCGAGCGGGCGCCGCACCGGGCGAACCTCTCCGCCGCGGTGGCGAGTTCCGCGCGGGCCTGGCCGCCGTCACCCGCCGCGGCGAACGCCACGCCCGCGCAGAGCCTGGCCCGGCCGGCGTCGATGGGCAGGCCCTCGCCGTCGAAGAACCCGGCCGCCTCGGTTGCCGCGGTAGCGGCAGCGCGCGGCTGCGCGCCGCGCAGCGCATGCGCGCGGGCGAGCGTGGCGGTCGCTTCCGGCCCGGGACCCGCCACCTTAGCGGCGCGGTCGGCCCACTGGCTCGCCTCGGCAAAGTCGCCGCAGTCAGCCTCGACCCCGGCCATTACCTCGCAGGCCGACAGCAGGCTGCGCCGATCGAGTACCGGCCGGCTGAAGTTGCCGCAGGCCAGCGCCATGGCGTCGCGCCCGGCCTCGGGGCGGCCCGCGTTGATCAGCGCGATCGCCAGTGCGTACTGGGCCTGCGCGCCCGACCATTCCCCGTTTCCGTTGCTGGCCCGCGCGGCCTCCTCACCCAGCCGCACGGCGGTTTGATGATCGCCTGACCAGCTGTGCGCCAGGCACTGCTGGGTGAGCGCGAAGACAAGCTGAAAGCCGGACCCGAGCAGCCGCGCTACCTCCGCCGCCTCTTCCGCGGCCGCGGACGCCTCATCAAGCCGGCCGGACATCGCCAGCGCCCGGGCCTGCCCGGCCAGCAGGTTGCTGATGACGTAGCCCTGTCCGGTGGAGCGGGCGATGGCGACCGCGCGGTTGAAATGGGCCAGCGCGCTGCCGTGCCGGCCCATCACCGTCTCGGTCCAGCACAGCCAGGCGATGGCGTCGAGCCAGTCGGCGAGATGGTCGTCGGGCGCGGCGGAAACCAGCCGGTCGGCCGCTTCGACAAAGCGGGCCGCGTCGGTGATCCGGCCCAGGGCGTAGGCGGGCATCACCCGCAGCGCGGCGATCGCGACCGCGACGCTGGGCTCGAAGGCGTCCGCGTTTTCCGGTATGAGGTCAAGGACGGCCTGCGCCGCGTGGACGTCGCCGCGCATCAGGCTCTCGGCCACCAGCCGGATCCGAAGCGGCACGGCCGTCGCTGACTGAGGATCGGGGATTCGCCGCAGCTCGCTGAGCAGGACCGCGCGCGCCTCCTCGGGGCGGTCGAGCTGGCGTTCCATCAGCGCCCAGAACCGCGCCGCCAGCGCTCGCCGGGCGTGGTCGCCTGGCGGCAGCCGCCGCAGGGCCTCACGGGCCGCCTCGCGGCCCTCTACCAGCTGGCCGCTCACCGCCCGAAGCTTGGCCACCTCGAGGAGCAGCTCGGGCTGCCGATCGAGACCGGCGGTCCCGGCGGGCATTATTCTCAGCGCCGCCTCCAGCCAGTGGGCCGCGGTGGCGGGTGCGTGGCCGGCCGCGTCGCGGGCCGCCTCCAGCAGCGTGGCGATGGCCGCCTGGTCGCCGAAGGGGGCGGACCGCTCGACGTGGTGGGCCCGCAGCGCGGCGGGCGCGCCAACCTGCGCGAGGTAGGCGGCGATCCGTGCGTGCGCGCCCAGCCGCCAGACCGCCGCGGCCCCGTCGTAGGTGGCCCGGCGGACCAGCGGGTGCCTGAACCGCAGACGCCCGGCGGTGCCGGGCCGGACGATGTCACGCGCGACTATGTCGTTAAGCGCGGCCAGGGCGTCGTCGTCGCCTACCTCGGCCGCGATCGCGGCCAGCGTCGGCTCGAACTCGTCGGCGGCCACCGCGGCGGCCTGGGCGACCCGCAGCGCGGTCGCTGACAGGCCGGCCAGCTCCAGCTGGAGCGCGGCCTCCACCATGGAGGGCAGCTTGCCGGGGTCGGCACCGGCCACTGTGAGCTGCGCACGCTGCTCCATACGGGCCAGAGCTTCCAGGTAGAACGGATTGCCGCCGCTGGCCTCGTGCAGCGCCTGGCAGCGTGACCGGCTGAGACCCGGACCGAGCAGTTCCTCGGCCTCGGCCGGGGTAAGCGGGCCAACCGGCACCTCGCGGCCATGGGCGGCGGCCGAGCCGAGCAGGGCCGCGAGCCGGGGCGAGGCCTGCGCCGGGCGGTAAGCGACCGCCAGCAGCACCCGGCCGGCGGGCGGGTGACGGACCAGGTAGTCAAGCAGCTCGACGGACGCGTTGTCGGCCCAGTGCACATCGTCGAGTATCAGCACAAGCCCATGCGGTCCGGCCAGCTCCTCAAGCAGCCGCCGCATCGCCCGGTGCACCCGGTACCGGCCGGTCAGATCGCTGCCGGAGCCGGACGGGCCCGGGCCGGCCCGGGGGCCGCTGCCCGCAGGGCCGGCAGCGCGGTGGCGAGCAGCCCGGAGGTTTCCGCGCCCAACCGCGCGGCCAGGCCGGGCAATGACGCCTCCACGTGGTCATCGAGCGCGTCGATCACCACCGCGAACGGCATCTCCTGCTCGAACTCGGCTGCCCGTCCCCACAGTGCGGGCAGTTCCCAGGCCGCCGCGGCGCCGGCCAGCTCGCCGAGAAGCCGGGTCTTGCCCGCACCCGGCTCACCGACAAGGCCGAGGAAACGGAACCCGCCCGTGCTCGATGCGGAAAGCGCTTCGCCGAACGCCAGCAGTGCGTCGCGCCGCCCGACGAGCGGCGCCGCGTCGCCCGTGCTTCGCCCGGCGACGGCACTGGCTTTCATGACCGTCGACCGGTCCGCACCACCGCGGTCCGTGCCACCGTCCATACTGCGCTCCACGGGCGGCATGCGCTCACATTCGGTGGGTCGCGCACGGCGCCGAACTCAACGGAATACGCGCCATTCTAGCGGCGCGGCCTGGCTGCACACCCTGGTTCCGCGCAAGCGGTGACCGCCGGGGAGACCGGAGCGCAAAGGCCAGCCGACAAGTCTGCCTTCTGCCGCATTGGGCTGCGCAAACAGGCACCGGGCGGTCACGGCGGCGTCGTTTCTTTGAGGACTCTGAGATTTCGCGCCTAGCGTGAGCCGCACCGGCAGCCGGCCATACCTCGGGAGATCACACGTGGGCGACAAAGTTGTGGACTACCTCATCATCGGAGCCGGGCCCGCGGGCCTTCAGCTGGCGCAGGAACTCGACACGGCCGGACGCGACTACCTGGTCCTGGAGTCAGGAAAGGGCCCCGGCACGTTCTTCAACCGATTCCCGCGCCACCGGCAGCTCATTTCCATCAACAAACCGCACACCGGCAGCCCCGATCCCGAGTTCAACCTCAGAATGGACTGGAATTCGCTCCTGTCGCCGGACCCTGACCTGCTATTCACCCGATATTCCGCACGGTATTTCCCCCCGGCCGGCGACCTTCTCCGCTACCTGGCGGACTACGCCGAGCGGTTCGGTCTGCGGGTCGACTACGGCACGACGGTCACCCAGGTCAGCCGGACCGCCGACGGCCTGTTCGCTGTCGCCGACGACCGTGGCCGGACGCACGCCGCCCGCCGCCTGATCGTGGCCACCGGCGTCAGCAAGCCCTACATTCCGCCGATTCCCGGCATAGAACTGGCCGAGCAGTACTCGACCGTGTCCGTCGACCCGAACGACTTCACCGACCAGCGGGTCCTGATCATCGGCAAGGGCAACTCGGCCCTGGAGACGGCCGACAACCTGATCGAGACGGCGGCGGTCATCCACGTGGCCGGACCGGGCTCCATGCGGCTGGCCTGGCGCACCCACTACGTGGGACACCTGCGCGCGGTGAACAACAACTTCCTCGACAGCTACCAGCTCAAGTCGCAGAACGCCATCCTGGACGGAACGGTGGTCTCGATCGAGCGGGACGCCGGCGGAATGCTCACCGTGCGCTTCGCCTTCTCCCGCGCCGACGAGGTGGTCAAGGAACTGCGCTACGACCGGGTCATCGCATGCACCGGCTTCCGCCTGGACACCGGCATCTTCCACGAAAGCTGCCGCCCGGCGCTGGTCCACAAGGACCGCTTCGCCCGGCTGACCTCGGCTTACGAGGCCGCGGGGGTCCCCGGCATGTACATGGCAGGCACGCTGACCCAGCAACGGGACTTCAAGCACGGCACGAGCGGCTTCATCCACGGGTTCCGCTACGGCGTCCGCGCGCTGCGGAAGATCCTCGAGCTGCGCTATCACCAGGTTCCCTGGCCCTCGACCCCGCTAGCGGGGTCGGCCGAGGCCGTCACGGAAGCCGTGCTCGCCCGGGTGAACCGGACCTCCGGGCTGTATCAGCAGTTCGGCGCGCTCGGCGACGTGGTGCTCAGGGACTCCGGCGGCACGGCGCGTTACCTGGAGGAAGTCCCGGTCGACCTCGTGCTCGACGGCGGCCTCGACGCCCTCAGCGAGGGCGGGGGCGCGGGCGGGGGCGAGGGCGCCGAGACCGCGGACGTCCTGGTGGTCACGCTGGAGTACGGGCCCGACCACGACAAGGTGGATCCGTTCGACGTCACCATCGCCCGCGTCGCCCAGGACGACGCCGAGCACGCACTCGACGCCACCTACCTCCACCCCGTCGTCCGCCTCTACCGGAAGAGCGGTCAGGCGGGTACGAGCTCGTGGCCGCTCATCACGTGGCCGAGAACCTTGAGAACGAGTGGGACAAGCCCGCGCACCGCGATCCGCTGATCGGTTTTCTCGCCGCCCACCAGCCGTCCGGTCTGACGGCCGCCGCTCGCTGAGGACGCTGAGGACAAGGCCATGACCCAGCCGACAACGCCAGGATCAGCCGCACCACGACCGATTACAGTACGCGACTTCGAGGAAGCGGCCCGGCTCGTTCTGGATAGGGATTCTTCGACTACGTCTCGGGCGGCGCTCGCGACGAGGTCACCCTGCGGGCGAACGAGGCGGGTTTCGCGCGCCTGCAGCCTGCTGCCGCGCATGCTGCGCGGCAACGAGAAGCGGGTGACGGAGACCACGCTGCTGAACAGCCGGGCGAGCATGCCGGTGCTGCTCTCGCCGACCGCGTTCCACAAGCTGATGACGCCCGAGGGCGAGCGGGCGACCGCCCGGGCGGCCGCGGCGGCGGACACGATCCTGATCACCAGCATGGCCGCCACCGTCGCGGTCGAGGAGGTCGTTGCCGCCTCCCGCGAGGCGGCGGGGAACGCGGCCCCTGACGTCTGGTTCCAGATGTACATCCAGCCCCGCCGGGACGTCACCGAAGCCCTGGTGGCGCGGGCGGCGCGGGGCGGGCGTCGCCGCCCTGGTGGTCACGGTCGACTCCCCGGTGCTCGGGGCGAGCGACCGGAACGAGCGGAACGGCTTCCACGACCTGCCCGCCGGGATGCGCTGCGAGAACATGCGCGGCCTGGCCGGCGACGGCAATGTCCGCTCGATCGAGATGTCGGCCGCGCTGTCCTGGGAACACTTCGCGCGGCTGCGTGACCTGACGGACCTGCCCATCGTGGTCAAGGGCGTGCTGCATCCCGACGACGCGCAGATCGCCCTGGACCACGGCGCGAACGCGATCATGCTGTCCAACCACGGCGGCCGTCAGCTTGACGGCGTCCCGGCCACGATCGACCTGCTGCCGGGCATGGCGGCGGCCGTCCGCGGCCGGGTCCCGCTGGTGCTTGACGGCGGGATCCGCCGGGGCGCCGACGTGGTCAAGGCGCTGGCGCTCGGCGCCACCGCCGTCGGCGTCGGCCGCCCGGTCATGTGGGGCCTGGCGGCGGGCGGGCAGGACGGGGCCAGCCAGGTGCTCGAGATCCTGCGCGCCGAACTCGACCACACTCTCGCGCTGTGCGGCGCGGACGGCACGACCGCGCTGACTCCCGAACTGGTGGTGAGGTTCCCGTGACGCGCGGACGCGGACGATAGCCGGCCTGGCCGCCGCCGGCGCGGTCAGCCGCGCTGGCCGGCACGCTGCCGTACTGGCTGCCCAAGCGGGTCGTGGCACTCCGGGGCGCCATCTTCACACTGGTCAACGGCGCGGAAGGCATCATCTGTCCTGGAACGCCCGCACGGCGCGGGCGACTTCCTGCGGGTTTACGCCGACCCGGCCGCGAACGGCCGCAGCCACGGCGCGGGCCTGTCGGACCTGTTCTGGTACTGGCTGGCCCCGGGACCCGAAGTACACCAGGAACACCTGGAGCCCGGGCCGCGCTACGACCAGGCCGCCAGGACCACCCGGACGATCCTGGCCAGCCGCACCAAGACGCAGTGGGCCGAACTCGTCACCCGCTGCACCGCTCGGGTCCTCGACAGCACACCCATTATCCCGAACGAACCGCGGCGCCTGCGTGACCTCATGATGCCTGTGTGGGCCGAGGTCTACTACGAACTGGTGTTCCTTGAGCCATGTCCGCGAACCGCCCGCGAGCTGATCGTCGGCAATGCCGATGACGTCGTCAGCGCGCTCAAGTGCACGCGGCTGCGGCACATGGGGCGCCGGAACCGGCTGACTCGCTACCTGCGGCGCCGCATCGACGCGGGCGAGGTGCCGTTCGAGCTGCCCGCCCGGATGACCCCCGGCGAGCAGGCTTACTACCTGCAAGGCGCGTTCTTCAACACGGCCGTGGTGCAGATGTCGGAGGCAATGGCCCACCTGCTGCTGGCCGTCGCGCAGCACCCGGTGGTGCAGGAGCGGCTGCGCGGCGCACCCGGACGACGACGCTTACCTGGCCGACGTGATCGATGAGGCGATGCGGGTCTGGCCGCTGTTCGGCATCGCCCACCGGATAACCACGGCCGATATCGACGTCACGCCGCCGATCGCGGCCGGGTCGGTGCTGCTGTTCGACTACCTCGGGTTTCACGGCGGCGAGGGCACGTCGTTCGATCCCGGGCGCTGGAGGGAAGACGCGAAGCCGGCGAACTTCATCCCGTTCGGGGTAAGCGCCAACCGGCCCTGCCCGGCCCGCGGGGTCGCCCCGGTCGGCATGCAGGCATGCGTCCGTGAGGTGCTCCGCCGGTTCGCGCTGTCGTCCTCGGCCGGGCATACCCGGTCGCTGGCCAACCGGGCGCCGGCCTTCCTGACTCCGGCGGCGCGCCGGCAGGCCCGTCGGCCGACCGGCTGGCGCTCATGAAGCTCGGTGACCGGTGGGAGGACGTCTGGCGGAGCCTGGTGCAACTGCTGCTCGGCACCTTCATGGTGTTTGACGCGAGACGGCTGGCCCTGTGCCGGAGGTACTTCGCGGCCCACCCGGAGTACCTGCCCGCGCCGCTAGAGACCCACCGCCCCGCAACCGCCGGACACTGACGGAGGAACCGATGTCTCCAGCCGAACTCACTACCCGGTTCTTCCTCGCCGCCACGGTCATTCTCATCGTCTGCAAGCTGGTCAGCCTGCTCATCGGCCGCGTCGGGCAGCCCCCGGTCGTCGGCGAGATGATCGCCGGGGTGCTGCTCGGCCCGTCCCTGCTCGGCGAGATCGCACCGAGGATCGAGGCGGACCTCTTCCCCAAGGCGCTGCTTCCCGTCATCTACGTGACCGGGCAGCTCGGGCTCGTCGCCCTGATGTTCCAGGCCGGCCGTGAGCTGCGCGGCTACCTGCGGCCGGGGCTTGGCGCGGCCGCGTCGGTCATCAGCGGGCTTGGCGTGACCGTCCCGCTCGTGGCCGGCATCGGGCTCGCCTTCGCCGCGCAGGGACATGTCGCGATCTTCATGCCCGGTGTCCGGGTCGGGGTCACGGCGGCGTTCATCGGAGTGACGCTGGCCATTACGGCGTTTCCCATGCTGGCCCGGATCATCATCGAGCGCCGCCTGTCCGGCACCCGCTTCGGATCGCTGGCGCTGGCCTGCGGCGGCATCGACGACATGGCCGCCTGGATCATGCTGGCGGGCGTGCTCAGCCTGGCGTCGGCCAAGCTCTGGCCGTTCACCAAGGCCCTCGCCGGGGCGGTGCTGCTCGTGGTCATCCTCGTGTTCGTCATCAGGCCGCTGCTCGGCTGGTACCTGCGGCGGCCGGACGCGCAGCCGCAGACGGTCCTGTTCGTCACGATGACGCTGGTCCTCGCGGCGGCCTGGTTCACCACCGACATCGGCCTGTACGCCGTCTTCGGCGCGTTCTCGATCGGCCTGGTCATGCCGCCGGTGCAGAGCCGGCGCCGGGGTCGCCATCGCCGCGCCTGCTTCCGCCCGGACAGACCTCGTCGGCCCGTCCATGGACGGGATCAGCCGGATGCTCGTACCGATGTTCTTCACCTACTCGGGGCTGAACACGCGGTTCGCGCTGCTCGGCAACTACCGCGTGCTGCTGTTCTCCGCGGCCGCGATCGCGGTGGCCGTGCTCGCCAAGGGCGGCGCGTGCTGGCTCGGCGCCCGGCTGGCGGGCGAATCCGGTTCGGTGCCCGCGCGGATCGGCATCCTGATGAATGCGCGCGGCCTGATGCAGCTCATCGCGCTGAACGTCGGCCTCCAGGCCGGCATCGCCAGCGAGGACCTGTTCACCAGCCTTGTCCTCGTCGCGCTGATCACCACGATCATGACGGCGCCCCTGCTGAGCTGGGTGGACCGTCGCGACGCGCGCGCGGCCCCGGTCAGCGTCGCGTTGTCTCCCGGCCTCGGCCAAGCCTCCGGCTGACGCCCCGCACCTGAGAGCGCCACGTGGGATGCCAAGGGCGTACTTTAAGGTTCAATTAAATGGGCTCTTAATCACATGGTCGTTATGCAACCCTTTACTGCATGTCCACTGCTGCGTCGGCACGGATACGGCTGCTTATCGTGGAGGACGACACCGAGATCGCGGTCATGCTGGACGAACTGCTTACCCTCGAAGGATACGAGGTCGACCGGGCCGCGGACGGCCAGCGCGGCCTGCACCTGGCCCTGACCAGGTCGTACCGGGTTCTCATCATCGACCGGGTCCTGCCCGGCCTCGACGGCCTCGAACTGATCAAACGGATCCGGCGCAGCGGGATCGCCACGCCGGTGCTCGTACTCACCGCCCTCGGAACGGTCGCGGATCGGGTCGCCGGGCTCGACTCCGGAGCCGAGGACTATCTCGTCAAGCCGTTCGACGTCGATGAGTTCCTGGCCCGGGTGCGAGCGCTGCACCGCAGGCACCGGGATGCCGCCCGGGTCCTGCCGCTCGGCCGCGGGGAGATCGATCTCGTGCGGCGCGAGGTGCAGATGCCGGACGGGTCGGTGGTCGGGCTGTCCCGCCGCGAATTCGAACTGCTCCGGACGCTTGCCAGCCACCCGCAGATGGTCTTCACCCGCACGGAACTGCAGACCAAGGTCTTCGAGGACGCACGGGCGGACTCCGTCGTCGACACCTACGTCCACTACCTTCGCCGCAAGCTCAGCCGTCGTGCCGTTCGCACGGTACGCGGTCTCGGTTACCAGGCGGGCGGCCTTTGACCCCGCAAGAGCGGGACGAGCGGGAACTGCGCCGCACGACGTGGCGGCTCACCGCGCAGATCGCCGGCGCGATCACCGGCACCCTGCTGCTCATGGGCGTCCTGATGTGCGTCGCCCTGTCGGTCGGCCAGCGCTGGAACACCGAGGGCGACCTCACGGCCGCCATGGCGGGAAGCAGTATCGAAAACCCCCCGCCCTGCGTGTGGATGTTCACGCTGGACGCAGGCGTGCTCCAAGGTACGCCGAACGCGCCGACCGGGCTGCCGGTGCGCTCCGACCTGGGGCTGGTGGCGGCGGGCGGCCCGGTGCTGGTCGGGGAACGGACGATCGCGGGAGACACCTATCTCGTCCGCACCGAACGCCGTGGCGCCGTCGTTCTCCAGGCGGCCATGGACCTGCGCTACCAGGGGCAGGAACGACACCTGGCGTACCTCGTGTTCGCGCTGGCCGAGATCGTCGGCCTGGTCGCCGCCCTGGCGACCGGCCAGGTGCTGGCCCGTCGCGCGGTCGCGCCGCTGGGCGAGGCGCTGCTCCGGCAGCGCCGGTTCGTGGCCGAGGCGAGCCACGAGCTGCGCACTCCGCTGACCCGGTTGCACGTCCGCGCGCAACTTCTTGCCCGCAAGGCGCAGCCATCCGGCCTCGACGACGACCTTGCCGCCCTCATCGGCGACACGCGGCAGTTCGGCGAGGTGATCGAGGACCTGCTCATGTCGGCCCAGCTGGAGGACGCCGATATGCCGCGCGAACTGGTCGACCTCGCCACCGTGGCGGAGTCGGTGGTCTCGGCCGAGTCACTCCGCGCGCAGGCTCGGACGGTCGGACTCGACCTGCGTCGCGGTAGCGGCGATCACCTCGTTCTCGGCGTACCCGCCGCCTTGCGCCGCGTGGTCGGCGCACTCGTCGACAACGCCCTGGACCATACCCGCCCGGAAGGCCACATCGAGGTCGTGCTGGAAACCGCCCCGGCCGGACGCGAGATCGTGCTGACCGTCCGCGATGACGGTGCCGGATTCCCCGCGGACCAGGCCGAACTGATCTTCCAGCGGTTCAAGGGCGATCGCAGCAACGGCCGCCGGTTCGGTCTGGGCCTGGCGCTGGTGCGCGAGGTCGTGGAGAACCACGGTGGCCGGGTGACGGCGATCGGCAATCCGGGTACGGGAGCGGAGTTCACGGTCTGGCTGCCCCGGGCGACCGCGCACCGGCAGTTAGCGCCGGCCTCGATGCCGGGGCTCAGCTATGCCGGGGCTCAGCGCGGCGCCAGCGGGCCGCCGCGGACCTGTGCGAGTGCCTCGCGTATTCGGTCGAGCACCGGGAACGGGTACATTCCGTAGTTGTAGAAGTCCACGGCGGCGGCGGGAGCAGCGGCGTGGAGCTTGTCCGCGAGGCCCGCCGCCGACGGCGTATCGGGCGCCCCCGGGCGCAGCGTCACCCGCAGCTCGCAGGCAGGGCCGAGAAGCTCCAGGTAGCCGGCGACCTCAGCGGCCAGCCGGGCCGGGTCACGAGCGTAGCCAAGCATCGCGTAGCCGGGGACCACCGCACCGATCGCGGCCGGGTCAACGCC
The DNA here is from genome assembly GCA_963785645.1 of uncultured Actinomycetota bacterium. GTDB lineage: Bacteria > Actinomycetota > Actinomycetes > Streptosporangiales > Streptosporangiaceae > Trebonia. Next base: position 224,452 of record CAWAWG010000006.1, read on the forward strand.
GATCTGCCACGCATCCACGCAGGCCAGGCTGCCCTCGGGGCGACCGTCGGCATATCCCTTGAGCGCTCCGGTCACGTCAAGGAATACCAGCCGGGCGCCTTCGGCGGCCACGGCCTGCGCGACCGTGGCCGCCAGCGTCGTCACCGTCTCAAGCCGGGCCGCCGCGTACCGCGCGACCGCGTCTCCCGCACACTCCCGCAGGTTGCCGGGGCTTAGTCCACCGGGCAGCGGCGCATCGCCGTCGAGGACCCGGCTCACGATCCGCTCGGCCGCGGCGCGGGCCGCCCCGGCGTCCGCCCCGGCCGCCTCGGCGCGGGCGCGGCAGTGCGCACAGAAGCACAGTCCGAGCAGGAAGTCCTCAACCGGGCCCAGGTCGGCGAAGCACCGGTCGTGATGGTAGCCGTGCCGGAAGTACCCGAAGTGCAGCGACTCGGCGACCACGGTGTCCACTCCCTGACGAGCGACGGACCGGGCCAGAGCGTCCGCATAAGCCCGCACATCGGGGTGGGACGGGCACAGGTCGGCCGGCGCGGCCCGGTCACCGAAGCAGTTCTGCTGCGTCACATCGGGGTGGGCCAGGCCGAGCGTGGTGTTGTGCAGGAACACGGTCCAGCCGTGCAGCCGCGCGCCGCGCTGGCGAGTCAGGTCGCGCAGGGTGGCGAACAGTCCGTCGCCTGCGTCGAGCTGTTGCGGCGGGACCAGCCGCAGGCCGCCGAACAGGTCCGCCGGCGGCGGAAAGTGCACCCCGTCCCGCCGCAGGGTCACCCGCGCCGGGCCGTGCGGGGTGACGTCACGGGCCCGGTGATAGGCGGCGGCGACGGTCACCCCGTCGCAGCCGTAGCCGAGGATCCGGTCAAGCACCGGTACCGGTCCCTCGCCGCGCATGTCCTCGGCGAACGCGTAGCTGGAGGATTCCATTGTGGTCCCTTCCTATCGGCTGAAGTTCGCGGCCTCAGCGCTGCACGTCGTCGGCGGCACCGGATTCGTCGATCCTGAGCATCAGCGCCAGTTCATCCCGTGCGGGCAGGCCCTCCCAGTCCCCGGCCACCGTCACGGCGTAGGCGCCCGCCGCGACGGCGGCGGCCAGCCGCTCGGCGACCGCACCGCCGCGCACCCGTTCGGCTAGATAGGCCGCGGCGAAGGCGTCACCGGCGCCCACCGGGTCCACCATCGTCACGGGGTGCGCCGGCACCTCGATCAACTGACCGTCGCAGCAGGCCGTGGCCCCGAGCTGGCCGCGCTTTACCAGCACCTCACGCGGCCCGAGAGCGGCCAGGGCGACGGCCAGCTCGGCTGCTCCCCCGCCGCTCACCACCAGTCCGGCCTCCGCTTCGGTGGCGAACAGGACATCCGCCCGGCCGGCCAGGGACCGCAGCACCCGGCCGGCCTCATCGGCGGTCCACAGCGCCCGACGGTAGTTCAGGTCCAGGGAGACGGGAACCGACGCCGACCGGGCGGTGTCCACGGCGGCGTCGACGGCCGCCCGGGCGCTGTCGCTCAGGGCGGCCGTGATGCCGGTGACGTGGAGTATGCCCGCCGAGCGGATCAGGTCCTCCGGCACGTCGGACGGCCCGAGCCGGGACCCCGCGCTCCCGGTGCGGTAGTAGTAGACGCGGGTGAGCCGGTTCGTCCGCCGCTCCTTGACGAGCAAGGCGGTCGGCGCGGCTGGATCCACCACCACCCGGCTGACGTCGACCCCCTGACCAGCCAGGGTCATCTGCACCAGGCGGCCGAACTCGTCATCGCCCACCCGCCCGGCCCAGGCGGCGGTGCCGCCGAGGCGCCGCACGCCGATCGCGACATTGGACTCCGCTCCGGCGACGCCGAGATCAAGGCTGCGCGCATGGCGCAACGGCCCGGCCACCGGGCTGTCCAGCCGGACCAGGGTCTCGCCCAGGGTGACGAGGTCGGTCGGGCCGCTCACCGGCGACCCGCTTCCGCGACCGAGGCGAGCAGACGCAGCGCGCGCTGGCGCAGCGCGGCGAGAGCGCCGCCGTCGAGCGCATCACCGAGCAGCGCACCGCCGACGCCGACGGCGAGGGCACCCGCCTCAAGGTAGCGGCCGGCGTCGTCGATCCCGACGCCCCCGGTCGGCACCAGCGGCACCTCACGGAACGGCCCGCGCAGTTCCCGCAGGTAATGGGGCCCGCCAAGCGAGGCAGGAAAGAGCTTCACCGCGGACGCGCCCCGCTCCCACGCCGCCCCCACCTCCGTCGGCGTCAGCGCTCCCGGGTAGTAGCCAAGCCCGCGGGCGCGGGCCCGATCCGCCACGTCCGGCCGTGCGTCGGGGGCGACCACGAACGACCCGCCCATGTCGGCCACCGCGTCCACGTCCTGGGCCGTGAGCACCGTGCCGCCGCCGAGTTCGACGTCACCGGGGAGCCGGCCGCGGGCGGCCCGCAGTTCATCGAGTGCGCCGGGCGTGTTCATCGTCACCTCCATGCACCGGATGCCCGCCTCAGCCAGCGTGTCCAGGACCGCCGCCGTATGTCGTCCTTCGGTTCCCCGGACTATGGCAACGATCCGGCTGGCGACAAGCGCCGGGCTCGGAGCGACGTGCTTGGTCATGGCAGTCCTTTCCGCAAGCGGGCCGGCGGTGGCGTACTCGCGTGACGCAAGTTCAGCGGGGGCAGCAGTCAGACGGTCGGAAAGCGGTCAGAAACCGGCGGTCAGAAATAGGTCCTGATGAGGTCCGTCACTCGGTACTCGTCGTCCACCACCGGGATCACCGACCATTTGTCGAAGGCCGTGCACGGGTGGGAGATGCCAAAGCAGATCAGGTCACCGGGGACAAGCCGGGCGTCCGCGGTGACAGCGAGGAACGCGTGGTGGTCGTTGAACCGCGTGACCGACAGGCCCGCTGCTTCCGCCACCTGGCCGTCGGTGCGCCGCACCCGCCGGGGCACGGGCAGCCCGGCGTCATACGGAGCCTCGCGTTTACCCATCCCGGCGATGGCGAGCCCGGGCTCGGGGACGGAGGTGACCTGAGCCCATACCTCCAGGGCGGCCTCCAGCGTCCCCGGCACCCGGTTGAATGGCGTCCGGCCGGCGTAGAGAGCGTCGTCATGGGAAATGTAGGCACCGCTGCGCAGTATGGCCCGCACCCGGTGGCCCGGCAGCCAGGTGCCGGCGAGCTTTTCCGCGACAACGTCGAAGAACGCGCTGCCGCCGGCCGTGACGACGACCTCCTCGGGCAGCAGCCCTTCCTCCGCCAGCACCGTGGTGGCGTGACGGACCGTGTCAAGGAACTCCGCCACCTGCGCCGTGGAGTCGAGTCCGCCCTCGTAGGCGGCGACGCCCGCCAGCTCGACGCCGCGGGCGGCGGCCGCGGCCCGGGCAACCAGGGTCAGTTCCGCGGCGTCACGGCATCCCGTACGGCCACCGGGGTAGCCCAGCTCGGCCAGCACTCGCAGCGGGCGAGACCGCGCCGCCTCGGCCATGGCCTGGACGCCGGCCACCGAGTCCACGAAGCACAGCACCTCCCAGCCCAGCTCGACCTCCCCGGCGAGCCAGCGCAGGGCGGCCGGGTCCAGCAGTTCGTTGGCCAGCATCGCCCGGGGCACGCCGAAGGTCCGGTAGGCGAGCAGCTGCCCGGCGGTGGCCGCCGTGATTCCCCACGCGCCGGCGTTCAGCTGCTTCTCGAACAGCGCCGGCGCCATCGTCGTCTTGCCGTGCGGGGCGAGTTCCACTCCGTGCTCGGCGCAGAAGCCGGCCAGCGCCGCGATGTTGTGGTCGAGGGCGGACCGCCTGGCCACCATGACCGGCCAGCCGAACGTGCCGCCGAACAGGAAGTGCCCGGCGGCCGCGAACTGCTCGTCGGACACGCCGGGGCCGGGCTGCCTGATGCCCTTGGTCCGCCAGTCGATCCGCCCGTCGGGAATCGAGAGTTTCACGAGTCCTCCCCCATTGTGTTGGCAAGCACCGTGTTGGCAAGCACCGTGTTGGCAGGCACCGTGTTGGCGGGCACCGTGTTGGCGGGCACTGTCGAGCCGAGGGACCGGGAGATTTCCAGGCCGGCCCGGATGATCACCGGCCCGATCTCGTGGACCCGGGCGGGCGAGATCCGCGAGATCAGCCCGGATACGCTCAGCGCTCCCGCCACGGTGTCGGTGTGGTCGAAGATGGGCGCCGCCACGCACCGCACCTCCGGCTCGTTTTCCCGGTCGTCCACCGCGTACCCGCGCCGCCGCACCCGCTCAAGCTCACCGCGCAGGCGCCCGGGGTCGGTGGTGGTGTGCTCGGTAACGGCGGGCATCCCCGCGCCGATGACCGCCTGCAACGCGTCGTCGCCCAGCCAGGCGAGTATCGCCTTGCCCACGGCCGTCCGGTAGGCGGGCACGCGGCTGCCGATCCGCGACGCCATCCGCACGGTCTGCTCGTTCTCCACCTTGTCGATGTAAATGACGTCAGGCGGATCGTAGACCACGAGGTGGCAGGTCTCGTGCACCGCCTGGAGCAGGCGGCGCAGCGGCTCGCGGGCCACCGTGCGCAGGTCTATCGAGGACAGGTAGGCCTGACCAAGCCGGAGCGCGCCGGGCCCGAGCCGGAACCACCCGGTATCCCGGTCGCGAAGCAGCAGGTCCGCGTCCGTCAGCGGTGCGGAAAGCCGCAGGACCGTGCTCTTGCTCAGGCCGAGATCCGCGGCGATGGTCGTGAGCGCAAGCCCCCGGGCGGCGTCCGGGTGGTCCCGGACGTAGCCGAGCAGGTCCAGCGCCCGGCGCAGCGATGTCGAGTTGTTACGGGGCGATGCGGTTGCCATCGGGCGTTCTTGGGCGATGCGGGGGTCTGCGGTCATCCGGGGCTCTTCACTGATGCGGGGTTCTGCGGTCATGGAGGACTCTTCGCCGGTGCGGGCCCGGCGTGCGTGCGGTGCGCGGTCATTGGCCGGTCCGGCCGACATCAACCGGGCCGTAGCACCCGGCCGGGGGGCGTGCGGCGGGCGGCTTGGGTCAGGGCACCGCCGGACAGCACCTGGATTCCGTTAACGAACACGTGCTCCACGCCGACCGCGGGCTCCCGCGGGCTCTCGTAGGTCGCCCGGTCGCCGACCGTGGCCGGGTCCAGGACGACGATGTCGGCGGCCTGCCCGCGGCGGACCAGCCCGCGGTCATTGAGCCGGAAGCGGCGGGCCGTATGCCCCGCCATGTGCAGGGCCGCCTGCCCCCAGGTCCAGTCGCCGAGTTCCCGCACGTGCCGGGCGAGCAGCCGGGCGAACGTACCCCAGCCGCGCGGATGCGGGTGGCCGCCACGGTAGATTCCGTCCGAGCCGGCCAGCTGGGCCGGGTGACGCAGCAGGGCCCGCATCGACTGCTCGGCCGCCGCCTCTGGGTGCGCCGCTGCCTTTGTATGCCCTTCCCGCTCCGCCCGCGCCGCTGCCGCGGAGCTTGGCGCGGCCCGGTGCCCGAACACGCACCCGGTCTCCAGCCGGGTCGCCACCAGGAGCTCACGGCAGAATACGGCCGGGTCGCGGCCGGCCCGCCGGGCCGCCTCGGCCAGCCTCATGCCCTCGGCCCAGCGCAGCTCGTCGGCGGGCACGTGGGACAGCGTGATCCGATCCCAGATCTCGCCCCGCCCGGCCGACCATTCGTCGTCGAGCCTGCGGGCCGTGCCGGGGTCGGTGAGCGCGTCGAGGGTGGCGGTGAAGTCGGCGGCCGGAAGCCAGGCCTGGCAAGATGACCATGGCCAGCGTGGTGGAACCGCGCACGTAGGGATAGCTGTCGAACGTGAGGTCGGCTCCGCCGCGCAGGGCGTCGTCCATGAGCACGCCGAGCGGCCCGGCCGGGCCGTGATAGTGAGACACGTGTGCGGCTGCCCCGCTGCGCCGGGCTATCTCCACCACCTCGTGCATGCCCCGGGCGGCCGAGGCCTCGTAACCGCGCATGTGCGTGACGTACGGCAGCCCGGCGGCGGCCACCGGGCGGCACAGCGCCGCCAGCTCGGCAACGTCCGCATACGAGCCCGGCGCGTACTCCAGGCCGGTGGACAGCCCGGCGGCGCCTTCCGCCAGGCCCGTCTCGACCATGGCCCGCATCCGCGAAAGCTCGTCATCCGACGGCGCCCGCCGCGCCGGGCCCATGACCTCGTAGCGGATCGTGCCGTGCGGGAGCAGGTAACCGGTGTTCAGCGGGACGCGGCGGTCGTAGCCGGCCAGCAGGCCGGCCACCGAGACGGCCCCGCCGTCCAGCGCCGGGTGGGGGCCGTTGACGGGGGCGAAGTAGCGGGTCACATAGTCGAGCGTGGCCGGGCCGGCCGGGGCGAAGGACAGCCCGTCCTGCCCGAGCAGCAGCGTGGTGACCCCCTGCCGCAGGGCTGCCAGCTGCATCTGCTCCGCAAAAACGGCCGCGTCCGCGTGCACGTGAGCGTCGATGAAGCCAGGCAGGACGTACCGTCCGGCCGCGTCGATCTCGGTCACACCCGGCGCGTCGGCCAGGGCCCCGACCGCGGCGACCTGACCACCGGACAGGCCGACATCCGCGCGGAAGGCCGGAGCCGCGGTTCCGTCAAGCACCGTACCGCCGCGAATCACGACATCGAACACGCGGACCCCTCCTTCCGTTCCGGCCGGCCCCGTTCCGACGGGCGACTGGCCGACCCGTTGCCAGCGACTCTAGGTTGCCGACCGCGACCGGAAGAAGAATTGCAACACACTATTTTGCATAGCAGAACCCTGGGGGCCGCCGCCCGGCGACGCACCTGCCCGGGTTGCCCGGTACGCCGGTGGGCTTACCACGGTGGTTTCGCGGTAAGCCCGCCGGCGTAGCCCCTGTGTGAGCCGGATGGCTAGTAAGCGCCGAGCGTTTGCATGAACTGGTGCGGCGTCTGGACGATGCTGCTGCAGGTGGCCGACGCGAAGCCCTGGGCGCCGGCCGGGCATTCGACGTCCCTGGCGGCCGACCACATGGACAGCCAGGCGAGGCCCTTGCTGGCGGCGAAGGCCTCGAGCTGCTGGGCGTTGGCCACCGTGAAGACCTCGTCGCTGGTGTCGTTCACGCCGACCATCGGAGTGACCGCGACCTTGGACCAGGCGGCGGCGTCGCTGATGCCGAGCGCGGACGCGACCTGGGCATCCGTCGCGGTGGCGGCGTCGATCGCGAACGTGCCCATCTGGCCGCTCGGGTTCGGCGCCGCGCCGTCGCCGAAGTCCATCGCCATCACGTTCACCGCGGAGATCTTGACGCCCCCCTGCACCGCGCCGGTCAGCACCGCGTCACCGTCGGAGGTGAGGCCCGACGGCAGCACCGGCAGCGTGAGCGACACCTGAAGTCCCGGGTCCTGCGCCTGGAGCGCCGCGATCGCCTGGTCGCGGCGGGCGTTGGCGGCGGTGTTGTCCACCGCCGCGCCCTCGATGTCGAAGTCGATCTTGTTCACGCCGTACGCCGAGATGACCTGCTGGTAGGCGGCTTCCAGCTGGGACACGTTCGTGCAGGTGGTGGCGAGCTCGCTGCCGGCCTCACCGCCGAAGGAGATCCGCACGTCACCGCCGATCGCCCGCAGCGCGGCGATCTGCGACGCGACCGGGTCGGCCCCGATGGCGGTCACCCCGCCCCATTCCGGCGTGCAGGCACCGCCCCCGGATACGACGAACGCCAGGTTGAACTGCTTCACGCCGGTCGCCTGGGCCGTTGAGACCAGGCTGAACGGCGGGAACAGGCTCGTGTCGACATACGGGGCGAACCCGGCCGCCCCGGCCGACGCTGAGCCGTTCGCCGCGTTGGCCGGGGTGCTCGGCGTGGACTTAACCGAGCTGGCGGGGGATGGAGTGGCCGAGCCGCCCGATGAGAGGGGTACCGAGCGGCTCGGGGTCGGTGTGGGGGACGCTGCCGGCGCGGAGCTCGCGTTCGCGGCTGGCGTCCCGGCCGTGCCAGCGGCACCGGCCTGGCACGCGGTCCCGTTGATGGTGCAGCCCGCGGGCTGGCCGGCCTTGCCCGAGGCCTTCGCCTCGAAGCCGACCGTGACCGTCACGCCCGGCTTGAGCGTGGCGTCCCAGTCGTCGTTCGTGACCGTCACGTGGCCGCCCTTATCGGTGTAAGAGCCGTTCCAGAGCGAGGCCAGGGTGGTCCCGTTGGGCAGGGTGAACGCCAGCGTCCAGCCGGTGGCGGAAGCGGTCCCGGCGTTGGTGATCGTGTACTGGCCGCTGTAGCCGCTGCCCCAGTTGTCGCCCGGCTGATAGCTGGCCTTCATCGGCGCGACCGAGTTGGCCGCGTCGTGGACGGTCACCCCCGGATCGCCATGCGCGACAAGGACGACGGAGGCGACCACAGCAGCGCTGGCCACGAGACCAGCGGTAAGCAGTACCGGCCGGAGGGGGCCGCGGCGCCTGCGCGAACGTGACATCGAGTGCCTTTCACGGGGGAACGGGACAGTCACGTTACGGTAACGAGAGCGCTTGCCTCCGCCTGCGCTCTTAAGGAACCCATAAGGATCGGCTCATGGACCTATAAGCCCGATAAGAATTCGGTTATAACCCGATAAGTGCCTACGGGCCCGGCGCCCGCCTGGCGGCGGCGATGCGGTGCGCAGCCGCATCTGGACCTGCGCGCCGCCGAGCCCGGAGGTGCCGATCTTCAGCGCGCCGCCGGTGGACTCGGCGACCCGGCGGGCGATGTCGAGTCCGAGGCCGGTAGACCCCGCACCGCTGCTGCCGCGCTGCAGGGCGGCGGCCGGGTCGGCGATCCCGGGCCCCGCGTCGGCGACGAAGACGAGGACCACGTCCGCGCCGCGGTGCAGCGTGACGGCGAACCCGGTGCCCTCCCTCGTGTGCTTGAAGATGTTGCCGATCAGCGCGTCCGCGGCCGCCGTGAGATCGGACCGGGGCACGGGCACGGGAAGGGGCTGGTCGGCGCCGGTGATGCGGCACGGGCGGCTCTGGTCTTCGGCGAGCGCGGACCAGAACTCGAAGCGGTCCATGAGGACCTCGGCGGCGTCGCAGCCGGAGGGCTCATCCGGTCCTGGCCGCCGCGCGGCCCTGATGATCAGGTCGACCTGCTCCTCCAGCCGGTCGATGGCGACCCTGGTGTCGTCGGCGGCCCGTCCCGGCCCGAGCGCGGCCGCGTTCATCCGAAGTGCCGTCAGCGGCGTGCGCAGCCGGTGCGGCAGGTCGGCCGCCATCACCCGCTCCGCCGTGATGAGAGCGCTAAGGCGCTCTGCCATCAGGTTGAATGCCTGGCCGGCGGCGGCCAGTTCGGCGGGCCCCCGCTCCGTGCTGCGCGCGCTGAGGTCGCCGTCGCCGAGCATCGCCGCGGCCGCCGCCAGCTCTTGAGCGGGCAGGGTGACGCGGGACGCCAGGCGGTCGGCGACGATCACCGAGACGGCGATCAGGGTTAGCGCGACACCCGTCATCGCCGCCCACGACGCGGCCACGCCGCGGGAAACCTGGGCGGCGGGGACGTAGACCTCGGTGACCGCGAGCCGCCCGCCGCCGAGTGCCACCGGCTGGAGGACGTCGTAGCCGCCGGGGACGGAGGCGATGAAGGCCCTGGCCCCGGTGGTCGCCACGCGCAGCTCGGCGGCGCTCGCGCGCTGCGGCCCCCCGACTGACGTACCGCCGGCGGACGCACCGCCGGCCGACGCACCACTGGCCGAGGAGGTGAGATAGACCGTGAGCTGCCCGGCCGCGCCCACCGGGGTGCTGACGATGCCGCGTTCCAGGGTCGAGCGGTCGGTGGTGATGCTGAGCACCGGCTCGATCGCCGCGCCAGCCAGTTGGGCGGACGTGAACGCACGGTCCCGGGCCACATCCCGGACGATGACGGCCAGCGGGATCAGGAAGGCGATCGCCACCATCGACGTGACCGCGGCCGAGACGAGCGCCAGCGTCGTCCTGACCGAGTTCCCCCTCGGTGCCCTCATGGCCGGGTTTACCGTCGCTGCGTTCATCGTCACCGTGCTTGTTACCTGGCTTGTCATCACGGAGGTCAAAACCGGGGGCGTCGAGCATCACGCCGACGCCGCGCACCGTGTGCAGGTAACGGGGCCGGGCGGCGGTCTCGCCCAGCTTGCGGCGCAGCCACGAGATATGCACGTCGATCGTCTGGTCGTCGCCATAGGACTGATGCCATACCTCGGTGAGCAGCTCCCGGCGCGACACCACCGTGCCTGGCCGCGCGGCCAGGTACGCGAGCAGGTCGAACTCGCGACGGGAGAGTTCCAGGCGCCGACCGTCGAGCAGCGCCTCGCGCCTGGCCGAGTCGATGCTCAAGCCGGCCACGGCGACGACCGAGGTCGGCACGTTTCCCTGGGACGCCCGGCGGAGCAGGGCGGTGATCCTGGCCGCCAGGTGCTCGCCGGAAAAAGGCTTCACCACATAGTCGTCGGCGCCGTCGTTCAGCAGCCGGATGATCTCGGCCTCCTCGTCGCGGGCGGTGGCCACGATGACCGGCGCCGTGGTGATCGTGCGCATCATCTTGAGTGCCTGGCTGCCGTCGAGGTCGGGCAGGCCGAGATCGAGGACGACGACTTCCGGCGGATGGTTGCTGACCTCCCTGATGCCGTCAAGCGCCGTGCCTGCCGTGCGGACGGCATGCGAGCGGCGGGTGAGTTCAGCGACCATCGCAGAACGCACGTAGGAGTCGTCCTCGACGATAAGCACACGGGCCATAATCTGAACGTTACGTATGTAAGGTGACAATTGCGGCATGATTGTCCATATGGTCAGGCTCTTGCTCGGCCTCGCGGCCTGGATGGCTGGGACAGTCATCGCGGTCTGCGTCGCCTTGCTCGGTGCGAATGTCGTGATCAGGAATGCCGGCGTGGAGCCGGGCATGCCCGTGCTCAACGCGGCGGTGCTTACTCCGTCCGTCACGTCCTCGCCTTCCGCGACCCCAATTTCCACGACCCCAACCTCCGCGACGCAGCCGGCCGCGATCCCGCACGCCGGGAATGCCGACCGGCCCCCGAGGGCCAAGACAACCACGGACGCAGGAGAGACATCGCCCGCGCAGCCGCTCCCGAGCGCGACTTACCAGTCCGCGACCCCGACCGGCCAGGCGCCGTCAGCCAGCGCTTCCGCCTCCGCCTCGGCTTCCGACGGCGACGTCCGCGCCTACGCGATGGTCGGCGGGAACGTGACCCTGCAGGTGACGGCCACCAGTGTGCAACTGATAACGGCCGTGCCCGACGCCAGCTACTCCGTGCAGACGTGGTCGGGCACGGACTGGCTCCGCGTCGACTTCAGCTCGGGTACGCAGGTCTCATCCCTGATCGCTAGCTGGTACGAGCACGCGCCGACGATCACGGTTACCAACTGAGTGGTCCGCGTCGGGTCGGACACAATAGGGGCCATGGCTTCTGAGAAGGTTTCCGAGATCTTCGATCCGGCGCGGTGGCGCGCGGTTGACGGCTTTTCCTTTTCCGACATCACCTACCACCGCGCGGTTGACTCCGGCACCGTCCGGGTAGCGTTCAACCGCCCCGAGGTCCGCAACGCGTTCCGCCCGCACACCGTTGACGAGCTTTACACCGCGCTCGATCACGCCCGGATGTCTTCCGACGTGGGCTGCGTGCTGCTCACCGGCAACGGCCCCTCGCCGAAGGACGGCGGGTGGGCCTTCTGCTCGGGCGGAGACCAGCGGATCCGCGGCAAGGACGGGTACCGGTACGCCGACGGTGAGACGGGCGAGACCATCGACCCGGCGCGGAGCGGACGGCTGCACATCCTGGAGGTGCAGCGGCTCATCCGGTTCATGCCCAAGGTGGTCATCTGCGTCGTGCCCGGCTGGGCGGCCGGGGGCGGGCACAGCCTGCACGTCGTCTGCGACCTCACCCTGGCCAGCCGCGAGCACGCGCGGTTCAAGCAGACGGACGCGGATGTGGCCAGCTTCGACGGCGGCTTCGGCTCCGCCTACCTCGCCCGTCAGGTGGGCCAGAAGTTCGCCCGGGAGATCTTCTTCCTCGGCGACACCTACGACGCCGAGGCGGCGCACCGGATGGGCATGGTCAACGCGGTGGTGCCGCACGCGGACCTGGAGCGCACCGCGCTTGACTGGGCGGCGAAGATCAACGGCAAGAGCCCCACCGCCCAGCGGATGCTGAAGTACGCGTTCAACCTCATCGACGACGGTCTTGTCGGTCAGCAGATCTTCGCGGGCGAGGCCACCCGGCTCGGCCTACATGACCGACGAGGCCGCGGAGGGCAGGGACTCGTTCCTGGAAAAGCGCGAGCCCGTCTGGGAGCGTTTTCCCTGGCATTACTAGAAATTACCTGGCGCCCTGGTCAGGCGGCGCCGATGAGCTCGGCCAGCCGCTGACCGTTAACCTGGGCGTAGTCGCGGTAGCAGTTGTTGAAAACCACGTGGGTCTCGGCGGCGTCCTGCGCCAGGCGCTGGACGTTGCCGGCCCACTTCACCAGTTCTTCGTCGTCGTAGCGGTAACCGAACCGCTCTTGGATGTCTTTGCTCTCCCACTTGTCGGAATGGCCGTGCAGGCGGATGACCGCCAGGTCGCTCGTGGCGGCGAGCACCGGCGGGATGGAGTTCGGGTACCCCTGCGGCATGTCCACGCAGACGTAGGGGAGATCGTGCGCGGACAGGAACTCCAGGGTCTCCTTCTGGTTGTCGTCGGTCATCCAGGTCCGGTTACGGAACTCCACGCAGACCCGCCGCGGTGCGACCCGCTCCGCGCACGCCACGATGTACTCCTTGTTCGACCGCGAGATCGGGAACCAGGGCGGGAACTGGAACAGGATCGCACCGAGTTTGCCCGCCTCGCGCAGCGGCTCGAGCGCGGCGAGGAACCGCTCCCAGGCCTGGCCGGTCACCTCCGGATCGACGTCCTTGAGGTAGACCCGGTCCTTACCCGCCTTTGCCACCGCCTCCCGCAGGTCGGCCGGCATCGTGCGAACCGGGGTCGGGTGCTGGGTAAAGAGGCTGAAGGCCTTGATGTTGAAGGTGAACCCGGCCGGGGTCCGCGCCACCCACGCCGCGGCGGTCTGCTCGGCGGGCAGCGCGTAGTAGGCGGAGTCCACCTCGACCAGCGGGAACTGCCGCGCGTAGTACCGGAGCCGCTTCTCCGGATTTGATCGCGTCCGGCGGGTACCAGCCGGACGCGATCAGCGTCTTGTCGGTCCACCCCGCCGTGCCCACCTCGATGCGCCCCATACCGGATCTCTCCCATGACGAGCGCCAAGGAAACCACCCCGTCAGATTTCATTCCTGTCATGTGGCCCGTGCGACCCGAAAACACAGCGCCAGCCGAAAACAGACGGACCACCGCCAGAGATAGGGGTGGCCGGTCACGGGAACCACGGACCCGTTCGGATCAATCTGGCGATTCTTAGTTCTTTGTTTTGAATTATCCCGAACGAGTCCGGCTGACTGCCGGGCTGTCCACTGAACCGGTACCCGCCGCCGGCCCTGGGTACCTATCCGTGACCAGCGCATGGCGCGGAGGTCAAGCGGGAACCTTGGATGTTACGGAGTTCTTGCACGGTTCTTGCGTGGCTGCCCGCAAGAACCGCATATCTCTAATCTATAACTATGGATGTTCTTCCTGGACAGATCGGGCGCTTCGCCAGATCAGCTATGTGACCTGCATATGCCATGGATTTTCGCCGAGCGCCGAGGAAAGGAAGGCAGATTTCATGTATTCCCGCAATACACGCCGTAATTCGAGGCGGCGCCCCGCGTCGCGCGCCACGCGGCTGACCCTGATCGCGGCGGGCGCCTGTATCCCGGTGATCGCCATCGGCTACGTGGTGACCGCGCACGGCGGCCGCACGGTCGACACGGCCAACGCCGCGCACCATACGCATGAGGGCGCCGGCGGCTGGGGCAGAGGCGGCTACATGATGATGCCGGGCCCGGCCGGGTGGACGCCCGCCGACGCACAGGACACGACGCCCGCCGGCGGACAGTCCGCGACTCCCCTGCCCACGACTGCCCTGCCCTCCATTCCCCAGTCCACGAGTCCTCAGGCCACGGTTCCTCAGGCCACGGTGCCGGCCACCCCGACGGCCACATCGACGGCAGCCACGCCGACCGCAACCCCGACCGCCACTTCGACCGCCAACGCGACCGCCATGAGCAGCGCGAACTGGTCGGGCTACGCCGCCGCCGGCACCCCGGGAACGTTCACGAACGTGTCGGCCTCCTGGACCCAGCCCACGGTGACCTGCGGGGCGACGAACACCTTCTCCAGCTTCTGGGTCGGGCTCGACGGCGACGGAACGAACTCGGTGGAACAGACGGGCACCGAGGCCGACTGCAGCAACGGCGCGGCTGCGTACTCCGGCTGGTGGGAGATGTTCCCGAACGCGCCGGTGTTCTACCAGAACCCCGTGGCACCCGGGGACGCGATGAGCGCCTCGGTGGTGGCGAACGGCGGCGGCTCGTTCACCTTGACGCTGACCGACGCGACGCAGAACTGGACGCAGACCACGAACCAGACCTCGAACACGGCGCAACTCGGCTCGGCCGAGGTGATCGCGGAGGCGCCGAGCGACGGCACCGTCCTGCCGCTGTCGAACTTCGGCACCGTGAACTTCACGAACGCGACGGCCGACAACCAGCCCATCGGCAACGAGAACGCCTCCTCGCTGACCATGGTGTCCGGCGCCAACGTGACCCTCGCCACCCCGTCCGCACTGACCGGCGGCAACGCGTTCACCGTGACCTGGGACAGCACCGGATCAACGGCAGCGCCCGCGGGACCGGCCGGTACCGCACCGGGCGGGACGGCGCCAGGCGGGACCGCGCCTGGCCAGCACCATCATCATCACCAGTCCGGCGCCTGAGACCCTAAGCGGGCGGTCTCGCCGGCGGATTCGCTCCGCCCGGCGAGACCGCTCGCTTTGCGGCGAATGCCGCATCGCCGGTTAAGCCGCGCTGGTTGCGATCAGCGCGGCTAGCTGGTCTTCGAGGCTGGCGGGGACGTCAGGCGATTGTCGATGACGGTGTGCGGGACGGCGGGGGTGTCGTCGAGGCGCATGCGGGCGGTGAACGCGGCGAAATCGGCGAGCTTGCCGGAATCCCGGCCGGATGCCCGGACGGTCAGCCGCTGGCGCAACGTGGCGGCGTCTGACCTGACCCAGACCAGCCGGACCGTCTCGCCGCCGAGGCTCTCGACCCACGCCCGCCAGCGTTCCGCATCGTGGATCTGCTGGGTGAACGGGCCGAGAGCACGACCGGGCAGCCGTAGGAGCGGATCTCGCGAGCGGTCGCGGTCATTCCGGCGTACTCGTGGACCTTGATGTGCTCGTCGTACCACGGGCCCTCGCGCTCGCCGGGCGGACGTCCGGCCGCTTTCAGGGTCGCCGCCACGAACTGTCCGTACATCGTGTCCTTGTCGAGCAGCGCCGGCACCGGGTCGAGCCGGGCGAGCAGCAGACGGGCGATCGTGGTCTTGCCCGCACCCGGCGGGCCTGCCACCACCCATGACGGCGCGGGCCGGGACGGCACTGGCCGCGCGGGCGCGGTAACGCTCATGCGCAGCAGGATAAGCGCGCCGCCGGTTGCGAGCGGATTCGGCTGCCCGGGCCCGGTTCCACCCCGAGCCTCGGGCGGTCGGCCGAGCTCGTGGCCGTCCTCGCACGTCAGCGTGACCTTGACGCGGGCGCCGCAGTCGGCGTGCCGCACCACGGCCGGCGGGCCCTCGGGCCCGCCAGGTGCCGGTCGCCCCAGGCCATGAACGCGAGCAGGATCGGCATCAGCTCGCGCCCGGCCCGGTCAGCCGGTACTCGTGCCGTTCGCCGGGCGCCGGGCTCCTGGTAGGCGGTGCGCTTGATCAGTCCGGCCTCCAGCCAGCGCGGGCGAGCCGCCGGGACAGCACGTTGCGCGCGATGCCCAGGTGTCGGCCAGCTCGTCGAAGCGGCGTACGCCGTTGGCGAGGTCGCGCAGCACGAGCAGCGTCCAGCGGTCGCCGACCAGGGCGAGCGTGCTGGCGATCGAGCAGGTGTCGCTGTCGTAAGCGCTAACGGCCCGGCGGCGCATCGGCGGATGCGTCAGGCTGCTGTGGCTCGGTGGTGCGAGGTCGTCCCTGACTTAACCCTGTTGCTCAGAGAAACCCAGATGTTCTAGCTGGGCCAGCGAGCCGGGCCAGTCGAGACTGGCCGACACCGAGAGGAGCCCGATGACCGAGCAGCCGGACACGCGGCCGCGCGAGCGCACGTTCTCCTGGTCCGATCCGATGGCGATGGCCGCCGCCGCGGCGGGCCTGAGCGGGCTGAGTTCTTCGCCGCGATCACGCGAGGGCACGATCCCGCCGCCGCCGATCATGCGCGCGCTGGACTTCGACGGCGTGTCTTCGGCGAGGGACGGGCCGAGTTCCGGCTGACGCCCAGGGAGTTCCACTACAACCCGCTCGGCACCGTGCACGGCGGCGTGTTCGCGACCATGCTCGACTCGGCCTGCGGCTGCGCCGTGCACACGACGCTCCCGGCGGGCGAGTTCTACACCAGCCTGGACCTGTCGGTGAAGTTCCTGCGGCCGGTGACGGTCGAGACCGGCCCGATCACCGCCGAGGGCACCGTCGTCCACCTCGGCCGGCGCACCGCGCTCGCCGAGGCCCGGATCACCGACGCCGCGGGCAAGGTCTACGTCACCGCGCAAAGCAGTTGCCTGCTGCTGCGGCCGGAGCAATCCGGGTCGCCGCGGCCCTGACATACCGGATCGGCCAGCGCACTACCGCCATAGCCAGCCCCTACCTCCAGAACTACTCCTTACCGCGATAAAGTGACGGGCTTCCATAACGCGTGTCGGGGGTACCAGTGGGGTGTCAGCTGCGTTTCGTAACGATCAGCATCGGAAGGCCGGCCGCATGGTGTCTGACGCCGCGACTGGCGGGACCGTGACGGAACCGAAGAGGGGAATGAAGCTGCACGGCACCGCGCGGGGCGCCCTGGAGCTCGGTGCGCTCGGCGTGGTGTTCGGCGACATCGGGACCAGCCCGCTGTACACCGTGCAGACGGTCTTCAGCCCGTCCGACCCGCACCGCGTCCAGGTGTCGACGCAGAACGTCTTCGGCGTCATCTCGCTGATCTTCTGGGCGGTGATGCTCATCGTCATGGTCACCTACGTGCTGCTGGTGATGCGCGCCGACAACGACGGCGAGGGCGGCATCATGGCGCTGATCACGCTGATCCGGCAGGCGCGGCGCGCCGAGCGGACGGCGGACGGCGGTGATCCTCGCGCTGCTCGGCGTGTTCGGCGCGTCGCTGTTCTTCGGCGACAGCATGATCACCCCGGCCATCTCGGTGCTCTCGGCGGTCGAGGGCGTGCAGGTCGCGGCGCCGTCGGTGGGCAGCATCGTGCTGCCGATCACGGCGCGTGATCATGCTCGGCCTGTTCTTCATCCAGCGGCTCGGCACGCGGCGCGGTCGGGCGGCTGTTCGGGCCGGTGATGGCCGTCTGGTTCGCCGTCATCGCCGCCTGGGGCATCCACGGCATCGTCAGCCACCCGGACGATCCTGAAGGCGCTGTCGCCCACCTACGCGGTCGCGTTCCTGTTCGGGCACTTCGGCACGGCGTTCTTCTCGCTGGCGGCCGTGGTGCTCGCGGTCACCGGCGCCGAGGCGCTGTACGCCGACATGGGCCACTTCGGCCGGCGGCCCGATCACCCGGGCCTGGCTGTTCGCTCGTCTTCCCGGCCTGCATCCTCAACTACCTGGGCCAGGGGGCGCTCGTCCTGTCGCGATCCCGGCCGCCGCGATCGCCAACCCGTTCTTCCTGCTGGTGCCCGGCTGGGCGCGGATCCCGATGGTGATCCTCGCCACCGCGGCGACGGTCATCGCCTCCCAGGCGGTCATCTCCGGCGCGTTCTCGCTGACCCAGCAGGCCGCCCAGCTCGGCTACCTGCCGCGGCTGCGGATCGACGCACACCTCGGAGGAACAGGTCGGCCAGATCTACGTGCCCTGGATCAACTGGGCGCTGTGCGTCGCGGTGCTGGCGCTCGTCTTCACCTTCCGCACCTCGACCGCGCTGGCCTACGCCTACGGCGTGGCGGTCACCGGCACGATCACCATCACCACGCTGCTGTTCTTCTACATCGTCCGCAGCCAGTGGCAGAAGCCGCTCTGGCTCGTCGCTGCCCGGCGCCGCCGTGCTGCTCACCATCGACCTGCTGTTCTTCGCGGCCAACCTCACCAAGCTGCCGCACGGCGCCTGGCTGCCGCTGCCATCGGCCTCGCTGGTGTTCACCGTCCTCACCACCTGGCAGAAGGGCCGCCAGCTGGTCAGCCGGCAGCGCGCAGCACGACGAGGGGTCGCTGCGCGAGTTCGTCGACGAGCTGCACGCCAAGCAAGCCGCCGCTGCCGCGGGTGCCGGGCACCGCGGTCTTCCTCAACCGGGGCAAGGCGACCGCGCCGCTGGCCCTGCGGGCGAACGTCGAGCACAACCACGTGCTGCACGACCACGTCATCATCCTGGCCATCGAGACGCTGCCGCGTCCCGCACGTCCCGGCGAGCCAGCGGCTGGAGATCGACGACCTCGGCTACAAGGACGACCGGATCTACCACGTCACCGCCCGCTTCGGCTACATGGACACGCCCGACGTCCCGCGCTGCTGCCGCTCATCCGCAAGCCGGGCGAGCAAGGGGCTGCTGGACGTGCAGCAGCGTCTCCTACTTCCTGTCCACCATCGAGGTGCGCCGCGGCAACACGCCGGGCATGAGCCGCGTGGCGCAAGCGCCTGTTCCTCGCCACCACCCGGCTGACCGCCGACGCCGCCGAGTACTTCCAGCTCCCCCGCGACCGCACGGTCATCATGGGCGCGCGCATCGAACTCTGACCGGCTGCGACGGCGGCCTGCCCCGGGCCGGTCCTGGCTAGGGCTGGAAGACGATCCGGCCGGTGGTGCTGCCCGCGCCGAGGCGGCGCAGGCCGTCGGGCACGTCGGCCAGCGGCAGCCGCTCGGTGACCAGCGTGCGGATCAGCCCCGCTGTCGGCGAGCCGGGTCAGCTCGGCGTGGCAGTCGACGACCAGCGTCCGGGTCGACCCGCTCGTACAGGCCCCAGTGCAGGCCGAGGATGCGAGTAGTTCTTCACCAGGGCATGGTTCAGCGCGGCCGACGGGATGGTCACCGCTCGCGAAGCCGACGACCACGATCCGGCCCTCGAACGCGATGCACTTGGTGGACCTGCGGAACGCGTCGCCGCCCACCGAGTCGTAGACGACGTCGGCGCCCCTGCCGCCGGTGACCTCCTTGACGACCGCGACGAAGTCCTCCGCGTAGCGGTCCACCACCACGTCCGCGCCGAGTTCGCTGGCCACCGCCGCCTTCTCCGGGCCGCCGACCACGCCGATGACCCGCGCGCCCGCCGCCTTGCCGAGCTGGACCGCGCCGCTGCCGACGCCGCCGGCCGCCGCGTGCACCAGCAGCGTCTCGCCCGCCCGCAGCCGCGCCCGCCGGTGCAGCCCGAACCATCCGGTCTGGTAGCGTGACGAGGAACGGCGCCGCCTCGGCGTCGTCGAGCCCGCGGGCGCGGGAAACGCGCGCGCCGCGTCCATGAGGGCGTACTCGGCGAACGCGCCGTGCGGCAGCGCCGCACCGCCGATCACCCGGTCGCCGGCGGCGAACCCGGTCACGCTCCGGGCCCGTCTCGACGACCTCACCGCACAGCTCGACGCCGGGGGTGAACGGCAGCGGCGGGCGGACCTGGTAGGTGCCCTGGCACAGCAGCACGTCGGGGAAGTTCGCGGCGGCGGCCAGCACCCGCACCAGGAGCTGGCCGGGGCCGGGGCCGGGCGCGGGCACCTCGGCGAGTTCCAGTACGTCCTCCGGCTCGCCGTACCGGCTCAGCTGCCAGGCTTTCACGCTGTCTCTCCTGCCTGCGAAGCTTGTGCTGTCTCATCGTCGATCAGCCGCTGCAGCCGCGACATGCCGCGCAGCCAGCGGTCGGTGTCGGTGGCGCGATCCACGTAGTAATCGTGGACTTCGGGATGCGGCAGGACGAGGAACCTGCCGTCGGCCATCGCGGCGGCCAAGCGCGTCGGCCACCTGCTCGGGCTCGATCGCGGCGTCGGCCAGCACCACGTCGCCCGCCCGGCCCGATCCGGCGAGCATCTGGGTGCGCACCCCCTGGGGGCAGACGCAGTGCACGGTCAGCCCGCGGTGCGCGTAGGTCGCGGCGAGCCACTCCGCGAAACCCACCGCCGCGTGCTTGGTCACCGAGTACGGCGCCGCGCCGAGCATCGTCAGCAGGCCGGCCGCCGACGCGGTGACGATAAAGGTTCCGCGTGCCGCGCTCCAGCCAGCCGGGCAGCAGACAGCCGTGCCGCGCGGACGTGGGCCAGCGTGTTGACCTCCCAGGCCCGCTGCCACAGTTCGTCCGGGGTCTCCGGCCCGGTCCCGCCCCGGTCCCGGCGTTCGAGCAGAAGATGTCGATCTCGCCGAGGAACCCGCGTGGCCGACGTGATGAGCTGCGTCGATACCCTGCTCGGTCCCGGCATCGCCGGGAACCGCGAGGCCGCCGATCTCGGCCGCCACCGCCTCCGCCGCCGCCGGGTCCAGGTCATTCACCACGACGCGGGCGCCGTCGGCCGCGAACCTGCGCGCGATCGCCCGCCCGATACCGCCGCCACCGCCGGTGATGACCGCGCCGGCTCCGTTCAGGATCGTCATGTCCGGAACGATACCGAGTCGCACGCCGCCCGCCTATGGCCGCATCGGCTTGTCCGGCTCCGACTCCGGCTGCACCCCGGCTCCGACTGCACCCCAGCTCCGGCGGTCACCAGCGCCTTAAGTATTTTCACCTACAGGTTCAAGGGCAGTAAAACCTTCAGTAGCGGTACCGATACTGGTAAACGAATGTTAGCCCGCATGACGTGCGGGCTTCAATTACCGGCATGACGCGCTTCATGCCGTGCTCCTTAGCTGGTCCCATGCAAACCCCTTATGGAGAGATTCCTGAGCGGCTCGTCAAGGACATGTCCGCCCAGGATATGCATGATTACCTGCGGAAGCGCTACTCGCGCCGCCGGTTCCTGCAGGGCAGCGCGGGTGCGGGGGCGCTCGCGGTCGCCGGGCCGATGCTTTGGACCCGCAAGTTCACCGACACCTCGGCGGCGGCCAGCCCGGCCGGGCCGCAGTGGATCGCCCTCGGGCCCGACCCGGCCAGCGAAATGCACGTCTCCTGGTCGGCCGGCGCCTACGAGACGGCGGCGAACGTGCCGAGGCCGAGGGTGCGCTGGGGCTGGACCAGCGAGTACGGCCACCTCGCGGAGGCGACGAGCGACCTTGTGCCGACCCCGACGAACGCGCCCGCCTCGAACATTGATTTGACCGCCTACCAGCACGCCCTGCTGCAGGGTCTTGAGCCGGACACCACCTACCACTACTCGGTGAGCAACGACGGCAAGACCTGGGGCCCCGACACCACGTTCCGTACCGGCAAGTCCGGCGTGCGTGACTTCCGCTTCTGCGCCACCGGCGACGAGAACTCCTACACCACCAGTTCCGCGCCCATCATGGCGAGCATCGCGTCGTTCAGCCCCGACTTCACCATCGTGGCCGGTGACCTCTCCTACGCCGCCGACGACGGCACCTACAAGGGCGTCGGCATTCCCGAGGCGTACACCCCAAGCGCCTGGGACAGCTACTTCGGCGTACTCGGGCCGAGCGCGGCCCAGTCGATTCCGTGGATGGTCGGCATGGGCAACCACGACGTGGAGCCGCTCACCGACAACGGGTTCGCCGGGATTCTCGCCCGGTTCCCGCACCTCGGCGCCAACCGGGCCAACGCCGGCTCGGGTTCCAAGGTCGTGCAGAGCTTCAAGTACGGCAACGTGGCGGTCATCGGTCTCGACGACAGCGACGTGTCCGCCCTCGACACCGTCAACAACGGGTACACCAGCGGGCAGCAGACAATCTGGTTCATCGAGCAGCTCACGAAGTACCGCGACCCCCGCTCGGGTGTCGACTTCATCGTCGTCTTCTTCCACCACTGCCCGTACTGCAGCGGCGGCCCCGGCTCCGACGGCGGCGACCTGTACGTGTGGCAGCCGATCTTCGACCGCTTCGACGTCGACCTTGTGGTGAACGGCCACAACCACCTCTACGAGCGCATCTACCCGATGCGCAACAACGTGGTGCAGGCCGAGGTACCGCCAGGGGGCACGATCGACCCGGTCACGCAGGGCACGACCTACATCTGCACCGGCGGCGGCGGGCAGTCGCTGGCGGCCACCGCCACCTCCGGCTGGTTCGGCACCAGCGGCGGCGGCGATATGGCCACCACCGGGACCGGGACGCCGCCCCTGGAGGTGTGGGGCAGCGAGACGTCCCGGGGCATCGGCAGCGGCGGCACCAGCTCGGAGCCCGACCCGGTGACCGGCTGGTCCGCCTACCGCCGGGCCCAGTACTGCCACCTGGTCATCGACGTCACGGCGCCGAAGTTCCACGGGGGTCAGACCAGCCTGCAGATCCGGGCCATCGACCCGACGCAGAGCGGCTCGACGATCTCCTCCATCGCCAACGAGGCGGTCATGGACGACGTCACGCTCGTACGCAGGTCCGTCACCGGACCGGCCTAACCGGCACGGGCGCCGCGGTGGATGTTTTGCCAACCCCGCCCCGGTGCCGTTGATTTAAGAACCGCGCGGTTCCCGCCGCCCGCCTACGGCGGGCGGCAGGCGGCACCATGATCGCCAAAGTTTTCGGGTTTCCGGGTTAATTAAGCAGGTTATAACCTGCTTAATTGACCCGATCATGGGCCGCGCCGCCGCCGCAAAACATTCACCGCTCTGGGCCTCGACCGCGCTGTCATGCGATCAGCCTCAGGGGGGCCTGATGTCACCGCCCGCGCTGTCGACCGCGCGACCGGTCGCGGCGTGGAAGGCGGCCAGGGCGTCCCTGGGGGTCTCGTAGTAGTCATCAGGGTCCAGGTCCTTGCTGATGCCGTAACCGTCCAGCTGCCGCCGCACCGGGGGAATGACGGTGCTCAGCGCGAAGCGCACGTGCCGCTGCCGGGCGATTTCCACCGCGCGGGAAAGCACCGTGTAGGCGGTGTAGTCGATATCCTCGATGGCCGCGCAGTCGAAGACGAACCAGCTCAGCGACCCGCCGGAGCCGACGGCCGCCACCTGAACGTGTCATTGCCCAGCCCCCTCCCGACTCCCGGACAACGCATCTTCCATCATGACGGTTTGATCCGGCGATGACGCCAGGGGCGACGATCCTGCTGGTCAGGGCTTATTAAGTGACAACGGCTGGGCCATGACCCCCGAAAGGGTGTCATGACACAGCCGCCGACTGAAAGTACTTTGGTTATGGGAAATGAGGGTGCCGAGGACGGGCGTTTCCGGCTCCTTAACCGAGGGGGGTGGCTGGTTAAGGAGGGGGGTGGGAGATGTCCGTCCTCGACTGCTCGATGATACAACTCCAATTTGGTTGGTGCGGCCCGACCGGCAAGTGTGTATTTCTGTCGCACACGTCCCAGATATTGCTTGACGGTTTCCTCGCCGATACCCATCTTCCTGGCCACGGATTTCGCCGGCAGACCGGTAGCGTAGAGTTGCAGCACACGCCTTTCCTGATTACTGAGAGTCGGCCTGTCCGGCGCGTCATCCGTAGCGAAAATGTAGGCCAGGCGAGGCGAAATCCAGTCCCTGCCTGCGGCAACCTCCTTGATCGCGGCACGTATCTGGTCGGCCTGCTCGTTTTTGAGTGCGTACCCGAGCGCCCCGGCCTGTATCGCTGCCCGGACGACCACCGGCCGGTCGGACGCCGAAAGCACCAGCACCGTCGCGCCCGTCGCGCGGATGGCGGCCACGTTCCCCTCGGCGGTGCTTCCGTCGCCGAGGTCAAGGTCGAGCAAGACAACGTGCGCACGGCGGCCGGGCCCGGCGAGCAATTCCGCTACGGTCGCCGCGGTAGCGACGACCCGGATATCGCCCTCGTCCGACCTGACCCACGTGGCAACGCTCTCCAGGATGATCGGGTGGTCATCCACGGCCGCGATATCAATGACATCCGTCAAACAGCACCGTCCTTCCGCCAGCTGACCTCAAGAAATCCCCCGTCTGTTCCCCCGCCCGTTTCCGTCGCGCTCAATTCGGCGTGCCAGCGCGCAGCGGCCGGAACGTCAAGCGCGAATCGCGTTAGGTCGGGTGCCGCGCGCATTGGCGCGCTGAAAATTAGGTACAGCTCGACGTCGCCGCCGGCGGCGAGCACGGTGAGCACCGCCTGATGCGGCGGAAGCGCGCGGAGCACGGCGTCCACCGTGGCCTGGACCGCACGAGCGATAGACGGCGCTGGGGTTCCCAGGTCGCCAATCAGCTGGATGGTCACCGGCAGACCGCGGCCGGCCGCGTCTTTCAGCGCCTGCTCCAGCCTGGCCACCAGTTCGCCGCCGGACGCACCGTCGGTGAGAACCTGCCGCAGGACCGCCGCGTGCCTGGCGCACTGCTCGGCGACGTCCCGGTCGGCGGGGTCGAGCGTCCCGTCGGCGACGGCGCGCAGCAGCGGCAGGGCTTCCCGTTCAAGCACCGCGAGCCTGCTGCCGCGCTCCTGCCTGATGGCGGCGGCCGCGGCCTGTTCGGCCGCCGATCTGCTGGCCAGGGATGCCTGCCGGGCAGCCATGCTGGCGTGAACGTCCAGGGTCGGCAGCAGCGTGGCGAACGCGATCAGCGCGGTCGCGATGATGTAGCCGGCTCCACCGATCTGAGACAGGCTCAGCAGGTTCAGCCCCTGTTCCCGGATGAGCAGCGCTCCCTGCATGGCGAAGACGAGCAGCGAGACCGGAACCCAGACCCGGGCCGAGTGGCTCACGACAATGAGGAGAAGCAGCCAGACCGTGCCCAGGATGGCCAGGTCAACGCTGCCGGGGGTGATGTGCGTGCGGTGCGCTGCCCCGATCGCGGCCACTGCCGCGACCGCGACCGCGATCGCCGCCGCGGTCTCCCCCGCGGCGAGACCGCCGGTGCGCAGCCGGGGCACAAGCCAGAGGCCGGCGCCGAGGACCGCGAGCCAGACCACGATCGCGACGGCGGGCTGCCGGTAATCACGCGCGTTGGCCACGGTCTGGAGGAGCGCGAGGGACGGCAGGATCACCGCAAGCGTTCTCATCAGGCGCGTCAGGCCGACTTCGGCAGTGTCCCTGGCCACCTTCTGCGGGCTTACCACCTTGTGCTGGCTTACCACGGCGGGCCCTCAGGAACGATCCAACGGTCAGCCATCGCAGTGTCGGCCATCGCAGTGTCGGCCAGTGCAGGGTCGGCCAGCCCGCGGTCGGCCGGCACGGACCGGGCCGGATCGGGAGCGGGCCAAGACACGGACACCTCCGTGCCCAGCCCCGGTTCTGACCAGATCGACGCCTGCCCGCCGCACTCGGCGGTGCGCTCGGTTATGGACCGGCGCAGGCCCAGCCGGGCCCGGTCGACGCGGGCGAGGTCGAATCCGGCCCCCCGGTCGCGCACGACCACGCGCAGGCGGCCCGGGCCGCCGGCACTCCCCTCCGGCGCCGTGGGCCCCTCGTCGGTCAGGTGCTGGAGGGTGACCCAGGCCTCTCCGGTCCTCGCGTGTGCCGCCACGTTCGACAGGGCCTCGCGCACGACGCTGGAGATCGCCGCGGTGACCCGGGCCGGGACGGCCATCGCGACCGCCGCGTCGCCGTCAAAGTGAACGGTCAGCCCGCGAGCGCGCATATCGGCAACGACGGCCCGCACCTCGCTCCGCAGGTCACCGGAAGCGAGTTCACCGACGGCACCGGCCGAATCCGCGGCCAGGTCATCGCCGCTGCCGAGCGCGGCCTCGATCCGGGCCACGTCCTGCCGGCACCTGGTCACCGCCTCCGCCGCATCGCTGCTTCCCCTGGCCAAGGCGGTGAGCGTGTTGAGGACCGTGTCGTGCAGCAGGCGCTCATGCTCGCGGCGCTCTATGTTCCGGCACAGGATGGCGTACTGCTCCCGGGCGTTCTGGTCGGCCCGATCCACGTCGCCGTCCGCCACGGCCGCGCGGCCGTAGAGCGCCCGTCGCCCCCAGATGTGCACCAGACCGACGACGAACAGCAAGATCGCGGCCCCGGTCATCGTCCGCATATCCGTAAGCGGCCGCAGCGCGGCGCCGACCCAGTAGGCAAGCGGCGAGGTCAGCGTCAGCAGCACCGAGAGCCCGCCCGGTGCGTACCACGCGGGCACGATGAGCTGGCCCGACATGGCGATGACGAGCCAGCTGAGCGGGCCGTCACGGACGGCGGGCGGGACGCACGCCTGCGCGGCGAGGGCCAGCGTCACGTAAAAGGCGGAATCCACGCAGGCGACAAGGGGAGACGGCCGACGCCTGCGCAGGTAGGCCATCGCCATCACCGACCAGGCCACGGCCAGCGCGGGGGCCGCTAGGCGCCACGGCGCCTGACTGTAGAACGACCGCCAGATGACGGTCTGGAAGATGATGTACGCGATGCCGGTGCACCTGATCATCGATGCGAGGTAGGCGACCAGCGATCTAAGGGTTGTCATCGCAGGCCCGGCCGGTACGGCGCCAGAACCGCTGGTCGCGCGCCACCAGGGAGCGGAACCGGTCGACAACATAAGGAAGATGATAAGCGCGGGCGCATGCGCACATACGCGGTATACGGCAAGTGCCGGTTGTGCAATTGCAGAAGTCCGGCCGCCCGCCGCAGGCGGCTGAGACGGGCGACGTGGAACCCGGACCCGTTCGGAAGATCCAGTTCGTTATCCCGAACCAAGCCCGCACTACCGCACCAGGAGGACGTCCCTCTTCACAAGCGGAACCCGCTAACAGCCGCCTCCCGGGCTACGTCCTATTACTACGAGTGGTGGTTTCACTAATCAGGTGCAACCAATCTCAATGACCGGGCGCAGGCCAGCCCAGGTAGCCGGTCAGGAAACCGCAACCGACCGGCTCGACGAGCACGAGCGCAAGGCCGCCTCGCACCCGGCCGCGGCGACGGCCGGAGGCACCGGCCGGCAGGCAACGCCCGCGGGTGTCAGGGAGCGGCACCGTAATTTCCGTTTCCCCCGGCACATCAAGGGCACGCGGACGTCGCTTGCGTGGTTAGCTGGCAGCCGACAGTTAGCCAGAAATGCGAGTGGATGGTCATGGCGCTGACAGACCCTGACGTGCTTGGCGGCCGTTACACGCTCCTAACGGTCCTGGGCACTGGCGGCATGGCGACGGTATGGCGGGCCAGGGACGAGACGCTGGGCCGCGAGGTGGCGGTCAAGATCCTCAGCCCGCAGCACGCCACCGACGCTGACTTCCTCGCCCGGTTCGAGCGGGAGGCGCGGCACGCGGCCGCCGTCAGCCATCCGCGGCTGGTGACCGTGTTCGACTGTGGCATAGAGCGGGGCACGCCGTTCATCGTGATGGAGCTTGTCGCCGGCCGCACGCTGCGCCAGGTACTTGACGAAGCCGGGGTTCTGCCGCCGGGACAGGCCGTCGCGGTCGCGGCGGCCGTCTGCGAGGGCCTGGCGGCCGCACACGCGGCCGGTCTTGTGCACCGCGACATCACGCCCGCCAACATCGTGATAAACGCCTCCGAGGTCAAGATCCTGGACTTCGGCATCGCCCGGGTCGACGGCACCCGCGCGGGGACCGCGACGGGGACCGTGCTCGGCACCGCCGCCTATCTGTCACCCGAGCAGGCCTCGGGCGGGCCGGCCAGCCCGCGGTCCGACCTTTACTCCCTCGGCTGCGTGCTGTTTGAGATGCTCACCGGCAGGCCGCCGTTTACCGCCGATTCGGCGGTCGGTCTCGCCTACCGGCAGGTCCATGACGATCCGGGCCCGCCATCGGCGTGGCGCCCCGGCCTGCCGCCGAGACTGGACCAGATCACCGCGCGGCTGCTGGCCAAGGATCCGGCCGCCAGGCCCCCGGACGCCACCGCGGCACGGGCCGACCTGCTCCCGGTGTACGGCTCCGGCGGGAACGGCGGCACCGCCGTGCTCGACGCCCCGCCGACCGGGCGGCGGCGGGAACGGCAGGGCCGGGGATGGCGAGCGCCGGCCGGTCGAGACCGCGCTCGCCGCCGCGCTGGCCGCATCGCTCATCGCCCTCACGGTCGTGCTCATGACCGGCCGGTCCGGCGGCGGCGGGCCGGCGGCCGGGCCGAGTTCACCGCCCGCGCACCAGGCGGTCGCCGAGACCAGCAAGGCCCCGTCCCCCGCGGCCAGCCAGACGGCGCCTGGACCGGCCGCCGCGGCGGCGGGCGCTCTGGTCGGCGACCTGAAGGAAGGGGTCAGCGACGGCCAGGTGACGCAGCAGGCGGGCCAGAACATGTTCAACCAGCTTCAGCAGCTGCTCTTCCCGTCGCCGGGCCAGAACTCACAGCAGCTGCAGCAGCAGTACTCGCAGCTCGTCCAGCAGTACACGCAGGCCAAGTCGCAGGGGCAGATTACCGGCCAGGCCGTCACCGTGTTGTCCGGCGCGATCAGCGCCCTCGGCACGGCGCTCGGCACCCTCTGACCCAACAGCCCGCCCGCCTTGACGGGTTCATTCGATGCACCGGTCCTGGTCCCTGCACGACTGTGACCAGAATGCCGACAGTGCCGTAGTGCCACCGCTGGGATTGTTGCGCTATTTGGCTCGTCGAGTAAATTTCGCACAAGACGTAAACTCTGCGCAAGACGTGAATAAAGCTCGCGTGGCGCGATCCGAATTTACGTGCTATGCAAAGTTTACCGGCCAACCAGAACCGGCCATAGGGTTCATCTCGGATATATCCGGATAAAACCGCCGCCCGCCGCCAGTAGCAAGTTCGGCGTGGACCTGTTCATCGGGGGCCTCGCGGCGATCTCGACTACAAGGGCCGGGGCGCGGGCCAGGCTGGACAGGGAGCCAGGGTGGACAGGGAGCCAAGGTCAGGGCGGCGCGACTTCCGAGACGATGGACATCGGGATGAACTGTCTCAGAAGTCACATGACTTACCTGAGATGTCTTTCTGAACAGAATTCTATGAAGTTCTTCTACGTCGAGGCACAAATCGGCAACATTCGCCGCTAATCACCAACTTTGCCCCGATCCGTCATGGTCGAATGTGATGCCTTCCGGTGAACGGGAGGCCGGGCCTGGACGAAGAGGTAATCAGAGATGTTCCATGTTTATGTATTTTTCCTGATCGCTAGCGGTATCGCGATGCTGGCCATGGCGTTTGTCCGGGCTAACTACGCCAAGCGGCGGCAGGCGCTGAACTTCATCTTCGGCGCCGGGTTTACCGTCTACGGCCTCTATCTCCTGCTCGCCTTCAAGGGCGGCCACTACGTGCTCTTCTACTACGTATTCGCGCTGCCGGTCCTTATGGTGGTCCAGTTCTTCCGCGACCGCGCCCGGGCCAGGTCCCTTCAGGCGCCGGCCAACGTGGCGGGCGGCGGCTACCCGGCCGCGGCGGCTACCCGGGCGACGGGGCCGGCGGCGGGGAGCAACCAATCGCCCGGTTACGGGCAGGCGCCCGAGTCCGGACCGAGCCGCGGCCGCTGGTAGCCGCTAGCCGCCGGACCCGATGGGTCATATCCGGGGCCTCTCCGCCCAGGTGGTGTTGCGCACCGGCTCACACCTGGGCGGGGTTCCCGGGGCGTCCCCCGGCCAGTGCCGGCACCTGGCCTGATTCAATGGCAACATGGTCTCGACGGGTCATCTGATCGGTTTCACGCTCGCGTCGCTTGTCATCATCGTGATTCCCGGGCCAGGGGTGCTGTTCGTGGTGGGGCGCGCGCTCTCGCACGGACGCCGGACCGCGGTCGCGACCGCCGCCGGGCACGCGGCGGGCAACTACGTGGTGGCCGCGTGCGTGGCGGTCGGACTCGGGACCCTGCTGCAGCGTTCCGCGCAGGTGTTCACCGTGGTCAAGCTGGCCGGGGCGCTCTACCTGATATTCCTCGGCGTCCAGGCGTTCCGGCACCGGAACTCGTTCGCCGCGGCGGTGGCACCGGCGGACGGCCCCAGCGACGGCTGGCGGGCGCTGCGCGACGGCCTGCTCGTCGGCATGACCAACCCGAAGTCGTTCATCTTGTTCGGCGCGATCCTCCCCCAGTTCGTCAACCGGAACGCCGGGAACGTCCCGGCCCAGATGCTGCTGCTTGCCCTCGTATCGGTCTGCCTCGGAGCCGCTTCCGACATCGCCTGGGGCCTGGCGGCCAGCGCGGTCCGCACCTGGTTCGCCCAGTCGCCGCGCCGGTATGCGCTCGTCGGCGGCGCCGGCGGCCTGGCGATGATCGGCGTCGGCGTCACCGTCGCGCTCACCGGCAGAAGCAACTAGATTTGATGGTCGCGGGTGACCGCTCCCGGGGATGAGAATGGGGTCAGCGTGCGCGTTTCCCGCTGACGTCGGTAGGGCTTGGCCAGTGGTTGAGGCCGTCAACTAGATTGACGCTGGAGCCGCCTCGCCTTCGGGTGCCCCCGGTTGCGCTGCGAGCGCGTGTATCAGCTTCTTTGCTCAGGGGCGGCTCCGCGGGGAGCGCGCGCGCCTGGCTGCGAGGGTCTGCCAGGGAGGCGGTCATGCAGGTTATTTACGAGCGGTGCGCCGGGGTCGACGTCGGCAAGGACGAGATCGCGGTCGCGGTCCGGGTGCCCGGCAAGGGCAGGGACAAGCGGAAGACGGAGAGGCGGACCTACCGGACGTTCTGCGGCGTCCTGCGGGAGATGTCGAAGTGGCTGGAGTCGCAGGGTGTCACGCACGTGGCGATGGAGGCGACCGGGTCTTACTCGATGCCGGTCTACCACGCGCTGATGGAGAGTGATTTCGAGCAGGTTCTGGTCTGCAACGCCGGGCACGTGAAGAACGTCCCGGGGCGCAAGACCGACCTGGCGGACGCGGAGTGGCTGGCGCAGCTGCTGGAGTGCGGGCTGCTGCGGGGCAGCTTCATTCCCCCGGCCGGGGTCAAGGCGGTGCGGGACCTGGTCCGCTACCGGGCGAAGGTTGCCCAGCAGCGGGTCAGCGAGATTGCCCGGCTCGGTGACGTGCTGCAGGACGCGGGGATCAAGATCGACTCGGTCGCCTCCTCGATCGCGACGAAGTCCGGGCGGGAGATGATCGAGGCCCTGATTGACGGGGAGCGGCGCGGCGCGGTACTGGCGGACCTGGCGAAGGGGAAGATGCGGAGCAAGATCCCGGACCTGTCGATGGCGCTGGAGGGCCGGTTCGGCGAGCATCACGCGATGCTCTGCCGCCTGCACCTGGACCACATCGGCTACCTGGAGAAGGCAATCGCCGAGCTTGAGGCGCGGGTCGAGGCGATGATGCAGCCGTTTCGAGCCGCCCGCGACCTGCTGATCACGATCCCGGGGATCAGTTTCCTGTCCGCCGCGGCGGTGATCTCGGAGATCGGCCCCTCGCCCCGGGATCACTTCCCGACCGCTGGGCACCTGGCGTCCTGGGCTGGGCTCTGCCCCGGCAACCACGAGTCCGCCGGCAAGCGGCGCTCCGGCCGGCGCCAGGCACGGGAACGTCTATCTCCAGCCCGTGCTGGTCGAGATCGCCTGGGCCGCGGTCCGCCACGAGGGCTACCTGAAGTCGCTCTGCCACCGGCACGTCATGCGCAACGGCGGCTACCGGTCCGCCACCGCCAAGGGCAAGGCGATCTTCACCGTCGCCCACGCGATCCTCGTGATCATCTGGCATGTCCTGACCAGCGGAAAGCCCTACGACGACCTCGGCTCGGGCTACTTCGACCGCCGCGCCGACCCCGAGCGCGAAGCACAGCGCCTCATCGCCCGCCTCGAGGCACTCGGCAAGCACGTCACCGTGGAAGACGCCGCCTGACCCAGCCGACCCGGCAGCCGACGGCACAAGCCACCGTCGGCTAAAACCCATGCACGCAAGTGGACCATTCACGTATCAGCCCACCGCGTCAACCTGACCGGACAGAGCCGCCGGCAACGCGGTCCGTAAACTGAGCGGGTGGCATCGATTTCAGATCCTGGCCGACCCGTGGCCTTTTCTGTAAGCACGGGCGATGCGGAATCGCTTGAGGAAACCCTGGACATCATGGCAAACGAGGGCCTCCTCACGGATGTCAAGGCAGCGGTCATGGAACTCTCGGAACAAGCCGCCGTCCCGCTTAGCAAGGACGAGGCCCTTCGCCTCATCGGGGGGTCGTAAGCGAAGCCGACTACGCGGTCGCCGGTGCGGTGGATGTTTTTGCACCCTCCAGTGCAATGCCGCTTAGACAATTTTTCCCCTTAGCCCCAGAGGGATCACACGCAGCTACAGACACTGTTGTCCCAGTCGCAGCCGAGGTCGGCCCTGTCGTGCCCGGCCTGAAAGTGCCTCATCACAGAGGTATACCGAATTTTGGTCGGAAACCGGCCCGACTTGCGGCAGTTTGTCCAACCAAAATTCGGTATACCTTTCCTGGGTCGCGCCGGCCGACCAAGATCAACTTATGTTAAGTGGCATTGCCCTCCAGTGTGCAAAAACATCCACCGTCTTGAGGTTCCCCGAGGAACGTCTCCGGCAAGCCCCGCCTAGGGGAAGCTGGTGAGGAGATCGGCTAGCTGGGCGGCGGCGCGGCGGACCTGGGAGAGGGTGGCCGTGCCGTAGCCGAGGATCACGCCGTTCAGCGTGGGCGGGCCGACGAAGTATCTGTCGAGCGGATAGATCGCGACGCCGCGGGCGGCGGCCGCGGCGACCAGGCGGGCGGCGGGGTATTCGGCTGGCAGCTCAAGCACCAGGTGCATGCCGGCCGTGTCGCCGAGAAGCCGGAACGGCGTCTGCCCCGGCGCCGGACGCCGGCGGCGGTGTCCCGGTCCGGGTCGGCCTGGCCCTCATGAGCCTGGCCCTCATGAGCCTGGCCCTCATGAGCATGGTCCCCGTGAGCATGGTCCCCGTCAGCATGGTCCCCGTCAGCATGGTCCCCGTCAGCATGGTCCCCGTGAGTCAGAACGCTGACGAGCGCGGCCCGGCGGCGGGCGTATTCCAGGCGCATCTTGCGGACATGGCGCTCAAGGTCGCCCGAGCGCAGCAGGGCGAGCATGGCGTGCTGTACCGGTTCCGGCAGGCGGATGCCGAGCAGCGGCCGCACGTCAGCCAGCCTGCCTACCAGCGCGGGCGGTGCGACCAGCCAGCCCACACCGAAGGCGGTGGCCAGGACCTTCGACGCGGTGCCGAGATAGACGATGACTTCCGGGTCCATGCTGTACAGCGTGGGCAGCGGGCCGACGTCGTAGCGGAACTCGCTGTCGTAGTCGTCCTCGACCACGAGCGCCCCCGTGGCCCGCGCCCACGCGATGAGCGCCTGCCTGCGGCTCACCGGGAGACGCCCGCCGAGCGGGTACTGGTGGGCCGGGGTGGTGTGGAGCAGCTTGAGATCGCCGGGTAGTCCCTCCGGGAGAATGCCGTGCGCGTCGACCGGGCAGGACACGATCCGCGCCCCGGCCCGGCGCAGGACCGCACGCCCGGTTGCGAAACCGGGCTCCTCGACGCCGACCTTGTCGCCCGGGGTGAGCAGCGCGTCCGCCAGCAGCGCGAGGCCGTTCGAGACCCCCTGGGTGACCAGGACCTGCGCCGGGGTGACGGCAAGGCCGCGGGATCGGCGCAGGTAGGCGGCGATCTCTTCGCGTAGTTCGGGCAGGCCGTACGGATCGGGCCAGCGGGACGGGAGGTGCCTGCCCGCTTCCCGCCAGGCGCGGCGCCAGACGGCGGGCTCGATCCCCTCGGCCCAGGAGATCCCCGGCTGCAGATCGATCAGTCCCGGGGCAACGGGCGAGTACGGAAGGGTAATGGGGCGATTGGGAGCAACACTGTACCGTTCGGGATCACTTTCAA
The DNA here is from genome assembly GCA_963785645.1 of uncultured Actinomycetota bacterium. GTDB lineage: Bacteria > Actinomycetota > Actinomycetes > Streptosporangiales > Streptosporangiaceae > Trebonia. The sequence goes on from CAWAWG010000006.1 coordinate 258,104, forward strand.
CGTCAACCGGGGCGGAACCGGGACCGTGCTTCACGGCCGGCTGGCTGACGTCGGCGACGTAGGTGCCCGAGCCGTGACGGCCCTCTAGCCAGCCTTCGGCGAAGAGGCGGGCATAAGCGTTTGTGACCACGGTCCGGCTGACGCCGAGCGTGGTCGCCAGGTCACGGCTGGAGGGCAGCCGGTCGCCCGCGCGCAGCGCTCCGCCGACGACGGCCTCCAGGAGTTGGGCCGATATCTGGACCGCGAGCGGCGCCGCGCCCGCGCGGTCCACCACGACGGGCAGGCCAGACGGCAAAGTGGTCATCGAAACTTCTCCAGAAGTGGCTCTTCGTGCCAGTCCACTTGCCGTCTAGGCTACGGGATCATGAGCACTGAAACCACGCCCTTGTCCAGCCCGCCGCTCTCCAGCACCGAGCGCACCACCCTGCGCAGGCACCGTGAGCGCGGCCAGGCCGATCGCGGCGCCCTCTACGCGGTCCTCGACGCTGGCCTGATCTGTCACCTCGGCGTGGTGTCCGACGGCACCCCGGTGGTGCTGCCCACCGCCTACGCGCGGGCTGACGACACGCTGTACCTGCACGGGTCGTCGGCCAACGGGGCCTTCTGGGCAGCCGGCGGACAGCGCGTCTGCGTAACCGTCACGCACATGGACGGACTCGTCGCCGCCCGGTCAGCGTTCAGCCACTCGGTGAACTACCGGAGCGCCGTCATCTTCGGGACCGCGACCATCGTCAGGGACAGCGACGAGCGCTGGCAGGCGCTTCGGCTCATCACCGACCACCTCATTCCCGGCCGCTGGGCGGCCGTCCGGGAGCCCACGCCCAAGGAGATGGCCGCCACGGCGGTGCTGTCCCTCCCCCTCACCGAGGCCTCGGTGAAGATCCGGGCGGGCATGCCCAAGGACGAGCCGGAAGACTACGAACTTGACGTGTGGGCCGGGGTGCTGCCGATGTCCGTGACGTTCGGGTCGCCGGTGCCTGACCCGGAGCTGCCCGGGGAGATCCCGCTCCCCGCCCACATCCGGGACCGGGTCAGCTAGGCACCGGGCGGGCTCGCGGAGCGCGCGGATCGGGTGGCCAGCGCCGCGAGCTACTTGTGGCTGACGAGCTGAAGAGCGACTCCACGGTGATAATGCAGGAGCCGCGGATCGTTAGCGTCGAGCGCTCGCCTGGCCAGCTCTTCCGCGGCGTTCTCATCGCCGTTGAGCGCCTTGGCTCGCGCCGCGCGCAGCAGCACGTCACCATTCCAGGGTGCCTCGGCGACGGCGTCATCGATTTCCGTGCTCGCGCCGGGCCGATCGCCGAGCTCGGCCAGGGCGAGTCCGCGGGCGGCCCGGGCAGCGGGTCTCGCCGCCAGCCTCACCCGGTCCAGGTCGAGCATGGCCTGACGGGCTTCACCGAGATCGGCCAGGATCTCACCGCGGGCCCGCAGCGCTACCGCATTCCCGCCGTCCAACGCCAGGACCCGCGTGAGGACCGCGACCGCACCGCGGCTGTCGCCCAGCCGCCAGAGGGCGACGGCGAGGTTCGTCTGGATGACAGGATCGCTCGGCATCCGGTCCCTGGCCGCGCTGAGCTCCTCGATCGCGTCCTCCGGGCGCTGCTGGGCGATAAGCAGCTGTCCGATGGCCGCGAGCTGGCTGGCCACGGCCGGAATGTCCCGCAGTGCCTCGTAGAGTCGGGCGGCGGCCCGGTGATGGGTCTCGGCCTCTGCCTTGGCCGCCGCGGTCTCGCCCCGCTCGGCGGCGATGTTGCCGAAGAGGGATTCGGCCTCGGCGCGAAGCCGCAGATCGGTATCGGCTGAACGGCGCAGCGCGAGTCCGGTGTACCGCTGAGCGATGTCAAGGTCCCCCTGAGCCAGCGCCTGCCCGGCGGCGGCCAGGTATGCGGCCGGGACCGCCGCGGGCGGAAGCTCGTCAACCGTGTCCCGCAGCGGCTGGATCAGCCGGTCCGCGAGCAGCTCATACCAGCGTGAGCCAGACCGCTGCTCCACTAGCAGCAGGTGCCTGTCCGCGAATGCCCGCGCGATCTCGTTGGGTGCGCCCGCGGTTTCCGTGACGCCCTCGTACGCCGTCCCCCGCGTGCCCAGTTCGGTGACGAAGGTCCGGAGCAGCCAGCTGCGGAGCCACGCCACCGGCCGGTCGAAATCATCGGCGACCGAGGCGATGATCTCGCCGCAGTAAGCGGCCAGCGCCTTGTCGGCGTCCCCGAACAGGCGCACTTCCCGGGTCGTCACCGGTTCGGTGTCCGGTCGCAGCGCATCCCAGAGCCGCGTGCAGACGGCCTGGAGGAGCGCGGGCTCGACCTGCTCGCTGCGGACGTGGCGCTCCGCCCCGTTGACGATCACGATGCGGCTGGCCTGCAGGTCGGTGACGAGCTTCTCGGCGGCCCCGTTGGCGAATGACCGCTCAGCGCCGGTGGCCGGCCCGGCCACCGCCTCGATCGCGCCCAACCGGGTCAGGCCCGCCAGATCGAACCTCGCCGCTCGCCGCATCGTCGCGGAGATCAGGCCGGCGTTGTCATCGCGCGTCAGGAGCAGCAGGTGCAGACGCGGCTCTGCCTCCACCGCCTCCACGAGCTCAGCGAGGAACTTGTCGCGGTAGTCCCGTCGCGGGCTCGAATCGGGGGGCAGGTCGTCGACCTGGTCGATCGCGGCGTAAAGCGGTCGGTCAGCCCGTTTGGCGCGCGCCCGGATGAAGTCGCGGACGGTGAAGTCGACCAGCCGGCTCGTTTCTTCGCCCGGCGACCAGGAGCGCAGCAGGGCGAGCGTGTAGGGATTGTGCTTCGGTAGCGCCGCGCTGGGAAACGTCGCACCGTAGGCAACCCGGCCAGCCGGCAGAACCTGCGCGCCATCCTGCGTCAAGATCGGCAAGACCCCGGCATGGAGCAGCGACGTTTTGCCACAGGCGACCGACCCGGCGACAAGCACGACCTGGTTATCCTGCCAGAATTCCGCCAACGCCTTGGACTCGGTCCCGCGTCCGAAGAAATGATCTTGATCGGCCTGCGAAAAAGGACGCGACCCGGGATAAGGCGGCAGCGGCTCCTTCCGTTCAGCGCCTATCTTCGTCACAGCAGCCCCATCCGCCACCGCTCCTCCTAAGTGGCGAGCCTCGCAGTGGCACAATCGAAGTGCCAGTTCTAAGTCTGGCCCATGATCGCCTAGATACAGCCGCGGGCCGTTTTAGATGTTCGCGGTAAAGCTGTTCCTTGGCCCCTCGGAACTTGACGTCATGATCCGCTTCAGCACCCTTGTCAGCGCGGACTCATCAAGCGACTCACCCATGTTGAGTCCAGTGACATCAAGCAAGGTCTGATCGGTGACATCCTCGCCCATGATCGCCCTCCTGCGGCTGCGAATAACGAGCGGCAGCTCTTTGTCGAGCCAGAACGCTACACCATAATCCTCGCTCTACACGCATTTGTCGAGTACCCGTCGGCTTCGCAAATTACGGGACGCACCGTTCTCATAAGTGGCGGTTAGAATCATTGAAATCAGCAGAAACATTATTCCCAAGAGTCTTATAGCGGTTGGCCGAACAACGACAAACCGGTGATTGATCTAGGGTAATGGCAAAGAAAAGCACTACTATAGGCTCCGTGACGGTTCCCGGTACTCCACAGAGGTCATGGTCGACCGCCCGCATCTGGGCTGGTGTCCCGCCGCGCAACAAGAACTTCACTGGTCGCACCGATATCCTTGAGCAATTGAGGGACCGGGCGGCAGGCAGCACGGCCGCCCTGCTGTCGAAGGAGTCGCTGCCTCAGGCGCTGCAGGGCCTCGGCGGTGTGGGTAAAACCGCGGTCGCCATCGAATACGCCCACCGGTACGGCGCCGATTACGATCTTGTTTGCTGGATCCGCGCGGACCAGACGCCGCTCGTCCGGTCCGCGCTGGCCGGGCTGGCCGGATACCTTGGCCTGGCGGCGCCCTCGGCTACCGGCATCGACCAGACCACCCAGGGCGTTCTCGATGCTCTTCGGCGCGGCGAGCCGTACAGCCGGTGGCTGCTCATCTTCGACAATGCAGACCAGCCCGAGGAACTCCTCTCCTTCATCCCCGGCGGCCCCGGTGACGTGCTGATCACTTCGCGCAATCACCGCTGGGGCCCCATCGTCGACACGATCGCGCTCGATGTGTTCGAACGCGCGGAGAGCATCCAGTTCCTGCTCAAGCGGGGCCCGCGGCGCCTTACCGAGGCAGACGCGGACCGGCTGGCCGAGAGCCTGGGTGACCTGCCGCTCGCGCTGGAGCAAGCCGGTGCCGTGCTTTACGAGAGCCTGATGAGCGTCGATGAGTACCTTCGACTGCTCAGCGAACGGGTCGCGGACATCCTGGCGCAGGGGGTCGCGCTGGAGTACCCGTCGTCGATGACCGCCGCCTGGCAGATCTCGGTCGCTCAGTTGCGGCAGCAGTCGCCGCAGGCACTCGAGTTGCTGCGGTGCTGCGCCTTCGTCGGCCCGGAGCCGATACCGCGCGAGGTGTTCAAGCTCGGCTCCGAGGAAAGCGCGACCGGGGTGGGCGCGCTGATAGCGGACCCGATCGAGCTGTCCACCGCCATCAGCGTGCTCGGGCGGTTCGCCCTCGTGAAGATGGACGGCCCTTACCTCACGGTGCACCGGCTGATCCAAGCTCTGCTCCGCAACGAACTGGGGCCTGCCGAGCAGAGCAAGTACCGTCAGGACGCACACTCCATCCTCGCCGCCGGAGCACCGGGGAACCCCGCCGATTCAAAAAACTGGCAGCGGTACCGCGACATGGTCGCGCACGTTGGCTCGTCGACGACGGACCTGGCCCACTGCCAGATTCCCGCGCATCGCGGTTTCGCTCTCGACGTGGTGCGGTATCTGTATGTTTCCGGCGACTTTGCCTCCTGCCGGGTGTTCGCTGAGCGATTCATCGAGCAGTGGTCCAAAGACTCAGGAGCCACCGATGAATACGTGCTCGACGCTAATCGTCATCTGGGTAACGCACTCAGGGAAGCAGGAGAAACGGCAAAGGCCGGCCAGGTCATTGAAACCACGCTGCACAGTGCCGAGCAGGTTCTTCCGGCCCGCGACCCCCTGACCATGCACCTGCGCAACGCGTTCGGCGCCGACCTCCGGGCCCGCGGCGACTTCAAAGCGGCGCTCGCGCTCGATGAAGAAACCCGCACACTGCACGAAGAGATCTTCGGGCCGGCCTCGTACCAGACATTGCGGGTCATGAACAATCTCGCGATTGACTACGGACTAAGCAGCAGGTATGTCGAAGCTCGCGAACTGCACAAGGATGTCTATATAAAGCAGCGCGATACCAGATCCGATCTGGCACCAACCGAAATCCTCAATGCGTGGACCGGTCTGGCCAGAGCGGTCCGGCTTTGCGGTAATTTCACTCAGGCGCGCGATCTCGGCCAGGAAGCCAGGGTCTACGGTCTTCACGAACTCAGCCCTGAGCATTACCTGACACTGCGCGCGGCGACAGACTTGTCAATCGCCATGCGCAGGATCCCCGCAAATTACGACGAGGCGCTTGAAATAGCCACCGAGACATTGGATCAATGCAAGTTCCGGCGCGGAGAGCGGAACCCCGATACGATGGCCGCCGCTATCAGCCTTTACAACATCCGGCGGATTCTCGGACAAACTCCTCGAGCGCTCGAACTGGCTCTGGAGACGACGGAAATATATACCAGTGTCTACGGCGCCGAGCATCCCTACAATTACGGCTGCATGGGGAACCTCGCGCTGCTGCGCCGGCTGACGGGAGACCTCAACTCGGCCCGCCGGCTGGACAAGACAGCGCTTGCGGGACTGGACGCCGGGCTGACTCGCGACCACTTCTTCTCGCTTACCGTCGCCGTCAACCTCGCCAGCGACCTGGCGGCGCTCGGTGAGACACACGCGGCTCGCACCCTCGGCGAGGACTCACTGGCGAGGCTGACCCGTCTGCTCGGCGAGGAGCACTTCATGACCCTGAGCTGCGCGGCGAACCTAGCGCTCGACCTGTCGGCCGACGGGGCCGACGAAGATGCCAAGGCGCTTGCCGTGATGACGACGAGCACGTGCGCTCGCGTCTACGGGCCGAATGACCCGCTCACAGAATCCGCCGCCAGCGGGTCGAGGGTCAATGTCGATTTTGACCCGCCGCCAATCTGAGCTTCGCCGGCTTTCATCGGCCGGGGCGGGGGACAGGGCCGTACCGCTGTACCCAGCGATCCAGGTGACTCCTGGCCGCACGCAGAGCGATCGCCCGGGCCGGCTCTGATACCGGCTCGCTCGTCCATGAGCTGGCGGTTTGCGACATGCCGAGCACGAAATCGGTGCCTGCGGCCGTCAGTCTTTCGCTCGACAGCAAGGTGTCGATGGCCTGCCTGACCCCTGCCCGCCACAAAGCGAACTCGCTGTCGGCCCGCAGGAGGGCCGCGCCGGCCGCTAGCTGGCGCTGCCGCCGCCAGAACTCGGTCACGCCAAGGTACGCGTATGCCCCCTGGAGCAGGCCGGCGGCCGGCCTCGGGTCGCCGCGCCAGGGCGCGAAGTACCGGCGGCCGTCGTCGGGCAAGGTCAGACGAACGATATCCAGCACCGCGCCGAGCTTCACATGCTGTACCTCGTGGATGAGGGTGCTCGCACAGGTGTCCGGATCGGGCGGTTCCGACATCGCCACCGCGCCGAAGGTATCCGGCGAACTGGAGCTCAGGTGACCGTGAACCGATCTGCTGAGCGGAACGACGACCGAGATCGCCTGGCCGACCTCAGCGGCGACCGCGGGGTTCACCGCCGCGAGGACCTGCCAGCCCTGCTGGAGAACTCGCTGCCAGTCCCGCGCAGCCCGCGCGGTTAGCCGCGGTGCGAGACCATCGACGGCCGGCATGCGGAACGGGTCGAGGTCCTCGATAACCGCCTCAAGGCCACCGCCCCGGCAGTCGCGGATGCCGTGCCAGCCGGGTGCGTCCCCGGGTTCCCCCAAACCGCGTTCCCCCGAGCTGTGTTCACCCAGGGGGATCTCGACCCGGCCGCGGGCCCAGCGGACCTCGGCGCCACCGGGATAGCTGTGGACGACCGCGGAGTCGGCCCCGACCCGGGCGACGCCGAGCGAGGGCAGCGAGACGACCCCGGCGACCGGCAGCACGGGAATCTCGGCGTCGATTCCAGACCGGATCGCAGCCGCGGCCGCCACCTCGGCCAGCCGCGCGGGCGCGGCCTTCCCCGGCCCGGCATCCGTCCCAAGCGCACGCAGGGTATTCACCGCCCAGGCCCCCACGGCGGGGTAGCGCGTTATCCGAGCGGCTGCGTCGTGGTCGCGGCGCTCAACCTCTGTGAGCACCTCCCAGCCGCTGCTCGCGAACCGGGCCTGCGGATCACCGGCGGCCTGCGCGGCGGCCAGCACGCCGCGCAGCAAGAGCACGTGCTTGCTGTGCTCGGCCGCTACCAGTGCGCCGATCGCCCCAGGTCCTCCGCCGCCACGGGCCAGAGCGTCGAACAGGTCCCGTGGTATCGCGTGATAAGGCGGCTTCATCAGAAGCCCTGCTTCTTTCGCCGCTCAGCGATATCGGCCCGCATCGTCGCGTGGACGTGTCCGATCAGCTTTATGAGATCAGGGCAGTAAACCGACGGGTTATAGAATCCGGTGCCCGGCCGATAGCGGTGCGCGTAGAGGCCAGCACCACAGACACGGCGGATATCACAGGCCCGGCATTGCGGACACAGCGACCGCTCGCCCAGCTGGCGGGCCACCACACCCGGCAGCAGCAGCGCCTCGTCCAGCGAATTTGCGGATACATCGAGGCCGGTCGTGGCGGCGCCGGGGTAGGCCACCTTGAGACTGTCCGCTACCTCCACCGCTCCGTCGGTCTCGATGACAACAATTCTTTTCGGAGATAGCCCCAGCATTTCATTCGATGCATCTGCCCCTAGGAGCAGTTGCATGATGTCCTCGAATATTCGTATCTCAATACTAGGGGCGAAGTACCAGTGGTCAAATACTTCGATAAGCCAGTCGGCGTACGGAGTATCGGCCACGCCGTGCATGCGCCCCGGCGGTGGTGACGCCCACGTCCCGTGCGGGAGCAGAAAATCGATCCGCGGCGGATCGAATTCGGCGAGAGCCTTGTACGTCGCCACTGGGTCGTTGCGAAGGTCAATAGTGCACAACAGCCCGCTGAAAAGGTGCCTGAAGGGCGCCTCTGTCAACCGGTCCAAGCCACCGGCGACCGCGGCGTAACTGCCCCGTCCGCCGACGAAACGGCGGTGCCTGTCGTGTGCCTCTTGCCCGCCGTCAAGACTCACGCCTACGTGAATGTCAAGGTCGTTGAACAGCCGCAAATAAGAATCGTTAAGGCCGACCCCATTAGTCTGCACGCTGATATCCACCCGCACGTCTTGGCCAACAGCGGCATGCGTGGCGCACACGAGTTCGGTGATAAGTTCACGCCCGGCCAGCAACGGTTCTCCACCGTGCAGGATAAGTGCTACGCTCGGTATCTGGTGACTGCGGACGTGCTCGCCGATACGGGTCGCGGCCCGGCGGGCTATCTCCATCGACATCCTGCGCGGACGATCCCGCCATGACTGATCCGCATGCTCGTACATATAGCAGTAGTCACATGCGAGATCGCACCGGCTGTGGACCTTGACGACGAACTCGCGGAAGGGAACCGGCCTCCAGCCGCCGGCCATTAGCCCGGATATATCAAGGGTAAAAGGCCATTCGATCCCGCTCGGTCCCGCCATGGGCTAATTAAACCACACTGATCCTGAAATCACCGAACACAAAGCGGATCATCAGTGCCATTCAATAAGGCTGCTGATTACTCGCAACAATAGCCCCTAGCCGTCCACGCGAGTCAGCAACCGCGATGCTCCATTACCGGCGCGAGCATCACGCCAGGAACGCCGACAGCGCCTTCGCGTCCCGCCGACCCGCCGCCGACCGCGCGGGACTCTCGCCCGCCCGGGTACTCGCGACCTTCGCACAGCGGCCTGAACCGGCGGTGTTCCCGGCGGGGCCAAGCGGCCGAACCGACGAGCGGCGCACCGCTCAACGGGCACGCCACCAAGCCACTGGACGACGCGGACCCTGGAGAGCCGCAGGTCGCCGATATCCCATGGTAGTTTTCGAGTAACTGTGGGTAGTCATGCAGGCGGGCCCCTGAATCACCGGGGTACCGGCTCAACTACGATCCAGCGACTTCGGCCAAAAGCTTACGAAGTTCTGCTATGTTGCACCGCCCTTGCGCCAAGGACGGTAAATTGCTCGGCGGCGTGCGGCAGGCAGCCCTGCCTATCAACACCCCGGGAACGCCGATCTCCTGCGGGAGATACCGAGGCTTAGGTGAAGACCATAACAGCCTCTGAGAGGACCGGGGGGACGATAGGTGGAAAAAGGGACGTTTCGTCAGCTGCTGCGAGCGTCGTCTATTTCGATGCTCGGCAGTCATGTCACCACCATCGCCTACCCGTTGCTGGTCCTGCGCCTGACCGGGTCCCCGTTTACCGCCGGATGCGTGGCCTTCGCCGCTACCGCACCCGGTATCCTTGTACACATACCGGCCGGCGCACTGATCGACAGATGGAACCCGCGACGGGCCATGGTGCTGAGCGAACTTGGTCGCGGGGTCGCCATCGCCACGGTCGTCATAACGGTAGCCTTCGGTATAGCCAAAGTGCCGCTGTTGATCGCGGTCGCTGTTATCGAAGGAGCGCTTGAAGTTTTCTCCGGGCTCGCGGAGCGGCGCTATGTGGGCTCACTCGTGGAACGAGACGAGGTCCCCTCCGCGCTAAAGAGTATCGAGGCCAGGACCCATCTGGTGCTGGTGGCCGGGCGACCGCTTGGCGGCCTTCTATTTGAGATCGGGTCAATATACCCCTTCCTCGCCGACGTATTCTCCTTCATTTATTCGGTCATCACCTTGACCAGGATCAAGGATCCTGAACCGACCGAGAAGGCGACGATAGCAACTAGATCCGCCTCAAAAAGTAGCCTGATTGATGATATGAGACAAGGGCTGCGATGGATACGTAAGGATGAATTCGCTCGTTCGGCCATAGTATCGTTCTCCATCGGGACGCTAACCTTTCAGGCACTGATTATGGTCTTCCTCGGCGACGCCCATAAGAGAAATCTGTCGGCATTTGATATCGGTATCGTACTAGCGGCATCCGGCATTGGCGGCGCACTCGGGTCCGTGGTGGCATCGCGGCTGCTTGTGAACGTCAATCACTCCTGGGTGCGGATTCAGACGTGGATATGGGTGATCGGATTCGCGGCTCTCTTGTTTCCTGTGGGACGACACTTCCGCGTCACGGCAGCCGTCATGGCCGTGCTTGGCTTTACCGGAGCGGTGGGAAATATAGCCTTTGACACTCACCTTATTCAGAACGTCGACAAAGAGATGCTGGCCCGGGTAACGAGCGTAGGTCGACTGGCAACCTTCGCCGCGTGCGCGATCGGCCCCCTGGTCGGCGGCGTTCTTGTTCAGAAATTTGGTGTGCAGCGATCCATGTCCTGCCTCCTCGGTCTGTTCTGCTTCGCTCCGGCGCTGTCGCTGCTCTCCGCCCGCACGCCTTCGCCGTCAAGTTCCCTGGACGGACCAGCGGCCGAGCCGGAGGGACCGGTACCCGCGCCAGACGATCGCGTCGCGCGGAGGCAGCCGCGGCGATGCCCCCGCAGGGCCGGGGCCGCCACCGCCCCGGTCACCGTCAACCCGGTCACCGTCACCTCCGTCATCGTCAACCCGGTCACCGCCACCCCGGTTGCCCTCAACCTAGCGGTGAGAACTGATCCGCCGCCGGCGGGTCGGAGCAGGCTGCGGCATCCCATTCGACCGCCGCGAGCCTGCTGGCCACGGAACCGGCGACCACGCCAACCAGACTGACCGCATAGGCGGGTGACGCGCCGGTTCCGCCGCACCCGGCCTCCGGGGGTGCGGTTGAGGGAGGGCAGTAAGCCGGATTCGTTCGGTAAAAGCGTTTGCATTATTCCGAACGGATCCGTGCTCCGCCGCCCAGGGATCACCGACCGCCCCGGGCGGGCCCGGCGTTGGCCGCTGAGGTAGCGACTTCCGCTTGCGCCGCCGCTACCAGCGCCTGGAACAGCCGCGGATCGTCGCCCTCTTCCGGGTGCCACTGGACCGCGAGCACGAACGGGTGATGCCCGCCGCCGGTAAGCTCGATCGCTTCGACGATCCCGTCCGCCGTCCAGGCGGTGGCGGTCAGGTCCGCTCCCAGCCGGTCGATGGCCTGATGGTGGGCGGTGGGCACCTCAAACGGCCGGTCCGCGGGGAGAATGCCGGCCAGCAGGCTGCCTGCCGCGACCCGCACCGGGTGGCGGCCGAAGGTCCCGGGCCGCGGGGTGTGGCCAGGCACTCCCGTCCCGCCCGAGGTCGGCCAGGTGCTGATGCAGGGTGCCGCCCTGGGCGACGTTGAGCAGTTGCAGGCCGCGGCAGATGCCGAGCACCGGCAGCCCGGTCGCCAGCGCCGCCGCCAGGAGGTCCAGTTCGGCCTGGTCCCGCTCGGCGTTGGGCCGCCCGGTCCGCGGGTGCGCGGCCGCACCGTAGCGGGCCGGGTCGATGTCGCCGCCGCCGGTGAGCACAAGCCCGTCCAGCCGGCCGACCGCGCCGGCGATCCCGGGAACCGGCGGCAGCAGCACCGGCACCCCGCCCGCGGCGGCGACCTGCTCGGCGTAGCTTCGCGGTAGCAGTGCCGCCGGAGCGTCCCAGGCCGCCCACCGGGCCGGCTCAGCGTAGGTGCTGAGCCCAATGACCGGGTTCATACGGGCGTGACGTAGGCGCCGGAGATGCCGCCGTCGACGAGGAAGGTCGATGCGGTGATGAACGAGGCGTCGTCGCTGGCGAGGAACGCCACCGCGCCGGCGATCTCGTCCGCCTCGGCGAAGCGGCCCATCGGGATGTGCACCAGCCGCCGGGCCGCCCGCTCCGGGTCCTTGGCGAACAGTTCCTTAAGCAAGGGGGTGTTGACCGGTCCCGGGCAGAGCGCGTTCACCCGGATTCCCTCGCGCGCGAACTGCACGCCGAGCTCGCGGCTCATGGCCAGCACGCCGCCCTTGGATGCGGTGTAGGAGATCTGCGAGGTGGCGGCGCCCATCGTGGCCACGAACGACGCCGTGTTGATGATCGAGCCCTTCCCCAGGCGCTGCATGTGCGGTATCACGTGTTTGCAGCACAGGTAGACCGAGGTGAGGTTGACCTCCTGCACCCGGCGCCAGGCGTCAAGACCGGTGCTGAGAATCGAATCGTCGTCGGGCGGGGAGATGCCCGCGTTGTTGAACGCGATGTCGATGCGCCCCCAGGCGTCGTGCGCCGCATCGTATAGATAGCGCACGTCGTCGTCGCTGGTGACGTCCGTCCGTACGAACATGCCGCCCACCGCGTCCGCGGCTTCCTTGCCGGCCTGTTCGTTGAGATCGGCCACCACCACGCGGGCGCCCTCGGCGGCCAGTCTGCGCGCCGCGGCCAGCCCGATGCCGCTCGCGGCACCAGTGAGCACGGCCACCCGGTCCTGCAGGCGCTGCATATATTCAGTCTCCTCAATCCTCGGTCGCGATGAACACGTTCTTGGTCTCGGTAAATGCGTCCAGAGCGTCGGGCCCGAGTTCCCGGCCCAGGCCAGACTGCTTGAATCCGCCGAACGGGGTCCAGTACCGCACCGACGAGTGCGAGTTCACCGACAGGTTGCCGGTCTCCACCGCCCGCGACACCCGGATCGCGCGGCCGATGTCCCTGGTCCAGATGGAGCCGGACAGCCCGTAGGGCGTGTCGTTCGCCATCGCGATGGCGTCCGCCTCGTCCTCGAACGGAGCGACCGCGACCACCGGGCCGAAGATCTCCTCGGTCCAGGCCGGTCGATCTCGGGCGACCGGTGCCAGCACGGTCGGCGGGTACCAGAAGCCCGGCCCGTCCGGCGCGCTGCCCCGGAACGCGACCGGTGCGCCGTCCGGCACGTAGGCGGCGACCCGTTCCCGGTGGGCGGCCGAGATCAGCGGCCCCATCTCGGTGCTGTCCTGGCCGGGGTCACCGACCGCGATGCCCTTGACCGCGGGCTCGAGCAGTTCCATGAACCGGTCGAACACGGTCCGCTGCACGAGGATCCGGGAGCGGGCGCAGCAGTCCTGGCCGGCGTTGTCGAACACGCCGGAGGGCGCGGTGGCGGCCGCCTTCTCCAGGTCGGCGTCGGCGAAGATGACGTTGGCGCTCTTGCCGCCGAGTTCCAGGGTGACCCGCTTCACCTGGCGGGCGCAGCCCGCCATGATCTGCTGGCCGACCTCGGTGGAGCCGGTGAACACGATCTTGCGCACCGCGGGGTGGTCCACGAGGCGCTGTCCTACCACCGAGCCCTTGCCCGGCAGGACCTGGAAGACGCCCTCGGGTATCCCGGCCTCAAGCGCCAGTTCCGCGATCCGGAGCGCGGTCAGCGGCGTGAGCTCGGCCGGCTTGGCGAGCACCGGGTTGCCCGCGGCCAGCGCCGGTCCCAGCCCCCAGCCCAGGATCGGCAGGGGGAAGTTCCACGGCACGATGAGGCCGACCACCCCCACCGGTTCCTTGAACGTGACGTCGAGCCCGCCCGGCACCGGGATCTGCCGGCCGAACAGCCGCTCCGGGGCGGCCGAGTAGTAATTCAGCACGTCCCGCAGGTTGCCCGCCTCCCAGCGGGCGTTGCCGATGGTGTGGCCGGCGCCCTGGACTTCCAGCGCGGCCAGGTGCTCAAGGTCGGCGTCGACCGCGTCGGCGAACCGGCGCAGCAGCCGGGCCCGGTCGCCGGGCGCGACGGCCCGCCAGGCCGGCTGGGCCGCGACGGCCCGGGCGACGGCCTCGTCGGTCTCCTCGGCGGACGTCCCGGGGACCGAAGCGACCGGCTCCCCGGTTGCCGGGTTCAGGACCGTGAACGCGGGCATGCCAAACTCCTTGTCGGTAACGCTGGGCAAAGGTCTACATCCGCTCGAAGCTGCGCCGCAGCTCCCAGTCGGTGACCGCCGCCTCGAAGGCGGTCAGCTCGACCCGGGCGTTGTTGGCATAGTGCCCGACCACGTCGCCGCCGAACACCGCCCGGGCCAGGTCGCTGCTCTCCCACCGGTCGAGCGCGTCCCGGAGCGTGCCCGGCACCTGGGGCCCGGGATCGTCGTAGGCGTTGCCCTTGAACGCGTCTTCCAGCGGCAGTTCGCACTCGATGCCGTTCAGGCCGCCCGCGATCATCGCCGCGATCGCCAGGTAGGGGTTGACGTCGCCGCCCGGGACCCGGTTCTCCGCCCGCAGCGACGAGCCGTGCCCCACCAGCCGGTAGGCGCAGGTGCGGTTGTCCACGCCCCAGCGGACCGCGGTCGGGGCGAAGCTGCCCGCCGCGTACCGCTTGTAGGAGTTGATGTTGGGGGCGAAAAAGAGCGTCAGTTCGCGCAGCGCGGCCAGCTGGCCCGCCAGGAACTGCTCACCAACACGGGACAGCCCGTTGGCGCCGTCGCCGGCCATGACCGGGCGGCCGTCGCCGTCGCGCAGCGACAGGTGGATGTGGCAGGAGTTGCCCTCGCGCTGGTTCGGCTTGGCCATGAACGTGACGCTCATGCCCTGCTGGGCGGCGATCTCCTTCGCCCCGGTCTTGTAGATGGAATGGTTGTCGCAGGTCGTGACCGCGTCGGCATAGCGGAAGGCGATCTCGTGCTGGCCGAGGTTGCACTCGCCCTTGGACGACTCGACGTAGAGGCCCGCACCGGTCATGCCGAGCCGGATCCGGCGCAGCAGCGGCTCCACCCGCGAGCCGCCGAGTATGGAGTAGTCGTTGTTGTACTGGTTGGCCGGGGTCAGCTCGCGGAACGCCTTTTCCTGGGCCTGCTCGTAGGTCTCGGTGTAGACCACGAACTCCAGCTCGGTCCCGGCGAAGGCGGTCCAGCCGCGTTCGGCTAGCCGGTCGGTCTGTGCCTTGAGTATCTGCCGGGGCGAGGCGACCACCGGGCTTCCGTCTTCCCAGGCCAGGTCGGCCAGCAGCAGGACCGTCCCCTCGTGCCAGGGCAGCAGCCGCAGGGTGGAGAGGTCGGGTACGAGGACGAAGTCCCCG
The DNA here is from genome assembly GCA_963785645.1 of uncultured Actinomycetota bacterium. GTDB lineage: Bacteria > Actinomycetota > Actinomycetes > Streptosporangiales > Streptosporangiaceae > Trebonia. The sequence goes on from CAWAWG010000006.1 coordinate 273,148, forward strand.
TACCCGCGCTCCCAGGACGACATCGCGTACCCGTCCACGGTGTTCATCTCGATGTCCACCGCGAGCAGGTAGTTGCAGCCTTCCGCGTGATGCTCGACCACCTCGGTGAGGAAGAACTCGGCCGACAGCCGCTTCCCCTGCAGCCGCCCCTGCATGTCGGTGAACGCGAGCACGACCGTGTCGACCGTTCCCTCCGCCACGAACAGCCGCAGATGTTCCAGTGAGAGCATCCCGGGCCGTCCGACCGAGGACGGCCCTTCGACCGAAGCTGATTGGGGCACAGAACTCCCTTTCAGACCTTAGATTTCCTTCAGTTCCTGCTCGATCGCTTCCAGTTCGGCGACCGTGCCCTGGACCTTGGGACCGGTGAACCACTTGCGGGCCGACACCAGCCAGTAGATCCAGGCGAAGCCGAGTACGGCGACCACGGCGATCACCGTGTAGTTGAAGTTGGCCCACTTTATCGGCGACGCGGTGGGCAGCATGAACAGCACCGTGATGATAACTACCCAGGTAATGGCGATGATCCCGATCGGCTTGGACCACCGCCCCAGGTGCCAGGGGCCGCGGACGAACGCGGACCCGAGCCGCAGCCGCAGGAACGTGGGGATCACGTACGCGACGTAGAGCCCGATGGTGGCGATCGACGTGACCGCCGCGTAGGCGGTGCTGTTCCACAGGTAGGGCAGGCCGAGGATCAGCGCCCCGACCACGGCCAGCCAGATCGCGTTGGTGGGCGTCCGGGTGCGCGGGTTGATCCGGTGCCAGAGCGACGATCCCGGCAGCGCCCCGTCGCGGGAGAACGCGTAGATCATCCGGGAGTTCGCGGTGACCGAGGACATCCCGCAGAACAGCTGGGCGCCGATCGCGATCAGCAGCAGCAGCTTCCCGCCGGTCGCGCCGATCGCGTCGATGAAGATCTGCGCGGGCGGCACGGTCGCGCCGACCTCGCCGCCGTAGTTCTGGATCGCGAACGTGATCCCGATCAGCAGGATCCACCCGGCTATCAGGGAGACCAGGATCGACATGACGATGCCGCGCGGCCCGGAGACCGCCGCGTCGCGCGTCTCCTCGGTCATGTGCGCCGACGCGTCGTACCCGGTGAACGTGTACTGGGCGAGCAGCAGGCCGAGCAGCAGCACGTAGAGGGTGGAGTGCCAGCCGGTGTTGTTGACGAAGTGCGTGAACACGAACGACGCCGACTGGTGCTTGGCTGGGACGACGGCGAGCACGATGACGATGGTGAGCACCCCGACGATGTGCCACCAGACGGACACGTTGTTCAGCACCGCGATCAGCCGTACGCCGAACGAGTTCAGCAGGCCGTGCAGCGCCAGGATCGCGGCGAACAGCACGATCGTGTGCCACGGACGGGTGTCGAACCCCCATTGCACGTCGAGCAGCGCGTTGAGGAAGAAGGCGGCGCCGAAGTCGATGCCCGCGGTGATCGCCACCTGGCCGAGGAAGTTGAACCACCCGGTGAACCAGGACCACGCGGCTGGGTTGCGCGGCGCGAGCTTGGCCGACCAGTAGTACAGGCCGCCTGCCGTCGGGAACGACGAGCACACCTCGGCCATGGCGAGGCCGACGAACAGCGTCATGATTCCGACGACCGGCCAGCCCCAGGTGATGAGCACCGGACCGCCGGTGTTCATGCCGTACCCGTAAAGGGTAAGACAGCCGGACAGGATCGAGATGATGGTGAACGAGACGGCAAAGTTTGAGAAGCCGGACATGCTCCGGCGAAGTTCCTGCGCGTACCCCAGCTCGTGGAGGCGTTTCTCGTCCTCGCTGAGCTGTAGCTCGCTCGCGCCCTCGGATACGGCCACCGGTACTCCTTCCGTCCGCTGGTCGCTGATGCCGGCCCCGCCCCTGCGCCGAGCGGCATCCGTCTAAATGGTTCATTAACAGACCAATTTGGGTAAGGTTGCCGATCATGTCAAGGTCCGGGCGAAAACTTCCTGTTAACTGGGAGACACCGGCCACCGGCACCCCGATGGTGCCGCCCCTGCTAGGCCCGGTGCGGACCGGCAACGCCTTCGAGGAAACCGTAGAACGGCTACTCACCGTGATCAAGCTGGGCCTGGTCGCGCCGGGCGACCGCTTTCCCGCGGAGCGGGAACTCGCGGCCCGGCTGGGCATCAGCAGGCTCACCCTGCGCGAGGCGATCAGGGAGCTGCAGGAGGCGGGCTACGTGGAGCCGCGACGGGGCCGGCTCGGCGGCACGTTCGTAACGTACCGGCCGCCGGCGCCAAGCGAGGCCGAGGCGGCCCGGCTCGCCCGGGAGAACGCGGCCAGGCTGACGGACGCACTGACGTTCCGGATGGCGGTGGAGGCCGGCGCGGCCGAGGCCCTGGCCCAGTCGTCCGCCCGGATCGCCGACGGCCGGGAGGTGCTCCTGGAGCGGCTGGCCGCGGTCAACGCGGCCAGCCTGGCGGATTACCGGCGCCTTGACGCGCTCTTTCATCTGTCCATCGCCGAACTGGTCGGCTCTCCCCTGCTGACGGCCGCCTGCGTGGACGCCAGGATGCGACTGAACGACCTGCTCAACGCGATCCCCGTGCTCCGGCGCAATATCGACCACACGGCCGTGCAGCACAACGCCATCGCGACCGCGATCCTGGCCGGCGAGCCGGAACAGGCCCGCCGGGCGGTAGCGGAGCACCTTGACGGGACCGGAGCGCTGCTGCGGGGGTTCCTGTCGCAGCCGGACGGGTGACGGGATGTTTACCTGCCGGCCATCGGGAACCGCTATACAGCTGGGTATGGATAGCACCATCAAGCTGTTGCTGGCCGATGTCGACGGGACGCTGGTGACACCCGATAAGGTCCTCACCGACCGGGCGGTTGATGCCGTCCGCCGGCTCGGCGAGGCAGGAATCCTGTTCGCGGTCACGAGCGGGCGGCCGCCGCGGGGCATGTCGATGCTGATCGAGCCGCTCAACCTCACCACCCCCATCGCCGCCTTCAACGGCGGCATCCTGGTCAACCGCGACATGTCGGTGATCGAGCAGCGGGTGATCCCCGAGGACCTGGTCGTGCCGGTGGCGGCGCTCAACGCGTCGTTCGGCCTGGACACCTGGGTCTACCGCGGCGCCGACTGGTACGTGCCCGACCCGAAGGGCGCCCACGTGGCCAAGGAGACCGCGCACCGTCCGGTTCGAGCCGAAGGTCATGACCAGCCTCGACGGGCTCACCACCGACGTCGCCAAGCTGGTCGGCGTCAGCGACGACCTCGACGCCGTCGCCCGCGCCTCGCAGGCCGCCCACGACAAGTTCGGCGACCACGTGGCCGCCGCCCGGTCCCAGCCCTACTACCTCGACGTCACGCACCCCGACGCCAACAAGGGCGCGGTCGCCCAGTACCTGTCGCGGAAGTACTCGATCCCCACCGAGAGCATCGCGACGATCGGCGACATGCCCAACGACGTCCTGATGTTCGCCCATTCCGGACTGAGCATCGCGATGGGCAACGCCAGCCTCGAGGTGCAGCGCGCCGCCCGCCGGGTCACCGCGTCCAACGCCGAGGAGGGCTTCGCCAAGGCGGTCGAAAAGTTCATCCTCACCGGCTGAATCCTGACATTCAACACCGGTCATCCCGAACGGAAGGTGGTTACTTCGCCGGGCACCCGGTGCCGGACAGCGTGAATGGCCTGCCCATCCGGTTACCCGCGGACGGACAGGCCATTCAGCTGGCATCTGGGTGACGATCCGGCAGCACCTCGGCGTCGCGGCATCCGGGCGATACTGCACCGGACGGCCGGGCTACGGCGCGGCCGGGGTGACGGTGTCCGGGTTGTGCTGCGCGAACGAGGCGACCGAGTCCGTCTTGATCGCGCACCAGAGCGCCTTGCTCACGACGGGGCTGAGCATGACGGATTCGTCCACCGTTTCCGTCGGGGCGGTGACAAACGTAATCGCGCTGCTCGGCAGCTCGCCGAGATCGGTCGCCCAGCTCAAGACCTGTGAGTTGGTGAAGGTGCTGTCCACCGTGAGCATACTGGTGAGCGCGTTGAGCACCCGGGTCATCGTCAGCGGCTTGGTGAGCAGGTCATCGTCGGCCACCTTGCCGAGAACGGCGCGCATGAGGCTTCCCTGGCGCTCCACCCGGCCCGTCTCGGTCAGCGAGGGCTGACGCGCGTACTCGAGCGCCTGGGTGCCGTTGACCTGGTTCACACCCTCGGAAAAGACGTGCCCGAAGCTCTCCGTCGTCTTTGGCAGCGTGACGGAGACCCCGCCGAGCGCATTGACTACCGAGTTCACCTGGTTGAAGTTGATGCGCGCGTAGTGGTTGATCGGCAGGCCGGTCAGGTTGCGCACGGTCTCGGTGAGCAGCGACGGGCCGCCGACGGCGATAACGTCCCCAAGCGGCATCTCGCCGTACCCCGGAACGCTCACCTCGGCCTGCGGCGGGATGGACACCGCGCCGCCGGCCGACTTGTCGGCGTTGATGTGCAGCAGCATGATCAGGCCGGTGTCGCTATCGACACCCTGCCCGTCGCTGAGGCCCGTCGGCCCAACCTGGGTGCTGGTAAGGAGGACGGTCATCCCGGTGGCCGGATTGTCCTGGGAGAGGAACTTGACCGGGACCCGCGGGATGCTTCCGACCTCGTGATTGACGTAGATGTAGCCGCCAGCGGCCGCCGCGCCGAGCAGTACGGTCGCCGACGCCAGCGACACCAGGGCGGTACGCAGACGGCGCCGCCGGCGACCGGGCGATGCTTTATTCAAACCTTTTACATGCTCACCCTGGTCTGGTGCATCCGGGCCCGGCGTATCGGTCATTCCTTCTCCCCCCGTGGGCGGGTGCGCCGTCACCGAGCTGACGGGAAGAATCCATCGCGGCTCCGACGAGAGACACACCCGGTTATCATTAACTACTTAGAGTAACGTAACGCACAGTACACAACAGGGCTACCCACTGCTAGCGGCGGGCCAACTTTCTGTTGAAGAGGGAACGGGTGAATACCGAGGCAGCAAGCAGCCATCTGTCGCGTTCCTGGCTTGGCCGCGGGCAGGCCGACCGCTGGCGCAGCCCGTACCGGCACAGGATCGTCCGGGTCGGCGCGGAGGCGGGCTACGACGCGGCGGCCTGGCTAGCCGGACTGTTCTTCGCGGCCTGGGCGACCGGAGCCGTCCCAGGCAACCCGGCCTGGCCGCTGCGGGACGGCGGCACCGCAGCGGTGATCTGCGCCCTGTCGGTCGGGTCGGGGCTGGCCGCCGGGCTCTACCGGGGCCGCTATCAGCGGGGCAGCCTGGAAGAGGTGCTCAGCGTGAGCACGGCAGGCACCGTCATGCTCATGGCGCTGACGCTGGTGAACGGCCTGCTCGCGGCCGGGCAGCAGGTGCCGCTGCGCAGCATGTTCGGCGGCGGCCTCATCGCGGTCCCGGCGCTCCTGGTCGCCCGGCACGTGCTGTGTGCCGCCAGGCAGCCGCACCGCGCCCGGGCCGGTACGGGTGTCAAGGTGATCGTATTCGGGGCCGGCGACGCGGGTACCGCGCTGATCAGCCGCCTGCTCGCGGAGCAGAACGCGGCCTACCGGCCGGTCGCCATCCTCGACGACGACCCGGACAAGCGGCGGCTGCGCATCCGGGGCATCCCGGTCCTCGGCGACCGGACGCGGCTGGCCGAGGTCGCGGCCAAGACCGGGGCCACGGTGCTGGTGATCGCGATCGTCCGGCCCAGCGGCACCGCGATCCGCGACTGACGGCCCATGCGGAGCAGTGCGGTCTGGTGCCGAAGGTGGTGCCGACCGTCTCCGAGCTGCTGAGCGGCAGCGCCAGGATCGAAGGAGTCCGCGACCCGCGGATCAGCGACCTGCTCGGCCGCAGGCCGATCAAGACCGACGTCGAAGGGATCGCCGGGCATTTTTCCGGCAAGCGCATCCTGGTCACCGGGGCAGGCGGTTCGATCGGGTCTGAGCTGTGCCGCCAGCTTTACCAGTTCGGTCCGGCCGAGCTGATCATGCTGGACCGGGACGAGTCGGCACTGCACGCGGTCCAGCTCACGCTGCGCGGCCGGGCCCTGCTCGACTCCGACGAGACCGTGCTGGCCGACATCCGCGACCCGCGCCGGATCCGTGAGGTCTTCGAGCGGTTCCAGCCGCAGATCGTGTTCCACGCGGCGGCGCTCAAGCACCTGCCGCTGCTGGAGCGCTATCCGGCCGAGGCCATGCTGAGCAACGTCCTCGGCACCCAGACGGTGCTCGAGACCGCCGCCGCGTGCGGCGCCGAATCTTCGTCAACATCTCGACGGACAAGGCCGCGGACCCGGTCAGCATCCTCGGCTACTCCAAGCGCATCGCCGAGCGGCTCACCGCGCACATGGCCGGCCAGTCCGACGGGAACTACCTGAGCGTGCGGTTCGGCAACGTCCTCGGCAGCCGCGGGTCGGTCCTCGGCGCGCTGTCGGCCCAGGTGGAGGCGGGCGGCCCGCTGACGGTGACGCACCCGGAGGTGGCCCGCTACTTCATGACGGCGGACGAGGCGGTCCAGCTCGTACTCCAGGCCGCGGTGATCGGCGGCAGCGGCGAGGTGCTGGTCCTGGACATGGGCGAGCCGGTGCGGATCGCCGACATCGCGAAGCGGCTCTGCGCCCAGTCGGCCCGGCCGGTCGACATCGTCTACACCGGGCTGCGCCCGGGCGAGAAGCTGACAGAAGACCTGCTCGGCGCGGACGAGGTGGACTACCGGCCGCACCATCCGCTGATCCGGCACGCCCAGGTGACACCGCTAGACCCGGGTCAGCTCGCCCGGCTGACCAAACCCGGGGACGACGCCAGCCTGCGCCAGCACCTAGCGGAATGCGCGACGGGGACGCTGAGCGACGAGGGCACGCGGGACCACTCGCCGGGTCAGGTCCCGCCCGGCCGGCTGCAGGCGGCCGGGCGGAGCGGTGCGTGACACGGTCATCCCGGCCAGCCGCTTATCCCGTTGGCCAGCAGAGCGCCGCGAGTTCCCCGGTGAGCTGGTCGAGCAGGTCCGCGGTGAGCGCGTACCCGCGGGGCGGCCCGCCGACCGGGTCCGCGACGTCGTCGGCGGTCCCGCTGCCGAGGAGGTCGCGCCGGCTGCGTCCGCTCGCGGCCCGGACCAGCCATTCGCCGACTTGTTCACCTGGCCTGCGGGCGCCGGCCGCCCGGCCGCGGCCGACTAGTTCCCTGAGCGTGAAGGCCCTCGGCCAGACGTCGGGCAGCAGGACGGCGGCGTGCCGCACGTGCTCGCGGGCCATCCCGAGGACCAGGTCCGCGCCCGCGAGGTCCCCGGCCGCGACCGGCCGGCTGCGGTGCCCGGTGACATCGCACCCGCGCGCGGCCATGACCGCGCGGACCTCCGGTGGCGGCGGGTAGCCGCCGCCAAGTACCCCCGCCGAGGACACCGTGACCTGATGCCCTGGGGTGACCGGATGGCCTGAGGTGACCGGATGACCTCGGGCGGCCAGATGGGCGGACAGCAGCGCCTCGGCCATGACCGACCGGCAGACGTTGGCCGTGCACAGCACGAGTATCCCGGTCACCCGGCAATTCAATCACTGAAAGTAGTCACTCGTGTACTGTTTGAACGCAACTATGTCGCCGCGGCTTTATCAATCGAGGAGAAGATCTGATGGCTGAGCTCGAAGCCGAGCCCACCCTGCGCTCCTACCTGCAGGTACTGCGGAAACGACGGTGGTGGGTCACCGCGTTCACCCTGCTCGGACTGGTCGCCAGCCTGGCCCTGTCGCTGACACAGCAAAAGCTGTACTCGTCCAGCGCACAGCTTCTTGTCCAGGCGACCGGAGGCATCAACCTCGCGCTCGACTCCAGCCAGTATTCCGTCACCCCCACCGACGTGCAGACAGAACTCCAGCTTGTCACCAGTGCTCAGGTGCAGGACCTGGTGCGGAGGGAGCTCGGCAGCGCCCCGCCGGTCTCGGCCGTCGAGGTTGGCCAGACCAACGTGATCGCCGTGACCGCGGTCGACCCGAACCCGGCCCGGGCCGCGCTGATCGCTAACGCGTACGCCAAGGCCTTCGTCTCTTCGAGCACCGCCGCCACGATCAGCAACCTCGCCGCGGCGGAAAATCAGCTCTCCGGGCAGATCCAGGCGCTCGGCAAGGAGATCTCGCATCTCAAGTCGGGCTCGACCTCGCAGCTTTCGGCGCTTTCGAACCAGCAGGCCGTGCTGAAGGGCCAGCTCGCCCAGCTCCAGGTGGCCGGATCGGTCGCGAGCACCGGCCTGGAGTTCGTCACCCCGGCCCTGGCCCCCACCTCGCCGAGTTCCCCCAAGCCCGTCCAGGATGCCCTGGTCGGACTGCTGGCCGGACTGGCCCTCGGCATCGGTGCCGCCTTCCTGCGGGACAACCTCGATGACACGCTGACCACGAGCGAATCGCTGGAGCAGGTGAACGGGGCGCCCGTGCTCGCCACGGTGCCGATGGTGGCGTCCTGGAAGAAGATCGAGAACCCGGTCATGGTCGCGATCAGCGAGCCCACCTCCCCCGCGGCCGAGGCGTACCGCTCGCTGCGCACCTCGTTGCAGTTCAGCCGGCAGGACGGTGCACTGCGGACGCTCCTCGTCACCAGCTCACACGCGCGGGAGGGCAAGACCGCCACGGTGGCCAACCTGGGCGCGGTGTTCGCACAGGCAGGCGAGCGCGTCGTGCTGGTCTCCTGCGACCTGCGCCGGCCCCGCCTCAGCCAGTCGTCCGCGCCCGCGAACGCGCCCGAGCTGTCCTCGGTGCTCACTGGCCAGCTGTCGCTGGACGAGGCGCTGTCCCCGGTCGCCGACGTCGAGGGACTCTGGTCGCTGAGCACCCGGGCGGTGGTGCCCAACCCCACGGAACTGCTCGGCAGCCGCCGCGCGCGCGAACTGTTCAGCGGGCTCGCGGAACGCTTCGACCTCGTCCTGATCGACAGCCCGCCCGTGCTGCCGGTCGCCGACGCCATGATCCTCACCACCTACGCCGACGGCGTGCTCCTCGTCGTGGCCTCCGGCCAGACCAGGCGGGCCGAGCTGCAGCGCACCACGGAGAAGCTCGCCCAGTCGAACGCGCCCGTCGTCGGCATGGTGCTGAACAAGGTCGCCGCCTTCGGCGGGTACGGCCGGTACGGCACCTACGGCCGGCACGGTGGCTACGGTCACGGCTACGCGCCGGACAGCGGAGACGAGCAGAGCAGGCACAACGGCTTCCCGCTGCTGCCGTCCGGTACGCCCCGGGGGCAGCAGCGCTGACCGGCGACGACTCGCCGCGCCGACTCGGTCAGCGAAACGCCAAATAGCTCTCGGTAATCAATTGATTACCGAGAGCTATTTACTTTGCTAGTATCCTGCCCGTGCCGGGAGACAGGGTGGTGTGGGCGGTATCGGCCTGTGGCGGGATCGTCCTCGTGACCGAGCCGCTGATGATCGTGTTGCTGCGCAGGCTGTCGATCATCGACGAGCCCGGTAGACGGTCGTCCCACTCGGTGCCGACACCGCGCGGCGGCGGCGCCCCGATCGCCGTGGGCCTGCTGGTGGCGGCGGCACTCACGCCCGCGGCGAGCCGCGGCGAGGTGCTGGCGTTCCTGGCCGCGGTCGGCTTCTTCGGGCTGGTGGGCCTGCTCGACGATCTGCGCGGCCTGTCGCCGCAGCTGCGCCTCAAGCTCCAGGCCGCCGGGAGTGCCGTCGTCGCCGTCGGCCTCGCGGGCGGCCTGAGCATGCCGCTTCTCGTGCGGGCGGCGGCCGCGCTGGCGGTCGCCGTCTGGCTGGCCGGCTTCGTGAATGCCTTCAACTTCATGGACGGGGTGAACGGGATCTCCGGGGCGCACGCGCTTGTCGGCGGGCTGGCCTACGCCTGCCTCGGAGAGTGGCGGCAGGACACGCTCATGGTCACCGGCGGACTCGCGACCGCCATCGGCGCCTGCGCCTTCCTGCCCTGGAACGCCGGCTCACGGCCGGCGCGGGTCTTCCTCGGCGACGTGGGAAGCTACGCGCTTGGCGGGGCCCTGGCCGTCCTTGCCGCCTGCGCCGTCCGCCGGGGCGTCCCGGTCGAGGCGGCGGCCGGCCCGGTCGCCCTGTACCTGACGGATACCGTGTGGACGCTCCAGCGCCGGATCCGGCGCGGCGAGAGATGGCTTGAGGCGCACCGCACGCACATCTACCAGCGCTTGTGCGACGCGGGCCTGTCGCACCAGGAGGTCGCCGCGTTGACCGCGGCCGCCAGCGTGCTGCTGTGCGTGCTCGGCCTGGCCAGCCTGGTGGCCGACCCGCCGACCCGGCTGGCGGCGGATCTGGCCGGGGTGGGCCTGCTCGCGGCCTACCTAAGCTCGCCGCGACTGCTCGCGCGCATCGGTCGACGGCGCGGCGGCCACGCCGCCCCGGCGGAACAGGGGGCCTGACATGCGGACGCTCATCGTGACGCACTATTTCCCGCCGGAGACCGGCGCGCCGCAGGCCCGGCTGTCCGGCCTCGCCGCGACCTGGGCCGCGGACGGAGACAAGGTCACCGTGCTCACCGGGATGCCCAACCATCCCACCGGGGTGCTGCCGCCGCAGTACCGGTGGGCGATGCGGCGACTGGAACGCCGGGACGGCTACCACGTCGTCAGGACCTGGCTGTACGCCACGCCGAACGAGGGGATCGCCCGCAAGACCCTCGGTCACCTCAGCTTCATGGCCAGCAGCGTGCTCCTCGGCGCACGAGCCTGCGGGCCCGTCGACACCGTGGTGGTCTCCTCCCCCACGTTCTTCTCGATCGGTGCCGCCTGGGTGCTGGCCAAGCTCAAGCGCGCCCGGCTGGTCGTCGAGGTCCGTGACCTGTGGCCCGCCATCTTCGTAGAACTTGGCGTGCTGACCAACCGCCGGGTGATCGCGCTGCTCGAACGGCTGGAACTCGCCGCCTACGCGGCGGCGGACCAGGTGGTGGTGGTCAGCGAGGGGTTCAGGCACGACCTGATCCGCCGCGGCGTGCCGCCGACCAAGGTGCACACGATCCGCAACGGGGTGGACACCGGCCGGTTCGCGCCGTCGGCGGCCCCGGATCCCGCCGTCCGCGCCAGTCTCGGCGCGGGTCCCGACGACTGCCTGGTGCTGTACGCGGGGACGCACGGCATCTCGCAAGGCCTGGCGATCATCGCCGATGCGGCGGCCGAGCTCTCCGGCTTGCCGTCCGGTTCGCGTTCGTCGGGGACGGCGCGGACAAGCACAGCTGGCACGACGGGTCGCGGAACTCGGACTGCGCAATGTGGTGCTGCTGCCGAGCGTGCCGAACGCCGAGATGCCAGGACTGCTCGCCGCGGCGGACATATGCCTGGTCCCGCTCCGCCGGGTGCCGCTGTTCGCGACGTTCATCCCGTCGAAGATGTTCGAGTACCTGGCCGCGGGCAAACCAGTGATCGGGCTCGGTCACCGGAGAAGCCGCGCAGATCCTGAACGAGGCGGGCGCGGTGGTGGTCCCGCCGGAAGACAGCGCCGCGCTCGCGGACGCCGTCCGTACCCTGGCCGCGGACCCGGACCGCCGCGCGTTCATGGGCCAGGCGGGCCGGGAATTCGCGGAGCAGCGTCACGACCGGGCCGCGCTCGCCCGCGAATACCGCAAGATCCTCGACCTGGCGGGCGAGGGCCGATGAGGCTGCTGGTGACCGGGGGAAGCGGGTTCCTCGGCGGCTACGTCCTCGCCGAGGCCGCGCGCCGCGGTCACTCCTGCGTCGCGCTGGCCCGCTCGCCGGCCGCCGCGCGGACGGTGGCCGCCGGCGGCGCCACGCCGCTGACCGGCGACCTTGATGACCAGCCGGCTCTGTACCGCGCCGTCGCCGGTGCGGGCTGCGACGCGCTGCTCAACCTGGCGTCGCTCGGCTTCGGGCACGCTCCGGTGATCGTCGGCGCCGCCGTCCGGGCCGGGCTTGACCGGGCGGTCTTTATCTCCACGACGGCGGTGACCACCGCGCTGCCCGCCCGTTCCAAGGCGGTGCGCCTCGCGGCCGAGGAGGTCATCCGCGCATCCGGTCTGAAGTGGACCATCGTGCGGCCGACCATGATCTACGGCGCGCCGGGCGACCGGAACCTGGGCCGACTGCTGGCGCTGTTCGCGCGGGCGGGGCGCGCCGCGGCGCCCGGTCGCCTGCCGGTGCCCCTGGTAGTTCCCGTACCCGGTGGCGGCCGCCGGCTGCAGCAGCCCGTGCACGTAGCGGACCTGGCCTGCGCGGTGCTCTCCGCGGTGGAGCGCCCGGAGACGGCCGGTCGCTGCTACGACGTGGCGGGCCCGGAGCCGTTGACGTTCGCCGACCTGCTGCGCGCGGCGGCCGCCGCCGCCGGCTGCCGGGTCCGTCTCGTGCCGGTGCCGCTGGCGCCGGTGATCGCGCTTACCCGCGGCTACGAGCGGCTAAGCCGCGCGCCGAAGATCCGCGCCGAGCAATGGCAGCGGCTGGCCGAGGACAAGGCCTTTTCCATCGAGGATGCCGCGCGTGACCTGGCCTACGCTCCGCGGTCGTTCGGCGAAGGCATCCGCGCCGAGGCCGCTGGATTCCATGCGGGCTCCTCCCGCGCCCCCGCACGCCACCCGGCGGAAAGGTAAAGGTACCGGGCATGATCAGCCTCGCCAAGAGCCCGCTTGCTCCCGTTCTGGGCCGACGCGTGCCGTTGCGCGGTCCCGCGCGGCTGCTGTTCAACTCCTACGCGACGACCCGCTACCAGCCGGAGGAGTCCACCACCAGGGCGACCACCCGGAGCGGCGACATCTTCGACGTCGACCTGTCCAGCACCCTGGAATGGCAGCTGTGGGCCTTCGGCCGCTACGAGTCGCACCTCAGCGAGCTATTCGGTCACCTCGTCAAGCCTGGGAACCGCTGCGTCGACGTGGGTGCCAACGTCGGCGTGCACACCGTCCGGCTGGCTCGGCTCGCGGGCCGCGGCGGCGAGGTCATCGCCATCGAGCCCGACCCCGACGTCGTGCGGCGGGCGCGGCGCAACATAGCGCTCAACGGCCTCGGCAACGTCCGGCTGGTCCACGCGGCCGCCAGTGAGCGGCCCGGCCAGATGCAGCTGTACCGGCCGAGTCCCGCCGACACCAACCGGGCCCGGGCGAGCCTGCTGCGCCATGCCTACCTAACCGGGGACGCCACCACGGTCCCGGTGGTGACCGTCGATGACGTGTGCGGCGGCGCGCCGGTGGCACTGATCAAGATCGACGTGGAGGGCCACGAGTCCGGCGTGGTCCGCGGGGCGGCCGACACCATCGCCCGGTACTCGCCCTCGATCGTCTTTGAGTACGCGCCGGAACTGCACGACGCGGCCGAACCGACGCCGTTCAGCTGGCTCGCCGAACGCGGTTACCTGCTGCTGCGCGCCCGGCCCGTCCGGCATGGCATCACCGGGCGGGTACGGCTGGTACTCGAACGCCTGCACGAGCCTCCGGGCGAGGGCGGCGATCTCCTGGCCGTGTCCCCGACCGCCGCCGCCGACCTCGGCGCGCTGCTCTCGCAGGCCGGGCTTTCTAAAACATGACGGGGCGACCGGTGGAGCACGCGTGGGGATGACCGGCGGGGAGGCGATGCGCCTGGTGCGGACGGTCGCCAAGCTGCGGCCGGGCCAGGCCGGCCAGCGCCTCCGGCTGCGCGCCCAGCGGCTGGCGCTTGACCGTCAGCTTCCCGGGGCCGGCCGCTGGCTGCTTTCCGGCCCGGACCCGGCGGCCGCGGCGGGCTGGCCGACCGGGTTCACTCCGCTTGACGCCTCGGTCTGGCGCGACTGGCCGGGCCGGGCCTCGCTCCGCGCCGGGACATTGCCCCTGCTCGGTGTGAGCCGCCCGGTGGCTCCGGCCGGACTCGACGGCGCCGCGGACTGGGCCGCCGCGGACTGGGAAATGCCCGGCGCGCCGCTGCTGTGGCGCTTCCACTGCTACTACTGGGACTGGGCGTGGGCGCTGGCCGGCCCGCGGTCCTGTCCGCCAGCCCGGGAAGCCTTCGCCGCCATGTGGCGGTCCTGGCACGCAGCCGTCGCACCGGGGCGCGGGCCCGCGTGGCATCCGTACCCGGCCGCGCTGCGGGCCTGGTCGTTCTGCGGGATCTACCGTGCCCTGGTCGCCGGCAGCCCGATCGAGGACGCTTTCCGGCGCGAACTCGCCGTGCATGCGGGTTTCCTCCGCTGGAACCTGGAGACCGACGTGGGCGGCAACCACCTCATCAAGGACCTGAAGGCGCTGGCCGGCCTCGCGGCGTTCTTCGCGGACGACGCCCTGCTCGCCCGGGTCCTGGGCCGGCTGTGCCGCCAGCTAGCCGTTCAGGTGCTGTCCGACGGCGGTCACTACGAACGGGCGCCCGCCTATCACTGCCAGGTGCTCGCCGACCTCATCGATGTCGCCTGCCTGCTGCGGGCCGCGGGCCTGCCGGAGCCGGCCAGGCTGCCGGAGGCGATCGCCGCCATGCGCCGCTGGCTGGGGGCGGTGCGCACTCCGGCGGGCGACATCCCGCTGCTCAACGACGGCTTCCCGGTAAGTCCCGCGCTGCTGGCCGGGCTGGACCCCGCCCCGCCGCCGGGCGGGCCGCTGCACGTGCTGCCCGACACCGGGCTGGCCCGGGTTAGCACCGGGAGCTGGCACGTGCTGGCGGATATCGGCCCGCCCTGCCCCCGCCAGCTCCCCGCGCATGCCCACGCCGACACCTTGAGCTGCCTCGTCCACGTGGACGGTGAGCCGCTGCTGATCGACACCGCCACCTCCACCTACGCGCCCGGGGCGGTACGCGACCGCGAGCGGTCGACATCGGCCCACAACACCCTGGAGGTGGACCGCCGCGATTCCACCGAGGTCTGGGGGGCATTCCGGGCCGGCCGCAGAGCCCGGGTCCACGATGTATCCGCCCGCGCGGACGCCGGCTCCGTTACGGTCGAGGCCGCTCACGACGGTTACCGGGCCCTGCCAGGGCGGCCGACGCACCATCGCCGCTGGTCGGTGCGCGCGGATGAACTGCGCATTGAGGACACCGTGACCGGACGCGGGCGGCACCGCCTGATGCTGCGCTGGCACCTGGCGCCGGGCGCACGGCTACGGCTGCTGCCCGGCGGCGCGCTCGTCACCACCAGAACCGGCCAGTTCACCGTGGCCGTCACCGTCGCCGGGGAAACCGACCGCGACTCGGGCGGCGAACCGGCCCTGACGGCAGCCCAGGCCGAAGTGAGCACCGGATTCAACCGCACCGTCCAAGCCCCCGTGCTCACCTGCGCCCTGCACCCAGAGCTACCGGTGCGGGTCAGCACCGTCTGGCGGCGAGCCGAACCCCGACAGGAGACACCATGAAACAGATAGTTCAGCCGGTAAGCGGTGGTCCGGTCACGCTACTCGACGTGCCCTGCCCGGCCCCCGAACCGACCGAGGTACTGGTAAGAACCCTCTCGTCGGTGATCTCGCCCGGCACCGAGCGGGCCGTCACCGCCCTTGCTCAGTCCAGCCTGCTGGCCAAGGCACGCGCCCGGCCCGATCTCGTCCGCCAGGTCGTGCGCAAGGCACGCACCGAGGGTCTCGCGAGCACCCGGCAAGCGGTCCTCGGCCGGCTGGCGCAGGATGTGCCGCTCGGATACTCCGCCGCCGGGGTGGTAGTTGAGGCCGGCTGCGCGGTCACCGGGATCAGGACCGGGCAGCTCGTTGTCACCGGCGGAGCGGGAAAGGCGTCGCACGCCGAGTTCCAGGCCGTGCCCGGCCTGCTGTGCGCCCCGGTGCCGGCCGGGGTGACCGCCCAGGACGCCGCGTTCACCACCATCGCGGCCATCGCGCTGCACGCGCTGCGCATCGCGGAAGTGGGACCGGGCTCAAAGGTCGTGGTGGTGGGGCTCGGGCTGATCGGGCAACTCGCCGCCCGGCTGGCCATGGCGGCGGGATGCGACGTGGCCGGCATCGACCCGGCCGGTTACCCCCGCACGGTCGCCGCCGGGTCCGGCGTGCTGGCGCTGGACGAGCTGGGCGAGGAGACCACCAGCCAGGTACTGGCCTGGTCCCGCGGCCGAGGCGCGGACGCGGTGCTGGTCTGCGCGGCCGGGTCATCGCCCGCCGCCGTGATGCGGGTGCCGTCGCTCTGCCGGGACCGGGCCGCGGTCGTCATCGTCGGCGATGTCGGCCTCCAGCTCAGCCGGACTCCGTTCTACGAGCGTGAGCTGTCCGTCCGGTTCGCCCGCTCATACGGGCCCGGTCGTTACGACCCCTCCTACGAGGCATGGGGCGTCGATTACCCGGCCGGCCAGGTGCGCTGGTCGGAAGGGCGGAACTTCGAGGCGGTCCTCGACCTGCTCGCCACGGGCCGTCTGGCGGTGAGCGACCTGGTAACGCACGCCTTCGGCATCGACCGGGCCACGGATGCCTACCGGCTGATCGAGGAGCGCACCGAGCCGTACCTGGCCATCCGCATTGACTACACCGACCGGCCGGATCCGGTCAGCCAGGTACGGCTCCGCCCGGCTCAAACAGCACCGGGCGCCTGCCCAGCGGAGCCGGGAATAGGCACAGCGAAGCCAGGAGTAGGCCCAGCGAAGCCGGGAGTAGGCACCGCGGAGCCAGGTGTCGGCCTGCTCGGGGCAGGCGCGTTCGCCACCGGAACGCTGCTTCCGGCGCTGCGCGACGGCGGCTTCGGCCGCCTGGTCGCGGTGGCATCGGCCTGCGGCCTGACGGCCGCCCGGGCCGCGCAGCGGCACGGGTTCGAGAAGGCGGTCGCCGGCGCGGCCACGGTTCTCCACGACCCTGACGTCTCCGTGGCCGTGATCGCGACTCCGCACGACACCCACGCTTCCCTGACCGTGCAGGCCCTGTCCGCGGGACGTCACGCCTGGTGCGAGAAGCCCGTCGCGCTGACCGAGGATGAACTGGATGCGGTGCGGAGCGCCTGGCTGGAATCCGGGCGGGTGCTCGCCATCGGCTTCAACCGCCGCTGGTCGCCGGCCGTGATCAGGGCCCGGCAGGCGCTCGACCCGATCGCCGCCGCCAGGCTGGTCGTCTACCGCATCGCCGCCGGACCGGTTCCCGACGGGCACTGGTACCGGGACCGGCGGCAGGGCGGGCGGCTGCTTGGGGAGGTTTGCCACTTCGTGGACACCGCCCAGGCGCTGGTAGGAGCGCCGATCGAGGAGGTCGCCGCGCTCGGCGGGGGCCGGGACGGGTCGGGCGACGACGCGTCGGTGGCGGTGCGCTTCGCCGACGGCTCGCTGGCGAGTATCGGCTACGGCAGCGCCACACCGTCGGCGGGCAAGGAGTGGATCGAGATCCACGCGGGGACCCACCGGGTCGTCATCGACGATTTCCGCAGCGTCACCGTGGACGGCAAGCGGGTGTGGAAAGGCCGGCAAGACAAGGGCCACAACGCCCTGGCGGCGGCCTTCAGGCAGGCGGTGGCCGGCCGGGCCGACCTGCCGACCGAGGACATGCTCGCCACGATGCGGGCCACCATCTGGGCCGCGGCGGGACACAGTTCCATCGCGGCGCCCGGTTCCGCCCCGGGAGACTACTCCGTCGCGGGCAGTCCTGTCTGGGGCAGCACTGTCGGGGGCAGCACTGTCGGGGCAGCACGGCAGCACTGTCGGGGGCAGCACTGTCGGGGGCAGCACTGTCGGGGGCAGCACTGTCGCGACCGGGGGCGCACATGGGTAACCGCACGCTGCCCGGACGCGTCCCCCCGGTCAACACTCATGCCGACCAGGTGCAGGCGCTGTTCGACGGGAAGGCAGCGGACTGGCCCGCCAAATACGCGACCGACGGACGGCTGGCCTGGCGACTGCCTCAGTTCGCCGCCGCGGCGGGTGACCTGGTCGTGGCCGGGGGCGCGGTGCTCGACCTGGGCTGCGGCAGCGGGGAACTCGCCAGGCACCTGGCGGCGGCCGGCTTCCTGGTAACTGGCTGCGATATCGCGCCGCAGATGCTGCACCGGGCCGCCGCGGCCGACCGCCAGCACGCCGTCCGCTGGATCAGGCTGGAGCCCGACTGGCGCACGCTGCCCTTCGTGACGGCCAGCCTCGACGCGGTGATCGCGTCGAGCGTCCTGGAATACGTACCCGACCCCGCCGCGGTCCTGGGTGAATGCGCCCGGGTCCTGCGGCCGGGCGGTGTCCTGCTGTGCACGGTGCCGAACGCCGCCCATCCGGTGCGCTGGCTGGAATGGCCGCTGTGCCTGGCCGCGCGGACCGCTCCGGGCCGGATCGCCCTGGCCCGGATCGCAGCTGCCCGGACCACGGAGGGTGCGCCGCACCGGTTCGGGCAGCACCTCACCTACCTGGCGACCTCCCGTCAGCGAAGACGGGTCCGCTGGTGGCACGCGACAGCACGGCGAGCCGGGCTGTCGCCCCGGCCGACCCGACCGGCGGCCCGCGAACCGCTGCGCCTGCTCGCGTTTACCCGCCAAGATGACGCCGCCCACCGTAACCACGACGACACCTTCAGCGGGTCGCATCGGTTGACGAAAGAAGATGCTGGTGCCTAATTACCGAGCGGTGACCGTCGACCTGGCGGGCGGTCATATGGGCGGGGCGGCCCGGTACCGGGCCGAACTCGACGGCTACCTGAAGCGGCGCATCCGCCGGGATGTCAAGGTAATCGGCACCCGTCGCCGGCTTGGCCCCGCCTGGCTGGCGGCCCGGGAGGCGACGGTGGTACGGCGCGGCCGCCGGATCGCGCTGAACAACGTCGGGTTCTTCACCCCCGGCGGCGAGCGGTGGACGCTGCTCGCCAACGCGCTGCACTTCCCCGTCGGTCAGGAGGCGGCCGCGCTTGATCCGGGGCTGCGGGCGGCCATGGCGCGGCAGGCGAAGATCGTGCACCTCGCGGCGCGGCGATCCGACGTGCTCATCGCGCCGTGCACCGCGATGGCGGAGCGGATCGCCGCCACTCTCCCTGATGTCGCGGATCGCCTGGTGGTGCGCATGCACCCGGTATCCGGCCTCGCGGATCTCCGGCCGCCGCCGGAGGCAACGATCCTGTGCCCGGTGCTCTTCGCGCCCTACAAGCAGATGCACCTGCGGATAGCGGAGTGGCTCGCCGCGGTCGACGGCGTGCTTGACGAGTCGGTCCGGTTGATCGTCACCGCGAGCGCGGGCGACCTGCCCGCGGCCCTCGCCGCCAGCCCCCGGCTGCGCTTCGTCGGACGACTCAGCGTCGACCAGACAAGGGACCTGTGGGCACGCAGCCGAGCGGTCTACTTCCCGACGGGCCTTGAGTCATTCGGCTGCCCGCTGGCGGAGGCACGGGCCAACGGGCAGCCGGTCATCGCCCGGGACACTGCGCAGAACCGGGAAATCGCCGGCTCCGCGCTGTGCGGCTACACCCACGGCGACCCGGACTCCCTGCGGCACGCGACCGAGATGGCCATGACCGCCAGAGTCGATCCCGACCCAGGGCCGTTCGATCCGGACGCTTACTTCGACTGGTTGTTCGGCGACGGGAAGCTGAGGGACGGGCGATGACCAGACTTAGCCTGAGGCCGTACCGGCCGGGGGATGGTCCGTCGCCGCGCAGCGTGCCGGTCACCGTCGTGGTGCTCACCCGCGACGAGGAGGTCAACATCGCGCGCTGCCTCTCCTCGGTGGCATGGGCCGAGCAGGTGGTCGTGCTCGACTCCGGGTCTACGGACGACACGGCCGCGATCGCCCGGTCGCTCGGCGCGGACGTCGTGGAACAGCCCTGGCTCGGGTTTTCCGGACAGCGGGAGTGCGCGCTGCGACTGCCGGAGGTACGGCACGACTGGGTCTACTTCGTCGACGCCGACGAGTGGGTCTCCCCCGCGCTCGCCTCCGAAATAGCGGGCCAGTTGCGCGTCACCGGCTGCGCCGCGTTCAGCCACCGCCTGCGGCTGGTCTTCCTGAACACCTGGATACGGCACTGCGGCTGGTACAGCGGATCGTGGGTGGTCAGGCTGGTCGACCGCAGGTACACGAAATACGACGGGAGCCTGGTCGGCGAGCGGGCCTGCGTGGACGGCCCGGTGGGGCGACTGGTCAACGACATCGTCGACGAGGACCGCAAGGGCCTGGCGACCTGGCTGCACAAACACGTCCGCTACGCCGAACTTGAGCACCGCAGGCGCGGACACCCGATCCCGGTGCGCGAACGGCTGCGGCGATTCCGGACCAGGGACCGGACCGACACAAGACCGCTGACCCGGGTCATACTCAAGGACCTCGTCTTCCCGGCGCTGCCCGCCCGGCCGCTCGCGCTCTTCCTCTACATGTACGTGGTGCGCTTCGGCCTGCTCGACGGGCGGGCGGCCTGCGCTTCTGCTTCTTCCACGCCTGGTACCAGGCGACCGTAGACGGCCTGCAGGCGGAAAGCGTGCAGCCGTCCCATGCAGCCGTTCGCTAAGGGAGCTACGCATGCCCATCGCACAGCGCGGGAGCCGGGGCCAGGGCAGTGGCCAGACCGCTGGCCGCACAGTTCGCCCGGCTACGGGGGGCAGGACCCGGCTCGGGGTGCTGGCGTTGCACCCGATCCAGTATCAGGCACCGCTCTACCAGGAGCTTGCCCGCCGCGGCGTGGTGGACCTCGACGTCGCGTTCCTCAGCAGCGCCGGGGCGACGCCAGTGCACAATGCCGACTTCGGCGTCACGCTCACCTGGGACATCGATCTGCTCGACGGCTACCGTTCGACCGTGCTCGGGCACAGTCCGGTAGCCGGGAAGCCGGCCTGGCTGCTCCGCACGAGCCGCTGGCTGCGCCAACAGGACATCGTGGTGCTGCACGGCCATTCCGAACCGGACATCCTGCTGGCCATGGCCGCCTGCCTGCTGCTGGGCGTTCCCTATCTGCTGCGCGGCGAATCGCGTCCCAAGTCCACGGCGGACGGACTGCGCCGGGTCGCCCGGCACCTGGTGGCTGGTGCCGCCGTACGCGGCGCGGCGGGTGCGCTGCCCGTCGGGCAGCTCAATGCCGACTTCTACCGCCATTACGGGCGGATACCTCATTATTTCGCGCCGTACAGCGTGGACAACGAGCGCTTCCGGCTCATGTCCGTCGCCGCCCGCCCCGACCGGGCCAGCCGCCTCACGTCGCTCGGCCTGGATCCGGAGCGGCCCACGGTGATCTTCTCCGGCAAGCTGGTCGAGCGGAAGAGGCCGCTCGACCTGATCCGTGCCGTCGAGCGCTCCAGCGCGAAACTCAACCTGCTGCTGCTCGGCGGCGGGCCGCTGCGGGCAGCGGTGCAACGGTACGAAGGCCGCCTGCCCGTACGGTGCCTGGGTTTCCTCAACCAGGCAGAACTACCAGGCTGGTATGCCACCGGGGACATCCTCGCCCTGCCAAGCGGGCACGAGCCATGGGGACTGGTTGTCAACGAGGGGATGGCCTGCGGGCTGATCCCCGTGGTCAGCGATGCCGTCGGCTGCGGGCCTGATCTCGTCACCGGCATCGGGGAGGTCTTCCCGGTCGGCGACATCGAGGCGCTGGCGACCGCACTCACCCGGGTCGCGGCCGATGCGCAAGTCCGCCGGGAGCGGATCAGCGCCAGGCTGACGGCCTTCACCATC
Source organism: uncultured Actinomycetota bacterium (assembly GCA_963785645.1). Taxonomy (GTDB): domain Bacteria; phylum Actinomycetota; class Actinomycetes; order Streptosporangiales; family Streptosporangiaceae; genus Trebonia. The sequence goes on from CAWAWG010000006.1 coordinate 294,586, forward strand.
GAGGAAACGGCGGCGGGCTACGAGCGGGCGGCACTGGCGCTGGCGCGCCCCCAGCCTGGCCGGTAACCCGATGCGGGTACTCATCACCGGCGGGGCCGGCTTTGTCGGATCGCACCTTTGTGCGGCCCTGATCGCGCGGGGCGACGAGGTTGTGTGCGTAGACAACTTGTCGACCGGATCCAAGTCGAATCTACTGCGACTGGCCGGCTCGCCAAGATTCGAGTTCGTGGAGGCGGACATTACCGCGGAGGTCCCCGCTCCCGGTCACATTGACGCCGTGGCCCACCTGGCCAGCCCGGCCTCGCCGCGCGATTACCTGCGGCTGCCGCTGCAGACGCTGGCGGCGGGAAGCCGCGGCACCGAGCATGCGCTACGTCTGGCCGCTGCCTACAACGCCCGCTTCGTGCTGGCGTCGACCAGCGAAATATACGGCAACCCGGTGGTGCATCCGCAGCCCGAGGGCTACTGGGGCAACGTCAACCCGGTGGGCCTGCGCAGCGTATACGACGAAGCGAAGCGCTTCGCCGAGGCACTGACCGCCGCATGGCGACGCGAACACGGTCTCAATACGGGAGTCATCCGGATCTTCAACACCTACGGGCCGCAGATGGCCGCTTCCGACGGGCGGGTTATCACCACCCTCATCGTCCAGGCCTTGGCCGGTGAACCGCTGACTGTCTTCGGCGACGGCGGCCAGACCCGTAGCTTCTGTTACGTCAATGACCTGGTCCGCGGTCTGGTGGCGATGCTTGACTGCACCGTGCCGGGCCCGGTCAATCTGGGCAATCCGGAGGAGCGCTCGATTACCGACATCGCCCACCTCGTACTCGAGGTCACCAAGTCCACCTCACCGATCAGGCATCTTCCGCTGCCCGTCGATGATCCCGCGCGCCGACGGCCCGACATCGCGCTCGCGCGGCAACTACTTGGCTGGCAGCCGCGCATCCCGCTTCCTGATGGAATCCGGATAACCACCGACTGGCTACGATCGCACATCGTCTCGTGACCCGGTTAATCGCATAAAGCGACACCACGTCCGCCTTTGCTTACACAACGGTGCCGCATTTGCCGCATACCAGACGTGATCATGGTCCAATGCCACGTAACATAAGTTGATCTTAGTCGGCCGGCGTGGCCCAGGAAAGGTATACCGAATTTTGGTTGGACAAACTGCCGCAAGTCGGGCCGGTTTCCGACCAAAATTCGGTATACCTCTGCGAGGAGGCAATTCCAGGCCGGGCACGACAGGGCCGACCTCGACTGCGCCTGGGACAACAGTGTCTGTAGCTGCGTGTGATCCTTCTGGGGCTAAAGGGGAAATTGTCTAAGCGGCATTGGATCATGGTCATGGGTTAAGCAAAGACGAAAATCATGGTCATGGGTTAAGCAAACAATGGTTACCGAGTGGGCAAAGCAGTCGCGAGACCCGGACGCCGGGCCGCTGATTCGGCGAGAGTCACGAAGTGCGGGCGCATTATTAGCGCTGGCCGCGTGTCGTATTTGACGCGGCGAGGCAAGATGTACCAGGTTCGGCACGAAAACCCGCCCCGTTTGCCAGCCTTGTCGGTACCGAAACCGAAATCGGCGTATACCCGCCGGGAAGCAGTGGCCGCGGGGACGGGCAGGGTCTGTCGTGGGGTGTTCCGGGCGAGGTCCCGGAATCGTGCTGCTGGGCGGCGAGCGGACGGAAGACACCTAAGCGGCTTTGGGCGCAGCGTGAGAACACGATGGAAAAGGCTCAGGCCGCCAGCCAGTTCGGCGACCAAGGGGCGACGCGGATCTCCCGGCCATGGGCGGGCGGACGCGAAGCACTCCACCGTTCGGATGACTAAGAGTTTTTATACGCCTGCGATGGAGCAATACCGTTTATTTAAGAGCCGTGCGGTTCCCGGTGGACCGCGTGACCAGCCGTCCGCCGACCGCCCGCGGCGGGCGGCGCCACGATCGCCGAAGCTTTCGGTTTCCGTGTCAATTAAGCAGGTTATAACCTGCTTAATTGACACGTTGATGGGCCGTTTCGCCGCTGCGACCGGATCTTTCTGGCATACCAGACATGCGCCGGGGCCGCGCGCGGCGCGGCGAGATGCTTAAGTCAATGACAGTGACCGATGAGGTGATGACTTTACCACCCAAGGCTGCCCGCCTCCGGGTTTGATAAGGCTCTGGGGAACATGGCCTAGCCGACGGCGGTAGGAGCCAGCGCGGCGGAAGGAATAGGCAACGACGGCCAGCCAGAGCAGGACCATGCCGGGAATGCCGGCGAGCAGCGATGCGCAGTCGGAGCCAGCCTCCACGATTCCGGAAAAAAGCAAAAGGATGAGGAATGCGCCGTGCACGCCGCGGCGCAGGTCGGCCGCCTCGTCGAGGATCCGGATCACGCAGCCGAGCAGCAGCATCCCGGCAACCAGCGGGAACCAGCCGCCATGCCGGTACAGGTCCGCTTCCGGCGTGACATCGGATGATGTGATGACCTGCGCTGGGAGCTGGTAGTACTCCTGGCTTACCTGATACCCCGGAGTGAGGATGGGCTTGCCCGGCCACAGGATCCTGGGGATGAGGTCGACGACCGGAGCGATCAGCAGCTGGCCCGGGTTGGCATAGGGGATCTCGCTCGGCGTGCGCTGCATGATGATCGCCGGCGTGTCGATGGTCCTGACGCGCTCGGTCAGGTAGCTGGCCGACTGGCTCAGCACGGCCGCGGACAGGTCGCTGTCCACCACCTGCCCGGCAATGGCGGGTGCGGCGGCCACCGCCTGGCTGGTGGACAGGGTCACCGCGCCGTCCCGGGCCGTCGCGCGGTACGCCTCGGTAAACGGGATGATGACCAGCAGGAAGAGAACGACCGCGGCCACGACGGCGCCGAGCGGCAGCCGACGGCGGACAATGGTCCACGGGATGACGACGGCGAGAATCGCCACGACAAAGTTCTCCTTGAGCCCGACGACGGCCCCGACGACGATCGCCGCCGCGAACAGGATGCCGAGGGCCAGCCACGCCCCGAGTTTCCTGGTCCGGTACGCGCGGATGGCACCGGCCAGCACGGCGAGCGGCACGCACTCCGCCGCCACCGCGAGATACTGGCTATAGCCCGACGCGCCCGTCACCGACGCGGCGACATCGCCGACATAGCCGAGGTGACCAGTCAGGACCGCGAAAGCGAATTGCGCGGCGATGCCCACCGCGAGCAAGGTCCACGGCACCGCGGGACCGCGGATGTCGCCGGTGAACCGCCGGCTGAGCGCGTCCGCGGCCCGCCGGGCGCGGGCGGCGGCCAGCCGGTGTGGTCCTGCGCAGTAGCCGACGGTGAGCATGGTGAGGGCAACGCCGGTCATCCACAGGGCACGCAGGATGCTGCCCGGCAAGATCTCGGCCGACGGCCCGGTCTGCGGACCAAGCCAGCTCAGCGTGGCCAGGCCGAAGGCGAGCGTACCCCAGACCAGTGACCACGGACCAAGCCGCCACGTAGCCAGCCCGAGTCCGTCATGCCCGGCGGCCAGCGCCATCAAGGGCAGCAGCCCGGCGCAGAAGACCGCGAGCGCGATGGCACCCCACCGGATCTGGTCGTCCACCGAGACCGCGGACAGCGCCAGGATCACCAGCGTGGCCGCCGCCGCGACCAGGAACAAGCCGACAAGCAGGAACTGGGACGCCACCGCGCGTGGCACCGCCACTGACGGCGGTACCAGCCGGTTGTTGGCTACCACGTGGAAACTCTCCTCGATCGTTTAGAGCAGCCGGTCGACGGCCAGGGCGGCATACCGGTCCGGTGCGAAGCACGCCCGCGCCCACGCCGCGCCGCGCCGCCCCATCTCGGTGAGCCGGGCCGGACGCAGCGCCTGGTCCAGCACCCGGGCGAGCGCCGCCATGCTTTCGTCCCGTGGAGTCAGGCCGGACACTCCGTCCAGGTACGCGTCGGGTGATCCGCCGTGCGCGGGGCCGATCACCGCGGTGCCCGCCACCTGTGCCTCAAGCAGGACAAGGCCGAAGCCTTCGCCGCACGGCCGCCTGCCCGGCCTGGTCCGGGTGGCGAGCACGAACAGGTTCGCCCGGGCGAACTGCCCGGCCAGCTCGCTGTCGCCGAGTCCTGGGCGCAGCGTGCACCAGGGGCGGCGGCCCACCTGGGCCAGCAGGTCCGACGGCGGTTCGCCGCTGCCGCAGACGGTCAGCCGGATGTCCGCCCGGCCGAGTACGGCGATCGCGGCGATGAGTTGCGGTAGGCCCTTGTCCCGCCACTCACCGAGCCGGAACGCCGTCATCACCTCAAGGCCGACGTGGTGAGCGCCACTGTTGACTTGGGCTCGGTTGACTTGGCCGGCCGCGCTGACAAGCTCATCGAACCAGGTCCTGGACAGCCCGGGCGGCAGCACGGTGGCTTGGCCGCCAGGGAACAATGCCCCGGCCGTGAAGCTGCTGGCCGCGACGAGCCGTACATCGGGGTGCCGCATCAGCCGGGCTCTCAAGCAGCCATCGCGGCGCCCACCGGGTTCCCCAGACATCGCTGCCGTGGCAGATGACGGAGATACCGCCGACCGGCCGGATCTGGCGGAGCAACAGCGCCGCGGGCAGCAGAGACCGGTGCGCGATGACCACCCTGGCCGGCTCGGTCATCCCGCCGAGCGCGGCCGCTGCCTCCATGAGCAGCGCCCGGTGTCCGACGGGGCCAGGCCGGGACAGGTCAATCCGGCGGCAGGGAACGCCGGAGTCGTCGAACGCCGACTGCACAGTCTGCGTGTAACGTTCGATCCCGCCGCCGAGCCCGCGGGACGGTGCCAGCAGCAGTACCCGGCCGCCGCGCACGTCCGCGACGCCCCCGGCCCGCGGTTCCCCTGGTTTGAGCAGGCCCGGGTGGTAGTGGCGCGGCGCCGCCCCGCTGATCACGAGCGCTCGTAGACGAAGAAGTCGGCCCTGGCCGCCTCGGTGCTCGGCCCCGGCGTTACCCCGGTGAGCCGCCAGCCGGGGCAGTTGGCCTCGACCCACGGGGTGAAGTGCCGGTGACGGACGTGCGGGGCGGTCCCGCTGATCTCCGTGTTGGTGGAGTAGATGACGACCAGCCGCCGACCGGCGGCGAACAAGTGCGTCAGGTAGGTCTCGAAGACCGGGTCTTCTGTGAGGTGGTAGACGACATCGAGCGAGATCGCCAGATCGGCGGTGAACATGCCGGACCGGTCGGTGAAACACGTCCCGTCGTACAGGAAGAAGCTCTTCGCCGGATCGCCGTCGAACCTCCGCTGGCACAGGCCGATCGCGGTCCGCGACACGTCAAGCCCGACGTAGCTCGGGTACTGCGCCAGCGAAAGCTGGTTGCCGTCTCCGCAGCCGAACTCGATCACGCTCTGCACCGCGTGCTTCCTGACCAGTTCGTTGAGGAAGCTGCTCTTCCCTTCGGCCAGCCTCCCGTAGGAACCGCAGCCGCTGGTTCTCCCCCGTGCGTAGTTCCCCTCCCAGAAACGCGCGGAGTCGCCATAGCCGATCCGCTGGCGCAGCAGCGACACCCGCCGCACGCCGGGCAGCGGCCTGACCAGTTCCCTGATAGTCATCGCGTCCTCTCGTTATGGTTTAGACCGGCTGCGGAAAGACCTGCTGGACCCGGGGCGCTTCGCAAAGCTTTTCCACGATGACCTCCAGGCGGTTGCGGTACGTGTGGGTCTCGTGTGCCCGTACCGCCGCGGCGTCGCCGATCTTGCCGCTAAGCCCGCTCTCGCTCAGCAGCCGGTTCGCCTGGTCGACGAGCTCGTCGAAGTCGCGGAACGCCAGCACCTCGTCGCCGATGGAGAACAGGTCGGGCAGTGTCGGCCGGTCCTCGGTCAGCACGGCAGCGCCGCAGCCTGCCGCCTCGAACAGCCGGGCGTTGACGCCGTATATCTCGGCCGGGTGCAGGTTGTTGAGCACCGCCGCGGCGGACCGGTAGACCTGCGCCTTCTCCTCACCGAAGATGAGGCGTCCCTCGTGCACCGCCCGCAACGGGGTCGGCCCGACCCACCGGGGGAACCGCCCGCCGTAGAGCTTCAGCGGTATGCCCGCGGCGAGCAGCCGTTCGAGCAGCTTGATCCTGCTCGGGTACATATTTCCGGCGATGACCAGGTGCGGCTCGGTACCGGGGGCGGCCAGCGGCCGGTGCCAGCGCGGATTGCACGCCTCGGGCAGGTAGAACAGCGGCAGGTCGAGGACGGCCCGCAGCCGGTCTACCACGTACGGGTCCTTGACGAAGACCGCGTCGTAGGGGGCAAGCAGCAGGAGCTGACGTCCCATGTTCGGCAGCGCGTCGGGGAACCAGAGCGCCACCTTGACCCCGTGGCGGCGAAGCTGGTCCACGACGGAGGGCATGAGCCCCTGTTCTACGTTGATGACGATCTCGCACTGGGCGCTGAGCGCCGCGCGCACGAGGCGCCGTTGCCCTCGCTCGTCGAGGGCGGGCAGCGCGGTCCTGGCCTTGTTGACGATCGCCGAGGTATACGGGCCACCGATCGCGTAGGACGAGCCGATGGCGACCGGATCGTGCCCCATCGCCGGCAGCGCGTCCAGGATGTTTGATGCGAAGGAGTCCGGCCAGGTCGGTCCGACTACCCCAATCCGCATGAGCTCAGTTCCCTTCTTCTGGGCGATGTGAACCGGCCGGGATCTCCGGCTGGGCGCTGAGCCGCTCGCCGGGCGGCAGGCGCGCGGGTGGGTGCCACAGCCAGCGGATCATCACCGCCAGCGCCGTCCCGTAGGCGACGGTCGAGGCGATGGCAGCGGCTGCTACTCCGGTGCCCGGCACCAGCGCCGCCAGCAGGATCACGGTGCAGATGGCGGCGACTCCCTGCGCGGCGGCTACCAGTCCCGGCCGGCCAAGTCCGCGCAGCAGGTCGCCGACGACCTGGCCGCACGCGAGAAAGATCCCCCCGGGAGTGAGGATCCATATCAGCGGCACCGCGCCGCGGTAGGCCGGGCCGAAGACGGCGGGGACCAGCCAGGGCGCACTCGCCGCGATAGGGAGCAGAATCGCGGCCGCCGCGGCGCCGCTGGCCGCCGCGGCGGCCAGCGGCAGCCGACGGCCAGTCGCGGTGGCCTCGCGCCGCGCGGCCAGCCGGGGGAAGGCGACGTTGCCGATAGCGGACACCAGCGGGACCGGAACCAGGGTTATCGACACCGCGATCGCGTACCGGCCCAGGTCAGCAGGCGGGACGAGCTGAGAAAGCATGAGCTGGTCGAGGCAGGAGTTGACGGATGTGGGAGCAGCCGCCGCTAGCTGCGACAACCCGTACCGCGCGAGCGGACCGACCAGGTCTTTCCTGGCGTGCCCGGGGGCCAGCCCCACCCGGCGGCACCAGTAGTATGCGTAGCCGAGCTGGACCGCCATGGTCACGATCGTCACGCTGACGGCGGTGCGCAAGGTGAGGTGACCAAGCTGGCGGAGCAGGACGACTCCGGTCAGGGCCAGTACCGGCTGGCTGATGCGGACCAGGTTCCAGCGCCCGGTGGATCTCGCCTGGAGCGCGAACGTGTAACTCGTGCCGATAAAGGCCAGGGCCGAGCCGACGAAGGCGATCCGGTAGGCAACCGCGACTCCGGGTTCCCCGTGCGCCAGGACTGGTGCGAGTACAAGGCCGACCGTTAGCGCGAAGGTGCCCGTCACCAGCATCATCACCCGGGAGGTGGCGACGTAGCCCCGGGCGCGCCGCGGATCGCGGGCCACGTGGAAGCAGACCGCGGCCGACTGGCCTACCTCGCCGACCATGAGCAGGATGCCGAACCAGGAGGTAACCGCGGCGTACTCACCCCGGACGGCGGGCCCCACCGTCCGGGCGATGATGACACCGCCGAGCGCCGCCGCTCCCGCTGTCGCCGTGTTGAAACACGCCGTGCGGATGACCGCGTGACCGACGCGGTGCCCTCGCAGAACGGCGCGGGCGTCCCGAAGTTGTCCGGCCAGGGGATGCACGGTCACTGGCCCAGGTCCCCCGTCACAGTCACAGATTGATAATAGTCAGATGCGCTATGTAATCATGAGTACTTCAGGCACGTTGGCGACGGCGCGCCGCGCGGTGAGCAGGTGCTGACTCTGTATGTCATCGCCGGGAATCGCGATGGATCCGTCGAGCGGGCGGACGAGCACGTCAGTGAACCCACTGCGGGCGACCAGACCGGCCATCTCGGTCACGGATCGCCCGAAGCAGTTCAGTCCGTAGCGCAGCTTGGCCCGGCCGGCCAGCGAGCCGTCGGACAGCCACTGCCCCTCGGTGCGGTAGCCCTGCTCCCCCGCCACCGCGAAGTGCAACAGGAGCGCGCCAGCGGGGCGCACCGCGGCGGCAAGCTGTGCTAGCAGTTCGACGAGGGCATCCGTGCGCAGGTGCTGGACAACCGCGAATGAGCAGGCGACATCGGCAGTGCCGGCCGATGCGACGCCGGCCGATGCAAGACCGCCGGATGCAGGGCCACCGGATGCAGGGCCACCGCGGGCGCGGAATTCTGCGGGTGTCTGGTAGGTGATGTTCGGCAGGCCGTTCAGCACCCGGGCACAGGCCAGCACGCCACGCGAGATGTCCACCGCGTCGACGTGCGCGGCCCGCCGGGCCACCGCGGCGGCGAGATAGCCGGGACCGCAGCCATAGTCGACGACCCGTGCGCCTGGCGTCAGGTACGGCGCGATCAGCTCGTCGGCCAGGATCTGGCGCGACCGCCGGTTCCTGTCGTCCTCGGCCGCCAGGTCACGGTCATAGAAGTAGTGCGGAGAAAGGGAGAGTACCCGCAGCGCCACCCGCCTGCGAGCCGCCCGCGGCGCGTTGCCGACGATCCACTCGATCCAGCGGGCACCGAGGAAGTTCTGGCTGCCGCCCCACGTGGCCCGGCTGACCAGCACGTCCGCCGCGATGGGCACCAGTCTGTTCAATGACATAAGCACAGAGTAGTAGAGTGACTGCAAATTGTAATTACATGACTTCACGGGGGCGACATGAGCCTGCGTTCGGTGGTTGAGCGGGCATCGCACCGCGTTATCGTCCGCAGGCGGCTCCCGCCGCCGTTCGCGGCCGCGCGAATCTACGTCTCGACTGAGGGTGGACTGCGCTACCTTGCCCGCCCGATGGCGGCGGTGGATCCGACGCTGCTCCGACTGGTGGCGGAGGTGGTCAGGCCCGGCGACACCGTATGGGATATCGGCGCCAATGTGGGGCTGTTCAGCTTCGCCGCGGCGGTGGCGGCCGGTCCGTCCGGGCGCGTGCTCGCACTGGAAGCCGATACCGACCTGGCCGGGCTGCTCCGCCGGTCGGCGGCGGCCAACACCGGCCACGCGCCGGTGGAGGTCTTGCCGGCCGCGGTCTCCGGCGAGTTGTCTGTCGGCCGGTTTCACGTCGCCCGGCGCAACCGCGCGACGAGCCACCTGGCGGGCTTCGGCAGCGCCATGGCGGGCGGTGTCCGGTCGACGCACCTTGTCCCCACGGTCACGCTGGACTGGCTCGCAGACCGGTTCCCCCTTCCCGATGTGCTCAAGATAGACGTGGAAGGAGCGGAGTTGACTGTGCTAGCCGGCGCGGCGCGGGTACTGTCGCATTCCCCCACGGTGATCTGCGAGGTCTCCGCGAACGCGACGACCGTAGCGGACATCCTGACCGGAAACGGTTACACCCTCTACGACGCCGACCAACTCCCAGCCGAACGGCTGCCAGCGCCCTCCGCCCCCTTCAACACGCTGGCCACCCCCCGAGCAAGGCAACCCACCGGAACATAACGGGCTGGCAGACCAACAACAGCAACCACCGAGTCAGCGGACCAACAACGGCAACCACGGACTACGTACTCGGCGCCGCAGGCGCCGTCCCGGGCGCCGCCCGGCGAGGGGGATACGGGGGAGGGACTCCCCCGTGCGCAGGGGGGTCACCGGGGGGATTTTCCCCCCGGGGGAGATAACGGCTTAATAAATATGGCCGTGTCCCACACATTCGAACTTGTCCAGATAATGCGCCATTCCGCGAGGTCACGCCAGACTTCTGCCCAGACACCGGCCGCGGGACCGAGTTCAGGCGTCCGCGAATTCGGCGATTTAGACCGGGACGGCAGGTACCAGTTGACGTTATCGATGATGAGCAGTCCGCCCGGCTTGATCTTTGGCATGATGAATTGCGCTGAGTAGTCACGGTAATGGCCGTCGACCAGCGCGAAATCCAGGCTGGCGTCGGGGAAGGTGAGCGCGGTCCTGGCATATGCGCTTTCCCCGCCGCGCTCCAGTGGCTGGTCTTCCCTCGCCAGGATGCAAGTGACGTTGCCGAGCCCGCGTCCGGCGAGCCGCGCCGATACGGTCTCGTGCCACCACTGGTCGTGCTCAACACTGGTGAGCGCGGCGACCCGGGCCGCGAACCAGAGCGTGCTGCGCCCCGAGCCGAACTCCGCGCCTCGGTCAACCGGTCGCAGCAGCTTCGGCAGGAGGCCGATGGCCGCTGGTGTCAGCCATGGATCGTCGGGGTGAGCACGCTCATAAAAGAGCTGGCGGGTCCGGTGCAAGACGTAGCGCGGCGTCCGGTGCGAGCGTGCGGGCCGCCGACGGGCAGGCGCGGATGCGAGTGCGGCGTTCACCGGCCCCGTGTTCATAGACCCTGTTCATAGACCCTGTGTTCAAAGACTCAGTGTTCAAAGAATCAGTGTTCACGGGCAGACCTCCTCTGGCGTGAAGCTCGCGAAGACATCGGAGCCGAACCCGGGATCCGTGACGGGGACGAGACGTCCCGTCAGGTCCGGGCGGTAGAACCGGTAGCCGTAGCTTGCGAGCAGTTCGGCGACCGGATGACGATCGGCGCCGACGGCGAATACCGACATCTCATTCCATTCGATCTGGATCAGGCCGATCCGGTGCTCGGCGAGCGCACGGGCGGCACCGCGAAGGACGTCGATTTCGAACCCTTCGACGTCGATCTTCATCCCGGCCGCCCGCCGGTCACCGATCAGCGAGTCGACCGTGACCAATTCCGTGACCGCGGGCCCGTCCGGCGCCAGCCTGTTTCCGGCGTCAAGCCCCGCGGTGAGCCGGGCGGTGCCGCAGTGGTCTCCGGCCGCGGCCCGCAACGCGGTCACCGGGTAGCCGTTCAGCGTGATGTTTTCCTGGAGCAGGCGGAAGGTGTCCGTCGCGGGCTCAAGGGCGATGACCTCCGCACCAAGCTCGGCGGCCCAGATCGTGTACGTCCCCACATTGGCGCCCACGTCGATGAACAGGCCACCCTGGCGCAGCGCCCGGCGCCAGGCGAGCATCTCCGGGAGATCGGGCGGGTTCGCGTACATCGCCATCGCCGCACTGGTCCGGTGCAGGTCGACCCAGAGCCGGGAGCGCTCGCCGAGGCGGGCCACGCCGCGGCGACGGAGCAGCCGTCCCTGTGCCTGATACCGGACCGCCCGCAGCAGCGCACGGCCCCGGCGACCCGAGTTCGCCGGGTGCCGCCAGACATACCCGATGACCCCCGCACCCGCCGCGAACTGCCCGGTGACCACGGCCAGCGGGCTAGCGCGGCCGAATGGCTTCGACATAGACACTCTCCGCGGCACGCTCTCCGAGATCGAGTTGCCCAGGCTCGGCGATCCTGGTGGATCCCGGCGCCATGATGGTCGCCTCGGTGAATCCCGCCTCGCCAAGCAGTCGGGTCAGCGACTCGCCGTCATACATCCAGAGGTGGTGCCGTGGCCCGATCACCGTCCACTTGGCCCAGCCCCGCAGCCCAGCGGGCCGGTTCAGCCCCATGTAAGTTCCGGTCACGAACTGGTCCGCGTCCCTTGTCCGGCCGTATTCGCGGATCAGCAGAGCAAGGTCTGGCGCGGCGATCCGCACCACGCCACCGGGCGAAAGCACCCGCCGTACCTCGGCCAGGAAGGCACGCGCCTCGCCCCGGTCGAGATGCTCGATCATGTGCGAGCTGTAGACGGCGGAGACCGAGCCGGCGGCGCACGGAATCCGCCCGGCCGCGTTGGCGAACCGCAAATGCCCGCCCCGTGCCATCTCGGCTAGTTCCGCCGAATTCCCGGCAAGGAAGCCTAGCCGCCCGAGCACCGTCGACGCCACCGGCCAGCGCACCACTCGAACACTGAACGAATTATCAAAATTGAGCCACCCGGGGGTGGGTGAAAGTCCGCATCCGACATTTACCCTAATGCCGGAATCCGTTGCCCTGATATTAATCCCCGCCACTCCTGGAGAGTATCTCAATTACTCAACGTAACTGTGCAAAATCTCTTCGTGTCAAGGAAAATGTCACCGGGCGGGCGGGCGTGACCGACAGGCTCGTACCGCGAGCCGGTTTTCTCAGCGGGTGAGGCGGGCCCTGACACAGGCCGCCCGGCCGATCCTGCTGAGCAGCCGTGACGTCGGATCGAACGGACCCGCCGCCGCATAGAAGCGGACAAGCGCCGTCCTGGCGGCGGGACCGAGCGATCCGCCGCTCGCCGCCGCGGCCGGCCCGTGGGCCCCATGGTCCACGTCGACCCGCTCAGCGCCGCGGCCCGCCCTGACCCGGTCGCGCGCCGCGGTCAGCATGGAAACTGGGAGCTCAAAAGGGAGCCCCGATGACCAGACGGCGGCAACGGGTCATGATTAGCCTGGTTTGCCGCCGGGGAGCGCACAGATTGTGCATTATTGTGACGAAGTAAATGCGTGACGAAAGGGCGAGCCGGCGATGCCGCAATCGATCGTGCAGTCGCTCCGCCGCTGGGATCCCGAACGGATCGGGCCGTATGCGATCATCGGGAAGCTCGGTGCCGGGGCGATGGGGCAGGTGTTCCTGGCCCGGTCCACCGCTGGACGCCTGGTGGCGGTGAAGACGATCAGGGTCGAGCTGGCCGAGGAGGCCGGCTTCCGCGCCCGGTTCGCCCGCGAGGTGGCAGCGGCAAGGCGGGTGAGCGGGGTGTTCACCGCCGCGGTCATCGAGGCGGACCCGGAGGCAGACCTGCCCTGGGTCGCCACCGCGTACATCCCGGCGCCCTCGCTCAGCACGCTGGTGAAGGCGGCAGGCCCGCTGCCCGTTCCCGCCGTTCGCTGGCTCGCGGCCGGCTGCGCGGAGGCACTGCAGTCCATCCACGCCGCTGGGCTGCTGCATCGCGACGTCAAGCCGTCGAACGTGCTCGTGGCGCCGGACGGGCCGCGCGTGATCGACTTCGGCATCGCCCGGGCGGCCGAGCGCGTTCAGCTCACCGCTACCCGCGGAGCGTCCGGCACACCCGCGTACATGGCGCCAGAGCAGGCACGGGACGCGACCCAGGCATCGCCCGCCAGCGACGTGTTCTCGCTCGGCGCGACGCTCGTGTTCGCCGCGACGGGTCACGCGCCGTATGAGGGCGAGACCGTCATGGACATCCTCGTCCGGCTCGCGACCGAACCGCCCGACCTGACCGGCATGCCGGAAGAACTGACCGACCTGGTCGCGCGCTGTCTGGAGCGCGTGCCGCGCGACCGGCCGACCGACGCAACGATCCTCCGCGTACTGGGCTCGTTCGCCACCCCGGCCGGTCCCGGCCACTCATACCTGCCCGCCGCCGCGATGGCGGTGATCGCCGAGTACCAGCACGCCCCGCTCGTCCCGACCCTGGACGGCGATGCCGATCCGGACGAGGAGTACGGCGGGAGCGCGACGGCCGGTTCTAGTGTCTCCGCGGCGAGCGGCGACGCCACATCCGGGTCGAACACGCGCCTGCCCGGATTTCATTCGCTCAGCAACCACGGGGCCGTCAACCACAGGGCCATCAACCACGGAGCCGACCAAGGACCGGCGACGCGGCGAAAACGCTGGCGACGCCGCACTCCGGACGCGGAGCCGAGCCCGCGCCCGTCGGCTCGGGTGTTCCCGTGGTGGGCCCGGGTGGCCGCGGCGGCGATCCTGCTCGGCGCCGGGATCGGGCTCGGGATGCAGGTGCACGGCTCAGGTGCACAGGCGGCGGGTACTGCCCGCACCAGCACCACGACAACGACGACAAGGAGTACGGCCATCGGCCCGGTGGCCGCACCGCCGCCGTGCACGGCCCACCAGGCCGGTACCACGCCAGAACTCTGCGTCAGCCAGCCCTTCGGTGACGGCGACACCGTATTCGTGATCCATGGCAGCGGCTTCCGGCCCTTCGTCACGATCACGGTGCAACTGATCGGTGAGGGCATTCCCCCCGCTCACCTCGTGACCTCCCCGGATCATCCCGTCACCGACATGCAGGGCACGTTCAACTACGCGGTAGACCAGGGGCACCGCTTCTTCAGCGGGCCGATCCCGCCCGGCATCTACCGGGTGCGGGCGACCGGGTCCGGCGGTGGCCGCGCCAGCGCCTCGTTCCGCGTCAACCCGGCGGCGGACGGGGGAACGCAACCCGGCCCGCCGGGGCCGGGCGCGCCTTAATCCCTGTCCCACCACAGGTCCTCTTGCCGCGAGCACCACGCGGGATCGCTGAGCAGGCGCAGGTCGCCGGGTGCGACGATCCCGTGCTCGATCAGGATCCGGACGGCGACCTCGTCCGACAGCCTGATGTCGGGTCCGGCGAGGCCGCGCTCGGCGATCTTGCGGCGCAGAACCTTGATGTGCTCCGCGACCCGAGCGGACAGGCGGTCACGGAACTTGGGATCGTTGTCAAACCGCTCAAGCTCATGGTGTGCGCCGGTCACCTCAAGCGCGGCCCGGGCGATCTCCGGGGTCCGCGGCAGCGGCGACGCGGCGCTCGGGTCGAGCAGCCACGGCCGGCACCACATGAGCGCCACCAGGAAGAGCTTGGTCTTCGGGTCTAGATAGAGCGGCAGTACGGTGCCGTCGCCGTCCGCCTGCGCGAGGCCGTCCGGATCCGTCGGCATTGGGCCCGTCGACCCGGAGCTGGCCGAGACGGGGCTTGCCGACATGCCTCTCGTCGACATGGGGTCCGACGAGAGGGGAGACCGGCGGTGCCGGCCGGGAACGGTGACCGCGATCTGCAGCCCGTCGTCCAGCATCGCGCGCGACCCGACCATCGCGGTTCCAGTGTGCACCAGCCAGCCTCCCGCCGGGTCGCCGTCGCCTTCCACGCGCGGCAAGCGGATCCGGTACCCGTCTCCCGCCACGTAGAGTGCGTGGGTCTTGCTGATGTTGGCGATCCAGGCACCATCCGGGGTTGCCGCGATCACCCCGGCCCGTCGCGAAAGCCCCCGACCGGCGGAGATGGCCAGGTCGACCTCGGGTCCCCGCCCGAATACCAGCTGGCTGCCTTCGCCCAGCCGGATGACCTGGCCTGATGGAGTACTCACCTGCGCGGCCACCGGGCCAGTCTAGGCAGCGGAGCACATGTCCGGCACCCCCGGATTCGGGGATAGCGCGGTCGGCGCGTATTGCGGTTAGCTCCAGTTGGTGAGACGCCGGGCACCGCCTTCTTGGGGTGGGAGTCCGTTAGGGCCGGGCCGGTACCGGAGGGTGGGGACCAGGTATGTCCTGGTGCGATCCGGTACCGGCCAGGCGGTGCCCGGCGTCTCGCAGGAACTGCGCCTTTCCGCCACCTTCCGCTGACCCGACTTCCTCGGCCGCGGCGGTCCCGGTCTGCCCCCGGACCCGGTCGAGCATCGTTTCGTCAACAGATGCGACCCTCAGAAACGGCGGTACGTCCGGGCAAGTGCATCGAAGTGCCACCGGGCCGGCTAGCAATCACGAATAATGAATTGCCCAGTTCGACCCGTCCTAGGCAATGAGGAGCGCCTTGGCTAACCACGGACGTTCTTCAGCCGATCAGTACCCGGGCGGCCAGTACCCGCCAGGTCGAGGCCGGCCCGCAGACTCGCAACCTCTCCCGTGGGGCGCGGGCACGCAGGTTCCCGCCGAGGCTGAATCCCGCGAGCAGGAGACCTGGCCGGGATATCAGTTCGGCCCGTCGCAGGCGCCGCCCGGTCTGATGCCGGGCCGTGAGCCCCAGGCACAGCAGTTGCCGCCCCCGGAGTGGGCCGACCCCGAGATGGGCCGGCGGTGGACGACTTCCTGGAACGCGCGCCACACGGGCGCACAGCCGTCGCTGCGCCCGCCCGCACCGGGACGGCAGGCTCCGCCGCCGGCTCGCCGGGAGACGGGAGCTATGCCGCGACGCGAGACCGGTGCCTGGCCGGCAATCGAGACGGGCCCGCAACCGACGGAACCGCACCCGGCCGAGCAGTCGCCGCCCTGGGCGGCTGCCGGACCGTCGTCGACCGGCGCCATGAGGAAGCTCGAACCCGCAAGGACGACCGGCGCGCTCAGCAGGACGACGGGGTCGATGCGGGCCACCGGCGCCCACCGGACAGCGGACGCCAACCGGTTGGGCAGTGCTCCTAACCACGGGGCTCCTAACCAGGGAGCTCCTCGAACGACCGGGGCTCTCAGGACGACGGGAGGCCTCAGGACGTCCGGGGCCATGAAGGCTACCGACGCCGTCAAGACCACCGGCGGCATGCGGGCGGTCAAGCCGATGGCGCCGGGCAGCGGGCGGGCGCGGATCATCCTGCCCATCGTTGTCCTCTCCGTGATCGGCCTGGGTGCGGCGGCGGTTATCGCCCTGTGGTGGCACAGCACCCCGCCGATATCCGGCACCGGTGACCTGCTGACCGATGCGGGCGACCTTCTCGGGCTGCTGGCCGGGTACGGGGTGGTGATCCTGGTCGCGCTGATGGCGCGGCTGCCGCCGCTGGAGAAGGGCATCGGGACCGACCGGCTGGCCCGCTGGCACGCCGCGGGCGGCCGGTACGTGATCACCGTGCTGACCGGGCACGTGGTGTTCATCGTCTGGGGCTACGCCGTCGCCGCCCAGGCCAGCGTGACCAGCGAGACCGTCACGATGCTGCGGACCGTCCCCGACGTGCTGATGGCGACGGTCGCCTGGGTGCTGCTGCTGATGGTCGCCGCGTTCTCGGTGCGGGCGGCGCGGCGGCGGATCGCGTACGAGACGTGGTACTACGCGCACCTGTACACCTACCTGGCGATCGCGCTGGCGTTCAGCCACCAGTTCGCCGACGGCCCGGCGTTCCGGGGAACACCGGGGCGCGGGTGGCCTGGTCGGCGCTGTACGCGGCGGTGGGCGGGCTGCTGGTGTGGTACCGGGTGCTCACCCCGCTGCGCAGCGCCGCGCGGCACCGGTTCACCGTGCGGTCGGTGCGGCCCGAGGCGCCCGGGATCGTGTCGGTGCTCATCGCCGGGCGGGAGTTCGACCGGCTGCGCGCCGAGCCGGGGCAGTTCTTCCGCTGGCGGTTCCTGACCCGGGACCTGTGGTGGCAGTCGCACCCCTACTCGCTGTCGGCGATGCCGCAGCCGGATCTGATGCGGATCACCGTCAAGGCCAGCGGCGACCACAGCGGCTCGCTGGCCGCGCTGGAACCGGGCACGAAGATCATCGCCGAGGGCCCCTACGGTGCGTTCACCCCGTCGCTGACCGGTCGGCGGGTGCTGCTGGTCGCGGGCGGGGTCGGCATCACCCCGATCCGGGCGATGTTCGCCGCGCTGCCCAGGCGGATGTCCGGCGGCATCACCCTGCTGTACCGGGCCAGCCACCCCCGCGACGTGGTCTTCAGCCGGGAACTCAACGCGATCGCGGCCGACCGCCGCGCCGCGCTGCACTACCTGATCGGCTCCCGGGCCGAACTCGGCTACGACCCGCTCGACGCCGACGCACCTCCAGCAGACGGTACCCGGCCTGCACCGCTACGAAGCCTACGTCTGCGGCCCGGCCGGCATGACCCAGGCCGCCGTCGACGCGCTGGTCGCCGCGGGCGTCCCCGCCGCCGCATCCACCACGAATCATTCGACTTCTGACCGTATTTATCGCACCTGGGAGGCATCATGCGCCGTGCCATCCTGGCCCTCGGCACTACCGCCGCCGGGCTCGCCGCGCTGTTCTCGTACAAGACTCACGTGCCAGGCGTCACGGTGGCCAGCACCGCGGCGGTCACTCCCGCCACGACCTCAAAGCCGACCGCCTCAGCCAACGGCAGCGCGCTGGCGGCGAGTTCCTCAGCCAGCCCGTCCACGTCCACGTCGGCCACCAAGAAGAGCAGGCCGAAGCCGTCCGCTCCGACCGCTAATGCACCGGCACCGCCCAAGTCCACGCAGGCGGCCGCCCCGGCACCGACGAAAAAGCTCCGCCCCCGCGCAGCCGTCGGGCACCTTTACCGGTCCGGACGAGGACACCCGGTACGGTCCGGTGCAGGTGCAGATCACCGTGGCGGACGGGAAGATCACCACCGCCAACGACGTGCAGCAGCCGTCCGACTCGATCGGCGCGAACGCCGCCTCCCAGCTCAACCAGGAGGTCATCACCGCGCAGAGCGCCAATATCCAGGCGGTAAGCGGCGCGACCTACACCAGCCAGGGCTACATCGGGTCCTTGCAGCAGGCGGTGAACCAGGCAGGCCTCTAGCTCGCCCCAGTGCGTATCGCACCACGGTGAAGAGCGGACGGTCAGGCCCCAGCCGGCGGGTGAAGCCGGGCGGGATCACCAGGTCATCGGGCGACAACTCGGCGATCGACGAGTGGCCGAGACCGAGCAAACACGCGTCGATTCCCGAGCGCATCAGGTCAAGTACGTTCTCCACGCCTGCCTGACCGTTGGCGCCAAGGCCCCAGAGGTAGGCCCGGCCGATCATCACGGCGCGGGCACCGAGGGCAAGCGCCTTCACCACGTCGCCGCCGCGACGAACGCCGCCGTCGAGTAGCACCTCAACCTGGTCTCCGACCGCTCGCGCGATGTCGGGCAGCAGCCGGATCGTCGCGGGCGTTCCGTCGAGGTTGTTACCGCCGTGATTGGACACCGAGATCGCGGAGACCCCCGCGTCCACGGCCCGCTTGGCATCGTCGATCCTGGTCACGCCCTTGAGCAGGAACGGACCGTCCCACTGCGCGCGCAGCCAGGCGACGTCCTCCCAGGACGGCGGGACCGTCTGCATCCATTGCCCGTAAGCACCGAAGAACGTGGGCGCCGGCGCCCCGCCTACCGGCAGGTTCGGCACGGTCAGGTCGGGGATGGCGCCCGTGCGAAGCCACTGCGTGAACCACGCGGGCCGCGACATCGCGGTGGGAACCTGACGCAGCATTTCCTGGAAGGTCACCTTCTCCGGGATCCGGGGCGATCCCCAGTCCCGGCCGAAGGAAAACGACCAGTCCAGCGTCACGATCACCCCGACTGCCCCCGCCTGCTTCGCGCGCGTCATCCGGGCCAGCATCTCATCGCGGCCGCCGACCCAGTACATCTGGAAGAACGTCTTCGGGTTGGCCGCCACAACGTCCTCAATCGGCTTCGAGGCAAACGACGACAATCCCATCGCGGTGCCCCGCGCGGCGGCGGCCCGGGCGACCGCGACCTCACCGTCTGGGTGCACGGCCTGCACACCGGTCGGCGAGATCACGACCGGCAGCGAGATCTCCTGGCCCATGACGGTCGTGGCCATGGCGCGGGTCGGCGGCAGCCCGGCGACGTGCGGTGCGAACCCGAGCTCGGCGAAGGCCGCGACGTTGTCGCGCATGGTTACGCCCGCTTCCGCGCCCGCCACGAGCGCGCCGTACACGGACTTCGGCAGGTGCCTCTTGGCTCGCCGCTGCGCCACGGCTACCGTCTCAAACCACTTGTTCGCCATAGCCCCATCCGTATCTTTCCTGGCAGCGACGTCGCCGGACCGGCATCGCCGCTCGGCCATTACGTCAGCGGGTGACGTTAATAGCCCGAATATTAATGACAGACACTGACACAAGCAATTCAACGTGATGCAGTTCACATCGTCGCCCGCAACCGCCGCCGCCGAACGGATGCCCGCGCTGGCCCGTGATCCCGCACCGCCCGAGGAGTGTTAATGTCAGCAGGTGACATATTGCGGTGCGGGTTGACCGAGACCCGCCGCGGGCGGCCGCCGTCCACGAGCCGGCGTGAACTGCGCCTCATCGCGCTTCGGCTGATCGCCGAGCACGGCTTCGACAACACGACGATCGAGCAGATCGCCGCCGAGGCGGGCGTGAGCGAGCGCACCTTCTTCCGCTACTTCACCACGAAGGCAAGCGTGCTGTGGACCGAGTTCGAGACCGAGGTGGAAACCATCAGGGCCTCCCTCGCCTCGGTGCCTTACGACGTGCCGCTGATGGACGCCATCCGCGGCGCGGTGGTCGCGGCGAACCACTACCACGCCGACGATGTCCCCGAGATGCGCCTGCGAATGCACCTGATCGCCACGGTGCCCGCACTGTCGTTCAGCGCGGCCGAGCACTACGACGCCTGGGAGAGGGCGATCAGCGAGTTCGCCGGCCGACGGCTCGGCCTGCCCGCCGACTCCCTGTACCCGCTGGCCATTGGCCGGTCCGCGCTCGCGGCCTGCCGCGCGGCCTACGACCGCTGGTCCGCCCGCGCGGACGACGACCTGACCATCTACCTGGACGCCGCGCTCACCGCCCTGGCCGCCGGCTTCGACCCGGACCGGATCAAGCGCGCGGCCGCCTCCGCCAGCTGAGATCAAAGGCTTTATTCCGAACGAGCCTGAATAATCGGACAAAAGCCGTGGATCAGGTAAATACTCAACACCCCCACCAATCTCTCCATTTATTCCGTATACGCATATAATGCAATTCGAAGATGCATGTAACTTACGAAGCTCTTAGGCAAATGGAACGTTGGAGGATTCTCCCGGAAATTGCTGCAAGGAACCGCATTCGACGGCATCCTGATAGACGGAATAAATTCCTCGGAGCGGGGGGAACTGTCATGAAGTCTGAGCATCAATTGGCGGACGGACATCCGCCAAGATCCGCCGACCAAGGCGACCAAGCCGACCAGGCAGACCAAGCCGACCGGGCCAGCCGGATTCCGGCGGGGCTGGCCCCGCAGGCGGAGAAGCCGTTCCGGGCGTTGCTTGAGGCGGCGCCGGACGCGATGGTGATCGTCGACGGCACCGGGGCCATCCAGCTCGTCAACGCCCAGACCGAGTCCATGTTCGGCTACACACGCGACGAACTCCTCGGCCACAACGTCGACATCCTCGTACCAGAGCGCTTCCGCGGCCAGCACAGCGTCCACCGCCGCGCATACTCAGCCAACGGACAGGTCCGCCCCATGGGCGCCGGCCTCGAACTGTACGGACTGCGCCGCAACGGCCGCGAGTTCCCCGTGGAAATCAGCCTCAGCCCGCTCGAGACCAGCGACGGGCTCCTCGTCTCAGCCGCCGTCCGCGACGTCAGCGACCGCAAAGCCGCCGACGCCCGGTTCCGGGCGTTGCTTGAGGCGGCGCCGGACGCGATGGTGATCGTCGACGGCACCGGGGCCATCCAGCTCGTCAACGCCCAGACCGAGTCCATGTTCGGCTACACACGCGACGAACTCCTCGGCCACAACGTCGACATCCTCGTACCAGAGCGCTTCCGCGGCCAGCACAGCGTCCACCGCCGCGCATACTCAGCCAACGGACAGGTCCGCCCCATGGGCGCCGGCCTCGAACTGTACGGGCTGCGCCGCAACGGCCGCGAGTTCCCCGTGGAAATCAGCCTCAGCCCGCTCGAGACCAGCGACGGGCTCCTCGTCTCAGCCGCCGTCCGCGACGTCAGCGACCGCAAAGCCGCCGAGCAGCGAATAAACGAGTTGGCCGTGGTGGTCGAGTCGTCCCAGGACGCCATACTGACGAAGACCCTCGACGGGATCATCACATTCTGGAACGCGGCGGCCGCCCGCATGTACGGCTACAGCGCGGCGGAGGCGATCGGCCGGCACGTGTCGATGCTCGCACCGGACGAGCACGCGGAAGAGATCGACCTGCTGCTGGCCAGGTTGCGGCGCGGCGAGCGGATCGATCATTACGAGACGCTCCGGGTGACCAAGAGCGGGGTGTTCCTCGACGTGGACATTCTGCTCTGGCCGGTGCGCGACCGCAGCGGGGCGATCGTGGGCGCGTGCGCCATCGCCCGTGATATCGCCGAGCACAAGCGGGCTAAACGCGAGGTCACCCTGCTGTATGAGCAGCAACGGCACGTGGCCCTGACCCTGCAGCACGCGCTGATGGGCGCGCCGCGCGAGGTGCCGGGGATGGGCACCGCCAGCCGCTACTTCCCCGCCACCCAGGGCGCGGGCGTCGGAGGTGACTGGTTTGACCTGATCTCGCTGGGCGCTGGGCGGGTCGGGGTGCTGATCGGGGATGTCATGGGCCGCGGCCTTGAGGCCGCTACCGTGATGGGCCAGCTCCGCTCGGCCGCCAACGCCCTGGCCCGCACCGGAATGCCGCCCCGTCAGCTCATGGATGCCCTTGACCTGGTGGCCAGCGACATGCCCGACCAGATGACAACCTGCTGCTACCTGGTGGTCGATCCGCAGCAGGGCAAGGTGTCCGGGTGCTCCGCCGGGCACCTGCCGGTCCTGGTGTCCAGCCCGGACGCGTCCGTGTCCAGCCTGCCCATTCCGGTAAGCGTTCCGCTCGGTGTGGGCCATGTTCCCCACGAGCAGATCACGGTTCCGGTGGCGGCAGGCGCCACCCTCGTGCTCTACACGGACGGTCTGGTGGAAACCCACCGCTGCGACATCGAGCAGCGGATCGGTGCGCTTGAGGGCGAACTTCGCGGGATTTTCGGTTCTGACCCCGGCCTTGAACGCGCCGCGGACAAGATCCTGGCCGCGATGCTTCCCAGCATCGAGGAACCCCCCGACGACGTGACCCTCCTGCTGGTCGAGATCCCCGGGCCACCGCAGTCCAGCGCTACCGTCTCGCTGCCCGCCGAGCCCGCGTCAGCCGCGGCCGCTCGCCGCTTCGTCAGCAAGACGCTGGCCGAATGGGGACACCCGGAGCAGCTGGACACCGCGTGCCTGCTGGTCTCGGAGATCGTGACCAACGCGGTACGCCACGCGCGCGCTCCGCTCGAACTGCGACTGCACCTCACCACCGCTGAGATCATCACCGAGATCACCGATGACAGCACGCACCTTCCGCAGCGACATCTAGCGGAACCCGACGACGAAGGCGGCCGGGGCCTGATGCTGGTGGACATGCTCGCCACCCGCTGGGGCACCAGACCCGCCGATACGGGCAAGACCGTCTGGTTCACGTTGGCCCTTAGCCGTGACCAGTCCGACATCGACTACCTGCTCAACCCCGGTGAAGCAGTTCGGCCATCTGACCTGGAAGAATCTACGGCATGGAGATCCTGAGCAGCCGTATCCTGCTGCGCCCGGCCGACCTGGACCGGAGCAGGCGCTTCTACCGCGACGTGCTCGGTCTGGCGGTCTACCGCGAGTTCGGGCCCCCGGCCGATCCGAGCGTGGTGTTCTTCCTCGGCCAGGGCCTGCTCGAGGTGTCCGGGCCCGGCCGCGGGACGGCCGGAGGTGCGGCGGACCCGGTCATGATCTGGCTGCAGGTGCGGGACATCCGGGCCGAGCACGTCCGCCTGGCCGCGGCGGGGGCCACCGTCCTGCGCGAGCCTGCCGTGGAGAGCTGGGGTCTGACCGAGATGTGGGTAGCAGACCCCGACGGCATCCGGATCGTCCTCGTCGAGGTCCCTGCGGACCACCCCTTGCGACGCGACCCGCGGTAGCCGCCAATACCTGAAATCCTCATTCCGAACGGGTCCGTGCTTCGCGTCTCCCGGCCACCGCGCGCAGGGGCCGTGGCGGACCTAGCCCTGGCGTGGTTCCCAGCTGAAGAAGCGGACGGCGAGCAGCATTCCGGCGACGCCCCACGCGGCCACGACGAGCACGTCCGTCCAGCTGAAGGCGGTGCCGAGGAAGCCGGCCTCTCATCGCAAGCACGAAGTGCCGAACCGGGAACACCTTGGCAACCCACAACACCCACGCCGGGGTGTTGTTGCCGAACGGAATGAAGATCCCGGACAGGAACTCAACCGGAAGGATAATCGCGTTGACGATCGGCGCCGCCGCGTCCGCGTTGGGGATCACCGCGGTGGCGGCGAGCCCGAGCGCGCAGAACGCGGCCGCGCCGACGAGCAGCGTGACGATGAACCGCGCCAGCGAAAGGCCGGTCGGGACTTCCGCCTGGTAGACCGCGCGCCCGAAGGCGGCCGTGATGACCACGAGGAGCACCGCGACGAGCACCGCGTGCACGATCCGCGCACCGAGGAAGGCCGCGCCCGGCAACGGGGTGCCGTGCGCCCGCTTGAGTATGCCGTCTTCACGCTGGAAGCTGACCGCGGACGCGATGTTGTTGAAGCATGCGGTGATCACGGAGAAGCAGGCCATGGAGGCCACGTAGTAGGTGGACGTGTTGACGGACCGGTTGCCTGAGTTCGACCGTGGAGTGACCGAGCAGGGCGGTGAAGATCACCAGGAACATGAGCGGGAAGGCGAACGTGAAGAACGCCGAGGCCGGATTGCGCCAGAACGCCAAGTTCACGTAGCGGAGCTGAACGCCGGTCAGCCGTATCGTGTTCATGACCCCGCCCGCAGTTCACTCGCACCAGTCTCGCCGGCCCGTGTTTCCGAATCCTGTGTTTCCGAAGCCCGTGTTTCCGAAGTCAGGGCCAGGTACACGTCCTCAAGCGAGGGCCTGATGACCTCAAGCCCGTCAAGCGTCACGTCGTTCTCGATCGCCCATCCGGTGAGCCGGTGCAGGTCGCGCACCGGATCAGCGGACTCGATGATGATGAACCCGTCCGGGTCAGGCGGCCCGGTCAGGTCGTCGGGCGGGACCACGCCGACCGCCGGCCGGTACCTGATGCGAGCCCGGGCAAGGTCTCGGTTGCCCAAGGTGGCGGGCGATCCTTCCGCGACGATCCGCCCGCCCGCGATCACCGCCGCCCGGTCCGCGAGATACTGCGCCTCGTCCATGTAGTGCGTGGTGAGCAGCACCGTCTTGCCGAGTGACGCGAGGCTCTTCACCACCTCCCAGGCCTCCCGCCGGGCGGACGGGTCGAACCCGGTCGTCGGCTCGTCGAGGAACAGCAGGTCGGGGTCGCCGGCCAGGGCGACCGCCATGTCCAGCCGGCGCAACTGGCCGCCCGACAGGGTGGTAAGCCTGCTCTTCCGCTTCCCGGTCAGGCCAACCAGGGCGAGCACCTCGGCCGGATCGCGCGGCTTCGGGTAGTAGCTCGCGTACATCGCCACCGTCTCCGCGACGGTGAGGTACCGGTCGACCCCGGTCTTCTGCAGCACGATCCCGACCCGGGGCAGCATCTTCGCGCGTTCCCGGGCCGGATCGTAACCGAATACCCGCACCTCGCCGCGGTCTCGTCGCCGGTATCCTTCCAGGATCTCGACCGTGGTCGTCTTGCCCGCCCCGTTCGGACCGAGCAGCGCGAAGATCTCACCGGCCCGGATATCCAGGTCGATGCCGCGCACCGCCTGCACGGAACCGTATGACTTGACCAGGCCACGCACCCGCACCGCGAGCGACTCGTCCGACATGCCTATAGCGCACCGTATTGACCGCCAGGTGCGCAACCCCGGAGCCGGGGTTGCGCACCTCCGCTCTCAGTCGTCGGCCGACGCCAAGGCCTGTGTCGTCGGCGCGGCGGACGCGGCCGGCGCCGTCCACTGCTTGAGCTCAACCTGCGGGATCAGCCAGGTGGCGAGGAAGGCGAGGGCCGCGATCGGCACGGCGATGAGGAACACGGTCTGGATCGACTCGGCGTACCCGGCCACGAAGCCCGCGTGCACCGCCGCCGGGAGGTGGCTGAGCGCGGCCGGCGTGACGTTCGCCGCGCTGAATCCAGCCGGCAGGCTCACCCCGTGCAGGTGGCTGGCCAGGTTGCCGACCAGCACGTTGGAGAAGATCGCACCGAAGATGGCGACACCGAACGAGCCGCCGATCGAGCGGAAGAACGTAGCCCCCGAGGTGGCGACGCCAAGCTCGCTGTGCGGCACGCCGTTCTGCACGATGATCACGAGCACCTGCATGACACCGCCGAGGCCCATGCCCAGCACCAGCATGTAAAGCGCATCGGCGAAGGTGGGCGACGTCGGGGTCATCAGCGAGAGCAGGTACAGGCCGAGGGTCATCATCGCGGTGCCGGCGATCGGGAAGAAGCGGTACCGGCCGGTCCGCGCGATGATCTGTCCGGAGCTGATCGAGACGAGCAGCAGCCCGGCCATCAGCGGCAGCAGGTACACCCCGGAGATGGTCGGCGAGATGCCCCTGACCACCTGGAAGAAGGCGGGCAGGTAGGTGATCGCGCCGAACATGCCGAAGCCGACGATGAAGCCGACGATGCTGGTGACCGAGAAGACGCGCGTGCTGAACAGGTGCAGCGGCAGGATCGGCTCGGCGGCGCGGCGCTCGGCCAGGATGAACGCCGCGGTCAGCACGACGCCCGCGATGCCGAGGATGTAGATCGGCGCCGACGCCCACCGGTAGGTCGTGCCGCCGAGGCTGGTCAGCAGGATCAGCGAGGTGGCCGCGAGCGACAGCAGGATGGTGCCGAGGTAGTCGATCTTGTGATGCACCCGGCTCAGCGTGCCGGGAACCTGGCTGGCGACCACGATGAGCGCGATCGCACCGATCGGGATGTTGATGTAGAAGATCCAGCGCCAGGTCAGGTTGTCCACGAAGACGCCGCCGAGCAGCGGGCCGACCACGCTGGCCAGTCCGAAGACCGCACCGAAGAGCCCCTGGTACTTGCCGCGCTCGCGGGGCGAAACGATGTCGCCGACGATCGCCTGCGCGCCGACCATCAGGCCGCCGGAGCCGAGGCCCTGCACCGCCCGGAAGGCGATCAGCATGACCATGGAGCTGCTCAAGCCGGCCAGCACCGAGCCGATCAGGAAGATGATGATGGCCGCCTGGAAGAAGACCTTCCGGCCGTACTGGTCGCCGAGCTTGCCCCACAGCGGGGTGGAGACCGTGCTGGCGAGCAGGTACGCGGTGATGACCCAGGCGATGTGCGAGCCGCCCTTGAGGTCACCGACGATCGTCGGCAGCGCCGTGGACACGATCGTCTGGTCGAGCGCGGCGAGCAGCATGCCGCACATGAGCGCGCCAATGATGATCAGGATGCGGCGACGGCCGAGGCCCGGCAGAGCTCCCGCGGCGGACTCATCCACCGCGGAAGACCGGGAGCCCTCGGCGGGCGCTGGGGTGGCCGATGCCATCAGTTGGTGTCCTTCCTGTCTTCTGTCACGTTCGCCGCCGTCACGTTCGCCATGACCCGGCGCAAGTCGTTGTCCTCCGGCAGCCCGTCGGCGAGCACCTGGAAGGCCTGGTCGATGAGCTGGCCGAGCGATGCCGTACCGCCGGTGCCGGCCCAGAACACCGTCGAGGCGCGGACCACGCCGGCCGCGGCGGCGGCCAGCACCCCCGGATACGGATCGGTCTCCAGGTCGGTGCCGAGGCGCACGGCCAGCCCCTCGGCGATGGCCCGCTCGATCATCGCCATGTGGGCCGCCTGCGCCGCCCGGACATGCGGATCGGCGCGGGCCACCTTCATCCGGCGCAGCCAGGCCGCCGGGTCACCGCCGAGCGAGCGCAGTTCGTCGGCCATCGTCTCTGAGTCCTGCGCCAGCACGGCGCGCAGCGCGTCAAGCGCCGACTCGCCCGGTGCCCCGGTCGCCACGCGTTCGCGCAACTGCTCGACCCGGTCCGGGTCGCCGGCGAAGAGCGCGGCCTCCTTGGTCGGGAAGTAGTTGAAGAACGTGCGCGGCGAGACTCCGGCTGCCTCGGCGATGTCCTCCACGGTGACGTTGGCCAGGCCCCGCTCGGCGACCAGGTCGAGCGCGGCACAGCGGAGCAGCCGACGGGTGGTCAGCTTCTTCCGCTCCCGCAGCGAAACGGCCGGGTCCCACGTCGTCGTCTCGCTAGTGACACTCATGATGCACTCACCGAAACCCGCCTTCGCCCGAAGTTGCACTCACAGCATTATTGCAGTGGATGCAACGACGACCGACACCGGCCTGTTCCCGGCGCGGACGGCGAGTGCGAGGGGTACAGCCGCTACCGGCCGGGGGGCGCCTGGCGGGGGGGCGATGAGGAGGGACTGGGCGCCGACGCCGAGCGGGCCGGTTTGGTCGGAGAGCACGGAGGTGGCGAGGCCCGCCCCACCGGTGGAGATGGCGGTCTGGGCGTCCAGGCAGATCCACTCGCCCTCGGCCTCCCGGTGCAGGTGCACGGTGAGCTCCGGGTTGATGAAGTGCCAGCGGGTCATGTCAAGTTCCCAGGAGATGCCGTTGCCGCTGTCGGCGACGGCCAGCACTCGTTCCAGCGGGCTTGGCTCCTCGTCGGGCACGAGCGGGTATCGCATCCTGGCCCACGTGCTGGCGGGCCCCGGTTCGGTAAGGCCACCCGCGATCCCGCGCCACTCGATCGCTGACAGGTACCCGTCCACCCAGCTGTGCGGCTGACGCATCGGCGCGTACTGACCGGGCGGCCCGGCCGGCGCGGGGAGACGGGACGGGACCGGGTCGGCGGCGGTCCTGAGCACCCGCCAGGCGGTCGCCCGCGCCACCTCGCGCCCGCCCGCGCTCGCGGTCGCCTCAAGCAGTTCAACGCTACGGCCCGGTCGGGCCAGCCTGGCCTCGACGCTGATCTCTCCGACCGGGACCGGGCGCAGGATCTCACAGGTGAACCGGGCGATCATCATGTCCGCCCGGGGCTGGCATTCCTGCATGACCCGGCCGAGCAGCGCACTGGGCGGCCCGCCGTGCTGGGCGCCGGCGTCCCACGGCCCCGTCGTGTGCACCGTCGCCTGCCACCGGCCGTCCCCGAGGGGAACGTAAAAGCTGTCTCCCATCCAACGAATGCTACTGGCCAGTCATATCGCGTCGACGCCCAGCACCTAGCATGGGAGCCATGTTCAACGGTCTGCTGTTCTTCCCGATCACGCCCTACCAGAGCGACGGCGACGTCGATCTAGCCGAACTCGCCGCGCATATCAACCGAGGTGTCGATGCCGGGGCGGGCGGAGTCTTCGTCGCCTGCGGGACCGGCGAGTTCAGCGCGCTCGATCAGGGCGAGTACGCCGAAGTCGTCCGGGCCGCCGTCGAAGCGGTCGCGGGCCGGGTCCCGGTCTTCGCCGGGGCGGGCGGCCCGGTGCGCACCGCGCGGCGGTTCGCCGACCTCGCCGCGGAGGCGGACGCCGCCGGGACACTGCTGCTGCCGCCCTACCTGACCGAGGCGAGCGGCCCCGGCCTGGTCGGCTACGTGCGCGAGGCCACCAGGGAGGACCTGCCGGTCATCGTCTACAACCGGGCAAACGCCCGCTTCAACGAGGAGAGCGCCGTCGCGGTCGCCCGGCTGCCGCAGGTAATCGGCTTCAAGGACGGTGCCGGCGACCTCGACCTGATGAGCCGGATCGTGCGAGCGGTGCGCGACGAGGTGGACGACCAGTCGTTCCTCTTCTTCAACGGGATGCCGACGGCGGAGGTGACGCAGCGCGCCTACCGCGCCATCGGCGTGCCGCTCTACTCCTCGGCTGCCTTCGCCTTCGCGCCTCGCGTCGCCCTCGCCTACTACGACGCGCTCGAAGGCGATGACCGGGCGACCCTGGCCGCGCTTGACCGGACCTTTTATCATCCGCTGGCCCGGTTGCGGGCCAAGGGCACCGGGTACGCCGTCTCACTCATCAAGGCGGGGGTCGAGCTGGCCGGCTACTCCGCCGGCGGGGTCCGCCCGCCGCTCACCGAGGTAACGCCTGCGCACCGCGAGGAGCTCGCCCGCATCCTCGCCGCCGGCCTCGCGGCGGTTCCTGAACCAGCCCGCGCCTGACCCAGATCCAGGAGGCACGATGAGCGCCGGAAGCATCCGCATCACCAACGTGACCATCACGCCGGTCGCGTTCGCCGACCCGCCGCTGCTGAACTCGGTCGGAGTGCACGAGCCGTTCGCGCTGCGCGCCATCGTCGAGGTCGCCACCGATGCGGGCCTGTCCGGCCTGGGCGAGACGTACGCCGACGAGCGGCACCTGGCCGCGCTGCACGCCGCCGCCCGAGCGATCGCGGGCGCCGACGTCTACCACACCGAGGAGATCTACCGGCGCGTGCTGGCCATCGCGCCGCCGGACACCATGATCGCGGCGGGGCTCATCGGGCACAGCGCGGCGGCTGACCGGGTGTTCTCCCCCTTCGAGGTCGCCTGCCTGGATATCCAGGGCCAGGCGGCCGGACGCCCGGTCGCCGACCTGCTCGGCGGTGCCGTCCGGGACGAGGTGCCGTTCTCCGCGTACCTGTTTTACAAGTGGGCGGCTCATCCCGGCGTGGACCCCGACGATTGGGGCGAGGCGCTCGACCCGGACGGCATCGTCGCCCAGGCCAAACGGATGATCGACTCCTACGGGTTCAGCGCGATCAAGCTCAAGGGCGGCGTCTTCCCGCCCGCGCAGGAGATCGCGGCGATCCGGGCGCTGCGCGACGCGTTCCCCGGTCACCCGCTGCGGCTCGACCCGAACGCGGCCTGGACCCCGTACACGTCGCTGAAGGTCGCCCACGAGCTTGACGGCGTCCTTGAGTACCTGGAGGACCCGACGCCGGGCATCGACGGCATGGCCGAGGTGTCCCGCAAGGCCCCGATGCCGCTCGCCACCAACATGTGCGTGGTGTCCTTCGCCCACCTGCCGCCCGCGGTCAGGCAGGACGCGGTTCAGGTGATCCTGTCCGACCACCACTACTGGGGCGGCCTGCGCCGCTCGCAGCAACTGGCCGCGATGTGCGAGACGTTCGGGCTCGGCCTGTCCATGCACTCCAACTCGCACCTCGGCATCAGCCTCGCCGCGATGGTGCACCTGGCCGGGGCCGTACCCAACCTCACCTACGCCTGCGACACCCACTGGCCGTGGAAGACCGAGGACGTCGTGGCCGGGCAGCCGTTCATATTCAGCGGCGGGGCGCTGCGCGTGCCGACCGGTCCCGGCCTCGGCGTGGAACTCGACCGGGAGGCCTTGGCCCGGCTGCACGAGCAGTACCTCGCCTGCGGCCTGCGCAACCGGGACGACACCGGCTACATGCAGCAAATCGTCCCGGGCTACGTACGCAAACAGCCCCGCTGGTAGTCGGCATTCGTGCCGACGAGCAGCCACGCGCTGAGGATGTCGGCCACTCATCGGGAGAATTCAGTGGGGCTGGAGGAGACAGCCGGATCCGTTCGGGAAAATCCAAAGCATCATCCCGAACGAATCCGGCTTCCTTTGCCAGCGACCTATTTTCCACCTGCGGAGTACTGCCGGGAACGGCAGGCTGCTAGGAGGCGACGGGTTGCTTGTCGACCGAGGCCCGGTAGATCTCCGCGACCGAGTGCTCAAGGGTGGCGCTGAACTCCGCGTCGGTCTGGCCCTCGGTCAGCCCTTCGAGCAGCGCGCGGGAGAAGCTGGCGATCAGGATGGGGTCGTGGGCGAGCAGGGCGCAGGCCTCGTCCCGGCTGTAGCCGCCGGACAGGGCGACGATCCGCAGCACCCGCGGGTCGGCCGCCAGGTCCCCGTACAGGCCAGGGCGGGTCGGGATGGTGATCTTGACCATGATGCGGGCGTCGGCCGCAAGCGCGTCGACGTGCTTGGCGATGGCGTCGCGGAGCATCGTCTCGGCCTGCTCCTTGTGCGGGCTTGAGATGCTGACCTCGGGCTCGATGATCGGGACCAGGCCCGCGGCCCGGATCCGGTCGGCGTAGGCGAACTGCTGGTCCACGATCGCGGCGATGCCGGCCTCGTTGGCGTCCTTGATCACCGACCGCATCTTGGTGCCGAATATCCCGTGCCGGTTCGCCCGCTCAAGCTGGTCGTCGAGGGTGTCGATGGGCTTCATGAGCTGCACGTCGTCCTGCTCGGCGGCCAGCCCCAGGTCCACCTTGAGGAACGGGACGACGTTCTTGGTCTCCCAGAGGTACTGGGCGGTGGGCACGCCCTCGATGGTCCGCTCCATGGTCTGCAGGAACAGGATCGCGGCGAGAATCCGCGAGCCGTCGAAGGCCGCGTTGGTCATCACCCGCGTCCGCATCGCGTGCACGAGGTCGAACATCTCGTCGTTAGATGTGTACCGGTCCGGCGCGACGCCGTATTCCTCGAGCGCCTTGGGCGTGCTGCCGCCACTTTGGTCGAGCGCGGCGAAGAAGCCGCGACCGGTCTTGACTTTCTCGAACTGTTCGGTGTTCACTCCTCCGCATTCTGTCACCAGGCGGGCGGGCCAGCCCGACCCGTGCTTGGGCTCAGCCGTCGCGGCGGCGCTCCTGAATGTCCAGTGAACGGGAGATGGACCGGCGGATCTCGTCGCTGATCTTGCCGGCCCGGTACAACTCGGATAGCTTGTCGCGCTGCGCCCGGCCCAACTCGGCCCGCAGGCCGCTCGTGTCGGCGGGCCGAGCCCTGTCCGAATTGTCAAGCGATGCACGGACTTGCTCCAGCCGCATCTCGAAGAGCTGCCGGTACACATTCGCGGCATCCTCGTCTACCTCTCCGGCCTCGGCCAACTGATCGAGCCGGGCCAGGCCCGCCTCGGTGACCCGGGCGCGGGCCACCGCCTCGCGCCGCCGCTGCTCCTCGCCTTCCTCCAGCCCGAGCGCGCCTATCAGCGGAGCCAGGGTCAGCCCCTGGCCGATCAGCGTGACGACCACCACGACCGCGGCGAGGAAGACCAGCGTGGGTCGCTCGGTGAACGGCCTTGTGCCCACGGTCAACGGCAGGGTCAGGGCGATGGCCAGGGAGATCGCTCCGCGCAGGCCGCTCCAGCCGATGACGACCCGCTGCCGCCACGGATTGCGCACGTAGCCAGAGTGCCGACCGGGCAGGAACCTGATCAGCGGCGACACCGTCAGCTCCCACCCCATCCTGACCGCGATGACCACGGCCACCTCCGCGGCCGCCGCGCCCGCCAGCCACGCCACCGAGTACGAGCCGGACAGATGGGCAACGACCGCGCGCAACTCGAGGCCAAGCAGCACGAACAGGGCCGACTCAAGCAGGAAGACGAGAGTCCGCCAGAAGATCGCGCCGCTGGCCCGCGACGCGGCCTGGAGCATGCCCTCGGTCCGGGTGCCGAGGTAGACGCCGGTCACCACGGTGGCGAGGACGCCGGACACGTGCATCTCCTCGGCCGGCACGTAGGCGACGAACGGCGTGATGAGCGTGATGAGTATCTGAATCGAGGGGTCGCGGACGAAGCGCCTGATCCGCCCGGTGACCAGCGCGACCACCAGCCCGTAGCCGACCCCGCCCGCCACCACCTCGGCCAGTCGGGTCAGGCCGTGCGTGAGGGTGAACGGGTGCGCCATCGCCTCGACCGCCAGACCGAACGCCGTCAGCGCCACGGCGTCGTTGATCAGGCTCTCGCCTTCCATGATCGTGACGATGCGCTGCGGTGCGCCGAGCCGGTTAAGTACGGATGTGGCGGCCACCGCGTCGGTGGGCGCCACCGCGGAGGCAAACGCGAGGGCGGCCGCCCAGCCGATCGCCGGCAGGATAAGCGTGGTCACCCAGCCGACGGCGAGAATCGTCGCGGTCGTGGCACCGAACGCGAGCGCGGTGATCGGCACCGCGTTCTCCCTGGTCTCCCGGGGAGCGGAGAAGAAGGCGGCGTTGTAGACCAGCGGGGGGAGGAACAGGAACAGGACGAGATCCGGCGGCAGGTCGATGTTCGGGACCTGCGGGATGAGGCTGGCGAGCACACCCAGGACGACCAGGACGACCGCCTCGGGCACCTCCAGGCGACTGGCCAGCACTCGGCCGATGATCATCACGATGGCGATCGCGACCGCCAGCGTGAAGAGTTCGTACGATCCCACGCGCCTCCCTTGAATCCGCTGCCTGCCTAAGTCGGACGTTAACTCCATAACTCGCCAACCGGGTCGGCTGGTGCCCGCTCAACGTGATCAGCGCAGCCGTCGTCTAGGGGGATGAAGACGAAAGTAGGAGGGTTGGTGGATAGAAAGCAGGAACGTGCTTTCGAGGAGTTCGTAGCCGAGTCCGGTGATGCGCTACTGCGGCTGGCGACGCTTCTCACCTCGGATCGCAACCTTGGTGAGGACGTCTACCAGGAGACGCTGCACCGGCTCGCCGCCCGCTGGTCACGGGTCGACAACCCGCGGGCGTTCTGCCGCCGGGTGATGCACAACATCGTGATCGACCAGGGGCGACTCAAGCGGCGGCAGGTCCCGGAGATCCGACTGGCCGAGGGGCATGACGACAGCGATCCCCGGTCGGCCGACTCAACCGCGGCGGTCGAACTGCGCCCCGCGCTGTTCAGCGCGCTCCGCACGCTGACTCCGCATCAAAGAGAAATCGTCGTGCTGCGGTATTTCGACGACCGCAGCGAGAGCGATGTCGCCGAGCTGCTCGGCGTCGCACCGGGAACGGTCCGGAGCACCCTGTCCCGCGCCGTGGCGCAACTGCGCGAGCAACCCGGCCTGAGCGAGCTTTTTACGCAGGCCGCAACCAATGTGATGACAAGGAAGGTCGGTTATGCCGGATATTGAGGAAGACGTCATGCGCGAGCTGCTGGTCCGCTCCACCGCGGACCTGTTCGCGTCGCCCGCCGCCGCGGCCCAGGCGCTGCGACGGCAGCGCCAGCACCGCCTACGGACCCGCGTGCTCGGCGTCACCGGGATCGCGGCCGCGGCGGGAATCACCATCGGGACCTTCGTGACAGTGCCCGGGTCCGGCGGGCAGCCGACCACGGGCAACTCGGCGGCGCGGCTCACCGCGGCCCAGAAGACGCTGTACGGGCTCAGCGCCGCCGCGGCGGCGGCGCGTCAAACGCCTGGCGCGTACGTGATCCTCCGCGAGAGGGTGACCGACAGCAAGCCCGGGAAGGGCACGGAAACCGGGCCCACGACCAACGTCATCAACACCGACAGCGGCAGCGTTATCAGCGAGCAGAACGTCACGATCACCGGCTCAACCAGTGACCCGTGGGAGCCGGGAGCGGCGGACGCTCCTCCGGGCGACTTGCCGACGCTCAAGCAACTGGACGCGACGCCGACCAGCCCGGCCCCGCTGCGCGCCTACTACCTCGTCCAGGGGAAGCAGTTGCTCGCCCAGGCTCGCTACGTCGCGCAACAGCTGGAGAAGAGCACCGGCAAGAAGGTCACGGTGCCGACGCTGACCGACAACGACCTGGTGTTCGACCAGGCCGCGAACGCGCTCTGGGATCCCCGCCTGAGCCCGGCCCTGCGCGCCGCCGTTTACAAGGTGCTCGCGAGTACACCCGGCGTGACGGTCAAGACGGGGGTCACCGACAGCGCCGGCCGCCCCGCCGTCGAGATCAGCCGCGTTTCCAGCCCGGGCGAGGACGTGCAGACGTTCGAGAACCCCAGGACCGGCGCCACGCTCGAATCAGCCTGGGTCGAGCAGTCGGGCGAGATCCTGACGGACCTGTACCTGTCCATCAACTACACGGACAACCCGCCGCTTACTCCCCCGCAGAGCTGAGCCGAGCGGCGCCGGAAATCGCTCACTGCCTGCCGACGGAGCGGTTACTCGTCGCGGTAGGCGGTGAGCGACCTTGAGCCGCTGGCCAGGACGGTCGAGATGAGGGCGCGGACCGCCGGGCGCTGCTCGGTGCGCGGGTTGGTCAGCAGGACCAGGTCGATCGTGCCGAGCTCGGGCAGCCGGTGGTCGGGCGCCGAGGGTGGTGAGCTGCGCCGGGACCAGGCTGGCGGCCATGGCCGAGATGCCGATGCCGGCCGCGACGGCCGCGATGAGGCCGTTGACGCCGCGGCAGACGCAGGCGCTGCGGAACGGCAGCCTGGCGCGGTTCAGCGCGCGGCGCATCTCGGTGCGGGAGATGCTCGGCGCCGGGTAGACGACGAGCGGCAGCGGCCTGGTCAGGTCGAGTCTTCGTCGACGGCGTGCCGACCCACACCAGGCGTTCCCGCTTGACGAGCTGGCCGCGCTGCTCGCCGCTCGGCCGCTTGCCGATGAACACGTCGAGCTTGTCGCCCTCAAGGCGCTGGTGCAGCAGGCCGCTCTGGTCGACCGTGAGGTCGAAGTCGACGAGCGGGTTGTCCCGGCGGAAGTCGCGCAGGATCTGCGGGAGCCGGGTGAGCGCGAGGTCGTCGGCGATGCCGATGCGCAGCCGGCCGCTCGGCCGGTCACCGCTGAAGTAGGCCGCCGCCTGCTCGCAGGCGGCCAGGATGTTGCGCGCGAACCCGACCATCGCCTCGCCGTCGGCCGTCAGCGCCACCGAGTGCGTGTCCCGCAGCACGAGCGTCCGGCCGACCTGCTGCTCCAGGCGGCGGATGTGCTGGCTGACGGTCGGCTGCTGTATGCCGAGCCGGGCCGCCGCGCGGGTGAAGCTGCCGGTCTGCTCGACGGCGAGGAACGTCGCGAGGAGCTGCGGATCATAGCCGGTCATAACACTAACATAATAACTGTTAGGCTAAATCATAGCAGTTCCATATAAATCGCCGGCACGGCCGAGAGATGTAACCGGACGAACAAGGACAAAGGCGACCAGGAAGGCCCTCTCAGTGACTACCGCCGAGAGCGAATTCGGCAACCGAGAGGCGCCTTCGCCGCCCTCTCCTCGCGCGGCTACCGGATCTACCTCGGCGGGCAGAGCCTGGCCAACACCGGCTCGTGGATGCAGAGCATCGCCCAGGACTGGCTGATCTTCAGCCTGACGCACAGTTCGACCGCCGTCGGCGTGACGATGGCGCTGCAGTTCCTGCCGATGCTGCTGCTCGGCCTGCACGCCGGGGCGCTGGCCGACCGGCTGCCGAAAGCGGCGCATCCTGCTGACCACCCAGACGCTCAACGCCATCGCCACCGCGGCGCTCGCCGTCATCACGATCTCCGGCGCGGTGCGCCCGCCGACGTGTACGCGTTCGCGCTAGCTCGCCGGGGTGATCTTCGCGTTCGACGCGCCGGCCAGGCAGGCGTTCGTGACCGAGGTCGTGCCCGCCGGACCGGCTCCGCGCCGCGATCTCGCTGAACGCCGCGGTGTTCCAGGCGACCCGGCTGATCGGGCCGGCCATCGCGAGCGTGCTCATCGTCAGCGCGGGCACCGGATGGGTGTTCGCGGTCAACGCCGCCTGCTACCTCGGCCCGACCATCGGCCTGCTGCTGCTGCGGCCCGCCGATCTCCAGCCCGCCCGGCCCGGCAGCCCGCCACGAGCACTGGCATCGGCGCACGCGCCGCCCGCTACCTGCGCGGGCGCCCCGACGTGCTGTGGACGATCTTCCTCGTCGGCATGCTCGGCACGTTCGGGCTCAACTTCCCGATCGTGCTGACCGCGATGGCGAAGTCGGCCTTCGGCGGCAACGCGAGCACCTACGGCCTGTTCAACATCGTCCTCGCGGCTCGGGTCGGCGGCCGGCGCGGTGCTCGCCGGGGCCGGCGACCCGCCCGCGGACGCGCGCCATCGTGGCCACGGCGGCCCTGTTCGGCATCCTGCAAGCCGCCGCCGCGCTCACGCCCGACCTGCCCGCCTTCCTGGTGCTGCTCATCGCCATGGGCTTCGTCAACCTGGTCTGCCAGGCCATGGCCAACGCGTCCGTCCAGCTGGCCGTCGACCCGGAGATGCGCGGCCGGGTGATGGGCCTCTACATGCTGGTCTTCATCGGCGGCACGCCCGATCGGCGCCCCGATCATCGGCGCGATCACCAGCCACTTCGGCGCCAGGACGGGCATGCTCGTCTGCGGCGTTGTCCCCGCGCTGGCCGCCGCCGTCACGGCCGCGGCCGTAGCGAGGAGGAACCTGCCGCCAGCAGCGGGCGCCGCCGCCGACCCCGCCCACTGGGAGCTGCTGGAAAGCGCCGTCTGGGAAAAGAGCGGCGATCGCTCGGCCGCGAACAGGGGATAACTCCCAACGTTCCCGCAGCCCACCGCCGGAGGGTAATAGTTGGTTGAGGAAAGGTTGCATGGACCGTGTCCCACGGGGAGGGGTCAGAGATGACCAGTACAGGGCTTACGAACGACGTATCACTCGACGTGGTGGCCGACCTGGCCGCGCAGCTGCGGGTCGACTCGATCCGTGCCTCGACGAGCGCCGGATCCGGCCACCCCACCTCAAGCATGTCGGCCGCCGACCTGCTCGCCGTGCTGGTCACCCGTCACCTGCGCTACGACTGGGACGACCCGCGCTCGCCGGTCAACGACCACCTGATCTTCTCCAAGGGCCACGCGTCCCCGCTGCTGTACTCGGTCTACAAGGCCGTCGGGGTGGTCTCGGAGGATGAGCTGCTCAACGGCTACCGCCGCTTCGGCGAGCGGCTTGAGGGGCATCCCACGCCCGTGCTGCCCTGGGTCGACGTGGCCACCGGCTCACTCGGACAGGGCCTGCCCGACGGCGTCGGGGTGGCGCTGGCCGGCCGGTACCTTGAGCGGCTCCCCTACCGGGTCTGGGTGCTGTGCGGCGACAGCGAGCTCGCCGAGGGCTCCATCTGGGAGGCGCTCGACAAGGCCTCCTACTACCGGCTGTCCAACCTGATCGCCATCCTCGACGTCAACCGGCTCGGCCAGCGGGGCGCCACCGACCTCGGCTGGGACACCGCCGCCTACGCGCGAGCGGGCGATGGCCTTCGGCGCCCGCACCATAGAGATCGACGGGCACGACCTCAGCGTGATCGACCACGCGCTTCATCGAGGCGGCCAGCCACGTGCCGGGCGACCAGCCGACGGTCATCATCGCCAAGACGATCAAGGGCAAGGGCTTCTCCGAGGTCGAAAACAGCCCCGACTGGCACGGCAAGCCGTTCCCGCCCGACATGGCCGAGCGGGCGATCGCCGAGCTCGGCGGGGTACGCAACCTGGTGATCCGCGGGCCGCGCCCGGAACCGGCCGAGCCCGGTCCGGCGCCTGCGCATCCGACCACGCTGGCCGCCGCAGGACGAAAAGCCGCAGCCGAGCAGGGAGTGGCCGACCTACAAGACCGGCGAGAAGATCGCGACAAGGAAGGCCTACGGGGACGCGCTCGTCGCGCTCGGCGCCCGGGACCCCAAGGTGGTCGCGCTCGACGGCGAAGTCAGCAACTCCACGTTCGCCGAGGAGTTCACGCGCGCCTACCCCGAGCGGTACTTCGAGATGTTCATCGCCGAGCAGCAGATGGTGGCCGCCGCGACCGGGCTCGCCGTCCGCGGCTACAAGGCGTTCGCCTCGACCTTCGCCGCGTTCCTCACCCGGGCCCACGATTTCATCCGGATGGGCGCCATCTCCGGCGTGGACCTGCGGCTCGTCGGCTCGCACGCGGGCGTCGAGATCGGCGCCGACGGCCCGTCCCAGATGGCCCTGGAGGACCTGGCCATGATCCGAGCCGTGCACGGCTCCACCGTCCTCTATCCGGCCGACGGGACCAGCACCGCGGCGCTCGTGGCGGCGATGGCGGAAACACCCGGCATCAGCTACATGCGCACCACCCGCGGCGCCTACCCGGGCCTGTACGCCGACGGGTGAGGCGTTCCCCGTCGGCGGCTCCAAGACGCTGCGCTCCGGGCCCGCCGACCAGGTGACGCTGATCGGCGCCGGGGTCACGCTGCACGAGTGCCTGCGCGCCGCGGATCTTCTCGCGGACGACGGCATCGCGGCTCGCGTCATCGACTGCTACTCGGTCAAGCCGATCGACGCGGCCGCCCTGACCGCCGCCGCCGAGGCCACCGGCGGGCGGATCGTCGTCGCCGAAGACCACCACCCCGAGGGCGGCCTCGGCTCGGCGGTCGCCGACGCCCTGCTCGCCGCCGCCCAGCAGGACCTCCGCCTCACCCACCTCGCCGTCCGCGGCATGCCCGGCTCCGGCACCGGCACCGAACTCATGGCCTGGGCCGGCATCGACGCCAACCACATCGCCGCCGCCGCCCGCGATCTAGTCAAGACGTGAACCGCCTCCAGAGGAGCTGTGCCGGGACAGCCACTGCCTAAGGTGTGTTCGGTGGACCGACGAGCGCGCGGACGATCTCCCCAGCCCCCGCTCCTCAGGTCATTTTGCGCGGGAGAGCAAGCCGAACACGTTCGGGATACAGATTTGAAGGTTTGGACTTTGCAGACACAACGCCTGGCCAAATGTGTCCGGGACAGCCTGGACAGCCCCCCATAAGTGTCCTACGGTGCAACTATGGGCTCGATGGTGGAGGTCAACCGCCTGTTCGAGCTGCGCAGCGATCCCGCCCGTGACCTTGCCGGGCAGGCCGGCGCGGTCGCTGCGGCGTGCCATGCCATGGCGGTCAGGTTTCACCGCGGGCGGCAGGCTCATCGTGTTCGGCACCGGCGGGCCGAGCGCTGACGCGCAGCACGTGGCGGTCGAGTTCGTCCATCCGGTGATCGTGGGCAAGCGCGCGCTGCCCGCGGTCTCGCTGACGACCGACGTGGCCACGGTGACCGGCATCGCCGAGCGCGCGGGCATCGACGCCATCTTCGCCCACCAGCTCCGCTACCTGGCCGATCCCGCCGACATCGCCCTTGGCATCTCCGTCGACGGCGACAACGGCAGCGTGCTGGCCGGCCTCGCGACGGCAAAAGAACTCGGGCTGCTGACGATCGCGCTGGTGGGAGGCGAAGGCGGCCGGATCGCCGCCGCGCACGCGGCGGATCACCTGCTGACCGCGGCGTCGGACGACCCGTGCGTGATCAAGGAAACGCAGGTGACCACGTACCACATCCTCTGGGAGCTGGTGCATGTCTTCTTCGAGCAGCCGGGGCTGCTCGGTCCGGAGGTCCTGACATGACCGGGGAGAAGCGCGCCGTTGACCCTGTTTGCGGCCCTGTTTGCGACACTGACCAGTGCATAACGTGCGGGGATGTGGCGGTTGAGGTACGGGTTGTGCGGCTGCTGCCCGATGAGCTGGCCGACGTGGACACCGGCGAGGGCACCGAGCGGGTCAGCGTCGCACTGGTGAGTGCCGGCGTCGGCGACACGATCCTGGTGCACGCCGGCGAGGCGATAGCAGTCCTTGGGAAGGTGACCCGGTGACCGACGACGCGGGAACCGCGGCGATGGAGTCGCTGTACCCGTTCCTGTACGCGGAGACGAGCGACCTCCCGGCGGTGCTCGATGAGGTGCGCGCGTCGACGGTCGCCAAGGCCGGGGAGATCATCGAGTTGCGCCGGATGGTCGCCGAGCGGGACGGGGTGCGGCTCGCGCGGTGCGCGGATGAGATGGCGGTCAGGTTCACCGCGGGCGGGCGGCTGTTCGCCTTCGGTAACGGGGGCAGTGCCACCGACGCCGCGCAGCTCGCGACCTTGTTCCTGCATCCCGGTGGGCTGTCCGCCGGGGGTGCGGCTCCGCCGCTGCCGGCATTTGGGCTTGCCAACGATACGTCGGTGGTGACGGCACTGTGCAACGACATCGGCGTCGACGTGGTGTTCGCCCGCCAGCTCGGCGCGTTCGCACGGGCCGGCGACATCGCGGTTGGCCTGTCGACGAGCGGCAACTCGGCCAACCTGCTGCGTGCCTTCGACGAGGCAAGCAGGCGCGGGATGCTCACGATCGGCCTGGCCGGCTACGACGGCGGGAAGATGGCCGAACTTTCGAGCATCGACTACCTGTTCGTCGCCCCGTCGACCTCGATCCACCGGATCCAGGAAGCCCAGACCACGATCTACCAGGTGCTCTGGGAACTCACCGCGCAGGAGGTGTCACGTGTGCCTCGGGATACCAGGTGAGGTCGTTGAGCTGCATCCAGAGCAGCCCGACCTTGCCAAGGTGAACGTCAGCGGCGTCAAGCGGCTGATCAACATCGGGCTGCTGTCTGACGATCCGCCGAGACCGGGTGAGTGGGTGCTGATCCACGTCGGTTTCGCCCTGTCCAAGATCGACGAGGCCGAGGCGGCCGCCGCCATGGAGTTCCTCGAAAGCATCGGCCAGGCCTACGAGGACGAGATCGCGGCGCTGCGCGAGTCACTGATCGAGTAGCTCTTCTTCATCGGATGGGGGTGCGGACGATGCGGTTCGTCGACGAATTCCGTGACGCGGACAAGGCTCACGCGCTCGCCGCGAAGATAGCGGCGCTCTGCGAGCCTGGCCGCTCGTACAAGTTCATGGAGGTGTGCGGCGGGCATACGCACACGATCTACAAGCACGGCCTCGAGGACTACCTGCCGGAGGCCATCACCCTGGTGCACGGCCCCGGCTGCCCGGTATGCGTGATCCCGATGGGGCGCGTCGACGACGCCATGCACCTGGCGGCAAATCCGGACGTGATCATGACCTCGTTCGGCGACATGATGCGGGTGCCCGGCAGCAACGGGTCGTTCTTCGACGCCAAGGCGGCCGGGACAGATATCAGGATGGTGTACTCGCCGCTCGACTCGCTGAAGATCGCCCGGCAGAACCCGGACCGGCAGGTCGTGTTCATGGCCATCGGGTTCGAGACCACCGCGCCGTCCACGGCGATGACGATGCTGCGCGCGACCGCGGAAGGGCTGACGAACTTCTCGGTGTTCTGCAACCACGTCACGATCGTCCCGGCCATCAAGGCCATCCTGGACTCCCCCGACCTGCGGCTCGACGGGTTCCTCGGCCCCGGGCACGTATCGACGGTGATCGGCTGCCGGCCCTACGAGTTCATCGCCCGCGACTACCGCAAGCCGGTCGTGGTGGCCGGATTCGAGCCGCTGGACATTCTGCAGTCCATCTACATGCTCATGCTTCAGCTGTCTTCCGGTCGCTCCGAGGTCGAGAACCAGTACTCGCGGGTGGTGCCGTGGAACGGGAACCCCGTGGCATTGAAGGCCATCGGCGAGACGATGGAACTGCGGCCTTACTTCGAATGGCGCGGTCTCGGATTCATCTCGCACTCCGCGCTGCGCGTGCGGGAGAAGTACGCGGCGCTTGACGCCGAGAGGCTGTTTTCCGTGCCCGGGGTCCGGGTGGCCGACCCGAAGGCCTGCCAGTGCGGCGAGGTGCTCAAGGGCGTCCTCAAGCCGTGGGAGTGCAAGGTGTTCGGCACCGCCTGCACGCCGGAGACGCCGATCGGTACGTGCATGGTCTCCCCCGAGGGCGCCTGCGCCGCCTACTACAACTACGGACGGATGAACCGCAACCGGGTGCCCGAGACCGCCCGGGCGGGCCAGTCATGACCGCCGACCAGACGGACCGGACCGGTGAGACGGGACGGGCGGGTAGGCCGCAGAACCCGGACGGGCGGTCTCTGCTGCCGGTCACCGACCGCGAGCAGCAGGTACTTGACCGCATCGACCGGGCCAGGCGACGGCGTCCAAGGGTCAGGGAAGAGCGGATCACCATGTCGCACGGCGCCGGCGGCAAGGCGACGCACACGCTGATCGAAGCCGTCTTCCTCGACGCGTTCCGCAACCCGATGCTCGAACCGCTTGAGGACGCCGCCGAACTGCGCGTTGCTATCCCTGGCGGGGCGCCCGACGGGGTTGCCGACGCCCGCCTCGCGCTCACCACCGACTCCTATGTCGTGTCACCGCTCTTCTTCCCCGGCGGGAACATCGGTGACCTGGCGGTCAACGGCACGGTCAATGACCTGTCCGTCTCCGGTGCGACGCCGTTGTACCTGACGGCCGGGTTCATCCTTGAGGAGGGTTTCCCGGTCGCCGACCTGATCCGGCTCACGGCATCCATGCGGGAAGCGGCGGAGACGGCAGGTGTGCGCATCGTCACCGGGGACACCAAGGTCGTGCAGCGGGGCAAGGCGGACGGGTGCTACATCAACACCGCCGGGGTCGGGGTTATGGGGCGGGACGCCGCCCTCGGCGTCGCTCACGCTCGTCCTGGCGATGCCGTCATTGTGTCCGGCCCCATCGGAGACCATGGCATCACGATCATGCTGGCTCGCGGCGAACTCGACATCGAGGCGGACGTCATATCGGACACCGCGCCGCTGAACGGCCTGATCGCGGGTTTGCTCGACGCGGTGCCCGGCGTTCGGGCGATGCGCGACGCGACCAGGGGCGGCGTGGCGACGATACTCAACGAGATCGCGAAGGCAGCCGACGCAGGGGTGCTGGTCAGCGAGGACGACATCCCGGTGCGGCCCGAGGTGCGCGGCGCGTGCGAACTGCTCGGCATCGACCCGATGTACGTCGCCTGCGAGGGACGCCTGGTCGCGGTCGTTCCCGGCGACAGCGCCGAGGCGGCGGTGCACGCGCTCCGCGGTCACCCCCTTGGCGCCGAGGCGGCGGTCATCGGCCAGGTGGTCGCCGACCAGCCGGGGCTGGTCCGCCTGAAAACAACATTCGGTGGCACCCGGATCGTCGACCTGCTCGTCGGTGACCCGCTCCCCCGCATCTGCTGATGTGTTAGTGCGGGTTTCCCAGGAAGGGGAAGTCGGAGAGCAGGTCGGCGTGGGGACGCAGCCCGTCGCTGGGTACGGCGCCGTTGCTTAGCAGGGCGATCTGCGTGTTGATGACATCGTCGGTGAGGTTGCGGCCGTTCGGGGCTCCCTCGGCACTCGTGTAGTCATATGTCACGAGGTCGGGAAGCAGGCTTTCCGCAAGGGCGGCGGCCTGGTCGCTGGAATATCCCGAGTGCTCAAAGACGCCGGTGAACTTGCCGAGGAAAAGGTCGCGGTCCCAGGACGGCTCCTGCTGGTTCCACGTCCGCTTGTCGTCGTTGCTCTGGTTAAAAACGTTGTCAATCCCGGGCCGCCCCGCCCGGTCACCCTGCACCAGCCGGCCGTCGTGCGGGACCAGGACCCGGGCCCAGACGCCCACCCGCGGCTCCGGGCCGAGCGCACCGTTCGGGACCTCCAGCACGATGCCGAACACGTTTTTGTCGGCGAAGAAGTCCTTGCCGGTCCACTGGAAGTTGTTTCCGGCACCTTCCGGGTCGGCGAAGAACGGGTCGCTGCGCAGC
Source organism: uncultured Actinomycetota bacterium (assembly GCA_963785645.1). Lineage (GTDB taxonomy): Bacteria > Actinomycetota > Actinomycetes > Streptosporangiales > Streptosporangiaceae > Trebonia. Next base: position 339,128 of record CAWAWG010000006.1, read on the forward strand.
CCGGCGAAAAACCTGAACCCGTCGACCGCGGTGATCTGCGGCTCCACGCCAAAGGTGACCGGGGCATCCGAAATGATGGTCTTCCCCCCGTCGAGGTCGGCCGCGGCGTCCCGGCCGGTCGCCAACTGCACGTCGGCAGTCTGCGACTCCGCCTCCACCGACGAGAACCGCACCCGGAAGGCGATGTCGGTCACCGCATCGCCGTCGGTGTCCACGCCGAGCTCGTAGACCGACTCGGTGTCGACGGCGTCAGCGGTGATCGGCGAGTTCGGATTGATGTTCATCACCAGGATCGTCTTGCTGGCATCACCCGGGCTCTGGAACACATACAGGTCAGTGATATGACTCCTGGGGTCCATGCTCGTGGGACTGATACCCAGACCGGAAACGTGATGGGCCATACCGATGGCTCCTCATGAGGTAGCTGCCGAACCTGATCACTTGGCATGAGTGTCCAGGAACCTTGTGCCGTCAAAGTGCGCCGCGAGTGCGCGCGGCTCCGACGGGACTAACGGCTGACCCGGGACTAGGCCGGCTATCGGCACGGGCGGCGGCTACCACCGCCTACCCTGGGCGCGGTGAAGTGTGCTGACATGTCGCGCGACGCGCGCCTGACCGCCTATAGCGCCGTCTCCACCTCCCTGGCCTTGCGCAGCGATCAGCGCCCTGCGCGAGCTGGTGGACACGGCCGTGCCGATCGGATCCGGCATCGGCGGGAAGTCGGCCCTGCTGGAGGTCGCCGGGATCCCGGTCTTCGTGAAGCGGGTGCCCCTCACCGATCTGGAGAGGCAACCTGAGCACGTCCGGTCCACGGCGAACCTGTTCGACCTGCCCGTCTTCTGCCAGTACGGCGTCGGCATCATCGGCGGGCCGGGATTCGGGGCCTGGAGAGAGCTCGCCGTGCACATCATGACGACGAACTGGGTGCTCGCCGCGGAACACGAGGGCTTCCCGCTGATGTACCACTGGCGGGTGCTGCCGGACTCGACAGCCCCTGCCCGAGGAACTGGCCGACATCGAGCGGGCCGTCGCCTACTGGGGCGGCGGACCGCAGGTGCGCCGCCGGATCGAGGCTCTCGGGCAGTCCTCGGCGAGCGTCGCACTGTTCTTGGAGTACATCCCGCAGAACCTGCACCAGTGGCTGGGCACCCAGGTCAAAGCAGGAGACGAGACCGCCGAACCGGGCCTGCGCCATGGTGGAGAGGGAACTGGCCGCAGGCACCTCGTTCATGAACAGCCGCGGGCTCCTGCACTTCGACGCGCACTTCGAGAACATCCTGACCGACGGCCGGCGCCTCTACTTCTCGGACTACGGCCTCGCCATTTCCTCCCGGTTCGAACTGTCGCAGGACGAGGCCGACTTCTTCAGCCGGCACCAGACCTACGACCGCTGCTACACCGCCACGTACCTGGTGCACTGGCTGGTCACCGCTCTGTACGGATACCACAGGGAGGACCGCGATGGCCGCTACGCGCTGGTGCGCGCCTACGCAGAGGGCAAGCGTCCCACGGGAATCCCGGAGGAGGCCGCGGCGATCCTCGCCCGGCACGCGCCCATCGCCGCGGTGATGTCCGACTTCAACCGCAGCTTCCAGCGCCAGAGCAGGCAGACCCCCTACCCGCTAGAGGAGATCCGCCAGCTTGGCGGGATACCGGGCGTAGGCCTGGATTAGGCGGGGTATCGCTTCGGACCTTGAATGTAGGTGCGACCGCTCGGCGTTTGCCACTGATGCCAGCCTGGTCGCGGCTGCGTGACCTTCCAGCCAGGTGACTGTTTGACCTGGTGGCAGGCGCGGGAGCGGGATCCGGCGTTGCACGCGCACGTCCTTCCGCCCTTGTCGAAGGGGATGGCGTGCTCAAAGTCACTCTCGCGAGCGTGGCGTGAGCACGGCGGAAATGTACATTCCCCATCGCGGATCTGGACCAAGTGACGGAGGGTATCGTTCGGCTGATAGGCGTGCGACTCATAACGGTGGTCGCATTCGAGCGTCGGCACTGGCCGCAGGTCTGCGGTGAGGTTCCTGCCATCGGGCAGGGTAAGTGTCCAGGCGCCGTATCCGTCTGGCGGTCCGGGATCGGGGCTTGGGGTGAAGGACCACGAGGTCCGTCCCGGCGGGCCAGTCGTTCCGGCTAGTTCCGCTAGGCGCACAGCAGTGATTGTCAGGTTCAACCGGCCGGGCAGCGTCACACCACGATGTCCGGAACCGGGACGGAGATGCTCAGCGGGGCCGAAGTGGTCAGCGCCGACAGGACGTTTACCTCGCCGAGATGCGCGCGCACAACCGTGACCGATCGCGATGCCGTCCGAATCGGTGACCGTCACGCACAGTCGGCTGTGAGAGCTGCCAACTGCCGCAATCGCGAGTTCTCGGCACAAGTCCGGGTCGAGCGGGCCGAGGCCGTAACCCTCGCCGGGTCGCTCGGCCAGGCCGAGCAGTGTCGCCAGGGGGAGCACGAGGTCCGCTAGCCGCGACGGAGCCGCTGCCGCAGCCGGGAATGACTGCGTGCTCGGTTGGCCGTGGTCGTCGGCATCGGCATCGTCAGGGACGAGGCCACTGTCCAGTTGGCTGTCGCCAACGCCGGGACAACTACCGCCACGACCGTCGTGGTCGAGACCGCCATCACCGGGACCCCCGCGGCTGGGACCTCCCTGGCGGGGACCGCGGGGCCCTTCGTCGCCGGGCATGCCATCGTCGGGGTCATCGCCATACTGTTCGTCGTCCGGGGGGAACTCGTCGTCCGGGGGGAGGCGGTCGCCGTGGTACTCGTGGCAGGGGCAGTCGCGCCCGGCCGAACCGGGTCGATCTGGTGACGGCTTGTCGCCCGGGTTCGGGTTGCCCGTTCCGGCCGGTGGCGTGTCGCCGAAGTTTCCGCCGGGGCCACTGGCACGATCGATGTCCGTGCAGTCGCCGGGGAGCAAGCCGGAGACGATGCGGGTGGCAGCTGTGATGCCGTTGAGGAGGTCAAGGTAGGCGGCGACCCGGTATTGGTCCATCCGCGTGTCGTCGGGGAACGCGCCGGATTCCTCGTACTCCTGTGCACGGGCGCAGACGCTGGCGTGGGCGGCGAGTGTCTGAGCGGTGGGCATGTCGCGACCCGACAGCGCCGCCGCACCGGACTCCTCGCGGAACATGGTCACCCGGGACTTGTTCCGCTCCGCGTCTTCCCGCCGGCGGGCGGCCGATTCCGGGTCGACGGTGATCGCGGCCTGGGCGGCGAGTTTGGCGGCCTGGCCGAAGGTCTTACCAGGCAGGTGAGGCAGGATCATCGCCTCCGCCGCCGCTGCGTCCTCGGTGGTGAGTTGCTGCAGCGCCTCGTTCACCGCCTTGGCCTTGCTAACGGTCAGCGCCCCGGCGGCGAGCAGCCCGCCGACCCCGGGAAGTCGACCCTCCAGGTCCCACGCCAGCCACATCAGATTCTCCGAGGATACGGCCGGCATTGACAGGGCCGCCGCGACCTCGTGCGTCAGCGACTTCGTCCATCCCTCGGGCAGGTCACCGTGATATCCGCCGCCCGGCAACGGCTGGCTGTCTTCCCTGATCAGCGCCCGCAGGATGCCGAGCTTCCCCGCGGCGGCCCATGACTCCAGCGCCTGCCAGTGCCGCAGCAGCCCGAACATCTGGTCGCGCGACGTCCCGGCGCATCGCCAATCGGGACCGGAGGCCGCCTCCAGGGCGATTGCCAGCGACGCCGATGGCGGGCAAGTGTCCCACTCCCGCCCTTGGCGAAGCCAGGCAGATTAAAGTCGCCGCCGCGCATACCGGAGACACCGGCTGGCAGGCCCGGGTCACGGCTGGGCACCGCGCCCTGGCCGCTCCCGTGACCCGCCTGTTCCGTCATGACCAGCCTCTCGTTTGAATGCTCGGCATCGCTCAAGCTGATACTCGAATATTATCGCTATTCAAGATCAATAGCAGCGATGACATGCTTACCAAGTCGCCACAATTTCCTGCCCCGCAAAGCCGGAATTTCCGACTTACCGGATTAGGTCCATTCCTGAGCATGCATGCGATCGCCCTGGGGCCTTCCGTTCCACCGCTGACGGCAAGGGCGGGCGCAGCACCGCTGGCATAGGGCCACTTCGTGTTGGAAATATCACCACAAACTAGGTCGGGAAAATGCGCTAAGTGGCCCCATGTCTCGTGGGCCGGGCCAAACTACGGTCACAGCGGTGGGATCATTCTTTTTGGTTACGGCTGATTGATGGCTGCCCGACTAGGGCGCGCGTGTCGCGGTTTGCGGCACGGGTGGAGGCGCTGAGGGGAACCTGGCAGGACTGGCATGGATCGTGCTAGAGGCGGTTGCGGGCGGCGGCGACAACTGCTTGGCCGAGGCTGATGCCGCCGTCGTTGCAGGGGACGCGGGAGTGCGTTAGTACGGTGAAGCCGCTCGCCTCAAGGTGGGTGACCGTGCGCCGGAGAAGCAAGAGGTTCTGGAATACTCCGCCGGACAGGGCCACGGTGGTCAGGCCATGCTGCTCGCGGAGGAGTTCGCAGCCGTCTGCTATCAAGACGGCGACGCCGTTGTGGAAGCGGGCGGCGATGAGTTCCGGTGGGACGTCGAGGGCGAGGTCTTCGACGGCGGCGGCGATCAGGTCCACGCCGCGCGCCAGGAACGGCTCGCCGACGTCGGTGCGCACCGGATCGATAGGCACTGCCTCGGTAGGTACTGCCTCGGTAGGTACTGCCTCGGTAGGTACTGCCTCGGTGGGTACTGAATCGATAGGCACTGCCTCGGTAGGTACTGAATCGATAGGCACTGCCTCGGTAGGTACTGAATCGGTAGGTACTGAATCGATAGGTACTGAATCGGTGGGCACTGTTCCCGTGGGCACCATCTCGATGCGGGCGCGGTAGGTGCGGGTCTCTCCCGGGTCGGCTAGCTGCTCTAGCTCGATCGCGGCCTGGCCCTCGTAGGTGATCTTGTCGCGGACGCCGAGAATCGCGGCGACGGCGTCGAACAGGCGACCGGCGCTTGAGGTGAGAGGTGCGTTGACCCGGCGGCGCGCCATGGTGACGATCGTGTCCCAGCGGTTGGCGTTGCGCTGCGCGATCGCGAGGCTCGTGATGTCCGAGTCCGCTGCGAGCCTGCCCGCGCGAACTGGGCCCGGTGCGTCGTTGACCGGGCTGGGCCGTATGGCGCGGGTCTGGCCGCCGGGGCTGGCCGGGCTGGCGTTGCGCGCCATGTCGGCTCGGGCGTCGACGGTGAGTTCATCGAGGTAGGCGGCGGCCATGCGCCACGGCTGGCGGATCGCGGCTGCGCCGCCGGGCATCGGGACCTGGGCCAGGTGGCCGACGCGGAGGAACTTCGCCCGGTCGGCAATCAGGAACTCGCCGCCCCAGATGGTGCCGTCGGTGCCGTAGCCGGTGCCGTCGAAGGCGACCCCGATCACGGGACCGTCGAAGCCGTTGTCGGCCAGACACGAGGCGATGTGGGCATGGTGGTGCTGCACGCCGACCAGGTCAACGCCGTCTTGGTCGAGCGCGTACTTCGTGGACAGGTACTCCGGGTGCAGGTCGTAGGCGACGACCTGCGGGGTGATGTCGAGGAGGCGGGTGAAATGCTCGATGCCCTCGGTGAACGAGCGGAGGGTTTCCGCGTTCTCCAGGTCTCCGATGTGGTGCGAGAGGAAGGCGCGGTGCTCTTTCGCTAGGCAGAACGTGTTTTTCAGCTCCGCTCCACAGGCGAGCACCGGACGGGGGAAGCCGCCGCTTACTGCCAGTGGTTCCGGCACGTAGCCACGCGATCGCCTGATCAGCGCCGGGCGTCCCGCGACGACACGGGTCACCGAGTCGTCTGTCCTGATGTGGATGGCCCGGTCGTGGGTGAGGAACGCGTCCGCGATCGCGCCCAGCCGTTCCAGCGCGTCCTCGTCGCGGTAGGCGATCGGCTCATCGGAGACGTTGCCGCTGGTCAGCACTATCGGGCGGCCGACGGCTGCGAGCAGTAGGTGGTGCAGCGGGGTGTAGGGGAGCATGATGCCTAGTTGCCGGTTGCCCGGCGCCACCGAGGCCGCGACGGCCGCGCCCGGCCGACGCGCCAGCAGCACAACTGGCCTGGCCGGGCTGATCAGCAGGGCCGCCTCGGCGTCGTCAACCAAACCGAGCCGCCGCGCCGCCGCCAGGTCGGCGACCATGACCGCGAACGGCTTGTCCTCGCGGTGCTTGCGCGCGCGCAGCGCCGCGACGGCATCCTCACTGGTGGCGTCTGCGGCCAGGTGATAGCCGCCCAGCCCCTTCACCGCCAGGATCCGGCCCGCCCGCACCATCGCGGCCGCAGCCGTTAGGGCCAAATCAGCCATCGGGGCCAGGGCAGGCAGAGCAGATTCGTGTGTGGCCGCGTTGCTTGCCACGTTCTCGAAGTTCACACCGGCAGACGACTCGCCTGCGCGTGGGAAACTCGGGTCGGCCGCCTGATCGAGCAGTGTCAGGCGGGGGCCGCAGGCCGGGCAGCAGGTCGGCTGGGCGTGGAAGCGGCGGTTGGCGGGGTCGCGGTACTCGGCCGCGCACTGCTCGCACATCGTGAATGCGGCCATCGTGGTCAGCGGGCGGTCGTAGGGGACGTCTCTGACGATGGTGAACCTCGGACCGCAGTTGGTGCAGTTGATGAACGGGTACCTGAACCTCCTGTCGGCCGGGTCGGAAAGCTCGTGCAGGCAGTCCGCGCAGGTCGCGGTGTCGGCGGCGATGAGGGCCCGGCGCCGACCCCCGGGTTCGCTCGCGACGATCTCGAAAGACCCGGTGCCGGCGGAAGACACTGGGCTACCGGAAGACACTGGGCTACCGGAAACCACTGCGCTCTCAGAAGACACTGGGCCGACGGGTGTCATGGGTGTCGCAATGACGCGCTCAACCCGGGCGAGGGGCGGGGCGTCCCGGTGCAGCGAGCGCAGGAATTGCGCTACTGCCGCGGGGGAACCTTCTACCTCGGCGAACACCCCGTCGACGTCGTTACCGACAAGCCCGTTGAGCCCGAGCCTGGTTGCCAGCGCGTACACGAAGGGGCGGAAGCCGACGCCCTGGACGGTGCCTTCCACCCGGATCGCCGTCCTGACCACCGGAGCCTGTTCATCATGTCCCCCTTCGCTGTGTCCCCCTTCCTTGTGTCCCTCTTCCCTGTGTGCCCCTTCCCTCTGTCCCTCTTCGCTCCGCGTCCCTTCGCTCCGCACCCCTTCGCTGCGCCCCTCTTCGCTGCTGTGCCCCTCTTCCCTGTGCCCCTCTTCCCTGTGCGCCCCTCTGTCGCCTCGCTGTGCGCCCCTTCGCTCCGCACCCCTTCGCAGCGTGTACAGCGGTGGACGGCTGACGACACCCGGCCGTCGGAGCTAACCGGGTTCGCATCAGACGGGTTCGCAGGAGACATGCGGGAGGCAGTCAGGCGCTTACGTTCGGGAAATCCTTGATGTTGACTTCGAATTCGATGACGATCTCATTCTTGAGCTTGAGCGTGCCGAAGAAGCCCGAGTACGGAGTGATGCCGAAGTCGGTCTGGCGCACCGTGGCGCCGCCGCGGAACTGGCCCGGGGCCGGGCTTGTCACCTGGAGCCGGATGGGCCGTGACGTGCCGTGCAGGGTGAGCTGGCCCTCGATCACACCGGAGCCTTCGAAAACACCGTCGTCGTCAGCGGACGGGATGACCTTGGCCGAGATGAAGCTGGCCTTGGCGCCGTCGCCGAGGATTTTGCGTGCCTGGGCCTGAATGTCCCGCCTGTCCCGATCGCTGAGCGGCTTGGCGCCGCCCGTGCCCGTGCGGACCGTCAGGGAGCCGAGGTCAAATTCGGCGGTCAGGGACGCCGCGGCGATCCCGCCACCTTCGGCGTCGGGGACCGCGACCCGCGCCGACCACCGGGCGATCTCGATCGTCAGGTCGTGGCCAGCCCGGGCGGCTAGTCCCTCGCGGCCGGTCTTGGCCAGCACCCGGCCGACGTTGGGGCCGAGGTCGTATGTTCCGGTGATGTCCGCCACGGCACCACCGTATGCACGGACCTGCGGGAACGTCTAGCACCGGGGCGAAGGCGCCTACTGCGTGACCAGGGCAGCGAGAGAATTCTCAGGTGAACGGAGTCTCGCCGAACAGCTCACGGATCCGCCGCAGGTCGCGCAGCCGGGGTTCGGTGGCCCCGCCGACCCAGCGGCTCACGGTCTTCACCGAGACGCCGAGTTGACGGGCCGCGGCCTCCATGGTCAGACCTTCCCGGCGGAGCACCCCGGCCATCCAGTCGGCGAACGACTCGGCGTCCGTCTCCGCGGCGGCCGGGCGCGGCTCGTTCCCGGCCGGAGATGCCTGCCGGACGCTGCCGGAGGCACCGTGGGCCCGCAGCAACGAGCCCAGCGCGTCAAGCCCGGCCGCCGCGCCTATCTGGGCGCCGGACTTGAGCACGTCGACCTCGACGTGGTCAGGGAAGATGCGGAATGACACGCTGATGGCGCCAGTCGGTCCCGCCGCCTCAAGCAGCGCCCGGGAGACCGTCTCGCCGACCTCGCGGGTGTCCTGCTCGGACAGGGGCGAGTGCACCAGGCACTTGCGAACAAAGTCACGGATGTCGGGGATCGACGACGGCCTGGCGGGGAACGTCTGCGACACGACCACGACCGGAACGACTTCGATGTTGTCGCTAATCGTGTCGTCTGGGCTCTCCATCGCCCCTTTTCCTGAGGTTTGACCCTATTAATTCGGTACACAGCGTCAGCTAGTACGCAGTGTTAGTCGAAACATCGGGTTAATCGAAACTCCGGGCACCTTACGCAACAGGGTACGTGTACCGGCCAATGCCCGCGAGTCGGACGAGCGGACAGATATGTCCAACTGGCCGACTCTTCTGTCTTGTACTCGGATCTGGGCGGGAATACGCTGGTAGAACTGGCGCGGGCCCTGGGGGGGCCAGGCGTCCGGGCTGGTAGTCAACCGATGAGCGGTGAGCGAGCCGGCAAGTCAGGCCGGCACAGTACGGGGCTGGGCGAGAACGAACTCGCATCCGCCCCCAGGTACCGTCCGGCCCGGATCTGGTGGCAGCACGTTTCCTGGTGCTGCGCCGCGTCTTTGGGCTGCCAACCGAAGGGTGGCGTTCCATGACACACGCCGAAGAACCGGTTGTACACATTCTCTGGATGAACGGCGGGCTCGGCTGCGACGGGGATTCGGTGGCGCTGACCGCCGCGACCCAGCCGAGCATCGAGGAGATCGTGCTCGGCGCCCTGCCCGGCCTGCCCAAGGTGGCCGTGCACTGGCCGCTGATCGATTTCGAGTGCGGGCCCGAGCAGGGAGCCGACACCTTCATCGAGTGGTGGCACAAGGCCGACCGGGGCGAGCTTGACCCGTTTGTCCTGGTTGTCGAGGGGTCCATCCCCAATGAGGCGATCAAGGCGGAAGGCTACTGGTGCGGCTTCGGCAACAACCCGGCGACGGGTCAGCCGATGACCACAAGCGAGTGGCTGGACCGGCTCGCGCCGAAGGCCACCGCGATCCTGGCCGTCGGCACCTGCGCCACCTACGGCGGCATCCACGCGATGGCGGGCAACCCGACCGGCGCGATGGGTGTGCCCGACTACCTGGGCTGGGAATGGAAGTCCAAGGCGGGCCTGCCGATCGTCTGCGTGCCCGGCTGCCCGACCCATCCGGACAACCTGTCGGAAACCATCCTGTACCTGCTCTACCAGGTCGCGGGACAGGCACCGATGATCCCGCTCGACGAGGCCCTGCGGCCGCGCTGGCTGTTCGAGGCCACCGTGCACCAGGGATGCGACCGGGCCGGCTACTACGAGGAAGGCACGTTCGCCAGCCACTACGGATCCCCCGAGTGCCTGGTCAAGCTGGGCTGCTGGGGGCCCGTCGTCAAGTGCAACGTCCCCAAGCGCGGCTGGATCAACGGGGTCGGCGGCTGCCCCAACGTGGGCGGGATCTGCATCGCCTGCACCATGCCCGGCTTCCCCGACAAGTTCATGCCGTTCATGGACGAGCCGCCCGGGGCCCGGGTGTCCACCTCGGCGAGCGGCGCGTACGGCACGGTCATCCGCACACTGCGCGGCTTCACCCAGCGGACCGTCGACAAGGAACCCAGATGGCGGGTCAAGGGGACCGAGCTTCGCACCGGCTACCAGAAGACGTGGTGATCTCAGATGACAGCGACGGAGCAGCGGAAATCGACCGCTAAGGAAACCAACCTGGTCGAGATGTCGTGGGACCCGATCACCAGGATCGTGGGCAGCCTCGGCATCTACACGAAGATCGACTTCGCGGCCAAGCGGGTCGCCGAGTGCCACAGCACCTCGTCGATCTTCCGCGGTTACAGCATCTTCATGAAGGGCAAGGACCCGCGCGACGCGCACTTCATCACCAGCCGTATCTGCGGCATCTGCGGTGACAACCACGCGACCTGTTCGGTCTACAACCAGAACATGGCCTACGGGGTCAGGCCGCCGCACCTCGGCGAGTGGATCATCAACCTGGGCGAGGCCGCGGAGTACATGTTCGACCACAACATCTTCCAGGAGAACCTGGTCGGCGTGGACTTCTGCGCGAAGATGGTCGGCGAGACCAACCCGGGCGTGCTTGAACTCGCCGAGAGGACCGAGGCGCCGCACGCGGCCCAGCACGGCTACCGCACCATCGGCGACATCATGCGCTCGCTCAACCCGCTCGAGGGCGAGTTCTACCGCGAGGCGCTCCAGGTGTCCAGGTCCACCCGCGAGATGTTCTGCCTGATGGAGGGGCGCCACGTGCACCCGTCCACGCTCTACCCCGGCGGCGTCGGCACGGTCGCCACCGTGCAGCTCTTCACCGACTACCTCACCCGGCTGATGCGCTACGTGGAGTTCATGAAGCGCGTCGTGCCGATGCACGACGACCTGTTCGACTTCTTCTACGAGGCGCTGCCCGGGTACGAGGAGGTCGGCCGGCGCCGGGTCCTGCTCGGCTGCTGGGGCAGCCTGAACGACCCGGAACACTGCGACTTCACGTACCGGAACATGGCGGACTGGGGCCGCAAGATGTTCGTCACCCCGGGCGTGGTGGTCGACGGCAGGCTCGTCACCACCAGCCTGGTGGACATCAACCTCGGCATCAGGATCCTGCTCGGCCACTCGTTCTACGAGGACTGGGAAGACCAGGAAATGTTCGTCACGCAAGACCCGCTGGGCAACCCGGTTGACCGCAGGCATCCGTGGAACCAGCACACGATCCCGCGTCCCGCCAAGCGCGACTTCGACGACAAGTACAGCTGGACGATGTCGCCGCGCTGGTTCGACGGTAAGGACTACCTGCCGCTCGACACCGGCGGCGGCCCCATCGCCAGGCTCTGGTCCACCGCGCTGGCCGGCCTGGTCGACTGCGGTTACGTGAAGTCCACCGGGCACAGCGTGCAGATCAACCTGCCGAGGACGGTATCGCGGCCCGAGGCGACGTTCGAGTGGACGCCACCGGTGGATAAGCAGGGCCAGCCGCTGTCCAACGCGATCGAGCGGGACCGCGCCCGGACGTACTTCCAGGCGTACGCGGCCGCGCTCGCGCTTTACTTCGTCGAGCAGGCGCTGGCGGAGGTGCGGGCCGGGCGGACGAAGACCTGGGAGTCGTTCACGGTACCGGACGAGTCCGTGAGCTGCGGATTCACCGAGGCGGTACGCGGCGTGCTGTCGCATCACATGGTGGTCAGGGGCGGGAAGATCGCGAACTACCACCCGTACCCGCCGACCCCGTGGAACGGCAGCGTCCGGGACAGCTACGGTACGCCGGGACCTTATGAGGACGCGGTGCAGAACACCCCGATCTTCGAGGAGAACCCGCCGGCCAACTTCAAGGGCATCGACATCATGCGGGCGGTGCGCAGCTTCGACCCGTGCCTGCCCTGCGGCGTGCACATGTACCTGGGCGACGGCCGGGTCGTCAACACGACGCACTCGCCCACCGGCATAACGCTGGCGATCTGACATGCCCCCGGCTGGGCCCCGGGACCTGGACGTCCCGGAAACCGCTGCCCGGGAGGCTGGGGCGCGCGTCGAGGCACTGCTCGCCGAACTCAGGGACCGCTCGGGCCCGGAGGCGGCCGGCGTCGCCGAGGAACTCGTCACCTGCCTGGTGCGGCTGTACGGGGCCGGACTTGAGACGATCATGCGGACCGTCGGCGATGAGCAGCGCCTCCAGGCGCTGCTCATCGCCGATCCGCTCGTGGAGAGCCTGCTGCTCGTGCATGACCTGCACCCGCTGGACCCGGTCACCCGGATCAGGCGCGCCCTGGGCAAGCTGGGAGTGGGCGCGGAGCTCCTCTGCATCGACGAAGCCGGAGTGGCGGAGATCCGGCTCGGTAAGGGCTGCGGTTCGGTGACCGGCGACATCGAGCAGGCGGTGGCCGACGCCGCCCCGGAGACCACCGGGGTGCGGTTCCCGCCCCGCCCGGCGCCGCTGCTGCAGATCACGCGCCGCCCGGCCGGGGCGCTATGACAGGCCCGGCCGGCGGCAGCCTGCGCCGGTTCGCCCGTCCGCGCCCGACGACGTGGAACGCGGCGGCCGCGAGCACCGGCGCCGATGCGGTCGCGGACGAGCGGTGCGAGCTGTGCGGCGAGCAGATCGGCCCCGAGCACGGGCACATGGTGGATTTGCAGCAGCGGTCGATCGCCTGTGCCTGCCGCGCGTGCGCGCTGCTGTTCACCCGGCCCGCCGGCCGCTACCGTACGGTGCCCGACCGGGTGCGCGATGATCCGTCGGCGCCGCTGACCGAGGCCGAGTGGGCGGAGCTGCAGATCCCCGTCGCGATCGCGTTCTTCTTTTTCAATTCGGCGCTCGGCCGCATCATCGCGAGCTATCCGAGCCCGGCCGGGGTGACCGAATGCGAGCTTGACCTAGCCGCCTGGGACAGGCTCGCCGGCGCGCACCCGCTGCTGGGCGCGCTGACGTCCGACGTGGAGGCGATCCTGGTCGCGGGCGGCGGTCCCAGGGATACCGGACGCATCGAGACGTTCCTGGTCCCGATCGATGTCTGCTATTCGCTGGCCGGCTCGCTACGCCTGGAATGGCACGGCTTCGACGGCGGGGCCGAGGTGAAGCGGACCCTCGCGGACCTGCTGGCCAGCCTTCGTCGGCGCGCTCGCCGCTTCGAGCCCGCGGACGCGCTGACCGCGGACGCACTGACCGCGGACGCGCTGACCGCGGCGATCGGCCTGACCGGGCAGGAGGACTAGATGGCGGAGCTGCGCTTCGGCTGCACCCAGGCGCGCGCGGTCAGGTACGCCGCGACGCCGACACTGTCCTTCGCGCTGCATATCACCGAGCGCACCGGCGTCCGCGTGCACGCCATCGCGTTGCGCTGCCAGATCCGCATCGAGCCGCACCGCCGCCGGTATTCGCCGGACGAGGCGCGGCGGCTTAACGACCTGTTCGGCGACACCGCCCGCTGGGCCGAGACGGTCAAGCCGATTCAGCTCGCCACCGTCTCGGTCATGGTGCCCGGGTTCACGTCGGCGGCCGAGACCGACCTTCAGGTGCCGTGCACCTACGACCTCGAGGTCGCCTCGGCGCGTTATCTGCAGGCGCTCGACGACGGCACCGTCCCGCTGCTGCTGCTGTTCAGCGGCACCGTGTTTACCGCCGACGGGGACTCGATGCGCGTGGAACTGATCCCGTGGAGCTCCGAGGCCGTCTACCGGATGCCCGCGGCGGTCTGGCAGGACGTGGTGAACGAGCACTTCCCCGGCAGCGCCTGGCTGCGGTGCTCCCGGGAGACCCTCGACGCGCTGTCGGATTTCAAGGCCGCGCACGCGCTGCCAACGTGGGACGCCACCTTGTCCGCCCTGCTCGGCACCACCTCGCGGCTGGGGACGCCATGAGCCTCGCCCAGGTGCGCCGGATCGCCGATGCGGTCCTCTATGAGGGGTACATCCTGTATCCCTACCGGGCCTCGGCGCAGAAGAACCGCAGCCGCTGGCAGTTCGGCGTGCTGATGCCGCCCGGCTACACCGCGGCGGACCCGTCCGAGAGCTCGGCGATGCGGGCGGAATGCGTCTTCGAGCACCGCGGCCGGCCGACCATGGAGGTCAGGCTCCGCTTCCTTCAGGTGCAGCGGCGGCGAGCCGGCGGTGCGGCGCCGGGCGGGCTAGCGCCGGACACAAATGTCCCGGACGCGACTGTCCTCGCCCCGGGTATCCCGGCGGTGTGGGACGAGGCCGTGGAACACGAGGTCACGGTTACCGTATCCAGCCACGTGCTGTTCAGCGACAGCGACGGCGACGGCGACGGCGACAGCACGGGCATCCCGTTCAGCGTGCCTGGCGGCGAGGACACCGAGACGATGGCCGGCACCCGGGTCGTCCGCTGCCGGGCGCCGCTGACCGGATCCGTACTGGTACGCGCCGCCCCGCTGCCCGGCCCGTGGCAGGCGGCCCGGCTGACCGTGCAGGTGACGAACGAATCCGGGTACCCGCCACAGTCCGATGGCATGCCGCGGGAAACCGCATTGCCCGGTGCGCTGGTCGCGGCCCACCTGATCATCACGGTGGCCGGCGGTGCGTTCCTCTCGATGACCGACCCGCCGGAGTGGGCCAGCTCCCAGGTCGCCGCGTGCCGTAACACCGGATGCTGGCCGGTGCTCGCCGGAGCAGAGGGCGACCGCCAGGTCATGCTCGCGGCGCCGATCATCCTGCCCGACTACCCCCAGGTCGCCAGCGAAAGCCCCGGCGAACTCTACGACGGTACGGAGATCGACGAGATCCTCACCCTCCGCACGCTGGCGCTCTCCGCGGAGGAAAAGGCGGCCGCGCGCGCGACCGACCCGCGCGCGGCGGCGCTGATCGACCGGGTCGACGCGATGGACGCACCGACGATGGCGCAGCTGCACGGCACCATCCGCGCGATGAGCACACCTCGCGCCCGGGTCGACAGCCCCGCCGGTCCTGCCAGTCCCGCCGGTCCCGCCAGCCCCGCCGGTCCCGGCAGCGGAGGCGGGGACGTGCCATGGTGGGATCCAGGCGCGGACGCGTCCGTCTCACCGGGTACCGATTCCGTCATCGTGGCCGGCCACCGGGTCGCCCGCGGCAGCCGGGTGATCCTGCGGCCGGGGACGCGCCGCGCCGACGCCCAGGACATGTTCCTCGCCGGGCGGGCCGCCTTCGTCGAAGCGGTCCTGCTCGACGTCGACGATGCGGCCTACCTCGCGGTGACCCTGGCCGACGACCCGGCCGCCGACCTGCAGGCGGCGCACGGCCGGTTCCTCTACTTCGCCCCCGATGAGGTCGAGCCAGCCGCCGCCGACGCCACCGGCACAGGCGACGGCGACGGCGACGGCGGGACCAGCCTGGGAGGTGCGGGCCGGTGACGGGCAAGACGCTGGTCGCGGGGGTGGGCAACATCTTCCAGCGGGACGATGCCTTCGGCGTCGAGGTGATACGGCTGCTGGCGGGCCGGCCGCGGCCGGCCGGCGTGCGGGTCGCCGACTTCGGCATCCGCGGCGTGCACCTGGTCTATGAACTGCTCGACGGCTGCGACCTGTTTGTCCTCGTCGACGCGGCCCAGCGCGGCTGCGCGCCGGGCACAGTGACGGTCCTTGAGGTCGATCCGGCGGGTACGGCCCCTCCTTCCAGAGCAACGGGGCCCTCCGGGGTAATGGATGCGCACGGCCTCGCCCCGGACCAGGTGCTCGCCATGCTCGACGCGATGGGCAGCCGACCGCGGCGCACCCTCGTCGTCGCGTGCGAGCCCGCCGACGTGACGGCCGGGATGGGGCTATCGGACCAGGTCAGGGGGGCCTTGCCGCAAGCGGTCCGCGCGGTCGAGGAAATCCTGGCCGGGATCCGGCAAGAAGACAGGAACCAGCGGAAAGAGGAGGCGGACACAGATGTCCACGCTGATTAAGGTTGCCGTGGTCGCAGGGGTCGTGGCAGTGGTGGTCGCATCATTGCCCGACGTCAAGCGCTACGTGGAAATCAGACAGATGTAGCCGCAAATTCAAAAACTTCTATCCCGAACGGGTCCGGGTGTCACGTTCCGGCCTCACCGTGCCCGCCGGCCGTGGTCGGCTGCCCGATTTCGCAGCCTGCCTCGCGTGTCACCAACCGCATCCGCACAGAGTGACATCAACCACCTTGTCCTTACAGATGCGGTAATCCACTTACAGAGGTCCAAATTTGCGGCACCTTAGGTTTCAGGCGGGTCACCAGCGGTAGCGGCACACGCAATTTGCTGGTGTTGCGGGAGAATGCCCGCTCAGCCCGAAATGCCTGGAAAGCGAGGTACCGTCGATGAGCCGCCGTAATCTGCCTCCGGGATGGCGACAGCCTCCAGAGACGACGGCAGAGCCGGTTCCGTTGCGGAGGCCGTACCTGCCGGCGGACGTTTTCCCGGTGGCGCCGCCACCGCTGCGGTTCCAGCCGCGACCGTTCCAGCCGCCGCCACCGCGGAGGCCGTCCGCCGCCGAGCCGGCACCGGCAAGGCCGACACCGGCAAGGCAGGTACCGGCGAGGCAGACAGGGGCACGGCAGGCGCCCCCGGCCGCGCCGCCGCCGCCGTCACGGCAGCCGCCCAAGCAGCCGCCGGCCATGCGGCGATGGCGGCCCATGCGGGCCGTCCTCGGGGATGATGCCAGGACACCGATGCTGTGGTGCGAGTTCGGCGACTGCAGCGCGCGTTACACCAGCGAGGAAGCGCTCAGCGAACGTGACCTGCGCGCCTGGGCGCTGGCGGCGGGCTGGCGCTACGACGCTTCCGGGCGGCTTGCCTGCCCCGGCTGCGCGCGAAGCGACCCCTCGTTCCGCGGCGGCCACCCAGGAAAGACGGACGGTTCGCGGCCGGACGGACACGAACCGCGGCGCCGCTGGTTCCGATGGCGTTAGGCCGGTACTGATTTAGCCGTGCCGATTTAGCCGTGCCGATATTAGCCGTGCCGACTTAGCCGTGCCGACTTAGCGGTGCCGCGCCGCTACCCGCGAGATCCGCGGGTACGCGGCTTATGCTGTTCTCGCTTTCCGTAACAGCTCAGTCCTGTGTGCTCAGCGTTCCTGGTCGGTCCGCTGACGCGGGATAATGACCGCATCCGGGCCGGGGAACAGGAGCCTCGTCTGCCCGCCCGCGAACCGCACCAGGTACGGCGGCTCGCCTGCGGTTCCGCGTACCTCGACTATCTCTCCGTCCTTGTCCGGATGGCCGACGGTGCTTCCGTGAATGCGGATCAGGTCGCCGATCGTCGCTTCCATGACTGCCTCCCTCAGCAGCGAGGGTTCCGTGTTCAGCCAGCGTCGCACGCCGGCGGCGCGATGGCCACCCGGTCAAGTCGGGCAAATCATGAAATCGACCAGTGCTGTTCTGGCGCAACCAGTGCCCTCCTGGCGCAAGAAGAGATCGTGCGGTCTCCTTGCTCACGCCTCTCCCCCGCCCGACAGCCGCACCGCACGCCCAAACATGACTCAACATCACGGTCGCCCCGCCACGGCCGGGATCAGTGACGGGGATCGACGCGAGGTGCGCCGCGTTCCGGATAGTCCAAACGCATCATTGACACTCATCTTGTTAGCGCTCACACTCACAGAAGTTCCGTACCCCATGGCTTTTACGCCGCCAAAACGAAGGGATGTGATCGCTAACAAGAGGACGGGCGACGGCGTGAAACGGCCATGCCCTCGCGCGATTTCGCCGTGCCGTCCAACGGGCACAGGCGCGGGACTGTCGCCCAGAAATAAACGGATTATCACAGGGAAGGACAGATTCGACGATGACTGTCAGACCACGATTCCGGCATACGAGAAAGGCACTGCTCACTCTCGCCGCCGCCACGACACTGGCCCTGGCCGGGCTGCTCGCCGGCGGCGCCGGGACGCCGTCACGGGCGGCGACGCAGGAGCCGTGTGACATCTACGCCGCGGCGGGTACCCCGTGCGTGGCCGCGCACAGCACGACCCGGGCGCTCTACGCCGCCTACGACGGGCCGCTCTACCAGGTCGAGCGGTTCTCCGACGACACCACGACCGATGTCTACCCGCTCGCCACGGGCGGGTACGCCAACGCGGCGACCCAGCAGTCCTTCTGCGCGGACACCTACTGCGAGATCACCGAGATCTTCGACCAGTCCGGCCACGGCAACAACCTCACCGACGCGCCCGCGGGCGGCGCCGACACCGGCCCTGACATCCTGGCCAACGCGGCCGCGGCCCCGGCCGAGGCCGGGGGGCACGAGGTGTACGGGGTGAACATCTCGCTCGGCATGGGCTACCGCGACGACAGCACCACGGACATCGCCACCGCAAATGCGTCCGAGGGCGAGTACGCCGTGCTCGACGGCACGCATTTCGACAATCAGTGCTGCTTCGACTACGGCAACGCCGAGACGAACAACGACGACGATGGCGACGGCACCATGGAGGCCATCAACTTCGGCGACGAGACCACCTGGGGCTACGGCTCGGGCAGCGGCCCCTGGATCATGGCCGACCTGGAGAACGGCCTGTTCTCCGGGTCAAGTGCCGGCTACAACGCCGCTGACCCGACGACCGACTACCGGTTCACCACCGCGATGCTCGAGGGCGGCGCGAACCAGTGGGCCCTGCTCGGCGGCAACGCCGACTCCGGTTCGCTGGCCACTGACTTCAGCGGGGTGCGCCCCTCGGGCTACAACCCGATGAAGAAGCAGGGGGCGATCATCCTCGGCATCGGCGGCGACAACAGCGACAACGCGGCCGGCACCTTCTACGAGGGCGTCATGACGACCGGCTACCCGTCGGCCGCGACCGAAGCCGCCGTGCAGGCGAACATCGTGTCCGTCGGTTACGCCGCCTACAGCCTGTCAAGCAACCCGTTCACCACCGGGGCGGAGATCTCGCTCCAGGCCACCACGCCGTGCTGCACGAGTGACTACCTCACCGGCGACTACCCGAGCAGCGACGAGGTCGGCCTCGACGCGGTGACCTCGAGCAGTTCGTCGACCGTCAAGGAGGACGCGACCTGGATCGTCGAGCCCGGCCTGGCCAACAGCTCGTGCGTCTCGTTCAAGTCGGCCAACGGGTCCGGTGACTACATACGCCACTACGACTTCGAGCTCTACCTGGAACCGAGCGACGGCACCACCCAGTTCGCGCTGGACGCCACCTTCTGCCCAAGAGCGGGCAACAGCGGGTCGAACTACTCCTTCATGTCGTACAACTACAGCGCTCAGTACATCCGGCACTACGACTACGTCGGGTACGTGGCCAGCGACGGCGGATCCAACGCCTGGGACGCGTCCAGCCTCTGGTACGAGGACAGCACCTGGGCCTCGGTCTCGCCCTGGAGTTAACGCTGAGCCTATTTCAACCTGGCCGGCAGGATCGCAGCCGATCCTAGAACCGCAGTCGGGTTGAAACGGATACGGGCTCTCCTCCCGTTGCCTGCCGCGGGCCACAAGCCGCGCGGCAGGCGACATCCCCCGGTCGGTGACGGCCCCGCGCACCCCGGCCAGGTCCGCTGCCCGCCCCGCGCAGTCAAAGGCCGAGGTCGCGGGCCGTCACCCCTCGTTGGCGATAAGCTCATGCTCTTCGCGCCGTCCAGGGACTCGCGGATGATGTCGGCGTGGCCGGCGTGCTGCGCGGTCTCGTAGCCGATGTGCAGCAGGGTGCGGCGCGCGGACCAGCGCTCACCCGGGGGGTTCCACGGGGCGGGCGGCAGCGGGTGGCCGGCGTCCAGGTCGGGCAGGGTGGCGACGAGTTCGTCCGTGTGCTTGGCCACCTCTTCGTACTCGGCCAGCACGCCCGCCAGGGTCTCGCCTGGCAGCAGCCGGAACCCTTCGGACCAGTTCTTGTAGTCGGCCTCGGTCAGGGCGGTGAAGTCCGGCGCCGCCGACGGGCCGTGCACGATGAAGTCGGCCCAGTTCCGCTCGACGGCCGTAACATGCTTGATCAGGCCGCCGAGGGTCAGCTCGCTCACGGTCGTGCGCTGCCGCGCCTGCTCGTCGCTGAGGTCACGGGTGGTGAACCGGAGGAAGTGCCTGGCCTTGGCCAGCGTCGCCAGCAGGTCCGCGCGCTCGCCCGTCTGGTTCGTGGTGGCGCCGATGGTACCGGAGGTCATGAAGGTCCCGCCTTTCTCGATTTCCCGCATTGACTTCGATGAAGAACCGCTCGATAGGACCAGGCTAGGAACTATTGCGGCCAGTTCCTGTCCGCAATGCCGGGCACAATCGAACCCATGGCGAACACCAGCTCCCGCACCCTGCGCCTGCTCTCTCTCCTGCAGAACCACCGGTTCTGGCCGGGCGCGGAGCTGGCCGACCGGCTTGGCGTCTCTCCGCGCACGCTCCGCCGGGACGTGGACCGGCTGCGCGAGCTTGGCTATCCCGTCACCGCCCATCCCGGCGTGGACGGCGGCTACCAGCTCGCCTCGGGTGCGGCGCTGCCGCCGCTCGTGGTAGACGACGACGAGGCCGTCGCGCTGGCGGTAGGCCTGCGGCTCGCCACCCAGGGAGCCCCCGAGGGAGTGAGCACGGTTGGAGCCAGCACTGTTGGAGCCAGCACACCGGAAGCCGCCAGTCGCACCGGGCCGGACAGCACCGACCGGGGAACCGTCGCGGAGGCCGCCGCCCGCGCGCTGGCGAAGGTAACGCAGATCATGCCCACCCGGCTGCGCCGCCGGATCGAGGCGGTAGCCGCCATGACCGAGTCCGCCAGCTGGAACCCGGTCCGTGCGGCCCAAGCGGCCGCCATCGACCCGGACGTCCTCGCCAGTGCCGCCTTGGCGTGCCGGGACGCGGAGCGCCTCCGCTTCGGTTACGGCGCGGCGAACGGCGAGCGGACCGAGCGGCACGTCGAGCCGCACCGGCTGGTGGCGCTTGACCGCCGCTGGTACCTGGTCGCCTACGACCTGACCAGGAACGACTGGCGCAGCTTCCGCCTTGACCGCGTCCTCGACGTACCGCGGCCAACCGGTGCCCGGTTCCGCCCGCGGACGCTGCCCGCCGCCGACGCCGCCGAGTTCGTCCGGCGGAACATCGTCGCCGCGACGCAGACGCGGCCGGTCGAGACCCTTATCGAGGCGCCGGCCGAAGTCATCAGGGCGCGGATCGGCCGCTGGGCCACGATCGAGGAGCGCGGCCCCGACCGCTGCCGGGCGACGATGACGCCGGGGGACAACCTCGACTGGCCGGTAATCGCGCTCGGCCTGGCGGGTGCGGACTTCACCGTGCTGTCCCCGCCGGAACTGGCCGAGCGGGTCGCGGACTGGGGCGACCGCTTCACCCGGGCGACCGGCCCGGCTGGGGAGACCGGGCTCGGGCGGTAAAGTCACCACGCTCTCGTTCGGGATAAAAAATCTCGGTCATCCGAACGGTGGAGTGCTTCGCGCAGCCCACTGACCCCTCCGGCACCTCCCGTAGCTGAATCGCGGGATGCGCTCCGCTTCTTCCGGCTTTTCACTCCCGCACTTATCCTGTTGATAACTACTTGGTAACTACGCCATCAACGTGAGGTCATGGATCGGGAGCCCGACGGTGTTAGCGACGCCGGATCACACGCGCCCAGGCGACCACGGGAGATGCCTCGTCGCCTGGTGGTTGCCGGGCTGGCTGGCGGCTCGGTCCTGCTGATTGTGATCACGGTGCTCGCTACCCTGCTCGCCAGCTCGCCGGGCTCGACGAAGGCAGCGGCGGCGGCCAGCCCAAGCGCCACGCCTGCCCCGACCCCGAGCCTTGCCGTGTCGGCCATCTATCAGCTCGTCGCCCCGTCCGTGGTCACCGTCCGGGCTGGCCGCGAGCTGGGAACCGGCGTCATCGTGGCCGACGACGGCGCGATCCTGACGGCCGACCACGTGATCGCGGGCGGCGGGAACATCACCGTGACCTTCGCCGATGGCACCGTGGCGAGCGCGAGCGTCGCGTCGGCCGACAAGCAGACGGACATCGCCCTGCTCACCCCGGCCAAGCTTCCCCAGGTCGTCGTTCCGGCCAACCTCGGCGGGGCCGCCGACGTCGGAGCACCGGTCGTCGCGATCGGCAACCCGCTCGGCCTGACCGACAGCGTGTCGGCCGGCGTCGTCTCCGGGCTTGACCGGAGCGCGAACACCGACACGGGCAAGCGCACCGGGCTGATCCAGTTCGATGCCGCGGTCAACCCGGGCAGTTCAGGCGGGCCGCTGCTCGACAGCCGCGGCCTGGTCGTCGGCATCGTCGTGGCGATCGCCGACCCCGATGGCGAGGACGCGTTCGCCGGCATCGGGTTCGCGGTGCCCATCGGCACCGCGCTCGGCGGCGGCGCCGGGGGCGGCGGACCGGGGAACGGACCCCAAATATGACGAGCACGGCTGAGACGAACGCGACACCGACCGCCACGGCGATAGGAGCGAGATGACCCCGGCACCAGCGGACAGCCGAGACCCGTCATCCGGCCAGCACGCTAACCCGCTGCAGCCGGTGCTCTTCGAGGTCAAGCGCACCATCGTCGGCCAGGACATACTGCTCGAGCGGATGGCGGTCGCCCTGCTCTGCGGCGGCCACCTGCTCGTGGAGGGCGTACCTGGACTCGCGAAGACGCTTTCCGTCAAGTCGCTTGCGGCCGCGGTCGGCGGGCAGTTCCAGCGCATCCAGTTCACCCCCGACCTGGTGCCCGCCGACCTGACCGGGACCAGGGTCTACCATCAGCACACCGGCGAGTTCCAGACCCAGCTCGGCCCGGTCTTCACGAACCTGCTGCTCGCGGACGAGATCAACCGCGCACCCGCCAAGGTGCAGAGCGCCCTGCTTGAGGTGATGCAGGAGCACCAGGTGACGATCGGCCGCGAGACCTTCCATGTGCCCGAGCCGTTCCTCGTCATGGCAACGCAGAACCCGATCGAGTCCGAGGGCACTTACCCGCTGCCCGAGGCACAGGTCGACCGGTTCATGATGAAGGTCGTGGTCGGCTACCCGACCACGACCGAGGAACACTCGATCGTCAACCGGGCGCTGCGCCCGGCCGAGCAGATCCGCGAGATGATCACGCCGGTCGACCTGATCGCCATGCAGGACCGGGTGCGCGAGATCTACGTCGACCCCGCGATCGTCGAGTACGCGGTGCGCCTGGTGACAGCGACCCGCCATACGTTCGCGGCCGGGCTGGGCGACATGAAGCGGTATGTCAGCTACGGTGCGAGCCCGCGCGCCTCGATCGCACTCGTCACCGGCGCCCGAGCGCTCGCGTTCCTCCAGGGCCGGGACTATGCGCTGCCCGACGACGTGAGCGAACTGGCCCTGGACGTGCTACGGCACCGGATCGTGCTCTCCTACGAGGCGCTCGCCGACGAGGTCACCCCCGACACGATCATCTCGAAGGTGCTCGACGCCGTCGACGCGCCCGACGTCGTGCTGAGCGGTCGCTGAGCTCATGCCCGCGCCTCCCTCGCTTCCCTCGTCTGCCTCGTCTGCCTCAGTGCGCACCGCGCCGGAACGGCTGCTGTTTCGCCTTGAATGGCGGGTGCTGCGCCGCCTTGAGGGACGGGTGGCGGGCGGTTACCGCACGGCGCACCGGGGCACCGGAACCGACCTGGCCGGCCTGCGCGCTTACGTGGAGGGCGATGACGCACGGCACATCGACTGGAACGTCACCGCCCGGCTGGGCGAGCCGCAGCTGCGCGTGTTCAACGAGGACCGCGAGCTCACCGTGTGGCTGGTGCTCGACCGCTCCGCGTCCATGACGGTCGGCGCGCCCGGGCGGGGCAAGCACGACGTGCTCAGTGAGCTGGCGGTGGTACTGGCCCGGATGTTCAGCCGGGGCGGCAACCAGGTTGGCGCCCTGCTCTACGACAACGGGGCGGTGCGGACGGTCCCGCCGGGAACCGGCCGCCGTCACGTGCTGCATGTCGCCGCGGAGCTGAGCCGGGCGGGCTCCCACGGCGGTCCCGGTCATGCGAACGGCGGCGGGCGGGGCAGGCGCGCCCGGGCGAACGGCGGCCGGCACCGCGGGACGACCGACCTCGCGGCCATGCTTGACGCGGTCGCCCGGCTGGCCCGGCGGCGGTCACTGATCATCGTCATCTCGGACTTCATCGGAGCCGGGGACTGGGAGCGCTCGCTGCTGCGCCTGGGGCCGCGCCATGAGGTCGTGGCGCTGCGGGTGATCGACGCGGCCGACGACGAACTGCCCGACGCCGGCCTCATCGTCATCGAGGACACGGAGACCGGAGAGCAGCTCTTCGTCGACTCCGGTGACCCGCTGCTGCGGGCCCGGCTCCGCGCGGCGGTCGAGGAACGAGACGCCAGGCTCGAGGCGGGGATGCGCCGGGTCGGCGTTCCGGTGCACCGCATCGACACGACAGCGGACCTGGCCACCGCGCTTATCGAGGTCGCGGCAAGTACCAAACGCAGGCGCGCATGACGTTCGCCAACCCGATCCTGCTCGCCATCGGCCTGGTCGTGGCGGCGGTCCTGGCGTGGGCGGCGGTCGCGGCCTCGCGGCGGCGAGCCACGGCGCTCGCGTCGGCCGGAGTCGTGGCCGGCGGGAGGCGCGCGCGGCTGGCCGGCGTCTGGTTCACCATCGCCGGGATTGCCGTGCTCGCCATCGCCACGGCCGGCCCGGCGGCGACCGTTCCGGTGTCGCACGCCAACGGCACCGTCATCATCGCCGTGGATGTCTCCGGCAGCATGGCGGCGACCGACGTGCCGCCCAGCCGGCTGGGCGCCGCGAAGAAGGCGGCGCAGGCGTTTGTCAACGCACAGCCGTCCAGCGTGAACATCGGCGTCGTCGCGTTCGAGCAGGATGGACTTGAGGCGGCGGTCCCGACCTCGGATCACGCGACCACCCTGGCCGCGATCGGCCGGCTCAGTGCCGGTGGCGGCACGTCCATCGGGTCCGCGATCCTCGCCGCCCTGTCGGCGATTACCCACAAGACGGTCAGCGTCGGTGCCAATGGCAGCGCGCCCGACATCGGCTACTGGCCGTCGGCCACGATCGTGCTGTTCTCCGACGGACAAGACGGCGGCGCGAGCAGCAGCACGGGCAGCGGAACCAGCGCCGGCGCGAGCACCGGCACGAGCACCGCCGCCGCGGTCGCGGAGAAAGCCGGCGTGCGGATCGACACCGTCGGCGTCGGCACCGTGGCCGGCACCACCGTCGACGTCGAGGGATATCACCTGTTCACCGGGCTCGACGAGGCCGCACTCAAGTCAATATCGCAGACGACGGGCGGAGCGTACCATCCCGCGTCGGACGCCAGCGAGCTCAACGGGATCGCCTCGTCGATCGACCTGCGGCTCACCGTCACCCACCAGCCGCTGCCGCTGGCCGGCGCCTTCATCGCGCTGGCCCTCGTGCTGCTCGCCGCGGGTGCGGTGCTTACCGTGGCGCGGACAGGCCGGGTGATCTGAGTGTTCTTCTCCTGGCCGTGGGCGCTGCTCGCGCTCCTCGTCCTGCCCCTGGTGCTCGCCGCCTGGTGGCTGGCGCGGCGCCGACGCCGGCGCGGCGCCGTGCGCGTCACCTCGATCGCGCTCGTCGCGGCCGCCTTGCCCGGACGGTCTCGCTGGCGGCGACGCCTTCCCGCCGCCCTGCTCGCCGTCGGCCTGGCCGTGCTCGCGGTGGGCGCCGCCCGGCCGCAGGCGACCGTGTCAGAGACCTCATCCTCCGCGACGATCATGCTCGCCCTCGACGTCTCCGGCTCCATGTGCTCGACGGACGTTAAGCCCAACCGGATCACCGCCGCCGAGCAGTCGGCCGGCGCCTTCATCAAGTCCCAGGCCGGCGGCCCGCGCATCGGCATTGTCATCTTCTCGGGCAGCGCGGTCGTCCTCGTCCCGCCGACCACGGACACGCAGCAGCTGCTCAGCGCGCTCGGCGGCATCACGGTCGGCGGCGCCACCGCGATCGGCGAGGGCATCCTCAGCTCGCTCGACGCGATCGCGCAGGTCGATCCCTCCGTCGCCCCCACCGGTGCGACGGTCAAGCGCAACCTCGGCGCCGGCTACGCGGACGACGTGATCGTCGTGCTCACCGACGGCTCGAACAACCGCGGCGTCGATCCGAACGTGGCCGCGCAAGAGGCCGCGGCCCGGGGGGTCCGCGTCGACACGATCGGTTACGGCACCGACAACCCCGCTGAACTTGAATGCGGCACGACGCAGTTCGGCGGTTTCGGCGGCGGAGGGCTCGCCGGCGGAGGCGGGGGAGGCAACACCGCGGGCAACCCGTTCGACGCCGACTACGCGGCGCTCCAGCAGATCTCAAAGACGAGCGGCGGCACGTTCTTCCGCGCTCAGGATGCCGGCCAGCTGAGCCGGGCCCTCGATACGCTGCCGGCCGCCTTCACGATCGTGCACAAGCAGGTCGACATCGCCGCGGCGTTCGCCGCCCTGGGCGGGCTTTTCATCGCCGTGGCGGTAGGACTGTCCCTGTGGTGGAACCGGGTCAGGCGGCCTGCCCCTCGTCCTGGGGTCGCTAGCTCCTGAGACACGACGGTCCCGCGGTTCGCTGGCGAGGCCAATCACATGCCTCGCGCTAATCACTTAGCTATCTCCTTCACCAGACGGCGGCTTTCTGTTTACTTAATCATCTAAGGAAACTCACTACACGCTCACCCGGATGGCGAATCGTGTGGACGATAACTGTTCCCCCTACCGGACGGAGCTTGCTCGTGCCCGAGATTTCCCGTCGCCGCCTGCTGCAAGGCCTCGGCGCAGCGGCGACAGCGGCATTCGCCGCCGAGTTCCTGCCGCCGAACGTCCGCCACGCCATGGCGGCAGGCCCCGCGAAAGGCGGTAGCCTCCGCGACATCAAGCACGTGGTGATCCTCATGCAGGAGAACCGGTCGTTCGACCACTACTTCGGGACCCTGCCGAACGTGCGCGGGTTCTCCGATCCCACCGCGATCAAGCTGTCCACCGGCAAGCCGGTGTTCTACCAGCCGGACCCGGACAACCCCGACGGCTACCTGCTGCCGTTCCACCTGGACACCAAGACCACGAGCGCGCAAGCGCAGCCGTCGACCAGCCACGCGTACACCGTCCAGCACTCGGCCTGGAACGGCGGGAAGATGGACAACTGGCTGCCCGCGCACCTCGCCGCGGACGGCGCCAACGGCCCTTACACGATGGGCTACCTGGAGCGTGACGACATCCCGTTCCAGTTCGCGCTCGCCGAGAACTTCACCATCTGCGACAACTACCACTGCTCGGTGCTCGGCCCGACCTGGCCGAACCGGCTGTACCACATGTCCGCGTGGATCGACCCGGCAGGCGCGGGCGGCGGGCCGATCATCTCCAACATCGACCCGACGCCGTACGAGTGGGTGAGCTACCCCGAGGCGCTCACCGGCGCCGGCGTGCCCTGGCAGGTGTACCAGGAGGTCGACAACTACGAGTGCAACCTGCTGGAGATGTTCAAGTCGTTCCAGTCCGCGCCGGTGAGCTCCACCTTGTACCAGAGCGGGCTGCGCACGTTCTCCCCCGGGCAGTTCGAGTACGACGCGATCCACGACCGGCTGCCGGTCGTCTCGTGGCTCGTCCCGACCAGCTACCAGTCCGAGCACCCGGACTACACGCCGGCCGCGGGCGCGGACTTCGTGGCCAGCAAGATCGACGCGATCGCGGCCAACCCCGACGTGTGGGCGAAGACCGTGTTCATCCTCAACTACGACGAGAACGACGGCATCTTCGACCACGTGGTGCCGCCCACAGCGCCGGCCGGGACGGCCGGCGAGTACGTCGACGGCGTGCCCATCGGCGCCGGCTTCCGGGTGCCGTGCATCATCGTGTCGCCGTGGACGCAGGGCGGCTGGATCGCCAGCGAGACCTTCGACCACACTTCGGTGCTGCGCTTCCTCGAGGTGCTCACCGGCGTGACGATCCCGAACATCACGCCGTGGCGGCGCGCCACGTTCGGCGACCTGACGTCGGCGTTCGGTGCCGCGCGCGGCGGGTTCCCGCGGCTGCCCGACACCAAGGCGCAGCTGGCCCGGGCCGTCCAGGAGGTCACCACCCTGCCGGCCCCGGTGTTCCCCGGCGCGAACCAGGTGCCGCCCGTTCAGCAGCACGGCAATCCGCGCGCGCGGCGTCCCCGTACCGCGCCGAGATAAGGAGATCCTCACATGTCAGCTGACAACTGGACGCCGAAGCGCTGGACCCGGCGGCGCGCCTTCATGGTGGGCGGCACCGTGGCCGCGGGGCTCGCCGCGGGCACGCTCGGCACGGCCCTGGCGCTGGCCGGGACACCCGCGGCCAAGGCACCGGCGGCGAGCGACACGTCGCACGCCGCGATCTCGAAGGCCGCGCTGACGACCATCTCGCAGTCCGCGGGCTCGGACCCGAACTACTACGCTTACCTCTCCGCGGCGGGCGGCGATGAGGTCGTCGAGGTCAACGTGGCCGCCGCCAGCATCGCCGGGACCTTCAGCGCCGACAGCGCGGAAGGCGCCGCCGCCGCGCCGGACGGCTCCGAGATCTACATCGCGGAGACCGGCCAATATTCCGTGCTCGCCGTGAACCCCGCGACGAAGGCGCAGCAGGCGATCGAGGTCGGCCCTTACCCGCAGGACGTCGCCGTGTCGCCGGACGGCAAGGTCGTGTACGCCACCGTGACCGGCGGCGACACCGGCCCTGGCGGCTCTAACGGCGTGGCGGTCATCGATCCGGCGACCAACACCGTCACCGGCGACATCAAGACCGGCACCGCGCCCAGGCAGGTCGTGTTCAGCCCGGAGGGCAAGACCGCCTACGTGACCACGGAGACCGGGATCGACGTGATCGACACCGCGAGCTCCACAGTGGCCCGGGTGATCGCTGACCCCGCTGGCCCGCAGGGCATCGCGGTGAGCCCGGACGGCAAGACGCTGTACGTCACCAACCCCAACGCGGGGACGCTGCTGACGATCAACGCCGCGAGCGGCGCGATCACCGGCGACGTCCGCGCCGGGGCCGAGCCGGAGGCGGTGGCGGTGACGCCGGACGGCGCCGCGCTGTACGTCGCCGACATGAACTCCGACTCGATTTCCGTGCTCTCCGCGGCGACTTTGAAGGTGACCGGGACCATCAGGGTCGGCCGACTGCCCATGTCGGTCGCGGTCAGCCCGGACGGCTCGCAGGCGTGGGTGGGCAACGGCCTGTCCGGCTCCGTCTCCGTCATCGCGACGGCGACAGGGAAGGTCGTGGCCACGGTCGGGGGCGGCCCTGGCACGTCGACGCTGGACGCCGCCATCACGGACATCGCGTTCGCCCCCGCCCCGTAAGACCGTCTCCGTAGAACAAGGCCAGCGGGCCGCCGTCCAGCCAGGACGGCGGCCCGCTGCCCGACGTTGTCAGGAAAGGTCGCGCAGTGCGTCCATGAGCTGGGCGGCCAGTTCGCCCGGGGGCACGCCGGTGCGGGAGAGTATGCCGACCGGCTCCGCGTTCCCCGGGACCGGAAGATTGAGGCGGCGCAGCCAGCGCCGGTCCAGATCGAGCTGCACCGGGTGCTGCGGGGTGATCCACACCGTGTCGGAGACGAGGGTCAGCGCGCGGGCGACGGAGACCGACTGCGTCTCGGTGCGGCCCGGTGGCGCCGCGATGCCGTGCGCGGCGAAGAACCCCTCGACATCATGCCGGGGCGCGGTGCCGGCGCCGGGCACGACGAGCGGGTAGTCCAGCAGGTCGAGCGGGGAGACGGACCGGTCCCCCGCGACCGCCAGCGGATGCTGCGGCCTCGTCACCACCACCAGCGACTCGGCGTAAAGCAGCTCAAACGATACGCCTTGCATCGTCGCGGGCTCGGCCATGCGGCCGACCGCCACGTCGGTCTCGCCCGACTTAAGCCACGCCAGCAGCTCCGGGTTATCGCCGGTCCGCACGCTGACCTCGGCATGCGGACGCCGCTCGCGCAGCCGCACGAGCGCCTCCGCTACCAGTCCGCAGGCCACGGTCGGCAGCGCGGCCACCCGGACGGCAGGCGCGATCGGCACGGCCGCCCCGGTGAGCACCGCGGCGGCGGACTCAAGGGCACGGGTGACGTCGACGGCGTACCGCAGGAACTCCTCGCCCGCCGGGGTGAGCTGGGTACCCGCCCGGCCCCGCTCGACGAGACGGCGCCCCGCCAGGTCCTCGAGCTCGGCCAGGGTCTTGGAGACCGCCGGCTGGCTCAGGTGCAGCCGCGCGGCGGCGCGGGCGAGCGTCCGCTCCTGGGCGACGACCACGAAACAGGTCAGGTGCCTGAGCCGGATGCGGGCTAGGGCGTTTGTTTCCCGGGGGGACGACCCCCCGTACCCCCCGACGAGGTCTGCCGGTGGCTCGCCTGGAGAATCTGGCGATGGCTTAGTCACTGTGACCTTTTCCCAAAGGGCCACAACTGCGCGCTTCTCGCGTACTACCTCGCGCGACCCGCCACCGCACCAGACACGCAGCGTACGCACGCAACGCAGCGCAAGCGGGCGACTGCGTCCTGGAATCGCACACTTGCATAACTTCACGTTATTGAAGGATGATAAAAAAGTCAATTTACTTTACTTGGGAGAAACTATAGAGTCGCATTTAGCACGATCGGCCCTGTTTGCCAGAGAGGACGCTTCTGTCGCACGACGGAAGTGGGCAGTTACAGAACGTGCCGATATCGGCGAAAGCGCGAGCATCTGGAGGGGCGCATGGCCAGGATTATCGGCGGCGTTGCGGCATCGCACACACCCACCATTGGCTTCGCCTACGACCAGGGCAAGCAGGACGACCCGTCCTGGGCGCCGATTTTCGCGGCGTTCAAGCCGGTCGAGGACTGGTTCAAGGAGAAGAAGCCGGACGCGATCGTCTACGTCTTCAACGACCACGTCACGTCGTTCTTCTTCGATCACTACTCGTCCTTCACTCTTGGCATCGGCGAGGAGTACGAGGTCGCCGACGAGGGCGGCACCCCGCGCGACCTGCCCGCGATCAAGGGCGACCCGAAGCTTGCCGCGCACATCGCCTCCAGCCTGGTCACCGACGAGTTCGACCTGTCCTACTTCCAGGGCAAGCCGCTCGACCACGGGTTTTTCTCGCCCATGTCCGTGCTGCTCGACCGCCAAGACGGCCACTGGCCGACGAGGATCGTCCCGCTGCAGATCGGCGTGCTCCAGTTCCCGATCCCGACGGCCGCACGCTGCTACAAGCTGGGCAAGGGGCTGCGCCGCGCGATCGAGAGCTACCCCGAGGACATCGACGTGGCCGTCGTCGCCACGGGCGGCCTCTCCCACCAGGTGCACGGCGAGGGAGCGGGCTTCAACAACCCGGAGTGGGATCACCGGTTCCTCGACGCGATCACCGGCGACCCGACCGGACTCACCGCGATGACCCACGCCGAGTACGCGAAGCTCGGCGGCTTCGAGGGGGCCGAGGTCATCATGTGGCTCGTCATGCGGGGAGCGCTCTGCGACAAGGTCAAGCGGATCCACAGCTCCTACTACCTGCCGTCGATGACCGGCATCGCGACGCTCGTCCTGGAGAACGAGACGGCGGAACTGCCCGATGCGGAGGCCGCCAACGACAGGCACCGCGCCCGGATGGCCGAGCAGCTCGCCGGTGTCGAGGAGATGACCGGCACGTACCCGTTCGACATCACGCGCAGCGTCAAGGGCTACCGGATCAACAAGTTCCTGCACGGCCTGATCCTCCCCGAGCACCGGGCCCTGTTCCTCAGCGATCCGGAAACCGCCTTCAAAGAGGCCGATCTCACCGACGAGGAGCGGGATCTCATCCGCGACCGGGACTGGCCGGGCATGATCCGCTACGGCGTCATCTTCTTCATGCTTGAGAAGCTCGCCGCCGTGATCGGCGTCTCCAACCTGCACGTCTACGCGGCGATGCGCGGCGAAACGCTTGAGGAGTTCCTCAAGACCCGCAATACCCAGGTCGTCTACTCGGTCGCCGGCAATAAAGGGTGAGCCGGGCGCTACCATCTGACGGTGACTGACCAAACCCCCTCCACCACACCAGACAATGACGATTTGGCCGGGCCGGGCCTGCTCGGGTCGCTCGCCGGGACGGTGACCGCCGACGGCACGGACCTTCTCGGGACCCGCGAGGAAGCGGTGCCCTGGCTGCGCGCGGCCGGCCTGCTGCACGACGACGCGATCATCAGCGGCTCTGAGCACGGCGCGCTGATCCGGCTGCGCGATGCGCTCCGCGATGTTCTCGCCGCCCGGGCGTCCGGCGCGGCCGCCCCGGACGCGACCGCGCGGCTGACGCGCGCACTCGCCGACGGGCGGCTGGTCGTAACCGTCTCGCCGGCTGGCACCGCCTTGCTGGCCAGTTCCGCGCGGGCGAGTTACTCCAACACCGTCGCGGCCATCGCGATCGCGGTCGCCGAAGCCTGGTAACCGCGCCGGGCGGCCTGCGGAATGGACGTGGGAATGCTGCCGGGCCCGTTTTCGCTGTACTCGCCCGGGGCCACGAGCGAGTACCAAGACTTAGGAGCGAAATGAGCACCGTCGCACTAACCGAGCAGAACTTCGAGCAGACCGTTACCGGCACGGGGATCACCCTGGTCGACTGGTGGGCGGCATGGTGCGGGCCGTGCCGGATGTTCGGGCCGGTCTTCGAGTCCGCGAGCGAGCAGCACCAGGACATCACGTTCGGGAAGATCGACACCGAGGACCAGCAGGGGCTGGCCGCCGCGGCGCAGATCTCGTCGATACCGACGCTGATGGCGTTCAGGGATGGCGTCCTCGTGTTTTCCCAGGCCGGCGCGCTGCCCGCCGCCTCGCTTGAGAAGCTGATCCAGGCCGTCCGCGACCTCGACATGGAGCAGGTCCGCAGCGAGATCGACGCACAGCAGACCTCCTGACCAACCGCTCGGCCGCCCGGTGAGTCTGTTTTGCAGTGAGCTGTTGGGCACTGGGCGGAATACTTCGCTCCTGGCGGGTAGGCGTGAATACGAGCCGAAAGGCGACTGTCGCGGTTACCCAAAGGGGAAGTGATAGCAGTGGTCGGGATCTGGCGGATACGCCGCACCCACGGGATCTTCGGTGGGCTACTCGTGGCCCTCCTCGGCATCTGGGGCGGCATCATCCCATTTGTCGGGCCTTACTTTAACTACGCCTACACGCCGGACAAGGCGTGGACATATACCACCGGCCGGCTCGACCTGGAGATCCTTCCCGGCGCGGGCGCACTGCTCGGCGGGCTGCTGATAATGGCCGCGCGAAGCAGGCACGTGGCGCTCTTCGGCTCGCTCCTTGCGATCGCGAGCGGTGCCTGGTTCGCCCTCGGGAACGTGTTCGCGCCGCTGTGGACGGTGGCCGGTCCCGCGGGCGGTCCCGCGAGCAGCGGCACGCTAATGCGCGCCGTTGAGCAGGTCGGGTTCTTTACCGGGCTGGGCATCGTGATCGTCCTGGTCGCCGCGGCGGTCGCCGGGCGGATCAGCGCCGTTCCCGGCCTCCCGGCCGTGATCGAGGACCGGCCGACCATTCCGGTCCCGGTCAGCCGGGCGTCGGCCGACGAGACCAAGACCGAGGCCATCGGGTAAAGCGGGCAAGAACGGGTCCCCGCCGCCTGCGCGGCGGGGACCTGCTTTTGCCTGGCCCCGGACAATCGGGGCCACAGGGTGTCGTCCCCCGGGCACAATCGTGCTACATCCTTGTCCTACCGAAGTCGTCAAACTCTCCCTGGCGGACGCCGCCGATGAAGGCGTGCCACTCGTCAAGGGTGAACCGGAGGACCGGACCCTCGCGATCGCGGCTATTCCGGACGCCGATCGCGCCTTCCGGCAGATCAGACACTTCGACACAGTTACCGTTAGCGAAGCTCAGCGAGCTCTTGACCCAGGTAGAACCGGGCATCACGCTGCCGGTCAGACTTCCCGCCATTGGGGTTCCCACGTTGTCCCTTCACTGACTCTGCTCGGACACTGACTTTTATCGGGTTGGCGCTCCAGACGGGGACGGTGAGCCTCCGGGGGCGAACGGCTCACCGTCCCCGCCTCCCCCGCGGGCCAGGCCCGCGTCCCGTTGCGGCATCGGTCGCGGACCTGGGGCACGGATTCGCGGGAGCGTCAGGGCCCCACCCGCGGGGAAGCTGGAAAGCGCCAACCAGGCTGGCTCTCAGCCGGTAGGTTGATCGCCAGCGTCAGCCGAGCTGGACTGGTTGCATTAAGAATGCTGCTGCAAGTTGCACCGCAAGACATCGGTCACCTGCCGTATTTCGTACCGGCGCAGCGCCGCTCGGCAACCGGGCATGCCGCCGACCGCGCCCAACTCGCCAGTAACCGCCAGCAACCGCCAGCAACCGCCAGTATCCGCATAAAAACGACAAAGGCGGGTCCCCGGTCTGCCTTCCGGGAACCCGCCTTCTCACTCAGGCGCGTTATGCGCCGAAGCGATCAAACTCGCCGTTTTGAACGCCACCGATGAAGGCGTGCCATTCATCCGGTGTGAAGCGGAGAACCGCGCCAGCAGCATCCCTGCTGTTCCGGACGCCAACTTCGCCGCCGGACAGGTCCGCTACCTCAACACAGTTGCCGTTCGCGAAACTCAGCGAGCTTTTCACCCATTCGGGCTGACTTTCGAGCGCAGGCATAGCCTACCCCCATCACTAGTTTTTTTGTGTGTTTGCCCTGCACACTCGGCTACCAACGACTAAGCCTTACCGAGGGTAACCGTCAGGCGTGAGGCTAGCAGACACCACACGTCTCATGCGCCTGATTCTGCCCAAGTAACACTACTGACTAGTAAGCGCATCTTGAACACACATACAACAACCAAGATTCCACAAGTGTTTGAA
Organism: uncultured Actinomycetota bacterium; assembly: GCA_963785645.1. GTDB lineage: Bacteria > Actinomycetota > Actinomycetes > Streptosporangiales > Streptosporangiaceae > Trebonia. Next base: position 373,731 of record CAWAWG010000006.1, read on the forward strand.
AGCCCCGGGCATTCCGGGTCAGGAGGCGCTGCGGCGCTGGCCGGTCCACTGGGACTCGGCTGTGTCCAGGATCAGTTGCTTGGAGTCGGCGGGGCTGAGGGCCGCCTCGGTAAGCGTGCGGAAGGCCACGCGGTGCAGGTGGGTCTCGCGTTCGCCCTCAAGAATGAAGCCGCTGCGCATCTGCTCGGTGGACACCACGTCCTGGAGCACCGCGTCGCCGTCGGCCTCGAAGCTGAACAGGACGAACGACTCGCCGATGACCGTGTGCGGGCCGTCGAGCGGGAGGATCTGCAGTGACAGGTTGGGGCGCTCGCACTCCTTGGCCAGGCGCTGCATCTGCTCGTACATCACGAGGTCGGAGCCGATCCGGCGGAGCAGCACGGACTCGTCGAGAACCACGTTGACCCGGAGCGCGGCCCGGTCCAGAACCTGCTGGCGGCGCATCCTGACCCGGACCAGGCGGGTCACCTGGGACGGCGCGATCGGCTCGACCCGGTCGTAGCTGTCGATGATGTGCCGGGCGTATCCCTCGGTCTGGAGAAGGCCGGCCACCACGTCAACGTGCCAGATGGCGACCGCGGTGGCCTCGTGCTCAAGGCCGATAAACTGCTGGTAGTCCTCGTCGAGGCTCTCGGAGTACTCCTCCCACCAGCCCTTCTGCGAGGCGTCCTGTGCGAGCGCGAGCAGCATCTCCCGGCGCGCGCCGGTGACTCCGTAGTAGTCGAGCAGCCGCTCGACCTCTTTGGGGCGCAGCCCGGTCTTGGCTCTCTCGTACCGGCTGATCTTGGACGGACTCCAGCGGAGCGCGTTGGCCACCGACTCACCGCTGCGCCCCTTGGCCTCGCGCAACTGCCGGAGCTCGGCCGCGAGCCTACGACGGCGCACCGTAGGACTACCCTCCTCGACCATCGGGCACCGCCTTCCCTCTCCGTCGATCGTCCGCTTGTGTTGGATAGCAGCACAACGTCGATCCTGAATATTTCACGGAAAGAATCGCTGAAACCAGTGATTGCGGCTTTTCCGCACCGAAGGTGATCAAATCGTCACTACTCACGGGCTCGTGCATAACAAGCCCATGCGGGCGAAAAAACTCACGGGACCAGAGGCGATCCTGGAGGCACAGCAGTCCCAGAGGTAGAGCCGTGATAGTTGATGCGATGGCTAACATTCGTTCCACCAGTGCTTATTGATAAAAATAGATAACAATAGCGATTAACGTGACAGGGATTAGCCAACGGGTCTGCAGTGAAAAGATCGCCTTGTGTGACCCACGATGCCCAAGCGATGGCGACCTCCCGCATAATGCCCGGCTTACCGAGCGTGATCCTTCCGCGATTGGCCATGGACCAAACGGGCAGCGCCGCCGCCGATTCCCACCACCGGCGGCGGACTGTCGCCCGCACAGGGCTAATGAGGTTAAGTCACGCGCCGTACACGGACATATTGGGCTTGACCGAGCCCGAAGCGAGTGCGGTAGCGGCCGGGGTCGTGGCGGCGGTGACGGCGAGGACCGGGCCGACGGAGAGTGCGCCGGTGGTGCCGATCACCAAGATGGCGGGAGCGAGGATGGTACGCCGAATTCGCATGTCTGCCTCCATGCGTCAACCGAGGTGGACAGCCTTGAGCTGGACCCGGCGGCCACGCCCGGCACGACCTTCCGCGCCGATCATCGCCAGTCTTCGGCTGATTACAGAAAGTAGCGTACATCTTCCATAACGAGATCACAAGATGTGATATTTAATTTACTATCCGACATCAAGGCCGGTAGTCAGCCCACCTCGGACTGCTTCACATCGACCTCGTGACGTGCTCGATCGGCTTAACAGCTACGACAACAGTTACTACTGTGGCGGATGCGGCCGGAGAGCCCGATCTTTTGGGACTAACGGGGTCCCTGTGAGCGAACGAGACTACTGTGACGATATCTCAGCAACGGGATCGAGGTGATCATCGATTAGCCGCTGGACCACTGATCGATTCGGCTCTCATTGATAAGAGTTGATCAAAATCTTGATTCGCGGGTACCGCTTGACGGGCGGGTCCTGCGGGGCCGAAAACACCCTGAGTTGTCATATCAATACGCCACGGGTTCGCGGGCCGCGAAGAATTCTAGATGACTTTTTGTTGCGTTTCTTTGCTTCTTGATAGGCCGGAAATAGACGGCCCGCCGCCGATGAGGGAATCGGCGGCGGGCCGTTGCCCGGTTACCCTATTTCACGCGCCGTACACTGCCATGTCGGGGTGGATGCTGACGGCGACCGCAGTGGTGGCCGGCGCAGCAGAGGTGGTGAGAGCGAGGACGGGGCCCGCGACAAGCGAGCCGATGGTTGCTAACCGCGATAATGGCGGGAGCGAGGATGTTTCGCCGAACGCGCATGACTGCCTCCATGCGTTTACCGAGGTCACTGCCTAGACCTTGGTTCGGCGGCCCTGAACGGACGACTTCGTCCGTTCACCAGTCTTTGGCTGATTACATAAGCTAGGATAAATCGATACTTAGGGAATATTCAATGAGTAAAACTCGTGTCACGATATGCTATGTCAATTCCTACATCGATTGCCGTCAATTGTTCGGTGAAAATCTCACAATTTGATGCAGAGACAGTTGCCATGCAAGTTGCACTGAATATTACGATTGGATTAAGCAACCGAAGCAGGGACAGAATCGAAATTGGCCGAATTAATGTCCTAAAAAGAACCGCTTGTTCCGTAGATGTCCAGCGAGTACGCTTCGTGACATGCCTCCGGAAACCTCGGTCGGCGTGCTGGCCGGACGTGCTGACGAGCTGGCGCTGCTCGACGGGTATTTAAGAGATCTCGCCCGAGGCGGCGGCAACGCGGTGCTCATCGAGGGTGAGCCGGGCATCGGCAAGACCACCCTCGTCCGCAGCGCCCTCGCCAACCTGCCATCCGGGTCTTTTCATGTCTTCTGGGGCACGGGCGACGAGCTCGGCCAGGAGATCCCGCTGTCGCCATTCCTCGACGCCCTGGCGGTCCGGCGGCCGTCGGCGAACGCCCGGCGGACCACGATCGCCGGGCTGCTGCGCGGCGAGGTCCCGACCGACCGCGGTACCGACGTGCCCGCGATGCTCGCCGAGCAGCTCATCGCGCTGACCATCGATGAGACCACGGCCCGGCCGGTCGTCCTGGTCATCGATGACCTCCAGTGGGCGGATCCGGCCAGCATCAGGCTGTGGGGTCGGCTCGCCCGGACCGCACGCCAGGTGCCGCTGTTGCTCGTCGGGCTGACCCGCCCGGTCCCGCAGCGCGAGGATCTCGTGGCCCTGCGCCGTGCGGTCGACGTCGAGGCCAGAGTCCAACTCGCCGCGCTAACCCAGCCGACCGTCGCCGAACTCGTCAAGGAACTCGCGGGCGGACAGCCGGACACCCGGCTGCTCCGGCTCGCCGAGGGTGCGGCGGGCAACCCGCTCTACCTCACCGAACTGCTCGCCGCGCTTAGCCGCTCCGGTGGCATCGCTGTCAGCGCCTCCGGCACCGCCCAGCTCGCAGCCGAGACCGTACCGGGTTCGCTGCCTGCTGCCATCGCCGACCGGCTAGATTTCGTCTCCGCCGCGACCAGGGATGTCCTGCGGGCCGCCGCGCTGCTCGGAGTGGAGTTCGCTGTCCCCGATCTCACGACCGTGCTCGGCAAGACCGTGTCCGACGTGGTGCCCGCGATCGATGAGGCACGCGCCACGGGAGTGCTCATCGACTCCGGCAACGGAACGGCCCTCGCCTTCCGGCATCCGCTGATCCGTGAGGCGCTTTACGCGGAACTGCCCGCCGCCGTGCGCAGCGCCTGGCACCTCGATGCCGGCCGCGCCCTGGCAGCGGCCGGCGCCGCACCGGATCGGGTCGCCCGGCAGTTGCTCCGAGCCGTAGCGGGTTCAGCTGACGGAAACGCCGGGGCGGACCTTCAATCCGGGGGATCTGTTGGTTCGCCCGTATCCGCTAGAGTCACCTCGCCAACTCACTGGGCGCCTGCCAGGCCTGGTGATCTTGGTGTACAGCTTGAACGTCCGCCAATCGATACAGCCGCTGTCCGGTCAGGCGCTCCAATGAGCGAGTGGATGCTTGAGTGGCTAGTTATATCGGCGGAGTCACTGGTTAGCCAGGCACCTGGAGTCGCCGCCGAATTGCTCGCCCAAGCGGTGGGCGGCATCCCCGCAGGATCGTTCAGGCACGGCTGGCTAGCTGGCAGGCTCGCCGACGCCCTCTATCGGACAGGCGATCCGTCCGAGGCGGAACGAGTTGCGGAGCGTGCGCTCAACTACGCAACCGATCCCGATTTGGTGGTAGACCTACATTGGACATTGGCACAATGCCGGATGCGATCTGGCTCATCCAGTGAGCCCTATACGGCACTCGAACGTGCGCTCAAGACACCTGGGATTACCGCCAAACACCGTGGCCGACTGCTCGTACTGGCTGCACGCACGTACCTTATTTTCGGTGATGTCGAGGCATCCGGCGTGCAGGCGCGCAAGGCGCTGGCCGCGGCGGAGGACGCGGACGACACCTGGGCGACCGGGTGGGCCCTCCATGTGCTGGCCATGATGGCCACCATCCGGGGTGACTTGACTGACGCGCTGCCGCTCTATGATCGCGCCTTGGCCGTGGCCGAGACTGACCCTGCGCTGACGGACCTAGGGATACTGCTTCGGGTTAATAAGGCAGCAACGCTGGGCAACCTTAACCGGTACGAGGAGGCGCTGGCCACGGCAGAGCAAGCGCGGCAACTCGCCAACCAGGTCGGTACGACGATACGCCTGGCACAGGCGCATGGAATGCTCGGTCAGGCCCTGTTCGAGATCGGGCGGTGGGATGACGCACAAACCGAGATAGCGGTTGTGCCAGAGAACTTGAAGGAATCCTTCGCAAGTTGCTACGAGTTCGGCATCGCCGCCAATATCAGCTTCCATCGGAATGAGCCAGAGGTGGCGCGGCGGTATCTAGCCGCGGTCGAACCCCATGTACAGAGGATCGGACAGCGACCAGCCGCGCCACTCCTTCTTGCCCAATCTCTCGACCGTGAGCAAGTCGGAGCGTTCGGCGAAGCCCTCGCGATTCTCACCGCTCCGGTTGACGATAACCCAGACGACCTCGGAGAAATCGAGGAACTCCTTAGCGAAGCCGTCCGGCTCGCGATCAAGACCGGCGACAAGGAGACCGCGCAGACGATCACCGCGCAAGCCGCCACCCTCGCCGAAGGGTCGGAGATCCCCTCCCGGCAGGCTAACGCGCTCTACTGCCGGGGCATGGTCGACCGGGACGCCTTCGTGCTGCTGGCCGCCGCGCAGCGGTACGCCGACGCGGGGCGGCCGCTCCCCCGGGCCAAGGCCCTCGAAGCCGCGGCCGAGTGCCTGATCGCGGCCGAGGAGCGGACCGCCGCCCGGCAGGCGTTTGAGCAGGCCGTCGAGGTTTACGAGTTTCTCGGGGCGGAAGCTGACCTGAACCGGGTGAACGCCGAGTTCCGGGCCTACGGCATCAGGCGCGGCCCGCACAGCAAGCACCGGCGGGCGGTCAGCGGGTGGGACTCGCTCACCGACGCCGAGTTGAAGGTCGCCGCCTTCGTCGAGGAAGGGCTGTCCAACCCCGAGATAGCGGCGCGCCTCATGCTCTCCCGGCGGACCGTGGCGACGCACGTGTCGCACATCCTGAAGAAGCTGAACGTGGCCACCAGGACCGACATCGCCCGCGAATCGGCACTGCGCGCCGTTACCGCCGGATAGGGAACGTGTCCGGGCGCCCGCGCGTTCATAAGTAAAGAGACCGTTAAGCAACACCGGAGTCCCCGTCGTCCAGGCCACCCCACCCCTGCCGACGGCGGGGACGCAAAAGAGCGGCGCGTCGGGTGAGGGGCCGGCGCGCCGCTCGGTGTTGCCAAGACCAAGTGTTTCGAACCAAGCGCCGAGAGCCGGGCCCGTATACCGGGCCCGGCTCTCGGCGCTGACGAACCTGCTTGCAACGCGGTGGGGGGCTAGCGGCGGATGCTAGCCCCCCACGTTTACTGGCCCGTCAGCCGGTCCGGCCGGGGCCGGCTGACGGGTTCTTTGTTCCCTGGACCGGCCGCCGCGCTATCGATGGAGAACTGCGCGGCGGCCGGTCCCGGGACGAGAACCCCGGGCGCCCGGCTGCGGCGGCCGGGCGCCGGGGAGGCGCCGGGTGGTGTCGCGTTTGCGGCCCGCGACACCACCCTGCGCGGCGGGAACGATCGGCCGAGTGCGGCTCAAGGCGCGCCATTCCCACCGGGTGCGGAACCTGAGCGTGTGCGGCGCACGCTGTCGGTTCCGCCGGGGTGCGGAGACGGTGCGCGGGTTGCGGCTCCCGCGCACGTCTCCACGTCTGGTTAAGCTGTCTGACTACGCCGTGCGGCCCCAGGTGTTCTCCGGCCGGCGGGTCCAGGCCGTCGTGCCGTTGCGGCCCCATGTGGTGAAGGGCCGACGGCCCCACGTGGTGAAACGCGTCTGGTTCTGGCTTACCCTCATGTACCTGCTCCTGACGTGTCGGGACCGCGGTGGCCACGGCCCGGGGGACGCCTTCTGATTCCTGACCAGAAGGCGAGGCGGCAGCGGACCAGACGGTCGTACACGCCGTGGGAACTCGCGCCGGCCCAGGCCGCGCCGCTAACGCCGCGTCCGTGGAAACCGATGCCGCGCATGTCGGCGGGGCGGCAGCCGCCTGCGCCGAAAGCGGGGGCGGTGAACCTCCGGGGGCTCACGATTCACCGCCCCCGCTAGCGGCTTCCCGCGGTGGCAAGCCGCGGGTGGTACCCAGGGGTTGCGAGGCAGCGCTGCCCTGGGAGGTCTGCGGATCGGACTCGAGCACGTAGTAGACGGCCCGGCCCGCAGGAGTTCGGTAGTGGCCCCAGTCCGCCGCCATCGCGGCGGCCAGCAGCAGGCCACGGTCTGCGTCGGCGTCGGCGTCGGCGGTCTCCCAGGAGTCCCCCGTCACTGACACGTCGTGGACCTCGACCCGGAACTGGCCCGACGACCACCTGATGCCGAGCGTGATGGTGTCGCCCGCGCCGTTGGTGACGGCGTTGATGACGAGATCGCTCGTCAGCAGGATGGCCACGGCCGGGTTCACCGGGACCGACCAGGCGGCAATCGACGCCCGGACGTGCCCGCACGCATGCGCCGCCGCGCCTGGTCCCAGGTCCAGCCGCACGCGGCGGTGCCGCAGTTCGGCAGGCGGGGCCAACCGGGCCGACGCTATCGTGTCCATCGCAGGTCCTCTTCCTGACTTGAACCGTGTCCTTTTACCCTTACCGACCGGTTGCCTGGTCGGCTCAGTCAAAAGAACAAGGTTCATGCGTGAGCTGCTCGGACGCCTCTGTCTGCTCCCGGGGAAGGGGCGGAGCAGTGGGGCCGAGTCTCTCCTCTCGGCCCACCGCGTCCTTGCAAGGAAAACAATCGTGCAAGTTGCAGTGCGAGACATCGGTCAGCTGACCGATCTTGACCTACGTCCGTCTGGGCGCCCGCTACCTGCATCGATATCCATCTCTGGAAGGTTCTGCTGAAGTTCCAAAGTGAAGTACACGGCCTTACCTGTCGGGGTACGGTAGGAACCCCACTCGGATGACAGCGATGTCACGAGGAGGAGCCCACGGCCGGTCTCGGCCTCAGCCGGGGCCTCGTCAATCAGGCCAGTGTCCAGCACTGGGAGGTCGCCAGACCCGTCATGGACATCCACCCGCAGACAGGCTGCTTCGCGGGCGACCGTGAGAAGCACGAACGTTCCCGCGGCGGGCGTGCCGTGCGTGACGGCGTTGGTCACCAGTTCGCTGGTGAGCAAGATCGCCACGTCCACGTCTACCGGGACACGCCACGCGCGGATGGCATCCTCGACCACGGAGCGGGCTGCCGCCGCGGCGGCGAGGTCCGCCATCAACGGGATGCGGCACTGAGGCTGGCCCACCGGTAGTGGCGGGCTAGCGGAGCGAGTCGGACGGGTCGGCGCCATCGGGGTCATGGGCTTTCCTTAGCGGGCCGGACATTGCCTCTTGCACGACAAACTCTCATGCAAGTTGCATTGACAGACATCGGTCACCTGACGGATATCGAATCCCCGCAGGTGAGGGCATCATCCCGCACGTCACAAGGGTCATCGCCAACCCAACGAGTGATCGACCATCCGTTCCGTGGCAATGCATTTAGTTTTTCCCGAACGATTCCGGCTGCCTCGTGAGGCATCAGCCGCATCAACGGGGCGGGGCAGCACCAGCGCGGGGCAGCACCGGGGCCGGGCGGATCCTCGTCAGGAGCCGCTGAGGATCAGGTCAGCCGCGCGGTAGCCGATCAGCATGGCCGGGGCGGCGGTGTTGCCCGCGACCTGAACCGGCAGGACGGAGGCGTCGGCGATCCGCAGGCCGTCGACGCCGCGCACCCGCAGGCGCGGGTCGGTCACGTCGTCGTCGCCCGGGCCCATCGCCGCGGAGCCGACGGCGTGGTAGATACCGGTGCCGGTGTTGCGCGAGTACTCGATGGTGTCCGCCCCGGTGGCGACCGAAGGTCCGGGGAACTCTTCTGCCCGCAGGAGGCCGCCGGTAGGCGCCTCGGCGAGAACGGCCCGGGCGATCTGAAGCACCGGGGCGACCGAGTCCCGGTCGCTGTCCGTCTCCAGGAAGCGGGCGTCGATGACCGGGGGGGCATGCGGGCCGTCGCCCGAGACGTGGACCGAGCTCGTTGTTTCCGGACGGATCGGGTAGGCCATGAAGAGGATGCCCGGGTGGCGGGCCAGCCGCATGTCCTTGCTCGCCGTATCGAGGGCGATCGGGGCGATCAGGCCCTGGACGTCGGGCCGGTTCACAGCGCGGCCCGACTTGAACTGGCAGACCAGGTCATAGCCGCTGCTCGACAGCAGTCCCTCGCCGGCTGCCAGCCACCTGAGCGCTTCCCTGACCCGTCCCGCCCTCGTTCCGAGCCGTCTCGTCGCGGCGCTGGCCGCGTTGAGCGTGACCTGGAGGGCGACGCCGCGCTGCTCGATCAGTCGCTCGCCGACGTTCGGCGATTCGACGACCGGCTCAATGCCGTGCCTGCGGAGCACGTCCGGATCGCCGATGCCGGAGCGTTCGAGCAGCAGCGGGGTCTCGACGGCGCCCGCGCAGAGCACGACCTCGCGCCGGGCCCTGACCTCGGCAACCGATCCCTTGGCATCGATCGTCTTGACGCCGGTGACGCGGCGGCCGTCGAACGTCAGGCGGCCGGCCCGAGTGCGGGTGACGACGGTGAGGCCTCCCCCGGTGTGACCGGCCCCCGTGCGGCTGGCCCCCGTGCGGCTGGTTGCCTGGCGGGCCAGTGCCGGGCGGACGAACGCTTCGTAGGACGTCGTACGGTGGCCCGCCTTGATCGTCGAGGGGGTGAAACCGATCCGCTCGGCGTCGCCGGCGTTAACGTCCCTGACGTGCCGCCAGCCGTACTTCACCGCCGATGCCAGGATCGCGCTGGTGACCTCGTCCCCGGTGTCCACGACCGAGATGCCGAGCGGGCCGCCGGCGCCGCGCGTCTCGCTCGCGCCGAGGCTGTGATCCTCGATCGCCCGGTACGCGGGCAGCACGTCCGCCCACGACCAGCCCGGATTGCCGCGTGCGGCCAGGCCGTCCCAGTCGGCCGGAGCTCCGCGCATCCACACCATCCCGTTGACCGCGGCCGACCCGCCGAGGACCCGGCCGCGCAGCCAGACCTCGGGCCCGGCGGCGGGCGTGACCGGACTGGTGACGTACCGGTACAGGTAGCGGTCGCCGCGCAGCGTGTAGTAAAAGCCCTTCGGAACATGGAGCAGCGGATTAACCGGCCGGCCGCCGTACTCGATGAGCAGCACGCTCGGCCGCGGACGGGCCGCGGCCAGCCGCCCCGCGACCACGCACCCGGCTGCCCCGGCCCCGACGACGATGTAGTCGAACTCCACAACGCAATCTTCGCCGACCGCGGCAACCCGGCAACGGGGCGCGGGCCAAGTCACCCGCCCTCGTTCGGGATAAGAGCTTTTGAATTAATCCGAACGAAGGCGGGTGACTGCCGGACCACCCGCTACTTAGACGAGAGTCACCGCGTCAAAGGCCGCTGAACGGCCTCGGCAAGGCTGCTGGCGCTGGGCACCATGCCCTGGGGACCGCGTTCTGCTGGTCAGCCCGCCGGGTCCACCCACAGGCGGACCGCGAGGGCCAGGCCGGTCAGGGCGACCAGCCAGCGGAGTACGGCTGGCGGCAGGCGACGGGCTACCCACGGACCGACCAGGCTGCCCGCGAAGAGACCGAGCGCGAGTGCGGCCACCGCGGTCCAGTCGACCCGGGTGAGGACGGCGAAGAGCACCGCTGAGATGATCGTGGCCGCGCCCACCACCATGTTCTTCAGGGCATTGGCGGTGGGCAGGCGCGGGTCGGTGGTCAGCAGCAGGAGGGCGAGGAGCAGGACGCCGGACCCCGCGCCGAAGTATCCGTTATAGACGGACAACGCCACCAGGCCGGCCGGAAGCAGCAGCTTTCCCGGTCCGGCGTCAGCGCGAAAAGAGTGACGTGCGGCGAGCCACGGCTGGCACAGCAGGGCGAGTGATCCGGCGGCCACAAGGAACGGGACCACTCGGCTGAACACGCCGGCCGACGTGTTCAGCAGGAGAACGGAGCCAACGGCACCGCCCGCGGCGGCGAGGATTCCCCAGCGGAGCAGCCACGGCCCGCGTCCGCGCAACTCCGGCCGCGATGCGACCGCCGACCCCGGCCAGCACGCGACCAGAGCGACGAGGTTCGCGACGTTCGCTTGCAGCGGCGCGACGCCCGCGAGCAGCAGCGCTGGATACGACACGAGCGAGGTGATCCCGCCCGCCGTCCCCACGAGCCCGGCGACCGCGCCCGCTCCGACGAGAAACAGCTCCCGGAAGACCGGCGTCACTGGTGCAGGGCCGCGACGACCGCGAAGCGGCCGCAGGGGCGGGCGGCGCGGTCGGAGAAGAAGGTGCCGGTCGACGTCCTGGTGTCGATGGCCATCTCGTGTATGTTCGCCTCGGGGACCCCCGACGCGAGTAGCTGCCGGCGGATCGCACCGGCCAGGTCGAACGCGGCGTGCCCGGGCCGGGTCGGGGTCAGCAGCCGCGTTCCCGCGTCGCCGAACGCCGCCGCCACTTCCGCCGCTTCCATCGCGCCGATCTCGTAGCTCGCGGCACCGATCGCCGGACCGATCCCGATCAGCAGATCGTCTGGCGCCGAGCCGAACGCCGCCGCCATCGCCTTGATCGTCTGGGGGATCACGCCCTTGACGGTCCCCACCCGGCCGCTGTGCGCCACGCCGGCCGCCTGCCGGACCGGGTCATAGAGCAGTACCGGAGCACAGTCGGCGACCAGGATCGTCAAGGCGACACCGGGCAGGCTGGTGATCATGGCGTCGGTCCCGGGAAACGCGGCGGCCGAGTCCGCGACTCCGTCGTGCCCCCGGCCCGCCCGGTTGCCGTCGACCACGGCGACCGTGGCGGTGTGCCTCTGGTCCGCGATCGTCAGCCGGTCCACGCCTAGGGCGGCGGCCAGCCGGCGCCGGTTCTCCGCCACCGCCGCCGGATCGTCCCCCACGTGACCGCCGAGGTTGAGGCTGTCATAGGGACCGGTACTCACCCCGCCATGCCGGGTGCTGACAACAGCGGTCACTCCGTCCCCGTGAAAGGGAAACGGGGTCAGCGGCAGATCAACGCTCACCCGCCCATGTTATTCACCGGCGAACAGGGCCGTCTTGGGGCAGCGGGCGACCGCGTCCCGGACGCCGTCGGCGTATTCGGCGACGCGGCCGCGCCTGGAGGCCCCGGGTCGGGGAGATCGGCGGTCGGTAAGGTCGTTTCCTGAAGGCAGCTTTTCTGGAGGGAACATGAGCGAGTCACCGGGTGAGGTCGTCCAGCAGCGGGGTCTGTGGTTCGAGGAACTACAGACCGGTGTCGTCTACCGGCACTCCCCTGGACGGACGATCGGCGAGGCGGACAACACGCTGTTCTCGACGCTGACCATGAACCCGCAGTCCCTGCATCTCGACGCGGCGTTCGCCGCCACCACCGAGTTCGGCGAACGGCTGGTCAACAGCCTGCTGACCATGTCGGTCCTCGTCGGGCTCTCGGTCGGCCACCTGACGCAGGGGACGATCGTGGCCAACCTGGGATTCGGTGACACGCGCTTCCCCGCTCCCGTCCGGGCCGGCGACACCATCTACGGCGAGACGATCGTGACGGACAAGCGGCTCTCGGCCAGCCGGCCGGGCCAGGGCATCGTGACGTTCGAGCACACCGCCCGCAACCAGCGGGGCGAGGTCGTGGCGGTGGTCACCAGGACGACGCTGATGCTGTGCCTGCCGCAGTCCGCGAGCCGGCCGCAGTCCATGGACCAGCCGGGGCCGGAGGCGAAGTATGACGCTTCCTGAGCTGCCCGCCCTGCCCGGTCCGGCGCTGCTGTTCTGCCCGGCCGACCGGCCCGACCGGTACGCCAAGGCGCTGGCGGCCGCCGACGCGGTCATCCTCGACCTGGAGGACGGGGTCGGCGCCGACGCCAAGGACGAGGCGAGAGCAGCGCTCGTCGCGGCGTTCCGGTCGGGGGACCTCGATCCGGCCCGGGTCATCGTGCGGGTCAACGCGATCGGAACCCCCGAGCACGCGCTGGACATCGCCGCGCTGCTCGGCACCGCGTACCGGCTGATCATGCTGCCCAAGACCGAGAACCGGGCGCAACTCGACGGGCTCGGGGGGGACTGGCGGATCGTCGCGCTGTGCGAGACGCCGCTCGGCATCGTCAACGCGGCCGAGATCGCCGCGGCGCCGAATGTCATCGCCGTCATGTGGGGCGCCGAGGACCTGATCGCCGCCATGCGCGGCCGGACCAGCCGGTACCCCGACGGACGGTACCGGGACGTCGCCGTGCACGCGAGGTCGGCGGTACTGCTCGCGGCCTGCGCCTACGGCAGGCCCGCCATCGACTCGGTCTACGTGAACATCCCTGACCTTGCCGGGTTCGCGGCCGAATCGCAGGACGCCGCCGCTTCCGGGTTCGCGTTCAAGGCCTGCATCCATCCGAGCCAGGTGCCGGTCGTCCGTCAGGCCTTCCGGGCGGACGAGGGGCAGGTCGCCTGGGCCCGGCGGGTACTCGCGGCGGCGCGCGGCGCGAGCGCGCAAGACAAGGGAGCGATCAAGATCGACGGGCAGATGGTCGACGCGCCGCTGATCCGCCAGGCCGAGGCGATCCTCGCTTCCCTGCGCTGACAGCGGGGTCTTACCTGACTTGTGCCGTGGCCCGAACCTGACTGCCGTGGCCCTGGCTAGCCTGCCGTGGCTAGCCAGGAGCGGGCCGCCGCGGCCAGGGCGCTCACGCCGGTCCGGATCGTCGGGTCGATGACCGGGGCGAACAACGGGGAATGGTTCGACGGCAGGCCGTCCACGATGTTCTTCGCCTCCTCAACCGATGTGATCCCCTCGAACAGGGCCGGATCGGATCCGCCGAGGAACCAGTAGGCACACGGCACGTCCGCGGCGGTCGCCAGCAGGCCGACGTCCTCGCTGCCGGTCACCGGGCCCGGGTCGAGGGCCAGGCCGACACCGGCGTTGAACCGGTCGGTGAGCCTGGCGCACGCGTCCGGGTCGTTGACCAGGACCGGGAACGAGATGATCGTCGTGATCTCGGGGTCTTTCCGCGCGCCGGAGGCGGCGGCCTCGGCGCGGATAATGCGGTCAATGGCGGCGCGGGCCTTGTCACGGACCTTGTCGCTGAAAAAGCGCACCGAGAGCAGCAGTTCGGCCTGGTCGGGGATGATGTTCGGCGCGGTCCCCGCGCGCAGGGCGCCCACGGTCAGGACGGCGCTCTCGCTGGCCGCCACTTCGTGAGAGATGACACCCTGCAGCCGGAGCACGATGGCGGACGCCATCAGGATCGGATCGACCGTGGTCTCCGGGCGCGACCCGTGCCCGCCCTCGCCGTGCAGCACCACCCGCAGCGCGTCGCCCCCGGCCATCGCCGGGCCGCCGTGCACCGCCAGCACACCGGCCGGCAGGGGCATGACGTGCTGCCCGAGCACGATACCGGGCACCGGGAACCGGTCATACAGGCCGTCATCGAGCATGGCCTGCGCTCCCCCGGCGCCCTCCTCGGCGGGCTGGAAGACGAGCAGCAGCGTGCCGCGCCACGAGTCAACCGCCGCGGCCAGCTCCGCCGCGGCGCCGAGCAGGCAGGTGACGTGCATGTCGTGTCCGCAGGCGTGCATCACGGGGACATCCGTGCCGTCGGAGTCCTTCGCCCGCGCGGTGCTCGCGTACGGCAAGCCGGTCTGCTCAAGCACCGGGAGCCCGTCCATGTCGGCGCGCAGCAGCACGACCGGGCCGTCCCCGTTGGCGAGCACGCCGACCACGCCGGTCCCGCCCACTCCGGTCGTGACCTGGTAGCCAAGACCACGCAGGCGCTCCGCGACGATGCCCGCGGTCCGGTGCTCAGCGAAGGCGAGCTCCGGGTGCAAGTGCAGGTCACGGTAGAGTGCGGCCAGTTCGTCCAGGTCAGGGGCATCAGTCAACGGGAACCTCCCGGCGCAACTGCGGCTAGCTATGCGGGCAACGGACCATATCGTACGCTTCCGTAGGTTCCGTAAGAGACCACGGCGGCTACCCTCGTGACTCATGACGGCCCCGCTTCCCGAGATGTCGCTGCCAGAATGGCTGGTGCTCACGATCATCAGTCAGCACCCGGCGCACGGTTTCGCGGTCGCACAACTGACCGCGGCCGACGGCGACCTCGGCCGGGTCTGGCAGGTACCGAAGGCGGTCGTCTACCGCGCGATCGGCCGGCTGCTCGACGCGGGGCTGATCGCCCCCGAGGGAACCGAGCCCGGCCTCGGCCCGCAGCGAACCGTCTATACCGCGACCCAGGACGGCCGCACCGCCGCCGCCCGGTGGCTGCTCGCACCGGTCGAGCATGTCAGGGAAATGCGCTCGGCCCTGCTGCTCAAGCTCGCGCTCCTCGACCGGGTCGGCGATAATCCGGCTCCCCTGCTTCAGGCTCAGCGTGCGGTGCTCAAACCGATCGTCGAGGCGATCGAATCGCGCCGGGCGCAGAGCGCCGGCTTTGACGCCACCCTGCTCGCCTGGCGCCGGGCGACCGCGGTGGCCGCGCTGGACTTCCTCGACACGATCACACCCGCCGGGTCGCGGCTTCCGTAGCCGAGAGCCTGCGCTCGATTGTGGTCGGCCGATTACGGGTGAGCTGTCAGCCGGAGTAGCGTAAACCAGAGAGATCGATGATCGTCCGTTATCGGGGGTTTACGCATGAGGCTCAGCGCACGAAACCAGATTCCGGCCACGGTGACCGGCATCACCGAGGGGGAAGCGACGGCCAACGTCGAGCTCAACGCGGCCGGGGTGCGGCTCGTGGCCTCGATCACCGTCGAGGCGGCCCGCGAGCTCGGGCTTGCCGCCGGGAGCCAGGTCACCGCCGTCATCAAGGCATCGGACGTCATCGTCGCGACCGCGGACTGACCACGGCCCACGGGCCGGATGCCGCGGTGCGCGGGCGCGGCCCCGCGGGCGCGGGGACCGCGCACGGCCCACACACATGGCGCACACACGGCCGGGATAGGCTCGGCAGCAGGTACTGGACGCTAAGGGACGGAGAGGGCTCATGGCCGCTAAGGGAAGTGCTGAATGGAAGGGTGACGTGCCTTCTGGCGTCGGCACCTTTACCGCCGGGGATTCGATCAGCGGCGGGTATACCTTCAAGTCTCGGTTCGAGGACGGCCCGGGTTCCAATCCCGAGCAGTTGATCGCCGCCGCGCACGCGGCGTGCTTCTCGATGGCCCTGTCGAATATTCTCGCCCAGGCGGGACACACCCCCGAGTCGGTGCACACCGACGCCACGGTGACGCTGCGGTTCGTTGACGGTGCCCCAACGATCACCAAGATCGCCCTTGTCACCACCGGCCAGGTACCCGGCATCGACCAGGAGACCTTCACCGAGCACGCCCAGACAGCCAAGGCCAATTGCCCGGTGAGCCGGGCACTCGCCAGCGTCCCGGAGATCACCTTGGCCGCGAAGCTGCTGTTATCGCTGGCTGGAGTACCTCTGGTGACGCCCGCCCGCGCGGAGCAGGCCTGATAGCGAAACCGCCGGCGTATGAGGCGGTCTGCTCCGCGCGGGCTAAAGCCGTAATAACGAAGGGATGGCCATGGAGTTCGCGAAGCTCGCCGACGGAAACCAGCTACCCATGCTCGGGCTCGGTGTCTGGCAGGTTCCCGACGGGGCGACCTGCGAGAACACCGTGCGCTGGGCGCTCGAACTCGGTTACCGGCACATCGACACCGCTCAGGCTTACGGCAACGAGGCCAGCGTCGGCCAGGCACTGCGGGACAGCGGGGTGCCGCGCGACGAAGTGTTCATCACGACGAAGTTCCATCCAGCGCACAAGGACCCGGTGGCGGAAGCCGAGAAGAGCCTGCGGCGGCTCGGCGTCGACCAGGTTGACCTGTACCTGGTGCACTGGCCGCAGCGCGGCCCGGTATGGGCCTGGCCGGGCATGGAGCGGGCACGGGAACGCGGCCTGACCCGGTCGATCGGCGTGTCCAACTTCAGCGCGACCGATCTCGACCAGGTCGTCACGGCGGGCAGCATCGCCCCGGTCGTGAACCAGATCCAGTTCAGCGCGGTGGAGTACCGGCGGGGCCTGGTCGAAGCGTGCCGCCGATACGGCATCGTCCCCGAGGCGTACAGCCCCCTCGGCACCGGACGGCACCTGACCAACCGCCGGGTGACCGAGATCGCGGCCCGCGTCGGCCGTACCCCGGCTCAGGTGCTGCTGCGCTGGTGCGTGCAGCACGGTGTCCCGATCATCCCGAAGTCGACCCATCGCGAACGGATCGCCGAGAACTTCCAGGTCTTCGACTTCACCTTGTCCGACGAGGATATGGCTGCCCTTGACGGGCTCGACCGGACCCGGGGCACCGACCGCGCCCTCGAGAACACCTGGTGGCGGTAGCTCACCCCGGACTCGGCCGCGACGTCAGAAACAGCGACGTCAGAAGCTGCCGAACTGCCCGACCACGCGACGAGCCTGAGCGAAGAGCATGCCGACGTTGACCGACCGCCGGCAGACGGCGACCGCCACGATGTCCTGGCGGGTGCTGACCCGGATGAACAGGTGCGTGAGGTTGTCGCTGTTCACCAGGACTTCCTGGAAATAGTGCTTGTTGCTGACAACGCCGCGCCGTTCCTTGAAGATGTCCTCGATCATGACGACGGTACGGCCCTGGAAGAGGTCAAGCGTCGCGCCCGCCAGCAGGTCGAGAACCTCAGCCGGGTGAGACTCCACGGTCTCGTAGGCGAGAAGCATCCCGGTGGACATGTCCACCACGCCTGCGGCCACGCAGTCGGGCGCGTCCGCGCGCAGCGTCTTGACGAGCGTCGTGATGCTCTCCGAGAAACCCTGGGCATTAGTCTTCGCCGGCATTGTCATTTATTCTCCTAGGGCGAGCGGGATAGCACGATCGCCTCAGGCGTCCCCTCCCCCCGCAACCCAGCCAGTCCCTCGTTAGCGGAAATCGGCTCGATAATCCAAGGGCAGCCGCACCTGAAGCTAGCCGAAAACCCTGTATATCAGGTTCATGACATGACCCTCAACATTTCCGTAAATAAATTCTCCGATAAACAAAGGACAATAATAAACATAGACGATCATAAATCACCTGAAGTCCGGCTGCACCCACGTGACGAGGCGTGATGCATTAATTCCGAGAAGTAGGCGCGGGGCGTGAAGACAGGAAGTAGGCATGGCGACCGCGGGACACGAGGGCTAAGATCGGTCAGGCCGACTTACGAGCTAATTGCGCTATAGCATCGGATCACTTTCCGGGTTTTCGCTCAGTCATGAGCAGACGCAAACAGTCCGTGTAATAACAATAACAGCCCGTGCAATCATGTATAGGCTTGATATCAAATAGGAAGGACCCGCCATGGCCGCGTCTCCCGTGGAAGCGATGCTTGCCCCGCTGAAGCGAATCGGCGGCTTTGTGCTCGCGAGCCTCGTCGATGCTGACAGCGGCATGGTCCACGGCGCGGTCCGCGAAGACGACGGGATGAACGTGCCGGTGGCATCGGCGGGCGCCGCCGACGTTGTCGGTGTCCTTTCCCTGATGACGAGCAGGCTGGCGCTGCCCGGAGACCTTGAGGACGTGATCGTGACCCTGGGCAGTCACTACCATCTGATCCGGGTCCTGCCGCCGACTCCCGCCGGACAGCTGATCCTGCTCGTGACGCTCGACCGGCCGAGGGCCAACCTCGCGATGGCGCTGCGCGAGGTGCGCGAAGCAGCATCGGCCGCGGCCGGTCACTGGATCGATGCGCGCCCGCAGCGCGACGCGGCCCATGCCTGAAGGGCCCGTGCCCGAGGGGCCCATGTCCAGAGGAACAGTGCCGTTATGCGCCTAGGCCGAGTGCCTGTCCCCGTCCAGTTGAGCAGGCTCGCGCTCGCGGGCCGGACCGGCTCGCTCCAGATTTCCGGGGACCACGGCGGGACCGTCCACCTCGCCCAGGGCATGGTCACCGGGGCCGAGTCCCGTGGCACCCCGGACCTGGCCAGTCGACTGGCCCGCTGGGCGGCGGGCACCGACGCCGGGCCGCCGGACGCGGTGACGCATTCCTGGATCGTCCGCGAGGCCATCGCCGACAGCACGTTCGCCATGCTGGCCGACGTGCCGCGGGCCGCGCGGTTCACCGAGGGCGAGACGGCGAGTGCGGACGGCGCCGGCGTCATGACCGCGGCGGAACTCCTCACGGAGGTGAACCGGCGGCACGAGGTCATCAGGCAGTTGCCCGCCGCTCTGACGGCAGACACGGTGGTGGCCCGCCACCCGCGTCTCGGCACGCAGCGGGTACACGTCTCCGCCGGCCAGTGGTCTCTGCTCGTGGACGTGAACGAACGGGCCACGCCGCGCGAGTTGGCGATCGGCGGCGGCACCAGCGTGTTCGCCACCACGCTGCAGGTATTCCGGCTGATCAACCTGGGCCTGGTCGCCATCGTCGGCGGCCCGCCGGTTGAGCGGCGAACCTACTCATTCATCCGGGCGACCACGAGCTGAACAAGGGAACGTGATCCGGCTACGCCGCAAGCAACAAGGGGAGCGGTCGATGACACAACCGGTAGGGGCACAATCCGCCGCGCACGATCACGTGTACGCGGAACTGCGCACGCTACGCGAGACAATCGCCGGAATCGACGGCAGCCTGGTCGCGACGAGCGACGGCCTGCTCGTCGCCCACGACCTTCCGAACCTGGAGTCCAGCAGGCTGGCCGCCATCGTATCGACGACCCTCAGCCTGGCCCGGCAGTCCGTGCGGGAAGCCGGCCGGGGAGAGTTCCGCGAGGCACTTGCCCGGGGCACGGCCGGCTACCTCATGGTGTACGCGGCGGGCAACAACGCGGTCGTCGCCATCCTCGGCGACGCCCAGCTCAACATCGGCATGATGCAGTACGCGGCGCGCGAGGTGATCGAGCGGATAACCGCCTTTTCCGCGGATTTCCCTCGCTGGTCCGGTGCCTCCGGGCTGACCGGCGTCGGGCAAACCTGGCGGGACACCCAAGGGTCAATCTAGCGACTTCAGCCCGTTGAGTACCTGCTGCAACAGCCTGAAATCGACCGGTGTCCCGGCTGCCGCGGAGACCCGCCCCACCTCGCGCGGCCGGCGCGGCAATGGCAACGCGACATCGGCCGCCGCTGGCTGGTCATCATGGCCAGGTGCCGCCCCGGTGCCGAGGGTGCACAGCCCGGCCGTCACGAGCCTGGTCACTCCCGCAATCGCGTCAGGCAGCGCGACGCCGCTTTGCCGGGCCAACTCCCCCACCGTGGCCCGCCCGTCGATACGGCACGCGAGCGCCCACTCCGCGCGGCCGAGGACCGCCGATGACCGTCTCAGGTTACACAGCCGTGGTACGGCGAACTCGTCTCTCAGCGTAGTCACTTCCCCCCGCTTCGCCGCGCCCCCGAGCGGATCGGCGGCAAGACATGTAGCTAAGGAGAGCACATCGCCGCAAGGTGCGGCAATGGGCGGGGAACAGACAGCACGCATCCGTTCGGGATGACTCGCTTCGGACTATACGGCCGAACCGCCCGTCGCCAGGCGCATGAGGTCGCTGTCGGTGTCGATGTCGACTTCCGTCCCCCCGGCCGAGCCGAACTCGTGCTGATAGCTCTGCCAGGACTCGCCGCGCACCTGGCGCGCGAAGCCGGACTCCATGAGCAGCACGAGTTCGAACGCGGCACGGTCGATGCGCTTGCTGAGCGCAACGTCCGCTTCGGTACGGTCCTCTTCACCATGGGCCGCTCCATCATTCGCGCCCCAGTCTTCTGGTGCGGCAAAGAGCGAGGTCGGCACCGGCAGCGCGCGCAGGTAGGCGAACAGCGGCCGCATCTGGTCATCCACGACAAGCGCGTGCCGGGCCGTCCCCGCCGTCGCCGCGAGCACAACGGGCTTGCCGATCAGCAGGTCGTTGTCGAGCACGTGGAAGAACGACATGAACAACCCGCTCGGGCCCGCCTTGTATACCGGGGCGGCGGCGATGACGCCGTCGGCCGCGCCCAGCGCGTCGACCGCGAGCTGCAGCTTCGGCGTGATCAGCTGGCTGGTCAGTGCCGTCGTGATATCGGTGGCAAGCTCGCGAAGGTCGATCACGCGGCGCGCGTACCGACGCGCCGCGCTGCCCGGCGAGCGCGGTGACGCGCTGCGCCGTCCGGTCGGCCAGCAGCCTGGTCGATGACGGGTCCGACGTCCCGGCGCTGACCACAACGAGGTTAAATGTCTCGCTCATTGTTCCCTCTTGTTCACAATCCTTATTCCGAACGACGCCCGTATCTGAGCTTATGGGCGTTTCTCATCCTGATGACTGGTGGCTGCTGGTTTCACCGGCCCTGGTTTGTCGGCGCGTGGTTTGTCGGCCGTCGCCCCAGCTTCGCGCATATCTGCTCGAGCTGGCGAAGTTCTCCGGGGTGAGCCCGGCGAGCATCGCCTGGGCGACCGACCGGCCGTGCCGCCTGCCGATGCGCCGCTGGATTGTCAGGCCTTCCTCGGTCAGCGCCAGGCGAACGACGCGGCCGTCCATGGGATCCGGCGCGCGGCTGACCAGCCCGCGCTCCGTCAGCCGGTCGACCATGCGGGACAGGGCGGGCTGGCTGAGCAGGACGTGCCGGTTAAGTTCGCACAGACGGATGGGGTCTGGGCACTTTGACAGCGTGTAGAGGACGTCGTACTCCTTCATCGACAGGTCCTCCCAGACGTCCTCGGCGTTGAACTGCCTGACCAGCGACGCGTGGGCGGTCATGCAGGGCCTCCCACGCGTCGTTGGCGGGGTGCCTGCGGTCGGCCGTGTCGGGGGCGGCCTTCCGAAGTTCCTTAGACCTGCGACGGGTACTCGGCCTTAACGTCCTCGGCCGTGTCCTGGTACGGCGACGCGCCGGTCACGTTGTCGCCGCGGTTCGCGTTCGGGCGCGGCTGGCGCGCCGGCTGGTCGCCGTACTTGGCCTTAACCAGCAGTTCGTGGGTCGGGGCGGGGGCCGTCTCCTGGTCCTGCCTGGCCTCGATTTCCCTGCGCAGCACCGGGATGACCTCGCCGCCGAGCAGCTCAAGCTGGTTGAGCACCGTCTCCAGCGGCAGCCCGGCGTGGTCCATGAGGAACAGCTGACGCTGATAGTCGCCAAAGTGCTCGCGGAAGGTCAGCGTCTTGTCGATGACTTCCTGCGGTGAACCCACGGAAAGCGGGGTCATCTCGGCGAAGTCCTCCATGGACGGGCCGTTGCCGTAGACCGGGGCCGCGTTGAAGTACGGGCGGAACTCCTTCTTGGCGTCCTGCGAGTTCTTTGCGATGTAGGCCTGGCCGCCAAGTCCGACGATGGCCTGCTTCTCGGTGCCGTGACCGTAGTGCGCGAAGCGCTGCCGGTAGAACCGGATCAGCCGCATGTAGTGCTCCTTCGGCCAGAAGATGTTGTTGGCGAAGAAGCCGTCACCGTAGTAGGCGGCCTGCTCGGCGATCTCCGGGGTGCGGATCGAGCCGTGCCAGACGAACGGCGGCACGTCGTCAAGCGGGCGCGGAATGGAGGTGAAGCCCTCCAGCGGCCCGCGGAACTTGCCCTTCCAGTCGACCACGTCCTCCCGCCACAGCCGGTGCAGCAGGTTGTAGTTCTCCAGCGCCAGCGGCAGGCTCTGCCGGATGTCCTGGCCGAACCACGGGTAGACCGGGGCAGTGTTGCCACGGCCGAGCATCAGGTCCATCCGGCCCTTGGACAGGTGCTGGAGCATCGCGTACTCCTCGGCGATGCGCACCGGGTCATTGGTCGTGATCAGCGTCGTGGACGTGGTCACGATCAGCCGCTTCGTGGTTGCCGCGATGTAGGCAAGGAGCGTCGTTGGAGCCGATGAGAAGAACGGCGGGTTGTGGTGCTCGCCGATCGCGAACACGTCCATGCCGACTTCCTCGGTCTTCTGCGCGATCTTGACGATCGCATCGATCCGTTCGGCCTCGCTTGGCGTGTAGCCGGTAGTCGGGTCGCGGGTTATATCGCTGACCGAAAAGATCCCGAACTGCATCTTAAAGCCTCCCTGACGCCCGCCACCGCGGCGTCCCGTCACCCAGTTATATGCGTTTGCATGTATCTGAAACGCAGTCAGCCCCCAGCTATTCCCGCCGCCCGCAGCACCAGCCCCCCGCCAGACCCTGCGATCGCCGAGCGAGACGCCGCCCGGCGAGCGTCAGCCCTTTCAAGAGACTGCTGGACCGGTCAGGCTAGCGGCAGCCCCCATGGAGATTCGTGAGCGGGCCAGGCCAGCGGCAGCGAGTTCATGGGTCAGGCTGCCCCTATGGCTTGCGGCAGCCCCCGGAGAGACTGCTGAACCTGGAACACAGGCGTCAGCCGCCTATGGAGACTGGTAAACGGACCAAGCTAGCGGCAGCGAGTTCATGAGTCAGTCCGGCCCCATGGGCCTGCGGCAGCATTAGAAGCAGTTCGGGTTCCACTTTCGGTTTGCCCACGCCTGCGAGGAGCGGGGGCGCGGGGGGAGTGTCCGCGCGCGTTCGGTCCACGACCGGGGTTTATCGTGGACCGACTTGCGCGCGGCTCTCCCCTCCGCCCCGCGCCCGCAGTGTCATAGGGCGCCAGCCGAGTGAAACCAGGATTCGTTCGGATCAATCCGAGAAGGACCGCCGGGCCTGTACCGACTCGGCGAGCGTTTCCAGGGCAGACGCCGTCATCTCGATGTCCATGCAGGCGTCGGTGACCGACTGACCGTAGGTCAGGGTCGCCGGGTCGCCGGCTCCTGGCGGCCCGCCACCAGGAAGGACTCGAGCATCACGCCGACGATGCCGTGCTGGCCGCCGGTCAGCTGCTCGGCGAGGGAGTCGGCGACGCCCAGCTGGCGGGTGTGGTCCTTGCCGCTGTTGCCGTGGCTGGCATCGACCATGATGCGGCGCGGCAGGCCGGCCGCCGAGATCAGGTCAAGGGCCTTCGTCACGTGCTCGGACGAGTAGTTCGGGCCGCTGCGGCCGCCGCGCAGGATCACGTGCGTGTCGGGGTTGCCTGCCGTGGTCACCACGGCGGCCGCGCCGGCGGTCGTGACACCGAAGAACGTGTGGCTGGTCGCCGAGGCGCGGAGCGCGTCAACCGCTACCTGGACGTCACCATCCGTGCCGTTCTTGAACCCAATCGGCATCGACAGGCCGGACGCGAGCTGGCGGTGCACCTGGCTCTCGGTCGTCCGGGCGCCGATCGCACCCCAGGTCACGGTGTCGGCGATGTACTGCGGGGTGATCGGGTCAAGCCACTCGCAGCCCACCGGCATGCCGGAGCCCACGATGTCGAGCAGCAGGCGGCGGGCGGTGCGCAGGCCGCGGTGCACGTCGAAAGAGCCGTCCATGCCCGGGTCGTTGATCAGGCCCTTCCAGCCCGTGACCGTGCGCGGCTTCTCGAAGTACACGCGCATCACGATCAGCAGGTCGTCGGCGATGCCTTGCGCGCAGGTCGGCGAGGCGGGCGGCGTAGTCGAGGGCCGCCTTCGGGTCGTGGACCGAGCAAGGGCCGGTGACCACGAGCAGCCGGTCGTCGGTGCCGTCGAGCACCGCGCGGACCTCGGCCCTGGTGCGCGCCACCGTCTCCTGCTGCGCCTCGCCGAGCGGAAGCTCATCGAGCAGGGCAGCCGGGGATAGCAGCGGCTCGTAGCCGACAATCCTGGTATCACTGACGCGCGACATCGGGGTTTTCTCCTCCCGGGCGCGCTGTGCCCGGGGCCTTCCGCGAGCCAGCTACGCCCTTTGACTTGAGACGAGGCTTTTGCCTCGCCCTCGGCTGGCTCCGGGTGACTATTAGCGCGCAGGACTACGCACGGCTCCACCCGGAGCCGTCGTAAAGCGCCAATACCACCGTGACACGCGATAGATCATACACTGCCGCGACGCTCGGGGCACCACGATGCGTGGTGACTGGATGCCGACCGTGCCAGCCGCGCCATCATCATGGACATGGTCAGCCTCAACCTCGCCGACATGGTCGTCACCTTCCTGGCGCTGCTCGGGCCGCAGAAGGTGCTGCTCGCGTTCGCGCGGGTCGCCCGGTCGCTCGACATCCGCTCGCTGCGCCTGGTCGCCGCGGCCACCGCGGTCACGGCCGCCGTCGTCGGGACGGTCTGCGCGCTCACCGCGCCCTGGCTGGCGACGTTCTTCCACATCAGCTCGCGCCGCCCTGGCGCTGGCCGCCGGGATCGTGTTCTTCGTCTACGCCGTCGGGCTCGTGCTCGGCGTCCACTTCGACCCGG
The DNA here is from genome assembly GCA_963785645.1 of uncultured Actinomycetota bacterium. GTDB lineage: Bacteria > Actinomycetota > Actinomycetes > Streptosporangiales > Streptosporangiaceae > Trebonia. Next base: position 398,518 of record CAWAWG010000006.1, read on the forward strand.
CCGAAGCGCCGGCCAAGGCGATACCCGACGACGGCGCCGACGAAGGTGACGCCGATCCGTCGCACCCGCTCAGCAGCGGGTTCCGGGCCATGCTGCTGCCGTTCGTGGTCAGCCCACTGGCGGTCGCCGCCGCACCTGGAGGAGTCGCTGTCCGCCAGCAGCTGGGGCGGACGCTGGGCTCGTCGCGGGCGCATTCGCGCTCGTCGCCCTCATCGACGCGCTCTGTGCTCTGGTATTCGCGCCGTTGCTGCGGCCGGACGCACGAGAGCGTCCTCGAGGTACTCTCCCGACTGCTCGGCATCCTGCTCGCCGCCGTCGGCGTACAACTCTTCCTCACCGGCCTAACGGCCCTCGGCGTCCACATCGCCCACTGAGACACCATCGCCGCCCCACCAACCGACGCCTCCGCGGGGCGAAGGAGTCGCCCGCGCGCAAGCTCATGAGCTTCTGGCCGCGTCCCCCGGCACACGCGAAGCAACCTCTTCGTCCGCCCCGTACATGACGCACCTCGCGAGCAAGGCCAACAGCGCTGACTCCAACCCGTCGCCGCACAATTGCTGAAGAAGGAGGCGCGCCAGCGCCAACCCCACACCCCCGCGGGCGAAACCCACACCGGGGGGCGTGGGGGATCCCCACACCCGACAGAAAACCGAGAACCAGAGGCGCCCCAGCGCCGACCCACGCCCCCGCGGGCGAAGCCCGCACCGGGGGGCGTGGGGGTCGTCCCCCCACAGCAGACCAGAAAACGGGAAAGCGGGAGGCGCGTAGCGCCTCCCGCTGAACATGCGGAATGTAGCCCCGACCGGATTCGAACCGGCGTTACCGCCTTGAGAGGGCGGCGTCCTAGGCCTCTAGACGACGGGGCCGAGATTGTCGCCGGGGGTTCCGCATCCCCGGCGAGAAACACCATACCGCCTCCGAGGGACTAGAGCCAAAACGAGCCATTGTGGCTGGCAGAAGCACCGGAAGTTTCAGCGTTCCCGCCCCGTGGGGCGCCCGCCGCCCCCACCCCAGACAACCCCAGGAGGCCACCCCCGCCGCACGCCACAACCACAGCCACCACCGCCCCCTCAAGACGCTCTGCGCCTCACACCGGGGGGCTCTGGGGGCCACCCCGCAGACATAGACCAGACAACCCCCGCCGCGCTCCACGACCACGGCCACCACCGCCCCCTCAAGACGCTCTGCGCCTCACACCGGGGGGCTCTGGGGGCCACCCCGCAGACATAGACCAGACAACCCCCGCCGCGCTCCACGACCACGGCCACCACCGCCCCCGTGAGGCGCCCTGCGCCTCACATCGGGGGGTCGTCCCCCGGGGGATAAACGAGACGACCCCGGTCCTCGAAGAGGACAGGGGTCGTCGTTGTCTCGCGCTGGGGTACCAGGACTCGAACCTAGACTAACAGAGCCAGAATCTGTCGGGCTGCCAATTACCCTATACCCCACTGGTGGTGCGGCCCGGAACCCACATGGGCCTACCGGACCGTGCCGATGTAGTCTATCCAATCCCGCGCCCTAGGGCGAACCGGCTTTGTGACTGGAGGTACGGGGCGGGGTGCGGCCCACCCGCCCCGTACCTCCAGGCCCCCCAGCAAATAAGAGCGGCATCCGTCACCAGTGATACAGACGACTTATTCCGCGCTCTCCAACCGACGTCTGAGGCATGGAACTGAAGCTGCGGTCGTGACCGTGCCCGGGGCGGCAACGGGGCATAGGGCCATTACCAACGAGTAGCTGACCGGTTACGCCCTGATTTGTCCGTGCGGAAATGGCCCTATCATTGCCGGCTGCTGTTCGGAACCGGGGGGCTAGGCCGTCAGGCGGGAGGTGCGCGCAGCGGCGGTGTCGGCAATGGCTACCGGGCCCGAGCTTGAGCGTGCTTGAAGTGCCGGCGTTGCCTCAACGACGTTCTCCGGGTGGCCGCCGGCCGCCAGCTCGCGCAGCATCCGCGCAGAGGTTGACCCCGCCGCCGCGATGTCCCGGTGCAGCGCGGTAAGCGCGGGATGCATCAGCTCGCACAGCGCAGAGTCGTCCCAGGAGAGAATCGACACCTCGTCGGGCACGCCGACGCCCAGCCGCTGTGCGACCCCAAGGCCGGCGGCCGCCATCACGTCGTTGTCGTAGAGGATCGCCGTCGGCGGTTCAGCCGAGCCGAGCAGGCCCACGGTCGCCTGGGCCCCGTGCTCGGCCGGGTAGTCCGCCTCGACCGAGAACGCCGTGAGCCCCGCCACCGCGGCGGCCGCCTCGAATGCGTCGCGGCGGAGCACCGAGTGCCAGTATTCCGCCCGGCCGCCTACCCGGGCGATACGCCGGTGGCCGTGGCCCGCGAGGTAGCCGATGACAATGTCCGCCGCCGCGCGGTCATCCGGCCAGATCGCGGGCAGCGACCCGGCCCCGCGCGACGGGCCGATCACGACGGCGGGCATGCGGAGCTCCTCGATCGCCGCGATCCGGCGGTCATCGACCTGGAGGTCGACGACGAAGACGCCGTCCACCCGGCGCTGCGCCCACCACTGCCGGTAAAGCTCGATTTCAGCGTCGACATCCCCGGTCATCGTGAACTGGAGCAAGACCTGGTGCGCGGCGAGGTCAGCCTGGATACCGGAGACCAGCTGCATGAGGAACGACTCGATGCCGAGCGCGCGGGCCGGCCGGTCGATCACCAGGCCGAACAGCCCGGACCGGCCTACCGTAAGCGCGCGGGCGGCACTGCTGGGCTGGAAGCCGATCTCCTCGGCGATCGCCGCGATCCGCTCCCTCGTCGCGGCGGAGACCCCGGGCTGGCCGTTCAGCGCGAAGGAGACCGCGGCCTTGGTCACCCCGGCCCGCTGGGCGATGTCGCTGATAGTAGGACGCTTCATCCGGGCCCCCTCGTTTCGCCGAACCCCTCCGCCCGACCGCGGCGGCCCGGCTGTCCGGGGGCAGAACGCAGGGGCGAAAGGCTCGCTATCCCGGTTTAGCATAACCGGGATGCGTCCGGGACGCGTCCCGGTAAGTGCCGGGAAAGTCCCTCGCTAAGCCCGGGACGCGGCCCGGACCGGCCGATACCGTGGACCGTCAACTACTTAACCGGTATAGTTACGGCCAGCACGGTCGGCATCAGCTCACTTCAGTACGTGCGGCCGGACCTAATCGCGAAGACCGCGATCCGATCGGCCCGGCCGCACGTACACCGGGGTAACGGGGGTCGTCCCCGGGAGATACTGAGGCGGACCGCGGAGGAGGCACATGCGCAGGAACACACCAAGGGTCATGGCGGACGGCGCGCCTGTGAACTGGATCGGCGCCAACTTCTGGTCGCGGATCGGCGGGCCGCTCATGTGGCGTCGCTACGATCCGGCGGTCATCGCTGCCGAGCTAGCCGTGCTCGAGCGCCATGGCTTGACCGTGACCAGGTCGTTCTTCTACTGGCCCGATTTCATGCCCGGTCCGCATGCGATCGACGAGACCATGACAGCGCGCTTCGCGGATTTCCTCGACCGGCATACCGAGCGTGGTCTTACCACAATCCCCACCTTCATCGTCGGCCACATGTCCGGCGAGAACTGGGACCCGGCCTGGCGCGGCGCCCGCCATCTCTACAACGACGTCTGGATGGTCGGCCGGCAGGCCTGGTTCGCGGCCGAGATGGTCCGTCGCTTCCACGAGCATCCCGCGGTTGCGGGCTGGCTCGTCTCCAACGAAATGCCGCTGTACGGCGGGTCCGACACCGGCCACGAGATCGTCTCGACCTGGGCGCGGATCATCAAGGACGCGGTCCGCGCGGCCGGCGGGCACCAGCCGTTCTCGCTGGGCGACGGGGCCTGGGGCATCGAGGTGACCGGCAACGACAACGGCTTCCGGCTGACCGAGGTCGCGGAGATGACCGACTTCCTCGGCCCGCACATCTACCCCGTCGGCGACGACCCGGTCCGGCAGCGCTACGCGGCCGCCATCGCCTGCGAGCTGTCCGGCACGTTCGGCAAGCCGGTGATCATGGAGGAGTTCGGCGTCAGCTCCGACTTCGCGTCCGACGTCAACGCGGCCACGTACTACCGGCACCTGCTGCACAGCACGCTGCTCGCCGGCGCCACCGGGTGGATCGCGTGGAACAACACCGACTTCACCCTCCCGCACCAGGACCCGTACCGGCATCACGCGTTCGAGCAGAACTTCGGGCTCACCGACGCTCACGGCACCCCGAAGGCCACGCTCACCGAGATGAAAACCTTCGCGCGGACACTCCAGGCCATCGACTACGGGAATTGCGAGCGCGGTGACACCGACACGGCTCTTATCGTCTCCAGCTACCTGGACACCCAGTATCCGTTCACCTCACCCCGGAGGCCCGTCGCGGCCGCGAAGGGGCTCACCCAGTCTTACATCGCTGCGCGGCTCGCGGACCTGCCACCGAAGCTGACCAGGGAGACCGACGGCATCGAGCCGGGTGCACGGCTTTACCTCGCCCCGTCCGCCAAGCAGTTCCTCGCCCCCACCGCCGCGACGCTGGAACGCCTCGCGGAGGACGGCGCCACGGTGTACGTCTCCTACTGCGCCGGTGACGTGTCCTGGCACCGCGGGCCGTCGTACGGGGCGATGAACGAACTCTTCGGCATCAAGCACCAGCTCGACGTCGGCCTCGTCGACTTGATCGGCGACGACCTTGTCGAGTTGACCCTGGCCCGGGATTTCGGCGGCCTGAGCCGGGGCACCACCCTCACGTTCCCGGCCGCGGGCAATGAGCACGCCCGCGCCTACCTGCCGGTGACCCCCGTCACGGCGGAGGTCATCGCCACTGACGCCCACGGCCGCCCCGCCCTCCTGCGGCGTCAGGCGGGCCGCGGCTCGCTGATCCTGTGCACGTACCCGCTCGAGTACATGGCATCGGCCGCTGCCCGGGTTAACCCGGACGCGACGGTCGCGCTCTACGGCGCGCTCGCCACGCACGCGGGGGTCCGTCGAACCGTGAGCGTCGATGACCCGGATGTTGCGTGCGATGTCCTCGTCCACCGCGACGGGACGCGGTACGCGGTGATCGCCAGCCACGCCGACGAAGCACTGACCGTCAAGCCCGCCCTGTACCCGGACGGGGAGCACGAGCCCCCTTCGGGGTTGACCCCGCTGGGAGAGAAAGAGATCGTGGACAGGGTCACGCTGCCCCCGTTCGGAATCAAAGTCTTCAAAATCACCGAGAGTTAAGAGGCGCTTTGCCCTGGTACGACATGCCGCTTGAGCGGCTGCGCGAGTATCGCACGAGCACGCAGGAGCCGGACGGGCTCGACGAGTGGTGGGCCAAGCGGCTTGATCACGCGCGGGCACAGGCTCAGCCAGCCACGTTCACGCCGTACGAGCCCGAGGTCTACCGCCCGTTCGAGGTGTTCGACGTGGCGTTCTCCGGGGCGGGCGGCGACCAGGTGCGGGCGTGGTACATCGAGCCCGCCGGTCAGGCCCGGCGCGCCGCGTTGTGGTGAAGTTCATCGGCTACGGCGGCGGCCGGGGCGTCCCGTCCGAGCACTTCCTGCTGCCCGCGCTCGGCTACCGGGTGTTTGTCATGGACAGCCGCGGCCAGGGCGGTCAGTGGACGATCGGGGCCACACCGGACGGCTCCGGCGCCGCGGGGCCGGAGAATGCCTTGGTGATGACGCGGGGCATCACCTCACCCGAGGATTACTACTACACCAGGATGTTCACGGACGCGGCGCTCGCCGTGGACGTCGCGCTCGAGCTCGCGGGAGCGGGCCGGACCGTGGCGGTCACCGGCGGCAGCCAGGGCGGCGGGCTCGCGCTGGCCGCCGCGGCCCTGCACCGGGACGCGGTCGGTGTCTGTCACGCCGACGTGCCGTTCCTGTGCGACATCCAGCGGGCGATCACCCTCGCGCCGCGCCCGCCGTACACCGAGATCCCGCAGTTTCTCGCGGAAAACGTCGCCCTGATCGACGCGGCGCTGGACACGCTGCGCTATATCGACTGCGCCCTGCTCGCCCGCCGGATCACGGCGACCACGCTGGTTAGCGTCGGCCTGATGGACGATGTCTGCCCGCCGTCGACGGTTTTCGCCGCCTATAACGAGATAACCGCGGACAAGGACATCGTCGTCTACCCGTACAGCGGGCACAACACACCCCATGCGCACGCCGAGCCCCAGCTCAGGCACCTGCGACGGCACCTGCCCAGCTAGGAACCGCGGGGCCCGGCTCGGCTAGCCGCGACTAGTCGCGGATAACTACCCGGTTGGTCAGCGTGCCGACCGACTCGACCGTCACCGACACCTCGTCGCCGTCGGTCAGCGGGCCGACGCCCTCGGGGGTACCAGTCAGCAGCACATCGCCCGGCAGCAGCGTCATCACCGAAGACACGTATTCGACCAGAGAAGGCACGTCCCACAACAGTTCAGACGTGCGCGCGTGCTGCTTGACCGACCCGTTCACCGTCGTGGTGATGCCCAGGTCGGCGGGGTCAGCGCCGGTCTCCATCCACGGTCCGAGAGGGCAGAACGTGTCGAAGCCCTTCGCCCGCGTCCACTGGCCGTCCTTGGCCTGGAGGTCTCTCGCGGTCACGTCGTTTGCGCAGGTGTAGCCGAAGATGACATCGGCGGCGCGCTCCTTGGGTACGTCTCGGCAGAGCCGGCCGATGATCACGGCAAGCTCCCCCTCGTAGTCCACCCGGTCGGTGATCTTCACCGGATAGGCGATGCGGTCACCGGGTCCGGTCACCGACGTGGACGGCTTGAGGAACAGGATCGGCTCGGGGGGCAGCTGAGTGCCGCCCATCTCCTTGACGTGTTCGGCGTAGTTCTTGCCGACCGCTACCACCTTGGACGGTAGCACCGGGGCAAGCAGCCGCACCTCGGCCAGCGGATAACGGTTCCCGGTGAACCGCACGCCGCGCCGGGTCGACCCCGAACGGGTGGCCATGCAGTTCCGCGATCGTCTGCGGCTGCCCGGTCTCCCCTTCAACCACTCCATAGGCCACGCCATCGCCCTTGGCGAACCTCGCGATACGCACGATGCTCCTTTGCTCGCTTGTCGCATTCGAGCCTACTTGCGCGACCGGACTGAGAAACGCCACGGCCCTTGTTCCGGGGGACGAGGATCGCCCGTCCCCCGGACTACTGCCGGTACCCCTCCACTTCGGACACCGGCCGGGCGGCCGCGCCGTCCGGGCTGTCGCCGAACTCCCGCTTCGCCCGGCGCTGGCGAAGCAAATCCCAGCACTGGTCGAGCGCCTCTTCAGCAGAACGAAGACGCTCCCGCTCCTGTTCCGAGCTCAGCTCGCCTCGCTGGAGCTGACCCCTCAGCTCGTGCTCGCTCTCGATCAGCTCACTGATCCGCGACATGATCTCTTTGTCATCCATGCCCTTAAGGTATGCCCGCGGCTGTCTGGTGCGCGCCTGGGTCCTGTGTGTTAGTCCTCCGAACGGGTCCGTGTGTTACGTCATCGCGCCCCATTGCTGTGCGGACGCGAGGCTTGGACGTGTCCCCGCGCGCAAGTCGGTGCCGCCCAATTAACCCCGATTGGGCGGTTGGGGGTTGCGGGTCGCTTCGCAGGGATGTGGGATACAAAACAAAAGGCCCCCCGGGGGGCCTTTTGTATCCCACATCAGTGGCGTCGGTCGCTGAGGCTGACGCCGGAGGATGGTCTGGATCGGCCAGGTGTGCCTTGTGAGCCTGGCGCGGGAGGGGTGCTGCTGCTGTTGCCCGGAGGTGCCTTGTGGGTGGCCGGGTGCGGCTGCCGTCGCTTCCCGGTGTGCCTTGTGAGCCAGTCCGGGAGTGCGATGGACCGGGGCGGTGGTTTGTGGGCCGCTCCGGGGGCGTTTCGGGGGTTATTCGGGGGTGCGGCCGGCGCGGAGCAGGCCGTAGGTGACCGCCTCTTCCAGGGCGTGCCAGGAGGCGGAGATTACGTTCTCGTCCACGCCGACCGTTGACCAGGTGTCGCCTTCTGGCGTTGCTCGACTCGATGAGCACCCGGGTGATCGCGCCGGTGCCCGCCGAGCCCTCCAGGATGCGGACCTTGTAGTCGGTGAGCTCCAGGCTGGCGAGCTCGGGGAACGTCTGCTCGAGGGCGGCCCGCAGCGCGCGGTCGAGCGCGTTAACCGGGCCGTTGCCCTCGCCGACCGCGACGACGCGCTCGCCCTTGGCCTCAAGGCGGACGGTGGCCTCGCTGGTGACGACGCCGTCCTCGCGCTGCTCCACGATCACCCGCCAGGACTCGACGGTGAAGTGCCGCCTGCGCTCCCCCGCCAGCTCGTCGCGGAGCAGCAGCTCGAAGCTCGCGTCCGCGGCCTCGAAGGAGTAGCCGTTGGCCTCGAGCGACTTGACCTTGTCGGTGACCCGGCCGATGACCTCCTTGTCGCCGGACAGGTCGAAGCCCAGCTCGCGGCCCTTGAGCTCCACCGACGCGCGGCCCGCCATGTCGGAGACGAGCATGCGCATGTCGTTGCCGACCGCGGCCGGGTCGATGTGCTGGTACAGCATCGGGTCGACCCTGATCGCCGAGGCGTGCAGCCCGGCCTTGTGCGCGAAGGCGGACAGTCCGACGTACGGCTGGTGGGTGTCCGGCGTGACGTTGGTGACCTCGCTGATCGCGTGCGCGATCCGCGTCATCTCCCTGATGCCCTCGCCGTCGAGTACGACCTTGCCCTTCTTCAGCTGCAGGCCCGCGACGACGCTGAACAGGTTCGCGTTGCCGGCGCGCTCGCCGTAGCCGTTCGCGGTGCCCTGCACGTGGGTGACGCCCGCCTCGACGGCGACCAGGGTGTTCGCGACGCCGCAGCCGGTGTCGTCGTGGCAGTGGATGCCGAGGCGCGCCCCGGTGGCGGACGCGACCGCGTGGACGATGTCGCCGAGCTCGGTGGGCATCATGCCGCCGTTGGTGTCGCACAGCGCGATCACGGAAGCGCCCGCCTCGGCGGCGGCGCGGACGCACTCAAGCGCGTACGCGGGGTTGGACTGGTAGCCGTCGAAGAAGTGCTCGGCGTCGAGGAAGACCCGCTGGCCTTCTTCCCGCAGGTGGCGGACCGTGTCGGCGATCATCATCAGGTTCTCGTCGAGCGTGGTCCGCAGCGCGAGCTCCACGTGCCGGTCGTGGCTCTTGGCGACCAGGGTGACGACGGGGGCCCGCGATTCGCGGAGCGCCGCGACCTGCGGGTCATCCGCGGCGGCGACGCCTGCCTTGCGGGTCGAGCCGAACGCCGCGAGCGTGGCGTGCCGCAGGTTGAGCTCGGTCTGCGCCCGGCGGAAGAACTCGGTGTCCTTCGGAATCGCGCCCGGGCCAGCCGCCCTCGATGAACCCGACGCCGAGCCGGTCCAGGTGCCTCGCGATCACCAGCTTGTCGGCAACCGTGAGGTTCAGGCCCTCCTGCTGTGCGCCGTCGCGCAGGGTGGTGTCGTAGACGTGGAACTGGTCGTCGAGCATCGTCGCTTCCGTTTCTTCCGTGTCGCTTGCGTTTGTTCTTCCGCGTCGCTTGCGTTGGCGTTCGGGCTGACCGGTTTCCTGGCAAACAAAAAGACCCCTCGCGAATACGCGAGAGGTCTGCGCGTCGGCTAGCGCCTGCCCTGGGACCATCCCCACCGCCGGGCGAAGCCCGGCATCGGGGGGTCCGGGGGGTCGCCCCCGGGTAAGCACTACGAGCCCTAGCGAAATCGGCCGAAGGCCGATGAGTAGGGATCGCCGCCGACGCGCCTGCCGATAATAATCAGGCCGGCCGTCACGTTGGCTAGTGTGCCACATCCGAGTACCAGAAAGCCAACCAGGCGGGCGAAACGGGTGCGGCGAAACGGATCAGCCGACGGTCTGAGGAAGGCCCCGGCCAGGGCGCGGCCGCCTGCGCGGCGCTGGTGCCGGTCTCGAGCACCGCGACCGCCAGGCTGCCCCGGTAGCCGACGAACCAGCTCAGGTAGCTGTGCTTCCCGGACTGGACCACGCCGGCCTGGCCGTACACCGGCGTGCCGGGGAGGTTGGCCGCGCTCGCCGATCCCGACGTTACGGCCAGCCGCATCAGCTGCCGCAGTTCCTGGAGTTGTGCCCCTGACAGCGGCGCCTGCCAGGTGGCGGACGAGTCGGTCGGCAGGAGCTCGGGAGAGCGTCCGGTACCGGAAGCGACCTCGGCCGCCACGGTCGCCATGCCGACCGGGCTCATCAGCACGCCGCCCGTGCCGGTCGCCTGCGCGGCCACGGCTGCCTCGCCGGACACCGTCGGGGCCGAGCCGGAGAAAGCCTTCAGCCGCAGCTTCCAGGTGGCGCCGATGCCGAACGCCCGTTCCGCGCTGGTGAGCTGCTGCGGGGTCAGGGTCCGGGACATGTTCGCGAACGCGGTGCCGCAGCCGTCGGCGAAGTCCGAGGCGAGCGTCGAGGTGGTCGTCGTGGCGGGCTGGTACGTGAACGTCACGCCGCCGACGTCGGCCACCGACTCGCACGGCAGCGGGTGGCTGGCGTCGACGCCGGTGGACAGCAGCGCCGCCGCGGAGACGATGCTGAACGCCATGCCCGGCTCGACCTTGGCGTCGAGCGCTCCGCCCTTCGGCAGCGGGACGGCACCGGCCTCATGCGACGCCAGCGCGCGGATCGGCCCGCTGCTGGTGTCGACGGCGACGATCTCCGCCGAGCTTGGCTCCGCCGCCAGGGCGTTCACCGCGGCGGCCTGCTCCTGGCTGTTCAGCGTGGTCTGCACGGGCGTACCCGCGCGGCCGCCAGTCGAACTCCACAGCGTCGCGACGCTGTGGCCGTTCGCATTCACGACGACGATCGAGGTCGTCGGCGTGCCGATCAGCTCGTCCTGGTAGGTCTGCTCGAACCCGCCCAGCCCCACGGTCATGCCCGGCTGGTACGCGGCGCCCTCCTCGCGCAGCTCGATGGAGTCCTCCGTGCCGACCTCGCCGACCACCTCCTCGGCCGAGGAGTCGAACAGGCGCTCCGTCTGTTGCTGGTGGCTGAGGCCCGGCACCTTGGACAGCTTCGGCCACAGCGACTCGAAGCCGGCTGGGTCGAGCGTGAGCAGCGAGAGGAAGGCGCTGGGCGGGGAGGACTGGATCTGGCCGAGCACCTGCTGCGCGTCTATCCCGGTGGCCGCGGAGAATCCCGCCGCGGTCGCGGCCGGGTTCTTCAGCTTGCCCGGATACACCCCGATGCGGTAGTCCAGCGACTTGGCGAGCAGCGGCTGGCCGTTCATGTCCGTCACTCCGGCACGCGGCGCGTACGTCGTCACCACGGCGAGCCGGTCGCCGGCGCCGAGACTCGGGTTGATGACGGCGGGCGCCCAGTCGACCACCCACTGCCCGTTCTTCACGGTCAGCCCGAACTGCCCGGTGTAGGACCACTGCTGCCCCGCCTGGGCCAGGTCCACCGTGGCCTTGTAGGCGGCCACCGCTGTGCTGCCGTGCTGCGTCACGCTCGTCATCGTGAAGATGGCACTGGTCGCGTCGAGGTCGGTATAAGCGGCGGCGAGCTGCGTGCTCACCTGCTGGGTACCGCCATCGGTCAGGGCCGCCGCCTGCGCGTAGTGATTTTGCTGCCAGCCGATCAGGAACGCCTCCACCGTCGGGTCGGGGGAACCCGCACCGCCGAAGCCGTCGGTGAAACCCACGCCGAGCGCGCCGACGACGACCACGATCGCGGCGGCCAGCCGGTACTTCTTGGACAGCAACGGCCGCCGCTCCGACGGCTTGCGGTGCCGGCTTCCGCTCGATGTTCTGGGCCGCCCGTGCGCGGCGCCGCCAGGACCTGCCCCGCTCGGACCTCGAGGACCAGCCGGGAGCTGGGCGTCACCCGAGGACGGCCCGCTTCCCGGCGGGGCACTCGTAAGGCCCGGGGCATCCCCCGCAAGCGGTGCGCCGACCGCACCGGCCCATGAATCCCCAGCACCGGAATCGACCGCGGGGCCAGAATCAGCAACCGGGCCGGAACCGACGACGGGGCTGCCAGCGGCGCCAGGATCGGCCGGGACGCCCGGTGCAACCGGAATCTCCGGCGCTCCGGACTCATCGCCCCGAGCCGAGCCGGCCCGCGAGCCATTCCTGCCTGAGCCTGATGTCCTGAGTCCGGGCAGTCCCGGTACAGCGAACGGCAAGCCGTAGTTTCGGGGTCGGCCGGCGTGGCTTCCCCGCTCGCGAGAGCGCGCAGTCACCGTCCGCCTCCGGAGTTACCGTCGTCGCCGCAAGGCACGCTCAACCTCCCTGGCCGCGTCCCGCTTGGCCAGGTCTTGTCTCTTATCGTATGTCCGTTTACCGCGGGCAAGTGCGAGCTCCACCTTGACTTTGCCGTCTTTGAAGTAAAGCGACAACGGGACCAGCGTCAGGCCTTGCTCCGACGCTTTGCGGACCAGTCGCTCGATCTCCCCCCGGTGCAACAGCAGCTTCCTGGTCCTCCTGGGCATGTGGTTCGTCCACGTTCCCTGCGTGTACTCGGGAATATGAACGTTATGCAGCCAGACTTCCCCGTCAGAGACCAGTGCGAACCCATCGGCGAGCGAAGCACGGCCAGCGCGCAGAGATTTCACTTCGGTCCCGGTGAGCGCGATCCCCGCCTCCAACGTGTCCTCGATCACATAATCGTGCCGGGCTCGCCGGTTGGAGGCGATGACCTTGGTTCCCTGCTCGCGTGCCACGTTTCTCCTGTCGGCCCTTCCCCGCCTGCTTATCGGCCGAAAACCTCCCCAGCCGACGGTAACTAAACCCGCAGGTAGCGGCGGAGTGTCAGGAACGACGTTACTCCGCAAAGCAGTACCCCGACGACCATCGTGAGCACGATGACCTCGATCAGGTCGGCCGTCGACAGGCCGACGTTGTAGTTGAAGTACTGCTGCAGGTTGTTGAGCAGCAGCGACTTCATTCCAACGAGCAGGATCGCCGCGAGCACCCAGCCGAGCAGTCCCGCGATCACGCCCTCGAGCAGGAACGGCAGCTGGATGTAGAAGTTCGACGCGCCGACCAGCCGCATGATGCCCGTCTCCCGGCGCCGGTTGAACGCGGACAGCCGGATGGTGTTGGCCACCAGCAAGATGGCGGCGACCACCAGGATCAGGGCCACGATGACGACCGCGTTCCGCAGGCCGCCGATCAGGCTGTAGAACTTCGCCAGGATCGACATCTCGTCAATGACCGAGTCCACCCCCGCCTGACCCGTCATCGCGCTCACCACGATGTTGTCGTCGGCCGAGGAGTTCTGCGTCTTGACCTCGAGAGACGGCGGCATGTCCGTCTCCTTGAGCGTCGAGACGTAGGACTGGTCGTTGGAGAAGGCCTGCTTGTAGAGGGTCCAGGCCTGCGCCTGGGAGGTGTAGGTGACGTCCGCGACCTGCGGCATGGACCGCAGTTGGCTCTCTAGCGTCTGCGTCTGCGCCGCGGTCACCGCCCCGTGGCAGTTCGGATTGGCGCTCTCGGTGTAGCAGAGATAGACCGAGACCTCGGCCTGCCCCTGCCAGTACGTGCGCGTTACGTCGACCTGCTTGACGAAGAGCCACCCCGTGCCGAGCAGCGACAGGCTGATGGCCACGACCACGATGAGCGCGACGGTCATGGTGAGGTTACGGCGCAGCCCGACCCATATCTCCTGGAACACGAAGTTTGAACGCATACTGGCCTTATCTCATCCGTCGCGAGTCATGTGCCGCCTGTGGGGGCACCCTGTAAGCAGGCGGTAATAAGTCCGTCCGCTATCAGTGCTGCCTAGTAGGCCTGGCCGTAGACACCGCGGTTCTGGTCGCGGACCACCTTGCCGTATTCAAGCTCGATCACGCGCTTACGCATCGAGTCGACGATCGCGGCGTCGTGTGTCGCCATGACGACCGTCGTCCCGGTCCGGTTAATCCGGTCGAGGACCTTCATGATGCCGATCGAGGTCGCCGGGTCGATGTTCCCCGTTGGCTCGTCGGCGAGCAGGATCATCGGCCGGTTGACGAACGCGCGGGCCATCGCGACCCGCTGCTGCTCGCCACCGGACAACGCGTCGGGCATCCGGTCGTGCTTGCCCTCAAGGCCCACGAGGTCGAGCACCTCGGGCACCACGCGACTGATGAACCGACGCGGCTTGCCGATCACCTCGAGCGCGAACGCGACATTCTGTTCGACGGTCTTGTTCGGCAGCAGGCGGAAGTCCTGGAACACGCAGCCGATCTTGCGCCGGAGCGCCGGGACCTTCCAGTTCGTGAGTCTCGCCAGGTCATTGCCAGCGACGAGGATGCGGCCGTCGTTCGGCCGCTCCTCACGGAGAATGAGCCGCAGGAAGGAAGACTTGCCCGACCCGGACGGACCAACGAGAAAGACGAACTCTCCCTTGTTGATCGTCATGTCGACGTTCTCCAGGGCAGCCCGATTCTGGTTCGGGTAGATCTTGGTGACGTTTTGGAACTCGATCACAGGACCATCACAGGATCTCTCGCGCCTTACGCAGGACTGGCATGCCTGGCCGAACCGTGCCCTCCCAGGCCCGGCCATCACACGGCTAATTCCGGCCTAGCCGGGCAACTTGCGGGTAACCTGGCTTAGCCAGGGAACAGTCTAGGGGGAAACTGGCAGCTAAGGCTCCAGATCGCGTCAAGTGCGCCGGGGCATCCTACCGGAAGGGTTTTGACATGAGCTGCGAGCATCTGATCTGCGCTCAGTGCGCCGGCCCGGTCGTCGAGGGCCGCTGCCCCGTCTGCCGTGCGGCCCGAGCCGAGGTCCACCACCACGGCCCGACGCTCACGCCGCAACTGCTCATCGCGGCGGCACTGCTGCTGCTCATGGGCCTGCTCATCGCGACCCACGTGCTCGCGTAGCAATTGCCCTAGCCGGCCTCGTCGACGGGCCGGTCCAGGGTCGGAATCAAGCAAGTACCGGTCGCGCCTCAACGGAGAGGAACCGCGAAATGGACAAGACCGAACACAACCGCTACATGATCGACTGCCGCAAGGCGCCGAGCGAGAACAACTGCACACTCACCATCGCCGGAAGCCAGGAGGAGGTCCTCGACGCGGCGACGGCCCACGCCGTCGCGAAGCACGGGCACGAGGACACCCCCGAACTGCGCGAGATGCTCAGCGGCGTACTCGAACCGGCGGAAGCCACGCTCGCTTAAGCGCTTATACGCAGGCCGGAAGGGCTAGCTAAGCTATTCGCCTTCCCGCTCGGAGCGGCGGAGCCAGCGGATCTCGGCGTCGATGAAGTCGTCGATCTCCCCCTCGAGCACGGACTCGGCCTGCGCGGTCTCGTAGCCCGTGCGCTGGTCCTTCACCATCTGGTAGGGGTACAGGACATAGTTGCGGATCTGCGATCCCCAGGCGCGGCGCGGGTTGCCCCGCAGGGCGGCAAGCTCGTTCGCCTCTTCCTCACGGCGGCGCTCGAGCAACTTGGCCTGGAGCACGGCCATCGCCGAGGCCTTGTTCTGTATCTGGGAGCGCTCGTTCTGGCAGGAAACCACGATGCCGGTCGGCAGGTGCGTGATCCTGACCGCCGAGTCGGTGGTGTTGACCCCCTGACCGCCGGGCCCGGAGGAGCGGAACACGTCCACCCGGATCTCGTCGTCAGGAATGTCCACGTGGTCGGTCTGCTCCACCACCGGCACCACGTCCACGCCCGCGAACGAGGTCTGCCGACGGCCCTGGTTGTCGTACTTAGAGATACGGACCATGCGGTGCGTGCCCTGCTCGCCGCGAAGCGTCCCGTAGGCGTACGGCGCTTTTATCGCGAAGGTGGTGGACTTGATGCCCGCTTCACCGTAGGAGACGTCGTAGATCTCGGTCGCGAACCGGTGCCGCTCTGCCCAGCGCAGGTACATCCGCTGCAGGTTCCCGGCGAAGTCCTCCGCATCGGCTCCGCCTGCCTGGGAGTTGATGCTGATCAGCGCCTCACGGGCGTCGTAGTCGCCGCTCAGCAGCGTGCGGACCTCAAGGACATCGATATCCTTGCGCACCGCTGCCAGTTCCGTGATGGCCTCGTCGTGCGTGTCCTGGTCGTGCTCGTCGTCGGCAAGCTCGAACAGCACGCGGGTGTCCGCAAGCCGCTGCCGCAGGTTCTCCATCCGGTTAAGCTCCCCCTCTACGTAGGAGAGCCGCCGGGTAACTTCCTGTGCACGTGTCTGATCCTCCCAGAGCGACGGGTCAGCCGCCTGCTCACGCAGGTCCATGACCTCGGTGCGCATCGCCTCAGGATCGACTACGGCCTCGATGGTGTCGAGCTTGGACGACAGTTCCGATATCTCATCGGCGGGATCGGTAGCTGCCATGCCGGAAAGCCTACGCGAATACAGCCCCCTCAGCGTATTCAAGAGCCCTGTGCCGCACCGGTCTCCCGCAGACAGGCGGGTATTCTCCTCGTCGTGGCATCTAGGAAGCACTGGACGGGCGGGCGCCGGCTGATCTTCGGCCCGGTAGTCGGCCTGGCCACCGCCCTTGCCGCCGCGGGCTGCCTGTCGGCGCCGGCCCAGACCGTGAACACGACCGGACACGCCGCGAGCACCAGCGCTTCCGGTCGGCCCGCCGCGCCCGCCGTCACCGCCGCCCAGGCCCGCCAGATCTTCGACCGCTACGTCGCCGCCACGGCCGGACCGGCCGCGCCCCGCTCCTCACCTCCCTTGCTTTCGCTGGTCACCGGCGTCGAGCGCGCCGTACTGGCCGCAACCCGCGCAAGCCACAGCGTCACCAGGAACGGCACCGGGGCCAGCGGCCAGGGCGCGTACAAGAGTTCGCTCACCATCACTCCCGCCCCGGGCGTCTACACGTACGGCCCGCCCACGTTCTACTTGCCGCAGGCGGCTGGCTACCCGCGCTTCTTCGTCGCTTCTGCCTCGCGGACCTTGCCGGGCACGTCACCCGTGGGCACATCCCGAATTGCCAGTTCGGCGGCCACCGGCCCCGGCGGCTCACAGGTACCGCCAGACGGCCCGGTACTCATGCTGTTCTCGCAGGCCCGTGCGGGGGCACCGTGGCTGCTCGCCAGCGTCTCCCAGCTTCCCGCGGGGGTGACGCTGCCCAAGCTGGCGACGGACAGCGCTGGATACGTGCCGGCGGTGCCGCTCTCGGATGCTGCCCTGCTGGCGCAACCCGATGACGCTGGTGCGCTCCAGGCCGCCGTCGTCGACGACGGCCCCGCCAGCGCGGCCGCCAAGGCGGTAGCGGCCGGCCCGCTCACCACCGGCTTGTACTCCGCCGCCCGCAACCACGCCGACGGCATGACCGCCCCGCGCGGCGACGTCTATCAATGGGAGCTAGACGGCTCCAGCCTCCCCGAATTCGCGCTGCGCACAGCCGCCGGCGGCGCCCTGGTCTTCTACGCGATGACCCTGACCGCAACCGTCGCCGTCCCCGACGAGATCAACAAGGCCAACCCGATCCACCCGGGCCCCCCGATCCAGGTCCCCCTCCCCCTGCAAATGCTGCTCCCCGCCAGCCAGCCCGCCCCCCGGGTCCAGCTCTCGTCAGACCAGGAACTCTCCTTCGCAGCCCTCGACCCCCCGCAGGCCAACGCCAAGCTCCAGCTCATAGCCATAGGCGGCGGCCTAACCAGCGCCTCAGCGTCCTAGCCGCCAGACATGGGGCCACTTAGCGCAGCTCAAGCGCCCGTTTCATGGAGATATGTCCAGCACGAAATGGCCCTACGCCAGGCCGGGACTAACCGACTGCCGAGCCCGAAGCGTATGCGGCAGCACAGGCAAGAGACTCCAGGTCCCGTTGGCATGCGGCAGCACCATGAAAAAGATGCTGAACCTGACACGCCAGCGTTAGCAACCTAGGGGACTCCTGAACCCGCTACCTACGCGGCAGCCGGACAAGAGTTGCTTGATCCCCTTGTGTCTGCGGCAGCGCGCTACAGAGGTTGCTGACCCCAGTCAGGTCAGCGGCAGCCCTGACATGGAACGCCGACTCTCCTATGTCAGCGGCAGCGCGACGAAGCAGATGCGTGCGCTGCGCTCTACCCCGGTGTCCAGGAGGAGCGGGGGCTGGGGGTGAGCCGCGCGCCTTCTGGACGCCCATTGGGGTTGACGGGCGGCCAGACGAGCGCGCGGCGATCCCCTCCGCCCCCGCTCCTCACAGTCATGGAACGCGTCTTGGTGAAACACGAACCCGTTCGGACTGACCCTGATTTTGATCTTGGTTCTGCAAACCCTAAGGACTGGGGGCGATAAGGGTTCGGATTACCCGCACCGCCACCGACAAGGTGGTGAAGGTGAACCGGTTGCTCTCCCAGATCTCGGCGAGGGTCGCCGCCGCGCGGGAGACGGCGGATGCGTTCTGGGCCTCCCATGCGGCGAGCCGATCCGAGGCGGTCCCCGTCGACCCGGCGACGGCCCAGGCACCGGTCAGGCCGGTGCCGGAGGCACCGGCGGCGAGCACGTCCCTGGTCAGTGCGGCGTGCGCCGAGTAGAGGTCGTCCCGCAGCGCCGACCGGGCCACCGATGACCAGCGGTCGTCACGCGGCAGGGCGACGATGAGGTCGCGCAGCCTGCCGAGTTGGAGCCGCTCGGCCAGCCGGAAGTACACCGCCGCCGTCTCTTCCACGCCGTGCCCGGTCGCCGCCGCACTCGTCACGATGTCGAACGCGGAGTAGGACGGCACCATCGCCGCGACCTCATCGGCCAGTCCCGCCGGTACCCCCTGGCTGGCAAAGGAGGCCCGCCGCTCCTCGAAGCCGGTCATGTCACGCCCGGAGAGCAGCTTGGGGATCGCGGAACGGACCGTGCCGACGCCTGCGCTGAGGAAGGTAACCGTCTCCTCGATCCCGAACGGGGGCCGCCTGTTCATGAGCAGCCAGCGCGTGGCTCGTTCCATGAGCTTGCGTGCCTCAAGGACGACCGCGATCCGCGCGTCCACGTCCGCGTGGCCGACCAGCGCCTCGACCTGCTGCCAGAAGACCCGCATGCCGAAGACCTCCCGGGCGACCAGCCAGGCCCTGGTGATGTCGGGCACCGGCAGACCGGTCTCCTCGCCGAGCCGGAAAAGGAACGTCGATCCTCCGGTGTCGATCATGTCGTTGATCACCGAGGTGGTGATGATTTCCCGGCGCAGCCGGTGCGCGCCGAGCTGGTCCGCGAACCGTTCACGCAGCGGTGCCGGGAAGTAATCGGCGAGGGCGAACCGCAGACACGGGTCGTCCGGCAGGTCAGAGGCGAGCACCTCCTGGCCCGCCGCGATCTTGGTGTGGGCGAGCAGCACCGCGAGTTCGGGCGTGGTGAGCCCGGTGCCGGCCGACCGCCGCGCCGCGATCTCCTTCTCATCAGGCAGCCCGTCGGTCTCCAGCGACACCCGGTTAGCCCGCAGGAGCTGGCGTATGTACCGGCCGTGGACGTGGAGCAGACGGGGGGCCTGGAAGCGGCCGACGGCGAGCGCCATGTTCTGCCCGTCGTCGTGCCGCAGGACGTGCTCGGCGACCTCGTCGGTCAGCGTGTGCAGGAGCGGGCCGCGCTCCTGCGGGCGCATCTCGTCGGCCGCGATCGCCCCGGCGAGCAGGATCTTGATGTTGACCTCGTGGTCCGAGGTGTCCACGCCCGCCGAGTTGTCGATGAAGTCGGTGTTCACCAGGCCGCCGCCAAGCGCGTACTCGATCCGCGCGGCCTGGGTGAGCCCGAGGTTGCCGCCCTCGGCGACCACTCGCGCCCGCAACGACGAGGCGTCGACGCGTACCGCGTCGTTTGACCGGTCCCCCGCGTCGGTGTGCGTCTCGCTCGATGCCTTCACGTAGGTCCCGATGCCGCCGTTCCACAGCAGGTCGACCGGCGCGCGCAGGATCGCGGAGATCAGCTCGTCGGGTGACATGGCGGCAACCGTCGCGTCGAGGCCGAGCGCGGCGCGGGCCTGCGCGGACACCGGCACCGATTTCACCGACCGGGGCCAGACGCCACCGCCGGCCGAGATCAGCGCCGTGTCGTAGTCCGCCCAGGACGAGCGGGGCAGGTCAAACAGCCGCTGCCGCTCGACGAAGCTGGCGGCCGGGTCCGGTGCCGGGTCAAGGAACACGTGGCGGTGATCGAACGCGGCTACCAGCTTCAGGTGCCGCGACAGCAGCATGCCGTTGCCGAATACGTCACCGGACATGTCACCGACGCCGACGGCCGTGAAGTCGTCGGTGTCCGGGTTCAGTCGCAGGGCGGCGAAATGCCAGCGGACCGACTCCCAGGCGCCGCGGGCGGTGATGCCCATCTTCTTGTGGTCGTATCCCTCGGAGCCGCCCGAGGCGAACGCGTCGCCGAGCCAGTACCCGTACCGGCCGGCGATCTCGTTGGCCACGTCGGAGAAGGTCGCGGTTCCCTTGTCGGCGGCGACGACCAGGTAAGGGTCGTCCCCGTCGAGCCGGACCACGCCGGGCGGCGGGACCACGGCGTCGCCGACGATGTTGTCGGTGACATCGAGCATCGCGCTGATGAACGTCCGGTAGCAGGCGAGCACTTCCGCCCGGTAGGCGCCGGAGTCGGCCGGGTCGGGCAGCCGCTTGCAGACGAACCCGCCCTTCGCGCCGGACGGCACGATGACCGAGTTCTTCACCTCTTGCGCCTTGACCAGGCCGAGTACCTCCGTGCGGAAATCCTCGGGCCGCTCCGACCAGCGGAGGCCGCCGCGCGCGACCGCGCCGAACCGCAGGTGCACCGCCTCCAGCCGGGGCGAGTAGACCCAGATCTCGAACTTCGGCCGGGGGGCCGGGACCACGGGCACCAGCTCGGAGGCGAGCTTGAACGTGAGGTATTCCGTGAAATCGTCGCCTTCCGCGCGCCCGATATCATGGCGGTTTGTGCCATCGGGCGCGCCGTCGGGGGGTACGGGGGGTCGTCCCCCCGGGCGATACTGGTAGTAGTTGGTGCGCAGGGTGGCCTCGATGAGGGCCAGGTACGAGCGGAGTATGCGGTCGTGGTCGAGGCTGACCACCTCGTCGAGCGCGCCGCGCAGTTCCTCGGTGATCGCCGTGCAGCGTTCCTCGGCCCCGCCCTGGAACGCCGGGTCGAACCGGGACTCGAAGAGCCGGACCAGAAGCCTGGTGATCGCCGGGTTGGCCCGGAGCACCCGTTGCAGGTAGGCCTGGCTGAACTGGATCCCTGCTTGCCGCAG
Source organism: uncultured Actinomycetota bacterium (assembly GCA_963785645.1). Taxonomy (GTDB): domain Bacteria; phylum Actinomycetota; class Actinomycetes; order Streptosporangiales; family Streptosporangiaceae; genus Trebonia. Next base: position 419,507 of record CAWAWG010000006.1, read on the forward strand.
GTAACGTGCGTACGCGCGCAGCACCGCGACCTGCCGCCAGGTGAGCTCCGCATTCAGCACCAGGCCGTTGAAGTCGTCGTCCTCGATCTGCCCGCGCCACAGCGCGGTCAGCGCGGCCTCGAACTCGGCCCGCACGCGGTCGGTTTCGGTATCCGTCACGGTGCGCTGGCTTCCGCGAATACCGAAGTCGTAGATCCAGAACGAGTCCGTGGTTCCAGCTGGCGCGCCATCGCCATCAGCAACGAGGTGGCCGAACTCGTACGGGTGCTCATCGAGCACCTCAAGCCCCATATGTTGCAGCTGCGGGAGCACGTCGGACAGCGTGAGCGGGGAAAGCCGGAAGACCCGGAGCCGTGCGCACTCGTTCTGGATGGTGGAAAGGCGGATCGCGAACGGGGCGCGCTTCCTCGCGCAGCCGCCGTACCACCGCCAGGTCCGCCACCGCGGCACCCGGCGTGGTATCGGCCTTGTAGGTCTGGGGGATGTTGTTGGCGCACGTCTGCAGGACCACGGCGGCGCGCTCCGGGCCGAGCTGACGCTGCGCCTCCGCGGCCAGGTCGTCGTCCCAGGAGCGGATCGCGGCGGCGATGCTGGCCTGGAGTGCTGCCTGGTCGACCCGGGCCAGGGGGCAGCCGGGCGCGGCGTGCACCACGACGTGCAGCCGGGCCAGGGCCGAGTTGCCCACCATGGCGCTGTAGTCGACCGAGACTCCGCCGAAGGCGCTGCGCAGGATCTCTTGGGCGCGCAGCCGGACCTGCGTGGTGTACCGGTCCCTGGGCAGGTAGACCAGGCAGGAGACGTAGCGCCCGTAGGGGTCGGGACGCAGGAAAAGGCGCACCTGCTTGCGCTCCGCGAGGCCGAGCACCGCCATGGCGATCGGAGCAAGGCGCTCAGCGCTGATCTCGAAGAGCTCTTCGCGCGGATAGCCCTCAAGGATCTCGATGAGGGCCTTCCCGTCGTAGCCGTCGGCGGATACCCCGGCGGTCTCAAGCACCCGGTCGACCTTCTGGCGCAGCACCGGGATGCGGGTGACCGATTCGGTGTAGGCGGCCTGCGTGTACAGCCCGAGGAACCGGTACTCGCCGACGACCTCGCCGGTCTCCTGGCTGAACCGGCGGACCGCCACGTAGTCCAGGTAGCTGGGCCGGTAGACGGTCGAGAGCGTGGATGACTTGGCGAGGACGAGAAGCCATGGCCGCTCTTTGCTGTGCCTGCCCGGAGGGGTGATGGCGAACGAGTCCGCGCCGTCGTGCCGGAGGATGCCAAGGCCGGTGCCCGGCACGGGCTTAAACTCCCGCGTCTCCTCATCGCCGACCAGATCGTAGGCGCGGTAGCCCAGGAACGTGAAATGACCGGCCGCCAGCCAGGCGAGCAGTTCGCTGGTCTCGGCCTCCACCGGGCCGCCGTCAGCGAGCAGCTCGACCAGATCGCGGGCGGCCGACCGCATGCGCCGCTGGTCCTCCATCGCGACCCGCAGGTCATCGAGGACGCGCCGCAGGTCGGCGGCGAGGCGTTCGGTGTCGTCGACATGGCCGAGCTCGAGGTGCATCCAGGACTCACGGACCGCGTCCGGGTCGGCCGCGGTCGCGCCGATGTCCGAGCTCGTTCCGTGCGCCGTTCCGGCCACGTCCCGGTGGACGGTGAGTACCGGGTGCACGATGAGAAGGATGTCGGCTCCGTGCCGGTTCAGCTCCATCGTCACCGAGTCGACCAGGTACGGCATGTCGTCGGTGACGATGTCGACAACGGTCTCGGCTCCGGTGAGCGAGGTGTCCGACCCGCGGCGGACGCTGACGGCCGCGCGGCCCTGCGGACGCCCGGCCCCGAGCGCGGCGTGCGTGGCCGCGGTGGCGGCGAGCCGCGCCGCGCCCGCGGCGATCAGGTCCTCAGCGGCGACGAGCCGGTAGTACGCGGTGAGGAAGCCAGGCAGGTCACCTACCGCCCGGCCGAGGTCACCCGGCGGCGCGGCCACCTCCCGGGTGGAGGGCCCTCCATTCTGCTCGCCCGGGGGGCAACCCCCCCAAACCCGGCCGAGGCACTGGCTGCGCCTCCGTCGGCGGCGGCCCACTCGCTGGCCGCCTTGGCGATCAGTTCCTCCCTGGTGTCGTCCGGGACCTGACTGGTCTCGGCCGCGCGTTCCGGCATTGCCTGTCCACTCCTTCGTGATGGCCGATCCGGCACTTCATTGTGCCGTTCTGCACACGGGCCCGCGGCTCCGGCTCTCATTGTTCACCCGATGGCGGTGCTGGCCATCGGCATGCCGAGAGGCCACGGCGTCCGTGGCTGGGCCGCTAGCGTGAGTTCCGGATCTCTATCGCATCTCGTTCTGCCGACATCCCCGCCCGCCATCCGACGGGCGCTTGGGACGCGCCCTGATGCCCTCCTGTCTACAGCCTAGAACCAGGACAGCCCGAAGCGAGCATTTCCTGATCCGTCAAGCGAACCGGCCCGCCGGCGAGACCCTGCGGCAGGCCGGCTGCACTCGCGCCAGCGGCCTTCCCCTAGGGGGATCTACCCGACTTATCGGCATAATCCCCCCAAGATAGATCTTTTCGCGTTTAATACCGAGACTTTGCCCCGTATAGGGGCAGTGCGGTTACTCGGCGTCGGCCCAGGTCCCCGCCACACCAGCCGGATCCTGGCCCGGGGCTAGGCCGTGAGCAGGGCGATGAGGGGGGCCGGGTTGGTGAGGTCGGGAAGTACCAGGTCCGCGCCGGAGTCGCGGAGCTCGTCGCTGGACGCGCGGCCGCTGGCCACCGCTACCGACGTCGCGCCGCCGATCTTCGCGGCCTCGACGTCGCGCGGCGAGTCCGCGACGTAGACGGTCGCCTTCTCCGCGAAGGTGACCTTGTATTTTTCCTCGGCCCGCAGCCGGGTGGCGCGCAGCAGCGCGCCCTTCGGGTAGGGCTCGGAGCCTGCGAACCCGGCGATGGCCAGGTCCAGGTACCGGTCGAGGCCGAAGGCGCGGAGCTTGAGCGCGGCGTTCGGGCGGCTCGACCCGGTCAGCACCGACTGGACCACGCCGTGCAGCCCGGCCACGGCCTCCAGTGCCTCGGCCGCGCCCGGCAGCAGGGTGCCTTCGCTGGTCAGCAGGTCCCTGCGGGCGGCCAGCCGCGTCGCGAACTCGGCGCCGAACGGTGCGAGCAGCTGCTCGGACTCCCCGTCCGCGCGGAGGCTGACGCCGTTGCGGCCGAGTGCGTCGAAGAAGATCTCCGGCTCGGTCTGGCCGACCAGCTGCGGCAACTGGACCAGCGGGCGGCCGGTCACCGCGGCGAACGCCTCGGCGTATGCCGCCCTGGTGACCTTCGCCACGTCGACCAGCGTCAGGTCGATGTTCCACAGCACCAGCCGGTGAATCGGGTCCTCCGGTGAATTCCTCGCGCCCTCGTGCGATAGCGGTTCCTGCCATCGGGCGCGCAACTTCTTCGGAGGGACGGGGGGTCGCCTCCCGGCGAATCAGCCCATGTGCGGATAACGGTAGTCGGTGGGCGGGACGAACGTCTCCTTGATGGACCGGGCGGAGACCCAGCGGATGAGGTTGAACACCGAGCCTGCCTTGTCGTCGGTGCCGCTGGCCCGGGCGCCGCCGAACGGCTGCTGGCCGACCACCGCGCCGGTCGGCTTGTCGTTGACGTAGAAATTGCCCGCGCTGTAGCGCAGCTGGCTCGGCTGCCTCGGCGATCGCGACGCGGTCGGTGGCGAGGATCGAGCCGGTCAGCGCGTACGGCGCCGCGTCGGCGGCCTGGGCGAGCATGGCGGCGTAGTGCGCGTCCTCGTAGACGTGCACGGCGAGGATCGGGCCGAAGTACTCGGTGGTGAACACCTCGTCGGCCGGGTCGGCGCACTCCAGGATCGTCGGCGGGACGAAGTAGCCCGTCTCGTCGTCGATCTCGCCGCCGGCCAGGAAGCTGACCGACGAGCGGGACCGCGCCCGGTCGAACGCGCCGCGGTGCTTGTCCACCGCGCGGGAATCGATCACCGCGCCGCCGAAGAGGGACAGGTCCTCGGACACGTCGCCGTAGGCGATCGACTGCGTGGTGGCGATGAGCTCGTCCTTGACCCCAGCCCACAGCGAGGCGGGGAGGTAGGCGCGGGACGCGGCGGAGCACTTCTGCCCCTGGTACTCGAAGGCGCCGCGGACCAGCGTGGTCACGATCGAGGCGGGGTCGGCCGACGGGTGGACGATCACGAAGTCCTTGCCGCCGGTCTCGCCGACGAGCGCGGGGGTAGTCGCGGAAGTGCTGGATGTTTTCGCCTACGGCGCGCCACAGGTGCTGGAAGGTGCCGGTCGACCCGGTGAAGTGGATCCCGGCGAGGTCGGGGTGGGACAGCGCCACCCGGGAGACCGCCTGGCCGTCGCCGGTCACCATGTTGATCACGCCGGGCGGCAGGCCCGCCGCCTCAAGCAGGGCCATCGTGTAGTGGGCGGCGAGCTGCTGGGTCGGCGAGGGCTTCCAGACCACCACGTTGCCGAGCAGCGCCGGCGCGGTCGGCAGGTTCCCGGCGATCGCGGTGAAGTTGAACGGCGTGATCGCCAGCACGAAACCCTCAAGCGGCCGGTACTCCATCCGGTTCCACGCGCCCGGCCCGGACACCGGCTGCTCGGCGAGCAGCTGCCTGGCGAAGGCGACGTTGTACCGCCAGAAGTCGATCAGCTCGCAGGCGGCGTCGATCTCGGCCTGGAAGACCGACTTCGACTGGCCGAGGACCGTCGCGGCGTTGAGCGTCGCCCGCCAGGGCCCGGCCAGCAGGTCGGCCGCGCGGAGGAAGACGGCGGCGCGATCGTCGAAGGACAGCCCCGCCAGGCCTTCGCCGCACCGCCGGCGGCGGCGATCGCCGCCGTCACGTCCGCGTCGGTGGCATTACCCAGTTCACCGAGGACATGCCGGAAGTTATGCGGCTGGACGACCGACACCCGCTCGCCCGAGCCCATGACGGACCGGCCGCCGATGGTCATGGTCAGCTCCGCCCGCTGCCCGGCCAGCTCCTTGATCTTGCGCCTTGAGCGCCTCGCGGTCCGCGCTGCCCGGCTGGTACTGCCTGACCGGCTCGTTGAATGGGGCTGGGACCCGCGTCACAGCGTCCATGCCGGCCACCTTCCCCGCCCGCTGCCACACCTAACGCGGGCGGGAATCTCCGCGGGCTCGTGGGTTGGCGCACTAGTAGAGGTACTGGAGTTCCTGGGTGGCGTACCAGGCCAGTTCGTGGGCCTCGGCGGAGTCGACGGTGAAGGACGCGTCGTCGTCACCGGCGTCGGCGGCGGCGATCGCGTCGGCCGCCGCGGCCACGTCGGCCACCGCGTCGAGCTCATCGACGTGGCCGGCCGCGATCGCCTTGACCGGGACCGCGGTCGCCGACGAGCACCGCGGCGGGCTCGTCGTCGTACGCCTGCCAGCTCACCTGCGCGTCGGGGACATCGGCGGCGAGGACAACGCGGCGGCGCGGCGCGCCGGGATCGGCGTCGAGCAGCCGAAGCGACTGCTTGGCGGCCGCGAGCATCGCGACGTACTCGAGTTCCTCGTCATCACCGCTCGCGTAGGCCTCACGCAGTGCCGGGGTGACCGCGAACGCGTGCAGCGGTGGCGGGCCGGCCTCGCCCTTGGCGAGGACGTCGGCCAGGCCCGGCAACGTCGAGGGCAGGTAGACGCGCATGGCCGAAACTGTATTGCCTGCGGGGGGACGACCCCCCTGCGCCCCCCGGTATGGGGGCTGCGCGCCCCCCATACCCCCCTGTGGTTGCTGTTAAAGCCCTGTGGTCGCTGTCAGCAGACGATCCATACCCCGGATCGCCTACGGCTGCGCCGCGCCGTGGTTGCGGTTAGACCGCCGTGGCTGGGGTTAAGACCCTGTGGTTGCTGTTGGCATCTCGCTCGACGGCCGTACGAGATCGGTGCATCGAGGGGTTCCCACGGCGGCGATCACCGTCGTTACGGCGTCCGTGAGCGGCACGTGCTCCCAGAGCCGGACGACTGTCCAGCCGGCTTGCGCGAGGGCGTCGTCGGCGGCGCGGTCGCGCTCGACGTTCTTGGCCAGCTTCGGCGACCAGTACCAGTCGTTGTTCTTCGGCTTGCTGCCGTGGTCGGGGCAGGCGTGCCAGAAGCAGCCGTCGACGAACACGGCGACCTTGCGGCTGGTGAACGCGATGTCCGGCCGGACCCGGCGCAGTGGCAGGTCGAGCCGGAAGTCCTTGCGGTAGCGGTAGCCCTTCGCGTGCAGCGCGGCGCGCAGCGCCATCTCGGGCTTGGTGTCGGTCGCGGCGATTGCTGCGCATGTTCGCGGCCCGGCCAGGATCGGCCGTGAACGGGTACGCCTTGCCCTTCGCGGCCGCCTGCGTCGCGGACCTGCTCACCGCCGCGTCCTTGGGCATGCCCTTAGCCAACTTGCCTCTCCGGGGCTTCGGGGGGGTTTGGGGGAGTTGCCCCCCGGGCGAGCCGAGTGGGGGGTCGTCTCCCCGGGAAAGACTGCGCCACGCGGAAAGCCTAGCGACCGCCGACGACCGCCGGCAGGTGTTTCTCGCCCCCTCAGCGGTTCAGCCGGCGGAATGTCGGTGGGGGCGAGTAGATGTAGCGCAAGCAGTTGTCACTGGCCCGTCCAGACCTCCGGGGGAAATCAATGCTTGCAGAGTCGGCCCTGGCGCCCCGCGGCCCAGCCGGCGCAGAGGCGTCCGCGATCCAGCTCGTCTCGCTTACGGATGTCTGGCCACCGCTCGGCCATGAGCAGGCGCCAGCCGACGAGCCGCACCGTCCCGGCCACTCGCAGCCGCTCGCACCCGACCCCGGTCCGGTTCTCCCCCGGCAGTTCGCGATGCTGCTCGTCGAGGGGCTGGCCGGCATCCGCCCGGTACGGCAGCTGCTGCCCTGGATGTCCAAGCGCGGCAGCCTGCACCTGCACCGCCTGATGCCCCTCTTCAGGGACGGGCACCAGCCCAAGAGTGCTGCGCGTGCTCACCACAAGGCCAGCCCTGACGTCATCGAGATGACCATGGTCGTGGTGACCGGCCCGCGCACCCGGGCCCTCGCCGTCCGCCTTGAGCACGCGGCAGCGCATGGCAATGCACCGACATCGAGGCCGGCTAGCCGCGGGTTATCCGGCGTGGCGGGGGTCTCCGTGGCAGCGCTTGTACTTGCGGCCGGAGCCGCACGGGCACAGGTCGTTGCGGCCCACGTTGGCGTACGGGTCGGTCGCCGTCTCGCCGTGCCGCTCGACTCCGCCGCCCTCGGCCGGCGCCGAGTACTGGAGGTTGCGCGGCCGGTGCGGCTCAAAGCCAGCGGGAAGCACCGGCTGCGGGCCAGTGTCTCTCCGGGACCGTGTCGGCCACCTCCTCCGCCGGGGCGGCCGCTCGGTCACGTGGGCACTGCTGCTGCGCGTCGCCGCCTGACCGCGGCCCGCCGCCGTGGCGTGGCCCCGCCCGTCGGCCGCGTGCCGGCCGCGGGACCGGCCGGCCGCCTGCTGGCCGGCTCTGCTTCCGGCCGAAGGCCGCCGGCGGCGCCGCGGCTCAGGCGCCGCGGGCGCCGGCCGGCTGCCGGGCGGGCCGAGCGTGGCGGGCCGGCGCGGCGGGTGCCGGCGCCTGGGCCGCCGATGCTGCCGCGGCTGCCTGCGGTGCGGTGCTGGCGGCGCGCCGGCGCCGTGGTGACACCCGGGAGGGTGCCGCCGAACGCGAGCTGCGCCGCCGGGCCGACCTCCTCGACGATCGGGTTCTCCTGGATCTCGAACTGCAGGTTGAACAGGTTCCCGACCGACTCTTCCTTGATGCCGTCCATCATGGCGTTGAACATGTCGTAGCCCTCCCGCTGGTACTCGACCAGCGGGTCGCGCTGCGCCATCGCGCGCAGGCCGATGCCCTCGCGGAGGTAGTCCATCTCGTACAGGTGCTCGCGCCACTTGCGGTCGAGGACCGAGAGCACGACGCGCCGCTCGATCTCGCGCATCAGGTCCGGCGTGAGCTCGGCCTCGCGGCGGTCGTAGGCCTCCTGCGCGTTCTCCTGCACCATCTCGGTGATCAGGTCGGCGGTCAGCCCCGACTTGTCGCCGCCCGCCTCCTCGATCACGCGTGTCGGTCTTCAGCGTGATCGGGAAGAGCTGCTTGAACGCCCTCCACATCTTGTCCAGGTCCCACTCCTCCGGGTACCCGTCGGCGGTGGCGACGGCCACGTAGGAGGCGATCACCTCGTCGATCATGGACCGGATCTGCTCGTGCAGGTCCGCGCCCTCAAGCACCTTGCGCCGCTCGCCGTAGATGACCTGGCGCTGCCGGTTGAGCACGTCGTCGTACTTCAGCACGTCCTTGCGGATCTCGAAGTTCTGCGACTCGACCTGCGACTGCGCGGACCTGATCGCGCGGGAGACCACCGAGTTCTCGACGGGGACGTCGGCCGGGATGTTCAGCCGGTCCATGATCGCCGCGACGCGCTCGGAGTTGAACATCCGCATCAGGTCGTCTTCGAGGGACAGGTAGAACCGGGACTTGCCCGGGTCGCCCTGCCGCCCGGACCGGCCGCGCAGCTGGTTGTCGATCCGCCGCGACTCGTGCCGCTCGGTGCCGAGCACGTAGAGCCCGCCGGCCTCCACGACCTGCTCGTGCTCCGCCGCGACCGCCGCCTTCGCCTTGGCGACCGCCTCCGGCCACGCGGCCTCGTAGTCCTCCGGGGTGTCGACCGGCGACAGGCCGCGCTGGTGCAGCTCAAGGTCGGCGATGAACTCGGGGTTGCCGCCGAGCATGATGTCGGTGCCACGGCCCGCCATGTTCGTCGCCACCGTGACCGCGCCGAGCCGCCCGGACTGGGCGATGATCATCGCTTCCTGCTCGTGGTACTTGGCGTTCAGCACGTGGTGCTGGATGCCGCGCCGCTTGAGCATCACCGAGAGGATCTCGGACTTCTCCACGCTCACCGTGCCGACCAGGACCGGCTGCCCCTCCGCGTGCCGCTCCGCGATGTCCTCGACCACCGCGTCGAACTTGGCCTGCGCGGTCTGGTAGATCACGTCCGTCTCGTCGGCGCGGATCATCGGCTTGTTGGTCGGGATCGGGACGACGCCGAGCTTGTAGATCTGCATGAACTCGGCGGCCTCGGTCATCGCCGTGCCGGTCATGCCCGCGAGCTTGTCGTAGAGCCGGAAGTAGTTCTGCAGCGTGATCGTGGCGAACGTCTGGTTCTCGTCCTTGATCTGCACGCCTTCCTTGGCCTCGATGGCCTGGTGCATGCCCTCGTTGTACCGGCGGCCGTGCAGGATGCGGCCGGTGAACTCGTCCACGATCAGGACCTCGCCGTTCATCACGACGTAGTCCTTGTCCTTCTTGAACAGTTCCTTGGCCTTGAGCGAGTTGTTCAGGAAGGACACGAGCGGCGTGTTGACCGGGTCATAGAGGTTGTCGATGCCGAGGTCAGTCCTCGACCTTCTCGACGCCGGACTCAAGGATGCCGACGGTCTGCTTCTTCTCGTCGACCTCGTAGTCGCCGTCCTGTAGCTCTTCGTCCCGCACCCGCCGCAGCTTGGGCGCGATCTTGGCGAACTCGGTGTACCAGCGGGAGTTCTGCTCGGCCGGACCCGAGATGATCAGCGGGGTCCGCGCCTCGTCGACGAGGATCGAGTCCACCTCGTCGACGATCGCGAAGTTGTGGCCGCGCTGCACGCACTCTTCGAGCGACCACGACATGTTGTCGCGGAGGTAGTCGAAGCCGAACTCGTTGTTCGTCCCGTAGGTGACGTCGGCCGCGTAGGCCTTGTTCCGCTCGGCCGGCGTCATGTCGGCCAGGATGACCCCGACCTCAAGGCCGAGGAAGCGGTGCACCCGGCCCATCCACTCGGAGTCGCGCTTGGCCAGGTAGTCGTTGGTCGTGACGACGTGCACGCCCTTGCCGGAAAGCGCGTTCAGGTAGGCGGGGAAGACGCCGGTGAGCGTCTTGCCCTCACCAGTGCGCATCTCGGCGATGTTGCCGAGGTGCAGCGCCGCGCCGCCCATGAGCTGCACGTCGAAGGCGCGCTGGCCGAGCGTGCGCCGCGCCGCCTCGCGGACCGTGGCGAACGCCTCGGGGAGGATGTCGTCGAGCGTCTCGCCGTCCGCGAGCCGCTGCTTGAACTCGTCCGGTCATCGCGCGCAGATCGGCGTCGCTCATCGCGACGAAGTCGTCCTCAACGGAGTTGATCTGCTCGCTGATCCGCTTGAGTTGACGCAGGATCTTGCCTTCGCCGGCGCGAAGGATGCTATCTAGGATCGAAGGCACTTTTCGTCGTGCTCCTTGCGGCAGTACTCATCGGATGTGGGATCAACGAACAAGCTTCAACTGCCATCGTAGGCGAGATGGGGGCCCGCTACCGAGTCCGCGACGTTGTTGCGGTATTTTCGTGACAACCTCAGCATAGGCAGGCCTTGGGTTGAAGGAGGAGTCGTGGCCGAGCAGGCAACAGGCACCGTGGAGGGCACGGGCACCACGGGAGCGCTGGCGCATGGCCCCGAACACTCGGGGCACAACTCCGGGCAGGCCCATCTCCTGGGTCGGGACCTCGGTCGTCATCATCGGCTTCATCATCGGCGGCATCGCGATGGTCCCCAGCCCGCACTGGCTCCTCTTCTGGGTCGGGGCCGGCGTCGCGATCGTCGGCTGCCTCATCCTCGCGTTCTCCAAGGCGATGAACACGGACTGGTATTAACGTCGGACTGGCACTAACGTTCCGCAGTTACCTGAAGTTGTCCGGGGGACGGGGTTCGTCCCCTTACGATACCCCGCTCGAATGTCGGACCCCGCCGCTAGAGTCATTGGCGTGGGAGAGTCAGCCGCGCCCGTTCGGGACGATCATGCAGAAGCTGGTCCGGACACCGAGGGAGACGGGGGCTCGTCCCCCCGGGAGGCAACAGCGGGGTGCGGGGACTCGTTTCCCGGTGAGGCCGCAGCGGAGTCGTCCCCCCGGGGGATGACCGCGCTGAGCGCGGACGAGGTGCGGCGGCTTACCCTTTACGCGCAGGGATTTCTCGGGGCCGGCGCGAAGCGCGGCGGCGTGACCGGGGTGCTGCGGCGGGTCAGTGCCGTGCAGCTCGACACGATCTCCGTGCTCGCGCGGTCGCATGAGCTCGTCGCGTACGCGCGGCTCGGCCCGGTCGGCCGGGACACGGTCGAGCAGGCGTACTGGCCTGCCAGCGGAAGCCAGCGACGTTCGAGTACTGGGCGCACGCGGCCTGCATCCTGCCGATCGCGGACTGGCCGTACTACGCCTGGCGGCGGCGGGCCATCACCGCGCGCGGGCAGCGCTGGCACAAGGTCTCCGAGGACGCCTGCGAGCAGGTGCTCGCCCGGCTGCGCGACGAGGGGCCGCTGACCGCGACCCAGCTCGGCGGCGCGAAGGCGGGCGGGCCGTGGTGGGACTGGTCGGAGGTGAAGATCGCCGCCGAGTGGCTGCTCGACACCGGCCGGGCGGTCTGCGTGCGCCGCACCGGCTGGCGGCGCGTCTACGACCTGCCGGAGCGGGTCATCCCGAAGGAACTGCTCGACCACGAGCCGACCGACGCGGAGTGCCTGTCCTACCTCGTCGGCACGGTCGCCGCGGGCGCTCGGCGTGGCGACCCACGCGGACTTCATCGAGTACCAGCGGCTCAACGGGTACGGGCTGCACCTGCGCGGACGGCGCGGCGCTCGACGAGGCCGCCGCGGCGGCCGGGCTGTTCCCGGTGACCGTGCCCGGCGGCAAGCAGCCGGCACGGCCTGGGCCGACCCGGCGGCGCTGGCCTGGCTCGACGCGGGCGGCCGCGGCACGCACCGCACGGCGCTGCTGTCGCCGTTCGACTCGCTGATCTGGGACCGGAAGCGGACGCTGCGGATGTTCGGCTACCGGCACCTGTTCGAGCCCTACGTGCCCAAGGAGAAGCGCGAGCGCGGCTACTTCACGATGCCGCTGCTCGCCGGCGGCCAGATCGTCGGCTGGGTCGACCCCGGCCGCGAAGGCAAGACACTAGTCGCGAGGAACGTGTTCCTCGAAAAGCCCGCCGCCGTCCCGCCCATGGCGCGAGCCCTAGCCGAGGCCGCCCAGTGGGTCGGCTGCGAAACCGTATCCACCGAACGAGTCCAGCCATCTCCCCTAGCCCAGCCGCTCGCCACCGCCCTGCGAGCCCTAGGCGCCTGACCAGAGGTTCAGGGTGCAAGGTATACCGCGTTTCGCACGCAATCCCGCCCGACATGTCCGGTTCTGTGCCCCCCAAAATCGGTACACCTCTCTCCCCAAGGCTGCCGATCACGTCTGCGGCAGCCCTGAAGGGGCTCAATGGCCGTCTGAGGGCTCGCGTCAGCGCCCGAGGGTTCAACCTTTGGCATCCAGGTTCGCGGCAGCACCCTGACGTTCAGTTCTTGAGCGCTTCTCCAGAGCACGGTCGCGAGCAATGGGACGCCCGGGCAGATTGCCGCCGACACGTCCGGCGTCAGCCTGCTGGAAGGGGTTACGAGCGTCGCTGGGTCTGCAAACCGGAGAAAAGGAGTGGGGGCCGGTGAGGTGAGCCCGCGCGGCTTCGGCCCACGATCGGGGTTCATCGTGGGCCGACGAGCGCGCGGGCGATCCTCCCGGCCCCTGCTCCACAGTCATGGGACGCGGTAAGCGTGAAACACGGACCCGTTCGGAATGATCCAGATTTTGATCTTGGAGACAGCTAGCTGATCTCGATCAGCTTCTCGCGGACCGCGATCATCACCGCTTCCATCCGGGAGTGGATCTGCAGCTTCTCCAGGAGGTTCCGCACGTGGTTCTTCACGGTGTTCTCCGAGATGAACAGCTCCTTGGCGATGTCGCGGTTGTTCATGCCGCGCGCCACCAGGCGGAGCACCTCCATCTCGCGCTCGGTCAGCTTCGGCGCGGGCGCGTGCTTGGCCGGCTCTCCTCGGCGTCCCTGCGGGCCAGGGTCGCGAACTCGGTGAGCAGCTTGCCCGCCATCGACGGGTTGATGAGGGACTGGCCGCCGTGCACGGAGCGGACCGAGTCGGCCAGCTCGTCGAGCGGGATGTCCTTGAGCAGGTAGCCGCTCGCGCCCGCACGGATCGCCTCGAACAGGTCGTCATCCTCGTCGCTGATCGTGAGGATCACGATCTTGGCCGACGGGGCGACCTCCTTCATCTGGCGGGCCGCCTCGATGCCGGTCATCTTGGGCATCCGGATGTCCATCAGCACGACGTCGGGCACGACCTCGCCGGCGAGTTTCACCGCTTCCTGGCCGTCGGACGCCTGCCCGACCAGCTCAAGGCCCGCTTCCCCCTGCAGGACCATCTCCAGGCCCCGGCGGAACAGGGCGTGATCGTCCGCGATCAGAACCCGGATCGGGTCCGAGCCCGTCCCTGGATCGGATGCCATCGGGGCGGAAGGTGCTGGGACCTCGGGCGCATTTTCTTCTTGGCCGTAATAGACCGCTCGGTCACGGCCGCTCCTTCCGCAGCGTTCGCAGTTCACGCACAGGATAGGACATGTCACTAAAGCTACGCGTACTGCCCCGGCAGTGCCAGCCGGGGCAGCACGCGGAACCCGCTCTTACATCCGTCCACCGTAGCCTCGACAGCGGATAACGCCGTAGTCGTAGCCACGGCGGCGGTAGACGACGCTGAACTTGCCGCAGTGACTGTCGTGGTAGGCGAAGAAGTCGTGGCCGACGAGTTCCATCTCGAGGAGCGCGTCGTCGATCGTCATCGGATGCGAGGCGTGGAACTTCTCCCTGACGATCAGCGGGCCGTCGCCCACCATCTGCATCGGCAGCACCCCGGAGACGGACGCCTCGGCCTCGGCCTCGTCACGGAAGCCATCGAAGTCGCGGTCGGTGAGGCCGCCTGTTGTCTTCGGGGAGCGCCGGGAGCGGCACCACGGCCTCGGAACGGCGCTGGCCGCTTGGCCTGGCGCCCACCTTCGCGGCCATTCTGGCGCCCGGTTTGCCGTTCGCCTTGCCGTTCCGGCGGCCGACCGGAGTGCCGTCCAGCATGGCCGCGTCGTCGGGCTGCGGGATCGCCGGGATGTCGACGCCCGCCAGGGCGGCCGACTCCGCCGCCACGGCGGTCGCGTCCGCGGGCACCGCGGCCACCGCCGCGAGAGCGTCGGTGGAGCGCACGGTTACGTCACCGCGCCTGACCTTGCGCCGCTCGGCCGCCTTCCGCAGCCGGCCTTCGAGCTTGGCGAACGCTAGGTCGAGAGCGGCGTAACGGTCGTCCGCCGCCGCTTCGGCCCTGATGGCCGGGCCTCGCGATCTGATCGTGAGCTCTACCCGCTCACTCCGGTCGGCCTGCCTTGGGTTGCGCTCCGTCGACACCTCGACGTCGATACGAATCGCGTTGTGATCGAGCTTCTCTAGCTTGGCCAGCTTTGCGCTTGCGTGCCTACGGAAGCGCTCGGGAACGCTGGTGTGCCTGCCTTTGAAGGTGATTTCCATCTCGATCCCCTTAGGCGTTGATTAGGTGTAGCGAATCCTCTTGTCCTGCCGCTGCGGCCCGACCCTCCGGCCAGAGCAGGACATAGAGGCTGGGGTAGGCACTCGCCCGGCCGACCTGGTCTTCGACCCCACATCCGCCTGCTGAGGGGTTCGCAGCCTCCATGGCCACTACTGCCCTTCTCCCGGGATCGGGGGGCGTCATGTGCCCCCCGGCGGGGCAGGACTTACTTCTAAGCCGCACCGTGATCGGACGACGAGAAGTCGCCTTACGTGGACCGCTTCGCCTGCGGCTGGCATCGGCTTGCCTGCGAGACCCGCTTGCCGCCAGCGCGGCTCTGCGGGTCTGTCCGGCGCAACCACGGGCCCGGGCGAGTGCCATGGATGAACGCTAGCTCTTACCGGACGAAATGTCAGGCTAGACATTACTCTCGAACCGCTACATAACAGACTTATAACGAACGCAACCCTGCGAGTTCTCATGAACAGCCAAGGTTGCGGTCAGCCTGGATAGGCCGGGGAACCGCCGCTGGCCGGCGTGTTGCCGCTGCTTATCGGCATCCAGGAGCCGCCGAGTGCGTTGTCCGCCACCAACTGGCCGTTCCGCAAGCTGGCGATCAGCGGCTGGTTGGGAGAACTTGCCGTGATGGTCTGCATGCCGGGGTCGGCCTGGATGGACGTGGGGGTACCGCCGCTCACGGGGTACTCGGTCACCGAGTACCCCGGCTCGGCCAGCGCGATGACGTTATCGGGGCCGTACCAGGTCAGCGCGGGGAAGTTGTCGACCTGGGCCGGCTGGATCTGGACTCGTGGAGAGCGTGATCCTGCGGATGCCGACCCGACGGCCGGGAAATGGCACCGAAGGTCAGCTCGTCACCGCCCACGACGATCGCCACGCGGACGCCGTCGGGCGCGATCTGGAGCGCCGTGATCGGCTCGTCGAGCAGCGCCGTGATCGGCACCACGTCCACCGGGACCTTCTGGGAAAGCGCCTGCTGATCGTTCTGCGCGCTGTTGAGCATGCGCGGGTTCGCCGCGCCACGGAACATATAGGTCTGCGTGCCCTGCGACGCCCACAGGTCGTCGTTCGCGTCCCAGCTCATCGTCACGTAGCCGCTGCCCCGCTTGGTCAGGGAACCGTCGATCGGGCCCGTGTAGAGCGTGGTGCCCTGGAGCGCGGCCAGGTACGTGCCGTCGGCCGAGACCACGATCTTGGTGTAGCCGGGGCCAAGTTTTCGCACGGTGACCGGCTTGCCTCCGCTGGCCGCGGCGCTGGTCAGGTAGCCCGCGCTGTTTACGTAGTAGAACCTATTGCCCGTCCCGGACGCCGGGGACCACCCGGACGACGTCTGCACCGGGCGCCCTGGCCGTCAGGCGGAGTCCAGGGCTTGCCGTTCACCACGACCTCGACCGACTGCACCCCCTGGCCGGTCGAGCCGCTCGAAGCGGCGACGGACAGCGTCGAAAACAGCTGCGCCGAGACCTGCTCCATGACCTGACTGCTTGCCTGATCGCTTGCCTTGCCGATGAGCGTGCCCGTGAGGTTGACAACCGCGGTCACGCCGTTCAGCGCGACGCCGGTGACCTTGGTGCCCTGCGGGAAGGCGGTCTTCGTGGCCCCGCCGGACAGCCAGTCCTTCGGCGGCGCGATCAGCTCATTGACCAGCCCGTCCATCAGCTGATCCTGCTTGGCGGGCACGGGCACGTAGACCGGGTCGGGAACGAGGTACCGGTTCAGCGGATCGAAGAAGTAGAGGTTGCGGAGCTGGTAGTCGTTGTCGAACGAGTCGCTGGTAAGGAGCAGTTCGTCCGGCGCGGACGAGATCCGCCACTGGCTGCCGACCTTGGTCAGATCGAAGGATGGCTCCGACGTGTCCGGTGAGCCACCCGGTGACGAGCACGGAGTAGCTGCCGTTCCCGAGCAGACTTGCCTGGACGTTGCCGGCGATCCCCACCGTCGCCATCGTCGGGTTCTTCCCCGCTGGGAAGTACGTCGGTTCCGTGGGCGTCGGGCCGCTCTTGTAGACGACCGCTGACCAGGACGGTTCCCACGCCTTGTTTTCCTCAGGGGTCAGGTACTCGCGCACCACCTGGGTGTAATTGCCGTAGCTGGCGGACGCGGCGAGGAATCCCTCGACGATCTCTTCCGGCGACCAGTTGGCACCCGGCGGCTGCGGCTGGATCTGCACGTTGGGCTGGCCCTGCGCACCCGTCGCCTGGGTCACCGGATAGGAGACCACCGGCCCGCCGGTCGGCATCGACACGCATCCGGTGACGGTCAGCCCGGCGACGATGAGCACGGCGGTTACCGGCCAAGCCCTGCGCGACCGGGACGCGGGCGGCCAGGATACGGGCGGCCTACGCACGGGGACCGCCTGACAGGTCCGCTTCCAGCGTGGTGACCGAACTGGTGATGACTTCCGCCTCATCGGGCGCGAGCGGCAGCGGCGAGCCCGCGATGGGCTGGCCCGCCGCCCTCGGCAGGGTGAGCCTGAATACCGAGCCCCGGCCCACCTCGCCCCAGGCCTGCAGCCAGCCGCCGTGCAACCGGGCGTCTTCAAGCGCGATGGACAGGCCGAGCCCGGTACCACCGGTCGTCCGCGCGCGGGCCGGGTCAGCGCGCCAGAACCGCTCGAAGACCTTCTGCTCTTCCCCCGGCTTGAGCCCGACGCCGTGATCACGAACCGCTATGGCCGCCGCGTCGCTATCCGCCGCCACGGTCACCACGACGTCGCGTCCCTCGCCGTGCTCCACCGCGTTGACGAGCAGGTTGCGCAGGATCCGTTCCACCCGGCGCCGGTCCACCTCGGCCAGGCAGGCCTGCACGGGCAGCCGGAACTCGATGCGGCAGCCTCGGCGCTCCGCGAGCTGCTGCGCGTCGTCCGCGCTCCTGCGCACGATGTCGCACAGGTCCGCCGGCTCGGCGTCAAGCGTCGCGACATTCGAGTCGTGCCTGCTCATCTCAAGCAGGTCGGTTAGCAGGGTCTCGAACCGCTCGATCTGGCTCTGCAGCAGCTCGGTGCTGCGCGCGGCGGCCGCGTCGAGCTCCTCGCGCGACTCGAAGAGGATCTCCGCGGCCATCCTGATCGTCGTCATCGGTGTTCTCAGCTCATGCGAGACGTCGGAGACGAACTGGCGCTGCACCTTGGACAGCTCCTCAAGCTGGTGCAGCTTCTCCTGGAGGCTGGCGGCCATGTCGTTGAACGAGGTGGCGAGCGCGGCGAGGTCATCGGCCCCGCCGACGACCATCCGCTCCTCAAGCTGGCCCGCGGACAGTCGCTGGGCGGCCCGCGCCGCGTGCCGCACCGGAAGCACCACCCAGCGGGTCACCAGCGAGGCGATCGCCGCGAGCAGCACCACCAGGGCGATCCCCACGCCGACAAGCGTCGTCTGGACGAGCTGCAGGGTCTGCTGCTCCTCGGTGAGCGGGAACACGAAGTACAGCTGGTAGGAGTTGCTGAGCGGCACGCCGAACGCGATCGCCGGCGTGCCCGGTCCGCCGGCGGTGAGGAACAGCGTGGTGGGCACGAGTACAGCAGGTTCGCCGACTTGCCTTGCTCCTGGGCAATCTGTTCTGCCTGGACACCGGACAACAGGTTCGGCGGGAGCGTCGCGTCGGCGTCGAAGCCGGCCGCCCAGCGCGGGAAGCCCGGCTTGTCGGCCAGGTCGGCCTTCAGCCCGACTGCCACGCTGTAGCCGGCCGTGCCGCTCGTCGGCTGCAGGAGCCGAGCGATCGACCCCATGACCTGCATCGCGACCTGCCCCTGCCCGCTGACTAGCGGCGTGGTCAGGTCAGCCTGCGACTGGGCGGTGCTCAGGCCCGACAGCGCCTGTGCCTGCGCCGAGGTCTCCGCGTTGTGCACCAGACCGCCGGCGATCTGCTCGGTGAGGAAGAAGCCGAGCACCGCGATTACCGTGGCGGAAATCACCAGAGTGGTACCGACCACTCGCAGTTGCAGCGACCGCCGCCAGCGCTGCTTGAGCTTCGCGATGGCCAGGTGTTCCAGGCGCAGCAGGGTGCGGATGGCAATTGTCAGCCGATGCGGGAGCCAACTGACAAACCAGCGCACCCATTTCTTGCGCCGGAGTGCCATCTCCCATGCTTCACGCACATCCGGCTGGTCGCGCTGGTCCCTTATCGCAGACCGCTGCTCCATATGTCGATCAGCCAGGTCCCGCCTTGTAGCCGACGCCGCGCACCGTGACGACGATGTCCGGGTGCTCAGGGTCCTGCTCGATCTTGGCCCGCAGCCGCTGCACGTGCACGTTCACCAGGCGCGTGTCCGCGGCGTGCCGGTAGCCCCAGACCTGCTCGAGCAGCACCTCGCGGGTAAACACCTGCCGCGGCTTGCGCGCGAGCGCGACGAGCAGGTCGAACTCGAGCGGCGTAAGGCTCAGCGTCTCGCCGTTGCGCTTGACCGAGTGACCGGCCACGTCGATGGCCACGTCACCGATCTGCAGCATCTCGGGCGCCGGCTCGTCCGTGCGCCGCAGCCGCGCCCTGATCCTGGCGACGAGTTCCTTCGACTTGAACGGCTTTTGGATGTAGTCATCCGCACCCGATTCGAGGCCGAGGACGACGTCCACGGTGTCGGTTTTGGCGGTCAGCATCACGATCGGCACACCCGACTCGCCCCTGATCTGGCGGCATACGTCGATGCCATCGGAACCAGGGAGCATTAGGTCAAGCAACACAAGATCTGGCCGAGTGTCGCGGAAGGCGTCAAGTGCCTTGTCTCCGTCCGCAACGAATGTCGGCTCAAACCCCTCACCGCGGAGCACGATGCCAAGCATCTCCGCGAGCGCCGCGTCGTCATCGACGACCAGCACACGTCCTTTCATGCGCCCCATCGTTCCATGTGTCTGGCTCCAAGCAGAGCACCCACGACGACAGACGGTAACGTCTATCGCTGATGACCTGCGCTCGCATGCGCAGGTTACCCCCTTTTTACCAGGTCCGCACCACCCAGGAGCCCGTTTACCAGGCACAGGGCGCAGCCAGTCGAACTCGCACCCGTCGAACTCCCGGCCGGGAGGGCGCAGCCCGCGACCCCGGCCCGATCTATTATCACGGACAATACTGGCCATATACCTATTTCTAGTCATAAATGTAAAGAATTTTCCAACCTGGCGATGTGACCGGCCCGGCACCGGGCAAGGACCACATAACACCCATTTCGCCAGGATGGCCGCTGAACCCTAATGCATGTGCCCGGAGCCTCGGCAGACGGCAAAAATCCCGACGTATAAGAATCAGGCCCGATCCTGAGCGAAAACCTATGAGTTGCTGACGTGCTCGAACGGGTAGACGCCGACGCCGTGGGTACGTGGGCTAGACGCCTGCGTTCAGGCGTGAAAACTGGAATGTCGGCAAATCGCCGGGCATTCGGGAAAGCATCGGGGAGGATCATGGGCATCTTCGACAAGGCCGAGAACGAAGCCGAGAACATGGCCGAGAAGGACCCAACCTGGCACAGCGGCAGGCCAGTCCGGCGGCGGCCAGATCCGGCCAGGACATGCAGACCGCCCAGAACATGATCGGCCAGCAGGGCGGCGGCTACGACCCCGCCCAGGGCGGCGGCGACCAGGACCAGAGCCAGCAGGGCGGCGGCTATCAGGACCAGAGCCAGGGCGGCTACGACTCCAGTCAGGGCGGCTACCAGAGCCAGGATCAGCAGAGCGGATACCAAGACCACAACCAGGGTGGCTACGACTCCAGCCAGGGCGGCGGCGACCAGGATCAGGGCCAACCGGGCGGGTACCAGGACCCCAGCCAACAGGGGGGTTACCAGGACCCGAACACGGATCCCGGCCAGCAGGACGGCTACGACCAGAATCAGGATCCTAACCAGGACCAGAATCAGAACCAGGGCCAGAACCAGGGCTGGTAGCAAGGCACCAGCTTCTGGCGCCCGGCAGCCTGCTGCCGGGCGCACAGCGTTCTCCCCGCTGCCTTGCCCCCGGTTCGGTCGGGCGTCTGCGCTATTTTCTGGGCATGTCTGAGCCGTTGAGCAACATCGTTGAAGCGGGCTGGGCGGATGCGCTCGCCCCGGTTGAGGACCAGATCGCGCAGGTTGGCGTGTTCCTGCGCGAGCAGATCGCCGAGGGCAAGAGGTACCTGCCCGCGGGTGACCGGGTGCTGCGCGCATTCAAGCAGCCGTTCGCCGACGTGCGGGTGCTGATCGTCGGCCAGGATCCGTATCCCACGCCCGGCCATCCGGTCGGCCTCAGCTTCTCGGTCGACCCGGGCGTCAAGCGACTGCCGGGCTCGCTGGTCAACATCTTCCGCGAGTACTCCGACGACCTTGGCTATCCGGCACCGTCAAACGGCGACCTGACGCCGTGGACCGAACGGGGCGTGCTGCTGCTCAACCGGGTGCTCACCGTCGAGCCGGGCAAGCCCGGCAGCCACCGGGGCAAGGGCTGGGAAGAGGTAACCGAGCAGGCGATCCGCGCCCTCGCGAAGCGGGACACGCCGCTGGTCGCCATCTTGTGGGGTCGCGACGCCAGGAACCTCGCCCCGCTGCTCGGCAGCATCCCGCGCATCGAGTCCGCACACCCGAGCCCGATGTCCGCGCATAACGGATTTTTCGGGACACGGCCGTTCAGCCGGGCCGACCAGCTCCTGCAGAACCAGGGCGCCGACCCGGTCGACTGGCGCCTTCCCTAGGCCCCCTGGTGAGGGCAAGCCAGCCGGCCAGCGCGAGGGGGTAGGCGTAATAGCCGTACCTGGTCGACGGCGCGAGAGTGAACAAGGCCGTGTACAGGACGACGAGGCGGACCGTGGCGTCCCGCGCGTCACGCGGCGGGCGGGCGAGCAGCCAGGCGGCGAACGCGATGAGCGCGAGCGCCAGGAGCGCGTCCACGGTCAGGCGGCCCCCGTGGCCGAACTGGGAGATGAGGTGGCCGGGGAGCGGGCTGGCCGCCACCGTCTTGAACTTGGAGCTGCCAAGCGGGTAGTCGATGAGGTTCTGCTTGATGGCACCGGGGGTGGCGAGTGCGTTCGGCGCCGCGGCAAGCGCGAGCAGGACGGCGGCGCCGACGACGGTCCCGGTGAATTTGACCGCGGCCCGGTGAGAGTCGCGGACCCAGGCCATGACCGCCAGCACCGGGACCACGGCCCAGGCGGTGGATTTCATCGCGCAGGCCACGGCGAGGATCAGCGCCGCGCGGACGAACTGACGGCGCGCGGCAAGGGCGAGGGTCAGGCAGGTGAGCGCGATGATCGGCGGGTCGGTGACGCCGACCGTCAGCGGAAAGGCGACGAGCGGCGAGGCGACCGAGATCGCGGCGAGGACCGCCACCGACCGGCGGTGGTCCTGGCCCGCTGCCTGGCGAGCACGAGGGCGAAGGCCGCGGTGAGCGCGGCCACGGTGACCAGCGAGGTCCAGATCCTCGGGTCGCCGAGCAGCCCGGGGAAGCCCGCCTCGCGCGGCAGGCCGAACAACTCCATCAGCGGCAGGTACGGGTTGTAGTGCTGCCAGTCCGTGATGAGGCTGGGCGGCAGGTACGGCGTGCCGTGCTTGGCCAGGTAGTCCGCCGACCGGTTGATGACCACGACCTCGGCGGTCGACGTGTCGGGGACCTTGAGGATCATCCAGACCAGCGGCGCCAGGAACGCTCCGGCGATGGCGGCGGCCATCGGGGCCAGCCAGTTCCTCGTCACCAGCAGGAGGACGGTGGTCACCGCGTAGCCGCCGCAGGCCCAGGCACCCCAGGTGCCGTCGGCGTGCCTGGTAAAGATCTCCGCGCCCGCATACACCGTGAAAATCGCGAACCAGACGGTGATGGCGCGCCGGCCGGGCAGCCAGGATTGCGCCGCCGCCCCGGGACGCGCGCCGTCGGCTGCTCGCTCGGGCTCACGCGCCGCTTCGTCCCCCTGGATCGCTTGCCCGGCTCTTCTGTCCACGGCCTAGAGGATATCTACCGGTTCGCAGGCACCAGCGGACCAGAAGCCCGGGACGCCGGAGTTAGCGGGATTTAAACCGATGTGGTCAGGAGCCGAGGTGCCAGCTGGCCAGGTAGGACTGCTGGGCCTCGGTCAGGGTGTCGAGCCTGGTGCCGAGCGCGGTGAGGACCAGGCGGGCGGCCTCGGCGTCGATGTCCGCGGGGACCTGGTGGACGCCGGGCGGCAGCTTCTCCGCGTTCCCGGCCAGCCAGGCGAGGGCCAGCGCCTCGATGCCGAACGCGAGGTCCATCACCTCGGGCGGGTGGCCGTCGGCGGCGACGAGGTTGACCACGCGGCCTTCGGCGAGCAGGAGCAGGCGGCGGCCGTCGGGGAGCTCGTAGGCGTCGGCGTGCGGGCGGACGTCGGTGTCGACGGCGACCGCCATGGCGGCCAGGGCCCGGACGTCGATCTCCACGTCGAAGTGGCCGGCGTTGGCGAGGATCGCGCCGTCCCGCATCACCGCCAGGTGCTCGGCGGTGATCACCTCGGTCGAGCCGGTCGCGGTGATGAAGACCTCGCCGATCGGCGCCGCGTCGGCGATCGGCAGCACCCGGAAGCCGCGCAGCACCGCGTCGAGCGCCCGCACCGGGTCCACCTCGGTGACCACCACCCGGGCGCCGAGCGCGCGGGCGGACTCGGCGATGCCCGACGCCGCACGCGCCGAACCCGGCCACCACCACGGTCTTGCCCGCGAGCAGCACCCCGCTGGCGCGCAGCAGCCCGTCGATGACGGACTGCGCGGTGCCGTGCGTGTTGTCCACGATCCTGGTCACCGGGGTGTCGCTCGCCGCGATCACCGGGAAGGCGAGCGTCGCGTCGGCCGCCATCCGGCGCAGCCGGAGCACGCCCGTTGTCGTCCCCTCGCAGCCGCCGCGCACCCGGCGAGCAACTGCGGGCGCTCGGTGTGCAGCGTGGACACCAGGTCGCCGCCGTCGTCGATGACCAGGTCAGGGCCGCGTACGCTCGTCCAGGGCCGGCGGAAATTCGCCGGCGGCGCACGCGTCGAGCGCCGCGACGATGTGCTGGTAGTACGTGTCCCGGTCCACCCCGGCGCGGGCGAACACCGCGACTCCGTCGCGCGCCGCGAGCGCGGCGGCGATGTCGTCCTGGGTGGACAGCGGGTTGGACGCCGCGAGCGCCACCCGCGCGCCGCCCGCGCGCAGCGCCCGGACGAAGACCGCCGTCTCCGCCGTCACGTGCAGGCAGGCGGCGACGGACAGCCCCTCGAACGGCTTGTCCGCGCGGAAGCGGGCACGGAGCGCGGCCAGGAGCGGCATCATCCGTTCGGAATAACTGATACGGCCGTCCCCGAGCTCGGCGAGCCCGGGGACGGACCGGTACCGGCGCGATGCGTCGGTCATATCCCCCTCGAGCAGTCTCCTTGGCATCTCGTCGCGCGGAGCGCGACACCGGAGGGTACGGGGCGGTCGTCCCCCCGGGGGATGTGCGCTACCCGGATACTGAGTGCGGGCGCGATATGATGGCGCTTTTTGCCATCGCGTCCGCACTCAGTAGCGGTAGTGGTCCGGCTTGTACGGGCCCTCGACGGGGACGCCGATGTAGTCGGCCTGCTCCTTGGAGAGCACGGTCAGCTTGACGCCGAGCGCGTCCAGGTGCAGCCGGGCGACCTTCTCGTCCAGGTGCTTGGGCAGCGTGTAGACGCCGATCGGGTACTCCTCGGGCTTGGTGAAGATCTCGATCTGCGCCATGACCTGGTTGGTGAAGGAGTTCGACATCACGAACGACGGGTGGCCGGTGGCGTTGCCCAGGTTGAGCAGGCGGCCCTCGGACAGCACGATGATCGTGTGGCCGTCGGGGAAGGTCCACTCGTCGACCTGCGGCTTGACGTTGATCCGCTTGACGCCGGGGGTGCGCGGCGAGGCCGGCCATGTCGATCTCGTTGTCGAAGTGGCCGATGTTGCCGACGATGGCCTGGTGCTTCATCTTCGCCATGTGGTCGGCGGTGATGATGTCCTTGTTGCCGGTGGTGGTGACGAAGATGTCGACCTTGTCGACGACGTCCTCGATCGTGGTGACCTGGTAGCCGTCCATCGCCGCCTGCAGCGCGCAGATCGGGTCGATCTCGGTGACGATCACCCGGGCGCCCTGGCCGCGCAGCGACTCGGCGCAGCCCTTGCCCACGTCGCCGTAGCCGCAGACGAGCGCGACCTTGCCGCCGATGAGCACGTCGGTGCCGCGGTTGATGCCGTCGATCAGGCGAGTGGCGGCAGCCGTACTTGTTGTCGAACTTGGACTTGGTGACCGAGTCGTTGACGTTGATCGCCGGGAACGCGAGCGTCGCCGGCCTTGTGCCATCTCGTACAGCCGGTGCACGCCGGTGGTGGTCTCCTCGGTGACGCCCTTGATCTCGGCGACGGCCTTGGTCCACTTGCCGGGGTGGTCGGCGAGGGAGTTGCGCAGCCGGTCGAGGATGACCAGCCACTCCTCGGAGTCGCCCTCGGCCGGCGACGGGACCGCGCCCGCGGCCTCGTACTCGGCGCCCTTGTGCACGAACAGGGTGGCGTCGCCGCCGTCGTCGAGGATCATGTTCGGAGCCTCGCCGTCCGGCCAGGTCAGCGCCTGCTCGGTGCACCACCAGTACTCCTCGAGCGTCTCGCCCTTCCAGGCGAAGACCGGGATGCCCTTCGGGTCGTCGGGGGTGCCGTCGGGGCCGACCGCGACGGCCGCCGCGGCGTGGTCCTGGGTGGAGAAGATGTTGCAGCTCGCCCAGCGGACCTGCGCGCCGAGGGCGACCAGGGTCTCGATCAGCACGGCGGTCTGGATCGTCATGTGCAGCGAGCCGGTGATCCGGGCGCCGCGCAGCGGCTGGGACGCCGGCGTACTCGGCGCGGGTCGCCATCAGGCCGGGCATCTCGTGCTCGGCGAGCTGGATCTCCTTCCGTCCGAAGGCGGCCAGTGATATGTCGGCGACCTTGTACGGTTCGGCGCTCATGCAAACGTCCCTTCTAGAGTTCCCCTGATGGCATACTTCGGCCAAGAAGACGCTACGGGATGCGCGGGGCACGGCGCACGGCTCCGCGCGTATTTCTTGACAGCAGAATGTTAGATTGGTGCGCATGCGCATCACTGAGGCCGCCGCACGGCTCGGCATGTCCCCCCGGATGCTCCGCTACCGGGAGGACCTCGGGCTGCTGCCGCCGCTGCGGGACCGGCCATACGGGCGGGGCCACGCGCACCGGCAGTTCACCGAGGAGGACCTGGCCGCGATCACGGCCGCCCTCGCCATCGAGCGGCGCTTCGACATCACGCCGGCCGCGCTGGCGTTCGGGCTGCGGGTGCTGACCGACCCGGCCGCCCGCGCCGCCGTCGCCGACCTGGGACGGCGCACCGGCCATGTGCCCGCGGGCCCCGGCGCGGGCCGCGCACTCGACTTCGAGAAGGAGCGCGCCCTGCGCGCACTCAGCGGAGCGAACGGGCGGTTAAAACACGATCCCCGCCTGCCGTCGGCAGGCGGGGATCGTTATGAGCCGGTGAGGATAATTCCGGCGGCTGTTAGCCGGCTGACCGGGACCTCGGGCAGGGTGACGAAGTTGACCGGTTCGGCCTTAACCATTTCCTCGGCCCCCGCAGGCGTCCAGCCGGACGCGGTGAACACGTTGACGACGTGCCCTGCGGCCAGGTCGGCGCCGGTGACGGTGTAGGTCGAGGTGCAGGTCGTGGATGCGCCCGCGGCGAGCGTGGTCGCATCGCATGTGAACGCCCCGTGGATCTTGTCATCCGTGACGGCGACGCCGTGCAGCGGCGCGTCCCCGGTGTTGGTCACCGTGTCGACGTAGGTGATCTTCTGCCGGCCGCGTTGTCCCTGATCTGGGAGGCGAGCCGCAGGCCGATGCCCACGTTGGCCGCGACGGTCGCCACGGCCCCGGCGGTGACCACCGGGCCGGCCGACGCGTGCCCGGTCACGTCGACAACGGCGACGATGTGCCCGGCCGCCAGGTCAGCCGCCGTCGCGGTGGCGATTGCGTCGCAGGTCATCACCGCGCCCGCCGCGAGCGTGACAGACGGGCAGGTGACCGCGTTGAGTCCGCCGCTGAGGGCGATATCCCCCAGCGCGACCTTCCCGGTGTTGGTCACCCGCAGGTCGATGGCGACCCGCTGGCCGACATGTGTGAAGACCGACGGGCTGGCGATGGCGGTGACGCCGAGGCTGGCGTAGCCGCGCAGCGCCAGCCCGGCGAGCACACCGCGCACCCGCGCGACGTCGGTGTTGCGCAGAGCGGTGTCCGCCGCCACGGCGGCACCCGCCTGGGCGCCCACCCCGAGGTTGCCGATGACCGCCACATCCCCGGAGAGGCCCGCACCGAGGAGCACCGTCCCCGCAGCGGAGAGGTTCCCGGTTACCGTCGCGGCGAGCCCGGCGTGGGCGAGGGCCGCGAGACCCGCGGTCACCCCGGCCGCGGCATTCACTCCCGCACCGAGACCGGCGGAAAGACCAGCCCCGACAGCCGCACCGAGACCGGCCGACACACCGGCACCGACACCGACACCCGCCGACACACCGGCGCCGACACCGACACCCGCGCCGACACCAGCGCCGACACCAGCCCCGACACCCGCACCGAGCCCCGCAGATACACCGGCACCTGCGCCGACACCAGCCGACACACCGGCACCGACACCCGCGCCGAGACCGGCCGACACACCGACCCCGACACTCCCGCCAAGATCCGCGGACGCACCAGCGCCAGCAGCGGCGCCAGCAGCGGCACCAGCAGCGGCACCAGCAGCGGCACCGACGCCGACACCGGCCGAGACACCGGCACCGACACCCGCGGACAGACCAGCCGCGGCGTTGCCGGCCAGGACGACGGCGGCCTGGAAGTGGCCGACCACGTTGGCGTTGACGATTGCCTGAATGCCGGCGGCCAGGTTCGCGCTGAGGCCGGCGGCCAGGTTCGCCTGGGCGGCAGCCGACACGCTGAGCCCGTTGATCGTGTTGATCAGCGCGGTGACACCGGCACCGGCGGCCACGGAAACGGGCGCCAGGACGGTCACGTCACCTGAGGCGTTGCCGACGGCGTAGATCGCGACGCTGGAGGGAGTACCCGCCAGCGCCTGCACGAAGGCCTTGGCCGTTGCCTTGTACTCCGCCAGGGCGCTGGCGCTGGTCTCGCCGGACAGGTCGAAGAGCAGTGCGACCTTCAGCCCGCAGGCGGCCGACAGGTTGGCCGCCAGAGCGGCCGCCGCCGAGGTGCCCGCGACCACGTGAACGGGGCCGCGGAGGGCCGCCGCCGCGTTGGCGGACACGTTCGCGCCCACCGCCGCATTGACGAGGCAGCCGCCGGCCGCGCCGGGCGTGGTGGCCCTCTCGGCGGCCAGAGCGGGCGAGGCAAGGCTCCCGCCGACTAGCGCCGCGCCGGCCGCGAGGGCCGCGGCGGCTGGAAGCCACCGGACAACAAAAGACATCTAGGTTTCCCCCTTTTAGGCGCCTGGGCGCCTAGCTCGACAATGTCGACCGGGGTCCCCGGAGGGACCACGACGAGCCTTTCGAGTGCCTGATCGTGCAAGCGGACACACCCGCGCGAGATCCGTGCGCCGGTGGTGCCGATCTCGCTGTCCTCGCCGAGCGGCCCGTGGATGCCGATCACCGCGTCGCCCGAGCCTTCCAAGTCGGCGATTGCCGTGGAGTGAGCCGAGGTGACGATGATGAACGGGCCGTAGCCCGGGTTGGGCTGCGGCGGCTGCTCGTCGAACGCCACGAAGAAGTCCCCCGTTGGCGTGGGATCGTCCGGGGCCCCCACCCCGGCCGGGGCCGTGAAGACCAGCCGGGTCCCGTCGTACAGCGCGAGCTGGGTGGTCGCGCGGTGGACGACGATCCGGTATGGCGTGCCCGCGAGCGTGACATCGCTCGCGGGCAGCCAGGAGGTGGACCCGTTCGGCCGCTGGGCGAGCCGTACCCGGACCCAGCCCGGGCTGGCCGCGATGACCGGCAGCACCGAAGGGCGGCCGAACCAACTTGGCCGGGACGGTGCCTGCGGCGAGCCGTCCTGGGCTGGCGTACCTGGGTGAGGTCCGCAGCACGGTGGCTAGGACGGTGCCACCAGGCACCGTGCCAAGCCCCCGGCTGTCGGCCTGCTGAGCCTGCGAGGCCGGAAAGACGTTGGCCCGGGCCGCCTGATCGCCGGACGGACCGCTGCCGGACCAGAGAGCGCCCGATGAGAGCAGCAATCCGGCCGACGCCGCCACGGCTGCCGCGCCGATGACGGCCACGGTGATCGCGGTGCGTGACCAGCGACCTTCCCTGTTCGTCAGCGCGCTTCTGGCATGGCCCCGAGACACAGCCATCCTCCGTTTCCGCATCCAGTTAGTTACACATGGTGACGACGCAGAAAGCTAGCAGCACAGCGAGGGCGCTCGCCGGTAATTCACGGAATTCGGTGTGTCATCCATTGAGCGCATCATGAAACTCGGTCGGAAAAACCTTTGCGCAAAGGAGTCAGCCGCCTTCGTTCGGGATAATCCTGACCTTGAGCACACCCGGTTGGAAAGTGCCTCTCGGACAAGGAGGACCAGTTAGGCAAGCGGCACCAGTCGGACGATTCGGGCGAATCACCACGGTGCGTTTCCGGGAACACATAAGATGAACAGATAGCCATGCACTCTATAAAGCAGCTAGCCATCCACTATTTTCGAAACCTTAACCGGTCGCAGAGGGACATTGCGCGGCGGCCTGGAGAAACATGAAAGCCGCCATGTTAAACCGATTGCAGCGTCAGGTTCCGAATAACACTTTTTGACTTCCGCCACTGGCATATATATTCAGCCACATCAGCCGCTGGCTCCAGAAAATAACCCAGGCCGGTACAGTTACGCCTTTGTGGTTGGGGAGCCGTGCTGGTTCAGGAGCAGTGCCGGTTCAGGAGCCGTGCCGGTTAAGGAGCCGTGCCGGTTCAGGAACGCCGTGGCGTCCTGAGGCGGGAGCGGCGGGTCGTGCGCTGGACGATCTCCACCGACGGGTCCGCGGGGTCTTCCTGTCCCGGGCGGTAGATGTCCGGCTCCAGGTAGATGGTCTCCGCGATCGGGACCGCCGCGCGGACCCGCTTCTCCGCGGCGTCGATGCCCGCCGCCAGGTCCGCCGCGGTCAGGTCGGCGGGCACGCCGATCTTGGCCGCGACCAGCAGGGTCTCCGGGCCGATGTGCGACGTCCGCAGGTGGATGAGGCGGAACTTCTCGGGTCCGCCCTCAAGCGCGGCCACGATCTGCGCCGACGTCTCGTCCGAGGCCGACTCCCCGATCAGCAGGCTCTTCGTCTCGTAGCCCACGATGAAGGCCGCGCAGGCGAGCAGCACGCCGACCCCGACCGAGCCGACGCCGTCCCACTGCTCGTGCCCGGTCAACTGGGACAGCAGCACGCCGAGGAAGGCGAAGCACAGCCCGATCAGGGCCGCGGTGTCCTCAAGCAGCACCACGGGGAGCTCGGGCGTCTTCGTCAGCGTGGACGAACTGCCGCCAGCCGTGCCCCTTCTGCCGCACCTCGTTCGCCTCGCGGATCGCGGTGCGCAGCGAGAACGACTCAAGCACCATCGACAGGCCGAGCACCACGTACGCGACCACCGGCGAGTCGAGGTGCCCGGGGTGATGATCTTGTGGACGCCGTCGTAGATCGAGAAGACCGCGCCGACGGTGAACAGCATCACCGCGACCACGAACGCGTAGAAGTACCGCTCCCGGCCGAACCCGAACGGGTGCTCGGCCGTGCGCGCCCGGCGCGACCGGCCCCGGCCGATCAGCAGCAGCGCCTCGTTGCCGGTGTCGGCCACCGAGTGCACGGACTCGGCGAGCATCGACGCCGACCCGGTGAGCAGGAAGGCGGCGAACTTGGCGATGGCGATGCCCAGGTTGGCCGCGAGCGCGGCGACGACGGCCTTCACCGGCGTAGCATATCGGTCCGCAGAACCGTCTCTTAACCAGTCGCATGATTTTGCCTCACTCGCGCCCGGTCAGGTCGCGCAGGTCCTTGATCGCGGCGATCGCCAGCGGGTCGATGCCCGAGGCGATCCCGAGGTACACCGAGGCGTAGTCGAGGAGCTGCACGGTCGCGGCCAGCCGCCGCAGCGGGTCGCCGCTCGCGTCCATCATGATGTCCGACACGTCGATGCCCCTGAGCGCCGGCCAGGGACGCGGCCGCCGCCCTGGTCCGCTCCACCGAGGGGTGCTCCCCCGCCGGGTCGGCGAGCAGCACGAGCCGCAGCGACGCCTCGTCGGGCGACAGGCTGTCCAGGTCGGCGCATCGTCGTCGGAGAAGCCGCCGAAGTCGTCGTCGCGAAACGTGCTGTCGCCGAGGTCCTCGGCCGCGGGGAAGGCGGGCTCCGGCGGCGGCGCGTACGGGCCGTCGAACGTCGCCACCTGGTCGTGCCCGGCCTCGGGCAGCAGTCCGACGAGCGCCGGGTACTTGGCGTTCGCCGCCAGCTGAGAGGCGAACCGCCTGGCCGCCGCCGCCGCGACCGGCGAACCGCCCCAGATCACCGGAAGCCGGCCCACCAGGTCGAGCGCGAGCGACTTGGCCGGGTTGACGAACGACTCGCTTGACGGGCGGCACTGGTGCGAGACGTCCTCCATGGCGCGTCGCGGCCGCCTCGTAGGCGTCGTCGTCGATCCGCGCCACGCCGAGCCGGGCGGCGGCCACCAGCAGCGGCACGGTCAGCGCCCAGGGCATCGCCCTGGCGGGCCCGACCGTGGTCACCGGGATGAACGTGCCCCTGGCCTGCGCGGCCAGCTCCTGCAGCGGCGAGCCGGGCGCGCCCACGCCGACCAGGTCGCAGCCGCGCCGCGCCGCCTCGCCCGCCAGCGCGAGCGCCTCGGCGGTGTGCCCGGAGCGGGACACCGCGATCACCAGGTCGGCCGCGCCGATCCAGCCGGGCAGCTGGTAGCCGGACACGCCGGTCACCTGGACCGGCGCGCCCAGGCCGCAGATGGCCGCGAGCGCGTCGCAGGCGAACGCCGAGCCGCCCGCGCCGCCCGAACCCGCCACCACGATGGCGCGCGGCCGGGTGTCCGGGCTCGAGCGCGGACAGGTCGGCCTCGGCGCACGCGCGGAGCGCCGTGCGGACCTGCGCGGCCGACGAGGCGACCTGCCGCAGCATCCCGCCGGGATCGCCCGCCTCGACGATCTCCGGGTCATCGAGGCGGAACGCCGCGAGCGCGGCCCCGCCGGGCGGCGTGTTCATGTCGTCCCCGGGGGACGACCCCGTACCGGTCGGTTCCGGATCATGGCTGGCGGGCCTCCTCGATCAGCAGCACCGGGATGTTGTCGCGGACCGGGTAGGCGAGCCCGCACCCGGTGCACACCAGCTCGCTGGCCGCGTCGTCGGCCCGCAGGCCAGCCCGGCACTTGGGGCAGACGATGATGTCGAGCACCCAGTCTTCGAGTTCCATCTTCATCTATCCCTCTGCTTCTCACGTAGATCAGATTCGATCATTCCGAACGGGTGCTGGTTCCACGCACCAGGCCAAGCACTTCGTCCCGGATGGCGGCCATCTCGACCTCGTCCGCCGCCTCGACGTTCAGCCGCAGCAGCGGCTCGGTGTTGGACGGCCGGAGGTTGAACCACCAGGTGTCACCCGAGACGGTGAGGCCGTCGAGCTCGTCCGTGGTCACGCCCGGGCTGCGACGCGTACACGTCCTTGACCCGCTGCGTGGTGGCGGCCTGGTCGGCGACCTCGCTGTTGATCTCGCCGCTGGCCGCGTACCTGGAGAAGTCGGCGAGGATGGCCGACAGCGGCCGGTCGTCGTGGCCGAGCGCGGCGAGGGTGTGCAGCGCGGCGAGCATGCCCGAGTCGGCGAACCAGAAGTCCCTGAAGTAGAAGTGGCCCGAGTGCTCGCCGCCGAAGACGGCGTTGGTCTCCGCCATCTTCGCCTTGATGAACGAGTGGCCGACCCTGGTCCTGACCGGCGTGCCGCCGTGCTCGGTGATCATCTCGGGGACCGCCCGGGAGGTGATCAGGTTGTGGATCACCGTCGCGCCCGGCTCCCTGGCCAGCTCGCGGGTCGCGATCATCGCGGTGAGCACGGACGGGCTCACGATCTCGCCGCGCTCGTCGACGACGAAGCACCGGTCGGCGTCGCCGTCGAAGGCGAGGCCGATGTCCGCGCTGGTGCTCCCTGACCGCCTTCTGCAGGTCACGCAGGTTCTTCGGGTCGATCGGGTTCGCCTCGTGGTTGGGGAACGTGCCGTCGAGCTCGAAGTAGAGCGGGATCGTGGTGATCGGCAGGCCCTCGAACACGGTCGGCACCGTGTAGCCGCCCATGCCGTTGCCCGCGTCGACGACGACCGTGAGCGGGCGGATCCCGGAGATGTCGACCAGCTTCTTGAGGTACTCGGCGTAGCCGGGCAGCAGGTCCTTGCTCGTCACCGTGCCCGGCGGGCCGTCGTACGCCGGAACGCCGTCCGCGACCATCTGCTTGATCTCGGCCAGGCCGGTCTCGATGCCGACCGGCTTCGCGCCGGCCTTGCAGAGCTTGATCCCGTTGTACTTGGCCGGGTTGTGGCTCGCGGTGATCATCGCGCCGGGGATGTCGAGGAACCCGCTCGCGTAGTACACCATGTCGGTGGAGCCGAGCCCGCCGTGGATGACGTCCGCGCCCTGGGACGCGGCGCCGCGGCCGAGCGCCTCGGCGAGCGGTTCGCTGCTCGGTCCGCATGTCGTGCAGGGTGACGATGGACTTCGCCCCGGTCAGCCGGACGAACGCGGCGCCGACGGCTTCCGCCACGGACTCGTCGAGCTCGTCAGGAACAACACCGCGAACGTCATAAGCCTTGAAGATCTTGTTCAGATCCGGCACTTCGTCCCCGCCTTCCTTGAACCGTTTCATCCCGGCGTCACCACAGGCCAGACCAAGCCGACCGACGTCAGGATGAAAGGTCCCCGATCCCGTCGTTATCGGCTTCCCATTGACTTCCCAGGATCAACCTATCGGTCACGCGGCACTGGGCGCGCAAACGAAGGCACGGCCAGGCGGGGCTAGCGGATGGCATCTCCGGGGCTGGTCTAGGTTACCGAGAGCGCGACTCGGATCGGGCGGGCTAGATCTACGACGACCTAGGTTCCGACGACCCAGGTTTCCGACAGCCTAGGTCTCCGGTTGGGGGGTCGGGGCGGAGCGGACGACACGGAGGTGGCCCCGGCGGCCGACCTCGACGCCCTGGCCGACCGGCTCGCGCGGCCGCGGCTGGCCGCCGCGCCGCCGGCCGCGACTCGGCGCCTGCGCGGGGCTGTGCCGACCGGGCGCGCCTGGGCCGGCCCGCTCGGCCCGGCCCACGTCGCGGACGATGTTCGCCAGCGCCTCAAGGTCGTCGGCCCGTTCCTGCGCCGGGTCCGGCGGCAGCCGGACCACGTCCCAGCCGCGCGGCACGACGAGCCGCGCGGCGTGCATCTCGCACAGGTCCCACGAGTGCGGGTCGACGTAGCCCGCGAGCGGGCCAAGGACGGCCGTCGAGTCCTTGTACACGTACGTGAGCGTGTAGACGGGAGGCTGCTTGCACGCGGTACGTGAGCAGCAACGGGAATTCACCAGCCCACCACCCTCACCAGATCGATATTGATCACGATAGTGGCCCAAGCCCCGTTGGCATGCCGAAAAGCCATGTCCAGTGTGAGCGACGTCCGACCGTCTCGCCGGCGCCGCCCCCCGGGCCGTCGGCAGGTACTGGATCTCACTCACAACGGCTGACGGTACCTATCAGAACGCGGTTACGCCATCACCCGGGCCTGGTTCGCGATCGTGTCGTTTTGTCTGCCTAGGCTTCCTCCCGAGCGCCCCTGGTACCGACGTCGCAGCCGACCCCAGATGACCTGGGGAAATCAAGTTCGACCAAGCGTAGGAGACGCCACCGGACCCACCAGGACCGCCGGCATGTCTTGCTGGGGCTGGCCGCCGGCTAGCCCGGTTATCCGTGGCGGCGCGTACCCGTAGGTGCTACCCGGCCGACCCGTGGCGGAGATACGCTCGGTGACTGTGCACAGCGGCGAGAACGGGGCCGGACGGGCTCCTCAGGTTAGGCGGCGGGACCGGCACGGGCGCGGGCTCCGCGGCCGGCTTGTGCCACCGGGCGTGCCCCTTTACCGGACCCGATCCCAGCAGTTCGACGACATGGTGCTCGACGCGGTGGCGCGCCTCGAGCCGCGCTGGGAGGCCGAGCTGGCCGGGGTGGAGTTCGCCGTACAGGAAGTGCCTGAGGCCGACGAACTCGTCGACGACAGCGTGCCCGCTGCCGCTCGCCAGGACGGTGCCCGGGACGCCGGACTCCGGCGACCCGGCCCGCCCGGCCGCGCCCGCCCGCATCGTGGTCTACCGCCGCCCGCTGATGGCCCGGTCGGAGAACGACGGCGAACTCAGCGACCTGGTCTTCGACGTCGATCGTCGAAGAGTTCGCCGGCGTCCTCGGCCTAGACCCGGACTCGGTCGACCCCGGCTACCGCGGCGGCCTCGAATAGCAGTTGCTACGGCAGGACGGCGGTGTAGGAGTTCTGAGCCGGCGGGAGCGTGATCGACGTCATGGCGCTTGAGACCGGCAGGAGCGAGGACAGCGGCGCGGACAGGCCGCCCGTGCCCGAGGTGACCACGCGGGCGGCGTAGAGCGGCCCGGAGCCGGGCTGGGGCGTGATGACGATCGCGAACGGCTGTCGGCCGCCCGCGGACGGCCGGGCCACCGCGACGGCGAGGGTGTGCCCGGCCGCCACCGTCACCGACCCGTCCCCCGCCGGCGTCGTGACGGTGCCGTCCGCGCCGATCACCGAGATGCTCGCCCGCGCCGCGGCCGACGGGGCGGTGAGCAGCACGCCCACCGTGGCCCCCCTGGCCGACGGATTGCCCGCGACCACACCCTGCTCGGTGATCGGCGGCACCGCGGTGGTGAACGAGCCGATCCCCGCGCCGGGAACGAGCACGCTCGCCACGATGGGCTGGTTGGCGGTCAGCTTGAGCCCGGCGGCCGAGGCGCCGAGCGAGTTGAGTGCGAGCGGGGTGGCAGCGCCCGCCGACGCGTCCACCGGGGTGCCAGGGAACTGGGCGGCCGCGCCCGCCGGGGTATAGGCCACCACCTTCAGCTGCGCGTCGGTTGATGCCGGGAACCACCACGAATAGCCGCGCGGCGCTGCTCGCCACGGTCAGGCCAGGGATCACCAGGGACGTCGCCGGGGCGTTCGCCTGCGGCAGCCAGGCACCGCCGCCCGTCGCCGCCTTCCCAGACCGAGGCGGCCACCTGGCCGGTATTCGTCTGCACGTGCAGGGCGATCGCCTGGGAGCCCTGCACGTACTGGGTGACGTTTACCGACACGGACTGACTCGGGGCCACCGTGATGGCGCTGCTCAGGCCGCTCTGCTGGCCGGTATCGGTGAGGATGGTCACGTCGGCGTTTGCCGTGAGGTTCCCGGTATTCATGAGGTAGAGCCAGATCTGCGCGGCACCAGTCGGTCTGCCCGGTACCCACGAACCACATATCGGAGCCGGGATGGGTGCAGCTCACCAGTCCGGTACCCGACGCGTCCGCCTGCTCTGCCTCAAACCCCTCGGCCATCTGGCCGGTCGCCGATACCGCGGTGCCGCCACTGCCCGCCGCGGTCACCGTCGCGACCGCGCCTGGAGTGGACACAGTGAGCGGCTTACCGCTGGCCGGGGTCTTGGCGGCCGAGGGCTTGCCAGCGGGGGTCGCGGCGGCGCCGCCGATGGCGGCCGGGGCGGCCAGGATCTGGCTGAACGTGGCGGTGCCGGTCGACGTGGCGGTGCCGGCGGCCCCGGATTTGACGGTGGCCGCCTGCGCGGGAACCGCGATCATCGAGATCTGGGCCGCGGCCGAGCCGGGCGCGGCCGGCGGGCAGGACCTGCTGATGGACGTCACCGCGGCTTCCTGGCCGACCGGCCCGGTGACCTGACCGGCCCCAGGCCGGGTGCCCCACGCGATCGCGGATACGAGGGCAAGCGCGAGTAGCACCGCGCCGGGCAGGGCGAGACGGCGTATCTGGACTTCCCGTTCCGGCATCAGGATTCCCCGTCTCCGTCGGAGCGGTTACCCGAGCCGCGCCGGCGGCCTGGCCGGCCGTGCTTGGCCGCCCGGTGCGAATGCCGCTCCGGCTTCGCTGGCCGCTCGGCCGCCGGCCATGCTCCCGACCCGGTAGAGCCACTCTCCGGCTCGGATTCCGGTTCTAGTCCAGGCGCCGGGAGAGCGTCACGGTTGCCACCGGATTCCTCCCAGGCACCAGACTCCCAGGGCGCCCGCTCGGCCGACCGCGGGTCCGCTGGCGGGACCGGATGCTCCGCTGTGCCGTCCCACGACGCCATCTCCGCCGGCCGGGTACCCGCCAGCGAGACCGGCCGCTGCCCGCCCTGGGGGACCGGTTGCGTACCGGCCCGCGGCCCCGGCCCCGAGGACGCATCCCAGTCCGAGGCCTTGCCCCAGTCACCGGACTCCCACGGCGCCTTCCCGGTCGGCCGCGTACCCGACGATGAGGCCGGCTCGGCCTCCGTCCGCGACTCTCCGGGCGCCTTCTCGGCCGGTTGCGTCCCGGCCGGGGAGTCCAACTCCTCTCGCGGCTGGAATGTGGGCTGCGCACCCGTCCGGTAGCCCGGCTGGGCGCCAGTCCCCAACGCAGGCCGGGTTCCTGCCCGCAGGGCAGGCGACTCCCCTGTCCGAGGCTGCTCTGTCCGAGGCTGCTCTGTCCGAGGCTGGTCTGTCCGACGGTGGCCACCGGCCGACGACACCGGCTGCGCCCCGGTAGGCACAAAACGCGGCTGCGGACCGCTCTCCCAGGCGCGAGCCGACCGCGGCTCCGTACCAGCCGAAGAAGCCGCATCCTGCGGACCGCTCTCCCACGGCGGCCGCTGCGACACCGAGGGCTCCTCCACCCCCCAGACCGGCCTAGGCCCGGTCCCCCATCCGGACTGAGCACCCGCCGACGGCACCGGCCGCGATACCGGCCCAGTCCCCGACTCAGACTGGGCGCCGGCCGGCAACACCGGGTGAGCCCCGCTCCGCGAAGCAGGCCCCGGCGCCGTCTCGGAACCGGACTGTGCTCGCGCGGCAGGCTCGGCACCCGCCCGAGATCCCGGCTGCGGCCCGGTCGGCACGAAACGCGGCTGCGGGCCGCTCTCCCACGAACGATCCGGTCGCGACTGCGAGCCGGTCGAAGAGGACGGGTCCGGCGGACCGCTCCCCCACGGCGGACGCGCCGACGTGGGCTGCTCCCCCGTTCCCGACTCGGATTTGGCACCCGCCGATGACACCGGCTGCGCCCCGGTCCGTGGGGCACGATGCGCCCCGGTCCGCGAGGCAGGCTTGGCACTGGTCCGGGAGGCAGGCTGCGGCTCACCGGGCTCGACGCGCGGCTGCGGACCGCTCTCCCACGGATAGCTCATCTGCGCGCCGGTCGCCCCGACCTTTGCCTGCGGACCGCTTTCCCAGGGCGGACGCGACGACGTGGGATACTCCCCGGTCCCCGACCCGGACTGGGTGCCGGTCGGCAGCACCGCCTGGTCCCCGCTCCGCGAGGCAGACGGCTCGGCCGCCTCGGAGCCGGACTGAGTTTGCGACGTAGGCTGGGCCCCCGTCTGCGATCCCGGCTGCGACCCGGTCGGCACGAAACGCGGCTGCGGGCCACTCTCCCACGGGTACTTCATCTGCGCACCAGTCGCGGGCACCGGGTCCTGCGGAGCGCTCTCGGCCGACGCACCCTTCCCGCGGGGCGTGCGGTGCCGGCCAGACTCTCGTGCGGACCGGGTTTCCGGCGTCGGGGTGCCAACGGGACGACTCTCCGGTGCGGGCGTCCCCAGGGCCGGAGCCGCCGGGGACGAGACGGGCTGGCTAGCCCCCGTACCGCTCGGGCGGTCCCAGTCACCCGCCATATCCCACGGGGCGGCGGGATCCCATGGGGCGCCCGCGCTGTCAGCCCCCGGCGAACTGCCTGTGCTGTCAGCCCCGGACGGGTCGCCGTAGCGGTCTTGTCCCCGGTCGCCAACGTCGGCCCCGCTCAGGGCTCCGAGCCAGGCGGCTTCGTCGAACTCCGCATCCGTGGCTGCCTCGAAAGCAGCCTCCCGGTCGGCCAAGACGTGGCCCGCAGTCCTAAGGTCTCCGGTCGCAGGGTCTACAGCCCCGAAGCCGGCCGGGACCGGGTCCGTTGGCGCCGGGGGGACTGACATCTGGTCCGCAGGCCTCGGGTCCATCGGTATCGAGTCAGGTCTTGCCTGTCCGGCGCGCCGCCTGCGGGCGAACCCGGTCCGGTCCACAGTGCCGGCCGTGGTGCCGGTCGCGCGCCCGCCACCGGGTCAGCCACGGTGCCGGCCACCCGGTGCGCCGCTCCTGCGCCCCGCGCGCTCCGCGGGCCGCGCCGCGCCGCGCTCCCGGTGCGCTTGCCGTTCCTCGCCTCGTGCAGCGCGGCGAGCGCCTCGGCCTCTTTCGCCGGGTCAGCGCGCTTGCCAGGAAGCGCGAGCAAGAAGATGACCAGCGTCGCGAGCAGTTCCGCAACCAGCGAAAGCACCCGGGCCAGATCGTTGTGCGTAATCGAAAGCCGGCCGCCGCCTTGCTGCAGCACGAAGCCCTGCGCCCAGCCGTCCACCGGCGTCGTGATCGGCTTCAGCGGCTGCCCGTTCAGCGTTGCGGTCCAGCCACCGTACGGTTCGGCGAGGATCAGGGTGCCGCCACTCGCGGGAGCGGTCGCGCCGCTCACGTTGACCGAGCCGGAAGAAAGCGTTGTCGTCGTGTCGTCGGCCGCCACGACGCGAACCCGGGCGATAGAACCGGTCACCTGCCACAGGTCGTAGGACGGGTCCTTGTTCAGCGCAATGAGGCCGAGCGCCGCGTCGAGCCGCTGGGCGAGAACGGGGTCGACCGGGCTAGGCAGCAGCACCCACTTGATCCCGAACGAGCCGAGCACCAGACCGGGGTCACCCGCGTCCGCCCCGTCGGGGGCGCCGAGGGCCGCGACCTGCCGGCTCAGTGCCGCTCCGGCCGCCGGGGCGACGCCGAGCTCCGGCTCGCCGAGTGTCGGGTCTGCTTGCCGGACTACCTGGTAGTCGAGTCCCGTGCCGTCCGGTCGCAGGATCAGGGTGCGGTACTGCTGGCCCGAGTTGGAGGACGCGGACACGTTGGCGGGCAGCACCGGGGAGGTGATGCTACCCACCGGGCCCTGCACGCCGTCCCTGATCCAGTAGACGGCAACCGACAGCGGGGCCGTCACGGCCGCGGCAAGCGCCAGGCCGGCGAGCAGCCGCCGTGAGCGTCCGTACCCGGGTGGCCCGGACCCTGATGGCAGTTCGGCGGCGGGAGGAAGTTGCCCGTTTCCGTTCGGGATGATGCCCACGAGCCACTGAGCGGCCGGCGCGGATGCCAGCAGCAACCCGAGCGCCGCGACCGCCGTCGCGACCCCCGGCCAGCCGCTGGCCGGCTGGCCGCCGGCCAGCGGGGTCACGCTGACCCGGCTGACCAGCACCGCGGCGAGGATGCCGGCGATGGCCACGACCCAGCCGGCGATGAGCAGCCCGGTACGCCTGATCGGGAGCAGCAGCGCGAGCAAGGCGAGCCCGAGTCCGATGGTGACCCAGACCGGCGGCACGCCGGGACCACCCGGGCTCAGCGCGAGCAGCGCGGTCGGCGACAGTCCCCGGGTGGTGAGTCCCGGCGTCGACACCCCGGCCTCGGAGAGGAAGCCCGACGGGGTGGTGAGCAAGCGCAGTGACCAGGGAAACAGCACGAAGAGCGGGGTTACGACGACGATGGCCACGTTCACCGGGTTAACGGCGACAAGCCACCGCCTGGCGGCAAGCGCACCGACCGCCAACACGACGCCGAGCACCCAGGTCAGCGGCGCGAATGCGGCCGCTACGGCGACGAGCAGACCGGTCGCCCAGGCCGCGCGGCGCGCCTGCCGGGGCGCGGCGGTGAGCATCCGGCCCGCGCTGACCGCGATGAGCGGAAGCAGGGTGAACGCGGTCGCGGTGCCAAGACGGCCCGCCGCCACGGCGCCGGTGGCGACGGGCAGCAGGGCGTACGACGCCGCGAGGAGGATGCGGACCGGGATGGCGGAGGCTACCCACCGCGTCGCGCAGTAGGCGGTGACCCCGGCCAGCGGCACGCAGCCGAGCAGCAAGACGTCTACCGCCAGCCACGCCTGCCCGCCGAGCAGCGTGGCGAGCGCGGCTACCACCGCCAGGTACGGTGGCGCGGACGCGGTTGATCCCACGCTCACCGCGTGGAACCCGGCCAGGTACTCCTGCCATAGGGCGCTGGCGCCGCCCCAGGCCGGCACCAGCGCGCCGCCGCCCAGCGGACTCGCGCCGAGCAGCCGCCGCTCGGCGATCAGCGCGATGAGCAGCAGCACGGTGAACAACTGGACCCCGCGGTTGCCGATGATCCGGCGCGCCACGGACGGCTGGTCGACAAACTGCTCGTCTTCTTCGGACTCTTCGACGGTCGCCTGGTGACGGCCGTGTGTCACCTGCGGCGGCCCGTTCGACACCAGCCCCGCGAGCTTTTCCGCGAGGCGGAACAGGGTACGGGCGGGCGGGATGAACATACGGACCGCGTAATACCCCTCCGCCATGCCGGCGGCGCGGCGGCGGCGGCCCCGGATGAGCCGGATCGGATGCGCAAAGAGCCCGAGCACGGAGAACGCGTAGGCTTCGGCCAGGTCGAGTTGCTTGGTAAGCAGGAAGTAGGTGGCGCGGATCAGCGAGCCGACGACGGAGCCGCCCACCACCCGGAGCATGGTCAGCAGCGGCAGGTTGACGGCGAGGACGTACAGCGCGTTTTGCCGGTCGAAGCGGCGCGACTTACCGCTGTCGATGGGCCTGCGCCGACGGGCGGCAAGCTCACGGTGGTACAGGATGGCGTCGGTGGCCACCTGAACCCGCAGGCCTGCGGCCTGGACCCGCCAGCAGAAGTCGATGTCGTCG
Source organism: uncultured Actinomycetota bacterium (assembly GCA_963785645.1). Lineage (GTDB taxonomy): Bacteria > Actinomycetota > Actinomycetes > Streptosporangiales > Streptosporangiaceae > Trebonia. The sequence goes on from CAWAWG010000006.1 coordinate 460,743, forward strand.
CGGAAGAACTTCAGCCCTGGGTCGAACCCGCCGAGCCGGTCCCAGACGTCCCGCCTGACCAGCATGCCTGCCGAGCCGACGGCCAGCACGGACCGCTTATGGTCGTGCTGGCCCTGGTCGATCTCGCCCGGATCGATGCCGGTGACCCGGCGGCCGGCCCGGTCGATGGAGACGCCCACCTCGCGAAGGGTGCGCCGGTCCTGGCCGTCGAGCACCTTAGGCCCGACAACCACGACGGAGCGGTCCCTGCTCGCCGCGCGCAGCAGGTTCTCAAGCGCGTCGGGGGCTGGCTCGCAGTCGTCGTGCAGCAGCCAGATCCACTCGACGCGCGTGAGACCGGGGTCGGTGACCCCGGATCGCCGGCGCGACGCGTGCTGGACCGCGACCGCGACCGCCTCGCCGTACCCGGCGAGGCGGTCCATGCCGAATACCGCGTCCTGGCCGATCAGCTCGGCGAGCACGGCTCCGCTGCGGTCCCGGCTTCCCGTGTCCACTCCGACCGTCTGCTCGACCTTGTAGGTCTGTGCCGCCAGGGCCTGGACGAGGCCGGGCAGCAACCGAGCACCGTCATGCGCGACGATGAGCGCGGTGACGGTATGCCTGGTTTGCGGTGCAGTAGTTGACAAGTGGTCCAGCACAGGTCGGCGGTAGGGTCCGTCCCGCGAGACGGCAGGCCGGTCCGGTCAGCTTTTCCCCGCGTTGACGCTGTGAACAATACAGCTCATGCACGTGCACGGCAGGATTACCGGCATATGCAGGCCGCGCCCCCTTGGCGTCACCCCCGCTGACGTGGGCGAAGCCCTTGGCGGGGCTAACGCCCGCCAAGGAGGCACCTTGCCTACTATCAGGGCCCAGGAAGACGTCTGGGGCAGTGAACACGGGAAGGCACGCCGGGGCCAGCCAACGTAGCGTTCTTAGCGGCCCCCTTAGACGACCTCCCGCTTGATGCGGCGGCGTTCCCGCTCAGACAGGCCGCCCCAAATGCCAAACCGCTCATCGTTCTCAAGCGCGTACTCAAGGCACTCAGCGCGGACCTCGCAACTCCGGCAGACCCGCTTGGCCTCCCGGGTGGAGCCGCCCTTCTCTGGGAAGAACGCCTCCGGGTCCGTCTGCGCACAGAGCGCTCGGTCCTGCCAACCCAGGTCATCCATGTCCTCAGGACGGACCTCAACCTGCGTCAGCGGGACGATGACCTCAGTCATAGCGCATCCTCCCTCTCGGAGCCCCCATTTGACACTCGCCGACTTCCCGTGACAGCGAGAATCACACCAATGAAATTACACCCGCGTGTCTTGCTTTAAGTCAAGCGAGGAACGTGGTATTGGCCCCCTGGTTGTCCAAGATGCACCGTAAGTTCTCCGAAAAACTTCTCTGAGTGTCTGACCAGTCACCATAAGTACATACTATTACACCGCCCCACCCCTCTCCACACAACCACCGCGTTCACCCTCGGCCACAGCCCCCCCTCCCCCCCCCCCCCCCCCCCCCCCCCCACAGCGCGGGGGGCGGCGCGGTTTTGGCGCCGTCCTCCTGGGGGCCGGGGGGTGCAGGGGGGGTCGCCCCCCCCGGGATAATGCTGCTATGCGGATTACCGTGCTTGCCGGCGGCATCGGCGCCGCGCGCTTCCTGCGTGGCCTGCTGGCGGCTGCCCCCGACTCGACGATCACCGTCATTGGCAACACCGCCGACGACATCACCCTGTTCGGCCTGCGGGTCTGCCCGGACTTGGACTCGGTGATGTACACGCTCGGCGGCGGCAGCAACGAGGAGCAGGGCTGGGGACGCGCGGGCGAGACTCACCGCGTCGAGGAGGAGCTTGCCGCTTACGGCGCGAGCCCCTCCTGGTTCACGCTCGGCGACCTCGACTTCGCCACCCACATCGCCCGCAGCCAGCTGCTCGGCGAGGGCAAGCCGCTTTCCGAGGTCACCCGGCTGCTGTGCGAGCGCTGGCAGCCAGGCGTCCGGCTGCTGCCGATGTCTGACGACAGAATCGAGACGCAAGTCAAGGTCAGCGGCCAACCCGAAATGATTCATTTCCAGGAGTGGTGGGTCCGGCTGCATGCGGCCGTCCCGGCGGAGGCGTTCATTCCCGTCGGCGCGGACGCCGCCTCCCCCGCACCGGGCGTCCTCGAGGCGATCGCGGACGCGGACTTTGTCCTGTTCCCGCCGTCCAACCCGGTGGTGTCCATCGGCCCGATCCTGGCCGTGCCCGGCATCCGGGCCGCCGTCGAAGCGAAGACGGTGGTGGGCGTCTCGGGGATCATCGGCGGCGCGCCGGTCCGGGGCATGGCCGACGCCTGCCTGGCCGCGATCGGCGTGGAGACGTCCGCTGCCGCCGTCGCCGCGCATTACGGCCCCGGGCTCATCAACGGCTGGCTCGTTGACGAACAGGACCAGGCGACAGTCGACAAGGCGCTGGGCGACGACCCGGCCCTGGCGGGCATCGCGGTCCGGGCGCTCCCGCTTTATATGCGTGACATCACGTCGTCGGCCGCGATCGCCCAGGCCGCCGTGGACCTCGCGAAGGAGCTCGCCCGATGACACCCAGTACACCCGGACCGCAGGGGGCGCCGGGCCCCGTACAGATCTTCGGCATCGCCGGGCATCCCGGAGATATCGCCCGGAGCCGACCTGGCCGGGCTGATCGCCGACGCGACGGCAGCGCCCGGCGGACCCGGGCTGGCCGACGGGGACATCCTCGTGGTCACCTCGAAGGTGGTCAGCAAGGCGGAAGGCCGGGTGGCGGCGATGAGCCGCGAGGACGCCATCGCGGCCGAGACCGTGCGCGTGGTCGCCCGGCGCGGGACGACGACGATCGCGCAGACCAGGCAGGGATTCGTGATGGCCGCCGCCGGGGTGGACGAGTCCAACACCAAGCCGGGCACCGTCGTGCTGCTCCCGGAAGACCCCGACGAGTCGGCGCGGCGGATACGCAAGGCGCTGCGCGCCCGGCCCGGCGTGCGCGTCGGGGTCGTGGTGACCGACACCTTCGGCCGGCCCTGGCGGGCCGGCCAGACCGACACGGCGGTCGGCGCGGCCGGCGTGCGGCCGGTGCGCGATCACCGGGGCGAGGCGGATGCGTGGGGCAACATCCTCGACGTCACCGTGGCGGCGGTCGCCGACGAGATCGCGGCCGCGGGCGACCTGGTCAAGGGGAAGTCACTGCAACTGCCGGTCGCTCTCGTCCGCGGTCTGTCCACGCTGGTCACCGACGAAGACGGACCCGGCGCGCGGGTCCTGGTCAGGCCGTCGGACGAGGATATGTTCCGGCTCGGCGCGGCCGACGTGCTGCCGGCCCGGCGCACCGTTCGCGCCTTCACCGCCCAGCCGGTGGATCCGGCCGCGGTCGAACGGGCGGTCGGCGCCGCGGTGACCGCCCTGCCCCGCACCACAGCGAGCCCTGGCGGTTCGTCATCGTGTCATCGCCGGCCGCCCGGCTGGCCCTGCTTGACGCGATGCGGGACGCATGGACGGCGGACCTGCGCCGGGACGGGTTCACCGAGGAGCAGATCGCGCGCCGTATCAAGCGCGGTGAACCGCTCAGGGACGCACCGCTGATCGCCGTCCCCTGCCTTGAGCTGTCGGCCGCCCATGCCTACCCCGATGAACGGCGCAGGCGCGCCGAGCGGGACATGTTCACGGTCTCGATGGGCGCGGCGGTAGAGAACTTCCTCGTCGCCCTGGCCGTGGAGAACCTCGGCTCGGCGTGGATCTCATCCGCGCTGTTCTGCCAGGACGTCGCCGCCGCCGCCCTCGACCTGCCCAAGGGCTGGCACCCGATGGGCGCGATAGCGATCGGCCACCCGGCCGCCCCGGCGCCCCCGCGCCCGCCCCGCGACCCCGCGGCCTTCACGCTGATCCGGTAGCGGTCAGCCGGGGTGGCGTTCCGTGCCCGAGCGACTACACATGGTATACATCGAGTGCGTGAATGACATCTGGCTAGTCGGGGCGGGCCGGGCGGTTGCGGCCACCACCCGGACCCTGGTCGGCCGGATGGCTACCAGATCCGACACTCAGCAGAGGTTCCACAGCATGTCAGACGCGGCATCGCCATGCCCTGATGCCATTACGGCGGTTGCGCCTGCCGCACCGACCGAGTCGTCGCAGCTCGCCGGGATTCGCGAACTCGTGCGGATAGCCGAGTTGCAGGCACTCGCCTACGCCCGGGTTGCGTCGATCGAGGAGAGCCCCGCAAGCGGTGCGCTCGCGGCGGGCGACCCGGCGACCGATCTGCCGCCCGCGGCACCCCCGGGCCAAGCGGTCTCCGTACCAGAGCAGCGGCCGGCGCCACTGTGACCGGGAAGGCCGGGCGCAATAAGCGACGTGGACCTTCCGGCCGGCGCAGGTGCTCGTACGAGGCGGGGGCGAAGGTGGCGAGCCGGTCGCGGAAGGATGTCGCCGAGTCCGGCCACAGCAGCGTGACCCGGCCGGTCCGCTCGTCGCGGTACCAGCTCGTGCACCCGCCCCGCACCCAGACCGTGTCCTGAGCCATCTTGTCGATGTCGCGCATGTAGGAGTGCACCGCTTCGTCGGTTACGTCGAGCGCGTCCGCCTCGCTGGCCGCGAGGTGATCAAGCGCGCTGAGCACGTACCCGACCTGGGTCTCGATCATGTAGATGGCCGAATTGTGGCCGAGCGCCGCGTTCGGCCCGTCGAGCACGTACATGTTCGGGAAGCCGTGGACGCTGGTGGACGCGTGGGCGGCCATGCCGTCGCTCCACTCGTCGGCGAGCAGCCGCGACTGGCGTCCGCGGATGTGCCCGGCGATGGACGGGCGGGTGGAGTTGAACCCGGTAGCGAGCACCAGCACGTCTAGCTCGTGGCTGTTGCCGCTCGCCGCGACCGCGGTACGGTTCCCCCCTTCGCCGGAGATACTGCCGTCGGCGATCCGGACCAGCGGAGTCGGCTCAAGCCGCACGTGCCCAAGCTGCAAAGCGGCGTAGTAGTCGTCGGAGAACAGGATCCGCTTGCAGCCGATCTCGTAACCGGGAGTCTGCAGGTGCCGCAGGTCCGGGTCAGGCACCGAGGCGGCAAGGTGGTCAAGCGCCCGCTGGCGGAGCAGGTCGATCTCCGGGTGCCGCCGCTGCCGCGCACCGATGCCGCGTTCAGCCTCGGCGAACAGCTCGTCCCTGAGCGCGGTGACGGTGCCCGGGTCGGCCGCGAAGCGGTCCATCTCTTCCCGGCTGTACTCCCGGTCGCCGCGCGGCAGGATGTACGGGGCGGAACGCTGGAAGACCACGACCTCGCTCGCCTCGGCCGCCAGCCGGGGCAGGATCTGGATCGAAGAAGCACCGGTGCCGACCAGGCCGACCCGCCGCCCGACGAGCGACACCTTCGCGTTCCAGCGGGCCGAATGCCACCAGCGCCCGCCGAACCCGTCCAGGTTCTTGATCGGGGGGATCTTCGGCTCGGACAGCCGGCCCGTCGCGATGACCAGGCTGGCGGCCGAGAAGTCGCCCCGCGCGGTGCGGACGAGCCACCGCGCGTCTTCGCTGTTCCATTCCGCTTCCGACAGCGCGCAGTTCAGCAGCAGGTGCTCGTCGAGTCCCTCCTCCCGGACGCAGGCGCGCAGGTAGGCGTGGATCTCCCGGCCTTCGGCGAACACGCGGGACCAGCCGGGGTTCGGCCGGAAGGAAAACGAGTACAGGTGCGAGGGGATGTCACAGGACACGCCGGGGTACCGGTTGTCCCGCCAGGTACCGCCGACGTCGTCGGCCTGCTCGATGATGACGAACGATTCCCTGCCCCGCCGGGCGAGCTGGATGCCCATGCCGATCCCCGCGAACCCCGCGCCGACGATCAGGACATCGACCCGGCTGGCCGGAACCACGGGCGCCTCCCGGGCGTCACGCACTGGTGGGCACCTTGCCGTACCCGGTGGTGCGCTGCCGGAGCGGCCGGCCGAGTTCCCGCGCGACCCGCGCCACGTCGTCGAGGGTCAGGACAAGCCCGGCCTCGGCCCCCGCACCGGGCGCGAGGCGGCCGTCGAGCAGCAGTCCGCCGAGGTCGTTGGCTCCGCTGCGCAGCAGGTCAACCGATGCGCCGAGGCCGAACTTGGGCCAGGCCGCCTGGATGTTGCCGATGCGCCCGTGCAGCATCAGCCGCGCCACGGCATGCACTGCCCGTACCTGCCGCCAGGACGGGCCGGGAAGATCGCCGCCGGCCAGGCCCGGCGCGGGGGTGGGAGCGGGGGCGGGGGCCGGGGCGGGGGAGGCCGGCGGGGGCAGCCGCGGCGGCGGGTACGAAAGGCATGGCGATGAACTCGGTGAACCCGCCGGTGCGGTCCTGGATGCCGGCCAGCAGGCGCAGGTGCGCGACCTGGTGCGCGGGGGTCTCGACATGCCCGAAGACCATGGTCGAGGTGGAGGTCAGCCCGGCTCGGTGCGCGGCCTCGATCACCTCGGCCCACCGGGACACCGGAAGGTCGGGACCGCCCAGCATGCGGGCGCGCACCTCGTCATCGAGGATCCGCGCGGCCGTCCCGGGGACCGAGCCCAGGCCCGCCTCCCGCGCGGCGATGAGGAACTTCTCCAGCGTCATCCCGCGCCGAGCGGCCCCGTCGACCAGCTCAGCGGGGCGGAACGCATGCAGGTGAATGCCCGGCGCGGCCGCCGTGACCGCGGCGATCAGATCCAGGTAGTCGTCATCGGAGTCGGCGGGCAGCGGCCCTTGCAGGCAGATCTCGGTCGCGCCGAGCTCACGCGCCTCGGCCACGAGCGCGGTCAGCCGCTCCCTCGACGCCGGGTCCGTACCGGCCACGGCGGCGGTGTCGAGGTTCCGGTTGACGACGTACGTGAGCTGGTCGCCGACCGTGCGCCGGCGGAGCGAGTCGGCGAGTTCGCAGAGCTCCTCCAGCTGGGCACCGTCCGCGCCGAGCAGTGCCTCGTACCCCTCGTCCGGCACGGATCCCGGATCCGCAGCCGCCGCGTCCAGCCGATCGCGGACCTCTGCTGGTGACGGAAGACCCATGCCGGTTACGCCACGACTCATTGGCTCAGGATAAGCGGGAAAGCTCTCCGGCCGAATCCTCTGTTCGCCGGATGCTTTTCCAGGGATCACGCGCCGCCTGCCGCCGGGCTAAGGCCTGCCTCGCCGACCCGGGTCGCGGCCGGTACCGCTTCCTTGTCCTCAGAACGAGTCCGGCTTACTCCCCCGCCCCCTATTTCCGAGCCGGTGCTGGTGTCCAGGCTGTCGCTGGCCCGCCCGGGCCAGGGGCGGCCCTGCGGGAACGCTGCCTCGTTCGCGAGGCCGGTCGCTGGATCGGCCAGGGCGGCCACGTGGGCCGACACGCGCGGGTCGAGCCACGGCTCGCGCTGGTAAGGCGGGTAGATCGTGAGGCGCTCCCTGAGCGTGAAGCCGGCGGCGGCGGTGACCTCGGCCAGTTCGTCGAGCTGCGGCCAGGGGCGCTCGGGGTTCACGTGGTCCGGGGTGAGCGGGGAGACACCGCCCCAGTCGTCGATGCCGGCGTCGAGGATCAGCTGATACTGGTTGCCGACGAGATTCGGCGGCGCCTGCACCCGGGCTCCCGGGCCGAGGACCAGGCGGGTGACCGCGATCGTGGCGGCGAGATCGTTCAGTTCGGCGTCGGGGGTGTCGCGCATCTTCGTGTCCGGCTTGGCGCGGAAGTTCTGCACGATGACTTCCTGGATCCCGCCGTGCTCGCCGGACACCTTGTGCAGCGCGAAGATCGCGTCGACCCGCTCTTCCAGCGTTTCACCGATGCCGATCAGGATGCCGGTGGTGAAGGGCACATTGCTCCGTCCGGCGTCTTCCAGAACCTGCAGGCGGACCTTGGGATCCTTGTCCGGTGAGCCGAAGTGCGGTGCGCCCTTCGTCGTGTAAAGCCGACTTGACGTCGTTTCGAGCATCATCCCCATGGACGGCGCGACCGGCTTGAGACGCTCGAAATCCCGCCCGGTCATGACACCGGGGTTGAGGTGCGGCAGCAGTCCGGTCTCGTCAAGTACGCGGATCGCCATCGCACGGACGTAGGAGAGCGTGTCGTCGTAACCGTGTGCGTCCAGCCACTCGCGGGCCTGCTTCCAGCGGGCCTCCGGCCGGTCGCCGAGCGTGAAGAGGGCTTCTTTGCAGCCGAGCCGCGCGCCGTCCCGCGCGATTTGCAGTACCTCGTCGGGAGCGAGGTAGGGACTTTCGAGCCGCCCGGGGACGGTTGCGAACGTGCAGTATCCGCAGCGATCCCGGCAAAGGCGGGTCAGCGGGATGAACACCTTTTTGGAGTAGGTGATGACCCCGGGACGCCCGGCTGCTTCGAGGCCGGCGTCCCTGGTGCGACTGGCGTAGCCGAGAAGCGTCTTGAGGTGGTCGCCCCTGGCCTGCAGCAGGATCTCCGCTTCGGACTGGTCCAGGGGCTTGCCGTCCCCCGCCCGGGCCAGCGCCCGCTGTATCTCCCCCGGGGGGACACCCTCCCCGGACGCGCATTCACTTGGATCGATGCTCGAAGCGCTCATGCTTCGACCTTACGGCACCCTCGTTCCGGACTTTAACGGCATACCGGACAGCCGTTGCACCTAGTAGTAGCCGGTTTTCTCTTCTTCCGCCATCGCTGCGCAGGGGGTGCCGTAGGTCTTCTTGATATAGCCGAGGCCCCACTCGATCTGGGTGGCAGCGTCCGTCTGCCAGTCGGGGCCGACGGCGGCCATCTTGGCGCCGGGCAGAGCTTGCGGGATACCGTACTGGCCTCCCGGGCCCTGCGCGTAGACGTTCCAGCCGCTCACCTTGTCCCACAACGCGAGCAGGCAGCTGTACTGCTGCTGGTCAAAGCCGAACTGCGGCATCAGCTTGTCCGCGATCTTCTGTGCGCTGACCGCCTGGGCTTTTTGTGCGGCGGCAGCCCCGGCCGACGGGACCTTGCCAACCGTCACGCCCTTCGGAGCCGGCTCGGCCAGCGGCCCGGTTGCCCCCGCCCGGGCCAGGCCGGTCCCCGTCCTAGGTCCCGTCACCGTCCTGAGTGAGCCCGTCCCGGTCCCGCCTGAACCCGTCACCCGGGTTGCGGCCGACCCGTCGAAAGCCGTCACGGCCAGGTAGCCCGCCGCCGCGATGGCCCCGAGGGCAGCGATCGCCGGGATCAGCAGCTTCCGTTTTTGCCTTGGCCTTCTCCGTGGCCTGGTGGCTCTTTCCGCCGGAAGCACGACCCGGGCCGACGTGTCGGCGGCCGGCTGGCGCCCGGGTGGCGAGATGAGTGCTCCCGTCGAACCGAACGACCGGCTTGAATCGAACGCACCGCTCGAATTGAACGAACCGGCGGCGGCCAGCGGCCGGCTCGGCCAGCCGGACAGCGCTGCCTCAGGTCGCTGGGGAGCCGCCAGGGCCATGTCACGGCGCGTTGGCGCCTGCGGCATGGCCCCCGACTGCTGGGGCGACGTAACCAGGGCCTGGACGGTCTGCGTATGCCGGGCCGCCCGCGTCTGGGCTGACAGCATCTGGACCGCTTCGCTCGCCGTCGGCCGGTCAAGGGGATCGGGGTGCAGCATCGCCAGGACCGCGTCGGATAGCCATCCGGGCACACCGCTGTCGGCCGGCAAGGGCGCGACAAACTCGCCGCGCGCCGCGGCCGTGACGTGCTCGACCGGAGTCTCGCAGGTGCGGGGAAGCCTGCCCGCTAGCAACTCGTACAGGACGCAGCCTACTGCCCAGACGTCGTTGCTGAACGAGGCCGGAGCGCCAAGCCACTGTTCCGGGCTTATGTAGGGCAATGTGCCCATGACGGTTCCGGTGACGCTGAGGCTGTTCCCCGTGATCGCCTTCGCCAGGCCGAAGTCCATGATCTTCACCAGGCCGGTGTCACAGATGAACAGATTCCCGGGCTTGATGTCGCGATGCACCACCCCCGGGTTGAGGCCGTGGGCGTAGGCGAGCGCCGCGCAGGTCTGCCTGCCGATCCGGGCTATCTCGTCAAAACTCCAGCCCTCTGGCATCTTCCCCAGGTCGCTGCCCTGCAGGTATTCCATCACCATGAACGGGACGCCGCGGTCGCTCCCGGTGGTGAACACGGTCATGACGTTCGGATGGTGCATCCGGGAGGCCAGTCGCATCTCCCGCTGAAACCGCGCCAGGTCGTCATCGTCGGCCAGCATCCTGGAGCGCATCACCTTGATCGCTACCGGCCGGTCGTCAAGATCCTCGTCATAAGCGAGCCACACCTCGCCCATGCCCCCCACGCCAAGACGCCGGTCCAGCCGGTAGCGCCCGCCAAAATCAGCCACTAAACACTCCGAGCCATCGCTCTCGCGCCAGGACACAGCGGGTCAATTGTGCTGCAAATCCGGCAATGGCGCGCGAACATCACCGTAATCGATCACTCGGCGCGCTCTTCTCTCCCGGCCGCCGCCCGGGCTGACCTGCGCGAATAAGAGAAACCGGGTCCAGGCCAGGCAACGCGGCTGCTCGCGGACGAAGTTGCCGACGCCCCACCGGAACATGACCAGCCGTGCCGCCGAACAGGAGGGGCGTCAAGGAGATCGGCGGACTGCCCTGCGGCCTGGGCGAGGGCGGCCGAAGCCTGCGCCTTACAGATTGAAGTGCCGGGGTCCACACCGTAGTGGATGTTTTTGAACACCCCGATGTGCAAAAATATCCACCACACTCCCGGACGACCGCAGTGCCTCGCCTGCACCGGGACATTTAGGCGCGATGCCCCATATGTCCCCGAGGCGTCCCGGGTGGACGCGTCGCAGACCCTGACCTAACCCCTATTGGGCTGACCTGCGGCATCGTGACCGTTGGCGCAGGGTCCCAGCGGGATCCCAGCGGAATGCCAGAACTGTTTGGAAAAGTCTTCATGGCTCGGTTCAACGCCTTGGACGGGATTTAGAAATAAAAAGGCGGGTTTCGAGCATGGCCATCCACACCGGCATTCACTGGGGAGAACAAAACAATGCCCTCATCCGCTCGACGCCGACTGAAGAAAATGACCGCCACCGCCGCCGCGGTTGTCACGCTCGGCCTCGGAACGGCGGCGCTCAGCAGCCAAGGCGCCAGTGCCGCGACAACTCCAGCCGAGCCAGTCCTTCATCAGGTGACCGTCTTGGGACATTACACCCCGCCTGCTTCCGATGGTTCGGTGAAGCCTGCCGTGGACGGAGCGGTCTGCGGCGAGGCGTACATCGACTACTACGCACTCGGGGACAAGAAGACGATCGTTTACTCAGGCTGGACGCTATACGGATCAAACTACGCCGATTACTTCTACTGGGATATCGCCGTCGTCGACAGTGCCGGGGTCGGCAGCCGCTATTACTACGGAGTCCCGACCCAGCAAGGCGGCGGCTCGCAATACTGGAACATTCCCACCGGCTGGACCAACCAGCACTCGGTCACCGGCGCCTCCTGGTCCTCCATAACCGAAGCGGTCGTCAATCTAGTCGGCGGCGGTCAATGCCTCTTCCCCTCCCTCCCCTATAACTCGAACACCGTCGACATCTACTAGCCATCGGCAGGCCCGGTGCCCAGAGAATTCCGGGCACCGGGCCGGGCCGCCTGTGGAAGCTGTGGCACCTCCACATAGAGCGAGGGGGCCTGAAGGGATGATGTTCCGGTTCGCGGCCGCCGCGTCAGCACTCACACGACTGTCGGGCCTGGGATGAGTTCCTCAACGGCAGCCCGATACTCCAGTGGGAGTCGCCTAGGTCAGGGCAGCGCTCCCGCACATCATCGTGGGCTGACCGCCTCGCAATCGCCGCTCCGGTTCCGGAGCGGCGCGGGCACAACCAGGGCCGGGACAGGAGCCCCCCTGGAGTTCCGATAAGTTTGAAGATAGATTCAATCTTATGAGATCAGCTCCGCCAGCGCTGCTGCCGATCCTGCGATCACAGGTGGCTGGAGACCTGTTGGCCCTGCTGTACCTCCATCCCGAGGAGGAATACAGCCTCACCGAGGCGGCCAGCGCGATCGGCGCGAACACGAATGCCGTTCACTACGAAGTTGCCAAACTCTCCGAAGGCGGCCTCGTGCGGACCCGTAAACGCGGCAATCTTCGCTTGATACGGGCGATCACCGACTCCATACTTACCCGGCCGCTCACCGACCTGCTGGCCGTCACCTACGGACCACTTCCTGTCCTCACCGACCTGATCGCCAATGTCGAGGGGGTAACCGGAGCGTATATCTACGGGTCTTGGGCTGCGCGGTATCGCGGAGAGGCCGGTCCGGTGCCAGCGGATGTGGACGTACTAGTCGTCGGCACCTCCGACTCCGATGACCTCGACGAGGTGGCAGACCGAGCGCAAATGACCCTGCGTCGCCCAGTCAACATCCGACGAATCAAACCGGAAACCTGGAACGCCAGCAACCCGACCGATCCGTTCATAAGATCACTTAAGTCACGTCCGTTCGTGACCATCGTCGGGAGTGCTTGAGTAACCAGGAAAGGCCGGGCATATGAGATGGCAGCAGGGCAGGGCGGCCATTGACCGGATGCTTGCCGATGGTGAGCTGCAGCGAGTACCCGCCAGCCGCGAGCAGGCCGACCGGCTACTGGCTCAGGCGCGAGTTCATGTCGCCTCTGCGCTTACTGTGTGCGAGGCGGACCCGCCGGGAGGCTACGCCCTTGCCTATGACGGTGCCCGCAAAGCGCTTACGGCCATCCTGGAGAACGAGGGTCTGCGCCCCACGACACGTGGCGGTCACCTTGCCGTATCAGAGGGCGTACGCGCGCAACTCGATCCGCCGATGGGCCGGATTCTCCGCCAATTCAACCGGATGCGCATCCGCAGGCACGACGCGGAATACCCGCCAACCGACTCACCCGAGATCACTTCCGATGACGTCCGTGACGACCAGAAAACCGCCGTAGGACTCATCGACCTTGCCGCCCGTCTGCTCGACGAAATGTCGCCGTTCTGAAGACATCCTGCACCTGAGGTCTACTTAAGCGCGGGTCTCACTTGGGGGTGCCAGGTCGCGGAGGCCGGGGAGGAGTAGGCATAGGAGGGCGGCGGCGGCCATTGTGGCGGCGAAGGTGGCTACCGCCCACGTGCCGGAGAGGTGCTGGACGAGGAGGCCTGAGATCAGCGGGGCCAGTGTCGCCAGGGCCGTGGCCGCCATGAGTACCGTGTTGCTGACCCGGCCGCGCATTTGTTCTGGGGTGCTACGGAGCAGCGCGGCCAGCAGCGCGGCGTTCGCCGCGGGCGCGAGCAGCAGAGCCAGGGCGACCGGCACGGCCACCAGCGGCGACGGGATGATCACGGCTGCGGCACCGAACAGCAGGGCCCCGGTCAAGGTGATCACGGTGACCAGGGTCGCCAGTCTCATGCGCCCCTGCAGCTGTGGTGCCAGCACGGCGCCGAGCAGGCCGCCGGCCGCGATGGCCGCCTGCACCAGGCCGATCACCGCGGTGGAACTGCCGTGCTGGCGCAACGCGAGCGTGATGGTGAAGAGCACGCCGTTAAAGGCGAAGTTGATCAGCGGCGCCGCGGTCACCACGGCGCGCAGGATCGGCACCTGCCAGACGAGTTGCAGGCCATCGGCCACTTCACGCCACAGCGCCTTGCGTTCGGCCTCCTGCTCGGCCCGGAACCGCCCGCGGATCTGTCGCACCGTTCCTGACGAGATCGCGTAGGAGACGGCGTCGGCTAGGAACGGGACGGCCCGGCCCAGCCCGAAGAGCACCCCGCCGAGCGCCGGGCCGATCAGGCCGGCCGCGTATGTCCGGGCCTCGGTGGCGGCCCAGGCCTGTTCGAGTTGCCCGTCCGGCACTATGGCCGGCAGTGCGGCGGTGGCCGCCGGGTCGAAGATCGCGCCCGCACCGCCCTCGATCAGGCCCACAATCAGGACAACCGGCCAGGAGGCGAGATGCGCCGCGATCAGGACGGCGAGCAGGGCCAGCAGGACGGCGCGCACGGAATCGCAGATGATCATCGTCAGCCGCCGGTCGAGCCGGTCCGACAGCGCGCCCGCGGGCAACTGGAGACAGAGCACGGTGATCCCCCGCACCGTCCCTACCAGCCCGGCAAGCACCACTGAGTGAGTCAGCGCCAGGATGAGCAGCGGGTAAGCGAGCATGCCGATCTGGGTGCCGGTATCGGACAGCAACTGGCCGATCCACAACATACGGAAGCCGTTGTTCCGCCGGAGCGGAACCGATTCGGGAACGCTGGCGGCTGTCTCGATCTCGCTGGCTTCACTCACCCTCAACACAGTACGCACATTGCCCATCACAGTACGCATAAGGGTCATCTTGCGGCGAGGGAACCGATCGGGAGCGCCGGACCCTGCCGGAGCAGGGGCTAGAAGCCGCGGTAGTCGCGGACGGGCATGCGGGGGCCGCGGCGTGGCGGGCCGCCCGTGCCGTAGCGGGCTATGCCCGTGGCGGAGCCCGCGGGGCGGCCGGCCGAAGTGCCGGTGCCGCGGCTGAGGCCGATCAGTCTGGTGGCGCGGTGCCGGTGGCCCTTGAAGGGCTCCAGGAGTGCCAGCATCTCCTCGTCGGTGGAACGGCGCTTCCCCGCGAGGGCCCAGCCGACGACGTTTTTCAGGTGGTAGTCGCCGACGGAGACCGCATCCGGATCGCCCGCCGCCCGCTGCCTGGCCTCGGCCGACGTCCAGACGCCGATGCCGGGGATGGTCTGCAGCTTGCGGTCGGCCTCCTCGTGGCCGAGGTCGAGCAGGCGTTCCAGGCTGTCGGCCACGCTCGCGGCCCTGATGATCGTCTCGGCCCGGACGCCCTCTACGCCTGCCCGGTGCCAGTCCCAGGAAGGGATGCGCCGCCACGTGCCCGGCGGCGGGAAGACGCGCATGCCGCGCGGGGCCGGGCCCGGGGGCGGTGTGCCGTACTTCGCGAGGAGGATCCGCCAGGCGCGGTGCGCCTCCAGGACCACGACCTTCTGCTCGAGGATGGCCGGGACGAGCGCCTCCAGGAGGCGGCCGGAGCGGCCGATCCGCAACCCGGGGTTGCGGCGCGCGGCGTCCTTGACGACCGGGTGGGCGTCGAGCATGAGGGCGGCGAATCCGGAAACATCGTCATGGAGGCCGAGGGCCCCGGGCAGGGCGTCGAGCAGCCACTGCGCACCCGGTCCCCACGCCTGCGCCCGCACGTGCGTGACCGCGTCAGGCGACTCCTCGGCGGCGCCCGCCTGCCGGTCTTCCCGCACCTGGTCGGCCGGCACCTCGGTCCTGGCAGCCAGCACCCGGATGGTGGCCGGTCCGTCCGGGGTGAGCGAGGTCCGCCAGATCGCGCCCGTCTCGTCGGCGGCGAAGGTCGGGTCTCCCCGGCCCCGTCCCTGCACGGAGAGCGTCCGCCGCACCTCGACGGCGAACGGCGCCACCCACTCGGACTCCGCCATCACGTCGCCCATGGTAGAACGCGCCGGCGACGCGTCCGAAGAGAACCGTACCGAGGTCGGTTCCAGGCGGGTGCCCGGCCAGAGCCGCAGGCCCTTGGCGAGTTCGTTTCCCGGCCCGACGTACGCCGCGTCGCCGATGACGACACCGCGCACTTCCGCGCCGCCGGCGATGACCGCGTCCTTGCCGACGATGGTGTCACGGACGATCGCGCCGGGACCGATGGCGGCACCGTCGAAGATCACGCTGCCGGAGACGACCGCGCCGGACTCGATGACGGCCCCGTGCCCTACCGTTGTGCCGCCGGACAGCAGCGCGTCGGCGGCCACGCTGGCGTCGCTCGAGCACGAGAGACTCGGCCGGCGGGCGGTTCATGGCGGGCGAGTGCAGCGTGCCGAGCACCACGTCGCAGGAGCCTCGGACGAACGCCTCCGGCGTGCCGACGTCCAGCCAGTACGCGTTCTCCGCATAGCCCATGACGACCGCCTGGGCTTCGATCAGGCCGGGGAAGGTCTCCCGCTCGACCGATACCACCTGGCCGGCCGGGATCGTGTCGATCACCGACCGGCGGAAGACATAACAGCCGGCGTTGATCTGGTTGGTGACCGGGTTCGGGGTCTTCTCAAGGAACGCGGTGACCCGCCCGCTGGCATCGGTGGGCACGCAGCCGTACCGGCTCGGGTCATCCACCGGGACCAGGTGCAGCGTCACCGCCGCTTCCTTCTTCCGGTGCAGGTCCACCTGCGCCGGAAGGTCGTGCCCGGACAGGACGTCGCCGTTCAGCACGACGATCGGGTCGTCGGGGCCGCCGCGCAGCAGGTCGGCCGCGTTACGGATCCCGCCGCCGGTGCCGAGCGGCTCGGACTCGTAGACGTAATCGATCGACAGCCCGAATTCCGCGCCGGTCCCGAAGGCCTCGGTGAACATCTCGGCCCGGTACGAGGTCGCGAGCACCACGTGCGTAATGCCGCACTCCGCCGCGCGGGCCAGTTGGTGTGCCAGGAACGGCACTCCGGCGGTGGGCAGCAGCGGCTTCGGCGCCGACAAGGTCAACGGCCGCAACCGCGTTCCCTTGCCACCGACGAGCATGATCGCTTCCAGCGGTTCACGCGGCATAGGTAGTTTCGCCTTAGCAGTCGGTTCCACGGACGACAGGGGTACCGGATCGCTCCGGCAACTTGTGCAGCATACTCATCCCAACTTGGGGATACCCCGAAGCACAGCGGAATTCGCCGCAGTGGTGTCGCCGGCACTTCTCCCGAGATGTCCGCTAACCTCTGATCCGCGGCGCGTTTGTAGCTGGCCACGTGGGCGGCCGCCGACGCCGCCCAGGTGAAGTCCTGTGACCTGGCGTAGCCCGCCGCGCCGAGCGCGGTCCGCCGCGCCGGATCGTCGAGCAGGGCACGGAGAGCGGCGGCGATAGACTCCGCGTCCGGCTCCGTGTACGCCACCGCTTCGCCGCCAACCTCGGGCAGCGAGGTCCGGTAGGTCGTCAGCACCGGAGCGCCGCACGCCATCGCCTCGAGCACCTGGAGGCCGAACCCTTCGCCGCGGGAGGGCGCCGCCACCACAATCGCCCCGCCGAGGAAGCCCGGCAGATCGGCGAACGGGAGGTAACCGGGCCGGACCAGCCGCAGGTGCGGCGGGACCCGCGCGACGGCCTCGTCGAGCTCCACGCTCCACCCGCCCCCGCCGGCGAGCACGAGTGCGGGCGGTTCGGCCAGGTCGGCCACTGCCGTGGCCCACCCGGCAACCAGAGCCGGGGCGTTCTTACGCGGCGTCAGCGAGCCGAGGAACGCGACATACGGCTTGCCGTGCAGGCCGAGGCGCGCGGTGACCCGGCTGACCTGCACCTCGTCGGGCCGGTGGAAGAGGCGGTGGTCGACCCCGTGGTAGGCGACGTCGATCTTGCCCGGATCGATGCCGAGCAGCCGGACCAGCTCGTCCCTGGTGGCGTTGGACGGGACGATCAGCCGTGCCGCCTGCCTGGCCGCGGTCTTGGTCGCCGACTTCAGCGACACCGCGTTTGATCTGCGTGTACCGGTCGGGATCGGTGAAGAACGCGAGGTCGTGGATGGTCACCACGGTCGGCAGCCCTGGGCGCAGCGGCATCGAGTAGTTCGGCATGTGGAGGACGTCCGCGCCGACCTGCTCCGCCACCACCGGCAGGCCGTTCTGCTCCCAGGCGAGCCGCTCGCTGCGGTGCCCGAGCCCGATCGGACCCGCGAAGATCTTGGCGCCCGGTGCCAGCCGGGCGTACCGCTCGTCGTCAGCGCGCTGGCAGGCCACGGCCAGGTCCACCTCGGTCGCCGCCAGGGCGCCGATCAGCCCGTCAACGTAGCGGCCGAGCGCGCCCCGGTCAGTCGGCACGTCAGTCGCGTCGACAAGTACCCGAAGTGCCACAGCGCACGTGCTCCCTTCGATGAACCTTTTCATCCTGATGTTGGCGGCCCATCCAACCTCCAGGATGAAGGACAAGATTGAAAGGTTCACTGCTCTTGCCTAGGCGAAGCCTACGCCCCCGTAAGTGAACGTAATAAGCATGCCCCCGTAACAGTCGAACACGTCTCAGCAGGACGGGACCGGCTTGCCCGCCTTGATCGCCTCCAGGTCGGAGACCGCCTGTGACAGGGTCGACACCTTCACGACCTTCAGCCCGGCGGGCACCGCGCCCACGGTGTCCGAGCAGTTGCCCGCGGGGGCGAGGAAGACGGTCGCGCCGGCGTCACGGGCGCCCACCATCTTCTGCTGAATGCCGCCGATCGGCTGTACCTGGCCCGCCGTCGTGATCTCGCCGGTGCCCGCGATGAACTTCCCGCCGGTCAGGTTCAGTCGGCGTCAGCATGTCGATGATCCCGAGCGCGAACATCATGCCGGCGCTCGGGCCGCCGATGTCGCCGACGCTGATCCGCACGTTGAACGGGAACTTGTACTGCTCCTGAACGTTCACGCCGATCACCGGCGTGCCGCCCGACAGTTTGCTCGTGACCGGCACCGTCAGGGTCTTCCCAGCCCGCAGCACCACAAGCTGGAGGGTGGAGCCGGCCGGGTGCGCGGTGATCATCGAACTCAGCGACGTGTCCCCCGTCACCGGCTTGCCGTCCACCTCCTCGATGATGTCCCCGGCCTTCAGCACCTTGCTCGCCGGGTAGCCGGGCGCCGTCGAGATCACCTGGACCTGCGTCTGGTAGCTGATATGCAACTCGTTGAGCGCTGCGGCCGTGGCCAGTTCCTGCGAGGAGGCCATCTGCTCCGTGTCCTGCGTCTGCGTCTGCTGCGCGGTCTGCCCCGGCGGGAACAGCTCGCCCTGCGGGACCACGGCCTCCGACGGGGCCAGCCACGCGCGCACGCCTGGAAGATGTTGAGGTTGGATCCCGGCCCTCCCTCGTAGCTGATCGTCACCAGGTTCAGGTGCCCCTTGGTCGGGTACGTCTGGTGCCCGGTAATCGAGATCAGCGGCTGCCCCGAGGAGTCCTTGCCGAGCGTGTTCAGCGTCGGCCCCGGTGTGAGTATCACGTACGGCACGGGGACCAGCACCGCGATCGCGAGCGCGACCACAGTCGCCAGGCCCGCGATGGCAAGCGTCAGTGAACGTCGGGACATGTTGGAAGACTACGCGCTGACGACACTGCTCATTCCTGAAAGGTGCCTGCAGAAGCTGAGCAAGGCGCCACCCAGCGTGCTGGAACCGGCCCGGAGGCGGACCTCACTGTAACGGTCCTCGGCCGGTCTGCGCTGTTCTCAGTGAGGGGTGCGTCCTGGCCCGTGCCCACCGCCGTTGCCCACGCGGTGGCGGCGCACCTTCAACCTTTTATTGATACATCCAAATATCGATACATACAAACGGACATTGGGAACACCGGGCAACATCAAGTAGCAAACACACCGCAATGTAACAAGACTTGTTTTTTCACGATCTGGCAACATACAGGCAAGTATCACGATATGGTTACCGTGGATCGAGTGAGGGAATGGTCGCTCAGGCCTCGGCGCAGTCGTGAGTCCTGGATGGCTTCTTTGGGGACGGGTGTTCGCGACAGTGCCGAAAAGGTCAGTGCCGAGAAGGTCTGCGTCCGGCGAGCATTCCAGAGAGCGGGGCCGCTCCGCCAAGGTGCGCGGCCGTCTCTCCAGGTGGCATCTTGTGGCTTTGGCCTTGCTCCTAGCGGGGGCAGCGGGAGGCTCTTCCTATCTCCTCTTCCCCACTTCGGCCGCCGCCCCCATCGCCGACCGCCTTAGCTCCGGCGTCTTCGCGGCCCCCGATCTGGCCAGTCTTCTCGGCCAGGGCAGCGACGGCTCCTATGACTCCTATTCGGCGCTCCCGGCGCCAATGGTCACGGCCACCGCGAGAGCTTCCGCGGCCAAGCACAAGCCCGGACCGGTGCACTCCCCCCATCCCAGCACCTCGGCCTCCTCCGGGTCAGGCGGGTTTACTGACGCGGCCGGGGTGGGCCTTTACGACGGCAACTCCAGCCCGTCCGGCATCGAGACCGCCGCCACCTGGCTCGGCTCCTCAAGCTCCATCAAGTACGCGATGGACTTTATAGACGCCACATCCTGGTCGAGCATCAGCGATCCGTGGCAGCTCTCGAACTGGGAGGGCAGCCCGTTCCAGATGATCTGGGGTGTCCCGATGCTGCCGTGCGGCGCCCCGGCCACGCAGTGCAGCACGAACCAATCGGACTATGACGAGGTCGCCAGCGGGGGCGCCGACAGCTACTTCAAGACCCTGGCGCAGAACCTGATATCCGCGGGCTTCGGCTCTTCCTACATCCGGCTCGGCTGGGAATTCAACGCCGACTGGATGGGCTGGGGCATCTGCAACGAGGACGGATCGGGGCTGTCGAGCTGGGCGAGCGACTTCGTCCCCGCTTTCCAGAACATCGTGACCAGCATGCGGAGCGTCAGCGGGGCGAACTTCAAGTTCATCTGGAACCCCATCGACAGCAGCAACTCCAGCTGCACCGGCGCCAACCTGGAGAATTTCTATCCGGGTGACAACTACGTCGACGTGGTGTCACTCGACACGTATGACGGGATAGGCGCGTCGACCAGCGACAGCGAGCGCTGGACCGACCTGCTGGACGGCGTCAACGCGGGCGGCTACACGGCGGAGACCCCCGACTGCCATCGGCGGGCAGACATTCCAGGGCTACGGGATGAACTGGCTCGCCTCCTTCGGTAAGACGCACGACAAAGAGGTCGCCCTGCCCGAGTGGGGACTCGATTCAACCAGCCAGGATGACGGCGGCGGCGACGACGTGTACTTCATGACCCAGATGGCCGCCTGGATCAAGGCCTACGCCACTGGTCCGGCGATCTACTGGAACTACGGCGGCGGAACCCTGCAATTGGACATACCGAATTACACCGACGGCGACACCCCCGACGCGACCGCAGAGTTCAAGTCCGCATTCGGCAGTTAAGCCGGCCGGCAGGGCGATTGCCTTCGCGCCCGCCGCTGTGCGGGAAGAGAGTTGTGGGTGATTCCACCCCTGGCCTAGCTGTCCGGCAAAAGGGGCGGAACCACCCCTGCCTGCGGGCTGGCCTGGCGGGCGAACCTATGGCTGAGGGCCGGAAAACCCGGCGACTTCCTTAGCAGATAGGACACGGCGATGACCGCGCAAATCAGCCACAACGGAACCCAGCGTTGGACGACAGAGCCGACGACCCCGGCCAGCCACGGGCGGATCAGGGAAGCGATCCACCGGATCCGCCAGGCCGTTGCGGAGATGAACTACGCATCCCGGCGCGTGGTGGAAGTGCAGGCGCCGTGGAGCGTAGACGAGCAGTGGCACCGCCGGTAGCCGCGATGGCGCCCAAGCCCGAGGCCCGGCTGGGCTGCGACGAACAATCAGCGTGAGCGAGCGCAGTCACCGGCTTCCGTTCGGTACCGTCCTGATTTTGACTGGCGATGCTGGAGTGATCGGTGGGGGCGGCCGCAGCCGACGCAGGAAGACCGCCCCCGACGGGTGGATTGTCGCGGCAGATCGGTGCCGTGGTCTTAAGGTTTGCGGGCAACGCCTGCGAGGCCGAAGTATCTGGCCGGGTCGCTTGGCACGTCGTCCGGTGAGTCGGGGCGCCAGAGCGGCATGTGCACCAGGCCGGGTTCGACCAGTTCGAAGTCGCCGAAGAAGCGCAGGATTTCCGCCCGCGAACGGATTTGACTTTGCATGGCCACGCTGCGGTTGAACACCTTGCCCGCTGCTTGCGCCACTTCCGGCCTTCCGTCGGCTGTGCCGTGACAGATCACCAGGTAGCTGCCGGGCGCGAGCGCGTCGCGCAGCCTTTCCAAGACGCCCCACGGATCGTCGGCATCGGCCACGTAGTGCAGCACGGCCACCAGCAGCAACCCCACCGGCTGCCTGAAGTCGATCAACCGCCGGGTCTGGTCATGAGCCAGGATCTGCTCCGGCTCGCGGAGGTCGGCTTCGATGACCGTGGCACCCGCGTTACCGGCCAGGATGCTCTGGCTATGAGCTATCACGACCCGGTCGACGTCCGCGTAAACCACCCTGGAGCCGACGTCAGCCGCCTGAGCGATCTCGTGCACGTTGCCCTCGGTCGGAATGCCCGAGCCGACATCGAGGAACTGGCGGATCCCGTTCTGGCCGAGGAAACGGACCGCGCGGCCGAGAAACCTCCGGTTGGCCCAGGCGATCGCCCGGATCTCCGGCTCCACCGCCGCGAGACCCCGGGCCACATCCTGGTCCGCGAGGAAGTTGTGGCTGCCACCGAGCAGGTAATCGTACACGCGGGCGACATTCGCCTGCCTGGTGTCGACCCCCGCCGGTACCCAGTCCAGGTTGTCCGCCGTCACCACCCGCCTCCGAAGGCTCGCGAATACCGTAGCCACCTGTGGCAAAAGCCCAGGATGCGATACATTGCGTACTTGAACGATATCTCAACGTCTTGCGCACCATGGCCGAGTCCTAGTGACAGCGGTATTACGCCGTAGCAGGCCCTGGTGCGCAGCGACCCTTGAGGCTGGTGCATGTTAGTGGTGCGACAGATGGCCCCGGACGCGCAGTCGCCACTGCCACGGCGGCGTGAATCTGACCTTGACGGCCTTGCCGCTTTCACACTTGACCAGACCGGCCGGCGAGTGTCCTGGCCGGCGACCGCCACGTCCCTGTTCGGTCACCAGCCGGCCACCGTGATCGGACAGCACGTCTGCGATGTGCTGATGACCGGTCCCGGTCACCAGACCCTGGTGGAGCGCGCGCTGGCACAGGTCGCGGCGGGCTCGGTCCTGAGCACAACGGTGGCGGGCGGACTGCTCGGGGAAGGCCGTTTCGCGCTGCGGTGGGAGCCGATGGCGGAGTGGGACGGCGCCGGGTCGGTCGGTACGGTGCTGATCATCGCGCAGCGCGCCTGGCCGGAACCCATTCCCGGCTGGCTCACCGCGGCCACGGCCCGGATCGGCAGCAGCCTGGACATCAGCGAGACCGCAGCGGAAGTGGTCGACGCCGCCGTCACCAATTTCGCCGATGGTGCCGTCATCTACGCGACCGAGCGGCTGCTTGCCGCCGACGACCGTACCGCGCCCGGCACCGGGCACGGAGTTGCGGTGCGTCGGCTGGCGGCCCGCCTCTCCGGTTACACCGAGACGGTCACCAACACTCTGCTGCCTTCGGGTGAGGTGCTCTTCCTGGCCGAGGGAACACCTCGCGTGCAGGCGATGGCCACCGGCCAGCCTGTCCTGTCCGACCATATCGATGAAGAGACCGCCGCGCAGTTCGCTAAACACCCCGTCGGGCGGGGGGTCACGGCCGACTATTCCTCGTTCCTGACGATGCCGCTGACGGCCCGCGGCGTAACTGTCGGATGCGCCGTGTTCTGCCGGACGCCCGCCAGCCCCGCGTTCAATCCGGGTGACGTCGCGCTGGCGGGCGAACTCGCCTCGCGGGCGGCGGTGTGCATGGACAACGCGCGGCTCTACGACCGGGAGCGGCGGACCGCGCAGGCGCTGCAGCGGGGGCTGCTGCCCAGCCAGCCGAGCATCCCGCCCGGCATCGAGGTCGCCCACCTCTACGTCCCGGTCGGCGACAATGTCGTTGGCGGCGACTGGCACGACATCATCGCACTGCCGGGGGGCCGCGCGGCGCTGATCGTGGGCGATGCGATGGGGCACGGCCCCGAGGCCGCCGCGGTGATGGTCCAGCTGCGTACGGCGGCGCACACCCTGGCCGAGCTGGACCTGCCGCCGCATGAGGTGCTCAGCCGCCTGGACGCGATGGCGGCGGGACTGGACGCGACCCCGGCCGGCATGACGGCAGCGCCGTTTGCCACCTGCCTCTACGCGGTGATCGACCCGTCCGCCGGCACCGCGGAGATCGCGCGGGCCGGCCACCTGCCACCCGTGCTGGCCGGCCCGGGCGAGCAGGCACGCCTGCTCGACCTCCCGGCGGGACTCCCCCTCGGCCTCGCCATGGGGTCATTCGAGGTAACCCGGTTCGCCCTTCCCCCGGGAGCTACGCTCGCGCTGTACACCGACGGACTGGTGGAGGATCGCACCCGCCCGATTGACGACGGCCTTTACGCGCTGCAGGAGGCACTCGCCGCTGCCCTGGCCCGGCCCGGAACCACGATAGACACCACGTGCAAGGACATCGCGCATACGCTTCGCGAGCACGGCGAGGATGACATGACCCTCATGCTCGTCCGCATTCACTGAGGGCGGGGACCGGTCCGGCTATGCGCTGCCGACCCACTCGTCGGTGCCGTCGGTGAACCGCTGGTGCTTCCAGATCGGCACCGTGGCCTTGAGCTCGTCGATCAGCGCGTGGCACGCGTGGAAGGCTTCCGCCCGGTGCGCGCAGGCCACGCCCACCACAACCGCCAGGTCGCCCACCGCCAGGTCGCCGATCCGGTGGACCGCCGCGACCCCGATCACGTCAGGGAACTTGGCCACGACCGACTCGGTGACCTTCCGCAGCTCCGTCTCGGCCGACGGGTGGGCCGAGTACGCGAGCCCGATCACGCCCTTGTCGGCATCATGATCCCGCACGGCGCCGATGAACAGCACCTCACCGCCCGCCGCCGGGTCGGCGATCGCGCTCCGCACCTCGTCCACCGACAACGCGGTGTCCCTGATGGCGATCAGCCGGATCTGACTCACTTGTCTACAGTACCGCGCACACCAGCCCAGGCGATCATGCCGCCGACGGCCCGTCCTGGGCGGCCGGGCTAGCGGCTCCCGAGTTTGCGGTGCATCAGCGTCGCCAAGGCTCCGGGCGCCATGCTTAGAATCTGCCCCGGGTTCTGCCACATCTCCGGGTGCACGAGGTCAAGGGTGGCCTCCGCGCCTTCGAAGACGCGTCCGCGCGCGAAGAGCAGGATGTTCTGTCGGTAGAACACTTTGATCTTCCGGTCCGCCCAGATCTGCGGGCGGATGACGTCGTAAGCGATGTAACCGGCCCGTGCGAATTTCTCCGCCCAGTACGACGGCCACTGCTCGTTGACGTGATGCGTGCCGCCCTGCCCGGGGATGGCGGCGGCGAACAGGATCGTTTCGCCGTGCCTGGTCAGCGATTCGACGAATGCGTCGGCGCAGGCCTCTTCGAGGTGCTCCGCCACTTCGAGAGTCTGCACGAGGTCGAACGTGCGCCCGAGCGAGAACGACTGCCGCAGGTCGACGGGCGCGAACTTGTCCGCGGGCATGCACAGCGCGGTTCTGTCGACGTAGTCTCCGTCGATGCCGAGCACGTCCGATACCCCGGCACTCCCCCACTCAGCCAGCCAGGTGCCGACCCCGCATCCGACATCCAGCACCGAGGCCGGCTCCAGGAGCTTGTTGACTACAGGGACCACGGCTCGGGCCGACTCCCATGTGTCACTCGCTAGGTCGTCGAAGAAGGCCGGCGTGTACGCAGCTTGCTTGGGCAAGGAGTCTCCTCAGGTAGCTTCCGAATCGAAGCTAGCTGCGCAACCCACGGGCCCCCGCAGGAAATGCTGCGGACATACTCTGTATTCAGTCACAACCGTCACGCTACGGACGGTATCCAGGCGTACGTCAGGCCGAACACTTAATCTTGCTCGCAGCACCGCGGTGGCGCCGCCCAGGCCGCTATTCCAGGTCCGGGTCTGCTTCCATGGGCGAGCCGAAGCGGATTATGTTGCCGTCGGGGTCGACCAGCACGCCCTCGTGCTGGCCCCATTCGGTGTCTTCCGGTAGCCGCACGTCGCCGCCGGCCGCCAGCCACGTCTCCGCCAGAGCGTCGGCGTCCTCGACGAACAGATAGGCCGTCGTCCGCCGGTCTACCCGCGTATCGAGGTCGGGCTCCACCCCGAGATGAATCTCCGCGCCGTCGAACGTGACGAAGCCGTACCCGCCGCTGTGCCAGTGGCGGACGCCGAAACCAAGCCCACGGTAGTAGGCAAGGGCGGCGACCAGGTTGCTAACTGGAAAGATCGGCGCTACTCGCGTGCTCACCAATGCAACATACCTTGCGGTGCTGGCGAGCAGCACTTACTGGGTCAGGCAGACAGGTGGCTGGGTGCTCGCTTGTGCTGGCTTGGTTTATGACCAGAGCGCGGAGACCGGCGCTGCGATGACGCGGTCGCTGAGTGGGAAGACATGCGGGCCGGTGTGAAAGACGATCCCGGCGACGAAGGCTTCGCCGGTCTCGTCGCGGAGCCAGGCCAGGTGGCGTGCGTCGGACGCGGTGACGGTGGCAGCGGCCTTGACCTCGATTCCGATCAGCTGCCCGCCCGCGGTCTCGATGAGCAGGTCCACTTCCCGGCGTCCCTGCTCATCGCGCAGGTGATAGAGGCGCGGGTCGTTGCTGCTGGCAGCGAGCTCACCGCGCAACTGCGCGGCGACGAAGGTATCCAGGAGACGGCCCAGCATGTCAGGCCCGTACAAGATGGCGTCCTGGCCGAGCCCGAGGACCGCGGCGACGAGTGCCGGGTCGACCAGGTAGCGCTTGGGTGCCTTGACCATCCGTTTGATCCGGTTGGAGAACCAGGCGGGGACCAGATCCAGAACGAACATCCGCTGAAACAGCCCCTGGTAGGCCAGCGCGGTCTTGGCGTTGATCCCGGCAGCGGTCCACAGCGTCGACTCGGCTGTGATCCCGGCGGTGTTGACCGCCAGGACCGAAAGGTACCGGCGCAGCAACTCGGGGTCACGGCGGGGGGCCACCGCGGGTACGTCGCGGGTGATCATCTGCTCGACGTACCCGGAGAACCACCGCCGCCGCGCGGTCACCGGGATCCGCAAAGACGGCTCGGGGAAGCTCCCAGCGAGCATCAGATCCAGGTAGTCCCTGATAGTGAGCGGGTCGTCCGGTGCCGTCACCCCGTCGGGGCCGCTATCGATGACCCGGTCGATGAATGGGACCATGCCGGCCCGGCCCAGGACCTCCCGCACCGACAACCCGTACATGGGCACCTGCAGCAGGCGACCGGTGCCCGGCCATACCTGGTTCTCCAACTCGGCGCGGACGGAACCGGTCAGGATGTAGCGCCCCGGAGCCGGATCTGCGTCCACCGAGCGCTTCACCGCGCCCAGCAGTTCCGGCACCTCCTGCCATTCGTCCAGGATGACCGGCGGGCGCAGCCCAGCGAGCATCGCGTCGGGAGAGGCGGCAACAGACTGGCGAATATCTGGCCGGTCCAGGCGCAGCACCGTGCCGCCACGGCGAACCGCCGTCGTGGTCTTGCCTGCCGCCCTCGGCCCCACCAGCGAGATCGCAGGGAAGGAAACGAGCAGCTCATCCAGCAGACCGTCGACGATCCTAGGCACGTACAGATCACTCACATCTACGAGAGTACTCGTTTTCTACATCACTCAGTACCTGTTTTCCGCATACCTGAGTATGTGTTTGCCACATCAAGTGATGCCGCCGAATCAGCGCCGTGCTAGCTGTTAAAGCATGGTGCGGAGTTCCAAGGATGCTGGCCAGCAGTCATGTGTGCCTTGGCCAAGATGCCGGCCGGTACCAAGTGTTCGCCAAGCTGCACGCTAACGTAGCCAAACTGATTCCGGTCGGGTGATGCGGTCGGCGGCGATTTCACGCCGGGCGCCGGGTCTGTACCTATGGGCCAGTGCGTCGCTGGCGACCGGGGGGTATGAGGTCCAGGGATGACAGTCAGCGAGGATTTCACCAGTCTCACCAGCCGGTACCGAGGCGAGTTGCTGGCTCACTGCTACCGGATGCTGGGCTCGGCCACGGAGGCCGAGGATCTGGTGCAGGAGACGTACTTGCGGGCGTGGCGGGCTTTCGACGGCTTTGAGGGCCGTGCGTCGGTGCGGACCTGGCTGTACCGGATAGCGACCAACGTGTGCCTGACCGCGATCGAGCGCCGCGGCCGCCGGCCGCTGCCGTCCGGGCTGGGCGGGCCGGCCGAGGACCCGGCTGCGCCGCTGGTGGCCGGGCCGGAGGTACCGTGGCTTCAGCCGTTTCCCGGTGCACTGCTGGCCGGGAAGCACGAGGATCCGGCTGCTGTGGCCGCGTCGCGGGCGGGTATCCGGCTGGCCTTTGTCGCGGCGCTGCAGTACCTGTCGGCCCGGCAGCGCGCCGTGCTGATCTTGCGGGACGTGCTGGAGTGGCCGGCCGCTGAGGTGGCGGCGCTGCTCGGCACGACGACCACTGCGGTGAACAGCGGCCTGCGGCGGGCCCGCACCCAGATGGCTGCGGCGCTGCCCGTCGAAGAGGAGCTTGCCGAACCCGCCGAGCCCGACCAGCGGGCGCTGCTTGAGCGGTTCGCCGCGGCCATTGAGAACGCCGACGCCAGCGCGCTGGCTGAGCTGCTGCAGCAGGAGGTCGCGCTGGAGATGCCCCCGCTGCTGACCTGGTTCACCGGCCGACAGGCGGTGGTGGGCTTCGTCGCGTCGCACCTTCTCACCGAGCCCGGACGGCTCCGGCTGGTTCCGGTCACGGCGAACGGGCAGCCGGCATTCGCCGTCTACCAGCGCGAACCGGACGAAGGTCATCATGCGCACGCCGTGCTTGTGCTCACGGTTGCCGCGACGGGGATCGCGCGGATCGTCAGCTTCCAGAACCCAGGCCTGTTCGGGTCGTTCGGTCTGCCACAGGAGTACCGTGCCGCCGGGCCGATGCCGGCGCAGGACTTAGCGGGTCCCTCGTTGCCCCGCTGATTGCCGGGCCAGCCGGGCGGCGGGTCGCCGTCGGGACCGCGAGCACCGTCGCGGTGACCGGCACCGTCCAGGGCTGGGAGATCCCGGTCGGATGCCGCGCGAGCCGGCTGGTCCGCGGCGATTCCCGGGAATCCGGCTGGTCTATATCAGCAGGCCGCCAAACAAGCGGCGCGGAAACCCGCAAGAGCATGGCACAACGGGAGCAACAGACATGACCATCAACCACAAGACAGTGCTGATAACCGGGGCCAATCGCGGCATCGGCCAGGCGCTGGTCACCGAAGCACTCGCCAGGGGCGCGAAGCGGGTGTACGCCGGCACCCGCCAGCCCCTGACCCACCCGGACACGCGGGTGGTGCCCCTGACCCTGGACGTGACCGATGCCGCGCAGATTCAGGCAGCGGCCGACCGGGTCGAATCTCTCGATGTCCTCATCAACAACGCCGGCATTGCCCTGTTCGATGACCTAAGCGATCGTGCCGTGCTCGAGCAGCACCTGGCCGTCAACCTCTTCGGCCCCTACGCCGTCATCCAGGCCTTCCTGCCTTTGCTGACGCGTTCTGCCGGAGCCGTCGTCAACAACGTGTCGACGATGGCCGTCGCCCCCTTTCCGCTCACTCCCGCCTACGCGATCTCGAAAGCGGCCGCGTTCAACCTGACCCAGTCGCTGCGCGCGCTGCTGGCCGGACGGGGCATCCGCGTTCACGCGGTGCTGACCGGCCCGACCGACACCGACATGACCCGGGGCTTCGACATACCGAAGGCCTCCCCCGAGTCCGTCGCGCGGGCCATCTTCGACGGAGTGGAACTCGGCGAGGAGGACATCTTCCCCGATTCCGCGTCACAGTCCCTGGCTGACAGCTGGCGCAGCGGGGCGGTCAAGGCGCTCGAGCGGGAGAACGCGGCATTCGTCGCCGCACGGCCCGCCGCAGCATAGCCACAGAGACGCTGATTCGGTGCCGCAGCGAGACGGACCGGCTCAGGAATGCACTCGAAAGCTTGAAAGGAGACAGTCGCGATGACGGATCACAAGGTTGTCGGCCGTGCGGAGTGGCAGGCCGCTCGTGACGAGTTGCTTCAGCGCGAGAAGGAGCACACCCGGACGGGCGACGAGCTGGCGCGCCAGCGCCGCGAGCTGCCCTGGGTCGCGATCGAGAAGGAGTACCAGTTCGAGACCGATGAAGGGGCACGGACCCTGGCCGAGCTCTTCGACGGGCGGTCGCAGCTCCTGATTTACCACTTCATGTTCGGACCGAGCTATCAAGCGGGGTGCCCGGTCAACACCTCGATGGCCGACGGCCTCGACGGCCTCGTGCCGCACCTTCATGCCCGCGACGTGACCCTGCTGCTCGTCTCGCAGGCTCCGCTGGCGAAGCTGCACGCGTACAAGCAGAGGATGAGCTGGAGCATCCCCTGGGTATCGGCGGCGAATACCGACTTCAACTACGACTTCGGCGCCTCCTACCCCGAGAAACAAGTGCGCTCATGGGGTCTCGACGAGAGCAGACTGCCACCGATCGTGGCTCAGAACGCGGCCGCGACCGGAACCGACATCCCCAGTTACCTCTCGCAGTCACCGGCGATGAGCGCCTTCACGCTCCAGGAAGGCGCCGTCTACCAGACCTATGCGACCGCGGGCCGCGGGGTTGAGTTCCTGATGGGCTACTACCCGATCCTCGACCGCGCGCCGAAGGGCCGCGACGAGGGCACTGCGTTCCAGACCTGGATCCGCCGCCGCGACGAGTACAGCTAAAGCATGGGAGGGATCGTCAGGCAAGCCTCCCAGTGCCTGGACATCGCTGCCCGTTCCAGGCAGGCTGAGAGGTAATCACCGGTGAGACCAGCCGCTGCAGGCGGGCACGCGACTCCAGGCCGAGCCGCGAGGTGGCGGGACCTACCCGCCACCCCTGGCCGGCAGGCTCGTGCACAAAAGTCTCGTTCCATACCGCGCAGGCCGTCACACACGCGCTCACCGATGCCAGCGACCCGTGACCCACCGTCAAGTAAGGAGCAGTCCCATGGGCACGATTACCACTACCGATGACACGGAAATCTTCTACAAGGACTGGGGAACCGGCCAGCCCATCGTGTTCAGTCACGGCTGGCCTTTGTCAGCCGACGACTGGGACACCCAGATGATGTTCTTCCTGCTGCACGGCTACCGGGTCATCGCCCATGACCGGCGCGGTCACGGACGCTCCACCCAGACCAGCGGCGGGCACGACATGGACCACTACGCCGACGACCTTGCCGCGCTTACCACTCACCTCGACCTCCACGACGCCATCCACATCGGCCACTCCACCGGCGGCGGCGAAGTAGCGCGCTATCTCGCCCGGCACGGCGAAAGCCGCGTGGCCAGGGCCGTCCTGATCAGCTCGGTCCCGCCGCTGATGCTCAAGACCGCCGCCAACCCCGGCGGCCTGCCCAAGGAAGTCTTCGACGGATTGCAGGAGCAGGTCGCGACCAACCGCACGCGCTTTTACCGCGACCTGCCGACCGGACCGTTCTACGGCTTCAACCGGCCCGGCGCGCAAGCATCGGAGGCCATCATCGACAACTGGTGGCGGCAAGGCATGATGGGCGGCGCAAAAGCGCACTACGACGGCATCGTCGCCTTCTCCCAGACCGACTTCACCGAAGACCTCAAGCAGATCACGGTGCCCGTCCTCGTCATGCACGGCGACGACGACCAGATCGTCCCTTACGCCGACTCCGGACCCCTCACCGCCAAGCTACTCAAGAACGGCACGCTGAAGACCTACCACGGCTACCCGCACGGCATGCCCACCACCCAGGCCGACATCATCAACGCCGACATCTTCGCGTTCCTACGGGCCTAACCCGCATACCGCCCGCAATCCGGGATGAGCGCGCTGCAAGCTTCATGCCTGGGAGGCTCCGTGCTCCAGGGCATTGGCGATCCGTATCCGGATGGAGTGGCATGCCGACGGGATCGAGCGGTGGGGACTGGGCCACAGTCCTGCGGTACAGCTCGGCGGCACTGATGTCCCCGTCCACGTACGCCGAGACTTCGCGGTCGCGCTCGGAGCTGAAGGCCCCCGGCAGCTCCAAGGGCGGATGTCAGGAACGGTCCCGCTAAGCTGGTTATCGTGCCGGATGCCATCTTTGCGGAGCCGCGGCTTGCCAGGATTTATGACCGGTGGGAAGGCGACCGGGTTGACCTTCCCCATTACCTGGCGATCGCCACCGAGCTCGGCGCGCACAGCGTGCTTGACGTCGGCTGCGGTACGGGTAACTGGGCGTGCATGCTCGCCGAGCGCGGCTTTGAGGTCACCGGGCTGGACCCGGCCGCGGCGTCACTGGACGTCGCCCGGGCCAAGCCGGGCGCGGAGCGGGTGCGATGGATCCACGGCGACGCGACGAGCCTGCCGGCCCTCGCGGTCGACCTGGCGACAATGACCGGCAACGTCAGCAACGTGTTCCTCACCCAGGATGAGTGGCTGGCGACGCTGGGCGGTGTCCGCGCGGCGCTCCGACCGGAGGGCTACCTGGTCTTCGAGTCCGTGGACCCGGCCGGCCAGCCGTGGCTGGGCTGGAACCGCGAGAGGACATACACCAGGCGCGAGTCTCCTGACGAGGGCACGTTCGAGAGCTGGACCGAAGTGACCGGGGTGGACGGTGACCTGGTGAGTATCCGCCGGACCTACGTTTTCTCGGCTGACGGGGCAACGCTGACCTCGGAGGGCACCCGCCGCTACCCGCCGCGCGCGGCGATCGAGGACTCGCTCACCTCAGCCGGCTACGAGGTGGCAGACGTCCGCGACGCTCCGGACCGTCCCGGCCGCGAGCTGGTCTTCATCGCCCGCAAGCCCGCCGCGAGCGCATAACGGGGCCGTCTACGCAGAGCCCGGGCGGCGTCGGCCAGCGGTGCCCGGTCTGCGACCGTCGTTCTTGGCCGTCATCGGGGTCACCTGCTTCACCTCGCCGCTGAGCGCGCCTATCTTGAGGCGGCAGCGCAGGCCCACCTTCAGGGTTCGCCACGTCGGCTCGTCGAGTTCCGCGGCGTACGCGGCCTCGGCGTCATTACCGCCGACCCGAGAACTTCGCCCGGTACGCCTCCCGCCGCTCGCTGATCCGCTGGTCAGGGCCGAGGACGTACTCGGGCCAGTGAACATCGGCGGGGCCGTCCCCTTGGGCGCTGAACGACCGGTACTTGTGCCACCGGAACTCCTCGTACTCGAAGTACGTGTGCTTCTCCATGACCTCGCGCGACCCGCTTTGCCGGGGGCCTGCGCGCCTGCGGTCGGTGTGCGTGTCGAAGATGAGGTCCGGCTCGACGACACGGACCGTCCGGACATTCCGCACGCCGTCCCCGTGCGGTTTCCAGTCCGTGCGGCGGGACTGCCAGCGTCCCTGCTCGATCACCACGGTGCGCCGCCAGCTGAGCGCGGTCACCACCACGTCAACGGGCCTAGAGAACACGCTCACACTCTGACGGTAGACGCCTGGTGAATACGCCGCCAGATGTCGGCGACGACCGAGGGTCACCGGGATGGACGGAGCGTGTCACCTCCCAGTGAGACTCAGCACGGCCAAAGTCAGGTGAGTCCGCACGGCGTCTGGTAGCTCCTTCTCGCTCCGGTCCAGGCGAGACCAAGAGCTGCTGGTACCGCCGTCGCGTCCGGTGATCTCGATGCGCAGTTCGCCGGGGCGAATCCCTTGAGGTCGCTGCAGTCGGGCGTCGACCGATCCCCAGGGCATGCCGAGCGACGCCGTGCCATCCGCCAGCAAGCCCGCGAGGAGCTGGTCGACCCAGGCGGTCACCCAGTCCTCGACCCGGTTCACGGGATCGTCCGGTGCGGCCGGCAGCGCCTCGATGCTGTCGTTGGCAAGGATCGCGTCGATAAGCCCGCGGGGGCCGCCGATGTAGGTCCAGGGCAGGTCGATCTCGCTGGCCACGCACCAGGCGCGGTCGGCGGGCCACCACAAGTTCGGACACTGCCCGAACGTGCCGTCCAGAGCGGGCAGGGTGAGGACGGCTTCGGCTGGCCCCTGGTAGAGGAGATAAGTGCGGTGCGGCAGGTGCACCCGCGGCCCCTCGCGCACCGGGCCCGGCACGGGATCCCGCTTCGGCCGCACCACGGTCTCCGGCGGCTGCTCCGTGTCGGAGGCGGCGACGGCGAAGAACGAACTGGCCGTATCCCAGCCATGGCCGTCCCACACGCAGAACCAGCAGTCCTCCGGCGTAGCGGTCCAGTCCCGCACGATCCCGGCGAGGACCGCGGCGTCCGGCACGTAAAGGTTGCCCTCCTGAGGGCCCTGGCCGTGATACGGGCGGGGCTCGCTGGGAGCCGTGGGCGGCAGGGCGATCGAATGGAACTGCGCGTCCTGCCGCAGCGGCAGCCCGCTCCACGCGGCCACCTCAGCCCAGCGGACCAAGGAGTCGCCGTGCTCCGCGACCTGAGCCGGGTGCAGTACCCGCGCGTAAGCCTCGAACCCGATCGGCACCACGATCGCGGCCGTGTGGTCGCCTTCCCAGGGCGCGAGCCGCGGCGCGATCCAGTCGGCCTCGTGCACGTCGCTGCTCCAGCGCGGCGCGTTACTGTCCACCCCAGCATTATCGCGGCCACGCAGGCGTTCCGGTGCCGGAGACCGGGCGGCCACCGTTTCTCCTCAGGCTGACGCAGTGGTTTGCTGGTCGAGTTCCCGGCCGATGCCGTCGAGGAAGGCGCGGAGTCCGTAGGTGAAGCGCTCGGCGGGGTCGGCGTTAAAGGTGGCCGCGACGGCGGTTGCGATGTAGGCGCTATCGGTCCGGTCGGCCATCTCGGCGAGTTTGGCTTTCCAGGCTCTGGACGCGGCGAGCTCGGCCTGGGCCTGCTCCTCGATGGTGTGGCCGAGCACGTAGTAGTTGAGTGCGAAGACGATCCAGCCGGCCCGTTCGAGCCGGGAATCCGGCTCGCTCCAGGATCTCGAAGATTGCGTTTCCGACGAGCCGCGTGTTGGGGCCGGTGACGTAGGTGCCGGCTACTACCCGGGCTCCGTCGCGGTGGGCGAGCAGCGCTTCGCGGAGCCGCCTGGCCAGGACCGCCAGTTGCTCGTCCCACGATCCTTCTGGCAGCGGGCGGTCGATGCCTTCGACGAGGCGGTCGGCGAGCGCGTCGAGAAGTGCTTCCTTGTTGGGGAAGTGCCGGTAGAGGGCTGAGCCGTCGACGTTGAGGCGGGCGCCGAGCTTGCGGGTGGTCAGCCCCTCCAGCCCCTCGGCGTCGAGCAGCCCGACCGCCCCGTCCACCACGTCCGCACGGTGCAGCAACGTCACGCCTCGCTCCTCTCGCCTTGACAGACCCTCATCTTACTCCTAATGTCAGCGCTGCTGACGTCATCAGCGTTGACGGTCAACAGCGATGCTTACATTCACGGCCAGACCCGGAGGTCCCATGACCCGATCAACCCCTGCCACGCCGCCCCGGCAAGCACCGGCACAGCAGGTCGCGCATCCGCATATCCCGCTCGGCATGATCCTGGCGATCGCTGCCGCGGCCCAGTTCATGGTCGTGCTCGACGGGTCGATCGTGAATGTCGCGCTGCCGGCGATGAAGGCGGGACTGGGGCTGACGGCAACCGGTCAGCAGTGGGTGGTCGACGGCTACCTGATCACCTTCGGCGGGCTGCTGCTGTTCGCGGCGCGGGCAGGCGACCTGCTCGGCCGCAAGCCGGTGTTCCTGGCCGGACTGGTCGTCTTCACTCTTTCCAGCCTGGTCGGCGGCCTGGCCCAGGACCCCGGATGGCTGATCGCGGCCCGTGTCGTGCAGGGCATCGGCGCCGCCGCCCTGGCCCCCTCCAGCCTGAGCCTGATCACCGCCAGCCACCCGGAGGGGCCGGTACGCAGTCGGGCGATCGCCATCTGGGGAGCCAGCACGATCTCGGCCCGCGCATTCGGGCTGGTGCTGGGCGGCGTGCTCACCTCGGAGCTGTCCTGGCGGTACGTGCTGTTCGTCAACGTGCCGGTCGGCGTCGCCTTGCTCGCCGCAGCGGCGGTCAGCCTGCTCGGCGCGCCGGTCAGCCGCGGCCGGGCACGCATCGACCTGCCCGGCACCCTGACGGTCACCGCCGGCGTCGGCGCCCTGGTCTACGGCGTCTCGGAGGCCACCGCCAAAGGATGGGGCTCGGCCACGGTGATCGCCGCCCTGGCCGCCGCCACGGCCCTGCTCATCGCCTTCGTGACCATCGAGGCTCGCAGCCAGGACCCGCTGATCCGCCTCGGCATCTTCCGGCACCGCACCCTCAGCGTCAGCAACGTCCTGGCGGCCAGCCTTGGGGTCACGATCACCTCGACGCTGTTCTTCGTCTCCCTCTACCTGCAGCAGGTCACCGGCTACAGCGCGCTGGGCACCGGACTGGCGATGCTTCCCCAGACCGCGGTGATGATCATCGGGATCTTCGCGGGCAAGTCGCTGACTTCCCGCCTCGGCGCCCGCCCGGTCGTCATCGGCGGTTCGGCCGTCGCGACGGCCGGCGTGGCCTGGCTTTCACGGCTCCCGCTCCACTCCGCCTACCTCGCTCACATCCTCGGCCCGACCGTGGTCATCGGCGTCGGCATGGGGCTGATGCTGCTGCCCACCAGCGAGGCCGCCACCGCCGGCCTCGACCACCGCGACGCCGGCCTCGCCTCGGGGCTGTTCAACGCCAGCCGCCAGATCGGCGGCGCCATCGGTCTCGCCGTCCTGGTCACGATCGCCGACACCGCCGCCCGCCACAGCCACCTCACCAGCCTTGCGGCCGCCACCGTCCACGGCTACCGCACCGCACTCCTCGCCGCCGCCGCCATCAGCCTCGTCGCCACCCTCACCGGCCTCCTGCTCCCCCGGGCAGTCAAGGACCCTGCCGTCACGCAGAACACGGGGCACATCTCAGCCCAGCCAATGTCGACTGAACAGCACACGGCTTGAGGCATCGGGCGGGAACCCAGCCGGGTTGGGCCGTCAACAGGCCACGGCCCGACGGCCGGCTTACCTCGCCACCCAGCGGCTGGCAACCCGGACACGAGGTACAGTTCCACGTCACCCCCACCATGACGGCTATCCCATTTGCCTGCTTTATCCGGCAGCCAAGTATCTCAACTACATGATCACGGAATATTTTCATCGTATTTGATGAAAATATTCCGTGATCATGAGAACCTTCGCGATCTTGAACGAATCACGACCCAGGCCAGCCACTATGCGACGGCATCACGTAGCACACGGCCATCCCGGGCACCGCGCGCCACTTAAATCAATGGCATTGTCAGCACTACAAGCGACAAACCCAGAGGCCAGCGCAGGACAGTGATCCAGAACGAGTCCGGCTTCCTCTTTCCCGCCGACATATTGTCGATCTGCGTGGCGAACAGACCTTCAGCGCGTATACTCCGCGCCGCGTAAATAGCTGCAACCGGACATATAGCCGCCAATCGGGTTACTTCAATTGGACGTAATCCGATTGTGGCACTGAAGCGTCATTAACGCGGGGCACAATATCCCGCTACACGATGCCCGGAAATGATCCGACAGCAAGTCAGGGAGCGGTATACATGGAGTATTGGAAGAAGAGGATTCATGCCTGCCTTCATGCAGGACTGCAAAGGATTCCCGCCCGGCTCGCCAACGCGGTCGCCGTCGTTACTGCGGTCGCCGTTGCCGCTGGTCTGGTCGTCACGCTCTCCAGGACGGCCGCCGATGACCAGAATGGAGCGTCGGCGGCCAGGATGCAGGCAGCTGTCGCTTACGCCCGCGCACATGATAGTGCACTGGCGCACGCCTCTAATCAGGCAATCGAAACCCAGATCGCCGGCATGGCTAAGAACATCAGCGAAACAGGATCGACCACGAGTACCGACGCCGACTTCCTTGGCGTCTCGAAGACAGGCAGCACCCTCTGGTTCAACAAAGCCGACGTGGTGGCCTGGGCAGTGGCCAGCAGCGCCGTCATCATTGCTTCGCTGACCTACATGGGGGTGGAGCTGGAGGTCGCGTACGAATTCCTCCATCTCCTGATAGACACGCTCTGGGGCGCCGCATTCGACCACCACTGCGCCTGGTTCACCTTCAGGAGCCCCACGTCCATTGGGATGTATTCCTGTTAGGCAAGCTCCGTCCTGCCGTCCCTCCTGCGAAAGGCCAACTTTCTCGCCTTCCGCAGGCGGGACGGCGATAAGACAGGACACTCCACCTGGGTGCCGATTATGAGGCCCTGGACTCAAGTAGACCCTCGGCGGCGCTGGATGGCGGCTGCGCTGGTCAGGGGTTCGGCGTAGGCTCCGCGGCATGAGCGTCGAGGTGAGCGTGAGGACCGTCGAGGCGGTGCCTACGGCAGTGGTGGCCGCGGCCGTCACGTGGGCGGAGTTCCCGAAGATGTGGGGGCCGATGCTGAATGAGGTGTGGGGCTTTCTCCGGGGCGGCGCCCCGGAGGGGCTTTACCAGCAGGGACACAACGTCATGCTGTACAGGGACGATGTCCCTCACGTCGAGGTCGGCGTTCAGGTGAGCGGGCCGTTCGATCCCGTCGGCCGTGTTGTCGCGTCCACGCTGCCGGGCGGGCTTGTCGCCACCGCGACCCACAGCGGCCCCGTCGCCAAGATCGGCGACACCCATCAAGCGGTGCGCGAGTGGAGCGAGAAGAACGGGTACCAGTTGGCCGGTCCCCGCTGGGAGATCTACGGCGATCCCGACCCCTCCAGCGGCGATTTCGACGTGCAGGTGTTCTGGTCGCTGATAGCGCATTAACCAGGACGCTTCCAGTGACAAGACTGCGGAGCCTGAGCCTGCTGGTCTGCCGGAGGGATTCGGCCGGGCTATGCGTCCCGGCGCTTGAGGACCCAGAACGCGACGGCGAGCAGGACGGCGGCGAGTACCACGTAGATGCCGGTCTCGATGCCCTGGAAGGCCCAGAAGCGGTCGGCGGGCTGGTAGGTGAGGTACTCGCGGATGCCGTGCTCCCGGGCGCAGGCGGTCACCGCCTGGCTGGCGACGGGGGACGGCCGAGCGCCGCCGCTGCCCGTGCCGGCGAGGGCCTGGCAGGCGGCCGGCAGCAGGTTGACGGGCAGTCCCCTGCCGCCAAGGCCGGTGATGACCTGCGACGACGTACCCTGCGGCAGTGAGATCGGCTGGCCTGCCCCGGTCACGAAGCCGGCGGTCAGCTGCCAGATGGGCCCGAGCGGGACGGTTTGGACGCCGATCGGGAAGTACCGGGTGACCGGCGCCAGGAGGTGCGGGCGGACGAGGAACGTAATCAGGGCACGCGCCGTGATGAACAGGGCGAGAGTGGCCGCGATCGCGGGCAGGGTCCGCCGGATCAGCGCGCCCGCCGCGATGCCGAGGGCCATCGCGAACAGCGAGTAGCCCACGGGGACGGTGCCCATGATGTCGAACCGGCCCGTTTGGAACGCGTCGGCCTGCAGCGCGTTGTCCGGCCCTTCCCACCAGGTGACAAGCACCGACACCGCTCCGCCGAGCACGGCGGCGGCCAGCAGCAGCCAGCCGGCCTTGACGGCGAGCCAGCGCGTCCTGGTAATGCTCTGCGTCCAGGCGAACCCGGTGGCCCCGGTCTCCATCTCGTAGGCGAGCAGCGGGGCACCCAGCAGGATGCCGAGCACGGCTGGCACGCCGAGGGTCATGATGACCAGAAAGCCAACCGCGTGGCTGCCCAGGGACAACGTGCCGGGCAGGCCGCCGGGACAGGCGCCGGCCCCGGCCGTGGCGCACGCGCTCAGCGCGGAGTGCCACTGCGCGGCCATCTGCAGGCCGGTGACGATCATCATCGCCGTGAACGCGGCGAGCAGCGCGGTGACCCGCCGGTACCGCTTGGTCAGCCCGCTGGTCTCGATCACCAGTGTCATGCGATGTCCTCCTCGGCCGCGGCCTGCAGCGTGACCTGCAGCAGCGATGCGATTGCCTCATCGTCAAGTCCGGCCGCCCGCGCCTCGCGCACCCACACCGCCAGCGTGCGGCCCAGCCGCGCGTGCGTGCCGGGCGGCGGACCCGGCGGCCGATCACGCACGAACGTGCCCTGACCGGCACGCGCCTCGACCAGGCCCTCGCGCTCCAGGTCGCGGTAGGCCTTCAGCACCGTGTTGGGGTTGACCGCCGTCACCGCGACCGCCTCCCGCACGCTCGGAAGCTGGTCTCCCACGGAAAGCACGCCCATCCGCAGCGCCTGCCGCACCTGCTGCACGATCTGCTGGTAGGGCGGCACTCCGGACCGCCCGTCCACCCGGAACCTGATCACGCGAGCACTCCAGTGTCTTAGATTGCTAAGACACTATGACACCATCTCTGTCCGCGTCAACCAATCCAGGGTCCGGGCGTGCGGCTTTCCCCCTGTCATCGGGCATCAGTACTGCGAGTACGGCTGGGAGCCTTCAGTCCAGCGAAGGCACAGCGTGCCCGCCGTTTCAAGCGGTTGTCCGCCCCGCACAGCCTCGAAACAAGGCCAGTACCAGGCACGGGGTGGCTAGCCGACAGGAGACGTCAGTCGCTCCCCCGCGTGTCCGGATCGACGGGCAAACCATCGGCGGCTTCCTGCGTCTGCTGGTCGGTGGACTCAACCGCTGACGCCTGCGGCGCGCTCCGGTACTGCGGGTGGAGCCACGGATGGTCGGTGGGGATGGAGGTATATCCCCTGACGGTGACCGTGCCGTTCTCCCCGACACGGAACTCAACCTCGTCACCCTCCTTGACTCGCAGGGCGCGTCTGATCTCTTCCGGCAGCGTGAGTTGAGACTTGGGCCTAAGCCGCGCCCGGACGCTGACCGGCTCCGGCCCGGCCGACTTGCCTGCCGCGGATCCGCTCACTCGAGATCCCTCACGAGAATCCAACTTTCCGACTTTCCAACTTTATTTATTTCTTTAACTCTTTTGTTCTGATTATCTCACTCAAAGTAAAGATTACTTCTAGACGTCGTTCCTGTAAATTTCCAAGGGGTATTCCTCGGTGGAATCTCGCAGAACAAGGACGCATATCTTACGATAGCTGAAGTGGACATTGCGGCGATAAGTTCTCGCATGGTGGATGATGGTTATATTTGTTGGCATCCGGTCATAGTGGGGGAAAAATGATGAACAGCCGAGGTCGTGAGAAGTCGGCCGTTACCCTGCTTGCGAGAGCAAAGCCGTCGGGACGGCGGCAGTAGCTCTGACGGGCACGAGCGAGGCAGCTCCGCGGCTCACGGAAGCTACTGCGCCTGCTCCGTCAAGCTTTAGGTAATGTTTTAACTTGTCGGGTCGCCGCGCAACGGCCATTCATTCGTGGCCTTTTCTGCAGTTGCTGTTCTCTCTCTTACTATGCCCCCTTATGCGGCGTAATTCGTGATAGCGACTGACGGCTTTAGGCGGAAGGGCGGGAATCGGTGGAGCGTGCGGAGCAGGAGGAGCCAACCGAGTTGGCCCTCCGCGGTGAGGAGCTATAACTCAATGAAGATGTCGGTTATTGGGTGCGGGCACCTCGGCGCCACCCTTGCCGCGTGCATGGCATCGATCGGCCACAACGTTATCGGCGTGGACATCGATGCAAGCAAGGTCACTCTGCTCAACTCGGGCAAGAGCTGGTTTTACGAACCGGACCTGGACCCGATGCTGGCCGAGACCGTCGCGGCCGGGCGGCTTCGCTTCACCACCGACTTCGCGGCGGCGGCCGAGTTCGCCACCGTTCACTTCATCGCGGTGCCCACGCCCAGCCGGTCGGACGGCGCCTATGACCTGTCCCAGCTCGACGCGGCGGCGCGGGCCTTGGCGCCGCACCTGCGCGGGGAGAATCTCATCATCGGGAAGTCAACGGTGCCGCCGGGAACGGGGGCCTGGCTCCAGATGGTGGTGTGCGACCTGGTCGAGCTCGGCCAGGCCAGCGCAGAGGTGGCATGGAACCCGGATTTCCTCCGGGAAGGGTACGCCGTCCAGGACACGCTCAAGCCCGACCGGATTGTGGTTGGCACCTTCCGTTCTTCTGCGGTTGAGACGGTACGGGAGGTCTACCGTCCGCTGACCGAGGCGGGGATTCCGCTAATCATCACGGATCATTCGACAGCGGAGCTGGCCAAGGGGGCGGCGAACGCGTTCCTGGCGATGAAGGTCTCGTTCATCAACGCCATGGCGGACATCTGCGCGGCCACGGGCGGGGACATCCAGGTACTGGCGGCGTCGCTCGGCATTGACCCGCGGATCGGCATGGACTTCCTGCGGGCCGGCATCGGCTACGGCGGTCCCTCCCTGCCAACCGATGTCCGCGGCCTTGGCACGTTCGCTCGCCAACTCGGCGCGCGGAACGCGGTGACACTGCTTACCGCGGTGAACGAGATCAACGTGGCCCGCGCCGACCAGGCGGTCGCACTGGTCGAGAAGGCCGTGAACGGAGTCGCCGGCAAGCGCGTGGCGGTGTGGGGCGCCACGTTCAGAGCCGACACCGACGATGTGCGCGATTCGGCCGCACTGCATGTCGCGGACCGGCTCCGCTCGCTCGGGGCCACCGTGACGGTCTACGACCCGATGGGCAGCGGCAACGCACTGGCGAGCTACCCCGATTTGGGTTACGCGGACTCCGCGGTTGCCGCTGCGTTCGACTCCGACGTGGTCGTCGTGCTCACCGCCTGGCCGGAGTTCACCCGAGCGGATCCGGCCGTGGTCGCGCGGGTCGCACGGGGTGCCGTCGTGGTGGACGCCTGCCAGGGAATCAGCGCCGCGGCGTGGCACGCCGCGGGCTGGCGCGTTTCCTCGCTCACCGGCAATGCCATCGAGGATTAGCGTCATGACGGCTGTCCAGGGCTTGGCCTGGCCGACCGCCGTCCCCCGCAGGCCATGCCCTGGTCGTCGGTACCTGGGACCATGGCAAGAAACTCCCGTGAATGCGGTCGGGTCGTCGGCTTCAGCGTATCCGCGGGGACCTTATCCGCGCCGGCGCCCGGCCAGAAGGCGAGCGCCAGCAGGACCAGCAACGGGCCGGTATTCGGGTCGGTTGCCGATCCGGTAAGGATGCCGCCGAGTGCTTCCCCGGCCACCCAGATCACCGCTGACAGCATGCAAGCGAGCACGAGTCCTGCGCGCCAGGCTGGCTTGGGCAGGTACACCGAGACCGCGATCAGCAGCAGCACCGCTGCTAGCAGCAGCGAGAGTTTGATGCCGTGCCAGCTGACGACGCGGGCGGCGGCGGTGCCGACGGCGGCAAGCCATCTCGGTTCGCCGCTGGCGGCGTCCCGGATTGTCTCGGCCATAGTCCACGGGGTCCGGTTGTCCGGCCATAGCGCGGAGGAGGCCAGGATCGCCCACAGCACGAACCAGGTAACCCGCGCGGCACGCGCGCCGATACGGTGCGCCGCGGGGAACGCCGCTGCGTCTTCTCCGGCGGTGGGCCACAGCAGTACCGCGAGCAGGGCATAGAGGATGGCGGCGCCGGGTGCGCCGTTGATCGGACTCGACATCTGGTTCAGCATTCCGCCGAGTCCCTCGCCGAGCCACCAGACGGCGAGCGACCAGACGATCGAGGCACCGAGCGTTAGCCGCACCGTCGGCCGCCAGATTAGGCCGATGGCAAGCAGCAACTGGATCGTGGCGCAGATCGCGTTCAGCGCCACCGGATAGTGCTCGAAGAGGCTGGCGGTCCAGTTCGCCGGGTCGGCGATCACTCCGGGGTCGCCCATGGCGCTGGCCGCGAACGTGGCGCCGAGTGCCTTCGTGAACATTGCGGGCTGGTACTGCAGGGCGGCGTCGAGCAGCCACATGCCGGCCAGCGCCAGCTGGAGCGCGCGCCGCGCGTCCCGCCGGGTGCTCGTTACAACGTCGGATGCAGGCAGGAACAACCTTCCGTTCATGAGAAGTGCCCTGCTTGCGCGAGTTCCAGTGCGTACTCGGGCCAGAACTGGCCTGCGGCGGGTCCCCCGTTGCACGGGCCGTCGCTGACGCCCGGATCCTTGATCCAGAGGAACGCGCTGATGCCCTGGCGTCCCGGGTCCAGGGTCGGGGCTGGTCCCGGTGCCCGGCCGGGCGGATTGCACCACTGCGGGGAATCGGGGCCGGTATAGGGGCCGTTGCCGTTCCGGCTGGTGTCGATCACCGCCTGCGTGTTGCCGCCGACGGCGCGTTCAATTTGCTGGCTCCACGCGACGACGCTGTTTGTCCACTGGAAGTTGGACACATTCGCGGAGAACCCGCGGCCGTACTGGATGCCGGCGTCCTTGAGCGGGCCGACGAGCTTTGCCGGGTCAGAGAACATCCCCGGATTGCCGGCGTCCAGGTAGACCTGGGCACGCGGCAAGCGGCCGAGTCGGCTCATCGCGTAGCGCAGCAGGTTGTAGCGGTCGGCAGCCTCGGCCGCAGTCAGGCAGCCGCTGACGATGTCCGGCAGGGCATCGGGCTCCACGATCACGATGTCGTTGCCGCTGCCGATCGCCGCCGCTAGCTCGTCGACCCAGGCCATGTAGGCGGCGCCCGCGCCCGCGAAGGCAGAGAACGTCCCGCAGGCATCACGGTGCGGGATGTCGTAGGCCACGATGACCGCGACCTCGCCGACCTTCGCGGCCGCTTGGGTCACCTGCTTAACCTGCTGCATCTCATTGGCCTGGCCCGCGGCCCAGAAGGCGGCGGGTGTCTCGGCCAGCGCCTGTAGCTCGGCTGCCTCGGCTGGCTGGTGTTCGGCTTTGAGCTGCCTGACCCCGGAAGACAGTGGGTTGCCGGGGTCCATGTAGAGCCGGGTAACGGCGCTGGCCGACTGGGTCGGGGTGGACCCGCAGGCGGCAAGCAGGAGCGCCGCTGTGCTCGCGACCAGGGCCGCGAGCACAGCGGAGCGGCGGCGCGGCGGGGCCGGGGATGCCGTCACGGAACGCGGACCCAGGACGCGGTTGAGGGAAACCCCTTGGCGTTGACCGCGAAGAGCATGTAGTAGCTGGGCGGGACGATGTTGTCATTCGACGGAATAGTTACCTTGAGGTAGTCGCTGCCTACCCTGGTAAAGCTGATGCCTATCGAGCGGGCGTTGACATCGGTCACGTGGGTGGCGTTATCGGGCCGCATCAGCCGGAGGTACTTGATGTCCGCCGCTTGGGTCACCTTGATGAGGTAGCTGTGCCCGAGGGCCATCACCGTGGGAACCGAAGTGATGCTCGGGCGCGTTCCCTGGAACATGTACGGCGGGTAGTAGACGTCGATCTCCTGGTTGAAGGTCTGCGGTTCGGTGTCCTGCGCGTTGCCGAACAGCGGATTCCCGCCCAGCGTCATGACCGAGCCGTTGGGCAGGAGCAGCCCTTCTGAGTGGTAGTCCCGGCCGGTAATCGAGTTGGCCGCCCAGGAGAACGAATTGGTGACGACGCTGTAGATCCGGGTGTCCCGGTTGTCGCTGCCGTGCATGCCGCGGTAGTACTGCGACCCGCCGGTCACAAGTACCTGGTCGGTGGGCAGTAGCACGGTGATGGGATAGCGCGTCGGCTCGGCCAGGTTCGGTCCCTGGACCCACTTCGGGTC
The DNA here is from genome assembly GCA_963785645.1 of uncultured Actinomycetota bacterium. Classification (GTDB taxonomy): domain Bacteria; phylum Actinomycetota; class Actinomycetes; order Streptosporangiales; family Streptosporangiaceae; genus Trebonia. The sequence goes on from CAWAWG010000006.1 coordinate 505,581, forward strand.
GGCCGAGTCCATGTCGATCAGCGCCGTCCGGGCGGTCGATGACTGTGACTGCCCGACGCCACCGCCGCCGAGTACCATGATCTCGCCCTTCTGGGCCGGGGGCAACAAGACGGAGGCGCTGGTCTCGAGGTCTCCCGGATCCGGGAATCCCAGGGACCGGGGTGAAGGTATTGCTCTTCACGTTCCAGAACCCGGGCGTGCGCCAGGCTGCGTTGGACGGCCCGAACCCGGTGTTGGAGCCGGTGAAGAACAATTCTCCGTTCGCTGTGAGGAACGTCGCCGGGTAGGTCGGGAACCCATGGACGGGACCCGGCGTCCACTGGCCGGTCGAGGGGTTGAACATCTCGCTGTTCGTCGTGAGCTGGCCCTGATCGTTGAGCCCGGACATGGCCATTACCATGCCGTTGCCCATTTCGGCCAGCGTCGGGTACCAACGGGCGTAGTTCATCGAGTTGACCTTCTGGAACTTCGAGGTCTTGACGTTGAAGATGTACGCGTCCTTGGTGCCGAAGAAGTTCTGCTTCTGCATGGTCATCGGCGTGCCAATGCCGTAAAGCAGCGAGCTAGCCCCGATCAGGCCCTGCACCCTATACTGCTCCGGCTTCGAGATGACCGACGCTTTGCCTTTGCTAGTCGCGTCGACCCAGATGTTCTGCTCGGCGGACACGATGACCTGCTTCCCGTTCGCGCCCGCCTTCTTGGTCGCGGCCGGGACCGTCACTGCGAACGCGGTAGCGAACTTCTCTCCGTTAGGAGCGACGAAGATCGTCCCCTTTGACAGAGTTTCTGGCTGGTCTGGGTCGTTGTTCACCACGGTGATGCTTCCGGCGGCGTAGACCGGGTTGAGGTTCTCGTAGCGCAGGGTGCCCCCAGCGATGAGGATGTTACCGTCAGGCAACTCAATGTGGCCGGAGCAGAACACATCCGTCGGGGTGTAAATGAGCTGCATTTTCATGGACGTGGGGTTGAACAGCAGGGTCTTGAACGTACCGGCGTTGAAAGCATCCTGGTCGTTGCCTGATCCCGCCATGACTAGGACGTCGCCGTTATAGAGCACGGTGGAGTGGACGGCGTTGATTCGGTACTGGGACGGGATGTTCAGCTTGACCCACAGCCCGTACTTCGCCTCGTAAGCGGGCCTGGTGACCTGGTAGTTGTGATACCAGTTGCCCACCAAAGCACCCACGGTGGGCACGTTCGCGCCGACGATGCCACCAACCGCTAGTACCCCCAGCAGCGTCCCGAGCAAGCGGCGTGTACGTCTGCGGCGTGGAGGCGGGCCGGGCGGGGTGGTCTTATCCGGCCTGATGACTGGGGAAGCCATGCGAAGAACTCCTCGGTCTTGGCGGCGCTCAGGCCGGGCTGTCGGCTGACTGGGGCTGGGGCACTGGCTGCTGCGATGGGTCCGGGACCGACTGCGGCTTCCGCGGCTTGGCGTGAGCTCGGTCGAAGAGCCAGAGGGCGACGGGGGCAAGGCAGACGGTCAGGATGACGAAGGTCCAGCCGATCATCATGGGGAAGGGCCGATGCCGGGTGAAGGCGACGGCGAGGATGGCGACAGGCACCACAGCCCACATCAGCGAGTAGCGGAAGGTAAGCAGCCGGTCCGCGCTTGCCGTCGAACCCTTGGCCGTCACGTTGAACGTCAACTTGTGGCGGAACACGACCTTGAGCAGACTGCGGGCATAGATCGGCGCGGTGAGCGCGGAGATAAGCATCCCGGAGAGGCCGGACGAGCCCATAGGCTCGTGCGGGCTGACGTTATGCCGCCGCATGAACCGGTACAGCAGGAACTGCATGGCAGCGATGTCAACGTAGTAGGTCAGCCACCAGCCCTCGTCTGTTCGCAGGCTGCTTACCCCGAAGGCTAGGTAGCAAGCACTGATCGTGATGCCGAGCAGCCAGCCGATCGCGACTGACGGATAGTAGGTCAGCATCAGGAAGTAATGGAGCATGGGCCCGGGTCTGAGCTTGTAGCCCACCCTCCAGACCTGGCGCAGGATGGCGTCGAACGTCCCCGCCGACCAGCGGGTCTGCTGCCCGAAGAATTCCGTCCAGGAAGCCGGACCCTCGCCGACCGAGACAAGATCCGGAGTATAGACCGACCGCCACTTCCTCCCGGTAGCTGGATTCCTCGACGCGTGAATCTTCAGGCTCGTCGCCATGTCTTCAGTGACGGAGTCGACGTACCCCTGTTTAATGGCGCTGGTCCGCACGGCCACGTTAGTGCCGACGAGCATCGCGCACCCGCGGCGGTTGCCCGCCCGCTGGATAATGCTGTGGAACAGGTACTGGGCTGACTCAGCCCAACGGGTGACCCGGTCTTGCTGGTTCCCGTAAAACTGCGGGCCGACCACGAAGGCCACATCCGGGTCGCGGAAATACCCCAGCAGGCGTTCGGCCATGATCGGGAGCGGCACGTGGTCGGGATCGACGAACATCACGATGTCGTATTCGCCGCCGTGTTCCCAGAGCCAGCGGTTGTGGTTCCCGTGCTTGGTCTTGGCCGCGAAGGTCCCCGAGGCGAATTCCAGGTACCCCCGTCCCTTACGCGTGAAATGGCGGACCCCGAGCCGCTGACACATGGCCTTGACCTCGTCCGAGTCCCCCTCGTCAAGCAGCCAGACGTCTAGCTGACCGCCGTAGACGATGACGGTGGCCGCCTTGAGGGTCCGCTCCGCCATCTCGACCGGTTCCTTGCCGGGGACAATCGTGGTGAGGAAAGCAACGCGAAGCCCGGCTATCCGGTTCCACCGGAATTGGATCACGGGCCACCAGGCAGGCCCGCGACACCGTGAGCACGTTGGCCAGCAGGAACAGCTGCATGATGATAGACCCGGCTGCCATACTCGCCAGGAGTAGCAGGTAGGCGTCGGTCTCGACCGCTCGCAGGCTTACCTGCCAGAGCCAGCCGCCGAGGTCTGGATACTGCGACTGGAAGACGAGCCAGTACATGAAGCGGACGTCCAGCGCCACCAGCACCAGGGCGATGAGCCTGGTCGTCAGCCACTCGCGCCAGCTGTGGCTGATGCCGCGGTACTTAACCCGGTAGGGCTTGCCCGGATCAGGCCGGGTGAGCGGGCCCGCGAGGCAGGCGAACTGTTCGTAGTCGTAACCCGACTCGGCCAGACCTTCGTCGATAGGGGCGCGCGTACCGCCGACGGTCATGAACTTCACGACCGGGCCGGGATGCGCCGCATCCTGGGGGACGGATTCCGGGTCCTCGGTTTGCTGTGAATCACCTTCCCCGGAACGGAGTCTGGCCGGGAATCTATAGAGGGCCGTCATGCTTTCTCGCTATCTGGTGGGGAACTTGTGTGCTGCGAGACGAAATTCACCAGGGCAGCGTCGAGTTAAGCGGTCGTACAAACGGAGGCGCGGCCTGAAATAGCTGACCGTCCAGTAATCGGGCAGCATCGCCTGAACTCGTGTCCGGGCGCGAATTTTTCGCAGGCTTACGCCGAGCGCTCCGCGCTAGTACTGCGCCTGCTGAATGCCGTGATCAGATCCCTGTAACGCGGCGATGCGTACGGATGAAATCACCTCGGCACACAGGCGAGTGCAGGCGATGAAGAGGGATAACGCGGCCTCGACATGGAGGCCGGAATCTAAGTGACCGGCAAACGCGTCATCGCAAGCCTTCCCGCCCCACTCAAAGGCTGCTCGTTCTCGTATACTGCTGGACTCCACCGTGACGGGTACCGACGCTGGCGGCACGGTCCCTGGCCAGGGCGAATTCGGGTTACATGCTATAGACGCCCCAAGATAGTCCCAAGTTTACCGTAAGAGCCGAAATCTACTATCACATCCTGCTAATTATTGCCTAGTCACGGTATTCCGCTGTGGCCGCAGTCTGTCTTTTGTTACGACCGCGTTAACGGCGAGCTGCCGACGGGTACTCGCCGACCTCGAAACCACCAGAACCCGTCATGACGCTATTCGAAAATTACAAAAGATTACTTTTTGGAATTCGAGGTGAGCGGCAGGCATGACCGATAGGTCAATCACTGTGAAGTTATTGGTGTCCCAATCCGGTGGTCGTGCGGCAGCTCGGAGCGGCCCTCGAGCCTGGCTCCTTGCACTGACTCGCGGTCGGCGGGTCAGTGCGGCCGCGGCAAGGAAGCAGTCGGGGGTCAAACACGAGCGTCAAGCTGTCGGCACGGAGCAGCCGACACGAGGCGCCGTTTCGTTCCTTGCTGGGATGACGGCACTGCGGCTAGATCGACACCGTGACCTTCGGTTCGTCGATCAGCGCGTTGATCTGCCGACCAGCCAATTACTCAGATGCTGCGGAAGTATGGCGTTCCATGTGGATGCGGAGCATGAGGGCGGGGAAGACTGACTTGTCGGTTCGCTCAGCGGTTTCGGTGGCCTCCCAGATTTGGTCGAGGTACTCCCACCACTGCTTGCCCTCGGGGGTGAAGACCAAGAGCAGATTGGCGGTGATCAGGAGAGGGTAGATACCGGCGGCTTCGGTGCCGAGTACCTGGTCGAGGCTTTCGGTGCCGAATACGGTGCGCGAGAGATAGGCATGGATGTCTGGTTCGCCGATGTCGTAGTTCGTGATCGCCTTGTCGGCGTTGCGTGCGATGGCGCGCAGGTCGGGGTCGGTTGGCCAGCGTTCGCAGACGTCGACAGTGATGTAGGCGCAGATCTGTAGGCACAGAGCGAGGGCCTGCCGGAAGATGTCGTCGCCTTCGGCGTGGATAAGCGCGGCAAGATCCTGGAGTTCACCGCGGATGGCGTGGCCAAGCATTTTCCGGGTCGGGCGCTCGATCTTGGGATCTATCACCGTGTTTGTCCTTCCTGATGGCGCGCAGCCAGGCTATTCCTGTGGAGCCCATTCCGAGGATCGCTGCGCTGCTGTTGACGAGGTGGGGAGGCACCCAGCCCATGTACTCTGCTCCGAGCGCGACCGCGCTGGTACCCGTGGCGGCCAGGAACCCGATGGCTTCGTTGGACGGGGACCGGCGACGGTCTTCTGGAGGGCTCCCGAGCTCGCGCTGCTTCTCGGGGGATCTCGACCGGAGTGCGATCCCGGGTGCTTCGTGTTCCAGCGCTGTTGGCGGGTCAGCGTCTGGTCGCCTTTCCACCGAATCCAAGCGGTCGTCCTGCTGAACGTCGTTCCAGCGGAGAGTCGCGATCTCGCTGTCGCGTCTCGCGTCGGCCTGGTCGCGTCGGGCGTCCTTAGCGGCGAGACCCGCTACCTGCTTCTTTAGATCCGCGAAGTCTGACTGGAGAGCCGCGTTCTGCTCTCGCAGTTCTGCGTTATCGCGGCGCAGCCTGGTGTTCTCCGCGCCCTGCTCGGCCAGGTCCCGTTTGAGCAACTCGACCCAGGCGCGGAGTCGGTTCGTCTCGTTCCTAAGCGGCTCAGGTGGGAAGTGGCTAAGAGAGTCCCGTGCGGACGAGTGCGTGCCAGTCTCGCGAGTGGACCTTCTGGTGTCCTCCGCGTACTCGCCGTTGTCGTGGCCTGTCCGGTGGCCCAACTCGTCCATCGATCGCCCAATGTCGCATATATGCCCCTATTGCTATTACGGGCAGGTATGCGAGCTGGTTCGAAGGGGGATGCGACGCGTATGTTGGCCACCTCAAGGACGATGTGAACTCTTCCCACGCCCTTGCGCTGAAGACAAGCGCGATGCCGCCGCGGTTGGTGATGTCGCGGACGGTTATGCGGGTGTCGGTGGTGGCCACCTCTACGCACTCTGGAGTTCCCCGTTCTGCTGCGGCTGATCGACGAGCGGTCGATCGCCTTCCGCGCCGCGGTCATGTCCGCGCCCGGTCTTGAGCTGAAGGTGCCGACCTGCCCCGAGTGGACGCTGCTGGATCTGGCGCAGCACCTGGGCGGGGTGCACCGCAAGTGGGCCGCCGTCGTCAGCGCCGGCCCGGGCACCGTTCCCCCGGCCGAGTCCGCGCCGGAAGGCGCCGGGACCGCGCCCGGGGAGCGTGAGGCCCTGCTGGCCTGGTCGGCCGCATCGACGCAGCTGCTCCTGGACGCGCTGCGCGAAGCCGGCCCGGATCGCGGCTGCTGGACGTGGTGGGGCCCGTCGCAGTCGCCGCAGACCTCCGGCGCCGTCGCCCGGCACCAGCTCCAGGAGATCACGGTGCACACCTACGACGCCGAGATCACGCTGGGCACCCCGCTGCCGCTGCCGGACAAGGCGGCACTCGACGGCGTCGAGGAGTTCCTGTCCACCTGCTGCGCATGGACGGCCCCCTGGCCGCACGAGGCCGCTGCCGTCGACTTCCATGCCGCCGAGGGCCGCTCCTGGCGTCTGACCCTCTCCGCCGACGGCGCCCGCGCCGCCCGCCTGCCCGCGCCCGGCCCAGTGCCCGCCGCCGAGAGTCCGAACGCGGGCTTTGCCTCTGCCCGAGGCACCGCCGCTGAACTGGTCCTCGTCTTCTACGACCGTATCCCGATCGACTCCTTGCAGCTTGAAGGCGACCTGCGCCTGTTCGACCAACTCCGCGAATGGGACCCGGACGAGTAGGCCGCGACGATACGTCGGCCCCTGATCGACACTGCGATCATCGGAAGCGTTACCCGATGCCCCGGCAGAACCCGGCCGACAATCTCCAGGATCACGGCTTCCAGGCGGATCTATCTGATAGCTGCCCATCGGCTTGGAAAACGTTCCTGGATGATGAACTTGGCGATGCGTATCCCGTCACGGACAGCGTTCAGGTTGCTCATGCCATGCAGTCGCAGGTATTCATGACTCGGGATCTCGTGAACCGCCAACCCGGCCCTGGCGGCGCGGACGTTCATTACGGTCTCAATCTCGAACCCGTCGCAGTCCAGGTTAAGCTTGGAGAGATGTTTCGCCCAGAAGGCATTATAACCGTAGCACAGGTCCGTATATCGCGTGCCGAAGAATCCGTTGACAAGAGCGCTCAGGAACTTATTCCCTAGGCGCCGGTAAAACGTGATGTCATCACTGCCACCACCGTTGGTAAATCGGGAACCCTTAGCGAAATCGGCACCGGTAGTCAGCGCGGCGATAAAGCGCGGTATCTCACTGCCGTCGGAGGAGCCATCCGCGTCCATCATCACGATAATTTCGCCTTGAGCTACCGCAAATCCCGCTTGGAGAGCACCGCCCTTACCGTATCCGTCCTGGTGGACGATCTTGACGGCGGGATGAAGCTTCTGCGCAGTGGCCACAGTGTCATCCGTCGAGTGGCCATCGACCAGCACGATCTCGTCAACCCACGACGGGATCGTGCCGAATACGTGGGCCAGGTTGCGCGCTTCGTTCCTGGCGGGGATGACGACAGTGACGCTTGGAAGGATCGCGACTCCTATCCCTATGGCTCGGTAGTCGGCGAACTCGTCCTGCTCGACAACCTCGCTCAATTCGTCCTCCCAAGAGCTAATAATTCCCGCTATAACCGCGCGAATGCCCGTTTAACGGAGCGATGGTTGTCACTCGATTTCTCAGTTGCCCCCGCCTCACACGACCGACCGCCATAGAGACAAAAATAGGTATACATCGCCGCGCCACCCAGCGGGTCGATTATCAGCAAAAACTCAGGTACCTGAGATGAACCTCTGCGCTTCCCCTAAGGTTCCTCAGCAAACGGTCAGCTACAGCGCGCTACTTCAAGCTGCACCGGAACTTGTAAGGATATTTCACCTAAGGCACTGAAGACGACTATCTTTGAGCGGCATGAATTGTGCTTGGATTATTGGAAATAAACCCATAGACCGGGCCATTCCTCACTCTTGACCGTCGGTGAACTGCTGGTGCTTTCAGATCGGCACGGTGCTCTTGAGGTTCCTCCACCACTGCGTGGCGTGCGTGGAAGACCTCCAGCCGCTGCCGCCACCCCACCTCCGCGTAAACCGGGAGCCAACGCTTGAGCGTCGCGTACGACGCCGACGCGACCCCTCCCATTCAAAGGACCCACAGGCCGACGAGCTTCCTGGTCGGCTCGATGATCCTGGCCAGTACCAACTGCAAACACACCGCCACCACATCGTCCGCGGTACGAGGTCCTGACTCGGGCAGACTCCGAGACCGCTGGCCGACCAGGATGCGGGTCATCGGTCCACAAGGAGTGCCCGCATCCCGACGCGCAGTTCCGGTTCACCGGTCGATATGGCCAACGGTTCACCGGCTTCGTTCCCGACGCAAAGAAGGGCCAACTGGCCGACCTCTAACTACGGCACTGGCCTCGGCAGCCGAACCGGATCCGCCGCGCCCAGGAGATCGGCTTCGGGACATACCGCTGAAGGCATTGCCCAAGGAGCGCAGCCTCTCCGATCCGCTCACCGGCTCAATGAGAGGTACCGGAATACTCTGTCCCCGTCAGCGTGACCTCCAACTCGAGGAGCCAGCAAGCATCCGCCGCTGGTCTCCAATGAATGCCTAACCTAGAAGCACATGACTGGCAACCTACAATGCGCTTCCTGAGTCCGATTTCAGCTAACTACTCACTGGACAACCAGTTGATTAGCTTTTCTACCACGGTATATGAGTGAGGCGCGTCCAACATGCTGACATGTCCACCCGGCACGTCAATTATCTCAGGCGTTCCTCGGGTTACAGGGGTCCAGCCGAGGGATGGTCGCCCCATAGCCAACACGCGTCCCCTTCGGGTGCGCATGACAGCAACACTCCCACCATACGCGGCAGCTTTGTAGCGTCTGATCGCGACATCTATTATTTTCATACGCTCTTCAGTCAATGTCATCAAATCGTCGTTGACTAGTGGCGCGGCTTGTGAGTGGATTCCTTTCGACCTGACGAGCCCAAATAGCCTACTGATTACTGCTCTAACAGTCCTGCCGGGATTGATAATTTTATCTTGCAAGGAGGCGAGCCACTCGCCCCAATAGTATTCGAATTGACCACGCAGCCGGGGGAATCCATCAGTAGTACACGCGGCTCCGGACCTCCTGATTCGAGAATCCTTTGGGCGACCTCGTAGACGACTAGGCCGCCAGCGGAATGACCGGTCATCGTGACCTGTCCCGTCGATTGAACCTCACGAATACGCCTGAACGCATCGTCAGCCAGCGAGGAGATGGTGACCTCGCCGCTGAACTGCTCGCCGCCGCCGAAAACGTGAAATCCGTATACAGGTTGATTCGATGGCAGAAGCTCAGCCATACGTTTGAACTGAAACATGGCTCCAAGGTAGGCGTGAATCATGAAAAGTGGAGGGGCGTCTCCATCTGTATTGAGTGCGAAGTCAGCGGCTGGAGAAGCCCTCTCCTCGCGAAGAAGGCTTGCTAGTCCGGCGACAGAGGTGTCTGCAAGGGCGTCGCTAATACGCATCCGCCTGCCTGACCTGCGCTCGAACTCCACCAGCACTCGAACGATGCCGAGTGACGTTCCGCCCAGATCGTCCATGAAGTCGTCAGAAGGTTTTATCTGACCTTTGAAGCCCGTTACACCGGCCACAATTTCAATGACGCTGGCAGTCAATTCATCGTATTCATCTGCCGCGGGGAGCCCAGACTCTGAGCGACCCGGTGACCATTCCGGCAGAGCCGTAAGATCTAGTTTCCCGTTGATAGTCTTGCGCAATTCTGGCACTAGCACGATACCAGCCGGCACCATGAAGCGCGGCAAACTTTTTGCGAGATGCTTCTTCAAGTCGGCTATGTCCACAGCATCCCCGACCTGTATTGTCACTACGTAGGCGACTACCCGGTTGTCATCTCGAGCGATTGTGGCCGCATCAGAGATTTGCGGGTGAGACCGGAGAACCGCATCTATCTCCCCGAGTTCGATTCGCACACCGTTAACCTTTACTTGCCCGTCCGCACGCCCGGCAAAATAGATCAGTCCATCATTGGTACGATAGCCTAGGTCACCAGTACGATAGTAGCGCCGCGACCCCACCGCGGCGCTCGATGAGATCAAGAAGCGTTCTTCGGTCGCGGCAGGATTGTTAACGTAGCCGCGGGCCACTTGTCCCCCGAAGATGCAGATTTCACCGATCTCTCCGTCCGGGAGTGCCTGCCCGCATTCATCGAAGATTAGTATCTCCGTCCCAGGAACCGGGCGCCCGATTGGGATGACATCAGGGACCGGGATCGTTACCTCTTCCACCGTTACACCGATTGTACATTCGGTCGGGCCATAGCAATTGAGCAGAGTCTCAACGCGGCCCGAGGACAGGAGTCGCGTCGCCACATCCGGAGCCAACTTCTCTCCACCGAGCATCAACGCTTTGAGAGATGGCAGTTGCCCTGCCTTGAGAAGTTCATCAGCCACTCTAGGCGTAGTGGATACGAACGAAACTTGCCGTGTGATCTGCCCCAGTGCCAGGGCATGGGGAATCACATGCACCGTACCGCCGACCGAAAGTGGCAGAAGTATCTCATGGAAGGATGGATCGAAGCTCAGAGAACATGTGGTCGCGCTGGTATCAAAAGAGGTAGCACCCAGAACCTTCGTCGACCATTCGGTTTCCACCACGATATTCTGGTGAGTTACCATGACGCCTTTTGGTTCGCCGGTCGATCCAGAGGTGAACAGTATGTACGCGCAGTCATCCAGGCCGAAAAGATCTTTGTCTCTGGAGTAGATAGGCAGGTCGTTCGTCGGCACCTCGGGTTCGTCGGCCAGCCGACTGGGCGAAGGAAGCCAGATTCGGTGTGGTCCGTACAGGTCGGGATTGCCGTCATACGATATTACGGCTACCGCTTCCGCTCGATCAAGCATGAAGCGGAGGCGGGCAGTTGGATACGACGGGTCCAATGGAAGGTAAACGCAACCTGACGCCATGATGCCGAGCATGACGGCGATCGCGTCGGCGCAGCGAGGGAGATGCATTCCAACAACGTTGCCGCGGGTGACCCCACGAGCAGCAAGACTCCTAGCCACCATGTCTGATCGCTTGCGGAGGTCATCATACGTCCACTCCAGGTCCCCGTCAGTCAGCGCAGTTGCGTCGGGTGTCCGGGACATGACGTCGTAAATCTTATGGATTACGGTCGACCGATACTTCGATTCAGGCCTCACTGCAACGTAGCTGGATACACCAGCGTCTTGCTGTGATACGAGTGTTTCTGTACGGTACTTCACGAAAGTAATCCCCCCACTCAGCCATCGGCCAAGATTAGACATAATTAGACATAATAGAAACTTTTTTTCGCCTCAGCTGTGCCCCCTGAGTTGCGGTCAGATTTGCGAGTAAGAAATGAATCTGAACGTGTCGTGCAGCTTACTCACAAGCCGAGGCATAGTCCTGATTTCAACCAAGTTGTTACCGTGGAGCAAGTTACGCGGCTACGAAGGGGCTTACGGCGACCGAAAGGCCCGACTTCTTGGTGGTTTGTTAGGGTGCCGGCGTTTGAGGGGTAACCCTTGGCAAGGCCGACGAATTGGTTTATGGGCGGCCACTTCACCCTCGGGCGCACGCCACGGCCTCGGATGCCGACGCTCTCTCCATACGGCCCACACGGCGCGAACTGTCCAGCTGCGGTCATGCTCACTCACCGGCGGAGATCTTCCTCGAATACGGCCTCCATGTCGGCAGCGTTAAACAAGATTGGTCGACGACGTCCTTATCTGATCGACACTGTTGCAAAACTGAAGAAACGCTGTTGAGGATTGGCCGGTGCTGTCACCAGAAAGCTCCTGCAGTGATAGGTGTCGGCACCTCCGCGAAGTCGGCTGAAGTTTCCCACAAGTTCGTGAGCGAAGAAAAAATCAGATGACATGGTTTTTCCTCAATCGAGGCCTCCTCGGGGATGAAACTGACAAACTAGTGCTCCGACGATCGCACCAGACGGACGGTAGGACGCGATCCCGGACACCATGGGGGAGTCTGCTCCTTTATGTTTATTTATGGTTGGACGAGAAGGGCAGGACGCGAACCCACGACGCCCAGCCGTAACGCAGTGACCGTTAGGTGGCCCGAGGCACCGCAGGCGTCTGACTCGATTGGGGATTAACGCTCAAGCGGACCGCCAGGAGACGATCGTAAATGAGGTTGTGATGTTTGGAAATTGGATATATGAGGCCAGGAACATAGCGCATGCCGCTGTGAAAACCGGACGAGCCAGGGCAGCGGAAGCGGTCGGCTGGGAGCGCTACTCATGGCCTGCGCTGTACGACCTCGACCGGCTTGTAGTTCCGTATCTGCCTGCTGGACCAGGGACGTTCCTGGAGATCGGAGCGAACAGCGGCTATCTGCAGAGCAACACGTATTATTTGGAGCGTCGGCGAGGCTGGGCCGGAGTCCTAATAGAACCGTTGCCTGTTCACTTCAGAATGTGCCGGTTTACTCGACCGAAGTCGACATGCTTCAACGTTGCCTGTGTCGAGCCTGGTGGACCGGCCACGGTCGAACTAGTAAACCGAACCTTGGAATCCGTTGTGCTAGGAAGCCAAGATGCAAGCGACGAAGCGAAGCGCCTCAAGGCTCACCAGTTCGGCGCGAAGTTGATAGTACCAACCAAGACCCTTTCGGAATGTATAGATGAGAGTCCCTTTGACTCGATAACGTTTATGTCCGTCGATGTCGAGGGGGCCGAGTTCTCAGTGCTCGCTGGATTGGACTGGGATAGACACCGTCCGGATTGGTTGCTAGTGGAAACAGACTACCCGGAACGCCTGGCCGATGCCTGCCCCGGTATGGTCATGGAGACAAAACTCTCTTTCCACGACTATCTCCTTCGCAAGAAGGCATGAGTTTTGCTGGGGACCTCTCCCGTGAGAAGGGCCTTCGCGGAATGTTTCCAATATTGCAGCGCGGCTCGGCAAACGCCCAGCTATTTACTAGAAGTCAGCCGCGTCTGCTCGTCCACCAGTTGATTAGCCTCGCTAAGGTTAGGTCCATCGAATGTCCAGCCGGCCCTCCCGGAGACTGCTCCTTTCGAAATTTAGTCTGCTCGTGCTCAGCGGGAGCCTTCTAGTCGCATGCGCGGCTGCAGTTCCGAAGAGCGCTTCTACATCGGCCGCGAGCACACCTGATGATCCGGCCTTTGCCGTGACCCCGGCCGTTGCTACCGTTCCGGCGGCATCTTCTGCCAAGGGAACCGTCCAGGCTAAGAATGCCAAGCCAACACCCTCAGCTTCTGGCAACTCAAGGAAAACGGCCAGGTCTGCCTCAGTCGAAGGATCCGCCGATTCACCCTCCGCCAGCATCTCGGGCGCAACCGTGTATGGTTTCTCTGCTCCCGAACTCCTCGGCTGGTCGGCGAGCGAGCAACTCCAGCAACTTGAGGCGATGAAGGCCACCGGGGTCACGTCAGTTAGAGTTGATGCCAGCTGGTACGGGGGGCAGCCAGATGGACCAAACACCTATGACTGGACGTCACTGGACACCGTGGTCTCAGACATCCAACAGGCTGGCCTTACGGCCGACCTGATCATCGACGGATGCCCTCCTTGGGCCGCCGTGTCCGGTGCCCAGGGCAATCAGTTCGCGCAACCAGCCTCCTCTGCTGCATTTGCCACCTGGGCGGGCGCGGTAGCAGCGAGATATGGCAGCAAAGGCGCTAAGTACTTCGAGATCTGGAACGAGCCGAACACTTCGACTTTCTGGGCACCCACACCGGACCCTGCTGCCTACACTGCGGATCTCAAAGCCGCCTACGCAGCCATAAAGAAGGTCGATCCGTCTGCCATAGTTCTCACCGGTGGACTTGCTCCCGCCGCTAACACCTCAACGACATATGATCCGGTTACCTTCCTTACAGACATGTACGCCGACGGTGCGCAGGGAAGCTTCGACGGGGTCGGATACCATCCCTATACTTACCCAAGCGACCCGGATAGCGTAAATCCGGATTCCGCATGGTCTGAGATGTCGCAGACCAGCCCGTCCATAAGGAGTCTCATGGTCGCAAACGGTGATTCCGCAAAGAAAATATGGATCACAGAGTTCGGAGCCCCGACGAGCGGCACTACGCAGAACGTCAGCGAAGCTGATCAGAGTGTAGAACTAGTCCAGGCGATGTCTCTGATCAAAGAGTTCAGCTGGATCGGATCCTTCTATATGTATACATGGGAAGATGTGTCGGGTGACGGATTTGGGCTACTGACCGATGACGGTGCGGAAAAGCCGGCGTATGCTGCGGTGGTCTCAGCTCTGTCTTGATAGCGCTCGCCGAGATTTTACCCGAGGTGCAAGAGCATGAAGGTCCTGATAGCGGCCCCTTATTTCTGGCCCCAGGTTGGGGGCATGGAGAATTACGCCCGATTCTTGGCGCGGGGTCTCGTAGAAGCGGGTTGCGAAGTCGTTGTCGTGTGCGGCGACCGGGGGGTCGTGCAACCAACCCGCGATGAGGTCGACGGATACCTCGTGTGGCGATTGCCGATATGGCGAGTGGTGTCAAATACACCGGTGAACCTCGCCTGGCGGCGTCACCTGAGGCGGATAGTGCGCAGGGAACAGCCTGACGTAATCAACGCCCACACACCAGTGCCGTTCATGGTCGACATGGTTACCTGGTCGGCAGGTCGGGTGCCGGTGGTGGTCACCTACCACGCCGCTACGCTGCTTAAGCCGGGCAGTGCCTTGATGACACTCCTAACCCGCGGCTATCTGGCGCTGCAGTTCGTGACACTTGCCCGAGCCCGGGCCATCATCGCGGTGTCGCCCTACGTACGCGAACGCCTCACCCCGTGGCAAGGCAAGACAACGGTAGTGCCCAACGCCGTCACCGCGGTAGCAGAGGCACGCGACTTGGCGGGTACGGGCCTGGCCTTCATCGGTAACCTGGAGCCGACCCACAGCTGGAAGGGCTTGGATTCAGTACTCGACGCGCTCGCGATCTTGAAGCGGGACGGCCTAGCTGTCAGCTTGACTGTGGTAGGCGATGGCGCGGACCGTGCCCGCTACGAGCAGCGGGCACGGGAACTCCGCCTAGACGATCAGGTGTGCTTCGCGGGAAAACTGGTCGAACAGGATCGCGATGCACTCATACGGAAAGCGGCGGCCGTGGTTCTGTATCCAACGACAGCTAACGACGCTTTCCCGACCGTGATGCTTGAGGCTTGGGCGCAGGGTGCCGCAGTGATCGCGGCGGCGATTGGCCCCTTGCCGTCACTGGTAACGGATGGCGTAACCGGTCTCCTAGTGACACCGGACAACTCAGCCAGACTCGCGCAGGCGATCAGAGATGGACTCGGCGATCCGGAGCGACTTCTCGCACTTGGAGAGGCTGGACGGCAGTTGGTGGCACGTGAATACACGTGGCCGCGTCAGGTCGAGCGAACACTGACGGTGCTACGTCGACTGGTGGCCGATCGGGAATCGAGTTCGCCCGCTTCCACGGAGTGCAAGACTGAACAAAATGCGCTGTTAGCTCGCCAACGTATCCTGTCGCGATATCGACAGGATCTCCGACGCGCAGATCAAACGTTAGGAGTTCGGCGACTGCACGAGCTCCCTTTTCGCGATCTCTTTCGCGATGTGTGGAACCAGCACTCCAAATTCTGAACTGTAAACGTTTACGATGCGATCAATCATCGTGTCCCAGCTGTACTCCGCAACCCACGAGTCTACGGACGAGACGTCCTGGAGAGGCGACTGAGCTAGGATCCGCTCCGCGGCGTCGGTAATCTCGGTAACACTCGTACCACAAACGAAGCCCTGGGAATACCTCGTGGCCAAGTGCTGCGCAAGGTTGTCAGGTGCCGAGGTCGTGAGCACTGGGACACCGCAGGCAATGGCCTCAAGAACTGCGATGCCAAACCCCTCGCGCGCGGAGAGGGAAACGAACAGTCTTGACGCCTTAATCAGCGAGTACAGTTCCTTCTGTTCAGCGACGTCGTAGCAGAACTCTACCCAGGGACCCATACCAAGCGCCTGGACCTGTTCCTGCAAAGCTAGCCGTTCCGGTCCGTCTCCGATGATCCGGCAGGTCGCGGGGACGCCGCGCGCGTGCAACGAAGCGACAACCTCCAGAAGAACGTGGACACGCTTGTGATCGATCAGGCGACCCACAGTAACAATATCGGTTCGTAGCGGACTGGCTGCCACCTCGGCGATGACCTCTGTATCTATCCCGTTCGGGACCGTTGTCACCAATGCACGTTCACCGACGAACTGGTGCAAGCGTGTCGAAGTCTCATCGGACACCGCGAAGATGTGGTCTGGCATCCGAAACGAGAAGGCCTCTACTAGCCAAGCGGCCCAACCGAGCCACTTGAGGTACTGTCGCCAAGCGACCGGACCCCATACCTCGTGCCATGTCGCGATTAGAGGCTTTCTCCTGATGGTCGCGATGAGACGGAGCGGGAAGAGATGAAAGTACGGAATCTGATCGACCTCGAGAACATCGAAGCGGCAACCAAGCAAACTGAGGCAGGCGATACCGAACACGAGTCCGTGGACGATGGACCTCCGGCCAGTCTTGGTGTACATGGACATCCGCGGGGAAATCGCATGAAACGTCACGCCGCCTTCACTGTAGACCTTGGGCCCGGACCACCAACGCATGGTGTAGACGTGCACTTCGACGTGCTCGGCTAGTTTGGGCAGCAGCGCCTTATAACGGAACTCTCTACCCCCCTGGCTATGCGGATACATGACGTCACAGACGATGGCTACAACTGCCTTACTTTTCATCATTTCCCCCCTTGACCTCCGCCGCTGGGGAGCAGCTAGCGCTTGGAAGAGCGCAGCGAGGTCAAAGCCAAATTGAGATGAACATATTGCAAAGATTGGCGAACGATCGCACCCATTGATCGTCATCGAACACGGGCTTTGGGGTTCACACCGAACGAAGCAAAGGCGTCAGCAGAGAAAAAGTTGCAGTCGCATAGGTCAAAGAGATGCAGCTGAGACGGAGGCCTCATCGCAGGAGGCAGTCATGATGCGATCGGCGCCAAACGAACGGCACCCGGTGGTGGATTGACGCCAGGCAAGCCCCGCGCATCGCCATAACCATATGCCCCTCTCCCCAGCATATGACTATTGCCAGGCATCCCCTCCGGCCAGCCAGGCTGTCGATCCCCTACACAGAATGTGACGTTGCCGAGCTGTTACCCATTGCCGCGACCGCAGCCCTGGGCTGGAGGATGAAACACTAGCAATCCCTGAAAATTAGCATAAAAGATTCTGTCAGCCTTGTCCCTGGATATCCAAATTTGTTGGATACGTGGTTTTTTTGAAAAATCTCAAATTGATGACGATATGATCTCTTTTAGTTGTCACCAGAGAACCTAGGCGCACTGATCTACATGGAGTCGATCAGTGATGGGAGACAGCCTCAGCGCAAAGGCCGCCGGAACAGCTCCGAGGCAGTCAACCGAAGGCCTGGACGTCAATGACTTGTAAATCATTTGTAAATGACTGCGCCGCCGTCTGTATAGACAAGGCTCTTATAGTCACGCAACAGTCCTATAGGGTACTTGTACTCGATGATGTCGCCGGTAGACGGCTCAAAAGAAATCGCCTCGTCTGAGCTGGTCGTCGAATGACCTAGCACTACCCAACTATCCTGCAGGACCAGAGTGGGATACTCGTCGAGAATCGCTTCACTGCCATTCACATCATTCTGTCCCGTGAAAAGAAACCGTCTGGCATCCCAGCTCGCTTGTACTGGATAGTTGAGGACATCAGGCTGCCCACCTAGCCACGTTAGCGCATCTGACTCTTGAGGAGTTGTGTAATATAGGTCATAGTATGAGCCGCTATTGTTCAGGTTAAGCTCAGCTAGATTATTACCTAGAATCTGGGGTACTAGGGTGCTAGTGGCAAGAAATATCCCTAGACAAACCGCGCAAGCAGCAATTCTCGCTCGATATTTCCCGATCCAAGCGAAAATCGTCATGGAGCCGATGACGATAATAGGGGCAAAGAATAGAAGTCCCTGTTGGAAAGCTCTCAATACCCCATAGTCGGCCGTAATTGACGGCAGCACCGTAATAAGAACTATCATAGCGGTGCTACCTACTGGCAGCCAAAAGAACTGACCACCGACTAGCCGACCCTGACGCCTCCCCGAGATAAATAGACGTACTAGTCCTATGGCTAGGAACATCTCCTCGCCATAAGCCACCAGGCTTCTCGCAAGCGAGTTAAGAGTCGAAACGGGTACTCCGACAGAATTCAATTCACGCCCGACCGCCGTGAGAGGTGTAAGCTGTTGTGCAACAACTGGAGTGGCCGCCTTGGATGCTGCCGACCACGGCAGATAAGCTGCCTGCCCGGCCGCGGCCCTCGCCTGAATACCTTCTTGACGCAAATCATTTAGCACCGTTTGCGGCGAGAAACTGGATACGGGGAAAGAGTTACCGATTGAGAGGCTTCCCCCAGTGATAGCTTGCTGCCCGTCGCTCAGAACCTGGCCCGTGGTCCTGGTCGCAAGGGTACCCCACGCAACAATAATTCCGATGAGGCCCGCGATTAGGCCTATGGTGACAGCACCCCTAGCCGTGGGGACCCAGCGTCTCCCGCCACGTTGCCCAGCGGGTTGCGCAGGATTGGACCTGGTTCCCCTGGGCTCTGACCGAATGAAGAGACGCGACACCTTAGAGCAGATCAAAGCAATTATGAGGGTACCTACAAGAACGTACATGGTCGAGTAATGCGAAATTTCTGTTCCCAGGCCAGCTACTCCGAAGGAAATTTGGCGTCTCCGGAAGCTCCACACGGGATTCGTCGCAGCAAGCACTCCGACGGCCACGAAGAGTACGCCTATCTCCTGCCTATTCAGAAACGGCATATCGGTGAAGAAGGTTGGAAAGCTGACGAAGTAGGCTACTGCTAGTGTGGAGATCCCGCGATTGAAGTACCGCCTCGCTATGGCATACGCTAGCACCGGGCACAGCGCAAAGATCAGCTGGAAGAACAGCTTGTACACATATGGATTGTCGACATTTATTATCTGCCCTAGTTCTGTAGGCAGTATGGTAATGCTGAGGCAGGCGTTATAGGCATTCTGAAAGTACGCCATCGACCAGTGGCCGTGAGCCTCCGTCAGTTGGAATACTTGGTACTCCTGCTGAATATCATGTCCAGTAACGTACCAGCCCCGCAGCGAAGTAGTGAGGAGCAAACTCAGCGAGACAACATAGATTACTAGCGACATGACCGATTCGCGAATAAACTGCAGCCACCGGACGCAAAAGAAACCAATGAGAGCGACGAGCGCCAGTGCCAGCAACGTCATATGTCCGCTCGCCCCATTATTAAGGCGATTAGCTCCAAATACCGCCAGCACGGCTGCCACCACAGATCCAACTAGCAGCCGAAATTCTTCCTTACCCAAATCGGCGAAGTTGACGCGCAGCCTGATTGTTGCATCGGGGTAGCGGCGCCTAAAAACATATAGCGAAATGTTGATCGCATCACTGGCAACTACGATTGGACCTGGATCCAGAGGACGCTTCACGCCTACTAGCGGCAGGAGCTCATTTATGCCCAGGCCGGTTAGCATGAGGATAAGTAGTACGCCGCAGATGCTGTAACCCAAACGCTCCTGCACGCCGCACTTGCGCCACACTGCCGTGGCATAGAGCAGATAAGAAGGAAGGACTACGACGAACCAGAACCCCAGCATGGGACGAATGATTGGTAGGTCTGCTTTTCTGAAGACCATGATGTTAACAACAACAGCCAGGATCAGCGTCGTGATCGCAAGAGGAACACTCGCGTCTCCGGCGGGAGGCTGCAGGCTCGTGCTAGGCTGCCTCGATTGCCTAGAGACCGTAGGAGCGAAACCGCGGCTATCGTAGTTCATATCCTCGTCATGATTCTTGTCTATAAGTTAATCAGCACTGCATCTGCTAGTGGTCACTTAATTGCCTTTTTGCTCTTCTCCCTGTACGTGAACAGAAAGTCGACGCTCTCACCTTGCCGTGGAAGTGAAACCTGGACACGGCAGGGAGTCCCTGCGCACTTTGGTACCACAGTGATTCGTACGTTCCACGAACCTCCGGCGCCTACGGTTTCAGTAACTGACCGCAACGATTCGAGTTTGGAGCCACTACCAGAAGACACCACATACTGATAAGCCATCGGCTTGCCCTCGTCATTTACTATGTCAAAGGAAACCGGAACAGCCTGGCCGCTGACCGCAGTGACCGGTAGCGCTGAGGCATTATCGAAACCAAGCTGCGTGTATGGGGTATTCTGACGAAACAGGGATAGCGCCCATTCATGGCGGACCCATGGAGACAGGACGGAAGCAGCGACAAGCACGGCCGCTGCCAGTCCAGTCCCGCACAACCACCATGCCCATCGCGGCTGCTCACGACGTGCCGCGGCGTACGACGCCTCATCAGAGGCGATATTATTTGTTGGCCGCATGGTACGGTCCGGCTCACCGGCTCGCATTGCTCACCACCCTCGACGCAGCGCCGGGCTCCGGATCCCGAGACCGGCCTTTTCTTGCCGCAATAGCTGCTACGCATGACGTAATAACAGCGCCGGCAAGCCATCCCCATGACACCGCGGTCAGCCCATGGGAAGAACCAATCCATACGAACACGCATGTTCCGATAGCGTACGTCGCGTTGGCTACGATTATCGCACGGAGCTTTCCTGCTAGCCGGAGAACGGTCAGTAGCCAGTAGTTTGCGGATATGGGGCCTGCGGCAAGAACCAGAATAATGAGGCTTGTGTAGCCATAGTGGTAATAAGAGCTTCCGAAGGCGAGCAGCAACCAGCGGCCAATGAGGATGATACCTCCCGCGGTCGGAACCCAGAAGAGGACGAGAAGGCGAAGACTCCGTCGCCTGAGCTTAGCCATATCAGCATCGGCCCTTGAACCTTCGGCAAGGAAGGTTTGTTCCAATGCGAACGCGGCCGCGTATACAATCTGGGCTATCTGGTACACAACAAAGAAATAAGCCGCCGACTCTGCCCCCAAGCGGTCGAGCAGGACGACGGGGACCACGAGTCCAGGGATCATATTGAAGACGTTGCCAATGTAGTTGGCTCCCGAGAACCGGATCAATGGCTTTAGAGTCTCCAATGGGTTTCTCAGGTCAAGCCGAGCACGCATTGTTGCGTAGATGAGGATGAGACTGGCCACAACCGCGAGTACCGTCCCCATCGCCGATGCGAGGAAGAGGCCATACGCGCCGGCTCCTGCCAGCACGAGAGTTAGGCCGACCTTGCCAATTCCTCCAACCAAGCCGTCGACGAAAGTGGCGTACTTCGCCTTCCTTGACGCGATGAATATGACGTCTGTTAGCGTATTGACTGAAGTGGCGGAGGTTATCAACGCGAAGCTGATTGTTAGGACAATGTTTTTTTCAATGAAAGCGAGGCCAGGAGCTACAAACGGAGTTAGCAAAATGTAAATTATTGCTCCGACCGCACCAAAAATGGCGACCATCACTAGGCTAGAGCTAATGAGGGCATCCCGATTACGGGAGTCTGGTAGATACCTACCCATTCCGACGTTAAGCCCGACGAGAGCGAGGTTCCCAATTAGACTGGTGGCAGAGATGAGAGCGCTTCCCTTGCCAACATCGCTGACGCTGAACAAGTGCGCCGTCATTATCCAAAACACGAAACCAAACCCGGCTTGGAGTCCGGTGCTCATCACTAGGTAGAGTGAGTTCAGCGTCATTTCATCTTGACGAAGCCGGGAAAGGACGCTCAATCGACTGGGCTTGCGCTCGCGCCCCGCGGTTGACGGGATCGTCTCGCTGGCCCGGGCGGCGGCTACCTCATCTGCAATGGAGATCAGGGCGGCGATACCGGCTGCCTGGCGTTCGTACTCGGTTGCGATAGAAATCAGTGCCGCGATACCCGCTGCCTGGCGTTCATACAGCCCAATGTCCAGTTCCCCGGTTTCCCAGATCTGGGGAGCCCGCCGCCCTTTCCCTTGGTCGTCCTCGATAAAATGAAAAGACTCAGCGCGTGTAGGTGCCGACCGTCGTCGTGGATTTCTGCCGCCAAGGCTCCTACCATCGGCTTGTCCCCGTCCCCCTTCTTCCGTTCCGAGGTGGAAGGCCTCGGCACGCGTGGGGGGAGACTGACGTCCCGCACGGTTAGCTGGCATAACTCACACGCTCATGAACGCAGTCAGGATTTCGGCGCGGGTCTGCCAAGAGTGATCATCCGAGGCCAGCCGCCAAGCCTCCTTGGCTATGCGCACTCGGCGTTCCTCGTCCTTGAGCAGTTCAACCAACGAATTCGTCAGCGCGTTCACGCTGCCTGGGGGTACTATCACGCCGGCTTGACCATCGTGCACATAGCTGCGCAGATCGCCTACATCACTTACCAACGGAACTGTGCCCATTGCCATGTACTGAAAGACCTTCATATTGCTCGCGGCGCGAACTGTGCGTATGTCGGGCAGGCAGCAGACTCCAATATCGGCAAACTGCGTGTAGTTCTGCACCGCCAGCATGTTGGTCTGCCAGCCAGGAAAGGCAACAGCTGCCTCAATACCCAATTTTCGGCACATGCTCTTAGCGTCATTTAGCGCACTGCCACCGCCCACGATCGTAAGGCTCGCATCCGGCACTTCATGCAGGACCGCAGGCATGGCTTCCAGCAGGTCCTTGATCAGATCAAGCCTATTAAGCGCACCAAAATAATATATGGCATGGCGCGGCCGATCCTCTGCCACTACATGATATTCACTGGGTTCAACTGCGTTCGGCAGAAGCAACACCGGTTTCGTTGGGTGAATCCGGTGCACGTGATCACGCAATTCGGTTGACGCTACGACGATTGCGTCCGCATAACGCATGCACAACCGTTCGCTCCAGTCGATCAGACTGTAGGTCAGGCGTGAGCGCCCTTCGCTCTTCATCACTTCAGCGCCCAAGTCGTCCAGGTCCACCACGACCGAGGTGCGAGACAGCAACCCCGGCAGCAGACCTAGCACGGTGATCGGCGTGGGCTTGTTGATAAGCACCATGTTGGGCCGTGCACGCAAAATTTGCACCAGGGACGAGTAAAGGTAGGGAATCAGGTTCAGCATTGCTGAACGTGTGGTGAACTGCCAGGGCTGGACGAGCTGAGCGAAACCCGGGCTAAGTGTATGGTCCGGCTTAAATTCATTATATTTATCGGCTGACGGCGCGATGATAGTAATTTCCCACGCTCTAGCTAGGTGCCGCGCCAGGTATCGAAGCCGAATAGTCAGTGTGCTGTTATACGAGCCTGAACTGAGCATCAGTAGTCTGCCCGCTCGATGACCTTCTCTCGCTTCGTTGACAGGGACTCGACGCTTGTTCTTTGCGTTCCCTGCGTCAGATGAGAAAGGTCGTTTCATGACACTTCCTTGGATTCGAGACCTGCCGACATGGGTATGCCGGAGCGGGTCATCAACTATGAGAGACAGCGATCGCTCGCTCATCGCTCGATTCGGTGATAAGCGTCGACCCAATCGGGGAACGCCTTGTCTGCTTGATGTCGAGGATCGACAGGAAGAAGCAGCCGAGGATGGCTTGGATGCTGAGTGTCAAGGCAGTCACCGATGGGACCATCAATCGCAATGCATGCTCGTAGTCGAGTTGGCCGAATGCACTGTGCTGCCAGGCAAGCAGCGAGAAGACCACACCCACCAGCCCGGCAAGGCCTATCACTCCGCCAAGGATGAGCACCCGTTCCAGGGACAGCCAGGCGAGAACCTTCGATGCCCGCGGTGACTCGGGGAGGAAGCCCTCCGAGCTGGCGTACGCCCTCGTGAATAGCCAGAACAAGATCGACTGGAAGCCGATGATGACTATTCCTGCGGCCGCGACCAGGGTGTCGACGTCGAAGGTCACGTCACCAATGGCGACCGGACCCACCGCCGTCACGCCGCCGATGACAAGCCCAAGGACGATCATGGCGATGCCCGGAGCAAAGAATAGCCACCGAGGGCTAAACAGGAGAAGAAACCGCAGGTGTCGCCAACCGTCCCGCCATGTCCGCAGGTGTGGTGGGCGACTCCGGCCGTCCTTTGCCAGGCGAGTGGGCACCTCGGCGACCTTCTGTCCCGCGAGGGTAGCCTTGACCACCATCTCGCTCGCGAACTCCATGCCTGTCGCCTGCAGGTTGAGTGTCAACACGCTGTCTCGCTTGAAACCGCGCAGACCACAATGGAAGTCCCCGATCTCGCTGGGGAAGAACATACGGCCGATGAACGACAACACCGGATTGCCAAGGTACTTGTGCAGCGTCGGCATGGCTCCTGGCTCGATGCCGCCCTTGAATCGGTTGCCCATGACCAACTCCGCGCCCTTGCGCAGTTCCTCAATGAACGGCATCAGGTTCGTGAAGTCGTAGCTGTCATCGGCGTCGCCCATGATCACATACTCGCCGCGGGCAGCAAGTATGCCGCCCATGAGGGCATTCCCGTAGCCCTTCTCGCTGACGGGAACTACCCGGGCACCGGCATCGGCCGCAAGCTCCCGGCTACCGTCACTGCTGCCGTTGTCGGCGACAACCACCTCGCCGTCGATCCCGCTCTGTTCGATGAATCTCACGGCCTTGGAGACACACGTGGCCACCGTCTCCGCCTCGTTGAGGCAAGGGATTACGACGGTCAGTTCCATCTCAGCTCCTCGATGCCACTCTCAGTGAGAGTCATATTCCTTAGGCGCGATGTCCCCGTGCGGTTGATCCATCGCAGGATCGACCACGGATGGACGTATTCGAGGTAGCGAGGCTTGTTCTTTCCTGGACTAACAGCGCTGACACTGGGCATAGCCGCGACCCACCCGCCTGTGGCATGGTAGTCGGTGAATTCGCTCTGCCCGGAGATCCCACCCATCCCCGCCCCTCCCAAAGCCAAAAAGCCGTCACGACAGCACAGAGCCGCGCGGCGGGACTAATGACTTGCGACTTGATTGCTAGTTGGCAACCAAGTGATTGGACTACTCCCTAGACACCAGCCGGCCTACCCCCAACCCCAGCACGCCGACGAGTCACGACTCATGCCGTCTGGCTCTCCATCGAGCAGACAACTTGGGCAAGAGTGTAGCAGTCAGCCCCAATCTTCGCGGGTTTCTCACAGCTTTACGAAAATGACATAAAGTAGCCGATCGCAAACAGGAGGCCGATTCCACCTGGGAAGGGATTCGCCCGTCAAATCTTGGCGCATCAGGGGCACAGAGCTGGAATTCAGCTAACTTTCAGGTGATCTTGTCCGGTGATCGAATGCGCTCAAGGGACGCTCATCACGGTCAATATAGCACAGATTTTACCCGTAAAGAATCGAAGTCAAACATAATTAAACACACAACAGTCACTTATTTAGCGCGAAGAAATAACATAATGATCAAGCAGCTACCCAAAAGTTATGAACGCACCAGTTGCGTCGTGACATCGACTTAACGGAGAAGTTGATCTTGAGAGTCAGCCGCCCTCGTTCTGGATCATGCGTTTGGGCCTTGTTCTTCTTCCGCTAGGCCACGTTCTTGTCCTGCTAGCCCTTGTTCTTCTTTCGCGCATGCCGCACGATCGCGGCCGTCCCGATAACCGCCGCCGCGGTCCCGGCCGCCCCCGCCGCCGTGATGGCCGCGTCCTTGCGCGCGAGCCTGCGCCCGACCACCGTGTGATGGCCTGCGCGGTCCGCGAGCAGGACGGACAGGGCTTCGGTGTTGGTGAACGTCGGCTGCCAGCCGACGGCGCGGAGCGCGGCGCAGTCGATCGTCCACGGGTACACCACGTAGCGCAGTTCGTCGGAAGGGGCTGGGGTCAGGCCGAGTCGGTGCAGCCGCTGCGCGGCACTGAAGGTCAGCCTGGCCGGCAGTTCGACCGACTTCAGGCCGCTCAGCGATTCGACCTCGGCCTGGGAGAGCGAGCCGTCGCAGCCGACCGCGAAGTCGCCGGTGACGGTGCCCGCGGCGGCCAGTTCGAGTGCGGACACCAGGTCGTTGACGTGGCAGAACTGCCAGCGCGGCTCGCAGCCGCGCACGACCAGGAGCCTGGGTGCCTCGAAGTGCCTGGTCAGTAGCGTGTCAACGGCGTCGCCGACGAGCGCCGCCGGGCGAACCACGGTCACGGCGGTGCCCGGGTTGGCCCGGCGCGAGCGGCGGGCGAGTTCCTCGATCTCAATGAGATCACCGGCGAGGCTGCCGCCGGAGTCGGCGAGCAGCGGGGCGTCCTCGGGCAGCGGCACCGGGTTGTCCGGGCGCGCCCCGTACACCATCGCGCTCGTTACCAGTACGACCCGGCCGACCCGTTCGGCGGCCGCCGCGGTCAGCACGGTCTGGGCGCCGCGCACGTTGCGTGCCCTTCGGTCCCTCGGGTCGCTGTCGGCCGAGGTGTCCACGTCCGTGTGCACCACGACGTCTACGCCGGACAGCCGGGAAGCCAGCGTGGGGTCGCGCACGTCGGCCAGGCGCCACGTCACCCCGCTCGCGTCGCCCCGGTGATCGTCGACCGCGACGACGCGTACGGCGTGCGGCGAGCTGGCGAGCCTCGTTACGAGCGCGTGCCCGACTCCGCGCGCCGCGCCGGTGACCGCCACCACCGGCGGTGCCGCCGCGGTGCTACGCTCACGGCGAACGCTGCGCTCAGGGCGAACCTGCCGTCTGCCGTTTCTCAAAGTGGGCTACTCCCGAATAGCGTGGCGACGAACCTTCTTCGTTCTGCTGTCCCGACTCGTCATAGTGTTGGAACGAAGGACAGAAGGAAGAAGGTTCGCTATGACCCTTCTATCCTGCCCGACCATCTGAGAGAGAAGAGGGTGCATCGTGGCTGAGCGTCCTCCCTTCGGCTTCGGACCGCCCGGGCGGCCTGGCGACGACGACCCGAATGCGGGCGGCCAGGGATCTGGCGGCCAAGGGCCTTTCGGCTTCGGACTTCCCGGCAGTCCGGGGAACCCGGGCGGCCCCGGCGGGGCCAACCCTAATCAGTTCGCGGACGCGCTTCGTCAGTTCGCCGACCTCCTCTCCTACAGCGGCGGGCCGGTCAACTGGGAGCTGGCCAAGAACCTGGCCAGGCACGCGATCGCCGCCAAGGGCGATCCCAGCGTGCTCGCCAACGAGCGGGCCGCGGTAACCGACGCGGTCCGGCTCGCCGACCTGTGGCTTGACGACGTCACCACGTTCCCGTCCGGCATCAGGAAGATCGAGGCGTGGTCCAAATCGGAATGGCTGGAAGCTACCTTCCCCGTCTGGTCCACGCTATGCGAGCCGATCGCCGCCAAGGCGGTCGATGCGATGGGTTCGATGGTGGCCTTCGATCCCTCCCAGCTCGGCAACGAGGTGCCCGAGGAGATGCGGGCCATGCTGTCGGGTATGGGGGGGCTCAGCGCGTTCGCTCCGATGATGCGGCAGCTCGGCGGTGCGATGCTCGGCGGCCAGATCGGCACCGCGATCGGCGAACTGGCCGGTGACATGGCCAGCTCTACCGACATCGGCCTGCCGCTCGCGGCCGAGGGGACCGCGGCGCTGCTGCCCTCAGGCGTCACCGCGTTCGGCGAGGGGCTGTCGGTCGACATCGGCGAGGTGCGGCTGTTCCTCGCGTTGCGCGAGGCGGCCCACCACCGGCTGTTCGGGCACGTGCCGTGGCTGCGCCAGCACCTGCTCGGCGCCGTCGAGGCGTACGCGGCGGGCATCACCGTGGACATGGGCAAGCTGCGTGACACGCTGCCTGAACTCGACATGACCAACCCGGAAGAGGCACTGCGCGAGGCGCTGTCCGGAGAGGGACTGTTCCGGCCGGAGGACACTCCGCAGCAGAAGGTCGCGCTGGCCCGCCTTGAGACGGCCCTCGCCCTGGTTGAGGGGTGGGTAGCGACGGTGGTCGCCGCCGCCGCGGAGTCGAGGCTCGTGCACTCCGCGGCCCTGGCGGAGGCGATCCGCCGCCGCCGGGCCTCCGGCGGCCCGGCGGAGCGCACCTTCGCCACGCTCGTCGGCCTCGAGCTGCGTCCCCGGATGCTGCGCGAAGCGACGGCGCTGTGGGCGGATGTGACTCAGACGCGCGGTGCCGACGGCAGGGACGCCCTGTGGGCGCACCCGGACCTGCTGCCGACGTCCGACGACCTGGAGAACCCCGACGCGTTCCTGCACGGCGGTACCGACCTCTCCGACCTGGACATCTCCGACCTAGAGGACGGCGGAGGCGAGCCGGGCGACGAAGGCGGGGAAGGCGGAGACGGCGGGGAGCAACCCGGCCCGGAGGAGTAGCCTCAGATCAAGGAGGCGAGCGGCATGGTCAACCATCCCGAGAACTTCGATACGTTCGGCAACGAAGAGGGCGGCACGGACATCCTCGGCGCGGAACAGGGCGGCACCGACATCATCGGCCCGGAGGACGGCGGTACCGACGTGCTCGGCGAGGAAGCGGGCGGCACCGACATCATCGGCCCGGAAGAGGGCGGCACCGACGTGCTCCGGCCTGAGTAAGTCCGCGGTAGGGCGGTCCTGCGTGCCCGTACGCCGCGGTGCCCGCTAGCGGGCACCGCATGTGCAGGCCGGGTGCGGTGGCCAGCCGCGCCGCTGCCACTGCCACTCGGGCAGCACGACCTCGAGGGTGCCGTTGGCAGCGGCCGGCACGCCGGCCCGGTCGATGAGCGTCAGCGCCTGCGCGACCGCGAGCGCGGCGGTCGCCGCGCTGAGCACCGTGTCGCACGCCTGCGTGGCGGCCGGGACGGTGCCGATGCCGCTGGCCTGGGCGAGGATCCTGGGCCAGGCGGGATCTCGGGCCGCCTTGCTCAGGTCGATGCAGCGCATGCAGGCCGAGCGCCCGGGCAGCACCAGCGGCCCGACGACGCCGATCGCCTCGTCCGCGTGTACCACCAGGTGCGGTACCTGGTCGCGCATGAGCGCGGCGATCAGCACCGGGTCGGGGCGGCCGGTGATCACCGCCAGGTCAGGCAGCCGGCGGGCGTCGTTCACGGTGCACACCTCTGGCGCCACCCGGTGCACCGCGCGGGCGACCCCGGCGATTCTGCTTGCCCCGACATCAGCGGCGCCCAGGCCCGCGGGCGTGACGTCCGCCGACTCGGCCGTTCCCGGGTCCAGGCAACTGACCCACCCGACCCCGGACGCGGCGAGGAACGTCGCGACGCAGGCGCCCACCCGGCCCGCTCCGTAAACGCGGGCGAACGCCGCCCTCCGCCGGGCCAGCACCGCCGCGCCGCCGTCACCGTGCCCGTAGGCCAGGGCGGCGCAGGCAAGCTCGGGGCCGATCCTCGCGCGCAGGTAGTCGGGCAGGGCGGCGCGCGTGCTGGCGGGGAAGTCATCGAGTACGCCCGCCGAGGCCAGCAGTTCGATCACCCGGTGCACGATCTCCTGGCGGATGCCGTACGTCTCGGCCGTCCGCACTATCTCCGCGGTCTCCCGGGACCCGTCGAGCAGGCTCACGATCGCCGCCGCTTTGCCGAGGCCGGTCAGCGCGCGGGCCCGGCGCGGGTCCACCCCGAACTGAAGCGTGTCCTGGTCCCGCCACAGTGACCTTAGTCCTACCTTCAGTGCTGGTCTCATGTACTCAGCGTGACGCGAGGCACTGACATTCGGCGCAGGACGATGCCCGGACCAGGTCAAACCACGATCCGTTTTGGTAGATCCAGGAGCACCCCGGTCCTGCGGCGGGCACCGCAGGACCGGAATGTTCGTGAACAGCTGTGTCGGCGAGCAGCTAGGACGACGACGGCGAGGGGGCCGGGCTGGCGCTCGCACCGGGCGAACCGCCGGAGACAGCGCCCACGGCCGGCGCGCCGCTCGGCTCGCCTGGGACGCCGTACAGCGCCTTCCAAGCCGAACCGGACGGGTCGGTGGACTGGGTAGCGGGGGACACGCCTTCGTTCGTCCACTTGGCCTGGTAGGGCAGTCCCTGGTAGAGCACCTTGTCGCCGGCCTGGTACTGGGTATCGACCGACCACGCGGGATAGGTGCCCGCCGGCAGGGTGGCTATGGCGGAACTGCGGTCGCCGGGGACGACCGGGCCGAGCAGTTCCCACGGCGTCTGCCAGTCGTACTGCACCTGGGCGGACGGGTCGTCGCCGGTGTTGTACCACTTGGCCTGGTAGATCTCGCCGTTCTCGACGACCTTGTAGCCGAGCGGGTAATCGGCACCCGACGCCCACTGCGGGTACGGCGCGTCCGCGGGATTGGTGTCCGCCACGGCCGGCTGGACGTTGCCCGCGCCGGAGGTAATCACCGCGTTGCCCTGAAGGTGGCCGAAGATCTGGGAGAACTGGAGGCCGGACTGCGGGGTGCCGCTGCAGGTGTTGGAGAGCATGCCGGTCTCCGAGTAGGACGAGCCGCACTGGCTGTCCCGGTTGACCGACCACATCGAGACCCGGCCCAGGTGGCTGCGGGCGGCGAAGCCGGCCAGGGTTTGCGCGTCGCTGACGGTGAAGTTCTGGCCCTGTTTGTCGTTCTGGCCGATCATCACCGTGGCGCCGAGGCGCTGCCAGATCTGCTCCGAGCTCAGGCGGATGCCGTACTGGCGGTACAGGGTCGCGAGCTGGCCGTGGGTGGCGTTCAGCGCGGCCTCGGCGGACTGGGCCATGGTGCTGCCCGCGGCGGGCGCCGAGCTGAAGTCCATCGTCATGATGTTGACCCCGGTGACGGAGACCCGCTCACGGAGCATCGCCTGGAGCACCGACTCGGCGTCGTCTTGCAGCCCGGACGGCTCGACCGGGAGGGTCACCCACACGTTGAGCTGAGGATCGGCCTTTTCCAGGGCGGCGATGGCCGCGGCGCGCCGCTGCGCCGCGGCGAAGTCGTCGAGCGCGGCGCCCTCGATGTCGAGGTCGATCGTGGTGAGGTGGTAGGCGCTGATCACCGACTGATACGCGGACGTCAACGCGGCGGTGGTCGGGCAGGCGACATCCAGGCTGGTGTTGGCCTGCCCGCCGAACGACACGATGGCCTCTTGCCCTTCCTGCTGCAACTGGGCGATGCGGGCGCCGAGCGCGAGCTGCTGGTCGGCCGCGGACAGGGTGTACGCACCGCCCCAGCTGGGGGTGCAGTCCGACTTCGACGCGGCGACCACGAAGCCGAGCACGCTCTGCCGGGCCGGGTCGTCGGAGGGATTCTGGAACTGGTAGGTCGGCGTGAGCGTGACGTCGACGTAGGGCGCGAACCAGGTCTGGTGCACCACCACGGGCGGAGCGAGCAGCCGGGTCTTGAGTCCCCAGTACCCGCCGTAGCTGACGCCCGCCACGACGACCAGCGCGACGAGCAGGCGCGCCAGTGACAGCCGGCGCTTGGCGGGCCCATCCGACAGCGGCGGGGCCGACGGCGCCCCGGTCGGCATCTGCACGGCCGACATGCGCGTCGTCGGCCGGACTCCCGCCGACTGGTACTGGGGCTCGGCGTAACCGGCCTGGAGCACGCTGCGCCAGTCGGTCGGCTTCGGCTGTTCGACCGGGCGCCGCCAGGGCAGCCGCCGCTGCCGCCGCTCGGCGGGCTTGAACAGCACCGAGGTGCCGTGGATCCACAGGTCGACGGCGGAGTTGCGCAGGCCGATGAACGCCTTGGCCGCGTAGCAGGCCAGGATGACGTTGAGCGCGGCGTAGCAGGCGTTCTCGGTCAGGTGGTGGACGTAGGCGTGGTAGAAGGTGAAGCCGGCGAGGCCGATCAGCGCGTACGGGGCCAGCAGCAGGAACGGCGGGACGACGGTGCGGTCCTTGACCTTGGGGGTGCGGGCGAACGGGGCCTTGGACGCGGTGAGGCCCTGCACGATCGAGGAGAACGTGCCGGCCAGGTTGACGCCGAGCAGGACGAGGTTGAACCCGTAGATGCGCAGCACGTCCACCCGCTTGTACCCGCACGAGCGCAGGTCGCCGGCCATGGCGGCGAAGTAGGGCAGCGCGATCAGGCCGAGCAGCGGGCTGATCAGCGTCGCGCTGAACGGGAAGGCGAGCAGGATCAGCAGGCTGGCCGAGCTCCACGAGATGGAGGCCATGTAGTTCCAGCGCAGGAACAGCTCGCCCGACCTGGTCCGCTTGCCCGCCGACTTCCGCGCTCTTGACTGGCGGCGGAGCTTGGGCAGGATCAGCAGCCCGCCGTTGGCCCAGCGGCGGCGCTGGATGCACAGCGAGCCGAAGTCCGGCGGGGTGGCGGAGTAGCTGAGCCGCTCGGGGTAGTTGTACAGCCGCCAGCCGTGGATGCCCATGTCGATGGTCGACTCGGTGTCCTCGATCACCGTCCGGTCCTTGATGTACTGCCTGATCTCCCAGTCACCGCTGTAAGAGGTCTCGGCGATCTGGTCCAGGGCCTTCTTCCTGATCACCGCGTTGGCACCGACCCAGAAGGTCGCGTCGTAGTAGGTCAGCCCCTGGTGCACGATGTGCTGCAGGTCGGTGGTCGCCCCGGCGATCCGCTCCAGCCGCGTCGCCGACCCCGGGAACGCGCTGTACGGCGTCTGCGCGATCGCCATGTCCTGGTACTCCTGCTGCTCCAGCAGGTGCACCAGCCGCAGGCAGTACTCAGGCAGCAGCACACTGTCGGCATCGAGCGTCACCACGTAATCCGGATTCGGGATGGGCCAGCCGGTGCCGGGCCTGGCCGGCACGAGGGCGGTGCCCCCGGCGGTCTGGATCTCGTGGTAGTTGCCGCCCATCAGGCCGATGTAGCTGTTGAGGTTCATCGCCTTGTTCGGCTCGTGGGACAGCGACACGTACTTCTTGCGCTCGAAGCTGGAGACCCGCACCGTGAACGTCCACACCAGCCGGCGGTACAGCCGGCGGAACATCTGCGGGTGCAGCACCACCCCCTCGGCCGCCGACTCCAGCAGCGCCGCCCTGACCTCGCGAAACGACTCCGCCAGGCGAAGGAGGATCTCGTTGACGAAGAACTCGTCGGTGTGGTCGGTGATCTCCTGCCGGTCGGCCAGGTTCTCCAGCCAGGTGACCGCGTCGCCGTAGGTGCTGGCCAGCGTGACCATCGAATTGGGCCCGGGCTGGTCGCCGCGCTGCATCGCGAGCTCGAACGACTGCATATCGCCGGTGAACCGGCGGGCCGGCTCGGCCAGCAGCCGCTCGATCTTGCCGGGCAGCGCCCGGGCGGATTCCTGCTGCTCCCGGGCCTTGCGGGTCTTGGGCACGTACGGGTCGTCGATGAGCAGCACCACCCGCTTATCCGGGTACTCCTGCAGCGCCGCGGACAGCAGCGTGGTCCGGATCACCCGCTCCTCCTCCTGGTAGGAGGGGATGATCGTGGTCAGCGTCGGCTGCCGGGCGTCGAAATACTGATCCAGGCTGGCCCGGGTCGCCCGGTGGTGCGTGCGGGTGCGGTACATGAACCCGAGCCGGGCCAGCAGGTACGCCAGTGCGGAGACGGTCAGCAGCGTGACGATGACGAGGTACAGCACCTCCTCGGTCCGCGCCACCGCGCTCTCGTACCCCGGGTGGAAGAAATCGCTGAAGAACCACATGACGGTGTAGGCCAGCCACGCGCCCACCGTGACGACGATCGCCAGCCGTGCTATCGCCACCCGGGTGTCGCTGACCGGCTTGGGCACCATGGGCATGGCGCGGGTGTTCCGCCGGTCGCTGCCCCACTGCCCGCGTCGTTTCCCCGATGACCTTCCCGTCGACTCCGCGGACCACGGCTCCTCGGCCGGTTCCGGCGCCGCAGGCGGGGGGAGGGTGCGCGGTCCCCGCCCGATGACGGCGTCCCCGTACAGGTCGGGAACCGTCAGGTCATTCCTCGCATGCGGGTGCGCGTGCGCCGGTCCTGGGCGTAGCGAAGCCATCTGCCGTTGTTCCCCCTCTTGACGCGCATGCGTGATGAAGCGCATACGTGTAGTCCCCACCAGGACTGTTGCCTATAAAAAGCCCGTTGTGGGACGTTCAGGACGACGTGCAGGTTGTCTCCATTTAGTGGCAAATGTGACAGGACGGGTAACAGTTCAATGAAGGTGAATATGGTGGTTCACGAGGACTTTTGAGGCGCCTGGTTCCCCGCCGGGGGTACGCAGAGCTAGGCACTGTCATGACAGGCCTAGGCTGGAACTAGCCATCCGTTCGGGATAAGGGGTTTCATTGGCGGAGAATGACCGTGTGAGCCAGGTCCCCCCCAACGGTCGCGACAGCGAAGCCAACAACAGCGAAGCCAACAACAGCGGACCCCGCAACGACGCGCCCCAAAGCGACCAGGCCACAAACGGCCAGCCGCGGAACAGCGCACCCCGAAAAGACGTGCCGCGCGGCAGCGTGCAGCGGGGGGCGATCCTGGCCGGGCTGCCGCTCGGGTTCGCCGGCCGGACCATGCTGGGGCTAGCCAAGCGGATCGGGGGCGAGTCGGCGGAAATCGTCGCCCAGGAGATACAGCAGCGCACCGCCGACCAGGTCTTCCGGGTGCTCGGGGAGCTCAAGGGCGGGGCGATGAAGCTCGGCCAGGCACTTTCGATCTTCGAGGCCGCGCTGCCGCCCGAGCTCGCCGGGCCTTACCGCGCGACGCTGACCAGGCTCCAGGAGGCCGCGCCGCCGCTGTCTACCGCCACGGTGCACCGGGTGCTCGCCGCTGATCTCGGGGACGACTGGCGGGCTTCGTTCACCTCGTTTGACGACGAGCCGCCGCCGCCGCGTCCATCGGGCAGGTACACAAGGCGGTCTGGGGCGACGGTCGCGCCGTTGCCGTCAAGATCCAGTACCCCGGGGCGGGCAAGGCCCTGCTCAACGACTTCAGCCAGCTCGCCCGGCTCGGCCTGCTGTTCGCCGTGCTCATGCCTGGTCTTGAGGTCAGGCCGATGCTCGACGAGCTGCGCGACCGGGTCGCCGAGGAGCTCGACTACCACATGGAGGCCTCGGCCCAGCGCGCGTTCGCCGCGGCCTACGAAGGGGATCCCGACATCTACGTGCCCGGGGTCGTCGCGGAGACCGAGCACGTGCTCGTGACGGAGTGGATGGACGGCACCCCGCTGTCAAAGATCATCAGCGACGGGTCGAAGGTGGAGCGGGACCGGGCCGGGCATCCTGTTCACCCGGTTCCTGTTCTCCGGGCCCGCCCGGGCCGGGATGCTGCATGCGGACCCGCACCCGGGCAACTTCCGGCTGCTCGCCGACGGGCGGCTCGGCGTGCTCGACTTCGGCGCGGTCGACCGGCTTCCCGGGGGGCTGCCGCCGATCTTCGGCCGGCTGCTGCGGATCATGCACGACCCGGATCCGGACATCGTGGAGGTCGAGCGCGAACTGCGGTCGGACAACTTCCTCCGGCCCGGCATCTCGGTCGACCTGGATGCGCTGCGAACGTTCCTCGCGCCGCTGGCCGAGCCGTCGTCGGTCGAGACGTTCAAGTTCTCCCGGGAGTGGATGCGCGAGGAGGCCACCCGGGTGGGCGACCTGAGTGCCTCCGGCATCGCCCGCAAGTTCAACCTGCCCCCGTCCTACGTGCTCATCCACCGGGTGTCGACGGCCGGGATCGGCGTGCTCTGCCAGCTTGAGTGCGAGGGGCCGTTCCGGGCGGAGGTCGTCCGCTGGGTTCCCGGCTACTCCGACTAACCGGGCGGCCAGCGGAGGCAGCCCCGCCGGCAAAGCGAACAAAACAGAACCCGGGATGGCCCTCGCGCATCCCGGGTTCCTTTGTTTACGGCTAGCCGACTGGTCAGCCTTCGCGCATCACCGACCAGAGCTGCTCGGTGCGCTCCCACGCGTTCAGCAACTGACGCTCGGCGCGCGCCATCTGCTTCTCCAGCCTGCGCAGCTTGGCGACCTGATAGGTCGGCCCGTCCGTACTCCGCCTGTCTGAGGCGTTCTCGATCTCGTTCCTTGGCCAGGTATTCCTGGGCATACATGGCTTACAACCTCGCATTGTGTGCGTTTGCGTATGTTCATGTCTGCTCGCCGCATCGTCTGCGGCGCCCTGCTGTGCGGCGCGCCAGCCTGCCTGGAGTCAGCGTGCAGCCTTCCGTTGGGGCATGGTCAAGCGACTGGCGCGCCGCGATTGTCGTCGTTGCGCGGAACATCGGATCGCCTAGTAGTGCCGGTAGTAATGACGCGGGTTAGGCGGCCCGCTCATCGCCCTTGGCGAGTTCGGCTTCCTCCTTGCGGGGGCGGCCGCGCGGCCGCTTCCGAGGCACGATCGTGCCGCGCAGGAGCAGTTCCCCGCCCCAGACGCCCCAGGGCTCGCGCCGCTCAAGCGCACCCTCCAGGCAGGCGGCCCGGATCCGGCAGCCCTGGCACAGCGCCTTCGCCGCCTCGACGTCCGCCGGCGCCTCGGCGAAAAACAGTTCCGGGTCGTCCGTGCACGGCAGTTCGATGCCCGCCTGGACATTGCCCAGGCTGAAGAGTGCCGCGATCCCGCTCACGGCCGTACCCTGCTCGGCGTTCTTCCTGGCGTACGACTCGATAACGGCGACCGCCTCGAAAGAGCCGTCGGGCCACTCCATTGGTGCCATCCCCTCTCGCTTTGCTTCCAGTTGTGCTGGTGCTAATCGATCGGGACCGGGCCTGAAAATACATCTGGCCGCGGACCCTGTGTACGGGTCCGCGGCCTTCGGGGATCGTGTCCGGCCTTTCTAGGCCGGTTGTTCCCGTTCCGGATACGGACCCATTGCGCCTGAACCACCGGCGTCGGTACGGGTCTTCAGGATGTTTTTCTGCGTACGGGCTGCGTTAACGGTCGGCAGCAGCTGGGCAGCCGTCAGGGCAGACTGCGTCCGCGGGACCATAACCGGCCGGAACGCGCCGCTGCCCGAACCGGGGCTGCCAACGGCTAGAACAGCATTCGGCGCGAGGGCATGATTCGCCCCCACGGCGACGAGGCTGGCCCATGGGGAGCGAACACCATAGAAGGCGGCGCCGAGGCGGGCAGCCGGAACTTCAGTCGTGTAGATTTCCACCGTAGGCACCTCCTTCAAGGGGTTTATTTGCTCGGTTCCACGGACATGACGCATAGCCTACGGAAGGCTACACGGCAGCACAACACATTTTTGACCTGGGTTTTCTTCGTCGGGACAGGAAAAGGTTCCAGGCGACTCAAGACAGCAGGTGAGGTGTTAGTCGCTGGGCGTGCCGGAGATTCTGATGAGGCCCTCCTGGACGACCGAGACCACGAGGTCTCCCGCGGCCGTGAACACCTCGCCGCGGGCGAGGACCCGGCCCCCGGCGGCGACCGGGGACTCCTGCGCGTAGAGCAGCCACTGGTCGGCCCGGAACGGGCGGTGGAACCACATGGCGTGGTCCAGACTGGCACCGGAGACGCCCTCGTCAAGCCAGCTGACGCCGTGCTCAAGCAGCGCGGTCTCGAGCAGCGTCAGGTCAGAGATGTAGGTCATCAGGCAGACGTGCAGCAGCGGGTCGTCGGGCAGCGGTTCGGTGACGCGCACCCAGACGAGGTTGCTGTGCTCGCCGTCGGCGCGCAGCGACGGGTCGCGGGCCAGTTCCGCGGACATCGGCCCCACCGAGCGCAGCTCGATCGGGGTCCTCTCCAGGTGCGGGGACAGCGGCTCGCCGATCGCCTCGGCGAGCCGCTCCGCGTTGGACCGCAGCTCCTCGGGGGGCCGGGTGGCCAGGCATCGGCCGGGCGTGCACGAGGCCCGGCTCCGGATGCTGGAATGAGGCGGAGAGCGCGAAGATCGGCTTGCCGTGCTGGATGGCGGTCACCCGGCGGGTGGTGAACGTCCGCCCGTCCCGCATCCGGTCGACGGTATAGACGAGCGGCACGGACGGGTCGCCCGGCCGGATGAAGTACGCGTGCAGCGAGTGAACCGGGCGGTCGCCCGGCACGGTGCGCCCCGCGGCGACCAGCGCCTGGCCGGCCACCTGGCCGCCGAACACCCGCTGAACCGTCTCGTCGGGCGACCGGCCACGGAAGATGTTGACCTCGATCTGCTCCAGGTCAAGCAGGTCAAGCAGTTCGTCCAGGCCGTCACTCATCCGCGCACCACCGGTGTCTGCAGCACGGGCAAAAACCGGGATCGCTGCCTGGACGCCTCCGCGCCCGGTGTCCGGGCCGGCGCCCACGAGAGCGCCAGATGGACCCTGGCCCGGGTGACCGCGACGTAAAGCAGCCGCCGCTCTTCCTCCACGGCCTCCGCCGTTCGCGCATGCACGATGGGCATTATGCCCTCTGTCAGACCCGGCAGCAGGACCGCATCCCACTCAAGCCCCTTGGCCGCGTGCATCGTGGCCAGGGTCACGGCCGCCGCGACCGGCGCGTGCCCGGTCTCCGCGCGCTCGGCGACCTCGGCCGCGAAGTCGGCCAGGGTCGCCGCGGGACGCGCGGCGGCCAGGTTGTCCGCCAGTCCCGCGATGGCGGCGAGGGACTCCCAGCGCTCCCTGACCGCACCTCCTGGCCGACCACTGGGGCGGCGGGCGGCGCCGGGGTGAGCCCCGCCGACGCGAGCACGTGCCGGACGGCGGCGGCCAGTTCGCCGGGCAGCCCGGTCGCGTCGGTGCCGGCCCCGGCCGCCCGGGCGGCGCCGCGCAGCAGCACGAGGGCCTGCCGCACCTCGGGGCGGTCGTAGAAGCGCTCGGCGCCGCGGACCACGTACGGCACCTTCGCGTCGGACAGCGCCCGCTCGAACCGCTCCATATGCGCATTTATCCGCAGAAGGACGGCGATCTCCGCGAAAGGCACTCCGCTCCTGGTGAGGGCCGTTATCGACGCCGCGACCCCGGCCGCCTCCGCTTCCTCGTCGGCGTACCGCGTCACCGCCGGATCGGGGCCCGGCGGCCGCTGCGCGACAAGCTGCTCGGTGTCGGCCGGGGCGGTCGCGCCGGCGCTCGCGGTAGCGGCTATCAGCCGGTTCGCCGCGTGCACCACCTGCGGGGTCGACCGGTAGTCGCGAACCAGCCTGACCACGGCGGCCGCGGGATAGTCGGCGGCGAACGACCGCAGGTACTCGGACGTGGCCCCGGTGAACGAGTAGATCGTCTGGCGCGGGTCACCGACCACGCACAGCTCCTCCCGCTCGCCGAGCCAGGCGTCGAGCAGCAGCTTCTGCAGCGGGTTCACGTCCTGGAACTCGTCCACGGTGAAATGCCGGAACGCGGCGTGCACCTCGCGCGCGGCGGCGGGCTCGGTGAGCAGGATCGCCGCCGTCAGCTCGAGCACCGACTCGAAGTCGATCAGCTGCTGGTCCCGGCGGAGCGCTTCGTAGGCCGTGTAAAGGCGTCCGGTGTCCTCGACGCCGGCCGACGGCCCGCGCTTGGCCTCCGTCGCCGCGAACACGTACGAGTCGGGGTGAATCTGGCAGACCTTCGCCCACTCGATCTCGGTCACCGCCTCGGCGAGCGCGGGGCCGTCCATCCGCATGCCCAGGCCTCGCGCGGCTTCCCGCAGCAGCGGCAGCTTCGACTCCACCAGCCGCGGCGGGCGGCCGCCGATCACCCGGGGCCAGAAGTAGGTCAGCTGCCGCAGGGCCGTCGAGTGGAACGTGGCCGCGCGCACCGCCTCCGCGCCGCCGCCGAGCGCACGCAGCCGTCCGCGCAGCTCGCCGGCCGCTCGGACGGTGAACGTCAGCGCGAGCACGTGCGCCGGGTCGACCGTCCCGGTCGCGACCGCGTAGGCAATGCGGTGGGTGATCGCCCTGGTCTTGCCCGTTCCCGCGCCGGCTAGCACGCACACCGGCCCCGTGCGGGCCAGCGCTACAGCCCGCTGCTCGGGGTCGAGCGCGGTGAGCAGCTCATCGGCGTCCATCCGTCCTATGGTGCCGCATGTCACCGACACGCACCGCCCCGCGCGGGAAGCAGCGGCCGGAAAATTTGTTGCACAACACCGACGATCGCCGCACAACGAGCGGTTAACGCCGAACACCGTGCTGGCCGAACACCGTGCTGGCTAAACACCGTGCCCGCCGAAAGACATGGAGGCTTCCTGTGCCGCTGACGATGTACACGACGACGTGGTGCGGTTTCTGCAAGAACCTGAAGCGGCAGCTCGGCAAGGCCGGAATCGAGATCAACGAGGTCAACATCGAACTCGACCCGGAAGCGGCGAAGTTCGTGGAGAGCGTCAACGGCGGCAACCAGACCGTCCCCACCCTCCTGTTCGCCGACGGCTCCACGATGTGCAACCCGTCCGCCGCCCAGGTGCAGGCAAAGCTCGCCGAGGTCGCCGCCGCCCAGGTGAGCTGACCCGAAGCGCAGGGATATCAAGCGGATTTATCCGAACGAATCCGGCTTCCTCTCCCCCGCCCACGAATTCACCAGCGCTGACCGGCCTTCACAAGAGCCGGGCAGACCGGGCGTACCTCGGTGCGGAGATAGTGGATAGATAAGCACGCTCCAGCGCAACGTCAGGAATTGAGGGGTTGGTTCGGAGGCCTGCCCGCGGGCGTCCCGGGGCATGCTTTCCGGTTGCCAACGACATAGGGCCAGTACTGACGAGTAGACGTCCTTTTTGACATGATTTTCCGAACACGAAATGGCCCTATGTCCGCCGGCGCCGCCGCCGGTGCCCTGACCGGGGAGCTCCCGTAACCATGGATGCTCCCGTAACCCCGTTCACCAGGCTGACCGCCCAGGGAGCCCGCATGCTGGCCGTCGAGACCCTGCTCGCCAACCCAGAAGCCCTCGGCGACGACATACTCGAAACGTGCTTGTACCTGCTCAGGGAGCGCCTGAGAGCCTCCTGACTGAAGGGTTCCTGGCAGCTCAGGCGCAGGGCGCTAGCCCTTAAGCGCTGCCAATACCGCGCTCGCCATCACGGCCTGGCCGCGGGTGTTTGGATGGAACGGAAGAGCCAGGGAGCCGGGGAGCAGGCCCTCGACGTCCCTGACCGATTCGGCCTGGCAGAAGTCGTGCCCGATGGTGGGCGTGTAGGTGTTCACGAACGTGGCTCCCGCCGCCTTCGCGACGGCGGCGAGCATGGCGTTGGCCGTGACCTCGATCCCGCGCAGGTAGGCGACGTCGCCGTTGGTGATCGGCACGGCCGGCCAGCACCCGCCGGACTGCGGGAACAGATCCGGGTAGCCCACGACGACGATCCGCGCCCGGGGCGCGCGAGCCGTGATGTCGGTGAGAACCTGGGCTATCTTCGGCGCCTCGGTCGACGCGGCGGCGGCGAGCTGGTCGGTGCCGCCCTCGGTGTAGTGCGCCTCACACGGACTCCCCCACGGCTTGGTGAACGACAGCTTCATGCATTCATGCAGCACGTTGAGGAAGCCCAGGTCGTCACCGCCGAGGGTCAGCAGCACGATCCGGTCGTCCGGGGCGAGGGCGGTGAGCTGCGCGGGATTCGTGCCCTTGAGGTAGGTCTTCTGCGCGCCGGTCATCTCCTTGACCCCCGCGTTCGTGCAGGCCACGTCGATCAGCGGCGCGCCGAGCGCGTGCGCGACGAGCACGGGGTACGCCTTGGTCGACCGCAGGCAGCCGGCCGGCTTGGCCTGCGAGTTGAGCGGCAGCAGCCCGCCGGCGGTGTAGGAGTCGCCGAGTGCGACCACCGGGCCGGTCGTGACGTCGGCCGCGGCTGACGTCTTGGCCGACGCCGCCGTCGCGGCCGACGTCGTCACGTGGCAGGCCGCCGTCAGCAGGAGCACCGTGAGAACACCCGCCGCGGCCGTCCAGCCACGCAACTGACTCCACACGGTGATTCCCCTCATGCGGTCGGTTACTAGCTGTCAGACTAGCACCAAATCAGTCATTAGCCCTCATTCACCCAGATGGAGTCGCTTGGACGGCGTTATTGGGCCAAGGCTGGGCATAGCCGACAACAGTGCCGTCACCGGGCGGTGACTGCGCCGTGCCGAACGTGGAGATCCGGACGGGCGTGCCGGTCGCGTACGCCTCGATCATCGTGTTCTTGCCGACCACCAGGCCGACATGTCCCGGCGCCGCCGGAGTGCCGTCGGAGCCGGCGAAAAACACCAGGTCGCCGTCTTGGACCTGGTTCGCGGGCACGTGCGGCAGATCAGCGAACTGCTGCTCCGACGTGCGCGGTATGTTCACCCCGCCCGCCCGGTAGGCCATCATGACCAGCCCCGAGCAGTCGAAGGCGTCCGGTCCGGTGCCGCCGAACAGGTAGGGCTTGCCGATCTGCGCCTCCGCGTAGTTCACGGCATCGCCCACGATCGCGTTGGGCGCGACGAAGTCAGCCAGCTGGCTGTTCCCCGTGCAGGACTCGCGCCGGCGCCGACCGCGCCGACCGCGGCGGCCCCGGCGGTGTCGCCGGCCTGGTTGTCATCGGCAACCGTGAACCCGCCTTCCGCGTACGTCGAGGCCCAGCCGAGCACCTCCTGGACGTACCAGTCCGCGTGGTTGTAGGCGAAGATCGCCGCGGTCGGGTCCTGCTGCACGCCGTGCGCGACCAGGTACTTGGCCGCGCCGGCGATCGCGTCGGCCGGGTCGTACACCGAGGCCGGCTCCTTCCCGTCCTCGGCCGTCGCGACCAGGGCCCAGGTGTCGCTCGACGCCCCGCCGATGCCGATCTGCATCGGCCCGGCCGCGCCGAACGCGTTCGAGCCGCTGTTCACGCCGGGCAGGGTGGTCCGCCCGTCGTCGCTCTCGACCTTCCCGATGCCCGCCAGGATCGTCCAGGACACGTTGTACTGGAGGCCGACCTTCTGGAACCACATCAGGTAGTTACTCGGGATCGAGTTGGCCGCCTCGGCCGACGCGGACGGCTGGGTCGCGTTCTGTGCCGCCGACGAGCAGTTCGTGCCGCCGTCTCCCCCGGAGAACAGCAGGGCCGCGCCGCCGATAATGACCATCGGCACGATGAGGAATGCGAGCAGCGCCATAACCAGGAGGCCGATGACGATCGGCCCGATTGAACGCCCTTTCACTGATTACCCGTATTGGGCAGCTCAAGGTCGTTCACCAGCCAGCCGGCGCCCGACGAGACGACCGTCACCGCGTACTGCTGCGACGGCGACACCCCGGTCGGCTGCGCGGGGGTGACCTGCTGGTTGATCGTGACGACGAACGTGATCGAGGCCGGACCGGGCGCATCGACGATCGAGCTGATCGAGTCGATCGTCCCGCTGCCGGTGGACACCTGCTTGTCCGCGGTCCGCTGCTGTGCCACCCCCGCCGTGCTGAAGCCGCTCGTTATCTGCGCCAGTTCCGACGGAGCCACCAAGGGGCTCAGCTTGGCCGTGTAGGCAGCCGCTGACTCGGTATAACTCCAGGTCGCGTAGTCCTTGGCGAAGGTGACCGTGGTCTGCGCCGCTGCGGAAAACTCCGTCGGCGTGAACGGCAGCCACTGGTAGATCTCCGCGCCCCCCGCCGTCGAGACCGGCGTGGCCGCGGGTATGGAGGACGGCGGGACGCTTTGGCTCCCCGCCGCGGACGACGCGGCCCCGGACGACGGGGACGCGCTCGCGGACGGGGACGGGGCGGCGGCGGGCGAGCCGGAATCGTGTCCCTTGACCAGGAAGATGCCGAGACCCGCGAGGGCGATGACGACGACTGCAAAGACCAGACGACGCTGGCCGGTGGTTAGATCCATGATGCACCACCGCTACTTGGACCGGCGGCGCGATCGCGCCCAGAACGGCGCGGCGGGAGGCTTTGCCTCTCCCCCGGCCGCACCGCCGGAGGATCCAGAACGAGTGGGGCTGGCTGTCTCGGGCCACCGGCTTCCGGCGGCCTGGCGGGCGGCAGGCGTGGGCGGCGGGCTCTGGCGCACCGCCGGCTGGGCACCGCTTTGGCGCAGTGTCGGTTGTCCGCCGCTCTGCCTTACCGGCGGCTGCCCCGGCGCGCGTGCCCCGGTGCCCGCCCCCGCGGCGCTGCTGCGCGCCCAGCCGACCGAGGGACCGCTCGCCGGTGGCCCGCCTTGCGTCGACAGCGGCAGCGGCGGGGCCGCCCGGCTGCCGGAGCCGACCCCGGTATCCGGCCACTGCCGTCCGGTGCCATGGCTGTCCGCGACCGGCGCGACGGTCATGCCCTCCGGAATGGTGGCGCCGGCCGCCGACACGCCGCCGCCGTCCGCCGTCGTCCCGTCGGCCGCCCCGCCCGCGTCCGGGCCGCGCCGGGCCCAGCGCGACGAGACCCGCGCGCCCACGCCGGGCACGGCCACGCCCGCCGCGTTCGCGGTCACCCGGCGGAAGCCGAGGGTGGACTCGCGCCAGTTCACCTGGGCGCGTTCCTCCGCGCCGAGCATGCCGTAGCCGACCGAGGAGAACAGATGCTGGAACGGCCTGCGGTAGATGAACACCGTCACCGTGACCAGCGCGATCATCATGATCTTGAGCGCCCAGGGCAGTACCTGGTCCGTTGTGCCCATGATCAGCGAGTAGCAGTAGAGCAGGACGCTGAGCGTGAGCGCGACCGCGACCTGTTTCAGCAGCACGCCGATGAGCATCTCGAACCAGCGGACCGCGACCACCCGGCCGAAGCCCGGATGAATGCCGATGATCAGGAAGAACGGCCCGGCCACGAGCAGCAGCAGGAAGCCGAGCTTCAGCATGATCAGGGTCAGCGCGATCAGCAGGATGAGCAGGCCCGCCGCGACCGCGGCGAACAGCGCCTCGAAGCCGATCTCAAGCCGGGTCGTCCACTGATCGCCCTGGAACAGCGAGTACACCGCCGGGTTGTTCGCCTTCAGATCCGCCGCGATGCCGTTGTAGACGTTTTCCTTGTTCTGGACGGTGGCGCTGTCCGGCGTCTCGTTGGTCGCGACCGCCTGTGCCCACAGGATCTGCCTGCCGTACAGGTCGACCACGTTGGTCTGCGCGGCCGGCGTGCCAAGCGGCGCGTACTGGGTGGTGCCAAGCTCGCCGTCCAGCCACGGCTTGCAGACGAGCACCGTCCACAGCTCGTTGGCGTTCTGGTCCACCAGGCCGTTGCCGCCGGTGAACGTGTAGTTGGCGCTGACCGACTGCGGGTCCTTCGTCCCGACGGGCAGGCAGTTGCTGCCCGTGGTGGCCGGCAGCTTCGAGAACGCCGCGTTCAGCACCGAGGTGGTGCCGTTGGAGACGGTCGTGCCGACGTCGGTGAAGTCGTTGGGCTGGCCGATCAGCCAGATCGCGGCGACGCAGGCCAGGATCATCCAGAGCGTGCCCTCGATCGTCCGGGTCGCGCGCTTGCGGCCAAGGCCCTGCCAGGCGAGCCACATCGCCGCGATGATCACCATGGGGGCGAGGAACGGGTAGTAGATCGCGTTGCCGAGCGAATGGATCAGGTTGTCCACCGAGCTGCTCAGCCAGGTCAGGATGTTGTCGCTGGCCGCCGACTGGTAGACGGTGATCGTGACCCGGTCAAGCGCCTTGGCCATGTCGAAGACCATGGCGGCCACGTTGTTGCCGATCGAGGACGTCATCTGCGAGCAGG
Source organism: uncultured Actinomycetota bacterium (assembly GCA_963785645.1). Classification (GTDB taxonomy): domain Bacteria; phylum Actinomycetota; class Actinomycetes; order Streptosporangiales; family Streptosporangiaceae; genus Trebonia. Next base: position 550,567 of record CAWAWG010000006.1, read on the forward strand.
TGAGCCCGTACGACGCCCAGAACTGGCCGGCCATGGCGTAGTTGTCGTAGAGCGTATTGCCCGTGGCCTCGCCGCCGGGCGTGGTGATCATCGAGTTGATGCCCGAGGTCGCCAGCTCGGGCGTGGGCGCCCCGGCGGTGCAGATGCTGTTCAGGTCGCCGACCACGCCGGAACCGGCCTGGCACAGGCCGACCAGGCTGCCGAGGTCACCGACCGCGGGCAGGTTGCAGATTCCGGCCGCGGGCTGAGTCACCGTGGCCATTCCGGCCAGTTGATCCTCGGCCGCAACGGCGGACCGTTCGGACGTCGCCGAGGTCGCCGCGTGCGCTGCCGTCGCCGAGGTCGCCGCCGTCGCGGCCGGTGCGGCCTGCGCGACCGTCGCCGCGTCGGCTGAGCGGGCGAGGAAGAGCCCGCTGAACACGATCGCGAGGATCGCGCTGGTCAGCAACACGGCACGGGCCGGCCGCCGCCTCTTTTTTGTCTTGCCTGCTCGTGGGTGGGATTCAGCCATCGCGGGAGGCTCCTGTATTCGGCGGTTCTTTACTGGGGGGTTGCCGCCGGCTGCGGCCGACGGGCTCGTGTCGGGTTTGTATCGATCCAGTCCCGTAGTTCTTCGGATACGAGATCGACGCCGATGCGGCCCGCGCGGTCGTCGAGGTCACGGAAGATGCACTCGCCGTTGCCGAGGGCACGAAGGATGGCCTTGTGCTCCTCGGACGGCTCGACACCGAGGAGCGACAGGACGTTCGCCACCTCGGCTCGCTCCGACGAGCGGAACGCGAAAACACTCGAAATACAGTTGGTCACCTGCTCACTGAGCAGGTCTCCTGCGTTTTGCGAAATAAGGACAAGCGCGGTGTTCCGCGAGCGGCCCATCCGGGACACTTCGGGAACGAGCTTTGCGCCCTCCGGGGTGGAAGTGATCGCCCACGCTTCGTCGAGGAAGATCGCCTTCGGCACGGTGCGGTCGAGGGTGTTCATCAGCCGCCGGGCGAACTGGGACACCAGGTAAAGGAGCGCGACGGACAGCCGCTGCTCGTAGGAGTAGTCCTCCCGGGCGGTCGTGGTATCCGGCAGGGTGAGCCCGCCGAGGGTGAACACCGTCGTCCAGCCCTGGGCGTCGATCTGCTGCCCGCCGGACGGCGAGAAGCAGAGCCGGGCGAGGCGCATCTCGGAGACCGAGCGCATCACCGCGCCGAGGTTCTTCCAGGCCGGGTCGTCGGACTCCTCAAGGAGGTGCACGACCTTGCCGAGGCTCGGCCGCGGCCCGACGGCCACCGAGCCGACCGCCTGGATCATCGCCGACTCGCGCTCCTCGCTCATCCTCGGCAGCAGCAGGCGCAGCGTCTCGGTCGCCATTGTCCGCTTCTCCGCGAGGTCATCGCCGAAGGAGAACGGGTCGAGCAGCCCGGCCGCCGCCGAGGAAAGCGGCAGCACCCGGGCCTTGCGCCCGGTCCTGGACAGGTACTCGGCCAGCGGCTCGGCGTCGCCCTTGGGGTCGATGACCGCGACCGACGCGCCGCGCAGCGCGAGCTGGTACAGGATCAGCATGGCGAGGGTGGTCTTGCCGCCGCCCGGTTCGCCGGTGATCGCCACCGCCGTCGGCCGGTTCCGTGCCGCCGCCAGCATCGGGTCGAAGTGCACGACCGAGCGCGCCCGCCCGAGGGTCTCGCCGATGTACGGGCCGATCCAGCCGACTCCGTCGGCGATCCGGTCGCCCAGTTCCACCGTCGCGGTCGGCATTCCGCCGGCGATCGTGTACAGCGGCTGGCGCTGCACGTACGAGGACAGCCGCACCTTCTCGCCCGGCAGCGACTCAGACAGCAGCGAGAACTGGTCGCCGGTGGAGTTGACCAGGTCGATACCGATATCCCGGTAGTGCTCGGTGACCGCCTCGACCCGGCGGACGCACAGCTCCCTGGTCGGCGCGGTCACCAGCAGCCGGTGCCAGCCGTAGACGAAGGGCAGCCGTTCCTTGGTGATGCCGTGCTCCAGCATGCGGGCGGCGGCGATCTGCTCCGCGAGGGCGATCGGTGCCTCCGCGCCCGCCTCGCGGATGTGCGCGTCCATGTCGCGTGCGTGCGCCAGGCGGCGCGACACGTCCTTGGACGCCTTGGCCGGCGGGATCAGGTTCATCCGCGAGGAGACTTCGACGGGGAACGGCAGCGAGTCAGCGTAGTGCAGCCAGGGCTCGCCGTCCGGGAACGACATCAGGTCGGGAAACCGGGCGAACGAGAGGAACGCCGCCCACGAGTCACCCTGAACCTGCTCAAGCCGGAGCATCGTACGGCCATTGTGCACCGCGCCCTCATACAGCTGCTCGATCTCGCCGGCGTACCAGGTCCGGCGGCGTGTCGCGGACGGCGGCGGGTCGCCGAGCGAGCCCATCAGCGTGTGCCGGAACAGCCAGGCGACCTCGCGGGAGGTCGCGTGCCGCGCGGCGAGCGCGGACGCGGTGAGCGCGCGGCCGAGCCGTTCCGACTGGTCCGTCCACTTCGCGACCTCGCCGGACGGCAACGGGGCTTCCTCGTGGGCCCGCTCCGCGGTCCGGTAGGTGTTGAAGAGGTTCTTGAACAGGCCGTCGGTAAGCTGCGCGCGCACCGACCGCTGACCGAGCCTGACCCCGAGGTAGATCTCCTTGGCCCAGAAGTCCTTCGCCCACACGTGCTGGTAGATCTGCTCCAGGTACTCCCGCCAGCCAGGGCCGCCGTCGGAGGTGTTGTCCAGGCCCGTCGCCCACTCCACCGCCGGGTAAGGCCGGTGCGCGATCCGCAGGTGCACCTCGGCGTCCTGCATCCTGATCGCCGCCAGGGCCACGGTGATGTTGGTGGCGAGTGCCTCGCGCTCGTCTGGCGTCGTGAACTCGTACGACACCGAGGGGATCCGGTAGTACGCCCAGGCATGCATGTCGGTCAGCAGCACCCGGTCGTCGAAGTACCTGATGGCCAGGCGGCTGCGCCCCTTGGACTTGGTGCTCACCAAGCCACCTTCGTCTCCCGGGGGGACGACCCCCCGTACCCCCCGGTGCGCGGCACCGCGCGCCTGATCGCAAAAACCGCGATCGTATCAGGCGCGCGGTCCCACGCGGGGCGCGCGGTGACTGTCATCTCCCTGTTCACCTCAATCACTACTTCTTCCTTACGGGGGCGGCGGCGGCGAGGCCCGCGACGAGGACCCCGGCGAGGGCCGTGTAGGCGACGCGGGTCTGCGGGCGCAGGGTGGACGGGCTGGCGGCGGCCACCGGCAGCATGTCGTCCCACGGGACGCGGACGATCGCACGGGACCGGCCGCGGGCGATCGACTCGGCGCTCTCGACGTCGGGGAGCGAGCGGCGGCTTACCCCGTTGATCACCGTCACCGACTGCATCGCCAGCTCCGCGTACCCGTTGTTGTCGAGCCAGTCACGGGTGTCGGCGAGTGCGCCCGCCGCGTCCACGTTGGCCGGCACGACCACGACCAGTTGGTCGGCGACCTTCAGCAACCGGGTCAGGCCGGCCGCACCGGGGTCGAGCAGGGTCAGCGGGTAGTGCCGGTTCAGCTGCACGGCGAGCTTGATCTCGTCGCCGTCCCTGAGCGGCTCGTGCGAGGCGACGACATCGAGCCTCGCCGGATTCGGCTTCGGGGTCGGGTGCAGGCCGTCCGCCCTGGTCGGCCTGATGTGCTGCGGCGGCTTGCCCGCCAGGAGTTCCTCAAGCCAGGCGGCCGGGGCACGGTAGCGGGCGAGCGTGCCGTCGTGGAGGTCCACCGCGGCGACCGCGTGCTCGCGGAGGCTGGCCATCATGGACGCGGTCATGAGCGTGGTTACCGACTGGCCGGCCCCGCTCGTGCAGCCGAGGACCAGGATCCGGCGCGGCTCGGCGATGGGCAGCCTCGCCCGGTTCCTGTCCTGCGCTTCCTGGTCGCGGGCGCCCGGACCTTGCGCGGCGCCGTTGCCGGTGACGATCTTGACCTTGCCGCCCCAGGAGGCGTTCAGGTCGCGGGCGGGACCGCTCAGCGCACGCTCGATTGACGGTATGGACTGCCGCTTGGCGTCCGCGATCTGCTGAACGGCGGGGGCGGGCGCGGGGGCCGGGGCGGGCTGCGCCTGAGCCACCGGCTGCGGGGCCGGGGCGGGGGCTGACGCGGACGCGGGGGCCGACTGCGCCTGCGCCGGCTGCTGCGGGGCGGGGGCGGGGGCCTGGAACGACTGCGCCTGGAACGACTGCGCCTGGGCCGGCTGAGGCGGGGCCGGAGCGGGTGACCGCAGAACGGGAGCGGGCGGCGGCATGGCCGGGCGTCGTGTCTCCGGGGCGGCAGGCGCCGGCTCCACGCGGGCGGCTTGCACCGGGTGCGGCGCGGGCGCCTCGACGGGGGGCTCCGCTGGCGTCGGCGCCGCTGGCAGGCGCGCGAAGCGCACCGCCGTCTGGTGCGCGGGACTCACGGGTGTGTCTGGCGGTGCCGCGTCAGGCACCGGTGTTGCCGGTAGGTCGGCCTCAGCTGCCGGCGCCGGTGCTGCCGGGGTGTCGAATACCGGCGCTGCCGGATCGGGCGCCGGTGCCGCGGGCTTGTCGAACCCGGCTGCGGGCGCCGCGGGCGCCGGTGCACCAGACGTGTCGGCAATAGGCGCTGCCCGCATCGAGGCCGGTTTTACCCACATGTCGACGGCCGACGCCGCGTCCACGGGTGTCGCGGGGGCAGGTGTTACCGGAGCGGCAGCCGCCGGGGTCTGCGCGGCACCGGCCACGCCTCCCTCGTCCGGCGGGGATGACAGGTCCGCCGGGGACGTCGCGGGGCGAAGCGGGCGAGCGGGCACGGGCCAGTCGCGGCCAGGACCCGCCGGAGGGTTCGGCAATCTCAATGGCGTCGCCGACGCTTGTTGCTTCGACGGCACCGGTTCCTGCACCACGGGCGACTGAAGGATGGGCACCCGCACCACGGACGACTGAGCCACGGGCGCCTGCGGCACGGACTGCTGCACGGGGGCCGACTGGGCGGGCCGAACTGCCTGAGCCGATTCCGCCGGCTCGACCGGCCGCACTGGCTCGGTCGGGCGGCCTGGTCGCGGCGGCTCGACCGGCGGGGCCGGTGTCACGTTACCGGCGCCCTGACGCCGCCTTGGCCCGTCGTGCGACACCTCCAGGTGAGCCCGGTCGGATCCGTTGGCCCCCGATCCTCCATTGCTCCCTGATCCGTTGCCGCGGCCCGATCCGGTGGCACCAGTCCGCACGGATCCCGACCCGGGCGCGGACGGCGCCCCGGGGACGATGACTGGTGCCGGCGAATTGCCTGACGGCGCCAAGGGGGCCGGGGCCGGACGGGATGACGATGCAGGCGCGGACGGCGGAGCGATCGCCGCCGCGGGCGGGACGACGTCCGGCCTGGCGTGCACCGGCAGGCCGGAACGCTCCGGTGCCGAGACGGAAACGACGGGGACGGCGGGCGGCACTCTGTTATCGGCAAACACTGTGGCGTTAGCAAACACGGTGTTATCCGCCAGCACGGTGTTATCACCATGCACTGTTTTATCGGCAACCACGGCGTTATCCGCGAACACAGTGTTATCCGCAAATACGGTGCGATCAGCGGGAACCGGGCGTCCAGGCGGCAATGCCGGTGCACGCCGCGCGGCACTGCCCGGCCTGAGTCCGGGCATGCGGGACCAGTCCTGACTCCGGGAGCGCTCCTGGTCCTGTGGTCGTTCCTGGGCTTGACCCCGCCCCCGTCCGCGCGGCTGTTCCTGGACCTGCGCCCGCTCCTGGACTCGGGACCGCTCCTGGAGCCTGGGCGACTGCGACTGCGCCGGGCGCTGGCCTTGACGAGGGGGCTGACCCTGGCGAGCAGGCTGACCCTGGATAACGGCCTGGGCGGGCTCGGGGCGGAAGACCGAGGTGGGCCTTAGCACCGGTCCCTGGCGAAGCGACCTGGCCTGCCGCTCCCGCTCGGCCGAGGGCAGCGCCGCCCGCGCGGCGGGCATCGCGCTTCCGGCCGACCCGGTGCCCCGGGTAGACACCGTGTTCTCGGCCGACACCGTGTTTCTGGCCGACACTGTGTTTCTGGCCGACACCGTGCGCCGGGTTGACGCCGGCTTCTTGGCCGGACGCCCCTGGTAGACCCGGGCGGTGAGGGCCATCTCGTCCTTCTCGCTGAGCGGCGTGAGCCTGACCCAGGTCCGTGGCTCGGTCAGGTAGCGAACCTGCGACTCCACCAGCTCCGGTAGCCGCTTGTTTTCGATGACCGGCCTGGTGGTCAGCCAGGTGAGGACACCTGGCGGCAGCACGTAGAGCCAGACGAGACTGTGGTTAAAAGGCAGTCCTATAGCGATCAGTAGGACGATATAGGGGATAGTGATCCCAGCGAATACGGCGATCCAGTTGATGGGCAGCGGCATGGGCAGCCGGAGATCGTATAGCTTGTAGAGCCGCTTTTCTATCCGCCAGATATTCGTATAAGTGGGCAGGTCCACAGGACTGCACTCCTCGGCACGAAATTACTCAGTCAGGCCCCGAGCGCGTTCGCTATTCCCTTGGCTAGCAGCTCCACGATGTCCGGCACGTAGAAGATCACGCCGATCGCGACAGCCAGCACCACGAATTGTATGAACCTGGTGATCTCGCGCGTGAAGAGGAAAAATAGCGCCACGATACCTACTATTCCCAGAAACAGCGGGCCGAAAAGGGTTTGTAGGTAGTTAGCGAGACCTACTGTGTTGACCCCCGCCGCTTGAGGGACAGCGGCGGCGATGATCGATACGGACATCATCCTTCCCTTCCGTGGACATCAGTGAGCTTGCGAGGGGACCGCGGACCGCGAGGTACGACCCACGATGACGCGAACCAGGTCATTGGGTTCCCCATCGGCTGCGTAGATGCACGGATGTCCTTTACATACCATCTTCCGGTTTGCTGGGCGAGGACCGACATGGCGCAAGTTGCGGTGAGTCGCAGCGTCCCCGCTCCCACCTGCCCGGGAAGCATCCAGTTCACGTTCACCGCGTTGTTGTCGCGTGTCGCTCCGCCGGGCGGAACCTTAAGCGAGGTGATTGCGCGAAGGTCGGCCGATACTACTAGCCCGCCGTCGGGGTGGTAGCGAGGCACGCCGAAGTGAGGCGGAGTGCTCCCGGTGAGCGACGCCGCCGAGCGGTCGCCGCCAGCCCACGACGGCTTCGCCGCCGGGTTCCCGCGGTCGGCCGAAGCCGACGGTTCGTCACCGTACACGGGCGACTCCGCACCGCTATCGAGGCTAGCAACGCTAGACCTTCGCACCATCCACTCCTTCGGCCGACCGCGCCTGGCAGCCAGGTGCGGGCGAGCCACAGCCGATCCCGTGCTCCATTGTGCGGCATAATCCGACCACACGTGCGCCTTTAGAGCCGAACAAACAGCATCGATACGGGACTGAAGTAACCTCCAGTCACATCCGACACAGCGACGGTTCTGCCACCGCGATGAGGCACCCTGCCGACGGTAACTCGTTACATAGTGATACGCAATGACCAACGAGCCGGTTCATGGAATCAGGAAAAAAACTTCATCGTCGCTGGTAATCGCCCGATGTGCTCCCGCATGCCGACCAAGATGATCAATACGGTGCGTAATCATCCCACGTGCATCGACGTTTTCCTATAACGAGCGAGGGGCTGACCAGCCACTGGTCAGCCCCTCGACGTGATCTCGGTTACGCCGTTAGGCGATCCGCCCTGCGTAACGGCGGCTGAAGCCATCGCCCGTGTTCGCGGTGATGGTCACGTCGTAATACCCGTCGGCATCGACCGGCCACTTATACGTTCGCGGACCCGTTCGCGCCCACGGTCAGGTCTGGCGTCGTGCCTGCGTAGTCGTTGACCGTCAGGGTGTAGGTCACCGCCTTGGATCCGTCGTTGGCCAGCGTGAGCCGCAGCGACCGGCGCCGGCCCGGTCACCGGGGTGGCGGCCACCCGGGGGATCTGCCCGGTGGTGGTGCTGGCCGGGATGATGTCTCCGGCGAACGAGCGGACGAACCCGTCCGGGCCGTAGATGGAGAACGCGTACCCGTACGTGTTCCTCTCCGTCGCGGTCCACGTATAGGTCTTGTTCGCGCCGGCCACCACCGTGAACGGGGTCGCCGAGGCGGCCTGGTACTTGTCGGGGAAGACGAGCAGCGAGACGCCGACTGGCCCGCTGTTGGACATCGTCGCGGTCACCGTGTACGCGGAGCGGTCGACGGCGACGTCGGCGTGCGGCATGAGCTGGCTCGCGCCGGTGCGGCCGCCTGCCCGGCTCCTGGACCGGCATCGACCTGCGCGCCCTCGGCGGGCGTGGTGACCGCGGGGAAGGACTTCTCCGCGTCGGACTGGGTGATCAGCGGCACCGTGTCCGGCAGCGTCGGGATCGAGAAGTCCGGGTTGGCGAAGTCGAACGCCGCGGTCAGGTCGCCGGTCACCGACCGCCGCCACGCCGTGAGGTTGGGGACCTGCACGCCGGTCCAGGCCTCAAGGAACCGGAGCATCGACGTGTGGTCGTAGGAGTTGGAGTCGACGAACCCGCCGCGCGTCCACGGCGAGCAGATGATCATCGGCACCCGGGGCCCGGGGCCGATCGGCAGCCCGCCGATGAACTCGTTCGTCACCGTCGTCTCGGGGAAGGCCGGCGGGACGTGGTCGAAGTACCCGTCGTGCTCGTCGTAGGTGATGAACAGCGCCGTGCTCTCCCACAGCTCCCGGTTGCTCATCAGCGCCTCGAGCACCGTCCGGACGTAGTGCGCGCCGTAGCTGGGGCTGGCAGACGGGTGCTCGGAGTACTCGTAAGGCGCGACGATCCAGGAGACCCGGGGAATCGTCCCGGCGGCGCAGTCGGCGATGAACTGGGCGAGCACGTGGTTGACGTGGTTCGGCCCGAGCGGCGTGCCCGCGTTCGGCTGCCACGGCTGCACCGCGCCCTGGATGGCGAGCTGCTGCCCCGCCTTGGTGGTCGCCTTCTCCGAGGTCTGGTACTGCTGGTAGAACCACAGCGGGTTGTCGCCGTAGTCGCCGACCCAGCCGTCGTTCCCGCTGCCGTCGCCCACCTCGTGGTTGGTGTACACCTGCCAGGAGACGCCGGCCTTGAGCAGCAGCTCCGGGTAGGTGGTGACGTCGGTGAACTCGACGGTGTAGTCCGGCGGGTTGGTCGTCCAGCCCGCCGACGTGGCCGTCCAGAGGTACATCCGGTTCGGGCTGGTCGGCCCGAGTATCGACTGGTGGTACCCGTCGCAGATGGTGAACGCGTCGGCGAGCGCGTAGTTGAACGGCAGGTCGCTGCGGGTGAAGTACCCCATCGTCTGCTCGGTCTTGGCCGCGACCCAGTTGTTCCACAGCCCGCTGTTCCGCGCGCTGTGGTCTCCGACCCAGCTGTGGTCGAGATCGCCCGCGTTCTGCGCGTCCACCTTCGTGGAGTCCATATGGAAGGGCAGCAGGTAACCGAGGTCGGTCCGCGCCTTGTCCGGCTGCTCGAAGATCGTCGTGCCGTTCTGGTACTTGAGTATCTGCTTGTCGGAGAAGCCCCGGACGCCCCGCAGGGTGCCGTAGTAGTGGTCGAAGGACCGGTTCTCCTGCATCAGGATCACGACGTGCTTGAGGTCGCCCGGTGTCCCCGTGCGGCCGCCCTGCACCGCGGCCGCTGCCTGGCTGTGACCGGTAACGCCACCAAGCTGGCTGACCCCGGTCCCCGACCGCCGCCGCTCCGGCGACCGCGCCGCCCACCTGCAGGAACCGGCGACGGCTGACGGCCGCCTTGAACGGCGCCGGGGAACGGTAGTCGGTGCCGGGCACCGCATCCTCGGGCCGGTCGCCCGGATTGTCCATGTCCATGCTTCGTCTGTCCTCTCGCTGCACGGCAGAAGATTCAGAGCGAGCAAAACGGCCCAAACAATCCCCCACGTCGAACCAAGAAGACATCCAAGCAAACAAACGATGAACTCACAAGAACCGGGCCAACCCGGCAAGCACCTCACGCGTCGCACCGGAACCTCCAGCCCGCCCGGGACCCCCGCATCGTTGAATGCCGGCACCGACCCTTTAAGCGAGGTTGTTCCGGCAGAGCGCCAACGCCAGTGCCGATCTCGACGGCCCCTCGTTGACGAAACTGCACCCTAGATATTTCCACCCGAGACGTGTCAACTTCGACATGTCGGTTACATTAGGTCGTGAGACCATTGGGTAGGTCCTCGGTCCGCCAGCGCCTGGCAGTTGTCGCGAAAGCGCACGTCAAGGCGCTCTGTGGCCAGGGGCCCTGGTAGACGTAGAGTCGAGCAAGTCGAGGAGGACGCGCTATGCCTACTCACAACCGTTTCCTGGACGGGTCGTTCGCTCCGGTGAAGGAAGAGATCACGGCGTTCGACCTGCCGGTTACCGGACGGGTGCCCGCTGAGCTGTCCGGACGTTACCTGCGCAACGGGCCGAATCCGCTCGGCCTGGACGACCCGAACTACCACTGGTTCGTGGGCGCGGGGATGGTGCACGGCGTGCGACTGCGGGACGGGCGGGCCGAGTGGTACCGCAACCGGTGGGTCCGCTCGAAGGCCGTCGCCGCGGCGCTCGGCGAGCAGTGGACGGGCGGACCGGTGCACGAGGACATGGATTTCGCCGCCAACACGCACGTCATCAGCCACGGCGGCCGGACGCTGGCCGCGGTCGAAGCGGGCGCGCTGCCGTATGAGCTGTCGTATGAACTGGGCACGATCGGCCCGTACGACTTCGGCGGGACCCTGCCCGGGGGTTTCGCCGCGCATACCAAGCTCGACCGCGCCACCGGCGAACTTCACGCGATCGCCTACTTCTGGGCCTGGGATCACGTCCAGCACGTGGTCGCGGACGCGTCGGGGAAGGTCATCCGGGCCACCGACATCGCCGTTTCCGGCGGCCCGATGATGCATGACTTCGCGCTAACCGACCGCTACGTGGTCCTGCTGGACCTGCCGGTCACGTTCAGCCTGGACGCGGCCGGCGCGGGCGTCGAACTGCCGTACGCGTGGAACCCGGAACACCAGGCCCGCGTTGGCCTGCTGCCCCGCGACGGCAGCGCGGCGGTCCAGTGGATCGAGATCGCCCCCTGCTGGGTCTTCCACTGCCTCAACAGCTATGACGACGATCAAGGCCGGGTGGTAGTGGATCTGTGCCGGTACGACCAGCCCTTCGACGTCTCGACAATGTCGTCCGCGCACGGGCCGGTGACGCTGGAGCGGTGGGTCATCGATCCGGCGGCCGGGCAGGTCACCCAGCAGCGGCTGGATGACCGCTGGCAGGAATTCCCCCGGGTCGATGACCGGATTGTGTCGCGGCCGCACCGCTACGGCTACAGCGCGGTCATCGGCGAGGTCGCCCGGGCCATCACGGCCGCCGGCGACTTCGCTGACGACGCGTTCGCCAATGCGATACTCAAGCACGACCTGGTCAGCGGCAGCGTCGAGGCGCATGAGTTCGGCCGCGATGCCACGGTCGGCGAGGCCGTGTTCGCGCCGTCGTCTCCCGACGCCGCCGAGGACGACGGATACGTCATGACATTTGCCCACAACCCCGACCGCGGCGCCGCCGACCTGGTCATCCTCGCCGCCCAGGACTTCACCGCCGAACCGGTGGCCCGCATTCACCTGCCGGCCCGGATCCCGCTCGGCTTCCACGGTAGCTGGATCGCCGACCAGTGAGCTGAGCGCACGCCGGAACGGGTCTACACGTTAAACCTGAACTCCACCACGTCGCCGTCCTGCATGACGTAGTCCTTGCCCTCGATGCGGGCCTTGCCCGCCGCGCGGGCCGCCGCGACCAGCCGGCCGTCATCAGGTCGGCGTAGGAGACGATCTCGGCCTTGATGAAGCCCTTCTGGAAGTCGGTGTGGATCACGCCGGCCGCCTCGGGGGCGGTGGCGCCGATCGGGATCTCCCAGGCCCGGGATTCCTTCGGGCCGGCGGTCAGGAAGGTCTGCAGGCCAAGGGCACGGAAGCCCGCCTTTGCCAGCTGCGCCAGGCCGGGCTCGCCCAGGCCCGCCTCGGCCAGCAGCTCGGCCGCTTCCTCGTCGGAAAGTTCGGCCAGGTCGGCCTCGGTCTTGGCGTCGAGGAAGATCGCCTCGGCCGGGGCGACAAGGTTCGCGAGCTGCTTCTTCAGCCCCTCCTCGGACAGCTCGCCCACGTCCATGTTGAACACGTAGAGGAACGGCTTGGCCGTCAGCAGGTGCAGCTCGCGCAGCGCGGGGAGCGAGATCCCGGCCGCCGCGGCGCCGGCGAACAGTGTCTTGCCGGAGTCGAGCACCGACACCGCGGCCTGGGCCGCCGCCGCCGTCTCGAGCTTTTCCGGGTCCTTGGAGAACTTCGTCTCCTTAGCCAGCCGGGGTGCCGCCTTCTCCAGGGTCTGCAGATCGGCGAGGATCAGCTCGGTGACGACCGTCTCGATGTCGCCTTCCGGCTCCGCCGAGCCCTCCACCCGGGTCACGTCGGGATCGTTGAAGACCCGCACGACCTGGCAGATCGCGTCGGTCTCCCTGATGTGGCCGAGGAACTGGTTGCCGAGCCCCTGCCCCTGCGACGCGCCCTTTACGAGTCCGGCGATGTCGGTGAACCGCACCGAGGCAGGCACCACCCGGGCCGAGTCGTACAGCTTCGCCAGCGCGTCGAGCCGCGGGTCGGGCACGCCGACCACGCCGACGTTCGGCTCGATCGTGGCAAACGGGTAGTTCGCGGCAAGCGCCCCCGCCTTGGTCAGCGCGTTGAACAGGGTGGACTTGCCCACATTGGGCAGCCCGACGATTCCGATAGACAGGCTCACAACCCGCGAGTCTAGTAACCGCCGCGAGCGCCAAGCGCAGGCCGTCGCGTGATCCCGCCCGATCCACCGCTGTCACGATTTGCCCCGCTGACTCGTCCTATGGATGAGATCCGCCCCGCCGGCTCGTCCTATGGATGAACGGACGGGTGCTTTCACCTTCTCAGCGTGGTCACAGAAAGTTAGATGTCTAATATTTAGATATCTAACGGATGAGAGCCTAGCCTTGGAGGAGCAGGCACGGCGCCCGGCCGGGATCGCCCGCCAGGCGCGACGGCAAAGATGCCGCAAACTCAAGATATAGCTTGACAATCCCACAAGTCGAGATACATCGTATTCTACGTCGCCAGTCGGATGGCGGCGCGCGGCCCCCACCGGGGCGGGGCCGCAGGCTCTGTCATGTCACCGGGAAGCACAGCGGGGTAATCATGCCGACGGAACACGGCAACACGCGGAACTACGACGGGACGGCGCTGCCCGAGGCAGGCGGTCAACAAGCCCATCCAGGGGGCCGATCGCCGACTCGCGAACGCAGCGGCCTGGGCTGGCGGCTGGCGGCGCTGCCCGGCGGGCGGCGGACGAAATGGGTGGTGGTCGTCTTCTGGCTGCTGGTGATCGCGGCGACCGGGTCGCTCGCCGGCAAGCTGCAGGGCGCGGAGCGGAACGACGCGTCCGCCTACCTCCCGGCGGCCGCCGAGTCCACGCAGGAACTGAACGCGCAGAACGCCTTCACCGTGCAAAACCTCAACCCGGCCGTCGTGGTCTACGTCCGCCCGTCCGGGGTCACCGCCGCCGATCTCGCCAAGGCCCGGCTGGACGCGCGGAGCTTCGCCCGCCTGCCCGCCGTGGACGGACGGGTCACCGGCCCCTTCACCTCTGCCGACCACAAGGCCGTCGAGCTCGTCGTCGGGTCCAGCCTCGGCTACAACAGCGATATCTCCGGCTTCATCAACCAGGTGACGACGACCGCGAGCCGGGGCGATCCGGGGCTTTCCGCGTACGTCACCGGCCCCGCCGCGAGCGCGGCCGATGAGGTTAAGGTCTTCAAGGGCATCGACTCGACCCTGCTGTACGCGGCGCTCGCCGTCGTGATCGTGCTGCTGCTGCTCACCTACCGCAGCCCGGTGCTGTGGCTGCTGCCGATTGTTTCCGCCGGCGTGGCGCTGACCATCGCCGAGGCCGTTGTCTACGTGCTCACCAAGCACGGCCTCACGGTCAACGGGCAGACCGGCGGCATCCTCGTCGTGCTGGTGCTCGGCGCGTCCACCGACTACGCGCTGCTGCTCGTCGCCCGGTACCGGGAGGAGCTGCGCAGGCATACCGACCGGCACGAGGCCATGGCCGTCGCGCTGCACCGGGCCGGGCCGGCGATCCTGGCCAGCGCCGCGACGGTCATCGCGGGCATGCTCTGCCTGCTCGCGGCGCAGTCCGCGGACATCTCCGGGCTCGGCCCGGTGGCCGCGATCGGCGTCGCGGTCGGCCTGCTCGCAATGATCACCCTGCTGCCCGCGCTTTTGACGATCTGCGGGCGCTGGGTGTTCTGGCCAGCCCGCCCGACCTACGGCTCGGCCGAGCCAACGTCGCGGGGGCTGTGGGCCCGGACCGGCCAGGCCATCTCCCGCCGCCCGCGCGCGGTCTGGTCGCTGACCGCGATCGCGCTGATTGCCGCGTCGTTCGGTCTCGTCGGGTTCAAGATCGGCACGCTCACCGCCGCGCAGTCGTTCCGTGGCACCCCCGCCTCGGTGGCCGGCGAGCAGGTCCTCGCCGCGCACTTCCCGGCCGGCGCCGGGGAACCGGTCGCGGTCACCGGCAATGCCCCCGCCGCGTCCGCGATGCGCGCCGCGCTGGCCGCCACGCCGGGCATCATCGACGTGACGCAGCCGGAGGTGCGCGGCGGCACCGCCTACGTGCAGGGCACGCTGGTCGCCCAGCCGGACAGCGCGCAGGCCTACAACGTCATCGACGCCGCGCGGACGAGGCTGCACGCCGTCCCCGGCGCGAACGCCGAGGTCGGCGGCGCCACGGCGGTCAACCTGGACGTGAAGAACTACGCGGTCAGGGACGAGAAGGTGATCATCCCGCTGGTGCTGCTGGTCGTGCTGATCATCCTCGGCGTGCTGCTCCAGTCGCTGGTCGCGCCCCTGGTGCTGATCGCCACGGTGATCGTGTCCTACGGCGCCGCGCTCGGGCTGTCCGCGCTCATCTTCACCCACCTGTTCGGGTTCGCCGGGGCGGACACATCGGTGCCGCTGTTCGTGTTCGTGTTCCTCGTCGCGCTCGGCATCGACTACAACATCTTCCTGATGACCCGGGTCCGTGAGGAGACACAGCGCTCCGGCCCGCGCCAGGGCGCGCTGACCGCCCTGGCGGCGACCGGCGGCGTGATCACCTCGGCCGGCGCGGTGCTCGCCGGGACGTTCGCGGTGCTCAGCACGCTGCCGCTCGTCGAGTTCACCGAGATCGGCGTCGCGGTCGCGCTCGGCGTGCTCCTCGACACCATCGTGGTCCGCTCGGTCCTGGTAACCGCGCTCACCATGGACCTGGGCCGCCGCATGTGGTGGCCGAGCCGGCTCTCCCGGATCACCGCTGACCCGGCCCGCGAGCCCGGAGCGGAACCCCCGCCGATCCGGTTAGCGCACGTCCGGTCAGAACTGCGCTGAGTACTGCGCGGTGTCGATTCTGGCCTCGATGACCAGCGGGCGCGTCCGGCCGACCCCGAACGCGCCCGACAGGGCCTTCTCCAGCGAGGAGACGCTCTCCACCCGGATTCCGTCGCAGCCCAGGGACTCGGCGAGCAGCGGGATGTCGGTCCGGTCGACCGAGGTCGCGGCCAGCGGGTACCCCACCGAGGCCTGGTGCAGCTCGATCCGGTTGAGTGCGCCGTCGGAGAACACGACGACGACCAGGCCGAGCCCGAGCCGGGACGCGACGGACAGCTCCGACGCGGTCATCGCGAACCCGCCGTCGCCGATCAGGCTGACGACCGGCGTGCCCGGCACCGAGGACAAGGCCGCACCGATCGCGGCCGGCAGCCCGAAGCCCATCGCGGACAGCCCGTTGGTGATCAGCGTCTGCCTGGGAGAGAACGTTGTCCACGCCTGCCCCGTCATGATCTTGTGCGACCCGACGTCCGCGGTGACCACCGTTCCGGCCGGGGCAGCAGCCCGCACGGTCTCCACCAGCTCGGACGGGTTCAAGCGGCCGGCCGTGTACCCCGCGTGGTAGGCGGCGCGCAGCGCGCGGCGGTGCGCCGCGACCTCCGCCTCCGACCAGCGGGGGCCGTCGCCGGCGTTGGCCAGGAACCAGCCGAACGCGGCCGCCACGTTCCCGACGACCTCCATCGAAGCGGGATACACCTGGTCGGTGTTCGGCACCGTGTCCACGTGCAGCACGGGCACGGAAAGCCGCCACGGCGTGATCAGTTCCACCGGGTCGAACCCGGCCGTCACGATCAGGTCCGCGGATGCGAGCAACTCCCAGATCACCTGGTGCCCCGCCATGTCGAGCGTCCCCGCGTACCACGGACCGTCCTCCGCGATCACTCCCTTGGCCATCGCCCCGACGACGACCGGCAGCCCCGCCCGCGCCGCGAAATCCGCCAGCACGCCCGTCGCGCCGCTGCGCACCGCTCCCGCCCCGGCGAGCAGCACCGGCCGCCGCGCGGCCCGCAGCGCGCGCAGCGGCTCGTCGCCGTAGAATTCGAGGCTCGCCCCGGCCGAGGTGAGCGGCGGGACCTGAACCGTTCCTTGGGTGCTTGCACCGAACGAGTCCGTGGTGACAGTCAGATGCACGGCGCCTGGCCGTTCCGCCGTGGCGGTCCGCAGGGCGCGGCGCAGCACGGTGTCCGCCGACGCCGGGTCCAGCCGCGCGGTGAGCTTGGTGACCGGGGCGAACAGCCGGTTGTGATCGATCAGCTGATGCGTCCAGAACTGCTCGCGCGAGCTGTCCACCTGCCCGGACACCGCCAGCAGGGGCACCCGGTCAAGCTGCGCGGACGCCACCCCGTTGAGCAGTGCGGTCGATCCGGGGCCGAGCGTGGACAGGCAGGCGCCGATCGTTCCTGTGCGCATCGCCGCGCCCTCGGCCATGAACGCGGCGGACGCCTCGCGGACCGCCGAGACTACCTCCGGGCCGCCGAGGCGGGCCGCCTCGATGAAGTCGACGAGCGACTCCCCCGGGTAGCCGAAGACGTGCGTGACCCCCGCCTGACGCAGGTAGTCAGCGAGCAGAGCCGCGATGGTCCGCCCTTGACTCATACTCGCAGTCTCCTCGCGTCGGGGCCGTCAGGAGTAGTCGACTCAGTTGAACACGATAATCACCGCGCCTGCGGGAGTCACCAGTGCCACCATGGCTGCGCCGTGAAATCGCACTGGTTCCTATGCTCATTCGGGACGCGGGTCGCGGCGGGCTATGGTGACGCTGAAGGCCACCAGGAGTGCCGTCGCTAGTACCGCCAGGAGCAGCCAGGTCCACCAGACCGGGCGGTCCAGGAGGCTGAGGAGGGCGGCGGCGACGAGAGCCGCGGGGGCGGTGACGGGGGCCCGCGGGCGCAACAGCACCGGCCGTCCTGGCAGCGCCACCGAGAGCAGCAAGGCCAGCGCGAGCACGGTCATCGAGGACAGCAGCACGGTCAGGTAGGACGGGCCGTAGCCGTGCGGTAGCCGCGAGCAGGCGGCCGGCACCGAACAGGGCGACCGCGTCGGCCGCCGCCACCGCCGGCAGCAGCACCGCCAGCCGGGCCAGCACGTAGGCGGCTGCGCTCAGGCCCGCGAAGCGCTCGGTGCGGAGCACGCCGGCCTCCTCCTGACCGTGAGAGAGTCCGTAGGCAAGACCGATACCGGATCCGCCGAGCACGATCAGGGCCGAGCCCGCCGCTGGAGCGTCGAAGGCGCCGGCCCCGATAAGCAGCGCGAACGACACCAGTACGGCCAGCGGCGTGCCGATCAGGATGGCCCGAGTCAGCCAGGACCGGGCGACCAGCTCGGCATTCTGCCTGACCAGGACGAAGAGTTGCCCGGCCGTCGGCAGCGGTCCGCCTGACCGGACATACGCGGGCTGCCCAGCGGGACTGAACTCAGTCGCGGACGGAAACGGTTCCTCCCCCGGTACCGCCGCGATCACACTGTCGCCGGTGTCGTCCTCGCCGCCGGCCGCGGCCCGGGCCCGGGCGGCCCGCGGAGTGCGGACCGGCCGCGTCGGGCACGAGGACCGTCGAGCCTGGAGCCTGCGGCGTGGTCGGGACCGGGGCCGCGTCCCTCGTACCGGGGAACTGGTAGAAGCGCCGCGACCAGGCCGCGGCCGGGTCGCCCAGGCCCGCCAGCCGCTCGTAGATCTCTCCGAGCGAGTCCGCGCCGAAATAGCCGCGGGCCGCCGCCGGCGTGCCGAAAAAGGCCAGGTGGCCCCCGGTCGCGAGCAGGGCCACCTTGTCACAGCGGTCGGCGTCCATGGGACTGCTCGTGGTCAGCACCACGGTCATACCGTTGTCGGACAGCAGGCGCAGTACCCGCAGCACCTCGGCGGCCTGGGCCGGGTCCAGGCTCGCCGTGGGATCGTCGAGGAAAAGCTCGGCCGGCTGGCCGAGGAGTTCGGCGGCGATCGCGGCCCGCTTGCGTTCGCCCGGGTTGAGCCCGCCAACCGGCACGCGAGCCTTTCCGGCCAGGTTGACCGTCCGGAGCACGTGCTCAAGGTCGTCATCGCTGTCATCCGCGGGGGAGACAGCGCCCCGCAGCTCAGCCGAGTAGCGGAGCGCGCGGCCCAGCGGCAGGACCGGGTGAACCGTTTCCCCCACCGGGACATACCCGATTTGCCGCCGTACCGCCGCACCATTTTGGCTGCCCGTAACCTGGTTGCCGGTGATTCGGTCAACGGCGAGCCGCCGCTCGTACTCGGGAGACCGGAGGACCGCGCCTGAGGACGGGGAAAGCAGCCCCGAGAGGGCGTCGAGGAGCGCGGACTTGCCCGATCCGCGGCCGCCGATGATGGCTGTCAGCTCGCCGTGCCCGATAGTCATGGAGACATCGCGGACCTCGACTTCGCCGACGCGGGAGCGGTAGCTGACCGCACGCGCTTCAATGGCCACTTGCACAGTCATCTATTCTCTCCGGTGCCCGCGCGGCTATTCGGCCCGCCCCTATCCGGCCTGCCCCCGCGCGTGTCGCGGGCCGGATGCGGTGGAGTGTCGGTGGCCGTGCCGATACTGGAATGGTGATCGTTCTCCTGCTGCTCATCGGAATCGCGATCGGCGCGGTTATCGGCTACCTGCTAGCCAGGAACCAGCTCGCCACCGCGGCCGCGACGGCGGACGAGCGGGCCAGGTCGGCGGCGGAGCGGGCCGCGCTGCTTGAGCGGACCGCCGCGCAGCAGGCCGCGCTCACCAGCGACCAGCTCGCCCAGCGGTTCGACGTCGAGCAGCTCGTCGGCCCGGTGCGCGACACCCTCGCCCGCGTCGAGCAGCAGCTCCGCGAGTCCGATGTAGCGCGCGCCCGGTCGCACGCCGAGCTCGCCCAGCAGGTCGAGTTCACCCGGCGCGGCGCGGAGCAGCTCCGAGAGCAGACCCAGGCCCTTGTCACCGCGCTGCGGCGGCCGGAGGCGCGCGGCCGCTGGGGCGAGCTTCAGCTGCGCCGCGTCGTCGAGCTTGCGGGCATGTCCGCCCACGTGGACTTCGACGAGCAGGTGATCGTCGAGGGCGGACTGCGGCCGGACATGGTGGTGCGCCTGGCGGGCGGCAGGAACGTGGTCGTCGACTCCAAGGTGTCGCTTGCCGCCTACCTTGAGGCCGCGTCCGCCGCGGGCGACACGGTCCGTGAGGATCGACTTGCCGCCCACGCCCGGCACCTGAAGGCGCACGTGGACCAGCTTGCATCGAAGGCGTACTGGTCCGCACTGCCGGAATCGCCGGAGTTCGTGGTCATGTTCGTCCCGGGCGAGGCGTTCCTCGCCCCGGCCCTTGACTACGACCCGGGCCTGCTGGAGCACGCGCTGGCCCGCCGGGTACATATCGCCACACCGACCACGCTGGTATCGATGCTGCGCACGGTGCAGTACGCCTGGCAGCAGCAGGCGCTCTCGGATAACGCCCGGGCCGTATTCGACCTCGGCCGGGAACTGTACGAGCGCCTATCCGGCCTCGGCCGCCACCTGGAGCGCGTGGGCAAGTCCCTGACAACCGCCGTCGGCTCCTACAACCAGGCCGTCGGAACCCTGGAAACCCGCGTCCTCGTCAGCGCCCGCAAGCTGTCAGCGCTAGGCGTCGTAGACGCCCAACTAACCGCACCCCCGCCGGTCACCGAAACCACGCGCACCCTGTCAGCCCCGGAGTTCGTCACATCAGACCCGCTCAACGAGCCACCCCCACCCCTATCACCCCCCGAACTAGTCACCTCAGACCCCCTGCCGTTACAGCCCGACTCCCTCCCTCCCCCCGAAGAAGAGCAATATCCAAGCCCTAAGAAGCCCTGACGACGGTCGCGAGAGACTGCCCGCAGACGGCCAGATAGCGGCCCGCTGGCGGACATGAGTTCTGCCCGGCTGGCGGCCACGGGATCTGCCCGACACGAACTGATCGTTCCCGCGCCGGTTACCGGCTGGGGTCCCCTTCCCGTTTTTGCTGGTCAGTGCCAACTGAGACCAGGCTTCCCGGGAAGGGGACGGTGAAGAGTGCCGAGGAGATCATGAACATCCTTGAGGCGTACGACCTGACGGGGTCGTTGCGGGACGCGGGCGAGCTCGCGGGCTGCTCGCACCACACGGTAGCCCGCTATGTGCGGGCGAGAGAGGAAGGGCGGCTGGTGCCGGGCGCGGCGTCGCCCCGGCCGGAGCGTCATCGAGGAGTTCCTGCCGAAGCTGGAGGAGCTCGTCGAGCGGAGCAAGGGCAAGGTCCGGGCCGACGTGGCGCACGAGAAGATCGCGGCGATGGGGTTCACGGGATCGGAGCGGACGACCCGGCGGGCGGTCGCGCGGCTGAAGAGGGCCTGGCACTCGGGGCGGCGGCGGGTGTTCCGGCCTGGATCCCTGAGCCGGGGATGTGGGCGCAGTACGACTTCGGCGACGGGCCGGAGGTCGCCGGGGCGGCGACGGTGCTGTTCTGCCTGTGGCTGGCCTGGTCGAGGTTCCGGGTCGTGCTGCCGATGCTGGACAAGACCCAGGCCTCGGTCTGGGCCGCCGTCGACGTGGCGCTGCGGCGGGCCGGCGGGGTGCCGGCCTACCTGCTGACCGACAACGAGAAGACGGTCACTGTCGAGCACGTGGCCGGGATCCCGGTCCGGAACCCCGGGGCGGTGGAGTTCGGCCGCCATTACGGGCTGACGGTCGCGACCTGCGTGCCTTAC
The DNA here is from genome assembly GCA_963785645.1 of uncultured Actinomycetota bacterium. GTDB lineage: Bacteria > Actinomycetota > Actinomycetes > Streptosporangiales > Streptosporangiaceae > Trebonia. The sequence goes on from CAWAWG010000006.1 coordinate 571,636, forward strand.
GACCCGGCGTCCAAGGGCGGGTCGGAGTCCACCGTGAAGCTGGCCAAGGCCGACCTTGTCCCGACGGCCGCTAACCTGCTCGGCGAGTACGGCAGCTTCGCGGCTCTCGAGGCGGCCTGCGCGGCGTTCTGCGAGCAGGTCAACGCCCGCCCGCACCGGGTCACCCGGCGGGCCCCGGCGGAGATGCTCGCCGACGAGCGGCCCCGCCTTCACCCGGTCCGGCCGCCCCGTTCACCGCGGCGCTCGGCGTGACCCGCAGGGTCGACGCGATGTCGCTGGTGTCGTTCGAGGGCGGCCAGTACTCGGTCCCGCACCAGCTCGCGGGCGAGGTCGTCCACGTCCGCCGGCACGGGAGCCAGGTCGTGATCACCCACGCCGGCCCGGAAGGCCCGGCCGAGGCGGCCCGCCACCTGGCCGCCTCGCCGGGCAGCCCGCGGCTGGAGGCGGCGCACTACCCGCCCGCCCCGCCCGGGGCGCTGAACCGCGAGCCTAAGCCCCGCACCGCGGCGGAGGCGGAGTTCCTGTCCATCGGCGACGGCGCCGGGCTCTGGCTGGCCGAGGCCGCCGCGGCCGGAGCCTCCCGGGTCCGGTCCAAGATGGCCCGGGCCGTCCAGATGGCCGCCCTGCACGGGACGGAACCGGTGGACCGGGCGCTCGGGCAGGCCGCCGCCTCGGGCGGTTCGCCGACGGGGACCTCGCCGCGATCCTCGCCCACCAGGCGTCCGCCGCCCCGGCGGCCCGTCCCGGGCAGGCGAGAGCCGCACCCTCGCCCAGGGCACCCGCGGCTGGGCGCCCCGCGACGGCAAGAAGGAGGAAAGCCGGTGACCGCCGCAGGGCGCGACGGGAACGCCGTCGTCCTCAGCCAGCGCGACGCCGCGTTCATCCGGCAGGCGCTGCTGGCCGCCGCGGACGGTCTTCGCCCAGGCCAAGGCTGACGGCGGCCCCGGGCTCAGGCCCTGCAGGAAGCCGCCCTCGACGCCCCGCACGGCGGCCGCCCGCTCGCCCAGGTGCACTACGACGTCTGCCTCGCAGTCGACCACATCGACTTCCCGGACCCGTCAGGAGGACCCCGTGACCGCCGCCGCCCGGCCCCGCCGCCCCTCGACGACGGGCTGGAGCAGCTGCTGCGCCGCATGCGGCTGCCCCACATGCGCCGCATCGCCCCCGAGGTCATCGCCACGGCCAAGGCCCAGCGGTGGGACCCGGCCGAGGTCCTGCGGGCCCTGCTCGCGGAGGAAGTCGCCGGCCGCGACCGCTCCTCCCTCGCCACCCGCCGCACCCGGGCCGCGTTCCCCAGCGGGAAGACATTCGACGCCTGGGACGAGCGCCTGTCCTCGGTCCCGGCCCCGACCCAGGCCGCGCTGCGGACCCTGGAATGGGTCGGCCGGCACGAGAACCTCGTCGTCTGCGGGCCGTCCGGCACCGGCAAGACGTTCATGCTCGAGGCCCTCGGGCAGGCCGCCGTCGAAGCCGGCAAGAACGTCGCCTGGTTCACCCTGGAGCAGCTCGGCGCCCTGGTCCACCGGCACCGCGCCGACGACTCAGTGACCAGGGCCATCAGCCCGCATCCTGCGCGCTGACCTGGTCGTCGTCGATGACATCGGGCTCCTGCCCGTCGGCCCGGACGCCGCCGAAGGCCTCTACCGCCTCGTCGACGCCGCCTACGAGCGCCGCAGCGTCGCGGTCAGCTCCAACCTCCACCCATCCGGATTCGACGAGCTGATGCCCAAGACCCTGGCCACCGCCACCGTCGACCGGCTCATGCACCACGCCCACGTCTGCCAGACCAGCGGCGACAGCATCCGCCTCACCCAGGCCATCGCCGGGAAGGGAGTGATCCCGCTGAGCTAACCAGCCGGGCACGTCTGGCGGCCACCACTGGGCAGATCCGGTGGCCGCCAGCGGGCACCTCTCATGACCGCCACCGGGCACTTCCTGATGTCCCTTGACAAAGCCCCAGAGACGCGCCGCACCAAGCGACCAGAGCAATGTCTAGGCCACCAGAGCGCCCGCGACGCGTACCCCCAACCGAGAACAGCAACATCTGAGCCTTAAGAAGCGCCCGGCGGCACGCCACCCCACCCGACCAAAGCAATGCCTAAGCCAAAAGGGGTTGACTGCGGCGCGCCACCCCAACCGACCACAGCAATATCCAGGCCTAAAGGGATTTGCTGCGACGCCCTCCCCAACACACCACAGCAATGTCTAGGCCCTCATAGGTTGGCTGCGGCGCCCCCCCACGGGGGAGAGCACTGTTCTACTTAGACAGGTACCTGGCGACCGGCCAGCCCACGCGATCCGAGAATCGTGACCGCCAAAGAGCGGCCGAGAACGCCTTCCCCCGATGACTGCGGGAGCGGGGCGCCGGGGATGTCATCCGCGCGCGTTCGGTGGAGCCCAATCGGGGTTAATTGGGCGCCACCGACTTGCGCGCGGGGACACCCCCAAGCCCAGCGCCCGCAGCAATGGAACGCAACCAGGTGAAACACGGACCCGTTCGGAATGATGGATTTTGATCCGAATGGATTAAGGATGCGAACTGCTGGTAGTGGAAGACTGCTGAACGTGTGACGTAGGTGCGCCGGAGGAGACCGCCAGGATCACGCCGAGAGTCAGCGCCAGAGCAAGCGGAATCAGCAGCGGGGCCGCATAACGCGCCGTACGGCGACGTTTCGCGCGGCGCTTCGAGCTGCTAGTCCGATTGCCGAAGCCCCCCTCAATCAGCGTCACGCCGACTCCCTCCGCCGCAAGGATCCCGTGGTGATCAGCCTAACTCCGTTACTTAACAGTTATCGAGTAGATAGCAAAATTTATCCGGGCTACTACTGTCGGTTAGCATGTTTCCCATAGCGTGGCGATACCCTGGCCGACGCCGATGCACATGGACGCGGCGCCCCTGGCGACGCGGCCCTCGATCACACTGCGGCGGCGCATCTCGTGCAGCAGCGTGGTGACGATCCTCGCGCCCGAGCAACCAAGCGGGTGGCCGATGGCGATGGCACCGCCGTTCACGTTGACCCGTTCCGGGTCGAGCTTGAGTTCGTCAACGCACGCGACCGACTGGGCCGCGAACGCCTCGTTCAACTCCACCAACCCCAGGTCCTCCACCCGCCAGCAGGCCCGGGCGAGAGCGCGGTTCGTCGCGGGGACCGGGCCGATGCCCATGTAGTCGGGATGCACGCCCGCCGCCGAGGCACCCACGTAGCGGGCCAGCGGGGTCATGCCGGTGCGGTTGACCGCCTCTTCCGACATCAGCAGCAGGGCCGCGGCCCCGTCGTTGAGCGGGGAGGAGTTGCCGCCGGTCACCGAGCCGCCCTTGCGGAAGGCCGGCTTCTTGCCTGCCAGTTCCTCGATGGTGAGGCCGCCCTTGATGCCCTCGTCGCTGGTCATCTCGCCCTTGGCGGTGGTTACCGGCACGATCTCGGCGTCGAAACGGCCCGCGTCGCGGGCGGCGGCGGCCAGGTGATGCGAGCGCAGTGCGAACTCGTCCTGGCGCTCGCGGGTGATCCCGTACTTGTCAGCCACGTTCTCCGCGGTCTCGCCGAGGCTGATCGGCGGGTACATCTCCTGCATCCGCGGGCTGACGAGTCGCCAGCCGAGACGCGTGTCAGCGGTCTCCAGGCTCCTTGCCCAGGCGTCGCCGCTGCGGGCGAGAACGAACGGCGCCCTGGTCATCGACTCACTGCCGCCGGCCACGGCGATGTCGAGGTCGCCGGCCGCGATCCCCCTGGCGGCGTCGCTTACGGCTTCCATGCCCGAGCCGCACAGCCGGTTCACCGTCGCGCCGGGAATCTCGACGGGCAGCCCGGCCAGCAGCACGGCCATCCTGGCCACGTTCCTGTTGTCCTCGCCCGCCTGGTTAGCGGCGCCCCAGTAGACATCGTCGATGGTGTGCACGTCGAGGTTCGGGTTGCGCGCGATGAGGGCCTTCAGTATGTCCGCGGCCAGGTGGTCCGGGCGAACCTCGGCCAGCGCCCCCTTCACCTTGCCGACGGGCGTCCGACAGGCATCCACGACGAAAACCGGGCTCACGCTGACCTACCTCTTCTGCTACTTGAACAGCCGTCTTCCTCACCATAAGACACGCTCCGTCGGCCCAGGAATCCCTGGGCCGACGGAGCGTGTGTGATGCTCACCGCGCTGTGGGCGGGGTTTCGCTGGGCGAGGTTACATGCCCGACGGGTTCTGACCGTAGTTGCGACGTCCGCCCTTGGACTGCGTGCCGGTGGTCTGGCCCTTGGTCGGGTTGGTCGTCGTGGTGGCGGCGCCCTTCGCCGTCTGCTGAGCGAGGTTGTAGGTGACCGCGGTTGCGACGCCCTGTCCGTTGAGCGTGACGTTAACCGGGTTGGCGAGGCCGAAGTTCGCGCAGTTGAGGTTGACGAAGGACATCGACAGCCGGTTGCCGAGGAACGTCGCCAGGTTGCTGCCGACCGCCGCGACCGGAGTCGTGAACAGTGCGTCCTTCGCCATGTCGAGGTTGTCCCGCGCCGGGGCGATGTTGGTCATGTTCTGGCAGTAGCTGGCCGCGACCGTCGTCGTGTTGGTGTTGTTGGCGAGCAGCGGCTGGTCCACCAGGGAGCGGTAGATGTTGGTCTTGGCGATGCTCATGTTGCCGTTGACCAGGACCATCTCGTCGTTCGGCGGGACGACCGCGATGGTGCCCTGCTGGTTGACCCGCGCGCTGAGCTCGTTGAGCGCCTGCGACCCCGACATGCCGGTCGGGTCGGTGGTGTCGGTCGCGCTGAACGGCGTGCAGCCGTTCGCCGGGTCGACGAACGCGTCAATCAGTTTGTCGTCGCTGCCGTTGACAAGCAGCGTGTCGTTGGGGTTGGCCGCCTTGTTGGCCGCGGTGTTCTGCGCGGTCTGGCCGTTGCCGTTGATCAGGTACCCGGTGACCACGTTGTCGCTCTGGTCCTGGTCGATCAGGGCGAAGTCACGCGTGGTCTCGCAGGCCTGACCGTCGGTGGCGGTGCCGACCGGTGCCACCTTGAGCCTGCCGTTCGCGATGTCCCGGTTCGCGGTGTTGTAGAAGTTGACCGCGTTGCAGGCGGACACCTGACCGATGAGCGACTGGCCGTCCGCGTCGACGCAGTTGCCCTGCCTGGCACCGTTGCCGGTGAGTGCGAGGTTCGTACCGTTGAAGCCGACGCTGATCTCCACCACCGAGCCGGGGGTGATCGTCGGCGCCGTCGGCGTCACGGCGGCCGTTGTACCCGCGGTGATCACCAGCGGGTTATAGACCTGCAGGGTGCCGTTCGGCGCGAGGATGGTGGCCTCGACAAACGCACCCTCGGTCGCGGCGTTCGCCATCGAGCAGCCGTCGCCGAGCTGCCACGGTGTCGCCAGGCCCTTCGCGCTGAGCGGGTTCGCCGGAACCGCGATCGTGCAGTTCATCGAGTTAGCGGCTTCCGCGGGCGTCTGCTTCAGGTTGATCGGTGTGGCACCCGCGGCGCCGCTGACCGGCTTCGTCGCCACGTCACCGAGTTGCTGGGTGGCGACCTGGCCGCTAGCGAACGAGTTGGCGGGCGGCACGGCGGCCGTCGCCCCGGTGGCGGTGGTGGTCGGCGTGGCCGACGTGGTCGCGTTCGCGGTGCCCGTTGCCGTGGCGGTCGCCGTGGCCGTTGTGCCTCCGTGGTGATGCCTGCCGAACGCCGACTGGTTTACGCTCGTGGTCCCATTGTTTGAGACCACGAATACCACGCCGATCACCGCACCCACTGCCACCGTAATAGCAACCGGAACCGCAATACGTGCGGCACGCCTGGTTTCTCGTGATCTGCGACGCGTTCCCGGCCGCTGGCCCGTGAGCATTCAATCCACCTCCGTGTCGCCTGTCCTTGGGCTTCCGGTGGATTACGTTAGACCGGCTGAGCGCGGCAGCAAGAGAAACGTGGAAGATTCCTTCCAGGCCACGGCAACCTTGCTTAATTCAGGTTAACTATTGCCAAAATCTAACGTGGCTGATGAGAAGCTCAAAAATCCGCTGAGATCTGCCTTTTATAGGGCAGGCCGCCGAGCGACGCGTCGCCGACCGTAAGATCTCATCACCTTCAGTGACTAGCGAAACACGTGTTGCAAGCAACACGTGTTGCAAATAGCAGTTGTTACGCGACCGTGACGTCGCCCGGGACCCGGTGTGCAACCTTTCCTGATGCACGGACGTCTCATAGATGTGCGTACGACGGCAGTCGCGCGGACTCTGCCGGTTTGATGGATAATGACCCCAGACTCTCGTCTGCCGTCATCCGGGCTGTGACCAGCGCGGGTGCCCTGCCCATCGATCGGGGCCTGCCGGTCGGGGCATTTCGTGTCACCGGACAGGATCAGCCATCTGGCTAAGCGTTGAGGAGCCGCGCAGTGTCGTTCTTGGGGAGCGTTGGTGGAGTGGGCCGGGTCGCCGCGGTGCTGTTGCGGCATAAGTTGATCTCGGCCACTGCCGCTGCCGCCGCCGTGGTCATCGCCGGCGGCTGCGTGTTCGCCGTGACCTCGGCTCATGCCTCTGGCCAGGAGAAGCTGGCCAGCGCCGGCGACGGCAGGCAGCTCGCCAAGTCGGGCGCCGCTGCTCCGGCCAAGCCGCTGCGACTGCTGTCGGTGTCCCCCGCGGGCGGTACGCACGGCGTCAACGGCGGCGCCCCGGTCACGCTGACGTTCTCCTCCGCGCTCTCGCCCACGACGCCGCTGCCGGTGCTCTCGCCGAAGATCGCCGGAAGCTGGAAGGTCACCGGCGCCACGGCGACGTTTACCCCCGCCTCCGGGTTCCTGCCCGACTCCGAGGTCAAGCTGACGATTCCCGCGGACATGACCGGGGCCGCTTCTTCGGCGAGCACGCTCAAGAAGGCATCCGGCATCACGTTCACCACCGGCTCCTACTCCACGCTCGGGTTGCAGCAGGTACTCGCTCAGCTTGGCTACCTGCCGCTCACCTGGACCCCCGCGGCGACCGGGGCGGCCGGGTCCATTCCCGCCGATGCGCCCGCGTCGAACTCCGGCGCGGCGGGCTCGACCCCCACGAGCCTGAACGAAGCGGTGTCCACCGCGTACGCGCCGTCGGCCGGGACGTTCAGCTTCAAGCCCGGTTACCCGAGCCAGCTGACCAGCAAGTGGAGTACCGGCCAGGACAACCTCCTCGACCAGGGCGCGATCCGGGCCTTCGAGTCCAACCAGGGGCTAACGATGGACGGCGTGGCCGGACCGGAAGTCTGGGCGCACCTGCTGACGGCGGCGGCCAAGGACGAGGTCAACCCGAACGGCTACACCTACGCGCTTGCCTCTCAGGACTCGCCGCACGAGACGCTCAAGGTCTGGCACGACGGCAAGCTCATACTCAACACCCCCGCGAACACCGGGATACCGGCGGCGGAAACCGCCGACGGCACCTTCCCCGTTTACGAGCGGCTGCCGTTTCAGATCATGAAGGGAACCAACCCGGACGGGTCGAAGTACTCGGACCCGGTGTACTGGATCTCCTACTTCAACGGCGGCGACGCGGTGCATTACTTCGACCGTCCCGCATACGGGTACTACCAGAGCCTCGGCTGCGTGGAACTCCCGTGGACCCAGGCCAAGTTCATCTGGTCCTACCTGACCTACGGCACCCTGGTCACCGTCACCGGCCCGGTGGCCTAACCCGCTAACAACGGATAAGAGCGCGGATACTCAGCCTGGTATCCGCGCTCTTATTGTTTCTCGGTGATTAGTTCTTTGTCGATTGCCTAGAAGCGGAGCGCCGGTGCGCCGAAGATGTCCAGGCGCGGCGCGAGCGCCAGTCGCAGCCCGGCCGAGATGAGCCTTTCGCGCAGCAGGCGGCCGGCGTCAGTCCCCGCACTCGCACCCGGCGCCGGGACGCCGACGACCAGTGACCGGTCCGGCCTGCGCAGGCCGAGCAGCCAGAATCCGCCGTCGGAGGCCGGGCCGAAGGCCGCGTCCGCCTCCCCGGAGACAAGCGACCGGGCGGCGTCTTCGATCATGTCCGGCGGGACGTCCAGGGCGTCCGACCGGATCAGCAGCATGGGAAGCGCCGCCGTGGCGTGGGCGTCCGCGAAGGCCGCCGCGAGCCGCTCACCGAAGTCGCTGCCGCGCTGTCTCATGAGATCGAATCCGGCGGGTGCCCAGTCCTCGCCAGCCCCGCCGGCCGCCAGTACCCGGCGGGCCACGGGCGTGGCGAGCACGGCCCTGAGCGTCTCCCGCTGCGACACGTTCTCCAGGAACTCAGACGGCTGAACCAGGACGATGACCTGGACCGGCAGGGCACCTACTTCGAAACGGGTCTCCATAAAGGAGAAAATAACAATTTAGCGGCGGTTTGCCCCTGTTTTGGGCCTTACGGAAGAATGACGGCCGCCGGAGGCGGGAGCGGCCCCCTGCAGCAGTCCACCGGATATGGCCGGCCGCGACACGGCAACCGGAGCCGGGCGGGCGAGCGGCAGGGTGATCAGGAACTGACAGCCTGGGCCCGTGTTGCGCACGCTGATCTTCCCGGAGTGCGCCTCGACGATGCCCTGCGCGATGGACAGCCCCAGCCCCGCGCCACCCGACGGGTCCGGCGTCCGCGCACTTTCGCCGCGGAACGCGACCTCGAACACGCGGGGCAGGTCATCGGCCGGGATCCCCCCGCACGCGTCGGACACGGATACGCAGGCCTGACCGGCCTGGATCGCGCCGACCAGCTCGATGGTCCCGTCCGGCGGCGTGTGCCTGATCGCGTTCGTCACCAGGTTCCTGACCGCCCGGCCGAACTCCGCCGGGTCGATGAGCACGACCATGCCCGGCGCGGCACCGCCGGTAAGCCGTACGCCCTTCGCCCGCGCCACCGGCTCGGTGCTCGCGGCCACCTCGGCGATCAGGTCCTCAAGCCCGACCAGCCGCGGTGACAGACGCAGCGCGCCCGCGTGGATCTTGGACAGCTGGAAGAGGTCGTCGATCATCCGCGCCAGCCGGTCCGTCTCGATGCGGATCTGGGAGTGGTAGCGGCTGACCTCGCGCGGGTCGGTGACCACCTGGTCCTCGAGTGCCTCGGCCATCGCCCGCAGCCCGGCGAGGGGCGTCCGCAGGTCGTGGCTGACCCAGGCGACCAGCTCGCGGCGGCTCGCCTCCAGGGCCTGCTCGCGCGCCCGGGCGCCGCCGAGCCGCTCGTGCACCTCGGCCAGTCCCTGGGAAAGCCCGGCGAGCTCGGTCGGAAGCGTGACCGGAGGCGGCGTGAAGAAGCCGCTGTCGCCGACCTCTTGCACCGCGCCGAGCAGCTTCTTGGCCCCCCGGGTGACCGACCGGCTGATGACGAGCGCGACCGCGAACCCGGCGAGCCCGGCGATGCCGATGAGTTCGAACATCGCCTCCCGGTCGCTCGGGCTCAGCATGATGGCCGAGATCGTGGACACCGCGGCGATCGAGGTGACGACGGTGATCAGCGCGACGAGCCCGACCTGGATGCCGATGGACCGCCGCGCGAGCAGCCGCTGCCCTCCCACGCCGATGGCGGTCGTAAGCATCGCGGTTCCCGCGACCCACTCGCCTACGTGCGCGAAGTCAGTTGGCGCGACGTCACCTATCATGCTGGCCCCGGTTCGTAGCGGTAGCCGACGCCCCAGACGGTAACGATCCGTCTGGGTACCGTCGGATCAGACTCAAGCTTCTCCCGCAGCCGCCGGACGTGCACGGTGACCGTGGAAGTATCGCCGAAGGTCCAGCCCCAGACCTCGCTGAGCAGCTGTTCCCTGGTGAACGCCTGCCGCGGATGGCGCAGCAGGAAGACGAGGAGGTCGTACTCGCGGGAGGTGAGCTGCACGAGCTTCCCGCTGATCCGCACCTCGTGCGCGGACAGGTCGACGGTCACATCGCGGTCGGTGAGAATCTCCTGGTCGGCCTGCCCCGGCGCGTCGGGTTTTTGCGCGGGCGCGGCGGCGCGCGAGCGCCGGAGCACCGAGCGGACCCGCATCGCCAGCTCGCGGGGGCTGAACGGCTTGGTCACGTAGTCGTCGGCGCCGATCTCGAACCCGGCGAGGCGGTCCGTCTCGTCGCCGAGCGCGGTCAGCATCACCACCGGGATCGGCCAGCGCTCGCGCAGCCGCCTGCACACCTCAAGACCGTCAATGCCGGGCAGCATCAGGTCAAGCACGACCAGGTCTGGCCGCTGCTCGTCTATGCGCTTCAGCGCCTCGTAACCGTCCTGCACACACTCCACGGTGTGGCCGTCGCGGACCAGGTACCGCCCAACGACGTCGGCAACCGTCGGGTCGTCGTCAACTACGACGATCCGGCCGGGCAAATCGCTATTGCTCACTACTACACGGTAATTCGTTCAGTCACCTCATAGTTAACAAACCAGCCAAATCGTCAGCCGACCGTAAGGAGTGCCGCGTGTCCGGCGTTTCTGCTGCTGGCTAGGACCCGGGCCGTCGGATGATTAGCGGTACTGGGCCGTCGGATTGGGCTCGTAGGCGGAGCCCGACGCCGCCCACGGGTCCTCCGGAGCGCGGGGAGCGGACTGACCGGAAGGCCGTCCCCGCGCGGGCCGCACCGGACCCGCGGGCCCGTGCGGCTGGAAGGCTTCCTGATGGACCGCGTCCCGCTGGGAGACGCCTCGCGTGGAGACGCCCGGCTGGACGGCGCCCGGTTGGACGGCAGTGGCCGGAGCATCCGAGTCGGCGGCCTTAGCGCGGCGGCGGCGCACGATGACGACGATGAGACCGACCACTAGGATGCCGGCGATGGCGTACGTGGGGCCGTGGAAGTCGTTGGCGACCTGCTCCCAGTTGGCGCCAAGGGCGTAGCCGCCGATGGCGAGGGCGGCAGTCCACGGTATGGCTCCGAGCGTGGTGTAGATGCCGAAGGTACTGGCCGGCATCTCAGCGAACCCCGCGGGCAGCGAGATGAAGGTGCGGATGACCGGGACAATACGTCCGACGAGCACCGCGACCGGACCGTGCCGCTCGAACCAGACCGTCGCCTTGTCGATCTCGTGCTCGCGGATCCCGACCCGCCGTCCCCACCGCCTGATCGCGGCCTGGCCCGCATACTTGCCCACCGCCCAGGAAAGATAACTGCCAGCGACGTTGCCGAGCACCCCGGCGGCGAACACCCCGGTAAGCGAGGGGTGCGCGCCCGCCACGGCGCCGGCCGCGAGGGCGCCGCCGAACATCATGATGACCTCGGACGGCACCGGGACGCAGGCCGACTCGGCCAGCATCAGCACGAATACCGCGAGATACCCGTACTGGGAGATCAGCTGCTGCACAGACCGGTTTCCTTCCGGCAGACGGTACTAAATCGCATGTGCGGTGGATCTTCTACAACAGAGTAGAAGACATTTCGTCCAGGCGCGGCGGTTCCGGCGTTAACGGAACTTCTACATTTGCGTAGAAGTTCGGCCTCCGCTTAGCATGGCCTGGCCGCCGCAAGGAGAGCGAGCCCGCACTTGACCGCGCACATGACTTACCCCGAGGCTATGGTGGTCGGCCTGATCCAGGGCGTGACCGAGCTGTTCCCGGTCTCCAGTCTCGGGCATAACGTCCTCATCCCGGCCCTAATCGGCGGCTCCTGGGCGCAGGACCTCAGCGTCTCGGCGCCGGAGTCCCCCTACCTCGCGTACATCGTCGGCCTGCACGTCGCCACGGCCCTGGCCTTGATCCTGTACTTCTGGCGGGACTGGGTCAGGATCGCCCTCGGGTTCGTGAGTTCACTGCGTGAGCGGCGGATCGCGACGGCCGACCAGCGGCTCGCGTGGATGATCATCCTGGCCACCATCCCCGTCGGCATCGCGGGCCTGGCCCTTGAGCACGCATTCCGCGTGTTCTTCAGCAAACCGGTGCCGACCGCGCTGTTCCTCACGCTCAACGGGGTGATCCTGCTCAGCGCCGAACAGATGCTGCGGCGCAGGCCGCCCGCGCCGGCGCAGGCCGCGGCCGCGCAGCCGCTCGTCACGCACCTCTCCGCCGCGCAACCGCTCGGCGGGCCCCGGCCCGCGACCACGGGACCGTCAACGACTGAACCGTCGCGGGCGGACGGCGGGCGGACGGATCAGCCGGGCGATTCGCCGCCGGCGGCGGGTTCCGCGCGCGACGCCGAGATAGCCCGGGCGGTCGCCGCCGACGGGCGGCTGTCGGCCATGCGTTACCGCCAGGCCCTGCTCATCGGCTCGGCGCAGATCGCCGCGCTGCTGCCGGGCATCAGCCGGGACGGCATCGTCTCAGTGACCGGGATGTTCCGCGGCCTGTCCCGCGAGGACGCCGTCCGCTTCTCCTTCCTGCTGTCCGCGCCGGTGATCCTCGCGGCCGGCGTGCTGAAGATCCCCGACCTGACTGGTCCGCTCGGCGACGGCATCCGCGGTCAGGTGCTTGTGGGCAGCCTGCTGTCCTTCGTCGGCGCCTACCTGTCGGTCCGCTTCCTCACCAAGTACTTCGCCAAGCAGCGCTCGATGACACCGTTCGGCGTGTACTGCGTACTCGCCGGCCTCGGCAGCCTCATCTTCTACCTGGTCGCCCGCTAAGGCACCAGAGACAGTGGACATTCGGGCACCCCCTGGTGTGCCTAAACGTCCACCATCCCTGATGCAGCGGCGGACGCGGCCCAGACCGGACGACCCCGAGCAGCACCAGCCGGAGCGGGGGGAACGAACGACGGCCGGTGTACCCGCGAGGTGCGCAGCGCCGCGAGCAGGTCGTCAAGGGCCGCAAAATTGTGCGCGCTGACCACCGCGTCGCAGTACGGCCAGGCGGCGGCCATGCCGCCCACCTCGGGCCGGAAGCGTTCCGACTGGGTGCGCGGATTCGCCCAGACAATCCGGTAGGCGATCCGGTGCAGCCGCGCCATCTGCGCGCCGAGCAGCGCGGGGTCCCCGGTCTCCCAGCCGTCGGAGATGATCAGAATGACCGCGCCGCGGGCCATACCGCGCACACCGTAGCGGTCGTTGAAGTCGCGCAGCGCGGCGCCGATCCTGGTGCCGCCTGCCCAGTCGGGTGCCGCCTCTCCCGCCTTGGCGAGCATCGTCTCGGGGGACGCCGAGGCGAGCAGCGGCGTCAGCCGGGTCAGCCGGGTGGCGAACGTGAACACCTCGGTCCGCGGCCGGGTGTCGTCGCGGGACGGCCCGGAGAAACCGGATCCGCCGCCGCCTGCCGCGCTTGACGACCGGGCCGCGACGTACATCAGCTGCAGGATCGCCCGCGCGTACGGCTCCATGGAGCCGGAAATGTCGCAGAGCACGACAAGCCGCCGTTGGCGGGTGCGCACCGCGCGCCGGGCGATCCGCACCGGCTCGCCGCCGGTCCTGGTTGCCTGGCGCATGGTGCGGCGCATGTCAAGGCGCGCGCCGTCCTTCTTCGGCCGGTACCGCCGAGTGCGCCGCGGCGGCACCGCGATCACGAGTTCCCGCATGAGGGTGGCCAGCTGGGCCAGCTCACCCGGGGAGAGCTGCGCGAAGTCACGCTCACGCAGGCGCTCGGTCATCGAGGCGACCCGCCGGACGGCGGGCACGCTCTCCCCGGAGTCATCATCCGGCTCCTGCGCCGGCCGCTCGGTCTCTCGTGTCGCCGACGGCCAGGGCCTCGTCGAGCCCGGGCAGCTCCGGCGGCAGCTCATCCGCGTCGGCCGCGCGCGCTTCTTCCTCGTCCAGGCCGTCCTCGCGCCCGGCGGACTCGACGATCAGGTTCTGCTGCGGTGCGGTCACCGCCGGCGCGCGGCCCGGAAGACCCCGCACCGAACATCTCGCCGAATACCCGCTCGAACGCGTCGATCTGGCTCGGCGCCGACACCATCGTGGCGAGTGCGCACGCGTGCAGTTGCGCGATCGTCGTCGCACGCATCACGGTGAGCGCGCCGGCCAGCCGTTCGCTGCGATCCGGCCCGGCGGGCAGCCCCGCGGTCCGCAGCGCCGTCGCGAGGGCCGCCGCCAGGGCCGCGTAATCCGGCGAACGCAGCCGCGTCCGCCGGTACCCGGTAAGCCCGTCCCCTCGGTCGAGCCCGGTCGGGCCGTCAGTCATGCCTGACGACAGAAGCCAGGCCGGCCTCACGGACCGCCTGCTCGTCTTCCGGGTACTTGACCACAACGCTCAGCGTGCGCTCGGCCGCACCGGCCGTGAGTGCCTCGGCACCGAACACCGAGAGCGCACCCGCCCAGGTAATCGCCTCGGAAATGCCCGGCGCCTTGGTCAGGCCCAGCTCACGCAGCCGCCCCACCGCGACCGCCACCTCGCCCGCCAGCGCCGCGCCCGCGGCCGGCACCCGCCGCCGGATGATCTCGGCGACCCGGGGCGCGTCGGGGAAGCCGATCCAGTGATAGAGGCAGCGCCGTTTGAGCGCGTCGTGCAGGTCCCTGGTCCGGTTGGAAGTGAGGATCACCACCGGCGGCACGACGGCATGCCGCGTCCCGAGCTCGGGGATCGTCACGGAGGATTCGGCGAGCATCTCGAAGAGGAACGCCTCGAACTCGTCGTCGGCCCGGTCCACTTCGTCGATGAGCAGCACGGCCGGCCGGGGGCCCGGATGGTCGAGCGCGGTCAGCAGGGGCCGGGCGAGCAGGAACTCCGGACGGAACAGGTCGGTTTCCCGCAGTGTCTCGCGGGTCGCCTCGGCGAGCCTGATGGCGAGCAGCTGCTTGGGGTAGTTCCATTCGTACAGCGCCTCGGCGGCGGAAATCCCCTCGTAGCACTGGAGCCGGACGAGCATGGTGTCGAGCGCTTCGGCCACGGACTTGGCCGCCTGGGTCTTGCCGACGCCCGGCTCACCCTCAAGCAGGAGGGGCTGCCCCATCCGCACCGCGAGAAACAGCGCCGCCGAGAGCTGGTCCCCCGCCATGTAACCGGTCTTATCAAGCGCCGCGGTCAGCGCCGCCACGTCGGGGAATCGCTCGCCTACCTCGGCGGAAACTTCGCTGCTCACAAGTTTCGAGTTTATCTCCCGGTCTGGGTCACGCCCGGCACCCCGGTCGGCTAGCGGCCGCCGATGTCCTCGCTCCAGACCTGGGGGTAGCGGTCCTGGAACTCCTCCATCGCGGCGACACAGCCGGGATCGTCAAGCAGGACGATCTCGACGCCCTTCGACCGCAGGAAGCCCAGGTCGCCCTCGAAGGTGCGGGCCTCGCCCACCACCACCCGCGGGATCTGGAAGAGCAAGATGGCGCCCGTGCACATCTGGCACGGTGACAGCGTGGTGTAGAGGGTGGTGTCCGCGTAGGAAGCGCGGCGGCCCGCGTTCCGCAGGGCGGAGATCTCACCGTGCGCGACCGGGTCGCCGTGCTGTACGCGCTCGTTATGGCCCGCGGCGATGACCGCGCCGCCCGCCGCGAGGACCGCCCCCACCGGGACACCGCCCGCGTCCAGGCTGGCCCGCGCCTGCTGAAGCGCGAGCGCCATCATTTCCCTGTCGATCTGCAGCACCTCAGCCATGACCCGATACGTTACCGCCACCGGGCCTGAGACCACTGCCACCGGGCCCCAGGTAACCGCACTTGTCGTTGTCGCCCGGCTAAGCGACGGTGCGGCTGGCGGCGGGCCGGTTCGCCCGTGTCCCGTTGCCGGGGCACGGCCTGCCCGGCCACCGGGCGCAGCGCACGGACCGACGCCTCCCGCGCGGGCGGCCACTCGTAGACAAGCTCATCCCCCACCCTGAGCCTCGCCCAGCGCGCGACCTCCACCTGCAGCGCCCTGGCCGCGGTAGCCAGCGCCGCGGGCGGCGGCAGCGCGATGACCCCGGCCGGATCCGCACCCGGCTCGACCAGCGGCACCACCGACAGCTTCAGCACCGCGACCCGCCTGATCTCGTCGGGCGACGGGTCATCGAGCACCGCGACCGCTTCGACCAGGTTGGCGAGCACTTCCGCGCGCATGACCTTGTCCCGCTGCGTCCGCTTCAGCTGCTCTGACCGCTCAGCCGAATGCGGCGGGCGGCGTCCCCGCAGGTGGTGCATGCTTGTCCACACGGTCCCCTCCGTGATGGCGCCGAATATCCCGTCGGTGATACGCAGTTCGCGCTCCACGATCAGATGCCGGACATCGTGCGGCAGGTCAGGCCCCATGACAGTGAAGCCGTCCATGCGGTAGACGACCCCGTCGTCTCGTTCGACGATGGCATACCCCTTCTGATGATCCGCGAGGCGCGGAAACGTGACGCGCATATGCCCACTATGCGCAGCACGTCCGGCCGGGGCATAACTATTTTCCGCCGGAGTCCCGCAGGCGCTAGGGTGACGGATCGTGGCTGGACGTGGCACCGCGGCGACGATCGCCCTCGACCGGGCGAAGATTCCGTATAGCTTGCACGAGTACGAGCAAGACCCCCGGGCGGGGTCATACGGCCTTGAGGCCAGCGAGGCGCTCGGCGTGCCGCCCGAGCGGGTGTTCAAGACACTGGTCGCGGCGGTCGACGACGGCACCCTCACGGTGGGAGTCGTTCCCGTTCACCGCCAGCTCGACCTCAAGGCGCTGGCGGCCGCCGCCGGCGGCAAGAAGGCGGTGATGGCCGAGGTAGCCGCCGCCGAGCGCGCCACCGGATACGTGGCGGGCGGCATCTCTCCAATCGGGCAGCGCAAGCGGCTGACCGTCGTCATCGACTCCTCGGCGGTCGCGCTGCCGACGATGTTCTGCAGCGCCGGCCGGCGCGGACTCGAGATCGAGATCGCGCCCGAGGACCTGATCAGCGCCGCCGGGGCCCGGGTGGCCGCGATCGCCGCCGGCGAAGGCCCGCTGGTCCTTTAGTCGTCCGAACGGTGGGCGGTGACTTCGGCATCGTCGGCCGCATGCTCGTCGGCGGGCGACGCACCGGCCTCGGCTTCAGCGCTCATCTCACCAGGGGCGGCCTCGCCGGCGGCGGTGGCCTCGCCGGCGAATTCCCCGTCCGTGGCTGTCTCATCGGTAGCGCCCTGATCAGTGGCTGTCTCATCCAAGGCTGTCTCATCCAAGGCGGACTCGTCCATGGCGGGCCCGTCCGTGGTGGCCTCGTCCGGACTCGACTCAGCGGCGCCTGCCGCCTCCGGGGCTCCCGGCGGGAGCACCGTGTACGGGCGTTCCGGCCGGCGCTGGGCGAGGACGAACCACACCAGGCCGACGATCGTCAAGCTCACCGCGACGAACATGTTCAGCCGCAGGCCGAGGAAGTACTCGGAGGAGTCAATCCTTATCGTCTCCTCGAAGATCCGGTACCCCGAGTAGCCGGCGACGTAAAGCGCGAACAGGCCCCACGGCTTGATCCTGGCGTGGTGACCGAGCCATACGAGGAAGGCCGCCAGTGCCAGGTCCCAGATCAGTTCGTAGAGGAACGACGGCTGGAAGGTCGCGAAATGCTGGTCCGACACGGGAATGCCGCCCGCGACGCGGTACTGGTACGGGATCTCAAGGCCCCAGGGCAGCGTGGTCGGCTTGCCGAACAGTTCCTTGTTGAAGTAGTTGCCGATCCGGCCGACGGCCTGGGCGACGAGAAGCGCTGGCGCGATGGCGTTGGCGAACGGCCCGACGGTGATCCCGAGCCGGTGCAGCCGCCAGGCGCCGACCGCCGCCGCTAGCGCCACGCCGCCCCAGATGCCGAGGCCGCCGGTCCACACGGCCAGCACCCCGTACCAGACGTGCGGGATGTCGGACGGCGTGGTGATGTCAAAGTAGATCCGGCCGCCGATGATGCCCGCGGGCACGACCCACAGCGCGATGTCGTTGACGAGGTCGGGGTCGCCGCCGAGCGCGCGCCAGCGCCGCCGGGTGATCAGGATCGCCAGCGTGATCCCGATGATGTACCCGAGAGCGTAGAAGTGAACTTCCAGCGGGCCGATGTGAAAGCTGTTGATCGGCGGACTGGGAATGTAGAGCGGCAGCGCGCCGGTGCCATGCGCCATGGGCCGAGACTACCGTGCACTCCGGCGGTCCGGGACGACGGTCCGTGCAGCCTGCCCGCGCATCATGCGTTCTCGACGCGATTTAGATTAAGTAGGTGGCAATCGCAGCCGGAAGTCCCGACCCAATCGGGCATCTAGGCCCTACTCTTACTACTTAATGGGATCGCTTCGTAGCAAGGAGCAATTGAGAGTCAGTCGTTCGCACGCGACGAGCGATCACTGGACGAGGTGATTGTGATGCGACTTACAGGATCACCGGGCATGCAGGGCGGCTGGCCGCTCCGGACGGTTCGCGGCGTGCGAATCGACCGCAATCCGCTGCGCCGGGGCATCGACCGCCTGGAGACCTGCCTGCTTGTCGGCCTGTTCGTGGCGCTTGCGGCGGCGACGCCGTTCGCCGCCCGGCTGGCGGGCCACCCGCCTACGTGAGCGCGCTGCACGCGCGGCAGGAGCAGCTGGCCGCCGTGCATCCGGTTAAGGCGGTGCTCACCGATGAGGCCGGCCAGGTCAGCGGGTACTCGCTGAACACGTACGTGCCGACCGATGCCACCTGGACCTCCGTCACCGGCGTGCGCCACTACGGTGAGGTGCCGGCCAATCCGGGAAGCCGCAAGGGGACGGCCGTTACCGTCTGGACCGACGCCAGCGGTGACCTGGACAGCCCGCCGTTGGCCATTTCCGAGGTCGTCGAGCCAGGCCGACGCGGCCGCGGCGGCCGCGATCGTCGGGGCCGTCGTCTTCTACGTGGCCGCGGCGCGCGGCCACCCGGCAGCTGCTTAACCGCCGCCGGATGGCCGCTTGGGATGCCGACTGGCAGGTTACAGCGCAGACGTGGAACCGTCAGACGCTGGTGATGCCGACCCGGTCCCCGCGGTGCCGGCGCCCGCCGGATGCGGCGCGACCATACCGGCGGCGTCGACAGGCTCGCCGACCGGTCCGGTCGGCCCGCCAGCCGGTAGACGTCGGAGCCGTCCACCGTCTCCCGCTCGAGGAGCAGGGCGACGAGCGAGTCGAGCTCGCTGCGATGCGTCCTGAGCAGGTTGACGGCGCGTTCCTCGGCCTGCCGGAGCAGCTTGGAGACCTCGCCGTCGATCGCCGCCTGGGTCGCCTCCGCGTAGGGCCGGCTTGACATGCCGGGCCCGCCGCCGCCGAGGAACACCGAGCCGCCCTCCGGGTAGCCCACCGGTCCGAGGACCGGGGACATGCCGAACTCGCGGACCATCTTGGTGGCCAGGTCGGTGGCGCCGGCCAGGTCGTTACCCGCGCCGGTCGAGCCCTGGCCGAGGACGACCAGCTCGGCGGCCCGCCCGCCGAGCCGGACGGCGAGCGAGTCGTACAGGTAGTCCTCGCCGTACATGTGCCGCTCGACGAGCGGGAGCTGCTCGGTGACGCCGAGGGCCTGCCCGGCGGGCAGGATCGTCACCTTCGCCACCGGGTCGGCGTGCTCGGACAGGGCCGCCACGAGGGCGTGGCCGGACTCGTGCACGGCCACGGCGTACTTCTCCTCGGGGAGCAGCACGTTCGAGCCTTCCCGGCGGCCGAGGATGATCCGGTCCCGCGCCGCGTCGAAGTCGGCGCCGGTCACCACGTCCCGGTTGTCGCGCACCGCGAAGATGGCCGCCTCGTTCGCGAGGTTGGCGAGGTCGGCGCCGGAGAAGCCGGGCGTGCCGCGGGCAACCACGTTGAGGTTCACGTTGGGCGCGAGCTTCTTGCCCTTGGTGTGCACGCGCAGGATCGCCTCCCGCTCGTTGACGTTGGGCAGCGGGATCGTCACCTGCCGGTCGAACCGGCCGGGACGCAGCAGGGCGGGGTCGAGGACCTCGGGCCGGTTGGTCGCACCGAGGACCACGATGCCCATGGTGGGGTCGAAGCCGTCCATCTCGGCGAGCAGCTGGTTGAGCGTCTGCTCCCGCTCGTCGTTGGCGACGACCGCGCCCTGGCCGGCCCGGCGCTGGCCGATCGCGTCGATCTCGTCGATGAAGATGATCGCGGGCGACCGCTTGCGCGCCTCGGTGAACAGGTCGCGCACCCGGGCCGCGCCGACGCCGACGAACATCTCGACGAAGCTGGAGCCGGCCACCGAGAAGAAGGGCACGGCCGCCTCGCCCGCCACCGCCCGCGCGAGCAGCGTCTTGCCGGTTCCGGGCGGGCCGACCATGAGCACGCCGCGCGGGACCACGGCCCCGGCCTTCGCGTAGCGGTCGGGGTTGCGCAGGAAGTCGACGACCTCGCTGATCTCCGACTTCGCGCCGTCGTACCCGGCCACGTCGGCGAACTTGGTGGACGGGCCGCTCCTCGTCGAACACCTTGGCCCGCGACCGGCCGACGCCGAGGACGCCCTGCATCTGGCCCGCCGCGTCCGCGGGTCAGCCGCCGTCCAGAACCAGATGATGAGCACGAACGGCGCCAGGATGAGGACCCAGTCGAGCAGCTCACTGCCGAACCCCGGTGACGAGGTGCCGCCGGTGACCTTGACCCCCGCCGCGACGAGCTGGTCGATCGTCTGCTGTCCGACCTGCGAGGGGAAGACGACGCTGTAGTTCGTACCGTCCGTCAGCGTGCCGGTGCTTGTGCCGCCGGCCGTGGGCGAGGTGGTGATCGTGGCGACCTTGTGCGCCGTGACGTCGGTTATGAACTGCGAATAGGTCAGCGGGGTCTGCCCCGACTGGTGCAGCAGAGGACAGCCCGACGAGGATCGCGACAAGGAACGCGACCGGCAACAGCCAGTGGCGCCAGCGGGGCGGCGTAGGGGGCGGGGGAGCTCCGGGTCCCGGCTTGTCCCCGGGTGGCGGCGGAGTTGCTTGCTTGCTCATGCGGACCTTGCCCTTTCCGCCAGGCTGGCGCCTCTCGGGGCGCGGTCCCCTGCGGTATCCAATGCCGCTAGGGGTGCCCAGCAGGCTTATGTTTTACTCAACGCGCCGGATATATCGCCTCTTCCGTTACTTGCGGAGTTCAAGCAAGCTCACAGCGAACACTGAGAGACGCCTAGCGTCGCGGGACGCCGGGTGCTCCCTCGGCGGTAAGCACCGCGGCCGTCGACCCAGACGAGCGTGTTGACGGTTCCCAGGTCGATCGCGACGCTGCCTCTGCTGAGCATCCTCGGCCACCCCTAGTCAGCTCACGGTGCCAGTGCACTGCTTTGTGCGGCTACCACCCTATGACGAGGAAAACCGGCTTCATGGGGGAACGTACCGAGCGTGACGACCACCCGGCCGTCTCACGTGACCCATCTCACTGTGCGTAATCGATGGTATGTAAACGTCACTTGTAAACGTTGGGTAAGAAGAAGGCTACGGAAAGATCACGAGAAACTATCCGGCCGGTTTGGACGTTTCATTCAGGGAGAGGACGGTGTGACCGTCAGGTTCGCCGTCTTTACTGGGTCACCTGGCCTCATCGCCACACCAGGCAAGGCAGCGCCATGGGACGAGATCGCACGAAATAGCACGACCCTGGTGCGAACTGAGCACTTTGTTCACTAAGATCTAGGAGGGGACATTTGATGATCAGCGCGAGCCGTGTCAGAGGGGACCGGACTGCGCCTGACGGGGAAAACGGGGAGATGGGGGCTGTGATCGACCTTGCGCAGGCTTTGCAGCTAGAGCTGGCATACCAGGTGGGGGCCGACGGTAAGGCTGCGACCGTCCTGATACGGGGCGAACTAGACATCGCGACCGCTGACCAGGCGTATACCTACCTGCGCGACGTGGTGGACAGCCAGGACGGGCCAGTGGTGATGAACCTGTCCGAGTTGTCGTTCTGCGACGCGGCCGGCCTTGGGGTACTGGCCCGGGTCGCCGGGCACGCGCGGCGTTCCGGCCGCTCGCTCACGTTGACCGCGGCCCGCCCGGCGTTGCTGCGGATCATGCACATCACCGGCTTGGACGAGGCCTTCCCGGAGGTCCGCAACCCCACATTGTCCGTCATCAGCCTGCCCCGCCAGGCCACGATGGTGGCGGGCAGCTAGTCCGGGGTTCCTTTCTGGTTCCTGATCGCGGTGGGGGCATGCTCCCCATGGTGAGTTGCCGTGCCACAGCGTTAGATTTGGACTACGCCTCTAGTGATCACCTGAGGCGGCACCGCAACTAGTGCGACAAAAGCGATCAGTAGCAGCGCGACGAGGCGCGCCGACGCAGAGACGGCGCAGGGACGCGGAGGAACTTCATGGCTGACGACCTGGATGACGTGACTGACGAGACTTCTGAATCTTCTGAGGCGCTCATCGCGGTGCACTGGCGCGAAGAGGGCTACTACCAGCCGCCGGCGAAGTTCACCGCGCAGGCCAACGCGTCCGATCCGGCGATCCGCGAGCAGTTCACCGAGGACAAGTACCCGGACTGCTTCACCGCCTACGCGGACCTGCTCACCTGGTACAAGCCGTGGGACACGGTGCTCGACACGTCCAACGCGCCGTTCTGGAAGTGGTTCGTCGGCGGTGAGCTGAACGCCTCCTACAACTGCGTTGACCGGCACATGGAAGAGCACCCGAACAAGGCCGCCCTGATCTTCGTTCCCGAGCCGGAGAACGAGGCGCACGTCGCGATCACCTACCGGGAGCTGTACGTCCAGGTCAACGAGATGGCCGCACTGCTGCGCGACTTCGCCGGCCTCAAGACCGGCGACCGGGTGACCCTGCACATGCCGATGGTCCCCGAGCTGCCGGTCGTCATGCTGGCGTGCGCCCGGCTCGGCGTGGTGCACTCTCAGGTCTTCGCCGGCTTCTCCGGCACCGCGGCCGGGCACCGGATCGCCGACTCCGGCTCAAACGTGCTGATCACGATGGACGGCTACTACCGCAGCGGCGACCTGCTGGACCATAAGGTCAAGGCCGACGAGGCGGTCGAGGCGGCGGCCAAAGAGGGCCAGCAGGTGGACAAGGTCCTGGTCTTCCGCCGCTACCCGGGCCAGTACGCGTCCAAGACGCCGATGGTCGATGGCCGCGACTTCTTCGTCGATGAGGTGCTCAAGGATTACCGGGGCACCGAGGTGGAGCCGGTCTCGCTGCCGGCCACCGCACCGCTGTTCCTGATGTACACGAGCGGGACGACGGGGCGCCCCAAGGGCTGCCAGCACTCCACCGGCGGCTACCTCTCCTACGTGGCCGGCACGTCGAAGTTCTACCAGGACATTCACCCGGACGACACGTACTGGTGCATGGCCGACATCGGCTGGATCACCGGGCACTCCTACATCGTCTACGGACCGCTCGCCCTCGGCACCACCAGCGTCATCTACGAGGGCACCCCGAACTACCCGGACGCCGGACGCCCGTGGCGGATCGCGAAGCAGCTCGGGGTGAACATCTTCCACACCTCCCCGACCGCGATCCGGATGCTCCGCAAGGTGGGCCCGGAAGAGCCCGCCAAGTACGACTTCCACTTCAAGCACATGACCACGGTCGGCGAGCCGATCGAGCCCGAGGTCTGGCGCTGGTACTACGAGAACGTAGGCAAGAACGAAGCGGTCATCGTCGACACCTGGTGGCAGACGGAGACCGGCGGGTTCCTCGGCTCGACGCTGCCCGGCATCGACCCGATGAAGCCAGGCTCCTGCGGCCCGGCGGCGCTCGGCATCTACCCCGTCATCCTCGACGAGGACGGTAACGAGGTGCCGGCGGGCAGCGGCAAGGCGGGCAACATCTGCATCCGCAACCCGTGGCCGGGAGTCTTCCAGACGATCTGGGGCCAGCCGGAGCGGTTCGTGCAGACCTACTTCGCCAAGTACAACCGGGACCCGAAGTCCACCAACTGGGAGGACTGGCCGTACTTCGCCGGCGACGGTGCGGTCCAGGCGGCCGACGGCTACTTCCGGATCCTCGGCCGGGTCGACGACGTGATCAACGTCGCCGGTCACCGGCTCGGCACCAAGGAACTGGAGTCCGCCGCGCTCACCGTCAACGAGGTCGCCGAGGCCGCGGCGGTCCCGGTCGTCGACGACATCCGCGGTCGCGTGGTCGAGATGTACATCTCGCTCAAGCCCGGCTACGACGCCACCCCCGAGGTCGAGGCCAAGGTCAAGGCGGCGATCGAGACCGACATCGGCAAGATCGCGCGGCCGAAGAACATCTGGATCGTCCCCGACATGCCGAAGACCAGGTCGGGCAAGATCATGCGCCGGGTCATCGCCGCGACGTCGAACTTCACCGACACGGGCGACATCACCACGCTCGCCAACCCCGAGGTGGTGGAGAAGATCCGTCACCAGGTCCAGTCGGCCAAGCTGGCCAAGGGCGAGGCTCCCCGCGAACTGTCCGAGACCGAACTCAACGAGATCAAGTCCTTCGGCAGCGAGTAGCACACCGGTCCCCGTCGTGCCACCAGGCGCGACGGGGATCTGTCCCCCTGGGGACATCGCCGGGTTGCGCGCCCGACGGGATGGCGTTCTGCCATCGGGCGCGCGACCTCGGACCATAACACGGGGTTCCGTCGTGCCACCAGGCACGACATCGGGGATACGGGGGTCGGTCATCCGACGGTGCCAGTCCGTTTCAGAACAATTATGTTGCGTTACGCGCCATAAAGTACTAGAATATTGTTTCGTAGGGGGGTAAGGCTGGTTACTCAACTCGAAAAGGGGTTCGATGAACTTCCATCGGAGGCTAGCTGGAACGATGGCGGGCGCGGTTGCCATCATCGGCAGCGTGGCCGCGATCGGCTTGCCGGGCACACCCGCGCACGCAACCGGCACGGTCACGTCGGTGACTTTGCCGCTTTCGGGTTTCTCGCACCTGGTGCTGGATCCCGCGCACCAGCATGTCTTCATCAGCAGCGCGGATTCCAACGAGATCCTGGTGACCGACTACTCGGGTAACACGGTGGCGACGATCGCCAACGAGCCCGGCGCGGACGGACTCGTGCTGTCCAGCGACGGGAGCACCGTCTACGCTGCGCTGTCCACCGGCGACGCGGTCTCCGCGATCAGCACCAGCACGCTCACAGAAACCGCCCGCTACTCCACCGGCACCGGCACCCAGGACGATCCGGTTGACCTCGCCTACACCGGCGGCGACGTCTGGTTCAGCTACGGCACCGGATGGAACGGCGGAATCGGCACGGTCAACCCGAGCAGCAGCCCCGCCACCGTTTCTCTGAACACCATAGGCGTTACCGGTACCTGGTATAGCGCTCCCGTACTGGCCGCCGCACCCAACGGGGCACTGGTGGCAGGCGCCCCTAACCAGAGCCCGGTCCAGCTGACCAGCTTCAATGTGTCCTGCGGGTGTGCTCACCAACTCGCCGCGGCAACCCTCTCGTACCCGGCGTACACCTCAACCTCCTCCAACCTGAACGACTTGGCGATCACCCCGGACGGCAATGACGTGGTGGTGGCCAGCAGCGCCCCGTACGTCCACCAGATCCTCCAGGTCTCCAACCTGGCGCAAGTTGGCCAGTACACGACAGGCGCTTACCCGATCGCCGTGTCCATCGCCAGCGACGGCACGGTCGCCGCTGGCTCGGATAGCGTCGGCGTCTCCCTGTTCGCGCCTGGCGGAAGCTCTCCGCTGGCCTCCTACACCTTCGGCGACTCGGTCATACCCGCCGGCGGTGTGGCGATCACCCCGGACGCGAGCAACCTGGTCGTGGTATCCGGAGTTGACAGTCCGTACGACACCTGGGCCCCCACGCTGAACATCATCACCGACCCGGTGCAGGGACCCTCGACGCTTAGCCTCACCGCTCCGGCCACCGCCAAGAGGCACCAACCGATCACCCTGACCGGCACTCTCGGCGGAACCTCGCCCTACGCCGGCGGCCAGACGCTGCAGGTGACGCGGATCGACCAGGCTCACCCGACCGGGATCGCGCTCCCCGATGTCACCACGGCCGCGGATGGGTCGTTCACCATCACGGATACCCCGCCCAACTTCCGCGGGAGGTCAGAGAAGGTCACCTACCAGGTGTCCTACGCGGGCGACGCTCACCTGACGGCGGCCACCGCGAGCGCCTCCGTAACGGTACGCGCCGGAGGCTAAGGCTAGGGCACGCGGCGGGTCACCGGTGGCCGGTGGCCCGCCGCTGGCATTTCCGCCCATGATCATCCAGAACGAGCGCGGCTGACTGCCCGGCGCGTCCATGGCTGCGGTCACAAGATGACACGCGGCCGAATGGTATATACCATCTCCTTAGGTAATTTGCTGTCGGTACCGGACGGGTATTGATGGAATTCGGGGTTCTTGGCCCGCTACAGGTCAACAACGGGGATGTCGGGCTTCCCGGCAAGCAGCGCACGTTGCTTGCCGCGCTTTTGCTGCACGCGAACCAGGTCGTTCCCGTGCATGCACTCATCGAGGCGCTGTGGGACGACGCTCCCCCGCCAAGCGCGCGCACGACGCTGCAGGGGTACGTCAAACAGCTCAGGCAGAACGGAGCCGCCCAGATCGGCGAGCGCATCCTGACCCGGCCTGCCCGGCTACCTCGTCCGGGTGGAGCCCGATGAGCTTGACCTGCACCGGTTCACCGGGCTTGGCGAGCGGGCGCGAGCGGCGGCGGCCAATGAGGACTGGCAGGGTGCCGCCGGCCTGCTCGGCGAAGCACTCGCGCTCTGGCGGGGCACGCCGCTCGCGGACATTCCCTCTGCTCTGCTCCAGCGGGCCGAGGTCCCGCACCTGGCCGAACTCCGGATGCGGGCGGTCGAGTCCCGTGTCGAGGCGAAACTGCGGCTCGGGCGGTACGGCGAACTGGTGGCCGAGCTACGTCAGCTAGTCGGTGTCGAGCCGCTCCGTGAAGGCCTGCACGGACAGCTGATGCTGGCGCTGTACCGGTCCGGACGGCAGGCCGAGGCGCTGGAGGTCTTCCGCGGCATCGACCGCCGGCTCCGCGATGAGCTGGGCATCAGCGCCGGGCCAGAGCTGTGCGCGCTGCACCAGCGCATCCTCGCCGCGGACCCGGCCCTGGCTGACGGGCAGCCGCCCGCCGCTTACCTCGGTCCGGAGCAGGCGGCCGGCGGCCCGTCGGCGGGCAGGTCTACCGGTGCCGCTCAACTGCCCGCTGATACGGCTGATTTCACCGGGCGCCAGTCTCAGGTGGAGCAGTTGTGCGCACTACTCGGCGCGGAGCCGGACGCGGCCCGGCCGGGTGCGATGATCGTCGCGGCGGTGGCCGGAATGGGCGGTGTCGGCAAGACCGCGCTGGCGGTGCATGTCGCGCACCGGGTACGGCAGCGGTTTCCCGACGGGCAGCTGTATGTCAGCCTCCAGGGCGCCTCCATGCCGCTGCTGCCCACGGAGGTGCTGGCCAGGCTGCTCCGCGACCTAGGGGAGCCGGAGGAGGCGATCCCGGCCGGAGAAGCCGCGCGCGGGGCCAGGTACCGAAGCCTGCTCGCGCGCCGGCGGGTTCTGGTTGTACTGGACGACGCCCAGGATTCCGCGCAGGTCAGACCGCTCCTGCCGGGCAGCGCCGGCTGCGCCGTCATCGTCACAAGTCGCGGGATGCTGACCGGGCTGTCCGGGGCGGCGCAACTGAACCTGGACGTCTTGGCCGCGAGCGACGCCCGCGATCTGTTCGATGCCATCGTCGGCCCGTCCCGTACGGTCGCCGAGCCGGAGGCAACGGCGGCGGTGCTGGCCTCCTGCGTCGGGCTGCCGCTCGCGATCAGAATCGCCGGGATCAGGCTTGCCTCGCGTCCGGCCTGGACCATCGCTCACCTGGCGGCCAGGCTCACGGACGAGCGCCTGCGGCTCGCCGAGTTGGCCACCGGCGACCTGGCGGTCCGGGCCAGTTTCGCGGTCAGCTATCACGCGCTGGCCGCGGAGGGCCGGCCAGGACCCGGGCGGGCCTGACGGGGTGGATGGGGCTGATCCGGCGCGGATATTCCGGTTGCTCGGACTGCCGCACATGGCCGAGCTAAGCCTGCCGGCGATCAGCGCGCTGGCTGGCGAGCAGCCGGAACGGGCCGAGGGACGCGCTAGAGAATCTCACCAACGCATGCCTGCTGCAGTCGCCGACGCCCGACCGGTACCGGATGCACGACCTGCTGCGCAGCTATGCCGCCGAACTCGCCGGGAACCACGACAGCGCCGAGGAGTGCGCCGCCGCGACCGGCCGGATACTGCACTGGTACGGGGCACAGGCCGCCGCCGCCGCCAGCGTGCTCGCCCCCGTCGTCCAGCCTCCCCGCATCATCGCTGTTCCGGCTGCTCCGACCCAGCCCGTTGGCGATCCGGTGTCGGCCTTCGGCTGGTTCGATGCCGAGCTGGCTAACCTCGTCACCGCCGCACGCCAGGCGGCGGGCCTGCACAGACACGACATCACCGCCCAGATCGGCGTGGCCCTGCGGGAATTTCTGCACCGCACGCCCTATGTCGATACCTGGCTGGTCGTCAGCCGGGCTTGGCGTGGACAGCGCCCGGCTCCTTGGCCACGACAGCGTGCTCGGCTATCTCCTGATAAGCCAGGGTCAGGCGCACAGCGAGCTGAACGCTTTCGCCGATGCGGACCGCTGCTTCACCGAGGCACTCCAGATCCGCCGGCGCATCGGAGAAAGGGCTGGCGAGGCGATGGCATTCAACTGCCTCGCCGTCAACCTGTACCGGCAGGAAAAACGCGAGCAGGCCCTTCAGCACATGCGATCGGCCCTGGACATACTGGATACCGTTGACGACCGTCCGCTGACCGGCATGGCGCATAACAACATGGGGCACATCCTGCGCTCCATGAAGCGGTACGACGAGGCCCTGGAGCACCTGAAGCTCGCCCTGGAGGCCCAACGCGACCACGGGGACGGCTTCCGCAGCGGGATCACGGAGATCACCTTCGGCCAGACCTGTCTGGACCTAGGGCGCTACGAGGAGGCCGTCGAGTACTGCCGACGGGCCCTCGCCACGTTGGACGGCATCGCGCTGGGGAACCGGAACCGGGCCAATGCCCTGTCGTGCCTCGGCGAGGCGCTGACTCACCTGGGGCACACCGAGGAGGCGCGCGAGGCGTGGTTCGCCGCGCTCGCCATCCTCGGGCGGCTTCGCGACCCGGAAGCCCGCGAAGTGCGTGACCGGCTCGCCGGCTTGCCCTGACTCACATCCTTGCCCCAATTCCGCTGGACAGCCCTACATGATCACTGTCCGCTATGCCGCCGGGGTCTCGCTGGGATTTCGCTGGAGTTTCGCTGGTGCCCGCACCAGCGGCCAGAAGCACCACCGGCATGGCCCTCGCGTGCAAATTTCCGGTGATATGGTCCAAATCCATGACGGCACAGCCGCTTGGCAGTCGGTACCTGCTCGATGATCTGATCGGACAGGGCGGCATGGGGGTGGTCTGGCGCGGACGTGACCGCGAGACCGGGGATTCATGTGCGATCAAGCTGCTGCGTTCCGAGTTCGCGGCGGACCCGGCCGCGGTGACGCGGTTCGTCCGTGAACGTACCGCTCTGGTCAGGTTCCGGCACCCCAACGTGGTGACGTTGCGTGACATGATTGTCGAGGGTGACTGCCTCGCCCTGGTCATGGACTTCGTGGCGGGCGGCGACCTGAGCGCCTACCGGCGCGGCTGTGGCGGGACGCTGCCGCTGGACGAGGCGCTGCGGGTGACCGCGCAGGTCTGCGAGGCGCTCGCCGCCGCGCATGCGGCCGGAATCGTGCACCGAGACCTCAAGCCGGCCAACATCCTCCTCGACGAGGGGCAGGTGCGGCTGGCCGACTTTGGTATCGCCCGCATCGTCGGAGAGTCCCCGGCGACCACCACCGGCATGGTGATCGGGACGATCGGGTTCATGGCGCCCGAGGTGATCAGGGGCGAGGAGCCCAGTCCGGCCTGTGACGTGTACGCGGTCGGCATCACGCTGTACGAGCTGCTGGCCGGGGTGCAGCCGTTTACCGGTCAGGCCGTAGCGGTCATGCGCGATCACCTGGACACCATGCCAACCCGTCCGGACGGGATGCCCGACCGGCTTTGGGCCCTGGTGAGCGCCTGCTTGAACAAGGATCCCGCCCGTCGCCCGTTGGCGGCGGCGGTGGCCCGCACACTCCGTGATCGAGCGCTGCTTGGCGATCAAGCTCCGCTCGGCGAGCCGACGCCGCCCGGCCAGGCGACGTCATACGGCGGCCGGTACCGAGGCTCCCCCGCTGCGCCGCCCGGGGCCGCGGACGGTACGTCGTCCGGACCGGTGGCGAGCGCACGCCCGGCGGCCCATGAGCGCCCGGTGACTTATCAGGGACGACAGTCCGGCCCGGTCCACCCGGCGCATTCGGGCCCGGTCACGGCGTCGGCGAGACTGCGGGCGATGGCCGCTCCCGGGGGACCCTCGCCCACGGGGCCCGCGCCGGGGATGGCGGGCCTGGCGGGCATGCCCGTTGGACTGGCGTCCAGGGCCGGAGCGGCATCTCCGGAAACCGAGGTGGTCCTGGCGGGAGCGTCCCCGCAAACAGACGCGGTCGCCGTCGGCATCGGGGGGTTGTCCGCAGGCCCCGTGTTCGATGGCCCCGTGTTCGATGGCGCTGCGGGCTTGCCGCCGACGCCCGGCGGCAAGCCC
The DNA here is from genome assembly GCA_963785645.1 of uncultured Actinomycetota bacterium. GTDB lineage: Bacteria > Actinomycetota > Actinomycetes > Streptosporangiales > Streptosporangiaceae > Trebonia. Next base: position 601,907 of record CAWAWG010000006.1, read on the forward strand.
GGGCGGCACGGGGACGGAGGCTCCCGCAGGCTCGGGATCCGCCCCGTGTGGGCCGGTGCAGCGGCGGTGGTGCTCGTGTTCGCCGGGGTGGCCGGGACGTACCTGACCATGTCCGGGCCAAGCGCCGGCCAGGCCGCCGGACCAACGGCGTCGCCGCTTGTCACAGCAACCCAGAGCCAGCCCGCCGTCCTCGCCGGGAGCGCCAGTCCGGCGGCCCGCCACCGCCCCACGTCGTCGGTGCAGCCGACCGCGACCGATGCGGGCACTCCAGCGGCCGCTGCCACCGCGGGCACTTCTTCGTCGGCGCCGAGCGGTACCCCCGGGTCAGCCGCGCCCACTGGTGCCAACCTGGTCGCCGACGGCGACTTCTCCGACCCGACCCTGAGCGCGTGGAACCACCAGGTGCTGAACACGACCGTGGTCAGCGCGGGAGCGCGCGGCGGGAGCGCGGCGCAGATGACTGGCGGTCCGACGGCCGGAGTCTCTCAGATCGTCACCGGGCTTGTACCTGACAAGGAGTACGAGCTGACCGGGTGGATCATCTCCGATACCGGCAATTACTCCACCTACATCGGGGCCAAGGCCTACGACAGCGGCACGGGGGTCTCGCGGGCACTCAACTCCACCACCTGGAGCGAGATAGTCCTGACCTTTACCCCCGCCCCCGGCCACACCACCGCCGAGGTCTTCTGCTGGCAGGCCGTCGCCGGGACCGGCTACTGCACCGACGTCAGCGTCCGCGCCATGAGCTAGCCGCCCGCCAGGAAGACAGCGGCACCGGTTAGGGGACGACGGTGACCGGCCATTTGCCGGCCCGGACCAGGCGGACCGCGAGGGAGCCCATCAGCCGGTGGCCGGCCTTGAGCGAGGCGCCGACCACGATCGCGTCGGCCCGGGTCTCCTTGGCGATGCGGACGATCTCGCGGTACGGGTCGCCGTGGGCGGCGATGAAGGTGACGGAGATGCCGAGCTCGCTGGCCATCGAGGTCGGCCCGGCCGGCCAGTTCCTTGGCGACCTCGTCGTGCGCCTCGTTCTCCGCCACGAGCACGCTCGGCCCGGCCGAGCTGGCCAGGGCCATGCCCGCGAGCGGCGCCACGTAGACCGCGATCACCCGGGCACCCTGCCTGCGGGCGAGGCCGGCGGCGTACGCGGCGGCGCGCAGGCCGGTGACCGAATCGTCGACGCCGACCAGGATCGCCGAAGGCCCGTCGGTGCCAAGCTCGAACTCGCCTTGCTCCACGGGAAGAGTCTACGGTTTCCCGGCTCGCGCTGGCGGCTGACCTCCGTGCAGATTGCGCGGGGACGGTGAACGTCGAGCAGCCGGGCCTCCCCCGGCGCCGCCTCCGCCCACGGGCCGGGCAGCCCGAGGACCGCGACGAAGGCGGTCGGGTACGCCGCGGGCGGCTCGGGGTCCGGGCCCGCCAGGCCCGCGGTCAGCTCGGCGAGGCCCGGGTTGTGCCCGACGATCAGCGCGGTGCGCCACCCGGGCTCGAACTCGCGGACCAGCATGAGCAGCCCGAGCACGGTCGCCTCGTACACCCGCGGCTCGTAGCGGACCGCGGGCGCCGCGCCCGGCGCGGCCGCGGCGAGCCCGGCGGCAGGCCAGCTCCCACGTCTCCCGTGCCCGCGCCGCGGTCGAGCAGACCACCGCGTCGGGGACGTACCCCGACGCGCCCAGCCAGCGGCCGACCACCGGGAGCGTCCCGCCTGCCGCGCTTGGCGAGCGGGCGCTCGTGGTCCGCCACGTCCGGCCAGTCCGACTTGGCATGCCGCAGCAGGACGAGCCGCCTGCCGGATTCGTCCCTGCGACCCGCCCGCGCTCACCGCCGCATCACGCTCACCCCACCACGGTAACCCGCGCGAGGTGCGGCCAGCCGGCGGCCATGCTCCCTTCGTGCTCTCGCTGGTAACAATCAGCGGATAGGCTCGATGGGATGCAACGAGTGGCGCTCAGGGACGTCGACCTCGCATCCTTCCGCGCGGCCGTCGGGCCGGAAGGGTGCGCCGACGGCGCCAGCGCCGTCGCGCGCGGCGCCGTCGTGCAGATGGCCTGGGAGGCGTCGCAGCAGCTCCTGACCGGCACGGTCCGCGAGAGCGCCGTCGAAACAGGGGCGGCGAGATCAGGACGGTGTCCGCCTCGTTCCGCGCGTCCCCCGGGTTCCCGCTGCGGTTCCGTGAGGGCTACTGCAGCTGCGCCAGGGGGACCAACTGCGTTCACGTCGCCGCCCTCGTGCTCGCCGCGACCGACGAGACGCTGCTGCCCGCGGCCCGCGGCGGCCGGGACCGCGGCCCGCCGCTCCGCGCTGCCCTGGGAGCAGTCGCTCGACTCGCTGCTCGCCGCCCCGCAGGCCCGCGCCGCCTCCGGCCGGCGACGTCACCGCGAGCGCGCCGCTCGCGGTCGAGCTTTCCCTGGTGCGGAACACGCCGGAGCGGGGCCGTACCCCAGCTACTCCACGGACAACGGGCTGCACGAGCCGCCCGTCGAGGACGCCATCCGCAAGTTCAAGCTCCAGGCGCGGCTGGTGCAGCCGGGCCGCCTCGGCGGCTGGGTGGCCGGCAACCTGTCCTGGTCCCGGCTTGACTACCTGCTGCTGCGCGGCGAGTTCCCCGACGCGCACGTCCGCCTGCTGCACGAGCTCTACGCCCTGTACCGGGCCAGCTCCGCCGCGCAGCGCTCCGGCTACTACTACGGGTACCCTCGCCCGGCTACGGCGACCAGAAGTACCTGGACCTGTCCGCGTGCGAGTCCCGCCAGCTCTGGCCCGTCCTCGAGCCAGGCGCACGTGGCCGGGCTGCCCTTCGTCTACCGGGGCAAGCAGGGCACCGTGCCGCCGCCCGGCACGGCGGAGCTGTGCCTCGACGTGACGACCGAGGGCACCACGCTGCTCATCGCGCCGGTCATCAAGGCCAGCGACGGCGTGGACGCCGTCCCGCTGCGGTTCATCGGCACCGAGGGCCACGGCGTCATCTACGCCGACCGGGAGCAGGCCGACCAGGGCGAGCTCGCCAGGTTCCGGCTCGCCCGGCTGACCCACCCGGTGCCCGCGCAGCTGCAGCAGCTGGCGCTCGCCGACGAGCGGCTCGTCGTCCCCGAGGCCGGGCAGGCCGCGTTCCTGTCCAGGTACTACCCGCGGCTGCGCCGCCAGGCCACCGTGACCTCGTTCGGACGGCTCGTTCACCGCGCCGGAGATCTCCGGGCCCGTCGCTCGTGGTCCACGCCGCCTACGCCCGCGGCCATCGCGTCGACATCCGCTGGGAGTGGGCGTACCAGGTCGGCGGCACCGAGTTGCGGGCGGCGCTCGGGACCGGCCGCGACCCGTTCCGCGACCCGGACGCGGAGGCGCGGGTCCTCGCCGGGATCGGCCTGCCCGCCGGCTCGCTCGGGGTGCCGCGCGAGGCCACCGCCGCGTGCTCTCCCCCGGCTTCGCCGCGGGACTGCCCGGTACGGCGACGCGGGCCGCGGGCCCGGCGGGGTCCCGCGGTGGCCACCGCGGGCAAGCAGGGCCCCGCGGTCACCCTGCGCGGCCTCGACGCCATGGCGTTCAGCACCGAGGTGCTGCCCCTGCTCGAGGGCCGCGACGACGTACGCGTCGAGGTGACCGGCCAGGTGCCCGACTACCATGAGGCCGGCGACTCGCTGGAGATCGGCCTGTCCACCGGCGAGCGCGACGGCGAGCGCGACTGGTTCGACCTCGGCATCACGGTCACCGTCGAGGGCCGCGAGGTGCCGTTCACCGACCTCTTCGTGGCGCTCGCGCACGGCCAGTCGCACCTGCTGCTCGCCGACGGCGCGTACTTCTCCCTGGACAAGCCGGAGCTCGCCGCGCTCGCCCGGCTCATCGACGAGGCCCGCGCGCTGCAGGACCAGCCAGACGGCGGCCTGCGGATCAGCCGGTTCCAGGCCGGCCTGTGGGAGGAGCTGGCCGCGCTCGGCGTGGTGGGCCATCAGGCCGCCGCGTGGCAGGCCCAGGTGCGCGGGCTGCTGGCCGTCGACCAGATCGACGCCGTGCCGGTGCCCGCCGCGATCAACGCGCAGCTGCGGCCCTACCAGCTGGCCGGGTTCCAGTGGCTGGCGTTCCTGTGGTCGCACGGGCTCGGCGGCATCCTGGCCGATGACATGGGGCTCGGCAAGACGCTGCAGACGCTGGCGCTGCTCCAGCACGCGAAGGACACCTGGCGGGAAGGGGAGAAGCCGCCCACCGTTCCTCATCGTGGCGCCCACCTCCGTGCTCGGGAACTGGGCGGCCGAGGCGCACCGGTTCGCGCCCGACCTGGGGGTGACGTGTCGGTCTCCGACACGCTCGGCAGGCGCGGCGGCACCCTCGCGGACGTGACCGCGCGGAGCGGACGCGGTGGTGACCTCGTACACGCTGCTCCGGCTCGACTTCGAGGCCTACGGCGCGCAGCGGTGGGCCGGGCTGATCCTCGACGAGGCGCAGTACGTCAAGAACTACCAGTCCAAGGCGTACCAGTGCGCGCGCCGGCGTGGCCGCGCCGTTCAAGGTGGCGATCACCGGCACGCCGATGGAGAACAACCTCATGGAGCTGTGGTCGCTGCTGTCGATCGCGGCGCCCGGGCTGTTCCCGAGCCCGGACCGGTTCAGGGACTACTACGCCCGGCCGATCGAGAAGTCGGGGAACGCCGAGCTGCTCGGCCAGCTGCGCCGCCGGATCCGGCCGCTGATCATGCGCAGGACCAAGGAGCAGGTCGCCGCGGACCTGCCGGAGAAGCAGGAGCAGGTGCTCGAGGTCGAGCTGCACCCCAGGCACAGGAAGTTGTACCAGACCCACCTGCAGCGCGAGCGGCAGAAGGTGCTCGGCCTGCTCGATGACGTCAACCACAACAGGTTCACCATCCTGCGGTCGCTGACCCTGCTGCGGCAGCTGTCGCTGCACGCCGCGCTGGTGGACGCCGAGCACGCCGACGTGCCGTCCGCGAAGATCGACTCGCTGCTCGAGCAGGTCGAGGACGTGGTGGGCGGCGGGCACAGGGCGCTGGTGTTCAGCCAGTTCACCCGCTTCCTGCGGATGGCGCGGGCCCGGCTCGAGGCGAACGGGGTGGAGTGCTGCTACCTGGACGGCTCGACCATCAACCGGGCGGCGGTGATCTCGTCGTTCAAGGAGGGGACGGCCCCGGTGTTCCTGATCTCGCTCAAGGCGGGCGGCTTCGGGCTCAACCTCACCGAGGCGGACTACTGCTTCCTGCTCGACCCGTGGTGGAACCCCGCGACCGAGGCGCAGGCGGTGGACCGGACGCACCGCATCGGGCAGACGCGGAACGTCATGGTGTACCGGCTGATCGCCTCCGGCACCATCGAGGAGAAGGTGATGGCGCTCAAGGCCCGCAAGGCCGAGCTGTTCTCCTCGGTGATCGACAGCGACGGCGCGTTCTCTCCGCGCTGTCCGCCGACGACATCCGCGCGCTCTTCGCCTAACCCGCTGAGACGGGATCACCGTCCGCATTACGGCGATATGTCCAGCTCGACAGCCGATCGCCACAACAGAGCGTTCGTCTTTGCTTACCCGGCGGTACCGCATTTGCCCGCATACCGGACATGACTGTGGTCGCCACGTAAGCAAACACGATGATCATGGTCACCGGTTAAGCAGAGGCTGGTCGCCGAGTGTGCACAGAGACCCCAACTCGCCGGGCACCGGCCGAGGCAGTCCCCTCATCTCGATCGTCAACTTTTGGTTGACGATCGGCGGATCGTCAACTTAAAGTTGACGCATGGCTGAATTCCCTGTCCCACTGGACAACCTCATCTCCTACGTCAAGGCCCTGCACCCCGATGGCGGGCCGCTGGAGAACGTGTCGGACGCGTTCACGGTCTCCACTCAGCTCGACGAGCAGGCCGACGCGCTGATCGGCTACTTCGTCGACCAGGCGCGCACGTACCGGCCTGTCCTGGAGCCAGATCGGCGGCGCCATGGGTGTCTCCAAGCAGGCCGCGCAGAAGCGCTTCGTGCCAGCCGGCCGCGGATCCTGATTTGATGCCGCAGGCGCCGCTAAGCCGTTCTCTCGGTTCACCGCCCGCGCGGTCCGCGTGGTCGCTGCCGCGGGCAAGCTCGCGGCGCCGGAACCGATCGGCGCCGCGCACCTGGCCGCCGCGCTGCTCACCGAGCCGGAAGGCCTAGCCGCGAAGGCCATCGCCGCGGCCGGCCTGGCCCCGGAGCAGCTCTACGCCGCGCTCGGTGCCGGCCCAGCCCCGCAGGTCACGAACGCGGAGAACACCGGCATCTGAAGGCGGAGCTGCTCGACCTGGCGTTCGACGATGACGCGAAGGCGGCACTGAAGGGCTCGCTCAGGTGGGCGCTGCGCCTCGGCCACAACTACATCGGCACCGAGCACCTGCTGCTCGGCGTGGCTTTCGAGGGCGGCCAGACAAGCCAGGCGCTGACCGCGCTCGGCCTGCCGCCCCAGCGCGCCGAGCAGTTGGTCACCGCCGAGATCGCCGCCGCCCAGGCCCGCAAGGCGGCCAACTAACCGCTCCGACGGCGGCTACCATCGGAAATTTCACAAAATAGGCACACAGCACTTGCGAGTCGAAAAAGATAGTGGATATCTGGATACCCCATAACGTGTGCAGGTATCCACTATCTTCACCTCCACCCTCGGGTCAGCTCGCAATTGCCGCGCGCTTTCGCGGATGCCGATGAATCGCGAGGGCGAATACCGAGGTAGTCACAATGTGACCAATAGAGTTTCGAGGGGGCCGATAAGCGGAGCATGCCTCCGTTCGCGATAACCTGGGTTCAACGCTTCGGTTGACGTGGGTAGTCGGAGGCGGGTTGGATCGTCCTTGATCTGGCACCGCAAACCCAGGTCGCTTGCCTGTAAGAGGAGTTAAAACGGCGTGAGCATACTCGGCACCCGGGTCCTGCGGACCGAAGATCCAGGCTTTCTTTCCACCGGAGGCGTCTACACCGACGACGTGCAGGATGAGCGGCTGGCCGGCGCCTGCTACGTGCACTTCGTCCGGTCGACGGTGGCGCACGCGAAACTCAACGGCGTCGACGGCAGCGCCGCGCTCGAGGCACCGGGCGTTCTCGCCGTGTACAACGCAAAGGACCTGGCGGCCGCGGGACTCAAGCCGCTCCCGCCGATGATGCCCAACATGAACCAGGCGATGACGCAGCCCCTGCTCGCGGACGATGTGGTCCGGTTCGTCGGCGAGCCGGTCGCCGCCGTGGTCACCGAGAAGATGTACCAGGGCGAGGACGCCATCGAGTTCGTCGATGTCGACTACGAATTCCTGCCCGCGGTCGTCAACATGAACGACGCGCTGTCCGGTGACAAGGCGCTGCTGTTCCCCGAGGCCGGGACGAACGTCGCGTGCACCTTCGGCGACGCGTCCGCGTCAAACGGTGACCTGTTCGACGGCTGCGAGGTGGTGGCCACCGAGACCATCCAGAACACCCGGGTCGCACCGGCTCCGATGGAGACCCGCGCGGCCGCCGCCACCTGGGGGGAGGACGGACGGCTGATCGCCTGGATTCCCAACCAGGGCGCCCAGCTCACCCGGGTCGCACTCGCGAGCGGGCTCGGCGTGGCACCTGACCTGGTCCGGGTCATCACGCCCGACGTCGGCGGCGCGTTCGGCGCGAAGTTCGGCGTCGACCCCGAGTCGATCGTCACCTCATGGATCGCGAAGCAGCTTCGCCGGCCCGCCCGCTGGTCCGAGACGCGCATGGAGAACCTGCTCGGCATGTCGCACGGCCGGGCGCAGCAGCACAAGATCACGATCGGCGGCCGGAGAGACGGCACCGTCCTGGCCTACCGGATCGAGATCCTCCAGGACTGCGGCGCCTACCCGAAGATCGGCGCCTTCCTGCCCCAGCTGACGATCCTGATGACGCCCGGCCCCTATCGCATCCCGCGCGCCGAGTCGTGGTCCTGGTCCGTGGTGACCAACACGACGCCGGTCGGTGCCTACCGGGGCGCGGGGCGACCCGAGGCCGCCGCCGCGATCGACCGGGCCATGGACCTGTTCGCCGACGCCGCGGGGGTCGATGCGGCCGAGGTACGACGCAAGAACCTGCTGCCCAAGTTCACCGAGCCGCACAAGACCGCCTTCGGCGCGGTCTACGACTCCGGCGACTACATCACCGCGCTTGACAAAGCCTTGGCCGCCGCCGACTACGAGGGACTGCTGGCCGAGCAGGCGAAACGCCGTGCGAACGGCGACCCGCTGCAGCTGGGCATCGGGCTGTCGTCCTATGTGGAGATCACCGGGGCTGGCGGCGAGGCCGGCGGCCCGAACGAGAACGGCACGGTTGAGGTTCACCCCGACGGCTCCGCGACGGTCCTGACCGGGACCTCACCGCACGGCCAGGGACACCAGACCGTCTGGGCGATGCTGGTCAGCAACGAGCTCGGCATACCGATCGACAAGATCACCGTCAAGTGGGGCGATACCGATATGGTCCCCGAGGGCGGCGGCACCGGCGGCTCCCGGTCTCTGCAGCTCGGCGGCGCGGCGGTGCGGCAGGCCTCCCGCGAGCTGCTCGACGTGGCCCGCGAACGGGCGGCGGCGAGCCTGGAGATCGCCCCGTCCGACCTGGAGTTCGACCTGGACACCTCGGCGTTCACCGTCAAGGGCGACCCGGACACGTCCGTTCCGCTGTCGTCGCTGGCGCAGTCGGAGCGGCTGTTCGTCCGTTCCGTCTTCACCCAGCCGGGAGCGACGTTCCCGTTCGGCACGCACGTCGCGGTCGTGGAGGTGGACACCGAGACCGGCAAGGTGCACCTGCGCCGGGTGGTGACGGTGGACGACGCCGGCACGGTGATGAATCCGCTGCTAGCCGAGGGCCAGCGGCACGGCGGCATCGCCCAGGGCGCCGCCCAGGCGTTCCTTGAGGAAGTCGTCTACGACGACGACGGCAACCCGCTGACCGCGACGTTCGCCGACTATCCGTTCGTGTCCGCCACCGAGGTGCCGAGCTTCGAGCTGGTCGACATGGAAACCCCCACGTCCTACAACCCGCTCGGCGCCAAGGGCATCGGCGAGGCCGGCTCCATCGGTGCCACCCCGGCCGTGCAGAACGCGGTCATCGACGCCGTCTCGCATCTCGGCGTCACGCACATCGACATGCCCACTTCCCCGCAGCGCGTCTGGCGGGCCATCAACGCCGCTAACAGCTCGAAGGAGGCCTGATCAGGTGACGGAGATCAAGCTCACGGTCAACGGCACCGGGCGAAGCGACGACGTCGAACCGAGACTGCTGCTCATCCACTATCTGCGGGAAAGCCTCGGGCTGCGGGCCGCGAATGTCGGCTGCGACACCACGTCCTGCGGTGCCTGCACGGTCCTGCTCGACGGCGAGTCGGTCAAGTCCTGCACGGTGCTCGCCGTCCAGGCCAACGGCCGCTCCGTGACCACGGCGGAGGGCGTGGTCAACGAGGACGGCAGCCTCGGCGTCGTGCAGCAGGCCTTCCGCGAGAACCACGGCCTGCAGTGCGGCTTCTGCACCCCCGGCATGGTCATGGCCGCGACCAGCCTGCTCGCGGAGAACCCGGCGCCCACCGAGCAGGAGGTGCGCGAGGGCCTTGAGGGCAACTTCTGCCGGTGCACCGGCTATCACAACATCGTCCGCGCGGTGCTCGCCGCCGCGGACCGGCTTTCCGCCAGCGGGACCGCGGGAAACGCCGGTTCTCCGGCCGATACGGGGTCCCCGACCGAGGTGAACGCATGATCCCCGCGTCGTTCGACTATGAGGTCGCCGACTCCGCCGCGCACGCGCTGGCCCTGCTGGCCGAGCACGGCGAAGACGCGAAGCTGCTGGCCGGCGGCCACTCGCTGCTGCCCATGATGAAGGTGCGGCTGGCCCAGCCCGCGGTGCTCATCGACATCGCGCGGGTCACCGAGCTGGCCGGGATCGCGATCGTGGGCGACGAGGTGGTCATCGGGGCGACCACCAGGCACGCCGAGCTGGCCGGGTCCGAGTTGCTGCGGGCGGAGGCACCGATCCTCGCGTACGCGGCCGCGCAGGTCGGCGACCCGCAGATCAGGCACCGGGGCACGATCGGCGGCTCGCTCGCGCACGCGGACCCGTCCGCCGACCTGCCGATGACCCTCGTCGCCATCGGCGGCTCGATAGAGATCACCGGGCCGTCGGGCGCGCGGACGGTCGGTGCGGACGACTTCTTCACCGGCCCGTTCGAGTCGGTACTGGGCCCGGACGAGCTGCTGTCCGCGGTCCGCGTGCCGCGTGGCGGCTCGACCCCGTGGGGCTACCAGAAGTTCGTCCGCCGGGCCAACGACTGGGCGATCGTCGGCGTCGCCGCCTACGGCGGCCGGGTCGCGCTTGCCTCCATGGGCGGCACGCCGCTGCGTGCCACGGCGACCGAGCAGGCGCTGAAGTCGGGCGCGTCGGCCGCGGAAGCGGCTCAGTTCGCGGCCGAGGGCACCTCACCCGGCTACGACTTCCACGCCGACGTGGACTACCGGCAGCACCTCGCCCGCGTCCTCACCCGGCGCGCCCTGGAGGGCAAGACCGGGTTAGCCGAGGGCGGGGCTGGTCGTCGGGGACGGAGACGGGGACGGTAGCTGCACCGGTGACGGCGCGAGCAGCGGGAACACCTGCTGGTCGGCCAGGGCGATGGCCAGCTCGCCGGCCGCGTTCGGGTGCAGCGGGGCCGGGTCCGACGGCCCCTGGACCCACGGGTCGGACGTGCACAGCTCGTGCCCGGTAAACCGGGGCGCGGCCACACCGAACCCGAACAGGTCGGCGCCCTGCTGCAGCACCTTGTTCAGCTGGTCCAGGCGAGCGAGCAGCACCTTGACCTTCGCGGCCGACATTCCGTACTTCTGCAGGCAGCTCAGGTTCGTTCCGAACGGGGAGTAGTACTGGTTCACCAGCACCGCGGGCTGCCCCGGCAGCCCGTCCAGGTCGCTCAGCAGCTGGTAGTAGTTCCTGGTGAACGTGTTGAGCAGCTGCGTGAAATACGCGGAGGAGACCCCGTCGTCGCAGACGGCCTGCGCCGCGCACAGCTGGGTCATCACCGACCAGGAGAGGTCGTCGGCTCCCACGCTGACGATGATCAGCTTCGCGTGCGTTGCCGCCGCGGCCTGCGGCAACTGCGGCGGTGCGACCTCTCCGTTGTAGAGCACCTCGGGGCCGAGCAGTCCGTCCTCGATCGTCGCGCTGCCGCACGCCAGGTTGAGCACGTTCCACTGGTTGGCCGCCGCCAGGTCCTGCGCGTAGGACTCCGGTGAGCGACCGCACGCTTCGTCCTCCGGGGTCGGTTTCGGCCCCCAGGGCAGGCCCCAGCCCGAGGCGGTAGAGTCGCCGATCACCACTGCCTGTACTCCGGGCTGAGGCGCGCCGACCGGTATCGCCCCGCTGGTCGGGTCCACCCCCACCAGGTCGTCAAGCGTCTTGACGCTGCGCAGCACCTTCGGCGTCCCGGACGCGGTCAGCGCGATACCGCCCAGGTTCACCGCGATGACCACCGCGATCCCGCCGGCGAGCAGCTTCCAGATCGCCGGGCGCCTGCGCACGGCGGCGATCGCCACGAGCGGGACGACGGCGAACCCGATCGCGATCAGCGTTTCCCAAAGGAAATAGTGCTCCCAGCCGGACGCGAGCTGCTGGCTGAGCGTGAGCTCGACCTTCGATGGCCCGTCGGCGCGCAGCACCTGGATCACCTGCGGATCGATCGTGATGTGCTCAAGCGCCAGCTTCGGCCTGATCGGCCCGGTAAAGTCTGGCTTCGTCGTCATCACCTGGCCGAACAGGTCAAGTTCACCCGGACCGCTCAGGCTCGCGTTCGGCAGCGTCGCGCCGACCTGGGCCGTCTGGCCGGCCGCCGAGACGGTCTGCAGCGGACTCACCCGCAGTGCCAGCCAGATCGCGCCGGCGGCCACCACCGCGAAGGTGAAAACGTAAAACGCCGCCGTCTTCGCCCCGCGCAACAGCCTCGATGCCTGTGGGTGATGCGTCTTCCATATCGCGCCAATACGGTGCATAAGTGACGAAATGGCTCAATCTCCCCTGTGCCGGCAGCGTGTTCAGGCTACCCACCGGCCACCGCGGATATGCGCGTGTCGATACAGGCGAAGCCGCGACCTGTCTCCTGCCACCGACGGCGCCCGGGGTGGCGCCGGGGCGGCGTGCGGGGCGGCGTGCGGGGCGGCGTGCGGGGCGGCGTGCGGGGCGGCGTGCGGCTGCTAGCCAAAAGTTAACCTGCCGGAAGCCCTCGTCTGGTGTAACTCGCGGCAAGCCGACTGGCAGGATGACTCACTATGAGTGCTGACCAAGTCGACGCATTGGTGATTTTTGGTGCAACCGGGGACCTGGCGAAGCTGGAGACGTTCCCCGCGCTCGTGGGCCTAGTCGAACGCGGCGTGCTCGACGTGCCCGTCCTCGGGGTCGCCAAGAGCGGCTGGGGCCTGCCCGAATTCCGAGATTACGCGGCCGCGTCGCTGAAGCTTAACAACATGGACCCGGCCGCGCCCGCCGCGGTCAAGCTGCTCGACATGCTCAGGTACGTCGACGGCGACCTCGGGGACCACGCCACCTATGAGGCGATGGCCTCCGCGCTCGGCGATGCCAAGCGGATGCTGTACTACCTGGAGGTGCCGCCGTTCCTCTTCGGTCGGATCACCGAGGGGATCGCCGGGGTCGGGCTCGCCGCGCAGTCGCGGGTCATGGTGGAGAAGCCGTTCGGCAACGACCTCGAGTCGGCGCAGGCACTTAACGACACGATCCACAAGTACTTCCCAGAGGACACGGTCTACCGGGTCGACCACTGGCTCGGGCTTGACCCGGTCGAATCGCTGATGTTTGCCCGGTTCGCGAACTCGATCATCGAACCGCTGCTCAACCGGAACTACGTGCGGTCCATCCAGATCACGATGGCCGAGGCGTTCGACGTCGCCGACCGGGGCAGCTTCTACGACAAGACCGGGGCGATCAAGGACGTCATCCAGAACCACATGCTCCAGGTGCTCGCCACCGTGCTCGCCGATCCGCCGGACGGCGCCGGGCTCGACTCCTGGGTCCCGGCGAAGTCGCAGGTCGTCGCCGCGCTGCGGCCGCTGACCCCGGCCGACGTGATCAAGGGGCAGTACGAGGGGTACCAGTCGGTCGCCGGGGTGGCGCCCGGGTCATCGACGGAGACTTTCGCGGCCATCAGGCTCACCGCCGACACCTGGCGCTGGGCCGACGTGCCGATCGCGATCCGGGCGGGCAAGTGCCTGCCGGTCACCGCGACCGAGGTGATGATCGACTTCAAGCCGGTGCCGCACGACGTGTTCGGGCTCGGCGAGGCGACCACCACTTCGAACGCGCTGCGGTTCCGCATCAACCCGGAGAGCCGGGCGGTGCTGACGCTGGTCGGGAAGAAGCCGGGGGCGGGCTGGCAGCCCGAGGTGCAGGATCTGACGTTCACCGAGCACCCCGGCGCGGACATGCGCCCCTACGACCGGCTCATCGGGGCGGCGCTGAACGGGGAGCGCTGGCTGTTCGCCCAGCAGGACACGGTGGAGGCGGCCTGGCGGGTCGTCGACCCGGTCCTCGGCAACGTCGGGCCGGTCGTGCCCTACGCCCGGGGCTCCTGGGGGCCCGACGCGTCGGCACTGCTACCCGCGGGACAGACCTGGTACAACCCGTCGGCCTAGCTCGCGGTGCCTCTTCAGCGAGGATGCGGATGCCTAACTTAGGCATCCGCATCCTCGCCAATAGGCTGTCTGCTGTGGCTACCTGGATCGTCTCCGACAGCACGCCTGGCACCGGCCTGAGGGTCGCGGTCAAGGATCTCATCGACATGGCCGGCCTGCCCACCACGGCGGCCTCGCGGCCGGTCGCCGACAACGCCCTGCCTGCCGGGCGCGATGCCCCCTGCCTGGCCGGGCTGCGGGCGGCGATGGACGCCGGGCAGGCGCGGTTCGTCGGAAAGACCAACCTGCACGAACTCGCCTTCGGGATCACCGGGATCAACCCGGCCTTCGGCACGCCCGTCAACCCGCTCGATCCGCGCCGCGTGCCGGGCGGCTCGTCGAGCGGCTCAGGTACGGCGGTCGCCGCCGGCGAGGCCGACATCGCCTACGGATCCGACACCGGCGGGTCGATCCGCATCCCCGCTGCCTGTTGCGGGATCACCGGCTTGAAGACCACCTGGGGCAGAATCCCCCTAGAGGGAGTCCGGCCGCTGGCGTACGGCCTGGACACCGTGGGCCCGATGGCCCGCGACGTCGCGGGCGTCGCCGCCGGGATGGCGCTCCTCGAGCCCGGGTTCACCGTGGCCAGCGCCCCGCCGCGAACCGTCGGCGTGCTCTCGACCAAGGCCGACCCGCGGGTGACCAGCGCCATTGACGAGGCGCTGCACCTGGCCGAGTTCAACCTGGTTCCGGTCACCATCCCGGATCTCGGCCAGATCATCACCGCGTCGGTCACCGTCCTTGAGGCGCAGGCCTGGCAGGCCAACCGGGACCTGGTCGCCACCGCGGCCCACCAGATCGGCGACGAAGTCAGGGAGCGACTCGAGCAGGCCGCCGCGATCACCGCCGATCAGGTCGCCGAGGCCGAGGCGGTGATCGCCCGCTGGCGGGAGACTCTTGACGGCCTGTGGCGCCAGGTGGACGTTCTCGCGGCGCCAACCCTGCTCGGCTTCCCCCCGTTGCTCGACGAGGCGCAGATCATGTTCAAGCTGCGCGGGCTCACCTCGCCCGTCAACACGGCGGGCGTTCCGTCGCTCGCGCTGCCCATCCCGCTGGCTGCCCACTACGACGGCCCGATCCCGCCGAGCGTCCAGCTCATCGGCCCGCGCAACAGCGAAGAGCGGCTGCTGGCGGCCGGGGCGGTACTCGAGCAAGCGGTACGCGCCTAGGTAAGCAGCCAGCGGAAGATTCATCAGAACGGGTCCGTGCTTCGCATTTCCAGCGAAGCACGGACGTTCGGCCTGCCCAAACGGGAACCCTGGGGAAACAAGCAGCGTCCGGACTACCGCGTGAAGCGGGCGCGGCGGCCAGGCTGCTCGCGGTGTATTCGACCCGGTCCCGGATTATCTCGCCGCTGAGACCGGGAGGCTGGCACCGCGAACGGCGCGAGCGCCACGGTGGCCAGCGGGACGGCCCCGGAGATGATGCGGTACTTCTTGCCCTATGGGGCGATGTGGTTGACTAACGATCTTGCCGCCCCGCGCGCGGCCCCGGCGCATGCCTGGTATGTCCGGAAGATCCAGCCACTCCCGCGCCCCAGCCCATTAACGCGGAGATTCCGCAGGTTATAGCCTGCTTTATCGACCAGTAAAGCGAAAACCTTGCGATCATGGTGCCGCCCGCCCGGGGCGGGCCGACGGGTGACGGCCGGCGGCTGGTCACGCGGTCCACAGGAAACCCACGCTGCCCTTAAATCAACAGCACCGCCCTAGGGGCACCTGTATCCCGCATCATTGGCGGGACTGAACGCGGCGGGGTTCGCTGCTTGCGGCGGATCTGCTGACGGCAGCGCGGCCCCCCGTGGCGGTTGCTCATCGCGCAGGCTGGTGGCATGGCTCAGGAATCGAAAATCCCGAAGTTCACCGAACAGTTCCGGCTGTCCCTCCTCCAGCGCCGCGTGCTTGTCCTTGACGGCGTGCTCGACGACGACAACGGCACCCTGCTCGCCGCGCAACTGCTTACCCTCGCCGACGAGGACACAGGCGCCGACGTCGGGCTCTGGATCAACTCGCCCGGCGGCTCCGTGCCGTCAATGCTCGCGATCCGCGACGTCATGCGGCTCATCCCGTGCGACGTGGCGACGCTCGCGTTCGGCATCGCGTGCAGCGCCGGCCAGTTCCTGCTGTCGGCCGGGACCAAGGGCAAGCGGTATGCGCTGCCGCACTCCCGGATCCTTATGCACCAGGGATCGGCCGGGATCGGCGGCTCGGCCGTCGAAGTAGAGCTGCAGGCGGCCGATCTGCGGCTGACCAGGGACACGGTCCTGGGACTGATAGCGGAGGACACCGGCCAGTCGATGCAGCGGGTCTTCGAGGACTCCGGGCACGACCACTGGTACACGGCGCCCGAGGCCAGGGAGTACGGATTCATCGACGCCATCGCCGAGACGCTCGGCCAGCTCATGCCGACCAGGAAACGGCAGTTCGGGCTGCGACCGACCGCTGCCGGCGCGACCGGAAGCAACGGAGGCACCGCATGAGCAGCTACACCATCCCCAACGTCATCGCCGACCATCCCCGCGGCGAGCGGATCATGGACGTCTACTCGCACCTGCTGACCGAACGGATCATCGTCCTCGGCACGGTGATCGACCCGGGCGTCGCCAACACGCTGACCGCGCAGCTTATCTTCCTCGAGGGGCAGAGTCCCGACCAGGAGATCAACCTCTACATCAACTGCGAGGGCGGCGACATCCCGTCGATGCTCGCTATCTACGACACCATCCAGTACATCAAGGCCCCGGTGGCGACGACGTGCGTCGGGCAGGCGGTGGCCGCGGGCGCGGTCCTGCTGGCCGCCGGCGCTCCCGGGCGGCGGGCCATGCTGCCGCACTCCCGGGTCATCTTGTATCAGCCCGGGGCGAGCGGCCAGGGCACCATCCCCGACCTGATCCTGCAGGCCGACGAGCTGGTCCGGCTGCGCGCCGAGCTGGAGTCGGTGCTTTCCAAGCACACCGGCCAGTCGGTGGAGACGCTGCGCGCCGACACCGACCGGGACCGGATCTTCACCGCGCAGGCAGCGGTCGACTACGGACTGGCCGACCAGATACTCACCGGCCGGTAACAGATCAGGCCGCCATGGCGAGCGGGCCGGACGGGCGCTGGCTCGAAGGCCTGATGACCATGGAGCCGGTGTTTCCCGTGGTGCCGGCTGTGGTTCCGGCTGTGGTTCCGACCATGGTGCCGGACAGGATGATGGCGGCGCGGCGGAGATCCTCGGCCGCGCCGGTCATCAGGTCGGCGACGGCGATGTCGAGGGCGCCCGCGAGTGCCGCGATCATCTCGCTCGACGGTTCCTTGCGGCCGCGCTCGACCTCCGACAGGTACTGCGGCGAGATCCCGGCCCGCTCGGCGGTCTGCGCGAGGGTCTCGTCCCGCTCGGTGCGCAGCGCCCGCAGGCGGCTCCCGAGCACCTCCCGCCACAGCGGCTCCATCGGCTGGCTTTGCAGCGGGAAAATCCTGCTGATCTCGCTCATGACACAACTGTAGGAACTCACGGCCCCGTTGGGGAATCTTCGTTCGCCGGCAGCGGACGCGAGCGGACAGCCCCCCGCTACGGCGCGGGACGGTAGCGGTAGCCGAAGCCGCGGACCGCCTCGATGACCGAGTCGTCGCCCGCCGCCGGGCCGAGCTTGCGCCGCAGCCGCATGACGCTGTACTTCACCCGGTCGGGGCCGATGCCGAAGGGGTCACTCCAGGCCAGCTCAAGCAGCTTGACCGGGGACAGCACCTGGCCGCGGTGCCGTACGAGGGCGGTGAGGAGGCGGAACTCGGTGGGAGTCAGTTCGACCGGGGCACCCGCCACCAGCACCGTGTGATTGACGAAGTTGACCTGCACCCGGCCGTCGTCGAAGACCTCGGGCGGCGGCTCGGCGGCGTGCTGCCTGCGCAGCAGGGCCTGCACCCGGGCGACGAACTCGGCGGCGCCGAACGGCTTGGTGAGGTAGTCGTCCGCTCCGCCGCGCAGGCCGCGCACCTTGTCGGATTCCTGGTTGTGCGAGGTGAGCATCAGCACGGGGACCTCGCTGAGCTCGCGGATTCGCGCCAGGACGGTCCATCCGTCCATTTCCGGCAGCCCGACGTCGAGGATCACGATGTCCGGGCGGCCGCTGTGGAAGATGCGCAGGCCCTCCCGGCCGTCGGCGGCCGTGGTCACCTCGAACCCGCTTCTGTCGAGCACCGTCCGGACACCGAGCGCGATGTCCGCGTCGTCCTCGATCACCAGTATCCGGTCACTCACTGTGCTCCCATCAAATCATCGTGCCGGCACAATCGGTCTCGTCGGCAGGAACACGCTGAACGTGGTGCCCTCGTCGAGGACGCTTTCCACCTTCACATGGCCGCCGTGCATCTCGACGAGCGACTTCACGATGGCCAGCCCGAGGCCGGTGCCGGGCAGGCCCGCGCTCCGCGCGTTGGATCCCCGGACGAACGGGCCGAACAGCCGCGCCGCCTCATCGGCGGGAATGCCGATCCCGGTGTCGGAGACGTCGATGCGCCAGGTGCCACGCACATAGCGCAGCTTGACCCGCACGAGTCCGTCCACGTTCGAAAACTTGACGGCATTGCCGATCAGGTTGTCGAGGACCTGCGTGATCCGGCGGGGATCGGCGAGTACCTGCGGCCCCTGGCCGGCGTCGAGGTGGACCGTGACGCCGGACTTGGCCGCCATGGGAGCGGCGCTCTTGACTATTTCCATCGCGAGGCCCGGCAGGGAGACCTGGGTCAGCTCAAGTGGCACACCGCCCGCCTCGAGCCGGTTCAGCATCAGCAGGTCGTCGATCAGCCGGAGCAGTCGGTCCGCGTTGCGCTCGATGATGCCAAGGAAGCGCTGCCCGTCGGGCGAGAGGCCGTCCGACTCACCGCGTAGCAGCTCGCTGAACGAGATGATCGAGGTCAGGGGTGTCCTCATCTCGTGCGAGACAACGGCCAGGAACTGGGCCCGCTCCTTGTCGCTGCGCACGTCCAACGGCTGGTCGCGCACCCGGCCGGGCTCTTCCCGCAGCCGCTCCGGGTGGGACCTAGCTCGCAGAACGCCGCCGCCCGCCATACTCCCTGCTTTCCCTCCAGCACCGTGAGTCAAAACAAAGTTGGTTACCTAGAGCAACGGTTCTGCATCTGAGCGACAAGCCCGGTTACCACCGGGACTGGCGCGAGTGACTGCGTGACGGTCGTGGCGCCGCTCGCCGTTCGAACCGGCCGAGGGGGACGTACCGCGGGCACCGTCCGGCTTGGCGGGATCAGCCGGGAACGTCCGCTGAGAACTGTGGCTGCTTCGGCGAGAGCGGGGATCAGGTGGCGAGGAGGTCCGCTAGGCGGGTGGGCCAGTCGGGGTCGCGGGGAACCGCCGCTACCAGGGCCCGGGCGAGCGGGGAGGCCCCGGCGTCACTGCGCTGGTGCGCCGTCAGGTCGCCCGATGCCGCGGCGTGGATTTCCGCGGGGGCGAAGCCGGCATCGTCGAGTGCCTGGTTGACCAGGGCACGGGGGTCGGGCCCGCCCGCACGGTAGACGTACGTGACCGGCTCCGGCCGGTTCAGCACCTCGTAGGCGACCGGGTCGCCGCCGCGGGCCGGGGTCAGCAGGGCGAATGCCAGGACCGTCGGCTCGGCGCCGGATATCGTCAGCGCGGCCAGGTCCTCGGTCTCGGGGGCGAGCAGGCCGTAGCGGATGTCGGTGCGCGGGGTCATCGGGTGCTGGCCGGTGTTCCGGTTCTGCCCAGCGCCAAGCGCACCGAACGCCCAGTAGGCTCCGAACCCGCCGAAGGGGCCGCCGCCGAAGGGGCCGCCGTAGCCGCCGAGCCCGCCGCCTGGCCCGATCCCCGACATGAGGCCGGCCGCCATCACGCCGCCAAGGCCGGGACCGAACCGTCCGCCCGGCGTCTCGTGCTGGCCGATGTGCGGGGTGACCGACGGGTCGCGCCACGGGGTGAGACCGACCGCCCCTCGGCGGACCGAGGTCGCCTGCTTGAAGCCGATCGCCAGGTCCGTCTGGCCGGCGACGCTAGCGATCATCGAGAACCGGCCGGGCAACGTCGCCACCCGCAGCAGGGTGGCACTGAGATCGCGGTGGATCGCATCGAGCACGCCGGCGGGCACCGCCACGCCGTCGCGCAGCAGGCCCGCGGCGGCGCGCTGGGCGAGCGGGTCGAGGCCGGGCAGCAGCGACCCGAGGAAGGCGGCCGTCCGGTTCCGCGCATCCCTGAGCCGCTCACCGAGCAACTCAACGAATTCACTGGTACGGCTGCCGAGCCGGGTGACGGCGACCGATTCCCGGCCTGCCACGTCGAGGATGACGGTGTAGTCGCGTACCCGCACATCCGTGACGAATGAAAACGCGATTCGCTCGGCGTAGCCGCCCGCGATGACTAGCAGCGCGTCTTCAAAGACGTGGAGGTCGACCGAGGAAGCCGCAATCGTTCCGCTGAATCGGGCCGGCTTCCCCCACCGCTCCGGATTCCGCCGCGGTGACCTCAGCCCGCGCATCGCGCAGTTCTTCGAGCAACTGCGTGCGCATCCGGCCAAGCCGACTGAGTTCGAGCGCGGTCCCGTCCGCGAGCTTGACCAGGACGACAAACGGCTCAGGCTCCGCGACCGAGGCGATCCGGCCGGACGGGACGCGCAGCGGGGTGCCGACGGCGGGCTGAAGCTCAAGGACCCCGCCCGCCACCGCCACGTCGCCGCTGCCCGCCTCAAGCACGGCGCCGTCGGCGCCGACGAGCCGGTACTGGGCGGAGCTCACCGTCAGCTAGCCGGGGTGCCGCACTCGCCGCAGAACTTCGCGCCATCCAGCGTGGTTCCGCAATTCACGCAGAATTTCTTCGCCGCCTGGGCGGCGGCCAGCGGGTGACCGCAGTCCTGGCAGAACTTGCCCGCGCCGCTTTCGTGACCGCACGACGGGCACAGACCGGTCGCCTGGTCGCGGTAGTTGATGTCCTTGGTCCAGTCCTGCGACTGGATCTTGGTATTCAGCTGCTGGATCTGGGCCTGCGCCTGCATCTGTGCCATCGCCTGGTCCAGCTTGGGCGCGCAGCCCACGCAAAGTCCCCGCTCGGTATTCCAGCAGATCTGGTCGCAGACCCACTGGCCGCAGTTGTGACACTGCTTAAAGTAGGGCTTCATCTGCTCGACGGCCTTGGCGAGCGCCTTGTCCCGGGTCGAGCCGCGAACGGTGTCGCGCATGAACTCCGCGTCCCAGCCGAGCTTCGACGCCTGTTCGCCGATCTGGCCGCCGATTATGTCGCCGCCGAGGCGAAGCAGCCGTCCGCCGAAGCCGGTCACCGAATGCTGGAACGGCGAAGAGTAGCCGTTGCCGCACCGACGGCAGAAGAACTCAAATTGATACCCGTCGTCGCTGCTGCGGTCCGCGTAATTGTCGGTGAAGAAGACCATCCCGGCCATGGCGATTCCCCTCGCTGGTGTGTGCACGGGAACCGTAGCAACTCCGTGCGCCACCGGCCAGCACAAAAGGAAACAAAACTGCCTCGACGCGCCTTTCTGCCTGATTTTGTTTAATCGCTAGCGGCGCTACACGCCGAGGAGGTGCTGATGACCGCGACCGCCGGCCAGGTCGACCACGCCGGGCTGCGCGAGCAGCTGCCTGGGCGTCATCACCGGAGTGGCTTCGCGGAGCATCCAGTGATCGGCGTAGACGCCCGCCGGCAGCCAGAACTCCTCGGTGCTCAGCCGCTCGGTCACCACCACGCGGGCCCGTCGCGGCCCGACTCCGTCCGCACCGGGTACCCAGAACACGCACCCAGGCCAGCTCGCGACCAGCGGCCCGAGGTCGGCTAGCCGACCCTGCCCGATGTACTCCCACAGCCTGCCGATGTCGAGCGCGCCTCCGGTCAACGGCGGCCACTCGGCGGGATGGCTCTGCGCCATGGGCATCACCGAGACTCCCGGCACGGCGGAGGCGTCATCCCACGGCTCGGGCAGCCGCCCGTGGGCCGTGAGCACCGCCTGCACCTGGCACCCGGACAGCCAGCCGAGCAGTGCGCCGTCCCGCGGCACGGGGACGCTCGTCTCGATCACCTGGCGGACCTCACCGGGGACCGGGCCGCGCGGTCTGATCTCCGCCCGCCCTCCGTCACGGCGGTCCCAGTGCCGCAGCACGAACTGCTCATCCCACTCCATGATGAGCACGTAGAACCGCGGCGTCCCGGAGTCGCGGCTCATCAGCACCATCGAGCCGTAGCGGTGCTCGGCGTAGTGCCGCTTGACGGCCATCGGGTAGGCACGGAAAAGCCGCAGACACGTCGTGAATACGGTGTCGACGGACCGGACGTGACCGAGCACAGGCTGCTCCTTGTGAGGTTGCGGGGGTGACCCGCGTGACCAAGGGGCGTGCCGCGTCCGCCGCCTACGGCGAGATCTGAGATAGCTTGCGCGCCCCATGGTGGCGCATCGGGCGCGCGGAGACATCGGCCAGCTGACCGAAAACCCGCCGCCGACGGCGCGGAGCGCACCGGGTGTTCGCGGCTCAGCCTGCGGGAAGCAGGCGGTAGATCGCGCCGGCCGCGTCGTCGCTCACGTAGAGCGCGCCATCCGGACCGGGCACGGCGTCCACCGGGCGTCCCCAGAAGGTGCCGTCGGCGTTCTGGAACCCGCCGACCAGGGTGACCGAAGGCGTTACCGTGCCCTTCGCGGCGTCCCAGGCCAGCCACACCACCGCCGGGGGCTGCGGCTTCTGACGGTCCCACGAGCCATGGACGGCTACCACGGCGCCGCTAGACCACCGGGCCGGGACCTTACTGCCCGCAAGGAAGGTCATGCCCAGCGGCGCGCTGTGGGCGGGCAGCCCGACCTCGATCGGCGCGAGCTTCGCGCAGTCCAGCGCGGTACCGCCCGGGTTGGTGACGGAGTTGGCGACCAGCGGGATGTTGGCGAGCGACCCCGCCGGGTGGCTATCGTCCTGGTCGGGGTCGCAGTACGGCCAGCCCAGATCCCGGCCCGCGGTGACGGGAACGACCTCGTCGGGCGGGTGGTTGTTGACGTAGGCCCGGATGACCTGACCGAATGCGTCGCTAAGGCCGCCATAGGGGCCGCGAGTGGGGTACGGGATGTTGTCTCGCTCGTTCACCGCTGTCCAGACCGATCCATCCGGCGCCACCGCCAGGCCCTCGCCGTTGCGGACCCCGCGCTCGACCACCCGCAGGTCCGTCCCGTCGGGACGCACGGCCATGATCACCGCGCGCTGCGGCGACATCGTCCGGTCATCGGGGTTGGCGTTCGACGAGCTGCCCACGTTGAAGTAGACCGTGCCGTCGGCGGCGACCGTCACGTCCTTCATCCGGTGCACGTCGTCGCCGCTTGGATCCTGGTCGGGCAGGTCGCCGGCGATCACCGTGCGGGCACCGGCGATGCCAGCGGACCCCCACGGGTAGCGGTCGATCTGGTCGGTCTCGGCGACGTAAAGCACCCACCGGCCGTTGAGCCTGGCGAACGCCATGCCCTGCGGAGAGGTCAGCCCGGACAGCAGCGTCGTAACGGTCGCGGTGCCCGTCGCGTCCGGCCGCAGCTCCACGATCTTGCCGTTGTTGGGCTCGCTGACCAGGAGGTCCCCGTCGGGCGTCCAGGCCTCCATCCGCGCGTCGGGCAGCCGGGCCCACACCCGGGCGGTCCAGCCGGCGGGCATCGTCAGCGTGCGCGGGGTGGACAGCGCCCCGCCTCCTTCGCCCGCCGGCACGACGAGGGTGGTGGCCGATGACGACGGGGCGGCCGGCGGCGGCGGCGAAGCCGATGACACCGGGGCATCCTGCCCCTGCCCCGAGGTCCCGGCGCAGGCCGAGACGGCGGCAACGACGGCCGTCGCCACCAGTGCCAGCGGAAAACGACGGAGAGGCATCGTTATCGGTCACCACCTGTCGAGCCAGGCTCAGCGGGGCAGCCGCATGGCGGCCCTTCCGGCACGGTACGCCATCCGGGGCGGGGCTCTGGCCGACTCGCCACCGACGATAGGGGTCGGTAAGCATTGGGCTCGCCGCCGGCCGGGAGCGATTTCATGGTTGCCGCGAGCCAGCCGAAGTCCCGCGGGGTCATTCGGTGGCTGACCGGTGCGGGTTCTCCGGTGCCGCGGCCCGTCAGGCGGGCGGGAGCGCCGCGCGGATCTTCGCGGCGTATTCTTCCGCCGGGTGCTCGGCGTCGTAGGGGTGCCGCGGACCGAGCCAGAACCGCAGCCCGTCCTTCTGGTTGCGCGGGATGACGTGCAGGTGCAGGTGCGGCACCGACTGGCTGACCACGTTGTTGACCAGGATCATGCTTCCCGCGGCGCCGAGGCCGTCTTCCACGGCCCGCTCAAGCCGCTGCGCCGTGGTGAGGAACTCGGCGGCGAGCCCGGCCGGAAGGTCCGACAGCAGCCGCATATGGGTCTTGGGCACCAGCAGCGTATGGCCGTGGAAGAGCGGCCGGTGATCAAGGAATGCCAGCAGATGCTCGGTTTCCAAGATGATCGTGGCGGCGGTCTCTGCGCGGATGATCGAGCAGAACACGCATTTCGCGGCGGGGTCACGGCCATCCGTTGAGCCAGGCATCCCCGCAGTTTAAGGCCGACTGCCCCGGCCGGGTTCCGTGCCCTGACCATCCAGTCGTCCCCGACGCCAGCGTCGCACGCGCAGCCCGCACCGCTATCGTGGCCCCATGCGGAATGTCCCGGCAGGCATCGTCACCGACCTCGCCCCCACCGGCACCCTGAGAACCGCACTCAACCTTGGCAATCCGGTCCTGGCTCAGGGCACACCCGCGGCCCCCGCCGGGGTGACCGTCGATATCGCCAACGAGATCGCCGCCCGGCTCGGTGTCGCCGCGGAGTTCCGTTGCTTTGACGCGGCCCGCGAATCGTTCGGGGCGACGGTCGCCGGGCAGGCCGACATCTGTTTCCTGGCGATCGAGCCGGCCCGGGCGGCAGATATCGCCTTCACCGCGCCGTATGTGCTGATCGAAGGCGTGTACGCCGTGCCGGCGGAGTCGCCGCTCACCACGGTGGCCGAGGTTGACCGGGCGGGCGTCCGCATCGGGGTGAAGCGGGGCTCGGCCTACGATCTCTTCCTTACCCGCACCCTGCGGCACGCGACCGTCGTGCGCGGCGCCGAGGGCACCGAGGTGTTCCTCACCGGGAACCTGGAGGCCGCCGCCGGGATCAGGGAACCGATGACCGCGTTCGTCGCCGCGCACCCCGCCTGCCGGCTCATCGCGGGCCGGTTCATGGAGATTGCGCAGGCGGTGGGCACGGCGAAAACCAAGCGTCCGGAGACCGCTCAGTTCCTGCACGACCTCGTCGAGGAGCTCAAGGCCGGCGGCTTCGTTGCGGAGGCACTCCGCCGCTCCGGCCAGACCGCCCCGGTCGCCCCGCCCGCGTAACAGCATCCAACCCAGGCGGCTCCCGTCGGAGGTAACAGCCGGGGGCTTACGGATTGAAACGCCGAGGCCCGCATCGTACGGGTGCCGCAGTGGATGTTTTTAGACATCCCAGTGGGCAAAACTATCCAGCGCGCTCGGGGACGCCCGCAGCACCTCGCCCCGTTGCGGGAACGAATGCCCAAATAGGAAACCGGGCCGCACCGCGACGAGCGGAACGGCCCGGTTTTTGTTGGATGCGCCCTGTTGTTACGGGCTCAGGGCGCTTCCGGGTGCTTCTTCCCTCGTGCGGTCTTAACGGGCGAGGTCGGCGGCGTACTTGGCGAGGTTCGGTACGCCGAGGCCGGTCGCCTCGTTGTAGAGCTCGCCGGGGTTGCCGGTGTAGAAGATGTTGTCGTTGCTGGTGCTCGCCTGGTTGAGCGGCGTGACGGGACTGGCGTAAGTCCCGGCGAGGGAGTACAGGTGCGGGTTCCAGAATCCGACGCGGTGTCCCACGTAGGAGTCGATGACCGCCGTTGAGCCGTTGAACTGAGGTGCCACGAAGCTCGTGCCGCCCCAGCCGCCCTCGAGTACCGGGTTCCCCGATTGAGCGGCGGACGGCTCGTACAGCAGGTAGCCGGTCTCCGGGTCCGCGTCGGCGGACAGGTCGGGCTCCGCCCGGCCCGAACCGCGACCGCTGACCAGGGCCGGGGTGGAGGTGACGGTCCAGGATGTCGGCTCGACGAAGTCCGTGCCCGGCTCGATCGTCTGGAAGTTGGTCGGGGTCAGGTACTGCTCACCGTGGTAGTTACCAGTGCCCGACACCAGCCGCTGGTAGGACGGCTCCGGCTCGACGGCGCTGAACCCGCCGCCGCCGCCGACAACGGCCTCGGTGGCAGCGGCCGCGAAGGTCGTGCCCGTGGTGCTCGCGATCGCCGGCCACAGGTAGTCCCAGCCCCAGGCCCGCTGGCTCGCGACGGAGACGCTAGCCGACCCGTCGGGACCGGTCAGCGTGCCGCTCCACGGCAGGGTAGTGCCCCCCGCCGACGTGATGTACGGGCTGTCTCCCGGGGTGTCGACCGCCAGGTTGGTGGTGCCCAGGTCGTTGGATGGCGAGGCGTCATAGGCACCCGCGTCGCCCGCGGAGGCGAAGGTCGACTGCCCCTGGTCCGCCAGTTCAAGGAATGCCTCGTCAAAGGCGGCCTCGTAGGTGGCCGTCTCCGCGCCCTCAGCGACCATCGCGTCGACGATCGTCTCGGACTCGCCCCAGCTGGCGGAGACCGAGCTGGCGGTGTTCTGGCTGGCGGCGGTGAAGAAGGCGTCGATGAACCCCGGGTCGGTGTTCGGTGCCTGGTAGACGATCACGTTGGCGCCGGGGGCCACGCCGCCGGACTGCTCGACGTCGAGGTCGGTCTCGCCGGTGCCGGCCACGTCGCTCGGCGCGCCGGGGCCGCCGTCGACGTTGTCCACGGTAACGGTGCGGCCGGTGGTCGGGACGTTCGCGACGTTCTGCCAGTAGTACTCGGGCGCGCCCACGTCGAGCGCGGCCAGGGTGACGATGCCGAGGGTCTCACCGGAACCGTTGGCCTTGCTGTAGAGCGGCGTCAGCCCGTAGTTAGCGGCAAAGTCGGACGGCAGGTAATTGCCCGGGGTGTCCGCTGCGGACGACGCCGTCGAGGGCTTGGTCGTGGAGTTCAGGTGAATGGTGTGGCTCACGAACGGCGAGTAGTTCGTCAGGCCGAGGATCGCGAGCACGTACTGCGAGAGCCCGTACGGCAGTTCCGGCGCCCCGGTGGCGCTGTAGCAGGTCTGGGCCGCGACCGGGGTACCGCCGTGACCGTGCTGCGCCGGTACGTGGTAGTCCTTCTCCGTCACCGACAGCGCCTGGTCGAACTCTCCGGCCGTGCCGGACGCCGACACGTCCACGTTGCCCGGGTAGACCGACGTCGTGATGCCGAACTTGGCCAGGTAGCTCGACAGCGCACTGACGACGGCCGGGCTCTGGCCGTACTTGCCGGCGAACTGGCTCACGGAGTCGAACCGGTTCAGGCCGGCCGTGACTGACGTCTCCAACTGGGAAAGGTTGCGCTCCTTCAGGATGAAGGAGACCTGCTCCGGGGTGCTCGACGGGGTGTTGCCGAAGGGCGACGCTCCGGGCAGCGCCGACGCGAGGATTCCGGTTGCTACTTTCTCTGGGGTGTTAGGCCCGGGGGTGGACGCCGCCTGGGCGGTACCGGCGGTCGCGGCGACTGGTGCGGCGACGGCTAGCACCCCCGCGGCTAGTCCGGCCCAGAGGCGCGAGCGAACAGCGAGAGCCATGCTCGGGGCACACTCCTCACGTTTACGGCGGCCACCGATGCTGGCCACCTGCGGCTTGGGTATGAACCTGCTGTGACTTGGTTGAGTTTGTGGTCTCCAAGTCGGGCATTGTGGTAGAGCACGGCGATTATCACACGATAACGCGCTACTGACGAGTATCTTCCTACCTCTTACACGAAAATTAACAATTCTGCGAAGAACTCCACGATCGGCGCCTGCCCGCGAAGTCCCTGAGCAGGCAGCGCTGCGCCCAGCGGACGACAAACCTTGCCGCCTTCCCTGGTGCCGCCCCTAGCGCAGCTAGCGCCCTAGTGCGTCTGGCCCGCGCCCGCGACGACGGCGGTGACGCTCAGCTGGTGCGCGGACGAGACGGTGCAGCCCGTGGCGGTAAAGGGCAGCTCTATCGCCTTGGTCTCATTCGGCGGGTAGACCTTGACCTGAGCGGCGGTCGTCGGCTTGCAGGCCGGCACCGGATAATTCTCCGCGTTGGCCACCCCCAGCGTCGCGTTTGCCCTGGCGCCAGGAGCGAGCGTGACCAGTGTCGGGGTGTTAGCCGGGTTACGGGTCGCGGCCGCGCCAATCTGCACGCCCGACGGATCGGCCAGCGAAACGCCGGGAAATCCGTAAAGCGTGCACGAGGCCGCGCCTATGTTGGTGAAATCAAGGACGGTGAAATCGGTGCCGGCGGCAGCGCCGCCGTTGCCAAGTGCGATGCGCAGATTCGATGTCGAGCAGGACGGCACGCCCGCCGGGGCAGCGCCGGTTGGCGAGGCGGGCGCCTGGCTCGATGCCGGCGAACTTACGCTTTCTGACGTACTGTCAGCCGGGCTGGCCGCATCGGAGCTGTGCGAGCCGCAGCCGACGGCGGCAATTGCCCCAATGACCATAATTCCACCGATACGCACCTTAAGAGCCACTGGAGCAATCCTTTCGGTAAAGAAGGCCGGCTCGCACGTCCGCGACACGGCCTCCACAACGCATTATCCCGCCTTTTACTTACTCCGCCCGGCAGCACCACCTGAGACGGGGTCCGCTGCCCATACCGCGGCGCCCGGCCCCACGGCCGGCCGCGGTTCGCCGACCCAGCCTGGCCCGCAAATCCCCTCAACTACCGCAAGCCAGCCGTCGTCGTACAATCCTCCCCTATCGTCATACGGATCATTGAAAATCTTTTCTTCTGGTCATTCCACATGTTGCGGCGTCCAGAATTCACTATGATCTCCTGGCATGAACTGCCAGGATGTCGACAAATAACGGCTTCCTTGACGATTCGGGCGGCCGCAGCGCGCGCCGACCAGCAGACTTGCCTCATAGCCTGCAATTTTATCGATTTCATCAAAAATCACATGCATAAATCTCGCGCGCACAGATCACACAGAAGGCACAACTTACGGACAGCCTCTGAAAAATCATGGATAACCAATCTAATAAACGCCGGTCTGCGTACATGCAGACAAGCGACTCAATTCGGCTCAAAGGGCCCATTAGTCGTGCACATGTTGACGGGGGAACATCATGGCGACCACACGGTTTGATCCTTTTCTTGATGCGGCAGCTCAGCGGGGGGCGTCTTCGCGCCTGACTCGCGCGGTCGCGGCCGCAGGCGCGGTCGCGGTCTATCCGGAGGCTCCGGCGACGGAACCGCGCACGCTGTGGCAGATCTTCGAGGCCACGGCGGCGGCGTTTCCCGAAGCCACCGCCATAGACGATGGCCAGTCCGTATTGAACTACGTGGACCTGCTCTGGAAGACCCGGCGGGCCGCCAGCCGGCTCGCCTCGCTCGGCCTGGGCGCAGGCGACCGGGTCGGCATCCGCATTACTTCGGGTACCGCCGAGCTTTACCTTTCCATCCTCGCCGTCTTGTCGGTCGGGGCCGCCTACGTGCCGGTCGACGTGGACGACCCGGCCGACCGCGCCGAGCTGGTCTGGTCCGCGGCCGGGGTCCGCGCCATCCTCGGCGACGGCGGCGAACTCACCTGGCGCAAGCCGGGGGCGGCGCAGGCCGGTGCCCGGCGCCCGGCGCCAGAAGACGACGCGTGGGTCATCTTCACCTCCGGCACGACCGGCACCCCGAAGGGCGTGGCGGTAACCCATCGCAGCGCGGCGGCGTTCGTCGACGCCGAGGCGAGCCTGTTCCTGCGCGATGACCCGCTGGGTCCCGGGGACCGGGTGCTGGCCGGCCTGTCGGTGGCCTTCGACGCCTCCTGCGAGGAGATGTGGCTGGCCTGGCGTCATGGCGCCTGCCTGGTGCCGGCCCCGCGCTCGGTCGTCAGGACCGGCCCTGACCTGGTCACGCTGGCTGGCACGACGCCAGGTCTCCGTGGTCTCGACGGTGCCGACGCTGGCGGCGCTGTGGCCGTCGGGCCCGCCGCGCGGGGTCCGCCTGCTGATCCTGGGCGGCGAGGCCTGCCCGCGCCGGCTGGCCGACCGGCTGGCGCGGGCAAGGCACCGAGGTGTGGAACACCTACGGCCCGACCGAGGCCACGGTGGTGTCCTGCGCGGCCCGGCTGTCCGGCGGCGAGCCGGTGCGCATCGGGCTGCCGCTTGGACGGGTGGCGCCTGGCCGTGGTCGATCCCGCGAGCGGGCAGCCGGTCCCGTGGGGAGAGGTCGGCGAGCTGGTGATCGGCGGGGTCGGCGTGGCGCGCTACCTGGACGCGGAGCGAGGACGCCGTTGCCTTCCGTCCGCTGGCGGCCCTGGGCCCGGAGCGCGCGTACCGCACCGGTGACCTCGTGCGCGCCGACCCCGAGGGT
This sequence comes from uncultured Actinomycetota bacterium, assembly GCA_963785645.1. Taxonomy (GTDB): domain Bacteria; phylum Actinomycetota; class Actinomycetes; order Streptosporangiales; family Streptosporangiaceae; genus Trebonia. The sequence continues at coordinate 631,972 of CAWAWG010000006.1, forward strand.
CTGGTCTATCTCGGCCGGGCCGACGCCCAGGTGAAGATCCGCGGCTACCGCATCGAGCTGAGCGAGATCGAAGCCGTGCTCATGGAGCTGCCCGGCATCGGGCTGGCGGCCGTCACCACCTACGAGCCCCTGCCGGGCGTCGTGGAACTGGCCGGGTACTACACCGTGCAGGATCACGCACTGCAGGATCACGCCGGAAGCGGCCCTGGACAGGCAGGCCATTTACAAGCACCTGCGCAACCGCCTGCCGCGGCACATGGTGCCCGCCTACCTGGAGGAGCTGCCGGACATGCCGCTCCTGCCCGGCGGCAAGGTCGACCGCAGGAACCTGCCCGAGCCGGCCAGCTCGGCGCCGCTTCAGGGCCGGCCAGGGCTATGTCGCGCCGGCCACCCCCGGCGAGAAGGCGCTCGCTGACGCGCTGGCGGAGCTGCTGGGGCTCAAGCAGGTGTCGGTGGACAGCCACTTCTTCGACGACCTGGGCATGAGCTCGCTGCTGGTCGCGCACTTCTGCGCCCGGGCCAGGGAACGGGCGGAGTCGCCGCCGCTGTCGGTCAAGGACGTCTACCTGCACCCGACCATCCGGAGCCTGGCGGCCGCGGTCACCGAGCTGCCCGCCGGTTCCTGGCGGCCCGGCAAGCCCGCCGGGCCCGGCGACGGTACCGCGCGCCAGCACCGCGCAGTACGTGGCCTGCGGAGCCCTGCAGCTGCTGGCCTTCCTCGCCTCGGTCGTGGCTCGCCGCGGCGGTCCTGTCCTACGGCTTCACCTGGATTTCCGGCAGCTCGGGCCTGGCGGGACATCTACCTGCGGTCGCTGGCCTTCAGCGCCGGAGCGTTCTCGCCTGCTCTGCGGCCTGCCTATCCTGGCCAAGTGGACCCTGGTGGGCCGTTGGAAGCCCGCGGGAGATCACGCGTCTGGAGCCTGCCCTACCTGCGCTTCTGGCTGGTGAAGACCCTCATCCAGGCCAATCCGCTCGCCCTGTTCACCGGCTCGCCCGTCTACTCGCTGTACCTGCGGGCGCTCGGGGCCAGGATCGGCCGCCGCGTCGTCATCTTCTCCAGCGACCGTGCCGGTCTGCACCGACCTGCTCGCCATCGGCGATGACACGGTGATCAGGAAGGAATCGTCGTTCACCGGGTACCGGGCCGTGGCCGGCGTCATCCAGACGGGGCCGGTCAGCATCGGCCGGGAGGCGCTGATCGGTGAGCACACCGTGCTGGACATCGGCACCTCGGTGGGTGACGGGTCCCAGCTCGGGCACACGTCGTCCCTGCAGGAGTCCCAGGCCGTGCCCGACGGTCAGCGCTGGCACGGGTCCCCCGCCCAGCGCACCGACGTGGACTACCGCTCCGTCGACCCGATCCCCTGCGGACGGCTGCGCCGGACGGCCCACGGCAGCCTGCAGGTGCTCAGCCTGGTCTTCGTGACCTTGCCGCTGGCGATCGCGGCCGGCGTGGCGGGGCTCACGCAGGGTGCCCGCGGTCGCCTCGCTGGCCGCCCTCGGCGCGCGGGGGTTCACGATGAGCGAGCTTCTACGAGGACGGGCTGCTCGTCTCCACCGCGGCTGTTCTGCGGCGCGATCCTCGCCGGGGCCGCCGTCGTCATGACGGTCCCGCGCGTGCTGCGCCGGCTCGTCACGCCCGGCCGCGCTTACCCGCTCTACGGCCTGCGCCACTCGGCGCACCGCGCGATCCGGCTGCTCACCAACATCGAGTTCTACCTTGAGCTCACTCGGCGACAGCTCCTACGTCGCGCCCTACCTGCGCGCCCTCGGCTACCGGATGCCCGACTTCGAGCAGACCGGCTCGAACTTCGGCGCGGACCTTGAGCACGAGAACCCGTTCCTCATCGACATCGGTCGTGGCACGATGATCTCCGACGGCGCCACCCTCGTCGACGCCGACTACTCCAGCACGTCGTTCCAGGTGACGCCGCTATCGATCGGGCCGCGGCAACTTCCTCGGAAACGCGGTCGCCTACCCGGCCGGAGGACGGACCGGCGAGAACTGCATGATCGCCACCAAGGCCATGGTGCCGCTGGACGGGCCGGTCCGGGCCAACGTCGGGCTGCTCGGCTCGCCGTGCTTCGAGATCCCCCGGTCGGCCACCGCGACGACCGCTTCGACCACCTCAGGACCGGGGAGGAGTTCCGCCGCCGGCTGCGGGCGAAGAACCGGCACAACCTCGGCACGATGGGCCTGTTCCTGGCCGTGCGGTGGGTCACACGCCTTCGTCATCACCCTGTTCGCCATGGCGCGCGTGGGAGCTCTACCGCGGCAACGCGGTCCTCGTGCTCGCCGGGCTGACGGTCGCGACGCTGCTGTTCAGCCTCGCGTACTTCATCACGGTCGAGCGGGCGCTGCTGCGATTCGGGTCTCTGCGGCCGCGGTACTGCTCCATCTACGACCCGTACTTCTGGTGGCACGAGCGCTACTGGAAGCTGATGGCGCCGCTCGTCGGCATGTTCGACGGGACCCCGTTCAAGGGCCCGGTCTGGCGCCTGCTCGGCGTCCGGGTCGGCCGGCGGGTATTCGACGACGGGTGCGCCATCGCCGAGCGGACGCTGGTGACGATCGGCGACTACTGCACGCTCAACGCGGGCTCCGTCATCCAGTGCCACTCGATGGAGGACGGCATCTTCAAGTCCGACTACACCGTCCTGGAAGACGGCTGCACCCTCGGCGCCGGGGCCCTCGTCCACTACGGCGTGACCATGGGCCAGGGCGCGCAGCTTCGGCCCGACTCCTTCCTCATGAAGGGAGAAAGCGTGCCGCCTCACGCACGCTGGGGCGGCAACCCGGCGCGCGCGATGTGACGGTCCGATCCGGGGGATCCGAGCCGCCAGGCACGGTCGCCGAGCAGGGCGAGCGCGGCGGGCAGCAGGATCCCCCGGATGACCCCGTCTCCGACCGAGGGTCAGGAATGAGAGGTTCACCAGTCAGCCGTATTCGTTCGGATGACTGCCTGTTGATTTAGCAGACGGGACGGCCCGCAGCCGCTGCGTCGGACAGCGGCCAGGGACCGGGCAGGATTTCTTTCGCCTCCGGCGGGTCGGTTGCTTGCCGGTGATGCATGGGACTGTCCATTGAAATTCTTTGCTCAGTCAGAACGGGTCCGGCTGACTCCCCGCCGCCGACCGTCTCGGCTCTGGGCTAGCGGCCGATGAGCCCCGCCTCCCAGGCCCAGCCGGCGATCTCAACCCGGTTGCGGACGCCGAGCTTGTTGTGGATGTTCGCCAGGTGAGACTTGACGGTGCTGAGCGAGATGAAGAGATCGGCCGCGATCTCGGTGTTGGTCAGGCCCCTGGCAATCGCCTGGACAACCTCGATCTCCCGCTCCGACAGCGGTGCGACGGGCCGCCGGGCCGCGGGTGCCTGCGCCACCGCGACGTGCCGCAGGAGACGGAGGGTGATCTGGGGAGAGATGAGGGCGTCGCCGGCGTGGGCGGCCCGGACGGCTTCCGCGAGCAGGGCCGGGCTTGCGCCCTTGAGCACGAAGCCGACGGCACCCGCCCGCAGGGCCCCGTAGACGTACTCGTCGAGGTCAAAGGTGGTCACGATCACGACCCGGAGCGGATCGGGCACGCCGGGTCCGGCCACGGCCCGGGTGACTTCGATGCCGTCCTTACCGGGCATGCGGATGTCGACAAGCGAGACGTCGGGCCGCAAACGCCGGGCGAGGTGCACAGCCTCGATCCTGGTCGGTGCCGAGGCCGGAACCACCGACCTCGCCAGCGGCGTGTTCCGCGACCTCGTCGCCACCGGCCGCTCCCGCACCGCCCTGTTCCTCGTCCGCATCCCGGCCGCGATCACGATCGCCCTCGCCCTCACCCTCAGCGGCTTCACGATCAGCGTCGCAGCCGCCTACGCATTTCACGGCCCGGCCCCCCGCCCCCTCAGCGGGCCTCGCCCTGAAGTTCGCCGCCTGGGTCGCCCTGGCCACCGTCGTGCAGACCACGCTCGCGGCCGACATCGCGTCGCTCACCGGCTCGCGGCCGGTCACCCTCGGTCGCCGTCATCGGCTGGAACACCATCGCCACCGGCATCCTCTACCTGGCCAGCTTCCTCGGCTCTGTCCGTGATCTGGTCCTGCTGATCGCACTCGGCGGCCTGTTCCCCGGGCAGCAGTCCGGCACCCGCGCCCATCCCGGCTCAAGCATCGCCCTGAACAACTTCAAGCTGCCGATGCCAGCCGTCGCCGCCGCCCTCGTCCTCCTCGCCTGGACCGTCATCCCCGTCATCATCGGCGCGCGGCGTACGAGAACCCGGGATGCCTAGGAACCACGGCCGGACCAGCGCCGCGCCGCGGCCGCACGGCACGGCACGGCTTCCGCGAACGCCCCGGCTTGCTCAAATACCCCGCTTCGTCAAATGCAGGGCCGGGGCGAGCACCACCAGCAGCGCCCGCTCGTCGCTGACCAGCGCGCCCTTCTCATCGACGTCGTTCGCGGAAACTCAGCCCGCGCAGACCGAGCCCGCCCAAACCCAAACCCAAGAGCCTTGGATCGAACGGACCGTTGCTTCGCGTCTGCCGGTCACGACCGCCGACGACGGTCGAGCTGTTCGGCGACGCCGAACGCCCACGGGTCTGCGACCTGGGTCAGCATGATCTGCGCATCGGGCCGCACTGCGGAGAATTCCGTGACAAGACTCTCGATAGCACCTGGCGAAATCAGAGTCTGTTTATGTATCGACTCACGCCATTTCGCGATGAGTACGCAGGGCGCATTGTGTGACTAATATCGTATTAACCTGGGTCGCGATATAGCTTACGGCGCGTCACTAACTACAGTTAGTGACGAGCGGCCTGCAGTGCTGCTACGCTCTCCGTGACCTAAAGGCAGGGCGGTTTTACTGCTCGTTGCCGAAACTGATCCACCGGGGGGCTGGAGCGAATGGGCAATCGGGGCAAAGCGCGTGGCGCGATCATAAGAAAGCGCAAGGGATCTGAGGTTATGAGCCGGTGGCGCAGTCCTCATCGGAACTGCCGCCATGTTTATGTCGTCTGCGGGCGTCGCCCAGGCGGCGACAATGCATGGCGATCAGGCAAGCGCGTTCAGGGGGTTCGCGTCTTCGCTGGCCGGCCAGGCGCGGTACAATCCCCAGCGGTCCCAGACCACAAGCGGACCGGTGAGAGCGCAAGGACCTCAGGGCGGAAGCGGGCAAGGATCGGGCCAGGGCTCCCTGGCCCGCGGCTCGTGCGCCTGGAAGCGCAGATATCGCCGGATACCGAGGCCGAGGGGCAGGGCTACCCCGGACCTCAGGGACCGTGTGGCCCGCCAGGACCACGTGGCCCCCAGGGCTACCGTGGGCCAACCGGCTACCGCGGGCCAACCGGCTACCGCGGCGCCCGTGGATATACCGGAACCCGTGGTGCCCGCGGACTGACCGGCCACCTCGGCCACCCAGGACCCCAAGGACCGCAGGGCAAGCCCGGACGCCAGGGAACTCTCGGAGTCCAGGGCTTCCGCGGACCGACGGGCTTCCCCGGCAGCCAGGGCGCCCCGGGCGCCCCGGGCGTCCCCGGGCTGCCCGGCGCCCAGGGTCCCAACGGAGCTCAGGGATCGGTCGGTGCCCAGGGAGACCCGGGACCCATCGGAGATGCAGGGCCAATCGGGCCTCAGGGCATCCCCGGCATCCCCGGGCTTCCCGGAGTTCAAGGCGCGGTTGGAGTTCAAGGCGCGATCGGACCCCAGGGAGCTCCGGGACCCGTCGGAGACGCAGGACCAATCGGGCCTCAAGGCATCCCCGGCATCCCCGGACTTCCCGGACCTCAGGGCACTCAGGGAGCGATCGGAACCCAGGGAGCACCGGGACCCGTCGGAGACGCAGGACCAATCGGACCTCAAGGCATCCCCGGCATCCCCGGACTTCCCGGACCTCAAGGCACTCAAGGCGCGATCGGACCCCAGGGAGCACCGGGACCCGTCGGAGACGCAGGACCAATCGGACCTCAAGGCATCCCCGGCATCCCCGGACTTCCCGGAGTCCAAGGCGCGGTTGGAGTTCAAGGCGCGATCGGACCCCAGGGAGACCCGGGACCCGTCGGAGACGCAGGACCAATCGGACCTCAAGGCATCCCCGGCATCCCGGATTCCCGGAGTCCAAGGCGCGGTCGGAGTTCAGGGCGCGATCGGGCACCAGGGAGACCCGGGACTCGGAGACGCAGGACCATGGACCCAAGGCATCCCCGGCATCCCCGGAGTCCAAGGAGCGATCGGAGCCCAGGGAGCACCGGGTACCCCCGGACTCCCCGGAGTCCAAGGAGCGATCGGAGCCCAAGGCGCCGCCGGAGCCCAGGGCGCCCAAGGATTCCCCGGAGCCCAGGGCGCTCAAGGTCTCGCCGGAGCCCAGGGAGCACAAGGCAGCCCAGGCACGCAAGGTGCCCAGGGTGCACAGGGAGCGCAGGGTAGCTCTTTGGCTCCGAGTGTCGTGACGGCCACGCAGACCATCAGCCTGCTGCCCGTCGGCTTCTCTACGGCCTCCGCGTCCTGCCCGGCCGGAACGTTCGCCCTGAGCGGTGGCTACACGTTCAGCAGCAACATCCTCCCGGCCCTGGTCCCTGCCGACAGCTCCGATGCACCGGTCGGCGGAAGCTCAAGCACCGGGCCGACCGGGTGGGCAATAACGTACCCGGTCAGCGTCGGGTTGTCGGCCCTCCTGGGCGCAAGCGTGACCGTCTACGCAGTCTGCAGCGGCCCCAGTACATGACCGTGTCCAGGAACTAGCTTTTCCAGGAATCAGCTCAGGGCCCAGCAAGACGGCCTGTCTCGGCCGCCCCTTGGCCCTACGCCTTCCGAGTCTGCTTCGGCCCCATATGGGGCCGAAGCAGACTCGGAAACCCTCTACGGGAAAGACGGAGAATTTACATGAAGCACGCCAAGAAAAATCGCGCGATGATCTCCGCGGCTGTCCTGGCGATAGCCGCCACGGCTGCGGTTGCCTGCAGCACCTCGCCCAACGCGGCCGGCACCACGGCCAGCAGCAAAACCCCGGCGGCCAAGGGCGCCCCGGCTAACTTGACCGACGGCAACGAGGTCAATTCCCTCCTGTCGTCTGGCCTTAAGCAGGCGGACAAGAAGAGCTGGTCAGCCGCCACGACTACCTTCCAGAAAGTGCTGACGCTCAGTCCAGGCAACGTCTACGCCAACTACGACCTAGGGTGGATCGCCCAGAGCACGGGCAAGTCCAACGAGGCGGTCAGCTACTACAAGAAATGCCTCGCGGCCAACGCGGCGTACACGCCCGCGATGTACAACGAGGCGATCCTGCTCGAGGCCTCGCAGCCGCAGCAGGCCATCGCCGTGTACGGGAAGATCGTCAGCATCGACCCCAAGGCCTCCACCGCGTACCTGCGGATGGCGCTGGTCCAAGCCGAGCAGGGCGACGCCGCCGACGCCAAGGCGAATGACGCCAAGGCCGTCTCCCTTGACCCGGCACTCAGCAAGTACAAGCTCCCGGCGAAGAACTAGCCGTTACCGAGAAATCAGCCCAATGTCGTCAATCACGCCCTACGTGTCGGTCTTCACTCCCAGCCACCGCCCTACCTACCTGAACGAGGCGTACGCCTCGCTCCAGCGGCAGAGCTTCCCCGACTGGGAGTGGATCGTCCTTCTCAACAAGGGTGCCCGCTGGGTGCCGCCCCATCCTGACCCCCGTGTGCGGGTGGTCACCGACAACCGCACGGCCGGCGTGGGCCACGCGAAGCAGCGAGCCTGCGCCGAGGCGCAGGGCGAGATCCTCGTCGAGCTCGACCATGACGACCTGCTGGCGAGCCATGCCCTTGAAGCGATCGTCAAGGCGCGCGCCGACGACCCGACGGCCACCCTTCTGTACAGCCACTTCGCCCAGATCAGGGCAGATGGCAGCCGGGACGACTCGATCTTCGACCGCAGCGCCGGCTGGACGTATAACGAGATAACCATCGATGGCAAGGACCTCCAGTACGCGGTCGCGCTAGCGCCCACGCCGCACAACGTCTCCTACATCTGGTGGGCGCCCAATCATGTCCGGGCCTTCCCGAGGGAGGCCTACCTGGCCGCCGGCGGCTACGACCCGCAACGGACCGTCCTCGACGACCAGGACCTGATGTGCCGGCTGTACCAGCTGGGCCCGTTCCACCTCATCGACGACTGTCTGTACCTGCAGCGCATGCACGAGCACAACACCCAGCGAGACGCCAAGACCAACGCCTTCATCCAGCAGGAGACCATCGCTCTCTACGACCGCAACATAGAGGGGAACGCGCTCGCCTGGGCCAAACGTGAGGGTCTCCTGGCGCTGGACTTCGGCGCAGCGCACGGTCGGCCTGACGGGTACCTGGGGGTTGACCAGCACGACGGACCGAACGTCGGCATAGTCGCCACGCTGCCGCACCCGCTCGACCTGCCCGACAGCTCTGTCGGCGTGATCCGTGCCTTCGACTTCATGGAGCACGTCGCCGACAAGGTCGCCCTCATCAATGAGCTGTATCGCCTACTCGCCCCGGGCGGCCTGCTGCTCAGCATGACGCCGAGCACAGACGGCCGGGGGGCCTTCCAGGACCCGACCCACGTCGCCTTCTACAACGAGAACTCGTTCTGGTATTACACGGAGGCCAACTTCCGTAAGTACGTACCGGAGATAACCGCTAAATTCCAGAGTTCACGGATATACACCGCGTATCCGACTGAATGGCACGCCGAACATGACATCTCGTATGTCACGGCGAACCTCATCGCGCTCAAGGAACCAATGGAGCGCAATGGCGGTGCCTACCTCTGGGAATCATGACCGCCTGCGCCTGAAAGCCGTGTCGCCGACGAGGACTACCTCTCAGGCACCAGGGACCGGCCTGACAGGCAAATCTGAAGCCGATGGGTGACAGATGGGGAGTCAGGGCTGGGGAGGCTTCAATGCAGCGCGATTTGTCCGTTTCTGATCCGTTTGCGGCCAGGCACATCGGCCCGTCCAGCGACGACCAGCGGGCGATGCTCGCCACCCTCGGCTACGAAACGCTCGACGACCTGATCAAGGCCGCGCTGCCGGCCGAGATCCCGGACGGCTCGCACGCGGCGCAGTCGCTGGCGAAGCTGCCCCCGCCAGGACCGAGACCCAGGCCCTGGCCAACCTCCGCCGGCTGGCCGCTCGCAACACGGTGCGGATATCGATGATCGGCCTCGGCTACTACGCCACCAACACCCCCGCGGTGATCCGCAGGAACGTGCTCGAGGTAGGGTCGGGGACTGGCACGGTGGCTCGCTGGTTTTAGGGCCTGGGGCCTTCGTGGCCGCCGGTTTCCCGGTCGGTTGTGCCACCCCAGTGTCCTTGGCCAGGTCTGCTCCGTTTCCAGTCCCCGCCGCCTCGAACCGTGCATGCGGTTCTCCCGCACACGGCTCACCGACGCTGTTCACCGTCGGCATTCGGCTTTCCCCGCCAGGGCTTTCCTGCCCTGGGAGGGACGGGGATCCCGTACAAGCTGATCAGGCCCAGGTCTGCAGGTGATGAGTTGACCATGACCTTCCGCCCGAAGCTGCGCCTGCTGCGGTGCTTCCTGCTGATGAACAGCGCGAGCCGCATCCACCCTGGTCGCCGTCATCGGCTGGAACACCATCGCCACCGGCATCCTCTACCTGGCCAGCTTCCTCGGCTCTGTCCGCGATCTGGTCCTGCTGATCGCACTCGGCGGCCTGTTCCCCGGGCAGCAGTCCGGCACCCGCGCCCATCCCGGCTCAAGCATCGCCCTGAACAACTTCAAGCTGCCGATGCCAGCCGCCGCCGCCGCCCTCGTCCTCCTCGCCTGGACCGTCATCCCCGTCATCATCGGCGCGCGGCGTACGAGAACCCGGGATGCCTAGGAACCACGGCCGGACCAGCGCCGCGCCGCGGCCGCACGGCACGGCACGGCACGGATTCCGCGAACGCCCCGGCTTGCTCAAATACCCCGCTTCGTCAAATGCAGGGCCGGGGCGCGAGAGACTGGGTCCGGGACCATCACCTCGCGGAGAGGGACTGACTCATGACGGAACAAGCGCACCCGGAGTGGGACGCAAGCTACACGGCCGGCTCGCCGGCTCCGTGGGACATCGGCCGGCCGCAGCCCGCCTTCGTCCGGCTCGCGGACGAGGGCCGCCTGACCGGGCGCCTTCTCGACGCCGGCTGCGGCACCGGCGAGAACACCCTGCTCGCCGCCGGTCACGGAGCCGATGCCACCGGCATCGACGTCGCACCGACCGCGATCGCGCGGGCCCGCGCGAAAGCGTCAGAGCGGGGGCTGACCGCCCGGTTCGAGGTCGCGGACGCGCTCGACCTCGGCCGCCTCGCCCTCACCGCCGACACCGTGATCGACAGCGGGGTGTTCCATATATTCGGCGACGACGCCCGGCCCCGGTACGTCGCCAGCCTCGCGGCCGCGCTGAGACCAGGCGGCACCTGCTACCTCATGTGCTTCAGCGATCGGCAGCCAGGGACCTGGGGCCCGCGCCGCGTCCGCGCGGACGAGCTGCGCACAGCGTTCAGCGACGGCTGGACCGTCGAGTCGATCACCGCCGACACCTTCGAGATCAACCCGATAGAGAGCACGACGCAGGTCCAGGCCTGGCTAGCCGCGATCAGGCGCAACTAGCGGACCATGCCTCCGCACGGGCCCGGTTGCTTCACTCCGCGTTCGGCGCTCGGACTTCGGCGCCGTGGGCTTTTCTGTTTACCTCACGTCATGCGTGCTCGTCTCGAAGGAAGCACACAGCAACTGTTCGGCGTGGCGTTTTACTGCATCGCAGAACTTCCGGCTATCGGAGCAGAACAGGTTGATCTGCTGCCCCACCGCCGGATGATGTTGCCTGTGACGGCGGTCTGAACTGGGCGGGCAATGTCAACCTGGATGGCCCACGGTCCAGCGGGTTGATGAGCACGGAATCAAGCTGAGAAATCACCTGTTGGGAAGCTAGTCTTGTCTCTAGATATGCGGTTACGAGATCCGGTTTGGCAAGTGTCTTAACATGAACACGGAAGTCACAGGTAGCGATTGTTGCAGGTGTGAATGAAGTCACGCCAGGTTTTTCTGAGCCACACCTCTGATATGGCACAGTTCCCAGAAGGGCGGTCGTTCGTGCAGGCCGCCTTGGATGCTGTGGGCCGTGCTCGGCTGGCTCCTGTAGATATGCGGTACTTCTCTGCACGGGACGGCATGCCGGCCGATTACTGCCAGCAGCAGGTGCGCTCTTGTGATATCTATGTGGTGATCGTTGGATTTCGGTACGGATCACTCGTGACAGGGCAGGGCCTCTCCTATACTGAAATTGAGTTCCTGACAGCCAGTGCAGCCGGGTTGCCGCGGCTCGCATTCTTGCTGGCGGAGAACATTTGTCCCGCTTCCCTGGCTGACGTCGACCTGAGCTTGGTGGAAGGATTCCGGAAAAGGCTAACGGAGGCTGGGCTTCTTATCCGTGAATTCACATCAAGTGACACCCTGGAATTGGAAGTCTTCCACGCGCTCAGTGAGATTTCGAGAGGATCAACGGATATTCTCCTTAATCAACCGGAGCCCGGGGCTACGCTTCTATGGGGAATACAGGAAGATCCAGGACTGGATGTCAAGGAAGCTCATGGGAGGCGCACCCTAATTCCACCGTTCCCGCAGATCTGGAATGTGCCCAACCGGAATGCTGATTTTACCGGGCGTACAACTATCATAGAACGACTTCATGAAGCGCTAGCGGGCGATGGTAGAGCGGCAGTCCTGGCACAGACTCTGTACGGGCTTGGCGGGGTCGGCAAGACCCAGGTGGCGCTGGAATACGCGCACCGTTTCAAGAGCGACTACGACCTGATCTGGTGGATACCCGCGGAGCAGCCGCAGGCGATCAGCCTGGCACTTGCCGAGCTTGCCAGCCGACTTGGAATTCAGACCAGCGACAACGCCACTGAGGCAGCTAGCGTTGCCCTGGACAAGCTTCGCCGTGGTGCTGGAGGCCGGTGGCTGCTCGTCTTCGACAACGCCGAGGATCCCGCGGACTTGGACCCATTCCTGCCTGGCGGCCCAGGGCACGTCATCGTCACCTCTCGGAACCATGCGTGGACACGCTACGCCCACCCAGTAGAACTGAACGTGTTCAGTCGGGAGGAGAGTACTGCGCACCTCATGCAGCATGTTCCGGGGCTGGACAAGGACAGCGCAGCGAGAATAGCGGACGCTGTGGGCGACCTGCCGCTGGCGGTCGGGCAGGCCGCCGCCTGGCTAGCCGAGACCGGTATGCCAGCGTCCCTGTACGTTGAACGACTGGAGAGGCAGGCCGCTGATGCCTTGGGGCTGAGTAAACCGTTCGGTTACGCAATGCCGGTAGCAGCGACCTGGAACCTCTCGCTGCAGCGGCTGAAGGAGCGCGCCCCAGCGGCCGTGCGTCTCTTGCAGATTCTGGCATTCTGCTCGCCTGAGCCGATCTCTGCGACCCTGCTGTACGGGGATGAAATGAACGCGGCGCTGCTACCCCTTGACGAAGCACTGCGCGACAGGCTCACCCTCGGCACGGTGATCAGGGAGGCTGGCCGTCTGGCCCTGATCAAGGTGAACCGGGCTAGCACGTCGGTCCAGATGCACCGGCTAGTTCAGGCGGTGATCCGTTCACAGATGACCGCCAACCAGCAAGCTGAGGCGCGGCACAGTGTGCACCGAATCTTGGCCGCGTCACGGCCCGGCTATGGGGATACAGACGATCCAGCGAACTGGTCGGTCTACGACATAATCTGGCCGCACCTTGAGCCCTCTCATGCGGAAGAGTGTGATGACGAGCGGACCCGCGAGTTGCTCATCGACTGGCTCCGCTATCAGCGCTTTCATGGCGAACTGCAGTCCGGGGCGGTGCTGGCCGACCGTCTCCAGCGGCTATGGACGCGCGATCTCGGCCCGGACAACCGGCAGACGTTGCAGGTGCAGTTTCAGCTCGCCAATATGCTGCGCGCCCAGGGCCGGTTCAGTACGGCCAGGAATCTGGACACACAGGTCCTCGGTCGACAGCGGGCTGTACTCGGGGCCAACCACAGCGACACCCTAGCCACCGCCTACGGGCTGGCTGCCGATCTGCGCGGGCTCGGCGACTTCCGCCGCTCCCTGGCTCTGGACCGGAAAACCTACGCGAGCTTCAGGAAGCAGTTCGGCGCGGAGTATCCTCGAACTCTAACAGCTGCGCACAATCTGGCATGCTCGCTGCGTCTGGCAGGCGACTTCGCGGCTGCCCGCCGCCTCGACGAACGAACATTGGAACGCCAGCAGCGGGTGTTCGGTCCCAATCATCCCTCGACTCTCCTGACGGCTGCGGAACTCGGCCGGGACTTGCGTGAGACCGGGGCCTTGCGCGAGTCGGTGAAGTTGCTGCGGGCGACCTATGACACATATCGGGCCGTAATTGGCGATGAGAGGGTACTAACTCTGTTCACAGCCAACTGCCTGGCCGTTTCCCTGAGAAGAGCGGGTGAATTCGATAACGCGATGCGACTGACCGAGGAAACCTATAGCCGCTTCCTGAAAATATACGGACCGCGAGCCCTCCACTCACTGTCGTGTGCGCTAAGCCTGGCGAGCGACTACTCCGCGCACGGCGATCACAGCCGAGGGCTAGATATCGCCACAGAAGTTCACGCCGGCTATCGGGAATCCCTCGGCAGCAACCACCCGCACACGCTGGTGGCCAGAAATAGCCAGATCATTTGCATGCGCGGCGTTGGCGACCTAACAGGTGCTCTCGCGCTCGGCGAGCAGACTGTATCTGCGATGCGCGTTCACCTTGGCCCAGATCATCCGCTCACGCTGTCATCCACCATCAACTTCGCAAATTGCCTTGGCGACACCCTGGATCTTCAGCGGGCTGCATTCTTGCAGCACGAGACAATAGCCGCACTTCAGAAATCCAGGGGACCCAAGCACCCTGACACATTGATCTGTGAAGCCAACCTCGCCGTCACTCTGCAAAAAGAAGGAGTCGTACACACGGCAGAACAGATCAGAAGGAGGTCACTGGAAAAGCTCATCCTCATCCTCGGGCCAGAGCACCCAGATGAAAATCTGCTGCAAAACTGGCAGTACATAAACTGTGATATTGAACCGCCGCCGATATAAGAGTCGGCCAAACGCACCCACCAGGTATTCCCTGGTGGAGCCCAGAAACTGACTAGCAGTCACTGAAGCACTCTCGTAAAGGCTTGCGGCAACGCCAACCCAGCCCGCCGTCGCCAGCCACGCGGCCGTGCTGAGACCAGGCGGCACCTGCTACCTGATGTGCTTCAGCGATCGGCAGCCAGGGATCTGGGGCCCGCGCCGCGTCCGCGCGGACGAGCTGCGCACAGCGTTCAGCGACGGCTGGACCGTCGAGTCGATCACCGCCGACACCTTCGAGATCAACCCAATGGAGGGCACGACGCAGGTCCAGGCCTGGCTAGCCGCGATCAGGCGCAACTAGCGGTACCGGCCGATTTCTGCCGTGGCCGGCCTATCCGTCGCTGCGCAGGCCGGACCGGTCCGGGCCGGCGGCTGCGGCGAGCAGCGCGGGTATCGCCTCTTCGTTTTCGCTCAGGAAGCCGCCGGACTGGTGCTGCCAGAGGCGGGCGTAGGTGCCGCCGAGGTCGAGGAGTTCCTCGTGGGTGCCGCGCTCGACGATCTGGCCGCGGTCGAGCACGATGAGCTGGTCCATGCGGGCGACGGTGCTGAGCCGGTGCGCGACCACGAATGCGGTCCGGCCCTCCATCAGCCGCCACAGCGCCTGCTGGACGAGGACCTCGCTCTCGGAGTCCAGCGCGCTGGTCGCCTCGTCGAGCAGCAGGATCGGCGCGTCGCGCAGGATCGCCCGGGCGAGGGCGACGCGCTGCCGCTGCCCGCCGGACAGCTTCACGCCCCGCTCCCCGACCAGCGTGTCGAACCCGTCGGGCAGGGCGGCGGTGAACTCGGTCACGTGCGCCGCCTCCGCCGCCAGGCGGATCTCGGCGTCGCTCGCCTCCGGGCGGGCGAACGCGATGTTCTCGCGCAGCGTCCGGTGGAACATCGCCGGGTCCTGCGGCACGTAGGCGATCAGGCCGCGCAGGTCCGCCCGCCGCAGCCTGCTGATGTCCTGGCCGCCGATGAGGATCCGGCCTTCCTGCACGTCCGTCATCCGTAGCAGCAGCCGGGTCAGCGTGGTCTTGCCGCCGCCCGACCGCCCGACCAGGCCGATCCTGGTCCCGCTGGGCACGTCCAGGTCAAGACCGGTGAACAGCGGGCGGCCGCCGGCGTGCGCGAAGCCCACGCCTTCGAACCGGACACCGGACGGCCCGCGCCGCAGCGGCTCGGGTTCGTCGGGGTCCGTCACCGCGGCCGGGGTCAGCAGCAGCTCGGTGAACTGCGCGGCCTCGGTCAGCGAGCTCTCCAGGTTCCGGTAGATCTGGTTGAACTGGAACATGATCGACATCGCGTTGGAGAAGTAGGTGAACGACACGAAGACCGCCTCGATGCCGTGCGCGCCACCTCTGTCCCCGCCACTGGCGAGCGCGATCGCGAGCAGCAGCCCGAGCGCCTGGGCCGCCACCGACACCGGCGCCACCACCGTGTCGATCCGCAGGTTGCTGTAGTCCCAGGACAGGATCGACCTGCGCCGCTGCTCCGCGACCCGCGCGGCGTGCTCGGCCGCCTCCCGCCGTTCCGCGGCGAACGCGTGCACCGTGTCCATGTTCGCGAGGCTGTCAGCGACGTGCCCGGAAACCCGGGCGATCGCATCCTCCCGCTGGTCGACGAGCCGCTGGCGGCGGCGGATCAGCGGGGTGACCGCGACGGCGGTGACCGCGAGCAGCCCGAGCAGCGCGGCGACGAGCCAGGGACTGTAGCGCCACAGGATCACGCACGCGAACCCGATCGGCACCAGGTTGCCGACGACGTTGAACATGAGCGTGTCGGCGAACTGCTCGAAGCGGGTGGCGAAGCTCAGCGCCCGCTTGGTCAGCGACCCGGCGAAGTTGTCGTGGTAGAACGCGGAATCCTTCGCGAGCAGCTCGTCCATGCCGATCACGTACAGGTTCTCGATGGCGCGGCCGTCGAGGCGGTTCATGCAGTGCAGGCCGATCCGCCACAGCACCTCGGAAAACAGCAGCAGGCCCGCGAAGCCGAGCACGTACGGCAGGGCCTCGCGCGCGGTGACGGCCCCATGGACAGTGAACCGGCCGATCAGCGCCGCGACGATCAGCGGCGCGACGTAATTGATGCCGGTGGAGCCGAGCGCGGGCAGCAGCATCCCCGGCAGCGTGAAGCGCCGCAGCAGCGTCATCTGCCCCGCGTAGTAGCGCAGCACGAGCAGCACCGCGCGTTTCCGGTGCGGCGCGCCGCCGCCATCCTCAGGTTCCGCCACCGTCCCTCTCCCCATTCCGAGCAGCCACCCACTGGCTATCGTGCGTGACGGACAGACCCGAGGGCCAATCATTTTCCGGCTGCCGCCCCGGAAAGAACCGGGATCACGAAGGATTAGGGGCTAGGGCAGAAGATTCAGCGGCGGGTGGCCTGGCGGCAGGCGTGGGCGTAGTCCAGGATGAGCGGGCGGGTGTCGTCGGCGCGCCAGGCCAGTGCCAGCTGGCTGGGTGCTATGCCGGTTACCGGCCGGGTGGTGACGCCGCCCAGGCTGACCAGGGGTGCGTTGCCGGCTGCCAGCAGGCACACGCCCCGTCCGTCGACCAGTGCCTCATAGGTCTCGTCGGTGCTGGCGATTTCTGCGCCAATCCGCAGGGCACTGCCGCCGCGGGCATCGACGGCGAGCCAGTAGTCCCGCAGCGGTCCGGCGCCCCGGGGCAGCGCGAGGAACGGCTCATCGAGCAGGTCGGCGAAGTCGATGACGTCGCGGCCGGCCAGCGGGTGGCTGTCGGGCAGGGCGACCAGACGCTGTTCCTCGGCCACCACGATCCACTGGTAGCGCCCAGGGTCGGGCAGCGGGAGCCAGACGAAGGCCACGTCGACAGTGTCGTGGGCGAGCCCGGCGGTCGGGTCGTCCCAGCCGACTTGCCGTAGCTGCACGGTTGCGTCCGGGTGGAGAGCGCTGAACCGGGACCGGATCGCGGGCAGCAGGCCGCCGCGCCCCGGACTGGTGCTCATCCCTGCTACCAGGGTCGCCCGCTGCCTGCTCTTGGCCCGCTCGGCCTCCGCCCAGCCAAGGTCCCAGGCGGCCAGGACCCGGCGGGCATGGGGCAGCAGCGCCTCCCCCACCGGGGTCAGTCGCACGCCCTCGCGGCCACGGTCGAACAGCGGTGCGCCCAGTTGCCGTTCCAGCATCCTGATCTGCTTGCTCAGCGCCGGCTGGGAGATGAAGAGCCGCTCGGCCGCCCGGGTGAAGTGGAGGTCATCGGCGACCGCTACGAAGTACCGAAGATCCCGCCCGTGCACGTCCATAACCATCAGTTATCACATCCGCCTGCACCATATGGCTGCCCATAGCGGCCGAGCACATGGAGGAGGCGATGGAGTGGATCGCAGCCGAGGTCATGCCCCAACTCACCCCTGGCCCGGCGGACGTTGAGAGCCCATGACCTGTGTCTCGAGTAGCGCCTAAGCGGGGCTGGTACCAGCTCTCATAGGCGGACCGTTGCTAGCTGTCGTAGGTAGTAGGGGCGGTGGTCCGGGTGCGGCCGGACGGGAGGGTCCAGCGGCTTATTCCGGGCTTGATCTGCTCGACTTTCCAGTCGGGAGCCTGCTTACAGCGGTGGTGGGTTCTGCACCGGGGGGCGAGGTTGCACTGACAGGTTGGCCCGCCAGGATACGCAACGGTGTGGTCGAGGTCGGCGTCGACGGCCTGGGCGGCACAGCCGGGGGCGTCCCATTAGGTGATGGTGCGAGCACGGATCAGGTGCCTCAGCTTGCGGCTGGGTGTGTACCTGTCTTCGGCGTGCGCATGGTCGCAGGTGTCCTGTACGACCGGCTCGAAGGTGAGGTTCAGACTGGTCAGCATGGCGCGCAACCGTGCCTGCCGGGATGAGGTAGGGGTGCTCCCGTCGGGGTCGGGGTGATCGGGAGGATCATGGTGATCGGGAGGAGCGGGTGAATCGGGCGGATCGTCCGGGGCTGGGAGGTCTTCGAGGTTCCACGGGTGGCTCCCGGAGGCACACGCGTGGGCGACGGCCTGTCCGGTTTCGTTGGTCAGCGTGACGCACCAGCGGGTTGCCTGGTGGCGGGATGCCGCCGTGACGACGGCGCGGGTTTCCCCGCAATCGAGCAGGCCCCAACTACCGGCCTGAGTGGGAGCGGTGCCCCAGCCAAAGAGGGTGGCGGCCGGCACGATGAGGTTGATGACGGCAGGCAGCGGTGCGGGACCGGTGAAGTGGACGGGACGGCCGGGCGCGGTCCAGGCCGGGTCATCGGCTAGCGGACCGTCGTACCCAGCGCCCTCAGCGTCTTCGGCCTCTTCCGCTTCCTGTTCTGGCCCACGGCCCTTGCCGGGGCAGCCGGGATCAGGGTTGCCGGCCTCGGCCTCCCCTGAGCTGCCCGTGGGCGGTAGGGGCGGAGACGGGAACATGGACGGGGACGGAGACGGAGACGGGAACACGGACGGAGACGGGAACACGGACGGAGACGGAGACGAAGCTGGGGACGGAGACGAAGCTGGGGACGGACCGCTTTCGGCCGGCACCGGGTTTAGGCGGTCCAGGGGGTTGCGGCCCTGGGTGAGGTCGCCCAGCGCGAGTACCCGCAATGCACCGAGCGGGGCGTCCAGTCCGCCGCTGCGCAGCGCGGCCGCCATCGCGTCGATGTGGGCCTTGGACGCCATCGCCTCGGTGGTATCCATCTCCCGGGCCGCCAGCGAAGCGTTACCTGATGCCTCTCGGCGCGCCTCCACCCGCTGGTCCGTGCGCTTTGCGTGTTCCTTGCGCGCCCGGGCCGCGGCCGGGTCGAGCCGCATCTCCAGGGCGGCCGCCTTGCGGGCCAGTTAGTCGGCGCGCAGGTCCGGTGCGGCGGCGGCCAGCACTGCGTCGGCATGGGCCGCATCGACGGGAGTCAGATAGTGGGTGTAGTAGGCAATCCACGCCGCCCGCGTCTCATCGATCAGCCCGGCGGCCATCCCAGCCAGCGTGGCCGGCAGCCGGGTCACCAGGTCCGCCGCGGTCTCGATCCGGTGCCCGGCCTGGATCCGGGTGGTTACCAGTTCCATGGCCAGTTCGTCGCCGGGGAAGGCGCCCGGCAGGCAACCGACCGGCACACCGCGAGCCCTCGCTGTCTCGAAGGCGGCCTGGCGTCGGCGGGCGAACTCGGCAACCGCCAGCACCTGCTTGTAGCTCTCGCGGATCTCCTGACGGCGTGCCGCCTGAAGAACCCCGATCAGCTCACGATCCGACAGTCCCCCGAAGTCTCCAGCCGCTTCCTCAGTCAGCTCAACCAGCAGCGGCCCAGGCGGCAGGACCTCCGCATCCCCTCCCGGACCAAACCGCAGCCCTGCGTCGGTCCGCCGACGGCCGCCGACGGCAGACGTCACCGGCACAGCGGGCGGGATGGGTAGTGCCGCAGATTCGCAGGACTCCCAATCCCCCAGCTCCCACACCTCCGGCTCCTGGCCCGCGTCGGGATCGCGGCCTGCGGCGATCTCTCGGTCCAGCCACGCCACGTACTCCGCCCACTCCGGATCCGGGTCAACATCCGTCAGCGAGCCGGAACAAGGCTGACCACAGACATCCATTACCGGCCCTCCTTCCGGATGATCTTCCACCGAATCCCATCAACACGAACATCGTATCGATTGCCTCCGACATTCCAGCACACGAACGCCGCCACTTGGCTCAGTCTCCGCACGATTCTCCGTCGTGGCCCTGACCGGTTAGCGGCCCGGACTGCCCGACACGGGCGGTGATCGCCGACACCCGAGCGCCGGTGCCGGAGCGGGCGTGCTCATCGAGCAGCACAGCCGGCCGGACAGCGGCGTCCAGGCCTTGGCCTGGCGGCAGTCGAGGGGGCGGTGATTCCAGGTCAGCGGTATGCGCCTATGTCGGTGACGGGTACTCCTTCATGACGGGCTCAGTCGTCAAGGATTGTGATGACCTCGGATAGCGGCGCCCGCGGCGTGTACGGCTGGGGTTCTTGCGGGTCGGCGTAGCCGATCGACATCCCGCAGGCCAAGGTGTGGCTCTCCGGCGGCTTGATGACTTCTGCGACGGTGCGGCGGTATTCCGCCCAGGCGATCTGCGCGCAGCTGTCGAGGCCTTCGGCCCGCAGGAGGAGCATGACGGACTGCAGGAAGATCCCGGCGTCCATCCACTGCGGCGGGAGCATCTGCTCGTCGAGGTAGCAGAACAGAGCGGCCGGGGCGCCGAAGCACTCCCAGTTGCGGGCACGGATCCGCGCCCGGCCCTCTGTATCCCCTCGGGCGATGCCGACTGCGCCATAGCGGCGCTCGCCCATGTCCGCGAGCCGCTGCGCATAGACGGCGGGAAGATCGGCCGGGTAGGGCTGGACCTCAAGGGGATCGCCGGAGTCGCCTGCCTCGATGCGCCGCTGGACGCGTGATTTCAGGTCCTCAAGCCGGGAACCGGACAGCAAGATAGAGCCGCCACGGCTGCAAATTCCCGCCCGAGGGTGCGCGCAGGGCTGCGCTGAGAACCCGTGTCAGCACGGCGGCCGGCACCGGCCGCCCGAGGAAACCACGGACAGACCGGCGCGAGCGCACTGCTTCGTACACGTTCACGATTCACGGGCTCCTCAGGCCGAGGCTGTAGGTGGTCCAAGATCACCCGTAGGTGCAAAATACCGCGATAGGTGCCGGTCGTGCGGTTCAGGCACCGTAGCGACGCTGACGGGCCGCGAAGCTGCGGAGGGCACGGAGGAGGTCGATCTCCCGGAAGGCGGGCCAGTAGGCCTCGCAGAAGTACAGCTCGGAGTAGGCGCTCTGCCAGAGCAGGAAGTTCGACAGCCGCTGCTCGCCGCTGGTGCGGATGACCAGGTCGGGGTCGGGCTGGCCCGCGGTATACAGGTGCCGGGCAATATCGCCGGGGGCGATGGACGCAGCGACCTCGGCCAAGGTCGCACCCTGTTCCGCGTGCTCGTACAGCAGGGCACGGAGCGCGTCGATGACCTCCTGCCGGCCCCCGTATCCCACCGCGAGCGTCACGTGCCTCCCCGACCCGCAGTCCCGGCTGGCCTCGACCGCCTCTTTAAGTGCCCGGGCAGTGCGGTCCGGCAGGATGTCGAGGGACCCGGCGATGTGGACCTGCCACGAGGGTGCCTCAGCAAGTTTCCCGGCCGCGAATTCCTCGATGACCCGCATCAGGTACTCGACCTCAGCACTGTCCCGCTGCGCGAGGTTCTCGGCCGAGCACATGAATACCGTGACGTGCCGGATGCCGATCTTCTCGCACCAGCCCAGCACTTCCTCGGCGTGCTCGGCCCCGTACTTGTGGCCCAGGCTCACGCTGGCCAGGCCGCGCTGGCGCGCCCAGCGGCGATTGCCGTCCATGATCAGGCCGACATGCCGCGGGACCGGCCGTCCCTTCAGCTGGCCTCTCAGCTTGCGCGCGTACACGCGGTAGGCACATCGCCTTAGCTGCCGCAGGCCAGTGACGGCCGCGACGTAGCCCGCCAGGGCACGGACGGCCCGCATGAGCGTCGCGCGGCCCTGCCCAGGCAGCGCTTCACCGCGAATGAACCGGAGGCGGGTGTCGATACCGCCGATGACGGCATCGGCGACCACCCAGATCCGGGCCAGGCGAGACGCAGATGCGGTCATGTCGGCCAGGAGCGCGGCGAACTCCTCGCCGTAGCGGTCACGCCACCGGGCCGGGTAAAGACGGAGCAGCGCCCGGACCAGCAACGGGTCCCTCATGCCGTGATCCCGCGGGCCGCGAGGCGGGACAGGCCCAGGTCGGCGACCTGGCGAAGCTGCCGGGCGGTGTCCGCCAGCACCTGCTCGCCGGCCCCGGTTAGCCGGTAGGGCCTGCGCCGGCCCTCGGCCGACAGCGCCTCAATCAGCCCGCGCTCCTCCAGACGGCTGATCGCCCCGTACAGGGTGCCCGGCCCGAGCCGTACGCCGGTCTGATCAGCCACATCCTGAGTGATCGCGTACCCGTGCTTGGCCCCGTCGGCAAGGCTGGCCAGGACCAGAAGCGGAGGATCGGACCAGTGCCCCGGATCATCGTTACTACGTTTCACGTAGTACATTTTACGATGCATCGCTCGACGTAGTAAACGGGATCGAGTAACGCGGCGGAAAGGCGAGCCGGGCCGAATGCGGGGCGGTCATTGACGGGAGAGCGATCGAGACCGGGGCGCTGGCACCTGCCATGACCAGAGCCTGAACCAGGTGGTTCCAAAGCTCAGCGCCCGTACCGCGAAGTCGGATTGGTACTGAGACGCCCTTATTCTCGGTTGGCAGTCGAAACTGCCGTGTCCCGGCTGGTAGAAGTATCACAGGAGCGTGAGCGGAGGAGTGACGCATGAGTGCACCCCTAAGCCGGCGCGGAACTTATGACGTGGTGGTCGTCGGCGGGGGTCACAACGGGCTGACCGCCGCGGCCTACCTCGCCGGGGCGGGGTTGTCGGTGGCGGTCGTCGAGCGCCTGGATCACACCGGCGGTGCCGCCGTTTCCGCCCAGTCGTTCCCGGGTTTTCCGACCCGCCTGTCAAGGTACTCCTACCTCGTGTCCTTGTTGCCGGAGTCGATCGTCGCCGACCTGGACCTGGACTTGCGGCTGGCGTCGCGCCCGGTGGCGTCGTACACCCCGGTTGTGCGTGACGGCACGGCCGGGGGACTGCTCGTCGAGCGGCCCGAGGGGCCGGCCACGAGGGAGAGTTTCCGGGCGCTGACCGGCTCCGATGCCGAGTACGAAGCCTGGCGCGACTTTTACCGGCAGGTTGCCGAGTTCGCTGTCGTCGTCGCCCCGACGCTCACCGAACCGCTGCCGCGGGCATCGACGCTGCGGCGGCGGTCCGACCCGGTCCTGTGGCGCGAACTGGTCGAGCGGCCGCTCGGCGACGCCATCAAGAGGCGCTTCGGTGACGAGACCGTGCGCGGCGTGGTCGCGACCGACGCGCTGATCGGCACGTTCGCGCGCATGGACGACCCGTCGCTGGTCCAGAACCGCTGTTTCCTCTACCACCTCATCGGCAACGGGACCGGTGAGTGGCGGGTGCCGGTCGGCGGGATGGGCGCGGTCACCGACGCGCTGGCCGCGGCGGCCCGCCGGGCAGGTGCCGAGCTGATCACGGACGCCGAGGTGACCGCGGTTCGCAGCGAAACCGGTGACGCGGAGATCGACGTGGTCCACGACGGCGAGGGCCAGACGCTGCGCGCCCGCTTCGTCCTGGCGAACGTCGCCCCCTGGGTTCTCGCGGGCCTTCTCGGCGAGGAGCGCCACCCGGGCGCCAAGCCGTCCGGGTCCCAGCTGAAGATCAACTTCCTGCTTAATCGGCTCCCGCGGCTGGCCTCGGGCGCGGACCCGCGGGTCGCGTTCGCCGGGACCCTGCACCTGGGCGAGGGCTACCCCGACCTTGAGCGTGCTTACGCGGAGGCCGCCGACGGGCAGGTCCCCTCGCGCCTGCCCGGTGAGGTCTACTGCCATTCGCTGACCGATCCTTCGATTCTCGGAAACGTTCCAGAAGGGACACAGACGCTGACGTACTTCGGCCTGCACCTGCCCGCCACGCTTTTCGACGACCCGGCCACCAGCGCTTCGCGTAAGGAACTGGCCGTCAAGCGTGCCATCGCCTCGCTCAACGAGCACCTCATCGATCCCATCGAGTCGGTGCTCGCGCACGACGCCGACGGCACGCCCTGCATCGAGGCGAAGATCCCGCAAGACATCGAGGCCGACCTGGGCATGCCCGGCGGGCACATTTTCCACGGCGACCTTAGCTGGCCCTGGGCGAGCGACACCGCCGACCTCGGTACTCCCCCCGCGCGCTGGGGAGTGGCGACCACCCGCGAAGGCGTCCTGCTGTGCGGCTCGGGTGCACGGCGCGGCGGTGCGGTCTCGGGTCTCGGCGGCCACAACGCCGCGCAGGCTGTCTTGGAGCTCGGGTGACAACGGCAACCGCGATCGAGGACAAGCAGCCGGGCCTGATCTCCGTCTTCGGCCCTGACTTCCCCTTCGCCTACGACGACTGGCTGACCCATCCGGCGGGTCTCGGCTCGGTGCCCGAGTCGGTCCGCGGTGCCACGGTGGCCGTCGTCGGAGCGGGGCTGGCCGGGCTGGTGGCCGCGTACGAGCTCATGGAGTTCGGTCTCCGGCCGGTCGTCTACGAGCCCACCCGCGTCGGCGGGCGGCTGCGCTCACACGAGTTCGAGGGCGCCGACGGGATCGTCGCCGAACTCGGCGGAATGCGGTTCCCGGTCTCCGGCCGTTCGTTCTTCCACTACGCGGACCGGGTCGGGCTCAGCAGCGCTCCCTTCCCTAACCCGCTCACCCCGGCGGCCGGCAGCACCGTCGTCGACATAGCCGGACAGACCTTCCGCGGCGCCACCCTCGGTGACCTGCCGCCGGAGTTCGCCGAGGTCGCGCGGGCGTGGGACCAGGCACTGGAGGAGATCGGCTACAGCGCGATGCAGGACGCGATCCGCGCCCGCGACGTCGACGCGCTGAAGCGCCTCTGGAACGAGCTTGTGCCGCTCTGGGACGGCCGGACCTTCTACGACTTCGTGGCCACCTCGCACTGCTTCTCGAAGCTGCCGTTCCGCTATCGCGAGATGTTCGGACTTGTCGGCTTCGGCACCGGAGGATGGGACTCGGACTTCCCGAACTCCATGCTCGAGATCCTGCGGGTCGTCATCACCAACTGCGACACCGACCAGCGGCTGATGGTCGGCGGGGCCGAGCAGCTGCCGAGGCGCCTGTGGACGCTGCCGGTCAGCGAGCGCAGCCCCTGGCCGGCCGGCACGACGCTGGAAAGCCTGCACGGCGGCGTCCCGCGCCCCGGCGTGGCGGCCATACACCGGCATGACGACGGCGCGTTCATCGTGCGCGACCGCTGGGGGACCAACCGGGTCCACGACGCGCTGCTGACGACCTGCCAGGGCTGGCTGCTGACGACCCAGATCGAGTGCGACGAGAGCCTCTTCTCGCAGGACCTGTGGATGGCGCTCGACCGCACCAGGTACATGCAGTCATCCAAGACGTTCGTGATGGTCGACCGGCCGTTCTGGAAGGACATCGACCCCGCCACCGGCCGCCCGGTGATGGGCATGACCCTCACCGACCGGCTTACCCGGGGTACCTACCTGTTCGACAACGGCCCGGACCGGCAGGCGGTCATCTGCCTGACCTACACCTGGATGTCCGACGCGCTGAAGATGCTGCCGTACGACGTCGAGCAGCGGGTCAAGCTTTCGCTTGACGCCCTGAGCAAGATCTACCCCGACGTCGACATCGCGAGCCACATCGTGGGCGACCCGGTGACGGTTTCCTGGGAGGACGACCCGAATTTCCTCGGCGCCTTCAAGGGGGCACTGCCCGGCCACTACCGCTACAACCACCGCATGTACCGGCACTTCATGCAGGGCAGGCTGCCGCCCGCGGAGCGGGGTATCTTCCTGGCCGGCGACGATGTTTCCTTTATGCCCGGATGGGCGGAAGGAGCCGTCCAGACGGCGCTCAACGCCGTCTGGGGCATCATGACGCACTTCGGCGGCGCATCCCATCCGGATAACCCGGGCCCCGGCGACCTCTTCGATAAGCTAGCCCCCCTCGATCTTGGAGAGTGACCAGATGGCCGCGACGACACGCGTTGCCGCGTGGCAATGCAAGCCCGGTTCCGGCGATGTCGCGGGCAACCTGCGCCGCCTCGACGCCGTTTGCGCATCGGCCGCCGCCCAGCAGGTCGAGGTGCTGGTAACGCCGGAAATGTTCGTGTCTGGCTATGCGATCACGCTGGCCGGGGTGCTGCGCCTGGCCGAGGACGCGGGCGGGCCGACCGAGACCGCCGTCGCCGAGATCGCGCGGCGCCATCACATCGCGATCGTCTACGGGCACCCGGAACGCGCCCGGGACGACAGTGCTGCCAAAGACGGTGCATACAACGCCGCCACGATGATCGGCCCCGACGGGGTCGTCCGCGGGCGGCACCGCAAGGTGCACCTGTACGGCGACCTGGACCGGGAGCAGTTCGTGGCGGGCGGCGCCCGGCCCGCCGCGTTCGACCTCGACGGCTCCCGGGTCGGGATGCTGATCTGCTACGACGTCGAGTTCCCGGAGGCCGTGCGCAGCCTGGCGGTCGACGGGGCGCGGCGCGTATTCGTACCGACCGCGAACATGACCGGCTGTGAGGAGGTCCAGAAGTTCCTCGTGCCTGCCCGCGCTTGCGAGAACAACTGCGGCGTCGTTTACGCGAACTACTGCGGCGCCGACGACGTGTTTGAGTACAACGGACTCAGCATGATCTGCGGGCCGAGCGGCGAGGTGCTCGCTCAGGCCGGCGTCAAGACCGAGGAACTGGTCATCGCCGACCTCCCCGGCGAGTCCAAGGGAACCTACCTCGCCGACCGCCGGGCAGACCTGTACGGCACCTGACGGACTCGCGGCGGTATATCCGGTCTGACGGCTGACCGCCGTGACGCACCGTTCACCTTTGCTTAACAGAGGGTGCCTCATTTGGCGCATACCGGGCGCGATCATGGTCATCCTCTAAGCAAAGTCGACGATCATGGTCGCCGGTTAAGCAGAGAGTGGTCACCGAGTGGGCAAAGCTGCAGCTCCGCCGGGACGAGGAAGATCCGGGTATGTGGTTGCTACCGGCTGCGGGAGAGCCGGGAGCCTAACGGTAGATTCGAGGAGGAACGAAGGGAGACACGCGTGGCCGTCGCCGCACTTCTGCTCTGGCTGTGCACAGCCGCCGTAGGCAGCTACATGCTGGTGACGTCGGTCCGTTCGGTGAAGGCCGAACCCACACCGCCAGAACGAGTTTCCGTCCTGGCCCAGCGGTCTCGGGCGGCCAGGCACCGATCCGGGCGGCACCGATCCGGCCGGGGCCGCCAGGAAGCCGGCCCGCGCCAAGGACATCTTCGATCCGCCCTCGCTGCAACGGGCCAAGAGCGAGCCGATGCCTGGCCTGAAGGAGCTGGCCGAGTTCGCCCACCCGGCGCTGGCGATGATCGGGGTCGGCTTCTGGCTCGGCTACGTGGTGAGCCGCGACCGGCTGTTCGCCGTGATCGGCCTGGGCATCCTGCTCGGCGCGATCTGCGCGGGCCTGTCCTGGTTCACCGCCAACACCCGCGCCGCCCGGCGAGCGGCGTCCGCCGACCCAGACTCCGGCGCGGATGCGCGACAGCCGGGCGTCCAGCACGGGCGACTCCAGCACGGGCGACTCCAGCACGGGCGACTCCAGCACGGGCGACTCCGACCGGGCACCGCTGTCTCCCCCGGCCCGCCTGCTGATCTTGCACGCGATCGGCGCGGGCCTCACCCTCTTGTTCGCGGTTTTGATCGCCTTCCGCGTGTAGCCAGCCGACCCCCGTACGCGGGCAGCCGGATCAGCTCGGGTACTTGGTCGGCTGGAACGCCAGCAGCACCCAGTTCCCGTTCTCGCGCACCCAGACCGCCAGCGACTTGCTGTTCAGCACCCGTAGCTGGCCGCCGATCAATATCTCGCCGCGCATGTCGCCGAGCACGATCGCGCAGTCCCCGTGCACCACGATGCTGCTTTCCGGGTGATCAATATCACCGTAGTCAAAGTGGCCGCTCGCCAGCTTGTCCAGGTAGCTCTGCTTGCTGTCGGACGAGGCGTCGGAGTGCGTGTATACAAGCTTGTCGGCGAACAGGGCCGAGAGCGTGCCGATGTCGCCGTCGGTCATCGCCTGGTAGCGCCTGGCCTCTAGCGCGCTGATCTGCTTCGCGGCAACATCGTCGTCTGCTGTCATGATGTCCATCCTCGCCCCGCGCGTGCACTCCCGCAAACGCCGGCGAAGCCTGGCAGTAGCGTAACGGAGGAGAGTCAGCCGGGACCGTTCTGATGACGACGCTGCCGTTATCACCCCACCTGCACCTTTACGGCGGACGGCGGCCGGGAACCGCCGGATGGCCTCATTTAGGCTGGTTTTCATGGCTGAGCAGTCGCGTTCCACCGCAGAGTTGATCGTCGAGTGCCTGGAGAACGAAGGCGTGACCCATGTCTTCGGTATTCCCGGCGAAGAGAACATCCGGCTGATCGAGGCGCTGTCGAAATCCTCCATCAGGTACGTGCTGACCAGGCACGAGCAGGGCGCCTCGTTCATGGCCGAGACCTACGGCCGGCTCACCGGGAAGGCGGGCGTGTGCTCCGCGACTCTCGGACCCGGAGCGATCAACCTGCTGCTCGGCACGGCCGACGCCACGACCAACTCCACTCCGCTGATCGCGCTGTCGGCCCAGGTCGGCATGCAGCGCAGCTTCAAGGAGTCGCATCAGGGGGTCGACCTCGTGCCGATGTTCGCGCCCGTCACCAAGTGGTCGGCGCTGATGGCCACCCCCGGCGCGGCCCCCGAGATGATCCGCAAGGCATTCAAGCTCGCGCAGACCGAACGTCCGGGCGCCGTCTACCTGGCCGTCCCCGAGGATGTGGAGGAGGCGGAGGCGCCGACCGCGCTCGCGCCGCTGCGGGTGAACGTGCCCCGGGCCGACGACCCGTCGGCCGAGCAGATTGCCCGGGCCGCGCAGCTCTTGCGCGAGGCCCGCAATCCGGTTGTGCTCGCGGGCCACGGCGCCGCCCGGGGCGGGGCCAGCGCGGCGCTGATCCGCTTCGCGCAGGCGCTCGATATTCCGGTGGCGACCACCTTCCACGGCAAGGGCGTGTTCCCCGACGACCACCCGCTGGCGCTCGGCACGGTGGGGTTCATGCGCCATGACTACGCCAACTTCGGCTTCGACCGGGCCGACGTGATCGTGGCGGCCGGCTACGAACTGCAGGAGTTCAACCCCGTCCGGATCAACCCGAGCGGCACCACCAAGATCATCCACATTCACCGGTTCCCGGCCGAGGTCGACGCGCACTACGATGTCGCGGTCGGCCTCAACGGCGACATCAGCCACAGCCTCGACGCCCTCGCCGCGGCCGTGTGGCGCAACCCCGCCCAGGCGGTCGGCGGGGAGCGGATCAGGGAACTGCTCGCGTCCGAGCTGTCCAACGGTCAGGCCGACGACCGGTTCCCGCTGCATCCGGCGCGCATCGTGGCGGACACCAGGGCCGCCCTCGGCCGCGAGGACATTGTGCTCGTGGATACCGGCGCGCTGAAGATGTGGATGGCCCGGCTGTACCCGACCTACGCGCCGAACACCTGCCTGATCTCCAACGGCCTGTCGACGATGGGATGGACGGTCCCCGGCGCCATCGGTGCGAAGATCGCCCGGCCGGAGGCGAAGGTGCTCGTCGCCACCGGCGACGGGTCGTTCCTGATGAACTCCCAGGAGATCGAGACCGCGCTGCGGCTGCGGCTGCCCATCGTCATCCTGGTCTGGGTCGACGACGCGTACGGGCTGATCAGCTGGAAGATGGACATGGAGATTGGGCACAACGTCGACACGCGGTTCGGCAATCCCGACTTCATCGCCTACGCGGAGAGCTTCGGTGCCCGGGGCTACCGCATCTCCGCCGCCGACGAACTGCTGCCCGTCCTGCGGACGGCACTGGCCGACGACACCGTCTCGGTGATCGCCTGCCCGGTCGACTACACCGTCAACGCCGAACTCATCCGCAGCCTCGGCGACCTCGACGAATCCCTCTCCTAAGCAGGCGCCCCAGCCGGTGAGGAACAACCTCGCCCCGGTCCCGCGGCGGCCACCGCGGGACCGAGTGTCCATGGATTTATCCGAACGAATGGTGGTTTCACCCGGTGCGGTCAGCTTTCTGCGGGTGTCGGCGTTGGCACTGAAGAGGCTGGCCCGGGCGATGCCGGCGACGTCCCTTCGGTTGACGGCGTGGCCCCCGGCGTCAGCGTCGGAGTCCCGCTCGGTGACGGGCTCGCCGACCGCGTAGGGCTGGCCGTCCGGGACGGACTCGGCGACCGTGACGGCGTGTGAACGTGCGTCGGCGTGGCGGTCGGCGTGTAGCTCGTCGGCGCCGGCGCCGGGTCTGGCGAGTTGCCGGGCACCGTTGCGGCGGATATCGGGCGCACCCAAATGTAGAGGGCGAGCACGCCGAGGAACAGCCCGATGAGCACGAGGGTCGAGGTGCGCGGCCGCCCGATCATGAGGGGTCCCCCGTAGCCTGGTCGGTGTCCAGTTCGGCGGAGACGAGGATGCCCTCCCGCAGGAACGCCGACGCGACCCGGGCCCGGATCTCCCGGCCGACATCGAACTGCATGCCGGGCAGCGTCCGTGCGACCATGCGCACGGAGAAGACGTCGACCTCGATCCGCTCGACGCCCATGACGCTGGGCTCGTCAAGCATCATCTTCCGCAGGCTGTCGTCGGCGTAGATGTCCCGCCCGACGCGCTGAAGCACCTCGCTGGCGTGGCCCACGTCCACCGACGACGGGACGGGAACGTCGATCACGGCCCGCGCCCAGTCACGTGACAGGTTGGTGACCTGGGCGATCTGGCCGTTCGGGGTGATGATGACCTCGCCGCTGACCGAGCGGATCCTGGTGATCCGGAGGGTGACCTCCTCGACCGTCCCGACCGCCGGCTGGGACACGCCGGAGACGGAGATGCGGACGACGTCGCCGAACCCGTACTGCCGCTCCCCGGTGATGAAGAACCCCGCGCCGATGTCCTGGACAAATTTCTGCAGGCCGAAGCCGAGCGCGGCGCTGAGCAGCGCGGCGGGCGCAACGAATCCGGCCAGCGGCACGCCGAAGTCCTGCACGATAAGCACTGTGGTAACGACGTAGATAACGGCGAGGACGGTCCAGGTGAGCACCTGCGCGATGACATGCCGGTGCTTGGCGGCCTCGGAACGTACCAGGTCCTCGGTTTCGGCGAACCGGGAGTCGATGCGCTCCATCATCCGGCCGCGGCCCCAGGCCGCGAGCCGGGTGAGCAGGATCGCTCCCAGGATCAGCAGGATGATGACAAGCAGGTCACTGCGCGCCCAGAGACTGAAGTCGGTCAACGGTGCGATCGCGCCCGTCACAATGTTGTCCTCCCATCTGTCGTCAACGACCAGAACCAACCCATTTAGGAAGGTTGGCGGCGCGCTGTACCTTTAGCCCAAAGTCGGCCGGTCAAACGCCACGGGGCTCACGAGGATGACCGCGGCGGGTTGAGCACGGGCAGGGCGAACACCGCGGTCACCTGGCTGCCGGAAGACCCGGATGACACGCTGACCTGGTCAGCGGTCGCGTGGACGAGCCAGAGGCCGTGACCGCGCTGTACCGGCCAGGGCTGGGCCGGGCGCAACCCGTTGCCGGTGTCGCTGACCCGGCAGTAGAGCCGGCCATTCCGGATGAGCAGCGCTATCCTGCCTCCGCCCGGGCCATGGCGCACCGCGTTGGCGGCCAGCTCGTGCGCGGCGAGCACCACGTCGGCGGCCTGGGTACCGGACATGCCCGCCGCGGTGGCTTCCGCGAGCACCGCCTCGCGCAGGCTGGGCAGCGTATCAGCGTTGAACGCGAAGTCCAGCGCCATGTCCCCCGCCTCCGTCACCACACCAGGCACGCCTCGGCCCGGGACGGCTGCCCCGGTCAACCGCATCTACCCGACGGGGGACGGGTAAGCGTCCCGTTCGCGATCCGTTCTCCCGGGTGCATAGTTCGCCCGGCCGCGGGTAACGGCGCCGGACGGTCGCAGGCCGCGTTCTAGAGACCGGCCGGCCCGTGCTCGCTACGGCTGGCTGGCGAGCGTGATGGTGGTGGAATCGACTCGCCCCGTTGCGGTTGTAGTCGACGGCTACCTTGTCCCCGGGCTGCTTGGTGAGCGTCAGCTCCACCAGCTGGTCGGTGCTGACGGCCGGCTGTCCGTTGATCGAGGTGATCACGTCGCCGGTGGCGAGCCCGGCCGCCTGAGCGGGACCGCTGGGGTCGATGCCGGTGACCAGGAGGCCCTCGGCCGTGCCGTTGACCGTCGCCGCGTTGGCCGAGACGGGGGTCACCTGGAGACCGAAGTAGGCGCGCGACACCTTGCCGGTCGCGATCAGCTCGTTCGCCGCCGGTAGCGCGAGGTCGGCCGGTATCGCGAAGCCGAGCCCGATGCTGCCGCCAGCCGACTCCCCGGACGGCGACGGCACCGTCGCCCCGGCGGTCGGCACCCCCACGAACTGGCCGTTGCAGTTCACCAGCGCGCCGCCGCTATTACCGGGGTTGATCGCGGCGTCGGTCTGAATGGCGTTTATCAGCAGGGCGGTCTCAGAATTTTCGCCCGGCACCTGAATTGTCCGGTCCAGTGCGCTGACGATGCCGCTGGTCACGGTGGACGACAGGCCAAGCGGTGCGCCGAGGGCAACGACGGGCTGGCCGACGACAAGCGAGCCGGAGGAGCCCATGGGAATGACCGTCAGCCCCGTCTCGCTGACCTTAATCACCGCCAAGTCGGTCAGCGGGTCCCGGCCTATCAGCTTCGCCGCCGCGCTCTTTCCGTCGCTGAACAGGACGGCCAGCGAACCGCCGCTCGCCGCGGGAGCGATGACGTGGTTGTTCGTAAGGATGTAACCGTCCGACTTGATGACCTCGCCGGACCCGGTCCCCGACGAACTCGTGCCCTTCGCGCTGATGGTGACGACGGATGGCAGTACCTTCTCCGCCACCGGGGTGACCTGACAGGACGCCGTTGTCTGGCTGCTCGCGGACTGAGTGCTCGCCGCCGACGCGCTGCCGGAAGACGATGACGGCGAGTTGATGGCATTCGCGATCACGCCCCCGACCACGCCGCCCGCCACCGCGCAGGCCGCACAGGCGATCACTAGCCAGGTGCGCGGCCCCGGGCCCCGCCTCGCGCCCTTAGCATGCGATGGCGTCGACGTCATTGGCCCCCCTGTATGCCAAATACGCTGACATTATCCGTCGGTTTTCCACCGTACACCAATAAGGCCGCCACCGGCGGAGACGGCGCGTCCGAAAGATAGCGCATGAGAAAACGCCAATGTGCCGCCGGAAAGGTATACCGATTTCGGGGGGCACAAAAACGGACATGCCGGGCGGGATCGCGCGCGAAAAGCGGTATACCTCGCCGCGCCGCTTACACATTTCCGGTCAAATGCGCAAATGCCCGCAGATAATATGTTTTGGCGAATTACGCGGGGATATACCCGATCTCGTGGCTGATCGCGCCGGCGCCGGCACAGAGCGCGCGGGCCACGTCGTCGAATGCGCCCGGGCTAAGCCGGTAGGACGGACCGGACACGCTGAGCGCGGCCACCACCCCGCCGTCGGCGCCGCGTACCGGCGCGGCGACCGCGTTGAGCCCGGTCTCAAGCTCCTCGGCGGTGACCGCCCAGCCGCGCTCGCGCACGCGGCCAAGCTCGGCCCGCAACTGCCCGGGGTCGGTGATCGTGCGGGGGGTGTGCGGCTTCAGGCCCCCGGTGAGCAGCGGGGCCAGCTCGTCTTCGGTCATCCAGGCCAGCAGCACCTTGCCGCTGGAGGTGGCGTGCAGCGGCGTGCGCTGCCCGATCCAGTTCTGGATGCTCACCGTCGCGGCACCCTGTTCCTGGCTGACATTCACCGCGGCGTCGCCGTCGCGCACGGCGAGGTTGACGGTCTCGTTGAGCTCGACGGCCAGCCGACGGCAGACCGGCCGGGCCTCCCGGGCGAGGTCGAGGCGGGCGGTCGTCGCACCGGCCAGGCGGACGAGACCGAACCCCAGGTGGTATTTGCCCCGTTCACCTAGCTGCTCGACCAGCCGGTGCTGTTCCAGGGTGGTCACGAGCCGGAACGCGGTGGACTTGTGCACCCCGAGTTCCGCCGCGATCTCGGTGACGCCAAGTGCGGACCGGCCGGCCAGCAATTCCAGGATGGCCAGCGCGCGGTCGACCGACTGCACCGCGCCGGCGGCGTCTGCCTCGCCGGGGCCCCGGCCACGGCTGTTGCTCATGCCGCAACTCTAGCGTGCGATCCGCCAAATTATCCTGCGCGCTCTTGACCAGGTCCGATAGCCGAGCGATGCTGTTTCTTATTACGCATCAAGTTGTGTAATAGGGAACAAGGAGGTGGACTGTGATCGAGGTCTGCCCGGCCGCCGACGTGCCCGAGGGCGAGGCGATCCGCGTCGATACCGACCCGCCGATCGCGGTTTTCAAGGTGGGCGGCGAGCTGTACGCCATCGACGACACCTGCACGCACCAGGACGCCTCGCTCGCCGACGGCTGGGTGGAGGGATGCCTGGTCGAATGCCCCCTGCATGCCTCGTGCTTCGACCTGCGCACCGGGGAGGTGACCGGACCGCCGGCGAAGCGGCCGGTGCGCACCCACCGGATCGAGGTCGTGGACGGGATGGTGTTCGTTCGGCTCGCACCGGCACCCGCCGAGATCCGCTGATGCGCACAGCCCCAATGAACACAGCCCCAATGAACACGGTCACGGTGGTCGGCGCGTCGCTGGCCGGCCTGTCCGCGGCCCGGGCGCTGCGCGCGTACGGCTACGACGGCCGGATCGAGATCGTCGGGGCCGAGCGGCACCGGCCGTACGACCGGCCGCCGCTGTCCAAGGAATTCCTCGCCGGCGCCGTCACCGCCGACGACCTGGCCCTGGAAAGCGCCGAGGACGAGGCCCTGGACCTGACGTGGCGGCTCGGCCGCTCCGCCGTCCGGCTCGACCCGGCCGACCGGGCCGTTGTCCTCGACACCGGCGAGCGGGTGGCCGGCGACGGCGTGGTCGTCGCCACCGGCGCGACGGCCAGGCGGTTCCCCGGGCCGCGACTCGCGGGCGTCCACTCGCTGCGCACTCTCGACGACGCGGTCGAGCTGCGCTCCCGGCTGCTCCCCGGCACCCGGCTGGTGGTCATCGGCGCCGGGTTCATCGGCGCTGAGGTCGCGTCCACGGCCCGTCGCCTCGGCGTCGACGTCACCGTCGTCGAGGCGGCCCCCATCCCGCTCGCGGGGCCGCTCGGCGAGGAGATGGGCCGGGCCTGCGCGGCGCTGCACGCCGAGCACGGGGTGCGGCTCATCGCCGGCGCGGTCGGCGCCCGGCTCGTCGGTGAGCGCCGGGTCCGCGCCGTGCGGCTGGCCGACGGCACGGAACTGCCGGCCGACCTCGTGGTCACCGGAATCGGCTCGATCCCGTGTGTCGGCTGGCTGGCCGGCAGCGGCCTGAGCATCGACGGCGGCGTGCTGACCGACGAGCGGTGCGCGACCGCGATCCCGGGCGTGGTGGCCGTCGGCGACTGCGCCGTCGCCCACAGCCGCTACGCCGGGGTACCGCTGCGCGCCGAGCACTGGACGCAGGCGCAGCAGCAGCCTGCCCTCGCCGCCGCCACCCTGCTCGGCCGCGACCACCAGCCGGCGCCGCTGGCCGGCCTGCCCTACTTCTGGTCTGACCAGTACGGCGTGCGCTTGCAGTTCGCCGGCCACCGGCGGACGGGCGACACCGTGGAGGTCATCGAGGGCGACCTCGAATCCCGGCGGTTCGTCGCGGTTTACCGCCGCGGCGAAGGGCCGGCCGCCGGTACCGCCACCCGGGCCGTCGCGGTGCTGGCCATGAACCAGCCCAGGCCGTTCGCCCGCTGGCGCCGCGAACTGGCCCGGCTGCACACGCCGGCCCTCGCCTGAGCATCCCTCTCTGCCAACCTCCCCGCCCCCCGCCCTTGCCAACCTCCCCGCCCCCGCCCTTGCCAACCTCCCCGCCCGCCGCCCCGCCAACCTCCCCGCCCGACCGAGAGGCACCAATGACCAGCACCTCGCAATCGGCGCCCAGCCTGATCGCGACCTTGCCCGGCCGTTCCTACACCGACCCCGACATCTTCGCCGCGGAGCAGGAGCACATCTTCGAGGCGCAGTGGATCGCGGCCGCGCGCGCCGCCGACCTCGCCGCGCCCGGCTCGTTCCGCACCGTCAGCGTCGGCCGGGAGAGCGTGGTGCTGCTCCGCGGCCGCGACGGCGCGCTGCGCGCGTTCCTCAACGTCTGCCGGCACCGCGGCGCCCGGCTCTGTACGGCCACGTCCGGACTGGTCAAGCGCAGCCTTCAGTGCCCGTATCACGCCTGGACCTACGGGCTTGACGGCAGCCTGGTCGCCGCGCCCAACCTCACCAAGATGGCCGACATCGACCGTACCGAGTACGGCTTGGCGCCCGTGCTCCTGCGGGAATGGCTGGGCTACGCCTGGATCTGCCTGGCCGAGGCGCCGCCGTCGTTCGAGGACACCGTGATGAGCGCGGTCGCCGAGCGGCTCGGCGGCCCGGCCGAGATCGCCGCCTGGGATATCGGTTCGCTGGCCGTGGGCCGACGGGTCACCTACGACGTGGCGGCGAACTGGAAGCTCATCGTCGAGAACTTCATGGAGTGCTACCACTGCGCGACGATCCACCCGGAGCTCACCGAGGTGCTGCCCGAGTTCGCCGACGGCTACGCGGCCCAGTACTACGTCGGGCACGGCGCCGAGTTCGGTGCCGGCGTGGAGGGCTTCACCGTCGACGGCGGCCCCGGCCTGGACAAGATCGCGGCATCGGCGCCGAGCAGGACCGGCGCTACTACGCGATCACCGTGCTGCCGCAGGTTTTCATCAACCTGGTGCCCGACCACGTCATCTTCCACCGGATGTATCCGGCCGCCGCGGACCGGACGGTCGTCGAGTGCGACTGGCTCTACCGGCCCGACACCCTGGCGGCCGGCCACGACATCTCCCGCTCGGTAGAACTGTTCCACCGGGTCAATCAGCAGGACTTCGATGCCTGCGAGCGCTGCCAGCCCAGCATGTCCTCGCGGCTGTACCGTCACGGCGGCGTGCTGGTGCCTTCCGAGCATCACATCGGCTCGTTCCACCAGTGGGTACAGCAGCGGATCGGAGCCGGCCAGTGAACGGCACCCCACGTGTCGTGATCATCGGCGCGGGCATCGTCGGCGCGAACCTGGCGGACGAGCTGACCGCCCGCGGCTGGGACCGGGTCACCGTCATCGACCAGGGCCCGCTGCCGCTCACCGGGGGATCGACCTCGCACGCGCCGGGGCTGGTCTTCCAGACCAGCCCCGGCAAGACGATGACACAGTTCGCTCGCTACACCGTCGAGAAGTTCCTGGCCCTGGATGTGGCCGGCGCTGGTGCTTCAACCAGGTCGGCGGACTTGAGGTCGCCACCACCCAGGAACGGCTGGCCGACCTTTACCGCAGGCAGGGGTGGGCCACCGCCTGGGGAATCGATGCCCAGGTCGTCGGCCCGGACGAATGCGTGCGCCTGCATCCGCTGCTCAACCGGGAGGTCGTGCTAGCCGGGCTGCACGTGCCCACGGACGGCCTGGCCAAGGCAACCCGCGCCGTCGTCGCGCTGGCCCGGCGCGCCGAGGCGCGCGGCGCAACGTTCCTCGGCTCAACCCGGGTGACGGGGATCGAGCAGAGCGGCGCCCGGGTAACCGCGGTGCGCACCGCGGCGGGAGTGGTACCCGCCGATATCGTGGTGTGCTGCGCCGGGTTCTGGGGCCGGGAGATCGGCGCGATGGCCGGAATGACGGTGCCGCTGCTCCCGCTTGCGCACCAGTACGCCAAGACCGCGCCGGTGCTCGAGCTGGCCGGACGGAGCGACGAGCACACCGAGGCGCGGCTGCCCATTCTCCGGCACCAGGATCAGGACCTGTACTTCCGCGAGCACGTCGACCAGATCGGGATCGGCAGCTACGCGCACCGCCCGATGCCGGTGCGGCTCAGCGACCTTGGGGAGGTCAGCGCCGGGCCGGGCCCGGCCGCGGGCATGCCGTCGATGCTGCCGTTCACCGAGCAGGACTTCGGGCCGGCCTGGGAACAGAGCACCCGGCTGCTGCCCGCGCTCGCCGCGACCAAAGTGGAGGAGGGATTCAACGGGATCTTTTCCTTTACCCCCGACGGCGGCCCGCTGATCGGCGAGTCACCCGACCTCGCCGGGTTCTGGATCGCCGAGGCCGTGTGGGTCACGCACTCCGCCGGGGTCGCCCGGGCCGTCGCGCAGCTGCTCGTCGACGGCCGCAGTGAAACCGACCTGCATGCCTGTGACGTCCACCGGTTCGAGGACGTTCAGCTCGCCGACGACTACGTCGACGAGACGGCACAGCAGAGTTTCGTCGAGATCTACGACGTAATCCATCCGCTGCAGCCCCGGCGTTCCCCGCGCGGCCTGCGGGTCAGCCCCTTTCACGCCCGCCAGGAGGAGCTTGGCGCGTTCTTCCTTGAGTCCGCGGGCTGGGAGCGGCCGCACTGGTACGAGGCGAACGCATCGCTCGTGACGGCCCTGCCGCCCGAGTGGACGCCGCCGGAGCGGGGCGTTTGGTCCGCGCGATTCCATTCCCCCATCGCCGCGGCCGAGGCGTGGCGGACCCGGACCGCCGTCGCGCTTTACGACATGACACCGCTCAAGCGGCTGGAGGTCGCCGGCCCGGGCGCGCTCGCGCTGCTCCAGCGGCTCACCACCAACCAGCTGGACAAGGCGCCGGGCTCGGTTACCTACACCCTGGCCCTGGACGACGCCGGCGGGATCCGCAGTGACCTCACCGTCGCCCGGCTCGGCGAGGAGCTCTTCCAGGTGGGCGCGAACGGTAACCTCGACCAGGATTACCTGCGCCGCAGCCTGCCCGCCGATGGCAGCGTGACCGTCCGCGACATCACCGGCGGCACCTGCTGCCTCGGTGTGTGGGGACCGCGGGCGGCCGAACTGGTGCAGCCGCTTAGCCGCGATGACCTCGCCGCCCTGAAGTACTTCAGGGCGATGCGGTCCCATGTCGCGGGGGTGCCGGTGATCATGATGCGGCTGTCCTACGTGGGCGAATACGGCTGGGAAATCTACACGAGCGCAGAAAAC
The DNA here is from genome assembly GCA_963785645.1 of uncultured Actinomycetota bacterium. GTDB lineage: Bacteria > Actinomycetota > Actinomycetes > Streptosporangiales > Streptosporangiaceae > Trebonia. The sequence continues at coordinate 670,733 of CAWAWG010000006.1, forward strand.
GGACAGCGTCTGTGGGATGTGCTGTGGGAAGCCGGGCCGGGCCTTGGGCTGATCGCGGCCGGGCGGGCGGCGTTCAACAGCCTCCGGCTGGAGAAGGGCTACCGCGCCTGGGGCCAGGACATGACGACCGAGCATAACCCGTACGAGGCCGGACTCGGCTTTGCCGTGCGCCCGGCCAAGGGTGAATTCGTCGGCCGGGACGCGCTCGCCGGACTCAGCGAGGACACGGCCGTCCGGCGGCTGCGCTGCCTGACCGTCGACGACGGCCGGAGCGTGGTCCTCGGCGCCGAGCCGGTGTTTCTCGACGGCAGCCCCGCCGGGTACGTCACCAGCGCCGGGTTCGGGCACACGGTCGGGCGGCCGCTGGCGTACGCCTGGCTGCCCGCCAGCGCGATCGCGGGCACGCGCGTGGAGATCGGGTATTTCGGACGGCGAATCCCGGCCACGGTCGTTGACGAGCCGCTCTTCGATCCGGGCATGACCCGGATCCGCGGTCAGGCCGCCGGGGCATGACGAGTTCAGTCGCGGGCCGCCCCGCTGACCGGCTGGAAGCCTGCCACCGCCCGACGGAACAGCTCCTCCACCGCGGTCCGCTCCGGCGGCGGATCGGCGAGCAGGGCCTGCATGACCAGACCGCAGAACGTCGCGGCGAGCAGCCGGCCGGTGACCGGGTCCGTTCGAGAGGCGAACAACTCGGTCAGCGCGGCGTCCCAGGCGGCGCTGGCCGCGCGCAGCGGCGCCCGGTGCAGCGCGGCGACGTAGAGTTCGTACTCCACCACCGCCCGCGGCCGCTCCTCACCGCTCAGGCTGCCGATCACTAGGTCGGCGATCGCCGCGGCGAGGTCAGCGTCCGCGGGCAGCCCGGCCTCCCAGTCCCTTAGCCGCCTGATGTTGTCCTGTGCGGCCGTGTCCAGCGCCACCCCGAGCAGGTCGTCGAGGCTCGCGAAGTGGTAGGTGGTCGAGCCGAGGGGGACGCCGGCGAAGGCGGCCACCGCCCGGTGGGTCAGTCCCTCAACGCCCCGTTCGGCCACCACCGCGATCGCCGCGCGCGCGATGCGCGCGCGGCGGTCAGGATCGCCTGGGCCGCGCGGACGCCTGCCGCCGTTTGTCCCGCTAGTCCCGTCCGTCGTCTTTCCTCCCGCCGTCCCCGATCTGCTCCCGCCAATTTATAGGAAAAGCCATTTACAGCCAGCACGAGGATGTGTACAAATGTACCTACATGTGACGGCCATCACAATCACGAGGCGGGCCCGGTGAGGTAGGCACAGCGCAGCAGCACAGGGAACAAGCACGGCGAGAGAGGCCTGGTCAAAGAGACACGGTGAAAGAGGCACAGTGAAAGACCTGTACATCGCGGGCGACTGGACCGAGGCAACGTCGGGTGCCGAGTCGCAGACGCTGAACCCAGCCGACGCGAGCGTGCTCCAGACGGTTTCCGAGGCCGGTCCCGCGGATGTGGACAGCGCGGTTGCCGCGGCCCGGGCGGCGTTCGACACCGGTCCGTGGCCGCGTACCCCGGCCGCCCGCCGGGCCTCGCTGCTGAACGCCATCGCCGACCTGCTCCAGCGCGACCGGGAGGCCCTGGCCCGCACGGAGACCCTGGACACCGGCAAGACCCTGCGGGAGAGCCGGATGGACGTCGACGACGTCACCGCGGTGTTCCGCTACTTCGCCGGGCTGGCCGACGCACATGCCGGCCGGGTGGTCGACACCGGCAACCCGGACGCGGTGAGCCGGATCGTGCACGAGCCCGTCGGAGTCTGCGCGCTGATCGCGCCGTGGAACTACCCGCTGCTGCAGATGTCCTGGAAGCTTGCGCCGGCGCTGGCCGCGGGGAACACGGTGGTACTCAAGCCCAGCGAACTCACCCCGCTGACCACGGTCGCGCTGGTGCGACTGGCCGAGGAGGCCGGGGCACCCCCCGGCACCGTGAACCTGCTGCTCGGCCGCGGCCCCACCGTGGGGCAGGCGCTCATCGAGCACCCGGGCGTAGACCTCATCTCGTTCACCGGCGGCCTGGCCACCGGCGAGAAGATCATGGCCGCCGCCGCCCGCGGGGTACGCCGGGGTGGCCCTGGAACTCGGCGGCAAGAACCCCAACATCGTGTTCGCCGACGCGGACCTCGACACCGCCGTCGATTTCGCGCTCACCGCGGCGTTCCTGCACTGCGGTCAGGTCTGCTCGGCCGGCTCCCGCCTCATCCTCCAGGACGCGATCCACGACGAGTTCACCGCCGCGCTCGCGGAGCGGGCCGGTGCGATCCGGCTCGGTAACGGACTCGCCCCGGACACCGAGGCGGGACCGCTGGTGTCCGCCGGGCAGCGCGCGAAGGTCGAACGGCACATCGCCGACGCGCTCGCCGAGGGCGCGACCCTGCTCGCCGGCGGCGCGCGGCCCGCGGAGCCGGAGCTTGCCGCCGGGTTCTTCCTGCGCCCGACCGTGCTCGGCGGCTGCGACCGGACGATGAACGTGGTCCGCGAGGAGATATTCGGGCCGGTCGTCACCATCGAGCGGTTCGCCGCCGAGGACGAGGCGGTGCGGCTTGGCAACGACACCGACTACGGGCTCGCCGGGGCGGTGTTCACCGCCGATGCCGGCCGCGCCGAGCGCGTGGCCCGCGCACTGCGGCACGGGACCGTCTGGATCAACGACTACCACCCGTACCTCCCGCAGGCCGAGTGGGGCGGATTCGGAAAATCAGGCATCGGCCGCGAACTCGGGCCGTCTGGCCTGGAGGAGTACCAGGAAAAGAAGCACATCTACCACAACATCCGGCCGCAGGCCGGCTTGTGGTTCCGAAGGTGACTCATCCGTTGACCAAAGGGAGAGCCATATGGCTACTCAAGATACGACCGCCGCGCCGGGCGGCGCCGACAGCAGCGAGCTGGCCAGATTCGGCTACAAGCAGGAGCTGGAACGTTCTCTCGGCTCGTTCTCCAGCTTCGCCGCGGGATTTAGCTACATCTCGATCTTGACCGGCGTGTTCCAGCTGTTCTTCTTCGGCTTCGCCTCGGGCGGGCCGGCCTTCATCTGGACCTGGCCGCTGGTGTTCATCGGCCAGCTCGCCGTGGCGCTGTGCTTCGCCGAGATGGCGGGCCAGTTCCCGCTGGCGGGTTCGGTGTACCAGTGGTCGAAGCAGATCGCCAGGCCGGCCACCTCCTGGATGGCCGGGTGGATCATCGTGATCGGCTCGATCGTGACCGCGGCCGCCGTCGCGGTCGCCTACCAGATCATCCTGCCGCAGGTATGGACGGGCTTCGAGATCGTGGGCGGCCCGAGCGACGTGGGGCAGACCTCCACGCCGGCCGGCGCGAAGAACGCGATCATCCTCGCGCTCGGCCTCGTCGTGTTCACCACCATCGTGAACATCGTCGGGGTCAAGTTGATGGCAAAGATCAACAACTTCGGCGTGGCCGTCGAACTCACCGCCGTGACCCTGCTGATCATCGCCCTGGCGGTGCACATCCACCGCGGCCCGCAGGTCGTGTTCCAGACCAACGGGACCGGCGCCGGGCAGTCGTGGGGCTATTTCGGTGCGTTCCTGGTGGCCTCGCTGATGAGCGCCTACGTGTTCTACGGCTTCGACACCGCGGGCTCGCTGGCCGAGGAGACGCACGAGCCGCGCAAGCACGCCCCGCGGGCGATCATCCGCGCGATCACCGCGGCCTTCGTCGCGGGCGGCCTGCTGATGCTCGTCGGCATGATGGCCGTCGGCAACATCCACGCATCGCAGCTGTCTACCTCGGGGATGCCCTACCTGGTCAAGAGCACCCTGGGTAACAAGCTCGGCGACGTGTTCCTCATCTGCTCGGCGATCGCCATCACCGTCTGCTGCCTCGCGGTGCAGACCGCCGCCATCAGGCTGATGTTCTCCATGGCCAGGGACGGCCGGATGCCGTTCCGGCACGCGATCGCCCGGGTCTCGCCGCGGTCGAAGACCCCGGTGCTCGCCGCGCTGATCACCGGCGTGCTGACGATCCTGCTGCTCCTGCTCAACCTCGGCAACCAGCGGGCGTTCTTCATTCTCACCTCGACCGCGATCATCCTGTTCTACATCCCCTACCTGATGGTCACCGCCCCGATGCTGCTGCGCCGGCTGCGCGGTCAGTGGCCGCGGCCGGACCACGGCATCTTCTTCCGCATGGGCCGCTGGGCCACCGTGATCAACGCCTTCGCCGTCCTCTACGGCGTGGCCATGACCGTTAACCTGCTGTGGCCGCGGGCGGCCGTCTACGGCAACGACCACTGGTACTACCAGTGGGGAGCGCTGCTGAGCACCATCGTGGTCATCGCCATCGGCGCGGCGCTGATCTGGGCCCGGCGCGCCCGCTCGTCCGGCTCCGGTTCGCCGGCCCTGGAGATCGTCCCGGCCGAGACGCCGGAGGAGGCCTCATGACTAGCGATCGTTACGACTTCATCATCGTCGGCGGCGGATCCGCGGGCAGCGCGCTCGCCAGTCGGCTGTCCGCCGACCCGGCCAACCGCGTCCTGGTGCTCAAGGCCGGCCAGGACTACCCGTGGGACGTGTTCATCCACATGCCCGCGGCGCTGACCTTCCCGATCGGCAGCAAGTTCTACGACTGGGGCTACAGCTCCGAGCCCGAACCTCAGCTGCATAACCGGCGCGTCTACCATGCCCGGGGCAAGGTTCTCGGCGGGTCGAGCAGCATCAACGGAATGATCTTCCAGCGCGGCAACCCGATGGACTACGAGCGCTGGGCGGCCGATCCGGGCATGCAGGACTGGGACTACGCGCACTGCCTGCCGTATTTCAAGCGGATGGAGAACTGCCTGGCCGGCGGGGACGAGTTCCGCGGTACCAGCGGCCCGCTGGTACTTGAGCGGGGCCCGGCGACCAACCCGCTGTTCCAGGCGTTTTTCGCCGCGGCCGAGCAGGCCGGCTACCCGCGCACCAAGGATGTCAACGGATACCAGCAGGAAGGGGTCGCGGCGTTCGATCGCAACGTGCACCGCGGCCGGCGGCTGTCCGCGGCCCGCGCCTACCTGCACCCGGTAATGAGCCGTCCGAACCTCACCGTGCTGACCAGGGCCTTCGTCAGCCGGATCCGGTTCGAGGGCAAGCGCGCGGTCGGCGTCGAGTACCGGCGCGGGAACGGCGCTCCGCAGACGGCCCACGGCAAGGAGATCGTGCTCTGCGGCGGCGCGATCAACACCCCGCAGGTCCTGCAGCTCTCCGGTGTGGGCAACGCCGCCGAACTGCAGGCGCTTGGCATCAACGTGGTCGCCGACCTGCCGGGGGTCGGCGCGAACCTGCAGGACCACCTTGAGGTGTACGTGCAGTACGCCTGCAAGAAGCCGGTTTCGCTCCAGCCGTCGCTCGCCAAATGGCGGCGGCCGCTCATCGGCGCGCAGTGGCTGTTCCTGCGCTCCGGGCCCGGAGCCACCAACCACTTCGAAGGCGGCGGTTTCATCAGAAGCAACGACGATGTCGCCTACCCCAACCTGATGTTCCACTTCCTGCCGGTCGCGATCCGCTACGACGGTTCATCGCCGGCGGGCGGGCACGGCTACCAGGTGCACGTCGGGCCGATGTACTCCGACGCGCGGGGAACCGTGAAGATCACCTCAACCGACCCAGGGGTACACCCGGCCCTGCGGTTCAACTACCTGTCCACCGACCAGGACCGGCGCGAGTGGGTAGAGGCGATCCAGGTGGCGCGCCGCATTCTCAACCAGCCCGCGATGGCGGAATTCAACGGCGGGGAGATCTCACCGGGGCCGGGGGTCGCGAGCGACGAGGAGGTACTCAACTGGGTGGCCGACGACGCTGAAACCGCGCTCCACCCCTCTTGCACCGCGAAGATGGGCACCGGCCCGGACGCGGTCCTTGACCCCGCCTCGATGCGGGTGCACGGGCTGGACGGACTGCGGGTAGTAGATGCCTCCGCGATGCCCTACGTCACCAACGGCAACATCTACGCGCCGGTGATGATGATGGCCGAGAAGTCGGCCGACCTCATCCTCGGCAACACACCCGCCCCGGCCGAACACGTCGCCTTCTACCGGCACGCGCCCGGACACGACGCCCGCGTCCGCTAGTCCGCAGCGCCACGGGTTGACACCAGGCAGACCAGGGAAATGGCTGAGCCAGCCGCGAATTCGCGGCTGGCTCAGCCATTTCCACAGACGGCCGCGGCCGACGCCGGCCACCGCGAGGGCAGCGGTTTGCGATGCTACGGGAACCACGGTCTCGTTCGGAATGATCTCTCGGGGGGAGTCGGATAGAGCGATCGTGGATATAACTCAGTGCATCGATATCCTTACCCTGAGGCATTGATACAGGCGGACGGGCTGGTGAGCTGGGGTATGACGCCGGAACGGTTCAACGTCTTGGTGGCCGACGACGACCGTGACATCCGTGACCTGATCAAGTTCAAGCTCGAGCAGGCAGGCTTTCGGCTTCGGGTCTTCGATGACGGTACGTCGGCGCTGGCCGGGATCGAGGCGGACCCGCCGGACCTTGCGGTGCTCGACGTGATGATGCCCGGCTTGTCGGGGATCGACGTGCTGCGGAAGGTCCGCGGCGACGAACGGCTGCGCGATGTCCGCGTCATCTTGCTGACCGCGCGCTCGCGGGACGCCGACGTGGACGCCGGTTTCGCGACCGGCGCGGATGACTACATCATCAAGCCGTTCAGCCCGCGGGAGCTGCTGCACCGGGTGAACGTGGTGCTGGCCAGGTCACGCCCGTGATCACCGCGTCCCGTCAGGGATTCACGGGGGGAGGGGTCCAGGATGGGTAGCAGGCCGCTGCGCCAGCAGCTTTGGCTGCTGGTTGCCTTGCTCTGCTCGGTCACGCTGGCCGTCACGCTGGTGAGCCTGCTCGGGCTCAAGCGACAGGGAGACGAGGTCACCGAGCTGACCGACGTCACCGGGCCCGCCCTGTCGCTTAACTCGGCCGTCCTGCAAACGATGACCAACGCCGAGACCGGGCTTCGCGGCTACATCGCCACCGGGAACCCGCTGCTGCTCGCGCCGTACAACGGGGCCGAACAGCAGGCCGACACCCAGCTCAGCCGGCTGGACACGCTGATCGACACTTCCCACCTGAGCGCGTACGATCCCGGCGTCGCGGCCAGGCAGACCGACGCCCAGGCCGCCGCCGTCGCGCGCTGGTGGCAGTACGCGGCCGGCGCGCGGGCCGCGGGGCGCCGCGCGCAGGCGGGCCTGGTGACCGGGAAGGCGATCTTCGACCAGCTCCGCCGGGCCAACTCCGCCCTGGCCAGCACCCTGCTGGCAGACCAGCAGGTGGTGGGCGCGCGGGCGCGCCAGGTGGTCACGTACTACCTCGCTGGCCTGCTTGCCATGACCGCGCTGGCGCTGCTCGCCGGGCTGGCGGTGGCCGCCCGGCTGTCCCGGACGGTGACCAGCCCGATCGGACGGCTGCGCCGGGTCGTCCAGCGCCAGCGCGAGGGGGAGACCGACGCGCGCGCCGATGAGAACGACGGTCCCGGCGAGATCCGTGACCTCGCCGCGGCGTTCAACGCGCTGAGCGCCCGCAACGCCGAGCTGGCGGCCGAGCAGGCCGAGGCGATCCGTTTGCAGCAGGACACATCCGCCGTCGGTCGCGCGATCCGGGTCGCCGACAGCGTCCAGGAAGCCATGCAGGTCACCTGCGCCCAGATCGGGCCCATCCTGCGGGCCCGCCGGGTCACGGCCAACTCGATCGACCGGCATCACGGGGTCACCGCGGTCGCCCAGTGGCACGCGCCCGACCTGGCGGACCTGCCCGAGTTGGAGCCCGGGAGCGAATGGGATACGCGGCTCCGCCAGGTCGCGGCCGATCTCTGGGCCAGCGGCGAGCAACTTGCCGTTGACGACCTGCTCACGCAGGACGTCCAGGGGGGAGAACGCTCGTCCGAGCAGGTGCACCGCGAGACCGGCGCGACCGCACTGGTCCTGGTGCCGGCCGGCCTCGGTGACCGCATCGTCGGCGCCGTCTGCGTGATGATGGACACCGGTCCGCGCACCTGGACGCACGCCGAGGTAGCGGCGGTACAGCAGATGGCGAACTTCCTGGCCCGGGCGATTATCCGGGCCGAGCACGACGCCCAGAGCGCGGAGTACACCACCCGCCTGGAACGGCTCGACCGGCAGAAGACCGAGTTCCTGGCGACCGTCAGCCACGAGCTGCGCACCCCGCTGACGTCCATCCAGGGGTACCTGGAACTGCTCCGCGAGGGGGACGCCGGCCCCGTGCACGAGGAGCAGCTGCACATGCTCGACATCATCGAGCGCAACGCCAGCAGGCTGCGCGGGCTCATCGAGGACATCCTGGTGCTCAACCGCATCGAGACCGGCGGCCTCGTCCCCGGTACCGCCGAGGTCTCGCTCCGCGAACTGACCGTCAACACCGCCGAGGAGCTCCAGCCGCTGGCCGACAAGGCCAACGTCGAACTTCGCGTCAACGTCGGCGCGGACCCCGGGCCGGTCATCGGGGACCGCACTCAGCTGCAACGCGCCCTGGTGAACATCCTGTCCAATGCGATCAAGTTCACCCCGGTGAGCGGCACGGTGACCCTTACCTGCCAGACCGATCCGGCCGACAAGGTCGTCATCAGCTGCCGTGACACCGGCATCGGCATCCCGAAGGCCGACATGGAGCACCTGTTCACCCGCTTCTTCCGGGCCAGCAATGCCACCGGCATGGCGATCCCGGGCACCGGGCTCGGCCTGGCCATCGTCGCGGCCATCATGGACGTGCACCACGGCCAGTTCACCCTGGACTCGGCCGAGGGCGAGGGCACCACCATCACGCTGCACTTCCCGCTGGCCGCGGCGAGGATCGGAGCCTGACCCGGCCGACACGAGATTGCCGCGAGGCGCGGCCCGCCGCCGGGCAGCGGCTTGCGGTGGGCGGGAAGCACGTCTTCGTTCGGGATGAATTCTCTTTTGATTATCCCGAACGAAGGCGGCTGACTGCCCCACCTTCCACTGAGCCCTTTTATCCGGTTAGCGGGTAAACCTTGCACAGCACGTAAATAAAGATCGCGTGACGCGACGTAAACTCCGGTCACGGACGACGCCCGTCTCCCGCTGGATGCGGGAGACGGGCGCGAATTATGCCGCGTCAGTTACGGCAGCGTCCATTGCTGGTTGGAGGTGTCGGCGCAGGTCCAGATCTGCACCTGGGTGCCGGAGCCGCCGTAGCCGGTGTCGTCAAGACACTTGCCGGAGTTGGTGTTGACGAGTTCGCCGTTGGACTCGTGGGTCCAGCTCTGCGCTCCGGTGCCGTTGCAGGGATACAAGTCGACCAGGGTGCCGTTGGCCGTGCCGGCGCCGTCGACGTCCAGGCAGTCGCCGAGGACGGTCAGGGTGCCGTTGCTGTTCACGGTCCAGGACTGCGCGCTGGTGCCGTTGCAGGTGTAGACCTGGATCGGGTTGAAGTCGGCGGTGCTGGCGCTGCGGTCGTCCAGGCACAGGCCCTCGTACCCGGTGACCGGACCGGTGGCCCCACCGGGACTGGTGCTCCCGCTACTGGTCGTGTACGCGGCGACGTAAGCCACGCTCATCGTGCCGCCGGATGCCGTCGAACTGGTCGGCGAGGTGCAGTTGCAGACGCCGTTGGGGTAGGCGCCGCCCATCGCCAGGTCCAGGATGATCGACATGTTGTGGTCGAAGGCCGCCTGCCAGGTCGACGTGCCAACCTGAGCCTCGGTCACGGTGAAGTAGGCGTTGCCGTCCAGGTAGAACGTGATGGACTCAGCGGAGGTGTTCGTCCGGTTGAGGATCATCGTGTAGGTGTGGTAGCCGGACTGGCAGCCGCCGCACCCCACGAGGCCGCTGCCGATGCCGTCTGGCTCGTTGCACGGGCCGCCGGGATCGGTGCCGCAGTGGACGGTTCCCGACAGTTCGGACAGCGAGTTGACGTCTTCCATGATGTCGATCTCGCCGTTCTCCGGCCACTGACCCGGCCCGAGCATCCAGAAGGCCGGCCAGTAACCGGTGCCGCCGCTGGGCTGCTCGATCGAGGCGGTGACCTCCAGTTCGCCGCCCGCGGGGGCACCGACGACGGCACTGCTCGTCTGGACGCGGCCCGAGGTCCACGAACTGCCGCCGCCGATGGCGGTGAGGTCGAGGTTGCCGTTGCCGTCGAGGTGCACGTTGCTAGTCGAGTTGGTCATCGTCTCGATTTCGCCGGTGCCGAAGTTAGAGCCTGGCCCCGTGTCGTAAATCCACTGCGAGTCGATGCCGGTTCCCGATGAGCCGTTGAAGTCATCGCTGAAGGCGGTCGACCAGCCCGATGGCGGGCTAGGGACCGTGGCAGGCGTCACCGAGGCCGTGTTGGCCGCCGCGACCGCCTCCGAGATCGACGCCGCGGGAGACACGGCGGCGAGAGCCGTGGCGGCGGGCACGGTGACCGCCGCCACCACGATCACCGGTGCGACGATGGCCAGACCGAACGCCAGCCTGCCACCGGAACGCCATCTGGTGGCGCGCTTACCTATCTGCATGACGCCTCGCGACATGCCGGGCATATCCCGGCCTCCTAACCCCGCTCCTGGGGCGTATAAATAGGAAAGTTTCCTATTTGCCGTGAGCGTAACAGATCGGCATCAAACCACCAATAACGCCAATCTTAAAAACGATTCAAACAGCCATTAACCCGATCTTAAGATGAGTAACGATGTAACGCACCCCGGCACCACTAGCCGGGCTCCGGCCGCGGCGCGCTTCTCCGCCACCGCTGGATTCTGTCACCCTCGCCGGCCCGGCCGGCATGATACTACGAAACGTAGTATCATGCCGTCCGTGAACGGTGCCGTTCCCACGACGATCATCGTCGCCGGTCTTGCGCTTGCTGGGTACGCGCTGCTGATGACCGCCATGAACCGGCGAATGGGCTTTGGCTTGCTCGCCGCCCTTGGCGTTCTCGAAATTCTGCTTCTTGTCCTTGTCGGCCTGATCGTGGCGAAGCTCGTCGGCGGCGGACGGCCGGCCGGGCTGCCTACCCTTATCGGGTATCTGATCGCGATACCGGTCGTCCCGGTGGTCGCGGGGTTCTGGGGGGCGATGGAGCGGTCACGGTGGGGCCCGGCCGTTGTCGCCGTGGCCGGGCTGGTCGCGGCCGTGCTGATGGTCCGGCTGCATGAGATCTGGCCGGTCATCCGTGTCTGAGGCCATGGCAACGCCTGAACCAGCGGCGTCGGCCGAGCCCGGGCTGCCGCCTGGGCCGACCGCGTCGTCTGAGTCCTCGTCGTCCCCCGAGCCGACGGCGTCGCAGCCGGAATCAACCAGGAGAGGCCCAGGCCGGCTGCTTGTCGCCGTCTACGCCCTCTTCGCGCTGTCCGCTTCCGCCCGGGCCCTGGTGCAGATCGCGACGAAGTTCAGCCACGCCCCGGTCGCCTACTCGCTGTCGGCCTTCGCCGGCCTGGTCTACATCGTCGCCACGGTCACCCTCACCAACGGCAGTCCAACCGCCCGCCGGATCGCCATACTGTCCTGCTCGGTGGAATTCGTCGGCGTGCTGGCGGTCGGCACCTGGAGCCTGGTGGACCCGGCCACCTTCCCCGATGCCACGGTGTGGTCCGGCTACGGCAGCGGCTACGGCTTCGTCCCGCTCGTCCTGCCCGTTTTCGGCCTGCTCTGGCTCCGCCGCTGGACCAAGTGGGGCAGAGGCCGGCGCGCTCCCGTACCCGCGGCGGGCGACGCGGGCCCGGCGTCGCGGGAGTAAGGGTCCGCCGTCAGCTTGGCTTCGGCTCCCGCTCGTACAGGCGCCGCGACCAGGCGTACGACAGCACCGCGACCCCGACGCACCAGGCGATCGTGATGAGCAGGTTGTCGCCGATCCTCGTTCCGGTCAGCAGTCCGCGCAGCGTCTCGTTCACCGGGGTAAACGGCTGGTACTCGGCGAACCAGCGCACCCCCGCGGGCAGCGAACTGGTCGGGACGAACCCGCTGCCGAGGAACGGCAGCAGGATGAGGAACATCGGCGAGTTGCTCGCGGTCTCCACGCTCTTGGCCGACAGCCCAAGGCCAACGCACAGCCACGTGACCGCCAAGGTCAGCAGCAGGACCACGCCGAGGGCGGCGAGCCACTCGACCGCGTTCGCGTGCGGCCGGAAGCCGACGGCCAGGGCGGCCGCGGTGACGACCACGACGCCGATCAGCGTCTGGATCGTCGCGCTCACGACGTGCCCGGTCAGCACCGACGACCGGGCGACAGCCATGGTCCGGAAGCGGGCGATGATGCCCTCGGTCATGTCCTGCGCGACGGCGATCGACGTGCCCTGGGCCGCGGCGGCCACGGCCATCAGGATGATTGCCGGGGCGACGTAGTCGGCATACGCGGCGCGGCCACCGTGCAGGCCAGCCGGGCATCCCGCTGCCAAGCCCCGAGCCGAGCGTCCCGCCGAAGATGTAGACGAAAAGGAGCAGGAAGACGATCGGCATCAGGGTGATCATCAAGGTCAGCGACGGGTAGCGCCGCATGTGCCGCAGGTTGCGTCGCAACATGACCCGGGTGTGAACGGCGGCGTGGGAACGAAGCCCGGCCGTGTCGTGGCCGGTGCCGTCCATTGTCATCGTGGTCATCTCAGGCTCCCTTCTTGCCGGTGAGGCCGATGAAGACGTCGTCAAGGTCGGGGGTGTGCACGGTGAGCGCCTCGACCTCGACCGAGGCATCGTCCAACTGCCGCAGCAGCGTCCGCAGGGTGCTGACCCGGCCGTCGCCGGCCAGCTTCAGGGTGAGCGCGTCATCGTCGCGGCCGATCAGGTCGAGCACCGCGGCGGCGGCGTCGAGTTCGGCGCGGCCGGCGAAGGAGAGCTCGATGTGCCCGCCGGAAATGCGCGCCTTGAGCTCGGCGGGCGTTCCGTCGGCGATGATCCGGCCGCCGTCCAGCACTGCGACGCGGTGCGCGAGCTGGTCGGCCTCTTCCAGGTACTGGGTCGTGAGCAGGATGGTCGTTCCCTCCGCGACCAGTCCGCGGATGATTTCCCACATTGTCCGTCGGCTGCGCGGGTCCAGACCCGTGGTCGGCTCGTCGAGGAAGATCACCTTCGGGTTCCCGACCAGGGTCATCGCCAGGTCGAGCTTGCGCTTCATGCCACCGGAGTAGGTCGAGGCGAGCTTGTCCGCCGCCTCCGTCAGCTCGAACCGCTTCAGCAGTTCCCCGGCCCGGTAGCGACCGACCGACTTCGGCAGCAGGTGCAGATCGGCCATCAGCATCAGGTTCTCGCGACCGGTGAGGTAGCCGTCAACCGCGGAAAACTGGCCGGTCACGCCGATCGCACGCCGGACTGCCTGCGGGTTCCGGCCGGCATCATGGCCGGCGACGTTGATCTCGCCCGCGTCGGGGCGAAGGTAGGTGGTCAGGAGGTGGACGGCGGTTGTCTTGCCGGCCCCGTTCGGGCCGAGCAGGGCCAGGATCGTGCCCTGCTGAACCGTCAGGTCGATGCCGTCGAGCACGGTCTTCTCGCCGAAGGACTTGCGGAGGCCGCGGGCCGAGATCCCGGTGCCAGTGGTGATCGGGCCAGTGGTGATCGGGCCGGTGATGAGCCTTGCGGTGCTCACGCCTGCTCCTCCAGCCGTGGGGCGCGGCGGATGGTGACATCGCCGAGATTGGTGCTGGCGCGGACCTCAACCCGGTCAACCGGCTCGTCGGCCGCGGGCTCGTCGGCGGAGTCGAGCTCGTTGTAGACACGGCCGACATCGCTGTTCAGCTCAAGCCAGGCGGCGCTGCCCGCGCGGACGCCGACCTCGACCGAGCCGAGCTTGGAGGTGGCGGACACCTTGCCTCGCACAACCTCTCCGATCCGCACCTCGCCGTTGGAGCTGGCAGCGCTGATGTCGGTCAGCGCGCGGTCGACGGATACCGAACCGTTGGAGCTCTTGACGTTCGCCGGACCAGTGACGACGCCCACCCGCAGCTTCCCGTTGCTGGTGGAGACGTCGGCGGCGCCGTCTACGGCGCCGATCCGGATGTCACCGGAGCTGGCGTGCACATCGGCGGCGCCGCTGACGTTCTCCACCATGGTCGCGCCGACCCCGTTGCGGACGTTCAGCGGCCCGGTCTCGGCGAGGCGGACGGCGCCGAGGTCGATCTTGAGCGCGACGGCGCCGAGCACGCCATCGGCCTGGAAGTCGCCGAGGTCGGCCTCAGCGCGAACGTCGGAGTCGGAGGGCAGCTGGATGACGAGGTCAATCGACTCGGGGCGCTTGCTGCTGAAGTTGACGAACCGGCTGACGGGCTTCCTTGAGACGATGCTCAGTGTCCGGGTGGCGTCGTCGTACTCGACACGGGTGTTCTCGGCGGCCTTGATGTCGGCGGCCTTGTTCGGGTCGCTGGGGCGGACCTCGACGATCGTGTCGGTGCGGTCGGAGACGACGAAGCGGACGTCGGCGACGTAGAGGTCGAGGGCGACGGCGATCGGGGACGGGGTGCTGAAGCTCGAGCGAGACATCTTGGGTTCCTTTGTTCGAAATGGCTTGGTCGCTGGGCGCGGCAGTGCCGCGGTGTTACGGGCTCCGCCGCTCCCGAGGTATCCGGGGATCAGCGGCCCCAGCCGCTGTAGCTCTGGCCGACAACCCGGTCGGGCTGCTGCGCGGGAGCGGGACGCGGCGCGCGCCGACCCTCGTTGGCCAGCCCGGCGGCGGCGGCCCGGACGATCCAGGCATTGACGGAGAGCCCGCCCGCGGCGGCGGCATCCTCGATCAGAGCCTTGAGGTTGGCGGGCAGCCGCAGGTTGATCCGGACCATGGGGGTGTCGTCGCCCTCGGCGACGGGCAGCCGCACCTCGACGGGGTCAACCACGGTATCGGCGGCGGCCGGAGCGGCCGGTACGGGCGGCGGCGTCACGACGAACTCGGCCATCCCGCCCCGGAGCCGGACATCGACGGAGCCGGGCGCAAGCTCGCCGGAGATCTCCTCGGTGGCGGCGGAAAGCGCCTCTAGCAGGGTGAGTCGCACCGCGGCGTCGAGAGACGGAAGAAGCGGCCGGCGAGCGCGCGGGCGTCCTCGCCGCCGACCTCGGCCGCGGTCGTCAGCTCGCGGCGGAGGTTTTCGACGTACTGGGTGAGTTCCATGGCTCTAATATGGCACCATTTTGGCACCATTGCAAGTCAGATTGGCTCACCCGGGCGCGCATATGGCTCAATCTGGCGCAGTGCATGGGCAGATATGGCACCATGCGTCGCCACCGGGTGCCGCGTGGTGCCAGCAGTGCCGCCGGTAAGCAAGCGTGCCGTGCCTGCGGACACGGCTGCGGCCCGGCAGCCGCTACGAGGATGCTGCCGGGCCGCGAAAGCGTTCCTAGCGGGTTAGGCGATGAACTGGGTCAGGGTGATCAAGGCGCTTCCGTTCGAGGCGGACGCCTGGCCGATCACGAGGATCTTGCCGGTCGGCAGGACCAGGGCCAGGCCGGGGAAGAAGCCGCCCAGGTCGGCCGCCGGCGGGGTGAAGGTCGTGATCCCGCCGGTGCCGAACGTCGGGTCCAGCGCACCGGCCGGGGTCACCGAGGCGAGGACGTAGCTGGTGCCGCTGTTGTGCGACCCGAGGATGAGGGCCTGCCCGGCCGAAAGCGTGCCGACCGCGGTGCCTGAGTCCTTGCCCGCGGTCTCGGTCCAGCCGAGCAGCGGGCTGGTGGAGGCTACGGTGGAGCCGGGGTTGTAGCGGGTCACCTGGACGTGGGACTCGCCCCGCCCGACGGGGATCGTGGTCGCCACCAGGAACTGGCCCGACGGCAGCAGATCGGGACCGGACGCCGCGGTGATCGCGGCCGGGGTGACGGCCGCGTCCAGTTGCCCGGACGGGCTCAGCTCGGCCTCCGCGTTTGTCCACCCGACGCCGGGCGCGATGAAGATGTCACCGCCCGCGTCCAGGCCCAGCTCCCCGCCGCCGGCGAAGGCCGTGGACAGCACTTCCCCGTCCGTGCCGAAGCTGGTGTCCAGCGTACCGTTCGGGTCATACCGGAGGACGGCCTGCTCGAAGAGGCTGCCCTGGCCGCGGTAGCCGCCGAAGTTCTCGACGTCCCCAAGCACCAGGATCTTCCCGTCCGGCTGGACGAGCACCGCGTTCGGCGACTCGAAGGTACCCGTCGGCGCGGGGTTAAGCGGCTGGGTGGTGACGATCCCGCCGGTGCCAAAGGTGGGGTCAAGGGCGCCGTTCGCGGTGAGGCGGGCGACTTCCCATTCATCGTTGCCGCCGGCTGGCGGCGCGGTGGCGGTCGCGTAGATGATCTCGCCGTTCGACTGGACGGCTATGACCCCGCCACCGACGCCGGCACCGGGCACCGTCGTGCTCCCGCCCGAGCCGAACGACGTATCCGGCTTCCCGGTCGGCAGCAGACGCGCCAGGCCCGTGCTGCCAGCGAGGAGGATGTCCCCGTTGGGCAGCGAGACGGCGTCCCCCACGGTCCCCAGGCCCGGAACTGAACTGCCGGCGATCGATACCCACCCGTTGGTGCCGAAGGTTGTGTCGATGCTGCCTGTTGTGGTCGCCGCGTCGGCGATAGGGGCGGTTGCGGCGGTTACCGCACCGCTCACGACAAGGCTGGCCAGCAGGATGCCCGGTACCAGGCGCCGAACTCTTCGGTGAGTGCCAACGGGCATGCTGAAGGACTTGGGCATGGATTTTGCCTTCCTGGCTCGACGGAGTCAAACCGGCGCCCAACGCCAGAGACGACGCCCCGTCCGGGGCCGGCACTCCGTGAACTGAGTAAGACTGCCCGCCGTCGGCGGGCAGGTGACCGAGGCGCAGACCGGTCTACGACCAGCTGGTGCGGACGTGGCCGCTTCTGTCGGCCCGCAGTTAATACGGAAAGGACAGTCCAAAGGGATTGGGGGAACCCGTTGCCTGACCCGTCTGCGCCCGTTGGGCCTCGTGGGTTTCTAGTCTCGTCATGAGGAGGATCAATGCTCGCCATCTAGGATTTGATCGCTCTTGTTCGATTCTGCGTACAGTCGACTCGCCCGCTGTGCGTGCCGGACCGGAGGTAATCAGCATGTGCCAGGAAATCCTGTGTCAGCACGACGGGGACGCTCCCCCGTCATCGCGGCCATTGAACGGACCGGACCGGCGGGCCTTCCTGCGCACCGCCGGGCTGGCCGGGCCGGCGCGGCGGCCCTTGGTGCCGGTGCCGTGTCTGCGGCGGCTGGCCTGGGGGGCGGCCCGGGGGGCCGTGCCTCGGGGGGCCGTGCCTCGGGGGGCCGTGCCTCGCGACGGGCGGCACACCGTCATGTACGTCGAGGGCTGCCCGACCGTCGACAACCCGACGCTCATCCAGTCCACCGGCATCACCCAGCTGGCGCTGCCGTGGGCGCTCGGCGGCTATGAGTACGGCGGCGTGATCAACCAGATCTTCCACGGCTGGGTCGGCGACGTCCGCATCGTCAACCGGCCGCTTCCGGTCAGCGAGTTCATGCTGAACCAGTAGCGGTGGCCAGAGCCGTCAGCCCGAGGCGGTTCCTGGGAACGCACGACTTAGCTGCCATGTACGTATGCCGATCTGGAGTAGGGGAAGACTCCCTGCTGATGCCGCGGGGCGGTGACCTGCGTCGCGCGGCGTTAGCATGTTTCGGACCTGCAGGAGCTAGATCGGGTGGTGGGGATTGCGGAAGGACGCCGAGCGCAACCGGCGGCTCCTTCTGGCCGCGGCGCGTGAGGTGTTCCGGGACCGGGGGGTCTCCGCCACCCTCAACGACGTCGCGCACCAGGCGGGGCTTGGTGTCGGCACGGTCTACCGGCACTTCGCTAACAAGGAAGAGCTGATCGACGCGCTGTTCGAGGACATGGTCGAGACCGTCGACGGATACGTGCAGGAGGCCGCGGCTCAGCCGGACGCCTGGCTCGGGCTGACCCGTGCGCTGGAGAAGGTATGCGAGGTCCAGTCGTTCGACCGCGGCTTGCGCGAGGTGATGCTGGGCACCGGGCGCGGGCCGCAGCGCCAGCAGCAGATGCGCGAGCGGGTGGCGCCCACGGTCGACGCGATCGTGGGCCACGCGCAGGCGCAGGGCACGCTGCGGGCCGACATCGTGTCCGCCGACTTCCCGGTCTTGCAGCTTATGGTGGGGGCCGTCACCGACCATCTCGGTCAGCCGGAGTTGTGGCGCCGCTACCTGGCGATCATCGTTGACGGGCTGCGAGCGCAACCGGGCGAGCCATCGCCGCTGCCGGACGTGCCCTTCTCCGACGACGCCCTGCAGAAGGCGCTCCTGGACAGCAGCGCCAAGTCGGCCAGGAACCGCGCGGGCCGGGCCGGGTAGCGGTGCGGCCAGGATCGGGGGTACCCGCGACCGGGTCCGGACGCTGGGTACCCCCGCTTGGGCGCTCCTGTTCCCGCCGGATGGGGGCATCAGGAGGACGGGCCCCAATCGGTGGGGCTCGCGGTGAACTCGGCGGGCGAGGTTAGCGGCAGGTCAAGCACCGAGGCAGTGGTCACGCCGCTGTCGATGGTGTACGTGCCGCCTGCCAGGTTCGCCTGCTCTTGCGGAGTCGGCGCGAGGGGCAGGTGGAAGTTCGCCGGGGGCTGGCTGGTGAGCACGACCTGGATCCGGTCGCCGGCCGGGATCAGGGTGAAGTTGGCCAGCAGCGAGATGTCGTAGCGGGTGGTCTGGCCGGGGACCACGGGCTGCTGGCTCTCCTGGGTGAACGGGTGGGCGGGCTGTAGCAGCACGTTGCCCGCGCCGTACCAGCTTTGCCCCGGGTCAAGCTGCCGCTGGCTGCCGAGCAGCACACCGTCCGCCTGTTTGACGACGGCGCCGGACGGCGAGAGCACGTTCAGGGTGGCGGTGAACTCGGCCTCGGTCGCGGTTGACGCCGCGTATACGGTCAGGTCCGATGGCCCGTCGAGGACCACGTCCTTGGTGAGCGGGGTCGAAGTGTAGCTCAGGGAGTTGGTCGCACTGGCCGGGGCCCAGGAGAGCGTGCTGCTTCCCTCGGACGCGGGCGGCACGGTGCCGAGCGCGCCACCGGTGCCCAGGTAGTAGGTGGACGCGGCCGAGGACGGCGGCCAGGCGGCGGTGTCCACCCACTGGCTCGCGGTGTTCTCGAAGATATGCAGCGGCGTGGCGGTGCCGGCCATGCCGGTTCGCTCGCCCTTGAGCCACGTGTCGAACCACTCGAGGCGGATGCTCTCAAGGACGGTGCCATTCACGTTCTCTCCGTGCGTCCACGGCCCGACGATCGCCTGGTACCGGCCGGTGACCGGCTCGCCTGCGGTGACCGGGGCGGTCAGCGGGCGATGGAAGTACGCGTTCTGCGCGGCCACGTAATCGCCGAGGTTGCCGCCGGGGAACAGGTCGTTCCAGCCGGCCTCGCTCAGTGCCGGAATTGCGTTGGCCACGATCCGCGGGATGAGATGCTGCACGTCCAGCGACTGCCAGTATCCGTTGTCGTAGGAGTCCGGGCCGCCGTCGGCTTCCTGCGCGATCGTGACGGACTGCGGGTCAGTGGCGGGATTGTCCTGCGGCCCGCGCGGTTCGGCGTGCCCGATCCCGGCCACGAACGGGGTGGGAATGCCGCCGTCGGCGGTCAGGTCGTCGTAGAAGTTGGAATCGGTGCAGAAGGGGGTGATCGCCTTCAGCGCCGAGTTCGGGCCGACGGCGGCCGCGGTGAACCACTGATCGACTCCGAGGTAAGAGCAGCCGTCAAGCCCGACCTTGCCGTCAGAGCCGGACAGGGAGTGCGCGGCCCAGTTCACCAGTTCGGCGCCGTCCTCCCCCTGGCGCTGCCCGAACCAGGACACCTGGCCGCCCGAGGCACCAGTGCCGCGGACAGCGGAGGCCACGTAGATGTAGCCGCGCTCGACGAAGTAGTCACCTGGCGTGGTCGGGTCACTGTTTGCGGTGCCGTAGGGGTTCTGGGTGAGCAGCACCGGGAAGGTCCCGGTGGCGCGCGCCCCGGTGGCCGCGACGGTCGGGTAGACGACCTCGGCCGAGATCATCACCCCGTCGTCCATCCGCACCGAGACATCGACGGGCTTGCTAACTCCGTAGCTGGCCGACTCCGGCTGCCAGGAGCCGACGCCGCCGTGCGGTCCTGCCCCGGCCGGATCCGCGCTGCTCGCCGCGGCGGCGGCGACGGGCGTAAGCCCGGCCGCGACCAGCGTCGCCAGGAAGATCGTTATCCGTCCCCTCATGCGAGCCTCCGCCGGCCTAGCGCCGGCCGCGCGACGGCGCGGTGCAGCGGGAACAGCGGGAACACCTGGCGGTGCAGCGTCTCGTTGGCGAGTTCCGCCAGCACCAGGTAGAACGCGACGGCGGCGAGCACGATCTCGGCCCAGCCGGCCGCGTGCAGCGCCGCGTTGGCGGGAACTCCGGCGCTTGAAGCACCGAGGTAGGCCGCGATCAGCAGGACGATCGTCAGGTTCAGCAGGCCGAAGGCAAGCACGGTCACCGCGTTCGTGCCCAGGCTCGCCACCGTGAAGATGACCGTGACCACGAGCCACGCGATCAGGAAGACGCCGAGCGCCTGGACCACGTCGTGGCCCGCCTGCGCCTGCAGGCCGAGGGCGGAAGCGCCCGAGTGCGCGCCGGACGCCAGCACCGCGGACGCGATGTGCGGGGCCACGTACACCTGGATCGCGGTGTAGCCGAGCCAGAACGCCCCGTACGCGGTGAGGAACGCCGCGGCGAACGTCGCACCCGTCGCGAGGGCGAAGAATCCCGCGACCAGCTGGACGATGCCGCCGTAGAAGAACGTCCCCGACAGGATCACCGAACTGCCCGCGGCGTTCATCGCGCCGACCGTACTCAGCCCGAGTGCCAGCGAGCACCAGGCGAAGCCGGCGGCGCCGACGACGAGCGCGTGCCCGGGTCTGGAAACGGCCGAGACGGGCGATCTTCCCGCCTCGGGAATGGAGGTGACGGACATGGCAAGCACCCTTCGTTGGATGTCGGCTCGCCCATAGCAGACCGAACGTTCGATATGTTAAAAGCCCGCTCACCGCAGGGTCAATACGTTCCGGATACCTAATATCCGTTTCTAACGTGACGGGGGCGCCACCGCCGATCCGCGCTCGGCCAACGGGCTGGCCACCCGCCTCGGACGTGCGGTTCTCGTCGATGACCGCGACCCGCGGCTGGTACCGTGACTCCATGGAGCTCGACGAGCCGGGTCGGTGACTGACCGTCGATGACCGCCCCGGCCAACGTCGCAGGCTCATACCGGCGCCTGCTCGCCGTGCCAACGCTACGCAGGCTGGCGCTGGCGGATGTCTGCGCGCGGCTGCCGCAGGGCATGGTTACTGTCACGTTGCTGCTCGTCACCGCCGCGCACGCCCCGATGACCACGGCCGGGCTCGTCGTGACCGGCTACACGCTCGGCCAGGCGGTGACCGGTCCGCTGCGCGGCGGGCTGGCGGACCGGCGCGGCCTCGCGGTGGTGTGCGCCGTCTGCGGCGGGGTGTACGCCCTGGCGCTGCTTGGCCTGCTGGCCGGGTCCATGGCCCGCGGCCCGGCCTGGCTGCTGGTCGCGACCGCCGCCGTGGCCGGTCTCAGCTGCCCGCCGCTCAGCCCGGGCATGCGCAGCCTGTGGTCGGCGCAGGCGGGGGACGGGCTGCGGCAGGCGGCGTTCGCGCTTGACGCCGCCGTGTTCGACCTCGCTTACATCACCGGACCAGTGGTGGCCGCCTCCCTCGCCGTCGGCATCTCCCCCGGTGCGGCGATCGGCCTGCTGCTCGCGCTGACCGCCGCGGCCACGATATTTATCTCCGCGGGCGTCACCGGCGCGCGAACCGGCTCGGCCGCCGATCCGGCCGGCGGAGCCGGACATGGTGACCCGGCAGGCGACCACGCGCGCAAGCGCCGTTCCTTCCTCGGATCACTGAATTCCGGCGCACTGCGACGGCTGCTCATCACCGGTGCCCTCGTCAACGTCGCGCTGAGCGCGACCGAGGTGGCACTGACCTCGTACACACGGCAGCACCACGCGCTGTGGGCGTCAGGACCGCTGCTCGCCGAGGTCTCGGTCGGCAGCATCGTCGGCAGCCTGCTCCTCGGCGCCAACCCGACGGCCACGGACGGGCACCGCCGCCTGCCGCGGCTGCTCGCCTGGTACGCGCTCGGCCTGGCCGTGCTCGCCGCCGCGGCACTGCGCGCTCCGCTCGTCGCGGCGGCCGCTCCCCTGGCCGGGCTGTGCCTCGGGCCGTCGCTGGCCACCCTGTTCGGCCTGGCGTCGAATGCCGCGCCCGGCCGCGGCGGCACAGAGGCGCAGGCCTGGCTGAACTCGGCGATGAACGGCGGCGCGGCCGCCGGGGCGGCGCTGGCCGGAGTCACCGCCGCCCGGCCGGTGCTCTCGCTGACCGTCACGGCCGGGGTGGCGGCCCTGGCGGCCGCCAGCGCCGCGCCGCTATCGCGTCACCGCTGGTGAGGCTCGGCGTCCGCCCGGACGAAGGGATTCTGAATGGAGAACCTGGACGAGCCCCGCAACCACAGCAGGCCGACGGCGGCCACGCTGATCAGCCAGATGAAAATAACCAGGACCCGGGATGCGATGGCCACCGGACTGGCGAACCCGTCCACCATGAGGAACGTGTCGAAAAGGAAGAACACGACACCGGCGATCAGCGCCCAGTGCCGACGGATCAGCGCCCAGCTCAAGTCGGCGGGCAGCCAGTTCCTGCCCGCCGGGCGCCCCCAGGTGGAAGTGGGCGGCGTCCAGTCTTCCGCGGCCGGAGCTATCGCGGTGATCTGATCTACCGTGGTGATCTGATCCACCGTCGTCAGGCTCAGCTCCGGGCGCCGACGAGCGCGCTGGTGGCGACCATTGCCGCGTTCACCCGGGGCTTCGCGCCAGTCGGACTCGCCTTCCTGGCCGCCCTCCGGACGGAACCAGTCTTCGGCGGGCCAGCGATCGGGCCGTTCAGGCTGACGGCGGCGGCCTGGTCCCCCGCGATATGGCTCGTTCATGGATCACCTCTAGGTCGTTTCGCACCTCACCTTAGACGGGTAAACCGTACCCCGATGAGGTCGACCGGGTCAGTCGAGAAACGTGCAAGTGCAGATTCTACCAATTACCACCATTCCCTGGTGGCGGCACCCATGGGGTGTTTTCGACCTAGGTCACCCGTGCAGGGCGATCCTGTACCGCATTGTCCTGGTTAAGGGTTTCCTGGTAGCCGGAGAGGCTCCGCTTGGCAAAGAACCAGCACCAGCGAGATCCCCGAAATTTTCCCACTCACCCCATTGAGTCCGACATCCCGACAAAACGGACATGCGTCTCTTATTAATTCCTTAAACTCGGTTACGGGCTCGTTACCACATTTACTTGCTATGGTTACAGTGACTCCTAAACGTCACCTTGCGTGAATCAAACGGTTACCTGGCGGGCCTTGGGTACTCTAATCAAATTCTCAGCTTTTAGCGAGTTTCGCCCAATCTAGGCCCGAAATGCTACTTCGGTGAGAATTTGGCAGCATAAGGGCTTGTTGATAAATGGGTCCCTGGTTGTGATCTTGGCGGCCGCTGGAGGCGCGAGCTATTGGCTGATACAGCCGTCAAGCAGTGCCACCCCGCTGCAGACAACGGCGGTGCAGCAAGGCACTGTGCTGGCCACGGTGTCCTCCTCCGGAACGTTGGAAGCGGCGCAGGACCTCGGTCTCAACTTCACCACCGGCGGCAAGATCACCAACATCTACGTCAAGGTCGGGCAGCACGTGAAGACGGGTCAGCTGCTGGCCAAGGTTGACCCCACCTCCAGCGATGAAGCCCTGGAACAGGCGGAGGGTCAGCTTTCAGCGGCCGAGGCGCAGCTGACCTCAGCCGAGGCAGGCGAGACCCCCACCGAGAAGCAGGTTGCGAACGATCAGGCGTCGTCGTCGGCGCAGTCGGTGACGACCGCGAAATCGAACCTGGCGGCCGCGCAGACATCGCTCACCGATGACGAGGCCAGCCAGAAGACGTCGGTCCAGACCGCGGAAGACAACGTAGCGACGGCCCAGACGAACCTGTCCTCCGACGAGGACAAGGTGACCGCAGCCCAGAACACGTTGAGCATGGACGAAGAGACGCTCAGTGCGGACGAGCGCGGAATCGCCCCACCGCGAGTGCCGGCCCTAATCCCACCCCCAATTCCGCCAGCTCCGTCTAGCTCGCCAGCCGAGTCCCCGACCGCGACGGCAACCGCAACCGCTACTCCAAGGCCGGTAAGGCCCCGAACCGAGAGTGACGGCGCGCCCATTCCTGGCGAGCAGTAGCTCAAGCTCGTGCGACGCAAGCAACGTTTCTAAGGACGAGACGACTGTCTCGGGCGACGAGGCGAACGTGACCTCGGCCGACGACGCCGTCACGACCGAGGAAGCGTCGATCACCACCAGCGAGGACTCGGTCACCTCAGCGGAGGAAACCGAGACGAGCACCCTGGCCAAGGACCAGGCCTCGATCACCGCCGACGAGGAAGCCGTAACCAGCGCCGAGAAGTCGTACACCACCCAGCTCGCCACCAACGCCAACGCCGCCACCCCGGTCACGGCATCGGTCGCCGCGGACGAGGCGTCGGTGACCAATGACAACGTGACGGTCCAGGAGGACACGCTCGCGCTTAACGGGACGAAGCTGATCGCGCCGTTCGCCGGCACGGTCGCCTCGATCAGCAGCGACGTCGGTGAGACGGCGTCGAGCACCAGCGGCTCCAGCTCAAGCAGCTCGGGATCTTCCAGTTCGAGCAGCTCAACCTCGGGCAGCTCGTCAAGTTCGAGTTCAAGCGAGGGTGCCGCGACCGGCGCCGACGGGGCGGGAACCGGCGCGGGCGGCGCGGGCACGTCGAACAGCGCGAGCGGTTTCATCGTGCTCACCAACCTGAACACCCTCCTGGTCCAGGCCACCTTCGACGAGACCGACGCGTCGAGCCTGAAGGTGGGCGCGGCGGGGACGGTCACGCCGGAGGGCGTGAGCAACGCGAGCGAGGTATCGGCGACCGTGGAGGAGATCGATCCGACCTCGACCACCAGCAGCGGGGTCGTGGACTACGGAGTCACGCTGGCCCTCACCGGGAACACGGCCGCGCTGAAGTCCGGCGAGTCGGTGAGCGTGAGCATCGTCACCGGCGAGGCGAACAACGCCCTGTACGTGCCGGCCACCGCGGTCACCACGTCGGGCAGCACGTCCACCGTCGAGGTGGTCGGCGCGGGCAACAAGGAGCAGGCCACGCTGGTCACCCTGGGCGTCCAGGGCAGCACCGATGACCAGGTCCTCACCGGGCTCACCGAGGGCGAGAAGGTGCTGACGTCGACGGCGACGGCCGCCACCGGCACCACCGGCGGCGGCGCGTTCCGCGGCGGCGGCGGGCTGGGCGGCATCGGCGGCGGCGGCGGCTTCGGCGGCGGGCGAGCCGGTGGCTGACGACGATCGGAGGTCGCCAGTGACCAGCCAGCCGCACCCGGTGATCCGGCTCGCGTCCGTCGTCAAGGTCTACGGCACCGGCCAGGCCGCGGTGCAGGCGCTGCGCGGCGTCAGCCTGGACGTGGTGAGCAAGGACTACGTCGCGATCATGGGCGCGTCCGGCTCCGGCAAGTCGACGATGATGAACATCATCGGCTGCCTGGACGTGCCCACACAGGGCAGGTTCCTGATCGACGGCATCGACACCGGCTCACTCGACGAGGGGCAGCTCGCGCTGGTGCGCAACCGCAAGATCGGGTTCGTGTTCCAGTCGTTCAACCTGATTCCCCGGATGACCGCCTTGGATAACGTGGAGCTGCCGCTGTCCTACGCGGGGGTGAAGTCGGCCGAACGCCGCCTCCGGGCGGAGGCGGCGCTGCGCCTCGTCGGCCTGGCCGACCGGATGAACAACCAGCCGAAACAGCTTTCCGGCGGCCAGCAGCAGCGCGTCGCGGTCGCCCGGGCGCTGGTGACGGCGCCGTCCCTGATCCTGGCCGACGAGCCGACGGGAAACCTGGACACCAAGGCCAGCCATGACCTGATGGGAGTGTTCGACCGGCTGAACGCGGCGGGCCGCACGATCGTGCTCATCACCCACGAGGCGGACGTGGCCGAGCACGCGAAACGGGTGATCGAGGTGCGGGACGGGCGCATCGTGGCCGATCACCGGTCGACCGCGCCCAACGCCCTTCCCCCGCTGCTCAACCGGTCGGCGGTGCCGTCGTGAGCCCGTTCCAGATCCTCCGGATGGCGGTCACCGGGGTGTTCGCCAACAAGCTGCGCTCCGCGCTGACCGTGCTCGGCATCCTGATCGGGGTCGGGTCGGTGATCCTCGTCGTCGCGGTCGGCAACGGCTCCTCCCAGTCGGTGCAGAGCGCCATCTCGTCCCTGGGTGCCAGCTCGATCACGGTCCTGCACACCGAGGGCTCGGCCGCGGGCACCAGCGCGGCGACCAGTTCGTCGTCGGGCAGCACGGCGTTCGCGGAGCCGCAGAACCTCACCGTGCAGGACGCGCAGGCCCTCGCCGCGGATCCGGGTGTGTCAAGCGTTTCGCCGGTGGTCTCCACCTCGGAGACGCTGAGCAACGGCGGCACCAGCGACTCCAGCGTGAGCCTGACCGGCACGTACCCGACCTATTTCGCGTCACAGAACGACACGCTCAGCGCCGGCGCGTCCTTCACCACGCAGCAGGTGAATACGGCCAGCAACGTGGTCGTGCTCGGCAGCGAGGCGGCGACCGACCTGTTCGGCACGCAGAACGCGGTGGGGCAGAGCGTGCTGGTCGCGGGCATACCGTTCACGGTCGTCGGGGTGCTCGCGTCGAAGGGCTCGAGCGGCCTGACCAGCGCCGACAACACGGCGACGGCCCCGCTGACCACGGTCCAGGACCAGATGACCGGCTTCGGCAGCCTGAACGACGTCATCGTCCAGGCCAAGTCCGCTTCCCAGGTCACCACGGTGGAGGGCGAGATCACCTCGACCCTGGACGAGCGTCATCACGAGACCGCCGCCGACGAGGACTTCGACGTGCTCAGCGCGTCTACCGTTTTGTCCACCGCTTCGTCCACGTCGCGCACGTTCACCGTGCTGCTCGGCTCCATCGCGGCGATCGCACTGTTCGTCGGCGGCATCGGCATCACGAACATCATGCTGGTGACCGTGACCGAGCGGACCCGCGAGATCGGCATCCGCAAGGCGATCGGAGCCACCCCGGGGGTGATCCTGGCGCAGTTCCTGACCGAGGCGACCCTGCTGTCGGTGACCGGCGGGGTGCTCGGCGTCCTGGTCGGGGTGCTCGGCACCCACTTCCAGATCGTCGGGGTGAAACCGGTCGTGGTGTCGTTCACGATCCCGCTCGCGCTCGGGTTCAGCGTGCTGATCGGCCTGATCTTCGGCGGTCTGCCCGCCAACCGCGCGGCCGGCATGCGTCCGGCTGACGCCCTGCGCTACGAGTGACCGGCGTTATGAGTGGATCGGACGCGAACATGTCAGAGTCATCACAGACAGAAGAGCCCGGTAACGATCAAGGCATCGACGACCTGCTCGACATGATGTCGAGCCCGCCCGATGACGACGAAGGCAGCGAAGACTACGAAGACACCGGCGACGGCACGGAAGGCACCGACGACCTGCTCGACGTGCTGTCGAGTCCGCTCGCCAACGGCGACCGGCTCACCGCCGCGCTGGCCCGGCGTCCCCGGGTGAAGCTGCCCTCGCTGACGGTGGTCCTGGTGGTCGTCGTCATCGCGAGTGCCGGCTTCGTCGGCGGCATCCTGGTCGGCAAGCATTACGGCAGTTCCAGCTCGGGCGGCCTGGCCTCCAGGTTCAGCGCACTGGCCGCCGCCGGGTCGGGCTCGTCCGCCGCCGGGTCCGGTTCGCGCCTCGGCTTCGGCGGCGCGGGCGGCACCGGTGGCGGCTTCGGCGGCGCTGGTGCCGCGGGCGGCACCGGTGCCTCTCGCAGCGGCACCGGCGGGTTCGCCGGGGGCGGCGCCACGGTCGGCACGATCAAGCTCATCGACGGCAAGACCGTCTATGTGCAGACTTCCGCGGGCGACATCGTCGAGGTGTCGACGTCTTCAGGAACGAAGGTGACGGTCAGTTCCACCGTCCCGGTCAAGGACCTCCAGCCGGGCGAGACGGTCATCGTCGAAGGCAGCAAGAACTCAAGCGGCGGGGTCTCCGCCACCAGTATCAGCCAGGCCAGCACCGGTGCTGGCCTCGGCGGCTAGCCTCACACCCCCTTCGAGGAGATCAACATGGGCGGCAGTACCTCGTTGCGCCGATTCGTCGTCGCTACTCTTCGTATAGATAAACGCACTTTCCGTGGCATCATCGTCCGTGGAGCACTGCCCGCATTCGCGGGTGCCCTGGTGCTGACCGGCTGCGGCGGCTCGTCCGGTACGCCCGCCGCCGCTTCCTCGGCTTCCTCGGCCAGTGCGACAACGACGGCGTCCACCAGCGCCTTCGAGACGTGCCTGAAGCAGCACGGCGTCAAGGTCACACCGGGGCAGTTCGCCGGGCCGACCGGGTCCTTCTCGCCCCGCGCCTTCCCGAGCGGGTCGCGCCGCGCCTTCCCGACCGGGTCGCCGCGTACGGGCGCGTCCTTCGGCGGCGCGAACGCGACCGCGTTCAAGGCCTGCGCC
The DNA here is from genome assembly GCA_963785645.1 of uncultured Actinomycetota bacterium. Lineage (GTDB taxonomy): Bacteria > Actinomycetota > Actinomycetes > Streptosporangiales > Streptosporangiaceae > Trebonia. The sequence continues at coordinate 699,213 of CAWAWG010000006.1, forward strand.
AAGTACGCACCGAAGGGCTTCGGCGGTGGCGCCGGCCGAGCGATCAGCAGTTCGGCCCTCGCCGCCTTCAAGAGCTGTCTCACCTCGAACGGTGTCAAGGTAACCGGCACCACCGCCAGTCAGATTCTTTCCGAGGTCCGCAGCGCCACCGGCAAGACCGCGACCGCGGTCCACACCTGCCAGGTCCTCCTCCAGCCGACCGCTCCCACCCCCACCGCCAGCGCCTAACCGCGACCTCGGCCCGGGGCGTCTCGCAGCCCGGCCCGGCCGCGGCCGCCCCTTGCGGACCATGGCGGTCGACCAGTTCCTGCGACAAAAGAAACGGTCCGCTAGCGCGAGAATTCGCAGCTAGCGGGCCGTCTTCGCGTCGGGGCCCGGAGGCGGCTGGTTGATGTCGATGAGGTTTTCCAGTTGGGATCTGACCTCTTGGACGTCGCGGGCCATGCCATTGAGCCGTTCCTGCAACCCCGCGACATCCTTTTGCACCCCCGAGATGCCCGTTTGTATCGTCGGGATGGCATTGATATGGGCCAGGTAAGGCGCGAGCTGGTCAATTATCTCCTGCGCCGTCATCTCGGCGCCGGACGGCGACGCCGGATCGCGCGGCACGGGCGGGTAGAAGGCGTTCACCAACTCGTCTTTTTCTAGGTCGAGGCCCTTCGCGACCCGCGTGAGCAGCTCATGCCCGTAGTGACTGGTTCCAGTTCCGTGCTGCATGTGCCGGAGCGTGGACGCGCCGCACCCGACCTGCCGCGCGACATCTTCCTGCTTGACGCCCTTGCCGTACAACTCACTTAGAGGGCCGCCGATAACCGCAGCGAGGCCTTTGCGGTCCACTTCGGATTCGGGTCGCTTGCGGGGTGTCCGGCGCTTGCCAGCTCGCGTGCTGGCAGGGCTGTCCCGCTCCTCGGTCACGAAGATCCTCCACAGCCCGCCGTGCGCTCGAACCGCGGCGGATAGCTGGCATCGCGTTGCCATGCTACGGCGGCCAATACCCGCGGATGATCCGGCGAGTTTAATTGCATCGCCTATTCATCGCCTTAATTAGAGCGCTTTTGTAGCGCTCTAATTAAGTCACATATAAAGCTCATCTTCGTAGATCAGAGTCATGTGCACATGACGATGCTCGACTATGCTCATTGACGATGCGGGAAGACCGCGACTCACGACGGTGCCGACATTCCCTTGCGTTACGAGGGGGAGAAACCGCGCCCAAGCGCGAAGACGCGGACCCCGTGCACGCCAGTAGCCGCAAGACGACAGGAGAACAGCATGGCGCTCATCATTGCCGGCATCTTTATCCAGTTCCTGGGCCTGGCGCTCCAGTACATCCAGCTACAGCAGGGACGCCCAAACGATCTCAGGGCGCAGACCCCAGTTCCAGACACCAGGCGGGCAGTACCCAGACAGGGCCGCCGGGGAGAGGCTGCCGCAGCCAACAGGGATAAAGCAAATGAACACACCCGCCAGGCAACCGCCAAAACGCCTTCACCCGATCATGGCGAAACCGCACAAGCACGCCTTGAGCTTGAAACCCAAAACCCCGCTGACGACTAACCGAAGCTCCCCAGCAGCCCAGGCACCATCCGGCACCATCCGGCACCAGCGGATCAGCCAATCAGTGTCCAACAACACGATCCAGGCTCGATTGCCGCAGTTCCGACGCAGGCACGACGTTCATATCGAAGTCATCGAGTTTGACTTCGATATAGCCGTCACATATGCTGACTTCAATATCGAAGTCAAGGGACTGTATGGCATACACGGGGAAGGTCACCAGCGCCGAGTCACTCGGCCGGATTCTGCAACAGGCCCGACTGCTGTCAGGCCTGAGCCAACGCGAACTCGCCCGCCGACTGGGCACCACACAGAAGTACATCTGGGAGCTTGAAGCCGGCAAGCCTTCGATCGTGATGGACCGCCTTTTCGCCGCCATGCGCGAGACCGGCATGGAACTCACTGCAACGATCACCCCGCCGGACGAGCATGGCTAGCCTGGTCGTCGAACTGTACGGTACGCGAGCGGGCGTGCTCGCCGGGCCGTGGCGGACCTTCGACTTCCTGCCGGATGCGGCGGCGGTTAACCGGTTCGGTATCGACAGCCCGATCTTGTCCGTAGCGATCCCGCTAACGGCGGTGGCTGTGCGGTCGCGCAAGGAGCGCAGGCAGAACTTCTTCAGGGAACTGCTTCCCGAGGGCCGGATGCTCACCCGCCTGGCGCAGCAAGCCGGCCTCGCCGAACAGGACGTCATCGGCATGCTGCGCGCTTATGGCCGGGACGTCGCCGGCGCCTTGCAGATCTGGGACCCCGACATCCCTGGCGAGCCGAAGCAGCCGGCACTCGAGCCGCTGTCTAGTGGCGACGTCGCGGAGATGCTCGGGCACGTCCAGGACAATCCGCTCGGCAACAAGCCCTTGGGCGGCAAGACATCACTAGCCGGAGTCCAAGACAAGATCGTGCTCGCCCAGTCAGGTGAAGGCTGGAACCGGGTGATCGACGGCTGGCCATCCACTCACATCCTCAAGCCGGAGTCACGGGATTACCCGACCTCGATTTACGACGAGGAGTATGGCTCGCGCTTCGCTCGGGCTGCGGGCCTTACGTCCTTCCCGACATGGATCGACGATTTCGCGGGTGTGCCGACCGTGGTGATCGAGCGCTACGACCGTTCCCCGAATGCCCCCCAGGGGCGTATTCACCAAGAAGACTTCAACCAGGTTCTAGGGGTAGCAGGTAACCAGAAGTACCAGAAGTACGGCGGTAAGGTCAGTTTGCAGCGCGTCGCCCAGGTGTTCTCCACCGTCGGTGACCACGACTCGCTAGAGCGCCTGTTCAGGCTCGTCGTGGTATCCGTCGCCGTGGGCAACCTCGACCTGCACGCCAAGAACATCTCCCTGCTGCACCTCCCCGATGGGTCCATGACGCTCAGCCCCGCCTACGACGTGGTCCCCCAAGCCCACCAGCCCAATGACGGCGAGGTCGCGCTCGCGGTCGGCGGCGAGTACCAGCACGCCGCCCTCACCATGAACCATCTCGTGACGGAAGGGCACGCGTGGGGGCTTACCGAAGTCGCCGATCGCGCCGAGGACACACTCAGGACGACCCTCCAACTAGCGAACGCGGAAGCTCCCGACAACCGGGCGTACACCGGGCTGGCCCGCGATATCTCGCGGTTCGCGAGCAATCTGCTCGCCGGACGCACCATCGGGGCGAGCAACCAACACCGTTTACTGTTCCGAGTGCGGAGAGCCTCCATGACCCGCGCGCCTCGCCGCCTGGAAGCTCACCGGCCGGGGCTACAGCCCCGGCGTCAACGAGTTGGCCACGCTGCGGAGGGCCGCTACGTGGTTGTCCACACCCGACAGCCCGGCACCCATCGTGTTGATCGTGACGTGGGTGGCGCCGACGGCACGCCAGTTCTCGATCGATGCCAGGGTGGTGTCGAGGTCGCCGGTGTAGTTGACCCGGCCCTCCAGGCCGATGCTGGCCGGATTCCGGCCGGCCTCACGCGCCGCTTGCTCGACGATGCCGCGGGCCTCGTCCAGGGCGGGGCCTGGAGCGACCTGCGGGAACCAGCCGTCAGCCAGGCGCCCGATCCGCTGGTAGGCCCGCGGTGACGACCCGCCCATCCAGATCGGGATGGGCCGCTGCACGGGCAGCGGGCTGATCCCGGCGCCGACGACCTGCTCGTCAGCGCCCTTGAACGTCACGCTCTGCTCAGTGAACAGCCGCCGCAGCAATGCGATCTGCTCCTCGCTGCGGCGACCCCGGTCGCCGAAGTCCTTGCCGAGCGCCTGGTATTCCACCTGGTTCCAGCCGATCCCAACACCGAGGCGGAAGCGTCCCCCGGTAAGCAGGTCGACCTCGGCGGCCTGCTTGGCGACCAGGGCGGTCTGGCGTTGCGGCAGGATGATCACGCCAGTGACCAACTCCAGGGACGTCAGCGCGGCCAGGTAGCCGAACAGGACGAAGGGCTCGCGGAACGTGGTCCGGACATCGTAAGGACGGTTCCAGGGGACGTGGACGGCCGGATCGGCCCCGAGCACGTGGTCGTAGATCAGCACGTGCCGGTATCCGGCGCGTTCGACCTCCTGCGCCCAGGTCCGGACAGCCCCGGTGTCGTGGCCGAGTTCGGTCTGGGGGAAGACGGCACCGACGCGTAGCTCAGGTCGTGTCGAATCGCTCACGCAGTGTCCGAACAACACCACGCCGTACGCGCATTCCTTGCCCACACGCCAGTGGGTGTCCCGGTTCTAGCCGCCGGTGAACCTGACGACGACGGCATTCCGCCGGGTTCGGCGGCCGTACAGCAGCAGTTCGGCGCACTTGGCCGCCAGGGCCAGCGCCGCCGCTGCGCGCATCTGGACCGCGATCGTGGGCAGCCCGGCCTGATACAGCTGGACGGAAGCGATCGCACCCGCGAGCAAGATGACCCGGGCCGGGGTGCACTCCCGCAGCAGCCACCGCTCGAAGCGGCCGAAGACGAACCCAAGGAAGCCGAACAGGACAAGCAGGGAAGGCAGCGACAGCATCCCGAAGTAAAGGCCGACCATGCCTGGTATGTAGTTGATCTGCTGCAGGTGGAAGTCATCGATCTGCAGCAGCGCGGGGGTCATGTCCTTCCCGAGCGCGAGCTTGTCTGTCCACAGGAAACTCGGCACGGCGTAGAGCAGCGATTCGGGCATGTAAACGGCGCTGAGCCGAGGCTGGCCCTCGCTCACTGACTGCAGGATCGCGCCCGCGAAGTCAACCCCGGCTTCCCGGGTCGCGAACTGGGTGACGAGACCAGGCATGGGGACGTCGCTCACCGGGGCCCCGCCGAGCAGGCCGCTGCCGAGCGCGCTCGCCCGGCTGTCCAGGCCGCTATTGGTGTAGAAGATGCCGCGCCCCTGCTGAACCCGCACCCCATTGATCGCAAGCATGGCCACCACTGCCAGCAGGGCCGCGGCAAGCAGCTGAGCGGGCGGTATCCGGACGCCGACGAAGACCAGCACGACGATCAGCGCGATCCCGTCCATCAGGATGGGAGTGCGCTCGCCCGCCACGGCAAGCAGCACCAACTGGACGATCAGCACCGGCAGGAACCACCGGGCCCCGTGCCGCAGCACGAATGCCACCGCCGCGGCGGCAATGATGACGATGAAGAAGGTGGAGACCAGGCTGGTCTCCAGCGAGGTGCCTGCCCCGGCCGCGCTGCCGTCGTTGTAGCCCTGGCCAGCGGCGGTGACCACGGCCATCGGGACGCAGACGGCCGCGAGGACCCGCCAGTCAAGCACCCGGGTCAGGACCGCCAGGTTGACGGGGCGGCCCGGTCCGGCTACCTGCTCAGGGTGGGTCAGCAGGTAGGCGATGGTGAAGCCCAGCATGACAACTGACATGGTCAGGTCGGCGCGGTCGGTGAAGTCGCGCCCAACGCCGATCGCGAACTTGTCCTGCGCCCTGATGGACGGGATCGCCAGCAGCGCGGGCGCGATGCCCAGGTCGACCGCGGAGACGAGCATCAGCAGCACCACCGGGCGACGCAGCCAGCGCCGCCCGAGCCGGTGCCTGAGCAGCGCGAGCGACACGACCTGCACGAGCAGCGCGGCGAACAGGGTGGTGCTCACCCACACCCCATTCCATGCTCAGCCATCAGCTCCCCCAAGATTCCTTCGATCCCTGATCGTGCGAACTGACCCGCCAGGCCACTCCTTGCCGCGACACTACAGAGCTGCGGACTTAAAGTACACGAGTAAACACTAACAGTGACCGATAGGCTCTAGCGCCTGCGCCGCGGTTGCCGGTCACGTTCGTTCGACGGTCCGGCGCAGCGCTCCCAGGCCCCGATTCCCGGCCGGGCAGGCAAATAATGCCGGAACGAACTCAATGAGGCGCGGGGCGAGTGGACCGAGCTCTACCGGGAGGATGCGAGCTGCACGGCGGTCCTGATCAGGCCTGGCCAGGGCTAGTGAGCGGCTGTGCGCGGGCCAGGCGATGTGGGTGACGACGGGGGGCGCGTCGGTCAGCGGGACGGCGGTGTGCTCGGACCACAGCCAGGCGCGCGCGGATTCCGGCAGGACCGCGACGGTGCGCCCTAGGGCGACCAGCTGGGCCAACTGCGTCTGGTTGTGGATCTCGGGGCCTGGGCCGGGCGGGTAGATGCCGTGACGGGGCCAGCGCGCTAGCGGGAGGTCCGGGACGTCGCTGATGTCGGCCAGGGACAAACTCTTGCGCGCGGCGAGGGGGTGTCCGGCGGGCAGGACGGCGAACTGACCCTCGCTCATGAGTTCCTCGCTGTCGAACCCGGCGAGGGAGTTGTACGGCACGTGCATGAGCGCGACGTCGGCGCTGCCGTCGCGCAGCCGTGCTTCCTGGTCGCACATCACGCACTGCAGGACCTCGACCTCGGCGGCGCCGGGCTCGGCCGCGTAGGCGCCGAGGAGCTTCTGCAGCAGCTCGTGAGCCGCGGCGGTCTTCACCGCCAGCACCAGACGGTTGCGCGCACCGCCGGGGTTGCCGGCGCCGCTGGCGCGGCGGGCGCGGCGAGCGGCGGCGGCGGCCGCGTCGAGTGTCGCGCGGCCCTCGTTCAGCAGCACCTCTCCGGCATGGGTCAGCGCGACGCCGCGGCGGTTGCGTTCCAGGAGGCAGACGCCGAGACGCCGTTCGAGCTGCTGGATAGCGCGCGACAGCGGCGGCTGGGCCATGCCGAGGCGTTCGGCGGCCCGGCCGAAGTGCAGCTCCTCGGCGACGGCCACGAAGTACCTCAGCTCGCGGGTCTCCAGGGCGTCCATGGCCACAGCGTACTCAGTGATACCTACCGGGTATGACAGCGAACCCGATCGGTGTTGGCCGACGCGCTTACCTGAGAGCGACCCTGGACGGCATGAGCGAAACGAAGATCGCGCTGGTCACCGGCGCGAACAAGGGAATCGGATACGCGATTGCCAGCGGGCTCGGCGCCCTCGGATACCGCGTGGCCGTCGGAGCGCGGGACGCGGGCCGACGCGAGACCGCTGTCGAGAAGCTGCGCGCCGCCGGGGTCGACGCGTTCGGCGTGCCGCTGGACGTGACCGGCGATCAGAGCGTCGCCGACGCCGCGGAACTTCTCAAGCGGGAGGCCGGACGGCTGGATGTGCTGGTCAACAACGCGGGCATCTCCGGAGAGCTGGGTCCGGGGCGGGCGCAGGACCCGACCACGCTCGACCTCGATCTGGTCCGCACGGTCGTGGAGACCAACGTCATCGGCGTGATCCGGGTGACGAACGCGATGCTTCCGCTGCTGCGGCGCTCGTCCTCGCCGCGCATCGTCAACATCTCCAGCAGCGTCGGTTCCGTGACCGGTCAGGCCGACCCGGACATCGAGATCGGTCCGATCATGGCGGCCTACGCGCCGTCGAAGTCGTTCCTCAACGCCGTGACCGTGCAGTACTCCCGGCAGTTGGCCGACACGAACACCCTGATCAACGTCGCCTGCCCGGGCCTGGTCGCGACCGACTTCACCGGCTTCTTCGGGCCCCGCACCCCAGAGCAGGGCGCGGCAACAGCGATCCGGCTCGCCACGCTGCCCCACGACGGCCCATCCGGCGCGTTCTTCGACGACGACGGCATCGTCCCCTGGTAAGGGAGATCGCGCGTCGGGCTTACGCGTGCGCGGTGAACAGGCCGACCAGGCTCTGAGGTGCGTTCTCGCCGACGCACCCGCCCCCTGCCCGCATCACTCGATCGGGCCATGTCTTTGGTCAGGCGGGTGTGCCCGCGGGAGCGGGTTGCGCGGGCGTGCCCGCGGCTCCCTGGCGTGTGCTGCGCGCGTGGCGGCGAAGAAACGCCCCGCTAGCGCGAGATATCGCAGCTAGCGGGGCGTTTTCCCAGCGTGTGGCAGGTGATGGGTTCGAACCATCGTAGGCTGAGCCGACGGTTTTACAGCCTAGTGCGCCACGAGGCGCATTGTGGTATTGCCCGCGCAGCGGGCAGAGATGGGAGGAGATGTCTCTGGATCTGATGGCTTACCGGAATCCGAAAGGATGCAAGGGAAAATAGCATGCCAGGAAACCGGTGACCGCGCCTAGGTGTCAGGGACGGTGCACCGGGAGATCCGCGTGATATGGCGAAAGCTGGATTGCTTGAATCCCAGTCTCCAGAAGGCGCAAGTAAACGCCCGCCGGAAAGATGCCTGAAACCGGTGCCGGCCCCTGCCGGCGAGATGATCGGGCACCTGCGGCAATCCTCCGGGGCGCAGGAGCGATGCCCTGTAGGGGTATTGAAGGAGACGGACGGGACGCCTAATTCGCGCTCGAGACGTACGGCAGTGATGAACGTGGGATCGCCTAAGGGACGCGAGTCCTATGGCGACGGAGTGCCCGTAGTAGTCGGCGGGGTAACGTCCGCCCAATCTGGAGACCGCTAATGACGGACCACAGGGCGAAGGGGCACAGGCGATCGAACGGTTAAGAAACCATGAGGTATGCGTAATGCAGAAAGCCGAAGTGGTGCTTGGCGTTCTCCGCGAGCGCGGCAGGAAGGGCCTGCCGCGCACGCAGCTGTACAGGCAGATGTTCAATAAGGATCTGTACCTGCTGGCCTACGGGAACATCTACTCCAACCAGGGGGCGATGACGCCGGGGGCCAGCGAGGAAACTGCTGACGGCATGTCCGAGGAAAAGATCGAACAGATCATCGGGCTGATGCGGCAAAGAAAAATACCGGTTCTCCCCGGCCCGCCGCGTCTACATCCCGAAGAAGAATGGGAAGCTCCGCCCTCTCGGCCTGCCGTCATGGTCCGATAAGCTAGTCGGCGAAGTGGTCCGCCTGCTCCTTGAGGCGTACTACGAGCCGCAGTTCTCTGACCGGTCGCACGGGTTCCGGAGAAGGCGAGGGTGTCATACCGCACTGCGGGAGATACAACGACACCTGGACCGGGACCGTGTGGTTCATCGAGGGCGACATCTCCGACTGCTTCGGGAGCCTTGACCACGAGATCCTTCTCGGGATACTGGCGGAGAAGATCAACGACCAGCGTTTCCTCCGGCTGATCCGGAACATGCTGAAAGCCGGGTACCTGGAAGACTGGGAATACCGGGAAACGCTCAGCGGCTGCCCGCAGGGCGGCGTGGTATCACCGATCCTCAGTAATATCTACCTGCACAAGCTCGACGAATTTGTCGAGCAGGAACTGATCCCGCAGTACACGCGGGGAGCACGCCGGAAAAGCAACCCGGAATACAGCAGGGTGAAGGCCCGGCGGAAGGAACGCGCGGAAGCGCGGGGACCGGGCAGCGGCCCGGGACCTGGAGAAGCAGCTGCGCACGCTCCCCTCAGCCGACCCGATGGACCCTGGCTACCGGCGGCTGCGGTACATTAGGTACGCTGACGATCACCTGCTGGGATTCATCGGGCCGAAGGCCGAAGCCGAGGAGATCAAGGCCAGGCTGGCGCGGTTCCTCCGGGAGACCCTCGGACTGGAGCTGAACCAGCAGAAAACCCTGATCACCCACGCCCGCAGCCAGCGCGGCGCGGTTCCTCGGCTACGACATCACCGTCCAGCACAGCGACACGAAGCGCACCGGGGGCCGCCGGTCGGCCAACGGGAACATCGCGCTGCGGGTGCCGCCGGACGTGGTCAAGGCCCAGTGCGCCCGCTACCGGCAGCACGGCAAACCGTGGCACCGGTCCCGGCTCCAGAACCTCGACGACTACGACATCGTCCGGATCTACGGAGCCGAGTACAGGGGCGTCGTGAACTACTACCTGCTCGCCCAGGACGTCTGGCGGCTGCACACCCTGCACTGGCATGCACAGACGTCCATGCTGAAAACCCTGGCCGCCAAGCACCGCTCCACCGTCACAAAGATGGCCGCCCGCTACCGGGCCAAAATCGAGACCAGCGACGGACCGCGGACCTGCTACGAGGCCAGAAAGCACCGCGAAGGCAAGAAGGACCTGGCAGCACGATTCGGCGGGATCACCCTGCGGCAAGACCGGCGGGCGGTCATCCGTGACCCCGCGCCCGGCCCGGCACCCCACCCCACGCAAGGAGCTGATCTCCAGGCTCCGCAAACGGGAATGCGAACTCTGCGAGACCGGCACCACGGTGACAGTCCACCAGGTCACCGGCCTCAAAGCGCTCGGGGAACCGGAACCGGGGCAGCCCGCGTGGGCCGCCCTCATGGCAAGAATGCGGCGCAAGACGCTCGTCCCCTAGCCTCCTGTGGGCCGGTAGGAGCGGTTAATCCGACCACCCCAACTGGATTCCCGCCCTGACCAGCCATTCCAGGATGCCTGCCCGGTGTCGCCGTCACCCTTGTTACCGGGTTCTGCTCATCCACCCTCAACTCCTACCTCGGAGCCATCGGCGGCCGCGCCAGCGTCATCGTCATCTTCACCGACGGTCACCAGGCAACCCTCGACCTCTCACAACTCACCTAGCACCCTCGCCGCAGACCGCAGACCCGGCGGCCTGGTCGATGTCGGCGTCTTCGTGTCCACCAAGCCAGGGATCAGAGCTCAGTCCAGGGCAAGGTGGTAGGTGTCGAAGACGTGCTGACGGATCACCTCGTCAAGCCGGTCGGCCAGGCGAGCCAGCCACTGCACCCAGTCGCGCACGCCGCGCGTGTTCAGGTCTCCCGGCGTGGTTCCACGGTGAGCGATCTCACCGCGGATCTCGATCAGTCCGTGCCTGCCTGCTTCTCGGTTGCCAGATCCCTCGCCGCCCAAGTGCTTCTTGATCGCGTCGGGATCCATCCGGCTCCAGCCGCACTGCCCGAGAGCATCATCGATACCGAGCGCCAAACCCAGCAGCTTCGTGACCAGTTCCACGCCGGGCGTATTCATCTTCTTAGTCTCGGCCGCAACGAGATCACGTGCGCACTGCCGCCACCCGTCCCCCGCCAAGCGCCACGGGTCGCTGCCCTTGGACCTGGCCTGATCCGCCAGCCTGCTCCTAAGCCCATGGGACAGATCGCCCGGGACAACACCAGGAGACTCCGTAATCCGCTCGACCGCCCCGGTGACAACATCTTCGACGTAGGTCTCCCACGCGGCGCACAGCACCACGAGCGCAGCGCGCACGTAGGCGCTGTTGGGCCTCCGGTTGCCGGCTTCGCCGAGCGATTCCGCGTCACGGAGCAGCACGTCCATCTGCCGTCTCGCCGCCGTTGGCACCGGGCTCGCCTCCAGGACGTTGCTTTACCGTCTCGATGCTGGTCAAAGACCGCTGATTGTATCGCTGAGCATGTCTTGCTCGAAGCTGCTCAAGCCAGTGACCTTGGGCATGCCTCGGATGTCGTTCAGAACCTCGTCAATCCTTCTGGGGCTTTCGTCGAGCGCGATGAACCGGCCGAGTCGGCTGGTCAGCGGTGCAGGTAGCCCGTACTCCTCCAGTGCGACCGTCATCGGCGGGCCGAAGAGCGCGACCGCTGTGGCGGCGAAGTGACTGTAGTTACCGGACGGCAGGTCATACCGTTCGAAGACTTCTTCGGTGATGCTCTGCAGGATGCGGAGATACTGGGGAACCCTGAACGACAGCCAGTCGCGGATGAAGCCGAGGACGTCGTCGATCGCTGAGTCCTTGCTCATGTTCTCCCTGGACTGAGCCTGCTCGTCGACTAGCGTCCGGAAATCGCCGCCAAAACGACGGAACTTGTGGAGGCGCAGTGTGAGCTGGCTGTCCGAGACCACGCCGCCTATTCTGGGCGAGCCAGCGAGCTGGTAGACGAGCTCGCATGCCGACTTCAACTGCTCGTAGTCGGGCTGACCGCTCCAGGCCAGGCGGGCGGACCAACCGCGTGGGTCCGCATGAAGTCGTTCGGCCACCTTGACAATGAGGGCGGGATCGACCCCGCGAGCGGCACGGATGGTCTTGATGCTGATGGCCTGCTGCTCGAAGATCGGGCGCAGCCGCTCGTACGAAGCGGCGGTCAGTTCGTTCCATGGCAGCTGGACGAGCAGGCTCAGCGGAGCGTCGGCATCTTGGCTGAGAGCCGGGATATCGACCGTTGTGCTGACGGGTCGCGGAGGATCGCCGAATACGAGGACCTTCCCGACGAAGTGCTTGGACATACGCCCGCTTCGGCCGCGGATGTTTCCGTAGGTGAAGAAGTCAAGGTCCAGTTGCCGCCCGATCTTCTGGTCAACCAGGACGATGTTCTTAGCTGATGTGTTTACGCCCTCAACGAGCGACGAGGTCACGATCAGCCAGCGCAGTTTCCCCTCGTTGAACAGCCGGACAAGATGATGGCCGAGAGCCCGGGGGATCTTACCGTGATGCACTCCGATGCCGTTCCGTACCGCTCGGGCGAGGAACCACTCGGGATGGTAGTTCTCAGCGATCCATCGGGAGGCGTCGTCCAACTCCTCTCCGACGCGGCCGAGGTCCGCCTCGATGAGCCATTTCGCCACGGTCCGCGTTCGGGAAGGCTCTTTTACGTAGAGCAGAGTCGAGCCGTGGAGGTTGCGGCACTGAGCCGTGACGGCTCTTTGCAGGTTGCTCGGCGCCGGGAGGATCTCCGTGTCGATGACCACGGTCCCGTAATCTGTCTTCACGAACTGGAAATCCAGTCGGCTATAGACCGCGCGCGTCATATCGTGGATGTTCGGGCCAAGCAGGTAGAACTGTGCACCCGTGGCGTGGAGTCGGTGGAAGGCCATGTTCAGCAGGGGCGCACGATCGTCACGCGGCATGCCCAACTTGTAGAACTCGTCAATGACGAAAAAGCCAAGGCCGCTGAACCGTTCAGCTGGGATGTCAAGGAAACGTTCTTGAGTGAGCACGTAGATCGTGCGCTCCCCTGGCGGCTGTCCGGCCTGGGTCACGATCTTGTACCGCGCCCCAAAGCGCTTGGTGAGCCGACGGCGCGTCTCATCTATCAGGGCGATCGTCGGCACGATTAGTACGATGGTCCGGTGCTGCCCGGTCGCGATGACCCCGTCGATGATGAGCGACTTACCGAAACTGGTCGGCGCGCTCAGGACGACGTTCTCGCCTGCCGCGAGCAGCTGATAGACATCGTCCTGCTCGGTGTGGAAGACCACATCGTCCATTCCGTACGGGCGGTGGCTCTCGTATGCGATCTGGTCGGCAATGCCAAGCGACAGGGAATCGCCGATGTAGGGGAAAAGGCCCTGTCCGCGGACAAGTGCACGCAGCATAGCCTCCTCGCCATGGCTTTCGCTGCGGAATGCCGAGCGGAACTCCTTCCCCCGGTCGAGTACGCGCAGTAGCAGGTCGCGGGCCTTAGCGTCTTCGCCGACCGAGTGGAGCCTGGCGATGGCCGACAGCAGGTCGAATGACTGGCGGGCGAGCATCTCGGGCGGGCCAGTTATGGCGAGACGAGCCTCCGCTTCTGTCATCACCATGTCGGCAGCCTCCGGTTGAGTTCGTTAACCAGGGCTTCCTTTGACCCGAGCGGGGCAAGCAAGAGCCTGACCTGAACGCGCATGGGGCCGAGATCACCAACCTTGTCCGCGAAGCTGCGCAGCCCGAGCTGCATCTCTTCCTCGAAGGCGGCGCAGAACTCCTCGCATTCCCGGTCGTGGTCACGGACAGCCCTGCTGTCATATGCGATGAGGACAGGGACCGTCACGTGCTTGAAGATCTGATCCAGGGATGTGTTGCGATTGATCAGTTGAAGCAGTTCGGCAGCATGAGGCCACGACTCGTCGATCAAGTCCGTGTAGATGCTGCACTCGGTCCGGAAGTAGTCGCGCTCAAGGTGCCTGCGGATCGAGTCCACGGCGTCGCTGATCGCGGCACTGCGACGGGTGTAGCACTTCGCCTCCCCTAGCCACAGTTCCAGGCCCTCCGGCATGTCGACGACGTGGACGCAGTCGAAGCCCTTGACCTCATCGTTTATCCCGGTCTTGAAGAAGACCTTGCTAATGGCGGTGTCGCTCCCGAATACCGTGCGGCACACGATGTGCAGCAGGAGTTCGCCTATTACGCCACTGGACTCCGTGGACCTGCTGCCGAGAACCTTCTTCAGCGCTCGCCGGGTCTGCGCAACGCAGTTAGCGGTGCTGATGCGCTGTCGTTCGGTGTAGCTGAGCGCGAAGTCCAGAATCCATTCGATCATGTGGTCGGCCAAGCCCTCGGCTCGCCACCGTCCGCTTTCGTACCCCGCGCACACGGCGGTGAGAGACGGGTCAAGGTCGACCCTGTGCATCCGCACCGTCAGGAACGGGTCAGGGTGGGGCTCGCTGGCAAGGCAGCTAACTGGCGCGGCGACTTCAGCGGACACGGCGCGCGACTCCACGACACGCGGTAGTATCAGCTCGTCGCAGGTAACCTTCGGATGGCATGCGACGCTTGAGATTGGCAGCCATAGACGGCCACGCTCCTTTCCAGGGGAGTTGGTGATTGCACCGTCGAGCAGCCGAGGTCGTGACCCAATAGAGTCTTGACCGGGCGAGGCTTCCAAGGAATGATCAGCAGTAGATTCGATAATGCCGTTCGAGCTTCCTTGAGATTTCGACGGCTATAGCCCTCCGGACCGGCCAGTCCGGAGGGCTGAGTCTTATTTAGGTGAGCGTACACCTTGTTACGGCCACTATGCGGCGTCTGTCCCGGCGTGTTGCCGTGCCGACCGCAAGCGGGTGCGAGGAATAGCTCCTGGCGCATCTCGCGCTGATCGCACGGGCGATCAGCGCAGCCCGCAACGTCATGTCGTAGTGTTTCCTTTGGCGGCATCGTCGTCACCACCGCGATATTGCGGGTGGTCTAGGTCCATCTGCTGGGCCGCGTGCAGATGGACGGTGTAGCTCGTGCGCTCGGTCCAGGCGAGGGCCTGGTGGCAGAGTCGGGCGGTCATCGTAGCGAGCCCCTTGGCATCGATCTCGACCCGCGTGGGAATCACGTAGATTTTGGTCGCATTCATGGCGTACCAGTTGTGTCACATCTCGTTGACGCGACATTCGCCATCAATGCTGGATCTCGGTAGTCGGCGGTCCAACGGGTCACCGAAGAGATGCAGAGCCAGCCGATCTCCGACGGATCGGGTAGCCGTACTCAGCGGCGGCACGGGATGCGCGGCGCGCACTCCCGAGAGGTGAGACCATACTGGGCGCGGCGTCAACCGATGACAGCCGACGCAAGACGACCTGGGTGTCGGGCTGTGCGGTGGACTTAATTACGATGCGCCCGGCTTCCCTTGAGTAGCAATCATCCAAGGTCTGCCCGTCGAGCAATTCTATCTCCCCGCCGACCCCGAACAGAGGGTCCTGGAGGCGGTTGAGGATGACAGCGGACGGCGCCCCCTGACTGTGTTCGAGCACGTCAGTGGCTATATGCGAGGGTATGGTAGGCGATAGGTTCGAACCGATCAAGCCCGTTGATAGACGGTTACACGCCCGCGACCTCCATCCTGGCGTACGAGCCCCCGCTCCCGGAGCGCCTTCAGACCTCGGCGAACAGCATCGGCCGACAGACGGGTCTGGGCCGCAAGCTCCGAAATCGTGCGTGGTCCCGTGGCAAGCGCGTCGAAAATTAGCTGGTCACGACCCGACAAGCCGGGTGTCGCAGGAACCGGCGACGCCGACGGCGGTGCTGGGGTCGAGGACCGCTGACTCAGCATGACAGTAAACCGGATACCGGAATCGAAGTATCGCGCGGGCGGAAGCCGGGCTTCTCTGAGCGACTCGGTCACCAGGGGGATGCCGGTGGCAAGGGCCTCAACGGCTCTTGCCCCTGTGGCGGTGGAATAGACATGCTGGCAGATTTCCACCAGTTGCCGGTTTCGGGCCGAGGTGACCGGATCCCGGCCGAGCCGATGGACGTTGATTCCGTACAGACCGCCGGGGCTGGCGATGACGAGTCGGTCACGCCGGAGCCTGACCTCGATGGCGAGCCCGGCCGACCAGTCATCGAGATCACGGTGGATGAGTGCGTTCGCGACTAGCTCCCGGAAGGCGATCAGCGGGTACGCGTAATGGTCGCGTACGCTGCCGTCCGCCTCGGAGACGATGAAAGTATCGAAGGTGCGGCGTGCCCACTCCATTGCCTGGTCGAGCATGTGCGGAATGGGCCCGGCGATCTTGGCCTGGTTGCGTGCCCGGGATGCGGCCGGCGCACTCTGCAGCGGCTCGGCGGCGGCCTGGATGACGAACCGGGGGAAGAACTGCTGCGGGTACAGGCCCAGCGCCAGTATGCCGGCGACGGTGGGCACGCCGTCCGCGGTGATAACGCAGGCACGCCGAAGGAGTTCCTTCTGGTCTTCGAACTTACCCAGTCCCTCGGGCTCACCGCGCCGCACGCTCTGTACGTAGGCGTCCACTAGCTCCGGGTCAAGGTCGGCGAAGACCGCCCCTCCGACGGGGGCACGATCGAACATCGGCGGCTTGCGCGCCGCGATGAACGCCTGCTCTTCCAGATGCGACAACTGAAAGTCGCCATCGTAGCCGCGTAGGTACGCTTTGCCGGTCGACGCTACCCGGCACGGCTTCGCGGACGGGTCGCACTCGTGCACCAGCGCCACGATCACCGGAGCGCCGTCCACCGTCCCGTCGCTGATGTCAACGACCACCGGCGGCTCGAATCCGCGTGCCCGGGCCGCCAGTCCCTGCTTGAGCGCTTGCGGGTCAGCCAGCGATACCGGACGAAAGCCACTCCGTTCGTCCAGGCCCAGGATAATGGTGCCACCGCCTGGCAGGTTGGCCAGAGCGCTAAGCGACGGAGCGAGGCTGTCAGGAAGCCCGCCAGCCGCCGCCTTGACCTCGATGTTCGTAGAGTCGCCGCCATTACGCCGAAGCTCATCGACTAGCGAAGAGAGATCTTGCACCATGGTCACGACCGTACCGCAAATGGGCGGCAAATAGGCGACAGCCCGCCTATTTGCCGCCCATTTCGTCTCAAGCGTTTTGGGGGGTTTCCGAGGGTTCAAGGCAGCGGCTTGATCAGAGCCTCGGATCTACCTCTGAACTCGATGCTCCCCGCTTACCCACCGTTGTCACGCCCCAACCGGAACGCAACAGCCTTTGATCAGGTAAGTCCCCGCAGCGATGCCTGGAGCGTGGCGTTGATCTTGGCCATGTTGAAAGGCTCCGGGTGGGCGGGTTCGTCCTCGTCCCAGTACTCGGCGGGGTTATCTGGCGTGCCAGCCCGGCAGGCCATCCTCTCCCGTCACCGCGCCCATCGTGACGGCGGCATCCCGCAGCCACGCGGGCATCAGGTCGGCGGCCTCCAGCAGCTCCCGGACGGCATCGGCAGGCTTGCGCACCCCGAGCCAGCCCTGCGCGATATACCAGCGGTCGGCCGCTACCGCCCCGGCCACGGCCGTGATCGCCTCAGCCGCCGTCGCGCCCGGGCCGACCGCGCGAGGCAGCTCAGCATCCAGGCGTTCCATCGCCCACGCCCCCAGCGGCGTAACCGCTGGTTCCTTCCCCGCGGTAACCGCGTCGAACTCCGCCAGCAGGCCCAGCGGCGACTCCACCTGGTCCGCGAGGAAGCCACGGCTGAGGGCGGACATGCCGCCAAGGACATGCACCTGCATGATCCCCAGGCCGCGCTCGTCGGCGATCGCCTGGGCCGCGTCGATGACCTCGCGGGAGGACAGGCCGACGCCCGCGCTCAGGGACCTCAGCAGGGCCAGGGCAAGGACCAGCACGCCCAGGCTGGCATCGGCCGCCCCCGGGGTGATCTCACCGCAGACCGCGCACAGAGCATCGAGCCAGCGCCCGGTGCTGTCTGCCTCTCTTGGCAGCCCCTCAAGTTCGGGACCGGCGACCGCCCAGTCGCCGGCGATCTCCAGGACGCCGAGGGCAAGGGCGGCGGTCCACAGACAAAGCCAGCACCGAGCAGCCATCGCAACCCGACACCGTCACCTCGCTGGCTACGCAGGCGGGAAGCCGCCTAGACATCACCGACCGCCGCTCCCCTGGCACTGGCCGCCTACCGCATCGTCCAGGAGGCACTGACCAACACCATCCGGCACTCCGGGGCGGACAAGGCAGCGGTGACACTCCGCTAGAACCGGGGTACGTCACCGTCTCGGTAACCGACACCGGTTACGGACCCGCCGTCGCGGCGGGGCCGCAGGGCATGGGCAGCA
This sequence comes from uncultured Actinomycetota bacterium, assembly GCA_963785645.1. GTDB lineage: Bacteria > Actinomycetota > Actinomycetes > Streptosporangiales > Streptosporangiaceae > Trebonia. The sequence continues at coordinate 717,228 of CAWAWG010000006.1, forward strand.
CGCATACCTCACGGAGCCGAGGATTCGGGCTGGCGGGGATGGCCGAGCGGGTCGCGTCCTGCGGCGGCAGCCTGACTGTCGGCCCGGGGCGGGCCGGCGGGTTCGCAGTCACCGCCAGGCTCCCGGCGCCATGACCGCCCCAGGCCCGGTCCGGGTACTCGTCGTCGATGACCAGGAACTGGTCAGGACCGGGTTCTGCGTCATCCTAGAGGGAGATGACGGGATCATCGTGGTGGCCGAGGCCGCCAACGGGGCGGAGGCTATCCGGGCCGCTGCCGAGCACCAGCCCGACGTGATCTTGATGGACGTGCGGATGCCGGAGATGGACGGCCTCGAGGCCACCCGGCGGATCACCGGCGGTAGCCGGGCCGCCGGGCCGAAGGTCGTCATGCTGACCACCTTCGACCTCGACGACTACGTCTACGAGGCACTCCGGTCAGGCGCGACCGGCTTCCTGCTCAAGGACGCCCCCGGCACGACCTGATCGCGGCCGTCAAGAACGCCGCCGCGGGGAACGCGCTCCTCGCGCCGTCGGTCACGATCCGGCTCATCGACGCCTTCACCCGCACGCCGGCCCACGCCCAGCCCGCGCCTTCCCGGCTGGCATCGCTGACCGCCAGGGAACGCGACATCCTGCTGCGCCTCGCCCGCGGCCTCACCAACGCCGAGATCGCCGCCGACCTCGTCATCAGCGAGGCCACCGTCAAATCGCACGTGGGCAACCTGCTCGCCAAGCTCGGCCTGCGCGACCGGGTCCAGGCCGTCATCCTGGCCTACGAAACCGGCATCGTCCAGCCAGGCGAACCTGATGCAGCCAGCTAGCATGCCTCCTTACGCCGGGCCCGCCGACTCCGGTGGCCGAGGCGCCAGGCCAGCAGCGAGCTCAGGGGGGACTTCGACCCTCCGGCCACGGCAACCGCCCCCGGATGGCCCGCGACCCTGACTAGGCATGGCCCGACCGCTACGGGCGGGAGGCCACGGGCCTGCTCGATGCCGCCGCCCGTCCCGCGGCACCGCAGGACGGTCGGCTGATCGCTGAGCACCTGCGGGTGCTGAGCGGAAGCCATCCCGTGTCATCGGCCCCGCCCGGAGTCCCGCCCGCCCCTCTGGACAGCTCGATCAGCGCGAGCGGGTTGCCCGCGGCGGCGGTGAGGATTCGCCGCGGCGCGCGGGAGCCGAGTCCCGGCGCCACCGCGGCCAGCAGCTCCCGGGAATCCTGTTCGGTCAGCGGCGCCAGTTCCAGCACTGTCATAGCCGGATCCTGGAACGGACGGGGAACATCGTCGCGGACGGTGGCGATCAGCACGATCGAATCGAATTCCAGCCGCAGGCTGATAAAGGCGAGCACCGTGACGGTCGCCGGATCCATCCAGTGAATGTCTTCGGCGGCCACGAGCGGCGGCTGGCCAGGCGGCCGACTCGGCCAGCAGTTCCAGGGCGGCCATCGCTACCGCGTATGGCTGCGGCGCCGTCCCATCCGCCAGGCCGAAGGCCACGTTCAAGGTGGCACGGCGGGCGGCCGGGATCGCCCCTGCCCGTGCCATGACCGGGCGGAGCAACTGATACAGCGCGGCGAACTCCAGACCGCTCTCGGACGGCGTCCCCGTCGCTCGCAGCACGCGACGTGACCGGCCCGACCGGCGGATCGCGTCGTTGACAAGAGCCGACTTGCCGATTCCGGCCGGGCCCCGGATCAGGAGCGCGCCAGCGTGATCAGGCTGCTGCAACAGCTCGATGACGGCCTGCTCAGCGGTCCGCCCCAGCAGCGGGCGGCCCCTCGGTTCAGCCGCGGGCGGCGGCTCCGCGCCCCGGCATCCATACTTTCCAGCCCCCGACGAAGCTCTCGGCGTCTGAAAGATCTTATCCGCAGCCTCTTCGCTGAAGCCACGCACTGTAACGCCATCCTGACCGCGGAATCAGCGGGCCGACCGACGGCACGCGGGGATGCTCGCCTGACTCGACGGCTCCGTACCACATCAGTCTACCGTCAGTCGCATCACATAGTAGACTGATGGTAGACTGATGTCCGGTGCGTGATGCAAAGCCGCATCTGCGGTTCGCGCGCCGACATCCACGCGGGAGCTGGAGGTGCCGGTGGACAGTGATGACCTGAACCGTCTAGTAGCGGAACTTCGCTCAGTCAGAGCGGACACGCACTCGGTCGAGGTGAAGTCGGCGGTCGGGAAGTTGCCGAAGTCGCTGGCGGAAACCCTTAGCGCGTTCAGCAACAGCGCCGGCGGCACGGTGATCTTGGGGCTGGACGAGGGAACGGGCTTCCGGCCCGCCCCCGGGTTCGACGCGGTCAGGACAAGGGAAGCGCTCGCGCGAGCGTGCGCGGACGATATCCATCCTCCGGTGCGGACCGCTATCGAGATCCTGCCGTTCGAGGGCGCCCAGGTCGTGGTGGCCGAGGTTCCCGAGATCAGCCCGCTCAGTAAGCCCGCGTACGTGCGCGGGCGCGGGGAGTACCAGGGATCATTCATCAGGGGCGGGGACGGGGACCGGAAGCTGTCGGACTACGAGGTCGCGCTGCTGCACGCGAACCGGGGGCAGCCACGTGATGACAGGGAACCGGTCACTGAGGCATCGGCTGCCGACCTCGATGACGACGCTGTCTCGGCGCTCCTGCGGCGGGTGCGGCGGCGCCAGCCGCGGGCATTCCGCTCGGTACCCGATGAGGTGGCTCTGCGGCGGCTCGGCGTGATCGTGCCAGCGGACCCGGACTCGGAACGACTGGTGCCGTCACTGGCCGGCCTGCTAACGCTCGGGTCCTACCCGCAGGAGTTCTTCCCGCAGCTGAACGTCACCTTCGTGGTGTTCCCCTCCGATCACGCGGGCGTCGTCCCGGACGGCGGGCCGCGGTTCATCGACAACCGCTCGCTGAACGGCCCGGTCCCCTGGGTCGTATCCGATGCCGTGGACGCCATTACGAGGAACATGCGGCTCGCCGGCACCGTACAGGGAGTCGGCAGGCAAGACGTCTACGAATACCCGGTTGAGGCGCTGCGGGAGGCGGTCGTGAACGCCATCATGCACCGGGACTACTCGCCGCCGTCACGCGGAGCGCAGGTCCAGGTCGAGATGTACCCAGGCCGGCTCATCGTGCGGAACCCGGGGGGCCTGTTCGGGCCCGTGGCCGAGGGCGAGCTCGGCACCGAAGGAGTCACCTCGTCCCGCAACCCGGTCCTGTCGGCCCTGCTCCAGGAAGTGCAGCTACCCGATAGCGACCGGGTCATCTGCGAGAACAGAGGTACCGGCATCCCGACAATGCTCGAGCAACTGCGCCGCTCGGGCACCGCATCAGTGAAGTTCTCCAATGCGATCAGCCACTTCACCGTCACCTTCACCCGCGACGCACCTAGCAGCGACGAGTCCCGCACGGGAAGCGATCCTGCCCGCGCAGGCGGGGTCCTCACCGGGCGGCCCGCCGAGATCCTGGCCCTCTTCACCGGCCAGCAGGACCTCACCGCCTCCGATATCGCCCAGGCGACTGGTCTCAGCAAAGCCATGACCAACCGCCACCTTGCCCGGCTGGTCACCGATGGACGACTGACAGCGACCGCCCCGCCGGCCAGCCGCAACCGCGCATACCGCCTGCCACCTAACGCGCCGTAAGCCGGTGACGACTTAGATGGATCCTGGTTTTCGAATCGCCCACGTCCAGTTTCACTCGTGGTACGAACGCATGCCGAGAAGGTACGTCAGTCCGGCGACCGATATGGTGGCATGCTACTTGGCCGCAGGTGTATCGGATGTGTATTACCGCGCTGACCTGCGAGGCAGGGGGCATCGGTGAACAGGTTCGATGTGAGCGTGTACGCGATCCGGCGGCGGGCCGGGGGCGCCGGCCGTTCGAGGTCCGCTGGCGGGCGGCTGGCCGCAGCAGGTCAAGGTCGTTCATCACCAGGAGGCTCGCCGACAGCTACCGGGCCGAGCTGGTCCGCGCCGCCCGGATGGGCCTGGACTTCGATCCGCTGACCGGCGAGCCGACCAGATGGAACCTCCCGGAACCCGCCACTGTCACCTGGTACCAGCAGGCCACCGCGTACGCCGCGATGAAATGGCCGTCCCTGGCCGCGCACTCCCGGGCCAGTGTGGCCGAGGCGCTGGCCACGGTCACGCCCGCACTGACCCGGCCGGATGCCCGTGACAGGCCCGGGCCGTGCGAGCTGCGCACGGCCTTGTACCAGTATGCCTTCAATCCTGCCCGCCCAGCCGGGCCGGACAGTCCGGCCGCGCAGATCCTGGACTGGGCGCAGCAAGCGTCGCTGCCCATCGGCTGCCTCAGTGAGTCGGCCGTGCTGCGCACCGCGCTGGAGGCGCTGACATTCCGGCTGGACGGCAGCCGGGCCGCTGCCAACACCATCATCCGTAAGCGCGTCGTCCTGCACGGCGCGCTTAGCTACGCCGTCGAGGGCGGCCTGCTGCCGGACAACCCACTGGACACCATCACCTGGCAGATACCTCGGTCGTCAGCGGCCCTCGATCCCGTGATCGTCGCCAACCCCGCCGAGGTCAGCGCGCTCCTAGACATGGTCGCCCGTATCAAGCCGGAGATGACCGCCTTCTTCGGCTGCCTGTACTACGCCGCCCTTCGCCCGGAGGAAGCCGTCGCCCTGCGCTTCGCCGACTGCGACTTGCCCGGCTCCGGGTGGGGCATGCTACGACTCGCCGCGGCCGTGCCCAGGACCGCAGCCGCCTGGACCGGCAGCGGCACCAGCCATGAACAGCGCGGGCTCAAGCACCGGCCGGACGGGGCGATCCGGATGGTCCCGGTCCCTCCGGTGCTGACCGCTATGCTCCGTACGCACCACGCAGCCTACGGCACCGCGCCCGATGGCCGACTGCTCCGGGGAACCCGCGGCGGGCCGCTCAGCGAGTCGCTCTACGGCCGAGTCTGGCAGGTAGCCCGCGCTCTCGCCCTCGGCCCTGAGCTGGCCGCCAGCAGGCTCGCCCGCCGCCCCTACGACCTGCGCCACGCAGCCCTGTCGCTGTGGCTGAACAGCGGTGGAGACCCGGCCCAGATCGCCGCCCCGGGCCGGGCACAGCGTCGCTGTCCTGCTCACCGTCTACAGCCACTGCATCCACGGCCGCGACGACCTCCTCAACCATCGGATTGATCGGGTCCTCGAGCCGCCAGCAGGACGTGGTCCGTGCCTGTCCGTGAGAAAACCAGCGGTGTGCAACGACCGCGCAACCCCGCGGAAAAGCCAGCGGTTGCACCGACCGCGATGGGCGCGACGCCGCCCGCCATGCGTCCGTGATTTCCCCGCCCGGCCCACCGATGGCCCCCGGACCTCGTCAGCACCAGACGGGAACGCCAACACCGACGAGCGTAATTTAACCTAATAACAACTAATTTTAGAAAAAGAAAACAACATCTTCCGTAGCCCGATTTGGCCCACGGCTGGCCCACAGACCTTCACCAACGGTCCGCGAACCGCTCGCAACGGCACGCAAAAGCCGGTGCCATCATCCGATGACACCGGCTTTGACCTGCGGAAACACTGTGGCAGGTGATGGGTTCGAACCATCGTAGGCTGAGCCGACGGTTTTACAGCCCTACCCTCCTACCCGAGACGGCTGCCGCTGACCAGCGCGGACGCCGTCCGAGGCTGTTTTGCTGGCCGTCCCCGTCCGCTATGCGTCCGTGCGTTGGGGCCGGTAGCGAGGTGACGCACGGACGGGCACGGACGGCGGCGTCGGGAGGCTGCGCCTTGATGCCTTGATCCGGGTCTTTCTGGCCTTTGACCTGCGGGGTTCAAGTTGCCTTCTTGATGTCGCCGTCTGCCTCGTCACCCGGCTCGGGCTCGGTGTCCTTGGTGCCGAGGGCGTCGGTGATGCGCTGGTTGGCGGCGTCAGCCTGCCTGTCGATGCGGTGGGCGTAGATCTTCGAGCAGGACGGCGACGCCGTGCCCGGCGCGGCGGGCGACCTCGGTGGCGGGCACCCCGGAGTTTAGCCACAGCAAGACAGCGGCGTGGCACAGGTCGTAGGGGCGGTGGCCCAGTGGTGAGTATTGCTGGGATGCGGATCTCATTATAAGCGTGGCGCTTTAGGCCGTGTTCTGGTGAGCGGCGCAGTGGCCGGCCCAGTCGTGCCCGGCCATGGACATCGGGACCGAAAAGACGATCCAAAATCGCCCAGCCTGAAGAACTCTTTGTGCCGGTCATGAATGTCTTCCGCTTAAATGCAGTTCGCCTTATTCCCACGATAGATAGAAGTCTTCGAGCAAGTCGACCACGAGATCGGACGGATCCTCCCCGCGCTCTTTCATAAAAAGCATTTCCCGAAGATTGTCGACAGTTATGAAGAGAATGACTTTCCGGTCTTCACTCCAGACGCTATTTCTTTTCACGTAAGCCGGACTGCTGGGTTTCTTGGATGAGACTATGAGCGCGAGTCTTCCCATTGGTTCGGTGAGGTAGTTTCGAGTTTGGTTTACCTCATCCTTGCCGATTTCCTGGCCGTCGTAGTTCTTGAATTCGACAAGCACCAAGCGCGCGCCGACCTCCTCTTGCAGTTGGCCCCAAGAATTCTCGTTTCCTCGATTTCGGTTAGGGAAGACAGCATCGCGGCGGTCGATGCCTGAGTACGTTCTCGCTTGTCGCCTTGGTCGCTCAAGCGGTGGAACGAAGAGGTATGTAAGAACCTCGCAGGCAATTTCTTCGAACTGACTCCAGCCTTCACGTCCCAACGGCACCGACGCGAGCCTCACGCGTAGGGCTTCTTCAGGAGTCGTTTTCACCGGACTCCAGACGCCGACTCAGGGTCACGAAAGTATTTATCAACCAACTGTGGGAATCTCGCTATCAGGCGTTTAAGTTCTACGCCATCCATAATGCGCAAGCGCGCCTGCGATCTTCCCTCGATTTTTGCGAGGTAGTCGCGCACAACCGACGAGATCTGGGAGTTTGTAACAAGCAGCCCGCGCGCGCCTGTCGGCTCCAATGAAATCGCACCTATAATTTCTCGGATTGTTTCAAGTCGCACTCGCGAGTGCTGATAGAGTTTTGCGTCAACAAGCCAGGTCTCCGTTTCAGAAGCGCCAAATGGGTCGGATCGGACATAAGTTGCCTTAAAGTCAAGGCCGGATATCACGCCAGGAGCCGAACCGTCAATACGGAAGCCAAGCATGGTCAAAAGATCTGCGACGAGCTTTTCGAAAACATATGGAGTCAATACAGAGAAATCAATCCATGAGGTTGCAGTTACTACTTCGACTAGCCCGCTGACCGCGTCTGTTGAAGGAGTATCCACGATGACGGCAGCTCGCCGATCCGCTTCGACAAGAACCTCCCGCCCAAAGGCTACCGGAATCAAAGTCGCACCACGCTTTTGGAGGTCGATTTGGAGATCGCCTTCATTAGGATATTGGCGGCTAGCGCTGTTTGGCCGAAGCTGCAGGACGACATCGTTAGCCCGGACGAGCTCAGTGAGAGCTTGCCTATCCCAGGACCAGTTTCCGGTTCGCTCCTCGGGACGACCCACCGTTGGGATACCGGCCCGAGCCAAGACATCACTGATGAGTTCAGCAAAGGAATCGTCTTCTGGAACATTGTTGACAAAAACTCGACTTGACCTGATAATTTGGCTTGAAGCACGACGCCAATACGCATCGTCGGCTGTGATGAATGGCTCATGTGCTAATTCGATGACAATCCAGGCGAGCCATGAATCGCCCGCTTGCCCTACGCGAACGTGCGTTAGGTCCGGTAGGGCAGAGTCCGCTATCTCTCGCATTTGGCGCGCCGCCGCGTCTGAATCTGCTCGCTGCCAGCCTGTCGTCTGACCGGTATCGTCAACCCCAACGATCAGGACACCGCCGCCGGAGTTAGCGAAGGCCGCCAAGACCTTGATGATCATGGAGGCAGCGGGTAGCTTCACTTTGAGCTCTACCCACTGGTTCTCACCCCCTGCCGCCGGGCTGCGGCAGTCCTGGCATCGCCCGACAGCAGGCGATCAATGATGCTTGGGGTAAGGCCCTGGCCGGTTCCGGTGTCGGGGTGGTCTTCGTCCGATGGCATCCCTCAAGGCTGGCATATGTTGCAGCGTTTGTACTGCAAGTTCCGCACGATCCGACCTAGTGGCGCTCAAGGTCTCGGTTGGTGCTCTTGGTCGCACGATCGAAGCGGATAAACCGTTCTTGCCCATTGATGGCCACTCGCACCGGACGATGCCCTAAGCGTACTAAACGGCACCGTGCCATCATGAACCTCCACGAACTGGTCACGGGGCCTACCCGTCTTCGATGAGGTAAGCATTCAGGTCTCGTTAGTGCCGCAGGTGGCTCAGATCTCCGGAAGGCATTGCGGTGTCGGGTGTTAAATTTTGCGGTCGCGAGGCGGGCCGATGCGACGGGCAGGGGCAGCTCGTCATGGGCCAGTTTCTAACCGTGGCAACAGCATCGATGCTGTTCACTGCCGGTGGGTGCGCCTGAAGGGCCGTGTCCGGCTTACGGCTGAGGGGGCCGGGCGGGCGTCTGCGGCTCAGCTGTGCTCGGGCTCGAAAAGCCGCAGGCTGGATCCCTCCACCGCGAGAGCGGTGAGGCTGGTGTCGGTGCCGGAGGTGTGAATCTCGCCCGCGGCCCAGCGGGCGCCCTGGCCGGCCTGGACCGGGTGGCGTATCCCGTCGGCCCCGGCCACCCAGCCGGAACCTGCGATGACCAGGAACAGCTGGTCCCCGGTCGCCGGGTGGGTCCCGATGGTCCCGCCCGGCCGCACCGCCAGGCAGGTGACGCTCACGCCGCCGTCGCCGGAGGCGATCCGGGTGGCGTGCAGCCCGATGCTGCCGTGCGCGCTGATCAGGCGCTCGTCGCGGTCGAACCGGAAGATCTCCATGCTTATATCTTCCCTTGACCGCCGATGGCCCGGGGCTTGCCGCTTGAAGTCACGTTTCCGTTTCGGGCATGGCGTCGTGCCGTTGCGGGGGCGCGGCTGCGGGAATGATGGCTGGCTGTGACCGCGGTGCCGGCTGATGATGACCTCATTGTGCTGGCAGAGGTGCAGGGCGTGCTGATCGAGGTCCTGGAGGCGCGGAACGGGGAGCTGGCGGGCCGGGTCGCGGAGCTGGAGGAGCGGCTGGCCCGGCTGGAGCGCGCGGTGTCGCGGAACTCGGGGAACTCCTCGATGCCCCCGTCGGCCGATGACCTGCCCGGTAAGGCCGCCCGCGGAGCCCAGGCCGGCCCGGGGAGCGGGAAGAGGAGGCAGGGCAAGCAGCGCGGCGCGCCCGGCGCCAACCTGGCCTGGAGCGAGAGCCCGGACAAGACGGAGCCGCTGTTCCCGCAGGGCGAGTGCGGGTGCGGCCGGGACCTCGCCCGCGCCCGGGACCTGGGCGTCGCCGCGTCGCACCAGGTCATCGACACCCCGGTGGTCACCGCGGCAGTCACCCAGTATGAGGAGCACGCGGTCGCCTGCGAATGCGGGCGGCTGCACACTGCGCCCCGCCGGCGGGGCCCGGCGCGGCCGGGACGGTGACCTACGGGCTGAGCCTCCAGGCCTGGTGCGTGTTCCTGCTAGTCGCCCACCACGTCCCTGTGCAGCGCTGCGCGGGGATCATCGAGTCGCTGACCGGGGCGCGGCCCTCGGACGGGTTGGTGCACGCCATGATCGCCCGCGCCGCGAAGGCGGTGCGGACGTGAGCATGCTGATCCGGTCCCTGGTCATCACCGCCGCCGTGCTGTGCGCCGACGAGACCCCCATCCGGGTCGGCCCCGGCCCGAAGACCCGCAAAAAGTACCTGCTGGTGGCCTGCACGAGCCTGCTGACCTATTACTTCCTCGGCGGCCGCTCGATGGAGACGTTCGAAGCGTCGTGTTCCCGGACCTGTCCGGCAGCGTGCTCGTGCACGACCGGTACCAGAATTACGACGCCATCGCGGGCGTGCTGCACCAGCTCTGCTGCGCCCACATCCTGCGTGACCTCGAGGACGCCGCCCAGGCGTACCCGGACGCGAACTGGCCCGGCCAGGCAGCGGACGCGCTCCGCGCCCTCATCCACGCCGCGAGCACTGCCCGCGGCCACGGGACTTCCCGCCGTCCCGGACGAACCGCCGCTGACCTGCGGCTGTTCCGCAGCGCCGTCCTCGTCGGCCTATCGGAGGTCCGCCGCGATCCCGGTGCGAACACGAAGCAGAGGCCCGGCCGACTGCTGCTGGAATGCCTGAACGACCGCGAGGCCGACGTGCTGCGCTTCCTGACGGACCTGCGGATGCCCGCCACCTCCAACCAGGCCGAACGCGACCTGCGCCCCGCGAAGACCCAGCAGAAGATCTCCGGCCGGCTCCGCTGCGAGACCGCCACCGGCAGCCGGTACGCCATCCGCGGGTACATCTCCACCGCCGCGAAACACGGAGAGAGCGTCATCACCGCCATCCGCGACGCCCTCGCCGGGAACCCCTGGATGCCGTCCATCCCCGACTGCGCATAACCCTGCCCCCAAGCAGTCACACAGCGCAAACAGCAATAACGCCTGAGCGCTGACCTGAATGTTTACTCGATGAGGTGTCTCGGTAATACCTGTAGGCGTGACTTACACGGGCAACCCCGGCACCATAGAGGCGGGGAAGTTGCGCCAGGCGCGGGAGACTTGAGCCCGTGAGGCTGTCGAGCCACTCGGTCAGTTCGCCTGGCTTGCGGGGGAGGAAGGTGCCGAAGAGCCTGGTTCGGGCGACGCGGCGAGGGTGTTGCGTGCCGCCTTGTCGGTGAAGACTGCGTCGCAGTAGGACACCGCGACTGCGAGTGCGTCGATGTCGTGGATGTCATTGGGGGTCCACTGGTGCTGCCCGTCGCGGTGATAGCGGGTTTTGAGCGAGATCGCTACCCGGCTTGAGGGCATGCCGTCGGCGGGAACGTCCTCATCCGCACCTGGTCCTTACCGACCACTTGCCCGATGTCGGTTCCCCTGGCCATCGTGGCGCGTGTGATCTGGTCGATCCACTCGTGCGTCAACTCGCTGGCGCTGACCACATCGCGCAGCCTTCCGCGCCGCCACTTGTCTTCGTGATCGAGGCGCCCGGACAGGTCACGCTCCTGCTGGGCGCGTCTCTCGGTCACCTCGCGGGCCTTCTCCGGGGCGTACCCCACGGCCCGGAGAGCTGTGCTATCTCCTCGTCAGGCGGCCCCGCAAGCATGGCCCTCTCAAATTCCAGGCTGGCCTCGGCCATGATCCGCTCGTATTCGCCGTCCCCTACCTCCTTCTCGCATCGACGCGCTGCTGTCGTTGCCGTTCGCGTCACGGATGGTCAGGCCTCCGCGCATCCCGAAGGCGCGCCCGAAGGTCGGCCCGAGCAGGTCGATCCGCTCTTCGCCGGCGGGCTCTGAGCCGACGAGGGCGTCGATCATCGCATCGATCTCCAGTTCCGCGATCGTCACCGCCAAGAGCACCTGGAAGCCCGACAAGTCCTCCATCACTTCTGCGACAGCAGTTCGCTGCGCAGGATCGAGTATCCCGCTCATCTCCATGTAGTGCGTTCCTGACAGCGGAAGACGGCCCGGTTCTGCCGTCTGGCGCGATAGCTGCCCGGTGCAGGTCGTCGTAGCCGTAGGTGCCGTAAGCCTGCTGCCGTCCGGGCAAGGTAGATGTAATGGTTCAGGTCGAGGTAGACCAAAGCCGGGGGCCGTGCGGGCTGGACGACCCGCAGTGGCCACACGATCTCCGGCACTGCGCCCGCCGCCCCAGCGGCGTCGCCGTTGGGGGATTTCTGCATCTTCCCCAGTCTTCCGCGGCGAATACGGGCGGTCTGTTAGTAACGCCAGGCGGTCAGGTCTGTCGCGGATGTGCGCGTCAGGGCTCCAGCGGCGGGCCACTTCCTGAAGCACATTCGCGGTTGTTCTTAGAGCCGTGGCAGTGATCCCTGCGGCGCGCCCGGCTGGCCCGTCTCTCCAGGGTGCTGTGACCGGCGAGGGAACGGGATGGCTGAGGAGCCCGAGGATGTCGTCGCGGTCGCGGTGGGGAAGCGGGGCCAGGTCGGCAGGCTGATCGGCGACGGCGACGCGCACTGCTGACGGGGGCTGAGGGGCGGTGACCGTGATCAGCAGCGCGGCTGCGCGCAGGATCAGGGCCGCGTAGACGGGGCTGATGTCGCCGATGAAGCCGTGGGCCAGGTCATTGCGGACGTTCATGCCCGGCGGCGCCAGAAGGAGCCAGCGCGGAAGTAGGTCCACGACTCGTCCATGGCGAGCTTCTCCAGTTCCTTCAAGAGCGGGTAGAGCATCGGGTACTGGCCCTGGTCCTGCCCCACCTGGAGCTTATAGACCTCGTCCAGCTCTCGCAGAAGAGGGGCTGCCGCCTCGCATCCTTGGGGACGGCGACGTGAGGGCACGCCTCGTAGTCACCGAGCCAGAAGTGCAGGAACGCGCGAGCGAGGCTGGTCGCGAGAACGCTGTCCGACTGCCCGTGTCCCGACAGGAACGGCCGCCAGGACTGCCTCATCGGGTGTCCCGTAGCGCTCCGCGAACCTGACAAGTCCCTGGGCAAGGAGCTGCCCCTGGAATTCGGCCCGGATCCGCGCGCAAGTGGCCATTCTCTCCGCTTCGCGATCTTCCTCAGACTGGGCGGTCCAGCGGGGGAGCCCGTCCGCGCCGAGGATGGTGGTCGGGATCACGCTGCTCAAGACGGCGAACCGGCGATGTCTTGTCCCTGCTGCCTCAGCCCAGCCAGCTCACCAGTCGGGCAGTCCGTGTGGAGGAAAAACCGCAGCCCGTCGCGCCACTCCGGGCTTGCCGTGAAACCGTTCAGGAACCGCTCTACCTGGTCCGGAGGAACTCGGACCGAGGTGGAGTGGCTCTTCAGGCCGAGGTCCTTCACCGGGATCGCCTGCAGTTCCGCGGTCACTTCCCTCACCAGGTCGGTGAGCCCCCGCGCCCTGGCGGTCTCGACGGCCTGGGCAAGGTTCATCTGCCGTGCGAGGCCCGCAGAAGAGGCGGCCTCGGCGCGGTGAGCGGGAACCTCGCGCCTGTTGATCTGCTCGATGACTGCCGGGTCACTGGTGCGCGCGCGCATCATGGCTGCTATCTGGCTGGCCAGGTAGCCGTCTTTGAACGTGGTGAACGCTGTCTCCAGCAGCAGGTCAACGGCGGCAGCGTCAGGGACGCCCGCCGGGGGCTGACGCCGGAGCGCGGAGGCGGCCAGGGCCGCGATCATCGGCAGGACAACTCCCGGTGCTGCTCCGCCGGAAGACATCGCGTTCGCCGCCTGGCCGTGAAGCCGGACTGGACATCAGCAAGAAGGTCCCAGAGCCCGACGCTCGCGCGAGGGTCCAAGCCCGGACAAGGAACGCGGGCGACGCCGAGGTCGGTGCGCGGCCCTGACCGAGCAGCGGCCAGGTACGCCCGCCGCAGAGGCGGCGTGATGGCGCCGGACGTCATCGCTTCCGCTCGACAGCAGGTCGCGGAATCTTCGTGATGCTCTGGCGCTCTGTGAGCCGGCGTACACCCCCACAAGGCACGACGACAGGCTCCACCGCCCGATCCGAGGCGGTAGGAATGCCGGTATCGGGAGATGGAGGGTGAGCCGCCGCGCTCCGCCGTCTAGATGAAGCTCCGGTACGAGCCGCTCGCCGAACAACTCGCGTCCGAGCGGCTTATGGCGTCCAGGCCCGCTTGGGGGGCCAGGGCACGCATGTGCTCATTCACGTCCCAGGACCGCATCGCTGCCGCAAAGGCAGAGTCAGCGAGGCGCGCCGCCATCACCGCAACGGCGGGCTCATGCGGTAGGGCTCATCAGGGTCTCGCCCACCGGCTAGGCGTCCGGCCGTCCGGCGGCTCGTCGCCTACAAGGTCAGTCAACCGCTCCCCCCAACATGCGATGTATCGTCTACCTTCCAACGTGAAGGTCCGCCAGAAGACTCCGGCGCTCAAGGGCTACCACATCAGTCCCGGATCTTTCACACCCTTATTCTCTGCTCGCTTCCCAAGGAGGCCCTTCCAGCACAGCGAGCGCGTAGGAGGGCCGCCCCGCTCGGAAGCGGGCGGCCCTCGCGTGTTGGTTACGCCCTTGAACGGGCCAGACCAGCGAGCATCCAGCCCGGCACTGATAAAGCCGTCCGTTGGAAGCCCGGCGGCCCGCAGGCTTAAGATGCCTTCTCAGTGACGTCGTCACCTCCAGGATCCTCGGTACCACCCAAGGCGTCGGTGATGCGCTGGTTGGCGGCGTCGGCCTGCCCGTCGATGCAGTGGGCGTAGATCTTGAGCAGGACGGCGACGCCGTGGCCGGCGCGGCGGGCGACCTCGGTGGCGGGTACCCCGGAGTTGAGCCACAGCGACACCGCCGCGTGCCGCAGGTCGTAGGGGCGGCGGCCGAGCGGGGAGCGGTACTGCGCCTCGGTGAGCGCCTGCTTGCGGGCCTCGGCCCAGACGGCGCTGTAGGCGGAGTCCTGGATGATGCCGCCCCGGGCTGGTCTGGAAGATCCGCCCGTCCGGAGTGGTGCCGTACCTCTTGATGTGGGCGCGCAGCAGCCGGACGAGTTCGGGCGGGATGGGGATGGTGCGGGTCTCGTTGTCGGCGCGGTGCTTGAGGCCGCGTTCCTGGCGGGAGGTGCCGTGGTCGGTCCAGGCCTGCCCGGCGCGGGAGGCGGAGGCGGCCAGGACGATCCTCCCCCACCCCTTGGCCGGCAGGTACAGGTCGGTCTCGCGGAGCATGACCGCCTCCGAGGGGCGCAGCGCGGCGTAGTACAGGCAGGCGTAGAACGCCTCCAGGTGCGCGCCCCGGTCCGACAGTCCCCGGACGGCGGCCAGGAGGTTCCTGGCCTGGGCGGGGCTGACCACGACCCGGCGGTCGACGGTCTGGGCGACGGCGGGGGCGGTCCACTGGATGCGGTCGATCGGGTTGGAGGCGAGGCGGCCGAGTTCGACGGCGTAGCCGAGGGCGTTGTAGAACACCGACCGCTTGCGCCGCTGCGTCGACCCGGCGGCCGGCTTGCCGGCCAGGATCTTGGCGCACGCGCCGAGCGCGAGCCGCACGGTGGCCGGGTCGTCCAGCGCGGCGACGGGCAGCGAGGCGCGGGCCGCCCAGCCCAGGGCGAGGGCGATCTCGCGCGGCGGGTCGGTCTCGCGGGTGGCGGGGTTGAACGCCCAGGCGAACAGCGCCCGGCGCAGCACCCTCGGCTCGGGCGCGCCCTTCTCCTTGCCGGCGAGGGCGATCGTGACGGTGACCAGCGCCTCGGCAACCGAACGGCGGGAGACCGGGGCCAGGCTCGGCCACTTGGCCTCGGCGTAGCTGCGGGCGTGCTCGTACCAAGTGACCATCTCCTCCTCGGTGGTCTCGGCGGCGGGCAGGCCGGTGCGGGGGCTGAACGGCCGCCGGTCGCGGGCGGCGTCCTTGAGGTCGTCGAGGAACCCGTCGGCGAGGGTCTTGTTCTTGAACGACTTGCAGTGCTCCTGCCCGTTGACGGCCCACCGGACCCGGTACCGGCCGCCGCTGGCGTTGTCGGCGATCTTCTTGGTGTCCCAGAACCTGACGTCGTAACTGTCCATCTGCTTGCTCCTTCGCGGTCGTGTCTTCTTCCAGGCGGCGCAGCCACTGGCTGAGTGCGCTGCGCCGGACCCGCACCCCGCCGCCCGGCAGCCTCACCAGCGCCGGGCCGGCGCCTTGCCGGCGCCAGCGGTAGAACGCCGCCCGGGACACCCGCAGCTCGGCGGTCACCTCCTCGATCGTCAGCAGCGGGTCGCCCGGGGTTCCGGGTTCGTCGGCCCGGGTGGCGGGGGCCGGCCGGGAGCGGTCGGCGTTCCCGGGGGCGGCCCGTCCGTGGGTCCGCGACGACGGACGCTCCGCTCGGCCCGCCGCGTCAAGTCCGGCCCCCGCCGGGCCGACGGCAGGCGGCTGCTCTGGGCGGCTGGCCCGGGGAACAGGGGAAAGAGGCAAGGCCCCGCGGTCGCAGCGGGCGGCGGGGCGGGGCAGGCGGGCGGCCCGGCCCTGCCGGAGGGGAAGGCCGGCAGGGGCGGGCGCGGGGTGGTCCCGGGCGGTGACCTCGTGCGCGCCCGCGCCGTTGCCGGGGGCGGAGGCGGCCGGCCCGGTGCCGGCCGGCGGGGCGGGCTGGCCTGCCGCCCGGGACCGCAGGCATCCACCCTCGACTCCGCCCGCCCCGTCAAGTCGGCCCCGCCCGGCGCTGGGGCGGGCTTGACACCCCGCCCGGAGCCACGCGTCGATGCGGGCCAGTACCCGGCTCGCCAGGAGGGGCCGGCCCGGCACGAGGGCCGGCCGCCGGGAGGGTACCGCGACGGGGGCACGGGGGCGCGCACCGCGACGGTGCGCGCCACCGTCGCACCCGCGCCCGCCGCCGGGCGGCGGCCCGCTACGGGCTCGCCCGGCTGCGCGCAGCGCGTTATTCTGTCTGAAGGATCTGTCATAGGCCGCTCCCTCGCGCCTCCCGGTTTTCCGTCCCACTACAGAAATCGGGTTTTCGGGGCCTTTTTTGCGGCGCCCCTGAAATTGGTGCTGGTGAGGCAAAAAAGCGCGGTTGTTGCGGAAGGTGCGTTTGCTTCCGGTGGCCCTTCATGTACCTCGCACGGGCCGACGGTGTACCTGGCGGGAAACGACGCCGGTCAGCGCCCTGATGTACCTGGCCGGGAGCGGCGGGCGGCAGGCGCGGCGGGAAGGGGTAAACGCCCGTCCGCGACCCCAGGCCGCCGCGTACAACGCGAAGACAGCGCGGCCGGGGCGGCATCGGCTGCCGTCCCGGCCGCGCTGTCCGCGCGGGCCGCGCGTTACGCGGCGCTGGCCGCCGTCTCCGCGCTGTCGGCGGGGTCGTCGGCCGCGTGCGGGGCGGGGCGGCCTCTGGGGCGGCGGCCTCCGGGGCGGGGGCGAGCCGGTAGGTGCGGGGCTTGTCGGTGACCATCTCGGCGGTGCCGAGGCTGACCAGCTTGTCCAGGGCGTTGGCGACCGCGCCGGCCGACCGGGTGAGCACCTTGCCGACCTGGTGCGGGGTGAAGGCCGCCTCCGGGAACTTGCGCAGGTGCTCCTCGACCAGGTCGCGCAGCGCGCCGGGCCGGGTCGCCGGGGCGCGCCGCCCAGGGGCGGCGGCCTTGACCGCCCGCCGCCCCTGGGCGGCCAGGTCCCGCGCGGTGTCCAGGGCGGCGAGGGCGACGTCCAGGTTCCCGGCCGCAAGGGCCTTGCCCGGCCTCGTCGGCGGCCTGGGCGATGGCCGCGACGGTCCCGGCGGCCTCGACGGTGACCGCCGGGTCCGGTGCCGGCTCGGTGCCGGCGTCCGCCTGCTGCCCCTCGGCGGTGCCGTCAGGCGTGACCGGGGCGGGCTGGCCGCGTCGGCCTGCGGCGGGCTCGTCGGCGGACTGCCCGGCGTCGGCGCTGTCCGCGCCGGGGGTCTCGGCGGGCGGGGCCTCGTCGCCCGGGGCTTCCGGGGCGGCGGTCGTCCAGGTGTCGGCGATACCGGGCCGGCTGCCCTTCACCCGGGTCCCGGTGCCGGCCTTCTCGTGCGCGATCAGGGCCTGCCGGGCGGCGGCGGTGCTGATCCCGGCGCGGGCGGCGATCACCGCGACGGCCGCCCCGGCGGGCTCGGCCGACAGCGCGGCCAGAACGGCCGCTGCCGGGCTGTCGCCCGCCGCCGGGGCAACCGGCGCGGGGGCCGGGGTCGTCGCGGCGTCGGCGGCGCTGCGGGCCGTGTGCAGGGCGGGGGCGGGGGTGCGTGCCATGATGGTGACTCCGTTTCTATTCTCCGGCGCGATTCCCGTTTTCATTTTGACTGCGCCGGTGTTTTCTGGACGACAATTGCTCTGGTCCGGGCGTGAAGTCAAGCGGCTCCGCGACAATTCCAGATGCCGTTTTCAACGTCGGCCGGCGGGCACAGAAATACAACTGCCCCTGTCCTCACCTGGTATGACGACTCGCGCACGCGACCCGGACGGCGGTTTCCCGGTTGGCGGCCGAGCCAAATTCAGACTTTCGGACTTGGGTGCCCCGGCGTTTTCGTGTCCGTCGCTTTTTTTCGCGCTGCGTTTATCTCGGTGCCGCGATCTGGTGCGCGCGTGGCCTTTCCCGGCGCGGGACGGTGGCGAGGGCACGGGGCGGGCCGGGAGGCGGGCCGGGCCGCCTCCCGGCCCCGGGTCAGGAGGTGCGGGCGCTGGCGGTGACCGCGCGGGCGACCGCCGTGCTGGTGGCGGCGGGGTCGGCGAGGATGACCACCCGCGCGCCGGCCATCGTGCTCGCGGTGTCGCTCGGGGCGATCCAGATGACCTGGCAGCCCGAGGCCACGAGGCGGGTGATGAGCTTCTGCCCGTCGGCGTGCTGGGTGCCCTTGTACCGGCCGTCGGAGACGATCACCAGGATGCGGGTGCTGCCGGGCCGGGACAGGCCGAGCGCGCCGTCAAGGGAGTCGACGGCGGTGGTGAAGTCCTCGCGGTTCCCGGCGGCGCGGAACTCGCTCACCCGGGCGGGCAGGGCCCCGGGGTAGGTGACCGGGCGGACCTGCCGCCCGTAGGTGACGGTCGCGGTGCGGGCGGCGGGCAGGCTCGCGGTCGCGCGGGGGCGGTCATCGGGAATACCTCCGGGAAAAACGAGGGGCGGAATTGCGGGCGGGCGCGCGCTTCGCCATGACCCAGGTTATTAATTACCGGGGAATTTCCCCCGGAATTTCCTGGGTACACCACGACGCTATCTCGCCTTTTCCGAGGCAGTCAACGCCTTTCCGCCTCGAAATCGCGGAATTTCCTCGCCAATTTCCCCGCATTCCGTCACTCACCGCCGCTGAATTGATTACCGTCCGCCCTCGCGCCTTTCCCGCACGCCGGCCGCCTTTCCCGCGCCCGCCCTCGCCGCCCGCCAGCCTCCTCGCGCGCCTGCCCTCACCTGGCCATACGACCTCGCGGGGCCGGGCGGGCGCGGGCCTGCGGGCACGGACCGAGGGGGCGAGGGCCAGATACTGAACGGATACAAGGCCACGGACAGGAGGCCGGGAATTAACGTCCGTCACGCATCTGCGGCGCGCCATTTACGATTGTTTTAAGAGCTTTGCGCTTATATCAGTCTGGGAGTCCACCGGAAGGTTTATTACCGCCATGTCCTGCGCGTCCGCCACTGAAAGGGGGCTCCGCTGTCGGCAGGAATACGTATTGGAGTACGGATTAGCTGGCGACATGGAAGGGCCACAGGTTCTGTAGGGATCGCATCTTTCTGAACAATCGGCTGGCTACCTGAACACCTATCTGAACAACGGCGGCCCTATCTGAACAATCAGGCTGGAGTTTAACGCTCCGTGACGAGCGGCGTGCCGTTAACGGGTACCGCGACTGGCGCCAGGTGGTCAAGGCCGCAGCTGATCGCATGGTCGTCTGGAAGCGCCGGTGTGCCGGCCCGGCGTGGATGATCCCTCCGGTCGCGCAGTGACATTCCCTTGCAGTTAGGCGGGGCGGGCGGTGAACCAGGCGTGGTCGTCGGTCAGCCAGTCGCCCAGCCGGAGGTTTGCGCGAGCGAGGTCGTCGGCGAGTTCCTTTTCGCTGATCTTGTAGCTGGTCCAGGCGTGCGTCCAGATGCTGGCGCCGACCTGGTACTCGATCTCGGCGCGCATGCGAGGTGGTTCCCAGCGGGCCTCACGGATGACATACCGGATGCCGCCGGGATCATCCCGGACTGGCTCGGCTCCGGTGAATGTCTCGAACCAGTCCGGCGGGTGCTGCTGGAAGACGGCGATACCGCCGTCCTGCAGATGATGGCGCACGGTGGCGAGGAACCCCTGGCGGGTGACGGGACTGGCATTGATCATGGTGCTGGCCAGCAGGACCACGTCGAACCTGCGGTCCAGCCGCAGCGTCTGGATCGGGGAGCACTCCGTCGGCAGGTCGGGGCTGCGGGCGAGCATGTCCGGGGAGTCGTCAACCCCGGTGACCGGGTGCCCCAGAGCCGCCAGCGGCCGGAGGATCCGGCCGGTGCCGCAGCCGAGCTCGAGGATCGACGCGCCTGGCGGCACGGCTGCGTGAACGATCTCGGGCTCGCCGAACGCCGGCAGCAGCGCGTAGAACTCGACCGCGCACCCATCGCTGGTTATCGCACCCGGCCCAGTTCCCGCATGCTCGTCCATACGTGAGGAACGCCGCCCTGCCTGCGGACGATTCCGCGCCTGCCCGGAGACGCTTCCGTGCCCCGGCGCGCGCCAGCCCGATCGCGGCGCTCTGCCGGCGGGTGGCCTGCACCTGCACCTGCGGCGTGTCGCTCCCAGGCCGGCTTCCGGCAGGCCGGTAGGTTCGGGGCATGACATCCCGGTTCGCGGGGTTACCTCCCGTGGCTGGCACCCGGGCGGCCGACGGGCCGCCCGCGGATGCGTTGGTGTCGCTGCGCATGGCTGATGGCGGCGAGGCCAGCTTCCTGCTGCGCCAGGTGCAGGGCCGCCAGGTTATTGCCGCGGTGCCGTGGCGGAAGACGCGCAGTGCCCGCGGTCAGGCCCACTACCCGGGGTATTTCTGGTCCGCGACGACGGGCGGGCACGTGATCTACGAGAGCCGCCTTGAGCTGGCCCGCCTGCTGCTAGCTGACTTCGACCGCCACGTCGTGGCGATCGCGGCGCAGCCGTTCCTGCTGCAGGCACGTGTGGGCGGGCAAGCCCGTCGTCACGTCCCGGACTTCCTCCTGGTGCACGCGGACAAGTCAGTACGGGTGGTCAACGTCAAGCCGGCCGCCAAGCTGGCGGAGCAGCGGATCGCTGAGGCGCTGGCCTGGCCGGGGCGGCTGTTTGAAGGGCATGGCTGGCAGTACGAGGTCTGGAGCGGCGCTGAGCCGGTGCTGCTGGCGAACCTGCGCTTCCTGGCCGGCTACCGCCGGCCTGGCCTGCTGCCGGACCACCTGCTGGAAGACGTCCTCTCCGCGGTCACGCCGGGCGACACGATCGGCACCGTGATCGGCAGGGCTTCCGGTGCCCGCACGCCGGGCGTGGTCAAGGCAGCCGTGCTGCGGCTGCTATGGCTGCAGCGCCTGGCGACCGATCTGCATGACCGTCTTGACGCGGACAGCGCGCTGGAGGTGACAGCATGAACGACGTCCCGGGCAGCGTCATCGCCGTCGGAACCCGGCTGTGCTCCGACGGCGGCATCTGGGAAGTAGCTGAGATGACCGCCACGGGATTGGTGCTGCGCGATGCCCTGGGCAGCCTGCGGCAGGCCAGCGTCGCCCATCTGCTCGCGGACCCGACGACCCGCCTGCTGGACGCTTCCCCTGGGCAGCCTGCCGCCGCCGGGCCGGGCACCAGCGGGCTGACCAAGGCGGAGGCGGAAAAGCTGAGGGCGCTGGGCGGCCACGTGCTGGAGGTGCTGACCGGATACCAGCGCGGCAGCGAGGTCCTCGCGCTGCCAGGGGAACCGCGACCGCAGTATGCTCCCGGGACGGCGAAGCTGCGGCGCTGCGAGGCGAAGGCCGCCGAGCTGGGGGTCTCGGTGATGACGGTGCGCCGGATGATCTGGCGGTTCGAGGCCAACGGCCCCGAGGGACTGGCCGACCGCCGCAGGCAGCGCCGCAACGATCCGCTGGCCGGGGCGGATGCGCGCTGGCTGGACATGGCCCGGCGGGTGCTGGCCGAGCACACCGAGGCTAGCAAGCCGACCCAGGACCTCGTCCTGGCCGAGGTCGCGGCGCGGCTGAATGCCGAGCATGGTGACGGCGCGGTGCCGGTCCCGAAACCGACTCGCGCTCGCGCGCTGCTGCGGGAGATCAGCAAGGGGACGTCCGCGTTCGGCGGGACGAAGGCCAAGCGGGAGATCGCCGGCCGCCCGGCGGCGCCCTACGGGCGGCTGCGGGCGATGCGGCCGGGTGAGTACCTGCTGCTGGACACCACGCGGCTGGACGTGTTCGCGATGGACCCGGTGACCCTGCGCTGGGTGCAATGCGAGCTGACGATCGCGATGGACCTTTACGACCGGTGCGTCACCGGGCTGCGGCTGACCCCGGTGTCCACCAAGGCGGTGGACGCGGCAGCGGTGCTGTTCGAGTCGGTCCGGCCGCTGCCCGGGCCCGCTGCCGGGCAGGCCGATGACCGGCCGCCTTACCACGGGCTGCCCTCCAGCGTGGTCGTCGATGCCGCCCGGCTCGCCACGCAGGGCGGGGAGCCGCTGCTGCCGTCGGTCGCGGCGGAGACCGTCGTGGTGGACCACGGCAAGATCTACCTGTCGGAGCACCTGATGAGCGCGTGCGCCCGGCTGGGCATCTCCGTCCAGCCGGCCAGGGTCTACCAGGCCACCGACAAGGCCGCTCTCGAGCGCTTCTTCCGGACCCTCGGCGAGCAGCTGCTGGCCGCGCTGCCCGGCTACAAGGGGCCGGACGTCTACCGGCGCGGCAAGGACCCCGAGCAGCAGGCGTTCTACTTCCTGCACGAGCTGGAGCAGGTCATCCGCCGCTGGACCGCAGACTGCTACCACCGGCAGGCACACAGCGGTCTGTGCGTGCCCGAGTTGCCCGGCCTGGAGGTGTCGCCGCTGGAGATGTTCGCGCACGGGATCGCGAGGGCCGGTTACCTGCAGGTCCCGGCGCGGGCCGACCTCGCGCTCGATTTCCTGGCCACCGAGTGGCGCACCATCCAGCACTACGGGGTGGAGATCGGCGGGCTGCGCTACGACGGCCCGGCGCTGAACGGCCACCGCAACCAGACCAGCCCCTATGCCGGCAGGCACGCGGGCCGCTGGCCGTTCCGGGTCGATCCCGGGGACGTGAGCAGCATCTGGTTCCAGGACCCGGCCGACGATCAGTGGCACGAGCTGCGGTGGGAGCACGCCGACGCCGTCGGCGGCCCGTTCAGCAGCGAGGCGCTGGCCTATGCCCGCCAGCTCGCAGTCGCCACGCACCGGTTCCCCGACACCCGCCGGGCACTGGCGGAGCTGCTGGAGCAGTGGGGCGCCGGGCTGGCCGGCAACCGCGCCGAGCGGCGGATGGCCCTGCGGCTGTCCGAGCAGCGGCTGCACCTTGTCCCGGCCCCTCCGCCTCCGACCGCCAGCACGCCGGAACCCGCTGTCATCGCTGCCAGCGGGGACGATGACAGCGACAGCGAGCTCGATGCCCCGTTCCCCGGCGAGGAACCCGGGGACGGCCCAGGCGATTTCTACGCTGATGCGATGGAGACCGTGTGAGCACGCCGTTGCGGCCTGCCGAGCGTGCCTACTCGCTGTCCACCCGGTCCGGCTGGGAGCAGTTCGTCACCGCCCCGCCCCGGCAGCGGCCCGACACGCTGGCACTTGCCCAGATCATCAAGCTCCCCGAGCAGGCGCGGGCCGAGTACGAGGAAGCCCGCTCGGTCTGGCACGCCAACCTCGGGCCGCTGCGCACCCCGCAAATGCGCGCCGTCCACGAGCAGATGGACGACATCGTCGAAGCCAACCGGCAGGACGGGGACAAGGTCAAGGGCGCCGCGGTGATCGACGCCTTCCCCGGGCTGGGCAAGTCGACCATTGCCCAGGTGTTCGCCCGGGAATTCCACCAGCGGCAGGTTAGCCTATACGGGCCGGTTACCGAGGGCGGGCACGACCGGATACCCGTGGCGCACGTGTGCCTGACGTCCTCCACCAGCAAGCGGTCGTTCAACGCGATGCTCTGCCGGTTCTTCGGCCTTCCCGGCCACGACAAGGGCAACGCCGAGGAACTCGGCCACAAGGCCGCCGACGCGGTCCTCGCCTGCGATGTCAGGCTCTGCGTGGTCGACGACGTCCACTTCCTCGACCCGCGCCGCCGCGACGGCCGGGACGTCGCCAACCACTTCAAGTACCTGGCCAACACCTTCCCCGTCACGTTCATCTACGTGGGCGTCGGGCTGGAACGCCGCGGCCTGGTCAGCGAAGGCCTCGCCGCCGGCGAGGAAGAACTGGCCCAGAACGCCCGCCGCTGGACCACCCTCGGCGTCAGCCCGTTCGAGGTCGGCACCGAGGCAGGACGGCGGACCTGGCGGCAGCTCCTGCTGGCCATCGAGAAGGACCTCGTGCTGGCTGACTCCCGTCCGGGCATGGTCGCCGACGACCTGGCTGACTACCTGTTCGCCCGCAGCACCGGGCACTTCGCGTCGCTGATGACGCTGATCACCCGCGGCTGCCGCCGCGCCGTCCGCACCGGCACCGAGAGACTCACCCGCGACCTGCTCGACCACGTCCGCAACGACGCCGCCGCCGAAGCCGCCCGGCAGGAACTGCTGGCCGCGTTCGACACCGGGAAACTGTCCGCCCGCCCGGCCGCAGCCAGGGAGGAAGCCCTGGCACCGGCCGGCTAGGGCCGTTCATGCCGGCCATCCCGATCCGCCTGCCCCCGCTGCCCGGCGAGGCGCTCGACAGCTGGCTGGAAGCCTACGCGCACCTGCTGCACGTCACCGTACGCGACATCTTCGCGTTCGCCGGGGTGGACTGGGACCGGGT
This sequence comes from uncultured Actinomycetota bacterium, assembly GCA_963785645.1. GTDB lineage: Bacteria > Actinomycetota > Actinomycetes > Streptosporangiales > Streptosporangiaceae > Trebonia. The sequence goes on from CAWAWG010000006.1 coordinate 741,548, forward strand.
CAACGGCGACCAGCGGACGAGCAAGCCGTGGCTGCACCAGCTGGACGAACCTGACCTGATCGCGCTCAGCGCTGTCACCGCGGTTCCCGCCGCGACCCTGGCCGGCATGACCCTGGCCCGCTACCAGGGCACCGGCCTGGCCGAGGTGACCGCCGAGCCCGGCCGGCCGCGGACACCGCGCTGGTGGCGGCAGCTGACCGGGTCCCGTTTCTGCTCGCGCTGCCTGGCCGTCAACGGCGGCCGGTGGATGCTCGCCTGGCGGATCCCGTGGATTTTCGCCTGCACCGGCTGCCAGGTGCTGCTCGCCGACACCTGCCCCGGCTGCGGGCGGCGGCACCAGCACACCCGCACCGGGCAGCCCCGCCAGCCCGGCCACTGCGACCTCACCGGCCTGGAACTGCCGCCATGGCGCCCTCCCCGCGGCGGCACCGTCACCTGCACCAGCGACCCCGCCGGAACGCCGTCCTCCGCCCTGCCGGCCGGCGGGCACATACTGGCCGCCCAGAAGCATGTCGATGCCCTCATCACCGCCCTGCTCTCCTCACGAGGCCACCCAGCGGAAACAGCCGCCCTCCAGCAGCAGATGGACGACATCCACACGGTCGCCCGCGCCGCAGCCTCAGCCCTGACCGGGAAGGCCGCTCCCCCGGCCGCGGCCACCGCGGTCCTGGCCGAACTCGGGGCGGGGCCAGGACCAGCCGCCGCCAGCGTGCTCGGCCGCCCGGCGGGCGGGCCGCGCCGGCAGCTCGCGCCCGTCACCGCGTTCGGCGTCACCATCGCCGACATCATGCTGCACGGCCGGCACCACGACCCCGACCCGGCCATCGCCGCCTGGCTCGCTGCCAACGGGGCCAGCCGCCGCAACACATCAGGCCCTGCCGATGTCCTCGCCTCCTGGGACCGGGCCAGCCCCGCCCTGCAGGCCGCCCTGGCCAAGCCGCTCGCGTCCCGGCTGGACAGCTTCCGCCAGCTGCGCTACCGCGCCATCGCAGGACCCGCCCGCATCCCCGACCTCACCCGCGCTGAAGAGCACGCCGCAGCGCTGCCGTCGCTAATGTGGCCTGGCTGGGCGCTGCGCCTGATGCCTCCCGAGGGCTTCGACTTCCTGCCCTACCGGGCCGCGCTCGCGATGATGCTCGCCGTCGCGGTCACCGGCGCGGAAGACTACCGGCTGACGCCACTGCTTCCTTCGCGGTCTCGGTGGTCGGCGGCAGCCAGGTACGGCAGCCGCCGACCGAGACCGGAGGATCGAAACGCATCTCAGCGTCCCTCCTGCACCGTGCCGCCGACGCCGGACGGCGCGGCGGCGCGGGCTGTTCCGGTTCTTCCGCTGGCGAGGCGGTCTTGTCCCGCGGTGTCAGAGTTGACCGGCGGCAGGATGGGATGGGTAGCGACAATGGCCGTCGCCGTGCAGACGGGGCCAAGATCCTGGGAGAAGGACAGGCTGACCGGAACATGTGCCCGGCCCTGCTGGTCGATGACCGGCTGGCTCACCGTCGCCCTGGCGAGCGTCGGCACCTCAAGTTCACCGAACCGCGGGAACTTCCCGGACCACTGCGCGAGGTACGTCTTCGCTGGTGAGAGCCCGCAGCACTCCGACGCGGCCAGGAGCGCGAGCTGTCGGCCCGCCTCGACGAGCACCATGCCAGGAATGTGGTCTTGCGGATGATCGAACATGCTTGGATGGTCGAGCGGCACGAGCACGGTGGCGGATGCCCCGTCTTGGCTAACGGCGGCATCGCCGAGCACGACGTTCCTTTCGTCCGTGCGCCCTACCCGCGTCGGTGCGACGGGGAGCGGTCTGATCGCCTGGTCTACGGCAAGCCCACGTCCAGCGCGGTGCCCCTCGCGCAGTTGTCGGTAGGCATCCGGTGACCGCATGCGCATCCCCGTCTTGGCGGTCGCGACGATATCTCCGTCGATGCCAAGTTGCATTTCGTAGTCAAGGCCAGTGCACTCGCCGTCTTTGAACTTCGCGTTCGTCACCGTGGCGAAAATGCTCATCTCGGCTGGCCGGGCGCCGCGGCGGAGAGCATCGAGGCGCTCGGCCCGGAAGCTGATCCCGGGAAGGATGAACTTGTGCCCGGCAGGGACTCCGAACCACTGGTGCGCACCCACGAAAGCCGCCTGCCGAACCGACTCCATGAGCAATACCGAGTCGAACAGCGACGGTTCGCATGTGGTGTCCGAGAAGTACGCGTGCTGACGTGGAAGCTGTGCGCCGCACAGGAACTCGCGCTCGCTGAGCCCTGCTATGTCGGTCAGGAAGACCTCTCCCAGCGCCGCCCGATGGACGAGTTGCCGGGGAATCGTTCTTGAGAAGGTTATTGGTGTGGGTGCTGCGTCCGCTTGTAGAATGGTGGGCTCTCCATCATTCACAGTGATACCTTTCGTCCTTTTCATTCGGTTTCGCTGCCCCATTCGCGCAGGCTGTGCCCTATTCGGACCGGCATTGAGCCGCAACGGAGAAGTGAGCCGCAACGGAGAGCGACGTCGCTCGGGCATGAGTTTCCGGCGCAAGCTTCACGGCACGGCCGAGGGATCCGCCCTCATCGCGCGGTCCTGTCTGCTGTGTGGCCATGGCCGGGGAAGGCAGCCGACACCCTTCACTAACCCGCCAGTGCGGCGGGTCGCTGTCGCGCGTAGTCACCTCTGGCTCACGCAGACCCCAGGTGACGCGAGCGTTACATGCACGTTAAGATGACAGCAGTCGAGTTGCCACGCTGTAACTTATTCCTATTCGACTCCGAGTAGACATAAGTTACCTTACCGTACCTTCCTGAGGGAGTGCAAGGTGTAATCAGCCATGTCCATGCAGCGATCCACGGCGAACCGACAAGCAGGTAGGCGTTCCAAGATGGGCAGAAGGAGCCAAGAACGATGTCAGAGACCAGGGCCCTGAGGGTCGCCATGCCTGGCACTTCGGACGAGCCAACGGTCGCGGGATCACGATGACGATGACGCCGCTGGACAGGCGTCTCGGGCACCTGTTCAAGCGGGTAGAGCAGAGCCTGATAACCGCCAAGGAGCGACTGCTGCGCCGCGAGAGCCTTTCGGTTACCCAGTATTCGGCCCTGCTCGTGCTGGCCGAGTCGCCCGGAATTACCGGTGCGCAGCTGGCACGCCAGTGCCTAGTCACGCCACAGAGCATGGTTCCGGTGCTCGCCATCCTGGAAGATCGCGGCTTCATCGACCGCAAGCCCAGTGCGGTCCACGCGAAGGTGTACGAGATCACACTGACTGATGAAGGCAAGCGCAAGGTTGAGCAGGCTGACCTGCTCGCCGGCGCCCTGGAGCGCCGCCTGGCCGATGCCTTCTCCGAGGTCGAGCGCCTGCAGCTCCGGGACCTGCTGGAACGCGCGATCAGGGTGCTAGCCGACCAGGACGACACGCGTTGAGCTAAGCGACCTCATCACCGCTCATCGCCCGGCTAGTAGCGGGGCGCGGCCGGGGTCGGCAGGGCATCGAGCGCTGATAGGGCGTCGTCAGGAAGGTCGAGATCGGCCGCAGCGGCGTTGGCCAGCAGGTGCGCGGTCCGCTTGGTGCCCGGGATCGGCACCACGTGCTCTCCCTGCGCGAGCAGCCATGCCAGCGCCACCTGCGCGGAACTCGCCGCTACCTGCTGCGCGACCTCGGTGACGCGGGACACTAGGACCTGGTTTGCGGCGATCTCGCTTGGCTGGAACCGGGGGTTGCCTTGCCGCCAGTCGCCGGCTGGAAGGTCGTCGGCGCTGCGGATCTCGCCCGTCAGGAACCCGCGGCCAAGCGGGGAGAACGGCAGCAGCGCGATGCCGTGTGCCGCCGTATAGGCGAGTACCCCGTTGCTGACCACATCGCGTGACCAGAGCGAAAACTCCGATTGCACCGAGGCCACCGGATGGATCCCTTGCGCGCGCTCGATCTCGCTGGCGCCGACCTCGGAAAGCCCGATCAGGCGGGCCTTGCCCGCCCACACGGCCTCGGCCATGGCTCCCCATGATTCCTCTAGCGGGACAGCTCGATCCACCCGGTGCAATTGGTAAAGGTCCACGTGGTCCGTGCGCAGCCGCATCAGGCTCGCGTCCAGGGCGGCGGTGATGTGTTCCGGCCGGCCATTGCGGTGCATCTGGCGCGCCCCGTCGACCACCAGGCCTGCCTTCGTGGCGAGCACCGTCTCATCCCGTCGGCCGACCAGTGCCCGGCCGACTAGGTACTCGTTGGTGAAGGGGCCGTAGGCGTCAGCCGTATCGATCAGCGTGACGCCAAGATCGAGGGCCTGGCGGATCGCTTTGACGGACTCCGCCTCGTCCCACCCCGGCTCGTCGTATGCCCAGGACATCCCCATGCAGCCGAGGCCAATGCGGCCGACAGCGGGGCCTTCGGCCCCGAGGGTAGTGATACGCATCGGTTGCTCCCATCTCCGTGGTTCAAGGCAGTGGCTTCAATACCCAGAGGGGGCCACCCACGCCCCTGGGTTCAGCTGGATCGCCAGGAACGCCCTCGTCGCCGCCACGCCCGCCGCAGAATTCGCCGCGACGAAGGCAACGTGCCCGTCTGGGCGAATCGTGACGAGTGCGCCTTCCCGGCCCAGCGCCCGGCGGACCAAAGGCGGAGCGCCGGGACCGACGGCCGTCACGGCCGCCAGCTCGGCCAGCGCCGTCGCCACCGCCTCGAGATCCGCATGACGGTCGGCCACGTGGCCAGCGCCTTGCCCAGCTCAGCACCGTAAACCGGTCAGCGACGAGGGTTGGGCCAGCGCTTGCGGACACGGTTCCGGCGTCGCGCGCCTGCGCGGCGAAGACCGGCAGCCGCATCCCGACCCGCAACCGCGGTGGGCGCAGGGCGGGGAGGGACCCCTCGCCCGCTGGCGTGCCGTAACGCACATCGGTCTGCGCCATGAGGGGGCCTACCACCCGTTGCAGCGCCCCGGACGCGGCGGCCACGCGCACGAGCGCGTCGCGGGCCGCGATGCGGGGGCGGCCCCGCAGCATGCCCCAGCGGGTCTGGGCGGCGGTGGCTGCGGCTACTCGCTGCGCGGCCGCGCGCCGTTCCGTCTCATAGGTACCCAGGATGCCGGGCGAGAGGGTGGCCCGGGTTACGCCCGCCAGCTTCCAGCCGAGGTTGACCGCGTCCTGGATCCCGAGGTTCATGCCCTGGCCGCCAGCGGGGCTGATCACGTGCGCGGCATCACCGGCCAGGAATGCCCGCCCGCGGCGGAACGACTCCGCGATGCGGCAGCGCACCCGGAAGGAGCCAGTCCATCGCGGCTCGCCGAGCTCGCCGAAACCGGGAGCGTGCCTGCGGAGCGCCTGCGCGAAGACGTCGGCGGGCGGCGGGTCGGCCGGGTCGCGGTGCGGGATGCTGACGGCTATTCGGAACACCTCATCCGGAAGCGGCACGACACCCAAGGCCCCGTCTGCGGTGTAGCAGTAGTGCAGTGTGTCGCGCGCCACGGGCCCAAGGACGGGGGCGTCGGCGATCCCGAAGGTGACGTCGACGCTGTCGCCGTCAAACGCGATGCCCAGTTCCTCGCGGACAGTGCTGTGCGCGCCGTCCGCTCCCACGAGCCAGTCGATGGTGGCGTGCTCCGCGGTCCCGTTTGGGTGGCGGAGCAGGACCGCGACCTGCGTGTCACCGGCCGCCATAGTGACGCGCTCCACGGCGGTGCCGCGCTCGACGTGGCCGCCGTATTCCCGGAAGCGCTCGAGCAGTATCCGCTCTGTCTCATACTGGGGCAGGGTAATGGCGTAGGGGTACGGGGTGTCGGGAAGCCTGCCGATGCGGACCCGGCCAAGCAGTCGCCCGTCTGAGCGATAGGCGATGGCGTCGAGCCGGTGGCCAGGCCTTCCACCAGCGGCTCTGCGGCTCCGATGCCGCGCAGCAACTCCAGGGTCCGGGGCCAGATGAGCACGGCACGGGACTGTTGAGACTGGCTCGGGGCCTGCGCCGCGTCCACCACGCGGACGGTGACGCCGCGCCGCAGCAGTTCGCAGGCCAGGACCAGGCCAACCGGCCCCACCCCGGCAATGAGCACTGTATTTCCTTCTGGCTGCCCGCTCATCGGTCCCCCTCGCTGGCGGCGACGGTCGCCGAGGCGGCGGCAGTGGCGGCGGCCGCCGCGTCCGCGCCGGGCCGGGCCGACCGGGCGGGACGCAGCAGCATGGCGATTACCAGTGCTCCAGCGAGGACCGCGGCGGCGTCCACGAGTGTGCCAAGGTGCACGCCGCCCACGACCGCGGAGGTGTACGGGAGGGTGGACTGGAGCACCTTGATCCGGCCGGTGGCGATCGCGCTGATGATCGGCGTGCCGATGGTGAGGCCAACCTGCTGGGTGACCGAGGTCAGCGCGGTGGCGCGGCCCTGCTCTTCGTCGGGAACTCCCTGCGTCACCGTGACCATGAATGAAACGATGGCCAGGACATGGCCGAAGCCACCAACCGTGGTGGCGACGATCATGATCACGATGCCGTCGGGCTGGCTTCCGCGGTCAGCAGCGCGGCCGTGGCGGCGGCCTGGATGAGCAGGGCTAGCACCAGCGAATTCCGGCTGCTCAGCCGCGCGATGATGCGCGGCGCCACCATACCGCCGAAGAAGGCAGCGGTTCCAGCAGGCGAATGCCAGCCCGGTGACCAGCGCCGAGTACTTCAGCGCCTCCTGCAGGTAGATGGTCATCAGGAAGACGACGGCCGACATGAAGGTGAAGGTGACCAGGCCGCCGAGACTGCCTCCGCCGACGGTGCGGCGGGCCAGCATGCGCGTGGAGACCAGCGGGTGCTGCACGGCCCGCTCGATCCACCAGAAGGCCGTGAGCAGGGCCACGCCGAGCACCAGGGTGCCGACCGCCCACGGGCTGCCCCAGCCCCACTGCGCGGTCCAGGTCACGCCGAGCACGACCGCGACCAGGCCGCAGGTGACCGTCAGGGATCCGGGCAGGTCCATCGAGATGCGGCCCTTCACCCGGCTCTCGGTGAGCAGGGCCAGGCGCCACCAGCAGCACGACCGCGCCGACCACGACGTTGATGAGGAACGCCCACCGCCAGCTGAGTATGCCGGTGAGCACGCCGCCAAGCACGGCTCCGGTGGTGAAGCCCGCTGACAGCAACGACCCGTTCATGCCGAGCGCACGCTCCCGCAGCCGACCTTCCGGGAAGGAGTCACGAGCAAGGCCAGCGCGGCCGGAGTGGTGAGCGCGGTGGCTAGTCCCTGCCCGACGCGGGCGGCGATCAGCTCGGTGGAATTCTGCGCCAGGCCGCCCAGGAGCGATGCCGCGGCCATCAGCGCGATGCCGGTGATGAACATCCGGCGCCGCCCAGCAGGTCGCCGACGCGGCCGAAGACCAGGGTGAAACCGGAAGCGGCCAGGGCGAACGCGGTCACGATCCACTGCAGTTCGCTGAGCGGGAAGTGCAGCGACGAGCCGATCCGCGGAGCCGCTACGTTGAGGATGGAAAAGTCCGCAGCCAGCATGAACTGCGTGCCGAGCAGGACGGTCAGGGTGAGCTTCTGCCGCCGGGTCATCCGCTGCTCTTCGGCGGCGTCCGGCAGGCTGTCCTGGAAAGCTGTCACGAGTGCTCCGCAGGGATCAGGGGACTGTGCGTTTTCAGTAGTACTTCGGGTCCGATCTTATCAAAAGATCAGAACATGTATCAAGGTCTTTATATATTGGCCGCACATGGGCCAAGGAGTAGCATAAAAGTCTTGATTGAAGTTAAGGGCTTTACACGGACGGCTGGGGTCGGGCTGCAACCGCCGAGGCCACCGGGCGCCCCGAGCCGGATTGGAAGCGAACCATGCCGCTGCCAGAGTCAGCGCTGCCCTTCGAGCAGCGCCTCGGAACGCTCATCAAGCAGGCCGAGCACGCACTGATGGCCGAGAAGAACCGTGTCCTGCGCCCCTTCGGCCTGACCGTGCCCCAGTATTCAGCCCTGCTGATCCTCTCCGAGCATCCATTGATCTCCGGCGCCCGGCTGGCCCGGTGGTGCGGCGTCACCGCGCAAGCCATGAACGGCGTTGTGAACTTGCTCAGCAGCGCGGCCTCATCAGCCGGGCGCAGTCCGCAGACCACGCCAAGGTCGTACTGCTCGGGCTGACTCCGGCCGGAGCATCGCTGCTCCAGCAGGCCGACCAAGAGGCCATTGCCGTCGAACGGCGCCTGGCTGGTGCCTACACGACCACCGAAGTCGAGCAACTGCGCGCGCGGCTGGTCACCGCGATCGACGCGCTGACCGTCTCGCCAGCGCAACTGCAAGCAGAGCAAGCAGACGCGTAGCCCGCTTGACCGTACCGTAAGACCGGTCCTGCCGCTGGCGCCGGTCGTTGGGCAGCGCGCCGTGGCCAGCGCCAATCGGCTGGGCACGCGCCTGCTCGACCTGTATCAGGTGCACCGGCCGAACCTGTCCCGCTCGAAAATAGGATCCGCGCCGTAACCTGCGGTTCTTCGGAGTGTCAGGCGGTGCCGAGTATTCATTGATCAGGCCTCTTGACTCTGTCGGGAATCTTGGCATTTGGCGGACCGCGGCCAGGCTTGGGGCCAGTCTCGCGGGGACAATGAGTCCCGTGAGATCCCTGAAGAGTGCGAGATGTCGATCCGTCCCCGCCTGGGGGTCGAGGTTCCGGAGCTGACCGCGCGGGTGGCGCGGCGGGCAACCCTGCCGGGACGACGGCGATGTGGGTGCGGGACCGGCTTCAAGTACGCGCTCGGGCTCGACCTAGACGATCCGGGCTTCCACCACAGCGCGGCCGTCTCGGTTTCGGGCAGGCCGGTGCGGGGCTGAAGGGCCGCCGGTCGCGGACGGCGTCCGAGTCTGCGGGCGTAGCGCCCCGCCGCCGGCGCAGTGGACAAAATATACTTTCTCCGTTTAGCGTGGCTGTTGGCGAGCAGGCGCTGATCTCATCGGCGCCGCGCGGCCCGTGAACCGCCCCGACCGGTGGGAGACCGATGATGTTCGACCCGGCTGGTATCCGCAGGCTCGCCTCCGGACTGCGCCTTCCCGAGGGGCCCGCGGGTCAGCGCCGACGGCTCGATCCTGGTCCCCGAGATCGAGGGGGCGGCGGTATTCGTCGTCCGCCCGACGGCACGCACACGATCCTGGCGGAGTGCGGCGGCGGCGCCAACGGGTGCGCCTTCGGGCCCGACGGCGCGCTTTACGTGTGCAACGACGGCGGCCTTGTCTTCACCGCGGTGGACGGCATCCGCTTCCCGGTAGCGTTCGCCGAGGACTACAAGGGCGGCTGCCTGCAGCGGGTCGACGTGACTACAGGGGCGGTCGAGGACGTCTTCACCGAGTGCGACGGCGTGCATATCGGCTCGCTGAACGACATCGTCTTCGACACCGCGGGATCCTGCTACTTCGTCGACACCTCGCGGGGGACCATCTACTACGCCGACCCCGTCCAGGGATCCATCCGCGTCGCGGCGGGCAATCTGGAGGCGCCCAACGGCGCCGGGCTCTCACCGGACGGCGGGCTGCTGTACGTATCGGAGACCTACACCGGCCGCCTCCGCGTCTTCGCGGTGACCAGTCCGGGCACGCTGGCCGCACGGCCCGACCTGTACGCCCACGACGGCACGGGAGGGCAGTACTGGGACGGCCTGGCGGTCGACGGCGCCGGCAACGTGTGCGTCGCCGACCTGCCCGGCTCCGGTATCCGGGTCATCAGCCCGCAGGGCGAGGCGCTCGGCGCCTTTGTCACGCCGGTTACGGACGCCTACGTCACGAACCTGTGCTTCGGCGGCCCGGACGGCGACACCGCCTACATCGCCTCCGCCGGGCGCGGCCTGCTGTACGAGGTGCCCTGGCCGTGGCCCGGCCTGCGGCTCAACTTCCAGCCGTGACGCCCGCGTGACGTCGCCTTGACGGTGCCAGTGCCGCGCTTTAAGCGACTTGTTTCCCGCGACTTGTTTCCCGCGCTAGGGAATCCACGCGCCATGCCCTCGCCGTCGACGCAGCTCAAGGGTTCCCTGATGCCGGGAACGATGCCTTCCCGGCACGGGGAGTGAACAACCGACGGCGAGAAGCCCTGCTGAGAGCGCAATGCAGGACCCCAGGCCGCATAATGACCCCAGTCAAGGACCGGACCACCGGAATCCGAAGGCCCTCAGCCCATGGCTCCCGAGCCGCTTGAGGCCAACGCCACGGACTTTAGCTGTTAGGGCCTTCGCGGGGCTTTTCTTGTCTTATGTCCCGTGCGTGTCTTGAAGGTGGTTTCCTGTGCGGTGAAAGGCATGGTTTTTGCCCGCGTGGCGCGGCGGGGTGGCGCGCGGTTCCACGGGCCGCGGCCCCGTCCGGGCGGGGCGGTCCTCTTGTCGCAGGGCCCGGGGCCGGGATTCAGTAGAAGCCGGGTGCGAAGACGGTGACCTGCGGCGTCCCGGTGACGGTGGTCTTGGTGACGGACGCGTGCGGGAACTTCGGTCTCGCTTTCTGCGTCCGGGAGGAGTGCCGCTGCCGGCCGGGGAGGTTCAGGGTGTGCAGTGCGGCGCGGGCGGCGGAATCGGCGGCGGCCGCGAGTGCTTCCAGCGATGACGTGGCCGTGACCTGCGTGGTTGACATGGAGCGGATCGCGTGGCGGACCCCGGCGGTGAAGGATTCCTCGTCGGCGGTGATCTCCCGGCAGTCCCGGCGGCGCACTGCCCGGGCGGCGGCGTGGCTGGCGCGGACGAGCTGGGCCCCGGTCAGCCAGGCGTAGGGTCGGCTGCCCCGCGAGGTCCCGGATTTCATCGGGGGTGAATCTTCTTCAGCCTCGATGAGCCCTGGCCTTTTCGGGGCAGCCTCCCTCCGAGTGAAGTCGACCGCCGGCGAGGTGCCCTTGGCCGGGTCCTTTTCCGTCGGTCTCTTCCCGAACAGGGCTTGCGGGTTTCCTCGCACCCTGCTCTCCAGTGATCATTTCGGGTAGGGCTTGGTTGCCCGGCCAGCGTGGATGTCCTCGTGGCAGCGGCGGCAGGTGACCAGGGTCTTTCGCCGTCGCTTGGCCATGAGTTCCATCCAGGGGGGTTTCTCCCGCCGTCCTGGCTTGTTGAGGTCTGCGAGCTTGCGGACGTGGTGGACCTCAAGGCCCTCCGTGCCCTCGCAGAGTTCGCAGCGCCCGGCGAGGAGCCGGTGGATCAGCTCGTTCCGCTTGGCGCTGGCCATGACGGGCCGCTGGTCGGTGAGGGCGGCTGTGCGCACTCGCCGGAGGGGTATCCCGCCGAAGCGGGCGACCAGTGGCTTCCTGTCCCTGTCGCGCTCGATGACCAGTTGCAGGCACTTGCGCGGCCCGGCGGGGGTGTCGATGACCGTCTTGTACTTCCCGGCCATCTTGCCGACCGTCGAGCGGTGCTTGCCCGCTAGGGTCTTGAGCAGCGAGGTCTCCATGACCCAGTGCAGGCGGCCCAGGCGGAAGACGTCCTGGGCCAGCAGGTAGTACTGGACGCGGCCCGCGTACTCGGACTGGTACTTCGCGATGATCGTGAAGTCGTCGTCGTGGAGCAGCGGGCCTCGCTGCGCTGGCTTTCCCTTGTCGGAGTAGAGCGCGCACCACTGCCTGATGCGGTCCCGTGGCACGAACAGGCCGATCGCCCCGTTGACCGCCCGCCGGTTGCGGGTGATCTTGGTGTCGGAGTGCTGGGCCTTGATCTCGTAGCCGAGGAAGCGCGCCGCCTGGCTGGCGGCGTGCGTGATCAGGGTCTTGGACGGCGACAGCTCCAGGCGCAGCTCACCGCGCAGGAACGCCGCTACCTTCTCCTTGATTTCCTCTGCCTCGCGCCTGGGGCCTGCGAATCCCAGCAGCCAGTCGTCGGCTTATGCCGACATCCGGGTTATGCCGACCGGACTGCCGGAAGCCCTGCCTGGCGGGCAGGTCGTCGTCGCGGAGCGGCATAACCCGGCGGGTGCTGGGGGCGGCTAGAGGTTGTCGAGGAACGCGAGCAGGCTGTCTGGCGCCCGGTAGCGGCCGGGGCTGGTGCCGGGCTGCTGGACGCGGGCGAGGGCCTGCTCTTTGATGGTCATGTCGGCGTGAAGGTAGACCTGGGTGGTCTCGGTCCCTTCGTGGCCTAGCCAAAGGGCGATGACCGAGGTGTCGACGCCGTTCTTCAGGAGCGTCATGGCGGCGGAGTGCCGAAGCGTGTGAGGGGTGACGTGCTTCTCCTTGATCGACGGGCATGCCTCCGCGGCGGTGGCGGCATGCCGGGCGACGAGGCGCTCGACGGCATCGCGGGAGAGCCGCCCGCCGGGCTGGGCGGGGAACAGCGGGCCGGCGGGGGCGGGGCTGAGCTCGGCGAGCCAGGTCCGCATCACCTTGACGGTCTGGGCGGTGAGCGGGGTGGCCCGGTCCTTGCGGCCCTTGCCGTGGCAGCGGACGTGCGGCCCGGCCCCGAGGTGGATGTCCTGCTTGCTCAGCCCGGTGAGCTCGGAGACCCGCAACCCGGTCTGGACGTCGAGCAGGAGCAGGGCATGGTCGCGGCGGCCGTGCCAGGTCTCGCGGCCGGGGGCCGCGACCAGGGCGTCGATCTCCTCAGCGGTGAGGTAGCTGACGATCGCCCGCTCGCGCCGCCTCGGCGGGATCGCCAGGACCTGGCTGATCACGGCGGCGTGCTCGGGCGCCTTCGGGGCGGCGTACTTGAACAGGGAGTGGATCGCGGCCAGGCGGGCGTTGCGGGTGGCGCTGCCGTTGCCCCGCTGGTCTTCCAGATGGTTCAGGAACGCTCCGACCAGGGTGGCGTCCAGGTCGGCGAGGCTGAGCTTGCTCGGGGGCTTGCCGGTCCTGGCCTGGGCGAAGGCGAGCAGGAGGCGGCAGGTGTCGCGGTAGGCGGCGACCGTGTTGGGGCTGGCCTTCTTCTGCCTGGCCAGCCGGTCGGTGAAGAATCCCTGCAGGACGGGGGCGAGATCGGTCACGATGACGCCTCATCTTCTGCCCGCTCGAGCCGACCCGCGGCCAGGGCGAGGAGCTCGGGGATGGCCGAGAGGTAGTAATAGGTGGACTTCGGGTCGATATGGCCTAGCCAGGTGGACAGGACCGGGAGGCGGGCCTGGACGTCGCCGCCGTCGCGATACCAGTCCAGGAGCGTCGAGACCGTGAACACGTGGCGCAGGTCGTGCAGTCGCGGGGCCCGCTGACCGGGCGGGGCCTTGATGCCGGTCGCCGTGACGAGCAGGGTGAACGTCTTGGAGGTGTTGTGGCTGTCCAGCGGCCCGCCCCGGCTGTTGACCGGAAGTGCCCGCCGCCGCCTCGGGGAACGCCTCGTCGCGGGCCCGGTCATAGGCGCGCAGGGCGGCGGCCGCGGTCGGGTGGAGGAACACCATGCGGGACTTGCCGAACTTGGAGTCCGCGATCGTGACCGTCTCGGCGTTCAGTGTCGCCGCGGCCCAGGCGGCCGGCCTCGCCCTGCCGCATGCCGGTCACGGCCAGCAGCCCGATGAGCGTCCCGCCAGGTCACTGCCCGGAACGCGGGCTGGAGCGTTCGGGCCGCGGCCATCAGGGCGGTGACTTCCCGAGGCGAGTAGAGGTCAGCGGGATCCGCCACTGGCGGCGGTCCAGCACGTCCTCGGGCGGGCCCTGGGTGGCCCGGCTCCAGGT
>CAWAWG010000007.1:0-393301 GCA_963785645.1 uncultured Actinomycetota bacterium
GACGAGTGAGTCAGGGACACGGCTCTCCTTTGCGATTCCTACATGTCGTCTGGGACAGCAAAATCGAGCAGCCGGGTATGCCCGGGGCCAAGGTCCGGCCAGTCGCCGTCAAACTCGAGCACCGCCGCGGCGGCGGTGGGGAACCGGAGGTGGGACTCTTCTTCGGCCAGGCTGGCCGCCAGGTCGGAGATACCCGGGTTGTGCCCGACGATCAGCGCGGCCCGGCACCGGCCGGGCAGTTCCCGCGCGAGGTAGAGCAGGGTCAGCGCGCTGGCCTCGTAGGCCCGCTGCTCGAACGTCACCGATGGCGAGCCGCCCAGTTCCTTCGCGACAAGCTCCCAGGTCTGGCGCGTCCGGCGGGCGGTCGAGCAGATGACCACCTCGGGCAGGTAACCGTGCTCGCGCAGCCACCGGCCGACCACCGGCGCGTCCCGTCGCCCGCGCTTGGCGAGCGGCCGCTCGTGGTCCGGCACGTCCGGCCAGTCGGACTTGGCGTGCCGCAGCAGGATCAGCCTCCGCGGCGCGGGAGTCGTATCGTCGGCCACCTGACCAGCCTGCCATGAGCGCGCCTGACGTACGCGGTCCGGGAGGGCCGGGCCGCGGGGCTAGGCTCAGGCTGATGACGGCGACCAGGGTGCTGCTGGTGATGGCCGGCGCCCTGATCACGATCGCCGGGACGGTCTTCACCCTGCAGGGTCTTGGCTACGTGACCGGAAGTTTCATGACCGGCGCGACGGCCTGGGCCCTCATCGGTCCGGTCATCGCGGTGGCAGGGCTCGCCCTGATGGCATTCGGCCTGCTCAGGCGGCACCCGGCGGGCGGACGGCGAGGAAGTTGACGGCGGTCACCCGCATGACCGTCTGACCGTCGGAGTTCACCGCCTCGGCCGTCGTCTGCACGATGCCGCGGTCCGGCTTGCTCTGCGATTTCCTCGCGTCGGCGACCGTGGCCCGAACACGGAGCGTGTCGCCCGGCCGGACCGGATGAGGCCAGCGGATCTGGTCCACACCGGGCCCGCCGAGGCTCCCGCCGGGCGGCAGGTAGTTCTCCACGAGCAGCCGCATCACGACGGCGGTGGTGTGCCAGCCGCTCGCGACCAGCCCGCCGAACGGTCCCCCGGCCGCGGCCACCGGGTCGACGTGGAACGGCTGCGGATCGAACTGGGTTGCGAAAGTGATAATCCCAGCTTCGTCGAAGCTCGCGCTGCCGCAGTCATAGCTGGCGCCGGGAACGTAGTCCTCGAAGTACCGCAAGCCGTGATCGTTCACATCCGCAGTATGGCAGCGTCCGCGGCTTATCAGATGCGTAGATCACGGACGTGTTACAGAAAAAGCTCGATTTGCCTGCGCGGGTCGGACGCTTCCTGCCATGCTTCCGCAGACAGCACAGACCGCCAGACAGCGAGCGAAGGCTGAAAGGGTCGCAGAGTGTGACCTCACAGGCCCGCCGACCGGCCCCGCAGCGGGCCCGAGTAAGCGGGCGCGAAACCTAGTTGGGGAGTTCTGTGGATACACCCATGCATCGCCGTCCGCGGAAGATCCGCCGGACCGGCAGGCATACCACCCCGTCCCAGGTGGAGAAAGTCGCGGATATCGCGGGCAAGGCCGCTCCCGCGGTGGCGATCGCCGGAGTGCTCGTCGGGTCGGCGACGGCGGCGAATGCCGCGGTGGTCGGCGCCGCCTCGGCCACCACGGTCGCCGGGCAGGTGCAGACCGACGCCGCGGTCGTGCACCACGCGCCGACCGCCCGTTCCTACACCGTGGAGCGGGGCGACACGCTGTCGGTGATCGCCGAGCGCTTTTACCACAACTCGGCCGACTGGCGGGCCATCTACCAGGCGAACAGCGCCAAGGTGCACAACCCGAACGTGATCTACGTGGGCGAGAAGCTGACGATCCCGGCCAGCCCGGCCGCCGCCACGTCGTACTCGCCCAAGCACGCCAAAGGCGGCACCACGCTTACCACGTCCGTCACCCACCTGAGCGGCACGCTCGGCTGCGCCGCGCTCGAGACGCTCTGGGAAGACGCGGGCGGCTCGCACGGCGAGGCCTTCACCGCCGCCGAGATCGCGATGGCGGAGTCCGGCGGCAACCAGTTCGCCACCGGCACCGTCGGCGAGCGCGGCTACTGGCAGATCAACCCGGTCCACGGCTCGCTGTCCACCTACGACCCGATGGGCAACGCCAAGGCCGCCATCATCATCTCCGACGATGGCACCAACTGGTCAGCGTGGACCACCTACACGAGCGGCATCTACCGAGGCCGCTGCTAAGTCGGCTCCTCATCGGGCCCGTGCCGATCGCGCCCCTGCTGATCGGATTGGCCCGGCACCTGCTGTCCGTACCCCGCCAGCTGGCCGGCCACGAGCGTGATCTCGTCGGCCAGGCAGCAGGCGCGGGGTCGACTGCGACCGTCCGGCCGCCAGTGCCCGCAGGTACACCTCGCAGAGCCATTCCAGGTAGCGCGAGCCCGCCAGGGCCGACTTGAGGTCGGCTCCGGTAATCACCGCGCCGTGGTTGGCCATCAGGCAGGCGGTCCGCTCGCGCAGCGCCGCCACCACGTTGCGGGCCAGCTGGTCAGTTCCGTAGGTCGGCATACGGCGCCACCGCGACCGGACCGCCGAACATCGCCACGTAGTAGTGAACGGCGGGCAGTTCGTCCGCCACGGTGGAAAGCGCGGTCGCGGCGACGGAGTGCGTGTGCACGATCGCCCCCGCGTCGGTTGCCGCGTAGACTCCGAGGTGCAGCGGCATCTCGGTGGTGGGCCGCAGCGGCGCGTCCACCGCGGTGCCGTCGAGGCGGTGCACGCCGACGAGCTCGGCGGTTAGCTCGGCGTAGTCCACGCCGCTCGGCGTCACCGCGACGAGGTCGCCGGCCCTCGCGCTCACGTTTCCCGCCGTCCCCACCACTAGCCCCGCCGAGGCCAGCTCCCGGCAGACCCTGACCACATCGGCACGCAACCGTTCGAGCAGCATAGGTTCAACGGTATGGACACACCCGAGGTGCTCGCGTGGCGGGACGGGTTCATCGAGGCCCTGGACCAGACCGCGCTGCCGCACCAGGTCCGCGTGCTGCGCATCGACACCGTCGATTCGCTGGTCGCCGCGATCCGGCGGCTCGCCGTCCGCGGCGCGCCGGTGCTCGGCGCGGCCGGCGCGCTCGGCGTGGCGCTCGCGGTCCGCCAGGGCGAGCGCGAGGGCTGGGATGAGGCGCGGCTGGCGGCGGAGATCCAGCGGATCGCCGCCGCCCGGCCGACCGCGGTCAACCTGGGCCGGGAGGTCTTCGCGGTCGCGGCGCGCCTGCCTGCGGGCAGCGCCGCCGTCGAGGCGGCGGCGCTTGGGGTCTGTTTCCGCCAGCGCCGAGGTAAGCCACCGGATCAGCGAGCGCGGCGCCGCCTACCTGACCGGCGCCTGCGGCGCAGGCAGGCTCCGCATCCACACCCACTGCAACACCGGCGCCCTGGCCTGCCTGGGCTGGGGCACCGCGCTCGGGGTGATCCGCGCCCTGCACGCCAGCGGCGCGCTCAGCCACGTGATCGTGGGCGAGACCAGGCCGCTGCTCCAGGGCGCCCGGCTGACCTGCTGGGAGCTCGGCCAGCTCGGCATCGAGCACCGGCTGGCCTGCGACGGCGCCGGCCCGTTCCTGATCAGCCGCGGGCTCGCGGACGCCGTGGTGGTCGGCGCCGACCGGGTGGCCGCGAACGGCGACGTGGCCAACAAGATCGGCACCTACTCCCTGGCCCTCGCCGCCCGCCAGGCCGGCATCCCGTTCGTGGTCGCCGCTCCCGAGTCCACCATCGACCAGGCAACCCCGTCCGGCGCGGCGATCCCGCTCGAGCTGCGCGCCGACGAGGAGGTCACCGTCCCGGCCGCCCCGCCCGGGACCAGGGCGCTCAACTTCGCCTTCGACATCACCCCGGCCGAGCTGGTCTCCGCGCTGGTCACCGAGGACCGGGTCATCGTCCCGCAGGCGGGCGCTCTTCCCGTCTGCCTGTTAGCCCGGCCGCCCATCCCGCTCCGTCAGGTGCCGTGGCTGCCGATCAGGTGACCGACCAGGTAGGTCACCGCGATGGCCACGCCGCCCAGGGCAAGCTGGCGCAGGCCCGAGCGCAGGACCGGGCGGCCGGTCAGCCGGCCCACCACCATCCCGCCGCTCAGCAGCGCGACCCCGGTCAGCGCCAGCGACACCCACAGCAGGTGCAGGCCGACCAGGTAGGGAAACAGCGGCACCAGCGCGCCGCCGGAGAAGGCCAGCAGGGACGCGACGCCGGCGATGACCGGGGACGGCAGCTCCTCGGGATCCACGCCGAGCTCTTCACGCGTATGGATCCGCAGCGCCGTGCCCGGGTCGGCGGACACCGCGGCGGCCATCCGGGCCGCGGTCTCCGGGTCGGCGCCGTACTGGCGGAAGTAGCCCGCAAGTTCCTCCTGCTCGGCCGCGGGGAACTGAGTGAGCATCTGGCGTTCCAGCGAGACCTCGGACTCGACCAGCTCGTTCTGGTTGGTCACCGAGATGTACTCCCCGGTGCCCATCGAGAAGGCGCCCGCGACCAGCGCCGCCACGCCGGTCAGCACCACGGTGTGCGCCGAGACCCCGCCACCGCCCAGCCCGGAGATCAGCGAGGCGTTCGTGACCAGCCCGTCCACCGCGCCGAACACCGCCGGCCGCAGCCAGCCGCCCGAGACGTCGCGATGCCCGTGATACCAGCCCGCTTGCAGCGCCGCCGCCCCGGTCTCATACGACGGGCCGCGCTGGTCCTCCTGTGACACCGCCAGCTCCTCCCTCGGGCCAACGAAAACCCCGGACCCGCTGGCTAGCTTCCCAGACCCGGGGCAGGAAACCCGAGCCGACCCGGGCCGGGAAAGGCGCGACGAAGAAATGCCCGGGCTGGGTTGAACCGGATCGCCGCCCGGTCCGTGTTGGTAGCGGGTAGGTATATCCGCTGGCCCCTTCCGGACGCTCTCACCGCATCCGGCCAGCACCGGACGTCGCCGCTGCGCGACGATCAGGGGAGGCTGGCATGCATACACACGTCGAGATCTCGATTGTCACGGGGTTGACCCGGCCTGACCGGCCATGACCGCCGTCACGGTGAACATCATTTGCTCCTTAATTCCGGCCGCTCCCAGAGCGACTTGAGTTCAGGCTGCCGTCCGGCCGGCACCTTCACCTGGACCATGCGGGTCACCGACCTTGGCGGCCACCCAGCAGTTCACCCTCACCATCCAGTCCTAACCGCACCACAACACTTAGGGAGCGAACATCATGACGTTCAGACACTGGCGGGTAGCCGCCCTGCTGGCTCCGGCCGCCATCACCTGCGGTGGCGCTGGCCATCCCGGCCGTGACGGCATCGGCCAGTCCCAGCTGGCAGCTCGCCGATCAGTACACCTCCACTCCAGCCTGCGTCACCACCGCCGGCGGAACGGAAGACCTCGAGCTCAACCTGAACGGAACCTGGTCCACCTCGCTGACCTTCGGCGCCTCCGGCCTGCCGAAGGGCGGCTCCTACAGCGACCTCGTCCTGGTCGATAACCTGACGAACAACACCTTCAGCACCGGCAGCCCGCCGATACCGCCGGGCTGGAGCAACGGAACGGGTCCCTTCGCCGTCACCGCCAACTCGAACGAGGTCATCGAGGCCTACCCCGTTACGACGATCCCGGCCGGCCTGGCGGTCAACTCGACGATCACCATCACCTTCTGGGTCAACGACGGCACCACCACGCAGACCGAATCCGTCCCGATCAACGTCAAGTCCAGCTGCAAGCGCAGGTACTGACCGCCCACGCCCCGGCCCGCCCGCGGACCCTTTAATCCGGGCCCGCGGGCGGGCGCTCCATGGTGAGCTGGGTCTGCGCGTCGGCGAAACCGCAGGAGCGGTAGAGGCGGATGGCCTCGCCGGCCGGGTCGGCGACGATGACCAGCGTGGTCGCGCCGAGCGTGCGCAGACCGTACCGGCCCGCGTGCCAGACCAGGGTGCCCGCGAGCCCCTGGCGGCGGGCGGCCGGATCGGTCTCCACGTCCTGGTAGCGGGCAAAGCCGTCGCCGACGCCGAATATGCCGAGCTGGGAGAGCAGCCGCCCGCCCGCGAAGGCGCCGAACCACGCGCCGGCCCCGGCCCTGGTCAGCCGTTGCCGCGCGGCCACCCGGCGCTCCAGGTACTCCTGCGAGTCCTCGTAACCGAAGCAGCGGACGTTCAGCTCAACCGCCTGCCGCCAGTCCGCGTCGGAGTCCAGCGCCCTGATCTCGACGGCCGGGTTGGGGCGGCGGCGGCGGCCGGACGGCCGCGGCGGTCAGCACGGTGGCGCGCTGGATGTCCAGGCCCGCCGCGGCGAACCCGACGGGTATCTCGCTCTGGTAGCCGGCACCGTCTACCCCGAACGCGACGTGCCGGGCGGCGGGGAACTCCGCGGCGAACCGGGCCAGCCAGGTACCGTGCGTGCCAGGTTTCGGCGGCCCGCCGAGCAGGATGAAGTTGCCCCACCAGAAGACGGGGTTATCCGGGCTGCGGATGACGAGGTAGTCGCCGCGGTCGGTGACCACGGCGCCCTCGAGCACGCGCAGCGCGACGTCGGTACGGAACCCGAGCGATACGATCCGCACCGCACCGAGCATACGCCCCCGCGCCCCCCGCGAGGCTTGCGGCGGGCTTATTCCCTGCCACCGGCGGCGTTCGCTGGGCCTGGTACCAGGCTTCGTTCGGTCAAATTATCTTTTGATTTTTATCTGGGATCCTCGGCCTCGGCGGCGTACGCGGTCCTCAGCCCGTGCAGGAATGCCTCGGCGGGCTGCGCGCCGGAGATGCCGTACCGGCGGTCGATGACGAAGAACGGCACGCCGTTCGCGCCGAGGGCGTGCGCCTCCGCCGCGTCGGCGTCCACCGCGTCGGCGTACTCGCCGTTCGCGAGGACCGCGCGTACCCGGTCCTCCTCGACGCCCGCCTCCCCGGCCAGCCGGGCGAGCGTGTCCGGGTCGGACAGGTCGGCGCCCTCGCGTGAAGTGCCCGCGCAGCAGCCGCTCCTTGACCGCGCCGCCGAGGCCGAGGTCGGCTGCCAGGTGCAGCACCCGGTGCGCGTCGAGGGTGTTCACGGTCAGCGTGCTGGCGAAGTCGAGGTCCAGGCCCTCGGCGCGGCCGAGTTCGGCGACCCTGGTCGTCATCGCCGTCGCCTGCGGGCCGAACCGCCGGGCCAGGTAGTCCAGGGTCGGCTCGGCCGGCCGGCGGGCGCGTCCGGGTTCAGCTGGAAGCTCCGCCATGTGATCTCGACCTCATCGGCGTGCTCGAACTCGCCCAGCGCCCGCTCAAGCCTGCGCTTGCCGATGTAGCACCAGGGGCAGACCACGTTCGGACCAGATCTCGATCTTCACTCGGGCGTCTCCTATCGTCACTGCGTCGGTCAACTCGGCGGCAGACCTCCTTTGTTCCGGCGAAGCGGTAGGTTCCTTGGGTGGCCATGGATCGAGCGGGGGCTGTCGGGTCGGCGCAGGGGCAGGCGCAGGAGCGGGTACAGCGGGGACAGCGGGCACAGCAGATCGGATTCGCCAGCGCGATAGGCGGGCTGGCCGGGGCGGCACTGGCCGCCCGTCGCGGGAAGGCGGCGACGGCCGCGGGGGTGGTTGCCGGGGCCGCCTGGATGGGGGCGGCCGAGGCCCTGGCCAGGGCCGAGGCAGCGTCCCGGGGAGATCCCCGCGCTGTGGTCGCGCATCCTGATGAGCGGCGCGCTGGCGGCGCCGTTCGGGTGGATGTCGGACCGCCTCCTCGGCGTCGGGCCCGTGCCGGTGGCGACGGCGGCGGGCGCGGCGGCCGGGGCGCTCGGCCTGCGACCGCAGAAGGTCCTGCTGGGCCCGGTGACGGGCGCCGCGATCGGGTTCGGCCTGGCGGGGTGGCGCCGGCCGGGACAGGTTTCCGCCGCGCCGCCGGTGCCCGGGCTCGGTGGCCGCCGCCGCCGCCGTGGTGGGGTACCGGGTGGTGTCCGCGCTCGCGTTCCGCGATCCCCAGGTGAGTTTGCTGGCCGAGCGGGTGAGCGCGCAGGACGTACCGTTCGTGGTGCCGCTTTCCAGCCGGACCGGGTACGTCGGAACCGGCTACGTCCGCTCGCTCGCGCAGGTCCTCGGCGGCCGGTACACGGCCGACGTGCCGGACATCGGCATCGTCGGGTCGCTGGACGAGCTGGCGGGCCCGTCCTTCGACCCGGCCCGCGTCGAGCCGCTGGTGCGGGAGTTCTACGAGCACACCACGCGGTTCGCGCTCGACATCGTGCCGGAGTGGCGGCCCTGGGTCCGGCCCGGCTACCTGCTGTACCGCACGCTGCTGGCCAGGCCGCTCGGCCAGGCCAACGTGCCGATGAGCCAGCGGGAGGCGCAGCACGGGGTGCGCAGCCGGATCGACACGATCAGCGGGCTGCCGGACGAGTCGGCTGCGGGGCGCGGGCGACGTGGTCGCGGTCCGCGGCTGGATCCGCTCCTTCGCCGACACCGACGAGCCCATCTACGTCGGCATCTACACGACCTACCGGCACGAGGGCCGGGGTTACGTCAGCGTGGGCTTCCCGTTGCCGCAGGCCAGCTTCACCGCCACGCTGCTGCCGCAGGACCGGCCCGGCGGCGGCCTGGTCCTCGACAGCCGCAGCGAACTCGACCAGCCCGGCCACTACCTGGCCTACATCGACCCGCAGACCGCTGAGGTGACGGTGGCGGGCGTCCGGGGATTCGCGGAGCGGCTTGACGTCTACCTCGATAACGGCGAATTGCGCGCGGAGCATGCGTTCTGGGTGTTCGGGCTCCCCTTCCTGGTGCTGCACTACCGGATGCACCGCAAGCCGCCCGGTATCCAGGATGTAATCGGCCGGCTCGCCTGGCCGGCTGCGCCCTGTTCAGCGGCGACGAGCCTTTCATCGGGCTGCGATTCAGGCGGATGGGAGCATGGCGGTATGGCGATGCACGGGCGGCCCGGCGGATCTGGTCCTGGTGGACGGGAAGGTGCGCGCTCCCGCGCATCCTTCCGGCTTCGCGCAGGCGCTGGCGGTGCGCGGCGGCACGATCCTGGCCGTCGGCGACGACGAGGAGATCAGGGAACTCACCGGGCGGGGCACGCGGTGATCGACCTGCGCGGGCGGCTGGCGCTGCCGGCCTTCGGCGACGCGCACGTGCACGCGGTCCAGGGCGGGCTGGAGAGCCTGCGCTGCAACCTGCTGGGGCTGCGGACCAGGCACGAGACCCTGGACGCGGTCGCCGCGTACTGCGCAGGCCTGACGCCCGGCGCCTGGGTGCTCGGCGGCGGCTGGACCATGGCGGCCTTCCCCGGCGGGCTGCCCGACCGCGGCCGACCTGGACGCGGTCACCGGCGGCAGGCCCGCCTTCCTGCCGAACCGCGACCATCACAGCGCCTGGGTGAACTCCGCGGCCCTCGCCATGGCACGGCGTAGACGAGAGCACCCAGGACCCGGCCGACGGGCGGATCGAGCGGGACCAGCGCGGCCGCCCCACGGGCACGCTGCACGACGGGGCGATGCGCCTGGTCGCGGAGCACGTGCCGGCCGCCTCGCGCGGCGGAGCTCACCGCGGGCCTGCTCGCGGCGCAGGCGCACCTGAACTCGCTCGGCATCACCAGGTTCCAGGACGCCTGCGTCGGGGCGGCCGGCGAACTCGGCATCCCGGACGTGTTCGACACCTACCGGCGGGCGGCCGACGACGGCCTGCTCAGCTGCCAGGTGGTCGGCGCGCTGTGGTGGGACCGGCACCGCGGCCTGGGCCAGATCGACGACCTGCTGGCCCGGCGGGAGCAGGCCGCCGCCGGCGCGTTCCGCGCGACGACGGTGAAGCTGATGCTCGACGGGGTGTGCGAGACGTTCACCGCCGCCATGTCCGCCCCGTACCTGGACGGGCACGGGCAGCCACCGGCCATGGAGGCAGCCTGTTCATCGAGCCCGAGAGCTGGCCTCAGCCGTCCGGCGGCTGGCCGCCGAGGGCTTCCAGCTGCACTTCCACGCGATCGGCGACCGCGCGGTCAGCGCCGCCCTCGACGCGCTCGAGGCGCTGCCGGCCGGCAGCGCGCCGGCGGCGCCGGCATCACGTGGCGCACCTGCAGTTCATCAGGCCCGCGGACACTGGCAGGTTCGCCGCGCTCGACGTGGTGGCCAACTTCCAGCCGCTGTGGGCGTGCGCGGACGCCGCAGATGGAGGAGCTGACCCTGCCGTTCGTCGGGCCCGGAGCGGGCCGGCTGGCAGTACCCGATCGGCCTCGCTTGCCCGGCTGGGAGCCGGCTCGCGTTCGGCAGCGACTGGCCGATATCCAGTGCCGATCCGCTGCAGGAGATGCACGTCGCGGTGAACAGGGTGCTGTCCTCGCGGCTCGGCGCCGCCGGGCAAGCCGGCCGCGAGGTTCCGTTCATGCCCTCGCAGGCGATCGCTCTGGACACCGCGCTGGACGCGTTCACGTCCGGCGTCGCCTGGGTGAACCACGAGGAGGGCGTGACCGGGTCGCTCGTCGCGGGGATGCGAGCCGACGTGGCCGTGCTCGACCAGGACCTGTTCGCCATCCCGGCCGCCTCGATCGGAGACGCCTCGGTGGAGCTGACCGTCTCGGGCGGGGTGGTCGTCTATGGCGACGGAACGTGGCGATGAGCCACCCCGACTTCCGGCGGCGCCGAACGAGGCGCCCGCCCGACCTGTACGAGCTGGAGAACCGGGCGATGGACCCCGACCGCCTGGTCGCTCGACGCGATGCGGGACCTGGCGCCCTGGGCCGGGAAGACCCTGCTCGACCTGGGCTGCGGCAGCGGCTACTGGCTGCCGGGTTACGCCGCGCGGGCCGCCGCGGTCATCGGGGTCGAGCCGGACCCGGCGCTGGTCGCGCTGGCCGCCGCCCGCGACTCGCGGGTCCGGGTGCTGCCCGGGTCGGCCGAGCATATCGCCGCTGCCCGACGCCAGCGTGGACGTGGCGCACGCGCGGTTCGCCTATTTCTGGCCGCCTCGCTGCTGCGGCCGGGCTGGCCGAGGTGCTGCGGGTGCTGACGCCGGGCGGCGCACTGGTGGTGGTCGACAACGACCAGCCGGGCCGGGGAGTTCGCCGACCTGCTGCGGGCCGTGGCCGTGGCCGACCACGGCGCCGGGGCAGGCCGATGTGACCGACGCCTGGTGGGCGGCCGGGGGGCGAGCCGGACCGAGGTGATGAGCCGCTGGGAGTTCGGCTCGAGAAGCGACTTCGAGGCCGTGCTCCGGCTGGAGTTCCCCGCTGGCGTGGCCGATGCCTGGCTCGCGGCGCACCCTTCGCGCTCGGGCTCAGTTACGGGTACGTCCTGTTCACGGTGACCAAGCGGGAGCCTGAACCCGAATCCTCGCCACCCGCTGCCCGGGCAGAATGTCCGGATGGGGAGATTAGCGAAGTAGCGAGTGCCCTGACCGCGGGCCTGATCGTGGATGGCGCTCGGGCAGCCGATCAGGTGATCTCGCCCTGATGGCAGCTGGGTGGCCTGGACAACCTCGTCAGGCGGGCGGCCCGAGCCGTGAGGTCAGCGAACTGTGGATCACGCCGGTCGGCGAGGGGCGCGGCCCCGTCGGGCTGAACCGATGGCAGCGGCGAGTCCGGCTGCCGCGCCTGGTCCCGGATCGGCCTGGCTGTTCTATGTCGCTGACGATGAGGTCCGGCATATCCGGATCACCGCCAGGCGGGCCAGCCGGTGACGCCGAGACCGTGCTGCGCTGGCGTGGTGAGATCTCCGGGCTGGCTCCCCTGGCCGACGGACGGCTGGTGGCCGTCGTGGCCAGCAACGAGCAGACCGATGACGACGAGCGCCGCTTGGCCGAGCATGACGACGCGATGGCCTGGTCCGAGCGTGCCGTACGCCAGCACTGGCTATGGCACCGGCTGCGCCTGCTCAACCTGGTCTCCGGCGAGCTCACCGTGGCCGCCGGCCTGGCCGGACGCCACGTCGTCGGCATGGTGCAGCGGCCGGACGGCGGGCCGCTTGCGGTGATGAGCTGGGACTGCCCGGACTACGATCCGGCGCCTTCACCAGCCGACTGCACATGGTCGACCTGGACGAAGGTACCGCGGCCGACCTGGGGCGGCTGGGCTTTGAGGAGCGTTCCCCCGCGTGGTGGCTGGGCGCCAACGGTTGGCATGTGGCCTGGCTGGCCGCCCCGCCGTCCGGTTGCGGCGCGGTAGTGCTCGATGTTGCCGTTCGGCGGACGGGACCGTGACGGCCGGGCCTGTGGACCTGACCGCCGGAATGACCGCCTGCCCGGCCGGGCTCGTCCAGGTCACTGGCGGCCCGCCGGTGGCGCTGTTCGCCGAAGGACTGGACACCGCCCTGTACCGGCTAGATCCGGCGGGCCAGTCGTTCCGGCGGGTCACTGGCTGGGCGGGCCGGGCCGCCGCGCTCAGCGTCAGCGACGACGGGACCGCGATCGCCGTGCTGGCCAGTACGTCCCGCGCGCCCCGCGATGTCAGCGCCGGCCCGCCGGATGGCCTCGTCAGGGTCAGCGATACCCGCCCGGAACTGCGCGGTATCGCCTGGGGAACCCAGGAGCGGCTGTCCTGGCGGGCGCCGGACGGGCTTGGGCTCGACGGCGTGCTGGTCCTGCCGCCGGGCCTGGGCCGGGCGGACGGCCCGTTCCCCCTGGTGACGATGATCCACGGCGGGCCTTACGACCGGTGGGCCGACGAACTCATGATGGCCTGGGTGTGGTGGGGCCAGTGGCTGGCCGCCGCAGGCTTCGCGGTGTTCCACCCCAACCCCCGCGGCAGCCAGGGAACGGCCAGGAGTTCGCGTCCATGGTGGCCCGCGCCGTTGGCCAGGACGAGTGGACCGACATCCTGTCGGGCCTCGACGCCCTGGTAGCCGACGGCGTCGCTGATCCCGCCCGGCTCGGCATCGCCGGGTGGAGCCACGGCGGGTTCATGGCCGCCTGGGCGGTCACCCAGACCGACCGGTTCTGCGCCGCGGTGATGGGCGGGGGTATAGCCGACTGGGCCATTCAGGTCGGCGTCGGCGAGCAGGGTCGGGCAGAAGCCGACCTTTGCGGCAGTCTCGGCTGGGAGGGGCCCGGCCCGCACCACCACGACCGGCTCAGCCCCATCTCCTACGCGGCGAAGGTCACGACCCCGGTGCTGATCCTGCCCGGCGAGGACGACGATGGACCCGCAGGTGATCAGCCAGCTCCTGCGGCGCCGCCGGGATCCGCTGGCCGCGCTGTCGGCGCGGGAGCGGGAAGTCCTCGCCCTCGTCGCCGCGGGCCAGTCCAACGCCGCGATCGCGCGCACGCTGGTCGTATCGGAGGCGGCGGTCGGCAAGCACGTCGGGAACATCTTCGCCAAGCTCCGGCTGCCCCAGACCGACGACACCAACCGCCGGGTGCTGTCGGTCCTCGCCTACCTGCGCAGCAGTGCCTACCGGGGCACCGGCGGGAGGCCGGCAGTTATCCAAGGCGCCGCAGCGCTGTCTCGACGACGGCCTCGACCCGGGAAGTCATGCCGGGCACGTCGACGGGACGGCGCCCGGCGACCTGGCTGCGGATCCAGCTTCGGCCCGCTGTCGTCGTAGTGCAGCAGGGCGTACAGGTCCGCACACGGATCGAGCGTGACCCCGGCGATCGACTCGTCGAGCGACCGGAGCTGCTCCGGCCACTCGGGCGAGTCGAGCGCCGCCAGGTAGCGCGGCAGTGCCCGACGTCAATCGGGCGCGAACCCCGGTGGATCGAGTTCCAGTCGGTCAGCCCGGTGATCTTCCCGCGCGACCACAGCATGTTGACAGGCAGGAGATCGCCGTGCAGAAACGGCGGTGTCACCTGGCGGCGGCGCCGCCATGGCACCGAACGCCGCCTTCCACACGGCCGGCTTCTGTCGCCGGGCACCTGGAACCCGTCCAGGGGAGCGATCCAGGAATCCGTCCAGGGCCTGAACGTCTTCGCGGGGAGGTCGAGGGAATGCAGCAGTACGGCAATCTCCGCGATCCTCGTGGCCCACCGGCCGGGGTTCCGCCGGATCGAGGTGAACATGCCCTGCAGCCGTGTCATCAGCAACGACGGTGCGCCCCCGGTCGAGGCGCCGGCGGCATAGCGGCCAGGACGGCGGGAACCGGGAGCCCGCTTCCGGCGACCACGCCGAGGTTGGCGGTCTCCTTCTCCAGGCTCTGCTGCAGGCCGAGCCCGCCCGGGTACTGCCGCAGTACGACGACCGTCCGCATTCCATGCCGCTCGACAGTCAGCCGGTTCACGGCGGAGCAGACGCCGCCGGTCGCCCGCGGCAGCCGACGACGCGGCTGCCCCGGCCCATCGACGCACGCAGCCCAGGCGAGAGTCTCCGCGGAGGCCGGCGCTGCCTGAACCCGCCGTCCCCTAGGTCGCCCCGGTCATATCGCGAGCCTATCCAGTCCGCGGCCAGGCGGAGGCTGCCCGCCGGCGGACGGTAACGGCCGGCCCTCGCGGTTCCGTCCGGCCTGAGCCTGCGGGCGCGGGCGGTCAGGGGGCGGCGCTGGCGAGGGCCGCGGACACTACCCGTGCTACGGCGCTGTCGTCGGGTACGGCGCCGTCGGTGTCGGTGAACAGCAGGTGCACCGCGCCGACCAGCATGGGGGCCAGGGTGCCGATGTCAGCGCCGGCCGCGATCCGGCCGAGGTCCCGCTCGGCGGCGAGGTACCCGCTGACCAGCGCGGTGGACTCGGCGATGACGGGGATGCGCGCCGGGCGGCGGCGCGCAGGCGGGTGCGCAGTTCGTCGCGTGCGATGACGAGCCGGAAAAGCGCGAGGACGGCCGGGCTGAACAGTCCGGGGAGCGCGGCTGTCAGGATGACGTCACCGCGCGGACCAGCCGCTGCCGGGCCGACGGCATTGATGTGTGCCGGGGTCAGCACCGGCAGGCGGCCGCCGTGGACGGAGACCGTCCCCTGACGGCCGTGCGGGAATTCCTTGCGGTCATTCCGTGGTACTACACGGGATCGTTCCGTGGTGCTACGGCGGCAGCCAGGTGGGGCCCGTGGCCCGATGATCACGGCGGTCGCGCTGGCTAGTTTCAGGTTATGAGCATTGAAGCCCGCGGGCTTACCAAGCGGTACGGGGACAAGACCGCTGTCGACGACCTGTCGTTCACCGTGCGCCCCGGCACGGTGACCGGGTTCCTGGGGCCGAACGGGGCCGGGAAGTCGACCACGATGCGGCTCATCCTGGGCCTGGACCGTCCCACCAGGGGAACGGTCACGGTCAACGGGAAGCCGTTCGCGCAGCTGTACAGCCCGGTGCGGGAGGTGGGCGCGCTGCTGGACGCGAAGGCGGTGCACGGCGGCCGCAGCGCCCGCAGCCACCTGCTGTGCCTGGCCCAGGCCGGCGACATCCCGCGCAAACGGGTCGACCATGACCTGTTCGGCCCCTACGGGGAGCTGGCGGTCTTCGCCGGGTACGCGGTGATCGCCCTGGCCGCCGGCGCCGTGGCGTTCCGCCGGGATGCCTGACGGGCCGGCCTGCCCCGCCGCCGCTGCTCCCGGTCATCTCGCGAGATGACCGGGAGCAGCGGCATGGCCGGTACCCTGCAGCGGCCCCGCCGTTACGCCGGATGCGCGGAACAGGTGCGCCGCCGTCCCCTGGCGGCGGACAGGCCGCTGGCGCTGTCCGTTTCCGGTGACGGCCCGGACCGCTCACCGGGAGGGGCTGCTACCCGGTCCGCATCGCGGTCAGCGTGCTGCAGCAGCCCGTTGCCGTTTTCCCCTTACCGGGCCGGCCCGCAACGGGAAACCGCTGGCGCGGGCCCTCGCGGCCGCTGATCATGGAGCGGTGCGCATTCTGGTTACCGGGCACCGCGGCCAGGTGGGCGCCGCGGTCGCCGCTCACCTTGAGCACCTCGGCCACGAGGTCGCCGGGTTCGACCTGGCCGCCGGCGGGGACCTGCTGGACGCCGCGGCGGTGCGGCGGGCGGCGGAAGGGTGCGGCGGCGTCGTGCACCTCGGGGCGATCGCCCATGACAGCCGGGGCACCCCGGAAGACATCATGGCCGTCAACGTCCTGGGTACCTGGCACGTGCTGCTGGCGGCGCAGGGGGCCGGCGCGGGCCGGGTGGTTCACTTCTCCAGCGTGCAGGTTTTCGGGACGTCCGACGGCGAGCGGGTTCCCGACTACCTTCCGGTCGACGACGCGCAACCGCGGCGGGCACGCGCGCCTACGGGCTGTCCAAGTGCCTGGGCGAGGATCTGTGCGCGGCCTTCACCGCCCGGACCGGGATCCCCACGGTGTCGCTGCGGCAGGCCTGGGTCTGGGACCCGGGCATGTACCGGCGGATCGAGGAGCGGTGGCGGGCCGACCCGGGCTCGGAGACGGCGCCGTCCTGGGAGCTGGGCGGGTTCGTCGACGTCCGTGACGTGGCGGCGGCCGCGGCGCAGGCCCTGACGGCGCCGCTGTCCGGGCACCACCGTGTCCTGCTGTGCGCCGCCGACATCGCGGCGACCCGGCCAAGCCTCGCCATGGCGGCGCGCTTCGTCCCGGCGGCGCCGGTCCGCGATCCCGGGTCCTTCCGGCGCGACCCGCGGCGCGCCCTGCTCGACTGCTCCGCCGCGTCCCGCCTGCTCGGCTGGCAGCCGCGCTACACCTCGGGCCGGCCGCGGCGCGCTGCCCCGGCCGCTCTGATCCAGGGGCGGCCCGCCCGCCCCGCCCGGCAGCGTCCAGCGGCCGCTGCGGGAGGACGCCGGGCCCGTTCGGGACAAGGATTTTCCTGCTTCCCCCGAACGGCCCGTGTTTCACGGCGGCGGGCCGCCGCGGATGGTCAGGCGAAGTGGGTGCGGGGCCGTTCCTGCAGTTCCCCGTCGAGGTAGACGTCGACCTTCTCGTCGTAGAAGCAGGCGAGGCCGGCGATCTTCTGGCTTTCCGGCAGCGGCGCCCGGTACGCCCACACGAGGTCGGGGCGGGCGCCGTGCCCGGTGTCCACCGACCAGTACGCGGCCGTCCCCTTGTACGGGCAGTGGGTCTCGGTGGCCGACGGGGTGAGCAGGTCGGTGCGGATGTCGCTGAGCGGCAGGTAGTAGCGGGGCGGCAGGCCGGTCTCGAACAGGATGACCGGGCGGGTGCTGTCCGCGACCGTCGTGCCGTCGACTTCCACCCGGACGTGACGCGAGCTCGCGAGGATGTCGACCCGGTGGTAGGGGTCGCGGGGGTGGGTGTAGACGGGCTCGTCTTCCTCTAGCCACTCGTCCATCGCCGCCCAGTCGAAGCGGACCAGGCCGCGGATCGCCGCCAGCGGCGAGTCCGGGTAGCGGCGCGCGGCGGCCGGGGCGACGGCCCCGCCGACGTGCACGTCGTAGAGCACGGCGTCGCCGCGGCTCGGCGAGTGCTCGGTCTTCCCCGCCGGGACCAGTTCGGCGGTCACGTCCCCCAGCGGAAGGTAGTACGCCGGGTAGTAGGGGATCTCCCACACCAGGGACGGGTGGCGGGTGTCGGCGGCGAGCCGGCCGGCCAGGTAGGCGCGGACCCGTTTCGCGCCCGGCTCTACCCGTACCGTGCCGCGTGCATTTACGTCCATGGCAGCACGGTACCCGCCCCGCCGCGGGTGCCCGGGCCCGGGGCTGCCCGCCGCGGCGCAGCGGCGCGTCAGACGGTGATCACCACCTTGCCCCTGGCGTGGCCTTCCTCCAGGTAGCGGACCGCTTCCGCGGCAGCGCTGAGCGGGCAGGCCCGGTCGATGACCGGGGTGACCTTCCCCTCGTCCAGGAGGGCGGCCAGGACGGCCAGGTCTTCCCGCCTCATCCGGGCGATGAAGAACGTCAGCGTCTGGCTCACGAACGGGGAGAGCGCGAACGCCCTGGCGGGGCGGGTCGCGGGGCCGAGCCAGCGGCCGTTGTCCGGGCCGCCGACCCCCACCAGGGTGCCGCGGGGCGCGAGCACGCGACGGCATGCGCTGAAGGAACGGCTGCCGGCGATGTCGACCAGCAGGTCGCAGCGGCGACCGGTGCGGGTGAAGTCCTGCCTGGTGTAGTCGATGACCTCGCCGGCGCCCAGCGACGCGGCGAGTTCCGTGTTCCCGGTGCTGCACACCCCGGTCACTTCGGCGCCCAGTGCCGCGGCGATCTGGACGGTGAACGTGCCCACTCCGCCTGATGCGCCGTTGACCAGCACCTTCTGGCCGGGCTGGAGGTGTCCCTTGTCGCGCAGGGCCTGCAGGGCGGTGAGCCCGGCCACGGGAGCCGCCGCCGCCTGCTCGGCGCTCAGGCGAGGCCTGGGGAGCAGCGCGCCGTCCTGGGGAAGGACGACGTACTCGGCGAGGCTGCCGCGGCCGGGGACGGCGCCGAACACCTCGTCGCCCGGGGAGAACACGGTGACGTGCCTGCCGACCGCCTCGACCCGCCCGGCCAGGTCGACGCCCAGGCTGCTGTTCGCCGGCCGCCGCAGGCCGCCGGCCAGGCGCACGAGGTAGGGCGTGCCCCGCATGAAGTGCCAGTCCAGCGGGTTCACGGAAGCGGCCGTCACCCGGACCAGCACGTCCTGGTCGCCGACGGCGGGTACGCCGGCGTCCTCGAGCTTCAGGACGCCGGGCGGGCCGTACTGGTAGTAGCGGATCGCTTTCACCGTGCTCCTCACCGGGCTGCTCGCCCGCAGCGCCGTGCCTGCCGTAGGTACCCGGGCCGGGGACCGGGACCGAGGGCGGCCGCCGCGGGGCGCGGGCGGAGACCGCCCCTGCCTGCCGCGCCGGCCGTTCCCCGGCCGTGTGCGTCACGCTAGCCGGGCGCGCGCCCGGCCGGCATCGGCGCAATTGCCGGCACAGTCCCGGAGAAGCACCGTGCCGGGAGGAAAAACCAGTGCCGGGCCGAACACCTGGGGGGCTGTGCGCGGTGCCCCGGGCCGCGGGTATACCAGTGCCATGGCCAGGGCCGCCCGGCGCACGGGCAACCTCCCCGCTGAGACCTCCAGCTTCATCGGCCGCCGTCGCGAGCTGGCGGAAATCAGGAAGAAGCTCGCCGCCTCCCGCCTGGTCACCCTGACCGGACCGGGCGGGGTCGGCAAGACGCGCCTGGCGGTCCGGGCGGCCGCGGCCGCGGCCCGCGGCTTCCGCGACGGCGTGATCCTGGTCGAGCTGGCCGAGGCCCGCGACGGCGGTGCCGTGGCCGGCGCCGCCGTCGCGGCCCTGGACCTGCGGGACCAGGCGCCGGCCGGGCCGCTGCCGCTGCTGCTGTCCTATCTGCAGGACAAGGAGCTGCTGCTGGTCCTGGACAACTGCGAGCACCTGCTGGACGCGGCCGCCCGGCTGGTGGCCGGCGTGCTGCGGGCGGCACCGGGCGTCAGGGTGATCGCCACCAGCCGGGAGCCGCTGCTGGCGCCGGGGGAGCACGTGGTACCGGTGCTGCCCCTTGAGGTGCCCCCGGCAGATCCGGCCGGCCCGCTCGCCCGGCTGCGGCAGAACGAGTCGGTGATGCTGTTCGCGGAGCGGGCGGCGGCGGCCTCGGGCGGCTTCGAGCTGACCGAGGCGAACCGGGACGCGGTCGCCGAGCTGTGCCGGCGGCTGGACGGGCTGCCGCTGGCGGTCGAGCTGGCAGCGGCCAGGACGCGGGTCCTGCCGGCGGAGCAGATCCTCGGCCTCCTTGCCGACCGGTTCGGCCTGCTCACCGGGGGGAGCCGCGCGGCGCTGCCCCGCCACCAGGCGCTCCTGGCCGCCATCGACTGGAGTCACGACCTGCTGCGGGACGCTGAACGCACGGTCCTGCGGCGGTGCTGCGCGTTCGCGGGCCGGTTCACCCTGGACGACGCCGAGGCCGTCTGCGCGTCCGCCGAGGTGCCCGCCGCGCAGGCCCTCGGCGTGCTGTCGTCCCTCGTCGACAAGTCGCTGCTGGTACGCCAGGACGCGCAGGGCCGGGCCTGCTACCGGATGCACGAGACGATGCGGGAGTTCGCCGTGCTCAAGCTCGCCGAGGCGGGCGAGGCAGACGCGGTGGAACTGCGGTGCGCGCGGTACTACCAGGCTGCCTGCCGGCGGCCCGCGCCGGAACGCCGGCACCGGCTCGGCGAGTGGCTCCAGTGGGCGGACCTGGAAGCCGACAACCTGCGCGGCGTCCTGCGGCAGTGCCTGAACCGGGGCGATACCGCCCTCGGCCTCGACCTGGCCGTTTCCCTCGGCTGGTTCTGGATCACGCGCGCGGCCACCGAGGGAATGCGGTGGCTCGGCGAGTTCGCCGCCGCCGCCGGCGAGGGCGGCGATCCGCAGGTGCGCGCCTGGGCCTGGTTCCTGCACGGGTTCCTGGCCGTGCTCAAGGCCGGCCCGCAGGCTGCGGGGCCGTCGCTGGAGGCGGCCGTGGCGGCTGCCCGGCAGGCGGGGCAGCCGGGCGTGCTGGCGGAAGCACTGGCCATGGCGTCGGTCGCGCGCAGCCTGGCCGGCGACAGCGCGGCCGCCGGCCGCCTGGCCGGCGAGGCGCATGCCGCCGCGTCCGGCCTGGACTACCCGCCCGGCGGGCTGGCGGTCGCCCAGGCCCGGGTATTCGCCGGGTTCGCCGCCGGGGACCTGGCCCGGGCGGCATCCTGGGCCGCCGAGGGAGCGGGCCTCGCACGGGAAACGGGCGACCTGTACGGGCTGGAGATGATGCTCCTCAACCAGGGAACGGCGGCGCTGCTCCCGGAGCAGGACGCCGGAGGCGCTGCGTCGCTGACCGGATCGACGACCGGGTGGCGCAGTTCTACCTGCTCGCCGCGTCCGGCTGCCGCGCGGCGCTGTCCGGCGGCCGCGGGCCGCGGCCCGGCTGCTCGGGGCATCGGAGACGGCGCGGGCCCAGGCAGGCGCGAGCCGGGCGCTGTTCCTCGGCGCGGTGCTCGGCCGTCCCGGAGGCGGCCGAGGCCGAGCTGGGCGCACCGGGGTTCGCCGCCGGATTCGAGCCGGTGAGGAGCTGCCGGAAGCGCTGGCCCGCATGCCCCGGCTGCGGTTCCTCGAAATCAGCGGCAACCCGCTGCGCGCCCTGCCCGGCTGGGCCGGCGGCCTGACCGGGCTGCGGGTGCTGCGCGCCCGGGCGCTCGCGTGCCCGCTCCCCGAAGAGCTGGCCGCCCTGCAGGCCCTGGAGGAGCTGGACCTGGCGGGGCTCCGGCCCGCGCCGTCAGGCAGCCCCGGCGGCGGTCCGGCCCTCGTCCCCTTCCCCCGCCTGGTGACGAGGCTGCCGGCGCTGCGCAGCCTCAGCCTGGCCGGGGCGGCGCTGGACTCGGTGCCCGGCGACCTGCTGCACGCCGCTGCCCTGGAGGAGCTGAACCTCGGCAGCGCCCTGGGCTGCGTGGAGAACCTGCCCGACCTGCCGCGCCTGCCGCGGCTGCGGACCCTGCGGATAAGCGGCCGGGCCGGCAAGCGGCCGGCTTCCGGCGCCGCACCTCCTCGGTGCCGTATGGGATATCGCCACTCTCGAAGAGCTGGGACTCGACGGCTGGGGCGGGGAAACCCGCCCCGGCTCGCACGGCAGCCGGATCACGGTGCGGCCGCCGCTGGTGCTGCCGGACGACGCCTTTGCCCGCATGCCCCGCCTGCGGGTGCTGGACCTGCAGTTCAGCCGTCCGGCCCGGCTGCCCGAGCCGTTCTACGGCCTGACCGGGATCGAGGAGGTCAACGTCGATCTCAGCGCCCTCGACCGGCCCGTCCGGCAGCGCCTGGCCGCCCTCGCCCGCACCGAGCCCGGCAACCCGGCCCGGGACTGGATCCGTGCCGCCCAGGTGGACCTGCTGCTGCGGGCAGGACGCCGGCCTGACGCCTACCGGCTGGCCGGGCAGGTCCTCGCCCGGCGGCCGGGTTTCCGCAGCCTCGCCGCCGTCGCCGCTTCCGCTGACTACCGGGCCTGGCGGAAGGCCGGCGGCCGCTGACCCGCACCGCGGACCTTAAAAGGGGCCTGCAGCAGGCAGTACCCGGCTCGGGCTGGTCCGGGCCGGGCGCTTGTACCGCGGGGGCAGAACTGGTGACCTCGCGTATTTAACTGTCGCGTATAGCGCCCGGTTGCGGTCAGTCACAAGTGCCGCATCAAGTCACGTTTGCTCGATCAGGCTCGCTCGACCAGGCGGCTCGGTATCTGTGCCCTAATCCGTGAGACTGGATCGGTGGCCGAGCATGTCAGGGTGCGTGAGATCCACGATGACGAGGGCGAGCGGCTAGATGGCACCGACCACCGCAGCCGCCAGGAGCGGGGCAGCATGATCCGCGCTGTATCACCTGGCGAAACCGCCACGCCGACGAAACTCGCCCGGGGCAGGCCGCCGCCCGGGCCACCGTGGCCTGGCCAGCGACTACCCGAACGGCCGGTCCTCAGCCCGCGGTCTTGGTTTTGATGAGCGGGGCGTCTCGCGTGAGCTCCCGGAACCCGACACTGTAATACAGCCCGCGTGCCTGGGGATGCCCCGGCGCACCCAGGCAGGCGACCGTCATATGAGTGCCCCCGGCCGCCCGCGCCAGATGCATCCCGTGCAGGAGCATCGCCCTTCCCAGCCCCCGACGCCGGTAGCCCGGATGCGTCCCGACCGGCTCGAACTCAGCGGTCTTATTCGCTTCGTCGAGCCACATGATCGACGAAGCTGCCATCGTTTCGTCCGGCGCCTCCACCAGGACGTGGAGGTCACCGCGATACGTCGCCGTGCACCGGACGCCCTCGTAGCCCTCGGCTGTGTACGTCGACGGAGCCCAGGCGTCCACGTGCGCCTGGACCGCCGCCTCCGGCCCGGCCTCGTCGGCGGTGCGGAACCGGAATCCGTCTGGCAGTACCGGCTGTTCCACGTCGACGAGGTCCCGCTCGTTGAGCTGGGTCCACGAGCCAGCGTCGCCGAGCGAGGCCGGGTCGGTCTCATATCCGTGCGCCGCCCACCGTTTCAGCGCGAACTCGTCGGCGGCCCGCGGCATCACCGTGCGCTCGATGTCCGCCGCCACAGCGTCATACCAGCCGATCACCTCGTCGACCAGCGCGGCGTGGCCGGGGTGGACCTGATACCCCAGATAGGCACCGGTGACGTCCTTCACCGACCCGTCGCTCCGCCTCACCTGATGCGGGAGATAGGCCCAGCCCCACGCCACCAGATCCCCGCCGGAGAACCACAGCCGACGCGGCCAGGTCTCACCGTCAGAGGCGTGCCCCTTGCCCCAGATCCAGGCCAGCTCCCCGAACGTCGCGTCGCTGTTCACCAGGTCCGGGCGGGTCGCGGTGACACGCTGCGCAAGGCCCTGCATGAGCTGCACGTCCACGGCGGTCACAAGCTCGAAGTTCGCCATAGTGCGCCACTGTGCCAGGACTCCGCAAAGCCGTCGAACCGTTTTCCGGGGCCGCCGATCGCGATGGTCAACAGCACAACGCGCGACGTGCATCGCCATGGCAGCGGAGCCGATGGCAGGCCGGGCAGCCATGTCCCTCGATTACGCCGGCCAGCTGCGGACATCGACCGACGCGCGTCACGACCCACACGAAAGTTGCCTGATACGGCACTAGCGAGGGAACTGGCGTCGTCCGGACGCGTGACGGATTGCCATAAGCAAGAGGTCAACGTTGTGATCGTCGATACCGGTGACGGCCTCGCCCAGGCTGACGGCCGCCCGGTCGGCGAGGCTGGCCGCAAGGTGAAGCATCCTGCGTTCCCCGGCCGAGCAGGGAAGACCGCCTGCATGCAGGGCGTCGATGGCGGCTGCCCAGTCGATTGCCGCCGCGTCGGCACCTTGGTGGATGAAGTGGCCGAAGTCGTCGCTGCGAGCAAGCCATGTGCCGTGGGCGATGATGAGTCCTGTGGCGGCCTCGAGGGCGTAAATGCCTGCGGCTCCGGCCCGGAGCGCGGCCGGGAGTGACGAGGCGGTCATGAGCTTCCTTCCCTGGATCGCGGGCGGGCGTGGTCGCCGGGCGCGTAACGGCTCCACGGGCTGCCGACTTCGGCGGCGACATAGGCAGTACCTTCGTGGCTGTAGCCGAGCATGGTGGCGATGACCGGTGCCGGGGCCTGGAGGACGAGCTGGCGGAGGGCGGCGCCGCGCCCTCCTCGCGCGGGGATCCCGGCCATTTTCAGGCGCCTTTCGACGGTGGCCGGGGTCATGGGCTGCCCGCCGCGCCTGCCGGGGAACAGCCAGCGGGCGTCGGCGTTGGTGGCGGTGGTGAGGTTGAGCCGCTGGCCCATGTGGCGAGCAGCAGGCTGGCGAAGGGCTCGGGGACTGGTGCGGGCGGGTCGCCGAGCCGGATCGCGACCCGCCCGTCCTCGTGGGTGACGTCGTCGAGGGTCAGGCTGAGGACGCGGGTCAGCGGCTGGGCGTAGAGCAGCATCAGGATGGCCGCGACGCGGGTGAGCAGCTCGGGCTCCTCGTCGGCGAGCAGCCGCCTGA
Source organism: uncultured Actinomycetota bacterium (assembly GCA_963785645.1). Taxonomy (GTDB): domain Bacteria; phylum Actinomycetota; class Actinomycetes; order Streptosporangiales; family Streptosporangiaceae; genus Trebonia. The sequence goes on from CAWAWG010000007.1 coordinate 24,278, forward strand.
GCAGGTCCAGGCGCTGCTTCTGGCTGATCGGGGCCGGGTTGCGGGTGTCCTGGTGCGGGACGGCCAGCCGGGGCAGGAGCCTGTCGGCCATCGCCCAGCGCAGGAAGGAGTGGGTCAGCTTCCGGGCGGTGTAGCCGCCGGCGTACCAGGCATCGACATCGGCCTGCCCGCAGTCGGCGAGCGCCCGCTCCCGGCCGTCGAGCCAGGCCAGGAACGCGATGGCCTGGCTGGTCTCACCGCGGGCCTGCTGGGTCTGCCTGCTGGTGACCGGCCCGCGCTCGGCGAAGCCGCGCAGGCGCCGCTGGACGTGCCAGGAGGCGAACCGCCCGACGACCCGGCGGTGCTCGGGCAGGCCGATCCCCGCCAGGGACTCGTCCAGCCAGCGCTGGAACAGCACCAGGTTGCGGTCGGCGGGCGGCAGCACGCCGTGCAGCACCAGAAGGTCGCGCAGGTAGGCCGCCGACCGCCACGGCGACATGCCGTTGAGCGTCTCGTGCGTGACGGGCGTGACGGGATCGGCCAGGCTGAGAAGCATCTTCTGGACGTGGGCCGGCCGGTCCAGGTCATCCCGACCCTGGGGCGCCTCATCTCGCAGAACGCCTCGGCGAACGGTGCAAGCTCGGGCCGGATGCGGCCGGTCCCGTCGTCGAGCAGGACGGCCAGCCGCCCGGCCAGGACGCAGTTGCCGCAAGTACCGCGGCGGTAGAAGAATCCCTCCCGGCCGCAGGTCCCGCAGGCGAAGTCGCCCAGCCCGCCGGCGCAGTCGGTGCAGAGCCGCCCGCCGTCTGGCGCGAGGCCGGGGGTGAGCCGGTCGGCGCCGCACCCGGCGCACGTCCCGTAGGTTTCCAGCGCGTGCGTCCGGCACGTCATGCAGAGGTAGCCCTCGGGCCAGTGCGCCCAGCTGGTTCCGATGGCGCGCCCGCAGCGGGCGCAGGGCGGTTTCGCGGCCCGGGCGGTGCTCATCCCTCGGGCCTCAGCCGTGCGCGCTTCGGCAGGCGCGCGTTCAGGTTGACCACCCCGTCGCCGGTGGCGGCCTTGCGCAGCGGTGCGTCCTGGGCCCTGGTGGCGATCAGCTCGGCCGGGGTGCAGCTGAGGATGTCGCACAGCGCCGCGAGGACCGCCAGCGACAGCCGTTCCGGCGTGCCGGACGCCAGCCGGTGCACCTGGGACGCGGACAGGTCGATGCCGCGGTCACGCAGCAGCGGCACGAGCTCGGTGACGGTGAACATCCCGCTGGCGGCCATGAGCGAGCGCCAGGAGTGACCTCGCGCTTCACCGGCCCCTCCCGGCAGCCTGCCCCGCGGCGGCGGCCAGGGTCTCGTCCAGCGCCTGTGCGAGCGGTAGTGGCGGTCAAGCAGCGGCAGGTAGTTGTTGCCGTGATGGGCGGACACCGCCTCGTGCGCGGCCGACAGCGCTTCCACGCCGCCGGCCCGCTCCAGGGTCTTCAGTACCAGCCGCCCGGCGGCCTCCTCGGCATCTTGCCCGGCCGCCGGGTCCTGGCCGCCGCCTCGCCCGCGGTGGCTTCACGGACGGCCGACAGGACGTCGCCGAGAACCCCGAGCAGGCGTTCGGACTCCGCCCGGTGGGCTTCGCGTAGTGCCTCGAGGTGGTCGCGTCCCTTCTTGTGGATCGCGGCCATCCGCTTGCAGAACATCGTCACCACATCGTCGCGGACCCCGGCCCGCACCACGTGGACAAGGCTGGCGACCAGCGTCAGCCGCTTGCCCTCGTCTTGGATCTTCCGCAGGTCGGCCACGTCGGTGACGCGGGCCTCGCCCGCGAAGTGCGCGATCTTCCCGGGCGGGACGCCTTCCAGCCATTCCCCGGTCGGCCCGAGCGCGTCGATGTCGGCCAGCAGGTCGAGCCGGAGCCTGAACTTGCCAAGCGACGCCGACTTCGCCACGTCCTTCAGCCGGTCGAATCCGCTGCGCCGCGTGACCGGGTCCACCACGTACAGCCTGCCCAGCCGCAGACGCGCCACGGGGCCGATCCGCCTGGCGACCGCCTGGTAGAAGGCGGTGTTCACCTCGGCGCGGACCGTGGCGGCCATCGCGTCCAGCGTGGTGTACCCGGGCAGTTCGCACCGCGCCCGGACCAGCTCCTCCAGCGCGACGTTGATCAGGTCGGCCGGGTTGTCCTTGGCCTGGGCCGCCTTGCGGATGGCCCGCTCGGCAACCTTCCGCACACGGGCCGGGTCGTACGTGACCTTCATCCTGGCCCGGACGAACTCCCGGTGCCGCTTCCCGGTCCGCTCCGCCGCCTGCCCGAACTCCACGTCCGGGCCCAGCCCCAGGCAGCCGCGCACGTGCCGGACCACGACCGACGGCACGTCCTCCGCCTTGGGGAAATAGCCCAGCCGCTGGTAGGACTTCAGCAGCACCGCGAGCGCCAGCAGGTGTTCCGGGGCCTGGGTCCGGCTGCGCGCCCACCCCGCCTCGGCGTCGGCCGGGGTGAAGGCGTCGGCCAGCTCCCGCCCTGGCACCACCCGGCCAAACCGCGGGTACGCGGTCCGGTCAACCGAGGTCATACCCAACCCCCGCGAAAGCCGCCAACTGGATGACGCTCAGCATAATGAGCCTCACCTAACGTGCGCGGCCCGTTTCTGCCGTATTCCGGCCGTACCTCCACGGGAGGGGGCCCGCGGCAGCGCCGGGCCGGGGAGGTCCGCGGGGCCCGGGCGGAGGCGAGGCCCTCCAGGGTGCCCTCGACGATCATCTCCCGGTCGAACTCGGCCAGCGTGGCGAGGATGAGGGGGCAGACCAAGTAAGGGGTAGGGGTAGCCCCACCGCCGGGCTGGAGCATCCCGGATTGCCGGCGGCCAGGGCACCGGGGAGGCTGGCCTCATGATCAAGCAGGCAAGTATTAAGTGAGGGTGGTTCGCGGGGTCGGCCGACGGCGGTCGGTGACGCGCGCTTCCCTGCTTCGCCGTGCCGCGCGGGGGTTAACCCCATGCCCTGCCGACTGGCACGATGGCCTGCCCGGCGCGCGGGAACCCGTACCGAGCCGTTCACGAGAACCGGCCATCGGAGGTCAGATGCCCGGACGACGGCGGTGACCGCGATTCCCGTGCAAGTACCCCATCCGGGGCTGTCAGGAAGAAACGAGTTACGTGGGACCGATGAAAGAACCACAAACGAGGACGCGCTGGCGTGGACGATCGAAAGGACCTATGGTGAACGATCATCACAGCTGGCTGCGGGACCGTGCGGGCGGGGGATCGCCTGCTGGTGCCCGGGCCGGCCAGGCAGGCCGGCCCGGGCGGGGCCGGCGCCGCGCGGCAGTCGCCATCATGGCAGCAGGCGCGGCAGCGCTCGGGGCCATGCTCGCCGTTCCGGCCGGCTCCGGGGCCGGCGGGCCGGGCCTGGCCGCCGCCACGGACGCCGCGTTCTCAAGCGGTACCACTGGAGTCGCCGCACCAGGAGGCGCAGCAGCGCCGGCGGCGGCAGTGCCGAAGCTGGCGTGGGCGCCCTGCGATGGAAGCATGCAGTGCGCGACGGCGCGGGTGCCGCTGGATTACCGGCAGCCGGGCGGCGCGAAGATCACGATCCAGCTGATCAGGCACCTGGCCACCGACCCGGCGCACCGGATCGGGTCGCTGTTCATCAACATCGGCGGGCCCTCCGAGCAGGTCGACGCCTTCCCGGAGGAGGTCTACCCGCAGGTCCCCGCGGCCCTCCGGGCACGGTACGACATCGTCATGTTCGACCCGCGCGGCTTCGGCCACAGCACCCCCATCAGGTGCTTTTCCAGTGAGGCGGCAGAGGCCGCGTTCTTCGCGGGCACGCAGTTCATCTTCGCGGGCCTCTTCGCGGGCGGCACGTCGGCGTTCCCGGTCGGGGCGGCGCAGCAGGCGGCGTTCGAGCGGACCCTTGCCCGGTTCGACGCACTGTGCGGGCAGCGCAACGGCCCCCTGCTCGACCATGACACCAGTGCCGACGTTGCCCGGGACATGGACCTGCTCCGCCAGGCCGTGCACGACCCGGTGCTGAACTACTACGGCATTTCCTACGGGACCGGGCTCGGCGAGGACTACGCCAACCTGTTCCCCGGCAAGGTCGGCCACATGCTCCTGGACGCCAGCCTCGACCCCGTCACGTGGAGCAGCACCGACGGGACACTGCCTGTGCAACTGCGGGACGGGGATGGTGCGGCGAACGCCGAGGCGATGACCGGGTTCCTGACCCTGTGCGGGCAGGCAAGCACGTCCGCGTGCGCGTTCTCGGCAGGCAGCCCGGCAGCCACCCGGGCCAAGTGGAGCACGCTGCTGGCCCGGCTGCAGCGCCACCCGGTGACCGTCGGCAGCCCGCCGCAGGCCGTCACCTACGCCAGCGTCATCACGGCTGCGCCGCCGGCGCAGGCGGCCAAGTGGCCCCAGGAAGCCGCCGAGCTTCAGCAGGACTGGATCGCATCAGGCACGGGCACCACGGCGGCCGGCCACGGCGCAGTCGCGCAAGCGGCCAGCGGCCGGGGCAACCCGGCGGGGAGCGGCCCGGCACCGGGAAGCGTCAGTCCTGCCGCGGCGGGAACCAGTGCGCCCGCCCTGCCGCCTGCTTACTTCGGAATAGAGCAAATCTATGCGCTGCTCTGCAGCGACACCTCCAATCCCGCTAACCCCGGCAGCTACCCCGCCATAGCCAGGAACGCGGCCCGGAGCCTCGGCGGATTCGGCCCTGAGGAGGCATGGATTGATGAGCCCTGCGCCCAGTGGCCCGGCAACGGGGCGCAGGACCGCTACACGGGGCCGTGGAACCGGCCTACCGCACACCCGGTCCTGGTCTTCGGCAACACCGGCGATACCTCGATCCCCTACAGCGAATCGGTTGCCGTCGCCCGCGACCTGGGCAACGCCCGCCTGCTGACCATCAACCAGTTCGGGCACAGCGAGGCCCTGAACCCGGACGCCTGCGCCACCAGCTACGAGGTCAGCTACCTGCTGACAGGGGCGCTGCCCCCGGCGGGCACCGTCTGCCAGGCGGACGCCCCGCCCTTCCCGGCACCCTGACCAGCGGGCCCAGTCCTCAGATAGCAGGAAGTCCCGCCAGCTGAACGCAGCCCGAAACGAAAGTCACGCTGGGCAGCCCGGACCAGGCGCCTGGCGTGGCTTTCCGTTTCCGGAGTTGCGTTCGATGCCGGGGCGACCCACACGTTCAGGACGCCGTCCAGCGGCGCAATCCAGGCCAGCCGGGTGCCGTCAGGAGACGGCCGTGGGCTGATGAGCGCAACCATGCGGCGAGCTTACCCGCGGCGGAGCCGGCCGCCGGGGCAGGTGGCGGCCGCTAGGCCTTCAGCCATGCCAGCACGGCGAGCACCCGGCGGTGGTCATCGCCGGAGGGTGCCAGGTCCAGCTTGGCGAGGATCGAGGAGATGTGCTTTTCCACCGCCCCGTCGCTGACCGCCAGCCGCTTGCCGATCGCGCTGTTGGTCCGGCCCTCGGCCATCAGCGCGAGCACGTCGCGCTCGCGGGGCGTCAGCTCCCGCAGCGGGTCCCGGCGGCGGCGGGCGAACAACCCGGCCACCACCTCGGGGTCGAGGACCGTGCCGCCGCCGGCGACCCGGTGCAACGCGTCGGACAGCTCCTCCAGGTTGGAGATCCGGTCCTTGAGCAGGTAGCCAACGCCGCCGTTGCCGGCCCCGGCCAGCAGGTCCGAGGCGTAGGGCTCCTCAATGTACTGGGACAGCACCAAGACAGCCGTGCCGGGCACCCGGCGCCGGCATTCCAGCGCCGCCCGCAGCCCGTCATCGGTAAATGACGGCGGCATCCGCACGTCGGTCACCGCGATCTCGGGCCGGTGCTCGACCACCGCGTCGACCAGGGCATCCCCGTCGCCTACGGCCGCCACCACGGTCGCGCCCGCCTCGTCGAACAACCGCACCAGGCCCTCGCGCAGCAGCAGCGAGTCCTCAGCCAGCACCACGCGCACGGCCTGATCCTATCGGACTGCGCGGTGACCGCGGTCGGGCCGCCCGGCGGGCTGTGCACGCACGAGCGCGTCCTGAAGGGGTATCCCGGCAGTAAGCACCGTCGGGCCGCCCGCCGGGCTGTGCACGTCGAGGCGCCCCTCAACGCCGGCGAGCCGGTCCGCCAGCCCGGCCAGCCCGTGCCCCTTGCCCAGGTGCGCGCCGCCTCGCCCGTTGTCGGTGACGACCACCCGCAACGCGGCCGCCTCCCGGCTGACGGTGACCGCGCAGTGGCTGGCCCGGGCGTGCTTGGCGACGTTGGTGAGTGCCTCGCTGACCACGAAGTAGGCGGCGTTCTCGGCCGGCCAGGGCAGCCGCTCGCCGGCGGCCAGCCCGCAGTCCAAGGTGGCCTCGACCGGGCAGCGTGCGACCGCCGCCTCGACCGCGGCGGCCAGGCCGCGGTCGGCGAGGACCGGCGGGGCGATGCCGCGCGAGACCGCGCGCAGCTCCGCCAGCGCCTCACGGCTCTGGGCCAGCGCCTCGTTCACCAGCTCGCGCGCCGCGCCGGGGTTGCCGTCGTCCAGGCGGCGGCAGACAGCCTCCAGGTCGATGCCCAGCCGCACCAGCCGCTGCTGCGGGCCGTCGTGGATGTCCCGTTCGACCCGGCGCAGCGTCTGGGCCTCGGCCTGCACGGCCGCAGCCCGGCTGGCGGCGAGCTGGCCCGCGCGCGCCCGCAGCGCAGCGGTCTCGCTGCCCAGCAGCGCGCGCGCCAGGCCGACGTGCATCTGGGCCAGCACGCGGAGCGCAGGGCCCATCGTGAGCAGGAGGAGCAGGCCCAGCAGCAGGGATCCCGCCAGCACCGGGAAGTACCCGTGGACGGTCACGCCGTCCAGGCCGAACTCCTCGGGCGGCTGCCACGCGAACAGCCCGCCGGCGATGAGGGCGGCTGGGACCCATACCCATGTGAACGCCGCGCCGAGGGTGAACGCCGACAGGGGCATTGCCAGCAGCCCGTGCAGCGCGTCACGCCAGAGCTGCGGGTCTGACAGGGGGGCCCGCAGCCGGCCGGGCCCGGCGCCTGGCGGCTGCCGGTAGCTGGCAGGCGGCAGCTCCCTGCCGGTCAGGGCCCGGATCCGCCGCCGCTCCAGGTCCGCGAGCATCCGGGCGATCGCGAGCATCCCGCCCAGCAACGGCACGCCCACCCAGATCACCAGCGTCGCAGCACCCGCCAGCAGGCCCACGGCCAGCACCGGGAAGGAGGCCAGCCCGGTGAGGCCGGCCAGTATCAGATAGGCCAGGTCACGCCGCGCCTTCTTGAGCATGGGGCCAGCATCCCCGGTGCCCCCGCCCCGGGCAACCCGGGGTGCCCCAGCGCGGGAGGTAGGGCCAGCCCCACCCTTGGCGCCCGTGGTGCGCCGTCCAGCCCGCGTGCCCGGGTGCGCGGCGGCGCTGCCATGACCCGCCGCAGGCACCGCCGGCACCGGTCAGGTTACGCATATCCCCGTACCTGGCTGTGCCGGTCATGGAGGCAGCAAGTGATCTGGTGAACCAGCTGAACGCGTCGCACGCGAGTCGCTCGGACCCTTGTCCTCGGTCGCCGTCGCGGCGTGGGCGCCACGGCTCGGAAGCGGGCAGGCTGTGCGCTGCCACTGCCCGCGAGCATACGGCCCGGCTATGACATTCGAGGCGCGTCCTGGCCTGCCTGCGGAAACGTTACAGATGGCGGCGGGTGGCAGCTACCTTACCGGCGTGTCCGCCGTGAGTTCAGCCCCGCTGAGGGCTCAGGCGGCTAGCGCGGGCGCGGTGAAGTCGACCTCTTTGAGGACCGGGTTGAATGCCTCGGGGTGTCGTCCGAGGTCGTCGGTGGCCCAGGTGCCGAACCGGCTGATGTGGGCGCGCAGGTACGGCGACATCGCGCCGAGCTGCTCGGCGGTGATCAGCCAGCCCTCGGCGACCAGCTTCCGGACGACGTCCATGATGTCGACGGCGTTGTGGAAGATGACCAGGTTCGCCAGCAGGGTGTTGAGCTTGACCTGCTTTTCCTGCTCGGCCGGGTCGTTGCTGGCCAGGATGCCGTTGTTGCCGAACCCGAGCCAGTGGGAGAACCCGTTGCAGGACTCGACTTTGTTGGTCGCGGCCGTGATCCGCGCCCGGAGCTGGGGATCAGCGAGGTAGCGCAGCAGCGCGACGGTGCGGACGCTGCGGCCGACCTCGCGGAACACCTTGTAGATGCGGTTCTTGCGGGAGTTGGAGCGCAGCCGGCGCATCAGGGTGGCGGAGCTGAGGCGGCCCTCGCTGATCGAGATGGCCACCTGCATGAGGTCCTGCCAGTGGCGCTCGATGAGCTTCCAGTCGATGACGTTGCGGCCGCGCTCGCCGAACAGCGCGTCGGTGTGCGGGTAGATGAGGTGCTCATCCGGGCGGAAGAAGATCAGGTCCTTGAAGTTCCGGATCCGGGGGCATCAGGTCGAACCCGAACAAGGTCGCGAGGGCGAAGACCGGCGCCGACTGCCCCTGCGTGTCCGCATGAACGGCAGTGGGCTGGACGTCGGACTCGCTGGCCAGCAGGCCCTCGATCAGGTGCACCGCCTCCCACGCCCCGCACGGAATGAATCTGGAGAACAACGCAACGTAAGTGTCTGAAATGTAGTGATATGCGATGCCCCCGACCCCGCCGTACCGGATCGAGGTCTCGGCCAGGAGATTGTCAATGTACGTTTCCACCTGGGTGCCGTCGGCGGCCACGGCGGTGCCGTCGCCCCACGCCTTGACCACGTCGAGCTCGCTGAACGCGTTGACCACGGTCGCGATCGCGGAATTGAGCTTCTTCAGGTCGATGTGCCGGTTGCGGACCATGGACAGCTCGCGGGCCGACACCCCGGCGATGTGCCGGGCGGCCTCGTAGGGGCCGATGTTGATGCCGCCGGTGAACACCGCCATGCAGTACCGGCTGAGCGGGTCGGCGATCTTCGGGTCCGAGCCGGACGCCGGGCCGAAGTGGTGGTGCCAGCCCAGCCAGTAGGCGGTGCGGGCCACGATCGACAGCAGCGACCGCTCGGGCATCCGCCGCTCGGCCGCCTGCGGGGTGCCCGCGCTGCGGCGCCGCTTGAGAGCCGGGACGCCGTCCTCGCCGATGACCAGGTCGGCGTTGTCCTCATAGCCCGCGTCCAGCGCGCCGGCCGCGTCCAGGTGCGCGTTCCGGAGCCGTGCAGTGAACCCGCCCGCCGTGGCCGGAAGGCCGGCCCCGTCGCAGAAGCCCTCGAGTAGCGGCTCGCATTCCTCCCAGGGCAGCAGGTTCGCCCGCCAGTCGGCGTACTCCCCGGCGCCGGTGATCGCGATGTCGCCGGTGCGCAGCTCCCCGGCCAGGTAGGTGAACACCATCGCCTCGAAGTGCCGGCGCACCACCGTGCCGGGGTGGCGGCGGCCGGTGACCGCGCGCCGCCAGTTCCCCGACGCGAACGCGATCCCCGGGTCCGCCGCGCCCTCGCCGGCGGCCGGCGGCGGCAGCGGGATGTGGTCGCGCCGCGCACCGTGCCAGGCGCGGGCGTGCTCCAGGGCCGTCAGCACCGAGGCGTCGCTGGAGGTGGCCACCAGCTCCAGCTTGCCCGCCAGCTCGAACATCACCGCCCGGTCCTTGCGGAAGAACCGGTCCACCAGCACCTCGTAGCTGTCGCCGTGGTAGGCCGGCACCTCCTCGATGTCGGCCAGCTGGGCGGCGAACCCGCCGGCCTCCTCCACCGCGGCCACCGCGCGGGCCGGCCCCTGGCCCGGCTCGCCGCCGGCGGTCTCGCCGTCCGGGTCGAGGTGCTCCAGGACGGTGCGGTAGGTGCCGATCAGCCGCTCGGACACCTCCCGCTGGCGGAGCCGGATCTGCTCCAGCTCGTCCTTGGCCTTCTTGACGACGGAGGCAGTCCGCTTGCACAGCATCTCGGCCAGGTCGTCGCGGGCCTGCATCCGCGCGGTGTGGGCCAGGCACGCCACCAGGGCGAGCTTCTTGGCGTCCCCGTAACCGGACAGGGTGTCGATGTCCCGGGCGGCTGCCTCCCCGGCGAAGTCGGCGACCTTCGACGGCGCGACTCCCTCCACCCAGTACGCGGTGTCGCCGAGCTCGTCGACCTCGTCCAGGTACTCGGCCTGGGCCTTGAACCGTGACCAGGTGGCACGAAGGCGTGAAGAACACGTGCAGCACCCGGGCCGTGGTGAAACGCCGGAACTGCGGATAGGCAGTGCGCTCGATCGACGTCAACCCGCCGGCCCTCCGCAACCCTCCCGAACCAGGACGCAAGCACCGTAACGACGGCTGGGCACCCGTTGTGGAGAGGTTCACCGAACTGCAACCAGCCAGCAGCAGCCTGCCAGCCCCTCACCTGCCCATTGCCGTTTTTCGGCTTACCTGGTCTGCCCCCCTACCGGGAATGCGCCGGCGGTCCCGTCAGGCGAGCCGCCAGGTCCTGCCGCCGATGCTGGCGGTGACGTCAAGACGGCCGCCGAGCGCCTGGATGCAGGCGCGCACCACGTCTATGCCGGAGTTCTCGCCGTGCTCGATCCTGGACACGCGTGCCTGGGACACGCCGAGGGCCTCCGCGAGTTCCGCCTGCGTGACCCCGGCCGCCTGGCGCATCTCAGCTAGCCGGCAGCCGCGGATATGCGCCTCGCGGCGTTCCCTGGCCAGCGCCTTGCCCTCAGCCTGCCCGGCGGGCGTGCGAGGGCCGGCGGCGCGGCCCCCGGCCCGTACGTCGCTCCACCTGGCGCAGCTCCCGCTCATCGCCTGCCTGCCTCCAGCACATCCAGGTGCCCGGCGTACCGTTCGCCTGCCAGCGGTACCGCCTTGCGGTACCAGCCTTGATCGCCGGCGAGCAGGCAGAGTGCCTCGGCCTCACCGCCCCTGGCCACCAGAGCATCCGCCGGGTCACGCTAGCACACAGGCATAGTCAACGGCAGTCGACTAGCAGACGGCAGAAGGGCAGACGCCGGCCCGCGTCGTGCCGGCGAAGACCCCGCCGAGCCAGATCTAGGTGCCCCTCAGCGCGCGCAGCGCCTAGCGCTGCGGCCCGGGCGGCGGGAGCGCGGTCACGAGCCGGTCCGGTTCGGCACCGGTGCTGCAGTAGCGGACGGAGGCGCGGACGAGGCCGGGCAGCCCGCGGTGCGGCAGGTCGAACCGGGCCGAGCCGACGGGGGAGACGCCCGCGCTGACGCCCCTGGCCCCGAGGTGCTGCTTGACCTCCTGGACGGCACGCCGTCCACGGTGAATGTGACGATCCCGCCGCGCGCCCGCTCAAGAGCCCGGCGCAGTGCGGCGGCGGCGTTCGATGCCGGCGAGCCGGGCGGTCAGCGTGCGCACCGAAGCTGGTCCTGTACCGCCGTTCCGGGGCCGGCTTCGGTGCGACCCGGAACAGACCGGGCAAGACAGGACAGCAGCCGGCTGGAACCCGGTCAGAGCAGGGCGCCCCGGCCGCAACTTTACATAATGCGCATTATCGGCGCACAGGGGAGCGGCCCGGAAGGGGCGGCTCAGCGCCGGCCCGGACGCACAGCCAGCTCGAAGTCCACCGGGAAGCCGGTGTCGGTGCGGAGGCGGCCGCGGTGCACGCCGGTAGGCACGTACGCGCGCAGCGACGGGTCGAGCTCATAGGTGTACGCGACGGGAACGCGGCCGTCCCGCTCGACGCGCCAGAGGTACCTGATCCCCGGGCAGTGATGTCATGAGCACCGTACTGCTCCCTTCCCCTGGGATCACAAGCAGGCGGCCCGGTCCTGGGCCCTCCCCCGGTCCCGTCCGCCCGTCTCAGCATCCTGCCGGGCATGTACGCGCATAGTCGACTGTATGCTACTGCCGGCCCTGCCGCGTGCGCGCATCACTGCCGCACGCGCGCGCCCCGGGCCGGGAAGGCGTTCAGGTGACAGCCTGTCGCAGGAGCCCGGGCCTCGTAACGAAACGAAGCCCCGGTCCCTTACTATCTGGCGGTGGAGTTCCGTCCGATTGAGCGGCCTGACGGCGATCCGCGCGAGCCGGTGACCGCCGAGCAGGTTCTTGCTATGTGCCGCCGGGTGCTCGGCGAGCCGGCCGGGATCCGCTCGGCGGCCGAGATGGGCTGGGGCAGTTACAACACCGCGTTCCGGGTCGGGCTGGCCGAGGGCCCCGCGGTCGTCCTGCGGGTAGCTCCCGGCCCCGGCAGGCAGCTGCGGTCCGAGCGGCACTGGCTCCGCAGCGAGTACGCGGCGGCGCCGTGGCTCACGGGACTCGGGCCGCTGGTCCCGCGGGTGCTCGGCGCCGACTTCACCCACCAGGTCATCGGACGCGACTACCTGGTGCAGAGCCTTCTCCCCGGGGTCCCGGCCCCGGACAGGCTCCCGGCTTACGACCGCGCGCTCTGGCCGGGCTTCTTCGGCCAGCTCGGTGCCGTCACCCGCCGGATCCACGACGTGGCCGGCGAGGCCTGGGGTCCCCTCGCCGCGCCCGCCGACGCGCGCTGGTCCGGCGCGCTGCTCCGGTCGCTGGCCGACAGCCGGGCCGACCTGGCCGCACGGTCGCTCCCCGCCGGCGATGTCGCCCGGCTGTGCGCCGTCATCGAACGCTGCCGCGACCGCGTGGACGACATCGGCGGCCCCCGGCTGCTGCACGGCGACCTGTGGACCGCGAACATCCTCCTGGACCCGCACGCCGCCGAGCCTGCGGTCACCGGCGTGGTCGACGGCGACCGGTCATGGTGGGGCGACCCGCTGGCCGACTGGGCCGTGTACCGGGCCGATGCCCGCGCCGTGCCGGCGGAGCGGGACGCATTCTGGCAGGCGTACGGCGGGCGCCCCGCAGGCCGCGATGCCGAGTGGCGCCTGCTGCTCTACCGCGCCCGGCACCTCGTCGCCGGGCGCGTGGAAGCCGCGCGCAACGGGCATCCCGGTCACGTCAACCGGACCGTGACCGAACTGGGACACGTCCTTTCCGCACTCGGCGACTGAACCGCCCGCCGGGTAGCTGAGCCCGGGCCGCTAGCTGCCGTGCCCGGCGAAGAAGCGTCACCGCTCCCGGTTACCCGCCGCGGGGCGCCCGGTGACAGCAGGAACCCGGCGCGGAACCACGGGCTTGAGGTGCGCGGGGAGGGGGCGGATCGCGTGCACGCCCGGCCCGGCGGGGTCGCCGTCGCGGTCCTCCCCCGGGACCGGCCGGCGGGCGCGCCCGCCGGCCGCAGAGGCGGCCGCGTGCGCCTGCTGCGGGTGAACGCCGGGCCGCCGGCCGGGTCACCGGGCGCGCAGCAGCAGCCCGTCCGGCTTGCCGACGGCGAACAGCGTGTAGCCGTAGCTGAGGCCGAGGGCGCGGGGACGGGCGGCCAGCCACGGGCCGGCCACGTCCGGCGGGAACTCCATGCGGAGCACGGCCTCGAAGTCGGTCCTGCTGGCGAAGCGCCAGCAGCTGAGCACCGTTGCCCGGTCGGCGCCGCGCGCTGCCCACCAGGCATCGGTCTCCTGCCCGCCGCCCGGCACCAGTTTCCCCTGCGCCGCCTGGAGCAGCCCGGCGAACTCGCCCGCCCCCAGGTCGTTCCCGACGACCACGAGCGTGCCGCCGGGGCGCAGTACCCGCATCACCTCGGCCAGCCCGGCGTCGCAGCCGGGCGGGAAGAAGTAGGCGAAGCGCGCGTGCACCACGTCCGCGGACCGGTCCGGCAGGGGAATGTGCTCGGCGGAGCCGCGCAGCACCCGGGCCCGGGGATCGCGGGCGGCCGCCAGCGGCAGCAGGCGCGGGTCGGGCTCCACCCCGATCACCTCCGCCGCCTCGCCGGCGTAGCAGCCGAGCCAGTACCCGCTGCCGCACCCGAGGTCCAGCAGGGTGCGCCCGGCCCAGGGGGCGCGTGCCCGCATCGCGGCGAGCACGTGACCGCCGGGGTCGAGGGCCCGGTTCTCGACCTCGTACAGCTCGATGTTGCCGCCCTGGTTGGGCGCGGGCCTGAAGTCAGGGAGCTTGTCCGTGCTCCCCTGCCGGTTCACGGCTGGATCATCGCGGTATCCGCCTGGCCTGGCGTCACAGGCGTACGCTTGCCGGAAGCCCGGCCTCGCCGGCTGCTGGCCTCCGGACGGCGCACCGCAGCGGGCGCCGTACCCGGGGCGGAGCGGGCGGACCGGGGCCGACGCCCCCTGTCCGTATGCCTGGCCGGCTGACCGGCGCGTCCCGGCGGGTCGCGGCCGCCGGGACGGGCACCGGCGGAATCCGCCGGGCACGCGGCCGTTCACGCGTCCCGCCGGGCCTGGGCCAGCACGGTGTCCATCGTCTCCATGATCGAGACGGTCTCGTCCAGCGGCATCAGCGGGCTTTCGGTTTCGCCGGCGGCCAGCCGGCGCGCGACCTCGTCGGCCTCGTGGTAAAGGCCCCGGCCCCCGGGCCCCGGCTCGGCGCGTACCGCATCGCCGTTGCGCGGGATGAGCGTTACGGCCGCGGGGGCGTAGAAGTCCCCCTCGACCTCGATCCTGGCGTCGGTGCCGACGATTGCCGCCCGGGTCGGGCTTTTCGCCCGCAGGGTGCACGTGAGCAGCGCCTGGGCGCCGCTCTGGTAGCCGAGCAGCATCGACGTCTGCGCGTCCACCCCGGTGAACGCCGGGTCGCTCATGGACACGATCCTGCTCGGCGGGCCGAGGACCATCGACGCGAACGACACCGGGTACACGCCGAGGTCGAGCAGGGCGCCGCCGCCCAGTCCGGGTGCGAACAGCCGGAGCCGGCGTCCTCGGCGAACCACTGCCCGTGATCGGCGGTCACGGTCACGATGTCGCCGAGGACGCCCCGGGCCAGCCAGTCCCGGATGACGGCCGTGCCGGGCAGGAACCGGGTCCACATGGCCTCCATCGCGAACAGCCCGCGGTCCCGCGCCGCGCCGGCGACCTCGCGGGCCTCGGCGGCGGTCATCGTGAACGGCTTCTCCACCAGCACGTGCTTGCCGGCCCGGAGGGCCAGGAGCGCGTTGCCGCAGTGCAGCGGGTGCGGCGTCGCCACGTAGACGGCGTCGATGCCCGGGTCGGCGGCGAGCGACTCGTAGCTGGCGTGCCGGGCCGCGATGCCGAACGGTCCGCGAAGCGGTCCGCGGACCCCTGGCTGCGCGAGCCGACCGCGGCGGCCGCGCCGGAACCGGTCAGCCGCAGGTCGGCCGCGAACGAGGCCGCGATCCCGCCCGTTCCGAGAATTCCCCACCGTACCGGGCTGCGCGCCACGTTTCCGTCCTTCCGCCGACAGGTGCCGGCGGTCAGTTTATTAGCGGCCGGGCCCGCCGCCTGCGCCGCGGAAGAGAAGCGCCGTTCGGTGTTCCGGCGGCGCGGCGGCGGCTGCGGGGATCCTGGTGGCGGAGCCTCGGATCTGGGTAGACAGCAGCTAGCGGCGGCCCGCAGCGGGATCCCGGCCGGAGCGTGAACGTACCGCCTGCCGCGGGCAGCTGCGGGAGACGAGACGGCTGAGGGGCGGCTATGAGGGTCTTCGGGTGGGTACGCCCGCATATCCCGGAGGCCAGCGACGGCATCCTGACGTCAGCCGGGATCTGCGAGGGGTTCGCGGGGGCCGGCGCCAGCTCGCGCGTGCTGCTGCTCGCCGGGTTCGCCGGGCTCGTGGCCGGGACGCTGGCCATGGGGACCGTGGAGTACTCCAAGCTGCGCGCCGAGCACGACGGGCAGGCGGCTCAGCTCGCGGCCGAGCGGGCCCAGCTGGAGGCCGCGCCCGCCGCGGAGCTTGACGAGCTCGCCGGCCTCTACGTCTCGCGGGGCCTGTCCCCCGGCCTGGCCAGGCAGGTCGCGGTCGAGTTGACGGCCCACGACGCGCTGGCGGCCCACGCCGAGGCGGAGCACGGCATCACGGCAGCTTCCCGCATCGCCCCGCTCGGCGACGCCCTGGCGGTGAGCGGTGCCTTCGCGGCCGGGGCGGTGCTGCCCTGGCTGGCGATCGTGCTTATCCCCGGCCCGTCCAGGGCGCCCGTGACCTTCGCGGTGGTGCTGGCGGCGCTGGCGCTGACGGGATGGGTCTCCGCGCGGGCTTCGCACGTCCCGGCCGCGGTCCCGGTGCTCCGCATGGCGGGCATGGGCGGCCTGGCGATGCTGGTTACCTACCTCGCCGGGCACCTGCTCAATCCGTGACGGCAGGGCACGCCGTACCGCGCCGGGTGCTGCCCGGACAGGCATGTCCCGGTGAGCTGCACCTAGGGCAAGCGGGCCTCCCGAGGATAATATTCGAAACAAATTCTTATTCTCAGGAAGGAGAGCGATGGGCGAGAGTACCGAGACCGCCGTCCTCGCCGCGGGCTGCTTCTGGCCGGCGCAGGAACTGCTGCGCCACCGCGAGGGCGTGGTCTCCACCCGCGTCGGCTACGGGTTGTCCGTTAGCGGGCCGGCCTTCAGGCCGGCGGTGGAAGCGGACGCGGGAGGGCTCCCGGGCCCGGGCGTGCCTTAAGCGGGACGGTTCTGCTGCCTGGTGTACTGCCGCAGGGCCGTGAGGGGAGCGCCGCCGGCCGGCCCGGCGAAGTACGGCCCTGGCCGCAGGCGGTTCGCCCGCCGGCAGCGGCGGCGGAGGCCGGGGAACTCCTGCCGCATCCGCCGTGACGAGACCCCCTTTGACCGGTTTCGAGAGCGCGGCCCTGGGCGGGAAGTTCGCCAGCAGGTGCACGCGGCTGCTCTCTGCGCTGAACTCGCGCAGCTGCGTTCCGGAGCCGGCGCAGGCGTCCCGCATGATCTCTTCGGGCCGTTCGGGGTGCCGTCCCTGGAACACGCCGTGCCGGTACTTCGCGACGGAAACCAGATGAGCGTGCAGCACGGAAATACAGTGCCTGCCGGTCCTGGTACCGCTGCCTGCGGTCGTGAGCCAGATATGCCGGTCACGTGCAGCTCCGGTACGGATACCGCCTGTACCCGGAACCCGCCCGGCGTGAGGCGCCGGCCAGGGCGTCCGGGTGCGCCCGGGTCGTGTTCAGCGACGCGCTGGCCGCACGGGAAGCTGCGCACGAGGCCGGGGAACCGTACATCACGGACGCAGCCGTGTCCGCCCGGCCGGCCAAGGCCAGGTCCGCGCCTGAGCGGGCACGGCCGGGTGAAGTGTCACCGGTGGTTTTGCAGCAGGCCCTGGCGGACCTGAACGCGGCGTACCGGAACTTCTTCAACCCGGTCAGCGGGAAGCGGAAAGGCCCGGAGGCCGCGCCGCCCCGGTTCCGGTCCCGCAAAGACAGGCGGCAGGCCGTCCGGTTCACGGCCAGCGCCCGGTTCAAGGTGCCGGACAACGGGAAACTTAGGCTCCCGAAGGTCGGGGACGTACCTGTCCGCTGGTCAAGGGAACTGCCTGCCGCCCCGACGCCGGTTACGGTGATCCGGGACGCGGCCGGCCGGTTCTTCGCGTCGTTCGCGGTCGAAGCCGGGGAGAAGCCGCTGCCGGAGTCTGACCGGGAGTGCGGTATCGACCTCGGTCCCGGTCACTTCGCCGTCATGGACGACGGCACGAAGATCGCCGCCCCGCGTTTCCTGCGGCGCGCGGAGAAGAAACTCAAGCGCGCCCAGCGGGACCTGTCCCGCAAGCAGGCAGGCAGCGGGAACCGGGACAAGGCCCGCGTGAAGGTCGCGCGGGCGCACGCTCACGCCGCGGACGCGCGCAGGGACTTCCACCACAAGCTCTCCGCCACCGTCATCCGTGAGAACCAAGCGGTGACGGCAGAGGACCTGCCGGTGAAATGACTAGCGCGCACACGGCTGGCGAAGCCGGTGCACGACGCCGGATGGCCGGCGTTCACCGGGATGCTTGAGTACAAGGCGAGGCTGTACGGCCGGGAGTTCCGCAGGATCGGCCGGTTCGAGCCCGCCAGCCAGGTCTGCTCGGCGTGCGGCGCCAAGGACGGCCCTAAGCCGCTCGCGGTCCGTGAGCGGACCTGCAAGGAGTGCGGGGCCGTCCATGACCGGGACGTGAACGCCGCGAGGAACATCGCCGCCCTGGGACGCAGGGAGGCCGAAAACGCCCGTGGAGGCCAGGTAAGACCGCTGCCCGCAGCGGCGCAGGCCGTTGAAACAGGAAGCCGCAGAGGTGCCGCATGAGCCGGCACGGGCTGAATCTCCCGCCTTCAGGCGCGAGAGCGCGTCAACGCTCCGAGATCTTCTGCACGAGCGCCCGGCAGCGCCAGGTTGCCGAGGAGACGGTCGCCGCCGCGGACGCCTCCGGCCTCTGGCACGGCAAGGTCGTGACCAGGGTCAGCGACGCAGGCCCCTTCCGGGAGGCCGGGGCCGGGGACCAGGACTACCTCCGGCACTACCCGGCCGGCCGGAACCAGTTCAGCCCGGGGCCGCCCGCGGCGGGGCAGCGCGGCCCCGGCCGCGGCGGCCGGGGCCTCAGCTGACCCGGACGGTGAAGCCGGCCGTGACGGCGGCGGTTCCGGATGCGCTGACCGTCACGCTGGCGCTGTACACGCCGGGGCGCGCGTAGCGGTGGCTGCCCGCCACCGAGTAGAGGCCGTTGACCGAGTCCGCGGTGGCCGGCGGGCCGCTGACCGCGCCGGGCGAGCTGGTCCCGTCGCCCCAGCTGACGGTGGCGCTGACCGCGCCGGCCGCCCGGCCGGGGGCGGCCAGCGTCGCCACGGTGCCGCTGAAGCCGCCGGGGCCTGCCGCGGCGCCGCCGGCGGCGAGGTCGAGCCGCCACGGGACCTCGGCCGACGGGTAGAAGTTCTGCCCGGCGGCGAGGTACCGGCCGCCCTGCGCGGCCAGCCTGCCCAGGAAGTCCAGGTAGGCGGGGCTGCTGACGGAGGTGCGGTCCGCCGCCGGGGACCAGGCGACCTCGGCGAGGGCGGGCAGCCGCGGGAAGACCATGTAGTCGACCTGGCTGAGGCTGGTCACGGTCTCGCTCCACATCGCGCCCTCGACGCCGATCACGCTGCGGCCGGTCACCCCGGTGACGTAGCTGCCCGGGTCCCAGTTGTAGAACTGGTCGACGTCGCAGCCGCCGGGACAGGCCCAGTTCTGCCCGAGGGCGGGCGGCACGTTCCCGGCGCTGCCCGACACGTACTTCTGGTCCAGGTAGGCGTGGTCGGCCGGGGCCATCACGACCTGCATGCCCTTGGCCGCCGCCTCGGTGGCGGTCACGGTGCCGGGGTCGGAGCCGGAGTCCGGGTTCCAGTACTCGGCGACGGCCGGGTCCTTGATGTCGGTGCCCGGGCCTGCCACGTCGGCCCAGCCCATGACGGTCTTGCCCCCGGCCGCGACGATGCCGGCTTCCTCGTTGACGAACCCGGCGTACTGCGACTGGGACAGGAGCGTCGAGGGCACCTCGTCGCCGCCCAGGTCGTAGTACGGGCCCGGTGTCATGGCGTCGATCTGGCCGATGACGGCGCTCATGATGGTCCAGGTGTTCGCGCTGGCGGGGCACAGCGCGCTGTAGCCGACGTCCTCGGTGTAGTCCCACTGCGGCGGGCTGCTGGCGCTGCAGTTGATGTCCTGCGGGTGGCCGTCGAGCAGCGGGTTGGCGGTGTCGCCGTACTCCGACATGATGATCGCGTTGTCGTGCCCGGGCGAGTCGACCTCGGGGATCAGCGTCATGAAGTGCGCCTGCGCGTCGGCGACGACGGCCTTGTACTCGGCCTGGGTCCAGTAGCCGCCCGGGTCCTCGGTGCGCCCGCCGGTGCCGACCGAGCCCTGGCCGCCGATCGCGGTCAGGTCCGGGAAGCCGTTGATGACGATGCGGAAGCCCTGGTCGTCGCTGAGGTGCAGGTGGAAGACGTTGATCTTGTAGGCGGCGGCCTGGGCGATCAGCTGCTCGACGGCGGCCGGGGACTCGTAGTGCCGGGCGATGTCCAGCATGACCCCGCGGTAGGTGTAGCGCGGGTAGTCGGTGACCTGCACGGCCGGCATGGACCAGGGGCCGGGCATCGGCGAGGGGCTGTCGATCCACACCGGCAGCAGCTGGCGGATCGTCTGCACCCCGTCGTACAGGCCGTGCGCGGTGGCGGCGCTGAGCGTGACGCCGCCCGGCGTCACGCTCAGCCGGTAGCCTTCCCCGTCGGGATCCCCGGGCACCGCGTCCTGGCTGCCGAGCGCCAGCGTGATGTCGCCCGGCCCGCCGGCGCCGGCCGTCACCGGCAGCTGGTAGCCGGTGGCGGGCCGCAGGTAGCCGGCGAGGTCTTCCGCGACGCCCGCTGCCTGCGGCGCGGCCGCGACTATCGCGGTGCCCGCGCTGACCGTGAAACTCCCGTTTCCCGCTGTCACGGAAACCGGTTTCGGCACGATCTGCGGCAGCGCCTGGGCAGCGGCGGCGGAGACGTCCCGCGGAGCGGAACCCGCCGCCAGGGCCGTGCCGGCGCCCGCTCCGGTGACCGCCGGGACGCAGGCCAGGGCGGCGCCGGCGGCAAGCGCGGCGCACAGCCTGCTCCGCCGGGCCGCGTTCCGGGTTGTCATGTGCCGTCGCCCTCCTCGTGAGACCCGGCAGCCCGGGCCTCTCCCCTGGCATTCCGGCGCAGTCCGCACGGAAATGCTCAGCTGTGGACCGAAGTGATGATTTATGAAGGATTATGTGTTTCTTAACTCCGGCACGGGCTCGCTGTCAACGGCTGAGCGCGGTCCGCTGCGGAAAACCGGGCGGCGCCGCCGTGCCCCGGCGGTGTACGGTCCTGCTATGGACGTCGCTGAGCTGGCGCACCTGCGGCGGGCCCGGGACCTGCTCGACCGCGAGTACGCGCGGCCGCTGGACGTCCCTTCGATGGCACGCGCGGCGCTCATGTCGCCGTCGCTGTTCTCCCGCCGGTTCCGCGAGACCTACGGCGACACGCCGTACGGGTACCTGCAGGCGCGGCGGCTGGAACGGGCGATGGCGCTGCTGCGCCGCGGCCGGATGTCCGTGACCGACGTGTGCATGGCCGTGGGATTCACCTCGCTCGGCTCCTTCAGCTCGACGTTCGCGCGCCTGGTCGGCGAGCCGCCGTCCGCCTACCGGGCGCGTGACCACTCGCGGCTCGCCCCGGTCCCGCCGTGCCTGGCGCGGGCCTGGGCGCGCCCGGGGTGGGTCGCGCAGCCGTGCAGGATCGGAGAAGCGCCCGCGGCCGGCCGCGCGTAAGGTCGCTGGCATGTCACTTTCCATCACGCACACCCCCGTGTACTGCACCGACCTGGACGAGGCGCTCGCCTTCTACACCGGGCGGCTCGGCTTCGAGGTCCGCGACGACGTCCCGATGGGGCCGGAGATGCGCTGGCTGACCGTCCACGCCCCCGGCGACGGCCACGACCTGCTGCTGGCCGCCGTGGACCACCACATCCCGCCGGCCGACCGGCAGGCGATGCGCGAGATCGTCGCCAAGGGCGACCTGGCGGTCTTCATCCAGGTCGGTGACCTGGACAAGACGTTCGAGTCGCTGCGGGCCGCCGGGACGGAGATCCTCCAGGAGCCCGCCGACCAGCCCTACGGTGTCCGCGACGCCGCCGTCCGCGACCCCAGCGGCAACCACCTGCGGCTGAGCCAGCCGCTGGCGGCGCAGGGCTGAGGTCCCGCCCGCCGCGGCGGGCCTCCGGGGTGCCCGGCGGCATCCCCGGAGGCCTGCCCGCCCGGTTACCGCGTAGCCGGCCTCCGGGAGCTGTCCCGGAGGCGGCCGGCCTGTCCCGGGCCGGCCGCCTGAGGAAGGGAGCGGCCGGCTGGTACCGCAGCAGCACTTCGTGATCATCCGCGAGGCGGCCTCCCGGTATCCGGCGCAGCGCTGCGGCTCTGCCCGGGCGGTGACCTCGCGTTGCTTACCCGGCGACCGTGACCGCCGTCTTTGCCTGGCAGGTGACCGCGACCGTGCCCGGTTCGCGGCAGATGCGGCACCGGCTGGTAAGCAGAGGTGAGCGCGGTGCCGCGGCAGGCGGCCGGGCCGGGCACAGCGCTGCGATCCGGGCAGCGTGCGCCCGGTGCCGGGACAAAGTAACGAAGTGCGGCTGCCTTGTCAGGAAGGCAGCGGCCAGGGCCGGCTTCGCCGGCTGAGGCGGGCGCCGCCGGGGCCCCCGGAATCAGCCAGCGGCTCCGGCCTCACGGGGCGTGCCGGCCGAGGAAGTCGAGCAGGACCTCGTTGAACCGGGCTTCGGCCTCCAGGTTGGGCAGGTGCCCCGCGCCGTCGAGGACCGCCACCTCGGGCCGCCTCAGGCTGGCGGTGATCTCAGCCGTCACCCGGGCGTCCGACCACGGGTCCGCGCCTCCCGCCACGACCAGTGCGGGGATGTCGAGGGCGGCGAGCACGGGCCGGTAGTCGGGCCTGCGCCCGCGGCCGCGCAGCGCCGCCGCGGCTCCCGCCGGCGGGGCGGCGGCCATCATGGCGTCCACCCGGGCCCGGACGGCAGGCGGGCAGTGCGGCCCGTACAGGCCGGCGTGCATGTAGTCCGCCAGGACCCCGGTCCCGCTGCGCTCGGTCGCGCCGGCCCGCTCGTCCCTGGCCCGCAGGTCCTGCGGCGAGGGCGGCTCCGCCGTGGTGGCGACCAGCCCGAGCGCCCAGTACCGTTCCGGTGCGGCTGCCGCCAGTTCCATGGCCACCAGGCCGCCCATGCTCAGGCCGACCGGTGCCGCCCGGGCGATCCCGAGCGCGTCGAGCAGTTCCGCGATGTCGGCCGCGTACTCCCGCATCAGCACGCAGCCCGGGGTGACCGGGCTGCGGCCGAAGCCCCTCAGGTCAGGCGCGATTACCCGGAAGCTCCCGCGCAGCGCGGCCGCCTGCGGTTCCCACAGGGTCCGGTCGAAGGGATGGCCGTGGATCAGCACCACGCACTCGCCGCGGCCGGCGTCGTCGCAGGAAAGTCGCACCGGGAAAGCGTAGAGCCCGTTCCCGGCGGGCCCGGCTCCGGGCCCGGGGTGCGTGCCAGGTGGAACACGGACCCGTTCGGATGACTGCCGTTGACTGCGGTCTTGGGCCAGCGGGGCAGCCCGCGCTGCGGCGCGCCGCGGATCCTGGTGTGCGCCCGCAGGTTCCGCACCTGCCCCGGTGCCGGGGCGGAGCAGCCCGCCGGCGTGACGCGGTGAACGTCCCCGGGACGGCTACCTGCCGATCAGGTCGCGGACGGCGGCGGCCAGGCGGTCGTAGTCGTCCGGGGTGTTGTAGGGTGCCGCCGCGATGCGCAGGTACCCGGTTCCGCCGAAGAAGACCGGCGCCGCCTCGACCCGCCGCCGCGACAGGGCCTCGTAGAACGGGCCGGCCTGCCCGGGAGCGGTGAGGACGCCGTCCGGGAGCGGCACCAGCCGCATGGCGGGCGCGGGCACGGCCGGGAGCCGGCGCAGCGGGACGCCGAGGACCTCGGCGACCCGCTGCTGGCCGTCGCCCGCCAGGCCGGCGTGCCGGGCCACCGCGTCCCAGCCGCCCAGCGCCGCCCAGTACGCCAGGCCGTCCGGTACCGCCAGCCAGCCGGCGTAGTCCCAGGTGCCCGGGTAGTCGAAGGACGCGGCGTAGCCGTCCTCCAGCTGCCAGCTGAGCACGGCCGGCGTCACGTCCGCTCCCGGCCGGCTCCACAGGATCGCGCTGCCGCGCGGGGTGTACGCCCACTTGTGCAGGTTGCCGACCCAGTGGTCGGCGCCCAGGGCCGCGATGTCGTCGTCCAGCTGCCCGGGCGCGTGCGCGGCGTCGACGAGCACCGCCGCCCCGGCGGCGGAGACGGCGGCGGCCACCGCGGCGACGGGCACCACGGCGGCGGTCGGCGAGGTGATCCGGTCCACGACCGCCAGCCGGGTGCGGGGCGAGCACGCGGCCGCGTACGCCGCCGTGATCGCCCCGTCGTCCGCGCCGACGGGGTAGGACGCCTCGACGACCCGCGCCCCGGCGCGCGCCGCGTGGGCGCCGAGCGCCTTGCGGACCGCGCCGTAGCCGTGCGTGCTGGTCAGCAGTTCGTCGCCGGGCCGCAGGCGCAGCGAGCCGAGCACCGCCGACACTCCCTCGGACACGTTGCGCACCCACGCGGCGCGGGCCGGGTCGACGCCGAGGAACCCGGCCGCCCGCTCCCGCGCCGCCGCGACCAGCCCGCTGACCTCGACGCGGTTGAAACGGTGCGGGTTGCGCTCGGCGCGCTCGCGCCACGCGGCGGCGGCCCGGCGGACAGCGGCCGGCGCGGCACCGAACGCGCCGTGGTTGAGGTGGAGAACGTCAGGGTCGAGGCCGAAGGCCTCCAGCACGGCTGGGTCCACGGCTCCGATTCTGTCATCCGGCGGCAAGGGGGACGGATCCGGCGTTCGCCTCCGGCGGCACGGCCCGTGCCCTCCCCTGCCGCGGCGTCCCGGCGCGGCGGCCCGCCCGCCGCCCCGCGCCAGGGCCTGGCTGCGCGCGCCGCCGGGACCTGCCGCCCCCGCCTGCCGCTGCCGGAGACGGAGATTGATACTTGCCGCATCTGGACAGTAACAGAATGTGTTGATCGGAACCGTGCCCGGTGAGCCCGGCGCCGCGTCCGGCCCGCAGGCCGGCGGTTACGCGGCCGTCCGGCAGCAGGCGGCATGCTGACCGCGGCCCCGGCGCCGCTCCACGACTCGTGCGCCACTTCCGCCGGCTGGAGTGTCGCTGCCGCCGCAGCCAGCCAGTCCGCGCTGGCCGGAGTGCTGGCCGGCTTCCTGTTCGGCGGCATCGTGGTGGTGCTGAGCGTCCGCACGGCCAGGCACAGCAGCGAGGCGGCGAACGCGCTGAAGCTGCAGTTCTCCGCGTTCGTCGGCCTGGCCGTGGCCGCGTACCTGCTCTCCGACCAGGCAGGCGACGAGCTGTGCCTGCGCGCCACGTCGGAGAAGGCGGTCACCGACGGGATCTTCAGCACGTTCGCGGTCGTCGCGGTCGTGTCGCTCACCTGGCTGATCGTCGCCTACGAACGGCACACGCACGGCATCCTGCGGTTCCTGCGCGGCCTGGCCTACGTCGCGACTGCCTTCGTGGTGCTGCTGAAGTGCACTTCCACCTACACCTACCTCCAGGCCGAGCTTCCCCACGGCCCGCCCGCCGCCGTGTCCGCGCTCATCGCCGCCGCCGGGGTGCTGCTGTACCTGGCCGCGGTCGCCGCCGGCCCGCGCCCGCCCCGGCCCGCGGCGGCCCAGATCCCGCGCCAGGCCGGCCACGGGCCGCCGCCCGGCGCACCGGGCGGCCGCGAGCGGCGGGACCGGGCCCGGACCGACCGGTGCGCCTGGCTGGCACTGGGCTACCTGGCGGCCGCAGCCGTCGGCGACGCGGTCGTGCAGAGCTTCTCCGGCCGGGCCTGGAGCCGGCCCGAGGTGCCGGCCGCCTACGCGGTGGCGTGGACGTCGCTGCTGCTCCCGCTGGGTGTCCTGGTCGCCGCGCTCGGCGCACTGGCCCCGGAGCCGGCCGACGGCGACCGGGCCGGCCCGCGGAAGGAAACCGGGACAGCGGCCGGCGTTCCGCCGCAGGCACCTCCGCGCCAGGCCCGGCGGCCCGGGGCGAGGCGGTAAGGCCGGCGCGCGGCCGGGGCGCCGCGCACCGGGGTCAGGCGCCGACGTACGCGGCGAGGTGCTCGCCGGTGAGGGTGGAGCGGGCGGCGACCAGGCCCGCCGGGGTGCCCTCGAAGACGACCCGGCCGCCGTCGTGCCCGGCGCCGGGACCGAGGTCGATGATCCAGTCGGCGTGCGCCATGACCGCCTGGTGGTGCTCGATGACGATGACCGACTTGCCGGCGTCGACGAGCCGGTCGAGCAGGCCGAGCAGCTGCTCCACGTCGGCGAGGTGCAGGCCCGCGGTCGGCTCGTCCAGCACGTAGATGCCGCCCTTCTCGGCCATGCGGGCCGCCAGCTTCAGCCGCTGCCGCTCGCCGCCGGACAGCGTGGTGAGCGGCTGCCCGAGGCTGACGTAGCCGAGCCCCACGTCGGCCAGCCGGTCCAGGATCGCCCGGGCGGCCGGCAGACTCGCCGCCCCCGTTCCGAAGAACTCCCGTGCCTCCTCCGCCGGCATGGCGAGCACCTCGCTGATGTCCCGGCCGCCGAGCTTGTAGCCGAGCACCGCCGCCTGGAACCGCTTGCCCTCGCACTCCTCGCACACGGTGGCGACCCCGGCCATCATCGCCAGGTCGGTGTAGATGACGCCGGCGCCGTTGCAGTCCGGGCACGCGCCCTCGGAGTTGGCGCTGAACAGCGCCGGCTTCACGCCGTTGGCCTTGGCGAACGCGCCCCGGACCGGGTCGAGCAGGCCGGTGTAGGTCGCCGGGTTGCTCCGCCGCGAGCCGCGGATGGCCCCCTGGTCGACGGAGACGACGCCCGCGTCCCTCGGGACCGAACCGTGGATGAGCGAGCTCTTGCCCGACCCGGCCACGCCGGTGACGACGCACAGCACCCCGAGCGGGACGTCGACGCTCGACGTCGCGCAGGTTGTGCGCGGCGGCGTCGCCGGATCTCGAGCACGCCGGCGCGCGTCCGGACCCGCGGCTTGAGCCTGGCCCGGTCGCCGAGGTGCCGGCCGGTGACGGTGCCGCTGGCCCGCAGGCCCGCCACGGTGCCCTCGAAGCAGACGCCGCCGCCCGCGGTGCCCGCGCCGGGGCCGAGGTCGACGACGTGGTCGGCGATCGCGATCGTCTCCGGCTTGTGCTCCACCACGAGCACCGTGTTGCCCTTGTCCCGCAGCCGCAGCAGCAGCCGTTCATCCGCGCGATGTCGTGCGGGTGCAGCCCGACGGTCGGCTCGTCGAAGACGTAGGTGACGTCGGTGAGGGAGGAGCCGAGCTGGCGGATCATCTTGACGCGCTGCGCCTCGCCGCCCGACAGGGTGCCCGACGGTCCGGTCGAGCGACAGGTAGCCGAGCCCGATCTCGGTGAACGAGTCGAGGGTCTGCCGCAGCGTGGCGAGCAGCGGCGCCGACCGACTGCTCGCCGAGCCCGCGCGGTCCAGCCGGCCAGGTCGCTGATCTGCATCGCGCACGCGTCGGCGATGCTGATCCCGCTTGATCTTCGAGGACCTGGCGGCCTCGGACAGCCGGGTGCCGTCGCAGTCCGGGCAGACCGCGAAGGTGACGGCGCGGTCCACGAAGGCGCGGATGTGCGGCTGCATCGCGTCGGTGTCCTTCGACAGGACAGACCGCTGCAGCCGGACGACCAGGCCCTCGTAGGTCTGGTTGATGCCGCCGATCTTCATCCGCACCGGCTCGTGGTACAGGAAGTCGTTCAGCTCCTTCTTGGTGAACTTGCCGATCGGCTTGTCCGGGTCGTAGAACCCCGACTCGCTGTACAGCCGGTACCCCCAGCCGCCGGGGGTGTAGCCGGGGATGGTGAGCGCGCCCTCGTTGAGCGACTTGCCGTCGTCGTACAGCTCGGCCAGGTCGATGTCGGAGACCGAGCCCCGGCCCTCGCAGCGCGGGCACATGCCGCCGGCGATGGAGAAGCTGCGTTTCTCCTTCACGGTCTTGCCCGCCGCGCTCGAAGGTGACGGCGCCCGCCCCGCTGACCGAGCGCGACGTTGAACGAGAACGCCTTCGGCGAGCCGATGTGCGGCTCGCCGAGCCGGCTGAACAGGATGCGCAGCATCGCGTTGGCGTCGGTGGCGGTGCCGACCGTGGAGCGCGGGTCGGTGCCCATCCGCTGCTGGTCGACGATGATCGCGGTCGTCAGCCCGTCCAGGACGTCGACGTCGGGCCGCGCCAGCGCCGGCATGAAGCCCTGCACGAAGGCGCTGTAGGTCTCGTTGATCAGCCGCTGCGACTCGGCGGCGATCGTGCCGAACACCAGGGAGCTCTTGCCCGAGCCGGAGACGCCGGTGAACACCGTCAGACGGCGCTTCGGGATCGCCACGCTGATGTCCTTGAGGTTGTTCTCGCGCGCGCCGTGCACCCGGATCAGGCCGTGGCTGTCGGCGGCGGCGGCTGCGCGCCGGCCTGGTGCCCGTGCTCATCGTGTCTCCTCGCTCGGCGGGCGCCCTCGTCGTACCCGCCGCCTGCCGGGGCCTCACCATGCTAGCCGCGGCCGGGGCGGGCACGGAGCCCTCGCCGCGCCGGGCGCCCGGGGGCGGCGCCCCGTACCGGGGCCGGCCGGGCAGGCGGGCCGGGCCCCGGCCGCCCGCCGCGGCCTAGCGGTGCCAGGGCATGAGGCCGTCCGCCGGGTGCCGGGTCCGCGGAACGTGCTCCGCCGCTGCCCCCGCGGCCGGCGCAGGGGCCGCTGAGGCCTGGTCCTTCCTGGCCAGCGCGGTGGCGACGGCGGGGAACACCAGGACCGACAGCGCTCCCGCGCCCACCAGCGCGGCGGCGTTGGCGGGCAGCATCTTGCCGTCCCGCAGCCCTATCTCGGCGAGCGCGACGAGCAGCGGCATCGCCGTCGCGGTGATGAACGTCATCTCCGCCCGCTGCCGCAGCGGCAGCACCCGCCGGTAGACGACCAGCGACGGCAGGCCCCTGATGAACAGCAGCAGGAGGAAGAACACGATGAGCCGCAGCGGGTTCTGCGCGATCCCGGCGATGTCGAGCGTCATCCCCGAGGAGACGAAGAAGACCGGGATGAAGACCCCGTACCCGACGGCGTCGAACTTCTCCTCGAGCCCGGCGACGTCGATGCCCATCCGCCGGGTCCAGCCGCGCAGCACGATGCCGGCCATCACCGCGCCGAGGACGACGTCCTGGCCGAACTTGGCCGCGATGACGAGCAGCGCGAACAGCAGCACGACCGACCAGCGCAGCATGACCTGGCCGGTCGAGTTCTGCCCCTCCCGGATGATCGACCGCAGCCGCTCGCTGCGGGCGATGAACGGGACCGCGCTGAGCGCGAGCGCCAGCAGCCCGACCGCGGCGACCGACGCCAGCGCGGCGAAGTGGCTGCCCTGGGTGAGGAACACCGCGATGGCCACGATCGGGAACAGCTCGCCGACCGCGCCGGCGGCGAACACGTACCGGCCGAAGTCCCCGGCCAGCATGCCGCTGTCGTGCAGGATGGGCAGCAGCGTGCCGAGCGCGGTGGTGGTCAGCGCCAGCCCGATGGGCACGTAGTCCTTCACGAACCCGGCCGCGGTGAGGCCCGCCACCGCGCCGACCGACAGCGCCACGGAGACCAGCCAGCCGGCGATCGCGAGCCGGCCGGGCCGCTGCCGCAGCAGCGCCGGGTCGAGCTCGTAGCCGGCCAGCAGGAACAGGAACCCGAGCCCGACGTTGGCGACCAGCTGGACGCTCCCGGTGTCGGCCACGCCCAGCGCGTGCGGCCCGATGACGACGCCGCCGGCGAGGAAGAACACGACCTGCGGGATCCGCGGGCCGGGCAGCGCCGCCGCGATGACCGGCGTGAGGGCGGCCACCAGGAAGACGGCGAGGAGGCTCTGCAGCCCCTGGGTGACGTCCACGGCGCCCCCCTAGCCCCGCCCCGCCGGGCTAGGGGGCAGGGCCTCCTGCCCGGCCCCGTCCGCCGCAGCCCGCCGTCCCGGCTCGGCCCGCGCCCCCGGCAGCGCGCGGTGCCGGCCGTCCGTCCGCATAGCCCCCCCGTGCCCCCGCCGCCCCCGCGGCACCCCGTGAAATCACCAGTTGCGACCCTTGACCTGGGGTAATTCCCGGTGAAGGGCAGAACGAACCGCCGGCAGGCCGCCCGGCTCAGCCGCGTCCCGGCCGCCCGGCCGCGCTCACTGCCCGTGCCACCGGGAAGCGCCGCCCCACAGGACACGGTGCCACCAGCGGCGGGTCAGCAGCAGCCGCCATGTCACCCCGGCGGGGCGTTTCCCGTTCCAGCCGTGGATGCACTGGCCGTCGCCGAGCAGGCAGTCGCCGGGGCAGCCGTCGCCCAGGCAGTGCCGGCAGTGCCTGGGCCGCCTGACCTCGGGCATGCGCCGCTCCCGCCGGGATCCCGCGCGCCGCCGGCGCGCTCGCCTGTGCCGTCCCCTACAGCGGCATCATAAGACGGGCGCCCGCCCGGCCCGGCGGGCGGACCCGGGCACGCACGCGCGGCCCGCGGGCATCGCGGGGCTCAGCCCGCCGGGTAGAGCCCGGCGAGGAGCTCGCACGCCCGCTCGAACACGGCGGGCGCGAGGATGTGGGGACGTTCCGCCGCGCGGTTCCCGCGGGCCGGTTGACCGGCGCCGCGCCGGCCGGCGACATTCAGTGGGTGGACGCAGACGCCATCGCCGCCATCGAGACTTTCCCGCTGCGCATCCCGTTCCGCGAAGACGCCGCTGAAACCCGGCCGCCCGTGGACTCCCTCCTGGTCAAGGTGACGACCGCCCGCGGGTACACGGGGTGGGGGGAGGCATTCGGGTTCGAGGCCGTGCCGGTGACCCGGCGGGCGGTCCACGACCTCGTCGGCCCGCTGTGCGCCGGGCAGGACCCGGCGCGGATCGGGCCGCTCATGCGTACCGTCCAGGAGAAGCTGCAGGTCTTCGGCCGGTCGGGTCCCGTGATCCACGCGCTGTCCGCTGTCGACACCGCCCTGTGGGACATCGCCGGCAAGACGGCGGGCGTCCCGCTGCACCAGCTCCTCGGCGGGGCCGGCGGCACCAGCCTGCCCTGCTACGCCAGCCTGGACCCCTGCGGCGGCCCGGACCAGGTCAGGGCAGCCGTCCGGCAGGCCCTCGACGCCGGGTTCACCGCCGTCAAGCTGCACGAACGGGAGACCGCCGCGGTCCGCGCCGCCCGCGCGGAGGCCGGGCCCGGTGCGGAGCTGATACTCGACGTGAACTGCCCCTGGACGCTGAACCAGGCAGCGGCGATGGCGGAAGAGCTCAGGGACGCCCGCCTGAAGTGGCTGGAGGAACCGCTGTGGCCGCCGGAGGACTACGACGGACTCGCCCGGCTGCGCGCCGCCTGCGGCATCCCGGTCGCCGCCGGAGAGAACACGTCGACGCTGCTGGACTTCGGCCGGCTGCTGGCACGCGCCGTCGACTTCGTCCAGCCGAGCCCGGCGAAGATGGGCGGCGTCACCGAGCTGTGCAAGGTCTTCCCGGTCGCGGCGGCCGCCGGCGCCGCCGTGCTGCCGCACACCTTCTACCACGGCCCCGGGCTGCTGGCCGCGGTGCACGTGACGGCCGCGCTCGGCACCGCCGACGCCATGATCGAATGGCGCTGCTCCGCCCTGGAGGCCCTGCCCTGCGGGCCCGCCCTCGTGCCGGAGCACGGCCGGATCCGGGTACCGCAGGGGCCGGGACTCGGCGCCGGCCCCGACCCGGACGTCCTGCGCCGCTACCTGACCGCCTAGCAGCGGGCACGCCGCCGGGCCCGGCGGCCCGGTGTCACCCGGCCGCCCCGCCCGGCTCCGGAGCGGGCAGGGCGCCCCAGCCGCGGGCCGCGGCGGCGTCCCGCTCCCGGTGCTCGGCAACGATCTCCGCGGTGGCCGCCAGCAGCTCCCACGGCGAGCCCGCCGGGTGAACGGCGCCGAACAGCCCGCTGTTCAGCAAGATGGGCGCGCCCCGCACGCCACGGCCAGGTTGACCGCGTCGCTCGGCCGTGCGTCGACCTCCCGCGGGCCGTCCGGGCCGGGCACGATCACGCACGCGTAGAAGACAGCGTCGCTGAGCCGGGTGATCCGCACCTCGCCGATCCGGGAGCCGGCCGCCTCGACCAGGCCGGCCGCCAGCTTGTAGGGGAAGGGGCGCGGCGTCTCTGCCGACTCGAGCGCCAGGGCGAGGGCAGTCGCCTCGGCCGGCCCGATCCAGATGGGCAGCGTCCGGTCGCCGCCGCACTCGGCCAGGATCATGACGTGCTCGCGGGCACCCGTGCCGGGGGCCTCGTCCCGGGTCCGCCTGATCTCTGCGACGCGGACCTCGGCCCATTCCGCCGCCCCGGTCCCGGTGCCTGCTGTCATCGTGTCCTCCTGCTGTTCCCGTGGTGCCTGCGGTGTCCTGAGCGCGGAGAGCCTGGGTGCCAGCGCGGCCCGCGCCTGGTGCAGCCGGGCCTTGACGGCGCCGGCCGAGATGCCGAGTTCCGACGCCACCTCGCGGTGGCTGAGGCCCTGGAGGTAGAAAAGGCGCACCGCCTGCCGCTGGCCGCCGGGGAGCGACCCGATGGCGTCGCGTACCCGGGCGGCGGTGTCGGCGGCCTCCGCGGCCTCCGCCGGGCCGGGGTCCGCCGACGGCAGGCCGGGGCTCAGCCCGGCTGCCTCCGGCCGCAGCTGCCGCAGCCACCGGCGCGCCACGTTGAGCGCGATCCCGCAGAACCAGGGCCCGAACCGCTCCGGCGAGCGCAGCCGGCCCAGGTCGGTCATCGCCGCGATCGCGGCTTCCTGCACCGCGTCGCGGGCCAGGTCCGGCGAGCCCAGGACCCGGGCGGCGAGGGCCGCGGCGGTGTCCCCGTGCCTGCGCAGCAGCTCCGCCATCGGCGGCTTCTCCCCGGCCAGGGCCGCACGCACCAGGTCAGCGTCTGAGGGCTCTCGCGGGCACGGGCTTCGCACGCTCTATAGTGCCAGCCCGCGCCCCGCGGGTTAGCTGCCCGGTCCGGCGCGCCGGCCGCCCGCGCGGTTACTGCCGGTTGGCCGGGCCCGCGTTGGCGACGATCGCCGCGAACGGCGGGACCACCAGCGCCACCGCGGACATCGCCACCGCCGCGGTGACCGAGAACCGCCAGATCAAGGTCCACGCCAGGACGATCAGCAGCACGCACACGCCCATCATGACAAGGTAGGCCCGCACCCGGGTCGTCAGCCGGAGCGGCCGCCCCCGGCGGTTCGGCGGCCCCTCCCCGTCCGGCACGGCCACGGCACTGCCTCCGTTGCGGTTGAGCGCCCGGTTCGCAGCCGCCCGCTGCCGGCGGCGGTCCCGGTCCGGCCCGGCGGGCCCTGCTGTCTACGTTCCCGCCGGGCCGCGGCTCAACAGCGGTATCCCGAACGAATCCGGCTGCCTCTCCTCAGGTCAGCGTGACGCAGCCGGGGGAGGGCAGCCCGGGCTCAGCCGGACGCGGCGAAGGCGGGCATCTTGTCCCCCGCCCGCGCCTGCGGCCGGCCGGATCAGGGGGCCGCCGTGCGGGTGACGACGACGAGGTAGCGGCAGTCGCCGGCGCCGTCGTTGCGGAACTCGCGCGGCCTGGGCTCGCCGAGCTCGAACGTGTCGCCTGCCGCCAGGACATGCTCGGCCGGCCCGTCGCTGAGCGTCAGCTCGCCGGACAGCACCCACACGAGCTGGGCGATGAACGCGTACGCCCCGGCCGGGTAGGGGACGCGGGCGCCGGGCGGCAGCACGACCTCGGTAACCGCGGCGGGGAACCGCGGCGTAGAGATCTGCCGGCGCAGGTAGCCGGTGTCCGGGTCGCGCCATTGCGGCGTCCCGGCGGCCCGCCGCACCGCACCGCCCCGGGCGGCCGGGCCGCCGGGAAGGCCGGCGGCCGCGGTTCCCTCCTGACCGCCCGGCCGGGGCTCCGCCGGGCCGGGCGCGAGCAGTTCCGTGACGCTCAGCTGGAGGGCGGCCGACAGCTTGCCGAGCACGACCGCGGTCGGGCTGCTCTCACCGCGCTCGATCTTGCTGATCATCGCGCGGGAGACGCCCGATGCCGCGGCGAGCCGCTCGATCGGCCAGCCCCTGGCCCGCCGCTGCGCGCGGAGCCGTTCACCGAACACCGCCCGTTCCCCGGGAACCCTCATCGCATCTACTATAGTAGACATGGATCCACTATATAAGATCAGGTTGGCGGAGGCATCCGACACCGAAGCGGTCCGCGCGATCCGCAACCACGTGATCGAGCACTCCACCGCCGCGTGGACGACGCAGACCGTGTCGCCCGGCGACGCGCGCACCTGGCTCGCCGAGAACCTCGCCCGCCGCTCCGCCTACGTCGCCGAGGCCGGCGGCCAGGTGATCGGCTACGCCAGCTGGGCGCCGTGGCGCGCAGGGAACGGCTACCGCCGCACCGTCGAGGACTCCGTGTACCTGGCCGGCGGCCACCAGGAACGCGGCCTCGGCACCGAACTGCTCACCACCCTGGTCACGGGCGCCGCCGCATCCGGCGCCCACGTGATGATGGCCTGCATCGAGTCGTCCAACGCCCGGTCGCTCGCCCTCCACCGGCGGCTCGGCTTCGAGCTCGTCGGCACCGCCCGCGAGGTCGGCACCAAGTTCGGCCGCTGGCTCGACCTGACCATGATGCGCCGGGCCCTCGACTGAGCCGGCCCGCTGTCCGGGCACCCTTCCCGCGCCGCGGACGCGGCGCCGCCGGAGACCGCCGCGAAGACAGCGAGGGCACGGCGTTGCGCGCGGCCGCGGAGGCCTTAAGCATCCGGCATCA
Source organism: uncultured Actinomycetota bacterium (assembly GCA_963785645.1). Taxonomy (GTDB): domain Bacteria; phylum Actinomycetota; class Actinomycetes; order Streptosporangiales; family Streptosporangiaceae; genus Trebonia. The sequence continues at coordinate 58,255 of CAWAWG010000007.1, forward strand.
ACGGCCGCCCGTCTCCGGGAGCCGGAGACGGGCGGAAACCCGCGACAGCGCAGCGCCGGCCGCCGGCGGCCGGATCTCAGGTCCGGGCGAGCTTCCCGTCGCGGGCCAGCGGGCGGACGGCCAGCAGGTAGCTGAGCAGCGGCAGCTTCCCGGCTGACCCGGCCTCGTACCCGGCCGCGGCGGCCAGCCTCCCGAACGGGCCCGCCGCGTCCCCCCGCCGGGCCCGCCAGCCCCCGGGCTGAACGGGAAGCACCCCGAAGTCCGCGACCAGCAGCCTGCCGCCGGGCCTGGTCACCCGGTACATCTGCGCGAAAGCGGCCGGGCGGTCGCGCGCCGGAATATGGTGCATCGCCAGCGTGCAGGTGACGACGTCGAACGATTCGTCCGGCAGGCTGAGGTCCTGCGCGACCCCTACGGCGAAGGACATGCCGGGCAGCGCGCGGCGCCGTGCGCAGGCGATGGCGGGCTCCGCCGGGTCCACCCCCAGCACGCGGCCCGACGGGCCGGCGACGGCCGCCAGCCGGCGGGTAGGTACCCGCTGCTCGACCCGACGTCGAGCACCGCGTCTCCCGGCCGCACCCCGCTCAGGGCGACCAGCCGGCCGTACACGCGCCCGCGCCGCCCGCCGAACATCACGTGGTTCACCGCCGTGTTCAGGCGGAAGGCGTTGAGCGTAATGCCGGTGCCTGGCCGGCGCCCCTGCTCCTGCTCCTGCTCCTGCATGCTCAGCCGTCCTTCCCGGACTGACGCGAAGCGGCGGATGCGGCCCCGGCGGGAAGCGCCAGCGCCAGCAGCCCGGCGACGACCATGACGGCCGCATCGACAGCGAACGCGACATGGTAGCCGTGCACGAGGCTGCCCGGGTACCCCGCGTGAGCCGCATCGTTCCTGGCCGCGGTCGCGGCGATGTTCACCAGCGCCGCCAGGCCGAGGGCGCCGCCCACCTGGCGGGAGCTGTTGAGCAGTCCCGCCGCCGCCCCGGCGTCCTTCACCGGAACCCCGTTCGTGCCGCTGAGCGTGGCCGGCAGCAGCATAAGGCCCATCCCGGCCCCGGCAAGGAGGGCCGGCCCGAGGATGTGCGCCAGGTAGGCGGGGTGCGCAGGCACCGCGGTCAGCCACGCGAGGCTGGCCGCGGTGACGAGCGCGCCCGCGAGGAGCAGCAGGCGCGGGCCGGCGACGGGAACGAGCCGGCTGGAGGCAAGGCCGCCGGCGATCATGACGACGGCCGTGGGCAGCATGGCCAGGCCCGCCCGCAGGGCGCTGTAGCCGACAGCCTCCTGCAGGTACAGGGAAAGGAAGAAGAAAGCAGCGGTCATGGTCGCCCCCAGGCAGAGCATGAGCAGGTTCCCCGCCCTCAGGCCGCGCAGCCGGAACAGCGCCGGCGGGATGAGCGGCCGGGAGCCGACGGCCTCGACCGCCGCGAAGGCGACGAGCAGCACCCCGGCGCCGGCCAGTCCTGTCACGACGCCCGCCGATCCCCACCCGCCGGAGGAGGCCTGCGAGAGCCCGTAGGTCAGCGCCCCGATCCCGAGAGTGGCGGTGAGGGCGCCGGCGACGTCGAGCCGCACCCGCTGGGCCCGGGCCGGGGCCGGGAGCAGGGCAGCCAGGGCGGCGGCGAGCAGCGCGACGCCGAGCGGAACGTTGATGAAGAGCACCCAGCGCCAGCTCAGCTCGGCGGTCAGCACGCCGCCGAGGACGATCCCGGCCACCCCGGCCAGCCCGCCCATGATGCTCCACAGGGTCAGCGCGCGCTGCCGCTGCCGCTCGTCGGTAAGAGTGGCGGTGATAAGGCTCAGGCTCGCGGGGGCCAGCGCCGCCGCCCCCGTGCCCTGGACGGCCCGGGCCGCCAGCAGCATCGCCGGGTCGGCGGCCAGCCCGCCGGCCATGCTGGCGGCGGTAAAGGTCACCGCGCCGAACAGGAACAGCCGCTTGCGGCCGAACAGGTCGCCGGCCCGGGCCGCCAGCAGCAGGAACCCGCCGAGGCTGATCAGGTAGCCGCTGAGTACCCACTGCTGCTCGCCGGCGGAAAGGCCGAGGCCGGCCCGCATCTGCGGCAGGGCGAGGGTGACGATGGCGGAATCGAGCACGACCATGAACTGCGCCAGGCACGACATGGCCACGATGACGCCGGGCGGCAGGCCCGGCCGGATGACGGCAGGAGGCCCGAGCGCGGCCCGGGCCCCGGAGCTTGACGATGTCGAGGGTGTAGCCGGTGTAGAGGACATGGAACCGATGGTGCCGGCCTGCGCCCGCTGTGTCGTCGGGCGACGGAACCGACTTCCCGCTCAGCCGGACGGACGCGCGCAGGCGCGGAACTACGCCGCCGGGAGTAGCCGGAAATAGCCACGCCGGGCCGATGCCCCGGGCCGGGGCCGCACGTAGGCTCGGAGGATGAGCGCCGATCACAGCCGCGGACGGTTCCACTCCGCGCTGCACAAAGCCGCCTGGGTTATCTCGGCGGGCGGCATGGGCGCGGCGTTCGTGATGTGGCGGATCGCTCTTCACGAGGCCGAGGAGCGGGCCGAGGAGGCCGAGCGGACCAGGGACGAGGCCGCCCGGCGCAGGGCCGTGGAGGAGCGGCTGCGCATCGCCCGTGAACTGCACGACTCCCTGACGCACAGCATCTCGGTGATTCAGGTCCAGGCCGGCGTGGCGGTCCACCTGGCGCGCAAGCGCGGCGAGGAGGTACCGCCCGCGCTGCTGGCGATCACCGAGGCGGCCGCGGACGCCGGCCGGGAACTGCGCACCGCGCTCGGCGCACTGCGCAGCAGCAGTACCGGAAGTTACCGCACCGCCGGCGGCGGTGACCGCCGCGCCCGGCTAAACGGCAGCCGGGACGACGGCCGCACCGAACCCCGCGGCAGCGCCGGCCTGACCCAGCTGGACGGCCTGGTGGCACGTACGCGCTCCGCCGGCCTGCCCGTCACGGTGCGGGTCACCGGCACCCGGCGGCCGCTTCCGCCCGACGTCGACCAGGCGGCGTACCGGATCGTCCAGGAAGCGCTTACCAACACCAGCCGCCACGCGGGACCCGCACGTGCCAGTGTTCACCTGCACTACGGCGGTGACGCCCTGACCGTGCAGGTCGACGACGACGGTACGGGCACCGCGGCCCCGTCGCCCGGTCCCGGCCTGGGGCTGACCGGCATGCACGAGCGGGTTCACCCGCTCGGGGGGCGCCTGCAGGCCGGGCCGCGGGAGAGCGGCGGCTTCCGGGTCCAGGCGGAACTGCCCGTACGGAAATAACAGATGATCAGGGTCCTGCTCGCCGACGACCAGCCGCTCATCCGCAGCGGCATCCGGTCCCTGCTCGACGCGGAAGACGACATCGAGGTAGTCGCCGAGGCGGCCGACGGGCAGCAGGCGGTCACGCTCGCCGTCCGGCACCGCCCGGACATCGCGCTCATCGACATCCAGATGCCCGGGGTCAACGGCGTCGATGCGACCAGGCAGATCGTCGCGGACGAGCGGCTGGAGCACGTGCGGGTCGTCATCCTCACGAACTTCGGGCTCGACGAGTACATCTTCCAGGCGCTGCGCGCGGGCGCGAGCGGGTTCCTGCTCAAGGACACCGAGCCGGCCGAACTGCTGCAGGCGCTGCGCGTGGTCATGCGCGGGGAAGCGCTGCTGTCGCCCGCGGTCCAGCGCCGCCTCATCGGCGAGTTCGTCGCCCGCCCGCCCGACGCGGTCGCCGCAACCGGAATGGAGGCCCTCACCAGGCGCGAGCGGGAGGTCGTGGCGCTCGTCGCGCACGGCCTGTCCAACGACGAGATCGCGGCCGCCATGGTGCTCAGCCCCGCGACGGCCAAGACCCACGTGAGCCGCGCGATGATCAAACTCGGCGCCCGCGACCGCGCGCAGCTCGTCGTCTTCGCCTACCAGGCCGGCCTGGTCAGCCCGCGCGACCACGCGCCCCGCCCGCCTGCGGAACGCGGGCACCGTCCCCGGTGACGGACGAAGCCGGCCAAGTCCTTAGTTCTTAACCGGCTGAGGGGTTTAGCGTGCGCTGTTGACGATTGCGCGAGCCGTGGCCAGCGCTGTAGCGCTTCTTGCTGTTATCATTTATGGACTGGCGTCCTCGCACCCGCGGCGCACGGGACCAGGGGCGTACCGCACAGGGGGCTCCGGGCGCTGCCGCGCACGCGGCAGCAGGGCCCGGTCATCCCGCTGCCCGGGACGCCGTATGTCCCGGTTTGAAAAACCTGACGCCGGGACATGCTCCGCTTCTTGCTGTTATCTGCGGCTAGTCGGTGCCGGACTCCATGGCGGCGCGGTCGAGGAGTTCGTCGTCGGGGACCTCGCCCGCCGAGGCGATCGCCTCGGCGCCGCCCAGCGGCATCGCGCCGATGAGCTCGGCGGGCGACGGCGCCGCCCCGGCGCCGTCCGCTCCGATCAGCGCCGCGCGCACGCCGCCGAACATGCCCAGGCCCGCGTACTGCTCCAGCTTGGCCCGGGAGTCGGCGATGTCCAGGTTGCGCATGGTGAGCTGGCCGATCCGGTCCGCGGGGCCGAATGCCGCGTCCTCCACCCGCTCCATCGAGAGCTTGTCCGGGTGATAGCTGAACGCGGGACCGGACGTGTCCAGGATCGAGTAGTCCTCGCCGCGGCGCAGCCGGAGCGCGACCGAGCCGGTGACGGCGGTGCCGACCCAGCGCTGCAGCGACTCGCGGATCATCAGCGCCTGCGGGTCGAGCCAGCGGCCCTCGTACAGCAGCCGGCCCAGCTTGCGGCCCTCGGCGTGGTAGGCGGCGACCGAGTCCTCGTTGTGGATCGCGCAGACCAGGCGCTCGTAGGCGGCGTGCAGCAGGGCCATGCCGGGCGCCTCGTAGATGCCGCGCGACTTCGCCTCGATGATCCGGTTCTCGATCTGGTCGGACATGCCCAGGCCGTGCCTGCCGCCGATCGCGTTCGCCTCCAGGACCAGGTCGACGGCGTCGGCGTACTCCTTGCCGTTGATGGCAACCGGCCGGCCCTGGTCGAAGGTGACCGTGACGTCCTCGGCCAGGATCTCGACGGCCGGGTCCCAGAACCGGACGCCCATGATCGGCTCGACGAGCTCGATGCTCGCGCCGAGCTGCTCGAGCTGCTTGGCCTCGTGGGTGGCGCCCCAGATGTTCGCGTCGGTCGAGTAGGCCTTCTCCTTGCTGGCCCGGTAAGGCAGCGCGCGGTCGGTGAGCCACTGGGACATCTCCGCCCGGCCGCCGAGCTCGCTGACGAACTCCGCGTCGAGCCAGGGCTTGTAGATGCGCAGCGACGGGTTCGCCAGCAGCCCGTAGCGGTAGAACCGCTCGATGTCGTTGCCCTTGTAGGTCGAGCCGTCGCCCCAGATCTGCACGCTGTCCTCGAGCATGGCGCGGACGAGGAGCGTGCCGGTGACCGCGCGGCCGAGGGGCGTCGTGTTGAAGTAGGCGCGGCCGCCTGACCTGATGTGGAAGGCGCCGCACGCCAGGGCGGCCAGGCCTTCCTCGACAAGGGCCGCCCGGCAGTCGACGAGCCGGGCGCCCGCCGCGCCGTAGGCGCCGGCCCGGCCGGGGACCGACGCGATGTCGGGCTCGTCGTACTGGCCGAGGTCGGCGGTGTAGGTGTAAGGCACCGCCCCCTTCTCGCGCATCCACGCGACAGCCACCGACGTGTCCAGGCCGCCGGAGAAGGCGATACCCACGCGTTCACCGACAGGGAGGGAGGCGAGCACCTTGGTCATGACTGAAATTATATGCATACCACTGCATGACCATGCAACACCTTGCGCCGGCCAGCGCGCCCGGCGGCGCTTGTTGCTGTTATCTACCGGGCGGCCGTCCCGGTCACGGAGGGCCGCTGCCGCCCGCCTTCCCGCCGGGCCCGCCCGGGTCGGCGCGGCCGGCCGGCGGGCCGCGCCGACCCGGATCCAGGCGGCGCCGGCCGTCCCCGGAACGCGGCAGACCCGGCGGCAGCCCCCGCGCGAGCCGTTTCCCCGGAGGCGGCCGGCGTGCCGCGGGATCCGTACGGCGCCGCAGAAGTCACACCGGGCACGCTCTCACCAGCCGCCTGCCAGGTTCCTTTCTGCCCCGTGACTCACGCCGGGCACTCTACGCAGGAAATGCCACTATTTCCCTAAAAAGGCAAGTCTGCAATTCTTCCTGTTTTACGCTTCGACTTACCTGTATGCCGCACATCAGGAGGAATTACTTGTTCCGCTCATCCATGCGCATTCTCGCGCCCCCCGTCGCAATAGCCTTGATAGCCCTTTCGGGCTGCGGGGGCATAGCCGCCACCGCCGGCAGTACTAGCCCGAACGGGCTACAGAAAACGACCCTTAACGTGTCCGTCGTGCCGGCCGTCGATTCCGCCGGATTTTTCGTCGCGCTGCACGACGGCCTGTTCGCCAAGCAGGGCCTGACCATCGACTACACCCCCGCGGTCAGCAGCGACGTGGTGATCGACCAGCAGATCGCCGGGAAATACGACATTACCGGCGGGAACTACGTCTCCTACATCCAGCACTATGTGGATCAGCACCAGCCGCTTGAGATCATCGCCGAGGGATCGGTGATGCAGCAGGGGACGCAGGCCATCTACACGATGCCGGACTCGAAAATCAAGACCCTTTCGGATCTAAAAGGGCACCTGCTCGGCATCAACGCACCCCTCAATATTAACTATCTGCTCGCCGCATCGGTGCTCACCGAGAACGGCATCAAACTGAACCAGGTGGACTTCCCCACCACGCCGATTCCGTTCCCCGACATGGCGGCGGAACTCGCCGCGGGGAAGATCGACGCGGCGGCGATGCCGGAACCGTTCGCCACCTCCGCCGAGCAGAAGTACGGAGCGGTGGAGCTCTCGGACCTCAACCAGGGGGCCACGGAGCAGTTTCCGATCCAGGGATACGTCGTGACGAAGGCCTGGGCCGAGCAGAACCCCGGCACCCTGAAGGCGTTCGTCTCGGCACTCGCGCAGGGCCAGGCGCTCGCCGACACCAGCCGGTCCTCCGTCGAGCAGGCCATGGAGACCATCAAGGGCGGGCCGCAGAACGGGCAGATCCCGCCGATCGTCGCCTCGGTGATGGCGGTGAACATCTACCCCACCTCCATCGACAAGGTCCGGATCCAGCGCGTGGCCGACGTGATGTACCAGTTCGGCCTGCTGCACGCCCGGTTCAACGTCAGCCCGATGATCGGCCCCTGACGCGCCCGGGAACGCGCAGGGCAGGTGAGGGCCAGCGCAAGCGCTTCTTGCTGTTATCAGTTCGCGGGCGCTGGTCACCGCGTGACAGCGCGGTGACCAGCGCCCGCGCGGCGCGGGCCGGCGCGGGCGACCAGCCGCTGCCGGCATCGCGCCCGCTGGCCGATCCGCGGGGCCTCCGCGCCCGTGACGCCCAGACGGGCGGCGTACTTGAGGGAGCAGCCGGGCGCCTGGGCGGCTACCGGCCGGGTTGCCCGGCACCCGGGTTCTGCGGCTGGCGCTGACGGCCGCGGGTGACGGCGCCGAGAATGATCTTGACTCCGATCCCGAGGATGATCAGATCGGTGACGATCTGCCCGGTGACCAGGAGCCGTGCTCCCTCTGACTTGGCTGTGATGTCACCGAACCCGACCGTGGTGAACACGGTGACGGCGAAGTACAGCGCGTCGGTGTGGGTCAGTTTCCCGCCGAACTGCTCGCGGCCAGTTGACCCCGGCGGGGTTAAGTTCGAACACCTTCGACAGCCAGCCCGCGGCCTTCCCCGGGTGGGCGGGCCGTTCTTCCCGTCCGGTTGCACTGGGCATGGTCAGCCTCCTCGCTGCCTCCGCGCGTACGCCGTCGAGCCGGACATCGTGGTGACCGCGGCGCGGAACCGCTGCGCGATCCCGGTCAGCGCCGGGTTTCCGGTGTACAGGCCCGTGGTCTCGTGCTCCGCGACCCGCCCGTCCGCGCCGGGCCGGCCCGCCATGACGCCGCCGGGGCGCGCGGCCAGCTCATCCAACTCGCTCATCTCGGGCCTGCCTTCCTGGCTTCCGCAGGACGTACCGGTGGCAGCCTGCCAGGTAAACGGGGCGCCGCCATCCTCCGCCAGGGGTGAGCCTCGGCCGGCCGCCACCGGAGCGGGATGACCCGCGTCCGTCGTGAAGCCGCGGTCCAGCCTGCCGACGATGAGGACGTCCCGCTTATCCGGGAACTCCGGGTTGAGCAGCCTCCCGGTCCCCGGGCGCTTCCTGATCGGGCGGCCACCGCCGACGAGGAACTGGCGGGGACAGGCGGAGCACGTATCCGTTCGGGATCGTCATGGGGTCAGTGGCGGCTGACCCAGTTCGCCACCAGCGTGTTGAATTTCCCGGCTTCTTCCCACATCGGGCAGTGACCGCTCTCCTCGAACACGACGTACTCCGCCTCGGGGAGGCTGCTGGCCAGCCATTGACCGGACCCGAGCTTGATGACTTTCTCGTCGCTGCCCCAGACCAGGCAGTGGGGAATCTTCTAGCCCGCCACCTTGCCGCGGTAGTCCTTGAGCGTCTGATCGACGAAGATCAGCGTGCCTGCGTTCGCGCCTACCTGGCAGATCGCGTCGACGAAGCCGGCCAGTTCCCCCGGGCTCAGTTCGTTCTTGAACATCAGGGGGGTAAACCCCGTGAAGAATGCCCGGAAGTTGTCCTGCATGCCCCCGAGGTAGCCGCGCAGCCCGGGGATATCAGCGATTCCGTACGGCCAGTCGAGCTGGGTGAGGTCGGACGGCCCCTGCGAGACGACTACTACGCTGGAGAGCCGGTCTTCTCCGAACTGCGCGATGTAGTCCCAGAGCACGAATGAGCCCATTGACCAGCCGACCGCGGTGACGTGCGTCAGGTCAAGGTGCTCAAGAAGCGCCCGGACGTCGCGTGCGTACTGTGCGACGGTATGGCCTCCCTCAACCGGCGCGGAGTCTCCGTGGGAGCGGAAGTCCACTGCGATGACCCGGTGGTCCCGCGCGAGCGGTTCAACGTTGCGGCCGAAGAACCGTCGCGACATGCACACGCCGTGCAGTAGCAGGATGGGGCGGCCCGTGCCGGTGTCGGTGTCGGTGTCGGTGTACGCGATCCTGGCGCCGTCCGGGAGCTCAAGTGTCTGGGTTGTCATGATCCTCTTCCTCCGTCCCGGCTGGCGGGCGCGGTTGCCGGCCAGCGGGCGTCCGGTTGACGCAGGTTGCCTAGCTGCGGAACAGGCCTGCGTAAGCATTCAGCGCGGGCTGTCCGCCCAGGTGCGCGTACAAGACATTTGAGCCGGGCTCGAGCTGGCCGCTGCTCACGAGGTCGATGAGCCCGGCCATGGACTTGCCCTCGTACACCGGGTCTATGATCATGCCCTCAAGCCGGCCGCTGAGCCGTATGGCGTCCAGCGTGGAATCGACCGGGATGCCGTAGTAGTCACCCGCCCACCCGCCGAGGACGGTGATCTCGTCATCGCGCAGTTCGCGGCCCAGCCCGATCAGGTTCGCGGTGTTGCGGGCGATCTTGTCTACCTGCGCGCGGGTTTCCTGAAGTTTCGCCGAGGCATCGATGCCGATGACACGGCGGGGGCGGTCTTGGCCCGCGAATCCGGCGATCATCCCGGCGTGAGTGGAGCCGGTGACACTGCACACGATTACGGTGTCGAAGAAAACGCCGAGTTCACGCTCCTGCTGCTCGACTTCATCGGCCCAGTTGGCGAACCCCAGGCCGCCCAGCCGGTGATCGGATGCCCCGGCGGGGATCGCGTAAGGGGTTCCGCCTTGCGCCCGGACGTCCTCGATGGCCTCTTCCCAGCTGCTCTTGAACCCGATGCCGAAGCCGGCATCGACGAGGCGCACCTGCGCGCCCATGATCCGGGAGAGCAGGATGTTCCCGACTCGGTCGTTCACCACGTCGGGCCAGTCCACCCAGCTCTCTTGCACGAGGACGGCCTGCAGGCCGAGCTTGGCCGCCACCGCCGCCACCTGACGGGTGTGATTGGACTGGATGCCGCCGATCGAAACCAGGTGGGTGGCGCCCTGGGCGAGAGCTTCGGGCACCAGGTACTCCAGCTTGCGCGTCTTGTTGCCCCCGTAGGCGAGTCCGGAGTTGCAGTCCTCCCGCTTCGCCCAGATCGCGGCGCCCCCCAGGTGCTTCGAGAGCCGCTCCAGCGGGTGGACCGGGCTTGGGCCGAACATGAGCGGATAGCGGGCGAAGTCGCTAAGCGGCACGATTTGCTCCTGAATGGTGAGCGGTTAAGCGCAATGCGCTGGATACGGCCGCGGCGGGCACGGCCCTCGCGGCGCCGGGCGAGCGCTAGTCTTCCGGCTCGTCCAGCAGCTGCAAGGTCTGCCAGTTGGCCCGGGCGACAGCGCCCGCGCCCTCGGCGTCTCCAGCAGCGCACCGGTCAATGATCTTCTGGTGCAGCGCGACCGAGGACCGGCCGGTGAGCGATGAGAACCGCAGCCGTTCCGCCCGGCGCACAAGGGGAGCGACCTGGTCGAGCACGGAACTGGCAATCGGGTTGAGCGACGCCGCCACGGCCACTGCGTGGAAGGCGTCGTCGGCCGCGAGTGCCGCCTCGACGTCATTGTGCCGCAGAGCCGTCGCGAAGCGCGCGTTGGCCTCGCGCATCGCGTCGAGGTCGTCGTCCGACATCTGCGGCACGGCTTCCCGGACCGCCAGCTCGTGAATGGCCGCGGCCACTGACTGGGCCGACCGGGTCTTCCTGACGTCGAGCGGGCTGACGATCGTGAACCGCCCGGGCTTGGTCTGCACCAGCCCGGCCTGCTCGAGCCGCGACAGCGCCTCACGGATGGGCGTGCGGCTGACGCCGAGCCAGCCGATCAGGTCGGTATCGCTCAGGCGCTCGCCGGGAGCGAACGTACCGTCGATGATTGCGTCGCGGATGGCACGGTACGCGTCGTCGCGTAGCAGCGATTTCGCGAGAAGGCCGTGGCCGGTTGAAGGTACTGGCACGCAAAATATTGCACACTACAATCCGGGAGCTGTCAACCGCCTCCGAACTGCCAGCCGGGCGACCCGCGTGCCCGTCCCGGCCGCGATCGCGCCGGCTGCATGATCGCAGCTCGTCACCGAGGGACGTCGCACTGGGACCGTGACCAAGGGAGGCTTGACACCGGGCATCCAGGATGCAAAATATTGCACTTACCGCTGGCATCGCCTGGTTGCGAGGTCAAGTCCGGCGGATCGCGGCCTGCGGGACGCACGGCCGCAGACGTAAGGGAGACGCAAGATGCCCCAGGCTCCACGCAGATACCCGGCGCCGTCCGGTCCAGCCTTCGCCAAGGCCGGCGCTTCCGCACAAGCGGCCGGTACACCCGCATGACGGCCGAACGGCGCCCGACCCGGGCAAGCACGGCACCGGGGCCTGAGCAGCTGAAGCCCGGTGTCATGGGCGCGGGGGCAATCGCTTTCCTGGTGATCGGGGCTGCCGCGCCGCTGGCCGCCGTGGTCGCCAACGTGCCGCTGGCAATCGGGCTCGGCGACGGCAAGGGCGTGCCGGGCTCGTTCGTGATCGCCGGGGCGACCCTGTTCCTGTTCTCTGTCGGTTACGCAGCGATGAGCCGCCACATCACCAACGTAGGCGCGTTCTTCGCCTACGTCAGCGCCGGCCTGGGCCAGCGCCTCGGCACGGCCGCCGGCTTCGTCGCGCTCCTGAGCTACAACCTCCTGGTTGTGTACCTGGTAGGGCTGCTCGGCTACTTCGGCCGTTCGACCTTCCAGAGCGAGGCGCACGTCACCCTTCCCTGGGAGCTGTTCGCGTTCGGCTCGCTGGTAATCGCCAGCCATCGCGGGCTTCGTGTGGTGGGTGTACAAGCGCGGCTTTTCGGCAGGCATCCGAAGCAACCAGGACGAGGAGGTCAAGCGCGCTCAGGCCGCAACCCAGGCCAAGCTCGAAGCCCTCGAACAGGAGGTGTCCGATCTGCAGAGCCGGAAGCGAAGGTAGTGACTTGCACCCACCACCTCGCCGACGCCGCCCCGGCCAGGACATCCGCGCACGGGCTGCTAGCCGCAGCCCCCGGCCGACCGCACGGTACGTCCGGCAGGGCCGGTGCTCAGCGGTGCTGGCGCAGCAGCAGAGCGAGGATGTCGCGCTGCCGATTGGTCAGCGGGGGCAGGCTAGCGACGGTGCGCCGTGCCTACTCGCGGTCTTCGTCGGTCAGCTCGTAGCTGTCGTCACGGGACGGGCACCGACCGCCGTGCGGGCGCTTGCTGGGCAGCGAGCCGTGGCGGTCGGCGGGCGGCTGGGAGCAGCGCGGGGCCGCACCGTGCCGCTGTCATCTCCCGGCGAGCTTTTCATGACGGTCCCCGTTCGTTCCGGAAGGCTGTTTCCCTGAAATACGTGCCACGCTTTGCGTGCGGTTCGAAGGTTATCCGCCGTTCAGGGTCTTCCGGCACTAGGATGGCCGCGCCAGCAACGTATTCACCACTCAGCCAACCTATTCATCACTCAGCATCGCTAAACATTAGAAATGTAATCTGGTAATCAGCGGAATTCTTCTTCCCGGCGCTGCCGTGACGGCGCGCCACCCTTGCCGGTCCGTCGGCCGCGCGGGCAGCAGCCTCCAGCGCAACCCTGTCCTCGTCTGGATGCAGTTTCACCTGGGATCTTATGCGGCCTCGATGCCCAGCAAGCCGGGCGGGGGACCTAGCGGCGTGCGGGTGCGGCCGACCGGGGACGCGTGAGCCCGCGCGGTGGCCGCAGCCCGCCGTGAGGTATTTGGCGGCTTCCGCATTGCGGCTGATGTAGCCGGAAGCGGCAGGGGGCAAGATGTGGGTAAACCCGGAATATGTATTGACCGGGCGCGGCCCATACATAAACTGACACCGGGGCAGCAGGGCTGTTTTAAGGTAGCTGCAAGTGAAGTTTCGAACACATATGGTAGTCAACTGGTCGGCTGCAGGAAGGTGGGAAAGCTCCGCGCGGGATAGCGCGAAATATCCCGGGCTGTTTACCTGCAACTTCTCCAATAACAGAAGATGGCCCTCTCTTTTTCGTGAATAATGGTTGTTACCACACATCCATAATTCAGTAAGAGAAGGCCATCGGTTGCTATTCTCCCATTGTTCGTACGCGCAGTCAAACTGCGACTGCCCCGCATCCCGTGAATTCTGCTCGAATGCCGACATATCAAGCCTTCTCGAAATGCTCGAAGCCATCGGCGACCCGCGCAGGGCGAGAGGAAAGCAGCACCCGCTGACGTTCGTCCTAGCGGTCTGTGTCGTTGCCGCTCTGGCGGGAGCGAAGGGATACTCCGAGATCGCCAGGAAGGCCCGTGACATGACGGAGTCGCTACTAGGGAAACTGGGCGCCGAATGGGACTGGTTCAGGTCGAGGTACAAGTGCCCGAGTAAATGGACAATCCGCCTGGTGCTCTCCGGGATTGACGGCGATCACATGGACAGGGTGACCGGGAGCTGGCTCGCCGCACAGTCTGCGGCAAACATGGAAGGCCAGTGGAATATCTCTGTAGACGGGAAGGTAATGCGCGGCGCGTGGACCACGGAAAACGAGCAGGTAACCCTGTTCTCCGCCATGATTCGGGAGGAAGGGATCACTGTTGCCCAGGTCAGGGTGCCAGACGGCACGAACGAGACCACCCGGGCGAGCTCACTGCTGGAATCCATGCCGGTTCCGGAAAGTGATCCGGCAGTATTCACGCTTGACGCGGCTCATATCCAGAAAGAAACTGCGGAAGCCATCAGGAAAAGACCAGGATGGCATTACATCATGACCGTCAAGGGCAACCAGCCGACCTTGCAGCGCGCCGCATTCGACGCCGTCTTGCCGTTTCTCCGCGGAGAGGCCCACGACATCATGGAAGACCGTTCCCGCGGCAAGCGAAAGACATGGTCCTGCTGGACCGCAGACGCAGGCGGGATCGACTTCCCCGGGGCCGCGCAAGCCGCCATTATCATACGCGAGGTATTCGAGGTCTCCGGCGACCGGATCGGCAAGGAAATGGTACTGCTGCTCACCAGTGCCGACGCAAATGGAATGAGCGCTGCCACGCTGAACCGGCACAAGAGAAGTCATTGGGGAATTGAAAATATGAGCCATTACCCCCGCGACACGGTATACCGCGAGGATCATAATCAGACATGGACCGGAGACGGGCCGCAGGTCCTCGCGAGCATCCACAGCCTTGCAATGGGGCTAATCCGGCTAAAAGGTATCAATAAAATCAAGGAAAGTACGGAGTGGGTAGCTGGCGACCGGACGCGAGCCCTTCAGTTCATGGCTACATAGCGTAGCGCCAGTCACAGACAGCTACCTTGAAACGGCCCTGCCGGGGCAGGCCCCGGGAAAAACCGCCGCAAAGATCGCGGCGGGGAAATGCGGGTCACCGATAATGAGGCAGTCGGGGAGTTAGGGAGCACGGCAATGGCAGAGGGCGGCGGTTGCGGGGCGCAGGGATCGCGCCGGCCGCGCGGGCAGGCGAGGCGCTGCCACCGGGTGGAGTTCACGCTGGCCGCAGATGAGTTCGCGGCGCTGGCGGAGGCGGCCGGGCGGGTGAAGCTGGCCCGTGGCGCGTACGCCGCCCAGGTCGTGGTCGCCTACATCAACGGCGGAGGCACCGGGCCGGAGGCACCGGACAGGGAGGCGCTGCTGGAGCTGGTGCGCGCGGCCGGGCTGGCGCGCAAGATCGGGGGCCTCCTCAACCAGGCGGTGGCGAAGCTGAACGCGACCGGGCAGCGCTCTGGTGACCTCCTGGCGTGCGCCGAGGCGTGCATGCGCCGCGTCGAGCACCTGGACGAGGCAGCCGAACAGGTCCGGGAGACGCTGCGGTGACCCTCCGCCCGGCCGCGCTCACGATCCGCGCTGCGGACCGCGCGATCCGCCGTGGCCCGACCGGGCGGACCAGACCGGGGAGCACGCGGACCGCGACCGGTTCCGACCGGGGCATCGCGGACCGGCGCCGGATCGCGCGGACCGGGTCCGCTCCGGCCCTGCGGACCGTTCCCGGGACGCGGACCGCGTACCGGACCACGATCCGGGGCTCGCGGAGCGCGGTCCAGTGATCGGGAAGATCAGCGTCCCGCGCGGCAGGCGCGTCGAGCCGCTGATCCGGTACCTCTTTGGCCCCGGCCGCAGGGAAGAGCATTCAGACGCCCACGTGGTGGCCGGGTGGCGGCATCCCGCCGAGTTGGAACCGCCGCTGCGCGCGAGCGGTGCCCGCGACTTCCGCCGGCTGAACAGGGGGGCTGCTCAACCAGCCGAACGACGCGATGGGCAGCTCCGCGCTGGAGCGGCCGGTGTGGCACTGCGCGCTGCGCGCCGCCCCCACCGACAAGACCCTCAGCGACGACGAGTGGGCGCGGATCACGCACGACGTGATGAACCGCACCGGTCTTTCCCGCTACTGCGAGGAAGGCGAGGGCGTCCGGTGGATCGCGGTCCGGCATGCCGACGACCACATTCACATCGTGGCGATGCTGGCCCGCCAGGACGGTCGGCGCCCGTCGCTGAGCAACGAGCGGTACCGGGTCCGCGACGCCTGCCGGGCCGCCGAAAGCTTCTACGGGCTACGGTCCACCGCCCCGGCGGACCGGACCGCGCCCCGGACCCCGACCCGCGCCGAGACGGAGAAGGCAGGTCGGCGCGGACTGGAGGAGGCACCGCGGGTGACGTTGCGCCGCGCGGTGACCACCGCGGCGGCGGCCTCCTCCACCGCGGCCGAGTTCTTCGCCCGACTGGACGGCGCGGGGATCACCGTCCGCCAGCGGCACAGTGCCAAGGAGCCAGGCCAGGTCACCGGGTACGCCGTCGCCCTGCCCGGCGATGTCACCAAAGTCGGCAATCCGGTCTGGTACTCCGGTGGGAAGCTCGCCGCTGACCTCACCTGGCCGAAGCTCGCCCACAGGTGGGCCGGGTCTGGGTCGGCCTCGATCGGCCGCGTGACGGCGGCGGAGCGGAACGCGATCTGGGAGCACGCCGGACGGGTCGCCGCCGACGCCGCCGCGCGCATCCGCGCGCTGGCAGGGACCGACCCGGCCGGGGCCGCCGACGCCGCGTGGGCGGCGTCCGACACGCTGCACGCGGCAGCCGCCGCGCTCGGCAGCCCCGCGCTGCGCCGGGCGGCCGACGCCTACGACCGGGCGGCCCGCGCCCCGTTCGGGCGCGTCCCGGCGCGGAGCCCGGCCGGGGACCGGCTGCGGCACTCCGCCCGGCTGCTCAGCACGCTGACTCGTCTGTCCCGCGCCCCTGCGAACCTTCCGCTCGTGCTTATCATCCAGCTCGCCTCGCTCGCTGAGGCGGTCGCGGAGCTGCGCGAGGCGCAGGCGCACGCGGCCCAGGCCGCCGCCGCGCTCGCTGCCGCCAAACAGCTGTACGCCGCCGCCCAGCCGGCCCCTGCGTTTCCCGCGCCGCCGCGCCCTGCTCCCTGGGCCGCCACCGCCGCCCATCTCGCCGCGCTGTCCTTCCCCGCGACAGCCAGGCCAGGCCAACAGCCACCCGCGACCGGGCAGTCGGGCTCCGATCAGGACAGTCTGCGCCCGCCGCACCGCCGCTCTGCGTCGCCGCGGCCGCGCGGCCCCACCCGCTGACGGCGGGGCAGTGCGGGGCAACCGTGGTAACAGCGGCGCCAGCGGGACGAGGAGCGGGCCGGTAGGGTCGGCGTGTGAGTGACTCGCACAAGTGGGTGGTCCACGGGGAACGGCTGGTCGATGACACGCCGCACGTCCGGATCAGCCAGGCGGACGTGGAGATCCCCGGTCATGCCCGGTTCACGCAGTATGTGTTCCGGATGCGGCCGGTCGTGGTGACCGCCGTGCTCGACGACGCCGGGGAGCGGGTGCTGATGATGCGTCGGCACCGGTTCATCGTGGACCGCTGGGTGTGGGAACTGCCCGGCGGCTACGTCGATGACGGCGAAGATCCCGCCGCCGCCGCTGCCCGCGAGGCCGAGGAGGAGACCGGCTGGCGGCCCCGGAGCGTGGAGTTCGCGTTGTCGTGCCAGCCGCTGATCGGCAACGCCGACTACCCGCAGGAGCTTTACCTGGCGCGCGGGGCCGAGAAGACCGGCGAGCCGGAGGCCGACGAGGCCGCCGAGGTCCGCTGGGTGCCGCTGGACGAGACCCCGGCGATGATCTCCTCGGGGGAGATCCTGGGGGCGATCACGGTCATCGGGGTGCAGCACGTCCTGCTGCTGCGGGCAGGCGCTCGCGGACCTCGTTCGTGAAGTCCAGGACGGCCGGGACGCTGGCGCGGTGCCTAGCAGGCGGGCGACGTCGCGGACGTAGCGGACGCTGCGGGCGGAGTGCAGCCGCGCGGTCAGGTCGAGGGCCTGCCGCCCGACGCGCACCGCTTGCTCGGGTTCGTCCTGGCTGGCGTGGGCGGTGGCGAGCAGGGCGAGGTTGAAGGCGCGGCCCCGGACGTAACGGCGGTCCATGTCCAGGGAGCGGCGGGCATAGCGGGCGGCGTGCCCGGCCTCGCCGAGGTCGCGGAAGCACTGGGCCATCCGGGCGGCGAGGTACGCCTCGTCGAAGTACGACAGCCACGCCGGGTCGTCCTCGCGGGCAGCGCGGTCGAAGGTCCGTTCCGCCTGGGCGAGCGTCGTCCCGCAGGCGTGCGCGTCGTCGCGGGAGGCGTGGCCGTGGGCCTCCATGACCAGGCATTCCGTCAGCAGGGTCGCGGAGCCGTGGCGGGTCGCGGCGGCCTGGGCGGCGCGGGCGAGGTCGACGGCTTCGCCGGGCCGGGCGAGGTAGAGCGCCTGGTGCGCCTGGGCGGCGAGCACTTCGGCGGCCAGGGCGTGGTCGCTGCCGTGGCGGGCGTAGGCGAGGGCCTGGGTGAGGTAGCGCTGGGCGAGGCCGTGCTCGTCGCTGTCGTAGGCGACCCATCCCGCCAGCTGGGACAGTTCCCCGCAGGCTGAGGCCAGGTCGCGGCCGGCCTGCTCCTTGTAGGTGCCTGTGGTCAGCAGCGTGGAGACCTGCTCGTCCAGGTAGCCGACGACGACCTGGCGGACCCTGCCGCCGCCGAGCCGGTTGTCGATCTCCCGGTAGGAGGCGGTCAGGTCGCGGATGGCGTCGATGTCTCCCTGCCCGACCTGGCGGGTTCCGGCCGAGACTGGCGGAGCGGCGGGCGGGCTAGTGAGCCAGCGCAGGGCCGAGGCCGGGAGCGCCGCTGAGGTGAACACCGCGTTGACGAGGAAGCGCCGTCGCTGCACGTCTGCCCTCCACAGGGCGGTCGAGGCCGATACCGTGTCCGTCCACCCCAGCGGCAGGTCCAGGCCGAGGTCGGCCGGGAGGTCACCGGGCGTCATGCCCAGCTCGACAACAAGGACCGGGCGGCCCAGCGCGTCGGACAGCACCGCCGCGACAAGCTCGGGGACCGGCGGGCGGGGCTGCTCGCCGGACAGCCAGCGCAGCACCGAGGTGTGATCGCAGCGCACGCCGCCCGTGCCCCGTGTAGCCGCGAGGTCGACGACCCGGCGGGCTAGGCCCTTGTTGGATATCCCGGCTTCGTCTAGCGCAGCGCGCAGCCGGTGGTTCTCCGGTTTGTCGGGTCTTGGCACCGGCCTGCCTCCCGTCAGTGAGTGGACACGCTCAGTGTGACACCGGCCTGCCCGGCTTGCACCGGCTGGCGTGTTTCACACCCCCTGCGCGCACACGCGCCCCCGTTCCGAACACTGCCCCTTCCGGAAACGCCGGTGTTCGCTGGAACGCATGACAACGAGTGCAGACTGCGCGGCACGGGCGGCGGCCCAGCTTCGCGAGGCGGCCCGGGACGTGGCCCTGGTCGCTGAGCGCCGCACGCGCCGTGCCGTGCAGCACGAGGCAACTGGAAACAGGGCTGCCGGCCCTTCCGCCGGGTTCCGCCCCCGGAGCGCGTCCCGCACGACCCGGCGGCGCATGATCACCGCTGGCCTGAGCGGTGGCGGCTGCGGACGCACCTGGAGCTGGCCGCGCTGGACACCGCGCCGGGCAGCGCCCGCGCCCATGTCCGCGCCGTCTTGCGCGAGTGGCACGCCGGCGGCGACGCCGCCGAGACCGCCGCACTGATCGTGAGCGAGCTGCTGACCAACGCGATCGAGAGCACGCGGGAGCACCGCCGCCACGACCCCGTGCGCCTGTGGCTGCTCGGCGACGGGGGCGGCGTCCTGTTCCTGGTCTGGGACGCCACCGTGCGCCCACCCGTGCTCGCGGCCCCCGCCGCCGGTGACGAGCACGGGCGCGGCCTGACCCTCGTCAACGACCTGTGCGAGCAGTGGGGCCACTACTATCTGCCCGAGCCGCCGTTCGGGAAAGTCGTGTGGGCGCTGATGCGCGCCGCAGCCGTCCCCGGCATCTGGCCGCCTGCCGGCGGCCCGTCCTCAGCAGCACCGCCATCGGGCTTCGCCACCGGACGGACACCCCGTCCAGCCAGGCCCGGACCTAGACCGGAGGCATGTCATGGCCCGTCAGCTCATCGCTAGCCCGTTCCTCGGCAGTCACCTCGTAGTGTGCCCCGGCCGACGGAGCGGCGTGAAGGTCCCGCAGTCCAGGTACGCGGAGCTGCGCTCTGCCCCGGCAGGCGCCCTTGTCCCAGGCTGGCTGGCCGAAGCGGCGAACAGGGCCTGGGGCATGAGCATCGACGGCCGGCCGCTGGGCGACTGCGTCATCGTGCGGGCGCCGTCTGCCCTGGGGTACGGGCGGGCCTCATATGAGGTCAATATGGGGTGTAACTACGCCTGTCGGCACTGCTACCTGGGCCTGAAGGAGTTCGCCGGGCTGGACTGGCCCGCCCGGGAGCAGGTCCTCGCCGTGATGGCCGAGGCCGGGGTGCTGTGGCTCCAGATCACTGGCGGTGAGCCGCTGATCGACCGCTTGTTCCCGGAGACTTACGCCCGCGCGTTCGACCACGGCATGCTGACCGAGATCCTGACCAACGGCTCACGGCTGTCCAGCCCGGCGATCTTGGACCTGCTCACCGGCCGTCCGCCGCACAAGGTCACGCTCAGCGTCTACGGCGCGACCCAGGCCAGCTACGACGGCCTCACCCAGCGGCGCGGCGCTTACACGGCGTTCATCAAGGGGCTGCGCGCGGCGCACGAGGCGGGCCTCCCGCTGGAGCTGAACGTCGTGGTCACCACCGACAACGCCCACGAGGTCGACGCGATGCACGCGATCGGCGAGCAGCTCGGCGTCCCGCACCGCGACTACCGCAACATGTCGCCGACCATCCACGGCGGCGCGGAGCCCCTGGCCGCCCAGTCGCTGCCGCACCTGACCATGCCCAGGCCGTTCACCGGGTGCGACGCGGGGCACACGTCCTTCCACGTCGACCCGCACGGCAACGCGAGCATCTGCAAGATCGGCCGCGACCCCAGCATCCCCCTCGCGCAGGAGGGAGCCGGAGGGCTGTTCCGCCTCGGCGCCATCGCCGACGACCTGCTGCGCCGCCAGGGCGGCTGCACGGGCTGCGGCCTCAGCTCCTCCTGCGGCACCTGCATGCCCCTGGCGGCCAAGTACCGCCAGGCCCATGCCCCGCTGGAGCGGTTCTGCCAGCACGGACGCAAGAAGGAGGTGACACGATGACCCCGGTTCCCGTGACGATCACGGCACCCCCGCGCGACGACGCCGATGTCAGCATCATCGACGACATCGACGCGCTCGGCAGCGCGCAGACGATGCTCGGCTGCGGCAACGACAACCCCTACAACTAACCACGACCCGCCCCGGACGGCCCTGCCAAACACGGGCCACCCCGGGTGCCCGGCTCTAGGATCGGAGAACATGGCCCCCGCAAAACCCGCATGGGAAGAGGCGCGCGCCCTGATCGAGTCCGAAACCGGACCCGTCAGCGACGTGCAGGTGCTCTCGTCGGGACGCAACTCCGAGATCTCCGTCATCGTGAACGCCGCCGACGAGGCGACGTTCGTCAAGGGCCGCCGGGCCGGGCACCCCCAGGCGTGGACGCAGGAACGTGAGAAGGCCGTCAACCCGCTGGTGCGGCACGTCTCGCCCCGGCTGAAGTGGGCGGTGGCCGACGACGCGTGGAGCCTGCTCGGGTACGAGCCCGCCCCCGGGGCGCACGCCGACTACCGGCCGGGGTCACCCGACCTTCCGAAGGTCGCCGACGCGCTCCGCCAGCTCCAGGACGTCGCCCTGCCCTCCGGCATCGAGGTTAAGCAGGCGGAGGACCGCTGGCGCGCATACACCGACAGGCCGGGGCTGCTGGCTGGCCACGCGCTCCTGCACACCGACTGGACTCCCGGCAACGTCCTGGTCAGCGACCGGGCGCAGATCGTGGACTGGGCGTGGCCGACGCGTGGGGCCGCGTGGATCGACCCCGCCTGCTGGACGGTCTGGCTCATCGCCTCCGGGCACGTCCCGGACTCCGCCGAGTCCTGGGCCGCCCGCATCCCCTCCTGGCATGCCGCGCCCGCCAGCGCGCTCAACGAGTACGCGCGCATCCAGGCCCGAATGTGGGACGGCATCGACGCCGAATCCACCGAGGACTGGACCGCGGCCATGGCCCGCGCCGCACGCCGGTGGGCCAGCCACCGCGACAACCGCTTACCCTCCTGAAGAGGAGCCCTGCGTGAGCGACATGGCCACGCCGCAGGTCCACCCGACCGAGCACCTTACCACCCCCGACGGCAGCGACGCCGACATCGATATCGAGATCGTGCCCCTGGTCCGCGCCCTGTGGCAGCTCGGCCTGGCCACCACGGCCTCCTGCCAGGACTTCGGCGAAGGCACCGCCGGCCAGCGGAGCGCCAACCCGCGCCCCTCCTGGTACGGCGGAGACGCCTTCATCGCCTACCACACCGGCTGGGCCTGGCTCAAGATGCCGGTCCCGGACGCGCTGCGACTAGGCAACCTCCTGCTCGGCACCGACTTCCACGACCATGTTGCCCGCCGCTGGCAACGCGGCTCGTGGCGCATGCACATCCCCGTCATCTTCGACGAAGACCACGGCATCAGCCCAGCCGACACCGCGCAAATCCACCTTCCCAAGGATCAGGTGCCCGACCTGACCAGGACCCTGGCGCACATGGCCCGCTAGCGCTCCGGAGACCCGTCGGCCACCAGGTCGTCGCCCCAGGTACGCCCACAGGTATGACGACCTTTCCGCAGCTGCCCGTGACGGGAACTGAATCCTGTCAACGTTCCAATCGCAGTGCATGGTCTAGGGGCGCTACATTCGGCGGAGGATGTCCATCATCTCGGTGTCCACGTCGTTGACTGTTAGTTCCCCCTGGATGTCCGAGTAGAGAGTGAGGGAGTCAGGGCAGCTAGTGCTGGGGCCGCGCTGCCATGGCGTCTGCTGCGCCGTGAACCGGAGCTTGATGACTCCCTCAGCCCACGAGATCAGGTCGGTCGGCTCTGAGATCGCCGTCCCGAAGATCTTGGAGATCACCGTCACCAGCGCCCATCCGTCAGGGTGCCGCCGGAGTTCGAAGGAGCGCACGTTCAGCGGTTCGAGTAGCGTCCAGCACTCTGGGTCGTCGCGAGGGTTGTCCCATTCCTGGGGCCTCGATACCTGCGGCCAGCAGTTTCTCGGTGCACAGCGCACGCGCTTGCTCCGGGGAGGCTTCTGGCGAGATCAACCCTGTGAGGAATCCCAGGCTTGTCCGTGAGCCTTCCCGGTGAAGCACGAAGGTGACATCGCCGTCCTGCCACGTCCCGGTCCTGCGCTCGCCGTATAGTGCGGTGAGAGCGGACATCACGTAGTAGCCGTCGGGCATGAATGCCTGCTTGTTCTCGCAGGACACCAGGCCACGCATCAGGTCGGCATTGGCCGTGAGGCCGCCGATGTCCGAGACGACGACCAGCAGGCCGACCCCAGCGCTAGCACCGCGTCGCAGGATTTCCGTGACCAAGCGCGGGCCGCCCTCGTCCTGGAGCAGGGCGTCGGCGTCGTCAACGGTAACGAGGATGCCCGGCTCTGGCCGCTCCCCGCTTTCCCGCGTCCGCTCAAGCCTCTCGCTGACGAGATCGCGGATACCCGCCAGGAGTTCGCTGGCTCTGCTCAGGCTCGTGGTGAACAGGCGCTCATCGGCGGCGATAGCTGACCAGAATTCCGGAGACGAGTCCTCTTCCCGCTGACCGAGGATGAGCGGTACGACAGCGAACTTGCCCGACAGGCACGCCTGCGCTGCCACCAGGCGCAGCCAGTTGGACTTGCCCGAGCCCGGGTCTCCTAGGACCAGCGCCGAAGCGACATGGTTCGAGGCGGGCCGGTGGAGCCGTACCCGGGCGGGCGCGCCGTCGCCGAGGTACTCACCGACGACGATGGTCCCGGCGGCGGGGTCGTAGGTTGACTCGCCGTTGAAGAGGATCGGCTCCGTGATTCTCCGGCGTGCTTCGCGGGCCTGGGCGAGGATGGAGCGCAGGCTGGAGTGCACGTCTGCCCGCTGTTCCGGGCTGGGGTCGGACGGGACGCCGCGGCGCAAGACGATCCCGGGCGGCTTGCGTTCCGCCGGTGCCTCGTCCCCGAAGACGCGCAGGA
Organism: uncultured Actinomycetota bacterium; assembly: GCA_963785645.1. Classification (GTDB taxonomy): domain Bacteria; phylum Actinomycetota; class Actinomycetes; order Streptosporangiales; family Streptosporangiaceae; genus Trebonia. Next base: position 81,637 of record CAWAWG010000007.1, read on the forward strand.
CGACGGCACTGGCGTCCTCCCAGCCTTCGAAGATCTGCTGGCCGTCCCGGACGAGCCGTGCGCCGATGCGCCAGTCGCTGATCTCAGGTGCCGAGATTCCCCGGCGAGCGGACCTTACCGGGTTCGGCGGGATGTCGTGGGAGATGAAGTGACCGCGCGGACCTTGCGGTTCCTGGGCCGAGTGGAACCGCGCCAGCCCCCACCAGCCGCTCAGGTGCACGTGGATGAGGCGGAACCCCGCCGCCCGCATCGCGTCCATATCCTCGGTCGGCTGGTCCGCACGCCACTCGGTGAGGTTCTCGTTGTAGTGCGGCACGAAGTAGGCGATCAGGGCATGCTCGACCACGTCCACGGCCGGCTTGAGGAGCCGACCCTCCACTGTGGCGAAAGTCGAGTGGAAGGCGGTGAGGCTCGGCCCGTCCTCGTCATCGTCTATGTGGTCATCGCCGGACATGTGTGCATGCTCGATGGACAAGGGGGCGACGAAGATTTCGTAGCTGTCGTTGACGTGATGCTCGTGGATCATCTGGAGCTTCTCGTGAACCTTGGTTCTCGTCCAGGCGTTCCGCGATCCGTCCTTGCCGAACGCCTTGCCGATGTAAAGGACCTCCTGGCGCGCGATGGCCGGATCTGCCGTCGAGAGGAACGACGCCAGCGCCCACGCGTCCCCGTGGAACAACTCGCCGCCCACATCCACCGAGAAGTACGCCCCGTCGGCGTAGACCTGGAAGTCCCGGAGATCGCCCGTGCCGTAGAAGTCCGAGCCGAACGTGTACACACGCTCGGGATCAGCGGGGTTCCCCCGAGTCACGAAATCGGCCGTGAGCATGTTGTCGTGGACCTGTACCGACTCACCGAGGATCCGGACCGACGGACGGCGGGCGATGATGTACCAGTGACTGCTGCGCAGCGCCGTGGCAAGTGCGGACGAGTCGCTTGGTTCGGTGAACCGCCGCTGGTACACATGGTCCACCTTGAGCCGGTAATGAAGCGTGCCTGCCATGCGTACCCGTCCGGTGACTATCTGTACGAATCCAACTAAATGTTGACCTGGGACGCGGAAGATCGCAACACCCCATCGCCAAGATTCACGGTAAAGAGGCAGAACCGGATGGCCAGTTGACCGCTCAAATGGGTGGCACGCCCGGAGGGACCTGAACCGTAAGCACAGCCATGAAAGCCACAATTCAGTAACGGGGTTGCCCGCACTGTTGCGCATCGTGTGCGGCCTGAACTCCGAAAACCGGCAACCGTGCCGCCCGGCGGCCCCTGATGCCCGCGAGCCAGAGTCGCTGTCATCGCGATCGACTGATTCTGTCATCCCATCGACGGATAACGGGGGTGGAACTCTAGGTGCAGGACGCCACTGCTGCCGAGGGGGCTGCAGGCAGCAGATCCAAGGTCGGCAGGTTCGGTTCCGTCGGGGAATAGGCGGGTGCCGGTGCCCATGATGACCGGGAAGGCAAACAAGTGGAGTTCGTCCAGCAGGTGCTCCGAGAGCAGCCAGCGAACCAGCGTGGCGCTACCGCTGACGTTGATGTTCCTGCCCGGCTCCTGCTTGAGGGCGGTGAGCTCCTTCCGGAGGCTGGTGCTGATCACGGTCGTGTTCTGCCAGTCCGCCTTGTCCAGCGTGGAGGAGACGACGATCTTGCGCATGGCGTTCATCTGGTCGGCCATGCCGCCGGCCTGCCTTGCGAAGAACGCGGCGAACCCCTGGTAGGTCACCCGGCCCAGCAGCAGGGTATCGCTGGCGGCGCTCATGACGCCGACTTGCATCCCCACTTCGGGGGCGTTGAAGTAACGGCTGGTCAACTTATCGGTAGGGGACAGTGCAGGCGTGTGGCCGGTCCAGCCAGCTTCCACGATGCCGTCCAGCGAGATGTATTCGCTTGCGACGATCTTGCGCATGATCTTCTCCTTGGTTGCATGAGCACGCGTACTCGTGTGAGGCCTGGTCGTGGCGGCGTGATAGATGGCGATGAGTACGCGCTAGGCGACCGCCCGGGTCAGCTCCCTGCCAGTGCACTCCGGCGAGCGTCGGCATCACGGGTGCGGCCGTAGAGATCTACGGCGATGGCAGTTAGCCAGGCGCTGCTGATGACGACCGCGGCGGTGAAGCCGAGGTTGATCGCCGGGCTGGCCGCGCCGGTCGCGATCCCGGCGAACCCGACTGCGAACACCACCCCCACGGCACCGGATGCGACGGCGTCCCTGCGGTCAGCCCGCCTGTGGTAGCTGCGTGCGATGACGAAGCAGGCGGCGATCAGGCACGCGAAACCGAGCGAGCCGAACAGCAGGTGCAGCATGCCGTGACCGCTGACGTGCGCGGCACGCCCGCCCGGAGTGCCAGCCGGGAATCCGTCAGCTGCATCGGCACGGAAGATGCCCGCGCCGATGAGCCCGAGGCCGTAGCCGACGAGCAGCCGGGGTGCCCAGGTGCCGGCGACGGCGAAGCGGCCGATCGCCCGTCGCACCCCCACGGCACCGGCGATGATCATCACGCCGGTCAGGATGAGGTTGGCCTGCTGGATCCAGCCCAGGTGCCCGAGCGCGAGCAGGCTCCACTCATCGCGAGCCAGGTCGAAGCCATGCCGGGTCAGCGCCTGCATCAGGGAGACGATGACATAGAACGGGCCGGCGAGGGCGAGGTAGCCGAGCAGGCTACGCGTGACATTCCCAAGGGTGCTGTACCTGATCGAGGACGAACAGGTCACGATCATCATCACCTCCGTCACGCACCGCGCCGACGCTTACCGCACGCGATGAAAGCCGCAATTCCGCGGGGTTGTCGACACCACTGCGCATCCTGTGCCGTCTGACCAGCGGAAACAGTCAAGCGTGCCGCCCGGCGGCCCTCTCTTACCGCCACCGCGCTCGGCCCAGCGGGCGTAGAGACGGGGCTGCGCGCTGTGCGGCTCAGCGGCCCGACGGCGGGTGAGACCGCTTTGCTTGACGTCTTCCCGGTGTCGGGCTCCGTCCCGGGAGTGTGTCCGGCGGGCCCCGTAGGCCGAGGACGCGAGCGGAGCCGGTGAGCAGGAACCGGCCGGGACGCGGGTCGGCGTCAACCGTTTCCTTGATCGCGAGCAGCAGTTCGGGCACCCGCTGGACCTCATCGATGATCATGAAGTCAGCGCGGGGACGAACCATGTTCATCTAGCCGCCACTGTGCTGTTTAAATAGCCGAATGGTGTGTGTTGATCTAGCCGAACTAGCAATGATGATCTAGCCGCTCCACGCCGGAGACAACATCCAACCCACCGCCATCGACCAGGTCTGTATCCAGCGCGTCGCCGATGTGATGCACCAGTTCGGTGTTGCACAGCCGGTTCAACGTCGCCCCGGTGATCGGGCCCCTGACGCGCCCTCGGGCACCGCCGCGGCGATCGGCCCGCGATCCGCGACATAACCGGCGGGCCGGCGTTGTTGGTCCTGAGGTGATCACCGCCCGGCACCGCGACATCGCCCTGCTGGTCGCCGGGTGTTACTTCATGGAAATGCTGGACGGAACAATCGTCACCACGGCGTCTCCGCAGATCGGGCGGTCGCTGCGGGCGCCCGCCGCCGAGGTCGGCCTTGTCGTCACCGCGTACCTGCTGACGCTGGCCGCGCTGATCCCGCTGTCCGGGTGGCTGACCCGCCGGTACGGGAACCGGGTGGTGTTCCTGACCGCGATCGCGCTGTTCACCGCGGCCTCGGTGGGCTGCGCGGCGAGCGTGAACCTCGGGATGCTGGTCGCCATGCGGGTGCTGCAGGGCGCCGGCGGGGCGATGATGGTGCCGGTCGGGCGGACCATGGTCCTGTCCCCCGCCGCCAAGGAGGACATACTCCGGCTGACGTCCTACGTGGTCTGGCCGGGGCTGCTCGCGCCGGTGGTCGCGCCGCTGGCCGGCGGGCTCATCACCACCTACGCGACCTGGCACTGGATGTTCCTCATCAACGTCCCGCTCGGCGTGGTCGCGTTCGCCGTGGCGTGGCGGCTGGTCACCGCGGGGCCGGCGGCGGCCGGCGGCGCCGCGGCGCCGCCGCTGGACTGGGCCGGGGTCTTGCTGACCTGTGCCGGCCTGGGGGGTCTGACCTACACCGCCCGCCTGTTGAGCCTGCCCGCTCCGCCGGCCGGGCAGACGGCGGCGTTCGGCGTGGCCTCGGCGGCGCTGCTGGCCGGGGCGGTAGTCCACCTGCGGCGCGCCGCTCATCCTCTGCTGAACCTGCGTCCCCTCTCGGTGCGCACGTTCCGGGTGTCGCAGCTCGGCTGCACCATGTACTACTTCGTGGTCGGCGCGCTGCCGTTCCTGCTGCCGCTCATGTTCCAGGTCCAGTTCGGCTGGTCGCCGGTGAAGTCGGGAGCGGTTACCGCGTTCGTGTTCGCCGGGAACGTGGGGATCAAGCCGGCCACCACGCCGCTGATCAACCGGTTCGGCTTCCGGCCGCTGCTGGTCGCCTCGGCGCTGGGCACGGCCGTCGTCGTGGCCGCTCTCGGGTTCACCAGCGCCTCGACGCCGGTCGCGGTGATCGCCGCGCTGGCCCTGGCGAGCGGTGTCACCAGGTCGACCGGGTTCACCGTCTACACCACGGTCGGGCTCGCGGACATGGTGCCCGGGCTCATGCGCGACGCGAACACCCTCGCCGCCACGTCCTTGCAGCTCGGCGCGGGCCTTGCGGTGGCGGGCGCCGCCGTGGCGCTGCGCGTCGGCGACGCGGTCACCGGCGGCGGCCAGGCGGCGTTCACCGTCGCGTTCTGCCTCCTGGCCCTGGTCGCGGCGGGCTGCGCGGCCGGGGCGCTGCGGCTGGACCCGGCGGCCGGGGACGCGGCCCGCCGTCCTCGCCCCGCCGCCGTCCCGTCCGCACCGTCCGGTCAAGCCGGGTAGGAGCGCAGGGCGCCGGCCGTCCCGGACCCGGCCCGCGGACGCCGGCCCGTTACCGCCCGGGCCTGCCCGGGCGCGGCACCGCCGGCGGGATCAGGAGCACGGGCAGCGGCCGTTCCCTGTGCTCCTCCTCGCGCAGGTCCTCCCGCCGGGCGTGCAGCAGCTGGTCGAGGGTGATCTTCCCCACGACCTGCGCGGGCGCCGCCCGGTCGACCACCGCGGCGGCGGTCGCGCCGCGGCGGGCGAACTCGTTGGCCACTTCGCGGAGCGTGCTGTCGGCGTACACGGCCAGCGCGGGGATCGCGGCGGTCTCCGGGTCCGGGTGCGCCGCGCCCGTTTCGGGCGGCGCCGGGCTCGGCGGCGCGTCGGACGCGGCAGTCGCCGGGGCCGGGGACGCGGCGGCCGGGGTCGCGCGGGACGCGGCGGCCGGGGTCATGACCTCGCGCGCGAAGAACACTTCCAGGGGGTCGGTGGAGTACTCGCGGGTCAGGTGGATTCCGCGCCTGGCCACCTTCTCGGTCAGCACGGACCTCTTCAGGACAAGCGCCGAAAGCGCGTAGGCGCTGACCGAGGCCACCACGAGGCCGAGGAGCGCGTTCCAGCCGCCGGTGAGCTCCATGGTGAACACGATCCCGGTCAGCGGCGAGCGCATCACCCCGCCGACTACGGCGGCAAGCCCGGCCATGGCCCAGAAGCCGGCGAACACGTACGGCAGCGCGTGTCCTTCGAGCGCGCCGAGCGCGCCGCCGATCATGAAGGTGGGGGCGAGCACGCCGCCGGAGGTGCCCGAGCCGAGCGAAAGCGACCAGATGAGCGTCTTGACCACGAGGATGCCGGTGATCAGCGAGAGCGCGGCCCGGCCGGCCAGCAGCGTGCCGATGACGTCGTAGCCGACGCCGAGCGCCCGGGGCTCGATCAGGCCGCCGGCGCCGATGATCAGGCCGCCGATCGCCGGCCACCACATCCAGTGCAGGGGCAGCCGGGCGAACATGTCCTCCGACTTGTAGACGAGCGCGGTCGCGATGACCGCCAGCAGCCCGCCGCTCAGGCCGGGCACGAGGGTGAGGGCGATTGCGCCCGCTCCCGGGCGGACTACGCCGCTCACCGGGAACACCGCGGCCGGCCCCAGCAGCGACCACCGGCAGACGGTGGCGACGGCGACCGAGGCGCAGACCGGGATCAGGCTGCGCGGCCGCCACTCGAACAGCAGCAGCTCGACCGCGAGCAGGATCGAGGCGAGCGGCGCGTTGAACGTCGCGGCCATCCCGCCGGCCGCGCCCGCGACGAGCAGCGCCTTCCGCTCGTCGGCCGACAGGTGCAGGCACTGGGCGAGAACAGACCCGACTGCCCCGCCGGTCATGATGATCGGGCCCTCGGCGCCGAATGGTCCGCCGGTCCCTATCGACACGGCAGCCGATACCGGCTTCAGCACGGCCACCCGGGGGGAGACCTTGCTGCCGCCGGCCACGATCGCATCGATGGTCTCCGGCATGCCGTGGCCGCGGATCTTCTCGCTGCCGTAGCGGGCCATCAGCCCGACGGCGAGGCCGCCGGCCGCGGGCGCGAGCAGGATCAGCCAGGCGGGGTGATGGACCGCACCCGGCGCCCTCATCGCCGTCGACAGCCGGCCGTAGAACACCGCATTCGTGATCAGGCCGATCAGCCGCAGCAGGCAGAACGCCGCGACCGCGCTCGCGCCGCCGATTGCCAGCGCCACCGCGGTGATGAGCAGGGAGCGGCGGGTCAGCGTGAAGTCTCCGAGGTGGGCCGCGCGGATGCCAGGTTCATTCACATCCGCAAGTATTGCATACGACAATTCTTCATCATGACAAATAGTTTGCGGTCAGAGCGGCAACGGCCCGCCGCTGCCGCGCTCCGCGGCATCCGCGGACAGCGAGGTGAACAGGGCTGCCGAGCGGGCGGCCGCCGCGCGCTCGGCGGGCTCCATCCGGCCGAGGACGGCGGCGAGCAGCTCGTGGCGGCGGGCGACGACCCGCTCGACCAGGGCCTGGCCCGTGCCGGTGATCTCGACCGTCACGATCGAGCGGCTCCGCGGGTCGGCACCGCGCACGAGGAGCCCGGCTTCCGCAAGCCGGTCGGCCAGCCGCGTCACCGACGACGCGGGCACGCCGGCGGCCTCGGCCAGCCGCGAGGAGGGCGCGCGCCCGAGTGTCGACGCGGCGAGCAGCAGCCGGAACTGGGGCAGGCTCACCTCCCCGCCGAGCACTTCGAGGCTCTGCAGGGTGATCCCGACCAGAGACCGCGTCAGCATCTCCAGTTCGGCGACTTCGCCGCCGTCGACGAGGGCGGTCTCGCCGGCGCCGCGGCCGCCCGCGCCAGGTGCTTGCGTCACGCGGTCAAGGGTGCCACAGCGGTTACCCCGGCGCTGTCCGCTCAGCTGTCTGCCCGGATCGTCTCCTCGGCCGCGGCGACCGCGGCGGCGCGCATCCGCCTGCGCAGATCCTCGCCGGCGCCCCGGCCGGTCCTGACCTCGACGATCCGCGGCCCGGTACGGGCGACGGCCAGGGCGACCGCCTGGGCGAGGTCACCGGGGCGCTCGGCAAGGGCGTACGGCAGCCCGAAGGCGCCGGCCAGCTGCTCGACCGACGCCCCGTGCGACGTCCCGAACAGCCGCTCGAACACCGACGGCCCGGCCTCGCCGGACGCGGTCGCGCCCTTGAACCGGGCAGGTTCCAGTCCCTCGAAGATTCCCCCGCCGTCGTTGTTCACCACGACAACGCACAGATCCGGCCGCGGCTCGGCCGGCCCGATCGCCAGGCCCGGCGCGTCGTGCAGCAGCGACAGGTCTCCGACCAGAGCGAATGCCACCGCCCCCGGGTACTGCGCCGCGTGCGCGAGCGCCGCGCCCGCGGCCGTGGAGAAGGTGCCGTCGATCCCGCTCGCCCCTCTGCTGGCGATCACGCGGATGTCTGTCCGCGGCGGCAGCAGAAGATCGATGTCCCGAACGGACAGCGAGTTCCCGCACCACAGCATCGCGTTCTGCGGCAGCGCGGCCGCCAGTTCCCTGGCGACCTCCGGCTCCGAGAGCCCGCTCTTGGCATCCGCGGCGTCGAGCACCGCCCCCGCGGCCCCGGTCGCCGCGTCGTCCGCGCGCCGCCATGCGTCAAGCCAGCGGCCGGCGCCTTGCCGGGAGCGCCGGCCAGGCGGACCGCACGAGCGACATCGGTCGCGGCTCGCTGCGGATCGGCCCACATCCCGGGGCCCGGCGCGATGACGACGTGCCGGACGGCAGGCGCCCCGCCGCGCGCCATGGCGAGCAGCGCGGACTGCGGCCGGGTCAGGCCCGGCCGCCCGGCTGAGACGATGACCTCTGGCCGGTTCGCCGCCATGAACCGCGGCGAGGCGAGCAGGTACTGGTAGCCGGTCAGGGCGTTCGGCCCGCGCCGCGCGCCCGATGACGGCTCCGCCAGGATCGGCCAGCCCGGCCCGCTGGGCCAGGTCGGCCAGGGCTGCCGCGTCACCGTCTCCGTCGCCGCAGACGATCACACCGCGCTGCGACCAGGGCAGTTCCAGCGGACTGGTGACCGGGGCGCCCGCGCTGACCCTCGTCCAGGGCCCGCCGTCTGCGCGCCCGGCGAGCGGTTCCGGCCAGCCGGCATCCGCGCATCCCGGAGCGCCGGGTGCGGCGGCCCCGGTCCCGCCGGTGCCGCCGGGCCGCTCCCCTGGCCCGGGCCCGCGGCCGGCCGGTCATGCTGTTCGCCCGCGGCGGCGCTCTGTTCTCCAGCTTCAGCGCGCCCGTTGCCGTTGTCAGCGCCGCGCCGGCCTCCTGCGCCCGGCCCTGCGCCCGGCCCTGCGGCCGTGTCCGGGACGAGCGGGTCGCGGAAGGGAAGGTTCAGGTGGACCGGGCCGGGCAGGGCCCCCAGCGCGCCGGCCGCGTTCGCCCAGGCGCGGCAGGCCAGGGAGCGCCAGTAGCCGGCCATGCCGGGCCGGCGTTCAGGAACGCCGGCCTCTGCGTACCAGCGGGCCGCGGACCCGTACAGCTTCACCTGGTCGATCGTCTGGCTGGCGCCGGTGCCGCGCAGTTCCGGCGGCCGGTCTGCGGTAAGCACGAGCAGCGGGACCGCGGACTCGTCGGCCTCGATGACGGCCGGGTGGAAGTTCGCCGCGGCGGTGCCCGATGTGCACAGCACCGCGACCGGGCGGCGCGACGCCTTGGCCAGCCCGAGGGCGGTGAACGAGGCCGAGCGCTCGTCGATCCGCACGTGCAGCCGGACCCGTCCGGCCCGCTCGAGTGCCCAGAACGCCATGGCCAGCGGGGCGGACCTGGACCCCGGCGCGACGACGACCTCGCGCAGCCCGCACCGGGCGAACTCGTCCGCGAGCACCGTCGCGAACGCCGTCGACGGGTTCACCGGCCCTCCCCCTCCCAAGCGCACGCGCTTCTTGCTGTTATCTGTGATACAGGATGACGGCGCCGTCCCCGGACAGCCGGCCCGGAGAGGTTTCCTGCCGTTACCCGGGCAGGCCGCACCGGCCCGCGGGCACACCGTGCGGCCGGCCGGCCGTCGGCAGCCCCGTAAGCCCGGCAGCGAACCTCCGTCGCCGGCCTTCCCGCGCTTCTTGCTGTTATCCGGCCGGACGGACCCCGGCCGCCGGGCTGCCGGGCGGACAGCGGACGGTTGCGCGCGCCGCCGGGTGCGCGACCGCCGGGTGCGGGCCGCAGGCAGGCGCCCGCTGCCGTTACCGGCCGGCGGTTTCCGTTCCGGCGCACGGGCCGCCCGGACGGCGGATCACCGGGACCCCGGCAGAGCCTGCCGGCCAGCCCCGCCCCGACGGCGCGGCCGTCGAGGGTCGGGCCCGGCAGTCTTCCGGCAGGCCGGCGCGGAAGCGGGGCCGGCAGGCGGCCGCCGCACACCGCCGCACACCGGTCCGCCCTGAACCTCATCCCCTGCTTCTTGCTGTTATCAACGAACGGGCTCCGTTCCGCCGACGTCCGCCAGGTAGCGCGCGGCCGCCAGGGCCCGCTGGCGCCACGGTCCGGGATCGGTCTCCCACCGCGCGAGCGCGTCCGGGTCGACCGCAGGACGGCGGACCGGGAGCGTACCGCCCGCCTCGGTCAGGGGGCAGGCGGTGACATCGCCGGCCAGCAGGGACATCGTCGCCAGGCCGCAGGCGTAAGGCAGCTCGGGCAGGGCGGCGGCGAGGGCGATCCCGGCGGCCAGCCCGACGGAGGTGTCCACCGCGCTCGAGACGACGGCCGGCAGCCCGCAGGCCTCGGCCACCCGCAGGGCCGCGCCGACCCCGCCGAGCGGCTGCACCTTGACCACGACGATGTCGGCGGCGCCGGCCGCCCGCACCCGCAGCGGGTCCTCGGCCTTGCGGACGGACTCGTCCGCCGCGACCGGAATGTCGATCAGGCGGCGAAGCGACGCGAGTTCATCCAGGGTGGCGCAGGGCTGCTCGGCGTACTCCAGGCAGTACTTCCCGAGCGCGCGCAGCATGCGCACCGCCTCGTCCACCGACCAGCCGCCGTTGGCGTCCACCCTGATCCGGCCGCCGGGACCTGCCTCGTCAAGGGCGCCGCGCACGGCGGCGACCCGCTCGACGTCCTCGCCCGGCGCCTGCCCGCGCTCGGCGACCTTGACCTTGGCGGTACGGCAGCCGGAAGCGGCGACGATCTCGTAGGCCCGCTCCGGCCCGACCGCGGGGACGGTGACGTTGACCGGCACCGAGTCCCGCCGCGGGGCCGGCCACGAGACGGTGGCCGACTCGATCGCGCTGGCCAGCCAGCGCGCCGACTCGGCGGGCCCGTACTCGGCGAACGGCGAGAACTCCCCCACCCGGCCGGCCCCTGGATGAGCGCGCCCTCGCGGCGGGTGATCCCGCGGAACTTGGTCCGCATGGGGATCGCGAACGCCCGCAGCGTCCCGAGCAGGTCAGGCAGTTCCGTCATCACGCCGCCTTCGCCGATGCCCGGGCCCGTCCGGTTCCTGCGCGCCGGCCGGGCCCTCCGCGCGCGGCAGGCCGTCTTGCGCCCGGCGGCCTGCCCCGCACCGCGGTGTGATCACGGCCGCCGGCCGCGCGAGCGCGCCCGGCCTGCTCCTCGTCCGGCAGCCCCCGGTCACCCTGCGGCAGCCGGGGATGAGACTGCTCTTGCGGCCGCGGCACGACCCGGCAGCGCGGCATAGGGCCACTTCGCACATTTCCGTGACCTGGTCTAGGCGGATATGTCCAGCACGAAATGGCCCTATGCGCCCGTGCAGGAATAACCCGTTGACTCGGACCGCCAGCGAGCAGGGCCGGGGGCCTGAAAAACCTGACGGCTTATTTTTGCGCAGGCCCTATGCGCCCGGGCCGCCGGGGAAAGGCGGCCGGGGGCCAGGGCCGCGGGGGGAGAACACCGCCGGGCGCAGCGGGCCGGCTGGCGGCCGCCGCATTCAGGCCGCCCGGCCCGGCCGGATACCGGCGGTATCCCGCGAATCCGGCAAATGCCGCGGCGCGCCGGGACGCGGCGCCCCCGGGGGCCCGGCTTTCCCTCGCCCGGGCGGAGGCCGGGCCCCTCCAGCGCCTTCCCGTCCGTCCCGTACCGCGCTGCGCCGCGGGGCACGGTGCGACGCCGCCGGCGAACTGCCTCAACTCGTAACCTCCCGTTAGTCCGGTCTAACCTTAGTCAACGTGACTTCGCTCCCGGCCCGTGACCGCCCTGACCGCCCAGACCGCCCAGACCGCCGCCGCCTGCACGCCGTGCTGCTGAACGGCGCCGCGGACGCGGCGCGGCTGCTCGGGCCGCTCGCGCGGGCGCTGGACGGCACCGGGCCCGCGATCCTGCCCGCTCGACGCGACGCTGCCGGCCGCGCGGATCAGGCAGCTGATCGACGCCTTCCGGCCGGATGCGGTCATCGACGCCGACGGCGAGGCACCGCACCGTTCGCCGGGGCACCGGGCGTGGCACCGGACACCGCCGTCATCATCGGCACCTCGGGGTCCACCGGGGAGCCTAAGGGGGTCGAGCTGAGCGCGCGCGGCGCTCGGCCATTCCGCGCGGGCGTCGCTGGCGCGGGCCGGCGCCCGGCCGGGCGAGCGGTGGCTGGCCTGCCTGCCGGCCTCGCACGTAGCGGGGCTGCAGGTGCTGGTGCGGTCCCTGGCAGGCGGGACCGAGCCCGGTGACCGCGCCGGAGGCGACCGCGCGGGCCGTGGCGGACGCCGCGGACGCCGGGTGCGCGCACGTATCGATCGTGCCCACGCAGCTGGTGCGGCTGCTGGGCGAGCGCGGCGGCGCCGCGGCCCTCGCCCGGTACCGGTGCGTGCTCGTCGGCGGGGCGGCGGCCGGCGCGGCGGTCCTCGCGCGAGGCCAGGGAAGCCGGGGTGACCGCCGTCACCACCTACGGGATGAGCGAGACCTGCGGCGGGTGCGTCTACGACGGGGTGCCGCTGGACGGCGTGACGGTCAGGGCAGGCGAGGACGGGCGGCTGCGGATCTCCGGGCCCGTGCTGATGAACCGCTACCACGGCCGGCCCGACCTCACCGCGGACGTGCTGCAGTACGGCGAGTTCGTCACTTCCGACCTCGGCTACGTCGAGCGACGACCGGACGGTCGTGGTCAGGGGCCGGGCCGACGACGTGATCAACACCGGCGGCCACAAGGTCGTCCCCGGCGAGGTGGCGGCGGTGCTGGAGACCTGCCCCGGCGTCCGGGAGGTCGTGGTGGTCGGCCGGCCTGACCCGGAATGGGGCGAACGGGTCACCGCGGTGGTAGTCCCGGATGACCCGGCGGAACCACCTGGCCTAGAATTGCTGCGTACGCATGTAAGCGCGCGCCTTCCGCGTTACGCTTGCCCCAGCGAGGTCGTGCTGACGGAGGCTATCCCTGTGCTTCCCAGCGGCAAGCCGGACCTGGCAGCCCTCAAGGTGGCAAGAACGTGACGCCAACGGGAACAATCTCGGGCGCGGAGCGTTAATTAAGAGTGCCCCCCGCGAAAGCCGGTGAAACGGAGCGGGGTTACTCATTGTCATCGGGGATCGTGTTAAGTCGTGTTGATGTTGAACTGCGCATCCTATGCGCACGTGTACAGAAGGAGGGAGGTGTCTCATGCCGCGGATCGCAACAGCCGCCTCGGCTGACGAGGAGGCGAGCTCGTCTCGCGTGGACGACCTGATCCAGCGCGGTCGCAGCCAGGGCCACCTGTCCCTTTCGGACCTGCGGACGGCGTTCGAGCAGGCTGGGCTGACGCCTGCTGAGGCCCGGTCCATTCTCCGCGAGCTGAGCGAGGCCGGCGTGCGGCTGGCCGACGAGGAGACCGAGCTCAAGGCGCCGCGCGGCAAGGCCAAGGCCGCCGCGCCCAGGGCCGCGGCCAGCGCGAAGGCCACGGCCGCCAAGGCCGCCGGGCCTGCCGCCACGGCAGAGACCGCCGCGAAGAGGACCCGCACCAGGAAGGCCGACCAGCCCGCCGCCGCCGCTGCCGCGGCGAGCGCGCCGGCCGCCGGCCAGGGCCGCAGGCCAGCCGACGGGGACGGCGGACCCGGACTTCGACGACGACGACGTCGCGTCGATCGAGGCCGATGTCGCGGCGTTCGCCGACGGGGTTGACCTGGACGACCAGACGCCCGCCATGGGCGACTCGGTGCACACCTACCTCAAGTCGATCGGCCGGACCAGCCTGCTCACCGCCGAGCAGGAGGTGGACCTGGCCAAGCGGATCGAGGCGGGCCTGTTCGCCGAGCACAAGCTGGACAGCGATCCCGACCTCGACGCCGCGAGCTCCGGCGCGACCTTGAGCTGGTGGCCGAGGACGGGCGGCGCGCCAAGTCGCACATGCTCGAGGCCAACCTGCGCCTGGTCGTGTCTGTCGCCAAGAAGTACAGCGACCGCGGGCTTTCCCTGCTCGACGTCGTGCAGGAGGGGAACCTGGGCCTGATCCGCGCGGTCGAGAAGTTCGACTACACCAAGGGCTACAAGTTCTCCACGTACGCGATGTGGTGGATCAGGCAGGCGATCCAGCGCGGGTTCGCGGACTCCGCGCGGACGATCCGGCTGCCGGTGCACGTGCTTGAGATGCTGTCCAAGCTGTCGCGCGTCGAGCGTGACATGCACCAGCGGCTCGGCCGCGAGCCCACCCCGGAGGAGCTGGCCGTCGAGCTGGACCGGACCCCGGACCAGATCGAGGAGCTGCTGCGCACCTCCCGGCAGCCGATCAGCCTGGACTCCACGATCGGCGAGGACGGCGAGACGTCGATCGGCGACCTCATCGAGGACGTCGACGCGCCGGAGGCCTCCGAGCTTGTCGACCGGCAGCTCATGGCCGAGCAGCTGCGGTCGGCGCTTGACGCGCTCACCCCGCGCGAGGCGACGATCATGGCGATGCGGTTCGGGCTGTACGACGGCAACCCGCACACCCTGGACGAGATCGGGCGCGCGCTCGGGCTCACCCGGGAGCGGATCCGCCAGCTTGAGAAGCAGTCGCTGTCCAAGCTGCGGCACCCGTCACGGGCGCAGCCGCTGCTTGATTTCGCCTCCTGACCACGGGGCCCCCAGGAGGCGCCGTAGCTGAGTTCGGCCGCCGCGCTCGGCGCGGCACCGGCCCGCGGGCCGGACCCGACCTCCGGCCGGGTCCGGCCCGCGGGCTTCCCGTGCGGGCAACGACCCGGCGGGGTTCAAGGCCGAAATCAGCAGTCACGGCGGTCCGGAACGGTTCCGCGGTTCCCGTCACCGCGCATGCCATGACCGTCCGCGGCAGCAGACCGCGTCGGTTTATCAGCTGACCGTCCCGGGCGTGTCGCGGCCTCGCCGTCCAGGCGATTGGCGCTCCTGCCGCACCGGGCCGGCGAGACGCGACCTGGCGCCGACGCGACTCAAGACCTCAGCGCTGTGACCTGCGCACACCTGGGGCCGAGTTCCGCGACCACGGCGGGGACGCGCCCGCCCGGCGACGTCAACTTGTTTCCCGGCGCGGCCCAGGCACGCGCAATTCCAGGTCGGCTGGCGCCCGGCCGGGGAACCGGCGGGAAACCGGGCCCGGTGAGCGCTATCCGCCCGCGCGAACCCGTCCGGACTGCACTAGGATTCCCAAGCCACCTCGAAACGGGGCGCGAACGGATCAAGCACCACCAAATGCGGGAGGGCGCAGCGATGGACGACGACAGCCTGCTCGATGAGCTCCAGGAAGACCTCGGCTCCGACTACAGCCCGCAGCTGCGCGTCGCGGCGGGCATGCTGAGCGGCGACGCCCAGGCCGCGGTGCCGTACCTGCTGTTCTCGATAGCCAAGTCGCTCGAGGACATCTCGTTCCTGCTGGCCAACGACTCCGTGAGCGTGGTCACGGAGACCGACGAGGACGATTAACGCGCACCGGGCGGCGCCGGCACCCGCTCGCACCCGGACTTGCTCGGCCGAACGGCCGCCGCCGTGCTGCCGCCGGCTGCGCTGAATGCCGGTAAAACCGCTGGCCGGCTTGGGGCATCACGGCAACGCCGCGACCTTGGCCGCTGGCACGGGACATCGCAGGCGTCCGCGGGCGGGTGCTCCCCCGTGCCCGGCGATCCCGTCCCCTCGGGTACCTGCGGCGAAGAGACACCGGTCCGCGGTCCCGGAGTCCGCCCTGGCAGCGGACGGCCCGGGTTCATCCGCGTCCGCGACGAACCCGGGCCGTCCAAGCCGGTCCGCGCCTAGCGTGACATCCGGGCCGAGGTCACCGCACCCGCAGCGGCACCGCGCGGTTTGAACGGGGCCGCCGCGGCTGGAAGGGCCCGTCCGGCAGCCGCGGCTGCGCCGGCCGGCACCGGGTTACCAGGCATAGTGCTCCGGGGCCGTCCGGTAGCCGGGGAAGATCTCGTCAAGGCGGGCGAGGACGTCGGCGTCGAGGCGGACCTCCAGGGCACGCTGCGCGGTGTCCAGCTGGTCAAGCGTGCGCGGGCCGATGATCGGGGCGGTCACGCCGTCCTGGTGCAGCAGCCAGGCGAGGGCCACGTGCGCGGGCTCTTCGCCGAGTTTGCCGCACAGCTCCTCCCACGCCTCGATGCGCTCGCGGTTCGCCTCGACGACCGCCCTGGCCCGGCCGGCCAGACGGCGGCGCCCTTCGCGCTCCGCGGCCAGGACGCCGCCGAGCAGCCCGCCCTCGAGCGGCGACCAGGGAATGACGCCGACCCCGTAGGCGCGGGCGGCGGGCAGCACTTCAAGCTCAATCCACCGGGTGGCCAGGTTGTAGAGCGACTGCTCGCTGACCAGGCCGAGGTATCCGCGCGCCCGGGCGGTCTCGCAGGCCTGGGCGATGTGCCAGCCGGCGAAGTTGGACGAGCCCGTGTAGAGGATCTTTCCCTGGGCGACGAGCACCTCCATCGCCTGCCAGATCTCGTCCCACGGGGTGTCCCGGTCGACGTGGTGCATCTGGTACACGTCGATGTAGTCGGTCTGCAGCCGGCGCAGCGAGGCCTCGCAGGCACGGCGGATGTTGAGCGCGGACAGCTTCCCCTCGTTGGGCCAGGGGCCCATGTCACCGAAGAGCTTGGTCGCGAGCACCGTTTTCTCGCGCCGTCCGCCGCCCTGGGCGAACCAGTCGCCGAGGATCTCCTCGGTCCATCCCGCGTGCGACTGGTCGTTGCCGGCGACCTGCCCCGGCGGGGACTGGCGGCGGCCGTAGGTGTTGGCCGTGTCGAAGAAGTTGATGCCGAGCTCGTGCGCCCGGTCCATGATCGTGTTCGCCTCGTCGGCCGTCGTCAGCGATCCGAAGTTCATCGTGCCGAGGCAGAGCCGGCTGACGGACAGGCCTGAACGTCCCAGATGCGTGTACTCCATATCTCCAGCCTTTCACGGTCACGCTTTTCCGGACAAATCCGCCGCCCCCGCCCCCGCTGCGCCGGGTTTCCCCGAGGCAGCCCGCGGCCCGCGGGGATCGCTCGGCGGCTGCAGCTCGCGGTGACCTTCGAACCGGGCCCTCAGCTTCCGGCAGCGCCCCGCAGCGCGCACGCCTGGCCCGCTGTCTTCGCCGGGAACTGCCGCGCTTCGCGCTTCTTGCTGTTATCACCTTCTCCGGACGGCGGCGCGAAGATGGTGGACAGGAGAGCACGCCATAGCAGGTACAACAATCCACCATCTTCGCCGGGCTCCGGAGCGCTTCGCGCTTCTTGCTGTTATCTACAGGGAATGGCGGGGCGGAGCGTGCTAGCATCGGGGAATGCGCGCTGTTGTGTTCCAGGGCTGGTGGCGTCCCGTATAGGGACGGCTGCCGCGCTGAGCGCGCGCTGATGACGAACGGCCGTCCGCCGAGAACGGGGCGGCCTTTTCTTCTTTTCCCGCTGACGGGTCGTCCCGCCCCCTGTTCAGGGCCACGCTAAGGAGACAGACCCATGACCAGCACGCTAACCGAGCCCCTGTCCCGGACCGGAGCCGCCGATGCGCCCGTTCCCGCCCCGGGGGGCCGCGCCCCGGCCGGCCACGGCCTGTCCGCGACCGTCTCCGGGTCACTGGCGGCGGCGCTTCGCCGCTCGGCGGAGATCGAGCGGCGGATCGGCGAAGAGCCCTACTCGTTCCGTGTCCTCACCGGCGACCGGCCGACCGGCGACCTGCACCTGGGGCACTACTTCGGCACCCTGCGGAACAGGGTGCGGCTGCAGGACGCGGGGGCGGAGCTGTTCGTCCTTATCGCCGACTACCAGGCGCTCACCGACCGCGACGCCACCGTGTTCCCGGGCGCCGCTCGATCGGCGAGCACGTGCTGAGCCTGGTCCTGGACTACCTTGCGATCGGCGTCAACCCGGCGCGGTCGGTGATCTTCGCGCACAGCGCCGTGCCGGAGCTGAACCAGCTCCTGCTGCCGTTCCTCAGCCTGGTGACGGCCGGCGAACTGCAACGGAACCCGACCGTCAAGGACGAGATCGCGCAGCTGTCTTCCGGGAGGGCGACCCCCCGTACCCCCCGGACCACGCCCGGTAAGGAGAAAGGCATGCCGACCATGCCGTCTCCCGGGAGGGCGGCCGCCCCAGGCGGGCAGCGGCGCTCACCGGTGAGCGGGCTGATGCTCACCTACCCGGTGCACCAGGCGGCCGACATCCTGGCCTGCAAGGGGAACCTGGTCCCGGTCGGGCAGGACCAGCTGCCCCACCTGGAGGTGACCCGGCTGGTCGCGCGCCGGTTCAATGAGCGTTACCCGGGAGCGGGCGGCACCGCCGTTTTCCCCGAGCCGGACGCGCTGCTGTCGGACGCGCCGCTGCTGCTCGGCACCGACGGGAGGAAGATGTCCAAGTCCCGCGGCAACGCGATCGCGCTGCGCGCCACGGCGGACGAGACCGCCCGGCTGATCAAGGGGGCGAAGACCGACGGGCTGCGGCGGGTCAGCTACGACCCGGCGGCCCGTCCGGAGGTGTCGTCACTGGTGCTGCTGGCCGCGCTGTGCCTTGACCGGGATCCCGCGGCGGTCGCCGCGGACATCGGCGACGGCGGGGCGGCGCTGCTCAAGCGGACGGTGACCGACGCGGTCAACGAGGTGCTCGCGCCGGTGCGCGCCCGCCGCGCGGAGCTGGCCGCGGATCCAGCCCACGCGCGGCAGGTGCTGCGCGACGGCTGCGACCGGGCCCGGGCGGTCGCCGCGGCCACCTTGGCGGAGGTCCGCGACGCGATGGGGACGCGCTACTAGACCGTTGCCCAATCGGCACTGGACCGTTGCCCAATCGGCGCGCCTTCGCGGCTTTCGTCCGGTTCCTGGTTAATATCCCCTCTGTGAGGGCTTCCGGGGGAGGCCCGCACAGAGGTGAGCGGGAAGAGCGGAGCGAAGGGGACGCCAATGCGGATTCGCTGGACGACCAGGATCGCCATGGCGGTCGGTCTGATCACACTGATCGCGGGCATCGCCGCGGGCGGGGCAACCGCGAGTGCCGCCCAGGACGGGTCGCACGCGGCCGGCTATGTGACGGGGTCGGTCCAGCACTGACCGCACCTTGTCCGCCGAGGCACGGCCGGGCAGCGGGCGACCGCTTTCAACCTGCTCGCCGCCGGGCTGCCGCCTGCCCGGGACGGAAGTTATCCCGCACAGCTCACAGTGATAGATTCGTCTCTTTCCGCCGGCAAAACGTGAACCGAAACGGTTAATGGCCCGTGATACAGGACATCGGGCCATTACCTGGGGAGCACGATGAGTCACTGGGACTTCGGCCGCCCGGCGGACGCGCAGCACGACGCGCCGCCGCGGTCCGGATCGGCTGGCGCCGCCTACCCTTCCGACCTGCCGGACGGCACGGGAGACGACGTCCGGCCAGCGTTCGACGCGTGGGCCGCGGACGAGGGACCGCCCGCGCGGGACGGATGGCCAGCGCGCTGGCCGGGCAGCACCGGACGGGTGGGACGCGCACGAAGGATGGCCGCCAGCCGGGGGCTGGCCGGGCACCGCAGACGCGTCTGCGGCCGGGGAACGAGCCGCGGATGACGGCTGGGACGATGACGAGGACACGGTGTACCCGCTCACCTACGAACGCGACGATTTCGCCGTGCCGTCTTCCCCCCCGGCCGGTCCCCTCCCGGCCGCACCGGCACCCGGTCCGTGGGAGCCGCGACCGCCCGGTCCCCGGCAGGACGAGTTCAGCGACGGGTACGCGAGCGTGCCGCCGGCCGGCGACCGCGAGGACCGGGCGGGGGGCGGGCACTGGAGCGAACCCGCCGGGCGCGGGCAGCAGGGCACACCGGCAGCCGCCGGATGGACAGACCCGGAGCTCGGTCTGCCGGGAGACGATCGCGCCGGCTGGGCCTACGGCGGCCGCAGGCGCGGCGCCCGCCGCTGGCTGCTCCCGGCCGGGGTCATAGCGGCGGGCGCCGCCGTGGGCGCCGCCGCCGTCATGCTCACCAGCGGTCACCCGGGCGCCGGGGAAACCAGGCCGGCGGCTCCGTCGCGCCGGCCGCGGAGCGAAGCGCTGCCGGAACCGCGCCGGGCACCGGCACGGCGACCACGCCGGCCAGCGGGGCAGGGACCACGCCGGCCGGCACCGCGTCAGCTCAGCCGGCTACGGCGCCGGTTACGTTGGCGGAGGCCAAGGGGGTGCTGGCCGGCTACACGACCGCGAACAACAACGCGAACGCCCAGCGCAGCGACACCCAGCTCGCCGCCGCCGAAACCGGGTCCAGCTTCGCGATCGACGCAGGCCTCTACGTGACCCAGGCAGCAGCCGGAACAGCCCCCTACCCCGCATTCGGCCCGGTCCAGGCGACCTACTACATCCCGGGCAACGAACCCGCCGGCGGACCCCGCTGGTTCGTCGTCCAGGTCGCCAACGCCTTCAACTCAGCCCCCGGCAAGGTAACGTCCAACGAGTACCTGCTGTTCACCCAGTCAGCCGCCGGCACCTGGCAGGACACCATCGAGCCCTACCTGCTCTCCGGCGCCGGCAACCCCCAGATCCAGACCGGCACCGACGGCCTGGCCACCGCCGTCAGCCCGGACACCGCCACGCTCAAGGTGACACCCAGCCAGCTCCCCGCCGACACCGCCGCCTCGCTCGACGGCACCGCCGCCGCCGCCCGCATCGCCAGCCCCGGCAACCTCGCCGACCAGGCCGCCCAGACCCTCTACCAGGGCAAGGACACCGGCGGAACCGTCACCGACACCCACACCCCCGCAGCCGGCACCGACGGACAGCAGTACGCCCTCCAGACCGCCGACGGCGGCGCCCTCGTCTTCTACACCGACGCCGCCCACCTCACCATCACCCCCCCGGCCGGCTCCGCCCTCCACCTCGCCATCCCCGGCCTCTACACCTCCCAGCAGTCCCTCACCCAGGCCGCAGTCGCCTACCTCGAACAGTTCGCCGCCTACGACCCCCCCGCCACCGCCGCCGCCACCCCCCGCATCACCGCCGACTACTCAGGAATCACCGGCAAAAACTAGACGCCCGGACGCGGGCCGGCCAATATCTCTTGCGTTTGTGTTACAAGTCGGGCGGCTTCGCCACCTTCCGCTGTACTCATGGGTAATAATCCCATTACTGGGACGTGCGGCGCGGACCGGGAACGCACGCCGGGTCCCTCCAATGGAAGAGCGTGAAGCGGAGGAAAGCGAGTGCGGATTCGCCGGACTACCGAAGTCACGCTGGCTGTCGGCGTCCGCCGGGGCCGGCTCTCCCGTGCATCTGTCGGCGCTGATCTCGCCCTTCCACGGCACGACCCGGAACACACCGGTGGTGCGGCCCACGCCGGCGGGCGGTCCGGGGAACAGGACATCGGGCGCATTACCTGGGGAAGATGATGAGCGACTGGGACTCCGGCCAGCCCGGGTACGGGCAACATGACGAGACTCGGCCCTCCTGGCCTGACGGGACCACCTATCCCTATCCGCTCCCCTTCCCGCTGGCTCAGGCACTCGATCCCGACGACGAGACCCGGCCCGCGGACGAGCGCCGGCCTCCCGGCGACCGCAGGCGCCGGGGCGGCAGCCGGGCGCGCGAGGCCGGCCGGGACGGTGACCAGGCGGGGCCGCCGCACCCGCTCACCTACGAACGCGACAACTTTGACCGCGCTTACGAGCCCGAGCCGGATCAGTTCGACCCTTCCTACGAGGAAGGCCAGTTTGACGAGACCCTCTCCCTGCCGGCCATGTCGCCGGGCGGGTCCTACGTCGCGCCGCCGCGCCGGTTCTACCCGTGGCCGCCCGCACCGCACCCGGAGAACCTCGGTGTCCTGACGCGGGACAAGCCGAAATCGACGGGCTCGGGCGGCGGCCGCGGGCGGGGATCAGCCGGGCTCGAGCCGGCGCTGGCTGATCCCCGCCGGGGCCATCGCCGCGGGCGCCGCGGTGGGCGCCGCCGCCGTGCTGCTGACCGGAAGCCACCATCCGAGCACCACGGACGCGGCCGGCTCCGGCACTCAGTCGGCGACGCCCAAGCCGGCGACGCCTAAGACGACGGCGACGCCCAAGATGGCGATGACCCGGCCAAGCACGTCACCGTCACCGGGCACCACGGGCGCGGCGCCGGTTACGTTGGCGGAGGCCAAGGGGGTGCTGGCCGGCTACACGACCGCGAACAACAACGCGAACGCCCAGCGCAGCGACACCCAGCTCGCCGCCGCCGAAACCGGGTCCAGCTTCGCGATCGACGCAGGCCTCTACGTGACCCAGGCAGCAGCCGGAACAGCCCCCTACCCCGCATTCGGCCCGGTCCAGGCGACCTACTACATCCCGGGCAACGAACCCGCCGGCGGACCCCGCTGGTTCGTCGTCCAGGTCGCCAACGCCTTCAACTCAGCCCCCGGCAAGGTAACGTCCAACGAGTACCTGCTGTTCACCCAGTCAGCCGCCGGCGGCACCTGGCAGGACACCATCGAGCCCTACCTGCTCTCCGGCGCCGGCAACCCCCAGATCGAGACCGGCACCGACGGCCTGGCCACCGCCGTCAGCCCGGACACCGCCACGCTCAAGGTCGACACCCAGCCAGCTCCCCGCCGACGACCGCCGCCTCGCTCGACGGCACCGCCGCCGCCGCCCGCATCGCCAGCCCCGGCAACCTCGCCGACCAGGCCGCCCAGACCCTCTACCAGGGCAAGGACACCGGCGGAACCGTCACCGACACCCACACGGCCGCGGCCGGCACCGACGGACAGCAGTACGCCCTCCAGACCGCCGACGGCGGCGCCCTCGTCTTCTACACCGACGCCGCCCACCTCACCATCACCCCGCCGGCCGGCTCCGCCCTCCACCTCGCCATCCCCGGCCTCTACACCTCCCAGCAGTCCCTCACCCAGGCCGCGGTCGGCTACCTCGAACAGTTCGCCGCCTACGACCCCCCCGCCAGGCGCCGCCGCGCCCCCGCATCACCGCCGACTACTCAGGAATCACCGGCAAGACTAGGCGCCTGCCAGCACCGGCGGGATCGGGGGCGTCCCTGGACGGGAGCGTGAACGCGCCGCCGAGATAGCGGAACACCGGGTCGGACGGGTCCGGCCACGCGGGCGCCGGGCGCCCGGGCCCCGGAACCGGCGGCGCTGCCGGGCCGGCCGGGCCAGGATCCCGGCGGCGTAGACCTCGGCGTCGTCGCGGGCCTCATAGCCGAGGGCGTGCGCCCCGTCCAGCGATACCCAGCCGCCGCGGGTGTTGGCCGACACGCCGTAGATGACGCGGAAACCGGGGGCGGGCGCGGTAAGGCACGCCTCGAAGAGGCGCCCGGCGTCGTCCGGGGACAGCCAGGTCGCCAGCATGCGCGGGTCACGCGGCCGGTCGAAGCAGGACAGGATGCGGACGCAGATGGCGTCAAGGCCGTACCGGCGGGCGTACAGGGCGGCAATGGCCTCGCCCGGCCACCTTGGAGACCCCGTAGTAGGTGTCGGGCGCGGGGACGGCGTCGTCGGGAACGGGGAACGACTCGCGCGGGGCGAACCCGACCGCGTGGTTAGAGGAGGCGAACACCACGCGCGGTACCCCCGCCCGGCGGGCGGCCTCGAACACCGTGTAGGTGCCGTTGATGTTGACGTCCAGGATCCGCGCCCACGCGTCCTCGCCCGGGACTCCGCCAAGGTGGATGACCGCGTCCGCGCCCGCGCAGGCGGCGGTCATCGCGGCCATGTCCGTCACCGACGCGGTCACGGCTTCTTCACCTGGTCCCGGCGGCTGCGCGGGCGGGGCGACGTCGAGGAGGCGCAGGACCCGGCCCGGCTTGGCCAGCCGGGGGCGGATGATGGTCCCGACCCCGCCCGAGGCCCCGGTGATGAGAATCGTCGGCACGGAACCTGAACCTACAGCACTTACCCGCCTGCCGCCGATCGAGGCCGGTGCGAGGCCGGTGCCGGGCCTGCTCCTGCCCCGGGCAAGGTCACTGAGCAGCAAGAGCCAGCCGCATCCGTTCGGAATCACGGTCTTGATGTTGGATCTCTGCCGCTGCGATACGGTGTGCGGGTGACCCGTACGCCGCTGTCGCTACCTGGCCGGACCGTGATCTTCGACTACGGCGAGGTCATCTCGCTGACCCAGTCCCCGGCTGACCGGGCGGCGATTGAGTGCCTGGCCGGAGCGGGCGACGCGGCGGCGACCGAGCGGTTCTGGAACGCGTACTTCGCGCACCGCAACGGGCTCGACCAGGGGACCGCGGGGGTCGCCGCGTACTGGCGGGCGATCGCCGGCGACATCGGCGCCCAGTGGGACGAGGCACGGGTGCACGAGCTGTGGGCGGCGGACCTCCGGAGCTGGCTGTCGATCAACCCGGCGATCGTCGACCTGCTGGCCGACCTGCGTGCCGGCGGGACGCCCCTCGCACTGCTGTCCAACGCGGGACCGGACTACGCGAGCTACTTCCGGCACGGCCCGCTCGGCGACTTCTTTTCCGCCTGCTACGTCAGCGGGGAACTCGGCCTGCTCAAACCGCACGCGGACATCTACCGGCATGTCCTGGTGGACCTGGGAATCACGCCCGGCGGCGCGGTCTTCGTCGACAACCGCGAGTCCAACGTGACCGGAGCCGAGGCGCTCGGCATCACCGGGCACGTGTTCACGGACGCGGGGCGGCTGCGCGCGTTCCTGGAATCGCTGGCCCAGGAGACGCCGGCGACCAGCGCCGAGCCGGGCTCCGGGCCGAGTTAGGCAAGCCCGGGGTTCACCCCTTCCCTCCTTCCTGCCCAGAGGCGCGCGCCCGGAGCGCCGGCAACCGGTGCCGCGGCAACCGGTGCCGGGGCGGGCGGGCGGTTACGTGGCGTCTGCCTCCGGCGGGCGCACTGTCGTGACGGTGCCGTCCCCCCACACGATCATGACGCAGGCAGGCGCCTGGCCCTGAGCCGCGCCCGGAATCGCCAGCAGGTCACGGCCGGGCGCCGCGGCTCGCTCGGACGGCTCCAGGCCCCGCTGTCCCGTCCGCCAGCCTGATGCGAGGCCGGAGCCGGGCTCCGTCCGCTGTGCGGGCGGCGGGAGCGCGCCGACCGGGTCACCCCGGCGGTCCTGTCCCGCCGCGGAGCCCGCGCTCTCGACGGCGTCGGCGGTGCTGGAAGCGCTCGCCTCGCGGAAGGCGTCGTGCAGCCTGAGCAGGTTTCCGCCGGCGTCGAGGATCGGGTCGGCGCTCTCCCAGAACAGACGGGACTGCCACAGACGACCGGTCTCGGCGTGCCCGACCGTGGTGACGGAAACGCCTACCCGCCCGGCGAGTTCCGGCTGGGTCAGCCCCTTCGCGCGCCGTCTGGTCGCGAGTTCCACGGCCAGGGCGCGCGTCGCGGCAGTGAGATCACGCTCGCCCGGGGGCTGCGGTGGCCCCGCGACGCGGGGGCGGGCGTTGCGGCTCGGCCCGGGAGTGAGCAGGCCGTCCGCGATCAGGAGGCGCAGCGCCCGGCGGCAGGTGAGCGTCGAGTATCCGGTGATCCGGCTGAGCGCCGCGCCGCTGGGCGCCGGCTCTCCCGGCCGCAGGATGCCTTCGGCGATCTGGCCGCGGACGGCCGCAGCGACCCGTGCGTACTTCGGCACGCCCTTACTGGCGGTCAGGGCGCTGGCGGTTCGTGGAGCGGGCTGGGTGCGTGGCATGGATGCCTCTCCTATGGGCTCCGTCTGAAGGGGGGAACTACAGTGCCATACACGATGATACTCGACAGCACTCGACTATACGCCAGTGACGGCACGCGCCGCGCCGCGGCGGTGCCCGTCTTTGCCTAGGAGGGCCGTCCCCGGCGTGTTGCCCGGGGAGGTCCCTGAGCGACGGGGAAGCCGCGGGCCGCCGCGGGCCGCCGCTACAGCGCCCCGGCGACCGCGCGGCCGGCGATCCGGCCGGAGAACAGGCAGCCGCCGAGGAAGGTCCCCTCCAGGGAGCGGTACCCGTGCATCCCGCCGCCGCCGAACCCGGCGGCCTCCCCCGCGGCGTACAGGCCGGGAACGGGGGCGCCGGATGCGTCAAGGACGCGGGAGGACAGGTCGGTGTGCAGGCCGCCGAGGGTCTTGCGGGTCAGCACGTGCAGCCGCACGGCGATCAGCGGCCCCGCCGCCGGGTCCAGCAGGGCGTGCGGGCGGGCGACCCGGATGAGGCGGTCGCCGAGGTAGGCCCGCGCCCGCCTGATCGCGCCGGCCTGGAAGTCCTTGCCGAACGAGCGCGTGGTGTCCGCGTCCCGCGTCCGGATCTCCCGCTCGATGGCGACGGCGTCGAGGGCCGGATCGGACCCGGTCAGCTCGTTCATCGCGGCGACCAGGCCGGGCACGTCCGGCGCGGTGACGAAGTCCTCGCCCTTGTCGAGGAACGCCTGGACCGGGCCGGGCACGGCGCCGCCGAACCGGCTGGCCAGCACCGCTTTGCGGTCCTTGCCGGTCAGGTCGGGGTTCTGCTCGCACCCCGACAGCGCGAACTCCCGGGCGATGATCTTCTTCGAGAGTACGAACCAGGAATGGTCGTAACCCGTGCGGCGCAGGCAGTCGAGCGTGCCGAGCGTGTCGGAACCCGGGTAAAGCGGCGGCGGCAGCCGCTTCCCGGTCGCGTCCAGCCACAGCGACGAGGGACCGGGCAGGATGCGGATGCCGTGCGACGGCCAGAGCGGGCTGTAGTTGGCGATTCCCTCGACGTAGTGCCACATCCGGTCCCGGTTGATCACCGCGCCCCCGGCCCGCTCGGTGATCCCGATCATCCGCCCGTCGACGTGGGCCGGCACGCCGCACAGCATGCGCGCGGGCGGCGTGCCCAGCCGGGCCGGCCACGCCTCGCGGACGAGGTCGTGGTTGCCGCCGATGCCGCCGGAGGTGACGACGACCGCCTGGGCGCGGAACGAGAACTCCCCGGTGCCCGCCCGTGACGACGGCATGCCGCGCGGCGTGCCGCTGGCCTCGAGGACGGTGCCGGACACGCCGTCCACCGCCCCGCCGGTGACGGTGAGCGCGTCGACCCGGTGCCGGAACCTGAACGTGACCAGGCCCGCCTCCGCCGCCGCCCGGACCCGCCGTTCGAACGGATCGACGACACCAGGCCCGCAGCCCCAGGTGACGTGAAAGCGGGGCACGCTGTTGCCGACGCCGCTGGCGAAGTGGCCGCCGCGCTCGGCCCATCCGACGACGGGGACGACCGAGTGCCCCATCGACGCGAGCCAGGCCCGCTTCTCCCCGGCGGCCCACTCGACGTAGGCCCGGGCCCATTTCCGCGGCCACTCGTCTTCCGGCCGGTCGAAGCCGGCCGTGCCCAGCCAGTCCTGCCAGGCCAGGTCCACGGAGTCGTGCACCCTCAGCCGGCGCTGCTCGGGCGAGTCGACGAAGAAGAGCCCGCCGAAGGACCACCACGCCTGCCCGCCGAGGGACTGCTCGGGCTCCTGGTCGAGGAGCAGCACGCGCCGTCCCGCCTCGGCCGCCTCGGCCGCCGCGACAAGTCCGGCCAGCCCGGCACCCACCACGATCACGTCCGCGTCCACCGAACCTCCTGCTCGTGAATCCGGTTGTCCCGGCAGGCTCGCGCCGTGACCGAGCCCGTGGCGGCATTATCCCCGAAAACCCTACTTTTCGGTAACTTATCGGGTCGCGGCCCGGATGCCGGCGAACCGGGCATTCAATCCGGGGGCGGGGTGCCGGGACGGAGGCCGGTGAGAATCCGGTCGAGGACCTCGCCGAGCGCCGCGCGCTCGGCCGCCGGGTCGACGGCGCGGGCGATGACCAGGCTCGCCTCGGTCAGCATGGCGATGAGCAGCCGGGCCAGGGCGCGCACCGGCACAGCGTCAAGGTCGCCCGCGGCCGCCGCGCGGTTCAGCCATTCCTCGAGGATGGTCCGCCCGTAGCGGTCGACCAGTTCCTCCCATGCGTCCGCGCCGAGCACGCGCGGGCCGTCGACGAGGACGATCCGCTGGAAGTCGCCGCCGACGCAGACGTCGAGGAATGCGCTCACCCCGTCCCGGATCTCGGTCAGGGGCGATGTCGCCTCCGCGGCCAGCTGCTCGTCGATCAGCCGGGTCGCGACTTCCCCGGCGGCCTCCGCCATGACCGCGCGGAACAGGTCCGCCTTGTCACGGAAATGGTGGTACAGGGCCCCGCGCGTGACCCGGGCCTCGGCGACGATCTGCTCGGTGCCCGTGCCGTCGAAACCCTGGGCCGCGAACAGCCGCCGCGCCGCCGCGAGCAGCGATTCCCTCGTGTCGGCGGCATGCTCGGCGCGCCGTGCGCGCGACCTGACGGCTGACGCTGCCGTCACCTCCGGGTCCGGGTCCGGCGCTGCCGGGGCTTGCGGATTCGCTGGCATACAGCCATCATGTGACATACAGCGTGTATGTTCAATGCACCGTGCACGTTGGGTACACCGTGTTTGTCGCAGACACCGTGTTTGCCGGAAACAAGGTGCCTGTTAGAGACACGGCGTCCGCGAGAGACACGGTGCATGCTCAGCACGTCCAGCAGTGAGCCTGAGGCCCAGATGCCACGAGAGACGGAGACTGGATCATGGCGATGCCGTTTCACCTCACGGTGAAGCTCGGAACCTACCTGATGAAGCAGAAGCTCCGCGGCGTCAAGAAGTACCCGCTGATCATGGAGCTTGAGCCGTTGTACGCGTGCAACCTCAAGTGCGCCGGCTGCGGCAAGATCCAGCAGCCGCACACGCTGCTCAAGCAGCGGATGCCGGTCGAGCAGGCGGTCGCCGCCGTGGAGGAATGCGGCGCTCCGATGGTGTCGATCGCCGGCGGCGAGCCGCTGATGCACCCGCAGATCCACGAGATCACCGCCGAGCTGCTCAAGCGCAAGAAGTTCGTGGTGCTGTGCACCAACGCCGTGTTCCTGCCTAAGCACATCGACAAGTTCAAGCCGAACAAGAACTTCGCGTGGATGGTGCACCTGGACGGCGTCGGCGAGAAGCACGACGAGGCGGTCGCCAAGAAGGGCGTGTTCGACCAGGCCGTCGAGGCGATCAAGCTGGCGAAGTCGAAGGGCTTCGCGGTCTACACCAACACGACCGTGTTCAACACCGACACGCCGCAGGACCTGATCGAAACCCTGGACTACATCAACAACGAGCTGGGCGTCGACCGGCTGGAGATCGCCCCCGGCTACGCCTACCAGAAGGCCCCCGACCAGGACCGCTTCCTGGGCGTGACCCAGACCCGCGAACTGTTCAGCAAGGCGTTTGCCGACGGCCGCCGCAAGAAGTGGCGGTTCAACCACTCCCCGCTCTACCTCGATTTCCTTGAGGGCAAGGCCGACTTCCAGTGCACCCCGTGGGGCGTGCCGCTGTACTCGCTGCAGGGCTGGCAGCGGCCGTGCTACCTGATGGACGACGGCTACGTCGACACCTGGAAGGAACTGCTGGAAACGACCGACTGGGAGAAGTTCGGCCGCGGCAAGGACCCGCGGTGCGACAACTGCATGGCGCACTGCGGCTACGAGCCGACCGCGGTCCTCGCGACCATGGACTCCCTGCGCGAGAGCCTGCGCGCCATGGTCAGCCACTGACCCGCGAAAAACCAAAGCCAGTAAGCAGCACTCCGAACGGTGCCGTGTTTCACGCTAACGATCATGCAGTTGTGCTACCGTACGTAGCATGCCAAAGGCTGGACGGATTCTAGCCGCTCTAAAGCGCGACGGCTGGACAGAAGTGCGACGGTCCGGGTCGCACCGGGTGCTGGTGAAGGGCGCCCAGCAGCGCGTCTGGGCCTATCATGACGGTGTAGACCTTGGCGGGCCTGCCATATCGCGGCTCGCCAAGGACTACGGATGTACGTCAGCGGAGCTGCGCAAACTGTAGGAGCATGCGTGACCATCGCATTGCGAGTAGAACTGTTCCACGACGAAGAAGCCGGTAACTGGCACTATCGAGTACCGGCTCTGCACATTAACGGCGGCGGCACCGCCACCCGCGCCGAAGCTGAGCGGGACTGCCTGGCGGCCATCGACTTCACATTGGCAGGCGATCCTGCTGAGTACGATGACCAGACCGATGCCGTTACGTTCAAGGTGCAGGTGACGCCGGCAGCCTGACGGCGCCGGTAAACGCTATGGCTGACGTGCGGGCAACCGAACCGGATCACACGGCGGTACGGGTCGCGCTCTGGCGGGCGATGCACGTACAGGTGGACGCGCCGCCGCACGTGCTGGAGGACGAGATCGGTCTGCGGCTGGCGGATCCGGCCCCGGGCTGGCGGGAGAGGCCGGACATGGACCCCGCGTTCACCGCCGGGTTCCGTGCCTCGATCGTGGCGCGGGCCCGGTTCATCGAGGACCTGGTCGCCGACCGGGCCGCCCACGGGACCGGGCAGTACGTCCTGCTCGGCGCCGGCCTCGACACGTTCGCCCAGCGCCGCCCCGACCTCGCCGCCCGGCTGCTGGTGTTCGAGGTGGACCAGCCCGGCACGCAGGCATGGAAGCGGCAGCGCCTGATCGACCTCGGCTACGGCGTCCCGGACTGGCTGCGCCTGGTCCCGGTGGACTTCGAAGACGGTGCTTCCCGGAAAGACGGTGCTTCCTGGCGGGAGGAGGTCGTGAAGGCCGGCTTCGACGCGGCCCGGCCCGCGGTGGTGGCCTCCACCGGCGTCAGCATGTACCTGACGAGGGAGGCCAACCTGGCCACGTTGCGCGACCTCGCCACGCTCGCTCCCGGATCCACGGTCGCCATGACGTTCATGCTCCCCCTAGACCTCGTCGACGAGCCTGACCGCCAGGGCTTCAGGATGGCGGAGAACGGTGCCAGGGCGTCCGGGACCCCGTTCATCAGCTTCTTCGCGCCGGAGGAATTCCTTGACCTGGCCCGCTCGGCGGGTTTCAGCGACGTGCGGCACGTGTCCGGGCACGATCTGGGCGACCGCTACTTCGCGGGCCCGAGCGACGGCCCGCGCATGTCGACCGGCGAGGACTTCCTGGTGGCGACCGCCTGACCGGCTCCGGCCTTACTTACCGCGGTCGCGTGGCACTAGCCTGGCGCCCATGACTGTCCCCTTCCCGGAGCCGACCTCCCCGGCCGGATCCCGCGCCGAGGTGTTCGACCGCTACCTTCACTACTTCCGCGACCGGCTCGGCGCGAAGTTGCGCGGGCTGCCCCAGCAGGAGCTGCGCCGCAGCCGGCTGCTCAGCGGCTGGACGCCACTGGAACTGCTCAAGCACCTGACCTTTGTGGAGATGCGCTGGCTGGAGTGGGGATTCGAGGGCCGCGACGTCGCCGACCCGTGGGGCGACCGCCGCGACGGCCGCTGGTACGTCGCACCGGAGGAGACTCTCGACGGCCTGCTCGCCGCACTGGACGCCCAGGCGCGGCGCAGCAGCGAGATCATCGCCGCGCACGACCTCAGCGAGGCGGGTCAGCCGGGCGACCGCTGGGACGGCGAACCGCCCGCCACGCTGGAGCGGATCCTGTTCCACCTGCTCCAGGAGTACGCCCGCCACCTGGGCCACCTGGATATCGTGTCCGAACTGGCCGGCGGCCCGACCGGCGAGTAAACAGGACTGCCCGTGCGGGGACATCCCCGCACGGGCAGTTGCGTTTAGCCGTGTGCCCCCGTCTTCGGCGCACTGGCTTATGCTGCGGCCGACGCTGAATCGCCCTCGCCCGCCCGGCCCGCATCGATCGCCTCGGCGATGAGCAGGCGGATCGCCCGGGAGAGGGCCTCGTCCAGTTCCGGGTCGGTAGCCCGCATTACGGTACCCATGTGTTCCATCTGCTCCATCCCCCCGCAGGTCACGAGATAACGGACTTAAGTTACACAGATGTAGTTCGTTCGTGATCAGACTACCGGTGGGCGTCTGCCGACGAAGCTGAATTTCGCACAAGTATCCACGCAAATGGCGAGCAAGCGTGTCGGCGTTTCCCGCTGCGTAAGCGTTACGTAAGCCCCCACCGCCTCCTGATCGCCTTGTTGGCCAGGCCGAACAGGCCGTCCACGATGACGCCGAGGATGAGGATCACGATCATGATCGCGATCGTGGACGCCATGTCGGCCTGGTCCTGGTACCCCTGGAACAGCTGGCCGATCGACGGCTGGCCGGCGACAAGCACCAGCAGCTCGGCGGTGAGCAGCGCGTGCCAGGTGAACGCCCAGGCCTGCTTGATCCCGGCCATGTACGTGGGCAGCGCGGCGGGCATGATCAGGTGCCTGGTCAGGCTCAGCCCGCGCAGTCCCATGACCTTGCCTGCCTTGATCAGCAGCGGCGGGGTGTAGTCCACGCCCGCGATCATCGCGTTGGCAACGGCCGGCGCGGCGGCCATCACGATGATGAACAGGATCGCCGAGGTGTACAGACCGAACAGGATGATCGCGAACGGGATCCAAGCCGCCGACGGCATCGTCTGCAGACCGGTGATCAGTGACCCGACCGCGGTGCGCAGCAGGGGGACACGGGCTACCAGGAGGCCCACGACGGTGCCGATGACCAGGGCGAGGGCGTAGCCGAGGACCGCCCGCTCCATGGTGTCGCCGATCGCGTGCCACAGCAGCCCGGTCCTGGCCTGGGCCCACAGGTTGGACAGCGTGACACCGGGGCCGGGCAGTACGTAGTGCTTCCAGCCGCTGAGGTGGACGAACTCCCAGACGACCCACACGAGCGCGACAGCGGCCGCTTTCGGCCAGACTGTGTTCCCTATGCGGACCGCCCGGTCGCGGGCGCCGGCGGCTCTGGTCTCGCCGCCCAGGTCGAGCGCGTCGAGCCCGGCGAGGGTGGTGTCACTGGCCATGGCGGCTTACCTCCTCGCGGAGCCGGTCGGTGATGACGCTGGCGAGCTCGGCAACCGGGGCGGAGTCGATTCGCCGCGGACGCTCGACCGGGACCGGGTACTGCGCGATGACCCGGCCCGGCCGGCTTGACAGCAGGACGACGCGGTCGCCGAGACGGACCGCCTCGCGGACGTTGTGCGTGACGAAAAGGACCGTCAGCTTCTTGCCGACCCGCTCGCGGACCCGGTCGAGCTCGTCGTGCAGCAGGTCGCGGGTCATCGCGTCGAGCGCCCCGAACGGCTCGTCCATCAGCAGCACGTCGGCGTCCTGGGCCAGTGCGCGGGCCAGGGCGACCCGCTGGCGCATGCCACCGGACAGCTCGTGCGGCCGCTTTCCGCCGAACCCGCCGAGCTGGACCGCGTCGAGCAGCTCAACCGTCCGGGCCTTGCGCTCGCTCCGTGGCACCTTGTGCGCCCGGAGCGCCAGTTCCACGTTGGCAGCCGCGGTGAGCCACGGGAACAGCCCCGGCTCCTGGAACATGAACGCGACCCGGCCGTTGACCGTGATGCTGCCGCCGGTCGGGCGGTCAAGGCCGGCGACGAGCGACAGCAGCGTGGACTTGCCGCAGCCGGACGCGCCGATGAGGCAGGTGAACTCTCCTGGCGCGGTCGTGAGGGACACCTGATCGAGGGCGCGGACAGCGCTGCCGCCCCGCCCGTACACCTTGGAGACGCCGGCCAGGGTGACCGCCGCCGTCTCCGTTACCGCTGTCGTGGTCATGCGGCTGTTACCCGGCGCTCACGGTCGGATCGTCGTCCGCGGTCAGGATGCTGTTGAGCAGGGTCACGTCGAAGATCCCGCTCAGGTTGACCGACTTCAGCAGGCCGACGCTCTCGGCCTGCTGCGCGTCCTGGGTCAGTGACGCCGCGTCGGGGTCGTCGGTGAAGGTGATCTCCTTGAACGCCGGGCCGATCACCTTGGATGACAGCGGCTTGCCGGTGTACGCGGCCAGCTGGTCGTTGGCGTCGGCCTGCGCCTGCGCGGGGCTGGACTTGATGAGGTTGAGCGCGTCCAGGTTGGCCTTGAGCAGGTCGGCGACGATCGCCGGGTGCGCGCTAAGGAACGACTGGGTGACCATCAGCTCGGTCGTCACGCCGGGCTCCGACAGCAGCACCTTCCCGCCGTCCTGAACCATCTCGACGTCGTAGGGCGACGGCTCCGAGGCGCCGGCGATCTGCCCGGACTTGAACTCAAGCACCGCGTCGGAGTTGGTCGTCGTCGGCCTGATGGACACGTCGCCGCCGCCGGTCGTGCTGGTGGCCAGGCCGTTCTGCTTGAGCCAGTAACGCAGCGCGACGTCCTGCGTGTTGCCGAGCGACGGGCTGGCCAGGGACTGCCCCTTGAGCTGCGCGGCGGAGGTAACCGACGGTTTCACGACGACGGACGCACCGCCGGTCGCCACGCCGGAGATGACCTTGATGGCGGTGCCGCCCGACTTCTGCCAGGCGTTGATCGCCGGGTTCGGGCCCACGTAGGCCGCATCAAGCTGGCCGGCCAGGATCGCGGTCGTCTCCTGCGTGCCGCTGGTGAAGACCGTCGTCTTCACCGAGCCCGCCGAGCCGAGCTCCTTCGTGAAGTAGCCGTTCTTCACCGCGATCAGCGCGGGCGCGTGCGTGATGTTGGCCAGGTAGCCGAGGCGCACGGTCACCGGCGCGGCACCGCTCCCCGCACTGGCCGAGCCGCCGGAGGCGGCGGACGAAGAGGATGAGCCGCCAGAGGAGCAGCCAGCTATGAGGAGGGCGCCGCCCACAAGGGCGGTCGCACCGGCCAGGATGCCGCGCATTAAGTATATCCATTCACCATCGGTTCACTTGGTATTTAGCCAATATATATCAGACCGGGAAACTGGGAAATACTTGTAACGCAGCCAACCGCACCTTGGTCGCTGTGACCTTGATCATCAGCCCCGCGCCAGGGCCCTAGCACCCCGGATGCCGATCGCGGTTACAGCCGTGTCTCCCAAGCCCACCCGTCGCCCGACATAACCGACCGCCGCCTGCCGACATGGCCATCCGGCATGACGGGCGTCGGCGCACCCCGGCATGCCGGAAATTTCACGAAATCGGCAATGCCTGGACGAAACTCGAAAAAAAGGTGGATAGTTCACCCTGCTATGGCGTATACAGTCATCCACTATCTTCGCTCCGACTCTCCCCGGCGAGCCCCGCAAGGCGACATGACGGATATCCGGCAGCAAC
The DNA here is from genome assembly GCA_963785645.1 of uncultured Actinomycetota bacterium. Classification (GTDB taxonomy): domain Bacteria; phylum Actinomycetota; class Actinomycetes; order Streptosporangiales; family Streptosporangiaceae; genus Trebonia. The sequence goes on from CAWAWG010000007.1 coordinate 116,248, forward strand.
CTCGGATACCGAGAGCGCTTCTTGCTGTTATCCAAAGGCTGGCCACAACCGCAGCGTCTCAACCCCAGCCGCAGCACGAGGCGAGGTGGCCCCTGTGCCGACAACGCCAGCCACCGGGATAGCGGACCGGCGGCGGCAACCACTGAGAACGTACTCGGCACCGCAGGCGCCGCCCCGGGGCTTGCCCCGGCGAGGGGACGATGAAGGCGAGTGGAGGGGCTCCCTTTGTTTTGGGGGAGGGACTCCCCCATGAGTGGGGGGTCACCGGGGGGTCATCCCCCGGGGGAGATACAGCGATACAGCTAGCTGTCGTCCGAGGAGTCGGTGACGTCGACGCCCTGGACCTGCGGAGCGAACTTGTTCACGCACTCCTCAAGCCGGGCGATGTCCACGAGGCCGGCACCCGTGGTGTCGTAGGTCACAACGTCGACCGCGGATGCCAGCGGCACCCCGGTCGCGATCGGGGTGGCCTTCACGTGCGGCAGGTTGTCGCACGCGGCGCGGACCTTCAGCTTGAAGGCGACCGAGGTGGTCTCCTCGAAGTAGATCGTTGCCTGCTGCTGGCCGAGGGCCTTGTCGAACTGCGCGCACCCGGCCACTCCCAGGCAGCAGGCCGTGCCAGCCAGGCAAAGCACGACAGACCGGGTCAAGACGGGCCTGACCACGACACGCGGTAGTACTCGCACGGACATAGCTTATGTGGTCGCGGTACCGAGTACGGTACTGGGAGAGCCGAACGATTTGTCCGTACCCGACCGAGTGATCCCGCACCGGCTCCGCCCTCACCTCCCGCCGCCACTGCCTCCGCAGTCCCGCCCCGATAACGCGATTGATGCCCCCGCGCCACATTCTCATTGTTAACGCCCGCAACGTGACCCAGCCGGTCTTCGTCATCGGCGCGCCGCATTCCGGCGCGGAGTCGGTAGGCCGCGCGCTGAAGATCTCCCCTGGGTTCCATGTGACCATCGGGCAGCAGGTCGTGCTGCAGGCTGTCTACGGGTTCGCCCGGCGGCCGTCCCTGCACAGCGGCCGCGGAGACGCCGCCGCCGCGGTCATGCGGGACGCTTTCGCGCAGGGCTGGCAGATCGCCGCGACAAGCTGCATCGACTGCACCCCCCAGTGCCGCTCGGCGGCGGGACTGCGGCCGGAGGAGGTCGGGCCGTGTGCCGAGGAGCGCGGCCTGTCCCGGTTCGGCGATGCGACCCCCGACCTGACGTACTGCGCCGAGGCCCTGGTCACGGCGTTCCCCGACGCGCAGATCGTCCAGGTCGTGCGGGACGGCCGGGACAGCGTGGCGGCGATGCTCACCGACCAGATGGCGATGTCCTGGTTCCGGCCGAGTGTGGTCAACATCGAGACCGAGTTCCCCAACCCGTTCTACGGGGTTGAGGATGAATCAGACCGTCTCCTGTGGCCATCGCTGTCCGACGCCGGCAAGTGCGCGATGCGCTGGCGCGGGGCGGTCAGGATCGCCGCCCGGCTGCGCCGGGCACTGCCGACCGACCAGCTCAAGACGCTCCGCTACGAGGACATGGCCCGCAGCCCGGGCACCGCCGCCGACATGCTCAGCCAGTTCACCGGCTCGAAGATAGCCGCTCCGGTCACACCGACGACCAGGCGGGCCAAGCTGGAGCAGAACCAGTGGCGGCGCACCTTGTCCTACAGCCAGCTCAGCGACGTCGAGAAGGTCGCGGGCGAAGAACTCCGCCGGCTCGGCTATAAGTTAAGGCCCGGGGTTGCGGAGTCCTGCCTCCGTCCGGCGTACTGCTCGCGGTATTCCTGGTGCTTGAACTGGGTCAGGTACAGGTCCGCGTAGAGGCCGCCGGCTTCAAGCAGTTCCTCGTGCGTGCCGGTCTCGACGACCTGGCCCGCCTCGATCACCAGGATCTGGTCGGCCTCGCGGACGGTGGAGAGCCGGTGGGCGATAACCAGCGACGTCCGGCCCTGCAGGGCGATCGACAGTGCCTGCTGGACCGCGAACTCGGACTCCGAGTCCAGGTGCGCGGTCGCCTCGTCGAGTACCACGATCGAGGGGGCCTTGAGCAGCAGCCGGGCCAGGGCGACGCGCTGCTTCTCGCCGCCGGACAGCCGGTAGCCCCGGTCGCCCACGATCGTGTCGAGGCCGTCGGGCAGCACCGAGATGAGGTCCCAGATCTGCGCGGCCTTGCACACCTCGATGAGCTCGGACTCGCTGGCGCCCGGGCGCGCGTACAGGAGGTTGGCGCGGATCGTGTCGTGGAACAGGTGGGCGTCCTGCGTGACCACGCCAACGACGTCGTGCAGCGAGTCGAGCGTGACGTCGCGGATGTCGTGGCCACCGATGAGGACGGCGCCGTCGTTCGGGTCGTACATGCGGGAGACCAGCTGGGTGATCGTGGTCTTGCCGGCCCCGGACGGACCGACGAGGGCGGTGAGCTTCCCCCCGGGGGCGGTGAACGAGATGTCGTGCAGCACGCCGGCGGCGACGTCGGTCCGCTCGGGCTGCTTGAGCGCGATCGACTCCAGGGAGGCGAGGGACACCTCCTGCGCCGTCGGATAGCGGAATGACACGTTGTCGAACGCTATGGACGGCGCGGTTCCCGTCGCGTCACGGGCGGGCAGCGTCTCCGCGTCCGGCTTCTCCTTGATCAGCGGCTCCAGGTCGAGGACCTCGAAGACCCGGTCGAAGCTCACCAGGGCCGTCATGACCTGGATCTGCACGTTGGACAGCTGACCGATCGGCCCGTAGACGCGGACGAGCAGCTGGGCGATGGCGACGAGCGTGCCGAACTCGAAGGCGCCGCGGATCACCAGGTCTCCGCCGACGCCGTAGACGACGGCCGTGAACAGCGCGGTGACCAGCGTGATGGCGATCATGAAGACCGACCCGTACATGTCCCGGGTGATGCCGATCTCGCGGACCTTGAACGCCTTGGCGGCGAACACTTCCGCCTCCTCGCGGGGACGGCCGTAGAGCTTGGACAGCATCGCGCCCGCCACGTTGAACCGCTCCGTCATCTGGCTGCCCATCTCGGCGTTCAGCTGCATGGACTCCCGTGACAGGCGCTGCAGCCGCCGTCCCAGGCGGCGGGCGGGCAAGATGAACAGCGGGATCAGCAGCAGACCGATCAGGCTGACCAGCCAGGACAGGTAGAACAAGGTGATGAGGACGACGACCAGCGACAAGACGTTGGACAGCACCGACGACAGCGTGCCGACGATCGCCTGCTGAGCGCCGACCACGTCCCCGTCCAGGCGGCTGACCAGTGACCCGGTCTGCGCCCGGGTGAAGAAGGCCAGGGGCTGCCGCTGGACGTGGTCGAACACCTGGGTGCGCAGGTCATAGATGAGGCTCTCGCCGATCCGGGAGGAGAAGTACCGGTTCACCACCCCGAGGAATGCGTCGAACAGCGCCACCCCGACGACGGTCAGGGCCACGACCAGGACGACGAACTGGTCCTTGTCGATGATGCCGTGGTCGATGAGTTCGCGCAGCAGCAACGGGTTGACCACGGTGATCACGGCGTCGATCGACGTCGCGATCAGGTAGATGGTCAGCTGGAACCGGTAGGGGCGGGCGTAGCCGGCGATCCGCTTGATCGTTCCCGGCTTGAGCTTCTGCTTGGTGACCGACGGGTCCATGCGGAACCCGCCGCGTGCCATCATCATCCCCGGCCCATGCATCATCATTTACCCGATGCTAGTTTGCCCGGCGAGCAGTTATGGCACGGTTTTCCGGCGGGCGAACAGCCGCTCCGCATAGTCCGCTCCCCCGGTCGGCCGGTTTTATTTGCTATTTCCTGGTGGCGCCGCCCCGGCCGCGCAGGGCCACGCCGGTCTCGGTGAGGATGCGGTGGACGAAGCCGTACGACCTTCCGGTCGCGGTCGCCAGGGAACGGATGGACTCTCCGGCGTCGTAACGGTTCTTCAGGTCAGTCGCCAGCTTGCTGCGGTCCTCCCCGGTCACCCGGGTGCCTTTTCTAAGCGTTGCCGACTCGGCCACCTTAACCTCCCGTAAGGTAGGGCATTCATTGCGTTACATCCCCTACCGCAATGATCACCTATCGGGGCGTACTTGACCAGCCGCTTCCAGGGAGATAGTTCGGTTTATCCAAACACTCTGTTATTTCCCAGGTAAGTAAAACGTCACCGCCCCCGAAGAGCGGACCAACAACCTCAACCGCCCGCAACGTACGCGGCGCCGCAGGCGCCGTCCCGGGGCTTGCCCCGGCGAGGGGGCTACGGGGGAGGGACTCCCCCGTAATTTGGGGGGTCACCGGGGGGATCATTCCCCCCGGTGGAGACGGAGACACTTCAGGCGAGGGCGACCAGGTCGGCAAAATCTGCGGACCAGGTGTCTTCCGTTCCCTCGGGCAGCACGATCACCCGTTCAGGGGAAAGCGCGTCCACCGCACCCTCATCGTGGGTGACGAGCACAATGGCACCGCGGTATCCCGCAAGGGCGGCGAGGATCTCTTCACGGCTGGCCGGGTCCAGGTTGTTCGTCGGCTCGTCAAGCAGCAGAACATTCGCACCAGAAACAACAAGGAGCGCCAATGCCAGCCGGGTCTTCTCGCCTCCGGAAAGGACGCCGACCGGCTTATCGACGTCATCCCCGGTGAACAGGAACGAGCCGAGGACTTTCCGCTGCTCGGTCTCGTTGAGCTCGGGTGCGGCGGTTCGCATGTTCTCGATAAGCGTGCGCTCGGTATCCAGGGTCTCGTGCTCTTGCGCGTAATAGCCGAGCCTTAGCCCGTGACCTGGGATTACCTCTCCGGTGTCCGGCTTTTCCACGTCGGCGAGCAGGCGCAGCAGCGTGGTCTTGCCCGCGCCGTTGAGGCCGAGCACCACGACCCGGCTTCCGCGGTCGATGGCCAGGTCCACGTCGGTGAACACCTCGAGCGACCCGTAGGACTTCGACAGTCCCCTGGCCGTGAGCGGGGTCTTGCCTGACGGGGCGGGATCGGGAAACCGCAGCTTCGCCACCCGGTCGGCCTGCCGCTCCCCCTCCAGGCCGTCGAGGAGACGATCGGCGCGGCGCTGCATGTTCTGCGCCGCCTTGGCCTTGGTCGCCTTGGCGCCGAGCTTGGCCGCCTGCAGCTGCAGCGCGGAGGCCTGCCGCTCGGCGTTGGCCCGCTCCCGCTTGCGGCGGCGCTCATCGGCCTCGCGCTGGGTGAGGTAGGCCTTCCAGCCGACGTTGTAGATATCCAGGACCGACCGGTTGGCGTCCAGGTTGAAAACCTTGTTGACGACCTGCTCGACGAGGTCCACATCGTGGCTGATGACCAGGAGCCCGCCCCGGTAGTTCTTGAGGTGATCGCGCAGCCAGGTGATCGAGTCGGCGTCAAGATGGTTGGTCGGCTCGTCGAGCAGCAGCGTCTGCGCATCGGAGAACAGGATGCGGGTCAGCTCAACGCGGCGGCGCTGGCCGCCGGACAGCGTGTGCAGCGGCTGCTGCAGGACCCGGTCGGCCAGACCGAGCGAGGCCGCCATGGACGCCGCTTCCGACTCGGCCGCGTACCCGCCGAGCACGGCAAGGCGGTCCGACAGGGCCCCGTAGCGGCGGATGGCCTTCTCCGCCTTGGCGGGGTCAGGGTCCGACATCAGCGCCTCGGCCCTGCGCATCTGCTCGCGCACCTCGTCAAGGCCGCGGGCGGACAGGATGCGGTCAAGCGCGAGTACGTCCAGGTCGCCGGTCCTCGGGTCCTGCGGGAGGTAGCCGACGGTGCCGGAGTGCCGGACGGAGCCCGCGGCCGGGAGCGCGGAACCGGACAGAACCTTGGCGAGGGTGGTCTTGCCGGCGCCGTTCCGGCCGACGAGGCCGATGCGGTCTCCCTCGGCAACCTGAAAGGACGAGTTCGCCAGCAGGAGCCGGGCACCAGCTCGCAGCTCTATGCCACTGGCAACGATCATGATTACCAAGAATACCGGATCAGCTTGACGGCTCAGCAACCTTTATGCGCACCGCGGTGAACAGCCGGGGAGTACCTTCCAAGACCGCGCGCTTCGGGTCGGGGACGGTAAGGAACCGCTCGGTCGCGATGGCGAGATACGGGGCGAGCCTCGGGTCGTTCCGCAGTTCCGCCATCGCGCGCTTGTCCCCGCCGAGAACGACCGCGTCCAGCCGGGATCCGCGGCCCGCCGCGCCCGCGCCAGCTGCTGCCGGCCCGGATTCCGAACGAATCCGGCTGTCTCCGCCGCGCGACGTTGCTCTGGGGACACGGGCGGGCGCTGGCGCGCTGTTTCCTGGCGCTGGCGCGGTGCCTCCCAGCGCTGGCGCGCCAGTTGCTGTTATCCCCGATGTCCAGCGGCCGAAGACGGCGGCGGCCGTGCCCGCCGCCGCCTCCAGCGCCTCGTTCGCCTGCTTTTCCCGGCGGCGGGCGAAGCGGTGCTGCGACCAGCCGCCCGCCGCACTGCGGCCGTGCACGAGGCGCGATCCGACCTTCGCGTCGGCGAGCGCCGGCGGATAGCCGGTGAACACCCCGGCCGCGTAACCGCCAAGCCGGACCAGGAGGACCCCGACGGCGCGCGGGACCTGGGCATGCGCGGCGATTGCGGCCGCGACCTCGTCCGGGTCGGCGAGCCCCGCTGGCAGCGCGAACGATTCCGCGAACGGCGGATGGCACTCCGCGACCGTGCCGTCCTGAGCCGTGAACGCGACGGCCCGGCCGGCCTGCGCGGCCGCGAGCGACCCGGCATCTCCGTGCCGGGAGGCAAAACCGGAAACCCAGCCGGCGAACCGCATCGCCGACACGTCGAGCCATTTGGCACCGCTACCAGGAACGTTGTTCACTACACACTGCCTTATCGTGTTTACTGACCGTGTTTACCGCTCGTCCAAACCAAACGAGGAAGCCCATCATGCTCATCGTCGATCCAGGCGACGGTCCGGGCAGTTTCATTCCCGGGGATCCGCCTCCGCCGGACAGCGACATGGCGCCCAGGGACATTGTGCCCCTTCAGGCGATGGCGAACGGCGGCACGATCATCCGCCCCGGTGCCGTCGCCTGGGGCGGGACGCGGGACCGCGCTGACGGAGCTTTCGGGCAACACGGGGCGGACAACGGCCGCCGTCTCCCGGCCCGGCGCTATTCCTCGTGCGAGGGCATCGAGCGGGCCCTCACCGCGGTCCTGGCGAATCCGGCGCGACTGCCCGACCTGTTCGCCGAGCTCGCCGCCGCCCGGCTCTGGGTCCCGCTCCCGGACCGGCGGCGGCCCATCACCGACGGTGCCGCGGTCCGGCTGCCGGTCGTCGGCTACCAGAACATCGAGTTCGTGCCCTGCTTCACCTCCGTGCAGCGCCTGACCGCGTGGGCGGATCTCGCCGAACCGGCTCCGGCCAGCGCCGATCCGGCCGGCCCGGGCGCGCGGCGGGCCGGCGACAAGCCGGCGGTGCCGCACATCGTGGCGGGAGCCGCCGGCCTGGCCCGACGGATGCCGGCCGGCATCGGGCTCGCGCTCAATCCCGGCGCTGTCCCCGGCCTGCCGGTGTACCCGGAGTGCGTGCCCTACCTGGCCAGGCTTACGGCGCCGGCGACCGGTGCGCCCGGCTCCGACGACGACTTCATGGAGCATCTCCTGCCCGGCACCGGCACGCAGGTGCTGATCGGTCATCCCCCGGCCGAGCCGGCAACGCTGCTGGCCGAGACGCGGATCACCCTCGGGACGCTGCCGGCCGTCTTCGAGGCCTCCAGGGCGTGGCTGTCCGTCCCCGCCCGGGGCGCGGGTCTCGTCATCGCGGTCGGCCTCGACGATCCCGCCAGCGACCGGTGCCGCACGGCCGCGATCAACGCGATCGAGCACGCGGCCGCAAGGGTCCCGCTGCGCGTCCCGTTCGCACTCGACGTCATCTTCCCGGGCGAACCCGCCCCCGGCCTCGAAGGACAGGCCCCGGACTTCGGAGCACAGGCCAGTGATGCGATCGACACCTGGATCGCCCTCAATACCCGCCCGTTCTACGTCCGCGGCTAGCCGGAACCGCGCCCGGCCGCCTGGACGACGATGCGGAACAGGTCGGCACGGAATACCGCGATCGTCAGCGCAACCGGCCGGCGCTGCTCCAGGTCGTCGAACCGGGTGGTCACGAGCACGGCGGGCTGGCCGGCCGTCAGCCGCAGGCGCCTCGCCAGCGTGGGCGGCGGCGGCTGCATCTCCAGGTGCACGGACCCCGGCTTGCCGATCGCCGTGACATCGCCGGTCTGCGCGGGTGCGGCGGCATTGACCGGAACCGGCAGCGCCACCGGGCCGGCGGCGCTGTCGCTGCCCCCGGCCGCGTCGAGGAACGGCGCCGCGATGTCACGGATCAGGTAGGTGATGCAGCAGGCGGCCGGCTCGCCGTAGGCCGTCGTCCACTGCGTGCGGATGACGCCAACCTGGTCCGCCGGGGGAACGCGCAATGCCCAGCCGATGTCCCCGGGAACCTCGCTCAGCGAGGCCTGACGGCTCTGGCAGACGATCTGGGCGCCCATCGGGTCGGCCAGTGTGCCGAGCCCGGGCACTCCCTCAAGCCGGATCAGGTACTCCGCCGGGGTCACCCGGTACAGCTGCCCGTCCGGCAGGCGGCGGATGAGCTGCCGGGCCGCCAGTTCACCCAGTGCGACCTCGATCTCGGCCGTGCTCACGCCGAAGCGCCGCGCCAGCACGGTATGCCCGGGCAGCCGCCAGCCCGGCTGATGGCGGACCAGGGCGGCTGCTATCCGATCGGCCAGCACCTGCGCCGCCGAGCGGTGGCCGGCCTGTCCGCGGCCGCTCTGCCGCCAGGCATTGGTTCCCAGCTCGCACCCGGCATCGGGGTCATTCACTCCGCATGGCGCCGCGACCACGCCACGATCGCTCGTCCCGCGATGATGACCAGAAGCACGAAGATCAGCAGGAGCAGCCCGGCATCGTAAGAGAGGATCTTGGCTCCCTGATCCGGCAGGTTGTAGAACGCGAACACCGGATAGGTCAGGAAGGCGATCGGCTGGCCGGTTAGCTGCATGGTCGGCGTGAAGTCGGACCAGCCCGCGGTGTACAGCAGCGGTGCGGTCTCGCCGACCGAGATCGCCGTGGCCACCAGCAGGCCGGTGACGATGCCGGGCAGCGCGGACTTGAACACGATCTTCCGCAGCGTCCAGGCCGGCGGGATGCCGAGTGCGTCGGCGCCCTCCCGGTAAGAGGTAGGCACCTGCAGCAGCGAGGTCTCTGTCGCCTTGGTGATGTAGGGGATGATGATCACCGACAGCACGAGGACGGCGGGCATCAGCCCGTACTTCCATCCCAGCCCGGTGGCCGAGACCAGGACCAGGTAGCCGACGAGGCCGAGGACGACCGATGGTATGCCCGACAGGATCTCGTATCCGCTGCGCAGGACCGTGCGGAGCCGGCCGGTGGCGAACTCGGCCAGGTACAGCCCGGTGAGGATGCTGATCCCGCCCCCGATGATCAGGACCCCGAGGGTGATCAGGAGGGTGCCGAGGATTGCCTGTTTCAGCCCCCCGGTTTCCCCGGTGGTGTTGGTCGTGATCACGCTCCACTGCCAGTGCGGTACCGCGTGCACGAGCACGCCGCCGACCAGCCAGAGCGCCGGGCCGACGACGAGCGCGAGCGCGATCCAGCAGGCGATCCGGTACGCCAGGTTGGCGATCTTCCTGCTGGCCCGGACAGCCGGCCACTCGCCGCCGTCGGCGGCATTCGTAGTCTCACTCATGGGACCTCCTACAGCCCCCTGCCCACGGGGAGGGCGGTGCCGGAAACCCGTCTTACCAGGAGCGTCGCGACCACGTTGGTCAGCAGCGTGATCACCATGAGGGCCAGGGCGAGCTCCGCGAACGCGCTGATGTCCATCGGGTCGGTGATCGCGGTGTCGAGGTTCTGCACGATGTTGGCGGCAATCGTGATCATCGCCGCGTAAAGGTTCGTCGGGAGCGAACCGAGCGCCACCCCGCAGACCATGGCGACCGCGATGGTCTCGCCGAGCGCCCGGCCCAGGCCGAGCACGACGGCACCGACGATGCCCGGGGCGATCCACCGAAGGGTCACCTTGCGGGCGCACTCGAGGTCGGACATGCCCAGCGCGACGGCGCCCTCCCGGGCCAGGACCGGCACCCCGCGGATCAGGTCACGCGAGGTGGACGCGATGATCGGGATCACCATGACGGCGAGCAGCAGCCCGGAAGTGAACAGGCCCTGGCCGCTGCCGGTGCTCTGGCCGAAGAACCCGGTCAGCCCCGGGATGCGGCCGACGGTGTCCGCGATCAGCGGCGACACGTGCGCGGCGACAAGGGGCCCCAGGGTAAGCGCGCCCCACAGGCCGACCAGCACGCTGGGCACGCCCGCCAGCAGTTCAAGGAACGCGCCGACGATGCGGCCAGCCGCCGGGGCAGCTCCGCGATCATCAGTGCCGCCCCGAGAGACACCGGGACGGCGATGATCAGGGCGATCGCCGAGGTCGCGAGCGTGCCGAGGATCTGCGGCAGCGCGCCGAACTCCTCGCCCTGCATGTGGGTAAGGCCGTTCGTCTTCACCGGCGCGGCGTACTGGGAGCCGAAGCTCCAGGTGCTGCTGGTGAGGAAGTGCAGGCCGCTGTACCCGATCGCCGGGATCGCCTTGATGACGAGCTCGGCCAGCAGGCCGATCAGCACCAGTCCCGGCACCACCGCGCCGCCCAGCCCGACCACACGGATCGGGCCGCCGCCGCGGAGCCACCGGCCAAGCGAGCTCATGGTGCCGCCGGAGCGGCGGGACCGGTTACCGGTCCCGCCGCCCTGGCGCAGTGCCGGAACTGCCACCTGATCAGGCGCTGATCTTGTTGATCAGGCTGACGGCGATGTTGAACGTGGCCTGGGGCAGCGGCACGAAGCCGACCTTGCCCAGGTAAGTCGACGAGCTCCCGGTCGTCAGGGCCCAGTACAGGAAATTCTGGATCAGATCCGCCTGGGTGGCGCTGCTCTGGGTGGTGTTCACGTCCGTGTACTCGTAGCCGCTGATCGCGTACCCGGCTGCCGCCGTGGTGTTGACCAGGCTCTCCGACCCGTTAGCGGGAGCGGCCGGGAAGCTGTCAACCGCCGCGGTGAGCGCCGCGGGGGTCGGCGTCGTGTACTTGCTCGCCCCGTTCTCCACCGCGGCCACGGACAGCTTGGCGGCCGTGATCTTGGCGGCATAGCTGACGCCGACGTAGGCGATCGACCCCTGGGCGAAGCCGGCCCCGGTCACCATGGCGCCGCTGCCGGTCTCCGCGAGCGAGCCGGCCACCTTGGGCCAGGTGGGCTGGGAGCTGATGAGAGTCGACGGCCAGTCGGTCGGGTCCTGGGCGTTGAGGTACTGGCCGAACAGGACGGTACTGCCCGAGCCGTCGGCGCGGTGGACGGTCACGATCTTCGTCGACGGGAGCGTCACACCGGGGTTGAGCTTGGCGATCGCCGAGTTATTCCAGGCGGTGATCTTCCCGTCGTAGATCTGGGCCAGCACGGTGCCGTCGAGGTTCAGCGGCGCGCTGAGCCCGCTGAGGTTGTAGACGACATCGATCGCGTCGACGCCCATCGGGATGTTCTCAAGCGTGGAGTACTCGGAGGTCTGCGCGGCGGACAGGTAGGAGTCGGCGGTGCCGACGTTGACGAGTCCCTGCCCGGCGTCCGTGATCCCGGTTCCCGAGTTCGTCGACGCCGTGCTGATCTTGATGCCGGGATTCTTGGCCGTATAGCCCTTCTGCCACTCGCTGACCAGCGGGAACATCACCGAGCTGCCGGTTTCGGTCAGCGTGCCCGAGGACGGCGCGGCCGGGATTGACGGCGACGCCGAAGCCGTCGCGCTCGCCGCCGTCGAGGCGCTTGCCGTGCTTGACGAAGGGGAGGAGGAAGATGAAGAGGAAGACGAGGAAGACGAGCACGCGGCAGCGAGCAAGGCGGCGGGGATAAGGACCGCCGCGGTGCCAGCCAAGCGGATGCTTCTAGCCATAGGTCTATATTCCTTTAGTAGATTTTTACTAGCTGTTTAGTAGGCTTAGGCGCGCGCAGACAGGGCTGCCGCGGCCCGCCAGACTTCGGTGCCGGGCTAGCCGAACCGGCCGCTGACGTAGTTGGCGGTTTCCTCGCGCGCCGGGTTCTCGAACACTTGCTGCGTCGGGCCGTGCTCCACCAGGCGCCCCTGGTACAGGAAAATCGTGCGGTCGGCGACCCGGCGGGCCTGGGCCATGTTGTGCGTCACGATGATCACCGTGATTTTCGGGACCAGCGTCCTGATCAGCGACTCGATCGACTCGGTGGCCACCGGGTCGAGGGCCGAGGTCGGCTCGTCGAGCAGCAGGACTTCGGGGCTGATCGCCAGGGCCCGGGCCAGGCACAGCAGTTGCTGCTGGCCACCGGACAGCCGGAACGGCGAGTCCTTGCAGCCGGCTGGATACCGCATCCCAGAGGCCGACCTCCACCAGCCGCTGCCGGGCGATCTCCCGCACCTCGCCGCCCTTGGCCATCTTGTGTGCCCGCACCCCGGCCGCGACATTGTCCATGATCGACATCGGGAACGGGTTCGGCCGCTGGAACAGCATCCCGACCTTGCGCCGCAGCGTCATCAGTTCCACGGCCGGAGACCAGATGCTGCGCCCGTCAAGGACCACGTCACCCGTGTGCCGGTAACCGGTCACGTTGTCGTTCATCCGGTTGAACGTACGCAGCAGGGTGGTCTTGCCGGAGCCCGTCGGCCCGATCAGGGCGGTGACGGCGCCGCTGCGGATGTCGGCCGTGACGCTGGACAGGACCGCCCGGCTCCCGAAACTGAGCGTCAGGTCAACGGCACGGAGCGCCGGGGTCGCCCGGCGCCTCCGGCGGCACAGCCTCCCCGACCAGCCCATCGCGGTCACCCGTCACAGCCGAGACGCCGCGGCCGTCTGCGGGGTTAGCTCCAACTGACATGACGCAGTACCGCCCCCAGGAGCCTCGCAATGTTACGGCCGTCCGACGGCCAGTAACCCTACATTTCCTATATGACCGATCTATTTTTAGAAGCCAAAGATGACCATGTCCTACTACATAGACGTACAACAGGTGAACACAAGATAACAAACATGTGAAGGCGCTAAGCCCCCAGCAGACAGCCCGCGACCAGCAGGCGCAAGCCCCAGAAGAGCAATAGCGAAGCTGCCGAAGAGTCAGTCACCCAATGCCTGCCCAGCCACAGAAGTAACGGCGAAGCGCCACAACAGCCAGCCCGCGCCAAGCCAGCCCACCCTAAGAAAGTAATGGCGAAGCGCCACAACAGCCACCCGACGACGGGGCAGGCGCAAGCCCTCGAAGCAGTAATAGCTAAGAGCTGCAAAAAGAGTCGTCCGCCGTCAAGCCCGCGTCAGCACCCGACGAGCCATGGACCCGACGGTTTTTGGCGGGTACGAGAAGCGGGTGGCGCCGGGCGTGTCATCCGCGCCACCCGCTTCTCGCGGCAGCACAAAATCAAATATTGAACCCAAGCGCCCGCAACTGCTCGCGGCCGTCGTCGGTGATGCTCTCCGGGCCCCATGGCGGCATCCACACCCAGTTGATCCTGAAGTCCTCAACCAGGTCCTTGAGCGCCTCGGCCGCCTGCTCCTCGATCACGTCGGTGAGCGGGCAGGCCGCGCTGGTCAGCGTCATGTCTATGGTGGCGCGGTCCGGGCCGTCGAGCAGCACGCCGTAGATCAGGCCCAGGTCAACGACGTTGATGCCGAGCTCGGGGTCGACGACGTCGCGCAGCGCCTCGAGGACGTCTTCGGTCTTCTGCTTGACTTGCTCGTCGGTCAGCGCGGGAACCGCGCAGTGCTCGGTGACACCGCCTCGGCGCGTTCTCGGTCATGCCTGTCCCCTCGGTTTCTGAGTGGTTGTCGGAGTCGTGGCAGCGCCTGGGCGGTCGCGGACTTCCAGGCCATCCAGCCGAGCAGCGCGCACTTGATCCGCGCCGGGTACTTGGACACCCCGGCGAACGCCACCGCGTCCTCGAGCACGTCCTCGTCCGGCTCAAGCTGCCCCTTGGACTGCATCAGCTCAAGGAAGGCGTCGCCGATCCGCATGGCCTCGCTGACAGGCTTGCCGATCACCAGGTCGGTCATCACCGACGCGCTGGCCTGGCTGATCGAGCAGCCGAGGGAGTCGTAGGAGACGTCGTCGACGACCGCCTCGCCGTCCACGCCCGGCTTCAGCGCGACCCGCAGCTTCACCTCGTCGCCGCAGGTCGGGTTGACGTGGTACACCTCTGCGTCAAACGGATCCCGCAGTCCCTTGTGGTGCGGGTTCCGGTAGTGGTCCAGGATGATCTCCTGGTACATGTCCTGAAGCTGCATAGTGCCTTCTGTAACGCGGTCTGGCTACTTCCGGTGTCCCGGTGCCCGCGCCCGTTACGACCCGGAAGAACTTCTTGGCGTAGCGGATCCCGTCCGCCAGGGCGTCGACCTCGGCGTGGGTGTTGTACAGGTAGAACGACGCCCGGTTGGAGGCCTGGCAGCCGAGGGTGCGGTGCAGCGGCCACGCGCAGTGGTGGCCGGTCCTGATCGCGATGCCGAGCTCGTCGAGCACCTGGCCGACGTCGTGCGCGTGCACGCCCTCGACCTCGAACGCGACCGTGCCGCCGCGGTTCTCGGTGGTCAGCGGGCCGAGGATGCGCACGCCGTCGATCTCGCCGAGCGCCGGCGAGCGCGTGCGCGGTCAGCGCCTCCTCGTGCGCGGCCACGTTGTCCATGCCGAGCGCGGTCAGGTAGTCCACCGCCGCGCCGAGGCCGGCCGCGAGCGAGACCGGCGGGACGCCCGGCTCGAACTTGGCGGGCGGCGGCAGGAACGTGGTCTCCTCCATCCGGACGACCTCGATCATCGACCCGCCGGTGAGGAACGGCGGCAGCGCGTCGAGCGCCGCGTACTTGCCGTAGAGCACGCCGAGTCCGAGCGGGCCGAGCATCTTGTGCCCGGAGAAGGCGAGGAAGTCCGCCCCGAGGTCCGCGACGTCGACCGGGTGGTGCGGCACCAGCTGGGCGCCGTCCACCAGGAACAGCGCGCCGACCGAGTGGGCCAGCTCGCCGATCTCGCGCAGCGGCGGGATCACCCCGGTGACGTTCGACTGGCCGGTCACCGCGACGATCTTGGTCCGCTCGGTGACCAGCGACGGGTCGACGTCGAGGCGGCCGTCAGGCAGTTCCCTGAACCACTTCAGCGTCGCGCCGGTGCGCAGCGCGAGCTGCTGCCACGGGCACCAGGTTGGCGTGGTGCTCGATCTCGGAGATGAGGATCTCGTCGCCGGGCTTCAGCGACCAGGCGAGCCCGAACGCGACCAGGTTGATGCTCTCGGTCGCCGACTTCGTGAAGACGATCTCGTCCGGTGTGGCGGCCCCGAGGAAGGACGCCATCTTCGCGCGGGTGCCCTCGTAGATCTCGGTGGCCTCCTCGCCGAGGAGGTGCGTGCCCGCGGTGCGCGGCGGCGTTGTGCCGCTCGTAGTAGTCGCGCTCGGCGTCGAGCACGACGGTCGGGTGCTGCGAGGTCGCCCCGGAGTCCAGGTAGACCAGCGGCTTGCCGTTCCGCACGGTCCGGGAAAGGATCGGGAAGTCCTTGCGGATCGCCTCGACGTCAAAGGGCGAGGTCGCTCACGATGCGGTCGACCGCCCCGGTGAACCGCTCGTAGCCCTCGTTCTCCAGCAGCTTCGGCCAGCTCGGGCCCGCCCTCTTCGACGATCCGGCCGCCGACGAAGACGTGCACGAAGTCGGGCTGGACGTAGCGCAGGATGCGGGTGTAGTGGGTGATCAGCAGCACCCCGTGGCCGGGCTTGGCGCGGAACCGGTTGATGCCCTCCGACACGACCTTGAGCGCGTCCACGTCGAGGCCGGAGTCGGTCTCGTCGAGCACCGCGATCTTCGGGTCGAGCAGCTCAAGCTGGAGGATCTCGTGGCGCTTCTTCTCGCCGCCGGAGAAGCCCTCGTTCAGCGACCGCTCGGCGAACTTCGGGTCGATGGACAGGTCGCTCATCGCGCCGTTCAGCTCCTTGACGAAGTTGCGGAGCTTCGGCGCCTCGCCGCGCGTCGCGGTCACCGCGGTGCGCAGGAAGTTCGACACCGACACGCCGGGCACCTCGACCGGGTACTGCATGGCGAGGAACAGTCCGGCCCGGGCACGGGCGTCGACCGACATCGACAGCACGTCCTCGCCGTCCAGCGTCACCGAGCCGGACGTGACGATGTACTTCGGGTGGCCCGCGAGCGCGTAGGCGAGGGTGGACTTGCCGGAGCCGTTCGGTCCCATGATGGCGTGCGTCTCGCCGTCGGCCACCGTCAGGTTGACGCCGCGCAGGATCTCCCGCAGGCTGCCGTCCGCCTCCTTGACGGAGGCGTGCAGGTCGCGGATCTCAAGGGTGGACACTGTGAATTGACTCCTATATCGACACGAGGACGTCATCGCCCTCGATCTTGACGGGGTAAACGGGCACCGGGACGGTGGCAGGCATGGCGGTCGGCCTGCCGGTACGCAGGTCGAAGCAGGACCCGTGCAGCCAGCACTCGATCGTGTAGCCGTCGACCTCGCCCTCGGACAGCGGCACGGCGGCGTGCGAGCACCAGTCCCGGATCGCGAAGACCTCGCCCTCGGTCTTCACGATCGCGATCTCGTCGCCGCCGAGCACGACGCTGATCGCGCCGTCCTCTTTAAGATCGGCAACGGCGCACGCCCGGACGAACTCGGCTGGCTCGGTCATGCCAGCTCCGCTTCGATGGCCGCGGTAATGCGCTCCTCGAGCTCAGGCACTCCGATCCTGGCGATCAGCTCGCCGAAGAAGCCGCGGATCACCAGCCGCCGCGCTTCCTCGAACGGGATGCCGCGGGACTGCAGGTAGAACAGGTGCTCGTCCTCGAGGCGGCCGCTCGTCGAGGCGTGGCCCGCACCGACGATCTCGCCGGTGAGGATCTCCAGGTTGGGCACCGAGTCGGCGTGCGCCTCGTCGGTCAGGATGAGGTTCCTGTTGTACTCGTAGGTGTCGGTGCCGGTCGCCTCCGGCCGGATCAGCACGTCGCCGATCCAGACGGTGCGCGCGTCCTTGCCGGACAGCGCGCCCTTGTAGCCGACGCGGCTGCGGCAGTTCGCCGTGTCGTGGTCGACGAACAGCCGGCTCTCCAGGTGCTGCCCGGCGTCGGCGAAGGTGATGCCGTGCAGCTCGGCGTCGCCGCCAGGGTCCGGCGTACCTGACGGTGGGCGAGAGCCGGACGAGGCTCGCCGCCGAGGGTCACCGCGAAGTGCGCGAGGCGCGCGTCCCGGCCCAGGGTGGCGACGTGGTGCGCGACCTGGACGGTGTCGCCGGCCCAGTCGGCCAGGGCGACGACGGTCAGGTCGCCGCCGTCGGCGACGTGGATCTCGACGTTGTTCGCGTAGGTCGCCGACCCGGTCTGGTCGATGACCACCGTCGCCCGCCCGTAAGGCTGCACGTCGATGACGAGGTGCCCGGCGACGCTGCATCCGTCCCGCTGCCCGTGATACGGACGTAGGTCGGCGCGGAGGCGGTCGCTTCCTTCGGCACGGAGATGACGGTGGCGCTGACCGCGGCGGCGTACGCCCGGGCGCTGACCCGGTCTATCGGCAGGAACGGGACGACCGACGGCGCCAGCCGGCCCCGTTCGGACAGGTCGATCTTGTCTACGGTGACTTCCGGTGCGGCCTCCACCGTGACGCTGACCGCGCCGGCGAAGGCCGCGTCGGAGTGCAGGGCGCGCAGCCGGTTCAGCGGGGTGAACCGCCACTCCTCCTCGCGGCCCGTGGGCACCGCGAAGTCGTCGGGGTTGGCGGACCCGAATGAGTGCAGGCTGGAGACAGGCGCGGTCTCGATCGCGCCGGACAGGACAGACATTCTTAGCCGACCGCCCCTTCCATCTGCAGCTCGATCAGCCGGTTGAGCTCGAGCGCGTACTCCATGGGGAGCTCGCGGGCGATCGGCTCGACGAAGCCGCGGACGATCATCGCCATCGCCTCGTCCTCGGTCATGCCGCGCGACATCAGGTAGAACAGCTGGTCCTCGGAGATCTTCGAGACGGTGGCCTCGTGGCCCATCTCCACGTCGTCCTCGCGGATGTCGTTGTACGGGTAGGTGTCGGACCGGCTGATCGTGTCGACGAGCAGCGCGTCGCAGCTGACCGTGGACTTGGAGTGCGTGGCGCCTTCCTGCACGTTGATCAGGCCGCGGTAGCTGGTGCGGCCGCCGCCCCGGGCGACCGACTTCGACACGATCGTGGAGCTGGTGTTGGGCGCGCAGTGCACCATCTTCGCGCCCGGCGTCCTGGTGCTGGCCCGGGCCGGCGAACGCGACGGACAGCGTCTCGCCCTTGGCGTGCTCGCCCATCAGGTAGACGGCCGGGTACTTCATCGTGACCTTGGAGCCGATGTTGCCGTCGATCCACTCCATCGTCGCGCCCTGTTGGCAGACGGCGCGCTTGGTGACGAGGTTGTAGACGTTGTTCGACCAGTTCTGGATGGTCGTGTACCGGCAGCGGGCGTCCTTCTTGACGATGATCTCGACGACCGCGGAGTGCAGCGAGTCGGACTTGTAGATCGGCGCGGTGCAGCCCTCGACGTAGTGCACGTAGGCGCCCTCGTCGACGATGATCAGCGTGCGCTCGAACTGGCCCATGTTCTCGGTGTTGATCCGGAAGTAGGCCTGCAGCGGGATCTCCACGTGCACGCCCTTCGGCACGTAGATGAAGGACCCGCCGGACCAGACGGCGGTGTTCAGCGCGGCGAACTTGTTGTCGCCGGCCGGGATCACCGTGCCGTAGTACTCCCTGAACAGGTCCGGGTGCTCCTTGAGCGCCGTGTCGGTGTCCAGGAAGATGACGCCCTTCTCCTCGAGGTCCTCGCGGATCTTGTGGTAGACGACCTCGGACTCGTACTGGGCCGCGACGCCGGCGATCAGCCGCTGCTTCTCCGCCTCGGGGATGCCGAGCCTGTCGTAGGTGTTCTTGATGTCGGCCGGAAGGTCATCCCACGACTCCGCCTGCTTCTCCGTGGAGCGGACGAAGTACTTGATGTTGTCGAAGTCGATGCCGGACAGGTCGGAACCCCAGTTCGGCATGGGCTTGCGGCCGAAGTACTTCAGTCCCTTGAGACGGGCTCAAGCATCCACTCCGGCTCGCCCTTGCGGGCGGAGATGTCGCGGACCACCTCTTCGGAGAGCCCGCGCTTGGCGGACGCGCCGGCCACGTCGGGGTCGGCCCAGCCGAACTTGTACGTGCCCAGCCCTTCGAGCTGGTCATTCGTGGTGGTGGTCATATGTCAGAGCCCTCCGGACTCGTTGGTGTTGTTGCCCGTGACGTGCAGGTCACGTGGGTCGTGCAGATTCCGTCGCCGTGGGCGATCGTCGCGAGGCGACGGACCGGGGTGCCGAGCAGCCGCCCGAACGCCTCCGTCTCCGCCTCGCACAACTGGGGAAACTCGGCCGCGACGTGCGCGACCGGGCAGTGGTGCTGGCAGATCTGCGCACCGTTGTCGATATGTTCAGCGCTGGCCCCGGTACCGTTGTTCCCCTGGCCCGCGGCCCGCGGCTTCCCGCCGCCGGACCTTGCCTGACCGCCGGGTATCCCCGGGCCGATGGCCGGCGCGGGGCCTGCCGCGGCGGCGTAGCCGTCGCCGGACAGCGCGTCCGCGAGCGCGTGGACCCGCGCGGTCAGGTCGCTCGCCTGCGCCATCACCGGAAGGTAGCGGCGCTCGGTCTCCGCGACCTGCTGCCGGGCGAACTCGGCGACCGCCTGGGGGCCGTAGGTCCGCTCGATGAACCGCAGGGCACTGGTCGCCAGGTCGTCATAGGCGTGCTCGAACGCGCTGCGCCCCGCGTCGGTGACAAGGAAGACCTTCGCGGGCCGCCCTCGCCCCCTGTTCCCGTAGGTGCGGGCGGTACGCGTCTCGATCATGCCGTCGGCGATAAGGTTGTCCAGGTGGCGCCGGATGGCGGCCGGCGTCAGCCCGAGCCGCCCGCCGATCGTGGCCGCGGTAGACGGGCCGAGCTCGAGGATGAGCCGGGCGACCTGGCCCCGGGTGCTCCGCTCCCCGCTGATACCCGGGATGCCGTGCTCGCCGGAATTTCCCCGCTCGCCCGGGACTTCCCGCTCTCCCGCGGCGCCCTGTCCGGGCACGTCAGGCTTCCGCGCGCCGCCGGGTCCCGCCGGGCCGGCCGCGCGGGTTGCCGCCTGGGGCGCTCCCGAACTTTTCACAACATCAGTGTGCCGTAAATGGGAGCCCGGTTGCAAGTTTTACGCCACACCGGCGTGACGTAAATCACGGGTCAGGTCAGCCGGGCCGGCGGTCGCGGGCGTCGTCACCGTCCGTATGTCCGGAATTACAGGCCCGGCCCGCAGGCGTTTCCTGGCCGTGCACGCCGGCCTGCCAAGCTCGTGGCATATGCCTGGACTGCGCGACCGGACGGCGGCTGAGCGCCGCGATCGCGGTCAGGCATTCCCCAGCCGGTCACGGCCCGGGAATGCCAGCCGGTCACGGCCCGGGAATGAAGGCGAAGGTCCCGTCCGGGCCGCGGCGCGAAAGGCCGGACGGCGATCACCGCGTCGACGTTCAGCGGCCCGTAGATGTGCGGGAAGGGCAGATCCGCGCCTGGCACGTCCTCGTAGCGGACCTCGGCGCCGAGGAGGCCGGGGTCGATGACGAGCAGCACCAGGTCACCCGGGACGTCCCGGTAGAATTTGTTGGCGGTTCCGGCCACCTGCGAGGCCTGGGACGCGTGGATGAAGCCCTCTTCCGCCAGGGTCTTGTCCACCGAGGACCGCGTGTACTCGCCGTCGGCCAGCGCCTGCTCCCAGTCGGCGCGGGTGGCGATGTGGTAGATAAGGCGGCTCACAGCCGCCAGTTTAAACAAGGCCAGGTTACTATCGCCGGGCCCGCGGTAGCTGACCCGGCTGGGGGCGCCGGCGATGCCCGGCGAACCATTCCGCGAACCCATACGTCTCCCTTAGGGAAGAGCGCTACTGTTTGTGGGCCATTCTCAGCAGACTCACCGAACTCGACGCCCCGAAGCGCATCATGGAAGCACTCCGGGGGAAGGAACTGGATTGTCATGGCTTCGCCGCGGCCTGATGTCACCGACCGGCTCGACGTTACCGTCGCGCCGGGCGGCAAGGTGATCGCGATCAGCGACCTGCACCTGCCGCCCGAGCGGACGACGGTGTCCGGCCGGAGCTGCGAGGTGCTCGCCCGCAGGCTCGCCGCCGAGACCACGCCGCTGACCGTGGTGCTCGCCGGCGACATCGTGGAGATGCTCGCCTACCCCGGCCGCGCCGCCGCCGACGTGCTCGACGCGCACGACGACCTGTGCCGGGCGCTGGCGATGGTGATCGAGCGGGGCGGCCAGGTCATCTACACGGTCGGCAACCACGACGGCGACCTCGCCTGGGACCTCAAGGCGGCGACCGCGGTCCGCGAGGCGACCGGCGCCAAGCTGTGCCTCGCCGCCGACCTCGTGCTGCCGGGCGGGGAGCGGATCCGGGTCGAGCACGGCCACCAGATCGACCCCTACAACTGCTTTCACGACCCGCGCAACCCGCTCGACACGCCGCTCGGGCACCACATCGTCCGCGAGGTCATCCCGAAGATCGAGTGGCTCGGCCGGGACTGGCTCACCGGCGCGCACGAGATGGCGGACCCGGCGGACTTCCCGTCGTTCCTCGCCTCCCGGCTCGTCTACCGCAAGCTGGTCCGCCACCTGTGGTGGGTCATCCTCGCTCCGATCGTGCTGTTCGCCCTGGTGCTGCCCGAGCTCGGGCGGGTCAGGGACCGCTAGCCGGACACCGGCCGCTGGCTGCACGACGGCGAGATCCTCGGCTACGGCGCGCTGGTCGACATCGCGATCATCGCGCTGGTCATCGCGATCGTGTCCCGCCGCGCCTGGACCTCGATCAGCGCCCTGGCGCTGTCCGGGCGCGGCTACAGCCAGAACTCCGCCGCGCGGGAGCGCGCCGACGAGCTCATCAGCCAGGGCTACACCGGCTACCTGTCCGGGCACACTCACCACCCGGAGCTGCACGCGCACGGCGACGGCTTCTACGGCAACACGGGCTCTTGCACCTCGGTCGTCGAGGCGATCGACACGATCTACGGCATGCCGCCGGTGTACCTGCGGACCCAGCAGCTGTCCTGGCTGGAGATCACCGCGCCGCGGCGGCAGACCGGCCGACGGTCACGTGCGCCCTGCCACGCCCAGCTCAAGTCGGCGCGGGTGGAACTGCCAGGCGCGACCCGGTTCGAGCGGTTCCTCGCGGCGGCCCGCAACCCGCACTCGTCCACGGCGAAGTCGGTGGCCGCCTGGCCCGAGGGCCCGGACTGGCCCTCGGAGCACCGGCACCTCAAGCACCGGCACCTGAAGAAGGCGGCAAAGGTCATCGAGCGCGCGACCGGCTGCGACGGCCCCTGATCGCCCGGTCTACTACAGATTGTCGGACCCATGCGGTGCGGGACCGGGCACGGACCCATAAACTGCGTGCGTGAGTAGTGCGTCCCCGGTTCCACCCAGCGCCGAGACGAGTCCCGCCGTGGAACTCTCCGGCATGGTCAAGCGGTACGGGCCGGCGACCGCCGTCGACGGGCTGAGCCTCACCGCGGGCCGCGGCGAGGTCACCGCGATCCTCGGGCCGAACGGCGCGGGCAAGACCACCACCATCGAGGTCTGCGAGGGTTACCGGAGCGCCGACGGCGGCACGGTGCGCGTGCTCGGCCTCGACCCGGTCCGGGACGCCGTCCGGCTCAAGCCCCGGGTCGGCGTGATGCTCCAGGCGGGCGGCATCCCGCCCGCCGTCCCGGCCGGAGAGTACCTCAGCACGCTGAGCCGGTTCCATGTGAAACCACACGACACGGCGTGGCTCCTTGACATCGTGGGCCTGACGGCTCACGCGAAGACCCCCTACAAGCGGCTGTCCGGCGGGCAGCAGCAGCGCCTGTCCCTCGCCGCCGCCGTCCTCGGCCGTCCCGAGCTGGTCTTCCTCGACGAGCCGACCGCCGGCATGGACCCGCAGGCACGGCACGCGACCTGGGACCTGGTCACGGCTCTGAAGAGCGACGGGGTCGCCGTGATCCTCACCACGCACTTCATGGAGGAGGCCGAGCGGCTCGCCGACCACGTGGTCATCATCGACCACGGCCGCGTCGGTCGCCGACGGCTCGCCCGCCGCGCTCACCGGGTCCGGCCGGGCAGCTCCGGTTCCGCGCCGAGCCCGGCCTGGACATCGACAGCCTCCTCGCCGCGCTGCCCGCGGGCAGCGCGGCCAAGGAGTCGCCGGCCGGCCGGTACCTGATCGAGGTGCCCGGCGGGGCCGTCCAGCCTGCCCTGCTCGCCGCGGTCACCGCCTGGTGCGCCGACCGCGGCGTGCTGCCGAGCAGCCTGCAGATCGAGTCACGCACGCTCGAGGACGTCTTCCTTGAGCTGACCGGAAGGGACCTGAGGGGTTGACAACCCAGCCCGTTGCCGGGCAAGCGCCGGCCAAGAGAGCAGCTGTCGACATCCGGGAACCTGGTCCCCCGCGCCCGGCGCCGCGCCGCTGCGCCGGATGATCGCCGCGCAGGCCGCCCAGGAGACCAGGCAGCTGCTGCGCAACGGCGAGCAGCTCACGCTCACGCTGGTCATCCCGCTGCTGCTGCTCGCCGCGTTCAGCCTGGAGCCGCTGATCGACTTCGGCGGCGGGTACACGCGGATCGACTTCCTGACCCCCGGCGTGATCGCCCTCGCGGTCATGTCCACCGCGTTCACCAGCCAGGCGATCGCCACCGGGTTCGAGCGCAGGTACGGGGTGCTCAAGCGCCTGGGCGCGACGCCCCTGTCGCGGCACGGGCCTGATCGCCGCCAAGACCGCCACGGTCATCGGCGTCGAGCTGCTCCAGGCGGTCATCATCTTGCTCGTCGCCCTCGCGCTCGGCTGGTCGCCGGACGCGAGCCCGGCCGCCATCGTCGTCGTCCCGCTGCTGGTGCTGCTCGGCACCGCCGCGTTCAGCGGCTTCGCGCTGCTGCTGGCGGGAACGCTGCGCGCCGAGGCGACCCTGGCCGCGGCCAACCTCATCTACGTGGTCCTGCTCGGCATCGGCGGCGTGGTCTTCCCGCTCACCAAGTTCCCGCGCGGCGCCCGCCCGCTGCTCGAGCTGCTCCCCACCGGCGCGCTGTCCACCGGCCTGCGCGACGTCCTCGCGAACGCGGATCGCCTTCCCGGTCAGGGACGTCCTCACCCTCGCCGTCTGGGCGGTCCTCGGCATCGCGCTCGCCGCCCGCTTCTTCCGGTGGGAGTAAGGGCGGCGCAGGCCGGCCTGGCCGGAGCCGCTGGTCCCGGGATCCTGCCCGCCGGCCTGGTGCTGGCCGGCGCGGTGTCCGTGCAGTCCGGCGCGGGGATCGCCGACCGGCTGTTCAGCCAGCTTCCGCCTGCCTCGGTCACCACGCTGCGCCTGTGGTCCGCCGCCCTGATCCTGCTCATCGTGGCCGGCCGGAGCACGGCCCGCGCGGTGGCCGGCCTCGCCGCCAGGCGAGCGTGGACCGATGCGGTCATCACGCTTACGTTCGGTATCGCCCTTGGTTTCATGAACTTCGCGATCTACCAGGCGTTCGCGCGGATTCCGCTGGGCATCGCGGTCACCATCGAGTTCCTCGGCCCGCTGTCCGTCACGGTCACCGGGACGCTGCCGGGCGCGGCCGCCGGGCCGCGGAGCGGGCGCCGGCGGCGCGGCCGGCCTCGGCTACGCGGCGCTCGCCGCGGCCGGCGTGGTGCTGCTCGCGGGCACGGTCGGCGCGAGCGCCGGCTGAACTGGGCGGGGATCGCCTGGGCGGCCGCGGCGGGCACCGCGTGGGCGGCCTACATCCTCGGCTCCAAGGCCGCGGGCCAGCGCCTGCCCGGCGCGTCCGGCCTGGTCATCGCGATGTGCGTGGCCGCGATCGCGGTCACCGCGCCCGGCGTGGTCGCCGGTGCGCCGAAGATGTTCCGGCCGTCGTTCCTCGCCGCCGGCGCGGGCATCGGCCTGCTGTCCTCGGTCATCCCCTACTGGCTGGAGCTTGAGGCGCTGCGCCGCATCCCGACCAGCCTGTTCGGCGTCTGGATGTCGGTCCAGCCGGCCGTTGCGGCTCTGATCGGCCTGGTCGTCCTCGCGCCAGCGCCTGTCGCCGGCCGAGTGGGCCGGGATCGCCTGCGTCGTCGCGGCGTCGGCGGGCGCGGCCGGCGCCACACCCGCCCGCGCCACGTTCAGGGAACCTGGCGGCGCGTTTGGTTCCCGGGCACGGGAAACGCCGCGATCTCGGTCCGCGACCGCACGCCGAACTTGGCCAGGATGCGCGAGACGTGAGCGCGCACGGTGCCGCCGGACAGGGACAGCTCGGCGGCGATCTGCGGGTTGGACCGCCCGTCGGCGATGAGTCCGGCGATCTTCGTCTCGGTGGGGGTGAGCGACTCCCACCCGTTCTGCTTGCCCGGGTGGACGACCCCCGGGCGGATGAGCGCGTGCGCTCGGCGTCGGGGCACAGGCCGATGCCGAACTCGCCGAGCCGGGCGGAGGCACCGCGGATGGCCCAGTGCGCCCCCATATCCCGGTACAAGGCGACGGCCTCGTCGAACCAGTCGCGGGCCGGTGCCGTGCCGCCCTGGGCGGCGAGGAGCACGGCGGCGTCCGTCAGGGCCTCCGCGCGCCGCAGCGGGCGGCCCGCGGATCCGTGGTAGGCCGCCGCCGCCAGCACCGGTGCCAGATCGGCGGTCAGCAGCCCACGGCAGTGGTCGGCCACGGCGCCCTTGACCGGCACCGCTTCCCGTTCGGCCTCGTCCGCCGCGGCCCGCGCGGCCGCGGCGGCAGTGTCAGCGTCGCCGACGGCGAGCGCGAGCCGCACCAGCGGCGGGAGGAGCAGGTGCCTGGTCGGCATGCGTACGGCGGCGCCCTGGTCCAGGCACGCGGCGAGCACCGCCACCGCGTCATCGGGCCGGCCTGCCCGCTCCGCCGCCACCGCTCGCGCAAGGTGCAGGTAATGGCTGTTCCCGGCGGCAGCGGCGGCCCGGCTCCCCTGCTCGGACACGGCAGCGAGGTGTTCCCCGGCCGCGTCGCCGTCGTCCCGGTAGCCGGCTATCAGGGCGAAGAGCCCGTGCGCGAGGGCTGAGCCGGCCCCCAGGTCCGAGTCGAGCGCCGGTTCGAGCTCGGCGAGCGCGTCGTCCCAGTGGCCTGCTTCGAAGTGCTGGTGCGCGAGTGCGCAGCGGAGCACCGCCAGCCGGGATGTCCCCGCGCGCTCGGCAACGACCAGGGCCTGCCCGGCCGTGGCGACCGCCTCGTCGTGGCGGTCGAGCAGCCCGAGCGCGGCGACCCGGTTGGCCAGCAGCATCAGCCGCAGGTCGGTTGCCTGGTCGCTGTTGCCGATCACTGCCAGCGCCTGGTCGATCCGGTTCAGCGCGCGCGGCGAGATCCCGCTCGAGGAAGCTCACCGATGACTGGGCGTGCAGCACGTACCCGGTAGCGAGCGGGTCGGCTGTCCGCTCGGCGTCGGCCAGCGCCCGGGCGCCGGTCTCGGCCGCCTCGTCCAGCCGCCGGGTCATCGTCAGCATGAGTGCCTGCAGGGCACGGAGCCGTCCCGACCAGACCTCGCTGACGCCAGGCCGGGTGACAGCGATCTTCAGCGCGTCAATCGCCTCGGCCGGGTGCCCGGTCCGCAGCAGGGTGTATGCCATCAGCCAGGTGACCTCCGCGGCCCGGTCCGGGCGCCGGCTGCTGGCCAGCAGCCGGCGTCCGGCCTGCTGCACCTCGTCGTACCGGCCGAGCAGGAACGCCACCGTGACGAGGCCCGCCTGCAGCGGCTCCCACCGGGGGTCGCTGTCCGGCAGGACCGCGATGACGCCCCGCAGCAGTTCCCGGTTACCTGCGGCATGCGGTAGGCCAGCACCGGCAGCGCGCCGGCCAGCCATTCCCGTACCCATTCGGCCGCCTGATCGGGGGCCAGCGCCAGCTGCGCGGCGACCTGCTCCTTCGGTGCCCCGGCCTCCGCGAGCGCCCTGGCCGCCTGGGAGTGCAGCAGCCGGGCGGGCGGCACGCCCTCGTACAGCTGACGGCGGATCAGCGCGTGGCGGAACGCCAGCTTCCCGCCGGCCTCGGTCACCACGCCGCCGGCCACCGCGGCACCGAGCACGCCCGGCAGGTCGGCGATGCTCCGGCCGGTCACCAGTTCCAGGTCCGTCAGCCGGAACTCCGGGCCGAGCAGCGTTGCCCAGCGTAGCGCGGTCACCGTCTCCTCCGGCAGCGCGCTCAGCCGTTCCGCGATCATCACCCGGAGCAAAGCCGGCACCCGTGACGGCGGCGCCGCAAGCTCGGCTACGCCCGCGTCGACGGCCACCTTGCCCTCCCTGACCAGGGCGTCCGCCAGCTCCCGAACGTACAGGGGGTTCCCGCCCGCGGCGCGCACCTCCTGCGCGAGGCGCGGGCCGCGAGCGAGCACCGGTGACCTGCTCGACGAGCCCCTGAAGGTGCCTGGCCGGCAGCGGGCCGAGTGACAGGACCGTGCCGCCGCGGGCCAGCACCTCGCCCCGCAGCCGGCCCACCTGCTCCCGGGCCGGCACCGGGCGGTACGTCCCGGCCAGCAGCAGCGGCAGCTGCCCCACCGCCCGCGCCAGCCGCTGCCACACCAGCAGGCTCGCCTCATCCGCCCACTGCAGGTCCTCCGCCACCAGCACCACCGCCGACTCCGCGCACAGCCGCTCCACCTCGGCCAGCAGCCGCTCCGCCTCCGCCCGCACCGGATCACCCGACGGCAGCGGAGCCGCCACCGCCCGCTCGCCGCCGGGAGCGCCCGCTTCACCGGCGCCCCCGAGGGCACCGCTGGCCGGGACGCCGGTGCCCGGGGCACTGGTTCCCCCGGTATGGGGGTGCACCAGCCGCGCGCCGCCGAGGCACTCCCTGATCAGCAGCAGCGGAATCCGCTGATGGAGCTCATCCGACGTTGCCCAGGCCAGCCTGAGCCCGGTTACCCCGGCGTCACCGAGAACCCGGCGGAGCAGGGCCGACTTTCCGATTCCCTGCTCTCCCTCGACGAGCACAGCGCTGCCGGCTCCGGCGGCCAGCCGGGTGAGCAGGTTCCGCAGCACCGCCACCTCAGCGTCACGGCCGGCAAAGAAATCGCTCACTCCGGGCGACTCACCGCGAGGCGTACTCATTGCGGCGGACGGCGGAGCAGCCCGCCGCCCGGCGTCATTTCGTCCCTGCGCCCGGCAGGCCAGCCGCTGTCGGTGTGCACGGAAAGAGAATACTCGCAACCATTTCCCGCCCGCCAATGAGCTGCGCGGTCAGGGAACGCCAACCGGCGATCACCCGAGGATCGGGCGCGGGTCGAAGGTCACCCGGATCCGGGTGATGCGGCCCTCCGCTACGTGGCTCCAGTTGACGACGGGCAGCGGCCCGGCGGTGTCGGTGGTCAGTTCGAACCAGGTAATGACGTCCGGCCCGTCCGCCCAGCGCTTGATCACCTCGACCTGCTTAGTCATGGCGAACATGCCCGACAGGCCGCTGAGCGTCTCCTCGGCGCCGCGAGTGGCGCCCAGCGCGCCGTCGAACGCGACATCCGGATGAAGCAGCGGCCGCACCCGGTCGATGTCGTTGTCTCTCCAGGCCCGGAAGTAGGTCGCCGCCACTTCTTCCGGGCTGTACGGCCGTGTCGTGTCTCCCATGATTCGCTCCTCGCTGTTCGCGGTAAGGTCGCGGGCGTCCCGGCCGCAACGGACTCACGGCACCCGGTTCAGGCTACGGTCGCCGTGGCTGCGGGTCGATCGGCTTGACCCGCCGCTCCGGCGGCCTGACCGTCCACCTGGCGGTAACGGGGTCTCGGGACATGTACCGGGACCCAATTGCGCCCGCGGCCGAACCCGATGCCCGGCGTGTCCGTTTCCCAGTCTGAGCAGGTGGTACAAGGACGACGGCATTGAGCCGGACGAGCCGACATCGGGTCGCCGGGGCTGGATGGTGACGAGTGGGCGTTGAGTGGGCAGAACGATCAGAACCGGTCGGCGCGCACGCCGACATCTGGCCTGGTTTCTGGACCGCGCGCGCACCGGGCGGGCAGAGCCGGCCCGGCTGCGCGCTTCCCCGGCCGGCCGCGAGGCCGCCCGGGGCGCCGGACGGGCCCGCGGCCGGGACCGCCGCGGCGGCCAGGACCGGGACGCCCGTCCCCCGCCGGAAGGCATTTTTCTGGTGAGCCGCGCGGCGGACCTGAACCGCGCCCCGGCGGCGGGGCGTTACGATGGGGCGCGTGCTTTCCCGACTTATCGACCTCGTATGGCAGCCGACAGAGAAGTCGCTGCGCGGGTGGGCGTTGGCCTCGGTGATCGCCAACGCGGTGATCATCTCCACCGGTGCGGCCGTGCGCCTGTCGTCGTCGGGGCTCGGCTGCCCGGACTGGCCGACGTGCACGAAGACCAGCGCCGTGGCCGCGCACTCGGTCGGCCAGACGGCGCTGAACACCTGGATCGAGTTCGGTAACCGGCTGCTGAACTTTCCCCTGGTCGGGATCGCCGGGCTCACGTTCATCGTCTTCCTCCGGTACTACCAGACTCACGGAAGGGTGCGGAAGGACCTGGTCTGGCTGTCGGCCATGCTGCCGCTCGGGGTCGTCGCCCAGGCCGTGGTCGGCGGGTTCGTCGTCCTCAGCAAGCTGAACCCGGCGCTGGTCGCCGCGCACTTCCTGCTGTCCGCGGCGATCATCCTCACCGCCGCGGTGGTCCTGCACGCACGGGCCTCGGCCCTCGTGGCGGCCGCCGCGGGGTCGGCCGCGCCGCCGCCGACCCGCGCCGACCTGCGGGTGCTGGCGGGGGTGCTCGCCGCGGTCACCGCGGTCATGCTCGCCGCAGGCACCGTGGTGACCGGGACCGGTCCCTTGGCGGGCACCACGATCGACTCGCACGGCCACCGGACGACCGTGCCGCGGTTCCACTTCTCGCTTGAGTCCGTCACCCAGCTGCACGCGGATATCGGCTGGTTCATCAGTGCTCTCGCCGTGGCGCTGGTAATCGGGCTGCGGTTCGCGGGCGGGTCGCCGCGGACCGTGCGGCTCGGCTGGATCGTCCTCGCCGGCCTCGGCCTGCAGGGCGTGATCGGCTACGTGCAGTACTTCAATCACCTGCCGGCCGGCCTGGTGTGGGTGCACGTCAGCACGGCGGTCACCCTCTGGATCTTCGTCCTGCAGCTGTACCTGTCCACGGGGGACGGCCTGCCGCGGCGCGTGCGGCCGACCGCCGCCGGGCGGGAGCAGGTCGGCAGCGAGCCGTCGGCCGTACCGCCCGTTAACAGCACGGCCCGTTAGCCGCCGGCGCTTCATCGCTCTCCGCCCGCGGCCGGGCGGGGAGGTCGCCGCGCCTAGGAAACTCCGAGGTCCAGGTCCGCGAGGAACCCGGGAGCGCTGAGCTTGTCCAGGCCGACGGCCTCGTAAAGTGCGTCCAGGTCGGTGAAGCCGAGACGGCGGGCCGCGCTGAAGGCGGTACCGTCGTCCTCCAGGTCCCGCAGGTGGCGCCCGGGGTCACGCCCGCAGGCGCCGCCCAGGGCGAACATCGCCTTCGCCACCGCGGCCCGGCCGAGCGTGGCGGCTTCCTCGGCCTTGCGGAGCGCGATGGCCGCCTTCAGGTGCGCTCTGGCGTGGCCGCTGCGCGCGGCGGCCAGCCACGAGTCCGGCGGGTCCGCGTACGGGCCGGTGATAAGGTCAACGACCTGGCCGTGGGCGAGACGGTTCTCCATGGGCTTGCGCATCCCGTTGACGAGGACGCCGACCGCGCTTCCGGCGGTACCCGGGGAGACCGCGTACGCGAAGTCGACCGCCGTCGAGCCGCCCGGCAGCTTCACCGGCGTACCGTCCGGGGTGAACACGATCATGCCGGCGTGGCTCAGGTCGGCCCGCAGCCCGTCGAGGAAATCGCCGGGCGCGGCCAGGGGCTGCCAGGCCAGCAGCCGGTCCAGCCAGTCGAGGTCGGCCTGGCGGGCCAGGTCCGCGCTGACCTTGCCGTCCTTGCCGCCGGCCTCGCGGATCCGTGCCGCCACCCCGTAGGTGGCGACCGCGTCCATCGCGGGCGTCCTGATCAGCACCCCGACGGGCTCGCCGCCGACGAGGACCGCCGTGTGCAGGGAGCGGTACATGTTGTATTTGGGCATGCTGATGTAGTCGCGGAACCGGTCGTCGAGCGGGCGCCAGCGACCGTGCAGCACGCCGAGCGCGACATAGCACTCCCCCTCGGAGCCGTCGACGACGACCACGACGCGGCCCGCCTCGGCGGGCCGCAGCGGCACCGCGGCCGCGTCCCCGGCGCTGCCCGGGTCCCGGCCGCCCGCCGGCAGCGCGCGGTGAATGGAGTAGAGGTGCCGGGCACGGACCTCGACCTGGGCCCGGACCCCCGCCGCGGCGAGTTCGGCCCGCATCCCGGCGATCAGCTCGCCGAGGACGGCCTGCCGGCTGTCCTCGGTCTGCCGCACGAGCGCCGCGACCCGGTCGTGCGCCTCGGGGGAAAGGGCGGCGAATGCCAGGTCTTCCATTTCCCGCTGGTAGTCATACAGTCCGAGCCGCTGGGCGAACGGCACGAGCAGTTCCATGGACGCCCGCGCGATCCGCTCGCGTTTCTCCCGCTTGGCATGGTGGCCCAGGGTCCGCAGGTTGTGCACGCGGTCAGCGAGCTTGATCACCAGTACCCGCAGGTCGATCGCGGCAGCGAGGATCATCTTGCGGAACGTCTCGCTCTCGGCGTGGTCGCCCCACTTGGACCCGTCGAGCTTGGTGACCCCGTCGACGAGCATGGCCACCTCCGCGCCGAACTCCGCCTTGACCTGGCCGATTGTCAGTCCGGTGTCCTCCACCGTGTCGTGCAGCAGCGCGGCCACCAGCGTCGTGGTGTCCATGCCGATGTCGGCCAGAAGGATCGCCACCGCGAGCGGGTGAGTGATGTAAGGCGCCCCGGATTTGCGGACCTGCCCGCTGTGCCAGTGGTCGGCAACGGCATAGGCACGGCGGAGCAGACCCGCGTCGGCACCGGGGAAGATCCGCCGGTGCGCGGCAATCAGCGGCCGGACCGCGTCCCCGGTGCCCGCCGCCGGGTCGGCTACCGACTCCGCCTTGGGGGCACCGCCCGCGAGGGCTGCCAGCCGCCTGGCTACCGCCACCTGCACCTCATATCAATATCGACGCAACCAGATGTTAACCCGCTGCGAAAGACATTAGCCGTTGGGGGGGCCGACTGTACTCTCCTTGTGAAACGCCAGTTGCCGATTGTGACCCGTGCGCTTCAGCGCGACGGGACGACCAGACGGCGTGTAACGCCGTGGGGCAAACTGGGACCTTATGGGTGAACTAGCGACATCGCCCGCTTAGTCCTCCGGGGACCGGCACTAGGCTGGCCCTCGGTGGACGGCCGGGGGAGCGCGGTCTGTCCGCGACCGCGCTCCCCGGCGCACGCCGCTCCGGCAGAGCCCCGCATTCGCGCGGGACCATGTTCCCCCGGATTCGGCTAAGTTCAGACTTATGGGACTTTTCTCGCATCACCACGCACGGGACGCCTACGACCAGGTGTACGGCGGCGGGCGGCCGCAGCATGAGGTTACGCACGAGGTGCTGGCGGGCGCGGCCGCCTTCGAGGCCATGCGGATGTACGAGCACCACCGCGAGCGGGAAGGCATTCCCGAGCACCACGAGTTCGCCAAGGAGGTTCTCGCCGGGTTCGTGGGAGCGGAGATCGACAAGCACTTCGAGCAGGACCGCTACGGCCACCTGAACCGCCGCGAGGCCCGGCGGCTCGCCGAGCAGCAGGCAGAGCACCTGTGGCGCGAGCAGTACGGCCGCTACTGACTCGCCGCTGGGAGCTGACGTCGCATGGGACTTTTCGGGCAGCATCACCACGGGCACCATCACCACCGGGATGCCTACGACTCCGTGTACGGCGGGCGCCGTCCGCACCATGAGGTCACCCATGAGCTCATCGCCGCCGCGGTCGGCTTCGAGGCGATGCGGATGTACGAGCGCCACCGCGAGCGCGAGGGCATCCGGGTGCACCACCGGGTGGCGAAGGAACTGCTCGCCGCGTTCGTCGCGGCCGAGATCGACCGGCACTTCGACACCGGGCGCTACCATCACCTCAGCAGGCGCGAGGCGCACCGCATGGCCCGCGAGCAGGCCGAATACCTCTGGCAGCAGCAGTACGGCCGCTACTGACCGGCCTCGTCGAACCACTCGGCGGTCGCCGAGGCGGGATCCTTCTCCCCCGCCTCGGCCGCGGCCAGCTTGGCGTAGTCGTAGGCGTCTTCCGGGTGGGCGCGGACGTACTCGTCCAGGCTGCGGGCGTCCGCGCCGACCAGAATCCGCCATGCGCCGGACCGCACTCCGTCGAGAATGACAGTCGCGGCGTCCGCCGCGCTGAGCGGCGCACTGTCGCGGAAGCCCTGGCTCGCCGCGAGGGCATCGGCCTCGGGCACGCCGAAGGCCATCATCGAGTTGGCGACGATGTTCGTGGCGACGTGGCCGGGCATCACGACCGCGACCCGGACATGCGGGGCGTGCACGCGCAGGTCCTCGATGAGCGCCTCGGAGAATCCCTTCACCGCGAACTTGGCGGTGGAGTAGGCGGTGTGCGGCACGCCCTGGCCGAGCGACGCCCAGAAACCGTTGACGCTGCTCGTGTTGACCAGCACCCCCGCGTCGCTCTGGATGAGCAGCGGCAGGAACACGCGGGCGCAGTGGTACACGCCCCAGAAGTCGACCGCGAAGACGCTCTCCCACTGCTCGCGCGGATCGGCGATAAAGCTGCCGCCCCCGCCGATCCCGGCGTTGCTGAAGACAAGGTCCACGTGGTCGGCGGCGTGCGCGGCCAGGACTTCGTCGCGGAACCGCACCACCTGCGCCTCGTCCGCGACGTCGCACGAGTGGCTGGTCACCGTGGTCCCGGCCGGGGCGGCCGCGCGGGCGAGGTCCACCGTCTCCGCGGCCGCGTTCCGGTGCACGTCGCACGTCGCAACCGAGCAGCCCTCGGCCGCGAGCTGCCGCACTAGTTCGCGCCCCATCCCTGAGCCGCCCCCGGTTACCACGGCCATCTTGCCAGAGAAGGATTCCATCTCGTGCCCCCTGCGACCAGCTTAAACAGCGGGAGTACGGGTGAACAGCCGTTGCGGATGACCGATCGTCGGCGGGAGGAGCAACGGGGCCGGCCGCGTTACCGCTTGCGCCCGGCCGCGATCCGGAGAAACGACTTGCCCCGGTCGTCAGTCGCAGGAGGGGCAGATGTTCCCTCTGCTAGTCGCCCGCGCCGGTCGTCAACGGTATTCGGCGAGCCGGGGCCGGACGCCTGCGAGTGTCAGGGCGGCGATCAGTACCAGCCCCAGGGCGGGAAAGCCCAGGTCCCAGACGACGGCGCCGTTCTCGCCCTCATCGACGGCCGCGGTGAAGGCGGTTGAGTTGATGGCGATGACCGACGACAGGGCCGCGTCGTACTGGCTGAACGCCCCGTCCGACTGGCTCGCGGCGGTGCCGGTGTCGTAGGCGACCGCGGACGCCAGGTTCTTCGCCGCCAGCGCGCGCAGCGTGCGGTCGTCGCGCTCGTAGCGCTGGAAGGCGAGCAGCGCGGCGAGCGCGGCCCGGCGCTCGCCAGGGAACGTGATGTTGCGGACCTCAGCGCCCAGGTACCCGCCGAACCGCACGACGGAGTTATCGCGCTGGTAGGCGTCGATGTCGGTGGCGAGCGCGTCGTCGTAGCCGGCGATGCCGGCCGGGCCGACGTTGACGACCTGCTGCGACTTGGTGAGGAACGACTGCTGGTACTGCGCGGCGAGGGCCGGGTCGACCAGGTACCTGCTCTCGTCCGCGTTCGCGTCGTAGCTCACCGCACGGGCCTCGGTCAGGGCCTGAACGGAGTCGAAGGCGTCCTGCTTGGCCACGTTCAGATGGCCAGACTCGGTGTTGAACCGGGCCGCGGTCACGGCCGTGAAGATGATCGCGAGCACGGTCGCGGCGGCCAGGATGGGGTTCACCAGCCGCCGGAACCGCGCATGGAGATGGAACTGGAGCGCGATGAGGGCCGCGACGAGCAGTATCCCCAGGACGACCGCCAACGCGATCCCGGCTCTCGAGGCCGTCTTGCCTCCTTGGTCGGCCGCGTCCAGTTTGGCCGTGCTGACCTTGGTGAGTGATCCGACCACAGGAAGGATCTGGGTCTGCATGAGGCTGGTCGCCTGCTGGTAGTAGGCGACCGCGGCGGCGGGTGCCCGGCCCGCCGCGCTGTGCGCCTGCTGGCTCACGAGCAGGGCGTCGGCGGCCAGGTCCTCGTACTGCCCGATCCGGTCGAGAATCACGCTAAGTTCCCGCTGGGCAGTGGCGTTGCCTGCCTCGGAGACCGTCGCCTGCTGAAGATCGCTGTCGGCGGTCGCGCGGTCGCTCGCGTAGGTCGTGAGGTCCCGGACGCGGTTGGCCGCCAGGGCGGCATCGCCGCCGGCCAGCAGGACGTTCGCCGCCTGCGCGTCCATGTCGTTGAGCGCGAAGTACAGGCCGGTTGTCGCGTCGCTTTCCGACGCGTCCTGCGACCCGATGGCCTGGAACTGCGCGTGGAGCTGGCCGAGCAGCGCGGCGGTCGCCGCGGCCAGGCAGCAGGCGAGCAGGACGGCGGCCGCGGCTCCGGTCCCGACCCTGACCGGAGTCGACCAGCGCCGGTGCCGCGCCGGCGGCACCGCTAGCAGTAGCTCACGGGCATCTCCCCCGCGCACAGCCAGCCCAGCCATTACGACCTCACGAAAGCCACTGCGGGCGGGCGGTTCCGTCCGGATCGCTTCGACGCTACTGCCGCGCCGGGCAGCGGAAGGGGCGCTGCGCGTTAGGGGCTTGTTAGGGTTTGTCGGGCTCTGCCCTCACTGCCGCTCGCCGCTCGATCCGGTCCGAGCCGCCGCCCGGGCCCGCAGCATTGCCACGGCTTGTTCAATGCGTCGAGCGCGCGTCTCCGGCTTCTTCGCGCTCTCTACGGCGAGCACGTGCTCGCGTTTATGGCTGTAGGCCAGGCGGTCGTAGGCGGCGCGGGCGACCGGGTCGGCGTCCAGGGCGAGGGCGAAGTCCTCGGGCTCGGTCACCACCGGGATCTCGGCGTCGTATTCGACCTCGATCTCGACCTCGTCGCCGGTCGCGATGCCCGCGGCCTGCCGGTTGGCATTGCTCAGGCCAAGCAGGTAGCGCCCGCGCATGATGGCGACCCTGCTCTTCCACGAGTGCCCGTTGATCGTGATCGTCACCCTCGGCCGCTTGCCCGCACCGAGGGCGTCCACGATCTGCGGGGGAACTTCCAGTCCCTTCATCGGCTCGGGAGGTTCGACGTGGGCTCGAAACTTCATGCTCTGCTCCCGCCATCTCGGTCTTATCCCGGCCCCGATCCTGCCTTCCGTACCTGAACAGTAGCGCTGGCCCGCGGATCAGGAAACCGCTGTCGGCCCACCATGGAGAATTTGATTACAGAATGTGTACTATCAGTGGCTCACTGTGGGCATATCCCACGGGACATACCGATCCGGGGGAATCGGAGGCACACTATGAGCACTCCCGACGGACAGCAGGAGCCTTACGGCCAGAACCCTTATCAGCCAGGCGCGCAACCGCCTCAGGCCGGCGCAGGACCGGAGACCTACGCCCCAGAGGAGGACATTCCCCGCCAGCAGGCCCCGCGCGAGGAGCAGTACACCGCTCCCGGGCAGGACCCGTACGTTCCGGGTCAGCGCACGGACTGGGCGGGCGGGCAGCAGGGGAGCTACAGCGCGTACCCGCCGGGCAGCGGGTACGCCGCAGGCGGCGGCGTCCCGCCCTCGTACCTGCAGGGCGGCCCGGTCGACTTCGGCGGGGCCATCCGGGGGGCGATAGGCAACATCTTCACCTACCAGGGGCGGGCATCCCGCTCCGCGTTCTGGTGGTTTGCCCTGCTCGAGGTCATCGTCTATCTGGTCGTTGGCTTCATATCCGGCGCGTCGAGGCCGGTGGGCATCGCGCTTGACATCGTGGTGGGCATCCCGCTGATCCTCATCGGCATCTCCCTGGCGATCCGTCGGCTGCATGACACCGACCGGTCCGGCTGGTGGTGGCTGATCGGCTTCGTGCCGTTCGTGGGCGGGATCGTCCTGCTGGTCTTCTACCTTCTCCGTGGCACACCGGGCCCCAACCGCTTCAACGTGGCCCGCTAGGCCCATGCCTCATCACGAGGGCCACCGCGCCGGGCCGGGCTTACCGCCAGCCGGGCCGACGCGGCTTCCGGGTGATCACGGCCTGGTCCGGGCCCGCCTGGTCCCCGCCAGGGCAAAACGGGGCGGGGACCAGGCGCAGCGCGGACCCGTTCGGATGGCCCTTGTTGTTACTCAGCGCGGAGCACGGTGACGGCACCGGAGCGGCCGCCACGAACGCGAGCGCCAGGGCCGCCGCTCTCCGCTGGACCGGAACTGGCAAAACCCGGACGTAGATCGTCCGCAACCGCCGGTACCGTCTCGTGAGTATGCTTCACGGGCAGGTCATCGTCCGGTGGTGGCCTATAGTCGCTCAGGTGACGCCTGGAGAACAGCGGGTGCTTTCGTCGGTGCGGGCCGAGCTGGCACGGCTCGTCCGCTACGACGACGAGTCCGTGGTGCACGAGGCCTGGGTCAGGCAGCGGTACCAGGGCGGGTACGCGGAAACGTACACGCCGGCGAGGAAAGAGGCGGTGGCGACCGCGTGGCACGAGGCCGGGCACGCGGTCGCCGCGCTGTCCGTGGGGGCACGGTTCAGTTCGGCGTCGATCCGGGCCGGCGGGCGCAGCTCCGGGCGGGTGCACTCGATTACGGGCGGACGCGCGGACGGGTTCGTGATCGCGGCCGCCGGGCAGGTCGCGGAGGGGCTGCGCGACTGGACACTGCCGTCGTCGGCCGGACCGGTGCGGGCATGGCTCGCGTCGTGGCGCGACGACGGCGGCGACGCCCGGCGGTTCCGCACGGGACTGGCGGGAACACAGTTCGCTCTCGATGAGGCGGCCGCCTGGCAGCACTGCGTGGACCGGCTGACCCCGCTGCGCCTGCAGGTCAGGTCGCTGGCCCGCGGCCTGCTCGTGTGGCCCCGCCACCTGCCGTACGCGGTCGCCGCCGAACTCGCGGGGTTCGGCGGCTCCGTTCCCTAGGCCACCGGCATCGTTGCCTGACCCGGCCGCAGGACCGACGCTCGCCCTGGAGCAGCGGAACGGGGACGGAGGGAGTCGGACTCGTCCGGGTCAGTCGAAGACCGGAGGGCGGCGTTCCAGGAAGGCGCGGACGCCTTCCGCGTAGTCGGGGCTGTTAAGCGCCGACTCGCGCAGCCGGGCGTGCGACTCGTCGTGGACCGTGCCGTCCAGGATGCGGGCGACGGTCTCCTTGACCGCGCGCTGGGTGACGCCAGAACGGGCGGCGAGGAGGGCGGTGAACTCGCGGACCGCGGCATCGAGCGCGACCGGATCGGCCAGCACCTCGTCGACGAGGCCGAATGCCTGGGCCTGGGCGGCGCTGTAGTCGGCGCCCGACATCAGGATGATCTTGGCGCGGGACGGGCCGACCAGGTCCACGAGGCGCTTGGTAGCGCGCAGCGGGTACACGATGCCGAGCTTCGCCGGGGTGACGGCGAACCGCGCATTGGCCGATGCGAACCGCATGTCGCAGGCGACGGCCAGGCCGCAGCCGCCGCCGTAGCAGTGGCCGTGCACGGCGGCGAGGGTGGGGGCAGGGAAGGACGCGATGGCTTCTTCGGCGGCGTCGATGGCGTCGTCGTAGGCGGCGGCCTGCTCGCGCGTCATCCGGGCCGTCTCGAACTCGGTGATGTCCGCCCCGGCCGAGAATGCCCTCGTCCCCGCGCCGCGCAGGACAAGCGCGCGGATGCCGGGCATCGCGGCGGCTTCTTCGAGAAGCTTCGGGAACTGGACGAACATGGCGTAGGTGAGCGCGTTCAGCCGCTGCGGACGGTTGACCGTGAGCACGGCGACGGCGCCGTCACGGGTGAGCAGCAGCGGCTCGGTGTCGGTCACTGTTCAGCCTCCGGGGGGTGCTTGCCTACCGTGATCATCTCGCAGGCTTCGAACGCCCGTCATCGAGGGGGTTCTGTCGCGGCGCAGCGCCGCGCCGGCCGGAACGCTCTCCTCGTCGTTGGCCGCGGTCGCTCCGTGGTCGCCCTGGCCCTGAGGGCACGGCTCTGCCGGTTCGGGGTCTATGCCAGTCCAGGCCGGACGAGCGGGCGGGCGGCGGCGTAAATTGGTGGCGCCCGGACTGGTCGCCGTGGTCGGATGGCGCGACGACGGGCCGGAACGTTCCGGGCATGAGACGGCACAAGGGAGTGGGGCGATGACGACGGCCGCGACGGCGCTGCCACTGCTCGCGCTGCGGATCAAGGCGGGACCCGTCGAGCTGCGGGGCATCACCGATGACCTGCTCGGCCCCCTCGCCGATCTCGCGACCGACATCCACGACCCGGACTTCATGCCGTTCAGCTTCCCCTGGTCGCTCGCGCCCGCCCCGGATATGCCGCGGAACGTGGCGCAGTATCACTGGGGCAAGCGCGCCGGCTTCTCCCCCGCCCAGTGGAGCGCCGACTTCGCGGTCTTCCGCGACGGCGAACTGGCCGGCACCCAGGCGTTCATCACCAAGGACTACCTCGTCACCCGCGGCGGCGAGACCGGATCGTGGCTGGGCCGGCGGTTCCAAGGGCAGGGCATCGGCACCGCGATGCGCCAGGTTATCTGCGCGTTCATCTTCGACCACCTGGACGCCGAGTACATCACCTCAAGCGCCTTCGAGGACAACCCGGCATCTCTCGCGGTCAGCAGGAAGACCGGCTACACGGACAACGGCACCGAACGGTGCAGCCGCCTGGGCAAGCCCGCCGTCATGCGCCGTATCATCCTCGAGCCCGCCGACCTGGTCCGCTACAAGCACGAGCTGACCGTCGAGGGCCTGCCAGAATTCCGGAGGTCGATCGGCCTCGACACCGGCGAGCAGCCCGCAGCAGAAAAGACGTGACCGAACCGCATAGCGGCGGTCAGGGCGGCGGCCACGCACCGAGCGGCTTGCCGACGACCGGAGTCGCCCCGGCCGCGCAGCCCGATTACTTGTAGACATATAATAGATATATGTCTACAAGTAATCGGCGGCCGTGGCTGATCCTGTGCATCTGCTGCATGAGCCTGCTGATCGTGGGGATCGACGTGACCATCGTCAACGTCGCACTGCCCGCCATCAGGCAGAGCCTGCACGCCTCGCTCAGCGGCCTGCAGTGGTCGGTCGACGCGTACACCCTGGTGATCGGCAGTCTGCTGATGGCGTCCGGCTCGACCGCCGACCGCCTCGGCCGCAGGCGCGTCTTTCAGACCGGCCTGGCGCTGTTTACCCTCGGGTCGCTGCTGTGCAGCGTGGCGACGAGCGTGACGGCCCTCATCGTCTTCCGGTGCCTGCAGGCTCTCGGCGGGTCGATGCTCAACCCGGTCGCCCTCTCGATCGTGAGCAATACCTTCACCGAGCGGAAGGCGCGGGCACGGGCGATGGGCGTGTGGGGTGCCGTCTTCGGTATCAGCCTCGCGCTCGGTCCCGTCGTCGGCGGCGCGCTCGTCACCGCGGTGAGCTGGCGGGCGATCTTCTGGATCAACGTGCCCATCGGGATCGCCGCGATCATCTTGACGCAGCTGTTCGTGCCGGAGTCCAAGGCGGCCACGGCGCGCCGCTTCGACCCGTGGGGCCAGCTGCTGATCATCGTCGCCCTCGCCACGCTGACCTACGGTGTCATCGAGGGACCGTCCGACGGCTGGAGCTCGCCGGTGATCACGGCGATGTTCGCGGTCGCGGCGGCCGCCGCGGCCGCTCTGGTGCTGGTGGAGTCCCGCCGCGAGCAGCCGCTGCTCGAGGTACGGTTCTTCCGCAGCGTGCCGTTCAGCGCGGCCAGCGTGATCGCGGTGCTCGCGTTCGGCGTGCTGGCCGGATTTCTCTTCCTGAACACGCTGTACCTACAGGAGGCCCGCGGCTACAGCGCACTGCACGCCGGGCTGCTGACCCTGCCGATGGCAGCCATGATCGTGGTATTCGCCCCGGTCTCCGGCCGGCTGGTGGCCAGCCGGGGGCCGCGCCTGCCGCTGATTTTGTCCGGCCTGGCCACCGCGGTCAGCCTGCTGCTGCTGACGCGGCTGAGCGACAGCACGTCCCTCCCCTACCTGCTCACCTGCTACGTGGTCCTCGGGCTCGGGTGTGCCCTGGTGAACACGCCGATCTCCACCACGGCCGTGTCCGGCATGCCGAACAGCCAGGCCGGCGTGGCCGCCTCGGTGGCGTCGGCGAGCAGGCAGACCGGGAGCGTGCTCGGGGTCGCGATCACCGGCTCGATCGTCGCCGGGGCGCCGGCCAGCGGACTCGCTTCCGCTAGCCACCTCGCGTGGGCGGTCCTGGCCGGCTGCGGGCTCGGCATCACGGTGCTCGGGTACGCGTCGACCACCCGGCGCGCGCTCGGCACGGCCCGGCGGGTCCGTGAGAAGCTGATCGACGAGGCACCAGGCCAGCCGATCCCGGATAAGGAGGGACCCGTCCATGACACGGCAGTCGAGAGATCGTGACCAGTGGGCCGACCCCGGCCCGGCCCGGCACAGTCAGGCCGGGCGCGTCTGGGCGGAGATGCGCGACCTGGCCGAGGGCTACCCCGCCAAGGACGTGCTGCGCGAGGCACTTAACCTGGGGCGCGGCAGCGGCCGGGTGAAGGCGCTGCTGTGGCTGACCGAAGGGCCGTTGTCGCTGAGCGAACTGGCCGAGGCGGTCCGCGTCGACGCGCCCTACGCCACCCTCATCGTGGACAATCTCGAGGAACGAGGCCTCGTGGAGCGCCGCCCGGACCCCGCCGACCGCCGCCGCAAGCTCGTCGCGCTCACCCCCGAGGGCAAGGAGGCGGCGCAGCTCGCACTGCGGATCAAGCGCGAGCCGCCGCCCGGCTTCGCGTCGCTGACCGCGGCCGAGCTGGACGTGCTGGAAGACCTCGTCCGGCGGATAGCGGCCGGGTCCGCACCGCCCGCGTCAGACGCCTGACGGCTGTCCCGGCGCGGTGCGACGGCCCGACCGGACGGCGGTCACGCTCGCAGGAGGCTGGTCAGGCAGAAAGGATGCCCGGCGGGGTCGGTGAGGACGCGGAACCGGTCCCCGCTGGGCTGGTAGCGCGGCTTGGCGGCGCCGAGCCGGAGGAGACGGGCCTCGGCCTCGTCGAGGTCGTCGACCGAGAAGTCGAGATGGAGCTGCTGGGGCGCGTCCTGGCCCGGCCAGTCGGGCGCACGGTAGCCGTCGACTCGCTGGAAGCCGATGAGCAGGCCGTCCTCAGTGGTCAGCCCGGTGAAATCGTCGTCGGACGCCGGGTGCGGCGGCAGTCCCGTGGCCTGCTGGTAGAACGCGGCCAGCGCCCTGGGGTCGGCGCAGTCGAGCGTGATCGCGGTCAGCTTCATTGCGGCTCCCGAGCCAGCTCAGCCGGTGCACGGGGACGCCGGACCGGCCAGGCAGGCCGGTCAGCCAGTCCGGCAGGACGCGGGGATCAGGGAGCGGGGCATAGCCGTCCGCCGCGCCCGCGTACGCCCAGGAGGGACCGTGCGACCGGAGCGCGCCCAGGGCGTGCACCAGCCGGTCGACGTCGGCGGCGCGGCTGCCGAGGCCGAGGCTGGCGCGGACCGCCGCGCCGTCGGAAGCGGCGGCGGCCGAGGTCAGCCGTCCCAGCAGCGGGTGCGCGCAGAACCGCCCGTCTCGGACGCCGATGCCGCGCTCAGCCGACAGGTACTGGGCGACATGCTGCGCGGGCCACCCGTCGACGGTGAAGGTGACCACGCCGATCCGCTCCGGACCGTCCGGACCGGGCCACAGCCGCAAGATGCGCACCCCGTCAATCGCGGCAAGCCCGGAGACCAGCCGGTCCGTGAGGAATTCCTCGTGCGCCGCCGCCGCCCCGGCGGGCAATGACCCGATAAAGCGGCAGGCGGCGGCGAGCGCCACGGCGCCGATCACGTTGGGAGTGCCGCCCTCGTGCCGTGCGGGCGAGGCGGCCCAGTCGGCGGCACCGAGCCGCACCTGCCGGACGGCGCCCCCGCCGGCCAGATACGGCGCAGCGGCGTCCAGCCAGTCACGCCGGCCCACCAGCACCCCGGCTCCGAACGGCGCATAGATCTTGTGCCCGGAAAAAGCGAGGTAGTCGAGGCCGGACGCGGCGAGGTCAACGCGCCGGTGCGGGACAAGCTGCGCGCCGTCGACGGCGATTCGCGCGCCGTGAGCGTGCGCGAGGCGCGCGAGCTCGGCGAGGGGCAGGCACTCCCCC
Organism: uncultured Actinomycetota bacterium; assembly: GCA_963785645.1. GTDB lineage: Bacteria > Actinomycetota > Actinomycetes > Streptosporangiales > Streptosporangiaceae > Trebonia. Next base: position 159,474 of record CAWAWG010000007.1, read on the forward strand.
GTCACGTTGGACGCGCCGGTCACGGACAGCAGGGCCGCGGGCGTCCTGGCCAGCTCTTCGCGGACCGCCCGCAGGGTCTGCGGGAGGGTCGCCCGGGCCTCGACCACCCGTGCCCCCGCAGCCTGTGCCTGGGCGGCCCGGGCGGCCGAACCACGGGGACCGCGCGCCTGCCAGGGCAGCAGGTTCGCGTGATGTTCGATGTCCAGGTGCACGACGGACCCGGGTACGGCGGTCGCGAGGAGGTTGAGCGCGTCGGTGGTGTTCCGCGTGAAGATAACCACGTCGTCGTCGCGGGCGCCGGTGAACGAGGCGAGCGTCGCCCGGGCGGCCTCGTACGCGCTGGTGCAGACCGCCGAGGTGTAGCCGGCGCCCCGGTGCACGCTCGAGTACAGCGGCAGCACTTCCGCGACCCGGTCGCTGACCGCCCGGAGGGCCGGCGCGCTCGCCGCGTAGTCCAGATTGACATATCGCACGGAACCCCCGGTGACCAGGGGAACTTCGAGGTCAGCCCCGACGACGTCGGCCAGCGGCCCGCGGCCGGCCACGTCGCCGGCCTCGACGAATGCAGTGCCGGCGAATGCGGTGCCGGCGGCTTGGGCGTTGTCCGACGGGGATGGGGACAGCAGGGTCACAGCGCGCCTCCAGCGCTCCCGGGACCCGTGGCCCGGGCCCGCGCTTGCCCGTCCCGGCCGGGAACGGGCCGCGTCTTCACCCGGGGCACCCCACCGCGGTAGGAGGGTTGCCCGGCCAGCGAGCCGGGGCTTGACGCAGGCACTCTTGACGCTGCGAGAAAGGCTACCAGATTCGGCGGTGACGGCCAGTACCGCGAGTTCGTGACCACGCCGGCGAAAGGCGTGGACGGGACGCGAGGAACCCGTATCCGTTCGGAATCGGGTCAGTGATCAGCCTGCGGATGCGGGTCACCTGCCCGCGGGCCGAGGGGGGACGGCGCTTCCCGCGCGATCCAGGCGCGCACCTGCTCCGCGTCCGAGGGCGGCATGCCGTCGAGAATCGAACCGGCCGCCGCCCGGCTGCCCCGGGCGGCGGCCGGTTCGCCCGCGGCTTCCCTGGCGTCCGCGAGCAAGGTGAGGGCCGCCGCGAGGTCAGGCATGTCGCCGATCTCGCGGAAGATGTCCGCCGCTTGCTGGTAGCGGCCGGCTGCCGCCGCGTAGTCGCCTGCTCTGAAGTGCGCGAGCCCGAGGTAGTACAGCGCTTCGCCCCGGTAGATGCCGAAGCCCGCCTCCTCGCAGATGCGCAGCGCTCGCTGGCAGTGCTCGACGGCCTCGGCGTGCATGCCGAGGCGGGCACAGATCGCGCCGAGAATATTCTCGGAGCTGGCCACCGCGGCCGGGGTGCCGTGCTCGGCGCGCAGCCGCAGCGATTCACGGGCGACGGGAAGGGCCTCCTCGTGCCGGCCTTGCTCCTGAAGGACCCGGGAGAGGCCGTACAGGGCGAGGCCCTGGCCGAGGCGGTCGCTGATCCGGGTGAACGCGTCGAGGGCCTCGCGCAGGTGCGGCTCGACGGCCTCCCGGTCGCCGGTCAGGTCAAGCGCATGGGCCAGGTGATAGTGGGCGTGGCCGAGCCCGCGCAGGTCGCCGCCGCGCTGGGCGGCGGCGACCGCGGCCCGCTGCGTCGCGGCGGCTTCGCCCCAGCGTCCCTGGTTGATCAGGAACGGGGCGGCAACCCAGGGCAGCTGCCAGCTGTGCGCGGTGATGTCACGCTCGGCCGCGCGGGCGCAGACGGCTAGCAGCGAGCGGGACTCGGCCGTGAACCAGGTCATCGCCTCGTCCACCGTGCCCGGCGGATCGATGAGCACGCCTTCGGCCGCGGGCGTGAGGTCGCCGAAGTCGGTGGCCTTCACGAGCAGCAGCGCGGCGGCATGCCCGGTGTGCAGGTAGTGGTCGAGCAGCCGCAGTTCGGCCTCGTGCAGGCTGCGGGTCCCGTCGACGGCCGCGGCCAGTTCGGCGGCGTAGGCGCGCAGCAGGTCATGCAGCGCGAAGCGGCCGGGCACGTGCTCGTCCGCCAGGTGCGCGCGGCGCAGTTCGCGCAGCGCGGCATGCGCCTCCGCCGCCGGCATCGCCGTCAGGCTGGCGGCCGCGGTCACCCCGGTATCGGGACCGGGGTGAACACCGAGCAGGCGGAACATCCGCTTTCCCGGCTCGGAGAGGCACTCGTAGGACCAGGAGAACACTGTCCGGGCGGAGGTTTCCGGGTCGCCGGTGTCGAGCTGGTCGAGCCCCCGGCTGCGCAGCTCGTCCGCAAGCGCGGAGAGCGGGAATCCGGGGTGGGCGGCGGCGTGCGCGGCGGCCACGCTGATCGCGAGGGGCAACCGCGCGCACAGCCGGACCAGCTCTGCGGCCGCTTGCTGCTCGCGCTCGACGCGGGCGGCCCCGAGACGGCGGGCGAGGAATTCCAGCGCGTCGTCGCCGGTGAACGGTGCGAGCGTGAGGACGTGCGCGCCCTGGACGATCAGCCCGGCGAGTTCCTTCCTGCTGGTGACCACCACCAGGCAGCCCGGACTGCCCGGGATCAGCTGCCGCACCGGTTCGACTCCGCGCGCGTTGTCCAGCACGATCAGCAGGCTCCGGCCGGCGACCAGGGTCCGGTAGAGCGCCGCCTGGGCATCGGGTTCGGCCGGAACGGAGGCGGGCTGTACCCCGAGCGCCTCGAGGAACCCGCGCAGCGCGGCGGACGCGTCGAGCGGCTGCCCGCCGGGGTCGAAGCCGCGCAGGTTGACGTGCAGCTGCCCGTCGGGAAACCGCGCCGCTACCCGCTGGCAGAAGTAGTTCGCCAGCGTGGTCTTGCCGACCCCGGCGGTCCCGGCGATCACCACGACCACCGTCCCCCCGGCGCCGCTGCGGGGGTAGGGCAGGTCGTTCCCGCGGGAGTTAACCGCCTGGTCCGCGAGTCCGTCAAGGACGGCGAGCTCGGTGACGCGGCCGGTGAAATGGGGCGTCACCGACGGCACCTGGCGCGGCGGCACCTGCCCGTCCGCCCGGCCGCCGGGCAGGCTGTCCCCGTCTTCCTGACGCTGCCCGGCACCGGTGCGCTGGACGGGTACGGCATTCTGCTCCCACAGGGCCAGCAGCCGCTCGGAGGTGAGCTCGTCCTGGGTGAGCACGGCCGCCAGGCGGCGGACGGCCCTCCGCGGCGGCATCGCCTGCCCGTTCAGCCAGCGCGCCCACTGCGACTTGCTGTAGAAGGACGAACCAGCCGCATCCGTTCCGAGCGTGGACGTCTTCTTCTCCAGCTCACGGTAGGTAAAGCCCGCCGCGTCCACCACACGGCGTAGCTCAAGAAAGAAGTCCCGCTCACCCGGCCTCAGCCCCTCAGGGAGCGATTGCCGACTTTTCATAGAAATCCCCGTCACAGCAAACCGCCGGCGTCTATCGGAACCGACGCACAGCGGACTTGTTGGCTGGTGTCCCCGTTTGTCCCAGCTCGGCCCAAAGTTATCTCATCGGGCGACGGGACGCCGCTTCGATGGCAGCATTCCTACCGGGTCCGTGCCGGGGTGGTTGGCACGCGGGGGATCCCACCACCGCGCGGCGGCCAGCACGGGCCCACCCTCAGCAACGGGGCGCGTTTTCTCGTTCCCTGGTTCCGGAATCGATGACCGGAAGGTCAGCGCAGATGCCCGTCATCAACGACGATTTTGTTGCCTTCCTGCTGATCGCCACGTGGACGCTCGTCACCGGCAGGGAGCTGCGCTCCGACGTGCCGCCAGGGGAGCTCACCGAGCAGGAACTTGTCGACTTTTGGGCCGACGATCATCTATGGCCCGCAGACACATGGAACGACCGGTACCCGGTGCCAGCCGACGGGGCCGGCAACGGCGAATCTTCGGGGGATGCGCTCGTGAGCTACCTGAATCCGCTCCGCCTGCATTTCTCCGGGTCATTCGAGGCAGCCGTCTCCACGGTGAACAACGACCCGGTGCACTTCGACAACGCGCGTTTCAAGCCGTCCTACGCCGAGCCGCAGACCGGGACCGGCCCCGACGAGCTCAACGGCTGGTTCAACCCGGACGGCAGCGGGAACTGGAAGCTGCACGGCTGCACGGTGACCGCGGCGTTTCTGGCGGACGGGTCCCCCGCGCCACGCACCGACCCGGTCCTGGGGTGCCTCATCGGCGACGCCGACCGGCGGGCCGCCGCGAAGCTGGTGGACCTGGATCCGGAACAGCAGCTCGTGTCGGAGATCTTCGGCCTTCAGCTGCGGATCGCCACCACGGACGGCGAGACGCTTATGCGCGGCGAGTTCGAGTCCGCGGCGTTCACCGACCTCTGGGACCGTGGTCCGGGCGGCGGCGCGGCCGGCGACCTGGCCGCCGGAGCCATGTACCAGTCGGTGCTGACGCACCTGGAATGGGTCGGCACCGGCGGCTCGCCGTTCCTGCGCGCGCTGCGCGACGCGGCCCGGGTGCCGTCACCGACACGGGGGCGCCTGTCGGTGAAATTCAATGTCGACGGCTTCAGCAAGACCCCGGGGGCGCGCTTCATGATGGGCCGGATGGCGGGGACGATCGGGCCCGCCGACCCGGAAGAGCCCAGCCACTTCGTCGCCGGGCGGCAGTTCATGGCGCTGCCCGGACCTGAGGCGGCGGCGTTCTTCGCCCCGGCGGGCGGGGTCAACTTCTGCGCCGCGGCCGTCGACCGCGCCACCCGGCGGGTTTACCTGGACCTCGGTAACGCGCTGCCGACCAGCACGCCGGGTGGTCCCATGTCCGGGCTCGGCGACCTGGCACTGTGCCCGGCGCCTTCCGCGCAGGCGCCGCAGTCCATCGGCGTGCTGTCCGCGGCTTACTACACCGACTCGGCCTGGTACCCCGCGACCGCGGGAGTCGCCGTCTTCCCGCCGGACCGGCCGCTCACCGACGATGAGCTCGCCGCCGTTGACGCCGGCCCGCTCTCCCTCGTCGCCACGGTGCCCGGCGGCCAGCCGACGGTCGTGATCGCCGAGCCTGCCGGGGGACTGTTCGTCCGCGCCGACCAGTTCGTCTTCCGGCTCAACCCGGGCCAGACCGGGACGGCTGACCTGTACGCCACGCGTTTCGGGCGGCCGTACGCTGACGCGGGCGTGATCACCGTCCCGGTGCCCGGGCAGCTGCAGCCGGACAGTCCGCTCGCGCCGGGTCAGGCACCGCCGGTCGCTGTCCCCGCCGGTGCCGTACGGTACCCGGTCCGCGTGGTGACCGACGCCCGCGGCCGGGCACGGCTGCGGATGCAGCGGCCGCGATCCCGGCCGGCCGCGGGACTACATCGACGGCCAGGTCTACGCGCTGTGCCCGGTGCTCGAGGATACCGTCGCGGCTGTCATCACGGCACCGTCCGATCCCTACCCGTACAACCAGTGGAACTTCATCAGCCTGCATGTCCGGAGCGGTTTCACGCCCGGCGAGCCGCCGACCTGGTTCCGCGACATCGAGCCGGTCATGCGGCAGTACGCCAACCTGTACCCGGTGATGCGGGACTTCCTCGACCTGGGCGACTACGAATCGGTCTGTGCGCACGCGAAGCGGCTTGCCTTCTCGTTCGGTCTCGGCATCGACGACCCGGACTCGATGCCGGTCACCCGCGACCTGTCCGCCGCCAAGCGGAACACGATACTGCGCTGGCTCAGCGAGCCCGGCGAGGACGGGCAGGCCCCTGCTCGGCGAGCCGCTTCCGAGCTGCCCGGCCCCGTCACGGCCGCCACCGAACCGGCCGCCACCGGGCCTGCGCCGGATGGCCAGGCCCCGCCGCACCTGGGCGGCAAGGCCTCCGCCGCAAGCCGCCGGCCCGCGGCCCGGCGAGGAACGCGCCCGGCCGGACAGCCGCGATGATCCGCGTTCACCCCGAGGTCAGCGCCTTGCTGCGGCACGGTGACGTGCACGGCGTCCGCGCCGCCCTGCAGGCCGCGGTCGAGCTCGAGCACGCCGTGATCCCGCCCTACCTGTACGCGCTGTACTCACTCGTCCCCGGCGGCAACGAGGCGGTCGCCGCGATCATCAGGTCCGTCGTGACCGAGGAGATGCTGCACCTGACCCTGGCCGCGAACCTGCTCACCGCGATCGGCGGCCACCCGGTGCTCGACCGCCCCCGGTCCCTCCCCCGCTATCCCGGCCCGCTGCCGGGGACCGTCGACGACGGCCTGACCGTCGGCCTCGCCCCGTTCTCCGTCGGGCTCGTGCGGGACACCTTCATGCGCATCGAGGAGCCGGAGCGCCCGCTGGACTTCAGCCCGGCCGACCATGCGGCGCCCGGATTCCAGTGCGCCGCATGGTCGGCCGACGAGCCGCTGACGATCGGCCAGTTCTACGAGCGGATCCGCACCACGCTCGTCGCGCTCGGCGAGGCCGCCTTCACCGGCAACCGGCATCACCAGGTGACCACCGACCTGTTCCCAGCCTCGATCCCGGTCACCGGCGTGGCATCGGCCTGCCAGGCGATCGACACGATCACCGACCAGGGCGAGGGCACGCTCACCAGTCCCCTGGAGGTCTTCGGCGCCGGCCTGGCGCACTACTACCGCTTCGCCGAGATCGTCCGCGGCCGCCGGCTCGTCCGCAATCCCGCCGCTGGACCGGAGACACCGCCGGACCAGCGGTACAGCTACGCCGGCGCCCCGGTCCCCGTCCGCCAGCAGGCAGTCAGGAACGCCCCGGTCAACCCGACGGCAGCCACTTACCCGGCGGGCAGCGCCGCGCGCAACGCCTGCCAGGCGTTCAACTACACGTATACCGGCCTGCTGAAGGCCCTGCACGCCGCGTTCAACGGCGCACCCCGGGAGCTCAAGTCGGCCATCGGCCTCATGGGCTCGCTCCAGCAGCAGGCGGCGGACCTGATGGCAGGCACGGCTACCGGCGGCGTCTGCGTCGGCCCGACCTTCGAATGGCAGCCGACGGAGTAAACGACTCCTGCGCCGGCGCGACGACCGTGACCGCTAGCGGCGGGCCTTCCCGCGGGAGGTACGCCGGGAAACCGCGGTCATCGCCGAGTCCGCCTTGCGGAGCGCCCGGGCGGTGCGGGCCGACTCGTCGCGGCGGTCAGCGGCCATAGCTAGCCGGTGGACGGCCAGCCGGGTGAGCGGCAGTCCGACGCTCAGCAGGAGCCAGGTCCGAATCTTCTTGGAAATGAACAGCCACATGATCCGCTGCGCTACCCGTCATCGGGTGTCCCAATCGCGGCCGTCGAGATGGGCGCAGCGGACGCGCGGACATCGGCGGGGTCCGGCCTGGTTCACGTCACGGAACAGCGGCGGGAGGTAGCGCAGCATGAGGACGGACCAGGTGACGTGGGCGAGGGCCGGGGCGAGCACCCCGCCGGTCACCGCCCGCTGCCAGCCGAAGATCACACTGGTGATCAGGCCGGCCAGGACAAGCGCCGGGTTGCCGGTGGCGGCCGTCGACGCGGCGTAGGCGAGCGTGGTGCTGCGGAGCGGGCGCGGCCCGGACCAGAGAGCGCCGCGGAAGAACATTTCTTCCGCTACTGCGCTGCCTGAGGCGATGAGCACCACCAGCGGGGTAGCTCCGGCGTCGGCGTATCTCAGCACCGCGCCGATCACGCGCCGCAGGCGGCGGTAGCGGCGGGCGGCTCGCGCCGCGCCGTAGAACAAGGCGAAGGTAGCGGCGCCGCTGGCCACCGGGACGATGACAAGTCCGCGAGCCGTGCTTCCCCGGCGGCCCCGGCAGGCCTCGCCCCGCCATGGAACCGGGCCCGCGCCGAGCGCGCCGCCCGCCCAGACGCCAGCCAGGCTGGTGGCCAGCAGGTAGAAGCGCGCGGATCCGGCCTTGGAGGAGAACGAGCAGCGCAGTAGCACTGCCGCGACGCCTCCTGCCCCGAGGCGCACGGCAGTGCTGTACCCGGGGCCGGTCCGTCCGGTCACGGGCGGGCCTGCTGGGCCTCGCGCCGTTCGCGAAGCGCCACCCGCACGGCGTCGTCGTAAGGCATGGGCTGGGCCGGGATCAGGTCCCTGATGGACTGGTCGCGCACGATCACCTCGTTGGTCATGGAGTCGACGAGGGCCCGCCCGGTTCCCGGGTCGATATCGGTGACCAGGGCCAGCCACAGCGAGGACAGCGAGGGACTGAGCAGCGGCACGGGCAGCAGAAGCAGGGGGCGGTTCTCGATGGCCGCGACGCGGCGCAGCATCGCCGAGTACTGGAGTACCTCTGGTCCGCCCACCTCGTAGACCCGGCCGGCTGCCTCCGGCGCATCGAGCACGCCGGTCAGGTACCGCACCACGTCATCGAGAGCGATCGGCTGAGTGCGGGTGGCAACCCACCGGGGGGTGATCATCACCGGCAGGCGTTCTACCAGCTGGCGAGTCAGCTCCCAGGAAATACCGCCGTGCCCGACAATGATCCCGGCCCGGATGACGGTGACCGGAACACCGCCGTCGCCGAGCCGGTTCTCGACCTCACGGCGACTGCGCAGATGAGCAGACAGGTTGTCCGCGTCGTCGCCCAGTCCGCCCAGGTAGATGATGCGGCGCAGCCCAGCCCGGGCGGCAGCGCGGCCGAACGCCGTGGCCCCGGCGGCATCCATGCGCGCAAAGTCCCCCTCCGGCAGGGAATGAACCAGGTAGTACGCGATCTGACAGCCGGCCATGGCCGACGTCAGAGTGGCGGGATCTTGGACGTCACCGCGCACCGGCGTTCCCGCGCCCCGGTACCCTGACGGGTTCCTTGTCATAGCGACCACGTCGTGGCAAGCCCGGTCCAAGGCCGCACACAACCGCTGGCCGACGAAGCCGGACGCGCCGGCCACCAGTATTTTCACGGCTCCCCCCGTGCATTCCTCGGCCCGGTCCTGTCTTTCGCCGCTACTCCGGTAACCGGGACGTTCCCCGGTTACCCCCGATCTCACCTCTTACACCAGGCAGGACGCTTCGCCTAGCCGCTCATGGCCGACCAGGGAAGCAGGGCCGTCGCGCGGCTGCCCCGGCCCGCCGGGCCGGGGCAGCCGCATGTGGGTCAGGCGAGGTTGAGCTCCACCTGGCCGACGACGTAGTCGGTGTTCACGTCGTTGTTCTCGACCCCCGTGAACAGGATCTGGATGGACTTGCCGGAGTCGGACGAGGGAATCGGGTAGCTGTGCTCGGTGTAACCGGAGTTCGCGTTGAGGTTGGTGAAGGTGGCGATCGTGGTCCCGGCCGCCTGGACGGTGAAGGAGCCGTTGGTGCCGCTGGTCTGCGCGCTGTCGATGTGCAGCCATACCTCGAGCGTGCCCGAGCAGCCCGAGGGCAGCGTCACGGACTGGGAGAGCGTGTCGGTGTGGGGCGAGCTGTAGCCGTCGAGCCAGGCATCGTACTTGCTGCCGCTGATCGGCGGCTCGTTCGGTGCGTATTCCCCGATGACGCCGGACGAGGCGGTCCAGTCGGTTGACCCGCTGGCGAAGTTCGGGTTGCCCACGACATCCCCCGTTGAGGTGCAGGAGGCACCCGTCGAGCCGACCGTCCAGGTGAAGGAGGCCGAGCCCAAGGCGCCGGTGGTGTCCTCGGCGGTCACGGTGACGCTGTAGGTGCCGGCCGCGGACGGGGTGCCGGAGATCAGTCCGGAGCTGGAGTTGATCGACAGGCCGGTCGGCAGGCCGCTGGCGCCGTAACTGAGCGTCTGGCCGGAGGCCGAGTCGGTCGCGGCGATCTGCAGCGAGGCAGCGGTGCCGACCGTTCCGGTCCGGCTGCCCGGGTTCGTCACGGTCACCGTGTTGCCGGTGCTGCTGCTCCCGCTGACGAGGCCGGCGATGCCGTCCGGGGTGCCGATGCCCGTGGGACCGTCGTACCCGGTCTCCGCCGTGCACAGGTAGGCCGGGCTGCACGAGCCGTCGTTTCCGCTGGTCACGTCGTAGAAGTCACTGGTGTGGGTGTAGATGTCGTCGGCGGGCGTGTTGCCCGCGTTGCCGGCGAGAGCGTACATCGCCGCGACCATCGGGGATGACGCGCTGGTGCCGCCGACCTCGGTCCACCCGCCATTGCCGTTCGAGGTGTCGTAGACGGCGAGCCCCGTGTCGGGGTCGGCGTCGGCCGAGGTGTCGTTGTCGATCCGGTCGGAGCAGCCGGATGGCAGGTCGAGGGCGGCCTGCCAGGACGGCCGCGGCTCGTAGGCCGAGCAGCCCGAGCCGGTGCCCTCGCTGCTGCCGTCGTTCCACACCGACTCGGTCCAGCCGCGCGAGTTGGAGGCGGTGCTCAGGCTGGTACCGCCGACCGAGACGACGTTCGGTGAGGTCGCCGGGTAGATCACGCCGTAGTCGGAGTCACCCGCCGACGCGGTGATGACGTCGCCGGGGTGGTCGAAGTACTCCGAGTCGGCGCTGGTGTCGGTGGAGGACTCGGTCCCGCCCCAGGAGTTGGAGACGTAGCCTGCCAGGCTGGCCGCGGTGTTCTCCGCGACATACAGACCGTCGCCGCTGTCGTCGTCGGCCTCGACGAGGACGATGTTGCACTCGGGACAGATCGCGGAGACCATGTCCAGGTCGAGGGACTCCTCAAGGGTCCAGTCGTCGTCCGACGGCGCTTCGGACGGCAGCGGGGAGGTCTCACCCTCCTGGTTGACCTTCTCGAAGCTCGGGACCGCGGGCAGGCCCGCGGCCGACCGATAGGCGGCCAGGTCGCTCGCCGCGGTCGGGTCGTCGTAGGCGTCGACCAGCGCGACCGTACGGCCCGAGCCATCCGAGGCGGAGGCCGAGGTCAGGTTGTAGGCCGACTGGAGCTGCGAGGGGCCGTAGCCGACACCGGAGGGTACGGCGGCCGGCGAGGAGCTCGCCGAGATCGGCTGGATGCCGGACCGCTTGAGGGCGAAGCAGGACTCCTCGCCGACAACCACCACGGCCCGGCAGGCGTGGCTGAAGCCGGAGTTGGCAGCCGTTCGCTGCGGCTGTGAGGCGTGCGCGCCGTGCGCGGCCTCCGCGGCGATGAGGCTCGCGGCCGCCGAGGGTGGCGGGCTGGCGGCCATGGCCGTCTCCGCGCTGAGGGAGAGCGCGCTCCCGAGCGCGACCACGGTCGCGAGGCAGAGCAGTGAATTCATACGGTAGCCGAATCTCACTGTCAGTAATCCCCTCTGGGATCGGCGACTAACGCCTGTGGGCGTAGTCGAGTGGAGGGTGGGGCAGTAGCCGTCTGGAAGCTCGCGGAATCACCGCGCTTCCGGCCCGGCTTGGCAGGTAGCGGCCGAACTACTGGGGCAGCGCGCGGGCGGCTCGCCCCGCGGCGCGTTGTCTGCCGAACGCCCCTCCGCCCGGCAGATACCGAAGATTCTTCGACGCGATCCTGCGTCGGCAAGAAGTTACCAACTGGCAGGAGCGCCCTATAGGGGGGAATCCCTTGATTTGATGATCAGAACGCCGGCGTTTGCTGTGCATCGGCTGAACAAACGTTTGCCGTGCACCGCCTCCGCACCAGAAAGCCGTCAGAATCTGCACGGCGCAGGCCGAGCACAGCGCACCAGGCCGTCGTCTCGGCCCCCAGACTGTAAGCGCACAGGGGCGAGGTCGCCGAGGCCGTTTCGCAGGAGGGCGTACGCGTGCTCGGCGTCCGCTACCGCCCCGGGATAGCGGTCGTCGGCGCTCTTTCCCGCTGCCAGCTGTTCCATGTTGTCGTGCGCAAGCGTCCACTGCACTGCCACGAGCTGGGCCGCCGCCAGGCGGGCGGTCACGTCCGGAAGCCCGGCCGTCTCCCCTAGCGCGTCGCCCAGTGCGCGTTCGCCCGTGCCCCGGAAGCTCTGGAGGCGGGCGAGCAGGTCCGGCGTGCCGAAGATCAGCCGGTAGAAGGCTCCGATCACGGGGACGTCGTTGAGGCCGGTGACCGGGTCGTGCCGCCGCAGCCCGTCCAGGAAATGCGCGCGCAGCGCGGTCAGCGGCGCGACATCCCCCGGCCGGTCCCGTACGACCCGTGCGGCCTCGGTCTCGTGGTCGGCGATGCGGTGCAGCACGAGGTCTTCCTTGGCCGGGAAGTAGGCGAACAGCGTGCGCCGGGACACCTCGGCCGCCTCGGCAATCTGGGTGATCGACACGTTCTCGTAGCCGCGCTCGAGGAACAGCGCGATCGCCGCGTCGGAAATCGCCGAGTAGGTCCGCTGTTTCTTGCGCTCGCGCAGCCCCGGCTCAGTGGTCACGGTTCCCCAGCCTAACAGTCTTCTTGCACCCGAGTTATTTTTGCATCTAGTATATTATTGCACCAAGTCTACAATAAGGACCGTGCCTGCCAGCGGAGGTTTGTGATGAACGGGATCGAGACCGAGGTCGTCATCGCCGGAGCCGGCCCGACCGGGCTGGCACTGGCCTGCGAACTGGCCCTGGCCGGAGTCGGGACCCTAGTGCTGGAGAAGCTTCCGCACCGCCTCGAGCAGGTGAAGGGCGGTGCGCTCCAGCCCCGCACGACCGAACTGCTGGAGATGCGGGGCCTGCTGGAGCCGATACAGCGCCGGGCACTTCCCCGCGAGGCGGTCGGAAGTCACTTCGCCCTGCTGCCCGTGCCCCTGGACTGCTCCCCGTGGCAGACCCGGCATCCGTTCCCGATCTCGATCCCGCAGTGGGAGATCGAGGAGGTCCTGGAAGACCGCGCCGCCTCCCTGGGCGCGCGCGTCCTTCGCGGTGCCTTCGTCGCCCGCGTGACCACCGAGGACGGTCCTGAGGGCCGGGTGACCGTGACCACGGACGCCGGGCTCGCCGTGCGCGCCCGGTACCTGGTGGCCGCCGACGGTGCCCACAGTTCTGTGCGCAAGCTGCTCGGCCTCCCGTTTCCCGGCCGCCCCGGCACCTACCAGGCGGTGCTCGCCGACATCCGCCTTTCCGCGACCTCTGCGCAGGTACCGAAGCGGATCGCGCACATCAGCGAAATGACCCGCCAGGTCCCCGGCTACTGGGCGATGCTCGTCCCCGTCGGCGGCGACCGGTACCGGCTCACCTTCGGGCGCACCGGCGATGCGCCGGACGCCGATCGCGAGACCCCGGTCACCAGCCAGGAGATCGCCGACGCGCTGCACGCCGTCTACGGACCCGCGACCCAGCTGGGCGGCGTCGACAACTCCTCACGCTTCTCCGATGCCACCAGGCAACTGGAGCGCTACCGGGCCGGCGAGCGCGTCCTGTTCGCCGGCGACGCCGCCCACATCCACCCGCCGCTTGGCGGGCAGGGGCTCAACACGGGCGTGCAGGACGCGTTCAACCTCGGCTGGAAGCTCGCCGCCGCCGTGCAGGACCGGGCGCCCGCCGGGCTGCTTGACACCTACCACGCCGAACGGCACCCGGTCGCCGCCCGGGTCCTGCAGCACACTTCCGCCCAGCGGGTGCTGGCCAGTCCGAAGCCAGGCGGTGACGAGGCCGCGCTCGCAGGCATCTTCACCGAGCTCATGCGCCTGCCGGACACGAACCGCTACCTGGCCGGCCTGATGTCGGGCCTGTCCCTCGCCTACGACCTGCCCGGTGACCACCCCCTCACCGGCCACCGCGTGCCCGACGCCGACCTTGTCATCGCGGGCGACAATCCCGCCGGAGGCGAGCGCACCCGGCTCTCCGCCCTGTTCGCGGCCGGCGCACGCGGTCCTGCTTGACCTGGCGGGCGTCATCCCGCCCGGCACCTGCCTACCGCCACGGGTCGACCACGTCCGCGCCACGTGCACCGACGGCCCGCCCGCGGTTGCGATCCTCCTGCGGCCGGACGGGTACGCCTGCTGGGCCGCCGACGATCAGGCCACCTCCCTCGCCACCTTCCGCACCGCGATCGCACGCATCACCTCCGCGGCCGACCGAGCCTCCCTAATCGGTGACAGAGCCGGCTGACCTGCCCGCGGAAGCGGTCGGTGACGGCGTCCCGGGCGGCGGCCGTGCGCGGAACGATGACTTCCGGCCCCGCGGACCGTCCACACTGGCGGCGGGCATGCGGCATTCGGGCCGGGCCGCCGCGAGGCAACGTATCAGGAGGTCACCATGCCGCAGGTGCGGGTGCACAACTTCTCGGTATCACTGGACGGGTTCGGCACCGGCGAGGGCCAGGCCCTGGAGGCCCCGTTCGGGCATGCGGGGACCCGCCTGCACGAGTGGCTCTTCGCGACCCGCACGTTCCACGCCATGCAAGGCCAACCCGGCGGCAGCACCGGCGTCGACGATACCTTCGCCAGCGCCTGGGAACCGGGCATCGGCGCCGAGATCATGGGGCGGGGCAAGTTCGGCCCCCACCGCGGCCCCTGGCCGGACCGGGAGTGGAACGGTTGGTGGGGCGACAACCCGCCGTTCCACACCCCGGTTTTCGTCCTCACCCGCCATCCCCGGCCCCCCGTCCAGATGAACGGCGGCACCACGTTCCACTTCCTGGACGCCAGCCCCGCCCAGGCGCTCGCGCAGGCGCGTCAGGCCGCCGCCGGGGCAGACATCCGCATCGGCGGCGGCCCGTCCACCATCCGCGAATTCCTGGCCGCCGGCCTGATCGACTACCTGCACATCGTCGTGGTGCCCATCGTGCTAGGACGCGGGGAGCGGCTGTGGGACGGGCTGGAAGCACTCGAAGACAACTTCAAGATCGAGGCCGTGAACAGCCCCAGTGGCGTCACCCACGTCGTTCTCAGCCGGCGCTAACCACAACAGCCCAGGCATCTACCGCATCCGGCAGCATCGCCTGCTCTACGTCCAGGGCCTCGGCCAGGAGCGGGCACGACCGACTCCATCGTGAGTTCAGGCCGGCCCGTCACCAACCATGCGAACGCGAAGTTCGGGACGGACAGCGCTGATCTGATGGGCATAGTCGCCGTCGTCGGTGAGCACAGTGAAGCCATCACCCACGGCAGTGGCGGCAACCAACAGGTCAACAGGGTGAACCCCAGCAGCCTGGCCACAGTCGATCAGATCCGCCTGGATTTCCCGCGCCGTAGCACCGGCCCGATGGTGCAACTCCACCCGGACACCGGACATAGGTCTCGGCGAACTCGCGAAGATGGACCGCATGCTGATCCTTCGACGCGCGGCGGCAGATCTCCATTTCCGTCGGCGGGCAGATCCACACCAGGCCGCGCTCAAGGTGATCACGCCACGCTGCGGCCAGAACCGCGCCGCGGTCGATACGCCAGTAGGCACTGGCATCAATCAGGTACTCGCGACCGCTCACCGGTCCTCGGCGCGGTCGGCGGCCTCACGCTCAGCAATCTCGGCACGCTTACGGGCAACATTCGCCGCCCTCGCGGCCGCGTTGGCCACGAGTTTCCGCAGCGTCTCCTCGCGACTGCTGGTCCCCAGCAGCCTGGCAGCGGCGGTCAGTTCATCCTCGTCCACTTCCACCGTGACGGTCGTGGTCACCAGAACCCTCCCCTGCGCGTGCATGTCCTCCCCAGATTACCTGCCGACTGACATGACGGGCCCGGCGTCAGCCCAGCGATGGCGCCTTGCCCGGAAGCGGGCCAGGTGACGGCGTGCGCATACCGTCGAGGATGATCCGCAGGTTACGTTCCCATTGCTGCCCGGTCGCCCGCAGGCCCAGCGTGGTCGTGCCGGTGGCGACCGAGGCCAGCAAGAACGGCATGTCCTGCCAGCCGATATCGGTTCGCATCGCCCCGGCCTCCTGGGCGCGCTCGACCAGGGTGCGCAGCCGCTCCCGCAGGTCCGTCAGGGCGTCGTCGGGCGCGAACCCGCACTGGCCGACCACTGCTTCGCTCACGGCCACGTTGGCCGCCCGCATCTGGACGAAGACGGCGGCGAACTCGCACAAGGCGGTCCACGGGTCGGCGCTCTCGATGAGCCGGTCGGCCTCGGACACGGCATCGGCGATCAGTTCCGCGAGCACCGCCGCGACCAGCGCCTCGCGCGACCCGGCGCGCCGGTAGAAAGTGCCGACGCCGACCCCGGCGCGGCGCGCGATCTCATGCGCCGTTACCCCGGTGCCGACTTCGGCGATTGCCGTGCGAGCGGCCGCCACCAACCGCTCCACGTTTCGCTGGGCGTCGGCTCTCGGGTGTCCCCCGTCCAGCAGGGCTTCTACCGCGGTCATAGCCTCATCTTACCTAAGTGGACTCAAGAAGTCCGGTTGGTCTATGCTTCAGAGCAAGCGGACGCAGTGAGTACCGCTTAATAAACGGACCATCTGCGTCCGATTAGCACCCGAGGAGGACAGAGTGAGCGACAAGATCCGGGTGGGCATCATCGGGGCCAGCCCCGACCGGGGCTGGGCGGCAACCGCCCACGTACCCGCCCTGCGGTCGCTGGCGCAGTACGAGCTCACGGCGGTAGGCACCAGCCGGGAAGCCAGCGCGCGCGAGGCCGCGGCGCGGTTCGGTGCCGCGCACTGGTTCACCGACGCACGGCAGCTGGCCAGCCACCGGGACGTGGACCTGGTGGTCATCACCGTCAAGGTCCCGTTCCACCGGGAGCTGACCGAGGCCGCGCTGGCCGCCGGGAAGCACGTGCCTGGTGGAATGGCCGCTGGCACGCACCACCGAGGAGGCGGTGCGGCTGGCGGAGCTGGCCAGGCAGGCCGGCGTCCGGCACGCGGTCGGCCTCCAGGCACGGTTCGCGCCCGCGGTGAACTACGCGCGGGAACTCCATCGCCGACGGGTACGTCGGCCGGGTGCACCTCTGCGGAACGTGCTTGTAGCACGGGGCAAGGGCGCAGCCGAGGCCATGCCGCGCTCGACCGCCTACACCCTGAACCGCGACAACGGCGCGGGCATCCTGGAGGTCTCAGGCGGCCATACCCTCGACGCGCTCGAGCACATCCTGGGCAGCCGCCTGACCAGCGTGTCCGCCCGGCTCTCGGTCCAGCGCCCGGCCTACACCATCGAGGAGAGCGGGGAAACGGTCCAGGTGACCAGCCCCGACCAGATCCTGGTGCACGCCGCGCTCGACAGCGGGGCCATGGTCTCAGCCCACCTCCACGACGCCAAGCTCACCTCCGGCAGGACCAGGCTGGAGATCGCCGGAACCGAAGGGGACCTGGTCATCGAGACCACCGGCAACCAGGCGCCGATGGGCATCCAGATCAGCGACCTGCGGCTCGACGGCTCCCGGGGACCAGGCGGCACATACCGGGAAATGCCGGTCCCCGACCGGTTCCGGCACGTTCCGGCGGGCATTGCCGCCGACGCGGTGCTGAACGTGGCGCAGCTGTACTCGCGGCTCGCCGACGACATCCACTCCAGCCTGCCGAGAACGTGCCCGATTTTGACGAGGCCGTTCACGCCCACCGGCTGCTCGACGCGATCAGGACGTCTCATTGACCAGCATCGGCACCACGCGCGGCCGGTCCCAGCGGGGCGGGGCCGGGGCGGGGCCGGGGCGGGGCTCTCCTGGGCGCGGCCGGGGGCTAGTGTGGTTCTCATGCCGACATGGCCCGCGGCGTCCTACGCGCAATGGCAGGCGACGTGCGACACGCTGCACGCGCACACTCAGCTGCTCGGCAAGCTGGCGGCACGCTGGCGCCGCCCGAGCCGCAGCTTCAGCACAGCGCGCTGCGCCTGACCGCGCGCGGCTGGGAGACCGCGCCGCTGCCCGCGTCCGACGGTCCGGCTCCCTGGCCGTCGTCCTTGACCTGCGGCGGCACGAGGCGGTCGTGGAGCACAGCGGAGGCCGGGCGCGAAGCATCCCGCTCACCCCCCACCGATCCGTCGGCGCGGTCACCCGGGATGTCCTGGCCGCGGTACGCGAACTGGGCGGTCCTGTCGACATCGACCCAACCCCCAGGAGGTCCCGTGGCGCGTGCCTTTGGACGAGGACGAGGAGCACGCGCACTATGACCCGGGCCAGGTCTGGGACTATTTCGCCGCGGCCACCCAGGCCGCGCCGGTGCTGGCGGCCTACCGGGCGCCGTACCGGGGCCGCGTCGACCCCGGTTAACGCCTGGTGGGGCTCGTTCGACCTGGCGGTGAGCCTGTTCTCCGGACTGCCCGCCAAACCGCCGTCGGATGACTTCATCATGCGCAACGCGATGGACGCGCAAGAGGTCGCCGTCGGCTGGTGGCCGGGCGACGCGCGCTACCCGCAGGCGGCGTTCTACGCGTACGCGCACCCGGCGCCTCCCGGTTTCGAACGGATGACGCTGTCCCCCGCTGCCGCACGGTGGGACACCGCGCTGGGCGAGTACATCCTGGACTGGGATGACGTCCGGACCGCCGCCGATCCGCACGAGACCGCGCTGTCGTTCGCCCGCTCGGCGTTCCAGAAGGCGTGCGTCGTCTGCGTCTGGGACCCCGGTCTGGCGGCCAGCGCCGAGGGGAACCCGCCGCCGGTCGTGTAGCACGCCGCACTGCCGTGTCAGCTGCTGGCGCCGGCCAGTGTCAGGAGGACGGTCGCGACGTCTTCGAAGGGCTGGATGCTTCGCTCGGCCCGGCACAGGGCGACCGCGCCCTCGGTGGCGGACAGGACCATCACCGCCAGGCGCCGCGCCGGTTCCGGGTCCAGGCCGCCAGCCACGCACAGGTCCGTGAGCAGATCAGTCCAGGCCCGGAACACCGCGCCGGCGTGGTCCAGGAGGCCGTCGTCGCCCGCGGCGACCGTAACTGCCACGACGGCGCATCCCGCGGTGAGATGGGAGTACTCGAGAAGTTGCCGCCACAGCGACAGGAACCGCTCGACAACGGCCACCGCGGGCTCGCCGCGGGTGGCCTCCATGGCGGCAAGTCCGCGCTCGCCGGCCAGGTCGAGCGCCGCGTGCAGGAGCTCCGGCTTTCCGCCGGGGAAGTGGTAGTAGACCGAGCCCCGGGGTGAACCGGTGGCCGCGAGCACTTCGGCGAAGGACGTGCCCTCGACCCCTCTGGTGGCAAGCAGCCGGACAGTGCCCTCGACCATCCGCGCCCGGACGGCACCGCCGTCAGCCTTGCCGTCGGGCCGGGATCCGCCGCCACGTTGCTCCATTGACCTCGTCCTTCTCAAATTGATCGCTTGCGTTCATTTTAGCCGTGCTACGCTCTATGTATGTCTACATACATAGAGGATGCGTCATGCCGATGATCGACGTGTACGCGGCGGAGCGGACCCGGGTACTGCTCACCGGGGCCGTCGACGGCGGCTGGGGGCTGCGGGGTCATGCCCACACCAACGCGGAGCTGGCCCAGGCCGCTCGCGACCAGATCGCCAAGCTGACATCCGGATCATAGGCAAAGACGATGCGGATAGAGCAGCTCACCCAGTTCACCGTTACGGAACCATCCCCCGGTTACTGGCGGGTCGTGTTCTCCAACCCTCCGGTCAATCTCATGAACTCCACGACGGTGCTTGAGATCGGCGAGCTGGCCTGCCGCATCGAGGAGGCGCAAGACCTGGCGGCGGTCGTCTTCGCCAGCGCAAACCCCGACTTCTACATGGCGCGCTACGACCTGTCGGACAGGAACCCTGTCGGCTTCGCGCGGACCGAGGAGGGCGTCACCAGCTTCATCGACTCGATGCGCCGGATGGAAAGCGCCGGACCGATCACGATCGCCTCCATCCGGGGCCGGGCCCGGGGCGGGGGAAGCGAGTTCGCCCTGTTCTGCGATCTTCGCTACGCCAGCACCGAGACGGCGATGATCGGCCAGCCCGAGGCCGGGCTGGGCATTCTGCCGGGCGGCGGAGCCGTCGAGCACCTGCCGCGGCTGATCGGGGCGGCGCGCGCCCTGGAGGTAATCGCCAGCTCCGACGACTACGACGCGGTAACCGCCGAGCACTACGGCTGGATCAACCGCGCGATCGCGGACACCGAGCTCGACGGCTACGTCGACCGGCTGGCCCGGCGGCTGGCCAGCTTCGACCCCAAGGTGCTCGCCACCGCCAAGCGCCTCGTGCGAGAACGCGTCCCGGCACCGCCGACCGACCAGTACCGCGAAACCCTCGACGCGGTCAGTACACTGCTCGCCGCCCCGTCCGCCGCTGCCCGGCGGGACGCCGTCGCCCGTCAGGCGGCGGCGGCCGGTCCCGACTTCGAGCTTCAGATGGGGCATTACCTCGGCTTGACAGCTTCTCAGTGACGGTCCACCGCGACAACGGCTGACCCAACTGGTCAGTGGCGGGCCACCGTTTCTCAGAATGGCTCAACGCCCTCTGAAGAAAGCGACGCCGACCCGAACCGGCAGCCGCATCACAGGAATAAGTGATTGACCGGTGTAACGAGGCATCGTGCATTGGGCGCGGATTCTGAGGCCGAGCGACGCGAAAAAGCGCTCTCCAGGATCTTCCGCGAAATGCCCGGGGCTTCCGGCCACAGTCGGTCTTTTTGTAATAGCCTCCATGGATCTTTTTTTGTAGCAGCCTCCGTGGATGACGACCTCTCGTCGAAAGGATCATATTATGAACGGATTCGCCGCCCTCCGCGCGAGCCGCAAAGGGAGAGTCGCGCTCGGACTCGGTGCCGCCGTGGCCAGCCTGACGATCTTCGGCGGAGCGCCCCCAGCGACCGCCGCGTCTGCTCCGGCACCCGGGCCGGCAGCGGGCACCGCCGGCGAAGGCACAACTCTCGTCCAGGTCGGCCTGCGCCCAGAAAAAGGCATCGCGGCCGCGCTTATCGGCACCTGGGTAAGCAAGGACTGCGAAACCCCGCCCACGAGTCCGGACCTGACGCAGCGCCGGACCTACGTGTTCGGCGGTCATGGCATCAAGCAGCATCCGTCCGCGCCCGGGGTGCCGGCCGTCATCACCTACGATGTCTACGCCGGTGCCGGCTGCAACGAGAACGCGAAGCTCTTCACCGTAACCACCACGGGAAACGCAGCATTCGTCGGCCCCTCGGCAACGGTACCGGGGGCCTCAAACGTCCTCTTCACGTTCAAGAGCCGTGCACTCACGCCTACCACAGCCGGGATAGGGGCAGTGCAAAGTGCGTGCCCGCAATATCACTGGGCGGCTGGTGTCAACGTGGACCTCACCGCAGACGGCTGCGGCACGATCGTTCAGGGGGACAATACGTGCCCCGTCGAATACGACCTCGCAGCGATCATCTCCGGAGTTGCCTACTTCGGCGACCGAAGCCATCCGCTTTGCACCGAAGCCACACGACCGGCGAAGCTCGCCGAGTGGGGTGTGGTAAAGATACACAGCAGGGCACTGTAAAGAATCCGAAGTCGGCCTGTCCTGCCCAGATTTTCTCAACCATGACGTAGCCAGAATGGTGGGCAGCGAAACGCCCTGCCGGCAACGATCGCGTACAACCATTTCCCGCCCCTGGGACGTTGGAAAGGTAGACCCAGTGAAAGGCGGGGGCGTGACGTTCGAGGAGTTCGCAGACGCGCAGCAGGGCAGCCTGTTGCGGGTGGCGTTCGTGCTCACAGCAGATCGCTACCTCGCTGAGGACCTCGTCCAGACCGCGCTGACCATCCCTTACCTGGATGACCTGGGCCAGAACATCACCCCGCCGCCAGTTCCCTGGAGTACAACCGGGAACGTCGCCCGGCCGACCGGCGGTCCCGGGAACGCCAGCCAGAGCAGCCCCCCGCGAGCGCCCGGGCCGGCCAGCAGTTCCCAGTACGCCCCCGTTCCTCCCAGCGGGACCTCAACAGCAGAGGCGGGCACCGCCCAGGTGCCCGCCTCCCGCCCAGACCAGGCCGACGCTAGCTCAACGGCGTTACGGGCCAAGTGACTGCAGGTCACCCGGTGCCTGAATCCCCCAGTCGAGTACCTGCCCAGTCGTGGCACTGATGACCATGTGCATGGCGTTGCCGCTGATGACATGGTCAGCACCGTTCGGTGAATGCCGGTGCGTGGAAAATGACCCGAGTTCCTGCACCAGGTACACCGGGTCGGCCGCCGATGCCCCGTCGGCATCGGAGCCGTAAAGCGCGTTCGCGGCCCCCCTTGTTGTCCGCACAGCGGTCATCGCGGTGGGCGCAGCGGTTCTGGCACGTCATAGGCGCAGGAAACGGGAGTGGAGCGAATTCACGGGCGAGTGAAGATCTTATGCGTCCCAATCCGGCGCCAGACAATATGTGCCTCGCCCTCGGCAACCGGGTTTCCGAAGTGGAAGGTTGCCCTGCCCTCAGGTGCCCAGGTCATCTCCCACACGTCTTCCCGGCCCTGCATCTTCTTCACTCGCAGGCCCTTTCGGAATCCCGTCCCCTCTCGGAGGTCCTCCACCAACGCTGCGACCGCGTCCCGGAAGGCTCGCTGCTGCTCGGCGGTCAGCGAGCGCCATTCCCGGTCGAACAGCGCCTGCCACTCGAACGTCGGCACGTTACCGGCCCGGCTTCATATTCTTGTCGAGGAAGGCCAGGAACTCCTCGCCGCCACCGAACACCGTTCCCCGTTCCCCGCGCGCGGCGGCCTGGTCGGCCTCGGCCTCCTTCGCCTGCCACTCCGGCGTCCAGAACCACGCCTGGTCGTCAGGGATGACCGAAGTGGGGGTCAGGACGATCCGGTCCTCCTCCACCGTGATAACGAACTGATCGCCCTCGGCCAGGTCCAGCCGCTCCCGCACATCCTGCGGGATGGTCACCGTACCGCGGGCACGCAAGACCGCAGTACGGATATGCGGACGGTGGTGCACAGGGATAGCCATGCAGAAAATCATACCATGCTGATTATCGGCGCCCCTCCGGTAGCACATTGATGCACGGATGACCCCGGCGGCGGCCAGCATCGGCGGCTGCTCCCTGTGCGACGATGACCTTTGACCGCTCCAGCAGGCCACGGACATGATGGCGGGCATAACCACCGGCGACGTCAGCGTCGGCCCGAGCTTCGAGCAGCAACCAACGGAGTAACCGAACATTGCCCAGCCGTACACTCACGGCTATGAGAAGCGATCCGCGATGACCGAACCCGGGCCGAAACCAGCGGCGCCTTACGGCGACTTTCAGCTCGAAATCTACCTAGCCGGATTGGGCGGGACCGTGCCGAGCATGCCGGTATCGTTCGCCGAGCTTGAGTCCCGGGCCGCGCACGCGCTGCCGCCGTCGGTCCTTTCCTATGTGGTCGGCGGCGCGGGTGACGAGCGCACCCAGCGAGCCAACGTGGCCGCCTTCGGTCAGTGGGGGCTGATGCCGCGGATGCTCGTGGGGGCGAGCGAGCGGGACCTGTCGGTGGACCTGTTCGGCCTGCGGCTGCCTTCGCCGGTGTTCCTTGCCCCGATCGGTGTGCTCGGCCTGTGTGCCCAGGACGGGCACGGCGACCTGGCCGCGGCCGAGGCCGCATCGGGCATGTCGGTGCCGATGGTCGCCTCGACTCTGTCTGTCGATCCGATGGAGGAGGTCGTGAAGCGGCTCGGTGCGGCGCCGGGTTTTTTCCAGTTGTATACGCCGGCTGACCGGGAGTTGGCCGAGAGTCTGGTGCGGCGGGCTGAGGAGGCTGGTTTCAAGGCTATCGTGGTGACGCTCGACACGTGGATCACCGGCTGGCGTCCCCGTGACCTGGCGGTGAGCAACTTCCCGCAGCTGCGCGGCTTCTGCCTGGCCAATTACACGTCTGATCCGGTTTTCCGCTCCCGGCTGTCGCAGTCTCCGGAGCAGAATCCGATGGCGGCGGTCGCGCACTGGGCGGGCGTCTTCGGCAGTCCGCTGACGTGGGACGATCTGCCCTGGTTGCGCTCGCTGACCAGGCTGCCGCTGGTTTTCAAGGGCATCTGCCATCCGGATGACGCGCGTCGTGTCCTCGATGCGGGCGCTGACGGCGTTTACGTTTCGAATCACGGGGGCCGGCAGGCGAACGGCGGCCTGCCCGCGCTCGACTGCCTTCCCGGCGTTGTCGAGGCTTCGGCGGGTCGGCCCGTACTGTTTGATTCCGGTATCCGCTCCGGCGCGGACATCGTCAAGGCGCTGGCTCTTGGCGCGACCGCGGTCGGCATCGGGCGCCCGTACGCTTACGGGCTCGCCCTGGGCGGGGCCAGAGGGGTTGAGCATGTCCTGCGCTGCTTGCTCGCGGAAGCCGACCTGATCATGGCCGTCGACGGCTACCCCGCTCTCGCCGACCTCACCCCGGATGCGCTCCGCCGGGTGAGCGCCTGGTCGTGATGACCGTCATCGGGGCGGCACGGCCGCCCGGGACACTCGCGCCTGCCCTGGCGGGCCGGCGACGTCGGCGCCCCGGAGGCGGTCAGGTGCGGACCCGGCTGAGGAATGCCCTGGTGCGCGGGTTCTTCGGATTGCCGATTACCTCCTCGGGGGTGCCGGATTCGACGATGACCCCGCCGTCCATGAAGATCACCCGGTCGGCGACCTCGCGGGCGAAGCCGATCTCGTGGGTGACGACGATCATGGTGAGGCCGTCGCTGGTGAGGTTTTTCATGGTGGTGAGTACCTCGCCGACCAGTTCCGGGTCCAGTGCGCTGGTCGGTTCGTCGAACAGCATCAGCCTGGGCCGCATGGCGAGAGCGCGGGCGATCGCGACCCGCTGCTGCTGGCCGCCGGACAGATGCCGGGGGTAGGCGCTGGCCTTGTCCTTGAGTCCGACCCGGTCCAGTAGTTCGACGGCCCGGGCAGCCGCGGTGCTCCGGGGTTCGCCGCGTACGCCGACGGGTGCCTCGATGATGTTCTGCAGGACGGTGAGGTGCGGGAACAGGTTGAACTGCTGGAACACCATGCCGATCTCGCGGCGCTGCCGGTCGATGTCGCGCTTGCGCAGTTCCAGGATGCGGCTGCCGCGTGTCCGGTAGCCGATCAGTTCGCCGTTGACCCGGATCGATCCGCTGTCGATGGTCTCCAGGTGGTTCATGCAGCGCAGCAGCGTTGACTTGCCTGATCCGGACGGCCCGATCACTACCACTGTCTCCCCGGACCGGACGTCCAGGTCGATTCCCTTGAGCACCTCGAGGTTGCCGAACCGTTTGCGCACGTTGCTGACCCGGACCATGGGCTGGGTCGGGGCCGCGGTCATGAGGGCACCTCCGTGGTTGTCGTGTCGCCGGGCTGCCGTGGCCGCGGAAAGGCACCAGGAAGTCCCAGAAGCCGCGCGAGGGGTGCCTGGTGGCGCCGCGCGCGTAGTGCCGTTCGAGGAACGACTGGCCGATGTAGAGCACCGAGGTGATCACCAGGTACCACAGGACGACCACTACCAGCAGCGGGATGGTCTGGAAGGTGCGGTTGTAGATCGACTGCGCGGTGTACAGCAGGTCGGTGAGCGCGATGACGCTGACGAGCGAGGTCGCCTTCACCATGCTGATTACCTGGCTGCCGGTCGGCGGCACGATGAACCGCATGGCCTGCGGTACCACGATCCGGCGCAGCGTGCGGGACCGGCTCATGCCCAGTGCGGCCGCGGCCTCCGACTGCCCGGGATCGACTGCGAGCATCCCGGCTCGGATGATCTCCGCCATGTACGCGGCCTCGTTCAGCCCCAGGCCGAGCGTTGCGGCCAGCAGCGGGGTGATGATCGAGTTGGTGCTGCCGGAGATGAACGACGGGCCGAACGGGATGCCGATCGAGAGGCGCGGCAGCAGTGCGGCCAGGTTGTACCAGAAGATCAGCTGCACCAGCACCGGCGTTCCGCGGAAGAACCAGATGTAAGCGCCGCATACCGCGCGCAGCAGCGGGTTCTCCGAGAGCCTGCCCATCGCGAGGCCCAGACCGCCGACGATGCCCACGGCCATGGCGATCAGCGTCAGCTTCAGCGTGGTCAGCAGCCCGGCACCGATCTCCTGCGAGTCGAAGTAGCTGCCGACCACGCCCCACTGGAAGTTGGCGTTGCTGATCAGCAGGTGCGCCAACTGGGCGGCCAGCACGAGCAGCACCAGCGAGGCCACCCAGCGCAGCGGGTGCTTCACCCGCTGCGCCTTCGCCACATCCACATCCACATCCACGCCAGCCGACCGCGGGGGCCGGGGCGGGGACGGGGCGCGCTCTTTCGCGGGCACCTGGCTCACTCCCCGGCCGCCAGGTTGATGCCGGGGGTGGCCAGTTCGTTCCGGTCCAGCCCGTACTTGGCCATGATCTTGGCGTAGGTGCCGTCGGCGATCAGCTTCTGGACCGCCTGGAGCAGCACCTTTGCCAGCGGCGAGTTCTTGGGTACGACCGCTCCCTGGAACAGGGCGGCGAATCCGTTGGCCGAGCCGGTGCCGGCGACTTGAAGCTGGCCGCCGGACTGCTGCACGAAGTAGGTCAGCGGCGCCTCGGAGGAGAAGTACGCGTCCGCCCGGCCGGACCGCACGGCCAGCACCGCGGTCGGCTGATCCTGGTAGGACTCGACGTCCACCGCCTTCTTGCCCAGCTTGACGCAGGTGGCCGACTGAGTGCGCACCACCGTTTCGGCCGAGCCGCCGGCCTCGACCGCGATGCGCAGCCCGCATATGTCGGCCAGCGAGTTGACGTGGTCCGGGTTGCCCTTGGGCACGGCGAAGACCACGTGCTCGCGCACCCAGTCCACGAACGTCTCCGTGCCCTCGCGGGTGGTGAAGTCGCCCACCGGCCCCTCGGCGAAGTCGTACCGGCCGGCCTGGATGCCCGCCAGTTCGCTGGGCAGGCCGCCGGTGTTCACGTGCGTCACCGGCACGCCGATAAGCTGGCCGATGGCGGTGAACATGTCGGCGGACGCACCGGTCACCGATGACCCGGTGGAGCCGACGATCTCATACGGCGGGAATGAGCCGCTGCTGACCGACACCAGATGGCCGGCCGCCTTCACGCTCGCTGGCAGTTCTGCGTACAGGGCCGGGTCCTTGGCCAGCGGGGCGCCGGCGCTGGCCGTGCCCGGTGCGCTTGAACCGGTCGCGCCGGCCGGGGCGGTCGGGGCGGTCGGGTTCGCGGCGCAGGCCGAGGCCAGCAGCGCCGCGGCCAGCACCGGGACGAGAGTACGGAATCTGGGCATGACTGTTCTCCTTGAGATCTCCTGAGGCGTGCTTCTTTTCGGCGGCTGGAAGGCGCTAACTGCCGGACGGTCCGGCCTGCACAGACGATGAGGCGGTCACGGCGGCCCGGCCGGAACCGGTAGCACGGCGTCGGCGGGTGCGGGCAGGAGGGCGGGACTGACCGCAAAGCGGCGGTTGGCCAGCACCGGGAGCTGGCGGCGGGCGGCGGCGAGTTCCGCCGCATCCGCGGTCGCCCACAGCAGGCCGGGCGCGTCACCGAGCCTGGCGCGGACCGTGCCCAGCGGATCCGCCAGCATGCTGGCGCCGATGTTGCGCTGCCCGCATTCGCCGCAGGCGGCGACGTAGACGGTGTTTTCCAGTGCGCGGGCGGCCACCATCACCTCCCAGTGCCGTTCCTTGCCCGGCCCGCGGACCCATGCGGCCGGCAGCGCGATCAGCTGCGCGCCCCGGTCGGCCAGCAGCCGCGCTAGCTCAGGAAAACGCACATCGTAGCAGGTCATCAGGCCTACCCGGAGCCCGGCGCAGTCGAATACCGTCGGCTCGCCCGAGCCTGCCCGCACGCGCGCCGACTCGCGCGTGCCGAACGCGTCATACAGGTGCAGCTTGCGGTACGTGGTGACGATGGCCCCGTCGCGCAGGACCACCAGAGTGTTGTACACCAGGCCGTCCCCGGCCGGCTCGTGTATCCCGGCCACCACGGTCACGCCCCGGCCCACGGTATGCGCGCGCAACCCGGTGACGAACGGCCCGTCCAGCGGCTGCGCCGCTTCACGGATCCGGTCAGCGTCCTCCTCGAACCGAGCCAGTACCCCCTCCGGCAGCACCAGCAGGTCCGCCCCGCCCTGCTCGGCCTCCTCGGCATAGCCGACGCAGGCGTCCAGGTTGGACCGCCACTCAGGCGTGGCGGCGAACTGGCCGATGGCTACGCGCATCGCGGCTCCTCCTGTCCTCCTGGTCCGGTCACTGCCTCGCCGGGTTCCCCGGCGAACTCGGCGAACTCGGCGAACTCGGCGAAGACCGACTCGCCGGGCACGCGGGCGGCGGTGATGCCCTGTACGTGCAGTTCGCCGCAGAACGCGTCGGTCATCGCCGTGTTCGCAGCCACGCCGTACGGCATCCAGTCCGCGCCGAAGGTACGGGCCGACGCTTCCAGCTCGGCCAGCATCCACGGCGTGGTGTCCGCCAGCGTTCGCCGCCGGCCCAGCCACGCCGCCTTGGAGCGTGCGAACGTGGCAAGCACCGCGGCCGGCAGCTCCGGGTCCCGTGCCACCGCCGCGCGCTTCAGCGCGATCAGGTGAATTCCGGGCACGAACCCCGTCTCCGCGAAATATGACCGCTCGGCGGTGCGGAAATCCGGGTAGAGATGCCGGAACGGGCTGTCCGGCCGGAAGAAACCCGGCGGCATGAACGGCGTCAGCACCACGTCAAGCGCTCCGGACGCCAGACCGTCCACCAGGGAGTCTCCGGGCGCCATCGCCCGCACGTTGCCCGGCAGCGGCCCGCTGCCCGTGCGGTCCTTGCCCGGCTCGTCGTCTGCGGTGATCGGCCCGACCAGCCACTCGGCCCCGTCCAGGCTGAGGCCGTCGGCGCGCAGCGCCGCTCGCGTCCAGATGCTGCCCGAGTCCGGCCAGCCGGTGAGTCCGATCCGGGGCTTGCCCAGGCGGTTCAGGTCGGCGGGGCCGCGAAGGTCGCTGTCCGCGCGGACCAGCGCGCAGCGGTGCCGGAATCCGCGCATCACGAACACCGGCAGCCCCACCAGACGGTCGTCGCCCGCCGCCAGGCCCCGCACGTACCGGCTGAACGAGGTCTCGCCGCCGGCCAGGGCGGGCTCGCGCAGAATGTCAGGGGTCGCCGAGCGGGCCTGGACGTCCAGCGGCACGCTCCGGCTGCGGACCTGTCCGGTGAACACTGGGACCAGATGGTCCCAGTCGCGCACCGCCAGCCTGACCTGCTCATGTGCCGCCACACGGTCCTCCTCGCGGGGTCGTTCGCACCCACTGTCTGCCTGGTGATCAAGTTATGTTCAGATAATCTATTCATTCAAGAGGACTTTTGTTACTGTACAAAGTGTTACCTGGCGGCAATAAAGCTTTCGACCATTTCCGGTACCAAGCGCACATCCAGGGGAGCCATGCGTGACAACTCCTGACGCCGAACTCGACTGGCTGGCTGACCGCGTCGGTGACGCATCCGCCCGCGGCATCGCCGCCTGCGTGATCGACCTGATCCGCGGCGGCGAACTGGCCCGGGGCACCCGGCTGCCCACCGTGCGCAAGCTCGCCGACCGGCTCGGCGTCAGCCCGGCCACGGTCAGCGAGGCCTGGTCGACCCTGCGCCGCGCCCGGGTGATCAGCACCCAGGGCCGCAACGGCACCGTGGTAATCGGCCCGCCCGCCGTCCCGCACCCGGTGCGCTACGAGCGGCTCGGCAACTTCGGCGGCCGGCAGACCATCGACCTCAGCGTCGCCGGCCCTGACCCCCTGCTGCTGCCTCGCCTGGACGCGGCACTCGCCGCCGGCGCCCGCACCGAGCACCTCAACGACTACACCCGCGAGACCATCACCCCGCGCCTGCGCGACGCGGTCGCACCGGACTGGCCGTTCGGCGCGGAAGGCTGGCTCGCGGTCGGCGGCGGGTACGAGGGAATGCAACTGGCCGGCCAGGCCATCGCGGTGCCCGGCGACCGGGTCGCCATCGAGCACCCAAGCGCCGCCCGGCTGCTAGACGTCGTGGAGGCCCTCGGCGTCACCATGATCCCGGTCGCCTGCGACGAGCACGGCCCGCGCCCCGAGGCCCTGGCCGCCGCACTGCGCGCCAACCCGGTCGCGTTCATCTACCAGCCGCGCGCCCACACCCCCTGCGGTCATGCCGTGTCCGCCGCGCGCAGCGCCCGGCTCGCCGAATTGCTGCGCCCCGCCAGCCTGACGGTCATCGAGGACGACGGTCTCGGCCAGCTGTCGGCGATGCCGCTGCATAGCATCGGCGCGTACCTGCCCGGCCGAACCGTGCTGGTCCGGTCGTTCTCCAAGTCTCACGGTCCCGACCTGCGGCTGGCCGTGCTCGGCGGCGCCGCCGAGGTGGTCGACCGGGTCCGCGTGCTGCGCAGCTTCGGCACCGGCTGGACCAGCCGCATCCTCCAGGATGCGCTGGCCTTCCTGCTCACCGACGAGGCCACCCGGGCGACCATCACGGCCGCGCGGGACCGCTATACCAGCCGCCGGCGCGGCCTGGCCGAGGCGCTGAGGGCCAGGGGCGTGGCCACCGGCAACGCCGACGGCCTGATGCTGTGGATGCCCGTCGCATCCGAGTCCGGGGCCCTGGTCACCCTGGCCGCGCACGGCATCGCCGCCGTTCCCGGCAGCCGCTACTGCGTATCCGCCGCTGACCCGCATCTCCGCGTCGCCACCGGGCGCCTGCCCGACGACCCCGGGGCCGTCGCCGCCCTCGCCGACATCCTCGCGCTGGCCGCCCACGGCGATTAGCAGCCGGGCCAGCCGCCCCGCTCACCCCGTGGCTTCGCCACGTTTGCCTGGAGCGCGAAGCCACGAACCCGTTCGGATAAAAGGAAAGACCCGCATCCCGAACGAATCCGGCTTCCTTCCTCGGGTCCAGGCGGCTGAGCCCCGCTGAGTTCTCCCGGGTGGGCAGTAGTGCCTGCTCCGGTGAAGTCGTGGCCGCCGCA
Source organism: uncultured Actinomycetota bacterium (assembly GCA_963785645.1). Lineage (GTDB taxonomy): Bacteria > Actinomycetota > Actinomycetes > Streptosporangiales > Streptosporangiaceae > Trebonia. The sequence goes on from CAWAWG010000007.1 coordinate 189,811, forward strand.
AGGCTCTTGCGGTGCCGGTACCTGTAAAAGGCGACGGCGGTACCGGCGGTGATCCCGTCGGCGACGATCGTTGCCACGCGGGACACGAGCGTGATGGCGGCCGCGTCGTGGGCGCTCATCTGGGTCGACAGGAGCACGACGAGCAAGACGTCGCGAAATCCGGCCCCGGCAGGGGACGGGGTAACGAACCCGACAGCCCAGGAGAGGGCAAAGGCGCCGATACACAGGGACAGCCCGCTAGCAGGCCGGACCCCGACGCGGAGCGCCATCACGTAGACCTGCAGGCCGTAGAAGATCCACGAGACGGCATACCAGGCGATGGCGACGATCATCACCCGGCCGGACAGCGCCTGATCGGGGGGATCTCTCCCGAGGATCTTGAACCCGAGCCGGAGCAGGCGATTCAGCATCGGCGGGTACAGGCACACCAGGAGGGGAACCGCGATCAGGAAGCCCCACCAGTACCTGGCCAGGGCATGGGTGAACGGCAGCGTGAGCAGCGCGACGATCAGCGCGCACAGCAGCGACAAGCACATGTTGATCACCGACGCGGCGGCGGTGCGGGCACGGGGCACCTTGTGGTCGCTGGCCAGCTCCATCTGCGCCAGCACCGGCCACACCGAACCTGGCAGGTACTTGCCGAGCTGCCCGACGAACAGCACGCGCGCGGCCACGCCGACCGACAGCGCAGACCCCAGGCCCGCCATCAGCGCCCGCCAGACCAGCATGGTGCATACGAGAGCGGCCAGCACGCAGGCCAGAGCACCGAATGCCGCTAGCAGCCCGATACTGTTCAGGCCGCTACGGATGCCGCTCCAGTGCCCGACGATGTACCAGGCGCCGAACGCCAAGGTAAGGGCCATGAAACCGAAGCGGAAGATGCGGCTGGCTAGAAGGCGGCTGATCAGGGCCATGGTGTGGGCGGTGCACCTCAAGCGATTGGCGGGGCCAGGCCGGTCCCGGCCGGGCTGCGTCTCATTCCTGGCAAGATCCTAGGCCACAGCCCACCAAGGTTGCGCGACCCGGCCCAGACTCCCGCCGGACCGCTGCGGTAACCGGCCGGAAACATCCCGCGCGGATCATGGCGGATGATAGAGGCATGGGAACGCGCCAGCTTCAGATCGGATGCGACTTCACGTACGTTGCGGCTGTCCCCACTCCGGTGGTTTTCCAGGTGCAGCCGGTGGAGTCACCGCATATATCTATCGGATCCAGCCGGTGGGTCTCCGAGCCGGCGGTCGCGGTCCGCGGCTACACGGACCTGTACGGCAACCCGTGCGCTCGCGCGGTCCTGCCCGCGGGCAAGTCGACCTTCGGCTACCAGGCCGTCGCCGTGGTCCCCGATGCGGTCGAGGACGCGGACGAGGACGCTGCGGAACTCGCGCCGGACGACCTTCCCGCCGACACGCTGATCTTCACCCTCCCCAGCCGGTACTGCCTGCCCGATGTCCTCGGCAACGAGTCATGGTCCCGCTTCGGCGGGCTGGCACCGGGTTACCGCCGGGTCCAGGCCGTCTGCGACTACGTGCACCGCCACCTGGCCTTCCAGTACGGAAGCACGACCGCGCTGTCCAGCGCCGCCGACGTCAACCTGGGCGGGCGCGGGGTCTGCCGCGACTTCACCCACCTGGCGATCTCGTTCTGCCGGGCGCTGAACATCCCGGCCCGGTACGTCTTCGGCTACCTGCCGGACATGGATGTCCCCCCGGACCCGGCACCGATGGACTTCGCGGCCTGGATGGAGGTCTGGCTCGGCAACCAGTGGTGGACCTTCGATCCCCGCAACAACGTCAGGCGCAAAGGCCGTATCGTGATCGGCCGCGGCCGCGACGCCTCCGATGTCGCGATGGCCACCACCTTCGGCGGCCCGCTGCTGGAGTCCATGCTTGTCCTGGCCCAGGAAACACCCGGCTAGCGGCTCCCGGCACTGCCGAAGCTCCGCGCCGGCGCTTGACATTGACACGGCGTGAAGCCGTATCAATGGCTACATCATGTTGACGATCAGCGAGTTCGCGCGCCTGGGGCAGGTCTCGCCCCGGATGCTCCGGTACTACGACGAGAACGGCCTGCTGCCGCCGGCCCAGACCGATGCGCAGACCGGGTACCGCTTCTACGAGGTCGCCCAGCTCGGCAGGCTGCACCGCCTGGTGGCACTGCGGGATCTCGGCTTCACTCTGGAGCAGATCCGTCCCATCCTCGAGGACGAGCTGCCCGCCGGGGAGCTCCGGGGGATGCTCCGGATGCGCAGGGCGCAGATCGAGCAGAACGTCGCCGACGAGCAGATCCGGCTGCGTCGCATAGAAGCCCATCTCCTAGCACTGGAACGAGGTCAGCCCATGGAGCTGCACGACGTTGTCATCAAGCAGAGCGATCCGGTCCGCGTGGCCGAAGCGGTCACCACCGCTCCGGGATTCGGCATCGAGAACATCGCCCCCGTATTCCGTCCGCTCTTCCGGCAGGTACACGCGCACCTGGTAAGAAGCGAAGTCCTCCCCGGTATCAACATCGCCCGGTACGAGGGCCCCGCCGAAGACGGCAGCGTTACGCTCCACGTCGGCTTCGATATCGGCGCCCAGCACTTTGTCGCCAGCGAGCACGTCCACATCGTCGACCTGCCCGCGGTCCGGGTGGCGGCGCTGGTACACCGCGGCACCATGGAGGACATCGCCCCGGCCTTCGAGGCACTGCTGCACTGGACCAAGGACAGCGGCTACACCCTGGCCGGGCCAAGCCGCGAGCTTTACCACCACTGGAGCGAGGACGACCCGTCGGGTCACGTCACCGAACTTCAGCTCCAGCTCGCCCCCTGATACCCCCGCTGCCGATGCTGGCGGAAGGCCCGCTCCCGGCTTGGCCTGTGACGTCACTCACCGATACCGCCGTCTTACCGACCAGGTCAGCGTTTCCGCTGATCACGGGCTCGGCGCCGACGACAAGGCCCAGGTCAGGGGACAATCCCCAGGCCTGGGCCTTGATGTTGCGGTGCGGCTGGCAGTTCATACGTTCGCCGGCCACCCTTTCGCGGCGGTGGTGAAAACCCAGGCGCCGATCGCCGCCACGGCCGCGGCGGCGGGCAGCAGAATCCAGCCCCAGCTGTTGTCCCGGGACAGCAGCAGCGAGCCGAGGAAGACCAGCCACAGCGCGACCAGCAGCCGGATGACCAGGACGGTGACCCGGACGGGCTGGTTGTATTCCCATGACCGGATGACGGCGCGCTGGATGCGCGGGCGGGTCCGCAGGGCGGCGCGGCTGACGGCCAGCCTCGGAGCGGACGGTGACGATGAAGGAGCGATGTTGCCAAGCTGTGCGTACATGGGATTTCTCCTGCGACCTTCGGTGTCCGGACGCTCCGGCCATCTATCAAAGTGATATCACTTTGATATGCCGCTGTCAACGACGGGCACACCAAGGAATCCGGCTGGCCTGCGGCCGTGAAGGGCCCGCGCGACGGGACGGCAGCCGGCACAGCGCTGCTGTCTCGCTAATCTTGGCGCATGCCCCCGAAACCGCTGTCCGCCGAACGTTTCGACGGCTGGTACGCAGACCAGGCCGCCAGGCCGGCCGTCGCCGAGATCATGAACCGGCACCTGGGGTTCCCGCCGGGCATGCGAGCCGGAGTGGTCGCCGCCGAGGCGATCCCGGAACTGGCGGCAGAGCTCCGGCTCAGGCCCGGGGACACCCTGCTTGACCTTGCCTGCGGCCGGGGCGCGTACGGCCTGCTGGTCGCGAAGCAGGCCGGAACGCTCCTCATCGGCGTGGACTTCTCCGTGCAGGCCCTCACCGAGGCGCGGGAGCAAGCCGGCCGCCTGGACATGGGCGATGTTCGCTTCCGCTCCGGCGAACTCACGGCGACAGGCCTGCCCGGTGCCAGCGTCGGAGCCGTACTGTGCACCGACGCCATCCAGTTCCCCGACGAGCCGGCCGCCGCCTACGCGGAGATCCACCGGGTCCTCAAGCCTGGCGGCCGGGTGGCGCTGACCTGCTGGGAGCCGTTCGACCGGGCCGACGAGCGGCTCATTCCCCGGCTCCGCCGGGTGGACCTCGCCGCGGGCCTGCGCCAGGCAGGCTTCACGGACGTCGAGGTCCGGGACCGCCCGTCCTGGCTGGCTCGCGAGCACGCACTGTGGAAAGAGGCCGCCGCGCTCGACCCTGGCGACGACCCCGCGCTACGGTCCCTCCATGATGAGGCCGTGAGGTCCTGGAGTGGGCCGGCCTGCTCCGTCGCGTACTGGCCGTCGCAACCAAATCCTCGACCAGACCGTAGACGCTGAACGGTCCGTTGAACCGCGAACCACGGCTGCTGCCCCAACCGGCGCAGGAGCCAATCTCCGCGTCAAGCGGAGAAGCGTGTCATTTACGCATTTCGGCGACGCCCTGGGCGACGGCGCAGGGTGCGCACAGGTGCATGTCTGCCTCGCCCACTCGCCTGGTCAGGATGGCGCTGCTGTCGCACACGCCCTGGTCCTGAGGGTGCGCCGTGGCACAGGGGCACTGGCAGAAGCCCCAGTTACCGGCCAGCGCCGAGCGTACGGCGTCCACGGCCGCGCGGGCGACCGGGTCGAGCTTGTCCATGGCTTCTGAGGTGGCCGCCGTGACTTCCTCCCGCCACTGGCCAAGCGCGGCCGTGGCGGCCCGCCATGCGGCGGCGAGTTGCTCTGCGGGGCTGCCCGGGTAATCCCCCATAGCGCTACTTTCTCACCTCGCGGCGCCGGTGACCAGCACTAGCGGCTTTCTCGTTCCCGCGACGGGTACGGAATACACCTCCGAGCCCGGTACGAAGCGGCGCCTATGTCGCGTTTTGAACGGATGCAACATGGGAGATGGGCTCGTGCTCACCGCTGGGCGATGAGCGCCGAGCGGGAACTTCCGTGGTGGGGCGTGCCGTTGACAGAGCGTGGAGCAAGTAGAACGGGTTCTTAACCGCAGCCCGGCCGTGCACATCGCCATACCGTTCGCTCGCTCGGTCAATCCGGTCACCGGCACGAACTGGCAGGGCACCGGCGTGATCCCCGATACCCAGGTACCCTCCGACGAGGCTTACGGCATCGCCTACGCCCGGGCCCTACGGCACGTCACGGGGCTCCGCGAAGCGCCGCCGCCCATCGCCGACGAGGCCCGCGGCACGCTCGCCGCCCTCGAAAACTGACCATCGTGCTCCGCCCCGGGCACCACTTCTCCTCGGGCTGATGGACCGCTCGCTGTCCGACCTCTACACGGCGCCGTGAACGGGTAAACCGACGGGCCGGGTCAGGCCGCGATGCGGGCCCGGTCGCCGGCCGCGACGGTCCCCGCGGACAGGACCTGCGCGTACGTCCCGAAGCAGGCGGCCTTGCCCAGGCCGGGTACCTCGGTGCGATGGCGGGCTATTGCCCGCAGGACTTCGGGCGCGTGCTCCAGCCCGGGCTGGGCCGCGGCGGGAACGGCGCACCGGGGCGTCGGCACCAGGATCCGCAGTGTCACGCCCAGTCCGACCTCGATACGGTCGCCGGGAGACGGCTCCCGGTCGAGGGAAAGGACCAGGTTCGGGCGCAGCCGCCGCACGTCAGCGGGCGCACCCGCGCGCCTGAGGGCATCGAGTGCGCTGGTGGTCACGAGATGAACGGCACCGAAGTCAACGAACCGGCCGCCGGGCACGGCCCCGGCGATCCCGGTGACATTCTCCTCGCCCATCCCGGCGCCGTCAGCCCATTCGGGAATCATCCCGGGCTCGTCCGGCCACAGCCGGTGCAGCCGCGGCTGGGGCGGGACCTCCCTGGTCAGCCGCACCCGCTCGCCGAGCCAGGCAGAAAGCGCCTCGTCGGCCTCGGCGGTTCCCGCCATGAGCGGCTCGCGGTCAGGCACGCGGATGACCACGTCGCCCCCGCCGCCCTCAGCCGGAACGACGCTGGCGGCGACGTAGAGCATCCGTCCCCACCGGCGCGGGCTCTTGGCACTGACGACGATCCCGTCCGCGCTGACGCAGGCCCACAAGCGATCGCCGTCCGGGCCGTCCACGCCGACGAAGACATGCGGGACGGACTCGCCTTGGGCGGACTTCACCGGGTACCGCCAGATCCACTCAACCACGGCTCAGTATCCCACGGGAACCCGACAGCGGCAGAGGCAAAGACACAAACGCCACCGGCCGTGCTGCGCATTGCCGCGACCCGCATCTCGGCTAGCGTTGACAGCACGGCGCCCGCGCGCTGCGCTGCAAGAGAGTCCTGCCGGAGGCCGCAAAGCGCTGTCACAGCGCGCCAGTGAGGGAGAGGCCAGCCATGGAATACCTCGTCACCATGACCACACGGGTTCCGGAGGGGACGCCCGGACAGGCCGTTGACGACGTCCGCGCCCGGGAGGCCGCTCGTTCGCGGGAGCTGGCCGCGCAGGGGCACCTGCTGCGCTTGTGGGGACTACCGGGGCGGGACCGGTCGCTGGGCCTGTGGCAGGCCCTGGACGACGCCGAGATGCGGGCCATCGTGGACTCGCTGCCGCTCGATCCCTGGATGACCACGCAGGTCACGCCGCTCAGCCAGCACCCGAGCGACCCGGCCGCCGGCCACTGAGCGGGGTACGCGATGCCGTGGTTCCCGGAATTCGCCAGCGCCGCGGAGCTGGCGCGCACCCAGACGCGCTCCGCGGGGCACGCCGACCCGGTCGGCCAGTACCTGGCGGCGCTGAACGAGGGCAGTGCCCGCGACCTGCAGACCACGTGGCCCGGCGAGGTAGTCATCTACGACCCCCGCGCCGGGGAGGTCCGCGGCCACCGGCCCGTGCGGCAGTTCGTCAGCCGCAACCTCTCCTGGCTGGCCAGCCTGCATGCCCGAACCGAGACCGTGGCCAGCACCGTCGCCGCGGGCCGGGCCGTCGTCGAGCTGCTGGCGCAGATAGACCACGGCGGGAGCCAGCTGGCGTGGCCGGTGGCCGTCGTCGCCGAGTCCGCCGACGACGTCTCGGTGACGTTCCGGACCTACTGCAGCCAGTGGCCGCTGGAAGAGCAGCACCCCGTCCGGCCGCCGATCCTCCCGCCCGGGACCGCGCACCCCGATGATGTCGTCGGCCGTTACCAGGCCGCGCTGGCCGCGGGCGACACCGAGGCGGTAGTCGCCACCTTCGCGCCCGGCGCATACTTCTGCCCTCCCTCCGGCCCCCGCGACGCTCACCGCGGCACCGCCGAGCTCCGCTCGTTCTTCACCCGGTGCTTCAGCGCCGGCGGCGGCATCGCCCTGGAGCACTGCGCCGTGACCGACGACGGAGTGACCTGTGCGCTTGAGTACAACTGCGTCCGCTGGGGCAGCCGCGAACTGCCGCCCCAGGCGGGGATGGGCGTCTACCAACGCGGCCCGGACGGGCTGCTGGCCGCTGTGCGCGTCTACGATGACGTCCAGGCTCCGGCTCAGGCCTCCTAGGGGCAGGCCCGCGGGCAGGGCCTCATGATCCAGTACGTCGAGCTGAGCTTCACCGGCAACACCGGCTGGGACGCCGCCCAGCTGTCGGAGTTCGAGGTCTACCTCTAACATCCCAAGGGAGTTCCAGCGGGTATTCCCTCAGGTGTGCAGGGCAATCGGTCGGCGGGCGGCCGCATTTTCAGGATGTGAGTCCAGCTCGCCTCACGTAAGTGGTCGCCGCCGAGGGCGAGAATGTGCCACTTCACGCCCGCCGACCCTTTGGTCGTACGGGTTACAATCCCACCCATCCGTGCGGGTCATTGCTCTCTGCCGTTAAACCCATCTTGCAAAGGTTTTCCCGCCTCAGCGGCTAGTAGCTGGAGCGCCGCGCGATTTCAGCGGTCTGGTGCGCGCGCTTCACATGCTTGTTGGGCAGGAAGATCGTGAAGAAGAAGGTTGCCAGGTACCAGGGGAAACCGACGGTGCAGAAGACTGCTTTCGCCCGGTCTCCGTCGTAGTACAGGCCGAGGAGGACCGCGAGCCCGGCGAGCAGCGCCACACCAACCAGGCCGCTGGCGATGATGACCGTCGGATCGACCCAGAACCCGTGATGACCAGCGGAGACTGACAGCTGGCGGGGCAGGAGGCTCGTCTCGAACCACAGGAAGAGATAGAGCACCACGCAGGCCAAGCCGCCCGGCAGGCTGCTTGCGAACTGCCGGAACCGCATGGCCAGCAGCACCACCGCGACCACGGAGGCAACCAGGTCGATGAGGTCGCCCATTACAGGCACGAAAGCCAACGCGGCCAGGAAGGCGTCGATGAAGACACCGATGAGCATCCGGGTGAATATATTCGTTCCTTTAGGAAACATGAAGCTGGCTGCTACCGGGCTCGCCACTGCCAGCAGAAGAATGGCGTCCAGCCGATCCCACAGCGCCCATACGCAGGCACCTAGATAAACCGCGAACAGGCTCAGCGCAACAATCTCACGCTTTTCCACGACCACCCCCAAGGTCCCGAGAAAACTGCGCAAACCCGCACAACATTTACCGTCGCTAATTCAGCAGATTTGGCTGCTAACATAAAAGCATAGCGGGCAATCTTATTCAAGCCGATTCGGCGGCACCGGGCTCCGGTGCCGCCGAATCCACGGACAGGCACGGATCCGGCTTAGTTCTTTATCGGGTCGCGTAGTAGTCCGTGACGGCCGTGAACGACTTCTTCGGCTCCCACGCCATGTCCGGACGGGTGGTGCCGTGCCTGCCGCCGGAGCAGGGCTTGACCAGACGGCGACTGGGCCGCCGACGAACCTGGCCACCGTGCTCGAGTACGTGACCGACTGACCGATTCCCGGCGTGAGGCCCTCAGCCCTCGGCGGCCCTTTCCCTTACGGTAACTGGCATTGCGGCCTGAAGCGCGTGCAGTTCCGGGTCACCTGCCCAGCTTGGCATAGCGCTCTTCGGCGGCTTTCTTGTGCGACTGCCACCACCACTCGTTCTGGCGGTACCAGTCGATGGTCGTGGCGAGTCCGTCCCTGAATGACTCGTAGCGCGGCTGCCAGCCCAGCTCGGAGCGGATCTTGGTGGAGTCGTTTGAGTAACGCAGGTCATGGCCTGGCCGGTCGGGTACGTACTCAAAGTAGTCGGCGGGAAGGCTCATCACTTCGAGGAGGTCGTTGATGATCTGCCGGTTGCTTCGCTCGTCTCCCGAGCCGATCAGGTAGGTCTCGCCGGCCCGGCCGCGTTCCAGGATCAGGTGCACGGCGGCGTTGTGGTCGTCGACGTGGGTCCACTCGCGCACGTTCGCGCCCAGCCCGTACAGCCTCGGCTTGTGGCCGGTCAGCACGTTGGTGACCTGCCTCGGCAGGAATTTCTCGACATGCTGGTACGGGCCGTAGTTGTTAGCGCAGTTCGACAGCGTGGCCTGCACGCCGAAGGAGCGGACCCAGGCGCGTACGAGCATGTCCGACCCGGCCTTCGTGGCTGAGTACGGGCTGGAGGGATCGTAGGCCGTGGACTCGGTGAACTTCTCGTCGGCATCGAGTGCGAGGTCACCGAATACCTCGTCGGTGGAGATGTGGTGCAGGCGCTTTCCGTTCCTCCGGACAGCTTCCAGGATCGTGTACGTTCCGATCAGGTTGGTGCGGATGAACGGCTCCGGGTCGGCGAGCGAGTTGTCCACGTGGGACTCTGCGGCGAAGTGGACTACCAGGTCAGATTCCCTGACTAGCCGGTCGACGAGCTCCGGGTCGCAGATGTCGCCGTGCACGAACCGGACGCCGTCGCCGGCGGGCCGGAGGCTGTCCCGGTTTCCCGCGTAGGTCAGGGCGTCGAGGACAGTCACCTCGTAATCCGGCTTGTTCTGCAGGGTGTAGTGGACGAAGTTGGCGCCGATGAACCCGGCGCCGCCGGTCACGATTAGTTTCATGGCTCCTTATTCCGTGCTGGGTCGGGGTAGACGGACGGGCCGCTCCGGGCGCGGCCCGGGGCGCGAAGCGGCCAGTGCGGGCCGGGAGGCCCGTGGAACTTACCGGCACGCGCTTCCGTGGACCAATCGCGCCGGAAAACGGTGGAGGCTACTGATTCTGATTCCGCCGTGAACGCGGTATCTCCGTCCAGCCCGAGAACGCGGCGGGGCACGCGGCCGAGGAAATCGAAGCCGGCATACCGGGTCAGGCCGGCAGCTCCCGCTGTCCGCGGGTTGATCTCGGGCAGGACCGTTCCCCCTCGGGTCGGCGCATCATCTGGATGTTGCCGAGGCCGTCCCGTTGAAGGGCGCGGCCAACCTCCCGGATGACGTGTCGGACCGCTTCCGGGACGGGGCGATCATACTCTCGGCCGAGACGCCGGCCGTGCTCTTCCACCGCACCCGGTTGGTCGCGCCGGTGGCTTGCGGTCGTAACCCGCGTAGACCGGGAAGGTGACAGCGAAGCGCACCCGGCCCGCACCTGACGGTGTGCGACCTCCGGCGTAGTGAGTACGCCTGAGGCCGCGGATGGCACCGCTGCGCTGTCAGTGGGTCAGGGTTCGTTGGAGCCGGTGCAGCGCGACGACGAGGCAGAGCGAGCCCATCACGGCCAGGTAAAGCGCTGCCCACAGCAGTTTCACGCCGACCTCGCCGAGCGCGGCCCCGCGCAGCAGTTCAATTCCCTGGTACAGCGGGAGGCACTCGACGGCGATCTGGACCGGCCTCGGGTATTCGCTCACCGGATAGAACGTCGTGGCGAACAGGAACATCGGCAGCATGACCAGCTGCACATACTGGAAGTCCTGCCAGCTGCGCAGAAATGTCACTACCGCGAGGCCGGCCGCAGCGAACGCGAAGCCGACCGCGACCGCGCCCGCCGGGATCAGCAGCGCCCAGGGCGAGCCGACCAGGCCGGTGGCCGCCAGCACAGCAAGGAAGATCGAGCTAACCAAGGTTCCGCGCAGCGCCGCCCAGGCGACCTCGCCCGCGGCGATGTCCCGCACGCTCAGCGGCGAGGCGAGCATCGACTGGTAAGTGCTGTCCAGCCTCAGCTTGGCGAATATGTTAAAGGTGGTCTCGTTCATCGCGCCGTTCATCGCGGCGGTGGCCAGCAGCGCCGGCGCCACGAACGCGGCGTAGCGGACGGGATGCGAGCCGAGCGAGGTCAGCCCGCCGACCAGCGCGCCAATGCCGACCCCGATGGTCAGCAGGTAGAGCACGGGTTCGAAGATCTCAGCGAGCAGCACCTGCCAGGTGTGCCGGTAGATGATGATCTTGCGCTCCACAAGCGCCAGCGGCCGCGCCACCGCCCCCGGGATCCGCCACCGACCGGCTGGCCGGTCCGGCGTGGGCGCATAGTTCAGCAGGGTGCTCATCGCCTCTCCCCTCTGCTCCCCTCTGCCCGAGCGCTCACGCGTTCAGGACCCGCTGATAGGTGCGGTGCGCGGCGAAGTAGCCAAGCACCGCGAGTCCCGCCAGGATGCCGGCCTGCAGGGCGGTGCCCGCGGCCGTCGCGTCTGCGAGCGCGATCCCGCGGCACAGCTCCACGCCGTGCCACAGCGGACTGACTACGACAACGTCCCGCAGCCAGAGGGGCAGCTGCGACGTCGGATAGAAGGTCCCAGAGAACATGTAGAGCGGCATGATGACGAACCGGAAGAGCGCACTCAGCCGCGCCGGGCGTTGCACGGTCACCGCATAGGCGGCCACCGGCGCGGCGAAGGCGAGCCCGGTCAGCAGCGCCGCCGGTACCAGCAGCGCCGCCCGTGTTGGCGGCACAGCGCCGAATGCCGTGATCACCGCAGTGATCGCTAGGGCGCTGACCGTGAGGCGAAACGCCATGAACAGCAGGTGCCCGGCCAAAATATCAGTGGCCCGCATCGGGGTGGCGAAGGCGGTCCGGTAGTTGCCGCGCCTGCGCGCGGACTGCAGCACCGGACCGGCAGCCTCGACGTAAGCGGTTTGCATCGCCGCGGCCGCGAGCAGGCCGGGCGCCATGAACTGCAGATACGGCACACCGTGGAGCGCGGCGGCATGGTTGTGGTTCACCAGCCTGCCCAGGCCTACGCCCATGGCGAGCACGAACATCACGGGATTCGCCACGCTGATCACGATCGTGCCGCGCCATGACCGCCGGTAGCGACGGATCCAGTACCCGAACTCGTGCAGGATCCGGGAGGGGGCTGACTGCGTGCGAGGCTCGATGACGGCCGCGTCTGCGGCGGTGGTAACCGTGGCTGTCATTCGCGCGGCCCGTCTACTCGATCAGCGACCGGCCGGTTAGCCGGAGGAAGACGTCTTCGAGGCTCGACCGGCGGACCAGGGTGGTGACCGGGGCCAGGCCCCGCCGGCGGACCTCGTCCACGGCGGCCTCGCCGTCCTGCGCATAGCACAGGACGCGGTCGGGCAGCAGTTCGAGGTCGTCGCCGACGCCGTGCAGTTCCTGGGCGGACTTCTGCTGCTGCCCGGGCAGGAAGCGCAGCTCGACCACCTCGCGGGTGACATGCCGGTCGATCAGTTCGCGGGGGGAGCCGAGCGCGATGATCTCACCCCGGTCCATGACAGCGATCCGGTCGCACAGCTGCTCGGCCTCGTCCATGTAGTGCGTGGTAAGTATCAGGGTCACGCCGTCCTGCTTGAGCCGGAAGAGCCGGTCCCACAGCAGGTGCCGCGCCTGCGGATCGAGTCCGGTGGTCGGCTCGTCCAGCAGCAGGATCTCGGGGTTATTGATCAGCGAGCGGGCGATCGTCAATCGCCGCTTCATGCCGCCGGAGAGCGACTCGACTTGGGCGTCTGCCTTCTCCGCCAGTTGCGCGAAGTCCAGCAGCCGCTCGATCTGGTGGCGTATCGCGGCCTTCGGCAGGCCGAAGTAGCGTCCGTACACCCAGAGGTTCTCGCGGACGGTCATCTCGGTGTCCAGGGCGTCGTCCTGCGGGACGCTACCGATGCGGGCCTTGATAAGCGTGGCGTTGCGTACCGCGTCGAGCCCGAATATGCGCAGCTTCCCCTGCGTCGCGGGAGACACGCAGCCGATCATCCGCATGGTAGACGACTTGCCGGCTCCATTCGGCCCGAGGAACCCAAAGGCCTCTCCGCGAAAGACCTCGAAATCAATGCCCTTCACCGCGGTGAATCCCGGCGGTCTGCCGTAGACCTTGGTGAGCGAGCGTCCCTCGATCAGCACTTCGGCTGACGGCACTGGCTCAGCGATCTGATCCACGCAGTCCCTTCCGTCTCAAGCCACTGAGCATCCGCGCTAGCCGGTGGTCGTCGCACCGGCCAGCTGAAACAGATCTCTATCAGAATACGAACTCTCAGCGTAGCTATATCGACAGGTAGCTGCAAGATAGTGACGATAAATTGGCATATGACGACCATCGGGACAGGCGGTGGGTGCCGATAACTACGCCACGGCGGCTGATCTGGTGTCCCGCGCCGGTGTCCTCCTGCGGAACGAGGCGAGTCACGCGGATCTCGGGGCCGTGCGTCCGGGCATTCCGCTCCGCGGGCGTGGCCGGGCAGGTCCGGACGGTGGCGTGCCGGCCGCGGAGTGCGTCGGCCGCGGGAAGCACGAGAGTCTGCGTGAACGCGGTCCTCGATGCCAGGCCGCAGGCAGGGACAAGCCGACAGCATGACGCAAGACTACGCGAATTACCTGCAAGAATATCGGCTCAGTCGCGCACCAAGGCATCAGACTCACGCAAGAAGCCAAAATAGGGTGCTCCACGGAAACCTCCGCCACGCCCCGATCACCCCGTCCTGAGCGAACAGGGCCGGCCGCCAAGGCAGTTGAATTCCTGATGGTCGAAAAAACACGATCTTTTGCGACATTCTTGCAACTTTCCGTCAGGAGAAATATATTAGAACCTGTTCTGGTGGGAATCTTGTGAGATCTGCGCAACAGGATGCCTCGTCGTCGCGCTGCACCGGCTCTAACGAACCCTGACGCATTAGCCCTTGACCACGCAGGACTTCGCCCGGGAGGTAAATGACGATGCCCGCGCCGAATCAGGCCGCCGTGATCGCGGAGGAACTCGAGTTCCGGGGCGAGGCTGCCCGCTCCGGTCCGCTGACCTGGGGCCAGCTCGCCATCTGGGATGTGCTGCACTGGCTGCCCGCGGACGACACCAGCCTGACGCTGACCGGCTCGGTGCCGGTCCCGCCGGGCGCCGGGATGGCCGCGGTCAGGGAGGCGCTGCGGGCGCTCGTCGAGCGGCACGAGTCGCTACGTACCTCGTACCACGATCACGAAGGCGAGCCCTGGCAAACCGCGCGCGACCAGGGACCGCTGTCCGTCATCGTGCGCGAATCCGACGGCAGAGACGTCGCGGGCGCGGTCCGTCTGGCCACGCACGAGTTGCGGTCGCTGCCGTTCGACCTAGCCGCTGACCTGCCGCTGCGCGTCTGCGTGGTGACACGGCACCGCAGCCCGGCGGCGGTGGCGCTCGCGGTGTGCCACATGGCCGTCGACGCCTGGAGCCTCGAAATCGTGCTGGAGGACCTCAGCGCCCTGCTCGCCGCCCCGTCGCCGGACGCGGCCGCGCTGCCCGAGGCCGGGCAGCAGCCGCTCGAGCGCGGCGCGTACGAGCAGTCGAAGGCCGGGCAGGCACGCGAGCGGCAGGCGCTCGACTACTGGCGCGCCCGCGTCGAGGAGGCACCCTCGACCATGCTGGAAAGCCTGCCGCAGCCAGTGCGGCCAAATCTCGGCTGGGCGCGGATCGAGTCTCCGGCCCTGGCGGACGCGGTCGGGCGGATCGCGCGGCGAACGAACGCCAAGCCCTCGACCGTCGTGCTCGCCGCTGTGGCCCGGCTGCTAGCACGGCAGAAGGGCGAGCGGAACGCGGCGCTACGGCTCATCGTCGCGACCCGCTTCCGGCCGGAGACTCGCCGGCTCGTCGGCGCGTTCAATCAGAACGCGCTGTTCGTCGTCCCGGTGGACGACGAACCCTTCGACGCGTTCGTCACCCGGGCCGCTAAAGCCTCGTACCTGGCCTATGCGCACAGCGAATATGATCCGCGGAAGGTTGAGTCGCTGGTCTCCGACCTGGTGCAGCGACGCGGGCTGGAGCCGGACGGCTACTGCTTCTTCAACGACATGACGTTCCGGGAGAGCACCGAGCCGGGCGAGGCCCCCTCCCCCGACCCCGACGCGACCGTCGTCACCGAGCCGGACCGGGACCGGTTCCCGAAAGGCGCGACGTTCTTCCTTTACCTGATGCGGCTGTCCGGCAGTGCCGTCCTGGAAATATGCGCGGATCGCCGGTTTCTCGCGCCGGGGACCGTGCCGGGTTTCCTGCGGGACCTGGCGGATCTGGCCGTCGCGGCTGCCGACGAGACGGCGGCCCCGTGACGCCCAGCGCCGTCCAGCTCCTCAGCCCGTCAGCCCGCCGAGCCAGCTGACGAGCAGCGCGCCCACCTCATGCTCGGCGCTGGCCGTAGCGGCCCCGCGTTCGAAGAAGTGCCCCGCGGCGCGGATGACCTCCACCCGGGGCGAGCCTCCCGCCGCGCGGATCGCGTCGGCGAGCATCGTGGTCTGATACGGCGGGCAGACTCGATCCTCCTGCGCGGCGACCAGCAGCAGCGGCGCGGTCAGCTCGGCCGCCCACAGCAACGGCGAGCGCTCGTCGTAGGCAGCAGAACCGGGCGGGCCGAGATCGGCGACCACCGCAGCGGCGTAGTCGGGCAGGAAGGCCGCCGCGCGCCGGACGTGATCGGACAGGTCCGCGATCGGGCAGAGCGCTACCGCGCCGGCGACCGGGCAGTCCGCAGCCGCCCGCAACGCTACCCGCGCCCCCGTCGAGTGCCCGGCAACGGCCACCGGGCCGCCGCGAGTCGACACCACCTCGCGCACGGCCTGATATGCGCGCGGCCCGCCGCGATCGTCCAGGTCCCCGTACAAGCCGTCGACGACGACCGCGGCCCACCGGGCCTGGTTGGCCGCTCGCCCGAGCCAGTCGTACCGCTCCGCGGCCACGCCCCGGCCGGGCACGACCACCACGACGCCGAACGGATCCGGCACCGTCAGCTCGCGAAGACGCCACGGCGAAGCCTCGCGGCCCCCGGCGGACGGCGGCACGAGAGAAACCGGGGCGAGGTCAGCGCACATCTTCATAGCGTATGGCGGTCGGCACCAGTCCCCCGCTGCGGTCCGTCCCGGTCAGGTTGACAAGCACTGGCTCATCCCGGTCGACCCGACCCTGGGCGGCCAGCTGCTTCGCTGAGGCCAGCGCGACCGCCGAGGCGCAACAGATGTCGAGCCCTTCCAGGTCCTTCGCCTCCGCCACCGCCTCGACGATCTCATCCTCGGCGATCGCGGTGAAGAAACCGTCCACGCTGGTGACGATTCTGTGCAGGTACGGATAGGTACCGCTTGAATCCCCGCGCAGGATCGCCTGCGCTAGGCCGCGCGGCTCGGCGATCCGGTACGAGGCGTCGAGGCGGGCGACTCCGTCCTTCCAGCCCTGATACATCGGCGCGCAGCTGAGCTGCTGCGCGCAGACGATGCGCGGCAGGCGGGGCAGCCGCCCGAGCGCCAGGTACTCGCGGAAGCCCTTGTAGGCCCCGTAGATTCCCATCCCGCTGCTGATCGCCTGGATGACGACGGCCGGGGCCACCGGCATCTGGTCGACAGCCTCCAGGTAGGCCAGCTTCAGCCCTTCCCTGCGCGCCAGATTGAAAAAACCGGCCTCGAACGGCAGGCCCCGCCGCGCCGCGTATTCCTGGGCGCACTTGCCCGCCTGCACGAACGAACCGTCCACGGTGTACACCGTGACGTTCGGCTGGTCCGGGAAGTTCAGCCGGTGATGGAAGGAGGCACCGCAGAAGATGTGGAGGCGCAGGTCCGGGAAGAGCGCGGCCCGGACGCCGAACGACGTCGAGCTGTTCCCGGTCGAACTTACCGTGAACTCGCCGACGCCGCGCTCGCGCAGGAACGGGAGTGCCACCGCGGCCATCCGGTCCTTCGCCGAGCCGGTCGGATTGCTCCCCTCGACCTTCAGGTACAGCCGCCGCAGGCCGTAGCGCCCGCCGAGTTCGAGCGCGTGGACCAGCGGCGTGTCGCCCTCCCCGGCCCACACCAGGTTGTCGCGGTCGACGATCGGCAGCAGATCTCGATACCGATTGAGCGGATCGACATCGAAGTCGCCGATGACCGCCCGGTCCAGGCGGTAGAACACATCGGTCGCTCCGTTGCACAGCTCGCAGCGGGCGACGAAGCCGCTCGGGTACGCGATGCCGCACATGCGGCATTCCGGCACCAGCGTGCCGGCGGTCGGGGCCTGCCAGGCTCAGCGTCGTGGTCACGGGCACGTCCTCGTCTCCGAAGTCTCACACCGGTTAGTGCACGCCGTGAAGCATGGAATCAGTCCTCTACGTCCGTGGTACTGGTACGCGCCCCAGGGCCGCCACCCGGAATTCGGTCGCGAACAGGTCGGGCGACGCGAGCAGGCGTTCTATCTCGGCGCGCAGCAGGCCGGCTTCGGGGTCGGTGCGCGCCCCGTCCCGGTCAGCGGTCAAGTGATCGGCCATCGCCATCCGCGCGCGCAGCTTGTGGCTGACCGTCTGCGGGTCGTCCGCCGTGGACACCTCGGCGTGCGCCGTGACGCGCAGGCATGTCAGGCCTGCGCGCTTGAACAGCCCGAACAGCTCACGGC
Organism: uncultured Actinomycetota bacterium; assembly: GCA_963785645.1. Taxonomy (GTDB): domain Bacteria; phylum Actinomycetota; class Actinomycetes; order Streptosporangiales; family Streptosporangiaceae; genus Trebonia. Next base: position 207,299 of record CAWAWG010000007.1, read on the forward strand.
CCTGATACGGGTTCATCCCGGCCCGGCGTGCCACGGCGACGGCCAGCTCCCGGTACCGTGCGATAGCGGGGGTCAGCGGGTGCAGCAGCTGGCCCTCCCAGTCGGCCTCGATCGCCAGCACTGTCCCGCCCGGCCAGGCACACCCGGGCCATCTCGGCCACGACCTTGCCTGGATCGGGCACGTGCATCAGCAGGAACCGGCAGACGACGAGGTCGAACCCGTCATCCGGGAACGGCAGGTCCCCGCCGCTGGCCCGCAGGAAGCAGGCCCGCGCGGCACCGCGCCGGGCAGCCAGCTCGCGGGCCGTCGTCAGCAGCGTCTCGTCAACGTCGATACCCACCGCGGTCCGTCCCGGCGCGCCGAGCGCCAGATCGACGGCGAGGCGGCCGCTGCCCGAGCCGATGTCGAGGATCCCGCTGCGCTCAGGCAGGTCGACGTCGGCCAGCAGCCGGTCAGTGAGCGCCGCGACCGTGTCGCTCAGCCGGGCCAGCCGCTCAGCCTCCGGCTGATGGCCGGTCAGGGCGTAGGGCATGCGAACACCTCCGGCTGGAGTACTCGGCGCGTATCCGCCGAGGACGCATAAGAGTCAGCGGATTGCGGCACCATGCTGCCCAGACCGCGGCCTTCCTTCAACAGATCGGCGCCGGTGACCACGCCCGCCAGTTCGATAAGCGCGGCGCTGACCGGGGTGTCGATCCCGACCACGCCCGCGAGTGCACGCAGCGGGACCATTCCGGTGCGCACGTGTTCGTCGAGGAAGCGGTGCCGCACCGAGCTGGGCGCCATGATGTCGGCGTATCCGGGGACCGCGCGGATCAGTTCGTCAGGCGTCTGCCCCGATGCTCCGTAGGTCTCCCGGAGCCACTCGCATACGCCAGGCACCTGGAGCCCGTACGCCGAAGCCACCCGAAGCCGCTCGTCGTCGACGGCTGCGATGAGGCGCCCGACCGCAAGGGTCGCGCCGTCCCGGTAGATCCGGAACGACTCACCGCGGTCCACTCTGGCCGCATTCGCCAGCAGGAGCGCCGGCTGCACGACCATGGTCGTGTTACGCAACCCGGATTCCAGCAGGCTGACCACCGAGGTCACGGGGAACCCGACCGCTGACGCGGCCCGGTGCGCGCGACGAGCCGTGGCCGCGTCGGCGGCACCGACCGCGACGCAGTTCTTGTACTGCAAGATCCTGGCCCCGCCATCGGCGTCGCGGCACACGAACGGCAGCGGCGCCTCCGCGAGCGTCGGGACGGGCTGCCCGGCCGCCAGGAATGCCGCCCGCACGCACCAGGCCCCGCCGGTGTGCCCCGGCACGAGCAGCACGACCTGGTCCGCCCGCAGCGCCGGCGCGACAGCCGTCAGCACCTCGGCCTGCACCGCGCTGCCGACCGCGACGATCAGCAGGTCGGCGCGGGCGACGGCGGGGAGCACGTCCGACGTCGCGGTCAACGGTACGTGCCTGCTGACACCGTCGGGCGTCGTCAGCCGCACGCAGCCCGCGGCCGCGACGCGATCCAACCGTGCCCCGGGCCGGTTCGCCAGGACCGTGGGCGCACCGGCTTCGGCCGCGGTCGCGGCCAGGGCGAGCGCCGCGGCGCCGGAACCGAGGACGGTAACCGCGAATTCGGCAGCGCTGAACTCGCCCGGAGCCTTCGCCTCAAGCTCGGCCGCCTCGCCTCCCCCAGCGCTCACCCCGCGATTCCCGGGTCCTGCGATGGGATGGGGTCAGCGGCCGCCCCGGAGGCGTCGGCCGCCCCGCCGTACACCTTGCGCTCGAACGCGCCGCGCCCCGTGTCCCGGAAGCGGCCCAGGTACTCCAGGCCGCGCTCGAGGGTAACCCAGCGCACGAAGGAGCGCAGCGGCTGCATCCCGTCGTGCGTGAAGCCGGGCCGTGGCCGGCTCATCAGGCCGACCTCGGTAATGCGCGTGGCGCCGGCCTGGGTCAGCGCGTCGGCCAGATCGCGGCCGCGCGACCACGGATGGATGCCGATGGTCTGCACCTGCCGGTGCACCTGGCCGATCGCGTCGGCGAGGTCGTCCACGGGATGCACGTAGATGGTCCGGCCGAGCGGATGTTCGTATGCGCAGTCGCTGCCTTCGGGGACGACAACCACCGTCCACTCGCCGGATGAGCCCTCGTACACGGTCGCGCCATCGAACCGCGCCTCCGTGCGGGCCCGGCTCAGGTGCGCCAGTTTGTCCGGCGAGCGGTACCCGACCGGCAATCGCGCGGTCATCTTCTCCAGCCAGGCCGCCAGCACGCGGGCGAAATCCTCGGCGTCGCCCTCCACGAACATCCGCTGCGGGCTGAAGCAGGCCTCCTGCTCATACACGCTGATGTCGTACGCCGCGCGCATCGCGAGGTTGTCCACATCGCCGAACGGCCGGCCGATGAAGTGCAGGCTCTCCTTCGGGCCGAACTCGACGAACTGCGTGTCCACAGGCACCTTGCGCTTGACCGCCTCGATTGAACGGCCCTGCCCCCAGCCGACGATCAAGTCCGCGTCCTCGATGAACTGGTCCTCGGCCGGCGATCCGCCCGGCCAGTACACCACCGACATCGACCTGGTGATCGGGTGCCCGGGATCGAGGTCGTGGAACGCTTTCGCGAAATACAGGCAGGAGATCGGGTCGCGGCTCGGCAGCTTCGCCACTGTCGCGTTCTTCGTCAGCACGCCGCGCACGATCGTGAACAGGCCGGCCAGCGGCACATTGCCGACCATGATGTGCAGCACCCGGCCCTTCGGCTGTGCCTTAACGTACACCGACTGCCGCGGAAGCCAGTCGTCGAGCAGCAGCGAGTCTCCGAGATCGGCATCGACGAGGTCGTAGAGCTTGGCCCGGCTCATCGTGCGCGCGATCCGGGTGTAGTCCTCCTCGAGAACCTGCTCGCTGAAGCCGGTCACCGCCGAGGCCAGGCGAACCGCCTCGATCCGGCCGCGGTAGCCCGGGTCGCCCCACAGCGCGCCGACCTCGCTCAGGAACATCGTGATCTCGTCCAGGTGCAGGCCGTGCAGTGTGGTCCGTGGGGCGGCGATGATCTCTTCGGCGATCCCGTCGGTCAGCTTCGGTATAAGGACGCTGACGCCGGTGTCGTACGCGTGGCGGTGGCACTGCTCCGGCGGCGCGGTGATCAGCCGCCCGTTGACCATGATGGGCAGGGTGAAGGTGTCGGATCCCATCGCGCTTCCTCGGATCGGCGAACTCGTGCTTGCGGAGACGGATCCGCTGGGCGCGGACCTGAGGCTCAGCGGGAGGCCGGGCGAGTCAGACATCGAAGTCGGAGGCGCCGCCCCGCCCGGTGCCCGCCGTCACGCCGCCGGCTGCGCGGTGCGCCACGACGCCCTCGCAGCGGAACGTCTCTTCGATGACCGCGTGGACCCATCGGCTGTACTCGACCACGTGGACCAGGTCTGCCCCGGTGAACGTCTCGGCCGGGTCGTGGCTCATCCGGACCACGCGGAAGTCGCCCATCATCGGCGGCAGCTCGCCGTCGCGGTCGTCCCGGCGGTAACGGACCGAGTACGCGGCCCGGCCGCCGGTCGAGCAGCCGATGCTCTGGTGGCCCCGGTAGTGCGAGTCCTCATTGCGGAAGATCATGTAGTCGGCGGCCTTCTCGACCCACTGGCCCTGCAGGCAGCCGGGCTGGAAGTAGTTGCGGACGGCGCCGCGCTTGAGCTTGAGCATGCGGGCCTTCGTCGTGCGGGTGAGCCGCTCGGCGCTGTCGTGGCCTATCTGCTCGGCATAGCCGGACAGGTCGAGTCGGTCGCGCAGCACCGTCTCGCTGAAGAAGTCTTCGCTGCCGGTCATGTCGGTCACCCGGTCGAGCATGTCGCCTCGGGCGCAGGTAATCGTGGCGTGGTCGACCCGCAGCCGCGGGTCGGCGACAGCGGCCCGCATGATCGCCCGGAGGACCTCGACGCTCTCGCCGGCGCGCGCGACCTCGCGCCGGGTGATCTGGCGCAGCGTCTCCTCGGCGGCGTGGCCCGCTGCCGGGTCCCAGTCTCTGGCCAGCTGCACGGCGAGAGACGGGGGCAGGAGGGTGGCGTCCACCGAACTCTTGGGGATCAGGCCTTCTTCGCGGTACCAGGCCTTCCCGTCGATGATCGAGTACCGGTGGTACTGCGCTTCGACCTGTGGCCGCAGCTCCCTGACGCGCATGGCGAGGGCCAGCAGCGGCAGCGCCTCCGCCGTGCCGCGCGGCTGGCCCAGCGCGTCCAGATACGACAGCAGCCGGTGCTCCAGGACGTCCCGCAGCGGCTTGACCCCGACCTCGTCGAGAAGTTGCTCCAGCCCGACGCCGGCCAGGCTCAGCGCGTACAGCACGAGGACGAGGACGCACTGCGCCGCGTCCCAGTCGCCCGGCCCGCGCGAACGCACGGCACCGAGCAGTTCACGCAGGTCGGCGCGCACCCGGTAGTCGCCGTCGTACATGAGCCAGTGGTGCCGGCTGAACACGAGCGTGTGTTCGCACTTCGCGAAGACGTGGCTCTCCCGGGTTTCTGGCGGGTACCCGGCGAGCAGCGCCCGAAACTGCTCAGCGCTGTCGATGGCCATGATGGCGTCGAGTTCATGCGTGGTGCTCATGTCTTCCTCTCTGCGGACCCGGACCGGGCGTCCAGTAGCCGCTCCAGCTTGTTCTGGGCGGTCAGCGACTCGAAGGACGGGACGACAATGCCGGCGTCAGCACTGGTGCTGGCGCCGGCCTCGGCAGCCTCTGCGCGGCGCGAGCCTGGTTCGCGGCCGGAGCGGAAGGCCTGGATGACGCGGCGCATGGCCTTGCGGGCGCTGGCGAAGTTCATCTCGTGCACCGCGTCGTTGAGCACGATGAGCCGCGTATGCGGCAGCGGCCCGAACACCTTGCGCACCGCGGCTGTGTCGACCCATGGATCGCGATCGCCGTGCAGGTCCACGAAACGAACAGCGACCGCGGCCTCGACATCGCGCACCGAGGCCTCCACGCTGGCCCAGCCGTTGTCGACGATGTCTTCCACGGCGCGCAGCTTGATCGGGTGTTCGAGCAGCTCGTCGACCTGCTCCGGGTCGGACAGCTCGCCGGCGAGCCAGCGTTCAACGATGTCGTCTCCGCGCACCGCGGTCAGGGTGTCCTGGGTGGCGACGACGCACGCGATCGTGGCCACGCAGTCGAACAGCTCAGGCCGCAGCGCGGCGGCGCGCAGGGCAGCACGACCGGTGATGCTGGCGGTGAACACCGACACCGGACCGCCGGCGAACTCAGCGCCCGCCCACGCCGCCGCCGCGAGCAGGTCGTCGGCCAATCCGGTGAGGGTGAAGTCGGCGATTTCTCCATCGCTTACGCCGACGGAGTTGCGCGGATCGAACCTTACGACGGTGTAGCCGTTGGCCACGAGGTGCAGTGTCGGCAGCAGCACCCTGCGCATCGCGGTGCCGAGCCCGGCGGTGACCAGCACCACCCCTGCTCGCTCCCGGCCTGGCGCCGACGCCGCGCGGTGCAGGCGACCGCGGATCGTGCCGCCCTCGGCGCCGAGAGCGAATGGTTGCACGGTGCTGCCGAACGGCCCTTGATGCAGTTCGGCGGAAAGCACGGCTTCGTCGGCGAGCGGGTCCGGCCGTTCCCTCATCATGCTCACCGGGTGTGCTCCCCGTCGGTGTTCGGCCTGCCGTCGCCGGGCAGCTTGACCGCGCCGTCCATCTTGAGCGCACAGCCGCGTGCCTCGATGGTCTGAATACGCCTGCTGACCTCGAACGTGTCCGAGCGCCGCCCGCACCGGCAGGCATGGTCTTTGACGACGACCCCGAAGTCATCGCCGAGGATGAAGCCCGGATAACTGGTCGGCAGCGCGTCGAGGTAGGCCAGGACGCCCTCTTCGCCGGAGGGCAGCGGGCGCAGGGTTCCGGGGTCACGGGCGGTAATCCACAGCCACGGCGGGATGTGCTTGACGTGTGCGGCGCACTCGAACAGCACGGTGTTGAGCTCCACCATGTTGAAGCAGTCCCGCACGTCGGCTTCCCCGGTTAGGCCGAACGCCCGCACTGCGAGGCCGGTCATCTCACGCCGGGAGAGCGCCGCGCCGCTGAATCGCTTCCAGCCGCCCGCGGTGATCACCAGCCCGCCGCCGGCACCGACATCGAGCCGTACTCCGCGGTCGAGCGCGAACTGCGCCAGCTTCATGACGAACACCGGCGGCCCGAGCACCAGCTGCCGCTCCCCGCGCGGCGCGCCGGCCAGCGCGTCCAGGACGGGCTCGGGGTCGAACACCCCGCCCCGAACGTGGAAGACGGTCGGATGCAGCAGGTCGACGATGCTCAGCACGTAGGAAAACCAAAGGTCACCCGCCTCGTCGGTGTCCGGCCCGAGCACGTGGATCAGCGCGTCTTCGTCCTCGTCAACGCCGAGCAGCTTCGCCCCCTGCGCGATGCTCCCGACGAACCGCTCCAGCGTCGTGCTGTCGCGATGCACCCGCGACCGGCCGCCCTGCGTCCCGCTGCTGACGCAGACACGCACCGAGCCGTCCACGGGCTTCGTCACGACGTCCCGCCGCTTGAACACCGAGGAGGGGATGAGCGGGACGCCCGCCAGGGACTCCTCGTCGATGAGCGCGTCTTCACGCAGCGCCGCCGACCGGGCAAAGCGAGCGTAGTCCGGACAGCCCGTAACGTGATGAGCCAGCGCGCGCCGCAGCACGCTCACCCGCAGCTCGGCGACCCGCTCGGGCGGCAGCGCGAAAACGTCGTCACTCTGGTACAGCAGGTCTTCGAGCAGATCGACGGCAGCGATGTGCTCGGCAGGCTCGGCCGGAGCGCGATCCGCGTTAAGAATCCAGGCCTCGTCAACGGGCGGCCGTCCGGGAGACGCGGTCGGCGCGGAGCTCATCGCGGCTCCCCGACGAGGGCGGCCACGTGCTCTGCCAGCTGCGAGAACTCCGGCAGCAGATACAAGGTCACCATGTCCACGTCGATCCCGAACTCCTTGCTCACCTTGTCCGCGAGTTCGACGCCCTTGAGTGACGAGCCGCCCGCGGCGAAGAAGTCTGCGGCCGCATTCACCTCCGCGCATTGCAGGACCTCGCACCAGATCGACGCCAGGCGCGCCCAGGCGCCATGCTCCGCTCCTGGCTGAGCCGCCGGGTCGTGCCGTGCCTCGCGGTGACCTGGCTCTCGCTGCCCGCCTGCGGTTTCGCCGGCTGCGAGGAGCGCGGCCAGCTCGCGCTTGCGCACCTTGCCCAGCGCCGTCCGCGGAAAATCCCCGATGACCGCGATACGCGCCGGCACCTCGTGCGCGGCGAGCTGGCCGCGTGCGAAGCCCCGCAGCGCCTCACCGTCAACCACGTGCGTGTTCCCGGCGCCGACCGGAATCACCGCGGCGGCGACCTGCTCGCCAAGTAGTTCGTGGGTGACGGCGAAGACCGCTGCCTCGGCGACGCCGGGATGCGTTTCCAGGACGTCCTCCACCCGGCGGATCGAGACGTTGAACCCGCCGACGTTGACAGTCTCCGCGATGCGTCCGTGAATCTGGAGGTACCCGGCGTCGTCGAGCTCTCCGAGGTCGCCGGTCCGCACCCACCCGTCGCGGAACACCGCGTCGGTCGCTGCCTCGTCGTCCAGGTAGAAGCGGCCGGGCACGCTGGCCGCCCGCAGTTCTATCTCACCCGGCTGCCCGACCACGGGCGCGCGCTCCGCATCGACGACCCGCATCTCGCAGCCGCCGATCACCCGCCCGATCGAATGCGGGCGGTCTGGATCGAACACCGTGCGGACCCGTGCTGGCAGCGCTTCGGACGACGTATACGTATTGACGAAATCCGCCGCTGGAAAGACGCACCGCAAGACCGGATAGGCGGCGGCCGGAAACGGCGCGCTGGAACAGGCCACGGACGTGATCTCGGGCAGGACGACCGGCCGCGGCTCGGTCTCACACCAGCGGACGAGCCAGCGCGCCATCGCGGGCACCAGCCCGACCCACCGTGCCCGGTGCCGCCGCGCGGCCGCTACGAGGGCGGCCGGGGTGAACTCGGGCAGGACGACCAGCGACTCGCGGTTGCCAACCGCGCCGACCAGGATCGACTGGCTGGTCGAGGTGCCGATCGGCAGACCGTGGAGCAGTACGTCGTGGAACGCTCGGCCGCGGGGGAACAGCAGGTTGTGATGTGTGGCGGCGACCGCCTTCGGCGCTCCCGTGGTGCCGGACGTCAGTTGTACCTCTGCCACCTGCTCCGGCAGCGCCGACGACCCGCCCACCGGATCGCTCTCCCGCAGCCCGGCGGCCGTCGCGGTCCACCATCCGCTGCCGTCCGCGGGCGTCCGCCGCTGAGCCGAACCGATCACCCCCGCCACGCCGAACTGCCGGCATACGCTGGCGAGTTCCGCTTCAGAGACCCGGTCAGAGAGCACGAATGCCGTCGCACCCGCCTTGAGCACGCCGAAGTAGGCAGCCGTGTAGCCGGGCCAGTCTGCGTTGCCGAAGGCCAGAACGACTCGGTCGCCTGGCACCACGCCGCGTGCGCGCAACCCGCCGCAGATCCTGGCGGCCTGCTCCTCTGCCTCGCCGTACGTCAGCACCCGATCAGGCATGGTAAGCACCGCCCGGTCGGGCTCGGCCGCAGCGGCCTCGGCGAGCAGCCGGTCCACGGTGCGCGGCGCATCCGGCACGGTCACCACCTGACCGGGAGTGCGGTAATGCCCCCGGTAAGCACATCGGTGCGCGGCAGCAGCTCGTCGAGGCCGGCCGCCAGGCGCAGACCCGGCAGGCGCCGGAAAAGCGTCCGGTACAGCACGTCGAGCTCCACCCGCACCAGCGGCGAGCCGAGGCAGTAGTGCCAGCCGAAGGTGAAGGTCATATGCGGGTTCTCGGCGCGGGTGACGTCGAACCGCTCGGGATCCGGGAACACGCGCGGGTCGCGGTTGGCCGCCTGCGGACTGAACGCCACGGCCTCGCCCTTCGCGATGTCAACGCCGAGAACGCTGAAATCAGTACGCGCGTAGCGGGTGATGCAGGCATCCGTGGTGGGCGCGAAGCGCAGGATTTCCTCCACCGCGCGGGGCACCAGGTCGAGGTCGGCGTCGAGCTTGGCCCGCTCCAGGGGGTACTCAAGCAGCAGCAGCGTCCCGAAGTCGATGAAGGTGACCGTGGTCTCGTGACCCGCGATGACCAGCGTCGCGACGTACTGCCGGATCCTGCGGTCGTCCGGCACGCCGTCTTCCCGCTGGGCGAGCACCAGATCGGAGATGAGGTCCGCGGCCGGCTCCGCCTTCTTGCGGTCGATCAGGTGCTGGATATACTCGCGCAGTTCCAGTACGGCCTGCATCGAGGCGTCGACGTCGGTCATGTCGAAGGCAAGCCTGGCCCACTGCCGGAACCGCTCGCGATCGGCGTACGGCACGCCGAGCAGCTCGCAGATGACCAGCACCGGCAGGCGGAACGAGACCGCGTCGTGAAAGTCGGCCGGCTGGCCGAGCCCGGCGAGCCGGTCCAGCAGCTCGTCGATGATCTGCTGGATCCGGCCGCGCAGCATCCGCATCCGGCGCGCGCTGAACGAGGGAGTCAGCAGCTTGCGGGCGAGGGCGTGGTCCTCGATCTCGGTCTCGAACTCCCCCATCGGTCCGCCGAGAATCGCGGCCGCGCTATAGCGCGGGGCATTCTCCGGGTCGTGGTGCGACCGGCCGAGACGCTGGTCAGCGAACAGGGTCTTGACATCCTCGTGCCGTGTGACCAGCCACGCGGGATTCCCGGCGGGGGTACGCACCCTGACGATCGGGGTGCTCTCTCGCAGCTCGCCCAGCTCCGGCGCGAGCTGGAGCAGTCCCGGCCTCGGAAACGGGAACGGCAGCAGGCCGGGCGGCTCGTCCGCCGGAATCAGGATGTCCGCGTTCGGGTTTGCCATGCGCGCTCCTCCGGGCTGCTCGGTTCTGCGCTGCTCAGTCGATGAGATGGATGCACTGGGCCGGGCACTCACGCGCGGCCTGTTCGACGTCGTCGAGCAGTTCCTCTGGCACATCCACGGCGCCCGCCTCGCCTGCGACCTCCGGCGAGTCCGGCTTCCGCCGAAGGCGGGCTTGGTAATCGTCGCCGATCTGGAAGACCAGCGGCGCGGTCTCCTCGCACTGCCCGCTGGTGAGGCAGGCCTTGCTGTCGAGCCATACCTTTACGTTCGAATTCGGCATCTATATCCCTAAAGAGGCGGCGGGGCTTCAGGACCGTCGTGATCCGTCGCGGCGGGCGCGGGGCACGCGCCAGACAGGAAATGACGTCATCCTCGGGGCGGCACGGTGCTGTGTGTGGCGGTCGAACGCCGATGCATGAAATCGTCCGAATCGAGCAAGTTCTCGACTTGAATGGTAACCGATGCATCCTCTTTTGCGTAAGAGTGAGATCTCTGTAGTCAAAAATGATACTGTGAAGTGCATATTTGCGACAGACTGTTGCCAGGCTCGTGGAGGTTTGCTAGCCTGCTGGCGATCCGGTAAGAGCGAGAATGCAAGAATGCAGGGCTGCATGTGGCAGATCACTGCTGCTCATTGCCAAGGCTAGAGCCTTTGTTCAAGAGTTCCGGGGACGCCTGCGGTCGATTCCCAGGCGGACGCGATCCAGCCGTCGCATGACCAGATAGCAGGTAGCGACCGATAGGAGATACCGTCGTGCCGCGGTATGACTGGGACCAGGACCACCCGTCCATCGAGAAGCTCAAGGGAGTGATTGAACGATCTCGACGTGATGTGGTGAACCATCCGCTCTACGGGCGGCTCGACTCTGTCGGCGCGGTAGTGACGTTCATGGAGCACCACGTCTTCGCGGTCTGGGACTTCATGTCTCTGCTCAAGACCCTGCAGGGCACTCTGACCTGCGTGCAGGTACCGTGGGTCCCGAATGGGCCTACCGCCAGTCGACGGCTGATAAACGATATCGTGCTGGCCGAGGAGAGCGATGTGCTCGGCGACGGCTTCATCAGTCACTTCGAACTGTACCTGGACGGCATGCGACAGGCCGGAGCGGATACCGCGGCCATTGATGCCTTTCTCGGCGCCCTGCGCTCCGGTGAGTCCGTTCAACCTGCCATGAAGCAGGCGAGAGTGCCAGCGCCGTCAGCTCAGTTCGTCACCGCGACCTGGGAATTCATCGAGAACGCGCCAGTGTACTGCCAGGCGGCCGCATTCGCATTCGGCCGGGAGGACCTGATCCCCGAAATGTTCGATCAAGTGGCCGCACTTAACGCTGAGCACGGCAACTTGTCGCTCTTTGTCGACTACCTCAGGCGGCACATCCAGGTCGACAGCGAGGAGCACACGCCCATGGCGATGCAAATGCTCACCGACCTGTGCGGAAACGACACCGGCAAGTGGCGGCAATGCGAGGAGACGGTGCAAAGCGCACTCGCGGCCCGGATCAGGCTCTGGGACGGAATACTGGACGCGCTCCCCGGCTGCCGTGGCTGACCGGGCACATCGACGACACGTTCTGACAGACACCCTGCCCCCGTTCGGAAATCTAAATCATGATCAGGAACGGAAGCGTGCGATGCCTTAGGTACTACGCGGACGCCCTACGGGGCCGTTATCCGGGCCGCCGCCGTCGACTCAGGCATCGCGCAGGATCGCCCTGCCCTCGCGCAGCCACTTCCCCGCGATATTCTCGTCGAGCACTCGGTCCTCGAGGACGCCGGCGGTAAACACCTCGTTGCCGCGTTCCGGCGGGAAGCTCTCTTCGCTGTAGACGTCGCCGATGCAAAAAGCCTCGATCTCCGCATCCGGCCGGGGAAAGTACAGCGAATAGGCTACAACCTGGGCGCGGACCGCCTTGGCCATAAGGACGCCGCCGTCGTCACCGTGGCTGCACAGCACCACCGTCGCGACCTCAAGCGTGCCGCCGACGGAAGCGGTGATGCCGTAGCGGAAGATCGCCGCGCGGGCCCACACATCGCCCGACACGACAAGCAGGCTGCCGCCCAGATCGTCCCGTCGCGGCTAGCGAGCGCGAGCGGCCCGGGAACGCTGCCGAGAAGCGGGTGCCCGTCCTTCAGAAACGCGTCCACCGTTTCGCGCCTTCCTGTCTTTCAGTTGTCGCCGCTGCGGGCGGCCAACGCGTGAGCTGCTGCCGGGGCCGATCGCGGTGCGGCTGGCGGTCCAGGGGATGACCTGCGGGATACGCTGATGAGTCTCCCGGCTGGCATGGCCAGAACTGGACAAAGATCGTAGTGAAGCCAGGTGGCTTCTGCGGAGTTTCCGGATACAAGCCGCCAAGGCGCACCGGTAATCTCCTCCATTCACCACCCGCGGTAGCCGGCGAACAGGCGCTGACGCGAGGGTGGGAGCGGTTGCGCCGGCCGCCTCCCCCGTTCTTGCTACTACGCCGCCACCAAGAAATGTCGTATTGCCGTATTGAAGGATCGTTGAACAATCCTTATATTGAGCAAAACGCACCTAGGTGTCTCGTCAGCTCCACCGACCCCCCGAGGTATCGATGACGGCTCCAGCTACCGCTCCGCCAACCCGCGACGTACCGGCGACAGGCGCCTTCGCCTGGTACCGCTCCCTCCCGAAGCCCGATGGCCGCCGTGCTTTCGCCGGCGCGTTCGGGGGCTACGGCCTCGACTCCTTCGACTATCAGATCCTGTCCCTGGTGCTGGCCACCGTGATCGCCCAGTACGGCATCTCCAAGGGTCAGGCCGGGCTGCTGGCCACGGTCACCCTGGTGGTGTCGGCGGTCGGCGGCATCGGCGCCGGGCTGCTCATGGACCGGATCGGCCGGTCCCGCACCCTGATGATCACCGTGGGCGCGTACGCCGTGTTCACGGTGCTGTGCGGGTTCGCGCCGAACTACACCACGCTGCTGGCCTTCCGAGCCCTGCAGGGCCTCGGCTTCGGCGGCGAGTGGGCGGCCGGCGCCATCCTCGTGGCCGAGTACGCCAGTACGAAGTATCGCGGCAGGACCGTCGCGGTCGTCCAGTCCGCCTGGGCGGTCGGCTGGGCGCTCGCGGTCATCGTGGCCATCAACGTCCTCGACCACGTGCACCCGAGCTTGGCCTGGCGCATCGTGTTCTGGACCGGGGCGCTCCCTGGCGTGCTGCTGCTGTACCTGCGCCGCAACGTCAAGGACGCGCCGCACCGCACCGCGACCGCGAGGGTGGAGAAGAAGGCGCCGCTCGTCGGCATTTTCCAGGGGGGCCTGGCCCGCACCACCATCTTCGCCACGATCATGGCCACCGGCGTCCAGGGCGGCTACTACACGATCGCGACCTGGCTCCCGGACTACCTCAAGACGGTCCGCGGGCTGACCATCGTCGGCACCGGCTGGTACCTGTTCCTGCTCATCGGCGGTGCCTTCGCCGGCTACCTGTGCGGCGGATACGTCAGTGACGGCCTGGGCCGCCGCAAGGCTATCGGCCTGTTCGGAGTGCTGAGCGCCGTCATCTTGTTCACCTACCTGCACATCCCCATGGGCGCCAATCAAGTACTGCTAGTCCTCGGCTTCCCGCTCGGGTTCTGCTTCTCCGCCATCTTCAGCGGCTTCGGCGCGTACCTGTCGGAACTGTTTCCGAGAGCCGTGCGCGGCGCTGGGCAGGGCTTCTGCTACAACACCGGCCGTGCCGTGGGCGCGTTCTTCCCGACCGCCGTCGGCTTCGCGGCCGGAGGCAGGGGCCTGGGCGGCGCGCTCGTCTACGGTGTCATCGGCTACCTGATCGCGGTCGTGGCTCTGTTCGGCCTCCCGGAGACCCGCGGCACGGATCTAGTGTAGGAAACAGCGAGGAAAGGACGCGGCCATGACGCGCGGGGCGCAGCCAGCCATCGATCTCAACTGCGATCTCGGCGAGGGATTCGGCATCTGGCGGCTCGGCGATGACGAGGCGCTGCTGGACATTGTCACCAGCGCCAACATCGCCTGCGGCTTCCATGCCGGCGACCCGCGCATCATGCGCGGCCTCTGCGAGCGGGCCGCGGACCGGGGCGTGGCCATCGGCGCCCACGTCGCCTACCGCGACCTGGCCGGCTTCGGCCGGCGGGCGATGGCGGTCGAGCCCGACGAACTGGCCGCGGACATCCAGTACCAGGTCGCCGCCCTCGACGGCTTCGCCCGCATGGCCGGCACCAGGGTGACCTACGTGAAGCCTCACGGTGCCCTGTACAACACGATCGCCGCCAGCCCCGCCCAGGCCGCGGTGGTCGCCGAGGCGGTGCGGGGCTACGACAAGGACCTGCCGATCGTGGGGCTGGCCGGCTCTCCTGGTCTGGAGCGGACGAGGGCCCACGGCACCGTCGCCGTCCCGGAGGCGTTCGCCGACCGCGCCTACACACCCGACGGTCGCCTCGTGCCGCGCACCGAGCCCGGCGCCGTCATCCACGACCCGGATGTCGTGGCCGCGCGCTGCGCGATGCTGGCGAGCACCGGCACGGTCGAGGCCGTCGACGGCAGCATCGTCCGGGTCTCCTGCCGCTCCCTGTGCGTCCACGGCGATACCCAGGACGCGGTGCGGATCGCCCGCGCCGTGCGCTCCGCCCTCATCGCGGCCGGTCTCACCCTTGTATCGTTCGCCCCGGCGGCATGATGCGATTCCTTCCTGCTGGCAGCGCCGCGCTCCTGGCCGAGTTCGCCGACCGGGATGACGTGACGAGCGTGTACGAGGCATTCCTGCGCGGCAAGCCGCCAGGTACCGAGGAGTTCATCCCGGCGTCCCGCACGATCCTCGTCATGTTCAACCCCGTGCAGACCAGCCATCGCAGGCTTGCCGACGCGCTTACCTTGATCACGGCGGAACTCGACGGGGCGCCCTCCCCAGCCGCGACCGCTCGTTCGGTGCCGGGGGGCGTGCACGCGGTGATCCCGGTGACCTACGACGGGCCGGACCTGGACGAGGTCGCGCGCGAAGCGGGCATCACCACCGCGGAGGTGGTCCGCCGCCATACCGCCCCCGTCTACACGGTCGCCTTCTCCGGCTTCGCGCCCGGCTTCGCCTACCTCACCGGCGTCGACCCGGCCCTGATGCTGCCCCGCCGCCCGGTGCCGCGGACCCAGGTCCCCGCCGGTTCGGTCGCGGTATCCGGCCAGTACACCAGCGTCTACCCACGCAGCTCCCCCGGCGGCTGGCACCTCCTCGGCCGCACCACCGCGGTCATGTGGGACCTGGCCCGTGACCGGCCCGCCCTGCTCGCGCCGGGCAACAACGTCCGGTTCACGCAGGCGGGCCAGTGATCGAGATCTTGCGCGCCGGGCCGCTCACCACGGTCCAGGACCTTGGCCGCCCCGGCCTGGCCTCCCTCGGTGTCGGCGCCTCGGGCGCCGCCGACCGCGGCAGTCTGAAGCTCGCCAACCGCCTCGTCGGCAACGACGAGGGCGCCGCCGCGCTTGAGATCACGTTCGGCGGCCTGCACGCCCGGTTCGCGGCACCGACGACGATCGCCCTGGCCGGCGCCCAGTGCCCGCTCACCCTGACCCCGGGGGCGGTCCCCCCGGGCATGAACTCCCCGGTTGCGGTCAGAGCGGGCCAGGTGCTGGCCGTCGGCGCGCCCCGCCAGGGGCTGCGGACCTACCTCGCCGTGCGCGGCGGGATCGCCGTCGCGGAGGTTCTCGGTTCCCGCTCGACCGACCAGCTGTCCGGCATCGGCCCGGACCCGCTACAGCCCGGCGACCTGCTCCCGCTCGGCGCGCTCGCCCGCGGTTACCCCAACGTCGACCACGCCCCGGTGCCGGGCTACGACCCCGATCCCGTCCTTGGCGTGCTGCGCGGCCCGCGCGACGAGTGGTTCACCCCGGACGCCCTCGCCGCCCTGTGCGGCGCCCCGTACCTGGTCACCGCCGAGAGCAACCGCGTCGGCATCCGCCTCAGCGGGCCGCCGCTAGCCCGCGCCATCGGCGGCGAGCTGCCATCAGAAGGCGTCGTGACCGGCTCGCTGCAGGTCCCGCCCGGCGGCCAGCCCATCTTGTTCCTCGCTGATCACCCGGTCACCGGCGGGTATCCTGTCATCGCCGTGCTCACCGCACCGGGCATTGACCGCGCCGCCCAGCTCCGGCCTGGCGACCACGTGCGGTTCCGGCTGTGCCGCCGCTCGTTCCTTGTTGGCTAACGCTGTTGCGCGGGTTTGTTCAACGATTCACCTAAACTGGATGCGGGGACGCTAGCGGCGCGTGGGACATGCCCTGGTCGGATGGCAGCGGAACGGCAGGTGCACTGGTGAGCATGGACATGGCGGCGGGGTCGCTCGCTGATCTTGAGCAGGCCCGCCCCCTGCTGGACCGGAAGAGCACGGCCGAGCGGGTCACGGACATCCTGCGCGACATGATCACCGAGGGCCGCCTGCTCCCCGGCACGCGGCTCACCGAGGAGGCCATCGGCGAGGCGCTCGGCGTGTCACGCAACACCCTCCGCGAGGCGTTCCGCCTCCTGACCCACGAGCGCCTCCTGGTGCACGAGCTCAACCGAGGCGTCTTCGTGCGGACCCTCGCCCGGGCGGACGTCACCCGCCTCTACCACGCCCGCCGCATCCTTGAGGGCGCCGCGATCCGCGAACTCCGTACGGATGGCGCACCCGCCGCGCTCGCGAACGTGCGCAAGGCCGTGGACGACGGCGAGGAGGCGGCCCGCGCGGGGCGCTGGCACGACGTCGGCACCGCCAACATGCGGTTCCACCAGGCCCTCGTCGCCCTGGCGGGGAGCGAGCGCCTGGACGAGTTCATGACTCAGCTGCTCGCCGAGCTGCGCCTGTCCTTCTACGTCATGAAGAACCCGCGCCAGTTCCACGAGCCTTACCTGGCCCGCAACCGCGAGCTGCTCACCCTCCTCCAGTCCGGTGATCACACCACGGCCGCGGCACTCCTCGCCGCCTACCTGGCCGACGCGGAATCGCAGCTCACCGACGCCTACACCCCGCAGTGACGCCCGGCACCGCCCCATCAGCACGGGCGGTACCCCGGTGCGGGAAGATGTCGGTCCTGCCGCCTACTTGCCGGTTCGGATGCCGGTTGCGCATTTACTTGTCGGTCCTTGCTCGACGGTGTCGGGCCGGCCGACTTCCAGGCAGGACAGCCGTCTGCCTTCCCGGTGTCGCTCACGCGGACACGGCTGCACGCGTCTGAGCTGGGTCAGGACCGAAACTCTCCTCCGGTGGCGCACGTCCGTGAGGGGCTTGGCCCCTTGGATCTGCCGTCGATGAATTGTCAGTTTGATTTGACATGATCCGTTTGTCAGTTTAATTTGACACCATGAGCGCGGAAAGACCCCTGAATGCCGGCCGGGCAGCGGACCGGCCGTGGGCCTGCGTGCGGTACTGGCGCTGCGCCGGCTCGCCGAGCGCGTGGAGGCCGAGCAGGTAGCCCTGGCCCGGGACCAGGGCTGGTCCTGGCAGCAGATCGCGGACGTGCCGGGGATGACCCGCCAGTCCGTGCACGCCAAACAAGAAATTACCCGATCGAGAGCACTGGTACATCCGGTGCGGGACCACGGTTACATGGTGCGAAAAACCGAAATCAACCGAAAAGACTGACATAGGCAGAGGGAGCGATGATGGCAGTCACACAAGTAAAACCAGATAAGCCGCACAGGAAGCCTGCCGCTGATGCTGGCGAACGGCCGCTAACGTATACGCCGCGCGCTTCCGAACACGATCTGATCTACGGCTACGCGTACGGACTCCTTCTATTCGGCCATGGCGCGGAATACTGGCTAGCCCGCCCGCTGTCCGCGTGGGAAGTGGCCGTTGAGAAAGAACTAGAGCGCCGCGGACTGCTCAAGAAAGCTAAGAGCGTTTACCGCGCTCTCCTGAAGCAGCATCACGCGGATGACCCTAATCATCTGCGACGCTGAATCTGATTCAAGAGCGGATCGACGACTGTTCAAACTCTCCCCACTTCCCCCTCGAAGTTTCACGAGGATTTTATAAATGAGGAAATCTCATCGCGCGCAGAGATGGCGAGACGCGAGTCTGAAAAACTTGCCTTGTCGAGTTTCGCTGCAATCTGCCGCATACGTTTTTTCTGCCATGAACTACGTGACGACAACGGCAAATCTAGCACAGGGCGTAGTGCGTCCATTGAGCCTTCTATCTCACCGAGGGTGAGCCTTGAATTGCCAAGGTAGATACGAGCCAGAAGTACATCTCCGGGCGATTGGCTCTCCGAGGTGGAGCTTTCGAACATTTGAATTGCGCGCGCCGATTCTGCTTGAGCAGATTTTGCGTTCCTCTTTCCGGGAAGCCATTGCAGACTGCTGCCTGTGTAGTAAGTCTGCTTGGCTTCCGAAAAAATAAAAAGACCGCTAGCGATATCCGGGGAGCTGACGTTTTCTCGGGCATCTTTCGCGAGGTTGAGGAATTTAATCGATTCGACATCATTTCCCATATGAGCCAGCGTCTGCCCTTCTCCGCAACGAAGCCTCACCAAAGATGTGCCGGTAGTAGCATACTGGATTCCTTCGCGAGCATAGCTAAGTGCCTCAGGGTATCGCTCCTGAAACCTCGCAATTAGGCTGCGCGTTCCCAGTGCCCACGCACGCAATCCATCATGGCCAATCAGATCGCCCATCATGAAGCTTGTGCGCGCTTGCGTCATTGCCTCATCGGGGTGGTTAAGATCGAGACATGAATAAGCGCAGATTCCGGATAGGAGCCCTATCATAAGGTAGATATCGGCAGTTTGCGATGGTTTGCGATAGCTGGCAGAAGTCAGCTCTTTCAGATCTTTACGCAAATCCGTTGCCCGTTGAAGGATTCGACGATTCGTCTCTACCGTCGACCCGATGTAATCAACGGAAAGGCGGCATACCTCATCGTAGAGTTGCTCGATTGCCAGTGGATTAATTACTTCCCGACCTGCCGACATCGTGATTTGCGCCGCGTCTGCCGTCGATGCTTCGATAAGCGCGGGGAAGGAAAATATTGCTGAGTCACGCAAAGATTGGCTCACGACTAGCCCGTCAATGGCATCAGAATTCGCTAGGGATGCGTTATCGCCGATTTCCGCGGAACGACCGCTTTTAGATTGGACGCTAGAATCTGAAGTATCGGTTGACGAAACTTCTTGCGCATCCTTCCGACTGCTCTCGGTAGCTTCCATCTCACCGGAAAGGATCAGCTCAAAACGAGAGCGCACCTCATCGGAAACCTGCCGAAGCTTGGTATCGAGAATCGCCTGAGAATCCGGGCGAGGAACGAAGTCCGCTCCGCCGGATTCCCAGTTAGCGATAGATTTAGCGCTCACGCCGAGTTGGTCAGCGAAATCGCGCTGGCTCACCCTCATCGCCTCGCGCAACGCGCGAGACTCGCGGCCTGTCCACTTCCGAACCGTCGCCATGTTCCGACCCCTTAGAAATCCGTCCACCCATCCCAATAGGATGCTACGCCACGTAGCAGCAAACCGGATACGTTGAGTGCCAATTGCAGTTGACCAACGAGATTGTCTATTTCTACGCCTAATGCCCTGCTTCGCCCCATCGGTGCAGACGCGCGAGGCCAGGCGTAGACGTAGACAATTGTCACGCTCCGTAATTGTCTCATTGTCTCGTCCCGCTCGCGTGTGTGCCCCAACGCGTGCAGACGCGTACGCGCGCGCGAGGGTGAGACAACTCTCCGTAACCAGAATCGGCCGCTCCGCAAGATCAAGGGTTGTCACCGTGAGTAATCGTCCACGGGTTTGTCCACGAGCCCCGCGCCTACACGCGTAGGGGCCACATTCGCGCCGTGGACGTGGACGATTACGGAGAGTGAAAGTGAACGCGAAAGTGAACGCGCCTCGCGCCTAGGCGCGCAGGGGCCACGTTCGCACCGTTCGCGTTCGCGTTCACAAGCACAGAGGGTGACTCGACTTGTGCACGTGCACGACCCTCGCGCCTACGCGCGTAGGGCACACTCCCGCCGTGCACGTGCACGTGCACGTGCACAAACTAGTTTCCGCAGGTCATACTACATGCTACAAAAAGCACTTGACTGACATGACTGTGGTGAACGTGGCACTGCCGTCGATCCGCGCCGACCTAGGGTTCAGCCCCAGCAGCCTGCAATGGGTGATCGACGCCTACACCCTGGCCTTCGGCGGGCTGCTGCTCCTGGGTGGCCGCGCCGCCGTCCGCCGCTACCTGGCCGGCCCCGCCGCTGTTGCTCTCCCTTCAACCAAGGGAGCCGCCAGTCATGAGGACCGGGTTTCCGGGGCAGCACAAACCGCCGCGCCACCGTCAGCACCGTGCTCGGCTACGCGACCGCCTCCGGAGTCCGCGTCTTCCAAGGAAACGTCAGCGGCACCCTCGCCACCGAACCGCGCGGCGCCGCCGGGTTCGGCTACGACTCCATCTTCATCCCCGACAGCGACGCCAGCCAGCGCACCTACGCGCAGATGACCCGCGAGGAAAAGAACAAGATCTCCCACCGCAGGCGCGCGGTCGACGGGATGCGCAGCGCCCTCGGACTCACCTGACTCCCCGAGCAGCGCCCCGCCGCCCCGGCTGCAGGACGGCAAGTCCGTCTCGGCGGCGTACGGTAAGCCGGAACATCCCGGCGACACGGCCTGTCCGTGGCCGTCCGTGGAAAACCGACGGTTACACCAACCGTCCCAACGACCCGGATCCCGTCCGCCATATGTCCGTGGATCCCCAGATACAGCGGCACCCGCCGGTATGACGCGGCACACAACGACACAGGCACGAAACAGCCCGCTAGCCAAGAAAATCCAGCTAGCGGGCATATTCGCAGCGCGTGGCAGGGCGGCCGCTTCGGTTGCGGCCCAGCTGGCTAGCACGCGGAGTGCTTCGCTCGACGGGCTCGCCGACTCGACGGTGTAGGCGATGATGGTCAGCCCCGGGTCGGAGCCCGCCGCGCTCCATGCGGTTGTAGTACTCCACGCTGACGCCGGCCAGGGTCGCCACCTCTTCGCGGCGCAGGCCCTTGACGCGCCGGGCAGCTCCCAAGGCCGGCAATCCCGCGTCTTTCGGGGTCAACCGGGCCCGCCGTGAGGTCAGGAAGTCGCGCACTTCGCTGCGGTTGTCCACGTCATCGACGATACGACGCCCCGCTCGCACGAAGGGTGTACTACCGCGCGCTGGAGAAGCTGTACGCCGACGGCAAGGTCCGCGCGATCGACGTCAGTAATTTTACGGTTGAGCACCTCGCCAGGCTGCTGGAGGCGGCGAGCGTCGTTCCGGCCGTGAACCAGATCGAGGTGCACCCCTGCTTCCAGCAGCGCGAGGTCCAGCAGTTCGGCGCCGGGCACGGCATCTTGACGCAGGCCTGGTCGCCTATCGGCGGGATCACCTTCTACCGCGACGGCCAGCACACCAGTACCCTCGAAGACGCTACGATCGTCGGCATCGCCAAGGCCCATTCAAAGAGCCCGGCTCAGGTCATGCTGCGCTGGCACATCCAGGAAGGCCGCTCGGTCATCCCGAAGTCGACCAAGCCGCACCGCATCGCCGAGAACTTCGACGTCTTCGACTTCGAGCTCACCGCACAGGAGACTACCGCCATCGACGGGCTCGACACCGGCAAGCGGGGCGGCCCCGAACCAGATTCCATCACCCTGGGAAGCTTCGGCCGCGAGATCCCGGAGGCCTGACCCGATGACCAACAGCACCCGCAACCAGGTCGCCGTCGTGACCGGGGCATCGTACGGCATCGGCGAGGCAGCCGCCCGCGCCCTGGCAGCAGGCGGCTACCAAGTCGCACTGCTCGCGCGCCGCCTCGACCGCATCACCGCGCTCGCTAGCGAACCGGGCTGCCCCCGCACGCTCAACGCGCTCACCACGGTCAACGTGGTCGCACCCGCGGCCAGAGAAGGAGAGTAACCATGCGTAACAGGATCCTGGGCCGGACCGGCGTCTCGGTCAGCCCCCTGTGCCTGGGCACCATGATGTTCGGCCCGTGGGGCAACAAGGACGAGGGCGACTCCGTCCGCGTCATCCACCGCGCCCTAGAGTCGGGCATCAACTTCGTCGACACCGCCGACGTCTACTCCGCGGGCGAGTCCGAGCGGATCACCGGCAAGGCCCTGGCCGGGCGCCGCGACGATGTCGTCCTGGCAACCAAGTTCTTCATGCCCATGAACGCAGCCGACCCCAACCAGCGCGGCGGGTCGCGGCGGTGGATCATCCGCGAGGCCGAGAACTCGCTGCGTCGCCTGGGCACCGACTACATCGACCTGTACCAGGTGCACCGGCCCAGCGCCGACACCGACGTCGAGGAGACCCTCGGCGCGCTGACCGACCTGGTCCGGGCGGGCAAGGTCCGCTACATAGGCTCGTCGTCCTACGCCGCCAGCCAGATCGTCGAGGCCCAGTGGGCCGCCCGCGACCGCCGCCTGGAACGGTTCGTCACCGAGCAGCCGCCGTACTCCATCCTGGTCCGCGGTATCGAGGCCGACGTGCTGCCCACCGCCCGCCGCCACCACATGGGCATCCTCAGCTACAGCCCCCTGTCCGGCGGCTGGCTGTCCGGCCGCTGGACCAGGGACTCCTCTCCCGCCTCGGCGGTCCGGCCCGGTGCCCGCTTCGACATGACCAGTCCAGCCAACCAGCGGAAACTGGAAGTCGTCGACCAGCTCAGCAAGCTCGCGGGCGACGCTGGAATGACCCTCATCGAGCTAGCCATCGCGTTCGTCATCAACCACCCCGCCGTCACCGCCGCGATCATCGGCCCCCGCACCATGGAACAGCTCGAATCCCAGCTCCCCGCGGCCGACGTCATCCTCACCGCCGACATCCTCGACCGGATCGACCAACTCGTCGCGCCGGGCGTGACCATCAACCCGGACGACAACAGCTACGGCGAGGCAGAGCTCACCCCCGCCGCGCTGCGACGCATTTCATGACGACCTCGGGCGGCGTTCGTCCTGCGGCGCAGGACGGCCCTGACACAGCTGCGCGTGGCCAGTGACGACCTTTCCCCAACTAAAGGGCGCGACACGCCCCTGGCGTGACCCGTCCGTAGAAAACCAGCGGTTGCATCGACCGTCCTACCGGCCCGAAACCCGTCCGCTATGCCTCGGTGGACACCGCAACATGATGCCCGGAAGAAAGATTGCGAGAATTACTGCGCCGCCGGACCGCGAGAACGCGGCGACTTGATACGGCATATTCTGCACGACAGCCGCTGAGCTCGCCAAAGCGCTCCCAAAGAAGGCCATGGTGACGAGAAGATATATACGCCCACACGCATGCTCCTTATAGGCGGATTACGAACTTCGCAGCGGATCGTAAGCCCTGTTCCCTAAGAGTGCATGTGCGCGCCTTTGAGGGCCTTGTCGACCGCATTGCGGGGACCATAAACCGCGATACCTACCAGGTCCAGCTTCCCGCGGTTCACCGACCGCACCGCTGCCCGGTTATCCCGGTCGTTACTCGTAACGAAGAGGTCGGCGGTGAAGATGGACAGGAGGATATCCCTCGCCAAGGCGCGCTCGTGTGACCTGACAAGGGCTTCCTTGTCGCCTTCGAAGACGAGGACGGGCTGCCGGAACATGGAGAGGTATTCCGTCCCGTCCGCATCCATATAGGGATCGCCTATGACTTCCGGTACCTTATGTCCGATTCCGCTGACAAGGAAGGCGGTGACATTCAGACGCTGCCATACCTCTAGGTCGTCGCGCAGCAGGACCGCGATCTTGGTGTCGAAGCGCACGGGTTCGATGTCGGGAGTCATGGTGGCCATTAGACGACATCCCGCGGCGCGGTGTCTTGTACGATCTATGCATGGTTGGCCACAGCAGCGTCCGGGCATGGGACCCCGGGCTACCTGGTGTCACCGAGGTCTACCATGCTCATATCACCGACCACGTCTATCCCATGCACACGCATGAGGGGTGGACGCTGCTGATCGTTGATCACGGGGTCATCAGGTACGACCTGCATCATCGTGAGCACGACGCCAGCCGGGACCTCGTCACCCTGCTTCCCCCTCACATTCCCCATAATGGCAGGTCGGCCGTCCCGGAAGGATTTCAGAAAAGGGTTCTTTACCTCGATTCATCGCAACTGGACGACAGCCTGGCCCGCCTTGCCGTCAACCGGCCGGTGGTGCGCGCCCCGGTCCTTCGGTATCGCATCCACCAGTTGCACCAGGCGCTGGAACTGACAGGCGAGGAATTCGAGGCGGAGAGCCGACTGACCCTGGTCACCGACTGGCTCACCTGCCATCTGCGTGACGAGGCACCCAACAGCAATCCCAAGGGGGCGTCGGTCATTGCGCATCAGCTACGGGACTTGCTCGATGCCCGCTTCTGCGAGAAGTTCACGCTCAAAGAGGTCGCTGAGATCTTGTATGTTAATCCCGCTCACCTGGTACGGACATTCAGCCGGGAATTCGAGATAAGCCCGCATCAGTACCTGATTGGCCGACGGGTGGACCTAGCCCGCAAGCTGCTGCTTCAGGGGATGGAACCGCGAACGGCCGCGGCAACGGTCGGCTTCTACGACCAGGCTCATCTTGGCCGTCACTTTAAGCACGTCCTCGGTGTCACCCCTGGAGGATTCGCACGCTCCGCATCGGCGGCGCTGGACACTGGCCCTGAGTTCACTGTCTGAACGATTTCGGTTACTTGCATAGATCGCACAAGACGCGACCTCGCCAATGAGGTTAATTGCAGCCATGACCGCCGGCTCGGTGCACGTGCGTTCGACCGAACTTAATGCGGGGAGAGCTGCCAGCAAGGCGTTCTATCCGATGGACAGCGCAAGGATGTCATCGCCATGCCTGATATCGAGTTTCGGATCCTCGGCCACTTGAACTGCTGGCAGGAGGGCAGCGTGTCCGTATCGGCGGCGCGAAGCCGCGCGGCCCTGCGGGTGAACATCATCGCGAGCCTGCCGACCGGGTCCTAGCCGAGGAACCGATTGGCGAAGTGCTCGCGCAGCTCGTCGGCGGCGGGAGCCGTCCAGCCTGGCCCGTCGGCGCCGGCGAACCGGGAGATCACCCACCGCAGCTGCGTGAGCGCCGGATGCCCGCCGGAGAGACTGTGCTGCCGCCCGGCGGGCGTCAGGTTCCGCCGGTCGTGTTCAGCGCCTGGGAATCCGCGACCCGGACCGCCGTCTCGGCGGTCGTGAACAGCGGTGGCAACCCCGCCCGCACCCCCGGCCCCCGCCAGGTGACGTTGCAGGTGATCCCTGCTGTAAGCGCCATTGACGGTATGTAGCGTGACTTTGCAGCGCCGTGCCTATCCTGGGAGTTGCCGAGAACTGTGCATGAAAGGTGCGGATCGGGTGACCGACAATGCCCCGAGAGTGCTTTACCTCGTGATCAGCGGCGCGCCGGCGCCTGAGGGCCTGCCGTCGCCCGTCACGCTCATTCAGGAGTCCGGGTGGCGGGTTGTCATGTTCTCGACCCCGATGGGGACCCGGTTCGCTGACCTGGATGAGCTGGAGCGGCTGACCGGCGGGCCGGTCCGCTGGGAGTACCGGATGCCGGGCGCCGGCGAGCGGACGTCCCCGGCTGACGCGGTGCTGGCGTGCCCGCTGACGTTCAACTCGGTGAACAAGTTCGCGCACGGGCACTCGGACAACTTCGCAATCGGCTTGCTGTGCGAGATGGTCGGCTGCCAGGTGCCCGTGGTCGTGATCCCTCACTGCAAGCCGCAACTGGCGTCGCATCCGGCATTCGGGGCGAGCCTGGACACACTGCGCAGCATGGGGGTACGCGTGCTGTTCGATCCGGCAGCGCCCTATGAGTCGCGGCTGCCATCATGGGCTGAGGTCACGGCGGCGCTGCCGACCACCGCCACGCAGGGGGTGACGCGGTGAGCGAGGATGCGGCCGGGGCGGCTACCTCGATCGGGCAGGGCAGCGTCTGCACTGCTTGCCCGGGGACAAAGCGGCTGCGGAACCGGCCGACTGGTTACTTCAGCGTGAGGGGTGCTAGCCTCCGGCATTCAGCGCTAAAGGTCCGTTGACCTGGTTGTCGCATTCCGGGGCTGTGATCTGGGGTTTCTTGTCGTGGCCGGTTGAGGACGGGTGCACCTTATGGGTGCGGGGCGATCTGCCGGCTGCGGGAACGGAAACGGGGCGGCCGCGCAGCGGCTGCCCCGTTCGGCGTTCAAGGGCGAAGAGCGCCCTGGTTCTGGGAGATTACGGGTTACCACGCCACGTAATGCCCTGAACTGGAGCGCTCTTCGCCATGCAGCTTAACGGGTGGGACCATGCCCTTAAGGTCACCTCGGATGGGAAGGGCCTGGTCGGCCACGCCGGGGCGATCCTGCTCCGCAAGGCCGCCGACCAGGTCGGCCTGACCGTCCAGCTCAGCGCCGCACTGCGGAAGAAGGGCACGGCGCCGCTGCTCGACCGGGGCATCGTGCTGGCCTCGGTGGCCGTCTCGATCGCGCTGGGCGCCACCAGCATGAGCGACATCGCGCTGCTCGCGCACCTGGCTCCCGTGCTCGGGGCCTCCCCAAGCGGCCCGGCGGTCCGCCGTGCCCTGGAACTGGCCGGCGCCCCGGCCATGCTGGACAAGATCGCCCGCGCCCGCGCGAAAGCGCGGGCGCACGCCTGGGCGCTGATCGCCGGCACCGCCGCCGGGTTCCCGTGGCCGTCCATCGCGGGGAAGGAACTGACGGGCTGGGCGGTCATCGACATGGACGCCACCCTGGTGACCGCGTTCTCCGACAAGGAGGGAGCGGCCCCGACCTGGAAGAAAGGCTACGGCTTCCACCCGCTGGGGGCCTGGTGCCGCAACACCCGCGAGTGCCTGGCCATGAAGCTGCGGCCCGGCAACGCCGGCTCAAACACCTTTACCGGCCACCAGGAAGTGCTGGCCGCGGCCCTGAAGCAGGTCCCGTCCCGGTTCCGGCGGAAGATCATGGTCCGCGTCGACGGCGCCGGCGCCAGCCACGACCTCATCGGCCACCTGCTGAGCCTGTCCACCCCGCGCCGCACCATGCTGTTCACCTGCGGCTGGACGATCATGCCGGCCGACGAGGACGCCATCCGGCTCCTGCCCGCAGGCGCGTGGAAGCCCGGCACCGCCCAGGACGGCACCGCCGAGGAGGACAAGGACGCCGCCGAGATCACCGGCCTGATGACCAGGGCGGAGAACTGGCCGGCCGGGCTGCGCTGGATCGTCCGCCGCGTGCAGCCGTCCCGCCGGCAGATGCGCAACCTCACCGCCTACGAGAAGGAAACCGGCTGGCGCTACTCCATCATCTGCACGAACATCCCCGACAGCGGGATCGACGGCGTCCCGGGCAGCCACCACCCGCAGTACATCGACGTCGTGCACCGCGAGCACGCGGTCGTCGAGACCGCCGGCGTCCGCACCGCGAAAGCGATGGGCCTGCGCGGGCTGCCGTCCAAGACCTGGCAGGTCAACTGCGGCTGGGTCGCCGCGGCGAACATCGCCGCCGACCTCGCCGCCTGGACCCGCCTCCTCGGGCACGCCGACGAGACCGAACTCCGCGACGCCGACCCGGACACGCTCCGCTACCGGGTCTGGCACCTGCCCGCGAGACTCGCCGCCCACGCCCGCCAGCGGACCCTCGCCATCAGCCCCGACTGGCCCTGGACCGGAGCGTTCCTGACCTGCTGGCAACGACTCTGCGCCCTGCCAGCACCCGCCTGACCAGCACATGCAGCCCCAGCGACGCGGAAGGAGGAGCACCCCGGCACGGTCGGAGCCGGTGCGCACCCGGGCACCCCGGGCATCGCCCGCACCGCCCCCCCGGAGAGAAAACAGACATGAAGCTAAAAAACGGATGCCAGCACAATCAGTAAGCGAACCTCAAGGCGCCTGAACGATTGAAGTTAATAAATGTTATTGTATATTATCCCGGCCGCGAAGACGAGCCCGATGGCCGCGTAGATGAGCCGAATCATTATTCCCATGGAAAAAACCCAGTGCCAGCGCCGCGGTTGATTGATAGCGCCGGACATCTTCATCTCGTCGAGATTGTACATCTCAGCGAAGCGGGCCTCAATTTTTTCGAGGGCCGCCTCGCCGGATCGGGCTAGGTCCCGGTTTCGCAGGTCCATCGATATGAAGGCAAGCGACGAGACTATGCCGACCCCGGCGATGAGTCCTGCGAAGACGTCCTGATGCCCGGTCAGGGCATCTACGTAGGCGGTGAACAAGAACGCGACAGCTACTAGGAAGAAATTGAGCAGGCTCTGCCGCTGGGTGGTGTAAGTTTCAACTCGCGACCGAGCGTGGGTAATCGCGATATCCAGCAGGACTGAATCGTCCTGGCTCTTCTCCGGCACTGTCCCGCCCTCGCTTCTAGCGCGACCCCATAGGATGGTTATATCACCGCGGTCAGATTTTCTCAAGATAGCGATGGGAGCCGATCCAGAAGGCTGCTCGCCTTCACAGAAGCCACAGCGGCAACTTAGCGCATTCGGGCATATCAATGGGCAAGAAACTGTAATTGCATTTGACATATAATTACAGCCCGTGCTGCCCTTGCGAGAACCCGGCACGCCAGATTTACAGATCTGAGCGCTTGCCGAGACATGTGCGACGGACGCGATACCCGCCCAGAGCGGCGGATCAGGCGCGGTCACAGGGCACGCGGATGTCACGTTCTGCGGCCAAGCGGCTTCTGATGGTCGCCAGGGTGGCGGTCTGGACGCGGCGATCGAGCTGCTGGGATGGACGTGCATACGTACGAGCGCCGGATCGGAGGCCGGGGCCGCGGCGCTGTTAGGGGAGGCGCGTGAGAGCCGCCCGCTGCTGGCCGGACCGCTGGAGTTCGGGCTGCTGCTGTACCAGCCCGGCTCCGGGACGGCGATCGGGTCCGACCACTTGCGTACGCTGACCGGGTCGCTTCGGAGGCACTACGTCGGGCTGTGCTTTGTGATCCGGCAAGCAGATCATCGACACCACCCTCAGGGCCACGTTTCTATGCCCTTGGTGTCGGGCTGCGCTTTGGGACAGATACCGGATTTCGACGGATCTGAACTGCGGCTTTGCGCGACGCTGCGCGGGCCATGTCGGCAGGGGTACACGGAAACCCGGCAAAACGCCGTCTCTGACCGACCTGCCCTCCGGCGGCGTCACCGGCGGGCCGAACTCATCCCTGGCAAGCGATCAGGCCCGGCCCTCGCTGACTTCCGTGACCGCGGACCGAGTCCTTTCGTCGGTGACTCAGCATTCCCTCATCCATGCTGGACTCAAGGATTCGTATCGTCTCTTGCCATGCGGTTGACGGCATCCTTGACCCGCTGGCTCAGGTCTTTACGGGCGACGAGGACGCCGTTCGAGGTGTTGACGACCACGACGTTGTCGAGGCCGATGACCACCAGCGGCTTGCGTTCCTCGTTCCGCAGGTAGGCGTTCTCGACCTCGTCTACATAGATGCCGGCGCCGCGCAGGTGGTTACCAGTCTCGTCGGTCTCGCTGGCCTCGTGCAGGTCGGAGAAGGATCCTACGTCGACCCAGTCGAACTCGCCGGGCACGACGGCGAGGTCGGTCGCCTTCTCGATAAGGGCGATGTCGATGACCTCGTCCGAGAAGCCCTGGTACGCAGTGACGTATTCCTGGCTGGCCTGGTCGCCGATCGCCGCGAGGATATCGAAGTTCTTCTTCAGGTCCGGCGCGTACTCCTTCATTGACCGCACGAACGTGCTGACCGAGCCGACGAAGTAGCCGCAGTTCCACAGGTAGCTGCCGCTGTTCACGTAGGAGCGGGCGGTGGTGAAGTCCGGCTTCTCCTTGAACGACGCCACATGGTAGCCGCCGAGACCGCCTTCCAGCTCCTGACCGCGTTCGATGTAGCCGAACCCGGTCGCGGGCAGCGCGGGCTTGATGCCGATCAGCGTGATCGCGCCCGTCGTGCCGGAAACCCGCCCGGCGGCCCGGAACGACTTGGCGAACCCGGCCAGGTCCCGGATGTGATGGTCGGCGTGGATGAAGGCGACCGGCTCGTCGTGGTCATGCCTCCCGGAGATATGCGCCAGCGCGGCCACGATGCAGTTGGCCGTGCCGCGCCGGGCAGGCTCGTTGATGATGTGCTCGTCGTCGATCCCTGGCAGCTGCTGCTGCACCTGGCCTGCGATCTCCTTGACCGGGACGACGTAGATCTCATCGCCGAGGATCTCTGCCCGGTAGTGCGTGTTCTGCAGCATCGACTTATCGTCGGTCAGCTTGAGCAGCTGCTTGGGCATTTCCGGGGTGCTCAGCGGCCACAGGCGGCTCCCCGCGCCCCCGGCGATAATGACGACGATCATCGTGATGGCTCTCCTTGGACGGCGCATACGAGCCTATCGGTCAGCACGCGCCCTCAGCCCGTCCGCCGCCAGGACAACGCGGTAGCGCCGCCCATACGGCAGCCGGCGACCGCGAGCCGGTCCAGACCGTAGCGGCGGAGAATCACGCTAAGGCCGGCGTACGCAAATTATCTCGCAGCGCGGGCGGAGCTTGCCGCGGCCGCGCGCCGGTCAGCATAGGCGGCGAACGCCTCCAGCGCTCCGCGCAGCGGCGTCATCCGCACCCACAGCGAGTCCAGTCCTGACCTGCTCGGCGAACGTCTTCTCCACCGGAGCCCCTGCGACAGATCAGTGAGAGAGACACCGACGACAGATCAGTGAGCCACCTGGTGCCTCATTCCGACCAGCGCACGCGGGCCAAGGCGCGGTCAGTGAGACGAGCGTTGGTCAAGTCGGCGCGCGTGAAGTCGTCCAGGGCGCCGTCGAGGAGCGCTGCTGCTGCTGTCCAGTCTCGACGGCCTGGCGTGCTGCGCCAATGTCGAGGTGGCAGAGGCCGGCGTCCTGACTGTCCGTGGCCAGTTACCTGAGCGTTTGCGGATGCTGGGCTCAGCGGCCGGCCGATCGGGCATGGTCGGCGATGAGGCGGCCGATAATCTGGCGCGGGCTGTGCCGCCATCCGAGCAGGTCATCGTGGGCTGGGGCTTGCGCGTCGTGGTCTCCTTCGTGTTCCTTGGCGAGGTTGACGAGTGCCTTCCAGAGCGCCCAGCCGCGGCCGCGGGCCCAGGTCGCCTCGTCCAGGTGCAGACCGCGGCGGAATGCCGCAGCGCTGTCACCGGTGAAGAACTCCCATTCCATGACCAGGTCGTAGGCCGGGTCGCCGATGGCCACGCCCCCGAAGTCGATAACCGCGTGCAGTGCCCCGTCCGCGACGAGCATGTTCGATGCGGTCAGGTCTCCGTGCACCCACACCGGCGCCTGTTTTCGCGTACTGGCCAGAGCCGTGTTCCATACGCTGGCGGCTGACCTGGCATCGATGTCATCTGCGGTCAGGCGGATCAGCTGCCTGGTCTGCTCGTCCCAGGTGGCGAGCGGGCCTCCCCGGAAGAAGTTGTGCGCCCCGGCCGGCGGCCCGTCGCTGGCGTCGATGGCCTGCAGCGCGGCCAGGAAGCCCGCGAGGGCGGAGGCAAATCCGGTCAGGTCGGCGACCCGGGCCGTGCTCGCGGGCTGGCCTTCGATCCAGCGGTAGACCGACCACGGCCTGGGAAACTCATCACCTGGGCGCCCCATCGCCACTGGCTCCGGGATCGGCAAGGGCAGCTGCCGGGCCAGGACCGGCAGCCAGCGATGCTCTTTGGCGACCTGCGGAACGCAACTGGCGCTCGGAAGGCGGATGGACAACTCGTCGCCGAGCCGGAACGTGGTGTTGTCGTAGCCCTTGAGCGTGACCGGCGTGACAGGCAGGCCCGCCCACTGGGGGAACTGCGCGGCGACCAGCCGGGCGGCGACGTCCGCTGTGATCTCGTCTTCGTTCACGGTGACGATCATTCCTCGTCACCGTTGGAGAGGTGATCCGGATTGCCCCGCAAGGCTGGCCCACGCCCTCGGCGCCGCCCGCCGTGAACACCAGGCGTCCGCCCCTGCGGGATCACGAGCTGAGGTCCCAGAGCAGCCGGTAGTAGCGGGTCCGCTCGGCATCGGGACGGACCCCGTAAGCGTCAAGCAGGAGCCCGTCCCAGCCAGGGCCGTAGTTCCATTCGGCGCTCCACGTGGCGACGGCCAGGTCGGCCCACCGGTCGGCGATGCCGAGCAGGCCGAAGTCCACGTGGCCGGCCCAGCGGCCTTCCTCGTCCAGCAGCGTGTTCGGCGCACAGGCGTCGCCGTGGCAGACTACGAGCTTGTCCGGGGGCGGGATCGCGGCGGCGTGCCGCAGCGCCGTGGCGACCGTGAGCGCCTGATGGCACGGATGCCAGGCAGCCGGATCCAGACGATCGGCAGCCGCCTGCCGGCGAGCGTCGTCCAGGCGCTGCCCGGCACTCCAGGAGAACGGGCAACTCGCCGCCGGCAGAGCCTCGTGCAGCGCCCGCAGTCCCTCCCCGATCGCGGTCACCGCGGTGGCCGGCTCGGACTTCCACCGTGCGCTGACCGCGTTCTCACCCGGGAGCGCAGCGGTGACGAGCCACGATCCCGCGCCGTCATGACCGTAATCCAGCGGCTGCGGCACGGGATGGTACTGCCTGGCCCAGGCCAGCCTGCCAGCCTCGGCGGACAGGTCAAGGCCGCTGCCGGTCGGCGCCCACTTGATGAAGCAGCGCCCGGCTCCCTGACCGACGGTGAACGTGAGGCCTCCCGCCTCGTTCACCCATACCAGCGACACCTCCCGGCCGGCCGCCGTAGCGGCGACTGGCGCGGGCACCATCACATCCGATTCACCCACCTGCTTACAGTCTCACCGCGCCCTCCGCCGTTGGCACGCGGATGCGCCAGCCTGGGCAGCAAGCACAGAGCCTGGACCCGATCAGGTAACGATCCGGCCCCGAAGCACCCTCACCCACACCGTCGTCAATCCCCACGACCACGAACTGCGGGCGGTGATGCGCCGAACGGCGGTTCACGCGTCAGGTAGGGTAATGGTCTTCGTTACGGAGCGTGAAACACAGTCGGCTCGCTCCAGGTCGTCAGCCCCACCGCAACGTGTCACTCGCCGTGGTAGCGCTCTCAATGTTCGGGAACCTGAGCCCGGGGTTGCGCCGCAGGGTGTTCTGCGCGCAGCATCGGCTCGTGTCCCCTGTGAGCGCTGACGTCATAGTGGCCCTGGGAGGCGGCATGACCGCCGGCGGCGAACCGCGGCCGGCGACAACGGCACGTGCCCGGCGTGCGGCCGGGCTGTACCGCTCGGGGCGGGCCGCACGGATCGTGATGTCGGGTGCGTACGGCATGTACGATCCGCCCGCGCCGCGCGCGGAGGCCGCAGCCATGGCCGAGATCGCCGTCGCGGCGGGCGTGCCCCCGGGCAGCATCACCGCCGAGACCCGGTCGCGTGACACGATCGGCAACATCTGGTTCACCAAGCCGCTGCTGGGCGAACCCGCAGGGCAGGCCGTTACCGTGGTGACCTCGGACTGGCACGCGGCGCGCGTGCGCTATCTGGCGCAGGTGATCTGGGGACCCGGCTACCAGGTGGCCGTGGAGCCACTGGCCGACGAGACGAACACGCGGCCGCCGGAGGAAACCGCCCGCTGGGAGGCGGGTCTGCTCGCGGTGTCGCGGCGCTGGTTCGCCGGCGTCCGCCCAGGCGACGACGCTGCGATCGCCGCTGTCCTGGCCCGGGATCACCCGATCTACGCCGTCCATCCGCAGATCACGC
Organism: uncultured Actinomycetota bacterium; assembly: GCA_963785645.1. Taxonomy (GTDB): domain Bacteria; phylum Actinomycetota; class Actinomycetes; order Streptosporangiales; family Streptosporangiaceae; genus Trebonia. The sequence goes on from CAWAWG010000007.1 coordinate 240,729, forward strand.
TGGCCGAACTCGCGGCAATAATCACGCGCCACCCCATGTGACCGCAGTTTCGACGCACGGGTTCCCAGGTCGTCTAGTTCGATGCGGTGACGGATCGCCGAATCGGTTTTCATGGCCTGTAGGCCCGGCGTTCCGTGGCGGGCGTCTCAGACGGTGCGGCCGTCTCGTTTCCAAAGCAGCCACTGGCCGTGGTGAACGCCACCAATCTCGCCAGCGCGCACGGCACGGGCCAGTATCTCGCAGGTCTCGCCGCCCTCGCCTACAACGGGCGCCCGTAGCAGGCGGGCTCGTACAGCCTTACGGCCGGGATCGCAGCACGGCGACCTCGGGGAACTCCTCGGGCGAGCCGTAGCCGTGCTCGGCCAGCCAGCGGATGTTAGTCAGGCATCGCAGCGACCACCAGGCGCGGATGAGGTCGCGGTCGACGTCGGTGCCGTAGCCGGCGACGACGTCGCCAAGGTGCTCCTTGTGTCCGAGCGTGAGGATGGCGACGTCGAAGAGCGCGTCGCCCTGGGACGCCTCGGACCAGTCGATCACGCCGGTGACCTCGTCACCGTCGACGAAGACGTGGCCGACCTGCAGGTCGCCGTGGATAAACACTGGTGTCCACGGCCGGAGTGCGGTCTCGGCGAGCTGGCGGTTACGTGTGACCAGGCCGGCGGGAAGGACGTCGTTGGCGACGAGCCACTCGCATTCGCCGTCGAGGCGCGATGCGAGCTCGTCGTGGCTCCGGCCGGGCCATGGCGGCAGCGGCGCGTCGTGCAGCGTCCGTACTGCGGCACCCGCCGCGGCCCACGCGGCCGACGACGCGGCCGACGGCTCGCCGAGGTGGCCGAGTGCCGTCCCGCCGACGGCGGCGAGCGCGAGCACGGGCGGCTTCCGCCACAGGACGTCCGGGGTCGGGACCGGCGCCATCGCCATCGCCTCGACCTCGACGTCGGTGCGGGTCTGATCAGCGTCGATCTTCAGGAACACGTCGCCTACGCGCAGGGTCGCGCGCTCGTTATGGGCGACGACGACCTCGACCTCCTCCACGTTAGCCATCATCGCCGCGATGACTACCGACGTCACCGGGTTTATCGCGTGCGACTGCGCGGCTGACCGCGGCCCGCTGCCGCTGCCCGGCGGCTTCGCGGCGCCACCGGCCGCAGACGGGGCGGGCACAGCCTCGGTCCGCCGCACCTCGGCACGCGGATCGTGGAGTCCGGGAGCATGTCGTCGCGGCCGGTGACCTCGACGCGACCGAGACTGTCGGTTCGATGACGTCGAGCGGTTTCCGGTGGTTCGCGAATTTCGAAGGGTTGTCCGCCTTGAACCCAAAGGGTGGGCAGTTCAGGTGGCTGATTTCCAGACCACGGGTTCGGGAACTCGCGGCCGAGCGGGGTATCTGGAAGTCTCAGTGGCTCGGCCTCGCGTTGACGGATCGGCGAGAGGAACTGCCGGCGCAATCGGCCAGATGATCGCCCAGCCGGTGGTGGGCGAAGGAGTAGTGCTGTCCTGCGCGCCTGAGCAGTTGGCGGTTTGTCATCTCGTCCAGGAACGCCCCGTACCGCTTGGGGGCGACTCCCGACCGTGCCAGCAGGGCGCACATGGCGTAAGGGCGCATCTCCCTGAAGGCCAAGACGATCAACGCGGCGGCGATAGCCATGGCAGATTCGAAGCAAGCCAACAGCGCTATCCCGGCGGCCAGGTCGGCGTAGAGGCCTCCGGCCAGTGTGAGGAAGAAGCCGCAGACGCCAGCGCTGGCAAATGCATGCCACGGCCCGTAGAGTTTCTCCGCAGAAATCAGGTGAATATTTCTCCCTGGTTCCTTGTCTGTGATCAGGGAAGACAGGAACCCGCCCGAGCCCGCGGTGTAAGCGATGAGCGTCAAGGCGAAGAACCCGGCCAGCATGATCCCAGATATGTCGGCGAACCCTCGGCTGCTGAAAGACTCGTGGAAGAGGTCGCGCCGGACGAATATGCCAGCTGACAAGGCGGTAGCCGCGCTTACAACGAGTGTGATGTTTGTCGCGAACTTCCTTCTGGATATCCTCCGTACCCACGACCGCTCCCAGCTGACAGGGGGCAACGGGCGTTCGGCGGTTACGTGCCGCAAGGCGCGCTCTACGATGCCGCGGGGCTTACGGCGCGGAGCGGGGAGCCAGCGCTCGTTCAGGTCCGCGAGGGCGAACTGAGCGGACCCGCGTTTGCGCAATTCGCTGGCCAGCCAGGCCAACCACGCGGTGGCCCGGCTGGAATCATAACCGTATTTCTCTTGATTGAGCGGGTACTGCTTGTCGATGCCCGTGATGTATGCAGCCCACAGTCGCTCGGGCCATTGCTGCGGGGTCGTGGGGACATGGCGGTGCGCTGCCGCATCGTAGCCATATCTGATCGCGGTGAGCCGCAAAGGGGAGCAGAGGAAATCGTCAAGGTCCGGATAAGCGGCGAGCGCGGCGGTTACGTCGGCCACCAGCGAACTGGTGCCGTCCGCCGCGTGAGCCAGGTAGGCCTTTGTCTCGCTGATGGTAGGCGGCTCAAGCTCTACGGCTTCTCGCATGCGCAGCCGCACTTCGCGCTCGCCGTGCAGCCATGTTTGCACGGGATCGGCCCGCAGCGCCTGGGCCTCGGTGCTCCGGCAGCAAAGGGCTACCCTGGCCCGGTTGTTTTCGTGCAAGTAGTCGTTGATCGCGGTGACGCTGATGGCGCTGGGGACCTTATCCAGCTCGTCCAGCAGGAGCACGACAGACCCTTGGGCGATCCAGTGCAGGGCTGTCTCCGGCGAGACCCCGCAGTCAGCCGTGAGCTTCTGGACCGCCAGCCCGCTTAGCGACCGGAGCGGCTGCCCGCAGTCGGACAGATCGATCACGAGCGGGAGCGGCTGTGCCGGGTAAGACTCGGCTCGTTCGAGCAGGCCTTCGGCGAGCTGCAGCAGCAGGGTGGTCTTGCCAGCTCCGGGCTCGCCCGCTATCAGCAAGCTCCCCCTCGACTGGTCAAAGGTCTCCAGAATGGATTCCCTGGCCGGGAACTGCGCCGGGCGGAAGACCAGGCCCGGGGTGACCTGGGATGGTTCCTCGACGAGTTCCGGCCTGGCGTCGGCACCACAGTGCCAGCGGCTCAGCGCCCTTGAGCGATGCTTCCAGTCGGCCGGCAATCCAGTCTTCCCGCATCCGGCTCAATACCTTGGCGCGCTCGGACGTCATCTGCTCGCGTTCGGCTGCAGTCCGTTCACGTTCGGCTGCCATCCGTTCGCGGCGGGCCCCTGCGAGTCCCGCTTTCATCGAAACGGTGGCCGCTACCGCACCGATGAGGGTCGCGGCGGCGGTGATGCCGACAGCGCTGAGCCAGTGGTACCTGATCCACTCTCCGGCCTGTGTGATGATCGCCTGCGCGGATTGCGCATGACTCGCAGACTCCGGCGGGAACAGCGGCAGGAACGCCCAGGCCATGGTGTATCGGTTCTTCCCCCTCATGGTGACAAGCGTCGCACTTGGGACACCGCGCCGGGGTCTGCTTCCTCGTTTTCCTCGCTGGACCGGGGCGTGCGATGCTGCGACTTAGCCAGGATTCGCCTGCGCCTTCGGGGGAGTCTGGCCCGGGGTGCTGGGTGCGGGGACGGCGTTCGCCGCTGGTCGCTGCGGCAGGTCGCGCAGCTGCCGCATGGGGGTCACCAGGTACAACAGACCACACGCGGCGATCAGGGCGGTGAGTATCCACAAGGCGCCCCTGGTCCCGAGAGCGGCGGCGAGGGCTCCGGCAAGCAGCGCCCCGGCGGGCATCATGGCGTAGCCGACGGCCCTGGTCGCGGAGCTGACCCGGCCAAGTATGCCGGGCGGGACATAGGTCTGCATGAAGCTGACGACGATCACGTTCCCGATGACGACGCCGCAAGCGATGCATATCATCGCGCCGACGCTTGAAATCAAGCTCCTCCATGCATGAGCTTGTCCTCTAGGGCAGCTGCTACCACCGCTCCAGCCCCGGACACCCCATGCGGCCGACCGCCCGCGGCAACGCCCTTCTGCTGGCCCTCGACCACCCGGCAGTCCGGGTCATCGCTCTGCGGCCGCAAGGCGCCGGCGAGCGCCGACAGGCCGCAAGCCCCCGTGATTAAGCCTGAGTCGGCGGCATATGCAGACAGTGCCGCCGTCCGCTCGTCAACCTCTCGCCGTGGCGGTCAGTTCGCTGCTCTTGATGCGTCTGACGAACTCCTCGACAGCCGGGAAGGCGATATCAGGCCGGTCGCGGAAGATGGTGTGACGCGCGCGGGGCAGACGCAAGAGGCGGGTGGAATCAGCAGGGAGCTTGCTAGCAAGGCTCTCGGCAATCGGGAGCGGGCAGACAGGGTCGTCTTCCCCTGCCAGGATCAGCACCGGGCACTCGATCATGTCCAGCACACTCCACGGGTCGAAGCGTGACGCTTCATCGCGGAAATAGTGCCGGTTGACGTCGGTAGTCTCGATCGGCCGGCTACGCCGCTGCCGCAGTTCATCGATGGTGTCTGGCTTGCTGCTGTAGAGCGGATGGCAGACGCGGCGGAACTCGGCGAGGGAATCATCGGTCGGGTCAGCAAAGTCGCGTTCGGCGGCCGCGGCTGCTTCGCCGCCGCCCAGCCGGCGGAATACCTCGACGCTGCGCCGGTGGTCGGACCGCCCCCCGGTGGTGTTGGCCAGGATGAGGCCGCCCGGATGGCTGGGGTAGAGCCCGGCGTAGGCAAGGGCCACGTGACCACCGAAGCTGCTGCCGAGTACCACTGGTTTGACCAGTCCAAGAGCGTCGCACAGCCGCCGCAGGTCATCGGCCCAGGTCTGCAGGTTCCAGCACTCGGGAGTACCGCGGTCGCTGCGGCCGTGCCCGCGCTGATCGTAGTAGAGGACCTGAACGTGGCTGGCGAGCGGTTCCAGCTCTGCCTTCAGGTTCACGTGGTCCAGGCCGGGACCGCCGTGAACAGCAACTAGGGTCGGGCGTTCGGTTGACATGCCGCCTTGAGGCACCACCGACGGCCCGGATACGTCGAACCAGCCTCCGCTATTCAGCACTGCCGGGAAGTTGAATGGTCGGCGATTTGCTATGGCTGTGAGCTGGGGTTTCGCGATGTGTAGGCCAGGATGGGCACGCACCTTTTGGGTGCGGGGTGATCTGGGCTCCCCTAGCCCATGACCGCTCGGGCTGCGTCGAGAAACGCCAGCCGGTTGTCCTCGAGGTAGTCCCGTGCGCTCTCGCCGTCGGGCAGTCCTTCCCATACGGTCCGGTTGATGTCGAGGAAGTATGCACGTGCCGCGTCGTGCACGGGCAGGGGAAACTGGACGCGGATGAGCCGCTCCGCGACCCACAGCTTGTTCATGATGTCCCGGGTCCGGAGGTACCAGGCGTCGGTATCCTCCCACCCGGAAGCAGGCCGGGTGAAAGCCTGGCGTTCCGCTTCGGCCGCCACGTCGATGAACCGTTCCAGGAGCGCCAGCCGTTCCGCGCGCCTGGTCTCGGCCAGCGTCATCTCCTGCCGTTGCTGTTCACCGTGCTCAGCTGACCGCTGGGTGCTGTACTGGACGAGGTAGGACAGCGCGCCGCCGAGAACGACGCCGCTCACTGATATGAGCGCCACCCATATCTGACCGGACATAGCGGTCATCATCCCAGGCGGCTGGGACACTGCCCGAAGCGCCGCCGGGTGATCGGCACTCTCTATTCGGCGCTAGTGGTGAGCTGAGCGGGCCTGCGGCTTTCCCGTGGCCCGGGATCCGGGGTTCGCATCATGGCGGGCGGGAGCGGCGGGACCGCGTCGGCGGCCGGCCGTCTTGCCGGCCTGCGGGGCGAAGAGCGCCCTGGTTCTGGGAGATTACGGGTTACCACACGCCATAATCCCCTGAACTGGAGCGCTCCTCGCCATGCAGCATAACGGGTGGGACCATGCCCTGAAGGTCACCGCCGGCGGAAAGGGACTCGTCGGCCACGCCGGCGCCATCCTGCTCCGCAAGGCCGCCGACCAGGCTGGCCTCACCGGCCTGCTGTCCGGCGCGCTGAAGCAAAAGCGCACGTCACCGCTGATCGACCGGGGAATTGCGCTCGTCTCGATGGCGGCGGCGATCGCGCTCGGGGCCACGAGCATGAGCGACGTCGGCCTGCTCGTCCACCTCGCCCCGCTGCTGGGGGCCGCGCCGAGCGGGCCGACCGTCCGCCGTGCCCTGGACCTGGCCGGGACCCCGCGGATGCTGGACCGGATCGCGGCGGCCCGCGCGAAGGCACGCGCGCACGCCTGGACGCTGATCGCCGGCACCGCCGCCGGGTTCCCCTGGCCCGTGATCGCGGGCAAGACCCTCACGGGCTGGGTCGTCATCGACATGGACGCAACCCTCGTCACCGCCAGCTCAGACAAGGAAGGCGCCTCCCCGACCTGGAAGAAGGGCGACGGCTTCCACCCGCTGGGCGCCTGGTGCCGCAACACCCGCGAGTGCCTGGCCATGAAGCTCCGCCCCGGCAACGCCGGCTCGAACACCTTCACCGACCACGAGGAAGTCCTCACCATGGCCCTGCGCCAGGTCCCCGCCCGGTTCCGGGGCAAGATCCTCGTCCGCGTGGACGGGGCAGGCGCCAGCCACGACCTCGTGAAGCACCTCCTGTCCCTGGCCTCGCCGCGCAGGAAAGTCCTGTTCACAACCGGGTGGATGATCACCGACGCGGACGAGGACGCCATCAGGCTCCTGCCCCCGGGCGCGTGGAAGCCCGGTGCCGCCCAGGACGGCACCCCGGAGAAGGACACGGACGTCGCCGAGGTCACCGGCCTGATGACCAGGGCGGAGAACTGGCCGGGCGGGCTGCGCTGGATCGTCCGGCGCGTCAAGCCGTCCCGCCGCCAGATGCGCAACCTCACCGACTACGAGAAGCGAACCGGCTGGCGCTACAACATCATCTGCACAAACGTCCCCGAAACCGGGATCCCCGGCGTCCCCGGCAGCCACCATCCCCAGTACATCGACGTCCTGCACCGCGAGCACGCCGTCGTCGAGACCGCCGGGGTCCGCACCGCCAAGGCCATGGGCCTGCGCAACCTGCCCTCCAAGACCTGGCAGGTCAACGCCGGGTGGGTCATCGCCGCAAACATCGCCGCCGACCTGGCCGCCCGGACCCGCCTCCTCGGCCACGCCGACGACGAAGAACTAAAGAACGCCGACCCGGGCACCCTCCGCTACCGCGTCTGGCACCTGCCCGCCCGGCTCGCCCGCCACGCCCGCCAGCGCACCCTCGCCATCAGCGACAGCTGGCCCTGGGCGGACGCCTTCCTGGAGTGCTGGCAGCGGCTCTGCGCCCTGCCAGCACTGACCTGACCAGCATCAGCAACCACAGCGACACGGAAGGAGACCCTCCCGGCGCGGTCGGAGCCGGCGCGCACCCGGGCACACCCGGGAACCGCGCGCACCCCGCGACCGGAACCGAAACAGACACGAGGATCAAAAACGGAAGAAAGCACAATCAGCAACCGGTCCTCGGGCGCCTGAACGATTGAGGCTAGCGGCGAGCCGGAGGCCAGGATGTCCCTGACCAGTTCGGTGAGTTCGGCAGGGTAGACGGTCTGGCTGGTGGCGGCGAGTTCCGCCAGGGTCCACCAGCGCCGCTCCTGAATGTTGTCGGGGTTGGCGGCGGACTCCGGCCCGCTGGCGACCTGGAGCCAGGACCCGTCCCGGCCGGCCGGGCGGCATGGTCGCGTCCGCGCCGGGCACGGCCAGGACGCTGCCGACCTTGCCGAGGGCGGCAAGCCGCGCGAGCACGTCCAGGACCCGCTCGAGTGCCTGGTCGGTCTCGGCGCGCAACTCCGGGCTGCCCATACTGGACGCATGACAGGGAAGAATGCCGACATCTCAGCCCGCCAGGAGACCTTCAAGCGGCTGAGGGAAGTCCGCGACGAGGCCCTACGGCACATGCGCCTGGCGCAGCAGTTCCACGCCGAGCGCCGGGATATCCTCCGCGGCCTCATCGCCGAGGGCTTCTCCCAGGCCGAGATCGCCCGGGAGCTCGGCGTCAGCCGCCAGGCCATACAGAAAATGCTGGCCGGCTGAGACCGCCGCCGCCCCGGCATTATCGCCGCAGTTATTTCCCTTTTACGGAGGCAGTTCCTCCTGGATTTAACCAGACGTTCCTGGCGTGCCTTGGAATGCCAAGATTCCAAGCTCGCATGCGCACTCAGAGTTAAATTCATTGCGGGATAATAAAGGAGACGGGAACAGTGGGGCACACGAAAGGATCTCCCGCAGCGGTAGCGGGACAGGGTCCCGCGTGGCGTCTTATATCCGGTGGGATATGCTGGCTCGCCACGCTCGAGTTCTTCGCGGCACAGGCTATCGTTCAGGCGGTCTGGAAGGGCTCTGGCTGGAGCGCCGTTCAGTTCCATGCTGCCCTAATCCGCCCACCACCGGAATCCGGATCCCGGCCAGGCTGCCGAACCCTTCCTCGAGGTAGCGGCGACGGGCCTCACGGCGCTGCACCTTGCCGCTGGTGGTCTTGGGCAGCGATCCGCGCCGCACCAGCAGGATCTCGTCGATCGTGAGCCGCTGGCCGTCAAGTACGGCGTCGCGTACGCGGGCGCGCAGCGATTCGGCACCGCCGTTTCTCAGTGCCTGACCGCTGGCCTCGACAAGCAGCACGATCCCCTCCGTCTTGCCGTCATCTACGGAGAAGGCCACGGCACAGTTGGGATGGAGCGCGGGATCCGACCGCTCCGCCGACAGCTCGATATCCTGCGGGTAGTAATTGCGGCCCTGGTGGATGATCACATCCTTCAGCCGACCCGCCACGAAGACCTCACCCTCGTGGAGGAAGCCCAGGTCACCCGTGCGCAGCCAGGTGCCCCTCGCCTCTTCGCCCACGATCCGGGCACCGAAGGTCTCGGCACTCTCCACCGGTCGGCCGTGGTACCCGCGAGCGACGCAGGGCCCGCTGATCCAGATCTCCCCGACCTGGTCGGGCGGGCAGGCAATGCCGGTGGCCGGGTCGACGATGGACACCTGTGAGGCGCCCATGGTGATGCCGCACCCCACCACTGGAACGCCGCCCGGCCGCTCGTCGCTGAGCCGCACTACCCGGCCCTGCGCGAGGGCCTCGGCGTCGAGTCGCAGCACAAGGGGCGCGCGGTCCTCGGGCGTACCGCTGAGCTTCAGCGTGTTCTCGGCCAGCCCGTAACCGGGGCACATGGCCTCTAGCCGGAAGCCGGCCGTGGCGTATGCCTCGGCGAACGCCAGCACGGTACCCCAGCGCACCGGCTCGGCCCCGTTGACAGCGACCCGCCACGAGGACAGGTCGAGATCCGCGCTGATCCCGTCCTTGGCGGCCGCGCGCACGCAGAGCTCGTAGGCGAAGCTCGGCGCGGCGGCGTGCGTGCCACGGTACCGGGAGATCGCCTCCAGCCAGCGCACCGGCCGCCTGATGAACGCCTGCGGGGTCATCAGGTAGGCGGGCACCCCTGCCCACAGCGGCATCACCACGCCGAACATCAGCCCCATGTCATGGAACAGCGGTAGCCAGCTCACGATCGTTCCGTCAGCGCGGCCCGGCCACAGGGCGACGGTCTCGGCGACGTTGCTGCGGAAGTTGGCATGGGTTACCTCGACGCCCTTGGGAGTCCCGGTGGAGCCCGAGGTGTACTGGAGCAGCGCGATGTCGTCGGCGTCGGCCGGGCCGACCCAGCCATCGACGGGATAGGACTCCATCAGCTCGGTGGCCAGCACGGTGAGCCCGGCCAGTTCCGGTTGGTCACCGAAGTTCTCGAGCAGCTCGTGACGGAGCGCGGACGTGGTCAGGATCGTCGAGGTGCCGGCGTCGTCGGCGATCCGGCGGACCCGTTGGAGGCTGCGGCGCCGGGTCGGCGCCTGCACCGGCGCAGCGCTGATCCCGGCGTACATGCAGCCAAGCAACGTTTTGACGAACTCAAGTCCTGACGGGTAGACGAGGATCGCGGTGCCGCCGCCGACACCGGCCGCGTCAAGGGCGGCGGCGCGGGACCGCGCCGCCGTGTCGAGCTGACCGTAGGTCAGGGTCTGCTCGGGGGTTTCGCCGTCGTGCAGAAACACGTACGCGAGGTCGTCGCCCTGCCTCTCGGCTCGGATCTGCGACACCATCGGAAGGGTTAGGGCCGCCTGGGTAAGTGACTCGAACGCGGTAGCGGTCATGTGTCTGGGAGGTCTCGTCTCTCGTGCGGCTACGGTGTAGGCATGAGCGGGCTGAGCCACTGCTCGCCGAGCCGGGCGCGCAGTTGATGGTCAGTCACGCCAAGGCCTGCCTCGGGTGCCATGCACAGGACGCCGACCTTGCCGGTGTGGGCGTTCTCCTGCACTAGCCGGGTCGCCTCGGCAGCCTGCGCGAGCGGGTAGACAGCGGACAGAACGGGGGCCAGCTTGCCCAGCTTGGCCAGCCGCATCGTCTCGGTCGCCTCGTGGAGGTTCATCCCGTGGCTGCCGACGATGCGCTTGAGGTTCATCCAGAGGTAGCGGTTGTCGTACGTGTGCTCGTAGCCAGAACTCGATCCGCAGGTCACGACGGCCCCGCCGCGGCGCGCCACGATGACGGAAAGGCCGAAGGTCGCCTTGCCGACGTAGTCAAAGACGATGTGCGGGTCTTCGCCCACCCTCTCCCTGATTGCCCGGCCAAGGCGCTTGGCCGTCTGCACCGTTCGCGGCCCCGGCTCGACCTCGGCTCCGATGCCGATCTCTTGCCGGTTGATCACGATGTCGCAGCCGAGCTTGCGGACCAGTTCTCCCTTGCGCTCGGAGCTGACCACTCCGACCGGGATGCCGCCGCTGTTCTTGACCATCTGGACCGCGAACGAGCCAAGGCCGCCGACCGCTCCCCAGATCAAGACGATGTCGCCCTGCTTCATGCGGGCGCCGTGCTCACCGATGAGCATTCGGTACGCGGTGGCGCCGCAGAGCGGGATGCAGGCGGCTTCCTCCCAGGTCGGATGGGCCGGCTTGGGGACTAGCTGGCTGCTGCGGACGGCGGTGTACTCGGCCATGCCGCCGAAGTTTGTCTCATAGCCCCAGGCACGCATGTTGGAGAGCATGCCGTCAGCGTGGGTGAGCGGATCCTCGGTGTCCGCCACCACCGGGCAGACGATGACACGGTCGCCCACGTGCCACCGGCGGACGCTGGAACCAGTCCTGACGACGATCCCCGAGGCATCGGAACCTACCACGTGGAACGGCTGGTCATGGCGGACGTCCCAGCCGCCCTCCTTGCCCATCCGCTTGAGCGCGTCAAAGGTGGAGACTGGCTCGAACGTCGCCGACCAAACGGTGTTGTAGTTGATCGAGCTGGCCATGACGGCCACTAGCACTTCGTCTGGCGCCACCTCCGGCATCGGCACCCGGCCCACCCGCAGCGACCTGCGCACGTCCTTATCGGCACTGTCGGCGAAGATGCCGACGTCTTCCTTCCGCAGGTGAGCAGCTACGAAGTCGTCAGGTACCGGAATGCGACTCAATTCGCTCGGATCGGTGCCCCGGATAACTTCTTCGGTCAGCGATACCACTTAGCCTCCCAGTTGGTTTTCTCGCTCATTGATGTCACGCGACATGCGGTTAATCGCCCGGGGTGGGCGGGGCCGTAATTATGCTCTGGGTCGCCTGAAATCCCGGTCATCGCGGAATACCAAGACTGACAATACAGGATGTCGATTCCAATGTAACCCCCATAAACGCTCCCCCTAAACAGTCCCTAGTACGGTTGCTTTTAAGGGGTTCCCTGGAGCCTTTTTATACTGGCGGGCGGCACCGGAGGCTCGTAACGCTTAATAGGCGGTCCGTTCACGTCTATCTTCGCAAACACCGGGAATGAAACGTCCAAGGTCGTCTTGCCAAAATCCTGGATCCCCTCGTCCGCGCCCGGTTCCTGCCCTTCAATCGCACCGAACGAGCCGTCGGCGACTCTCGCGGGTAACGATAACGATCCCCCGTGCAGCAGGAAGTCAAGAGGTGAACGGGATGAGCTCGCTGCTTATGCTTCTGAGTGCGTCCGAGAATGTCATAGAGGATATCCGTTCGCGATGAGCAGGGGAGCCCCTAGGAATGATTCTGCCGCCCCCTAGCGTGGCCGTCCGTGAAAACGCCGAGGGTGCACCAACCGTCGTATCTATGCACACCGACCGTCCTAATCGCCCGGACGCCCGTCCGCTATACGTCCGTGGACAGCGCAATATAACGGTCTACAGCACCACAAGGTGACACAGGAGGCACCGGAATACGCTGCATGGCACATGAGCTGCGAAAACGCGGCCTCACTGGTGTTCCGATCGCCCCTTCCGGTGGGGATACTAATCCGCCTTCCAACGGCCTAGCCAGGCGCGGGAGGGCCGGTTGGGACCCGAGTCGGGACAGCAGCTGCACCCGTGAGCTGACACCCAGTTTGCGGTAGATCCGGGTCAGGTGCTGCTCGACCGTGCTGGTGGTGAGGTAGAGCCTGCCGGCGATCTCCCGGTTGGTCAGGCCCTTTGCTGCGAACTTGGCGACTCTGCGCTCCGCATCGCTGAGCATGAGCATGTCGACTTCCGTCTCCTCCAGCACGTCCGGCGCGCCGGCCCGCCGATCGGGCTGTTCCGCGGAGAACGCCTTCCTGATGCTGTTGGCCTTGCGTGCCACTGACCGCGCCCGGCCAGGCCTCACCGAGTTTGGTGTACGCATCGTGCAGGGCGGCGAGCGCACTCGCCAATTCAAACTTGTCCCCGCTTCGATGCAGGACGTCCACGGCATCGCGCAGCGCCGGTGGCCGGAGGCGCAGTTCGCGGGTCGCCGCCAGCAGCCGCAAGGTGCGCCCGCGCACCCGCAAGTGGCCGCCTTTGCCGATCCGGCTTAGCTGCTCGCGAGCATAGCGTGCGGCTACCTCGCGGTCCCCGAGCTGCAGGTGAGCGGCGGCCATCTCCGTGCGCCACGGCAACGCCCCGGTCTGTGCCATCCCCCACTGGTCGAGCAGGTCACCGACGGCCTGGAAATCATCGAGAGCCATATGCGCGAGCCCGCGCTCAACATAGTGACGGCCGCGCGCCAACAGATAGAACAAGCCGAAAGGCGTCTCGAACATCACGTCCGGCACTGGCAGGGCGAGCGTGCGCGCCGCTTCATCGTGTTTGCCCTGCAGCGTTTGCGCCGTCAGCAGGGTGCTCAACGGCACACCGGCCATCACGCCCAATTCGGCGACCGGGATGAGTTCGAGCGCGGCGGCTGCCCGGGTAGCCGCGACGCTGAGCGAGCCCCTGCGCAAGGCAATTTCTGCTGCGATCGCGCAAAACAGCGCATGCCAAGTCGGCGCCTGGAGTTTGAGACAGGTCCGCATCAGTTCCCGGCACCGCCGTTCCGCTTCCTCCAATCGCTCGGCGTAAACCATCGTGTGCAACGCGAGAATGAGCGGCAACAGATTGATCTCGGTCAGCGGCTGATGCCAAAGCGCCTCGTCCGCTTGGACCAAGCGTTCCGCGGTTGCCCCCTGGTGGCGGGTTCTCTTAAAGTGTTCGAGGAATCGACAACCGATAGCGGCCGGAGGCGTGATCGGTGTGCCGTCCGTCCTGCTCTCGCCGACCGCTCGACGGAAGATGCCCGGATACATGTCGGCCAGCCATGTCTGCATCATCTCGAACCCCCATGAGGACCGGGAGTCCGGCGGCAAGTCGGCCGCCAGCCGGGAGAGCACGGAGCTAACATCGGACACCCGCCCCTGGACCATCATGATGATGATGGGCAGCGTCGCGTGCCGACCCCGAAGCCGACCGCTCAGCATCGGGTCGGTCAGCTCGGACAGATGGCCGACCGAGGCTCCCAGATCGACCCGCCACTCCGCCCGCAGCAGCAAGGCCAGAGTCTCCACCCTACGCTGGACATCGGTGTCTACCTGGTACGCCAGCCGCAGCAGCTCTGTGGCCCGCCACGAGTAGCCCTCCTCCAGCGCCTGCTGCGCCCCCTCAACCAGGTACGGTACGGCCGACGGGTCGTCGAAACGGCCGGAGGCGACGAAGTGCTCCGCGATTGTCAAGGAGTCCGCGCCGCAGGCCCTGAGCAGATCCGCTGCGCGCCAGCGCAGCTCGGATCGGTCAGCGGCTGAGAAGGTGTTGAGCACGGCGCTGGCGATGATCGGGTGCCGTATCCGGCCGGCTTCCACCAGACCGATCTGGGTCAGCACACGCATTGCTGCGGCGACCCGGTCCGGCGCGGCGCCGACGAGCTGGCCGAGCAACGCGAACCGCGACGGCTCGCCTATCGCCGAGATCGCACCCGCGACCCGCAGCGTTACCGGATCGCACCGGCGCAGGACGAGCTCGACTGCCCGCTCAAGCGCGGGCCCTGTGCCTAGCTCGGCCGGCGGGCCATCGCCGCCAGTGGCAGCCCAACTGTCCTCCAGCAACGCGTGCAGGAGCAGCGGATTACCACCGGTGAGCTGGTGTGCCTTCGCGGCCAGTTCCGTCGCACCGGACAAGAGGAGTCGCTCGGTCATCAGCTCAGCGACGCCGCGCAACGAAAGCGGAGGCAGCAGCAGCAGCCGGGAGCAGGCCTGCCCAGGCCGAGCTCGTCGCAGAGTAGCCAGGCGTTGCTCGGGGACAGTTCGATATCGTCGCGCCAGCCAAGGACTATCAGGATTCGGGCGAGCCCGGCACGGCGGATCAGATAGATAAGCCAGTCCTGGGAGAACGCGTCGAGGTATTGCGTGTCGTCAATGGCGATCACCACTGAGCTCTGGCCGGCCAGCTCCAGTACGGCCGTCGCCAGCCCGTCCAGCACCCGAGAGCGACTCACCCCGTCGGATGCCGCATCGGCAAGCAGCTGGTGGTCGAGCAGACCGCCGACGATCACCGCCGTATCGCGGTCAAAGACCTCACCGGCAAGCAATTGGCGCACGATGCCCAGGGAAAGCGAGCATTCCGTCGGCGCCCCACTGGCGCGGAGCAGTCGCGCCCCGGCGCCACGGGCCCGGGCGCCGAACTCATCGATCAGCGCTGTCTTGCCGGTCCCGACAACCCCCTTGAGCACGACAACGCGCACACCCTCGGTGGCGGTCTCGGCAAAGGCTGCAGTCAGCTCAGCGAGTTCAAACTCTCGTTCTATCATGCACGATCCCTCCTTCGTAAGGAGTGGTTCATTACGAGTACGTCTTCGTAAGGAGCGGTTCGTTACGAGTACGTGCGCGTACCGATGAACTGCGCAAGATTGTCGCGCGCCGCGCCGACCCGACGTTAGCCGGGGAACAAGGTGTTGGAAATGAAGCCGCCGAGCAGGGTGGGCCCGACGAGGACGCTGGCCCGGATCTCGCCGATCACCGGGCTGGCCGAACCTGTTCGCGACCATCCCGAGCAGCCGCGCGACAAGCAGGATGGCGCCAGGTTCAGTAGGAGGGCGACCGCCTGAGGCACTAACAAGGGCGAACACAGTCACCCTTAATCCGATACATCCACATTAGCACCGATGATCCTCACAATCCCCTCGGGACGCAATACCAACGTGACGGTCGCTTCAACGCCCGGCCCGGGGCGCCATGCGAAGTCCGTCGGCGTGAAGGAGTTTTCGCCGGACGGTCGGCGGATCGCCGCCGGCGACGCGGCCGAGCTGTTCGCCGACATCATGAAGGCCCGAGCGCGCTGGCGCCGTACGCGCCGAGCTTCTTCCGCACGAGGCTCGCGGTCGGTAAATGGGGATGGTCCGGGGCGGGACTCCGTTCTGGTTCTCGTCATGGGACCGGCTGGCGGGCGGCCACCCCGGCCAACCACTCGCCGATCAGCCGGTTGATCTCCACGGCGTGGTCCCTCAGGAAGAAGTGGCCGCCGGGGAACGCCGCATCGCGAAGCCGCCGGTCGTATGCCGCTGGCAGGCAGCGGCGCAGCCAGGCACCCGATCGAGCGTCCACAAGCAAGTAGTCTCCTCTGTGCAGGCATTCGGGACCGACGATCGCGGCCGTCAGGAACAGCGGTAGATGCCCTGGCCGGCCTTGCGGCCGAGCAGCCCTTCCTCGGCCATCCAGACGAGCAGGGGCGGCGGCGCGGGCAAGGGCTCGCGTGAATCACCTCGGCTCTCGGATGCCGTATCGAGAGGGTCCGGACCGGAGGTCGGAGAGCACACACCTGACATAGTCGGCTATCTCGCCGGTGTGCTCATGTATGAAGAAATGACCTCCGGCCAGGACCTTGATCTCGAAGGACCGCGTTGTATGTCCTCGCCAGGCACTCGCCTCCTCGAACGACACGCTCTGATCGTGATCCCCGGTCATCGCCACGATCGGCACGTGCACCGTCGGCTCTGTTGTCGGCGCACGATAAGTCGCAACGGCCCGATAATCGCCACGGATCACCGGAAGCATCAGGCGCGTCATCTCGTCATCGTCGAGGAGAGCCGGGTCAGTTCCACCTAGCCATCGAAGGTTGGCAATGAGGCTGTCATCGTCGGTCGCATAAGGAGCCTTGTCACGATGACACGACGGGGCGGGGCGCCCAGACGCAATCAATGCGAGCGGCAGGCGTCGATTATCTCGCTCGAGGCGACGTGCCACCTCGAATGCCACCAGCGAACCCATGCTATGACCGAAAAGTGCGAGTGGCCGCGTTTCCCACGGGATCAACGCCTCACAAATTTCATCGGCGAGCTGACCGATATCCTCGATCAAAGGCTCGTGCCGGCGGTCCTGTCGACCCGGATACTGGACTCCAAGCACCGAGATGTCCGGCTCGAGCGACCTGGCCAGCGAGTGGAAATACCCTGCTGAACCGCCCGCGAATGGAAAGCAGACAAGGTGCACCTGACTGCGCTGGGCCGAGTATCGCAGCGGTCTGATCCAGGATCCGCCACTCGTGTTTGACGCGCGCACGCTTCTCCTCTCTCAGGCCGTGCGGCCGGCGAAAGTCCTGAACACCGAAGATCGGATCGGGCAGCAGCCGTCTGGTTTACCTCGGAAGTTGGAAGTTGCCAGCCGCCGGCACGGTCAGTGGCTTCACCTTTCGGGCGGAGAACTTCCACATCCCGTTCTCGTGAACGTATTGATCCGTGTAATACGCGGTAGCTTGCGAAGTACCGCCTGCCCGCACATCGGCCAGGGCAAGTACATGGCACGTACCGGAAGCCTTGGATTCAGAGATCTCGTTGATGACGTGATTGGCCGCCAGATGGCAGAGGTTCTCATTCTGCCCGTAAATAGCAACCTCGAGATAGTTCCGGATCTGGTCTTTCCCGATGGCTTTTCCCAGGCCAAATTCCTCGATATCGAACGTCGGATCGTCGTCGCTCCACAGATCCAGCAGAGAGTCGATCTGGTTGGTATCGAGCAGATAAGAATATCTGGCCGTCAGCTCAATAATTTCGAATCGACTGGCCAGGGACGAGAGCGTGGTATCCGCCATGTTGAAAACCTCCGACAACGTGTTCATGCACTGGAATTCGCGACAGATCTGCGACTCTTCGGAATGCTTCAAGGCTTCGGCCGACACGACACCTCCCACCGACGCGGGCCGGCCGGCTATCTCAGTCCTATCGCAATTTGCTGGGGAACATCATTCCGGCGTCCACGGGAAGGACGATCCCGGTGATATTCTGCGCCTCATGTGATGCCAGATACAGCACCGCGTCGCTGATTTCGCGCGGGTCGATCCAGCCGGTAGGCAACGCGCTCATCTGTTTCATTACATTATCCGCATCCTCGGACGTCGGATCGGACACTCCGGGTAGGAACATTTTTCGCATCAGGGCATTGTCGACCATCGGCGTGCGGACATTTCCCGGATTTACTGAATTCACACGTATGTTGTATTGTGCCAGCTCTGCCGCCAGGGCACGCATCAACCCGACCATGCCATGCTTGGATGCGGTGTAGTGCGCCATGGTCGGCACGCCGATCAGCCCTTGTACGGAGCTGATGAAGATTATTGATCCGCCTTCATTCCGTTCGATCATGTGGGGAATCACCGCTTTAACGGTTTTCCACGATCCCGTCAGGTTGACATCGATAACTTCTTGCCAGGCCTCTTCTGTGAGTTCCCAGGCGAGCCCGAAGCTGGAAATTCCAGCATTCGCGCAGACGACGTCGATATGGCCGAACTCAGCTATCGCCTCATCGACCACACTCTGCAGCGCCTTGAGGTCACGGGTATCCGCCTGGCGTGCGATGACTCGCTGACCCAGCTGTTCGACCATTTTCGCCGTGGCATCAAGATCTTGCCCGGCTCGCTCCCCGGGTACGGTGCGGTTTCGAGTTCTTCGCACACGTCGATGGCTACGATATCCGCCCCCTCTTCGGCGAGTCGCACCGCATGCGAACGTCCCATTCCGCGCGCGGCCCCAGTGATCAGCGCGACTTTTCCGGCCATCCGGCTCATTTCTGGACCTCCACGTCAGAAAAAGGAGAAATCGCGAGACTTTTCATTCGGCAGCCGCAAACATGATCAGTTTGACGTCGGCTCCGTCTTTCTTACCGAGATCGTAAGGACGCCAGGCCATGAAGCCCGTCTGGCCGAGGTACCGGCCGCTGACACCTACACTCGGGTAATAGGCCCAGTCTCCCGACAGAAGGGATCCCAGATCGATCCAACCGGCAACCAGGATCGTTCCGGACCCATCCTCGAAGACGACTTCGTTGGTCAGATAAGCCATGAACTGCTTGTCGGATTCTCGCTGATAGCGAACCTTCCATCCGCCTGAGGTGGTGGCCACTTTTTCACCGGACTTGGTAAACAGGGCATGCTGGTAGCTACCACTCAGCCCAACCCGGAGATTTTGAAGGTCGTCGACGTCGGTGGTGGCACTGATCGTTGTCTCGACCAGATCCTCGTAGCTGTTGAGCATAACTTCGTCCCTTTCTCGATCGAGCGTTTCAGACCTTGCGATAGACGTCTTTGAGCACAATCTTTCCGTCGCTCAGGATGAAGAGGTCAACACCACGATTAACCACCTTTCCGTCATTGGACTCGACGGTCCACCGAACCAGCCCCTCGTTCTCACCGAACATGATCGGCGGCTCGAACTTCCCGTCGACCCCGGAGGCGATCATTTTTTCACGCATCGCGTTCATACTGTTGATCAGATCGCCGATCTGATCCTTGGTGTGCACCGTACCGATTCCGTCTCCGTCTGGCGTGATCCACTTCCCGTCATCGGCGAAACATGCGACGGCAGTCTCGATGTCGCCGTCCCCCGAGCTCTTGAAGAATCGCTCGATTACTTCTGCTGACATAGATCCGCTCCATTCTCGTTGGAGAAGGTGTTAATGGTTATGCGTACAACCTCACCGGTAGCCGCTCCAAGCCGCGGAACTGCAGGGTGTAACGCCAGCTGAGTCGATCCAGCGGCTCGGCCGCTTCCCAGCGCGGGAATTTCTCCAATAGCCGAGCCAGCACGATCTGACCCTCGAGTCGCGCCAACGGTGCGCCGACACAATGATGGATACCATGACCGAAGGCCAGGTGTGCAGCAGCATTACGGCGGATGTCCAGCCGGTCCGGTTCCGCGAACCGGACCGGATCCCGATTCGCCGATGACAATGCCAAGAATACCACCTCGCCGGCGGGAATGATAGTATCGCCGATTTCCACGGGTTCGATGGTGTAGCGCAATGTAGAAAGGCTCAACGGACTTTCATAACGCAGAAACTCTTCTACCGCGTTCGGTATCAGGGTGGCATCTCCGCGCAACAGCTCCAGCTGGTCAGGATGCTTCAGCAGAGCGTATACCGAGCTGCTGATCAAGTTCGCGGTGGTCTCATACCCCGCGTTCATCACCAGGAAGATGGTGGTAAGTAGCTCGGACTCGTCGAATCGCTCTTCGCTGCCCGGATCGACCATTGCGTTGATCAGATCGTCGGCGGTGTCGTGACTTCTCACCTTCTCGGCGATCAAGTTGCGGAAATACTCGAGCGACGCCATGTATGCCCGATACTTCTCCGGCTGCTCCGAATCGACACTGGTCAGCGTGCGATTCCACCGGCGAAGATCGTGGTGGGCGGCGCGCGGCACGCCTAGTAGTTCGCCGATCACCGCAATGGGGATGGTCATCGCCACCGACTCCACCAGGTCGATCTCGGCTCCGGCGGGGATCGAACCAAGCACCTGATCGGTGAGTTCCTCGATCCGCGGGCGCAGATTCTCTGTCCGGCGCATCGTGAACGCCCGGCCGAACAACCGGCGCAACCGCGAGTGCTGCGGCGGATCGCTGAACAGCATGCTCTCTGATGTGATCGCCGCGCCCGAGGCGGCCTCCGTACTGTGCTTGGCGATGATCGGTCCGGCATTCGCCGCCGCTTTCGAGAGTCTCGGATCGGCCAGCAGCCGGCGCACATCGCCGTACTCGGCGGCCACCAGCCACGCGTGCAAGCCCGCGCCCAACGTCTTGATGATGAGCCGCCGAGGGCCCGTCCCGGCGCGCATCTCGCGATAGGTCAGGTACGGGTCCTGGATGAAATCCCAGCTCAACAGGTCGGCCTCGGTGGAGTCAGTCATGGGATGTGTCCTTTGCTGTCGAGTGTCGAAGCGAGGGAATCAACTGAGGAGCCCTGGCCCACTGGTCCCGGTTCACTGGCTTTGACCGCCCAGTTCTCGATTGATGAAGTCGAACAGTTCATCGTCGTCGGCGTTCGCGATGAGCCGACTCTGTTTGGAATGGCCGCCTTGATCGCCGAGCGCGGCAGCCATCTTCTGGACTCGCTGCAGCACCTGCTTCCTGACCGACTCGTCGATGCTGTTGTCTGCCGTCACTGCCGAGAGCATCCCCTCCAGCCGGTCGAGCTCGGCCAGCGCGGACTCGGCCTGGTCGGCGTCCGCGCCGAACATCGCCGTCCGCAGGAAGTCACGCAGCGCGAGCAAGGTCGGGTGGTCATAGGTGAGCGTCACCGGCAGCGTCAGCCCCGTCGCCGCGACGAGCCGGTTGCGCAGCTCGACCGCAGCGAGGGAGTCGAAACCCAGGTCAACGAACGCCTTGGTCGGCGACACGGCCTCGGTTGAGCTGTGACCGAGTGCCTCGGCCACCTGCGCCTGCACCAGGTCCAGCAGCACGGCGTCACGTTCGTCCCCGTGCAGAGCACCCAGCCGCCCCCACGGCCGGGACCCGCCGGTCGGCTCGGCGAGCCGATCCCCAGCGCCGGCCGCCAGGAACGCCGCCCGATGCTCGGGCAGGTCACTGATCACCGCGCACTTGACGGTGCCTGCGGTCGCCTTGATGAATCGGGTCCAGTCGACGTGCGTCATGGCGATGTAGATCTCGTCGTGGTCCAGTGCTCGCCGCAGTCCGGCCAGCGACTGGCCGGGATCCATCGGGTGCAGACCCCGGCGGCCCGCCCGGTCGGTCGCGCCGGTGTCGTCGGCCATACCTCCGCCGGCCAGGAGGCCCCAGCCGATCGCGGTGGCCGGCAGACCGCGCGCCCGCCGGTGGTAGGCCAGGGCGTCGAGGAAGGCGTTCCCCGCCGCGTAGTGCGACTGGCCGGGCGAGCCGATGAGGCCGGCGGCCGAGGAGAACAGCACGAAGGCCGAGAGGTCAAGGTTCTGAGTCAGCTCATGGAGGTTCCACGCTCCGTCCACCTTGGGCCGCAGCACGTTGTTGAGCCGGTCGAGAGTCAGCTCGGTGATGACGCCGTCGTTGGCCACCCCGGCGCTGTGGAACACGGCCGTCAACGGCAGGTCGCGGGGAAGATCCGCGAGCAGGGCCTGCACCTCGCCCCGGTCGGCGACGTCGCAGGCAGCGATGGTCACCGCGGACCCCAGGGCGGTGAGATCGGCTTCGAGCTCGATGGCGCCCGGCGCTTGCCGACCCCGGCGGGAAGTGAGCACGAGGTGAGGCGCACCCTGCTCGGCCAGCCAGCGCGCGGTGCGAGCGCCCAGGCCGGTGAGGCCGCCGGTGACCAACACGCTGCCCGACGGTCGCCAGTTCCGGCGCGGCGGCTCATCCGGGTCGGCGCGGACCAGCCGTCCGCCCAGAACCGCGCCGTCCCGCAGCGCTGCCTGCTCCCCGGTGCCGCCGTCACCCAGCAGGCGGATCAACCCGGCCGCCGAGGCGTCGTCGGGGGTGCCCGGCAGGTCGACCAGACCGCCCCAGCGGTCGGGGCGTTCCAGTGCAAGGGCCCGCCCGAGACCCCAGAGCAGGGCTTGGTCGGGATGGTCGAGGCCGTCGCCGGGGACGACGTTCACCGCACCCTGGGTGAGACACCACAGGGGCGCGTCGATCTCGCGGTCCTCCAGCGCCTGGACCAGGCACACCGTCGCGGCCAGACCGAACGGCACGCCCGGGTGTCCCGGTACGCGGGACTGCTCCACCGCCAGCAACGAGACCACCCCGGCGAGCGGCGGCTCATCGAGCCGGGTCGCCAGCGCGGCCCGATCCAGCTCGTGCTCGCCGATCTCCAGGGCGCGGACCTCGGCCCCGGCGGCGGTCATCGCCGCTTCGATCGGCGCGACCCATGCATCGGCGCGGCGGCCGGCGGGCACCGCCAACAACCAGGTGCCGGTGAGCGCGCCCTCAGGGCGGGTCGGCACGGGCCGCCAGCTCAATCGATACCGCCAGCCGTCCACCGTCGTCTTCTCGCGCTGCCCGAGTCGCCACCGGGCCAGTGCGGGCAGCACGGCGCCGAGGCCGACCCGTTCCTCGGTGGACAGCTCGGCGCTCAGCGCGTCGAGGTCGCCCTGTTCCACCAAACCCCAGAACCGGCTGTCCACGGTGTCCGAGTCGGCCGGTGTCGTGGCCGGCGTATCCGGCCAGTAGCGCCGGTGTTGGAACGCGTAGGTCGGCAGCGGGGTCTGCCCCGCGCCGACCGCGGGGAACAGGGCCGGCCATTCGACCTCGGCCCCGACGGCGAAGAGGGTGCTCAGTCCGGCGAGCACGGATTCGGTCTCGGAACGGCCTCGCCGGAGGCTGGGCACGGCGACGACGTCCTCACCGGTCGCGCATTCGCGGACCAGGCCGGTCAAGATCGCGTCCGGCCCCAGCTCCAGGAAGCGGGTCACCCCGCCGGCCTGGAGTTCGGAGACCATGTCGGCGAACCGCACTGCGCCTCGGACGTGCTGGACCCAGTACTCGGGGGTGGCCACGTCGCTGCTGGTCATCGGTATCCGCGGCGGCCCGAATTCCAGGCCGTCGAGCGCGGACCTGAACTGTTTGAGCATGGGGTCCATGAGCGGGGAGTGGAACGCGTGGCTGACGGCCAGCTGCTTCGTGCGGTATCCGGCATCGGCGAGGCGTTGCCCGACATCGCTGACGGCGAGCTCGGCGCCGGAGATGACCACCGACTCCGGGGTATTGACCGCGGCGATCGAGACGGCCCCCGTCCCCTTCGCGAGCAGTGCGGCCACAACGTCCTCACCGGCGTTCACGGACATCATGGCCCCGCCCGGTGCGAGCCCCTGCATGAGCCGAGCCCGCGTGGTAACCAGCGCGCAGGCGTCGGCCAGCGACAGCACGCCCGACACGTGGGCGGCGGCGATCTCGCCGACGGAATGGCCGGTGACGAAGTCGGGCCGAATGCCCCAGGACTCGAACAGCCGGAAGAGGGCCACCTCGATCGCGAACAGCGCGGGCTGGGCGAACTCGGTGGTGTTCAGCCGGGCATCGTCCTCGTCGAGGACGATGCCCCGCAGCGCAGGGTCCAGTCCCGCGCACACCTCGTCGAACGCGGCGGCGAAGACCGGGAAATGGCGGTGCAGTTCGCGGCCCATCCCGGCTCGTTGTGACCCCTGACCGGTGAAGACGACGGCCAGGCCACCGCGGCCGGCCACACCGGTGACGTCCGCGCCCGATGCGGGGGTGTCGTCGGCGAACGCCGCCAGTCGCTCGCGTAGCTGCTCGCGGTCGGCGGCGAGCACCACCGCCCGGTGATCGTGAATGGCGCGGTCGGTCACCATCGATCGCGCGACGTCGGCCAGCGTCAGTTCGGGCCGATCGGTCAAGTGGGCGTGCAGGCGCGCCGCCTGGGCGCGGAGGGCCGCGGGCCCTCGGGCCGACAGCACCAGTGGCTGCACCGGCCTGGTCACGGAGACCCCGTCCGGGGCCGGCGCCGTCGACGGCGCGGGGAGGTCGTCGGGCGCTTGTTCCAGGATGATGTGTGCGTTGGTTCCGCTGAGGCTGAACGCGGAGACGCCCGCCCGGCGCGGCCGGCCCGGTTCGGGCCAGTCGCGGACCCGGTCCAGCAGTGCCACCCCACCGGAGGACCAATCAACTTCGGGTGACGGGGCCTCGGCGTGGAGGGTCCGTGGCAACACACCGTGCCGCATCGCCATGATCATCTTGATGGCGCCGGCGGCGCCGGCGGCGGCCTGCGAGTGCCCGATGTTCGATTTGACCGAACCCAGCCACAGGGGGGTGTCGCCCTCGCGGTCGCGTCCGTAGGTGGCCAGCAGGGCCTGCACCTCGATCGGATCGCCGAGCCGGGTGCCGGTGCCGTGTCCCTCCACCACGTCGACCTCGCTCGCCGACAGGCCGGCATTGGCCAGCGCAGCGCGGATGACCCGTTGCTGTGACGGGCCGCTGGGCGCGGTGAGGCCGTTCGACGCGCCGTCCTGGTTGACCGCCGAGCCGGCCAGAACGGCCAGCACGCGATGGTGATTGCCGCGGGCGTCGGAGAGCCGCTCCAGCACGAGCAGGCCCACGCCCTCGGCCCAACCGGTGCCGTCCGCCCCGGAGCCGAAGGCCCGGCACCGGCCGTCCGGCGACAAGCCCCGCTGCCGCGCCATCTCGATGAACATGGCGGGGGTGGCCATCGTGGCGACACCGCCGGCCAGCGCCAGCGAGCACTCGCCCGAGCGCAGCGCCTGGGCCGCCAGGTGCATGGCCACGAGCGCGGACGAACACGCGGTGTCGATGGAGACGGACGGCCCCTCGAACCCGAACTCGTAGGACAGCCGCCCGGAGATGATGCTGGCCGCGTTGCCAGTCAGCACCCGGCCGCCGAAGTCACGGGAGTCGCGGGCCAGCAGGGCGGGATAGTCACTGCCGTTCGCACCCACGAACACCCCGACCGGACCGCCGCGCAGGACGGAAGGGACGATGCCGGCGTTCTCGAGCGACTCCCAGGCCGCCTCCAGCAGCAACCGCTGTTGCGGGTCGATCGCGATGGCCTCGCGCGGCGAGATGCCGAAGAAGTCGGAGTCGAACTCGGCCAGGTGGTCGAGGAATCCGCCGCCCTGGGCGTACGTCGTGCCGACGTGCTCGGGATCCGGGTCATAGAGGCCGGCCGATCCCAGCCGCGGTCGACCGGGAAGCCGGCGATCGCGTCGCGGCCCTCGACCACCATCCTCCACAGGTCGTCCGGCGAGGTCACCCCGCCCGGGTACCGGCAGGACATGCCGACGATCACGATCGGGTCGTCACCCACCGCGGTGACGCGCCCGGCCGGTGTGGCTTCAGCGGGGTCGGCCTCGTCGCCCACCAGCGAGGACCGGACGAACGCGGCCAGCGCCTCCGGGGTGGGGTAGTCGAACACCAACGTGGCCGGCAGTCGCAGCCCGGTGGCCGTGTTGAGCCGGTTGCGCAGTTCGACCGCGGTGAGCGAGTCGAACCCGACGTCGTGGAAGGCGCGGGTCATGTCGACCGAGGCGCCGCTCGGGTAGCCGAGCACGACGGCGACCTGCTCGCGCACCAGTTCGCCGATCGCCTTGACCTGGTCGGCGGCGGAGGAGCCAGCCAGTCGCGCCGCCTCCAGTGCAGCCACCGACGATATCACCGGGCGCCGGGCCGGGCGCCGCACCAGGCCGCGGAGCAGGGCGGGCACCGTGTCGGCCGACCGCACGGCGGCCAGGTCGAGGCGGGCGGCCATCACGTTCGGGCGAGCCAGGTCGGCCGCCGCGGCCAGCAGTTCAAGACCACGGGAGGTCGCCAACGGCAGCATCCCGCCCCGCCCCATGCGAGCCGCGTCGGTCTCGCTGATGTTCCCGGTCATCCCGGTGTCCTCTCCCCACCAGCCCCAGCTGATCGAGACCGCGGGGAGACCGAGGCGGTGTCGCTCGACGGCCAGCGCGTCGAGGAAGGCGTTTGCGGCGGCGTAGTTGGCCTGGCCCGCCGCGCCGAAGGGCGCGGCGGCGGAGGAGAACAGCACGAACGCGGAGAGGTCCAGCTCCCGGGTCAGTTCGTGCAGATGCCACGCGCCGTCGACCTTGGGTGCCAGTACCGCGTCGACCCGGTCGCCGGTCAGTGCGTCGAACACGCCGTCGTCCAGCACTCCGGCGCAGTGCACCACCGCGGTGAGCGGGAACTCGGGCTCCACCGAATGCACCATGGCCGCGACCCGCTCACGGTCGGCGACATCGCAGGCGACGACGCGTACCGCGGCGCCCAGCCCGGCCAGTTCGGCGGCGAGCCGGACGGTCCGGGACGAGTCGAGGCCCTGCCGGGAGGTCAGCACCAGGTGCCGCGCGTCGTGCTCGGTGACGAGGTATCGAGCCACGTGCCCGGCGAGCACACCCGAGGCACCGGTGATCAGTACAGTTCCGCCCGACCACAAGGTGGCCTGCGCGGTGTCGGTGATTCCCAGGCGGGCCAGCCGCGGGGCCCAGAGCGCACCGCCGCGCACCGAGACCTCCGGCTCACCCGACTCCACGGCCGCGTACAGCGCCGCGGTGGTGATCGTGCCGGGGCACCCTCGACGAGTACGATGCGGTCGGGATTCTCCGACTGCGCCGAGCGCAGCAGGCCCCGCGCCGCCGCGCCGGTCAGGCTGCCGGGCATGGTCACCACCGCCAGCCGCGAGGACTCCCGGCCGGGATCGGCCAGCCACATCTGCACCGAGCGCAGCACGCCGTTCACCGCCGCGTGGACGTCGCCGGGGACGGCGTGCCCCTCCCCCGGTACCGACACCGCCACGAGTGCTCCCGCGTCCCGCGCGGATACCAGCTCGGCGAGCTTCTGCGGTCCGTCCAGCAGGGTGATCTCGGGGCGGGGCGCGGTGTCGTCGACCCGGCCGCACTCGACCCAGCCGATCTCGAACAGCGAGTCGTCGCGGGAAGCGGCGGCGGCGCGGAGCCGGTCGGCGGACACCGAGCGCGAGGACAACGCCGCCGCACTGAAGACGGGAGCGCCGCCCCGGTCGAAGGCGTCCAGGGCGACCGTGCCGGTGGCCACCGGCCGGACCCGGATGCGCAGCGCGGTGGCGCCAGAAGCGAACAGCCGCGCTCCCGCCCAGGAGAACGGCACCAGGCCCTGGGGGGTGTCGGAGGTGAGGGCCTGGAGCACGCCGCCGTGCAGACCGGCATCCAGCAACGCCGGGTGCACGCCGAAGCGCTCGACGTCGGTCCCGCTCGGCGGCAACTCCACCTCGGCGTAGAGCTCCCCATCGCGCCGCCAGCAGGCCACCAGCCCCTGGAACGTCGGCCCGTAGTCGTGGCCCGCCCCGGCGAACAGGTCGTACGCGCCGGCAACGTCGACGGCCTCGGCTCCGCGCGGCGGCCATTCGGTGAGCGGATCAGGTCCCGGCGCGCTTCCGGTACCGGAGACCGTTCCGGTGGCGTGCCGCGTCCACGGGGTGTCGTCGGCGTCGCCGTCCGGGCGGGCGGAGATCGTGATCCTCCGGCGGCCCGCCTCATCGAGGGCTTCCACCAGGATTTGCAGCGCGACCGCGCCCGCCTCGGCGATCAGCAGCGGAGACTCGATCGTCAGCTCGTCGAGCACGCCGCAGCCGACCCGCTCGGCGGCCCGCAGCGCCATGTCCACGAAAGCGGTGCCGGGCAGCAGGGCCTGCTCGAACAGCACGTGCTCGCGCAGCCACGGCTGGTTCCGCGGCACCAGCCGGCCGGTCAGCAGCATTGCTTCCCCGCCGGCCACCTCCAGACCAGCCAACAGCAGTGGATGGTCGAGCGGATCGAGGCCGGCCGCGGCGAGATCGGCCGGCGGCTCGGGGACGTCGAGCCAATACCGCTGGCGCTGGAACGCGTACGTGGGAAGTGCGGTGTGTCGAGCCCCGGTGCCGTCGAACAGGGCCGGCCAGTCGACCTCCGCTCCGGCGGCGAACAGCGTGCCGAGTGCAGTGAGCGCCGTGTCGGCTTCGTCGTGGTGCCGACGCAGGCTAGGGACTGCGACGATGTCCGGCTCAACCAGACACTCGCGGATCGCGCCGGTCAACGGCGCGTCGGGGCCGATCTCGAGGAACCGAGTGACGCCGGCGCCGTGCAGTTCGGACACCGTGTCGGCGAACCGCACCGTGTCCCGCACGTGCCGCACCCAGTACTCCGGGTCCGTCACCTCCTCGCCGCCCACCATCGGAATGCGGGGCGGCTGGAACGTCAGGCCACGGACCAGGTCGCGGAATTCGCCGAGCATCGGGTCCATCAGCGGCGAATGGAACGCGTGGCTGACGACGAGCTGTTTCGTACGGTGTCCGTCCTCGGTCAGGCGTCGCACGATCGGGGTGACGGCCGACCCGAGCCCGGAGAGCACTACCGAACTGGGGGTGTTGACCGCCGCGATCGACACCGATCCGGCGTACTCGGCGACCAGCGGGGCGACCACCCGCTCGCCGGCGGTCACCGAGACCATCACGCCGCCCGGGTCCAGCCGCGCCATCAGCCGGCCTCGCTCGGACACCAGCCGGCAGGCATCGGGCAGGGACAGCACGCCGGCGACGTGCGCAGCCGCGATCTCGCCGACCGAATGACCGGTGAGGAAGTCCGGTCGTACCCCCCAGGACTCGAACAGCCGGAACAGCGCGACCTCGACCGCGAACAGCGCGGGCTGGGCGATCTCCGTGGCGTCGAGTCGGTTCTCCCCGTCGCCGAGGACGGCTTCCCGGACTGCGCGATCCAGCTGCTCGCACGCCTGGTCGAACGCGGCTGCGAAGACCGCGAACTGCCGGTGCAGTTGCGAGCCCATGCCAGGGTGTTGCGCGCCCTGACCGGTGAACACCATCGCCAGCGAGCCCCGCCGGGCCACACCGGCGACGACCCCGGCTCCCTCGCCCCCGTGCGCGAACACCGCCAACCGCTCCAAGGCCTGCTCGCGGTCGCGGGCGAGCAGCACCGCCCGGTGATCGTGGCAGGCCCGGTCGGCCACCAGGGAGTGGGCCGCATCCGCCAACGCCACACCGGGCCGGTCGCGCAGGTGGGAGCCCAGTCGATCGGCCTGACCCCGCAGGGCGGCCGGCCCGCGGGCCGACAGCACGAGCGGCCAGGCCGGCCGGGTCGCCGCGGGGGGCGGGGCGTTGTCGGAGGTCGGGGCGGTGAGCTCGGCCGGGGGCTGTTCCAGGATGACGTGCGCGTTGGTCCCGCTGACGCCGAAGGAGGACACCCCCGCCCGGCGGGGCCGGCCACCATCCGGCCATTCCCGAGCCCGGTCGAGCAGCGCGACCGCGCCCGACGACCAGTCCACCCGCGGCGACGGGGTCTCCGCGTAGAGGGTCTTGGGCATGATCCCGTGCCGCATCGCCAGGACCATCTTGATCGTGCCGGCGATGCCTGCCGCCGCCTGGGTGTGGCCGATGTTCGATTTGATCGACCCCAGCCACAGCGGCGCGTCCTGGGTGTGCTCGCTGCCGTAGGTGGCCAACAACGCCTGGGCCTCGATCGGATCGCCCAGTCGAGTCCCCGTGCCGTGTCCCTCGACGACGTCCACGTCGGAGGCGGACACCCCGGCGTTGGCCAGGGCCTGGCGGATCACGCGCTGCTGGGATGGACCGTTGGGGGCGGTCAGCCCGTTCGACGCGCCGTCGGAGTTCAGCGCCGAGCCGGCCACCAGCGCCAGCACCTGGTGTCCGTTGCGCCGCGCGTCGGACAGCCGCTCCAGCACCACCAGGCCCGCGCCTTCCGACCAGCCGGTGCCGTCCGCGTCCGCGCCGTACGCCCGGCACCGACCGTCCGGGGCGTTCGCGCGCAGCCGGCTGTACTCGACGTACAGCTCGGGTGACGCCATCACCGCCACGCCGCCGGCCAGCGCGAGCGAGCACTCGCCCGACCGCAGCGCCTGCGCCGCGAGATGCAGGCAGACCAGCGATGACGAGCACGCCGTGTCCACCGTCACAGCGGGTCCCTCGAAGCCGAACTCGTAGGCCACCCGACCCGACGCGATGCTGCCGGCGCTGCCGTTGCCCAGGTAGCCCTCGAATTCCTCGGGCTTGGTGTGCAGCCGCGAGTTGTAGTCGTGGTACATCAGCCCGACGAACACGCCGGTCGGGCTGCCCCGCAGCGAGGTGGGATCGATGCCCGCGTTCTCCAGGGACTCCCAGGCCGTTTCCAGCAACAGCCGCTGCTGCGGGTCGATCGTGATCGCCTCGCGCGGCGAGATGCCGAAGAACTCCGGGTCGAACTGGTCGGCGTCGTGCAGGAAGCCACCCTCGCGGGTGTAGGTGGTCCCGAAGTGCTCGGGGTCCGGGTGGTAGAGCTCGGCCAGGTTCCAGCCTCTGCCGGTGGGAAAGGCGCTGATCACATCCCGCCCCCGCGCAACCACGTCCCAGAGCTCGTCGGGCGAACTCACCCCGCCTGGGAAGCGGCAGGCCATGCCCACGATCGCGATCGGGTCTGCTGCGGTCTTGGCCGCGGTCGGGCTGATGGCCGGCCGGGCGGGGGCGGCCGCCTCGCCGCCGATCTCGCCCCGCACGAACTCGACCAGGGCGTCCGGGGAGGGGTAGTCGAAGATCAGCGTGGCCGGCAACCGCAGCCCGGTCACCGCGGCGAGCCGGTTGCGCAGCTCCACCGCGGTCAGTGAGTCGAACCCCAGTGCGGTGAAGGGCTGCCTGTCGTCGATTGCGGTTCCCGGGGAGTGCCCGAGCACGGCAGCGACATGGGTGTGCACCAGCTTGGCGACGACCTGGCCGCGCTCGGCCGGCTGTAGTGCCGCCAGGCTCTCGCGGGATCCGGCCCCACCGGCCAGGTGGGGTTCGACGACCCGCCGCGCCGGACGGCGCACCAGCCCGCGCAGCAGTCCCGGGACCGTAGCCGCAGCGGACAGGCCGGCGAGGTCGAACGGGGCGGCGATGATGCGGCCCTGTCGGCGGGCGGCCGCGTCGAACAGGGTGAGACCGAAGTCGTTGTCCAACGGGCGGATACCGGTGCGGGCCATCCGGGCCCGGTCCTGGGTTCCGAGGTGGCTGCCCATCCCTCTGGCCTCGGCCCACCACCCCCAGGCGATCGACACCGCCGGCAGGCCTAGCCCCCGCCGATGATCGGCCAGCTCGTCGGAGAACGCGTTGGCCGCCGCGTAGTTCGCCTGGCCGGCGGCGCCGAACGCCGACGCGGCCGAGGAGAACAGCACGAACGCCGACAGCTCGGCGTCCTGGGTGGCCTCGTGCAGGTGCCAGGCACCGTCCACCTTGGGCCGCAGCACCGCATCCACCCGGTCGGGGGTCAGTGAACCCACGGTCGCGTCATCGAGCACCCCCGCACAGTGCAGCACGGCGCTGAGCGGGAACTCCGGCGGCACCGAGCCGACGAGGTCCATCACCTCGTGACGAACAGCCAGGTCACACGCGACCATCCGCACCGAGGCACCCGCCCCGGTCAGCCGCTCGACCAGCTCACCGGCACCGGGAGCGGCCGAACCCCGCCGCGACACCAGCAGCAGCCGTCGCACCCCGCACTCGGTCACCAGGTGCTCGGCCACCAACCTGGCCAACACTCCGGACGCCCCCGTCAGCAACACGGTTCCCGTGCCCCACACCGACGACTGCCCGTTGCGCGCCGGACCGGCGGGATCCGGGAGTGCCTCGACGGCGGCTCTGTTCAGCCGGGGCGACCACAGCCGTCCGTCCCGAATCGACACCTCCGGCTCGCCCGACTCGATCGCGGCCCGGGCGAGCGCCTCCACGGACGGCGCCCCGACCGACTCCGAATCGGCGAACGCCTGCTCGACGAGAACCACCCGATCCGGGTTCTCCGATTGCGCGGAGCGCACCAGACCACCCACCGCCGCACCCACGAGCCCGCCGCCGGTCACCACGACCAGCCGCGACCGTTCCCACCGGGCATCGGCGAGCCAGTCCTGCAGCACCCGCAACGTGCTGTTCACCGCGATGTGCACCGATTCGACCATGGACTCGCTGGCCGGGCGGCCGGGAACGTGCAGCACCACCACCTCGGGCAGCGGCACGCCACCGTCCACCGCGCGGCCGAGCGCGGCCAGGTCGGGGTGGGACCCCGCATCGGCCGTGTGCTCTTTCTCCTCCGACTGCACAGTCCGCGCGGTCCGCGCGTGGTCGGACGGCGTCACCCAGCCGATCGGTCCCTCGGCACTCGCCCTCGAACCGGCCTCGGCCGATCCGCACTCCACCCAGCCCAGCTCGAACAGCGCGTCGCCGTGCGCGGTGTCGACGTCGCGCAGCCGCTCGGCGGACACCTCGCGGGCGACCAGTGAGTCCACCCTCAGCACCGGCCGACCGGTGGTGTCGAACCCGTCCACCGACCACGAGGACGGCCCCGTCGGGGAGAACACGAGCCGCAGTGCCGCGGCACCCGAGGCGAACAGCCGCACCCCGGACCACAGGAACGGCGCCCGCACGCCGGAGTCGGCCGGGTCGTCCCGCCGCGAGTCGAGCTGGTCCACGGCGAGGCTGTGTTGGCCGGTGTCCAGCAGTGCCGGGTGCAGGCCGAAACGCACCGCGTCGGCCGCGAGCCCCTCGGGCAGCTCCGCCTCGGCGACGACCTGATCACCCATCCGCCAAGCCCGGCGCAGCCCGGTGAAGGCGGGGCCGTAGGTGTAACCGAGCGCGCCGAGCCGCTCGTACGATCCGGCGATGTCCAGCTGGGTCGCCCCGGTCGGCGGCCAGGTCAGGTCCGTCGGCCACGGCGCCGGCTCCAGATCGTCGCCGGGCACCGCGCTCGCCCGCGCGTGCCGCGTCCACGCGGCGTCTACAGCCTCTGCGTGGTCCGCCGACCGGGAGTAAATCTCCAGAGTGCGGCGGCCGTCGCCGTCGGGAGCGCCGACGACCACCTGGATTTGCACGTCGTGCCAGGCTCGACAGCATCAGCGGCGCCTCGATAGTCAGCTCCTCGAGCCAGGCTGAGGCCCGCCTCGTCGGCCGCGCGGATCGCCAGCTCGAGGAACGCCGTACCGGGCAGCAGCGGCCGATCGAATAGCGCGTGGTCGACGAGCCACGGGTGAAGAGGCAGCGAGAGGCGGCTGGTAAACAGGAAGCCGGCGTCCCCCGCCAGAGCAACTTTCGCCCCGAGCAGGGGGTGGTCGACCCGTTCGAGGCCGCTCGAGGCCAGGTCGGCGGACGCAGACGCGGTCGGCCAGTAGCGCTGCCGTTGGAAGGCGTAGGTCGGCAGCTCGACCCGCCGCGCCCCCGTGCCCGCGAAGACCTCATGCCAGTTTACCGTGAGCCCGGCCCGCCACGCGGCAGCCACCGAGCGCAGAAACGTGTCCGGGTCGCTCTCGCCGCGGCGGAGGGTCGCCAATACGGTCACCTCGACGCCGCGCTCCTCGGCGGTCTCCTGGATCGATGGAGCCAGCAGCGGGTGCGGGGCCACCTCCAGCAGCACGCGGTACTCGTCAGCCAGCAGCACGACGGCGGTGTCGTGGAACCGCACCGGTTGCACGAGGTTGGTCAACCAGTACCGGCCGTCGAGCTCGGTGCCCTCCACCCGGCGGGCGAGCGTCGCGGAGTAGTAAGGCACCGAGGCGGTGGCCGGGCGGATGCCGGTCAGCAGCGCGAGGAGCTCGTCCTCGACCACCGCCATATGCGGGGAGTGCGTCGGGTAGTCCATCGGGATGGGACGCGCGCGGACACCGGCGGCCTCGTACTCGGCCCGCAACGCGGCCACTCGGTCGGCCGGACCGGTCAGCACGACCGATCGCGGCCCGTTGATCGCGCTGACGTGTACGTCGGTCAGCCGTCCGACCTGGTCGCGCACCTGCTCGACCGGCAGCCCGACCCAGAGCGTGGCGTAACCGCTCACCCGGCCGGACACGCGCGCCCGCGCGGTCAGGACCCGGGCCGCGTCGGCGAGGGTGAGGATGCCGGCGATGTGCGCGGCCGCGACCTCCCCCACCGAGTGCGCGATCACTGCGGCGGGCACCACCCCACGGGAGATCCACAACCGGGCGAGCGAGACCATGACCGCGAACAGCATCGACTGGACCTGCTCGGCGTGATCCGGGACGGCCACGCCGTCCGCGCCGGCCAGCAGATCGCGCAGGGTATGGCCGTGCCAATCCACGTACGGCGCCAGCGCCGCCTCGCACTGCGCCATGGATGCGGCGAAGACCGGCGAGGAGTCCCACAGCCGCAGGGCCATCCCCGCGTACTGCCCGCCCTGCCCCGGGAACACGAACACCGGATCGGCGCCGCCGGAGCTCACGGGTGCGGTTACCGGGGTGGTGCCGGCAATCAGGTCATCCAGCCCGGACAGTAGTTCGGCGACGTCCGCGCCGAACACCACGGCCCGGTGATCCAGCGAGGAGCGGGTGCTGGCCAGGGAGAACGCCACGTCGGCCAGCTCCGCCTCGCCGGCGGCCCCAAGCGTCAGGAGGTGCCCGCGCAACCGCTCCGCCTGACCGCGCAGCGCGGCTTCGCCGCGGCCGCTGAGCGGCAGCGGCAGCACCCGCGGCGGGCGGGACCGGTCCGCCGGTTCATCCTCGGGTTCCGGGGCCGGAGCCTGCTCCACGATCACGTGCGCGTTGGTGCCGCTCACCCCGAACGACGACACCGCCGCCCGCCGCGGACGCCCGGTCGTCCGGCCACGGCCGGGCGTCGGCGAGCAGCCGGACCGCGCCGGCCGCCCAGTCCACGTCTGGCGAGGGCTGGTCCACGTGCAGGGTCTTGGGCAGGACGCCGTGCCGCATCGCCATGGACCATCTTGATGACGCCGCCGACGCCCGGCGGCGGCCTGGGTGTGGCCGATGTTGGACTTGAGCGAGCCCAGCCACAGCGGGCGTCTCCGCGGTCCCGGCCGTAGGTCGGCCAGCAGCGCCTGTGCCTCGATCGGGTCGCCGAGCACGGTGCCGGTGCCGTGCGCCTCGACCGCGTCCACGTCCGTCGCGGCGCAGGCCGGCGTTCGCCAGCGCCTGCCGGATGACCCGCTGCTGCGAAGGGCCGTTGGGCGCGGTGAGGCCGTTGGAGGCGCCGTCCTGGTTCACCGCCGAGCCGCGCGACCACGGCCAGCACGGCGTGGCCGTTGCGGCGGGCGTCGGAGAGGCGCTCCAGCAGCAACACGCCGGCGCCCTCCGCCCAGCCGGTGCCGTCGGCCGCCGCTCGGCGAACGACTTGCAGCGGCCGTCGGCGGACGAGCCCGCGCTGGCGGCTGAACTCCACGAAGGTCGCCGGGGTCGGACATCACGGTCACGCCGCCGGCCAGGGCCAGCGTCGCACTCTCCTGACCGCAGCGCCTGCGCGGCCAGGTGCAGCGCCACCAGCGACGACGAGCAGGCCGTGTCGACCGTGAGCGCGGGCCCCTCCAGGCCGAGACGGTAGGAGACGCGGCCGGACGAGCACGCTGGCGGCGGTACCGGTGCCGAGGTAGCCGTCGACCAGCTCGGCGGTGCCTCGAGGAGCAGTCCGGCCGTAGTCCTGGTCGATGGTGCCGGCGAACACGCCGGTCGTGGCTGCCGCGCAGCGATGCGCGGGTCGATCCCGGCCCGCTCGAACGCCTCCCAGGTCGACCTCCAGCAACAGCCGCTGCTGCGGGTCCATGGCGAGCGCCTCACGCGGCGAGATCCCGAAGAACCCGGCGTCGAAGCCGCGCCGCGTCGTCGAGGAACCCGCCGCCGCGCACGTAGGTGGCTGCCCGGCCGCGTCCGGGTCCGGGTGGCAGAGGGCGTCGAGGTCCCAGCCGCGGTCGGCCGGGAACCCGGCGATCGCGTCGCGCCCGCCGTGCGCACCAGGTCCCAGAGCTCGCTCCGGGGAGCCGACGCCGCCCGGGTAGCGGCAGGCCATGCCGACGACGACGATCGGGTCGGCGGCGGCCGTGGCGCGGGGGACGGTCACGCCGGGGTCCTCGTCGGCCGTGCGTGGTCACCAGTCGGCGACCAGGCGGCGGCCAGGGCGGCGGGCGTCGGGTAGTCGAAGACCAGGGTGGCGGGCAGCCGGAGATCGTGCGCCGCGTTCAGCCGGTCCCGCAGCTCCACCGCGGTCAGCGAGTCGAAGCCCGAGGTCCTGCGAAAGTGCGGCTCGGCGTCGATCGCGCCGGCGAGTCGTGGCCGAGCACCGCGGCGATCGAGGTCGCGCACCAGATCGGTGAGCTGACCCGAGCGGTTGTCCACGACGGCCAGACACGTCCGTGGCCCGGGCGCCGGTGTCCGGCTCGGGCACGGCGGCTGAGGGCGGGCCGAGGGAGCCGGGGCGACGGAGCCGTCGCGCGGCAGCCAGTGCCGGTGCCGTTGGAAGGCGTAGGTCGGCAGGTCGACCCGCCGGCCCTCGTCCGGCGAACAGCGCCGCCCAGCGCACCTTGCCGCCGCCGGTGAAGATCCGACCGGCCGCGGCAGCAGGGCGGCGACCTCGGGTCGGTCACGGCGGGAGGCGGCCACCGCCGTCACCCGCCGATCAGCGGGCAGGCATCCCGGATCATGCGCCGAGAGCACCGCGTCCGGTCCCAGCTCCAGGAACTGGGTGACCCCTCGCTCGTGCAGGGTGGCCACGCCGTCGGCGAAGCGCACCGTGCTCGCGTACCTGCCGAACCCAGTACTCGGGCTCGCCGAGCGCGGCCGTCGTCGACCAGGGCACCGGTGCAGGGTGGACACCAGCCGAGATGCCGGGCGCGGCGAAGGGGAGTCCGGCGACGACGGCCCGGAAGTCGCGCGAGCATCGGGTCCATCAGCCGGAGTGGAACGCGTGGCTGGTCGCCGAGCCGGCGGGTCCGGCGGCCCTGGCGGCGACCAGTCGGCGCCACGCGCCGGCGACCGCGTCCTCGGCGCCGGACGACCACGACCGAGGTGGGGCCGTTGACGGCGGCGAGCCGACACTGCGTCCGTCGGCCGCGAGCAGCGGGCTCGACCTCGTCCGGGGTCGGCGCTCGATCGCGACCATCGCGCCGCCGGCGGGCAGCGCCTGCATCAGCCGGCCGCGGGCGGCGACGAGGCGGCCGGCGTCGTCCAGCGACAGCACACCGGCCACGTGGGCGGCGGTGATCTCGCCGATCGAGTGGCCGAGCGACGAAGTCGGGCCGGACGCCCCACGCTGGACGAGGCCGGAACAGCGCCACCTCGACCGCGAACAGCGCCGGCTGGGTGTACTCGGTCCGGTCCAGCAGGTCCGCGGTCGCCGTCCCAGATCAGCTCGCGCAGCGGGACGGTCCGAGCGTGCCGTCGAGCGCGGCGCAGACCTCGTCGCAGCGCCGCGGCGAACACCGGGTACGCGCCGTGCAGCTCCCGCCCCATGCCGCGCCGCTGCGCGCCCTGGCCGGTGAACAGGAACGCCAGCGGCCGTGCCGCCGCCCGGCCGGCCTACGACCGGGCGCGGTCCGTGCCCGCGGCCAGGGCGTCCAGCCCGGCCGGCGAGCGGCCCGGTCCGTGCGGCGAGGACGACGGCGCGGTCGGTCGAGCACGGCGCGCGTCGTGGCCAGCGATGTCGCCGACGTCGCGCCGGCCAGCTCCGGGTGCCGCTCAGACGAAGGCGCGCAGCCGCGCGGCCTGTGCGCGCAGCGCCGCGGCGGTCCTGGCGGAGACACCACAGCGGCACGGACCGGCAGCGGGCGGCCGGCTCGCCGCGGTGGCGGCCGCGGCCGGGTCGGCGGCGCCTCCTCGAGGATGACGTGGGCGTTGGTGCCGCTGATCCCGAACGACGAGACCGCCGCGCGGCGCGGGCGGTCGCCGGCCGGCCACGGCCGCGCTCGGTGAGCAGCCGCGACCGCGCCGGCGGTCCAGTCCACGTGCGGGTGTCGGCTCGTCGACGTGCAGGGTGCGCGGGCAGCACGCCGTGCCGCAGGGCCAGGACCATCTTGATGACGCCGGCCGACGCCGGCCGCCGCCTGGGTGTGCCCGATGTTCGACTTGACCGAGCCGAGCCACAGCGGGCCTCCGCCGGCCGGTCCTGGCCGTACGTGGCCGATCAGCGCCTGCGCCTCGATCGGGTCGCCGAGCCGGGTGCCGGTGCCGTGCGCCTCGACCGCGTCCACGTCGGCCGGCGTCGAGACCGGCGTCGGCCAGCGCGGCGCCGGATCACCCGCTGCTGGGACGGGCCGTTCGGCGCGGTGAGGCCGTTGGAGGCGCCGTCGGGGTTGACCGCGCTGACCCCGCACCACGGCCAGCACGCGGTGGCCGTGGCGCGGGCGTCGGACGAGCCGCTCGAGCGACCAGCACGCCGACGCCCTCGGCCCAGCCGGTGCCGTCGGCCGCGGCGGCGAACGACTTGCACCGGCCGTCGGGGGCCAGCCCGCGCTGCCGGCTGAACTCGATCGAACACGCCGGGCGTCGCCATCACGGTCACCCCGCCGGCCAGGGCGAGCGTGCACTCGCCGCGAGCGCAGCGCCTGGGCGGCCAGGTGCAGCGCGACCAGCGACGAGGAGCAGGCGGTGTCGACGGTGACCGCCGGGCCTTCCAGGCCGAACGTGTACGAGACCCGGCCGGAGACGACGCTGGCGGCGTTGCCGGTGAGCACGTAGCCCTCGACGGCCGCGGCACGGCGCGCAGCCGGCGTAGTCCTGGTAGATGACGCCGACGAACACGCCGGTGCGGCTGCCGCGCACCGCGTCGGCGCTCGATCGCCCGCGCGTTCCAACGCCTCCCAGGAGGTCTCCAGCAGCAGCCGCTGCTGCGGGTCCATCGCGGTCGCCTCGCGCGGCGAGATGCCGAAGAAATCATGCGTCGAACAGGTACGGCGACCGCAGGAAACCGCCGCCCCTGGAGTATGTCCTGCCGCACCTTTTCCGGGTCGGGGTCGTAGAGCTCGCCCAGGTTCCAGCCGCGGTCGGCCGGGAGGCCGGACATCGCGTCGGTACCGTCGGCGACGAGCTGCCACAGGGCTTCGGCGACTGTCGGCGTCGCCCGGGTAGCGGCAGGCCATGCCGACGATGGCGATCGGTTCGGAGTTTCGCGCCTCGACCTCGCCGAGCCGCTGCCGGATCCGCTCGTTCTCCTTGAGTGCGTTGCGCAGCGCGTCAACGAGCTCGTTCATGGACGTGGTGGTCATGAGGTCGGTCCCTCCGACTGGTCGCTCGCATCGGTTCGGCCGTATGCGGCGCGAATGAGATCAGCCATGTCCATCGAGTCGATCGCGGCGGTGGACGCGGCGCTGCCGGCCGGCTCGACCCCGGGAGCGGTATCGGCCAACCGGAGCAAAGCGCCCACCAGCCCGGCCCGCCGCAGCGAGGCGAGCGGAATGCGGTCGATGCGTCGCTTCAATCCGTCGTCGTCGACGCCCTCACCGGTCTCGCTCTCGCGGGTCTCGGTGTCCTCGCCGAACAGCTCGCAGTGCACCAGCTCGGCGACCGAGGCGGGCGTCGGGTAGTCGAAGACCAGCGTGACGGGTAGCTGCAGGCCGGTCGCCGCGCCGAGCCGGTTCCGAAGCCGCAATGCGGTGAGCGAGTCGAAACCGATCTCCTGGAAACTGCGCCCTGACTCGACCGAGCTGATGTCGCTGTATCCGAGCACGGCCGCCACCGTGGCCCGGACGAGTTCGCTCAGCGAATACGCCCGCTCGGTGGCGGGCAGGCCGGCGAGCCGCGCACGCAGATCGGTGCCCGCCGCTCCTTCCGCCGGCCGTCCGGGGTCGGCCCCCTTCGCCGGGAGCAGTTCTGCAAGCAGCGCTACCGACCGGGTGCCGGCGAGCTCGGTGGCGAACGAGGACCAGTCGACATCCGCCACGACCACGGCCGTCTCATCGCGGTCGATGACCTGGTCCATGGCCTGGATGGCGCCGCGGTGGTCCATCGCGCGCAGGCCGCGGGCCGCCAGCTTTTGCTCGACTCCGTCGCGGCCGGCGAGCCCTGGGCCTTGCCAGAGTCCCCAGGCGATGGACGTCCCGGTCAGGCCGAGAGCCCTGCGGTGCGCGGCCAGTGCGTCCAACGAGCTGTTCGCGGCGGCGTAGTTGGCCTGGCCGGCCGGGCCGACCGTGCCGACGAACGACGAAAACAGGACGAAGTCGACGAGGTCGCGGTCCCTCGTCAGCTCGTGCAGGTGCCAGGCAGCGGCCACCTTCGGGCGGAACACTCGCTCGAAGCGCTCCGGGGTGAGCCGGTCGATGATGCCGTCATCGAGCACACCCGCGGTGTGCACGACCGTGGTCAGCGGATGCTCCGGCGGCCAGGTGTCCAGCAGCTCGGCGAGCTGCGCCCGCTCGGCCACGTCGCAGGCGACCACCGACACCGAGACACCCTGTTCGGTCAGCTCGGCGGCCAGCTCGGCCGCGCCAGGTGCGGCCGGGCCGCGACGGCTGGCCAGCACCAGGTGCCGCGCGCCGCGCGCCGCGAGCCAGCGCGCCACCTCCGCCCCGAGTGCGCCGGTGCCGCCGGTGACCAGAGCGCTGCGCTCGATCGGCTGAGGCCTCCGGTGCGCGGGTGCGGTGACCCGGGTCAGCCGGCGGCAGAACACCGTGCCGCCCCGCACCGCCAGCTCGCTCTCGTCATCTCCGAGCGCCCAGGCCAGCGCCGCGAGGTCCGCGTGGCCGACCTCGCGCGGCAGGTCGACGACGCCGCCCCACGGCACGGGCTGCTCCAGTCCCGCGTGCCGGGCGAACCCCCACAGCGCGGCCTGCCGTGGCTGGGTGACGGAGTCTCCCGGCCGGACAGCGACCGCATCCTGGGTCACGCACCAGACCGGGGCCGACAGGCCCAGCGTGCTCACCGCCCGCACCAGCGCGAGCGTGCCGCGCAGGCCGGCCGGCACGGATATGGCGTCGGTATCCCCAGCTGTGTCCAAGGCCAGCAGCGACACCACGCTTGCGGCCCGCTGGCCGTCCAACGCCGTGACCAGCTCATGACAGAGCGCATCGACAGCTGCGTCTAGGGGGACCGCGACCCGGCTGACCTGGGCCCCTCGGGCCGTCAGCGCCGCGATGGCCTGCTCAAGCCACGTCGGCTCGGCGATGCCGGCCGGCACCACGACCAGCCACCGGCCGGTGAGCGGCCGGTCCGGTCCCTCGGTGCGGCGCCAGGCGACGCGGTATTGCCAGCCGGCCAGCGTCTCCTGCCGCTGGCTGCGCTCCCGCCACGAGGACAGGGCCGCAACCACGGTGCCCAGCGAGGAACGGCCGGCGTCGTCGGAGATGGCCAGCTCCGTGGTCAATCTTTCGAGGTCGCCCTCCTCGACCATGTTCCAGAACCGGGTGTCGACGTCGGTGCCCCGGGTCGAGCGGCAGGGCAGCGGCTCGATCCAGTAGTGGGTGTGCTGGAAGGCGTAGGTGGGCAGCCGCACGGGCCGCTGACCCGAGGGGAACAGGTGGGACCACCGCACGTCGACGCCGCCCACGAATGCCTCAGCCGCGTTGCGCAGGAATTCCCGCGCGCCACCGTGGCCGCGACGCAGCGAGCCGACCGTCGTGACCGACGTCCCCTTGGCCTCGGCGAGCTCCTGTATCGAATTGACGAGTACCGGGTGCGCGCCCACTTCATGGAACGATCGGTGCCCGCTGCTGAGCAGCTGATCGACCACGTCCCCGAACCGCACCATCTCGCGCAGATTCCGGTACCAGTAGCCGGCGTCCAGCTCCCGGCCGCGCAGCAGCGAGCCGGTCACCGTCGAGTAGAACGGAACGGTACCGTCGGAGCACTCGACCACGCCCAGCGTGTCAGCCAGCTCGGCCCGAATGCTCTCTACGGTCGCCGAATGCGACGCGTAGTCGATCGCCACCCGCCGGACCCGCGCGCCCTCGGACTCCCAGGCCGCAAGGAATCGATCCAGCTCGGCGGTGTCCCCGGAGACAACCGTGGACATCGGTCCGTTCACCGCGGCGACGCCGAGCTGAGGATGACCGGCCAGGCGCTCGCGCACCTCGTCGGCCGATCGGTTCACCCAGCCCATGCCGCCGTGAGTAGCCAGACGCCGCAGCACCCGGGACCGCAGGGACACGACGCGCGCGCCCTCCGTCAGCGACAGCGCCTCCGCCGCCACGGCGGCGGCGAACTCACCCTGGGAATGCCCGACGACAGCCGAGGGCCGAACGCCCAGAGATGCCCACAGCCGGGACAACGAGACCCCGACCGCGAACAGCGCCGGCTGGACGACGTCGTCCCGGTCGAGGCCCGGCGCACCCGGGGCCCCGGCGAGCACGTCCCGCAGCGAGAAACCATCCCAGTCGACGTAGGGCGCCAGCGCCTCGTCGCAGGTCTGCATCAGCTCCGCGAACGTCGGACTGATCTCCCACAGCTCGATGCCCATCCCGAGCCACTGACCACCCTGCCCGGGGAACACGAAGACCGAGCCGTCGCGGTCGGCGTCACCGGCTCCCGCCACCACCAGGGCCGAGTTCTCCTGGCGGCCGGCCGCGATCGCGTCGAGGCCGGCCAGCAGCTCATCGCGATTCCCGGCGATGATCACCGCTCGGTGCGAATGCGGGGCCCCGCCGCTGGCCAGTGCCGCGCCGAACCTGGCCACGTCGGTGCCCGGTGAGTCGGCCAGCGCGGCCCGCAACCGGGTTGCCTGGCCGGCCAGTGCCGCCGGTCCCCGGCCTGACACCGGGAAGGCGGAGACTCCGAGCCGCGTCACGGCGTCCGACTGCCGGGCCGCCGGCTGCTCCCGCGCCTGCTCGAGGATGACGTGCGCGTTCGTGCCACTGATACCGAAGGAAGAAACACCGGCCCGGCGGGGCCGCCCGGTCCTCGGCCAGTCCTGGTTTTGGCTGAGCAGGACAACGGCTCCCTGCGACCAGTCAATCAATGGCGAGGGCTGCTCGGCGTGCAACGTCTTGGGCAGGACGCCGTGACGCAGCGCCATGACCATCTTGATGACGCCACCGACCCCGCCGGCCGCCTGGGTGTGCCCGATGTTCGACTTCAGCGACCCCAGCCATAGCGGCAACTCGGCCGTGTGCGCTCGTCCGTAGGTGGCCAGCAGTGCTTGCGCCTCGATCGGGTCCCCCAGCCGGGTACCGGTGCCGTGCCCCTCCACCGCATCGACGTCAGCCGCCGTCAGCGCGGCGTTCACCAGCGCCTGACGAATCACTCGCTGTTGAGAAGGCCCGTTCGGCGCGGTCAGCCCGTTCGACGCGCCGTCGGAGTTCACCGCGGAGCCCCTGAGCACCGCGAGTACCTCGTGGCCTTGCCGGCGCGCGTCCGACAGCCGCTCGAGCACCACGAGGCCGACACCCTCGGCCCAGCCGGTGCCGTCCGCGCCCGCGCCGAACGCGCGGCACCGGCCGTCCGGGGACAAGGCTCGCTGGTGACCCAGGTCGACGAACGTCATCGGGGTGGACATCACCGTCACTCCGCCGGCCAGCGCCAGCGAACACTCGCCCGACCGCAGAGCTTGTGCGGCCAGGTGGAGTGCCACCAGTGACGAGGAGCATGCGGTGTCGACCGAGACGGCAGGCCCCTCCAGGCCGAACTGGTATGCCACCCGCCCGGAGAGCACGCTGCCCGCGCTACCGGTCAGCACCGCTCCGCTGAGCTGGTCCGGAACCAGGTCCAGGGCCGGCGCGTAGTCGTGGTACATGACACCGGAGAACACGCCGGTCTGGGTTCCGCGCAGTGAGTCCGCATCGATGCCCGCGCGCTCGAAAGCCTCCCAGGCAACCTCCAGCAGCAACCGCTGCTGCGGATCCATCGCCGTGGCCTCACGCGGCGAGATCCCGAAGAACCCGGCATCGAACTCACCCGCGTCGTGCAAGAACCCGCCACCGCGCGCATACGTCGTCCCCGGATGGTCCGGATCCGCGTGATACAAACCCGCCACATCCCACCCACGCGACTCCGGAAAGCCGGTAATACCCTCTCCGCCGGAGACGACCAGCTCCCACAGATCCTCCGGGGAACGCACCCCACCCGGATAACGGCACGCCATCCCGACGATCACCACGGGATCACGGGCATCGCTCGCCGGCGCGCTGGTCGTGTTCGGCGCCGCACCGGTTGCGGTGAGTTCGCCGGACAAGTGGTCGGCGAGGGCCTGCGGGGTCGGATAATCGAACACGGCCGTGGCGGCCAACCGCAGTCCCGTGATCGCGTTAAGCCGGTTGCGCAGCTCGACGGCGGTGAGCGAGTCGAGTCCGAGTTCCTTGAAGGTGCGGTCGATACCGACCGGGGCCTGCCCGTGGTAACCGAGTACCCGCCCTGCCTCCGCGCGCACCAAGTCCAGCAGTCGCGCGGGCTGGGCCGTCACGTCCCCGCCGGTGAGGCGCGGCCCGTCCCGGCGGGCCGCTCGCCGCGGCGCGATCAGTTCGCCGAGCAGCGGGTGCCTGTTCCCGCGCGCCGCGGCGGAGGCGGCGTCCAGCCGCAGCGGCACGAGCAGCGGCTCGCTCCGCCGAACGGCGGCGTCGAAGAGCGCGAGCCCCTCGGCTTCGGACAGCGGCGCCACCCCGGACGCCGGCCATCCGGTTGAGGTCGCCCGCGCGCAGCCCCGCCGTCATGCCGCCCCGCTGATCCCACAGCCCCCAGGCCAGCGACGTCGCCGGGAGTCCGTGCTGGGCGCGGTGGTGGGCGAGCGCGTCGAGGTAGGTGTTGGCGGCCGCGTAGTTGGCCTGTC
The DNA here is from genome assembly GCA_963785645.1 of uncultured Actinomycetota bacterium. Lineage (GTDB taxonomy): Bacteria > Actinomycetota > Actinomycetes > Streptosporangiales > Streptosporangiaceae > Trebonia. The sequence goes on from CAWAWG010000007.1 coordinate 285,156, forward strand.
CCGCCGCGCCGATCAGTCCCGAGATCGAGGAGTACAGCACGAACGCCGACAGCGGCATGTCGACGGTGAGCTCGTGCAGGTTCCTGGCCGCCACCGCCTTGGGGTTCATGACCGCGTCCAGGCGTTGCGGACTCAGCTCGGTGAACACGCCGTCGTCGAGCACGCCGGCCGCGTGGACCACTGCGGTGAGCGGTCGATCGGCGCTCAGCCCGCGAAGCAACGCGGCGAGATCGGCGCGGTCAGCGACATCGCAGGCCTCGGCTCGCACCTCCAGACCCAGCGCGGTCAGCTCGGCCACCAGGGCGCGCGCCTCCGGCGTGACGGGGCCGCTCCTGCTGACCAGCAGCATGCTCGCCACCTCGTGCTCGGTGGCCAGGTGCCGCGCGAGCGACCGGCCGAGTTGGCCGAACGCCCCGGTCAGCAGCACGGTTCCGCGCTCCAGCACCGGTTTCCCGGCAGCGTGGTGCGAGCCGGGAACCTCGTGCAGGCGAGTCAGGCGCGGGACACGGACGCCGTCGGCGGACAGAGCCAGCTGCGGCTCCCCCGTGGCCACCGCAGCGGCGAGCCATCGGGCCCCAGCACCGCCCGGTGCTACGTCAACGAGCACGATGCGGTCCGGGTGCTCGGACTGCGCGGCCCGCAGCAGACCCCAGACCGGCGCGTTGTCGAGATCGATGCGCTCGGTGACCCCCGTGTCGACAGCACCGGTGGTGACGACGACCAGGAGAGCGTCGGCCATCGCCTCATCGGCCAGCCAGTCCTGCGCCAGTCGCAGCATGCGGTGCGGGCCGCCGAAGTCCGCTACGCCGGCGGGGGGAAGCACGGTGATCACCGTGCTTGGCGCCGGCGCCCCCGCCGCCACCGCGGCTCGCAGCGCGGAGAGGTCGGAGTACCGGTTCAGCGGCGAACTCTCGCCGGCTACCTGGGCACCGAGGTCGTGCGGGTCCGGGCCTACCATCGCCCAGGTGTCGGTGCCGGGGTGGGCGCCGGCCTCCTTCGGCAGCCACGACAACCGGAACAGCGCCGCTTCGCTGCGGTCCGTCGACGGAGTGAGAGAGGCGCCGGCGGCAGGCCGAAACACCAACGAGTCGATCGACGCGACCGGGTTGCCGTCGCGGTCGGTAAGCATCATGGCCACCGAGTCGGCACCGATTCGGCGGATGCGGGCCCGCACGGCCGGCGGGACCGCGGTGTGCACCGTGACGCCACTCCACGCGAACGGCACCAACGTCTCGTCCGCGGTCTCGAACAGGCCGACCAGCGTGGCCTGGATGGCGGCGTCCAGGAGGGCCGGATGCAGGTCGAACACCGGGGCGCCGTATCCCGCCGTCTCATCCAGAACGATATCGGCGAAGACCTCGCCGCCGCTGCGGCGGACGGTTCGCAGTCCGCGGAACGCCGGTCCGTAGTCGTACCCCCGGCGGGTGAGCTCCGCGTACGCGGTGGTGATCTCGATGGACGGCGCATCAGGGCCGGCCTCGCCGTTCCAGCCGGTTCCGGACGCCGATCCGGCCGGCCAGAGCTCAGCGGGCGGGGCGAGGGTGCCTTCAGCATGCCGGGTCCAAATGTCGTTCCCCTCTCGGGACAGCACGCGCAGCGCACGGCGACCGGTGTCGTCCGGTGCATCGACCATCACCTGTAGCCGGGCGTCGCCGTGCTCCGGCACGGCCAGAGGGGCGTGCACGACGAGTTCTTCCACCGGACCGGCGCCGGTTCGCTGCGCGGCGTGCAGGGCCAGGGCCACGAATCCGGTTCCGGGCAGAGTCGGAGTGCCCAGCACCACGTGGTCGGCCAGCCATGGTTGCCGGTCGGAGGACAGCTGGCCGGTCAGCACGAGCGCGCCGGCATCGCCCAGCGGCATCTCAGCCCGCAGGAAGGGGTGCTCGACCGGCCTCAGGCCGACGGCGGCGAGATCGGTGTCCGGGAGGGACGAGGTATCGAGCCAGTAGTGCCGGCGTTGGAAGGCGTAGGTGGGGAGTTCAGTGCGTCGGGCACCGGTCCCGGTGAAGATCTGCGGCCAGTTGACCGCGGCTCCGGCGGCGAACAACGCACCCAGCCCGGTCAGCGTCATTTCGACCTCGTCGTGACCATGCCGCAGGCTGGGCACCACCGTGACGTCGCGGCCGTCCAAGCACTCCCGCACCAACCCGGTCAAGACCGCATCCGGACCCAGCTCGACAAACCGGGTCACACCGCGATCATGCAGCCGGGCAACCGTGTCAGCGAACCGAACCGTGTCGCGCACATGCCGCACCCAATATTCCGGATCTGCCATCGCCTCGTTCACGGTCGCGATCTGGGAAGGCTGGAATATCAGCCCGGCCACTACCGCCCGGAAATCGTCCAGCATCGGCTCCATCAACGGTGAATGAAACGCGTGACTCACCACGAGCCGCTTCGTCCGGCAGCCGAGCTCGGTCAGCCGCCGCGCCACCCGCTCCACCGCGGACTCGGTCCCGGACAGCACGACCGAGGTCGGGCTGTTCACCGCAGCGATCGATACCCCAGCGCCCTGCTCGGCCACCAACGGCGCCACCACGTCCTCGCCGGCCGCGACCGCCACCATCACCCCACCGGGCGCCAGTGCCTGCATCAGCCGGCCCCGCGCGGTGACCAGCCGACAGGCATCCGCAAGTGACAGCACCCCCGACACATGAGCGGCGCTGATCTCACCCACGGAATGGCCGGTGACGAAGTCGGGCCGGATGCCCCAGGACTCGAACAACCGGAAAAGAGCCACCTCGATCGCGAACAATGCGGGTTGGGCGAACTCCGTGGTGTTCAGCCGGGCATCGCCGGAATCAAAGATGATGTCCCGCAGCGAAGGATCCAATGCCGCGCACACCTCGTCGAACGCGGCGGCAAAGACCGGGAAATGGCGGTGCAGCTCGCGGCCCATCCCCGCTCGTTGTGACCCCTGACCGGTGAACACCACCGCCACCCGGCCCCGGCCAGCCACACCGGACACGCACCCCGCCGCCGACTCCCCCTCGGCGACAACCGCCAGACGATCCAGCAACTGCTCCCGCCCAGAAGCAACCACCACCGCCCGATCCGCAAGAGCAGCACGATCAGTCACCAGCGAAAACGCCAGATCCGCCAACGCCGCATCCGGGCGCTCCCCCACAAACGACCGCAAACGAGCAGCCTGTTCCCCCAACGCCGCCGACCCACGAGCCGACAACACAAACGGCAACACCGGCGATGCGAGCGTGGTTGCAGGCGTCGGCGGCGGGGCCGCCATCGGTGGTTCCTGCAATATGAGGTGCGCATTCGTCCCGCTGATACCGAACGAGGACACGCCCGCTCGCCGCGGCCGGTCCGTGTCCGGCCACTCTCGCGCTCGGCTCAGCAACGCCACCGCGCCGGAAGACCAGTCCACCTCGGTTGAGGGGTCCTCGGCGAACAGGGTTCTCGGCAGCACCTGGTGCCGCATGGCCATCACCATCTTGATGACCCCGGCGACGCCCGCCGCCGCCTGCGGATGTCCGATGTTCGATTTCACCGATCCGAGCCACAGGGGTGTGCCGTCGGTATGCTCTCGCCCGTAGGTCGCCAGTAGTGCCTGTGCTTCGATCGGGTCCCCGAGTCGGGTGCCCGTGCCATGCCCTTCCACCACGTCGACGTCGGCGGCCGTCAGCCCCGCATTGGCCAGCGCCTGGCGGATCACCCGCTGCTGCGAGGGGCCGTTGGGTGCCGTCAGACCGTTCGAGGCCCCGTCCTGGTTGACGGCCGAACCCGCGAGCACCGCGAGCACCTCGTGCCCGTTATGCCGAGCATCGGACAACCGTTCCAGCACCAGCAGTCCCACGCCCTCGGCCCAGCCGGTGCCGTCCGCACCCGCGCCGAACGACCGGCACCGGCCGTCCGGGGACAATCCACGCTGCCGCGCGAACTCCGTGAGGATCATGGGAGTGGCCATGACCGTGACCCCGCCGGCCAGCGCGAGCGAGCACTCGCCCGATCTCAGTGCCTGCGCCGCCAGGTGCAGGGCCACCAAAGACGACGAACAGGCCGTGTCGACCGTCATCGCGGGTCCCTCGAATCCGAGTTGGTACGCGATGCGCCCGGAGAGAACCCCGGGCGTGGTACCGGTGAGGAGGTATCCGCCGGCGTCGGTTCGCACCGCGCCGTATCCATGCGGTGTCGCTCCTACCAGCACGGCGGTCTGGGTACCGCGCAGTGAGTCCGCATCGATGCCCGCGCGCTCGAAAGCCTCCCAGGCGACCTCCAGCAACAGACGTTGCTGCGGATCCATCGCCGTGGCCTCACGCGGCGAGATCCCGAAGAATCCCGCATCGAACTCACCCGCGTCGTGCAAGAACCCGCCACCCCGCGCGTATGTCGTCCCCGGATGGTCCGGATCCGCGTGATACAGCCCCTCCACATCCCACCCACGCGACTCGGGAAAGCCGGCAATACCGTCTCCACCGGAGACGACCAGGTCCCACAGATCCTCCGGAGAACCCACCCCACCCGGATAACGGCACGCCATCCCCACAATCACCACGGGATCGTCGGCGTCGGCGGTCGACACGACCGTAGGACGCAGGTCGACATCTCGGCCCCACACAACTGCTTGCAAGTGCTCGATGAGGGCGTCGGGCGTGGGGTAGTCGAAGATCACCGAACTCGGCAGCGGAATTTTCAGGGCGCGCGCGAGCCTGTCCCGTAGTTCGCCGGCCATCAAAGAGTCAAAGCCCAGGTCACCGAACGTCTGACCGAGCGCGCTCGCGCTGAGCGCGCCGACGCCGAGAGTGGCAGTGATGTGCGCGCGAGCAAGCTCCGTCAGGCGATACCTGCGCTCGGCCTCGCCGAGCCCGCGCAGCTCACTCGCCAGGCCCGACGTCTCTTTCGACGCGTTCTCATCGTCCAGCGTCATGTCGAGCCAGTAGTGCCGGCGTTGGAAAGCGTAGGTAGGAAGCTCGGTGCGTCGGGCACCCGTCCCGGCGAACACCGCCGGCCAGTCCACCGCCACCCCGGCCGTGAACAACCCGCCAAGACCCGCCAGGGCCGTCTCGACCTCGTCGTGACCGCGCCGCAGACTCGACACCGCCGTGATATCGCGGCCGTCCAAACACTCCCGCACCAACCCGCTCAACACAGCATCCGGACCCAGCTCGACGAACCGGGTCACGCCCGAATCGTGCAACCGGGCAACCATGTCGGCGAACCGAACCGTGTCGCGCACATGCCGCACCCAATATTCCGGATCTGCCATCGCCTCGTTCACGGTCGCGATCTGGGAAGGCTGGAATATCAGCCCGGCCACTACCGCCCGGAAATCGTCCAGCATCGGCTCCATCAACGGTGAATGAAACGCGTGACTCACCACGAGCCGCTTCGTCCGGCAGCCAAGTTCCGTGAGCCGCCGCGCCACCTGCTCCACGGCAGACTCGGTCCCGGACAGCACGACCGAGGTCGGGCTGTTCACCGCAGCGATCGACACCTCGGCGCCCTGCTCGGCCGCCAACGGCGCCACCACGTCCTCGCAGGCGGCGACCGCCACCATCACTCCGCCGGGCGCGAGTCCCTGCATCAGCCGGCCCCGCGCCGTGACCAGCCGACAGGCATCCGCCAGCGACAACACCCCCGACACATGAGCCGCCGCGATCTCACCCACCGAATGGCCGGTCACAAAGTCCGGGACCACACCCCACGACTCGAACAACCGAAACAACGCCACCTCGACGGCGAACAAAGCCGGCTGCGCGAACTCCGTCATATCCAAACGGCCGCCATCACCGTCCTCGCCGAAAACAGCGACCCGCACCATCGGATCCAGCGACTCGCACGCCTCGTCAAAGGCCTCCGCAAACATCGGAAACCGCCGGTACAATTCCCGGCCCATTCCCGCCCGCTGCGAACCCTGACCGGTGAACACCACCGCCACCCGGCCCCGGCCAGCCACACCGGACACGCACCCCGCCGCCGACTCCCCCTCGGCGACAACCGCCAGACGATCCAGCAACTGCTCCCGCCCAGAAGCAACCACCACCGCCCGATCCGCAAGAGCAGCACGATCAGTCACCAGCGAAAACGCCAGATCCGCCAACGCCGCATCCGGGCGCTCCCCCACAAACGACCGCAAACGAGCAGCCTGACCGCCCAACGCCCTCGATCCACGAGCCGACAACACAAACGGCAACACCGCGGGTGGCTCACCGCTCTGTGGCTCACCGGTCTCAGGTTCTCCGCCCGAGACAATCGGGCCGGATGGCGCCTCGCTCATGACCAGGTGACAGTTCGTGCCACCCATTCCGAAGGAACTGACGCCGGCGACCAACGGGCGATCGGGCTCTTCCCACGGACCGAGGCTCTGCTGAACTCGAAGATTGAGCTCGTCCAGCGCGATATCCGGGTTCGCCAGCTCGAAATTGAGACTGGCCGGGAGCCGGCGGTGGCGAATCGACAGCGCCACTTTGATCAGGCCGGCGATCCCCGCTGCTGCCCCGAGATGCCCCACATTCGTTTTGACCGATCCCACGGGCAGCGGTCGCGTCCGCGGGCGGCCGGAGCCCACGGCGGCGCCGAGGGCGGACGCCTCTACCGGGTCACCGGCGGGCGTCCCCGTTCCATGCAGCTCCACGTATTGAAGTTGCGTGGCGCTGATTCGAGCGCGCTCATGAGCCCGGCGCAGGACGTCTCGCTGTGCAACCTCATGGGGCTGGGTCAGGGCGCGACCGTTCCCGCCATGATTCACCGCGCTCCCGAGAATCACGCAGTGCACGGTGTCACCGTCGGCGAGCGCGCTGGCGAGCCTCTTGAGCGCCACCAGGCCACCACCTTCGCCGGGCACATAACCATTCGCGCGAGCGTCGAAGGTGTAGCAACGGCCGTCGGGTGACAGTGGTCCCCAGCGGTCGGCGATCTCCAGGGACTCCGGCAGCAGGTTGAGCTGCACACCGCCCGCGACAACGAGGTCCGACTCACCGCTAAGCAGACTCTGGCAGGCCATATGGACGGCGACCAGCGATGATGACTGGCCGCTGTCGATGCACACGCTGGGCCCGTGTACACCCAGGAAGTGAGAAAGCCGGTTGGCGATGACCGCACGTTCGATTCCGGGGTAGGTGTGCTGGGACACTGCGGTGGAACCGCCTCGGTGTACAAGATGGGCGTAGTCGTCGGCGCAGGCCCCCACGAAGACACCGACTCGGCCGCCGCGAATGCCGTCCGGCACGATCCCCGCATCCTCCAGCGCCTCCCACCCCAGCTCCAAGACGAGTCGCTGCTGTGGATCGACGGACGCCGCCTCTCGGGCGGAGATACCGAAAAACTCGGCGTCGAACTCGTCGACGGCACCGAGAAATCCACCCCATGGGGGCGGAGGCGTCCCAACCGAGGCGCCACGTCCGGGCCTGCCATCGGTGATGGCATGACGTCCCGCAGTCAGAAGCCGCCACAGTTGCCAAGGCCCGTCAGCTCCGGGGAAACGGCACGACATGCCGACGACCGCAACTTCGCCGCCTTGGGTCCGGACATCCACCTGGAAATCCTCTTTCCACGTTCGCAAATTGCGTCTTCTGGGCCACGGCAGCCATTGCCAGAAAATGAAATCAAGTTGAGGGCGCCAGATGCCTCGCCAGCAAAAAGTTCTGGCATACACCAGCCGACGAAATGGATGCGAATCATCGGCTTAGTCGTAGATCTAAAAGTCCCATCTGGTCGCGGACTCCCATCCGGCAATACCCGACCAACCGTAAACTCTATCGGGAGTCAGCCGAAACACCGGCGCACTCTGGCCGAATTGCGTGTGGACACGGCCCTCGCTCACCGAGAGCTTCCAGTTGTACTTCACCGCGGAGCCTTCGGCAAGCACGCTGATCTCATCGACACCGATCACTGGGGAGCAACTGCCCTCGATCATCAGCACGTCCTCGCCGAGCTGCAGGTTCACCGAGGCACGCGGGTTGACCTTCAGGAATTCACCGCTGCGATTCTGGCTCGAGAACCAGAAAGTGTTCGGCTGCCAGATGCCCCACACGGGCCTGCTGTGCGGGACACCGTCCGGGCTGGTGGTGACCAGCCAGTACGTGGGCGCAGACTCGAGTAGATTCTCCGCCCAGCTCCATGGTTTTTTCGGCCCCGGCGCGGTCTGGTTGAAAATAAATGCGGGCTTCCCCGTCGGCTCCTGCGTTTTCTTAAACACCCCGGCAGCCATATTGCCGTCCCTTCGCTCATCTGCTGTGGGCGACCAGCGAGACGCACCGGTCTAGCTCTCGCGGTCCACACTAAAGTACGGCTGCGGCATCGACACCCCCACAAAGATCGCGGCTGAGGCCGTTCCACTGGCACGGCGACTAGGGGAGTTAGGGGGTCCCCGCACTGACGTCGTCAGACCATGGTTATTTACGCGACCGCTTAGAGGTGGTCTTGATCGTGGCCGCACCCGAGCCGTCTTTCGGCGCAATTCGCCGGGCTAATGGCCTCATCAGACGCCGGCCACGTATCCAGGGCACGTCAAGTCCGAGGTACGCCGACCACTTTCGACAGATGGGGTTTCTCCTGTGAACAACGAGGACAAGCTTCGCCAGTATCTCAAGTTGGTCACGAGCGACCTCTACCAGGCTCGCAAGAAGATCACTGAGAGGGAGGCCCAGGACACCGAGCCGATCGCGATCGTCTCGATGGCCTGCCGCTTGCCCGGCGACGTCTGGTCGCCGGAGGACCTCTGGGAGCTGGTCGCCAGCGGAACCGACGCGATCGGCGACTCGCCGACCGACCGGGGCTGGGACATGGACAGCATCTACGACCCGGAGCCCGGCAAGCCCGGCAAGACGTACACCCGCAAGGGCGGCTTCATGGCCGGGCTGGCCGACTTCGACGCGGGTTTCTTCGGCATCTCGCCACGCGAAGCCCTGGCCATGGACCCGCAGCAGCGAATCGTCCTCGAAACCGCGTGGGAGTCGCTCGAACGGGCCGGCATCGACCCGGAGGCACTCCGCGGCACCAAGACGGGCGTGTTCATCGGCTCGAACACCCATGACTACGTGCCGTTGACCGTCACCGAGCCCCGCGAGGTCGACGGCTATCTGCTGCTGGGCAACGCACCCAGCGTGCTCTCCGGCCGCGTCGCGTACTTCTTCGGCTTCGAGGGCCCCGCCGTCACCGTCGACACCGCCTGTTCCTCGTCGTTGGTGGGGCTGGACTACGCCGTTCGGGCCCTGCGCCGCGGCGAGGTCACGATGGCCCTGGTCGGGGGCGTCGCGTCGATGTGCTCGCCGCTGGTCCTTGTCGACTTCAGCCGACAGCGCGGGATCGCGCCCAACGGCCAGTGCAAGGCGTACGCGGACACCGCGGACGGCACCGGCTGGTCGGAGGGGGTCAGCCTGGTCCTGCTCGAGCGGCTCTCCGACGCGCGCGCCAACTGCCACCCGGTGCTGGCTGTCATCCGCGGTTCGGCGATCAACCAGGACGGGGCCTCCAACGGTCTGACTGCTCCCAACGGCCCCGCCCAGCAACGGGTCATCCAAGCGGCGCTGGCCGACGGCCAGATTCCGATGGAGCAGGTCGACCTGCTCGAGGGGCACGGCACCGGCACCCGGCTCGGCGACCCCATCGAGGCGCAGGCTCTGCTGGCCACCTACGGTCGCAAGAAGAAGGACGGCGAGCCGCTGTGGCTGGGCTCGCTCAAGTCGAACGTGGGTCACACCCAGGCGGCCGCGGGCGTCGCCGGCGTGATCAAGGCCGTGATGGCCATCCGGCACGGGGTCCTCCCCAAGACGCTGCACGTGGACGAGCCGACGCGCGAAGTGGACTGGTCGGCCGGCGGGGTCAAGGTGCTGACCGAGAACCGCCCGTGGCCGAAGAACAAGTGGCCGCGCCGGGCAGGTGTGTCCTCGTTCGGCATGAGCGGCACCAACGCGCACGTCATCCTCGAACAGGCGCCCGCGCCGGAGGCAGTCGAGACAGAGCCGGTGAGCGCACAGCCGACCGCCCTGCCCTTCCTGCTCTCCGCCCGTACTCCGCAGGCCCTGGCCGGTCAGGCGACGCGGCTCCGTGACTGGCTCGCCGACTCCGACGTCGCCCTGCTCGACGTCGCGAAAACGCTCGCGCTGCACCGCGTGGCGTTCGAGCACCGCGCTGCCGTGGTCGCGGGCAGCAAGGAGGAACTGCTCGCCCAGCTCGACCTGCTGGCCGGCGGCGGCAGCAGCGCCACGGTGGTCGTCGGCACCGAACGCCGCGGTCTGACCGCGGTGATGTTCCCCGGATACGGCCCGCAGCGCATCGGCATGGGCGCCCAACTCGCGGCCGCGTTCCCGGTCTTCGCCACGGCGTACTCGGAGGTGCTGAGGTGGCTCGACCCCGAGCTGTCCCAGGTGATCGCCGGGGGCGGCTCGACGCTGGATCGGCCCGAGTACGCGCAGCCCGCGCTGTTCGCGATCGAGGTGGCGCTCTACCGCCTGGTCGAGTCGTGGGGTCTGCGGCCCGACTACCTGCTCGGTCAGTCCGGCGGGGACATCGCGGCCGCACACATCGCGGGTGTGCTGTCGCTCAAGGACGCCGCCACGATGGTCACCGCCCGGTCTCGGCTGATCCAGACCACGCCCGCCGGTGCGACGGCCACGGTCTCCGCCGGCGCCGACGTGGTGAAGCCGGTTATCGCCGGCATCGAGGGCGTCTCGCTCGCCGCTGTCAGCAGCCCGAGCGCGGTCACCATCTCGGGGCTGGAGGGCCCGGTCGAGGAGGCTATCGCGCGACTGTCCGAGCTCGGCCACGCGTCCCGGATACTGCAGGCCGCTTTCGCGGGCCACTCAGCCACCATGGAGCCGATCCAGGCCCAGTTCCAGGCCGTGGTGAAGACCTTGACCTACTCGGCTCCGGCCATCCCCATGGTGGTGCCCGCCGAGGTGCTGTGCACCCCTGAGTTCTGGGTCCGGCAGCTACGCGACACGGTGGACCTCGCCGGCGCCGTGGATCGGCTGCGCGAGCACGGCGTCACCCGATACCTCGAACTGTCGCCCGCCGCGACGATGACCAGCAACGTCCGCGACTGCTACCGCGACGCGCCGGTGGTGGTCGCGCCAACCCTGCGTCGTCGGCACGACGAGGTGGAGGGCGTCACCGTGGCGATGGCCACCTTGCACAACGCCGGCGTCGAGGTGGACTGGGCGGCCTTCTTCGCGGGCACTGGCGCGCAACGCGTCGACCTGCCGACGTACGCGTTCGAGCACGAACGCTTCTGGCTCGAGACCGCACTTATCGGAGGGCACGACCTCAGCTCGATCGGCCTGCGCTCGGTGGACGCGCCGCTCCTGGGGGCCGGCGTCTCGCTGGCCAACGACGGCGGCTTCCTGTACACCGGCCGGCTGTCGCTCTCCGCCCAGCCCTGGCTGGCCGACCACACCATGTTCGACTGGCCCCTGCTGCCCGGCACCGCGTTCGTCGAGTTCGCGCTGCGCGCGGCGGAACAGGTCGGCTGTGAGCTGGTCGAGGACCTGACCATCGAGGCCCCGCTGCTGCTGGAGCGAGGCGGCGTGGCGCTGCAGATCGTGGTCGGCGCGCCCGAGGACTCCGCCGGCCGTCGGCCGATCACCATCTGGTCGCAGCGCCAGGACCCGGACTCGCCCGACATCGACGCGCCCTGGACACGGCACGCCGGCGGCTTTGTCTCAGCGGCCGCGGGGGCAAGCCACGATGACCCCGAGATGGCCGAGTGGCCACCCGCCGGCGTCGAGGAGGTCGAGCTCGGCGATCTCTACGAGACCTTCGCCGCGGCCGGGTACGGCTACGGGCCGGTGTTCCGTGGCCTGAAGGCCGCGTGGCGACGTGACGGGGAAGTCTTCGCCGAGGTGGCGCTGCCCGAGCAGGTGAGCGATGCCGGCGCCTACGGGGTGCACCCGGCTCTGCTGGACGCCGCCCTGCATGCGGTCTCGGTCACCGACACCACCCAAGGCGTCATCCCGTTCGCGTGGGCGGGCGTCCGCCTGTACGCCGTCGGCGCGTCCGCGCTGCGCGTCCGGCTGACGCTCGTGGGGACCGACACGGTGGCGCTGCTCGCCGCTGACGGGACCGGCCGCACGGTCCTGTCCGTCGACTCGCTGACCCTACGGTCCGCCAGCGCGAAGCAGATCGCCGAGAGTTCCTCCCCGGCGTACGACTCCCTCTACGAGATCACGTGGATCTCCGCGGGCGAGGTCGAGGCCTCGTCGCCCGCCGGCTGGGCCGAACCTGGGCGGCGCGGCACCCACGACGGGCACGGCCCACGACGGCTTCCCCGCGTTGCGGGCCGCGCTCGACGCCGGGGCCGAGACGCCCGCCGTGGTGCTGGCCGCTCCCCGCCACGACCAGGACCTCGACCAGGACCAGGCCGCGTACGTGCACGCAGCGGTCAACCAGATGCTCGGGCTGGTGCGCGACTTCCTGGCCGACGAACGGCTGGCCGCCTCCCGGCTGGTCCTGGTCACCCGCGGCGCGTTGGCCACGTACGACGGTGAGACCGTCGGTGACCTGGCTGGCGCGACCCTGCACGGTCTGTTCCGCTCGGCGCGGGCCGAGAGCCCGGGCCGGCTCGTCCAGGTCGACCTCGCACCCGGCGAGCCCGACGCGGCCGTGGTGGCGGCGCTCGCCGCCGGGGAGGAGGAGATCGCTGTCCGCGCGGGCACGATCCTGGTGCCGCGCCTGGTCAAGGTCTCCTCCTCGACGACCCTCGCCGTGCCGGCGGGGTCGACCGCCTGGCGCCTGTCCGCACCCCGCCCTGGCACCTTCGACGGGCTCGCCCTCGTCGAGTCACCGGAGGCGGTCGCACCCCTGGCCGAGGGCTGGGTGCGGGTGGCCGTCCGAGCCGCCGGCATGAACTTCCGGGACGTCATGTCCACCCTCGGCCTGGTTCCCGGTCAAGAAGTGCTCGGCGGCGAAGGGGCCGGCGTGGTGACCGAGGTCGGCCCGGGCGTCACCGGCTTCAAGCCCGGCGACCGGGTGATGGGCCTGTTCTACGGGCCATTCGGGCCGCTGGCCATAGCCGACCACCGGATGGTGGCACCGATCCCGGACGGGTGGTCTTACCTGGAGGCCTCGACGGTCCCGATCACTTACCTGACCGCGTACTTCGGGCTCGTCGACGTGGCCGGCCTGCAACCCGGCGAGTCCGTGCTCATCCACGCCGCCGCCGGCGGCGTCGGCATCGCGGCCGTGCAGCTGGCCGCCCATCTCGGCGCCGAGATCTTCGCCACCGCCAGCCCCGCCAAATGGGCGGCCGTTCGCGAGCTCGGCATCCCCCGGATGCGCATCTCGAACTCCCGCACCGCACAGTTCGAACCCGATCTGCTCGACGCCACCGACGGCCGCGGCGTCGACGTGGTCCTCAACTCGCTCACCAACGAGCTCGTGGATGCCTCGCTGCGGCTGCTGCCGCGCGGCGGACGGTTCGTCGAGATGGGCAAGACCGACATCCGCGACGCCGACTGGGCCGCCGACACGTTCCCCGGTGTGCGGTATCAGGCCTTCGACCTGCCCGCGGTGGCGCCCGAACGGGTGCACGAGATGCTGGTCCAGGTGCTGGACCTGTTCAGCCGTGGCGCTCTGACCCTGCCTCCGATCACCACCTGGGACGTCCGCCGGGCCCCGGACGCGTTCCGCTTCCTCAGCCAGGCCCGGCAGATCGGCAAGATCGCCCTCACCATCCCGGTGCCTGCGGATCCGACCGGGACCGTGCTGCTGACCGGCGCCTCCGGCACGCTGGGCGGCCTGGTCGCCCGGCACCTGGTCGCCGAGCACGGCGTCCGCAACCTCGTGCTGGCGAGCCGGCGCGGCCCGGACGCCCCCGGCGCCACCGAGTTCGCCACCGAGCTGACCGAGCTCGGCGCCTGCGTGACGACCGTCGCCTGCGACGTCTCCGACCGCGAATCGCTGCAAGGGGTGCTGGCCGCGATCCCCGCCGAACACCCGCTGACCGCGGTCGTGCACATCGCGGGCATCAGCGACGACGGCGTCATCAGCTCGCTGACGACCGAGCAGGTCGACAATGTGCTGCAGCCCAAGGTGGACGCCGGCTGGCTCCTGCACGAGCTGACCAAGGACCTCGACCTCTCTGCCTTCGTGCTGTTCTCCTCCGCCGTCGGGGCACTCGGCGCGCCAGGCCAGGCCAACTACGCCGCCGCCAATGCGTTCCTGGACGCTCTTGCCCGACACCGCCGCGCGCTGGGGCTGCCCGCCGTCTCGCTCGACTGGGGTCTCTGGGCCGCCACGAACGACAGGTCGGCCTCCCTGCTGGAGGCCGACCGGGCACGGATGACCCGCGGCGGCATCAAGGCACTGTCTGACGAGGAAGGTCTGGCCCTGTTCGACGCGGCCCTCGCCGTCGGCGCCCCGGTGGTGTTGCCGGTCCGGCTCGACCTGGCCGCATTCCGCGGTGAGGTGCCGCCCCTGCTACGCGACCAGGTCTTCCGGCGGGCGCGACGTACCGCCATCGCGAGTGGCGGCGATGCCAGCTCGTGGACCCGCCGTCTGCTCGCCCGGCCGCCGGACGCCCGGCGTCGGATCGTGCTGGATGCCGTCGCCGCTGAGACCGCGGCCGTGCTCGGGCACACGTCGGTATCGGGTTTCTCACCGGACCGCGCCTTCAAGGACATCGGCTTCGATTCGCTGGCCTCGGTGGAGCTCAGGAACCGGATCGCCGGATTCACCGGCCTGCGGCTACCGGCCACGGTGGTCTTCGACTATCCGAGCCCCGCTTCGCTGGCCGAATACGTGCTCGGCGAGGTGGTCAGCACCAGTTACTCCACGCCGACGGTACCGGCGGTCGTCACGGCCGACACCAGCGGCGACCCGGTCGCCATCGTCGGCATGGCCTGCCGCTACGGCGGCGGGATCGACTCGCCGGAGGCGTTGTGGGCGATGGTCGAGGAAGGCCGGGACGCCGCCACGGAGTTCCCGTCCGACCGCGGCTGGAACCTGGCCGAGCTGTTCGATCCCGAGCCCGGCCGCGTGGGCACGACCAACGCCCGGGCGGCGGGCTTCCTGCCCGGCGCGACCGAGTTCGATCCCGAGTTCTTCGGCATCTCACCTCGTGAGGCCACCGCGATGGACCCGCAGCAGCGACTGCTGCTCGAGTCGGCGTGGGAGGCGTTCGAGCGCGCCGGTATCGACGCGTCGGCCCTGCGCGCCACGAAGACAGGCGTGTTCGTCGGCCTCAGCACCAATGACTACAGCATTCTGCTCGCGCGCGAATCGCGCGGCCTTGAGGGCCACCTGCTGACCGGCACGGGGGCCAGCGTGGCCTCGGGCCGTATCGCCTACGAGTTCGGCCTGGAGGGACCCGCGGTGACGGTCGACACCGCCTGCTCGTCCTCGCTGACCGCGCTGCACCTGGCGGCCCACGCACTGCGGTCCGCTGAGTGCAACCTCGCGCTGGCCGGCGGTGTGGCCGTGATGTCCACACCGGTGGCGTTCCAGGAGTTCGCGCTGCAGGGCGGCCTCTCCCCCGACGGCCGCTGCCGGGCGTTCGGCGCGGACGCGGACGGCACCGGCTGGGCCGAAGGCGTCGGGCTGCTCGTGCTGGAGCGCTTGTCGGACGCCCGCCGCAACGGCCACCAGGTCCTCGCGGTGGTCAAGGGCTCCGCCGTGAACCAGGACGGTGCCTCCAACGGGTTGACCTCACCCAACGGCCGCTCGCAACAGCGCGTGATCCGAGAGGCGCTGGCCAACGCCGGCGTCTCGGCCGCCGACGTGGACGTCGTGGAGGGACACGGCACCGGCACCAAGCTCGGCGACCCGATCGAGGCAGCGGCACTACTGGCGACGTACGGGCGAGAGCACACGCAGGAGAGCCCGCTCTGGCTCGGCTCGTTGAAGTCGAACCTGGGCCACGCGCAGGCGGCCGCCGGCGTGGCCGGCGTGATCAAGATGGTCGAGGCGCTGCGGCACGGCCGGCTGCCCAGGACCCTGAACGCCGACGAGCCCACCCCGCACGTCGACTGGTCGAACGGCGCGGTGAAGCTGCTGACCACGGCACGGGAATGGCCCGAGCGCGGCCAGCCCCGGCGCGCCGCCGTCTCCGCGTTCGGCATCAGCGGCACCAACGCGCACGTGGTGCTGGAGCAGGCACCGGAGCTCGATCAGCCGCCCGCGCCGCCCGCGCCCGATCGGATGCTCACGCAAGACATCAAGCCGTTCGTCATCTCAGCACGCGGCGCGGGGGCGCTGCGGGATCAGGCAGCAAGGCTCAGCGCCTACCTTGCCGAGCACTCGGAGGTGGACCTCGACGCGCTCGGCCGCTCGCTCAGCGGTCGAGCCACCATGGAGCACCGCGCCGTGGTTCTCGCCGAGGACATGGGCACGCTGAGCGCAGGGCTCACGGCGATCGCCGCCGGCACGGCAGAGTTCAACGAGGACGTCGTGGTCGGCAATGGCGGCGGCGCGAACCGGCCGGTCTTCGTCTTCGCAGGTCAGGGCGGCCAGTGGAGCGGCATGGCCATCGACCTCTGGAATACCAGCCCGCTGTTCGCCGTCGCCATGACCGAGTGCGACGCGGCGCTGGCCCCGCACGTCGACTGGAACGGCGCCACCCTGTCGGACGTCCTCACGGGCACCCCGGGCGCACCGGGCCTCGACCGGGTCGACGTAGTGCAGCCCGCGCTGTTCGCGGTGATGGTCTCGTTGACCCGGCTGTGGCGGTCGCTCGGGGTCGAGCCGGCAGCGGTGGTCGGTCACTCCCAGGGCGAGATCGCTGCGGCCGTGGCGGCCGGTGTCCTCACTCTCGCCGACGGCGCCCACATCGCCGGGTTGCGCTCGCGCTTGATCGCCGGCCTGACCGAGCGCGGCGGCATGGGCTGGATCGGCCTGCCGGCCGCCCAGGTCCAGGAACGGCTCGCCGGCTACCCGGGGCTCGGCGTCGCCGCGGTCAACGGGCCGCGGTCGGTGGTCATCTCCGGCCCCGCCGACGAACTGCAGAGCATGTGCGAAGCGCTCGCGGCCGAGGACGTCCCGGTGCGCAGGCTCCTGGTCGATTACGCGTCGCACTCCCCCGCGGTCGAGGAGCTTCACGCCGAGCTCGTCGACGCGCTGGCCGGCCTCGCGCCTTCCGAGGCAGAAGTGCCGTTCTACTCCACGGTCACCGCCGGGCGGGTCGACGGCACCGAACTGAACGCCGACTACTGGTACCGCAACCTTCGAGAGACGGTGCGGTTCAGCGCGGCCGTCGAGGCTCTGGTGAACGACGAGCACAGCTGCTTCGTGGAGCTCAGCGCGCACCCGAACCTCGCCGATGCGGTCGAGGCGGTTGCCCAGGCCCGAGGCGCCGATGTCGCCACGGTGTGGTCGTTGCAGCGGGACGGCGGTGACGTCGAGTTCACCCGCTCCCTGGCCAAGGCCTTCGTGCACGGGGCACCGGTCCGCTGGGGTACGGCGTTTGCCGCCGGAGAGCGAATCGACCTGCCCACTTACGCGTTCCAGCACCGCCGGCTGTGGGTCGAGCCCGCTGGCGCGGGGACCACGAGTGTCGCCGACCTCGGGCTGATGTCCGCCGACCACCCCCTGCTGGGCGCCGCCGTGGAACACGCCGGCGATGACCGGGTGCTTTTCACCGGCAGGTGGTCGCTGGCGACCCAGCCGTGGCTGGCCGATCACGTCGTGCTGGGCACGCTCCTGCTGCCCGGAGCCGCCTTCGTCGAGCTGGTCACCCACGCCGGGCGTCACGTCGACTGCGCCCGCCTGGAAGAGCTGGCCTTTTCGGCGCCGCTGGCGCTCTCGGAGATTTCCGGGGTGGCGGTGCAGGTCTCGGTCAACGCGGCTGACTCCACGGGCCGGCGTTCGGTCACGGTGCACTCGCGGCGCACCGACTCCGCCGCCGGCAGCAAGTGGATCCTGCACGCGGAAGGCACGCTCGCCCCGGTCGATACCGGCCCGGTGCCGGGCAATCTGACGGCCTGGCCGCCAGCCGGCGCGGAGGCGGTCGATGTGACCGACCTCTATGCCCGGCTCGCCGAGCGCGGATACGCCTACGGACCCGCCTTCGCCGGGATCCGCGCGCTGTGGCGGGACGGCGAGGACATGTACGGCGAGGTCGCGCTGCCGAGCACGGTCAGTGCCGAGGCGGGGCGGTTCGGCCTGCACCCGGCGCTGCTGGACGCCGCCCTGCAGGTGCCGGTCGCCGGACTGATCGACAGCGAGAGTGCGGCAGTGATGCCGTTCTCCTGGAACGGCATCACCGTACACACCCGCGGAGCACGCTCGCTGCGGGTCGCTTTCCGCCGCGAGGGCCCGGACTCCTCCTCGATGCTGCTCACCGACGACGCGGGCGAACCCGTCGCCTCATTCGGTTCGATCGTCGCGCGGCCGGTCAGCCGCGAACAGCTGCGCGCCGCCGTTGACACGGCGGCCAACGCGAACGTCAACGACGAGCACTACCGCATAGAGTGGCGCGCGCTGCCCGGCGGCACGCACCCGCCGATCGGCGGTACCTGGCTGGCGGTGGTCGCCGAGGGGCAGCCGGCCGCAGCTGGGCCGCTGACACCGTACGCCGCCTCTCCGCCCACGCGCCCGGCCTGGTGACCTGGACCGTGCCGTGCGGGAACCTCGACCGGGCGGCGCTGGCCCAGCGGCTCCGCAAGCTCGCGGCAGACGGCACGACCCCGGTCGGAGTGCTGTCGCTGTTGGCCGAGAACGAGACCCCGTGCGAAGACTCGGCGGCGTTGCCGCAAGGGCTGGCGGCCACGGTGGTGCTGACGCAGGCCCTGCTCGACGCCGAGTTCGAGGTCCCGCTCTGGGCGGCGACCCGGGGCGCTGTGGCGGCCGGTCCACTGGACCGCATCGGCTCGCCCGCCCAGGCGCTGGTCTGGGGGTTCGGGCGGGTCGCGGCCTCGAATATCCCCGGCTCTGGGGCGGCCTGATCGACCTGCCGGAGACGGTGGACGACCACGCGATCGCCGAACTGGCCGGTGTGCTCGCGGGCAACGGCGAGAACGAGGTCGCCGTACGATCCGAGGCCGTCCTGGCCCGCCGTCTGGTCAGGGCGGCAGCGCCCGATCAGGAGCCGCCCGAGTGGCGGCCACGCGGTACCGTGCTCGTGACGGGTGGCACGGGCGGCCTTGGTGCCGAAGTGGGCCACTGGCTCGCCGACCGCGGTGCCGAACATCTGGTGCTCGCCAGCCGCAGCGGCGCCAATGCGGCCGGAGCCCAGGCCCTGGCCGAGGAACTGGCCGCCAAGGGAGTCACGGTCGCGGTGGCGGCCTGCGACGTTACCGACCGGGCCGCCGTGATCGAACTACTGGCCTCCGTTCCCGCCGAGCGCCCGCTGACCGCGGTCGTGCACGCGGCCGGCAGCCTCGATGGCGGGCCGATCGCCGACATGACACCGGCCGAGTTCGGCGACATCCTGGCGGCCAAGGTGCTCGGCGCGGCGCATCTCGACGAGCTGCTCGACCACGACAGCATCCAGACGGTGCTGCTGTTCAGCTCCATCGCGGCGACCTGGGGCGTCGGCAACCAGTCCGCGTATTCGGCTGCCAACACCTACCTCGATGCCCTGGCCCGGCAGCGGCACGACCGCGGCGGCCGCACCATCTCGGTGGCATGGGGCCCGTGGGAGGCAGGAAAGCTGACCGAGGACAAGGAGATGGCCGACTCGCTGCGCCGCGGCGGCCTGCCCCTGCTGCAGGTGGACTCCGGGCTGGCGACCCTAGACCGCATCGTCGCCCAAGACGAACCGTGCCCAGTCCTGGCCCGGGTCGAATGGCCCCGGTTCCATCCCCGCTTCACCTCGCTGAGGCCCAGCCCGCTGCTGGCCGACCTGCCGGACGTGCGCGCGCTGTCGACGGCGGAGCCGGGGGCCTCGGCCACCCGCGGAGCGGCCCTGATCGAGAAGCTCACCGCGCTGCCCGAGGAGGATCGGGAACCGGCGGTGCTCGACCTGGTCTGCTCGCACGTCGCGGCCGTGCTCGGCTACGACTCGGCGGAGCAGGTCGATCGCAAGCGGGCTTTCAAGGACGTCGGCTTCGACTCGCTGACCGCCGTCCAACTGCGCAACCGGCTCAGTACCGCGACCGGGTTGCGCCTGCCGGCGACGCTCGTCTTCGACTACCCGCATCCGACGAGCCTCGCATCGTTCCTGCGCTCCGAGGTGGCTGCCAGCGTGCCGTCACCGACGGACGCGGCACTGGCCGAGTTCGACCGGCTGGAGGCGTCGCTGTCCGCAATTTCTTTCGAGGACACGGAAGTACGCGACGTACTCGCCGGCCGGGCGCGAGAACTGCTCAGCCGGCTCTCGGGCACGGCGTATGCCGCAGTTGCCGAGGGCAACGTGGCGACACTGACCGCGGCCTCCGATGACGAACTGTTCAGCTTCATCAACACCCAGCTCGGCCGCCAGGACGAGTGATCCGCGTACCCAGGGCGAACGTGCCGCGGAATCGGTGAGAGGTCGAGGAGCAGATGGACAACGAGTCCAAATTGCGGAGTTACCTGAATTTGGTCACCGCGGACCTCGTCCAGGCCCGCAAGCGGTCGGCGGAGCTTGAGCGGCGGGCCGGCGAACCGATCGCCATCGTCGGCATGGCCTGCCGTTATCCGGGCGGCGTGCGCTCACCGGAAGATCTCTGGGAGCTGGCGGTCACCGGGCGGGACGCGATCACCCCGTTCCCGGACGATCGGGGCTGGGACCTGGACTCGCTCTCCAGCCCCGACCCGGATCACCCGGGCACCAGCTGCACCCGGCAGGGCGGTTTCCTCGCCGACGTCGCGGACTTCGACGCGCCGTTCTGGGGCGTCTCGCCCCGCGAGGCGATCGCCATGGACCCCCAGCAGCGACTGCTGCTTGAGACGTCGTGGCAAGCCCTCGAGAAGGCTCGGATCGATCCGCACTCGCTGCACGGCAGCGATACCGGGGTGTTCGTGGGCCCGAGTGTGACGGACTATGCCGCCCTGCTGGCGCGCTACCCGGCCGGGTTCGAGGGGCTCCTGCTCGGCAGCGTGTCAGGGGCCATCATCTCCGGCCGGATCTCCTACCTCCTGGGGCTGGAGGGGCCGGCGGTGACCGTCGACACCGGTTGTTCCTCTTCCCTCGTCGCCCTGCATCTCGCGGCGGGAGCGCTGCGCGCCGGAGACTGCTCGCTTGCCCTCGCCGGTGGCGTTTCCGTGCTGGTCACGCCGGGCTCGTTCGTCGAGTTCAGCATCCAGCGCGGGCTCGCCCCTGACGGCCGGTGCAAGTCCTTCGGCGATGCCGCGGACGGTACGTCCTGGGCCGAGGGAGTCGGCATGGTCGTGGTCGAACGGCTTTCCGACGCCCGCCGCCGCCGGCACCCGGTGCTGGCGGTGCTGCGCGGCTCAGCGATCAACCAGGACGGGGCGTCGAACGGGCTGACCGCACCGAGTGGCCCGTCCCAGCAGCGGGTGATCCGGCGGGCGCTGGCCGCGGCCGGGCTCAAGTCCGCCGATGTCGACGCCGTCGAGGCACACGGCACCGGCACCACGCTGGGCGACCCGATCGAGGCGCAGGCGCTGCTGGCCACGTACGGGCGTGACCGGCGGCCCGGCCGGCCGCTGTTCCTTGGCGCGCTCAAGTCCAACCTGGGCCACAGTCATTCCGCCGCCGGCGTGGGCGGCCTGATCAAGACGGTGATGTCGCTCCGGCACGGCCTGCTGGCACCGACGCTGCACGCCGATCCACCCTCCACCGAGGTCGACTGGACGGCCGGCGAGATCGAGCTCCTGCACCAGGCGCGGTCGTGGCCGGAGACGGAGGACCGGCCCCGGCGGGCGGCGGTCTCCGCCTTCGGCATCGGCGGCACCAACGCGCACGTCATTCTCGAAGCGGTGCCCCACGAGGACGCCGGGCGGGAAGGCGACGGCGTCGCGCACCGTACGCTCGCGGCCGTTCCCTGGCTGGTCTCCGGCCGCACCGCGGCCGCGATGCGCGCCCAGGCCGCGCGGCTGGCCGCTTTCCTGACGAACCGGGCCGAGCCGGCCGACCCCACCGACGTGGGATATTCACTAGCCACCACTCGCGCCGCCCTGGAGCACCGCGGCGTAGTCGTGGCCAGCGACCGAGACGACCTGCTCGCCGGGCTCGGCGCACTCGCCGCGGGCACATCGGACATCGCGGTCACGACAGGCGCCGCCAAACCCGGACGGCTGGCCTTCCTGTTCACCGGCCAGGGGGCACAGAGGCTGGGCATGGGCCGTGAGTTGTACGCGAAGCAACCCGTCTTCGCCGAGGCGTTCGATGCCGTCTGCGCGCAGCTGGACGGTCCGATCGGTCGTTCGCTGCGTGACCTGACCTTCGCCGCGGACGACCCGCTGGGCCTGCTCGACCGCACCGGATTCGCCCAGCCGGCCCTCTTCGCCGTCGAGACCGCCCTCTTCCGGCTCGTCGAGTCGTGGGGTGTCCGCCCGGACTTCGTCGCGGGGCATTCCGTCGGCGAGGTCACGGCCGCGCACGTCGCCGGGATCCTGTCCCTTGAGGACGCTTGCGCGCTGGTCGCCGCCCGGGCCCGGCTCATGCAGGGCATGTCGCCCGGCGGCGCGATGGCCGCGGTCCGTGCGGCCGAAGAAGACATCCTGCCGATGCTGGACGGGCTGGCCGGTCTCGTGTCCATCGCCGCGGTGAACGGTCCCGCCTCGGTGGTGCTCTCCGGCGACGAGAAGACGCTGGCCACCGTGGTGGAGAGGCTGGCCGACGAGGGTTTGCGCTCGCGCGCACTGCGCGTGAGCCACGCTTTCCATTCACCACGGATCGACCCGATCCTGGCCGACTTCCGGTCGGCGATCGAGGGCATATCGTACGCCGCGCCGCGCATCCCGATCGTGCCGCTCGCACCCGGCGAGGCCGACCGGGGCGGGCGGATGCGTTCGGCGGACTACTGGGTCGCCCAGGCCCGAGCCGAGGTGCGTTTCCTCGACGGTGTCATGCGCCTGAGCGAGGCCGGTGTCACCACCTTCCTGGAGCTAGGGCCTGCCGGGGCCCTCGCCGCCATCGGCCGGGACTGCCTGCCGCCGGCCGGTCCGGACGTACCGGAGCGGGTCTTCGTCCCGACGCTGCGCCAGGGCCGGGCCGAGCCGGCCGCGCTGCTGGACGCGATGGCCGCCCTGTTCGTCCGCGGTGTGCCGGTCGACTGGCGCGCAGTCTACGCGGGCACCGGCGCAGCCCAGCTCGACCTGCCCACGTACGCGTTCCAGCGACGCCGTTACTGGCTGGCCGATCACCTGCCGGCGGGCGCAAGCTTGCTGGCCGACCAGGGCGTGGCCGGCGGGAAGGGGGCACCGCCGCCGGACGCGGTGATGGCCGAGGCGATCCCGGAAGTGCCCTCCGTGCGTGGCAGGTTGGCCGATCGCCCGCGCCAGGAGTGGGCGGGGATCCTGCTCGCCGAGGTACGTGACCAGGTGGCGCAGCTGATGGGCTACGACGCGCTTGCGGACGTGGACGCCAAGCGGGGCTTTGCCGAGCTGGGGTTCGACTCGCTGACCTCGGCCTGGATGACCGAGCGGCTGGGGGCCGTCACTGGTCTGGAACTGTCCACCGCTCTGGTGATCGACTGGCCGACGCCGTACGCGGTCGCCACGCACCTGGCCGACCGCCTTGCCGCGCTTGACGACCTCGATCCGCCCCCGGCCACCCGCGCCGCGACACCGGCGGTCCGCGGCGACGCCGCCACCGACCGAACCGCTGCCGGCGCTGTTCGCCCAGTCCTGCGCGCAGGGCCGGGTGCAGGACGGGATAGATCTTTTGGCCGTCGCCGCCCGGCTGCGCGTGGGTTCCGGCTCGCCGCCGATGCGGCAACCGGTCAGTTTCTCCCAGGGGCTTGCGGGCCCGACTCTGGTCTGCATCCCGTCCGTGGTCGCGCCCTGCAATGTCTACCAATACGCGCGGATGGCCGGCGCGCTGCGCACGGCGCACAACATGGTCGTGCTGCCGCTGACGGGCTACGCCGACCACGAGCTACTTGCCCCGACCCGAACCGACCTGGTGGCCGCGGTCGCCGAGGCGGTCCGCGTCAGTATGACCGGACCGTACGTCCTCGTCGGATACTCCTCCGGCGGCTGGATCGCGCACGCGGCAGCCGCCCGGCTCAAGGATCTGAACACCGCACCAGAGTCACTCGTACTGCTGGACAGCCACCTGCCCGGCAGCGCGGGTTTGACCGAGATCCAGGTTGACCTGCTCGGCGACGCGTACGCCGGATGGACCGCGACGCAGCCGCTGCGCGGCGCCGAACTGACCGCGATGGCACACCACCTGCAGCTGTTCAACGATTGGGCACCCGCCGAAATCAGCGGCATGCCGACACTGCTGCTGCGCGCCACCGAACGGATGAGTGGCCAGCCCCGCGCAGGCGAGCACTGGCAGGCCCGCTGGGGTCCCGGCCACGACGCCGTCGACGTGCCCGGCACGCACCTGAGCATGGTCGACGAACACGCCGCGAGCACCGCCTCGGCAATCATCGACTGGCTGGCTCGACGGTCCGTTCATCCTCACCGTGCCGACTTGATCAGGCCAGAAACCTCATGATCGGAGAACGCTCCGCGCTCGCCGCGAAGGATCCGGCAACGACTGACCATGGCCGCGTCAGGCGGCGGACCGGGAGCGGGGTGAGTACCTGGAGACCTGGCCGCGCCGTATTTTGCGCATTGCCCGCCGCTTTATCACCTGGGCCTTCCCGACCGTGATCCGGCTATGTTACGGGGCTAGCCTGATGAGCCCGATGCCGGTACCGCCGCCGTACCTGTGGAACGCGGATACTCACCTGGCCAGCCATGGCCCGAACGCCCGTCAGGCTGCGCGCACGGGCGCTTGCCGCCCAGACACGCCGCTGTCGCCCGCCGAGCAGAGCGCGTGGGAGCGCCTAGTGCGAGATCTCGGCGGGTGATGGGACAAGGAGGTTGCACGGTTGAAGTCGGGCAAACATCAGGCGCGGGCCGGTCGTCCACCACCGTGCTGGACCCCACCGCGCTGCGGACCCGGGACCGGTGGAGTCATCTGATGGCAGCGCTTCATATTCGCAGCCTCGACCCCAGTTTCGCGCGTATCAATACCCCAGAAATGCCGTGTGAAGATTAGGGGCTGCTTACCGAGTCAAAGGTGGCCTACAGTAAAGATGAGTTCACCCGCTAATCTCCGCTGCACACGCTTGACGCCTACCGCTACAACGTTCCCGCTGAACACGCGTTAGCCAGTCATATCGATCCCGACCAGGGAGAGGACGTACAATGAACCCCGCAAAGGCAGAATGTCCCGTCGTAGACTTTAACATGCTTGATCCTGACTTCGCACAGGACCCCTACGAGACCACGGCTGAATGGCGAGCCTCTGGGCCGGTCGTTTATAACTCCCATCACGATCAGTATTTGATCACATCATATCAAGCCTGCACGCAAGTTCTCAGTGACACCAGCAATTTCAACTCCGCGAACGTGCAGGCGGAGATGGAGAAAGCATTCGGTGGACCAACTTTTCTTGGCATGGACGGTCTCCGGCATCAGAAGGTCCGCGAAATCTGGGCGCCAGGACTTGAACGCAAGGCCGTCGAGGAAAAGTTGGCGCCGCAAATACAGCGGATTGTGGACATTCAGGTAGATCGATTTGTCGAACGCCTTCGATCCGGCGAAGCGCTCGACGCCATCGCAGAGATGACGCGGCTTATCCCCACTGTTTTCACCGCACAAATCCTGGGGCGTCGAAGAGGGCGTGCATAAAGACTTCATCGAATGGGGCGCCGCGACGGCGGCGGTTCTCAACGCAAGGCTGGACCCAAGTCCGAGAGGTCAAGCGATTGTCGCTGCGGGCGGCGCGGCGGTAGCTGCTCTCAACTCGTACATCGGCAGCATTATCGAAAAACACCGTGCACTAGGAGTGTCTGACGAGACGCTCATGGCCCAAATGGTATTCGACGATTTCGCGCCATCCATGCCCGATCGGGAAATGATCGCAAATGGGACGATGTTGACTCTTGCGGCGAATGAGAGTACGGCACAGGTGATGGGGCTAATCCTGTATGCGCTGGGCCTCCATCCTGACCAACGCCGCGCACTGGTCGCCGACCGGTCGCTCATTCCGGTCGCTATCGAGGAGGTCCACCGCTGGTTGACCATCTCCCAGGCGGTTCTCCGCAATTCATGTAGCGAGGAGTCGCAGGTCGAGGGTTTTACGATCCCCAAGGGTTCCGACGTCATGGCTCTACTTGGTTGCGCGAATCGCGATTCTGCCCGCTGGGACAACCCAGACTCATTCGACATCTTCCGACCACGTAGAGCGAATATCGGCTTTAGTTTCGGTCCGCACATCTGCCTTGGAATTCATGTGGCTCGGATAGAGATGAGGATTTGGCTGAATCGGTTGTTGGACAAGTTGCCGGAGTACGAGTTCGCGGGCGATATCGAATTCGGCACCAACTTCACGCTACGCACCCTCCAGGGGATGCCAATCAAAGCGGCATGACTGATCCTCAGCCCCAGAGGGAGGCAACATGTCTACAGCCTGCCTCGTCCTTGTCAACTGATCACACCACAGAGAAGAAGGACATGACTGACAAAATTGCCACCCAGCCGGAGCTGGTCTCGGACCTCTACGACGTGTTCACCCATATGTTCCTGCGTTGCTGGGGTGAGAACTTCCACTACGGATACTGGCTTTCCGACGAGGACGACAGTTCCGTGGACGTCGCCACAGATCGGCTCACCGACCTGCTCATCGAGCGTCTGGAACTGCGGCCCGGCCAGCGGATGCTCGATGTCGGCTGCGGTATCGGCACGCCCGCGCTCCGCCTGGCCGGTACGGTCGAGGCGGACATCACCGGCGTCACGATCAACTTGGGACAGGCGCGGGAGGCCAACGCCCGCGCCGCGGCGGCGGGCCTGTCCCATCGCGTCAAGTTCGATCATGCCGACGCGATGGCGCTGCCCTATCCGGACGCCTCGTTCGACGCGGCCTGGGCGTTCGAATCGTTGCTGCACATGGACCGTTCCCGGGCACTGGCGGAGATGAAGCGCGTGCTGCGCCCCGGCGGCCGCCTGGTGATCGCGGACACGTGCCAACATGGACCGATCGGCCCGGAGTACCAGGACGAACTCGACGATGCGCGGGCGAAGATGGCCATCGTCGAAATTCCCAGCATCGACGACTACCGGGCCTTTATCACCGGCGCGGGCCTGGAGCTGGACGAGCTGCTGGACGTCAGTGAGCACACCAGGCGAACGATGCGGATCATGGGCGAGGGCGCGAGCGAGCACCGTAGCGACCTGGAGGAGCAGTTCGGTGACGCGGCCCGTCAGTTGATCGAGGTCCTGGTGCATCCGGCGTCCACGCTGCCAGTGTTCGGCTACCTGGTGGCCTCAGCGCGCAAGATGCCGTAATCGCGTCGCCGGCCGGCGCGCGACCACCGATGATGCGGCCATGGCAACGACTCGGCGAGCCGACATGTTCACCGCGGACCGCAGGCCGTCCGACGACGACCTGCGGGATGAGGCATCCACCGGGCCGGAGGGCCTTCAGCGAGTGCGACCAGGTCGCCTGCTGTCGCCGAAGCCCGTGGTCACTCCATAGACCGGGATACCAGACTCGACGATCCGTTCCTTGGATTCCTGCGACGCGACCGTCCTCGCCGATGCCTCCGCGGCGAGGACGACCCTCCGCCTGCCGGCTGCGTCGCCACCCGCCTCACGGTAGATAGCGAGAGACTATCTGGCCGTCCAGTTCTATCGTCGGTTCGTTGGCGGGCGCGATCGTGCTTTCTCCTCGGTGAGTGTGGAACTTGATGATCCGGGGACGCACCGCCGATGTCCCCATGCTCGCGCGGTACACCGGTGAGGGTCACCCGCGTGCCGTCCCGGCACTCGGTCAGGGCGTGCCTGGCCACCTCGTCGGCGTACTTGCGGTTCATGTGCTCGAGCGCCGCGCCGGCTGCCTTGGTCGCCTCCTCGCGCCGCGCGAGAATGCGGTCCCGGGCGTCGTGGGATGCCTGGGCGTGGGTCGTCCCCGGCCCCTGGAAGTGCGGGGCGACCTGACGGGCGATGAGCTCCCACGAGCGGAACTTCGCCGTCGGGTCGGCCCAGTCGTGCGCCAGCAGCAGCACAGTGCCGAACCCGCCGGACTGGTCGACCATGCGCTGGATCTGGCGGCGGACGTCCTCGGCCGTGCCGATCGCGCCCATGCCCGAGCCGTTGAGGAAATCGGCCAGCTCCCGCGTGCTGCCGCCGGGCAGTTCCATCCCGGGCACGGCCGCGTTGTCCCCCAGGTGCCTCACCCAGGACTGCAGCCCGAACTCGACGTCGCGGTAGGCCTGCTCCCGGGTCTCGGCGACGTGCACGTTGGTGACCAGCCGCCACGTCGCGCGGTCGGGCGCCGGCCGTCCCGCGGCGGCGGCGCGCTCGGTGGCGATCCCCCAGTGATACGCCAGCGCGTCGAAACCGCCCTGGGTCATGGTCGCCCCGAGCGAGATCAGGCTCACGCCGCGGCGGCCGGCCAGGCGCGCACCGGTCGGCGACGCCGTCGCGGCCACCGCGATCTCGAAGCACGGCTCGGTGTACGGGCGCAGTTGCAGCGTCGCGTCGACCAGCGTGTGGCTCCCGACCGTGCTGGTGACCGACTCACCGGCCAGCAGCCGCTGAATGATGTCGAGATGGGGCTCGAGGAGCTCGCGGCTCTCGGTGGGGGTCATGCCGATCATGGCGACGTCGGAGGGCAGGGAGCCGGGACCGACTCCGAGCATTACCCGGCCCTGCGTGAGGTGGTCGAGCATCACCATCCGGTCTGCCACCCACAGCGGATGATGGTACGTAATCGAGGTCATGCCGGTCCCGAGGCGGATCCGGGTCGTGCGCTCCGCCGCCGCCGCGATGAAAATCTCGGGCGCGGCGATGAGGTCCCGACCGGTCGAGTGGTGCTCCCCGATCCACGCCTCGTCGAAGCCCAGCCGGTCGAGGTGTGCCATCAGGTCCAGGTCGTGGCGCAGCCACCACGTCGGGTTCTCCCCCAGCGGGTGGATCGGGGGCAGGAACGCACCGAAACGCAAACGACCTGCAGTTGCAATATTAGCCATAGATTTACCTCCTGAAAAGGTACTCACAAATCACGGTAGGCCGTCTTCGATTCAATGAGACACCCCTAATTTTCGATTCAATTAGTCACCCCCTAATTTCTGCGGGACATCTCTGGGGTCTCGATTCGCGCGAAACTGAAGCTGGGGCTGCGATTATGAGGCGTTGCTACCAGATGCTTGTCCCCCGATACGCAGGACCTGCTCACGGCTCACGGCCACGCGGGTTCCCGGCGGGATGAGCGCCCATCGATGCCTGCAGAAGGAGACGTTTTCGTCATGGCAACATGGTTCATCACCGGAGCCTCCCGGGGGCTGGGCGCTGAGATAGCCCGGCACGCTCTGAAGTCGGGACACGACGTCGCCGTCGGCGCCCGCCGTGTCGACGCATTGCCCGACGACCTACGCGACGCCAAGCGATGCCTTCCGGTCACCCTCGACGTCACCGACCAGGCCCAGATCGACCGTGCAGTCGCGCAGATCGTCGACCGGTTCGCCACGATCGATGTGCTGGTCAACAACGCGGGTCGCGTGCTGGTGGGCGCGTTGGAGGAGGTCACCGACGACGAGGCCAGGTCGCTGTTCAACGTCAACGTATTTGGTTTGATCAATGTAACGCGAGCGGTCCTGCCGACGATGCGGGCCGCCGACACCGGCAAGATCGTGCACATCGGCTCCCGGGCGGGGTTCGAGGGCGAGCCCGGGGTGAGCATGTACAGCGCCACGAAGTTCGCGGTCGCCGGCATCAGCGAAGCCCTCGCCGCTGAGATGGGTCCGTTCGGGATCCAGAGCATGGTCGTCGAACCCGGGGCGCTCCGTACCGACCTCTTCGACGCCAGTTCCCGGTCGGTCGCCGGGGCACGGCTGGCAGCCTACGACGGCACCCCCGCCCACCTCGTGCGAGACTGGATCGACATGCCCAACCGCGCCCAGCCCCCCGGGGATCCGGTCAAGGCCGCGGCGCTGATCGTCGAGGTGACCGACGGCAAGACGCTGCCCTCGCACCTGCTGGTAGGCAGCGACGCTTACGAACGTCTCGAGGTCAAGAACGCGATGGTCGCGGAGCACATCGCCC
The DNA here is from genome assembly GCA_963785645.1 of uncultured Actinomycetota bacterium. Lineage (GTDB taxonomy): Bacteria > Actinomycetota > Actinomycetes > Streptosporangiales > Streptosporangiaceae > Trebonia. The sequence continues at coordinate 315,195 of CAWAWG010000007.1, forward strand.
CCTGGCGCAGCAGGGCGCTGGCTACGGCGCACCAGGACTGAGTCTGCCCGTCCGCCCTCCCTCGCGGGGTTCCCGGCCGCGCGGCGCGGGTGTGCGCCGGGCGGCGCGGGTGTGCGCCGGGCGGGGTGCTCAGGCTGCGCAGGTGGTGGCCAGCGGGTCGTCGGGCGGCGGGCACCTTCGCCAGCAGCGGCCACGGCATGAGCTGCTGGACCCGCCGCGCCAACAGGTCCGGGACGTCGCCAGCCGCTTTGCTGCGGGCCGGTCATGGGAGTTGTGGCCGCCGTCAGCTGGTCACGACGGCTGAGACGGCGTCGAGGGCCGGCCTGGGCACCCGTTGCAGGATCGTGGCGAGGTCGCTGCTGGGGGTGCCGGTCCAGCCTGCGCGGAACGCGCGGTAGACGCCGAGCAGGATGCCGGCCATGTCCGCCGGGATGCCCTGCGCGGTGACGGCTGCCGTGAACTGATCGTCGCCGACGGGCTGGTAGTCGACCGGGGTCCCGCTGATCGCGGAGGCGAGCCGGGCCAGGTCGGCCCAGTCGATGCTGTCGGCTGCGGTGAGGGTGTAGAGCTTGCCTCGGTGCTCGTCGGTGACCAGAACCCGTGCCGTGGCCTCGGCGAGGTCATCGATGTGGGCCGGCGCGGTGCGCGCCCGGCCGGCCGGGGCCGAAAGCGTTCCGCTGGCGGCCGCAGTCGTCACGTCGCGGCCGACGGTCTGCGCGAGGCCGTAGGTGGTGCGGAGGATCGTCGCGCCAGGCGACAGGCTGCGCAGCAGCGCCTCCGATCCTGCGAAGTCGGCCATCAGCGGCAGCGGGTAAAGATCCGGGTCCGGCCAGCTCGTGTAGACGATGCGCTCCACCCCGGCCTCGGCAGCGGCCCTGATCGCCGCGGCGTGCTGGCCGCCCCGGCGATCGGCCGGGGTGCCGTAGTTGGTGCCGTTGACCAGCACCGCCGTCGCGCCCGCGAACGCTGACTTCAGCGAGGCCGGGTCGTCGAAGTCGACCCGGCGCACCTCGACTCCTGCCTGCGCCAGTGCAGGGGCCGAGCCGGGGTCGCGGGTGCCGGCCACGATCCGGGCATCGGGCACCAGTCGGCGGAGCTGGTCGAGGACGGGGCGGCCGAACAGCGTGCCGTTGGCGCCCATGATGAGGAACATGCGGTCTCCTGTAGCCTGGAAGACGGAAGCGGGTCACTTGACCCGATTAGACTATACGGGTCACGTGACCCGGTTGCTACTGGATGGGCCCCTTGCCGGTGAACGACCGCCCGCTCCGCGCTGACGCGCGCGACAACCGCGCGAAGATCCTCGCCGCTGCCCAATCGGCGTTCGAGTCGGTCGGCCGCGAAGCGAACCTGCGCGACATCGCCCGGCGGGCCGGCGTCGCGCAGGGAACGGTGCATCGCCACTTCCCCACCAAGCAGGCACTGTTCTCGGCGATCATCACCGAGCGGCTGCGGGAGCTGACCTCCCTGGCCCGCCAGATGCGCGCCGGCCGTGCCCCCGGCGAGGCGTTCATCGCGTTCCTGACGGCGACCGTCGAGCACGCCCGCCATAACCGGTCGCTGTCCGCGGTTTTCGAGGAAGCCGGCGGCGGCGAAGACATGGAGGCTGCCGGCCGGGAGATGAACGCCGAGCTTGCGCTCCTGCTCGGCCACGCCCAGGCCGAAGGCACCATCCGCGGCGACATCGACCTCGCCGACATTCACGCGATCGCCGCCGCCGTCCTCGCCCTGGACGCCCACCCGGCAGCCGGCGACGCGGACCGCGCCAGGCGCGTCGCCATTGTGCTCGACGGCCTGCGCTCCGGACCTGAGCGCCGGTCCTGACCTCCCATCAGGGGTGCCGGCAGGCGGGCAGCCGATACCTGGGCGCACTCTCCCGGTGATCCGTCCGGGCCGGCGTCTCCCGGGTCTGATCCCGACAAACCTAACAAGGTCCCGACTAACTCGATCCGGCTCAGGTTGTCGATTGAGGCGATATGAATCATGGCTTCGGAACTGGAATCCAGAGTTTCATAATCGCGGGCCAGGCCCGGTTCGCCTTCGCAATCGCCGGGACCTCCGGGAACTCGCGCAGGATCTGCCTGACCGCCGCGCGGTCGGCGGGATAATTGTCATTCCCGCCGAGGTAAGCGTTGTACATCCGAGCCGGGTGCGGCTTGCTCGTGTCGATCTCCGCAGCGGCGAAACCGGGCTCCATCGCATCCCTCCCGTCAACTGGACATGGCCGCTGCCAGCATGCCGCCGACTCCCGCCCGGGGAAAGGATGACAATCAGGGCCTGGCGCGGCGGCTGCTGGCCGAGTTCACCGGCACCGGGCTGCTGGTGGCGGTCGTGGTCGGCTCGGGGATCATGGCGGCCCGCCTGTCACCGGGCCAGCCGGGGCTGGAGCTGCTGGAGAACGCCCTCGCCACGGTCGCGGGCCTGGCGGTCATCATCGTGATACTCGCCCCGGTATCGGGCGCGCACCTCAACCCGGTCATCTCGGCCGCGGACTGGGCACTCGGCCGCCGGTCGGGAACCGGGCTGCCCGGCCGCGAGGCCCTCGCCTACGCGGCGGCGCAGACCGGTGGCGCGGTCGGCGGGGCGGTGCTGGCGAACCTGATGTTCGCCCTGCCTGCCGTCTCCGTGTCGCGGACGGCCCGTTCGGCCCCGCACCTATGGCTCGGCGAGTTGGTCGCGACGGCGGGCCTGGTCCTGGTGGTCTTCGCGCTGGCCCGCACGGGCCGGGGCGCGCTCGCCCCGGTCGCGGTGGCGGGGTGGATCGGCGCGGCCTACTGGGCCACGTCCTCCACCTCGTTCGCCAACCCGGCGGTCACCATCGGCCGGGCGTTCAGCGACACCTTCGCCGGCATCGCGCCCGGCTCGGTGCCGGGGTTCATCGCGGCGCAGGCGGCCGGCGGGGCGCTGGGCCTGGTGCTCGTGCTGGCCTTCTACCCGCCAGCCCGGCCATCAGCACACGCCGGGCCTGCGGCGGACGCAAGGGAGACGGCGGCGGCCGGGGCAGTCCTGCCCGCCGGGAACTGACAAACAGGGGGCCACGATGACGGACGTTCCCGAGGTGCTGTTCATGTGCACCCACAACGCGGGCCGCTCCCAGATGGCGGCGGCCCTCCTGGCGCGCGAAGCAGGCGGCACCGTGCGGGTCACCTCGGCCGGCTCAGAGCCCGCCAGCCAGGTGAACCCGGCCGTCGCGGCGGCGATGGCCGAGATCGGCGTTGACATCTCGCGGGAGGTACCCAAGCCGCTCGCCGCCGGGCAGGCCGAGGCCGCAGACGTCGTGATCTCGATGGGCTGCGGGGACGCCTGCCCGGTCTTCCCCGGCAAGCGCTACCTGACGTGGGAGCTGCCCGACCCGGCCGGGCTGAGCACCGAGCAGGTCCGCCCGATCCGCGACGACATCGCCGCCCGGGTCCGCGCGCTGCTCACGGAACTGGGGATCAGCTGACCCCGGCGACCTTGCTGCGCCGCTCAATGAGCACCACGTCGCGCCACCGGCCGTAGTGACAGCCGATGCGCTCGCGGGTGCCGACCACGCGGAACCCGGCCCGCTCGTGCAGCCGCAAGCTCGCGGTGTTCTCGGGGAACACGCCGCTCTGGATCGTCCAGACCCCGGCCGCCTCCGCCGACCCGATCAGCGCGGCCAGCAGCGCCGCGCCGATCCCGCTGCGGTGGCGGTCCGGGTCGACGTAGACGCTGTGCTCGATGACTCCCGCGTACACGCGCCGGCCCGATACCGCCGAGGCGGCGGCCCAGCCGAGTACCTGCCCGGTGGCGGCGGCGGCCGCGACGTGACGGTGCGCAGGGAGCTTCGCGGCGTCGAACGCCGCCCAGGCCGGGGCGGCCGTCTCAAAGCTGGCCTGCCCGATGTCCAGCCCGGCCTGGTAGATCGCCAGCACCTGGCCGGCGTCGGCGGCCCGCATCGGCCTGACGAGCACGCCATCCGGCGTGCGGACCTGCCCAGCGCGTTCGGGCACAGGTACCTCCAAGGAACGGTTAGCCGGGCGGGACGGCCGGGACCGGGCGGGGCCGGGCGGCCCACCACCATACCGATAGTGTGGTCCTCACATGTACCTGCGGCGTACCTGCGATATACCTAGCCCGGAAGTCGGCGTCGGCGACCTGCGCTGTAGGGGCCGGATCTACTTGGCGGATCGTCAAGGCTAGATAGCGGTACTTGGCGAGTGTTCGGCTAGCTGGCGATCCGGCGACGTCAGGTGGTCCTCTTGGCGGCTGTCACCGGCCGTCACGAAGCGGAGCGCATGGCTGGCATGCCCGCCACCATCCTGGCCGACCTGCCCAGCCGCGGAGCTGAGCGTCTTCGCCGGCTCTCTGCCTCCGGAGATGGCCCGGCGCGGGTTGCGGGCGCCGAGCCGCCGAAGCGGCGGTGAATTCGGCGTTCAAGGCGGTGGCCGCGTCCCGGCTCAGCGCGCTGGGGCGTGGGCAGGGAACGCAGCACGCCGGGGACTAGGCGCTCTCGCGGAAGACCGCGTGGTCCAGGTGCATGCGCAGCTCTTCCCTGTTCGTCAGCATGACGTTGGCGTGGCCGTCGCGGAGGCTGACGATCAGGGACGCGGACGCGCCGGGGCCGCTGCCCTTCTCGAAGGCGAACCCGGCCGACGTGACGACACGCCAGCCGAGTCCTGGCCGCCCGGCCTGCGGCCGTAGCGCGTCGGCGACGAGATCGTCGAGGAGCAGCGAGGACCAGCCGGTGCCGAATGTGATCAGGTCGGCGGCGGTCGTCCACAGTCCGGCGGCGGCCGGCAGCGCGGCGACTACGTCGAGGTCGGGCACGAACGTGCCGCTGGGTCCCGGCTCGTAGCCGGTCACCGCGTCCGGGTCCTCGTGCGGCCAGCTGGCCGGGAACGTGGAGCTGGTCATGCCGAGCGGGCGAAGGACGAGCCGGGCGGCGGCGGTGGCGTAATCCGAGCCGGTGACATCGGCGATGAGCTGCCCTAGCGCCGCGTACCCGCCGCCGTGGCGCCCTGGCCTGGCCATGATGCCGCGCGGGCCGCTGTACGGCAGCACCGTGCCGCCGTACAGCGAGGTCAGGGCGGGGACGGTGTCGGCGTACCCGTTGCCCGGGGCGGGATCGTCCACGCCGCCGGAGTAGCTGAGCAGCTCCCGGACGGTGACGGCGTCGTCGGCGAGCCGGACGCTGCGCAGGTGATCGTTGGCGGCATCGTCGAGCCCTATCCGGTCTTCGGCGACGAGCCGCAGGACGGCGGTGGCGGTGACAAGCCGGGTGACGCCGTACACGGGGAACCGGTGACCGGGGCGCATTGGCTCGGCCCGGGCCAGGTCTGCCCGGCCCCCTGCGATGACCCAGTTAGCCCCGTCTGGCGTCCTGCCTGCCAGCACGACCCCAGGCAACGCCGGCCCCTGCAGCCCCATCGCCACCAGCTGGGCCGTGGCCGGGACGACGCCGGAGCTGATAGTGGGCGGTTCCGCCGTCCGCGCGTCGGTGACCTGAATCTCCTCCGATGAGCCGCCGGCCCGGAAGCCGCTCAGCCGGTGCGGCGGGCCGGGCTCCGCGCTGGCCTCCAGTCGCATGGCACCGGCCCGGGCCCGGGCACGCAGCGGCTCGTCCTGGAGGACGACGAGCTCTTCGCGCAGGCGATACGCGATGTGCGGCTCGACGATCTTGCGGGCGGTGACCTGGCGGAGGTAGTCGTCGGTGAAGTGCTCGCGCAGTTCGCCGGCCGACGGCGGCGCCCAGTCCCGCCCGTCGGCGCCGCCGAACCGGGAGATCACCCACTGCAGGTGCGTCAGCGCGGGATGCCCAGGCTGGGCGAGCCGGGTCTCGATGAGCTGCTTGAGCGCGGTCCAACTCGGCTGCCCGTGCTCGCGGGCGATGGCGAGCTGGGCGTCATGGAGAGTGCCGAACTCGCCGGCCGCCAGGCGGCGCCTGGCCTCCAGCTTCAGGTAACGAAGACTCGGCTGGCCGGGAAGCGGGCGCGGCTGATCAGACATGGCAGTCCTTCCTCAGGCCCGGGGATCCGCGGCATCGGGCGGGAAAGACCACGAAGATCGACTCACGTGGGTCATTGTCGTGTGCAGCCGGTGAGCTTGAAGCTCTGCCCGCGGATCCAGGGGCGGCCGGAACCACCGCTGCCTACAGTACACCGGTTATCCAGCCGCGACGGCGCCGCCAGAAGGCAGCAAAGGAAATCACTATGCCCGCCAATAGCATCAGCCAGAAAAAGGCATGGGTCATCACCGGCCCGGCCTCCGCGACCGGTCGGCGGACCGCTCTTGAGCTCCCCGCCGCCGTGCCGCCCGTGATGGTGCAGCAGTGAGCGCCCCGCTCGCACTGATCACCGGTGCCTCGTCCGGCATCGGGCGGGCCTTCGCCGCACGGCTCGGGGCGGACGGGACCGGTCTGATCCTCGTCGGCCGCCGGCGTGACCGGCTGGAGGCGGTCGCGGCTTCCGTGCCCGGGGTCCCGGCCCGCGTGGTGGTCGCCGATCTCGCCGCCGACGAGGGAATCGACGCGGTCGCCGGGCTGTGCGCCACGGAGCCGCTGACCATGCTCGTCAACAACGCAGGGGTCGCGCACTACATGCCGCTCGCCGAGCTTCCGGCCGCGAAGGCGCGCGAACTGGCCCACGTCAAGTCGGTCGCCCCGCCGATGCTCACCCGGGCGGCGCTGAGGGGCATGATCTCCCGCGGCGCGGGCACCATCGTGAACATCGCGGGCATGCTCGCGTTCTCCGGCCCCGAGCCGGCCGTCCAGGCCCGCGGCCAGCGCGCTCTCTACTCCGGCACGCTCGCCGGGACCGTCGCGTTCACGCAGGTCCTGGCAGCAGAGCTGAACGGCTCCGGTGTCAGCGCGCATGTCGTCTGCCCGGGAATCGTGGCCACGGAGTTCCACGAGGTCCAGGGCATGGACCTGTCCGCCGTCCCGCGCATGGCCGCCCCGGACGTCGTGACCGCCGCCCTGGCCGGCATCGCCCGGCACGAGGTGGTCATCGCACCCGGTCTTGAGGACGCCGGCCTCCTCGACGCCGTCTTCGCCGCCGACTCAGCCGCATTCCACGGGCAGGGCACCCAGCTGGCAACCCGTTACCGCCCTGCCCCCGCCGCCACTGCGTCAGCTGGACACCCAGCATGACTGCCTGCACCCGATGGGCTGCTAGTTCTGGCCGGCAGGCCGGATGGTGATGTCGCCGATCTCGACGTCGTCGGGCTGCTCGATGGCGAATGCGACGGCGCGGCGCGCCCGCCGGGCAGTACTCCCTCGCGGGCACGCCGCGCCGGCAGCCAGCCTGCGCTCCGCGGACCAGGGGTGCCCGGCCGGTGCGGGGAGGCAGCCGGGGTCAGGCCGCGCGGGAGGCTCCCGGCGGCAGGCCCTCCCCGGCGCGGAGCTGGCGCAGGAGCTCGGAGGCGGCCTGGTTGGAGACGCTGAGGCGGGCGCGGAGCGCGTCGCGGGTGACCGCCTGCCCGTGCTGGTCCTGGTGCTCGGCGGCGGCCCGCCGCGCCGCCGCGAGGAGCGCCTCGTCCCCGGCATCTGGCACCGGGGACGGCCGTCCCGGCGCGGACGACTCGGCGATACCGCCGTCCTGGCCGGCGACGGGGCGGGGGCGGTGCGCGGCGCGGCGCTCGATCATCGAGACCGCCACCAGGAACGCGGCGGGCGGGACGGCGGCCACGATCCGGCCCCAGGCCGTCGGCTGGGCCTGGGCCAGGTTGGCCGCCAGGCTCAGCAGCACCCCATCCGCGACACCACGGCCGGCCACGACAGCCGCCTGACGGGGATGCCTGCCTGCTTGTCGCGCTGCCGCTCGCGGGCGGCCATCACGCAGGTCAGGTCGATGCAGACCGCCGCCGCCCAGGACATCGGGCCGCCCTGGCCGTGCTCGGCCGCAGTGTCGCGGATGTGAGTGAACGACCCCGCCCCGGCGATCACCGCCAGCACCGTGACGGGCAGCGCGTCGGCGACCGCCAGCAGGCGGCGGCCCGCGCTCACCTGCCGTCCCGCCGTCCGGCCCGTCCCGGACGGCCCGGCGGGCCGTCCCCGCCCCGGCCCGGCCTCGCGCGGATACCGCCGTGCCCGAGCGGGACCGCCCCGGGAGCCCGGCCGGGCTAGCTGAAGAAGGTTTGCAGCTGCGCCGCGACGAGTTCCGGCTTGCCGCTGTTGTCGGGGGCGGTGTGGCCGGTTCGGGGCAGGGTGACCCGGCGGGCGCGGGGGACCACGGCGCTGAGCCCGTCGAGGGCAGCGGTCAGGTTCCGGGCGCTCCTGGCCCCGCCGAGCAGGAGAACGTCGCAGGACAGGCTGGTGAACCGGTCGAGCGGTCCGGCCGCGTCCAGGACCGTCTGCGCGTCGTAGTGCATCGTGGGGATGAGGTCGCGGGGAGAAACCACCCCGTCCGGGACGGGCCTGCCCTCGGTCGCGCGCATTACGTGGCCGAATGCGCTGGCGAGCAGGAACCGTGGCACGAGGCGGAAGGCCGTCCGGTCGGCGGTGCCTTTCATGATGGTGACCAGGGCGGCACCGGGGTGGCCGGCCGCCAGTTCCCGCTCGTAGCGGGGCAGCCATGCGGTCTGGGTGATGCCGTCGAACTCCAGGGGCGGCTCGTAGAGCGCCAGCCTGGTGATCGCCGGGAGCGTCCGTGCCGCCTCGATCGCGATGAGGGCGCCGACGCTGAGCCCGAAGACGTTGTGCGCCCGGGTGCGGTCAAGGAGCGCGGCAAGGTCCTCGATCTCCTTGCGGGCGCCGTGAACCTCGCGGTAAGGGCCGCTCATGCCGCGGCCGCGCCGGTCGGGGACATAGACAGTGAACCAGTCGCTGAGGGCCGCAGCCAGGCTCATCAGGTTCTGGGAGGACTGGCCTCCGCCGTGCACCAGGACGACGCCGGGACCGTCGCCGGCCTGGCGGTACCCGATCGTGGTCCCGTCCGCCGACGTGACCGAGCCGGGCTGCGGCTGACGGCTGCGTGTTGCTCATCCGGGCTCAGGGAGCCGCGGGGACGAACAGCTCGAACAGGTGCCCGTCCTCGTCGTGGAAGTAGATCCTTGCCGTGGCGCCGAGGGGGTCGTCAGTCCGCCCGTTGGCTGGGTCGCCGGGGTCGTTGCCGAATGGCAGGCCACGCTGGCGGAGCCGCCCGATGGCGCTGTCGAGTACCGGCGCGGTTACCCGCAGGGCGACGTGATGGGGCTGGTGAGCCGCCAGCCCGAAGTAGGTGAGGTAGCCGTCCCCGATGCTGAGGCTGGCCATCTCGCCGTCTGGTCCCTCGGGCGTTACCTCGCCTTCGGCGAGTATCTCGCGGAGGAACCGGGCCGCGGCCCAGGGATCGGCTGCGGGAATGCCGACGTGATCGATCGCGATGCTCATTTCCTGCCCTCCTGGTCGTAGTCGGTGAAGCGCTCTCGCGCGTCCTGGGCATCGACCCCCAGCGCGGCGAGGAGCTCGGCCGCCGGATCGGGGCGGGGCAGGCCGAGCAGGGCACTGAGCACGATTCCCAGGCCGGCCCCGCGGCTCTTGCGGGCGTCGCGGATGCCGGTGAGGACGGCCTTGGCCGCCGGGGTCAGCCGCAGCCGGCCAGTCGCGCGCGCCTCTACCGGCCCGGCGGTGATCCCGGGCTGGATCCCGATCGCGGAGAGCGCCGCGTGGTCCAGCGCATCGAGCGCCCGGCGGGCGGAGTCGAGGTCGCAGCCGAGCGCCCTGGCGGCCGGCGAGGCCGGGTCGGCGAGCAGGGCCAGCACCAGGTGCTCGGTGCCGATCGTTCGGTCCCCGCGCCGCACCGCCTCGTCCCTGGCGTCGTAGTAGGTGGCGCCGAAGTTGTAGTCGGGGCCGTAACGCTGCTCCCTTGCCTTCGCTTCGCGCTGCTCGGCCAGCCTTCTGATCATCATCGTGCTCCTCCGTGCTTGGCGTGCACGGACTGGCGGGTCATCCCCAGCACGTCCGCGATCCGCTGCCAGGACCACCCCTGGTCCCGGGCCAGGGCTACCTGCTCGGCCTCCACGCGCTCGGCGAGCCGGCGCAGCGCCAGCACCGCGCGCAGGCCCGCAGCCGGGTCTGCCGCCCGGCCGGCGTCAAGAGAATCCTCTGTGCTCACCGTGTCAGGTTAAACTGACAGTCGGGTTGTGTCAAATCAAACTGACATTGCGCTGGCCGACTGTATCCGGCGCAGGCGGCCGGGTGGCCGACCATTGGCGGTTCCGCTCGGGGCCGGTGCAGGTGTCGCCAGGTGGCCCGGTGTCAGCCTGAGCCGAGAAGACCGGGCGGCGGTGCGGCCAGCTTGCGCGCTGGCCGCACCGCCTGGCGGCTGGACTGCTCAGTCGAACAGACTGTCCAGTTTGCTGGTGGTGCCGGAGGGGTGGAGCGTCCAGTACCGGCCAGAACCGGTCGGGGTGAAGGAGACCCCGGAGATTCCCTTGGCAACGACCGTTACCGTGCCGGTGGCGACGATGGGGATGACCGGGGCCGCCTGGGCGATGATTTCCTGCTCCTGCTTGTAGGCGGCGGTGCGGGCGGCCGATGTGGGCTGGAGTGAGTACTCGTTGTTGAGTGCGTCGACGGTGGGCGAGGACCAGAGCGAGTAGTTGTTGATCCCGCCGGTGGTGGCCCAGTAGCCGATGACGATCTTGGGGTCGTCGGTCCAGGCAGTCCAGTTGAACAACTCAAGTCCGGGCGGGCCGATCTTGGCGCCGGTGGCGGGGGTGGAGCGCGCGTCGACCACGTCGAACAGGCCGGCCTGGGTTTCCGGTGTGAGGGTGGTGGTGATGCCGATCTGCTTGAGGGCGGACTGGATGAGGATGGCGGTGTCGGTCTGGTCGACGTCACCTTGCAGGTAGTACAGGGGCACGTTGACCGCGGGGTTGCCCGCCTGGCTCATCAGGCTCTTGGCCTTGGTCAGGTTGGTGGTGTACGTCGACCAGGCCGGGGTGTACTCGGGTGCGGTGGTGGAGACGATGCTGTAGTCGCGGGCCCCGCGGCCGTAGAGGATGTCGCTGAGGATCTCGCTGTAGGGCATGACGAAGGCGATGGCCTGGCGGACCTTCGGGTTGGCGAGCGCGCCGACCTGGCTGGCGGGTCCGGAGGTGATACCGAACATGTCGAAGTTGCCGGTGTCCTCCCAGTCAACGGTGAGGCCGCCTGCGGCCAGGGAGTTGACCTGCTGGTTGGTCATTCCGTACTCGCCCAGGTCGACGGTGCCGTTCTGCAGCAGGGAGGAGATGCTGCCGGTGGTGACCCGGATGTCCACCGTCGTGTAGTCGGGTTCCGGTGCCCAGCTGCCGGGGACGGCCTTGAGCACGAGGTCCGTGCCGGGATCCCGCTTGGCGATGTAGTAAGGGCCGGTGCCGGCGGTGTGGCTGCGCAGCCAGGTTGCTCCGGTGGGGTCGGCCGGCGTCTCGTGCGGCTTGACCGCGTTCTCGTCGATGATGCTGGTGAAGGGCTGGTCGAAGATGGCCATGAGGGTGGGGGTGACCGGCGTCGGCTTGCCGGCGGTGGTCTTGAAGTCGATGGTGAGGGTGTACTGGCTGACGACGTGGATGTCGTTCGGGCTCTGCAGCCCGTTGGCCTCGAGATCGCCGACGCCGGGGGTTGACCAGATCCGGTCAAGGCTCCACTTGACGTCCTCGGCGGTCATGACGTCACTGGTGCCGTAGAACTTCACTCCCGGCCGGAGGTGGTAGGTGATGGAGTCGGTGCCGATGGTCCAGGATTGCGCCAGTTCCGGCTTGACGCTGGCGCCGTCGTACTTCAGGGAGCCGTTGCTCTGCTCGGTGAAAGCCGGGGACTCCAGAGTCTGGTAGATGTTCCTCGCCAGCTCGTGGTCCTCGCTGGTGGACAGGTTGGCCGGGTCAAGGGTGGTCACGTCGGACGGCCAGGCGGTGGTGATGGTGGTGGTGCTGTTCGACGTGGTCGACGCGCTTGACGCGGTGCTTCCCTGCTGGGAGCAGGCGACCAGGGCGACCGCCGGGAGGAGGGCAACGATCGCCAGCGCTCTGCGGTATTTCGGCGGGGCGGACCACAGCCGCCTGGTGTTGCGGGGTGCTGAAGGCATGGCTGAACAGAACTCCTTGCTTGATTGCGAGATTTTCTTAGCTGTCAGAGCCGCGGTGCGGCGGGCTAGAGGTTTCCTTGTTCCTGGCCGGCGGTGACGGGGCAGGCGGAGAGGTGGCCCGGTGAGACCGTGATCGTCTCGGGCTGGGAGAGGCTGCAGGAGAGACGGGCCAGGGGGCACCTGGGTGCCAGACGGCAGCCGGGGGGAAGGCTCATGGGGCTGGGGATCTCGCCGCTGAGCCGGAAGCGTTCGGTGGTCCGGCCGTACTCGGCGGTCATCGCCGATGACAGCAGCGCGCGGGTGTAGGGGTGGGCCGGGTTCTCGAAGACCTGGGCGGCCGCTCCTTGCTCGACGACCTTGCCGAGGTACATGACCGCGACGCGGTCGGCCACCTTGCGCACAGCCTCAAGGTCGTGGCTGATCAGCAGGTAGCCGAGGTTGCGCTCGCGCTGGACGCGGCGCAGCAAGCCGAGGACCTGCCCGCGGACGGAGACGTCGAGGGAAGCGGTGGGCTCATCGAGCAGCAGGACGCCGGGCTCGACGGCCAGTGCCCGCGCGATGCCGACGCGCTGCTGCTGACCGCCGCTCAGCTGGCGGGGGTAACGGTCAAGGAGCTTGTCGTCGAGACGGACATCCGCCAGCAGTCGCCTCACCCTCGTTTCTCTTTCTGCTCGGTTAAGTCCGGAGTGCAGGCGGAGCGGCTCCTCGATGATGGCCCTGGTCGTCATGCGCGGGTTGAGCGAGGAGCTGGGGTCCTGGAACACCATCTGGATGTCCCGGTAGGCCTTCCACAGCGAGCGTTTCGGCAGCGATGTCAGGTCCAGGTCGCCCAGTTGTACCGTGCCGCTGGTGGGCTCGGTGAGGCGGGTGATGCACTTGGCGACGGTGGACTTCCCTGACCCGCTTTCGCCGACCAGCGCGAGCGTCTCGCCCGCGCTGACGTGGAGGTCGACCCCGCCGACGGCGGTGAGGACGCCGGCCCGGCCCTGGCTGGTGACCCGGTACTGCTTGACGAGGCCGGTGACGGCGAGGGCGGGCTGCTGGGCAGTCCTTACCGGGCTTACAGGGCTCATGACGCGCTCAGTTCGGCGCGGCTGGCCGCGAGCAGTTCGCGGGTGTAGCTGTCCGCGGGCCGGGTCATGACCTGCTCGCAGGATCCGGTCTCGCGGACCGCGCCGTCGCGCATGACGACGACCTGGTCGCAGGTGGCGGCGACGGCGCCGAGGTCATGGGTGATCATGCAGACCGACATGTTCTCCTCCCGGGTAAGTTCCACGATCAGCTCGAGGATGTCGGCCTGGATGGTGACGTCCAGGCCGGTGGTCGGCTCGTCGAGGATGAGCAGCGACGGGCGGCAGGCCAGGGCCAGGGCGAGCTGGATGCGCTGCACGGTGCCGCCGGAGAGTTCGTGCGGGTACTGGCTCAGCCGCTGGCGGGGCTCGGGCACCCGGACCCGCTCCAGCATTTCCGCTGCCATGGTGCGGGCTTGCTTCTTTCCGGCCTGGCGGTGGAGCCGGTAGACGTCGCCGAGTTGCGTCCCGATAGTGAAGACGGGGTTGAGGGCACTGCGGGAGTCCTGGAAGACCATCGCGATCTGCGACCCGCGGATGCGCCGGAACGCCCGCTCGCCGAGTTGGGTGAGGTCTTGCCCGGCGAAGAGGACCGAGCCGCCGGTGCGGCGGAAGGCGGGCGGCGTCAGGCCGATCATCGACAGCGCGGTCAGCGTCTTGCCGCTGCCGGTCTCACCGACGACGGCGGTGATCGCGTGCGGGGCGATGGAGAAGCTGACGTCCTTCAGCACGGGAAGGCGCCCGCCGTCGGGCGCGGGGAACGTGCCGCTGTAGCCGGTGACGGTAAGTACGGGCTCGGTGTTCATGGGGCGCTCCTACTGGCCGCGTCGGGTGAGGCCGTCGTCGGACAGGCCGTCGCCGATGAGGTGGAAGGCGGCGGCGAGGATGAAGATGAAGGCACCGGGGAAGAAGGACATCCACCACTGGCCGTCAACGATGCCGGACTCGCCGCCGGCGATCATCGAGCCCCATTCGGCTGAGCCGGGCTGGATGCCGAGCCCGAGGAAGCCAAGGGCTCCGACGGTGGCGATCACCCAGGACGCGTTGATTCCGGCGTAGGCGAGCAGTGGCCGGGTGCTGTTGGGCACCAGGTGCCGGAACAGCACCCCGGCCGGGCGCCGGCCGGTCATCCGGGCGGCCTCGGCGAACTGCCAGTGCTTCTTGGTCATGACCTCCGCGCGGGCCAGCCGCACGTAGTCGGGCAGCGGGATCAGCGCCACGACGAGGATGACGTCGACGAGGCTCCGGCCGAACACGGAGATGACCAGCATGGCGAGCAGGATGGACGGGAACGCGTTCATGACCTGCAGGATCCGCAGGCTCAGCCGGTCGGCCCAGCCTCCGTAGAAGCCGATCAGCGCGCCCCACACGGTGCCCGCCACCAGGGAGAGGCCGACGACAGCCAGGGTAATGCCCACGTCGGTGTGCGTCGCGGCCAGCGCCCGGGAGAAGATGTCGCCGCCGGTCGCGTCCGTGCCGAACAGGTGCCGGGCGCTGGGTGAGGCGCCGAACGGGCCGGTGGCCGGGGCGAGCGGCGGGTAGGGGGTCCAGAAGGCCGACACCACCGCCATGACGGCGAACAGCCCGACGATGACGGCGCCGAGCTTGAGCGCGGCGGACCGGCCGGTGAGGGTGAGGCGGCGCAGCCGGGGCTGTGTGCTGGCGAGAGTGGTCATGCGCGGGCCCTCGGGTCGATGAGCGAGTAGACGTAGTTGAGTACCTCGTAGATCACGACGTACAGGATCGCCGCGTACAGCACGAACCCCTGGACGGCGGGGAAGTCGGAGTCCTGGATGGCCTGCAGGGAGTAGTTGCCGATGCCGGGCCAGCCGAAGATCCCCTCGACCAGGATGGTGCCGGTGAAGGTGAAGGCGATGATGCCGGCCAGCACGGTGACTACCGGCAGGAGCCCGTTCTTGAGCGCGTAGGCGAACCAGATGCGCCGCCGGCCGAAGCCGAGGGCGGTCGCCGTTCGCACGTAGTCGGAGGTGAGCGATTCCCGCATCGAGGTGCGCACGACCTTGGCGATGGGCGCGGCAAGGCCGAGGGTGAGGGTGATGACCGGCAGGGCGAGCTCGCGGGCGGCGTCCCAGGCGGTCGCCCATTCGCCCTCGAGGATGCCGTCGATGACGTAGAAGCCGGTGACGGTGGGCGGCGGGGCAACCCCGACCGGCAGGCGCCCGATCGGCCCCGGCGCGATGCGGAGCTTGGTGTAGAAGACCCACAGCAGCATGAGGCCGATCCAGAACTGCGGCATCGTGAGGGCGCCGATGGTGAAGAAGCGGACGACCCGGTCGATGATGCCGCCCGCCCTGACGGCGGCGCTGACGCCGGCCAGCACCCCGAGCGTCACCCCGATGAGCAGCGCGTACACGGCGAGCTCGGCGGTCGCGGGAAGACGGGAGAGCAGGTCCTGGGTGACCGGCCGGCCCGTCTCGTAGGAGACCCCGAGGTTGCCGTGGGCTAGCTGGCCGAGGAAGTGCCAGTACTGGACGAGGACCGGGTCGTTCAGTCCCAGGCTGGCGCGGACCTGGGCTTTCTCGGCGGCCTCGGCGGCCGCGCTGGCGAAGCCGTTGCCGGACGCTCCGAGGAACAGGCTGGTCGGGTCGGGGGCGAACACCCGGGTCACCAGGAAGGTCACGGTAACGACACTGAGGATGACGGCCGCCGACGCGACCAGGCGTTTCAGTGCGCGCAGCGCGCGCCTGGGCACTACGCGCTCCAGCGTTGGCTGTGATGCGGCGGGGGCCGCCGACGTGGCCTGCCACGCGGCCGGGCCTGCCTGACGGATCCCGGGCTGCCCGGCATTCACCGGGCCGATCTGGGAGGTCATCGCTTCCTCCGGGCTGAGGGGGGCGCGGCGCCGACAGCACCGCGCCAGGATGAGGATGACGGCGCCGCTGCGCGACACGTCAGTGACCTGACTCTCATTTTTGTATACGACCCGTTGTTTCAAGCGGGTTAATTCTCTCGACTTTCAAATTTTTCTGGGGAAACATCCAAATCTTGTATACGATCTCGGCCGGTAGGCGGACACAGTTCCGGCGCCGCCGAATATCATCTGGCCTGTGGACTCCAAGTCGGCTTCGGTTCTCAGCGCGCTGCGCTCCGAGATCATCTCCGGGATGCTGCCGGGCGGCACCAGGCTCAAGGAAGACGTGCTCGCGGCGCGGTTCGAGGTGTCGCGGGTTCCGGTGCGCGAGGCGCTGCGCCAGCTGGAGAGCGAGGGCTTCGTCGTCGCCGAGAAGTACAAGGGCGTCACCGTGGCCGAGCGGTCGACCGAGGTGGTGATCGAGCTCATGCAGGTGCGGCGCGGCCTTGAGGTGCTCGCCGCCCAGCTGGCCGCGCAGCGGTGCGGCGGGGAGCAGGCGGCGGAGCTGCGGGCCGTGGTCAGGCTGGGACGGTCCGAGGGCGAGGCCGGGCACATCGACCAGCTGCCGCCGCTGATCAGGGAGTTCCACCGCCTTATCGCGCGCGCCTCGGGCAACAGCCTGCTTGAGACGCTGATCGACCGGTTCCTCGATCAGACCGCGTGGGGGTTCGAGCAGGAGATTGAAGAGCGCGTCGAGTCGAGCTGGAACGACCACGGGGCGGTCGCGGCCGCGATCCTGTCGGGCTCCCCGGTACAGGCCGGGCTGCTGATGGAGGAGCACATCCTCAAGGACGAGACCATCTACCGCCGGTCCGTGAACCGCTAGAACGTATACAAAAACTCAGTCATCACAGGCTAAAACAGCCCTATATCGGGCGTATCATGTTGTTTTAGCATGACTGTAACCAATCGGAAACAGGGTTTCGTATACAAAAGTCTTGTCGGCGTTGTCGCGCCTGCCGCGACAGCAACCTCACTCCGCCGTGGAGCACCGCATGACTGCAAACCCCGTCACCGCACCGCCGACCCGGGGCGCGATCGCGTCCGCGCTCGACTCGGTCGGCTTCACCCGCGCCCAGTTCTGGGTCCTCACCCTGATCCTGGCAGGCGAGTTCTTCGACACGCTTGAGCAGAACTCGGTCGGCGCCATGGGCACCAACATCAAGGACTCGCTGCACATCGGCGACGTCCAGCTGACCACGATCAATACCGTGACGGTGATCGGCGGCCTGGTCGGCCGGCTCGCCGCCGGGTGGCTCGCCGACCGCTACGGACGGCGCTTCTCCCTTGGCCTCAACCTGCTCGTATACACGCTCGGCGGCCTGCTCAGCGCGGTCTCCTTCTCCGACGGCATGCTCCTGGTCAGCCGGTTCATCGTCGGTATCGGCGTCGGCGGCGAGTTCATGATCGGCATCGCGATGATCTCGGAGATGGTCGCCACCCGCCACCGCGGCACCCTGGTGGCCTCGATCAACGTCGGCGCGGGCGGGGTCGGCAACTTCGTCTCCTACGGCCTGTTCCTGCTGCTGCTCGGCCCGCTGGCGGTTCCGCTTGGCGGCAACGGCCAGGTCTGGCGGTGGTCCTTCGTCATCCTGGCCGCGCCCGCCCTGCTCGTCGTGCTCTACCGGCGGCGGCTGCCTGAGTCCCCGCGCTGGCTGCTGTCACAGGGCCGGGTGGCCGAGGCCAACCGCTCGCTCGGCATCCTGGCGTCGAGCTCGCTGACCACCCCCAGCCCGGTGCCCCCGGTCGAGCTGACCCTGGCCGACATACCGCCCGCGGTCGCCAAGGGGTCTCCGGCCGAGGTCTTCGGCCGGAGCCTGATCGGCCGCACGGCTGCGCTCGGGGTCGCCTCCTGGATGGCCTTCGGATCGCAGGTCACGCTGAACTTCCTGATGCCCACGCTGCTGGTCGAGCGCGGCTACACGGTTTCGCAGAGCCTGCTGTACACGATGATCATGAACGTGGGGGCGCTGCTCGGCGCGAGCGTCGCGGCCCTCATCGCCAACCGGGCCGGGCGCCGCCGCACGGTCACCACGGCGGGAATCCTGGGCTGCGTCACGGCGCTCGCGTTCGCCGGGTTCGGCCACAGCACCGCGATGATCCTCGTCCTCGGGGCGCTCTTCACGTTCTTCACGATGATCACCAACACCACGCTGGCCACGTGGACCCCCGAGGTCTACCCCACCAGCATCCGCTGCTCGGGCTCCTCGATCGCCAACGGCATCGGGAACATCGCCGGCGCGGTCATGCCGTACGCGGCCACCGCGCTGTACGCGGACTCCAAGTTCGCGGGCGTCTTCGGGCTCGCCGCGGCGATGTACGCGGTGCTGGTCATCGCCGCCCGGTTCGCCCCCGAGGCCCGCGGGCGGACGCTGGAGGACGTCAACGAGAACACCCTCGCCGCCGCCATGACCTGAACGCACGACGGCCGGGCCGGCCGCTAAGGCCGACCTGGCCTCGCACTGTAACCGTCACAAGGAAGGACACACGGCATGGACACCCTGAACGTCTCCGCCACCGGGAACGGGCTCAACTACCTGCCCGAGTACGTCGCCGACGCCGGCGGCCTGTTCGCGGCCCGCGGGCTCGCCGTCCGGGCGAAGGCGTGCGACCCGTGGACCGGCGTGCTCGACGACCTCGACTCCGGGGCCGCCGACCTCGCGCTCGGCGGTCTGTGGGTGCCCGCCATGTACGTCGGGACGCCCCGCCAGCTGGACGTCGTCGGGCAGCTCAACCACCGCTTCCCGATGGGGATCGTCGCCCGCGACTCCGCGGTCCCGTCCGGGCTCGGCTGGCTCGCCGGGCGGACCGGGCTCGCCCCCGGGGCCGGCGGCAGCGCGCCGTACGAGTTCACCGCGGGCCTGATCCGCGAGGCCGGGCTCGACCCATCGGCCACCCGGTGGGTACGCGACCTGTCCACGGCGATGCTGATCGAGCTGTTCCGGGCCGGGCTCGGCGACGCGATCATCCTCGACCTGGTGTCCGCGATGGAACTGGAGGCGGAAGGCACCGGCACTATCGTCTTCCGCCACCTGGCAGCCGGGGGCGTGATGCCGAACAGCGTCTACTACTGCCGAACTGACCAGGCGGCCGGGCTGTCGGACCGGATCGCGCGGTTCACCGACGCGATCGCGGAGGCAATGCGCATCATCGTCTCCGGCGAGGCGGGACCAGTCATCGACACGGTCATCGCGCAGCGCTGGCCGGCCAAGGACCCCGGCCTGCTGCGCCAGGCCGCGGATGACATGGCCAAGAGCGGGCTGTGGGACTCGGCCCTGATCGACCGCGGCGCGTCGGACCGCTGGATGCGGATCCTCGCCGAGGGCGGCCTGGTATCGCAGGCCCCCACGCTGGAGGAGCTCATCGGGTCGAGCCGGGTAAGCGTGTCCTCGTGACGCTGATCCTCGGCGCCCACGACATCGCGGCGCTCGTAGATGGCATCGACGTCATCGCGGCGGTCGAAGCCATCCACGCCGACCTCGGCACGGGCCGGATGGACCAGCCCGCCCCGCCGACCCTGGCCGGCGGCGACGACTCGGTCTTCCTGCCGATGTCGGCCCGCTCCGACCGGCTCGGCCTGGTCGTGGTCAAGACGCTCGCCGACGTGCCCGCGAACGCGGCCCGCGGCCTGCCCACGCAGCGCTCAACGCTGGTGGCGACCTCGGCGGTCACCGGAGAGTGCGTCGCCATCCTAGACGGCGCCGCCGTCACCAGGCACCGGACAGCGGCAGCGTCCGCGGTCGCCACCCGCTACCTGGCGCGGGAGAACAGCCGGACACTCGGGCTAATCGGCGCCGGGCAGCTCGCCGTACAGCACGCCCGGGCACTCGCCGGGGTCACCGCGATCGAGGACATCGTCGTCTGGTCGCGCTCCGCGGCAACGCTCGACGCGTTCCTCGACGCGGCCGGACCCGACCTGGCGAACCGGACAACGATCGCGCCCGACCCCCGCAGCGTGGCTGCCGCCGCCGACATCATCTGCACGCTCACCCCGTCGCAGGCGCCGATCCTCCGGGGCGGCTGGCTCCGGCCAGGCCAGCACGTCAACGCGGTCGGCGCCCGGCCGCGCCCCACCCACCGCGAACTGGACGGCGAGGCAATGGCGCGGGCGACGCTCGTCGTCGACAGCGCGCCGACCGCGCTGGCCAAGTCGGGCGACCTGCTTCAGGCGATCGCCGAAGGGGCCCTGCCGCCCGGCCTGCCCCTGCGGGAACTCGGCGCCGTGGTCGCCGGCCGGGCAGCGGGCCGCACAGCCGAAACCGAGATCACCGTCTTCGACTCAGTCGGCCTGGCCGCACAGGACCTAGCCCTCGCGGCCGCCGTCATCAGGCGCGCCCGGGAGACCGGCATCGGCGAGGAAGTAAAGCTGACCGCGATCGTGGCCCCGGGTGTGGCGGCGTGACCCGCATCGCGGTCGTCAACTGCAATACGACGGCAGCCATGACACAGGTCATCGCCGACCGCGCCCAGGCCGCCGTCCAGCCAGGCACCGAGATCATCGGCATTACGCCGCGCTGGGGCGTCGCGTCCGCCGAAGGCTGGTTCGACAGCTTCGTCAGCGCCGCCGCGGTGCTCTACGAGCTGGAGCGGCTGCCGGACGGAATCGACGGCGTCGTCATGGCCGGATTCGGCGAGCACGGCCGGGAAGGCGCCCGCGAGCTGCTCGACATCCCGGTAGTCGACATCACCGAAGCAGCCGCGCACATGGCCATGCCCCTGGGACGGCGATTCGGCATCGTCACCCCGCTCGCCCGCTCCGTCAGCCAGATCGAGGACAGCCTGGCGACCGCCGGGCTCCTCGGCCGCTGCGCGGCGGTCGAGGACATCGGGCTCGGCGTACTCAACCTGGACAGCGACCCAGGGCACACGCGCGCCGCCTTCGCCGCCGCCGCCCTGCGGGCGATCGGCCGGGGAGCGGAGGTCATCTGCCTCGGCTGCGCCTGGCCTGGCCGGCATCGAACAGCACCTGCGCGACCAGGTTCCCGTCCCCGTCGTGGACGGGGTCGCCGCGGCGGCCGTCATGGTCGAAACCCTCATCCGGAGCGGACTCACGACCAGCAAGGCAGGCTCCTACGCCCGGCCGCTGTCCAAGGCCAGGACCTGGAGCCCGTAACGGGACGAACAACCCGGCCTGATGCCTGGACGCCGCTGACGCACCAACCCGCCCGCAAGGAGAACGAATGACCACGGCAGCCCCCGGGCAGCAGCCCATGACACCCGGCAGCCCCGACCACGGCCCGCACGGCCGCGAGGCGGCCACCCTCGGCCGCACCCGCCTGCCGGACCTGGCCAGCGCCGCGCTCGGTGGCACCGTGGTCTTTGCCAGCGACGAACTGTTCGCCGACGCCCGCAACCTGGTCAGCGCCACCCCAGCCGCCCACGATCCCGGCGCCTACGGCCCACGAGGAAAGATCTATGACGGCTGGGAGACCCGGCGGCGGCGCGAAGCAGGCTCGGACTTCGTGGTCGTGCGGCTCGCGGCCCCGGCAATCGTGCGCGCGGTCAACATCGACACGTCCTTCTTCACCGGCAACTTCCCGCCTCACGCATCCGTCGAGGCAGCCACGGTCATGGGTTACCCCAGCCCGGCGGAGGTCCTCGCCGCCGGGTGGACGCCACTCCTCGGCCGCACGCAACTGCATCCCGACACTGGCAACGTCCACCCGGTCACCACCGCCGACCGGCTCGCCACCCACGTCCGGCTCACCATCTACCCCGACGGCGGGGTAGCCCGGCTGCGCGTCTTCGGCGAGGTGATACCCGACCCGAGGCGCCTCGGCGGCCGCGTTGACCTCGCCGCCAGCCTCAACGGCGCCAGCGTGTCCGGATGCAGCAACATGTTCTACTCATCCCCGCTGAACGCCCTGGCCCCCGGTCGCGCCACGGTCATGTCCGACGGATGGGAAACCGCCCGCCGCCGCGACGACGGCAACGACTGGCTCGCCGTGCAGCTCGCCGCCCCCGGGGTCCTGCACAACGCAGTCATCGACACCACCCGCTTCGTCGGCAACGCCCCCGGCTGGGCACGCCTCACTGATGCCGGAACCGGTGCCGAGCTACTCCCCCGCACCCGGCTCCAGCCCGACACCGAGCACCATTTCCGCCTCGTCCCCGGCAACCCGGTAAGCCGTGTCCGACTCGACATCTACCCCGACGGCGGCATCTCCCGCTTCCGGCTCAACGGCACCATCCCCGCACGCCAGCGCCCTGCCATGATCGACCGCTGGGAGCTACTGCTCCCGCCCCCGCAGCTCGCAGCAGTCGACCGGAGCGAGTACTTCACCTGACAGCGGCCAGGGGCCATGACGCCGCCCCGGCGCAGGCGCCCGGGCAGAACCGCCGCCGCATGGCGGCGACAGGCGGCTGCTGATGGTCGTGACCTCGGTCCTGCAGGCAGTTGTGTACCTGGCGGTACCGGTGGCCTGGGCGGTGGCGCCGCAGGTGTGGCTGCTGTTCGCGGTGGCGCCGGTCGGCGCTGTGCGGTGTCCCACGGGATGGCACTGACTGGCGGTGACCAGCCACGCCGTTCCTCCCTGACCTGATCACTGCCGTCTGACCGCGCCGCTGCGTCACGGCGGCAAACGCAGCACACCCCCAGCAGCGGCTCGCTGACATGGTCCCGGCCGCCGGGCGGTAATGGCTGCTCGCGCGAGCGCGCACCCCGGCGCCGGACACAGATATTGCGACAACCCCCAATTGACATGACAACCATCAGTTGTCATACTGGGCTTATGGCAGAGAAGAAGCCCGACATCTCGGCGCACCAGGAAACCTTCGGGCGCCTGCGGGAAGTCCGCGAGGAGGCCCTGCGGCACATGCGCCTGGCGCAGCAGTTCCACGCCGAGCGCCGTGACATCCTCCGCGGCCTCATCGCCGAGGGCTTCTCCCAGGCTGAGATCGCCCGGGAGCTGGGAGTCACCCGCCAGGCCATACAGAAAATGCTCGCCGGTGAGACGGCCGTGCCCCGCAGCACCGCCGCGGCTATCCCCCTTTCCGGAGACAGCGCCTCCTAGATTTTCGATTTACGCCGACACTCCAGGCGCGGCTTCCGAACGTCATGATGACACGCAGCATCGCCCGCCTGGAGAAGGCCGGCCTGCGCCTGCGGTCGCTTGGCCCTGCGCTTCGATCGAACAGAGCCTCGCTACCGCGCCAGTGGCGAGGTTCGCGGTCAGCAGCTGCGTGCTGGTCTGTCCGGTGCCGGGGTAAAGGCTGAACACCGCCGTGTCCCCAGTACCGCAGCCGGGCGAGAAGTACATCAGCCCGACTCCGGTGGCGACCGGGTGCACCGCGCCGGTGGCCAGGTTCACCGAGTAGGCGAACCCGCCGTGGTCGCGCGCCGCCTCCAGGTTCACCGCGGACGCGGGCAGGATCGCTACCGCCGCGTACTGGCCGTCGCCGGAGACACACTGGTAGCCGGTCCAGGATGAGTCGTCGCTCCCGGCCGGGTGCAGGACCGCGACCTCGTGCCAGGCGAACCCGGAGGCTTCCCGGCCGACCTCGAGGTGGTAGCCCGCCGAGTCGCCGTAGCCGTTCACCGCGATGTCCGCCGACGAACTCGCGCCCGGGCCGAAGTCCGCCGCCTTGGCCGGCTTGGCCGGCGTCGCCGACTTCACCGCTCCCGGACGCAGCGGCGCCGCCTTGGCCGGGGCAGCGCTGACCGTGGCCGCCACCAGGGCAAGCGCGGTCGCCACCGGCACAATCAGCCGACCACCAGTCATGGTTGTTCTCCGACGGCGGCGTCTTAGCTGCATGACGGCTCTCCATCTGCCCGAAATCACATCAAAGATCAGTAAAAAAACCTTTAAGACAACATCGGACAAGATATAGCACGGGATCAACGCCGGGTGAGATTCGGCCACACGACCGCTAGCACAGTGTTCCCGGCCTGACCAGACCAGGTCAGGTAGCTGCCCCTGCCCCGGGCGCGCCGGGAGCGACCACGGGCCTTCCTCAACATAACCAATCAATGCTGGATTATGTGGGTCGGGCCGAATGAGGGAGCTGGGCCGCGTAGAGTGGCGGGCCGCCATGGATTTCTCGAAAGACATCGCGGCGACGAACGCCGAGCGTTCCGGCGCAGACCTGGCTCTTGAGCACGCTGAACAGGGGAGCGCCTTTTGCGGTCGGAGCATGGGCGGCTTGCAGACGCTTCACCATCCTGGCCAGAGCGCCCGGACCCTGACCAGTCGCACTGGCCGCGCGGTCAGTCCGACTGCACCGAGTCCAGGGTGAAGAGCACCGGGAGCGTTCTGGTCCTGGCTCAGGTCACGGGGTGCTGACGCGCGCCGCGCTGGTCGCCAGGGTGGTGTAGGGCATCATGATGGCTCCGCCCAGAGCGTCGATGGCGGTGCCGACCTCATCGAGGATGTCGGCCAGCTGGTCGGGGCGGAGCCGGGTGAGGCCGCCGGTGGTGGGCAGCAGGGCCAGCCATTGGTCGCGGGTGTAAGACTGCTCCCAGTCGAATCTCCACTGTTCGGGCTCGCGGAACTGTCCGGTCTTGCGGATCTTGTCGGCGATCTTGGCGTACATCGCCTGGTAAAGCTCCAGTGGACGGCGAGCTTCCGAATTGGCGAACGGCGAGTCTGGCACCACCCTGCGGTAGGCGGCGGCGAACGGCTCGGCCACCTCAGCAGGCGGCTCGTAGACATGGCTGAAGATCGCCAGCCGCCCGCCTGGGCGCAGTACCGTGGCCGCCTTCGCGGGGCCGGTGACGGGATCGACCCAGTGCCACGACTGGGCGGCGATCACCGCGTCGAACGTCCGGCCGTGCGGGTCCCAGGCTTCGAAGGTTGCTCCCTCGACCGCAAGGCCGCGGGCGCGGGCGAACTCGGCCATCCGCGCATCCGGCTCTACGCCGAGCACGGTGCAGCCGGCAGCCTGGAACTGGCGGGCCGCGATGCCGGTGCCGCAGCCGACGTCGAGCACGTCAAGCCCGGGGCTTCCGGCCACGATCCGCGCCACCAGGGCGCCGGGGTAGCCGGGACGAGCCCGGTCGTACCCCTCCGCGTCGTTGCCGAACGACTCGGCCATAAGCCGCGCCTTGTGCGGCTCAGGCGGAGCCGGTTCTGGCTGCTTTCCGGGTACTGTGGGCATGTGCCCACCCTAGTGGGCACATGCCCACTGGGCAACTGGTACCGGCCGTTGACGTGACGAGAGGATTTGTGAGTGCCGACTGGAGTGCATTTGCGCGATGCCCGGCGGCAGCTGTTCGATGCGGCCGAACGCGTGCTGCTGCGGGTTGGGCCAAGCGGCCTGACCAGCCGGGCGGTCACCGATGAGGCGGGCTGCGCCAAAGGCGTCCTGCACCGGCACTTCACCGACTTCGACGCCTTCCTCGCCGAGCTTGTGCTCGACCGCGCCGCGCAACTTCAGGCGCAGGCGGGAACGCTGCGCGAGTCAGCCGGCACCGGCACGGTGACCGGCAATCTCACCAGCGCACTGACCACGTTGTTCGGGCCGGTTCCGACGGCGATCATCCCGCTCATCACCTTCCGGGACGATCTGCGCGCACGACTACGGCAAGCCAAACCCGGAGGCGGCACCGCGATCCTCGCCCAGGTCACGACCGCGGTGTCCGCCTACCTGGCCGACGAGCGCGACCGAGGGCGCATCGCGGCCGACGCCGACATCGACTCACTCACCCTCTCCCTGGTCGGCGGCGGGCATCTGCTGTTCTCCGACCGCGAGCCTGGCCCGCCGAGCACGGCAACCGTCAAGAGGTTCGTGGCAGCAGTGCTCGCCGACGTTCTGCAGAGACGGCCATGCTGACGGCTCGCCCGCACATGATCCGGCAACAGACCCCAGTCACGCAGCGTAAAGATGACCGCAGCGCCCTAATGCTCAACTACTCTTTCCCTCTTCGGGAACCCGGCCGCGGGCCGTCTCCGTCAGGATGGGATCACCCGGGCAGGCCCTGCCGGGACCGGCTGAGCGGGCGCCGGCCGGGAACCACCCGGCCCCGGGGCCGTCCCGGCACGTTGGCCAGCGTCTGCACCGTGCCCTGGCAGCCGCCCGCCGCTCCGCCCCCGGCGGCGGTCCTGGCCGCCCGCTGGCGTCCCGGCGGCTCGCCCCCGGTGGGCCTGCCGGACTTGTAGCATCGCGGCATGACTTCCACTGCGGACCCGGCGGTGCTTCGCGGCTGGGTCGACGAGTCGACCGGGCGGCTGCTTGCGGGCACGGCCGCGATCACCGACGTGCGGGCGCGGGAGCCCTCGCTGCTGCCCGGCTGGACCCGCGGGCACCTGCTGACCCACCTCGCGCGCAACGCGGACGGGCTGCGCAACCTGCTGACCTGGGCGCGTACCGGGGTGATGACGCCGCAGTACCCGAGCGCCGCCGCCCGCGACGAGGACATCGAGGCCGGAGCGGGGCGTTCCGCGGCCGAACTGCGCGCCGACGTCGCGGAGTCGGCCGCGGCGCTGGCGGCCGAGGCCGCGAGCCTGTCGGAGGCGGCCTGGCAGGCCAGCGTGCACGGCATTCACGGGAAGGCGCACCCGGCCTGGTACACGCTGAGGCGGCGGCTGTCTGAGCTGGAGATCCACCACGTGGACCTGGGCATCGGGTACCGGGTCGCCGACTGGCCGGACGGCTTCGCCGCCGAGCTGCTGCCCGACGTCGCCGGGTCGTTCGCCGGCCGGGACGACGCGCCCGCCTGCCTGGTCGAGGTGACCGGCACCGGGCAGGCGTTCCGGATCGGCCCCGCGGACGCCGAGGGGACGGCCCGGGTGTCCGGGCCGCCGCGGACGGTGCTGGCCTGGCTGATCGGCCGTGGCGACGGGACCGGCCTCGAAGTCGATCCGGCCGGGCCGCCGCCGGTCCTGCCCCCGTGGTGAGCGTGCGCGCCGCCGCTCACGCGAAGGGCCGGCCGATCCGGCCGGCCCGCGGCTTCTGTACGGCAAGATGGGAGAATAAGCCCCCAGTGGTCACGTCGTTCACTGTCTTGACCGCGACCGTCTCGCCGGGGGCACCCGAGCCGCTATGCCGCAGACTATTGGAGAAAAGCTCGCCCACCAGCAAGGCGGCCACGTCCCCGCACAGGTGACCGGGGCCTAGCACCCCCTCCACAAACGCACGGGCCAGCCTCGCCCGCTCCGTCCGTCCCGCAAGCGTCACGGTCTCCCGGACCACCCGCCCAGCCATCAGCGCACCCGCCTTCCCGGCCGCCCGCATCCCGGGAAATCGCGCGGGCCGACGGGCGGACACATGCGGATGCACGCTCGTCGAAAGCGTCAAGCGTCAAGCGTCAAGCGTCAAGCCAGGGACGCCCCTAGAACGGGCACCGGAACCCCGTCAAGCGGCTACCCACACCGCTCCCTGACCCCGGTTCCCGTCCGCTATGCGTCCGTGGACACCGCAACACAACGGTCTACAGCCCGGTGCCCCTGACCTCGCCGCCGCCCGCGCCTCCCGGCTGCCCGACCAGCTCTGGCCGGACTGGGCAGTCCGCCTCGCCGACGACGGCACCTCCTCCAGCCACGACAAGTTCCTGCCCCATCGACTACCGGCGCCGCCGCGACCGTGCCGCAGCCGCAACCCTCATTGGCGATGCCGCCTGGGCCAGGATGACTCTTCTGCGGGCCGCGGTCAGGAGGTCGGGCCACAGGTGACGCGGCACTTCCGAGCGGTGCGGGTAGAGCGTGCCCGCAAGCACCACGCCGGCCACTGACGCTGGCAAGCCTGCCCCGGCAAGCACTCAGCGAACCGGCCGACAGCACCGGGCGGCGGAATGCTCGCCCGGGCAGGAACGCGACCGCTGCGGGCCGGCCGGCACGGCCTGGTTGACCTGACCGACGACGCATTCTAGATTATGTGTGCAAAAGTTAATTCATCTTCGGCGGCGGGCTGACTCTGCTCCGGCTCCTCCCCGACTGTCGCCGAGGAGACGCGGTGTCTGGCTCGAACGCTCAGCTCATCAAGGATCACTTTGCCGCCAAGGCCCGGTTCGACAAGGCCACGATCCTCACCCAGTTCACCCCGGACGCCAAGTGGTGGGTGCCGGTCTCCGGCGCCCAGCGCGGCATCGCCAGCCGGCCGATCGAGGGCGGCGAGACGATCGCCGGCATCCTCGACCTCGACGCTGTCCACCCAGCTCTACGCCAAGGAGCGCACCTGGAACGTCGAGTACGTCGTAGCCGACGAGCAGGTCGGCGCCGCCCAGGTGCAGCTGTCGACCACGCTGGCCGCCTCGGGCATCCCGTACGAGAACACCTACGCCTATATCTTCCGCTTCGCCGACGGCAAGATCGCCGAGATCTGGGAGCACCTGGACACCGCCTACGCCTTCGCCCTGTTCGACTCGGCCGAGGCCAGCTGAGGTCCCGGCGGTGGCGGCTCGACCGAGCGCCTCGGCTCGGACGAGACCGATCGTGCTCATCCGCCACGCGGCGAGCCGCTGACCTGGAGCAGCAGATCCGGATCGCAGCCCACGAGCTCGGCGCCAGCAACGCAACGGCCAACACGATCCGCTCCGGTCCGATCGAGGTGCCCCGCCAGGACCTCCCGGGCCAGATCCGGCGGGACTTCCCCGCGATCATTCCGCTGAACCGGCCGGGCCGCCCACACGACATCGACGGCCAGGTCAAGTTCCTGGCCGGGCCGGACGGCGGCTGGCTCACCGGGCAGGTGATCCGTGTCGACGGCGGTCAACCGCTGGTCCGGGCCTTCGACGCCAGAGCCTGGAGGGAGCCCGTCTTCGGCCGAGACGCCATGCGCGGCCTCACCTGAGCGAGAACCGCCCCACCACAGACAAGGACGACGACGATGAACGAAACTAGTACCAGATCGGCCCAGACCGAGCAGACCCGACACCTGGTCTGCGAGTTCTACCGGATCGCGACCGGGGCCGGCGCCACTCCGTGGCAGCCACCGCCAGCGTGACCGCCCGGGCCGGCGACGGCATCCTGGTGCTGGAGGTCCGCGATGACGGCTACGGCACCGGCGAGGCCGCGTACCCGAACCTGGCCGAGATCCTCGCCAACAGCCCGGGCGAGCTGACCGCCGCCAGCGGCGTCCCGGTCACGGTCGCCACTGGCGACTGCGGCGTCGCGCAGGCCCTGCCGGTCGCCAACGCCCCATGCGGGCACACTACGGCCGGCCCGGACACCGCGACCTGGGATGACTCCCCGTTCGTCGCTGGACAGCCTCCTGATCACCGAGACCGCCAGCTTCAGCTCATGACGGCGGCCGACAACGCGATCTAGCCAGGCCACAGATCAGCCTGATCCGCGCGCATCGGGTGGTGGCTGACCGGGCCTGCGTCAGCGCCCAGGCGTCCAGTCCGGCAACGCGGGAAACGCGGGACAGGACGCCATCAACCTGATCACTGGCCGCGGAAGCTGGCGGAGGCTGAGCGTAAGAGCCTCCGGCCTTGGGCCGCGATCACCGCCGGAGCCCAGGTCAGTCGTTCCTGTAGCCCGCATCAATAGCCACATAGGCAGCCGCTTCTGGCCCGGCGGCGTACGCCGTGTTGCACTGGCCTTGCATTGGTCACCCGCCGGGCGAACGCTGAACCTGAGTAGCCGAACCTAAATAGAGGAGAGAGTTTATGAGCATTTCCGAGCAGGTAGACGCCTTGCAACAGAAGACAGCGGCGCTGAAGAGCTCCGCCGAGCAGGCCCAGCACGAAACGGCCGCGCAGATCAAGACGCGCATCGACCAGACCAAAGCCGATATCGCGGCCAAGCAGGATGCCGCAAAGGCGCAGGCCGGGCAAGCCACTGAGCGCGCGCAAAGTCAGTGGAAGTTGATGAAAGCCAACGCCGCGGCCAAGAATCAGGACCTGCGCGACCGCATAGACCGCCAGCGAGACGAGCACGACGTCAAGAAGGCTGAACAGCAAGCCGAGGACGCCGAGGAAGACGCGGCCGACGCCCTCGATTACGCGTTGTGGGTCGTAGACCAGGCGCAGCTGGCCGTCCTTGACGCGATAGACGCGCGCAGCTGGGCTGACGCACGGGCGGCAGAGTCACCATCGAGCTGAGCAGCCGACACATACCGACCTTGGGAACACGCACCTTTCGTAACCAACCGGGACGTCTTCCTCTCGGCTAGGGTGCAGGCGGAACGAGCTGATCTCCAGCTAGAAGCTCCCGGCGGCCACCTCCTTGGCCGCCGGGAGCGGCCTGTCGGGTGCGGCCATTGCCTTATACCGGCCATCGTGTTCAGCGTCTGGCTGCTGACCGGCCACTTCAGGATGCCTGCGCACTACCGGCGTCGCCTTCATCGCCACTTGGGCCAGGCCGTCGGTTTCGCCAATGTCACCGTCACCCGCAACGCGCCCAGCAGCGACGAGTTCGGTGCGGGAAGAGGCCTTTGCCGTGCAGGCGAAGACCTCGCCGGGCGGCCCGTGACCGTCCGGTCCGGCCACGCGTAGTCCCTGACTTAGTGCCCCGGGTCGGGTTCCGGTGCCGCTCCTGACTCCAGCACCGGGGCAACGGTGGCGGCGGTGGCCCGGAGGTGGCTGCGGATGAGGTTCTCCATCGCGTCGGCGTCGTTGCGTCTCAGTGCGGCCAGCATCTGCTCGTGAGTGTCGTCGGCGTCACGCACAACGCGTCTTTCTTGCCGGGCGAGGATGCGGACGTACAGTTCGGCGCGGTTCCGGACCATCTCGATCAGGTTCAGCAACTGAGTGTTCGGTACGACCGAGTAGATCTCGGCGTGAAACCGGCCGTTGAGCTCGACCCACTGATCGGGGGTGACATCCGCCGTCATCGCGCCGAGGATCCGGGCTACCCGGTCGGCGTGCTCGCGCGTGCTAAGCAGAGCCGCCGTGTGCCCGGCGACGACCTCGAGTGCTTCGCGTACCTCGTAGGTGTCAAGCAACTGCTGGACTGACGGTTTAGTGACGACGGCGCCCCGGTGCGGGTCCAGCCGCACGAGGCCTTCAGTTGCGAGAGTCTGGAATGCTTCGCGCAGCGGAGTTCTGCTGATTCCGAGTTGAGCGGCAAGCTCGTCCTGCCGCAGTGCCTGCCCGACAGGGAACCGGCCGCCGACGATCATGTCCCGGAGCGTGCGCAGCGTGGTTTCCCTGACCGTGGTACGAGGTAGCGGTGTCGCGGCAACCGGAGCCGCGGCTGACTCGCTGGCAGCGGTCATAGCTGCACGGTGTTGACGAGGGCGCCCACCCCGGATACCT
Source organism: uncultured Actinomycetota bacterium (assembly GCA_963785645.1). Taxonomy (GTDB): domain Bacteria; phylum Actinomycetota; class Actinomycetes; order Streptosporangiales; family Streptosporangiaceae; genus Trebonia. Next base: position 346,281 of record CAWAWG010000007.1, read on the forward strand.
CCACCCTTACATTGTCGCCCGGCACCAGGAAACGAGGAGGAGTGAAGCCAATCCCAACGCCGGCAGGAGTCCCTGTCAGGATAACGTCACCCGGCTGCAGAGTCAGCCCGGCACTCAAAGTAGCGATGATCGTCGGGATGTCGAAGATCAACTCGGTCAGTTTGGCCTGCTGGCGGAGTTCGTCGTTCACGTAGCAGCTCACCGCGGTGTTGTTGACGTCGATCTCGTCCGGCGAGACAAGCCACGGCCCGAGCGGGCAGGAGCCGTCGAGGGACTTGCCCAGGAACCACTGCTTGTGGGCCCGCTGCAGGTCGCGTGCCGTCACGTCGTTCGCCGCGGTGTAAAAGCCGATGTGCGAGTAGGCGTCCTCAGGGCGGATGCCCCGCCCGCCGCGGGCGAGGACGATGGCCACCTCCGCCTCATAGTCCAGTTCGGCTGTCAGGTCCGCGTGCGCCTCGATCGCTGCCCCGGGGCCGACCACCGCCGACGGCGCCTTGGTAAAGAAAATCGGCTTCTCCGGCTGCGTCTCGGCGGGAGCGGTACTCGTGTCGTAACCGGACCGGCCGAACTCCTCCGCGTGCTCGAAGTAGTTCTTGCCGATGCAGATGACGTTGCGCTCCGGCCGGGGGATCGGCGCGAGCAACTCAACCTCGTCCAGCTTGCGGATCACCGGCGTTCCGGCCAGGTCGGCGCGTCCGATCAGCTCACCGAGGCCCACCGGGCCGAGATCTTGCGCGCCCTCGATCAGCTGCCAGGTCCCGGCCTCAGTGTCGACGAACCCGGCAGCGCGACGGCCATCGTGGCGGACCAGTGCGAGTTTCATGGAGAGAATGCCTTTCATGCGGCGGAGAAGAGCGGATAAGTCAGCGAGGAGTCGCGGGAGAAGCTGCCCCCATGGGCTCGAACCTCGCGCCGCGGTTGAGGTTGCGATCCAACCAGGGCGATCGTGAGACCTGCCTCAGGGTCATAGCTCGCAGCACCGTCAGCGGGTCGGGGCAGTGTCCGAGTGCGAAGCCGTAGAGGTAGGTGGCGAGGGTCAGCCCGGCCAGGCCAGCCCCGGTGATCTCAGCCATGCGACATGCCATCACTCACCCTTCTGGATATTGGATCCATTTTTAGCCGCTCGATGATTGTACGAGCCGACAGCCGGACGGGCAAGGAGGAGGGAAGATCTATCGCTATGCCTGCTAGTTACCTGTTTAGTAAAAACAAATTTCGCGCTTGCGTAGATCTTGACAGCTCGCTGCTCAGGCACAGAAGCTTGGCAACCAACCGGATCTTAAATCCTGGATCCAAAATTAGGAGGGCAGATGAGTGTCACGGACCCGCCAGCCGTCGGCGCGATAACCAGTGTTGAGACACGTTCGATCGAGCCGATCCCCGACTCGGAACGGCACGGGCGCGTCCGGGATCAGTTCACCCTCTGGTTCGCGGCCAACAGCACCGCCCTGAACATCTTTTTCGGAGGCCTGGCGATCACGCTCGGGCTGAGCTTCGGCTATGCCGTCGTCGCGATCATCATCGGCACGGTGCTCGGATCGGCGATCAGCGCGGTTCACGCGCAGCAGGGACCCCGGCTCGGCGTGCCTCAGCTCGTGCAGAGCCGCGGGCAGTTCGGCTACTTCGGCGCGGTCCCGCTCTTCGCGGCGCTCATCGTCATGGAGTTCGGGTTCATGGCGTCCCAGGTGGTCATCCAGGCCTTCTTCCTGCACCAGGCCATCTCGCAGATCAGCGTCGTCGGGTGGATGTGGATCGTCGCCGTCCCCGTTCTCGCCCTGGTGCTTTTCGGCCACGATCTCATGCACGCCTGGCAGAAGCTGGCCACCATCATGCTCGTCATCTCGGCGGTCATCGTGACCGTCGAGGTACTCGCGTTCAGCCACGCCGCCTCCGCACCGTCACCGAGGTTCAGCATGCCCACATTCCTCGTCGTGACCGTGGTATTCGTCATCAACACCGCCGCCTGGGCGCCTAACATCTCCGACTACTCGCGTTACCTGCCGCGCAAGACACGGTTCCTGCCTGGCTTCAACGCAGTCTTCTGGGGGATGAACATCGCGGTGTTCGCCTTCGCGATCCTCGGCGCGCGAATCGTGTCCATGCTGCCGAAGGACACCCTGTACGCGGCCGTGCAGTCGGTGACCGGCGACTGGTTCCTTATCATCCTGGGCATCAGCCTCATCGGAACCAACGCGATCAACATCTACACGGCTTCGCTGTCCGCGCTGTCCGGACTGGCCAGCTTCGGGAAATTCAAGTTCACCGCCGTGCACCGGATCATCGCCTGCGTAGTCATACTCGCCGCCGGCCTCGCCACCGCGCTCGCCGGCTACCAGTCCTTCCTCAACGAGTTCGTCGACTTCCTTGACGTGCTCGCCTTCGTCTTCCTGCCCTGGAGCGCAATCAACATCCTGGACTTCTACTTCTTCAGGCACGGAAACTACGACATCAAGTCGCTCTACACCCCGCGGGGCATCTACGGGTGGTTCCAGCCGGTCCCGATCGCCTGCTACCTGCTGGGCGTCGTGGCGGAGCTCCTATTCGTCAACCAGAGCTTCTACAGCGGCCCGCTGCTGCCGCTCGTCGGCGGGAACGACATCTCCTGGATCGTCGGGTTCGTTGTCCCGCTCGTCGCGTACTGGATCGCAGGCACCGTCACGAACCGCCGGACCGCGGCCTCCGCCACTCAGGCCGGGCCGGTTCCCGCCTCGGCAAGCCCCACTCAGCAATAGACGCTCAACGAAGGAGTGAAGCGTGATCAAGCAATACCCGATGTCGGCGACCCTCCCGGCTACCGGCGAGCAGGTCATCGGGACCCGGATCCTGGAGGCCGGCGCCGGCGACGACATCGTGCTGTGCGTGCACGGGGTAGGCTCCCGGGCCGACCGGTTCCGGCCGACCCTGGAGCCGCTCGTCGAGGCCGGCTATCATGCCTACGCGCTGGACCTGCCCGGACACGGGTTCGCCACCAAGGGAACCCTCCCGTTCTCCGTGCCGTTCTACGCCGAATACGTCGCCGCGATCGCGACCCAGCTGCCGGCCGGGCGGCTGACGCTTCTGGGCACGTCCCTGGGCGGGCAGATCGGCGGGTACCTGCCCTTGATCGACGGCGCCCGCATCGACCGGCTGGCCATGGTCGGCACCCTGGGCGTCGTGCCGATGCCCGAGGCCGAGGGCCGCTCCATCAACCGGGTGATCCTGCGCAACCGCTCGGCCGATGACTGCGTCGGCAAGCTGAAGGCCCTGCTGTGGGACGACAGCCGGGTCACCCGCGACTGGGCCGAGGAAGAGTCCCTGATCAACAACTCGGCCGGAGCCGCGGAAACGTTCCAGGCCCTGGGCGCCTACTTCGAGAGCGGCATCAACGACAACCTGATCATCGACGCCCTGCGCGAGCGACTCGGCACCCTGCCGATGGGCATCCTGTGGGGTGACCAGGACGTCATCGTCAGCGTGGACACGGGACGGGCCAGCCGCAAGGCGCTGCCCGAGGTTCCGTTCGGCTGGATCCGCGACACCGGGCACGCGCCGTACTGGGAACGCCCCGGTGACTTCGTCCGCGCCATGCAGATGATCTTCGACCGCTCGCTGCGTGACACCGACGAGTTCTGGATCTGATCCCCGCCCCCTAAGGAAGGAAACACCTCGGCAATGAGCGTCAACTACATCCAGACCATCCCCACCCTCGGGAAGCTCGTACGGCGCCTACTCCCCGGCGTCGGCCGCGGTACCCGGCGGAAAGCTGTACTCCATCGCCGGCCAGTTCGGCGCCACCCCCGACGGCCGGCTGCCCGGCGACGGCAGCGTCTTCGCCCAGACCAAGCAGTCGTTCGCCAACCTCGGCACCGTGCTGGACGGCCTGGGCCTCGGGTTCGGCGACATCCTGCGATTCAACACCTTCATCGTCGGCCGCGAATCCCTTAAGGAGTTCATGGCCGCCCGCCTGGAGGTCTTCGCCGAGATCTACCCGGACGGCGGATACCCGCCTAACACGCTGCTGCTGGTCAACGGCCTGGTCGAGGAGCAGTTCAGAATCGAGATCGAGGCCCTGGCGGTTGGCTGACCGCTGCGTCCGGCGCATACCGGCCAGGCGGTATGGCTCAAAGTGAGGTGATTAGCAGATGAACACGTGGCTGCTCATCGAGGGCGGCAGCATCATCGACGGACAGGCCAGCCCGGTCCAGCCCGGTGCCACCGTCCTGATCCGGGACAACCGCATCGTCAAGATCGGCGATGTCGACTCGGCCAGGGAAATTCCCCGTGGCGAGCACGTAGAACGCATCGACGCGCGGGGCAAGACCGTGATGCCCGGACTGATCGACGCCCACTGCCATATGACGTACGGGCTTGCCCGCACGGAAGAAGAGATAGGCATCTACACGCCGCCCGAGTTGCGCACCCTGATCGCCGCCGCCAACATCGAGAAGGTGCTGCACGCCGGGGTGACCAGCATGTCGCAGCCCGGGGGCAGCTACTACATCGGAGTCGGCCTGCGGGAAGGGATCGCCCAGGGGCTCGTGCACGGCCCCCGGCTCACCTCCGCCGGCCGGTACCTCACCACCAGCAACGGGCTGACGGACTGGTTCCCGGACGCGACCGGAAACCCGGAGTCCAGCACCGGCAAGCTGACCAACACCCTGGACGAGATGATCAGTGAGATCCGGCACCAGGTAAAGAACGGTGTCGACCTGATCAAGCTCGCCGACAGCCCGTACGGCGAGTTCCAGGCGTTCACCAGCGACGAGCTCAAGGTCTGCGCGAACCTGGCCCACCAGCTGGGCAAGCGGATAACGATCCACGCCCGGGGCTCGGCCGAGGTCGCCGCGGCGGTAGAAGCCGGATTCGACCACATCATGCACGGCAACCGGATGACCGACGAGACCATCGACAAGCTCGCGGCATCCCAGATTCCGCTGGTCCCGACCCTGCTGTTCCTGCACCACATCGTGGAATTCGCCTCGATCACCAGGGTCCGTCCCAAGATCGTCGAAGCGACCAAGCGGATGAACGAGGACACCGCCGAGACCCTGCACCGGGCGCACGCAGCCGGCGTGCGCTTCGCCATGGGCACCGACACGGGCTTCGCCATAGTCCCCTACGGCGAGTTCCACGCCCGCGAGCTTGAGCTGCTCGTCGAGTACACCGGCATGAGCCCGCTGGAAGCTATCGCCGCCGGAACGCGCAACGGCGCTCCGATGGTCAACCTCGACAACGAGGCGGGTGTCGTAGCCGAGGGCAAGCTGGCCGACCTCATCGTCGTGGACGGCGACCCGAGCAAGAACCTGCGGCTCCTCTACACGCCCGGCAAGATCACCCACGTGATCCTGGACGGGGTGGTGCAGGAGTTCCCGTCCGACATCCGCACCCGGTACCTGCGCAACCAGTACCTACCGCACGACTACGGCTGGGAGGTCATTTCCTACGAGCGCGCGTTCGAAGACGGCGACCGGCCGGTGACCCAGCTGGACTGGTCCGACGAGCAGCGGCAGGACCTGGTGCACGACCTGTCCCGGCGCGAGCGCGCCGCCGTTCTCCCCGGGTAAGCAGGGAAGGGTACTGGGAGTCATTTCGCAAGCACAGCCAGGAACTGTCAGTTGCGCCGAAGCCCCCGTCACCCGGATGCCTGCGCCCGTCTCCGTTGCCGCCTCCTCCGGCCACGTACAGCCGCAGGGTCTCGCCGGGCGTAACCGCGATCTGGCCGGTGACCTGTGCACCATAGCCACCAGTGATCGTCCGGGCTCCGTGCTGAGTGGCACCGCCCATGCCGCCAATCACAGTCACCTCGATGGCGCGGACGCCCGCAGGCACGACGAAGTTCTGCGCGACCGGGCCCGCGTAACCGAACGACGTGCTGGAGCGCGCGCCCGGCGCAGACACCGCCGCCGAAGCGGCCGGTGCCGATACGACCGCCGCAGCCACGATCATGGTGCTGGCCGTCAGTGCCCCCGGCACCGAACGCGCCCAGGTCTGATGGACAGCACCTCGGCCAGGCTGGCCGCCGCTACCCAGGCCCAGTTGAGCTTCCCGACGTTGCGGAGGCCGTCGCCGATGGTCGACCGCTCGGCGTAGACAGCGGCAGCGGCGCCCAGGAGGATCGCCGCGATCAGAAGCTTCCGGATCAAGGACATCCTGGTCTTCTCCACCTGAGCCTGCCCCCGCCCGTGATGCCGCTCAGGCGGGCTCCGGTTCGCGCTCGTCGAGCTTACTGCCCTCGATGTCGACGTTCGGCAAGGCCCGCTCCCGGTTGAGCAGGTTAAGTGCCTGAGCGGACCGTTTGGTAACGGCCCTGCCAGAACTGAAGTTAGGGGCACCCGGTTGGCGATGCATCAGCCATGTGGCGGATGTGAGCGAGCTACGTGCCGGATCTGCGCACGTCCAAGCCGGATCTAAGCCTCGGTGAAGCGGGCGATCTCGACCCGCGAGCGCAGGCCGGTCTTCTGCAGGATGTGGGAGACGTGGGTCTGCACCGTACGGGGTGAGATGAACAGCCGGGTGCCGATTTCCCTGTTGGTCATGCCGTCGCGCACCAGGGCGGCAATCCTGGTCTCGGTGGCTGTCAGGCTCGCCCACCCGGATCTCACATCCCGGTGGGCCTCCCGAGAGCTCCGGCGGATGCCCAGGGCGCGCATCCGGGCCAGGGCGCGGTCCTGATCCGGGACGGCACCCACACGCTGGTATCCGGCTAGCGCCGCGTCTAGCGCCGCGGCGGCGCGTTTTCGGTCTCCGGCGGCGGCTGCCGCGCAGGCGAGCTCCTCTCGGGCGACCGTCTCGAGTGTGTGCCTGCCCGCCCTAGTGAATTCCGCGGCTCCTTCCTCAATCGCGTCCGGATCAGCCGTGAGCATGCCCTGCACCAGCCGCCAGACATCGGGCGGGCACAGCGTCGCCGCTTCATCGCCAATCTGTTCCGCGAGCCGCGAGTCCATCGCGGCCAGCGCGACCCGGGTCACGTCTGGGGCTACGTCTGCCAGCCAGCGGCCCGGGTGGGCATGAACCCCGGACCACAGCGTGCGGGCCAGTGTGACCGCCTCCCTGGTCGCCCCCTCCGCCTCCAGCACGGCAAGCTCGGCCCAGCTCGGGCGGTCGTAGCCGAAGTGCAGCGGGAGACCGCGATGACGGAACGATTCCAGCCGGCTTCTGGCTAGCCCGGCGTGGCCGCGGTGCGCGTCGATGTAGGCGCGGACGCCGACTGGCTGCGAGACCCAGCCGGTCCCGGTCTCCTCGGCCCGCTCGAGTGCCGAGTCCAGCTCGGCTACGGCGTCGTCCCAGTCGCCGGCGACAAAGGAGATCATCCCAGCAGTGGTGCCCAGAAACGGGTCGACCCATGGAGCTGCGTGTTCCACGGCGAGCATCCTCGCGCGGCCCAGCGCCGCCCGGGCGGCAACCGGCCCGGAGGCGGCCAGCTCGAACATGGCGGGCAGGACCAGGGAGGAGGAGCGGTTTTGCATGGTCCGCGACACCGGACGTAGTCCCTCCCGGGTCCGGGCCAGTTCCAGCGCCTGGTCCGGCCGTCCGGCCAGGAAGGCGGTGAGCGCCACCGTGGCCAGGAGATTGGCCTGGGCGTCCTTGTCGCCCGCGGCGACGTAGCCGGCCATCATCGCATCGAGTTCGGCCGCGGGCACGGGGCGCCCCGCCTGGGCCAGCAACCAGGCCCGGGTCGCCTGCAGCTGGCGGGCGGCCGAGGCGGGCAGGTCGGCGATGGCGGCAGTGCTCTCGATTACCTCCAGAGCCGCCGCCACGTCTGCCCTGTTGCACAGTGAGAGGGTCAGGATGACCTGCATCCGGGTCGCCACCCCGGGATCGGTGACGGCCGCGATCCGCTCACGGATCAGGGTCTCCGCGGACTGGCCGCGGCCGTGGAAGAACAACGCCTCCACGTGATCCAGGAGGAGCTGATCAGGGACGTTAATTCCGACAGCGTTGACGTCGTCAAGCAGGTCGGCCGTGACCTCTGGCGCCCGGGTCCGGGTCGCCGCGACCGCCTCGCGCAAGGCGGCGACCACCGCCTCGTCGCGGCCGACGCCGGACGCCCGCAGCAGATGGTCGGCAATCAGGCTTGGCCGGTAACTGCTGGCGGCGAGCACGTCCGCTGCCCGCCGGTGGGTAGCACGGCGCTCGTCTTCCGCCAGCTCACCGTAGGTCACCTCACGAAACAGGTCATGGCTGAACCCGATCGTGCCGGCCGGGTCCCGGCGGACGAGGCCGGAGGAGATCGCCTGCGCCAACGGTTCGCCAGCGACTGCGGCGCGACTGGGCAGCAGCCTTACCAGGTCGTCAGCGCCGATGTCCGCCCCCCAGACCGCGAGGGCCGCCAGCACATCGCGGGTAACCTCATCGAGCTGAGCGAGATGACTCCGGATCACCTCATCCAGTCCGCTGCCCAACAAGTCCAGCTCGAACTTGGCCTCGATCGTCTCCGGGTCGGTCGCGGCCAGGGCGCCTGCGCGCTGGTACGCACGCAGCAGTTCGGCCACGAACAGCGGGTTGCCCGCGGCCAGCCCGAGGATGCGGCGCAACAGCGGGCCGGGCCACCGGCCAGTCCGTTCGCGCGCCATGCGCTCGACCGTCATCGGGCCCATCGGTGAGAGCCACAACCGCACCTTCGCCTGGTCGATGAGCTTCGTCAGCGGCTCGCGGGGCGGGTACGGCCGGGTACACACCAGCACGGCCAGCGGCAGGTTCCTGCTGGCCCAGAACAGCCGGCGCAACAGGGTCAGGGTGGCCGCGTCGAGGTTGTGCGCGTCGTCGGCGCACAACACGACCGGGCCGTCGGCGCACAGTTCGTCCACGCGGTCGAACGCCGCATCGGCGGGGTCTCCGCCGCTAGGCGGGCCGTCCGCGAGCAGTGACGCGGCGCCGGCGAACGGGTCGTTGCGGCGGCTTTGCTCGCCCGCTACCGAAATGATCTTCGCCGTGCCCGGCGGGACCTCGGCGAGAAGCTTCTGGGCCAGGAAGGTCTTCCCGATACCCGGCGCGCCCTGCACGACGATGCTGACCCCAGCGGGTGCGCCGCCCTTGGCCACTTCGAGCACGAGCTCACGGACGCGCCGCTCGCCGGCGGCACGATCAGGATGGCCCGGTTCGTAATCGTATGCACTCGCGCCGTTACTGCTCGTTCGCGCCACGGGTAAATCGTAAACGGAGGCAGCCCGTTATAGCGAGTGGCTGAGCTGGGAAGATATGGGCTAGACGGACTGTGCGCCGGTCAGGCGCCGCGGGCCGCGGGCTCATGGGTGACGTGGTCAGGGTAAGTCTTTGAGAACCTGAGCATGTACACGATGATGACGGCTGGCACGGCCAGGCCGAGCAGCAGCTCGGGCAGACGGCGGGTGGTGTGCCCGTTGACAGCCGCGGCAAGGAGCCGGGAGACGCCGACGGCGAAGATGGCCGCACCCCAGGCGGCGCTGAGCACCCGGTTGATCTTTTTGAAGGTCGGCGAGGACCAGTAGGCGCGCGGCGTGGATTGCCTGGCGAACTGTTCGGTGAACGGCGTGACCGGTATCAGGATGAGGATGACCAGCCCGAGGACGAGGCCGACGCCGGCACCGCCCCAGGTGGCCAGCCACCGGTCGTCGTTGTTGCCCAGGGTGAAGCCGAGGACCGCGATGAGGGTGAACAGCGTCAGCGAGCAGGTGTTGATGATCTTCGGCGGCCAGACGGGACGGCTGGTGATGATCGCGATGAGGGCCGCCACCGCGGCGACCAGCCCGGCGACGCCGATGTAGCCGTGTGGCAGGAACCGGGCCAGCACAGAGAAGGCAATCAGGGGCAGGAACGCGAGGATGAGAGTCATCTGTTTCATGCCTGCGACGCTACAGACGCGGCCGCGCGGAGGCATCAGCCGTGTGGCGGAGCTGTCGGATCTACGTCATGGCGAACCGGGCGATCTCGACCCGGGACCGCAGGCCGGTCTTCCTCAGAATGTGCGAGACATGCGTCTGCACGGTGCGGGGCGAGACGAACAGCAGCGTGCCGATCTCCCTGTTCGTCAGCCCGTCCTTAACGAGGGCGGCGATCCTGGTCTCGGTCGCGGTCAGGCTCTCCCAGCCATAGAGCGCGTCCCACTGAGCTTCCCTCGGGCCTCGGCTGACACCCAGCGCGTGAGCCCGGGCCAGGGTCCGGTCCTGGTCGGACAGCGCACCCATACGCTGGTATCCGGCCAGAGCCGCGTCAAGGGCGACGGCAGCGCGGTCCCGGTCCCCAGTCGCGGCTGCCGCGCAAGCGAGTTCCTCGCGGGCGAATGCCTCGGCCACCAGGCGGCCTGTCCTGGCGGACTCAGCAGCCGCGTCCTCGATCGCGTCAGGATCGGCCGCGAGCATGCCGAGTACCAGGTGGGACACGTGCGGCTGGCACATCGCCGGCACGTCCTCGCGGAGCTGGCCGGTCAGGCGGCGGATTAGCGTCAGGGAAACCGCGTCGAGGTTGTGCGCGTCGTCGGCGTGCAGCACCACCGGACCATCGGCGCACAGCTCATCGACCCGGTCGAACACCGCCTCTACCGGATCCGTGCCACCGCGCAGGTCCCCCGTCAGCGCCCAGGCACTGACGAACGGGTCCCTGCGCCGGCCCTCCTCGCCCGCCAGGCAGAGAATCTTCGCCTGCCAGGGCGAGATGGAGTCCAGGATTTTACGGGCCAGGAATGTCTTCCCGATCCCCCGCGCCCCCTCAATAACGACGCTGGTCCCGGTGGGGACATGCTGCCGAGCCACGGCGCACACCAGTCCGTATGCGGTCCGCTCCACGGCGGCACGATCGGGCGGACCTGACCTGGCTGTGGTTCCCTCTACCACAGACCAAGAATAAATCGCGCTCTATCGGTGCCGTGGGATGGGTGGTCCAGCTGGGACTACCTGACCCTGATGGCCGGCCCCTCCAGGCTTTCCCGGAACTCATGGAGAGTCTGACGTTGCTGGCATACAACTGCCGCACCAACAGCGATGAGCACTCAACGCGTTCTTCCCCCGTCGGCTCCGTCCCGGAAACCAGCCCGGCAGCGGGCGCCGGCGGGGAAACGCGCACCCCGCTCGGCCGCGAACGTCAAGCCGGTACAACGGGCCTTCGCGGACCCTCGTCCATGGTCACCTGCCCAGTGTGCGCCCTCCCCCTAGGGGAGAGTCAACGCCGGCCAGGGGTGTTGACCCTCCCGCCGGGGCAGCGGCCAGAGTGGATCTCGCCGGCCACCGTGACCGGCCCTAGGAGAGGACCCTGGCCATGACCACTGAACTGCCCGCCGTCGTCGCCGAGCACATCGCCGCCGTGAACGCTTTCGACACCGACCGGATCGTCGCCACTTTCGCTCCCGACTCCTACGTCAACGACAACCGCCGCGAAATCTGGGGAACCGAGGCCATCAGGGCCTTCATAGCTAAGGAGTTCGTCGGTGACCACGTCACTATGGAGATCCGCGAGGTCATCGACCACTACGGCGACATCATCGTCCGTGCCCGCTACGACGGCACCTACGACAAAACGAACCTGCCCGACGAGCTGGTCATGACCAGCTACTTCGGCATCCGCGACGGCAAGATCGTCAGCCTGGCCGTGATCTTCAACCAGCCCTCTGCGTACTGACCGGCCCAGACAGCGCGGAACCAGGTGACCGGCCGGCCGGGCCCGACCAGCCTGATCAGGGGCCCGACTCGCGTCCCGGACGGCCCGCACAGCCGGCGAGTCGCGGATCGCCGGCCGGGCCGACTCGCCTATCGCGCTTGCCATCAGTCTTCCCTCCGGTTACCGGCGACGGGCTGGTGCACCTCCATTAAGGGATTGCGCGGGTCAACCGGATGAGCGGGATCTCCCGGCTGGTCCGCTGCTGGTAGCCCGCGTACCAGGGGGCTTCGGCGTTGATCCTTTCCCACATGGCCGCGCGCTCGCCGTCGGCGAGGATTTCCGCCTGAGCTGGGCCGGAGTCGGCGAGGTACTGCACGGTGACGCGCGGGTTCGCCATGAGGTTGAGCACCCAGGCCGGGTGACGCTCGGCGCCCGAGGCCGACCCGACGACGATCATCTTGTCGCCGTCGGCGAAGTAGGGCAGCGGGACGGTGTGCAGCCTGCCGGTGCGGCGTCCCGTGGTAGTGAGCAGTAGCGTGGGCTTGCCGCGCATACGCGACAGGACCTTGCCGTTAGTACGCCGGTACGCCCAGCGGTGAAACCTCGTCCACGCCTTGAGTACCCGGGCCTGACGCCGGCCGGGTTGCGCTTCACTCACGAATTCTCTCCTTCAGCGGTCTCGATCTCAGTTGGACGTGTGCCACCAGCATCGTCGGCCCGGCCCGACCTCCGTGCGCGGATCGCACCGGGTGCCAGCCGGCCAGCATGGCTAAGAGTGAACCAGCGCGGGCGGTCACCGGGCATTCCGGTGACCGCCCGCGGGGTGTTAGCGGCCGACCGCGGACAGATAGGTGCCGCGCCCGGTCTCGATGCTGGCCCGGTACACCGGCCCGAACCGCCAGGTAACGGTCTGGTGGCTCACGGAGCCCGGCGCCGTGATGACCGCCGTGTCCGGACCCCAGGCACCCAGCTCACCCTGGATTTCCTGCGGGGTCTCAAGCAGGTAGGTCAGCGCGAACGAGGCGTGCTGGCCCGGCTTGAGGATGACGGTGCGGTAGCGTTGCGGCGCCCGCGCCACCGGCAGCCGCATCTGGCCGCCGTCGCCCACCAGGTCCAGCCCCGGGTAGCCGGACATGCTGCACGCGCTGCGGCCCAGGTTGACCAGGGTGATCTGCACCCGGCGCTGATAGGCGACCCTGGTCGCGGCGGGCTTGCCGAAATCGACCCGCAAGTTCGTCGTCGGGCAGTGCGGCGTCACCGAACTGGAGTGAGTGGCGGATGTGGCCGCCAGCGCCTGTCCGGGGAAAGCCGCCACGGCCAGGGCCGCTGCCGTCGCCCCTAGAACAGCCAGCAGTCTTCCCCGTCCAGCCCGGCCGCCCGCTGCGCGCTCACTCGTCACTGAGACCTCCTGTTTCATAGCCGCGACCACCGCGGCGCACCTGTTAAGACACCGAAAACCGCCTGCGGTTGGCTTCGGAAGATCAAAAGCATGATCCCGAACGGTTCCCCGGTTCCCGTTCACGGCTCGCTCGTTCTTTTGGCCGGGTGAAAGCAGCGGCGGACGGCTAATCACGAGGCGGACTGCTGCACTGGGCCGCCGGGGATGCTGTCGATGGCGATGACATCGGTAAACTCAACGCTGGTGAGCCCGTGGGCGGCCAGCGGCAGGCTTTCGACGGTGTCGCGCGCGGACGCCAAGTCGGGCGCTGCGTACCAAGAGGAACGCGCCCGGCTGGTCCGCTTTCAGTAGCACCGTCCCGATTATCCCGGCCCGCATCAGCTCCCCGATCCGTACGGTTTCGGCCTCCAGGTACTGGGTGATATCGCCGGTGTTGTGCGACTCGGCCAGGAACAACATTACGAACTCCTCACTGGTTGTTTCACTTCGGTCACTACCGGTTTCGACCTTGGTTGCCGCTAGCCGCGGCCCCGGTTGCGGCGCGACCGCACGGAGATGTGAACGTGCTTTTAGCCCGGCACAAAGGTGGAGCATGATTCATTCCGAGGATCCTGTTGTCCGTTTCGGGATCGTCAGCCTCCTGGGGCACGCCTCTGAGGTGAGCCTGGTGGCGCCACAGCGACAGTGCCGCCCCGAACAGATCCAGTCGCTCCGCCGGATCACGCCGGTACCGGGCCCGGGCGGCAAGCGCCCGGAAGCGAAGCAGGTCCAGGCTGCGCTCGTCCGCGGTGATCCGGTAGCCGCGGGCGTCAGACTGCAGCCAGTGTCCCTGGGCCCGGCGCGGCAGCCCGGGCTCCACGACACGCCGCAGTGCCCCGATGTGTTTGTGCACAGTGTTGACCGCGTAACGCGGCGGATCCTGCCCCCAGACCGCTTCGACGATCCGGGACAGCGGCACCGTATCCCCGGCCCGGGACAGCAGCAGGGTCAGGACGGCACGCTGACGCTGAGCACCCAGGTCCAGCGCCGCGCCTTGGCGCGTCGCCGCGACGGGTCCGAGGATCTGCCACCGGACGTCTCCGGTCTCAGGATCGAGGTCGCGGAGGTGGCCGGCGCCGACGGTCTCGAAGGCCAATGTCATCTGCTCCTTCGACAATCACAGCGCCCGTTCAGGTGCCGCCGACATGCTGTGGCTGCAGATCCGGCCCACGAACTACCGGCGCCTGGTACAGGAGCGCGGCTGGAGCCGCCGCGCGTTCGGGCGCCGGCACGCTGCGGCCATGATCGCCGCCCTGCTGGAACCCGCGGGGTCCGATTGACGCCGGGCTGCTGGTGCGGTGCTGCGCGCGGAAGGGCCGGCCTCGCTAGGGTGATCAACATCGGGGAAGACGCAGGATTACATCCGACTAGCGGCGGGTGGCCGTGGGCTGTGTCCCGCATGCCTGGTCCGATGGGCCGATACCGATCCACCTGGCCTGCCCAAGCGCGGACGCTGGCGGTGCGGATAGGGGATCGCCGCAGCCGCACCGTCTACGCGCTGTTCGTGCTCGTGCCGTTCGTTCTCGCGGTGCCCCTGGCCTTCGCCCGGCCGTACACGCTGCTGACGTTGCTTACGCTGCCGTTCGCCGGGCCGCCGCTGCGTACCGTGCGCGGAGGTGCGACCGGACCCGCGCTCATCACGGTCCTTGGCCAGATCAGCCGACTGCAGATCGCATTCGGGGTCGCCTTCACCATCGGCCTCGCGCTCCACGCCTGAACGGCCGCAAACCAGTCGGCATGAGTCGGCACCCACAGCCACCTCAGTCATGGTAAGTGCCCCCGAACTGCTGGGGAACCATGTCGGCCCGCTCGGCACCGCTGCGGATCAGGTCGATGATCGCGTCGGCGGCCAGTTCTGGCGGCTGCGCCTTCAGCCCGCCGTCGGACATCATCTGCGTCGCCGCCTCTTTGCCCGCCTTGATCGAGTCGATGAACTCGGTGCTGGTGACAAACGGGTAGAAGGTCGAGACGGCGATGCCAGCGTCGGCAAGTTCGAGCCGGGCGGTTGCCGACAGCATCGCCAGGCCCTGCTTGGACGCCGCGTACGCGCCCGAGAGCGGAAGCACCGAGAAGACCGTCCCCGAGCTCACGTTCACGATCGCGCCGCCGCCCTGCGCCCGCATGACCGGCAGCACCGCCTGCATCGTGATCAGCGGCCCGGTCAGGTTCAGGTCCAGGATGGCGCGGAAATCGGCCGGGTCGGTTTCTTCGATCGATGCGGTGAGTCCCTGTCCGGCGCTGTTGACCAGCACGTCGAGCCGGCCGAACTTGTCCGTGGTCGCCCGGACCGCGTCCGCGACCTGGCCAGCGTCGGTGACGTCGCACCCCACTGCGAGGGCATCACCCAGGCCGGCGGCGAGCCGGCGGATGCGGTCCTCCCGGCGGGCGGCGAGCACCACCCGGGCGCCGGCCCGCGACGCCGCCCGGGCGGTGGCGGCACCGATGCCGGACGATGCGCCGGTCACGAGTACGACCGAGTTGCTGAGGTCCATGAGGCCATCTCCTCGAAAGTCGAGATTTGCACTGGAGAGACGATACGTATCGTCTCGCTGTAGCAAACAATACGCTGCGTCTCGCCTTGCGCCGGGCCAGGGGGGCTAGCGGAGCGGGCCGATCCCCCGGATCAGGGCTGCGACGAGCGCGCCGGGCTGCGTGCGGTCGAGCGGGGCCAGGCGGAACAGGCTCCGAAAGAAGATCCCGCCGTAGAGCAGGTCGGTGACGGTATCCACATCGACGTCATCGCGCATCTGGCCGGCCGCCTGCGCCGACCGCAGCCGGTCTTTCGTGTCGGCGATGCGCGGAGCGAAGATGCGGGCCGACAGGTCGGCCGCCAGCCGCTCGTCCCGCTGACTGTCAGCGATCACCGCCATGTAGTTGAGTCCGAGCACCGGTTCGGCGAGCACGTCAAGCATCCGGGTCAGCTGCGCCCGGAGGTCGGCCTCCAGGTCGCCCGTATCAGGAAATGCCACACGGGGCGCGATTACCTCGGCCCAGACATCAACGACGATCGCGGCCTTCGACGGCCACCACCGGTAGATGGTCTGCTTGCCCACACCCGCCCGTGCCGCGATTTTCTCGATCGTGATGGCGTCATAGCCGGTCGAGGCCAGCAGCTCCGCAGTCGCCGCATGAATCGCCTGCCGGGCCCGCTCACTGCGACGACTCTCATCAGGCTGACGGGACACCATGGCCAGACTGTACCGCCAACGAGACGGCCCGTCTCGTCTTGGCACGGTCCGGCCGTGCCGTGCGAGGCCTAGAGCGAACGTCTGCGCCGACGCGGGCTGGACGATACTATGCCACTGCGGCGAGACCTGCTGCCGCGGTGAGGCAAGCACAACTGACTACGGCCGCTGCGACGTGCGCAGGACCTGATCGGATCGGATCGGATCGCCGACGCCTTGCCGAGAGTGACCGCCGTGCCCCAGCCGCGAGGTGATCTGCTGGCGATTCTTAGCGGCCGCGCGGGTAGGCGGTTGTTCAGGGTCGCCGGTCGGGTCGGGTGTCCCAGCGGTGAGGGTCCAGGCCTCGCGGATGAGCCGGCGGAGCGTGATGATGGCGTCGGCGAGGTCGAAGAACGCGTCGATGACTTCCTCGGTGCGCTCGTAGCAGCGCTGGAGGCGGTTGAAGTTGTTGTGCCAGGCGTTGGTGCGCTCGACGTGCCAGCACTGCCCGGCCTGGACCGGGGCCCTGTCGCCCTTGTGCGCGATTTCCCCGTTCAGGCTGCGGCTTCGCAGTTCGTCGCGGGTCTTGCCCGAATCGGGGCCGGCGTCAAGGTGGACGGTGATGTCATCGGGCAGCGGCCGAGCCCGGCGAGCTTGTCGAGGGTCGGCGCGAGCAGCGGGGAGTCGTGGCGGCTGCCCGGCGCCGGCTTCAAGCCCCGTAGGCACCGCGGCGCGGGAGGTTCCCGGCGGCAGGCCCTCGCCCGTGCGGAGCTGGCGCAGCAGCTCGGAGGCGGCCTGGTTGGAGACGCCGAGGCGGGCGCGGAGCGCGTCGCGGGTGACCGGCTGCCCGTGCTGCTCCTGGTGCTCGGCGGCGGCCCGCCGCGCCGCCGCGAGGAGCGCATCGTCCCCGCCGTCCTGCGCCTCGTCCCGGCATCTGGCACCGGGGACGGCCGTCCCGGCGCGGACGGCTCGCCAATTGCGCTGTCCTGGCCAGCGAAGGCGCGGGAGCGTCGGGCGGCGCGGCGCTCGATCATCGAGACCGCGACCAGGAACGCGGCTGGCGGCACGGCGGCCACGATCCGGCCCCGGGCCATCGGCTGAGCCTGGGGGATGGGGCGGAACTCCCCCCATCCCCCTCATCTACAGAAATCGGTTTTTGAGGCTCTTTTCGCCTGGCTGGCCAAAATTAGGTACCAGAGTTGGAAAATCGGCCGCTTGCAGGAAGTCCGTGAAGATGTCCGTTGGGCCTCCTACTTGTCCATCGCGTGTCCGTTGGGTCCATCTATTTGGCCATCGCCGGGAACCGGTGAAGATGTCGACCCGGCCTCCTACTTGCGGGTCCGGCTGTCGGTGGCGCGTCCGCTTGTCGGTCTCCGCTGGTACTGGTGGGCTAAGTCCACGGCAGTTGCACCGGACGCTGGGGAAGGTCGCCAGCTATCAGCCGCTGCAGGAGGTCGGCCAGGCCGACGGGGAACACCAGGTCGCGCGTGACGCGCAGATCGGCTGCAGACCACCAGCGGTGGTCCAGGAGATCACGGCGCTCGCTATCGCCCTGACCGGAAAGGTCGACGTACAGCGTCGCCGCGCGGGCGAAGAAATACCAGTTCGTGGTGGAGACCATGGTCCCGTCTGAAGCCTGCCACTGGCCGGAGTCGACCGCCACCGCAGTTTCGGTCGCGACGGCCGGGAGCCGGTGCCCGGTCTCTTCGGCCAGTTCCCGGGAGGCGGCCTGGGCAGGCGTCTCGCCAGGGTCAATGGCACCGCCCGGCGTTAGCCATCCTTCCAGTCCCCATGGAGCCGGCAGGAAGTGCCTGAACAGCAGAACGCGGTCATCAGGGCCGACGAGGACGACCCGGGCGGTATCCCGGCGAGGCGACGACATGCCCACAGCCAACCATCCCCGATCCGTCATCCGCAGCGTCACGCGGAGCCCAGACCGTCCCGGGACGAACGATGACCGAAGAAAAGAACAGACACCGTGCCCCAGCGACCTACAGGACCGCACAGCTCACGGACATCCTCGCAGGAAACAGCGGACAAGAAGTCGACCCAACGGACAAGCTCACAGAATTCCTACACCGCTTGTTACAGGAGTTTCATATACCTGGCTTAAACTTTTTCGGTCCTTTCGTGTACCCGCGATATACATGGGGCCGCCTTTCCGCCGGTGCTGGTGTCGTCACCCGGCGATGATCCCACGTCAGGGCCTCCCGGACGCCGCCGACCAGCTCGCCGACGCGGTCCTGGCCGCCGCCGGGCACACGGGCGCGCCGCGCTAGTGCCGGGATGTGAACCAGGCGATGGTCTGCTTCAGCCCGTCTTCCGGGCTTACGGTTGCCTGCCATCCGAGGAGGTCGCGGGCGCGGCTGACGTAGGGCCGTCGCCGTGAGGGGTCGTCGGCGGGCCGGGGGATGAACCTGACCGGGGACGAGGACCCTGTCAGGCCAAGGACGAGGGCGGCGATCTGGAGGACGGCCATCTTGTGGCCGCTGCCGATGCTGACCTGGCCGGGCTGGGGGGAAGACGCTGCCATCGCCTGCTCTCCTCGAAAGGTCCGTTCCGCCTGGACACCGTGCCGGCCGCGCGGCGGTGCCGCCCGGTGAGCTAGATCATGCCCCTTCCGGCACGGGCCTGTGCCTCCGGCGCGGCAGGCTTTTTCGTACAGCTGGCGTGCGCCGCCCGGCAGAGCGAGGGAGTCTCTAGGTAAGGAACGGGCCAGCGGTGTGCCAAGCGATCGTTCGAAGGTCCGCCAGGCGCGGCCGACAACCTCGTCGTCGCCGTTGGCCAGGCCCCACAGCAGGCCGCTGAGAGCGTCAAGGACGGCGTGGCAGAACAGCGCCTGGTCTTCCTCCGGTGTGAGCGTGCGCCCGTACCCTGCGAAGAAGTTCTCGCGCAGGCGCCCTTCCGTCCCACGGGCCGTACTCCAGCCGGACGAGGTCGCGGACGGCGGCCGCGGGGTTCCTGAGCCGTAGCAGCGCTGAGGTTCACGTCATCATCCGAGGCGAGACGCTGGCGGCTTCCATGTCGCGGTACCTGATCGACCAGATCGAGCGGGATCCCCGCATTACCGTCACTCCCCGGACGCAGATCACCGCGCTGCTCGGGAAAGATCAGCTAGAAGGAGTCCAACTGCTTGACTCCAGCCGCGAGCAGACGTCAGCACTGGCAGTCCGGGGCCTGTTCGTGTTCATCGGCGCACGGCCTGCAACCGGATGGCTGGCAGGCCAGCTCGCTCAAGACAACCGAGGATTCCTGCTTACCGGCATCAGCATCCCGCAAGCGCAGCTCGACGACACCAGCCGGGTGCCGCTGTTCCTGGAGACCAGCCGGCTCGGGATCTTCGCCGTCGGGGACGTCCGCAGCGGGTCAGTCAAGCGGGCCGCGACCGCAATCGGGGAAGGCTCGATGGCGGTACGGCTGGTGTTCGAACGCCTCCAGGGCCAGTAGGCGCAGTTGCGACATCCTGCATCGCGTAGGTGGTCTTCTCCGTCGGCAGATCGGCCGGGTCGGTCGAGCGCCGCCCGGGTGCCGACGTGCTGGATCTCGCCGCCAGGTGGCTGTTGGCTTAGCAGCGCGACCAGCGTGACTCGATAACCTCCGACAGCAAGACGGCGGGGCGACGGCCTCCCAGGCCCGGGCCCGCCGACCAGTAGCAGGTGCGCGATGATGACCCCGCCCGCCTCGTCCCGGACGCGCCCCGGCCATCGTACTGGGCTACCCGCGGACGCACCTCACCCGCGGGGCGCCAGGGCCGGGCGGCAACCCGCGAGAACGTCGCGGTGCGCCAGCAGTACATCGCCGACATCGAAGCCAGCTCGCGCGAGCGCTGGCCTCGGTCAACCCGGGACCGATTCCCGGCCGTCCAGCGGCCCGAGTTCGTGGCCAGCGTAGGCGCCGACAAGGGTCCCCCTTGCCGCGTGTCGCGCAGCACCCGATCTGCCTGGACCGATCCGGCCCGACGTTGCTTCGGGCACTTTGGGGTCCTCGGCTCTTTCCGAGGCGTCAAGCCGCTCCGGCTAGGGGTTTCCTAGATGCGAGGCCCGCTCCGGCTAGGGGCTTCCCAGATGCGAGGCGCTCTCGTTCGGAACAAGGTAGAAGAAACGTCCCTTGACCGCGCAGGCTGTCGGCCGGCCGAACAGCCTGACCATCCCGGTCGAGAAGGAGCCATGTTGCCCGTCGAAAACGAGAAGCAAATTCGAAGATATTCCAAGTAAACATCAGCCCATTCATACGTAGCGAAAAAGGAGTAGCCGTGGCTACCGTGCAGGCAGATCAGCTGGCCGAATTCTTCGCGGCCGTCGGGAAGCGGACGAAGCCGGACCTGGATGTGGTGACGCGCCGCGACGTCGTGGAACGGATGCATCTGTGCAGCAGCGAACCCGAGGCGGTTACTTACGCCGAAGTGGACGCCGGCGGCGTGCCCGCGATGTGGTGCATCCCGGCGGGCTGCGACGACGATACCGTCATGATGTGGAACCACGCCGGCGGCTCCGTCGTGTTCTCGATGCACTCCGACCGCAAGATCGCGGGTCATCTGGCCAAGGCGGCGAACATCCGCGCTCTGGTCCTGGATTTCCGGCGCTCACCGGAGGACAAGTTCCCCGCCCAGCAGGACGACGTGGAGACGGCATACCGGTGGCTGCTCGCCCAGGGGTACCGGCCTGACAAGGTCGCCAGCGGCGGGCACTCGATCGGCGGCAATCTAGCCGTGAGCCTGGCCATCAGGCTGCGCGACAAGGGGATGCCGCTGCCGGCTGCCATCTTGTCGGCTTCGGCCTTTCTCGATTTCGAATTCACGAACCAAACGCTGGAGACCAACGCCGGGACCGACAGGAACCTGTCCGTGCCGCTGCTGAAGTTCTTCCGCGAAAGCTGGCTCGGCGGCACCGGAACCGCCTACGACGATCCCCGGGTGAACTTGCTGTATGCCGATCTGGCCGGGCTGCCGCCGATCGATATCTATTACGGCGAGTACGAAATCCTGGCCGGATCGGTGGTCGAGTTCGCGGGCCGCGCGAAGGCGGCAGGCCTCGACGTGGGCCTTCATCCCGTCCCCGCAGGACAGCATCTTTTTCTTTTCGGCGCCGGGCGGGTTCCCGAGACGGACACGGCCGTTACCGAGATGGGCCGTTGGCTGCGATCCAAGCTCGGCTTGGGCCTCGCCGCGCTGCCTGTCGGCTGACGGCTCCAGCCAGGACCGGGGTGCCTTAGACGCTCAAGGCCGCGAGGTGGGCCTGAAGGGAGAAAGTCGTGCGTGCGGTGACCGTCAGCTATTACGGAGCATCTCCTGTCGTAAGGGACCTGCCAACCCCGGCGGCCGGCCCTGGCCAGGTCCGGATCAAACTTGCCGCTGCCGGGATGAACCCGATGGATGCCTCGCTGGCGTCGGGCGAATGGAGGCCCGCTCCCGCCGTGTTCCCCATGGTGCTCGGCGCCGATGGTGCGGGGACTGTAGATGCGCTGGGCGAGGGAGTCACGAGGTTCTCGCTGGGCTCGCGGATATTCGGCCAGTTGCTCTTGGCACCGATCGGCTCGACAGGCACCTACGCTGAGTACGTCGCGGTGACCGCGGAGGCGCCCTTGGCCGCGGTGCCCGACGGGCTCGACCTGATCGAGGCCGCGGCGCTGCCAACGGCTGGCGGAACCGGGCTCACGCTCGTGGAGTCGCTCGAGCCGCTTGAGGACAAGACGGTGCTGGTTGTCGGGGCCGGGGGCGGAGTCGGGTCCTTCGCCACCCAGTTCGCCGTCATCGCGGGGGCACGGGTGATCGCCAACGTGCGTGCCCCGGATGAGGAGCGGGTGCGCTCCTACGGGGTGGCTGAGACCGTCGACGACACCACGGCTCCCCTGGGCGGGGCTGTCCGCCGAGCCCACCCCGACGGCATCGACGTGCTCATCGACCTTGCCAGCGACGCCGAGTCCTTCGCCTCGCTCGCCCCGCTCGTCCGGCCGGGGGGCACCGCGGTCAGCACCCGCTACATCGCGGACACCCGGGCTCTCTCGGCGTCGGGCGTCTGCGGCGTGAACTTTGCCCTGCGCCAGACGAGCGAAGTCCTGGAAAGAGTCGCAGATGATCTCATCGATCGCCGGATCGTCCCGCCTCCCGTGACCCGCATCGCATTGGACGAGGTGCCGGCTGCAATGGGCCCCGGGTCTCATCGCCATCACGACGTTAAGACGGTCATCGTTCTTTGATCATTCACTGCACCGGTGAGAAGAGATGGAGGAATTCACGATGCGGAACAACCTAGAGCGACTCGGCGAGCACCTCGCCGCCGCGCTCTTCAGCCGGGTGACGCCATGAGCGCAAAGGTGGCGATCGTGGCTGGCGGAGGCGGTCCGCTTGGTCACGCGACAGCGGTAGCCCTTGCCGCCGACGGTTTCACGGTCGTGGCGGTCGACCGGAGTGAGAGCGCGCTGGCTGACCTCCCCGAGGAAATACGGCGCGAGGTGGCCGACGCCACCGACCCCGCCGAGGCGGCGCGGCTCATCGGCCGGATCGCCGGCGAGGCCGGGCCCCCTGACGTGCTGGTGAACACCATCGGCACGTTCCGTCCGGAAGACATTCTCGCAACCACACCCGAGATGCTGCGGCCCATGCTCGACGTCAACCTGGGACCCGCGCTGTGGCTGACCCAGGCGGTGGCACCGCATATGCGACAGCAGGGGTCAGGCGCCATCGTGCACGTGGCCGCCCGCCCGGGGATCGAGCCGGCCAGCGGCATGGGGGCCTACAGCGTGAGCAAGGCCGCTCTTGTCCACCTGACGCGCATTCTGGACATCGAACTGCGCCCGCAGGGGATCCGGGTGAACGCGGTCGCGCCGCAGCTGATCGACACCCCCAGAAACCGGACTATTTTCCCGGCGGAGGTGATGGCGCACGCGGTCGCGCCCGCGGCGATCGCCGGCGTGATCGCCTTCCTGGTCAGCGACGCCGCAGCCGCGGTGAGCGGAGCGATATTGCCTGCGTACGGCGCCTAACGCTGACCCGGCACGACGCACCTGCCGGGCGGGCAAGACCGGGTTGGCGCCCCATCGTGATCCAGCCGAGCCGGCAACTCCGGCACGGCCTGCTCGCCCACGACATGGCGGGCGAGTCGAACCTGACCATCTTCCCGGTAATCGCAGGCTGGCCCCGGAGGGCATTTCCTGGCAGGCCGGGAAGGCAGCGGTGGTCAAGGCAGCAACCGTGCCGCCGATCGCATGGTTAAGGAGAACGAGATAACACCGGGCAACAGCGTGCTCGCTCACCGGCGAGCGGCTCCCGGCAGACATGAGTGTTCTCAGATTCGCTGTGACGGGTGCGGGGCGGATTGGAGGACAAGCTTTGCCAGCTGAGTGCGTGACTTGACGCCGAGTTTGGCGAACACCTTGCCGAGGTGGTACTCGACCGTGCCCGGGCTTATGAACAGCTGGGCGGCGATCTCCGGGTTGGTCGCACCTTGCGCGACGAGCTGTGAGATCTGCGCCTCCCGCGGCGTCAGATCGGTTTGCGTCTCCACCGTGCGTTTGCCCACGCGTTCACCGGTAGCTTGCAATTCGGCGCGGGCTCGCTCCGTGAATCCTTCCATGCCAAAACCGCTGAACAGCCTGTGGGCGGTCCGCAGCTGTTCGCGAGCGTCACGGGGCCGGCGCCCGCGTCGCAGCCATTCCCCGTAGAGGAGGTGGGTTCGGGCCAGGTCGAAGCCCAATGACGTGGGCGTGAGCCGCTCGATTGCCTCGCGGTACAGCGTCTCGGCCGCCTCATCGTGGCTGAGCAGGGCACGACATCGCGCCTCGACGGCAAGGGCCCACTGCGTCCCGCTCGCTGAGGTACCCCGCACCAGGCGTTCCAGTTCCGGCGCCGCCGCGTCTTCCCTCCCTATGCGGCTGGCCGCCTCGACCAGCTCGACCGCCGCCAGCGGGGAGAACCACACCTCGCAGGGGTCCTCGAGCGCTTCTTCGGCGGCTGCGAAAGCGTCCCGGTACCGGGCCAGCGCGTTATCAAGGACCGCGGTCGCCCACAGCGCGACGGTCAACCCCAGGCCGTCACCCCTGGACGCGAAGTCCTTCGTGCTCGCATCGATCAGCTGACGGGCATCGCCCTCACGCCCCCGGAAAGCGGCTACTGTCAGCGCCGAGTACGAAGCCGGACGGTTGCCGATCGCGTCAGCTACCGCCTCCACCTGCTCGACTACCGAGGCGGCGAGCGCCAGCTTGCCGGAGAATAGGTGCAGGGCGGCGCGAGTGCCCAGGCTAAGGGGGAGCACCGTGAGGGCACCGGCGTCTCGGGCGGCTTGAATCTGGCGCGCCGTGAGGACATCCCAGCTGTCGTAATCCCAGATCAACGCCGCCGCCCGGCCGGCCAGCCACGACCATCGCAACCGCTCCTCTCTACCCAGATCGTCGGCCAGAAACGCGCGCAGCGCCTCCTTCAGGACCGGGACCCCCGAGGCATACCCATCGGTAACAAGAAGCGCCAGGCCATCGAGCAGAAGTTCCGGGGCACGCTGGGACGCTACGCAGGGCCGAGATTCCATGGCCGCCCTTGCGACCACGCCCGCGCTGGCGTCCGTCGCACGCCGGCCCGCGGATATCGCAGCGGTCAGGGCATCAAGGTAGGTCTCGCGCGCCCGTCTCACGTCGAGGCGCTCGAGATGCCGGGCGGCTTTGAGCAGGAGAGGGGGAGCGTCGCTGCCCCGGTCGGACGCGAAGGAGACCTGGGCCCGCAGCAGCTCCAGCTGCGCTCGCTGGAAGTCATCCAGCGGGCCGCGCTCAGCCATGCCGGCCAGGCGAAGGGCAGAGTCAACAGCGCCCGCCTGGCGCTTGGCTTCGGCGGCGACCAGCGCCCGGCCCGCCCGCCGCGCCGGGACGGTTGTCAACTCGGCCGACCGTTCCATGAACGCAGCCGCCGCCGCGAACCCGCCGCGGGCCTGGGCTCGCCCAGCGGAGAACTCCAGGTCGGCCGCCACGTCCTCGTCGGGCCGCGACGTGGCCTGGGCGCGGTGCCAGGCCCGGCGATCCGGGTCGACGGCGGGATCGGTTGCCTCCGCCAACGCCTGGTGCGCCTGTCGCCGTTCTGGGGCAGATGCGGCGCCGTAGACGGCGGATCGGACCAGCGGGTGACGGAACACCACCCCTGCGGTGAAATCCGCTAGCCCCTCGGCCTCGGCAGCCTCTGCCGCTGAGTCGGCGATGCCGAGCAGCCCAGCGGCCCGCCACACCAGCACGGCGTCCCCCGTCGGGTCGGCCGCGGCAACCAGCAGGAGGCGCCGCGACGGCGAGGGAAGCCCCGCCAGGCGCCGCCGGAAGCTCTCCTCGATACGACCGGCCAGCGGAACCGACACCGGCAACCCGAACCCGCCTGCCAGCTGGGCCGGGCTCAGCCCTCGGGGCAGCTCGAGCAGGGCGAGCGGGTTGCCGTTCGTTTCGGCCACGATCCGATCCAGCACCGGCTCATCGAGCCGATAGGGAAAGACCGATCCAAACAATGCCCGCGCATCCCCGTCGCCCAATCCCTCGACGACCACCTCGGGAAGCCCCCGGAGCTCATCAGGCACCTCCCGGGCCCCGAAGACGAACGCCACAGCCTCGGTCGCCAGGCGACGCGCCACGAAGACGACCGCCTGCGCAGACGCCCGGTCGAGCCACTGAGCGTCGTCGACAACGCACAGCAGCGGCCGCTCCGCAGCCATCTCGGACAACAGGGTGAGCAAAGCCAGCGCCACCAGCAGCCGATCCGGCGGGTCGCCAGTGCATAGCCCGAACGCGACCCTCATGGCGTCGCGCTGAGGCGCCGGGAGCCGCACCAGACGATCGAGTCCCGGTGCGCAAAGCTGCAGCAGCGCCGCATAGGCCAGCTCCGTCTCCCCCTCTTGGCCCGCAGTCCGAAGAACCCGAAAGTCCTGCGCAGACGTGACCGCCTGCTCAATCAGGGCTGTCTTGCCAATGCCCGGCTCTCCCAGCACCACGATCGCCCCGCCGCGGCCGCCCCGCGCCCCGGCCAGCAGCCGGTCCAGTACACCGCTCTCGCGCTGCCGACCGAACAGCACCAGCTATCGTCCCCCCTCCAGGCCTGGGCATGGACTGCAGACACTTCATCAAAAAGTGTATGAGCAGCGGCACAGCGAAGTTCAGGTACAGCCGCGGACCCCCATGTCTAAAGTACGCACGGTAGGTAGCACATTCTGTACGAGCCAGTACCAGGCTCGCCTGGAGGAGCAGCCGAACCGTCCAGGGCGCGGATCGCGGCCTGGATTGGAGGCCAGCTGAGCCGCCGCAAGACATAGCCCGCTCGGCGGCATTATGTGGGTGGCCTTCGGTCACCTGCGCCCTTCGGGCCATATAACGCCTGATCATGGAGGTGACCGAGGCGCTGCGCACCCTCGATCCTGGAGCCTCACAATCACCTCCGTATCAACCAAGTGCCGGCATCGGGCAGGTCAGTCCAAGCCACGCGGATCACCCGGCTCGGGCGCAATGCGAGCCGGTCAGGTCGACGGCCAGGCGGCTGACCATATCGACCCCAGCTCACTTCCGTCCCGGCCAGGACCGCAACGCCTACCCAAAGCCTCAATCAGGCGGATCGGGCGCGCCAGCAGCATCGCCGACAGTGACTCTACGTGATTGTGTTGCCCGCGATGCTCACGGAACCGCGCCGAATCGTCCTCAGATAATTCAGCCGAACGATGCTCAGATAGCGAGGACGCTAACACTCGTCTCCGAAGCCAAGTCCCACCAGAGTGATAGCCGAAGCGCCTACGAGCCGGCACGAGCAGCGCTGGTCAAGCCGGAATGTGCCGCTGGCGCGGCCCGTCCGTGGCCGTCCGTGAAACAGCCGACGGTGCGCACCGACCGTCGCAACTGCGCACACCGACCGTCGTAGCTGCCCAGACCGACCGGCCCAACCGCGCGGACGGCCGTCCGCTATACGTCCGTGGACAGCGCAACATGACGGTCCACAGCGCGACAAGGTGACACACGACGCAGGGACACGGCAAAGTCGTGAGTTAGGGCCGTGACCTGTTGTTTTGAGGCGTTGATCGAGGTTCCTGGCGCGTTCACGGGCGGCGGGCGGGGCCTGGGCGGAACGATGGAAGTTCTCACGCTCACCATCACCGCCGACAAGGGACGCCCGCCCGCCGATGCCATCTTCCCTCACGACGGCTGCCGCCCGCAGCCGGTACCTTCTTGACCTCCTTGCCCAGGTCCCGGACCCGCGGAAGCCGCGCGGCCGGCGGCACTCGCTGGCGGGGCTGCTCGCCGTCGGGATCGCGGCGGTGACCGCGGGGGCTAGGTCGTTCGCCGCGATCGGGCAGTGGGCCGCCGACGCCGGGGCGGACGTGCTGTCCGGGCTCGGTGCCTCGCGCGGCCCGGCGGAGGAGTCCACGTTCCGGCGGGCGTTCGCCCTGGTCAGCCCGGACATCCTGGACCAGGCCCTCGGCGCCTGGCTCTGGACGAGGGCGGTGCGGGCCGGCGGCCGGCTGGTCATCGCGGTCGACGGCAAGGCCGTGCGGGGCGCGAAAGGCAAAGACGGGAAGGCCCCGCACCTGGTCGCCGCGCTCGCGCACGGCATCGGTGCCGTCCTCGGGCAGGTCGCGGTGGACGCGAAGTCCAACGAGATCCCGGCGGTCCGGGACCTGCTGAAGGCGTTCGCGGACCTCGCCGGCGCCGTCATCACGATCGACGCACTACATACGCAGAGTGATACCGCGCAGGTCATCCTCGGCCGGCACGCGGACTACGTGATGACCGTCAAGGGCAACATGCCCACCCTTTTCCGGCAGCTCAAGAAGCTGCCCTGGGCCAAGGTCCCCGCCGCCTCGGCCGTGACGAAGGACCACGGCCGCCGCGCGCGCCGCACGATCAAGGTCGTCCTGGCCCCGGCATGGGTCGGGTTCGCCGGCGCAGCCCAGGTCGCGCAACTGCGCCGCACCGTCACGAAGAACGGCAAGAAGACCGTCGAGGTCGTCTACCTCATCACCAGCGACCGCAAGGCCGGTCCCGCCGTCCTTGCCGCCTGGGTCCGGGGCCACTGGGAGATAGAGAACAAGCTCCACTGGGTCCGCGACGTCACCTACCAGGAAGACAAATCCCTGGTCAGGACCGGGAACGCGCCCCGCGTCATGGCGACGCTCCGCAGCCTCGCCATCAGCCTGCTGCGCCTGGACGGCCACGCCAACATCGCCGCCGCCAACCGCCACCACGCCCGCGACCCCCAGCGGACCCTCGAACTACTTCAAGCTGCATGAATGCGACTTTGCCGTGTCCCTGCACACGACGGGACAGAGAGGAAACGCCCCGCCAGCGCGAGAATTCGCAGCTAACGGGGCGTTCCCCCAGCGTGTGGCAGGTGATGGGTTCGAACCATCGTAGGCTGAGCCGACGGTTTTACAGCCCTAGTGCGCCATGAGGCGCACTGTTGTATCGCCCGCGCAGCGGGCAGAGATGAGAGGAGATATCTCTGGATCTGATGGCTTACCGGAATCCGAAAGACATCCCAGGAGCTTAAGTGTCAAGCCGCTACGGAAGATTGAGGGAGGTTTTGCCGGTGTCCCCAGGCGGTGGCCTCGTCGTAGAGGGTGCGGGTCTTGAGGCACCCGTGCAGGATGCCGACGAGCCTGTTGGCGAGGCGTCGCAGGGCGTCGTTGTGCTCGATGCCGCGGGCGCGGAGCTCGTCGTAGAGGGCGCGGGCGCCCGGCGAGGCGTTCAAGGACGCGAAGGCCTGGGCCATCAGCGCATCTATGAGCCGGTCGTTGCGGATGAACCGGGCGGCGACGACCTTCTTCTTCCCCGATGCCCGGGTAAGAGGGCTGGTGCCGGCGTAGTTACGGCGGGCCTTGCCGTCGGCGTACCG
This sequence comes from uncultured Actinomycetota bacterium, assembly GCA_963785645.1. Taxonomy (GTDB): domain Bacteria; phylum Actinomycetota; class Actinomycetes; order Streptosporangiales; family Streptosporangiaceae; genus Trebonia. The sequence goes on from CAWAWG010000007.1 coordinate 375,265, forward strand.
CTGCGGGTCGTCGCCGAACTCGCCGAGCACCCGGGCGCCGAGGACGGCACCGATGCCGGGCTGGGACCGGTAGACCTCAGCGTCCGGGTGCCGGCCAAAATCCGCCTCCACCTGCCCTTGCAGGGTCTTGACCTGCTCGTTCAGAGTGGTGATCACCGCGATCAGGGACCGCACGGTGACGGCGTAGGCGGCGGTGACGGCTGCGGGCCTGGCCCAGGTGCTCGCTGCGCAGCGCGGCCAGGATCGCAGTGGCCTGTCGGTGATGTTACGGCGGCCGGCGCGCTTGAGGGCGGCGCTGACCTGCGCGCGGGTCAGCCTCGCGGCCCTGGCGGGCTCGGGGGCCTTGCCCAGCAGCTCCAGGGTGTCCGGGGCGTCCAGGTCGTCGAACGCGTCCAGGGCGGCGGGGAAGTACTCCCGCAGCTGGTGCCGCAGCCGCTGAACCGGCCGGGTCCGCTCCCAGATCAGCGTCTTGTGCGTGCGGGCCAGCACCTTCAGGCCCTCCGCCTCCGCGCTGTCGCCCGCCACGGCCCGCAGCTGGTGGGAGTCCGTGCGGACCATGTCGGCCAGCATGTGCGCGTCGCCGGCATCGCTCTTGGCCCCGGAGACGTGGTGCCGCTCCCGGTACCGCGACGCCTGCAGCGGGTTGACCGCGTAAACCACGTACCCGGCCGCGACCAGCGCGGCGACCCACGGGCCGCGGTCGGTCTCGATCCCGATGACCACCTCAGCGGCATCAAGGTCATCGCCCAGGTGCCGCCCGGCCAGCTCGTGCAGCCGGGCCATCCCGGCGACGCCCTCGGGCAGCCTCGCCTTGCCCAGCACCCGGCCCGCCTCGTTCATCACCTCCACGTCGTGATGGTCCTCAGCCCAGTCATCCCCCACGAAAAGCCGCACCAGTTCTCCCGTCCGCGACATCGAATCTCGTCAGCAGCCTGCGGGAGAACTATCAGCGACCTAATGAAGCTGTGCTCACGCCCGAGGGCAGGCACGACATCCCAGCAGCGATCAACTCTCCCGGTCACCGGCAGGGGCACGGTCTTTCGTCAGGGCTCAAAGCCCGGGAAACACATGTGCTCACCTGCCGGCGGCCACCACACCCGGAGTCTGCCAGACGGCGGGCTCCCTGAGACTCATTAGGATACAAGGGAAAATAGCATGCCAGGAAACCGGCGGTCGCGTCCAGGTGTCAGGGGCGGCGCGCCGGGAGATCCGCGTGATACGGCGAAAGCCTGATTGCCTGAATCCCAGTCTCCAGAAGGCGCAAGTAAACGCCTGCCGGAAAGACGCCTGTAACCGGTGCCGCCCCTGCGGCGCGATGATCGGTCGCGCGCCGCAATCCTCCGGGGCAGGAGCGATGCCCAGTGAGGGCATTCAAGGAGACGGACGGGACGCCTAAGTCACGCTCGGCACGTACAGCAGTTGCGAACATGGGATCGCCTAAGGGACGAGAGTCCTATGGCGACGGAGTGCCCGTAGTAGTCGGCGGGGTAACGTCCGCCCAATCTGGCGACCGCTAATGACGGTCCACAGGGCGAAGGGGCACAGGCGATGAACGAATGAGAGCCACGAGGGATGCGCAATGCAGGAAGCCGCAGTGGTACTTGGCGTTCTCCGCGAGCGAGGCAGGAAGGGCCTGCCGTGCACGCAGCTTTACCGGCAGATGTTCAACAAGGAACTGTACCTGCTGGCCTACGGGAACATCTACTCCAACCAGGGGGCGATGACGCCGGGGGCCAGCGGGGAAACCGCAGACGGCATGTCCGAGGACAAGATCGAACAGGTCACAGGGCTGATGCGGCGGGAGAAGTACCGGTTCTCCCCGGCCCGCCGCGTCTACATCCCGAAGAAAAACGGTAAACTCCGCCCTCTCGGCCTGCCGTCATGGTCCGATAAACTAGTCGGCGAAGTGGTGCGCCTGCTCCTTGAGGCATACTACGAGCCGGTGTTCTCCGAGAGGTCGCACGGGTTCCGGAAAGGGCGAGGATGTCATACCGCACTGCGGGAGATAAACAATACCTGGACCGGGACCACCTGGTTTATCGAGGGTGATATCTCCGACTGCTTGGATCCATGGTCATACTGCTCCTTTGCTGATTGTGCTTGCTAGAACAGGCCTGCTTGCGGGGCCGGTATCTCGATACGCAGGCCTTTCCTGCGTCCGGTGCGGGTCAGGACGGCGTTGAGCTCGCCGCGCTTGACCTTCTGCAATACGGTCTGCCGGGAGACGCCGAGCGCCTGGGTGGCGTAACCCAGCGGCACCCACCCGTCGGGTGCGGTGTCGGTGAGCATGCCGCGCAGTTCCTCGGTGAGGCGGATGCGCCAGGGCGCGCCGGGGGTGACCTGCTCGCCGGCGACGAAGCCGTCGTTGAGCCAGCGCAGCAGGGTGGACGGGGCGATGCCGAGCTGGCGGGCGGCGGCGGTCACGTTGAGCAGCTCTCCTTCGGGTTCCTGGCCGGCGGGCTGGTGGCAGGGGATCTTCCAGTGGTGGCGCAGTGACTGGACCCTACTGGCGGTGTATGACATTCCGCGGGCGGTGCGCCTGCCCTGCCGGTTGAGGATGCCGGCGATCTGGGCGTCGGGGTAGTGCACGGCCAGCCGCCGGATCAGGTCAATGGTGTCCTCGTCGGTGCGGATGGCGGGCTGGCGGCGGCGCAGCGGAACGGTGAGCTCGCTGATCGCGCCGCCTTTCCACCGCAGGACCAGGCTGGCGTGCGGGCCGGGGTCGTCGCGGTGCAGCGTGATGTTGACCTCGTCGAGCAGGGTGCGCAGCAGCTGCTTGCGGTCCTTGTCGGTGGTGGTCGGGGCGTCCCAGACCGGGCCGAGGTCGTCGCCGAGGGCGAGGATCGCCTTTTTCTCCTGCGCGGTCAGGGCCTTCGGGCGGGCGGCCTGGCGGCGGGCCAGCTCGGCCTCGGCGTCGGCGAGCCCGCGGAGCGCGGCCTCCCATTCGGCCTCCAGGCCGCGGGCGACCAGCCGGTTGTCCGGGTCGACGGCGCGGTAGCGCCGCTCGGCCCGGCCGGCGTTGTAGCGGGCCTGCTCGACCTGGCGCTCGTGCTGGGCCAGGGAGGCGTCATGGCCGTGCTCGAGCTGCTCGGCGGCCTGCAGGCACGCGTCCAGCGCAGCCGGCGCCAGCGCGGCCAGGAACGCTTCGGCGACGGCGGCGTCGATGGCCTGCCCGCCGATGCTCATGTGCCGGGCGCCGCGGCCGTTGACCAGCTCGGCTGACCCCTGGCAGTAGTAGTTCGGGACGCATTTCGCCGGGCCTGTGTAGAAGATGGCGAGCTTGCGGCCGCACGTGCCGCAGGTGGCCAGGCCCTGCAGCAGCGCGGAGCCCTCGCGGACAGCGCCGGTGCCCGGCTGGCTGGCCTGCGGGCGGATGTTGGCGCCGATGCGGGCCTGGTTAGCCTGGTAGGCCTCCCAGTCGGTGAACCCGGGGTGGTGATCGGGGATGAGGACCTCCCACTGGTCGCGGGGCAGGCGGCGGCTGCGCTGGCGCAGCGCGCCGCCACGGTCAAGGTAGCGTTCCTTGCGGGTCCGGCCGTAAACGTACGCGCCCGCATAGGCGGGGTGGGTCAGTGTCGTGTGCACCGCATGATAGGTCGGCTCCACCCAGGTGATCTCCGGGAGCCCGGGGCCGCGCCGGGTATAGGCCACCTTCTGCAGAGGCCAGCGCAGGCCCTGCTCGCGCAGCCACAGCCAGGTGGCGCGCGCCGACCCGCAGGCCGCGAACTGCTCGAAGACCGCGGCGATAATGCCGGTGACCGCCTCGTCGGGGTGGAAGCGGACCTCCCCGTCGGCCTCGCCCCAGACCAGGCCGACGGGGAGGCCGCGGCGCAGCTCGCCGCGGGCGGCCTTGTTGCGGATGCCGCCCTCCAGCCGGGCCCGCAGCACGTGGAGCTCTGCCTCGGACATGATGCCCTTCATCCCGAGGACGAGCCGGTCGTTGAACAGCGCCGGGTGGTAGACGCCGTCGGCGTCGGCGACCAGCGTGTCGCAGACCCCGGCCAGGTCGAGGAGCCGGTACCAGGCCGCGTTGTCACGGGCCAGCCGGGAGACCTCCAGCGCGAGGATGATCCCGACCTGGCCGAGCGCGATCTCGGCGACCATGCCCTCGAACCCGTCGCGCTGCCCCGTCACCGACCCGGAGATGCCCAGGTCGCCGTCGATGACCCGGACCGCCTCCTGCGGCCAGCCCAGCTGCCGGGCGCGGGAGACCAGGTCGTACTGGCGCAGCGTCGACTCGGTGTTCCGCTCTACCTGCATCAGGGTGGACTGGCGGACGTAGATCACGGCCGTCCGTGACAGGTGCGATGCGGTGATCTTCCCCGGCTCACTCATCGGCCGTCTCCGCTGCCATCGCGGCCCGCGCCCTGGCGATCAGGCCCGCCAGCAGCGCGACCGCCGCTGCGACGTCGTCCGGGGGAAGCTGGCCGATCAGGTCCGGCAGTGGCGCCGGAACCTGGTCTGGCAGCAGACTCAGCTGGACAGGCTGCACGATTGTCCTCCCTGGCAGGTGGTTTTCGTGCAGCCTGCTCCCGGCCGTCAGCGCTGCGGGCGGAAAGAGCCGAAACCAGCACGGACAGGCCCAGCAGGTCCGCCGTCCTGCCCAGCGTCCCCGTGCCGGGACCCGGGTCCGGGGCATCGTGCCAGCTGGTCTGCTCCGCCGGGATCAGCCGCTTGCTGCCGTCGGGCAACTCGAGCATCAGCTCCAGGCGGCCGAGCCGGCGCATCCAGCCCAGCACGCGCAGGTCACGGCCTTCCAGCGGGTGCCGGGCCTGGGTGACGGTCACCGTGGCCGGCAGCGCGGGCCTCACCGGCACGTCTCCGTCACCACCCGCACCCGGCGCCCGGCCGCATGGCAGATCGCCTGGGCGGCCCGCGCAGCGTTAACGGCGTCCATGCACAGCGCCGCCTCGCGCAAATCCACCGGGATGCCCCCGGCGATGCTCGCCGCGACCAGCAGCACCTGACGCTCGCCGTCCGAGCACGGCAGCATCCCCTGGACCGCGTCCGCCGCCGCGGCGAAGTCGACCGCCGCGATCTCCCGATCCCGGCAAGGCTCCCACTGGACCTCGACCGCTGCCCGTAGGAAGTCCTCCCGCTCCAGCCAGGACCGGTGCGAGATCAGCAGCTCAGCCGCGGCCTCGGCAGGCAGCCAGCCTTTCGCCCACGCCCGGATCGCCTCGGCGAGGTCATCGAAGCACGTAGTAAGGCGGGGAGTCCTTCGGGTCGCTCGACCATCAGATCCTCCTCGGGATCCTGGCGCGAGAAGATCCACGACGGCCGGTTCCTGCGCCTTATCGAGGGACTGCTCCAGGCCGGGATACCTGGAGGACTGGCGATACCACGCCACGCTGAGCGGCTGTCCGCAAGGCGGGATCGCATCGCCCGTCCTCTCGAATATCTACCTGGACCGGCTGGACAGGTTCATCGAGCAAGACATTCTCCCTGCCCATAACCGGGGAGCACGACGCACCCCCTACCGGCCTTACATGCGGCTATGGCAGCAGGCCTGGCGCCTGGAACAGCAAGGAGAACGGGAGGCGGGCCGGGCGCTGCGCAGGCAGATGAAGACCATGCCCTCCCGCGACCCCGCCGATCCGGGCTACCGGCGGCTGCGGTACTGCCGCTACGCCGATGACTGGGTGCTCGGCTTCACCGGCCCCCGGCAGGAGGCCGAGGAGATCAAGGACGCGATCGGGCGGTTCCTGCGCGAGCAGCTCAAGCTGGAGCTGTCCCCGGCCAAGACCCTGATCACCCACGGGCGGACGCAGGCCGCCCGGTTCCTCGGCTACGAGATGGTGGTGATGCACGCCGACGACAAGCGCGATCATCGCGGTCACCGCAGCATCAACGCGGGGATCGGGCTGAAAGTGCCCGCCGACGTCATCCGCGCCAAGTGCGCGCCCTACCTGCACCGGGGCAAGCCGGTCCGGCGGACGGAGCGGACCGTCGATACCGATTTCAGTATCGTCGCGCAGTTCCAGTCCGAGTTCCGGGGCGTCGCGGAGTACTACCGGCTGGCGTTCAACCGCCACAGGCTCGGACGCCTGAAGATACGTCATGGAGCGGTCGCTGACCAAGACGCTGGCCCGCAAGTACCGGATCAGCGTCCCGCAGGTCTACCGCCGCTACCGTGCCGTCCTCGACACCGAGCACGGACCCCGCCGGGGCCTTCAGGTCACGGTGGACCGGGACGGGAAACCGCCGCTGGTCGCGCAATGGGGCGGCATCTCCCTGGCACGGGACACCACGCCACGGCCCCTCAACGACGACCCCGCCCGCATCTGGAGCCACCGCTCCGAGATCGTCCAGCGGCTCATGGCCGACGAGTGCGAGCTATGCGGGTCGCGGAAACAGGTCGAAGTGCACCACATCCGGGCACTCAAGGACCTCAACCGCAAGGGGAAGGGCAACCCTCCCGAATGGGCCAGGCGGATGGCAGCACGCCGCCGCAAGACCCTCGTCGTCTGCCGCGCATGCCATGAGGGCATCCACAGCGGAAGCCCCCCACGGCAACCACGATGAGCACTGGAGAGCCGAGATGCTCGGAAAACGAGCAAGTCCGGTTCGGAGGGAGGCCGTCAGAAAAGGGCCACTTTGGTACCTCGCTGGCGGCCCACCCTACCGCAAGCGTGGTTCGGGGGAAGGCCGCGCGGAAAAGGGCCTGCCACGGCAGGCACCTCGCCGCGCGGCCCATCCCATGCCAGGCCCACCTCGCAACTCTGCCACCTGGCAGCGAGTTAGCCCTGTATTTCGAACCATGTCACCATCCGCCCTCCACGCCGTCGCGAGCCCCACCGCGACGCGAGGCCCGCGACGAGTCGGAGCCCTCGGCCGCCTTCGGCATCACGGTCGGCAGGACGCAACTCCGGCGTCCCCGGCCCGGCGCGGTCGGTCACCTCGACCCGGACGATGCCGTCCCCGGCCCTGACCGCGACCGTGACCGTCTCCCCGGCAGCACCCGAGCCGGAGTGCCGGACACTGTTGCTGAAGATCTCGCTGACCAGCAAGATAGCCGCGTCTCTGCACGGGTGCCCCGACCCCAGTACCTCACCGACGAACGAGCGCGCGGCCCGCGCACGCTCCGCCCGTCCCGCAAGCGTCACGGTCTCCCGGACCGCCCGCCCAGCCATCAGCGCACCCGCCTTCCCGGCCGCCCTCGTCCCGGGAAATCGCGCGGGCCGCCGGGCGGACACCGGGATGGACGCCCGACTCGGGGGCAAACGTCAAGGCAGAGCACCCCCGGAACGGGCACCGGAACCCAATCAAGCGGCTACCCACACCGCTCCCTGGCCCCGATTCCCGTCCGCCATGCGTCCGTGGACCCCGCAACACAACGCCCTACAACGCTACAAGGTGACACACACTGGGACAGAGAGAAAACGGCCCGCTAGCCGAGAATTCGCAGCTAGCGAGCCGTTTCCGCAGGTGGTGGCAGGTGATGGGTTCGAACCACCGTAGGCTGAGCCGACGGTTTTACAGCCCTATCCTCCTGTTCGAGGCTTATGTCCCTGACCTACCGTTATGTGATTCGAGGCGGGATTTGGGGGTGCCGCCGTCCGCTATGTGTCCGTGCGCTCGGGGCCCGGGACCGGGTGACGCACGGACGGGCACGGACGGCACCCGCATGAGGCCCTGACCTGGTGTTTCAGGCCGATGACTCGCTGTCTCCCCCGCTGGACCGGGCAGGGTGTGGTGGGGGTGTGATGCGTTGGGCCGACGTGTGTCACGGCTTGCGCTTGCGGGTGCCGAGGATGCGGGCGGGGATGCCGTGTTCCTGGCAGATGGAGATCAGGCCGGGGCCGTCGATGAGGTTCGGGGGCTTGCCGTTGGCGAATTCCTCGCTGCTGGGGCCGTACCCGGAGGTGGTGATCATGATGCCGAGGGTGGCTCCCTCGTGCCGTACAGGTCGCGGACGTGGCGCCTTCCTCCTTGAACTCAGGAGGAACTCCCTGCGATTCCTGGTCACTCGATCCTGTCCCTTTCCAGAAGACTCCTAGTGGATCCCCTGTCCGGGAACCGATGGGCAGCTCAGGTTTCCGCCGACCGGAGCGGCCTCAGTCCAGCGCAAATTGTGGCGATCCCGGCGCTCAAAGCGGGGGAGCGGACCGGAGCTACAGTAGCTTCAGCCCAGAGTTGAGGCGGCGGACCAGGCGATGCGTTACCCGGCGACGAGTTGCATCAGCTCGGTGTAGTCGGTGACGACGTCGTATTTGACACCGTGGCCGAGCTTCTCGTTCAAAGCCGCGAAGAACTTGCGGGCGCAGTCGATCTTGGCTCCTTCGACGCCCCGCAGTTCGAGGGTCGAGAGTGAGCCCTTGGTCTCGGCGACGAAATAAACATGCTTGATCTTCGTGGTGTCGTCGCGGAACGCGATTGCCCAGTCGGGGTTGTAATCGCCAACCGGCGTCGGGATGAAGAACCCTCGCGGCAGCTTGGAATAGACGACGACCTCGTCGCTGACGTCGAGCTGCTCGACGAATGACCGCTCGACCTTCGAGTCGGTGACGACGTATTCGTAGACGCTCTTCTTGAGCTTGTCGCCCGCCTTCGACAGGTCCTGGGCGGTCTGGTTCTCGGTGAAGATCGACGAGTCGTAGCGGCTATCCAGCGGGTCGTAGGTGAGGTGCTCGACGATGACGGCCGCCTTCTGCTCGTTGATGAGCCGGGCGGCTTCGGTGATGAACTGCTCGGGGTTCTGCTTGAACCTCGCGAACGTGCCGGGGTTGACGCCGGTGAGGATCGCCGCGCAGGTGCGGCGGGTGAGCTGGGTCTTCTCCGCGATCTCGCCGAGGAGGTCGTACTTCACCGTCGAGCCCGCGGATACGGCCGAGTGCTCCACCTTCGTCTCGGACACCTTGAAGCCCGTGCCGGCCTCCAGCTGCTCGACTTCGAGGCCGACTACCTGCTTGCCGCTCTCGACGAGGTATTGCATGACGGTGACGTTGAGGGACTTGTCGAGCACCCGGACGCAGTTGGCGATCAGCTCGGCGGAGTCGAACTCGACCTGGTAGACGGCCTTGTGGTTGATGCGGCGCCACAGCTCCTGGAACTCGCGCTTCTTGAAGTTCGCCTCGTTGAGCGGGATCTTCTTCGGCTTGCGGCCGTCGGTTGGCTTGGGCACGTCGAGGTACAGCGCATCAACGAGGGGCCAAGACGAAGTCAATGACTGTCTTGAGCGCATCCGCAGTGGGTGCGGCGAGCGTCCCGGCGGCGCGTGCGTCCTTGTACTCCTGGGTGATCAAGCCGTCATCGTCGATGTAGTTGTTCCGGATGAGATGGTTGTACAGCGCCTGCGCGACGGCCTTCTCCAGCACGCTCGTCGAGCCGTCGGCGGTCTTGAACTGCTTGCCGGTGAAGTAGTCGACGCTTGCCTTGTGCGGGCGCGCCGACAGGGACTCGACGATCTCCTTCTGGAGCGCGGTGACGAACTCGGTGTACGACTCGTCGGTGACGACGGTCAGCTCGTTGATGTCGTGCACCGTGACGGGGTTGTCCATCCGCTCGCCGTGCTGGTCGACCGACAGCCGCAGTCCGCGGCCGATCTCCTGCCGTCGGGTCGTGGTGTTGTCGCTCTTCTTGAGCATGCCCATCACGAACACGTTCGGGTTGTCCCAACCCTCGCGCAGCGCCGAGTGCGACCAGATGAACCGCACGGGCTCCTCGAACGACAGCAGCCGCTCCTTGTCCTTAAGGATCAGGTCGTAGGCGTCCACGTCGTCGGACTGGCCTGCGGTCTCGCCGGTCTTCTTCACCGACCCGTCGATCGAACGCCCGGTCTTCTTGTCAATCGAGAAGTACCCCTCGTGGGTCTTGCGCACCGGGATCGCCTCGACGTGCTTGCGGTACCGCTCGGCGGCCTCGTCAAGGTCGAGCTGGCCGAGGTAGTCGGCCAGCACAGCGTCGTACTCCTCCTCGAAGACGCGCGCGTACTCGCCGAGCGTGTCCTCCCGGTCGTAGTCCCGGTACTTGGCGACCTCGTCGATGAAGAAGAGCGACAGCGTCTTGATGCCCTGCGCGAACAGTTCACGCTCCTTGTCGAGGTGAGCGCGGATGACCTCGCGGATCTGGATGCGCCGCTTCTGGTCCTCGGCGACGTCCTCGGTGACCTCGCCCGCACCGATGATGTCGCCGTTGCTCAGCTCGATGATGTCGCGGTTCGCGTCGACGTCCCGGATGAACAGGCCCTTGTACGCCTCGATACCGCCGGAGATGTCGTGCAGGTTCATGCCCTGGCTAAGCCGCTTCACCTGACGCTTGATGCCCTGGGCGGTCTGCACCTCCAGCTCGACGCGTGCCTTGGGGAAGTCCGCGCCCTTGCCGACCTCCAGCCCGTCCACGTACAGGTAGCGCGGTGCTGCCGGCCAGGTGCTTGACCGTGATGCCGCGCACCGCGATCTTCTTCACCAGCTTCTGGTTATAGGCATCCACCGCGTCGAGACGGTGCACCTTGGTGCGCTCGATCTTGTGGGTCGCCGAGTACCGCAACGCGAACAGGGCGTGGAACAGCCCGAGCGCCTCCAGCGACTTCGACGGCTTCTTCGCGTCGCCTTCGATCTTCTGCGGCTCGTCGATGATGAGGATCGGCCGGTTCGCCGCGATCACGTCGATCGGCTTGCGGGACTGGAAGTCGTCGAGCTCCTCGTAGATGCGGCGGGCGTCCTTGCCGGTGGCGTTGAACGCCTGGATGTTGATGATCATCACCTGCACGCCCGCGTCGGAGGAGAACCGCTCCAGCTCGTGCAGCCGCGAGGAGTTGTAGACGAACGTGCGCGGCTTCGTGCCGTAGAGCTGCTGGAAGTGGTCGGCGGTGATGTCGAACGACTTCTTCACGCCCTCGCGGATCGCGATCGACGGCACGACCACGATGTACTTCGACCACCCGTAACGCTTGTGCAGCTCCATGATCGTCTTCGTGTACACGTAGGTCTTGCCGGTGCCGGTCTCCATCTCGACGTCGAGGTTGATCGGGGCCGCCGACTTCTTCATCGGGTCCTTGAGATCCTTCGACAGCGTTAGCCCACGCGCCCGCTGCACCCGGTGGACGTTCTCCAGGAGTTGCGGCGGCGTGAGTGCGATCTCGGCGTTGCGCAGCCCCGCGTCCTCCAGCAGCGTCAGCGCAGCGTCCTTGCCGGGGTCGATGCGGTACTTCACCCCGTCGGCGTACGGCTGCCCCGTGAACACGTCGACTACGGCATCGACGGCCTCGGTCTGATACTGCTGGACCTTGAACTGGAGCCTCATCGGGTCAGATTGCCCTAACCTCGGTCTCAGGAGACACCTCGCGGAAGATCTGCTCGGCGTTGATACGTGCGGCGTCGGACGCGAAGCCCGCGTCGAGAAACACAGTACGCAGTGGGCGCGCGCTTGGCGATCTCCTGGACAACGTCGTCGGTGACCTCGTCGGCAAAGCACGCAATCAGAGCGTCATCGGCGACCGACAGCACGCGTCGACCTCCGACCTCCTCGACCGTGATCGGCTCAGCAAGGTCGAGCCCCCAGTCGAGCAGCACCTGGAAGAGCAGGTCTTCGTCGGTGCGGTCGGGCTTCACGCTGCCGACAGCGTCAGAGAGCGCTGCTTGCATCAGGTCGTCAGCGGTCGCGAGCGTGTCAGCCATGTTGGTCGTCGCAATGTGTAGCGACCGGAAGCCGACGTCGATAGTGGCGCCCAGCAGCCCGGCTTCCTGCTTCGCCCGCGCCCCGGCACGCCGTAGGCGCTCTCGCGCGAGGTCGGCGATAGTGTGGTAATCAGGGTGGTTAACTGCCTCGTCGAGTTGGACGAGAATGTACCGGCGATGCCCGCCATCTGCCGCGTTAAGATCCATGACGGCGTGGCCAGTCGAGCCAGAGCCGGCGAAGAAATCGAGGATGACTGCGTCCGGGTTGTCTCGGGTGATCGCACCGATCCAACGTGCCAGGACGGCGGTGTCCTTGGGGTAGTCGAAGGTGGACTCGCCCAGCAGGCCGTCCAGCTTCTTGGAGCCCGGCATGCGTGCCTGAGTGAAGGTTGGGTATGGCACTCGATCACTCTGCTCCGAGAGGAACCTCTTCATACGTGGAGAAGTCGTCTCGTCAGGCCCGAATATGATCCGCCCATCCGCGATCATCGCATCCATAGTCTCCGGGGAGTAGACCCAGCCGTTGGGATGCATCTTGACTGGGCGCCCGGTTGTGGGGTGAGGCAGCGGGTACTGCAGGTTGGGACGTGGGTTTGGGCTCCGAAGGTTATCTGCCTGGAAGACTCTTCCGCGGTCGTCGATCTGGTCGTACCGGAACACCGCGGGCTCGAGGTCCGCTTTGATAGACCGCACGCCAGTCCGGAAGATCGCAGTTGCCTTCGTCGGGTCTCCGCCAGATTGCTGCCAGGCACGGCGGGCAACCGCTTCAACTTCGTCAATCCCGGGCTTGGGCTCTTTCCAACGAGTGTCGAGAGAACGAAGCAGACTCTCGTTCTTGGCGTAGATGAGCATGTAGTCCACGCCGCCCGCCGTGTAGCGCGCGTCGTTCTTCCCGCTGCCCTGCCACGTCACGTTCGCGATGAAGTTCTCCGATCCGAGGACCTGGTCGAGGAGCAGGCGCAGGTTCCCGTGCTCGTGGTCGTCGATGGCGACGATCATTACCCCGTCGTCGGTCAGCAGGCCACGCGCCAGCTTCAGCCGGGAGTACATCATGCTGAGCCAGTCGGAGTGGAAGCGGCCGTTCGCCTCCGTGTTCGCGACGAGGCGGTCGCCCGTCTCTGACTTCTGGCCGGAACGGGCGAGGTAGTCGGCGCTGGACTCGGCGAAATCGTCCTCGTAGACGAAGTCGTTGCCGGTGTTGTACGGCGGGTCGATGTAGATCAGCTTGACCTTGCCGAGATACGACTCCTGGAGGAGCTTCAGGGCTTCGAGGTTGTCGCCTTCGATGAAGAGGTTCCGCGTCGTGTCGAAGTCGACCGACTCCGCACGCACCGGACGGAGCGTCTTGGCGATCGGTGCGTTCGCGGCGAACTCGGCGGCACGCTTGCCGGGCCAGTCGAGGTGATACCGCTCCTGGGGGCCGTCGACGACGTGGTCGGAGAGCTCCTGGCGCAGCAGGTCGAAGTCAACGGCGAGGGTCACGTTGCCCTCCGCATCCCGCGACTCGGTGATCACCTGCGGGAATAGCTCTGCGATGCGCTCGACGTTCCGTGCCGCCAGGTCGAGCGAGTGCAGTGCGCGCTTCTCCATCACGCACCACCGCCCGCAGCTGCGAGGTCATACGGTCTTGACCTCCGTGTTCGGCGACAGCTCGCGGAAGAGCTGCTCGACGTTGATGCGTTCGGCATCCGTCTTGAAGGCCGAGTCGCGGAAGACGGCACGCAGCGGCTGAAGCCTTGCGATGGAGGTGACCACATCAGCGGACACCTCCTCGCTGAAGCACGCGATGAGCGCGTCGTCCGCGACGCGGAAGATCTCTCTCTCTCTCTCTCTCTCTCTCTCTCTCCGAAACCTCGCGCGTGATCGGGAGGCTCAGGTCGAGCCCCTGGTCGATGAGCAACTGGAACAGCAGGTCCTCGCCGGTCCGCCCGGGCTTCACGCTGTCGATCACACCGGCAAGCGCAGCCTGAGCAGTGTCGCCAGGCGTGGCGGTGACGTCAACCATGTTTGTGGTGTCGATCCGAAGCGATCGAAACCCGAGATCCATCGAGGCTTCATCCGGAGTCAGCTGAAGCGCCTGCTCTTCCTGGATACTTCGAGCGGCCAGAACGACCCGGCGACGTGCAATGTCACCGATGGACCTGTAACCGGCCTTATATGCTTCCGATGATTCCCCCGTCGGCTCCGCGAGCTGGACAAGCACAAACCGGCGCGAGCCACCATCGATGGCGTTCTGCGCAAGCACGGCGTGACCTGTACTTCCTGAGCCAGCAAAGAAATCCAGTACGACGTCGTCAGACGAAGTCACCTGTTCGACGAGCATCTGGAGCAACGCAGTAGGCTTCGGAAAGTCAAACACCTTTTCGCCGAAAAGGTCGCGCACTTCACGCGTCCCGGCGTAGTTGTAGCCAACCTCATCGGCCACCACCCACGTCGACAGTCCGGTAACAGTCGATTGAAGCTCGCCAAGGAACTTCTTTTCCCGCGGCCGACCTGTCGGCGACGACGGCCACAGAATGCGCCCCTCAGAAATCAGGCGGTCTGTCGTCTCCTTGGCCTTCGCCCACCCCCGGCTCGGGCTCGGGGGGTAACTGATACCAGTCTCAGGATTCACCAAAGGGTAGTGAAGGTTAGGGCGCGTGCTCACGTCTGCGAGCCCCGTCAGGTTCTCGCTTGTCCACGGGCCGCGTGGGTCTCCGTCCGGATTCTGATACTTCGACTCATCTATCCCTCGCCCCTTAACCCGAGCCTCCTCGCTTCGCCCGTACAGGAGCACGTACTCGTGGTCGGTCGACACACGGCTGAAGTTGCGGCTGTCCGCAGTTGGCCGCCGTCGCCATGTAAGCACCCCGAGAAAGGAAGCTACGCCAAACAATTCGTCACACAACGCACGCAGCCGGGCGACCTCGTGATCGTCGATCGATACCGCGAGGACTCCGTCGGACGTGAGCAGGTTGCGCGCGAGCTTAAGCCGCGGGTACATCATGTTGAGCCAGGCGGAGTGGAAGCGGCCGTTCGAGTCGGGATTCGGGCGGAGTCGTTCGCCTGCGTCATTGACCTGGCCAGAGCGCACGAGATACTTGTCCGCTCTCCTCGGAGTAGTCGTCTGGATAGACGAACTCGTCGTTACCCGTGTTGTAGGGCGGGTCGATGTAGATGAGCTTCACCTTGCCGAGATATGGCTCCTGGAGCAGTTTCAGGGCGTCGAGGTTGTCGCCCTCGATGAAGAGGTTCCGCGTCGTGTCGAAGTCGACCGACTCATTACGCATTGGACGGAGCGTCTTCGCAATGGGGGCGTTGGCTGCGAAGGCGGCGGCTCGCTTGCCGGGCCAGTTGAGCTGGTAGCGCTCCTGCGGCCCCTCGACGAGGTAGCCGGAAAGCTCCTGACGGAGCGCGTCGAAGTCGACGCTACGCATCGGGTTGCCGTCGGCATCGCGGGTCTCGGTGATCACGCCGGGGAATAGTGCGGCGATCTTGTCGATGTTCGCAGCCGTCAGGTCGGGCGACGTCATGCGGAGCTTTTCCACCGGTTCTCTTTGCTCGGTTCAGTTCTGTGCGTCCGGCACCGGGCCAGGGGACGGGCTTATCAGGGTGGCAAGGGCCGCCTGCTTGTTCTTGAGGGTGCGCCGAATCTCGACCTTGCGGTTGAGTTGCGGTTCTGCCCGGAGCTTCCGCTCCAGGGCGGCGACTTCGCGTTCCAGCTTGCGTACCGACTCTAGCCGGGCGGCGATCTCTGCCGCGTCTTCTCCGGGGCGCGCCGTCAGCGATGTTAGCGATTCGATGATGCCGACATAGAGCGCGGGAAGGTCGATCGCGGTGGGCAGCGGCTGGCGGTCGGCATCGCGCTGAACCCACGCGGTCGAGTAGTAGCTGCCGAGCTTCGCCGTACCGGTGCCGGGCAGCCTTGTGCGCCGCGATCATGCGGGTAAGACGCGCAGCCCGCTCCCCTTGGTTGACCTCGAAGATGATCGGCGTCTTCACCGCCTTGTCGATCGCGGCGAGGATGGACTCCGCAACATCCCCGCCCTTCGCGTCGATCTGGAAGACCTGGATCTCCGGAACGGCGCTGGTACCGCAGAGGTTGACAGTGTTCTCCGCAAGCTTATAGGCCCAGGTGATGCGCTGGACCTCGGAGACGAACTTCTCGCGGACCGCGGCGGGCACGGTGGCGTGCTCGTAGAACTTGCTCTTCGGGACAACGCGGCCGAATCGGGCTGCCTCTGGCCAGCGGTAAAGCCCTCCGGTCACTCCATCTCCCGTGCCGGGTCGATCACGGCGATGAAGGCGATGAGCTCGAAGTCGTCGAGCCCGGCGATCGCCTGCGCCAGGGCGGTGGTCGGGCCGTCGCTGAAGAGGCTGTCGATGTCGCGCTCGTCGGTGACCTCGATCATGGACCGGATCGCGGCGGTGAGGAGCCCGGAGTACTTCTCCATCCGGACGCCCTCATCTGTGGCGGCGTTGAAGACACGCGTGACCGAGCTGACCGGCTCAGCGTAGGGACGGCATCCCGCGCGGACAAGGTCAAGCAGGTGCTTGGCCTCGGTGTGGTCGGAGATGACGTTCCCCTCGTCGTCTAGGTAGACGAGGTAGTGCGGGTGGAGGCGGTTGCCGCGGTTGAACGACTCTTCGGCGTTGACGTTGCGCAAGACGAAGAGCACGCCGGGGCGCAGGCCCTTCGTGGGATCGGCGGGGATGACCGCGTGCAGGCCCTTCGGCGCGGCGGCCAGGTCGCCATACTCCTTCATGTAGCCGAGCAGGTCCATGCGGAAGTCATTGAGGCCAAGGTCGGTGATCGAGATGCCGGTGCGGACATCTTCGAGCTCGATAACCTCGTCCTGGAGCCTGCGGAGCTGCTCCTTCCGGAACGCCACGTCGTTGGCTTCGAGCGTGAGCACGTTGTCGTCGGCGGTTCCGGCGAGGTCGGCGATGACCATGCGGTTCTCGACGCGTTCCTTCAGGTTGATGTACTCGTCCAGCGAGATGTCCGGCCAGAAGTTGACGAGCTGGATCCGTTCGTTGACGGAGCCGATGCGGTCGATGCGACCGAACCGCTGGATGATCCGGACCGGGTTCCAGTGGATGTCGTAGTTGACCAGGTAGTCGCAGTCCTGCAGGTTCTGACCCTCGCTGATGACGTCGGTGCCGATCAGCACGTCAAGCTCGCCGGTCGCCTTCGGCATGGTGAGGTGCCGCTGCTTCGACCGGGGCGAGAAGAGCGTGAGGGCCTGCTGGAAGTCGTACCCGGTGCCCAGCGTCGTCTTGGCCGCGTGCGCGCCGCCGGTGATGAGCGCGGTCTCCAGGCCGGCCGCGCTAAGCACGGGGGCTAGCTCGCGGTAGAGGTACTCGGCGGTGTCAGCGAATGCGGAGAAGATAAGAACCTTCCGGTTTCCCGGGTTGATGGGGTAGATGGCCTTGTCCGCAATGAGCTGCTTCAGCGCCTGGAGCTTGAGGTCGCGGTCAGGCGTGACCCTGCGCATCGTCCCGTACAGGTCACCCAGGATCTGCCTGTCGTTCGAGAGATCGCGGCGCCAGGAGTCGACGTCGATGTCGTCGAGGTCGATCCGGATCTTTTCTCCGAACGAGAGGGCCTCGACGCTGAGGGCGTCCTCGTCATCTACGTCCAGGGCGTCGAAGTCGATGTCAAGGTCGGCCAGGGACGACACGTGCGAGTCGATCCGGTCCAGTGTCTTGCCGACGGCGTCCTCGATCCTGGCCAGCGTGAGCCGGAACGCGTCGACCGAACTCTCCAGGCGCTTGAGCAGGTTAACCGTCATCAGCTTCTTCAGGCCCTGCTCCCGGCCCTGCTGCCCCAGGTTGGACCGCGCCGTGCCGACGTTCACGTTGTACAGGTCCTCGTACTTGCCGATCCGGCTCGGGAACACATAGGCCAGCGGGGTGTAGACCGCCAGCGTCAGCGCCTGAAGCTGCGCGAAGATCTCGTTGAACGTCGGGACGCTGGGCAGGTCAGACAACGGCTTGCGGATCGACTTCGGGGGCAGCCGGGACGGGAACGCGCCGATGTCGGTGGTGTCGTAGAACGCCTGGATGTGCTTGCGGGACCGGGCGATGGTGACCGAGTCGAGCAGCTCGAAGAAGTCGAAATCCAGCATCTTGAGGATCCGGTCCGCCGTCCGGTCATCGGCCGGGAGCTTGGACCACTCGTTGAACACCCGCTGCGCGTCGCTGAACACCTTCTCCACCGTGGTGGAAAGGTTGAGGTGCTGTGCCAGGTTCTCCGACTCGCCCTCGTAGGCAAGCTGAAGCTGATTCTTCAGGTCATTGAACCTGTTATTGACCGGGGTCGCCGAGAGCATGAGGACCTTCGTCTTCACGCCCGCGCGGATCACCTGGCGCATCAGGCGCTGGTAGCGGGACTCCCGTTCCTCGGCGTAGTCCGCGTTGCGGAAGTTGTGCGACTC